>NZ_FNPZ01000011.1 GCF_900107435.1 Herbiconiux ginsengi
CACCGAGATGCAGGTGACCTCGGCGCCGGTGCCGCCCGTCGTGGGCACGGTGATGACCGGCACGCCGGGCCCTGGCACGAGGAACTCGCCGTAGTAGTCGCGCACGTCGCCGCCGTTGGCGAGCACGATCGAGACCACCTTCGCGAGATCCATGCAGGAGCCGCCGCCGATGCCGAGGATGGCGTCGACCTGGGTGTGTCCGAAGCGCTCGATCACCTGCACGACGTCTTCGCGCGGGAGGTCGGGCTCGGCCTCGGCGTAGATCGAGACGTCGACGCCGGTCGCCTTGATGGCCTCGATGATCTCGAGGAACTCGGGAGTCGTGGCCATCCGCGCATCCGTCGTCACCAGCAGGTGCTCGGCGAGGGGCCGCACGATGTGCGGGATCTGGTGCCGCTTGCCCGGTCCGAAGAGCACGGTCTTCGGTTGGCGCAGGATGCCCATGTCGGGCGTGGTGGTGCTCATGCTCTATTCCAGTCCTTTGCTCTCATCGACGGTGATGGCGAGGTATTTCGGTTCGAGGAACTCGTCGATGGCGTGGTGCCCGCCCTCGCGGCCGAGGCCGGACGACTTGACACCACCGAACGAGGCGGCGGGATCGGCCATGATCCCGCGGTTGATTCCCACCATGCCCGAATCGAGCCGCTCGCTCACGGCGATGGCGCGCGACAGGTCGCGGGTGAAGACGTAGGCGGCCAGGCCGTAGCTGGTGTCGTTGGCCACCCGGATCGCCTCGGCGGTGGAGTCGACCGTGTAGATGGTGGCGATCGGGGCGAACAGCTCCTTGTTGCAGACGTCGTTGTCGCGGTCGTTGACCTTGAACACCGTGGGTTCGAAGAAGAAGCCGTCGCGGTCGACGGGCGAGCCGCCGGTGAGCAGTTCGGAGTCGATGGCACTGAGCTGAGCCACCAGCGAGGCCACCCCGTCGCGCTGCTTGGCCGAGATGATGGGGCCCACGTCGACGCCGTCGGCGAACCCGTCGTCGACGCGCAGCTTCTTCGTGAGCTCGACGAAGCGGCGGGTGAACTCCTCGGCCACCGCGCTGTGCACGATGATGCGGTTCGCGGCCACGCAGGCCTGCCCGGCGTTGCGGAACTTGTTCACGATGGCCTGCTGGGCGGCGAGTTCGACGTCGGCGTCGTCGAGCACCACGAAGGGGCCGTCGCCGCCGAGTTCCATCGACGCGTTCACGATGCCGGGCGCCGCCTGCTTGAGGAGGGTGCTGCCGACCCCGGTGGAGCCCGTGAAGCTCACCTTCCGCAGCCGCGGGTCGGCCATCACAGCGGAGGACACGTCGGCCGAGTGGGTGGTGTGGATGAGGTTCACCACGCCGGGCGGGAAGCCCGCGTCGTGCAGCACCTCCACGAAGAGGGCGCCGGTGAGCGGTGTCTCCTTGGCCGACTTGACGACGACCGTGCAACCTGCACCGAGTGCGGCTCCGGCCTTGCGCGCGATCATGAGCAGCGGGAAGTTCCAGGGTGTGATGAGCAGCGAGGGCCCCACCGGCTGGTGGGTCGTGACCACGCGGTAGCCCCCGCGGGAACCCTCGGCGTAGGTGCCATGGAGGTGCGCCACCTGCTCGGCATACCAGAGGAAGAAGTCGGCCGACAGCTGGAACTCGCCGCGTGCCTCCGCGAGCGGCTTGCCGCTCTCGAGGGTCATCACCTCGGCGATGGCATCGGCGCGCTCGAGCAGGAGGGCGTGCGCCCGGTGGAAGAGGTTCGCCCGCTCACGGGGCGGCACGAAGCGCCAGGAATCCTGCGCGGCCGCGGCGGCGTCGAGAGCGGCCAGCGCATCCGCCGCCCCGCCGTCGGCGACCTGGGCGACGACCTCGCCGGTGGCCGGGTTGACGACGTCGAAGGTCGATTCGACGGGCAGCCACCCGCCGTCGATGTAGAGGCCGATCGGCACGGTGTGGTCACGGAGCGTCACGCTTCCGCTCTCCGTCGTCAGAGTCGTCATTGGTCTGTCCTTTCACTCACGTCTTCGAGAGCGTCTCACGATCATCTCGTATTACGGTACGATGCAATGACTGTCCGGATGCGCCGGTGCATCGAATTGAGACAGTCGCCACGACGACGCAGTCGGCACATCGACTGCACGAGGAAGACCAGATGCAATCGACGAAGATCGAACGTCACGCCGCACCCCTGCGTCAACAGGTGGTGCGCCTGCTCCGCGAAGACATCCTCGAGGGCGTGCTCGCCCCGGGGGAGCGGTTGCTCGAGAACGCGATGTGCGACAGCTACGGCGTCTCCCGCACCGTGATCCGCGAGGCGTTGCGGCAGCTCGAGACCGAGAGCCTCATCACGATGCTGCCGAACCGCGGACCCATCGTGACCGTGCTCACCAAGCGCGACATCCAGGCGCTGTACGAGGTGAGGAGGGTGCTGGAGGGCCTGGCCGGCGAACTGTTCGCCCGGCGCGCCAGCCCCGAACAGGCCTCCGCCATGCGGGCGCTCATCGTGGAGATGGAGGAGACCTACCTCCGCGGCACCGTGCACACCCGCGAGGAGAGCAAGGAGCAGTTCTACGACCTGCTGCTCGCAGGAGCCGGCAACCCGGTGCTCGAGAACGACCTCCGCGGGGTGCACACGCGCATCGGCCTGTTCCGCCGCTACGCCTTCGTCGACGAGCACCGCGTCGCCCTGTCGATGGAGGAGCTGCGGCAGATCGCCCGCGAGATCGCCGAGCACCGCGATCCGGATGCCGCCCGCCGCGCCTGCGAGCACCACATCCAACTGGCCGGTGAACTGGCCATCCTGGAATACACGAAGCGTCTGCACCAGAGCGACACCGATTCCCGCGCCGAAAGCGCCACCGAAATCGCAATCTAGCTGTGACTTGACCTCCGACCGAGGAGCCATGAAGATGACGATACGATCCACCCACCAGTCCCTCCCGGTGTGCACGCACCCGACCGGTCCGATGTTCTCGACGACGAGACAAGCGGCGTCGTCCGAACCCGCGGACAGACCCTAGGAGTTCACCGTGCCTCTCCACTTCGACGCCGACCGCGTGCAGGAGGTCAAAGACGACTTCCTGGCCGCGGGGGCACCCACCCACACCGTCAATCCCGAGCTGCTCAGCTCGTGGCAGCGGTCGAAAGCCGCCCTCGGCGTGCCGAGCAACATCCGCGACGTTCCGCTGGTCGCCGACGACCTGCTCGACGCGCACCTGCTCGACATGTTCCAGGCTCCGCTCACCCGGGTCTCCGACGACCTCGACGGCACGGGACTCGGTCTGCTGCTGGCCGACTCGCAGGGGCGCATCCTGCAGCGCTGGTCGCACGACCCCAACGCCCTGCACCACCTCGACCGCCTCGGCACGGTGCGCGGCGCCGTGCTCGCCGAAGACGTCGTGGGCACCAACGGGGTGGGCACCGTCGCCGCCACGGGCAAGAGCGTGCAGATCTCGGGCGTCGAGCACTTCGCCGACTTCTACAGCGGGGCGGTGTGCACCGGATCGCCGGTGCGGCATCCGATCACCGGAAAGCTGCTCGCGGTGGTCACGATCTCGAGCGACATCTCGGAGCGCAGCGGCCTGCTCCGCCCGCTCATCAACTCGGTCACCATGCAGCTGGAGCAGCAGGTGCTCGACGTCGAGCAACCGGCGGCCCGGATGATGTTCAGCACCTTCCTCGACACCGCACGAGCCCAGTCGGGCCCGGTCGTGGCCTTCGGGCCGCAGGGCCTCGTGATGCAGAGCCAGAAGGCCGGGCGGCTCACCATGGCCGACCTCAACCTCATCCAGCAGCTCACCACCGAGCAGCCGCGCTCGGGCCGCTTCGCGCTCGAGCTGTCGACCGGAACCGCGGAACTCAAGGTCACCGCCCTCGACGGGGGCGCCGGCGTGATCGTGGTGCTCGACCGCGAACGCCGCAACACCACGATGAGCATCGGCCCGGCCCGCCCGCAGCTGGTGGGGCGCTCGCCGGAGTGGCTCACGGTGGTGCACCAGGTGGCACGGCACCGCGAATCGCGGCGGCCGCTGATCATCGCCGGCGAGCCCGGCACCGGCAAGGCGTCGCTCGCCCTCGGCCTGCCCTTCCGCCCCGGGTCGCCGGTGACGCAGGGACTGGTGACGGATGCCGCCGAGCGCCACGTCACCGGGAGCCGCAAGTGGCTGCAGAAGCTCTCCGAACGGCTGAACGCCTCGGCGCCCGTGATCGTGCGCGGTATCGAGACCCTCGACGCGCACACCGTCGACGGCGTGAAGTCGCTGGTGGAGACCACCACCGGCCGCGGCCCCGTGCTCTTCACCCTCTCGGCACCGTCGCGCGAAGAGGCCGAGACGCAGGGCGGCAAGCTCGGCATGTCGGTGATCTGGGTGCCGCCGCTGCGCGATCGGGCCGCCGACGTGTCGGCGCTCTGGCACGTGTTCGCCGAGCAGATCGCTCCCGGCGCGGGGCTCGAGCTGCGCGCCGACGCACTCGAACTGCTGCGCACCTACCGCTGGCCCGGCAACCTCAAGGAGCTGCGCAGCGTGCTCGAGCAGCTCTCCATCACCGGCAAGCGCGGCGCGGTGCTGCCGGGGGATCTGCCGCCGGCGATGCAGGGGACTCGGGTGCTGTCGATGATCGAGCGCGTGGAGTTGGAGGCGATCCGGAAGGCGTTGCAGGAGGCTGATGGGAATCGGTCTAAGGCGGCGGAGATTCTGGGTCTGTCTCGGGCTACCGTTTATCGGAAGATGAAGGCTTATCGGTTGACGGCCTAGGGTCGTTGATTCGGGTGGGGCGCGGAGGGCGGCGGGTTTCGCACTCCCGCCTAAGGGTTGAGCGGAGCTCAAAGGCGGCGGGAGCACGAAACCCGCCGCCCTCCGCTACGCGATCGGGGAGAGGGGGCGCGTAACGTCGTGGGTATGGATCGGGTAGTGCGCACCGCTGTTGTTGGGTATGGGACGGGCGGGCGCGTTTTTCATGCACCGTTGATTGCGGCCGACCCTCGATATGAGTTGCGGATGGTTGCTACCTCGAATGGGGAGCGAGCCGCTGACGCGGCCGCTCGGTATGGGGACGGGGTGGTGGTTTCGGGGGTCGACGATGTGTTCGCGCGAGCTTCTGAGCTTGATCTCGTCGTGATCACGAGTCCGAACGACACGCATGGGCCGCTGGCGCATCGGGCGTTGGAGGCGGGGCTGGATGTGGTGGTGGACAAGCCGTTCGCGTTGTCGGCGGCTGAGGCGCGTGAGGTGATCGCGCACGCGGAGGCCGTGGGGCGGCGGGTGACGGTGTTTCAGAATCGGCGGTGGGATGGGGACTTCCTGACGGTCGAGCGGTTGATCGGGCAGGGCGCTGACGGCGCACTCGGTGAGGTGCGGCAGTTCGAGTCGGCGTTCGAGTGGTGGAAGCCGGAGATCGGCACGAAGTGGAAGGAGGTCGTGACGCCGGGGGAGGGCGGCGGCATCCTCTTCGACCTCGGGCCGCACCTGATCGACCAGGCGATCCGGCTCTTCGGGCCGGTCGACGTGGCCACGGGGGTGCACGCCGAACTCGATCGGCGGCGCCCCGGCAGTGTCACCGACGATGACAGCTTCGTCACCCTGCGGCACGACAACGGGGTGCGCAGCCGGTTGTGGTTCAGCGCGGTGTCGCCGTGGAACCGCCCGCGTTTCCGCGTGGTGGGCTCGCACGCCGTGTTCGAGACCGAGGGGCTCGACCCGCAGGAGGCTCAGCTGAAGGCGGATCTCCCGGTGGACGACCCGGAATTCGGGCACGGGCATCCCGACGGCCTGCTGCGCTCGCCCGAGTCGACCAGCGCCGTGAGTCTCGCACCCGGCGCCTATCCCGAGTTCTACCGCCTGCTCGCGGAGGCCCTCACGAGCGGCGGGCCGCTGCCCGTCGACCCCCGCGACTCGCTCCTGGTGCTGGAGATCATCGAGAAGGCCCACGAGATCTCGCATGCCTGACGTCATCATCAGCGGGGGCGGCCCGACCGGCATGATGCTGGCCGCCGAGCTGCGGCTGCACGACGTCGACGTGGTGGTGCTCGAGAAGGAGGCCGAACCGAGCGACCTGGTGCGTTCGCTGGGGCTGCAACCGCGCAGCATCGAGATCCTCGACCAGCGAGGACTGCTGGAACGGTTCCTGGAGCACGGGAAGCAGTATCCGGAGGGCGCCCGCCGGTTCGCCGGTCTCGAGCCGCCGTCGGGATCGCCGGCGCCGATCGACAGTGCGCACGGCTATCTCCTCGGCATCCCGCAGCCGGTCACCGACCGCCTGCTGACCGAACATGCCGCCGAGCTGGGCGCGGACATCCGTCGCGCGCAGGAGCTGACCGGCTTCGAGCAGGACGACGACGGCGTGACGGTCGAGTCGGCCGGCGGGGACCGGCTGCGTGCGCGCTGGCTGGTCGGCTGCGACGGCGGACGCAGTCTCGTGCGCCGGATGCTCGGCGTCGGGTTTCCCGGCGATCCGGCCCAGACGGAGTGGCTGCTCGGCGAGTTCGAGGTGACGACGCCGCCCGACGAGCTGGCCGCAGTGGCAGAGGAGGTGCGCAAGACGCACAAGGGCTTCGGCATCGGTCCGGCGGGCAACGGATGGCACCGGGCCGTCGTGCCCGCAGCGACCGTCTCGGAGGATCGCGCCACGCCGCCGACCCTCGAGGAGTTCCGCACGCAGCTGCGCGCCTACGCGGGCACCGACTTCGGTGTGCACTCGCCGCGCCGTCTGTCGCGGTTCACCGACGCGACCCGGCTCGTGGAGCGCTACCGCACCGGACGGGTGTTCCTCGCCGGCGACGCGGCGCACGTGCATCCGCCGTTGGGCGGTCAGGGGCTGAACCTCGGCATCCAGGATGCCTTCAACCTCGGGTGGAAACTCGCGGCTGCCGTGAACGGATGGGCGCCCGCGACGTTGCTCGACAGCTATCACGCCGAGCGTCACCCGGTGGCCGCTGACGTGCTGAACACCACCCGCGTGCAGTCGCTCCTCATCTCGTCCGAGCACGGCCCTCAGGCCGTGCGCCGGCTCCTCACCGAGCTGCTGGGCTTCGACGACGTGTCGCGATTCCTGGTCGAGAAGGTCACCGGCACCGGCATCCGCTACGACTTCGGCGACCCCACGGCCCCCGATCTGGTCGGTCGCCGGATGCGCGACATCCGTCTCTCCGACGGCCCGCTCTACGCCCACCTCCGTCAGGGCCGCGGCCTCCTCCTCGACCAGGCCGGCACCCTCTCGGTGGCCGGCTGGTCCGATCGCGTCGACCTCCTCGCCGACCCCGCTCCCGCCCTCCCCGCTCCCGCCGCTCTCCTCCGCCCCGACGGCCACGTGGCCTGGCTCGGCGACGAGCAGCGGGACCTCGAGGCGCACCTCTTCGCCTGGTTCGGCGCTCCGCGTTGACGCACCGCGCACCCTCATCGTGGTGCGCAGCCCTGGATGCGGGTGGGTCGTGCTCGACGACCCAGAGTTCGCGTGAGGCCGCGAATCGACCTCACGCGAACCTGTCGCACGGCGCCGGGCAAGGCCCGACCTGCGGACACCGCCGGAGCCTCGAGATGATCAGTGCGAGGCGCCCCTCTGCCGATTCTCCATACCGGTCACAGTGAGCAGGCGGGGTTCAGCGCGGTGAACGTGAAGGGGCCGACCCAGATGTTCTGGTTGGGACGGTCGCCCACAGCCCGCCCGGAGTTGTTGGCGATGAAGGTGAGGCTGAACGCGCTGACGGACGCAACGGTGACAGCGACGTTTCCGGCGGCGCTGGCCGGAGCGACTTCTGGGTTCGGTGAGCCGGTGGACGGACGCCACGGGTCGCTGCCTGTTCCCTGGCCCTGGATCCAGGTGGCGTTGTAGGTGCCGGCGCCCTCGGACAGATAGACACGCTCCGCGCCTCCGCGATTGTCGAGCGCTTGCACCCCGTCGATGTCCTTGATCTTGTAGGAAAGGTCGTTGACCGTCGTGGGCACGCCGTCGAGGGCGAAGTTGAACGTCACCCGCTCACCTCCGCCGATGTTGCGGAGGTCAGCCGTGTCGAGCGAGAGGCGAACGCTCGCTTGAGCCTCGCCGCCTTGCGTGGAGCTGTCCAGTACGAGGTTGTTCGTCGTGTTGATGGTCATGTTGCTCGCGCCGTTGTTCTCAGCGGTGAGCATCAGCGTGAGGTCTTTGCCGTCTCCGAATGGAGCGACCCAGGTGAACAGCGCCGACGTGGCGCTGAGCCTCGAGTAGGCAGCCGTGGTCGTGCTGATCGTCGCGGTGCAGACGGTGGACGCGGCGGCAGTCGGCGTGGCCACGGCGAGGGCGACGACAGGCAATGACCAGGCCGCGCCCTGAATGACCGCCCTTCGGGACAGGCCGCTGTTCTCTGCTCTCATGTTGTTCTCGTTCATCGGATCACATTCCCCATTCGATAGAGCCGGAGGTACGTCATGGTTTTCCGCACAGGAGTCCGGTTGCCCCGGCCGTCTCGTCGGTCGAAACCCGCCCGAGTCGGGAAGGCGGCGACGGCTGGCGTTGCTGTGCCCAGAACCATGCGCCAACGACCCCCATCGCGCTCTTTCCGACCAGGATGCCTGCGTGCTTGTTCCCGGTTGTCTGACAGATTGCCAGCGGCGTCCAGGGATGAAGAAGAGCAATCGGTTGAATGACCCCCGAACGGGGATCACGTCCCGAGATGCTCGACACCGGTCGTCATCACCGCGACCGACCTGCCGCTGCTTCGATTGCAGGCCGCCGTCAGCGCTGCGACGTCGGGGAGTGAGAAACGACAGCTGTAGATGCTTGCTAGGCTCCCGTTTGCGGGAGTCGTTGGGTGAACTCCTGCTTGTGGGAATCGTTGGGGGGAATGTGCACGGGAGCGCGCCGACGACGGGCGCCGATGCGACGCGGGAGTGGCGTGTGGCGATCGTGGAAGACCATCTGTTGCAGCGGAAGCGCACGGAGGAGCTCGTCGGCAGCCAAGCGGGACTCCGGGTGGTGCACGGCTCCGAGACCATGCCCGAGTTCCTCGCCTGGCTGAAGACCGCCGAGCGAGCCGGCTGGCCGCACCTGCTCATCCTCGATCTCATGGCCGACCGCCAGCCGAGCGTCGATCCAGCCGTGGTCAAGGGACTGGTCGAGGCCGGGCTGCGGATCGTGGTGCTCTCGGCGCTGGTATCGCCCGCTCTGGTGCGCGAGATCGTGCGCGCCGGGGTCGGCGGGATCGTGGGCAAGCGCGACTCGGAAGACGACATCGTGACGGCGATCTGGGCGGTGCTCAATCACGGGGAATGGATGACGACGGAGCTGGCGGGCGTGATCGCGAGCGATCCGACGCGGCCCCCGTTGAGTGTCCAGGAGGAGCGCGCTCTGGTGCTCTACGCCTCGGGGCTGACCCTCGACGCCGTGGCCACGTCGATCGGAGTGAAGCGCGACACGGCGAAGCAGTACATCGACCGGGTCAAGGCGAAGTACACGGCGGCGGGCCGGCCGGTCAGCACGAAGCTCGACCTGCACCGGATAGCCGTGGCCGACGGCTACACCGAGACGGCGTATTCGGCCACCTGAGCCGTCAGATCGACCGGCGATCACCCGGACCGGTCGCGCCGGGCAGGAGGGCGATGACCATCCGAGGGCGACAGACGACGCCGGGTCGGCTGTTGTCCCACTGTCCCAGACGGATGACGTGAACACCCGGCTTCCGGCAGGTGCGCCGGCATTCGTGTAGACACCGAATCCGATCGTCGTCTGGCGTGGGATGCCGGTACCGATCTTTGAGCGCATCGTGATGCGCCCCGAGCTCATGGATCGACGAGTTCGAGCGTCATGCCGTCGGGATCGCTGGAGGTGGGGATACCACGCCGGGCAGACCATCCAGCCATGCCCCGGACTGGGAGGAGAGCCTCCCGGAATCGGCACGCACCGTCGGCGTCACCTTTCCGTGCTGGGCGACTCCTTAAGTGAAGACACCGAATGCGGGGACTACCGGTGTCCGAACACGAGAGGGTGACGCACGTGAAAGCTGATTCACCGGCAGCGGGACGCGGAGTAGCGGTGGGCGTCAGGGTGCCAGGACGTATCAGCGTCGCACCGCAGACCGACCGTGAGTTCACGGAAACCGAGCGGACGACCCTTGATGTCGGCGTGCAGCGCCGTGCGAGACTCCGGGTCGCCGAAGACACCAGACTCCTCCATGACACCGCGATCAACACCTTGCTCGCGATCGCCAACGGCGTGGCCGGTACCATCTCCACTGACGAGATACGACAGCAATGCGCCCGCGATGTCGCTCTGCTCCGCGCGCTGACCGAGCGTTCGGCCGATGGTCTCGACGCGCGCGCCTCGCTGCACGAGGTGTTCGGCTTCCTGAGTCTGCCCATCCGCCGCACGGGTCTCGACGACGAGCACCTGGATCGCGTGACCGGGCAGCTGTCACCGGCGACGGTGAGAGCCCTAGTGGCCTGTGCCCGGGAAGCCATCACGAACGCCGCCAAGCATTCAGGGAGCAACGACGTCGAGGTCGGCTACCACCACGAAGGTGGGCAGCTGAGCCTGATCGTGAAAGACGACGGGATCGGGTTCGACCGCGCGACGGCGACCGGCTACGGGTTGGCGAACTCGATCTTCGCCCGGGCTGCCGACCATGCGATCACGGTGGACCTCCGCACGGCGCCTCGAGAAGGAACCGCGATCGTGCTGCGAGTACCGATCGCCCCCTCAGATGCCGCCGTGGTTCTCGGGTCGGGCGACCCACTCGTCTGGCGGGCGTCCGCCGCCACTGTCGGCGCCGTCATCGTCGCAGTCGTCGCGGGCCTCGGCCGCATCTGGACCCGCATCCTGAACACCGACTCCCGACGCGGCCGTCAATCGGCGCTACCGCGACAGCGCCGGTCCGTGGCCCGTGTCACGTATCGGCAGGCTGACGCACAACCGTCCCACGCGCGCTGGCGCGAAGCCGGACTGGATGCCGCGATCCGCCTCCTGGCAGACATTGCTGACGGCCACCTCGATCCCCGTTCCGCGAGCGTCCGCGACGCTTGTCGCCGCGAGGAGATGTATCTCCGGCAACTGGCCCGGATCAGCCCGGAACTGCTCAACCTCGGCCGTGCCGTGGTCGCCGCACTCTCCGAGACCCGCACGCGCGACGTCTCGCTCAGCGTGAATCTCGGTGCGCTGGACACACCGAACCCTGCGGTCGCAATCGAGATCGGCCGGGCGATCCTCATGGCCGTCCGCAACTCGCCGCGAAGAAGCTCATTGGTCGTCACCGTGTTCCCGGTGCGCGATGGAATGCAGTTGACCGTGATCGGTCCACGACCCTCCACGGACCCGCTCAGCGGATTCACGCAGAGCCCGCATGTTGTCGACTGCTCCCGCCGCCGCCTCTCCGGCACCGCGACGCTCGCCCAGATCATCTTTCGCTCGACATCCGAACGTCTGGACGACTCCGTGCGGTGAGCAATTCCCTGGGAAGACCTGTCCCCGGTCGTGACCGCCGATCCGGTGCCCGTTCTCGGGCAGGTCGTTGCCGGCCCGTCTCGGGGCGAGGTGGTGTTTCCGCTGGGGGCTGCAGTGCGGGGTGGTCGGGCCATACGCCACGACGGGCGCCGAGCTCAAGGCTGCGGACCGGAGCTGCGCGGCAACAACTTAGACTCGGTGGATGCCCGAGCACCGCCCACTGCCGATCTGGGCGGGACGCGGGGCCGCGCTGCTGGGTATCGTGCTCGTCGCATTCACCCTTCGCCAAGCGGTTGCCGCGATATCGCCGATCCTCAGCGACATCCGGGCGGACATCCCGATATCGAACATCGGCGTCGGATTGCTCGGCACATTGCCGCCCATCCTCTTTGCGGTATCGGGGTTCATCGCGCCGCAGGTCGCTCGCCGCATCGGTCTCGACGGCGGCATCCTGCTCGCGCTGGTGCTCATGACCGCGGGTCACATCACCCGCGCGATCGCCCCGGGCTTCGCGATACTGCTCGTCGGGAGCATCGTCGCCTTCGCCGGTACGGGCATCGGCAACGTGCTCCTCCCGTCCATCGTCCGGCGGTACTTCCCCGACCGCGTCGCTCTGCTCACCGCGGTGTATGCCTGCATCGTGGGAGTGAGCACGGCCGTGCCTGCTGCGCTCGCCGCCCCGATCGCCGAGCAGGGCGGCTGGCGGTTCTCGCTCGGTGTGTGGTCGGCGACATCAGTGGTCGCGTTGGTTCCGTGGATCATCATCCTGGCGCGGGAGCGCCGCCTACGACTCCCGGATGCGGTTGCCGTCGAGTCCCGGCCTGCAGCCCTCGTCAAGCGACTGTGGCGCTCCCGCGTGGCCCTGTCGATCACCGTCTTGTTCTCGACGAGCACGATCTGCACCTACGCGGCGTTCGCGTGGCTGCCGGAGATCCTCGGCGACGTCGCCGGTTCGACGCCGACCGAGGCTGGGGTGTTGCTCGCGGTGACCGGCATCGTCAGTGTGCCCGGAGCGCTCATCGCGCCCCTTCTCGTCGAACGGATGCGCACTGTCGGCTGGCTGATCGCCGCCGGTGTCGCGAGCTTCGCTTTCGGGTACCTCGGGCTGCTGTTCGCGCCCGCGACATCGACGCTCCTCTGGGTGCTGCTCATCGGGTCGGGGTCGATCCTGTTCCCGGTCAGCCTCGTGCTCATCAACGTCCGCACCCGAACCCAGGGCGGCACCGTCGCGCTGAGTGGCTTCGCCCAGGGGATCGCCTACGCGCTCGGCGCGCTCGGTCCGCTGATCGTCGGGCTGTTGCACGACGTCACTGGCGGGTGGACCCTGCCATTGCTCTTTCTGCTCGCGGTCGCCCTCGTGGCGACCATCCCGGCGATCACGCTTGCGCGACCCGTGTTCGTGGAGGACGAACTCGACCGTTAGTCACGCGGCGCCACGACGCACGGCATCCACCCATGCGTTCCTCTCGGCAGCTGCCCCCATGGGTGTGAGCGGCGCGGCCATCGCATTCTCGCAAAATGTCGACACCTGACACCGACGGCTGCAGGACGGATGGAACGTGGTCGAGGACCGCAATGAAGACGGGTTCTCCAGGGATGAGGCGAGCGCTTTCCACGGACCAACCATTTCGTGGGCGTTTTCCCCTCCCTCGGAATAGATGAGGCACCCCTCCGGTTTCATCCACCAACCGGAGGGGTGCCTCACCTTGTATTCGAGTCGACTCCACAGCGACCGCCCCACGGCTGACCGACAGAACCACGACGAAGGAGAACAGCATGACGAGCATCAGTATCATCGGCTCGGGGAACATGGCCGGCGCCATCGGCGCCCTGGCTCTGAAAGGCGGCGACACGGTCGAGATTTCGGCCCGGGATGCCGCGAAGGCGGCGTCACTGGTCCGCACGCTCGGCGGCGGCGCCACGGTCGGAACGTGGGGCGCCGCGCCCGCCGGCGACATCGTGGTCCTGGCCGTCCTGTTCGAGAGCGCCGTGGATGTCGTCCGCGAATACGGAGAGGCGCTGGCAGGCAAGATCGTCGTCGACATCACGAACCCGTTCAGCCCCACCGCCACGGGGCTGGCCGTCCCGCACGACACATCCGTCGCGCAACTGATCGCCGCGGCCGCCCCGGCCGACACTCAGGTGGTGAAGGCGTTCAACACCCTCTTCCGTGACGTGCTCGCCTCGGGTGGTCCGCGGGACGTGTTCATGGCCGGCGACAGCGCCGACGCCAAGGCGAGCCTGGCGGCGTTCATCACGCTCATCGGGCATCGGCCTCGTGACGTCGGCGACCTCGGCATGGCGCACTGGCTGGAGGGAGCGAGCCTGTTGGAGATGGGGCTCGCACGAAGCGGCCTGGGGTTCGGCCTCTCGCTCGGCGTCGATCTCGGAGGAAAGTGATCATGGGAAAGCTGGACGGCAAGGTCGCGGTGATCACCGGCGCCACGAGCGGGATGGCCCTGGCCGGCGCGAGGCTGTTCGTGCGTGAAGGGGCTCATGTCTTCATCACCGGCCGGCGGAAGGATGCCCTGGACGAAGCCGTGAAGTCCATCGGCCGGAATGTGACGGGGGTGCGGGCCGATGCCGCGAACCTCGCCGACCTGGATCGTCTGTTCGAGACGGTTCAGCAGGAGAAGGGTTCGATCGACGTGCTGTGGGCGAGCGCCGGAGGCGGCCAGTCGGCCAGGCTCGGCGAGATCACCGAGGAGCAGTTCGATGCCGCCTTCTCGCTCAACGCCCGCGGCACGCTCTTCACGGTGCAGAAAGCGTTGCCGCTCATGAACGACGGTGGTTCGATCATCATGACCGGCTCGAACGCGTCTCTGAGGGGCTATCCCGATTGGAGCGTGTACGCCGCGAGCAAGGCGGTGCTCCCCGCTTTCGCGCGGGTATGGGTGTCCGAGTTGAGAGACCGGAAGATCCGGGCGAACGTTCTGACCCCCGGCTCGGTCGCCACCGCGATGATGGGTGACGTGCTGAGCCCGGAGATGAAGGAGATGTTCGCATCCGTCATCCCTCGGCGCGAACTGGGCCGACCCGAAGAGATCGCATCGGTCGCGTTGTTCCTCGCGTCGGACGATTCCAGCTACGTCAACGGCATGGAACTGGTGGCCGACGGCGGCACCACTGTGATCTGAGCCTCCGCAGCCTGATCGCCGGGTAGCGCGACGTGTGCGTTCCCTCGATCGGAGCGGGCACTTAGCGCTACCCGGCGAGTCAGGCGGGTGGGGACTCGCGGGACGACGCGCGGTGGGCGGCTCTTCGGCGGAGGAGGCCGGGGACGAGTTCGCGGAGCAGGACGACCCCGATCAGCACCACCGCCTGCGCGATGAGCTGCAGCGCATCCTGCCAGCCCACCGAGCGCAGCAGCTGCCCCAGCTGGGTGAGGAAGAGCGCCGCGATACCGGTCGACACCACGCTCGCGAGCCCACCGGTGAGCGCGGTGCCGCCGAGCACCACGGCCGCCACCGAGGGCAGCAGGTACGAGTCGCCGAGGAACAGCGCCGGGGTCTTCGTGTAGCCCGCGAGCAGCACGCCGCCCGCTCCGTAGCAGAGGCCCGCGAACGCGTAGGCGAACATCTGGTAGGCATTGACGCGGATGCCCAGAGCCGCCGCGGCCCGCTCGCTCACGCCGACCGCGGTGAGCCGCTTGCCGATGATCGAGCGTTGCGTCACGAGACCGGCGATCACCACGATCACCACGGCGATCAGCAGCGTGTTCGGGATGCCCAGGGTGCGGTCGAGCGCGAAGCCGTTCAGTGCCGCGGGTGCGCCCGAGGGTGTGCCGTCGGCGACGAAGAACACGGTGCCGAGCAGCACGGCGTTCATGCCGAGGGTGACGACGAGCGGCATCACCCGGAAGTACGTCACCAGGATGCCGTTCACGAGCCCCACGATGCCGGGGCCCACGATGCCCGCGATCACGGCGGCCCAGAGCGGCCAGCCGTAGTTCTGCGGAAGACCGGTGGAGAGCACAGCGGCGAGCGCGATCATCCCGGGCACCGAGAGGTCGAGGCCGCGCTGCTGCACCACCAGGGTCTGCCCGGCGGCCACGATGGCCAGCACGGAGGCGAACGGCAGCATGCTGAGCAGCGGCGCCGCTCCGAGACTGCCGGGGGCGATGATCGGCGAGAGCGCGAAGAGCAGCGCGGTGGCGACCACGATGCCCACCCAGCTGCCGGAGAGCATCCGGCGCCAGGTCGACTCGACGGCGTTGGGTGCCGGTGCGCTCCCGCCGGTCGGCGCGTCGGAGGGGCTTCGGGTGGTGGTGGGCGTGGTCATGACGCGCTCCCTTCGGAGGAGATGGGCGAGGCGATCGGCGTGCGGGGTTCGCGTGGGATGCCCGCCACCGCCCGCTTGCGCCGTCGGGTGCGCCGCAGCTGCGCGTAGAGCACGGCCGCGGCCAGGGTGATGAGGCCGGGCAGCCAGTACGACCAAGCCTGCGAGAGACCGAGGAACGGCGACACGTTCAGCACCTGCTGCACCAGGAAGGCGGCGGCGAGGATGCCGATGAACGACCCCCGTCCACCGAAGATCGACGCACCGGCCAGCACCACCACGGTGACCGACGACAGCGTGTACGACAGCGAGGGCCGTCCGTCGCCGATGCCGATCTGCGCCATCATGATGACCGCCGCGGGCAGCACCAGGAACGAGCAGAGCACGTAGGAGAAGAACTGCGTGCGCTTGACCTTGATGCCCAGGCGCCCGGCCGCGTCGATCCGCGAGCCGACCCCGCGGAGCTCCACGCCCCAGCGGGTGCGGCGCAACGCGAACTCGAGCACGAGCAGCACGACGACCGCCACGATGGTGACGACCGGCACGATGCCGATGCGGGCCTGGATCTGGTCGGCGATCGGTCCGAAGATGATGCCACCCGGGGTCGAGCGCAGAGCGAGATAGATGCCCTGTAGCGCCATGTAGGTGGCCAGGGTCACCACAACCGGATTGATAGTGAACCTCGTCACGAGGAACCCGTTGATCACCCCGGTGGCGATCGCCCCCGCCACCATCAGGGCGATCCCGACGTAGAGATTGCCGCCGTCGACGATCCAGTATGACGCGAGCACCACCAAGAACCCCATCAGGGGCCCGACGGAGAGGTCGAACCCGGAACCGAGCACCACCACCTGCTGCGCGGCGCCGACGAAGAGCAGGGGAGCGGCCATGAAGAGCAGGTTGTTGATGTTGAACGCGCCGAGATACGAGGGGTTCGTGGCCGCGACCACCACGCCGAGCAGCAGGAAGATCGCGCCCAGAACGGCGGCGGGCGACTGGTCGCCGCGCATCCACCGCCGCAGCTTCACACCGCGCGCCGACTTGTCGGCATCCGTCCGCTCGCGCACCGTGGTGGAGGTGAGGGCGGCGCGGGCGATGGCGGCCTCGGAGACCTCCTCGCCCACCAATTCCTGCACCACCGAGCCGCGCGACATGATGAGCACGCGGTCGCACAGGCCCTCCAGCTCCACGCCGTCGGAGGAGAGGATGACCACGGCCGCGCCCGAATCGGCGGCGTCGCGGAGGATGCGATAGATGTCGACGCGGGCGCCGGCGTCGACGCCCTGGGTGGGCTCTTCGGCGAGCAGCACCGTGGGCTTCGCCAGCAGGGTGCGTGCGAGCACGACCTTCTGCTGGTTCCCTCCTGAGAGCGAGGAGATCGGGGTGCGCGGCGACGGCGTCTTGATGGCCAGTCGTTTGATCTGCTCCACGGCCGTCTGGACGATGCGGCGTTCGCTCACCATGCCGCCGCGGGAGACCTTGGGCAGCGTCTTGGCAGCGATGTTGTCGCCCACGGAGAGCGGCAGGAAGACGCCCTCGCCGTGCCGGTCGGCCGGAACGTAGACCACACCGGCGGCGGAGGCGGCCGCGTTCGAGCCGTTCGAGATCGGCGTGCCGCCCACCGCGATCGTGCCGGTGGTGGGTTCGAGCCCGGCGAGCGCGCGGATGAGCTGGGTCTGCCCGTTGCCCTGCACACCCGCGAGCCCGACGATCTCGCCCGCCTTCACGGCGAAGGTGATGTCGTGGAACTCGTCGCTGTGCAGGTCGGTGACGGCGAGCCGGTCATCCGCTCCCACCGATCCGGTGGCGCTCCCCTTCTCCGGGAACACCGTCTCGAGCTTGCGCCCGATGACCCGCTCCACGATCTGCGACTCGTCGACCTCGTCGGCGTCGAAGGTGCCGCGCACCTGACCGTCGCGGAGCACCGTGATGCGGTCGGCGATCTGTTTCACCTCGGGGATGCGGTGCGAGATGTAGACCACGGCGGTGCCGCCGGCCACGAGCTCCCGCACCTTGCGGAAGAGCTTCTGCACCTCTTCGAGCGAGAGGTGCTCGGTGGGCTCGTCGAGGATGAGCACCTTCGGGTCGAGGGCGAGGGCCTTCGCGATCTCCACGATGAAGCGCTGCTCCACCGACAGGTCGATCACGCGGGTCTTCGCGTCGATGCCCATCTCCCAGCCGTCGAGCTGGCGCTGCGACCACGCCACGGCACGGCCGAGACCGCCCACCCGCTTGTAGCCGACGCCGACGGCCATGTTCTCGGCCACGGTGAGATCCGGCAGCAGGGCCGGGTCTTGCCGCACGATGCCGAGCCCGAGTTCGCGCGCTTCGTCGGGCGACGCGCTCGTGAGCGGTGCGCCGCCGATCTGCACGGTGCCCTCGTTCGGTGCCAGGGCTCCGGATGCGACGGCCATCAGTGTCGACTTGCCCGCACCGTTCTCGCCCACCAGGGCGTGCACCTCGCCGGCGAGCACGTCGAGAGTGACGTCGGTGAGGGCGCGAACCCCCGGGAAGGTCTTGACGATGCCGTCGAGCTTCAGCACGGTGGGGCCGAAGTTCCGCGCGGCATTCGCGTCGGCGGTGGTCGTGGCGGCATCGCCGCTCACGGTGGCGACGTCGTAGAGGTCGGAATTCGTCATCTCGGCATCTCCTTATGGGTTCGGGGTTGAGCAGTGGTGGTGGTCGGAGGGAATCGGCGGTGGGCGGTGACACGAGGTGGAGGTGGGGTGGGACGGCGAGGCGGTGGTGGGACGTGAAGGTGGGGTGAGACATGAGGTGGAGGTGGGCCGGGGAAGCGGTGGTGGGACGGAGGGTGAGGTGAGACGTGAGGTGGAGGTGGGCCGGGGAAGCGGTGGTGGGACGGAGGGTGAGGTGAGACGTGAGGTGGGGGTGAGGCGAGGAATCGGTGGTGGGACGGAGGGTGAGGTGAGACGTGAGATGGAGGTGAGGCGAGGAATCGGTGGTGGGACGGAGGGTGAGGTGAGACGTGAGATGGAGGTGGAGCGGGGAAGCAGTGAGGGGAGAGGCGGACGGCGGAGCCGCGGCACCGCTCGGCACGAGATCCAAGGCAACAGGCCCTTATCGACGACCCAGGGTGAGCGCGAGGCCGCGAAGCGACCTCACGCGAACATGTCGCGGAGCGCCGGGCAAGGACCGGCGCGACCCGTGGACGCCGCGCGAAGCACGGCGCCCACGGCAGCATCACTGCGCCAGATACCCCCCGTCGATCACGAGCTCCGACCCCGTCACGAAGCTCGCCTCGTCGGAGGCGAGGAACACCAGCCCGGCGGCGATCTCGTTCGGCTTGCCTGCCCGGCCCATCGGGGTCATCGACACCACGTACTCGTTGATCTCCGGCGCCTGCGCATCGGTGAGCGGTGTCTCGATGAACCCCGGATGTACCGAGTTCACCCGCACGTTCTCCTTGGCGTAGGTGATCGCCGCGCTCTTGGACATGTTGCGCACCGCGCCTTTGGTGGCGTGGTAGGCGTGGGCGCCGGAGACGGCGACCGAGCCCCAGATCGACGAGATGTTGATGATCGATCCGCCGCCCTGCGCGATCATGTGCGGGATGACCTCGCGCATGCCGAGCCAGGTGCCGGTCTGGTTCACCGCGATGACGGTGTTCCAGTCGTCGAGGGTGAGGTCGTGCAGCGTCTCGTAGGCGATGATGCCGGCGTTGTTGGCCAGCACGTCGACGTGCCCGTGGGTGCTGATGGTGTCAGCCACCACCCTTTTCCAGTCCTCCTCCTTCGCCACGTCGAGCTGCTGGTAGTGCACCCCGTCGGGGAAGGTGGTGTCGGAGGCGGCGCGCCCGGTCGCGATGACCGTGGCGCCCTCCTCCGCGAAGGCCTCGGCGATGGAGCGGCCGATGCCGCGCCCGGCGCCCGTCACGATGGCGACCTTGCCGTCGAGCCGGTTCACTGGAAGAGCTTCTTCAGCGAGTCGACGCTGAGTCCGGAGGAGAGGATCGCGTCGGGCGGCAGGTCGGCCTCGCACTTGGGCTGCAGGTCGGGGTTCGTCGAGTCCTCGATGATCTCGAGGTTGTAGGTCGACGGCTCGTCGTTCGGCAGTCCGTTGGCGGCGGCGAGGCCCTTGTGCAGAGCGGCCGCGACGACCCAGTTGCGCGAGGACTCGGTGGCGATCTGGTAGGTCGGCTGCGCATCCTTGTACTGGTACCAGAGGCACGCGAATTCGTTCGAGTCGTTGGCCGACCAGACGGGCAGCGGCTTGCCGGCGGCCTCGAAGGCGCGGATGCCGCCCACCGAACCTCCGCCGTAGTCGGCCACGATGCCGTTGATGTCGCCGTACTTCGTGATGAGGCCCGCGACCACCTGCTGCGTCTTGCCGGGCTCCCAGTCGGTGGCGACGGGGCCGTCCTCGTTGAGGAGGGTGATTCCGGGGTTGGCCTGCACGGCCTCCATCACGCCGTCGAACACGGCCTGCGAGTACGAGTTGCCGGCGATGCCGCCCAGCATGACCAGGTTGCCCTTGCCGCCCATCTTCTCGATGGTCCACTCGGCGAGGTTCTTGCCGTAGGTGTTGATGTCCTCCGACACGAAGTCGACGTAGTCGGTGCCGGGCACGCCGCCGGGGGAGCCGACGAAGGGAACGACCTTGACGCCGGCCTCGGTGGCCTTCTTGATGGTCGGCAGCAGCGCCTCGCCGCCGTCGACGAAGGTGACGATCACGTCGACGCCCTGGGCGACCAGCGAGTTGATGTCGCTGATGGCCTTCTGGGTGTCGCCCTGCGCGTCCGTGTAGATGACCTTCTTGATGTTCGGGCACTTCGCGGCCTCTTCTTCGAAGATGGCCCGCGTGATCTTGCGCCAGGAGTTGCCGCCGAAGCCGTCGGCGAGAGCGACGGTGAGATCCTTGTCGCCGCAGAATTCGCTGATGTCCTGGATGTCGCCCTGAACGCCGACCGTGCCGACGGTGACCTCGGAGGCGGCACCGGAGGAGTCGGTGGAGCCCGCGTCGTCGCCGGCGGAGGAGAGGGAGCCGGTGGAACAACCGGCGAGGGCGAGTATCGCCACCGCGCCGATCGCGGCGAGTGACGCTTTCTTGGTGAACATGGGAATCGTCCCGCTTTCTCTTCGTTGAGTGGACCGCTGCTGGTGTTCTCGTGGACACGCATGCCGGGCGGAGGCCTGGCGTTTCTAGAAGTCTCAGAGCATTCCCGCGGGTGTTTCGCATCACCCTGAGACAGCGGTGCGTCATTTTGCGACAAGCGGTTCGGGAGCCGATCCGCGCGGTCATCCTGGTGTCATTCCCCGACGATGAGGAGAGATTGCATGTCCGCGAATCAGCCCACCGACCTGCTCGGCCGGATCTACGCCGAGTGGACCGTGGAGTTCGAGGCCAACCCGGAGATGTCGCTGCAGCTGCTGCGCTGGGTCTTCGAGGACTGGCAGCGCGCCACGACGGAACCTGAGGGTGTGACCTACCAGACGACCTCGATCGGCGGTGTTCCGGGCATCCGGGTGACGCCGCTCGACGCCGACCCAGCCCAGATCCTGCTCGTGCTGCACGGCGGCGGATTCGCGCTCGGCTCCTCGTCGAGCCACCGCAAGCTGGCCGGGCACCTCGCCAGGGCCTGCGGGGCCACCGCGTTCGTGCTCGACTTCCGGCTCGCGCCCGAGCACCCGTATCCGGCGCAGATCGAGGACACCCTCGCCGTGTATCGCGCGCTCCTCGCCGACGGGTTCTCACCGGCCGATGTCACCTTCGTCGGCGACAGCGCCGGCGCGAGCATCGCCATCGCCTCCGTGCTCCGACTGCGCGACGAGGGCGAACCGCTGCCCGGCCGGGTCGCGACCATGTCGCCCTGGCTCGACATGGAGAACTCCGGCACCACGATCGAGACCAACGACGACACCGACTTCCTGATCGCGCGCGAAGGCCTGCAGGGCAACATCGACCGCTACCTCTCCGGGGGAGCATCGCCGACGCATCCGCTGGTCAACCCGCTCTACGCCGACTTCACCGGCTTCCCGCCGCTGTACATCGTGGCCAGCGACGCCGAGTCGCTCTTCCACGACGCCCAGCGACTGGATGCGCTCGCCCGCGCCGCCGGGGTCGACGTCACCTTCGCCGTCGGCGAGGGGATGCAGCACGTCTACCCGTTGCAGGCGGGCAACCTGCCCGAAGCCGATCAGGCGATCGCCGACCTCGCCGCCTGGTACACGAACACTCGAAAGGACAACTGACATGAGCACCTCCCCCTCTCGCGATTTCGACGCCGTGGTCATCGGCGCCGGATTCTCCGGACTCGCCCTGCTGCACCACCTGCGCGAGATCGGCCTGAAGACTCTCGTGGTCGACGGCGAAGACGGCATCGGCGGCACCTGGTGGGTGAACCGCTACCCCGGCGTGCGCACCGACAGCGAGTTCAGCTACTACTCCTTCTCGTTCTCGAAGGAGGTGCGCGAGGAGTGGACCTGGTCGCAGCGGTACCCGTCAGGACCCGAGGTGCTCGAGTACCTCAACTTCGTGGCCGACCGGCTCGACCTGCGCAAGGACATCCGTCTCAACACCCGCGTCGACTCCGCCGTCTACGACGAAGACGCGAACCTCTGGACCGTGAACTTCGCCGACGGGTCGTCGGTCACCACGAAATACCTGATCAGCGGCATGGGTGTGCTCTCGCAGGCGATCTACCCCGACATCCCGGGGATCGACACGTTCCAGGGCGAGAAATACCACACGGCGCACTGGCCGCGCACCGGGGTCGACCTCGCCGGCAAGAAGGTGGGACTGATCGGGCTGGGCGCCTCCGGCATCCAGATCGTTCCGGTGATCGCGCCCGAGGTCCACGAGTTCTTCGTGTTCCAGCGCACCCCGAACTTCATCGTCGAGACCACCAACGAGGGTGTCTCGACGGAAGAGATGCAGTACGTGCGGGAGAACTACGACGCGATCTACGAGAAGGCCGCGAACCATCCGTTCGGGGTGGCGATGGAACCGGCCGAGTTCTCGGCGCTCGAGGTCTCGCCCGAGAAGCGGCGCGAGATCTTCGAGTCGAAGTGGAACGAGGGCGGATTCCATTTCGCCAACGAGTGCTTCAACGACCTCGCCACCAACCACGAGTCCTCGGAGCTGGCGGCGGAATTCATCCGCTCGAAGATCCGCGAGATCGTGAAAGACCCGGCCACGGCCGACCTGCTCTCGCCCAAGACCTACTCGTTCAACGGCAAGCGCGTGCCCACCGGACACGGCTACTACAACACCTTCAACCTCCCGCACGTGCAGTTGATCGACACGGCGAGCGAGCCCATCACGCAGATCACCGAGAAGGGCGTGAAGGTCGGCGACACCGAGTACGAGCTCGACGTGCTGATCTTCGCCACCGGATTCGACGCGATGACCGGCACGCTCACCCACATCGACATCCGGGGACGCGGCGGGCGCACCCTGCGCGAGAAGTGGCAGGAGGACGGCTTGAAGTCGAACCTCGGCATCAACGCGAACGGGTTCCCGAACTTCTTCATGTCGCTCGGGCCGCAGACGCCGTACTCGAACCTGGTGGTGCCGATCCAGCTCGGCGCCCAATGGCTGCAGCGGGCGCTGAAGTGGGCCGAGGAGAACGGGATCGAGCGTTTCGAGGCCACCCCCGAGTCGGAGGAGTGGTGGGCCGCCGAGACCGAGCGCACCGGCAAGGCCACCGTCATGTACAGCGAGGGCAAGAAGGCCAAGGCGTGGTTCCTCGGTGAGAACGTGCCCGGCAAGGCCGAGGAGTTCCAGGTCTACATGGGGGGAGGCCAGGTGTACCAGGAGCACTGCCGGCGGGCCGAGGCCGAGGGCTACGCGTCGTTCCTCGCGCCGGCGCCGGTGAACGCGTGACGGGCCGGCTGGCGGGCAAGGTCGCGCTCATCACGGGCGCGGCCTCGGGGATGGGCCGCGCGACCGCGGAGCTGTTCGCGGCAGAGGGGGCGACCGTCGCGGTCACCGACTTCAACGCCGTGCTCGGGGCCTCCGTGGCCGACGACATCGTGGCGGCCGGCGGAGCGGCGCGGTTCTGGGAGATGGACGTGTCTCGGGAGGCGAGTGTCGCATCCGTCGTCTCCGCCGCGGCCGCCGTCTTCGGGGGGCTCGACATCCTGATCAACTGCGCCGGCATCATCGGGGTCGACAAACCCACCCACGAGGTGAGCGAGGAGGAGTGGGATGCGCTCTTCGCGGTCGACGTGAAAGGCGTGTTCTTCGCCACCAAGCACACCGTGCCGCACCTGATCGAGCGGGGTGGCGGGTCGATCGTGAACTTCTCGTCGATCTACGGGCTCATCGGCAACGACGAGTTCACGCCGTATCACGTGGCCAAGGGGGCGGTGACGATGCAGACGCGGCAGGATGCGGCGTCGTACGGTCGCTACAACATCCGCGTCAACTCGGTGAACCCGTCGACGGTGCTGACGCCGTTGGTCGAGGGCATCGCCGCCGAGTTCCCGGGCGGATTGCCCGCCTACGAGGAGATGATGACGGCGAACCAGTCGATCCGGAGGCTCGGCCGGCCGATCGACGTGGCCTACGGGGTGCTCTACCTCGCCTCCGACGAGGCGAGCTGGGTGACCGGGGTCAATCTGCCGATGGATGGCGGTTACACGGCGCGGTAGCGCCGGGGCGACCGGGTGGGTCGGCGTCGCCCGTCAGCCGCGGCGGCGAAGCTTGTTGATGCCGCGGCCGAGCTTGCGGGCGCCGCGCTGCACGAGATTGCGGTGCACGCGCGGGGCCTTCCATCCGTCGTCCTGGCGCACCAGCACGGCCATCGCCTGGTCGAAGAGCTCCCCGGTGGGCACCCACGACTCGAGCGAGAAGCCGGCCTCGCCCCAGACCTTCTCGACCCACGGACGGGGAGCGACGGCCCAGGCGTAGAAGCTGCGGGCGCGGGGCCCGTCGTCGTCGGCGCCGCCCCCGGCGAACACGAACTGGCCATGGCCGGCGGCCTTGGCGCTCGCCTCGGCATCCGGAACCACCTGGGCGAGGTTGGTGGCGAACTTGTCGGCTTCACCCGCGGCCACGGCAGCCTGGGCCCCGGCCACCACGGCGAGGAACTGAGCCTCGAGCACGGTGATGTACACGCGGGACCCCGGATGCGTGAGCCGCCCGAACTCGGCGGCCCACTTGCGGTGCGCGTCTTCGGAGAGGTGCGAGAACACGCTGAACGCGGTGATCGCGTCGAAGGTGCCCTCACGGAAGACGGTGGGCGGCCAGGGAGCATTGGTGACGGCGTTCAGGCCCGGCAGCGTGCTCTGCAGCAGCACCGACATGCTCGAGTCGACGTCGCTCGACCAGAGCTGGTCGGCGCGCAGCCGGCGCAGCAGCATCCGGCTGATCCGGCCCCAGCCCGAGCCGAAGTCGAGCACCGTCTGGGTGGCGAGATCGCCCTCCGGCCACTGCTCGAACGCGCGGTCGACGAAGCGCTCGGCCTCGGCGTAGGCGGCTTCGTAGTTGGCGCCGACGAACTTCTCCTGGATCTGCTGCGGCGGGTTCCGCGGCGCGCGATCCACCGGATCGGCGATCTCGGGGAGCTCCTCGAGCGTGGGAGCGGCGGCGAGCCTCCGCACGAAATCGCTGACGGTCTCGTCGCTCGGCATCGGTCCTCCAACGGTTCACTGGCGCGCCCATCTTGGCACATTTCGACGGGCGCGACAGGCCCGTGGCCCGGTCGACCCGACATACTGGAGGCACCGGAATCGACCCCGAACGATTTCACCGTCACGACCGCTCCCGCCAGGAAGGCCGCCTCATGTTCCCGTTCGACTCCCTCCTCATCGCCGCGCTCGTCGCCGTGGCCGTGATCATCGTCTTGATCGTGGTGATCACGTTGCTGCGCGGCATCAAAGTCGCCAAGCCCGATGAGGCGATCATCGTCACCTCCCGCCAGAAGGCCGTGAAAGCCGGCCAGACGCCGCTCGAGGAGACCGAGAACGCCGGGCAGCGGGTGGTGTTCGGATCGCGCGTGTTCGTGAAGCCGATCGTCGAGGCGCACTTCAAGCTGTCGCTCCGCAGCCGCCAACTGAACGTGCAGGCCACCGCGCAGACGAAGGACGCCATCACCATCAAGGTCAACGCCGTCGCGGTGGTGAAGGTGGGCGGCTCGGAGTCGATGGTGCGCGCCGCCGCCCAGCGCTTCCTCAACCAGCAGGACCAGATCGAGACGTCGACCGAAGAGGTGCTCTCGGGTTCGGTGCGATCGATCGTGGGTCAGCTGACGGTGACCGAGATCATCACCAACCGGCAGGCGCTGCAGGGCCAGGTGCTCGATGCGGTGCGCGAGTCGCTCGACGTGCAGGGTCTGCAGATCGACACGCTCCAGATCAAGGAGATCGACGACGACAACGGATACATCCGCGACCTGGGCCGCGCCGAGGCCGCGCGCGTGAAGCAGGTCGCCGAAGTGGCCGAGTCGGTCGCCCGCCGCACCTCGGAGGAGGCCCGCATCGAGGCCGACCAGGCCGTCGCCGAGCAGCAGCGCAAGCTCGATCTGCGGAACGCCGAGATCCAGAAGGAGACCGACAAGGCGCGGGCCGAGGCATCTGCTTCCCGCCCGCTGGCCGAGGCGATCTCGCAGCAGGAGGTCATCGCGCAGCAGGAGATCACGGCCGGCAAGCGCGTGGGCCTGCGCAAGCAGGAGCTCGACGCAGAGATCCGCGCCGTGGCCGACGCCGAGGCGTACTCGCTGGAGAAGAAGGCGCAGGCGGATGCTGCGGCCGCTGTCGCCGCCGCCAACGCCGAGCGCGACCGCCGCAAGGCCCAGGCCGAGGCCGTGGAGGCCGAGGGTATCGCCGAGCGCAACCGCCGGCGCTCGGCCGCGGAGGCGACCGAGGCCGAGGGTATCGCCGAGAAGAACCGGCGCATCGCGGCGGCCGAGGCACTGCGGGCCGAGGGTGAGGCCGAGGCGAACTCCATCCGGGTGAAGGGCGCCGCCGAGGCGGAGGCGACCCGGGCGCAGGCCGACGCCCTCGAGGAGCGCGCCGACGACCTGCTGCGGCAGCAGGTGATCGGGCAGTTGCCGGCCATCGTGCGCGCCGCATCCGAACCCCTGGCGGCGATCTCGAACATGACCGTGATCTCCAGCGACGGCGAGGGTGCCGGCCAGGTCGGGCAGAACGTGGCGGCCCAGCTGGCGACGTCGATGCAGCTCGTGAAGGATCTCGTGGGCATCGACATCGCCGAGATCGTCACGGGCCGAGCCACGGGCGCGGCGGCCGGCGCCGCCTTCGCGCAGGCAACCCCCGCCCCCACCCGCGCCGCCCCGACCGCCTCCACCCCCGCGGAGTAGATCCACTCGTCCCGAACGGGGCTTCCCGGCGCTTTTTGGCCCAGTTAGGGACGAGTCGGTGACGAAAGAGGATGCGCCGGGTAGCGTGGGGCCATGGCGAGCGAAGTCGAGATGCTGACCGTGCCGGGGCCGCACGGACCGCGGGAGGTGCGGCTGTCGAGCCCCTCGCGCGTGATCTGGCCCGAGCCCGGCATCACGAAGCGCGACCTGGCGCAGTACATCATCACGGTCGGCGAGGCCTTCGTGGCCGCCAACGGCGACCGGCCGCTCTCGCTGCAGCGCTTCCCGGGCGGCATCGACGGCGAGCAGTTCTTCTCGAAGAACCCGCCGAAGGGCGCCCCTGACTACGTGCGCTCCGTGCCGGTGGTCTACCCGAGCGCCCGCACGCATCCGCAGCTCGTGATCGACGAACCCGCGGCGGCGGTGTGGGCGGTGCAGATGAACACCGTCGTGTTCCACCCCTGGCCCTCGCGCGCCGAGACCTCCGATTTTCCCGACCAGTTGCGCATCGACCTCGATCCGCAGCCCGGCACCGACTTCGACGACGCGATCCCCGCGGCCATCGACCTGCGCGCGGTGCTCGAGGAGGCCGGTCTCACCGCCTTCATCAAGACCTCCGGCAACCGCGGCCTGCACGTGTTCGCGCCGATCGAGCCCACGCACGAGTTCCTCGAGGTGCGCCACGCGGTCATCGGCATCGCGCGCGAGCTCGAACGGCGGATGCCCGAGAAGGTCACCACGAACTGGTGGAAGGAAGAGCGCGGCGAGCGCATCTTCGTCGACTTCAACCAGGCCAACCGCGACCGCACCATGGCCGGCGCCTACAGTCCGCGCGCCCTCGCGCACGCACCCGTCTCGTGCCCGATCACCTGGGACGAGTTGGAGAGCGCCGATCCGCGCACGTTCACCATCCTCACCCTGCCGGAGCGTCTCGCGACGGTGGGTGACCCGTGGGCCGAATTCGGTGCGCATCCGGGCACCATCGAGCAGGCGCTCGGCTGGTGGGAACGCGACCTGGCGGCGGGGCTCGGCGAACTGCCGTTCCCGCCCGACTACCCCAAGATGCCGGGCGAACCGCCGCGGGTGCAGCCGAGCCGGGCGAAGAAGGAGCCGGCGGCGTCGGCGGAGTGATGCCGGGGCGTCACACCAAGACGTCGCTCAGGTCGTAGGCGATCGGTCGCTCCAGCTGCTCGAAGGTGCAGGAGCGGGCATCGCGATCGGGTCGCCAGCGGTCGAACTGCACGGTGTGGCGAAAGCGCATCCCCTCCATCTGGTCGTAGCGCACCTCCATCACGCGGGTGGGTTCGAGACGCACGAACGAGACGTCCTTGCCCGACGAGAAGCGGCTGCGCTCGGTCTCGCCCGTGACGGCTGCTCCGGATGCGTCGTGCAGCACGAGCGGGGCCAGTTCGTCGACCAGTTCGAGCCTCCGCGCGTCGCTGAACGCCGAGGCGCCGCCCACGTTGCGCAGTTCGCCGTCGGCGTCGTAGAGGCCGAGCAGCAGCGATCCGACGCCCTGTCCGCTCTTGTGCACGCGGTAGCCGAGCACCACGACATCGGCGGTGCGGTGGTGCTTCACCTTGAGCATCACGCGTTTGCCGGGTGCGTACGGCGCGGCGAGGGGTTTGGCCACCACACCGTCGAGGCCGGCGCCCTCGAACTCGACGAGCCAGCGGCGGGCGAGCGCGACATCCGTCGTCGCCTGGGACACGTGGATGGGGTCGCCGAGTCCGGCCGCGAACGTCTCGAGGGCGGCGCGCCGCTCGCCGAACGGTGCGTCGAGCAGCGACTCGTCGCCGAGCGCGAGCAGGTCGAAGGCCACGAACATCGCGGGCGTCTGCTCGGCGAGCAGGGCGATCCGGCTCTCGGCCGGGTGGATGCGCTGCGACAGCAGCTCCCAGTCGAGCTTCTCACCGCCCGGCGCGCCGCTGCGCACCACGATCTCGCCGTCGAGAACGCAGGGCCCGGAGAGCAGGTGTGCGAACGCCTCGACCAGCTCGGGGAAATAGCGGGTGAGCGGCTTCGCGCCGCGACTCGCGATCTCGACGGTGGTGCCGTCGAACGAGACGATGCCGCGGAAGCCATCCCATTTCGGTTCGTAGCTCAGCCCTCCGTCGATGCGGTCGGGCTCAGGGACGGCGTCGACCGCCTTCGCGAGCATGGGGGAGACGGCGGCGGCGGTGGCGAGGGCAGTGGAGGCCATGCCTCGATCATGCTCTGATCGGGCAGCGCGCGACAGTCGCGTCGGATTTTCGCTAGGTAATCTAGTTACGTTGCGATCGGTCTACTGTTGAGCCTATGGATGCGCCCGAGGGAGATTCTGTCACTCACTTCTGGTACTCGGGAGAGCCTGAGTCGCAGGCCGCCGTCGACGTGCTGCAGGCGCTCCGACGATACCGCGTAGCCGAGACCCGGATGCGCGCCCGCACCCGCCAGCAGATGCGGATGGGCGAGAACGACATCCTGGCCGTGCGGCACGTGATCCGCGGTCGGCAGACCGGGCGCTTCATCAGCCCGAAGGATCTCGCGGAGCTGCTCGACATCTCCTCCGCCTCCACCACCACGCTGATCGACCGGCTCGAGAAGTCGGGGCACATCGAACGCCGCCCGCATCCGACCGACCGGCGCGCCCTCATCCTCATGCCCACCGACAGTGCCGACGGCGATGTGCGGGCCGCGCTGGCCGACGCGCACGCGCGGATGCTCGAGGTCGCCGAGTCGCTGACGGCCGAAGAGCGGGGGATCGTGGTGGCGTTCCTCGACCGGATGTCGGGGGCCGTCGGCGCCTGAGCGCCGCCCTCCCTTCGCGATCGCGCGCACCAGGACCACGACGCCGGTGGCGACACCCGCTGCCGCGGCGACGGCGAGGGCCACGGTCTTCGGATGCTCCTTGGCGGCCGGGGTCGGATCGAGGCCGTGGTCGGGTGCGCCGTGATCCGGCACACGCGGGTCGCGCGGGTCGCACGGCTCACGTGGGTCATCCGGAGCCCGGCCGAACGGACGACGCGCGTGGTCGGCGGCGGCGCGGCGCGCATCCGTGGTCGACGACGAGCGGGGATCGGGAGGTCGTCGAGCGCGGCAGGATGTGCCTCCTCCCCATCGTGCGCCCCTTCGGCGAGATCGCAACCCCTGGAGCCGGTCTCGCGCCTGCTACCGTTGCCTCGTGGGCGTGCGAATCGAGAAGGTCGACCTGCCGGGCATCGGTGTCCGGCACGACCTGCTGACCGAGAACGGGCGGCGGGTGAGCGTCGTCTCGCACCGCGACGGCGACCGGGATCTCGCCCTCTTCGACCTCGACGACCCCGACTCCTCGAGCGACTCGGTTCCCCTCACCGACGACGAGGCGGCGGCGCTCGCCGACCTGCTCGGCAGCTCGGTGACCATGAGCCGGCTCACCAGCCTCGCCGGCGACGCGGCGGGCCTGTTCACCGAGCAGTTGCTGCTGCCCACCGACTCGCCCTACCTCAACCGTCCGCTCGGTGACACCAAGGCGCGCACCCGCACGCGGGTGTCGATCGTCGCGCTGGTGCGGGACACCAAGGTCATCCCGTCGCCGACGCCGGCCGACATCCTGCGACCGGGCGACATCATCGTCGCGGTCGGAACGCGCGAGGGCCTCGACGCCCTCAGCCACATCATCGCCAACGGCCCGGGCTAGGGGCCCGCCCATGCATGAGACGACGTTGATTCTGATCGAGGTCGGCGCGCTCTTGCTGGGTATGAGCCTGCTGGGGAGGCTCGCCATCCGTATCGGCATCTCGCCGATCCCCTTCTATCTCGTGGTCGGGCTGCTGTTCGGCGAGGGCGGCATCGTGCCCCTGGACGCCAGTGAGGACTTCTTCCAGGTCGGCTCGGAGATCGGGGTCATCCTGCTGCTCGCGCTGCTGGGCCTGGAGTACACGGCGCAGGAGCTGCTCACCAACCTGCGGCAGTCGCGCACGGCGGGGCTCATCGACGGGCTCTTCAACGCGTTGCCGGGGGCGCTGCTCGCGCTGCTGCTGGGCTGGGGGCCGGTGGCGGCGGTGGCGCTCGCCGGCGTGACGTGGGTGTCGTCGTCGGGTGTGGTGGCGAAGATGCTGCGCGACCTCGGGCGGCTGAGCAACCGGGAGACGCCCGTGGTGCTCGCGATCCTCGTGATCGAAGATCTCGCGATGGCGTTCTACCTGCCGATCCTCGCGGCGCTCGTGGTGGGGGTGAGCCTGCTGCAAGGGGCGATCGCCGTCGCCATCGCCGTGGGGGTGGTGGCCGTCATCCTCTACATCGCGTTGCGGCACGGCTCGGTGATCTCGCGCATCTTCACGCCCGAGCATCCGGAGCCCCTGCTGCTCGGGGTGCTCGGCCTCACCATGCTCGTCGCCGGGCTCGCGGCCGAGGTGAACGTCTCGTCGGCGGTGGGGGCGTTCCTCGTGGGCATCGCGGTCTCGGGGCGGGTCGCGCAGCGGGCGAGCCAAGTGCTGACGCCGTTGCGCGACCTGTTCGCCGCGGTGTTCTTCGTGTTCTTCGGGTTGACGACGGATGCGAGCGAACTCACGGCCATGCTCATCCCGGCCGCCCTGCTGGCGGTCGCGACCATGGCGACGAAGGTGGCTTCGGGCTACATCGCGGCGCGGCGGGCCGGGATCGGGGTGCCCGGGCGGTGGCGCGCGGGCCTGGCCCTGACGCCGCGCGGAGAGTTCTCGATCGTGATCGCCGGACTGGCGCTCTCGGCCGGGGTCGAGCCGAGGCTGGCGCCGCTGGCGACGGCCTACGTGCTGATCACGGTGGTGGTGGGGCCGTTCCTGGCACGTATTCCCGATACGGCATGGTTCAAGGATGCGGTGCGGCGGCGTCGCCGGGCCATCGCGAGCTAGTCGGGGTGAACCCCGGGCGGGTCAGGGGAGGTCGACGACCGGCGTCATGGCGGCGAGATCGTTCTCGATGCCGATCTCGACGAGGTCGACCCGGCCTGCCAGGCGGGCGCCCGCACCCAGCAGCAGGCCGGCCTTGATGCCGCCGAAGGTGACGGTGACGTCGGCCGGCAGCACCGCGTCGTCGGCGACCGCGCCGGTGTCGGGGTCGATACCGCTCGGGATGTCGACCGCCACCACGATCGGTCCGGGTGCGTGGGTGGCCTCGGTCGGGCCGCCGATGTCACCGTCGGCCCCGGCGCGCTCTCCCAGACCGGAGCGGATGGCCAGAACCACCGCGCGGGCCGTGCCGCGGAGAGCGGGGGAGCCCGTGGACGTTCCGGTGCCGATGATCCCGTCGACGATGATGTCGTAGTCGGATGTCGCGCGGGCCGGCAACTCGCGCGGGGCCTCGGCAGGGGAGCGGAGGGCGGTGTCGGCGGTGTCGGTTCGGCCAAGGGCGTCGATGGTCGCGGCGTCGGCGTCGACGAAGCGCACTCCCGCGGTGAGCGCTTCGGCGCGGCCGGCCTCGTGCATCCGCGAACCCACACCGAGGGCGGAGACCTCCACGGTGCGACGCGGGACATCCGCGCCCGCGAACACCCCCGAGCGCGCGAGGCGAGCCCCGGCGAACAACGCGTCGCCCCCGTTGTCGCCCGAGCCGATGAGCAGCAGAACCCGCGGCCGTGGGGCATCGGGCCGGGACTCGAGCAGCTGCAGGATGCGGTCGGCGAGCGCCTGCGCGGCCCGCTGCATGAGTGGCTCGCCGGCGGCCAGGTGCGGTCTCTCGGCCTCGCGCACCTGCTGGGCGGTGTATCCGCGGATCATGCCCTCATCGTCGGCCGGTCACGGCAGGGGCGCAACCGCGATCGGGAAACGCCTGGTCACGTGGAGAAACCTCTCAGGATCACCGCACATACTTGTTGCTTCAATCGTTTGCCCCGGGAAACCCGAACACCCGATACCCCCCCCGGATCTCCGTGAACGCTACCGCCGAAGCCGTGCCGGCTTCCCGGTAACCCGACACCGACCGTCACCGCCAACTGCCGCGCGGACCCGCGACCCTTCGTCGCGCTGTTCCGCCGCGCCCGCTCGAGAAGCGAGTTCTGCGGCAGGAGTGCTCCCGAGCGCATCCGTGCGCATGCACCCATGGCTCAACCATTGGAAAACATGTTCAACGCTCCCCGCAAGACCACGCCCGAAACGCTCACCCCGCAGAAAAGCACCGCCCCGAACACCGCCCCGGCCCCGACCGAATCCGCGGTCACGCGCCGCTCGCTCCGCCCTCAGCGCGGCTCCGTCATCGCCCCGTTCGCCGGCATCGCGGCGGCCGCCGTTCTGGTGACGCTCGCCTCCTTCGCGAATCCGGCCATCGCCAACGCAGAGAACGCCGCCGGCTCGACCGCCTCGGCCGGCGCCACCACCGCTCCGAAGGTCGACGAGCACGCCGAGCTGCTGCAGCGCACCACCGAGCGGGCCGACACCCGCGCCGAGGAGACGGTCGCCCAGGCGACCGCCGTGCTGGCCACGGTGAAGGGCAAGGTCGACACCGCCCCGCTCATCTCTTCGGTCGCCTCCCTGGCGAACTACCCGTACCTCGACACCACCACGGTGCAGACTCTCACCAACACCGCCGTCACGGTCACGAGCCAGGCCAAGGCACAGGCCGCCGCGGTCGACAAGGCCGCAGCGGATGCCGCAGCCGCAGCAGCCGCGCAGGCCGCGGCGGACGCACAGGCCGCGGCCGACGCGATCGCAGCCGCCAACACGCCCGACGGCGCCCGCACCGTCGCAGCGCAGATGGCCGCCAGCCAGTACGGCTGGGGCGACGACCAGTTCCAGTGCCTCGACTCGCTCTGGACCAAGGAGTCCGACTGGAACTACCAGGCCGAGAACGCCGGCAGCGGCGCCTTCGGCATCCCGCAGTCGCTGCCGGGCAGCAAGATGTCGTCGATCGCCGACGACTGGGCCACGAACGCCGTCACCCAGATCTCCTGGGGCCTCGACTACATCGCCCGCGGCTACGGCACCCCGTGCGCCGCGTGGGGACACTCGCAGTCCGTGAACTGGTACTGATCCCGATGGATGCCAGGCCTTCGCACTAGCGTGAGGGCATGGCGTCGATCGTTCGAGGGGTGCGGCGGGTGGTCGCGCGATTCTCGCGCAGCCGGTTCTTCCGGCGGGTGGGGCCCACGATCATGCCACCGCTCGAGCGCGGCATGACCTGGCTGACGCGCGGGCGCGTGCAGTTGAGCGGATTGCTCGTGCCCTCCCTCGTTCTGCACACCACCGGCGCGAAGTCGGGCCTCGAACGCGAGACGGCCCTGATGTACTGTCCGGAGCCCAGAGGGCGGATGCTCGTCACCGGCAGCAACTTCGCCGGACCGCACCACCCGGCGTGGAGTACGAATCTGCTCGCGCATCCGGATGCCTGGGTGAGCCTGCACGGTCAACACGTCGACGTGCGCGCGATCCTGATCGGCGACGACGAGCGGGAAGCGGTGTGGGCGTACATCGAGCGGCAGTGGCCGGGCTATCGGGGCTACGAACGCGCATCCGGTCGCACGCTGCGCATCTTCCGCCTCACGCCCGTCGCCTCCGGGCGTTGAGCCGCACGTCTTCGCGCTTCGGACGCGGAGGATGGCGCGAAAACGTGCGGATGGGGGAACCGGCGCGGCCGGCGCCATCCTGACGGCAGCGGTGCGAGCCGCGTTCCCATCGCGCACCGGCGCCGACGGCGTGAGCGCCGTCGGGGCGGTCAACGCGAAGCTCGCCGGCGACCTCGGGAGCGTCGGCAGCGTCGCCACCCTCTTCCAGGCCGTCGTCGACACCGCGTCCGGTCGCATCGACTACGCGGTTGCCGGCCACGGCCACCGCCTCTCGGCGATCGTGCGCCGCACGTCCTCGCCGCACGCCGCCGTCGCCCGCTTCGCCGAGCTCGCGGCATCCGCTCGCGCCCCGACGACGTCACTGTCGCGCAGGGCCGGTGCGGTCTGGAGACCGTGTTCAATCGCCCGTCGCCGCGGATCACCGCGATGCCGCCGCCGAGCGATGCGGTCGCGAACTCCATCGATGTCTCCCCCTGGAAGTAAGCTGGGTTCAAGCTATCGAAAGCGCTGGCTGCCGAGAGGAGGAGGGGTGTCCGATCCGGAACGCGCGATCGCGCGCATCGTGCAGACGTATCCGAACGTGAAGGTCGTGCTGAGCGACTCGGTGTTCAGCGACTCCTACTTCCATTCCGCCGGAGCCGACGGGGGCATCCTCTACATCAACGCCGAACTCACCGGAGTGATCGCCGCCCAGGAGGGCTGGACCGGATCGATCATCACGACCGAGGCGCTGCCCGAAGCGTGAACGTGCCCAACGCCATCTCGTTCGGGCGACTCCTCATCCTCACCCCGTTGTTCGTGGTGCTGCTCCTGGTATTTCGCAACCCGCTTCTGGCGCTCATCACGCTCGTCGTGCTCGGCATCACCGACTGGGCCGACGGCTTCATCGCCCGCCGTTTCGACCAGCAGACCGATCTCGGCAAGAAACTCGATCCGATCGCCGACCGCGTCAGCCAGTTCGTGGTGTGCGCCACGCTCGTGGTGGCCGCGCTGGTGCCGTTGTGGATGGCGATCGTCATCCTGCTGAGCGATCTGCTGCTCGGAATCACCATCCTGGTGCGAAAGCCCGGCATCGTGAAGGTGCGGTGGATCGGGCGCTTCCGCACCGTGCTGCTCATGGTCGGGTTCCCGCTGCTGCTCGTGATCGCGTCGTTCTGGCCCGGAAACGCGGGGCTGAACCTGTTCGCGCTGATCGTGGTGGGCGCCGGATGCGTGCTGCACGCCATCGCGAACCTCGAGTACACCTACGCGCTGCTGCGGGCTCCGGCGCGACCTTCCGAAAAGGCCGACGCGGGCTGAGCGGCCTCGGGCCCGGGCCGGTCAGCCGCGGGCATCCACCTCGGCGATCCGCCGCTCGACGATGAGACGCACGGTGGCTTCGCTCAGCGGGGCGTCGTTCGGGAACTGCACGGTGGCGCCCGAGAGTCTTCCCTCGGTGAGTGCGCCCTCGGCTTCGAGCGCCTTGGCGAGCGGTGGACTCATCAGGTGCAGGCTGCAGTGCTTCTGGGCGGCGGAGAGACCGAGCAGGCCTTTGCCGCGGTAGGAGAAGATCGGGATCTGGTAAGAGATGCCCTCGGTCGCGTCCGGGATCGCCGCCAGCAGCGCCGCGCGCACGGCGGCGAGCGCCGGGCGCTGCTCGTCGGGCACGGCGGCGAGGTACTCCTCGACGGTCTCGGCAGCGTATCCGCGTGGCACGTGATCCTCCTCGATCGGCTTGGTTTCAGGGTATTTCCCGATGGAGGCCGCCACAATGCAGGGAATGAGCACCACCGACGCCTCATAGGACCCCGGTGCCACGCATTCTGTGCATTATGGCGGTCGCGTCCGGTGCCGGTGCCGGTGTCGACGGGATCAGAGCGGATAGGCGACGGCGTCGGCTGCGTCGAAACGGCAGAGCACGGTGACTCCAGTGGTGAGGTCGAGGGCGGCGACCTCAGCGGGGGCGAGGTCGGCGGCGATGCGCTCGGTGCGCACGTGCACGACGTCGCCGCGCGGCTCGAGGTCGAGCACGGTGCCGGGCACGATGTTCGTTGTGGTGGAGGCGGTGGTGCGCGCACTCGCCGCGGAGATGGCTGCTGCGGAGGCGGAGGTGTCGGCGAAGGGCGGTGAGGTCTCCACCGAGACGAGGGCCGGCCTCACGGCCACTGCGGCGCGTGCGCCGGGCACGAGCGGCTCGTCGGCGGCCGCCACGATGCGCTGCCCGCCCTCGATCACGACCGATCCCCACTCCGGCTCGCGGGAGCCGGCCGCGTCGGCCAGTGCCGAATCCGCGATGTGCGTCGCCGGCTGCGACGCATCCGCCACCCCGATCAGCACGTTCAGGGCCGCGAGGCCCGCGGTGAATTGGTTCGAGGGGCGTTCGAGCACGGCGCGGGTGTGGCCGATGTCGACGATGCGGCCGCCGTCCATCACCACGACGCGGTTGGCGAGGGTGAAGGCGTCGAGGATGTCGTGGGTGACGATGATCGCCGTGCGCCCGTCGAGCACGCGCCGGAGCATGCGGCGGAGGGCGGGCGCAACGGCGATGTCGAGAGCGGCCATCGGTTCGTCGAGCAAGAGGAGGCGGGGGTCGGATGCGAGGGCGCGGGCGACCGCGATACGTTGCGCCTGCCCGCCGGAGAGTTGGGCCGGCTTGCGATCGGCGAGCTCGGCGGCGTCGACTTCGTCGAGCCAACGCGCCGCCAGTTCGTTCGCGTCGCCCGTGCTCGGCCGCCGGCGCGCGCCGCGGCGGCTGCGCGGGCCGAACGCCACGTTGTCGAGCACGCTCAGGTGAGGGAAGAGTAGCGCCTCCTGGGCCAGCAACGACACCCCGCGCTCGTGCGGCGGCAGCCACCGCCGCCTGCCCGGGTCGCGGCGACCGCCGCCGCCCCGCCCCGCGTGCTCCGGTGCGCCGGAGCTGCCCCGCCCCGCATCATCCCGTGCTCCGCCGTCGCGCGGCCCCACGTCGAACAGCACCGTCTCGCCCAACATCGCCCGGCCGGCATCCGGGCGCACCAACCCGGCGAGCACGTTCAGCAGCGTCGACTTGCCAGCGCCGTTCGGCCCGAGCACCGCCACGGTCTCGCCCTCGGCCACCGACAGGGAGACGTCGAACCCGCGCTCGGCCAGACGTGCGCCGAACTCCAGGCTCATGCCGCCCCGCTCTTCCGCACGGGCGTGGGTGCTGTCGTGGCAGGCGCCGCCCGCAGTCCGCCCCGCAATGGTCCCGACTCCCCGGCCTGGTGCGCGATGCTCACGACGATGATCGCCACCACCACCAGCACCAGCGAGAGTGCCACCGCGGCATCCGGATCGGTCTCGCGCTCCAGGTAGATCTCCAGTGGCAGGGTGCGCGTGACTCCCTGCAGACTGCCCGCGAAGGTCAGCGTCGCCCCGAACTCACCGAGCGCCCGCGCGAACGAGAGCACCGCGCCCGAGAGCAGGGCCGGCAGCACGAGTGGCAGCGTGATCCTCCGCAGCACCGTCGTGGGAGCCGCGCCGAGTGTGGCCCCGACCGCCTCGTAGCGTGTGCCCACCGTGCGCAGGGCTCCCTCGAGGCTCAGCACGAGGAACGGCAGCGCCACGAAGGTCTGCGCCAGCACGACGGCGGTGGTCGAGAACGCGATCTCGATGCCGAGCACGTCGAACGTCGACCCGAGCAGCCCGCGGCGGCCGAAGGTGTAGAGCAGCGCGATTCCCCCCACCACAGGCGGCAGCACGAGGGGCAGCAGCACGAGCGATCGCAGGATCTTCTGCCCCCAGAACTGCGTGCGCGCCAGCACGATCGCCATCGGCACGCCGAGCAGGATGCACAGTGCGGTCGCGGTGAGCGAGGTGCGGAGGCTGAGCCAGAGCGCATCGATCGACGACTCGGAGGTGATGAGCGGGATGAACTGCGCCCAGTTCACCCGCACGACCATCCCGACGAGCGGCACCACCACGAAGAGGGCGCCGACCGCGGCGACGACCGCGACCCACCGAGGCACGCCGGCGTAGCGGGCGGATGCAGAGGGTGTGGCGGTCATCGGAGCCTCACGATCGGGGTGGCGGTGATTTCGGGAGGAGGAGAGTGAAAGCGAGGCCGTATTCGGGCCCGCTTCGCTCCACGTCCTCCCGAATTGACGACTCTCTGGCGGCGCGCGGTCTAGGGTGCTCCGAATCCGGCATCGGCGAGCACGCTCTGGCCCACCGAGCCTGTCACGTAGTCGACGAAGGCCTGCGCGACCTCCGCCTCCGCGGAGTCCTTCACCACGGCGATCGGATAGGTGTTCACCGCTCCGCTCGACTCGGGGAACTCGATGCCCTTCACGGCGTCGCCCGCGGACTTGACGTCGGTGACGTAGACGAGCCCGGCATCCGCTTCGCCCGAGGTCACCTTGCCGAGCACGTCGGTGACCGACGACTCCTCGCTCACCGGAGAGAGTGTCACGCCCGAGGCCTGCTCGACGGCGACGGTGGCCGCTCCGCACGGCACCTGCGGGGCGCACACCACGAGCTTGACGCCGGGCGCGGCCAGATCGGCGAAGGAGGTGATGCCCGCGGGGTTGGTGGGCGGCACCGCGATCTCGAGCACGTTGGTGGCGAAGTCGACGGGCGCGGCGGGGTCGATCAGAGCCGCGTCGGTGAGCTTGGACATGTTCTTCTCGTCGGCCGAGGCGAAGACGTCGGCGGGCGCACCCTCGGTGATCTGGGTCACCAGGTCGCTCGATCCGGCGAAGTTCAGCTCGATGGTGGTGCCGGGGTTCTCGGCCTCGAATCGCGCGGCGAGATCGGTGAAGGTCTGTTTGAGCGAAGCGGCGGCGAAGACCGTGATCGAGCCGTGGAGCGAGCCGGCGGTGGGGGTCGCGGATGTCGGCGTGGAAGCCCCGGGGCCGTCATTCGTGCCGGAACCCGACCCCGCGCATCCGGCCAGCACCGCGACGACGGATGCGGCGAGCAGCCCGACCGCGATGCGGGCGACCGCGTTCCTCGTGGCCACGCGGGTCATGCGTTGCCTCCGGGGGTCTCGATCATGACCGTCGTGGCCTTCACGACGGCGATGGCGACGGAGCCGAGTTCGAGGCCGAGTTCGCGAACGGCTTCGCTCGACATGAGCGAGACGACGCGGTGCGGGCCGCATTGCAGCTCGACCTGGGCCATCACCGTGTCGAGGGTGATCCCGGTGACGAGCCCCACGAAGCGGTTGCGGGCGCTGCGCCCGATCTCCGACGGATCGGCCGGCAGCACGGCGTTCTTGCGAGCGAGTCGCGCGAGCGAGAGGCCGTCGACCGCGGTGCGACCGGATGCGTCTTTGCTGTTCTCGAGCAGACCGGAGTCGATCCAGCGACGTACGGTGTCGTCGCTGACGCCGAGGAAGGCGGCGGCGTCTTTGATCCGAATTTGCGACATGGAATCCATGCTACTGCCGCACGTGCGGATCAAGGACGCTGAAAACGAGGCACCTACGGGATTCGAACCCGTGTAAACGGTTTTGCAGACCGCTGCGTAGCCACTCCGCCAAGGCGCCGGGGTGTGCGGTCGACACTAGTCGAGCGAACGCACAGGGGTGTCATTGTTACGCCGGGGGTAGTCTCGGCCCATGTCGGGAACGCTCGTGGTCGTCTCCGTGGTCGTGGCGCTCGCCGCGGTCGTGGTGGGCCTGTTCGCGCTCGGCGCCTGGTATCGCCGGCATCCGGAGAAGTGCGGCGCGAGTGCGCCGGGCGCCGGACTCATGACGGCGGCCTACGACGAGGTGTTCAACCCGCACGCCGCGCTGGCCCGCGACGCCATCGACGTCGAGCAGCGCCTCGTGGCGCCCGCTCCCACGCCCGACGGCGACCGGGGCATCGCGGGAGGGCGCATCCGTCTCGACCTGGACGAGCCGCGAGCGCACTGACCGGCCGCTCGTTCGTCGAGTCGCGTCGCCCCCCGCCCCGGACTCGATTCACCGGGCGGATCGGGACGGTCACCGGGCGGATCGGGAAGGTTCGCGAGGCGACAGCTCGGATCCGCGCAGGATCAGCTGCGTCGGCAACACCGTGACCCTTGGGGCTTCGGCCGTGCCGGTCAGACGAGCGAGGAGTGCGCGGGCCGCGGTCTCGCCCATCAGCGCGACGTCCTGCGCGACGACCGAGACCGCCGGACGCACGAGCGTCGCCGACTCGAAGTCGTCGTACCCGATCAGGGGGAGCCGGATGCCGGCGCGCGTGAACGCCTCCAGGGCGCCGATCGAGGAACGGTTGTTCGCGGCGAACACGGCGTCGGCCCGCCCGGTGCCGAGCAGAGCACCGACGACGTCGGCCGCTTCGGCGGCGGTGTGCGCCGAGGTGACCACGAGGTCGTCGGCGTCGCTCTCGGCTCCACCGGAGGCGCCGCGCACCGCCCGCCGATACCCCTCGAGGCGTTCGCGCATCGTGTAGAGCTCGAGCGAGTCGCCGAGGAAGAGCACCCGCCGCGCGCCCTGAGCGAGCAGTTCGCGAGTGGCGGCCTCGGCCCCGCCCGCATTGTCGGCGAGCACGGTGTCGACCGCGACCGCGTCGGCCCAGTCGCTGGCTGAGGCGCCGCCCGGGGTGGCATGGCTGCTCGCGGAGGCGCTGCCATGGGTGGCGTGCCCGTTTGCGGAGGCGCCGTTTGGGGCGGGGTGCCCGCTCGTGGCGGTGCCGTCCGGGTTGGGGTGCCCGCTCGTGGAGGCGCCGCCCAGGAGGGCGGGGCTGTTTGCAGAGGCGCCGCCCGGGCGATCGCCGTCTGCAGACCCGTCGTCGGCCGGCCGGGCCTCCGACGGCAGCACCGGCCGGTCGATCGCCACGAGCGGCAGGGCGGCCGCCGCCGACCGCGCCCAGTCGAGCCCGTCGCGCCGCGGTGGGGCGGCGATCAGCCCGTCGACGCGCTGCGCGATCAGGCGGTCGACGAGCAGGCGGTGCCGCTCCGCGTCTTCCTCGGAGCTCACCGTCATGAGCAGATAGCCGTTCTCGCTCAGCACCCGCTCCACCGAACGGGCCAGCGCCGACCAGTACGGGTTGCCGAGATCGCTGATCACCAGACCGATCACCTTCGCCGAGCGCCCGGGCCGGATGCTCGCCGCGGCCAGGTTGTGCCGATAGCCGAGCGTCACGATCGCCGCCGCGATCCGGCCGGCGAGCACCGGATCGATGTTCGTGGCCCCGTTCACGTGCCGCGACACGGTCTTGAGGCTCACTCCCGCCTCCGCCGCGACATCCTTCATGGTGGGCGCTTTGGGCATGTCGATCATCGTGCCCGCCGCCCGCCCCGCGACGGTGACGCCGCGCCGTCCCGCACCCCGGCCCACGCGCCGTGCCGTCCGGTGTCCCCTGCGCGGCCCCGCCCCGTGCGCCGCGCCCCGGCCCATGCGCCGCCCGGCGCCATCAGCCCTCCACGGTCGCGAAGAGGTTCGCCGCGGCGGGCAGGATGCCCGACATCACCTCGGCGGTCGGCCGCCGCCCTGAGATCACGGCCGCCGCAGCCGCCGCCGCGGTGTGGGCCGCCAGCGTGGGCGAGGCCCCGCGGGAGACGGCGAAGAGCAGACCCGCCGTCGAGGCGTCTCCGGCGCCGTTCGTCGTCACGACCCGCTCGACCAGGAACGGGCGCACCCGCAGCGAAGTGTCGGCCCAGCTCGACGCGAGCGGTGCCAGCAGGCGCCCTCCCCGCTGCAGCCGCTCGGCGCTCGCCGTTCGGAGGAGAAGGCCATCGCTTCCGGCCGAGATCGCCACCACGGCGGCTCCCCAGCCGAGCAGCAGGTCGGCGTAGGCCTGAGCGGCGGTGGCCGCGGGAAGCGGCGGGATGCCCGAAGTCGCGCCGAGCGCCGAGGTGAGGTCGTCGAGGCTCGGGCTGAGGATGTCGGTCATCGCGGCGGCCCGGCGCAGGACGCCGGTCCAGTCGACCGATCCGACCTCCGACGACGGATCGACCACCGCCAGGTCGAGCGACGTGGTCGCCCCGCGCTCGCGCGCCCGCCGGAGCAGTCGCTCGAGGGGAGCACCTCCGTCGTCGAGGAGGGCAGGCAGCAGCGGCGGATAGCCGACGTGCAGCAGAGGTGCGTCGCCGACGTCGAGGGTGTCGCCGGTGAAGACGGCGTTGGCGCCGGTGTGGTGCCAGAAGGTGCGGTCGTGCCCGGCGGGCTCGAGCACGAGGCTGTAGGAGGTGGTGCGACCGGGGGCCACGTGGAGGTCGGAGTGCAGGCGCGGGCGGCGGGCCACGGTGTCGGCCAGGATGCGGCCCAGCTCGTCGTCGCCGACGGTCGAGTGCAGGCTCACGTCGGCGCCGAGGTCGGCCAGGGCGAGCCCGGTGTTCGCCACGCAACCGCCGAGCCCGATGCCGAGCGGGCCGACGTCGATCAGCCGCCCGGGGTCGAGTCGTGCGCTCGCGCCGAGTTGCGGCGTGAGGTCGAGACAGATGTGTCCGGCCACCACCATTGCGGTCATGCCGCTCCTTCCGCGTCGAGACGAGCCGGCGATTCCGGCTAGACAACGTTGTCTCGCAGGTATTACTGTGACACATCGAGAGGGGTCGACGAAACCCCCGGCCGATCACACCCCACGATCAGGAGTTCCCGCAATGACGCTGTACCGCCTCAATCGCCTCTTCAACCCGCGCTCCGGCCGGGCGCTCGACGTGGCCGTCGACCACGGCTTCTTCGGGGAACGCTCGTTCGTCACGGGCATCGAGAACATGGACGCGGTGGTGCGCACCCTGGTCGACGCCGGCCCCGATGCCGTGCAGCTCACCATCGGGCAGGCGCGACGCTTGCAGAGCGTGCCGGGCAAGCAGAAGCCCGGTCTGGTGCTCCGCACCGACATCGCGAACGTCTACGGCAACCCGCTCGACTCGCAGCTGTTCAGCATCCACGTGCCGCACGCCATCGAAGAAGCGGTGCGACTGGATGCGGTCGCCGTGTGCGTCAATCTGATGGAGCTGCCCGGGCACCCGGAGGTGCGCGAGGCGAACATCCGCTCGATCCTCGAATTGCGGCGCGAGGCCACGCGCTACGGGATGCCGCTCATGATCGAGCCCCTCGTGATGCAGGACAACTCGACCGCCGGCGGCTACATGGTCGACGGCGACATCGAGAAGATCGTGACCCTCGTGCGCCAGGGCGTGGAGCTCGGCGCCGACCTCATCAAAGCCGACCCGAGCGACGACCTCAGCCAGTACGGCCGCGTCATCGAGGTCGCGGGCGACGTGCCCGTGCTCGTGCGCGGCGGCGGGCGCGTCGACGACCGCACGCTGCTCGAGCGCACGGTCGCCGTGCTCGCCGCGGGCGCCCAGGGCATCGTCTACGGGCGCAACATCGTGCAGCACGAGAACCCGGCCGGCATCACGGCTGCGCTGCTCGCGGTGCTCCACGACGGCGCCGACGTGGAACAGGGTCTCGCGATCCTGGCCGAGTCGGATGCCGCGCGCGCCGAGTCCGGGGCGGTGCAGGCATGAGTGCCGAACGCGTCAACGTCGCCATCGTCGGCGGTGGGCTGATGGGGCGCGAGATCGCGGCCGCCATCCAGCGCTGGCCCGCCCTCATCGACCACCCCGTGCGTCCGCGGCTGACCGCGGTGTGCGACATCAATCCCGCCGCGCTCGACTGGTTCGACGAGATCGACACGGTGGTCACGAAGACCACCGACTACGCCGACATCCTCGCCGACGACAGCATCGACGTGGTGTACGTGGCCGTGCGGCACGACCTGCACGAGAAGATCTACCGCGACGTGATCGCCAGCGGCAAGAGCCTGCTGGCCGAGAAGCCGTTCGGCATCGACGGCGCCGCGGCGCAGGCCGTGCTGGCGGAGATGGCCGCGCATCCGGAGAGCTTCGTGCGCTGCTCGAGCGAGATGCCGTTCTTCCCCGGGGCGCAGCTGGCCATCGACTACGTGCGTTCGGGGGCGCTCGGCACCATCATCGAGGCGCGCAACAGCTTTCTGCACTCCAGCGACCTCGACCTGTCGAAGCCCGTGAACTGGAAGCGGCAGAAGCAGTTCTGCGGCGAGGCCGGGGTTCTCAACGATCTCGGCATGCACACCTGGCACGTGCCGCTGCGGCTCGGCTGGGCCCCCGAGTCGGTCTACGCGGTGCTGCAGGATCTCGTGCCCGAGCGCCCCGGCCCCGACGGCACGCTCGTGCCCTGCGACACCTGGGAGAACGCGGTGCTGCACAGCCGGGCCCGGCACGAGGGCGTGCAGTTCCCGCTCACCACCGAGACGAAGCGGATCGCTCCGGGGCAGAAGAACACCTGGGAGTTCGAGGCCATCGGACTCGACGGCGGGGTGCGGTTCAGCACCAAGAACCCGAAGTCGGTCGAAGTGTTCGCGGTGGTCGACGTGCCCGGCGGCGGGCGCGAGCAGGTCTGGCAGCAGATCGACGTGGGCAGCCAGTCGGTGTGGCCGACCGTGACCGGGCCGATCTTCGAGTCGGGCTTCTCCGACTCGATCCTGCAGATGTGGGCGGCGTTCCTCGCCGAACGACACGGCTCGCTCGGCGACCGCTTCGGCGCCGCCCGCCCCGAGGAGGCGGCACTCACGCACGACATCTACCGGGCGGCGCTCCAGTCGCACGAGGAGGGACGCGCGGTCACCCTCTGACCCCGCGCACTACCCCTGGCGATCCGTCACTTGATGCCGCTTAGACCCCATCAAAGCGGCATCAAGTGACGGATCGGCGGGGGTGGGGGCTCAGGCTGGGGCGATCCGGCAGGAGTCGCGCTCGACCAGGGCGACGGGCAGCACGGTGGTGCGGCGCAGGCGGCGGCCCGGATGCGCGGCGCGCTCCACGAGGCGGGCGGCGGCCAGGCGCCCGAGCGCCGCAGGGTCTTGGGCGACGACCGTGATCGACGGCGTGAGCGAGTCGGCGAGCGGGAAGTCGCCGAAGGCGGTGAGGGCGATCGGATGCGCGGTGATCGCCGGCACCGCGGCCATCGTGCAGCGCGCATCCGACGAGAACACCGCGGTCACGCCCAGCTCGGGCGCCCGCAGCTGCGCGAGAGCATCGGCCGCTCCCGGTCGGGTCGCCGCGCCCAGCGCCACGAGCGCGGGGTCGAACGGCAGCCCCGCCTCGGCCAGCGCGTCGCGATAGCCCTCGAGCCGGGCGGCGATGGTGGGCGCCGAGAGCGCGTCGCCGAGGAAGCCGATGCGTGTGTGCCCATGCCCGATCAGGTGTGCGGTTGCCTCCCGGGCGCCGCCGCGGTCGTCTTGCAGAAAGGCGTCGGCCACCAGCCCGCCCGGCGCGCGGTCGACGAAGGCGATCGGGATGCGGGCCGCCCAGGCCGCGAGATAGCGGTGATCGTTCGTGGTCGGCGCCACGACGAGCCCCGAGAGCTGCCGCCGGACCACCGATTCGAGCGCCGGCCGCTCCCGGGCGGGGTCGTGGCCGAGGCTCGTGACGAGTGTGGAGAGGTCGTCGGCGAGGGCTGCCTCCTCCACCGCGTTCACGATCGCCGCGAAGAACGGGTCGACGATGTCGGGCACCGCCACACCGACGACGGGGGAGCGGCCGGAGCGGAAGGTGGTGGCGAAGGCATTCGGCACGTAGTCGAGCGCGCGCATCGATCGCTCCACCCGCTCCCGCGTCGCGGGGGAGACGTGCGGGTCGTCGTTGAGCACCCGGGACACGGTCTTCGGGCTCACACCCGCGTCCGCGGCCACGTCGCGCATTGTCGCCATCTGCCCTCCCGGGGTTCGGATGCCCGCCCGTGGCGCGCATCCGGATCTGATCAGCGGGCGGTGAAGCCGCCGTCGATGGGCAGCGAGACGCCCGAGATCATGCTCGCAGCGTCGCTCAGCAGGAAGACCACCGGGGCCGCGATCTCGTCGACGGTCGCCCAGCGGCCGAGGGGCATCTGCTCGAGGTAGGGTCCTTCGATCTCGGGGCGTCCCCAGTACCAGGCCGACATCGGCGTCATGATGACGGTGGGGTTGACGCTGTTCACGCGGATGTTGAACGGGCCCAGTTCGAGGGCCGAGACCCGGGTGATGTTGTCGAGCGCAGCCTTGGACGACCCGTAGGCGATGTGGCCCACGAGGGCGACGAGACTGGCCTGGCTCGAGATGTTGACGATGGCGCCGCCCAAGCCCTGCCGGATCATCTCGCGCGACGCGTACTTCGTGACGAGCAGCGACCCCCGGGCGTTGATGACCATGACCTTGTCGAAGACCTCGATGTCGGAATCCTGCGGGGTGGCGATCTCGCCGCCCCAGCCGCCCGAGTTGACGACGCCCCAGATGTCGCGACCTTCGATGGCCTCGCGGATGCTGTCTTCGCTCGTGAGGTCGAAGGGAAGCGGCGTCGCGCCGGTCTCGGCGGCCACCTTCTCGAGTTGCTCGACGTTGCGGCCCGAGGCCAGCACGGTGGCGTTCGCCTCGACGAGGTGGCGCACGGTCGCGCCTCCGATGCCGCCGGACGCGCCGGTGACGAGGATGGTGCGGCCGGTGAAGTCAGTCATGGTTCTTCCGTTCGAACGAGGGGTGGTGGCCGCACCATCATAACCACGGAATGACGCGGATGACACCCGTGTCATGAGAATTCGTGTCACCGGTGTCATTTCGATTGACACGGATGCCCGGCCCTGCGTACGGTAGGCCCGGCGGACCGTCATCCCGGCACGGTCCGAGCCCGTCGACGACGACCAGGAGGACACCGGTGAGCGACCACCCGAGCGACCAGAGCGACGCGACTCCCGTCACTCTCGACGACCTGCTCGAGCGGTGCCGAGCGCTCATCGCGAGCGGTGAGCGGCGCATCCTCGGCATCGCCGGAACGCCGGGCGCCGGCAAGTCGACGCTGTGCGCGGCGCTCATCGCCGGTCTCGGCGGCCAGGCCGTGCTCGTGGGCCAAGACGGCTTCCATTTCGCCAACCAGGAGCTCGAGCGCCTCGGCCGCCGCGACCGCAAGGGCGCTCCCGACACCTTCGACGTCGACGGGTTCGTCGCCCTGCTCGGGCGCCTGGGCCCGTCGGGCGCGGACACCGTCTACGCGCCGGTGTTCGACCGTGCCCTCGAGGAGTCGATCGGCAGCGCTGTGCCGGTGCCCGCATCCGTTCCGCTCGTGATCACTGAGGGCAACTACCTGCTGGCCGACGACCACGGCTGGAGCGCGGTGCGCGAGCACCTGCACGAATCGTGGTTCGTCGACGTCTCGCCCGAACTCCGCCGCGATCGGCTGGTGCGCCGCCGTGTCTCCTACGGGCACTCGCCGGCCGACTCGGCCGACTGGGTGCGCGAGGTCGACGAGAAGAACGCGGCCGTGGTCGACGCCACCCGCACCAACGCCGACCTGCTGCTGCACCTGACCACGGTGCTCTGAGGAGGCCGCCCAGCCACTTCCGCCTCCCATCCACCCCCACCCCATCCGCCACCGCCCCCCACCCCATCCACCCCGGCCGCCACCCGCACCCCGATTCGCCCGCCTGACCGCCCCCTCCCGATCCGCCACCGCCGCCCCGACCGCCCCCCACC
>NZ_FNPZ01000001.1:0-34394 GCF_900107435.1 Herbiconiux ginsengi
GACGAGGTTCTCGCTGTCATCGATCAGCAGGGTGACCGCGCGCTCGGAGCGGTGGGTGGCGCAGGCGATCTCGGTGGCGAGCTTCCGCCGCGCCCATTCCCGACCCGTCGCTGTGCCCGCAGACCCGTCCAGGCGCGCCATCCGGTCGGACAGGGCGGCTGCTTCGGCGAGCAGGCGGGCGCGGCGCGCGTCGGACGCGGCGACCACCGTGTCTTCCGCCGTGATCCCGCGCACCACGGCATCGAACCGGGCACCCAGTTCGCCCAGACTGCACGCATCGCGGGCGGCGGCGGAGCGACTGGACCCGGCGCGGTCGCGCGCATCCGACACCGGGGCGGGTGCCGGGGTGAAGACGACGATCGACTGGTTCATGAGAATAAGTCAACCAGCAACCACCGACATTGATGAGCCTCAGGCCGACATCGAAACCCGAGACCCGCCCGAGACCCACCCGAACCCCGAGACCCACCCCGGGGCCTCACCCCGCGAACGGCGCGGCGAGCGGCCTGGCGGCGACCAGCGCAGCCGACGCCAGGATCTCCGCGATACGCCCCTTGCACCCACCGCATCCCGTGCCCGCTCGCGTCGCCGCCGACACACAGGCGACGCTGCCGTCGCCGGCCGCACCCGCATCGACCACACTCTGCACGGAGACTCCGTTGCACCAGCACACCGTCGCATCCGGCGCGAGCGGATCGCTCGCCGTCACCGGCTCCCCCGCGGCATCCAGCCGCAGCAGCACCGAACGGTCGCTCGGCACCTCGCTCCCCCGTTCGAACAGCAGCGTCAGCTCAGCCCCGGCGCGGGCGAGACCCACGCTCACGAACCCCTCGACGACTCCCCCGCGGGTGATCAGCTTGAGATACGAGCCTCGGGCCGGATCCGCCCACTGGGTGATCTCCCGCCGGCACGAGTCGGCATGGCCGGCCGGCTCTTCGTCCCACAGCTCGGCCGAGATGTCTCCCCCCGACACCACGTCGACGCCTTCCGCCTTCAGCATCACCACCGCGGGCCGTTCGGGCGGGAGGAGCGGAGGCCGTTCGAGGGCTGTCGCCTCCGATGCGAATGTGCGCGCGAGCCAGTCGGCCTGCCGCCAGCCGGGACCGATCAATCCCGACGGCGCCCCCGGCATCCGGATGACGCCCGACCGCACACCGTCTGCGCCGGCCGCCGGGTCGGCCACCTGGGCGCAGTCGCCGATCGCGAACACATCGGGGTCGGTCCAGCTGCGCAGTTCCTCATCGACCAGGATGCCGGCCGCGACGGCGAGCCCGGCTCCCTCGGCGAGCTCGGTGCGCGCGCCGACACCGCAGGAGAGCACGAGCAGGTCGCCCGGAATGACCTTGCCATCGGCACATCCGAGGGCGTCGAAGCGCCGCTCGCCCTTGCGGCCGTCGCGCAGCAGCAGCGTCTCGGCGCGAGCGTGAGCCACCACGGCGACGCCGGCCGAGCGCGCCGCCCGGGAGAGCAGCCGCCCTCCTCCCCGGTCGAGATTGCGGGCCATCGGGATGTCGCCGTGGTGCACGACCACCACCTCGGCCCCCTGCTCGGCCACCGCGAGCGCCAGCTCCATGCCGAGAACGCCCGCCCCGAGCACCACCACGCGCCGGGAGTCATGGATGGCGCTCCGCACGACTTCGGCGTCGGCCAGGTCGCGCAGCACCACGACCCCGGGCGGCAACGGAGATCGGCCGGAGTCGAGCACGGCCGCCGCCGCCGCGCCGCGCGAGATGTCGGGGCCCCCGCCGGTATCCGCCGAGCCCGCTCCCGTGACCCGTCCCCGATCCGGCGCCGCGCCCCGCTCCCGCCGCGCCCCCTCGAGCCCCACGAGCGTCGGCACGTTCGCCCGCGCCCCGGTGGCCAGCACCAGCCGGTCGTAGCGCACCGAACCACCCGAGGCCAGCCGCACCTCCTGACGCTCCCGATCGATCGCCGCAGCGATCTCGCCGAGCCGCACGTCGACCCCCGCGCGCACGGCCGCGGCGGTGTCGAGGAGGTCGAGACGTTCGCGTTCGGCGCGCCCGACCGCATACTCGGCCAGCAGCACCCGGTTGTACGGATCGTGCGCCTCGGCTCCCAGCACCGTGAGCCGAACCACGCCCGACCTCACCGCATCCAGCAGCTCCTCCACGAAACGCGCCCCCACCGGTCCGAAACCCACCAGCACCACATGCATCGGCGGAGCCCCCGCGCCCTCGTGCTCACGCATCCGCCACCACCCGCTCGGAGGCGACCAGCCGCACCCTCGTGCGCTTGAACTCCGGCATGCCCGACACCGGGTCGGTCGCCCGCTCGGTGAGGATGTTCGCACACTCGACACCCGCGAAATGGAACGGCAGAAAGACGGTGTCGTGCCGGATGTCGGCCGTCAACTCCGCCCGGCAACGCACGGTACCGCGCACGTTCGACAGCTCGACGACCTCGCCGTCGACGATGCCGAGACCCGCCGCCGTGGCCGGATGGATCTGCACCCGCGCCTCGGGCTGAGCACGGGCGAGCTCGGGCACACGCCGGGTCTGCGCGCCCGACTGGTAGTGCTCGAGCAGGCGACCGGTGATCAGGGTCAGCACACCGCCCTGCTGGGGCGCCTCCTCGCTCGGCGCGGGCGCGACGTCCACGATCCGCGCCAGCCCGTCCGGATGCGCGAAGCGGTCGAGGAAGAGACGCGGAGTGCCCTCCGATCCCGGCGCGAACGGCCAGTAGGCGGCGATCCCGGTGTCGAGCAGCTCGTGGCTGAGCCCGGAGTAGTCGGCGAGACCGCCGGCCGAGGCCCGGGCAAGCTCGTCGAACACCACCGCCGGATCGGACGAGTACTCGCCGGGCGCACCCAGACGCCGGGCGAGCTCCTGCAGGATCCACAGCTCGCTCCGCACCTCCGCGGGCGCTTCGAGGGCCCGGCGGCGGCGCAGCACACGCCCCTCGAGGGAGGTCATGGTGCCCTCCTCCTCGGCCCATTGCGTCACCGGCAGCACCACGTCGGCGAGCGCCGCCGTCTCGGAGAAGAAGAAGTCGCACACCACGAGCAGGTCGAGCGTGGCGAGTCCGCGGCGCACGTGCTCGACGTCCGGCGCCGAGACCACCACGTTCGAGCCGTGCACGAGCAGGCACCGCACGCCGCCGAGCTCACCCAGTTCGTTCAACAGCTCCACGGCCGGCAGGCCCGGGCCCGGGATGACGGAAGGATCCACGCCCCACACCCGGGCGACGTGCTCCCGCGCATCCGGATCGCTGATCTTGCGATACCCGGGCAGCTGATCGCACTTCTGACCGTGTTCCCGACCGCCCTGGCCGTTGCCCTGCCCGGTCATCGTGCCGTAGCCCGAGCCCCGCCGGCCGACGAGGCCCAGCACGAGGGCGAGGTTGATGGCGGCCGTGGCGGTGTCGGTGCCGTCGACGTGCTGCTCCACGCCGCGGCCGGTGAGGATGTAGCTGCCCCGGCCCCGCGCGAGCCGTCGCGCCACCGCCCGCAGCTGCCCGGCCGGAACGCCCGTGCGAGCCTGCACCCGTTCGGGCCACCACGCGTTCGTGCTCCGTCGGAGGGCGTCCGCACCCGTCGTGCGCGAGGCGAGGTAGTCGAGATCGGCGAGCCCCTTGGCGAACACGATGTGGGTGAGGCCGAGCAGCAGCACGAGGTCGCTGCCCGGTGCCGCCTGCAGGTGGATGCCCGCCCCGTCATCCGTGAGCTTCGCGGTGGCCGAGCGGCGCGGATCGACGACCACGAGTCCGCCCCGTTCCCGGGCACCCGCGAGGTGGCCGATGAAGGGCGGCATGGTCGCCGCGACGTTCGACCCGAGCAGCAGGATCGTGTCGGCCTGGTCGAGGTCCTCCACCGGGAACGGGAGTCCGCGATCGATGCCGAACGCCCGGTTGCCGGCCGCAGCCGCCGACGACATGCAGAATCGGCCGTTGTAGTCGATGCGCGAGGTGCCGAGGGCGAGCCGGGCGAACTTGCCGAGCTGGTAGGCCTTCTCGTTGGTGAGCCCGCCTCCGCCGAACACCGCCACCGAGTCGGCGCCGAACCGGGCTCGTGAGGAGGCGACGGTCGTGGCCACCAGGTCGAGCGCATCCGGCCACGACACCTCGGCGAAGGTGCCGTCGCCCTGGCGCACCAGGGGCCGGGTGATGCGCTCCGGCGAGTCGAGCAGCTCGACCGACGTCCAGCCCTTCTTGCACAGCCCGCCCCGATTGGTGGGGAAGTCGCGGCCGGCGACGGATGCGCTCCCCGGCCGCGTGATCGGCTCCGGCGTCAGGGTCATCGCGCACTGCAACGCGCAGTACGGGCAGTGGGTGTCGGCGGGCATCGGCGTGACTCCGGGATCAGACGCGCTGGCCGGAGCGGCCGCGGCGCAGGTAGAAGATACCCGTGACGGTGAGCATCGCCGCGTACGCCATCACGAACCAGCCGAGGGCCGTCGTGTAGTCGCCGAACGAGGTCTTCGACAGGCCCAGCAGCTGCGGGATGATGAAGCCGCCGTAGGCGCCGATCCCCGAGACCACGCCGAGCGCGGCGGCGGTCTTGCGCTGGGTGTTCACGTCGCCCGAGTTGCGGTGCGCATCCGCGACGCCGCTGCGGAGCGCGAAGACGGTGGGGATCATCCGGTAGGTCGATCCGTTGCCCGCCCCGCTGGCGGCGAAGAGCACCAGGAAGCAGCCCAGGAACACCCAGAAGTTGCCCAGAGGCAGCGTCCAGATGACGCACAGCGCGCCGACCCCCATCACGAAGAAGGCGCCCATTGTCACGATCGCGCCGCCGAACCGGTCGGCCAGTCGCCCGCCGAAGGGGCGCGAGAGCGAGCCGACCAGCGAGCCGAGGAAGGCGAGCGAGAGGGTGGCGGCTCCGACCGCGAAGGTGGAGAAGTCGGGGAACTGGTCGGCGATGAGCTTGGGGAAGACGGCGGAGAACCCGATGAACGAGCCGAAGGTGCCGATGTAGAGGAAGGCGAGGATCCAGAGGTGGGGCTCCCGCACCACCGCGAGGGATGCGGCGAAATCGGCCTTGGCGTTCGAGAGGTTGTTCATGCGCCGGCTCGCACCGATCGCGGCCACCAGGATGAACGGGATCCAGATCCATCCGGCCAGCGGCAGGTTCACGGTCGCGGCGGCGCCGAGGGTGATGACGATGGGCACCACCAGCTGGGCGACGGATGCGCCCAGATTTCCCCCGGCCGCGTTCAGGCCCAGCGCCCAGCCCTTCTTGGACTGCGGGTAGAAGTAGGTGATGTTCGCCATGGAACTGGCGAAGTTGCCACCGCCGAGTCCGGCGAGCGCGGCGATCAGCAGCATGACGCCGAAGGGCGTGCCGGGGTTGCTCACGGCGAGCGCGAGCCCGACGGCCGGGATGAGCAGCAGGCTCGCCGAGATGATGGTCCAGTTGCGGCCACCGAACTTCGGCACCATGAAGGTGTACGGAAAGCGGAGTGTGGCGCCGACGAGGCTCGGGATCGAGATGAGCCAGAAGATCTGGCCGGTGTCGAAGGTGAAGCCGGCTGCTGGGAGCGAGACGACGACGATGCTCCACAGCTGCCAGATCACGAACCCGAGGAACTCGGCGAAGATCGACCAGCGCAGGTTGCGGGTGGCGATGGCCTTGCCCTCGCGCTGCCACTGCTGCGGATTCTCGGGGTTCCAGCCGTCGATCCAGCGACCCGGCCGGTGATGCAGGGTTCCGGATGCGTCGACGACGTCGGTCGCGGTGGCCGGCGGTTCGGCGGTCGGTTCGGTGGTGCGGGGGGCGGTGGTGGTCATCGGGCTGTCCTCTCGAGAGCGGCGTGCTGCGGGAAGGCGGAACGGTAGCGATCGATCACGAGATCGACCAGTTCGGGCGGCGGCGCACCGTCGCCGAGGAGCGGTTCGCTCGTGACGTCGGCTCCGGCCGCGCGGGCGAGCGAGGCGAAGTGCCCCGGGGCGAGGAGGTAGGTGGCGATGAGCACGCGCCCACCGGGTCTCCCGAGGCGCGTGGCTTCCACGGCCGTGGAGAGCATCGGCGAGGCCGCGGAGATGAACCCGACCCCCACCTCCCGTTCGAGTTCGATGCCGAGCAGACCCGCCATCGAGTAGCAGTCGGCCACCGCTGCGGCATCGGTCGACCCGGCGGCGCCCAGCACGACACGGTCGTCGTCGCGCAGCCCGGCCTCGCGCAAGCGACGGGCCAGCACGGTCGCGAGTCGCGCATCCGGTCCCAGAGCCGGTGCCAGCGCGACGCCGTGCTCGGCATCGGCGGCCGCGTCGGCCAGATCGACGTGCACGTGGTAGCCGGCCGAGAGCAGCAACGGCACGATCGCGACCGGTGCCGCCACCGGGATGGCGGCGAGCGACGCGGCAACGTCGGGTTGCTGCACGTCGACGAAGCCGGCCGAGATCGGGAGCTCCGGATGCGCCTCACGCGCCGCCTGCACGAGCCCCGCGACCGCGGCTTGCCCGGCAGGATCGGAGGTGCCGTGCGACACGGCGAGCAGGGTGGTTGTGCGGGCCACCTCGATCCGTCCGTCGTGATCACGCACGCGCCGAGTGGGCAGACGCAACGTCGCATCGGTGAAGCACTCACCGGTCTCGAGGTCGAAGACCTCCTTGTGCAACGGCGACGCGATGGTCGGCCGATCGCCGCGCGAGCCCACGATCCCGCGACTCATCACGAAGGCGCCGGTGGCGGGGTCGGCGTTGGAGACGGCGAACACGCGGCCGTCGGGCAGCAGGAAGAGCGCCACCTGCTCGCCGTCGACGAGGGCGGCCTCGCCCCACAGGGGCTCGAGCTGGTCGCGACGGCAGACGGCGGTCCAGAAGCCGCTCCGGTCGGAGGGTGAGATGGTGCCGGTGTCGAGCAGTGTCATGTGCGGTGCCCCTTCCGAGGTGTCGTCGGGTTCTCGGCCTGTCGAGGCAACACGCTAAGGCGGCCACGTTTCGGGCACCCGCGCCCCCCGTGTCGGCCCGGTAACAAAGACCTCTCGTGGCTCCCCGACGACCGTGAGGCCCCGGTCACACGGCGTTACGCAGCGGCAACGACCGGGAAACGTGCCTCTCCTACGCTGGGCGCAACAGCCCCGGGAGGTCGGCATGGTGAGATCGAACGAACACGCTCCGGATGAGCCGGGTCGCACGCGGCGGATCGTCGTGGTCGGCGCCGGGCCGGCAGCGCACCGCGTGGTCGACGCCCTCGTGGCGCGACAGTCCGCCGGAACGAGCACGCTCGACATCACGGTGATCGGCGAGGAGACGCACGCCCCCTACGACCGGGTCGCGCTCTCGAAGCGCCTGGACGGCCCGATCGACCTCTCGCTCGGTCAGCCGGAGTCCTGGACCGGCGTCGTGCGCTTCCGGTCCGGCACGCGAGCGGTGGGCATCGATCCTGCACGCCGAACCGTCGCCGTGACGTCGGCCGCGGCTGGGCGGGCGACGCAGCTCCTCCCCTACGACGAACTCGTGCTCGCCACCGGGTCGAGCGCGACTGTTCCGCCCATTCCGAACGCCGCCCTCGGCCGGGTCTACCGCACCATCGACGACGTCGACGAGATCGTGGCGGCCACAGCCGACATCGGCGAGCGAATGGGCCGGCCGGCGAACGTGGTCGTGGTGGGCGGCGGTCTCCTCGGCCTCGAGGCGGCCGGCGGCCTGCATCGTCTCGGTGCGCGCACCGCCGTCGTGCACTCGGGTCGTTGGCTGATGTCGTCCCAGCTCGACGAGGGGGCGGGACAAGCGCTCGGCCGCATCATCTCCGGCGAAGGGATCGAGCTGCACCTCGGCCGCAGACCCACGGAGATCGCCTCCGATGCTTCAGGAGCCGTCACGGCCGTCGTGCTCGCCGACGACACCCGGGTGCCCGCCGACCTCGTGATCTTCTCGATCGGCATCACCCCCCGGGACGAGCTCGCGCGAACCGCCGGTCTCGCGGTCGCCGACCGCGGCGGCGTGGTCGTCGACGACCGCTGCGGCACCTCCGCACCGAACGTCTGGGCCATCGGCGAGGTGGCGAGCATCGACGGCGCCTGCATCGGACTGGTCGCTCCCGCGAACGCCATGGCCGAGGTGGTGGCCGACCGCATCGCGGGTGGCGACGCCGTGTTCCCGGGCATCGACGACGCCACGAAGCTGAAACTGGCAGGGGTCGAGGTGGCGAGCTTCGGCGACGCGATGGCCCGCACCGACCGGGCGCTCGAGGTGGTCTACGCCGACCCGGCCCGCGGTCTCTACCAGAAGGTCGTGGTGGCCGACGACGCCAAGACGCTGCTCGGCGGGATCTTCGTGGGCGATGCGTCGCCCTACGCCTCGTTGCGCCCGCTGCTCGGCCGCGAACTCCCCGCCGAAGCCGGCGCCTACCTGTCCACCGGCTCCGGTGAACGGCCCGCCGGCGGCGACCTCCCCAACGACGCGCAGCTCTGCTCGTGCAACAACGTGTCGGTCGGCGCGGTGCGTGCGGCCGTGGTCGGTCCCCACGGCGACCATGCCGACGCATGCGTCGAACTCGGCGCCCTGAAGACCTGCACCCGGGCGGGCACCCAGTGCGGCTCCTGCGTCCCGCTCGTGAAGAAGCTGCTCGAGACCGAGCTGGTGAAGGCCGGCAAGACCGTCTCGAAGGCGCTCTGCGAGCACGTCGCGCTCAGCCGGAGCGAGCTGTTCGAGTCGGTGCGGGTGCTGGGTCTGCGTTCGGCCGACGAGGTCATGCGGCGGTTCGGCACAGGGCTCGGCTGCGACGTCTGCAAGCCCGTGATCGCATCCGTTCTGGCCAGCCAGACCTCCGGTTACATCCTCGACGACGGCGCCGGCCCGCTCCAGGACACCAATGACCGCGCGCTCGCCAACATGCAGAAAGACGGCACCTACTCGGTCGTCCCGCGCATCCCGGGCGGCGAGATCACCCCGCAGAAGCTCAAGGTGATCGCCGACGTGGCGGCCGACTACGATCTCTACACGAAGATCACGGGAGGTCAGCGGATCGACCTGTTCGGTGCGCGGCTCGAGCAGCTGCCCGAGATCTGGAAGATCCTGGTCGACGCCGGCTTCGAATCGGGTCAGGCCTACGGCAAGTCGCTGCGCACCGTGAAGTCGTGCGTCGGATCGACGTGGTGCCGTTACGGCGTGCAAGACGCGGTGAGCATGGCGATCGGACTGGAACTGCGCTACCGCGGCCTCCGGTCGCCGCACAAGTTCAAGCTCGGCGTCTCCGGCTGCGCGCGCGAGTGCGCCGAGGCCCGGTCGAAGGACATCGGGGTGATCGCCACCGAACTCGGCTGGAACCTCTACGTCGGCGGAAACGGCGGATTCCAGCCCGCCCACGCCCAGTTGCTCGCCCAGGATCTCGACGACGAGACCCTGATCCGCTACATCGACCGCTTCGTGATGTACTACGTGCGCACCGCCGACCGCCTGCAGCGCACCGCGCGCTGGATCGAGGCGCTCGAGGGCGGACTCGACCACGTGCGGGAGGTCGTGTGCGACGACTCGCTCGGCATCGCCGACGACCTCGAGGCCGCGATGGCCCTGCACGTCGACTCCTACGAAGACGAATGGGCGGCCACCCTCCGCGACCCGGAGCGGCTGCGCCGGTTCCGTTCCTTCGTCAACGCACCGCAGACCGCCGATCCCGCCCTCGCGCGGGTGCGCGAACGCGGACAGCTGCGACCTGCTACTGTCGCGGAACAGTCCGCCGGTGCCGCGGTGCTCGTCTCCGGCCCCTCGATCCCGGTGCGGCCGGGCGGCTCAGGAAGCGAGGTGTGAGATGCACGTTCCCCTCGAGCTGGCCGGGCGCCGTGTGGTCGTCTTCGGCTCGGCCGGAGGGGCACGACGCATCCTCGCCCGCTATGGCGCCGACGGTGCGGTGACCCGGCTGGCCGAGCCCGTCACGGCCCTTGACGCGGCCTCGCAGATCGGCGACGCGGAGTTCGTGGTGTGGGCGCATCCGTCGGACACGTCAGTGTCGACACGGGACTCGGTGCGCGAGGCCGCGGCGGAGCGGCGGCTCTGGTTCGTGACCGAGACGCCACTCGACCCCACACCGCTCGGACACGTCGCGCTGGTGGGCGGCGGCCCGGGCGATCCCGGGTTGATCACGGTCGCGGGGCGACGGATGCTCGCCGAAGCCGACGTCGTGCTCTACGATCGCCTCGCCCCGCGTGACCTCCTCGAGGAGTGGGCCCCAGGCGCCGAACTGATCGACGTGGGCAAGACCCCCGGGCACCATGCCGTTCCGCAGCGCGAGATCGAGCGTCTCCTCGTCGAGTGGGCGCAGCAAGGCCTGCGGGTGGTGCGGTTGAAGGGCGGGGACTCCTTCGTGTTCGGCCGCGGTGGCGAGGAGGTGCACGCCTGCCGTCGAGCGGGTGTTCCGGTCACCGTCGTACCGGGCGTGACGAGCGCCATCGCGGTGCCGGCCGCCGCTGGCATCCCCGTCACCCACCGGGAGATCAGCCGCGCCTTCACCGTCGCGTCAGGCCATGTGCCGTTCTCCGAAGACGAGCTCGCGAACCTGGCCGGGTCATCGGGAACGCTGGTGGTGCTGATGGGTGTCACCACCCTGCCCCACCTCGTCGCGGGCCTGCAGCGACACGGGATGCGCGCCGAGACGCCGCTCGCCCTGGTCGAACGCGGCTTCAGCCCCGAGCAGCGCACCGTCGTCACGACGGTGGGCGGGGCCGTTCTCGCGGCCCACACGGCCCAGGTGCGCTCGCCCGCGGTGATCGTGATCGGCGACGTGGTGGGCGTGCCGTCCGCTCTTCCAGGAGACTGAAGGCATGATCGACTTCGAGAGCGAAGGAACGGCCCCCGAACCGGGCTTCCGCGCCGACCAGCTGGAGGGGTTCCGGATCGGGGTCACCTCCGACCGGCGTTCCGAAGACCTCATCGCCGCCTTCGAACGACGGGGCGCCGACGTGCTGCACGCTCCGACCATCCGGATGGAGGCGGCCGTCGACGACGGAAAGCTGGAGAGCGAGACCCGCGCCGTGATCGCCGCGCGCCCCGACATCCTCCTGGCCACCACCTCCTACGGCATCCGCCGCTGGTTCGAGGCGGCCGACGCGGCCGGTCTCGGAACGGAGCTCACCGAGGTGCTCGAGCAGTCCCGCATCCTGGTGCGCGGTCCGAAAGCGCGCGGCGCGGTGCGCGCCGCGGGCCTCGACGACGATGGGATGAGCGCGCGCGAGACCACGATCTCGCTCGTCGACTACGTGCTCCGCGACGGCGTGAACGGCATGACGATCGCCGTGCAGCTGCACGGGTTCACCGATCCGGAGCAGCTGGACCGCCTGACGTCGGCGGGAGCCGCCGTTCTCACAGTCGCCCCCTACCGCTGGACCAGACACGAGGACAGCGCGCGCGTCACCCGCCTGATCGACGCGATCTGCGCCGGCAACGTCGACGCGGTGACCTTCACCAGCGCGCCGGCCGTCGAGGCCCTCTTCCAGGCGGCGGATGCCATCGGTCGTCTCGACGACGTGCGCTTCGCCTTCGAGACGTCGGTGGTGCCCGCGGCTGTGGGCCCGGTCACCGCACAGCCGCTGGTGGATGCCGGAGTGCTGCCCATCACGCCCGACCGGTTCCGCATGGGCGCCCTGATCCGTCTCGTCGCCGAACATCTCGAGCAGACTCGCGTGCTGCGGCTGGCGACCGAGCGCGGCTCGATCGAGCTCCGGGGCCGGATCGCCTCGGTGAACGGTGAGAAGACCGTGCTGACCCCCACCGCGCTGAGCCTGTTCCGCGTTCTCGTCAGCGCCGGCGGCGCCACCGTCTCCCGGGCCGAACTCGCGGCATCCGCCCCCGAACCGCTCGATGATCACGCGGTCGACGTGGCGATCAGCAGGCTTCGCGGAGCCCTTCCCGACCCCACGATCGTGGCGACGGTCATCAAACGCGGGTACCGCATCGCCACGTGACGCCGGCACCGTGCGGCCGTCGCGAACCGGCGGGTCAGCCCGCCAGCGAGTGCTCCGGCGACAGGATGCCCGTGAACGCCCGCGTGATGTCGGTCGCGCTGGGTGCGGCCGGGTCGGTGGCCTGCGAGGGGGTGGTGTAGACCACGATCGTCCACCCCTCGTCGGGCAGCGTGGCCCCCGCGCCGCTGTAGCCGGGGATGGTGGGGTTCAGGAACATCCAGTCCTTCACCACCAGGAATCCCATGGCCCAGTACTGGTCGGGCGTGTTCGCGCCGATGCCCACGGTCGTCGGCGCCCACTGGATGTCGTGGTACTTGCTCGAGAGCAGCTCGCCCGAGGCGAGAGCGTCGAGGAAGGTGCCGACGTCTTGGGCATTGCTGCCGACTCCCCCGGCGAAGTGCGCCCAGGAGGGACTCCAGCCGGTGACGTTCTCCCACACTCCGCGCTCGCCGTCGTAGCCCTGCAGGATGGGCTGCTTCCAGTTGCCGTCGCGGGTCACCGTGGTGTCGCGCATGCCGAGCGGATCGAGCACCCCGGTCTGGATCAGGTCTTCGACCCGCCGATCGGTGGCTTTCGCGAGGATGCCGACGAGCACGGCGGAGTTGGTGTCGGAGAACATCCAGTCGCTGCCCGGCGGGAACACGGGGCCGCCCTCGGTGCCGATGTCGATGATCTCGTCGACGGTCCACACCCGGAACGGATCGGCGTAGAGGTCGGCGAGGAAGTCGGCCTGGCCGGTGAACTGCGAGTAGCCCGCGGTGTTGTGCAGCAGCATGTCCACGGTGACGGTGTCGGCATCCGGAAGGTCCGGATACCAGGTGGAGATCGGCTCGTCGAGCGAGATCACACCGGCCTCGACCTGCTGCAGGAAGGCGGTCGTGAGCATCGGCGTCGTCAGGTTGCCGAGCATGTGGTGCATGTCGGGGGTGGCCGGCACGCCGGGCAACGAGTCGCCGAGGGCGCCGAACAGCACCGGCTCGCCGTCGTGCCACACCCCGGCGATCGTGGCGGTGAGGTGATCGGCTTCGAATTGCCGGTGCAGCACCTCGGCCAGGGCGACGGATGTCGCGTCGCCCGACAGGCACAGCCCGTCGTGCTCGCTCGTGCCGGCCGGACAGCCGTCGGTGGCGGTCGAGTCGTCAGGCGACGAGGATGCCGGCGACGATGCCTGCGACGGGGCAGTCGTGCAGGCGGTCAGCAGCAGCAGGCTCGCCAGCGCGGCCGCGATCCCCATCGATCTCATGCGCTCACTCTAGTGAACGGGGAAGCCGTGGCGCGCGTGCAACGTGGCCGCCGGTGCTCGCCCGCCGTCGGCCCTCGGTTGCGCGGGGCGGCGTGGCCCCGCACACTGATCGGATGACCGACCTCGCACCGTCGCCCCACTCGATTCCCTGGGCGGATCACGCGATCTGGTGGCAGGTGTATCCGCTGGGCTTCGTGGGCGCCGACCTCTCCGGCGAACGGCGCCCCGGCACCCTGCACCGGCTCTCCCGCCTCCTGCCGTGGCTCGACGACCTGGTCGCGCTCGGCGCGAACGGTCTGCTCCTCGGCCCGGTCTTCGACTCCGCCACGCACGGATACGACACCGTCGACCACCTCCGCATCGACCCCCGCCTGGGCGGCGACGCCGATATCGACGCTCTGCTCGCCGCCTGCCGTGAGCGCGGCATCCGCGTGCTGTTCGACGGCGCGTTCAATCACGTCGGCCGGGCCCACCCGTGGTGGCAGGAGGCCGTCGCCGCCGGGCCCGGTTCGGTGGCGGCGGGCCGCTTCTCCACGAGCCCCGACGCGGTCGAGGTCGACGGGCTCCGCGTCGACGTCTTCGAGGGGCACGACGCCCTCGTGGTGCTCGACCACGAGCATCCCGACGTCGTCGCACTGGCCGGCGCCGTGATGGCGCACTGGCTCGAGCGCGGCATCGACGGGTGGCGACTGGATGCCGCGTACGCCGTGCCCCCGGCGTTCTGGCGTGCGTGCATCGATCCGCTGCGGGCGCGGTTTGCGGATGCCTGGTTCGTGGGCGAGGTCATCCACGGCGACTACGTCGCCTACGTCGAGGAGTCGGGACTCGACTCGGTGACCCAGTACGAGCTGTGGAGCGCCATCCGCGGCGCCATCAGCAGCCGCAACTGGTTCGAGCTGGCCTGGTCGCTGAAGCGCCACGACGAATTCTCGGCGGCCTTCCTGCCACTGACCTTCATCGGCAACCACGACGTGACCCGCATCGCCTCCGCGATCGACGACGAGCGGCACCTCGGCCATGCGATCGCCGTGCTGATGTTCGTGGCCGGCACCCCCAGCATCTATTCCGGCGACGAGCGCGGCCTCCACGCGGTGAAGGAAGAGCGGGCCGGCGGAGACGACGCCATCCGTCCGGAGTTCCCGCTCTCCCCCACCGACTGGCCCGGCGGACCGGTGTTCGAGCTCTACCGCCAGGCCATCGCGTTCCGCCGACGCCACGCCTGGCTCGCCCACGCCCGGGTCACCGCCGAAGAGCTCAGCAACGAGGCCGTGCTGCTGGTCGCGACGGGCCGGAACGGCGAGCGCGCCGCCCTCGCCCTCAACCTCGCCGACGAGCCGCGCGCCCTCGGCGGTGCGGCGATTGCCCCAAACGCCTGGGAGTTCCGCGAGACGCCTTGACGACAAAACCCCCGAGATCGCCGTGATCTCGGGGGTTCTTCGGTGTGGTGGAGCTACGGGGATTCGAACCCCGGACCTTCTCATTGCGAACGAGACGCGCTACCAACTGCGCCATAGCCCCGCTGACGCTTTCGCGACAACCCAGACAGTTTACGACGAAAAAGCCGTCGAACGCGAACTGGGCGACGGGCGCCCCGCGGGCCATCGCCCGAGCAGCAGGATCGCGGCCGAGAGCAGCACGCTGCCGATGATCGCGATGGGCAGATCCATGAAGAACTCCATCACCAGGAACGGCGGCACGAAGGCCAGAACCGTCGCGAGCGCCACCACTCCGGTCGGCGGCGTCACGCCCACTTCGCGGGGCGCCTCGAAACGCCCGACGAGGAACGACAGGCCGAACACCGCCGCCATCACGAGCACGAACATGATGGGCCTGGTCCACCACCAGGCCAGGCTCGCCGGCGCCGGGCTCGCCCCCGGAATGAGGAGCGCCACCCCTGAGAGCACGAGGATCACCGGCAGGTGCCAGAGGTAGATCGTCATCAACCGCGTGCCGATCACGAAGACGAAGGCGCGCGCCGCGTGGGTGTTCATCAGCTTCGCGAGCGCCGGCCGCAACAGCCTCAGGATGCACGCCTGCGCCACCGCGAGCGCGATCAGCGGCACGGTGGGCGGGTTGAGGTTCGTGAGCATGTCGTCGGAATAGGGGCCCCACACGGTCATCGGCACGAGGGCCGCGTAGGCCACCACGGCGATGATCGCGAGAGTCCACCAGCGCTGGGCGACGAACCATCCGTCGGCATACCAGAAGCCGAGCTGCTGCACGAGCAGCCAAACGAAGAAGAGGTTGGCGAGGCCGATCTCGTCGATGCCCGTGCCGAACCGCAGCGCATCCACCGCCACCGCCCCGCCCAGCAGCACCAGGAGCGTCGCGCGCGGCGCCCGCAGGTGCCACGACACCATGAGCGGCACGAGCGCCTGGCAGAGCGTGTAGGCGGCGAGGAACCACAGCGGCGAGGCGGCTCCCACCACGGCGAGGTCGACGAGCTGCGGATCGATGCCGATGATGCGCGCACCACCGATCACCACCACGTAGAACAGGAACAGCGGCAGCGCCGGCTGCGCGAGCCGCAGCACGCGGTTGCGCACGTAGTCGCCCGCGGTTCCTCCGCGCCGGGTGAGGCTCCGCCACGCGGTGATGGCGGCGAACCCTCCCACCACGAAGAAGAGCGGCATGATCTGCCCGGCCCAGGTGACGGGTGCGAACCACCACTGCGCCTCGAGCGGCCGCGACACCTCGACCGCGCCGTCCGGCGCGAAGCCCACGCCCACCATCAGCAGGTGGATGACCACCACGAGCAGCACGCAGAACACGCGGGCCAGGTCGAGGGTGAGGTCTCGCTTCGAGAGATCGATCGAGGAGGTCGCGCTCGCGGCGCGCGACGACTCCTGAGTGGGTGTGACAGGCATCCGGATCGCGGCGTCGTCGCTCATGCAGTCATCATATGAGGCCGACTCATGTCCCCAGCGGCATATGCCACGGCGGGCCTACGAATCGCGCAGGGCCTTCAGCAGCTGCGGCTTCGTCTTCTTCGAGTGCCCGGCGAGGCCGACCTCCTTCGCGCGCTTCTTGAGTTCGGGCACCGTCCAGTCGTCGTACGAGCCGACTCGCCCGTCCCCCGGCCGACTTCCTACTGTGGCTGCGGCGGCACTCAGAGCGGCTTTCCGCCCGTCACGGGAACGATGGCACCCGAGACGTAGGAGGCTTCGGGCGAGGCGAGGAAGACGTAGGCCGGAGCCAGTTCTGCGGGCTGCCCGGCCCGGCCGAGCGGGGTGTCCTGCCCGAAGGTGGGCAGCTTGTCGGGCCAGGAGGTGGCCGGGATGAGCGGGGTCCAGATGGGCCCGGGCGCCACTCCGTTCACGCGGATGCCCCGGGTGCCGAGCTGCTGCGCCAGCGCCTTCACGAAGGCCACCTGCGCAGCCTTCGTCATGGCATAGTCGATGAGGGCCGGCGACGGCGAGAAGGCCTGGATCGACGAGGTGACGATGATCGAGGCACCGGGCTTCAGGTGCGGGATGGCCGTGCGGGCGATCCACATGATCGAGTAGAGGTTGGTCTTGAACACCCGATCGAATTCCTCGGTGGGCACGTTCTCGAGTCCGTCGCGGTTCTCCTGGTAGGCGGCGTTCAGCACCAGGATGTCGAGGCCACCGAACTCGGCGACCGTGCGTTCGACGAGCCCGGTCGAATACTCCTCGTCGCGGGCGTCGCCGGGAAGCAGCAGCGCGCGGCGCTCGGTGGCGCGGATCCAACGGGCCGTGTCGTCGGCATCCTCCTGCTCCTCGGGCAGGTAGGAGATGGCGACGTCGGCGCCCTCGCGGGCGTAGGCGATGGCGACAGCGCGTCCGATCCCGGAGTCGCCGCCGGTGATGAGCGCGTGCCGCCCGTGCAGCCGGCCGGTGCCGACGTAGCTCTCCTCGCCGTGGTCGGGGCGCGGATCGGTCTTGCCGATCAACCCCGGCTGGTCTTGCTGCTGTTTCGGGAACCCCTCCGCGGGGTACTTCGTCACCGGGTTGTCGTCGACCTCGCCCATGGCCATCCCTCTCGCTCGGATGCCCCCTCCACGCTACGCCGCGCCTCCCCGGTCGGCAACGGTGCCGCGTTCCTCGTCGACCCGTCAGTTGATGCCGTTATGACGCGCGGTTAGCGACACAAACTGACGGGTCGACGAGGAGGAGACGAGGAGGAGAACGGGTCAGCCGGCGCGGCGGCGAGCGAGCACGGCGTCGAGGTCGAGATGCGAAGCGGTGTCGTCGTCGACGATGCCCATGCGGGCGAAGCGGGAGGGAGCGGCCGGAGCCACCGGAGCGGCTTCACGGGCCACGGGCAGCGCGGCCACGGCCTCGTGCTCGGCCGCCAGACGGGCGCGCAACGACTCCTCGGCCTCGGCCGCCGCCCGCCGGAGCGACTCGCGGTTCACGTCATCGGCAGCGCTCGCGACCGGCGCCGGCGCCTCGACCATCGTGATCGCGGCGACACCGGTCTCGAACTCGTCGGGCTCGAACGACGAGTCCGACAGCCCCAGCGGCGCAGCGGATGCGCGACCCAGGTAGAGCGGGCGCGGCACGGCGACCGGCACCCAGCCGCTGTCGGACGACTCGGGCTCGTTCTCCGCGACATCCGCGTCGCCCTCGTCGTCGACGGCAGAGTCGTCGCCCTCGGCGTGGTCGACGAACGACTGCGCCACCGGCACCTCGACGGGGCGCGGCAGCCGCAGCCCACGGCCGGCCCGCGCGAGCTTCACGAGCACGGTCACGCTGACGACCGAGGCGATGACCCCGGCGACCAGGATGATCCAGGCCCCCGTGTACACGGCCTGCATACCGCCGAGCACGGCTACGGCGACGGACAGCGCGAGCACGGCCGCGGTGATGGCGCGGGAGCGGCGCAGGCGGTCGGCGGTGCGCACGGCGGCGGGGATCGCCTCGGCCTCCCGGCGAGCCGCCCGGTGCTTCAGGATGCGCTCCTGCTCGGCGATGCTGCGCGCGCTCGCCTCGATGCGCACCTCCTCCGGCACCTCCGAGGTCTCGGCGAGGATGCGCAACGTCTGCTGCAGCCGAACGGCATTGCGCTCGGTGGCGAGGTACTGCCGCGAGCGGAACCACGACGGAATGAGGTAGACGAGCCACAGGATCGCCGCGAGGGCGATCATGAAGCCTCCGCCGAGCCATTCTGTGGTCATGCCCCTACGGTAGGGGCGAGCTGCCCCGGAGCCCGCGCACGGGGGGCGCGTGTCTGTTCATTCCCACCGCAAACACGGCGGAACGCCCTACCTCGCTCGACCGGAGTGCGCCGGGTCGTGGGGGCGGGCCTTGGGGAGGCGGATCCCGTACTGGGCGAGCTTGCGATAGATGGTGGCCCGGCTCATTCCGAGCTCGGCAGCTGCATCCTCGATGCTCACGCCTTGGCGGGAGAGCACCCGGATCATCTCGTCGCGCTCGAAGGCCTTGATCCGTGGCAGATGCTCGGCCCGGGCGAGCAGCTCGGGCGGAAGGTGCCGGGTGTCGATCACGTCGGAGCGCAGCGCGGCCTCCTTCACCACCTCCGCCAATTCGGCCACGTTGCCCGGCCAGGCGTAGTCGGTGAGCGCCCGCGCCGCCGCCGGAGTGAAGTCCACCCCGCGCCCGCGCGCCCGGCGGGCGAGGTGGTCGGCCAGAGGCAGGATGTCGACGGCGCGCTCGCGCAGGGGCGGCACCTGGACGACCGTGTCGACCAGGGCCGCGAGAGGGCTCGGGATCGCGTCGAGGCGCTCCGCGGACAGGGCGATCGCGCCCGCGGCAGGATCGCGGGGCCCGACCAGCAGGCCGTGCAGCCGCTCGGCCGCCGTGGCCGGCAACTCGTCGGTGTCGCAGATGACGAAGCCGGTGTGCGGGCGGGCGAGCTCGGGGGTCCAGAACGCGAGCCAGGAGTCGACGTCGTGCGGGTCGGGGGCGCGCACCACGAGCAGCCGGTCCCCCGGGCTCACCCGTCGCTCGGCCTGAGCGAGCAGCGTGGACCGACCCGATCCGCGCTCGCCCACCGCCGCCACCAGGCGCCCGCCGCGCAGCGCCTCCGCCGCGTGCGCGACACCGCCGTTCCACGACTCGGAGAGCTCGTCGAGCGATCCCGACCCGGCCTCCTGCCGCAGCGGCTGGATGCGGAAGACCTGTCCCCGGGCCACGCGGCGGGGCCGGTGCCCGTGCGAGCGGGCCAGCATCAGGTTCGCGGTCGACGTCGCCGCCGTCTGCGCGAGGGCGAGGAGCAACTCGGAACGCGCATCCGACCAGGTCGTGAAGTTCACGGCCCCTTCGAGCCGGCCGGTGACCGGGTCGAAGATCGGGGCGGCCGCGCAGGTGTAGCCGCACAGGCTGAGCGAATAGTGGTCGTTCGCCCGCACCAGCGAAGGCACCCGGTCGGCCAAGGCGAGCCCGAGCCCGTTCGTGCCGGCCTCGCGCTCGGAGTACGAGAAGCCGGGCGCCAGGTGCACCCGGTCGAGGGCGTGCAGCAACTCGTGGTCGCCACTCAGCCGGTTGAGCACGAGACCGTCGGCGTCGGTCAGCATCAGGCCGACCGGCTCGGACGCCAGGGTGCTGTGCAATTCGGCGAGCACCTCACGGCCACATTCGTAGAACAGCGACTGGTCGTCGTAGGTGCCGGAGAAGACGGGCTGAGGGGCGTCGAGCGACACACCGTAGTCTTCACTGCGCTGCCACGAAGCGAGCACGCGGGCCGGGATGGCAGCCACCGGCGCGCCGCGCACCTGGGCGCGAGAGGGTAAGTCGTGAGCGTCCATCAGCACCTTCGCAGTCGTCCGTCGCTGCCAGCATAAACCCGGCGCGGCGCGGTGTCGCCCGGCCCGGTCTCACATTGAGACGGCCCACCCTCCGCCGAGCAGCGTGCGCCGCTTAGCGTGGCGTCAGGAATCGAGATTCCCGACATGCGGCAAAGGAGCAGACATGTACACGAAAGACGGCGAGAGCTTCTTCATCGTCGACGCCCACGTGGCGTTATGGGATGCGCGGCCCGAGAACCAGCGCAACATCCACGGCAAGCAGTTCATCGACTGCTTCTACGACTACCACGCCAACCTCTCCCCCGAGTCGGAGAAGTGGAGCTACGAGGAGTACCTCTACCAGGGCGGCGAGAGGCTGATGAAAGACCTCTTCACCGACGGTTACGTCGACCACGCCATCTTCCAGCCCGCGAAGCTCGGCGAGTTCTACCACAACGGCTTCGGGCAGACCGAGGAGGCGTGGGCGCTCACCCAGGCCAACCCGGGGAAGCTCACCTACAACCACAACTTCGACCCCCGCTTCGGCGAGGCGGGCCTGGATCAGTTGCGCGCCGACGCCGAGCGCTTCGACCTCAAGGGCGTGAAGCTCTACACGGCGGAGTGGAACGGCGATTCACGCGGTTGGAAGCTCGACGACCCCTGGGCCTACCGCTATTTCGAGCTCTGCCAGGAACTCGGCATCCGGAACATCCACGTGCACAAGGGGCCGACCATCCGGCCGCTGGATCGCGACGCCTTCGACGTCGCCGACGTCGACCACGTGGCCACCGACTTCACCGACCTCAACTTCGTGGTCGAGCACGCCGGCCTCCCGCGCCTCGAAGACTTCTGCTGGATCGCAACCCAGGAGCCGAACGTGCACGGCGGTCTCGCGGTGGCGATGCCCTTCATCCACACCCGTCCGCGCTACTTCGCGCAGATCATCGGCGAGCTCATCTACTGGATCGGCGAAGACCGCATCCAGTTCTCCAGCGACTACGCGCTCTGGACTCCGCGCTGGCTGATCGAGGCCTTCGTCGACTTCCAGATCCCGGAGGACATGACCGAGTACGCCCCGATCACGATGGACCAGAAGCGCAAGATCCTCGGCCTCAATGCGGCGAAGATGTACGACATCCCGGTGCCCGCCGAACTGCAGCTGCCGAACGCCGACGAGACCGAGACCGGTCCCCGCGAGCCGGAGCGAGCCGATCTGGCGGCTGCGCGATGACCGCTCTCGCCCCCACGGAGCACGGGGCACTGCTCGCCCTCACCGAGAACGACGTGTTGCGCGCCCTCGACGCGGTGATCGACCCCGAGCTCGACGAGCCCATCACCGATCTCGGCTTCGTGCGCTCGGTGCGGTTCACGGATGACGGCATCGAGGTGCACCTGCGCCTGCCCACCTCGTTCTGCGCACCGAACTTCGCCTACTTGATGGCCTCCGACGCCAAAGACGTGCTCACGGCGCTCCCCGAGGCCGGCACGGTGGTGGTCGAGCTCGACGACCACCACGACTCCGACATCATCAACCGCGGGCTCGCGGCCGATGCCGGCTACCGGGGCACGTTCCGTCACGAGGCCGAGAGCGACCTCGACGAATTGCGCGCCGTCTTCCAGCGCAAAGCACACACCGCGGCGATGGAGCGCGCGCTCACCGCATTGCTGCGCGCCCGAGACGACCTCGGCGAGCAGGATGTCGCGCAGGTGGTGCTCGGCGACCTGCCTGACGACGAGGCGAAGACGGCCCTCCTGCGCCGACGCGAGACGCTCGGGTTGAGCCTCTCCGGCTCGGCCCCGGTACTGGTCGACGATCGGGGCGACCCCTACCCCGCGGCATCCGCTGCCCTGGCGCTTCGCCGCGCGCGCTCGACCCGCATCTCGATCGACGGCAACGCGCACTTCTGCCGCGGTCTGCTCGCCACCCGCTACCCCGGGGCGGAGGCGGATCAGGCGCCCCGGGCCGACGAGAACTTCTTCCCCACATCCTCCCTCCTCCGAAATACACGAAAGAGTGTCGCATGAGCACCATGAGAGCCGTTCAGGTCGTCGGATACCACCGGCCGCTGCAGTTGACCGAGATCCCCCGGCCCGAGATCACCGGCCCCTTCGACGTCATCGTGCGGATCGGCGGAGCCGGAGTCTGCCGCACCGACCTCCACATCCTCGAAGGGCAGTGGGAGCAGAAGTCGGGCGTCGCGCTGCCCTACACGATCGGGCATGAGAACGCCGGCTGGGTGGATGCCATCGGCAGCGCCGTCACGAACGTGGCGGTGGGCGACAAGGTGATCGTGCATCCGCTCATCACCTGCGGACTGTGCCGCGCCTGCCGTTCGGGCGACGACGTGCACTGCACCCAGAGCGCGTTCCCCGGCATCAACACCCATGGCGGGTACGCGGAGTTTCTGAAGACCAGTGCCCGCAGCGTGGTTCGCATCGCCGACAGCCTCGAACCGGCGGATGTCGCAGCCCTCGCCGATGCCGGCCTCACCGCCTACCACGCCGCAGCGAAAGCCGCGCGAAAGCTCCGTCCGGCCGACCGCTGCGTCGTCATCGGAGCCGGCGGTCTCGGACACATCGGCATCCAGGTGCTGAAGGCGCTCACCGCCTCCGAGCTGATCGTGGTCGACCGCAACCCGGCCGCACTGGAGCTCGCCGCCTCCCTCGGCGCCGATCACACCGTGCCGGCCTCCACCGACGGCTCGCACGTGACCCGGGTGCTGGAGCTCACCGACGGCTTCGGCGCCGAGGCGGTGATCGACTTCGTCGGCGAAGGGGGCTCGACCTCCGAGGGGGTGCAGATGCTCCGGCAGGCCGGCGACTTCTTCGTGGTGGGCTACGGCGAGAACATCGACATCCCGACGATCGACATCATCTCGAACGAGATCAACATCATCGGCAACCTCGTGGGCAGCTACGACGACCTCACCGAACTGATGGTGCTCGCCGCGCGGGGACTCGTGAAACTGCACACCGCGACCTACGCGCTCGACGACTTCCAGCACGCCATCGACGACCTCGACGCCGGGCGTGTGCGCGGCCGCGCCATCCTCGTTCCGTGACATCCGCCCCGGTCTCCGCCGTCGGCGGAGACCAGGGCGCCACCTCCGTTCCACCAACGGCCACCCGGCCACCTTCGACAACGACGTCAGGAGTACACCATGCCCACTTCCCTTCCCATCCGCACCGTCATCAGCCCCGGCCGCTACGTGCAGGGTCCGGGTGCCATCACTCGTCTCGGCGAGTTCCTCGCACCGATCGGATCCAAGCCCCTCATCGTCGCCGACGACGTCGTCTGGGGCTTCGTCGGCCACGACGTCGAGGCCTCGCTGACGGCAGCCGGCCTGCCCGTGCGCCGCGAGAAGTTCAACGGCATCCCCAGCGCCGGTGAGATCGATCGGCTCGTCGCCGTCATCGCCGACGCGAACGCCGACGTCGTCGTGGCCGTCGGCGGAGGCAGCACGATCGATGCCGTCAAATCGTCGGGCTTCCTCGCCGGAATCCGATGGGTCACGGTGCCATCCGTGGCGTCGACCGATGCCCCCACCTCTGCACTCGCGGTGATCTACACGGAGGACGGCGCCTTCGAGGAATACCGTTTCTTCCCGCGCAATCCCGACCTCGTGCTCGTCGACTCGCAGCTCGTCGCCAACGCACCGGCGGCGTTCCTCGCAGCGGGAGTCGGCGACGCCCTGGCCACCTGGCTCGAGGCGCGCGCCACGTCACGTTCGAACTCGAACACCATGGCCGGTGGCCTGCCCACCGAAACCGGCACCGCGCTCGCGCGCCTGAGCTGGGACGTGCTCTGGGAGAACGCGCTTCCCGCGCTCGACGCGGTGCGGGATCATGTCGTGACACCCGCTGTCGAGAAGGTGATCGAGGCCAACACCCTGCTGTCCGGCCTCGGCTTCGAATCGGGCGGACTCGCAGCCGCCCATGCCATCCACAACGGGCTCACCGCGGCGCCCCAGACCCACGGACTCGCCCACGGGCAGAAGGTGAACATCGGATCGATCACGCAGCTCGTGCTCGAAGGAGCTCCGACCGCCGACATCCGCGACTTCATCGAGTTCACCACCCGCGTCGGCCTGCCCACCACCCTCACCGAGATCGGACTCGACGCCGACTCGGCCGAGCTCGACCAGGTCGCCGAACTCGCCACCGTGCCCGGAGAGACCATCCACGCCATGCCGTTCGAGGTGCGCCCGGTCGAGGTCGTCGCAGCGCTCAAGTCGATCGAGCGTCTCGCCCGGCGGGTTCGCACCGAAGCGAAGCTGCCCGAGCCCGTCGCCTACGTGGCCCACCACTGACGCCGGCCACGGGAATCCGATCCATGGACACATTGGCAGGCGTCTTCGTCTCGGAGGTCGTCGGCACGGCGATCCTCATCCTTCTCGGCTGCGGCGTGGTCGCCAACGTCGCACTCGCCAAGACCAAAGGCAACGGCGGCGGCTTCCTGCTCGTCAACTTCGGCTGGGGCCTGGCCGTCTTCGCGGGCGTGATCGTGGCCTACCGCTCGGGGGCCCAGCTGAATCCGGCCGTCACCCTCGGCATCGTCTCGAGCGGCGCGACCGAGTTCGTTCCGGGCGTGCCGGTGAGCCCGCTCTCGATCTCCGTCTACATCACCGCCCAGATGATCGGTGCGATGATCGGCGCGTTCCTGGCCTGGCTCGCCTACCGACAGCACTTCGACGCCGAGCCGGAACCGGCGAACAAGCTCGGGGTCTTCTCCACCGGTCCGGCGATCCGCAGCTACGGCTGGAACCTCGTCACCGAGATCATCGCCACCTTCGTGCTGGTGTTCGTGGTGATCGGCTTCGGGCGCAACGGCGACGCGTCGGGGCTGGCGGCACTCGGCGCGCTCCCCGTGGCGCTGCTCGTGATCGGGATCGGCGCCTCCCTCGGTGGACCGACCGGGTACGCCATCAACCCCGCTCGAGACCTCGGTCCCCGCATCATCCACGCTCTCGTGCCGATCAAGGGCAAGGGTACGTCGGATTGGTCCTACTCCTGGGTACCGATCGTCGGCCCGCTGATCGGCGGCATCATCGCCGGCTGGTCGTCGACGATTCTGCTCCCGATCCTCTCCTGAGAGCAGAACATCCTCTAGCGGGGCTGCACGGGCAGGGGGCGGAGCGCAGCGATGCGTTCCGCCTCCGGCACCGAGCCGTCGCCCACCGGCACCCGGCCCTCGCGCCAGCGGCGCAGCACACCGACGGGCAGCTCCTCGCGCACCAGGGCGAAACAGAAGTGGTCGCGCCAGTCGCCGTTGATGTGGATGTAACGCCGCCGCAGCCCCTCGTAGCGGAACCCCAGCTTCTCCACCACGCGCAGGCTCGGCCCGTTCTCGGGTCGGATGCAGATCTCGATGCGATGCAGCCCCACCGAGTAGAAGCAGTAGTCGGCGGCGAGCGCCACTCCGACGGGCGTGATGTTCTTGCCGGCGAACCGCTCCGAGACCCAGTAGCCGATCGACGCCGACGCCACCGACCCGTAGCTGATCGACGAGACGTTCAGCTGCCCGGCCAGCTCCCCCTCGTGTTCGAGGATGAACGGCAGCCCGAGCCCGGCCCGCGCGTTCGCCTGCAACGACCGGATGCTCGCCCGCGTGTCGAACGACATCGGCCCGTTCGGGTTGGTCGCCTCCCACTTGCGGAGCCACGACCGGTTCTCGATCAATTCGCGTTCGAGCGGTTTGGCGTCGCGGACGCGGATCGGCCGGATCGCGATCGGACCCTCGGAGAGTGTGGGCACAAACATTTGCTCGAACAATACCGCGTCGGGGCGCCCGGAGAGTGCCGTGACGGCTTGTGCGCTACAGGCCGGCGACGAATCCCTTCAACCACGGCCGCAGCTCGGGGCCGAGGTCGTCGCGTTCGGCGGCGAGCTGCACGATCGCCTTGATGTAGTCGAGCTTGTCGCCGGTGTCGTAACGGCGCCCGCTGAACACGACGCCGTAGACGCCGCCCGCGATGGACACGTCGTCGGCGAGCGTGAGCAGCGCATCCGTCAGCTGGATCTCGCCGCCCTTGCCGGGCGGGGTGTTCTCGAGGATCTCGAACACCTCGGGCTGCAGCACGTAGCGGCCGATGACCGCGAGGTTCGACGGCGAGGTACCCTGCTCCGGTTTCTCGACGAGGCCGGTCACGCGCACCAGGTCGTCTTCGTCGGTGGCTTCGACCGAGGCGACGCCGTAGAGGTGCGTCATCGAGGGGTCGACCTCCATGAGGGCGATGACGGTGGCCGACCGCGCCACCTGCACCTCGAGCATCCGGCTGAGCAGCGGATCGCGCGCATCGATGATGTCGTCGCCGAGCAGCACGGCGAACGGCTCGTGCCCGACGTGCATCTTGGCCCGCAGCACTGCGTGACCGAGACCGAGCGGATCACCCTGACGCACGTAGTGCATCTCGGCGAGCGCCGTCGACTCGTTGACGACGCGGAGCATGTCGCCCTTGCCCTTCTGCTCGAGCGTCGACTCGAGCTCCGTGACCCGGTCGAAGTGGTTCTCGATGGCCGCTTTGTTGCGCCCGGTGACGACGAGCACGTCGTTGAGGCCGGCATCCACCGCCTCTTCGACGACGTATTGGATGGCCGGTTTGTCGACGACCGGGAGCATCTCCTTCGGCATCGCCTTGGTGGCCGGAAGGAAGCGCGTGCCGAGGCCCGCTGCCGGAATGACTGCTTTCGTCAGATGTGTCCCCATGAGGGTCAAGAGTATCCAGGTTTCATGACCGCGAGATGTCGGCGCCGAAACACAGTCGTCTCCTACGCCACTTACAATTGCTGCCATGACCTCCGAGGTTGCCCACGCCAAGCGGGCTCTGCGCGCCGAGCTGCGTGAACGCCGGCGCACCCGCCCCGCCCATGTCGTCGACGCCGCGAACCTCGGATTCACCGAGAACCTGATCGCTCTGGCCAAAGAGACGGATGCGCACACCATCTCGGCCTATCTCTCCACCTCCTTCGAACCCGACACCCGCCCCTTCCTCAACTGGGCACTCGCCGACGGCCGGCGGGTGCTGCTGCCGATCGCTCGGCAGGACGGCCTGCTCGACTGGGCCGAGGGCGACGGCGAGACCGAGACCGAAGGGCTGTACGGCCTGCCCGAGCCCGTGGGCGGCATCCTCGGCCCGATCGCCATCAACGACGCCGACCTCATCCTCATCCCCGCATCGGCCGTCGACGAGCACGGCACCCGGATGGGCTGGGGCCGGGGCTACTTCGACCGCACTCTCGGCTCGATGGAGAACTGCCCGCCCGTTTTTGCCGTCGTCTTCGACGATGAGATCCTTGACGAGGTGCCGCGCGAGCTGCACGACGCGCCGGTCGACGGCGCCGTCACCCCCACGCGGATCATCCGATTCGCCAACTGAGCATCGCGCCCACCGCGACACTCGATCCACACGGAGGCTTCATTGCCCACTTACTCCTACCGCTGCACGGAATGCGAGAACGCGTTCGACATCCAGCAGTCGTTCACCGATGACACCCTCACCGACTGCCCGGTCTGCGGCGGCAAGCTGCGCAAGGTGTTCAGCCCGGTGGGCGTGACGTTCAACGGCTCCGGGTTCTACCGCACCGATTCACGGGCGAAGCCGTCGTCGGGAGGCAGCAGCGGCGGGTCGTCTTCGTCGTCGGATTCGTCGTCGTCCAGCTCTTCCAGCAGCACGTCGAGCACGCCTTCGACGCCTGCCCCGAGTTCGCCGGCGAAGACACCCGCGACCTAGGCTGGAACCATGCTCAAGGGTTTCAGAGAATTCATCCTGCGCGGAAACGTGATCGACCTGGCGGTCGCCGTCGTGATCGGCGCCGCGTTCACCGGCGTCGTCAACGCGATCGTCACCAACATCTTCAACCCTCTCATCGCAGCGATCTTCGACGCGAGCGACCTCGACAACGTCGCCGTCTGGACTCTCAACGGCTCCGACATCAAGTTCGGCTCGGTGCTGGGTGCGCTCATCCAGTTCCTGCTCGTGGCGGTGGTGGTCTACTTCGTGTTCGTGCTGCCGATCAACCACTTGAAGAAGGCGGCGTTCGCCATCAAGAAGACCCCCGCCGAGTCTCTGGAGGAGACGAAAGAGGAGCTGCCGCCCACCGAGACGGAGCTGCTCATCGAGATCCGTGACCTCCTGGCCCGCGAGAACGCCCCCAAGGCGTAGTTCCTCCTCGCGAGTCGCCAAAATTCGCCCTCCGCGCAGCGATTGGAGGGCGGATTTTGGCGACTCGCGAGGAGTTACCAGTGCGGGGGGACGTCGCGGCGGAGCTGCGCGTCGTTGGGACCCTCGGCCGCGCCCGGCGCGCGGTCGCCCCAGGCCTCGTCGGTGTCTTCGGATGCGCGCACGGGCGTGCCCTCGGGCGTCGCCTGAGGCGTCGGGTCGCTCCCCGGCACCGGATCGGTGGAGGCCCGGCGCCTGCCGGTCTTGCGTACGGTCACGCAGAAACCCTACGCGATGCGGGTGAGCCGGTCGCTCAGATGTGCACGTGGATGGGCGAGGTCTCCACCAGTGAGAGCTCGCGCACGCCGATGACGTTCGCGATGCGGGCGGCGACGGCCTCCGGGTTGGCGAACAGCTCGAAGGAGTGCACCCTCAGGTAGTGCCAGCCGAGACGGCGGAGCATGTCAGGACGCAACCGCAGCGACTCGCGCAACGACGTGGAGTGCACCACCGCATCCGTCTCGATCGCGATGGCACGGCCGTCGTGCGAGGCCACCAGGGTGAGCTTGCCACGGTGCTCGAACGCGACATCCAGGCCTCGCGCACCGAGCCGGCGGGCGAGATCGATGAGCAGCGCGTCGCCGGGGCTCGAGAAGGTGTCGGGCGTCGGCCCGTTCTCCGCCTCCTGCAGGATCTGCCGCAGGGCGACGACCCCGTAGTTCATGCGCTCTTCGTCGATGTCGGAGGGATTGAAGCACGACACGATGTCCATGGATCGGCGGGCTCTCGTCATACCGACCGCGAGCAGTCGCTCGCCACCGGGACGAGCGAGCCCGCCGAAGTTGGTGAGCACACGTCCGTGCGCGGTCTTGCCGTAGCCGACCGAGAAGATCACGCGGTCGCGGCTCTGCGCGACGGACTGCTCGAGCGTGGCCACCATGAACGGTTCGGCACGCTCCTTGAGGATGAAGTCGGCCAGGTCGCTGCGCTTCGCGAACGCGGCGAGCACGGCCTGCTGCACGCGCACCGCGTGCTTCGGCGAGGCGGTGATGACCATCAGCGACTCGCGCGGGTAGTTGATCGCGTGATCGAGCACGAGCGAGACGACCTGGTCGACCTCGGCGTCGACGCTCTCGACGGCGCCCGTCTCGGAGTCGGGCATGCCGCCACGGCCCTCGACGTAATGCAGAGCGAGGCTGCCGTGGCCGAGGAAGGTGCCGGCCCAGGGCAGGGAGTCGATCTTGCCGCCGTAGAAGCGGTGGTTCACGAGTTCGGCGAGGTCTTCGCCGCCGGCGCGGTAGCTCCGGGTGAGCGAGAGGGTGGGCACCAGGTCGGCGAGCCGGGCCAGCGCCGACTCGGAGTGCAGTTCTTCGACCGCTGCCGCATCCACGACCGAGCGCACGCGCTGCTCCTCGAACGGACGGATCGCGATCTCGAAGTGCGAGGGCGTCTGCGTCACGGGGTCGCCGAACGCCACCACCTGACGGCCGCGACGGATGGCGCCCACGTTCTCGGCCAGGGTCGTGGCTCCCGCATCCACCAGGATCACGGTGTCGAAGGTGATCGCATCCGTGATCTGCGACACCTCGTAGGGCGAGGCCAGCCAGACCGGTGCGAGCACCTTGCCGAGGTGCGGAGCGGCTTCGTGCAGACGGAACGAGTCGACGCGATCGGACCGCAGAAGCGTCTTCAGCGCGGCGGCCTCGTCGGGATGGTCGACCAGGCCCACGCTCCAGGTCTCGGCGAGCTGCCAGGAGAGCAATTGGCCGTTCATGGAGGCGTGCGCTTCATCGACGAGACGGAAGTCGCCCTCGAGCCGGTCGAGCACGCCGGTGTTGGCACCGAGCAGGGCGCGGTCGTCGGCCAGCATCATCTCGAGCACCGACTGCCACCAGGCGAGTTCGAGTTCGTCGGCCACGGCCGCTTCGGGCACGTGCCGGTTCGACAGGTCGACCATCAGCGGGTCGAGCGAGTGCTCCCGCAGCGAATCGAGGAGCGAGGTGCGCTCCTGCAGGTTGGCGAGCACCTCGGAGTCGGCGGCGAGGCCCTCGACCATGCCGATGAGCTGGTCGATCGGCAGGGCCGCGAGCTGGCGGGCGGTGCCGACGCTGCCGAGGGGCAGGTCGAGCTGCGCGAGGTCTTCGGTGACGCGCTGGAACGCGATCTGCACGTCGTTGATGCCCACCGGGATCTCCGGCGGGATGCCGGCGGCTGCGAAGCGGTACCAGAGCGTGCGCTGCTGCTGGATGCGCCGCAGGGCGTCGTTGATGTCGCCCACGTGCACGCCGGGCCGCACGTATTCCTTCGCCAGAGCCTTGAGGCGGCGGCGGCTCGTGGAGGAGAGCTGCGGGGCGTCGCGCCGCGGGCTCGTGGCCGCGATGAGATCGGTGAGCGAGCGGTCGAAGACCACGGGCAGGAACTTGTCGAGCGTCTCGCGCAGATCGGCGAGCAGACGCAGGTAGGTGCCGAGCTCGTTCAGAGAGGTGAACGGGCGCATCCGGGTCTGGCCGATCAACTCGTAGGCGCCGGTGAGCAGGCGCGGCAGATCGGTGGTGTTCAGGCGCTTGGCGAGTTGATGGGCGCGATGCGCGTCGTCGCTCGAGGAGAACTGGGCGCCGTACCACGGCGAGTCGTCGGGACCGTAGCGGAACTGGCCCAGCTCGGCGGCCCGGCTGAGCGTCTTGGCGGCCTTTCCGCGGCCGGTGGCGAGCGACTCGAGGGCGGCGCGGTCGAGTCGGGCCGTGGTGGCGGGCGGGTTCGGCAGCAGGGCGAGGCGGGCGAGCTCGCGCAGGGCGTCGAGCACCGAGACCTTGAGCAGAGGATCGACCCGCGACATCGAGGAACGGTAGTCGAGCAGCACGCTGCGCAGGCGCACCAGTGCTTCGTCGACATCGGCGACGCGCGGCTGCTGCGCCTTCTCGTTGCGGCCGATCGACTGGATCAGGTCGCGGTGCAGCGTGCGCAGGGAGACCGCGACGCCGGGGAGCCCGACATCGGAGAGCCGGCGGTTGATGCCGCCGAGGCTGAGACGGCGCGGGCTCACCACGAGCACCCGCTTGTTCTGCGCCACGAGGGCACCGATGGCGTTCACGATGGTCTGGGTGCCGCCGGTGCCGGGCAGGGTCTTCACCACGATGGAGTTGCCGCCCGAGATCTGGGCGATCACGTGCTCCTGCTCGCTGTCGGCGTCGAGCAGCAACGTGTCGGTGGAGGGGGCGCGGTGGTCTTGCGGCGAGGGCTCCACGGGGTGGTAGCCGTCTTGCACGGCGCGACGAGAGGTGAGGTTTCCGGCGAGCGCGTCGAGAACCGGATGCGAGATGTCGCCGCTGTCGGCGAGCATCCCGCCCGCCACGTCGGCGAAGGTGGAGACGACCAGGCGCGGTTGCACCTGGAACCAAGGCAGGTGCGAGGTGAGGCTGCGCAGGCGGTCGATGACCGGCTGCGGCTTGAAGACGCCGTTCGAGGCGGCGAGGGCGACGAGGGCTTCGCGGTCGACCGTGATCTGGAACTGGTCTTGCAGCACGCGCACGAGCTCGGGGTTCACGAACGGCACGCCGCGGAGCTTCAGCTCGAAGTCACGGCCGTAGCGACGCACCGAGATGGGGCGCAGGAGCACGGGGGCACGGAACTGCTTCTCGGTTCCGGTCTTGTCGATTCCGGTCTTGTCGGGGGCGTCGTCGGCGGCGCTGGTCGTGCCGCGCCACTCGGCCAGGCCGATCGCGAGGTGCACGGAGTCGATGCCGCGCACGCTGCGGAGCTCGACGCCCTTGTCGGTGATGGCGCCGGCGGCGATGCGGGCGTTGCGGAGGGCGAGCTCGTCGCGGATGAGGCTCGACAGCAACGTGGCGCTGCCCGTGATGAACTGCGCGAGACCGCCCGGATGCGTGGTGCTGAGTTCGATGCGGCTCCGGGCGGAGTCGTCGAACGCGATGAGCGGGGACTCGCCGCCGAGCGCTGCGATCTCTTCTCGCCAGCGGTCGCGGGTCGGTTCGACGAGGCTCTCCGTCGAGAACACCTGGCCTATCGGGCTGTTGGACGAGGACCGGCCATTGCGACCCCAGGCCGACTCGACGGAGTCGGCTGCAGACGACACATCGTCTGAGTCTCGTTTCTTATCGGCACGCCACACAACGCCACAGTACGTGCGCGGGCCGGGAATGGCCGTCAATCGGCGCGAGTTTCGGAAACTTGGGCGGATTTCCGCCTCAATCGATGCTGGAAACCACAGCGCTCGGGGTTCCGCCGGTCACCCGGACCAGTTCGTCGAAGGTCGTGGGATACACGGTGTGCGCGACGCCGGCGGCGGCCCAGACCTGGGGATGCGCGTCGAGCGCCACATCGACGACGGTGCGGATGGGTGCGGGGTGACCCACCGGTGCCACACCGCCGATCGCCTGACCCGTCGCCTCTTTCACCTGGGCGGCACTCGCCCGGGTGATGGTGCCGCCGAGCTGTTCGCCGAGCCACTCCGTGTCCACCCGGTGGGCCCCGCTCGTGAGCACGAGCAGCGGTTCCCCGTCGAGCAGGAACACGAGCGAGTTGGCGATGGCCCCCGCCTCCACGCCCAGCGCGGCGGCCGCAAGGACGGCGGTGCTCGCCGCGTCATCCAGCCACACGATCTCGCCGCGCACCCCGCCCGCGTCCAGCGCGGCGCGCACCCGCGCGACTGCAGGGTGATCACGAGCGGGCATGTCTCCACGCTATCGCGCTCCTCCGCCCCCGAATCGCCAAAACACGCCGCAACCCCTTGGCGGGTAACGGCGTGTCTTGGCGACTCGGTGTGACGGGTTACTGCGCGCGCTGCAGGGCGATCAGGCCTGCCGGGAAGCGGTCGCGGGCCGAGACGTACACGACGCCCTTCGCCGAGTCGACCGACACCCCGTAGACCTTGTTGCCGAAGGCGGTGCCCGGATAGTTCGCGATCTCGGTCAGGTCGGCGGCGTTCAGCACGCGCACCCCGCTGGCCTCGAAGTCAGAACTGGCGTGCCCAATGTAGAGCCGACCCACCTCGGGATCGACGGCCACCGAGCGATAGTCGGGCGCCGCGACGGCCAGCGACTGCAGCAGCTCGAAGGTCGTGGCGTCGTAGACCCGCACACCGTCGTCGCCCGCACCGTTGTTCGTGGTGTACAGCCTGTTCGCCTTCGGATCGAACGCGATGCCGTGCGTCTGCCACGTGCTCGCGGAAGCCGTTTCGACCACCTGGATGTTCGCGCCGGTCTGCGCATCCATCACCTGGAATCCGGTCTGCCGGGTGGCCCCGAAGACGCGACCGGTGCCGAGGTCGACGTCGATGCCGCGCACGTTCGCCGTGAAGGCGAACGGGCCGCGCACCAGCGTGTCGCCCGTCAGATCCAGCACGGCCCAGGAGGCGCCGTAGGCGACGTACAACTCCTTCTTCGCCGCGTCGATCGCGACGTCGCGCACGCCCTCGCCCTCACCACCCGGGATCATGTGGGTGGCGACGACCGCATCCGTCACCGGGTCGATCTCGAGCACCCGCGCCGGGCGCTGCTCGTCACCGACGAAGAGGTGTCCGGTCGAGGGGTCGACCACCGAACCGACCGGCTTGGTGGCCAGCTCGGCGTCCTGCTCGAGGCCCGGGATCGCGGTGAGCGGGGTGGGCGTGTACTCGAGACCGGCGGGAGGCTCGGGGTCGGTGGGATCGGTCGGGTCCGTCGGGTCCGTCGGGTCCGTCGGGTCGGTCGGATCGACCGGCCCTGAGACGCCCGCACGCTGGCTCACCGTCACAGCCACGGCCTCGAGCTCCGACCCGGGCGGGTTCAGGCGGAAGTCGCGGTTCGACACGAACACCCGCTGCCGCTCCTCATCGACCGAGATGCCGTAGCCGTCTTTGCCGTACTTCGGATCGGCGAGATCCGCGAGCAGAGCACCGGTCTTCAGGTCGTGCACCGAGAATCCGCCCGAGCCCGCCGAGGTGCCGGTGTAGCCCACGTAGACGAGGCCATGGGTGGAGTCCACGTCGAGCTGACGCGCATTCACCCGCGACGCGGTCTCCCAGACCTGGCCGAAGTTCGCGTTCGCGTCGAAGGCAGCGACCTGGATGGCATCCGGAACCTCCTCGAAGTAGGCCGCCGTGACGAGTCCACCGACCGGGTCGGCCGCCACGTAGTAGGCGCCCGCCGTTCCGCCGATGACGCCGAGCGACGCGCCCGTCGAGGCATCGAGCACCTCCACACCCCGCGACGGCACCGCACCGTAGACGAGGCCCTTCACGGGGTCGACGTCGATCGAGCGGTTCGACTCGATGAACGGGAACGGGCCGCGCACGACCTGACCGAAGTCGGCGTCCGCGATCGACACCACGACCCAGTTGCGGTTCTGCTGACCCACGTAGAGCAACTGCTTCTCGTCGTCGATCCCGAGGTCGCGGATGTTCTCCGGCAACGTGATCGTGCGGGTGA
>NZ_FNPZ01000001.1:34959-1756164 GCF_900107435.1 Herbiconiux ginsengi
CCAGTTGCGGTTCTGCTGACCCACGTAGAGCAACTGCTTCTCGTCGTCGATCCCGAGGTCGCGGATGTTCTCCGGCAACGTGATCGTGCGGGTGACCTCGTCGGTGTCGGCGTTCATCTCGAAGATGCTCCGGCTGTTCTGGTCGCCCAGATACAGCCGATCCTTCGACTGCGAGAACGCCGATCCGGCCGGCAGCTGCGCGTTCGACTTGTTCACCGAATCCAGCGCACCCGTGACCTCGTAGTCGACCGACCCCGTCGGGGTGCCGGGATCGGTCGGGCCGCCCGGGTCGGGGTTCGGCTCGCATCCGAGGCACGGCCCGGGGTTCGAGGGGTCGATCTTCTGCGGCGCCTCGTCGTCGGTCACGGCCTTGCCCGAGTCGTTCTTCACGATGGTGAGCCCGTCGAAGTACTGGCCGTCGGCGGTGCGCGACTCGTAGCGCAGTGTGTCACCGGCCACGTCGATCAGCTGGTAGAGCTCGACATCGCCCTTCAGCTTCTTCAGGTGGGCGTCGTTCTCGGTCCACAGGCGCGGGCCGGCGTTGGAGTACATCTTCGAGCCGACCACCGACACGGCGTACACCGGCCCGTCGTAGTTCAGGTCGGCGTTCCATGTGGCCGGGTTGCCCTTCTCGGCATCGTTCGAGTTGCCCCGGCCGTAGTTGTGGTCGTGGCCCTGCAGCACGAGGTCGACGTTGTGCGACTCGAACAACGGCAGCCAGGCCTCGCGGATGGCGCGGTTGTTGCGCCCCTCGTCGAGCGAGAACACCGGGTGGTGGAAGTAGACCACGGTCCACTTGTTGGGGTTCTCGTCGAGGGTCTTCGAGAGCCAGGCGGTCTGCACGGCGAGAGCCGCGGCATCCGTGATGTTCGAGTTCAGCGAGATGAACCGCACGCCCTGGTAGTCGGTGTAGTACACGGTGCCTTTGAGGAGGGCCTCGATGCCGGCCGACCCGGTGGGCCCGTTGTCGGGGTACTCGAACTGCGCCTGCCACTGCGTCGAGAGCTGCGCCCCCTCGTACTCGTGGTTGCCGGCAGCGGCGAGGAAGTTCTGCGTGCCGAACTGGTAGCCGGCGGCGTCGAACACCTCTCCCCACTGCGAGTCGTTGTTCGCCTCGTCGATCAGATCGCCGGCCTGCAGCACGATGCTCGCGTCGGGGCGGTCGCGGAAGGCGTTGCGGATGACGCGGCTCGCGTCGCTCTTGATGCCGTTCTGCACATCGCCGAGGTAGATGAACGAGAACGGCTCGGCGGTCGCGGCCGCGGTCGTGAAGTGCTGCCACTCGCTGAAGTTGGTGCCGTCGCCCACGCGGTACTGGTATTGCGTGCTCGGGGCGAGTCCCGTGAATTTCACGGTGTGGAAGGCCTCGTCGTAGTTCGCGGTCGACACGTCGGTGTTCTCCGAGGCGTCGACCGTGAGGATGCCGGTCGGATACGGCGTGGCCGTCGCCACCCGGTACTCGGCCTTGGCCGTGGTGACGCCCTTCGAAGTGCGCCAGGTGACGGCCTGCGAGGTCGACAGGTCGCCCGAGGGCGTGAGAACGACGCGGTCGGGCACCACGGAAGGTCCGTGCTGCTGCACCGGGGTCACGGTGGCGGCCGTGGCGGTCGATCCCATCCCGAACACCGGGGTGAGGAGGGCGGCCGCGACGGCCGCGGTGGCGATGCCCGCGAGCATCCGCCTTCCGCGGGTTCGCGTGGAGTGTTTCGTCATGGGCTGACGGCCTTTCGGTGCGGTCGTGCTGCTCGGGGTAGAAGAGTCGGGTGCGAAGGCGCTCATGCCGCATCCCCTGCCCGGCGACGGCGGAGGTACACGAAGGCGAGCGCGATCACACCGGCCAGCAGCGCCGCGCCGGCGATCGCGATGGTGACGCCGACGCCGTTCACGCCGGTCTCGGCCAGGTTCTTCACCCCGGTGGCCTCGGAGCCCGGCTTCAGCACCGTGAGATCGACGGATGCGACGGCCCCGGATTCCAGGCCGCGCACCACGATCTTGTGCGCGCCCGGCGTGACACCGGCCGGGATGTGGGCGGTGAAGAAGTAGGCCCCGTTCGCGTCGGCGCTCGGGAAACCGAGCTCGATCGGGTCGGAGTGCAGGGTGATCTCGAGGTCTTCGTTCGGCCAGAAGCCGTCACCCTTCATGCTCAGCGAGTCGCCCGCAGCGATCCCGGTGGCGGAGAGCTGGATGGCGCTGGGGTGCGCCTCGGGCTTGGGCTGAGTCGGATTCTCGGTGGGCTGGGGTGAGGGGGTCGGGCTCGCCGTGGGCTCGGGGGTCGCGGTCGGTTCCGGAGTCGCGGTCGGCTCCGGAGTCGCGGTCGGTTCCGGGGTCGCGGTCGGCTCAGGGGTCGGCGTCGCCGTCGGCTCAGGCGTCGCAGTCGGCTCCGGAGTCGCGGTCGGTTCCGGAGTCGCGGTGGGTTCCGGAGTCGCAGTGGGTTCCGGAGTCGCAGTCGGCTCCGGAGTCGCAGTCGGCTCCGGAGTCGCAGTCGGCGTCGGCGTCGGCGTCGGCGTCGGCGTGGGCTCGGGGGTCGAGGTGCCGCCACCGGGCACGACCGGGGTGGGCCGCTCGGGTGCGTCGATGTCGGCGCGGGCGGAACCCGGTCCGCTCGCCCAGGCCTCGGTCTCATCGGTCACGAGCTTCGTGCCGTCATCCGACTTCGTGATGGTGAAGGCGTCGAAGAGCTCGCCCGTCACCGTGTGGCTCTCGAGGTGCAGCTTGTCGCCCACCACGTCGACCGTCTGGTACATCTGGGTGTCGCGATTCATGCTCTTGAGATCAGCGCCGTTGGTGATCCAGTTGTTCGACTCGAGCGGGTCGGGCACGTACATCTTGGGACCGGCGACGGAGACGAGGTAGACCGGGCCGGTCTGGCTGGTCGCCGGGTCGGCGCCGGCGGGCAGGTTCTGCTCGTTCGCGAACAGGTTCCCGCGGCCGTAGGCGTGATCGTGACCCTGCAGCACCAGGTCGACGTTGTGCTTCTCGAAGATCGGGAGCCACGCCTCGCGGATCGACGCGTTGTCGCGCCCCGAGGTCACGGAGAAGATCGGCTGGTGGAACGCGATGACGCTCCACTTGCCCGGGTTCTCGGCGAGCACCCGGTCGAGCCACGCGGTCTGCGCATCCAGCTCGGCGCCGTAGGCCATGTTGGCGTTCAGGGTGACGAAACGCACACCCTGGATGTCGGTGTAGTACACGTTCTCGTCGAACTTCTGCTTGATCGCGTCGGTGTCGGCCGGACCGTTGCGGGGGTACTCGAACTGAGCACCCCAATACCGCGTGAGCTCGGGCCCGGGATAGTACTCGTGGTTGCCGGGCGCCGCGATGATGTTCATGTAGGCGTTCGAGAAGCCGGCCGCGCCGAACCACTCGCCCCACTCGGCGTCGGCGACGTCGGTGTCGATCAGGTCGCCGAGGTGCACGACGGCTTTGGCGTAGGGGCGCGCCTCCGTCGCGGCACGGAAGGCGCGCGACGCATACGACTTGACGTCGTTCTGAGCGTCGCCCTGCACGATGAACGAGAACGGCGCAGCCGTGGCGGCCGGCGTCTCGAACTCCAGCCACTCGCTCCAGGTCTCGCCGTCGCCGACCCGGTAGAGGTAGGCGGTGGACTCGGCGAGGCCGGTCAGGGTCGCGGTGTGGTATTTGATGCGGTAGCCGAGATCCGTCGCGAACTCCGTGGTGCTCGCGGCGTTCACGGTCGTCGATGCGGAGACCGGGCCTTTGGTCATCGCCGCGAGCTGCACCTGCGGGTTCGTGACGTCGACCGAGGTGCGCCACGACACGTTCTGTGTGGCGTAGGGCACGTCGGTCGGGGTCAGGATGATGCGGTCGGGCACCGCGGAGGCGACGTGCACGAGCGCGGGATTCACCGGCGGCGGGTTCAGGCCGCCGGCGGCGTAGGCGATTCCTCCGCCCAGGCTCGCGAGGGCGACCGCAGCGACGATGCCACCGGCCACCACTGCCGTGCGGGGTTTGAGGCGCGTGAGTGCGCGCGAGAGTTGATCGCTCTTCATACGGGTGAACGTCCTTCGAGTGGAGACGGCGGAGCCGACAGGAGAAAAGCCCGCGCGGGGTCAGCGGGCGACGCGGATCACACTATGGGCCGCGTGAGCGCCATCCCGGGGGAATCAGAGAGAGTTCACCTGCCTGTTACCGCCTGCTGGAGAACCCGACCGTCCGTTTGCCGAGACAGATCGTCTCGTCTCCGGGACAGCCTCCGCGGGGAATAATCGGCCACCCCACCCTGCTGAGAAGAGGGTCATGACTCAGCTCTCCGTACTCGACCTGATCCCCGTCCGAACCGGCCAGTCGTCGGGTGATGCCGTCGCCGCGAGCCTCGGGCTCGTGCGCACCGCCGAACGGCTCGGCTTCACCCGCTTCTGGGTGGCCGAGCACCACAACATGCCGGCCGTGGCATCCACCTCCCCGTCGACGCTGATCGCGCATTTCGCGGCGCAGACCTCACGCATCCGTCTGGGGTCGGGCGGTGTGATGCTCCCGAATCACGCTCCGCTGTCGATCGCCGAGCAGTTCGCGCTGCTCGAGGCGATGCATCCCGGGCGCATCGACCTCGGCCTCGGGCGTGCGCCCGGCTCCGACCCGGTCACCTCCTACATGCTCCGCGGCCAGCGCACCACGACGGACGCCGACCCCGCCGAGACCTTCCCCACCGACGTCGAGACCGTGGCCGCGCTGCTCGGTTCCGACCGCTCGCTCGCGAGCGAGCCGTTCGGCGAAGACGACCAGCCCGCCGTCGGCCTCAATATCAGGGCCCGGGCTTACGAGTTGAAGGCGACTCCGCGCATCCGCACGGCTCCCGAGATGTGGCTGCTCGGATCGAGCAACTTCAGCGCCACACTCGCGGCGAGCCTCGGCATGCCGTTCGTGTTCGCGAACCACTTCGGGCAGCCGGGCATCGAGCAGGCGCTCGAGCTCTACCGCAGCCGCTTCCAGCCGTCGGAGGCGCTGGCGGCGCCGAAGACCTTCCTCACCGTGAACGTCTCCGTGGCCGACACCGACGACGAGGCGCAGCTCGTGACGCTCCCGCAGCTCATCTCGATGGCGCGGCTGCGCACCGGTGGCGCACTCACGCCGCAGCTCACGATCGACCAGGCGCGCACGACCGACCTCAGCGTGGCCGAGCAGGAGTTGGTGCTGGAGCAGTCGCGGCGCTGGCTCATCGGCACGGCCGAATCGGTGGAGCGTCGCATCCGCGCGCTCGCCGAGCAGTACGGGGTCGACGAGGTCATGGTCTCCCCCGCCGGCGGCGCGTGGGCCGCCGATCCGTTCGACGCCACGCCCTCCCGCGAGCGCACCCTCGAACTCCTGGCGTCCCGATTCCCCGAGCTCGCCGCTTAGGCCGAGGCGTCGCCCTGGCCGGGTAAAGGTGCACATGAGCGAGACTGACGCCGTATAGGCGTGCCACTCCACCGCATTTGCACCGTTACACGCCACGCACCGACTACACGACGCCCGTCGTCCCCAAGAGGGACCCGATCGCGAAGGTGGCTGCGAGTGCCAGTGCGCCGCCGATCACGACGCGCAGCGTAGCGCGCCAGATGCGGGCACCGCCGATCCACGCGCTCACCGATCCGGTCAGGATCAGGGCGAGTATCACCACCGCGAACGTCGCGGCCACCCGGATCTCGGCCGGGAAGAGCAGGATCGACAGGAACGGCAGCAGCGCCCCCACCGTGAACGCGAGAGCCGACGCGCCCGCCGCCTGCCACGGGCTCACGAGGTCATCGGGGTCGATGTTGAGCTCGGCCGACAGATGCGCGGCCAAGGCGTCGTGTGCCGTGAGCTCCTTCGCCACCTGCCGCGCCGTCTCGGAGGTCAGCCCGCGCTGCTCGTAGATGCCGGCGAGCTCGGCGAGCTCTTCCTCCGGCATCTCGTGCAACTCGCGCCGCTCTTTGGCGATCAGCGATTTCTGGCTGTCGGACTGGCTGCTCACCGAGACGTACTCGCCGAGCGCCATCGAGATCGCCCCACCCACGAGCCCCGCGATGCCGGCGGTGAGGATGGGAGCGACGGATGAGGTCGCCCCGGCGACCCCCACCACGATCGCCGCCACCGAGACGATTCCGTCGTTCGCTCCGAGCACGCCCGCGCGCAGCCAGTTCAGGCGGCCGGCGAGGCCTTCGACGTGGGGCTCATGGGGGTGGGCCCCCACACCGGGAAACTCTGTCTCAGACATGTCACCATGCAACCACACTGCAGGAGCGGTGTGGCACTCCCGCGGTCCCTGCCACGTCTCAGCAGCTCGTGAGGCTCTCCACGCCAGCCCCCAGCGAGTTCGGCCCGCCCAACAAGGTGACCTTGGTGTTGTCGAAGAAGGCGAAGCTCAGCTTCACGTCTTGCGGCACGCAGGTCCCGGGCACCACGATCAGCGGCGAGCCTTGCGCGCCGGCCAGGGCCGACCCGGCGAGCGCATCCGGGAAGTTCAGTCCGGTGGCCAAGAAGACGCGGTCGCTCGGATGCGTGCCGTCGGTGTTGTCGTACGCATCCTTGTTGATCGCGAGCGAGGCCGCGAACCGGTCGGCGCCGGCCACGCGCTGCGTCTGGATGCCCGGCAGAGCCGCGATCGATGACTGAATGCCGGTCGACACCGAGTTCGGTCCGCCTGCGATCGTCACGTTCTTCACCTTCAGCGTGGTCAGCAGGGCTGCTGTTTCCGGGTCGACGGATGCTGCGCCGCCGTTCACCAGGATCACCGGCTCCCCGTTGTGCCCGCCCGCCCCGCTGGCGCTCAGTGCATCCGGGAAGTTGAGGCCGGTCGCCACATAGGCACCCGTCGCGCCGGTGCCGAAGGCGCGCTGGGCGACCTTCCGCGAGACCTCGAAACGGTCGGCCCCGCTGATGCGGGTGACGGTGGCGCCGGGGAGCAGTACAGCGAGCTGCGTCGCGACGCTCGGGCCGACCGAGTTCGGTCCGCCCACGATCACCACGTCGTCGGGGTCGAGCTTCGTGAACTCGGCCGCGATGCTCGCGGGCAGCGAATCGGTCGTGGTCAGCAGCAGCGGTGCATGGTCTTTGACGGCCGCCGGGCCAGCGGAGAGCGCATCCGCGTAGCCTGTGCCGGTGGCGAGGTAGACCGTCTTCGCGCCGTCGGGGTAGGCTTCCTCGGCGATGGCCACCGACTCGGAGTAACGGTCGGGTGCCTGGATGCGGTCGACGTCGATGTGCGGGTAGCCGAACCAGTCGGTATAGATGATCCAGAAGTTGAGGTTGCCGAAGCTCGCACACTTCCCCTCGATGCCCGCCAGGGCGTCGGAATCGGGCTGGTAGGGCGTGTAGTTGTAGAGCGAGGCGGTGGCCTGCGTGCGGATCGTCAGCTCCGTGCCGTCGCATCCGGCGGCATCGCTGTACTTCACGACGACGGGCACTCCGACCTGGTACTGGGTCGAGCCGGGGTCGACCTTGTAGTCCTTCAGGGTCCAGGCCGCCCAGTACACCTGCTTGAAGAACCCGGCGTAAGCGGGATTGCACGGCGCCGAGTCCGAGCAGTCGAACCCGGTGGCCTGCTGGTACTGCTTGTCGACGGGCCAGTCGTCGCCGACGAGCTGGGACTCCTTCTGGATGAGCACGAGCAGCGCCCTCTGGCTGATGCCGCACGCCTGCCCGACCCTCGCGACGATCGTGGCGGCCGACTCCGATCCCGAGCCCGCGTAGGCGGTGCACCGGCTGTCACCCGCCATCGACGGGGTGGCGGTGCGGTAGTCCTTGAGGCACGTGTACCCGGGCTGGCAGGTGGGAACCTGGGCCTGCAGGAAGGACTGCACGGCACCCGCCGACATCGCCGTTCCGGTGTACATGTTCTTGTCGCTGATGATGTCGTCGGCGCGGAAGCTCGTCGTCACCGGTGCGGCGTTCGGAATCGCGACCAGCTGGTCGTCGAGGGAGAACGACGATTCCGACGACGGATCGGGGGCCGGGTCCGAGGTCGGAGCGGGCACCGGCTGCTCCTCGGCTGCCACGGCACCGACGGCGCCCCCGGCGACCAGCCCCACCGCCAGCAGCAGTCCGAGCAATCCGGTGAGGGGGTTCCTGAGCGGCGACGTCGTCTTCATTCCGCGATGCTAACCGGAATCGACAGCTGTCGCCCACTCATCGGGGGTGAACTTTCAGTGCATTCCCACGCGCTACGCTCGTGGCGACCGGAGGAGGCCAGCGCACACCATGTCAGCCCCCGCATCCGCTCTCCCCGTCGTGTCGCCCGTCGATGTGCTCGTCGCGCTGCACCCCGATCGAGGCGACCCGGCGACAGACCAGCGGATGCTCGCCGCCCTCGCCGCGCCCCTCGCCTCAGCCTCTGCTTCCCGTCTTCCCGGCGAAGAACCCGGCATCGAGGCCGCCGCAGTCGACACCACCTTCGCCATCACACACCACTGCTCCGCGTGCGGCTCCACCGGCCACGGCCGTCCGCTGCTCGTGTCGGCCGACGGCGTGCCCGTGCCCGCCGTGCACCTCAGCCTCAGCCGCGCCGCCGGCTGGGTCGCGCTCGCGGCGACACTCGCTGCTCCGGTCGGCATCGACATCGAATCGCTCTCGTCCGTGCGAACCGCCGCCTTCGACGACGTCGCGTTCGACGACCACGAACGAGCCACGCTGATAGCTCACGCCGAAACCCACGGCCCCGCCGCGGCCGACCGGATGCGCACTCTCGCGTGGGCGGCGAAGGAAGCCGTGCTGAAGGCGGCCGGCACCGGCCTCCGCGCCGACCCCCGCACCGTTCCGCTCGACCTCGACCGTCCCGATGACCTCGTCGCGCTGCGGAGCGGGTCGCCGCGCCTGGTCGTGCTGCCCGGAATGCCGGCCGGGGTGCTCGGCTGTCTGGCCGTCGTCGCCGACCGGCGTCCCCGCATCCGCGTCGTCACGCCGTCGTTCACCGTCTGAGCACTGGATGCTGAAGGCGGAAGGCTGAAAACCAGCCCTAGAGCTTCGGCAGGCTCTTCCCGTAGACCCAGCGCTCCACGATCGGCCCCACGAGATCGCTCCCCGAGTGCGCCTCCATGATCTCCACGAAGTCCTCCGTCGACACCAGCCCGAAGCGGCATTCCGAGACGTAGGAGCGCAGCGAATCGAAGAACACGTCGTCGCCGAGCGCCCGCCGGATGGCGTGCAGCGCGAGCGCCCCGCGCTTGTAGACACGGTCGTCGAACATCGACTGCGGACCCGGATCGCCGATCACGATGTCCTTCGGCTGCGCGTTCACCTGCGCGCGGTGCGCCGCCGCGCTCGCGTCGGCCGACTTGCCGCCGCTGGCCTCGGCCCAAAGCCATTCCGCGTAGCAGGCGAACCCTTCGTGCAGCCAGATGTCGCGCCAGCGTGCCAGCGTGAGGCAGTTGCCGAACCACTGGTGCGCGAGTTCGTGGGCGATGAGCCGGTCGGTTCCGTGGAGTCCGTCGACGTGGTTGCGCCCGAAGATCGCGAGCCCCTGCGCTTCGAGCGGGATCTCCAGCTCGTCGGGCGTCACGACCACCGCGTAGGAATCGAACGGATACGGCCCGAACAGCTCGCAGAACAGGGCCATCATGTCGGGCACCCGCCCGAAGTCGATGGCCACCTCGCGCTCGAGCGCCTGCGGGTAGAAGAGGGTCTGCGGCACGGGCTCCGACGCGATCGACCGCGAGCGGTAGCGGCCGATCTGCACCGTGGCGAGATACGTCGACATCGGCTGCCGCATCTCGAAGGTCCAGATCGTGCGCCCGGAGCGGTTCGCGCGCGACACCACCGGGCCGTTCGACACCACCGTGTACCCGGCCTCGCAGGCCAAGGTGATGCGGTAGAGCGCCTTGTCACTCGGATGGTCGTTGCAGGGAAACCAGGATGCCGCCCCACTCGGCTGCCCGGCCACGATCACGCCGTCGGCGAGCTCTTCCCAGCCCACTTCGCCCCATTGGCTGCGGATCGGATGCGGCGCCCCGCGATAGCGCACCACCACGGTGAACTCGATCCCGTCGGCCAGCGGCCGTTCGGGCGTGATCACGAGCTTGCGCGGCGTCTCGGCGAGCTTGCGCGGCCGCTCCCCGTCGACGGTCACCTTCACCACGCTGAGGCCGGCGAAATCGAGGCTGAAGCGCTCCAGCGGCATGGTGGCCCGGGCGCGGATGATCGCGACCCCGTTCAGCCGGTTCGTGGCCACCCGGTAGTCGAGATCGAGGTCGTATTCGAGCACGGAGTAGCCACCGTTGCCACTCGTCGGAAGGTAGTCGTCACCCGCCGACGCGGCCCCCAGAGAGGATGATGGTGGATTGGCTGCCATGGATGCGGTCAAGTCTGCCACGGTGCGATCGGATTGCCCGCCCAGAGCGATCCGCTCGGCACCCGCTCGCCGCGCATCACCAACGACGCCGGGCCCACGCTGGCGTTGCGGTCGACCGCGGCCGCCGGCAGGATGACGCTGTGCGGACCGAGGGTTGCGCCCTCGCCCAGCACGACGGAGTCCAGTTGCATGATGCGGTCATGGAAGAGGTGGGTCTGCACGACGCATCCGCGGTTCACGGTCGATCCGTCGCCGAGGGTGATCAGATCGGCCTCGGGCAGCCAGTACGACTCGCACCAGACCCCGCGCCCGATGCGCGCTCCGAGTGTGCGCAGCCACACGGCGAGCGCCGGGGTGCCGGAGGCGTTGGCCGCGAACCAGGGGCGCGCCACGGTCTCGACGAAGGTGTCGGAGAGCTCGTTGCGCCACACGAACGACGACCAGAGCGGATGCTCGCTCACCACGATCCGCCCCACCAGCAGCCACTTCGCGGCGGTCGAGACGAGCGCGGCGACGGCTCCCGCGGCGAGCATCACGACGCCGGAGAGCAGGATCGCCCAGCCGAGACCGATCTCGGTCCACAGCCATTCCAGGGTGACGAGGATGCCGAGGGCGATCCAGGCGGTCACGACGACGGGCACGATCCGCAGGATCTCCCAGACCGCGCGGGCGAGCTTGAGCGAGGCCGGCGGGCGGAAGGTGCGGGCCTCGTCGAAGTCGGAGACCGTGCGCCGCAGCCGCACGGCCGGATTGCCGAGCCAGGAGGAACCGCGCTTCCCGTTCTTCGGCGCCGAGGAGAGCACGGCCACCAGGCCGTTCCGGGGCACGCTGCGGCCCGGCCCCGCGATACCGCTGTTGCCGAGGAACGCACGACGGCCGATCTTCGCCTTGCCGATGCGCAGCCAGCCGCCGCCGAGTTCGTAGGAGGCCACCATGGTGTCGTCGGCCAGGAACGCGCCCGGAGCGATGGTGGTGAGCGCGGGCAGCAGCAGCACCGTCGAAGCCTCGACGTTGCGGCCCACCTTCGCCCCGAGCATCCGGAGCCACCACGGGGTGGCGAGGCTGGAGTAGATCGGGAAGAGCAGGGTGCGGGCGCTGTCGAGGATGCGCTCGGTCGACCATGCCTGCCAGCCGATGCGACTGCGCACCGGGTAGTAGCCCTCGCGCAGCCCGATGCCGAGCAGGCGCACCGAGCCCACCACGAGCAGCGCGTAGGCCGCGCCGGCCACGATCACGGCGAGCGGCGTCGCCAGTGCCGCCCGGGCCGCCGCTTCGCCGAGCGTCGCGGGGTCGCCGATCATGGCACCGACCACGAGGGCGCCGAGCAGCACCGAGACGGCCGGCAGCGCCGACATGCCGAGCGAACCCAGTGCGTAGGCGATGAGCCAGCGCTTGGCGGGCAACGGTCGCGCCGCCGGCCAGGGTCGCCGGGCGGAGCCCACGCGGGTGGCGGGCGAGCCGGCCCAGCGTTCGCCGCTCGGCACCCGGCCCGACACGGCGGCGCCGGCCTCGACCTCGGCTCCGCGGCCGATGTTCGCGCCGCCCAGCAGGGTGCTGCGCGAACCGATGGTGGCGTCGGCGCCGATGTGGATGCGCCCCACCCGGAAGGTGTCGCCGTCGAGCCAGTAGCCCGCCAGGTCGACCTCGGGTTCGATCGCGGCACCCGCGCCGATCGAGATCATCCCGGTGACCGGGGGCAGGGTGTGCAGGTCGACCCCGCGGCCGATCTTCGCGCCGAGCGCGCGGGCGTAGTAGCTGATCCAAGGGGCTCCCGCGAGACTCACCGATCCCGCCAGCTGCTGCACCTGCTCGGCCAGCCAGACGCGCAGGTGCACGGTGCCGCCGCGCGGATAGTCGCCGGCTCGCAGACCGGTGAGCAGGAGCCGCGCGGCGACCACCGAGATCGCCATCTTGCCGGGTGGCGTCACGAAGAGCACGAAGCCCACCAGCACCCACCACCACGAGACCGTGGGAAAGAAGGTGTGCGCTCCGGCGGCCGAGAGCAGGTTGTTGGCCGCCGAGAGATAGACGAACCAGCGCAGCCCCACGATGACGTGCAGGGGGATGCCGAGCAGCGTCTGCGCGATGCGGCTGGATGCCGGCGTCACGAGCACAGGCCGGTCCGCTCCTCGACCGGAGCCGCTGCCGGCCGGGGCCCGGCTGTCCAGCTCCTCGGCGAGCGAGCCGATGCGGGGGTGGTCGTAGATGTCGGAGACCCGGGTGTCCGCGAAGTGCTCACGGATGGCGGACACGAGTTGCGCCGCCGAGAGCGAGCCACCGCCGTGGGCGAAGAAGTCGTCGTCGGGACTCTCCACCGGCACACCGAGGATGGCCGACCAGCGTTCGGCGAGCCAGGCGGCGGTGGGCGAGAGGTCGGCGTTCGCGGCGTTCCCGTCTCCGGATGCGGGCAGCGGCCAGGGCAGGGCCGCCCGGTCGACCTTGCCCGAGGTACGCGTCGGCAGCGACTCGACCACGGCGAGCAGCGGCACGAGCGCTGCGGGCAGCTCTTCGCGCAGGCGGGCGTTCGCCGCGTCGCGATCGAATTCCGCGCCGTCGGCGAGCGCCAGGTAGCCCACGAGAACCTGGTTGCCCGCGGCCGTGGTCTTCACCACGGAGGCGGCGCCGGCCACTCCCTCGAGGCCTTGCAGCGCCGCATCCACTTCGCCGAGCTCGATGCGGCGGCCGCCGAGCTTGACCTGGTCGTCGGCGCGGCCCACGAAGATCAGTCCGGCCTCTTCGAAGCGCACCAGGTCGCCGGAGCGGTACGCGCGCTCCCAGCCGAGGCTCGGGAAGGGCGCGTACTTCTCGGCGTCCTTCGCCGGATCGAGGTAGCGGGCGAGCCCCACTCCCCCGATGATGAGCTCGCCGGTCTCCCCCTCGGCGACGCGGGCTCCCGAGGCGTCGACGACGGCGAGCATCCACCCGTCCAACGGAAGGCCGATGCGCACCGGACCGCTGCCGAGCAGTGACGCGCAGGCGACGACGGTGGCCTCGGTCGGGCCGTAGGTGTTCCAGACCTCTCGACCGCGCGCGGCGATGCGCGCCACCAATTCGGGCGGACAGGCCTCACCGCCGAAGATGACCAGTCGCACGAGCTCGAGCGATTCCTCGGGCCAGAGTGCGGCCAGGGTCGGCACCGTGGAGACCACGGTGATGCCGTGAGCGATGAGCCAGGGGCCGAGGTCGACCCCCGAGCGCACGAGCGAGCGCGGGGCGGGCACCAGGCAGGCGCCGTTGCGCCAGGCCAGCCACATCTCCTCGCAGGAGGCGTCGAAGGCCACCGAAAGACCCGCCAGCACCCGGTCGCCGGGGCCGATCGGCGACTGCTGGAGGAAGAGGCGCGCCTCGGCGTCGACGAAGGCCGCGGCCGAGCGATGTGTGACGGCGACGCCCTTGGGCACGCCGGTCGAGCCGGAGGTGAAGATGACCCAGGCGTCGTCGTCGGGCGTCGGGCCGCCGACGGCCGGGATCGTGCCGGTGGGGGTGGCGAGCGACGGCGTCGCGTCCGGCGGGAGATCGTCGACGGAGTCATCGTGGTCGACGGCGGAGATCCCCTCGCCGCCGACCACGTCGACGGGGGCATCCACAGCGCCCGCGGTGGCCGCGCCCGGCGCATCCGCTGATTCCGCCGCAGCGGCACGCGGGGCGAAGACGCCCCCGACGCCCACCACGCCCACCACGCGCGCCTCGCCGAACACGAGCTGCGCCCGCTCTTCGGGGTCGTCGGCATCGACCGGCACGTAGGCGGCACCCACCGCCAGCACGGCGAGGATCGAGACGTACAGCTCCCGTGTTCCCGATGGAATCCGGATGCCTACCTTGTCGCCCCGCCGCACCCCGGAGCGACTGAGCACGGCCGCCTGAGCGTTCACGAGGCGCAGCAGCCGGCGGTAGCTCACCGCACCCTCGGGCGAATCCAGGGCGAGCGCATCCGGGTTCTCCACCGCGGTCTGCATCAGGATGTCGATCAACGTGCGCACGGGCGTGGCCCGCGCCCCGGCATCGAGCACGCGCTGTAGATCGGCGTTGTCGTCAGTCACTCGAGTACCTCTCCGGGTCGGCGTCCGACTCACTCCTCACCGTACGCGTGCCGAGCCTAGGGAGCGGAGGTGACTCGCAGGTGAACAGACGGTGACGCGACTGGGAGAACGAATGTTCTGGTATTCTCGGAGCATGTCCACCGCCGCAACCGCCACCGCCGCAACACCGCCGAAGGTGTCCGAGGCGCGCGAGCGTCTGGTGCGGGTGGCCTCGGAGCTGTTCTACCGCGAGGGCATCCACAGCGTCGGCATGGATCGCATCCTGGCCGAGGCCAGCGTCACCCGCGCCACCATGTACCGCCACTTCTCGGGCAAGGAGGCCCTGGTGGCCGCCTACCTCGAGCGCGAGGACGCGGTGATCCGCGGCTACTTCAGCACCGACGGCGACCCGGCACCGGCCGAGCTGGTGCGGCTCGTCATCGACGGGATCGCCGACGACATCGGCCGCTACCACACCCGCGGCTGTCCGTTCATCAATGCGGCGGCGGAATACCCCGACGCGACGAGCGAGGTGCGCCGCATCATCGAGCGGCACCGCGAGTGGTTCCGTTCGACGCTCCGCGACGCGCTCGTGGATGCGGGCGTCGCGGACGCCGAAACCGTGGCGGGTTCGCTCGTGATGCTGCGCGACGCCGCCCTGGTCGGCGCCTACCTCGACGGTGTCGAGGTGGCGCGCCCGGTCTTCGTGGCCACGGCGCACGCCCTCGCCGGCCTCTAGCCCCTCCCCCTTCCGCTCCCCCTCCCCCCTTCCGCTCCCCCTCCCGTCTCCCGACCGCGCAGGCTCGTTCGGGAGGACTGAGGTCGTTCGGGAGGACTGAGGGTCCTCCCGAACGTAAAACCGCCGCGGATGTCCTCCCCGGCGACGGACGCACCCCGGGCCGGGTCAGAAGTGGGTGATGCCGTAGGGCTGCTCGACCGGCGCGAGCAGGCGGGCGAGGGACGCCGCCGCGCCCGGCACCTGCTCGGCGAGCTGACCGGCCGCCGCCAGCACCCGCGGGTCGACGCCGCCGAGGTACACCGAGCCCAGCGCCGAGGCGTCGAGTTCGAGGTCGGGAGCCGCCGCGTCATCGCGGGCGACGCTCGCCCGCCCGCCCTCCACGCGCATCCGGTACCGCCCCGTCGCGTGCCCGAGGGGGTCGGACACCCCGAACACGATCGACCCCTCGTTCACGTAGCCGCGTGCTTCGAACGCCGCCACGACGTCGAGGATGCGCATCCAGAGCCAGTCGTTCACACTCTTCACCGAGACCAGCCGCCAGTCGGCGAGCGCCCAGCGCAGCGGGTCGTCGGCCGGCGCGGCACCGTAGGTCACCGTGGTCACCAGATCGAGCGACGCGAGGAACTGCCAGAGCCCGAGGTAGGCGTCGGCGTTCTGCGCCACGAGGTCGACGACCTCGACGATCTGCGGATCGGACTCCCACCCCGAGAACCGGTAGGTCACGTAGCCGTCGATCACGCCCGACTCGTCGTAGTGGAGGGCCCCGCGAACCGACCGGTCTTCTTCACCCTTCTCGCCGTCGAGTCCCGACACACGCCCCCAGTACTTCGTGTGGCGATCGACCGATCCGACCCGCCCCTCGTGGAACCCGGCGAAGACGCCCGGGCCGAGCGTCGCGATCTCGCGGGCGTCGATCAGTTCGCATCGCCCCCGCGGCGTCGCGAGCAGGCGGAACCGCTGGTCGGTCGCCACCGAGATCGAGTGCACCGTCGTGGCGACACCGAAGCCGAACCGCCGGTAGATCGTGGCCTCCGACACCGTGAGCGCGGCGATGGCATAGCCGTCGGCGACGGCCCGATCGAGATCGGCCTCCATCATGTGGCGGAGTATGCCGTTGCGGCGATGCGTCGGCCGCACGGTGACCGCCGAGATGAGGTGCGCCGGGAGCGGGGCTTCGCCGCCCACGTTGATGGTGCGCTCGAACGTGGCGAACGTCGCCACCGGCACCTCGCCACCGAGCGACGCGTGCGGCCGCGTGCGGGCGTATGCCCCCGTGAGCATCTGCCCGTCGTTCACCATGTCGGCGGATGCCCGTGCGAGCGCCTTGTCGTCGAGGCGCGGCTCGTGGAAGCCCTGCGTCTCGGCCTGGAGCCACGCCCGGGTGGCTTCGCCGCCCTCGCCCTCGGAAGCGGCGGCGAACGTACGGAAGTCGTATTCGGTGATGGAACCCATGGTGCAACGCTACGCGATGCCACCGACGCGCTAACGTGTGGCTGTGAGCGACTTCAACCAAGGCATCATCGACGAATTCCGCGCCAACGGCGGTCGGGTCGAGTCAGGCGGGTTCGGAACAGGGCTCGTGCTGCTGCATCACATCGGCGCCAAGTCAGGCGTCGAGCGGGTGAGCCCGGTGCTCGGCATCCCCCAGGGCGACGGCAGCATCCTCATCGCCGCGTCGAAGGCCGGGGCACCAGACGACCCGGCCTGGCTCGGCAACCTGCGCGCGCATCCGGATGTCTCCATCGAGACCGGCGACGGATCGCGCGTCGAGACCGCCCCCGTGCACGCCGAGGTGCTGAGCCCCGATGAGCGCGATGCGGGCTGGCAGCAGTTCCTCGACCGCTCGCCCGGCTTCGCACAGTACGAGGCGAGAGCCGGCGGCCGCATCATCGCGGTGGTTCGCCTCAGCCCCCGCTAGCGTCGGCCGAAAGCCCCGTTAACGAATGGTGGAGAGGGCCGAAGCCCTCCCCACGCAGGAGTCTAGCAAGTCCGCCGGGTGAACGGCGAATGACGTCGTCACCGGCTGAGCAGACCCGCGCGCTCCGGATGCCGGTCGAACCACTGCCCGACGTACCAGCACATCGGCACCACCCGATACGGCGTCGTGGCCTCGACGTCGTCGACGGCGTAGCTCACGATCTCGCCGGCCAAGCCCTGTCCGCGCTTCTTCGGATCGGTGAAGGTGTGGGTGAACGAGATGGTGTTGTCGTTCACGACGTAGTCGACGGCGCTCGCCATGGCCCCGTCGACCCGGAGGGTGTAGCGGTGCTGGTCGGCGTCATGACTGAATTCGCGTGCCATGCTTCCACCCTACGTCCGCTTCGAGGCGCGATGGTCGGAACGGGACGGCTCAGCGCACGACGTCGAGTGCCGCGCTCACGATCGACTCCACGTCGATGCCGTGGTGACGGTAGACCTCCTCGAGCCCACCCACCTGCCCGAAGTGGCTCACTCCGAGATGCCGGGCCGGCACCCGGTTGATGCCGGCCAGGAAGGCGAGGGTGTGCGGATGCCCGTCGAGCACGGTGACCATGGGGCGGGCGCGGGCCGCCGGGAAGAGCTGGCCGAGGATCCAGTCGGGCGCATCCGCCAGTCCGTCACGTGCCTGAACGGCGTCGAAGAGGAGTCCGGGGCTCGTGACGCAGACCACGTCGACGGGCACGCCGAGTGCCTCCAGCCGCTCGGCGGCCACGAGGGCGTCGGGCACCAACGCGCCCATGGCGACGAGAGTGACAGCAGCTCCGACACCCGGATCAGCTCCGGGGCCTGCTTCCCGCAGCACGTAGCCGCCCGCCACCACCTGCCGCCGGCGCCGCTCCCGCGCCGCAGGGTCGGTCGGCACCGCGCACAAGCGCTGATCCACGGGCTTCGTCGAGAGCCGCAGATACGCCGAGGTGCCGTTCGGCCGCCCGAGCCGGGCGAGGGATGCCAACAGCGTCCACTCCACGTCGATCGCGAAAGCGGGCTCGTAGCTCACGACTCCCGGCTGCTCCAGACCGATCGAGGGTGTGGTGATCGACTGGTGCGCACCACCCTCGTAGGAGAGGGTCACGCCCGACGGCGTGCCGACGAGGATCGACTGGCCGCCCGCGTAGATGCCGTACGACCACGGTTCGAGCGCCCGCCCGACGAAGGGATCATAGAGCACGCCGATCGGGAACAACGGTTCGCCCCAGCGGCTCCACGTGGCGCCGAGCTCGCCGATCAGGCTCACCAGGTTGACTTCGGCGATGCCGAGTTCGATGTGCTGTCCGGTGGGCTGCTCGCGCCAGTGCACGGTGGTCTCGGCGTCGTCGCTGAACCAGTCGGGCCGGTCTTCGATCGACCACACCCCCACCTTGTTGAGCCAGCCGGCGAGGTTGGTGCTCGAGCTCACGTCGGGGCTCACGCTCACGACGCGTCGCGCCGCTTCGGGAGCCGCACGCGTGAGGTCGAGCAGCGCCCGGCCGAGCGCGGCCTGGGTCGTGGCGGTGCCCGCGGGCGTGCGCCCGAAGTCGGCAGGCACGGCCGGAGGCTCGGCGAGCGCGACAGGTTCGCGGTGCAGCCGCCGTGCCGTGTCGGCGCACACCAGGCCCGCCGCGCTCGAGGGGTCGAAGCGCGACCAGGGCGCATCCGCGTCTTCCCGCAGCTTCACCGCCAGCTCGCCGTACTGCACATCGGTGAGCAGGGAGGAGTGGTTCTGCGGATGTCCCTCGAGCGGCAATCCGTACCCCTTGATGGTGTAGGCGAGGATGGCGGTGGGCCGGTCGTCGTCGATCTGCGCGTAGGCCTCGCGAAGCGCGTCGAGGTCGTGGCCGCCGAGATTGCGAATGGCGGCGAGCAGCAGTTCGTCGTCGATGCCGCCGATGAGCTCCGCGATCGACGCCGAACGCTCCCCCGAACCCGGCAGCCGGTCGCGCAGTTCGGCGGCGGAACAGCGCAGCAGTCGCTGGAACTCCGGGTTCGGCATCTCCAGGATGCGGCGCCGCAGCGCCTGCCCGCCCGGCCGCGCGAGTACGTTCTCGAGCAGCCGCCCGAAGCGCACCGTGATCACCTGCCAACCGGCCGCCTGGAACAGGCGCTCGAGCTTGCCGGCCGCGATGTTGGGCACCACACGGTCGAGCGACTGCCGGTTGAGGTCGACGATCCAGACGACCTCGCCCAGTCCGGCGACACCCTGGTCGAGCACCGCCTCCCACACCGCTCCTTCGTCGAGCTCCGCGTCGCCCACCAAGGAGTACTGCCGCCCGCGACCCGCGGCGTCGCTGAGGCTCCCGACATAGCGGCGCGAGACGGCGCCCCAGATCGGGGCCGTCGCACCGATGCCGACCGAGCCGGTGGAGTAGTCGACCGGATCGGGGTCTTTCGTGCGGCTCGGGTAGCTCTGCAGCCCGCCGAACTCGCGCAACGTGGTGAGGTGATGCTCGTCGAGCTCACCGAGCAGGTAGTTGATGGCGTGCAGCACGGGCGAGGCGTGTGGCTTCACCGACACGCGGTCTTCGGGCCGGAGTTGGCCGAACCAGAGCGAGGTCATGATCGACACCATCGACGCGCTGGAAGCCTGATGCCCGCCGACCTTGATGCCCGACGGATTCGGCCGCACCCGGTTGGCGTGATGGATCATCGAGGTGGCCAGCCACAGCACGCGGCGTTCGATGCTCTCGAGGGCGGCCAGGGTGGGGGCGGTGTTCTCCCGCGCGGATGTGCTCATGGTGACCCCCATGGCACCACCACGGCGCAGAAGGCACAATAGAAGGGAGGAAATTGACGCAGATTGCGCAATTCGAGAGCGATCGGAAGGCATCCGGATGGCCACGCTGAACACGAACGAGGTCGCCGCCGGCCGCACCCCCGGTCGCACCGCCGATGCGATCGATGCCGCCATCCTGCGCCGCCTCAGCGACGATCCGGATGTCACGACTCTCGCCCTGGCCGAGAGCACCGGTCTGGCCCGCAACACGGTGCGCGCACGGCTCGCCCGCTATCGGGCCGGCGGCGCCCTGAAGTCGTTCGAACGCCGGATCGATCCGGCGTTCCTGGGCTATCCCCTGCACGCCCATGTCATCACGAAAGTGACCCAACGCAAACTCACCTCGGTCGCCGAAGCCCTGGCCGGCATCCCCGAGGTGCTGGAGGTCAGCGGCCTGTCCGGAGTCGCCGACCTCCTCGTGCACGTGGTGTCGCGCGACGCCGAAGATCTCTACCGGGTGACCGGCCGCATCCTCGCCATCGATGGCGTGAAGCGCACGAACACGGGCCTGGTGATGCAAGAGCTGGTGGGCTACCGCGTCACCCAGCTGCTCGACGAGCACTGATCAGCGGCGGCCTGAGCACCGACGGTGCCCCTGGAGGGACTCGAACCCCCAACCTGCTCCTTAGGACGGAGTCGCTCTTCCATTGAGCTACAGAGGCTGACCCGTCGAGTTTAGCGGGTGCGCATCGAACTCACGCCGCCGCCTCGAGGAAGGTCTCCCACTGCGGCTCTGCCCGCTCGGCACCCTTGATCGACCAGCCGGCCTGGTGCGGCATCCGGGGCGAGAAGCGCAACGACCAGCCCATCTCGGCCGGGGTGCGGTCGCCCTTCACGTTGTTGCAGCGCAGACAGCAGGCCACCAGGTTCTCCCAGGTGTCCTTGCCCCCTCGGGAGCGCGGCTGCACGTGATCGATCGTCGTGGCAGACGATCCGCAGTAGCCGCAGCGCTGATTGTCTCGGCGCAGCACTCCGCGACGGGACACCGGCATCATCCGGTTCATGGGCACCCGCACGTAGCGGGTGAGCAGGATGACCGCGGGCCGCTCGTAGGCACCGGACGTGCCGAAGACCGGATGCTCGTCGTCGCTCGCGAGCACGCGCGCCTTCTCGTTCAAGACGAGAACGAGCGCCCGCTTGAACGAGACGACTCCCAGCGGTTCATATCCTGCGTTGAGTACCAGTGTTCGCATGCTCTCCCTTTCGAAGAGACCTGGACGGCTTCCAGGTGTTCGATGATTCACATGTCGACGACGGGATCGGGAGACGAATGGGCAACAAAAAAGGCGCCGTCACAATGACAGCGCCTTACTCACAGAGTCAAGTATCTGGCTCTGACTCAGTCCACTCGTGTGCCTGCGCACGAGCAGCAGGAGGCGATCCGTGGTGCGGATGCTCCTACCCTGTGTCATCAGGCTCTCCAGATCTCGAGGACGATCAGAGCAACAGGTTACGACACAATCGGCGTGCCACATATTCGTGGCACGCCGATTCATGTCTCGGTAACGAAGTGTTTACACGCCGCTAGGCGACGATCCGAACGAAGTAATAGCTTCCCCAGACGGGCCGGTGCTCGACGTAACGGCCCCAGTCGGGCGAGTCGATCATCGTTCCGTCGCCGGCGTAGATGCCGATGTGACCGATCGGATACACCATGAGGTCTCCGGCCTGCGCGTCTTCGGGAGCGATCGGGATGCCCATGGCGGCCTGGTTGCTCACCGTGCGTGGCAGGTAGATGCCGAACGCGCCGAAGACGTACTGGGTGAGTCCGTCGCAGCCGAAGCTCGTGTCGGGGCTCGCACCGCTGCCGTAGGGCACGACGCCCACGAACTGCTCGGCGAAGGCCACGATCGCGGCGCCGCTGTAGGAGCCCGAGGGCGGGTTGACCGTGAACGCGCCGGAGCCGCTCGCCGTGGCGCCCTTGGCTGCGGCGGCGTCAGCGGCACGGTTCGCGGCCTCGGTCGCGGCCACCGCGGCTGCAGCGGCCTCGCGGGAGGCGGCGAGCTCTTCGGTGGTGGGGGCCTTGTAGTTGTCGCGGCTGATCGCGAGGGCGGCGGAGGCGTCGGGCACCTCGAGCGTCTGTGCACCGCTCAGCGAGGCATCCGTGGCCACGCCGCTGTCGAAGTTGCCGCCACCGCCGAAGGCGTAGGCCGGGAGGGCCATGGTGGCGACGAGGGCGGCGGCGAAGGTCATCACGACCACGCTGACGGCGCCCTTCTTCGTCGGCTTCTTGACGCGGGGCATCCGGATGCTCGGACCGCGCTTGACCGGAACGGTCGATGCCTTGTCCACAGCTGCCGGAGCCGTCGGGAGCGCGAGCTCGAGGGCCTTCACGGCCTCCGGGGCGCGGGCGATGTCGCCGGCCGCGGGCGCCGTGGAAGCGGCCGACGAGGGCGGCGCGACCTTCGCGAGCACGAGATCGGTGCCGGGCGAGGCCTCCGGCGTCACCGACGCGGCGGTCTCGCGAGCACGTGCCTCAGCTTCACGCCACTCGCGCCGCGAGAGCGGCTGGGAGGGAGTGGCTGCTGAAGGTGTCTCGGGTCTATTCGGGTTTTCGGGGTTTCGCTCGGAATCGGGCGACTCACCATATGGGGCCAAAATATAATCCTCCGGCACCTCTCGCAGCTAGGGCACTGCTCCCGTCCACACCGAATTGCGTGCGTAGTCAATGACCAAGAGACGGGAATCGAGGTGTCTTGGCCCGCGTCCCTGACCGTCAGGTGGTGCTGGGACTCGTTAGAGAATACGGGAGGGTTCGGGGTTTGTCACTTCGCAACCCGCCTTTTTTAACAATTCCGTAACGCTGCATCCGCTCGAGAGATTTAGATACCAACGAATATATGGCTCGCGACCTCGTTGGGCAGTTCGAGGCCTTCGCCGTAACCTTCAACCTCGACTAGAACGTAGGAACCGACCGACGTGAAGGCCGCCGTGGCCCCCGGGACGATGCCCGACTGCTTCAGCTGCAGCAGGAGTTCGGGATCGACCTGCGCCGGTTCGCCGAGACGACGGATGGTCTTCGTCTGCGGGCCGACGGCCCCGTGCACCAGCGTCACGATGTTCACCACGCCCTTGGTGAAGGGGATGGCCGCGGCCTCGCCGAAGGCGTCGAGGCCCGGGATCGGGTTGCCGTAGGGCGACTCGGTCGGGTGGTCGAGCATGTCGAGAATGCGCCGCTCCACCTGCTCGCTCATCACATGCTCCCAGCGGCATGCCTCTTCGTGCACGAGCTCCCACTCGAGTCCGATGACGTCGCTCAGGAGGCGCTCGGCGAGACGGTGTTTGCGCATCACGGAGATGGCCTTGCGGCGCCCGACCTCGGTGAGTTCGAGGTGGCGGTCGAGCGAGACCACGACGAGGCCGTCGCGCTCCATCCGGCCGACGGTCTGCGACACGGTGGGGCCCGAGTGGCCGAGACGCTCCGAGATGCGGGCACGAAGAGGATTGATGTTCTCCTCCTCGAGCTCGAGGATCGTGCGGAGATACATCTCGGTGGTGTCGATGAGATCTGCCAATGAATGCTCCTAGGCCTTGTGAGGCGTACCTAACCCAGCCTACTGTTTCGGCGTGCAACCCGGGCCCTTGCGCGTCGATACTATTGACCCCATGGCCGAGATCCAGATTCCCACCGATCGCCTGCCCACCGACGGCCGTTTCGGCTGCGGGCCTTCCAAGGTCAGGGCCGCACAGCTCGAAGACCTGGTGACGCGGGGCGCCTCCCTGCTCGGCACCAGCCATCGTCAGGCGCCCGTGAAGAACCTCGTGGGCTCCGTGCGTTCCGGGCTCTCGACCCTGTTCTCCCTGCCCGAAGGCTACGAAGTGGTGCTCGGCAACGGCGGGTCGACCGCGTTCTGGGACGCCGCGGCCTTCGGTCTCATCGAGAAGCGCGCCGAGAACCTCTCGTTCGGCGAGTTCGGCTCGAAGTTCGCGGCTGCCGCTGCGGCTCCGTGGCTCGAAGCACCGCACGTCGTGAAGTCGGAGGCCGGCAGCCGCGGCTCGATCGAGGTGGTCGAGGGCGTGGATGTCTACGCCTGGCCGCACAACGAGACGAGCACGGGGGTCATGGCTCCGGTGACGCGCGTGCACGGCGACGCCGGCGCCCTCACCGTGATCGATGCCACGAGCGCGGCCGGCGGAGTCTCCTTCGACGCCTCCGAGACCGACGTCTACTACTTCGCCCCGCAGAAGAACTTCGCCAGCGACGGCGGACTCTGGTTCGCCCTGTTCTCGCCCGCCGCGCTCGAGCGCGTGGAGCGGGTCGCCGCATCCGGTCGTTACATCCCGGAGTTCCTGAGCCTCAAGAACGCGGTCGACAACTCGCGGCTCAACCAGACGCTGAACACCCCGGCCATCGCCACACTGGTGCTGCTGGAGAACCAGATCGACTGGATCAACGGCAACGGCGGACTCGAGTGGGCCTCCGCGCGCACCGCGGAGTCGTCGTCGGCGCTCTACGACTGGGCGTCGGGCGTCTCGTACGCGACGCCGTTCGTGGCCGACCCGGCGCACCGCTCGCAGGTGGTCGTCACCATCGACTTCGACGACGCGGTCGACGCGGCGGCCGTGGCCAAGGCGCTTCGATCGAACGGGATCGTCGACACGGAGCCCTACCGCAAGCTCGGCCGCAACCAGTTGCGCGTGGCGACCTTCGTGTCGATCGAGCCCGACGACGTGCGCGCGCTCATCTCCTCGATCGAATACGTGGTGGAGCGCCTGGCTTCGTAGCCCGCTCGCGTTCAGAAACGCAAACGTCGCTCGAACCCAGCCCGTAGGGGCGCCGGTTCGAGCGACGTTTGCGTTTCTGAACGGTCAGCGACCCGACCAGGGGCCTTCCGCGTGTGGGTCCTCGTCGTAGTCGTCATCCGACTCGTCCTCATCCGAATCGTCAGCAGCTGCGCCCGATTCCCCGGCCTCGGCCGCCGCCTCGAGCTCGTCGTCGTCGGTGACGTGGTCGTCGATGTCGATGCCGTTGTCGAGGTCGAGCCCGTCGTCGAGATCGTGGTCGTCATCGTCCTCGTCGGAGTCTTCGTCGTCGAGGGCATCCTCATCCGACTCCTCGTCCTCGTCGTCGGCCGTAGTCGCCTCGGCGAGCTCCTGAGCGAGCGTGTACTCGGCCAGACGCTCCGACCACGGCACCCAGTCGGGGGCGATGAGGGCACTCTCGCCGGGCAGCATCTCGATCTCGAGCACCGTGGGCACGGAGGACTCGTCAATGCGCGACAGCGTCACCGTCCAGTGCCAGCCCGGGTAGCCCGGCAGCTTCGACTCGAAGTGCAGGCTGAGCACGTGATCCTCGTCGGCGATCGATCCGACCACCTCGCCGATCGTGGCCGCCGGCGTGATCTCGAGCAGCGCCGTGCGAGCCAGGTCGACGGATGCGAGCAGCACCTCGTCGACGACCGGCGCCGGCTTCTCCTCGACCGCGTCAGCGGGCTCGCCGATCTGGCCGTCGTTCAGCTCGTCGTGCTCGACCTGCTCTTCGTCGACGGAGTCGTCGGTCGCCACTAGGCGTCCAGCTCGTCTGCGACCTTGCGGAGCAGAGCGGCGATCTTGCGGCTGTGGGCGTTGTCGGGGTAGCGCCCGCGCTTGAGGTTTCCGCCGATGGAGTCGAGCACCTTCACCAGGTCTTCGATGATCACCGCCATGTCATCGGCCGGCTTGCGCGCCAGCTTCTGCAGACTCGGGGGCGCCTCGAGCACCCGCACCGAGAGCGCCTGGGCTCCGCGCTTGCCGTCGGCGATGCCGAACTCGAGCTTCGAGCCCGCCTTCACCGTGACACCGGCGGGCAGGGCTGACGCGTGCAAGAACACTTCCTGGCCGTCATCGGAACTGATGAAGCCGAAGCCCTTCTCGTCGTCGTAGAACTTGACCTTGCCGGTAGGCATCGTGAATCTCCTCGTGTAATCGGCCCGAATACCTCTCGTGGCCACTGACCAGCCTACCGGTGCACGTATCCTTAGTGACGTGAGTGAAGAAGAGAAGACGCCGACGAGCCGCGCAGAGCGGTCGCTGGCCTTCATGGTCGCGGCGACCATCGGCCTGTCGGTGCTCGCGTTCCTGGCCGTCATCATCGGCACACTGCTCGGGGTGCGCGACTTCGGTTCGGGCGTCTGGCCCACCATCATCTTCCTGCCGCTGATCGGTCTGCCGATCGGACTCGTGCTCATGATCATCCTGCTCGTGCTCAGCACGCGTCGACGGCTGCGCGACGCTCGCGGGAGTCGATGAGCGATTCGCTCCCCCTCGCCCGGCGGCTCAGCGCCCTCGATGACGACGCGCTAACCGCTCTCCTGGTGATCCGGCACGTCCCGTCACGCGACGTGCGCGACTTCTTCGACCTCGCCGACGCCCTGCTCGACCCGGCATCCGTGCGCCTGGCCCTGCGCCCGCTCGACCGGGCGACGATCGCCGCACTGGCCGACGACGCCTCCTCCGGAGCGACGGATGCACCGGAGAAGACCGCCCAGACCCTGATCGAGCTCGGTCTGGCCGAATCGGCACCGGATGCGCCGCACCGGTTCCGCGCATTCGCAGCAGTGGCCGAGGTGGCCGCCGCGGTGTTGGCCGAAGCGCCTTCGGAGACCGCAGACGCTCCTTCGACGGCTCGGGAAGCCGCAGCCGGCGGCCTCCCGGATGCGCCGGGCGAGCCGACCGCACAGGCTCCCGTGGCCGCCGCCCCGTCGGTCGACGCCCTGGCGAGCGAACGAGCCTTCATCGCCCTCTCGGCCATCTCCGAGCTCGGCCAGCAGCTCCGCGCCGCGCCGATGCGCCTGCTCGCCCGCGGCGGGCTCTCGTCCGGTGAGGAGAAGCGCCTGGGCGCCCTGCTCGCCGTCGAACCCGCCACGATCGGCGCCCTGGTCGAGGTGGCCACGGCTGCCTGCCTGGTGACGGTCGACACCGACACCCTGCTCTCCACGACGCGGGCCGACGAGTGGAGCCTGCTGCCGAGCGCCGAGCGCTGGCTCGCGCTGGCCACGGCCTGGATCGACAGCCTCGACGAGCCGGTGCGCCGCGCACTCCACACCACGACGCCCACCGACGCACAGCAGGCCGCGTCCGCCACCCCACCCTCGCCGCGCACTCCGACGGAAGGCGAGGCGGCGGGCGAGTGGATCAGCGGCGCGGCTCTCCACTCCACCTACGCGGCGCTGTTCCCCGCGGCCGACGAGGCCATGCGCGCCGCACTCGCGCAGGTGGACGCCATCGCCGAACTCCTCGGCCTCACGGTCGACGGACGCAGCACCCTCTTCGGTCACGCGGCCCTCGCTGCGAGCGCGAGCACTCCCGCGGCCGCCGCGAAGTGGACCACGCCCGACTCCGCCGCGGCGACCACCGCGGGCGCAGCCGACGCCAGCGCGAGCACAGACGCGGCCGACCTCGAGGCCCTCACCGAGGCGCTGCCCCCCGAGGTGACCCAGGTCTACCTGCAGCACGACCTCTCGGTCATCGCGCCGGGCCCGCTGGTTCCTCCCGTCGACGCGCGCATCCGTCTGCTCGCCGATCTCGAGAACCGCGGGGTCGCATCCACCTACCGCATCTCACAGCCGACCATCGATCGGGCGCTCGCTTCGGGAGAGACCGAAGAGTCGCTGCGTGAGTTCCTCGCGGCCACCTCGCTCACCGGCCTCCCCCAGGCGCTCGACTACCTGCTCGCCGAGGGCGGGCGGCGGCACGGTCTCGTGCGCGTGCGCCGACTCGGCGAGGCCCCGCGCGCCGACGGCGGTGCGCCCACCTCCTCTCCCTATGGTTCCCGCACCCTCATCCGCACCGCCGACCGGGCGCTCCTCGGCGCGATCGCCGTCGACCAGTCGCTCGCTCCGCTGGGCTTGCGCCGCGACGACGACGGATCGCTCTCCAGCCGCGTCGACGCCACGGCCGCCTACTGGTTGCTGGTCGACGCACGTTACCCGGTGCTCGCCGAAGACGCCGAGGGTCGCGAACTCGTGATGCGCCGTGCCCGCGTCGCCACGACGCCGTCCGCTCCGGCCACGAGCGGGCCCCGCTCCCCCGCGGCCGTCGCCGAGTTCGTGCAGCGCCTGCGCGAGTCCTCCGCCCGTTCGGCTCCCGCCGACGAGAGCGCCTGGGTGGCCCGCCAGCTCGACAAGGCCGTGCGCTCCCGCACGCCGGTGACCATCGAGGTGCGGATGCCCGACGGCAGCAGCGTGCGCCTCGACGTCACTCCGCTCAGCCTCTCGAACGGCCGCCTGCGCTGCGTCGACGTGCGGGCCGGCATCGAGCGTACGGTGCCCGTGGCGAACATCCAGCTCATCACCTCGCCCGAGTGACCGGCCCGCAGCAAGCCGCCGTAAGCTTGTCTGTTATGCCCGACGGCCCTCTCATCGTCCAAAGCGACCGCACCGTGCTGCTCGAGGTCGCGCATCCGGATGCCGAATCCGCACGACACGAGCTCGCGGTCTTCGCCGAACTCGAACGCGCCCCCGAGCACGTGCACACCTACCGCATCACCCGGCTCGGGCTCTGGAACGCCCGCGCGGCCGGTCACTCGGCCGAGGAGATCCTGGCCACGCTCGACCGCTTCTCGAAGTTCGCGGTGCCGCAGACGGTGACGATCGAGATCGTCGAGACCATCGGCCGCTACGGCAAACTCGTGATCGAGCGCCAGAGCGAAGGGCCGCTCGTCCTGCGCTCCACCGACCCCGCAGTGCTCGCCGAGATCACCCGCGGCAAGAAGGTGGCGCCGCTGCTCACCCAGAAGCTCGACGACGGCACCTGGAGCATCGAGCCCTGGGCCCGCGGGCAGCTGAAGCAGGAGCTCATCAAGCTCGGCTGGCCGGCCGACGACCTGGCCGGCTTCACGCCCGGCACTCCCCACGAGATCGATCTCGACCTCACCGAGTGGCACCTGCGCGACTACCAGCAGAAGGCCATCGACAACTTCTCCGCCCATGGATCGGGTGTCGTGGTGCTGCCCTGCGGCGCCGGCAAGACGCTCGTGGGTGCGGGCGCGATGGCCACCGTCAAGACGAACACGCTCATCCTCGTCACCAACACCGTGTCGGCCCGGCAGTGGCGGGCCGAGCTCCTGAAGCGCACGACGTTGACCGAAGACGAGATCGGCGAGTACTCCGGCCTCGTGAAGGAGATCAAGCCGGTCACCATCGCGACCTATCAGATCCTCACCTCCAAGCGCAGCGGCAAGTACGCGCACCTCGAACTCCTCGACGCCCTCGACTGGGGCCTGGTGGTCTACGACGAGGTGCACCTGCTGCCCGCCCCGGTGTTCAAGCTCACCGCCGACCTGCAGGCCCGCCGACGCCTCGGCCTCACCGCGACGCTCGTGCGCGAGGACGGCCGCGAATCCGACGTGTTCAGCCTGATCGGACCCAAGCGCTTCGACGCCCCGTGGAAGGAGATCGAGGCGCAGGGCTACATCGCACCCGCGAACTGCTACGAGGTGCGCGTCGACCTTCCCTTCCACGAGCGGATGACCTACGCGGCCGCGGCCGACGACGAGCGTTACCGGCTCGCCGCCACCGCCCCGGCGAAGCTGGAGGCGACGCGGCAGCTGATCGAGCATCACCGCGGCGAGCGCATCCTCGTGATCGGGCAGTACCTCGATCAGCTCGACGAGCTCTCGCGCGAACTCGGCGCCCCGGAGATCACGGGCGCGACCCCGGTACCCGAGCGGGAGCGGCTGTTCCAGGCCTTCCGCGAGGGCGAGGAGAAGATCCTCGTGGTGTCGAAGGTGGCGAACTTCTCGATCGATCTGCCCGAGGCGAGCGTGGCCATCCAGGTCTCCGGATCGTTCGGCTCCCGTCAGGAGGAAGCGCAGCGCCTCGGCCGCCTGTTGCGGCCCAAGGAGTCGGGACTGCCCGCGAGCTTCTACACCCTGGTCGCCCGCGACACCGTCGACCAGGAGTTCGCGCAGAACCGCCAGCGCTTCCTGGCCGAGCAGGGCTACGCCTACAGCATCGTGGATGCCGATTCGCTCGCGGCCTGAGACCGGCATCCCCGACCGGTGAATGCGCAAGGGAACCTGCCGGAAATCATCCCAGATGTTCTCAGACTTCCCTCAGCGAACCCGCAGATAATGGACGCATGACCGGCCCCCGCATCTTGATCGTCGACGACGAACCCAACATCCGCGACCTCCTCACCACGAGCCTGCGCTTCGCCGGCTTCGCGGTGCGTGCTGTCTCGAACGGCGCCCAGACCATCTCCGCCGTGCTGGAGGAGGAGCCCGACCTCATCATCCTCGACGTGATGCTGCCCGACATGAACGGCTTCGGCGTCACCAAGCGGCTGCGGGCGGCGGGCTACACCGCCCCCATCCTCTTCCTCACGGCCAAAGACGACACCGAAGACAAGATCACGGGTCTCACGGTCGGCGGCGACGACTACGTCACGAAGCCCTTCAGCCTCGACGAGATCGTGGCGCGCATCAAGGCCATCCTGCGCCGCACCATGCAGGCCGACGAGGATGCGATCATCCGAGCCGGCGAACTCACCATGGATCAGGACACGCACGAGGTCTTCGTGGGCGACGCCGCGATCGAGCTCTCCCCCACCGAGTTCAAGCTGCTGCGCTACCTGATGCTGAACCCCAACCGCGTGCTGTCGAAGGCCCAGATCCTCGACCACGTCTGGGAATACGACTTCAACGGCGACGCCGGCATCGTGGAGAGCTACATCTCCTACCTGCGCCGCAAGCTCGACGCCCACACCGAGGAGTCGCTCATCCAGACCAAGCGCGGCTTCGGGTACATGCTGAAGGTGAGCAAGGCGTAGCCTTTCCGGAGCATGCTCAACGCCATCCTGAAGCAGTGGAACTCGATCTCACTGCGCTCCAAGATCACCGGGGTGACGGTGTTGATGCTCACCTTCGGTCTCGTCGTGTCGGGCGTCGGAACGATGATCGTGCTCCGCACCTATCTCTTGCAACAGGTCGACAGCCAGCTCGATTCGGCGAGTAAAGACCCGTCGCCCTTCCTCGGGCCGGATGCCACGACCGAGCAGTTCCGCATCGAAGACATCACCTCGGCACCCACCGACTACTTCGTGGGCCTGCTCGACGCCTCGGGCAACCTGATCGTGTCGAACTGGGGCGACCGCGACGAGAACACCATGCCGAACTCGCAAGTGTCGCTCGACACCTCGAACCTGCTGGGCGGCAAGGTGTTCAGCGTCGACTCGATCGACCAGCGCACCGAATGGCACGCGATCGCCACCACGGTGTACCTCTTCGGCGGCGACGGATCGCTCGGCACCGTGGTGATCGCGAAATCGCTGGCCGAGACCGAGAAGACCACGGCGACCTACCTCTCGATCTTCCTCGCCTTCGGCGTGGGTGTCGTCATCCTGGGCGCGATGCTGACGCGCCTGCTCGTCACGTCGACCTTCGGCCCCCTCCGCGAGGTGGAACGCACGGCCGCGGCCATCGCCGACGGCGGCGACTACAGCCGCCGCATGTCGGATGCCACCCCCAACACCGAGGTCGGGCGGCTCAACCGCTCGCTCAACACGATGCTCTCGCGCATCGACTCGGCCTTCGCCGACCGAGCGAAGACGATCGACCAGATGCGCCGCTTCGTGGGCGACGCTTCCCATGAGCTGCGCACGCCGCTGGTCTCGGTGCGCGGCTATGCCGAGCTCTACCGCATGGGCGCGCTGCAGACCCCCGAAGACGTGGCCCAGGCGATGGATCGCATCGAGAAGGAGGCGATCCGGATGGGCACGCTCGTCGAAGACCTCCTCGAGCTGGCCCGTCTCGACGAGACCCGCCCGCTGCAACTCGCCCCGGTCGACCTCGTGCCGCTCACCCTCGACGCGGCGATGGATGCACGCGCCGCGAGCCCGGGCCGAATCGTGTCGGCCATCCTCCCGCAGGGGCAGACGCCGGTGTCGTTCGCCCCCGGCATCGAGGGACTTCCCCAGGATCCGGATGCGCCGGGTGCGCCCCGTACCCCCTCCACCGCCACACGCCCCATCGCCTTCGCGAACGCCACCCTCGCCCGTCTCCGTCGCCGGCCGAGGTCCGGGGCCGGGTCGGCCGCGGCATCGGGAAATCTCACCGGGCCCGTTCCCGAGCTGGCGGCAGGCCCGCCCGCGGAGAGCGCACCCCTCGTCGCGATCCCCGAGATGCAGCCCGTGGTGCTCGCCGAGGAGAACAAGATCCGGCAGGTGCTGACCAACCTCATCGGCAATGCGTTGCGCTTCACCGATGCCGACAGCCCCATCGAGCTGTCGTTGCAGGTCGACGAGGGCCGCCGTGTGGCCACGATCGACGTGATCGACCACGGCGAGGGCATCCCGCCGCAGATCCGCGAGAAGATCTTCCAGCGCTTCTACCGCGCCGACTCCTCGCGCACCCGGGAGACCGGCGGATCGGGCCTCGGGCTCGCCATCGTCTCGTCGATCGTCGCGGCGCACCACGGCACCGTCGAGGCGCTCGAGACGCCGGGTGGTGGCGCGACCTTCCGCGTCACCCTCCCCCTCATGCCCGTCGGTGCGGCCCCCACGCCTCCGCCCACGAAGCCCATCCCGGCCTGAGCCTGCCCTCATCCGCAGGCTTTTGCGCTCATCGGCCCCACGGAAGCGCCACAACGTGCGGATCAATGGACGTCGGATGCGGTCACGTCGTCACGGGCAGACTGCGGATGACGGCGGCCACATCGGCACCGGCCTCGAGGAGTGCAACCGACCGTGCGGCGAGGGCGGTCACCTGCTCATCGAGGGCATCTGCGGTCTCGGCGCGAACAGGGGACGCATCGACACGTGCACCCCGAGAACGGCCGCCAGCTCGGTGATGGACATGGCCGGACCAGCGGACTCCGCGTCACCGCCGATCACGCCGAGCCGTTCCACATCGCGCACCCGCTGAACTCACGGGGGAAGAGCCCAGCCACCTGGCCCTCCCGCGCGACTTCGCGGCGACGGACGTGTTCTTCCCCCACCCGGTCCACGGCCCCCTCACCTGGGTCTCGGTGGTGAACCCCGCCACCACGATGACCCGCGTACTCGACCTGCTGAGAGCAGCGCACAGCGCAGCTCGCGCCCGCACGAACCGCCACCACCCTGATCGCATCGCAACGGGCCCCACCCGACGACCCAGGGTGAGCGCGAGGCCGCGGAGCGACCTCACTCGAACATGTCGCTTCGCGCCGCAGAAGCGGCGGCGCGAACAGCAAAACGCCCCCCGCCGAAGGCGGAGGGCGCTTTGTTGCAGCTAGCTCAGAAGTCCATGCCACCCGTGGGGTCGCCGACCGGAGCCGCGTTCTTCTCGGGCTTGTCGGCCACGACGACCTCGGTCGTCAGGAACAGACCGGCGATCGACGCCGCGTTCTGCAGGGCCGAGCGCGTGACCTTGGCCGGGTCGATGATGCCGGCGGCCAGGAGGTCGACGTACTCACCGGTTGCGGCGTTGAGGCCCCAGCCGTAGTCGAGGTCGCGCACCTTGGCGGCGACGACACCCGGCTCGAGCCCTGCGTTGAAGGCGATCTGCTTCAGGGGAGCCTCGATGGCCACCTTGACGATGTTCGCACCGGTCGCCTCGTCGCCCGTGAGCTCGAGGTTCGCGAAAGCGGTCTTGCCGGCCTGGATGAGGGCCACGCCACCACCGGCGACGATGCCCTCTTCGACGGCTGCCTTGGCGTTGCGCACGGCGTCTTCGATGCGGTGCTTGCGCTCCTTCAGCTCGACCTCGGTCGCTGCACCGGCCTTGATGACCGCGACACCACCGGCGAGCTTCGCGAGGCGCTCCTGGAGCTTCTCGCGGTCGTAGTCGCTGTCGGTGTTCTCGATCTCGGCACGGATCTGAGCGACGCGTCCGGCGATGGCCTCACCGTCGCCGGCGCCCTCGACGATCGTGGTCTCATCCTTCGTGATGACGACCTTGCGGGCCTGACCGAGCAGGTCGAGGGTGACGTTCTCGAGCTTGAGACCGACCTCCTCGGAGATGACCTGGCCGCCGGTGAGGATCGCGATGTCCTGCAGCTGAGCCTTGCGACGGTCGCCGAAGCCGGGAGCCTTGACCGCGACCGACTTGAAGATGCCGCGGATCTTGTTCACGACGAGCGTGGCCAGGGCCTCGCCATCGACGTCTTCCGCGATGATGAGGAGCTGCTTGCCGGTCTGGATGACCTTGTCGACGATCGGCAGCAGGTCCTTGATGTTCGAGACCTTGCTGTTCACGATCAGGATGTAGGGGTCTTCGAAGACCGCTTCCTGACGCTCCGGGTCGGTGACGAAGTAGGCCGACAGGTAACCCTTGTCGAAGCGCATGCCCTCGGTCAGCTCGAGCTCGGTGCCGAAGGTGTTCGACTCCTCGACGGTGACGACGCCTTCCTTGCCCACCTTGTCGATGGCCTCGGCGATGATGGCGCCGATCTCGGGGTCGGCGGCCGAGATGGAAGCGGTCGCAGCGATCTCTTCCTTGGTCTCGATCTCCTTGGCGTTCTTGATCAGCTCGGCCGAGACAGCCGCGACGGCCTTCTCGATGCCCTTCTTGAGGCTGATCGGGTCGGCGCCGGCGGCCACGTTGCGGAGGCCTTCCTTGACCAGGGCCTGAGCGAGAACGGTGGCGGTGGTGGTTCCGTCGCCCGCGACGTCGTCGGTCTTCTTGGCGACCTCTTTGACGAGTTCCGCGCCGATCTTCTCGTACGGGTCGTCGAGCTCGATCTCCTTGGCGATGGACACGCCGTCGTTGGTGATCGTGGGGGCGCCCCACTTCTTCTCGAGCACGACGTTGCGGCCGCGCGGGCCGAGCGTCACCTTGACGGCGTCGGCGAGGATGTTGAGGCCGCGCTCGAGGCCGCGACGGGCCTCTTCATCGAAAGCAATGATCTTTGCCATGTGTGTTTCTCGTCCTCCCTGGACGTATTCAAAGATTCAGGTGTGTTAGCACTCAGAGTTCACGAGTGCTAAAGCAATACTGGCACTCGATGGGTGGGAGTGCAAGTGAGCTCACACTGCGGGAGGCACGACCGTGACGCTGCCCTGGTCGAGCGGAACCAGTTCCACCCAGGTGTTGCCGGGGGCCAGCCGCACGGTGGCACCGAGGTCGTCGAGGAGCCGGATCGGGGAGGTCGGGGCATCCTTCGCCCAGCTCGCGTGCACCGTCTTTCCGCCGGTCGACACCCACGCCTCACCCGAGGCGACCATCACAGCCCGCGGCACCTCGGCGTCGTAGTCGTAGACCTCGTCGACCCGGAGGGTCACCACGTTGGTGGCCGAGAGCTGCGTTCCGGAGTCGTCGAGATCGGGCGATCCCTCCTGCAGGCGCAGGAATTTCGCGGAGGGCGCATCCCACGTCCAGCTGGGGAAACGGGCATCCGAGAAGACCAGGTCGAGGGAGCCCGTGGGCGTTCCGTCGAGCGCAGCGGTCGAGGTGGCCACGTCGAAGGAGTAGGCGAACTGCTGCCCGGGCGCCGCGAGATCGGAGTGCTCCTCCACCAGGTCGGCCGCCTTCACCACCACGTCATGCGGGCTGTCGCGGCCGTCCATCCGGTAGAACGTCGATTCCGTGTCGCTCTGCCCGTGGATGGCGCTGTAGACGGGAGCCGCACGCATCATGTCGACGAACTGCTCCTGACCGCCCGAGAACGCGACGATGCCGCCGAACGACGACAGGATGTCGGGATCCATCGGCCGGATCGACCGCACCGGGCCGATCAGATCGGGCACGTCGGACTGCCAGATCGCGACGTACCGCGTGATCCCGCCTTCGACCAGCTCCTCGAACACGATGTCGGTGCGGTCGAGCCCGATCTGCGGACGGGCGTCTTCGTGGTTGTCGATCTTCGCCGCCAGCGAGGGATTCCTCAGGGAATCCGCCGCCACGAGCGTTCCACGCAACGGCGCCGGCGCCGTGGGCGCGGGCGTCCGGTAGTCGGAGGAGTACGCGGCCGTCGGCGTCACGGAGGGCGCGGGCAGCACCGGCTGTGCGGTGCAGGCCGCGAGCGCCGACACCGTGACCGCCAGGGCGGCAGCGGATGCGTTGCGCACGGCACTCCGACGTCGGCTGGTCACGCCCACAGACTAATGCCGCGGGTCTTCACCACGAACACACTCCGTCGTGCGCCGCGGAACCCCGGAGGGAAATCAGGCAAGCCGGACGGACTCGGCCTGCGGCCCCTTGGATCCGGTGCCGACTTCGAAGACGACCTGCTGACCTTCTTCGAGGACCTTGTAGCCCGCCATGTCGATGGCGGAGTAGTGGACGAACACGTCCTGTCCTCCGTCGTCGACCGTGATGAAGCCGTAGCCCTTTTCAGCGTTGAACCACTTAACGGTTCCATTCGCCATGGTTACTCCCAAGTGCTGTGTTTCTGCAGAAGTGACACAGTTGCCACCACCGATTCCAAATCCTAATCGGGCAGATTCGTCGCACAATGGCTCGAACGGCGAAAACGTCAGATCGTGACCGCAACTCAACACGACTGAAACACGCGCGTAATATTGCGCGCCGAAAACGGCTCTCGCCGCCGGTGGCTACAGCGCACCGGTCTCGTCGGCCGGCGGATCGGCGGGCACCTCACCGGTTCCGGCGTCCAGGCCGGGGCCGGCGTAGTCGGTGCCGAGCACCACCGTGAGCGCGGCTCCCTGGAAGGTGGAGGACTGCTCGGTGGCGGCATTGCCGAGCAACTGCGCGAGGCCCAGGGCCGCCCCCTCGTTCGCCGGGTCTTCGTAGTAGACGGTGGTGGTGGCGAAGTCGGTCGAGCTCGCGTTGGCCATGGTGCCGACGTTCCAGCCGCCGGCGATGGCGGCCTGCCCCACGCGGCCGGCGAGCCCCACGTTGTCGGTTCCGTTCAGCACGGTCACCGCGAGGGTGCCGTCGGTCACCGGCGTGATCGTCGGAGTCGGAGTGGGGGTGTCGGATGGCGCTGCTGTGCTGGTGCCGCCGAACGCATCCGTGAACTGGATGTTGTTGTTGATCACGGCGAGGTAGGTGACGCCGCCGCCCACTAGGAGAGCGGTGGCGAGGGCGGCCCAGGCCACCACGATCCAGCCGCGGCCGCGTGGCCGGGGTCCGCGATGGGCGCCCACGCGTTCGCGGTGGGCGGGCAGGTGGTCGAAGCTGTCCTCGGGGAAACGGGCCATGGGGTGAGTGAGGTCCTAGTCGTCGCGCGACAGCAATCGAGCGGAACGCGCGGCCATTCGCGCATCCCGCACCCGCTGAAGCCTCTTGATGAGCATCGGATCGTGCGCGAGAGCGGCCGGGGAGTCGATCAGCGCACCGAGAAGTTGATAGTACCGGGCCGAGGAGAGACCGAACTCCTTGCGGATGGCCTGCTCCTTCGCGCCGGCGTGCTTCCACCACGCGCGCTCGAAGGCGAGGATGCGGGCGTCGCGGTCGTTGAGAGGAGCGGGCACACCCGGCTGCGGCAGTTCTTCGGCGGCGGCCATCCCGCTCCTTCCTTCTCGAATTCTGTCGTCATCATATTCGCGCGCGCCTCAACGCTCGCCGATAGCGGCGGCGGGCCGCGCGATCATCGGCTGCCCCGCAGCGCTCAGTCGGCGCTGTCGTCGTTTCCGGGCCGGAACATGGAGAGATGCGGGATGCCCGCCTCCACGAACTCGTCGCCGAAGGCCACGAAGCCGAACCGGGCGTAGAGCGGAGCGATGTAGCTCTGCGCATGGAGCAGCATCGATTCGTCGCCGAACTGGTCGAGCACCTGGGCGATCAGCACCTGCGCCAGACCCTGCCCCCGGAAATCCGGATGCACGACGACCCGTCCGATCAGCCGGCGCGCGTCTTCGTGCTCGGGCTCCGCATCCGTCAGCACCCGCAGGTAGGCGACCGTCTGCCCGCCCTCGGCGATCCAGTAGTGCAAGGTCTCGGGCTCGGCGTCGCGCCAGTCGAGCTCGGTCTCGTCGACCTTCTGCTCCACGAAGAAGACGTCGGTGCGGAGCTTCAAGAAGGCGTAGAGCTCGGCGGTCGTCAGCTCGGTCCAGCGCTTCTGAACGGGGGAATGGGCAGCCACCTGCCAGAGTTTACTGGGATGATTGACGATCGTCCGCCCGAATCATTTGCAGGAGCACCATGACCTACGAGGTACAGAAGTCCGACGACGCCTGGCGCGAAGAACTCTCCAGCGAAGAGTTCGCCGTGCTGCGCGAGGCCGCCACCGAACGCCCCTGGACGGGTGAGCTGCTCGACGAGAACCGCGAGGGCGTCTACAAGTGCAAGGCCTGCGGTCAGGAGCTGTTCCGCAGCACCACGAAGTTCGACTCGCACTGCGGCTGGCCGAGCTTCTACGACCCGACCGGTTCAGACGCGGTGGAACTGATCGAAGACCGTTCGCTCGGCATGGTGCGCACCGAGGTGCGCTGCTCGAACTGCGGGTCGCACCTCGGTCACCTCTTCGACGACGCACCGCAGACGCCCACGGGCGACCGCTACTGCATGAACTCGATCTCGCTCAGCTTCGAAGCGGCCGAGTAGGAGTGCCCGGCGTCAAGGAGGCGATGCTCGCCCGGCGTTCGTCGTCGAAGGTGACGGATGTCGCGCCCAGCCACGCCGAGATCGCCTCGTTCGTCGACGCGGCCGGCCAGCTCGCCGACCACAGCGGACTGCGACCGTGGCGCATCATCGAGATCCGCGGCGACGCTCGCGACGTCTTGGGCGGCGCGCTGGCCAAGGCTGACGGCGCAAAGGGGAAGGATGCCGAGAAGTTCCGTGGCAAGGCCCACCGCGCCCCGCTCGTGCTGGCCGTCGTTGCCTCGTTCAAGCCGAGCCACAAGGTGCCGCGCTGGGAGCAGGAGGCCGTGGCGTCCGGGGTGGCGCACGGACTCTCACTGCTGCTCGACGACGAGGGCTGGGGCGTGTTCTGGCGCACCGGCGAGCTGACCCGCACCGAGCCCGTGCGAGCGGCGCACCGGCTCGGCAAGCACGAGGAACTGCTCGGCTGGCTCTACGTCGGCGGCCTGCCCGACCGCGGCAAGAAGGAGCGGCCGAAGGGGCGCATCCGTCTCGCGGAGCACCTCTCCAGCCTCTGAGCGCCCACACGCTCTGTTTCGGGAGGAGCTGAAGCGAACCTCGCCCGCAATCGCGGGAGGTTCGGCTGTCCTCCTCCCGAAACGCGCCAAGGTCAGAGAGCGGCGAGCCACTCGGCGAATGTCTGGCGGCCCAGCCGGGCACCCCGAGCGGTGAGCAGGGTGCCGTCGCGCAAGGCCCGGCCCCACGCGCCGGGCAGCGGCACCTGCAGCACCGGGCGCTTCTGCCCGGTGGCTGCGAGGTAGCGCCGCACCATTTCGGCCATGTTCTCCTCACGCGGACCGCCGAGGTCGCGGTCGAGCCCGCGCGGATCGCCGAGCGCGATCTCCACGAGCGCCTCCGCCACCTCGACTGCCGCGACCGGCTGCGACCGCATGGTGGGCACGAGCTGCAGCGGCCCCATCCGCCCCTGCTCCGCGATCTGCACGGCGAATTCGTGGAACTGGGTGGCGCGCAGGATGCTCCACCCGACGGGCTCGGCCATGACCAGGTCTTCCTGCACCTTCTTGCCCGCATAGTAAGCCGACGGCGCCGCGGCCGCCCCCACGATCGACAGCGCCACGTGGTGCGGAACCCCGGCCGCACGCTCGGCGGCCAGAAGGTTGCGAGTGACGGCGCCGAAGAACGCGGTCGACGTCGCCGCCGAGGTCGTGGCGATGGAGGAGACGTCGATCACTGCCGCACACCCGGCGAGCACGACGGTCAGCCCTCGCGGCGCACCCGACGCCGCGGCCCCCTCCGTCACCCCGGCGGTCGCTGCATCCTGGGCACTCAGATCGTGGCCCGTGGAGCGGGTCAGCACCACGGCAGCGTGCCCCGCCGCGCCGAGCAGCTCCACGACGTGCCGCCCCACCGCGCCGGTGCCGCCGGCCACCGCGACCCTCATCGTTCGGCCCCCACACCCGTGGGGCGCGCTTCGTCGGCGCCGTCATCCGCGTTCACGACCGCATCCGCAGCGCCGGCCGCGCCACCTCCCCCCGCGCCGACCGGCGTCACCACCACGGGCCGGGCGGGCAGCGCCAGCAGCACACCGAGCGCGAGACTGATGCCGAGACTCACCACGTTGCCCACGACGTCGATCGCCGAGCCTTCGAGGTGCAGCAGGTGGTAGTCGAAGTGGATCGCGCCGAATACGGCCCAGCCGAGCCCGACGACCCGCCCCGGCGCCGCCGTGCGCGTGAAAACGGCGGCCACGCTCGCGGCGGTCAGCCCGAGGTAGAGCCCGCCGACGTCGCGGATGAGGTGCTCGTTGAAGGGCCCGTCGGCCGAGATCCAGGTGAGGCCGAGCCCCGGGAAGGCGTCGTAGAACGACTCGGGCAAGAAGGCGGCCCAGAGGCCGACGTAAGCACCGAGGATCGCCGTGGCGGCGAGCAGGATGCGTCGAGGTGTGCTGTTCATACCCGTCAAGACGAGACGCGGGCCCGGAATGTGAACCGCACCTCACATCCGGCCGCCCGACCTCGTCTGAACAGGTGACGGAGCGCCGCCGACGCGGGATGATGGGCGTAGCGAGGGAGTGACGGATGAGCGGACCCGACGACCGCCCCACGGTCGACGCCGAGGTCATCGGCGAGCGCCGGCACCTGATGAGCCTGGCCTATCGGATGCTCGGCACGGTCGCCGAGGCCGAGGACGCGGTGCAGGAGACCTACACGCGCTGGTACCGGATGTCGCCGGCCGAACGCGACGCGATCGAGGCGCCCCGAGGATGGCTCACCCGGGTGTGCAGCAGGATCTGCCTCGACGTGCTCGCCTCGGCGCGGGTGCGTCGCGAGCGCTACATCGGCCCCTGGCTGCCCGAGCCCGTGCCCTCCGACACCTTCGCCGGCGCGCTCGGCAGCGGCGGGGCATCCGGATCGGAGGATCCGCTCGACCGGGTGACTCTCGACGACTCGGTCAGCACCGCCTTGCTCGTCGTGCTCGAAGCGATGACGCCGGCCGAGCGGGTGAGCTTCGTGCTGCACGACGTGTTCGCGGTGCCGTTCGACGAGATCGCGGAGACGGTGGGGCGTTCACCCGCGGCCGTGCGCAAGCTCGCGGCATCCGCTCGTCACCGGGTGTCGGCGAGTCGTGCCCGGCAGGTGAGCCGGGCGCAGCACGATGAGGTGGTGCGCGCGTTCTCGGCAGCGAGCCGCACGGGCGACTTCTCGGCCCTCATCGCGGTGCTCGATCCCGACGTCGTGCTGCGCTCCGACGGCGGTGGCATCGTGTCGGCCGCCCGCCATCCCGTGCGGGGTGCCGACAACGTGGCCCGTTTCCTCTTCGGCCTGCTGTCGAAGCGCCCCGGACTCGAGGTGGTGGAGCAGGAGACGCCCGACGGCCTCGGCTATGCCATCTGGGAGGAGGGCCGCATCGTCGGCGTCGTGACGTTGAACGTGGTCGACGGCGCGGTCGCCGATCTGTGGATCGTCGTCAACCCCGACAAACTGTCGCTCTGGAACTGACACAGCGGTCGGCAGCCGGGCGGGCGTGGCCTACGATTGTCCGGTGACTGAACTGGATTCCGCTCCAGTCGACGAAGACTCCCCCTCAGCCCCGGTCGGCCCCGCCCAAGACACGGACGCCGGGCCCGCGCCCATCCGCGACGTGGGCGTCGTGCGCCGCTGGCTGGCCATCGTGGCGCTCGCACTCGGCGGCTTCGGCATCGGCGTGACCGAGTTCGTGACGATGGGGCTGCTGCCGAATATCGCCCGAGACCTGCTGCCCGGCACCTACTCGGTCGACCCGGCATCGGCCAACGCTTCGGCCGGCTACCTCGTCTCGGCCTACGCCCTCGGTGTCGTGATCGGCGCTCCGACCATCGCCGCCGCGGCCGCCCGCTGGCCGCGCAAGCGCCTGCTCGTGGTGCTCGTGTCGGTGTTCGTGGCGGGCAACCTGCTCTCGGCCGTGCTGCCCTCCTTCGGTCTCGTGCTCGCGGCGCGCTTCCTCAGCGGACTGCCACATGGCGCCTATTTCGGCATCGCCTCGCTCGTCGCGGCGTCGCTGATGGGCCCGGGCAAGCGGGCGCGGGGAGTCTCGTTCGTGCTCGCCGGTCTCGCCATCGCCAACGTCGTCGGCGTGCCCGCGGGCACCTTCATCGGCCAGGAGCTCGGATGGCGCAGCGCCTATCTCATGGTCACCGTCATCTTCGCGCTGACGCTCGTGGCCATCCTCGCGGCCGTGCCGTTCCGCCCGGGCGACCCGAGCGCCACGATGCGGAATGAACTGCGCGTCTTCAGCCGGTTGCAGGTGTGGCTCACCCTGGTGCTGGCGTCGATCGGTTTCGGCGGCGTGTTCGCCGTGTACACCTTCATCGCCCCCGTGGTCACCGACGTCGCCGGTCTCGCGAGCGGCGTGGTGCCCTGGGTGCTCGTGATGTTCGGCGTGGGCATGACGGGCGGCAACTTCCTGAGCGGCTGGCTCGCCGACCGTTCGGTGAGCCGCACCCTGCTGGCCAGCCTGAGCGCCCTCGGGCTCTCAGCCCTCGGATTCGCCTTGTTCGCGAACACGACCCCAGGCCTGTTGATCTTCATCTTCTTGATCGGCGCCTGCGCAGGAGCCTGCTCCCCCGCCATCCAGACCCGGCTGATGGATGTCTCGCACAACGCCCAGTCGATCGCGGCCGCACTCAACCACTCCTCGCTCAACATCGGCAACAGCGTCGGCGCCTTCCTCGGCGGCCTGGCCATCGCGGCCGGGTTCGGCTATCTCTCGCCGGCCGTCGTGGGCGTAGGGCTCGCGGCAGTGGGCCTCGCCGTGCTGGTGCTCTCACTCGGCATCGACCGTCGTCGGGCGCGCGCCGCCCACTAGGGTGTGGGCATGCCCGTGCGCCGCGCCACCCTCGACGACCTCGACGCCGTCGCCCCGCTCTTCGACGCCTACCGCGAGTTCTACGGTCTTCCCGGCGATTCCGGCACCTCAGCCGCCGCTCGGGCCTACCTCGGCGACCGGATGAGCCGCGGTGAGTCGATCGTGCTGGTCGCGTCGGCCGATCCCGGAGCGGCCGCGCCTTTCGACGGGTTCACGCAGCTCTACCCCTCGTTCTGCTCGCTCGAGCTCGCTCCGATCTTCGTGCTCTACGACCTCTTCGTGCACCCGGATGCGCGGGGCCGGGGAGTCGCGACCGCCCTGCTCGATGCGGCCCGGCAGCTCGGGCTCGACGCCGGTGCCGCGCGACTCGAGCTCTCCACCGCCCACACGAACACGTCGGCGCAGCGCCTTTACGAGTCGCTCGGCTGGATGCGCGACGAGGAGTACCTACATTACGAGCTCCCCCTGAGCTGACCGGACCCTTCCGGCGCGGGGAGCCGGGCGATAGCATCAGGCAACGTTTCCGAGGAGGAATCATGACCGACCCGAACGCACCGCAGCCCTACGTCATGCCGCCCGCTCCGCAGTACGGCCAGACGGTGCACGGGCCGGCCCTGCCGCCCAAGTCGACGGCGGCCGCCTACGCCTTCATGCTCTTCACCCTCGTCGGTGTGGCGGGCATCCAGCACTTCTATCTGGGCAAGATCGGTCGCGGCATCCTCTGGGTGCTCACCTTCGGACTGCTGGGCATCGGCACGGTCATCGACCTGTTCACGCTGCCGTCGCAGACGAAGACCATCAACGCGCGCCGGGCGGTCGGCATCCGCTGATCCCTTCGGCATCCGCTGAGCACGCGGTGTGTGGGGCCGGCTGCGGGACTCGAACCCCACGACGCATCGCGTCGTGCGTCACCCGACCCGGCCACGCGGATGACTCAGGGCGGTGTGTGGGGCCGGCTGCGGGACTCGAACCCGCAACCCCCGCTTTACAAGAGCGGTGCGCTACCAATTGCGCCAAGCCGGCTGGCTGAACACCTCATTCTAGCCACGGCACGGAGGCCGATCCGGTCACCGGCCGATCCGATCAGCCCGCCGCGGTGGGCGTGGGCGTCGGCGTCGCAGTGGAGGAGTCGTCGCCCGAGACCTGCAGCACGAAGCTCGAGAAGGCATCGGCGTCGGTGAGCGAACCGGTGTACTTCTGGCCGTTCACCAGAACGGTCGGGGTACCGGTGACGGCCTGCTCAGTGGTGTTCGGCAGCGGACCCTGCAGGGCGCGGGAGGTCGCATCCGCCACCCAGCCCTTGAACTGGGTGTCGTCGATGCAGGTGTCGATGTCGCCCTGCGCCGTCACCCCGGCCTGCTTCACGAGGTCTTTCAGGGTGTCGTCGTCGAGGCCCTCGGTGTTCTCGGCCGGCTGGTTCGAGTAGAGCAGGCCGTTGAACGCCCAGAACTGGTCGGGCGAGTAGTTCGCCACGCAGGCGGCCGCGTTCGCGGCGCGGGTGGAGTACTTCGAGCCGAGCGACGAGCGGTCGAGGATGGAGAGCGGGTGGATCTCGACGGTCGCGACCCCCGATTTCACCCAGTCGCCGATCTGGGCGTTGTTGGTGCTCTCGAACTGGCCGCAGAAGGGGCACATGTAGTCGACGTACATCCGGATGTCGACGACACCGGAGGACGTGTCGGGCGTGGTGGGCACGGGGTCTTCGCCGGCGGCGAGCGCGGGCGTGGTGACGGCGGTGAAATCGGTGCCGATGGTGATGCCGTCGCTGGCCATGTTGAGCGGGCCAGGACCGGCTGGCTTCAGCGTGGAGGTGATGACGAGCGTGATGCCCACGACGATGGCGATCACGACGACGCTGAGCGAGGAGATCAGGATGACCCGGTTGCGGATGTCTTTCTTGCGCTGCTCCTCACGGAGCTGCTTCGCCTTCTCACGCGCAGCCTCGCGTCGCTGATTCTTCGAAAGACGCGAGTCGTCTGGTCCGCCAGTGGTCATTCGTGGATGCTCCGTGTGTTCTGAGTTGGCCGTGTTCTGAGTTGGACCGTGGTCGCCTCGATCGGGCGGCTTTCCCGATGGGACACAACTTCTCAATGATAGTAGGAAGGGAGTCTGGGAGATCGCCACAGGCCAGCTGAATGCAGAGGTGAATTCCGCGTCGGCGGGCGTGTCCGGGTCGTGCCATAATTGCCCCTGGGTCTTCGACGGAGCAGGCCCGTTAATCCATCACAACGGATCGTCCGGCACGTACCTGCCGGTGAAGGAGTAATAGAACCATGGCATCAGTCACGTTCGACAAGGCATCCCGCATCTACCCGGGGTCCACGCGAGCATCTGTCGACAAGCTCGACCTCCAGGTCGCCGACGGCGAGTTCCTCGTTCTGGTCGGCCCCTCGGGTTGTGGAAAGTCGACCTCCCTGCGCATGCTGGCCGGCCTCGAAGAGGTCAACGAGGGCCGCATCCTGATCGGTGACCGCGACGTCACCGACATCCCGCCGAAGGATCGCGACATCGCGATGGTCTTCCAGAACTACGCGCTCTACCCGCACATGACCGTGGCCGAGAACATGGGCTTCGCGCTCAAGATCGCCGGCGTCAACAAGGACGAACGCGCCGCCCGCGTTCTCGAGGCCGCCAAGCTCCTCGACCTCGAGCCCTACCTCTCGCGCAAGCCCAAGGCCCTCTCCGGTGGTCAGCGTCAGCGCGTCGCGATGGGCCGCGCCATCGTGCGTCAGCCGCAGGTGTTCCTCATGGACGAGCCGCTCTCGAACCTCGACGCCAAGCTGCGCGTGCAGACCCGCACCCAGATCGCGAGCCTCCAGCGTCGTCTCGGTGTCACCACCGTCTACGTGACCCACGACCAGACCGAGGCGCTCACCATGGGCGACCGCATCGCCGTGCTGAAAGACGGTCTGCTCCAGCAGGTCGGCTCGCCCCGCGACCTCTACGAGAAGCCGAACAACGTGTTCGTGGCCGGCTTCATCGGCTCCCCCGCGATGAACCTGTTCCACGCCGACCTGGCCGACACCGGTGTGAAGTTCGGCACCTCGATCGTTCCGGTCGACCGCGAGACCCTCGCCTCGACCACCGGCACCAGCGCCACCATCGGCGTTCGCCCCGAAGACATCGTGCTCTCCTCCACCCCGGGCGAGGGTCTCGAGGTCACGGTCGACCTGATCGAGGAGCTCGGCGCCGACGGCTACCTCTACGGCCACTCCGAGATCGACGGCAAGCGCACTGACATCGTCACCCGCGTCGACGGCCGCTCGCACCCCTTCGTGGGCGACAAGGTCTACCTCACCGCTGCTCCCAACCACGTTCACCTCTTCGACCTCGAGTCGGGCGAGCGCCTGGGAAACAAGGCCGTCGTCAGCTGACAGCAACCGTTCTAGACTCTGCCGTGGCCCCTCGAAGGCCACGGCAGAGTCGTTTCCGCACACGATCGCCGCGATCAGCACCTGGATGAACCCATGAGCGCCTCCCTGAACATCACGTCGGCCACCGCCGACCCCGGTCTACTCGACCTGCCCTGGAACATGCCGCTGGACGAATGGCCAGACCGCTACATCGCGGCCCTCCCCAAAGGCATCTCGCGCCACCTCGTGCGCTTCGCCCACCTCTCCGGCCACGTCATCGCCATCAAGGAGACGACTGACGAGATGGCCAAGCGCGAATACGACATGCTGCGCACCCTGCAGCGCCTCGACGTGCCCTGCGTCGATCCGCTCGCCGTCATCACCAACCGAGCGGATGACGCGGGCGAGCCCCTGAACTCGGTGCTGGTCACCCGGCACCTCAAGTTCTCCCTCCCCTATCGGGCCCTGTTCTCGCAGCAGCTGCGCCCCGACACGGCCACCCGTCTGGTCGACGCCCTCGCGGTGCTGCTCGTGCGCCTGCACGTCATCGGCTTCTTCTGGGGTGACGTCTCGCTCTCCAACACGCTCTTCCGGCGCGACGCCGGCGCCTTCGCGGCCTACCTCGTCGACGCCGAGACGGGTCAGCTCTACGACGGCCTCTCGAACGGCCAGCGCGAAAACGACCTCGAGATCGCCCGCGTCAACATCGCCGGCGAGTTGATGGACCTCGAAGCCGGCGGCCGCGTCGACGAGGAACTCGACCCGATCAAGCTCTCCGACGGCATCGTCGCGGCCTACCGCTCGCTCTGGAAGGAGCTGACGGGCTCCGAGTCGTTCAGCTCCTCGGAGCGGTGGCGCATCAACGAGCGCGTCGACCGCCTCAACGATCTCGGCTTCGACATCGAGGAGCTCGCCATCAAGACCACCGAGGGCGGCACCACGGTGCGCATCCAGCCGAAGGTGGTGGATGCCGGGCACCACCAGCGTCGCCTGCTGCGCCTCACCGGGCTCGACGCCCAGGAGAACCAGGCGCGGCGACTGCTCAACGACCTCGACTCCTACACGGCGAAGTATGGCCGCAAGGACTATGACGAGGAGATGGTGGCGCACGAATGGCTGGCCAAGGTGTTCGAGCCCGTCATCCGCGCCATCCCGCGCGATCTGAAGGGCAAGCTCGAGCCGGCGGAGGTCTTCCACCAGCTGCTCGAGCACCGCTGGTTCATGAGCCAGGACCAGAACCGCGACGTGCCGCTGGCCGAAGCGCTCTCCTCCTACATCGACACGGTGCTCCGGCACCGTCGCGACGAGGCCACCGTGATCGACCCGCCCACCGGCACCTTCACCCTGGCCATCCCGCTGGCCGACGGCGAAGCCGACTGGCGCCAGAACGTCTGACCTCCTCGCGACCCGCCAAAATCCGCCCCTCGACCGGCGATATCAGGGCGGATTTTGGCGGGTCGCGAGGATTGAGTGCGAGGGTCGCGAGGGTTACGAGGAGCGCTGACGGGCGATCTCGTAGAGGGTGACCGAGGCCGCGATACCGGCGTTCAGCGACTCCGTGCCCGAAGAGATCGGGATGGAGACGACCGCATCGCAGGTCTCGGTCACGAGACGGCTCAGGCCCTTGCCTTCGTTGCCCACCACGACCACGATCGGGCCCTCGGCGAAATCGAGCCCGGGGAGGCTGACGTCGCCGTCGCCGTCGAGGCCGATCACGAAGACACCGCGGGCCTTGAAGGCCTTGAGCGTCTGCGTGAGGTTCGACGCCATGGCCACGGGGGTGCGCGCGGCGGCACCCGCCGAGGTCTTCCACGCCGACGCCGTCACGCCCACCGAGCGACGCTGCGGCACGATCACGCCGTGTCCGCCGAATGCGGCGGTCGAGCGGATGATGGCACCGAGGTTGCGCGGATCGGTGATGCCGTCGAGCGCCACGAACAGCGGCGTCTTGTGCTTCGCGAGCACCTCGTCGAGCAGGGTCTCCGGATGCGCGTACTCGTAGGGCGGAACCTTCAGCGCGAGCCCCTGGTGCACCGAGTCGTGGCCGGAGAGGCGGTCGAGCTCGGGGCGCATGACCTCCATCACCGGGATGCCGCGCTTGTTGGCCAGCGACAGCGCCTCCTTGACACGCTCGTCGACCTCCACCCGGAAGGCCACGTAGAGCGCTGTCGCGGGGATGTGCGCGCGCAGCGCCTCCACGACCGAGTTGCGGCCGGTGACGATCTCGCTGTCATCCGCCTTCTTCACGCGACGGGCGGGAGCGGTGCGTGGCGCATCCTGACCCCGCTCGTTCGACGACCGGGTGCCGGGCGGACGCTTTCCGCCGGAAGCGGCCGCGTAGCGCTCGCGCGCCGCCTTCGCCTTGCCCGCGGGGTGGTAGGGCCGGTCTTCGGCCTTCGGCGTGGGCTTCTTGCCCTCGAGAGCCTGGCGACCCTGACCGCCCGATCCGACGGCCTTGCTGCCCTTGGTGCCCCTGCGTACGGCGCCGGCCCTCGAGGGGCGGCCCGTTCCTGATTTAGCCATCGAGACTCCAGTGCGCGCCGTTCGGCGTGTCTTCAATTGATATTCCGGCTTGTCCGAGTTCGTCCCGGATGCGATCCGCGGTTGCGAAGTCGCGGTTGGTGCGCGCCGTCTCCCGATCGGAGATGAGGCTCTCGACCAGAGTACCCAGTGCCCGCTCGGCGGCGGCGTCCCCGCCGGTGGCCCATTCGGGCGAGAGCGGGTTGATGCCGAGGACCTCGGTCATGGCGAGCACCTGGCCGAGGAGCGTCGCGGTCTCGGCGAGGTCTTCGTCGTCGAGCGCGGCGTTGCCGCGGCGCACCGTCTCGTGGATGACGGCGATGGCCTGCGGAACGCTCAGGTCGTCATCCATCGCCTCACGGAACTCGGCGGGGATGACGAGCTCGGAGGTGCCCGCGAACCGGGTGCCGGCCAGTCGCCGCTCGGCGCGCTCGAGGAAGCCCTCGATGCGCGACACCGCGGCCTCGGCCTCGGCCAGCGCGCCGTCGTGGAACTCGAGCGTCGAGCGGTAGTGCGCCGCGCCGAGGTAGTAGCGCAGCACGACGGGGCGCGCCGACCCGATCAGCTCGGAGGCGAAGATCGAGTTGCCGAGCGACTTCGACATCTTCTGACCGGTCACGGCGACGAGGCCGTTGTGGATCCAGAGATTGGCGAACGGATCACCGGCCGCGTGCGATTGCGCCACCTCGTTCTCGTGGTGCGGGAAGCGCAGATCGAGCCCGCCGCCGTGGATGTCGAATTGCGCACCGAGGTACTTGGTCGACATCGCGGAGCACTCGATGTGCCAGCCCGGCCGCCCGCGACCCCAGGGGCTCGGGAACGCCGCCGATTCGGGTTCGCCCGGCTTGTGGCCCTTCCAGAGCGCGAAGTCGCGCACATCCTTCTTGCCGCGCGAATCGGAGTCGGTGGCGGGCGCCATGTCGTCGAGCTTCTGATGCGTCAGCTCGCCGTAGTCGGGCCAGCTCGCGGTGTCGAAGTACACGTCGCCGGTGCCGTCGTCGGTGGCGTAGGCGTGCCCGGCGTCGATGAGGCGCTGGATGATGGCCTGCATCTCCGGGATGCTCGCGGTCGCGCGCGGCTCGTAAGTGGGGGGAAGCACGCCGATCGCGGTGTAGGCGGCCGTGAACTCGAGCTCGATGCGATAGGCCAGCGCCCACCATTCCTCAGGGCTGCCGGCCGCGGCGCTCTCGGCGGCGTTGATGAGGATCTTGTCGTCGATGTCGGTGACGTTGCGCACGAAGGTAACGGCGTAGCCGCTGTAGGAGAGCCAGCGGCGCAACTGGTCGTAGACCAGCGCGGAACGGAGGTGGCCGATGTGCGGAGACGACTGCACGGTGGGCCCGCAGACGTAGATCCCGACCTGGCCCGGGACGAGAGGCGTGAAGTCGGTGAGCGCGCGGGCCTTGGAATCATGGAGTCGCAGAGTCACTGCGTTAGTTTACTGTGCTGGTGCCGCAGAGCAGGCTCCGCGGCACCAGCCGGAACCCGGTGCTACTGCTGGATGAAGGCGAGGAGGTCGGGGTTGAGGGTGTCAGCGTGCGTCGTGAGCATGCCGTGCGGAAAGCCCTCGTAGATCTTGAGGGTGGAGTTGCTGAGCAGCTCGTGCTGCTTGAGCGAAGCGTCCTTGTAGGGCACGATCTGGTCGTCGTCGCCCTGCGTGACCAGGACCGGAACGGAGATCGCCTTCAGATCATCGGTCTGGTCGGTCTCGGAGAACGCCTTGATGCCCTCGTAGTGGGCCAGAGCGCTCCCCATCATGCCCTGGCGCCACCAGTTGGCGACCACGGGCTCGGACACCGTGACGCCGGGGCGGTTGAATCCGTAGAACGGCCCGGATGCCACGGCCTGGAAGAATTCGGCCCGGTTCGCGGCCAGCGCGGCACGGAAGTCGTCGAACACCGAGATGGGCAGCCCCTCGGGGTTGGCGTCGGTCTGCACCATCAGCGGAGGCACGGAGGACACGAGGACGGCTTTCGCCACTCGCCCCTGCGGTTCGCCGTACTGGGCGACGTAGCGCGCGACCTGACCGCCGCCGGTGGAGTGCCCGATGTGGATGGCGTTGCGCAGATCGAGGTGCTCGACCACCGCCGAGGCATCGCTGGCGTAGTGGTCCATGTCGTTGCCGGTCGCGGTCTGGGAGGACCGTCCGTGACCGCGCCGATCGCTGGCGATCACACGGTAGCCGTGCCCGAGGAAGAAGAGCATCTGGGCGTCCCAGTCATCCGCGGAGAGGGGCCATCCGTGGTGGAACATGATGGGCTGGGCGTCGCGGTTGCCCCAGTCCTTGTAGAAGATCTCCGTGCCATCGTCAGTCGTTACGAACGCCATGATCACTCTCCGTTTGCCTGTCGCCCCACCTTTGTGTGCGACCAGCCTAGACGGAGACGAGACAGGTGGCTATGGCCGTCAGACCCTCTCCCCGACCCGGGAAACCCAGGCCGTCGGTGGTCGTGGCCGACACCGAGACGGGTGCGCCGAGGATCGACGTGAGCAGCGCATCCGCCTCCACCTTGCGGGGGGCGAAGCGGGGGCGGTTGCCGATGAGCTGCACCGAGACATTGCCGATGCGGAATCCGGCGGCGGAGAGGATGTCGCGGGTGCGCGCCAGGAAGACGTCGCCGTGAGCGCCGGCCAACTCGGGGTCGGCGGTGCCGAAGCGGCTGCCCAGGTCGCCGAGACCGGCGGCGCCGAGCAGGGCGTCGCAGATGGCGTGGGCCACGACGTCGCCGTCGCTGTGACCGGCGAGGCCCGGTTCGCCGGGCCAGTGCAGGCCGGCGAGCCAGAGCTCCGCCTCGGGGTCGAAGGCGTGCGCGTCGACGCCGACGCCGGTGCGCGGCAGGGGCGCTCGGCCGAAGGAGCCCTGACGCCGCAGCACGTCTTCTGCCCGCTCCAGGTCGTCGGCCGTGGTGATCTTGAACGCGAGCGCCGACCCGGCCACGACGCCCACAGGATGCCCGGCCTCGCGCACCAGCGCGGCGTCGTCGGTGAAGTCGGCGGCGGCCAGCGCGTAGGCCTCGACGAGATGCGTCCGCGGAAAACCCTGGGGGGTCTGCACCGCGGTGAGCTTCGAGCGGTCGATCGTGTCGCGCACGGTGCCGTCGCCGGCCACGCCCTTGATGGTGTCGGTGACCGGGAGACCCGGGATGACCCCGTGGCCCAGGTCGCGAACGGCCGCCACCACGCGGTCAAAGACGTCGGGCGGAGTGAACACCCGGGCGGCGTCGTGCACGAGCACGACCTCCACCTCGGGCGGGAGCACCTCGAGGCCCGCAGCGACCGAGCGCTGACGCGTGTCCCCGCCGGCCACCACGACCGCGGGCATGCGCAGCTCGTCGAGCTGAGCGGATGCCGCGCTCACGAGGGCCGCCGGAACGACGACCACGAGGGCCGCCTCCTCGGACATGCCGCGAACGGCATCCATCGATCGCGACAGGATGCTCCGGCCGCCGATCTCGACGAACGCCTTCGGTTCGGGGCGGCCGAGACGGCTGCCCGACCCGGCGGCGACCACGATCACCCCCACCGAAGCGGGGGCCGCCGAGGGGCGCTGCTCCACGGCAGAACCGGAACCGATGACGAGACGGAGCGGGCTAGGAGGCCAGCACCTCGTCGAGCACCAGCGAGGCCTTCTCCTCGTCGGTCTTCTCGGCGAGAGCGAGCTCGGAGATCAGGATCTGACGGGCCTTCGCGAGCATGCGCTTCTCACCGGCGGAGAGACCGCGGTCTTGGTCGCGGCGCCACAGGTCGCGCACGACCTCGCTCACCTTGATGACGTCGCCCGACGCGAGCTTCTCGAGGTTCGCCTTGTAGCGGCGCGACCAGTTCGTGGGCTCTTCTGTGAAGGGGGCGCGCAGCACTTCGAACACCTTGTCGAGGCCCTCGCGGCCGATGACGTCACGCACGCCGACCAGGTCGACGTTGTCGGCGGGTACCTCGATCGTCAGGTCACCCTGCGTCACACGGAGTTTGAGGTAGATTTTCTCTTCGCCCTTGATGACCCGGGTCTTCACCTCGGAAATCGTTGCGGCTCCGTGGTGGGGGTAAACGACTGTTTCGCCAACCTCAAAAAGCATGAATGGATGTCCTTCCGTGGCTACCAGGATACCACAGGGGGTATGTAGTTAGGGTGTCCTAACCAGCCCACGGAGGCCCGCTCGTTGTAAGCTCGAGCCAAAGCGTTTACGACTCTGGAGGGTCTTGTGAGAGCTCGGTTCGCGGCATCCGTTCTGGTGGTCGCCCTCGTCGGCTTCGGCACTGCCGGGTGTGCGTTCATCACCCCGCAGGCCACCACGAACATCGTCGAGACCTCCGACGGCGTCAACGCCACGATCGGGCAGGTCCACGTGCGCAACGCCACACTGATCAGCGAAGACGGCACCCTCGCGAGCATGCTCGTGTCATTCGTGAACTCCGGCGACGACAGCCAGAAGCTCACCGTGCAGTATGAAGACGGCGCCACCGGCGAGCGCGCCAGCCAGCAGGTCACCGTGCCCGGCGAGAGCGCCATCACGAGCTTCGGCGCCGACGGCGGCGAGCAGATCCTGCTCAACAACGTCTCGAAGCCGGGCAGCCTCTTCCCGGTCTACTTCCAGTACGGCGACGTCGAGGGCAAGCAGGTGCTCGTGCCCGTGCTCAACACGAGCCTGCCGGAGTATGACGGCCTGGCGCCGACACCGACCCCCACCATGACGCTCCTCCAGTCGCCGCCGCCGACGCTCGTCGAGACGCCTCACGACGGCCAGGCGCCGTCCACCGGCGAGCCGACTCCCACCGAGACTCCCGCCGGCTAAGAGATTCCGCCCGTTGCTCGGGCCCGGCAACCGAGCTGTGCTGGCTGCCGAGGGGGCCGTGCTTCGCGCGGCCTCCTCGGGCGTCGCCGGTCCTTGCCCGGCGCCGCGCGACATGTTCGCGTGAGGTCGCTTCGCGGCCTCGCGCTCACCCTGGGTCGTCGACAAAGGCCTGTTGCGTGCGGTGCCGCACCTAAGTCGTCGGGAAACGAGATGGCGGTACGCCTGTTTCGGCGATACCGCCGTGCTTCACTCAGCCTTCGAAGCGGTACCCCAACCCCCGCACCGTCACCAGCAGGGTGGGCTCCGAGGGCAGCTTCTCGATCTTCGAGCGGATGCGCTTGATGTGCACGTCGAGGGTCTTGGTGTCGCCGAAGTAGTCGGAACCCCAGACCCGGTCGATCAGCTGACCGCGGGTCAGCACACGCCCCGCGTTCCGCAGCAGCAGCTCGAGCAGTTCGAATTCCTTCAGAGGCATGGCCACCTCTTTGCCGTTCACGGCCACGGTGTGCCGCTCGACGTCCATCGACACCGGACCGGCCACGAGCTGCGGCTCGGCGGCATCCAGCACCTCCAGCTGACGCCGCAGCACGGCCCGGATCCGCGCGAGCAGCTCGCGCGTCGAATACGGCTTCGTGACGTAGTCGTCGGCGCCGAGCTCGAGGCCCACCACGATGTCGATCTCGGAGTCCTTGGCGGTGAGCATGATGATCGGCACCGACGACCGGGTGCGGATCTCGCGGCACACTTCCGTGCCGGGGATGCCCGGGATCATCAGGTCGAGCAGGATGATGTCGACCCCGCCGCGGTCGAACTCGCTGATGGCGCTCGGCCCGTCGGGCGCAACGGTCACGCCGTAGCCCTCGCGGCGGAGCAGGTAGCTGAGCGGTTCGCTCAGCGCGGCTTCGTCTTCGACCAGCAGGATGTGGGTCATCGTTTCTCTCCTTGAGGAAGTGCCGAGGCGGGGGGCGCCTCCGGAAGCCGGATGGTGAACGTCGAGCCCTGGCCGATCTGCGACCAGGCGCGGATGTCTCCACCGTGGTTCTGCACGACGTGCTTCACGATGCTGAGCCCGAGTCCGGTTCCACCCGTGTTGCGCGACCGCGCCTGGTCGACGCGGAAGAACCGCTCGAACACGCGCGGGAGATCTTCGTCGGGGATGCCGATCCCCTGGTCGGTCACCACGAGCTCCACGACACCCTCGTCGTGGTGCACGCCGATGCCGACGCGCGATCCGTCGGGCGAGTACTGCACGGCGTTGGCGATCAGGTTGTTGATGGCGAGGGTGAGCAGCGCTTCGTCGCCCATCACCTGCACGTGCTTGGCGCCGCCGACGGCGAGCGTCATCCCCCGCGCGTCCGCCACCACGTGGTTCTGGTCGACGGCGGAGGCCACCACCTCGTCGAGGTCGATGCGCACGGCCGCCGCCAGGATGTCGGTGGACTGCAGTCGCGAGAGCTCGATGATCTCCCGGGTGATCTGCGAGAGGCGGGTGGCCTCGGTGCCCATCCGCTTCGCGAAGCGACGCACCTGCTCCGGGTCGTCGGAGGCCGGGTCGAGAGCCTCGGCGAGCAGGGCGATGGCGCCGATCGGCGTCTTCAGCTCGTGACTGATGTTCGCGATGAAGTCACGGCGCACCTCTTCGAGGCGGTAGGCATCGGTGCGGTCCTCCGCCAGCACGAGCACGTAACGGCTGCCGAGCCGCGCGGCCTGCACGTCGAGATGGATGCTCGCCTCGCCGAACGGTCCCCGGGCGAGCGTCACCTCCTCGCTCACCGACTCGCCGGTGCTGCGCACGCGGGCCACGATCTCGAGGATCTCCTCGTGCACCAGCAGCTGGTTCACCACGAGTCCGTAGGTATAGGCCTTCGCCGAGGACTTGACCACGTTGTTCGACGGGTCGAGCACGAGGCCGGCGGAGTCGAGGGCGTCGATCACCTGATCCACCCCGTCGGGCACCGCGGAGGAGACGACGGTGACCGCGTTGTTTCCCCGCCGTTCAGCCATGTGGAGCAAGATGACGAATCCCGCTCCCACAGCGAGGCCGAGTGCCACAGACAACAGCACCAACCAGCCTGTTTCCATAGCCACTACACTAGTGAGTCCCCCTGGGCCCGAGGCCCGGTATCCCATGGCGGAGCCGTTGCTTCCTGGACTGTTCAACTTCCCGGCACCTCGCGTTAACCTGCCCCGGGAAGGATTGCATCACCGAAGAAAGGACCCTGCACGCATGCGTGAGGTATTCCAGCAAGAGCTGCGCGAAGTCCAGGAGCGTCTCGTCGAGATCTCCGAACTCGTCACCGTGGCCATCACGAACGCCACCGAGGCGTTCAACGAGTCCAACGTCACCCTCGCCGAGATGGTGATCGCCGAGGACTCGAAGATCGACGCCCTCGCGTCGAGCCTCGACGAGTTGGCGATCAACATCCTCGCCCTGCAGCAGCCGGTCGCCCGCGACCTGCGCATCGTGGTGACGGCCCTTCGGGTGAGCTCCTCCCTCGAGCGGATGGGCGACATCGCCGAGCACATCGCCCAGCTCGCACGCTACCGCTACCCCGACAAGGTCGTGAAGAAGAGCCTGCGCCAGACCTTCGCCGAGATGGGCCGTCTCGACGTCGAGATCGCGAAGAAGCTCACGGTGCTGCTGCAGACCGAGGACATCGCTCTCGCCGACGAGATGCGCAACGACGACGACAAGATCGACGAGCTGCACGTGAGCGTCTTCGACGCGGTGCTCGGTTCGCACTGGAAGGGCGAGGCGGTCGACACGGTCGACGTCACGCTGGCCAGCCGCTACCACGAGCGCTTCGCCGACCACGCCGTGAGCATCGCCAAGAAGGTGCAGTACCTGGCCACCGGCGAGTGGCAAGGCGCCACGGCCTCCTGACGGAGACACCCTCCGTTCACCGAAGAAGCCCCGGACCTCCTACGAGGTGCCGGGGCTTCTTCGTGTTCGTGACCTTTTCGGGGCTACTTCTTGCCTTGGGCCGCGACCGCTGCGGCTCCGGCGGCGGCGGCCTCGGGGTCGAGGTACTCGCCCGGCCCGAGGGGCGCGAACGAGGCATCCAGCTTGTAGACGAGCGGGATGCCGGTGGGGATGTTCAGCTCGGCGATCTCGTCGTCGGAGATGCCGTCGAGGTGCTTCACCAACGCGCGCAACGAGTTGCCGTGGGCGGTGACGAGCACCGTCTTGCCGAGCGCCAGGTCGCCGGTGATGTCGGACTCCCAGTAGGGCAGCATCCGCTCGATCACGTCTTTCAGGCATTCGGTGCGCGGCACGTCGTCGCCGAGGTCGGCGTAACGGGGGTCGCCGACCTGCGAGTACGGGTCGTCGTCGGAGATGGGGGGCGGCGGCACATCGAAGGAGCGGCGCCAGGTCTGGAACTGCTCGGGGCCGTACTCGGCGAGCGTCTGCGCCTTGTCTTTGCCCTGCAGGGCGCCGTAGTGGCGCTCGTTGAGGCGCCAGGAGCGCTTCACGTCGATCCACAGGCGGTCGGCCACCTCGAGAGCGAGGTTCGCGGTCTGGATGGCCCGGGTCAGCCGTGACGTGTAGAGCACGTCGGGCAGCAGGCCCGACTCGGCCAGCAGTTCACCGGCGCGCTTGGCCTCGCCGACGCCGAGCTCGGAGAGCGGCACGTCGACCCAGCCGGTGAACAGGTTCTTCTGGTTCCACTCGCTGTTGCCGTGGCGCAGCAGGATCAGGGTGTAGGGCTCAGTTGGCATGCCCCAATCCTATGGGAGCGACGCGGATGCGCGGGGGCCGGGCCATCGCCGCATGGTTGGATGGAGCCATGCCGATCGGGGCCGTCACGCGGGGAACCACCAACACCAATCGCCTCCGCCGCGTCGACCGCTGGATAAGCACACTCGGCGTCCTGCAGCGCACCGACGACCCGCTCGTGGTCGACCTGGGCTACGGCGCCAGCGGGGTCACCGCATTCGAATTGCAGGCGCGGCTCGCGAGGGTGCGGCCCGACGTGCAGGTCACGGGTCTCGAGATCGCCCCGGAGCGGGTGGCAACCGCGGTGGCCCAGTTGAAGGACGTGCGCGACGGACGCACCTCGTTCGCCCGGGATGCACGCGTCGCCTTCGCGGTGGGCGGGTTCGAGGTGCCCTTGCCCGCGGGCAGGCGGGCTGCCGTCATCCGTGCCTTCAACGTGCTGCGGCAGTACGACGAGACGGCGGTGCCGGATGCCTGGCGCCTGATGGTCTCGCGGCTGCAGCCGGCCGGGCTGCTGGTGGAGGGCACCTGCAACGAGGTGGGCCGGGTGAGCAGCTGGGTGGCGGTGGGGCAGGGCGGCCCCGAGTCGTTCAGTGTGTCGCTGCGCCTGACGGAGCTCGAGCACCCGTCGATCGTCGCGGAGCGATTGCCGAAGGTGCTCATCCACCGCAACGTGCCCGGCGAGCCCGTGCACCGGTTTCTGGCCGACCTCGACCGGTTCTGGCAGCACAACGCCGGGCTCGGCACCTACGGGCCGGCTCAACGCTGGATCGCGATCGCCGCGGCGATGACGGGCGCCGGATGGGACGTGCGCACGCCCCGCAAGCGCCTCCGGCTCGGCGAACTCACCGTGCCCTGGGCGCAGGTCGAGCCCCGCGGCTACTCCTGGGGGTAGCCCGCGCTACTTGACGGGCAGCACGACCTCACGGCCGTCGACCTGGACGGTCAGGGGCTCGGCGGGAGTGACTTTCGACGGCGTCCAGAAGACCGAGGTGTGCGGCACGAAGTCCATGGTGCACGGCCCGTCGGACACCGGCATGGTGGTGATGGCGACCGTGTTGCCCTCACCGGCGGGCTCGACCACGCTGATGTGCGAGCCGATCACCGGGCAGGTGGAGCTACCGGAGATGGCGATGGCGATGCTGTCGCCCTCGCCGATCCAGAAGGCCTGCAGGCCGTCGTCGCCGCCCTCGGACTCCTGGGCGACGTGCTCCTCGTCGGGCAGCCCGGAGAAGTTCTCGGTGGGCCCGGTGACCGTGCAGCCGGCCAGCAGCAGCGACGCGGCGAGAACGGGCAGAGCGATCAGGGCGGAGGTGCGCATCTTCATGCTGCTAACGGTATCGAACACTGAGGGCCGCGCGAGCACTTTTCACTGACTGATGTCGGGGAGGGTGCGGAAGGCTTCGTCGGCGGGCATGCCGCTGGCGCCCAGGAGGTCGAGCACGAGCGGGCGGATGGAGAGCACCAGGGCCGCCTCCGAGACCGGCTCGTCGGGAACGAGGGTGCGCGGATCGAGAGTGATGGCGATGAGGACCAGGCTCTGCCGCACGATCGGGCGGAGCTCGGGCCGGTCGATGCTCTGCGCCAGCATCGACCCGGCGCTCTGCAGACCGGCGAAGACCTCCGCGATCTCGGGCCGCGGCCGCCCGGCGGGCAGCACGGCCAGGCGGCGGCTCACCACCCGCAGATTGCGGGCGCCCCGATCCAGGTTCAGCTGCATCACCTGCAGGTCGGCGAGCTCGCCCCGGTGCTTGCGGAGGAAGGGCGAGATGCGCGCGATCGCCACGGCGGAGTCGATCGACGCCTTCCACTGGTCGAGCAGGCCCTGCGTCTCGCGCGCGCGACCCAGCACGACCTCGGCCGTGTGCTGGTCGCCGAGTCGCAGCACGGTGACGAGCGATGAGGTGAGACCGTTGAAGACGGCGAAGAACTTCAGGGCCTCCCGCCGCGCCGCCCGACGCGGGTCGCGCGGCAGCAGCGCCGTGCAGGCGAGCCCGACCAGGCCACCGACCACCGCGTCGGCCGTGCGGGTGAACGGTCCGCCGGGCGGCACCGGGGTGAGCGCCACCAAGGCCGCCTGCACCGCCGCCACGATCGGGATGCCCGGCAGCGGTGACAGCGCACGGGTGACGGCGAGCACCGCCAGCATGGTCAGCGCGAACTGCCACAGCCCTTGGCCGAAGGCGAGCAGGATCAGCTCGCTGAGGGTGATGCCGATCGTCATCGCGATGGCCGTCTCGAGCACGCGGCGCGGCCGGGCGTCGAGCACCAGACCGAGACTCGACAGACTCACGGTCACCGCGGCGATCGGGAACTCGTGGCCCAGCACGTAGCGCGCGAGCGCGTACGCGACCGTCACGGCGACGACGAGTTGCAGGATCGCCGCCGCGCTCGCCCAAGTGCGGTCGACGCCGCCGCGCGCGGTGGCCTCCCAGCGGCGCCGGAGCATGACGGGTGTCTCGTCGTCGGCCGGCGTCGCGTCGGTCATGCGCGTCTAGCGGGAGCGGGCGCCCAGCCGGGGCAGGCGCGGCACGCGACCCACCGTGGCACCAGCCTCGGGCGAGACGATCTCTTCCGCCGTGGCGGCGACGTCACCGTCGGCGGTGCGCACGACCACCGGGGCGTCGACCGGCAGCTGGCGCTTCACCACAGCGAGCGCGATCGGCCCCCACTCGTGGTGGATGGCGACCGAGGTCACGTGCCCGGCGGCATCCTCCGCACCGGAGGCGAACACCTCGTCGCCCGCGACAGGGAGCACGGCATCCGAGCCGTCGAGGTTCAGCAGCACCAGGCGGCGCGGCGGGTGCCCGAGGTTGTGCACCTTCGCCACGGTCTCCTGCCCGCGGTAGCAGCCCTTGCTCAGGTGCACCGCCGACCGCATCCAGTCGAGCTCGTGCGGGATGGAGCGCTCGTCGACCTCGGTCGACAGGCGCGGCCGCCAGGCAGCGATGCGGAGCGCCTCGGCGGCGAGCAGCCCTGCCACACCGAGCTCCCCAGACCGCACGGCCTCCACCAGCTGCGGGAGCGCGGATCGCGGCACGAGCGTCTCGCGCCAGAACCAGCTCGCACCCGGATGCTCATCAACCACGGCGTACTGCACTCCGCCGGCCACGACCTCGGGCCACGGGTCGGCCCAGGTGAGGGGATGCCCGTTGCCGGTGTGCGCCAGGGCCGCGAGGGCCGCCGGAGCGGCGGTGTCGGGCCCGTCGGCGAGCCATCCGATGGTCGCGAACTCGTCGCTGCGATCGGCGATCTCGACGCGGAGCATGAAGCGCATCCGCTGCAGCCACTGTTCGAGCGGCGCGGTCTCGGCGGCGTCGACCAGCAGCCAGGCGGTCTCGCCGTCGTCGAAGAGGCGGATGGCGTGCTCGATGCGGCCGTTGGCACTGAGCAGCAGCGTCTCGGCCGAAGCGCCGGGGGCGAGCTCGCGGATGCTCTGGCTCGTCACCGAGTCGAGCCAGCTCAGCCGATCGGGGCCGGAGACCGAGATGACACCGCGGTTCGACAGGTCGACGACGACGGATGCGCCGGAGCCGACGGGCGCACCCGAGCCGCCCGCGAGCATCCGCTGTTCGACGATCGGGTTGCCGTAGTGCGCGGCGATGCCCTCGTCGGGAACGGATGCCGCGACGGCACCCGGGAGATCGAGGAACGGCGAGGCCGTCACGGCGCTCAATCCGCCTTCGCGAGTCGCGCCGAGGCGTGAGTGCGCAGGTCTTGACCGAGGGCCGCGATGTCCCACGCCCAGAGCAGGTGGTTGTCGACGAGACCGTAGATGCGGGTGGCGGCCGCGTACTCCTTGGCCGACTGGGTGCGCACCACGGCGTCGGTGGCGAGATCGATGCGCGGACCCTTGACCTGGCCGAGGTAGAGCTCGCTGACGCCGGTGGGGTGCACGATCGACACCTCGATGTCGAAGCCCTCGGCCGAGTTGCGGAGCGTCTCGACCGACTGGGCGGTGTTGAACGGGCGGGGACCGACGCCCGGGAGCATGCCCGGACCCGCGTCGCCCTCGATGTGCAGGCGGGCGAGCCGCCAGTAGCCGGTCTCGGAGGTGAGCGGCTGGCCTTCGACGTCATCGCCGAGCAGCCAGGTGTAGGAGCTGTAGTTCAGAAAGGGCAGCCCGTCGTGGCTGAAGCTGATGCGCTGACCGAACTCCTGCGAGACGTTCTCGTCTCCCACGGCGTAGTCGATGACGCCCGTGCCTTCCCAGACCCCGATCAACCACGACAGGGGCACCAGCTCGGCGGGCAGGCCGGTGGGGATCTCGATCACAGGCTCAGCACCGCAGCTTTCAGCGCTGGCCGCGGAACAGCTTGTAGACGACGACTCCCGCCGTCCAGGCGATGGCGAGGCTCGCGAGCCCGAGAAGCCCGATGAACAGGAGTTCTAGCGCGACGTAGGACATGTCTAAAGCTTAGCGCCCGCCGCGAAGGCCAAGGGACCCAGCACCACGGTGGCCAGGGCGAGGATGACGACCGCACCGCCGACGCTCGCCGAGACGCGGTTCACGAAGCCCTTGCGTTCGCGCACGAGCAGCTGGACGCCGAAGGTCACGAGCAGCGCGAGGCCCAGCACCACGGGCATGAACACGAGGAATTCCCCCGGAGTCACGAACACCCCGACGGCCGCCACGGCGAGGATCGTCAGGATCCACACCGGGACTACGCTTCTCATGAGCAGACTCATACCCGTCATTCTGCCCGATAGTATGTACCGCAGGCGTTCTCTGGAGGATCTTACGTGGCGCAGTTGTTGATCCTGACCTCTGCGGTCGACCGCGAGGTGTTACCCGCGCTCTCGCTCCTGAGCCATCGCACCCGCCAGATCCCCGCCGAAGCATCGCAGCTGGTCAACACCCCGAACAGCGATCTCATCTTCGTCGACGCCCGCCACGATCTCGCCAGCGCCCGCTCGCTCTGCAAGATCCTGTCGAGCACCGGCATCGGCGTTCCGGTCGTGCTCATCCTCACCGAGGGCGGGCTCACCGCGGTCAGCGCCGAATGGGGCGCGGCGGATGTCGTGCTCGAGACGGCCGGGCCCGCTGAAGTCGACACGCGCATCCGTCTCGCCATCGGCCGGCAGGTGCAAGACCAGTCGACCTCGAAGATCCAGGCCTCCGGTGTCGTGATCGACGAGGCGAGCTACTCGGCCCGCGTGCACGGCCGCCCGCTCGACCTCACCTTCAAGGAGTTCGAGCTGCTGCGCTTCTTCGCGATGCACCCGTCGCGGGTGTTCACGCGCGAGCAGTTGCTCAGCGAGGTCTGGGGCTACGACTACTTCGGCGGCACCCGAACGGTCGACGTGCACGTGCGGCGGCTACGGGCGAAACTGGGCGACCTCGAATCGCTGATCGGCACCGTGCGCAACGTGGGGTACCGCTTCAACTTCTTCGAGGACGACAATGAGCGACTCGCTCACACTCTCAATCAGTAGCCCCGACGACGCACGCGAGCCATTCCTGCGCCTGGTAGCCCGAGCGGCCCTGGTCGACGGTCAGCAGCCGTTCAACGATCAGGCCCTGGTGGATGCGGGCAAGGGCTCGCGCTCGCTCCTGCTGGCCCAGCGCAGCGGCACCGTCGTGGGGGCCGCGATCGTGGGGCAGGGCGAGCTGGAGTTCGTGATCGATCCCGAATGGCGCGAGGAGGGGCTGGGGCGGCAGTTCCTCGACATCCTGTTGCGCAACCAAGGGGTGCCGGGCCCGGATGACGAGGGGCTGCGGGCCTGGGCGCACGGCGACCATCCGGCGTCGCGACGCCTGGCCGCCAGCCATCGCTTCGACGCGGTGCGCACCCTCCTGCAATTGCGGCGCGAGCTGCCCGCCACGCTGACGGCGCCGGATGCGCCGGCCGGCTTCACGCTGTCGACCTTCCGCGGCGGCCGCGACGTCGACGACTGGGTCGACCTGAACGCCCGGGTCTTCGCCGAGCATGCCGAGCAGGGCGGACTCACAGCCGAAGACCTGAGCTTCCGCCGCTCGGAGTCATGGTTCGAGCCCGACGACTTCTTGCTGCTGCGCGACGCATCCGGGCGCCTCGTGGGCTACAACTGGCTCAAGATCGAGCCCGACGACGAGCGGGTGGGCGAGATCTACGTGATCGGCATCGAGGAGGGGCACGCCGGGCAAGGCCTCGGCCGCTTCCTGATGAACCGCGGTCTCGCCCGCCTGGTGGAACGCGGATGCTCGCAGGCCGCCTTGTTCGTCGACGCCGACAACACCCGCGCCGTCGCCCTCTACCGGTCGCTCGGTTTCACCGACCACACCATCGACGTGCAGTACCAGCAGCGTCTCCCGCTCCGTCCGCAGCGCCGCTGAGGTATCCTCGAAACCACTCCCGTGCGGGAGCGATGGGAGTTCAGGATGCTCGCTCGGCTCAACCGGGGTGCGACGGTCGGCGCGATCGTCGTGCTGCTGACCGCCGTGCTCTCCCCGGTGATCGCCGCACCGGCCTCCGCCCACGAGGCCGCGACGGCGCCGACACCGACGTCGACGACGGAGGCCGGCCCGACGCGGCCGTTCGGGTCGCACCTCGTCGAGCTCGCCGCAGGAGCCGCGCTCCCGCCGGGCGGCGTCGCGGCCGCCGATGCGGACACGGCTGCCGCATACACCGCGTGGAAGGCGAAGTACGTCAAGGCCGGTTGCGGCACGGGTCGCTACTACGTCGACGCCTCCAGCTCCACCGGTTCGATGGTGGTGTCGGAGGGCCAGGGTTACGGCATGGTGGTCACCGCCTTGCTGGCCGGCCACGACCCGTCCGCCCGCGCCGTGTTCGACGGGCTCTTCCGCTACGTCGACGACCACCCGAGTGAGGTCGACCCCGAGCTCATGGCCTGGCACCAGAAGCCCGATTGCACGAGCATCCCGGGCGACGCCGGATCCGCCACCGACGGCGATCTCGACATCGCGTTCGCGCTGCTGCTCGCCGACACCCAGTGGGGCTCCGCCGGCGCGGTCGACTACGCCGCCGAGGCAGCGACGCTCATCGCCGCGATCGAGCGCAGCGAGTTCAACCCCAGCACGCACCTGCCCCTGCTCGGCGACTGGCCGGCCCCGGGCGACGGATACTGGTTCGCCACGCGCACCTCCGACCTCATGATCGACCACTTCCGCGCCTTCGGAGACGCCACCGGCGACCCGTTCTGGAGCGACGCGATCGCTGCGGCCGGATCGCTCATCACCACGATGCAGGCGACGCACGCGCCCGCCACCGGACTCCTGCCCGACTTCGTGGTCGGCACCGACACGGCGACGCCGGCACCGGCTCCCCCGCAGTTCCTCGAAGCGGCCACCGACGGCGACTTCTCCTGGAACGCCTGCCGCACGCCCTGGCGCCTTGCGTCTGCCGCGATGATCGCCGGCGATGCGGTGTCGCTGGCCGCAGCCGACCGGATGCGCGACTGGGTCGTGCAGGCGACCACGGGAGATCCGGCCGCCGTCCGCGCCGGCTACCGTCTCGACGGCACGCCTCTGGTCGCCTACGGCGACCAGGCCTTCCTGGCGCCGATGGCCGCTGTCGCAGCGCCCCACCTCGACCGCCAGGCCTGGGTCGATCGCGCCTGGAGCACGCTCCGCAGCGCGCCGAGCGGCGGCTACTACGCCGACTCGATCCGCCTGCAGGTGATGCTGCTCGTGTCGGGCAACTCCTGGCTGCCGTCGGCCGAGCCCGTGACCGGCGTCGACCGCATCGGCGGCGCGGACCGCTTCGCGGTGTCGGCCGCGGTCTCGGCGGCGAACTTCGCGCCTGCTACCGACACCGTCTACGTGGCCTCCGGCGAGGTCTTCCCCGACGCCCTCTCGGCGTCAGCAGCGGCGGGGGCTGCCGGCGGCCCGGTGCTTCTCGTGCTGAAGAACGGCATCCCGGCACCGGTCGCCGCCGAGCTCACCCGCCTCGGCCCGCAGCACATCGTCGTGCTCGGCGGGCCGAACACGGTGAGCGCCGCCGTCGTCGATGCACTGCGCGGGTATGCCGGCGACGTGCGGCGAATCGGTGGCGCCGACCGCTTCGCAGTCTCGGCGGCCGTGTCGGCCGACGCCTTCGACCCCGGGCTGGAGCGCGTCTACGTCGCGTCGGGCGAGGTCTTCCCCGACGCCCTCTCGGGCTCCGCCGCAGCCGGCCATGCGGGCGCGCCCGTGCTCCTGGTGGGCAAGGACGGCATCCCGCCCGCCATCGATGCGGAGCTCCGCCGACTCGACCCCGGGGGCATCGTGCTGCTGGGTGGCACGAATTCGGTGTCCGCGGCCACGGCGAGCGCGCTGGCCGCGTTCGGTCCGGTCACCCGGGTCACCGGGGCCGACCGCTACACGGTGGCCGCCGCGGTCTCCGCCCGGGCCTTCCCGGCGGCGGCCCACGGAACCGTCTTCGTCGCATCCGGCCAGACCTTCCCCGACGCCCTCTCCGGTGCCGCCGCGGCCATCGGCCGGGCCGCTCCGGTGCTCCTGGTCGCCCGCGACACCCTGCCGGGCTCCGTCGCCTCCGAGCTCGACCGGCTCGCCCCGCAGCGCATCGTGCTCCTCGGCGGCCCCGACTCGGTCTCCGGCGCCGTCGCGACCGCCCTCGCCACCCACCTCTCCCCCTGACAGCGCTCCTCGTGCGCGCCCACTCGTCCTACATCGGGCCACGTTCGCGAAAACTGCCCGATCTTGGACGAGTGGACACCATCGGAAGCGTCACGTGCCGTTTACGAAGCGCGCTGCCCGCGGTCACGCCTGGGTGACATGATGTTCTGATGGACGACGACATGATCTCGCTCGACGCCGGAGTCGTCACCGACTTCGACGACGACTACGACGAACTGGCCGTGACCACCGACGGTCCGCCGTTGCCCGAGGGCCGTTACCTCGACCGCGAGCTCAGCTGGCTGGCCTTCAACAACCGGGTGCTCGAACTCGCCGAAGATCCCTCGCTCCCGGTGCTCGAGCGGGCCAACTTCCTGGCCATCTTCGCCTCCAACCTCGACGAGTTCTTCATGGTGCGGGTCGCGGGGCTGAAGCGCCGCATCCTCACCGACCTCGCCGTTCCCACGAACGTCGGGCGCCGGCCGACGGATGTGCTCGAAGACATCTCCGTCAAAGCCCACGAACTGCAGGCCCGCCACTCCGCCGCCTGGCGGAACCTGGTGAGCCCCGCTCTCGCCGACGAGGGCATCCGCATCGTCGCCTACAGCGAACTCGACGAGGCCGACCGGGAGAACCTGCGCGAGATCTTCTCGCAGCAGATCTTCCCGGTGCTGATGCCGCTCGCGGTCGACCCCGCGCATCCCTTCCCCTACATCTCGGGCCTCTCGCTCAATCTCTCGGTGCGCGTGCGCAACTCCAAGACCGGCAAGGAGGAGTTCGCCCGGCTCAAGGTGCCGCAGGTGCTCAATCGCTTCATCCGGGTCGACCAGCGCGAGTCGGTGAACGAACTGCGGTTCATCCCGCTCGAAGACCTCATCGCCAACCACCTGGGCGACCTCTTCCCGGGCATGGAGGTCGTGGAGCACCACGTGTTCCGCGTCACCCGCAACGAAGACGTCGAGGTGGAGGAAGACGAGACCGAGAACCTGCTGCAGGCGCTCGAGAAGGAGCTGCTGCGCCGCCGCTTCGGGCCGCCGATCCGGCTGGAGATCACCGACGACATGGATGCCGTGACCCTCGAGTTGCTGGTGCGCGAGCTCGACATCACCGAGCAGGAGGTCTACCGGCTGCCGTGGCCGCTCGACCTCGGCGGCCTGTTCGACCTCACCCGCATCCCGCGTCCCGACCTGAAGTACCCGAAGCACGTGCCCACCACCTCGGTGGCGCTGCTGCCGCCCGAGCCGAACGCCAAGCCCGACATCTTCAAGGCGATCTCGCGCGGCGACATCCTGCTGCACCACCCCTACGAATCGTTCGCCACCAGTGTCCAGGCCTTTCTCGAGCAGGCCGCGGCCGATCCGCACGTGCTGGCCATCAAGCAGACGCTCTACCGCACGAGCGGTGACAGCCCCATCGTCGAGGCCCTGATCGATGCCGCCGAAGCGGGCAAGCAGGTGCTCGCCCTGGTGGAGATCAAGGCCCGCTTCGACGAGCAGGCGAACATCTCCTGGGCGCGCAAGCTCGAGAAGGCCGGCGTGCACGTGGTCTACGGGCTGGTGGGCCTCAAGACCCACTGCAAGCTCGCCCTCGTCATCCGCCAGGAGAAGGGGCGGCTGAAGAGCTACAGCCACATCGGCACCGGCAACTACAACCCCAAGACCTCGCGCATCTACGAAGACCTGGGCCTCCTGACGGCCGACGACCAGGTGGGCAAAGACCTCACCCGGCTCTTCAACGAGCTCTCCGGCTACGCCATCGAGAAGAAGTTCAAGCGCCTGCTGGTGGCTCCGCTGCACCTGCGCAAGGGTCTGCTGAAGCGCATCGCCGACGAGGCCGAGAACGCCCGCAAGGGTCTCCCCTCCGGCATCCGCATCAAGCTGAACTCGATCGTCGACGAGGCGATCATCGACGGCCTCTACCGGGCCAGTCAGGCCGGCGTGCCGATCGACATCTGGGTGCGCGGCATCTGCTCCCTGAAACCGGGGCAGGAGGGGCTCTCCGAGACCATCCGTGTGCGCTCCATCCTCGGTCGCTACCTGGAGCACTCGCGCATCTTCTCCTTCCACAACAACGGCGACCCGCAGGTGTTCATCGGATCGGCCGACATGATGCACCGCAACCTCGACCGCCGTGTCGAGGCACTGGTGCGGCTGGTCGACCCCGATCATCTGCGCGAGATCGACGGCCTGTTCGAGCTCGCGATGTCCGACGCGGTCACCTCCTGGGCTCTCGACGAGGCCGGCGACTGGATCCGCAGCGTCGTCGACGCCGAGGGCGTGCACCTGATCGACCTGCAGGACGAGCTGATGCAGCAGATCAGCCGCCGCAAGCGACCGGGCACCACGCGGTGACCGTCTTCGCAGCCGGCGCCGTCTGCTGGCGGTTCGTCGACGGCAAGGTGAACGTGCTGGTCATCCACCGCACGGCGCACCGTGACATCTCCCTGCCCAAGGGCAAGGTCGACCCGGGTGAGACGCTGCCCGAGACGGCCGTGCGCGAGATCGCCGAGGAGACCGGTCTGGCCGTGACGCTCGGCGTGCCGCTCGGCGTCACGAACTACACCATGCCCAACGGCCGCGAGAAGGTGGTGCACTACTGGGCCGCCGAGGCGACCGACGGCGCCATCCTCGCCTCCACCTTCCTGCCCAACGGCGAAGTGGCCGCGCTCGAGTGGTTGCCCGTCAAGAAGGCTCTGGCCGCCCTCAGCTACGAACGCGACGCCGAGATCGTGGAACGCTTCCGGATGCTCGTCGACGAAGGCGTCACCCGCACCTTCGCGATCATCGCGCTCCGCCATGCCAAAGCCACGCCGCCCTACCAGTTCGTCGGCCCTGACGCCGATCGGCCCCTCACCGAGCGCGGCCGCGGCGAAGCGCGGTCGATCGTGCCGAGCGTCACCGCGTTCGGGCCGGAGAAGCTCTACAGCAGCACGGCCCGACGCTGCCGCCAGACCCTCGAACCACTCTCGAAGTCGCTGGCGCTCCCGGTGAAGACGACGGATGCGATCAGCCAGGATGCCTACGAGAGCGGCGAGAGCGCGGTGCGCGAGATGATGGGCAAGCGCGTGCGCAAACGCGTCACCTCGGTGGTCTGCAGTCACGGACCGGTGCTTCCCGACATCGTGCGGGAGGTCGCTCTGGCCACCGGCACCGCTCCGGCGGCCACCGTCTCCCGGGCCGGTGACCTGCCCGTCGCCGGTTTCTCGGTTCTTCACCTTTCGGTCGATCGACCCGGCTCCGGGATCATCGCGATCGAGACCCACGTACCGAACCCGTGACCTTCCACAGTTCGTCGATCGACGGGCTCCGTTAACCTTCCGTTCATCTTGGTGCGGGTCACTCGTTAAACGTCGCGCTTAGTGTCTCAGTCGGGTCAGCACCGACCCCAACCGTGCGCGCCTGTATCGAAGACTCGAATTTCACTGCGGCCGCAGCGGAGAAACCCAATTCGAAGGGAACACAGTGAAGCTCAAGAACGTGGCAGCGGTGGGCAGCCTCGCCCTCGTGACCGCCCTGGCGCTTTCGGCCTGCGCAAGCGGCAGCGGCAGCAGCGAGACTCCGGCCGCTTCGGCGACTCCGACCACCGCGGCGGTCGACAGCACGCTCACCGGCACCATCACCGCCGGCGGTTCCAGCGCCCAGGCGAACGCCCAGGCAGCTTGGACTTCGGCCTTCACCGCGCAGGCGAAGGGCGTCACCATCAACTACGACAAGTCGCAGGGCTCGGGCGGCGGCGTCACCAACTGGCTCGCCGGCAGCTACGACTTCGCGGGCTCCGACTCGCCCCTCAAGGAGGACCAGGCGGCTACCGCGCAGACCCTCTGCGGCCCCGGTGGTGGCATCAACCTCCCGATCTACCTCGACGGTGTCGCGGTCATCTACAACCTCCCGGGTGTCAAGGAGCTGAACCTCTCCTCGGCCACGATCGCGAAGATCTTCTCGCTCCAGATCACCACCTGGAACGACCCGGCCATCGCCGCCGAGAACCCCGACGCGACCCTTCCGGCCACGCAGATCACCACGGTGACCCGTTCGGACGGCTCCGGCACCACGACCAACTTCACCAACTACCTGAGCCAGACGCAGCCGTCGATCTGGACCAACCCGCCGAGCAACGCCTGGCCGATCGCCGGCTCGAGCGCTCAGCAGGGCGGTTCGGGTGTCGTCAACACCGTCAAGGCCGGCGAGGGCACCATCGGCTACGCCGACCACAGCGCCATCGGCGAGCTGTCCTCGGCCAACATCCAGGTCGGCACCGGCACCGACTTCGTTCCCTTCTCGGCCGAGGGCGCCTCGAACGCCTTCACCGAGGCAGCCGCCACAGTGGACACCGGTGTCGAGGGCGACCTCGCTCAGAAGATCGACTACACGAAGATCACCGACGCCGACGCCTACCCGATCCCGCTGATCTCCTACGCGATCCTCTGCACCACGTTCCCCGACGAGGCTCAGTCGACGCTCACCAAGGCCTACATCTCGTTCATCGCGAGCGAGGTCGGCCAGGAAGTCGCCGCAAAGAACGCCGGCTCCGCACCGATCCCGGCCGACATGCTGTCGCAGATCGCCACGAGCCTCGAGCTCGTCAAGTAACACCCCCTGAATAAAAACCGGTTGCCGTCTGGCTCGTCTACGCCAATACCCTTGAGAAAGAGTGCAGTGAGCGAAAACACAGCTGTCCGATCCGCTACGAGGAAACCCGGCGGAGACGACCAGACGGCGACCGGTAAGGAAACCATGAGCGAACCCGGCTCCCGCGGCCCCCAGCGGTCCACCAAAGGCGTTCGCGCCAAGTCGCGGCCCGCCGACCGCATCTTCCTCGGCCTGAGCACCGGCTCCGCCGCCTCGATCATGGTGATCCTGGCCGGTGTCGCGCTGTTCCTCATCATCCAGGCCGTTCCGGCCATCATGGCCGACTGGCAGACGAACCCTGATCTGACCAGCGGCCCCACCGGCGGCTACGCCAACTTCTGGACCTACGTCGGCCCCCTCATCTGGGGAACGCTGTTCGCCTCCGCGATCGCCTTGGTCGTCGGCGCCCCGATCGCCATCGGCATCGCGCTGTTCATCTCGCACTACGCGCCGCGTCGCCTCGCCGGCATCCTCGGCTACCTGGTCGACCTGCTGGCTGCAGTGCCCTCCATCGTCTTCGGCCTCTGGGGCATCATCGTCATCCGCCCCTTCCTGCTGCCGCTGTCCGACTGGCTCAACACCTACCTCGGCTGGATCCCGCTCTTCGGCGGTCAGGTCTCCACCACCGGATCGACCATCCTCGCCGGCGCGGTCGTGCTGGCCGTCATGATCCTGCCGATCATCACCTCGATCTCCCGCGAGATCTTCCTGCAGACCCCGCGCCTGCACGAAGAGGCGGCGTTGGCGCTCGGCGCCACCAAGTGGGAGATGATCAAGATGGCCGTCTTCCCCTACGGCCGCTCCGGCGTCATCAGCGCCACCCTGCTCGGCCTCGGCCGGGCCCTCGGCGAGACGATGGCGATCGCGCTGATCATCTCGCCCGCCATCCTGGTGTCGGTACGGATGCTCACCGAGGGTGAGAACTCGCAGACCATCGCCGCGAACATCGCCCTCAACTTCCCGATCGCCACCACGCTCCAGCGTGAGGCGCTGATCGGCACCGGCCTGCTGCTGTTCGTGATCTCGCTGGCCGTCAACATGGTGGCCCGGATCATCGCCGGCCGTGCCGGCAAGGGCGCGCTCCGCAAGCGCAAGAAGATGCTGGCCCAGCTGCCGCCGAGCGACCCGAGCACGGTGCTCGCCGTCGATGACGTGCTGGCCCGCAAGTCCCCCGCGGTGCACACCGAGGGGGCCGACGACCCCGAACCCGAGATCGACCGGGAAGAGCGAGAGGGAAAAGACGCGTGAGCGCCACCATCAGCCCCAGCCGGCAGCCCTCTGGGCGCATCGCGAACTCCCTGACCTCCGGTCAGCTGCCCCGCTTCATCGAGTGGTACATGCTCGCCGGATCGCTGGCGCTCAGCGCGGTGATCCTGCTGCTCATGGGCTTCAACGTGGCCGGCTGGCTCGTGCTGGCCGCCGTGATCTACCTGATCGGCCTCGGCATCCTGTCCTCCGCGGTGGAGAACCGCCGCAAGGCGACTGACCGCGTCGTGCGCGGACTGGTCACGGTCGCGTTCCTGCTCGCGCTGGCTCCCCTCATCTCCACGCTCATCACCGTGGTGGCGAACGGCATCGGGTCGATCAACTGGGACTTCGTGACCCAGACCTCCCAGTCGGTCTTCGACCCCGACACCCTCGAGGTGACCACGAAGGTCGGCGCCTGGCAGGCCATCGTCGGCACGCTCATCATCACCGGCATCGCCGCCCTCATCTCGATCCCGATCGGCATCCTGACCTCGATCTACCTGGTCGAATACGCACAGCCGAAGCACTGGATGGCGCGTACCGTGACCTTCCTGGTCGACGTGATGACGGGCATCCCCTCGATCGTCGCCGGTCTGTTCGCGTTCTCGCTGTTCTCCCTCATCGTCGGGCCGAAGGCCTTCAGCGGCTTCTCCGCATCGATCGCCCTGTCGGTGCTGATGATCCCGATCGTCGTCCGCTCCTGCGAGGAGATGTTGCGGCTCGTGCCGATGGACTTGCGCGAGGCCTCCTACGCCCTCGGAGTCTCGAAGTTCTCCACCATCACGAAGATCGTGCTGCCGACGGCCATCGCCGGCATCGTGACAGGTGTCATGCTCGCCATCGCCCGAGTCATCGGCGAGACCGCGCCGATCTTTATGGCCGCGAGCTTCACCGACAACTTCAACGCGAACCCCTTCGACGGCCCGATGCAGACCCTCCCCGTGATGGCGTACACCGGCTACAAGTTCCCGGGCCAGGACATCGCCGCCTCGAACGCTTCGGCCTGGGGCGCGGCGCTCCTGCTCGTGATCCTCGTCGTCATCCTCAACCTCATCGCCCGTGTCGTCGCCAAGGTCTTCGCGCCCAAGGGCTCGCGGTAACCCGAACCACCAACCGAAAAAGGAACTGTCGTGTCCAAGCGCATCGAAGTCAACGACCTCAACGTCTACTACGGTGACTTCCTCGCCGTCGAAGGCGTCAACATCAACATCGAGCCCCGCACCGTGACCGCGTTCATCGGTCCATCGGGATGCGGGAAGTCGACCTTCCTGCGCACGCTCAACCGCATGCACGAAGTCATCCCCGGCGCCTACGTCAAGGGTGAAGTGATGATCGACGGCAACGACCTCTACGGCCCCGGCGTCGACCCGGTGCTCGTGCGCCGGCAGGTCGGCATGGTGTTCCAGCGGGCGAACCCGTTCCCCACGATGTCGATCCGCGACAACGTGCTGGCCGGCGTGCGCCTCAACAACAAGCGCCTGTCGAAGTCGGACGGCGACGACCTGGTGGAGAAGTCGCTGAAGGGCGCGAACCTCTGGGAAGAGGTGAAGGACCGCCTGAACCTCCCCGGCTCGGGCCTCTCGGGTGGTCAGCAGCAGCGTCTGTGCATCGCCCGCGCCATCGCGGTCTCCCCCGACGTGCTGCTGATGGACGAGCCGTGCTCCGCCCTCGACCCGATCTCCACCCTCGCCATCGAAGACCTGATCGAGGAGCTCAAGCAGGAGTACACGATCGTGATCGTGACCCACAACATGCAGCAGGCGTCGCGCGTCTCCGACAAGACCGCGTTCTTCAACATCGCGGGCACCGGCAAGCCGGGCAAGCTCATCGAGTTCGACGAGACCACGACGATCTTCAGCAACCCCACGGTGCAGGCCACCGAAGACTACGTCTCCGGCCGTTTCGGGTAGCCCCTCCCCTCCTCGCGAGACGCCAAAAAACGCCCCAAAAGCCTGCGCTTCAGGGCGTTTTTTGGCGTCTCGGGGGCGGAGTCATGCGGTCTGGCCCACGATGATGGGGTCGGTGGTGGGGGTCGTGGAGCCGCCGGCCGGTTCGACCGTGACGCCGATGGCGTCGCCGGGGTTCATGGCTCCCGCGAGCACGTGCCACGACGTGCCCTCCCCCGACGCCGTGAAGGTTCCCGCCGGAGCGGCGCCCTCCGCGTCGATGTACCAGGCCTCGTAGACCTTGCCGTCGGGCAGGGGCGTGAGCCCGTCGACCACGATCGCCGAACGGCCGAGGGTGTTCGACCACACCAGCGTGGCGGTTCCGCCGCCCTCGACGGGAACCGTCGAGCGCTGGGAGTCTTCGGCGGCCGTGATCTCGGCGAGTCCCGCGGCCGAGGCATCCGTCACCGAGGATGTCCCGAAGCCGCCGCTGACGGCCGTGCCGACCACACCGCCGCCGACGAACAGGGCAGCCGCGGCGGCGATGCCGGCAACGAGGGTTGCGGGGCGTGCGAACCAGCGGGAGCGGGCGCGGGATTCGGCGCGGGGCGCTGTGGAAGCGGTGCGAGCATCCGGAGCCGGCGTCTCGACCGGGGTCGGCGCAGCCGGAGCTGCACTCTCGGGCTCGGCCGACGCATCCGGCACCGCCGCCACCGGCTCCTGCCGGGGAAGCTGCGCGGTCGTGGCGAGCTTCGCCATCAGCTCGGCCTTCATGCGCTCGGAGGGCGTCACCGGCGTGATGGCGAGGCCGAGGAGCCCAGCCGTCTCGACGAGGCCGTCGGTCTCCTCGCGAAGGCTCTCCGACGCATCCGTGGCCCGTTCGAAGGCCTCGGCCTCGTCGGGAGAGACCGCGTCGAGGGAGTAGGCACCCGTCGACAGACGCGGATCGTCGTCGTCATGGCGGTCGTTCACGAGGTCACCCCCAATTCGTCTCGAAGTCGGATCATGCCGTCGCGGAGTCTCGTCTTCACGGTACCCACTGGAATGGAGAGGATGCCCGCGATCTCGGAATGGCTGTAGCCGCCGTAGTACGCGAGGGAGATCGCCTCGCGTTGCAGCGCCGTCAACTGCGCCATGGCTCTCTTCACCCTCTCGTGTTCGATGCGGATCTCGACGGTCTCGCTGACCTCGTCGTAGTCGGGTTCGATGTCGCGCAGCCCGATGCGTTCATCGCGATCGTGGCCGGATTGCGAGGAACGCACCCGGTCGACGGCCCGGCGGTGCGACATCGTGAGGATCCACGACATCGCGCTGCCCCGCTGCGACTCGAACCGTGAGGCGGTGCGCCAGATCTCGAGAAAGACCTCCTGCGCCACTTCTTCGGATTGCGCGTGATCGACCAGCACGCGCTTCACGAGTCCCAACACGCGCGGTGCCGTGCGGTCGTAGAGCTCGGAGAAGGCTTCTCGGTCTCCTCGCGAGATGAGGTCGAGCAGTCGTTCGAAGGTCACAGCGGTCTCGGAATTCCCCGCGTCCGACCCTCTGTCGGTGGTCACGAGTTCAAGCATGGCAGGACACGCTCGCAATCGGACTCGGGGGCTGAACGTCGGATCGGGTTCACGATCGGTATTCGGAGCAGCAGAACGAGTGGATTGGAGAAGAAGAGCCGGGTCGCGGAACGCCTCTCGGCGAGAGGCCGCTCGTAGCGGCGAATATTGGAGCCCGGGGTTACCGCGACCCGACCCGGTCTAGTTTACGCAATCAGTCGAGGTTGTCGCTGCGCCAGAGACCGGCCGATTGCGTGAGATCCGCTCCGATGGTCTCGAAACGGAGGGCACGGGTGGTGAGGGTCGACGCCGTCTCAGGGGCGCCGATCTCCGCGTCGTCGGCGATGCTGGCGCATCCCTGGGCCATGATGCGGCAGAACGCGGAGGCGCGATCGAGAGCGATCGCAAAATCTCCTGTGAAGAGGCCGCGCAGGATCTGATCGGCGAGTTCGGTGATCTCCCGTGGTCCGGTGGGCGACTCGGCGCCGGCCACCACCGGGTCGATGCTCGGGATGACCTCGGTGCCGCGCTCGAAGAAGTAGGCGGTCTGCTCCGGATTCTGCCGGATGAGGGCACGCAGCAGATAGATGCGCCACAGGCTGCCGGGCAGCGTGCGCGGGTTCGCTCGGGCCCACAGCTCGGCGATGGCATCGATCCCGTGGTCGTCGGTGAACGTGAGCAGCCGGTCGATCACCTCGGGGTGCGGGTCTTCTCGAACGCGGTTGAGCAGCGCGCCCGCGGTCTCATGGGCCACCCGGTTGATGTGCGCGGGATCCTCGCCGCCCTGGAACGCTTCGAAGGCCGAGCCGTCGAAGAGTGCCGGCTTGTGGAAATCGTTGCTCATGCCACCCCATCCTGCCCCGTCGGGGCCGTCTGACTCCTCAACGCTACGCGCCCGCCTCCCTTACCGCTGGCGGTCACGCGCAGAGCGAACGTACCCGCACTCGGGCGGGCCCGTTTAGCGATAGATTGGTGGGGAGGGCCTGTAGCTCAGTTGGCAGAGCATCGGACTTTTAATCCGCGGGTCGAGGGTTCGAGCCCCTCCGGGCCCACTCCTATCGCGTCACGCGGATGTTCGGAGTCTGAAACATCGGCGTCACACACTTCGCGTAGCGTCGTCGTCATGAGGTTGTCGCACGAATCCAGTGGCTTTTGCCAGTGGTTCTGCCTGCGCCGCCAGAGCGGCCACCACAACACCTCTGTCTTCTCCTTCAACTCGTAGTCGCGCCCCGCGCCAGGGGACGAGTCTGCCCGCTCCCGCGTGAACAACTGCGCGGTTGAGCGCCTCGGTCTCTCACTCGTCGTCACGGCTCTTCTCGTTCGCCACCGCGCGGTTCCGCGGGCCATCACGCCCTGTTCCGCCCCGACGTGGGCCGCGGCATCCGCGTTCCTCCGGCGACCTCTCCGCGCCGGCCTCCCGCGCTTCGGCGCGCCCTCGAACCCCTCTACAGAAAGACCCTCGTGGCCACTGAATGGCAGAACGCCCTCGTCATCGCGATGGACGACGCCCACGGCGCGGTGCCGTTCCGCGCCGACGTGCTCGTCGACCGCGACCGGTTCGTGTCGGTGCGCCCGGCCGGCGAGCGGGCGGCAACACCCGACACGGCCGGGGAGCATTCGACGCACGCCGACGTCTCCGTCGTCGACGCGACCGACCTCCTGCTCATCCCGGGCCTGGTCAACGCGCACACCCACTCGTGGGAGATCCTCTTCCGCGGAACGAGCGACCGCGTGCCGCTCGAAGTGTGGACCCTGCTGAGCTACCCACCCGCCGGTGTCGCCCCGCTTCCGCCCCGCCTGGTCTACCTGCGCACGATGGTCGCCGCGATCGAGTCCCTGCTCGGCGGCGTCACCACCGTGCTCGACGACATCGGCGAACTGCCTCGCCAGACACTCGAGACCATCGGCCCGGTGTTCGCCGCCTACGACGACGCCGGGCTCCGCGCCACCTGCACCGGCACGGTCGTCGACGTGCCCATGGCCGACCGTCTGCCGTTCGCCGAGGAGGTGCTGCCCGCCGAGATGCGAGTCGCGAGTCGCGAGTCGATGCCGGCGCCTGAGGTGGTTCAGCGCGACTACTTCGCGTTCTCCGAAGCTGCACGAGAACTGGCCGCGCGTCATGCGGGGGGCACCGGCCGCATCCGGTACGCCGTCGCCCCCAGCGCACCGCAGCGCGCCACCGACGGACTGCTGCGCCGCGCCGCCGCCGTCGCCCGCGAGAACGGGGAGGTGCTGCACCTGCACCTACTCGAGACGAAACTGCAGGCCGAGCTCGCGCGCACCCGCTACGACGGCCGCACGATCGTGCAGCACCTCGACGACCTCGGCATCCTCGGCGAAAACGTGACCCTCGCCCACGGCATCTGGCTGACCACGGGCGACCTCGACCTGCTCGCACAGTCGGGTGCGACGATCGTGCACAACCCGCTGTCGAACCTCAAGCTCGGTTCCGGCATCCTGCCGTGGCGAGCCCTGCACGACGCGGGCGTGCGCGTGGCGCTCGGGTCGGACGGCGCGTCGAGCAACGACTCGCTGCGCATGCTCGAGGTCGTGAAAGTGGCGGCTCTGCTGCACACGCTCACCGATCCCGACTACGACGAATGGCCCCGGGTCGGCGAGGTGCTGCAGGCCGCGACGGTCGCTGGTGCGCGAGCGGCCGGCTGGGCGGGCGCCACCGGATGCATCGCACCCGGCCTGAAGGCCGACTTCGTCGTCTTCGACCTCACGAAGACGACGAACTTCACGCCGCTCAACGATGCCGCCCGCCAGCTCGTCTTCTCCGAAGACGGCCGCTCGATCCGGCAGGTCTGGGTCGACGGCCGGCTCGTGGTCGACGACGGCCGATGCACCCTGATCGACGCCGACGCCCTGCTCGCCGAGTTCCGCGCCGAGGCCGCGCGCTACCTCGTCGACCTGCCCGAGTGGACGGCGTTCCGCGACGACATCGAGCCGTTCGTGCGCGAGTCCTACCGGCGCACCTGGGCTGTCGACCCGTCGCCGCTGCCCCAGGCGGCCCGCGTCTCCTCCCCGCGTTCTACGACCCCCGCTGCCCGCCCCACCGGCCGAGAGGACACCCCATGAGACTCGACGACATCTGCCTCGTCAACGCCGACGTCACCGCCAGCGACGACTTCTACCGCGAGGGCGTCGGCCTCGAACGGCGCATGCGCAACGTGCGGTTCGCTGACTTCGTGATCGGCACCGGGCCGCGCCTGGCCATGTGGCAGCGGCCGAGCATCGCCGAGACGGTCGGCCCGGGCTACCCCACGCAGCCGGGGCGGCCGTTCCGCGTCACCCTCGAGCTGCCGGATGCCACCGCCCTCGATTCGGCCGTCGCGCGCGTTCCGACTGCCGTGCGTCTCTCCCACGCCCGCGGCACCGGGTCACCCGCCTATGCCGTCACCGACCCCGACGGCTTCACGAGCGTGCTCACCACGTCGTCCACCGGCCGTCCGCGCATCGCCGAGATCGAGCTCGGCGTGAGCGACGTGGTGCGCACCTACGACTTCCTCGAGCGACTCGGCTTCGCACCCCTCGTCTCCGACGGCCGCCTCCATTTCGACGGCGGCAACGTCACCCTGACCATCGTCGACGCCGCCTCGCTCGAGGGCCCCGGCATCCGCACCACCGAGCTCGCCTCCTGGAACCACAACGGCGGGCACGTGATGCTCGCCATCGAACTCGACTCCGGCGACGCCGTCGACCGCCTCCACGCCGACCTCACAGCCCGCGGACTCGCCGACTCGGGCCCACCCGCGCTCTACGAGTGGGGTGCGCGCTCGGCCTACTTCGTCGATGCCGACGGCTACATCTGGGAGATCTACGCCTGGGTCGAGGACCCGAAGTGACCTCCCCACCCGCGCCTCGCCTGCGGCGAGCGCCCTCCATCGTTCCACCCCGCACCACGAGAACCACGAGCACCACCGCACTTCCTGGCACCATTCCGAATCCGACCGATCAAGGAGCATCCATGTCCCCCACCCCTTCCCCCCGCCTGCGGGCGGCACGTCGCCTGGCCGCCGCGAGCGCCCTCGCCCTCGTGGGCACCCTGGCCCTCGCCAGCTGCGCGAGCGCCCCGAGCGACGCGAGCACCGCATCGACGGATGCCGCGGCATCCGATTTCCTGCCCTGCATCGTCAGCGACCAGGGCGGCTTCGACGACCAGTCGTTCAACCAGCTCGGCCTCGAGGGCGTCACCGACGCCGCTGAGGCTCTGGGCACCGACCACATCGGCGTGCAATCCGAGACCGAGAGCGACTACGCGCCGAACATCGCGAGCCTCGTCGATCAGGGCTGCACCACGATCGTCACAATGGGCTATCTGCTCGCCGCCGCCACCAAGGATGCGGCGGCCGCGAATCCCGACATCCACTTCATCATGGTCGACGACAACACCATCACGGCCGACAACGTCAAGGGCGTGGTGTGGGACACCTCGCAGGCCGGCTTCCTCGTGGGCTACGCGGCCGCCGACTACACGACCACCGGCAAGGTGGGCACGTACGGCGGGGCGCAGATCCCGCCCGTGACCCTCTACATGGACGGATTCGCCCGCGGGGTCGAGTACCACAATGCTCAGAAGGGCACCGACGTGCAGGTGGTGGGCTGGAACCCCGACACCCAGGAGGGCCAGTTCACCGGCAACTTCAGCGACATCAATGCCGCGAAGGTGCTGTCGCAGGGCATCCTCGAACAGGGCGTCGACGTGATCGTGCCGGTCGGCGGGCCCATCTACAAGGGCGCCGCGCAGGCCATCCGCGAGTCGGCGAGTCCGGTCGTGCTGGTCGGCGTCGACACCGACATGTACGTCAGCGACCCCGACTACGACGACATCTGGTTCTCGTCGATCGCCCGTGACATGCCGAAGTCGATCTCCGAGGTCATCCAGGCCGCGGCGGCCGGCGACTTCTCGAACGAGGAGTACGTCGGAACCCTCGAGAACGGCGGCGTGCTGATGAGCCCGTTGCACGACTTCGAGTCGAAGGTGGCGCCCACTCTGCAGGGCGAGCTCGATGACATCCAGGCCGGCATCATCGCGGGTGACATCGCCATCGACACCCCCTCGGCCCCGTAACCCCACCCTCATCCACCTCCACCGAGACGTCACTTTCCGCGCCACGATGCTCCGGTATCCGCGGAAAGTGACGTCTCGGCATCCGACGAAAGGGCGCACCGTGCGCGACCTCATCTGCATCACCGACCCGGGGCAGGAGCAGGCCGTCGCGCTGCTCTCGATCTTCGCGTCGCCCGACGACTTCCGGGTGCTCGGCATCGTGGCGAGCGCGGGCAACACGACACTCGACAACACCGTCGAGAACGTGTTCAAAGTGCTCGAGCTGGCCGGCGTGACCGGCGTCCCGGTCTACAAGGGCGTGCCCCAGCCCCTCCTCCGTCCACTCGTCACGGCCGCCCATGTGCACGGCGACACCGGACTCGACGGCTACACCTTTGCACCCGTCCTGGGCCGGCCCGAAGCCGAGCCGGGCGTCGCAGCCATCATCCGGATGCTCCGCGCCGCGCCGCCGCGATCGGTGACCATCGCGCAGTTCTCCAGCATGACCACGCTCGCGGTGGCCCTCACGGAGGCGCCCGACATCGCCGGGCACATCGCCGAGATCGTGATGATGGCCGGGGCCTACTTCGAGGTCGGCAACATCACGCCGGCGGCGGAGTTCAACATCTACGTCGACCCGCACGCCGCCGCGATCGTACTCGGCAGCGGAGTGCCCATCGTGATGCTGCCGCTCGACGTGACCCACCAGCTGCGCAACACCCGGGCGCGCCTCGACGCGTTCTCGGCGATCGGCAACGAGTGCGGGCGGGCCGTCGACCAGCTGCTGACCTTCTCGGAGACCTTCGACCTCGACAAGTATGGGTGGGACGGCGCGCCCCTGCACGGTCCGGTGGTGCCGATGTACTTGCTGCACCCGGAGTTCTTCCACGGCCGTCTCGTCAACGCCCGGGTGGAGACCGGCAGCGAGCTGACGATGGGCATGCTCGTCGCCGACTACTGGCAGATCACCGACCTGCCGCGCAACGTCTTCTACTGCCGCGACGTCGACGCCGATCCGTTCTACGAGGAACTCACCGCCCGTATCGCGCGGCTCCGCTAGCCGCACGCCGCTGCGCGGTGGCTCGAGATCTGTCCGAATCCAGGTGATTCGCGGCCGGATGCGCGCGGCGTCCGTCGCCTGACGAGGGCGTCGCGGCCGTGCGCGCGGCTGCCACGCCATCGCCTTAGCCTTCGCCGAGCCGACCTGGCTCGCGACCTCGGAATCCGGCGGCGTCGACCGCACCCCGATCATCCCGTCGCACGAATTCGCCGGAGTGGTCTCCGAGGTCGGCGCCGACGTCGACGACCTGGCCGCCGGCGACTCCGCGGCCATACGAACTCCATCGGCGTGACCGAGACCTGCGCGGCGAGTGGCTGGAGGCCCTCGACGCGCCCGGCTCACTGCAGGAGCGGCTGCGTGCCCTGTTCGTGGCGACGTCCGACATCCAGGTCGCCTCATTGACCGGTTCCGGCACGGTCACCGGATGCCTCCGACCCTGCCGCCGCCTAGTCCGCTGTGCTGAGGTGCACCATCGCGTCGTAGAGCTGTTTCTCGCTCATCGGCGGCTCCGGGATCGCATGCGCCGCCTCGGCCCGGTAGGCGTCGAGCATGAGGAAGAGTTGTCGCCGCCACGCATTCGGCGCGGTGGTGCTCGTGGCGTCGATCATCCGGCCGTTCGACCAGATGAGGTTGACGATGTCGGCCAGGGTGATGTCGGCCCGCACCGCGCCGGCTTTCTGAGCCCGGGTGAGCACGTCGTCGATCTGCCGACACATCTCGTCGTGGATGCGCTCGGTCTCCTCGCTGCCGGGGAAGCGGCGGGAGAGGAAGTCGTTGAAACCTCGATCTCCGGCCTGGACGCGGAACAGATTCTCCAAGTAGGAGACGAACGCGCCCCACGGGTCATCGATCTGCAAAGCCTTCTCGGAGCCGTCGAGGAATTCCCGGACTCGTGGCTCCAGGGCGGCCAGAAGCAGATCCAGGCGCGTCGGGAAGTGGCGATACAGCGTTCCGATGGCCACATCGGCCTCGCGAGCGATCCTCTCCAAGGAGGCATCCACGCCTCGGGCGGCGAACTCGCGCTGGGCCGCGACGATGAGTCTGTGCCGGCGCTCCTGGGCGTCGCGGCGCCGCGGAACCCGCGTCCGTTCGATCTCGCTGGCACTCACCTATGCACTGTACCTCGGAAGCCGAGGACCCCCTCCGGTGCCCGCCCCGACCCCTTCACCGGCGTCACGGGCGGCACGTCCTGTCAGCTCGACTCCGGGGTGCGCGTCGCCGGCGTGCCCCAGCGCATCCAGGCCGCGACGTAGATGGCGAGACCCGTGATCAAGCCGACGATGACCCAGAGCACGATGAGGAAGTCGATCCACGACCCGATCGGCGGCGAGCCGGGCAGGAAGGTGCGCAACGGGATGGTCGCGAAGAGCATCGCGCCCATCCAGCTCATGAACGACGCCTCGACCTTGCGCTTGCCCCGGAACGCCGTGATGGCCACGAAGAGCACGAGTGTGGGCATCACCACCAGCAGCCCGAGCAGCAACACCCCGAACGCCAGCGTGCTCCCGGAACGGCTGGCGGTGAGATCGACCACGGGAATCGGCTCGGTCGTGCCGTCGTCGAGCGGAATGACGCCGACCTCGGGAACGACGGTGAGGAAGCCGGAGAGATTCCAGCCCGGCACACCGCCGGCGATCTGCACGTGGGTCGGCAACAGCTTCTTCGCACCGTCCACGGTGATGAAGGCGACCACAGCGAATTGGGTGTGATAGCGGTCGAGCGGCCAGTCCTCGATCGTTCCCTCGCTGAAGATCGACATGGTACTCGTGGGCGGGATGGTGCCCTTGGCGATGTCGATCGTCTGGTCTCCGTCGACGGGAGTGATGATGACCCCGAGATCGTCGCTGACCGTCGGTCCGCCGTCCTCCAGCAAGTGGTCGGGTGCGTTGACCGCCGTCTTCATCACGATGAGCTCGCCGACGCCGTTCACGGCACTCGGCTGCATGAGAACGGTCACGGCGTCGAGGTCGCCGGGTTCCGCTTCGATCGTCGTGTCCCGGCCGCTCCGGGCGTAGAGCAGCACCACCACCACGTACAGCAGCACGGCGACCGCGACGAACACCGGCACCACCCAGCGCCGACGGCGACGCGTCGGTTCCGGCATCCGTTGCTCAGCACTCACACCTCCGAGCTTATCGGCGCACCGCTCTCGTAGATCGACTCGGCGTAGCGCGGGCCGTAGTACTCCTCGAGCACCTCGATCGAGTCATCCGGCCGCTCGAGCGCCTGCGCGATCCGTGCGCGCGATGGGGCGACGGATGCGTCCCACGACTCCGGCTCCCACGCCGCCGACCGCAGGAACGCCTTCGAGCAGTGGTAGTAGACCTCCTTCACGTCGACCACGAGCGCGAGCTGCGGTCGATGCCCCTTCACGACGAGGTCGTCGAAGAACGGCTCGTCGACCGCGATCCGCGCCCGCCCGTTGATGCGCAGCGTGTCGCCGCGCCCGGGGATGAGGAAGATCAGCCCCGCGTGCGGGTTGTCGATCACGTTGTGGAGACTGTCGGCACGGCGGTTGCCCGGCCGCTCCGGGAGCACGACGGTGGTGTCGTCGAGCACGTGGGCAAGCCCGGCCGGGTCGCCCTTCGGCGACACGTCGCAGCGACCGGATGCGTCGGAGGTCGCCACGAAGCACAGCGGCGATCCGGCCAGCCACACCCTGTCGATCTCGTCGAGCCGCGAGCGCGCCTTGTTGCGCACCCGCTCGACGGGCCGGCCGAGGAGCGCCTGCAAGGCATCGTGCGTGGCGATCGGTGAGGATGTGAGTTCGTAGGGCATGAGACCTCCTGCCCTACGATCCTCGCACGCGCAGCGCGGAGGCCTCAGTCGGCGTCGATCATCCCGGACTCCGGCATGATGCGGAGATCACCGCGGTTGGCGGCGGCGAGAATGAGGCCGATCCAGGCCCGGTTGATGGCCGGGGGCCGGCTGCCGGAGAAGCGGAAGCGCAGCGGGATCGACGGATGCATCCAGAGCCCCGGACTGGAGCTTGACCGAGAGGAAACCAATCCCCAATCAGCAGAAGGGGTTGGACGAAGGAGGTCGGGAATCTGGGCGAATTCGATCGACTGATCCCTTGCGAGTGAGTGCTCACTCAGGTAATGTCTCCCCTCGTGAGCAGCACCGATGAACTGACCGGAACCGCCGACGCGACGCGGCGCGCCCCTGCCCTCCCGATCGAAGACCGTCGCGCGATGATCCTCGACGCCGTCATCCCGCTCCTGCTCGAGCAGGGCGCCGACATCACCTCGAAGCAGATCGCCGAGGCGGCCGGAATCGCCGAGGGCACCGTGTTCCGCGCCTTCGGCGACAAAGACACCCTCATCCGGGCGGCCGCCGAGAAGTTCTTCGATCCGGAGTACGTGCGCAGCGGGCTCCGGGGCATCGATCCCGACGACTCGTTGGAGTCGAAGATCGCGCAGGTGATCGACATCTTCCGCACCCGCCTGCGCGGTGTGATGCGGATCATGGCCGCACTCGGCCGTCAGGAACCACCGCCCCGGCCCGAAGAAGACCGGGCGGGCGAGATCATGGCCCAGATCTTCGCCCCGGAGGCCGAGCGTCTCGCGCTCTCCCCCCGCCGCATCACCCACTTCATCCGTCTCGTCGGCTTCTCCAGCGCCATCCCGCAGATCAACGAGGTCGACACCCCGTTCACCAGCGAAGAACTCGCCCAGATCATCGTTCACGGAATCATGAAAGAAGAATCCGAATGACCCTCCTCCGCCTGCTCGGGCGCTTCATGAAGCCCTACGGCTGGCTCGTCGCCGCCGTGGTGCTGTTCCAACTCATCCAGTCCATCGCCTCGCTGTACCTGCCCACGCTGAACGCCGACATCATCGACGACGGGGTCGCCAAGGGCGACACGGCGTACATCATGTCGACGGGCGGGTGGATGCTCCTCATCACCCTGGTGCAGGTCGCCGCCGCGATCACCGCCACCTACTTCGGGGCCCGCGCCGCCATGGCCATCGGCCGCGACCTCCGCGGCGCCATCTTCCACCGCGTGAGCGAGTTCAGCGAGCGCGAGGTCTCCGCCTTCGGCGCCCCGTCGCTCATCACCCGCTCCACGAACGACGTGCAACAGGTGCAGATGCTCGCCCTGATGACCTTCACCCTGCTCGTCTCGGCGCCCATCCTCGCGATCGGCGGCGTGGTGCTGGCCCTCCAGCAAGACGTGCAGATGTCGTGGATCATCGCCGTCGCCGTGCCGGTGCTGCTCGTCTCGCTGGGCCTCATCATCGTGCGCATGGTGCCGCAGTTCCGCAAGATGCAGACCCGCATCGACGCGGTCAACCGTGTGCTGCGCGAGCAGCTCACCGGCATCCGCGTGGTGCGTGCGTTCGTGCGCGAAGACGTCGAGACCGCGCGCTTCGCGAAGGCGAACCACGACGTCACCGATTCGGCCCTCCGCGCCGGGCGTCTGCTGGCGCTGATGTTCCCGACCGTCATGCTCATCCTCAACGTCTCGAGCGTCGCCGTGATCTGGTTCGGTGCGTTCCGCATCGACTCCGGATCGATGCAGGTGGGCACGCTGATCGCCTTCCTCAGCTACCTGGTGCAGATCTTGATCGCCATCATGATGGCGACCTTCATGGCCATGATGATCCCCCGCGCCTCCGTCTGCGCCGACCGCATCACCGAGGTGCTCGACACGGACTCCTCGGTGGTGCTGCCTGCGAACCCCGTGCGCGAGCTGAAGCGACACGGCACGATCGAGTTGCGCGACGCCTCGTTCACCTATCCCGGCGCCGAACAGCCGGTGCTGCGCAACCTCGACATCACCGTCGAGCCCGGTCAGACCCTGGCCGTGATCGGCAGCACCGGATCGGGGAAGACCACTCTCGTGAACCTGCTCCCGCGCCTGTTCGACGTCACCGGCGGCTCCGTGCTGATCGACGGCGTCGATGTTCGGGAGCTCGATCCCGATCTGCTGTGGGGGCGGATCGGCCTGGTGCCGCAGAAGCCCTACCTCTTCTCGGGCACCGTGGCCTCGAACCTCCGCTACGGCAACCCCGACGCCACCGACGACGACCTCTGGCACGCCCTCGAGATCGCCCAGGCGAAAGACTTCGTGTCGGCGATGGAAGGGCAGCTCGACGCCCCGATCGCCCAGGGCGGCACCACGGTGTCGGGCGGCCAGCGGCAACGGCTCGCCATCGCCCGCGCTCTCGTCAAGCAGCCCGAGATCTACGTCTTCGACGACTCCTTCTCGGCGCTCGACCTGGCGACCGATGCGCGGTTGAGACAGGCGCTGCGCACGAAGGTGGTGGGCGCCACGATGGTGATCGTGGCCCAGCGGGTGTCGACCATCATCGACGCCGACCAGATCATCGTGCTGGAGGACGGCGAGATCGTCGGCCGCGGCACTCATGAAGAACTGCTCGAGACCTCGGAGACCTACAACGAGATCGTGTCGTCGCAGCTCACCGCGGAGGAGGCAGCATGAGCGGCACCCAGACCACACCGAAGTCCGCGCCTCGCCCGGCCGGTCCTCCTGCGGGCACGCCCGGCCGCGGCGGCCCCGGAGGCCGCGGTGGCGGACCCTTCGGTGGGATCGGCATGCCCACCGAGAAGTCGATGACCTTCGGCCCGTCGGCCAAGCGCCTCATCCGCCGGCTCAGCCCACACCGCGTCGCCGTGATCGCGGTGATCGCCCTCGGCGTCATCAGCGTGGTGTTCACCGTGCTCGGGCCGTGGCTGCTCGGCCAGGCAACGAACCTCATCTTCGCCGGCGCGATCGGGCAGACGCTGCCCGCCGACATGACGAAGCAGCAGCTGATCGACCAGCTGCGCGCGAGTGGACAGACGCAGCAGGCCGACCTGCTGAGCGGCATCGCCCTCACCCCGGGCCAGGGCATCGATTTCGACGCGTTGGCCATGGTGCTGGGCATCGTGCTCGTGCTCTACGTCGCGGCATCCGTCTTCGCCTGGCTGCAGGGCCGCGTGCTCAACACCATCGTGCAGAGCACCGTCTACCGTCTGCGCGAGGAGGTCGAGGCGAAGATCAACCGGCTGCCGCTGGCCTACTTCGACAAGATGCAACGCGGCGAACTGCTCAGCCGTGTCACGAACGACATGGACAACGTGGCGCAGAGCCTGCAGCAGACGCTCAGCCAGATGCTCACCTCCGTGCTCACGGTCGTCGGCGTGCTGGTGATGATGTTCGTCACCTCCCCGCTGCTCGCCGTGATCTCGCTGGTCACCATCCCGCTCACCATCGGCATCACCGCGGTCATCGCGAAACGCTCGCAGAAGCTCTTCGTGGCCCAGTGGGCGCACACCGGCGCGCTCAACGCTCAGGTGGAGGAGAACTTCACCGGTCACGCCCTGGTGAAGGTGTTCGGCCGTCAGCGGGAGACCGAACAGACCTTCACCGAGAAGAACGAGCAGCTCTACAAGGCCAGCTTCGGCGCGCAGTTCGTGTCGGGCATCATCATGCCGGCCATGATGTTCGTCGGAAACCTCATCTACGTCGTGATCGCCGTGGTCGGCGGGTTGCAGGTCGCCTCGGGCGCCCTGAGTATCGGTGCGGTGCAGGCCTTCATCCAGTACTCCCGTCAGTTCACCCAGCCGCTCACCCAGCTCGGGTCGATGGTGAACCTGCTGCAGTCGGGCGTCGCCTCGGCGGAGCGGGTCTTCGAGCTGCTGGACGCCGAGGAGCAGACCCCGGATGCCTCCCCGGCCGAGACCCCGGCCGACTCGCGCGGCCGCCTGGTGTTCGAGAACGTCTCGTTCCGTTACACCGAGGACAAGCCGCTCATCACCGACCTGTCACTGGTGGCCGAACCCGGGCAGACCGTCGCGATCGTCGGCCCGACGGGGGCCGGCAAGACCACGCTGGTGAACCTCATCATGCGGTTCTACGAGCTGGATGCCGGGCGTATCACGCTCGACGGCGTCGACATCGCGCAGATGACCCGGCGCGACCTGCGTTCCCGCACCGGCATGGTGCTGCAGGACACCTGGCTCTTCGGCGGCACCATCCGCGACAACATCGCCTACGGCCGGCCGGATGCCACGGAGGAGGAGATCCTCGACGCCGCCCGCGCCACCTACGTCGACCGCTTCGTGCACTCGCTGCCCGACGGCTACGACACGGTGCTCGACGACGAGGCGTCGAACGTCTCCGCCGGCGAGAAGCAGCTGCTCACCATCGCGCGGGCCTTCCTCGCCAAGCCGAGCGTGCTCATCCTCGACGAGGCCACCTCGTCGGTCGACACGCGCACCGAGCAGCTGGTGCAGAAGGCGATGTCGGCGCTGCGGGCCGACCGCACGAGCTTCGTGATCGCGCACCGCCTCTCCACCATCCGCGACGCCGACCTCATCCTGGTGATGGAGTCGGGCAGCATCGTGGAGCAGGGCACACACGCCGAGCTGCTGGCCGCCGAGGGCGCGTACTACGCCCTCTACAACTCGCAGTTCGCCTCGGCGCTGGTCGACGAATGAGCTATCCTCGCATCATGGGAACGGGCAGCGCGGCCGTGTAGTGAGGATAAAAACGATGTCGTCAGAAACCATCTCATCAGAGTTCGCCGAGGAGGTGCGGCACGCGATCTACACGCGGTTCGCGGCGACCGGGGCGGCCTCCACGGTCGACGAGCTGGCGACGGCGCTCGGCCAGGAGCCGGCGCTCGTCGCGGCGGCGTTCGACCGTCTGGCGACCGAGCGGCACGTGGTGCTCGACGCCGAGCGGCGCATCCTGATGGCGCATCCGTTCGCGTCGATCCCGCTCGGGTTCTCGGTGATGGGGCCCGACACGCTCTGGTGGGGCGGGTGCGCGTGGGACTCCTTCGCCATCCCGCACCTCGTGCCCGACGCCCCGGAGGTGCTGGTGGCCACCACCTGCCCGAACTGCGGCACCGCGCACGCCTGGACGGTGGGGCGGGATGCGCCTCCCGCCGGCACCCAGGTGGCCCACTTCCTCGTGCCCACGGCCCACATCTGGGACGACGTGGTGCACACCTGCGCGCACCAGAGCATCTTCTGCAGCACCGACTGCGTCGCCGAGTGGCTCGCCCACGAGAAGCTCGAGCAGGGCTACACGATGACGCTCGACACCCTCTGGCGGCTCGCGGCGCACTGGTACGAGGGCCGGCTGGACACCCCGTACACCCGCCGCGATCCGCAGACGGCGGCCGCCTATTTCCGCAGCGTGGGCCTCGACGGGCCGTTCTGGGGACTCGACTGAGGCAGGGCCGCCTGCCGGATCGAACGGTCAGCTGATCGAGGTACATTCGAAGACATGAGCCTTCTCCCGCAGGGCCGGATCGGTCCGGGCTGGTACCCCGACCCCGAAGCGACCGATGTGCTCCGCTGGTGGGACGGCTATCGCTGGACCGACGACTTCGCGCCGCGAGCCGTCGACCCGGCCGACAGCCGCAACGGCTACGCCACGGCCTCGCTCGTGTTCGGCATCGTGTCGATCGGCTTCAACGTGCTCTTTCTGCCGAGCGTGCTCGCGGTGGCGTTCGGATTCGCCGGACTGAGCAAGGCGCGACGGATGGGCATGGGGCGCGGACTCGCCATCGCCGGAATCGTGCTCGGCGCCGTGGGCGTGATGTTCATGATCGCGCTGATCGTGCTCGTCGTCACCATCCGCGCCGTCACCGTCGCGCACTGAGACGCCCCTTCACACAGGGGCGAAGCGGGCGTAAAATGGTGCTCAGGTAGGGATGATTTCCACTGAAGACCCCCGCTCAGTCAGCACCGGCTGGGCGGGGGTCTTTCTGTGCGCGGGCTCGCTCAGCCCACTCAGGGAGCGACGTAGCGGATGCCCCAGGCGAGTTCCCACCGCTCCCCCGGTCGCAGCCAGCGCAGCCCCTGGCCCGAGTTGAAGGCGTCGGCCGGCGCGGTCATCGGCTCGATCGCCACCGCCGGACGCGGGCCGTCGGGAGCGGCGAAGTTCTGCGGGGTGAACACCTGCACGTAGCCGAAGCTGTCGTCGGCCCAGAGCTCCACACGGCGGCCGTCGGGGGCCTCGAGTCGCTGCACGCTGCGGCCGTCGTGCGTCGCGACCCCACCGAAGCCGTGGTCGATCGTGAGGCCAGCGACCCGGCGCCCCTGCGTGAGGTCGAAATCGGTGCCCGCCACGTCTTCTTCGGAGACGGGGATCTGCTTGTCGTCGGTGAGGAAACGCGTGCTCGCGTCGATCGTGAGCGTCAGTTCCCCCACGGGCAGGTCGCCGATCGCGAGATACGGATGCGCGCCGACGGCGACCGGTGCCGCCTGATCGCTCTCGTTGAGGATGGTGTGGGTCACCGTCATCCCGTCGGCCGTGAGCCGGTGCTCGACGGTGGTCTCGAGCAGGAACGGATAGCCGTGCTGCGGATAGACGGTCGCTCCCTGCAACACCCGATGCGGCTCCCGTTCGAGCAACCGATACCCCGTCGATCGCAGCAGCCCGTGAATGGCGTTCCCCTGCTTCGGCTCCGTGATGTCGAGCTGCTGCGCCGCGCCGGCCAGCGTCCACCGTCCGCCCGCCACCCGATTCGGCCACGGCACCAACACGATCCCCGCCGCCCCCGGCGGAGTGGATGCCTCGGAAAACGTCTCAACGAGCGCCACCCCGTCCACCTCTAGCGCACGAATCCCCGCAGCCACCTGGGTGACGATGGCGGTCACCACTCGACCTTCACCATCGAAGCGAAGCGAGTACTGATCTCCCGTGGGTGCGCGCACGCTTCAACCCTACCCGCCGCCCGATAGGGCAGGCGGGGCGGCGGGTTTTGCCTCCCGCCGCCTTTGAGCTCCGCTCAACCCTTAGGCGGGAGGTGAAACCCGCCGCCCCGCCTGCCCGCTAGAGGCAATCCAGAACGTCAGCGAGCCTGCCGCTCCGCCTCTTCCACAACGTTCGCCAACAACATCGCCCGAGTCATCGGCCCCACCCCACCGGGAACCGGCGACAAGAACCCCGCGACCTCCGCCACGCCGGGATCGACGTCGCCCACGAGTCGCGCCTTGCCGGTCTCCTCGTTCACGATGCGGGTGATGCCCACGTCGAGCACCGCCGCACCGGGCTTCACCCAGTCGGGCTGGATGAGGCCGGGCACACCCACCGCGGCCACGACGACATCCGCTCGCCGCACCTCGGCGGCGAGGTCCACGGTGCGGGAGTGGGTGAGCGTGACCGTGGCGTCGATGCCCTTGCGGGTGAGCAGCAGCCCGAGCGGGCGGCCCACGGTGAGACCGCGACCGACCACGACGACATGCTTGCCCGGCAGGCTCACGCCGTAGCGGGTGAGCATCTCGACGATGCCGGCCGGCGTGCACGGCAACGGCGAGGTGAGCTCGCCCTCGACGCCCAGCACGAGGCGGCCGAGGTTCGTCGGGTGCAGACCGTCGGCATCCTTCGCCGGGTCGATCAGTTCGAGCATCGCGTTCTCGTCGATGCCGTTCGGCAGCGGCAGCTGCACGATGTAACCCGTGACCGACGGGTCGGCGTTCAGGGCTGCGATCGCGTCGCGCACGTCCGGCTCGCTCGCGGTGGCCGGCAGGTCGACACGGATCGACTCGATGCCCACCTCGGCGCAGTCGCGGTGCTTGCCCGCGACGTAAGAGATCGACCCGGGATCGTCTCCCACGAGCAGTGTGCCGAGCCCCGGAACGACGCCGCGCTCGCGCAACGCGGCGACCCGCTCGCGGATCTCGGCCTTGAGGGCCGTGGCCGTGGCGACGCCGTCGAGACGGACCGCTACCACTGCTCGAGGCCCGGGTAGAGCGGGAAGGCCGCCGTGAGCTCGAGCACGCGGGTGCGGAGCGCCGTGACATCCGGAGCCGGCTTGAGGGCCGTGGCGATGATGTCGGCGACCTCGGTGAACTCCACGTCGCCGAAGCCGCGGGTGGCGAGGGCGGGCGTGCCGATGCGCAGGCCCGAGGTCACCATCGGGGGGCGCGGGTCGAACGGCACGGCGTTGCGGTTCACGGTGATGCCCACCTCGTGCAGGATGTCTTCGGCCTGCTGGCCGTCGAGCTCCGAGGTGCGCAGGTCGGCGAGCACGAGGTGCACGTCGGTGCCGCCGGTGAGCACGTCGACGCCGGCCTCCCGCGTGTCGTCGGAGGTGAGGCGATCGGCCAGGATGCGGGCGCCCGAGAGGGTGCGCACCTGGCGGTCCTTGAACTCGTCGGTGGCGGCGAGCTTGAATGCGGTGGCCTTGGCGGCGATGACGTGCATCAGCGGTCCGCCCTGCTGGCCGGGGAAGACGTTGGAGTTGAGCTTCTTCGCGAGCTCCATGTCGCGGCTCACGATGAAGCCGGAGCGCGGGCCGCCGATGGTCTTGTGCACGGTCGACGACACCACGTCGGCGAAGGGCACGGGAGAGGGATGCAGGCCCGCCGCCACGAGACCGGCGAAGTGCGCCATGTCGACCCAGAGCTTGGCGCCGACCTCGTCGGCGATGGCACGGAAGGCCGCGAAGTCGAGCTGGCGCGGGTAGGCCGACCAGCCGGCGATGATGACCTGCGGCTTGTGCTGCAGCGCCTTGTCGCGCACCACGTTCATGTCGACCAGGAAGGTCTCGGGGTCGACGCCGTAGGAGACGGCGTTGTAGAGCTTGCCGGAGAAGTTGAGCTTCATGCCGTGGGTCAGGTGCCCGCCGTGTGCCAGCTCGAGGCCCAGGATGGTGTCGCCCGGCGTCGCGATGGCACTCAGCACGGCCGCGTTCGCGGTGGCGCCGGAGTGCGGCTGCACGTTCGCGTACTCGGCGCCGAACAGCGACTTCGCGCGGTCGATGGCGAGCTGCTCGGCGATGTCGACGAACTCGCAGCCGCCGTAGTAGCGCCGGCCGGGGTAGCCCTCGGCGTACTTGTTGGTGAGCACGGAGCCCTGGCTCTCGAGAACGGCGCGGGGCACGAAGTTCTCGGAGGCGATCATCTCGAGCGTGCCGCGCTGGCGGTCGAGCTCGAGCTGCAGCACCTCGGCGATCTCGGGATCGACCTCAGACAGCGGAGAATTGAAGGTGTCGGACAAGACTGGCTCCTTTTCGGCGTGACGGACTGATGATGAGTTCGGAATCCGTATCGACCCAGGCGCGCGGCCGAATCCCTGTCCGTCGCTTCCCGATGGTGACCATCTGATACGCCAGTTGCGACGCGAGTCAGCTTACCTCAGACGCGCCGTGCTCGGCGAGTGAGTGCCGGGGTCGCGGCGAGCAGCCCGCCGGCGAGCACGAGCGCGATCAGGTAGATCCACGGCAGCGAGGTCAGTCCCAGCGAGTCGAGGAAGAGGGAGCCGACCAGCGCCCCGATGCCGATGCCAGCATTGAAGGCGGAGGAATAGAACGCGCTCGACGTGTCGCGGATCTCCGGCGACGCCGCGTGCATCAGACGCGTGGGCAGCAGCGTCGGCACGACACCGAACGCCACGCCCCAGACGAAGAACGCGCCGATGGCCACCACGGGGTTCGCGGCGAACACCGCGAGCAGCAGCACCGAGACACCGGTCGCGGCCAGTGCGACCACGAGCCCCGTGGTGGGCCGGCGGCCGAACACCGCACCGGCGGCGAAGACGCCGATCGCACCGGCGCCGCCGTACACCAGCAGGAGCAGCCCTACCTGGCCCTCGGGCACACCCATCTGGCCGATCATGAAGGGAGCGATGTAGGTGTAGAACGCGTAGTTGCCGATCATGATCACCGCGACCAGGATGCAGATGAGGGCGACCACGGGGATGGTGGGGTCGAGCGGTGCGTGGCGCCGGGCGACCCGGAGCGCCCGGGTGTCGGTCGAGGGTGCGAGGTGCTTGCGGTGGTCGACCCGCGGCAGCAGCAACAGGATGAAGACGGCGCCGAGGAGCGCCAGCGCACCGATGCCGAAGAACGGCACGCGCCAGCCCCAGGCGTGACCGACGGCCGTGGCGAGCGGAACGCCCAGCACGAAGGCGAGCGTGCCGCCACCGGTGGTGATGGCCACGGCGCGGCCGATCTGGTCGCGCGGCACGAGGTGCGCGGAGTAGGCGCCCACGACGCCCCAGAACACGCCGTGCGCCATGCCGCCGACGACACGAGCGCCCACCAGCACCTCGAAGTTCGGGGCGAGCCCGCCGACGGTGCTGGAGATCGCGATCGCCACGAGCACCAGCATGAGCAGCAGATGCCGCGGAATCCGGCGGAACAGGAAGGTCAGCGGAACGCTCGTGAGCACCACGGCGAACGCGAAGACGCTGATCAGCAGGCCGGTCTGCGATTCGGAGACGCCGAGCGAGCTGCTCATCTCGGGCAGCAGCCCGGTCGGGATCATCTCGGCGGTCACCGAGAGGAAGACGGCGACTGCGAGAACGATCAGGCCGCCCCAGGGGAAGCGTTTCACGACGGGCGCAGCGCCCGTCTGAGGCAAAGTTGTGGTCACGGAGTGCACACCTATTCGAAGACAACTCGAAAACGGCGGACAGAGGAGGCCCCTGCGGTTTCGACGCCGCGCCTACCTGACGACCTGACGAACCGTGGCGGAACAGAGAGCCCGCGAACCGGTTCGCCTTCGTACATGCCCGAGGACGAACGATATCCGCTCATCCACTGACTAGTGTAGCTCAGGGGAACCCGTGGGCAAGGGGTCCGGACATGAGGAGAGTTGCATGGCGCTGCCGCACAATCACTGGGTGCTCACGTTCGTGTGCGCCGACCTGCCTGGGATCGTGCACGCGGTGAGCGGCGCCGTCGTCGCCTCCGGCGGCAACATCACCGAGAGCCAGCAGTTCTCCTCGGCCGACACGGGGCGCTTCTTCATGCGCCTGCAGGTGGAGTCGGAGGCATCCCGCGGCGAGTTCGAGGCGGCGCTGGCGCCCGTGGTCGAGCGCTATGACATGACCTGGCGGCTCGACGTGGTGGGTCGCCCGCTCCGCACCCTGGTGCTGGTGTCGACGGCGGCGCACTGCCTCAACGACCTGCTGTTCCGTCAGCGTGCCGGACAGCTGCCGGTGCAGATCCCGCTGGTGCTCTCGAACCACGGATCGCTGCGCGACCTGGCCGGGTTCTACGACGTGCCGTTCGAGTCGCTGCCGGTGACGGATGCCGCCTCCAAGGCGGCCTTCGAACAGCGCGTGATCGACGCGGTCGACGAGCACGACATCGAGCTCGTGGTGCTGGCGCGCTACATGCAGATCATCTCGCCCGAGCTCTGCGAGCGGCTCGCGGGTCGGCTGATCAACATCCACCACTCCTTCCTGCCCGGGTTCAAGGGCGCGAACCCCTACAAGCAGGCGCACGCCCGCGGTGTGAAGCTGATCGGCGCCACGGCGCACTTCGTCACCAGCGACCTCGACGAGGGCCCGATCATCGAGCAGAACGTGGTGCGCGTCGACCACACGCGCACGCCCGCCGAGCTGGTGGCGATCGGTCAGGATGAAGAGAGCCGCACGCTCACCCAGGCGGTGAAGTGGTTCGCCGAAGACCGCGTGCTCCTCGACGGCGCCCGCACCATCATCTTCCGCTGAGTCCATTGCGCCGACTCGGGTTCGGACTCATCGCGGTCGCGTACTGACTAGTTTTTGCGCAAATAGCGAGGACCGGCGCGCTATAGGGGTCGGTCCTCGCTATTTGCGCAAAAACTGGTCACGCCGAGCGGGGCGGGGTGCTTGAGAGCAGCGGCGGCTGATCCTTTCGGATGAGGTCGAGCTTCGACCGATCTCGTGGCACGCAGCTCGCCTCACGCGACTCGGGGCTTGAACTCCTGCACCGAGCGGTAGTAGTCGGCGAGGGCAAGGCCGGAGGCTGCGGCCTCGTCGACCACGACCGTGGCGTGCCGGTGCAGCTGCAGGATGGAGGCCGGCCAGCGGCTCGAGAGCGGTCCCTCGACGGCGTGCGCGATCGCATCCGCCTTCTCAGCCCCCTGGGCCACGAGGAGGAGGCGCCGTGCGTCGCCGATGGTGCCGAGGCCCTGCGTGATGCAGTGCACGGGCACCTGGTCGGGAGAGTCGAAGAAGCGGGCGTTGTCGGCACGGGTCTGCGGCGCCAGGGTCTTCACGCGGGTGCGGGAGCTGAGCGAGGAGCTCGGCTCGTTGAAGCCGACATGCCCGTTGCGGCCGATGCCGAGCAGCTGCAGCTCGATGCCGCCGGCACCGGCGATCGCGGCGTCGTAAGCAGCCGCCGCGGCGTCGGCGTCGGCCGCGGCGCCGTCGGGCACGTGAGCGTTGGCCGGATCGATGCCGAGCGGCCGCACGATCTCCCGGCTGACCACCGCCGCGTAGCTCTCGGGGTGGCCCGCGGGCAGGCCCACGTACTCGTCGAGCGCGAACACGGTGACGGCCGAGAAGTCGACGCGCCCGGGTGCCGACGGCGCCGAGAGCTCGGCGAGGCGCTGGTAGGTGGCTCCGGGCGACGACCCGGTGGCCACGCCGAGCACGGCATCGGGCCGCGACCGCACCACCCCCGCGATGATGTCGGCCGCAACCCGCGCGACCTCGTCGGGTGTGTCGGTGATGATGATCTCCATCGCGTGCCTTTCGTGCGTCGAGCCCCTCACCGAGACGTCACTTTCCGCGCTGTGTGCGGAGTTTCGCGCGGAAGGTGAAGTCTCGGCGGGGGTCAGGGGTGGTCGGCGGGGTTCAGAGGGCGGGAAGGGCGAGCCAAAGGTGCTCGGGGTGCCCGGAGGGCGGGGTGGGAGACACGAGAAGGCGGGCGAGGCGGATGGCGCCGTCGAGCGGGGTGCCGGCGGGTGGGCGCAGCTCGATCGGCGGATGCGCCTCCCGCACGGCGGCCGCGAACGCCTCGGTGAACGCTCCCGTGGCCCCTCGAGACGCCGCTCCTGCCCCAGGCGCGGCGGGAGCGGGTTGGGGGATGGACGCGGCGGATGGAGCGCCGAGATGTGCTGTCGCTGCCGCGCCTGGGTCGGGAGTGGATGCGGCGGGTGCGGCGAAGACGCCGCCGACCGCCGAGGCGACCCGCGGGAGCCGCGGGTCGAGTGCCGCCACGAGAGTGCGCGCCACCTCCCGGCCCGCATCCGTCATGATGCGCACGGCAGCCGGGTCGCCCTCCCCGGCCAGGGCGTCCACGCGGCCGGCGAAGGAGCCGAGGACCCCCGCGCGGTCGTTGCGCGTGTAGAGCTGGGAGGGCCAGGTCTCGGGTGCCCCGAACGACTCGACCGCCGCGGCGAGGAGCGCTCCGCCGTCGGTGGATACGCCGTCGAACTGACGCATCGCGGCCTCGAGGCCCTCCCGGCCGATCCAGGAACCGGCGCCGCGGTCGCCGAGCAGGTGACCCCATCCGTCGACCCGGCGCCAGACCGATCCCAGGTCGGTGCCGAGCGCCACCGATCCGGTGCCCACGGCCACCACCGCGCCCGCTGAGCCGGCGAGCGCGCCGAGGTGGGCGGTCACGGCATCCGTCGCGAGCGCGGCGACGGCCCCGGGCCGGCGCGCGGCGATCGCGCGCACCACCGCGTGCGGGTCGTCGATCAACGTGAACGCTCCGGTCGCGCCGACAGCGATCGCCGCGACGGAGGCCCACTCCCCCGGCCATTCCGCCGCAGCGCGATCGAGCAGCGCGTCGACGACCTCCGGAATGCTGCTCCCCCGGGAGGCGATCCCGACCCGCGACCCGTGCAGCACGCGCATCCCGCCGTGCCCGGAATCCGGGCTGCCTGTCGCGCTGCTGTCTCGGACCGGGGCCAGAGCGACGCGGCTGCCGCTGCCACCGACGTCGACGCCGAGCACCCAGCCCGGGACCGCCGCGGCGCCCGACGTCACTTGCTCATGCCCGCCGTGAGTCCCGAGACGATCTGCTTGGTGGCGAGCAGGAAGAGCACGACCAACGGGATCGTGGCGAGTGTGAGCCCCGCGAACAACGTCGCCCAGTCGGTCTGGTACTCCCCGAAGAACCGCGTGATGCCCACCGGCAGAGTGTAGGCCTTCTGGTCGCGGATGAGGATGAGCGGGTAGAAGAAGTCGTTCCACACCGGCACGAAGCGGAACACGATCACCGTCGCGATCGCGGGACGCACGAGCGGTAGATGCACGCGGAGGAAGGTGGTGAATGATCCGGCGCCGTCGAGCTTCGCCGCCTCGTCGAGTTCGATCGGCAGCTGCCGGAAGAACCCGGTGAGCACAAAGGTGGAGAACGGGATGCCGAGGGCCGCGTAGACGAGGATCAGGCTCCACAGGTTGCTCACCATGCCGAGGCTGTCGAGCAGGAAGAACAGCGGCAGGATCGCGAGGTACACCGGGAGCATCAGGCCTGACAGGAAGGTGCCTTCCAGCAGGGTGAAGATGCGCGACTTGGTGCGGGCGAAGGCGTAGGCCGCGAGCAGCGAGACGGCCGTGGAGAGCAGCACCGACGCCACGGTGACGAAGATCGAGTTGAAGAAATAGGTCTGGAAGTCGGCGGTGATCCACGCCTTCTGATAGCTCGTGAGCGAGGGCTCCAGCGGCAGGCCGAGGGGGCTCTTGGCCATCTCGGGCATGGTGCGGAAGCTGTTCAGCACCATCAGCACGAGCGGCGCGATGGCGATCAGGGCGTAGAGCCAGAGGAATCCGGAGCCGAGGAAGGAACCGAGGGTGAGGCGCTTGCCCACGGGGCGAGAGGTCGTGGCGGTCATCAGTAGAGCCTTCTTTCGGCGCGGCGCATCAGCCAGGTCATGAGGAGGGCGACTCCGAAGATGAACAGGAACAACAGGGTGGCGATCGCCGAGGAGGTGCCGATGGCGTTCGACGAGCCCGACTCGAAGGCCGTGCGGTAGAAGAGCAGGCTCAGCACGTCGGTGGCCCCGGCCGGGTTGCCGGCCGAGCCGCCGAGGGCGTAGGGAATAGCGAACGCCTCCATGGCCCCGATGAAGGTGAGCACGCTCACCGTGCCGATGGCCGGCAGCAGCAACGGACCGGTGATGTCGCGGAAGCGCTGCCACGACGAGGCGCCGTCGAGCGAGGCCGCCTCGTCGATCTCATCCGGAATGCCGCCGAGCGCCGCCCCGTAGAGCAGCACAGGGAACCCGACCCATTGCCACGCCGTGACGAACACCACGACCCAGATCGCGGTGGTCGGGTTGCCGAGCCAGGGCTGGGCGAGCGCGTCCAGCCCGACACCCTTGAGGATCGCGTTGACCGGGCCGAACAGCGGCGACAGCATCAGCGACCAGAGGTAGCCGACCACGAGCGGCGACACCAGGTAGGGAAGGGTGTAGACGGTCTGGAAGAACCGCTTGAATCGGCGCACCCGGTGCAGCAGCACCGCCAGCCCGAGGCCGATCGTGTTCTGGAAGACCATCGCACCCACGAACAGCAGGATGTTGTGCACGAAGGCGTTCGGAATCGCATCCTTGTAGGGCAGCTGCGTGAAGATCGTCACGTAGTTGTCGAGCACGGAGAAGTCGCCGCGCACGATCCCCGTCCAGTCGAACAGCGAGTAGCTGAGCGCCGTGACGAGGGGATACAGGATGAAGATGACGAACAGGATGAGCGCGGGAAGCACGAAGACCATGCCCGCACGACGCGACAGGGTGATGCCGGTGTGCCGGCTCCGGCGTGTTTTCGTGACAGGCATGGTCTTCGTTCCTCAGGTGCTCGTGCTCGGGTGCGGTGGGGTTACGGCGTGGGGGTGAACCACTGCGAGATGCCGTCCTGGAGGGCCGTGGCTGCTCCCGCGGCATCCTGCTCCCCCATGAAGATCTTCTGGATCTGCGGGCCGAGCACGGCGGTGCCGAGCGGGTCGCCGTAGCGGAAGTCGACGAGCAGCAGGTAGGGCGCCTCGCCCTTCTGGTAGTTGTCCCACGCCTCCTGCATGACCTCGTTGGAGTAGGTCACCCCGGGGATCGCCGAGAACTGGTTGAGATCGTCGGCGACCAGCTGGCCGAACTCGGGGGTCGCGAGCCAGTTCAGCAGCTCGGCGGCGGCCTCCTTGTTCTTCGACTTCGAGTTGATGGCGAAGTTGCCGTCGGCGTAGGCAGGGCTGACCGGCGTGGGCGACACCGCATCCGGCGGCAGCGGCACCTGGTACGACCCGATGTTCAGGTCAGGCGCCTGCGAGGCGAAAGTCGCGATCTCGAACGATCCGCCCGGGAACTGCGCGGCCTGGCCCGAGGTGAACTGCACCTGGCTGTCGGTGTAGCTCACGCCCACCACGTCGGGGGTGAGGTACTTCTTCATGTCGGCCACGATCTGCAGCGACGCCACGTAATCCGGGTCTTCGAAGGTCTTGCTGCCGTCGAGCACCTCGCCCTCGAAGGCACTGCCGCCGTAGCGGGCCGAGCCCACGATGTCGGCGAAGATCGGCATCATCCAGTCGTCTTTCACACCGAGGGCCATCGGGGTGATGCCCTTCTCCAGCAGCGTGTCGTTGAGGGCGATGAACTCGTCCCAGGTGGTCGGAACCTCGAGTCCGTTCTCCTTGAAGATGTCCTTGTTGTAGAACATCTGCAGGGTCTGGGTGGCCAGCGGCACCGCGTAGGTCTTGCCGTCTGCCTTGCCCTTCGCGCCGGCGAGCACGCTCGGCGCGATGTCGTCGAGGCCGTCGACGATGTCGTCGATCGGGTCGAGCTGGCCTGCCTCGATGTTCGGCTGCAGTTGCCCGTAGGCCCGCACCATCGGCACGTCGGGTCCGTCGCTACCGGCGAGCCCGGTGGTGAGGATCTGGTTGTACTCGGTGTTCTGGAACGCCTCGAAGTCGACGGTGATTCCGGGGTGCTCCTTCTCGAACACGTCGAAGATCGTGTTGTACGCGTCGATGTCCTCGGTGCGCCACGACCAGACCTTCAGCGTGACGTCGTCGCCGCTGGAAGCCGCCGTCTCGTTGACGGGCGCCGAGGGGGCGCATCCGCCCAGCAGCAGCGCGACGCCGGCGACGCCCGCTGCGAGCGAGAGTGCTCTGCGCATCATGGATGTTCTCCTTCTGATTGGTGGTTCTGATTGGTGGTGCTCGGTGGGGTGGGAAAGGTGGGGAGCCGGTCAGGCCGACGGGGCGTCGAGCCCTGCCAGCGCGGCACGCACCGAGCCGTTCGCGGCGGCCAGGGCGGCCCGCGCCCGGTCGACCGGCACGGCGGCGACGGCGGTGACGATGGCCACCTTGAGGTCTCCGTCGGCCCGCGTCAGCAACTCGGCGCCCTCGCTCTGCGAGACACCGGCCGACTGCATGAGGATACGCAGTGTGCGGCGGCGGAGTTTCTCGTTGGTGGCGACGACCGAGACCATGAGGTTCGACCAGGTGCGGCCGAGGGCCACCATCAACGCGGTCGAGAAGCCGTTGAGCGCCAGCTTCTCCGCGGTGCCGGCCTTGAGCCTCGTCGAGCCGGTCACCACCTCGGGGCCGGTGCGCAGCACGATGTCGGTGTCGGCGAGCGCGGCGAGCGCCGCCCGGGGGTTGCACGAGATGAGGGCGGTGTGGGCACCGAGCTCCCGCGCCTGAGCGAGTGCGCCGCCGACGAAGGGCGTGCTGCCGGATGCGGTGAGCCCGATGGCGACGTCGTCGGCCCCCAGGGTGGCGGCTTCCCGCCGCCCGTCGTCGACCGAGTCCTCCGCGTTCTCCACCGCGTGCACCAGGGCGCGTGCACCGCCGGCCATGTGGGCGACGACCACACCGGGCTCGATGTTGAAGGTGGGCAGCAGCTCCGCGGCGTCGAGCACGGCGAGGCGGCCGGAGGTGCCGGCGCCGAAGTAGTGCACCGATCCGCCGCGCAGCACGCGACCGACGGCGACGTCGACCAGGCCGGCCAGCTGGGGCGCGACGGCGGCCACCGCGTCGACCGCCACACGATCCTGCGAGGCGAGGAGCGCCAGGATCTCGGTGGTCGACAACGAGTCGAGCTCGAGCGACTCGGTCAGCCGCTGCTCCGTCTCGGGCACGTACACGTCTCCCTCGAGAAGGGGTTCGAGTGCGGGGTGGTGCATCGCCATCGTTGTCGCTCTTTCGTTTCGTTCGCCCGGGCGCTCTGCGCTCCGGCGTCATCGAGCAGCATGTAACAAAACCCCGCAATTCGTCAAGTTAATGTGGATTTTTTTCATCTGCGTGAAACAATCGAGGAATGGACGAGATCGCAGCCCTCCTCGACGAGGCGACCGGGGGCGACTCCCCGACCTGCTCGGCCGCCGTCGTGCTGGTGTCCTCCGGCAGGCGGATCGTCGTCTCCGAGGCGCGCGGCACCCTCGCCCGGGTCGCGGATGAGCGGGGCGCGCCCCACGAGCTCGCCACCGTGCCGACATCCGTCGACACCCTGTTCGACCTCGCCTCGATCACGAAGCTCTTCACCGCCGCCGCCCTGCTGACGGTGCTCGACGAGCAGGGGTCGGGCCCGGATCTCCCGGTCGCGGAAGCCCTCGCCGAGTACCGTCACGGCGACCTGTCCACCGTCACCGCCGCGCACCTGCTGAGCCACACCGCAGGGTGGCCGGCCGAGTGGACCGACCGGCGCACGGGCCCGACGGCCTGGTCGCACTTCCGCTCGGCGCTCCCGAGCGACCCACCGGGCCGCGTGCACCGGTATTCGTGCGTGGGCTACCTCTGGGCGGGCCTCCTGGCCGAGAATCTGAGCGGCGAGAGCCTCGACACCGTGGTCTCGCGAACGGTGCTCGAGCCCCTCGGTCTCCGCGACACGATGTTCACCCCCGGCCCCGAGCTGCGCGGACGAATCGCGGCGACCGAGTACCAGCGGGTGCCCGACCGCGGTCTCGTGCATGGCGTGGTGCACGACGAGACGGCCTGGGCGCTCGGCGGGGTGACGGGCAATGCGGGCCTGTTCGGCAGCGCATCCGATCTCCTCGTGTTCGCCGACATGCTGCGCAACGGCGGACGGCACGAGGGTCGTCAGGCGCTGCCCGCGGCCGTGGTGACCCGCATGACCACCGATCAGCTCGCGCCGCTCGGCCTTCTCCCCGCGCGGCGCCCGGCATACGGGCAGGCTCTCGGCCCGCGGATCGGCGAGGCCGAGTGGATGGGGCCCTTCGCCGAGCGCGGCGCCATCGGGCACACCGGTTTCACCGGCACGAGCCTGATCGTCGAGCCCGGAGGCGACCGTTCGATAGTATTTCTGACCAATCGGGTCCATCCGACTCGGCATCGCTCGGACATCCGGCAACTCCGGCTCCGCGTGGCCGACGCTGTCGTCCGTCTGGAGGAATAGGGATGTCCACCGATGTCTTCGTGGCCCTCCGCCAGCGCCTGCCCGCGCTGAGCAAGGCCGAGCGCCGCATCGCGGATCGGGTGCTCGAACAACCCTCGATCGTGGTCGATTCCACCATCAACCAACTCGCCGAGCTCTGCGAGGTCTCCCAGGCCAGCGTGGCGCGGCTGTGCCAGTCGGCGGGGTTCAGCGGCTACAAGTCGTTCCGGATGGCGATCGCGTCGGCGATCACCCGCGAAGAGGCCTCACGCGACCAGTTCCGGGTGTCGGATGCCGACATCGGGCCCGACGACAGCGCGCTCGACGTGGTGATGAAAGTCGCCTACCAGGAGGCCCGAGCCGTGGAGGAGACGGCACGCGCCCTCGATCTGGTGGCCCTCGACGCCGTGGTCGAGGCCATCCGCGACGCCGCCCGGATCGACATCTTCGGCGTCGGATCGAGCGGGCTGACCGCGCAGGACCTGCAGCAGAAGCTGCACCGCATCGGGATGAGCTCGTACTCCTGGGTCGACCCGCACCTCGCCCTCACCTCGGTAGCACTCACCCGGCCGGGGAACGTCGCGATCGCCATCTCGCATTCCGGCCTCTCGGTCGAGGTCAACGACATGCTCACCGTCGCCGGGCGGGCCGGCGCAACCACCGTGGCCATCACGAACTTTCCCGAGTCGCCGCTCGGCCTGCTCGCCGATCTCGTGCTCACGACGAGCTCACGCGAGAGCCGCTACCGTTCGGGAGCGATGTCGAGCCGCATCGCGCAGCTCGCACTCGTCGACTTCCTCACTGTGCGGTTGCTGCAAGGCAGCTACGAACAGGCCAACGAGTCCCTGCGCCTGACGTACGACGCGGTGCAGAACCACCGCCTGCGCTACTGACTCCCGTCGGCCGCCGCGCCCGGTGCTGCTACTTCGAGGCCAGAACGGCGTCGAGCCAGTCGAACATGCGCTGCTCGGTCAGGGCTCGGGCGAGGGGTTGGCAGTGGTAGTTCGCTCCCTCCGCGGCCGTGAACTTCACCACCGTCGAGACCGTCGGAGTGAGCGCAGCGAGCTGCTGGGACTGGCCGGGCCAGAACTGTTCGTCTTCGGGTTCGGTGATGAGCAGCGGGGTCGTGATGGCATCCGCCTCCTCCACCACCGAGTAGGCGCGCACCGCCTCGATCGTCTCGGCGTAGCCGAGGCCGCCGTAGGGCCGGGCGCGGAAGTTCCAGGTGCGCGCCGCGCCCGGCGCGAGCTTCAGCCCCAACGCCATCTCGCGGTCGAATTTCGCGTTCTCGTTCTCGTCGAGGAGTTTCAGCAGGCTCTTCGGGAGGTGGCTGGTCCACGAGGTCGAGACATCCACCACGCCGGGGTCGACGATCGCGGCGGCGAAGCGGTGCTCGAAGGCGAGCGCCCGGGGCACCCAGTAGCCGGCCTGGCTGATTCCGTACACGGCGACGCGGTCGGCATCCACCCCGGCGTGGCCGAGCACGAAGTCGAGCACCGGGGTGAGCACGGCCTCCCAATCGGACCGGAAGGTGGTGTCGCGCTCGAACAGCATCGACTGCTGCCCGGGTCCGTCGAACACCAGCGCGTCGTAGCCGCGGGCGAGCGCGCCCGAGACGGCGCTCGCCCAGAGGGCGGCGAGCGACCCGTCGCTGCCGTTCACCGCGACGAGCACCGGATGCGCGTCGCCCGGAGCCGCGCTGCGGAAGTAGTAGCCGGGGAGCGTCGTGTTCTCGTAGGGGATCTCGACGCTCCGGGCGTCGACCGAGGTGGTGCCGATGAATCGCTCCCAGGCGCGGCGCTGCTTCGTGAACGTGGGCAGCAGCCGGTCGACCGAGTCGAGAGCCGAGACCGCGTTCACCGCCACACCGTAGTAGGCGGAGGCCCGGAGATAGGCCGAGGCGGCGCTCTCGTCGTGTCCACCCTCCGACGACGCGTCGCCGATCGCGGCCACGCGGTCGCCGAGCGAGTCCCAGGCCGCGAACCAGCTCTCGTGGTCGTTCTTGCCGATGCCGTTCACCGCGGCCAGTACTTCGCCGGTGTCGGACGCCCCGGCGAAGGCGAGCCCGAGCACGCAGCGGATCTCGAAGTCGAAGTCGGGATTCGCCGAGAACCCGGCGACGAAGGTCTCTGCTGCTTTCCCCATGCGGCCATTCTGCCGATCCGCCGCTTCCGAGGGAATGGTCAGATGATGACCGGATCCCAGGTGGGCTTGTTCGCGAAGGCGTCGAGGTAGTAGTCGAGCTCGGTGAGCATGCTCGCCGCCTCTTCGTCGACCACGACCGTGGCCCGCGGATGCAGCTGGATGGCCGACGCCGGAACGCTCGCCGTGAGTGGTCCCTCGACCGCCGCCGCGACAGCGTGCGCCTTGGCGGCACCGAAGGCGAGCAGCACGAGACGGCGCGCACGCAGGATGGTGCCGAGCCCCTGCGTGATGCTGTGGATCGGCACGTCGTCGACCGAGTCGAAGAAGCGGGCGTTGTCTTCCCGGGTCTGCTTCGTGAGTGTCTTCACACGGGTGAGCGATGCGAACGAGGAGCCGGGCTCGTTGAAGCCGATGTGCCCGTCGGTGCCCACGCCGAGGATCTGCAGGTCGACCCCGCCGGCCGCGAGGATCGCATCCTCGTAGCGCTCCCCCGCCGTCTCGATGCCGAGCGGCCGGCCGTCGGGCACATGCACGCTCGCCGGGTTGAGCCGCAGCGGACGCACCACCTCGCGGTCGATGACCGAGTGGTAGCTCTCCGGATGCGTCACCGGAATGCCCACGTACTCGTCGAGCGCGAAGCCGCGCACCGCCGAGAGGTCGAGCCCGACCGCCACACGCTCGGCCAGCGCCCGGTAGACCGGCAGAGGCGTGTCGCCCGTCGCGAGCCCGAGCACCGCATCCGGTCTCCCCGTCACGAGCCGCTCGATCGCCTCGGCCACCAGGGCTCCGGCCGCTTCGCGGCTGCCGACGACGATCACTTCTGCCACGTGGCGACCCTCTCTCCGCGATCGGTGTTCCTGGTCTTCTCGACCCGGGTCACCGGTGCTCCCACCAGGGCCGCGCCGACCGCGGCCGCCGGGAATCCGGCCGGCACGAGCTGCACGCGACTCTCGAGTCCGAGCGAGGCCAGGAACGGCGACTCCACCGCCCAGGATGTCAGAACCCGGCGCACCTCGTCGAGCAGCCATCCTCCGAGGTTGCTGAGCCCGCCGCCGATCATCACGATCTCGACGTCGACGGTGAGCACGAGCACCCGCACCGCCGCGGCCACGTTGTCGACGAGCAGGGAGAGGATGGCCAGCGCGCTCTCGTCGCCGGCATCGGCGGCGGCCAGCAACGAGCGGGCGGGAATCGGGTCGTCGGTCGCCCACTGGCGGGCGATGGCCGACCCGGAGGCCACGGTCTCCAGACAGCCACGCTGCCCGCACGGGCAGAGCACGCCGTTCGGGTCGACCGGGATGTGGCCGATCTCCCCCGCCGTGCCGCGCGCTCCACGCCAGAGCGCGCCGTCGATCACCAGTCCGGCCGCGAGACCCGTGCCCAGGTTCAGATACGCCATGCTGTGGCCGTTGGGCGCCGCCCCTGCAGCGCCCCCGGCCACGAAGTCCGCGGCGCCACCCGGATCGGCGTCTCCCCGTCCGACGTTCGACCCTCGGGTCATCAGGTGGTAGGCGCCGAGCGCGGCCGCCTTCACGTCGTTCTCGACCTTCACGTCGAGGCCGAGCGCCGCGGTGAGGCGCTGCCCCACGTCGAGTTCGTCGAAGCCGAGGTTGACGGCGTGCGAGACGGTGCCGGTGACGACATCGACCTGACCGGGGATGCCGATGCCCACCGATTCGAAAGCGCTCACCGGAACGCCCGTGATCTCGGCGATGCGGGTCACGCCCTCGATGGCGGTGCGGATCACCGCCTCCGGGCCGAAGCCGGTGGCGAGCCGCACGCGGTCGACGATCGTTCCGTCGTCGTCGACCGCGACCGCATCCGTCTTCGTTCCGCCGATGTCGAGCCCGAGCCTCATGGCCGCACCCCGTTCTCGATCAGGAGGGCCGCAAGAGCGTCGCCGACGAGCGCTGAAGCGCCGAACGTCGCGACGCCCGCGTAGCGCGGATCGTCGCCGGGCCAACCCATGTCGACGACCACGACCCGCTCGTGCCGGGCTCGCAGGGCGTCGATGAGGTCGGTCACCCGTGGTCGGCGCTCGTTGTCCTTGCCGATGACGAGAACAGATGCCTCGAGCGGCATATCTCCGATCCGGTCGTCCCCGTCCTCTTCGGTGACCTCCACCACCGGCAACACCATCCCGGCCTCGGCGAGCGCACGGAACGGCCCCCAGGGCACGGCGCCCACGGCGATGTTGGCGACGGTGTCGACCCGCACCACCACCCAGCCGGCACCGCGAAGGGTCTCCGCCGCCGCCGGGTCGAGTGCGAAGGAGGAGACGACACGGCGGGCATCCGGCATCGCTGCCACGAGTGCCGCGTCCGGCGTCGCCGCGCCCGGCGTCGCACCGGGCACCCCGCCGGCCCGCACCTCGGCGTCGCGGATGCGGTCTCCCAACTGCCGGAGCCGCACCGTCGCCTCGGCGAGACGCGCCACCGTCAGCTCCCCGTCGACGAGCGCCGACGACACCCGATCGACGATGTCGTCGATCTGCTGCTCGGTGTTCTTCGTGCCGATGCAGAGCAGATCGCAGCCGGCGGCGAGGGCCCGCACGGCGGCGGCCGGGATGCCGATCTCGCCCGACGCACCCACCATGTCGAGGGCGTCGCTCACGATCACGCCGTCGAAGCCCAGCTCGCCGCGCAACACACCCTCGAGCACGGCGGCCGAGAACGTGGCCGGCTGCGCGGGGTCGAGCCGAGGCAGCACGATATGGCTCGTCATCACGGTGAAAGCGCCGGCGCGCACGGCGGCCGCGAACGGCAGCAGCTCCCGTTCGCGGAGAGTCTCGATCGAGGCGTTGACGCTCGGCAGCGCGAGGTGTGAATCCTGCGCCGTGTCGCCGTGCCCCGGGAAGTGCTTGATGCTCGCCGCGACACCCTGTGCCTGCAGTCCCTCGACCCAGGCGGCGCTGTGCCGTGCGACGAGGGCCGGGTCGCTGCCGAAGCTGCGGATGCCGATGACCGGGTTGCGCGGGTTCGAGTTGATGTCGACGTCGGGCGCGAAGTCGAGGTTCACGCCCACCGCCCGCAGCTCGGCGCCGACGGCCGAGGCGACCGAGCGTGTGGCGTCGAGGTCGTCGAGCCGCCCGAGCACCGCGTTGCCCGGGAAGGGCGAGCCGCGGTCGTAGTAGAGGCGGGTGACGTCGCCGCCCTCCTCGTCGATCGCGATCAAGGCATCAGGGTTCGCCGCGCGGATCGCGTCGGTCAGCGCCCGCAGCTGGGAGGTCGAGACGATGTTCTCGCCGAACAGGCACACTCCGCCGAGTCCTTCGCGGAGCATCCGTTCCACCCATTCCGGCAGAGTGGTTCCGACGAACCCGGGCAGGAGGGTGCCCAGGATGTGCTGCCGGCTCATCCCTTCACCGCCCCACTGACGAGCCCCGAGGTCATCCGTCCCTGAACGATCAGGAAGAACACGATCACCGGGATGGCCATCAGCGTCGACCCCGCCATGATGGCGGCCCAGTTCGTGGTGCCGGTGACCTGCTGGAAGGTGCGGAGCCAGACCGGCAAGGTCATCATCTCGGGCCGAGAGTTCACCACGAGGGCGAGCAGGAACTCGTTCCAGGCCTGGATGAACCCGAACACACCGGTGGCCACCAGCCCGGGCGCGAGCAAGGGGAACGTGATCCTCCAGAACGCACCGGTGCGCGAGCATCCGTCGATCATCGCCGACTCCTCGAGTTCGACCGGCACGCCGTTCACGAAGCCGCGCAGGGTCCAGATGGTGAACGGCAGCACGGTGGCCACGTAGACGAGCGTGAGGCCCGCGATGGTGTTGAGCAGTCCCCAGCCGTCGAGCACCCGGTAGGTCGAGACGATCATGGCCTCGGCCGGGATCATCTGGATGATGAGGATGGCGAAGATGAACGTCTTGCGACTCTTGAAGCGGTAGCGGGTCACGGCGAGCGAGGCGAGGAAGGCGAACACCAGGGCGATGACCACGGTCGAGAGGGTGACCATCAGCGAATTGCCGAGCGCGGGCAGGAATGGTGCCCGACCCGGATCGAAGATCACCGTCTCGTAGTTCGCCGTGGTGAGGTGCTGGGGCACGAAGTTCGGCACGCTGCCGCGGATCTCGTTGTTGGGCTGCAGCGAGGTGTTCACCATCCAGTAGACGGGGAACACCGAGAACAGGAACACGACGACGGAGGCGACGCCGAGCAGGATGCCGGTGGTGCGCTTGCGAGGACTGACCCGGCGTCGGGCGGGCCGGGCGGTGATGGCGGTCACTGTTCCTCCTCCTTGAGGCTGCGGCGCACGTAGAAGATCGAGATGCCCACCATGAGGATGACCATGATCACGGCGATCGCGCCGCCGGTGCCGTAGTCGCCCTTGCCGAGCGAGATCTGATAGATGTACACGCCGAGCGTGGAGGTCTGCTCCTTGATGCCGCCGATGCCCTGCAGGGCGAAGATCTGCGTGAAGACGCGCAGATCCCAGATCACCTGCAGGATGATCACGACCACGAAGATGCTCCGGAGGTACGGGAAGACGATGAGGCGGAAGCGCTGCCAGGCGCCCGCGCCGTCGAGCTGCGAAGCCTCCAGCACCTCGTCGGGAACCTGGGTGAGGCCGGCGAAGATGGTGAATGCCACGAACGGCACGGCACCCCAGGTGACGATGATGGTGGCCACCACGAAGAACGAGAACGGGTCGATCAGCCAGGAGTGGTTGGTGAAGTCCTGGCCGCTCACGGCTTCGAGCAGGTAGTTCACCACGCCGTACTGGGTGTCGAACATCCAGCCCCAGACGATGGTGGCGGTGAGCGCGGGCATCGCCCAGGCCAGCAGCAGGCCCACACTCACGAGCACCTTGAAGAACTTGTTGACGCGGTGCATCAGCAGCGCGACCAGGGTGCCCAGCACCATCGCGGTCACCACGTTGGCCGCGCAGAACAGGATGCTGCGGCCGAGCACCGCCCAGAACTGGGGATCGGTGAGCACGCGCACGTAGTTGTCGAATCCGACGAAGGGAGCGGGTGCACCGAACACCTGCGATCGGCCGAATTCCTGGAACGACATCACGAACAGCTGGATGAGCGGCCAGCCGATCACCACGGCCAGGATCACGAGCGCCGGCACGAGCAGCACGATGGGGGTGAAGCGGCCCGGGCGGGTGCGTCGTTGCAGCCGCCTGCTCTTCGGGCCGAGCTCGGGCGGCAGCTCCTGCAAGCCACCCGACTCGTGCTCCCTGATCAGGGTCACGGACGAGCTCATCGGGGTCCTCCCGTTAAGATTGCGGTGTGCCTCTCACCTTCCTAGGGCGATGGGCGTCTGGACCGGCGGTGGCCGCTGTTCGCGCAGCGGCCACCGCCGTTTCTCTCGGCTCCGAGGAGCCGGGAGGCTAGGAATTCAGGATGCCGTCGATCTTCTCGTCGAGCGCCTTCGCGAGCTGCTCCACGTCGCCGCCCTCGGCGATCGACACGAAGAAGTCGGTGAGCGCTCCGGAGGCCTCGACGTCGGCCCACTTCGGCGAGGCCGGGGTGAGCTTGGCGTTGGCCGCGGCCTCGGCGATCGCTTTCGCGACGTCGTCGGTGCCGAGGGTGGACGCCAGCGAGAGCTTGGCGGGAACGAGACCGTTCTCGCCGAGGATCGTCTGGTAGTCGTCGCTCAGCATGATCTCGAGCGCGTCGGTGGCGAGGTCGGGATGAGCCGACTTGGCCGCCACGGCGATGTTCGAGCCACCGGCGAAGACGTGTGCCGCGCCACCGTCCTTGCCCGGGAGGGCGTAGACGCCGAGGTTGGCTTCCTGATCGGGGCAGCCGGGCGCATCCGCGTCGGCCGGGGCGAGGATCGATCCCTTCACCCAGCTGGGCGCCGACAGGTTGGCGACGGTGCCCTCGCAGAACGGCACCTGCGGGTCGGTCTCGTTGCCGTCCTTCGGAGCCACGGAGGCCTTGGTCATGACCTCCTGCACCTGCTTCAGCCCTTCGATCGACTCGGGGCTCGAGAAGGTCGAGGTCCAGGTGTCGCCGTCTTGCGTGGCGATCTCGCCGCCGGCCTCCCAGATGTAGGGCAGGGCGTTGTACCAGTCCTGGCCGGGGAAGTAGATGCCCGAGACGCCCGGGTTCGCCTGGGCCAGCGCGACGCCGTTGGAGACGTACTGGTCGAGGGTGGTCGGAACCGTCAGACCCGCGTTCGCGAGCAGGTCCTTCTTGTAGAACACCAGACGGGCGCCCGAGTAGTAGGGCGCGGCATAGAAGGTGCCGTCATAGCTGCCGGCCTCTACGAAGCCGGGCAGCAGGTCGTCGCCGCCGAGCTCCTCGTACTTGTCGCTGAGGTCGAGGAAGGCGCCTGCCGAGGTGAAGGCCGCGGCCTGGGTGTTGCCCACCTCCACGACGTCGGGGCTGTCGGAGCCCGAGAGGTTCGTGGTGAGCTTGTCGACCAGGCCCGTCCAGCTCTGCTCCTCGATGGTGAGCGTCGAGCCGGGATGCTCGCTCTCGAAGGTCGTCTTCAGGTACTCGCGCGCGGCATCCGGGGTGTCGGTGCCGTTCAGCCAGACGCGGATGTCCGCGCCGTCGGCCGCGTCGGTGCTGCCTCCCGATGAAGTTCCACCGGCGCATCCGGCGAGCGCGAGGGCTGCCGTGAGGCCGAGGGCGGTGACAGCGAGTGTCGTCTTCCTCATTGTGTTCTACCTTTCCTAGGGCGATGGATATCTGGGTGCGAAGGGCTCTTACGAGACCCCGAGTTGGCCGGAGAGGACCATGACGGCCGCGCCGCGCAAGACGATGTCCTGCCCGAGCGTGGTCATCCGAAGCGTCACGGAGCCGTGGAACTCGGCCATCGTTCGGTTTCGGAGCGTCTCGACGGTGGCGGCCGCGAGCGGCCCGTCGAGAAGTTCGGTGGGGCCGGCGAGGATGACCTCGCTGAGGTCGAGCGCGCCGACCACCGGGGCGAGGGCGATGCCGAGGCGTTCGCCGGCTTCGCGGAGGACGGCCGTTCGCGCGGCGTCCCCCTCCTCCTCGAGTCGTTCGATCAGGTTCGGGATGCTCAGCCACGTCTCGAGGCAGCCGCGCTTGCCGCAGGCGCACACGGCTCCCCCATCGGTGCCGACCACGACGTGGCCGATCTCGCCCGCGGCGAAGCGGCTGCCGAATAGGGGTGTGCCGCCGAGCAGCAGTCCGGCGCCGACGCCATGGCCGATCTTGATCAGCATCGCGTCGCTGTCGGCGCCGCCGAAGCTGTGCTCGGCCAGCACGGCCGCGTTCGCGTCGTTGGCCACCAGCACGGGAACTCCGAATCGGGCGTTCAGGATGCTCTGCAGCGGCATCCCGTTCCAGCCCAGGTTCGGAGCGCTCAAGACCACGCCGCCGAGGTCGACCACACCCGGCGAGCCGACGCCGATGCCGAGGATCGGCACGGTCGCCTGATCGACCAGTTGCTGCGCGAGGGCGACGACCTTCTCGACCGCGGCCTCGCCGGTGCTGCCCGCGAGAGCCACCTCGGCCCGCGCGCTGATCGTGCCGTCGAGATCGAGCAGCGCACCCGAGAAGGTGGAGTGCTCGGAGAGGTCGAGGCCCACGATCACGAAGGCGCTGCGGTCGAGATCGAGCAGGGTGGCGGGCTTGCCGGGGCGGGTCTCTTCGCGCTGGCCGAGTTCCACCACGAGGCCGTCGGCGATGAGGTCGGCGACCAGCGCGCTCACGGTGACGCGGGTGAGGCCGGTCTCCCGGGCGATGTCGGCGCGGCTGCGCCGACCGGAGCGGTAGAGCGTCTGCAGCACGAGCGAGCGGTTGTGCCCCCGAGCGTGTTCGGGCAGCACCTTCGAACTCGGTCTCAGGGCCCTGCCGTGTGCGAAGCCGGCATTCGACGCCGATGTCGTGGTCATGTTTGTTAGTAAAGCTTACGAACAAACACCTCCACAAGGCCTCGCTCCGATTTGATAGTGATCTTTACAAACTCGAAACATTTCCCTCGCTAGTACCATGGGCGAGTGCCAGAAGAACCCCCCGACAGCCGCCTCGGCGTCAACGACTTCGTCCGATTCCTGCTCGAACTGTTCGCGTTCTTCACCTTCGCCTTCTGGGGCTTCGTGGCCTGGCCGTTCCCGTGGAACGTGGCGTTCGGTGTCGCGACACCGCTCTTCGCGATCGTGGTCTGGGCCCTGTTCCGCTCGCCCAAGGCCGTCATCCGCATCGACCCCTTCGGCAAGGCGCTCGTCGAGATCGTGATCATGGGCTCCGCCGCCCTGGCCTGGCTGATGCTCGGCCAGCCGATCATCGCCGTGGTGTTCGGGGTGCTCGCCGTGATCTCGGGCGTCATCGCGGGGCGCAAGGAGTTCCGGTGAGCATCGTCGTACACAGCGGTCGCAAGGCGGATGCCGACGGCCTCGTCGACGATTTCTGGTTCCTCGCTGAGGGCGACCGCATCCAGCGAACTGGCACCGGCGAGGGCTGGCGCGAACATCTCGCCGCGGAGACCGAGGTCGTCGATGCGAGCGGACTCTGGCTGACACCCGGGTTCATCGACATCCACAGCCACGGCGGCGCCGGGCACTCCTTCGACGACGGCACGGAGTCGATCCAGGCCGCCCTCGCCCTGCACCGCCGGCACGGCACCACGCGCTCGGTGATCTCGCTCGTGGCCAACCCGATGCCCTCGCTGCTCGTGGGCCTCGAGACGGTGGCGAGCCTCGCCGACAACGATCCGCTCATCCTCGGCGCCCACCTCGAGGGTCCCTTCCTGGCGCGCAACCACCGCGGCGCCCACAACCCCGACTTCCTGCACTCGCCCACGTCTGAGGAGGTGTCGCTGATGATCGCGCGCGGTCGCGGGCATCTCGTGCAGATCACCATCGCGCCGGAGCTGCCGGGCTCGCTCGAGGCCATCGACGCCTTCGTGGCGGCGGGCGTGGTGGTGGCCGTGGGCCACACGGATGCCGACCTCGCGCTCACCCGGGAAGCGTTCGACCGCGGCGCCACACTCCTCACCCACGCCTTCAACGCGATGGCCGGCATCCGTCACCGCGAACCGGGCCCGGTGGTGGCCGCGTTCGACGACCCGCGGGTGGGCCTGGAACTCATCGTCGACGGCTTCCACGTGCATCCGGATGTCGTGAAGATGGCGTTCCGCATCGCTCCCGACCGCATCGTGCTGATCACCGACGCCATGGCGGCGGCCGGCTCGGTCGACGGCCACTACCGCCTCGGCACGCTCAACGTGAGCGTCGCCGACGGGCGCGCGGTGCTCTCCGGCACGTCGACGATCGCGGGCTCGACCCTCACCCAGGACGCGGCGCTGCGCTGGGCGGTCGGCGCCTCGGGCATCGACCCGGTTCTCGCGATCGCGGCGCTCACCGCGAACCCGGCGCGCGCCATCCGCCGCGACCACGACCTGGGCTACCTGCGCCCCGGCTACGCCGCCGACGCCGTGCTCCTCGACGCCGACTGGACGGTCCAGTCCGTGCTTGCGGCCGGCCGTCGCCTCTGAGCCTCTGAGTCTCAGAGTCTCAGAGTCTCTGAAGCCGACACTTCCGCACGCAGACGCAGAAGGCCCCCGACCGCCGAGCGGTGGGGGGCCTTCTGCGTCGGCGGGAGCCTAGGCGGCCATGCGCGCCTTGAGGTTCTCGTCCAGCGTCGCGAGGAACTCCTCGGTGGTCTGGTAGGGCTGGTCGGGGCTCACGAGCAGCGCCAGGTCTTTCGTCATCTTGCCCGACTCGACCGTCTTGATCACGACGTCTTCGAGGGTGAGCGAGAAGTCGATCAGCTCCTGGTTGCCGTCGAGCTTGCCGCGGTGGGCGAGGCCACGCGTCCAGGCGTAGATCGAGGCGATCGGGTTGGTCGACGTGGGCTTGCCGGCCTGGTGCTGGCGGTAGTGCCGGGTCACGGTGCCGTGCGCGGCCTCCGCCTCGACGACCTTGCCGTCGGGCGTCGACAGCACGGAGGTCATGAGGCCGAGCGAGCCGAAGCCCTGGGCCACGGTGTCGCTCTGCACGTCTCCGTCGTAATTCTTGCAGGCCCAGACGTAGCCGCCCTCCCACTTCATGGCCGAAGCAACCATGTCGTCGATCAGCCGGTGCTCGTAGGTGAGGCCGGCCGCGTCGAAGCGCTCCTTGAACTCGGCCTCGAAGATCTCCTGGAAGATGTCCTTGAAACGGCCGTCGTAGGCCTTCAGGATCGTGTTCTTGGTGGAGAGGTACACCGGGTAGTTGCGGCTCAGGCCGTAGTTGAGCGAGGCGCGGGCGAAGTCGCGGATCGAGGCGTCCTGGTTGTACTGCACCTGGGCGATGCCGTCATCCGGAGCATCGTAGACGTCGAACTTCAGCGGCTCGGAGCCGTCTTCGGGGGTGAACTCGACGGTCAGCTTGCCCTTGCCCTTGAACACGAAGTCGGTGGCGCGGTACTGGTCGCCGAAGGCGTGACGGCCGATGATGATCGGCTTGTTCCAGCCCGGCACGAGGCGCGGGATGTTCGAGATGATGATGGGCTCACGGAAGATGACGCCGCCGAGGATGTTGCGGATGGTGCCGTTCGGCGACTTCCACATCTTCTTCAGGCCGAACTCCTCCACGCGGGCCTCATCGGGCGTGATGGTGGCGCACTTCACGCCGACACCGTGCTTCTGGATGGCGTGGGCCGCGTCGATCGTGACCTGGTCGTCGGTCGCATCGCGGTGCTCGATGCCGAGGTCGTAGTACTCGAGGTTCACGTCGAGATACGGGTGGATCAGTGTGTCTTTGATGGCCTGCCAGATGATTCGAGTCATCTCGTCGCCGTCGAGTTCGACGACGGTGCCTTCAACCTTGATCTTGGACAATTCAGCTCCTCAACAGCCGCCGGAAATGGGCCGTCAGCCAGTTTACCCGTTCCGGGAGATATCTCGACATCGAGATAGTTTCCGGAGAGCGAACGGCGGCGCGGCTGCGGCCCGGCGCGGTGGCGCGGCCCGATCGCAGCCGTTAGCCTGAGTCCATGAGTGAACTGAGGCTCGAAGAGCTGTCGGCATCGAACATCGTGGCGGCGAACACGCTCTCGCTGAAGCCTGGCCAGGAGCAGTTCGTGGCTCCGGTCTCGCACTCCATCGCCGAGGCGTACGTGAACCCCGTGACGGCGTGGCCGCGCGTGGTGCTCGAAGACGACGAGGTCGTCGGCTTCATCATGGGCAACTTCGATCCGGATGCGCCGGAGGTCGAGTTCCGCGGGTGCATCTGGCGCATCAACGTCGCGGCCACCGCGCAAGGCCACGGAGTGGGGCGGTTCGCCGTGCTGGCTCTCGCCGACGAAGCGCGCACACGCGGATTCGACCGCGTCACCGTCATCTTCGAGCAGGGCGAGGCCGGCCCGGCGGCGTTCTTCGAGAAGCTCGGGTTCGTGCCGATCGGGGAGACGCCCTACGGCGAGACCATCGCCGCGCTGGATCTGTGAGCCCTGGCTCCACCGACCACCAGGAGCCGGTGTCGCCGCCCTCCTTCGTCGACGACGTGCTCGACATCGTCGACTCGATCCCGCCCGGCCGGGTGCTGAGCTACGGCGACGTCGCCGCACTGCTCGGAACCCGTGCTGCGCGCGCGGTCGGCAGCGTCATGCGCCGGTACGGGCACGCGCATCCGTGGTGGCGGGTGGTGCGGTCGGGAGGCCTCCCGCCGGCCGGCCACGAGGCTCGTGCCCGCGAGCACTACGAGGCCGAAGGCACCCCGCTCCGAGCGATCTCGCGGGAACCGGGCTATGCAGTCGAGTACGCTGTAGCTCGGTGGCAGCCGTTGCACCCGGATGCCCAGCAGGAGAGGATCACCCACAGCCGATGAAAAGACGAGCGCTTCTCGCCGGATTAGCGGCGGCAGGACTCGTCGCGACGCTGTCCGGTTGCACCTTGGCGAACGCCATCACTCCGCCGATCGAGACCGCAGTGTACGCAACGACGCCCGACTCGAGGGCGGCGGGCGCTACCCTGCCACTCCCCTCGTTCGTTCCTGACGACGCCGTAATGATTCGGATCAAGGAGAATTCCGAGACCGGTGACGCCATCCTCGTCTTCGGAGACGGAGCACCGGAACCGATAGGCGCGCCGTGCGATGCCTCCGAGGCCGACAGCGCCCCCGCGCTGGACGACACCTGGTGGCCTCAATCCATCCCCACCGATGGCGTGACCTGCATTGACGGCTGGCATATTTTCGTCCTGTCCGCGACGCAATTCTACGGCTGGAAGTCCTAGGGGGACTGACACCCGGACCACCCCACCAGATCAGGGCACCGATCAGACGAGCGACTCGCGCCAGGAGGCATGCAGTTGCGCGAACCGGCCGGTTCCGCCGATCAGCTCCTCCGGTGTTCCGTCTTCGACGATCCGTCCCTGCTCCATCACCAACACCCGGTCGGCGATCGAGACCGTCGAGAGGCGGTGGGCGATGATCACCGCCGTGCGGTCGGCGAGAAGCGTCTGCAGCGCGTCCTGCACCAGGCGCTCGCTCGGGATGTCGAGCGACGCCGTCGCCTCGTCGAGGATGAGCACGGTCGGGTTCGCCAGGAATGCGCGCGCGAACGAGATCAGCTGACGCTGACCTGCCGAGACCCGCCCGCCACGTTTGTTGACGTCGGTCTCGTAGCCGTTCGGGAGCCCTCGGATGAACTCGTCGGCCCCGACCGCGCGAGCCGCCGCGATGATCTCGTCGCGGCTCGCCTCGGGCTTGCCGATGGCGATGTTGTCGGCCACCGTACCGGAGAACAGGTAGGCCTCCTGGGTCACCATCACGATGGCACGACGCAGGTCTTTCGGGTGGAGGTCGCGCAGGTCGATGCCGTCGAGGGTCACCCGGCCCGCGGTCGGGTCGTAGAACCGCGAGATCAATTTCGCGAGCGTCGACTTGCCCGCTCCCGTCGATCCGACGAGCGCGATCGTCTGCCCCGCCGGGATGACGAGGTCGAAGGAGGGCAGGATCGGCCGGTCGGCCGTGTAGCCGAACTCCACGTCGTCGAAGGTGACCGCGCCGGTCGACTCCCAGAGGTCGACCGGGCGCTCCGGGTCGGCCACGCTCGGCCGTTCCTCGAGCACGCCCGAGATCTTCTCGAGTGCAGCGGTGGCGCTCTGGTAGCCGTTGTAGAACATCGCCATGTCTTCCATCGGATCGAAGAACCGGCGGGTGTAGAGCACGGCGGCCAGCAGCACACCGATCTCCATGCCGCCGTCGACCACCCGGAATCCGCCGAGCAGCAACACCACAGCCACCGCCACGTTGCCGATCAGCACGAGCCCGGGGTCGTAGATGCCGAAGAGCTTGATCACACGCGCGTTGGCGTCGCGGTAGTCCTCCACCAGGCCGCCGAACTCCACCTCGTTGCGCTTCTCCTTGCGGAAGGCCTTGACCGCGCGGATGCCCGTCATCGTCTCCACGAAGTGCACGATCAGCCGGGCGGACGCGACGCGCGTGCGCCGGAACATCCGCTGCGACCGCAGCTGGAACCATCGGGTCAGGATGAGCAGCGGCACCAGCGACGCGAGCAGGATGAAGCCCGACTGCACATCGAGCAGGAACAGCGCGACCGCGGTGAACGCCATATAGAGCACGCCCTGCACGAGCTGGTTGATGCCCGAGTCGAGGAGTTCGCGGATCGCATCCAGGTCGCTGGTCTGGCGCGAGATGATGCGACCCGAGGTGTAGCTCTCGTGGAATTCCAGACTCAGCTTCTGGGTGTGCAGGAAGACGCGCTTGCGCAGATCGAGCAGGATGGCCTGGCTGATCCGCGCGGAGAGCACGGTGAACCAGGCGATCAGCACGGCGCCGACCACACCGGCGAGCAGGTAGGCAACCCCGGCCAGCGCAACCGGCATCCAGTTCTGATCGAGCAGTGCGGGCAGCCCGGTGTCGATGCCGTAGGCGATGATCGACGGGCCGGCCACCTGCGAGATGGTGCTGATGATCACCACGATGATGCTGAGCACGAGACGCGCCCGCATCGGATGCACGAGCGAACCGAGCAGGCGCAGCGAGCGCTGCCGGATCTGGCGGCTCTCCGCGCGCGAGAAGTCGTCGCGCTCCTCGCCCTCGACTCCGAGAACGGATGTCATGATGCCACCTCCTTCGTGGTGATGCCGAGTTCGGCGTCGCGGATCTCGGCTCGTTCTTCGGCGTCGTGCCGCTCCGCGCGCTCCTCGGCCTCGCGCGCCTCGGCGCGCTCGTCGGCGTCGAAGCTCGAGATGACGAAGCGGTAGTGCGGGCTCGTGGCCAGCAGCTCCGAATGCGTACCCACCGCGGTGACGCGCCCGTTCTCGAGCAGGGCGACGCGGTCGGCGAGCGCCACGGTCGAGGGCCGGTGCGCCACGATCAGGGCGGTGGTGGTGGCCAGCACGCGCCGCAGCGCAGCCTCGACCAAGGCCTCGGTGTCGACGTCGAGCGCCGACAACGGATCATCGAGCACCAGGATGCTGGGCCGCGCCGCGATGGCGCGGGCGAGCGCCAGACGCTGCCGCTGTCCACCGGAGAGACTGAGCCCCTCCTCGCCCACCTTCGTGTCGAGCCCCAGCGGGAGGTCGTAGACGAATGAGGCCTGCGCGATCTCGAGAGCCTCGCGCAGATCGTCTTCCGAGGCATCCGGCCGGCCGAGCAGCACGTTCTCGCGCACCGTCTGGCTGAACAGGGTGGCCTCCTCGAAAGCCATGGCGATCCGGGTGCGGAGCTCGTCGCGGCTGAGATCGCGAACGTCGACGCCGTCGACCCGCACCGCTCCCCCGGTCACGTCGTACAACCGCGTGGTGAGGGCCGTGAGCGTCGACTTGCCCGATCCGGTCAGACCCACGAGGGCCATCGTCTCCCCGGGCTCGACGGTGAGCGTCACGCCGTCGATGAGGTCGGGGAACGACTCGGGCGCATCTTGGTAGCGGAAGTGCACGTCGTCGAAGCTCAACTCGCCGTGTCCGTCGACCACGGTGGAGGGCGACGCGGGGTCTTCGATCGTGTTGACCGAGTCCATCACCTCGAAGAAGCGGAGGGTCGCGGTCTTCGCGTCGAGCGTCATGGCGAGGAAGTAGCCCATCGACCAGATCGGGAACAGCAGCACCGTTCCGGTGGCGAAGAATGCCACCAGCTCGCCCACCGAGGAGGCGCCCGTCGATGCCAGCCAGACGCCCACCACGAGGCAGACGCCGAAAGCGAGGTCGGGGATCAGAGTGAGGTAGAGCCAGATGCCGGCGATGGCCTTGGCCTTCTCGATCTCCGTGCCGCGCAGCTGCTCGGCCTGCGACTCGAAGCGCTTCAGCGCGTAGCGGCTGCGGCCGAAGGCCTTGAGCACACGGATGCCGTGCACCGACTCCTCGACACTGGTGGCCAGGTCGCCGGCCTGGTCTTGGCTGCGGCGCGCGACATCCGAGTACTTGCGCTCGAAGGCGAAACTGTAGGCGATGACCGGAACGGCGGCCGCCGCGAAGATGAGGCCGAGAACCCAGTTCAGGCTGATCAGGATGATCACGCCGCCGATCAGCGTCAGCACGTTCACCACCAGCAGCACGAGCCCGAACGACAGCCAACGACGGATGAGATTGAGGTCGCTGACAGCGCGCGAGAGCAGCTGGCCGCTCGGCCACCGGTCGTGGAACGACACGGGGAGATCTTGCAGCTGCGCGTAGAGCGAGTTGCGCATCCGGGCTTCGACATGGGTTCCCGGGGTGAGCACGAGTGCCCGGCGCGCGCCGATCAGCACCGCCTCGACCACACCGAGGGCGAGCACGATGCCGGCGGCGAGCCAGATCTGGTTCGCGTCACCGTCGGCCAACGGGCCGTCGACCATCCATTGCAGCACCTGGGGAATGGCGAGCGCCACCACGCTGGCGGAGAGCGAGACCACCATCGCGCCGTAGATGCGCGGCAGAGCGGCCTGCACATACGGGCGCAGGCGCGAAAGCACCGCCACCGTTCCGGCAGCAGGCGCAGCGGTCGTGCTGGACGTTTCTGACATTCGTGATCTCTCTTCGCAACACGCATCGTGTTCGTGGCACAACGCTTTGCCACACGCATCGATTCCCCGAGTGGCGTCGTCGGGGCACGCCGATCACCCCCTTTCCAGGGGTGGAGGCGTCGCGGCAGCCTTACAGGCTATCGGCCGGAGGAGCAGAAAAGCAACAGGGAATTCGGCAGATGCTCGTCGGGCAGGTCCGGGCTCAGCGCACGCGTACCGAAAGACACGTGACGCATCCTTCGAGCTTCTCGAACTCCGAGATGTCGACCGAGATGACACGGTAGCCGAGCCCCTCGATCAGCCGCGCCGACTCCGGGGCACTGGCGGCCACGAGCACGGTGTCGTCGGTGAGCACCACCACGTGGGCGCCGCTGGGCTCCGGCATCTCGAGGAAGCGATCGAAGATGAACGGATCGTCGACCAGCGGACGATAGCCGATCACCGTGCCGTCGGGCAGGGCGGTGACCGCGCTCTTCAGGTGCAGGGCTTTGGTGACGGGTACCGCGACCACCGAGTAGCCGCGCGGGGCGAGGATCTTGCGGAGCTGGCGGATGCCGTCGGAGTTGGTGCGTCCGCCACGACCCACGAACACCGTGGTGCCGACCTTCAGCACGTCTCCGCCATCGAGCGTGCCCGGACGGTTGATGCGCTTGGCCTCGATGCCGAGCGAGCGGATGCTCTCCTCCACCGCCGGGAGCTCGGCGATCCGCGAATCGGCGCCGGGGCTGCCGATCACGGCCAGTGTGCCGAACATCACCACGGTGTCTTCGACGAACACGGAGTCGGGCAGGTCGTCGGCGATGGGCACCTCCACCGGGTCCCAGCCACCGCCGGTCAGGGCGGCGACGTACTCCTCCCACTGCTCCTCGGCGAGTTCGAGGTCGACGTCACTGCGCTCGATGTAGGTCACCAGGCCGTCCGGCAGGGAAGCCGCGGGCCGGCGCACCAGCACGTACTTCTTGCGCAGCACCTCCTGCTGCTCGTCGATCGCGATGCGGGTGTGGATGCGCCGGGCCACGGTGACGGAGGCGATCACCGCCGCGAGCTCGAAGATCAGGTTGGTGCCGATCAGGGTGCCGAACAACTGGCCGATCAGATCGCCGCTGAGCACGGCTCCGTTCGCGAGCGAGGCGATCCCGGTGCCCACCAAGCCGGCGAGCGCGGCCGACACCACGCCCGCGATCAGCGCCGTGTACCAGCGCTGGTACGCCCCGATCAGGCCGAACACCGCCGACAGCACGAAGAGTGCGATCGTGCCGTCGATGAAGAACAGGAACGCGACGCCGAAGGCCTGCACGGCCTGCCCGTTCGCCACGAACACCGCGAGGGATGCCGAGGCGAGCGCGACCACCGCGATCACGGCCGCAGCCGCCACAGAGGCGGTGAGCGACCGGAGTCGGAACGATGACATGTCTAGACCTTAGGTGATGATGCCTGGATGCTGCCGGCGAGCGAGGTGAATGCGCGCTCGGAGTGGGATCAGTGGAAGAAGTGCCTCTCGCCGGTGAAGTACATGGTGACGCCCGCTTTCTCGGCCGCAGCGATCACATCGGCGTCGCGCACCGATCCGCCGGGTTGCACGATCGCCGAGACACCCGCCTCGATCAGCACCTCCGCGCCGTCGGCGAAGGGGAAGAACGCGTCGGAGGCGGCCACCGAGCCCGCGGCCCGGTCTCCGGCCCGCGTCACTGCCAGATGGCACGAGTCGACGCGGTTCACCTGGCCCATGCCCACACCGACGGATGCGCCGCCCTTGGCGAGCAGGATGGCGTTCGACTTCACCGAACGGCAGGCCTTCCAGGCGAACTCGAGGTCGGCGAGGGTCGCCTCGTCGGCGGGCTCGCCGGCTGCGAGGGTCCAGGTCGAGCGATCGAAGCGGTCGAACACGTCGCGCGTCTGCGCCAGGAAGCCACCGCTGATCTGGCGGAGTTCGACACCTTCTCGACCGTAGCCCTCCGGCAGCGTCAGCAGGCGGAGGTTCTTCTTGGTCGACAGCAACTCGAAGGCGTCGGCGTCGAAGGCGGGGGCGATGAGCACCTCGGTGAAGATGTCCTTCACCGTCTCGGCCATCGCGAGCGTCACCGGGCGGTTGGCTGCGATCACGCCGCCGTAGGCCGAGACCGGATCGCAGGCGTGGGCCTTCGCGTGGGCCGAGGCGATCGCATCCGGTGCATCCGAATCGGCCAGCGCGATGCCGCAGGGGTTCGCATGCTTGATGATGGCGACGGCCGGCTCGGCGAAGTCGTAGGCGGCGCGAACGGCGGCGTCGCCGTCGACGAAGTTGTTGTACGACATCTCCTTGCCGTGGAGCTGGATCGCCTGCGCGATCCCGTGGCCGCCGGCGCGCGTGTAGAGAGCGGCCTGCTGGTGCGAGTTCTCGCCGTAGCGCAGGGTCTGTGCCTTCTCGGCCGTGACGGAGAGCACATCCGGGAAGCCGGGCTCCGCGTCCGCGGGCGCGGGGTCGATCTCGGCACCGAGCTGCTCGGCGAACCACCCGGCCACCGCGGTGTCGTACGAGGCGGTGTGCGCGAAGGCTTCAGCGGCGAGGCCGCGGCGCACGGCAAGGCCCGTTCCTCCCGCGGCGAGCGCGGCCACGATGTCGTCGTAGCGGTCGGGCGAGACCACGATGGCGACATTCGCGAAGTTCTTCGCCGAGGCGCGCACCAGGGCGGGGCCGCCGATGTCGATCTGCTCGATCACGGCGTCGGGCGCGGCACCCGAGGCCACGGTCTCGCGGAAGGGGTAGAGGTTCACCACGACGAGGTCGAACGGCCGGATGCCGAGCTCCGCCAGCTGGTGCTTGTGCGACTCGAGCCGCAGGTCGGCCAGGATGCCCGCGTGCACGCCCGGGTGCAGGGTCTTGACACGGCCGTCGAGCGACTCCGGGAATCCGGTGACGCTCGAGACCTCGGTGACGGCGACGCCCACTTCGGCGATGGTCTTGGCGGTCGAGCCGGTGGAGACGATCTCGACGCCGGCGCCCGCGAGGGCCTGAACCAGCTCGACGAGCCCCGTCTTGTCGCTGACCGAGATCAGCGCCCGGCTGATCGGCACCGTGTCGCGATGCGTGTAGAGGCTCGGGTCGTGCTGGGGGCCACTCATCGTGCTGCTATCTCCTCGAGGTCGACTGCTCCGTTGGCGATGTCGAGCACGGCCTGCACGAGCAGGTCGCGTTCGACGGACTTGATGCGCTCGTGCAGCTCGTGCTCGGTGTCTCCCGGGTAGACGGGCACGGAGCGCTGCACGATGACCGGCCCGGTGTCGACGCCCTCGTCGATCACATGCACGGTGACGCCGGTGGTGTCGACACCGGCTGCCAGGGCGTCGCGCACGGCGTGGGCGCCGGGGAACGCGGGCAGCAGGGCGGGATGCGTGTTGATGATTCGCGGGGTGAGAGCCGAGACCACGGCGGGCGGCAGGATGCGCATGAACCCGGCGCACACCACGAGATCGGGCGACCAGCGTTCGATCTGCTCGAGAAGCTCGGCGCCCCAGGCCTCACGGGAGGCGAAAGAGGTGGGCACGACGGTGAAGGTCGAGATCTCGAACTCCTCGGCGTGCGCGAGCCCTGCGGCATCCGTATCGGAGCCGACCGCGATGACTCGGGCGGGATACTCGGCGTCGCTGGACGCTTCGAGGAGCGCCCGGAGATTGGAGCCTCCCCCGGAGATCAGGACCAGGAGGGAGAGCACCGTCACAGTCTATCGGCAGCGCCCGGGCCTCCTGTGCGGGCTCCGGCGAGCAGGCCCAGCAGCATCGAGGCGGTCAGCTCGACGAAGGCCCACACCCAGACCCAGCCCGCATCCGGCCCGACCTCGGCCAGCCGCCCCGGCCCCGCCGCGCCGCCCGACCAGAGCGCGAGGAGGGCGAGGATGCTCGCACCGACGACGCCCCCGCCGACCGCGGTCAGCACGAGCCGCAGCGCCCGGGCACCGCCGGTTCGCGCGGTGCTCAGGCTGGGTCCGATTCGACCGTTCACGTTCGCGAGGAAGGCGGGCCGCAGCACGGCCGCCGTGAGATAGCCGACCACGATCGGCACCAGCAGACCGGCGAATCCGAGTGCGGGCGTTCCGTGTGGCAGCGCCCCGAACACCGGCAGCGACGGCACCAGCCCGATCTGGGTGCCGAGTGGAGACACGGCCGATCCGGCGCCGAGCGCGAATCCGGGGCCGACGAACCAGCTCGCCGTCCAGATGATGAGGTTCGGCAACAGGGCAAGTTGTGCCAGGGTGAGCGAGATGCCGCCGAGGAGGCCGGCTTGGAGGCTCTCGTAGAGTGAGACGATCGACGAGAAGCCGAAGACCAGGATGAGCGCCATCGCCACCGCGGCGAGCCCCACAACGCCGGCAGCGGCGATGGTGCCGGCTCGGAGCACGAGGGCCACGAGTCCGCGGTCGCCCGGCGCGATGGCCGAGAGCCGGGTGCTCCAGCGGCGGCGGATGCCCGACGTCGCGCCGAATTCGACAGGAGCGACCCGGCGCGAGGTCCACGCGTAGCCGATCGCGAGGCCGATGGCATAGACGAAGGCCGGGTAGAGCAGGCTCTGCGCCAGCGAAGGCACGGCAGCCGGATCGCGCACGCTGAGCGCGACGAGGCCTGCCAACACACCGAGGCTCACCACCCCGACGACGGCGCCGGTGACCGGATAGGGCGTGGCCGCCAAGCGTCTGCCCGACCGCGCGCCGAGCAGCACGGTCACGAGGGCGAATCCGAGGGGCGCGATGCCGACCTCGAACGGCACCTGCGCGCCGTCGAGCGCGAGTCGCAGCGCCAGGTCGGGGTCGATCGTGAAGAGCACGTCGACGCCGTTGCCGAGGAGCCACGCGTCGCCGGAAGCCCGCCAGAACACCAGCCAGTCGATCGCGAGGCCGAATTGCGTCGCCCAGAGGATGGTGAGCGGGATGAGAGGGATGCCCACGCCGATTGCGACGACGATCACCGCGTCGAGGGCGGCGAGCAGAGCGGTGATTGGTCGATTCATGCGTGGCCGAGCCTACCCGCCGGGTCGGCGCATCCGTCGACGGCGCGCTCGGTCTCGGCGAGCTCGCCGGTGGGGTCAGTGGAAGACGGCCTTGAGCAGGATGACGGCGACGCCGAGCAGACCCGTGGCGAGGCCGCCGAGCAGGCAGAAGTACCAACGGCTACCCCGTTCGGCGAAGGCGAGGGTGCCGAGCACGAAGAGGATGACGACGCCCACGAACAGGGCGAGCAGGTAGGCGAGGTCTTCGGAGAGGATGCCCGCGGCGCCGAGCGCGAGCACGAGGATCGGGATGATGGCCGCGATCAGGAGTCCGGCGGAGTGCCGCACGGCATTTCCGAGCGCCTCGCCGATCGGGATCTCGACGCCGCCGCGCTTGCCGTGGTGGGCGACGGTGGCGGCGAAGACGTGAGCGATCCAGAACACGAAGCTGGTGCCGGCGACCACGACGAGGAGGTTGAAGTCGCTCTCGTCGTCGTCGGCGATCACGATCAGCGCGCTGACGATGATGGTTCCGTAGATCGACTCGGGCGTCACCAGCTCATGCCGCAGCCGCCGATACAGACTCTGTTCGCTGCGCACCTGCGTCATGCACTCATTGTGCCAGGGCGAGCGCACTGGTTCAGAAACGCAAACGTCGCGGCGACCGGGCCGCTCTATGACTCGGTTGCCGCGACGTTTGCGGTTCTCGACGTTACAGCGCTGCGTAGACCTCGCGAAGGAGCGCTGCGGTCTCGCTCGGCGTCTTGCCCACGCGCACTCCGGCGGCCTCGAGGGCCTCCTTCTTGGCCTGGGCGGTTCCGGCCGAGCCGGAGACGATCGCTCCCGCGTGGCCCATCGTCTTGCCCTCAGGGGCGGTGAAGCCCGCGACGTAGCCGACGACCGGCTTGGTGACGTTGGCCTTGATGAAGTCGGCCGCGCGCTCCTCGGCGTCGCCGCCGATCTCGCCGATCATCACGATCGCCTTCGTCTCGGGGTCGGCCTCGAACGCGGCGAGCGCGTCGATGTGGGTGGTGCCGACGATCGGGTCGCCGCCGATGCCGATGGCGGTCGAGAAGCCGAGGTCGCGCAGCTCGTACATCATCTGGTAGGTCAGCGTGCCCGACTTCGAGACGAGCCCGATCGGGCCTTTACCGGTGATGTTCGCGGGGGTGATGCCCACGAGCGACTCACCGGGGCTGATGATGCCGGGGCAGTTCGGGCCGATGATGCGGGTCGCGTTGCCCTTCTGCTTCGCGTAGGCCCAGGCCTCGGCGGTGTCCTGCACCGGGATGCCCTCGGTGATCACGACGAGCAGCGGGATCTCGGCGTCGATGGCCTCGATGATCGCGTCCTTCGAGAACGCGGGAGGCACGAACGCGATCGACACGTCGGCGCCGGTGGCCTCGATGGCTTCCTTGACCGTGCCGAACACGGGCAGCTCGATCGGGTTGCCGTCTTTGTCGGTGTGGCTGACCGTCGTGCCGGCCTTGCGGGCGTTCACGCCGCCGAGCACCTGGGTGCCGGCCTTCAGCATGAGGGCGGTGTGCTTGGTGCCCTCACCGCCCGTGATGCCCTGGACGATGACCTTGGAATCCTTGTTCAGAAAAATCGACATTCTTTGTCCTTTGCTTACTTCGCCGCTGCGGCGAGCTCGGCGGCCTTGTCGGCGCCGTCGTCCATCGTCAGAGCCAGGGTCACGAGGGGGTGCGCGGCCTGCTGCAGGATGGCGCGGCCCTCCTCCACCTTGTTGCCGTCGAGCCGCACCACGAGGGGCTTGGTCGCGCTGTCGCCCAGCACCTCGAGGGCGCCGACGATGCCGTTCGCCACGGCGTCGCAGGCGGTGATGCCGCCGAAGACGTTCACGAAGACGCTCTTCACCTGCGGGTCGCCGAGGATCACGTCGAGTCCGGCGGCCATGACCGCGGCGGATGCTCCGCCGCCGATGTCGAGGAAGTTGGCCGGCTTCACGCCGCCGTGCTTCTCACCGGCGTAGGAGACCACGTCGAGGGTCGACATCACGAGGCCGGCGCCGTTGCCGATGACACCCACCTCGCCGTCGAGCTTCACGTAGTTGAGGTCGTTCTTCTTCGCCTTGGCCTCGAGCGGGTCGGCTGCTTCGGCGTCTTCGAGCGCCTCGTGGTCGGGGTGACGGAATCCGGCGTTCTCGTCGAGCGAGACCTTGCCGTCGAGAGCGACGATGTCGCCCTCCTCGGTGAGCACGAGCGGGTTGACCTCGACGAGGGTCGCGTCCTCGCCCTTGTAGACCTCCCACAGCTTCACGAAGACCGGGGCGACCTTGTCGACCAGCTCGGCGGGGAATTTGGCGTCGACGGCGATCCGCTTCGCGATCTCGAGGTCGATGCCCGCGATCGGGTCGACCTCGATGCGGGCGAGGGCCTCGGGGCGCTCGACGGCGAGCTGCTCGATCTCCATGCCGCCTTCGTAGCTGGTGAGCGAGAGGTAGGAGCGGTTGGCGCGGTCCAGCAGCACCGAGAAGTAGAACTCCTCCGCGATCCGGGCGCCGCCGGCGACCATGACGCGCTTCACGACATGGCCCTTGATGTCCAGACCCAGGATGGCCTTGGCTGCTTCTTCGGCCGCCTCGGGGTCTTTGGCCACCTTCACGCCGCCGGCCTTGCCGCGTCCGCCCACCTTGACCTGGGCCTTCACCACGGTGACGCCGCCGAGCTGTTCGGCCGCCGCCCTGACCTCTTCGGGAGTGTCGGCGACGATGCCCGGCAGAACCGGCACCCCGTAGCGCTCGAACAGATCACGGGCTTGGTACTCGAATAGATCCACGCTGGTCTTCCAATCGATTTCTTCTCGTCGCCCCATGTGGACGGGGCATGACTCAAGGCTCGACGAAGAGAAGGTTCCCCTTCATCGCTCCGGACACCACCTAGAACTCTACCCCCGCCACGAGGGCCGTCTTGTCCTCCCCGGATGCCCGGATCGGCACGACTGTGCACAGATCTCCGCCGGTCATGTCGCGCCGGATGCGCGCCGTTCACGCTGGATTCATGAACCGAATCCCGCGCATCCTGATCGCCTTCTTCCTCAGTCTCATCACCGTCTCGCTCGCCCTCTCAGCAGGAGCGACAGCCTTCGCCGTGCAGGCCGTCGCGCACGGCCAGGGGGTGATCTGGAAAGTCGATCACACGTCGTGGCTCGGCAACTACGAACTCGATGACGGCAACTTCGGCTACTGCATCGATGTGACGCGTCCGGCACCGCACGGCGCCGACTTCGACTACGTCGACGGCTCCGACGCCGGCTGGTTCTCGGCCGACGACTCGGCTCGGCTGGCCTTCATCTCGCGACGGTGGGGAGCACCCGGCGATCCCTTGACGGCGGCTGCGGCCCAACTCGCGGTCTGGACCATCACGGGCCTCGCGGGTCACGACCAGGCGTACTTCGCGCAGCGCGCCAACGACGATGCCGATCTGGTGATACAGGCAGCGAACCACATGCTGCAGGTCGCGAACGGCGGCGCGGGGGCGTCGCGCGGGGCCTCGGCGACAGCCGAGCTGGTGCTCGAGGGCTCCAAAGGCTCCGTGGTCTCCCAGCTGACGGCCGACTACCTCTCCGGCCCGGAGATCGTCACCCCCGGCTCCTTCGCAGGGCGGATGACGCTGCACGGTGCCACCTTCGACGGAGGCGGCACCACCGCCCTGGTCGGCAACGGGGTGGTCACACGAATCCATCCGGAGCAGTCGGGTGCCACCGAGCAGGTGTCGGTCGACGTCGTCTACGACGATCTGCCGTTCGGGTCCGGCTTCCGTCTCGGCCGTAACACGGGCGACAGCCAGAACCTCCTCGTGACGCAACCGTTCCCCACGTCGGCGCGGGCGTCGGATGCGGAACGCGGGCCGACCGGGCTGCCGTTCGGCCCCCAGGTGCAGACCACCACGAGCAGCGCGATCGCAGAGCCTGGCGCAACCCTCACCGACACCCTCGAGCTCGGCGTGCACCCCGACTCGCCCACGGGAGACGAGTGGGGTGTGTACCGGGCGCCCGATGGATCGTTCGCGCCCATCCCGGTCGTGATCGAGAGCGTGCTGCTCGGGCCGTTCCCGGCACGGCCGGTGGAGAGCGATGCCGCGCCGGCCGATGCGCCCGTGGTCTGTACGGTCGAGTCCGTGGTGGAGACCGGGCCCGGCACCCTCGAGTCACCGCCGTGCGAGGTGCCCGAGGCGGGGTTCTACGTCTGGACCGATTCGATCGACCCCGCCCGCACCCCGTTCGAGAAGGGTGGTGACCGGTTGATGGCCTGGGCGTCGAAGTTCGGCGTCGCCTCGGAGACGACCGTCGTGCCGGCCTCTCCGCAGATCGCCACCGTCGCCTCAGCGGGTCAGATCTCCGACCATGGCTGCGTCAGCGACCGGCTGACCGTCGACGGCTTCCCCGAGGGCGCCGAGCCGATCACCGTCACCTCGACGCTGCTCGGCCCGTTGACCGATCGGCCCGCGGAGGGGTCGACGCCGAAGGGCTGGATCGACTTCCCGGTGGCGGGCACCGTCACCACTGCCATCGCGACGAACGGCACCCACGAGACACCCTGCATCCCGGTCACAGCACCCGGCTTCTACTACTTCGTGTTCGAGTCGGCTGGCAGCGATCCGTCCGCTCGCGCGGATTCGCCCGCGCTCATACCGGCATTCTCCGACTCACGGGTGCACGAGTCGGAATCGGTGGCTGTGTCCGCGCCCACCACTCCCCCGGCCCCCGAGGCTTCGCCGACACCGCCCGTTTCGGCTCGACTGCCCCAGACCGGCGGAGGCGGAACTCCGACCGTGATGTCCACCGTGCTCGCGGTGTGCGCGGTCATCGCCGGGCTGGCGGGCCTCGGCCTCACCTCTCGGCGCTGGCGATGACGACCGGCTCAGATCTTCTCGATCGGCGCGATCTTGATCAAGAGCTTCTTCGGCCCGGCAGCTTCGAACTGCACATGGGCGACGCGCTTGGCGCCTTCGCCGGTCACCTGGTTCACCCGTCCCTCACCGAAATCGGTGTGACGGATGCGGTCGCCCGGTTGGAGTTCGAGGTCACCGTTGTCGCGCACCTGCCCGGTGACCCGGTTGGCCCATTCGGTCTTCGGCCGGGGAGGGCCCGGCGGGATGCCGAGTCCCGAGTCGTTGCCCCAGCGGGAACCGCCACCGTAGCTCCCCCGACCGCGGTTGGCGTTCAGGGCCCGCGGTTCGGAACCGCCGCGAGAGGTGGCCATACCAGGCGACTGGATCCAGTCGATCAGCTCGGCCGGTATCTCCTGCAGATAGCGGCTCGGCATGGCCACCGCGGTCTCGCCGAACTGGGCGCGGGTCATCGCGAGCGACAGGAAGAGCCGTTTCTTCGCCCGGGTGATCCCCACGTAGAAGAGGCGCCGCTCCTCGGCCGGCCCCCCGGGCTCGCTCGCCGACATCCGGTGGGGCAGAAGGTCTTCCTCGACGCCGGTGAGGAAGACGGCTTCGTACTCCAGGCCCTTCGCCGTGTGCAGCGTCATCAACGAGACGGTGCCGCTGGAGTCGTCGAGATCGTCGACCGCGGCCACGAGGGAGACCTCGGTGAGGAAGTCGAGCAACGTGCCGTCGGGGTTGTTGCGGTTGAACTCCTTCGTCACGGCGAGCAGCTCCTCGACGTTCTCAGCGCGCGCCTCGTCTTGCGGGTCGCGGGTCGCCCGCAGGCTCTTCACGTAACCGCTCTGCTCCATCAGGAGCGCGAGCACCTCGCTCACCGGGGCTTCGCCGCCCGGGCGATCCGGCGTCACGAGTTCGGTGGCCTCGTCGAGCAGGGCGGCGAGCTGCAGAATCGCACCCGTCACCTTCGGGCCCAGCCCGAGCTCGGGGGCGCGGCGCATCGCCTCGCGGTAGCTCACGTTCTCGCGCTCGGCGAACGACGCCAACTGCGTCTCCGTCGCCGGCCCGATGCCGCGCTTCGGGGTGTTCAGGATGCGGCGCAGAGCCAGCCCGTCGAAGGGATTCGCCACCGAGGTGAGATAGGCCATGGCGTCTTTGATCTCGGCGCGTTCGTAGAACTTGGTGCCGCCCAGCACCCGATACGGCAGGGCGGAGCGGATGAAGATCTCCTCCAGCGCACGGGTCTGCGAGTTGGTGCGGTAGAACACGGCGATCTGGTTGTAGGCCATTCCGCCCTCGCGCAGCTTGGCGATCTCGTCGGCTACGAACTGTGCCTCGTCATGACCGGAATATCCGGTGAAGCCGACGATCTTCTCGCCGTCGCCCACCGCGGTCCAGAGCTTCTTGTCTTTGCGATCGAAGTTGTTCGAGATGACCGAGTTCGCTGCCGAGAGGATGTTCTGGGTCGATCGGTAGTTCTGCTCGAGCAGCACCACCCGCGCTCCGGGGAAGTCGCGCTCGAACTCGACGATGTTGCGGATGTCGGCGCCCCGGAAGGCGTAGATCGACTGGTCGGAGTCACCCACCACGGTGAGCGAGGCGCCACCTCCGCCGAACGCGGGGATGCCCGCCAGTTCGTTCGACTCCGGCGGTTTGGTCAGTTCGCGGATGAGCGCGTACTGCGCATGATTCGTGTCCTGATATTCGTCGACCAGGATGTGCCGGAAGCGCCGCTGATACTTCTCGGCCACCTGCGGGAACGCGCGGAAGAGGTAGACGGTCTGGCTGATCAGGTCGTCGAAGTCGAAGGCGTTCGCATCGCGCAGCGCCCGCGAGTAGGCCCGGAAGATCTCGACGAACATCGCGTCGTTCGGGTCGGAGAAGTTCGCCTGTCGCGCGTAGCTCTCCACATCCGTCAGCTCGTTCTTGAGCTTGGAGATCTTGCCCGTGACCTGAGCCACCGTGAAGCCGAAGGTGTCGGCCTGCAGGTCTTTGATGATCCGCTTCACCAGGGCCCGCGAATCCTGCGAGTCGTAGATGGTGAAGCTCTTGGTGAAGCCGAAATTCTCGGCCTCGCGGCGGAGGATGCGCACGCAGGCGGAGTGGAAGGTGGAGATCCACATCCCCTCCGCCACCTGCCCGAGCAGCTGGCCGACGCGCTCCCGCATCTCGGCGGCCGCCTTGTTCGTGAAGGTGATGGCGAGGATCTGGCTCGGCCACGCCTCGCCGCCCTTGATCAGGCTCGCGATGCGGTGGGTGAGCACCCGGGTCTTGCCACTGCCCGCGCCGGCAACGATCAGCAGCGCAGAACCCCGGTAGACCACCGCTTCGCGCTGCTCGGGGTTCAGCCCTTCGAGCAACTCGTCGTCGGTGGCAGGCCCCGTGCCGCCGACCACGATCGGCGTGATGCGGGGAGTGGTTTCGGTGGTGTCGCTCATGCTGCACCAAGTTTAGGCCGCGCCACCGACAGTGCCGCGTGCCGAGACCGCGAGGTCGGGCTGGTCGGCGAAGACACCGTCGACACCGGTGTCCAGGATGGCCCGGAACTCCTGTTCCCATTGCCCGAAAGCGGCTTTGTCGTTCCCCAGCCGGAAGTTGCGGGGGAGAAAGCGGTTCTCGGCCCGGAGGGTCCAGGTGAACACCTGCAGGCCCGCCGCGTGCGCCCGCGACACGATGTCCGAGCTGCGGTGCGCGGCTCCGGCGAGGTCGCGCGGCATGATGATCGACTTGTCGACGCTGATCCCGTCGACCTCGCCCACCAACTCGGCGAGGCCCGCGTCGGTGAGGTGCGAGGCGTAGCCCGGGGCGCGCGAGCCTTCCCGGGCCACGACGTCGAACGGGGCGCCGCCGTCTTCGATGAGATAGGTGTAGCGCGCGGGCAGACCGCGTCGACGCAATTGGAGCAGCACCGTCTTCTCGAAGCTCTCGATGACGAGGCGATCCGCTCGATCGGCCCACCCCGACTCGGCCAGTTCCGCCGCCACGATCTCTCCGAGGGGCAAACCGATGGAGTCGAAGTAGGTCGCGTGCTTCAACTCGACGACGGCCGAGGGCCGAGCCGTGGCGATGCTCGGGGATTCCGCGTCGGCCGGGTTGCCCGGGGCATCCATTTCCGCCTCGTCGACGATGCGCAGCACGTCGGAGAGGCGCAGCAGCCCGAACCGCCCGTCGAAGCTCGCGCTCGAGGGCCGAACGGCGGGCAGGCGCTCCTTCGCCCTGAGCGTCTGCAGTTCGGGCCAGGTGAAGTCCTCCGTGAACCACCCGGTCAGCGGCCGGCCGTCGATCTCCTTGGTGCTGCGACGATCGGCGAACTCCGGATGCTCCGACACGTCGGTGGTGCCCGAGATCTCGTTCTCGTGCCGCACCACCGGCACTCCGTCGCGGGAGACCACGACGTCGGGCTCGATGGCGTCGGCGCCGAGCCCGAAGGCCAGCTCGTAGGCCGAGACGGTGTGTTCGGGGCGATAGCCGCTCGCCCCGCGATGGCCGATGACGAGAGGATGCACACCCAGGAAATCCATCACGCTGACACGCTACGCCGAACGCGCTCGCCGCCCTTGCATCCAGCCTGGTATGCGGCGGGAATTCGGCGTACTGCCAGTGAGTTCTTGGTGAGGGTGCACTAAGTTAGAGGTGTCCACGTTCACGTTCCCCACACAGAAGAGACTGACATGGCTGAAGCGTCTTCGAGCAACCCCGCCTTCTCGCGAAATCCGGTGTTCAACGGCAAGGGTGCGCCGGCGCAGGTTCCCACCATCTCGGCCGAGGGCCTGCAAGACATGTACGACCGGCCGGCGGCCACGCCGTCCGAGACCGACCGGATGAGCTACGAAGACACGATCGTCAAGACCGTGCTCATGTTCGTGGTGCTGCTGGCAACGGCGGCGGTCGGGTTCATCGCCAACTTCCCGGTTCCCACGGTGCTGGGCCTCGGCCTCATGATCGGCGGCGTCATCGGTGGCTTGGTCTTCGGACTGGTCAACGCGTTCAAGAGAGAGCCGTCCGTTCCGCTGATCATGCTCTACGCGGCCTTCGAAGGGCTCGCGATCGGCAGCATCTCCGGCTTCTTCGAGTCGCAGTGGTCAGGAATCGTGCTGCAGGCCGTGCTCGCCACCCTCGCCGTGTTCGGTGTGACCCTCGCGCTGTTCGCGAGCGGCAAGATCCGTGCTTCCAAGCGCGCCACCAAGATCTTCCTGATCGCGATCATCGGCTACGGCCTGTTCTCGCTCCTGAACTTCGTGCTCATGATCACTGGCGTCGTGACAGACCCCTGGGGTCTGCGTGGAGCCGTCGTCTTCGGCATCCCGCTCGGCATCGTCATCGGCCTGTTCGCCGTGCTGCTCGCGGCCTACTCGCTGGTGCTCGACTTCGACGCCATCAAGAAGGGCGTCCAGGCCGGCGCTCCCCGCAAGTACGGCTGGTCGGCCGCGTTCGGCCTCGTGCTGACGCTGGTCTGGCTCTACCTCGAGCTGCTGCGCATCATCGCGATCTTCCGAAGCTGACGCGCTGACTCAGCCGCCGCCCGGAGAGCATCGAGAGAACGGGGTCATCCGCATGGATGGCCCCGTTCCGCATTGCGGGCCGAATCCGGTGTCGGAGACTGTTCGGCGTTCAGGCCGTATCCTCGGCCTCGACGTCGCCCGCGGGATCGCCCTCATCGGCATGCTCTTCGCCCACACCGTGCCCGAGACCGAAGCCGAGACCGTGTTCGATGGTCGTTCGTCGATCCTCTTCGCCGTCATCGCCGGCGTCTCGATCGGGCTGATGACCGGCGGTCAGCGCGGCGTGGCTCCGGATGCGCGCGGTCGCGCCGCCCGCGTCGTCGCCCTCCGCGGGCTGCTCCTGATCATCCTGGGCGTAGCACTCACCGCGTTCGACACCCCGATCGCGATCATCCTCGACACCTACGGCTTCCTCTTCCTCCTCGCGATCCCCCTCCTCTACGCCCCGCATTGGTTGATCGCGATCGTGGCGGCCGCAGCCGCGCTGCTCGGGCCGCTCGCGGTCACCGCCATCGGCGACGCCATCGACGGTGCGACCGGGCAGGCAGCGGTCGTGCTCGAGAGTGAATGGCTGTTCTTTCCCGAACGGTGGCTCGACGGCACCTACCCCGCACCCGTCTGGCTCGCCTACATCGCGATCGGTCTGCTCATCGCGCGGTCGGGCATCCGAAAGACCCGAGTGCAGTTCACTCTCGTGGTCGTCGGCAGTCTGGCCGCAGTCGCCGCCTACGCCGTCGCAGCAGTTCTCAGCCAGCCGGTGCTCGCGCACGACGACTCGACCGCCGAGGTCATCGCATCCGGCGGGGTCGCCGTCGCCGTGATCGGCGCCCTGGTCTGGCTCTCGGAGTCGACGCCCGCACGGGTGCGCACCGTCTCCGCGCGCATCCTGTGGCCGATCTCGTCGGCCGGCTCGATGCCGCTCACGGTCTACAGCGCCCAGATCGTGGTGCTCTGGCTCGTCATCGCGAACCATCCCACTGCCGGCCTGCTGGGTTGGCAGAGCCTTCCGCTCTTCTTCGCCCTCGCGATCCCCACGCTCGTGGTCACGAGCCTCTGGAGGTTGCGATTCGAGCAGGGGCCGCTGGAGTGGGTGGTCAGTCGTGTGACGACACAGCGCCCGTGGCGGAAGAATCCACCACGGGCGCCGGAAGTCACTCCCACTCGATAGTGCCCGGGGGCTTCGACGTCACGTCGAGCACGACGCGATTCACGCCCGCGACCTCGTTCGTGATGCGGTTCGAGATGCGCGCGAGCACGTCGTAGGGCAGGCGCGTCCAGTCCGCCGTCATCGCGTCTTCACTCGACACCGGACGCAGCACGATCGGATGGCCGTAGGTTCGGCCGTCGCCCTGCACTCCCACGGAGCGCACATCAGCGAGGAGCACGACGGGGCACTGCCAAATCTCGGTGTCGAGACCGGCGGCAGTGAGCTCGGCGCGCACGATGGCATCTGCCTGTCGCAGCAACTCGAGGCGCTCGAAGGTGACCTCACCGACGATCCGGATGCCGAGCCCGGGACCAGGGAACGGCTGGCGCCCCACGATCTCCTCGGGAAGGCCGAGCTCGCGCCCGATGGCACGCACCTCGTCTTTGAAGAGCGCACGCAACGGCTCCACCAGTTCGAACTGCAGGTCTTCCGGCAGGCCGCCCACGTTGTGGTGGCTCTTGATGTTCGCGGTTCCGCTGCCGCCACCCGACTCCACCACGTCGGGGTAGAGCGTGCCCTGCACGAGGAAGCGGATGGGGTCGCCGTCGGCAGCCGCTTCGGCCACCAGGTCGGCCTGCGCCTGCTCGAAGGTGCGGATGAACTCGCGCCCGATGATCTTGCGCTTCTGCTCCGGATCGCTCACGCCGGCGAGGGCGCTGAGGAAGCGCTCGCGCGCATCGATCGTGACGAGCCGCACACCGGTGGACTTCACGTAGTCCTCTTCGACCTGACGGCGCTCGCCTTCGCGGAGCAGTCCGTGGTCGACGAACACGCACACGAGCTGGTCGCCCACCGCCTCGTGCACGAGAGCACCGGCGACCGCCGAGTCGACGCCGCCCGAGAGCGCGCAGATCACGCGCCCGGTGCCGACCTGCGCGCGGATGGCGGCGACCTGGTCGGCGATCACGTTGCCCGGGTTCCAGTCGGCGGGGATACCGGCGGCATCGTGCAGGAAGTTCTCGATGAGGTCCTGCCCGAATTGTGTGTGCTTCACCTCGGGGTGCCACTGCACGCCGTACAGGCCGCGCGCTGGGTTGGCGAACGCCGCGACCGGGGTCGAGGCGGTGCTGGCGAGCACCTCGAAGCCTTCGGGCGCCTTCACCACGGAGTCGCCGTGGCTCATCCACACCGTCTGCGCCGACGGCTGCTCGGCGAGCAGCGAACCGCCGTCACCTCCGATGGCCATGTCGGTCGAACCGTATTCGCGAGCGCCGGTCTGTGCCACCTCGCCGCCCAGGGCCCGGGCCATCACCTGAAAGCCGTAGCAGATGCCCATCACGGGCACGCCGAGTTCGAAGATCTCGGAGTCGAAGGCAGGTGCTCCGTCTTCGTAGACGCTCGAAGGGCCGCCGCTCAGCACGATGCCCACCGGGTTCTTCGCGGCCACCTCGGCCGCGCTGATGTCGTGCGGCACGATCTCGGAGTAGACGCTGGCCTCGCGTACGCGACGAGCGATCAGCTGCGCATACTGCGCGCCGAAGTCGACGACGAGAACCGGACGAGTCAGTTCCTCGTGGTCGGGCGTGGCTGACGCGGGGGTGTCTGATCCGCTAATTGGATGCCTCCACTGGTTCGGGTGCGGCGGCCTCGGCCTCACGCGTGGCGAGGTAGGCCTTGACCTCGCGGGCGATGCGCGCCTCGAGGAAGAAGGAGAGAAAGGGGATGACGCCGCCGAGGGCGATGACGATGAACCGCAGGAACGGCCAGCGCATGAGGCTCCACAGGCGGAAGTCGGAGAAGAGGTACACCACGTAGAACCAGCCGTGCACGATCAGGATGCCGAGGCTGATGTTCACGGCGACGGTGGTGCCTTCGGGCACGAACGCGAGGAATCCGCGCGGGCCGCCGAGTTCGAGCTCGAGGCCGATCGGGGTGTACTTCAGCAGCATCTCGGCGCAGAGCAGGAGCAGCAGCGTTCCGGTGATGATCGAGGCGACCTGGTAGAACTTCAGGGCTCCGCGGATGCGCGGGAAGTCCTTCAACTTGGGTGCGAGAGCCATGAAACTAGCCTACCCGCGCATCCGGAGCGTTATCGGCGGCTTCCTCCTGCTCGCGCTCCCAGGTGTCGCGCACCAGGCGATACCAGAGGTAGATCGCGAAGCCGGCGAACACCACCCACTCGGCGGCGTAGAAGATGTTGAGCCAGTTGAGTTCCACCGAGCGCTGGGGTTCAGGCGACGAGATGGTCTCGAGCCCGGCCGGGGAGGCGTCGGTCACGACATACCCACCGTAGACGTCGGCGGCCTGATCGAACTCCGTCCACCGGTTGATGAGCGAAGAGACCGACATGGTGGTCTGCAGAGCTCCGCCGGAGAGCGACTCGACGCCGACGAGGGGCTTCTGGTCATCGGAGAGCACGGGGGCCTCGGTCGGGAGATAGCGCCCGACGAGCGTCTCGGAGACCGATCCGCCCGCATCGGCCGCGAGGGCCCGGGCGACGGAGAGCGCGGAATCCGCATCCGCCGTCCAGCCGAGCGCCACGGCGAGGTAGGTGTCGGCCGGGCTGTCGACCGCGAACTGCCCGATCACCCAGAAGCCGCCCGCTCCGTCGTTCAAGCGGTCGCCCAGCACGTCGTAGCCGCTGGCCACGAAATGCCCCGGAACCGTGACGCGCTGGGCAGCCTGCGTCTCGATCACCGGCGACTGCGGTTGGGCGACCTCGGCGAGCGGGCGCACCTGCTCGGTCTGGTCGTTCACGACCGTGCCGGTCGAGACCGCACGCTCGAGCTGCCACTGGCCGAGCGCGGCGAACCCGGCGGCCACCGCGAGGGCCAGAACGAGGGTCGCGATCCACCGCGGCCGTCGCATGACGCTGAAGATGCTCAATACTCGCTGTCTCTCGCTCGGGGATTCGGTTCGTCGGACTGCTGCATGGCCTGTTCGATCAGGCGGTCGACGTTCGCCCGGTCGGGTTCGGCGAAGTCGTCTTCGTCGCCGAGATCGAGCCCGGTGTCGGCGTCGACGACGGATACCGCGCCACCGCCACTGCCCGGGGTGCCGGGGCCGCCGCCGTATGCCGCCGGGATCTCGTCGAGTTCACCGCGGCTCTCACCCTCCATCAGCGCGATGGCCTCCGCGGCCTCAGCCGATCGGGCCTTCGCCACGGCCTGCTTCTTCTTGGTGCGCAGCACCACGGCGCCGATCTTCTCGGAGTTCACGGCGAGGATCGGGCCCATGATCGCCATGATAAGCACGTACAACCCGGCGAAAGGCTGGATGCGCGAGTCGAGACCTGCCGCGAGCGCGAGGGTGGCGAGGATGAGCGCGAACTCCCCGCGGTTCTGCAGGATGGCGGCCGTGTTGATGCCCGCCTGAGGCCCGAGACCGTTCAGCCACGCCACGAACTGGCCCGCGATGATGTTGAGCGTCATGGTCATCACCACGGCGATCACCACGGGGAGGATGACCTCGGGGAACTTCGTGGGGTCGAGCCCCAACCCGAAGTTCAAGAAGAAGAAGGCCCCGAACACATCGCGCAACGGGATCGCGATCTGCTCGATGCGGTTCCGGTACCGGGTGGCGCCGAGCACCAGCCCGATCAGGAAGGCACCGATCGCGTCGGTCACCCCGAGGATCTCGCCCAGACCGCCGAACATGATGGCCAGACCGAAGAAGAGGATGGTGAACAGTTCGTCGTCTTTGGTGCGGAACAGTCTCGACACCACCCGCCCACCCCAGCGCGCGACGGCGAACATGACGATGAGGAACACGAACGAGATGACGAGCTTGCCCACCACGGGCCAGATCTCGGTCTCGCCCGAGAGCACCACCGACACGATGGCGAGGTAGATGGCGATGAACACGTCTTCGACCACGGTGACGCCCAGGATCATCGGCGTCTCGCGGTTGGCGAGCCGGTTCAGCTCGATCAACAGCTTCGTGACGATGGCGCTCGAGGATGTCGCGGTGATTCCCGCGATGACGAGGGCCTCGCGAGTTCCCCAGCCCACCAGGAAGCCGAACGCGAAGCCCACCACCATGTTGATGGCGATGTACGAGCCGCCGGAGATGATGAGCTTGCCGGCGTTGCTGAAGAACTCGTCTTGATCGAACTCCAGGCCGAGGTTGAACAGCAGGAGGATCAGCCCGAAGACCGCGATCAGCTCGATGTAGTCGCCGTGCACGAAATTGATCGGGAACCAGCCGAAGTACGGGCTCGCCAGGAGGCCCACGACCATGTAGATCGGGATGGCGGGCAGCCCGATGGACTTGCCCAGCCGCCCGAGGACATAGGCGATGACGAAGAGGACGCCGAGAACGAGGAGGTCGGGGCCTAGGTGCATGCGTCCGGCCGTCTAGTTTCCGGGCGGACCGTCGACCGCGACCTTCGCCTTGGCCGCGCCGGTGCGGAAGAAGTTGAACGCCTTGGCGACCTTCTCCGGCGAACCCGCGACGACGAGCGTGTCGCCGGGGAAGACCTTGAAGTCAGGGGCCGGGGCAGGGTTCGTGGAGTCGCCGCGCACGACCGCGACGACAGTGAGGCCGGCGATCCCGCGCTCCGCGGGGCTGCCCAGCGGCTGCCCGGCGATGTGGTCTTCGTAGTCGACCGTGAACCAGTCGATGCTGAGGCCCGGGATCTGGTCGAGCGCGGTGAGCGACTCGGTGATCTGGGTGCCGCCCAGGAGCTCGGCGAGGGTGTGCGCCTCGTCTTCGGAGAGCCGCAGCGACACCTTCGTCACGTCGGGACCTTCTCCGTCGTCGGCGAAGGTGATGAGGTCGCTGTGCCCGGACCGGTGGGCGATCACGCCCACCTTCCCGCCGTCGGAGGTGTAGAAGGTGTGCAGCACCCCCACTCCGGGAAGCTTCACTCGCCGAACGTCCACCATGTGCTGTCTCCTCAAGAAGAATCGCGATTGCGATACTCCTATTTTAGGCCCGCCCGAGCAGGCCTCGTCGGGCAGGTGTCAGCCTGTGGAGAACGAGGCCGGGAATCCGCCCTGTGGAGAGCTCCGCACGACCTCAGTTCGTCTCGACGATGTCGGGCGCCTGCAGCCGCACCCGCTCCGCCGACTCGTCGTCGGGTTGCTCCTGGCTCGCCCGTTCCGCCCGCACCCGCTCGAGGTAGTACGCCACCTCGCGCTCCGTGGTGTCGTCGTCCCAGCCATGCACGCCCGCCATCAGCTTCGCGGCGACCGGAGCCGCCGAGACCCCGCGGTCCCAAGCCTCGATCGAGATGCGGGTGCGACGCGCGAGCACGTCGTCGAGGTGGAGTGCGCCCTCGTGCGACGCGGCGTAGACCACCTCGGCGCCGATGTAATCGTCGGCGCCCGGCAGCGGCTCGGCGAGCGAGGGGTCGGCGAGGATGAGGTCGAGCAGCTCGTCGGTCAAGGTGCCGTAGCGGTTCAGCAGGTGCTCGATCCGCACGGTGTGCACGCCGAACTTGCGCGCGATCTTGGCGCGTTTGTTCCAGGCCGCCTGGTATCCCTCCGCGCCGAGCAGGGCGATGTCCTGCGTCACCGAGGGCGAGATCTTGCCGTCGAGCGCCGAGACCGCCGCGTCGATCGCATCCTTCGCCATCACGCGATAGGTCGTCCACTTGCCACCCGCGATCACCACGAGACCGGGCACCGAGTGCGCCACCAGGTGCTCGCGCGAGAGCTTCGAGGTCTGGTCGCTCTCTCCGGCGAGCAGCGGCCTGAGCCCCGCGTACACACCCTCCACGTCTTCGCGCGTCAGCGGTACCGCGAGCACCTTGTTCACGTGCTCGAGCAGGTAGTCGATGTCGGCGGCCGTGGCGGCCGGATGCGCCTTGTCGAGATGCCAGTCGGTGTCGGTCGTGCCCACCAGCCAGTGCCGGCCCCAGGGGATCACGAAGAGCACGCTCTTCTCGGTGCGCAGCAGCAAACCCGACTTGCCCTGGAAGCGGTCGCGCGGCACCACGAGGTGGATGCCCTTCGACGCCCGCACCTTGAACTGACCGCGCTCGCCCACCATCGCCTGGGTGTCGTCGGTCCAGACGCCGGTGGCGTTCACGACCTGCTTGGCGCGGATCTCGAACTTCTCGCCGGTCTCCAGGTCGTGCGCGTTCACGCCGACCACCCGCTCGCCCACCTTGATGAAGCCTTCGACCTGAACCCGGCTGGCCACGTGGGCGCCGTACGACGAGGCGGTGCGGGCGAGGCTCGCCACGTAACGGGCGTCGTCGACCTGGGCGTCGTAGTAGGTGATGCCACCGATCAGTGCGTCCTTCGCGAGGCTCGGCATCAGGGTCTGCACCTGGCGCCGGGACAGGTGCCGGTGGTGCGGAACTCCGGGAGGGCGGCCACCGGAGTAGGAGAAGATGTCGTAGAGGAGCATCCCGGCCCCCACGTAGGCCCGCTCGATCACCCGCTTCTGCAGCGGGTAGAGGAAGCGCACCGGCTTCACCAGGTGCGGCGCGATGCGCTGCAACAGCAATCCACGCTCGATCAGGGCCTCGCGCACCAACCGGAAGTCGAGCTGCTCGAGGTAGCGGATGCCGCCGTGCACGAGTTTCGACGAGCGGCTCGACGTTCCGGATGCCCAGTCCCGCGCCTCCACGAGTCCCACCCGGAGGCCCCGGGTCACGGCGTCAAGAGCGCTACCGGTGCCGACGATGCCGCCGCCCACCACGAGGATGTCGAGTTCCTTCGACTTGAGAGTCTCGATGGCCGCAGCGCGCTCCTCCGGGCCGATCTTCGTCGAGTGCGAAACCGAGGTCTTCGTTGCCATGGGACTCTCCTTCATCGCAGAGACAGGAACTGACTCCGTCAGTTCACACGCTAATCAACCCGGTAGGGAGCCACAACCACTTCGATCCGCTGGAACTCCTTGAGGTCGGAGTATCCCGTGGTCGCCATCGAGCGGCGCAACGCGCCGATCAGGTTGGCCGTGCCGTCGGCCACCGGGGAGGGGCCGTAGAGGATCTGCTCGAGCGGCGCCACCTGACCGACATGCACGCGATTGCCGCGCGGCAGCTGCGAGTGGTGGGCCTCGGGGCCCCAGTGCCAGCCGCCGCCGGGAGCGTCGTCGGCGCGGGCGAGCGCGGTGCCGAGCATCACGGCATCCGCTCCCATCGCGATCGCCTTCACGACGTCGCCCGAGGTGCCGAGGCCGCCGTCGGCGATGACGTGCACGTAGCGGCCACCCGACTCGTCCATGTAGTCGCGGCGGGCTCCGGCGACATCCGCCACGGCCGTGGCCATGGGGGCGTGGATGCCGAGCGTGGCACGAGTGGTCGACGCCGCTCCCCCGCCGAACCCGACCAGAACGCCGGCCGCGCCGGTGCGCATGAGGTGCAGGGCTGCGGTGTACGTCGCGGCGCCGCCGACGATCACGGGCACGTCGAGCTCGTAGATGAACTTCTTGAGGTTGAGCGGCTCCACGGTCTTCGAGACGTGCTCGGCCGACACGGTGGTGCCGCGGATGACGAAGAGGTCGACTCCGGCGGCGACCACGGTCTCGTAGAGCTCCTGGGTGCGTTGCGGCGACAGGGCGCCCGCGACGGTGACTCCGGAGGCGCGGATCTCGGCCAGCCGCTCGGTCACGAGTTCGGGCTTGATGGGCTCCGCGTAGATCTCCTGCATCCGCTGCGTGGCCTTCGCCTCGGGCAGGGTGCGGATCTCTTCGAGCAGGGGCTCGGGGTCGTCGTACCGCGTCCAGAGCCCCTCGAGGTCGAGCACCCCGAGTCCGCCGAGCTGACCGATCATGATGGCGGTGCGCGGAGAAACCACCGAGTCCATGGGGGCTGCGAGCACAGGGATGTCGAAGTGGTAGGCGTCGATCGACCAGTTCACCGAGACGTCTTGCGGGTCTCTCGTGCGACGCGATGGAACCACCGCGATGTCGTCGAAGGCGTAGACGCGGCGCCCGCGCTTGGCGCGGCCGATTTCAATTTCCATCACGCCTCATCCTATCCGGAGCCCTGCGCAAAGCGGTGGGATCGGCCCGGCGTCACCTCTCGCGGCCGGTCATCGGCCGCCACTTTGAGCGGGGTCGTCGAGCCGCTCGCGCCGAGCCCCAGGCGGACTCCTGGCGGGTCACGGCCTACGAATCGGGTGACGACGAGCGGCAGCCCACGAAGGTCGGCAGCACCGAGACCACCGACGGCGGCGCGTTCACGATTTCACTGGAGAGCGCCGAACCGGCCGACGACGCGGTGGTCTACTTCGTCGCGGCACCGAACGGGCCAGCGCAGAGAGGCGTGCTGGCGGCCGTCGTGGCCGATCCGTCGACTCCGGAGAACCTCGCCGGCCTCATCGTGAACGAACGCACCACCGTCGCCACCAGTTTCGCCATGGCGCAGTTCGTGAGCACCGACGGGATCGTTGGCACGGCTCCCGGAGTGGTGAATTCCGCGGCGATGGCCGGCAATCTGGTCGACCCTCGCACCGGAGAACTGGCCGAGGTCATCTCCTCGTCGCCGAACGTCTCCGAGTCCTCCACGCTCCCCGCCTTCCAGTCGCTGGTGGGCATGCTCTCGGCCTGCGTGGGCGACGACGACGCCTGCGCCGCCCTGCTGGATGCCGCGGCTCCCGCCGGCGGGGAGGAGCCCGTCGACACCTTCCGCGCCTTCGCTGACATCGCGAAGCACCCCGCCAACGCGGTCGTTCCGCTCTTCGATCTCGCCCAACAGGGCGCTTTGCCGAGCCAGCCCGGCCTCGCGGCTGCTCCGGATGCCTGGACGCTCGCGCTCCGATTCGACGGCGACGGCCAGTCGCTCGACGACCCGGGCAATTTCGCCATCGACAAGGCCGGCAGTTCATCGGCGGTTCGCCCTACAGCGGCGGCGGGCTGAGCGGCTCGGGGTTCGGCGTGGTGATCGACCCGGCCACGAGCAACGTGTGGGTGAGCAACTACGGCTTCGCCGCCCCCGCGCCCGAATGCCCTACCAGCCAGCAGCCCCCGCACGACAGCGTCTCGATCTTCACCTCCGACGGCACTGCGATCGCGGGCGACACCGGCATCACGGCCGGTGCGCTGAGCTGGCCGCAGGGCACGATCTTCGCCGACGACGGATCGGTCTGGTTCACCAATTGCAACACCAGCACGATCACGGTCTACCCGGATGCCGATCCCGATCGCGCCGAGACCCTCGACGGACTCGGGCTCCAGCAGCCCTTCGGCATCGTCGACAACGGCAGCAACATCTTCGTGGCGGGCACCGCCAACAGCACCCTGGCCATCCTCGACCACGACGGCACACCGATCGCGGGGTCGCCGTTCACGGGCTCAGGCCTGGATCGTCCGATGGGGGTCGCGGCCGATGACGCAGGCACCGTCTGGATCGCGAACTCGGGCGCGATCACCCTCCCCTGCCCCGACCGCCCGGAGCCGGGCCCGCCTGCGACAGGGTCGGTCTCCTACGTCGACAAGGCCACCGGGCAGCTCCTCGGCCCGTTCCAGGGCGGCGGTGTCACGACGCCGTGGGGCATCGCCACCGATGGCGACGGCAACGTCTGGGTCGCCGAATTCTCCGGGCAACGCCTGGTCGCCTTCTGCGGCACCGACCCTTCGACCTGCCCGCACGGTTCGAGCACCGGCAGCCCACTCTCCCCCGCCGACACCGGTTATTCCTTCGACGGCCTCGACCGCAGCACCGGCGTCGCCATCGACCCCTCCGGTAACGTCTGGGTCACCAACAACTGGCAGCTGGACCCCCAGCCCACCAACCCCGGCGGCCACGAAATCGTAGCCTTCCTCGGCCTGGCCACCCCCGTCCCCGGCACCTAACCCTCCGTCGGGGCCTCGAGCATATACTGAGCTATGCTCACTTCGCCTCGGCCGACGCCGCCACCTGCTCTGCCCCGCTCGGTATTCGCACTTCTGCTGGCACTGGCCGGCCCTGCGCTCTCGATGGCCATTGCATTCTCTGCGCTCGCTTATCTTCCTGCGCAGAACATCGTGCCGTCGCTCATCACCACGCTCCTGCAGTTCGTCATCCTCGTCGCCGCCATCACGGCCAGTGCGATCACGGCGAGCCGCGCCCTCCGCTGCGCTCCGCGCAGTCACGGCTGGGCTGCCTGGCTCGCCCTCGGCATCGACGCAGCCACCATGATCACCTTCGTCGCCCCTCTCACGGTAGCGATCATCGCAATCCTCACAGAGGGCTACTACGGCTGACCTCGCCCTCCCCAAACCCGTCCAGCCGAACAACCGATGCGCAGCGAGCAACGGAGCGGACGTGAATCGGGGCGGATTTTCGCTGCAGGCCGCCTTCGCGCGCAGCGCGACCCCTAGGCATGGAGTGAAAATCCGCCCCGATTCACGGGAGCGGCAGCGGAACCTCAGCGCCGGTAGTTCGGCGCCTCCACCACCATCTGCACATCGTGCGGGTGCGACTCCTTGAGCCCAGCGGCGGTGATCCGCACGAAGCGGCCCTTCTCCTTGAGCTCCGGAATGGTGCGCGCACCGGTGTAGAACATCGACTGACGAAGGCCTCCGGCCAGCTGGTAGGCCACGTTCGCGAGCGGCCCGCGGTAGGGCACCTGGCCCTCGATACCCTCGGCGATCAGCTTGTCGTCCGACGGCACGTCGGACTGGAAGTAGCGGTCTTTCGAGTACGAGGTCTTCTCGCCACGGGTCTGCAGGGCGCCGAGCGATCCCATGCCACGGTAGTTCTTGAACTGCTTTCCGTTCACGAACACCAGGTCGCCGGGGCTCTCGTCGCAGCCGGCGAGCAGCGAGCCGAGCATGACGGTGTCGGCGCCGGCCACGAGGGCTTTCGCGATATCGCCCGAGTACTGCAGGCCGCCGTCGGCGATCACCGGAACCCCGGATTCACGCGCTGCGAGCGACGCCTCGTAGACCGCGGTGACCTGCGGCACGCCGACACCCGCCACCACGCGGGTGGTGCAGATGGAACCCGGTCCCACGCCCACCTTGATGGCGTCGGCACCGGCGTCGACGAGCGCCTGGGCGCCGGAACGGGTCGCCACGTTGCCGCCGATCACGTCGACGTCGGCGAAGGCCGAGTCGCTCTTCAACCGGCGGATGATGTCGAGCACGCCCGCACTGTCGCCGTTCGCGGTGTCGACCACGATCACGTCGACACCGGCGTCGAGCAGGTTGGTGGCGCGCTGCCAGGCATCGCCGAAGAAGCCGATCGCCGCGCCGACGCGCAGACGCCCCGCCGCATCCTTCGTGGCGTTCGGGTACTTCTCGCTCTTGTCGAAGTCCTTCACCGTGATGAGGCCGCTGAGACGGCCCGCGTCGTCGACGATCGGGAGCTTCTCGATCTTGTGCTGAGCGAAGATCGCGATCGCGTCATCCGGGTCGACTCCGACTCGGGCGGTGATCAGCGGCATCTTCGTCATGACGTCGCGCACGAGGGTGGTCGACTTCTCGAACGGGGAGACGAAGCGCATGTCGCGGTTGGTCACGATGCCCACGAGCACGCCCTGGCCGTCGACCACGGGGAGACCGGAGACCCGGTAGAGGCCGCAGAGCGCGTCGACTTCGGCGACCGTCGCGTCGGGCGTCGTGGTGACCGGATCGGTCACCATTCCCGACTCGCTGCGCTTCACCCGGTCGACCTGCTCGGCCTGGTCGATGATCGACAGGTTGCGGTGGAGCACGCCGAGGCCGCCCTGCCGGGCCATGGCCACGGCCATCCGCGACTCCGTCACCGTGTCCATCGCTGCCGACAGCAGCGGGGTGGCGACCTGGATGCGCTTCGTGAGGCGGGACGTCGTGTCGGCTTCGCTCGGGATCACGTCGGTATGACCCGGCAGCAGCATCACGTCGTCATAGGTCAGTCCGACAAAGCCGAACGGATCCGCCTGGTCCATGGGTTCTCCCTCGCGCGCGATTTAAGGTGTTCCAATCGTAACCGTTAGGCGGTGAGCGGTATTCCGTGTAGAAATGACGGACGTCGGATGAGATGGCCAGTTGAAACACCGTGGACACAATTCGACTGTATGGTCTAGCAAAGTCGCTACGACCATAGACACGGAGACCGCCGCTGCACCCGGCGATCTCCTTCCAGGAGGTGCTGTCTTTTGATCGCAGGTATCCGTCTCGGACGCGGTGTCCGATTGACCACGATGATCGTCGCAGCCCTCGCGCTGTGCCTCGGCATCGTGCTCGGCTCGACATCGTTCTCCGCGAACGCCACCGAGACACCGGCCCCCACGCCGACGCCGACGGCGCCCGGTGATTTCACCAATACGTACTCGATCGGCGGCATCCTGCGGGATGGCGACACGCTGGTCGCGGGAGCCGAGATCACCGTCGAGGGCGACGGCTTCTCCGAGACGGCGACCACCGACGACACCGGCCGCTGGTCGGTCGTCGTGCCGGGCAAGGGCGACTACACCGTCACTCTCGACCCCGACACCCTGCCTGAGGGCGTCGCGCTGCGCGACCCCGACCGGAGTTCGGCGGAGGTCTCCTCCACGGAGTGGCAGACCAACACGATCACCCGCTCGTTCCCGCTCGGCGTCGACACCCGACAGACGACGGGCTTCTTCGAACAGTTCCTGCAACGCCTCGCCGCGGGCCTCAACTTCGGTCTGCTCATCGCCCTTGCGGCCATCGGCATCACGCTGATCTTCGGCACCACCGGCCTCAACAACTTCGCGCACGGCGAGATGGTGACCTTCGGCGCCATCGTCGCCTGGATCGTGGCGGTGCTCCTCGGCATCAACATCTTCGTGGCCATGCTGATCGCCCTCGTGCTCGGCGGCGTCTTCGGCTACGTGCAGGACTGGTTGCTCTGGAGACCCTTGAGACGGAAGGGGGTGAGGCTCGTCCAGGCGATGATCGTCAGCATAGGCCTCGCCATCGCCCTCCGCTACCTCTACCTCTTCTACATCGGCGGCGAGACCAAGACCATGAGCGTCGGACTCTCGGATGCCGTGGTGCTCGGCCCGGTGCGCATCACCACCGGTTCGATCCTCAGCATGATCATCTCGGTCGTGGTACTGGTGCTGGTCGGTCTGTTCCTCACCCGCACCCGCATCGGCAAGGCGACCCGGGCGGTGTCCGACAACCCCTCGCTGGCGGCCGCATCCGGGATCGACGTCGACCGGATCATCCGCATCGTCTGGGTGCTGGCCGGCGCCCTGGCCGCACTGGCCGGTGTGATGCTGGCGCTCTACCGCCAGGTGTCGTGGGACATGGGCTTCCAGGTGCTGCTCCTGATGTTCGCCGCGGTCACCCTCGGCGGTCTCGGATCGGCCTACGGCGCCCTGGTCGGCTCTCTCGTGGTGGGCCTGTTCGTGGAGCTCTCGACGCTCTTCATCCCGGCCGACCTGAAATACGCGGCGGCCCTCGTGGTGCTCATCGTGGTCCTGCTGGTGAGACCGCAGGGCATCCTCGGTCGCAAAGAACGAATCGGTTAAGGGAGGCGACACATGGACTGGGGAAACATCTTCGGCAATGCCGTCGGCGAGATCATCAGCCCGACGACCGCGGCCTATGCGCTCGCGGCCATCGGCCTCGGCATCCACTTCGGCTACACGGGCCTGCTGAACTTCGGTCAGGCGGCCTTCCTCCTGATCGGCGCCTACGCGTTCGCCATCCCGACACTGGCGGGCGCACCGCTCATCGTCGCGATCCTCTGCGCGATCGCCTGCTCGGTGATCTTCGCGTTCATCCTGGGCATACCGACGCTGCGCCTGAGAGCCGACTATCTCGCCATCGTCACGATCGCGGCCGCCGAGGTCGTGCGCTACATCGTCACCACCACGGGTCTCACCGACTTCACCGGCGCCGCCAACGGTCTCTCCGGGTTCAAGGGCACCTTCGCCGCGATCAACCCGATCCCCGAGGGTCGTTACGGTTTCGGCCCCTTCAGCTACAACGAGTACGACTGGTGGGTGCGGATCGTCGGCTGGTCGCTCGTGGTGCTCGCCAGCCTCCTGGTGTGGCTGCTCATGCGCAGCCCTTGGGGCCGCGTGGTCAAGGGCATCCGCGAAGACGAGGATGCGGTGCGCAGCCTCGGCAAGAACGTCTACTCCTACAAGATGCAGGCCCTCATCCTCGGCGGTGGTCTCGGCTCGATCGCCGGTATCGTCTTCATCCTGCCGAGGGCGGTGCAACCGGCGAACTACACCACCGGTCTCACCTTCTTCATCTGGACGATCATGCTGCTCGGCGGCGCGGCCACGATCTTCGGGCCCATCGTCGGTTCGATGATCTTCTGGGTCGTGCTCTCCCTCACCCAGGGCGTGCTCTACGGCGCCATCGAGTCCGGCGCTCTGAGCTTCATCTCCACCACCCAGGCGGGGCAGATCCGCTTCATCCTCGTGGGTGTCGCGCTGATGCTCCTCGTCATCTTCAGACCGCAAGGTATTTTCGGAAACAAGAAGGAGCTGTCCTTCAGTGTCTAATTCAGAATCCGCCGTCGTCTCCGGCCACCCGCTCGTCAAGGGCGAGGTGGGGCCCGGATGCGCGAAGGTCGACCCGATCGTCGTCGCCGACCACGTGACCCGCCAGTTCGGCGGCCTGAAGGCCGTCGACGTCGACCACCTCGAGATCCCGCGCGGCCAGATCACGGCCCTCATCGGCCCGAACGGCGCCGGCAAGACCACGATGTTCAACCTGCTCACCGGCTTCGACAAGCCGAACACCGGCACCTGGGAGTTCGACGGCAAGTCGCTCGCGGGTGTGCCCGCCTTCAAGGTGGCGCGCGCCGGGATGGTGCGCACCTTCCAGCTGACGAAGTCGCTCGGCCGCCTCTCGGTGCTGCAGAACATGCTGCTCGGCGCCACGGGCCAGAAGGGCGAGAAGCTCATCGCCTCGCTCTTCAAGCCGATCTGGCGCAAGCAGGAAGAGGAGAACACGGCGCGAGCCGACGACCTGCTCGCCCGTTTCAAGCTCGACGCGAAGCGCGAAGACTACGCGGCATCCCTCTCCGGCGGCCAGCGCAAGCTCCTCGAGATGGCGCGCGCCCTGATGTCGAAGCCCGAGCTCATCATGCTCGACGAGCCGATGGCGGGCGTGAACCCTGCGCTCACGCAGTCGCTGCTCGGGCACATCAAGAACCTGAAGTCCGACGGAACGACCGTGCTCTTCGTCGAGCACGACATGCACATGGTCACCCACATCTCCGACTGGGTGGTCGTGATGGCCGAAGGCCGCGTCGTGGCCGAGGGACCGCCGGAGTCGGTCATGAAGGATCCCGCCGTGATCGACGCCTACCTGGGCGCCCACCACGACGAAGACCTGGGCGACCTGATGGAAGACGGACCGAACCCGGTGCTCGAAGCGGAGCGCAAAGCCCGTGAAGCGCATCCGGAGATCGAGGAGAGCCCCGGCTGGGCCGAGAACCCCACCCCGCCGACAGCGGAGGAGAAGCAGGCATGAGCGACGTCGATCCCAACGAGAAGAACCTCGAGACGAACACGCTCGCCGAGGAGCCCTCGCGAGGTCACACCCTCGCTCCGACCGATCGCGGTGAGGCGGTGCTGCGCACCGACAACCTCGTCGGCGGCTACCTGCCCGGCGTGAACATCCTGAACGGCTGCACCATCGAGGCCTTCCCGGGTGAACTGATCGGCATCATCGGCCCGAACGGCGCGGGCAAGTCGACCGTGCTCAAGGCGATCTTCGGCCAGATCAAGATCCGTAGCGGTCGCGTGATCCTGAAGGGCGAAGACATCACCGGCCTCCGGGCGAACAAGCTCGTGACCAAAGGCGTCGGCATGGTGCCGCAGAACCACAACGTCTTCCCGAGCCTCACGATCGAAGAGAACCTCGAGATGGGCCTGTTCCAGAAGCCCTCGATCTTCGCCGAGCGCTTCGATTTCGTCACGACCCTCTTCCCGGAGCTCGGCAAGCGGCGCAAGCAGCGCGCCGGCTCCCTCTCGGGCGGTGAGCGGCAGATGGTCGCGATGGGCCGCGCCCTGATGATGGAGCCCTCCGTGCTCCTGCTCGACGAGCCGTCGGCGGGCCTGTCGCCCGTGCGGCAGGACGAGACGTTCATGCGGGTGCACCAGATCAACCGCGCCGGTGTCTCGGTCATCATGGTGGAGCAGAACGCCCGGCGCTGCCTGCAGATCTGCGACCGCGCCTACGTGCTCGACCAGGGCCGCGACGCCTACACGGGCACGGGCCGCGAGCTCATGAAAGACCCGAAGGTCATCGAGCTCTACCTCGGCACACTCGCCGCCGATCAGGGGCACTGACCCCTCGTCATCGCTCGACCCGTCACTTCGTGCCGTTATTCCAGGGTCAGAACGGCACGAAGTGACGGATCGACGGATGAACGAAGCGAGTTTTCGGAATTAGTGAGATACTCTCACTCATGCCCTCTGCTGTTGTCGACACCGAGCCTCTGTCCGCGCGCCCGACACCCGCCGAGCTCCGCGCCTATCGGCGTGGCCGCGGCGCGGTGCACGGCCCACGGGTGCGCGTGCGCCCCTGCCTCGGCGGTCTGAGCTACACCACGCTCCTGGTGGTCTCCGGGCTCACCACGGGCCTCCTGGTGTCGCTGGGAGCCGACCCGCGCGCCGTGGTGCTCGGATGTCTGCTGATGGTGGGTTCGGCCGTCGGCGCGTTCCTCTGCGCCCGGGCGACAAGCATCCGCACCTACCTCCGCGAATACCGACTCGCAGCGTTCGCGGCGCGCAACGGGCTCGTCTACGAGCGCGGGGCGACGACTCCGAGCGTGCCGGGGCTGCAGTACTCCGACGGGGCCGGACGGGCGCTGCGCCGCTTCTCCGGCGTGATCGCCGGCCTGCCGGTCGAGGCGGGCAACTACCGTCATCCCGCGGGCGAGATCTCGGGCTACGTCATCGCGGGCGGGCGGTTCGAGATCGTGGCGCCGTTCGACTTCGCCGACCCGGCGGAGTGGGAGCGCGCCTGGCATCTCATCAGCCGCTGAACGCCAGAAGGCCCGGCACCCTCCGAAGAGGGGCCGGGCCTTCGTGACGGGGAGGACTACTCCGCGAGCGAACCGAACTCGACGTTCAGCGGCGCGTAGGTGTTGTCCTTGCCGTACTGGTAGATGCCGATGTAGGCCTCGGTCGGGTCACCGTTGTCATCGAAGGTGATCGGGCCGGAGACACCGTCGTAGTCGATGTCGGTACCCGATGCGAGCAGGTCGGCGCATTCCGCGAAGGAGGTGCACTTCGTGCCGCCCTCGGAGACGGCCTTCATGTTCTTCTGGATGGTCGGACCGTCGGACGCACCGCCGGCGACAGCCGCCAGAGCCATCAGGTTCACCGCGTCGTAGGACTCGGCCCCGTAGCTGAAGTCGTTCAGATCGGGGTTGATGCCCAACATCTTCGCCTTGAACGCGTCGTCGGCGAGCACGCCGGGGAGGGTGCCCTTGGCGCAGTTCAGGGTTCCGGGGTCGAAGTCCTCGGCGTAGTTGGACAGGTTGCCGTCGACGAAGTAGACCTTGCTGCCGTCGAAGCCCTTGGTGCCCACGAGCTCGGGGATGATGACCTTGGTCTGGTCGAAGGCGATCAGCGCGATGGCGTCGGGGTCTTCGGCCAGAACGGCGTCGATCTGCGAGCTGAACTGGCTGTCACCCTCGTTGAAGGCCTCGGAGGCCACGACAGTTCCGCCGGCGTTCTCGATCGCGGTCGAGACGTTCTCTTCCAGGCCCGAGCCGTAGGCGTCGTTGAGGTAGATGATGCCGACGTTGGTCGCGCCGTCACCCACCATCAGGTTGCCGAGCACGCGGCCCTGCAGCACGTCGGACGGCGCGGTGCGGAAGTAGTATCCGCCATCGGCGTAGGTCGAGAAGTCGGGCGAGGTGTTCGCCGGCGAGATCTGGACGACCTGGGCACCCGTGACCTGATCGATGAAGGTGAACGAGACACCCGACGACGCGGCGCCGACGATGCCCGACACACCCTGGCTCAGCAGATCGGTGGCCGACTGCGTCGCGATGTCGGTCGTGGTGTCACCGGAGTCACGGTGGATGACCTCGACGTTGCCGCCGAGCACGCCCGGAGCGGAAGCGTTGATCTCCGCGACGGCGAGGTCGACACCCGCGATCTCGGGCGGGCCGAGGAACGCGAGGCTGCCGGTGGTCGGCAGGATGGAGCCGATCTTCAGCTTCGTGTCGCGGGTCTGAGCGGCTTCAGGCGCGACTGCCGTGATGTCGGCTGCGGCGGTGGCCGCATCCGGTCCGCACAGCGCAGCCGCTGCAGTGGTCTCTCCGCCGTCGGTGGAAGGAGTCGACGCGCAGGATGCCAGCAGCAGAGCCGTGGCACTGAACGCGGCGACGCCCGCAACGATCGACAGGGGCTTCGAGCGCGAGGCCTTCGCCTTCGCAAATACGCTCATGGTGCTCCTTTTGTGATGTGTGCAGTTCTCGGCAAATTCGAAGAAAAAGCCGTGGATTCACGCTATGCGGCATTCGGCCCAGGAACAATACGTTCGTGTTACAGCCCTGTAACACGGCCAAATCGTTACCTTGCAGTGACATGAGCGCGCTCTCAGCGATGCAGGCCGATCAGCCGGAGGGCGCCCGCGGTCGTCGCGTCGGCGGCCGTGGTCAGTTGCCCGGTCACGCCGGTGTAGCGGATGCCGCCGGGCGCCTTCAACGAATCCAGGCACGCACCGTAGCTGGAACACTCGGTGGCTCCGCTGGTCACGGCCGGGAGGAACTCCGCGATGGAGGAGCGTCCGTCGTCGCCGGCGAGTTGAGCGGCCAGGGCGATCAACACCGTGGCGTCGTAGCTCTCGGCACCGAACCGGGTGTCGGCGAGGGTGGGGTCGGAGGAGCGCAGACGCGCCGTGAATCCCTCGTCGACCGCCACCGGGTCGGCGACCGCTGAGACGGCGGGGATGCCGGCCGCTGCGGCCGCGGCATCCGCCGCATCGAACACGTAGGCGCTGCTCGGTCCCACGATCGCATCGACGCCCCGGCCGGCGAAGGCCGCCACGGTGTCGCCCGCACGGGGGCTGGCACCGTCACCCGCGTCGCCGTGCACCACGACGATCGGCGCCCGGTGCACCCCGCCGGCCTCGTCGATGTCGCGCGCGGCGAGCTCGATGCCGGCCAGTTCGGCGGCGCCGAGAGCGGAATGTGCGCCGGAGAGCGGAACCAGGGCGCCGATGGTGAGGATGCCGTCGCCGGTCGGGATGGGCTGCGCCATCGACGCCACCGGTGTCGGCGCCGACGACGGCTCGGCGGCACCCGACGCGAAACACGCGGTGAGGGCCACCGGAACGCACGCGCACACCAGGGTCAGGGCGGCGACGCGGGCGACCCTGCCGCGGGCTCGGCGGTGGCTGTGAGTCATGCTCGCATCAGCCTATCGCCGCTAGCCGGGCTCGATCTCAGCGGCACGTGAACCGCGGGCTCCCCGCACCATGTCGACGATGAGGATGGCCAGCGCGAGCCAGACGATCGCGAAGCCCGCCCAGCGCGCCGGCGGCATCGGCTCGTGCAGGATGAACACACCGATCACGAACTGGATGATCGGAACGATGAATTGCACGAATCCCACGTAGACCAATGGCAGCCGTCGCGTCGCAGCCGCGAACATCAGCAGAGGGATCGCCGTGGCCACCCCCGCTGAGGCCAGGATGAGGGTGGTCCACACGCTCACGCTGCCGAAGGCCAGCCCCGTGGTCTGGCTCACGACGATCACGATCACCAGCGCTACCGGCGTGATCCACAGCGTTTCGAGGGTGAGTCCGCTCACGGCGTCGACCCGGGGGCCGACGTGCTTCTTGACCAACCCGTAGGTGCCGAACGATCCGGCGAGGATGAGAGCGATCCACGGCACGCTGCCGTAGCCCACGGCGAGCACGACCACTGCGACGCCGCTCACCGCGATCGCGATCCACTGCAGTCCTCGCAGCCGCTCGCGCAGCACGAGCACGCCGAGGAGCACCGTCGCGATGGGATTGATGAAGTAGCCGAGCGACGTCTCCACCACCTGATCGGAGAGGGTGGCGAGGATGTAGGTCTGCCAGTTGACGTAGATCAGCGCGCCGGCCAGGCCCATCAGGAGCAGCAGTCGCGGCTGGCGGGCGATGGCGAGGAAGGGCTTCCAGGCCCGTGTCGCGGTGAGCAGGATGGCGCAGAACACGAGCGAGAAGAGGATGCGCCAGGCGACGATCTCGAAGGCGCCCGCCGGACGCATCAACAGGAAATAGAGGGGGAAGACGCCCCAGAGCACATAGGCGCCGATGCCATAGAGGAGCCCACTGCGGAAACGCTCGGCAGGGGTTCCTGCGATGGCAAGGGACGGCGGCGGTGTCACCGCGACACTCTACTCTTCGCGGTCTCGCGGCTCGGCGGCCTTAAAGCACGGAACCCGGGCGGCCGAAGCCACCCGGGTTCTCTGAACTGCGGCCCGACTAGCGGACGACGACTGCGAGCACGTCGCGAGCCGAGAGCACGAGGAAGTCCTCGCCCGCGTACTTGACCTCGGTTCCGCCGTACTTGGAGTAGATGACCTTGTCGCCGACTGCGACGTCGAGCGGAACGCGGTTGCCGTTGTCGTCGATGCGGCCGGGGCCGACGGCGACGACTTCACCCTCCTGGGGCTTCTCCTTGGCGGTGTCAGGGATGACGAGACCGGAAGCAGTGGTCTGCTCAGCTTCGACCTGCTTGATGACGATGCGATCCTCGAGCGGCTTGATGGAGACCGACACGGTTGACCTCTTCTTTCTCAGTTACAAAACGTCTGGGTTAGCACCCTCACACCGAGAGTGCTAATTCGAGTTTAGAGGCACTGTTGGCACTCGCGCAACGTGAGTGCCAGGCTGTTGCCGGACGGCCCGGGCTTCGCTCGGGCTGTCCGGGCGTCGCCGGTCCTTGCCCGGCGCCGCGCGACATGTTCGCGTGCGGTCGGTGGGCCCGGCCTTCGGTCGGACCCACCGGCCGCGCGCTCACCCTGGATCATCTGAGCGCGGCCCGTTGCGTTCATTCGCGTTCGCCGCCATTGCGTTAGCGTTGCCGGATGGATTCTGCTGAGTTGTCGATTCTGCTCACTGCCGAAGGGCTGCGGCTGCTCGACTCGCTGCCGCTGTACTCGGCGGGGGACTCGGTGAAGCAGGTCAGCGCGCTGCGCAAAGCCGGGCACTCGCCCGAGTTGGTGGCCGCCGTGCTCACACAGTCGCGGCTGCGGGAGAAGGCGCGCGCGAAATTCGGGGCGTTCGCCGATCGGCTGCTGTACACGCCGGCCGGCCTCGAGCAGGCGACCCGGCTGAAAGTCGCTGCGATGCACGCCGGCCGGTTCCGCGACGCCGGGATCGGCGTCGCCGACAGGAGCGGCGGACGTATCGCCGACCTCGGGTGCGGCATCGGCGCCGACGCGCTCGCCCTGGCGGCCCTCGACCTCTCCGTGGTCGCCGTGGAGCGCGACGAGGTCACCGCCGCCATCGCGACCTACAACCTCGCCGGATTCCCCTCGGCCGAGGTCGTGCTGGGCGATGCGGAGACCTTCCCGCTCGACGGAGTCGAGGCGGTCTACCTCGACCCCGCCCGACGCACCGGCGGCACCACGAACACCAGTCGGCTGACCCGACCCGAGGACTACTCCCCCTCGGTCGACTTCGCCTTCGGACTGGCCGAGCGCCTCCCCGCCGGCATCAAGCTCGGCCCGGGCTTCGACCGCTCCCTCATCCCGGCCGAGGCCGAGGCGCAGTGGGTCTCGGTCGACGGACAGGTCGTGGAGATGGGGCTGTGGTTCGGCGCTCTGGCGCGGCCGGGCATCCGTCGTTCCGCGCTCGTGGTCGACGAATCGGGCGCCGCAGAGCTCACCGCCGAGTCCGACAGCCCGGATGCGCCGACCCGCGAGCTCGGCGACTACCTCTACGAACCCGACGGCGCCGTCATCCGGGCGCGGCTCATCGGCGCCCTGGCCGAGCGGATCGGTGCAGGCATGCTCTCACGCGACATCGCCTACCTCACGGGCGACGAACTCGTCGTCACGCCGTTCGCCTCGGCGTTCCGCGTGCGCGAACGGCTCCCGGCCGGTGAGGCGCAGCTGAAGAAGGCGCTGCGCGACCGTCGCATCGGCACGCTCGAGATCAAGAAGCGCGGCATCGACGTCGATCCGGCGACGCTCCGAACGCGCCTGGCCCTGAAAGGGTCGGAGACCGCCACCCTCATCCTGACCCGGGTCGACGGGGCGCACGCGGCGCTGCTGGTCGATCGGGTCACCGGATGACGGCGACGGCCTCCTGAGGCGGATGCCTGCCCGCGGCTTCTAATAGGTGGAGTAGGCAGCACCGGTTCCGGCTGCGATGACGACCACGATGAAGATGATGTAGAACACGATGCCGATCACCCAGAGGCCGGTGAAGACGTAGGACAGGATGAGTCCGGCCTTCGCCAGGCCGCGGCCCGACTCACCGGTGCGGTCGATCTGCTTCAGGGCGATGTGCCCCGTCACGATCCCGGCGATCGAGAACACGAACGCGAGGATGATCGTGATGATCGCCAGCGTGTTCATCGGCGGGGTGGCCGGGGCCTGGTAGCCGTAATACGGCTGCTGTGCCGGCGGCGGCTGGTAGCCGGGAGGCGGTGCCTGCGCATACCCGGGTGCGGGCGGCGGAGTCTGGTAGCCACCCGCCGGAGGGGCCTGGTATCCGCCGGCCGGGGGCTGCTGGTAGCCGCCGACGGGGGGCTGCTGATAGACCGGCTGGCCAGGAGCCGGCTGCTGGTAGGCCGGCGGCGGCGTGTAAGCCGGCGCGGCGGGCGGAGCCGGCGGGGCCGGCGGGGCCGGAGGAACGGGCGGCGCCGGCGGAACGGCGGCCGCCTCGGGCGGGGTCACCGGCGGAACGGTCGGCTCGCCCGCGTCAGGGGTGGGGTTGTTCGTGTCGCTCACGGGGAACGCCCTTCTGTGTCGGGCCGTCGCCGGCCGATGTTGCCTGCAGGTCGCGATCAGCAGCGTCGCTGCTTAACAGAGTAGGCGCAGGCGACCCCCGGCCGCCTGCGCCTGTGACTCAGTAAGTGGTGATCGTGGTGTTCGAGGCCACGATGGCGATCGACACGATGATGATGATGATGCCGATCACCAGCGACACCGCGCCGATGATGATGCCGGCGAGCGCGAGGCCGCGGCCGGACTCACCGGTCTTCTTGATCTGGCTGAGGGCGATGGCGCCGAGGATGACGGCGATGATGTTGAATCCGAGAATCGAGATCACCAGCGAGACGATGGCGAGCACGTTCGTCTTCTGGGCGACGGGCGCCGGGGTGTAGGCGGGCGTGGGTTCGGTCACGAGAGGCTCCTATTGTCCTGAGAAAACGATGACGGCCCCTATCGTGGCAGGGCCGCTGAGAAAGTGTCAATGACGCACGTAACACTTCCTGCCCGGAATCGGGCGAGCAGACCGTCAGCGCATCTGGATCTGCGTGACCGGCAGAGTCGAATCCGCTCCGAATCCGAGGTCCGACGGCGCGTGCCCGGCCTGGATCAGCTGGGCACCGAGCGCCGCGATCATGGCACCGTTGTCGGTGCACAACGACAGCGGCGGAATGCGCAGGGTCACGCCCTGGGCTGCGGCCCGCTCGGCTGCCGCTTCACGCACCCGCGCGTTCGCGACCACACCCCCGCCCAGCAGCAAGCGCGGGATACCGTAGTCGGCGCAGGCGCGGAAAGCCTTGGTGAGCAGCACGTCGACCACCGCCTCGCGGAAGCTCGCGGCCACATCGGCCACCGGGATCTCCTCCCCCGCGTCGTCGGCGCGCTCCACCCAGCGGGCGACGGCCGTCTTGAGGCCCGAGAACGAGAAGTCGTAGCGGTGCTTCTCGAGATCTTTCGCCTGCATCAATCCACGGGGGAAGCGGATGGCGGCGGGGTCGCCCCCGATGGCGGCCCGGTCGATCTGCGGGCCGCCCGGGTAGGGCAGCCCGAGCACGCGGGCCACTTTGTCGAAGGCCTCGCCGGCCGCGTCATCGATGGTCTCGCCGAGGAGTTCGACGTCGTCGACGAGGTCGCGCACCAGGAGCAACGAGGTGTGACCGCCCGACACGAGCAGCGCGATCGTCGGGTACTCGAGCGATTCGGCCGCGAGCACGTCGGCGCCCACGTGGCCCACGAGGTGATTGACCGCGTAGAGCGGCTTGCCGGTGGCCACGGCGAGCGCCTTGGCCGCGCCCACACCCACCATCAGGGCGCCGGCCAGCCCGGGCCCACTCGTGACGGCAATCGCGTCGACCTCGTCGAGTCCGATGCCCGCCTCGGCGAGGGCGGCGGTCAGCGCAGGATTCATCGCCTCGAGGTGGGCGCGCGCCGCGACCTCGGGCACCACGCCGCCGTAGCGGGCGTGCTCGTCCATCGACGAGGCGATCACGTTGGCGAGCAGCGTCGAACCGCGCACGATACCGACGCCCGTCTCGTCGCAGGAGGTCTCGATGCCGAGCACCACCGGTCCACCGGTCATGACGCGTTCCCTTCCCGGCCGCCGTCGGCGGTGGTGTCGCTCCCGGCCGCGAGCGCCGGACCCTTCGCCGGCAGCTCGGCGCGCATCACGATCGCGTCGACGCCGTCGGGCTGGTAGTAGTTCGGGCGAACCGCGATGTCGGCGAATCCAAGGGAGACGTAGAGCGCGTGCGCCACGGGGTTGTCGGCGCGCACCTCGAGGAAGACGGTCTTCGCCCGCCGCGTCATTGCTTCGTCGAGCAGCCGTCCCATCAGCTGCCGGCCGAGGCCCCGGCCACGAGATCGCTCCGCGACCGCGATGGTCTGGATGTCGGCATCCGTCGATCCCACCGGGCACGACAATCCGGCGTAGCCCTCGACCAGGCCGGTGCCCGCCTCCGCGTCGACGGCGACAAGGTAATAGCAGTGGGGATTCGCCAGCTCGCGGCGCATCGAGTCGCGCGACCACGCGTCATTCTCGAAGGAGGCCTGCTCGAGGGCCATGATGGCGTCGAGATCGGCTGCGCCCGCCCGCCTCAGCTGCCAGGTCACGGGGTCACCCGCTTCCGCGGACCGGGCATCGTGACATCCGGCGACCGCAGGTAGAGCGGCTCGCCGTACTCCTCGGCCATGCCGCGCTGGCGGTGCAGCAGCGCCACGCGGGCCAGGGCGCCGGCGCTGATCTGCGTTGCGTCGATGCGGTCGAATTCGGGGTAGGGCACTTCATCGGGCTTACAGAGCGCCGGGCCGTCGGAGCGCATCGGGGCGTCGTCGACGAGGTCGTAGCTCGACCAGTAGACCTCGCGGCGGCGCGCATCCGTCACCACCAGGAGCGGGCCGCGAGCTCCGGCCGACCACTCCTCGAGCGCGACGGCGTCGTGACTCACCACCGACACCACCGGTCGGTCGATGCCCCAGGCGAAGGCCCTGGCGGCCGCGATGCCGACGCGCAACCCCGTGAACGGACCGGGGCCCATGCCGGCGACGACGGCCTGGATGCGGGATGCCGGCACCCCCGCGTCGTCGAGCACGCCTGCGATCATCTCCCCGATCACCTCCGCATGGCGCATGGTGTCTTCGGTGGAGCGCTCCGCGAGCACCATCTCGCCGTCGGCCACGGCGACCGAGGTGCCGGCGGAGGTATCGATGGCGAGAAACACAGAACGAGCCTAACCCGGCCGGGCGTCGCCCCCGTCCGCGCGAGGTAGCGCGAAGTGCGCTTGATCGGGGCTCCAAAGGCGACTTCGCGCTACCTCGCGGAGGCAGTGCGACGTCACGCCCAGCGGGGGCCGACGACGCGGATGCGCACCGTGCGGGGCTCGATCGGCGCGTCGGGAAACTCTGCGTCGTCAGGGTCGGCGTCCGTGCCCGCGCCCGCGTCCGTGCCCGCGAAAGCGTCCGGCGCGGCGTCCGTGCCCGCGCCCGCAGCCGTGGCTCCGGCCCCGGCCCCGTGCGGGCGCTCGATGTCGATCGCGAGATACGAGTCGGTCAGCGCCTCGATCATGCCGGCTCCCCACTCCACCACCACCACCGAGTGGGCGAAGTCGATGTCGAGATCGTCGAGTTCGAGGGCGCTGCCCAGCCGATAGGCATCCACGTGCACGAGCGCCGGTCCGCCGGAGAGCGGCGGATGCGTGCGCGCCAGCACGAAGGTCGGGCTCGTCACCGGCCCGCGCACGTCGAGTCCCTCGCCGAGCCCGCGGGTGAACGTGGTCTTGCCGGCGCCCAGATCGCCGGAGAGCAGCACGACATCGCCCGCGCGCAGCAAGTCCGCGATGCGACGGCCGAACTCGTGCATCTCCTCGGGCGTGGAGATCTCGAGCAGATCGCCGATCTCGGCGAGCCGCCCCCGCGCATCGGTCACGGCGCCGACTCCGTCGCCGGTGTCCCGCCATCCGTCTCCGCCGCGCTCTCCCCGGCAGCCCCGGCATCCGCCGCGTCCGCCGCCTCACGCGCCCCGAGGTAGACCCGCTCGACGCGCGCGCCCACGCGGGCCACGATCTCGTCGCCGATCGTCTCCGCGTAGCCCGCCCAGTCTTCCGCGGTGGGCTCGCCCCGGTCTCCTTCGCCGAACACGACCACCTCGTCGCCGGGCGCCACCTCGTCGTCGCCGACGTCGACCACGAACTGGTCCATGGCGATCCGTCCGGCGATCGGATAACGGCGTCCGTTGATCCAGACCTGTCCGCGGCCGGTAGCGATGCGGGGGATGCCGTCGGCGTAGCCGAGTGGCACGAGTGCGAGCGTCGACTCCGCGGAGGTGCGGTAGACCAGCCCGTAGGAGATGCCGTGGCCGGCGGGCACCCGCTTGGTCGAGACCACGGGTGCGCGCAGGGTCATCACAGGACGGAGACCGAGGTCGCGACCCGACGCGTCGTCGAAGGGCGAGATGCCGTAGGCGGCGATGCCGAAGCGCACGAGTCCGAGCCGGGCCTCGGGCATCCGGATGCCCGCCGAACTCGCGGCCAGGTGCAGCAGCTCGAAGTGGGCGCCGAGGTCTTCGGCCACGGCGACGGCGCGGCGCAGTCTGTCCAGTGCCACGGCGTCGTCTTCGGGTGAGGCGTCGGCGAGGTGCGACCAGGCCGCGTGCAGCCGCACGACTCCGCGCCGGTCGTACTCGAGGGCGGCGGAGACGAGGCCCGGCCAGTCCTCCTCGGTCGCACCGTTGCGGCTCAACCCGGTGTCGATCTTGAGATGCACCCGGGGAGCACGCGCTGCGCCCGCGGCGGCGATGGCGTCGAGCTGCCACACGGCCGAGATGCCGAGGTCGATGTCGGCGTCGGCCGCCGCACCGAACAGCGCATCGGGGTCGTGCATCCAGGCGAAGATGGGCGCGGTGATGCCGGCGTCGCGCAAGACGAGGGCGGCCGGGATGTCGAGTACGGCCAGCGAGGTCGCTCCGGATTCGAGCGCCGCACGCGCCAGGGGCACCATCCCGTGGCCGTAGGCGTCGGCCTTCACGGCGAGCATCGTCTCGGCGGGCAGTGCCAGCGCCGACAGGGTGCGCACGTTGTGCCGGAAGGCATCGAGGTCGATCACGGCCTCCCGCCGCGGTGCCGCGTCGCTCATGCCGTCACCCCCTCGGTCTGATCGGCGAGCGGGGAGAATTCGCGCTTGACCCGAGCACCCAGTCGCGTCACCACCTCGTAGTTGATGGTTCCCGCCGCTTCGGCCCAGGAGTCGGCGCTCGGAAACCCCTCGGCCGGGTCGCCGAACAGCACCACCCGGTCGCCCACCCGCGCGGCGTGCTCGCCGAGGTCGACCACGAACTGGTCCATCGCCACGCGTCCGACGATCGGATGCGTCGAGCCGCCCACCCAGACGCTCCCCCGGTTCGACACGTGGCGCGGGATGCCGTCGGCGTAGCCGAGCGGCACGAGGCCGAGCCAGGTCTCGGCATCGGGCCGGTAGGTGTAGCCATAGGAGACGCCGGTGCCTGCGGGCACGCGCTTGACCGCGATCAGGCGGCTCTCCACCCGCATCGCGGGGCGGAGTCCGAGCGTGGCGGAGTCGACACCCTCGAAGGGCGAGAGCCCATACAGGCCGATGCCCAGGCGCACCAGGTCGAGTCGTGTGGCGGGCAACCGCAGCGCGCCCGCCGTCGAGGCGAGGTGCCGCACGCCCGGGTCGAGGCCGAAGCTGCGGGCCATCGCCGTCGCCTCGTCGAAGGCGTCGAGCTGCTGGAGGTCGTCGTCGTCGCTCGCGTTCGAGAGGTGGCTGAACAATCCCTCGACCCGGATGCGCCGGTTCCCGACCGCGTCGCGCGCGGCCTGGAAGACGGGCTCCCACTCGGCGCGTTCGATCCCGTTGCGGCCGAGACCCGTATCGACCTTCAGATGCACGCGCACCGGCGCGTCGACGGTGCCCGCGTCCACCGCGCGCTGCAGTTGCAGCCGGGTGCTGATGCCGACGGCCACGTCGTGCTCGACGGCCGCTCCGAACGACGGATCATGCCCGTGCAGCCAGGCGAGCACAGGGGCGCGGATACCGGCGGCTCGAAGCGCGAGGCCCTCGGAGACGTCGGCGACCCCGAGCCAGGTGGCGCCACCCTCGAGCGCGGCACGGGCCACCGGCACGGCGCCGTGGCCGTAGCCGTCGGCTTTCACCACGGCCATCACGGCAGCGGGGGCGACGAGCGACCCGACCCGCGCGACGTTCGCGGCGATCGCGTCAGGGTCGACGATCGCGCGGCGGAGCGCCGGTGCGGATGCGGATACGGCCCCGGAAGCGGATGCCTCGCCCATCACGCCTCCCCCGTCTCGGCCACCACGAACGCCACGGCCGTTCCGCCATCGTGAGTCATGCTGAGATGCAGTCGCGTGGCGCCGATCTCGGCGAGCGCCTGCGCCACACCGCCCGACACCTGGAACTCGGGGTTGCGGTGCTCGTTCGACACGATCTCCATGTCGTGCCAGCGGAACTCGGTCGAGTGCCCGACGGCCTTGATCAGCGCCTCCTTGGCGGCGAAACGGGCCGCGAGCGACCGCACCGGTAGCATCCGTTCGCCCGGGGCGAACAAGCGGTCGAGCAGCCGCGGCGTCTTCTCCAGAGAGCGCTCGAAGCGCGCGACGTCGACCAGGTCGACACCGACTCCGACGATCACGGCGGCCTACTCGACCGTGACGGACTTCGCCAGGTTCCGCGGTTGGTCGACGTCGAGCCCCTTGGCGGTCGCGAGCTCCATCGCGAACAGCTGCAGCGGGATGACGGTGAGCAGCGGCTCGAACAGGGGTGCGGCGAGCGGGATGCGGATCACCTCGTCGGCGAACGGCAGCACGGCCACGTCGCCCTCCTCGGCGATGGCGAGGATGCGGGCACCGCGCGCGCGGATCTCCTGGATGTTCGAGACCACCTTGGCGTGCAGCGAGTTCGGATCCCGCGGCGAGGGCACCACGACGAACACGGGCTGGCCCGGCTCGATCAGGGCGATCGGTCCGTGCTTGAGCTCCCCGGCTGCGAAGCCCTCGGCGTGGATGTAGGCGAGCTCCTTGAGCTTCAGCGCACCCTCGAGGGCGATCGGGTAGCCGACGTGACGGCCGAGGAAGAGCACGGCGCGGGTGTCGGACATCCACTTGGCCAGCTGGGTGATCTCGGGCGCGCTCTTCAGCACCTGCTCGATCTTCTTCGGGATCGCCTGCAGTTCGGCGATCGACTTCGCGCCGTCTGCGTGCGCCAGCTCGCCACGCACTCGGGCGAGGTGCAGGCCGAAGAGGTAGAGCGCCGTGATCTGCGCCACGAAGGCCTTCGTCGACGCGACCGCGACCTCGGGGCCGGCGTGGGTGTAGACGACCGCATCCGACTCCCGGGCGATCGTCGCCCCCTGGGTGTTGCAGATCGACAGCGTGCGGGCGCCGTTCGCGATCGCGTACTTCACGGCCATCAGCGTGTCCATCGTCTCGCCCGACTGGCTGATCGACACCACGAGCGTGCGCGGCGTGAGCACCGGCTCGCGGTAGCGGAACTCGTGCGAGAGCTCCACCTCCACGGGGATGCGTGCCCACTTCTCGATGGCGTATTTGCCGAGCAGGCCCGAGTAGCTGGCGGTGCCGCAGGCGATGATGATCACCCGATCGATGTCGCTGAGCATCGTGTCGAGCCCCGCGAGCTCGGGCAGCACGACCTCGCCCTCGTGCACACGGCCGAGGATGGTGTTCGCCACGGCGTCGGGCTCTTCGCTGATCTCCTTCGCCATGAAGCTCGACCAGCCGCCCTTCTCGGCGGCCGCGGCATCCCACGACACCTCGAACTCGTGCGTCTCGACGGGGGCGCCGTCGAAGTCGGTGACCGTGACCGTGTCGGCCGTGATCACCACGATCTGGTCCTGCCCGATCGCCACGGCGCGGTGGGTGTGCTCCACGAAGGCGGCCACGTCGGAGCCGAGGAAGTTCTCGCCCTCGCCCAACCCGATCACGAGCGGCGAGTTGCGGCGGGCGCCCACCACGACGCCCGGCTCGTCCTGGTGCAGGGCGAGCAAGGTGAACGCGCCGTCCAGGCGGGAGACCACGCGGCCGAGCGCGGCGGGCAGTCCGTCGCCCACCTCGTACTCGCGGCCGAGCATCTTCGCGGCCACCTCCGTGTCGGTCTCGCTGTCGAAGACGAAGCCATCGTCGAGCAGCTCCTGCTTCAGCGTGGCGAAGTTCTCGATGATGCCGTTGTGGATGAGCGCGATGCGGCCCGAGGCGTCGAGGTGCGGATGCGCGTTGCCGTCAGTCGGGCCGCCGTGCGTCGCCCAGCGGGTGTGCCCGATCCCGGTCTGGCCGTCGGCCATCGGATGCGCGTCGAGGTCGTCGGCGAGCACGGCCAGTTTGCCGGCGCGCTTGCGCGTGGTGAGACTGCCGTCGGCGCCGATCACGGCCACACCGGCGGAGTCGTAACCGCGGTACTCCAGTCGGCGCAGTCCGCCGAGGAGCACCTCGAGACTGCTGTTGTTGCCGACGTAACCCACGATTCCACACATGCGGTCGAGTTTAGCCGAGCGCGACCGCACGACTGCTGACAGCCGCCGAAGCGGGCGCCGGCGCGGTCTTCGGGCAGAATAGGAGTCCTATGCCCGATTCCTCATCCACCGGTCTCGCGCAGTTCAGCCCGTTCATCGAGTTCGATCGGGCGCACTGGGCGGCTCTCGCGCCGACGACGCCACTCCCGTTGCTCGAGACCGAGATCGTGCAGTTGCGCGGCCTCGGCAACCCCCTCGACATCCGCGAGGTCACCGAGGTCTACCTGCCGCTCGCGCGACTGCTCAACCTCTACGCCACGAGTGCCCAGCAGTTGCACCGGGCCACCTCGGACTTCCTCGGCGAACGCTCGAAGTCGACGCCGTTCGTCATCGGCGTTGCCGGATCGGTCGCGGTCGGCAAGTCGACCATCGCGCGCCTGCTCCGCGAGCTGCTGGCCCGCTGGGCCGACACTCCCCGGGTCGAGCTCGTCACCACCGACGGCTTCCTGCTCCCGAACCGCGAGCTCGAGCGCCGCGGCATCATGCATCGCAAAGGGTTCCCCGAGTCGTACGACCGGCGCGCGCTGCTGCGCTTCGTGAGCGCGGTGAAGAGCGGTAACCCGGAGGTGCGCGCGCCCTTCTACTCCCACCTCAGCTACGACATCGTGCCCGAAGCGCAGGTGGTGGTGCGTCAGCCCGACGTGCTCATCGTCGAGGGGCTCAACGTGCTGCAGCCGCCGGCGGCCAGCAACACCCTCGCCGTGAGCGACCTGTTCGACTTCTCGGTCTACGTGGATGCCCGCACCACCGATATCGCGAACTGGTACGAGAGCCGCTTCCTCGACCTGCAGCGGGGCGCGTTCGCGAATCCGAAGTCCTACTTCCACCGCTACTCGAGCCTCAGCGAGGTCGAGGCGCGCGAGACCGCCCGTTCCATCTGGGAGTCGATCAACCTGCCCAACCTGATGGCGAACATCCGCCCCACCCGCTCCCGCGCGACCCTGGTGCTGCAAAAGGATGCGGACCACACGGTCAACAAAGTGCTCTTAAGGAAGCTCTAGGCCGAAAGGCTCCAGACGAGCGACGAAAGCCGCGGGCCGCGCTGTGACAACCCAGGGCGACGGCGAGGCCGCGTGAGCGACCTCACCGGAGCATGTCGCCCGCGCCGCAGCAGCGGCGGCGCGGCAACTAAAGAGACTGCTCGACGCCCGTCGACAGTCGCTGGCGCACGACGTCGGCCAGCGACTCGGCGATGCGGTCGGCCGTTGCCTGGTCGCCGGCCTCGACCATCACGCGCACCAGGGGCTCGGTGCCGGAGGGGCGCAACAGCACGCGACCGGTCTCGCCGAGGTCGGCTTCGGCCTCGGCCACCGCGGCAGCCAGCACCTTGTCGGTGTGGACGCCGTCGCGGTTGACCCCACGCACGTTCACCAGGGTCTGCGGATAGACCTTCATCACGCTCGCGAGTTCGGCGAGGCTCTGCTTCGTGGCCGCCATGCGGCTGAGCAGTTGCAGACCGGTGAGGATGCCGTCGCCAGTCGTCGCGTAGTCGGCGAAGATGATGTGCCCCGACTGTTCTCCGCCGAGGCTGAGCTTCTGCTCGTTGATGGCCTCGAGCACGTAGCGGTCGCCCACCTTCGTCTCGAGCATCCGGATGCCGTGATGGGCCATCGCCACCTTGAGCCCGAGGTTCGACATCACCGTGGCCACCAGGGTGTCCTCGCGCAGTGCGCCGCGTTCGCGTTCGGAGAGCGCGAGGATGGCCATGATCTGGTCGCCGTCGACGATGCGTCCGTTCGCGTCGACCGCGAGACAGCGGTCGGCGTCGCCGTCGTGGGCGATGCCGACGTCGGCTCCGGCGGCCACCACGGCAGCCGCGAGCTGGTCGAGATGGGTCGAGCCCACCCCGTCGTTGATGTTCATGCCGTTCGGATCGTTGCCGATCACCGTGATCCGGGCGCCGGCCTGGCTGAACGCCTCGGGCGAGACGCCGGCCGCCGCGCCGTGCGCGCAGTCGAGCACGACGTGGATGCCGTCGAGGCGGTGCGGCAGCGTCGTCAGCAGGTGCACGACGTAGCGGTCTTCGGCATCCGCGAACCGCTTGATGCGACCGATGTCGCCGCCGAGCGGCGTGAGCTGCGGATGCTCGAGCGCCGCCTCGATCGAGATCTCGACCTCGTCGGGCAGCTTCTTGCCCTCGCGGGCGAAGAACTTGATGCCGTTGTCGGGCGCCGGGTTGTGGGATGCAGAGATCACCACGCCGAAATCGGCGTCGATGTCCGCGATCAGGAAGGCAGCGGCCGGGGTCGGCAGCACTCCGGCGTCGAGCACGTCGACGCCGGAGCTGGCAAAACCGGCGGCCACGGCGGCCGCGATGAAGTCACCGGACTGCCGCGGGTCGCGCGCGACCACAGCGACGGGTCGACGACCCTCGCTCCGGGCTTCGGCCCCCAGGACGCGTGCACCGGCCTGCGCGATCCGAAGAGCGAGGTCGGCGGTGACGTCCTGGTTCGCGAGCCCCCGCACCCCATCGGTGCCAAACAGGCGAGCCATAGGCTAAGCGTAGAGCCGAAGCGCGCTTAGCGCTTCGAGAACTGCGACGCCTTACGTGCCTTCTTGAGACCGGCCTTCTTGCGCTCGATGACGCGCGAGTCGCGGGAGAGGAAGCCGGCCTTCTTGAGGTTCGGCCGGTTGTTCTCGCGGTCGATCTCGTTCAGCGCACGCGCGATGGCGAGGCGGAGTGCGCCGGCCTGACCCGAAGGGCCACCGCCGGTGATCTTCGCGACGACGTCGTAGGAGCCGATCAGGTCGAGCACCTTGAAGGGGTCGGTGATCAGCTGCTGGTGCAGCTTGTTCGGGAAGTAGTCGGCGAACTCACGGCCGTTGACCGTGAGGGTGCCGCCACCCGGAACGAGGCGCACGCGGGCGATGGCCTGCTTGCGACGGCCCACGGCTGCGCCGGAGACGTTGAGAACGGCACGGGGGGCGCGGGGCGCCTCGTCGGCCGGAGTTTCGGTGGAGTAGCTCTCGGGAGCCACGTCAATCTGATCTGCGATCTTCGCCACGGTAGTTGTGTGTCCTTTGTCTGAGTCTGCTGAACGAGGGACGCTACTGGGCGACCTGGTCGAGGATGTACGGGGTGGGCTGCTGAGCAGCGTGCGGGTGCTCGGGGCCTGCGTAGACCTTCAGCTTGCGGAACTGGTCGCGGCCGAGCGACGTCTTCGGCAGCATGCCGCGGATCGCCTTCTCGACAGCGCGCTCCGGGCTCTTCGCGAGGAGCTCGGCGTAGGTCACCGAGCTGAGTCCGCCCGGGTAGCCCGAGTGGCGGTAGGCCTTCTTCTGCGCGAGCTTGGCGCCGGTGAGGGCGACCTTGTCGGCGTTGACGATGATGACGAAGTCACCCATGTCCATGTGCGGGGTGAAGGTGGCCTTGTTCTTGCCACGCAGGATGGTCGCGGCGTGGCTGGCCAGGCGGCCGAGCACGATGTCGGTCGCATCGATGATGACCCAGCCGCGCGAGACTTCGCTGGCCTTCGGGGTGTAGGTACGCGTCACAGTAGTGCTGCTTTCTTGTTCGAGGTGAGGAGTTCGTGAATCCCACTCCGGTGGGTGTTACCGATCAGAACGACGGGGAACACAGCCGATGGAGGGCTCAACTTCGGGCGGCGAGCGATGAGGCGCGCACACCAAAGATCAAGAATAGGCGATACCACTCCACCGGTCAAATGAGCTCGCGACGCGCGCGGGTCTGCTCCGCCCGGGCGCGCAGTTCCTCCGCCGGCGGATAGCCGACCTCGGTGAGCACCAGGCCCTTGGCCGGCATCACCAGGAAGGCGCCCGTGCGCATCCCTTCGTCGCGCAGACGCACGAGCTCCGGGCCGCTCAGGCTGCCATCGCCCACCGCCACGGTACCGCCCACGAGCGAGCGCACCATGCTGTGGCAGAACGCGTCGGCCTGAAGTGCAGCCACCAGCACGCCATCGCTCTCCCGGCGCCATTCGAACGACTGCAGGGTGCGGATGGTCGTCGACCCCTCGCGTGCCTTGCAGAACGTCGCGTAGTCGTGGAGGCCGAGCAGGGCGCGGGCCGCGGCATCCATCGCGTCGACGTCGAGGGCGGCCGGATGCCGCACCGTCGTGCGCCGGAGCAGAGGATCGCGCGGAGTCGCCGTGTCGGCCACCCGGTAGACGTAGCGGCGCCAGACGGCCGAGAAGCGGGCGTCGAACCCCGCGGGCGCGAGCGACGACGCGAGCACCGCGACGTCGGAGTCGGCGCCCAGCACGCCATTGATGCGCTGCCCGAGGAGGACGGCGAGGGCGGACGGCTCCATCGTGCGCGCATCGTCGCCGCGCCGGCGGAGGCTCCGCAGCTGGGCGTCGGTGAGATCGAGGTGCGCGACCTGCCCGGTGGCGTGCACACCGGCATCCGTTCGCCCGGCGACCCACAGCTGCGGGTTCGGCGGGTAGCGGCGGAAGAGGGTGGCGAGCACGTCCTCGAGCACACCCTGCACGGTGCGGAGCCCGGGCTGCCGGGCCCAGCCGGAGAAGTCGGTGCCGTCGTAGGCGATGTCGAGACGGATGCGCCACAGTCCGGTCTCGAGTTCCACGGCTGTCATTCTACGACGAAGGCCCCGCCACCCTTGCGGGTGCGGGGCCTTCGTGCGACAGGTGACGGATGCCTACTTGGCGTCCTTCTCCTCGGCCTCGGCGGCCGGAGCCTCGTCAGCGTCGGCGGCAGCCTCGGCCTCGGGAGCCTCGGTGGTCTCCTCAGCAGCAGCCTCGGTCGACTCCTCGGCAGCGGTCTCCTCGGCAGGCGTCTCCTCGACGACCTCGTCCTCGGCCGGCGCGGCAGCGGCAGGCGCCTCAGCCTTGGCCGACGACTTCGGGGCAGCCTTCTTCTTGGCCACGACGGGCTCGAGAACGAGCTCGATCTGCACCATCGGAGCGTTGTCGCCCTTGCGGAAGCCGAGCTTCGTGATGCGGGTGTAGCCGCCCTCACGCTCCGCCATCAGCGGGGCGATCTCGGTGAAGAGCTCGTGCACGACGTTCTTGTCACCGATCACGGCGAGCACGCGACGACGGGCGTGCAGGTCTCCGCGCTTGGCGAAGGTGATGAGACGCTCGGTCAGCGGACGCATCCGCTTCGCCTTGGTCTCGGTCGTCTTGATGCTCTTGTGGGTGAACAGGGCGGCAGCCAGGTTCGCGAGGAGCAGGCGCTCGTGCGCCGGTCCGCCACCGAGACGGGGTCCCTTGGTTGGCTTGGGCATTTCTTATCTCCAGATGTGAGTCAGTTGGTCGGGTTGGACGATTCGGGCGACAGGAACGTCTTAGACGTTCTCGTCGTCGTAGCCGCCGTAGAAGTGAGCGCCGTCGAACCCGGGAACGGTGTCCTTCAGCGAGAGGCCGAGCTCGACGAGCTTGTCCTTCACCTCATCGACCGACTTCTGTCCGAAGTTGCGGATGTTCATGAGCTGCGTCTCCGACAGAGCCACCAGCTCGGACACCGTGTTGATGCCCTCGCGCTTGAGGCAGTTGTAGGAACGCACCGACAGGTCGAGGTCCTCGATCGGAACCGACAGCTCCGACGAGAGCACGGCGTCGACCGGCGCGGGGCCGATCTCGATGCCCTCGGCCGCGGAGTTGAGCTCGCGGGCGAGACCGAAGAGCTCGGTCAGCGTGCGACCGGCGGAGGCGATGGCGTCGCGCGGCGTGATGGCCGGCTTCGTCTCGACGTCGACGACCAGGCGGTCGAAGTCGGTGCGCTCACCGGCACGAGTCGCCTCGACGCGGTAGGTGACCTTCAGCACGGGCGAGTAGATCGAGTCGATCGGGATCTGACCGGCCTCGGAGAACTCGCTGCGGTTCTGGGTCGCCGACACGTAGCCACGGCCGCGCTCGATGATCAGCTCGAGCTCGAACTTCGCCTTGTCGTTGAGCGTGGCGATGACCAGCTCGGGGTTGTGGATCTCCACACCGGCCGGAGCCGAGATGTCGGCCGCGGTGACCTCGCCCGACGCGTGCTTGCGCAGGTAGGCGGTGATCGGCTCGTCGTGCTCGGAGGAGACGACGAGACCCTTGATGTTCAGGATGATCTCGGTGACGTCTTCCTTCACACCGGGGATGGTGCTGAACTCGTGCAGCACGCCGTCGAGACGGATGCTCGTGACAGCAGCACCGGGGATCGAGGAGAGGAGCGTGCGGCGGAGCGAGTTTCCGAGGGTGTATCCGAAGCCGGGCTCGAGCGGCTCGATGACGAACCGCGAACGGAACTCCGAGATGTTCTCTTCGGTGAGAGTTGGGCGCTGTGCAATGAGCACTGTGATTCCTTTCGGCTGAGTGTCCGCTATATGACACTCACGTGACGAGGTATTGAGTTGTGGAAAGAACCCCGAAGGCGGGACGCGGGATACGCATCCCGCCGACGGGTCAGTACTGGAAGGTCACACGCGACGGCGCTTGGGCGGGCGGCATCCGTTGTGCGCCTGCGGGGTGACGTCGTTGATCGAGCCGACCTCGAGGCCGGCGGCCTGGAGGGAGCGGATCGCGGTCTCGCGGCCGGAGCCCGGTCCCTTCACGAAGACGTCGACCTTCTTCATGCCGTGCTCCTGAGCCTGGCGGGCAGCCGACTCGGCAGCGAGCTGCGCGGCGAACGGGGTCGACTTGCGCGAGCCCTTGAAGCCGACGCCACCCGAGGAGGCCCAGCTGATGACCGCACCGGTGGTGTCGGTGATCGAGACGATCGTGTTGTTGAAGGTCGACTTGATGTGGGCCTGGCCCACGGCGACGTTCTTCTTCTCTTTCTTGCGCGGCTTGCGAACGGCCGACTTGGGGGTTGCCATCTATATCTCCTGGAATCCTGGTCAGTCGGCGCGCTTAGCGGCCGGCCTTCTTCTTGCCGGCGACGGTGCGCTTCGGGCCCTTGCGGGTGCGAGCGTTGGTCTTGGTGCGCTGTCCGCGCACGGGGAGGCCCTTGCGGTGGCGAACGCCTTCGTAGGAACCGATCTCGACCTTGCGGCGGATGTCGGCGGCGACCTCGCGGCGGAGGTCACCCTCCACCTTGTAGTTGCCCTCGATGTAGTCGCGCAGCGCGACCAACTGGTCGTCGGAGAGATCCTTGACGCGGATGTCACCCGAGATCTCGGTGTCGGCGAGGGTCTTCAGCGCGCGCGTGCGGCCGACCCCGTAGATGTACGTGAGGGCAACTTCCACGCGCTTGTCGCGGGGAATGTCAACTCCTGCTAGACGTGCCATTGTGGCTATCTCCTGTTGATGAGTGGAGGTGTGGGACAGCACCGGTGCCGCGGCCTCCAACCGCGGGTGTCCGCCGTCCGGTTCTCACCGGACGGCTTCTGGCACTGCCGTTTCTCGTGTTGAGTTGTTGCTAGCCCTGGCGCTGCTTGTGACGCGGGTTGCTCTTGCAGATCACCATGACGCGACCGTTACGACGGATCACGCGGCAGTGCTCGCAGATGGGCTTGACGCTGGGGTTGACCTTCATGTGATTTCTCTCTTCGCTGTCCTCGTACCCCGCGGATGTGCCGTGGGGCCGTTACTTTCCAGCAGCGGTTTACTTGTAGCGGTAGACGATCCGGCCACGGGTGAGGTCGTACGGGCTCAGCTCCACGATCACGCGATCCTCCGGGAGGATGCGGATGTAGTGCTGGCGCATCTTGCCCGAGATGTGGGCAAGAACCTTGTGGCCGTTCGTCAATTCAACCCGGAACATGGCGTTCGGGAGTGCCTCGACGACTGCGCCCTCGATCTCGATAACACCGTCTTTTTTGGCCATAGCCTCACTGTCGCTAAAAGTAGAATGTGCTGGTCTTGCGGAGGTTCGGCCACGGATTCGTCGGGTGACGACTGGCCGAAAACACCAAAGATCGAGCTTACGCTAAGAATCGGCTCTCTGCAAGGAGCTCCTTTACTCCTATTCGCTCCGAAAAGCAACGACCGACCGCACCGTGGCGACCAATCCAGGATACAGCGGATGCGCGGGCTCGATCCCCGAGACCTGCTCGACGAACTGCTCCGGCGTCAGGGTGTCGAGCAGGGTCGCCAGCTCGGCGCTCTGCGGGTCGCTGGGGGCGTCGAAGCGCAGAGCGGCCCCGACCGCGCGCAGGAGCGCCGCGGTCGGCAGCCCGCGCTCGGCGAGCTCGGCGGCAGGCCCGATGAAGCGCTCGTGCCGGCTGATCTTGCGCAGCGGTTGCCGCCCCACCCGCTCCGGAGTGTCGGTCAGGTAGGGGTTCGCGAAGCGTGCCAGGTTCTTCTCGAGGTAGGCCTCCTGCGTGGCCGGATCGAACTCGTGCTTGGCCACCAGCAGCGCCTTCGTCTCCGCCAGCACGGCCTTCACCTCGGTGAAGACGGCGGGGATGGAGAGGGCGTCGGCGAGCGTCGAGGCGCCCTCGATCCAGCCGTGATAGGCCGCCGTGGCGTGGCCGGTGTTCACCGTGAACAGCTTGCGCTCGATGTACGGGGCGAGGTCGGGCACGAAGTGCGCATCCGGGATCACCGGCGGCGTGGCGCCGAACGGGCCGGCCTCGATCGCCCACTCGAAGAAGTCCTCGACCGTCACGTCCAGGCCCGCGCCCGGCTCCTGGTTCGGCACGATCCGGTCGACGGCCGTATTCGCGAAGACAGCGCGCGCGAACGCCGGCGACGTCTCGCCCCCGTCCAGGCGACCGACGATCTCGGCCTTCAGCGCATCCGTCGCGTTGATCGCGTTCTCGCACGCCATCACCTGGAGCGGCGCACGATCCGGCGAGCGCTGCGACAGGCCGCGGGCGATCACCGGCGCCACGAACCTCAGGATGTTCGGACCGACCGCGGTGGTCACGATGTCGGCGGTCGCGATCTCGGCGACCACGGCTTCCTCGTCGGTACCGCTGTTGAACGCGCGGTAGCCGGTGACGGTGCGGGTGGAGGAGTTCTCCCCCACCGCCCGCACCTGGTAGCTCGTCGAGGCGGCGAGAGCGTCGATCAGCTCGGCGTTCACGTCGGCGAACACCACCTCGTAACCCGCGTCGTGGAGGATCAGCCCCACGAAACCGCGTCCGATGTTGCCGGCCCCGAAATGCACGGCCTTCATGTCGCTCACCTATTCGTTGATGTCGCCGAGAATGTCGAGCACGGCCTCGGGCGAGTCCGCGTCGAGCAGTCGGGCGACCTCGTCCTCGTCGCTGAAGACGATGGCGATCTTCGTGAGGATCTCCATGTGTCCACCCTCCTTGCCGGCGATGCCGACCACGAAGCGCACCTCTTCACCGCCCCAGTCGAGCGGCTCGTCGTAGCGCACGAACGAGAGCGCGGAGTCGAGGATGGTGTCCTTGCCCTCGTTCGTGCCGTGCGGGATGGCGAGGAAATTCCCCATGTAGGTCGACACGGCCTCCTCGCGGAGTCGCATGTAGTCGAGGTAGCTCGGGAGCACGGCTCCCGCTGCCACCAGGATGTCGGCCGCCTCGGCGATCGCCTCCTCCTTCGTGCGCGCCGTGCCGCTCAGCCGGATCTGCGACTGCTCGAGTACTGCCATGGGGATCTCCTCGCTCCTCGGGCGTCGCCTACTCGGCGGCGCTCTGTTCCTTCAGCTTCTCGACGACCTCGTCGTACCGAGGGCTGTTCATGAAGTTGTCCACCGAGACGTGCTCGGCGCTGGGGGTGCGCTCCTGCGCCCGCGGCGTGAGCTCCCGCTGCGTGATCACCAGGTCGACGTCGTCGTCGAGGTTGGCGATGGCCTTGTTGACCACGGTGACGCCCTCGATTCCGGCCTTCTTGATCCTATTCCGCAGCACCGATGCGCCCATGGCGCTCGAGCCCATGCCCGCGTCGCAGGCGAACACGATGTTGCGGATGGGGCGGGTGTCCGTGAGCAGCGAGGTCTCCTCGGCTACCGCCTCGGCGTCGCCGGCGGGCACCCCCTCGGCTCGGAGGTTGGCGAGCACCGAGCTCTCCTTGCCCTTGTTGGCCTGGGTCTGGGCGATGGCCGCACTCAGGTCGCCCGCGCCCTCCTTCTCGAGGTCGCGCCGGCGACTCGCCCGCAGGATGACGGCGGTGACGATGAACGAGACGGCGGCGGCCGCGATCACCGAGAGGATGACGCCGACGTAGCTGTCCGGTGCGGTCTGGGCGAGCACGGCGATGATGCTGCCGGGTGACGCCGGGGCGCGCAGGCCCGAGTTGAACAGCACGTTCACGAACACGCCGGTCGCACCTCCCGCGATGGCGGCGAGGATCGTCATCGGCTTCGACAGCACGTACGGGAAGTAGATCTCGTGGATGCCGCCGAAGAACTGGATGATCGCAGCTCCCGGAGCGCTCGCCTTCGCCAGCCCTATGCCGAAGATGGAGAACGCGAGGAGGATGCCGAGGCCCGGCCCGGGGTTCGCCTCGATCAGGAAGAGGATGGACTTGCCCTGCTCCGCCACCTGCTGGACGCCGAGCGGCGTGAACACACCGTGGTTGATGGCGTTGTTGAGGAAGAGCACCTTGCCCGGCTCGACGAGCAGCGAGGCCAGCGGCAGCAGACCGGCCGTGATCAGCCAGTCCACGCCCACTTCCAGCGCCTTCGACAGGCCCTGGATCACCGGTGCGATGCCGAAGAAGCCCGCGATGGCCAGAAGACCGCCCAGGATGCCGGCCGAGAAGTTGTCGACCAGCATCTCGAATCCGGCCTTGATCTTGCCGGCCCAGATGCGGTCGACCTGCTTGATCAGCCAGGCGCCCAGCGGCCCCATGATCATGGCCCCGATGAACATCGGGATGTCGGCGCCCACGATGACACCCATCGTCGCGATGGTGCCCACCACACCGCCACGCGCGCCGTAGACCATGCGGCCACCGGTGTTCGCGATCAGGAGCGGCAGCAAGTAGGTGATCATCGGGCCGACCAGACCCACATACTGCGGGAAGGTCGTGCCGTCGTCGGCCTGCGCGAGAGCTGTCGCCGCGCCCGTCCACCCGATGGCGTCGGCGTTGCCGAAGCCTCCGAGGATGCCGTTCGGCAACCACCCGGTGGCGATGAACAAGCTGGTGATGAGTCCCCACGCGATGAACGCGGGGATGTTGGGCATGACCATGCCGCTGAGGAAGGTTCCGAAGCGCTGGACGCGCACTCGGGCTCCACCTCCGGTCTTCGTTTCCGACGCCGTTGTCATGACGACTTCTCCGTTTCTGTGATGGTGGTGATTCGGGGTGGTGCGTGGGTTCTAGGAGGTGGCCGCTGCCGTCGCGGCGGCGGTCACGGCGGCTCGCGCTTCGACGGCGCTGTCGGCCGAGAGTGCCAGGTCGGCGAATCGCCGGGCGTCGTCGAGCGTGAACCGGGCGAGCTCGGCACGCACGTCGGCGAGAGCGGAGGGCGACATCGACAGGGTGGTGGCGCCGAGGCCCACCAGCACGACGGCGAGCAGCGGGTCGGCCGCGGCCTCGCCACAGATGCCGACCGGTTTGCCCGTGGCGTGACCGGCGGCGCCGACCTCGCCCACGAGCTTCAGAACGGCAGGATGCCAGGGGTCCTGGAACGAGGCCACTGAGCCGAGCAGGCGGTCGGCTGCGAGGGTGTACTGGGTGAGGTCGTTGGTGCCGATCGACGCGAAGTCGGCGTCGGCGAGAATGCGGTCGGCGAGCAGCGCCGACGACGGCACCTCCACCATCACACCGGCGGTCTTCAGTCCCACCTCGCGGGCGAGCGCGGTGAAGTAGCGGGTCTCCTCCACGGTCGACACCATCGGCGCCATCACCCACACCTCCGCGTCGGACTCGGCGTCGGCCTGCGCCAGCGCCGTGAGCTGATCGCGCAGGATCGGCTCGTTGGCCCGGAGTGCGCGGAGGCCGCGCAGGCCGAGTGCCGGGTTCTCCTCGGGCGCGTCGTTGAGGAAGCTGAGCGGCTTGTCGGCGCCCGCATCCAGGGCTCGCACGACCACCTTCTTGCCGGCGAAGGCCTCGAGCAGCCGCAGGTACTGCGCCTTCTGCTCCTCGACGCTGGGCGCACTGGCGGCGTCGAGAAAGAGGAACTCGGTGCGGAACAGGCCGACGCCCTCGGCGCCCTTCTCCAGCGCGTCGGCTGCGCCGTCCGCCGAGCCGAGGTTCGCGAGCAGAGGGATCGGCGTGCCGTCGGCGAGCCGTCCTGGGCCGGTCGCGGAACGGCGTGCGGCCTTCAATTCGGCCGCGCGCGCGATGGCCGTGGCCCGCTCCTCGTCATTGGGCGAGACCGTGACGGTGCCGGTTCCCGCGTCGACGACGACCTCGGTGCCGTCGGCCAGGCTCAGCGCATCCGTCACGCCCACGATCGCCACGATCGACTTCTCACGGGCCAGGATGGCGGTGTGCGATGTGGGCCCGCCGTCGCTGGTCACCAGGGCGAGCACCTTGTCGAGGTCGAGCAGCGCCGTGTCGGCCGGGGCCAGATCGCGGGCGACGAGCACGAAGGGCTCGTCGGGGTCGGGCACGCCGGGCGCGGGAACGCCACGGAGATGGGCGACGACGCGCTGCGACACGTCGTCGAGGTCGGTGGCGCGCTCGCCCATGTAGCCGCCCATGCTCACGAGCAGGTCGCGGAACGAGGCGAAGGCCTCGAACACGGCGCGTTCGGCGGTGGCGCCGCCGTCGATCCGCACACCGACGTCGTCGATCAGGGTGGGGTCCTCGGCCATGAAGGCCTGGGCCTCGAGCACGTCTTTCGCCGAACCACCCGCTCGCTCTCCGCGATGCCGGATGACGGCGGCCGTGGCGGCGAGGGAAGCACGAGCCCGCTCCTTCTCGGCGTCGGGCGTCAGGGTGCTCGGAGTCTCTTCGGGCTCGGGCAGAGGATCGGGCATCCGGAGAACGGCGCCCACGGCGATGCCGCGCCCGATCCCGGTGCCGCGCAGTGTCGACTCGGCCATCACTCGGCGTCCAGGTTCTTCGAGAGCAGCGCGACGAGTTCGTCGAGCACGGTATCGGCCGAGTCGGCCTCGGAGACGAGGGTGAGCGCGTCGCCCTTCTCGATGCCGAGCGAGATCACGCCGAGGATGCTCGCCGCGTTCACCGGCTTGCCACCGGCCTTGGAGATCTGCACCGGCACACCCGCCTTCGCGACGGCCTGGGTGAAGATCGTGGCGGGGCGGGCGTGCAGCCCGTGCGTCGACGCCATCTCAACTGTTCGTTCAGCCATGTCCAACTCTCCTTAGCTCGGCTCAGCGGTGAGCCTGTGGATCGAACCCTGCGGGGCGGCGAGGAGTTCGGTGACCAGATCGGCGGCGAGCTCGGCGCCCGCTCCGCCGAACACGGTGTCGGGAAGCAGGGCCACGCGGGTGCCCGCCGCATCCGCACGTTCGTGCAGTTCGGCGAACCGCTCGGCCAGATGCGGCCCGACGAGCAGCACGTCGGTGGCGGCGAGCCGCTCGTCGAGATCGGAGAGCGTTGCCGCCTCGACAGTCAGATCGAGGCCACGAGTGCGGGCGACGCCGCGCAGCCGGAGCGCGAGGAAGGTGCTCGACGCCCCCGCCCCGCACACGATCAGCACCTTGTCCACGCACGCCTCCTTGCGCCTTGCTTTGTCTGCATCGATCCTCCGCCACCACGGGCTCCGCATCCAGCAGCCTTGCTTCCGCACCCCCGGAAGGTCCACGAAGCGTTTAGGGTGACTGGTGATGAGAGCGAAGTACGAACGGCTGCTGGACTACCTGGCAGAGACCGACGACTGGGTGACCGCGGGAGAGCTCGCCGACCGCCTGGGCGTCACGACGCGCAGTGTGCGCAGCTACGTCACGAGCGTCAAGACGGCCGCAAAGCCGCTCGACGTGATCACCTCGTCGACCAGCGGCTACCGCCTGAACCGCGAGGCCTACGCCAGTTTCGTCACCGACCTCCGCACCCGCGACTCCGAGAGCGGCAGCCCGCGCGAGCGGGTGCACTCCGTGATCCGAGCGCTCGGCGACGCGCCATCCGGCCTCGACGTCTATGACCTCGCCGTGAGCCTGTACGTCAGCGAGTCGACGATGGAGGCGGATCTGCGCAAAGCCAAGATCCTGATCGAGGAGGCCGGTCTCTCACTCGCCCGCCGCGGCAGCGTGGTGTCGCTGGCCGGCAGCGAACTCAACCGACGCCGGCTGCTCAGCCGCATCTTCCGCGACGAGAGCGCGCAGGGCTTCCTCGATCTCGAGAACATCCAGCGCGAGTTCGCCTCGGGAGATCTCGGGGCGAACCTCGGCGCCTTCAAGTCCGATCTGCTCGCCATGCTCGACGGCGAGGGCTATTTCGTCAACGAGTACTCGATCAACAACGTGCTCCTGCACGTGGCGATCGCCGTCGACCGGGTCTCGAAGGAGCAGTCGATCGGGCCGGCCGAGGAGCGACCGGCGTCGGAGACCATCCGCGAGATCGCCGAGCGGCTCGACGGTCTGATCCGCGCGCATTTCGGCACCGCTCTCAGCGTCCGCGAACTCACCTACCTCTCGGTGCTGCTCACGACCCGCGTGCTCACCCCCGGTCACGACCAGCCCACTGAGACCGTGGCCTCCACCTATCTGGCCGACGCCGACCTGGCCGAGATGCGTCGCATCGTGCGGCTCGCCAGCGAGGAGTACCTGGTCGACCTCGACGACGACGACTTCATCGTGCGGCTCAGCCTGCACATCCGCAACCTGGTCGCCCGGGCCCAGGAGAACTCCTACTCCCGCAATCCGATGACCCGGTCGATCAAGGGCTCGTACCCGATGATCTACGAGCTCGCCGTCTTCATCGCGAGCCAGATCCAGCGGAGCGAGGACATCACGATCAACGACGACGAGATCGCCTACATCGCACTCCACGTCGGATCGCACCTCGAGCGGCAGAACCTGCGCGAGGAGCGCGTGACCTGCGCGATCGTCTGCCCCAACTACTACGACATGCACGTGATGCTGCGCGACAAGCTCGAAGCCGAACTCGGCTCGGAGCTGCAGGTCGACGTGGTGATCACGCGCGCCGACGTCGACTGGGCCGCGCTCTCCTCCGACATCGTGGTCACCACCATCCAGGCGCCCACCGCTCGCGACAACGTGGTGGTCATCCAGCCCTTCCTCACCGCGACCGACTTCGAGGCGGTGCGCCGGGCGATCGCCACGGTGCGCCGGCACCGGCGCCGGATGCAGATCAAAGACGAGTTGCTCCAGTACTTCGACGAGCGCCTCTTCTGGCGCAACCTGACTGCGCCGTCCGAGGCGGTCATGATCCGAACCCTCGGCGACTCCATGCGCGCCCTCGGCGTGATCGACGAGAGCTATGTCGAGGGGGCGATCGAGCGCGAGCGGATGTCGTCGACCGCGTTCACCGACACCATCGCCGTTCCGCACGCGATGGTCATGAGCGCCAGCCGCACCGCGATCGCGATCGTGGTGAACGAGACCCCGATGGCCTGGGGCGAGAACCGGGTGAACGTGATCGCGCTCATCGCGTTCAGCGAAAGCGGCCGCAAGGCGTTCCAGGACGTGTTCGACCAGCTGGTCGAGGTGTTCTCCGACCGCGACGACCTGCAGCGGATCGTGAAGCGTGCATCCGATTTCCCGTCGTTCATCGACGAACTCGTGCACGTGATGGACACCTGAGTCGCTCGCCGGGCTCCGGGCGCGAAACCTCAGCCAGGGGCCGCGCCCGCGGCTACGGGATGGGGACGGGAGTCACACCGAGCGGTGCGAGCGCGGCGGCGCCGCCGTCTTCGGCGGTGAGCACCCAGATGCCGTCCTTGTGCACCGCGACCGAGTGCTCCCAGTGCGACGACATGCTGCCGTCGGCGGATGCCACGGTCCACTCGTCGTCGCGGGTGTAGGTCTCGGTGGTGCCGGCCGTGATCATCGGCTCGATCGCCACGACCAGCCCGGGCTTGACCTCGGGTCCACGTTGGCGCACGCGGTAGTTGAACACCGGCGGCGCCTCGTGCATGCTGCGGCCGATGCCGTGACCGATGTAGTCGGTGAGGATGCCGTAGGTCGCTCCCTCGAGCGTCGACGGGTGCTCCTCGACGAACTCCTCGATCGCCTCCCCGACCTCGTTCAGATGGCGGGCCGAGGCGAGGCGCGCGATGCCGTGCCAGAGCGACTGCTCCGTCACGTCGGAGAGCAGGCGCCGCGCCGCGACCTCCTCCGGCCGACTCGGGTCGTCGAGCACCACGGTGATCGCGGAGTCGCCGTTCCAGCCACCGACGTCGGCGCCGCTGTCGATCGACACGATGTCGCCGGGCTGCAGGATGCGCGACCCGGGGATGCCGTGCACGATGTCGTCGTTCACCGAGGTGCATACCGTGTGGAAGTAGCCCGGCACCATCTGGAAGTTCGACACCCCGCCGAGCGAACGGATGGTGCGGTCGGCGATCGCGTCGAGCTCCAGCGTCGAGATGCCCGGTCGGATCGCCTCCCGCACGGCGGCGAGGGAGGCTGCGGTGACGAGTCCGGGCTGCACCATGAGGCACAGTTCAGCGGGCGTCTTGTAGATACCCGGCGTCTTGCGACGGATCATGGGGCCCGACCGATCATCGACTCGCGAGGGCGGCGATGATCCGCCCGGTGACCTCGTCGATCTCCCCGAGACCGTCGACGTTCACCACGAGCCCGCGCCCCGCGTAGACGTCGATCAGCGGAGCGGTCTGCTCGGCGTAGACGTCGAGGCGGTGCCGGATGACCTCTTCGGTGTCGTCGCTCCGGCCCTGCTCGGCCGAGCGCTTGAGCAGCCGGGAGACGACCTCCTCGGTGTCGGCCGTGAGCACGATCACCGCATCCAGCGAGGACGCGTTGGCGCCCAGGATGTCGTCGAGCTCCTCCACCTGCTGCAGCGTGCGCGGGTAGCCGTCGAGCAGGAAGCCGTCCACCACGTCGGGCTGGCTGAGGCGGTCGCGCACCAAGTCGTTGGTCAGGGAGTCGGGAACGTACTGGCCCGCATCCATGTACTCCTTGGCCTTCACGCCGAGCTCGGTTCCGTTCTTCACGTTCTCTCGGAAGATGTCACCGGTGGAGATGGCCGGAATCCCGTAGGTCTCCGACAGGCGCGCCGCCTGCGTCCCCTTGCCGGCACCCGGGGGGCCGATCAGGAGGAGGCGGAGCGAGCTGGTCACGGCCGGCTCGCTCTGCCCATCCGTCATCGCAGGAGTCCCTCGTAGTGGCGTTGCTGCAACTGCGAGTCGATCTGCTTCACCGTCTCGAGGCCGACGCCGACGATGATCAGGATGGATGCGCCACCGAACGGGAAGTTCTGATTCGCGCCCACCGCCGCCAGGGCGATGAGCGGAAGCAAGGCGATCAAACCCAGATAGATCGATCCGGGGAGCGTGATGCGCGTCAACACGTAGTCGAGGTACTCGGCCGTCGGGCGTCCCGCGCGGATACCCGGGATGAAGCCACCGAACTTCTTCATGTTGTCGGCGACCTCTTCGGGGTTGAAGGTGATCGCGACGTAGAAGTAGGTGAAGCCCACGATGAGCAGGAAGTACAGCAGCATGTAAAGCGGGTGATCGCCACGCACCAGGTAGTTGTTGATCCAGGTCACCCAGCCGGCCGGCGCCTCGCCGGGCGCGGGCTGGTTGAACTGTGCGATCAACGCCGGCAGGTAGAGCAGCGACGACGCGAAGATCACGGGCACCACGCCGGCCATGTTGACCTTGATGGGGATGTACGTGTTGTTGCCCCCGTAGGTACGCCTCCCGACGACGCGTTTGGCGTATTGCACGGGGATGCGTCTCTGCGAGAGTTCGACGAACACCACGAGCGCCATCACCGCGAGTCCGACCGCGATCACCAGCAGGAAGATCTCGAAGCTCTTGGTCTGGGCGATGAGCCAGAGCGACTCGGGGAAGCGAGCGGCGATCGAGGTGAAGATCAGCAGCGACATGCCGTTGCCGATGCCGCGCTCGGTGATCATCTCGCCGAACCACATGATGACACCGGTACCGGCGGTCATCGTGATGACCATGAGCAGGATGGCGTACCAGGCGTCGTTGGTGATGAGCTGGCCGCACTCGGCGACCGTCGAGGTGCCGAACAGCGCGCCGCTCCGGGCCACCGTGATCAGCGTGGTCGACTGCAGGATACCCAGCGCGATGGTGAGGTAGCGGGTGTACTGCGTGAGCTTGCTCTGGCCCGACTGGCCCTCCTTGTAGAGGGTCTCGAAGTGCGGGATGACCACGCGCAGCAGCTGCACGATGATCGAGGCCGTGATGTACGGCATGATCCCCAGCGCGAAGATCGAGAGTTGCAGGAGGGCGCCACCCGAGAAGAGGTTGACGAGCTCGTACAAGCCGGACGTGTTCTGGTTCGCGGCAAGACAGGTCTGCACGTTTCCGAAGTCCACGAAGGGAGCGGGGATGAACGACCCCAGTCGGAACAAGGCGACGATGCCGAGCGTGAAGCCGATCTTCCGGCGGAGATCCGGCGTGCGGAAGATCCTCGCGACGGCTTTGAACAAAAGGGGGCCTCCTGCGTACGTGTGTGGCTTAATGCCAAGAAAGCCGGTGACCCAGTTCATGGCCTCGACAGGCTACATCATTCTCATGACGCAGACATCGATCGCGCACGAACCAGGCCACCGGTTTTTGGGGTACCTACTTGACGGAACCACCCGCGGCGACGATCTTCTGCTCAGCAGAGCCGGAGACCTTGTCGACCGCAACGTTCAGCTTAACCGCAATGTCGCCATTGCCGAGAACCTTCACCTTTTCGTTCTTGCGAACGGCACCCTTGGCGACCAGGTCGACCACGGTGACGTCTCCACCCGAGGGGTAGAGCTCCGCGAGCTTCTCCAGGTTCACGACCTGGTACTCCACCCGGAACGGGTTCTTGAAGCCGCGCAGCTTCGGGGTGCGCATGTGTAGAGGCATCTGCCCACCCTCGAAGCCGACGCGCACCTGGTAGCGGGCCTTCGTGCCCTTGGTGCCACGACCGGCGGTCTTTCCCTTGGAACCCTCACCACGGCCGACGCGCGTACGCGCCTTCTTGGCGCCGGGCGCAGGGCGCAGGTGGTGCACCTTGAGCACGTGCTCGCGGGGACCGGCGGTCTCGGCATCCTTGGCGGCGGCCTTCGGTGCAGCCTTGGCCGCGGGGGCCTTGGCAGCGGCCGGAGCCTTCTCCGCGGCCGGAGCCTTCTCGGCGGCAGCCTTGGGAGCAGCAGCCTTCTTGGGGGCAGCAGCCTTGGCCGGAGCCTTCTCCGCTGCGTCCGCCTTGGGAGCCGCAGCAGCCTTAGGTGCCGCTGCCTTCTTCGGAGCCGCCTTCTCGACGGTCTCCTTGGCTTCGTTCTCAGCCATTAGTCAATCTCCTCGACCTTCACCAGGTGTGCGACGGTGCGCACGTAGCCACGGTTCTGGGCGTTGTCTTCGCGCACCACGATGTCGTGGATGCGCTTCAGTCCGAGGCTGCGCAGCGTGTCACGCTGGTTCTGCTTCTCGCTGATCTTGGACTTGATCTGGGTGATCTTCAGGCGCGCGGCCATCATGCACCAGCCTTTGCTGCCAGGGCGTCGGCCTCGGCGCGCACGAGGCGGGCCGGGGCGACGTCTTCGAAGTCGAGGCCACGACGGGCCGCCACTGCGCGCGGCTCTTCGAGCTGCTGCAGTGCCTCGACGGTCGCGTGCACGATGTTGATCGTGTTCGACGAGCCGAGCGACTTCGAGAGGATGTCGTGGATGCCGGCGCACTCGAGCACGGCGCGCACCGGGCCACCGGCGATAACACCGGTACCGGCCGCAGCGGGGCGCAGAAGCACCACACCGGCGGCCGCCTCACCCTGCACGGGGTGAGGGATCGTGTTGCCGACGCGGGGGACGCGGAAGAAGTTCTTCTTCGCTTCCTCGACGCCCTTGGAGATGGCGGTCGGAACCTCGCGGGCCTTGCCGTAGCCGACGCCCACCAGACCGTTGCCGTCGCCGACGACCACGAGAGCGGTGAAGCTGAAGCGACGACCACCCTTCACGACCTTCGAGACGCGGTTGATGGTGACGACGCGCTCGAGGAAGTTGCTCTTGTCAGAGTCACGTCCTCCGCGGTCGCCGCGGTTCGGGTTGCGCTCACGGCCTCCGCGGCGCGCCTCGCGGGGCTCGCTCTGCGTCGACTCGGTCGACGCGGCGGTCTCCACCGGGGCCTGGGCTTCTGCAGCCACTTCCTGCTCCTTGTTGGTTTCGGTGCTCACAGGCTCAAACCACCCTCTCGTGCTCCATCGGCAATCGCCGCGACGCGGCCTGCGTAGCGGTTTCCACCGCGGTCGAACACGACAGCCTCGACGCCGGCCAGCTTGGCGCGCTCGGCGACCAGCTCACCGACCTTCTTGGCCTTGGCGGTCTTGTCACCGTCGAAGGTGCGCAGATCCGCTTCGAGCGTCGAAGCCGACGCGAGAGTGTGACCCTTGCTGTCATCGACGACCTGCACGAAGACGTGGCGGGCCGAACGGGTGACGACGAGGCGGGGGCGCGCTTCGGTGCCCTCGACCTTCTTGCGAAGGCGCAGGTGCCGGCGATCGCGGGCTGCGGACTTCGACTTTCCTCTGATTCCAGTAGCCATAGTCTACTTACCACTCTTTCCGGCCTTGCGGCGAACGACCTCGCCGGCGTAACGCACACCCTTGCCCTTGTAGGGCTCGGGCTTGCGCAGCTTGCGAATGTTGGCGGCAACCTCACCGACGGCCTGCTTGTCGATTCCGTTGACCGTGAGCTTGTTGTTGCCCTCGACGGTGAACGTGATGCCCACAGGCGGTTCGACCGAGATGGGGTGCGAATAGCCGAGCGCGAACTCCACGCCCGAGCCCTTGGCCGCAACGCGGTAACCGGTGCCGACGACCTCGAGGCTCTTGGAGTAGCCGGTGGTCACGCCGATGATCTGGTTCGCGATGAGCGTACGGGTGAGGCCGTGCAGCGAGCGCGACTCGCGCTCGTCGTCCGGACGGGTGACCAGGATCTGGTTCTCCTCGACCGAAGCGGCGATCGGGGCCTTGATGGTGAGCGCGAGCTCACCCTTGGGGCCCTTGACTGCGACGTCCTGGCCGTCGATGGTGACGGTGACGCCGGCAGGGATGTCGATGGGAAGACGTCCGATTCGTGACATTGTCGGTTACCACACGTAGGCGAGGACTTCCCCACCCACGCCCTTCTTGCTCGCCTGGCGGTCTGTCAGCAGACCCGAGGAGGTGGACAGGATGGCGACGCCGAGGCCTCCGAGGACCGTCGGGATCTCGGTGGACTTCGCGTAGACGCGGAGACCGGGCTTCGAGACGCGCTTGATGCCCGCGATCGAACGCTCGCGGTTCGGGCCGAACTTGAGGCTCAGCGTCAGGGTCTGGCCGACCTTCGCGTCGGTGACCTCCCAGCCCGAGATGTAGCCCTCGGACTTCAGGATGTCGGCAATGTGCGACTTGAGCTTGGAATGCGGCATCGACACGGTGTCGTGGTGCGCCGAGTTCGCGTTGCGCAGTCTGGTCAGCATGTCTGCGACCGGATCTGTCATTGTCATGATGTGGTGCCTTTCGCGCCTGGTTTCGACACCCTTTACGAGGATGCCGACCTGTGGTCGTCGTGGGTGAGTGGTGCTAGTTGGTGGAGCTGTCGTCCGACTTGAAGGGGAACCCGAGCGCCTTGAGCAGCGCACGACCCTCGTCGTCGGTCTTCGCGGTGGTGACGACGGTGATGTCGAAACCACGCACGCGGTCGATCTTGTCCTGGTCGATCTCGTGGAACACGGACTGCTCCTGGAGACCGAAGGTGTAGTTACCGCGGCCGTCGAACTGCTTGTCCGAAAGGCCACGGAAGTCGCGGATGCGGGGAAGCGCGAGCGAGAGCAGGCGGTCGAGGAACTCCCAGGCGCGGTCGCCACGGAGCGTGACGTGGGCGCCGATGGGCTGGCCCTCGCGCAGCTTGAACTGCGCGATCGACTTGCGAGCCTTCGTGACCTGCGGCTTCTGACCGGTGATCGCGGTGAGGTCCTTGACGGCGCCGTCGATGATCTTGCCATCGCGGGCCGCTTCACCGACACCGGTGTTCACGACGATCTTCACGAGCCCGGGCACCTGGTGCACGTTCGTGAAACCGAAGTCCTTCTTCAGCTGAGCCGAGATCTCGTTCTGGTACTTCTGCTTCAGGCGCGGCTGGATTTTGCCAGCGGGCGCGGCAGTGTCGGTGCTCATCAGAGGTCCTTACCTGACTTCTTCGCGTAACGAACGCGGACCGTCTTGGTGACGCCGTCCTTCGTGACTTCTTCGTTGCGGTGGCCGACGCGAGTCGGCTTCTTGGTCTCGGGGTCGACGAGAGCCACGTTCGACACGTGGATCGGCGCCTCCATGGTCTCGATGCCGCCGGTCTTGGTGCCGCGCTGGGTCTGGCCGACGCGCACGTGCTTCGTGACGAAGTTCACGCCCTCGACGACGACGCGGTCTTTCTCGACCTGCACCTCGATGACACGGCCCTGCTTGCCGCGGTCTCCGCCGCGGGCCTGGCTGGGGCCGGAGATGACCTGAACCAGGTCACCCTTCTTGATGTTCGCCATGACTAGATAACCTCCGGTGCCAACGAGATGATCTTCATGAACTTCTTGTCACGGAGCTCACGGCCGACCGGTCCGAAGATGCGGGTACCACGGGGGTCTCCGTCGTTCTTCAGGATCACTGCGGCGTTCTCGTCGAACTTGATGTACGAGCCGTCCGAGCGACGGGTCGACTTGACGGTGCGGACGATGACGGCCTTGACCACATCGCCCTTCTTGACGTTGCCGCCGGGGATGGCGTCTTTCACGGTCGCGACGATGACATCGCCGAGTCCCGCGTAACGACGGCCGGATCCACCGAGAACACGAATCGTCAGGAGCTCCTTGGCGCCGGTGTTGTCGGCGACCTTCACTCGTGATTCTTGCTGAAGCATTCTTCTACTCTTCCTGAACTAAGTAAGCCGAGGCCTACTTGGCCTTCTCGAGGATCTCGACCAGACGCCAGCGCTTGGTCGAACTGAGGGGACGGGTCTCGTTGATGAGAACGAGGTCGCCGATGCCGGCGCTGTTGGTCTCGTCGTGCGCCTTCACCTTGGAGGTGCGGCGGATGACCTTGCCGTACAGCGGGTGCTTCACGCGGTCCTCGACCTCGACGACGATGGTCTTGTCCATCTTGTCGCTGGTCACGTAGCCACGGCGGGCCTTGCGGTAGCCGCGGGCCTCCGCGTCTTTGACGTCGTGCGAAGCCGACTCGTGGCCCGTCGCTACGACCTTCTCTTCGGTCTTAGCCATTACTTGGCCTCCTCAGTCTCTGCAGCCTTGTCAGACTCAGCGGCGGCGTCGGCAGCGGGTGCCTCGGTCGCCTTCTTGCTGCTCTTCTTGGTCGCCTTGGCCGGGGCCTCGACGGGGGCGGGCGTCGCACGGATGCCCAGCTCTCGCTCACGAATGATCGTGTAGATGCGGGAGATGTCGCGCTTCACGGCGCGAAGACGGCCGTGGCTCTCGAGCTGGCCGGTGGCCGACTGGAAACGCAGGTTGAACAGCTCTTCCTTGGCCTTGCGAAGCTCCTCGAGAAGTCGAGAATCTTCGAACGTGTCGAGCTCCGCCGGGGCGAGCTCCTTGGAACCGATCGCCATTACGCGTCGCCCTCCTCGCGCTTGATGATGCGTGCCTTAAGGGGCAGCTTGTGGATTGCACGGGTCAGTGCCTCGCGAGCGACGGTCTCGTTGACCCCGCTCAGCTCGAACAGCACGCGACCCGGCTTGACGTTCGCGACCCACCACTCGGGCGAACCCTTACCGGAACCCATGCGGGTTTCGGCCGGCTTCTTCGTGAGCGGACGGTCGGGGTAGATGTTGATCCACACCTTTCCACCACGCTTGATGTGACGGGTCATCGCGATACGAGCGGACTCGATCTGACGGTTGGTCACGTACGCGGGGGTGATGGCCTGGATGCCGTACTCGCCGAAGCTCACCTTCGTGCCGCCGGTGGCGTGGCCACTGCGACCCGGGTGGTGCTGCTTACGGTGCTTGACTCTACGGGGGATAAGCATGGTTACGCCTCAACTCCTGCTGCGACCGGAGCGTCCGCCTTGGGGGCGGCGTTACGGCGCGGACGGTCACGGTCGCCGCGCTCGGGGCGCGTCGACTTCTGGTTGGCCTGCTCGCGGGCGAGCTCCTTGTTGGTGATGTCGCCCTTGTAGATCCAGACCTTCACACCGATGCGGCCGAACGTCGTCTTGGCCTCGTAGAAGCCGTAGTCGATGTTGGCGCGGAGGGTGTGCAGCGGAACGCGACCTTCACGGTAGAACTCCGAGCGGCTCATCTCCGCACCGCCGAGGCGGCCGGAGACCTGGATGCGGACGCCCTTGGCGCCGGCGCGCTGAGCGCCCTGCAGGCCCTTGCGCATCGCGCGGCGGAACGCCACACGAGCGGTGAGCTGCTCGGCGATGCCCTGAGCCACCAGCTGAGCCTCGGCCTCGGGGTTCTTCACCTCGAGGATGTTCAGCTGGATCTGCTTGCCGGTGAGCTTCTCGAGGTCGGAGCGGATGCGCTCGGCCTCGGCGCCACGACGACCGATCACGATGCCCGGACGGGCGGTGTGGATGTCGACGCGGACGCGGTCACGGGTTCGCTCGATCTCGATGCGCGCCACTCCGGCGCGGTCGAGGGACGTCTTCAGCAGGTTGCGGATCTTCACGTCTTCGGCGACATAGTCGCTGTAGCGCTGACCCTTCTTCGTGCTGTCGGAGAACCAGCGCGACACGTGGTCGGTGGTGATTCCGAGGCGGAAGCCGTACGGATTGACTTTCTGGCCCATTACTTGCTCGCCTTCTTGCTCGCGCCTTCGATGGCCGAGGCCTCGTCAGGGGTCGCCAGCACGATCGTGATGTGGCTGGTGCGCTTGTTGATGCGGAACGCGCGACCCTGTGCACGAGGCTGGAAGCGCTTGAGCGTGGTGCCCTCATCGACGAATGCCTTCGCGATGAACAGGTCCTGCTCGTCGAGGTAGCTGTTCGAGGCGTCCGCCTTGACCCGCGCGTTCGCGATCGCCGAGGCGACCAGCTTGTACACGGGCTCCGAAGCGCCCTGCGGGGCGAACTTCAGGATGGCCAATGCTTCGACGGCCTGGCGTCCACGGATCAGGTTGACGACACGACGGGCCTTCTGGGGGGTGACGCGGATGTGACGCACGCGTGCGATCGACTCCACCATTTCTCTTCCTCCTTCACGTCACCGCGGTTAGCGGCGACGGCCCTTCTTGTCGTCCTTCACGTGTCCACGGAAGGTGCGGGTCGGGGCGAATTCGCCCAGCTTGTGACCCACCATGGTCTCGGTGATGAACACCGGGATGTGCTTGCGGCCGTCGTGCACGGCGATCGTGTGCCCGAGGAACGCGGGGATGATCATCGAGCGGCGCGACCAGGTCTTGATGACGTTCTTGGAGCCGGCTTCGTTCTGGGTGACGACCTTGCGGTACAGGTGGTCGTCAACGAAGGGGCCCTTCTTGAGACTGCGTGGCATCTTCTACAACTCCTACTTACGCTTCTTGCCGACGGTCCGACGACGAACGATGAGCTTGTCGCTTTCCTTGTTGGGGTGACGGGTGCGGCCTTCGGCCTGACCCCACGGGCTGACGGGGTGACGTCCACCGGACGTCTTGCCCTCACCACCACCGTGCGGGTGGTCGACCGGGTTCATCGCGACACCACGGACGGTCGGGCGGATGCCCTTCCAGCGGTTGCGGCCGGCCTTGCCCCAGTTGATGTTCGACTGCTCGGCGTTGCCGACCTCGCCGATCGTGGCGCGGCAGCGCGCATCCACGTTGCGGATCTCGCCCGACGGCAGACGGAGCTGCGCGTAGGGGCCGTCCTTCGCGACGAGTCGAACCGAAGCGCCGGCGGAGCGGGCCATCTTGGCGCCGCCGCCCGGCTTCAGCTCGATCGCGTGGATGACGGTACCGGTGGGGATGTTGCGCAGCGGCAGGTTGTTGCCGGGCTTGATGTCCGCGCCCGCACCCGACTCGACGATGTCGCCCTGGGCGAGCTTGTTCGGAGCGAGGATGTAGCGCTTCGTACCGTCCACGAAGTGGAGCAGCGCGATGCGTGCGGTGCGGTTGGGGTCGTACTCGATGTGAGCGACCTTCGCGTTCACTCCGTCTTTGTCGTTGCGACGGAAGTCGATCACGCGGTACTGGCGCTTGTGGCCACCACCGATGTGACGCGTCGTGATACGACCCTGGTTGTTGCGGCCGCCGGTCTTGGAGAGCGGGCGGAGCAGCGACTTCTCAGGAGTCGAACGGGTGATCTCTGCGAAGTCCGCGACGGACGAACCGCGACGGCCCGGAGTCGTGGGCTTGTACTTACGAATAGCCATGTGTCTTTTCCTCTAGCTTCCGCGCCTAGCCGACGGCCGTGAAGATGTCGATGGAACCGGACTTGAGCGTCACGATCGCGCGCTTGGTGTCCTTGCGCTTGCCCTGGCCGAACTTGGTGCGACGGGTCTTGCCCGTGCGGTTCAGCGTGTTGATCGACGCGACCTGAACACCGAAGATCTTCTCGATGGCGAGCTTGATCTCGGTCTTGTTCGAGCGGGGGTCGACCACGAAGGTGTACTTGCCCTGGTCGATCAGGCCGTAGCTCTTCTCGGAGACGACGGGAGACAGGATGATGTCGCGCGGGTCCTTGTTGAACGCGGCGTTGCTCATGCGGAAACCTCTTCCTTCTTGGTCTTCGAGGCGACGAAGCCGTCAAAGGAACCCTTGGTGAAGACGATGTCGTCGGAGACGAGGACGTCGTAGGCGTTCAGCTGGTCTGCAGGCAGCACGTGAACGGTCGGGATGTTGCGGACGCTCTTGAGGCTCAGCTCGTCGGTGCGCTCCAGCACGATCAGCACGTGCTTGGACGACGCGACGGTGGCGAGGAACTCGTTCACGGCCTTGGTCGACGGGGTCTCACCCTGCGAGAGCGACTCGACCACGTGCACACGGCCGCCGCGAGCGCGGTCGGAGAGTGCGCCGAGCAGTGCAGCGGCGATCATCTTCTTGGGGGTGCGCTGCGCGTAGCTGCGGGGCACCGGTCCGTGGACGATGCCACCGCCGGTCATCTGAGGGGCGCGGATCGAGCCCTGACGAGCGCGACCGGTTCCCTTCTGCTTGAACGGCTTACGGCCGGCGCCGGAGACCTCACCACGACGCTTGGTCTTGTGGGTTCCCTGGCGGGCGGCGGCGAGCTGAGCGACGACGACCTGGTGGATGAGCGGGATGTTGGTCTGCACGTCGAAGATCTCGGCGGGCAGCTCGACGGTGCCGGACTTCTTGCCGGTGACGTCGAGGACATCGAGCGTGTTAGTTGCGGTAGCCATGGACTACGCCCCCTTCACTGCGTTGCGAACGAAAACGAGGCGGCCCTTGGCACCGGGAACGGCGCCCTTGACCAGCAGCAGGCCCTTCTCGGCGTCGACCGAGTGGATGACCAGGTTGAGCACGGTGACGCGCTCGCCACCCATACGGCCGGCCATGCGCATGCCCTTGAAGACTCGGCTGGGCGTCGACGACGCACCGATCGAGCCGGGCTTGCGGTGGTTGCGGTGCGAACCGTGCGACGACGAGACACCCTTGAAGTTGTGGCGCTTCATCACACCGGCGAAGCCCTTGCCCTTGGAGGTGCCCACGACGTCGACCTTCTGGCCGGCTTCGAAGACGCTGTCTGCGGTGAGCTCCTGGCCGATGGTGTAGTCCGCGGCATCCGCGGTGCGGATCTCGGTGATGTGGCGGCGCGGGGTGACCCCTGCGGCGTCGAAGTGACCGGTGGCCGGCTTGTTCACCTTGCGCGGGTCGATCTGGCCGCCGGCGATCTGAACGGCCGAGTAGCCGTCCTTCTCGGGGGTGCGGATCTGGGTGACGACGTTCGGGGAGACCTCGACGACGGTGACGGGGATGAGACGGTTGTTCTCGTCCCACACCTGGGTCATGCCGAGCTTCTTGCCGAGCAGGCCTTTGGAAGTCTTAGCGGTGGTAGCCATGAGTGTTTACTGGTTCCTTCCCGCTCAGAGCTTGATCTCGATGTTGACGTCGGCGGGGAGGTCGAGACGCATGAGCGAGTCGACTGCCTTCGGCGTCGGGTCGATGATGTCGATGAGGCGCTTGTGCGTGCGCATCTCGAAGTGCTCGCGGCTGTCCTTGTACTTGTGGGGCGAACGGATGACTGCGATCACGTTCTTCTCCGTCGGAAGCGGCACGGGGCCGACGACGGTTGCTCCTGCACGGGTGACCGTGTCGACGATCTTGCGCGCCGAGGTGTCGATGACCTCATGGTCATACGACTTCAGTCGAATGCGGATCTTCTGTCCCGCCATTTGCTGACTCTCTCTCTGTCTCGCGTCATACAGCCTCGACTGCATTGGACGCCCACTGTTTTGCTATCAAGCCGCGCACACACACACTTCACCTAAGGGAAGGGAGGGTTGCGATTAAGCTCTGTTCTGCTGTCTGCGGCCTAGTCTCGAGGACTATGCACTGCCAAGACAGTGATCCAGGCACACCAGTGGCAGCCCGAAATGTTGAACTAGACGAGTTTGCCACATCCGGGGCCCACTTGCAACCCGGGCGTGTCGCGCATCAGGACGCCGATCCCGAACCGAGTTCCAGCACGGCCCGCGCCGCCCTCTCCAGCTCCGCCCCGTAGGACGGGCCGTGGCCGACGGCGTGCACGGCGAGCGGGAACAACTGGTGCAGCGGCACCCGCGAATGCCACCCCGGCGCGAGCGGCGCGACCTGGTCGTAGGCGGTCAGGATGTCGTCGAGGAACGGCGCTCCGAAGAGCACGAGCATGGCGAGATCGGTCTCCCGATGGCCGCCGTGCGCGGCCGGGTCGATCAGCACCACGCCCGTCGGGGTCCACAGGACGTTGCCCGACCAGAGATCGCCGTGCAGCCGGGCCGGCGCCTCACCGTCGTCGAAGATGCCGGAACGGATGAGCTCGCAGGCCCGCACCACGGTCTGGAATCCGTCGGCCGAGAGGTTGCCGCGCGCCACGGCTTGTTCGGCGTACGGCCGCACGCGCTGCTGGGGGTAGAACTCGCTCCAGCTCTCCCACTCCCCCACCGCCATCTCCCGGCGGCCGATGTAGCAGGGACCCGGCCAGCCGTCGGGCGGCGAACCAAACGCATCCGCCCCCGCCCGGTGCGTCACCGCGAGCAGCTCGCCGAACCGCCGCGCGGCCTCCCGACTCGGCCGAGCACTGCGCAGTTCTTCGAGCTCGATCCCGTCGGGCCGAACCGCATGCACAGTCACACACGGTGCCCCGCCGCTCGCCGCGAGCCAGGCGAGACCGGCCGCCTCGGCCTCGAAGAAGCCCTCGGGCGCTGCGGGATCGGACTTGGTGAACACGACTCCACGCTATGCCCGACAGGTTTCGACGGTATGTCGAACGAGAGACGTTCTGGGCGAGAGCCGTTCTTACGGGAGCGCCCGGAGCCCAGTCGTCTCAATCGCGCTGGCCACTCTCGGCCAAGCTCTGTTCGCAGCATCTGGCGGCGAGCCTCCCGTAAGAACGATTGCCCCCATTCTGCGCCTTTGCACCGAGAACACAACCCTTGACTTCACGTGCGAAAAGTGGATCGGATCAGGCGAACAACAGCGCCCGCAGCTCGCTCTCGGCCGACCCCAGGCGCGTGGGGTCGATCGTCTCCCCCGCCGAATAGTGGTCGACGATGCGGGGATCGACGTAGCTCTTCTTCGCGATCGCCGGGGTGTTGCCGAGAACGACGGATGCGTCGCGCATCGCCTGGGTGAGCGCCCGCGCCCGCGCGGTCTTCTTCTCCTCCGGGCCGTGGCGGGCGAGGCTCACCGCGGCCGCGAGGGTGCCGTGCAGGGTGCGGAAGTCCTTCGCCGTGAACTCGCCGCCCGTGCGTTCGCGCACGTACTCGTTGATCTCCTGCGGGTCGACCGGATGCCAGGTGCGCCCCGACTTCCAGGCGAGCAGGCGGGCCTGGGCGCCGCGACGTTTGAGGCTCCGCACCACCGAAGCCAGGTCGGCGTCCAGGATCTCCGACTCCCACTCCTCCCCGCTCTTGGCAGGGAACTCCAGCTTGACGACGTCACCCGAGACGGTGGCGTGCTCGCAGAGCAGGCTCGTGAGGCCGTAGCTGCCGTGCTGCTGGGCGTAGCGCTCATTGCCGACCCGCAGGGAGCCGGTGTCGAGCATCCGGAAGCCGGCGGCCAGCGCGCGCTCCTGGGGGTATCCCTCTTTGCGCAGGTCGAGGGTCACCAGGCGGCGGGCGGCGGGCAGCGACTCGGCGAGGGCGAGAGCGCGGGCGTACTTGATGCGGTCCTTCTGCTCACGCCAGGTGGGGTGGTAGATGTACTGTCGGCGACCTGCGGCGTCGACGCCGGTGGCCTGGATGTGGCCGTTCGCATAGGGCGCGATCCAGACATCCGTCCACGCCGGCGGAATGGCGAGGTGCTCGAACCGGGCCCGCAGCTCGGGGTCGGCGATGGTGGTGCCGTCGTCGTCACGGTAGGTGAAACCTGTGCCCGAGCGGAAACGACGGATGCCCCGTCCCGAAGAATCTGAGCGTCGGAGGCGAGGCATCCCATCATTCAATACCTATTCGGTGCCGACCGCCTTGTCGGCGGCGGCACGCGCACCTTCGACCTGTTCGCCGAACTTGCCCCCGGTGACCTTGTTCACGGTGTCGGCGACGCCGTCGAGCACCTTGTCGCTGATGTCTTCGGCCTGCTCGCTCTTCAGCGCCTCCTGCACCTTGTCGTCCGACAGGAATTCCTGGGCTTTCTTCGTGATGTCGTCCAGTCCCATTTCGATCTCCTTCGATCCGGCCCCGACCTACCGAGGCGCACGAGCCCCATTGTGGCCGATCTCCCGGAAACGCGAAAGGGCCGGGCCCGAAGGCCCGACCCTGTGCGTGTGGTGCTGGAGACTACTTGTTGATCTTCGTGACGGTACCGGCACCGACGGTGCGGCCACCCTCACGGATCGCGAAGCCGAGACCCTCTTCCATCGCGATCGGCTGGATCAGCGCGACCGAGATGTCAGTGGTGTCGCCGGGCATGACCATCTCGGTGCCCTCGGGCAGCGTGATGACGCCGGTGACGTCGGTGGTGCGGAAGTAGAACTGCGGACGGTAGTTCGTGTAGAACGGGTTGTGACGGCCACCCTCGTCCTTCGACAGGATGTACGCGGTGCCCTCGAAGTCGGTGTGCGGCGTGACCGAACCCGGCTTCACGACGACCTGACCGCGCTCCACGTCTTCGCGCTTGGTGCCGCGGAGGAGCAGACCACAGTTCTCGCCGGCCCAGGCCTCGTCGAGCTGCTTGTGGAACATCTCGATACCGGTGACCGTGGTCTTCTGCGTCGGGCGGATGCCGACGATCTCGACCTCGGAGTTGATGGCGAGGGTTCCGCGCTCGGCGCGGCCGGTGACGACGGTTCCACGACCGGTGATCGTGAAGACGTCCTCGATCGGCATGAGGAACGGCTTGTCCTTGTCGCGGATCGGGTCGGGGATCGACTCGTCCACAGCGTCCATGAGGTCGAGGATGGACTGGGTCCACTTCTCGTCACCCTCGAGGGCCTTGAGGCCGGAGACGCGAACGACGGGGGCGTTGTCGCCATCGAAGTTCTGGCTCGCGAGCAGCTCGCGCACCTCGAGCTCGACGAGCTCCAGGATCTCCTCGTCGTCGACCATGTCGGCCTTGTTCAGCGCGACGAGCAGGTAGGGGACGCCGACCTGCTTGGCGAGCAGAACGTGCTCACGGGTCTGAGCCATCGGGCCGTCGGTGGCGGCGACCACGAGGATCGCGCCGTCCATCTGAGCAGCACCGGTGATCATGTTCTTGATGTAGTCGGCGTGACCAGGGGCGTCGACGTGAGCGTAGTGACGCTTGGGCGTCTCGTACTCGACGTGCGAGATGTTGATCGTGATGCCGCGCTGGCGCTCCTCAGGAGCGGAGTCGATCGACGCGAAGTCGCGCTGAACGTTGGTCGCCGACGGGAACTTGTCCGCCAGGACCTTCGAGATGGCCGCGGTAAGAGTGGTCTTACCGTGGTCAACGTGACCGATCGTTCCGATGTTGACGTGCGGCTTGGTCCGCTCGAACTTGGCCTTAGCCACTAGGTCCTCCTCAGGACTCTCATGCCGGAGTCACGGGTGCTGGATTGCATCCGGAATCAGGCGGGGGTTTGTTGATATTTTACGCGAACCTACGAGGCCCGCAGAACTCGGGTGCTACTCGCCCTTGTTCTTCTGAATGATCTCGTCGGCCACAGCCTTCGGGACCTCGGCGTAGCTTTCGAAGGCCATCGAGTACACCGCGCGGCCCGAGGTCTTCGACCTCAGGTCACCGATGTAGCCGAACATCTCCGACAGCGGGACGTGTGCACGGACGACCTTGACGCCCTGGGCGTCTTCCATCGACTGGATCTGCCCACGACGGGAGTTCAGGTCGCCGATGACGTCGCCCATGTACTCCTCGGGGGTGCGCACCTCGACGGCCATCAGCGGCTCGAGGAGAACGGGGCTGGCCTTGCGGGCCGCTTCCTTGAACGCCATCGAACCGGCGATCTTGAACGCCATCTCCGAGGAGTCGACATCGTGCGAGGCACCGTCGAGCAGTGTCGCCTTGACGCCGACCATCGGGTAACCCGCGAGCACGCCGACCTGCAGCGCATCCTGGATTCCGGCGTCGACCGAGGGGATGTACTCGCGCGGAACGCGGCCACCCGTGACCTTGTTCTCGAACTCGTACGTCTTGTCGGCCGTGACCTCGAGAGGCTCGATCGCGATCTGGATCTTCGCGAACTGGCCGGAGCCACCGGTCTGCTTCTTGTGGGTGTAGTCGTGACGCTCGACGGCCTTGCGGATCGTCTCGCGGTAGGCCACCTGCGGCTTGCCGACGTTCGCCTCGACGTTGAACTCGCGCTTCATGCGGTCGACCAGGATGTCGAGGTGGAGCTCGCCCATTCCCTTGATGACCGTCTGACCGGTCTCCTGGTTCTGCTCGGTGCGGAAGGTCGGGTCTTCTTCAGCGAGCTTCTGGATGGCGACACCCAGCTTCTCCTGGTCGGCCTTCGTCTTCGGCTCGATCGCGACCTCGATGACCGGCTCCGGGAACGTCATCGACTCGAGGACGACCTGGTTCGACGGGTCGGACAGGGTGTCACCGGTGGTGGTGTCCTTCAGGCCGATGACCGCGTAGATGTGGCCGGCGGTGACCGAGTCGACCGGGTTCTCCTTGTTGGAGTGCATCTGGAAGATCTTGCCGATGCGCTCCTTCTTGCCCTTGGTCGAGTTCATGACCTGGCCGCCGGAGTCGAGGTGACCCGAGTACACGCGGATGTAGGTCAGACGACCGAAGAAGGGGTGAACCGCGACCTTGAACGCGAGGGCCGCGAACGGGTCCTTCGGGTCGGGGTGACGCTCCACGACGACCTCTTCGTCACGGATGTCGTGGCCCTCGGTCGCCGGCACGTCGAGCGGGCTCGGCAGGTAGTCGACCACGGCATCCAGCATCGGCTGCACACCGCGGTTCTTGAACGCGGAGCCGCACAGCACGGGGTAGATCTCGCTGTTGACGGTGAGCTTGCGGATGGCGCCCTTGATCTCGGCGACCGTGAGCTCCTCACCGCCGAAGAACTTCTCGAGCAGCGCGTCGTCGGTCTCGGCGACGGTCTCCAGGAGCACCTGACGATACTCGTCGGCCTTCTCCTTGAGGTCGGCCGGGATCTCCTCGATCTCGTACTTCGCACCCATCGCGACGTCACCCTTGGAGTCGCCGCGCCAGGTCAGCGCACGCATCTCGACCAGGTCGACGACACCCTCGAAGCTCGACTCAGCACCGATGGGGAGCTGGATCACGAGGGGCTTGGCGCCCAGGCGGTTGATGATCGTGTCGACCGTGAAGTAGAAGTCGGCACCGAGCTTGTCCATCTTGTTGACGAAACAGATGCGCGGCACGTTGTACTTGTCGGCCTGACGCCACACGGTCTCGGACTGGGGCTCGACGCCCTCCTTGCCGTCGAAGACGGCGACCGCGCCGTCGAGCACGCGGAGCGAACGCTCCACCTCGACGGTGAAGTCGACGTGACCGGGGGTGTCGATGATGTTGATCTGGTTCTTGTTCCAGAAACAGGTCGTCGCAGCAGAGGTGATCGTGATGCCACGCTCCTGCTCCTGCGCCATCCAGTCCATCGTGGCGGCGCCGTCGTGCACCTCACCGATCTTGTGGGTGATGCCCGTGTAGAACAGGATGCGCTCGGTGGTGGTGGTCTTGCCGGCATCGATGTGCGCCATGATGCCGATGTTGCGGACCTTGTTCAGGTCGGTGAGCACGTCCTGTGCCACGGATATCCTCCGAAAAGTAAAAGCGGGAAAGAGGGCGAGCGACTACCAGCGGTAGTGGGCGAATGCCTTGTTCGACTCGGCCATCTTGTGGGTGTCTTCGCGACGCTTGACAGCGGCGCCCAGACCGTTCGACGCGTCGAGGATCTCGTTGGTGAGACGCTCGGTCATCGTCTTCTCGCGGCGGGCCTTCGCGTAGGAGGTGAGCCAGCGCAGTGCGAGGGTGTTGGCGCGGTGAGGCTTGACCTCGATCGGCACCTGGTAGGTCGAACCACCGACGCGGCGGCTGCGGACCTCGAGAGTCGGGCGCACGTTGTCGAGAGCCTTCTTCAAGGTGACGACCGCATCCTGGCCGTTCTTGGAGGCGACGCCTTCGAGAGCTTCGTAGACGATGCGCTCCGCGGTGGCCTTCTTGCCGTCGAGGAGGATCTTGTTGACCAGCTGGCTGACGACCGGAGCACCGTAGACCGGGTCGGCGACAACGGGACGCTTCGGGGCGGGACCCTTGCGAGGCATTACTTCTTCTCCATCTTCGCGCCGTAACGGCTGCGAGCCTGCTTGCGGTTCTTCACGGCCTGCGTGTCGAGCGCGCCGCGGATGATCTTGTAGCGAACACCGGGGAGGTCCTTCACACGACCGCCGCGGACGAGCACCATCGAGTGCTCCTGCAGGTTGTGACCCTCACCGGGGATGTAAGCGGTGACCTCGGTGCCGTTCGACAGCTTGACGCGGGCGACCTTGCGAAGCGCGGAGTTCGGCTTCTTGGGGGTGGTGGTGTACACACGGGTGCACACGCCGCGCTGCTGGGGGTTGGCCTTGAGGGCGGGCGCCTTGGTCTTGGTGACCTTCGGGGTGCGACCCTTTCGGACCAACTGCTGAATGGTTGGCACTACTTACTCCTTGTATTCGTACTGCTCGGTGTCAGTTTGCACAGTGTCTGTCGGGCACGGACATCCGCTACCCGTTCGTTCACGCCCCGCACGCGCCATTGCTGGCGTGTCGAGTTCGCTTGGATCCACCGGCGGTACAAAATGGCTCTGGTATCGCTGGCTGGAAGAGCGGTGGAGACTTTTCGGTCTGGCTTCGCTCGAAAATCTGGGCATGCAAGTATGCACACACCCGGAAAATAATAGCCTCTCAACCCTCTCGGGTCAAATACCGCCCCCTGGTGGTCATTCGTTCAGGCGAGGGGCGATCGGCAACGCGGACTCAGCGATGTTACCAGGTCGGGCTGGTAGTCGAGGCGTCGCCGTAGCCGCCTCCCGGCGTAGTGCCGTAGGCGGCTCCCGGCGCAGAGCCGTAGGCGGCTGTGGCCGCGGCGCTCGCCTCGGCCTGCTGGCGGTCGAACTCCTCGCGGGCGGCGAGGTTGCGCGCCTTGACCTTGCGGCCACGCAGCGCGATCCAGGCTCCGGCCCAGATCGAGGCCTCGCGCGCCACGATGGCGCCGGCCAGGGGGAGCGGGTCCATGACGAGCGAGCGCACGAAGTCGTACTGCTCCTGCGGCTGCAGGTTCCAGGCGTTGACGTGGATGAGAGCACCCGCGATGCCCCCGAAGTAGACCAGCACTGCCACCAGGAAGCCGCCCAACACGTAAGCCCACCAGCCGGCGCGGTTGACGATGAGCACGATCAGGATGAGCGAGATCGCGAAGACCACGATCGGCACGATGAAGGCAGCGCTGGTGAGGAACGACGAGAACGCGGAGACGTAGGCGTCGGGCTGCACGTTCGCCGAGATGACGACGAAGGCGACGGCGGCGTAGACCACGGCGAACGCGACCGTTCCGACGAGTGCGATGAGGGATCCTCCACCGCGGTTGCCGCGGGGCGTCGGCGGCACCGGAGCCATGATGGGCTGGGGAACGGGCTGATAGGGCGGCGGGTAGGCGGCACCGGCCATGGCCGCCGCAGCCGGAGGTGCGGGCGCGAAGGCGGCCGCCGGATAGGGCGTACGGGTCTGCTCTGACTCGGTGAGAGCAGGCGTGGGCTCCGACGACGTCACGACCGGCCCACCGGTCGGCTGACGCTCGTAGGCCGCGGTGGCCTGCTCGGCGACCGGAGCGTGATCGGCGACGACGTACGGCCCGCCCAACGGCTCGCGGGTGGCGCTCTCGGTCTCGATCACGTCGACCACCTCGACCCGCTCGGTGACCTCCACGGGCTCTTCCGGCGCATCCGTCGCGGTCTCGGCGCCCGCGGGGGGCTGCCAGGCCGGGAGATCGGGCAGCGGAGGCGTGGCGGGGGCCGCCGTGGCCTCGCCCTCGGGGTCGTGCTTGGGGAATTCCGGCCGGTCTTCCTGACGATCGTCGCTGCTCATGCGGCCAAAGATACCAATGCCTTCCCGCGATGCGCCGCCCTGCGGGTGGCGCGTCGCTCACTGCTCGCGCCGCCGCTCCTGCGGCGCGAGGCGACGTGTTCGGCTGAGGTCGCTGACGCGGCCTCGGCCTCACCCTGGGTCGTCGAGCGCGGCCCGCGGCTTTCCGTCTCGTTCCCTTCCAACGGCAAAGGGCCCCTCACCCTGCGGTGAGAGGCCCTTCGACGGGGTTGCCTACTTGTTAGTTGTAGGTACCAGGGGTGTAGTCGTCGCTCGAGAACGAGTCGAAGTCGACGAACGAGAGGTCGGCCTCCGAGAACACCGAGTCATCCGTGAAGATGCGGTTCGGGTAGCGCTCGGCCTTGGCCTCTTCGGTCGCCTCGACGGTGACGTTGCGGTACTTCTGGAGACCGGTTCCGGCCGGGATCAGCTTTCCGATGATCACGTTCTCCTTCAGGCCCACCAGCGGGTCGGACTTGCCCTCCATGGCGGCCTGCGTGAGAACACGCGTGGTCTCCTGGAACGACGCGGCCGACAGCCACGACTCGGTCGCGAGGGACGCCTTGGTGATACCCATGACCTCCTGGCGAGCCGATGCGGGCTTCTTGCCCTCGGCGAGAGCGGCGCGGTTCACCTCGGTGTAGCGCGACCGGTCGACGAGCTCACCGGGGAGCAGGTCGGTGTCGCCGTGCTCGACGACGGTGACCTTGCGCAGCATCTGGCGCACGATGACCTCGATGTGCTTGTCGTGGATCGGCACACCCTGCGACCGGTAGACGCCCTGCACACCGCCCACGAGGTGCTTCTGCACCTCGCGCACGCCCTTGACGCGAAGGACTTCCTTCGGGTCGACGGCGCCGACGATGATCTGCTGGCCGAGCTCCACGTGCTGCCCGTCCTCGACGAGGAGGGTGGCACGCTTCAGCACCGGGTAGGCGATCGGCTCGTCACCGTTGTCGGGCGTGAGGATGACCTTGCGGCTGCGCTCCGTGTCCTCGATGATGACGCGACCGGCGGCCTCGACGATGGGCGACGCACCCTTGGGGGTGCGGGCCTCGAAGAGCTCCTGCACGCGGGGCAGACCCTGCGTGATGTCGTCGGCCGAAGCCGATCCACCGGTGTGGAAGGTACGCATGGTGAGCTGGGTGCCGGGCTCGCCGATCGACTGGGCCGCGATGATGCCGACGGCCTCTCCGATGTCGACGAGGTTTCCGGTGGCCAGCGACCGGCCGTAGCAGGTCGCGCAGACACCGACGGCCGACTCGCAGGTCAGCACGGAGCGCACCTTGATGTTGCGCACGCCCGCGGCGACCAGCTTGTCGATGAGCACGTCTCCGACGTCGCTTCCGGCCTCGGCCACGACCTCGCCCTTCTCGTTCACCGCGTCAGCGGCGAGCGAGCGGGCGTAGACCGAGTTCTCGACGTTGGCGTCGCGCACCCAGACACCCGGAGCCTCTTCGATGGCGATCGGGAGGTCGAGACCCCTCGAGGTGCCACAGTCGGGCTCGCGGATGATGACGTCCTGCGACACGTCGACGAGACGGCGCGTGAGGTAGCCCGAGTCGGCCGTACGGAGGGCCGTGTCGGCCAGACCCTTACGGGCACCGTGCGTCGCGATGAAGTACTCCGCCACCGACAATCCCTCGCGGTACGAGGAGATGATCGGGCGAGGGATGATCTCACCCTTCGGGTTGTTCACGAGTCCACGCATACCGGCGATGTTGCGGATCTGCAGCCAGTTACCACGAGCACCGGAGGACACCATGCGGTTGATGGTGTTGTCCTTCGGGAAGTTGTCGCGCATGGCCTGCGCGACCTCTTCGGTGGCCTTGGTCCAGATCTGGATGAGCTCCTGGCGCCGCTCGAGGTCGGTCGTGAGACCCTTCTCGAACTGGCCCTGCACCTTGGCGGCCTGCTTCTCGTAGCCCGCCACGATCTCCCGCTTGTTCGGCGGCGTGAGGATGTCGGAGAGCGCCACCGTGACACCCGAGCGGGTGGCCCAGTAGAAACCGGCGTCTTTGATGCGGTCGAGCGATGCGGCGACCTCCACCTTGGGGTAGCGCTCGGCGAGATCGTTGACGATCCCGGAGAGCATCCCCTTGTCGGCGACGGCCCGGGTGAGCGGGTAGTCGGCCGGGAGCGCCTCGTTGAAGAGGGCGCGACCGAGCGAGATGTCGACCAGAACGGGTCCGTCGACGTAGCCCTCGGGGCGCTCTTCCTCGTGGAAGTGCACGTCGTTCAGGCGGATGCGGACGTTCGCGTTGAGGTCGAGCGTCTTCTGGTCGAACGCGAGGATCGCCTCGGCGATCGACGAGAACGCACGGCCTTCTCCGACGGCGCCTTCCTTGATGGTGGTGAGGTGGTGCAGACCGATGATCATGTCCTGGGTCGGCAGGGTGACCGGGCGGCCATCCGACGGCTTCAGGATGTTGTTCGACGCGAGCATCAGGATGCGGGCCTCGGCCTGGGCCTCGACCGACAGCGGCAGGTGGACGGCCATCTGGTCACCGTCGAAGTCCGCGTTGAACGCGGCACACACGAGCGGGTGCAGCTGGATCGCCTTGCCCTCGACGAGCTGAGGCTCGAAGGCCTGGATGCCGAGACGGTGCAGCGTCGGTGCGCGGTTCAGCAGCACGGGGCGCTCGCGGATGATCTCCTCGAGCACGTCCCACACCTGCGGACGGCTGCGCTCCACCATGCGCTTCGCGGCCTTGATGTTCTGAGCGTGGCTCAGGTCGATCAGGCGCTTGATCACGAACGGCTTGAACAGCTCCAGGGCCATCTGCTTGGGCAGACCGCACTGGTGCAGCTTCAGCTGCGGACCGACGATGATGACCGAACGACCCGAGTAGTCCACGCGCTTGCCCAGCAGGTTCTGGCGGAAACGACCCTGCTTTCCCTTGAGCATGTCGCTCAGGGACTTCAGGGCGCGGTTGCCGGTACCGGTGACGGGGCGACCACGGCGGCCGTTGTCGAACAGTGCGTCGACGGCCTCCTGCAGCATCCGCTTCTCGTTGTTGACGATGATCTCGGGAGCCCCGAGGTCGAGCAGACGACGCAGACGGTTGTTGCGGTTGATCACACGACGGTAGAGGTCGTTGAGGTCGGAGGTCGCGAAGCGGCCACCGTCGAGCTGCACCATCGGGCGCAGCTCCGGCGGGATGACCGGCACCACGTCGAGCACCATGGCGGCCGGCGAGTTGCCGGTCGCGAGGAACGACGAGACCACGCGCAGACGCTTGATGGCGCGGATCTTCTTCTGACCCTTGCCCTCCGAGATCTGCAGACGCAGGTTCTCGCCCTCGGTGACGAGGTCGAAGGCCTCGAGGCGCTTCTTGATGGCCTCGGCGCCCATGTAGGCCTCGAAGTACATCCCGTAGCGGTCCTGGAGCTCGTGGAAGATCGCGTCTTCCGGCTTGAGCTCACCCACCTTGAGGTTGCGGAAGTCTTCCCACACACGCTCGAGCTGGGAGATCTGGTCGTCGTAGGCCTTGCGGGCCTGCGCCATCTCCTTCTCGGCGCCATCCTTCGTGCGGCGCTTCTGATCGGCCTTGGCGCCCTCGTTCTCGAGCTCGGCGAGGTCGGTCTCGAGGCGTGCCAGACGGTCCGCGATGCGGGCGTCACGCTGGTCGGACAGGGTCTTGATCTCGAGCCGCAGCTCGTTCTCGAGGCCCGGCATGTCGGCGTGGCGGCCGTCTTCGTCGACCGAGATGATCATGTACGCGGCGAAGTAGATGACCTTCTCGAGGTCTTTCGGCGCCATGTCGAGCAGGTAGCCCAAGCGCGAGGGAACGCCCTTGAAGTACCAGATGTGGGTGACCGGAGCGGCGAGCTCGATGTGGCCCATGCGCTCACGACGCACGGAGCTCTTGGTGACCTCCACGCCGCAGCGCTCGCAGACGATGCCCTTGAAGCGCACTCGCTTGTACTTGCCGCAGGAACATTCCCAGTCACGGCTCGGCCCGAAGATCTGCTCTCCGAAGAGGCCGTCCTTCTCGGGCTTCAGCGTGCGGTAGTTGATGGTCTCGGGCTTCTTGACCTCACCGTGCGACCACTTGCGGATGTCGTCGGCCGTTGCGAGGCCGATCCGCAGCTCATCAAAAGTTGTTACGTCGAGCAATTTTCCTTCTCTCCTGGAAAAAGTCTTCTAGTGGTTGCCGGCTCAGATGTCGTCGATGGACGACGACTCGAAGCGGCTGGAGATGTTGATGCCGAGCTCTTCGGCGGCACGGAAGACCTCGTCGTCCGTGTCGCGCAGGCTGACCGCGGTGCCGTCTGCCGAGAGCACCTCGACGTTCAGGCAGAGCGACTGCATCTCCTTGATGAGCACCTTGAAGGACTCCGGGATGCCGGGCTCCTGGATGTTCTCGCCCTTGACGATCGCCTCGTAGACCTTGACGCGGCCCAGGATGTCGTCGGACTTGATGGTCAGGAGCTCCTGCAGTGCGTACGCCGCGCCATAAGCCTCGAGCGCCCACACCTCCATCTCACCGAATCGCTGTCCACCGAACTGCGCCTTACCACCCAGCGGCTGCTGCGTGATCATCGAGTACGGTCCGGTCGAACGGGCGTGGATCTTGTCGTCGACCAGGTGGTGCAGCTTCAGGATGTACATGTAGCCGACCGAGACGGGCTCCGGGTACGGCTCGCCGGAGCGGCCGTCGAAGAGCTGCGTCTTACCGGAGGAACCGATCAGTCGCTCGCCGTCACGCGTGAGCGTGGTGGAGTCGAGCAGACCTGCGATCTCCTCCTCGGAGGCACCGTCGAACACCGGGGTGGCGACCTTCGTGCCGGGAGCAGCGGAACGCGCCTGCTCGGGCAGGTTCGCGGCCCACTTCGGCTTGCCGTCGACCTCCCAGCCCTGCTTCGCGATCCACCCGAGGTGGGTCTCGAGCACCTGACCGAAGTTCATGCGGCCCGGGATACCCATCGGGTTCAGCACGATGTCGACCGGAGTTCCGTCGGCGAGGAAGGGCATGTCTTCGACGGGGAGGATCTTCGAGATGACACCCTTGTTGCCGTGGCGGCCGGCGAGCTTGTCACCCGCGGTGATCTTGCGCTTCTGGGCGATGTAGACCACGACGCGCTGGTTGACGCCCGAGCCGAGCTCGTCGTCGTTCTCGGCCGAGAACTCCTTGACGGCGATGATCGTTCCCTCTTCACCGTGAGGCACCTTGAGGCTCGTGTCGCGAACCTCGCGGGACTTCTCGTTGAAGATGGCGCGCAGCAGACGCTCCTCGGCGGAGAGCTCGGTCTCACCCTTCGGCGTGACCTTGCCCACCAGGATGTCGCCGGGACGGACCTCGGCGCCGATGCGGATGATTCCGCGCTCGTCGAGGTCGGCCAGCAGCTCCGGGCTCACGTTGGGGAGGTCACGGGTGATCTCCTCCTTGCCGAGCTTGGTGTCGCGGGCATCCACTTCGTATTCCTCGATGTGGATCGAGGAGAGCACGTCATCCTTCACCAGGTTCTGGCTGAGGATGATCGCGTCTTCGAAGTTGTGACCCTCCCACGGCATGAACGCCACGAGGAGGTTCTTGCCGAGCGCCAGCTCACCGTTCTCGGTTGCCGGGCCATCCGCGATGACCTGACCCGCTTCGATCCGCTCGCCTTCGGCGACGATCACGCGGTTGTTGTACGACGTGCCCTGGTTGGAGCGATCGAACTTGCGCAGGTAGTAGGTCTCGGTTCCGGCGTCGTCGAGCAGCACGGTGACGGAGTCGGCGGAGACCTCCTGCACCACACCGGCGTTGTTCGCGGTGACCACGTCTCCGGCGTCGATGGCGGCGAAGCCTTCCATACCGGTTCCGACCAGCGGCGACTCCGAACGGAGCAGCGGCACGGCCTGACGCTGCATGTTCGCACCCATGAGGGCGCGGTTCGCGTCGTCGTGCTCGAGGAACGGGATGAGCGAGGTCGCGACCGACACCATCTGGCGCGGCGAGACATCCATGTAGCCGATGTCCTCGTGCGGGAAGAGGTCGACCTCTCCGCCCTTCTTGCGGGCGAGCACGCGGGGCTCGGCGAACTTGGCGTCGGCCGTCAGCGGCGCGTTGGCCTGGGCGACGATGTACTCGTCTTCCTCCGACGCGGTCAGGTAGTCGATGTTCGCCGTGACCACGCCGTCGACGACGCGACGGTACGGGGTCTCGATGAAACCGAAGGAGTTGATCCGCGCGAACGAGGCGAGCGAACCGATCAGGCCGATGTTCGGGCCTTCCGGGGTCTCGATCGGGCACATGCGGCCGTAGTGCGACGGGTGAACGTCTCGCACCTCGACGCCGGCACGCTCACGGCTCAGACCACCCGGGCCCAGCGCCGAGAGACGACGCTTGTGCGTCAGACCGGCGAGGGGGTTGTTCTGGTCCATGAACTGCGACAGCTGGCTCGTTCCGAAGAACTCCTTGATCGCGGCGACGACGGGGCGCACGTTGATCAGGGTCTGCGGGGTGATGGCCTCGATGTCCTGCGTGGTCATGCGCTCGCGGACGACGCGCTCCATGCGGGACAGGCCCGTGCGGACCTGGTTCTGGATGAGCTCGCCGACAGCGCGGATGCGGCGGTTGCCGAAGTGGTCGATGTCGTCGACGTCGAGACGGATCTCGACCGGCTTGCCGTCGCGCACGCCGTTCAGCGTGGTCTGGTTGTCGTGCAGGGCCACCAGGTACTTGATCGTCGCGATGATGTCCTGGTTCGTGAGAACCGAGTCACTCAGCGGGGCGTCGATACCGAGCTTGCGGTTGATCTTGTAGCGACCCACCTTCGCCAGGTCGTAGCGCTTGGGGTTGAAGTAGAAGTTGTCGAGGAGCGCACGCGCGGCCTCGGCAGCGACCTGCTCGCCCGGACGGAGCTTGCGGTAGATGTCCTTCAGAGCCTCTTCCTTGGTGAGGATGGAGTCCTTCTCGAGGGTGGCCTCGATCGAGGCGTAGCCCTTGAACTCCTCGAGGATCTCTTCGCTCGTGAGGCCGAGGGCCTTGAGGAAGACGGTCACCGACTGCTTGCGCTTGCGGTCGATGCGCACGCCGACCTGGTCGCGCTTGTCGATCTCGAACTCGAGCCAGGCACCGCGGCTCGGGATGATGCGCGCCGAGTAGATGTCCTTGTCGGAGGTCTTCTCGGGGGTGCGCTCGAAGTACACGCCGGGGGAACGGACCAGCTGCGACACGACGACACGCTCGGTGCCGTTGATGATGAACGTGCCCTTCTCGGTCATGAGCGGGAAGTCGCCCATGAAGACCGTCTGGGTCTTGATCTCACCGGTCTGGTGGTTCATGAACTCGGCCTCGACGTAGAGGGGAGCCGCGTAGGTCTTGCCGCGCTCCTTGCACTCGTCGATGGTGTACTTCTCCGGCTCGAGGAACGGGCTGGTGAAGCTGAGCTGCATGGTCTCGCCGAGGTCTTCGATCGGAGAGATCTCCTCGAAGATCTCATCGAGACCGGAGTGGCTCGGCAGGTCTTGACGACCAGCCGCCTTGGCTTCCGCGACGCGTGCCTTCCACACGTCGTTTCCGACCAGCCAGTCGAAGCTCTCGGTCTGCAGAGCGAGCAGATCGGGAACGGTCAGCGTGTCGGTGATCTTGGCGAACGAGAGCCGTGAAGCGGCCCGACCGTTCTTGGGTGAATTGGTGGTTGCGTTGCGCGCAGCAGCCAAGGAAATAACCTCCGTGGGCCCCGTCGGGCCTAGTGTTACTGACGGTCGATGTTGTGTCGAGAACTCCGCAGACATGGTCTGAACCCGCAATATGGTTCTAGAGTGTTGCTGCACGGTATGGTGTGGAACCTGTCCGCGCGGCTGCCGACCACAATATGAAGGCATGGGTTTTCTGGGAGCGCAAAGAACCACTATAGGTGATTCGGACACGCCTGTCCAGTCGATATCTTGACCAGTTCGGATTTCTCAGGTATAACCGCGTGAAGCACACCGGCTCTCCCCCTCCCTCGCATCCCTCGGTTCGGCTCCAGGACGGGCTTCTTGCCACGATCGAAGAGGATCGTTTCCGGCCGGGATCGCAGGTTCTGATCGTCGACGGCACTCCGCAATCACACGTCGACGTCGATGACCCCACCTACCTCTCCTTCGAATACGTGCGCCGGATCGGGCACGGCATCGATCTCGTCGCGCCTCCCGGCTCACCCGTCACGGCCGTGCATCTGGGCGGCGGGGCGTTCACGCTGCCGCGCTACGTCGAGGGCACCCGCCCGGGCTCCCGCCAGCAGGTGGTGGAGATCGACAGCTCGCTGGTCTCCTTCGTCCGGGAGCACCTTCCGTTGCCACGGTCGGCGAGCATCCGGGTGCGGCACGGAGACGCGCGGGAGGTGCTCTCGAAGTTCCCACCCGGCCTGCGGGGCAGCGTCGACGTCGTCGTGGTCGACGTGTTCGCGGGGGCACGCACGCCGGCGCACGTGACGAGTGCGGAGTTCTACCAGGCCGTGGCGGACATCCTCTCCCCCACCGGGATCGTGGCCGTGAACGTCGCCGACGGTGCGGGCCTGGCCTTCGCGCGGAGCCAGGCCGCCACGCTCTCGCACGTGTTCGAGTCGGTGGCCCTTGTGGTCGATCCGCAGATGCTGAAGGCGCGGAGGTTCGGGAACGTGGTGGCGTTCGCGTCAGCGGCTCCCCTGCCGTTCGACGGGCTGCCGCGGCTGGTGGCGGGCGATCCGGTGCCGGCGAAGGTCGTCGCCGGGCGGGAGTTGCGCAACTTCATCGCTGGGGCACCCGTGTCGACCGATCAGACCTCGACGCCGTCTCCGGCTCCCGCTCGGAGCATTTTCCAGGTAGACCGGAAGAAGGCGACCTAGAGCGACGTGATGGCATGACGTCGCGGGAGGGCGAGACGATGATGAGGATGCGGACCGTCATCGGCGCGTGTGTCGCCGCCTCCGCCCTTCTGCTGACGGGCTGCAGCGGCGCGCCGGCTCCGTCACCGAGCACGTCGGTCTCCCCCGCGGCTTCATCTGCGGCATCCGCTACGCCGACGCCTACCCCGACACCGACCGCCTCGCCGGTCGAAGACCTCGGGCCGCTGGTGCCGTCGGGCGATCCGGTGCCGATCACGTCGAACCTGCCGGCACCGTGGTCGATCGCACGGCTGGCCGACGGATCGCTCCTGGTCAGCGAGCGCGACACGGGAGTGATCGTCGAGATCGTGGGCGGCGCGGCCGTGCCGGTGACCACCGTTCCCGGAGTGGCGGCCGCGGGAGAAGGCGGACTGCTGGGCCTCGCGGCGCCGGAGGACGCATCCGGCAGCTATCTGTACGCCTACTTCACCTCCGACACCGACAACCGAGTCGTGCGGATGCCGCTGGCCGGGTCGGCGGGGGCGCACACGCTGGGCGCGCCGTCGGACGTGCTGACCGGGTTGCCGAAGGCCTCGAACCACAACGGCGGGCGGATCGCGTTCGGGCCCGACGGCATGCTCTACGTCACCGCGGGCGACGCGAGCAACGGGTCGAACGCGCAGACGCTCGACTCGCTCGGGGGCAAGATCCTGCGGGTGACGCCGACCGGGGCCGTGCCCGCCGACAATCCCTTTCCAGGTTCTCCCGTCTGGACGCTCGGGCACCGCAACCCGCAGGGCATCGCCTGGGCCGCCGACGGCACCATGTGGGCCGCGGAATTCGGGCAGGACACCTGGGACGAGATCAACCGCATCACTCCGGGCTCGAACTACGGCTGGCCGGTCGTGGAGGGGCTCGCCGGCGACCCCGCGTTCGTCGATCCGATCGTGCAGTGGCCCACGGATGACGCCTCGCCCTCCGGGATCGCAGTGGTGGGCGACACGATCTTCATGGCCGCACTCGGCGGCGAACGGCTCTGGACGATCGGCTTCGACGGCACCGCGGCCGAATGGTACGGCGGCGGGCAGCTCGGGCGGGTGCGCGACGTGGTGCGCGGCCCCGGCTCGACGGTGTATCTGCTCACGAACAACACCGATGGGCGCGGTTCGCCGCGGCCGGGCGACGACGTGCTGTACCAAGTGAATCTGGTGCCTGCGGGGTGAGTCGCGACCCTCGATCGAGGCGCGGCAAGTACCCTTGACGCGACGGGACCCGAACCCCGACACAGCACCTGGAGCACGAACTGAGCATCATCACCGGTTACGACATGACCACCCTTCGCGAGAAGGTCGATCTCGACGCCGTGAACGAGCGGCTCGAGGAACTCGGCAAGCTCCGGAGTCTCTCCGCGCTGAACGAGAAGGTCGTGCTGCTCCGCCTCAGCGGGCAGCTCGACGAGGCGTTCGTCGTCGCGAACGAGGCCGTGCGTCAGGCGCGCTTCTCGGGCGACCGGGAGCAGGCGCTGGGAGCGCGCATCCGTCGCGCTCAGGTGCAGCAGTACCAGGGTAAGTACGCGGCGGCGCTGCAGGAGCTCTCGCTCTGCGTCGAGGAGGCGCAGACGCACGAGTGGGGTTCGCTCGAGGCCACCGCCACGCTCAGCCGGGGCAAGGTGCACTTCGAGATGAAGGAGTTCGAGCCGGCGCTCGTGGACTTCAAGGCGGCCGTGTTCCTGATGGAGCGGCTCGGAGCATCCATCGACCAGCTGGAGAGCTCACTCGTGGCCGTTGCCGTGACCGAATCGTTCCTGACGGCCTAGGCTCTCCCGGTGGCTGATCTCACGCGCGTGACGACCTGGGCGAACGCCCTGATCGCTCTGCATCTGGATGCGCGGGTGTGGTCGTTCGGCTTCGACAACGCCAAGACGCGGGCCGGGCAGTGCAACTACACGGCGCACCGGATCACGGTGTCGCGGTATCTCGCGGCGCGATACGAGGACGACGAGATCCACCAGATCCTGCTGCACGAGGTGGCGCACGCGTTGGCCGGGTCGTCTGCGGCTCACGGGCCGCGCTGGGTGGCGATCGCGCGGGAGATCGGATACGAGGGGTCGCGGCTGCACGACGGAACGCGGGCCGATGAGCTGGCGCCCTGGGTGGGGCGTTGCCCGGCCGGGCACGAGTTCTATCGGCACCGGCGGCCAGCGGCTCGGCTCTCGTGCAGCCTCTGCGCTCGCGGCTTCAGCTCGGCGCACCTGATCACCTGGACGCGTCGCGACGTGGCGGCGGCCCGCCGCTCGGTGCAGCGGGCCGCACGCGCCCAGCGCTCCGCCTGAGCCCCGGTCAGTCGGTTCGTTCTCCGGGGCGGCTGGTCGTCGGGTGGATCAGCTCCAGACGAGGGAGTGGCGGGACTGGTCGGAGTACCAGACGGAGCCGTTCGGAGCGACCGCCAGCCGGGTTGGCGAGGTTGCTGCGAAGGGACGCTGATAGGTGACCGTTCCGGTCAGATCGACCCTGCCGATGCCGCGATCCGCATCGATGAAGTAGAGCTGGGCGAATTCGCCCGCCGCGAGGTGGTGAGGTCGAACAGTCGCGCCGGTTCCTGGATCGAGGGGGAGCTCCGCGACGGAGAAGTCGAGTCCGACGTGAAGGATGGCGTCGTTGGCACCCAGCCAGAGCGCTCCGTCTCGGGCGACCGTAAGGTCGGTGAGACCAGCGTGGCCCGTGTCGACCGTGTCATACGTTCGGGCGATCGGGTCGAGGCGACCGACCAGCGACGTACCGTCGACCACGAACCAGAGAGCGCCGTCGGACGCAGCCGTCATCGACAACACGATGCCTGGTAAAGGAACGGGCATATACCTAATGGTTCCCGCGGAATCGATATTTCCGAGGCTCTCCTCGAGGGGATCGCTGAACCAGACTCTCCCATCGGCGCCCACGGTGAGCCCGTAGGCCGTATGTGACAGGCCGGCCAGAGGGAAGAAGTCCACGTCCCCCGTCGATGGATCGAGCCGGCCGATCGATGCGGAACCCAGATCGGCGAACCAGAGAGTTCCGTCGGAAGTCAGAACGGCGTCGAGCGGGTATCGCGGTGCGGGCCCGAGCGTGAAACCCGCCTCGGTTCCGGTCGCCGGGTCGTAGCGCACGAGACGATTCGTGGCCCACTCGGAATACCAGGCGCGGTTCAGGTCGTCGACGAGCAGGAGGACTGGCTCATCGCCCGACGCGGTCGGAACCTCATGCCACAGCGCGTAGCTTCCCGGAGCCGGCCAGGGTTCGACCGCCTGAGCCGGAGCGGCGACGGACGCCAGCGCCACCGCCACCGCCGAGGCGATCAGTGCGACCCCCGCGGCCATGGCGGTGACGATGCGGTGTCGACGGCGCGCTCGCGGTGAGGAGGCTGTGGGGACTGCGGATGGCAGAGACAACGACTAACTCCTCGGATCGCGTGAAAGCTCGCACGTCAGGCGGCTTCCCCCACGATATTCGAGGATTTCTCAGATGAAGCGTGAGTAGTTGTTACTCGACTTCTGAGGTCAGTCGGTGACCTGGACTTCTTTCCAGAAGGCCACGTAGTTGCTGAAGTCCTTGCCGACACGGTCGAACGCGGTGGGATAGGGCTGCGGATAGCTCCACGCCCGATCCTGCAGCGACGCGTCGCCGTCTTTCACGTTGAAGTACTGGCACTCGCCCTTCCACGGGCAGGTGTACGGAGTCGGGCTCTTCTCGAGGAGCTCCGCGTTCACGCTCGACGGCGGGAAATACCAGTTCCCCTCGATCGCGATCAGGTCTTCTTTGGGTGCTTCGGCGATGACGGTGCCGCCCAGGACTGCCTTCATATGGTGACCTCCAATGTCACCACAACGCTACGCCCTGTCGGCGGTCCGGATGCTGTCGATCCGATCCGAGCTGTCGATCGCGGTCACCGCGGTGACGTCGGCGGCGAGGCCCCGCCCGATCCACTCCTGGCCGGCCGCCGAGGCCGAGACGAGATGGCCGACAGCGCCACGCAGACCCGTGAACGCGGCACAGGCAGCAGCGGCCTCGGGCGAGGAGTAGTCGATTCCGAGGGTCGCGAGGGCATCGACGATCGCGCCCGCGAGCAGGAAGTCCTCGACCGCGAACTGTCCGTCGGCACGCGCGGGGGTGACGATCGCCACCATCGCGCGATCTCCCCGTCGCGTCTGCTCGTCGAGCACAGCACGGGCCACGGCCGTGCGCATGCGGAAATCGCCCGCGAGGAGGAGAACGTCACGACCTTCCGTGAGGAGGTTCGTATCACCCTCCCCCTCCCGAAGCGCGTCCGCGACCACGACCACGTGCGCGTCGGCGACGAGCGCGGCGACGGCGACCGGATCGGATGTCCGCACCCCGACGTGCAATCGCACCTGATAGCGGGACTGCGACAAGACGGGCACGGAGGCAGCGGCATCGGGGAGGCTGTGCATCCGTCGATTTTACGAGTCAGGAGCTTGGCCCGGCGAACCGGGCGGGAGAGACTGGAGTGGTGCGCGTGCTGCTGAAGTTGATCCTCGACTGCGATCCCGATGCGGCGTGGCGCGCGATCCGCAGCCCTGCTGTGTTCCGCGAGGTGTCGAGTCCGCTCGTGGAGATCGAATCGCTCGCCGCCGACGGGTTCCCGACCGTGTGGGAGCCGGGTCAGCATCCGGTCGTCATGCGCGGCGGAGGCGTCATCCCGATGGGTAAGCAGATCATCCGGCTGACCTTCGAATCCGCGCAGCGGGGCGACGTGCGCATCCTGCACGACTCGGGTCAGGGTGTGACGGGAGCGGTGAGCGCGATCCGGCTCTGGGACCACAGGATGGCGATCGCCCCCGATCCGGCCGACACCGGGAAGACGCTCTACCGCGACCAGCTGATCGTGGGCGCCGGCCTACTCACGCCGGTCGCCTGGTACAGCCTCTGGGCGTTCTGGCAGTGGCGCGGGCGCAAGCTCCGGGCGCTGGCGCCCACCTGGGCCTATGACTTCCCCGCACCGGATGACGCATCCGAACCCGTGCCGGAGGAGACGATTGTGAAGGACAAGACATGAACGCACGGGCCACGACCGCACTCGAGACGGCCGACTGGCGTCGACGCGTGTTCAGCATCTACGAAGAGGTGCGGCGCCTGCGCGGAGCGGATGCCGTGGAAGCCCACGAATTCTGGCGCGAGGCGCGCGACGACCTGTTCCGCCTGCATCCGGCCTCCCCACTGCTGCCTGAGGATCTCGAGGGCTTCGGCGGCCTGCCCATCGCACCCTACGACCCGGCGTGGAGCTTCGAGGTGGAGATCGACGAGGTCGCCGACGACGACCCGCGCCCCCGCCACTTCGACTTCGAGACGGGCACCGACGGCGTCGTGCCCTTCGACCTGCTCGGCATCGCGCGCATCGAGGGCGTCGGCACCCTCGACGTCTGGCGACTCACCTCCTACGGCGGCGGCCTCTTCATCCCGGTGAAGGATGCGCTGGCCGGCAAGCCGAACGGGACCTACGGCGGCGGTCGCTACCTCGTCGACACGATCAAGGGGGCGAGTCTCGACCAGAACGTGGTGCTCGGCGTGGGCAGCAGCTCGACGCTCGTGCTCGACTTCAACTTCGCCTACAACCCCTCGTGCGCCTACGACCCCGCCTGGGCCTGCCCCCTTGCCCAGCCGGGCAACCGCGTGCCTGTGGAAATACCCGTCGGTGAGAGCTACCCGGGAGACGTGCACTAGGCTGGAGGTACTCGTGGGCTCGACAGAGAGTCCCGTGCGTCGAAAGAACGCTCCCTCTTCACTCTGATCCAGGAACCGTCGTCACAGCATCGCTGTCGTCGGGGCGGGTCATTTGCAGATACTTCTTGCGGCGAACGGATGCACCGTCGGTGCGTTCGCCAAACATCCGAGTGAGCCTTCTTTCCAGCTGTGCGCACCGGACTGATGCCTGAAAGGCACCACGTTGTCCAACACCCCCTCATCCTTCAGCACGCTCGGCGTGCCCGCTCCCCTCGTCGCCTCGCTCACCGCGAGCGGCATCGTGGAGCCGTTCCCGATCCAGGTCGACACCCTCCCCGACACTCTCAACGGCCGCGACGTGCTCGGCCGCGGCAAGACCGGCTCCGGCAAGACCCTGGCCTTCTCCATCCCGATGGTCGCCCGTCTGGCCGGCCAGCTCGCCGGCGGCAAGCGCCACCCCGGCCACCCCGTCGGTCTCATCCTCGCGCCGACCCGTGAACTCGCCACCCAGATCGACGCGGTGCTCGCGCCGCTCGCCAAGGTCTACAACATGACCACCACCACCATCTTCGGCGGCGTCTCGCAGGGCCGTCAGGTCACCGCGCTGAAGGCCGGCGTCGACATCGTCGTGGCCTGCCCCGGGCGCCTCGAAGACCTCATGAAGCAGGGCTTCGTGTCGCTCGACGCGGTGGAGATCACCGTGCTCGACGAGGCCGACCACATGGCCGACCTCGGCTTCCTGCCGGTCGTCACCCGCATCCTCGACAAGACCCCGCAGTCGGGTCAGCGACTGCTCTTCTCCGCCACCCTCGACAACGGCGTGGACAAGCTCGTGCGCAAGTTCCTCCACAACGAGGTGCTGCACTCGGTCGACGAGGCCAACTCCCCCGTCGCCGCGATGACGCACCACGTGTTCGAGACCGAGTCGGTCGAGTCGAAGCGCGTTCTCGTCGAGAAGCTGGCCTCCGGAACCGGGCGCCGCATCCTCTTCATGCGCACCAAGCACCATGCCAAGAAGCTCGCGAAGCAGCTGACGGATGCCGGCATCCCCTCGGTCGACCTGCACGGCAACCTCTCGCAGGTGGCCCGAGACCGCAACCTGGCGGCGTTCTCGGCCGGCACCGTGCGCGTGCTCGTGGCGACGGATGTCGCGGCCCGCGGTGTGCACGTCGACGACATCGAGCTCGTCATCCACGTCGACCCGCCGGCGGAGCACAAGGCGTACCTGCACCGCTCGGGCCGTACCGCTCGTGCCGGCTCGGCCGGCGACGTCGTGACGATCATGCTCCCGGCTCAGCGCAAGGACGTGAAGGATCTGCTCCGCAAGGCTGCCATCACCGTCACGCCTGAGGCCGTCTCGGCCGACTCGGCGTCGGTCAACGCCCTCGTCGGCGAGGTCGCCGCGTATGTGAAGCCGGCTCCGCGCACCACGAACCAGCTGCCGGCATCCGGTCAGCCGCGTCGTGGTGGGCAGGGCGCCTCCGGGCGGGGCAATGGCGGTGCCAACGGCGGCGGCTCGCAGGGCGCCAACGCTCAGCGCAAGCGCGCGCGCCGCGACGGTGAAGGCCAGGGCCAGGGCGCGGGTTCGCGCTCCGGTCAGGGCGCGGGTTCGTCGGGCGGCCGCGGTCGCGGCGGCAACGGCGGCGGTGCCGCCGGCGGCAGCCGCTCCTTCTACAGCACCTCGACCGATCGCCCGGCATCGGGCTCCGGCGAGAGCGGCGGACGCCGTGGCGGCCAGGGCGGATCCGGTTCGGCTGCGGCCGGTTCCGACCGCCCCCGCTCCTCGGCCGCGTCGTTCTCGGCGGGCAGCAACGGCGGCCGTCGCCGCTCGCGCTAGCTGCCTCGGGGGCCGTGCTGCGCGCGGCCTCCTCGGGCAGCGCCGGTCCCTGTCCGGCGCCGCGCGACATGTTCGCGAGCGGTCGCAAGCGGCCGCGCGCTCGCCCTGGGTCGTCGAGCGCGGCCTGCAGCGTGCCATCGCGTTCCCGCGCTTTGGGTCAAATCGAGTCGCCAAGACACGCCGTACCCGCAGCCGAGATACCGACCGTTCTTGGCGAACGGGTGACGGCAGCCTTGGCGAAAGCCGCAGGCCGCGCTCAGACGACCCAGGGTGAGGCCGAGGCCGCGTCAGCGACCTCAGCCGAACATGTCGCCTCGCGCCGCAGTAGCGGCGGCGCGAGCAACGAGGGCCCGCCCAGCCGAAGGCCGGGCGAGCCCGGGAACTGGCGAAGCGGTACCCCTCAGGTCTTAGGCGCAGACTGCGGGTACACCGTCTCGTGCCGCGCCAGTTGCTCCACGAAGCCCTCGATGCGGCGGGCCCGCGTCTCGGGGCGCTTGGCGTTGACCGTGCGGAAGAGGATCGCGTAGCGGTTCTGAGCCGAGAGGGTGGCGAAGAACGCCTTCGCCTCGGGGTTCGCGTCGAGGGCGGCGACGAGGTCGTCGGGCACTTCGATGTTCTTCGACGAGGCGTAGGCCGCATCCCACCGGCCGTCGGCCTTGGCCCGTTCGATCTCGCGGAAGCCGCCGTCGCGCATCCGCCCCGCCTCGGTCAGCGCGGCGACCTTCACCCGGTTGATCTGCGACCAGAGGCTCTTGGACCGCCTCGGCGTGAACGTCTGCAGGAAGTAGTCGTCGTCGAAGGCGTTGCGGCGTGCGTCGATCCAGCCGTGGCAGAGGGCGACATCGAGCGCGTCGAGATGGCTCACCGTGGTGTGCGAACTGCCCTTCTTGGCAATGGCGAGGCGCACACCGTCGGAGGAGTCATAGTTCGCGGCGAGCCACGCCTCCCAGGCAGCGGCATCTGCGAAGTAGTGGATGTCTCGCTCGTCGATGATCGCCTCCCCGGTGGATGTCTCCGAGGCTAGGGCAGACGTCCGACAGAGGCCAGTGCCGACCGCAGCAGGCTGCCGCGACCGCCCTCCATCTCGGCCGAGATGGCCTCGGCCGCCGCCTCCTCGGGCGTCATCCAGGTGAGCTCGAGCGCATCCTGCCGCGGCTCGCAGGTGCCGGTGACCGGAACCACGTAGGCCAGCGAGACCGCGTGCTGACGCTCGTCGTAGTAGGCCGAGACACCCGGGAGCGGGAAGTACTCTGCCACCTGGAACGGAACCGGACTCGCCGGCAGCTGCGGGAAAGCCATCGGCCCGAGGTCTTTCTCGAGGTGACGGAAGAGCGCGTCGCGGAGCGTCTCGCCGTACATCACACGGCCGGAGACGAGCGTGCGCGTGATGGTTCCGCTCGATCCGACCCGCAGCAGCACACCCACCTCGACCACCTGGCCGAGCCCGTCGACGCGCACCGGCACGGCCTCGACGTAGAGCAGCGGAAGGCGCTGCCGGATCTCTGCGAGTTCACTGTCGCTCAGCCAGCCGGAGTTGGGGTCGGGGGTGCGAACGCTCATAGTCCATTCTTACCCGCTCGCCCGGCACCCGGGTGCGCGACAGGCCCCCGATTACGCCGACGGCGAGAGACGATGCCGATGTCGGGGGCATGGGCGAGTATTGAGGGATGAGCGACGTGCTCGACAGGTTCTCCCCCGCGACCCGCGAGTGGTTCCTCGGTGCCTTCCAGACCCCCACGGCCGCGCAGGCCGGAGCGTGGGACGCAGTGTCCGGTGGCGACCACGCGCTCGTCGTCGCACCCACGGGCTCCGGCAAGACCCTGGCGTCGTTCCTGTGGGCGATCGACCGCCTCTCCTCTTCCATCACACCGGGCGAAGCCCGCTCGACCTCGGTGCTCTACGTCTCGCCCCTGAAGGCGCTGGCGGTCGACGTCGAACGCAACCTGCGGTCGCCGCTGGTCGGCATCACCCAGACGGCGAAGCGGATGGGCGCCACTCCCCCGGTGATCACGGTGGGCGTGCGCTCGGGCGACACCCCGGCGGCCGAACGCCGCAACCTCGCGAAGAACCCGCCCGACATCCTCATCACCACGCCCGAATCGCTCTTCCTCATGCTCACCTCCGCAGCACGGGAGTCGCTCTCGGCCGTCACCACGGTGATCGTCGACGAGGTGCACGCCGTGGCGGCCACGAAGCGCGGGGCGCACCTGGCGGTGAGCCTCGACCGGCTCGATCAATTGCTGCCCCAGCCGGCACAGCGGATCGGGCTCTCGGCGACGGTGCGGCCACGCGAAGAGGTGGCCCGCTTCCTCGCCGGCGGGCGACCGGTGACCATCGTGGCGCCGCCTTCCACCAAGAAGTTCGACCTGCGCGTGGTGGTTCCGGTGGAGGACATGACGCAGATCCCGCCGTCGGAGGCCACGTCGTCGCTCGAAGGCTCCGCGGCCGGAGCCTCCGCTCCCGAGCAGGGATCGATCTGGCCGCACGTCGAGGAAGACATCGTCGACCGCATCCTGGAGCACCGGTCGTCGATCGTGTTCGCGAACTCCCGGCGTCTGGCCGAGCGGCTGACCGCCCGGCTGAACGAGATCTACGCGGGGCGACAGCTGTGGGTGGAGCCGGAGGCGGGCACCGTGATCCCGGTCCCGTTCGACGACACCGATTCCGAGGCCGAAGGGGTGTTCGATGACGGCGGCGAGCAGGGTTACCCGCCGGATGCGTCTGCTGCCGGCGCACCCGTCGTCTCGTCGCGCCCGCCCGCACAGCTGATGGGGCAGGCCGGCCAGACCTCCGGCGCCGAGCCGGTGCTCGCCCGCGCCCACCACGGCTCGGTGAGCAAGGAGCAGCGAGCACTGATCGAAGACGACCTGAAGACCGGGCGACTGCGCTGCGTCGTGGCGACCTCGAGCCTCGAGCTCGGCATCGACATGGGCGCGGTCGATCTCGTGATCCAGGTCGAGGCGCCGCCCTCCGTGTCGAGCGGGCTGCAGCGCGTGGGTCGTGCGGGCCATCAGGTGGGCGAGATCTCGAAGGGTCTGCTGTATCCGAAACACCGCGCCGATCTGCTGCACTCGGCCGTGGTGTCGATCCGGATGTCCGCAGGACTCATCGAGACGCTGGCGATCCCCGCGAATCCGCTCGACATCCTGGCCCAGCAGACCGTGGCCGCCTGCGCGCTCGAACCGATCGACGTCGAGGAGTGGTTCGACGTGGTGCGGCGCAGCGCCTCGTTCAGCAACATGCCGCGATCGGCATACGATGCGACGCTCGACCTCCTCGCCGGGCTCTACCCTTCCGACGAATTCGCCGGGCTGCGGCCCCGCCTCGTCTGGGACCGCGACGCCGGCACGCTCACCGGCCGGCCCGGCGCCCAGCGTCTCGCCGTGACCAGTGGCGGCACGATCCCCGATCGCGGCCTCTTCGGGGTCTTCATGGTGGGCGGTGAACCGACGGATGCCGATCCGTCGACGGGGCGCACGCGTGCCGCACCGGGCCGCCGGGTGGGCGAGCTCGACGAGGAGATGGTCTACGAATCCCGGGTCGGCGACGTCTTCGCCCTCGGTGCGACGAGCTGGCGCATCCAGGAGATCACGCACGATCGCGTGCTGGTGACTCCGGCTTTCGGGCAACCCGGACGCCTGCCGTTCTGGCGGGGAGAAGGTTTGGGGCGGCCGGCCGAGCTGGGGGCCGCGATCGGCGAGTTCACCCGCACCGTCGCATCCGCGACTCCCGAGGAGGCGACCGCGCTTGCCGAGAGCGCCGGCCTCGATCCGTGGGCTGCCGCGAACCTCGTGGCGTTCGTGACCGATCAGCGCGATGCCACGGGGCACGTGCCGAGCGACAAGACGCTCGTGGTCGAGCGGTTCCGCGACGAATTGGGCGACTGGCGGGTCATCCTGCATTCCCCGTTCGGCATGCAGGTGCATTCGCCGTGGGCGTTGGCGGTCAACGCCCGCATCCGGGAACGTCTCGGTGTCGACGCGAACGCCGTCGCGAGCGACGACGGGGTGGTGGTGCGGCTTCCCGACACCGAGAGCGAGCCGCCGTCGGCCGAGCTCTTCCTCTTCGATCCCACGGAGCTCGAGCAGATCGTGACCGACGAGGTCGGCGGCTCGGCCTTGTTCGCGTCACGATTCCGCGAGAACGCCGCCCGCGCCTTGCTGCTCCCCCGGCAGAACCCGGGCAAGCGGTCGCCGCTGTGGCAGCAGCGGCAGCGGTCGGCGCAGTTGCTCGAAGTGGCGCGCAAGTATCCGTCGTTCCCGATCATCCTCGAGACCGTGCGCGAGTGCCTGCAAGACGTCTACGACCTGCCCGCCCTGCTGCGCATCGCGCGCGATCTCGAGGCCCGGCGCATCCGCGTGGTCGAGACGGAGTCGGGCGAGCCGTCGCCGTTCGCGAGATCCCTGCTGTTCGGCTACGTCGCCTCCTTCGTCTACGAGGGCGACAGCCCGCTGGCCGAACGGCGGGCGGCGGCGCTCTCACTCGACCCGAGTCTGCTCTCCGAGCTGCTCGGGCGCGCCGAGCTGCGCGAACTGCTCGACCCCGGCGTGATCGACGACACGCAGCGCGAACTGCAGCGCCTCGCCCCCGACCGGCGCGCCCGCGACCTCGAGGGAGTCGCCGACCTGCTCCGGATGCTCGGGCCGCTCACCACGGATGAGGTGCGTGAGCGGTCGCTCGATTTCGACGTGCCGGCCGCCCTCGACGCGTTGCTCGGCGCGCGACGGGCGCTGCGGGTGACGTTCGCCGGGACGCAGTGGTGGGCGCCGATCGAAGATGCGGGGCGGCTGCGCGACGCCCTCGGCGTGCCGATCCCGTTCGGCGTGCCGGATGCCTTCATCGCGCCGGTCGAGCATCCGGTGCTCGACCTGGTGAGCCGCTACGCGCGAACCCACGGGCCGTTCCTCGCACAGGAGGCGGCAGAGCGCTTCGGGCTCGGTGTCTCGGTGGTGACGGATGCGCTCCGCCGGCTCGCCGCCGACCGGCGCGTGATCGAGGGCGAGTTCCGGCCGAGCGGGCTGGCGGCCGACGTAGCCCGCGTGGGCCAGGCCGGGGGCACCGAGTGGTGCGACGCCGAGGTGCTGCGGCGGCTGCGGAGCCGTTCGCTCGCCGCGCTGCGGCATGAGGTCGAGCCGGTCAGCACCACGACCCTCGCGCGGTTCCTCCCGTCGTGGCAGCACGTGGGCGGGAGCCTCCGCGGCGCCGACGGCGTGCTGACCGTGATCGAGCAACTGGCCGGCGTTCCGGTGCCCGCTTCGGCCTGGGAGAACCTCGTGCTGCCTGCCCGGGTGCGCGACTACAGCCCGGCCATGCTCGACGAGCTGACGGCATCGGGCGAGGTGGTCTGGTCAGGGCGCGGGAGCCTTCCCGGCAGCGACGGCTGGGTAGCATTCCACACCCTCGACACATTGCCGATGTCATCGACCACACCGGAGGAGTTCGACGAGACGCCCGTGCACCGAGCGCTCCTCTCGGCCCTCGCGCGGGGCGGCGCCTACTTCTTCCGCTCGCTCGCCGACGAGGTGGCGGGCGCAGTGCTGGCCGAGGCGAACGATCCCGGGGCGGCCGACGCGACGGCGGGCATCCGATCCGGTCCGGTCGCGGTCGACGACGCGACCATCGTGAGCGCCATCTGGGATCTCGTGTGGGCGGGCTACGTCACGAACGACACGGTCGCTCCGCTCCGCACGCTCACCGGCTCAGGCAAGTCGAGCCACAGCACGAAGCGTCCCACGCCCCGCACCCGGATGTATCGCGGCCGCGGCTTCGCCCGCGCCTCGATGCAGACCCGGGTGGGTCCGCCGACCGCGGGCGGGCGCTGGTCGCTGCTGCCGGAGCCGAACGGCGATCCGACCCTCCGTGCCCACGCCACCGCCGAGCTCCTGCTCGACCGCTACGGCATCGTGACCCGCGGATCGGTGGTGAACGAACGCATCCCGGGCGGTTTCGCATTGGCATACCGCGTGCTCAGTCAGTTCGAGGAGAGCGGGCGCTGCCGACGCGGCTACTTCGTCGAGACGCTGGGCGCCGCCCAGTTCGCCACCGGCGGCACCGTCGACCGGTTGCGCGGTTTCGCTCCGGATGCGGTCGGTCGCGACAGCGGGCGCGACCGACCGCCCGAGGCCCTCACCCTCGCCGCGACCGATCCGGCCAACCCCTTCGGCGCCGCCCTGTCCTGGCCGCCCGTCGAGGGTCACAAGCCCGGGCGCAAGGCAGGGGCATTGGTGGCTCTGGTCGACGGCGAGCTCGTGCTCTATCTCGAGCGTGGCGGGAAGACGGCGCTCTCCTTCAGCACCGATCCGGCGGTGCTCGAGATCGCAGCGCGATCGGTGGCCCAGGCGGTGACCTCAGGGCGGGTCGACCGGCTCGCCGTGGAGCGGGTGAACGGCGACTTCGTGGTCGGCACCCCGGTCGGGGGCGCCCTCGAGACGGCCGGGTTCACCGGCACCCCCCGAGGGCTGAGGCTCCGTGCCTGAGGGCGACACCGTCTTCCGCACCGCGATGCACCTCGACCAGGCGCTGGCCGGGCGCCCGCTCACGGTCAGCGACGTACGGGTGCCGAAGTACGCATCCGTCGATCTCGGCGGCGAGACCGTGGAGAGCGTGGTCTCGCGCGGCAAACACCTGCTGACCCGCGTGGGCGACTACAGCATCCACACCCACCTGATGATGGAGGGGACGTGGCACATCTACCGCCACGGCGCACGCTGGCGGCGCCCCGCCTATCAGGCCCGCATCGTGCTGGAGAACACCGAGTGGGTGACGGTGGGATTCGAGCTCGGTCTGGTCGAGGTGATCGAGCGGGAACGTGAAGACGAGGTGGTGGGCCACCTCGGGCCCGACCTCTTGGGACCGGACTGGGATCCGGGCGAAGCGGTGCGGCGGCTGACGGCGAAAGGCGATCGCGAGATCGACGTCGCGCTGCTCGACCAGAGCAACCTCGCGGGACTCGGCAACGTCTATGCCAACGAACTGTGCTTCCTGCGGGGGATGCTCCCGCAGCGGCCGGTGGCGGAGGTGCGCGACCTGCCCGGGGTGGTGGCCTTGGCGCACCGGTTGATCGTGGCCAACCGAGACCGGGTGGAGCGCACCACCACCGGCGACCTCCGTCCGGGGCGACGGACCTGGGTCTACGGGCGGGAGGGCAGGCCGTGCCGGCGCTGCGGCACACGCATCCGGCGGGGCTCGCTGGGCGCGAACGAGCTGGCGCAGCGGGTCACGTACTGGTGCCCGGTGTGCCAGAGCTAGCTGGCCCGGATGTAGTCGGCGCAGAGCGCACGCAGCTTGTCGACGACGGGGTCGCCGGGTTCGAAGAGCTTCGGATGCTCCATGCCCGGAACACTACCGGCGCAGGATAGGCAGAACCAGGGCCTGTTAGATTCGCAGGGTGAGCGAAGCGAACGCATCCGGGAACCTGACCTTGGACGACGATGCCGTGGTGTGGTCGGTGCCGGGCGAGGAGATCTCCGAGCGCCTCGCGAGCGAGCCGCTCGTGGTCGTGATGCACGGGCGGGGGTCGCACGAGAACGATCTGGCATCGCTCTTCCCGCTGCTGCCCGAGGGCGTCGTGTATGCCTCGGTGCGCGCACCGCTGCCGGGAGCGCCGTACGGGATCGGCGGCTGGACCTGGTTTCCGCCGGGCGAGCCCGCGAACCCGTCCATCGAGACGATCGACGCTGCCGGTCACGCCGTGCTCGCCTGGCTCGACCGTGTGGAGGCCACCTTCGGGGCGCCGCCTGCCATCGCCGGGCTCGGCTTCTCGCAGGGTGGTGCGATGTCGATCCACCTGATGCGGTTGGCTCCGCACCGTTTCGCAGCAGCCGTGAACCTCTCGGGCTTCAGCGCGTCGGGAACGCTCTCGGGCGATGCCGACCTGGCCGCGCGTCGGCCACCGCTGTTCTGGGGGCGCGACGAGGCCGATCCGGTGATCGCCGCATCCGGCATCGACCGCACGAGCGCCTGGGCACCCGGTCACTTCATGGTGACCGCACGGCTGTACCCGGGCGTCGGACACGGGATCTCGCCGCAGGAGCTGGCCGATGTGTCGGCGTTCCTGCGCGACGTGCTGCCGCTCGATCCGGCCGATCAGGTTCCGGCCGACTGACGGGGCGCGGATGGCGAAGAAGGCACGCGGAGCGGATGGCGGCGCCGTTCCAACGACGGCGGCCACGGTCGCGCTGCGGTCTGCGGGCATCCCGTTCACGGGGCACGTCTACGTGCACGACTCCGCGGTCACCGATTTCGGCGCGGAAGCGGCTCGAGAGCTCGGCGTCCCGCCTGAGCGGGTGTTCAAGACCCTGATGGTCGACACGGACGCGGGACTCGGCATCGGCATCGTCTCGGTTCGCGACCAGCTCGACGTAAAGGCCCTCGCGGCCGAGCTCGGCGCGAAACGGGCGGCGATGGCCGACAAGGCGCTGGCCGAGCGCAAGAGCGGCTACGTCGTGGGCGGCATCAGTCCGGTGGGCCAGAAGACCCCCTTGCCGACGGTGCTCGACGGGAGTGCGCTGGAGTACGAGACCATCTTCGTCTCGGGCGGTCGGCGGGGGTTCGACCTCGAGCTGGCGCCCGCCGATCTGCTGCGCGCGGTGTCGGGGCGCACCGCCGTCATCCGGCGGGGTTGAGCCGACTCAGGCGGGGCCGTCGGGAGAGATGCCGTCGATGATCGAGCGTGCCCACCGCCGGAGGAAGACCGCGCCGACGGCGTCGTTCGTCGCGTCGCCCTCGGCAGGCAGAACCGGGTACTCCTTCTGCGGCACTCCTTCGGAGGGCCGCACGTCGATGTGTGCGACGTCGTATCCCTGGGCGTGCAACCAATCCGCCATCGCGTAGTCGCTGCGGGAGTCGCCCATGGTGCGCCAGGTGCGGGGCACGTGACCCGTTCCCGCGAGGAGGGCGAGAGCGCGCTCGGCACCGAGGTCCTTGCCCACACGGATCGATTCGACGTCGGTAGCGATGATCGAGGGATCGATCCGGTAGAGCACCTGGCCGTCGCTCGCCGGGAAGGATCCACTCCTCCACATCACGCCGAGATCGAAAGTCCTGCACAGATCCAGCACCGACCGGTCGAACTCGGGCTGCTTCGCGAGATAGTCGTGGGAGTCGACGTCGGTGCGCTGCTCGACCGAGATCATGGTGCGCTTCGTGTCGTCGAAGAACATCGAATCGGAGTAGCGCGCCGCAACGAGGTCGTCGACCGCGCGCGCCAGATCAGTGGGAGGAACGAGGGTCTCATCGATGGACAGATCGCCGATACCGGTGGGGAGGATGCGAAACCACACCGCACCCTTCTCGCACACGCCGAAGACCCAGGCGTGGTCACCCAGACCACCACCCAGCAGGTGCCCGATGACACCCCGCTGCAGCGATCGGTCGGATCTCCCGGTGTTGAACACGATCGGCACCCCGGCGTTGGCCAGTGCCACGAGATCGGTGGCGATCGACGGGATCGCGATGCTCCGGGTGAGAGGGCTCGCGATCGGGCCGTCGACATCGAGCAGCAGTCCGAGATCGGGGATGGTGGTAGTCACCTCGACATTATCCTCGCTCGCCTATCGGCGAGCGCCGCCGAGTGCCCGGCCGAAAGCCGTGTGCACTCCCGGAGAGAACAGCACCGAATCGGGCGGGCGCTCGGCGAGGCCCGGGAAACCTCCGGCAGCGAGCAGCTCGTCGTCGAGAAAGCACAGCTCGGCGTCCACGATCCGCCAGGGCTCGTGTTCGTTCGGGATGAATCGGGTGCTGCCACCACGGGCGATGTGAAGGCCCCAGCGGGCGGTGAGAAACACGGCGAGTTCGTCGTTCGATCGATCCTGGGTGCCGGGTCGCGCATCCACTCGGCTGTGCGGACCGGGCGAACCGCCGAACCCGCTGTCGCCGAGACGCTCGGAGCGATAGCTGATGGTTCCGTCGCCGCCGGTCGTGATGCTCATCCGCGCCCAGCGATACGGGAGCCCGAAGAGCACGTGTGCTGCCGTCACGGCCGCGAGCCGCGACGACTCGAGCGAGACGAAGACGACGCCGCGCCGGCCCGAGTCGTCGACGGAGTAGAGCCGCACGTTGATCTCCGGAAAGGTGCCGGCATAAGGAACCGGGCCGAGCGCTCGTGCGCCGGGCGCCGTGGCGTTCGCGAGACGAAAGGGGATGAGACCCACCCACGCCGAACCGTCGAAGAGATCGGGGCGCGTGCCGGGCGGCAGGTGCGGGGCGACCGTTGCCGGATCGACCCGCCAATGCAGAAAGGTGAGTGACTGCCAGTCCTGTTCGTGCAGCGGGCCGCCCGCGAGGGGCGGCGCATTCCGCGAAAGCGGCTCGACGTCCATCGAGCGCGTCAGTCGTCGGCGTCGATGCCGATGACGGCCACCGCGATGCCCGGGGAGAGCAGGATGTCGGCACGCTTGTACTTGCCCTCACCGACGTTCACCTCGAGCCAGGTCGGCACGGCCGACTCGACGGCGGCGCGGATCTCCTCTTTGACCTCGTCGACGTCTCGACCCGAGACCGAGTACTGCTTTCCGTCGTACAGGATGTTGATCCGCTTCACGGTCGACCGCCTTTCGTCGATCCCAGGCTACGCGTCCTCGCGCGGCGCGCATCTCGCCGATGGAGCGAATTCCCTCTACGCTCGGTGTGATGACGATCGCGACGCCGTACGAAGACCTCCTCCGCGAGACCCTGGAGCAGGGCGCGCCGAAGTCCGACCGCACGGGTACCGGCACGCGGAGCGTCTTCGGGCGGCAACTCCGTTTCGATCTCTCCGAGGGGTTCCCCCTCATCACCACGAAGCGGGTGCATTTCAAATCGGTGGCCTACGAGCTGCTCTGGTTCCTCCGCGGCGAGAGCAACGTGCGCTGGCTCCAGGAGAACGGCGTCTCGATCTGGAACGAGTGGGCCGACGCCGAGGGCGAGCTCGGCCCGGTCTACGGCGTGCAGTGGCGCTCGTGGCCCACACCGACCGGAGAACACATCGACCAGATCTCCCACGTCGTCGAGACCATCCGCACCGACCCGGATTCGCGACGCATGATCGTCTCGGCCTGGAACGTGGCCGAGATCCCGCAGATGGCTCTGGCGCCGTGTCACGCGCTCTTCCAGTTCTACGTGGCAGACGGCAAGCTCTCCTGCCAGCTCTACCAACGCAGCGCCGACCTGTTTCTCGGTGTGCCCTTCAACATCGCGAGCTACGCATTGCTGACGCATCTGATCGCGGCCCAGACGGGGCTGGAGGTCGGCGACTTCGTCTGGACCGGTGGCGACTGCCACATCTACGACAACCATGTCGAACAGGTGAAGCTGCAACTGGAGCGCACGCCCTATCCCGCGCCGACCCTGCGGATCGTGCGCGATCGCGACAGCGTCTTCGACTACGAGTACGACGACCTCGACGTCGTCGACTACGTGCACCACCCCGCGATCCGCGCAGCTGTCGCCGTATGAGCGTCGCTCTCATCTGGGCGGAGGCGAAGGGCGGTGTCATCGGTCAGGGCGGAGGCATCCCCTGGCACCTGCCCGAAGATCTGGCCCGGTTCCGCCAGCTCACGAGCGGGAGCACCGTCGTGATGGGCCGCCGCACCTGGGAGTCGCTGCCCGAGCGGTTCCGGCCGCTGCCGGGCCGCCGCAACGTGGTCGTCACACGCCAGGCCGGATGGGAGGCACCCGGCGCCGAGGTCGCGCACTCGGTGGAGGAGGCCCTGGCCGGAGCGGTCGGCCAAGCAGGCACCGAGACGGTCTGGGTGATGGGCGGCGGTGACATCTACCTGCAGGCGCTCGCTCTGGCCCGTCGCCTGGAGATCACCGAGGTCGACCTCGCCATCGAGGGCGACACGGTCGCTCCCACGATCGGTGACGGCTGGGAGCGCACCGTCACGCCGGCGTCCGGATGGCTGGAGTCCCGCACGGGGCTGCGCTATCGCTTCACGACCCTGACGCGCCCGAACGCAGACCGGTAGCGGCATCGGTGCGTCGACGGCGAGATCGCGCCGGACACCTCGACGGCTGCCACGCACGGACCGGAGTACGTTCAGAAGTGAGCGGGGAGCGCAACCGGGATAAAGGGCCGCCCCCCGCTCTCCCTTGATGCTAACCGAACCCGGAAGCGGCCCGGAACCGCTTGACTTCCCGGCGCCGGCCGTTCGCGTACATCGCGAGGATGATCTCTGCCGTTCGATTGCGATGATCGTCCCGATCCGCTCGGATCCGGCCTCCGGGGCGTCTACCGTGGAGGGATGTTCCGCCCTCTGAAGCCCTATCAGCTCGGCTTCGACATCGGTCTCGCCGTGCTGTGCGTGGGCCTGCGCGTGCCACTCGGCTCTCCCGGCGTCGCGCTCGTGGTGGTGATCATGGGCATGGGTCTGGCGCTGGCGCTGCGACGCGCGAGTCCCGCGCTGGCGCTCGGCACGGCGTGGGTCTTCGCGATCGTGCAGATGGCGTCGTCGTTGCAGCCCGACGTCGCGAACCTCGCCATCCTGCCGGTGCTGTATTCCACCGCTCGTTACGGCGGCCGGGTCGTCAAGTGGGCCGGACTCGCGTCGGCCGGCGCAGGCGCCCTCGCGGCATCGCTCTACCTCACTCTCGGGGTCTACTTCAGCGCGCTGCTCGGCCCGGTCGAACCCCCCACGGTGCCGAGCCTCGCCGTGACCTTCCTCGCCTATCTGTTCGCCGCCGTCGCGGCCCTCGTCCTGAGCTGGACGCTGGGGCTGCTCGCGAAGACCTGGAGCGCCGCCCGGGAGAGCCGGCTGCTGCAGACCATCGCCGAGCACAACGTCGCCGTCGAGCAGGAGCGCAACCGCATCGCCCGCGACATGCACGACGTCGTCGCCCACTCGCTCGCCGTCGTGATCGCCCAGGCCGATGGCGCCCGCTATGCGATGGCGTCCGATCCAGGCGCCGCGGAATCGGCCCTCAGCACCATCTCCTCGACGGCCCGCAGCGCCTTGGCCGACGTGCGGGTGCTCCTCGGCGAACTCCGCCACGACGAGCCCACGGCTCCGCAGCCCACGCTCGGCGACCTGCAGCAGCTCTACGACCAGATCGGCGCATCCGGCCTTCCGGTCGAGGTTGTGCAGAGCGGAACGCCGGGCGCTCTGCCCGCGGGCAGCCAGCTCGCCGTCTACCGGATCGTGCAGGAGGCCCTCACGAACGCGATGCGTCACGGCGAGCCCGGGGCGGGAGCCACCGTGAGCCTCTCCTGGCGGCCGCAAGCGCTCGGTCTCCGGGTGTCGAGCAGGATGGCCGCGCAGCCGGCAGGGGTCGCCGGACAGGGTCATGCTCTGCCTCGCGTGCCCGGGGCCGGGACCGGGCACGGCATCGCGGGAATGCGCGAGCGAGCCGCCCTGGTGGGCGGAACGTTCGACGCCGAGCAGGTGGCCGGCGAGTTCGTGGTGACGGCGACGATCCCTGTGCTCGACGTGACGGCGCGCCCCGCATGAGCACGATCCGGGTCGCACTGGTCGACGACCAGCCGCTGTTCCGCGCGGGCATCCGGCAGATCGTCTCGTCGCAGCCCGATCTCGAGTTCGTGGGCGAGGCCGGCGACGGCGCCGAGGGCGTGGTGATGGTGGAGCAGACCCGCCCCGACGTGGTGCTGATGGATCTGCGGATGCCCGTGCTCGACGGGATCGAGGCCACCCGACGCATCGTGGCGGCAGACCCGGCGACCGCTCGCGTCGTGGTGCTGACCACCTTCGCCCAGGACTCCTCCACTCTGCGCGCGATCCAGGCGGGTGCGAGCGGCTTCCTGCTCAAAGACGCCCATCCGGAATTCCTGCTGGCCTCGATCCGCACCGTGCACGCCGGCAACGCCGTGATCGCGCCGGCGGCGACTCGCGACCTGTTCGAGCATTTCGCGGAGGAGTCCGGTGCGCTCCGGGCTCCAGGTCTGGCCGAAGGCGGACCTCGGATGCCACCCTCGGACGTCTACCGACGACTGACCGCCCGCGAACGGGAGATCTTCCTGCTCGTCGCGAGCGGGCTGTCGAACACCGAGATCGCGCGGGCGGAATTCGTCAGCGAGGCCACCGTCAAGACGCACGTCAGCCGCATCTTGAACAAACTCGAACTGCGCGACCGAGTGCAATTGGTGCTCTTCGCCGTGACGCACGGTCTCCTCCGCCCGACCGCGTCGGGGTAGACGTCATCCTCGGGATGTATCTCTGTCGTCCTGCGGAGTGACGCGCAGCCGTGCACCCTTCCGTAGCGTCGACGTCATGGAAATCAGCCCAGGAGATATCGGCCTCGTCGCGAGGGTCACTCAGCTCACGAAGTCGTACGGCGGCGGCTCGACGATGGTCACGGCGCTCGACGACGTATCGGTCGGCATCCGGCGCGGTCAGTTCACGGCCATCATGGGTCCGAGCGGCTCCGGCAAGTCGACGTTGATGCACATCATGGCGGGCCTCGACGCGTCCACCTCCGGCCGGGTCTGGATCGGCGACACCGAGATCACCTCGCTCGGTGACACCGAGCTCACCAAGCTCCGCCGTCGGCGGGTGGGCTTCGTGTTCCAGTCGTTCAATCTCGTTCCGACCCTCGACGTCGAAGGCAACATCCTGCTGCCGTTCGAACTCGACGGGCGGGTGCCGACGGCCGAGGAGCGCGTCTGGATCGATCACCTGATCGACACCCTGGGCCTTCGTCCGCGGCTCCGCCACCGGCCTCATGAGCTCTCCGGCGGCCAGCAGCAGCGGGTGGCCATCGTGCGCGCGCTCGGCTCCCGTCCCGATCTGGTCTTCGCCGACGAGCCCACCGGCAACCTCGATTCCCGCACCGGTCGCGAGGTGCTCACGCTGCTCGCGACCGCCGCGTCGGCCTACGGCCAGAGCATCGCGATGGTCACGCACGATCCGGTGGCGGCGAGCTTCGCGGAGCGCATCGTCTTCCTCGCAGACGGTCGCATCGTCGAAGACCGCGGCCGATCGACAGCGGCCGAGATCAGCCAGTTCATGCTCGGAATGGAAGGCGTGCTGTGAGCATCAGGATGCGTGAACACGCGCCGAGCATCCTGGTGGCCACACTCAGCGCCGCCTTCGGAGTCTCGCTGCTGCAGGTGACCGGGGCGCTCGCCACGATGATCTCCTCGGCGCCGGGCATGTCCGAGAGCGGGATGGTCGCCTTCATGCTCTCGCTGGTCGGCGGCGTCTTCATCGTCATCGCCGTCTACGTCGGCGCCATCGTCACGGCGAACACCTTCGCCACGATCATCGCCGGACGCACCCGCACGATCGCGTTGATGCGACTGATCGGGGCGACGGCATCGAGTCAGCGCCGCGCTGTCGCCCGCGAGGGCCTCCTCGTCGGCGTCGCCGGCAGCGTGCTCGGCTTCGTGGTGGGCACCGCGGTGACCTTCGCGCTGATCTCCCTCGCCGTGGCGACCGATTTCGTGCCCGACCTCGCCTACGGCTACCTGCCGCCCGTGATCGCTCTCCCCCTCCTGGCCGTGGTGCTCACCACCTGGCTCGCGTCGTGGATCGGGTCGCGCCGCGTGCTCGACGTGTCACCCATCCAGGCCACCGGAGGCGCTCAGGAGATGCGCCACGAAGTCGTAGCCGGGAGGCGCGGCCGCAACGCCACCGCGATCACTCTGATCGCCATCGGCCTCGGCCTGCTCGCTCTGGGCATCGTGGCGGGTTTCGCCACACCCCTCGGCGTACTGCCCGGGCTCGTCGGCGGCATCCTCTCCTTCTCCGGGCTGGTGCTCGGCGCTCCGTTCTTCCTGCCTCCGGCGTTGCGGCTGGTGGGCAAGGCACTCGGCCGGGGAGCAGCGTCGCGGCTGGCCGCGGAGAACGCCATGAGGTATCCGGAGCGCAGCTCGCGCACCATGATCGGGTTGGTCATCGGCGTGACGTTGGTGACGACCTTCGCCGTCGCGGCGGGGAGCTACCAGGAGATCCTCACCCAAGCCCGCTTGGCCGAACCGGAGGTTTACGCGGGCACGGAGCAGCTGGTCACCGTGACCGTGGGGGTCTTCTCCGCCCTGCTCGGTTTCAGCGCCCTCATCGCCGCGGTCGGGATGGTGAACAACCTGTCGTTGAGCGTTCTGCAGAGAACGCGTGAGCTGGGGCTGCTGCGTGCTCTCGGCTTCACGAACAGTCAGCTGCGCGTGATGGTGGTGGCGGAGAGCGCTCAGCTCACGGTCGCGGCCGTGCTCGTGGGGCTCGCGCTCGGCACGTTCTACGGCTGGGCCGGGGCGCAGTCGCTGCTCGGCTCGATGTACGGAGGCCCGGGGCTGATCGTTCCGGTGCTCCCGCTCTGGCTCATCGGCACCGTGGTCGCCGCGGCTGCGCTCCTGACCGTGGCCGCCTCGATCACGCCGACCCGGCGTGCGACCCGGATCTCGCCGGTCGTCGCATCGGCCGTCGACTGAGACGAGACGGCGGCGGATGAACGACAACGGGCGTGGAGACCGGTGGTGGTCTCCACGCCCGTTGATGGGTGTTCGCCCGTGGCCGTGGCGCGAGTGGCTCGCGCGACGGTCAGTGGCACCGTCGGCTACAGGCTCGCTGGCTGCTCGCGGCGGGGCAGCTTCCAGCCCGGCCGCACGTAGTGGCAGGTGTAGCCGTTGGGGTAGCGCTCGAGGTAGTCCTGGTGCTCCGGCTCCGCCTCCCAGAAGGCGCCGGCGGGGGCGACCTCGGTGACGACCTTGCCCGGCCAGAGACCGGAGGCGTCGACATCCGCGATGGTGTCCTCGGCCACGCGGTGCTGCTCGTCGTTCTCGTAGTAGATCGCGGAACGGTAGCTGGTGCCGACGTCGTTACCCTGACGATTCTTGGTCGACGGGTCATGGATCTGGAAGAAGAACTCCAGCAGATCGCGGTAGCTCGTCTTCTCGGGGTCGTAGGTGATCTCGATCGCCTCGGCATGGCTCCCGTGATTGCGATAGGTGGCGTTCGGGGTGTCGCCACCGGTGTAGCCCACACGGGTGTCGAGCACGCCGGTGCGCTTACGGATCAAGTCCTCCATGCCCCAGAAACATCCACCGGCCAGGATGGCCTTCTCGGTCGTGGTCATCGTGCGTTCTCCTTCGTGTCGAACAGGGTGAGGTAGTCGCCGTAGCCCTCGGACTCAAGATTCTCCAGGGCGACGAACCGCAGAGCGGCGGAGTTGATGCAGTAGCGGAGGCCACCGGCCTCGCGCGGGCCGTCGTCGAAGACGTGGCCCAGGTGGCTGTCACCATTGGCCGAACGCACCTCGGTGCGCTTCATGCCCCAACTGCGGTCGGTCTTCTCCACCACATTGGCGGGGTCGATCGGAACGGTGAAGCTCGGCCAGCCCGAGCCGCTGTCGAACTTGTCGACGGAGGCGAACAACGGCTCCCCCGATACGACGTCGACGTAGATTCCGGCGTTCTTGTTGTCCCAGTACTGGTTGCGGAACGCCGGCTCGGTGACGTCCTCCTGGGTCACTCGATACTGCTGAGGGGTGAGGCGGGACAACGCCTCGGGGGTCTTGCGGTACTCCTGTGTCACGTGAGATCTCCTTGGATTCGCACCACTGGCTGCGGCGGTCATTGAGTAGAACATCCGTTCTGCCCGGAAAGTTCCCACGGTCGCGACATGGCACGCGATCACAGGTTGTTCACAGAATCACGTCCCGGCGCGCGTGGCATAGCCTTCTGCCATGGGTTTCACGCGCGCCGAACTGGAGTCCTACCGAGGAAAGCCGGTGCCCGATGTGCGGGGCGACGGCCTGCGGCTGCTCATCGTCGGAATCAATCCCGGTCTGCACACGGCGGCCGTGCAGGCCCCGTTCAGCCGCCGGGGAAATCGGTTCTACGCGGCGCTCTACCGAGCCGGGATCCTCGATCACGTGATCGACGCATCCGAGGGCTTCCAGCCCGGCGACCGCGAACACCTGATCGCCCGCGGCGTCGGTCTCACGAGTCTCGTCGCGGGAGCGACCGCCCGGGCCGACGAACTCAGCACCCGGCAACTCCTCGAGGGCGCTGCCGCGCTCGAATCGCGGGTCGCCGAACTGCGGCCTGCCGTCGTCGCGATGCTCGGAATCACGGCCTACCGGATCGCCTTCTCCCGCCCCCACGCAGTCGTCGGCCGTCAACCGGAGACCCTCGCCGGCGCGGAGCTCTGGGTGGTGCCGAACCCCAGCGGGCTCAACGCCCACGAGTCGGTCGACTCGCTGGCCGTGGCCTACCGCGAGGTCGCGATCGCGGCCGGCATCCCGGTCTATCCGCAACCGATCTCCTGACGCGTCCTCGTCGTCTGGCCGAAAGGCTCACCGACCGCGGCGGGGCGTCCATCACGCCACGGTGATCAAGGTGCGCTGCCACCCGCTCGATCCGTTCGGCGCAATCGGCGCCCGCTCCTGGATCTGCAGGTTGCCACGCTTGTCGGTCGCCCGCACAGCCACGTAGTGCGCGCCCGTCGTGGCCTCCCAGTCCACCACCCACTGCACCCAGGTGTCGGCGTTCACCGCGGTCGAGAGAGTCGCCGGCCGCCACTCACCGTCGTCGATCGACACCTCGACCTTGCCGATGCCGACCGTCTGCGCCCACGCGACGCCGGCGATCTTGAGCGGTCCTGCCGCCGCCGGCTTGCCGATACGCGGCGTGTCGATCCGGGACGACATCTTGACGGGCGCCTCGGCGGAGTAGCCGCGGGGCGTCCAGTACGCCTCGTCGGCCTCGAACGTGGTGACCTTCAGTTCGGTCACCCACTTCGTGGCGGAGACGTAGCCGTAGAGGCCCGGCACCACCATCCGCACCGGGAAACCGTGCTCGAACGGAAGCGGTTCGCCGTTCATGGCCACCGCGAAGATGGCGTCGATGCCGTCGTCGGTCAACGCTCCGAGCGGGGTTCCGGCGGTGAATCCGTCGATGCTCTTCGACAGCACCATGTCGGCGCCCGATTGCGGGCCGGCCTTCGCCAGCACGTCGCGGATCGGCACCCCCAGCCACTTCGCCGTGCCGAGCAGCTCGCCGCCGACCTCGTTCGAGACGCAGGTCAGGGTGATCGAGTACTCGTCGAGCCCGAGATCGAGCACGTCCTGGAACGAGAGCGTCAGCTCCGTGTCGACGAGCCCGACGACCGTGAGGCTCCAGGTGGCCGGATCGATGGAGGGCACCGTGAGCGCGGTGTCGACGCGGTAGAAGTCGGCGTTCGAGGTGTAGAGCGAGGAGAGGCCGGGTACGTCGAGCTCGGCACCGGCGGGCACCTCGACACGGCTGCGGGCGGCAGGAATCTTCAGGGCCTCGCGGAGGCCCGCGAGCGACGAGGTGGCCGCCGAGACGATGCGCGATCCGGCGCCCACCACGGCCGAGCCGACGGCCACGATCACGGTCATCGCAAGGAAGCGGCGGCGATCGACTGCGACGTGGCCCGGCCGGGCCTCGTCGCTGTCGCCGGCCGTGTCGGCCGTGCCGGCGGCTCCTTCCGCGGCCGGATCATCGGATGGCCCACTCCGGCCGACCCCGTCGGAGGTTCCGGCCGCCTGTCCGACAGGCGCCGGCGCATCCGGAGCGACCGCCTCTCGCCACCGCCGCAATCGCTTCACCAGCACGCTCAGCAGCACGACGCCGATCACGGTGCCGAGAACGGTGGGAACGGATGCGAGAGGCGTCGCGCCGGTGCGCGTCACGATCGCGATCACGGCAAGCGCTCCCGCGAGCGCGATCAGCACCGCGCCGAGTGGGGGCCGGATCCACTGCAGCACACCGGCGACGGCGGCGGCCACCACGACGGCGAGGCCGATCGAGCCGAGCAGGAAGAGCTTGTCGTTCGCGCCGAAGGTCTCGATGGCGAATTCCTTCGCCCAGCGCGGCACGATATCGATCACGAACGAGCCGACGGCGAGCACCGGGCTGCCGTCATGCGCGAGGAGGAGGGCGACGACTTCCGCCACGGCGAGCAGAGCGGCCGCGCTCACCACCCCGGCGAGAGCGGCGAAGGCGGCGAACACAGCCCGTTTCGATCCGTGCGGTCGTGCTCGCGTAGGTGTCGGTGCGCGCATGCGATGGCTCCTGCCCTTGGGGTGTCGCCAGGTATTCGGAGCGGTCGTCCGATCCGCTTGCGGTCGCACGCCGAAGCGCCCTCACCGGGAACGACGCCCCGCTCTTCCCCCTGTATGGGGTACATTTGTTGAAAACGGGGGATCTGCGCCTCCTTTCTGGCGCCTGGAATCGGGTATCGGCGGGTGCGGGCTCTCACGAGAGCGAGGACGATCGATGACCCACCATTCCGCCGAAGACGCAGTCCGCAGCAGTGACGTGAGCACCCCGACCGACAGCAACGATCTGCACACCACCGGAAGACTGTCCCGTCGCACGGTGCTGACGGCCGCGGCGTGGTCGACTCCCGTGGTGATGCTGTCGGTCGCCGCTCCGGCCGCGGCCGCGAGCGAAGCCGGGTTCGACCTCAGTTTCGACTCCTACCAGGTCGGCGACGGTCTCACGGTCTTCAGCGCGGACTTCACCCGACGGTGGGTGGCCAGTGTGCCGCTCGGAACCGTGGTGAGCAACCACGGCACGATCGCCTCTCCAGCGGGCGCGACGCTCACCGTCAGTTGCGATTCACGTGTCTTCCGCTTCACCGGCATGCGCGGATCGTTCGGTGGTGGCGGGGCGCCCGAGGCCCTCACGATCACGTCGAACACCACGTCGGGCAACCTCTCGACCATCACCGGCGTGATTCCCTACGCCATCCCCGCGGGCACCGATTCGTTCACCGGGTTCCGGGTGGCGATGGACTTCGAGACGATCGCGGTCTACCCGAACGACGGCGTGCAGCCGGTGCTGAACACGACCTGGGTGATCGGGTCGCCGGCCGGCGATCTCGACACCGGTAACGACACGGACAGTTACCCCGGCTACAGCGACATCGCCCCCGCGGCGCCGTGGGGCGTACTCACCGACGCCGTGTGGGAGCGCGTCGACTTCGCCGGAGGCAGCGGATACAGCCATCGCGCGACGAGCGTCACGATGACCTCGACCGGCCCGAACCCGGCCGTCGCCGGCGCGGAGATCATGATCCTCACCGATCAGCGGGTCAGCACTGCGATCTCGGTCGACGACATCCAGCTGAACGGCCAACCCGCCGGAGACGCCATCGTGTTCGCCCGCGACGACAGTTCCTTCGGCCAGGTCATCTACAAGTACTACACGACCACGGTCGACCTCGTCGAAGGCGACGTCGTCACCTTCTCGCTGAGCTACACCGACGGCGACCCCGCCACCGTTCCCGTCAACCTCAGTGGGTCGCAGGTGAACTTCAACGGCGTGGTGCTCAACGATGCCGACCGCCGCGCCCCCGCCCGCGGCTCCGCCTCCAACTACGATCGCACCGGCTTCGAAGCGACACCCTGAGTCGGTCGAGAATCACACCGCCACCTCGAGCACCAGGGCGCTGACCGACCGCCACTCCGACGGGTGCACCTCGCCCGGCCGGCGGACAGCGCAGGGAATTCAGCCCCGGCCCGCCACGACGTATTCCATCGAGCGCGCCTCCAGGAAGGTGCACAACTCGGAGGCGATCGTGAGTTCGGCCACGAGTTCGGCCAATCGCGCGGCATCCATGGTGACATCCACGTCGCGGCGGGTGAAGGTGACGGTCCAGTGCGGATCGCCGGGAGCGAGCGGTTCGAGATAGACGTCGATGGGCACGTGCTCGAGATGCACCACGACGAGGCCCGTTCCACCGGCGTCGTCGTCGTGATCGAGCACGCTGATCGTTCCGGCGACGTCGTGACCAGCCGCTCCGAATTCACCGACCCAGCGCTCGAGGGTCTCCTTGGTTCGAAACGGCATGGCGGCCCATCCTCTCTCCTGGCAGCAGTCTGCCAGAGCGAATCGGCATCTGCAGCGGCGCCGGCAGCAATCCCGTGGGCCGGGCTGCCGGCGCTGCTCCCCCGCCCTCGACAGCCCGGGGCGCTGATCACGGTGTGATGGTCAGCAGCTGCGCCGTGGCATCCCAGGTGACGGTGAAGCCGAGCGACTGGAAGTAGGTGGCCGCGATGTAGAAGCGGCCGCCCACCCACTGGCAGGGCGCATCCAGGTGCACGGAGGTCGCTCCCACCCACGCCGAGCTACTGCCGACCTGGGCGATCAGCGTGGTGCCGGAGCGCACGCCGACGAACCACTGCACGTCGGGCCGCCACTCCGGGCGACCCCCGATCGCCTCCACCACGTAGGCCGCCGGCACCATCGGTGTGCCGTTGGGGGCGATCAGCGGAACCGCGGTGCGCGAGTACTTGCCGCTGACGAGCAGCGACAGGGCAGGGAGCGGCACCTTCACCACCCTGATCTCGTCGATCGTGAAGTTCCCGGCCGTCGACATCATGTCGAGCCGAATCTGCCGGATCGTGCCGACCCACTTGGGGTTGCCCCACATTGCAGCGTAGCCGATGCCGAACTCGTCGTTGTAGGCGTCGAAGATCACCTGCGTGCCCTTGTCCTGGGTCCACGCCGTGTCGGCATCGGTGATGAAGTAGAGATACTCCGGGGGCGTGTCGCTCTTCATCCGCACCCTGACCCAGGGCGCCTGCTTGGCGTCGATGCCGAGATGATCGGGTGACACGAGACCCGGGTCGGTGCCGATCGAGGTGGCCGTCATCACTCCACCCAGCACCTGGATGTTGGTCACCTGGTTCTTCTCGCTGTTGGTCCAGCCCTCGACGTCACCGTCGGTGTTGAAGGTCCACCTCGTCCAGTAGTCTTCGGGCTTCGCCGGGGGCGGCAGCTCTTTGAGCGGCTGGGTGCGGGCGGCCGGGTACAGCAAGCCCAACCGCGCCGCCTGCGTGGTCGTGGGCGTGACGTTCGTTCCGTGAGCGCTCGCCCCGAAGACGTCGGCGACGGCGTTCACATAGCCGAACCCGGCGAGCGCGCTCGGCATCACGAAGTGGCCCTCGCCGAACTCGTTCCAGTTGTCGACGAGCACCATCGACCGGCCGAGGCTCGTGCTCGGCAGCGCCGGCATGAAGGTGTCGCGCACCCAGGTCGCGTTCGCCTCGAAGTCGGTCACGCTCGCCCAGGCTCCCGGCGTCAGGTTCCACGGCAGCTGGTCCTGCCCCATCGAGATGGTGGGCACGACGTCGACCACGGCGTTGCCGCGCCAGGTGAGCAGGTTCTGTCGGTAGCCCTCGGTGAGCGCGGCGACGGAGCCGACGCTGTACTTGTACTGGGCGTCGACACCGACGGTCGGCGCGTTGGCGTCGACCTGCGGGGCGATGATGATCAGGTCGTCGAACCCGGCCGCCTGCACCGCCGTGCGGAGATACGCGACCTCTGCAGCCGCCGCCGCAGCGCTGCCGAAGGTCGTGATCAGCTTCGGGATGGAGTAGATCGAGAAGACCGGCTTGTTGTCGATCACGAGGTAGTCGGGGTCGCGGAAGTAGTACTCGATCCAGTAGGGCACCATCACCGTGCGGAAGTCGCTGCTGTTGGTGGCGCCGCTGCTGATGTTCTCGTACATGATGGCGAACTTCACCAGCGACTTGTACTGCGAGGTGAAGAGCCCCTGGTGGATGTGGTGCCCGAGGTCGGGCACCTTGATCGGCTGCCCCACCCCGTCGAGCGGGCGGAACCAGCACGCCAGCTCGAACGAGATGCCGTTCTCCACCATCCACTTGATGCCCCAGTCGGTGACCTCCGGGTCGCCTTCGTCGTACCAGCCGAGCAGCGGTTTGCGGCTCGGGTAGGGGCTCAGAGCATCCCAGCCCTGGTGGTGGCCCTCACGCCAGCCGGCGAAGGTCTGCACGCCGACGAGGTAGTCGCCGGTGTTCAGCGGGACGGGGGTCGGCACGTAGTCGCTCGGCAGCGGCGGGGTGAGCGAGAGCCGGATGTCGTCGAGGTACACCTTTCCCGATGCGCCCGCCCCGACGCCGAAGGTCAGCGTGTCGATGGCCGTGACGGCCGGGATCGCGACTCCGGATGCCGCCGTCTTGCCGTTCACCCACACGGTGGCCAGGTTGTTCGTCGTGTCGGTCGTCACGCGCACGTGGTACCAGAGGTTCGGCTTGCAGTCGTAGCAGACGACCGGCGTTCCGCTCGCATCCGCGTAGGTGATGCTGCCTCCGGAGGCGCCGATCTGGACCCCGGCCGTCGTGCCGGCCGAGAGCACGGCCGAGACGTTCTGGGCGCCCGAGGGGGCGAGAAAGCGGAACTCGAGGGTGAGGTCGTCGTTCTGCGCAGCGAAGGCGCGCCGGAAGGTCGCGGTCTCGGTGGCCGCGGTCGTGTTCACCAGGAGGCTGTAGCGGTCGGCGTAGCTCGACCCGTGCAGCTCGGCGATCGAGAAGACCGCACCGGCGCCGGCCGTCGACCAGTCGGCGGGAAGGCCCGACGGCACGGTCACGAACGACTCGTTGACGAGGAATCCGCGATGGATGCGCACCGTGTCGATGTAGAAGTTGCCGACGAAGGCCTCGCTCGTCTGCATGGTGAAGAGGTCGAGCACGGTCGCGGCCTGAGCGAACGCGACCGCGCTGGCCGCCAGAGCGCCGTTCACGTAGACCGTGAACTGCGCCGCCGCGAGGTCGAGCACCACCCGCACCCCCATCGGGGTTCCGATGGCCGTGCTCGCCAGGTTCTGGGTGCCCGAGGGGGTCTGCAGGCTCAGCTGCCCCGAGTTCGCGGTGAGCACCACGGCGTTCGCCCCGGTGGTTCCGATCGTCCAGGTCACGCCGTTGAGCTGGGTGATGGGCTCGAACCGGAAGTCGACGGTGAGCACGCCCGCCGTGTGCGCCGTGAAGCGGCGCTGCATCACGATGGGCAGGCCCCCGCCGTCCGTCACTTTCGCCCAGCGTCCGTAGGCGAAGGTGAAGCTTCCGCCGGCCTGGCGCACGTCCCACCCCGACGGCACGACGAGAATCGGGTCGGTGACGGCGTTCGGCATGTGGAAGTCCTCTTCCACCAGGTACCGCGCGGTGCCGGTCGACGCCGACACGCCCCTTCCGACGATCGCGGGGAGCGGGCGGGCCGCCACCGGCGCCGGTGTGTCCCCCAGCGCGAGGCCACTGGCGGCCGCAGCCGCTGCGGCGATGGCCAGGAACGAGCGGCGGCTGATGCCATTGCCGGGCTCGGGTTGCAACAACCACTCGCTCTCGAGGACGGATTCGGTATCTGGATCGACTGCATCGCGCACAAGGACTCCCTTATCCTCTAGTTCGGTATTCTGAACTTAAATACGTCAGATTGAACTTTGAGCATGACGCTACTGGAGCCGAGCCGTCGGAGGCAAGGGTCGATCGCGAAATCGCCGAACGGCGTCCGCAGGCAGACGGCAGCGCCCCTCCGTGGAGAGGGTCACCCGGGAGCCGTCGCTATGGGCGGATGGTCGCCTCGAGCTCGGAGACGGTGGCACGCAGCTGCGCGAGGATGTCGGCCGGCCACTGCTCGGTCGTGCGCGAGGTCGGCATGGTGACCGAGAGCGCCATCTGGCGGTGCGCGTCGGACAGGAACGGCAGCGGCACGGCGACGCAGCGACATCCGCTGATGTACTCCTCGTCGTCGACCGCGAAACCCTCGCGGCGAACGCGGTCGAGAAGAACGAGGAGCTCGTCGACGTCGGAGACCGTGTGCTCGGTGAGGTGGGCGAGCGGGGCGGCGGCACGCAGTCGTCGCTCTGCCTCCGCGGGCGGGAGCAGGCCGAGGAGTGTCTTGCCGATCCCTGTCGCGTGAGCCGGCAGCTGCGTTCCCACCGACGACGCGAGACGCATCGTGCGAGCGGCCTGGCTGATGGCGATGTAGACGTTGTTCACGCCGTCGAGCTGCGCGAGCTGAACCGTCTCGCCTACGGCGGCGGCCAGCTTGTCCATCAGCGGGCGCACGATGCCGAGCAGGTCGGTGTGGCCGCGGAAGTTCTGGCCGATCTGCCAGGCGCGGAGTCCGAGCGAGTACTGACGGGTGCGCGGGTCGTGCGCGACCCAGCCCGTGGCCGTGAGGGTCTGCAGAAGCCCATGGGCGCTCGATCGCGGGATGGAGAGCTCGGTCAGGATCTCCCCGAAACTCACGCTCTCGTGCTCGCTCACGAATTCGATCAGGCCGAGAGCCCGCTCGGCGGACTTGACGCTCGTGCCTTTGTCGTCAGTGGCCATGATCTGCCTCTCCATCGCGGCAAGCGGCGATATGCCGCGTTTTCCAGCCGGATGCCATCCCGTCTATAGGATCAGAATACAGCTAGATGAACTTTTAGCCGCCCGACGAAGCCATAGTTCATGGGTGTGAACGCAGATTCCTTGACATGAACCTTCTGGCGTGCGAGACTTTCGATCATTCGGCCCGATGCGGCCCCCTGACGGGCCCACGGTCGAGCATTTGCGCGCTGACGCCGGCGATCGACACTCCCGATCACCGCGGTCAGCACCCGACTCATTGTGGAGTGGACATGGCAATACAGACACCCGACCGGGTGGTGCCGGACACGGTGGCGATCCTCGCGGACACGACTGCGCCGAGGCGCCCTCGTCGCCGGCGATCGATCAGCTGGGGCGCCTACCTCGGGCTCGCCCCGCTGGCCATCATGCTGGGCGTGTTCTGCTACTACCCCGCCGCAAGCGGCATCTTCCACTCCTTCTGGAACTGGAACCCGGGCGGGGAGTCGACCTTCACCGGTCTCGAGAACTACGCGACGATGATGAGCGATCAGCTCTGGTGGGAGTCGTTCAAGAACCTGGGCATCATCTTCCTCTTCGGCGTCGTCTCCTGGGTGATCCCGCTGGCGGCGGCAGAGCTGCTCATCTCACTGCGGAGCGAGCGCGCGCAGTTCGTCTACCGCACCCTCCTGATCGTGCCGATGGCCTTCCCCGGCGTGGTCACCGCGCTCATCTGGTCGTTCCTTTACCAGCCCAACGACGGGGTCATCAACACCTTCCTGAAGTCGATCGGCCTCGACGCGCTCGCCCAGAACTGGCTCGGCGATCCGCACCTCGCGCTGATCTCGCTGCTGTTCATCGGCTTCCCGTTCATCGCGGGCCTGCCCTTCCTGATGTTCTACTCGACGCTGCAGAACGTCCCGAAGGAGATCTTCGAGGCCTGCTCGCTCGACGGGGTGAACCGGATGCAGCGGCTCTTCCTCATCGACCTGCCGCTGATGGGCCGGCAGGTGCAGCTGCTGCTCGTGCTGGTGATCATCGAGACCCTGCAATACGGGTTCGTCGCCTACATCCTCACCAGCGGCGGGCCCGACAACGCGACGACGGTGCCCGTGCTCCACATGCTGAGCGAGGCCTTCAACGGGGGCAACTGGGGCTATGCGGCGGCGCTGTCGACCACTCTCTTCGTGCTCACCGTCGTGTTCAGCACGATCGTGGCCGTCGCCAAGCGCCGCGATTCCACGACCAATGTGAAAGGGATGTGACCCTCATGTCCGCAGCGACCATCGAGGCCCCGAGCCGGCAGCCCCGCACGAGGGTGAAACGCCGCCGCAGTGGCGCGCCCATCCACGTCGCCCTCATCGCGATCGTGGCCGTGGGGCTGCTGCCCTACCTCTTCGTGCTCACCACCTCGGTGAAGACCAACGAGCAGTTCGCCACGAGCTACTGGGCCCCGTCCTTCCCCCTGCACTTCGAGAACTACGCCACGGCCTGGAACCAGATCGCCCCGTTCATGCTGGTCTCCGTGGTGGTCGCCGCCATCTCGATCGTCGGGATCGTCGCCCTCAGCCTGCTCTCGGGATACGTCTTCGCCCGATTCCAGTTCCCCGGCCGCCGGTTCTTCTTCACGCTGGTGATCGCGCTGCTGATGGTGCCGAGCATTGCGAGCCTCATCCCGTTGTTCGTGATGATGCGCGACCTCGGCCTGCTGAACACGCTCTGGGTGCTCATCGTCCCGAGGATCGCCGGCGGCGCGGTGCTCGGCACCATCCTGATGAAGACGTTCATCGAGGGCATCCCGCAGGAGCTGTTCGACGCCGCACGGGTCGACGGCGCCGGCGCGGGCCGCCTGTTCCGCTCGATCATGCTGCCGCTGTCGCTGCCGGTCGTCGGCACCGTGTCGCTGCTCACCGTGATCGGCGTCTGGAACGACTTCTTCTGGCCGCTGCTCACGGTGACCGACAACGCCCTGAAGCCGGTGAGCGTCGGGCTGCTCTTCTTCCGCGGGCAGGCGGGCACCGACTACGGCGCGATGTTCGCGGGCTACATGATCGCGAGCCTGCCGCTGCTGCTGCTGTTCCTCTTTCTCTCCAAGTACTTCCTGGCCGGAATCCAGGGCGGGCTCCCGGGCTCGCACTGACCGCACCTCCGGCCGTTTCGTCACCAATCACACAGAAGGGCAATACAAGGATGTATAGCAAGCTCAAACCGATCATCGCGCTCGGGGTGGTCGCGACCACCGCCCTCGCACTCGCCGGATGCGCTCCCAGTGCGAGTTCGGACAAGACCGTCATCACGATCGCCGGCCCCAACCAGTGGAACACCGACGCGCAGAGCTTCGGACCGGCCTGGGAGGACCTCGTCGCCCGCTTCGAGGCGGCCGAGCCGAACATCGAGGTCAAGACGGTGGTGCTGCCGCTCACCGAGTTCTACCAGACGCTCTCGACGCAGCTCGCCGCCGGTACGGCCCCCGAGCTGATCTTCAACCAGGCCTCGCACAAGCCCGATCAGGTCGTGACGCTCGACGACTACTTCGACAAGCCGAACCCGTACATCGAGGGCAACGAGAAGTGGATCACCGCTTTCAATCCCGACTACATCGGCGGCGCCGCGAACGCGGGCCGCAATGCGGCGCAGCACTACGAGTTCGTGCCGTTCAACCTCTACCTCAGCGGCATCTACTACAACAAGGACGTGTTCACCGCCGCCGGCATCCACGAGCCGCCGGCCACGTACGGCGATCTCATCAAGGATTGCAAGGCGATCAGCGCGGCGGGCTACACGCCGCTGGCCTTCGACAACAGCTACCTCGCTCAGGCGAGCGTGGTGAAGCCCATCACCTCGATGCTGCTCACCAAGTACTTCGACGAGCTGAACTACTACGGGCCCGACGGCAAGCCCGGCACCTCGAAGCAGATCTCGGTGAAGGACTTCGCGAAGGGCGTGCTCACCGGGGAGTTCACCCCGCAGAACACCCCCGAGATCGGTGAGGCGTTCACTCTCGCGAAGCAGGTCGTCGACGCGTGCGCCACGCCCAACTGGTCCGGCGTGGCCAGCACGGGGGCCGCCTTCACCGGGGCGCAGGAGTTCCTGGCCGGAAAGGCCGCGATGTCCTTCGGAGCCAACTTCTCGGCGAACAGCCTCAACGAGGTCGACTGGAAGTACGGAACCCTCCCCTTCCCGACGATCACCAAGCAGGACAGCCCGCTCTCCACCGGCGAAGCGGCCCGCTCCGGTGCGAACACGGGCGGGACGAGCTACATGATCCCGGCCACCACCAAGGGCGACAAGCTCGACGCGGCCGTGAAGTTCCTGCAGTTCGCGTCCAGCCCGGTGGGCATCCAGCCGTGGCTCGACCAGACCGGCGGCATCCCGGCTCTGGCCGACGCCAAGCCGGCCCCCGGACTCGAGGGCCTGACCACGGGCGACTGGGCCCTCAACCCAACCGTTCCGCAACCGGCGCTGCTCCCCAAGGCGGTTCTCGGGCAGGCGATCTACACGGGCTACCTGACGGGCAACAAGTCGCTCGACGACCAGCTCACCGAGACCCTGTCGCAATGGACGACCAGCGCGAAGGAAGTCGCCGCCGACGGCAAGTGGACCGACGACTGGGCGCAGCAGTAGCACCCGAACCCACAGGATCTGGCCCGCGATCGCGCATCGCGGGCCAGATCCGCATGAGGAGGCATCATGATTCGAGTTGGTCTGGTCGGCTGCGGCTGGTGGGCCGCGCACGCCCACGTGCCTGCCATCGAAGCGCATCCGGATGCGGCGCTCGTCGCGGCGAGCGACCCCGACCCGGCGCGCCTCGCCGCGATGACGGCGGGGGCTCCGGGGGCGCGGAGCTTCTCGACGGTCGAGGAGATGCTGGCGGTGAGCGACCTCGACGTGCTCGTGGTCGCGTCGCCCGCCGCTTTCCACGCCGGGGCCGCACGGGCCGGCCTCCTGAGCGAGGTCAGCGTGCTCGTGGAGAAGCCCTTCACCCTGCACGCCGCCGAGGCCCACGGGCTGGTACGCCTGGCGCGGGCGCGCCGGCTCGGCCTCTCGGTGAGCCTGCCCTACCAGTACACGGCGGCGGCACGGGAGATTCGCGCGCTGCTGACGGAGGGCAGGCTGGGCGACCTCGTCGGCGTGCACGCCGTGTTCGAGTCGTACACGGCCCCCCTCTATTCCGGCGACGTCGACGAGTACCTCCGGCGCGTGAACCGTCCGCACGCCGTCGCGCCGCTGCCCGGCACCTACGCGGATGTCGCGATCGCCGGCGGTGGTCACGGCCAGTCCCAGACCTCCCACGTGGTCTCGGCCATCATGGACGCCACCGGGGCACGGCCGGAGCGGATCGCCGGCGAGAGCGTGTTCGTCTCCCCCGGCATGGACACGGCCAATGCGATCTCGCTGCGGCTCTCCGGCACGGCGGTCGCGACCGTCTTCTCCTCGGGGGGAGCCCTGCCCGGCCTCGCCGCGCAGCAGTCCGTCACCTATCTCGGCACCGCCGGGTCGGCGCGACACGACCTCGCCCGGGCGACGCTCGACTGGGCGACGGCGGATGGCGCGGGCGGCCACGTCGAACCGGGCGACGGCGAGTCGGCCTATCCGAACGGCGCCCCGGTCAGCACGCTGATCGACGCGGTGGCCCAGGTGCGCGCCGGCCACTCCGACGCTCCGTTGATGGAACTGACCGCAGGCGCGGAGCGCGCCGCTCGCGCGGTCGAGGTGATCGAGAGCCTCTACAGCGAGGATGCCGTCCGTGACTGAGCAGCCGGCACCGATGCATGCCGCCGGCGCCGGCCGGCCCCGACCTTCCATTCGCGTTCGCCGAGACGCACGGTCGCCACGGCTCCGACGGGGATCTCGACGTCGATGACGACGCCGGACGCCTCGGTGCGCCAGCTGACTCCGGCTCGTCCGAGCGGGGTGAGCACCTCGGCCTCCGCCGAGCTCAGGCCGAACACCGCCGGCTCGATCCGGATCTCGCGCCAGCCGCCAGCCGCCGGGGAGATGCCGGCGACCGATCGAAACAGCCAATCGTCGATGGTGCCGAGGAAGTAGTGGCCGTGCGATCGGGCGGACGGGCTCCAATGCTCCCACAACGAGGTCGCGCCCGCCTCGACCCAGAGGCCCCAACTCGGATAGTCGGTCTGCAGAGCCACGGCGAGCGCCGTCTCGGCGTGACCGTAGCGGGTGAGCTGCGGCAGCAGATACTTGGTGCCGAGGGCGCCGGTGTTCAGATGGTCGCCGTTCTCCGTGATCATCCGGGCCAGCGTGTCGGCCACCGGCCGGCGGTGCCGCTCCGGCAGCAGGTCGAAGGCGAGCGCGAGCACCTGATGGGTCTGGCGGTCTCCCCGATCGCCGGTTCCCACGATCTGGGCGCGATCGGCGGCGAAGAACTCGTCGACGAAACGACGTCGAAGGCGCGCGGCGTGCTCGAGCCACGGCTCCTGGTCGCGGCCCAGCACCCGGGCTGTCTTCGCGGCGATGTCGAGACCCGCGATCAGGTACGCCGTGGCCGCGATGCGCGTGTCTTCGGGCGCGTTGCCGCCGCCGGGATCGGCATCCGGGCTCACCCAGTCGCCGAGGGTCGTGTCGGCGATGCCGTCGGGCCACCGCGAGAGCTCGAACTCGAGGTAGGCGCTCGCGTCGGGCCAGGTGTCGGCGAGCACGCGCACGTCGCCGCGCTGCCGATAGATCTCCCACGGCACGAACAGGAGGGCTGCGTGCCAGGTCGGCGCCGGCGTCCAGTCCATCGACCAGCCGCCGTGCGGCGCGATCACCCCGGGCGCCCCCACGCCGTGCCGCGATGCGGCGATGTCGTGCGCCCATTTCGCGAGGAGCTCGTGGCTGTCGAGATTCAGCAGCATGAGCTCGGCACCCAGCATCCCGTCGCCCGTCCAGCCGTTCTTCTCGTACTTGGGGGTGTCGGTGGGCAGCCCGTGCAGGTTGTTCAGCACCGTGTCGACGGTGAGGTCGTGCAGGCGGTTCAGCAGAGCGTTCGAGCAGCGGAAGCGGCCGGTGCGGGCGACCGCGCTGTGCAGCAGCTCGGCCTCGACGACGGGCTCGCGCGTCGCCTCGACCTCCACGTAGCGGAAGCCCTGATAGCCGAAGCGTTGCGTCCACAGGAGCGGCTCTCCGGAGAGGGTGATCCGGCTCTCCTGGAACCGCCCCGCGTAGTAGCCGTGCGGATCGTCGTTGTCGGGCCGGCCGTCTGCCCGGAGCCTCTCGGCCGTGCGGACGGTGACCACCTCGCCCGCTGCGCCGTCGAGCTGGAGACGGATGCGTCCCGCGATCACCCGGGGAAAGGTGAACAGCCACCGGCCCGGCGCGCTCTGCTCGACCCGATCGGGCGCGAAGGTCTGCGCCACCGCGATCGGCTGCTGGCGCTGGTTGACGCTCCGGCCCCGGGGTCCTCGAGCGAGCGTGACCGGCGTCCATCCCGCGTCGTCGTAGCCCGCAGCGGAGCACCCGGGCCGGTCGTACCGCGCGTCGAAGTCCTCGCCGCCGTGGAGATCGTCGTAGCGGGTGGGGCCGTCGACGGCCCGCCAGCCCTCGTCGGAGAGCACCACCACCTCGTCGCCCGTCACGATCAGGATGCGCACGCAGGGCTCGTCGTGCCACGGCGCGGTCTCCCAGTTCCAGGTCGAGGGCGAGGCCATGCCGTAGAAGCCGCGGCCGAGCTCGACGCCGATGGCGTTGCGGCCGGGCACCAGGAGGCCGGTGATCTCCACCACGACGTACTGGGCCGTGACGTCGTAGTCGGTGAAGCCGGGGGCGAGGTCGAACCCGGGTACGGGCACGCCGTTGATCTCGGGGCGCGCGTAGCCGCCGGCGCCGACCACGAGGTAGCTCGGCGCGGCGAGCTGCGGCACCGTGAACTCCTGACGCAGCAGCGGTGCGGCGCCACCCGGGTCGGGGTGGGAGATCCACTGTGCTCCACGCCAGTCGTCGTCGAGGATGCCCGTGACGAACGAGGAGGACGCCCGCGCAGCGCCGTGCTCGGTCGTCACGACGATCTCCCAGCGATAACGGGTCAGGGAGCGGAGCTCGGGCCCTTCGTACTCGACGTCGACGCCCGGGCCGCCGCTCGGGTCGTCGCGACTCCAGAGGCGCCGGCCATCCGGCGCGAACAGCTCGATCCGCCAGCTGCGCACACGGGTGCCGGCCGCGCCACCGTCGACCACCCAGCCGAACCGCGGCCGCACGTCGATGCCGAGCGGCTCCTCGGCGTGTTCGACGGTGAGGCCCGTGAGGCGCACGGACATCCGCGATCAGCCGATCCGGTAGCGGTCGAGCGCGTCGTCGTCGACGTCGAGGCCGAGCCCCGGCGCCGTCGGCACGCTGATCCGCCCGCGGTCGATGCTCCAGGGCGCACTGCGGAGCACGCTCTCGTTCAGGCTCCACGCCTCATCCGGATGCAGCGTCGGAGGGATGATCGCGAGCTCCTGCCACTCCGGCCCGATGAGCGCGGCGGCCTGGAGCCACCCCGGCAGCCGCAGTCCGCCCGTGCCGTGCAGGCACACCGGCACGCCGAGCGCCTCGGCCATCGTCGCCACCCGCACGGTGGGCAGGATGCCGTTGGCGATCGACGCGTCCGGCTGGATGACGTCGAAACTGCGGGCCACGAGCGCCGCGGCGAATTCCGCCGGCGTCGCGTATCCCTCCCCACCCACGATCTGCATCTCGATCTCGTCGGCGAGCCGGGACTGGCCGCTCAGGTCGTAGCGGTCAAGCGGCTCTTCGAGCCAGCGCACCCCGACGTCCTGCAGTTCGCGCGCCTCTGCGAGCGCCTGCTCGTAGGTCCAGGTTGCGCCGGAGACGTGGGCGGTGCGATCGACCATCAGAGTGAAGTCCGGGCCGGTCGCGGCCAGGATCACTTCGCACAGTCGCGCGTTCTCGCCCGGTTCCCGCCAGCAGCGGATCTTCACGCCTTCGAACCCTGCCGCCTGATAGGCGAGCACGGCGTCGACGGTCTGGGCGTGGCTGACATGCGACTGCGAGGGGTCGCCCGGCCAGACGAGGGTGACATAGGCCTTCAGCTCCTGCATCCGCGCGCCGCCCAGCAGAGCGTGCACGGGTTCGCCGAGGGTCTTGCCCAGGGCGTCCCAGGCCGCGTGCTCGGCGCCGGCTCCGCGATTCAGGCCGCGGCGCAGCATCCCGTCGATGTCGGTGACCGATGCCCCTTCGGTGGCGGCGATGACGGCCGGCCAGACCGTGCGGTCGATGGGCCCCGCGAAGCTATGGCCACGCACTCCCTCGGTCGTGGTCATGCGCACCACGCAATAGCGGTGGTAGTACCCGGCCGCGACCTGCTCGGGGGTGGCGGGCACATTGATGGGAAAGATCTCGGTGCGGGCGATCTTCACGCCTGCGGTTCTCGACTGTGAGCCGTCAATCATGATTTCGAACTATAGCCGGGAAATCGACGAAGAAGCGAGAGAAAAGTTCTGTATTTCGAACTTGTTATCACTCTGATGAACTTATTGATAAGGTGGGATCGCTTCGACGGACGTCGGGCGACTCCGATGCGACGATGCGAGACGAGAGGAAATCGACCGTGCGAACACTGGTCCTGGAGGAATTCGGGCGCATGGCCCTGGCCGATCGCCCCATACCGGAGGTCGCCATCGGCGAGGTTCTGATCCGGGTGGCGTTCACGGGTATCTGCGGTTCGGACATCCACGGCTACACCGGCCACAACGGACGCCGGGCGGTCGGCCAGGTGATGGGCCACGAGAGCTCAGGAACGATCGAGGGGTTCGGACCGGGGGATGCGCCGTTCGGGCTCGCGATCGGGGATGCGGTGACCTTCAATCCCGTCGTGCTGCCCCTCGAAGACCGAGTGGAGTTCGTCGACCGCGAGCAGCACTCGCCCCGCAAGTCGGTGATCGGCGTCGACCCGGCGCGCTACGCCTCCTTCGCCGACTACGTCGTGGTGCCCGCGGTCAATGTGCTCCGCCTCGCCGACGGCATGCCGGTGGAGCACGGCGCCCTGGTGGAGCCGACCGCCGTCGCGCTGCACGCCGCCCGCCGAGCCGGAGTGACCGTTCAGGAGCGCGTGCTGGTCATCGGCGGCGGCCCGATCGGGCAGTCGGTGGTGCTGGTGCTCCAAGCGCTCGGCGTTCCGGAGATCTACGTCAGCGAGATCAGCCCCGGCCGCCGGAGCCTGCTCGAGGGAATGGGCGTTCCCGTGATCGATCCGTCGGCCGGCGACCTCCTCGGCGCTCTGGGCCGTCACGGCGGCCCCGTCGACGTCGTGATCGACGCCGTGGGCAGCACGCACTCGCTCGCCGACGCCCTCGCCTGCACGGTGCTCGGCGGCACGGTGTGCCTCGTCGGCATGGGCGAGCCGCAAGTGCGCCTCGACGCCTTCCAGATCAGCACCGCCGAGCGCACCCTTGTGGGCAGCTTCACCTACTCCGCGCGCGACTTCGCCGACGCCGCGGCACTGGTGGCGGACAACCCGCTGACGGCCTGGTCGCTCATCAGCAGAGTGATCGGACCCGAGAGCGCCGACGAGGCGTTCACCGACCTGGCCAATGGCGACGACATCCCGGGCAAGGTGCTCGTGGCCTTCACCAAGACCACCGAATACGCGAAGTGAGGATGCGAGTGGCACAGAATCTGGTCTTCATCGGAGACAGCATCACCGAAGACGGACGACGGATAGACGATCCGTACGACCTCGGAGTCGGCTATGTGGCGCGCGTGGCACGTCGTCGCGCCGAAGCCGGCTTCGAGGAGCGCGTGGTCAACACCGGCATCGGCGGCAACCGGGCGGTCGACCTCGCGGCCCGCTTCGACCGCGACTGCCTCGCGCACGATCCCGACGTGGTGTCGATCCACGTGGGCATCAACGACACCTGGCGCCGCTACGACGGCGGCGAGGCGACCTCGACCGAGGCGTTCGAGGCTTCGTACCGCGACCTGGCGACTCGGGCGGCGGATGCCGGGGCGCGCCTCGTTCTGATCGAGCCGTTCCTCCTCGCCATCCGCCCCGAGCAGACGACCTGGCGCGAAGACCTCGACCCCAAGATCGAAGTGGTGCGCACGCTCGCGCGCGAGTTCGATGCCCAGCTCGTCGCGGCCGACGTCGCGTTCACCCGGGCGAGCTACGAGCGCGATGCGGCCGGGCTCCTCTGGGACGGCGTGCATCCCACCGACGCCGGACGCGAGTTGTTGGCACGCACCTGGTTCGAGTCGGTGACGATCTGATGCGGGTCGCGAACCTCGACGGTCGCGCGGTGCTGCTCGGCGACATCCGCGTACTCGACATCGCCTCGGCGAGCGCCGGCCGGTTCTCGGCCGACCCGCAGTCGGTCTACGCCTCGTGGAGCGAGCTGTGCGAGTGGGGCGAAGGGATCGATGTCGACCGGCACCCGCGTTCGGTCGACGTCGACCGCGCCACGCTCGCTCCGCCGGTGCCGCGGCCCGGCCAGATCCTCGCCGTCGGGCTCAACTACGCCGAGCACGCGGCGGAGTCCGGGCTCGAGCTGCCGCAGCATCCGCTGGTCTTCACGAAGTTCGCCTCGAGCCTCACCGGCCCCGACGCAGTGGTGCAGCTGTCGGGCGCGCGCGTCGACTGGGAGGCCGAACTCGTGGTCGTGATCGGGACTGGTGGGCGCGACATCCCGGCCGGGGAGGCCTGGAACCGCATCGCCGGTCTCACGATCGGGCAGGACATCAGCGACCGCGACGTGCAATGGTGGGGCGCATCCGCGCAGTTCAGCCTCGGCAAGTCCTTTGAGGGGTACGCGCCGACCGGGCCAGCGGTGGTGAGCGTGGCCGAGATCGAGGCCGGGCACGACCGCGACGACCTGCGCGTGAGCTGCCGCAGCATCGACTCCTCCGGACAGGAGCGCGTGCTGCAGGACGGCCGCACCCGCGACATGATCTTCACCGTTCCGGCGATCGTCGAGCAGCTCTCGGCCATCGTCGAGCTCCAGCCGGGCGATCTCGTCTTCACCGGAACGCCCGCCGGTGTCGGCCAGGGGCGCACCCCGGAGGAGTTCCTCACGCCCGGGCTCACCCTCGTCACCGAGATCGACGGACTCGGGTCGATCCGGCAGGAGTTCGCCTGACATGCTGCTCGGGGTTCAGTACTACCGCCCGCCGTCGCCCGACCCGTCGCTGTGGGAGCAGGACATCGCCGACATCGCCCGGGCCGGGTTCGGCACCGTGCAGCTCTGGCTGATCTGGGGCTGGGTCGAGACCACGCCGGGCGAATTCGAGTGGGGCGACTACGACCGCCTCCTGGATCTCGCGCACGCGAACGGTCTGACCGTCGTCATCAGCACGATCGCCGAGATGCAACCCGCCTGGCTGCTGCGGCGGTATCCGGATGCCGCGATGGTCGACCATCTGGGCCGGGTCACGCCGTCGACCACGCGGGTCGAGGCGCAGTCCGGGGTGACGCCGGGTGGCTCGATCGACGATCCGCGGGTGCTGGGGCACATGCGCGACTTCCTCGACGCGGCCGCGCGCCACTTCGCCGGTCACCCGGCGCTCGTGGCGTGGGACTGCTGGAACGAGAACCGCTGGGCGATGGAGGGCGACGGCTACCTGGACTACAGTCCGGCCAGCATCCGGGCGTTCCACTCATGGCTGAGGGAGCGGTACGGCGACCTCGAAGGTGTGGCGCGAGCGTGGCGGGGGCGGTTCGCGACATGGGAGGACGTGCAACCCGGCCGGAAACCGGGGCTGCCGTACACCGACCTCGTGGCGTTCCAGCGGTTCCTCACCGAGCGCGCTGCCGCGCATCTGCGCTTCCGGCGCGACACGATCCGTGCCGCCGACCCGGCGCATCCGATCTCGGCGCATTGCGGCGAACCGTCGGTGAACTCGGCCGGCAGCCTGTTCGAGCAGCCGCTGTCGCGCGGCAACGACTTCGCGCTCGCCGCCGAACTCGACGGGTACGGATGCTCCAGCTTTCCGAACCTCGAGGGCATGTCGATGCTCGACCTCGGGCTGCGCATCGAGGCCACCCGAAGCGCCGCCGGTGAGCGGCCGTTCTGGCTCGCCGAGCTGCAGGGCGGCGGCGGCCGGCTCGGCCATCACGTGCTGCCCGCGGTGCGGGCCGACGAGCAGCAGCGCTGGCTGTGGAACGGGATGGGGCGCGGCGCGAAGGGCACGATCGTCTGGCAGTGGCGCGACGAGGTGCTCGGCCGCGAGTCGGGCGGCTTCGGGTTCTCCGGCGACGACGGGCACGCGCCGGCGCGCGCGGAAGCTATGGCGCGCACGGCCTCGCTGATCGCTGCGAACGAGGACTTCCTCGACGCGTACCGGCCGGAGGCGGCCCAGGTGGGAGTGCTGTTCCTCCCCGATACGTATTACCTCGAGTGGGCGCAGGATGGCAATGATGGTCGACAAGTGCGCGAGAGCATGCTCGGCTGGATGCGGGCGTTCGAGGAACTCCAGTTGCCCTACGAGGTGCTCGACCCCGACCATCTCGATCGGCTGGACGACCTGAAGCTGCTGGTGCTGCCCTGGCCGCTCAGCGTTCCGCCGGCCGCGCTTGCGGCCGTCGCAACCTGGGTGGAACGGGGTGGACTCCTGCTCACCGAGGCCGATCTCGCGGCGTTCGACGAGGAGGCGTTCTACCACCCACCCGGCGAGCGCACCACGTCGGCCCTCGGCCTGCGGTCGCTCGGTCGACGCGAGTTGCCCGCATCCGCAACCCTCTCGCTGGAGCTCGACGGCGTGCCGTTCGTGCTGCCGGCCGCGAGCTGGCTCGAGCAGTACGACGAGACGGATGCGCGGGTGCTCGCGCGCGACACCGGTCGCCCGGTCGCACTGGAGCGTTCGATGGGCGCGGGTGCCGTTGTGTCGGTCGGCAGCTTCCTCGGCCTGGCGCACAGTCGCGCGTCGTCGGCGGAGGTGCTGCGGTTCACCGAGCACCTCGTCGAACGCGCGGGTGTCGCGGTCTCGGCGCGGGTGCCCGGCACCGACGGAACAGCTGTGCAGTGGCGCCGCGGAACGAGCGGCGACTGGTCGGTGCTCTTCCTCATCGGCGCCCCGCACAGCGAACACTTCGTCGACATCCCCAACCTCGGCGAGGTCGTCGAGATCGAGGAGCTCATGGATGGCCGGGCCGCCGTCGTGCGGCAACGCCTCGTCGTCGGCCTCTCAGCCTGGGGTGTCGCGGTAGTGCGCTGGCGCTAGCAGCCTTGGGCGACACGGCTCGTCTTATTACCGCGGCACGAGGCGAGGACATCGATGCAGTGGTTTGCGCGACCCTGCGCGAGTACGTGGAGGCGGTGGCGGGGTGAGCGCGCACGAGCGCTTCGGCAACCGGTTGCGGCGGTGCCGGCACTGCGGCATCCGAGTGCCCCGCGGGGAGATGATCTACTACCACCGGGCATGCTCCGAGGACTGCGCCGACGAGCTGTGGATCAGGGAGAAGTTCGACCCGTTCGTCGGGTGAGAGAGCGCGAGGGGCGGGTCAGCTTCCGGGTGGCGGGGGAATCGCCGGTGTGCTGACGGCGGGTCGCTCTGCAGCTGCCCGCATCCGCTGGTCGAACTCACGGCGCGACGATCGCCAGCTCACCGCCGGCAGCACAGCGAGCACGTACGCATTGTTGAGCGCGTGCAGGACTATCGGCAGAACGATGTCGCCGGTCACGAAGTAGATGTACGTGTAGGCCACGCCGGACAGGCCGGAGCTCGCGACACCTCCCCACCCCTGGTAGCCGTGCAGCAGGGCGAACATGGCCAGCGAGAAGATCACGCTCACCCACAGGTTGGCGCCGGTCTGCAGAAGCAACGCCGGGATACCGACGCGGAACATCAGCTCTTCGGTGATGCCCACCACGATCGAACCGAGCACGCCCCGGGTGAACAGTTCCGCTACCGATCGGGGCAGATGCGCGGTGATCGCCGTCTCGGGGGGACGGAAATACTCGGTGATCGGGGTGGTCGCCGAGCGCGTATAGTGCCACACCACGAAACCGAGGGTCTCTGATCTGCGCACCGTGCGGCGCCAGAGCAGAACAGCTTTCGCCGCGGCCAGCACGAGCCCGGCGGCGATGAGTGCGGCGAGCGGCAATCCTCCGGTGGCGAGCGTCTGGCGCCCCCAGGCGACGAAGGGCCAGTCGCCCGCCTTCGCGAGCATCGGTTCGATCTGGTGGCCCGCCAGCCGGAGGATCACGAGGAACGACGCGAGGAAGCCGGCTATCCGAAGAGCGATGCCCGCCATGATCGTGACTTGACGGCGGGCGAGCGACATACCGGGGCGCAGCCGCACCCACATCACCGGGATGATCGCCACGACCACCAGTAGGTAGGCGAAGAAGAACTGGGCGGCTTCGGGCGCCATGGCGCTATCGCCCCCGGTTCTCTTCGCGCATGTCTCCCCCAGCCGAGCGTGAACGTAGCCGGGTGAGGTGAACCGCCGGAAACACGCTCATTGGAACGTGGTTGTCGATTCCCTGGCATCTGCGCAACCCGCTGAGGGATCTCGGTGATCAACGACTCCGAGCTGACCAGATTGCATCCGGGGTCGGCACAGCAAGAGGTGTGCTTCCATCGCTACCGGCGAGTAGTTCGGTCGAGGCGATTGAGCCGCGATAATCAACAGATGAAGATCGCTTTTGCAACCGCGTGCGCCGCCTTGCTGGCGTTCACTCTGTCCGCCTGTTCGCCGACGGCCGGTCCCGCTGTAGAACCCACGATTTCACCGAGACCGTCCCCAAGTTCGTCGTCGGAGGCGCAGTCGGACGCAACTGGGGCCGTCTGCCCTCCCCCACCCATTGATGTGGCCATCGCCTACGCGCTCTCATCCGATTCGTCGGGCGGAGTCACGATCGACGCTACCTCGAACCTTCCGGACGGTTCCGAGTTGAATGCGAGCTTCTTCGTCGAGGACGGCTTTTTCGCTCAGGACGAAGGCGTCCTCAATGATGGGCGCATCTCGTTTGGGCCGTTCTCAAACAAGGGCACTCCGCTCCACGGAAGCTACGACCTGTCAATCACGCTCCCTATTGCCCGAAATCAGCCTGGACCAGTCCAAGCATGCATCGGCGATGCGGGGCAGAACCTCTCAGGCACTCTGGTGTCCATAGACGAGATTTCCGGCGACAAGTTCGCATCTCTCGATGCCGTCGTCGTCATCGATTGACAGTCCACAGTGACCGCAGACTTCGAGTTCGAGATCGGGGCGCAGCCGCCAGTCGCTGACTCAGCATTCGAGGACTTCTGGACCAACTTCCGCAGTGAAGTGAACTGGTCGAGCTCCAATTCGACCACTCGAACCGAGCTGAGGACAATGCTGTCCGAGAAGTACAGGTCGGGTTTTGAAGCGACGGATCTCATGCATTCGACAGCAGAGGAGGCAGTCAACTGGGCATCTGAGACGGTGCATGGCGCATTAGACGAGACGCCCGAGGATGACGCGTTTGCAGAGTACATTAATCTCCAGGTCGGACTCGGGGGGCGAGCCCTCCTGGCATTCGACGAGGTCGGATGGCTGCTGCGCGGCGGCTACCCACAAGGCGCGTGGACACGCGTACGAACCATCCACGAACTGTTCGTCGTTGCTGCAACCCTTGGGCTGCATGGAATGCCAGACGGAGAACATCCGGAATTGGTCGCACGATACGTCTGCCACCATCAGGTCTTCACCCCCTCAGTAGCGAGAGATCTGAGCGCTGCTAATCCTGAGGTCGCATCAATACTTGACGACGAAGTGCGTCAGGCCCTTCACGCGAAGAGGCAGGCTCTAACAAGCCAGTAGGCAAAGAGTTCGCCGGACCGTGGGGCTGGGCTGCACCGATTCTCCCGAACGGGAACCCGTCGTTCAGCGCACTCAGCAAGCTGGTCCTTCCCGACTTTTCCGTGTTCTACCGAATTGCAAGTGCACATTTACACGCCAGTTCTGAGGGTCTAAACGACGCTTTGAGACATCAGGACCTCCGCATAAAGTATGTCTACGCTGGGCCCGAGGACGGCAACTTGGCAGCCCCCGCCGTGGTCGCATCCGGGCTTCTCATGGGCGTCCTTGGTGCAATAGTCCCGCTATCCGTCACGATGTCACCTACAACCAACCCGATCACCGACGGTCGCTACATCCTTGGCGCACTGACGCGAAGCCATCAACAGATATCCGACGGAATGTCGGCAGAGCGCAATCACGACGAAGTTCCGCCTCAATATGGCCGGGTCGGGTCGGACGAGGCCCGTGATTGGTGAGCAAACCTACAGGTCGATCAGCTCCAAGAACGTCGGCTCAGTCACGATCTCAATCCGTTGGCCCGAGATCGCAAGGTCAATAGCGCGCTGAACCTTTGAGCTCAACGTAGACCCGGGCTTGAGGGTGGCGGGATCGAAACCGCCCATGACGGCCAGCGATGTCTTCTTCGTAAAGTTCGACGACAGATCAGATGCGGTAGCGTCGAGATCGGCAGCCTTTATGTGGGTAAATATGTACAGAATTACGAGTAGTTCATATACGCTTGCGGCATGTCCATTTCAGATGTGATGCCCGTTGTGATGCCGAGTGGTGAGCTCCGTGAGAAGCTGCCCGCGGTTCTCAAGCGGTTTCGTGCTGAGCACGCTTCTGCGACCCCGGTGATTTTCGGTTCTCACCGAAAGCCAGAGGCCGTTGTGATTCCGTTCGAGCTGTACGCCCAACTGCTCCCGGCGATCGAGGACCTCGAGATCGCTGCCACTGTGCGCGAGCGGGCTGCTGCAGGGCCGGCGGTTCCGCTCTCGGGTATTGCTGAGCAGGTCGGCTTGAACCCCGCTGATTTCGAGTAGTGGCTCGCGTGCTCGGCCTGACGGCCCTGCCGGGCTTTCAGGACGACATTGATGCTCTGCCCAATGTGGCCACTCGTCAGATGGCGGTGAACATGCTTCTGCACGTTCGTAATGGGGATGTCCGCGGCATTGCGTTGGACGATCGCGCGTCAACGGGTGATCTCGGGGACTGCTTCAAGCTCTACTTCGATCCGGACGGATCCGACAAGCCGCGGTTCCGGCTCGTCTATCGGTTCACGCCAAACGAGGTCCAAGCCGTCGCGATCGAGGCCGTTGCCGTCGGGCGCAGGCAGGGGCTTGACGCTTATCTGCGTGCTGCAGAGCGGCTCGGCCGGCTATGAGGGTGGGCGGACGATCTCTGTCTCCTCGAATCACGAAGCGCGATAGCGGCGATCAACAGTTCCCCTCGAGGGCTTGGCATTCACTGAGTGCCCGAGCCGGTCGAGGGCCCTTTTTTTGGGGTCAGGTCCGCGCCAGTCGAGCCGTCTATCGATTCTCGGACCAGCTCACGATGATCGAGCCGGTCACGTGCTCGAGGGCGAGGCGGCCGTCGACGACGTCGGCGGTGACGTCGCGGGAGGCGACCACGTCGCCGATCAGGTTGAGGGCGGCCTGGTCGTCTCGCACGAGGATGACGCGGGTCGCGTCTCGGGGGACGGTTATGGTGACTCGCGCATCCGTGAAGCCGGTCGCCTTCAGGGTTCGGCTCATCGAGTACGGGTAGGGCGAGAGTTCGCGGCAGGTGACCGTGGCCGCATCCTGCTGGTGCATGAAGACACGGGCCTCCGCGTGCAGGGTTTTGCCGAAGGAGTACTCGGTGTGGCCGTCGGCGTACCAGCCCTCGAGGCCGGTCAGAACCGGCGCGCCGAGAGGGAGTCGGTAGCGCGGGCGGGTGGTCGTGTCAGCCAGATAGCCGTTCAGCCAGGTGGCGTTGCCGTTCTGGTGCAGCGACTGCACAGCGGCGCGCGAAGCCGCATCGCGGCGGATGAAGCGGCACGACACACCCAGCTCGCCGAGCACGCGGCCGAGTATGGCGCCCGCCTCTTCGAACTCGCGCGGGTCGAGAGGGCGGGAGTGGCGGAAGCCGTGGTCATCCATCGGCGCGCGGTCGAAAGTCGACGAGCCTCGCACCCACGCCGATGAGCCCTGCCGGGTGGCGTAGGCGCGCACGTCGGCGCCCGAGCGTACCGATGCCAGTACCGTCGCATCCGGTTCCGCGATCTCGCGGATGGCTCCGCCCGACAAGGTCGACGAATGGCGCAGGACGCGGCGCGCCGGCTCGTCGGCGATCGCGTCGGCGTCGGCGTCGAGAGCCGTCTCGAGCTCCAGGTCGCCCTCGATCCCGTCGGCGAGGGTCAGGCCGAGCAGGCGGCGCCCGCGGTCATCGGCGCGATCGGCCGGTCCGTAGGCGAGCACACTCGCGCCGCGCGCGGTCAGAGTCTCCAGCAGCTCGAGCACCGTGCCGCGCAGCGCCCTCGTCGGCACGACGAGGATGCGGCCGTCGAGCGAGCCCGCCGCCACCGCAGCCGAGAGCATCCGCGTCGACGCCACCGTGTTCACCGGTGCACCGGCGTTGATCGCGGCCGTCAGGTACCAGTCCTCGAAGTACGGATGCCGCACCGACTCCGGGTCGGCGAGCGCATCGTCGGCGTACTCGTCGAACGGGTAGACCCACACGACCGGCCCCGCCTCATCCGGCGCCGACTCCAGAGCCCGCAGCACATACCCGCTCACCTCCCGACCCGCCCGCGGATCGAGCCCCCCGCGCTCGGTGTCGATCGAGAGGAACTGCACGTCCGACGCGGTACGCACCCGCCCGCGGTCGTCGAGCCGCGAGACGCTCAGCGGCAGGTAGATGTCGAACGGCTCGCGGTTGTAGAAGTCCCACCACGGGTTCTGCCAGAACCACGGGTCGTTGACGTAGAAGCGGAAGAGGAATCCGTCGGACGGAACCTCGGCGATGCGCGAGAGATACCCCGACATCTCGATGCCGAAGTCCTCGTTCAGCGGTCCCCAGGGCGAGTTCGGGGGCGGATTGCGGAACACCCCGGCTGCGTAGATCTCGCGAGTGGGTACGGCGTCGCCGCCCAGGTCGATGCCGGTCGAGAAGTTCGTGCCCCGCACTTCGACGGGGAAGGGGCATTCGCCGAGGAAGGTGCGCCAGAACTCCAGCAGGGTGGCCGAGACGGATGCGACTCGCTCCGAGAGGAACTCGTCTCCGTTGTAGGTCTCGCCGAGCGGAGTCCACGAGTAGGCGCTGAAGCCGAAGCCGTTGGAGAGCCAGAGGTAGTCGAAGCCCATCTCGGCCAGGTACGACGCGGCCTGCCTGCCGAGGAACACGCCGAACGGCGTGCCCTCCGGAACGCCGTCGGGAAAACCGGCGAACGATCGCTCGTCGGCGTGCAGGACGGAGTTGGCGCGGATCATCCGGATCAGCTTGCCGAGACGCTGCTCGTCGTCGCCGGCCACGATCTCCGGATGCTCCTCGTACTTGAAACGCGAGGTCGCGAACTCCGGCCCCGGGTCGAACGTGGCGCCCACCGTCACGGGCACCCCGAGCATCCGCTCGCCCACCCGGCGGATCGCCGCCACCAGACGACGGATGTCTCGGTAGCGGAGGGGCGGCACATCCGCCCGGAAGGGCTGGGCGGTGTTGTCGGGCGTGACCGTGTGCGAGTAGGGGTCGTACTCGGTGTTCGAGAAGCCCACCGAGTTCGCCCAGGTGACCTCGCGGTCGAAGTCGAGATCCCACTCCAGGATCTCGCTGCCGTCGGCGATCCAGAGCAGAACGGCCGCCGATCGCGCGGCGCCGACGAGATCGCGCCACTGGTCGAACATGATGGTGGCGGTGGCCTCGAGATCGGCTTCGCTCCAGGAGGGGAACGGCTTCAGCGAGGTCTCCAGTCCGACTCGCTCGAGGCTGCGGTGACTCATTCGAACTCCCGATCTGCGGTGGAGAGATCCACCATTCTGTACGCTAGTCTTGCAGGTTGAACTTTCTGCTGGCTTTACGTTAGCATCGCTGTGCAGCCCCACGAGGAAGTCGGAACCGAGGAACCTGTGCAGATCCGCAACGTCGCCGTCGTCGTGGCGCCCTTCTCCGGGGGCACCTGGCTCGACGAGAGCCGGGTGTCGACCCCGCTCTCGGGCTACCCGGAGTTCGCCGAACGCCGCAGCAGCTGGCGCGGACCGGGCAGCGACCTGGTGTGGGTGCTGATCGAGACCGACGATCCCGCCGTCTTCGGCGTGGGGCAGAGCCGGGGCGGCGTGGTCACGGCCGCGCTGATCGAGAGTCATTTCCGTGGACTGCTGCTCGGCCGGGAGGCCCTCGACATCGAGACGCGCGCGGATCAACTCCACCGAGCCGCCCTCCCCTACGCGGCCGGCGGCATCTCGTCGATGGCGCTCTCGGCGTGCGAGCTCGCGCTGTGGGATCTCGCCGCGCGCGCCGCCGGAGCCTCCTTGGCCCACCTGCTCGGTGGGCGCGAGCGGCCGCTCCGTCATTACCTCACCTGCCCCGAGCCGCAACTGCTCGACGACGTCGATCCCGATCTACTCGGGGCGAGCGCCACCGTCAAGGTGCCCATGGCCTACGGCCCCGCGGATGGCAGCGAGGGCCTTCTCGCCAATCTCGCGCGGCTCGACGACACCCGTGCGCGCGTGCCGGCGCACGTGTCGCTGTCGGTCGACTGCTTCATGTCGTGGGATCTCGAGTACGCCACCGCGTTCCTGCGCGACGCGAGCGATCATCGCCTCGGCTGGATCGAAGAGCCGCTGTTCCCCGATGACCTCGCGGGGTATGCGGAGCTCCGCCGCCGCCAGCCCGTGGCGGTCGCGGGGGGCGAGCACCTGTTCGGTCTCGTGGAGGCGGAACGATTCCTGCAAGCTGAATGCGTCGACGTCATCCAGGTCGACGTCACGTGGTGCGGTGGGCTGACCACGGCCCGCCGGGTGGCCGAACTCGCCGATGACCGTGGCGTCACCTTCGCGCCCCACGGCGCCGCGATGCATCCGTGGGCGGTTCACCTGCTCTCGTCGCTCGGGGTCGACAGCCTCACCGAGGTGCTCCTCGGTCTCGGCGGCGTGCCCGGGCAGCCACGCGCATCCGCAGGCCTCGGCGTGGGCATCGATCCGGCATCGGTGGGCCTGCGGTGATCGTCGACGCCCATTGCCACCTCTGGCGTCGCTGGCCCTACCCGTCGACGCCTCCGCCGGGCGCGGCCACGGCGACCGCTCTCGTCGGCGAGATGGCGGCGAACGGGGTCGCTCGGGCGTTCGTCGTCGCAGCCGCCATCGGGGGTGAGGATGCGCGCACGCAGAACCCGCACAACAACGACGACGTCGCCGAGATGGTGGGCGAGCGTCCTTCAGCGTTCCGGATGTTCGCCGACGTCGATTCCCGCTGGTCGCCCTTCTACCATCGCCCGGGATCGGCCACGCGACTGGCCGAGGATGTCTCGCGCACCGGCGCACACGGCTTCACGCACTATCTCGGCGACGCCGACGACGGCTGGTTCGACACCGCGGAGGCCGCGGAGTTCTTCACCACCGCGGAGGGTCTCGGGCTGGTGGCGAGCGTACATGCGCCCCCGGCGTGGCACGCGGCGATCGGGGCGCTCGCCGAGCGGCACCCCGACCTCACCCTCCTGCTGCACCACCAGGGCCTGGCGACCACCGACGAGGACGTGGAGGCGTTGATCGCCCTCGCGAAGCATCCGCGCATCGCCGTCAAGGTGTCGGGCTTCCGATACGTCTCGACGACGACCCCGCCCTACGCCGATGTGCGCGCCCGGCTCGTACGGGTGGCGCTCGCGTTCGGCGCCGAGCGCCTGGCCTGGGGCTCCGACTGGCCCGTCTCGACGCAGCACCATAGCTATGCCGATGCGCTCGCGTTCGCCGACGACGCGCTCGCGTTCTTCGACGCCTCCGAGCGCGACCAGGTGTTCGGCGGAACGATCCTCGCGCTCTACCCCTGGAGGTCATGATGCTCGCCTTCGAGATGTCGCGTGACGACATCCGCGCCGCGGTGCGGGGCACCGCGTTCGTCGACGAGACCGAGGCCGGGCTCTCGCCCATCCGTCTGCCGCACAGCATCCGGCAGCGCGGCGGTGACGAGTCGATCGAGCGGATGGCGGCGCAGACCGCCGGCGTGCGCCTGGAAGTACTTACCACGGCGAGCGTCGTGGCGATCGAGGCCGTTCTCACCAGGAGCTTTCCGGCGGCGGTGCCCGACGATGCCCGACCGGCCGTTCTCGTCGCTGTGGTCGACGGGCGGGAGACCGACCGCAAGGCGTTCCTGAACGGCCCGATCCTGCGCCAGCTCGACGCCGGCCGCACCGAGCGGATCGACGGCGCGGTCGCCATCGCCGAGCTCTCCCTCGGCGAACCCGCGACCCGGCCGCGCGTGATCGAGATCTGGCTGCCCCAGGTGAGCGCGACGGAGATCCACAGGGTGAGCGCCGACGCCCCGCTGCACCCGTCTCCCACCCGCGCGCGCCCGAGGTGGACCCACTACGGCAGTTCGATCAGCCACTCCGCCGAAGCCGACGGGCCCACCCGCACCTGGCCCGCGCTCGCGGCACTCGCCCTCGACTGGGATCTCACGAACCTCGGGTTCGGGGGTCAGGCGATGATCGATCCCTTCGTCGCGCGAGTGATCCGCGACCGGCCGAGCGAGCTGATCACGCTGAAGATCGGCACCAATCCCATCAACGCCGACGCCCTGCGCATGCGCACCTTCGTTCCCGCGGTGCACGGGTTCCTCGACACCATCCGTGACGGGCAGCCCGACACCCCCGTCGTCGTCATCTCGCCGGTGGCGTTGCCGATGCACGAGACGACGCCGGGGCCGACGGTCGTGGGGCCCGACGGTCATCTGACGGGCACGCCCGACGCGGGCGACCGCCCGGGCGTGCTCACGCTCTCGTACGTGCGGCCGACGCTCGAGCGCATCGTCGGCGAGCGCGCCGACCCGGCGATGCACTACCTCGACGGGCGCCGCCTGCTCGGCCCCGACGACACCCATCATCTGCACGACCGGTTGCATCCGGATGCCGAGGGCTACGTGCTGATGGGTGATCGATTCGTTCAGATAGCGCGCCACGCCGTGTGGGCGCCGCGGAATCCCGGAGAGTGAGCAGTCCCGTGTCACGACGAGAACGCCTGGCCATCAACCCTCTGCCGTTCCTGCTCGAGGGCAGCGGGCTCGACCTCTCGCCGGAGCGCCTGCGCGCGACCTTCACCGACATCGCGCGGGCGGGGTACACCGCCGTGCACGCCGACGTGCCGCCCGGCCTGACACCGCGCGCCTACGGAGCTCTCCTGGAGTCGTACGGTCTGCGACCGGCACCCGGCTACTTCGGCGGATTCTTCGATCGCCCGGATGAGCGGGATGACGTGGTCGAAGACGCCCGGAGACACGCCGCCGCCGCGGCCGAGCTGGGCCTCGACGCGATGTTCATCGCCCAGCACATGTGCGACGCGCGCCGGGCGCGACCGGCGATCGGGGTGGAGCCGTCGGCCGAGCGGGTCGAGATCATGGCCGACGGGCTGGAGCTCGCCGCGCAGGCGGCGCGAGCCGAAGGGGTCACCGCGGCGCTGCATCCGCATGTCGGCTCGTGGATCGAGACCGAGTTCGAGGTGCGGGGCGTGCTCGATCGCTCGCAGGGCGGGGCGCTGATGTTCGGTCCCGACACCGGCCATCTCGCCTTCGCGGGAATGGACGCGGTCGCGCTCGTCGCCGACTACCGCGACCGCGTCGCGGCCATCCACCTCAAAGATCTCGACACGATGGCAGCCGCACGCGTGCTCGAGGAGGGTGCGAGCTACTTCGATGCCACTCGGGATCATCGCGTCTGGGCAGAACCAGGCGCCGGCGCACTCGACCTCGTCGCGGTGCTCGACGCACTGCCCACCGACTTCGCCGGCTGGCACGTCGTCGAGGTCGACCTGCCCAAGCACGGCACCCCGTTCGACAGCGCCGTGCTCTCCCGGCACAATCTGCTCGCACTGCCCTATTTCGCGAAGGAGGCCTCATGACCGACGCGCCCCTCGGAGTGGGCATCGTCGGCGCGGGCCCGGTGGTGCAGGCCATCCACCTCCCCACGCTCGCCCGCCTGCGCGATCTCTTCACCGTGCGCAACGTCATGGACGTGAGCGCGGATGTCGCGGGAGCGGTCTCGGGTCGGGTGGGGGCGAGCGCATCCACCTCCCTCGACGAGCTGCTGGCCGACGATCGGGTGGAGGTGGTCGCGGTCTGCAGCCCCAGTGCTTTCCACGCGTCCCAGGTCATCGCGGCGATGCGGGCCGGTAAGCGCGCCGTGCTCTGCGAGAAGCCGTTCGCGACAGATCGCGATCAGGCCGAGGAGATCGCCGAGGTCAGCCGGCAGACCGGGGTGCCCGTCGTCGTCGGAGCCATGCACGCCTATGACCCGGCGTGGCTTGCCGCCTCGACCGAATGGGAGTCGGTCGGCGGCGAAGCGCATACGATCCGTTCCCGAGTCGTGCTTCCCCCGAACGCGCGATTCGAGACGGCGGCCACCGAAGTGCTCACTCCGCGGCCGAGTTCAGGGCTTCCCGACCTCGATGACCCTGCCGTGCGGGCGCAGATGGTGTTCGGCGGGGTGCTGGGGCTGGCCATCCACGACCTCCCGTTGATCCGGCGCCTCCTGCCCGCGACCGACGATGTCGTGGTGGTGTCGGCGTCAGCGCTCTCGCCCTGGGGATACGAGGTCGGGCTCACGGCGCACGGCCGACTGGTGCACGCGATCGGGGCGCTCACCGAACAGTGGCGTCCCACCTGGGAGCTCGAGGTGGTGAGCGACTCGGCCCGGCTGCTCCTCGAATTCCCGCCGTCCTACGTGCACGCAGGCTCGGGGGTCGCGACGATCACCGCGAACGAGAAGACCGTGCGCTTCGGACCCTACCCCCACAACGGATACGAGGGCGAGTGGCGGGCAGTGCACGCGGTCGCCTCGACGGGCCCGTCGGCGGCACCTCCCGTGGCGGCTCTGATCGACGACCTCGTCTTCGCGCTCGAGGTCGCCTCGGCCGCATCGGCCACCGCTCGGCAGGAGGCGACACGATGACCGCGTGGACTGTGCGGATCGAACCCGCTGACGAGGGTCGAGCTGCCGCGGCGTCGGCAACGCTGGCGGCTCTCCCTCTGTCGTACACCCGGGTCGAGCGCGACGCCGAGGTCGTGGTGGTCTCGGGCCACGACGGCTGGGTCGACCGCGTGCGCGCGGCCGTCCATGGCGGAGCGCGAGGTGTCATCGTCACCGACCCCGTGCCGTCGATCGCGGCGGCCACCCTGCGCGACGATCCGCCGGCCGCCTCGATCGTGCTGGCCGAGCCGTGGGCGTCGAGCCCCGTGCTCCGAGCAGTCCGGGAGCGATTCCCCGTCGAGATCCACCGGACCGGGCTCGTGGATGCCCGCACTGTCGAGCATCCGGCCGGCCGCGACCTCCGAACGGTGGTGTTCGCCCAGCTCCGCGCCGTCCAGAGCATGGGGATCGAGGTCGCATCTGTGGAGATCGCAGCAGAGACCCCGTCGTCGATCCTCGCGGTCGGCCGGTCGGTAGCAGGTGCGAGGATCGTGCTGAGTGTCGCGCACAGCACGACGGCAGACGGCACCCTGGACATCCTGCTGGTCGGACGCGAGGAGACCATCCGGATCGATCTGCCCGACGGCACGACCGCTCGGCCGGGTCGAGCGGTGCTCGCCTCGACCGACGCCGCCATCGAGGTGCCGACGAGCTGGCAGACCGCTCACCGCGCCTCGTGGGTCGCCCTGTACAACCTGCTCCGCTCCGGGGCCGAGATCAGACTGACGCAGGCCTTCGTTGATGCGTCGGGACTGCTCGGCACGGCCGGAGCACTCGATCACCCCGGTGACTCGCCTACCGGATGACGGCGAACCCGGTGTCCCAGCCGATCTTCTCCCCCACCGCGAGGGTGAGCTGCAGCAACCCGATCGCCTCGAGCTCGCGCGCGCGGTTCAGGGCACCCGCGTCGAGGGCCGACACACCTCCGGCGGTGATGGCCGCGATCAGAGCGGCCTTCGCATCGGTGTCGTCACCGGCGACGAGCGCGGTGGTCGGCACGCCACCCAGCTGCCTGTTCGCCAGAGTGGCGGCGAACGTGGTGTTGAAGGCCTTCAGCACATGGCTCGCGGGCAGCTTCGCCTGGATCTCGGCGGCGGCGGAGCCATCGGCGGGCACGACGAGCGAGTCGAAGGTGGAGAAATCGAGCGGGTTGGTGATGTCGACGACCGTCTTGCCGGCGAGCTGATCACCGAAGGCGGCGAGGATGCCATCGACCTCGGGGTAGGGAACGGCCAGCACCACGATGTCGCCCGAGATGGTCGCGCCGGCGTCGCCGCGGGTGACGTAATTGACATCGCTGCCTCCAGCGGCGAAGACACCTCCGATGGCGTCTCCCATAGAGCCCTTTCCGATGATGGTGATGTGTGCCATGGCGATTCCTTACTCTGAGGTGATCATTGCTTGTAGTTACAACTATCGCACGATTTAGTTGTTGCTACAAGCATTTGTCGATGCGGGGGCGCGAGACGATGGCGCATGGTCGACGACACTTGGATACCCCGGCGATGGGAGGATCAGACGCGTGAACAGGACTGATCGGCTTTACGCGCTCGTGGAAGAGCTTCGCGCGGTCGCCCCGCGAACGAGGAGCGCCCGCTGGTTGGCCGATCACTTCGAGGTGTCGATGCGCACCGTCGAGCGCGACCTCGCAGCATTGCAACAGGCCGGAGCGCCGATCTGGGCGAACACCGGCCGGTCCGGAGGATACGCGATCGACACCCGAGCGACACTCGGCCCGATGGCCTTCACACCCGACGAAGCACTGGCCACGTTGATCGCGCTCAGTTCGCTTCGACGAGGGCCGTTCCGCCAGGCCGCCGCCTCGGCGCTGCGGAAGGTCGTCGCCGTGACGCCCGAGGTCGACGCGCAGCCTGCTGTAGCTCTTGCCTCCCGGTATCGCTTTCTCGAGCCGGATGCCCCCGTCACGCCGGTCCCGGCGGAGTTCGCCGAGGCCCTCCGCGCGAACCGCGTGCTTCGACTCGAGTATCGCGATCGGAACGGGACGGTCAGTCGCCGTGACGTGGAGCCTCTGGGCTACATCGAAAAGGAGGGGAACTGGTATCTCGTCGCCTGGTGCCGGCTCCGCGACGACATCCGGGCCTTCCGTGGTGACCGCACCCTCTCCGCCAGCGTGACCGACGAGCGCCCGGAACCACGAGCGTTCAGCCTCGACGATCTCGACATTCCCGACGGCATTCTCCGGCCGGTGATCGACTGAGACGCCATTCGTCTCGAAACACCGACAGGACGCTGTCGCGGTGGCCCAGAAGACTGGAGTGGTTCATCCATCAGAGAGGCCCTCATGCCATTCGCTTCCATCCGCATCATCACCGACGACGTCGATCGACTCGCGAACTTCTACGAGCTCGTCACGGGCACCACCGCGATTCGGCCGGCGCCGGTGTTCGCGCAGTTCGCCGGCCCGGGCGCGACCCTGGCGATCGCATCCCCGGCAACGGTCGCCATGCTCGGCGATGCGACGGCTCCCGCATCCAATCGGTCCGTCTTCATCGAGTTCGAAGTGGCCGACGTCGACGCCGAGTTCGCACGTCTCCACGACGAGCTCGACGACATCGTGCTCGAGCCCTCGACGATGCCCTGGGGAAACCGCTCCGCGCTGTTCCGGGATCCGGACGGCAACCTGGTCAACCTCTTCACCCGACCCGCGGCCTGACCTCCAGTTCCGCCCGACGACGGGAGCGGGTGGATGGATCGGACGCCAGCAGCAAGGGTGCGGTGAGCAAGAACAGCAGCCCGAGCACGAACACCACGATGGCCGGTATGGATGGGGACTCGGCGGTGCGGGTGCCGAGCAGCCAGTCGTAGTAGACGCTGACGAACAGCACCGCTTGCAGCACGATCAAGCCCCAACCGATGCGCGGGAGGCGCTGGAGCAGCCAGGCGAACGGCACCAGGGTGAAGACGAGCATCCAGGAGTGCGAGCCTTGCGCCACGATCGTGGCGTTCGGCGAGAACAGCAACAGGCCCCACACGACGACGCTGAGCATCATGGCGCCGATCAGGAGCAGGCGTTCTTTGTCGAGGACGGTGAGTGATCGGAAACGCACCGCGCTCCACACCAGCATCGCCACGAGAGAGCCGAGCGCCACGGCCCCGAGCGCGAACAGTGTGCTCGTCCAGTCCTCGGTGCGGAAGCCGATGGTGGTGAGTTGGTTGAAGGGGAACACGAGATGCCCCTGGTCGAGCCCCAGAAAGGTGACCAGGTTCTGCACTCTCGCGTCGAGCGCTTCGGAGATCGGTTGCCTGAAGTATTGCGACGCCAGCACGTGGAGGAAGGAGGTGTCGGTGGGGGTGGTGACTCCGGCGAGGTGCCACTTCAACAACCGATCGCCCGGCGGATCGACGAAACGCTGGTAGGCGATCCAGGGGAGATAGAGCGCCAGGCCGATCGAGGCGCCGACGGCGATCGGTGCGAAGGCGGACCGCCGGCCGATGCCGCGGAGGGCGTAGAGGCCGACCACGACGAGAGCGGGCAGCGCGAACGCCGCGGCGCCGTGCGCGAGAACGCCGAAGACCGCAGCGACGACCGCGAACACGAACGTCCAGTTGGCACCCGTCTGTGCTCTTCGGGTGGCGAAGAGGAATCCGAAGGCGGTGAGCACGAGCGCAGCGGAGAGCATCTTCGGCCAGGTGAAGAGCGTGTTGACCACCGTCGACGGGACGACGGCCGCCAACACCAACGCTCCTACGGAGGCGCGTCGCGCGAAACCGAGCAGGCGCAAGAAGCCATAGCCTGCAGGAATCCACAGATACTGGGCGAACACGTCGAGCGCGAAGGTGGCGCCTGTCGGCAGGGCACCGCCGAGACCCGCGACCGTGAACGAACCCCCGCCCACGGCGCCGGCGATCGATTGGCCGGCCGCCAGGAACGGGCTGAACAGCAGCTCGAACCCGACCTGCAGCGGTGGGCGGTCGCCGCCGTTCCAGTCGCCGATCAGCGGATGAGTGCTCTGGCTGTGCATGAGGTGCTCTTGGAAGAGCCGAGGAATGGTGTTGTCGACGGGCAGGGAGAAGTAGAAGAAGCGGTTCGCCACCACCGTGTAGGGGTCGGGGCCCGCGCCCCAGACATAGGTGAATCCGATCGAGAAGATGAGCGAACCCATCAGGAGGGCGAGCAGAGGAACCGCGGCTCGCCAGTGCACCCAGAGCCGGCTGCGAGCGAAGACCACCACAGCGGCGACGATGAGGCTGCTCGTCACCACGAGGCCGAACACCGGATGCGCCCAGTACGCGAGGAAGGACACCCAGGCAGCGGCAGCCGTGCCGAGCACCCCGAACAGCGGGGCGAGCAGGGGCTGGCGCCACCAGAGCCCATGGAAGACGGCCATGGCGGCGGAGAACACCAGCAGAACAGGAACGCCGAGAGCCACAACCCAGGCAAAGACCGACCAGATCGGCACAACACTCCTCAGAGGAACAACGGATGGTCCCACTGATCATCACACGTCGGATAGTACACTCCCGAGCCACTCTCGATCAGCAGTCCACGGCGGCCACGAAACCCGCCCCGTCGAGCCGCCCAGTTCGCCCTACGGGCGCAGAAGCACCCGCACCTGGTTGCGGATGTCGTCGCAGACTTCTTGGTCGGTGGACTGCAGGTGCGCCGGAGATGCCAAGCTCACGAACATCACGGCCGAGATCGCACGAGCGAGAAGCGCGGCATCGCCGGCCGATAGCCGTCCGTCTCGCTGCAGGATCTCGACGTAGGCGTCGTCGACCTGCTGGATGATCTCGAGCCCGATGCGGTGATGGGGCTCTTCGGGGTCGCCGAAGACGAGCTCGCGCAGATACGTGCGGCCGTTCTCGATCTGCCGACGGTTGCACTCGACCACGGGCTCGACGAGCGCCATGACCGCGTCGAGGGGTGACGCCGCGTCGTCGGCCGCGAGAAGGCCCGCTTCGATCGCCTCGGCGTAGTGCGTGTTCTGCACGAGCAGCAGCAACTCGGCCTTGCTGCGGGCGTAGAGGAAGAGAGTGCCCGTGCCGATGTCGGCCGCGTCGGCGATCTGCTGCGTCGTGACCTCGTCGACGCCGAAGCGACCGAACAGCTGGTCTGCGGCCTCGGTGATGCGGTCGAGCTTCTGCTGCTTGTTCCGCTCGCGGCGGCCAGGGGAGGAGGAGGGGACTTTCATCAGAACTCAAGTGTATTCCCCGCCCAGTCGTTTGCGATTCACCTCATAAATGAGTACATTCATAAAAAACGAGGAGAGACACGATGAAGGCTTTCAGGATCGATCGGTACAAGGGCGAGCTGCGAGAAGCGGATGCCGCAGAGCCGGTCGTGGGCGATCACGACGTGCTGGTGCGTGTGCACGCCGCCGGAGTGAACCAGCTCGATCTGAAGCTGGCCCTGGGAGAGTTCAAGGCGATGCTCCACTACGAACTCCCCCTGACCCTGGGGCACGACGTCGCCGGCGTGGTCGAGGCCGTCGGTGCAGCCGTCACCCGCTTCGCACTCGGTGACGAGGTGTTCGCCCGGGCAGCCGACTTCCGCATCGGCACGTTCGCCGAGCTCATCGCGATCGCCGAGACCGATGTGGCGCTGAAGCCCGCGTCGTCGAGCATGGTCGAGGCCGCCTCGTTGCCGCTCGTGGCACTCACCGCCTGGCAGGCCCTGGTGGAGCGCGCTGACGTCGGAGCGGGAAGCCGCGTGCTGATCCACGGCGGGGCAGGCGGATTCGGCTCGATCGCCGTGCAGCTGGCGAAGCACCTGGGCGCTCACGTCGCTACGACGGCGAGCGGCTCGAACGTCGAGTGGCTGCGCGAGCTCGGCGCCGACGACGTCATCGACTATCGCTCGCAGCGCTTCGATGAACTGCTCGACGGGTATGACGTGGTGATCGACGGTATCGGCGGCGAGAACCTCGAGAGGTCGCTGAGCGTGCCGCGCCCGGGCGGGCGGGCGATCGGGATCGCCGGCCCGCCCGACCCGGCGTTCGCGCGGGAGATCGGCCTGAACCCGGCCCTCCGGCTGGCCATCGGCGGCCTCAGCGCGAACCTGCGGCGGCGGGCGCGGCGACTCGGTGTCGACTACTCCTTCCTCTGGATGAGAGCCGATGGCAGGCAGCTCGCCGAGATCGCCGCGCTCGTCGACGCCGGCGCCCTGCATCCCGTGATCGGACGAGTGTTCCCGTTCGCCGAGACCCCCGCCGCCCTCACCGCTCTCGAACGCGGCGGCCTGCGCGGCAAGGTCGTGGTCACCATGACCGACTGACCCGATCCGACACCCCCCTGTCCACTCTCGAACAAAGAAGCCACCGTGCCGTCACTCACCGGAGCACCCGCCGAAGCCCTGTACCCCGAACCGAAAGCCTGAAGGAGTCGATCATGAACAGCGACGAAGAAGTCATCACCTCCTACGCGAAGGCGCCCAACCGCACCCTCAGCGCCGGCGGCACCACCTTCGCCTACCGCGAACTGGGCCCCAGGGGCGGTGTGCCCGTGGTGTTCTTCGCGCACCTCGCGGCGACCCTCGACAACTGGGACCCCCGGATCGTCGACCCGATCGCGAAGAACCGCCACGTCATCGCCTTCGACAACGTGGGCGTCGGCGGGTCGTCGGGAACCGTGCCGCCCACCATCGAGCAGGCCGCCGAGGACGCCTACCGCTTCATCACCGCCCTCGGCTTCGACACCATCGACGTGTTCTCGTTCTCGATGGGCGGGATGATCGCCCAAGACCTCATCGTGGCGCACCCGGGTCTTGTGCGCCGGCTCGTACTCACCGGCACCGGGCCGCGCGGCGGCAAGGACATGGACAAGGTGCTGCGCACCACCTACTACGACGTGCTGCGCGCGACCCTCACCCGCTCCGACCCGAAGGAGTTCCTCTTCTTCAACCGAGACACCGCCGGCAAACGCGCCGGCAAGGCGTTCATCGAACGTCTCACAGAGCGAGCGACCGACCGCGACGCGCCAATCCGGCTGAAAGCCTTCCAGACGCAGCTCCGCGCAATCCAGCGCTACGGCCGCTCCACACCGTCGGACCTCTCAGAACTCACCATGCCGACACTCATCGCAAACGGCGACAACGACCGCATGGTGCCCTCCGCGCTCTCCAACGACCTCCATCAGCGGATCACCGGCTCGGAGCTGATCATCTACCCCGATTCCGGCCACGGCGGCATCTTCCAGTACCACCCCGACTTCGCGCCGCGAGCGGTCGAATTCCTCGGGGGCTGACCTCATCGAGGCCGCCTCGCTTCGTGCTCTCCGCTCACACGCCGGAGCGCTCCCACCACATCGGCCGGGGACGATCACTCGCCCAGAGAGCTGGGGGCGGGGACGAGCTGAGGCTCCGTCCCCGCCCTCGGCGTCAGCGGACGCCTTTGACCCGGTAGACGAAGACCGCGCCGAGCACGGCGACGACGGCGCCGATTCCGTACAGCAGCTGGTAGCCGTTTATCGACAGGGTGACCCCGAGACCGATGATGGCGGGCGCGATCGCGGGAGCGATCGACTGCGGAAGACCGTTCGTGATCGCGAGCACACCCAGATCCTTCGCGGTGTCCTTCTTGTGGGGCAGGGTCTCGGTCGCGAGGGCGAGATCGACGGCGAAGAAGCCACCTCCTCCGAGACCGAGGATCGCACTGGCGATCGTGATCCAGATGGGCGCCGGGCCGAACGCGATCAGGAGCAGCCCCGCTGCGATGAGCACGGATCCGAGTGCGACGAACGCGCGGCGGTTGCGAAGGCGGTCGGACAGCACTCCGAAGACCACGCTCGAGATGATCGTCATGATGCACGAAGCGAGATTGTTGGCGACGATGAGGCCTGTGAGCTCGGCGCCCCCGATCTGGAATCGATCGATGAGCAGATACACGGTGTAGGTGTTGATGCCGCTGTAGCCGAACATGATCGCGAATCGGCTGAGCCAGACCCAGCCGAAGTCGGGCGCCTTCCGCGGGTTGAAGACGAACGACATGCCGAACTCCTTGAGCGAGAATCGCGGCACGCTCGACCGCTCTATCTGCTTGTCGCGCAGCACTGCGACGAAGAAGGCGGAGAAGAGGAGCATCAGGATGCCCGGAACGACGAACCGCTCGATGTAACCGGTGAAGACGTTGACCACGATCGACCCGACCAGCAGCGCGATCGGCAGACCGAACCCGACGAGCCCGGACACGAGACCGCGCCGCGCGTCGGGTACTTGGTCGGCCACCGTCGCGTTGGCGGCCGCCTGGGCGGAGTTGATGAAGATCTCCACCAGGCACCAGCCCAGGATGATCATCCACAGCGAGTTGGCTGACGCGATGAGATAGAGGCTCAGCACGCCGCCGATCGCTCCGCCGAGGATCCAGGGCCGGCGACGGCCGAAGCGGGACACGGTCCGATCGGAGAGCCGGCCTGCGAGGGGGTTGCAGATGATGGCGAAGACCGCGCCGATCGCGGCGACGAGACCGAACGCGCCGGCGGCCTCATCGGGGCCGACGACGTCCTGGATCTTCAGCGGGAGTGTCAGCATGATCGGTGTCAGGATCGCCATGTACGAGCCGAAGTTGGTGAGCGCGAGGAGCGGCGCGTAGGCGCGACCTTCTCGATCGCCGACGCGTCCGTCGGGGATGTCGACGGGGGCGTCGGTGTCGCTCGTGAGTGGGGTGTTCATCGGGATGACTCCTTTGTCCATTGCTTGATCGGTGAGCGGGCGGTTCAGGGTTGGAATCGACGGACGAGTGCCGTCGTACGGGTGGCGAGATCGGAGAGGCGGACGTCGCCGATCCCGAAGACGCCGCTGCGGTAGGAGTCGTGGAGCGGATCGGCGAGTGCGGCCGGGATCTTCTCGAGCCCGACGAACGCTCCGGCCCAGGCCCCGGCGGTCGCGCCGATGGAATCGGTGTCCAATCCGGCGGTGACCGCGAGTCCTGCGGTTCGGGCGAAGTCGCCTTCGCCCCAGAGGATTGCGGCGGTGAGGGCCCCGGCGTTGTTGATGGTGTGCACCCAGCTCATCCGTGGGTGACGCGCGGCGAGGGCGTCCAAAGCGGTCTCCCAGTTCGCGCCGGAGCGGTATGCCTCGACGACGGTGCGGATCTCTTCGGCGAGGCGACTGGCCGGCGGCAGGTGGCGAAGGGACTCTTCGACCGACGCTTCCGGCGTGGGCGACGTGAAGGCGGACGCGACGAGAGCGGCCGCCCACATCTCCCCGTAGATGCCATTGGCACGGTGACTCAATCGCGCATCGTAGTAGGCCGCAAGCGCGGCGGCTCGAGATCTACCCGCGTAGATGAAGCCGAAGATGTCAGCACGGATGAGGGCGCCGATCCACTCCCGGAAGGGGTTGTGGTACTCCCCCACGTCATCCAGAGGCACTTCGCGGATGAGGTTCTGGTAGGCGTTTCGCTCCGCCGTGAACACTTGATACGCCGGGAACCTGCTGAGCCACTCGACGGCGACATCCCGGGTGGTGTAGTCGATGCCGTAGGTTTCGACGAGGTGCAGTCCGAGCACCGTGTAGTCGATGTCGTCGTCTCGCGTACCGCCGTCGATGCGGCTCTCCGTGACACCTTCGAAGCCCCACATGCCCAACTGGGCGCGGTCTGCACCGTCGGCGAACGGTACGTATCCAGCGAGCGGATACCGGCCGAGTGGTTCGAGGTAGGAACGGATGCTCGCGCGCGTGGGCCCGATCTCGAAGGGCTTGCCCATCATGTTGCCGATGACCCGCCCGGTCCACGCTCCGGCCATCCGATCGTCGATGTCGGCGGGTGCAGAGCCCTCGCCCACGTCGGCCAAGGAGGCGGTGATTGCGGGGAGGTCGGATGCTTCGAAATAGGGCCAGTCGGCGGGTGCGGGCAAGGCGAGCACCTGGTCGTAGAGCGCCAGGAGGTGCGACTCGTCGTTCGGATTCAGTTCGGCGAGCCGGGTCCTGAACGAATCGACGTCGCGTCCAGTTTGCTCGGCCTGGTCGAGCTCGCCCAGTGCGAGCCCCCACGGGTCTTGCGTCATGCCCATTTCCTTCTGAACATCTGGCACGTATTCCATGTGGTTCCTCTCAGTGGTGCGGGCGCGTGACGGATGCCGCGCCGGGTGGACGGTACGAATGTGTTCCGGCCGCGCTCAGCTGCCGGAGTGCGGGAGGTGCCGGAGGGTGCGCGTGGCGAGGTCGTCCAGGTCGATGTCGGCGAAGCCGAACAGAGCGCTGTGGGTCCGTCCGCGCAGCGGCTCGAGCCAGTGCCGCGGTATCCGGTCGTAACCGACGTACGCGCCCGCCCAGGAACCGGCTGTGGCCCCGATGGAGTCGGTGTCGAGTCCGGCGAGCACCGCCAGGGCGATCGTGTCGGTGAAGTCGCCGCCACCCCACAACAAGGCGGCGGTCAGGGCGCCGGCGTTGTTGATGGTGTGGACCCAGCTCATGCCGGGATGGCGCACGCTGATCCCCCGCACCGACTCGCCCCAGGGCCGGCCGGCACGGTGATGGTCTCGCACCGTACGGATCTCTTCAGCGAGGCGGCTCGTCGGCGGGATCTGTGCGAGGGAGAGCTCGATCGATTCCTCAGGACTTTCTGCCACGAACGCGGAGGAGATCAGGGCTGCCGCCCACATGGCGCCGTAGATGCCATTGGAACGATGGCTGAGCACGGCGTCGTTGTATGCCATTGTGGCCGCGGCGCGTGGATGGCCGGGACGCACGTACCCGAAGACGTCCGCGCGTATCAGGGCGCCGATCCATTCCCGGAAGGGATTGTGGAACTCGCCGACCTCCTCGAGGGGAATCTCGCGCACCAGGTTGTTGTAGGCGGCCCGCTCGGCCGTGTACGTCTGGTACAGCGGCAGGCGGTGGAGCCACTCGTAAGCGACGTCGAAGGTCCGGTACGCCGGACCGTAGGTCTCGAGCAGGTGCAGCCCGAGGATGGTGTAGTCGATGTCGTCGTCGCGCACACCGCCGTCGATGCGCCCGCGGGAGACGGCGGCATAGGGCACCACGGAATCCATCAGGAACCCCGACGCGTGCAGGGCGGTGACCGAGACATCCGGAATCGGAATGTAGTCGGTGAGGGGAAGCGCGTCCTGCGCCCGGAGGTACCGCTCCGTCTGCTCCATGTCCCAGCCCAGCTCGACCGGTTTTCCGAGCATGTTGCCGGCGAGCCTCCCGTGCCAGGCCCCACGGATGCGATCGGAGATCCCGCCGAGCGAAGGAGCAGTTCTCGACGCGGCCGGAAGAGACTCGAGGATGTCGGCGAGGCCGGACTCCTCGAAGTACGGGCTGTCGCTCGGCGGGACGAGGGGAAGCGTCTCGTAGAGCTCGGTGAGAGCGGTTTCGTCGGCGAACGACAGTTCGGCGAAGCGGCGCCGCTCCGCGCTCACATCGTGTCCGGCTTCCATCGCCTGCTGGAGCTCGTTCAACGCCAGGCCATACGGCTCCTGGCTGATGCCGAAGCGGCGTTCGAACTCGTCGATGTACTCCACGATCAGTTCCTTCCGTACGACGACGATGACCTGCCCGGCAGACACCCGCAGGACGCCCCGGTTCGGAACCCGAACGGCACCGAGGTATGACCCGTGCCGCCGTCGTCGTCGAGCAAGGTCTCCAAGGCCGCCGTCGCCAACCCGGCGAACGGCTGCTGGACGGAGGTGAGGCTCGGCATGGTGTAGAGGCCCTCGCGGGTTCCGTCGATGCTGACCAGAGCGGTGTCTTCGGGGAGGCGCACGCCGGCGGCCGCGATCGCGAGCAACAGGCCTCTGGCTTGCTCGTCACTGCACGCGATCATCGCCGTCGACCGGGCGGGAACGACCCGTGCCCCCACCGCGGCGATCGCTTCCTCCGCCGATCCGATCGAGAACTCGGATCGCACGACGAGCTGCTCGGACGGTTCGATCCCGGCGGAGACGAGCGCGTCTTGCCAGCCGAGGAACCGGTCCTGCGCGACCGGCTGATCCGAGGGGCCCGCCAGACATCCGATCCGCGTGTGGCCGTGGCCGAGCAGGTGCTCGGTGGCGGCGCGAGAGGCGGCGCGATGGTCGATGCTCACGGTCGAGGCTTTGCTGGCGGGGATGTTCCGGTCGACGATGACGACCGGGATGCCGGCTTTCGTCGCCTTCTCGTACGCGGCGGACAGGGCGACGCCGATCATGACGATCCCATCGACGCGCTGCTCGAGGAAGCTCGAGACGTACGCCTCCTCGCGGCCCACGTCCTCATTGGAATTGCCGAGGAAGAGCAGGAGCCCCCGCGTGGTCGCGGCCTCCTCGACAGCCAGTGCGAGCTCCGAGAAGTAGGCGTTGGAGATGTTCGGGACGATCATCCCGAGCGTCTTGGTGTGCGTGGCGGCGAGCGAGCGCGCCATGGCATTGGGGTGGTACTCGAGGCGAGCGACCGCGTCGAGCACGCGGGCACGGCGCTCGGCCGATACGTTTCGAGGTCCGTCGTTGAGCACATAGCTGACGACGGCGGTGGACGTGCCGGCGAGGCGGGCCACGTCGTCGCGGGTTGCGCGTCGACCACTCATGCGCGCACCGCGCTCCCGAACACGGACACGGATGGACTAGCGGTCAGCGACATCGATGCTCCTTCACAACAATCGCGGTCGGTCTTTCGAGGAGGCGACCGACGATGGTTCTACGCGCGTAGAGCACTTTCACACATCTACCGGCCGTAGACAACATGCCACTGATCGAGACTCCCGCGACCGCACGCCGGGCGACGACTTCATGGATGTCTTGCGACGCGTCGCCTTCCCCGGAGAGGCGACCGCGAGCTGATCCGCCTCATCCAGGAGCGCGCTTCGCGATCATCGCCCCGCGGGGCGGGCGACGCATCCGATGAGATCGACCTGTGCAGCTTGATCATTCGCCCAACAGGTCGCAGTACAGCAGGCGAGCGCTCCCGTCGAAGAGCCACGCGCGCCCGTCGCGAACGTCAAGAAGGGTGCTCTTCGACGCCCCGCGCGGCATGGACAGGGCCTCGAAGGAGCCGTCTGCGAGGCAGAGGATCCTCTGCTTACCCTTCCACTCTCCCGAGGAGAACACCGGGGTCACGATGACCGCGTCGCCGTCGGATGTGATGCGCCCCTGCCAGCCGTGCTTTCCCGGCATCCGCTTCCACCCGGACTGTTCGTGGATTCGTGCCGCGACACTCCCGTCGTCGTTCACCCGGTCGACGGTGAAGAAGTCCGCGCCGTAGCGGAGCACGAACTCGTTCGATCCCTCGGTGGAGACGAGGATGCCGTCGTCGAGGTTGGCGACGTCGCCGACGATCGGCGGCGTCGGGTCATCATTGCCCTCGAAGTCGTCGCTGCCGTACCTGTCCACGGGATAAGCGGACGGGTCGAGGCTGAAGGGAGTGCCCCAGCTGGCCGAGCCGGAGGCGACGTCGAGCTGCAAGGAAACGAGAGTGCGCGCGCCGAATCTCGATCCCAGGCGCAGGATGTGGGCCCCACCGCGCTCACCCCGTGCCGTGCTCGGCGTGATCTGGAGCTCCGCCTGACGCAACTCGTGCGCCCTCTCGATCACGAGATCGGCGACGACGGAGCACGCAGGGTCGAGAACCCGCACCACATCGGCCGAGAGCACGACAGCGACCGACCCGCCTCCCACGTCGACGATCGCCTGCCCACTGAAGACGTCTTCGACATCTGCTGCCGACAGCGCGTGATGCGCCAAGCCTTCTCCGTCGGCACGGACGATCCAGGTCTCCCACTCGTCCTTGTCCTCGACGTTCACGACACCCCAGAGCGCGCCGTCCCCAGCGGTGAGAGAGGTCTTGGACAGATGGAACGCATCAACGCCTTCCGGCAACGAAACCTCGGCAACCAACGACAGCTTCACGCGCTCGATTCTCCACCATCACCTGACAATCGCTCGTCCATGCACGCGATGCCTAGTCGGTGGATCGGGGTTCACGCGCCCGTAGGCCTTACTTGCACGACGCACCATCTCTTCGACACACCGGTACAACTCGTCGTGGTGGTCTTCGCCGGAACCCAGTCAATCGGGAGGCCTCAGAACACTCCGTCATGGACGTTCCTGGATTCCCTTTCACCTGTCGAGCTGGATGCAGAGCCGCCGCCTTCTCGTGAACGTTCGTTCACGAGGTCGCCCAGTTGCAGCTGAGCACGACTCAAGAGCGCGTCCGTCCGACGGTCTGGTCTCTCGCGTCGGGGCGGCGCAGCGCGGACCACTAGCGTTGAATAGCGCCCGCGATGTGGCGAGCACGATGGAGAGGATCCGAGGTTGAGCACCCAGACAGAGACGGCGACCGCCGCGTACATCTACTACTACCCCCTGGTCGAGAACCTCCGGCAGGTGCAGCGGTACGTCGCCACCGGTATCGGATCGAACCCTGCCGCGCCGTTCAACTCGTTCTCCCACGCCCGCAAACTCGCCGGGCCCGAAGACACGTTCGTGACGATCAACAACGACACCGTGTACTCGATGGCGCAGCTCGACCTCTCCGGCGGACCCCTCCGCCTCGACGTCCCGGCCACCGGCGACCGGTACTACGTGTTCCAGTTCGTCGACGCGTGGACGAACAACATCGCCTACGTCGGTACCCGTGCCACCGGCAACGCCGCCGGCAGCTTCCTGATCGTGCCGCCCGGATGGGCCGGCGAGTCTGAGCTGCCCGTCATCCGGGCCTCCACTGACATCGTGTCGATCGTCGGCCGGTTCGCTTGCACCGGGCCCGACGACATCCCCGCCGTCACCGCACTCCAGGACGCGGTCGTTCTCGACCGAATCGACCCCATGTCGGCCCTGGCGGGCATTCCCGCTACCTCCGCCGAGGCATCGGACGCCGCCGCGCTGTTCTGGGCCGAGGCACACGCGTGGTCGACCGCGTTCCGGGCCCCCGAGGCCGAAGCCGGCTATCAGGGACTGTTCGAACCGCTGTGGGCCGACGATGCCGCCGAGGCCCGAGCATCCGGCCACGCGGCTGGAGTGGCGGGACTCGAGGAAGCGACCAAGGGTGGACACGCCCCCGTCTTCGACGGTTGGACCGTCGGATTGCACTCCTTCGACTACAACTCCTTTGCGCTCGGCCTCGGAACGGTCGATGAAGACCTCTGGAAGATCGGAGACGAGAAGGAGCGCATCCTCATCCGCGCCATCGCCTGCCGCCTCGGACTCTGGGGCAACCACGCCTACGAGGCCGTTTACGCCCAGGCGTTCACCGACATCGACGGTGCGCCGCTCACCGGCGAGTCCACCTACGAGATCGTGGTGCCGTCACCGCCGCCGGTCGGCGCGTTCTGGTCGATCACGCTCTACGACATCCCGAACTACTACCTCGTCGACAACGCGATTGACCGCTACTCGCTCGGTGACCGTACCGCGGGCATCCGCTACGCCGATGACGGGTCGCTCACGATCACGATCTCGCGGGGCGAGCCATCGGATGCCGTCGCGCGCGCGAACTGGCTGCCGGCTCCGGATGCGGCCTTCCGGCTGGTGTTCCGCCTCTACATGCCCGGCGAGACCATTCTCGATGGCACATGGTCGTACCCGCGGGTGCGCAAGCTCGCCGACTCGACAGGGGCGTGACGGCTATGGGGTCTGTCATCGGCGAGATCCTCCCGTTGGCGCTCGGGATCGCGATCAGCCCGATCCCGATCATCGCAGCCATCCTGATGCTGCTCTCACCCCTTGCGCGCACCACCGGCCTGGGGTTCCTGGCCGGATGGGTGCTCGGCGTGATCGTCGCGGTCGTGGTGTTCACCCTGCTGGCGTCGATCCTGCCCGAGTCGGGCGATGACGGGCCGAAGCCGATCGCCGGAGTGATCACGATCATCCTGGGCCTGGGCCTGCTGTTCCTGGCGTTCCGGCAGTGGCGCTCCCGCCCGCACGACGGTGGGCAGCCCGCGTTGCCGAAGTGGATGGCCGCGATCGACTCGATGACCGCCGTTCGCGGCTTCCTCCTCGGCTTCGCTCTGTCGGCGCTGAACCCGAAGAACCTGCTCATGGGAGTCGGCGCCGGTGTCGCGATCGGCTCGGGAGACCTGACGATCGGCGCAACCACGTTGGTGATCGTGATCTTCACCTTGATCGCCGCGTCTACAGTCGCGCTCCCCGTGATCGCCTACCTCGTGGCCTCGGCCAAGGTCGCTGGCCCGTTGGAGGCACTGCACCAGTGGCTTCTCCGCAACAACGCAACCGTGATGGCGATCCTGCTCCTGATCATTGGCGTCGTTCTGATCGGAAAAGGAATCGGCAGCTTCTAGAACACTCCCCTGAGGCTGACCGGTCAGCGCGCAAGCCGGCGACCGGATGATCGACATCTCGGATCGTGGCGTGGCGGCGGACTCTCCACCCGACGAGGCAAACGAGACACCCGTGGAGTTGATCGCCAATCGGCGGCATTCAGCGGCCGGCCACGATGAGTCGGGCGGTAATCCGGCCGTCAGAGCGGCGAGCCCACGCCGCGCCAGGCGGCGGCCGACGCCGCGAGGGCGGCGCGCAGCGCGGTGATGGCCGCGGATCCGCTGGCCGACGAGCGGTGGGCGGTGAAGATCGTGCGCCGGGGGGCGCCCGGAGGCACGATCAGCCGGCAGGTGGTGGGCCGCCCCGCCCAGACGAGCTCGGGCATGAACGCCACGGCGTTGCCCGTCTCGATCAGCCTGATCTGGGTCTGCAGGTCGGCCGTCTCGTAGCGCACGTCGGGCTCGAAGCCCGCGGTGCGGCAGAGCTGCTCGGCGAAATGCCGGCTGGCAGTGCCGCGCGGCTCCATCACCCAGGGCATGCTGCGCGCATCACCGAATCCGGCGAGCGGATGCGGGCTCTCGCGTTCGCCCGGCAGCGCCAGCTCGATCGCGTCGCTGGTGAGGTCGTGCCGTTCCAGGCCGTCGAGCCAGGGTGCGGAGTGGGCCGGGTACTCCTCACCCACCACGAGGTCGAACTCCCGCGCCCAGGTGTCGTGCAGCGCCTGGCCCGGCTCCTGCTGCGCCATCTCGATGCGAACGGCCGGATGCTCGTCGGTCATCGAGCGGAGCGCGGCAGGCATGAGGGTGAGCGCCGCCGACTGGAACACCGCCACCCGCACGGTGCCGCTCACGGTGCTGAGCGAGGCCTGCAGCGCCACGTCGGCGCGCTCGAGCGTGTCGAGCAGTTCGGCGGCCGACGCGACGAGCACCTCGGCCTGCGGGGTGAGTTGCACCCGCCGGCCGGCCTTGCGGAGCAGCTCCACGCCCGCCTCGCGCTCGAGCGCACTGAGCTGCTGCGAGACGGCGGAGGGGCTGAAGCTGAGGGCCTCCGCGACGGCGGCGATGGTGCCGCGGATGGCCAACTCACGCAACAGCACGAGTTTTCGCACATCGAGCATCCGCTCTTTCTCCGTTCCATCAGTTCGTCTTAGCAGTATGCGTCACAAAGCGTTGCTTTTGCTGAGGTGTTGTTCGGCTCGACGATGGTCTCATGACGGATCTGACCCACCTCGCCCCCCTCGATTCCAGCGCCCCCGACCAAGCGGCAGTGGCCGACGAGGTCGTCGCCCTGGTTCGCCGTTGGCTGGCCGAGGCCGCGACGCACGACGCCGATGCCTCGGCCACCCGACTCGCTGGCGTGCTCGCCGACCCGAAGGGCCTGGACTTCACGGTCGGCTTCGTCGACGGTGTGGTGCGACCCGAGGACCTGAAGGTCGCCGCGGCGACCCTGGCGAGAATCGCACCCGACGTCCCCGCCTTCCTCCCGCTGCCGCTCCGGGCCGCCGTTCGGCTGGGCGGTGCGATGGCACCCGTGCTCCCGGGCGTCGTGGTACCGATCGCACGCCAGGTGCTGCGACGGATGGTGGGCCACCTCGTCATCGACGCCACCGACCGCAAGCTCGGACCCGCGATCGCCAAGATCCGCAAACCGGGCACCCGCCTCAACGTCAACCTGCTCGGGGAAGCCGTTCTCGGCGAACAGGAGGCGGGGCGACGGCTCGGCGGGACCGTGCGCCTGCTCGGCCGCGACGACGTCGACTACGTCTCGATCAAGGTCTCGTCGACCGTGGCGCCGCACGCCCCCTGGGCCTTCGACGACTCGGTGACCGACGTCGTGGCGAAACTCATCCCGCTCTTCAGCGCCGCCCTGAAGCCCACCCTCAGCGGCAAGCCGGCCAAGTTCATCAACCTCGACATGGAGGAATACAAAGACCTCGACCTCACGCTCGCGGTCTTCATGCGCATCCTGGACCGGCCGGAGTTCCACCGGCTGGAGGCGGGCATCGTGCTGCAGGCCTACCTGCCCGACGCCCTCGGCGCCATGATGCGGCTACAGGCCTGGGCGGCCGAGCGCCGCGCCTCGGGCGGAGCCGGGGTGAAGGTGCGCCTGGTGAAGGGCGCGAACCTGCCGATGGAGCAGGTCGAGGCCTCGCTGCACGGCTGGCCGCTCGCCACCTGGCAGACCAAGCAGGAATCCGACACCAACTACAAGCGCGTGCTCGACTACGCGCTGCACCCCGACCGCATCGGCAACGTGCGGCTCGGCGTCGCCGGGCACAACCTCTTCGACCTCGCCTACGCCTGGATCGTCGCGGGTCACCGCGGCGTGCGCGACGGGCTGGAGTTCGAGATGCTGCTCGGCATGGCGCAGGGCCAGGCCGAAGCGGTCAAGCGCGAGGTGGGATCGCTGCTGCTGTACACGCCCGTGGTGTCGCCGAAGGAGTTCGACGTGGCGATCGCCTACCTGATCCGCCGACTGGAGGAGGGGGCGTCACAGGAGAACTTCATGTCGGCCGTGTTCGAGCTGAACGACCGGCCCGAGCTGTTCGAGCGCGAGAAGAACCGGTTCCTGGCGTCGCTCCAGGCACTCGACCGCGCGGTGCCACCGGCTCGCCGCGTGGCCGACCGCCATGCCGCGGTGCAGCGCTCCGAGCCCGGGAGGTTCGAGAACACGCCCGACACCGACCCCTCGGTCGAGTCCAACCGCACCTGGGCCGCCGGCATCCTTCGGCGTGTGCCCACGTCGACCCTCGGGATGGCCGCCGTGCGCGCGGCCGCCGTGCGCGACGGGTCCGAGCTCGAGGCCCTGATGACCGGCACCATCGAAGCCGGGCGCGCGTGGGCCGAGCGGGGAGCCGCCGAACGCGGCGCCATCCTGCACCGGGCGGGCGACGCCCTCGAGGCCCGCCGCGCGGAGTTGATCGAGGTGATGGCCGCCGAGGCCGGGAAGACCGTCGACCAGGCCGATCCCGAGGTGTCGGAGGCGGTCGACTTCGCCCACTACTACGCCGAGCGCGGCCTCGAGCTCGAGGCCGTCGACGGCGCCCGGTTCACGCCGGCCGGCGTCACGCTGGTGACGCCGCCCTGGAACTTCCCGGTCGCCATCCCCGCTGGCTCCGCCCTCGCAGCCCTCGCCGCCGGATCGGCCGTCGTGTTCAAGCCCGCCGGCCTCACCGCCCGCAGCGGCGCTCTCGTGGCCGAGGCGCTCTGGCAGGCCGGAGTTCCCACCGACGTGCTTCGGCTGGTCGACGTCGACGAGGAGTCGCTCGGCCGCCAGCTCGTGTCGCACCCGGCCGTCGAGCGCGTCATCCTCACCGGAGCGTTCGAGACGGCCGAGCTGTTCCGCTCCTTCCGCCCCGACCTTCCGCTGCTCGCCGAGACGAGCGGCAAGAACGCCGTGATCGTCACGCCCTCGGCCGACCTCGACCTCGCGGTGAAAGACGTCGTGGCGTCAGCGTTCGGCCACGCGGGCCAGAAGTGCTCGGCCGCGTCGCTCGTGGTGCTGGTGGGTTCGGTGGCCACGTCGCCACGTTTCCGCTCGCAGCTGATGGATGCGATCGGCTCGCTCACCGTCGGCTACCCCGACCAGGCGTCGACCCGCATGGGGCCGCTGATCGAGGCGCCCGGCCCGAAACTCCGCGACGGGCTCACGAAGCTCGGCGCCGGCGAGCGCTGGCTGATCGAGCCGAGGCCGCTCGACGCGAGCGACCGGCTGTGGAGCCCGGGCCTGCGCGACCACGTGGCCCGCGGCTCGGCCTTCCACCGCACCGAGTACTTCGGCCCGGTGCTCGGCATCATGACCGCCGACACGCTCGAGGAGGCGATCGCCATCGTGAACGAGGTCGACTACGGCCTCACCTCGGGCCTGCACGCCCTCGACCGCGGCGAGATCTCGACCTGGCTCGACACCATCGAGGCCGGCAACCTCTACGTCAACCGCGGCATCACGGGCGCGATCGTCGAGCGCCAGCCGTTCGGCGGGTGGAAGAAGTCGTCGGTGGGCGCGGGCGCGAAGGCCGGCGGCCCGAACTACCTCGTCAACCTCGGTTCGTGGCTGCCGGCCGTGTCTCGGGAGGGGGCGACGGATGCGCCGCAGCCCGCGGTCACCGCGCTGCTCCGAGCGGCCGCCGGCTCCCCGCTGGTCGGCGACGCCGAGCACCGGTCGCTCGCCAGGGCGGCGCAGAGCGACTCCCGGCTGTGGGCCGAGCGCTTCGGCGTGGCCCAAGACGTCTCGCAGGTCACGGCCGAACACAACGTGTTCCGCTACCGGCCTTTCGACGGCGCGGTCGTTCGCGCGGGGGTGACGGCCGTGCCGGCGGAACTCGTGCGGGTCGTCGCCGCCGCGCTCCGAAGCGGAGCCGCCGCCGAAGTGAGCGTGGCCACGGCGGAGCTCGCCGAACTGCTCGCCGGGATTCCGCTCCCGGTGCGGGTGCAGACGCCGGCCGAGTGGCGCTCGGCGCTCGCGCAGAACCCGCCTGCGCGCATCCGTCTCGTCTCGGGCTCGGCACCCGAGTCACCCGAGGCCGCCGAGATCGTGGCCGCGACCGACGGGCGCCCGGATGTCGCAGTCTGGAGCGGCCCGGTCACGGAGGCCGGCCGGCTCGAGCTGCTGCCGTTCTTGCGCGAGCAGGCCGTGTCCATCACCGCCCACCGTTTCGGCACGTCCGACCGCGCGCTCGCCACCCTCGTGCAGGCTTTCTGACGCGGCAACTCATCCACGGGAGGAGGGCGAATCGGGCGATTCGTCCAAATCTCGACTGTTCTGACGCGAATTGCTCGACGTTTCGCTCGGTCGTGCCAGACAGGTGATGAAGTGCTGCATACTCGTCGACTGTGACCGAAAGCCTGCGTACCGCCCCCACTCTCGACGGCCGCGAGTTCGTGATGACGTCGTCGACCAACAGTGCAGTCGATCCCGAGTCGCCCTCGCGGTTCCGGTACTCCGAGCGCGACGGCGTGATCTGGGGCGATTACGAGGGCGACACGGTCACTTTCGGGCGCTTCGTGGGAACGCGTGAGGGCGACTTCCTGTCGGTCACCTTCGTGCATGTGATGCTCGCCGACGGCGCCGTCGTCGGCGGCACCGGCGCAAGCCGCGTCGAGCTCGACGGCGAGGGCCGCGTGCGCCTTGTCGAGGACTTCGAGATCGACGGTGTCGACCACGTGAGCATCTGCGTCGAGGTCTGACAGCACCCCTGGTCAGCGCACGGAGTCGCGCCCGTTGCCCGCGGTGGTGAAACGCGTCATGCCCAGGCGGTTCGTCGATCCGGAGCGGTCGGGGATGTCTGAAGGCAGCAGGTAGGGCTTACGCACCACTTCATCGAGCACCACCACCGACACCACCGACTTCACCTCCGGCCGCGCGGCGACGACCCCGGTGACGAAGTCGTGCACGCCGCCGATGTCGAGTGATCGCACCAGCAGCATGGCGTCGTGCTCACCCGTGGTGATGCAGCAGTACTCGACATCCGGCATCTGCAGGATTCCCTCACGAAAGCGGTGCCACGACTGCGGATGCACCGTCACGAACACCAGCGCGCACACGTCGAGCCCCACCTTGCCCGGGTCGACCTGGGCCGAGAACCCGGTGATCACCCCGGCCGCGGTGAGCTGCTCGACGCGGTTGTACACGCTGGCCCGCGACACGTTCACCCGCTCCGCGAGAGCCGACATCGAGATGCGGCCGTTCTCGCGCAGAATGCTCAGGATGCGCAGATTCACCTCGTCGAGACCGGCTGCGCTTTGTCCAGCGGGCAGGGTCGCCGCCTGATCGATGATCGACATTTCCGTCTCTTTCTGTAAACGGGATTGCAATTCGTCCACGATAACGCCTCCGCGAAAAAGTACTGCGCGAAATTGTGCCAAAGTACCCCCACACCGTCCAGACGAACCCTTCCCAGGAGGCCGCCATGGTTTTCCGCTCCACACACACAGCCCGCACCGTGCGCTCCAGATCTACCCTGATCGCGCTCGCCGCCGCTGCCGTCTCGCTCACGCTCCTCGTCGCCGGCTGCTCCTCGGGCCGCACCGACACCGCCGACGGCGGCACGAAGACACTCACGATCGACAAGGCCTTCGACCTCAAGACCGCCGACCCGGGCCGGATGTACGAGCCCACCGGCCAGCTGGTCGACAAGGCGCTCTACGAGACCCTCCTCACCTTCGAGGGCGGCGACGTCTCGAAGGTCGTCGACGGTCTCGCGAGCCTCGAGCAGTCGGCTGACGCGAAGACCTTCACCCTCACGCTGAAGGGCGACCACACCTTCTCCGACGGCACACCGATGACCGCCGACGACGTGGTGTTCTCGCTGCAGCGCGTGATCGGCCTCAAGGGCAACCCCTCGTTCCTCCTCGACGGCGTCACCGTCACGAAGAAGGACGACAAGACCGTCGTGCTCACGACCGCCACGCCCACGCCCGCCCTCCCGGCGATCCTCGCCAACCCGGCCCTCGGCATCCTGAACTCCACGGTCGTGAAGGAGAACGGCGGCACCACCGACGAGACCGACACCGCCGAGAAGTTCCTCAACACCACTTCGGCCGGTTCGGGCCCGTACGTGCTCGACACGCTCGACCTCGCCTCGCAGGTCGTGCTGAAGGCGAACGAGAATTACGACGGCGACGCACCCGGATACGGCCGCGTCGTCATCCAGAACGTCGAAGGCGCCACCCAGAAGATCAACGTCGAGGGCGGCAGCGCCGACCTGGCGCTCGACCTGTCGGGCACCCAGGCATCAGCGCTCGGCGACTCGGTCGCGGTCACCAGCGACCCGTCGGCGAACGTGATCTTCCTGCTGCTCAACCAGAACCCGAGCGTCTCGGCCGTCACGTCGAACCCCGATTTCGTGAAGGCCGTCAAGGAGGCCATCGACTACGACGACCTCGTGTCGATCGCCGGAACCGGCACCGCGCAGGCCGCGGGCGTCGTGCCCAGCATGCTGCTCGGCGCCCTGCCCGAGAGCGCGAAGCTCACGCAGGATCTCGACGCCGCCAAGGCCGATCTCGCGAAGAGCGGCTACGCCGGCGAGTCGGTGACGCTCAACTTCCCCAGCGACATCAGCCTGAACGGAATCGACTTCCCGACGATCGCGCAGCGCATCCAGTCGCAGCTCAAGGAGGTCGGCATCACCGTCGAGCTCGCCCCGGCGCCCGTCGCCACCGAGCTCGACGCCTACCGCAACGGCACCGAGACGATGGGCCTGTGGTACTGGGGCCCCGACTACCCCGACCCGAGCGACTACCTCGTGTTCACCCCGGGCAACGTGGTGGGCCTGCGATCCGGCTGGGCCGAGGGTGCGAATCCCGCCATCTCGTCCCTCGCCGACGCGGCCGCGGCCGGCGGCAGCGACGAGGAGCGACAGAGCCGCTTCGAAGACCTGCAGAAGGCGCTGAACACCGACGGCCCGTTCATCCCGCTGCTGCAGCCCGGCAACAACATCGCCGCGGCCAAGAGCGTGACCGGCGTCGTGTACAACGCGGTCTGGACCATCGACATCGCGGCCCTGTCGGCCAAGTAGCGAGCAGCCCACTCGTGACCCGCACCACGGCCGTCCGGCCCCCGCGTTCGCGCGGGGGCCGGACGGCCCATCCCTTTCTCCGTTACGCCCTGCGCCGCGTGCTCACATCCCTCTTGCTCGTGGTGGGCGTGACCCTCGTCACCTTTGTGCTGACGAACCTGGTGCCGGGCGATCCGGTAGCCGCGGCCCTCGGCCAGCGCGCCGCCGAAGACCCGGCCATCGTCGCCCAGTTCCGGGCCACCTACGGGCTCGACCAGCCGCTCGTGGTGCAGTACTTCACCTACCTCGGCAACCTGCTTCACGGCGACCTCGGCGTCTCCACCACCACCCACAACCCGGTGGTCGACGACCTGGCCAAGGCGCTGCCGGCCACGCTCGAGATCGCGCTCGGGGCCATCGTGCTCAGCGTGATCATCGGGGTGGTGCTCGGCACCATCGCGGCCTACCGGCGCGGCAAGGCCTCCGACCACGTGCTGCGCGTCGTCTCGCTGGCGGGCCTCAGCGTTCCCACGTTCTGGCTGGCGCTGGTGCTCTACTACGTCTTCTACTTCCAGCTGCACATCGCGCCGGGTTCCGGCCGGCTGAGCAGCGACTTCAGCACCCCACCCCACGTCACCGGCCTCTACACGGTCGACGCGCTGCTGGCCGGCCAGCTCGACACCTTCCTCGACGCGGCCTCGCACCTCTTCCTCCCCGTGCTCGTGCTCACCCTCTACACGGTGGGGCTGCTCACCCGGTTCGTGCGCACCGCCGTGCTCGAGATCCTCGACCAGGACTACGTGCGGGCCGCCCGCGCCAAAGGCCTGCCCACCCGCACCGTGATCTGGTCGTACGTGCTGCGCGGCGCGAGCATCCCCATCCTCACCGTCGTGGGCCTCGCCTTCGGCAGCCTGCTCAGCGGCACGGTGCTCGTGGAGGCGATCTTCGCCTGGCCGGGCATCGGCTCGTACGCCTACCAGGCGGCGTCGCACCTCGACCTGCCCGGCATCATGGGCGTCGGCCTCCTGATCGGCGTGATGTACCTCCTGGTGAACCTGATCGTCGACCTGCTCTACGGCGTGCTCGACCCGAGAGTGAGGCTGGCCTCATGAGCGAACCGCGCTCCCCCCGCGCCGATCCTCGCGACGGCGCCCCCGCCGGCCCGCGCGACGGCGTCCAGGCCGGGATGCTCGACCCGATCGAGGCGGCGGCACCGCGGTGGCGGCGACCCCGCCTGCGACTCGGCCGGTGGTCGGCTCCCCTCGGCATCCTCGGTGCGGCCGTGGCCGTGTTCTGGATCCTGATCGCCCTGCTCGCCCCCGTGATCGCCCCGCACGACCCCCTCGCCCAGGATCTCCCGATCCTGCAGGCTCCCGGCGAGGGCACCCTGATGGGCACGGATGCGCTCGGCCGGGACGTCTTCTCCCGCGTGCTCTGGGGCGCCCAGGTCACCATCCCGCTCGCTCTGCTGCTCGTGGTGCTCTCGGTGCTGATCGGCGCGGTCGTCGGCTCGGTGGCCGGATTCTTCGGCCGTGCGGTCGACGAGGTGGCCATGCGCGTCACCGACCTGGTGATGGCCTTCCCCACGGTCATCCTGGCCATGGTGATCGCCGCGGCGCTCGGGGCGTCGCTGGTCAACGCGGTTCTGGCCGCGCTGATCGTGTCGTGGCCGTCATACGCGAGGCTCACCCGCGGGCTCGTGCTCGGGCTGCGGTCGTCGAACTACGTGGTGTCAGGTCAGCTTCTCGGCTTCTCGGCGGTGCGCTCGCTCGGCCGCGACATCGCGCCGAACATCGTGGGGCCGGTTCTGGTGCTCGCGAGCCTGGACATCGGCACGGCCATCCTGCTGCTGTCGGGGCTGTCGTTCCTCGGGCTCGGGGCGAAGCCGCCCACGGCCGAGTGGGGATCGATGGTGTCGGATGCGATCAAGAACTTCGACGCCTGGTGGATCGGGGTCTTCCCCGGGCTCGCCATCCTCACGGTCGTGATCGCGTTCAACTTCGTCGGCGACGCGCTGCGCGACGCGCTCGACCCGAAGTCGGCCACCATCAAGGGCGGAGGGACCACGCTGTGAGCTCGTCGATCGATCCGGCCGCCCTGACCATCGAGGGCCTGCGCATCGCCACCCGCTCCCACACCATCGTGGGCGGTATCGACCTCGCGTTGAAGCGCGGCGGAATCCACGGGCTCGCCGGCGAATCGGGCTCGGGCAAGACGATGACGGCGCTGGCCGTGCTGGGGTTGCTGCCCGGAAGCATGACGGCGAGCGGCAGCATCCGCCTGGCCGACGCTGAGGGCCCGGCCTCCACCGAGCTCGTCGGCGCGTCGCGCGGCGTGCTGCAGGGCGTGCGCGGGCGGCGCGTGGCGATGGTGTTCCAAGACCCGTCCACGAGCCTGCACCCGCAGCTGCCCGTGGGCCGTCAGCTCACCGACCACATGCGCCACCACCTCGGACTCGGAAAGGCCGAGGCCCGCCAGAAGGCCGAAGCCCTGCTCGACCGGGTACGGGTTCCGGATGCACGGGGTGCGCTCTCGAAATACCCGCACCAGTTCTCGGGCGGGCAGCGGCAGCGCATCGCCATCGCGGTGGCACTCGCCTGCGACCCCACCGTGCTGCTGGCCGACGAACCCACCACGGCGCTGGACGTGACCGTTCAGGCCGGGGTGCTTCAGCTGCTGCGCGAGCTGGCCGACGGCGGCGATCTGAGCATCCTGCTGGTCACGCACGACCTCGGCGTGATGAGCGCGGTGGCCGACGAGGTGACCGTGATGCGGCAGGGCCTCGTGGTGGAGTCGGCGCCCCGGGAGCAGCTGTTCACGTCGCCGCAGGACGACTACACACGATCGCTGCTGGCGGCACTGCCCGGATCGAGTTTCGAGCAGACCGGGGAGGAGGCACGATGAGCGAGCACGTGACGTCGGAGTCGGTGTCGCAGCCGGAGCGGGAGCGTGAGCCGCTCTCGGGCGGCCGCCCCGTGCTCGAGGCCGAGGGGATCGTCGTCGAGTACGGGCGCCGCCCGGCCCTGCGGGCTGTCGACGGCGTCGGACTCGCCGTCGCCGCCGGAGAGGTCGTGGCCCTGGTGGGCGAGAGCGGCTGCGGCAAGTCGAGCCTCGCCCGCGCGATCGTGGGCATCGAGAAGCGCAAAGCCGGGGTGGTGCGCCTGAACGGCGACGACGTGCCGACGCTCGGGCTGCGCCGACGCTCGGCGGCCATGACGGGGATGCAGATGGTCTTCCAGGATCCGAACTCCTCGCTCAACCCGCGCCGCCGCGTCGGCGATCAGATCGGCGACGGGGTGCGCGCCGCGCTCGCCCGCGGCGATCGGGGCTCCGACCCCGCCGACTGGCTGCGCCGCGTGGGGCTCGATCCCGCGATGGTGAGCCGCTTCCCCCACGAGTTCTCAGGCGGCCAGAAGCAGCGCATCGCCATCGCGCGGGCGCTGGCGGCGCGGCCCGGCATGCTCGTGGCCGACGAGCCCATCTCGGCGCTCGACGCCTCCACCCAGACGAGTGTGGCGGCGCTGATGCGCTCGCTCAGCGTCGAGGCCGGGGCGGGAATGCTCTTCATCTCGCACGACCTCTCGGTGGTGCGGCGCATCGCCGACCGGGTGCTCGTGATGTACCAGGGTCGCGTCGTCGAGTCGGGCGTCACCGAGACCGTCTGGCAGAACCCGCTGCACCCCTATACCAGGGCGCTGCTCGCCGCCATCCCGCTGCCCGACGGTGCGGGCCGCCTGCCGGTCGCCCCCGCGGAGACCGACCGTGCCGCCTGGCTGGACGACGTGCCGGCCGCCCTCGAGCGGACCACCGTATGAGCGCCCCCGACTCCGCGAGCGGCCAGCAGCACGCCCACCTGCACGCGAGCCCGTGGGCCATGCCCCGCGCGGCCAATCGCCCCCCGCTGCCGGGCGACGGCACCTTCATGACCACCGGCTGGGCCGATCCCGCCCCGGTGCTCGACCGCGACAACCCGGTGCTGGCGTACACGGCCGAGCGCAGGGCCCGGCTTGCGCAGGCGCTGCCCGCAGAGCTGCTCGTCATCCCGGCCGGGTTGCCCCGGGTGCGATCGAACGACACCGACCACACCTTCCGCCCCGGCACCGACCATGTCTGGCTCACCGGAAACCAAGTGGCCGAGAGCGTGCTGGTGGTCGACACCACCGGAGGCGAGGCCGGGTCGATCCTCTACCTGCGCGGCCCCTCGGGCCGGAACGGCGACGAGTTCTGGCAGAACGACGCCCTCGGCGACCTCTGGGTGGGGGCCCGCCCCACCCTGCAGGAGACCCAGGACGCGCTGGGCATCGAGACCCGGCCACTCACCGACTTCCGGCGCGACTTCGAACAAGCCGCCCGGCGGGCCCGGCGCATCCGGGTTCTGCCCGCTCTCGACGAGACGGTCGACGAGCTGGTGCGGCAGGTCTGCGGCCCCGCGTTCACGCCGCATCTCGCGCTGAAGACCACGCTCGACGAGCTGCGCCTGATCAAGAACGACTGGGAGATCGGCCAGCTGCAGCTCGCGGTCGACGCGACCGCCCGAGGCTTCGAGGACTGCCTCGCCGAGTGGGATGCCGCCCGCGCGAGCACGCGCGGGGAACGCTACATCGAGGGCACGTTCACCCGCCGCTCTCGCCTCGAGGGCGAGGGGCCGGCCTACGGCTCGATCGTCGCGGCGGGCAGCCATGCCACCACCCTGCACTGGACCCGCAACACCGGCAACCTGCCCGACGGCGCGCTCGTGCTGATGGACATGGGTGTCGAGCTGCAGTCGCTCTATTCGGCCGACATCACCCGCACGGTGCCGGTGAACGGCGTCTTCACCCCGCTGCAGCGAGACGTCTACTCGATCGTGCTGCGCGCCCAGCAGGCCGGCATCGACACCCTGCGGGCGGGGGTCCGCTTCCAGGACTACCAGGACGCGTGCGGCCTCTCGCTCACCGAGGGCCTGATCGAGCTGGGGCTCATCCGTTCGTCGCTCGACGAGGCGATGGCCCCGGATGCGCTGCACCACCGCCGGTGGAGCATCTCGAGGGCCGGTCACATGCTCGGCATGGACACCCACGACTGCAACCACGCGCCGCAGGAGTCGTACCTGGGCGGAACGCTCGCCGCGGGCCACACGCTGACGGTGGAGCCGGGACTGTACTTCCAGGTCAACGACCTCACGGTGCCGGCAGAGCTGCGAGGGCTCGGCGTCCGCATCGAGGACGACCTCGTCGTGACCGAGACCTCATCGATCAACCTCTCGGCGGGCATGCCACGCACGCCGGAGGGAATCGAGGAGTGGATGACCGCGCTCGCAGACGCCCGGGAACGGTGAGATCAGGAACACTTCGAAAAGTGCTCATGATCAGGAGTTACTGCGGCAATGTCGGTGGGATTCGAACTCCATGTTGACCCCAGAAACGGCGCCGTATTGCGCGACGATCCCGTGTACGGTCGGGATGTATTCGCAGTATGCGCGGCAGCGACTTGATCTATGAGTCGTCTATGCTCTGCCGTGGCGCCGGCGCCGGGACACCAGCGCGACCGCGCCCGCAGCCCCGAGGAGTACCGAGGTGGCCGCGACCGGGAGGATCGCGAACCCTGTCGCCGCCAGCTGACCGGCGCCTCCGGATGCGTCGCTGCCGGTTCCCGACCCTGCGGGCCCCGGGATACCGGCCGGGACGGTAGGGGTTGTGACCGTCCCGGAGCCCGGAGCCGCTGCCCACGTCACGGTCGCGTCATCGGATGTCGTCGTGGCGTCACCGGCGACGAGGATGAGTGACTGGCTGTGGTCACCCGCCGTCGGCGTCTCGCCGGGCTCGGTGGGAGTTGAGATGACGCGGCCCGTCGCGCTGGAGCCTCTGGCCGAGACGGTCACAGTCGCGCTCCCAGCCACCGTCAGATGACGGGCGTCTATGTAGATCTCCTGCCCGTCGACGACCGCATCGGTGTCGAGCGGGGTCCCTTCCGCATCGGTGAGGACGAAACCACCGTCGACACTGACACTCGCCGTCGGTTTGTTCGTGTTCACGAGGAACGGACCGATGAGGCTTTCCGCGCTCTGATGCGCGAGCGGCGCCGAGACCGTGGCCGTCGTCTCGAAGTCGGCAGACGTCATCCCGTCGCTCGCATTCGCACTGTCGACCAGATACCAGTACGCGTTCTCGGAGTCCTGTGTCTCCCAATTCCACGAGGCATCGAAATCGAGATCGGTGTAGCGCCAGATCGCGTACTGTGTCGCCTCGATGGCGTCGTTCTGCGAGATACCGGGAACACCGGCGGCGGCCCCAAAGTCCGTGAGGCTGAGCGCGGGATAGCTGTGCGCAAGAATCCAAAGCACTCGGCCCTGCACGGCCTGGTCGCCGGCGAAGTAATTCTCTCCGAGGAAGCTGTCGAGATCTCCCAGCTGTCCCTCTCGACGGACCTGCACGGGGATGTCGTGCTCAACGCAGTAGGCCCAGAACGCGGCCTCGCCCGGGTGGTCGGGGTCCGCGGGGGTCTCAGGATAGACGGGATGCAGGGACGTGCCGCTGTATCCTGTCCCGTCGCCCACATAGACTGTGTCTCCCACGGTCGGCGTCGCGGCGCTGGCTGCCATCGCCGGTGCGATCAGCGCCACGGCGGCGAGAAGACCCGCGCCGAGTCGTCCGCCGGATCGCGAGAACTTCCGCAGTCCCCCTACGCTCATGCCCAGCCCTGCCCTTCGTCATCGAATCGCAAACGTCTGTCACCGTGGCGTACTCGTCCGGAATCCTGCACTGCAGCCCACAGTGGAAACACAGTAGTGTCCCGGGACGGGCCGGCAACGTCCTGCCCGAAGAAAGACACCAGATCAGGGGTCATGGCCGGAGGCACGTTTCGCAGGGAAGTGCTCAACGCACGGAGCCATCCGGTGGTGAGCCGGTCCTGGACAGTGTTGGGTCGAGCTCGATCAGGCCACGCGCAGATCGGATGTGGTCAAAACGTGGCCGGGCGATCAATCAGGGAATGACGAAACCCCTGTGATGTCTCAGGACATAGGTGACAGTTCTGCCTCAGGACATCGGTAACACTTCATGTCTCAGCACATCGGTGACACTCACCCGGTCGTGCGTGGTCCGCGAGGTCCTCTGGGTCGCCCACTGCCGACGTATCTGGTGCCGGGCACCGGCCACGCGTGCTCGATGAGTTGGGTGCCCTGATCGTCGAAGACGAGCAACGCGGCCTCCGTTTCGACGAGGAAGACGAGAGCGCCCGACAAGGCGCGATCGACGTGGAAGAGGGTCCCTCGCCGGAATACCGTCCCCGTGTCCCGCGGAGTCGCCAACCACGCCTTCTGCGGAGTCGCCCTCCCCGGCAACCCTTGATGCGGGCGCTCGTTGTCATAGACCTCATCGAACCGGTCGACCTGCTCCTGCAACTCCTCAAGGCTCTCAGCCAACGGCTGCCGGTCGAGGAACCGGAGCAGGGGCTGATGGAACCGCTCGTTCTTGCCCTGCGTCGTCGGCTTACCCGGTTTCCCGGTGATCGGCTCGACCCCGAGCGAGGTGACATACGCCACGAGCTGGCCCAGCACCCCGCGCCGGGACGGGTTCAACGCCGCACCGTTATCGCTCAGCAGCCGCTGCGGCACACCGTGAGCCGCGATGCCCTGAGACACCACCGCGATCGCCCCAGCGGACGTCTCACCCCACGCGACATGGGTGGCAATCGCGAGGCGGGAGTGGTCGTCGATGAGCTGGAAAATCACACACTTCCGCCCACCGCTCAGCACATATTCGGTTCCATCCAACTGCCATCACGCGTTCGGCGCCGGATACACGAACCGCCGATACGACGCCCTCAGTTCCGCGTGCCGGTTCGTTTGTGACTTGATCCCTCCGATCCTGGGCAGTGAGGGCATGTCGATCTTGGCGAGCTCGACCAGCGGGACCGAGCCGTTGCCGTCGACTGGGATCGGGGTGTTTCGTTTCAAGAACTCGGTGTCGTCGGCACTCTCGGTGAATTCGACAGCGGTCGCAGAAGGTCCGGGAGGAGACCCTGCGCCCACGACTCCGCGCAGCCGATCAGAAGACTCAGCACCAGCACCACGACCGCTCGCCGGAGCAGTCCGACGTTGCTCGACATCTCACCGACTGGATCACTCGTAGCGAGCCGATCGCCAAGCGCGTCTTGTTCCGGAGTGACATCGCCAGGGTTTGCCTCAAGCATCGCTGCGTCTTATGTTCATTCCTTACCGACCGCGACCTGATCGAGCGTTAGGTACACCGGGGACGCGATAACGAAGCTACGCACGATTTAGAGTTGTGACGGTCCATGATGAGGAGGGGTGCGCGTGAGACCTGTTCGAGTAGTTGGTTCCGCCATGATCGTTGTGATGGCGACCGCGCTGGCTGGCTGTTCGTCCGAGCTGGACCCCTCGCTGTGGCAGCAGGTCATGGTGAACAAGGATGCAGTGTGGAACACCCTTCGCTCATCATCCGACAAACCGGTCTCGACGATCTCCGATGCGATCGCAGGAGCAGAAGACGAGTTTCCCGGCGAGGTATGGGATGAAATCTCCGATCCTGATGCGTTCGCAGCTCCGGCCCCATACGAGGTCCACGAACCGAGAGTGGACCCTACTTCGGCCCCACCTCCGTGTACACCTGCTACACCATGGAAGGCTCAACGACCTTCGACAGCTGGAACCTCCATCCCCTTGACCCCTGTCCCGAGCGCCTCGTAGAGGCCCTCGACGGAGCAACCTTCCTGAGCGCCGACGACCATTTCTCGGGATAGCCCGGCACCCTTTGGCAGCATCTGACTTCCTGCGCGGTCGTCGGGAGTCGCCCCAAACGTTCGGCGTACTGCGGATGATCGGGTCCTTCGCCGCATATCCCTAGTCGGTCCGCAGTGCTGCGGCGAGATCGTCCTCCGATGGGAGAGCGGCTTGGATCATCGGAGGAAGCATGTCATAACTGGCGACCCCGATCGGCGTCTGCTGAGATCCCAGCGAATAGCGCACGACGGCATCGTTCTTGTTCGTGACCAACAGAAGTCCAACAGTCTCGGCATGCTGGGGCCGACGCAGCTTGTCGTCGACGAGAGCTACATAGAAGCCCAGCTGGCCGAGATACTCGGGTTTGAACTGACAGTGCCGGAAGATGCCCAGCCCCATCGAACATCACCGTATGCGGGATTTACCGTCCCACCGTTGGAGAAGAGCCCGTCAAGGTAGTTGAAGTTGCCGTTCAGGTTCGGGCAGTGGCTGGCTGTGGCGATGCCATACGTGCTCAGTTGATTCCAGATCACGAACCCGGCCGTGCACCCAGCCACATTTATGGGGTCCCCGCCAAAGAACTGCGGCCCCTCGCCCTCCGGCACCGCGCCCTCGTATGTAATCTGAACCTTCTCGCTCGTCTCAGCCTGAGCGGTACGCAATGCCGTGGACTGATCGAGTTGCTCACCGAAGTAGCTGATCGCATACGTGGATGCGAGCGGGTCGTAATTGCCTGTCACCAGAGTGACCTCGCCGTCCGCCCGAAGCCCCTGAACGATCTGATCAATGACAGCAGTGGATTCGTCGAGGGTCGGGCCGTCCGTTTCGACAACGTCGATGTCGAACGGTGCCGACTTGATGATCTCCCATGCCCCTGCGGGCACCTCACCAGCGAGCACGAGCTGCGCCTGCGGCGTCTGATCATGCCGCCACGCAGACTGAATGTAGATGCCCTTGTACGCGCTCTCCAGCTGCGCCGCGATCTGGCCAAATTGGAGGGCGCGAACGTCATCCGCTCGCACCTGTTCCGCGGTGGTTCCCGAGGCCTCGGCCCGTTCTGCTTGGAACTTCAATTCCTCATCCGAGAACACGATCTCAGATGGGTCTGTCACCGGCGTCGGAAGGGCGGCTATGGCGGGAGCTGCACCGGACCCCACGCTGCTAACGGCGGCACTCGGGGAGCCGGATGCAGCCGGCGCACTGAAGGCGAAGACCACCGCCGCCAGAGTCAAGGGAGCCACGACGGCCGCCCTACTTTTCGATTGATCACATTTCCCCCATCGGCTCGGGCGTGATACACGGAAGCGCTATGCCCTCGGGCCTTCGCACTCCGTTGAGGCAAATCTACGTGGGTAGCCGAGCATCCACGAACGAACGTTCGCGAAACGGTCGACGGCTTCGAATGCAAAATCGGCGTGTCGTGTCTCATTACCCGTGTTCGCAATCTATGTAAAGCGAACTGCGTTCGCGTTACAGTGACGCATGGCAACGATCGGTTATGCGCGTGTCTCGACCCGGGATCAGAATCCCGAAGGCCAGACCGACGTGCTCGAGGCCGCCGGCTGCGAGAAGATCTTCGTCGAGCACGCATCGGGCACGCTCGCGAAGCGACCGGCGCTGACGGATGCGCTGTCGTATCTGCGCGACGGAGACACCCTCGTCGTGACAAAGCTGGACCGGCTCGGCCGGTCGGTGCGGAACCTGAAGCATGTGGCCGACGAGCTGCAGCAGCGCGGGATCGCGTTGAAGGCGTTGTCGCAGGGCATCGATACAACCACTCCTGGGGGTCGGTCGTTCTTTCACATGCTGGCGGCGATCGCGGAGTTCGAGCATGACCTCATCGTTGAACGCACCCATGACGGACTCGCGGCGGCACGTGCTCGAGGCCGAAAGGGTGGGCCGAAGTTCAAGATGACTGCGAACAAGATCCGACAGGCCCGGTCGATGTATGACAGTGGCAACCACACCGTGCAGGAAATCGCCGACACCTTCGGGGTCTCCCGCCCGACTATCTATCGCCACCTCCAGTCCGAGCTCGGTCAGGCCTAGCCGGGGATGAGTCGTGGCGCAGCGCAGTGTCGAAACGAAACTGGCACTACTGCGGGAACACGAAGACGGCGTCCCCTGGGTCAGGATCGCGGAGGACTCAGGCGTGCCAGCTCGCACGCTCCGACGGTGGGCAGCCGCGTACCGAGCTGATCCGGCTTCGCTGCGGCGGCCGGCCCGCAGCGACAGGGGGCAGCGGCGGACGGCCGCCGAGTTGATCGAAGCAGTCGAGGCTCTCGCGCTCCGTCATCCGACGCCGACGACGGCGTACATTCACCGCCGGGTCAGTGACATCGCCCGTGACCGCGGGCTTCCGGCGCCCAGCTACTCCAGCGTCCGGGCGATCGTGCAAGCGGTCGACCCGGGACTGCGGACGCTCGCCACGAAGGGTGATGCTGCCTACCGTGATCGGTTCGAGCTCGTGTTCCGCCGTAACGCTGAGCGACCCAACGAGCAGTGGCAAGCAGACCACACCCTCCTCGACGTAGTTGTGCTCGGGAAGGACGGTGCCGCGGCGAGGCCGTGGCTCACGATCGTCCTCGATGACTACTCCCGCGCCGTCACGGGCTTCACACTCTCTTCCTTGGAGCACCGAACGCAGAGCAGACCGCACTCGCACTGCACCAAGCCATCAATCGAAAGTCGAACCCGGCCGGTAGGTCTCAATACCCGAGAAGCTTCACGGTTCTCTTGTACGCGGCGTTAGGCGCTCGTGACCGTCTGCTTGAAGCGTCGTCACAGTGGCATCACGAATTTGGGCTAGCAGTCCCACGGTCTCCGAGCGGAGCTTCGAAAGCCGCGTGAGTCGATTGACCTCATTCTCTTGGGTAGTTGTAGTCAAGGTGTAGTCAAGGCCGGGTCTCGCACAATAAGAAAAGCCCCACATTCCCTTATTTCCAGGGGACTGCGGGGCTTTTACCATGGCGGTACCGGTGGGATTTGAACCCACGGTGGAGTCTCCCCCACACAACTTTTCGAGAGTTGCACCTTCGGCCGCTCGGACACGGTACCGCAGATGAGTGTACGCGAGCGGGGCCAGTCTCGCCAATCGGCAGCGGGCCGTGCGTCGGGCGATAGTCTGGCGGGATGGAGATCTCGATTTCCGTGGTCATCCCTGCCCGTGACGACGCCGAGTTCCTCCGGCGCGCACTCGAGGCCCTCTCCGCGCAGACCCGCCCCGCCGACGAGATCATCGTGGTCGACAACGGCAGCACCGACGATACCGCCGACGTCGCCCGCGCATACGGCGCGCGCCTCATCGACGAGCCCATCCAGGGCATCCTGCGAGCCACGGCGGCCGGCTTCGACGCCGCCACCGGAACCCTGCTCGCCCGCATCGACGCCGACTCCGTGCCGCTGCCCGACTGGCTCGAACGCGTCGAGGGCGTCTTTCAGCGAGCGGATGCCCCCACCGCCTACACGGGGCCGGGCCGCTTCTACGACATCAACGCCGCGGGCGCGTGGGCCGGAAAGACGTTCTACCTCGGCGGCTACGTCACCTGGATGACCCTCTTCCTCGGTCACGCACCCCTGTTCGGCAGCAACATGGCGATGCGCCGGGATGCCTGGATGCGCATCCGCGACACCGTGCACCGCACCGACCGCCAGGTGCACGACGATCTCGACATCACCTACCACCTGCTGCCCGACATGACCGTGGAATACGACGCCACTCTCGTGATGCCGATCTCGGGCCGGCCGTTCCACAGCTACAAAGGGTTCATGCGACGGCTCGGCTGGGCCTTCCGCACCATCGGCGTGAACCTGCCCGGGCAGTGGCCGTGGCAGCGCTGGTCACGCCGGCGCGCGGCCCGCCGTGAGGCTGCACGGCGAGTTTCGGTAGATCTGAGCGAGAGCGACCCCGTATAGGGCATCGGTCGCCCTGAAATGCACCGTTACCCGGCGTTCGCCTTCGCGTAAAGCGCCAGCAGGTCGCCACTCAACTCATAGGGAGCGTCTTCGCAGGGGCTGTGTCCGGTGCGGTACACGCTGATGGAGGCGCCGATCGCCTCGGCGAAGCGCGCGTGCCGGGCCAGCGGCCACAGGTCATGCTCCCCCACGGCGACAGCCTTCGGGATGTCGACGGCCGCGATCGCCGCCTCGAGATCGGGGGCCCGCATCATGATGTCCATGATGTCGCGGTGCGAGTCGCGACGGGTGAGGTGGAAGCGGTCGCGCACGAACTTCAAGCGGCCCGGCCGCACCCGCAGCACATTCGCCTGCACGCCCCAGCGCATCAGGTTCGCCGCCGCGGCCGGAGTCGCGAGATCGGAGAATCGGCCGATCCGGCTCACCCCGGCGAAGCTCTGGCCCGGGTCGGGCGGGGTGCCGAGCAGCGTGAGGCTGGCCACGAGGTCGGGCCGCGAGGTCACCACCACTTCGGCGACCACGCCGGCGAACGAGTAGCCGAGCAGGTGCACGGGCGCGGCGCCGGCCGCCAGAAAGGCGATCATGTCGTCGACGAAGAGCTCGAGCGTGTAGTGCTTGGCCGGCGGATCGAGGTTCCAGGGTCCGGCCGCGTGCGACTCGAACTGGCCGGCGAGGTCGTAGCTCTGCACGTAGTACCCGGCGGCCGCGAGCTCGGGCATGATGAAGTGGAAGTCCTCCTTCGACCCGGTCGCGCCGGCCACCAGCACGACCCGCGGATGCGCGGGGTCGCCCAGCGAGACCACCGCGAGATCGCCGCTCGGCGCGCGGAAGGTGGAGGTGACCGCACCGGCGGGCGGGGTCACCCAATCGATGTCTGGGAGGTTCTCGTCGCGACTGACCGCCAGTCGCTTCGCCTCCAGGGCCGGGTCCAACACGCCCCCAACTTACTCTTTCCGGGCGACGAACCGTGTCATCCTGATGCCGACCGAGGAGACGGGCATGACGAAAGACGAGGATCGGCGTCGCCGCTGGGAGACCACCACGTCGGTTCCCCTCGTGGTGCTCTCGATGGTGTTCATCGTGCTCTACACGGTGCAGGTGCTGACTCCCGAGATGGCCCCTGGAGGAACGCTCACCCTCAGCATCGTCCTCTTCGTGATCTGGCTGAGCTTCGCCGTCGACTACGTCGTGCGATTGGTCCTGGCGACCGACAAGGGCGCGTTCTTCCGCTCCACGCCGCTCGACCTCCTGTCGGTGCTCGTGCCGGTGTTCCGCCCGTTCCTCCTGCTGACCCGACTGCGCGACATCCCCTATTTCCGCCGCCGCAGCGGCGGCTCGGTGCGCGCGACGGTCATCATCTACGCCGGTCTCTTCGTGATCCTCTTCATCTACTCGATCTCGCTCGCCGAGCTCTCCGCCGAACGCGACGCGCCCGGTGCCACGATCACGAGTTTCGGCGACGCCATCTGGTGGGCCTGCGTCACGATGACCACGGTCGGCTACGGCGACTACTACCCGGTCACGGTCGTCGGCCGGGTGCTCGCGGTGATCCTGATGTTCGGCGGCGTCGCCATCCTGGGTGTGGCGACGGCGACGATCGTGTCGTTCCTCAACGAGAAGATCGGCCTTCGCCGGCCCGGCCGCGACGCTCATCCCGACCACGACGAACCCACGGATCGCACCGGGCACTGACCCCCGGATTGGGGGTGTTCCCTGAACCAGCCGCCCGCCAGACTCGATTCCCGGTGCGACTCGCCAGCAAACGTCACCCATTCGTTCACTTTCGCGTGCTTGAGTCGAACCAGCACCACGGACGGACGGCTCCCCTGTCGCCCGCACCTCACCCGAATGGAAGTCTTGTGACTAACAGAACGGCCGAGTACCCGAGGCCGAACCATTTCCTCCTTCACCTGAGCGACACGCACCTGCTGGCCGGGGGTGGCAAGCTCTACGGCACGGTCGACAGCGAGGCGCACCTCCGCGAGGTTTTCGCCGAACTCGAGGCCTCCGGGGGCCGCCCCGAAGCCATCGTCTTCACCGGCGACCTGGCCGACAAGGGCGAACCGGATGCCTACGAGCGGCTCCGCGCGATCGTCGAGCCGGCCGCCGCGCGGCTGGGCGCGCAGGTGATCTGGGTGATGGGAAACCACGACGACCGCGCGGCATTCCGCGAGGAGCTCTTCGGCGAGATGCCGAGCGACCGCGCAGTCGACCGCGTCTACGACGTCAACGGCCTGCGCGTGATCACCCTCGACTCCACCGTGCCGGGCCACCACCACGGCGAGGTCTCGGGTGCGCAGCTCGACTGGCTGGCGGAAGAACTCGCCTCGCCGGCCCCGCACGGGACCATCCTGGCCCTGCACCACCCGCCTGTGCCGAGCGTGCTCGACCTGGCCGTCGCCGTCGAGCTCCGCGACCAGAAGGGGCTCGCCGAGGTGCTCGAGGGCTCCGACGTGCGCTCGATCATCGCCGGGCACCTGCACTACTCCACCACCGCCACGTTCGCGGGCATCCCGGTGTCGGTGGCGAGCGCCACGTGCTACACCCAGGACCTCAACGTGGAGGTCGGCGGCACGAAGGGCCGGGCCGGCGCCCAGGCCTTCAACCTCGTGCACGTCTACGAGCACACCGTGCTGCACTCCGTGGTGCCGGTGGGCAGCTACCCCGCGCTCGACCACATCACGGCGGAGGAGACCCGCCTGCGGCTCGCGACGCTGGGCGTCACGATCGCCGACGCGGTCAGCCCGCGGGTATCGCCAGAACCGCCGATGACGATGCCGATCCTGCTGCCGACGGGAGTGTGACCTCGGTCTTCTCCCAGGGCGCGGGGAACGGGAAGTAGCGTTCGAGGAACGAGATGACCGCCGTGGTGCGCTCCTCGACCTCGATCTCGGGCTTCGACCCGTCGTTGAGGCAGAACATGTCCATCGACCGCTTCTTCAGCAGCACGTCCATCTCCCTGAGCGCGGAGCGGAGCGTGGTCTCGATGTACTTGACCTTCGCCTCCGTCTGCACCACGGCCCGGCCGGTCATCAGCGCGTAGTAGTGGTAGAACGAGTTCGTCACCGAGATGTCGGTGGCCGAACGGAACGGGCTCGCCGCGGTGCGCGCGAAGGCGTCGGAGAACTCCTGCTCCATCTCGAACAGCACGCTCTTGCGCAGCGGCGCGGCACAGTGCTCGAGGTGCCGGGTGGTGACCCGGCCGAACCGCTGCTGCAGCAGCTCGCGATTGACGCGCGCGGCGTTCTCGAAACCGCTGCGGTGCAGAGCGTTCGAGCCGAGGCCGATGCGGGTGTCGGCCTCGACGAACTTCGTGATGCCACCGGGTGAGAAGAACAGGTCGGGCTTCACCGGACGCCCGAAGAACATGTCGTCGTTGGAGTAGAGGAAGTGCTCCGAGAGGCCCGGTATGCGGTGCAGCTGAGCTTCGACGGCGTGCGAGTTGTGCGTCGGCAGGTCGGACGGGTCGCGGAAGAACTCCTCGCTCGGCATGATCGTGACCCGCGGGTCGTCGGCCAGCCAGGCGGGGCGCGGCGAGTCGGTGGCGATGAAGATGCGGCGGATCCAGGGGGCGAAGGTGTAGACGCTGCGCAAGGCGTACTTCAACTCGTCGATCTGGCGGTAGCGGGCCTCGGAGTCGTCGCCGTCGCCCACCACGTAGCTCGCCATGCGCTTCGCGCGGGCGCGCTGGAACTCGATGGCCGTGCCGTCGACCCAGGAGAACACGATGTCGACATCGAAGCCGATGTCGCTCGCGAGCGTGGAGAACATGCCCTCGATCGTCGTCCAGGTGCGGCCGAAGAGATCCACCGTGGTCTCGGTCATCTCCTCGCGCGGGATGAGGCGCCGCGTGAGCGAGTTCTCCACCGGCGCCTCGACGACGTCGCCGTTCTCGCGCCAGAACTCGAGCTGCACGGCCGAGCCGACTCCGTAGCGCAGCCGGCCGATCGGCTCGATCCGGGGGCGGTAGAGCCGCATGACCCGCGCCTTCGGGTCGCGAGTGAGCTTGCCGTCGGCCACCAGCACTGCGGGGGCACCCGGCGCCTTGGAGTAGAACGGCTCACCGGCCATGCTCTCCAACAGAGCGGCCTTGGCGCGCTTGCGGTCGGCCCAGCGAACCGCGAGCACCGGGCGCTCGTCGTTGCCGCGCACGAGCAGGAACGGCACATGCGCCGCGTCGAGCGCGTCGGCGATGAAGAGGAGATCCTCGATCATCGACTGGCGCGGGGTGGCGTGCCCGTTGAGAAGGGTCAGCTGGCCTTTGCGGAGAACCAGGTCGCTGCGATCGAGAGCGATCGGATGCGATGAGGCGGTGCGCAGAACGGATTCGAGGTGAGGGGCTCCAGATACGTCATCGGTCAAAGTCGCCTCCTTGGGTCGAACGAGTGGTGCGGGTCTGCTGGGTGTCGGTGCTCCTGCCGTCGTCGCCAGTCGCCATTCAGTTTACGTCGATCCGGAGCCGACGGCTCGCTTGTCCGCTCAGAGCGCGCGCACCGAATTGTTGCGGGCGTCATGCGTGAGCTCCACCAGCCCGAGCTGCTCGAGCAGCGGCGGCAGGTACATGCCGAAACGCCCGCGGTAGCCCTTGCGCAAGCCGTACCAGCCACCCACGGGGTTCTGTTCGGAGCGACCCCAGGCCTCGACGGATCCTTCCGGCGCGGGCTTCTGCTCGTCGGCCGCGCCGAGCGGCACCCAGTCGCCCTGCTCCTTCAGCCACGCGTGCAGGTCGTCGATCGCGCGCAACTGGTATTTCAGCGTCGTCGAACCCACCTGACACACCAGGGTGGGCGGATCGACGGTCTCGTCGCGGTACATCGTGTAGCTCGACGAGCCGGGTGCGGTCGTCAGCTGCCAAGGGTCTTCTGCGGTTCCGGATGCCATGCCTCGCATTGTCCTCCGCAGGGGGCGCCACCGGAAGACCGACGGGACTTTCGGCCCCTGTCGGGCCGGATACGCCGTGTTAGCCTTGCCTAAGTAGAGCATGTCACAATGCACTTGTTCTCTTACTGGAAGGGCCCATTTCCCCGATGAGCTACGTTCGATCGACAGCATTCGACGAGACCGGTTACGTCGTTCTCGACTCTTACGACCAGGCCGCCGATCCGAAGGAATGGCTCGACCTCGAATACGTCGACTGGAAGTCGTCCGGCGACACCCGCTTCGCCCCGCTGGCGAGCGCATTCGGCGACATGGAGTGCAACGGCTTCTGGAACCACACCCCGCCGCGCACCGACAAAGACGGCGTGTGGGTGCCGTCGAACATCGAAAAGGCCCCGATCCTGAAGGCCCGCGCCGAGGAGCCCGGGGCGAACATCGGCCGCTGCCGCGTGATCGAATTGCAGCCCGACACCTATCCGACGGCCCTGTACAACCTGCACCAAGACGACAACAACCGTCTGAACCCCGATGGAACGGGCTGGATCGTGCGCGGATTCTTCAACCTCTCCGACGATCCGGACTCCTACCTCATCCTGCGCGAAGACCGCTTCGACCCCGAGACCGAGGTGCGCATCTCGCTGCCCGCCGGCCGTCAGGTGATCGTCGACACCCAGCGCTTCTGGCACGCGGTCTGGCAGAAGGGCCCCGAGCCGCGCTACTGCCTCATCACCTCGTGGGAGTCGGGCCCCGAGCTCGACGCCTACATCGAGAAGTACCACGGCGACCCGCATTTCCCGAGCGCCGCACTCGACCCGAAGTTCGTCGAAGACGCCCAGGTGGAGGTGCGCCGCCGCCTCGCCGAGCGTGCCGCGACGCTCGCCGCCCGGGGCAAGGCCGGTCAGGTGCTGGTCGACCTGGATCTCGACGAGGACTGAGCCGACTCGGGTCGGCGCCGCGGAGGGTCTTCACCCGACCCGGCATCCTGTCCCTGCGGCGCTGTGTAAAGCGGCGCGGTCGTGCACTTCTCGCGGGTCGGCATCCGGATGTCGGGGGTCGGCTTTAGTGTGTGCTCATGGCCACCAGGACACCGAGCGCATACCGCTGCACCGAATGCGGATGGCAGACGGCGAAGTGGGTGGGGCGCTGCGGCGAATGCCAGTCGTGGGGCACCGTCGTGTCGTCGGCCGAAAACGAGGGCATCTCGCGCGCCGTTCGGGCGACGGTGCTCGACGCGGCGCGCATCGCCCGGCCCATCACCGAGATCTCGTCCGACGTGGCGGCGCACTGGGCCACCGGCATCGGCGAATTCGATCGCGTGCTCGGCGGCGGGCTCGTGCCCGGCGCCGCCATCCTGCTCTCCGGCGAGCCCGGTGTCGGCAAGTCGACGCTGCTGCTCGAGGTCGCGGCGAAAGCCGCCGAGGAGCACCTGCGCGTGCTCTACGTCTCGGCCGAGGAGTCGGTCTCGCAAGTGAAGCTCCGGGCCGAGCGCACCCACTCGCTCTCCCCGACTCTCATGCTGGCGGCCGAGACCGACCTGGCCACCGTGCTCGGGCAGATCGACGCGGTGCAGCCGCACCTCGTCATCGTCGACTCGGTGCAGACGGTGTCGTCCTCCTCGCTCGACTCGGCCGCCGGCTCACCAACGCAGGTGCGGGAGGTGGCGTCCTCCCTCATCCGGGTGGCGAAGGAGCGGTCGCTGCCGGTGCTGCTGGTGGGGCACGTCACGAAAGACGGGTCGATCGCGGGGCCCCGGGTGCTGGAGCACCTGGTCGACGTGGTGTGCCAGTTCGAGGGCGACCGGCAGACCTCGCTGCGCTTCGTGCGGGCGCTCAAGAACCGGTTCGGGCCGACGGATGAGGTGGGCTGCTTCGAGATGACGTCCGACGGCATCGCCGAGGTGCCCGATCCGAGCGGATTGTTCCTCTCGCGCGGGTCGGATGCGGTGTCGGGCACCTGCGTCACCGTTGCGCTCGAGGGCCGGCGGGCCCTCCCGGTCGAGGTGCAGGCGCTCGTGGTGTCGACACCGTCGCCGAATCCGCGCCGGGTCACCAACGGAGTCGACTCCTCGCGGGTGGCGATGATTCTCGCCGTACTCGAGCGGCGGGCGCGCATCCGGCTGAGCGACCAAGACGTCTACGTCTCCACCGTGGGCGGCGTGAAGCTCACCGAGCCGGCGGCCGACCTCGCCATCGCGCTGGCTCTGGCCTCGGCTTCGAACGACAAGCCGTTACCGCACGATCTGGCGGCCTTCGGTGAGATCAGCCTCGCGGGCGAGGTGCGGCCGGTCTCCTCGAGCCGCACCCGCGCATCCGAAGCCCGTCGTCTGGGTTTCACGACGATCATCGACGACGACGTGCGTCAGCTCGTGAAAGCCCTGGGTCGCGCCTTCGGGTAGCGGAACGGCCACCCCCTGCCCTGCCCTGCCGGGTGGGGTCGGCCCGGCACGCGGCGCCGCTCACACGTGGGGAACGAAGGCCTGCCAGGCCAGGCGCCGCGAACCGCGCGGGTCGGATTCGACCCGATCCGACTTGTCGATGATGAGTGTCAGCCGCTCGTCGTCGTCGTAACGCGGCCACTCGGTCTCGTCGACCCGCCCGTCGCGGGCGAAGGCGAGCCAGTGGGCGCGCATCCGCCTGCTCGCGCCGAGGAAGGCCCGCCGACCGCCGAGGGCGGTCATGGTGCGACCGAACCAGCCGTTCATCCGGTCGAAGATGGCGTAGAGCTCGAGACCGTGCGTGGCGTCGAAGCCGGCCAGACGCACGAGCCGGGGTGCGATGTCGAAGCGGTAGAAGTGCACGGGGTGGTAGCGGGCGTGCCGTTCGGCCACCTTCACCGTCGGATACCAGAACGCGTAGTCACCTCCGAAGTCGGCCGCCGCGCGTTTGGCCGGCAGCCCCGGGTATTCGGCCTTGATCGCCTTGCGCGCGCCCTTCTTGGTGCGGGAGAAGATGGCTCGGATGCGCTTCGGCGTCGTGGCGAGGATGTCGAGTCGCCCGGTGAAGAGCGATCCCTCGCGGTCGTTGGTGCCGATGATGAGCGGCACGGGTGCGGCGCGGCCCTCCTTGAACGCGTCGAGCGGGCGCTCGGGCAGGAAGTCGCCATCGATCACCGGGGAGAGCACGATGGTGCCCGGATGCGCATCCGGGGTCTTGAGGGTGAGAGACACGGCCGCCTCCACCAGTTCAGCGGCGGCGGCATCCGCGAGCACCTGCCCCGCGATGTCGTCGGAGGTGGACTCGACGCCGTCGGTGTCGATCGACTCGGTGAGGAGTTCGACGAACTCCTCCGCCCAGACGGCCGTCATCTCGGGCAGGTAGATCGCGTTGGCCGGGGCACTCTGCGCGATCGCGCGGGCGAAGAGTCCGCGGGCGGCGGGGGTGGCCATCAACGTGGTGACGGCGTTGGCCCCGGCGGATTCGCCGAACAGGGTCACGTTGGCCGGGTCGCCGCCGAACGCCGCGATGTTGTCGCGCACCCATTCGAGAGCGGCGACCTGGTCGCGCAGGCCGAGGTTCGATTCGAGGGGTCGCTCGGGGGTCGAGAACCGGGTGAAGTCCAGGTAGCCGAGCGCGCCGAGCCGGTAGTTGAAGCTCACGTAGACCACGCCGCCCTCGCGCACCAGCGCTTCGCCGTTGCGCGGGTGTTCGGCCGACGAGCCGACGCTGTAGGCGCCGCCGTGCACGAAGACCATGACGGGAAGGCCCTGCACATCCGTCGCCGGGCGCAGCACGTTGATGGTGAGGCAGTCCTCCGACATCGTGGCGGTGCGAGAGGCGCCGATGAAGTTGCCGTCACGTGACTGCATCGCGATAGGCCCGAACTCGGAGGCATCGCGCACGCCCTGCCACGGCACGACCGGCCGCGGCGACCGGAACCGCAGCGACCCGACCGGCGGAGCGGCGTACGGAATGCCGCGCCAGTGCCGCATCCCGAGCCGCGCCCGCTCGACACCGCGCACCACACCGCCCGAGACGGCGATCTCGAGCGGGCCGGTGGGCGCGACGGTCGTCGCCGTGCCCTTTTGTGACGTCGTGGCGCTCACGGCTGAATGCTACAGCCGTCGTCTGAACAGCACCGCAAGAGGCGGATTCCCAGGGCCCGTTCACACGCTCGTCACCCACCGGATCGGCGCCGGGCGTAGCGTCGCATCCGTGCCCTCGACGAAGCGACGTCGCCGAGAGCGACGCATTCACCGCCGCTACTACCCCGCGGCCCACCCACGCCTTCGCCGCGTGGGAATCATCGCCCTGGTCGCCGTCTTGCTGGCGCTGGCCGGCATCCTGGTCTGGGCGGCCCTGTTCTACAAGTAGCCGTCGCGCAACAATCGGCCAAACAAACCATTACCCACGGCGCCTACTCAGGCGGTAACCAGCAGCTTTTGGCTTGACTCCACCACCCGGAAGTTCCCCGTCCAAGACGGCGTGGCCCCACCTGAGGCGTGAAGAGCCGTGCGTGCCAAGTTTGATGCCTCACGCCCCGCCGCCAACTCATCCTCCGCGACGAGAACGAAGCCGAATGTCACTCGGCGCTGCTTAGGATCAGCAGAAAACTGTGCTCCTTGCGCGCCATCGAGAACGAAGAGACAGGTGGCCACAGCATCCAGGGCTGCCACGAAGCGCTTCTCGGAAACGTTCACGGCCTCGCACACGATCTCGGCATAAAACTCGTTAGGCAACTTCTTCACCTCGACAACACTCTCTCTTGTTGATGTCATTCTTACGCCTCTCGGCTGGGAACTGCTGCTTGAAGAGACTGAAGTATTCCAAACGACTGCAGCTGGAGCATTGAGCGACAACCATGGCGTCTCCTTGTCGCGTGATCCACTGATCGCTTGCTTCAAGCCATCGGATGAGTTTCTCGGTCTCGAAATCCGGATGGGGCATGCGTTGCATGTTCACACGTTCCCCCAAACGCGTATTTCGCCTATTTCCTTGTCACTATACACATTCGTGTCAGCATCCCTGGTTAGGAGCGCTTTGCCAGGATCGACGGCCGCGCCCCTAGCGTTGAATGGTGTCCGACGCCACGCCTGCTCAGTTGAGGATGAACTGCTGCGAGTCGGCCGAATCGATGCCCGCCACCCGCACGTTGAGGTGGTAGGACGCGCCAGCGGCCGGCACCTGAGGGCGATCGGTGGCCGAGCAGGTGTCCTTCGAGGAACGCGTGCGGTCCCAGGTGAAGGGCGTCGACGAGACCGCGACGCCCGGCTCGAGCACGGCTTCGGTGTCGGAGGGGTCGGTCTGGCAGTCGGTCGAGACCCAGTAGGTCTCGTCGCCGCTCGTGATCGTGTAGACCTGCTGCGAGGTGCCCGCGTTGATCTTGCAGGGCTCCGAGCCCGTGTTCGTGATGGTGAACGACAGCTGGGGCTTCGTGGAGGCGTCGTAGTTCGCGGCATCCGTCACCGGGGAGATCGAGATGTTGCCGGCGGCACAGGCCACGACCTCGCCGGGCGGCGTGGTGGAGGACGCGTCGACCGCACCGGGTGTGGAGGATGCGGTCGTGTCGGCGGCATCCGTCGACGCGGTGGTGGGCGGCGGGCCGGTGTGGATGCCGCCGTTGCTCGCATCGGCCGGACCGGAGCCCGGCCGCACCACGATCAGCACCACGATGGCGATGATCGCGAGCGCCAGCAAGAGCACCACCAGACGGCGGCGCCAGTACACCTTCTTGGGCTGCGGCCCGACCGGATGCCTGATCGTCGACATGCCCCCAGGCTAACCAGCGGATGCGCGAACGGGCGCTACACCGCTCCGTGAGTCGCAAGGCCGAAAGCTTCGAGTTCCCTGTCATCGAGCATCCGGGAGCGGATGAGGAACCGCTTGCCCTCGGGCGCCTCGATCGAGAACCCGCTCCCCCGCCCGTCGACGATGTCGATGGTGAGGTGGGTGTACTTCCAATACTCGAACTGGGACTTCGACATGTACACGTCGATCGGGTAGGTGCCCTCGACGTGCAACGTGCCGAGCAGGATGTCGGAGGCGCCCACCCGGAACATGCCCACCGGGTAGCACATCGGCGACGAGCCGTCGCAGCATCCGCCCGACTGGTGGAACATCAGCTGCCCGTTGGTCTCAGCGAGGTGCCGCAGCATGTCGGCAGCGGCATCCGTCACGTCGACCCGGGACGGCGCACCGAACGGTGCAGGAGCCGAGACCCCTGCACCGTCGGTCGTGAGCCGGTCGGGCATCAGAAGAATCCCATCGGCCCGTCGGCGTAGGAGACGAGGAGGTTCTTCGTCTGCTGGTAGTGGTCGAGCATCATCCGGTGGTTCTCCCGGCCGATGCCCGACTGCTTGTAGCCGCCGAACGCCGCGTGCGCCGGGTACTGGTGGTAGGTGTTCGACCAGACCCGGCCGGCCTGGATGGCGCGGCCCGCGCGGTAGAGCTGCGATCCCGAGCGCGACCAGACGCCGGCGCCGAGCCCGTAGAGGGTGTCGTTGGCGATGGAGATGGCGTCGTCGTAGTCGTCGAAGCTCGTGAGCGCGAGCACCGGACCGAAGATCTCCTCCTGGAAGATGCGCATGTCGTTGCGCCCCTCGAACACCGTCGGCTGCACGTAGTAGCCGCCGGAGAGTTCACCGCCGAGGTCGGCCCGCGCGCCGCCGGCGAGCAGCTTCGCGCCCTCCTGCTTGCCGATGTCCATGTAGCTGAGGATCTTCTCCAGCTGATCGTTGGAGGCCTGCGCCCCGATCATGGTCGACACGTCGAGCGGGTTGCCCTGCTTGACCTTCGCCACCCGGTCGAGCCCGTCGGCCACGAAACCGTCGTAGATCGAGCGCTGCACGAGCGCCCGCGACGGGCAGGTGCAGACCTCGCCCTGGTTGAGCGCGAAGAAGGTGAAACCCTCGAGCGCCTTGTCGTAGAACGAGTCCTTCTGGTCGGCCACGTCGGCGAAGAACACGTTCGGGCTCTTGCCCCCGAGCTCCAGGGTGACCGGGATGAGGTTCTCGCTCGCGTACTGCATGATCAGGCGACCCGTGGTGGTCTCGCCGGTGAACGCGATCTTGCGGATCTTCGGGTGGCTCGCGAGCGGCGCTCCGGCCTCGATGCCGAATCCGTTCACGATGTTGAGCACGCCCGCCGGCAGCAGGTCTTTGATGAGGTCGAGCCAGACGTGGATCGACGCCGGCGTCTGTTCGGCGGGCTTCAGAACGATGCAGTTGCCCGCTGCGAGCGCCGGGGCGAGCTTCCACACGGCCATCAGGATGGGGAAGTTCCACGGGATGATCTGCCCCACGACGCCCAGCGGCTCGTGGAAGTGGTAGGCCACGGTGTCCTGGTCGAGCTCGGAGATGCCGCCCTCCTGCGCCCGGATGCACCCGGCGAAGTAGCGGAAGTGGTCGATGGCGAGCGGGATGTCGGCCGCGAGCGTCTCGCGCACCGGCTTGCCGTTCTCCCAGGTCTCGGCCACGGCGAGGAGTTCGAGGTTCTGCTCCATCCGGTCGGCGATCTTGTTGAGGATGACGGCGCGCTCGGCGACGCTCGTCTTGCCCCAGGCGTCGAACGCCTTCCAGCCCGCCTCGACCGCGCGATCGACATCGGGCGCGGTGCCGCGGGCGACCTCGGTGAAGACCTGGCCCGTCACGGGAGACGGGTTCTGGAAGTACTGGCCGTTCGCCGGCGGCACGTACTGACCGCCGATGTAGTTGTCGTAGCGCGGTTTGAAGCTCATGACGGATCCGGCGGTTCCCGGATTCGCGTAGACGGTGGGGGCGGAGGGCGCGGCTGCGGCGGCCTCGGGGCGATCGGTGATGGTCATGGAATGCTCCTTCTGCGACGACGATGTCGGATGCGCAGCACGCTACGCGCGTGGAGGTTGCATCGGGTTGCGCGGAGCGGGGTGGGGGAATGCGCGGGGCGCCCCCGGCCTTGAAATTCCCATGAGTTCTGTGCCGCCGAGTTCTGCACCACCCGCCGCCGACGCCCTCGGAGAACTGCTGGCGCGCCTCCGGTACCGCGCGCTCGAGGTGGAGATGCTCGAGCTCGCCCTCGGCGAGCGGCGCCGGCCGGCTGCCGCTCCGGCCCTCTATCACCTCGTCTCGGGCTCGGTCTGCGTGGCGACTACGAGCGATCACGCTGCCGCATCCGCGGGGTCCGGGGCCTGCACTCTGATGCGCGCGGGAGACGTGGTGCTGCTGCCGGCGGCCCGCGAACACGACATCACGGTGGTCGACGACGCGCACCTGATGGCGGTCCGGTTGCGGCCCGAGCCCGGACCGGGCGTCACGCCGTTCTCGGCGGGCGCAGGTGTTGCCGCGGGTGCCGGCGCCGGCGTCGCCTCGACCCCGGGTCACGTCGAGCCCCGGGGCATCGAGACCGCAGTGGTCGGGCTGCCCGAATTGATCGTGAACTGCGCCCAACGCGACCGTCCGGCCGTGCTGGCGGGCCTGCTCGACGGGATGCTCGAAGAACAGCACTCCGCTCGAGCCGACGCCACGTCGCTCGCCGCCGGACTCGCCACGCTCATCGCCGCCGCCGTCATCCGCGGCTGGGCCGAGGGCCGATGCGCGGCCGACGGCGAGGGCTGGCGGCTTGCGGTGCGCGATCCGCACATCGCCCGCGCCGTAGAGGCGATCCACGCCGATCCAGGCACGAAATGGTCGGTGGCAGAGCTGGCCCGGGTGGCGAATGCCTCGCGGTCGGTATTCGCGGAGCAGTTCCGCGCAGCCGTCGGCGAACCGCCGCTGCGTTACCTGGCGCGAGTGCGGATGCAGCGGGCCAAGCAGCTGCTGCGCGACGAGCACTGGAGCGTGGGGCAGACGGCGGCGGCGCTCGGCTACTGCAGCGACGTCGCGTTCAGCCGCGCGTTCCGCCGCGTCGCGGGCCAGTCGCCGAGCGGCTTCCGTCGCTCGTAGCGGTGTGCTGTGTTGGCAGCCTCGGGGGCCGTGCTGTGTTGGCTGCCTCGGGGGCCGTGCTGCGCGCGGCCTCCGAGGGCGGCGCCGGTCCTTGCCCGGCGCCGCGCGACATGTGAGCGTGAGGTCGCTTCGCGGCCTCGCGCTCACCCTGGGTCGTCGATAAAGGCCTGTTGCGTTCGGCTGGGGGGTACGGGTGTTGCGTTCGCCTGTTGCGTTCGGGCTGGGGGGGTGCTGATGTTGCGTTCGCCTGTTGCGTTCGGGCTGTGGGGTGCGGCCGTTGCGTTCGGTGGGGGGTGCGGCCGTTGCGGGCGGGAGTTGCCTGCGGGTGTTGCGTCGGTCTCGTTGATCGGGTGGCTCGGAAGCCGGAACGACACGGCTAGCGGCGCGTGCGCAGGGACGCCAGGAGGAGGCCGCCGGCTGCAGCGGCCAGGCCGCCTGCGACCAGGGTGGCCTGTACGCTCACGGCGTCGACGAGAACGCCGCCCACGACCGCGCCGGTCGCGATCGCGACCTGGAATGCCGCCGCCTGCAGTCCGCCGACGCTCTCCAGGCGGGTCGGCTCGGCGCGCGCCATCCAGGTCATCAACGACGTCGGCACGCCACCGAAGCCCAATCCCCAGAGCGCGGTGGCGGCGAGCACCAGGGCAGGCACCCCGTTCGAGAACGCGAACAGCAGCAAGGCCGCTCCGAGGAGCACCGGGAACACCAGCACGGCGGCGCGGGCCCGCTTGTCGACCAGCGGCCCGGCGAGCAGGTTCCCGGCGAAGGCCGCCAGCCCGTAGACGAGCAGCAACAACGCGAGGTGCGCGGCATCGAATCCGCCCACCTCGGTCGCGGCGGGGCGGATGTAGGTGAAGGCCGCGAAGTGACCGCCGGCCACGAGCGCCGTCGCGAGCAAGGCGACCAGGATGAGGCGTGAACGCACCGTGGCGAACAACGATCGCAGGCCCGGGACGCCGCTCGGGCGGATGCCCGGCAGCACGGTCCACTGGAACACGAGCGCAACGATTCCGACACCCGCGGCGAGCAGGAACACCGATCGCCAGCCCCAGATCTCGCCGAGCCACGTTCCGAGCGGGATGGCGGCCACGGTCGCGAGCGACACTCCGATCTGCACCACCGTCATCGCGCGGCCGAGCCGCGACGGCGGAACCAGATGCGCGGTGACCGAGATCGCCAGTGCCCAGAATGCACCGAGCGCCACGCCGAGCAGCACCCGCGCCAACAGCAGCACGGGGTAGTTCGGAGCCAGCGCGACCAGCAGGTCGGACAGCACCGCGAGCACGCCCAGGGCGAGCAGCAGGCGGCGGCGGTCGAGGCGCGGCAGCAGCGCGGGAACCGTGAGCCCGGCGACGGCCGCGACGATGGCGGTGACGCTGACCGATTGGCCGGCGACCCCTTCGCTGACGCCGAGGTTGCCGGCGACGCGGGTCAAAAGACTCGCGGGCAGGAATTCGGCCATCACGAGCGCGAACACGCCGAGTGCGAGAGAGACGACGGCGGTCCAGGATGCGCGGGCCGGGCCGACCAGCCCGGTCGGGCCGGTCGATTCGGCGGCGGACGAGGGAGGGGAGGCGATGGCATCGGTCGCGCGGATCGCGGCCGTCGATGAGGTGTCGGTGCTGGTCATGAGGAATGCAACGTCGAAGCGCTCTCCGTCAGCACGCCGTTCGTCGCCGTAACCGTGCAGATCGTCCGGCATCGCCGCGGGCCCCTCCCAGACGACTCAAGGTGAGGCCGAGGCCGCGCAGCGACCTCAGCCGAACACACCGCCCCGCGCCGCACCGCAACAGGCCCCTCCCAGACGACCCAAGGTGAGGCCGAGGCCGCGCAGCGACCTCAGCCGAACATGCCGCCCGGCGCCGCAACAGCGGCGGCGCCGGCTGCGGAGCCGCCGCGAAGCAGCGGCCCCGCAGGAACTAACACAGCGACTCGAGCTGCGCCACGACCCCTGCGCGCTTCGGAGAGCGCGGCGGCAGCAGACGCAATGCGGCCGTCAGCACCTCCGCGTCGTCGCGCCCGTCTTCGGTGGCGGCGTAGTCGAGCAGCACGTCGATCGCGGCATCCGTGAGCATCGCCTCACGCAGGCGCCGTCGCACGGTGTCGCGGATCTCGACCACCCCGGGTGCCTCCGATCCGGGCAGCAGGGGTCCACGCGAGGCCGCGAGCGCCACGCGGTGCGCGCCCCGGTCGAGCAGGGAGATGACGTGGTGGGCGTCGAGCTCCACGGGCACGCTCAGGCGGTACGGCCGCGATTCGAGTCCCAGCCCGCTGCCCGCGCCGCTGCCGGGGTCGCCGCTGCCGACCGACGCGAGGATGCGCCGCAGCCGCACGATCTCGGCACGCAGCGTGACCGTGGCGTCGGCATCGCCGTAGACGAGATCGGCCAGCCGGGCGGCCGAGAGACCTTCGCGGTGCCAGGCCAGCACGGTCACGATCTCCGAGTGCCGGGTGCTCAGTTCGAGAGTCCCCGAGGGCGAGGTGAGCTCGCCGGTGTCGCGGCCCAGCACGTGCATCGACACGGGCCGCGGCCGTGCGGGCCGGGCCGGCCGCACGTCGGGATACGCGGCGGAACCGGATGCGCCGGGTCGTGCCGTCGACGCGAACCCGGCGACGCGCATCCGCGGTTCTGTCGCTCCGCCGCGCAGGGCCTTCAGCCGCAGCACCATGAGTTCGGCTTCGGCGGCCGCGGCGGTCGCCTCGATCAAGGGAAGGGTGTGCGGGTCGACGGCCCGAGCATCGCCCGTGATGTCGATGACCCCCAGGATGCGCCGGGTCTCCGGATCGTGTACCGGCACCGCGGTGCAGCTCCAGCCGTGCACCAGCCGGTTGAAATGCTCCTCGTCGTGGATCTGGATGCCGTGGTCGAGCTCCAGCGCCGTGCCCGGCGCCGAGGTGCCCACCTGCCGTTCCGACCATCCGGCGCCCGCGACGAACCGCATCTCCTCAGCTCGCCGTTTCGCGGCGTCGTCGCCCTCGACCCACAGCAGCCGCCCCATCTCGTCGCCCACCGCGACCAGGAGACCCGAGCCCTCGGCATCGCGCACGAGCAGTTTGCGGATCACCGGCAGCACCGGAGCGAGCGGATGCGCGAGCCGGAAGTCGGCGAGGCTGTCCTCGGCGACCTCGAGCAAGGGGAGCAGGTGTTCGGGGTCGAGCTCGCGGCGACGGGCGCGCTCCCATGACTCGTGCACGACACGGCGCGGACGCGCGGGCGCGCGGTCACCCGGATGGGCGAGCCAGGGGCTGGTCATCGTCGTGCACCAATCGTCGTCGATCGTGGGGCGCTCCGCGCGCGGCGGTCCGCGCACCCAGTATCGCTCCCCAAGCTGCGACCCACCAGAGGGGCGCGGCGCGGCGTGACTCACCAGGGCAGCCGGAGCACCTCGAGTTCGGCCCCCGCAGCCGCGCCGTCCTGGGGAACCACGAGCACTCCGTCGGCCTCGGCGAGGCCTCGGAGCATCCCGGCACCGTGCCAGGCGGTCGGGTGGGCCTGCCCGGCCACCAGACGATACGGTCGCAGCGTCGTCGGCGCTTTGCCCGCCGGCAGGGCCTCGGCCATCCGCACCCGGCCGAGTTCGGGCATCCCCCTCCCCTGCATCGCGGAGAGAAGCGGATGGGCGAGGGTCAGCAGTGCGAGCATCGCCGCGAGCGGGTTGCCCGGCAGCCCGATCACCAGCCGCCCATCGGGGAGGCGGGCGAGCAGGGCGGGCGCTCCGGGCCGCACGGCGACGCCGTCGACGAGGAACTCGGCGCCGGCCGCTCGGAGTGCGGGCCGCACGTGATCGGCCGAGGAGTCGCCGGTGCCGCCGGTGGTGACGATCAGTTCCGCGACGGGGCCGGGCACATCGGCGATCGATCGCTCCGTGAGGCCGGGCGCGGTGTATCGGATGCCCGGGAGGCCGGTCCGTCCTCCCGGGGGCGTCGCGGCCTCCGGGAGCAGTGCGCCCGGGGTTCCATCACCCGTCTCGTGGGAGCCTCGCAGCGGCACCGCGGCGAAGACCGCGAGCGTCGCACCGAAGTCGTCGCCGACGCGATGGCGGGCCACGACCTCGGCACCGAGCCCCGCGAGCACGGCCGGGAGCGTCGGCCCGAAGCTGTCGCGCACCGAGCCGGGGCCAGGAATGCCCCGCTCGACGACTTCGCCGCCAGTGAGAACGAGTGTCACGCGCGGCCGACTCACGACCTCGAGCGCGTCGTGGCCGCATCCGGCCGCCACGGCCACGTGGACCGGCGAGAGCACCGCACCCGCGCGGAACACCGTCTCCCCTGCCGCGGCCTCCGTTCCGGCGGGCCGGATGTGCAGGCCTTCGCGGGGCTCCCCCGTCGCACCGTCTGGCCCCACCGAGAGACGTGCCGGGCCGGTGCCGACGGCCTGACCCGTCTCGTCGCCGGCGGGGGCGAGCACGCCGTGCTCGCTGCGGAGCACGCCCCGGGTTCCGGGCGGGATCACCGCGCCGGTGACGATCGGCACCGCTTCCCCGGCCCGCAGAACACTCTGAGCGACATCCTCACGCTCGCGTTCGTCAGGCCCTTCAGCACGACGCTCCAGGATGCGCCACGGCCCGTCGCCCGCGACCGCCCAGCCGTCCATCGCCGACGACGCGTAATGCGGAACCGCCATCAGCGCGACGAGATCATCGGCGAGCACCCGGCCGACGGCATCCTCGAGGGCCACCGTCTCGGGCGCCCGGCGCCCGCCCGCCTCGTGCGCTCGGCGCCGCGCCTCCTGCCACGAGACCGTCGAGGCGCTCACGTCTCGCGCGCGACATCGGCGGTGCCGTCGTCCGACGACGCGACCTCTGCGGCGTAGGCCGCCGCGAGCCGTCGCGCCACCTCGCCTGCCCGCGTCGCCGCTGCCGCGGCATCCGCTCCATCTGCCGCAACCGCCAAGCCCGCGGCGTAGCCCACCACGAATGTCGTGAGGGGCGCCGCCGGCCGGCGCACCGCGTGCGCTGCCACCCCGGCGAGCCCGAGCACCTCCTCGATGTCGACCTCGAGCCCGTCGAGGCCGAGTCCGGCCGCCAGCCGTGCCACCCACCGGTCGAGCACGACGCCCTGCTCCTGGTCGTCGGGCGTCCACCCCTTCGGTTCACGCGCGTCCGTGTCGGCGCCGGGCACGACCGCGCCCTCGATCCCGTGCCGAGCTGCGTCGGCCCAGGTGTCGACATCGTCGGCCGATCCGCGCGGCACCTCGGCCACTCCGACGTTCAGCCCGTCGACCAGCCGCCGAACCGGCAGTCCGTCGAGATCGCCGGCCGCTCGATGGCGTGCCACGATCGTGGCGAGCGCCGCCGTGCGGTACATCGCGAGCAGATGCTGCTGCCGCCCCTCGTCGTCGACCGCTACGATCCCATCCGCCCCCCGCACCGCGTCGAGCTGATCGAGCCGCGCGTACTCGCCCACCGCCGCCAGCAGGGCGCCGACCGCGCCGTCGACCTCCGGCAGGTCGCAGGCCAGCACCAGCACGAAGTCGGAGTCCTCCTGCCCACCGGATGCACCCGCCAGTGCCGCGAAACCCGCCGCGATGCCCGCTGCCGGGCCCCCGAACGCCGGCTCCTCCCGTGCCACGACGATGCGTTCGCGATCGCCGTCGGCCGGTTCGCCCGCACCGGGCACGCCGGGTCGCGCTCGCTGTGCACCACTCGACTCCAGGGCATACGCCACATCGGCCGCGACATCCGCGACATCCGCCGCACCGACGACCACCACCCGTCGCGCGCCCCGTGACACCGCGCTCGCGACCGTCGCCGCCAGCAGCGAACTGCCCCGGAACCTCAGCCCGGCCTTCGGCGTTCCGCCGAGACGCGACGACCTCCCACCAGCCAGCACGATCGCATCGAACAACACGCCTCCACCCTAGACGGGGTCGCGAGCGCCCGTCTTCTCCTGCACAGACCGCCGAGCTCACCGACAGCTCCACAATTTCGGCCGTCGATTGCCCAGCAGCGCCACCGTGCCTACCCTGAACCCATGGGAAGAATCACCGCTCGACGCCGGGTCACCCGCATCACCGTCGGCGAATCACGCGTCATCCGCGAAGACACGCTCGCGGTGGAGGAGCCGCTCGAGATCAGGGTCGGCGGCCGCTCGCTCGCGATCACGATGCGCACTCCCGGCCATGACATCGATCTCGCGGCCGGCTTCCTCGTCTCCGAGGGCGTCATCCACCATGGCCACGACTTCGCCGCCGCCCGCTACTGCGCCGGCGCCACCGACGAGGGTGTCAACACCTACAACGTGCTCGACGTCACGCTCGCGCCGGGAGTTCCCGCGCCCGATCCCAGCCTCGAACGCAACTTCTTCACCACGAGCTCGTGCGGTCTCTGCGGCAAGGCCAGCATCGACGCCGTGCGCACCCTCTCGCACTACGAGGTGGCGACGGATGCGCTCACTCTCGACCCCGCACTCCTCGCCACCTTCCCCGACCGGCTCCGCGCGCACCAGGCCGTCTTCGAGAAGACCGGCGGGCTGCATGCGGCAGCGCTGTTCGACGGGCGCACCGGTGAGCTCCTCGTGCTGCGCGAAGACGTCGGGCGGCACAACGCGGTCGACAAGGTGATCGGCTGGGCGGCGAAGGAGAACCTCCTCCCCCTGCGCAGCACCGTGCTCATGGTGTCGGGCCGGGCGAGCTTCGAGCTCACCCAGAAGGCGTCGATGGCGGGCATCCCTCTGCTCGCAGCCGTCTCGGCGCCCTCGTCGCTGGCGGTCGAGCTCGCGATCGAGCTGGGCATGACGCTCGTCGGGTTCCTCCGCGGTCCGTCGATGGTGGTGTACAGCGGAGCGCACCGTCTCGTTGAAGCCCGGCCGGCATCGGAATCCACCCCGGCAGCCGCCGCCGCTGGGGTCGGCACCGCCGGAGCCGCCCCCGAATCCCCCGCCCGCGCCACCCAGGCGGCCCGCGCATGAGCAGCAAACCGCCGATCGCCGACGCCACCGACGCGCTCATCAAGGTCACCCTGCCCGGGCACGCGGCAGCCGGCATCCCTGGTGTCGTGCACTCGATGGGGCCGGCGCTCGCCCAGCTCGGCCCCCGCCGCACCCTCTCGCTCTTCACGTCGATCAACCAGAAGGAGGGCTTCGACTGCATGAGCTGCGCGTGGCCCGATCCGGATTCGCGCAAGACCCTCGAGTTCTGCGAGAACGGGGCGAAGGCGGTCATCTGGGAGGCCACGCCCGTCACCGTTCCCACCAGCTTCTGGGCCGAGCATTCGGTCGACGACCTGGCGACGAAGTCGGAGTACTGGCTGGGGCTGCAGGGCCGCCTCACCGAACCGGTCTACAAGCCCGCCGGGGCCGCGCACTACCGCCCGGTGAGTTGGAGCGAAGCGTTCTCCATCGCCGGCACGGCTCTTCGCGAGCTCGACACCCCCGACCAGGCCGCGTTCTACACCAGCGGCCGGGCCTCCAACGAGGCCGCCTTCGCCTACCAGCTGTTCGTGCGCGCCTTCGGCACCAACAACCTTCCCGACTGCTCGAACATGTGTCACGAGTCCACCGGCACGGCGCTCTCCGAGGTCATCGGCATCGGCAAGTCCACGGTGAGCTACGACGACTTCGAACAGGCCGACCTCATCATCGTGATGGGCCAGAATCCGGGCACCAACCATCCGCGCATGCTCACCGCGCTCGAAGATGCCAAACGAGCCGGAGCCTCGATCGTCTCGGTTAATCCGCTGCCGGAGGCGGGGCTGCAGCACTACAAGAATCCGCAGACGGTGCGGGGGCTCCTCGGCAAGGGAACGGCGCTGGCCGATCAGTTCCTGCAGATCCGGCTGGGCGGCGACATGGCCCTGCTGCAGGCCCTGTCGAAGCGGGTGCTGGATGCCGAGGCCGCGCATCCGGGAACCGTGCTCGACCACGAATTCCTCACCGAGCACTGCGTGGGCCTCGATGAGCTCACCTCCCACCTCGCCGAGCTCGACGAAGCCGCCGTTCTGGCCGCGACCGGCCTCACGAGCGCCGAGATCGACGCGTTGGCCGAACGCTACATCCGCGCCGATCGGGTGATCATCACCTGGGCGATGGGCATCACCCAGCACAAGCGGGCGGTGGCCGGCATCAAGGAGATCGTCAACCTGTTGCTGCTTCGCGGCAACATCGGCAAGCCGGGCGCGGGAGCCTCGCCGATCCGCGGGCACAGCAACGTGCAGGGCGACCGCACGATGGGCATCTGGGAGCAGATGCCCGACTCCTTCCTCGACGCCCTCGAGCGGGAGTTCGGCTTCGATCCGCCGCGGGCGCACGGTGTCGACGCGGTGCACGGCATCCGGGCGATGCAGCGGGGCGACATCAAGCTCTGGATCTCGCTCGGCGGCAATTTCGTGGGCGCCATCTCCGACACCGCGGCCGCCGAGGCCGCCATGCGCGGCACCGACCTCACGGTGCAGATCTCCACGAAGCTCAACCGCTCCCACGCGGTCACCGGAGCAGCCGCCCTCATCCTGCCGACGCTCGGCCGCACCGAGATCGATCGGCAGCAAGGCGGCGTGCAATTCGTCACCGTCGAAGACTCGGTCTGCGCGGTGCACGCGTCCCGCGGCCGGGTGGAACCGGTGGCGCCCGATCTTCTCTCCGAGGTCGCCATCGTCTCGCGACTCGCGCGCGCCACGTTGGGTGCCGACAGTCCCGTCGACTGGGCCGCCTTCGAGCACGACTACGACGTCATCCGCGAGCACATCGCGAATGTCGTGCCCGGATGCGCGGGGTACAACGAGAAGGTGCGCCGCCCTGGCGGCTTCGTGCTGCCCAACGGTCCCCGCGATTCGCGCACCTTTCCCACGACGGCCGGAAAGGCCATCCTCACGGTCAATGAGCTGGAGCCGATCGAGTGCCCGCCCGGTCGCCTGCTGCTGCAGACGCTGCGCTCGCACGACCAGTTCAACACCACGATCTACAGCCGCAACGACCGCTACCGGGGCATCAAGAAGGGTCGCGACGTCGTGTTCGTGAACCCCGACGACCTGCTCGAGCTGGGGCTCGAAGACGGGCAGCAGGTCGACGTGTTCAGCGAATGGCCGGGGCAGCCCGACCGCGAGTTGCGGGGGTTCCGCGTGGTGTCGTATCCGACGGCCCGCGGATGCGCGGCCGCCTACTTCCCCGAGGCGAACGTGCTGGTGCCGCTCGACAGCACCGCAGAAGGCAGCAACACACCGGTCTCGAAGGCCGTCGTGGTGCGGATCGAACCGGCTCGAGTGCCCGCGCCCGCCTAACCGGCCGAAAGCAGGTGAGGGTCGTGGAGTTCGTGCTCGGAGACCGTGCGGCAGTCCTCGCCGAAACGGAAGTCGCCGAGCACCCGTCCGCCCGCCAGCACGGTGGGGAGCCAGTACTTCGCGTCGTCCCACATCTCATCGAGCGGGAGCTCGTCGATCGGATACCAGGCGGGCGCGACCTCGTCGGATTCCGCGGGCTCGCCGGTCCAGCGCGAACCCACGAACACCGTCGAGTCCTGACTCCAGTTCTCGCGGTACGGAAACGCGAACTTCACCAGCCCCGCCTGCCGCAGATCAGCGGGATCGACCACGAGGCTCGACTCTTCCTCGATCTCGCGGACGATGGCGTCGCGTGCGTTTTCGCCGGGTTCGATCTTGCCGCCGAGCCCCACGATGTTGCCTGAGCCGAGTCCCGTCTTCTTGCGGCCGAGCAGCACCTCGGGGCGCCCGTCGGCGCGCACGCGCGTCAAGAACGCGACGCAGACCTGATAGGGAGACACCGGAGACATCTGTGGATGATAACCCGCGCATGTGTTCGGCATGTTTCATGAGGTTCGAGTGCGTCATCCGGTCGCCCGCACCGCACTGGGAAATGTCGGGGGCCCGGCGTACCCTCGGAGGCATGACCGATTTCATTGATCCCCTCGAGCCCGGTTCGTTCGAACACAACGGCCAACGTCCCGAGGTCGACGAAGACGAGCAGCAGGATTCGTTCGACAAGCAGGTCGAAGCCGAGTTCAAGGAGTACATCGGCGAAGCCCAGGCCACCGACGGCCCCGCCCCGGCAGGCTGACGACGCTCGAGAACGCGTATGCGGCGCCGATCGAGGCGCTGACGACCCTGCGCGCACGGATCCTCGACGACGTCGCCTCGCTCACCGAGTCGATGTCGGCCCTCCGGGTCGTGCGCGAGTCGTCGTCGGATGACGACGAGCACGATCCCGAAGGTCCCACGCTGTCCAGTGAGTGGTCGCGCATCCGGGGCCTGCTGTTGGAAGCCGAGGCCCAATTGGCCGAGACGGATGCCGCGTCGGCCCGGGTCGAGGCCGGCACCTACGGTCTCTGCCAGAACTGCGGCCGCCCGATCCCGCCCGCGCGCCTCGAGGCCCGCCCCGCGGCCCGCCTCTGCGTCCCCTGCGCTTCCGCCCTCACCTGACCCGCTACTCCGAGCTTCTTGCCCCTAAGCGACCCACAAGCGGGAACTTGGGGCGCTTAGGGGCAAGAAGTCAGCGAGCGGAACGCTCGCCCTCCGAATCGTCGGGCGCGTCGCCACCGAGCTCCCACGGGAGCGGGCCCTCGAGCTCCACCGGCTCCTCCGGCGGGGTGTCGAAACCACCCGGGCGCTGCACCCGGCCGAAGAACCCCATCTGATTCGACTTCGGGAGCACCGACTCGGCAGGGCCATCGAAATCCACCGGCGCATCCGGATCGCCCGATCCGGCGCGCCGGCGGCCGAAGTACCGGTCGCGCAGTCGCTCGTTGAAGCTCTTCTTCTCAGCGGGCGACTCGCCCGAACCCGAAGCGCTCATCGCAGGTGCTTCAGCATGCGCGTATTGCCGAGCGTGTTCGGCTTGACACGGGCGAGGTCGAGGAACTCGGCCACACCTTCGTCGGGCGAGCGCACGAGCTCGGCATACACCTCCGGGTCGACGAGCGACAGCGGCGACGCGGTGTAGCCGTTGCGCTCGAAGAAGGGCACCTCGAAGGTCAGACAGAACAGGCGCGAGAGGCCGAGCTCGAGCGCATCCGCCTCGATCCGCTGCACCAGCGCGCGGCCGATGCCCTGACCGAGCCAGTCATCGTGCACGGCGAGAGTGCGCACCTCGCCGAGGTCCTCCCAGAACACGTGCAGCGCCCCGCATCCCACCAGCACGCCGTTCTCGTCTTCGGCGACCCGGAATTCCTGAACGGCCTCGTAGAACACGACCGCATCTTTACCCAGCAGGATTCGTCGCTGCACCAGGGGCTCCACCAGCTCTTGGATGCGGGGAACGTCACTGGTGCGCGCCCGCCGTACGGAGACGAGCGACTTCTGGGTTGTCATCGAACCAGCGTACCTTTCGCCGAGACGTCAAAATCCGCGCTACCCCGAAGCGGGATGCGCGGATTCTGACGTCTCGCGGGAGGGGTTCTAGTCGAGGTCTCCCAGGGCTGCGGCGGCAGCGGCTGCCGAGACCTGCTCGTCGGTGCCGGCGCCGATGGCGACCGGCTCACGCGAACTCTGCAAGAAGGTGAACTTGCCGTCGACGAAGTCCACGTGAACGTGGTCGCCGGCGTTCAATTCACCCTGCAGGATGCGCTCGGAGAGCTGGTCTTCGACCTCGTGCTGGATCGCACGACGCAGCGGGCGCGCACCGAGCGAGGGGTCGAACCCGACCTCGATCAGGCGCTCCTTGGCAGCGAGCGTGAGCTCGATGGTCATGTCGCGGTCGAGCAGGCGATCGCGGAGGCGCTTGACGAACAGATCGACGATCTGCAGCAGCTCCACCTTGTTCAGCTGCGGGAAGACGATGGTGTCGTCGACGCGGTTGAGGAACTCGGGCTTGAAGCTCTTCTTCAGCTCCTCCGAGACCTTCGCCTTCATCCGCTCGTACGACGTCGACTCGTTGCCCGTGGCCTGGAAGCCGATCGGGGCACCCGTGATGTCCTTCGTGCCGAGGTTGGTCGTCATGATGATGACCGTGTTCTTGAAGTCGACCACGCGACCCTGGCCATCCGTCAACCGGCCCTCTTCCAGAACCTGGAGGAGCGAGTTGAAGATGTCGGGGTGCGCCTTTTCGATCTCGTCGAACAGCACCACGCTGAACGGCTTGCGGCGCACCTTCTCGGTGAGCTGCCCACCCTCTTCGAAGCCGACGAATCCGGGAGGGGCACCGAACAGTCGCGAGACCGTGTGCTTCTCGCCGTACTCCGACATGTCGAGGGAGATGAGCGCGTTCTCGTCGTCGAACAAGAACTCGGCGAGCGCCTTGGCGAGCTCGGTCTTACCGACACCGGTGGGGCCGGCGAAGATGAACGAACCGGAGGGGCGCTTCGGGTCTTTCAGGCCCGCGCGGGTGCGGCGGATCGTGCGCGAGAGCGCCGCGATGGCCTCGTTCTGGCCGATGACCCGCTGGTGCAGGGCCTTCTCCATGAACACCAGGCGAGCGGACTCCTCTTCGGTGAGCTTGAACACCGGGATGCCCGTGGCCTGAGCCAGCACCTCGGCGATGAGCCCCTCGTCGACGATTCCGGAGGTCTGCACGTCGCCCGACTTCCACTGCTTCTCGAGGCGCAGCCGCTCGCCGAGGAGGTTCTTCTCCTCGTCGCGCAGGGATGCGGCCTTCTCGAAGTCCTGGTCTTCGATCGCGGCTTCCTTCTGGCCGCGCACCGCGGCGATCCGCTCGTCGAACTCGCGGAGCTCCGGCGGGGCGGACAGGATCGACAGACGCAGGCGAGCGCCGGCCTCATCGATCAGGTCGATGGCCTTGTCGGGCAGGAAGCGGTCTTGCACGTAGCGGTCGGCGAGGTTCGCGGCGGCGACGATCGCGCCATCCGTGATCGACACCTTGTGGAACGCCTCGTACTTGTCGCGCAGGCCCTTCAGGATGTTGATGGCGTGCGGCAGCGACGGCTCGGCCACCTGGATGGGCTGGAACCGGCGCTCGAGCGCGGCATCCTTCTCGAAGTGCTTGCGGTATTCGTCGAGCGTGGTGGCGCCGATGGTCTGCAGCTCTCCGCGGGCCAGCAGCGGCTTCAAGATCGAAGCCGCGTCGATGGCGCCCTCGGCGGCACCCGCGCCGACGAGCGTGTGGATCTCGTCGATGAAGGTGATGATGTCGCCGCGGGTGCGGATCTCTTTGGTGACCTTCTTCAGGCGCTCCTCGAAGTCTCCGCGGTAACGCGAACCGGCGATGAGCGAACCGAGGTCGAGCGTGTAGAGCTGCTTGTCTTTCAGCGTCTCGGGCACGTCGCCGCGCACGATGGCCTGGGCGAGGCCCTCGACCACGGCGGTCTTGCCGACGCCGGGCTCACCGATCAGAACGGGGTTGTTCTTGGAGCGGCGGGAGAGGATCTGCATGACTCGCTCGATCTCCTTCTCGCGCCCGATCACCGGGTCGAGCTTGTTGTCGCGCGCCGCCTGAGTGAGGTTGCGCCCGAACTGATCGAGGATCTGCGAGCCCTTGTCGGGAGCCTGGTCGTTGCCGCCCACAGCCACCTGCTCCTTGCCCTGGTAGCCCGAGAGGAGCTGGATGACCTGCTGCCGCACGCGGTTCAGGTCGGCGCCCAGCTTCACGAGCACCTGAGCGGCGACGCCCTCACCCTCGCGGATGAGACCGAGCAGGATGTGCTCGGTGCCGATGTAGTTGTGGCCGAGTTGAAGGGCTTCGCGCAGCGACAGCTCCAGCACCTTCTTCGCGCGCGGCGTGAAGGGGATGTGGCCGGTCGGCTGCTGCTGACCCTGGCCGATGATGTCTTGCACCTGCTCGCGCACGGCGTCGAGCGAGATGTTCAGCGACTCGAGGGCCTTCGCGGCCACGCCCTCACCCTCGTGGATGAGACCGAGCAGGATGTGCTCGGTGCCGATGTAGTTGTGGTTGAGCATCTTGGCCTCTTCTTGGGCCAAAACGACGACGCGACGGGCTCGGTCGGTGAATCTCTCAAACATGTCTGTCTCCTTGGCCGCCAGGGCAGGATGACGACCGTTACGAAGAGACTAGCCAGCGAACGGGGGCCCGACAGCCCCTGTTCGCCGTGGGCGTGACGGAATCAGATCCGCGGGGCGGTGGAACCCGGGCCCAGGTAGGGGGCGCTGCCGAAGCCGAGCACCGGGTAACCGATGAACTGCAGCCACCAGAGCAGGAAGAAGCCGTAGGCGCCACCCTTGCCGAAGTTGCGGGCCACGTTCACCGCCACGATGATGCTGATCACGATGTTGACGATCGGGATGATGTAGAGGATCCACCACCAGCCCGGCTTTCCGGCCACCTTGCACAACGTGTAGATGTTGTAGAACGGGATGATCGCGGCCCAGCCCCGGCGCCCGGCCTTGAGGAACGTGGCCCACATGCCCGCGACGATCAGCGCCCAGACCACGAAGGCGAACACCGAACTCAGCGGGTCGAAGGAGTAACTGTAGGAGAAGGTGTTCTCTGCGACGGTCGATGCGATCATGGAGCCCCCAAGGCATGTCGATGGGCGAGCATTTCCCGCCGCTGCGCAAGCTTATTGGAGATTAGGATGCGGGCATGAGCAACCTCGAGAGACGACCCGCCGAGACCTGGGTCGAGTGCGACGCCGAGGTGTTCGGAACACCGGGTGCTCCCGAGATCATCCAGGCCCGCGAGGTTCCGCTCGGCGGCCCCCGCGCGATGACCGTGCACCGCACCCTGCCGAGCAAGCAGCGCACGATGATCGGCGCCTGGTGCTTCGTCGACCACTACGGCCCGAGCGATGTCGCGGAGACGGGCGGGATGGTCGTGCCGCCGCATCCGCACACCGGCCTGCAGACCGTGAGCTGGCTCTTCGAGGGCGAGATCGAACACCGCGACAGCGTGGGCAGCCACGCCTTCGTGCGCCCCGGCGTGCTGAATCTGATGACCGCGGGGCACGGGATCTCGCACTCCGAAGTGTCGACGGCTGCGACCACGATCCTGCACGGCGCCCAGCTCTGGGTAGCGCTGCCGGAGGCGAGCCGCCAGGTCCACCCGTTCTTCGAGAGCCACACCGCGGTGGCGACCCGCATCGACGATGCCGAGATCAGCGTGTTCGTGGGCGAGTTCGCGGGCGCCGCAGTCGGCGCCACCATCTTCACCGCCCTCTCGGCGGCCGAGATCCGCCTCCCGGCCGGCGGCAGCGCGGTGCTCCCGGTGCGCCCCGACCACGAGTACGGCGTGCTCCTGGACACGGGCCGGGTCACCGTCGACGGCGTGGCCGCAGAACGCACCGACCTCGTCTACACCGGAACCGGCCGCGAGACCCTCACGATCGCGGCCTCGGCGGATGGGCCGGCCCGCGTTCTCCTCATCGGCGGCGAGCCGCTCGACGAGCAGATCCTGATGTGGTGGAACTTCGTGGGCCGAAGCCACGAGGAGATCGTGGCATACCGTGCCGAATGGCAGCGCGAGTCGGGTGCCGGCGCCGCGGTCGGCGAGCCGGATGCGCTGCCACCCGGCTCCGCCCCCATCACGCGTCGATTCGGCGACACCGACCACCACTTCGAAGGCCCGCCCCTGCCGGCCCCGGTGCTGCCGAACGTGCGCCTGCAGCCCCGCCGCCGCTAGCTACTGGATGGCCGACGTGAGGCGCGCGAGGTTGTCGAGGATGGTCGAGCGCAGCGGCTGCTTGTGCCACTCATCCAGGGTGAGCTCTCGGCTCACCGCCCGGTAGCCGTCTTCGACCGCCCGCACGGCCTCCACGAATGAGCGCCCGCGCACCATCAGCGACACCTCCATGTTGAGGCTGAACGACCGCATGTCCATGTTCGACGATCCGATCACGGCCACCTCGTCGTCGATGGTGAAGTGCTTCGAGTGCAGGATGTAGGGCGCCTGGTACATGTAGATCCGCACGCCTGCCCGCAGCAGCAGCTCGTAGTAGGAGCGCTGGGCGTGGTAGACGAGCGCCTGGTCGCCGATCTCCGAGACGAACAGCTGCACCTCGACGCCGCGTTGGGTGGCGGTGGTGATGGCGTACATCATCGCGTCATCCGGCACGAAGTAGGGGCTCGTGATGATGATGCGCTCCTGCGCGTTGTAGAGCAGTGCCAAGAACAGCCGCAGGTTGTTCTCGCCCTCGAACCCGGGACCGGAGGGCACCACCTGCATGTCGAGCGCATCCTTCTGCTCGTCGACGATGTCCTCGGTGATCGCCCGGGTCTCGCGCAGCAGCAGCTCGTTCGACTCGCTGTACCAGTCGGTGATGAAGATGGCGTTGATGCCCGCGACGATCGGGCCCTCGAGCCGCGTCATCAAGTCCTGCCACTTCAGGCCGCGCTTGATGTTGCCCTTCTTGTTGTAGCTGCGGTCGACCACGTTCTGCGACCCCATGTAGGCGACGTCGCCGTCGACCACGAGGATCTTGCGGTGGTTGCGCAGGTCGGGCCGCTGCCACTTGCCCTTCAGCGGCTGCACCGGCAGCATGAAGTGCCATTTGACGCCCATCGAATTGAGCATCTTGACGGTCTTCTTGTGACCGGGGGCGCGAACGGATGCGATGTGGTCGAGCAGTACGCGCACCATCACGCCGCGCTTGACCGCGGCCTCGAGGGCGTCGAAGAACGGCTTGGTGGTCTTGTCGTACGACAGGATGTAGAACTCGGCGTGCACATAGCGCTGCGCGTTCTGGATGTCGACGGTCATCTGGCGGATCGCGTCGTCGTAGTCGCCCACCAGCGTGGCGTCGTTGCCGCCCACCAAAGGCATGGCGCCGAGGGTGCGGTTCAGTTCGACGACGTTCTTGAACCACGGGGGCCACGGGTCGTCGTCGCTGACCTGCTCGATTCCCTCGGTGGTCTCGATGATGAACTCGTTGATGGCGTACTGCTTGTCTCGCCGCGATTTCGGCAGCTTGTAGCTGCCGATCAGAAGAAAGAGCAGAAAGCCCACGTAGGGCAGCACGAAGATGGCCATGAGCCACGCGATCCCCGTGGAGGGTCGTCGGTTGCGGGGCACGACGATGACCGAGACGACACGGATGGTCAGATCGATCAGCAACAGCGCCAGCGCGATGAATCCCGCGACATCAGCTCCCGACAATGCGGCCTCCCCCTCGTCAACCTCTCAGGGATACCGTATCGGGTGCGGGAACTCCGGATGTTCCTATTCGGCGGCGGCCTTCTCCAGCGGCAGGCCCAGCTTCGCGCGCTCCTCGGCCTCGATCTTCGCGAGGGCCTTGCGCTCGGACTTGTCGGAGCGGATGAGGGCGCGCATGATGAACCAGAACACCAGCCCGATCAGAACGGTCGGGGCCAGTGCGAACACGGCGGGCCAGAAATCATCCATCAGCGTAAGGATACCCGCTCAGTGGGTGAGGACGCCGTACAGCCCGCTGCCGATGAGGTAGAGACCCACTCCGCCCACCACGATCCAGATCACGATCCGCGCGTTCGACGGCCGGTTGGGCTTCTTGTCGCCGCCGTCGCCGTCGCCCGATCCGTCACCATTTTTGCCCGGACCGTCGGGGAACTCGTCTTTCTTGCCGAAACCGAACATGCTCATCCGTGCATCCTCATTTCACCAGCGGGAACAGGATGGTCTCGCGGATGCCGAGGCCCGTCAAGGCCATCAGCAACCGGTCGATGCCCATGCCCATGCCGCCCGAGGGGGGCATGCCGAATTCGAGAGCACGCAGGAAGTCTTCGTCGAGGCGCATCGCCTCGTCGTCGCCGGCCGCGGCCTGCTTCGCCTGCTCGACGAAGCGCTCGCGCTGGATGACCGGGTCGACCAGTTCGGAGTAGCCGGTGGCCAGCTCGAACCCGCGGATGTAGAGATCCCACTTCTCGACCACCCCCGCGATGGAGCGGTGCGCGCGGGTGAGGGGGCTCGTCTCCACCGGGAAGTCGAGCACGAAGGTCGGCCGCACGAGCGAGCCCTTCACGAAGTGCTCCCAGAGTTCTTCGACGAGCTTGCCGTGGTTCGGCAGGTGCACGGAGACGCCCTCGCGATCGGCAATCGCCTGGAGCTCGGCCACCGGAGTCTGCGGGGTGATGAGGATGCCGGATGCCTCCGACAGCGACCCGTACATGCTGATCCGGTCCCACTCGCCGCCCAGGTCGTACTCGGTGCCGTCGGCCCAGGTCACGACGTGCGACCCGGCCACGGCGAGCGCCGCGTTCTGGATGAGCGACTGGGTGAGCTCGGCGATCGAGGTGTAGTCGCCGTAGGCCTCGTAGGCCTCCAGCATCGCGAACTCCGGGCTGTGGGTGGAGTCGGCGCCCTCGTTGCGGAAGTTGCGGTTGATCTCGAACACCCGGTCGATGCCGCCGACCACGGCCCGCTTGAGGAAGAGTTCCGGCGCGATGCGGAGGTACAGCTCGGTGTCGAAGGCGTTCGAGTGCGTGACGAAGGGGCGGGCCGCGGCGCCGCCGTGCATCGTCTGCAGCATGGGCGTCTCGACTTCGAGGAACTCGCGCTCGGTGAAGGTGCGGCGCAGCGACGCCATGGCCTGGGCGCGGGTGCGCACCATGTCGCGGGCCTGCTCGCGCACGATGAGATCGAGGTAGCGGCTGCGCATCCGGGTCTCCTCCGAGAGCTCGGAGTAGACGTTGGGCAGCGGCAGGATGGCCTTCGACGAGATCTTCCACTCGGTGGCCATAACGCTCAGTTCTCCGCGGCGCGAGGAGATGACCTCGCCCGAGAGGAAGAGGTGGTCGCCGAGGTCGACGAACTCCTTGAACGCGGCGAGCGACTCCTCACCCACGGCGGCGAGCGAGATCATGCCCTGGATGCGCGTGCCGTCGCCCGACTGCAGCGTCACGAAGCAGAGCTTGCCGGTGTTGCGGAGGAACACCACGCGCCCGGCGATGCCGACCGTCTCGCCCGACACGGCGTCGGCCTCGAGCCATCCCCACTTCGCGCGCACGGCGGGGATGGTGGTGGTGACCGGAACGGAGACCGGGTAGGCCTCGACACCCGACTCGTTGAGCTTCTCGCGCTTGGCCAGGCGCACGGCCTTCTGCTCGGAGACCTCTTCCTCGGTGGGCTCGGCCGGGGCAGTGCTGGGCGCGGATGCGTCGGTCATGCTGAACGGGTCTCCTCAAGGTCGCCCTTAGTTTACCGACCGCTGAGCCCGGGCCCGCCGACCCGTCAGTTGGTGCCGCTATCAGCGCTCCAGAGCGACACCAAGTGACGGGTCGGCGACGCTCACTCCGCGTCGCGGGCGGAGGCGAACCAGCTCGCGATCTCGGCGCGGCGGGTGGCGCCGAGCTTCGCGAGGATGTGCTCGACGTGCACCGACGCGGTCTTGGGCGAGATGGAGAGGGCACTGCCGATCTCGCGATTCGTCGAGCCGGCCGCCACGAGCCGGGCCACCTCGAACTCGCGCGCGGTGAGCGGTCCGGCCGAATCCTCGTCGCCGCGGCGTTCGGCCTGGCGCGCCAGGCGGAGCAGCAGCCGCGCTCCTGCCCCCTCGGCCCGGCGTCGCGCGTCGGCCAGGAAGGCGTCGCACTGCGCCGGCCGCCGCGACCGGGAGGCGCAGCGGGCCTGGTCGACGAGCACTTGTGTGCCCTCCCAGAACCGGCCGTGGGCATCCCACGACGCCGACACCTGGCGAAGAGTCGCGCGGGCGGCATCCGTGCGGCCGTCGCTCAACTGCAGGAGGGCGTCGGCGTGTTCCAGGGCCGGCAGGGTGCCCGGGATGCCGCGGAGCTCGAGCAGCACGCGGCACCGTTCCCGCCAGTCCCGCGCTGCGGCGGGGTCGCGGGCGGCGAGTCGCGCCCGGACGCCGGGGACCACGAAGGGGTAGAGGTAGGCCGCGTCGCCGACGAGCGCCGACGACTCGTACGCCCGCTCGGAGAGCGCGATGGCTGCCGTCGTGTCGCCGCGGGAGACCGCGAGTTCGGTGAGTCCCCAGAGCGCGGGCGAGAGCCGTTGCAGCTCGCCCATGCGCTCACCGATCTCGAGCGCCTCGGTCAGCAGCTCTTCCGCCTGCTCGGGCTCGTCGCGGCCCACGGCGAGGTAGCCGAGCACGTGCAGTGCCGTGATCCGCGTGGTGATGCCGCCGCCCTCGGCGAGGGCCCGCAGCGCGAGTGCCTCCGCCTCCGCCCAGCGCCCCTGCGCCCAGCGCACGTGGGCGAGATGGGCGGTGAGGTAGTGGTGGTCGTTCCAGTTCTCGGTGGTGGCGGCGTAGCGGATGCCGTCGGTGAGCATCCGCTCGGCGCGCGGGTACTCCACGAGCACCGAGGCGGAGCTGCCCGCCATGCGGTAGGCGCGAGCGGTCTGCGGCTCGAACCCGGCGGCGGTGCCTTCAGCCACGGCGTGCTCGAGCAGGGCCCAGCCCTCCTCGCCACGACCGGCGAACACGAGGATCGCGCCCAGGGTGGAGTCGATGTCGACGCCGAGGCAGTCGTCTCCGACGCTGCGGGCGAGGCCCTGTGCTTCTTCGCCGAACGCGAGACCGGTGTCGAGCCGGCGATCGAGCATGTGGGCTGCGGCCAGCGCACCGAGGAGCTCCGCCCGCACGGCCGGCGGAGCGCCCCCGGGCAGGGAGTCGAGATCGTCGAGGGCCCCCTGCAGCAGTGCGCAGCGCGCCTCGCGCGTGTCGCCGAGCAGGTGGCGAGCGGCCGCGAGCTGAGGCACCAGCCGCGCGGCCGAGATCGGATCGCCGCGATCGCGGTACAGCTCCACGGCGATCCGGAAGTGGTCTGCAGCGGCCTGGATGTCGTCGACCGCGGCGAGCTCGCGCGCGAACTCCCCGTGGATGACCGCCTCATCCGACCCCCGCGCATCCGCGCCGTCATCGAGTCGCCAAGAATTGTCGGAATCAGGCCGCTCATTCCGACCATTCTTGGCGACTCGATCGTGGTCGACGCTCGGAAGGGTGCGCAGGGCTCGGGCATAGAGCTTCGCCGACTCGCGGTGGGCCGACACGCGTGCGGCCAGGCGCGCCGCCTCCAACGCGAACGGATGCGCACGGTCGGGCAACTGAGCCAACTCGTACTGCTCGGAGATGTAGGCGGGCCGCGCGTGCCGCACGATCGCGGCCTTCGCCACCTCCTCGTGCAACGAGCGTCGGCGGATCGGCGGCAGGTCGTCGTGCACGACGTCGCGCACGAGGGCGTGCCGGAACTCGAAACCCGCGTCGGTCTCGACGATGAAGTAGCGGTCGAGCAGCGACTTCATCGCGCGATCGACCACGCGGTCGTCGTCGCCGACGAGGTCGGTGAGCAGCACCAGGTCGAAGCGGCATCCCACGATGGCGGCGGCCGACAGCACGTCGTGGGTCGACGGATCGAGCGAGTCGGCCCGCGCACGCACGGCATCGGCCAAGGTGTCGGGCACGCGGTCGCCCACGCCGGCCACCAGTAGTTCCTCGATGTGGAGCGGGATGCCGTCGCTGCGACTGTGCAGGAGCTCGACGAACTCCGACGACGGCACGGCGCCGGTGAGGGCAGTCACGAGCTCGCCGGTCGCCGTGAGGTCGAGTCGCGGTATCCGCACTTCGTCGGCCAGGCGCTGGGCGAGCAGGCGGCCTCGCCATTCGGCGAGAGCGGTGCCGGCGTAGACCTCGTCGGTGCGGTAGGTGCCGATCACGAGACCCGGGGTGGTGAGGAGTTCGGGCGCGAGCCGAGCGAGCACGTCGAGGCTGAGCTCATCCGCCCAGTGCAGATCTTCGAAGCGCAGCACCGTGGGCGCGTCTCCCAGCACCTCGAGCAGCACGTCGACGAGGTCGCGCAGCAGCACCCGGCGGGCGAGAGCGTCGCTGTCGTCGCGGGAGCCGAGCAGGAGCGACCGCAGGTGTTCGGCGTGCGCCGGGTCGCCGTGACGCCCCAGATCGTCGGCGAGGTCGAGCAGGATCGAGCCGCCCACCTGCGCGTCTTTCGGCCAGAGGGAGGCGCCGAGGATGCGACCCGACTCGCCGATCCGCGCCGAGAACTCGCGCACCAGCCGACTCTTGCCGATGCCCGCTTCACCGGCGAACAGCAGCAGGCGCCCGTCGCCCTGCACCGCGCTCTGCCAGCGCTGGAACGCCAGGTCGACGAGCCCGCTCCGGCCCACGAGTGACCCGTGCCCCACGGCCACGCCGTGGTCGGCCCACACCGTGTCGATGCCGATCACGCCAACATTGTAGATCCGCTCGCGCTCCGGGTCACGGGTTGGCGGCTGCCGTTTGGGAACGCGGGTCCCATCCGATTCCGCTATCGTCGTGCCCAGAATCGCACGACGCGACGGGGGTGGCGGATGTCTCACGGTTCGACATGCGGGGCAGCGCGGCTCACGATGCTGCCGGCCGCAGCCGTCCTGACCGTGCTGCTCGCCGGATGCGTGATCGGCGCAAGCAGCGCCGGTTCGTCCGAGACGACACAGGCGGCCGATCCCTCCCGCCCGGTCGAAGAACTGCCGACTCGTTCACCCACGCCCACGCCCATCCCTGACCCCGACCCGATCCGCGTCTCGGGCGAGGGATCGGCAAGCGTCGACATCCCGAACCCCTATTTCCCCTTCGCCCAGGGTCGCGATCGTCTGAGCTTCGATGGCCGCTTCACTTGCGACGGACCGGGCGCGTTCCATGTGCAACTCCTGCCCGAGTCGACCGGTGTCGTCATGGGCGGCTCCGGGTGCGGCGGCGCGGGCGGCGGTTACCAGATGCCGATCGAGCGATCGCAGCAGGTCTACACGGTGGAGATCACCGTGGAGCCCGGCACCACCTGGACCTTCGCGGGACAGCTCTCGCGATGAGGCGTCTGCCCCCGAGGGTGCGATCGGCGGCGGCAGCCGTCGGCCTGGTCGCGCTGCTCGCGGGATGCGCAAGCAGGTCGGACGGGACCGGAGACGATGAGCCGATGATCAGCCGGCCGCCCTCGTCGTCTCCCGTCCCCTCTCCCGCCCCGGCGGCCGACCCGGCGCGCTGGGCGCCGGTTCCGGTTTCCCCCGGGTCGGTGCTGGGCACCGGCACGCTGACATCCCCGGGCGGCGCCCTCACGGGCACCGTCGAGGTGACGTCCGACCATGACGGCGGGGTCGAAGTCGTGCTCTCAGGCTTCGCGACGAGCGACCCGCGGATGCTGCAGGCCACGTTCTCCTCGACGCCTGGCGCGACCTTCAGCTGCTACAACCCCGAAGGCTACGCGTTCGCCCTTCCGACTCTCGGACCCGAACCGGACCAGGAGTTCCCGATGGGACGGCTCGACGACCTCCCCTCGTCCGACCCGAGCTTCCTCGACAGCCTCGTGGTGTACGCGGTGCCGGAGGCGGCGGAGGTCGGGGTGGACGGATGCTACGGCGACATCCTGGCGATCGCCGAGATGCAGTGGAACAGCACCCAGGACATCCCACCGGCGGTCGACGCCGGAGCCCGTGCCGGAGCATCGGGAACTGTGGAGCTCACGGCTGCCGGCACTCCTGCGACGTACCAGGTAGCCGCCGGCGACACCCTCAGCGACATCGCCGAGCGATTCACCCTGGATCCGGAGGTGATCCTCTACCTCAGCGCCGGCCGCATCAGCCCGCAGGGCATCGTCGACGACGAGACGGTTTACGCGGGCGAGACCCTGAAGCTCGACGCCTCAGCGCGCTGACCGGGGCGGGTCAGCCGAGGTAGAGGGCGGCGTTGTCGATCAGGCGGGTGTCGCCGACGCGGGCCGCCACGATGGCGCGTGCGGGGCCGTGGTAGTCGTCGTCGACCGGGAGGAAGGTCTCCGGATGCACGATCGCCAGGTAGTCGACCTCCACCAGGGCCTCGCCCATCGCCGCCGATTGCGCCGCTGCCAGCACCGCGTCGATACCGCGGTCGGCGGCCGATTCTGCGGCCTCGAGCATGTGCGGCAGCGTCAGCGCGGCACGACGCTCGCGCGCATCGAGGAAGCGGTTGCGGCTCGACAGCGCGAGCTCGTCGGGATCGCGCACGGTCTCGACCACCTCGACCTGCACGGGCATGTTCAGGTCGGCGATCATCTGCGACACCAGGAAGACCTGCTGGGCATCCTTCTGACCGAACAGGATGTGCTGCGGACCGACCGAGTTGATCAGCTTCGACACCACGGTGAGCACGCCGTCGAAGTGTCCCGGTCGGCTGCGGCCTTCGAAGAGCGTGCCGACGCGGCCCGCGGTGACGCGGGTCTGCTGGTCGCCGTGCGGGTACAACTCGTCGACGAGCGGCGCGAACACGATGTCGACCCCGTGGCCGGCCAGCGTGCGCAGGTCTCCTTCGAGATCGCGCGGGTAGCGCTCGAGGTCGGCCGGATCGTTGAACTGCAGCGGATTCACGAAGATCGACACCACCACGACGTCGGCGATCTCGGCAGCGCGGTCGACGAGCGCGAGGTGCCCGGCGTGCAGGGCGCCCATCGTGGGCACCAGCGCCACGCGCGCGCGACCCGACGCCGAAACGGCAGAGCCCGCGGCCCCTGTGGCCCGGCGCGTCGCCGCGTCGTCGATCTCGCGGCGGACATCCGCCACCGTCAGAGCGACGATGGGGGTGTCGGCGGCGAGGGCATCCGTAACGGCTTGGGGCACCGGAACTCCTTCAGCTGCGCACGTGCTCGCGGTCGCCATGGGGCGCGACCGCCAGATCGATGCTACTCGGGAACCGTGCCACCCGTGCGCGCCAGCGCGTTCTCCACCGAAGACCGCATGAGCGGGGCGAGCACCCGGCCCGGCCGTTCGATGCCGATTCCGGCGAGCAGACCCGCCGCCTGATCGACGATCGCGGTCGAGAAGGTCGTGGCCGTCTCGATGGCCTCGGCGTAGGCGGCACGATCGCTCTCGGCCACCACGACCGGCTCCCCGCCCATCTCCACCACGAGGGCCTGGGCGATCGGCAGCACGGGAGTCGGCGCCGTGACGGCGAAGTAGGTTCCGGCCAGGCGCGCCAGGTCGACGCTCGTTCCGGTGAACGCCATCGCCGGATGCACCGCAAGGGGGATGACGCCCGCCGAGCGGGCCGGCGCGAAGACCTCCGCACCGAACTCCGGTGCGGTGTGCAGCACCAGTTGCCCCATCTGCCAGGTTCCAGTCTCGGCCAGGCCCGCGATGAGCGACCCGAGCTCCGCCGACGGCACGGCCAGCACCACGAGCTCGCTGCGCTCGACGAGCTCTGGGATGGTGAGGATGGGCACGCCCGGCAGCATCGCGTCGGCTCGCTCCCGGCTCTCCGCCGAGATGGCGGCGACGCCCACGATCGCGTGCCCCGCCCCTGCGAGGGCGGCCCCGATGACCGGTCCGACCCGGCCGGCGCCGATGATGCCGACACCGAGGCGTCCGGTGCGTTCAGCCGGTCTCATGAGGTCTGCCCTTCTGCCCAGCGGTGCGAGTGGTCGGTGGCGCCGGCCTCGACGACCTCGGCCGACCAGCGCCCGAAGGCCGCCGTGCCCCCCGCCCGATCGGCGACTCCGAGTGTCGCCCGCACCGGCCCCGCGACCGTGTGCACGGTGAGTTCGACCAGGTCGAGCATCCGTTGCACCGGTCCCTGCGAGATGCGCAGACTCTGCACCCGCGCCAGTGGCACGACCGTGAGATGGCGCCAGACGAAACCCGAGCGCAGCAGGATGGCGTCGTCGGTCTGGGCGAAGCCCGTGCGCTTCCAGGAGAGCGGTCGCAGCGGCCAGGCCCGCCGGGGGGCATCCGTGAATCCCGCCCCCGACTTCGCCACGAGCCCAGCGAGCAGGAGTTCACGCGTGTGTTCTCCCGCGAGGCCCGGGAGAAGCAGGCCGAGCACCTTGCGCACGTCGTCGACGGTGCCCACGGGCAGCATGAGCGTGCTGGTCTGCGCCGAGCTCTGACCAGCCGCTCCCGCGCGGTTGATGCGGATCATCCACCATTTCGCCGGTCGCCAGAGCAGCGGCTGGCTCACCTCGATGGCGTGGATGCGGCCGGGCGGCAGGGTGTCGTTGCTGGTGGAGAGCAGACCGTAGCCGATGCGCACGCCGTCGGCGGTGCCGGCGATGCTGAAGCGCAACGACTTCGTGAAGCGGTTGAAGTAGTAGCCGATGGCGGCGAGGATGCCCGGCAGGATCAGGAAGATGAAGAACTCGCGCCGCCCGAGCAGCGACATCACCACGATCAGCACCGCCACCACGACGAGCACCACGGTGAAGCCGCTCAGCACGAGCGAGAGGATGAGACGCCCGGGCGGGATCTTCACCACCGACTCCGGCGGCGCCAGCGCGGGGTCGAGTTCGGGAGCGAGCAGTTCGCGCATCCGCTGGTTCACGACGCCGGGAACCACGCCCGGAACTACGGACGCCGCGGCGGCACCCGTGGCCACTGCCGCGTTCGCGACATCCGGGCCCGCCGCCGCCGCACGCGCCCCCGAGGCCAGCACCAGCACGTCGTGCCGCAGCCGGTCGGTCTCAGAGCCGCGCAGGTAGGCCAGCTGCACCTTGGCGTCCTGTCCGGCGACACTGATGTCGAGCTTCGCCGCGCCGAACAGGCGGGCGAAGATCGGCCGGCTGATCGCCACGCCCTGGATGCGGTCGAGCCGCGCCCGCCGGTGCGTGCGGAACAGGATGCCGCTGCGCACCTCCACCACGTCGTCGCCGACCCGGAACGTGTGCATGCGCCACGAGGCGTAGAAGCCGACGATGCCGACAACGAGGCCCGCGATCACGATCAGGATCGCCCAGCCGAGTTGGCCGCGTTCGTAGGCGGTCTGCAGGGGGTCGCCGGGGAGATCCGGGGCGCCGAAGATCCAGTCGACCAACCGCTCGCGGAAGTTCGCCAGCACGAAGCCGAGGATGGCGACCAGCACGATCCCGCCGCGCAGCAGCGGGGTGGCCGGATGCAGGCGGTGCCACTGCCCGTCGGTGAGGTCGGTGGCCCCGGCCGACGCGATGGGGTCAGGCGGCAGGGACTGCCCGGCGGAGGCGGTGGGCGGCACGGGCGGCATGCCCGGCTCGGCCGGCGTGCCGGGCACGCGCGGCTCGCTCACAGCCCGACGCGGCGGGATTCGGCCAGACCCACCAGGTGGTCGCGGAGCGCGTTCGCCTCCTCGTCGACGAGCCCGGGGATCGATACCCCGGTCGAGGCCGCCGCCGTCACGAACTTCAATTCGGCCAGGCCCAGCGCGCGGGCGACGGGGCCGCGGTTGATGTCGATGAGCTGCATGCGGCCGTAGGGCACGGAGACCACGCGATGGAACATGATGCCGCGTTTGAACACGAGGTCGTCGGAACGCAGCTGGTAGCCGATCGAGCGCACCCGCCGGGGCGCCAGCACGAGGGTGATCATGCCGATCACGATGGCCACCCCGAGCGCCCACCAGCCGAACCAGGTACCCACCACGATGAAGACCACGGCTATGGCGCAGAGCACGAGAGCACTGATGATGCTCGACACGATCTCGACGCCGAGGTATTTCGGGCTCACGCCGTGCCACACGCCCTCGATCACGAGGCGGCGCGATCCGGCGTCGGATCCCGGTGCGGCAGCAGGCGCCGGTGCGTCTGCAGGGGGCGCCGCGGTCGCGGGCTCAGGCGCGTTCAGCGGGGCGATCCGGTCGTCAGGGCTGGACACTCGATGCTCACTTCGCGTCTGGTTCGTCGGGAGGCAGGGTGCACAGGCGTTCGGCCACGAGCCCTGCCGTGAGGAGCACGGCCCCGGCCAGCGCGGCGGTGATCCCCGGCCACAACGAGCCTACATCGGCCACCACGGGGCGGGTGAGGAGAAAGGCGATGACACCGATGCCGAACCCGGCGATCAGGCCGCCGACGAGAGCGGAGGCCTTCGCGAGCACCACGATCCGCATCGCCCGGAACGGGTTGATCCGGGTCTTCGAGGTGCCCCGGATGGCGCGGCGGATCGGAATCGCGAGTGCCACCACGATCACGGCGGCGGCCACCAGCGTGATCGCGAGCGTGTAGGGCGGGATGAGCACGGGCTGCCCCGTGGCCGCCAGCGTGACCTCGAGCACGAACCCGGCGGCGATCCCGACCACCCCGAAGATGATGACGGTCACCGGATGCGTGTGCCTCACCGCGCCTCCCCCGCATACGGTCGCAGCGTGGTCTGCGGGATGCTCCGTACGAGCTGGTCGACCCGGCCGCGCTTCGGGAGCACGGCGTCGGGATCGATCTCGAGCCAGGGCACGAGAACGAAGTCGCGCTCCGCGGCTCGGGGGTGCGGCAGGGTGAGACGCTCGGTATTGCGCACGACCGAGGCGAAGGTCACGATGTCGACGTCGAGCGTGCGGTCTCCCCAGCGCTCGGCGCGCACGCGCCCGTACTCGTGCTCGATGTGGTTCACCACGCCGAGCAGCTCCTCGGGGTGCAGGCTGGTGCGGATGAGGGCGACGGCGTTGAGGTAGGCGGGCGCATCGGGATCGACGCCATCCGGCTTCACCGCCGTCGTCTCGTAGAGCCGCGAGACGGCTGTGACCTCGATGCCGGGGGTGGCGCGCAGGTCGTCGAGGGCGCCGAGGATCGTGGCCTCGCGGTCGCCGAGGTTGCTGCCGAGGGCGAGCACGGCCGGAAGGCGGATGATCCGGCGGTCGACGCTGTCGATGGGGCGGGCGTTCATGCGATGGGAACCGATCTCGATCTCGTGATGCTGATGCTGACGTCGGCGAACGGAACGGTGATGGGGGCGTCGGGTTTGTGCACCACGACGCGCACCCGCTGCACGGGGTCGTTCGCCAGCACGACGCCGGCGATCCGTTCGGCGAGCGTCTCGATCAGGTCGACCGGGTCGGTCGAGGCCGCCTCGGTGATGGCCACGGCGAGTTCGCCGTAGTGCACGGTCTGCGCGAGGTCGTCGGAGCCGGCCGCTCCGGCCGTGTCGAGCCAGAGCGTGACGTCGATGACGAAGCGCTGCCCCTCGCTGCGTTCGAAGTCGAACACGCCGTGGTTGGCGAAGACCTCGAGCCCCGTGAGGGTGAGGGAGTCGAGCTCGTGCCCGTCGGTCATCGTGCCCTCCCTCTGGCCCAGGCGTCGGTCACGTCGAGGGCCGCGCGGGTTCCCGACACGTCGTGCACGCGCACCCCCCAGATTCCGTTCTGCGCGGCCAGCGCCGCGATGACGGCGGAGGCGAAGTCGCGCTCCCCCAACTGTGCCCCACCCGGCATCAATTCTCCGATGAATCGCTTGCGCGAGGCGCCGATCAGCACCGGCAGCCCCAGCTTCTGCAGTCGGTCGAGGTGGGCGAGCACCGTCCAGTTGTGCTCGCCGTTCTTCGCGAAACCGAGGCCCGGATCGACGATGAGTCTGTCGGGCGAGACCCCCTTGATGATCAGTTCGGCCACCCGGTACTCGATCTCGCCCACCACCTCGCCCACGACATCCGTGTAGCGGGCCTGATCGTTCATCGAGTCGCTGGGGCCGCGCCAGTGCATCACCACGAAGCGGGCGCCGGATTCGCGCACCACGTCGTCCATCTCGGGGTCGGAACGGCCCCCGGAGACGTCGTTCACGATCTCGGCGCCCGCCTCGAGTGCGGCGGCGGCGGTCGACGCGTTCATCGTGTCGATGCTCACCGTGATGCCGCGAGCGACGAGTTCGCGCACCACGGGGAGCACGCGGCGCTGCTCCTCCGAGATCGCCACCCGGGCGGCGCCGGGACGCGTGGATTCGCCGCCGACGTCGACGATGTCGGCTCCCCTCGAGACCATGCCCACCGCGTGCCGCACCGCGGCGTCACGGTCGAGCCAGAGTCCGCCGTCGCTGAACGAGTCGGGGGTGACGTTGAGGATGCCGAGGATGCGCGTCACCGCTCGTCGCCCCCGCCGTGCTCGTCGCTCCGGGGCGCGGCGATGAGGGCCGTGATCTCGGCGCGGGCAGCCGGCTCGACCAGCGTGCCGCGCGCGGCCAGGGTGAGCGTGGTGCTGCGGGTCTGCCGTGGGCCACGGGCGCTCACGCAGCCGTGTTTCGCATCCACGACCACCAGCACGCCTCGGGCGCCGAGGCCGCGCTCGATGGCGTCGGCGATGTCGTCGGTGAGCCGCTCCTGCAGCTGCGGGCGGGAGGAGGCGGATTCGACCACCGACACGATCGAGCCGAGGCCCGCGATCCGGTCGCTCGGAACGTAGGCCACGTGCACGACGCCCTCGAACGGCAGGAAGTGGTGTTCGCAGATCGAGCGGAATGTGATGTCACGGATCAGCACGGGCTGATCGCCGGACTCCGTCGCCGCGCCCGGACCCCCGGGCGCCACCTGTTTGACGGCCGGGGCCGCGAACACCGAACGGAGGGCGCGAGCCGGATCGTCGCCGACACCGCCGAACAGCTCGGCATACAGCTCGGCGACCCGGCGCGGGGTCTCGAGCAAGCCCTCGCGCTCCGGGTCTTCCCCGATCGCGGCGAGGATCTCGCTGACCGCGGCCTCGATCCTCTCTCGGTCGACGGACACGTCGCGCCCTACGCGGTGGCGGGGCGGGGCTTGATTCGCGGAGCGCGCTTCGGCTTCGCCTCGGGCTCAGGATCGGAGTCGACTCCGCCGTCGACGGCCTGACCGTCGATCGGGGCCTTCTGCGAGGGGAACGCCACGGGCGGCAGCGTCGACACCGGGCGGTGCTCGCTCGAGAGCCACTGCGGCCGGAGCGGCAGCTTCTTGACGCCCTGGAAGATCTCGGCCAGCTCGTCGTGGTCGAGGGTCTCCTTCTCGAGGAGTTCGGCGGCCAGCTTGTCGAGGATCTCGCGGTTGTCGTTCAGCACCTGCCATGCCTCGTCGTGAGCCGCCTCGATGAGGCCGCGCACCTCGGCGTCGACCTGCTGGGCGAGGCTCTCGGAGTAGTCGCGTTCATGACCCATGTTGCGGCCGAGGAACATCTCGCCCGAGGCGCTGCCGAGCTTGACGGCCCCGAGCGTGGCGGTCATGCCGTACTCGGTCACCATCTTCTTGGCCGTGCCGGTGGCCTTCTCGATGTCGTTCGAGGCACCGGTGGTGGGATCGTGGAACACGACCTCCTCGGCGACGCGCCCGCCCATGGCGTAGGCCAGCTGGTCGAGCAGTTCGTTGCGGCTCACCGAGTAGCGGTCTTCGAGCGGCAGCACCATCGTGTAGCCGAGAGCGCGGCCGCGGGGCAGGATGGTGACCTTGGTGACCGGGTCGGTGTAGTTCATCGCCGTGGCCACCAGGGCGTGGCCGCCCTCGTGGTAAGCGGTGACCAGCTTCTCCTGGTCGCGCATGATGCGAGTGCGGCGCTGCGGGCCCGCGATGACGCGGTCGATCGCCTCGTCGAGGGCGCGGTTGTCGATCAGCTGGGCGTTGCTGCGCGCCGTGAGCAGCGCGGCCTCGTTGAGCACGTTCGCCAGGTCGGCGCCGGTGAAACCGGGCGTCTTGCGGGCCACCACCTCGAGGTCGACCCCGGCGGCGAGCGGCTTGCCCTTGCCGTGCACCTCGAGGATCTTCTTGCGCCCGTTCAGGTCGGGCGCATCCACGCCGATCTGGCGGTCGAAACGGCCCGGACGCAGGAGCGCGGGGTCGAGGATGTCGGGACGGTTCGTCGCGGCGATGAGGATGACGTTCGTCTTGACGTCGAAGCCGTCCATCTCGACCAGCAGCTGGTTGAGCGTCTGCTCGCGCTCGTCGTGACCGCCGCCCATGCCGGCGCCGCGGTGGCGGCCGACGGCGTCGATCTCGTCGATGAAGATGATGGCCGGGGAGTTCTCCTTGGCCTGCTGGAACAGATCGCGCACGCGGCTCGCGCCGACACCCACGAACATCTCCACGAAGTCGGAGCCCGAGATCGAGTAGAACGGCACGCCCGCCTCACCCGCGACCGCGCGGGCCAGCAGCGTCTTACCAGTTCCGGGAGGGCCGTAGAGCAGCACGCCCTTCGGGATGCGGGCACCCACGGCGAGGAACTTGGCCGGCTCCTTCAAGAAGTCCTTGATCTCCTCGAGCTCTTCGAGCGCCTCCTCGGCACCCGCGACGTCGTCGAAGGTGACCTTCGGCGACTCCTTGGTGACGAGCTTGGCCTTCGACTTGCCGAACTGCATGACGCGGTTTCCGCCACCCTGCATGCCCGAGAGCATGAACCAGAAGAACGCGCCGATCAGGATGATCGGGAGCAACAGGCCCAGAGCCGAGAGGAACCAGTTGGTCTGCGGAACCTGGTCGTTGAAGCCGTCGGAGGGATTCGCATCCGTCACCGCTGTCACGACCTCGGTGCCGCGCGGGGCGACGTAGTAGAACTGCACCTTCGAGCCGTATTTGTCGTCGGGGTTGGTGAGCGTCATGTCGACCCGCTGCTCACCGTCGATGATGGTGGCTTCGGAGACCTTGCCGCTCGAGAGGAACCCGAGACCCTCCTGCGTGGTCACCTGCTGGTAACCGCCGCCGGTGAGCAGGCTGAAGCCGATCCACAGCGCGATGGCACCCAGGAGGATGTACGGAATGGGAGATCGGAAGATGCGTTTCGCGTTCATGTCTCTTCATCGCTTCGGTGCCGAAGGGGTCGGCACGGGTGCTTTAGTCGTGGTGCAAGGGTACCCGCCGCGGACTGAGCGCCGCCTCCATGTTCCCCGTGGGCGTAACGAGTGTTCGCCCTCAGGAGTAGACGTGCGGAGCGAGCACCCCGATCGACTTCAGATTGCGGTACTTCTCGGCGTAGTCGAGGCCGTAGCCCACCACGAAGGCGTTCGGGATGTCGACCCCCACGTACTTCACGTCGAGCTCCACCTTCACGGCTTCGGGCTTGCGCAGCAGCGCGCAGATCTCGACCGATTCCGCCCCGCGCGTGCGGAGGTTCGCGAGCAGCCACGACAGGGTCAGCCCGGAATCGATGATGTCTTCGACGATGAGCACCTTGCGCCCCGTGATGTCGGTGTCGAGGTCTTTCAGGATGCGCACCACGCCGCTGGACTGCGTGCCCGAGCCGTACGACGACACCGCCATCCAGTCCATCGTGAGATGGATGCGCAGGGCCCGCGCGAGGTCGGCCATCACCATCACCGCGCCGCGCAGCACGCCCACGATCAGCAGATCGTCGTCGTCGCCGTAGTCGGCCTCGATCCGCCGGGCGAGATCGGAGATGGTCTCCGCGATCTGCTCCTCGCTGAGAAGCACCTCGGTGATGTCGGACTCGATGTCCTGGATGTCCATGCGACCCTTTCCGTTCAGGCCCGCGAGAACTCGACGCGGCCGCCCTGCCGCACCACTCTAATCCCTGGCAGGTCGACGCCTTTCTGCCCGTGCCAGTCGGTCACCAGAGCGGCCACCGCGAGGGTCTGCGTGCGCGAGAGCGAGACGCCGAACTCGCTGTCGACGACGTAGCGGATGATGCGATTGCGCAGCGCCGCCGGATTCGCGGCCAGCGCGCCGGCCGAGATCGCGATGCCTGCTTCGGCGTGCTCGACCAGGTCTTCGATCGTCTCGATGGCCATGTCGTGCAGCGTCTCGTCGTCTTCGCGAAGCTGCTCGGCGGTGCGGGCGAGCGCCTCGGCGATGCCGGGGCCGAGTTCGCGTTCGAGCAGCGGGAGCACGGTGCTGCGCACACGCACGCGGGTGAACTCGCGGCTGGCGTTGTGCGGGTCGTGCCAGGGGTCGAGACCGGAGTCGGCGCAGAACTGCTCCGTCTGCGCGCGCCGGATGCCGAGGAGCGGACGGATGCGGGTGCCCTTTGCCACTCCATTCGTCACCTCGTGCGGGTGGTGCGGATCGGCGTCGGCCGGGCCGCTCATCGGGGCCATCCCGGCCAGGCTCGCGGCACCGGCGCCGCGGGCCAAGCCGAGGAGCACGGTCTCGGCCTGGTCGTCGAGCGTGTGGCCGAGGAGTACCGCGCGGGTTCCGGTGGCCTCGAGAGCGGCGTCGATGGCGGCATAGCGGGCGCTGCGCGCCGCGGCCTCCGCGCCGCCCGTGACCGAGGCGGCACCCGTGGCGACCTCGACCCGGGTGACGAGCACGGGATCGAGGCCGAGAGCGTGCGCCTGACCGGCCGCCCGCTCGGCCACCGCATCCGACCCCTCCTGCAGTCCGTGGTCGACGATCACCGCACCGGCGCGCACGCCCGCACGCGGCGCTTCGAAGGCGGTGGCGGCCGCGAGGGCCAGCGAGTCGGGGCCGCCGCTCAACGCCACCAGCACGTCGGGCGACCCGGCGGCCTCGAGCGCGGCGCGCACGGCGCGGCGGACGTCGGCGATCGCGGGCGTGAGGCGCGGTCGGCGCTCCTCCATGTGCATCCAGTAACGTTATTGCAGTTTCGCGGCGGCGTTCTCGCGCCGCCTTGCCAACCGACACCGCCAGACACGAGGGAGCACCACCATGGCCGAGTACGACGTCGTCGTCGAGATTCCCAAGGGAAGCCGCAATAAGTACGAAGTCGACCACGAGACCGGTCGCGTCTACCTCGACCGCGTGCTCTTCACGAGCTTCGTCTACCCCACCGACTACGGGTTCTTCGAGAACACCCTCGGCCTCGACGGCGACCCCGTCGACGCGCTCGTGCTGCTCGAGTACCCCGTGTTCCCGGGTGTGGGTGTGAAGGTGCGCCCCGTCGGCGTGCTCAACATGAGCGACGAGGCCGGCTCCGATGCCAAGGTCGTCGTGGTTCCCCACAAAGACCCGCGCTGGGCGCACATCCAGGACATCTCGGATGTTCCGGAGCAGACCCGCAAGGAGATCGAGCACTTCTTCGCCCGTTACAAAGACCTCGAGCCCGGCAAGTGGGTCAAGATCGACGGCTGGGGCGACGCCGCCGAGGCCGAGGCCATCGTCGAGGCCGGCTTCAAGAAGCTGGCCGAAGAGGGCTCTCACTAGCTGCCTCGGGCGCCGTGCTTCGCGCGGCGTCCTCGGGCGTCGCCGGTCCCTGCCCGGCGCCGAGCGACATGCTCGCGTGCGGTCGCAAGGCGGCCGCGCGCTCACCCTGGGTCATCGAAAAAGGCCCGCAGCTTTCATTGCACGTCCCGAGACTATTGGGACGCGATTAGAAGGCTTCGGGCCTTTTTCGACGACCCAGGGTGAGGCCGAGGCCGCGATAGCGACCTCAGCCGAACATGTCGCCTCGCGCCGCAGAAGCGGCGGCGCGAGCAATAAGGGCCCGCCCAGCCGAAGGCCGGGCGAGCCCGAAGGGTGGCGGGGCGGTACCCCGATTTGGGTGCCCTCGACGGGCGGTACTCGCGTTAAAAGTTCACGAAGTTGCGGGGGTTCTGGGAGACCCCGTCGACGCGGGTCTCGAAGTGCACGTGGCAGCCGGTGGAGTTGCCCGTGGTGCCGGCGCGGGCGATGAACTCGCCGCCACCGACATCCTGACCGCGGCCGACGCCGAGCGAGCTGTTGTGGCCGTAGACGGTGGTGACGCCGCCGCCGTGGCTGATGGTGACCGAGTAGCCGAGACCGCCGTTGTAGCCCGCCTGGATGACGGTGCCGGCGGCCGAGGCGTAGACCGGCGCCCCGCAGGTGCCACCGCCCCCTTGCACCAGGTCGATGCCGGCGTGCAGACGGTAGCCGCCGTCGACGGGGTTCACCCGCATTCCGTATTCGTCGGTGATACGCCAGGAGGAGAGCGGGGCGCCCCAGCCTCCTGAGGAGGGCGGGGGCCCACCGCCCGCGGCCGCGGCGGCGGCTGCCGCTGCCGCGGCCGCCGCTCGCGCCGCTTCTTCGGCCTTGCGCCGCTCCTCGACGCCCTTCTCGTATTCGGCGACCGTCTTGGCGGTCGCCGCCTGGAGGGCCGCGAGCTGCGCGTCGAGCACGATCTTCTGCGCCTCATGCTGTGCCAGGAGCGCCTCGGCGGCCGCTTGCGCCTCGACCGAGGCCTCGAAGGCCTGCTGCGCCGCGATCTTCAAGGCCTCGAGCTCGCCCTCCGCGATCTCGGCCTGCTTGGTCAGCGACGTGGCCGTGTTGCGATCCTGCGCCGCCTGCTCGTAGAGCTGTCCGGTCTTCTCCGAGAGCTTGCTCATGGCGCCCAGCTGGTAGAGCAGGTCGTCGGATTCCTCGCCGGAGAGGATGAGGCTGAGCGTGAGGTCGCCGCCGCCCGCCCGGGTGAACTGGGTGATGAGCTGCCCTGCCTGCGCATTGGAGGCATCCGCTCGTGTCGTGGCTTCCGCTGCCTGCGACGCCAGCTGATCGGCCCGGAACACCGCCGTGTCGTACTCCTCTTGCGCGAGGGAGTACTCGTCGGCCTTCTGCCGGGCGAACAGCTGGGCCGCCTCGACCTCCTGCTGGGCGGTGTCGATGAGCGCTCTGATGTTCGCGACCTCGGAGCTCTTCGCCGATTCGCTGCCGCGCGCGGCCAACACGTCTTCCCACGACGGGTAGTCGACCGCCGACGCCGACTCGGCGCCGCGGAGCAGGTCGACCGCGAGCAGCCCCGCGGCCAGCGCCATGCCGGCCAGAAGCCTCGGCACGGCCCGGCGCGGAGATCGTGCGGGTCGGGTGTCGATGCTCATTCGTTCTCGCCTATCCGAACTCGATGCCCTGCGCGGCCATGAACGGGCGCGGGTTGATCGCGGTGCCGTTCTGCCGCACCTCGAAGTGCAGGTGGCATCCGGTGGAATTGCCCGTGGTGCCGGCCAGCGAGATGGGCTGGCCCACCTGCACGTAGTCGCCGACGCCCACGAGGAGCTGGGTGTTGTGGCCGTAAGCGGTGGCGATGCCGCCGCCATGGTCGATCTGGATGAAGTTGCCGTAGCCGCCGTTCCAGCCGGCGAAGTTCACGAGGCCCTCGGCGGCCGCGTAGACGTAGGCGCCGCAGGTTCCCCCGGCATACACCAGGTCGATGCCCGAGTGCAGGCGGTAGCCCCCGTCGACGGGATTGACACGCATCCCGTATTCGTCCGACGAGAACGACCCCGGGAACGGACTCGCCCATCCGCTCGCGGCGATGAAGGGCAGAGTCGGCAGTCCGGCGGCCGCGGCGGCTCGAGCGGCCTCGGCACGAGCCTGCACGCCCTTCTGGTAGTCGGCCTCGGTGGCGGCCCGGTTCTCCTGCAGCACCTGCAGCTGGGCCTGTAATTCGACCTGGTGGTCTTCCTGCTCCTGCAGCGCCGACTCTGCAGCCTGCTGGGCGGCGACCGCCTCGTCGCGCAGGCGCTGGGCCTCGTCGGCCAGCCCCCGCAATTCGTCGCGCGCGACCGTGGCCTGCGCCGTGAGCGCGGTGGCGGTGTTGCGGTCCTGTTCGGCCTGCGCATAGATCTGCGACGTCTTCTCGGTGAGCTTCGACATCGCGCTCAATTGGTAGAGCAGGTCGTTCGAGACCGTGTCGCCCCCGACGAGGAGGTTGAAGGTGAGGTCGTTGCCACCGGTGCGGGCGAGCTGGGCGGCGAGCTGACCGGCCTGCTTGTTCGAGGCATCCGCTCGGGCCGACGCATCGGAGGCCTGGGCCTCGAGTTGGGCGGCCACGAAATCGGCCGTGTCGTATTTCTCCTGCGCCGCCTGGTATTCGGTGCCGCGCTGGGTGGCGAGAGCCTGCGCCGCGGCGACCTGGGCGTTCATCGACTCGATGAGGCCTTGGATGCGCGCCACTTCGTCGTTCTTCGCCGCCTCGTTCGCCTGGGCGTTCTTCACGTCGTCCCAGCTGGGGTAGTCGTCGGCGTAGGCCGGGTCCGAGAGTACGCCGGCGGACACCACGAGGAGCACCGTGGCGATCATCGTCGACACCGCGGTGCGGATGCGTCGGGGGGCGTTCCGCGATTTCCCGCGGCCCCCGGCCTTCTCGGTGGTGCTCATACTCCTGGTACTGCTCTTCCCCTGGACGACTTCGCATCCGTCACATCTGTCACAGTGCTTCCGGCGAATCTAACGCGCGGGCGTGCAGAATGCACGGACATTCCCGTGGTTGTGCCCAACTCGTCACCGATTGGCGACTGCGCGGGGGATGTGGCATACTCGATGAGTTGTCGCCGCGGCCCCATCGTTTAGCGGCCTAGGACGCCGCCCTTTCACGGCGGTAGCACGGGTTCGAATCCCGTTGGGGTCACAAGCTCTGGCAAGAAGGCACGTGGTCACGAACCAGGGGTCGGCAACACATACAATAGGAACACCAAGTAAGGCCCTGTAGCGCAGTTGGTTAGCGTGCCGCCCTGTCACGGCGGAGGTCGCGGGTTCAAGTCCCGTCAGGGTCGCCAGGCGCGAAGCCCTTCCACATCGGAAGGGCTTTTCGCTAGAGCGGCGCAGTGCACTCATCTGCATCGGCGCCCGCTCGGCTCTGTAGCTCAGTTGGTAGAGCGCACGACTGAAAATCGTGAGGTCACGGGATCGACGCCCGTCGGAGCCACGGGAACCCTCGCCTAGCTTCTACATGGCGGGGGTTTCTTCTTTTCCGGCGGCCCACCTCTCGTCGTTCCAGTTCACGGCAGCAATCGCCGAGTCGATGCGCGCGGTCATCACGGTGACGCTCAGCGTGTCGGCTCCGTGAGCCGCCTTCCGGGGGGGGTCAGCCCCTCGCCACCGGGCCGGTCGAGCCGCGCACGATCATCTCGACCGGCAGGGCGACCGATTCCACCCCTCGCATGCTGCCCGCATCGAGTCCCTCGATCAGCAGCTGCGCCGAACGCCGGCCGATCTCGAGCATGTCCTGCCGCACCGTGGTGAGCCCCGGAGTGATCACCCCGGCGATGTCGACGTCGTCGAAACCGACCACCGACACGTCCTGCGGCACCCGGAGACCCGCCTCGTGCAGTCGGCGCATGGCTCCGACCGCCATGTAGTCGTTGCAGCCGAAGACCGCCGTGAACTCCACCCCCTGCGCCAGGAGCTCGTCGATCCGGTCGTAGCCCGACTGCACTTCGAAGTCTCCGTGCACCACGACCGCGTCGGGGAACGACTCGCGGATTCCGGCGACGCGTTCGATGGTCGAATGCAGACCGGCGAAGCCGGCCACGATGACAGCCCGGGTGTGGCCGAGGTCGCGCAGGTGGCGACCCAGCTCGCGGGCGCCCGCGGAGTTCAGCGAGGTCACCGACGGAACCCGGCTGAGCCCCGCCACCCCTTCGTCGGCCAGCACGATCGGCGATGAAGACGCCGAGATGCTCATAAGCTCGTCGGTGGGCGAGATCTCGCGGCTGGCGGTGTAGATCAGCCCCTCGATCGACCGGGTGCGCAGCAGATTGAAGTAGCGCTTCTCGCGTCGAGGATCGCTGTTCGACGTGCTGCAGATGATGAGGCCGAAGTCGTGCTCGTTCGCCATCTCCTCCACCCCGCGCGCGATGCGCCCGAAGTACCAGTGCGAGATGTCGGGCACCGCCAGGCCGATCATGCCGCTCCGGCCCGATTTGAGCCGCCGCGCGCCGGCATCCGGAACATAGCCGAACTGGTCGATCAGACCCCGGATGCGCAGGGCCGTCGCGCTGCTGACCGGCCGCTTTCCCGAGAGGGTGTGCGACACGGTGGTCATGCTCACGCCGGCGGCAGCGGCGATCTGCTGCATCGTCCAGGGTTTCGGGGAGGCGTCGTCCACCGGTTCAGAGTAGCCGACAATGCAAAACGACTTGCAATCAATGAATCCAACGATCCGTGGGGCTTTACACAGAGGTAACAGGGCGAAATCGGCTGGAAACAGTGTGCCCGTATTGTCGTGCCCACACCAAGACGCAAAACGGTTTGCTTCGAGCATCCTCTTCCGGCTCCATCCCGATCGCCTCAAGGAGAACTGATGACCTTCCGCCTCACCCGCCGCCGCAGCATCCGCGCTGCCGCCACCGCCACCGCCTTCGCCGCCTCGGTCGCCCTGCTGGCCGGCTGCGCCGCGTCGTCGAGCGGCGACACCGCCGACGGCGGGAGCGACGCGCTCACCCCGCTCACGCTCCAGACCTCGTGGATCCCCCTGGTGCAGTTCGGCGGCAGCTACGTCGCCGACAAGGAGGGCTACTACGAGAAGAACGGCGTCGACGTCGACATCCTCCCCGGCGGCCCCGATGTCGACTCGATGGCCGCCGTGGTCTCCGGTCAGGCCGACATCGGTATGGGCAACGCCGACACGGTCGCCCGCGCCAACGAGCAGGGCGCCGACCTCGTGATCATCGCCGCCGGGTTCCAGAAGAACCCCCTGGCCATCCTCTCCAGCCCCGACAAGCCCATCGCCGACCCCAAGGCCATGGAGGGCATGAAGATCGGCGTTCCCTCGGGCGACGAAGCGGCTCAGGACGCCATCATCGCCGCCAACGACGTCGACGCCTCGAAGGTCACCTCGGTTCCGGTGGGCTTCGATGTCGCGCCGCTCGTCTCGGGCGAGGTCGACGGCCTGTGGGTGTTCTACTCAGAACAGCCCATCGCCTACGAGGAGGCCACGGGCAAGGAGGGGACCGTGTTCCTCACCGCCGACTACGGCCTCGACGTCTACGCCCAGGTCTACGCCGTGAAGAAGGAGACCCTCGAAGATCCCGACAAGAAGGCCGCGATCGAGGGCTTCCTGAAGGGCGAGATCGAGGGCTGGCAGAACTACGTCGCCGACCCCACCGAAGCCGTCGACCTCACCGTCAACGACTACGCGAAAGACGGCGGACTCACCATCGAGGAGCAGACCAAGCAGGCCGAACTGCAGATGGACCTGCTGGTGACCGACGAGACCAAGGAGCACGGCCTGCTCTGGATCTCGGATGACGGCATCCAGAAGAACATCGCTACGCTCGCCTCGCTCGGCATCACCGGCGCCGACGAGTCGCTCTTCGACACCTCGCTGCTCGAAGACGTCTACGCGGGCAAGAACACCATCGAGTAACCCCTCCCCCCTCTTCGCGACCCGTCGATTTTGGCCCTTCCCAAGCAGTTTTTGGGGCTGAAATCGACGGGTCGCCAGGAGGATGCACCCGCACCAACGAACCACCGGAGGCTCCGTGAACGGCTCAGGCTTCACCCTCACCAACCTGACGAAGGTCTACTCCTCGAAGAAGAGCGACGTGCTCGCCCTCGACGACATCTCCCTCGCCGTGCCCGAAGGCTCCTTCACGGCTCTGCTCGGTCCTTCCGGCTGCGGCAAGTCGACCATCCTGCGCATCCTCGCCGACCTGGAGTCGTATTCGGCCGGGGAGGTCACGATCCACGGCGAGAGCCCTGCCGCCATCCGTAAGGCCCACCGCCTGGGGCTCGCTCTGCAAGACCCGTCGCTGTTGCCCTGGCGCAGCGTGCGCGACAACATCCGTCTTCCCGGGCAGGTCATGCGCACCCCGATCCCGAAGAAGCGCATCGACGACCTCATCACCCTGGTGGGTCTCGACGGCTTCGCGGATGCGCGGCCGGCCCAGCTCTCGGGCGGCATGCGGCAGCGGGTCGCGATCGCGCGGGCGATCGTGGCCGAACCCGAGATCCTGCTGCTCGACGAACCCTTCGGCGCGCTCGACGAGATCACCCGGCAGCGGATGAACGAGGAGCTCCAGAAACTCTGGAGTGCGACATCCGCCACCGCTCTGCTCGTGACCCATTCCATCTCGGAGGCCGCCTTCCTCGCCGACCGGGTGATCGTGATGTCGCCGCGCCCCGGCCGCATCGTCGGCGACCTCACTCTCGACTTCCCCCGCCCCCGGCGGCGCGAGCTGCTCTCCACCCCCGAGTTCCACGCCGTCTGCGACCAGCTGAGCTCGATGCTGCACGCCGGCACCGACCACGGCGACGACGACGCCGACGACCTGCTGAGCGACGGCGAACTCGCCTCCATCGCCCCGCGGGGAGTCTGAGGATGTCGGCCACCACCGCCTCGGGCACGGGTCGCGAGGCTCTCCGGGCCTCCGCGATCGCCACGGAACGCGCTCGCGCCGGCCGGGTCGCCCGCCGCTCCGCCATCAGCGGCTGGATCACCACGGTGATCGTGAGCCTCGTGCTGCTGGTGCTGTGGGAGGTCGCCGCCGACCTGTGGCTGACGCGCCTGGGCGTGCTGGCGTCTCCGACCGCGATCGTGCAGAGCCTGATCGAGAATCCGCAGCTCTACTGGGGCGCGTTCACCACGACCGCGTGGATCGCCGTGCGCGGGTGGTTCTGGGGCAACCTGGCCGCCATCGCCGTCGCCATCCTCTTCGTCCAGGTGCCGATCTTCGAGTCGCTGTTCCTGCGCCTGGCGCTGGCGCTGTTCTGCCTGCCGTTGGTCGCGGTGAATCCACTGCTGCAACTCACCTTCGATCCCGACACGGCGAAGGTGGTGCTCGCAGCCCTGTCGGTGTTCTTCACCACGCTCGTCGGCACCATGCTCGGCCTCCGCTCGGCCGACGGCGGTCCGCTCACCATGGTGACGGCCTGGGGCGGGCGCAGCATCAGCTCGCTGCGGTTCGTGCGACTGCCCTCCGGCACGCCCGCCATGCTGACGGGCCTCCAGATCGGCGCAGCGGCGGCCGTGCTCGGCGCCATCTTCGGGGAGTTCATCGGCGCCAAGGCCGGGCTCGGCGTGCTGCTCATCAACGGCCTGATGTCGCTCGACCTGGCACGGGTGTGGTCGGTGGCGCTGCTCGCCACGATCATGGCGGCGGTGCCCTACGGGCTCTTCGGCCTGCTGCGCCGCTGGCTCACCCCGTGGTCGGCGTCGATCTCGAACGCGCAACAGCTCTCGACACCGAAGCGCGGCTCGGTGGCCGGCCGCCTCGCGAGCGCCGTGGCCTGGACCATCGGCTCCATCGCGGTCATCCTGCTCGCCTGGTGGGCCTATCTGATCGTGTTCGACATGTCGCCGTTCGTCGGCAAGAGCCCCGTCGACGTGCTGAACTACCTCTTCGCGTCCGAGGATGCCGCGGCCAACCGCCAGGTGATGCTCGACGCCCTCGACGTCACGCTCGTGCATGCCGGCGTCGGCTATGTCGCCGGCCTCGTGATCGGGATCGCCATGGCCGTGGCCTTCGTGACCTTCCCCGTGGTCGAGCGGGTGCTCACGCCGCTCGCGGTGGCGCTCCGCTCCGTGCCGATCATCGTGCTCATCCCCGTGCTGATCCTCGCGCTCGGCCGGGGTCTCGGCGGAGTGGTGGCCATCACCGCGATCGTCACGTTCTTCCCCACGCTCGCCAACACGCAGGGTGGCCTGAAGCGTGTGCCGAACGACGCCTTCACCCTCATGCGCAGCTACGACTCGTCGACCTGGTCGACGCTGTGGCGACTGCAGCTGCCCTACACGCTGCCGGCGATCTTCGCGTCGGCCCGCATCGCCGCCCCCACCGCCGTGCTCGCCGCGACACTGGCCGAGTGGCTCGCCACCGGCGACGGGCTCGGGCACGTGATCGTGAGTTCGCGCGCGCACTCCGACTACACCGGGCTCTGGGCGGCAGCCGCCATCCTCACCGCGGTCTCGCTCGTCTTCTACAGCCTCGTCAGCTGGGCGGAGCGGGTGGTGCTGTCGCGCTACGCGCCGTCGCAGATCGGCTGAGAACCATCCCACCCCGTTCGAGAGGAACCACGATGGCAACACCCCACATCGGCGCCGAACCGGGCGACTTCGCCCCCGACGTGCTCATGCCAGGAGACCCGCGCCGGGCGAAGCTCATCGCCGAGACGTTCTTCGACTCCCCTCGCCTCGTCACCGAGGTGCGCGGCATCCTGGGCTACACGGGCACCTTCAACGGCAAGCCCGTGTCGGTTCTCGCCTCGGGCATGGGCATGCCGTCGATGGCGATCTACTCCACCGAACTCGCGCGCTTCTTCGACGTGAAGCGGATCGTGCGGGTGGGGACGATCGGCGGCATCGCGCCGTACCTGCAGCTCGGCGACGTGATCGCGGCATCCGCCGCCCATACCAACTCGGCGATGACCAGCGAGTGGGTGCCGGGCGTGACGCTCAGCCACGCGCCCGACTTCGCGCTGCTGCGCAAAGTCGTCGAGCACGGCGAGACGACGGGAAAGCGGCTGCACGTGGGCCCGCTGTTCACCACCGACAGCTTCTACAACCCCGACACGACGCTGGTGCCCGGGCTGCTCGAGTACGGCACGATCGGCATCGACATGGAGGCGGCGGGTCTCTACGCCGTCGCCCGCAAGGAGGGGTTCGATGCTCTAATGGTGGGCACCGTGAGCGACCTGCCGGGGGCGGAGATGACCGCGGCCGAGCGCGAGGCGACGTTCGAGAACATGGTGTCGTTCGGGCTGGCGGCATTCCAGTGAGCGGCGCGGAGGCGACATCCGCTTCGCCCGCGCCTGTGGTGCCGGTGTTCGAGGGGTATCCGCGCTGGTCACAGCCGTCGGAGCCGTATGCGACGTTCCCCAAGGTGACGTTGCACGATCACCTCGACGGTTCATTGCGGCCCGAGACGCTCATCGAGCTCGCCGGCCGCCAGGGCGTGACGCTGCCCTACGACGACCCCGAGAAGCTCACGAAGTGGTTTACCGGCGAGATCACGGTGCCCACGATCGAGAACTGGGACGAGAAGTTCGGTCTCACCACCCGCGCCATGCAGACCGAGGAGTCGATCGTGCGGGTCGCCCGCGAGTGGGTGCTCGAAGCCGCGGCCGACGGCGTCGTCTACGGCGAGACGCGCTGGGCGCCGGAGAAGCACATCCTGGGTGGCCTGCCGTTGCGGGTCGCGGTCGAAGCGGTGGCAGCGGGTCTGGCCGAAGGCGAAGCGCTCGTCGCAGCAGCGGGTGGGTCGATCCGCGCGCGGCAGCTGATCTGCGGCATGCGCACGTCGACGCTGAGCTACGAGATCGCCCGCCTGGTGGTCGACACGTACGGCGAATGGGGCGGAAGCGTGGCCGGGTTCGACCTCGCCGGAGCCGAGGACGGGTTCCCCGTGCGCCACCACCTCGACGCCACCACATTGCTCGAGCGCGAGGGCATCCCCTTCACCATCCACACCGGGGAGGCCGACGGCGAGCACAGCGTGTGGGAGACCGTGCACCTCGCCCACGCCCTCCGCCTCGGACACGGGGTGCGCGTGATCGAAGACGTCACCCTCGACGGGCGACCGCTGGGTGTCCGCACCGCGGTGCGGGATGTCGCCGCGGCGCGCGCTGCCGGCCCCGCCTCCCTCCGGCTCGGCCGCACGGCGCAGTGGGTGGTGGATCGGCGCATCCCGCTCGAGGTCTGCGTCACCTCGAACGCCGGGGGCGTGGTCGACGGCGTCGCGAACCATCCGATCGACCTGCTGCGCGAACTCGGGTTCACGGTCACCGTGAACCCGGACAACCGGGGCATGTCGACCACCTCGATCAGCGCCGAGATGCGCACCATCGAGGCCGAGTTCGGCTGGGGGCCCGAGGAGTTCGCCGAGGCCGAGTTCGCGGCCGTGGAGGCCGCGTTCCTGTCACGGCGCGAGCGCGAGGCCCTGCACGACACCGTCGAGGCGGGCGTCGAGTCCTTCGTGCGCTGACGCCGGCCCGGCGCACCCCGCCGCGCCCCTCCGTTCGGGAGGACACTCGCGCCCGCGGCACGTTCGGGAGGACCGCCGGTCCTCCCGAACGGCGGCCGTCCTCCCGGGCGATGGGCCGGGAGCCGCGAGGTCAGGGGCGCGGGAGCGACGCCACGAAGTCGGCGAGCACCGCGAGCGAGGCCTCGACGGTGGCCGTCAGGATGTCCTCCCCCTTGGCCGCGGTGGCGGACGACGGATCGCCGAACACGCCCGACTCCGAGAACGGGTGCAGCTGCATCGGCCGCGTGCCGAAGTCGCTCGGGAATGCCGGATACGACGACACGTAGCGATCGGTGCGCACGGTTCCGGGGGCGATCGCGAGCATGAGCGACGTCTCGACCTCCTCGGCGTGGTTGAGCCCGGGCGCCGCGGCGGCACTCTCGCGCACCCGATCGATCGCCGCGTCCATGCCCGGGTAGTCGAGCGCGATCGCCGGCAGAACGCCTTCGTCGTTCAGGAGCCGCACCGCCGCGTAGAGCGGCTGGCGGTTGCCCCAGTCACCGTTCACGATCACGAGCCCGCGCGCGCCCGATCCGACGAGCGCCCGCCCGATGTCGACCGCGATGGCCGTGACGGTGGCACTGGACAGCGACACCGTTCCCGGATACCCGGCGTTGTTCCACGTGTCGCCGTAGTGCACCGGCGGCAGCAGAACGGCATCGAGTCGCATCGCCAGCCGCCGGGCGACCTCGGCGGCCGTCGCCGTGTCGGTGCCGAGGGGCAGCTGCGGCCCGTGCTGCTCCAGCGCCCCGAACGGCAGCAGGGCCAGCCCGGATGCCGCGCTCGCACGGTCGCCGGGTGCCGCCGCGGCCGACCGCGCGAAGTGGGCGGCGACGTCGGTCCACGGAGTCGAATAGGCCTCGATCACGGCGCGTACTCCTGGATGGACCCCCGCGAACGATCGGTCAGCTCGGGGATGCGCCGGGTCAGCTCCTCGGCCGCGGCATCCGTGTCGATCGTGGTGAGGCGCCCGTTCTCGACCACGATGCGCCCGTCGACCAGCACCGTCGTCACGTCGCTCGACTTGACGCTCAGCACGAGAGCCGCGGCGAGGTCGTGCATGGGCTGCAGGTGTGGTTTGCGCACGTCGATCAGCACGATGTCGGCGCGGTAGCCCGGCAGCAGGGCGCCGAGGGAGTCCTGCAGCCCGAAGGCGGCTGCGCTCTGCCGGGTGGCGATGTCGAGAGCGTGCGCCGAGGTGAGCCAGGTGGCGTCGAGCAGGGCGTCCTTCTGCTTGAGCGAGAGCATCCGCAGGCTCTCGAGCACGTCGAGGGTGTTGTGCGAGGCGGGTCCGTCGGTGCCGAGACCCACCGTGATGCCGGCGTCGTGCAGCATCCGCACCGGAGTGGTGGTGTGCGCATGCTTCATGTACACCTTCGGGCAGGATGCCACCGCCACGCGGTCGGCGTAGGGCACGAGCCACTCGAGGTCGCTCTCGACGATGCCGGCGCCGTGGGCGATGATCGCGCCGGTCTCGAGGATGCCCGTGTCGTGCAGCACCTGCACCGGGGTGACGCCACGGCCGGCGAGGCTCGACTCGGTCTGCCCCCGGCTCTCGGCGGCGTGGATGTGCGTGCGCACCCCCAGCCGCCGGGCGTGCTCGGCGGTCGTGGCGAGGTCGGCGTCGTTCACGGTGTAGGTCGCGTGCGGGCCCATCGCGGTGGTGATGCGGCCGCCGGCGGCGCCGTTCCAGCGCTCGGCGAAGGCAGCGGAGCGCTCGAGCCCCGCCTGACCCTCCGACGAGAAGAAGGTCGACGCCAACAGCGCGCGGGCGCCGCTCGCCTCCACCACCTCGGCGATCCGGTCGGTCGAGAAGTAGTGGTCGGCGAAGTTCGTGACGCCGGCGAGCAGCATCTCGCCGATCGCGAGCTGCGCGCCGAGCATCACGTCGCGCTCGGTGAGGTTCACCTCCATCGGCCAGATGTGCTTGTTGAACCACTCGTTCGTCGGCACGTCTTCGGCCGAGCCGCGGAACATCGTCATCGGCGAGTGCGTGTGCGAGTTCATCAGGCCCGGGATGGCGACCTGCCCGTGGGCGTCGATCACCGCGGCCTGCGCGAGCACGGCCACCTCGACCTCGGCGGTCGGCACGATCCAGACGATCGCCCCGCCCCGGATGCCGATGGCGTGATCGGCGAGGAACGTCGCAGTACCGCGTGCGGCCGTATCCTCGCGCGGCAGCTCGGGATAGCCGGGCGCCGGGCGGGTGGTGTGGGTGAGCACGGTCGCGTGCGTGATCACGGTGTCGACCGTGTCGGAGCCGCTCGCGACGGTCACCGAGTCGGCGTGCGTGCCGTCGTCGATCACCGGGTCGTGCTTCGTGCGGGTGCCTCGCGAGTCGGTCATGCGAGTTCCTCTCCGGCCAGCCAGCGTACGGTGCGGTCGAAGAGCCGTCCGTAGCCCTCCCACTCCACGAACCCGGGAGGCGCCCAGTGCGGTGCGACGTCGGAGGTGAACGCGGCCGAGCGCCCCGCGCCGTAGTCGTCGACGACGAGCAGCGGATGCCCGGCACAGCTCGCGAGCTCGGTCGCCGTCTCGCGCACCGTCACCTCGTTGAGGCCGAGGAGATTCGGCCAGGTTCCTGTGAGCCCCGCGGTGATCGGATGCTCCGTCTCGGTCTGCGGGGCCGCGCCCGCCGCGAGTTCCACGCGGTCGTCACGGTCGAGCACGCCCACGGGAAGCGCCGCGGCGAGCGGGGTGCGCCCCCAGCGCGCCTTCGCGTCGATGCCGGAGAACGTCATGTAGCCGCCGGCCATCAGCAGGCCGCCGCCGTGTTCGACGAAGCCGCGCAGCGCATCCGTTCGATCGGGCTGCTCCTCCGATCGGCCGAAGGTGGCCGGTGGCAGCTGGAAGGTGTTCGCCCCCACGTCGGAGACCACGATCACGTCGGCCACGGCCCGCAGCTCCTCGGGCGTGCTCGGCACGCGCGAGGAGATCTCGTGGCACGGCACGTGGGTCACCTCGTGGCTTGCCGCGCGCAGCGCCGCCACGAACTCGACGCCGCCGAGCGTGAACTCCGAGGTCGTGAAGGAGTCGAACCCCTTCTGGTGGATCGAGTGGACGAACCAGGATTCGCCGAGGAGGAGCACTCGCGTCACGGGCGGTCCTTTCTGGTAGAGGAGGGAGGAGGAGGCGGGGCGGTGCTCGCACGCACGACGAGCTCGACGGGGCACGGCGGAACCGGAGACGGGGCGTCGCCCGCCACGAGCTCGAGCAGCGTCTGCACGGCCTGCCGGCCGATCTCGTCGACGTCTTGCCGAACCGTGGTGAGGGCGGGCGAGATGCGGCGGGCGAGGGCGACGTCGTCGAAACCGACGACCGAGACATCCGTCGGCACCGCGAGACCGGCCGCGCCGAGCGCATCGACCACGCCGAAGGCAGCCAGGTCGTTCGAGGCGAAGATCGCGGTGGGCAGCGGATGCCGCGCCGCCCGCTCGGCCGTGCGCGAGAACGCGGTCTCCTCGCTGAAGTCCCCGCTCAGGACCTCGGCGTGCGGGAACACCGCGCAGAACCCGGCGACCCGCTCCTCGGCCGAGCGCAGCCCGCGCGGACCGGCGAGCACCGCGACCGAGCGGTGCCCGAGGTCGCGCAGGTGCTCCCCCGCGAGTCGCCCGCCCTCGCGGTTGTCCGATGCGACCAGCGGGATGCCGTCGAGCCCCTCGACCCATTCGTCGGCGAGCACGATCGGGAACGAGCGCGCCAGCTCGGCCAACTGGTTGTCGCGCCTCAGGGCGCCAGCCACGTAGATCAGCCCATCGATCGACCGGGAGCGCAGCAGGTTGAAGTAGCGCGCATCCCGGGCCGGCGCACCGTTCGAGCTGCTGAGCACGACCCCGTAGTCGTTCTCGTCGGCCGCGCGCTCGACCGCCACCGCGAGCCGGCCGAAGAACGGGTCGGAGACATCCGGCACCACGAGCCCGAGCATGAACGTCTTGCCCGCCTGCAGCGTGCGGGCAGCCGAATGCGGCACGTAGCCGAGGGCGTCGATCGCGGCCTGGATGCGCTCGGCCGTCTCGGCGTTCACCGGCCGCTTCGCCGAGAGCGCGTGCGACACCGTGGTCATGCTCACCTGCGCTACCCGGGCGACGTCTTTGATCGTCGCCGAGCGCGGGCGTTCCGAGGTCATGGCAGAACTCTAGCCATACCCAAAACGTTTTGCACGTCGATTCCTCAACGACGGGTGGAGGCGCCGGGAACGAGCTGGGGGGCGAGGCTGACCCTGCGGGCGACACGGTCCCCGGGCCGGGCGCCGGCGTCGATCAGCAGGCGCACCGCCTCCCTCCCCATCTCCGGCCACGGATGCCGCAGACTCGTGATCGTCCGATCGCCGGGAGCGGCCGGAGCGAGGTCGAGCAGGCTCGCCACCTGCACCGCCTCGGGAACACCCACCCCGCGCATCCGCAGCACGGCGAGCACTCCGGATGCGACGTCGTCGTTCGCGCACACGATCGCGTCGGGCCCGCCCCACGACGCCCGCCCCGTTCCGGCTCCTTCCGAACGCACCGCTCTCGCGGCGATGCGTTCGCCCGCCCGGATGCCCCCCTCGAGCACCGCGGGGGTGACCTCGGCCACCGACACCTCGACCTGCGCCGACTCGGCCGCGGCCCGGAGCGCACGGATGCGCCGGGCGTCGGCCGTCACGGTCTCGTCGAGTCCTACGATCACGAGGCTCCGGGTCTCCTGCGCGATCAGGTGCGCGATGAGCATGCCGGTCGCGCGGTCTTCATCCAGGCCCACGGAGTCCGACTGGTCGGTCTCGACGAACCGTCCCACCTGCACGATCGGCACGGCACCGGCGGCCTCGATCGACTCCCGGCTGGCCTCGAGCGACGGCGGGCAGATGATGATGCCGTCGACGCGGCGTGCGATCAGCGACTCGACGTTGTCGCGGTCGTGCACCGCATCGGGCTCGGAGTAGCGCAGCACGAGCGACATGTCGTTGCGCTCCAGTCCGTCGCTGACCGACTCGATCAGCGCCGACAGGAAGAACGTGGTGTAGCGCGGCAGCACCAGCCCGACGGTCTCGGTGCGCTGGAGCCTCAGGGCGCTGGCCACCGCATTCCGCCGGTAACCGAGCGAGCGGCTCGCTTCACGCACCTTCCGCTGGAGGTCGCCGGAGACCGGCCGCGCCCCCGAGAGGGCCCGCGACGCCGTGGCGACGCTCACCCCGGCGCGTTCGGCGACATCGGCGAGAGTCGGTTGTGCTGATGCGTCCACCCCGCCAGGTTAGAACAGAATCGGCAACGTCGGGCAAACGATTTCAGCATTTTGCCCACGTTAAACATGATAGAAACATGCCAGCAACCCGACAGCAACGGGTGAAGCGAACACTGGGTCACATCGCACCTCGCTCTTCTTCTCCCATTCTTGCAATCGATTACCAAAGGAGACCCATGTCCCTCTCACGCAAACTCGTGGTGCTCGGCGGCGCCGCTCTGGCGGCATCCCTCGTCTTGACCGGCTGCTCCGGCAAGACCGCGACCGTGCAGCCCAGCGCCGACGCCGACACGCCGAAGGTGGCCATGCTCTACGGCACCACGGGCGACTTCTCGTTCATGGACAGCGCCTACAAGGGCTTCACCGACGCGCAGTCCACCCTCGACTTCACGCCGCTCGACTTCTCGAGCCCGAACACCGACGACTACCAGGACCGCCTCGACCTCGCCATCTCCCAGGGCGCCGGTCTCGCCATCGGCATCGGCTTCCAGTACGCCACGCCGATGGAGCAGACCACCGACCACCCCGACACGCAGTTCGTCGCGGTCGACATCGACAAAGGGACCGAGATCCCGGATGTCACGACCATCTCGTTCGCGGCCGAGCAGTCGTCGTACCTGGTCGGAGTCGCCGCGGCACTGACCTCGAAGACCGGCCACATCGGGTTCGTCGGCGGCGTCGACCAGCCGTCGATCCAGAACTTCTTCGTCGGCTACGAGGCCGGCGCGAAGTCGGTGAACCCCGACATCGTGGTCGACAAGACCTACCTCTCCCCGCTCGGTGACTTCACCGGCTTCTCCGACCCGACCAAGGGCAAGGAGGCCGCCGCCTCGATGTACGCCGGCGGGGCCGACGTCGTCTACGCGGCAGCCGGCGGATCGGGCCAGGGCGTCTACGAGCAGGCGGCATCCTCCAGCACCGATACTCAGAAGAACTGGGCCATCGGTGTCGACGGCGACGTCTACAACCAGGTCGACGAGTCGATCAAACCGTTCATCCTGACCTCGGCCATCAAGAACGTCAACGTCGCCGTGGAGGACTCGATCAAGGCGTTCCTGGACGGCACTCTCGAGCCCGGCGAGCAGGACTTCGATCTCTCGAACGACGGCGTCGGCTATTCCACCAGCGGCGGGTTCCTCGACTCCTACTCCGACCAGTTGGAGAAGGCGAAGCAGGCCATCATCGACGGCACCGTCACCGTGCCGACCGCGGTCTGACCGCCACGGCCTGACACCGATCGGAGACGGAGCGACCGTGCAGGAGCAGGACGTGCTGGTGCGCCTCACCGGCATCGTGAAGAGGTTCGGCACCTTCGTCGCCAACGATCACATCGATCTCGCCGTTCGAGCGGGCACCGTGCATGCGATCGTCGGCGAGAACGGCGCGGGGAAGTCGACCCTCATGAAGATCCTGGCCGGCGAGGAGCACCCCGACGAAGGCACGATCGAGATCGCGGGTGCGCCGCACTCGTTCCGGTCGCCTCGGGATGCCCAGCAGGCCGGGATCGGCATGGTGCACCAGCACTTCCTGCTCGCCGACGCCCTCCGGGTGTGGGAGAACGTCGTGCTCGCCGACGAGCCGGGCACGGCGCTCCGGCTCGACAGTGCGGCGGCCCGGCGACGGGTCGGCGAAATCGCCGCGGCCAACGGCTTCCCCGTCGACGTCGATGCGGTCGTGCGCGACCTCGGCGTCGGCGGGCGCCAGCGCGTCGAGATCCTCAAGGTGCTCTACCGCGATGCCCGGGTGATCATCCTCGACGAACCGACCGCCGTGCTCGTGCCGAGCGAGGCGCAATCGTTGTTCGCCGCGATGCGACGCTTCACCGAGGCCGGCGCGGCGGTCATCTTCATCTCGCACAAGCTCGACGAGGTGCTCGACTTCGCCGACGACATCACGGTCATCCGGGCCGGCGCCGTCGTGGGGCGCACCACTCCGGCCGAATCATCGGCCCCGGCCCTCGCCGCGCTCATGGTGAAGGTCGCGATGCCGAGCGTCGCGCCACGCGAGGTCGCCCCGGGAACCGCCGTCGTGCTCAGCGCCGCTGGCGTCACCGTCGGCGACGCCGGCGAGGTGCCGGCTCTCGACGACGTCTCGCTCGAGGTGCACAGCGGCGAGATCGTCGGCGTCGCGGGCGTCGAGGGCAACGGGCAGTCCGAGCTGCTGATGGCCCTGCTCGGCCGCGCCAAGCACTCGGGAACCATCTCGATGGGAGACGCCGACATCACCGACCTCTCGACCGAGGCACGCCGGGAGCGCGGGATGGCCTACATCCCCGAAGACCGGCACCGCGACGGCGTCGTGCTCTCGATGCCCCTGCGCGAGAACGCGGCCCTCGGCTACCACGCCCGTCCGCCGGTGAAGCGAGGGCCGTGGTTCAGCCGCGCGGGCGCGGCGGGCGTGGCGCGCACGATCATCTCCCGGTTCGATGTGCGCGGCGGCGATCCGTCGACGCTCGCCTCCGCGCTCTCGGGCGGAAACCAGCAGAAGTTCATCGTGGGCCGGGAGCTCGGTTCGCACCCGAAGGTGCTCATCGCGGCGCATCCCACTCGCGGCGTCGACATCGGCGCCCAGTCGGCGGTGTGGAACGAATTGACGGCGGCGCGCGACGAAGGGCTGGGCACCTTGCTCATCTCCGCCGACCTCGACGAACTGCTCGCCCTCTCCGACCGGCTGCTGGTGTTCTATCGCGGACGAGTGGTGGGCGAACTCGACCCGAAGACCGTCGACGCCCAGGTGCTCGGCGAGTACATGACCGGCGTGCGTGGTCAGGCGCCGGATGCCGGCTCCCGCCCCGACCCCGAAGGAGCCGCCGCATGATCCGCCGCATCGCCGTCGCCCTGGCCGGCCCGATCGTCTCGGTGCTGCTCGCTCTGCTCGTGACCACCCTGTTCCTCACCTTCGGCGGATACTCCGCCGCGAGCGCCTACGAGGTCATGTGGAACTACGGCATCGAACCGGCCTCACTCGTGTCGACGGTGAACAACGCCGTGCCGCTCTACCTCGCCGGAGTCGCCGCCGCGTTCGCGCTGCGGATGGGCCTGTTCAACATCGGCGTCGACGGGCAGTACCGCGTCGCCGCCCTCGCCGGAGCGGTGGTCGCGGCCAACCTGCCGTTGCCGCTGTGGCTGCGCCTGCCGATCACCCTTCTGGTCTGCTGCCTCGTGGGCGCGCTCTGGGCACTCGTTCCGGCTCTGCTCAAGGTCTACCGCGGTGTCAGCGAGGTGATCACGTCAATCCTGATGAACGCGATCGCCACCACGGTGGTCGCGATCCTGCTCGCGCACGTCTTCCGCTCCGGCAGCGGCCAGAACACGGGCACCGCGATCATCGGCCCCGACGGAGCGATGCCGGCCCTCATCGACCTGGGCATCGGCAACCGCACGACGATCTCCGGGTTCCTCGTCGTGGCGGTGGTGGTCGGCATCCTGTTCTATCTCATCCAGTACCGCACGGTGTTCGGCTTCACCCTGCAGGTCGCGGCACGCTCGCCCGAAGCAGCCGAATCGGCGGGCATCAAGGTGAACCGGCGCATCATCTGGGCGATGCTCGGCTCCGGCGCGATCGCGGGGCTGATCGGGCTGCCGCACGTGCTCGGCACCGCGTTCCGCTTCGACGGCACCCTGCCCACCGATCTCATGTTCACCGGACTCGCGGCCGCCCTGCTCGGCCGCTCGCACCCGATCGGCATGGCGTTCGGCGCCCTCATCCTGGCGTTCGTGGAGCGCAGCTCGCAGGTGCTCGGCCTGGTGCAGCTGCCCACCGAGGTGGGCTCGGTGTTCATGGCCGTCATCCTGCTGAGCTCGGCGGTGGGCTATTGGCTGACCGAGCGGGCCGATCAGCGCATCGCGCTCTGGAACGCGATCCGGCGCCGCCGGTCGGCCGGCCCCACGCCACCGTCACCCTCGACCCCCGGACTGGAGGCGGCACGATGACCGACACCGTCGAGACCACACCCGCTTCGGCGCCCGCGGCCGCACCACGATCGCTGGCGCCGAGCCCGCGACGGCTCCGTGCGGCCCTCCGCTGGGGACTGCTCGGCCTGGCCCTGGTCATCGTGGCCCAGTACGTCGCCGACGCCCCGGGTATCTCCGCCTCGTCGACCTGGGGCTCCGCGCTCCGGCTGACGGTGCCGATCGCCGTGGTCGCCATCGGCGGCCTCTATTCCGAACGCGCCGGCATCATCAACGTCGGGCTCGAGGGCATGATGATCGGCGGAACCTGGATGGCCGGCCTGTTCGGCTGGCTGTGGGGCCCCTGGGCCGCGCTCGGCGGCGGGGTGGTCGGCGGCCTCGTCTTCGGACTCCTGATGGCGGTGCTCTGCATCGAGATGGGGCTCAACCAGCTCGTCGTCGGCGTGGCGATCAACGTCATCGCCGCGGCGCTCGCCCGGTTCATGTCCGACATCGTGTTCAACGGGGTCGACGGCGGAACGATCGCCCATTCCCCGCGCATCGACGGCTCCCTGCCGGTGATCAGCGTGCCCTTCCTCTCGGGCGGTCTCGGCACCGTCGATCTGACCCGCGCGATGGAGAGCTCCGGCCTCCCGGTGCTGACCCAGATCGGGGGCATCGTCGGCGGCCTCACCCGCGACGTCTCGCTCGCGGCCATCCTCGGCCTCCTGCTCATTCCGGCCACGGCCTACGTTCTCTGGCGCACCAAGTTCGGTCTGCGCTGGCGGGCCGCCGGCGAGCAGCCCGCCGCGCTGCAGGCGCTCGGCGGAAAGGTTCACCGCACCCGCTACATCGCCGTGCTGGTCGGCAGCGGTCTCGCCGGGTTCGCGGGTGGCTACCTCGCGCTCATCTCCCAGGCCTATGTGGAGAATCAGACCGCCGGCCGAGGCTTCATCGGCCTCGCCACCCTGATCTTCGGCAACTGGATGCCCTCCGGCGTCTTTCTGGGTTCGTCGTTGTTCGGCTTCAGCGACGCCGTCGGCCTCGGGCGGCCGGAGACCTTCCGGGCGTTGCTGTTCATCCTCGCCGTGGTGTTCCTGCTGATCGGACTGCTCCGGATGTACCGGGGCGATCGCCGAGCCGGCATCGCGCCCCTCGTCCTCGGCGGTGTGCTGCTTCTGGTCTTCCTCTTCGTGCCTCTGCCCACCGAGCTGGCCACGGCTGCGCCCTACCTGGTGACACTCGCGGTGCTCGTGGTGGCCGGCACCACGATGAGACCTCCGGCCGCGCTCGGCCATCTGTTCCCCCGCAAGAACTCCCGCACCTGAGAGAGACCCATGAACCGCATCACCGACATCGCGCTCTGGGACGGCGAAGCCGCCCGCGGCATCAGCACCCTCGAGTGGGCCCTCGACGGAACCGACGGCGTCATCACCGACGTGCGGTCGTCGGATGCCGCCTCCTCCCCGGCCGGCGAGCTCGCCGTCATCCCGGGCCTCATCGACACGCACGTGCACCTCGTGGGCAACGCCGGTCACCGGCCCGCCGACTTCCTCACCTGGCCGCTCATGACTCGACCCGAGGAGCAGACGCTGCACGGCCTCGCCAACGCGGCGACGGCGATGCGCGCCGGAGTCACGACGGTGCGCGACCTCTCGGCCGACGACATCCAGTTCTCGATGCGGCGGGCGATCGACGACGCCGTCGTGGCCGGCCCGCGCGTGCTCGCGCACGGCATGGTGAGCATGACGGCCGGGCACGGCGATCTCTTCATCCCGCCTGCCTATCCCCTGCGCAAGCCTCTCGCCGACGGCCCCGACGAGTGCCGCAAGCTGGTGCGGCACTGGGCGCGGGCGGGCGCCGACGGCGTGAAGATCGCCACGAGCGGCGGCGTGCTCTCGGTCGGCGACAAGAGCGCTTGGCGCAACTACACCGGTGCCGAGATCGACGCCATCGTCGATGAGGCCCATGCACTCGGGATGCGCGTGGCCGCCCACGCGCACACGGAGGCCGGCATCGACGCCGCGCTCGAACACGGCGTCGACTCGATCGAGCATGGCACCCTGCTGAGTTCCGCGCAGGCCTCCCGCATCGTCGCGGCCGGCATCACGGTCGCGCCGACCCTGCTCATCAACGACCGGATCGCCGCCGGCGAGAACGGGGTCTCGGCCGAGCAATCGGCCAAAGCCGGCGAGTTGGTGGAGCGTCGCGACACCCGGATGAGGGCCGCCGCCGACGCCGGCGTCGACTTCGTGCTCGGCACCGACGCCAACGGCCATCACGTGCGCTTCGGCGATCAGATGGCGGAGGTGCGCCTGATGGCCGCGACCTTCGGCTGGACGCCGGACCGCGCGCTCCAGGCGGCGACCTCCCGGGCGGCCCGGGCGATCGGGCGCGAATCGCAGCTGGGTCGCCTGGCGCCCGGCCACCTGGCCGATTTCGTGGTGCTGCGCGGCCGGCCGTGGAACGACATCGCCGCCCTGGACACCGCGAACATCGTCGCGGTCGTGTCCCGCGGTCGCGTGGTCGAGGGCGCGCTCCCGGTCGGCTAGGTCTCTCCGGTTTCCCGGCGGGCGGGGAGGCCTTTCGGGCGGGTGGCCGGTGGGAACCCGTCGGATCGACGGCTGGGCCTGACCCGGTTCCAGACATCGGCATCCGCCTCGCTCTGCGATCCGCAGAACGAGAGGGGAGCCTACGCGCGAGCAGGGGTGTGCACCACCAGTCCGGCATAGGCGAACCCGCCGCCGAACCCGAAGAGCAGAGCGGGCGCATCCGCCGGGATGTCGCCGCGATGCCACGCTTTGGAGAGTCCGAGCGGCACGCTCGCGGCCGAGGTGTTGCCGGATTCGACGATGTCGGTGATCACGATCTTGTCGGTCAGGTGCAGCGCTTCGGCGAGCGGCTCGATGATGCGCAGATTGGCCTGGTGGCTGACCAGGATCTCGATGTCGGCCAGCGTGAGACCGGCGGCGGTCACCGCACGTTCGGCATGACCAGCCGCCTCGGTGATGGCCCAGCGGAAGACGGATCGGCCTTCCTGGGCGAAGTAGCGGGGCTCGCCGGGAGCGCCGTCGATGCGCACACCGTCGAGCAGGTGCGGCACCGAACCCCAGACCGTGGGCCCGACGGTCGGCCGGTCGGTGGCGCCGAGCACGAAGGCGCCCGCGCCGTCGGCCGTCAGGATGCAGGTGGAGCGGTCGGTGTAGTCGGTGAACTCGCTGAGCTTCTCGGAGCCGATGACGAGGGCCGTGGTCGCCGAACCGGCACGGATCGCCATGTCGGCGACGCCCAGCGCGTATTCGAACCCCGGGCACGCCGCACTGAGGTCGAAGATGCCGGGGCCCGCCATGCCGAGGCCGACGGCGACGCGACCGGCGGAACTGGGGCTGCGGTCGTGGCTCGTGACGGAGGTGACGATCACGAGGTCGACATCCGTCGCGGCGACACCGGCGTCGGCGAGCGCCATCCGGCCCGCCTCGATGGCCATCGACGTGACCGTGTCGGTCTCGCTCGCGATGTGGCGGGTGCGGATGCCGGTGCGTGAAGTGATCCACTCGTCGTTGGTGTCGACGAGGAGGCTGAGTTCCTCGTTGGTCATGATGCGTTCGGGCTGGAAGTGGCCCAGTCCGAGCAGCTGGCTGCCCCTGCGGTCTCCGGTCATGGGATGCCTCTCGCTCGTCGTGCTGGTGGTGGGGATCGCCAGGCGATCCACGCTGAGAGTAACCCCGCGAGCATGCCGGCGGCGGCATGGATGAGTGTTCTCACGTCCGTCGCGAAACCGAGGCTTGCCGAGCACGGGGTCGCGCGTTAGCCTGATCCTCCGCGCTGGGCGATCGGCCCGCGCACGACGATGGCCCACGTCCGCCGCGAAGGACGACACCTATGACGAACGACAGCAAGGGCGGCTTCTCGCCCGTCCGATGAGGCGCGCACGGCGGGCGACGATCCGCCCCGCGCTCTGGTCTCCCGACGGCGTCGAGCCCCTGCCGGGGACGACCTATCTCGAGCATCTCGCACCCCATGACGGCGACGCCCCACTGCTCGCGGCCGCCGCGGTGCTCGAAGCGTGCCGGAACCCGCTCGGCACCACCTCGGTGCACACCGTCGCGGAGCGGCTCACCGCCTTGCAGGGCCCGCACGACGTCGACCGGATGCTCGAGGCCATCCGGCTCGACGTCCGGGTCAGCCGTCTGCGCCTCGCCGAGTTGGGGCGTTGGCTCTGCCGATTCGGGGTGCGCGACTGGCAGGTGAAGGGCGGGCTCGCCCTCCTCGGCATCTCCGGCACGCCGGGCGACGCCGGGCTGGTCGCGCGTCTCGGTCTGCTCGACGACGTCACGCTCTACGCGGCCGTCGCGCTGCGCAACCTCCTCCCTCCGGCCGAGGCCGAATCCGCACTCTTCGATCTGGCGAAGAAGGTGGAGGGGTCGGGGCGCATCCACTGCGTCAACCGGCTGAAGAATTCACGGCGACCGGATGTGGCGGACTGGCTGTTGCAGGGAGGCCACGACAGCGCTGTGTGATGGCCACTGGTGAACCAGCGGAGGACTTCGCCGACTGGCAGCGAGTGGTCGAGACCACATCGACCACCTCGATCTGCCGAACAACACTTGCCGAATAGCGCTTGGGTATGCGATATTGAAGTCTCAAGTTGCAAACGGAATCGGGACCGGTTGCAGCTTCTCGTCTGACTGGGGCGGGGGGATGGATGCGGCGCCACGGATAACGTGTCGCCGCATCCTCTGGTTAAAGCCCGGTCTGCGGATTCGCGGCCGCTACTCGAGGTTGAGCGCACGTCGCCAGCCGCGACCGAGCGCTCGCACCGCCCGGTCGCCGGGCGTGCCGAGCGGGTTGTCGGTCATCATGTAGGTCCAGGTCGCCGACGGCCGTTTCAGGCCGAGCGCCGCCAGGCCGTCGTCGAGCGCCTCGATGGTGAGCGCGGCGACGTCGGATGCGGTGCGGCTCGCCACGCGTTCGAAGAACCCGTCGAACTCCTCCCGCGCGATGCGACTGAACTCGTCGACCGGAACCAGGCCGGCCAGTGCCCGCAGGTGGATGCCGTCACGCACCTCGGAGAGCAGGGCAAGATGCGCCTGCCACTCGTCGTCGAGGTGGAAGAGCTCGATCTGGCGGGCGGCTTCGCGCATCCGGTCGGCGATCGAGGCCTCCACCGTGCCGGCTGTCGCGTGCTCCTCGGCCAGCAGACGGTCGCGCACGTCGAGCACGGCCGACCGCTGCCGCACCACGACCCGGTTGTAACCCCAGGTCGAGCGGTGCCGGTCGAGCCGGAGCCCCTCCGCGATCGCCTGGCTGTCGCGCAGGATCGTGGCACGGCGGGCGGGCGGGAGCTCGTCGCCGTCGCGCTCGATCGCGGTGAGCACGTGGGCCGGCGCGGAGGTGCGCACGAGGTCGTCGTCGAGGCTGGCGAAGGAGAAGCTGCCGCCCGGGTCGCCCTGGCGTCCGGCCCGGCCGCGCAACTGTGCGTCGAGCCGGCCCGACGGGTAGCGCCCGGTGGAGACGACGGCCAGCCCACCGAGGGCGGCCACGCGGTCGTGGGCCGCGCCCGCGGCGGCCGCAGCGGCTGCGTCGACGTTCCCCGCGTCATCCACCCTGCGGTCGTCGCCACCGGCCGCGCCATCATCCGCTCCGCCGAACCGGTCGCCCACCCCGCCGAGCCGGATGTCGGTGCCACGGCCCGACATCTGCGTCGAGATCGTCACCGCGCCGAGTGCACCCGCTCCCGCCACGATCCGCGCCTCGTCGGCGTCGTTCCGCGCGTTCAACACCGTGGAGGCGACGCCCGCGTGCTCCAGGGCCGTGGCGAGCGCATCCGATTCGGCCACGCTCTGCGTGCCCACCAGCACGGGGCGACCGGATGCGTGCAGCCCGCGCACCGCGGACACCACGGCCTCGCGCTTCTCGGCCTGCGTCAGCAGGATCTGCTCGGGTGCGTCGATGCGGATGCTCGGCACGTGACGCTCGATGCGCCCCGTGGGGAGGTGATAGAACTCGAGCAGGTCGTCGGCCACCGCGACGACCGTTCCACTCATGCCGGCGAGGCTCGTGTAGCGGGTGAGCAGGTCGTGGATGGCGATCGTGTCGAGCACGACGCCGGCGCTCGAGACGGGCAGCCCTTCTTTGGCTTCGACCGCAGCATGCAGGCCATCCGGCCAGCGTCGCCGCAGGGCCACCCGGCCGCGACCGGCGTCGATCAGCCGGATCTCCCCGTCGTCGACGAGGTAGTCGACGTCGCGGTGCACGAGTTCCCTCGCATGCAGGGCGAGGTTGAGCTGGGTGAGCAGGCCGATCCCGTCGTCGCCGTAGAGGTTGAGGCCGTCGAGGTGCGACTCGAGGCTGTCGAGTCCGGCGTCGGTCAGCGTGACGGTGGCGCCGTCGTCATCGACCTCGAAGTGCACGCCCGGGCGCAGCCCGCGCACGAGTTCGGTGGCCCGCGCCATGCTCGCAGCGGCCTCGGCCGACTCGCCGGCGAGCACGAGCGGCACGGTGGCCTCGTCGATCATGACGGCGTCGGCCTCGTCGACGATCGCCGCGTCGAACACCGGATGCACGGCGTCGGCCGCCGACACCACGAACCGGTCGCGCAGCAGGTCGAACCCGACCTCCGCGACCGGCACGTAGAGCACGTCGGCACGGTATGCCTCCCGCCGTTCCTCCGGCGTGGACGACTGGCCGAGCGCGGCCACGTCGAGGCCGAGGAAGGCGAAGAGTGGACCCATCCACGCGGCGTCGCGCGCGGCGAGGTAGTCGTTAACGGCGAGCACGTGCACCTGACGCCCCTGGAGGGCGAGGCCGGCGGCGGCGATCGCACCGGCGAGGGTCTTGCCCTCACCGGTGTCCATCTCGACCGCGTTGCCGGCCAGGAGAGCGGCGGCCGCGAGCAGTTGTTCGTCGACCGGGCGGAGATGAACGGTGCGGTCGGCGGTCTCGCGCGCATCGGCGAGGAACTCGGCCGTCGACACCGCGCCGTCGTCAGGCGCGCCGGCGTAGCGGCGGGCTGCGTCGCGGAGTTGCGCATCCGTTCGCGCTCGGTAGTCGTCCTCGAGCGCCGACGCCTCCGCGACGACCGCGGCCTGCTTGCGGAACGACACCGCCCCTGGCCGGCCGAGCACTCGCCCGAGCACGCGGGTCAGTCCCCCGATCATCCTGCGCTCACCCGCCCATTATCCGCACGCCGCCTGCGAGCCGGCCCGGCCGCGCCACCCGAGGGTCGAAGAACCGGTGCAGGCAGCACCCGCCCTCACCCTCCGTGGGGCAAGCGCGGCCGACACGGCGGCGAATGTTCAGCGGGGCGTCACCGGGGCGCGGGTTGCGCATCCGGGCCGCCGTGCTCGACTGGAGGAATGACCACGCTCGGCTTCGACCCCGGATTCCTCGCCGCTCCCTGCCCGCTGCCGTCGCCCGACCCCGCGCGGCGCATCCACGAGCTCCCCTACACGCATTTCACCGTGCTGCTCGACACCGATCGACGGCTCGCCGCGGCGACCGCCGTGAACATCGACGGCTCCACACTGCTCGACCTCGGCCGCGGCGACGACTGGCATCTCGACGAGCGAGTGCCCGCCGACGAGCAGACCGGCCCCGAGGTCTATGCCCGCAACGATCTCGACCGTGGACACCTGGTGCGCCGCCGCGACCCCGTCTGGGGCGAGGCGGCGGTGGCGAGCGCGGCGAACGTCGACACCTTCTCGTACACCAACGCCGCCCCGCAGGCCGCGCAGTTCAATCAGTCGAAAGAGCTCTGGAACGGCCTCGAAGACTACCTGCTCGGCTACGCCGAGGCCCACCGGCAGCGGTTGAGCGTCTTCACCGGACCCGTCTTCGGCGACACCGACCCCGGATACCGCGGAGTGCGCATCCCGCTCCGCTTCTGGAAGATCGCGTGCTGGGCCACACCGCCCGCGCCGGCCGGCCCCACCGCGCTCGCCGCGAGCGCCTACCTGCTCGACCAGTCGCCGCAGCTCGACGACGTCGATCTCGAGACCGCGCTCGCCCGCGCGCGAGCGGCGGATGCGCCGCCACCGCTCGGCCCGTACCGCACCTTCCAGCTCCCGATCGCGGATGTCGCCGCCCTCACCGCCCTCGATCTCGGCCCCCTCGTGGCCGCCGACGTCTACGAACCGGTTCCCGCCGCATCCGGCACCCCGCCCGGGCATCCCCTGTGGCGTGAACTCACGTCAGCGGCCCAGCTCCGCTTCTGACGCGGCCCGCCGCGTGCCGCCCGCGGCGCGCTGTCCCTCCCATTCCTCGAGCAGCTGCGGCATCCGCACCTCGAGGAAGCGGTAGAAGTCCACCATGTCCTGCACGCGCACGGCGGCCTCCGATCCCGGGTCGCCGAGCGCGTCGTGCACCGCCTCGGCGAGCCCCGCCAGCGTGCCGTACAGCGGGCTGTTCTTCAGCGACGCGGTGAACCAGGTGTCTTCGACGAGCTCGTAGCGGTCGCGACGGCTGCCGTGCTGGGCGATGCGGTGCACGGCCCCGAGGGTCTGCAGGTAGCGCACTCCGCCCGAGACGGCGGCGGCGCTCACGCCCAGGCTCTGGGCGAGTTCGGCGGCGGTGAGTCCGCCGGGCTGGGCCACCAGCAGCGTCATCAGCAGTCGCGCGGGCATCTTCGGGAACCCGGCCGCCGTGAGCGTCGCCGCCGACTTCTCGACCGCCATCCGCAACGCCTGCTCGTCTCGCGCCATCCTCTCAGCCTCTCATGCCGCGCTCTCGCCGAGCGTGCAGGCCCGAGCCACGCCGAGCCGCCCGTGCTCCATCGCGCGCCCTCACGCGGTGCTCACCTCACGCCGCCGCATCAGCACCACGGATGCGCCGACCGCCACCAGCGCGATCGCCGCCATCCACACCGCCCCGCTCCAATCGGTCGTCGACCCGGTGATCACGGGAGTGTGGGTGAACGGCGACACGTCACGCAGCCATTGGGGCATCCCGATCAATCCGCCGAAGTTGCCCACCACGACGCCCACAGCCACGAAGGCCCACCCCGCCGCGATCATCGCCTTCGGCACCAGCACGAACAGCAGCGACAGCACGCCCAGGTAGATCAGGGCAGCGGGCAGCTGCGCCGCCGCCGTGGCGAACACGTCACCGGCACCCACCGAGCCGTCGCCCGATGCCGCGAGGCTCAGTGCCGCCACTCCCGCCGAGGCGGCGAGAACGATCGCGATCGCCACCAGTCCGAGAACGAGGTAATCGACCAGCCAGCGCACCCGCGAGACCGGCGACGAGAGCACCAGCTCGGCGGTGCCGAGCGCTTCCTCCTGACGCATCCGGATCACCGCCTGCGTCGCGCACGCCGCCGCCAGCACGCCCACGAAGCTGAACATCGCCGCCACCAGCGTCTGGGTCATTGACCCGGCACTCCCCACGATGCTCTGCAGCGACTGCTGGATCGACGGATCGCTCGCCGCCGCCTGCTGCACCAACGACGAGAGGGTTCCGGCCAGCAGCCCGAACGCCGCACCCCCCACCGACCAGCCGAGGATCGTGCCCCACTGCAGGCGCCATGCCAGCCCGAACGAGCTCGACAGCGTCGCACCGGCGGATGCCCGGCCGCGCCGCTCGGGGATCAGGCTGGCTCCGCTATCACGCACTCCCTGCAGCACGAACACGGCCACGAAGCACAGCACCGCCAGCGTCGCGCTGAGCAGCAGCGGCGCGAGCGTGTTCTCGGTGTAGGCGGCGGTGTGCTGGGCCCAGCCGATCGGCGAGAGCCAGCTGGGCCAGGCGCTCGCCAGGGAGAGCGGCCCGGTCCGGGTGCCGAGCGCGTCACCCACGCCGCGCAGCAGGAAGGCGAGGCCGACCAATGCGACCGCGAGGCCGTTCGCCCCGCGGGAGGTGCGCATGAACTGGGCGGCGAGCATGCCGATGGCCAGGAACACGATGCCCGTCGCCGTCGTGGCCACCCCGGCGATCAGCGAGCCGTCGACCGCCATCCCGCCGAGAGCGAGGCCGGCGAACACCCCGAGACCGATCAGGATGTTCGCACTCACGCCGTGCACGAGGGTCGCCACCGTGGGCAGGGTGCGGCCCGCCGGGGTGGAACCGATGAGTTCGGCTCGGCCCGATTCCTCCTCGGCGCGGGTGTGCCGCACGGCGAGGAAGGTGCTCATCATCGCGGCCAGCAGCGCGAGGTAGGTGAAGATCTCGAAGAAGACGAAGGCGTCGAGTCCGCCGCCCTGCGGCAGTCCGCGGAGGATGAGGATGGCCGGGCTCTGGATGGCGAGTGCGAGGATCTGGTCGCGTTCGGCGGCGTTTCCGTAGGTGGTGGCGACCGCCGTGGCAGCGAAGAGGGCGAGCAAGGCGGTGCCGCCGATCCAGAAGAACAGCTGCAGGCGGTCGCGACGGATGCGCTGCCGCAGCAGTGCCGCGAGCTCGCTCATCGACGGTTCGCCCCTTCCGCATGACGCGGGGAGACCGCGGGGGCGCTGGCGTCACCGGTGGGGGCGGCACCGGCACCCGCGCCGTCGAGCTGTTCGCCGTAGTGCCGCAGGAAGAGCTCTTCGAGCGAGGGCGGGGCGATCGTCAGCCCCTGCACGTCCAGCGCGCCGAGGGCGCTCAGCACGGGCGCGAGCCGGTCGCTGTCGACGGAGAAGCGGGCGCGACCGGCGTCGACGAGCAGATCGTGCGCATCCGGGATCGAAGTGAGTTGCGCATTCGTCAGTCCCCCGCTCACGAAGGCCACCTCGGTGCGGGTGAGGTGCCGGAGCTCGGCGAGGGTGCCGGTCTCGGCGGTGGCGCCGGCGCGGATGATGGTGACGCGGTCGCAGAGCTGCTCCACCTCGGAGAGGATGTGGCTCGAGAGCAGCACGGTGGTGCCCTCGCCGGCCGCGCGACGGATCTCCTGCTCGAACACCGATTCCATGAGCGGATCGAGTCCGCTGGTCGGTTCGTCGAGGATGAGGAGGTCGGCGCGCGTCACGAACGCGGCGATGAGCGCGACCTTCTGGCGGTTGCCCTTCGAATAGGCGCGGCCCTTCTTCGTGGGGTCGAACTGGAAGGCCTCGACCAGGCGCCTCTTGCGCGCGGCGTACGCGGCCTTGTCGGCAGCGCCGCCGCGGAGGCGGCTGATCAAGTCGATCGCCTCGCCGCCCGAGATGTTGGGCCAGAGGTTCACGTCGCCCGGCACGTAGCCGATGCGGCGATGGAGGTCTTTAGCGTCGGTCCAGGGGTCGCGGCCGAAGACCGTCGCCCGCCCGCTCGTGGCGCGGGCGAGACCGAGCAGGATGCGGATCGTGGTGGACTTGCCGGCGCCGTTCGGGCCGAGGAAGCCGTGCACCTCGCCATCGGCGACGTCGAGATCCAGACCGTTCAGGGCAAGCACGCGGCCGTACCGCTTCTCGAGGGCCCTGACCTCGATCACTGCGTTCATGAGCGCCACGTTACGCTCATTTCACAAATTTGTGAATTGTCTATCGAGACCCCGATGGCAGCAGAATGTTCTGGACGCATCCGCTCGCTCAGCAAGGAGAACCGATGTCCTTCCAGGCCTATCTCGACAACATCGAGAAGAAGACGGGGCTCACGCCGCGCCAGTTCATCGATCTGGCGCAGGAGCGCGGGTTCGGTCCCGAGACGAAGGCCGGCCCGATCCTGCAGTGGCTGTCCGACGACTACGAACTGGGTCGCGGCTACGGCATGGCGCTCGTGCACGTCATCACGAAGGGCGACCGGATCTCGTCGAAGCATGTCGGCACCGAGACCGCCCACTCCGACCCCAACGACCACCTCTGGCTCGACGGCGCCGCCACGAAGCCCGCCGGCTACTAGCTAGGTCTTCTACACCGAACCGTCTTCGGTTATCTGCCGCTTCTAACCGGGTGCCATCACCGGTCGGGATGGGGTGTTGAGGTCTGCGTAGTAGTCGGCCTCGAACTCATCAGGCGGTGCATCTCCGAGATCGGCGTGCAGGCGGCTGCTGTTGAACCAGTCGACCCACCCCATGGGGACCCACTCGACGTCGTCGATGTTCTTCTGGGGAGTTGCCAATTCACTTTGAGGACCGCGTTGTCGGCTGGGTGGACGAGGTGGAAAACCTCGCGGATGACGTATCTTTTGTGGCAGCGGACGATGTCGCGTTTGCTGAGGCCTTCGGCGGTGCAGCGGGAGCACTGCCTGGCGGCGGCCTGGTCGTACCGTCGCTGCGGTCCGCCACGAGAAACAAAAGGGTAGTCGGCTGATTGGAATTCGCGTCAACGGTCCGTCCGGGTGGTAGCCGCGCTCTTGAGCCGCCAGAGACGCAGCGCCACATGAGTGTCAAGTCGATGGGGTCCACGCCGCCAGGTCGGGGTGAGTTCGGTGTCGATCCGTTCGATCCGCTGTCGCATCGTGTTCGGGTGAATACGGAGAACCTCAGCCGTGTCGTTGATCGATCCATGTGCGTCGAGATACGCAAGCGCAGTTCCGAGTAAAACCTCTCCTCGTGGTTGGCCAAGAAGCGGGCCGAGATGCGCAGTCATGAAACGGTGGGCCGTCGCCGGATCCCCGTCTCTCAGGAGAAGTCCTGCGACTCCCGCCTCCGCCGCGCCCGCTATGGCGCCCGGCGCACCCATCGCGCGCATGGCCGAGGCGATTGCGGCCGCCTCAGCGTAGGCGCCCGGCGCCTTAGCCAGTTCCGGCGCGCTGGCAATGCCACCGAAGCACGGTAAGTCCTGGACGAGCGGTGTCGCCCTGGTTCTGAGGACCTCTTCTGGGCTCCTCGCCACGATCACGACGCGGCCAAGGTATCCCGCCACGATGGTCTGTCCGCTTCTGGTGAGTTGGCGGACGCGCGTGAGAAGCCGACGTCGGCTTGAGTCGTCCGGTTCTGAGGGCACCAGAACGGCGATGCTGGTTTCGCGATCCGCGCCGAGTGCCCGCTGCACCATCGTCGAGGAGAGCGTCGGTCGCTCCGGATCGAGCGGGGAGACGAGCGCACTCACGAGTTCGTTCTCGTGGAAGTGGCGCACGTCATCGATTGTCCTGTCGTACAGCAGCGCGATACTCGCGTAACGCGCAACCGACGCGGCAACCACATCCGATGCCTCAGGCGGTGCGTCGCGAGTAACGATGATGAAGCCGGGTCCAGCATCGCCGATGAGCGCGGCTCGTTCTTCATGCTCACAATCCCCTCGAACTGTCCCCATGGTGGCCTCGTCGTCATCTTTGAGGGATGAGCGGGCAAGCTCAGCACCCATGGAATCCACTACGCGGAGCTGCGTTCCTGTTAGCGCGCCGGCAACGGCGAGGAGTTCGTCCAGGCCGCTATGCTCGGCAAGCTCATCGGCGAGTCGGACCTCGAGTTCGCTGCGCACCCGTTCGGTTGCCAAGGCACTGCTGAGGTCCTCGATCGCCTTCTTGGCTACCAGCTCGGCCGTCCTCTCGTTCTCTTTCGCGCCGATGAGTTCAACCGCCGCTGCAGCGAGGCTGGCGATCCGCTCCAGGTGTTCGCGCTGTGTCGGTGTGAACGCGCCGGGCGTTCGGTTCGCCGTCATGAGTGCGCCGACCACCTTGCCAGCGATGCGAAGCGGCGCACCGAGGATCGCACGGACCCCTTCTTCGACGACGACGACGTCGATGTCCGGCAAATGCGTCTTTCCCTCGTCGGGGAGATAGTCGGGCGTCTCCGCGATCACTCCTCCGGCCGCCAGGCCGAGGACGCCTGTGCCCAAGGGCATTCTGATTGCGGCGTAGGCCTCGGTGCGCACCCCGTCCGTCGTCCGGATGAAGGTCTCGGTGCGTTCGGAGTCATTGAGGCTGATATAGGCGATGTCTGTGTTCAGCAACAACCGGGCTCGCCGCACGATCGAGGACAAAAGCAGCTCGGGATCGCGAAGTGTCGAGATGTCTCGAGCGATGTCGGTGAGTGTTGCCGTAATGGTCGATTCAACCGGTGTCATGTCGCTATTCTCGCGCGAATGTGTAATGAACACACACCCTTTGTCGAAGATAATGGCCATTTCGCACATCCCGTTGCGTCGTAACGCGGGTCACACTCAAGGCAACGCAACGAAGCGAGCATCAAAGGGGATATGTGCAGAGGTATTTATCCCGTCGCGCAGCCCGAGCAAATGAGGCCGCTCGACGGCACGTCGAGATAGACGTGGTCGCGTAGCTGATGCTCGCAGCACGTGCACGAGATCTTCCCCCTCGCACACTTGCACCATCCGCTGCTGTCCTGCAGGTCAGCTCGGTATCACACGAAGAACAGCCGGCCACGCGATCCCTTGGATCGTGCAGCTACAAGGAGGTAGCCACTAATGACGGATGACAACTCGACCCCGTCGTCCCCACGGCTTGAAGTCAGGGACCTGACCGTCGCCTTTGGAGGGCTGACTGCCGTTGCGGGCGTCTCGTTCGATGTGGAGCCCGGCGAGATCGTGGCACTGATCGGACCGAACGGTGCCGGAAAGACCACTGTCTTCAACGCTGTCTGCGCCCTCGTCCGCAGGCGCGGCTCAGTCTCGATCGATGGCGAGCCAGCTCCGACTCGACCCTCAGGGCTCGTTGGTCACGGCGTATCGCGTACGCTTCAGGGCCTCGGCCTCTTCTCAGGACTGACGGTGCGGGAAAACTTGCTGGTGCCGTTGGCTTCGCGGGCCGACCGCGAAGCTCTGGTCGACCGAGAGCTCAGCCGGCTCGGCGTGGCACACGTTGCCCACGCACCGGTCGGGGCGCTACCGTACCCGGAGCGAAAGCGCGTTGCACTTGCCCGTGCACTCGTCGTTCAGCCGCGCCTGCTGCTGTTGGACGAGCCTGCCGGGGGTCTCGGCTCCGAAGACATCGCCGCACTCGGTGCGGTGATCCGAGAATCCGCCCAGGCCGGGTGTGCCGTGCTTCTCGTAGAGCACCACGTCGACTTCGTCATGAGTATCGCCGACCGGATCGTTGTACTGGACTTCGGACAGGTGATCGCACGGGGCACTCCCGACCAGGTGCGCGACGACCCGCGCGTCGAAGAGGCGTATCTCGGGGTGAAGGCCGCATGAGCGGCGTAGTGTCCGTAGGCTTCCGCGGCGGAGCACTCGACATCCGTGACCTCACTGTCGGGTACGGCGGCGAGCCGGTCCTTCATTCCGTGTCGTTCGATCTGCGCCCGGGGGAGATCGTGGCGCTCCTGGGTGCCAACGGAGCAGGCAAGACGACCCTGCTCCGTGCTGTCGCAAGGCTGGTGCGCGTCGCGTCTGGCACGATTGCGCTCGACGGCGCGGACCTTGGGCAGGTGCGCACAGAGGACCTGGCTCGGCGCGGCGTCGCGCTCGTTCCCGACGGACGCAGTGTGGTCGGCGAACTGACGGTGGACGAGAACCTGCGGCTCGCCGCACTCTGGCGTCACCGTGGCGCCGCGCGTGAGCGCGCAGTCAACGGCATCTACGAAATCTTCGGCTCGCTCGCACGACGTCGTTCGTCGGCCGGTCACCAACTCTCCGGCGGCGAGCGACAAATGCTCGCACTGGGCCGCGCACTGATTACGGAGCCCACCGTGCTCGCCCTCGACGAACCATCGCTCGGACTGGCCCCCCTCATCGTGGCGCAGGTCATGGGCACGCTGCGTGAGACCGCTGCCAGTAGAGGGCTCACCGTGCTATTGGCCGAGCAGAACGTGACGAGCGCCTTGTCGATCGCCGACCGCGGGGTCGTGCTCAACCTGGGCCGTGTGGTTGCTGACGCGTCGGCCGCCACCCTCGCAAACGACACTCATCTTCGTCACGCATACCTAGGATTCTGATGGACCGACTTATCTTCCTCCTCGCCACGGGATTCGCGCGTGGCGCGATCTTCGCCCTCTTTGCCCTGTCGCTCGTCTTGATCTGGCGTGCCGCGCGGATCGTCAATTTCGCGCAGGGAGCGATGGCGCTGGTCGCCACCTACGCCGCCTTCGCCGTCGCCGGACTTACAGGGTCGTACTGGATCGGGCTCGCGGCAGGAATCATCACCGGCGCTGCCATGGGCCTCGCCGTCGAGCGCGGTGTCATGCGCTTCGCTCCGCACGACAACCCGCTGTCCGGCGTCATTGTGGCGATCGGGCTGGTGATGGTGCTTCAGTCGTTGCTGGGGATCTTCTTCGGTCAGCAGCACCGACCCATGTCCATACCGTTTGATGACAGCCCCATCGTGGTATGGGGCGTGCCCCTTCTTTCGCCGTACGACTTGTTCGTGCTCGTGGTCGCGCTTGCAGTCATGGCAGGACTCAGCCTGTTGTTCACCCGGACGTCGCTCGGCCTGCAACTGCGAGCGTCGGCGTTCGCGCCCGAGGTGTCCCGCATCCTCGGTGTCCGAGTAACTCGCATGGTGACGATCGGATGGATGTTGTCGGTCGCAGTCGCGGCATTCGCTGCAATTCTGCTCGTACCGACGGAGCTGGGGCTGAACCCCCACTCGACGGACGTCCTCTTCCTGTACGCCTTCACGGTCGCAGTCGTCGGTGGGCTTGATTCCACTGTCGGCGCCCTCGTAGGCGGAGTGATCGTCGGCGTGACCATGACACTCGTCACCGGATATCTCGGCGCGACCGTGGCCCCGATCGGCGTACTCGTGCTGCTGGTCGCCGTGCTCCTCATGCGTCCCAGCGGGATCTTTTCGATGCGCGAGGTACGCAGCGCATGAACCGGCTCATCCCCTCCATGGCAAGAACCACACGCATCGTCGTGGCCGGCGCGATTTTGACCACCATCGCGATTGGCGGGACATTTCTGCTCGATCCGTATCGCAATTATCAACTGGCCACGATCGCCGCCATCTTCTGCGCGACAGCCGGCCTCACACTATTGGTCGGACTCAGCGGCCAACTGTCATTAGGGCACGCGGCGCTCATGGCGGTCGGTGGCTACGGCTACGCCCTCGCCAATACTGTCCTGACCGAGGCGGGCATTGACGGTGCCCTGAGATTTGTCATCGGCATGATGGCCGGCGTCGTGACCGCCGGGGGTCTTGGCCTTCTTCTCGGCTTGGCTGCCGCCCGGCTCCAAGGGCCATACCTCGCAGGTCTGACACTCGCAGTCGTGATCGCGCTGCCGGCAGTAACCGCCGTCTTCAGCGGCGTACTCGGCGGAGATGAGGGTCTGCAGACCGCGTACGACGGCGTTCCGACGCTGCTTCGTACGGCTATCGCCGTCGAGCAGTGGCAGGCGTGGGTGTCGATCCTGGTCGCGGGCGTCGTCGTGACGGCGTTGGCCATCCTGGCTCGTGGTCGACTGGGGCTGCACATGCGCGCGGTACGTGACGACGAGGTCGCCGCCGGCCTGAACGGCGTGCGAGCGGGTCGTGTCAAGGTTGCGGCGTTCACCTGGAGCGCCGTCGCTGCAGGTGCCGGCGGCGCTGTGCTGTGCTTCGTCACGCAGTCCGTTAGCCCGGGGGCGTACACCCTCGCATTCTCGCTGCTGCTCGTCGTGGCGGTCGTCGTGGGAGGTCTCGGCAGCATCGGCGGCGCCGCCATTGGCTCGGCGCTGATCGTGCTACTCCCCTGGCTGATCGAGACCGCCGCCGGGACCCTGGAACTACCGGCTGGACTCGAACAGCGCCTAGCAGGCAACGTGGCCATTCTCGTCTTCGGCGCGCTTCTCATCATGGTGGCCATCGCCTGGCCGGCACGGCTCGCCGGGGCACGCCGCCGAACGCGCACCGCCCCCAAGCCGACGGGGACGATTGCGGATGCGACAACCACGCCACGCGATCCCGCGGTGCCAGACACCGGCTCCGCAGCTCCGACCAGGCATGGAAGTCCTGTCCCGCGGGGAGCTCGCCCCGATGATCTCGTCGCCCCCATAAACGCGCCGGATCACAAATCCGTTCCGGCCGATCAAATAGAGAGGTAACTATGTCACAGCACCATCACGCGCGACGATGCGCGGCCACCGTAGCGACAGTTTCGGCGCTCGCCGTCATACTCGCGGGGTGCAGCACGCCCTCCTCGCCCGCGGACGAGCAAGCGTCGCCCCCGGGGGTCACTGAGACAACCGTCACGATTGGCACGCACACACCACTGACCGGCCCGGCCGCGGCCGGATACTCATCGATCTCGGCGGCCGCTAAGGCCTACTTCGACTACCTCAACGACAAGGGCGGCATCAACGGCCGCACGATCGAGTACATCGTCAAGGACGACGGATACAACCCCGCCACCACGCAGTCCGTCGTTCGAGAGCTCGTGCAGGAGGACGGAGTATTCGCGATCCTCAACGGCCTCGGCACACCGACCCACACGGCTGTTATCGACTATCTCAACGAGAACGAGGTACCGGACCTGTTCGTCGCCTCCGGGTCAACGACTTGGAACGAACCCGAGAAGTATCCGTACACCTTCGGGTTCAACGCCGACTACGTCGTCGAAGGGGCTGCCCTCGCGCAGTACGCCTCTGACGAACATCCCGGTTCCACGGTGTGTGTGCTGGGCCAAGACGACGGCTTCGGTGATGAGATCATCGAAGGCGCGGAGATCGCCGTCGGCGCAGACGGACTCACAGATGTGCAACGCTACGCCGTTTCAAATCAGGACGTCACCGCGCAGATCGGCGCGATGCAAGCGGCCGGGTGCCAGATCAATATCTTGGCGACCCTTCCCGGTTTCACAGCCCTCGCGATCGGCACAGCGGCCAAGCTGGGGTGGTCCCCGATGTGGTTCACGTCTTCGGTCGGCGCCGATTACTCGACGCTCCTGCAATTCTTCGGAGACGACGCCGGCCCAAGCCTGCTCCAGGGCATGGTCGGCAGCAACTACCTGCCGATGGGTGACACCGAATGGGTGGCGCTGTTCGCGCAGGTGAACGAGGACTACAACGCCGGTGCGCCCTTCGACGGCAACACGGTGTACGGCATGAGCGTGGCGTACCTCTTCGCCGAGGCGCTGGCTGCAGCGGGCGAGAACCCCACACGAGCGTCCCTCATGCAAGCGGTCACCTCGGGAGAACTCGAAGGCAACGGCATTCTCCCGCTTGCGTTCGGCGAGGACAGCCATGCCGCCTACCTCGGCGCGGGGATAACCGTTGTCGACCAGGGCGTGCAAGACTACGTCGGCGAAACCTACGCGCTCGAGGGGGACAAGGTCGTCGCAGTCGAGCCGCAGCCGGGGGCGCTCACCGGCGATGGGATCCCCAGCTCTTAGACGGGCCCACCGGTATGGCAGTGGACAGCCAGGTTCGGAGGCTGCCCACGGCCATACCTCACCTCGATTCACCGACCCTTTCGACCGCCAACGTGTCTCACACGCGATGACGGGATTCGGCCAGCCGAGCCGGTGTGCAGGGTCGGGCATCCGTTCCATACTCACGACCCGATTCACGAGCGAAGGGAGTGTTGAAAGCGACGTGCACGAGAGTTGTTACTCGCCGCCTAGATGGTCGCGGAATCTCGGGCGCGTCTGCGAAGTGCACTGGCGGGCGGGTACCGCGCCAGCGAGCCATCCACACGGGAGAGGCGCTGCAAACAACTACATGCTTCTCGCTCTAGACAACGTCGTCGAAGGAGAACTTCAATGAGTATTACGAACAAAGGTGCATTGCACCGTTCGACTAGCCGCACCGCACTCGTTGCGACGGCAACCGCCCTTGCCCTTGCGGCCATGCTCGTCGGGGCGTGGATCGGGCCTCCGGCACGCGCCGCATCCGGAGAATGGACGACCGAGACGATCGCAGGCATGTCGGTCCGCATCTACACACCGGCTACGCCGCCTGCCCTCGCAAGCGGGCGCGCCCTGATGATCTCACTCCACGGCTGTGTCCAGAAGGCGCAGGACCTGCAGCAGGACGGAAACTGGACCGACGCGGCAGACGAATACGGAATGATCGTGGCGGTGCCCGACGCGCCCAACGGAGGCGTGTACTCCGGATGCTGGGACTACTACGACTCCACCCACAGCTCGACCAGCCCATCACGTCACGATGACAACCTGCTCACGCTCACTCAGACGATGCAGGCCCGCGGAGGACTCGCGATCGACCCCGACCAGACGTACATCAGCGGGCTGTCTTCCGGAGGCGGGGAGACGATGGTCGTCGGTTGTCTGTTCCCCCAGGTTTTCGCCGGCATCGGAATCAACGCCGGCCCCACAGTCGGCACCACCTCGAGCCAATATTCTTGGGTCAGCACCAGCAAGGCCACCGGAACGGACGTATGTAGAGGTTTCGCCGGTGGAAACTCGGCTGCGTTCCAGACGCAGCTGACCTCAGTGGTTTATGGAAGCAACGATGCCACGGTTGCGCCCGGCTACAACACACTGAACGCCCAGATCATGGCCGGCATCTATGGCGCTGAGACGTCATCGACGTTCTCGCTCAGCGGCTTCGCCGGCACGAATACGAATGGCACTGGCACGCTCTACAGCGATGGCGCGGGACCACGAGTATCAGTGATTCAGAACACGGGTCTCGGCCACAATTGGCCGGCTGGCACGGGTACGAACGGCTCCTATATCTCTGGCAACAGCATCGACTATCCCGCCTACGTGACGAAGTTCTTCTTTGACAACAACCGTCGCGTGGCTGGGTCATCGACGCCCGGCCCCACGCCCACGCCAACGCCAACGCCAACGCCAACCGACACGTCTTGCATCGCCGCGGCAAATGCAACGCACCAGGCGGCTGGCCGGGCTCTGAGCTACGGCGTAGCCCCGTACAAGACGTATTACGCGAAGGGCTCGTACGCATACATGGGTCAAGGAGACTCCACCGTCACCACTCTTCGGCTGCAGTCGTCCGGCTCATGGACGGTGGTCACCAGCTGTAGCTAGATCACGATTTGCTCCGCTGCCGAAGCGGTCGCAGCGGTTGCCGTGTATGAGGGCCGGGGTTCATTGGACAGGTCTCTGTTCGTCCGCAGCGATGAACCTTGGCCCTCAGCCATATCAGGCCCCCATGCGAATACGACCCGGCGCCGGCCAGCCTCAACCAGCGCATCAGGGATGGAGCGCGACTGGCTGCACGCATGTAAGTCCGCATCGCGGAGTAGTGCCGGGATGCTGGGGTCGTCGGGTAGAACGATGGTGTAGCGCGGTTCCGCAGACGGAAGTTCGCATCGCTGACTCGTCTGGCATGAAATCGACCCTCTTGAATCCGAGCAGCCCGGTATTGAATAGCACGCAGCGGCATCCGCGTCCTCGACGTGAGACTGCACGACCTCGGGACCCGGCAAGTGGCCACGGAGTTCTTACCATGGGGCTGACGCCGGGTCATCTGATCCTGGCGCCGTCGACGGGACTGTTTCGGCATCACCGAAACCTGGGATTTCGTGCGCGGGGCCTCGCCAGCGCGATCACCCGGGCGGTCGAGGAATGCCCCGCCGCGGGGGCGGGGCATTCCTTCGGGCCAAATCGGTCAGGCGCCGGCGGCCACTCGCTCGGACGCCAGCTTTTCCTCGTCGAGGCGGTCGAGTTCGTGCAGTGACGAACCTTTCGTCTCGCGCAAGGACACCGCCGCGACGAGCGTGATCGCCGCCGCGATCGCCAGGTAGACAGCGACGGGCACGTACGAGCCGGTGCTCGCCAGGAGCGCGGTCGCGATGATCGGTGCGAGCGAGCCGGCGACGATCGACGTCACCTGGTACCCGAGCGAGACGCCCGAATACCGCATGCGCGTCGGGAACATCTCCGACATGATCGCGGGCTGCGGGGCGTACATGAAGGCGTGGATGAACAGGCCGAGGCTGATCGCCGCGACGATGATCACCGGGTTTCGGGTATCGAACATGGGGAAGGCCACGAAGCCCCAGGCCGCCGCACCGATCGTTCCAATGATGTACACCGGCTTGCGGCCGAGCCGGTCGGTCAGGCCGCCGATGAGCGGGATGACGATCATGTGGACGATATGGGCGATGACGAGCAACCCGAGAATCTCGGAGGTGTCGACCTCCAGCGCCACCGCCAGGTAGGTGATCGAGAACGTCACGACGAGGTAGTACATGATGTTCTCGGCGAATCGCAGGCCCATGGCGGTCAGCACCCCGCGCGGGTAACGCCTGATCACCTCGAGCACGCCGAAGCGCACCGCCTTCGACTGCTCGACCTCCTTCTGCATCTCGAGGAAGATCGGCGCATCCGCCACACGGGTGCGGACATAGTAGCCGATGGCGACGATGACGACGGAGAGCCAGAACCCGATGCGCCAGCCCCAGGCGAGGAACTGCGCCTCGGTCAGCGTGCGACTGAGGACGAGGAGGACGACGGTCGCCACCAGGTTGCCAATCGGGACGGCGGCCTGCGGCCACGAGGCCCAGAACCCGCGCGTCTTGTCGGGCGAGTGCTCGGCGACGAGGAGGATCGCACCGCCCCACTCACCGCCGACCGCGAAACCCTGCGCGAAGCGGAGCGCTACCAGGAGCGCAGGTGCCCAGTAGCCGACCAAGTCGAACGTGGGCAGGCATCCCATCAGGAACGTCGCCACTCCCACGAGGATGATGGCGAGCTGCAGGAGCTTCTTGCGTCCGTACTTGTCACCGAAGTAGCCGAACACGATCCCGCCGAGCGGCCGGGCGATGAAGCCGACGGCGTACGTCACTAACGCGGCGATGATCGGCGCATACGGGTCGTCCGATGGCGGGAACATGATCTTGTTGAAGACGAGAGTCGCCGCGGCGGCGTAGAGGAAGAACTCGTACCACTCGACGACGGTGCCGGCCATCGAGGCCGTGACGACCCGGCGCAGGCCGTTGCCGGCAGGAGACGACCTGGCTCCTAGCGCAGAAGTAGTGTTCCTGAGCGATCTGGAAGGCGAATTGTTGGCGGTCATGGCGACCACCTCCTTATGGTTGGGAGGATCTCGGAGAGATCGCGTACATAGTCCGTGGCCGTCGGCCCTCGCCGATGGTGTTCGGCCCTGTCTGTCGTCGCAGCGTCAGGCTGCGGTGTACTGCGAGACTCCGAGGGACGGGGCAGGTGAACGCCCTTCGATGACGTCGACGAGCGCCGCGTTCCATTCCGCCCGGTTTTCGATGAAGGCGACATGACCGCTGTTCTCGAAGTAGGTCAATGAGGCGCTCGGGAGAAGTCTGTGTGCTTCCTCGGACCATCGCGGGTCCCAGATCAGGTCGTGGCGGCCGGAGAAGATCGCGACTGGTATGTCGATGGCAGGTAGGTGCGGTCGCATGTCCACGTCGATGAGGGATTGGAAGCTGGTAACACCGACGAATGCCGGCACTTTCAAGCCGATCTGGACGAAGAGGTCCTCGGTTGCTTTCAGATCCGTTCGGTGGAAGTTGTTGGCGTACAGCCCGGCAATGGTCTCCGTCCGCGCCAACCGGACGGCGTCGATGAGCCCTTGAACCTGGTCCGGCGGCGTCCCATAAGGGGCATCGGGTGCCTGCCAGAAGCGTGGGCCGCTTCCGGTGATCACGAGCCGTTCGACACGCTGCGGATGCTCGTGCGCGTACTTCAGGGCAACATGGCCACCCATCGACCAACCGACGAGCGTGACGTCCGTGAGGTCAAGTCCGACGATGAGTGCGTCGAGGTCGCGGACGAAGAGGTCGTAGTTGTAGTCGCCCCAGGGTTTGTCTGAAACGCCGTGCCCGCGCAGGTCGACGGTGATGCAACGGTAGGACGGCGCGAGGTCGAGAACCTGATAGTCCCAGACGTCTCCGCTGCCGGCCCAGCCATGGACGAACACGATCGGCTTGCCCGACCCGCGATCTTCGTAGGCGATGTTGACACCGGGTTCTACTTCGAGGTTGTGCATGGCTACTCCTTTGTGTTGCCGTGGTCGTGGAAGGGAGGCGAGACGAAGCGGAGGATCTCTCCTGCGACGGTGTCCGGCTCTTCGAGGTGAAGTAGGTGCCCGGCACCCGGAAGCTCTCGGTACCGAGCAGTCGGAAGCATGCTGGCGATCGCGCGGCCGTTCGCAGGCGGGAGCACCCGGTCGGCACCGCCGTGGAGGATCAGTGTCGGGATGGCGATCTGCGCCGTCCGAGCTCCGGTTTGCAGGAATCGTTCGCACGCCTGGTACTGCTCACGCCAGATTTCGCTCGGCGTCGGGTAGGTCAGACGAGCCTGAATGACGTTCTCGTACTCGTCAGGGTGCGATTGCGGCCAGCCGTCTCTGAACGACAGTGGCATCGTGCGGCGGGCGTATTGCTCGGGTGTCTGGTCCACGGCGTCCAGCCAGAATCTGCGAGTGCGGTCGGGGACGGGCACCGCCCCCGCGCCACCGGGGCTCGTTCCGACCAGGATGAGTTGCCCGACGAGGTCCGGTCGTGAAAGGGCGAGCAGTTGTGCGATGTACCCACCCATGGAGTAGCCCACCACGATGGCGGGACGTCCAAGCGCTTCGATCGCCAAAGCGGCATCGTCGGCGAGCAGATCGATCGACAAATCTCCCCGGCCGCGCGTGGAGCGGCCGGTGCCACGGTTATCCAGAGACCAAAGTGCGAGTTCCTCGTCGAGCGCGAGTCGCACGTGTTTGGCAGCCCACGACGCATAGCCGAGACCATGGAGTAGCAGCACATCGCGACCGGTCCGCGACCCCTCCAGGTGCAACACCGCATCGTCCGCCGTGCGGACCCGGATCCGGGTGAGCTCACGCACACTCATCGCGGCAACTCAATCAGCTGTCGGATGGCGTGCCCACTAGCGAGCTCGTCCATTGCGTGGTTGACGTCGTCGAGGCCGATGCGGGCCGAGATCAGCTGCTGCAGCGGCAGCCGCCCGTCCCGCCACAGTTGCTCAAAGCGCGGGATGTCCCGTGAGGGCACAGCGGACCCGAGGTAGCTGCCGACGATCTCTCTCGCCTCCGAAACCAGCGCGAGCGGAGAGATCCCGGCCCGGGCGTCGCTCGCAGGCAGGCCCACCGAGATCGTGCGCCCTCCGATCCCGGTGATCGACACAGCCGTCTCGAATGCGGCAGCGGACCCCGCTGCCTCGATCACGGTGTCGGCCTTCACCGTACCGACAGCTTCGGTCGGATCGAAGACTTCGTCCGCTCCGAGCTCTGACGCTTTGAGACGCTTCTCTTGGACCGGATCGACGCCGATCACTCGTACGTCCGGAATACAGCGTGCCACTAGTAACGCGGCCATGCCTACGCCGCCGAGGCCCACGACGGCAATCGTCTGTCCGGCGAGTGGTCGGGCGACGTTCAGCACGGCCCCGCCCCCCGTCAGCACCGCGCAGCCCAGCAACGCGGCGATATCGGGGGGTACGTCGTCACCGACAGGGACGAGCGAGCGGCGATCGACTACCGCGTGCGTAGCGAAACCGGACACTCCGAGGTGGTGAGCGACCTCACGGCCTGCGAGCGAGATCCTGCGCGCGCCTGAAAGAAGCCTGCCTTCACCGTTCGCGACGGAGCCACGCTCGCATGGCAGCCGCCCCTCGGTCGCGCAGGCACTACACTCACCGCACCTCGGAAGGAACGCCATGACGACACGGCGTCCGACCAGCTCGCTTCCTTCATCGTCTCCGGATGCGAGTACCCGCCCAGCCGCCTCATGTCCGAGCAGCATGGGAAGTGGCCGCGGGCGACTGCCGTTGACAACTGAAAGATCGGAATGGCAGATGCCCGCCGCCTCGATCTGCACGAGCACTTCAAACGGACCCGGAGGGTCGAGCTCGAGCTCTTCCACCGCGATCGGCATCGAATCCCCATATGGTGCTGTGCTGGACGATGTGGTCAACACCGCTCCACGTATCTTCATTGACTTCCGCCTCCTCGCGCTGAAACGAGTCTGTACGGACCAGGACACCTACGGAATGTGCGTTTTTACTACCTATCCGTGTATTTATGTGGATTATGACACTTCTGGAAACAGGGTGGGAGGGGCGCCACTCATATCGTGGTCTCAATTCCCGCGGGGATCTGCTCGGAGATCGACGAGGTGGTACACGAGTTCCCGCACCGCCGCCTCGATCACACCTGGTTCCCGGAGGGTCTCATACCTGATCGCCGGCTGCGACGATCGCGTTCGCGATCGTCCTAAGCCTGTACGAGATTGAGTGTCCCGGGCCACTCATAGGAACGACGATCATGGGCGTCGATCCACTCCGACAAGCTGAGCTTCATACTGGCCACTGAAGTGCGGCGGGTTGCTCGAGCGACGGGCCGGCACGCACGAAATCGCTTCCCTCAGACTCTCGGTGACGAGCGGTTTCAGTTGGCATCGCGCATGCGGTGGAACGGCTCGATGAACCCGACCAGTCACCGATCATCTCGCTCATGGCGGCGGAAGCCGTGCGCTCGCGTGCCGTCGTGCTGCCGCGTGTAGCTGCCGACCCCGGCTCGCTCGAAGCATGTACCGAAGCGTGGCTCCGCGGTGCCGCGCTCGGGCATCGATGCCATCGCTGCATCACAAGCCCTGCCACGTGTTCGGCGGGTCACTGTAGCAGCCGCTCGCCGAGACGCACATGGTGGTGCTGCCGCATGTGCTTGCGTTCCACCAGTCAGCCGCACCCGCGGCTCGAGCACAACTCGGCATGCGTGATTTCGACATCGACGCCGTCGTCGATCAGGTGCGGATAACGCCTATTCGAATCCTCTCGAGGTCTCCGCAGAAGATGTGCGCCGAATCGCACTGGATCAATGAGAGCGAATCTCTTTCCGCGTCCGGTCGCACTTCTCCGGTGTTCGATCCTGCGCTGGGAGTCGTGACGAAGGAGGTGGCCCTGGCAAAGGCCGAGGAGATCAGCGCAACCATCGTCTCGGCGAAGATGGCCTACCCGGCGTGGCGTAACTTGTCTCTGACGAGGCGTCAGGCGATTCCGTTCTGATTCCGCGAGTTGGGGAATGCACGCCAGGGTGGGCTGGCGGAGATCATCACGTCCGAGCATGGCAAGATTCACTCCGACGCATTGGGGGAGATCACACACGATCAGGAGGTTGTGGAGTTCGCCACCGGCCTCGCTCGTCATCTCAAGGGAGCGATGCTCGCGGATTGCGCTACAGCGCGTCTCCTAAATCTCGGGTGGTTGTCCGGGATGCTTGGTGAATGTCGCGGTCTGAGTTGCTCTCGGATGCTCAGTGAGATCTGATCGGTGGGTTCTTGCCGGGCCCGAGGGGACGGAAGGGGCGGCCGTTCGCGGATGCCCACACGATGATCGAGGACTGGAAATGGCACCGGTGGATGTCGGCCGATGGAACCTGGGACTGGCGTCGGCCGTGTTGACGGCCCGCGTAGACGCCGCCGGCCAGGTCGATTGGGCGGTGTCGGTGGACTCGACGATCGCCCGCGCGCATCAGCACTCGACCAGCGTCACCCGGGTCACGGGGGGCCTTGTCGAACTACATGAATCCGGGCGTCGAGCCGCCTGATCACGGGACAGGCCGCTCCCGGGGCGGTCTCTCGACCAAGCACCGTCACCTCGTCGACGGCCACGGGTAGCCTCTCGTGATCGCCGTCACCCCGGGCCAGGCCGGGGACTCACCGATGCTGCTGCCCCGGCTCGAGTACCTCCGCGTCACCCGGCCGGTCGGCCGCCCGCGGAAACGGCCTGACGCTGTCCTCGGCGACAAGCCCTACTCATCCCGGGCCATCCGGACTCACCTCCGCAACCGGCAGATCACCGCGGTGATCCCTCAACCTTCCGACCAGACCGGAGCACTCAGAACGACAGCAGCCGGTTTTCATAGGCGTGCACGACGATCTGCGCGCGCGTCTCGAGCCCGAGCTTCGCGAGGATGCTCCGGATGTGCGTCTTCACCGTCGCCTCGCTCACGAACGCAGCCGCCGCGATCTCGCTGTTGCGCAGGCCCTTCGCGGCGAGCAGGAAGATCTCGCGCTCGCGCGGTGTCAGCGCGGCCACCGCATCCTCCGGCGCAGCGGCCTCCGCGGGCGCGACGTGCCTCTTCACGAGCTCGGCGAGCGCCGGCGGGGGCGCATCGCCCGCGTGCACCGATCGGATCGTCTCGAGCAGCAGCTCGGGCGTCGCATCCTTCGTCACGAACGCGCTCGCGCCGTGCTTCATCGACTGGAACACGGCCTCCTCCTGCTGGAAGGTCGTCAGCACGACGACCCGCGGCGCCAGCCCCTCCTCCCGCGTGATCAGCCGGGTCGCGTCGATGCCGTTCAGCACGGGCATCCGGATGTCCATGAGCACCACGTCGGGGCGGGTCTCGGCCACGACGCGCACCGCCTGTTCGCCGTCGGTCGAGGTGCCCACGAGTTCGAGGTCGTCTTGCGACTCGATGAGCATGCGCATGCCGTAGACGAAGAGCTCCTGGTCGTCGGCGATGACCACCCGGATCGGCGCGCTCACGCCGCCTCCTCCGTGGCGCTCTGCGCGTCTGCGGCGCTCCACCTGGCGGGGACGAATGCCGTCACGATGAACGCGCCGTCGGCGTCGCGCTCCGCGGTCAGCCAGCCACCGGCCAGGCGGGCGCGATCCTTCATGCCCTGAAGGCCGAAGGTGCGAGGTGCTGCCGATTCCACGCCGGGTGCCGCCGTCTCGCCGCCCGACGCATCCGCACCGTCGCTCACCACGGTCAGGGCGAGTCCCTCCCCCTGCCAGGCGAACGAGACCGCGGCCACCGGATGCGGGCCACCATGCTTCAGCGCGTTCGTCAGACTCTCCTGCACGATGCGGTAGACGCTCAATTCCTGCGCCGGAGTGAGCGGCCAAGGATCGCCGAAGTGATCGACCGAGATGCGCATCCCGGCTGCCGTCACCCGCGCCACAAGGGCGGAGAGGTCGCCGAGCGCAGGCTGCGGCCGGCTGCTGTCGTCGTGCAGCGCCTCCAGCAGGCCACGCAGGTCGGTGAGCGCCGAGCGCGCGGTGTCGGCGATCTCGCGGAGGGCGGCATCCGTCTGCTCCCCCTCGGTCTCCGGCCGAGCGGCACGCAGGAACCGCGATCCATCGGCCACCGCGATCACCACGGCGAGCGAGTGCGCGAGCACGTCGTGCACCTCCTGCGCGATCTCGCTGCGTTCCTTCACGCTGCGCAGTTCGACGTCGGCGACGGCGAGGTCGGCCTCCGCCTGGGCGATGAGCTCCTGGTCGGCGTGGCGGCGGGCATTCACCTGCAGGGCGAAGCCGGCCGTCCAGGCCACGAGCCCGAGCACGGCACCGGCCGAAACCAACGGCAGCACGGAATCCGAGAAATCGGAGAGCGGAGATGCCATGCCGCCGACGTTGGTGCCGCTCCCCCCGATCCAGCTCAGCCAGTCACCGCGGTAGACCATCACCACGCCGACCAGCACGGCTTGCACCACGATCGCCCCGATCGCCGCCCACCGGATGCGGGTGGACGCCGTCAGCCCCACCACGAACGCCACGATGACGGCCGCCTCGTACATGGGCCACGTGGTCGACTCGGGCGGACTGAGCACCCCGACGAGTTGCAGCATCGGAACACCCACCACGATGCCGAGCGCCACCGCCGGCAGCCAGCGCGAGACGCCGATCGCCACCGTGAGGAGCGCCAGCGTCACCCAGAAGCCGAACGGATGCTGCCGCCCGACCTCGGCGACGATCCAGAGCACCAGATACACCGCGGCGATCGCGGGTTCGACGGCCAGGCGAACGAGGTTCGGAAGTCGTGACATGCCCTCACGCTAGGCGCTCGGGTGGCGCAAGCGGCAGGTCTGTGACGCGCATTCATCCGAACGGATGAGGGGACGACAGGGGTCTGTGCGATTTCGGCGTTGCCGGCCGCACCGGCGGGGGACGTCAGGCCTGACTGATGCGCACCATGTTGCCGGCGGGGTCGCGGAAGGCGGCGTCGCGCACGCCCCAGAACTGATCGGTCGGCTCCTGCAGGATCTCGGCGTTGCCGACCGCGCGCACCTTCTCGAAGGTGCCGTCGAGGTCGTCGGTGCGGAAGAGCACACCGGGCAGCTCCCCTTTCGCGAGCAGCGCGGCGCGAGCGTCGCCGTCCTCTTTGGAGACGCCGGCGTGGGGCTGCGAGAGAACGATCTCGATCTCGGGCTGATCGGCGGTCGAGAGCGTGATCCAGCGGAATCCGTCGTTCTCGATCTCGTTGCGCACCTCGAGGCCGAGGGTGTCGCGATAGAAGGCGAGGGCCGCATCCGGGTCGTCGACGAGAACGTGTACGTGGCTGAGTGAGATTGTCATGGCACCGACGCTAGCGCGCGGTCACGACGGACGCTTCTTCGATCCTGCTCGATTCGGTCTCGTTCGATTCGGTCTCGTTCGATCCCGTCTCGTTCGATCCGGTCGCAGGGGATACGGCGGCCGGCACGGATGCGCGGTTCGCTTCGGAGGGCGGCGTGCGGCGCGCACGACCGAGCACCATCGAGGCGCAACTGGGGATGGCGATGGTCTCGCCGTGATCGCGGGCGCGGTAGGCGCTCGGCGTCTCGCCGACGAGCTCCGTGAAGCGGGAGCTGAACGATCCGAGGCTGGTGCAGCCCACGGCGAAACAGGCGTCGCTCACGCTGATGTCGCCTCGGCGGAGAAGAGCCTTCGCGCGTTCGATCCGACGGGTCATCAGGTGCGAATAGGGCGTCTCTCCATAGGCCTCGCGGAACTTGCGGCTGAAGTGCGCGGTCGACATCAGGGCCGCACGGGCGAGCGCGGGCACGTCGAGCGGGCGGGCGTATTCGCGATCCATCAGGTCACGGGCCCGGCGCAGGCGGCGCAGTTCGTCGAGGTCGGCGCTCATCTCCCCATTATGCGTCGGGTTCTACGCGGCGGGGCAGTGCAGCTGGGTGCGCTCGCCCGAGCGGTCGATCTCGTGCTGCGCCATGGGCCGGCCGCAGAGCGGGCAGCGCGGGTCGGCCGGCGGAACGTACGGCGCTTCGGCCCGGCCGATGCCCACCTGCGCGGGACCGGCGTAGCTGTAGACGATGCGGTTGATGTTGTTGAACAGCCCGCGTTTGCCCTCCCACGGGTTGAGGGGATTGACCTTCCGCTCACTTTTCTTTCGTGCCATAACCATTAGTGTACTATCTAAATATGCCGAAGGGATTGCTCGAGACCGAAACCGACCTGCTCGCGCTGGATCGTCAGTTGTGCTTCGCGCTGGCGGTGGCGTCGCGCTCGGTGATCGGCGCCTACAAGCCGATCCTGGAGCCGATGGGGCTCACGCATCCGCAATACCTCGTGATGCTGGCCCTCTGGGAGAGCGAGCCCCGCTCCCTCTCCGCTCTGGCCGAGCTGCTGCGACTCGAGCCCGCGACCCTGTCGCCGCTCGTGAAGCGGTTGGAAGCGGCCGGGCTCGTGACGCGGGAGCGGTCGGCCGACGACGAGCGGCAGCTCGCGGTGCGGCTCACTTCCGAGGGCCGGGCACTTCGCGCGAAGGCGGAGGACGTGCCCCCGCAGGTGGTGGCAGCGCTCGGCGTCGACATCGACGAGTTGATGGAGCTGCACGCGCGGCTGACGTCGATCATCCAACGGATCGCGCCGCTCCCGGCCTGAGCAGCGTTGCCGTTTCGGCACGGGATTTCGGCGGAGCGGCGGCGAGCGCCAAGCTGGAGGCATGAGCGAGAACACCGAGACGGATGCGACGGCCTTCTGGGAGGGCCGCTACCGCGAGCGCGAGCAGATCTGGAGCGGGCGCCCGAACCGGGCCCTGGTCGACGTGATCGAGTCGATCGGGACGGCGCCCGGCCGCGCCCTCGACCTGGGCAGCGGGGAGGGCGCCGACTCGATCTGGCTGGCCGAGCAGGAGTGGCAGGTGACCGGGGTCGAGATCTCGGCGACGGCGATCTCGCGGGCGAGAGTGCACGCATCCGATCGGGGCGTGTCCGATCGGATCACCTGGCAGCAGGCCGATCTGGCGGAGTGGATGCCGGCGGCCGAGTACGAGCTCGTGTCGGCCTGTTTCCTGCACTCGCCGGTGGCGTTCCCGCGCGAGGCGGTGCTGCGGCAGGCGGCCTCGGCGGTTGCACCGGGCGGGCACCTGCTGGTGGTGGGTCACGCGAGCTTCCCGCCGTGGTCGCGGCACGCAGCCGTCGACGCGGCCGACGCCCATGGGCAGGGGCAGGGGCATGACCGTGAGGGCGGCAACGGGGTCCGCCACGCGCACAGCGACGGCACCGACCCCGAAAGCGGTGCGAGTCACGCGCACGGGCACGACGACGGCGACCTCCCCACCCCCGAGCAGGTACGCGAGCAACTCGCACTGCCTGTGGGCGCCTGGGAGACGGTGATCGCCGAGAACCGGTCGCGCGAGGCCACCGGCCCGGACGGCCAGCACGCGGTGCTCGACGACGCGATCCTGCTGCTCCGCCGTCTCGTCTGAGCGCATCCTCCGACCACTCAGGACGCGCGCCGGTTCGGGCCCTTCCCCATCGGCATGAAGAACTTGGTGGCGAGCACCACGCCGTCGCGGCGCCTCGACGCCGGTACGGCCCAGCAGGCGGTATTCCACGTGGCCCAGCCTGCACCGCCTGTCAGCACCCGTCGATCTGCCGCGCCCTCGCCGTCTCGGCCTCCTCCTGGGCCTTGCTGAGCTGCGGATGCCCGGCGCGGCCGCGAGTCGCGCCCACGTCTTCGAGGAGGGACCGTGGCACTGGCGAACAAGTCGGGCGCTGACACGGCAAGGCGGGTGAAGCGCGCGTCTCGCGGTAGCACGAGGCTCCCAGGGAGACGCCGATCGACCGCCCGGCCTCGGGAGAGGAGGGCATTCACTGGCGTGCGGTGCGGATCTTGCCGTAGATCCGCATCAACTGCGGAACGACGAGGTACACCGCGACAGGCACGACAACCACGGACAACACGAATGCACGCAGAACCGGGTTCCAATCCGAAGCAAACGGAGCGAGCGCGAAGAAGCCTAGGGTGACCAGGGGGAAGATCGCGATCCACGTGATTATCGCTCGAGCGTGAATGGAGGGCGGGGCGGTTGCGGGCGAGTTGGGGGTCGATGACATGGTGGGGCTCCTTCTTGCGGTCGCGCCGCGGTTGCGACGTCGAGGTCTTGTTGCAGAAGCCATCCGCTGATGGCGATAGCACTGGCGCTTCCCGCTCCTGCAGCGGTGATGACTTGCGCGGTCGGGGTGACGACGTTGCCCGCGGCCCAGACCCCACTGATGCTGGTCTTGCCGAAGGCATCCACCACCACCATTCCTGTGGAGTCGTCTCGTCGGCACCCGAGGTCATCCAGGATTCGGTCGTTCGGTCGCGGTTGCGGCGCGATGAAAGCCGCCTCGCACTCGATCGTGGCGCCACCGTCGATGACCACCCCGTCGAGGAATCCGGGCTCGCCCGCAAAGTGCGCTACCCTGCCGACGACCACGCGGACCCCGAACGCCTCCAGACCGTGACGCTCCTCGGGGGTGAGATCCATTCCATGGGTGATGAACGAAACTCGGTCACTGTAGCGGCGCAGCAGGCCAGCCTGCCTGATCGACATCTCCTTCGCGGGGCTGCCGACCACCACGATGCTCTTGTTGCGCACTTCGTATCCGTGGCAGTAAGGACAGTGGTGGATGAGGGTCCCCCACTTTTCTTCGAGGCCGGCGATGCGCGGCAACTGGTCGGTGAGGCCGGTCGCCACGAGGATCGCTCTCCCGCTGACAGCGTCGCTGCTGTGCAGAGTCACCGTGAAGGTCCCGCTGGCCGTGACGGCCACATCGAGCACGGTGTCGGAAACGATTGATCCGCCATAGCTGAGCACCTCTTCGCGCCCCAACTCGAGAAACTCGCGTGGCGGGATACCGTCACGGGAGAGGAACCCGTGCATCTCCGCGGCGGGCGCGTTCCGGGGGCTGCCCGCATCGATCACCGTCACCGAAGCCTGCGCGCGCGCCAATACGAGTCCGGCGCTCAGTCCTGCGGCGCCGGCGCCGACAATCACAACATCGCTTCTGGTCATCTTGATCACCTCCAGACGCCACGTTGCCACCAGACGGCCAGATTCTGAGACTTCTGTTGCCAAAACCGGAACAATCTGATTGTCTGTGCCCGTGAGCACCTCACAGCGAGTAGCGACAGAGCTGAGCCAGATTGCCCCGAGGCTGCGGCAGGCCCGCCAGAAGAAGAACGTCACGCTCGACGAACTCGCGAAGGCCACGGGTATCTCAAAGAGCACCCTCTCGCGCCTCGAGTCAGGTCTGCGAAAGCCGAGCCTCGAACTACTGCTCCCGATCGTTACCGCCCTGGCGCTTCCGCTGGACGAGATCGTCACCTCACCCAAGATCGAAGACCCGCGTGTTCCTCAGAAGTCGATCCGTGCCGACGGTCGAACGCTGACCCCCCTGTCCAACCACCACGGCGAGCCGCAGGCATACAAGATGACCATCGCCGCGACCGACCGCACCCCGGTCCTTCGCAGACACGAAGGATACGAGTGGGTATACGTGCTCTCGGGACGCCTCAGGCTGGTCCTCGGCGAGCACGACATCGTCATGGCGGCCGGCGAAGCCGCCGAATTCGACACGAAGAACCCACACTGGTTCGGCGCAACGGGGACGGGCCCGGTCGAGTTGCTGAGCATGTTCGGCAAGCAAGGCGAACGCATCCACCTCCGAGCACGCTCGACGCGAAAGGAACCAGGCGGCTAGCGCGGCTCGTTGGTCCCAACTCGAACGGTCTAGGTAGGGTCCCGGCTGAGTGCCGCCGACATCGACTGCGGAGTTCCCCAATCGCTCTCACCTGTCGCGGATCGAGTCGTCGACATCCTCGTTGCCCCATTCGCCGAACATCATGATGCCGAGGCACAGCGGACTGACCTCGACGCCAGTACGGCCCAGCAGGCGGTAGCACCCCTCTCCCTGGGTCGTCTACGGCTGTCTCTAGACTGACGCTCATGTCGAAGAACTGGACCGAAGCCACGACGGCGTACCTCAACGGGTTCGACACGTGTCCACGGTGCGACAGCCATGCTTTCGCCTACGGAATGTGCGCCGACTGCCGAGCGGATTTCCGGGGCCCGGTGGGCGCAGAGGTACGGCAGGCATCCGCTCGGGCCGCCTTCGCCCTGGAGCTGCGCCAGCAGATCGTCGACCGCGTGCCCGTGCTCGACGAAGCGGCGGTCGCCGCGGCGCCGGCCTGGGCGGCGCCCGGCGGGGTCGAAGCAGCGGATGTTCCGCTCGCTGCGTCGCTCGGCGGCAGTTACGTGACGGTGGCCCGCGCGCCCGCGCCCGAATTGCCCGCCGCGCCGTTCGACGCTCGTCCCCCAGCGCCCACTGCTCCTCCCAGCACCGGCGGCGAACTGCAGATCAGCGTTCAGTCGGTGCTGGCGGTCGCCGGCGCCGGCCTCGTGGCCGTGGCCGCCATCGTCTTCACCTTCTTCAACCCCGAGCTCTCGGATGTCACGCTCCGCAGCACCATCGTGGGCGCGGTGACGCTGCTCTTCCTCGGCGGAGCAGTGCTCCTCGCGCGGCGACGCCTCACCTTCTCGGCCGAGGCGGTGGGTGCGCTGGCGATGGTGTTCGTCGTGCTCGACATCTGGGCGCTCTCGCAGGTCGCGGTCGGCGATGCCGCGACCTGGGCGGTGGTCGGCGCGGGAACGCTGGTGAGTTCGGCCGCGATGATCGCCGTCGCCGCGGCCGTCCGCGTGCGCACCTGGCTGTGGCTGGGCCTGGTCGGCGTCTCCGTCTCGCCGGCGATGTTCGCCCACGCCTTCGACGACCGGTGGATCGACGTCGCGGGCAACGTCGCCGTGGGCTTCGTGGCCGTCGCCCTGGTTCCCCTCATCCGCGTTCTGACCGTTCGCTACGCCAGTCCGCTGCGCGCCGACCTCACGACGTCGACGGTTCTGCGCATCCTGGTGACGACGATCGTGCTGGTGCGGATGTTCGCCCTCGTCACCGAGGACGGCCCGCCCAGCGCCCTCGGGAGCGCGGCCGTTCTCGCGTCGCTCGCGCTGCTCGCCGCTCTAAGCGCCCGGTTCGGACAGGCGCGCTTCTGGAGCTTCATGACCGGCGCCTGCGCCGTGGTGGCAGCACTGCTGCTCCCGATCGCGCTTCCAGATGTTCTGCCGATCGAGGCCGCTGCGCTCCTGGCGCTGGTGCCGCTGGCGTCGGTGCTCGGTGCGCTCGCCATCTCGCGTGTGCGTGCCCGGGGCATCGTCACCGGCACTCTGCAGGGTGGCGCATGGACCGTCGTCGTCGCGGCCACCGTGCCGGCCACGGTCGTCGCCGCAGCCCAGCTGGTGGCCGTTTCGCTGCGCATCCTTCCGGCCGACCTCGGGCTCGGGGCGGTGCTCGGCATCGTCGCGTCGCTCGCGGGCGTCTCGATCGCGTTCTCCCGATCCCCCGCTGCGCTCGGACGTGCGTTGTTCGTGACGGCCCTGTGGGCCGGGGTGCTCGCGGTGCTGTCGTTCGCGACGTGGACCGCCTTCGATCCCTTTGCTCAGACCGCGGTCGCCATCGCAGCCGCACTCGCCACCAGCGCCGCCATGCTCGTGCTCGGCCGGCGAACGACGGTTCGCGCCATCCGCGTCCCCTTCCTCGTGCTCGCCCCTGCCTCCCTGGCCCTCGCGGCCCTCATCTCGTGGTTGTCTCCGGACATCACGGTGCCGGCGGGCGTCGTTATCGTCGCCGCGGTGGCTGTCGTGTCGCGGATCGCGCCGGCACGGTTCCGCGCGGCACACGTGGTCGCCGGTTTCGCCTACGCGCTGGCCGTCTTCGCGCGAGCCCTGGATCTCGGCGGCCTCGACGTCATCCCGATCCTCTGCCTCACCACGAGCCTCGCCTCGCTCTGCGCCCTGGCCGCGACACTCGTGCGGAGGGTGGCGGCCGGCGCCTGGTATGCCGTTCTCGGTGTCACGGCAGTGCCGTTCCTGCTCGGCATCGTGTCGGTGCTGCTGGTGCGCAGCGGCTGGACGGCCCTCTCCACCGCCGTCACCTTCGCCCTGGCCCTCACACTGGTGCTCACTCGGCGCCCGGGCCTCAATCGCTGGGTCAGAGCGACCGCCGGCGGCCTGCTGGTGCCGGCCCTGGCCGTCATCGTGATCTGTCTGGGTGCGCAGGTGCTCGAGATCAGCGCCTCGCCCGTGACCCTTCCGGTGATCGCGGTGATCGTGGCGGCCGCGTTCCCCCTCACACCGATCCTGACCGCGCGACTCGCGCGCCGCATCCGGGAGACGGATGCGCGCGCCGTGCGTCTCTTCGTGGAGGTGTCGACATATGTCACCGGAGCGCTCGCCGTTCTGCTCGCTCTGGTGCGTTCGGCTGCCGGTCTCGGCACCACGCTGCTGGTGCTCCTCGTGCTCGGGCTCGGCGCGGCAGCAGCGGGTGCTCTCACACGGCGGCGCCTGCCATGGGCCGTCGCCGCGGCGAGCTTCACCGGGGCGCTCTGGAGCTCGTGGGGACTCGTCGGGGTCGATGTTCCGGAGGCATACGTCTTGCCGCCGGCACTCGGAGCTGTGGTGCTCGGAATCGTGTTCACACGCCGCGGGCTCGGCGCGGGCCGCTGGTTCTCCGGGGTGGGGCTGACGTTCGCGGTGGTTCCGGCGCTGGGGTTGCTCGCCGTGTTCGGGCCGTCGACATCGGGCACGGCCATTCCCTGGCGCACGGCCGCGCTCGCCGCAGCCGCCGTGGTGCTTCTCGTCGTCGCCGGGAGGGGACGGATGCGCAGGCCCGCGTCGGTCGCGCTCGCCTCGGTTCGCCCTGCGACCACCGTGCTCGCGGTGGTGGCCGCGGCGGGGCCGGTCGTGCAGGCCGTGCGCCTCGGACTCGGACTCGACGAGCTGCCGTTCGCCGGACCCTCGCCCGACCAGGTGGCCGTGATGGTGCCGGTTCTCGTGCTGTCGGCGGTGGGATTCGGGTTCGCGATGATCGGTGGCCGGTTCCTGGCCCTCACCCCGTCGGGCACGCTGGCGGAGGGATCGGTGACGGCGACGACGACGAGCGAGCCTCCGCCGGAGCGCGACGGCGACGCTCGCGCATCCGAGCGGTTCACCCGGGTGGGAGTGATGCGAGTGGCCTTCGTGCCGGCCGCGGTGTACGCCGTGGCCGGGCCGATCTGCGCGGTCGACGGCGGGTGGGTCGCCATCGTGACGCTCTGGCTGCTCACCACGGGGCTGCTGATCACGATGCTCCTCACCGCGCGGCGGGGGCTCAGCCGTCCGGTCGCCGCGCCCCCGGTGTGGTTGCTGTTCGCGCTCGCCTGGGTGACGGCGGTGGCCGGATGGAGCGCTCGCGAGCTGCGGGTCGAGGCGTTCTCGCTGCCCCTCGGCCTCGCCCTCACAATGGCCGGCGTGCTGGCGATGCGATCTGCCGGAACGCCTGTGCGGCCGACCTTCACCACGTGGCCGGTGGGGTTCGCGGGCTCGTGGCGGCTGCTCACGCCGGGTCTCGTGGTCACCCTTCTGCCGTCGATGCTGGCGACCGCGACCGATCCGCTCACCTGGCGCGCCATCCTGGTGATCGCGCTAGCGCTCGCCGCGATCCTGTTGGGTTCGCTGTTCAAGCTCGGAGCCCCCTTCATCCTCGGCATCCTCGTGCTGCCGATCGAGAACGCCATCGTCTTCGTGGTGCAGATCGGCCGTTCGATCGGCGCGGCGCCGTGGTGGATGACCTTGGCAACCGCGGGGGCGGTGCTTCTGCTCATCGCGGTGACCTCGGAGCGCCGCGCCGGTGCGGCGCGAGGCATGGGGGCGCGCCTGCGCGATCTGAAGTGAACCGGCCGCGGTTGCGGCACGGCGCGCTGCATCGACGCCCCGGCGATGCTCTCCGACGTCGTGGAGGCGGCCGATGGAGCTCGGCAGGCCTAGGCGCCCGGCGGTGCATTGCTTCGGCGCGCGGGCGTCGCTCCCTGGGAGCGCGCGAGAGTGGTTCGACGCCTGGTGGTGGGGATGGGCCTCTGCTCGGGATCGCACCGGCGCGGCGGGATCACGTGCGGCACTCCGGCGCGCATCACCAACGCCCAGGTCGCGGAATGCAGGTGAGCGTGGTGGAAATGGCAGAGCAGCACACCGTTGCCGATGTCGGTGCGCCCAGGGGCGTGCGCGGGGGAACGCCACTCCTCGACGTGGTGGGATTCGCACCACGATGGCGGCCGGTCGCAGCCCGGCCACACGCATCCGCCGTCTCGGGCCGCGAGCGCCCGGTTCTGCGCGGGAGTGAACAGACGACGGGTCTTGCCGTGATGCAGCACTTCGCCGTGATCGCCGAACAGGGTCGCCACGGTCGGGGCGTGGCAGCGCAGCCGCTCGACGACTCCGAGCGGAACGGGTTCGTCGATGCCGTCGATCCACGCGCGCCCCTGCCCGGACTCCAGGTCGGCCAACGACACGTGCACATTCACGGTGGTCGTGGCGCCGGCCAGGTGCGGCATCTCGGGCGCGCCGGCCGCGCGGGCGATCAGCTCGGTCACCGCATCGGCGAGGCGCTGTGGCCCCGTGCGGGTGTCGGCGGTGAGTTGAGCCGAGACGTAGTCGTCTTCTGACCGGAAGCGGGGCTGCACCCGTGGACTCAGGATGGCCTGAGTCGCGTTCACCCACAACGCGCCTTGCTCCGGGGTGAGCGCGAGACGACCGCGGAACATCCCATCCGCCGAACGGGTCAGTGTCAGCGACCTCAGCTGCTGGTGCCGCTCGTCGCGCGGGGCCGCGCCATCCGGGTCGAGAAGCTCCCGCACCCGGATGGCGAGTCGCGCGACATCGTCGACACCCAGCACGACGGCCCCCGCCCCGCGACCCAGCATCGTGAGCTCATGTACCGCGCCTTCCGGCCCGGCGAACCCACCGCCCACGACATCGCTCTCCCCCGCGTCGCGGCCGGCACCATCCGAGCCGGAGCGTCCGACCGCCGCGTCGACCAGCGCGCGTTCGGCCTCCGCGATCGAGGCCTCGGCCACACCCCTCTCGGCGAGAACGATGCACTCCCGCGTGATGACGGAGGCCGCCTCCACCGGCAGCAACCCGGCAGCCAGCGCGGCGGTCACGGCAGGAAACGGCTCCGGCCCGGGGAGACCGCCCAAGAGCTCCGCGGCCCGCAATCGTCGACCGAGGTCGAGCCTCGACTTGGCCTCGCGCGACGAGACCCCTGTCACCTCCGCCAGCAGCTTCACCGGCGACACGAAGTTCTCCGAACGGCTCAGCCCTTCGTCGCCCAACGAGGAGCGAGAGCGATGCCCGATCTCCCCCGCCACGGCCACCCGCTCGGCGTCGATGAGGCGCCCTGCCCGCTCGATCTCGGCCGCGCGCGCCAGCAGCCCTGCGTCATCCAGGGAGGTGAGGAGAGGGGCGGTCGAGGTCATGGGAACAGTCAAACAGAAGCCACTGACATTCCCTCACCTTCGGTTGTCAGCCCTTCCGCCCGCATCGGGCGCGAGATATCCTGATCGGCTGCCCGACGTGAATCCGCCCCCGACGGCGGCAGAACGGATCGCCGTGAACCACTACCTCGACACGAACCGCGCCAACTGGAACGACCGCGCTTCCGCCCACGCCACCCGCGTCGGCGGCCTCGGCTACGACATCCAGAGGTACATCGACGACCCGGCGCTGCTCTCCGACGTCGCGCGCTTCGACCGCGAGCGCCTCGGCGACATCGCGGGCCTGCGCGCCGTGCACCTGCAGTGCCACATCGGCACCGACACGCTCTCGCTCGCCCGGCTCGGCGCCCGCGTCACGGGGCTCGACTTCTCACCCGTCGCCGTCGCCGAGGCTCGCGCGCTGGTGCGCGACGCGAGCGCAGGTTCCGGCGCCGGCACCGACATCCGCGCCGGCACCGTCGACTTCCTCGAGTCCGACGTCTACGACGCGGCATCCGTGCTCGAACCCGCATCCTTCGACCTCGTTTACACCGGCATCGGCGCGCTCTGCTGGCTGCCCCGCATCGACACCTGGGCACAGGTCGTGGCAAGGCTGCTGAAGCCGGGCGGGCGGCTGTTCATCCGCGAAGGTCACCCCATCCTCTGGACCATGGATGAGACCGAGAGCGACGACCTGCACCTCCGCTTCTCCTATTTCGAACAGGCCGAACCGCTCGAGTGGGACGACGACAGCTCCTACGTCGCCACCGACCGACCCCTCACGGCCACGAAGACGTACGAGTGGAACCACGGCCTCGGCGAGATCGTGACCGCTCTGCTCGACGCCGGCCTCGTGCTCACGATGCTCGTCGAACACGACAGCGTGCCCTGGGAGGCACTTCCCGGGCAGATGGTGCAGCGGCCCGACGGCGAGTACGCACTCGGCGCGCGAGCCGGGGTCGCGCCGTTGTCGTACACGATCCAGGCGGTGAAACCGGCGTAGCGCCCGCCGGCCTACAGGCCCTCCGCGACCTGCTTGATCGCGGCCAGGCGGCGATCCCACTCCACCCCGAGCGCCTCCAGCCGCCGCGCCGTCGCATCGAGCGACGCCCCCACCACGCGATAGCGCACCTCGCGCCCCACCCGCACCGGTTCCACGAGGCCCACCTCCTGCAGCACCGCGAGGTGCTTGGCGATCGCCTGACGCGACACGGGCAGCAGCCCAGCGAGGGCCGACGCCGAAGCATCGCCCTCGCCGTCCCACCCACCGCGGTGCCTCTCGAGATCGGCCGATGGATCGGAGGTGGTCTCGAATCCGGTCTCCACCACCGTGAGCCGCGTGCCATCCGGCAGCGGTTCGAGGGTGAAGGTGAAGACCGTCGAGTGCGCCTCGTCGATCTCGGTGGGCACCGGCTCGCCGAGGCACGGGTTGCACCAGCGGCAGGAAACCAGTCGGGGAGCATCGATCGCCTCGATGCGCACGGGGACCGCATCCCGTTCCGGCCACGTGATGGTGCCGAGCGCGCCCACTGATGCGGACGCACCGCCGACCGCTCCGTCGAACGACGTGGCCCCGAACCAGTGCGAGATCTGTTCGGGTTCCGTGACGGCCGCCCACACCTTCTCGATCGGGGCTGCGATGAGGATCGTGCGCCGCACGGTGAAGTCGCTCTCGTCGACGACGGATGCGGGGTAAGACCAGGACGGCCCATGAAAACGGATTTCACCGATCGGCAGTCCATGAAATCGCTATTCAGCGTTCACCTTCCGGAGCCGAGACCGTAACGTTCGCTCCCTAACGTCGTGTTCATGACCGACACCGCCGCACCGAGCAGCACCCGGGCCACCGTGCACATCCTCGAACGGATGCGCGCCGGGCTCACCGCGCTGAGCCCGGCCGAGCGCCGGGTCGCGGATGCCGTGCTGCGCGATCCGCTCGCCGTCATCCATCTCTCCGTCAGCGAACTCGCTGCTGCCGCCGAGACCTCGCCCGCCACCGTCGTGCGGCTCTGCGCCAGTCTGGGATTGCGCGGCTACCAGGAGCTGAAGATCACGCTGGCGAGCGAGTCGATCCCCCACGACCGGCGCGTGCTCGGCGAGATCACGCCAGGCGACGGCGCCCACGAGATCACCCACAAAGTGATGGAGGCCACGGCCCGCGCCCTCAGCGAGGCATCCCGCTCGGTCGACACCTCCGTGCTCGACGAGATCGCGCGCACGGTGCTCACCGCGCGCCGGGTGCAGTTCGGAGCGGTCGGCACCTCCGCTCCGCTGGCCCTCGATGCTGCCTACCGCCTGGTGACCCTGGGCATCGACGCGAGCTTCGCGTCCGATGTGCACATGCAGCACGTGACGGCACGGATGCTGCGCCCCGGCGACGTCTTCTTCGCCATCAGTCACACCGGCTCCACCTTCGAGACCCTCTCGGCGGCGCGGGCCGCGAAAGCGTCCGGCGCCACGACGGTGTCGCTCACCAGCTTCTCCCGCTCCCCACTCACCGAGACCACCGACCTCAACCTCGTGGTCGGCAGCGCCGAGACGGCCTACCGGGTCGAAGCGATGGCCAGTCGCATCGTGCACCTCGCGGTGCTCGACGCCTTGTTCGTCACCCTGTCGGTGCAGAGCGCCGCCAGCGCCCACCACCTCGCCATGACCGAAGACGTGCTGATCGAGCACCGCCTCTGAACCCCTGCCCACCCGGGCAGCCGATCCGTCACCCCCTCACCCACCCCGGTTCGCTTCACCCTGCCTGAAAGGATTCGTCGTGCACGGAATCATCGTCCACACCGCTGGAGAGCCCGCCGTCGGCATCTCCGTCACCAACGGCCGCGCGGTCACGAAGACCGACGAGACCGGCCGCTTCGCGCTGCCCGACGAGGGCCGCTTCGTGGTCATCACACGCCCGACCGGCTTCACCGCCTCGCCCTGGTGGCTACCCGCACCCGGTGGCAGCGACGGCACCGCCGAGATCGGCCTCCGCTTCGAACTCGTGCCCGAAACGCAGACGCTGCCCTACCGCTTCCTGCACCTCACCGACACCCACATGACGGTGCCGCGGAGCGACGAGGAGACCGACGAACTCGCCTTCGGCCTCTACCGCGAAGGCAGTCTGCCGGGTCAGATCACCGACTTTCTCCGTAGCCTTCCCGAACGGGCCCCGGATGCGCAAGCCGTGTTCATCACGGGCGACCTGGTCGATCACGGGCTGGCCGAGGAATACGAGGCCTACCTCGAGGCACTCACCGCCAGCCCCGTTCCGGTGCACGTCATCCCCGGCAACCACGACCACATGAACGGCCACCACGGCAGTCTGATCAGCCGCAACGACTACCTCACGAACACGGGCACTCCCGAGCTCTACGAGAAGTACCTCGGCCCCCGCTGGTACAGCTTCGACGTGGCGGGCCTGCACGTCGTGACCCTCGACTGGCACACCCACGAACTCGGCCTCGACCACGAGGAGCAGAACGCGTGGGTGAAGGCCGATCTCGCTCAGCTGCCGTTCGGCAGCCCGTGGATCCTGCTCTTCCACGACCAGCCGAACTTCTCCATCGTCGACGAGCTGCCCTGGCAGCCCGTCGCCGCCTTCTCCGGGCATTGGCACACCTCCCGGGTGGTGCAGGTGGGCGACACCCTGCACGTGAACAGCCCCACCACCTTCTTCGCCAGCCTCGACTACAGCCCCCCGGCGTTCCGCACGGTGACCTGGGACGGCGAGAACATCACCCTGCAGACCGAGACCCTCCTCACCGTGGCCGAACCGGATGCCCTGGGCGACGTGTCGAGGTCGACGTTCGCGGCCTCATCGAGCCCGTCGGCGCATCCGTCGATCGTGTGGCGTTCCGAACTGGCCGGCGCCGGCCACCGCCAGCCCGTGTCGATCGACGCCGGCGTGGTCTTCGCCGGCGGCCAGGTCGAAGACCGCGCCGCCGGGTCGGTGGAGGCGCTCGACCTCGCCACCGGCGAACTGCTCTGGCGCACCGCGACGGGCTCGGCCGTGAAGACCACCCCCGCCCCCGCGGAAGACGTGGTGATCGCCGCCGAGGTCAGCGGCGACGTGAGCGCCTTCGACCGCACCACCGGAGCCCTCGTCTGGAAGGTGCCGTCGAGCGATCCGCTGCGCCGCTTCGCCTGGGGCGCCCCGACCGTTGCCGGAGGCCTCGTCTACCTCGGCGACCAGTCCGACCTCCGCGCCATCGACGTCGCGACCGGAGACGTGGTGTGGCGCCGCACCGACCTCTCGCCGCACCACAACCTGGTGAACCACTCCGCGCCGCTCGTGATCGACGGCTCGCTGCTGGTGATGGGGTTCTGGCCGACACCGGCGCATCCGATCGGTCTCGACGCTCTCACCGGCGAGTCGGTGTGGGCGACCGCCGAGCTGAACCGCGACGACCCCTTCGCTGCTCTGAAGCGCCTGCTCATCATGGGCACGGCCGCCTACGACTCCTCGAACGACTCGGTGCTCATGCCCGCGTTCGGGCACACCACCCGCGTCGACCGTGCCACTGGCGAGACCGTGTGGGTGAGCGCCCACGAGGGCGGGTTCAGTCCGGCCACCCCGGTGGTGACCGAGGAAGGCATCGTCGTGACCGTCACGGGGCACGGCATCCGGATGCTCGACCGCGAGACCGGCGAGACCGTCTGGGATCGGCGGATCGACGGCGAAGCGCCGTTCCCGATGGCGTCGTACACGAAGACGCCGCACCCGGTCATCGCGGCGCCGGCCGTGGTCGAAGGCGCCGACCGGCGCGAGCTGCTGCTGCCCGGTCTCGACGGCGTCGTGCGGAGGATCTCCCTCGACGGCTCGGTGATCGGATCGGCGCAACTCGCCTCACCGTTCGCGGCGACCCTGGTCGACGCGGGCGACCTGGTGATCGCGGTCGGGACCGACGGCAACGTCGTCGCCCTCGACCGCGCGGTGGCGTCGTGACCGCCCTCGGCACGGAGAACGCGAACTCCTCGGTGACCCCGGGAGAGTCCCCCGCCGACATGGAGATCGCCGCCCCCGCGGCCGTTCCCGTCGAATCGTCGACCGACGCCCTCCGCGCCGACCGCGCCTCGGGAACCCGGCGCGAGCTCGGTCGCTCGAACCTCGTGCCGATCCTCTTCCTCGTGCCCGCCGGCATCGGCATCCTGCTCTTCGTGCTGCTGCCCGCCGTGCTCTCGCTGGTGGCCAGCTTCTTCACGGTGCCTCTCGCCGGCGGTCCGTGGACCTGGGTGGGCCTGGCGAACTTCGAACGCGTGCTCACCGATCCCGCCGTGCTCAAGGCGATCGGCAACACGCTCGTGTACTCGGCCATCACCATCGTGCCGAGCCTCGCCATCGGTCTCGCCCTGGCGCTGCTCGCGAACTCGGTCGGGCGCGGCCGGCCGTTCGTGCGCACGGCCCTGTTCCTCCCGATGACCGCGAACCTCGTGGCCATGGCCGTCGTGTTCCGCTGGCTCTTCGCCTTCCAAGGCGGCTTCGTGAACCAGCTGCTCGGCGTCGCCGGCATCGGCGCGGTCAACTGGCTCGGCGACACGAACACGTCACTGCTCACGGTGGCCCTCGTCGGCATCTGGCGCAGCGCATCGTTCAGCATGATGATCTTCTTCGCCGGGCTCGCGACCGTGCCGGGAACCATCCACGAGGCCACCAAGGCCGAGGGCATCCGCGGTTTCACGAAGCTCACCCGCATCACGCTGCCGATCATGAAGCCCACCGTCGTCTTCGCGACGGTGCTCGCCATCCTCAGCTCGGTGCAGGTGTTCGACACCGTGAACGTGATGACGCAGGGCGGGCCACAGGGCTCCACCGAGACGGTGCTCACCATGAGCTGGAAACTCGGCTTCAGCTACTTCGACCTCGGCGCCGCCTCCGCCCTCTCGTTCCTGCTGCTCGTGGTGCTCGTGGGAATCGGGTTGCTGCAGCGGCGCATCCTCTCGGGAGGCCACAAGTGATCCGCGCGCTCCGCGCCGTGAAATGGCTGCTCATCGCCGTGGCCGTCGTCGTCGCCCTCTTCCCCTTCTACTGGATGCTGCGCACCGCGCTCGCCCCCGCCGACGACGTGTTCTTCGACGGCATCTCCCTCGTGCCCACGAGCATCGACTTCGCGAACTTCGCCCGGGCCTGGGACAAGGCGCAGCTCGGCGACGCGATCGTGACCGGCGTCATCATGACCGGGTCGATCCTCGTGCTGCAGCTGATCACCTGCATCCCGGCGGCGTACGTGCTGGCGAAGGTGCGCATCCGGGGCGTCGGCATCGCGCTGGCCATCGTGATCGGATGCCTGCTCGTGCCCGTGCAGGTGACGTTGATCCCCACGTTCATCGGCATCAACGTGGCCGGACTCGGCGATTCGCTGCCGGGCCTCATCCTGCCGTCGATGACGAGCGCGTTCGGCATCTTCCTGCTGCGGCAGCAGATGATGTCGATCCCCGATTCCCTGATGGAGGCGGCGCGCACCGACGGTCTCGGGCACGTCCGCACCCTCACGAACGTCGTCATCCCGATGGCCGGCCCCGGAATCGCCGCGTTCAGTGTGTTCTCGGTGTTCACGCACTGGAACGACTACATGTGGCCGCTGCTCATCGCCCGGAGCCCCGACCTGGCCACCCCGCCGCTCGCACTCGCCATCTTCCAACAGGGCGACATCGGCTTCGACTACTCAGCGCTCGCCGCCGGTGCCGCGATCGTCACCGCGCCCGTCGTCATCCTCTTCCTCGTCGCGCAGCGCCGCTTCGTGCAGGGCATGAGCGGCGCCGAGATCCCCGGCTGAGCCCTCCGTTCCTTCCTTCCCCATCACCCCGCCACCTCCCACCCCTCTGTAAGGAGAAATCCCATGCCCCTGAAACGACTCCCCCTCGCCATCGGTGCCCTCGCGGCATCCGCGGCCCTGCTCTCCGGATGCGCCGCGAGCGCCGGCGCCGACCCCTCGGCCTCCGTCGCCACCGACATCGCCAGCTGCGACCCGGCGGCCGCCCCCATCACCGTGACCTTCGGCCCGCAGGCCTCCGAGGCCATGGCGATCGCGGTCGCGAACCTCGAGAAGAAGTACCCGGGCCTCGTCGTCAACGCCGAGCCCCAGAGCACCACGAGCTACGACGATCTCACCAAGACCATCGTCGCCGACATCGCCGTGGGCAAGCGGCCCGACCTCATCATGAGCGGGCTCGGGCAGCTGAAGTTCTGGGTCGACACCTACCAGCCGGCACCGATCGACACCGCCGCCCTCGCCTCCACCTACCAGTCGCAGTTCCTCAGCGCGGGCACCGTCGACGGCACGGTCTACCTCGCCCCCGCCCAGATCTCGGCGCCGGTTCTGCTGGTGAACCAGAGCATTCTCGACCAGGCGGGAGCGGGCGACGCGTCCGACATCCACACCTTCGACGACCTGGTCGCCGCGGCGAAGACGGTCACCGAGAAGACCGGGCAGCCCTCGGTCACCATCCCCGCGCAGGGCCTCGCCGACTGGTACAGCCAGGCCTTCGTGCAGGGGTCGGGCGAGACCTTCGTGAACGCCGACGGCACCGCAGGCTTCGGCACCGACAAGGGCATCGAGGCGCTCTCGATCTGGTCGACCCTCAAGAACGACGGCCTCGAGATGGGCCTCGGCGACCAGGATGCGCTCGCCCAGTTCATCGGCGGCAAGGCGGCCTTCATGGTCTACACGACCTCGGTCATCGCCTCCGTGCAGAAGGGCGTCAACGGCGCCTTCGACTGGATGCCCGTCGACCTGCCGAGTGTCGGCGGCGAAGGCGGCCCGCTGCCCGCGGGCGGCAACGGCTGGATCGTGCTGAGCGACGACGGCTGCCGCGCGGCCTTCGCCAACGCCCTCGTCTCCGAGCTGCTCTCGCCCGACGCGGTGAGCGGCGCCAGCGGAACCTCCTACAGCTACATCCCCGTCGACTCCTCCGCCGGCGAGGCGCTGCTCGCGAGCTCCGCCGCCACCCCGCAGCTCACCTACGCCTGGAGCTACGACAAGCCGCTCAGCCCCTGGGGCGGCTTCGCCGGCGCGCACGTCGCCGAGGTGAACGACGCCTTCCGTCAGATGGGTCAGGCCCTGCAGTCGGGAGCCGACGCGAAGACCACCGTCGACCAGGCCGTCACCACCATCGACCAGATCGTGGCGAAGTAGCGTCATGACCCGCGTCGATCTGACGGCCATCAGCAAGAGCTTCGGCTCGGTGAAAGCCCTCGACGGCATCGACCTGACGGTCGAGGATGGCGAGAACGTCGCCATCCTCGGCCCGTCGGGGTCGGGCAAGTCGACCCTGCTCCGCGTGATCGCAGGGCTCGAAGAGCCGGATGCCGGTGACGTCGCCTTCGACGGCGTCTCGCAGTCCGGCATCCCGCCGCACAAGCGCGACGCCGCCATCGTGTTCCAGCACTTCGCGCTCTACCCGCATCTCTCTTCGCTCGAGAACATCACCCTCGGGCTCCGGCACGGGCTCGGCCTGCCGAAGAAGGAGGCCGAGCAGCGCGCCCACGAGATCGCCGGGCGCATGCAGGTCGAACATCTGCTCGGGCGCAAGCCCAAGGAGATGTCGGGCGGCCAGCGCCAGCGCATCGCCCTGGCCCGGGCTCTGGCCCGTCGCAGCGGCATCGTGCTGCTCGACGAGCCGCTCTCGGGGCTGGATGCGCAGCTGCACGCGGTGCTGCGCCTCGAGATCGCGTCGCTCCTGCGTTCGGTCGGGGCGACGGGCATCAACGTCACCCACGACCAGCTCGACGCGATGGCCATGGCCGATCGGATCGCCGTGATCCACGAGGGTCGCATCGAGCAGCTCGGCACGCCGGATGAGCTGTACGCGGTGCCCGGGACGCTGTTCGTGGCGTCGTTCATCGGATCGCCTCCGATGAACCTGCTCGCCGTCGACGCCGACTCGGGCACCTGCGCATTCGGGCGGATCGGCGCTCCCGGCCCGGTCACGCTCGGGGTGCGCGCGGAGCACCTCGCCTTGGGCAGCGTGGCGGCGCATCCGTCGGCCTGGTCGATCTCGGGCACGGTCGGGCTCGTCGAGCCGACCGGCAAGGACCGAGTGGTGCAGCTCGTCACGGATGAAGGGTTGCCGATCGCGTTCCGCTGCGAGATCACCGACACTCCGGTGCCGGGCTCGCGCGTCACCGTGGTCTGCGATCCGGCATCGGTGCACGCCTACTCGCCGGTGACCGGGCTTCGGCTCGGCGACGCGGTGAGTGAGGGCATCCGTGTCTCCGAAGCGGCGGGGGTGCGATGACGCAGGAGCTCCCGGGGGTCGTCGCGAGCGCGGACACCACGCTGACGGATGCGATGGTGTTGTTCGACTGGAACGGGACGGTGGTGCTCGACGCTGACCGGGCTCGGGCGTCGCTGAACAGGGTGCTCGGAACCCGTCGGCTGGGAGAACTCGCGCAGGCCGAGTTCACCGAGCGCTTCCGGCTCCCGATGGCCGAGATGTTCGGCGAGCTGGGAGTGGCCGAGGCCGAACTGTCGAGGGCCGAGGAGGAGTGGAACACGGCGATGCGCCAGTCGACCACGAGCCTCCGCGCGGGGTCGGAGGGATGTCTCGCGGCGCTGTCGGCAGGCGGCGCGTGGCTCGGCGTGGTGTCGGCAGCGGCGGCGGAAGCCGTGCGCTTCGACCAGCACTCGCTCGGGGTCGACCACGTGTGGGATTCGGTCGAGGCGCCGGTGGCCGACAAGCTCAGCGTGTTGCAGCGGCATCGTGGGCGGCGACGCCGGGCGTTCTACGTCGGCGACACCCCGTACGACATGCGCTGCGCGAGGGCGGCGGGCTTCGTCGCCGTGGGGGTGACGGGCGGATACGCGGCCACCTCCGCCTTGGCCGATGCGGGCGCCGACCACCTCATCGTCTCACTCGAGGAGCTGCTGCCGATCGTCGCGGCATCCTGAGTCATCCGGAGGAGGTATAACGGGTCTGTGAGTCTTCGCTTCTTCCTCGGCACCGCCTCCTTCCAGACCACCGACACCTTCCCGGCACTCGACGCCTACTTCGACGCGGGGGGCCGCGACATCGACACGGCTCGGGTGTACGGGAGGAGCGAGGAGGTCATCGGGGCGTGGATGACCGAGCGCGGCAACGTGGGCGAGCTGCGACTGCTCACCAAGGGCGGGCATCCCGACACCACCACCTGGGCCTCGCGGCTCTCGCGCGCCGAGGTGCTCTCGGATGCGCGCACGAGCGTCGACCTGCTCGGCGTGGATCGGGTCGACAGTTACCTCCTGCACCGCGACGAGCCGTCGCGGCCGGTCGACGACATCGCCGAGACCCTGACCGCCCTCGTCGCCGACGGCATCACCGCCCGGGTCGGCGTCTCGAACTGGAGTGCCCCGCGGGTGGCGGCTCTGGTCGAGGCGCTCGGGCGGATCGATGGGCCCTCGATCACCTGGGTGAGCAACTACTTCGGCCTCGCGGCGGCCGCCGGCGAGCCGGAGTTCTCGGGCGTGGAGACCACCGGGCCCGATCTGTTCGCCCTCGCGCACGAGCTCGACCTCACATTGCTGGCTTGGAGCCCTCAATCGAGCGGATACTTCGCCGGTCGCGACGACGCCGGCGCAGGCTCGTTCCACACGGCGGAGAACCGCCGGCGCCGCGAAGTACTCGATCAGGTCGCGCGGGAGCACTCGGTGTCGCCGGTCGCGCTGCTCGCGCGCTGGCTGGTGACCACCGACTCCCGGTTGGTGCCGGTGCTCGGCAGCACCCGCCCGGCGCATCTAGCAGAACTGATCGCGGCCACCTCAGCGGTGTCGCTCGACCCCGCTGTCGCGACCCTCGAGGCCGAGCTCGGGGCGGCCACCCGCGACCCGGGCGCCTGGACGGAGGCGGGCACGGCCGCCTGACCTCGGGCCATCGAACAGGTCTCGGAGGACGTTGGTCCCGTTCTCGATCTCCCGAGCGCCATAGCCTCACTTCTACCAGCGAAGAAGGGAGTCGTCATGACTGCAGGAGAGAACATCAAGAAGGGCGCCGAGAACACCAAGAACGTCACCGACAAGGTGGTGGACGCCGTCGAAGAGAAGGTCAACCAGGTCACGGACGCGGTCGAAGGCGCCTTCCACAAGGCCGGCGACAAGATTCACGCAGCAGCGAGCCAGGACACGCCGCACCAGAAGTAGCTCGCGAAGGTTCGTCGAGCAGCCGGTCCCCGGCGAGAGGAACGAAGGAGTTTCCAGCATGGCGAATACAGCAGCCGCACCGCTCGTCGTCTCCAGCACCGAGACGACGCACGGGAAGACGGTCATCACCGAGAACGTCGTGTCGACGATCGCGGGCATCGCCGCACGCGATGTGAAGGGCGTGCATGCCCTCGGCGGTGGTGCCGCGCGGATGCTCGGTGCCATCATCGTGGTCGACGACGTCTACATCCTGTCGATCGACGACGGGAGCGATCACGAGGGCCAGGCGCGAGTCAAGTGATCTCGTCGGCGGATCATCGACCGGTGCGGACAGTCGGACGAGCTCCGCGCCCCCTGCGCACGCCCGGGACCTTCGTCCCTTCCGACCATAGGCGTCGTCGGCCCAGACTGAGGCGAAAGCTCATCGACCAGGAGGGAACACCGAGATGACTCATCGGACCATTGCCGGCCGGGCTGTCGGCGCAGCCCTCACCATCGGCATCCTGAGTCTCGTCGTCGGCGCGGGGGCCGGCGCAGCCGAGGCCGCACCGACCGCCTCGCTTGTGCCGTCGACGCAGGTCAGGGCCGATGACACGCGCGGCCCGCAGTTCTACGCGGGCTCGATCATCGACGTCTCCGGCACCGTCGACGGCGACGTCTACGCGGCCGGACAGAGCGTCACCATCAGCGGCGACGTCGACGGCGACGTGATCGCAGCGGCGCAGTCCATCACCATCACCGGCACTGTCGACGGCGACGTCCGACTCGCCGCGCAGACCATCACCGTCAGCGGCGAGGTGGCACGCAGCGCCACCCTCTTCGCCTCCGACGTGAACATCACGAGCACGGGCTCCATCGGCAGGGACGTCGTGGGGGCGGCCGCCACCACCACGATCACGGGCGACATCGGCCGGGACGTTCAGCTCAGCGTCGGTCGGCTCACGGTCGATGGAACGATCGGCGGCGATCTGACCTACACCAGCGACAACGAAGCGCAGATCAGCGAGGGCGCCGTCACCGGCTCGGTCGAGCGCATCCAGCCGACCAGGGCGTCGGATGTCGAGGTCTCGCCCTGGGTCGCGATCGTGAGCTGGTTCTTCGGACTGCTGTACGCACTGGTGGCCCTGAGCATCATCACCGTTCTGGCGGGCCTTCTGATGCCCCGTTGGCTGCACCGGGTCACGGATCATCTCGTGCCCTCGCCGTGGAAGGCGCTCCTGGTGGGCTTCATCGCCAGCATCGCCGTGCCGATCGCCCTGTTCTTCCTGCTCGTGACGATCGTCGGCGCTCCCCTCGCGCTCGCCGGCCTGCTCGTGTGGACGGTGCTCACCATGGCGTCGTTCGTCTACGGGGCGTATTACATCGGGCGCCTGCTCTTCCGTGGCCGGGCGCACCCGGTGATCGAATCCCTGGTGGGTGGCGTGATCCTCATCATCGCCCTGCAGATCCCGTGGCTGAACATCGTCGTGTGGTTGGCGATGGTCTTCTTCGGAGTCGGTGCGCAACTTCTCGAGTTCAGCGGCCAGCGGCCGTGGAGCACGAAGCCACCGACACCGACACCGACACCGGCACCGGTGGTCGACCAGCCGCGCAGCGACATCCCGGCGCCCACCGTCTGACGGGGCGGCGCCAACGAGTCAAGGCGGAACGTCGTCCTCGGACGAGGTGCGGGCGGCGCCGGGGCACGCGGGGCGGCCGGGCGCGTCAGCGCAGCGACAGCTCCGTGGGCTGCAGGATGACGTCGACGAGGGCGCCGTTGCGCCACACCGTCATCTCGATCAGGCGGTCGATCGCGTTCTCGACCATGAGGCGCTGCACGGCGGTCGCGCTCACGATCTTCTTGCCGTCGAGCGAGATGACGATGTCGCCGCGGCGGATGCCGGCGAGCGCGGCCGGGCTGTCGGCGACGACGGTCGCGACCTGCATTCCCTTCGCCGCGCCCACTTTCGCGGCGACCTCGGCGGGAAGCTGGATCTGCACTCCCGCGATACCGAGCCACGCACGACGCACACGGCCGAAGGCGATGAGCGAGTCGATGATCTCGCGGGTGGTGGAGTTGATCGGCACCGCGAGGCCCAGCCCGACACCGGCGACGGCGGTGTTCACGCCGACGACGGCGCCCGATCCGTCGGCCAGCACTCCTCCGCTGTTGCCGGGGTTCAACGCGGCATCCGTCTGGATGACCTCGTCGATCACGCGTCCGGCGCTCGTGGGCAGCGAACGGCCGAGGGCGGAGACGATGCCGGCGGTGACGCTTCCGGCGAGACCGAGCGGATTGCCGAGGGCGACGACGAGCTGCCCGACGCGGAGGTCGGCGGCATCGCCGAGGGTGAGCTGCGGGGGTGTGGGTCCCACGGCACGCAGCACGGCGAGGTCGGACAGCGGATCCGCCCCCACCACGTGCGCCTCCGACGAGCTCCCGTCGGCGAACGCCACCTCGAGCGCCTGGGCGCCCGCGATGACGTGCGCGCTGGTGAGCAGCAGTCCGTCGGCTCCGATGACGGATGCGCTCCCCGCGCCCGCTCCACGGCGCGTCTCGACGGAGACGCTCGCGACCGAGGGCAGCACACGTTCGGCCACGCCGATGACGGTCTCGGAGTAGGCGTCGAGCGGATCGCGGGCGTTCATGCCCCCATTCCACCTCGCTCCGCCCCCTTCCGCGCCCCGATTCGCTCAGAGCGCACCGCCGCACGATTCAATGATTTATTCTCATTATCATGACATCGCGCAATCGGACCCTTCCCGAACGACGTCAAGGTCCTCTTGACATTAACCTCCGTCAAGACTATCTTGACAGGTGAGAGTTCTGCCCAGCGCTCTCAAGCACGGAACGACTGAAGACGAGATCAGCAACGATCCACGAGTGATCCACGCGATGCCCCTCCGGCCGAAGTTTTACCACTACCTGTGAGCTGACACCATGACCACGAAGCTACACACCGCAGTCGATGAGTCGACGCGCGCAGAAGAACTGCTCGATGTCCTCGACCCGAAGGTCACACCGGCCGAAGACCCGCGGGAACTACGCCGGATCGGTCTGGCACTGCGCGCCGCCCAGGCGGCAGATACGGAATTGCGAGCCGCCGTGAGCGCAGCGCGCGCGGCCGGATACACGTGGGCCGACATCGGCCTGACCGTCGGCACCACCCGGCAAGCCGCGCAGGCCCGCTTCCGTCAGCCTCCGAGCCACCACTGAGCCTCGCCGACGCGACTCGGGCGCGCCGCCGAGACCCTAGAGGGCGCCGCTCGCCGCTCGCTCGGTGACGTGCGGGGTGCCATCGAAGACGAGCAGGCGATCGGCCAGTTTGTCGACGAAGAAGCGATCGTGCGAGACCACGAGCACCGCACCCGGGAAGTGGGTGAGAGCCCGCTCCATCACCTGCGTGCTCGTGATGTCGAGGTGGTTCGTGGGCTCGTCGAGCACGATCACGGCGGCCCCCGAGAGCAGGCATTGCGCGATGGCGACCCGCGCCCGTTGCCCGCCGGAGAGGGTGCCGATCTTCTGCTGCAGATCCGCTTCCGAGAACTGCAGCATCGCGAGGAATCGCCCCACGCTCTTCTTGGTGGCGCTGAACGCGAGCGAGTCGGGGTAGGCGTTCACGGCGTGTCCGACACTGTCGGTGAGGTCGAGCTCCGCGTAGACGCGGTTGTAGGAGACGAAGCGCACACCCTTCGCCCAGCGCACCTGGCCCGCATCCGCCTCCGTCTCGCCCGTGAGCACGTCGAGCAGGGTCGACTTGCCCGATCCGTTCGATCCGAGCACGGCCACCCGATCGCCGCGGTGCAGGCTGAAGGTGAGATCGGCGAACAGGGGCGCGCCGTCGTCGAAGCTCTTCGTGAGCTTCACCACCTCGAGCAGGTCGTTGCTCACCCGCAGGCCGCCGTAGATGTCGGTGATGATCTGGTCGATCGGCCGCGGAGCCTGGCGCTTCTTGATGTCGGCCAGCCGTCTCGCCACCGCATTCGTGGGGTTGCGCGCCGCCTCCCGCCGCGCCGCACTGGCCGCCTGCTCGTAGGCGAGCAGCTCCTCCTCGTGCGCGAACTGCCGTTCGAGCATCTTCAACCGCGACTGCTTCGCGTGCACGTAGGCCGAGTAGTCGCCCTCGTATTCCTGCAGCCGGTAGTTCTCGATCTCGACGATGCGGGTCACGACCCCGTCGAGGAACTGGCGGTCGTGCGACACCACGAGCACGGCGCCGAGGTAGCGGGCGAGCCAGTTCTCGATCCAGCGCACCCCGTCGAGGTCGAGGAAGTTCGTGGGCTCGTCGAGCAGCAGCACATCGGGCGACTGGATGAGGATCCTCGCCAGGGCGGCCCGGTTGCGCCATCCGCCCGACAACCGGTCGACCGGCAGATCGCGCCGCGACTCGTCGAAGCCGAGGCTGGTGAGCACGGTGTCGATGGTGTTCTCGTACGACCAGCCGTCGATCGCATCCATCCGCTCGAACAACTCGCCCTGTTCCACGAGGAGTGCGGTCATCGCGTCGTCGGCCATCGGGTGCGCGAGGTGCTCGCCGATGGCATCCAGCCGCGCCTGCGTCTCGTGCACCGCCGCGAAGTGGTCGCTCAGCATCTCGCGGATGCTGCGGTCGCCATCCAGCTCGGAGAACTGCGAGAAGTAGCCGATGGTGGTGCCGAGCGTCACATCGACGGTGCCGTTCGCCGGTTGCAATCGCCCCAGGATCAGTTCGAGGAAGCTCGTCTTGCCGGTGCCGTTCTTGCCGATCAACCCGATCCGGTCTCCGGCCCGCAGCTTGAGGAAGGCCTCGCGCACCACGGGTCGCCCGTCGAACTCGATGCTCACGTCGTTCAGGCGGATCAGGCTCACGGGTGTCCTCAAGGGTCGGGCGGCGGAGGGGGATGCCCGCCATCGGGCCGACGGTCAAGCCTACCCGCGCCCCGGAACACGACTTTCCGCGATGTCAAGCCGCGGCCGAAAGACGCCGACCGTCGTAGGTTCGGCAGCGACGCACAGCGAAAGGATGCATCATGACTGCCATCCCACCCGACGACCCCGCGCGCAGCGAGGCCGGTGCCGTTCCCCCCGACGACACCCGCCCGGCCGGATCAGTCCCCCTGGAAGACCGCAACACCCTCCGCCAAGACGTGGTGGAACGCGAACGCCGCGAGTTCGGCGGGTTCAAGTTCGGCTCCGCCTTCTTCGGCTGGCTCGCCGCCACCGGGCTCGCCCTCATCCTCACCGCCCTGGTCACCGCCACCGGCGTCGCCCTGGGCCTCGGTGCGACCGGTGGGAGCACGGATGCCGCCGACCTCGACCCCGATCAAGCCGCGACCATCGGCATCGCCGGCGCCATCGCCCTCGTCGTCGTGATCGTCATCGCCTACTTCTGCGGCGGCTACGTGGCCGGCCGCATGGCGCGGTTCGACGGTGTGAAGCAGGGACTGGCCGTCTGGCTCTGGGCGGTGGTGATCGCGATCGTGGTCGCAATCGTCGGCGCCGTCGCGGGCAGCCGGTTCAACATCCTCGCCACCGTGAACGGGTTCCCGCGCATCCCGGTCAACGAAGGCAGCCTCACCACGGTGGGCGTCATCACCCTCGTCGCCGCGGCTGTCGCGAGCCTCGTCGGAGCGCTGCTCGGCGGCATGGCGGGCATGCGCTTCCACCGCCGGGTCGACCGCGCCGGCCTCGGTCGCTAGCGACCGGCCACCGCACCGGTCGTCGAAAGGAGACACCATGCTTCCCGCGAACAACATCCAGAGCATCGTCGGAGCCACGCTCTACGGGCGCGACAAGGCGAAGATCGGCCGCGTCGACCAGGTTCTCGTCGACGCCGCCGACGGGCATCCGACGTGGGCAGTGCTGCACGGCGGCATCTTCGGGCGCAAGAATCTGTTCGTTCCGCTCGACGACGCCACCTGGGAGCACGACGACGTCTTCGTCGACCTCGACAAGGACGACGTGAAGAACTCGCCGCATCCGGATGCCGCGGGCGGGTTGAGCCCGGCAGAGGAGCAGGAGCTGCGGGCGTACTACGCGGGGCTGCGAGGTGGTGAAGGGCCGGTCGCTGCCGCGCCGGTGCCGGCGCCCACGCCCGCTGCCGCGGACGTGACGCAGGACGTCGCCGAGCGGGATGCTCCGGCATCCGTCGACCGGGATCGGATCGACGAGACGGATGACGGGCCCCGACACGCGGCCGACGCCGACGCTCCTGCCCCGTCGACCGCACCTGCGGCCATGCCCGAGACACCATCGGCACCGACGGCGACTGCACCGGCGCCTGCCCGTGACACCGACGACACCGACCCCGACGACACCCGCCCGGGCCCCGGCTGCATCGTCATCTAGGGCGAGCGCCGGCGAGAGCGAGCGCGCCCACGAGCATCCCGACCGCGAGGATCACGGCGGCGAGCGAGATGCCGGTCGCGAGCAGGAGCACGACCGAGCCGGAGCCGAGCACCACGGCCGACGCGATACGGGTGCGCGCCCGACGGGACGAGCCGAGGAACCTCGCCGTGCCCGTGCCCGTGCCGTTCTCGAACCGTCCGAGGCCGGCCGCGACCGGGAGCACGGCGATGCCGACGGCGAGCAGCCACAGCGGGCGAGTGACCCACCACCCCGCACTCAGCGGCTCCGGCAGCGGCACTCCGGCCGATGCGTGCAGAGCGAGCAGCCCGCCGGCGAGCGCGACGATCACCGGCATGTGCCAGAGATAGGCCGTCATGGCGCGGCTGCCGAGCGCATCCACGACGCTGCCGACGCCGGGGTGCTCGGCGATCTCGCGCAGCCGCTCTCGGAGCAGGGTGAACACCATCAGCTGCGCGACACCGAGCACGATCAGGCAGACCGTGGGCGGGTTGAGGTTCTGCAGCATGTCGACCGGATACGGCCCCGGCACCGTCAGCAGCACCAGCGCCACGACCGACCCGGCCGCGATGACGACTCGCGTGCGCACGGAGAGGGCGTCGAGGCGTCCGGCGGCGAGCCAGAATCCGAGTTGCTGGAGGGCGAGCCACACGAACAACAGGTTAAGGAAGCCGAGGGCGGTGCCATCCGTGCCGAACCGGAGCACGTCGACCGCGACCGCAGCCGTCACGAGCCCGGCGAGGCTCAGCACCGGTCGTCGGAGATGCGCCGCGACGAGCAGCGGCACGAAGGCGGAGCACAGCACGTACACGCCGAGGAACCAGAGCGGCTGACTGATACGGAATCCGGCGGTGGCGACCAGCCCGGCCGGCACGCCGGAGACGGTCATCAGCGCGAGCCCGAAGCCGACCGCGACGACCGAGACGAGTGCGGGAACGAGCAGGCGTCGCAGTCGACCCGCCACGTAGTCGCTGGCGCTGTGGCCCTGCTCGCGCATCCTCGTCCAGTGCCTGTGACTCGAGAAGCCGCCGACCAGGAAGAAGAGCGGCATGATCTGCACGACCCAGGTGACCGGCCCGAACCAGCCCTGGTTCTCGAGCGCGTTCTCCAGCAGCACCCCGTGCGGCCCGACGCTGATGCCCGCCATCGTCGAGTGCAGCCCGACGACGACGAGCAGAAGGAACGATCGCACCAGGTCGACGCTGCGGTCGCGGTGACGAACGGATGCCGGCGTGCGGATGCCGGTGATGACGGACATCGGATTCCCCTCCGCACCCCAGCCCTTCCGGGGTGCTCAGGGAGCGTAGGAACGCGGCTTCGGGCGGGACATCACCCGCGGGAGCCGTTCGCACCCCTACCGCGGTAGGGTCGGGCGGCGCGGAGCCGTAGCGGCACGATCCGCCGGTCAGCGCGCGGGCGCGACGAGACCGGTGTCGTAGGCGAGCACGACCGCCTGCACCCGGTCGCGGAGCCCGAGTTTGGTGAAGATCTTGCTCACATGGGTCTTCACGGTCTGCTCGGCGATGAACAGCTCCGCCGCGATCTCGCTGTTCGACCGGCCCCGGCCCACCAGGACGAGCACCTCCCGCTCCCGCTCGGTGAGCGCGTTGAGTTCGCTCGCGCGGCGGGCCGGCACCGGTGTCGACGCCGTGAACGTCTCGACGAGCCGCTTCATCACGCGGGGCGCGATCAGGGCGTCGCCCGACGCGACCACGCGCACGGCCTGCACGAGGTCTTCCGGAACCGCGTCTTTGAGCAGGAAACCGCTCGCGCCCGCCCGGAGGGCGTCGTGCACGTACTCGTCGATGTCGAACGTCGTCAGCACGAGCACGCGCGGCGTGTGAGGATCGCCGCGCGACGGGGTCGTGAGTTCGCGCGTGGCGTCGATGCCGTTCATCACGGGCATCCTGACATCCATCAGCACCACGTCGGGTTTGAGCGACCGACCGAGCGCGACGGCTTCTGCGCCGTCGCGCGCCTGACCGACCACACTGAGACCGTCTTGCGCGTCGAGGATCGCCGCGAACCCGGCACGCACCATCGCCTGGTCGTCGGCGATGAGGATGGTGGTGGTCACGGTCACTCCGAAACGGTGGCGGGAAGGGGCAGATGCGCGGTCACGAGGTATCCTCCCTCGTCGGTGGGTCCGTTTTCCAGCGTGCCGCCGACCAGCAGGGTGCGCTCGCGCATGCCGACCAGACCGTGGCCACCGGAACCGGGGCCGGGGCTCGCGTCCGAACCGGGGCTGAGGCCGCCATCCGGTCCCCGGGTCTCCGCTCGCGGCGGTTCCACCCGGGCGGCTTCTCTTGGCGCCTCGTTCTCGATCGAGATGTCGACCGCTGCGGCGCTCCGGGTCACCGCGACCCGGGTCGCCGCGCCGGGGGCGTGACGCACGGCGTTGCTGAGCGACTCCTGCACGATGCGATAGGCCGCGAGCGCGACCGCCGCCGGGGGCGTACCCGCACCGCTCACCGCCCAGTGCAGAGAGACGGGAACACCGGTCTTGCGCGCCGAGTCGATCAGGGTGGGGATGTCGAAGAGCCCCGGCTGCGGACCGAGACCGGTGGTGGCCTCCTCGTTGCGCAGCACACCGAGCAGCTGACGCATCTCGCCGAGCGCGCTTCGGGCGGTGGCGCCGATGTCGTCGAATTCCGCTGCGACGGCCGGATCGAGGTCGGGCAGCCGATACTTCGCCGACGACGCCTGCACCTGGATCACCGACATCCCGTGCGCCACCACGTCGTGGAGTTCGCGAGCGATTCGGTTGCGTTCCTCGACGACCTCGCGGCGCCCCTGCTCTGCCACGGCGACCTGGCGCTCCCGGTCGAGCTGTGCGCGGATACTGCGCCGCTGCACGAGAAGCAGGGCGATCGCGAGCAGTCCGCCCGAGACGGCGGCGAACGGGATGGCGGAGGCGAGCGAGGTGTCGAAACCACCGAATCGCTCCGGCGTGGTCGCGAGCACCACCGAGACGGCGAGAACGGAGACCAGCCACGACCCGATCGCCACCCGCCAGGTGGACACGAACGCGATGACGACGATTACCGCCGCCTGGATGATGAGCGTCGTCACGGCCACCGGCCAGGGTGCGCCCTCGGAGTGCAGGCCGAGCAGCGGAAGCAGCACGAGCGGAATCACCGAGAGCACGAGCGCGAGTCTCGGGCGCGCGGCGGCGAGCGGGATCAAGGCCGCCTGCAGCAGACCGATCACGAACGAGGCGGCGGGGGGCACCCCGTAGGCGGCCGTGTTCACCGGGATCGAGACGGAGGCGAGCACCACGGCGAGCACGCCGAGCGCGCCCCAGGCGAGCACGGTGGGGCGCCGGGTGGTCGGGTCAATCAGAGTGAACGGGCGCATGGTGTCCGTCAACTGTGGCACGGACGGCAGCGGTCGGTTCCGACGAGGTCGAGCGCGCCGCAGTGATCCGATCGATCACCAGACCGATCGCGATCGCGAAGACCACGGCGACGACGGCTCCGAGAAGCGGGGTCTCGCGGAACCAGGCGCCGGCGAGCACACCGACGGCCACCGAATACAGCGCCCAGGAGACGCCGGCGACGATCGAGAGCGGAACGAAGCGGCGGTAGGGGAAGCCCGTCGCACCTGCGGTGAGGTTGACCGCGATCCGGCCGACCGGGATGTAGCGACCCGTCACGATCAGCACGCCCGCCCGCTTGTCGAGGCCGCGGCGGGCCCAGTCGAACGCTCTGACGGAGCCCTCCCGGCGCATCCACCGGAATCGGGTGAGCCCGAGCCGACGCCCGAACCAGAACGTCAGGTTGTCTCCGGCGACGGCTCCGACGGCCGCGAGCAGGATCACGATCCACACGTTCGGCTGCCCCGTCGCGACGCCGAGTGCGGCCGCTGAGACCACGACGGTCTCGCTCGGCACGGGAGGGAAGAAGGCGTCGACGAACACGATCCCGATGATGAGGAGGTAGATCCAGGGCGAACCGGCGGCCGACAGGATGGCGTCGTTGAGTGCTTCGAACATACTCGTCTCCTCGATCTCGCCGGCCGCGGTCGTGACCGGCGAGTGAAGGCTACGTTCGGGCGGAGCCCCGGGACATCAACCCCTGGAACCGTTGCACCCCCTACTGCAGTATGAGATCGGACCGAAACCGGAGATCGGGCCTGGGGCACTCGATTGGCCTGTTGTCTCCGTTCGGCGCCCCGGTTACTGTGCCGAAGACGACACTGCGCGCGCAGTGTCGGAGGGAGTGGGATGATCTCGGTCGCGGCCACCGCGGGGATGGCACTGGTGGCACTCGGCATGGTGCTGACCCCCGGCCCGAACATGATGTACCTCGTGTCGCGCAGCGTCAGCCAGGGCTGGCGGGCCGGGTTCGTCTCGCTCGCCGGCACCTTCGTGGGCTTTCTGGCCTACCTGTCGATGGCCAACCTGGGCCTCGCGGCCGTCTTCCTCGTGGTGCCGTGGCTCTACACGGCACTCAAGGTCGCCGGGGCCGCCTACCTGCTGTGGCTGGCGTGGAAGGCGCTCCGCCCGGGAGGGACCTCGGCTTTCGACACGAGATCGCTCCCGCGCGATTCCGCGCCGAAGCTCTTCCGCATGGGTCTCGTGACGAACCTGCTCAACCCCAAGGCGGCGATCATGTACCTCGCCCTGATCCCGCAGTTCATCGACCAGGCGGCGGGACACGTGATCGCCCAGGGGTTCCAGCTCGGCGCCGTGCAGATCGCGGTGAGCATGATCGTGAACGCCGCCATCATCCTGGCCGCCGGCGCCATCGCCGTCTTCCTCGGCCGCCGCCCGGCCTGGATGCGCTGGCAGCGCTGGGTCACCGGCACCCTTCTGGGTGCGGTCGGCGTGAAGCTGGCCGTGGATGCGCCGGCGCCCGCCACGGCCTGAACGCACTTGTGGCTCACGGCATCGGAGTACCCGGGCGGGAAGGGCTGACGTTCTGACCTCCGGGGCGAGGAGCATTCCGCTCCAGCGCCCGCACGGTGTGCGAGTAGCCCACGATCTCGTGCCCGACCACCTCCACCACCGCGCTGAGCGCGACCAGGGCGATCACGGCGACCAGCGCGGCGAGGTCGACAGTGTCGTGGGCGTCGAAGGGCTCATCCGTGCCGGCGATCACGGCGACCACGATCGCCGCGACCAGGGGCACCAGCGTGGCGGCGAGCAGGGGGATGTGCGTGAGGTCGTACGACCGCATCAGGATGCTCCACAGCAGGAAGACGAGCACGATCACGGCTCCCACCGGCACGACCAGCGCGACGGTGATCCCGAGCAGGGTCAGCTCACCACCCTCGAGCGCTTCGGCGGCCAGCCGCAGGCCCGCGCCGACAGCGGGGATCGCGGCCCACACCAGCAAGTGCGTGTACCTCCACGCGAAAACCCGCTCGGGCCGGCGCCGGAGCATGACCGCCGAGGGCACGAGGTAGTAGGCCCACCAGATCCCGGCGGCCAGCACGAGCCCGGATGCCGCGATCATCACCGCGCCCACCGACCAGCCCTGCTCCTCGGTCAGCACCACGACCGTGCGCGTGGTCGCGGCCACCACCTCGCCGAGCGCGATGAGGGTGAGCAACCCGAAGCGTTCGGCGATGTGTCCCGGTTCCCACGGTGTGCGGCCGAGGCGCTGCTCGATCAGCACCCGCACGACCATCTCGATGCCGACCAGCACGGCGAGCGCGACCACGGCGACGATCGCCGGCATCGGGATGATCGCGGTGAGCAGCCAGCCGAGTTGCGCGAGTGAGACCGTGACCGCGTAGGCACGTGCGGATCGCCGGTGCTCCTCGTCCTGCCGAGCGGCCCGGAGCCAGAGCAGGATGAGCGGAACGCGCATCACCAGGTAGCCGATGGCGATGAACAGGTTGTTCGGGTTCTGCCCTTCGGCGGCGTCGTGGAAGCTCTGGGGCAATCCGAAGACGAGCACGAGAGCGCCGACCATCTGCACGATCGTGGCGACCCGGAAGATCGCGTCGTCGTTGCCGTAGGCGGAGGCGTACCAGGTGAAGTTCAGCCACGACCACCCGACGGCGAAGATCGCGAAGAGGTAGGCGCCGATGCCAGCCGCCACGTGCCCGTCGGCGATGGACGCGGCGACCTCCTCGGCGGCGGCGCCGAACGCGATCACGTAGACGAGGTCGTAGAGCAGCTCGAGCGGTGTCACCTGCCGGCCGCGCCCCCGGGGCACGATGTTCGTCAACGGACGCAATCGGTGCCGCAGGTCGTTCTTCAGTTCCGACCTGAGCTGCGCGTCGTCGTGACTCATCCCGACCTCCGAAAGCGTGTGCACACATTGGACCACATCGCTCCCGGTCGAGTCGATCACCGACCGACGGGTGGGGCGCTACTCGTGGAGCAGGGTGCGGAGTGCGCTGATGCGGCCGTCGCGGACGGTGATCAGGTCGATGCCCCGCGCAACCGGCGAGCCACTCGGACCGAAGGTCCAGGCCAGGGCGGCCGTGTCCGACCCGGTGTAGGCCAGGCCGTCGTGCTCGAAGATGAAGTCGGCGGGGGCGCCGTCGATCAGTGCGGCGGCCTTCTTCTCGAGGGCGTCGCGACCCGTCACCGTGCCCTCGGGGTCGGTGAAGGCGACGTCGTCGGTGTAGGTGGCGTCGATCGCTGCGCGGCGCGATGCGACGTCACGGTTGCCGAAGACCTGGTGCAGGTTCGCGGCGAGCAGTTCGGCGGGAGTGGCCATGTCATGTCCTAAGGGTCTCGGGGGCGGGGGGCAGCGCTGATCTGGATCGGGTTGATGCGACTGTACCCCCGGTCGAGCCCACCGCGCCCGCCGTCGAAACGGATCGGGTCGGGCCTGTGCCCGGCCGCGGCGCACGGGTCACCCGCTGAACTCGAGCGACGGCTCGTCGCTCACCGACAACGTCAGCACGGCTTTGCCGATCAGCTCCTCCTGCTCGAGATCGGCCTCGAGCCGGCGGAGCTGCGCCGCCACGCCGTTCTCGGGCTCATCGCCCACCAGGTCGACCGCAGCCACCAGGAAGAGCGTGCCCGGTCCGCTGAACTCGAGGTACAGCGACGTCACCCGGTCGATCTCCGGATGCGCGAGCAACGTGCGGCCCACCTGCATCCGGAACATGTCGGTCGGCCCCGCGCCGAGAAGGTAACGCCGGTTGCGGCTGATCAGGATCAACGCCACCCCGCCCAGCAGCACGCCGATCGCGATCGAGCCCAGCGCATCCCACATCGGATCGCCCGTCACCTGGTGCAGACCGATACCGGTCGCGGCGAGCACCAGACCGATCAGCGCAGCGGTGTCCTCGAAGAACACCGAGCGCAGCGTCGTGTCCGAACCGTTCACCACGTAGTCGAAGAAGCCGCGCCGGTAGCGCCGGGCGGTGCGTCGGCCCTGCATCACCGACTGCGACAGCGAGAAGCCCTCGAGCACGAAGGCCACCGCGAGCACGATGTAGTTCAGGGTGTAGTTCTCCACGGCCTCCGGAGCGGCGAGGCTCTGGATGCCGTGATACACCGACACGACCGCGCCCACGGTGAAGATGCCGAAAGCCGCGAACAGCGAGAAGATGTAGGCGTCGCGGCCGTGGCCGAGCGGATGCATCGCATCGGGCTTCTTCTCGGCCCGCCGGTCGGCGATCAGCAAGAAGATCTCGTTGCCCGCATCCGCCCACGAATGCGCGGCCTCGGCGAGCATCGACGCCGACCCGGTGAGACCGGCCACGATCGACTTCGCGAGGGCGACGAGGATGTTGGCGATGAACGCGATGACGACGGTCATGCGATGAATCTACGCCGCCGTCACACGCCGCTCATGGATCCGTCACGCGTCCTCGGGCCGAGCGCGCCTGCTTCCGAACGCCGCCGTGAGCGCGACCAGCACCGGGAGGAGGCAGAGCCCCGACACGGCGAGGTAGCCTGCGCGGGGGCCTGCGGCATCTACCACGAGTCCTCCGAGTGGGCCACCGAGCGCCATGCCGGCAAGAATCGCGGTGTTGGCCCAGGAGAGCGCCTCGGTCACGACGCGTCGGGGCACCAGCGCCTCCACGGCACGATTGGCGCCGACCGTGTACGGGGTCACGGCGGCACCCGCGAAGAAGCCGAACACCATGATCCAGATCGTGTCGGGCGCGAACGCGAGTGGGGCGAATGCGACCGCGAGGAACAGGGCGGTGGCGACGAAGAGCCGGAACGGGCTCAAGCGATCGGGCAGCGCTCCCAGCACGAAGCCGCCGAGGATGCTTCCCACCGAATACACGCTCAGGATCACGCCCGCCAATTCGGGCACTCCATCACGCTGGGAGATCGCCACCGCACTGACGTTGTCGACCCCGAACGAGACACCCACGACGAAACCGGCGATGAGCACGGCCATCAGGCGCGCTGAGCCCAGAGGAGTGAATCCGGGTCGGCGGACCTCGGTGTCCGGTTCGTGCGGAGGGGTGTCGGTCGCTCGTTGCGCCGCGAGGATGAGGCTTCCTGCGAAGCCGCACGCCCCCGACAGAACGAGACCCACTGCGGGATCGACGGCCGCCGCGATGAGGGCGGCCACCGCGGGGCCGATGATCCAGACCATCTCGTCGAGGATCGCCTCGAGCGCGAACGCCGTCTTCAGCTGGGGCGCGTCACCGTAGCGATGCGACCAGCGCGCTCGGGTGAAGGAGCCGATCGGCGCGACGGTCGCACCAGCGATCCCGGCGAGCACGACGAACAGGAGCGCCGGGACGTGTGCGTGACCGGCGATCACGAGAAGCAGCACGGAGAGGAGATGCGTGACGGCGAAGATCCGGAGCAGACGCCGCTGGCCGTGACGGTCGGCCAGGCGGCCCAGGACCGGCCCCATGACGGCACCGGTGGCGATCACCACGCCGGAGACGAGGCCGCCGAGTGCGAAGGAATCCGTGGTGCGCTGGAACAGCAGGAAGGTCGCGAATCCCAGGATCGCAGCGGGCACCCGCGCGAGGAAGCCGCCGAGGGCGATGCTCGCGTGATGCTGCGGCCGGAGCACCTCGATGTACGGGGCGAAGAGCGTCTTCACGGCTCCGGTCCGGGCAGAGCGGGTGCGGGAGCCACGCGGGGTCAGGCGAGCGAGAAGTCGATACGAGCCGGCTGGGCCGCGGATGTCGCGTCGACTCCGGAGACCAGCACGCGACCCCCGACGGCCTCCGCGGTCACCGGGCTGCCGTCGGGCAGGCGCGCTGAGGCGAGGTCGACCGCAGCGGGATCGAGGGCGAGCTCGACGGGGGCTCCGGCGATGAAACCGTCGCCGTCGGCCCACACGAAGGCGTGCAGGGCGTCGGCGGAGCGCGTCCAGCGCACCCACGGCCGTCCGTCGGCGCTCCCCGCTGGCGGTTCGCTCGGCGACGCGAGCGAGCCAGCCGGCCGGGAGCCGAAGATCGCGCTGCCGTGCTCGGCGTTGAAGGCGCCGAGCGCTTCGAGGGTTCGCCGCTGCAGCTCGGGCACGAGGCCCTCGGCGGTGAGGCCGATGTTCAGCAGGAAGTTGCCTCCGCGCGCCACCACGTCGACGAAGTGCCGGATGGCGGCCGGTCCGCTCAACGAGGTGGTCTCGTCTTCGAGGCGGTTGTAGCCGAAGGAGTAGCCGACGCCGCGGCAGTTCTCCCAGGCATCCGTTCCTTCCACCTCGAGCCCGTTCTCGTATTCGCTCGTGCGGAAGTCCCAGTGCGTCTCACCCCAGCGGTCGTTGACCACGCCGTCGGGCCGCGCGGCGTAGAACAGGTCGAACATCTCCACCAGACTCTTGGGCCCCTCCGGCTTGCCGGCGTCGGGCCACTCGATGTCGCCCCAGAGCACTTCGGGCCGGTAGCGCGCCACGAGGTCGGCGACGTGGTCGAAGGCGTAGGCGGCGTACTCCGCATCCACCGGCCGGGTCTCGGGCAGGTCGTCGGCCGTGATGGGCGGGTTCTGCCCGACGTGCCAGTCGAGGCCCCCGCTGTAGTAGACGCCGAACCGCACCCCGGCCGCCTCCGCCGCCGCGCGGAACTCCTCGATCAGGTCGCGTCGCGGACCACGGCGCACGGTGTTGCGGTCGCCGGTGCCGGGCGCGTCCCAGAGGGTGACGCCGTCGTGGTGCTTGGTGGTCGGCACGAAGTAGCGCGCCCCGGTCGACGCGACGAGCGCCATCACGTCGTCGGCGTCGAATCGATCGGCCGTCCACGCGTCGAGGAAATCGTCGTACGGCGCACCGCCGTAGACCTCCTGCTGGTGCTCGCGAGCGGGAGCCCCCTCGATGCGGATCGTGTTGTAGTACCACTCGGCATAGGGATTGTGCCGGAACCAGTACTCCTTCTCGATGGTGCCGAGCGCACCGATCGGCTCGGCCCACGCGGGCACGGAATACGGACCCCAGTGCACGAAGATGCCGAGCTTCGCGTCGAGATACCACTCGGGCGTCTCCCGCGCGAAACGGCGGTACTGCGGCGGGCGTTCGGGGTCGGATTTGAACATGGCCACGAAGGACTCCTCATCGAGCGGGATGCACGGAACACATTTCCTACAGGAAACAGCCTATGGCATTTGCATCCGTTAGCCCAGTACTCCCAGGCGTCCGCCGATAGGATCGGAGCGACATCCGACGCCCGGAGGAGACCCGTGACACCCCGCCGCCTGTTCCGCCTCTTCGCGATCGCCGAGGCGGTGACCTGGGCGCTCCTGCTGACCGGCATGCTGCTGAAGTACGCCGTGGGGGTGGGTGACTGGCCGGTGACCGTGGCGGGCGCCCTGCACGGGTTCGTGTTCATCGCGTACGCGATCGTGGTGGTCGTGCTCCCTGTGAACCAGCGGTGGCGCGCGGCCGTCGTGCTGCTGGCCGGTGCGAGTGCGATCGTTCCCTTCGCGACGATCCCGGTCGAGATCGCCTTCGACCGGCGCGGACTTCTCGCCGGCGCGTGGCGGCGGACCGCCGGCGACGATCCCCGCGACCGGCGGATGCGTGAGCGCGCCCTGCGAGCGGCCCTCGCCCGGCCGGCCGTGACCGCGACGCTCCTGGCCGTCGTCGCCGCCGGCCTGTTCGCCGCGCTCCTGGTGGCAGGACCTCCGGGCGGCACCGACTCCTGATGCGCGCCGCCTCGTCGCTTTGGCCTACAACTGTAGCGAAGCGCGTGTCAGACTGGAGCCATGACCTCGCACCGCAGACCGACGCCGATGATGGCGGCCCGCACCGCCGGAATCCTCGGGTCGATAGGGGCGCTCGCAGTGCTCTCCGGCTGCGTGCCCCTCACCTCGACGCCGACCGCGGCAGAAGCGTTCCCTGTGCTCGAGCGGCCCGCGACCGACGCCGACACCGTGGTCGGCGAGCAGAACGACCCGCCGCTCTATGAGCCGGACACCGCGCGATTCCTCATCGAGCACGAAGGAGATCGCGTCTGGATCGCCCTCACCGATGAGGGCGCCGTCTGCCTGCTGCTCGGCACCAATGCCGTCTCCGCGAGCTGCGGGGGACCACCGATCGCATCGCCGGGGCAGCTGCAGGCGGGCATCGAGCTCGCCTACGGCGGGCCGGAGTACCGATTGCTGGCCGCAGGAGAGCCCGCGATTCCGCTCGACGGTTTCGAGCAGCTCACCGACAACCTCTGGGTGAGCACCGACGCGCGTTGACCTCAGTCGTCGGCGAGGCCGACCGACATGCGCTCGTAGGAGTTCGTGATGTGAGCGAGCATCGCGGCCTCAGCCGCGGCCGCGTCTCCGCTCCGCAGCGCGACCAGCACCGCTTCGTGCTCCCCCGAGGTGTCCTCGGCGATGCCGTGCTTGAAGTAGAGGCGATAGAGGTGCATGTGCGACCGCAGCCGCACGATCGCGTCGACGAGCAGCTCATTGCCCGCGTGCTCGGCGATCAGTCGGTGGAACTCCGCATCATGGTCGGCGAAGTCGCGGTAATCCTGGAACCGGTCGCCACCCGACTGCGACGCTTCGCCGCTCACGTGCATCGCCGCCGCCAGCCGGGTCAGCTCCTCGAGCGCCTTCGGCGTCATGTGCGCCACCGCGAGCCCGGCGGCAGCCGGCTCGAGCAACCGGCGCATCTCGTAGAGCTGACGTAGCCCCTCGGCGTCGAGCAGCGGCGACGCCGTGTAGCCCTTCAGCGCCTTCTTCACCACGAGGCCCTCGGACTCGAGCCGCGCCAGCGCCTCGCGCACCGGCGTGGGCGACACGTCGAGCTGACGCGCGATGCCGTCGATGCTCGCTCGCGCGCCCGGCTCGATCACCTGGTCCATCAGGAGCCCGAGCACGGCGTCGTACACGTCGTCGACGAGCGCGCGCCGGGCCGGGAGACGGCGGAAGACGTCACCCGGGCTGCTCATGCGGTCAATGGTATTCATGGCTTGCCCCCATCAGGCGCTCCGAAACGCAGGCGGATGCAGGAAGTAGGCTACAGGATCGCCTCCAGAAGCCCTTCCCCCTCGAGCTCGGCCCACACGACGTCGGGCACCGGCGTGCCGAGCAGAGCGGCATTCGCGCTGATCTGCTCGGGTGTCGCCGCCCCGAGCACCACGGTCGAGACGGCCGGATGCCGCAACGGGAACTGCGCGGCCAGCTCGGGCAACCGCACCCCGTGCCGCGAGGCTACGTCGGCCATCCGCTCCGCCCGTGCCAGCACCGGAGCGGGAACGGTTCCGTAGTCGAAGCGACCGGACGCCGATGGCCGGTCGGTGGCCAGCAGACCGGAGTTGAAGACCGCGGCAGCGATCACCGCGACGCCTCGCTCGAGTGCCGCGGGCAGGAGATCCGCCGCGCCCGACTGGTCGAGCAGCGTGTAGCGGCCCGCCAGCATCACCACGTCGAGGTCGGTCTCGCGCACGAAGCGGGTCAATGCCGCCGACTGGTTCATCCCGGCCCCGTAGGCGCCGATCACGCCCTGGGACTTCAGCTCGTCGAGCGCGGGGAACGCTCCCGCGAGCGCCTCCTCCACGTGGTCGTCGGGATCATGCACGAGCAGCAGGTCGATCCGGTCGAGGCCCAGCCGCTCGAGACTCCCCTCGAGCGAGCGCAGCACACCGTCGCGCGAGTAGTCGAGCACCCGGCGGCGCGTGGCCGGCACGTCGAAGAGGTTCTGGATGTCGGTCTCCCCCGCGTAGTCGGGGTTCGGTTCGAGCACCCGGCCGACTTTCGTCGACACCACGAACTCGTCGCGGGGCAGCCCCGCGAGCGCCGCCCCCAACCGCTCTTCGGCCAGCCCGAGCCCGTAGTGCGGGGCCACGTCGAAGTAGCGGATGCCCGCCTCCCACGCCGCGGGCACGCATCCCGGCCACACCGCGTCGGGCACGGCCTGATAGAGGTTGCCGAGCGCGGCGACACCGTAGCCGAGGGCGCCGAGGCCTGCCGCGACCGAACCAGGAGCCGCGGGCGCCACACGGGCGGACGCAGCCGCGCTCATGACACCCGCAGGTCGTCGAGAGCATCGAAGTCCCAGTCGATGCCGAGGCCCGGCTCGGCCGAGGGCACGCCGTCACCGTCGACGATCGTCATCTCGCTCCGCGTCACCGCCCGCAGCTGCGGGATGTGCTCGAGGTAGAGCGAGTTCGGCACCGCACAGGTGAGCGACACGTGCAGTTCCATCAAGAAGTGCGGCGCCACCTTCACGTTGAACGCCTCGGCCAGGTGCGCGACCTTGAGCCAGGGCGTGATGCCGCCGATGCGGGCCACGTCGACCTGCACGATCGACGCCGCCTGCGATTGCAGGTATTCCCGGAACTGGCCCACCGAATACATGCTCTCCCCCACCGCCACCGGGATGCTCGTCGAGCGGGAGAGCGCCCGGTGCCCCGACATGTCCTCGGCCGGCAGCGGCTCCTCGAACCAGAAGATGTCGAGCGGCTCGAAAGCCGCCGCCCGCCGGATGGCCTCCGCCGCCGTCAGCGACTGGTTGGCGTCGATCATGATGTCGAAGTCGTCGCCCACGGCCGCGCGCACGGCCGCGAGGCGCTCCACGTCTTCGTGCCCCTTGGGCTTGCCGACCTTGATCTTGACGCCGCGCATCCCGGCGGCTCGCGACTCCTCGGCCTGTGCCACCAGCTCGTCGGTGCTGAAGTGCAACCAACCGCCCTCGGTGTCGTAGAGCGGGATGGAGCTGCGGGCCCCTCCGGCGGCGACCCACAGCGGCATCCCGCCCGCCTTGCAGCGGGCATCCCACACCGCCGTGTCGACGGCGGCCAGGGCCAGCGCGGTGATCACGCCCGCGGTGGTCGCACGGGTGCGAGAGAAGAGGGCCTGCCACACGGCCTCGGGTCGCATCGCGTCGAGCCCCACGAGCGCGTCGAGCAGGCTCGTTCGCAGCAGGCTCAGCACCGCGGGCCCGCCGGTGCCGATGGTGTAGCTGTATCCCACACCTTCGATGCCCGATGCGGTGCGGATGCGCACGAAGATCGTCTCCTGCTTCAGGAACGCCTGCACCGCATCCGTTCGCACCGTCTCGACCGGGAGGTCGCAGAGCCACGCCTCGGCGCTCACGATGTCGGTGCCGGTGCGGCCGGTGGTCAGGACGGGTGTCGAGAGTGTCATGGTTTCCTCGATGGAAGGCGGGATGCTGCCAGCATCAGCGGCCACCGAAGCCGCCGAGAGCGACTCCCTTGATGAGCTGACGCTGCAGCACCGCCACGATGATGAGCGATGGGACGACGGCGATGGTGGAGGCCGCCATCAGCAGACTCCACTGGGTGCCGTGCTCGCCGGTGAACATCGAGAGCCCGAGGGGCACCGTGGCGAGTTCTTGCGTGTTGATGATGATGAGCGGCCACAGGTAGGAGTTGTAGTAGCCGATGAAGGAGAACACGGCGAGCACCGACAGCGGGGCCGTCAGTTGCGGGAGCAGCACCGACCACAGCGTGCGGAAGCGCGAAGCCCCGTCGATGAGCGCCGCCTCCTCGTATTCGATCGGGATGGTGAGGAAGAACTGCCGCAGCAGGAAGGTGCCGAACGCCGTGAAGGCGAAGGGCACGATCAGCGCGAAGTAGCTGTCGACCAGCCCGAGCTTGTTCATCATGATGAACAGCGGCACCACGAGCACCTCCTGCGGCAGCACGAGCGTGAGCACGTAGAGCAGGAACAGCCGGTCGCGGAACCGGAACTTCAGCCGCGAGAACGCGTAGGCCGAGAGCACGGCGACGATCACCGAGAGCAGCGCGCCGAGGGTGGCCACCAGGAACCCGTTGAAGATGAACCGGCCGAACGGCACGAGGGTCCAGGCGTCGGCGAAGTTCTGCCAGCGCACCTCGGAGCCGATGAAGCTCGGATCGGGCGAGAAGACCTCGTCTTCGGGCTTCAGGGCCGAGAAGAACATCCAGATGAAGGGAAAGGTGAACACCAGGGCCACCGCGGCCATGGCGGCCGTGTTGAGCCAGGTCTTCGTGACCGTTCTGCGTTGGGCGGGGCGGAGCTTCGGCCGCCGCCGGATGGTGTCACTTGTCATAGTTCACCCACTTCCGCTGACCGGCGAACTGCAGCGCCGTGATCAGCATCACCACGAGGAACAGGATCCAGGCCAGCGCCGAGGCGTAGCCGAGCTTGTCGAACACGAACCCGTTCCGGTAGAGGTAGAGCACGAAGGTGTTGGTCGCCTCGCCCGGCCCGCCCTGGGTCAGGATCTGCGGCTGCACGAACACCTGGAACGCACCGATCATGGTCATCGTCATGGTGAAGAACAGCGACGGCGAGAGCATCGGCAGGATGATGTGCCGCAGTCTCGACCAGGCGCTCGTGCCGTCGACGCGCGAGGCCTCGAGGATCTCCTTCGGGATCGACCCGAGTCCGGCCGAGAGCACGATCACGTTGTAGCCGAACGACTGCCACACCGACATGGTGATCACCGAGATGAGGGCGAAGTTCGCATCCGAGAGCCACGACGGGCCGTCGATGCCGACGCCGGCCAGCACCGAGTTCACCAGGCCGTCCTGTGACAGCAGCAGGCGCCAGATGAGCGCGTTCGCGACCATCGGCGTGATCGCCGGCAGGAAGAAGATGACCCGCCAGAATCCGGCGAACTTGATGCGGGTGTTCAGCCAGAGCGAGATCGCGAGTGCGAGCACGAGGTTCAGGGCGGTGTACACGAACGCGAAGATCACGGTGTTCAGCAGCACCGTGTAGAAGGTCGGATCGCTGAACAGCTTCGCGTAGTTCCCGAACCCGATGAACGTCGGGGTGCCGAACAACGGCCACTCGAACAGGCTGATCACGAGGGAGCCGACCAGCGGCACCAGGATGAAGAACACGAAGCCGGTGAGCCCGGGCCACAGGTAGGCCAGGGCGATCAGCCCCTGGCTGGGCTTCTTCTTGCCGGCGGGAGCGGATGCCGCGGGGGGCGCCGGGGGCGCTGCCACCTCTTTCGAGGTGACAGCGCCCAGGCCGGTGACGGTGACCATGCGGTTACTCGCCCACCGAGTTCTGAATCGTCTCGAGGATCTCCTGGGCGGACTTGTCACCCCTGAAGCCCTCGACGCCGTACTGGGTGAACAGCGTGTCGACCTGGTTCCAGCCGGGGGTGGTGATCTGCGCGGTCGCGTTGGCGAGCAGCGCGTCGACCACGGCCGCCGCCTCGGGCGACTTGCCCTCGGCCCAGGCCGGCACGGCCTCCGAGCGCGCCGGCACGATGCCGCGCGTCTTCGCCTGCGCCTCGAGTACCGGAGTGGAGGTGAGCTCGGTGATGGCCTTGAACGCCGCCTCGGGGTCGTCGCAGGTGTTCGCGATGCCGAAGCCCGAGCCCGCGGTCATCGCCGCGGCCTCACCGCTGGTGGATGGGACGATCGAGATGCCGAGGGTGAAGTCGGCCGCCTCGTCGAAGGTGCCGTACATCCACGGGCCCTCGATCAGCATCGCGGCCTTGCCGCTCGTGAACGCCGCCTGCGAGACATCCGAGCCGTCGGCGGCCTCGGGGGCCGGGGCGACGCCGTCCTTGCCCACCAGGTCGAAGAAGCTCTGCACCTCGTCGACGAACGCGGGGTTGGTGAGGTCGAGCTTGCCGTCGTCGTCGACGGCGGCCACACCGTCGGCCAGGGCCCACGCGTTGGGGATGAAGATGCCGGTCGAGATGGCCAGACCCTGCTGATCGCCCGTGGTGAGCGTCTTGGCGTCGGAGATGAACTGCTCACGCGTGTACGTCGTGCCGGGGGGCGTGAGCCCGGCGGCCTTGAACAGGTCGGCGTTGTAGAACAGCACCACCGGCTCGGCGTCGTAGGGGATGGCGCGGATCGTGCCGTCGACGGTCATGCCCTCGAGCATGGAAGGGTCGATGTCGGAGGTGTCGAAGTCGTTCTCGGCGATCAGGTCGTCGAGCGGCTTCAACAGGCCCTGGAGCTCCTGGGCGCGAGCCGCCTGCGTGGTGAGCAGGCACGGCGGGTTGCTGCCGGAGAGCCGGGTCTTGACCTTGGTCCAGTAGTCGGCGAAGCTCGGCCCGTCGATCGCGATCTTCAGATCGGGATCCTGCTTCTGGGCTTCGCTCACGAACGACTCCCACTGGTCGCGGTCGCTCTGACTGCTGACCCAGGTGTAGAGATCGAGTGTTCCGTCGGACTGCGTTCCGCCGCTCGACGACCCGGCGCATCCGGCCAGTGCGCCGAGTGCTCCGACCATCGCGACCGCCGTGGCCACCTTGACTGCCTTGCCTCTGGTGCTTTTCACGTGTTGTGCCTCCTCCATTGGATTCACGTTGCTGATTGGGGACTACTGGTTCTCCGCGCTCAGGCGAAGTCGATCGCCACCACGTCGACGGCCGCCCCGGAGGGCTCCGGCGCCGGGATGCGCAATTCACCCGAGGGCTCGTCGTCGTGCGAGGCGAGCTCGTGCACTTCGAAGCCGACGGTGTGGTCGAGGGGCTGCCCGGTCGCGAGCAGACGGATGCCGCTGACCCGCCGCACCGGCAGGCCGCGCACGATGATCTCCTCGACCGGCCGGTTGACCAGATGGAGGTAGACGGTGCCCGCACGCGCGGTGGTCGGGCCGTAGAAGTCGACGCCCACGGTGGGCGAGACGCCGACGACGCTCTCGCGATGCCGGTCCATCCAGTCGCCGATGCTCTCGAGCCGCTCGACCTGCACCTCGTTCAGGCTGCCATCGCCCTTCGGGCCGATGTTCAGCAGCAGGTTCCCGCCGCGACTCACCACCTCGATCAGGCTCGTCACGAGCGAGCGCACGCTCTTGTTGTTGGTGTCGCCGGGTCGCCAGGCCCACATGTCGCCGATGGTGAGGCAGAGCTCCCACGGCCCTTCGGGGGCGACGATCGGGAACGCCTGCTCCGGAGTCTTGTAGTCGCCTTGGCCCAGCAGCCGCTCGTTGATCACGACGTCGGGCTGGAGGCCCTTGATCAGGGCGCGGAGGCCCGCGGTGTCCCACTCCTCCTCGTTGCGCTCCCACTCGCCGTCGAACCAGAGCAGGTCGATCGTGCCGTAGTTCGTGAGGATCTCGGTGAGCTGGCCGCGCAGGTAGCTCTGGAACCTCTCCCACTGCTCGGGGGTGGCCCGGCGGTGCCGGTCTTCGCGGATCGGCTGCCCGATGTTCTCCTCGAGCCCCGCACCGGGCCAGTGCTCCTCGGGGTAGGGCCGGTCGGAGTCCTGAAATGCCGGATAGTCGGGGTGGTGCCAGTCGGGCAGCGAGAAGTAGATGCCCACCCGGATGCCCTCGGCCCGGATCGCATCGACGAACTCCCGCGTGATGTCACGGCCGAACGGGCCGTTCTGCACGCCAAAGTCGGAGAACTCGGTGTGGAACATCGAGTAGCCGCCGTGGTGGCGGGCCGTGAACACGACGTACTCGGCGCCCGCCCGCTTGGCCAGGGCGGCCAGCGCCTTCGCATCCCACTCGATCGGGTTGAAGGTCGCGGCGCTCGAGTAGTACTGCGCGGTGGAGACCGCGTCCTCGACCTCGTCGACGCCCGGGATGATCGATCGGCCCACGAGCGGCCAGGAGATCTCGATTCCCTGCTGGCTCGCGTGGTCCCAGTGCACGAAGAGGCCGAGGCCTGCCCCGATGAACCACTCGCCGCCGGGCAGTGTGAAGTCGGTGGGTCGGATGAAGGTGTCGATGTCGACTCGGGTTGCCGGTGCTGCCACGAATGCTCTCCCTTGAGATGTGACGATTTCCTATAGGTTTCGATCGTTTCCTATAGGATAGATGCATCGAAGATGATTGCGCAAGCGCCCGATGGAGGACGAACAGAATGCACGACGACCGCTCGATTCTCGAAGGGCGGTTGGCGCGAGTGCTGCGCGACCGCCTCCGCCCTGCCGCCGCGAGGGTTCTCGCTCCCCTGGAGCTCACGGCCTGGCATGTCGAGGGAGGCGGGGGCGAACCGGTGCCGCCTGCCGACGCGCTCTCGCCCGCCGTCGCCGCGCTGTACGCACCGTTCGCGGTGGGTGAGGCCTGGGGCCCGGCCTGGGGCACCACCTGGTTCCGTCTGCGCGCACGGGTTCCGGATGCCGCGCACCACCGCCCGGGTCACCGCCTCGAACTCGTGGTCGACCTGGGCTGGCGCAACGACTCCTCGGGCTTCCAGGCCGAAGGACTCGTCTACCGCCCCGACGGCGTGACCGTGAAGGGCTTGAACCCCCGCAACCAATGGATCCCGGTCACGGGCGAGCCCGGGGCCGAGATCGACCTCTATCTCGAGGCCGCCGCGAACCCGCAGGTGTTCGACCGCGACGACCGCGCGTTCTGGCCGACCGACCTGGGCGAGAAGTCGACGGCCGGTGCCGAGCCGCGCTACCGGCTGCGCCGCGCCGATCTGGTGGTCATCGATGAGACCGTCGAAGCGCTGGTGACCGATCTCGAGTTCCTCGGCGAGCTGATGGCGGCACTCCCCGAGGGCGACACCCGGCGCTGGACCGTGCTGCGCGCCGTCGACCGAGCCCTCGACCTGATCGACCCCGACGACGTGGCCGGCACTGCGGCGGCGGCGCGCGCCGCACTCGCCGGCGTTCTCGGAGCCCCGGCTGCGGCATCCGCTCATCGCGTGTCGGCGGTGGGGCACGCCCACATCGACTCGGCCTGGCTCTGGCCCATCCGGGAGACCGTGCGCAAGGTCGCGCGCACCACGGCCAACGTGCTGAACCTCATGGAGTCGCGACCCGAGCTGGTGTTCGCGATGTCGAGCGCGCAGCAGTGGCAGTGGCTGCGCGACGACCGGCCCGAGCTGTTCGAACGACTGCGCGCCCGCGCGCTCGAGGGGCGCGTGGTGCCGGTGGGCGGCATGTGGGTGGAGTCCGACACCACCATGGTGGGAGGCGAGGCGATGGTGCGGCAGTTCCTCGAGGGCACGCGGTTCTTCGAGGCCGAGCTCGGCATCCGGAGCCGCGTGGTCTGGCTGCCGGACAGCTTCGGGTACTCCGCCGCGCTCCCGCAGATCGTGCGGCTCGCGGGATTCGAGTACTTCCTCACGCAGAAGATCTCGTGGAACCAGGTGAACGTCTTCCCGCACCACACCTTCTCGTGGGTGGGCATCGACGGCACCGAGGTCTTCACGCACTTCCCGCCGGCCGACACCTACAACGGCGACGTGAGTCCCGCGGAGCTCCTGCACGCGGCATCCAACTACCGCGAGAAGGGGTCGGGATCGCGGTCGCTGCTGCCGTTCGGATTCGGAGACGGGGGCGGTGGGCCGGTGCGCGAGATGCTCGACCGGGCGCAACGCTCGGCCGACGTGGAGGGTCTGCCCCGGGTGCGCATCGAGACGCCCGAGGAGTTCTTCGATACCGCCCGAGCCGAGTTGCCGTCGCCGGCACGCTGGTTCGGCGAGCTCTATCTCGAGCTCCATCGCGGCACCCTCACCAGCCAGGCCGCCATGAAGCGTGGCAACCGGCGCAGCGAACACCTCCTCCGCGAGGCGGAGTTGTGGGCGGCGACAGCAGCCGTGCGCACGGGACTCCCCTATCCCGTCGCCGCCCTGCGCGAGGCGTGGCAGACCGTGCTGCTGCAGCAGTTCCACGACATCCTCCCGGGATCGTCGATCGCGTGGGTGCACCGGGAGGCGCGGGAGCGCTACGCCGAGGTGGCGGCGGTGCTCGAGGGTGTGATCGCGACGTCGCTGGAGGCGCTCGCGAACGAGACCCCGGAGGAGCAGATCGACGGCGCGCATCCGGGGTCGACCCCGGTGGTGTTCAACCCGCGGCCGCACGCGGTCGACGGCGTGCCGGCCGGAGGTGCGGCCGTGCCGCAACGCGCCCATGACGACGCACGGGTGTCGGCGGCATCCGACGCCTGGGGGTGGATTCTCGAGAACGACCTCGTGCGGGTGCGGATCGACGCCTCCGGCAGCATCGTGTCGGTCGTGACCCTCGCCGACGGCCGTGAGGCCATCGCGCCCGGCGGCCGCGCGAACCTGCTGCAGCTGCACGACGACAAGCCGGTGCAGTGGGACGCCTGGGACCTCGACAGCTACTACCGCAACACCGTCCGCGACCTCGACCTGCTCGACGGGGTGGAGCTCGACGGCGGCTCGCCCCAGGCGCCCGGCGCGCACGCCACAGTGCGCGTGCGGCGCTCGTTCGGCGCGTCGACGGTCGAGCAGGAGATCACTCTGCGGGCCGGATCGGCCGACATCGAGCTCGTGACGCGGCTCGACTGGCAGGAGCGCGAGAAGATCCTGAAGCTCGCCTTCCCGATCGACGTGCACGCCGAGCGGGCGCGGTTCGAGACGCAGTTCGGGCACCTGGCCCGGCCCATCCACGAGAACACCTCGTGGGACGCGGCGCGATTCGAGGTCGCCGCCCATCGCTGGGTGCACCTGGGCGAGCCGATCGGGGTGGCGCTGGCCAACGACGCCACCTACGGACACGAGGTGCGGCGAGTCGCCCGGGCCGGCGGCGGGATGGCGGCGGTCGTGCGGGTGTCGTTGCTGCGCGCGCCGCTCTATCCCGATCCGGAGACCGACCTCGGGCGGCACGAGTTCCGCCACACGTTGGTGCCGTCGGCGACCATCGCCGACGCCGTGCGCGCCGGGTACGACCTGAACCTGCCCCTGCGGGCTGTCGGCTCCGCCGCCATCGCCCCGCTGGTCGCGCTGGCCGGCGACGAAACACTCCGGATCGAGGCGGTGAAACTCGCCGACGACGGGTCGGGCGACGTGATCGTGCGGCTCTACGAGAGTCTCGGCACCGGCGGCCGGGCCCGGGTGGTGCCCGGGTTCGCGGCGATGGGGATGTCGGAGCAAGACCTGCTCGAGCGCCCGATCGGCGGGTTGACGCTCGACCGGGAACCCGCGTTGGAGGGGGACTACGTGACGCTGAGGCCGTTCCAGATCGTGACGCTGCGGATCGGGCGCGCGTGAGCCGGGCGGAGGTGGGTGCGTCGACCGGTGCAGAAGCTCCCGGCGCGGCGACCGTAGCCGAAGCGGTCCCCGCGTATGACGTCGAGTTCGCGGAGGCGCCGCTGTACCTGAACCACGCCTCGTACGGTCCGCCGTCGCGGGCGGTGGAGCGCACGGTGCACGAGCTCGTCGCGGCCGCCGTGCGCGGTGCCCCCGCCGGCGCTCTCCATGCCGAAGACGACCGGGCCCGAGCCGTCATCGCGCGCCTGACCGGCGCGGCGCCCGAGCGCGTCGCCCTCACCACGAGCACCTCGCAGGGTCTGCTGCAGACCGCGTTCGGTCTGCGCGGCGAGGTGCTCGTGAGCCTCGACGAGTTCCCCGCGAACGTGTACTCGTGGCGCCGTGCCGAAGAGGCCGGGCGGTTGCGGCTGCGAGCGCTGCCGGCGTCTGGCGCCGGGCCTGCCCCGGTCACGCCCGAGCGGGTCGCGGATGCGCTCACCCCGGCTGTCACCGCGCTGGCTGTGAGCGCGGTCGACTTCCGCACGGGCTACCGCGCCGACCTCGCCGCCTTGCGCGAGGTGATCGGACCCGACCGACTGCTCGTGGTCGACGGCATCCAAGGCTTCGGCGCGATCGACATCGACTGGTCGCCCGCCGACGTGCTCGCCGTGGGCGGGCAGAAATGGCTCCGCTCGGGCTGGGGCACGGGCTTCCTCGCCTTCTCGGAGCGCGGGCTGGAGGCTGTGGCTCCGTCGCTCGGCAGCTGGGCGGGGGTGCTCGATCCCGTCGACTACGACGGCCGGCCGCATCCGGCTCGCACGGATGCCGGGCGGCACGCCGTGACGAGCCTGTCGCCGTTCGCGACCGGCGCCCTGGCCACGGGGCTGGAACTGCTCGAGCGCGCCGGCCCGGCCCTCGTCGCCGCGCGGGTGGCGGATGCCGCGGAGAAGGTCATCCGCGCCATCGACGCCGCCGGTCTCCCGGTGCTGTCACCGCGCGAGCCCGAGCGCCGAGCCGGGATCGTGGTCGCCGGTTTCACCGGAGGCAGCGCGCCGGGGGTGCACGCCCGGCTGAGCTCCGCGGGAGTCACGGCGACGCTGCACGGCTCGGACCGCATCCGCTTCTCGCCGCACGCCACCACCACGACGGCCGCCGTCGACCGGCTGGCGGAGTTGCTCATCGGCGTCTGAGTGCGGCGGTCGGGCGATCCGGATGCGGCGCGAGCGGTCGGCGGCGAGGAGTGGTGCGACTGATGGAACCCCGCTCGTCAGGCCGCTCAGCGTCTCGTCGAGAGCGGCGACGCGGTCACCACGCAGAAGGGCGAAACGGTCGAACTCGCCTCGGCGAGGGGCCCGATCCGCATCCGGCGCCGGTCGCCCTGGGAGCGAGCGGGGCTAGGACTGCAACCAGGCGAGTGCTTCGGTGCGCTCGCCGAGACCGAAGACGCGCACGTCGGCCTGGATGAAGTGCGAGGCGCCGCGGGCCAGGGTGGCGAGCCAGCCGGCATCCGTCAGCAGCGCCGCCCGCCGCACCTTCTTCTCGAGACCGGCCGAGCGCAGGTCTTCCCAGAGCGCCTTCGGCTCGATCTTGGCGAGCTCGATGTCGTCGTAGACGGCGAGCAGATCGGGGGGATCATTGGCGTCGAGGAACGCCACGAGCTCGTCGCGCAGGGCTTCGAACTCGGCCGAGCCGACCGCCCCGGAGTAGGTGATCTCGAAGATGTGGGTGTCGGGGAGCTGGTGTCCGGTGAGCATGTGTCCATCTTGCCGCCGCCGGCACTGGATCGGGGGTTCTCGGGCTGGGAGGAGCCCTTGACCCCTCGCCGGCGGAGGACTGGCTCGGCGGCGCCATCGGCGGGCTCCTTGGCGGCATCGTCGACGACAAGAAGAGCAAGAAGTAGCCCCTCCCGGCGTTCGCGCATGACCGATCCCCTGAATGTCGGAGGGTCGGTGTTGAATCATGCTCATGAAGAGCCTTGCCGTCGCCGATGTATATAATGTTCTTATATAGAGGTAGGAGGAGTGAATATGGCAATCACGTCGATCGACATCGATCGCGGGCTTCTGCACGACGCGAAAAAGCTTCTCGGAGCATCCTCGAACAAGGAAGCGGTGCAGCGCGCCCTGCAGTATACGATCACGATGCAGCGGCAACGTCTCGCCCTCGAACGGATATCCCGACGCGAGTTCAGCGACGAGCAGATCGACGCACCGAAGCTCGACTACTCCGACTAGTGTCATCGCAGTCCGATCGCACGTTCTCGGCCCCGATCGAACGGCGAGGCTTCCTGATCGACAACAGCGTGCTGCAGAAGCTGGCGCGCAGTCCGAACATCCTGCGCCGCTTCGCGGAAGTCACCAATTCGCATCCGATCTACACCTGCCCGCCGCAGGTTCTGGAATACTGCTGGTCCGCGCGCGACCCCGGCGAATACGTGGAACTGAGAACCGACATGGAGCTGTACACCCCCGCCCAGAAGACGCCCCCTCAGAACCTGGTGCTCGACATCCAGCAGGCGCTCTGGTCGTCGGGCATGATCCGGGGCGCCGGTAACGCCGACGTGGTGATGGCGGCGTACGCGATCACGAACGACCTGACGATCCTGACTGCCGACCACGACTTCGAACACATCGAGCGCGCGCTCGCACCTGGGGTGCTGCGTCAGGAGTTCGTGGCGGAGTAGGCGGATGGGGCGAGCGGGTCGATGCTCCTCGGGGTCGCGGCTCTGGGGGGAGCGACCACCGTCGACGGGGAGCACCGCATCCGTGATGAAGGGCGCCGCGGGCGACAGCAAGAACGCGACCGCCCGCGCCACCGCCTCCGCCACGGCGACGGCTTCGGCGGCGACCGCGGGATCGCCGGGGTCGCCGATCACGAACTCGATCGGGCCGGATGAGGCGGCACGCGATTCGCGGCGGCCGTCCTGGACGTCGAGGACGACGACGCACGCCAGGCTCCACTTCCCGTCAGAACGAGCCGAAGCGACCCGATCCGGAGCGGTGGGCGAGGCCGACCGCGGCCATCTTCTGACCCTCCTCGTGCAGGCGACCGGGCTGGTCGCGGGAGTCGAGACGTTCCTGGTAGTCGCCCGCGCGCCGCTGACGGATGCCCATCGCCGTTCCGATGCCGGCCACGATCGCCGCGAGGGCGCCGATGGTGATCCAGAGTCCCATGAGTTCCTCCTCTGTCCTGGGAGCCGCACCACTATCCTCCGCCAGCGCCATCGACGCATGACGAACACCCACTGCCTTGCCAGGTGTCCCCACACCCGGAGCCTCCGAGTCGTAGCCGGCGATCGTGTCAGGTGGGTGGGGCGTCCGATCCGGATGCCTCCTGATACGGCACGAGGTCGCCGAAACGCTCCGTGCCGTTCGTCTCGTACACGGCGTCGCCGGTGAAGAGGAAGAAGTCGCCGGGCAGCTCGGGCGAGAGGAAGACCGTGCCGTCGGAGCGGTCCTCGCTCGTGTAGCCCCTCGCGGTCAGTTCACCTTGCATGATCGCACGTTGATCCGCGGTCAGGGACGCGTAGGAGTAGATCGCGACGTTGTCGCTGTTCGGCACGCCCCACCGGCAGCTCACGCCGCCGTATTCGGCGAAGTGCTGGTGGAAGGTGCCGTAGTTCGCGGTGTCGTTCGGCCAGAGGTCGTCGAACTCCAGGCCGCTGGCCGCGAAGCCGGCGAGCACGTCCGGGGCGACGAGGGTGTCGCAGGTGAAGGCCGAAGGCGGAGCGGACGGAGGAGGCGTGGGCGTCGGGGTGACCGTCGGGACGGGAGTCGGAACAGGCGTGGGGGTGACCGGGATCACCGGCGGATCGGTGGCCACCGGCGCCGGCCCGAACAACGGCAGGCCCGCCAGGGTGATCACCACGGCCCCCGCCGCGATCGCGGCGACCAGGCCGAAACCCGTCGCCGCGGCGATGGTGCGACGCCGACGGGCACGCGCGGGCGAGAGCCGCGCGTCGGCGCGGGCATGCTCCACGAGGAGGGAGCGCAGCGCGCTCCTACGGGTGGGGTCGAGTTCGTCGCGCGGATTCATCGCGCACCTCCCGGGGTCGGAGCGGGAACCGTGTTCAGGGTGGCCAGCACATCGACGGACAGGCGCTGACGGGCTCGGGAGAGCCGCGACTTGACGGTGCCGGGCGCGACGCCGAGGGCGTCAGCGGCGTCGCGAGCGGTGAGGCCCTGGATGACGCAGAGCGTGATCACATCTCGATCGCGCCGGGGCAACCGGGCCAGCGCCTGCCGGGCCACCTCGACGGCGGCATCGCGGTCGAATCGGTCGCCCACCTCATCGGCATGGTCGGGGGTGCTCGACGATGCCAGTCCAGGATCGTGGAGTTTCGCGAGCAGCGCGCGGTGGCGATTACGCGAGCGAGCGGAGTTGCGGGCGACGTTGTTCGCGGTGAGGGCGAGCCAGGCGATGATCGACCCGTCGACCACTCGCACCGAGTCGCGCCGGCGCCAGGCCTCCAGGAAGACCAGGGCCGTGACGTCCTCGGCGTCGGCGAACGCCTCGGTCAGTCGGCGGGCCTGCCGGAAGATGCGGGCCTGATGCAGGTCGAAGATCGATCCGAAGGCATCCGGATCTCCTCCGCGGGCTCGCTCCCAGAGGGAGTGCTCGTCGGTGCTGTTCGTGGTCACACTGAATAATGTCCGGCACGGAGCACGGGGTTCCCGATTGACAGGCAGCGCGCCGTAGGCTGGCCGCATGGCCGACGAGGGCGATCGTCTCTCCGAGGATGACGCGCGCATCCTCGCACTCGAATCCGCCGTGCTGACCGGCCACACGCTGAAGCTCATGATCCTCGCGCCGGGGACGCCGCTCGACCTCGAGGCGCTTCGTCGCTCCGTCTCGGCGCGGCTCGCAGACCGGCCCCGCGCGACCCAGCGCGTCGAGATCGATGCCGACGGGGAGGCCCACTGGGTTCCCGCCACCGACTTCGACATCGCGCAGCACGTGCGGCGCCGTGCGGGCACGGAATGCGCCACCCGTGACGACCTGCGCCGCATGTCGGAGCACCTCGACCGCTCGCGCCCGCTCTGGACGCTCGACCTGATCGGACCGCTCGCCGACGGCACCGAAGCGATCGCCGCGCGCCTGCACCACGCGATGGTCGACGGGATCGCTGGACTGCGCTTTCTCGAAGGCATCCTCCTCGACCCGCACGACGCGCCGCTGCACCCGGTGGGCACCCGCGCATCAACGGCCGAAGCGGCCCGGCGCGAGGAATGGCGACGGATGCCGGGCGTCGTCGCGCGCGAGCTCGTCCATCCGGGATCGCGGTCCCCCTTCGACAAGCCGATCACCATCGCGCGGGAGGTCGCCTTCACCGCGGCGCCGCTCGACGGCCTCAAGTCGATCGGCGCCTCCCGGGCGGCCCACGCCACGGTCAACGACGTGCTGCTCGCCATCGTCTCCGGCGGGTTGAGCACCTGGCTCGACGAGCATCACCCCGGTGTCGACATCCGCGCCCGGGTGCCGGTGAGCCTCCACCATCGCGACGAGGACCCCACGGCTCCCGGCAACCGCGACTCCTTCATCGACGTCGACCTCTTCCTCAGTGAATCGGATCCGCTGCGCCGACTCGACCGCATCAGCGCCCGCACCCGCACCGAGAAGCAGCGCGACGACGCCGCACTCCTCTACGACCTGTTCCACGCACTCGGCCGGCTTGGCCGAGCGGGCGAACTCGCCCAGCGGATGGCCGGCAGCGCCCGGGAATTCAGCGTCGCGATCTCCAACGTGCCCGGCCCCCGTGACGCGGTCTCCGTGGCCGGGCGTCGTGTCGAGCAGCTCTTCTCGTCATCCGAGCCGGCGGCGCACCACGCCCTTCGCGTCGCCGCGATCTCGAACGCCGGCAAGGTCGGGATCGGCTTCTGCACCGACCCCACAGCCCTGCCCCGTGTGCACGCCCTGGCCGACGCGGTCGCCGCCTCCTACCGCGACCTGGCCCAAGCCGCCGCCTCCGCCGGCGGGACATGACGCCCCTGCGCTCGCTGAATCGCACACTTTGGCGGCTTCGGCGTCCGAGATAGCGCCACAACGTGCGGCTCAGCGGAGTTTCGGATGGAGGGGCCGCGGATCGGCGTCAGCGACGGAAGAGATCGCCGAGGCCCGGGACCTGGTCGCCGAGGCCCGAGATGGTCTCGCCCGCACCGGCCGCCAACTCATCGACCCCACCGGCGAGTCCATCCATGCCACCGGCAAGACCGTCCACGCCACCCCCAGTGAGGCCCTCGACGCCACCAGCGAGACCCTCGACACCACCGACGCCATCGGTGAGTGCCTCGAGGTCGATGGCCCCGGCGAGCGCGTCGAAGTCGACGCCCAGGTTCGTGGCCTGCTCGAGCAGCGGACCCGCCACCGAGCTCACGACCGCGCCGCCCGCGACCGCCGCGAGCATCCCGCCAGCGGCGAGCCCGGCCCCCGCGACGGCACCTCCCGCCAGCGCACCGCCCGCGGCTCCGCGCATCCCGGGCCGTACCCCCGGCGCCCGGCGGCCAACGGATGCAGCGGATGCAGCGGATGCACGCGGTGCGCCTCCCACCCGGGCAAGCAGCCCCCGCAGAAGCCCGGGCCGGGCCATCTCGGTGCGCGTCGCCGCGCGAGCCAGGTCGTCGGGCTGCGACGAGCGAGGCTGCTCGTGCCCCGGGAGTTCGGCGCGCATCCGCTCGTCGATCTGAGCGCGCTGCGCAGGTGTGAGCCGCTCGAACGCTTCGCGGTGCACCTGCTCGATCTGGTGCGGGTCGGCGGTCTGCAGCAGGTAGTCATAGCGGGCGATCGCCGCACGATCCCCGGGGTCGGCTGCCGCGGCCGCCGCACCAGCGCCGACTTCGGAGGTGGAAGCGACCGGTGCCGAGGACGTCGCAGCGGGCGACGCAGAAGGCGAAGTCTGCGCCCCGGACGTCCCAGCGAGCGACGCGGAAGGCGGAGTCCGCGCCGAGGACATCGCGGCGGTGGACGTAGAGGGCACAGGCCGCGCCGGTGACGTCCCAGCGGCCGCAGGCGATGTCCCGGCGGGCGCGGGCGGCGACGCCGACGCCGCCCCATCACCCGTCAGCGCCTCGGCCGCGTTGCGCACGACGGAGCGCCAGTCGCTCCCCCCGCCCCGCGCATCCGGAGTCGACGATCCGGTCTTGTCGAGGGCCTTCTGGGCGAGGCCGAGCAGTCGAGAGAGGTCAACCATGGTGTGCCTTTCGTTCTTCTTCGAGTTCGGGGGTCGAGGGATGAGGCCGGCGCCGGGTCGCCAGGAGGCTCGCCACGGTGGCGACGGAGATGGTGGCGCCGATGAACAGGAGGGAGAACCAGATCGGGATCTCGGGAATCCATGAGACGTGCTCTCCGCCGTTGACGAACGGCAGCTCGTTGACGTGCAGGGCGTGGAAGACGAGCTTCACCCCGATGAACGCGAGGATGACGGCGAGCCCCTGTGCGAGGTACACCAGCCGCTCGAGCAGCCCGCCGACGAGGAAGAACAGCTGCCGCAGCCCCATCAGCGCGAACGCGTTGGCGGTGAACACGATGTAGGCCTCGCTGGTGAGCCCGTAGATCGCGGGGATCGAATCGACCGCGAAGACCAGGTCGATGAATCCGATCGCGATGATGGTGAGGAGCATCGGCGTCACGAAGCGCTTGCCGCTCTGCACGACCGTGAGCTTGTCGCCGTGGTACTCGTCGGTCACCGGAAGGTGACGCCGCACGAAGCGCATGAACCGCCCGTCGGCGGGGTTCGAGTCGTGCGACCCGAACGCCTGGCGGTAGGCCAGAAAGAGCAGCAGGGCGCCGAAGAGGTAGAAGATCCAGGAGAAGTTCTCGATCAGGGTCGACCCGGCCGCGATGAAGCCGCCGCGCAGGATGAGCGCGATGACGATGCCGATCATCAGCACCTTCTGCTGGAAGGCCTTCGGCACCGCGAAGGCGCCCATCACCAGCAGGAAGACGAACAGGTTGTCGATCGACAGCGCCTTCTCGGTGAGGTAGCCGGCGAAGTACTCGCCGCCGTACGTCCAGCCCGAGAAAACGCCGATCCCGACACCGAACAGCACGGCGAGCCCGATGTAGAAGGCCGACCAGCGCGCCGACTCGGCGATGGTGGGTTCGTGCGGCTTCCGCACGTGGGCGAAGAACTCGTAGACGAAGAACAGGATCGTGACGGCGATCGTGACGATCCAGACCAGGGGTGTGACCTGCACGGGAGACTCCAAGGGGTAGGCGTTGACGATGACGCCAAGGTCTCCTCCGTTCCGCCTGAGCGGAACCGGTGGCCCGAGATGCGAGTGCATCCGTATTGACGAGCCGACCGCAGTCGGGAGTACTCCCCTTGTTGCCTCCAACGCTAGCGCAGCCCGCCCCGGCACCGGCGAACCTGCGACCGGATTCAGACGTTCTCTTCAGGGTCGAGCGCTCGAGCAGCCCACGCCTAGGCTTGCAGGCATGGCCACAGTCATCCTCGTGCGACACGGACGCACGGCCGCGAACGTCGAGGGCGTGCTCGCCGGGCGGGCTCCGGGCGTCGACCTCGACGCCGTGGGGCGCGAGCAGGCCGCACGCACGGCCGAGCGCCTCGCCGTTGTGCCCCTGGTCGGCGTGGTCTCGAGCCCTCTCGAGCGCTGCCGTCAGACCGCTGGATTCATCCTCGACCGGCAGAGCGGCGAATCGGATGCGCCGCTCGACATCGACGACGCCCTCACCGAGTGCGACTACGGCGACTGGCAGGGCCGCACGCTGCGCGACCTCGCGCAGGAGAAGCTCTGGTCGGTTGTGCAGACGCACCCCTCGGCCGCTGTCTTCCCGGGAGGTGAATCGCTCGCGGCGATGCAGGCCCGCGCGGTCGCCGCGATCCGTCGCCACGACGCCGCGGTCGAGGCCGAGTACGGCCCGGGCGCCGTCTGGGTGGCGGTGAGCCACGGCGACGTCATCAAGTCGATCCTGGCCGACGCCCTCGGCATGCACCTCGACTTGTTCCAGCGCATCAGCGTGGGCCCGGCATCCGTCTCCATCGTGCGCTACAGACCGAACCGGCCCGACGTGGTCTCGACGAACACCGACTCCGGCGACCTCTCGTGGCTCCGCACCGCGGTCCCAGCCGAGGATGCGCCGGTCGGCGGCGGCGCCGGCCCGGGCGGCGCAGGCCCGGCTGACACGGCGGATGCCGCCCCCACTCCGCCGCCCGCCCTTCGGCGCTCCTAAAATATCCCCATGCCCACAATCGCTCACGAGTTCGACTGGCCCGATCGCGTGGTCATCGGCACGGTCGGCAACCCCGGATCCCGCACCTTCTATCTGCAGGTGCGCGACGGTCGCCGCGTCGTCAGCGCCGCGCTCGAGAAGGAGCAGTCGGCCCTGTTGGCCGAGAAGATCGACGAGATCCTCGACGAGCTGATGGTGAACGAGGGCAACCCGTTCAGCGTGCCGGCCACGACGCCGGTCGAACTGGTCGACAACGACCCGCTCGACCAGCCGGTCGACGAGCAGTTCCGCACCGGCGCGATGGGCCTCGGCTGGGATCCGTCGACCGCCCAGGTGGTGCTCGAGGCCTATCCGCTGATCGTCGTCGACGCCGACGAGGTCGACGCCCTCGACGAAGACGACCTCGAGCCCGAAGAAGTGCTGCTGGTGCGGATGCCGGTGGGCACCGCCCGCGCGTTCGCCAAGCGCACCCGCGAGATCGTGGGCGCCGGCCGTCCCCTCTGCCCGCTCTGCGGCACCCCGATCGATCCCGAAGGCCACGTCTGCCCCGAACCCGACGACCGGTGATGACGGAGGCCGAACGGATCGACGGCGAGCTCGAACTCACCGGGCGCATCACGACGGCCTCGAACGCCACCTTCCTCGGCCGCATCGGCGACACCGAGGTCGTCTACAAGCCGATCGCCGGCGAGGCACCGCTCTGGGACTTCCCCGACGGCAACCTCGCCCACCGCGAGGCCGCGGCCTACCTGGTCTCGGAGTCGTTCGGGTGGAACGTGGTGCCCCGCACCTGGCTCCGCGACGGCCCGTTCGGCCGGGGCATGGTGCAGCTCTGGCAAGACGTCGATCCGGAGCAGGACGCGGTCGACCTGGTCGCCTCCGACGCCGTGCCCGAAGAGGGTTGGCGCGAGGTCTTCGACGGCCGCGACGAGAACGACCGGCCGGTGACGCTCATCCACGAGGACTCGGTGGCGCTGCGACGGATGGCCGTGTTCGACGTGGTGGTGAACAACGCCGACCGCAAGGGCGGGCACGTGCTGCCGATGCCCGACGGCCACCGCTACGGCGTCGACCACGGACTGACCTTCCACGTCGACCACAAGCTGCGCACCGTGCTCTGGGGCTGGCTGGGCGACGACCTCACCCTCGACGAGCTGGCCGCGATCCAGCGGGTGCGTGCCGATCTCGGCGGCGATCTCGGCGCATCCCTCTCGCCCCTGCTGAGCGATTTCGAGATCGGCGCCTTCGCCGCGCGCCTGGACCGTCTCCGTGCTCGCGCCGTCTTCCCCGCGCCGAGCGGCGACATGCCGGCGGTGCCGTACCCCCTGTTCTGAGCGCCTTTGACAGCAAGAAGCAGCTAGAAATTCGATACCCGTAACTGTCAGCCACCGCCTGCCACCCCACCAATCCCGATGCAGCGGATGGGCGTGGGCTGCCCGGAGGCCGATCGGCCTGGTGTTAGTTCCCGCAGGTCTTGAACTGGCACGTCCATCACTTCCGCCAAATACTCCATACTTCGCATCAAGAGCCTTCCCGGAAAGCGGCAATATCCCAAGTCAACCGTAGGGAATGAGGGTGAACGGAGCTCACGAACTGGCGCCGAGAATATCCGTCCACTGATAGGCGGGTGAAGGTCTGGCCGCCCGAGCTTCGTGATTTGCGCGGACGGTGCTTAACTATCCCGAAGCGCGGCTAACATCGCCATCGTGCGATCGAGTTCGCCCGGCGCCATCGGTCGCGCGCCAAACGGATATGAGCCCAGAAGAGGCAACGTCAGATTCGCTGTCCCCCACGGCGCGGGAACCACAAGAACCAATGCGATGTGTTTGTCAGTGACGATCCTCACCGCCGACGCATGAACTCCAATCACCTCTGACCAGCGCCAGGACAGGATCACTTCAGGGTTCATCCTCCCCTTCCACAGCGCGATACCTTGGGAGCCGACCGAGATGCTGATCCCGTAGGGGAGCGCTCCCGCAGACGGAAACCCACTCTGTAAGACATGCCGAAGTTCCTCGGTGCTGAAAGCAGAAAGAACCATGGTCCAGTCAGGGTCCGCGAGAATGCGAGCGTTCCGGGTCGTCCACCCGCCGACAACGCTGATGATCGCGAAAACGAGAATGATGGTTGGCACTACGGATAACGCAAGCACGCCAATGACTCCCCAGGCGAACCCAGGGTCGCCGGTAAGTTGCACAGATCGTTGGAACTGCAGTACCAGGAGACCGACACCGACGACCGGAACCGCGATGACCCCGATCCAGAAGCCGAGCGCACCGTGTGTGGATTTCGTATTGACGGAGGTATGTGAGTTCTGCCTACGGCGCAAAAGCCAACCCTCCCGCATAAATCTGCCAACCGTTTGCGGTCATCTCACCTGAGAATTCCTGTTCAAAATCGGGCAGGCTCAAGGCGGACGCTGCGCCGAACCCCCAGATCGACCGTTCCAATCCCTTCTTTCCGGCGATTCCGATCCCACCAAAGGCCATGCCAGCTAGTCCAACCCGGCAGCTAACTGTTTGCATGCCCAATCCGCAGTCGAGCAGAGTCGACGCCGCACCCATTAGCGAGGACACACCCAATAGCGGCCCACCGGCGGGTGTTTCCGCTCCCCGATGGTGGTCTTCGATTCTTCGCCCAGGATAGATGATTCCCCGAGAATACGGGCGGAGAGCAGGCTCGCAAACCCTGCGCGCCTGCCACCCTATTTGCCACCCCGTCGCCGCGACTATGCATTAGGTGGGAGTCGCCATCAGGATCTCCCATCCATCTGACGGCTCGCCAGAGGTGCCAACGATGACGTGTATCGTCCATGATCTGGTGACGAAACAGTCGATATCGACCACGCCAAGGGTGCCACTTTCACCTCGATACCCGCTTCACGTCAAGTACCTCCGAGATCGTCTCCGTCACCCTGTCCGCCTCCACCGGCCTGATGTTTCGTAGAGGAATCGGCGGCGCGACGAGAAATCGCAACACCCCGCCACCATCAGCGATCTCGATTGTCACGACAGGTGCCGCCGGTACGTTCCGAAACGGCTCCAACGCCCAACCAACCGCTCGAACCCGTTCGGCGGGCACAAAGACGATCTGCCTTGGAGTCTTACCGCCGATCCAGATTCCCACCCCACGCTTTTCAACCGAAACCACCGAGTAAGACCCCACCCGATCGCCGACTTGATTGGACTCCGTCTTCCAACGTTCCATGATGTCGTCGACGGACGCGTCTGTGTTGACGCTCAGAAGAACGGCGGGAGTTGGCAGTTCAGGCATAGACCTCAACGTCATCCTTGAGGGGAGGGTGAGTGCGATCAGTGCGATGCCGGCGATGAGGATGATCCCGAGGACAACCCCGAGGCCCACGAAGAGTTCAGCGGGGACCGGGCGATTGATGTAACGAACCACGATCACGCCGACCAGACCAGTCAGCGCGACCAGGATCGGGACGGTGCGCTTCCAATTAGACACTGCTCACACCCTCAGCAACTCGAGGGGAACGAACACTCGTGTACTCCGTATTGTGTGCGAGGTCGGTCTCGCTCCCCCGGCACTCCCCCGAGCGCCGGGGCCGGATATACCCGAATAGTTGTGTTTCATCAAATTGTCCCCAAGACGGAAATATCGAGATCGCCTAATCACACACTGTGAGTACCCAACTCGTCCCGAAGAATTGAGGTCCACGCTTGGGCCGGCGTAATTCGCTACAGCAATTCATTCAATATGATTATATCTCATATGCTTCAAGAGACTGTGTCTAGGTGTGCCGACCCGGAGTCCGCGGTGGGGACGCGTCAGCCCCAGCGACCCCAGCCGCGGCCGAACATGTCGTCGAAGGAGCCGCCCGAGGCGCCGAAACCGTCGTCGCCGCGCCGGGAGCCGAGATACGAGCCCACCACGGCCGCGCCCAAATCGTCGAGCTCGGGCGCCACGACCGTGCCGCCGACCCGCTTCGCCATCGACGCGATGAAGCGCGCGAGCCCCGGGTCTTCGCCGAGCCGGAAGAACGTGGTCTTCGCCCCCAGCCGCATCGAGTTGTCGAGCTCGCGCACCGCGTAGGCGACGGTCAGCGGATGCGGCGGGTAGGTGAAGTAGACCTCGCCGTTCGCCTCGAGGTGCGAGGTCGGCTCCCCGTCGGTGACGATGAGCAGCACCGGCTGGGCGTTCGGATGCTTGCGGAAGTGCCGGTTCGCCAGCAGGAGGGCATGGTGCAGGTTGGTGCCCTTGTCCCACTTCGCCTCGAGGGCGGTGAGCTGCTCGATGTCCATCACCTCGGCGTGCCGGCCGAAGCCGATGAGCTGCAGGTCGTCGCCCCGGAACCGGCTCGTGATCAGGGTGTGCAGGGCCAGTGCCGTGCGCTTCATCGGCACCCAGCGCCCATCCATCGCCATCGAGAACGAGGTGTCGACGAGTAGCGCCACGCACGCCTGCGTGCGGTCCTCGGTCTCCTGCACCTCGACGTCGCCGATCTCCAGACGCACCCCTGACCCGGCAGGCCGGCCCTCGCCTGCCGCCCGGGTCACGGCGTTCGTGATCGTGCGCGTCACGTCCCAGGGTTCGGTGTCGCCGAACGCCCACTCGCGCGTCGCGCCGGAGAGGTCGCCCGCGGCGCCCGCCTGGCGGAGGTCACGGGCGCCCTGCCGGCCCGACATCCGTTCGGCCACATCGCGCAGCAGCGCCTTGCCGAGCTGCCGCATCGCCTTGGGTGTCATCTTGAGCTGCCCGTCGGAGCCACGCTTCATCGTTCCGGTGTCGCGCAGCGCCTTCTCGAGCTGCTGCAGGGTGCGTGCATCCACGGCCGCCTCGTCGCCGAGCTGGCGGGCCAGCTTCTCGAGGTCGAGGTCGTCCATCCGCGAACCGTCGTACGACTGCGAGAGCTGCTCGGAGAGCTGATCGAGGTCGGCGAGGTCTTGGAAGACGCCGGTTCCATCGCCGAGGCCCAGACCCTCCGCGCCCTCCAGCTCCTCCGAGCCGCCCCAGTTCTCGCCCGGGCGGAGGTCGCGCAGGTTGCCGTCGAGCTGCGCGAGCGACTGCATCAGGTCGGGTGAGCCGAAGGCCTGCTGGGCGAGCGCATCCAGTTCGTCGCGCTGTTGCTGGGTCATCGAGTTGCGCATCCGCTGCGCCGCCGCCGCGCGCGCCGCAAGGGTGTCGAGCAGTTCCTCGATGTTCTGCGGGTTCTCGGGAAAGTACTCGCCGTGCGCGGCCATGAAGTCGTCGAACTGCTGCTGCGTGTCGTCGCCACGCTTGTGCGCCTCGAGCAGGTCGTTGAGGTCGCGCATCATCTCGGTGATGGCGGCGCGGTCGTCGTCGGTGGCGTTCTCGAGCGCGTTCTTCATGCCGGCGAAGCGCTGGTCGAGCATCTCGCGACCGAGCAGGTCTTTGATCTTCTCGAAGTCGGCGCGCGCCTCGCTGCTCTTCCAGTCGTAGCCGTTCAGCTCGCTGACGGCGGCGGCAGCGGATGGCGGCAGGTTGTCGAGCTGCATCTGCGCCAGGGCGCGGTCGCCCTCGTCCATGAGTGCGTCGCGCGCGAGCTGCTTGCGCTCCGCCAGCACCGCCTTGTCGAGCAGTTCCTTCACCTCGCGCAGGGTGCCGTCGAGGTTGTGCTTCTGGGTCAGCTCGCGCCGGCGCTCGGCCACCCGGCCGGCCAGGTCGTCGAGGCCTGACTGATCGCGACCGCCCCGGCGGAGGAACTCGCGCAGCGCCTGCTCGGGTGAGTAGCCCGCCATCACGTCTTCGCCGATGGCGTCGAGCGCCTCCTTCAGATCGACCGGCGGCGCGAGCGGATCGGGTCCGTCGACGTACTTGCCGTAGCGCGACCCGCGGGTGAGACGGCGATTCGCCCTAGCCATAGATCGTCTCGCCGCCAGCGCTGTCTTTGCTGATCTTGCGCGAGAGGTAGAGGCCCTCGAGCGCGAGTTCGATGGCCCCGGCCCGCTCGCCGTCATTGCGCGCGCCCAAGCGGTCGCAGATCTCGTCGTAGAGCTCGGATTCGCCGAGCGACGGCAGGCCGGCGAGGAAGTCGCGCGCCGCCACCTGCTCCCCGGTGGTGACCATGACGCCGCTCTCCAGCGCATCCACCAGCAGCGAGAAGTCGATGCCGCGGAAGTGTGCCCGCACGGTCTCGGCGGTGGCGGTGCGCAGCAGGTGGTCGAGGATCTCGTCTTCCCGCCCCTCCTCGCCCGACTCGAACTCGATCTTGCCGCCGAGCACGTCGACCGCGGTCTCGAGGTCGACCGGCCGCGCCACCGCCTCGGCCTCGCCCTGCCGGGTGGCGCGGTGGATGGCCGCCGCGGCGATTGTCTCGGCGCCGGCGATCGCGAATCGGGCGCTCACGCCGCTGCGCTGATCGACGGCGTTCGATTCGCGGAGCGCGCGGGTGAAGCGGGCGAGGATCTCGACCAGGTAGTCAGGCACCTCGGCGACGAGCTCAGCCTCCTGGCGGATGACCGCCACCTCGTCGTCGAGCTCCGTGGGGTAATGGGTGCGGATCTCGGCGCCGAAACGGTCTTTCAGCGGCGTGATGATGCGCCCGCGGTTCGTGTAGTCCTCGGGGTTGGCGCTGGCCACCACAAGCACGTCGAGCGGGAGTCGCAGCACGTAGCCGCGGATCTGGATGTCGCGCTCCTCCATCACGTTGAGCATCGCCACCTGGATGCGCTCGGCGAGATCGGGCAGCTCGTTGATGGCCACGATGCCGCGGTGGCTGCGCGGGATGAGGCCGAAGTGGATGGTCTCCGGGTCGCCGAGGCTCCGCCCTTCGGCGACCTTCATCGGGTCGACGTCGCCGATCAGGTCGGCCACGCTCGTGTCGGGCGTGGCGAGCTTCTCGAAGTAGCGCTCCTCGCGGGCCCGCCAGGCCACCGGGAGCTCGTCGCCCAGTTCGACGGCGCGACGCTTGCTCTCGGAGGTGATCGGGTCGTACGGATGCTCGCCCAGCTCCGATCCCGCGATCACCGGCGACCACTCGTCGAGGAGCCCGCTGAGCGTGCGCAGCAGCCGGGTCTTGCCCTGCCCGCGTTCGCCGAGCAGCACCACGTCGTGCCCGGCGATGAGGGCGCGTTCGAGCTGCGGGATGACGGTGGACTCGAAGCCGTGGAGTCCCGGCCACGGGTCGCGGCCCTCGCGGAGGGCGGTGAGCAGGTTGTCGCGGATCTCGGCGCGCAACGACTTCTCGACGTGTCCGGATGCCCGGAGCTCGCCGACCGTTGCCAGGGTTGGACGCATCACGCGAGCAACGATACGCCGCGAATCCGCGGGTCGAGTCACTGCGCAGCGAATGCCCGGGCAGAGCACGAGTCACCGCCTCCCGCCCGGCGGGGAGCACGGTCGAGGCGTCGCCTTCAGGTCAGCTGCAGCCCTTGCCCAGATCGGTCAGAGCGTTCTGGAGATCGGTCGTCTCGGTGACGAACCTCTGAGGGTCGGCGGCCTCGGCCTTCGTCGCCACAGCACTGACGTCGTCACTGAAAGCCGTGAGAGCACGCACGACCTCGTCGGCAAGAGGCTTCACCGTGCTGTTGGTCACCTCCGCGGATCCTGCTGAGAATGCATCGGTGACGGTCGCGAGGCTCGTGGCGGCGGCCGCAGGATCGGTCAGGATGCCCTGGGTGATGCCCGACATGTTGTCACTGAGCGAAGTGACTGCCGTCGCCATCTTGTCGCAGGCTGCTTTCACCGTCTGTTCGGCGGTGGGCGCCGGCACCGACGTCCCGGTGCACCCGGAGAGCGCGGCAGAGCCGGCCACGAGGAGTGCGGCCAGGGCCAGGCGGATGGAGCGATTCGAGGTCATTGTGGTCCTTCGGGGGTGCAGGTCGCCGGCGGAGGTCGCCGCTCCGCAGCTTATCGACAGCTGTGCACAGGCAGGAGCTCCGTGGGGCGGTCAAGACACTCGTAGCTCTCGCATTCGCGCGGACGAGCCGCTATCTTGAATCTCGACGTTCGTGCCATCTCCATCCAAGAGCAATAGGGCGAATACATGACCGCTGGGCAGGTGGGCTCTCCGCCTCCACGCCCACGCGCCTGGCCCGTCATCCGCTGGATCCTCCGTGGCCTGCTCGCCGCCGCGCTGGTTGCTCTGGTCGCCCTGATCGTGGTGCGGCAGACCGGTTCCACACCGCTGGCCGCACCTGAGACCACGCCCGCCACCACGGCGGCGGCAGGCCCGACGCCCAGCGCCACCCCGAAGGCGACACCGACGCCGACCCCCACACCGACGGCGACGACGCCGGCCGACCCGGGCACCGGAGGCGGCGGAACCGGTGGTGGCGAAGCTCCGCAGCCGCCCGCGAACCCGGCCCCCGTCATCACCTCGTTCGGCGGCACCAACGCGGTGATCTGCCCGACGCCCAGCGAAGCGCCGGCCCCGGGCGCCGGGCAGGTCGAGCCACCGACCGTGAGCCTGTCCTGGACCGGAACGGGCGCCGACAGCGCCTTCTTCGGCATCGGCACGAAAGACGCCCAGGCCGAGCCGTTCTCCAGCGTCGGCGTGAACGACTCCATCGCCGTCGACTTCCAGTGCCCCCAAGCCAGCCAGATCTACACGATCACGCTGGTGGGCCCCGGCGGCGCCACCAGCCGCACCGTGACGATCAGCAACGACGGATACAAAGGATGACGCGCGCGCCTGCAACTCCTCCGCGCCTCGCCGGATTCGACTACCTGCAGACCATCGGCTCGGGCGGCTTCGCCGACGTCTACCTCTACGAGCAGCATCTGCCCCGGCGCCGGGTGGCGGTGAAGGTGCTCGCCACCGACGTCTTCGACGACCGGGCGGTCGAGCACTTCCGCGACGAGGCCAACCTCATGGCGCAGCTCTCGACGCATCCGTCGATCGTCACGATCCACCAGGCCGGGATCGCCGAGACGGGCCAGCCCTACCTCGTCATGGAGTACTGCGCACAACCGAACTTCGGGTCGCGTTTCCGCGCGGCACCGATCCCGGTCACCGAGGCCCTGGCGGTCGGCGTGCAGATCGCCGGCGCCGTAGAGACCGCGCACCGCGCCGGCATCCTGCATCGCGACATCAAGCCCGCCAACATCCTGGTGACCGACTACCACCGGCCGGCGCTCGCCGACTTCGGCATCGCCGGCACGCTGGGCGCGGCGCACGCGATCGACGCGCTCTCGGTGCCCTGGGCCGCCCCCGAGGTGCTCACCGACGAGGCGACGCTGCGGGTGTCGTCCGATGTCTACGCGCTGGGAGCGACGATCTACAGCCTGCTCGCCGGCCGAGCGCCGTTCGAGATTCCGGGAGGCGACAACTCGGCCGAGGCGATGAGCGCCCGGATCCGCGCCGGAGGCCTTCCTCCGATCGGTCGCGCGGATGTTCCGCCCGCCGTCGAAGAGGCGATCGCGGTGGCACTCTCGGCCTCCCCCTCGGCCCGCTCCACCTCGGCGCTCGCCTTCGGCCGGGCACTGCAGCGGGTGCAGGAGCAGCTCGGCTTCTCCGTCACCCCGATCGACGTCACCGACGACGCCTTCACCCGCGGGCCGAGCTTCGACGACAGCCGGTCTCGCCCGATCACCGCGACCGGTAGCGTGCCCGCGACCGATGCCGTGGCGGCGACCGTGCCCGCCGCGGTTCCGCCCTTCCCCACCGGAGCGCCGGCCGCACCGATCCCGCCTGTGCCGACGGGCAGCCACCCGGCGGCCGCCGCATTCACACCATCCCCGGCGACCGCCTCCACGACGCCGATCACGGCGCCCTTGGAATCGACTGTCCGCCGCTCCACCGCCCCGGCGCCGGTGTACACCGCCCCCGTGGTGAAGAAGCCGGTCTGGCCGGGCATCGTCCTCGACGCCGTGCTCGTCGCCGCGGTCGCCGCGGCAGCCGCCGTCTATCTGATCGGCGGCTGACGGTGCGGTTGAAGTTCACCCTGCTGCGGGGCGCGGCGCCGGCCGCCGACATCGTGGTCACGACGGATGCCACCGCCTCGGTCGGCGACGTCGCCGCCGCCGTGGCCGACGCCGATCCGCTCGCCACGCGGGAGCGCGCCGGCGCGGTGACACTCGCCGTCTCTCCGCCCGCGTTCGCCCGCGAGTCGATGCTCTCGCCCACCACCCCGATCGGCGAAGCGGAGATCGGATCCGGATTCACGGTGCGCGTGACCGCGCCGGCCGACTCACGGGAGGCGAGCGCCGTCGCGGGAACCGGGATCACGGCCGCCGACGCACCGGCTGTGATCGCCCGCGTCATCACCGGCCCGGATGCCGGCCGCGAGTTCCCGCTCGGCTTCGGGGAGAGCACGATCGGCCGCGATCCCGGATGCACGATCGTGCTCACCGATCCGCTCGCGTCGAAGGTGCACGCGAAGGTGCTCGTCGGCGACGTCATCGAGGTGGCCGATCTCAATTCCGCGAACGGATTGCTGATCGACGGCGGCATCGTGACGCGCGTCACCGTCGACGAGCATCAGACCGTCACGATCGGCGACTCCGAGCTCGGCTTCCGGCGTCTCGCACGGCCCGCAGGCGGGGTGGGCCAGGCCGATTCGGCGATCCGCGGCGCGGCCGAGCGAGGCGGGAGCCTGCCGTTCAACCGTGCGCCCCGGGTCGAGAGCCGCTACCCGGGCCGCGAGTTCCCGGCGCCCGTTCCTCCCTCCGAGCCCGAGACGATGCGCTTCCCGTGGATCTCCCTGCTTGCTCCGCTCGTCACGGGAGCCGCGATGTTCGCGCTGTTCCAGAGCGCGTTCGCCCTGCTCTTCGTGGCCCTCGCCCCCATCCTGGTGCTCGGCAGCTACCTCGACGGCGGCATGAACCGGCGACGGCGCATCGGAACCGACACCGCCCGGTTCGACGAAGAGCTGCACGACCTCTCGGCCGAGCTGGCCGCCGAGGTGCCGAAGGAGCGGGCGGTGCGCAACGCCGAGGCCCCGACCACGGCGGAGATCTACGCCGACGCGATGCAACTCGGCCCTCTGCTCTGGACCCGCCGGCCCGAGCACTGGTCGTTCCTCAACCTCCGCCTGGGCACCGGCACCCTCCCGTCGCGCAACACCGTGAGCCGCGGCGACGACCCCGGGCGGGCCGTGCCCGAGCTCAGCCGTCGGGTCGACGAGGTGCTGGCGCCGTTCGCCGAGATCGCCGACGTGCCGCTCGTGGAGAACCCTCGCTCAAGCGGGGGCATCGGGGTGGTGGGCCCGGATGCGGAGGTCGCCGATGCCGTGCGCGGCCTGCTGGTGCAGGTGGCGGGCCTGCACTCCCCGGCCGAGGTCGTGCTCGCGGCGATCACGAGCGCTCGCTGGTCTCCCGAATTCGCGTGGCTGGGCTGGCTGCCGCACACCTCCTCACCGCAGTCCCCCATCGGCGATCAGGTGCACCTGGCCGACAGCGCGGCCACCGGGCTCACATTGCTGGCCTCGCTGGAAGACCTGGTCGACGCCCGCACCCGCAGCAGTGCCGTGCCAGCCGTTCGCGGCGCCCTGCCCGAGCGCGACGACGTGACCTCCGCGGGTGGCCGGGTCGGTGAACCGGGTGGCAGCGGCGACGAGGCAGCGGCATCCCGGGGCACCGCCACGCCGGCCGTCGTGGTAGTCGTCACCGACGACGCCCCGGTCGACCGGGCACGGCTGGTGCAACTGGCCGAACGGGCCGCCGACGCGAACGTGTTCCTCGTCTGGGCCGCACCCTCGGCGCGCGCCCTTCCCGCCTTCTGCCGGAGCTGGATCGATCTCGCGACGGGGACCGACCGCGCATCCGTCGCTCTCGTGCGACTCGGCCGCGCGGTGCCGGGCGTGCGGTGCGAACGGATCGACCTGGCGCAGGCGACGGCCCTGGCACGGCGGCTCGCCCCTCTCGTCGACTCGGGGGCGCGCATCAGCGACTCCAGCGACCTGCCGCCGACCGTCTCGTTCCTCACCCTCGTGGGTACCGAGTTCGCCGAGGCGCCGGCCGTCGTGGTCGACCGCTGGCGGCAGAGCCGCGCGGGCAGCCTGCGCGCGCTGGTGGGCAACTCGGGCGTCGACGCGATGCACCTCGACCTGCGCTCGCAAGGGCCGCACGCGCTGGTGGGAGGCACGACCGGGTCGGGCAAGTCGGAGTTCTTGCAGGCCTGGGTACTCGGCATGGCTGCCGAGTACAGCCCCGATCGCGTGACCTTCCTCTTCGTCGACTACAAGGGCGGCTCGGCCTTCGCCGAATGCGTGAACCTCCCGCACGCCGTGGGACTCGTCACCGACCTCTCGCCCCACCTGGTGCGCCGCGCGCTGACCAGCCTGCGAGCCGAGCTGCAGCACCGCGAGCGGCTGCTCGGCCGCAAGAAGGCGAAGGATCTGCTCGAGCTCGAGAAGCGCGGAGACCCGGAGGCCCCACCGGCGCTCGTGATCGTGATCGACGAGTTCGCCGCCCTCGCCACCGACGTGCCGGAGTTCGTCGACGGCGTCGTCGACATCGCTCAGCGGGGGCGGTCGCTCGGCATCCACCTCATCATGGCCACGCAACGGCCGGCCGGCGTCATCAAGGACAACCTGCGCGCCAACACCAACCTGCGCGTGGCCCTCCGGATGGCCGACGAGCACGACTCGACCGACGTGGTCGGCGAGAAGACGGCGGCCTTCTTCGACCCCGCGTTGCCCGGTCGCGCCGTGGCCAAGACGGGGCCCGGCAAGGTCACTCCCTTCCAGGCCGCCTACGTCGGCGGATGGACGCACCGCGGCCCCGAGCGCGCGAGCGTGAAGGTGGCCGAGCTGCGCTTCGGCGCCGAGATCGTGTGGGAGCCACGGGTGGTCGACCCCGCCGCCCTGCGACACGACGAGACGGGGCCGAACGACGAGTCGCGGCTCGTGACCACCATCGGCACGGCCGCCGCCATCGCGGGGGTGCCGGCGCCCCGGCGTCCGTGGCTCGACGAGCTCGCCACGAGTTACGACCTCGCCGCCCTGCCGTCTTCGACCGGCGGCGAGCTCGTGCTCGGGCTCGCCGACCTGCCCGAGCGTCAGGCACAGGAGCCGGTCGTGTTCCGCCCCGATGCCGACGGCCACCTCGGCGTCTACGGCACCGGCGGTTCGGGCAAGACCGTGACCCTCCGCACCATCGCGGCCGCCGCCTCACTCGCGACCGACGGCCGCGCCGAGATCTACGCCCTCGACTTCGCCGGCGGCGGGCTCCGGATGCTCGAACAGCTGCCAACCGTCGGCTCGGTCATCGCGGGCGACGACCCCGAACGCGTCTCCCGCCTGCTCCGCATGCTGGCCGAGCTGCTCGACGAGCGCGGCCGCCGTTTCTCGACGGTGAACGCGGGCTCACTCGACGAGTACCGCGTGCTCGCCGGCACCCCCGATCTGCCGCGCGTGCTGCTGCTGATCGACGGGTTCCCGGCGTTCCGGGCGGAGTGGGAGACGGCATCCGGGCGCCTGGCCCGGTACGGCGAGTTCCAGCGCGTGCTCGCCGAGGGTCGCCGGCTCGGCGTGCACGTGGTGTTCACGGCCGACCGGCCAGGCAGCGTGCCGTCGTCGGTGAGTTCGGCCGTGCCGCGCCGAGTGGTGCTGCGGATGTCGGACGAGTCGTCGTATCTGATGCTGGACACCCCCGACGACGTGCTCGGCCCCGCCTCGCCCGCCGGTCGAGCGGTGATCGACGGGCACGAGACGCAGATCGCCGTGCTCGGCGGATCACGCAATGTGCTCGAGCAGGCCGGCGCTCTCGAGCGCCTCGCGGCCGAGTTGCGCGAGCGCGGCGTCACGGATGTCGCCGCCGTGGGCTCGCTGCCCACCGACGTCCCCCTCGGCGAGCTGCCCGTCGAGGTGGCGGGGCGCCCGGTGCTCGGGCTCGCCGACGACGACCTGGCACCGCTCGGCTTCGACCCCATCGGCCTGCTGCTCGTGGCGGGTGGACCGGCGAGCGGGCGCACGAACGCGCTGCTCGTGCTGGCGCAATCGCTGCGGCGGTGGCGGCCGGGCATCCCGCTCTACTACCTGGGGCAGCGGCGGTCGGCGCTCCTCAGCGCCGCCCCGTGGACCGAGACCGCCACCGACCCGGATGCCGTTGCGGCGCTCGCACGGCGGCTCGCCGCGTCGATCGTCGCGGCCGATGCCGAGGCCGAGCCGGGCGCATCCGCCGCACCTGGTGCATCCGATCCCCTCGCCGCCGGATCCACGACTGCCGCGCCGCTGGTCGTGGTGGTGGAGAGCATCGCCGACTTCCTCTCGACCCCGGCCGACGCGGCCATCGTGGAACTGATCCGTTCGGTCAAGCGCAGCGAGCACCTGCTCATCGCCGAGGCCGAGACGAGCACCTGGAGTTCGTCGTGGCCGCTCCTCGCCGAGGTGAAGAACGCCCGCCGCGGCATTCTCCTGCAACCCGAACCCGTTGAAGGGGAGACGGTGCTGCGCACCGCCCTCCCGCGCGCCGCCCGCTCGGAGTTCCCTCCGGGCCGCGGCTACCTCGTGGCCGCCGGAAAGGCCACGCGGGTGCAGCTGCCTCGCGCCGCCGCGCCCACCGCCAGCACCATCGATCCGGCCGCCGACGTGGCGACCCGTTCCTGAAGGAGAAGCCGACCATGGCGAACCTCAACGTCACCTACGAAGAGATGAACGACGCATCCCACCGCCTCGATGCGGGGCGGGACTCCATGACGAACACGCTCACCGAGCTCAAGAACCTCATCGACCAGCTCGTGGCCGGCGGGTTCCAGACGCAGCTCGCCTCCGGCGCGTTCCAGGACACCTACGAGCAGTTCACCTCGGGCACCACCCAGGCGGTGAACGGGCTCGACGGGATGGCGAAGTTCCTGCGCGGCGCCGCGACCGCGATGCAGAACACCGACGAGCAGCTCGCTCGCGCCATCCAGCAGTGACCATGGCCGACCTCGTCGTCGACACCGACACCCTGCGCGAACTCGACTCGTCGCTCCGGCTGATCGTGAACACCCTCGATTCGGCCGGAGGGATGAGCCGCTCCACGGCCGACGCCTGCGGCGACGGCGACCTCGCCGGGGTGCTGATCGACTTCGCCGACGACTGGGAGGACACGAGGGAGGACATGCTCGACGCCGTGCGATCCATCAGCGACGCCGTGCACATGATCTCGAGCGCCTTCGACGAGGTCGACGGCAAGCTGCTCGAGGCTCTCCAGAAGGCGATGGGCTGACGCGGATGGCCGAGTTGGGGCCCCTGCCGGGCGACCCGGATACGGTGCTGCGCGACGCGACGCAGTACCAGCGCACGGCCGAGGCCATCGCCTCCGCTGCCCAGCAGCTCCGCGGGCTCTCGGGTGAGAACTACCGTTCGGATGCGGTCGACGCGATCATCTCGACCGCCTCGGATGCCGCGGGCACCATCACGCAGGCGCACACCCGCTACTCCGAGGCCGCGCAGGCCCTGCTCGACTACGCGACACCGATGCGCGAGGCGCACGATCGCGCGAACGCGCTGACCGTCGCGAACCGCGACCTCGTCGACCGGGCAGCCGTCATCCGGCCCCAGCTGGAGGAGTACGAGCGGCAGTCGCAGCTGCCCGGCCCGCAGCAGCAGACCGCGCTGGCCGCGCTCGAGCAGCTGCGTGGCGAGTGGGATTCGCTGCAGGCGCAGATGAGTCAGGCCGAGGCCGAGTGGCATGCCGCCCTCGACCGGATGCGCCAGGCCGCCCGGGTGGCGGCCGGGCGGGTGCACCGCGGCAACGAGTTCGGCGATCTCAACGACAGCTTCTGGGACTCGATCGGCGATTTCTTCGACATCGTCAAGCTGGTGGCGGGCATCGCCCAGGTGGTGCTGAAGATCGTGTCGCTCGTGCTGACGGTGCTCGCCGTGGTGTTCGCCGCGTTGGCGGTGGTGGTGCCGATCCTCGCGGTGGTGTCGGCGCTGCTCTTCCTCTACGCGCAAGTGGTGAACATCGCGATCGCGGTGCTGGCGCTGCTGCAGTTCGTGATGAACGGCTTCCACATCCTCGACCTCGTGCTCGTCGGCGCGGCCGTGCTGGCGGCTTTCGGGGGCGGAGCGCTCGGCAACGCGCTGGGGGCGGCGGCGAAGTCGGCCGCGGCCGGTGCGACCGCGGCACTCGGCGAAGCGGCGAGCAAGGGCATCGGCGAGCTCGCTCAGGAGGCCGTGAGCCACGCGCTCGAGGCGGCCACCGATCAGGTGGTCGACGGCATCCTCGATCTCGGCGACGACGCGCACTCGCTCTACGACTCGATCTCGGGGGTGGGCGCCGACTTCCTCGAGACCACGTTCGACGGCGGGGTCTCGGCGTTCACCGACACGATGGAAGGGATCGGCGAGAAGGTCGGTGCCGACTTCGCCGAAGGTGTGCAGGCGAGCGGGCTGGGCTCGGTGATCGACGGCGCCGGGCAGCTCGGGCGAGCCGGCGCAGGGCTCCTCGGGCAGGGCTATGACGCGGCCTACTCCGTGGCGACGCAGGTGGGCGACTCGGTGCAATCGGCGGTGTCGTCGATCGAGCAGTCGGTCGATCAGGCCTCACGCAGTGCGCTCGGACCGCTTCTCGGCCAGGGCCTCGACGGGGTGTCGTCGCAGCTCTCCCACGATCTCGGCGGTGTGCTCGGCGGGCCGGATGCCGGCAAGCAGGTGAGCGACTTCGTCTCGACCCAGCTCGGCGGCCTGGTGGGTTCGATCCCGGGTGCTGACGCGGTGGTGAAGCCGATCGCCGATGGCTTCGGTGATCTCGCGCAGCACGCGTACCAGGCGACGCAGTCGCCGCACGTCGGGGCGGGCACGAGCGGCGGGTCGCGGCATGGCTGAGCGAGTGCAGTTCTCGCTGACGCTGCCGCCCGGCTGGCTGGCGCTGACGCCGGAGACGGTGGCGGCGGTCGCGGCCTCGGCGGCCTCGGCGGCGGTCGCGGCGTCGGCAGCGGCCTCGGCGGGTGCTTCGGCGAGCGCGGTGGCGACAACGGCAGACACAGCGGCAGCCCCCGCGGATGCGACGGGCTCGTCGGATGCGCCGAACGCGGCGAACGGGACGGTCGCGACGCGAGCGGCGACGCCCGAGCTCGCGGCGGAGCTGAACAGCGCGCTCGAGCAGGCAGCGCGGCAGCAACGGCCGGGCCGCCTGCGTTACGTCTACCTCGGCGTGACCGGCACCGCCTCCGTGCATGCCTGGGCCCACCTCGAGCTCACGGCGCGCGACGGCGCCACGCCCCAGGGCGTGCTGGCTCGGCTGCAGGCCGATGCCCCGGAGCGCACCTCGGCCACCGACGGAGGCTCGACCACAGACTGGCGTGATCCGGCCGCGGGCGGGGTGCGGCCGTGGCGGCGGGAAGTGGCCGAGGCGGTGCTCGCGGGGATGCCCGCCGTCGTCGTCGACGATCTGCTCGAGGTGCCGTCGGCCGCCGGCGCCCGCCTGCACCGGCGCATCCTCGTCACCCTGTTCCCCGACGACCCGGATGCGGTCGTGCAGTTCCAGTTGTCGACCCCCGATCTCACGGCCTTCGACGATGCGCTCGCTGCCGCGGTCGATCTGGTCGGGTCGCTGCGGCTCACGACCCCGAGCCAGGAGCCCGCATGACCTCACCATCGGCATCCGGAGCCGCGTCTCCTTCGGCGCCCGCCTCCGCTTCGGCGCCCGCCTCCGCTTCTGCCTCCGCCTCCGCCGAGAACGGATTCGATTTCGCCCTGCCGGGCACGTGGTGGCTCGTGCCCGTCGACGACCCGGCCGTCGCCGAACGCTCGATCGCGCGCGCGGTGGAGCGGGCCGTCGGCCGGCGCGACGAGGATGCGAGGCTGCGCGCGGAGCTCAGGGCCAAGTTCACCGATGTCGCCGACCGCGCCCGCACCGCGGGGGCCGCCCAGGTGCACCTCTGCCACGAGGTCATGCCGGGCGTTCCGCTCCCGGCCACGCTCACCGTCTACTGGCCGCGGCTCGCGCTGCGGGCCAGCGGCGAGACCGATCCGGGTGCCGCCCTGCGTGCCGTGCTCGGGCCGCCCGACGGCGACGCCGACGTGACGCTCGACGACCTGCCCACCGGGCCGGGCATCCGTCGCACCCGGGTGTTCACCGGATCGGCCGCGCCCGACGGCTCGGCGCCCGACGTCACCACCGTCGAGGTCGACTACTGGCTCGCCACCCCGGGCGGCCGGGTGCTGCTGCTCTCCTTCGCCTGTGGGATGCCGCTCCTCGCCGACCAGCTCGTCGAGCTCTTCGACCTGGTGGTGCGCACCACCACCTGGCGCTTCCCCGCCGGAACGACGGGCACGGGGGGCACGGCGGGCACGGGGCGATCGTGAGCAGCACATCCGCCCTCCCCACCCGTCCAGCGAGCCTCCTCCCCGGCGCCGCGATGCTCCGCTACACCCGCAACGTCATCATCTGGGTCGTGTTCTGGGCGGTGGCCTACAGCATCGGCACCACGGCATCCAAAGGCCTGTGCGCCGGCGGAGGGACGGTCTACGGCGGGTTCGTCGACTCCGACGGACAGCCGACCGATGCCGTGCCGCAGTGCACGCACCTCACGATGAGCCCGAGCTGGGTGGTCTACCTCGCGCTCGTGGTGATCCTCGTCGTCGCCCTCACCCGCGCCGCGCGGCGCGCGGGCACGCAGGCGGCCGCGGTGCGGATGCCGCAGCGCGCCGCCCTCGCCGTCGCTCTCGTCGCGGCGTGCAGCAGCGCGCTCAGCCTGCTCTGCTTCTTCGCCCTGCCCGTCGACGGCACGAGCGGTGCGGTCTCGAGTTGGCTGCCGTTCCCGTTCGCCACAGTCACTTTCGAGCAGGTCCCGATCGCGACCTGACGGACGAGGGCGCGCCGTCGGTCAGGAGCCGAAGACGGTGTCGAGCCAGTCGAGGGCACGACGGTTGACGAGCGAGCGGTTCATCATCTCGCAGTGCATGCCGGCACCCTCCGCTGCCGTGAAGTCGATCACCGTCGCGTTCGGCAGCGCCGCCGCGAACTCTCCCACAGCGGCGGCGAGCGGATCGTTCTCAGCCCGCGTGAGCAGCACCGGGCAGGTGAGCTGCGACACTCGGTCCCGCAGGGTGAATTTCGCCGTCGCGGCGATCATGCCCCGGAGGTCCGTGACCCCGTTCGCCCAGAATCCGCGCTGCTCGATCGACCAGCGCATCGCCCGGTTCTGCCGGATCACCGCCATCATCTGCGCCAGCGCCGCGTCATCGAGGGTCTCCGGATGCGCGGCCTCCTCCGCCGTCGCCCCGAACCGCTGCGCGAAGCGCACGAGCGACGCCCCGAGATCCCACTGCCCCGGGTCGGCGATGCACGCCGCGATCCTCGGCTCGCCGGACGCCGCGCGCGGCGCCAGGTAGCCGCCGAGGCTCCAGCCGCTCACCGCGATGCGTGACGCATCCACGGTCGGGACGGTCAGCGCGTGGTCGACGACCGCCGAGACCACGACCTCCCAGTCGTGCCGCAGCGGCACGCCCTGCTCGTAGAGCATCCCGCCCTGCCCGGGGCCATCGAACATCAGCACGTGGTAGCCGCGACGCGAGGCCGCGACGCCCATCGCGAACCACAGATCGGTGACGGTCGCGTCGTAACCGTTCACGAGGATGACCAGCGGTCGCACCTCGCTCTCGTGACCGGTCGCGGGCACCAGGTAGGAGCGCATCCGTGCACCTTCGAAGGGGATCTCGACGACCTCGACGGGCACCTCGCGCAATGCCATTCCGGCGTCGAACGCCGCCACCTGGCGCCGGTAGCCCTCGAGCAGTCGCGGGTCGACCGGAAAGCCGTAGAGCGGGTGGTAGGCGCTGGCGTACGCCGCGCTGGCCCGCAGGAAGAGATCGGATGCGCTCCCCCGGTGACCCGCGGCTCGGGTCGTCTCGGCCTCGGCGTTCAGCCGATCGCCGGCGGCCAGCCAGGCGTCGTAGAACGCGCCGTCGTCGCCGTCGCCGACGGCTGCGGCCACCGCGGCGACGTCGCCGTAGTCACCGCCCCCGTAGGGTGCGTACCCGAGGAGCCAGGTGCCGAACTCGTTGTGGAAGGGGTCGGAGAACAGCTGCCCTGGTGTTTCACTCACGCTTTCAGGCTATCGGCCGGGCGAGCGCCACCACAGGGCGACACGCTCCCGTGCCAGGTCGCCCGAATGGGCTGCCCCACACGGGTCGGTGGCGCATTCGGGCTACCTGGCCAGGGGCGACGACGGGCAGCCCTCAGGCAGTGCGGTCGAGGGCGGCGAGCAGGCGGCCGACGGCGCCGCCGAGGTTCCAGTCGTCGGCCAGGCGCTCCAGTTCCGCGCGATCGTCACCCGACACCGGATGCAGCTTCGCGCCCGCCTCTTCGAGGCTCGGCAGCTCGAGGTCGCGCACAACCTTCACGACCGTCGGCGCCACCGCGAGATAGTCGGCGGCCACTTCGAGCTTCAGCCGAACGGATGCGGACACGCCACCCTGCGCATCCGCCGCCGCCGCGAGCAACCCGTCGAGCGTGCCGTACTCGCCCAGGAGGCCCGCCGCCGTCTTCTCGCCGATGCCGGCCACCCCCGGCAGGCCGTCACTGGAGTCGCCGCGGAGGGTCGCGTAGTCGGCGTACTGCTCGGGAAGCACCCGGTACTTGCCCACCACGACCGACTCGGTGAGCACCTCGAGGTTCTTCATGCCGCGCGCGGTATAGATCACGCGCACATCGCGGGCATCGTCGACGAGCTGGAACAGGTCACGGTCGCCGGTGACGACGTCGACCGGCATCTCGGCGTGGCTGGCATAGCTGCCGATCACGTCGTCAGCCTCGTGCTCGGCTGCGCCCACGACCGCGATACCGGCCAGGGCCAGGGTCGCACGGATCATCGGGATCTGCGCCTCGAGCGAATCGGGCACCACCTCGACGTCAGGCCCGACGGCCACCACCTCCGCCACCCGGTGCGCCTTGTAGCTCGGGATGAGGTCGACCCGCCACTGCGGGCGCCAGTCGTCATCCCAACAGGCGACGAGATGCGTGGCACCGTAGTCGGTGGTGAGCCGCGCGATCATGTCGAGGAGCCCCCGCACGGCGTTCACCGGGGTGCCGTCGGCCCGGCGGATCGTGTCGGGCACGCCGTAGAAGGCACGGAAGTACAGCGACGCGGTGTCGAGGAGCATCAGGCGATCGGTCATAGCCGATCCTGACACGGATGCGCCCGCTCGCGCACGGCAGACTAGGAGCATGACCGGCGCCGCCCCCACCTCCACCCTCGACGGCTGGGCGCGCTCGCCCTTCACCGGCGCGGGCAGAACCTACGACTGCTACGAGAAGGGATCCGGCCCGGGAGTCGTGCTGATTCCCGAGTTGCCCGGCATCACGCCCGAGGTGCTGGGGCTCGCCGAGCACCTCGTGGGCGAGGGCTTCACGGTGGTGGTGCCCTCGCCATTCGGGGTTCCGGAGAAGGAGGGCACTCCCGGGTACACGCTGCGCACGGTCGCCCGCATCTGCGTGAGCGCCGAGTTCCGGGCCTTCGCGGTCGACGCGAAGCGGCCCATCACCGGGTTCCTGCGGGCGGTCGCCGCCGATCTGAACACCCGCACGCCCGGCGCCGGAGTGGGCGTGATCGGGATGTGCTTCACCGGCGGATTCGCGCTGGCGACGGCCGTCGACGACGCGGTGCTCGCATCCGTCGTCAGTCAGCCGGCGGCGCCGTTCCCCCTCGGGAAGGCGCGGCAGGCCGATCCGGGGCTGTCGTCGGGCGAGCTCGACCAAGTGGCCGCCCGAGCCGATTCCGCCGGGTTCTGCGCGCTCGGGCTGCGCTTCTCGGAGGACCCCAACTCGCCGCGCCCGCGCTTCGACTCGCTGCGACAGCGGCTCGGCGACGCCTTCGAGGTGATCGAGCTCGACTCCTCCCCCGGCAACCCCGGCGGCTTCTCGCCCCGAGCCCACTCGGTGCTCACGAGCGAGGTGCGCGACACCCCCGGCCACCCGGCCCTGCTCGCCCGAGCGCGCGTCGTGCAGTTTCTCCACAGACACCTTGCCGACTCCCGGATCTGAGATACGATCAATTCTCATCTATCGACCGCTCGATTTCTTGAGGTACGAATTGTACAATTCAGACATGAGGTACATTCCCGCATCCGACGCCCGTCAACGCTGGGCCGAAACGCTCGACGGCGCCCGTCGTGAGCCGGTCACGATCACGCAGCACGGCCGTGGCACGGTGATGATCCTCGACGTCGAGGTGGGCGAGCGTGCGTTGGCGGCACTCGAAGACGCCGAAGACGTGGCTGCCGCCCAGGCGGCTCTGGTGGAGGATGAGCCCCGCGTCTCGCTCGAGGAGATCGCGAAGGAACTCGGCATCACCCTTGCCTGACCGACACGGCGTCGAGTTCACAGCAGCAGCGGCGCGGCAGGTGCGCAAGCTCGATCGGCGCACACAGGCCCGAGTGCTCGCAGCGATCGGGATGCTCCGCGACGTTCCCCGCCCGCCGGCGGCCACGACGCTGGTCGGGCATCCGGGCCTCCTCCGCGTCAGGGTGGGCGGCCACCGGATCGTCTACAGCGTCGACGACGGAGTCCTCACGGTACTCGTGGTGGCGATCGGTCACCGCCGCGAGGTGTATCGGAACCTCTGATCCGTGATCACGGGGCTTCTGGGTCGGTGGATTCGGTCGGTGGCCCCGATCAGAGGCTCTGGCCGATGTCCCAGAGGCGGTCGGTGCGACCGTTCAGGGCCTCCGCCACGGCGATCGCCTGACCGTCGGAGAGCGACGCCACGTAGTCGATCACGCCCCGCCCGTGGCCCAGGCGGCGGAGGGCGGCCGGCGCCGTGTCATCGAGCAGGTACGGCCGCTCGGCCGCCAGCCGCTGGTATCCGACGGTCGCGAGATCGACCATCTCGATCAGCCGTCGCGGCACGCGCTTGCGGTCGTAGTCGTCCTCGAGCCAATCGGAGAACGCGCTCACGAGGCTCACCAGCACCTGGCTGAGCCCGCGCTGATACATGGCGATGTCGGGCCGGTTGAGGATGAAGTGCTTGTGCACGAACTTGAGCACCTTCACCTCGTGCCAGGCGCGACGGTCGAGCGTGATGATGCCGGTGCGCGGGGTGTCGGAAGGAGCTGCGACGATCGAACGCTCGAAGTGCGCGATCCAGCGGCTCGTGAAGCTGGACAGCCGCCGCTCGGCCGCGATCGAGCCGTCGAACACCGTCGAGAGCAGGCCCTCCACGAGATCCTCCGACACCACGGCCACCGCGTCGGCGAAGGCGTCGTCGTCGGCGATCCACGGGTCGTCGCGGTGGATCTTGCGGCGCAACGCCTCGATGCCCTCGCCCGCATGGTTGCGCACGCCCTCGACCTCGAGCTCGGGCGCGTCGAGCAGGCGGAGCACCGCCGAGTTCTCGATCCAGCCCTTGAACTCGCGCGACACCGCCACCTGGCTCAGGATGCCGGCGCGGTAGAAGTCGTCGACGTCGTGGATGGAATACGCGATGTCGTCGGCGATGTCCATCACCGCGCACTCGAGTGACTGCTCCCAGGGCTTCAGGGCAGGCGCCGACGCACGCGCCTCGATCAGGTCGTCCTGCTCGAGGAAGTAGGCCGAGTACTTGCGCGCCACGATCGCGTCGCCCTCGCGCTTGATGCCGCGGGGCAGGTCGGTGGAGTCGTGCACGCGATCGCGGTCGAACGTCATCCCCTCCAGCTGCGGGGTCCACGGATACTTCGCCACGGCCGCGCGAACCGCGGCCGTGAGGTTCAGCCCCGCGGATGCGCCGTCGCAGACGTCGAGAACGGTGAGGATGCGATAGGTCTGCGCATTGCCCTCGAATCCGTCGCGGAGGCCGAGCGTGTCGCGCGCGATGCGGTTGAGCACGTTCTCGCCCAGGTGACCGAACGGCGGGTGGCCGAGATCGTGTGCGCTGGCGGCCGCCTGCACGACCACGGCGTCGCATCCGCCGGGCGAGACCTCCGGCGAGAGGGCGGGCGTGGTGCCCACCAGTGTGTCGTCGACCGTGACCGCGATCGCGCGCGCCACCGCCGTCACCTTGATGGAATGCGTGAGGCGGTTGTGGATGAGCGGGCTCGCCCCGGCCTGCGAGATCACCTGGGTGACGGCGGAGAGGCGGGAGAAATAGGGCGAGAAACGTACGCGCTCGAGATCGATGCGGTAGTCGGGGTTGTGATCGGCGAGCTGGATCTCGTCGAGCACCTCGGGCTGGCGGCGTTGCAGGCGGGCGTCATCGTGGGTCACACTCACTCCTCGTTCGTTCGCCCTATTCTGCGCCAGATCAGGTGATCGGATCGTCGTCGCGGATGCGCGCCGCCGGGTTAGCGTGTCGGGAGACATCCGTTCGACGAAAGGAAGCATCCGTGCCACCACGACTCGGTTCCAAGCAGATGTTCGTCGGCGGGCTCATCGTGACCGCGCTCGGCGTGCTCGCAACCGCCTTCTCGGACTCCCTCGTCTACGCGCTGATCGGCAACGACGCCACGGCGCTCCTCGCCGCATCGGGAATCGTCGGCGCACTGTCGCAGGCGGTGCTGACCCTCGGGGTGGTGCTCGCGGGCGTCTCGCCGTTGGCCCGGATGCTCGAACGTCCGCTGAAGCGGCCCGACGAACGCACGGTGCTGATCCGCGAGAGCCTCGACCGCCGCGCCCGGGCGAGACGTCGGCCCGGCTCATGACGAGCGGCGGGTAGCCTGGGGGCGTGGACATCAGCCAGCTCCGGCACTTTCTCGCGGTCGCCGACGAGGGCGACTACTCGCGCGCCGCGAATGCGGAGCATGTGTCGCGGGCGACGATCCAGGCATCCGTCGCCCAGCTGGAGGCCGAACGCGGGGAGACCCTGGTCGAGCCCGACGGCACGGGCGTGGCGCTGACGGAGGCGGGCCTCGCGTTCCGCGCCGAGGCGCGCGGACGGGTCGCGAGCGCTCCCCCGCCGCCACCGAAGGCCGGCGGCAAGGCCAAGGCCTCGAAGGGCAAGGGCCGCGCCCCCACCGTGAAGGGCGAGCCTCTCCCCTACAAGAAGCGCCAGGGCCGCTGACCCTGTGCCCCTACCCGCCCTTCGTGTCACGAGGTAGCGCAAAGTCGCCCCGTCCTCGCGAGGTCGCTCAAAGTAGGCTCGCGCCCTTGCGAGGTCGCTCTAGGTGGGCTGAACGAGGGCCGCGGAGCCGACTTCGCGCTACCTCGCACCGTGGGCCGCTGAGAGGGCGCGAATGACGCGGGACACGGTGCCGGTGGGGTCGCCGTAGAGACCCGATTTTCGCACCTGGATGACGGTGTCGCCGTTCTCTCGAATGGACTCGAGTCGGAGTAGATCCTTCTCGTACTGGGCCGGATCGGTGCGGTGCTGCTCCCCGTCGTACTCGACCACCACCCGCTCAGCACGATAGAGCAGGTCGACGCACGCGATCCAATTGCCGGATGCGTCGAAGACGTTCTGATTGAGTTCGGGCTCCGGCAGGCCGGCGCGCCCGAGAAGGAGTCGCAGATGCGACTCGGGACGCGATGCCGACCCCTCGCGCACATCCGCGATCGCCGCTCGCAGCGCACGACCTCCGCGCCCGGTGAACGACTCCGCCCGCTGCGTCAATTCGGCCAGTGAGACGAAGGGGCGATCATCGGTCTTCGGGCGACGCGGACGCAGCACGAGGTGATCGGCCGCGGCCACCAGGTCGTCATGATCGAGCACGGTGCCGAGCTGGCACCACGCGGATGCGGCATCGACGACCCGGAATCCGTAGCGTCCCCGAGTACTCACGCACGCGTCTCCGAGCCGATGTCCGCGCACGCCGGCCGCACGCGGGATCGCGCTGGGCTTGCGAACTGCGACGTCGAGGATGCGCGATTCACCCACCCGCCCCGGCAGCGGAACATGCCAGAGCAAGGCCGCCGTCACATGGCTGAACACGTGCGACTCCGGTGCACGGCTCGCGTAGGCGGCGCAGAGACCGAGGAGGGTGATGCGGGCCCGGGCGTCCACCCGCGCACCGCGGAACGGGCGCGCGAGATCCGAGCCGAGCAACCGGTCACGACTCAGCCCTGCGGCACGCCCCTCCCGCAGGCTGAAGGCCCGCGCTGAGAGTTCGTCGGGCAGCGGTGCGGGTCGTGGCATCCGCCCATATTGGCGATTTCTCTCGAACCGCGCAGAACTTGTCCACAGCCCCCGCGCGAGGTAGCGCGAAGTACGCTCTGCGCGGCATCCAGAGGCGACTTCGCGCTACCTCGCGGTGTGGGCATGGGGCGGACGCGGGGTGGGAAGGGAATGTGACGCAATGTGGCGGGCCGGTGGACAGGAGCGGGAGCGGGCGCAGAGCATGGCAGCATGACCAAGCAGATCCGCTTCAACGCCTTCGACATGAACTGCGTGGCCCACCAGTCCTCGGGCATGTGGCGCCACCCCGACGACCAGTCGTGGCGCTACAAGGAGATCTCCTACTGGACCGAGCTCGCCAAGCTGCTCGAGAGCGGCTCCTTCGACGGCATCTTCATCGCCGACGTGCTCGGCACCTACGACGTCTACGGCGGCTCGAACGAGGCGGCGATCCGCCACGGCGCGCAGGTGCCTGTGAACGACCCCGTGCTGCTCATCTCGGCCATGGCGGCCGTGACCGAGAACCTCGGATTCGGGGTGACCGCGGGAACCGCATACGAGCATCCGTATCCCTTCGCCCGCCGGATGTCGACCCTCGACCACCTGACGAACGGCCGCGTCGGCTGGAACGTGGTGACCGGATACCTGCCGAGCGCCGCTCGCAACATGGGCCACGACGACCAGCTCGAGCACGACCAGCGCTACGACGTCGCCGACGAGTACCTCGAAGTGCTCTACAAGCTGTGGGAAGGATCGTGGGAAGACGACGCGGTCATCCGCGACCGGGAATCGGGCGTCTTCACCGACCCGGCGAAGGTGCACGAGATCGGGCACTATGGCGAGCACTTCACGGTTCCCGGCATCCACATCGCCGAGCCCTCGCCGCAGCGCACTCCCGTGATCTATCAGGCCGGTGCCTCCCCGCGCGGCATCGCCTTCGCCGCCGGCAACGCCGAGGCCATCTTCGTCGCCGCCCCCACCAAGGCGGTCCTGAAGGGCACCGTCGCGAAGATCCGCGATGCACTGGAGGCCGCCGGCCGTGACCGGAACTCGGCGAAGGTCTACACCCTGCTCACGATCATCACCGACGAGACCAGCGAGAAGGCCTACGCCAAGCACGCCGACTACCTGCAGTACGCCAGCGAGGAGGGCGCGCTCGTGTTCATGTCGGGCTGGATGGGAATCGACCTCTCGCAGTACGACCTCGACGAGCCGATCGGCAACGTGAAGTCGAACGCCATCCAGTCGGCGGTGTCGAACTTCCAGTCGGCCAACGAGGACGGCAAGGAGTGGACCGTGCGCGACATCGCGAAGCTCGGCGCCATCGGCGGCCTCGGCCCGCTGATCGTGGGCTCGGCCGTGGAGATCGCCGACCAGCTGCAGGAGTGGGTGGCGGAGACGGATGTCGACGGCTTCAACCTCGCCTACGCCATCACCCCGGGCACCTTCGAAGACATCGTGACCTTCGTGATCCCGGAGCTGCGCAAACGCGGCGCCTACCCCGAGGGCTACGCGCCCGGCACCTTGCGCAACAAGCTGCACGGCCGCGGCGACCGCCTGCCGGCCGAGCACCACGGCGCACGGTTCACGGTGGGTCAGCCCGTCCAGGCGTAGGGTGCCGGGTAACGGTGCATTTGAGAGGGAGCGATGGCCTATACGGCCTCGGTGTCCCTGAAATGCACCGTTACCCGCCGCGCTCGTTGCTTCACGCGGATGCGGAGCGCAGAATGAGGCATGGGCTCGCATTCGAGTGACCCGCCGGCCGATCCCGACCCCGTTCCCGCCTCGGTGCGAGCGCAGCTCCTGGCCACCGACGCGGGGAGGGGGCGATCATCGGGGGTCGGCGACGCTCGGGCCGTGGGGTACAGCGCCCGCTGCGTGGCGGCCGAGGCGGAACGCCGGGCCCGCCGCGAGACGGAAGTGCCGCAGCGCCCGGCCCCAGAACGTGAAGGGTCGCAGGCCACACGCACGGAGGGCCGGACCGTGGTCGAGGGCGACGACCGTGGCCGCACCCACCGCGACCATCCAGGCGGCCGCGACGGCGAGCATCCGCCCTACCGGCGACACCCCCTCGAAGCCCACGCGCAGCTGATCGATCTGGAAGCGGATGTGCTCCACCTCGTCGGTGAGCACCCGCTCCGCCACCCCGTGCACGACCGGATCGGGCGAGCCGTGCAGGGCGCCGAAGTACTCGAGCGCAACAGTCTCGGCGATCAGGAACAACGTGACCTCCGTGCGCAGCCCCATCAGGCGGCGCAGCACGACGAACACGGCATCCGACCAGTGCGCCGAGAGCGGCTCGACCCCGAACCGGTCGAGGGCGCGGGCGAACAGCGCCGAGTGCTTCTGCTCCTCCTGGACGAACAGCAGCAATGCGGCGTCGTAGACCGCATCACCCTGCGCCGCCGCCTTCGACAGGAGACCCGCTCCCTCGCCGCGCTCGCCGAGCTCGAACCGCTGCAGCGACTGCGAGATCGCGACCCGGTCGGCGCTCGAGAGCGGCGATGACGAGGCCCACGGGATCTGCGCATCCAGCCGATCGTGCCGGGCGAGATTCGCCTCGAAATAGTCTCCCCACAGCGCGAAGGCGCTGCTGACCCCGCCGGTCTCCGCGGTCTCGTTCGTGCTCGTCTTCGACATCTCCTGCTGACGCATCCTGACTCCTCTATTCGGCTCGCGCCAGTTGTCCCTGGCGCGTTCGAGGTGTTAACGTATCGAATAACGATATGAAACGCACGTTTTTCGATAAAGGGAGTTCTCATGACACGACCGGTGCTCGTCGCGCTCCGCGTGCTGCTCATCGCGTTGCTCGCGGCGGCGATCGCCGCCCAGCTGTTCGCCCACTCAGTGGCCGAGTCGGCTCTCGCACCCACGCCGGCCGTCGTGGTGACGGCCTTGGCGATCGCCGCGATCGTCTGCGTCGAGATCGTGATCGTGTGCGTCTGGATGCTGCTCGGCATGGTGCGCGACCAGCGCATCTTCGACGAGCACGGGCATTCCGACCGTTGGGTGAACGCCGCGATCGGCGCCCTCGCGACCGCCGCCGCGATCGGTGCGGCAACGCTGGTCTACCTGCTGCTCGCGGGCGCGACCGAGACCCCCGCCGGCGTGACGATCGCGATCCTCGCGACGGTGACGGCGGGAGCCGGGGCGGCGCTCGCGCTGCTCGTGGTCGTCATGCGGCAACTGCTGCACACGGCCATTCAGCTGCACAGCGAACTCGCCGAGGTGGTCTGATGGGCATCGTCATCAACCTCGACGTGGAGCTGGCGAAGAAGAAGATGTCGGTCACCGACCTCGCCGCGGCCATCGGCATCACGGTCGCGAACGTCTCGGTGCTGAAGAACGGGCGCGCGAAGGCGGTGCGGTTCACCACGCTCGACGCCATCTGCGAGGTGCTCGGCTGCCAGCCGGGCGACATCCTGAGCTACGTGCCCGACTGAGGTCTAGGGGTTCTCGTCGTTCGCCACGGACTCGATCCAGTCGACCCCCGCGTCCGAGAAGAAGAACCCCGAGGCATCCGATTCGCCGAACCACCAGGCGTCGGCGGAGATCGGGCCGGCCACTCGGATGATGTCGTCTACGATCGCGGGCGGCACCGCGTCGCCGTTATTGTCGGCCAGCCACTCCCGCGTCGTGGGTGACAGCTTCGGCCACCATTCCTCGATCTCCATGGTGGCAGTATCCCCCTCCCGCGGCAGGGTGGCCAGGTTGTCGAGCAGATTCGCCCAGCCGGGTTCGAGCGTCTGGTCACCGCGTGACTTCTCGACAGCCGTAGCCTGGAAGCATGAGCACGATCGCGCATCCGACCGCCACCTACGACCACGCGCTGCGCGTCGCCCCGGCCTGGTGGCGCGGGGCGCTCGCGATCCTCTCACTCGTGGCGGCGTATTTCCTGGTCTCGTTCCTCTTCAGCATCGTGGCCCTGGCGATCGACCTGGCGACCGGCCAGTACGGCTTCGACGATCTGGCCACCGGCTCGCTCACCTTCACCCCGGCGCTCATGCTGGCCAACAACCTCGCCCTCGCCGCGATGTGGCCGATCGCGATGGTGCTGCAATGGGCCTTCTTCGGCGTGCGGCCGCGCTGGCTGTCGTCGGTGGTGGGACGTTTCCGCTGGCGGTGGCTCGGACGGCTGGCGCTCGTGATCGTGCCGGTGTGGATCGTGTACGTGGGTGTCTCTCTGCTGCTCGGCCCGCTCGATCCGATCGATCTCTCCGGATCGGTGATCGCGATGGTGCTGATCGTGCTGCTCACGACTCCGCTGCAGTCGGCGGGCGAGGAGTTCGGGGCGCGCGGACTCATCCAGCGTTCCGTCGGCTCCTGGTTCGGCAGCCCGATCGCGGCCTTCGTGGTGGGCACCGTCGTGTCGGGCGCGCTGTTCTCGGCGGCACACGCGGCCGCCGATCCGTGGCTCATCGCCTACTATTTCGTGTTCGGCGCCTCTGCATCGTTCGCGGCCCGGGGCACCGGCGGGCTCGAGGCCCCGGTGCTCGTGCACGCCACCAACAACGTGCTGCTGCTCGTGCCGACCGCTCTCATGGGCCAGACCGACCAGGTGTTCGAGCGCGGCGAGGGCGCCGGCAGCCCCTTCCTGCTGCTGCCGATGGGCCTCTGCGTGGGAGCCGCGCTGTTCAGCACCTGGTGGGGGCGGCGGGCGGGCGTGGTGACCACGGCTCCGTATCCGCCGTCGCGGGCGACGCGGGTCGTCTCGGGGCCACCGGAGGGCGGATTCGGCGGGCCCGCCGAGTGGGACGGCGGTCAGACCGCCCCGGCCGTCGACGCGAGATAGGCACCGCCTCCGCGGCCGGCCCCGGTCGCTGAGGTGGAGTGCACGCGGCATCCGATCGCTCGCCGCGTCACAACCGGCGGACCGGCCCGGTCGTAGCTGGGGAACGGACATTCTCACGCTCCCCAGCGAACGAAAGGCAACTCTCATGAAGATCGTGGTCATCGGCGGCACCGGACTCATCGGCGGCAACCTGGTCGAACGACTCCGCCAGGCCGGACACGAAGCCGTGCCGGCCTCCCCCTCCACCGGCGTCGACACCATCACCGGCGCGGGCCTCGCGGAGGTGCTGCGCGGCGCCGACGTCGTGGTCGACATCCCGAACTCCCCGTCGTTCGACGATGCGCCGGTGCTGGAGTTCTTCCAGACCTCCACCCGCAACATCGTCGAGGCGGCCACGGCAGCGGGCGTGCGGCACCACGTCGTGCTCTCGATCGTGGGCGCCGACCGGATGCCCGACATCGGCTACATGCGGGCGAAGGTCGCGCAGGAGCAGATCGCCTCGGCCGGTCCGAACCCCTTCAGTATCGTGCGCGCCACGCAGTTCTTCGAGTTCATCCCGGCCCTTGCGGAAGGCGGCGCCGACGGTGACGTCATCCGGCTCTCCTCGGTGCTGATGCAGCCGATCGCCGCCGACGACGTGTCAGCCGCCCTCGCCGTCGTCGCGACGGGAGAGCCGCTGAACGGCGTGATCGAACTGGCCGGTCCCGAGCCGCTGCGCCTCGCGGAACTCGGCACCCGCGTGCTCGCGGCCAAGGGCGACCCGCGCACAGTTGTCGTGGCCGACGAGACCGGCTACTTCGGCGGCACCGTCACCGACGAGTCGCTCACCCCGGGGAACGACCCTCGCGTGACCGTGCAACAGTACGGGCCGACGCGGTTCGCCGACTGGCTGGCGGCGTCGTTCGGCGGCACGGATGCCGCACCGAAGCCGAAGCCGACCGTCGTGCTGGTGCACGGCGCCTTCGCCGAGTCGGCCAGCTGGAACGGTGTCATCCGCATCCTGCACGAGAACGGGATCACCTCCGTCGCCGTGGCCAATCCGCTCCGCAGCCTCGCGGGCGACGCCGCCTACCTCCGCGACGTGATCGCCGGCATCGACGGCCCTGTGGTGCTCGCCGGGCATTCCTACGCCGGCATGGTGATCACGGAGGCCGCCGCCGGCAACGACTCCGTCACCGCCCTGGTCTACGCGGCGGGGTTCGTGCCGAAGCAGGGCGAGAGCGCCTTCGACCTCTCCACCAGCGCCCCCGGCAGCACGCTCGGCGATGCGCTGGTCGCCTACCCGGTGTCGTCGGGCGGCGACGAGTTCGCCATCCGCCGCGACCTCTTCCACCACCAGTTCGCGGCCGACGTGCCGGCCCAGGAGGCGGGACTCATGGCGGCGACCCAGCGTCCGGTGACGCAGGCGGCACTGTCCGACAGCCTGGTCACGGATGCGCCGGCCTGGACCACCACGCCGGCCTGGTTCGTGTTCGGCGACCAGGACCTCAACATCCCGGTGGCCGTGCACCGCGCCGGGGCGGAACGCGCCGCATCGCGCGGCACGCGCGAGGTCGCCGGAGCATCGCACGCCATCGGCGTGTCGCAGCCCGAGGCTGTCGCCGCCACCATCCTCGACGCGATCGCCGCCGTCTCGGAGTAGGCCGCGCGTCGGCAACCGCAGCCTCCGCGCCCCGAGGCGCGTACGCTGGAGGGGTGAGCATCCACCTTTCCACCGCTACGCCCTCGGGGCGATCGGAGGTCGTCGGCGCGTCGTCCGCCGACATCAGATAGTCGCCAGCACCTCGATTTCTTTTTTCTCCGCCCGCGATGCGCGTCGTTGCGACGTGCCGGTGCGGGCCGAATCGATTGGCGACATCATGCTCCCCTTGAGTGACAGCACTATCCGCGCGTCGTTCGTGAATGCGACGCGCAAAGAACTGAACGACCTCGCCCTGCCCACCGGTCTCGACGAGATCGACTGGACCAAGCTCGACTACCTCGGCTGGCGCGACCGCAAGAATCCGCGCCGCGCCTTCGTGGTGATTCCGGTCGACGGCTCGCCCGTGGGTGTCATGCTGCGGCAGGCCGAGGCCACGCCGCGCACCCGCGCGCAATGCTCCTGGTGCCGCGACGTGCACCTGCCGAACGACGTCGTGTTCTTCAGCGCCCGGCGCTCGGGCGCGGGTGGGCGCAACGGCAACACGGTCGGCACCCTCGTCTGCGCCGAGTTCGAGTGCTCGGCGAACGTGCGCAAGACGCCGCCGGTGGCCTACATCGGCTTCGACGTCGACGCGGCGCGTTCGGAGCGGATCGAGAGTCTGCGGATGCGCGCGGCCGGATTCGCGGCCGAGGTGCTGCAGGGCGACTGAGCGCGGAGTTCTCCACAGGCGGGAATTCCCGTCCACAGATCCCCCCGCCGCGCCCACCGGTGGGGCCGCCAGGAGGCACGATGGAGGCATGACCACGTCACCCGTCACCGTCCAGCTGATCGGCGGCCCCACGGCCCTCATCGAGATCGGCGGGATGCGCATCCTCACCGATCCGACGTTCAGCCCGCCCGGGCCGCAGCCTTCGGGGGCGTCGACGCTCACGAAACTCGTGGGGCCCGCTCGCACGGCCGACGACGTGGGGGTGGTCGACGCGGTGCTGCTCTCGCACGACCAGCACGCCGACAATCTCGACGAGGCCGGTCGCGCCTACCTCCCCTCGGTGCCGGTCGTCGTCACCACCCAGGCGGCGGCCGAGCGGCTGGGCGGCACCGCGGTGGGGCTGGGGCCGTGGACGCACACGGAGCTCTCCCGCCCCGACGGCGGCGTGTTGCGCGTGGTGGCCGTGCCCGCCATCCACGGGCCCGACGGCATGGAGGCGTCGTCGGGGCCGGTGATCGGTTTCGTGCTGCACGGCGACGGCCTGCCCACCACCTACGTCAGCGGTGACAACGCGTCGCTGCGGGTGGTGGAAGAGGTGGCGCACCATCTCGGTCCAGTGGAGATCGCGGTGCTCTTCGGTGGCGGGGCCCGGGTCGCGCGGCTCGACGCCTATCTCACGCTCACCAGCCCGCAGGTGGCACGGGCGGCGGGCATCCTCGGCACGCGAGCGGTGGTACCGGTGCACAGCGAGGGCTGGGCGCACTTCACCCAGTCGCAGGCCTCCTTGGCGGCGGCCTTCGAGTCGGAGGGGCTCAGCGACCGTTTGGTGCTGCTGGCGCCCGGTGAGTCCCGCACCCTGTAGCCGGCCGGATCACGGCGCACTGCTCAGGAAGCGGGTGGTGGAGCGGCGAGGGCTCGGAGCTCTGCGAGGGTGTCGCGGACGCAGGAGGCGAAGGGCACAGACGCGGGGTTGAAGACCCAGCGCTCGAAGGCGAGCCGGAAGACGGCGACACCGGCCTGCGCCGCCACGCCCGCAGCGGGCGCAGGCACGCCGCGCGCCCGGAGCGCTGCCGTCACGGCGGCGGCGAGGTGCGCCATCTTGAGCAGCTCGCGCTCCTGCAGGCTCGGATTGGCCGCGATCGCGGCCGAGCGTTGCAGGGCGTACGTGCGGCGGTCGTCGAGAAACACCCCGGCCTGCTCCATCGCAGTGCCCACGACCTCGAGCGGCGGGAGATCGGCGGGCGCCGCCGCGATGGCGGCCACCACTCCCTCCTGCAAGGTGTTCGACCGGTCGAAGAGCACCTCGCGCTTGTCGGCGAAATGCCGGAAGAAGGTGCGCTCGGTCACGCCCGCGCGCTCGGCGATGTCGAGCACGGTCGTCTGCTCGAATCCGCGCTCGGCGTAGAGTTCCAGCGCTGCTTGCGCGAGGCGGCCCGCCGCATCCGGTTCCCATCGTCCCACGGGGTCCATCCTAGTGATGTCATTGCCTGACATGGAGTGCTAGCCTGATGACAGTTACTGACATCAAGACAGGAGATCACTCTCATGCGTGTATTCGTCACCGGAGCTTCCGGCTGGATCGGCTCCGCCGTCGTTCCCGAACTCCTCGCCGCCGGGCACGACGTCGTCGGACTCGCCCGTTCCGACGAGTCGGCCGCCGCCGTTCGCGCGGCGGGCGCCGACGTCCAGAAGGGCAGCCTCGACGACCTGGCGAGCCTCCGGGCCGGCGCCGAGGCATCCGACGCCGTCATCCACCTCGCCTTCAAGCACGACTTCTCCGACTTCGCGGGTGCCGGCCACACCGAGAGGGCCGCCCTCGAGACCTTCGGCGACGCCCTCGCCGGCTCGAACCATCCCCTCCTCTTCGCCTCGGGGGTCGCGATGATCGCGCCCGGCCGGGTGGCCACCGAACGCGACGAGAACCGCACGAGCGGGCCGGATGCGCCCCGCGGCGGAGCCGAGCAGCTCGCCTTCTCGTTCGCCGAGCGCGGCATCCATCCCGTGAGTCTGCGGTTCTCGCCCACCGTGCACGGCCGCGGCGATCACGGCTTCATCGCGACCATCGCCGGCGTGGCCCGCGCGAAGGGCGTCTCGGGTTACATCGGCGACGGCACGAATCGCTGGCCCGCCGTGCACCGCAGCGACGCCGCCCGCATGGTGCGGCTCGCCCTCGAGAAGGCGCCCTCAGGCTCGGTTGTGCACGGTGTGGGTGAGGAGGGCGTTCCGGCGCGCGCCATCGCCGAGGCCATCGGCCGGCAGCTCGGGGTTCCGGTGCAGTCGATCGCTCCGGATGCCGCGGCCGAGCACTTCGGCTGGATCGGCGCCTTCTTCGGCCTCGACATCCCCGCGTCGAGCGCGCTCACGCAGGAGCTGCTGGGCTGGACGCCGACGGGGCCGACACTCCTGGAGGACCTCGCAGGGGGCGCTTACGACCGGTAGGGTACCGCCTCGCCGCTCCTGCGCTCGCCCGGCCTTCGGCTGGGCGAGCGCACTGCTCGCGCCGCCGCTGCTGCGGCGCGAGGCGACATGTTCGGCTGAGGTCGGACGGTCCGGCCTGCGGTCGGACCCTCTGGCCTCGGCCTCACCCTGGGGCGGCTGAGCGCGGCCCGCGGCTTTCGTTCACCGTCCCGAATCATCGGGGACCCGAGGACGGAGGACGGATGGAGGACGGGGGACGGGCGACGGGCGACGGGCGACGGGCGACGGGCGACGGGCGACGACGATGCTAGCGGCGGGCCGTCCAGTCGAGGAGGCGGGGCAGGTTCCACGTCGTGACGATGCGCTCGGGCGGCACACCGGCTGCGACCGCGCGGGCGGCGCCGAGGTCGATGAACGACAGATGCCCGGGGGCGTGCGCGTCCGAGTCGATGCTGAAGAGGCATCCGGTGTCGAGAGCGAGCCGGATGAGGTCGTCGGGCGGGTCTTGCCGCTCGGGCCGCGAGTTGATCTCGACGGCCACGCCGTTCGCCGCACAGGCCGCGAACACCGCCGCCGCGTCGAACTCCGAGGGCGGCCTGGTTCCGCGCGTTCCCTCGACGAGCCGCCCGGTGCAGTGGCCGAGAACGTCGGTGCGCGGATCGTCGATCGCGGCGAGCATCCGCTTCGTCATCGTCGCGGAGTCGGCGCGGAGCTTCGAGTGCACGCTCGCCACCACCACATCGAGACGGTCGAGCAGAGCCTTCTCCTGGTCGAGCGATCCGTCTTCCAGGATGTCGACCTCGATCCCCGCGAGCAGCGTGAAGTCGGGGCCGGTCGCGTCGGACTCGTTCAGCTCGGCGACGACATCGAGCTCCTCCTCGAGGCGCTCCGGCGAGAGCCCGTTGGCGACGGTGAGGTTCGGCGAGTGGTCGGTGAGGGCGAGGTATCGGTGCCCGAGGAACCGCGCGGCGGCGACCATGCTCGGGATGTCGGTGGTGCCGTCCGACCAATCGCTGTGCGCGTGCAGATCGCCGAGCAGCTGCTCCCGCAGCGTGGCCACCTCGCCCGGCAGCGTCGTGGTCGTGCGCTCGCGCAGGCCGGCGAGGTAGTCGGGCACCCGGCCGGCGAGCGCCTGCGTGATGATCTCGAAAGTGCGCGATCCGATGCCCTTCGTGGCCTTCAGCCGACCATCGGATGCGCGTGCCGCCAGTTCGTCGGGCGTCCATTCCGCCACCACGGCAGCCGCCCGGCGGAACGCCTTCACCTTGAAGCCGGGGGCGAGTTCGCGCTCGAGCAGGAACGCGGTCTCGTTCAGCGCATCCAGCGGATTCATCCTCCGATTATGCCCGCCGGCTCACGACCACGCGCTGGAGCGTCGCCCGAACGGCGGTCGTCGGTCCGGGCGGGTGCGGCGGGCGGGGTTGCGGCTGAGAGGATGGAGACATGTCCGACGCTTCCCCCGACCCGGCCGAGCGGGCCGACCGACCCGCTCCGGCCGACCCGGCTGCCCCGGCCGATGCGGCCGATGCGGCCGCATCGGCCGACTCCGCCAGCTCGCCCCGCAGCCGCCGCCAGACCTTCACGCGCTGGGCGCCCCTGATCACGGCGGCCATCGCGATCGCGACGATCGCCGCCGACCAGCTCTCCAAGCTCTGGGCCGAGGCGGCGCTCTCGACCAGCGAACGCATCCCCCTCCTCGGCGACCTGCTCGGACTGCAGCTGATCTACAACCCCGGTGCCGCATTCTCGATCGGCGAGCAGTTCACCTGGATCTTCGCGGTTCTCGCGGGCCTCGCCGCCATCGGGGTGGGCGTCATCGCCTACCGCACGAGATCGCTCGCCTGGTCGGTGGCGTGGGGACTGCTGCTCGGCGGCGCCGTCACGCACCTCGCCGACCGGCTGTTCCGGGAGCCCGGCTTCGGCATCGGCCACGTGGTCGACTTCATCGCCTACGGCAACTGGTTCATCGGCAACATCGCCGACGTAGCCATCTTCGCGGGCGCCGTGCTCATCCTGGTGCTCTCGTTCCTCGGCCTCCGGATGCGTCCGTCTCCGAGCGGCACTTCGCCCGCCGACGACGACGCTATGCCCGACGCCTGACCCCGGTCTCTCCTCCGAGCACGTCGCCGGTGAGCGCATCGATCAGCCGGCGGGCATCCGGCAGCGCAGCGCGCTCCGCCTCAGGCAGCGACTCGTAGGCATACGTCGAGACGGCCATCGGCGCCGTCGATCCGCTCAGGGCATGCCGCACGGTGTGATCGTTGCGGCCAGCGCAGATGAGGATGCCCACGGTCGCGTCGTGCGCCTGTCTCTTGAGCCGATCGTCGACCAGCGCGACGTAGAAGCCGAGCTGACCGGCGTACTCCGGCTGGAACCTCCCGGTCTTCAGCTCGATCACGACGTACCTCAGCTGCTCGACATGGAACAACAGCAGATCGAGGTAGAAGTCGTCGCCGCCGACGTCGAAATGCACCTGCCGCCCGACGAACGCGTATCCGGACCCGAGCTCGCGCAACGTCTCGACCAGGCGGTCCATGAGCCCTTGCTCGAGCTCCCGCTCGGCGACGTCGTCGGACAGGTCAAGGAAGGAGTCCAGCAGCTTGCTGGACTTTTGCCTGGACGTTTGCTCCAAACTCAGGCCAGGCCTGAGCAAACGATCGCATGTAGAAGAGATTCGATCGCGAGAACCCCTTCATCGATGGAAATTCGGCACGGAGGTCTTCGGCGAGCTTGCCCACTACCGCGTTGCCCCAGGACGTGCGGGCGAGGATGTCAGAGGAGCTTGCGCTCGAGGGCCCAGGCCGTGAGCTCGTGGCGGTTCGAGAGCTGCAGCTTGCGCAGCACGGCCGACACGTGCGTCTCGACGGTCTTCACCGAGATGTAGAGCTCGGTGGCCACCTCGCGGTAGGAATAGCCGCGCGCGATGAGCCGCATCACCTCCTGCTCGCGCTGCGAGAGACGGTCGAGCTCGTCGTGCGTGGCCGCCGTCTCACCGGCCGCCGCACCGAAGGCGTCGAGCACGAAACCCGCGAGCCGGGGCGAGAACACGGCGTCGCCGTCGGCCACGCGACGCGCTGCATCTGAGACCTCCGCACCCGAGGAACTCTTCGTGATGTAACCGCGGGCGCCGGCGCGGATGACGCGCACGACGTCGTCGGCGGCGTCCGAGACGCTCAGCGCGAGGAAGAGCGTCTCGGGCGAGGACGCAGCCGAGCGCTGGATGACCTCCGCGCCACCCCCGCCGTTGCCACCCGGTAGGTGCACGTCGAGGAGCACCACGCGCGGCCGGACCGCCCCGACGAGCGCGATGGCCTCATCGACGGTCGCCGCCTCGCCCACCACCTCCAGCCCGGCATCGAGCTCGGCACGCAGCCCGGAGCGGAAGATCGAATGGTCGTCGACGATGGCGATGCGCAGCTCGGTCATGGTGCTCCATTCTCTCGCTCGGCACCGGATGACGCGGGCTCAGGTGAGTCGGACCCCGCGGGGCGGGCGGGGTCGGCCGGAGCGGATGAGGCGGGCTCGGTGGGCGCGGGGCCGGCGGGCACCGCGGCTTCGGGCGCGAGCGGCCCCGCGCCCTGCGCCGACGCAGCCGTCGCGGCGACCGGGAGGGTGAGGCGCACCTCGGTGCCCGTTCCCCCGCGCCCCGGCCCGATGGCGGCGGTGCCGCCCGCCCGCTTCAGCCGCCCGATGATCGACTCCCGCACACCGAGCCGGTCGGCCGGGATCGCGTCGAGGTTGACGCCCGGGCCGCGGTCGGTGACGATGAGCTCGATCCGCTCCCGCCCCACCTCGAGAAAGATCGAGACGTCGCCGCCCGCGTGCCGCGCGGCATTGAGCATCGCCTCGCGCCCCGCCGCGAGCAGACTCTCGGGCGCCGGCACCGACGCACCCACGGTCACGAGCTCGAAGCGCACGGCGTGGTCCTCCTCGATCACGGCGGCGAGGCGGCGCAATTCGCTCGCGAGATCGCGATCGTCGGCCGGTGCCGTGTCGAAGAGCCAGTCGCGCAGCTCCCGCTCCTGGGCCCGGGCGAGCCGGGCGGCCTCGCTCTGCGCCCCGGCCTTCTGCTGGATGAGGGCGAGCGTCTGCAAGACCGAGTCGTGCAGGTGCGCGGCGATCTCGGCACGCTCGGCCGCGCGCTCGTGCGCGGCTCGCTCCGCCCCGAGGTCGCGCGCGAGCCGCACCACCCAGGGCAGCGCCACGAGTCCCACCCCGAGCAGCACCGAGACCGCGGCCACCACGACGGTCCAGACATTCGGCGTCTCACCGGTGATGAAGAAGAGCAGGATGCCCGTGGCCACGAGCACGAGCGCGCCGAGCGAGCGCACCACGAGAGTCGGCCCTGAGGCGGTTCCGCCGGCGCGCAGGTCGGCGAACTGGCGCCAGGCCAGCGCCACTCCCGCCAGCACCACGATGCCGGGGATGACCACCGCGAGCGGCACCTCGACCCCGAGGCGGCTCGCCACGAGCGCACCGCCCGCGCCGATCAGCGCGAGGCCGAGGAGGATCTCGGTGACCGGGGCGCGTCGCAGCTGCTCCGCCCGCGGACCGCCGCCCGGCTCGCCCGCAGCGCCCGAGGTGCGAGAGCCGGCCGGCGAGGTGAGACTCTCCCGCATCCGCGGTTCACGGGCCGCCTCCGCCACCGGTGTCGTGGCCCAGAGCCAGGCGTAGAGCAGGATGCCCGCCCCACCGCAGAGCGCGAGCAGCACGGCCACCGTGCGCACCACCGCCACCGGCACGCCGAGATGATCGGCCACTCCCGCGCACACCCCGCCCACCACGCGCAGGCGCGGGCGCACGATCGTGGCGGTGGTGTCCATTCCAGCATCCAAGCAGGTCACGCACCCCGACCACACTCCCCGGGGCGGATCTCAGGGTCGAATCAGGGTCATCCCCGATACCGGCGCCTCCGTCCCGGTCGCCAGAATCGAAGCATGTCCACGCCACCTCCCTTTTCCGCTCCTCCCGCTCCGCCGCGACCGGTGGGCGCTTCCTTCTTCGCCTGGATCCGCAGCCTCGGCATCACGCGCCGTGACGACGCCTGGGTCGCCGGAGTCTGCTCCGGCATCGCTGCCCGCACAGGGCTCGACGTGCGGCTCGTGCGCGGGATCGCGATCGTCATCGCCATCCTGGGCGGCCCCGTCTTCCTCGCCTACGCGGCGGGCTGGGCATTGCTTCCCGACTCGCGCGGTCACATCCACGCTGAGAGCGCGGTGCACGGCGTCTTCACCTATCCGATGATCTTCATCGGCATCGCCGCCGTCCTCACCTTCCTCCCGTTCATGCGCGGCATCTGGTTCGACGGCGCCCCGAACGTGTGGGGCATGCCGGACTGGCTCGAGGTCACGCTGCGCACACTCTGGGTGCTCGCTCTCATCGCGGGGGCGATCTGGCTCACCGTCGCCATCGCGCGGAGCCTTCCGCGGCAGCCGGCACCGGGCCAGCCGGATGCGGGTCGACCGGATGCGGGCGGCCCCACCGCGGGCGGTTTCACGGCACCCGCCCCCGAGTACTCGCCCGCCGCGGGCACCGCTCCGAGCTGGGCGCCGACGGCTGCAGCGACGACAGCAGCGACATCTCCCGCAGCGACGGCGGCAGCGACCGGAACTCCGACCGCGACGGCGACACCGGATGCCGCGACGACACCCGGGGGTTCGGAACCCGATCCCGCTGCCGCCTTCGCGCCATCCGCGTCCGCGACATCCGTTCCGCCCGCCGGAGCCTGGTCGCACACCGACTGGACCAACCAGGGCACGAACCGCGAGCGGCACGAACGCGCACACGAGGCCGCCCGAGCCCGGGCCGCGGCCTGGCGCGCTGCGCATCCGCAACCCCGCGGCGCCGGTGCGGCGTTCGCCTCGGTCGTGCTCGGCATCGCCCTCGTGGCGGCGGCCGTGGTGGGCATCGGCTACGGCGCGGTGGTGCCGGGCGGCAAGCTCGTGCTCGTCGTGTCGATCGCGGCACTCGTCGTGATCGCGGCCGGTATCGTGATCGCGGGCATCCGCGGCCGCACGAGCGGCGGTCTCGGACCCTTCGCGCTCCTGCTCGCGGCCGTCGTGGTGTTCACCGGAGTGCTGCCGGCCGGAACCGCGGTGCTCCCCTTCGGCACCCAGAACATCGACGTGAGCCAGGCCGTCTCCGACGGGCCCGACAGCTACCTGGTCATCGCCGGAAAGACGGTGGTGGACACGACGGATCTCACTGCCGCATCGCCCGACGGTGCCATCGACGTATGGCTCGGAGCCGGTCAGAGCGAGGTGCTGCTGCCGAGGGGCGTGCCGCTCGTGGTGGAGTCGCACGTGTTGGCCGGCACCGTCACCTCGACGCTCGGAACCGAGCGCAGCGGCATCCTGATCGACGACGACCGGCTGTTCCCGGCCTCCGGATCGCCGACGGGGATCCCTGCCGGATCGGACGCCGGTCGGGTCGCCGACGCCAAGGCCGCCGGGGTTCCCGTGATCCGGGTCTGGGTGCTCGCCGGAACCGTCACCCTCGTGCCCGAGAACGAAAGGTAGAGAGACCATGACCGACGACCTGAACCTCGCCGGCGCGGGAGCCGAGCAGGCTCCCGCACCCGGCCCGACGCCGCCTTCTGCTCCGGCCGCGTCGACCCCGACCACCCCCGCAGCGACGGCATCAGCCGCACCGACCGCACCGACCGCCCCGACGCCGCCCTTCCCGGCGTCCGGTGTGACCCCGACGCCCGACTCGGCACCGATCCCGCCCGTCGACGTGACGAAGCGCCCCCACCCAGCCCAATTCGGCACGATCGTCTGGGGCATGCTGCTCCTCGCACTCTGCGGTTTCGTCGCCCTCGCCCAGTTCGGCCCCGGGATCGACGCCGACCGCTACCTCTGGGCCTTCGTCGGCGTCATCGCCGCGGGAGTCGCCCTCGTCGTGGTGGGCATCGCGGCCGCGTTCCGGCGCTGACGGGCGGTCTCTCCCGGAAACGCGCCGGCTCCTCCTGGGATGCGGCAGTGGACGGATCTGGCGGCGAGGCGGCCCCGGCCCCAGAATGGCAGCATGAGCGAACCACTCGCCGCCGTCGTCGCGGTCGTCGCCGTGACCGGGGCGAGCGCGCTCGGCGCCGCCGTGGTGGGCGGTGTGTTCTTCGCCTTCTCCGGGTTCGTGATGCGTGCCCTCGGCGACGCGCCGCCCTCGGCAGGGCTCACCGTCATGCAGGCCATCAACCGCACCGCGGTGCGCCCGCCCCTCATGATCACCCTCTTCGGCACCCTGCTCGCGGGGCTCGCCGCGTGCATCCTGCTCGTCGTCACCGCGGCCGGGGCGGCGCTGTGGTGGGCGGTGGCGGGCGAGGCCGTCTACCTCGTGGGAGTCGTGGGCCTGACCGTGGGGTTCCACGTGCCGCGCAACAACGCGATCGACCGACTCGACGCGGGGTCGACGGATGCGGTTCCCGCGTGGCGCGAGTACGTGACCGCCTGGACCCGCGGCAACCACGTGCGCGCTCTGGCCGGCGTCGCCGCCGCCGTGCTCTTCGGCATCGCGACGGCGCTCGCGACCACGCGCTGACGGAGGCGCCGTTCGCGCTTCGGGATGCCAGGCGCGGTTCGGGAGCCGCTGAGACCTCCCGAGCGTGTGCCACGCCGAGCACGGCCTCCCGAATCCCCCCGACGGATCTCCACCCGGTCTCCACCCCCGGGTGGTGCCGCTCCGCACGGCCGGCGACGAGTCTGGGATGACCAGGCCGACGCATCCGTTCGGCCCCCGTTCAGAGAGTGACCCCATGTCGTACGACGTCGTCATCCGCACCGTGCTCATCCTGCTCGTGGTGGGCTGGATCTGTTACCGGCAGACCCAGTGGCGAGCGGTGGTGATCCCCCGGATGTGGCGCTCCGCGCTGCTGTTCACGGTGATCGGACTGGTGCAGATCGGCGGCACCACCTCGCTCGGCACGGTCTCAGCGTTCGATGTCGGCGTGATGGCGATCGAGATCGTGATCTCGCTCGGAGTCGGGGCCGTGATGGGGTGGATCGCCCACTTCCGGCCGGTGACCGAGCAGGCGCTTGCGGCGTGGGAGGCCAAGGCAGGGTCACGGGGCCGGCCGTCCGCGGGCGAGGTGGCGCCGATCGTGGAGAGCCGCACCGGATGGTGGGGCATCGGACTGTGGCTCGTGTTCATCGCGGTGCGCCTCGGCATGGACGTCTGGGCTGGTGCCGCCGGTTCGCAGCTGGCCGTCACCGTCGGCGCCATCCTCATCGTCGTCGCAGCCAACCGGGCGGCGCGCACGCTCGTCTTCATGGCGCGGATCGAGCGGATGCGCATCGTCGCCGCCTGAGCGGGATGATGGAACCGTGATCACCTCCCCCGACGGCGGCCGCACCTGGCTGAGCCGCGCGCTCACCCTGCTCGGGGTGGCGGTGGTGGCGTTCTTCGCCTGGCGCGACACGCTGCCGCAGGCCGACGCCTGGGTGGTGGTGCTCGTCGGGCTGGCCCTGGCCTGCTGGGTCGCGACCCTCTTCGTTCCGCGGCGGTTCACCACCGCGGGCACTGCCCTGCTCACCGTGATGGTGCTGAGCAGTGCGGTGGTGGTCGTGCCGAGCAACGGCGTGCTCGTCGTGACGGTGGCGGTCGGGCTGGTGCTCATGATGGCCGACCTCGGCAGGCCGCTCTGGCAGGCGATCGCTCTCGGTGTCGTGGCCGTGGTGATCGTGCCGATCTCCAGTCTCTCCTCGCCCATCACCCCGCTCGGCATCCTCTCGATCGAGGCGGGGATCGTCGTGGCCGTGCTCGCCGGGCTGAGCCGCCGGCAATTCCGTGCGGCGGAGGCGCAGGCCCGGCAGCTGCTCGAGGAGCGCGTCGCCGCGCGCGAGGAGATGGCCCGGGCGACGGTGCTCGCGTCGCGTCAACAGGTCGCTCGCGACATCCACGACGTGCTGGCGCACAGTCTGGGTGGCCTGGTGATCCAGCTCGACGCCGTCGACGCACTGCTCGAGGCGGGGCGAACAGACGATGCGGCCGGTCGCGTGCGCGACGCCCGGGAGCTCGCGGTGTCGGGGCTCACGGAGGCCCGGCGCGCGGTCGACGCACTGCGCGACGTGAGTGCTGCCGGCGCGGCGACGGGCGTGGCGGATGCCGCAGACGAGGAGACGGACTCAGACGCGGCCGGTGCGAGCCGTAGCAGCGCGGGTGGCGGCAGCCCATCTTCCGACGCGGCCCGCGAGTTGGTGCGCGAGCTCGGGGTGCTCGCCGATGCGCACCGCGCGCTCGGCGGCACGATCGATTTCACGGTGATCGACACCGAAGAGCCTCCCCCGTCGGCGTCGCCGTCGGCGCGGATGCTCGATGCCGACGCCGTGGTCGCGGTGCGCCGGGCATTCCAGGAGTCGCTGACCAACGCCCGCAAGCACGCGCCGGGCCGCCCGGTCACCGCGGAGCTCCGCTGGGCGGGCGACGGCTCTCTCGACCTGCGCGTGGAGAACCCGCTGGCCCTGTCCGCTCGGGCCACGGCTCCGTCCTCCGGCACCCTCGCCGCACCTGCCGCGCCCGCCGCACCGGCCGAAGCGAGCGGTTCGCCGGCAGCGTCCGTCACCTCGCCGGACGCGGTCGCGGGCGGGAGCGTGGCGGCGGCGCACGGGCATCGCGGGCACGGACTCGAGGGGATGGCCGAGCGCTTCGGCGCGGTGCGGGGCGGGAGCGTCGACGCCGGCGAGCACGACGGGCGCTTCGTCGTGCTCGCCCGGGTGGAGGCGGTCATGACCACGACCCGTCCCACCGCCGACACATCGCGCGGACAGGCGGGGGCGTCATGACGCCGCCACGGCTCGCGGGCGAGGGCGCACGCATCCGGGTGCTCGTGTGCGACGACCAGGCGATCGTGCGCGACGGGCTCGTGACCCTGCTCTCGCTGCTGCCTGACGTCGAGGTGGTGGGTGAGGCATCCGACGGCGCCGACGCGGTGCGCCGCGCCGCGGCGGAGCAGCCTGATGTCGTGCTGATGGATCTGCGGATGCCGGTGCTCGACGGCGCCGCAGCGACCGCCGCCATTCTCTCCGCCCGGCCCGGCACCGCCGTTCTCGTGCTCACCACCTACGCCGACGACGCCTCGATCGTCGGCGCCCTCCGCGCCGGCGCCCGCGGCTACCTCACGAAAGACGCCGGACGCGCCGAGCTCGCCGCCGCCATCCGCTCGGTCTCTCAGGGTCAGTCGACGTTCGCACCCGAGGTGGGTGCGCGGCTGATCGACACCCTCACCGGGCGAGCGGATGCGGATGCCGCGACCGCCGCCGATCGGTCCACCCCCGACGCCCTCCGCATCCGCTTCCCCTCCCTCACCCCGCGGGAGGCCGACGTGCTGGCGTTGGTGGGCGACGGACTCTCCAACACCGAGATCGCGGCACGGATGTTCGTGAGCGTGGCGACCGTCAAGACCCACATCAACGCCCTGTTCGCGAAGCTCGCGGTGCGCGACCGGGCCCAGGCGATCGCCCTCGTCCGCTCCTGACGGCCCACGGTGACCCCAGGTCCCGACACGGCGGCGCCTGCTCCCGGGAGGCCGGAGCGCCTCAGGGGCGCACGACGAGAACCGTCTTGCCCGCCTTGTGCAGCCGCGGCCCCTCCTCGAACGCGGCCCGGCCCTCGGACAGCAGGAACGTCGCGGCCACGATCGGCCGCAGACTCCCGTCGTCGACGAGCTCGGCGAGTCGTCGCAGCTCCGCCGGATCGGCGCCCACCACGAAGAACGTCGCCGTCACATCGCGCCCCTCCGTCAGCTCGGGCGGTGGCGGCGCCGTCAGCGTCACCAGCCGCCCACCGGGCTTCACGAGCTCGAACGCACGCGCCAGGGTGGGCCCGCCGACCGTGTCGATCACGACGTCGGCGGGTTGCAGCACGTTGTCGTCGGTGGCGTTCGCGTAGTCGATGACGAGGTCGGCGCCGAGGTCGAGCACCAGGCCGAGGTCGCTGCCCCGCGCGGTGGCGCTGACGCTGGCTCCCAGGATGCGGGCCAGCTGCACCACGTACACCCCCACTCCTCCGGAGGCGCCGCGCACCAGCACGTGCTCGCCCGGCTGCACCCGCGCGTGGTCGACGAGCGCCTGCCACGCCGTGAGGGCCGCGAGAGGGAGCGCCGCGCTCTCGACGTGATCGACCGAGTGCGGGCGGATCGCGGCATCCGCGACCTCCATCACGACGTACTCGGCGGCCGCGCCGTCGCGGTCGAAGCGGATGCGGCCGTAGACCTCGTCGCCCACCGCGAACTCCGTCACGCCCTCACCGAGTGCGGCCACCACCCCCGAGACCTCGTGCGACGGGATGATGGGCGTGCGGTCGGAGCCGTCGGCGTTCTGCCAGGTCTCGTCCCAGCTGAGCTCGGCGAACGTGATGGCGGCGGCGTGCACCTCGACGAGGATCTCCCCGGGGCCCGGAACCGGAACCGGCGCCGTCTCGAACACCAAGGTCTCGGGCCCGCCGCGCGTGTGCGATCGGAGCGCCTGCATGGTCGTCATCTCGTCCTCCCATCGGGACGGCGTGCGCCGGCGCACGCCTGCATCCACTCTGCTCGCCCGACGCCCCGCTGTCCACGTTCGATGTGGCTCGATCTCGGGGGGAGCGATCCCGGCCGGCGCCGCCGCGCGCAGGCATACTGGGCGCATGGCGAAATCGGCGGCGGGCGGCCGCGCAGCGACGCGGGAGCTGCTGCGGCAGCGGCTCGAGACGCAGTGGATCGCACCACCGGTTCGGCCGGCCGGTCAGGAGGGCGGCGGCCCGGGCATCGCCGAGGTCGCGCACCACCTGCTCGCCGTGCAGGCCCAGGACTTCGGGCAGGCCGTCTGGGCTCTCGGACTCCGCGCCCCCGGCAGCACCCGCACCGACGTCGCAGCCGCCCTCGACAGCGCGCAGGTGGTGCGCTCCTGGCCGATGCGCGGCACCCTGCACTTCAGCACGCCCGACGACCTGCGCTGGATGCTCTCCCTCACCGCGGCGAAGACCGTCACCGGGGTCGCCGCCCGGCACCGGCAGCTCGAACTCGACGACACGGTCTTCGCCCGGGCCCGACGCATCGCGCAGGCCGAGCTGCGCGGCGGGGGCTCCTTCTCGCGCGAGGAGTTCTTCGCCCTGCTCGAGGCCGACGGCATCTCCACCACGGGCCAGCGCGGCGTGCACATCATCTGGTGGCTCGCCCACGACGGGCTGCTCTGCTGGGGTCCGACCCGCGGCACCCAGCAGGCGCTCGTGCTGCTCGACGACTGGGCGCCCCCGACCCGCGATCCGCACCCCGACCGCGACACCTCCCTCGCCGAGTTCGTGTTGCGCTACGTCACGGGCCACGGCCCCGCCACCCTGAAGGACTTCTGCTGGTGGTCGAAGACGACCGTGATCGATGCGCAACGGGGCCTGGCGCTGGTTCGGGACCGACTGGTCGAGACCGATATCGACGGTGTGAGCTACTGGATGCGCGACCCGGCCGACGCCCCGCCGTCGCCGCCCCGAAGGGCATCCGTGGTTCACGCCCTCCCCGGTTTCGACGAATACCTGCTCGGCTACCAGGACCGCTCCCACGCCCTGCCGGCCGAGTTCGCCGCCCGCATCGTGCCGGGCAACAACGGCATGTTCCTGCCGATGATCGTGTCGCGCGGAACGATCGTAGGCACCTGGCGGCGCAGCGTCACGCCGAAGAAGGCCACCGTCTCCGCCGAGCCGTTCACGTCGCTGAGCCGCGCCGACCAGACGGGATTCGCACGCGAAGTCGCCCGCTACGGCCGGTTCCTCGGCGTGCCGGCGACCATCGCCGATGCCGACCCTGCAGCCGGGACCACCCCGACCGATGCGAACGTCGCCACGGCCGACCCGAACGTCACCTCGCCCCCTCCCGGCGGCGCGGCCGGAGCCCCCGCATGAGCCTCGCCACCACCGTGCTGCAGCCGAGCGGCTCGCTCGCCGAGATCGCGCCCGATCCCGTCGTACCCGGCTCCTTCGTGCTCTCGATCGGCAGCTCGGCGCAGTCGCACGTCTCGCTCGGCGACCCGGGCACGCTGTTCTACGACTACGTGCGGCGCATCGGCAACGCGATCGACCGCATCCGGATGCCGGGCGAACCCCTCACCGCGGTGCACCTCGGGGCCGGCGCGCTCACCCTGCCGCGGTACGTGCAGGTGACCCGACCCGAATCGGAGCAGCACGTGGTCGAGCTCGAGGAGAACCTCGTCGACTTCGTCACCGCCCACCTGCCGCTGCCGGCCGGCACCGAGCTCGCCGTGCATCCGGGAGACGCGGCCGAGCGGCTCGCCGACCTCGCGCCCTTTCTCGGCGGGCAGGCCGATCTCGTCGTCGCCGACCTCTACCAGGGCACCACCACACCGCCGCACCTGCGCACCACCGCGTTCTTCGAGCGCGCCGCCGACCTCCTGGTTCCCGACGGCGTGCTGGCCGTGAACGTGGCCGACGACGACGGGCTCCCGGCCCTGCGCGAACAGCTCGCCGCCCTGACGCCGGTGCTGCCGCACCTCCTCGTGATCGGCCCGGCCTCCGTGCTGCGGGATGCGCACACCGGCAACGCGGTGGTGCTCGCCTCGCGTTCGGCCGGTCTGCTCGCCTGGGCCGACGCCCTGCGGCTCGCCGGGCCGCATCCGGGTGCCGTGCTCTCGAGCACCGACGGCTCGCTCGACCGGCTGCTACGCGCCCTGCACGACGCCGAACCGGCGCGGGAAGAACGGAAGCGGGAGCGGGACGAGAGCGCGGGCGACCCCCACCCGCACCCCCGCCCCGCTGTCGGTGGCGGCGACTAGCGTAGAAGCAGACCCAGCGACCGGGAGGACGGTGCGGAATGTGCGGCCGATTCACGATGAGCGCCGAGACGGATGAACTCATCACCGAGTTCGTGGCCCGCGGCGGCAAGCTCGAAGACTGGCGGCCGTCGTACAACGTGGCGCCCACCGAGACCTCGCCGATCGTGCGCGAACGCCTGATCGACGGCGAGCTGGTGCGCGAGATCGACTCGGCCGCGTGGGGGCTGCGGCCCGCCTGGGCCAAGCAGGGTGGCCCGGCTCCGATCAACGCCCGGCTCGAGAGCGTGGCCACGAACGGGCTGTTCCGCAACGCCTTCGCGCAGCGGCGCTGCATCGTGCCGATGAACGGCTACTTCGAGTGGGAGGCCACGCCCACCGGCAAACAACCGCACTACATCCACGGGCCCGAGAGCATCCTGGCGGCCGCCGGGCTCTACGAGCTGAAGAAGGAGGCCGACGGCTGGGCGCTATCGTTCACCATCATCACCCGCGAGGCGGCAGACGCCTCGGGCGAAGTCCACGACCGCATGCCGGTGTTCCTCACCCCCGACACCTGGGACGAGTGGACCGAGCCCATCAAGGTCGAAGAACCCTCGGCGAAGGAGGGCCTCGTGGCCATGCTCGACCGTTCGTCGCTCGCCGTGGCCCGCACGATCACCACCTACCCCGTCTCGAAGCGCGTCAACAACGTGCGCGACACCTCGGTGGCGAAAGACGACCCGACCCTCATCGAGCCCATCGAGCTCTGAGGCCCAGTGAGCTCTGAGGCCTAGCGAGCACTGAGGCCTAGCGAGCACCGAGGCCTAGCCGCCGAACGCGCGCACCGGCAAGCCGCGCACCCCGGCCGGAGCGGCGAACACCGAACCCGCCAGCGGCTGCTCGCCGTCGGCCAGGTTCTCGCGCGAGGTCGTGATGTAGAGCGTGCTGAGCGCAGGGCCGCCGAAGGTGCACGAGGTGACGTTCGTGGCCGGCAGCTCCACCACATCCGCCAGCGCTCCGGATGCGTCGTAGTGGTGCACCGCCGCGCCACCGTAGAGCGCCACCCACACGCCGTCCTCGTCGTCGACCCAGAGCCCGTCGGGATCGCCGGCTCCTTCCGCCACGTGCACGAACGGCCGCCGGTCGCTCAGCACCCCGGCGGCGTAGTCGAACACGTCGATGCGTCGGGTGGGCGTGTCGACGTAGAACATCCGCGAGCCGTCGGCGGTGAAGCCGAGGCCGTTCGAGATCGTCGCCCCGTCGAACATCCGCTCGATCGATCGGTCGACACCGAACCGCCACAGGGTTCCGGCCCCCGGGATCATGTCGTACGACATCGAGCCGCAGAGCAGCCGCCCCTCGGGGTCGCATCCGCCCTCGTTGAAGCGAATGCCCGCACTCGCCGCCCACACGGGTTCGCTCGCCCACTCGCGCCCACCGTCGGCTCCCCACAGGGTGAACTCGCGCTCGGTCACCACCACGAAGCCGCCGCCCACCCGAGGGCGCACCATCGCGGCGATCGTCGACCCCGTGGGCATCCGGTCGACCGCCCCGTCGGCGCCGAGCGACAGCACGTCGCCGCGGAACATGTCGACCCATTTCAGGCCGCCCCAGGCCTCCGACCACACCGCCCCTTCGGCGTGGAAGGCGATCGGATCGGTGACCTGCTCAGCGCTGACCATGCTCGCGTCTCCCCCGTGTGTCGTGCCGACGATGCGTGCCCATTATCGCGTGCCCCGCGCCTGCGCTCCGTCGCTCGCGCCGACCGGCCGAACGGGGGATCGCGAGATCGGCGTGGTCGACCTCACCGGCCGGCGTCGGCATCGACCAGGGTCACGACCCAGCCGTACTCCTCCGCGCGCCGGCGGAGCGCGTCGGCGTTCGCCGAGCAGCGCGAGACGGCCTCGCCCGACGGGTAGAGCTCCTCGATCACGAGCGGTGGCACGAAGCGCCCACCGAGGCCGGAGTGCCGCCGGCAGCGATCGGTCCACCATCGGTCGGTGGAGCGGCGCACCGCGGTCTGCGCCGGAACCTCCGCCCGCACCACGGCGAGGGCCTCGTAACCGTGCTCGTCGAGGTCGCCGAGCAGCGCCTCGAGGTGTTCGGTGCTGGCCAGCGTGCCCTGGATGACGACGCTCTCCTGGTGCTGCAGGCTGCGTTGGCGCATCCGGTTCGCTATCGCGGTCGACTCCGCGTGCACGAAGGCCGACAGTTCGCGCACCGACACGGGCCGCCCGTCGGAGAGCTCGTGCGACATCCACTGGTCGAGGCGGCCGCTGTCCCGCGACTCGACCAGCAGGGCGTCTTTGAACGCATCGGCATCGATGTGCCGATAGCCGGCGAACTCCGCGCGACCGGCGACGGCCGTCGTCTTTCCGGCTCCCGGCGGCCCCGCCGTGATCACCGCCGTGAGCGGGCCCACCTGGTCGGCTTGCATCTCGGTCAGTGCCGCATCGATGAGTTCGTCGTGAAAGCGCAGGCGCGCAGGTTCGTAGAGCTCGCCGTCGGTGGAGAAGAGCGTGCGAGTGGTGCGCCCGGACACCTCCGTCCACGGGTCGGTGAGCCCGGACGCCACGAGGTGTGCCGACAACTCCGCCGCAACGAGGTCGGCACTCACGAGTGGCCGGTCGCGACCGTCTTCACCTGGCCGCGCAGCTGGTCGTACTCCTTCTCTGTCAGCAGGCCGTCGAGGAATGCCTGCCCGAGCTGCGCCGCGTTGCCGGATGACGAGACCGCGCCGTCGTGGGCGGCATCGGCCGACGGCGGCGACGACGTCATGCGCATCGCGAGCAGCCGCTGCATCATCTGCTCGCTCGTGCAGTCGCCCACGGCGCGGTGCAGGATGATCTCGCGCGGCGACTCCTCGAACGACGCCAGCCGGCGCCGCTTGAGCCGCCGCGAGACTTCGGGCTGCGAGAGCCCGACGAGTTCGGCGATGGTGCGCTGCGACAAACCCTCGTCGTCGAGACGCAGGATGTCGCGGCGGAGGTGCAGGTCGGCGAGCTCTCGCTGACTGCGCGAGAGCAGCGCGCGCTGCACGGCGGGAAGGGCAAGCAGTTCCGGAGTCATCAGACACACCTCTGATACCAAAAGTATCACCCTCTTGTCACGGCGCGCGAGGAGGAGGACCCTAGGTGCCAGGAACAGACGGTGAGGTCTGAAAGGCGGTGAGTTCGCATGCGCGCCAATGCAGTGCTCTGGTGGATTCTGGCGGCATTCTTCGTGGTGGTCGACGTCGCGTACCTCGTGTGGAATCTCGTGTCCTACGGCGCCGTGGAGTGGTCGGGCACCGTGGCGCTGTCGCTGGCCACGATCGCCTCGGTCTTCCTGGCCTTCTATCTCACCCGCGCTCACTCCGCCGAGCACGGCGAACTGCCCGAGGACCGCCTCGACGGCGAGATCGACGAGGGCGACCCGGAGATGGGCTTCTACAGCCCCTGGAGCTGGTGGCCGATCATGCTCGCGTTCTCGGCGGGCCTGTTGATGCTCGGCCTCGCCGTGGGGTTCTGGATCTGCTTCATCGGCGCCGCGCTCCTCCTCGTCTCCGTGGTGGGCTGGGTCTTCGAGTACTACCGCGGATACTTCGCCCGCTGACGCGCGTCGGTCGGCTCCCACCGTGGTGCCGGATGTCTACAGTGAGTGCATGAAGGCCTTTCTCGTCACGTCCCCCGCCACCGGCGCCGTCTCCGACGTCGCACCACCCGAACCCGGCGCCGGGCAGGTCGTGGTGCAGATCGATCACGCGGGGATCTGCGGCACGGATGTCGGCCTGTTCCGCGGCGATCCCGACCGTCTCGCCCAGCTCGACCTGACCTTCCCGCTGCGCCTCGGCCACGAGTGGAACGGCCGGGTGATCGAGGCCGGCCAGGGCGTCGACGCCGCGTGGGTCGGCAAGAGGGTGACCGGTGACACGATGCTCGGCTGCGGGCATTGCGAGCGCTGTCTCTCCGGCCGCCACAACGTCTGCGCCGACCGGTTCGAGATCGGCGTGCGCGGTAATTGGCCGGGGGCGCTCGCCGAGCGGCTGCTGGTGCCGGTGACCGCGCTGTACGAACTGCCCGATGCCGTCACCGCACAGCTGGGGGCGATGGTGGAGCCGGGAGCGAACGCCTTGCGCAGCGTGCGCGCCGCGGGGGTGCAGGCCGGCTCGCGTGCGCTCGTGCTCGGCACGGGCACCATCGGGTTGCTCAGCGCGCTCTTCGCCCGGGCCGAGGGCGCCGAGGTGCACGTGCTCGGCCGCGACCCCGAGGCGCTCGAGCTGGCCCGCTCACTGGGCGTGGCCGGTGCGTGGACCCAGGACGAGCTGCCCTCGCTGGTCTGGGATGCGGTCATCGACGCCACGAACGCCGCAGCGATGCCTCGCTTCGCCGTGGATGTGGTCGAGCCGGGCGGTCGGGTGGCACTGGTCGGCATCTCGGGCGAACCGAGCCTCATCGACACGCGGGTCGTGGGCGGAAAAGACGTGACCGTTGTCGGCATCCTCGCCGGTTCGCCCGCCATCCAGGCCACCATCGACGCCTACGCGAGCGGCCGGGTCGATCCGCTCCCGCTCATCTCACGGGTGATCGCGCTCGACGAGGTGGCCGACGCGCTCAGTGGCGCCCGGCCCATGAAGTCGGCGGGGGCCCCGAAGGTGCTGGTCGACCTGGCGCGCTGAGCGCCCGGCCGTGCGCCTTCAGGGAGACGCGTGGATTTCGGGAGGAGGAGAAGCGAACCGAGGCCGTATACGGGGGTAGTCCGCTTCTCCTCCTCCCGAAACGACGTCCAAGGCCTGGCGGACTGACCGGGGGGAGATCGCCGTGACCGAAGCACCTCCGCCCCCCTGAGCTGCTGCCCCCGCACCCGCACCCGGGCGCCGATGGCGACTGTCAGGGCAGGCGCGACACGGTCCAGGCGATGAAGAGCGCCGGCACGGTGATTCCTACGATCAGGCCGAAGACACCGATGCCGATGCCGGTGGTGGCCTGACGACGGCCTGAATCGAAGCGACCGGCGAAGTGCGGCTGCTCTGAGCGGTGCAGGCCGATGATTCCGAGCACGATGGCCGCGATGCTCACGAGCAGCAGCGGGTTGAACACCACCGAGACGATCGCGCAGATGCGCGCCCAGCGGGCGACCTCGTTGCGCGGCGCCGACTGCGCGCGGGCCGGACGCGCTGCGGGCGGCGTGTGCCCACCCGCCGCGGCGGGCGTGTCCGGGCCGCTCGCGGTGACCGCGGAACCCAGCACATTCGCGGATGCCGGCGCGATCGGCATCCCCGGCGGCGCCCACTCGGTGCTCCCGCCCGCATCCGCGGCGTCTGTTCGCGTGTCCATGCCTCTCCCTCTGCGCCCCCGCGCGGCTTCCACCGTACCGCTCCGCGGCTCCGAGCCACCGCTACGACGTCGGAGCCGCAGTCGCAGTCGCGGCGGGCTCGGGCTTCGGGTCGGGCGCCGGGGCCGGGATACGCCCGGGGCCGTACTTGAGCGAACGCGCGATCACGAAGGCGCCTGTCGCCCCGAGCAGCCACGCGCCCAGCACCAGGTACGGCTCCGCATGCGGAAAATCGGGGAAGTAGGTGAGGTCGCGCAACGCGCGCACGGTCGCGCCCGTAGGCATCCAGCGCCCCATGAACTCGTAGAACGGCGGCAGCAGCTGTGGCGCCACCGCCCCGCCCGACGACGGGTTGCTGATGAGGATGAAGAGCGCCCAGGTGGGCACGAGCGCCCACCTCCCGCCGATCACCACGCGCCAGAAGCTGTACACCGCCCCCGCGATGAACACCGAGCACGAGAGCACGGCCCAGACGGGCACGATCGGAAAGCTCTCGAAGCCGAAGATCGGCCCGGTGGTGAGGGTGATGACGAGGCCGACGAGGATGGCACGCCCTGCGTCCCAGATCAGCTCGCCGGCCAGCGTGAGCCCCGCGGCGTTCACCCGGGTCTGGATGGCGCCGACGAAGCCGATGATCGTGGCCGCGAGCGCGAGGTTGAACAGTACGAGTCCACTCGGGTCGCTGGAGCTCAGCGGATGCAGGTCGGTGACCGTGATGCTCACGCCCGCCTTCTGGCCGAGCTCGGTGGCGTCGGCGTCGATGAGCTTCGCGATCGACGCGCCCGAGGCACTCGAGATGAAGAGCTCGGCGCTCGTGCCGCTGCCGGTGACGAGAGCGGCGTAGATCTCCTGCTGGTCGATGGCTTCCTTCGCCGCGGCCACCGAGGAATAAGAGGAGACGACGAAGGAGGTGCCTTCGAGGTTCTCCAGGCCCTGGTCGAACTGCGCTGCAGTCACGGTGTCGGAGACGATGCCGATCGGCACGTCGTGCGGCTGCGGATTGCTCATCGCGAGGCTGTACGAGGTCACGAACAGTGCCGCGAAGAGCGAGACCAGCAGAGAGACGATGAGGGCGGGCTTGTTGGGCCCGGTCACGGCGCGCTTCGCGGCACCGAGGCTCCGCTGAACCGGGGTGGAGTCAGGGGCAGCCGGGGAATCTGACGACGACATGCTCTCACGCTAGCGGCAAGCGTCCGGGCCGGCATCCACTCCGATCCGAGCGGCGCGACAGCCATATAGCTAAGCTGTTTAGCGAATCGATCCGCGCACGTCGAGGAGAGAACGATGACCAGCAGCGCCACAGCGACCGTCCCGCTCCCGGCCGACCGCGTTCGCCAGGTGGTGGTGGCCGCGAGCGCCGTCGTCGCCGTGATCGGGTCGTTCGTCGGCTCGGGTGCGGCCGGGGGCACGCCGATCCAGGATGCCGCGGGCGGAGCCCTGAGCGCCGACGCCACCCTCATCGCTCCCGCCGGCCCGGCCTTCTCGATCTGGAGCGTGATCTACGCCGGCCTCCTCGCCTACGCGGTCTGGCAGTTCCTCCCCCGGCAGACCGCGAGCGCGCGCCAGCGCCGCCTCGGCTACCCGATCGCGCTGACGCTGCTGCTGAACGCCGCCTGGATCGTGAGCGTGCAGGCGGGCCTGCTCGCCGCGAGCGCCGTGGTGATCGTCGTGCTGCTGGCGGCCCTCCTCGTGACGTTCGTGCTCGTGGTGCGCACCCGGCGGAGCGGACAGCCGTGGGTGGAGTCGGTGGTGGTCGACGGCACCGTGGGCCTCTACCTCGGTTGGGTCTGCGTGGCGACCGCCGCGAACCTCACGGCAGGCCTGATGGTCGCCGGTTTCGACGGCTTCGGCTGGTCTCCGGATGCCTGGGGTGTCGCGATCGTGATCGTCGCCGGCCTCGCGGGGCTGGCTCTCGCCGTCTTCGGGGCCGGCCGGCTGGCACCGGCCGCAGCCCTGGCGTGGGGCCTCGTGTGGGTGGCCGTCTCGCGCATCTCGGGGGAGCTCGTGTCGCCGCTGGTCGCATCCGTCGCTCTCGTCACGGCGATCGCGGTGGTGCTGGTGACGGTGATGATCCGCACGGCCCACGCGACGCGGACCAGGGCGTCCGCGAGCCGGTAGACGTCGCGTCGGAGAGGCGCATCCGGCCGGAGACGTTTGTTTCGGGAGGAGGAAACGCGAACCAAGGCCGTATTCGGGGGTGGTTCGCGTTTCCTCCTCCCGAAATAACGCGGCGGTCGCGGATCAGACGTGCGTCGGCTCGGAGGGAGTGACCGCGGCTTCGCCCGGCGCCGCGCTCCCGCGGGCGGGGGTCGGAGACGGGGCGGAGGCGGACGGCGCCGCGCGGGCGAGGCGCACCGTGAAGGTGGTGCCGGCCGGAGTCGAGGCGACGTCGATCGACCCCGCGTGGGCCTCGACGATCGATGCCACGATCGCGAGCCCCAGGCCCGTGCTGCCCGCCCGGCGGGAGCGCGAGGAGTCTCCGCGGGCGAAGCGCTCGAAGAGCTCCGGCACGAGTTCGGACGCGATTCCGGGACCGTCGTCGGTCACCTGCAGCTCCACCACGACGACTTCAGAGGAGGCGGAGGGTGAGGCGGCGGGAGCCGCCGCAGCGCCCGAATCCGCGGCGCCGCCGGCCGGCACGAAGGCCACCCGCGCCGACACCGCCGTGCCCTCCGGCGTGTGCACGGCCGCGTTCGAGAGCAGGTTCAGTACGAGCTGATGCATCCGTTCCCGGTCGGCGTGCACGAGAGCCGGCGCGTCCGGAACGTCGACCGTCCAGCGGTGGCCCGGCGCCGACGCCTTGGCATCGCTCACCGCGTTCACCACGATCTCGCCGAGATCGACCTCGTCGACGTGCAGGTCCTGCCCCTCGTCGAGCCGCGCGAGCAGCAGCAGGTCGCTCACCAGGGAGTTCATGCGCTGCGCCTCCGACTCGATGCGCGCCAGGGCGTACTCCGTCATCTCGGGCAGCTCCGCACTCTGCTGCCGGGTGAGTTCGGCATAGCCCTGGATCGCGGCGAGCGGGGTGCGCAGTTCGTGACTGGCGTCGGTGACGAAGCGGCGCATCCGCTTGTCGGTCGCGGCACGCACCGCGAGCGCGTCGTCGACGTGCGCGAGGAGGTGGTTGAGCGCCTCGCCCACCTGCCCCACCTCGGTGCGCGGATCGGTGTCCGACTGCTGCACCCGCGTGGTGATCGCGACCTCGCCACGGTCCAGCGGCATCGCGGCCACGTCGGCTGCAGTGGCGGCCACCCGTTCGAGCGGGCGGAGGGCGAGCCTCACGATCACGATCACGCCGAATCCGATGATGATGATCGCCGCGAGGGCGAGCACGAGCATCGTCACCGTCTGCTGTGCCGAGGAGGCGTCGGCCGCCGCCATCGAGACCCCGGTCACGAGCAGGGCGCCCCGGCTGTCGGTCTCAGTGGCGATGCGATAGCTGCCGAGACCGTCGAGGGCGATCGTCTCGCGGGTGCCGGTGGCGAGCCCCTCCGCTTCGAGCTGCTCGACGACGGCGGGCGGCAGGGCGCTCGCGTCGCCGTCGGTGAAGCGCGCGGAGTCGACCACGGTGCCGTCGTCGATCAGGGCGACCACCGAGCCAGGTCCGCTGCCCGTGTACTCGGTGAACGGCTTCTCGGGATGGGCATCAATCTGCTTGAGGCCGTCGGCACTGTGGAAGTTGCCGTAGCGGTACTTCTCCACCGAGAACGCGAACGACGACATCGATCCGGTCAGCTGCGTGTCGACGACGCGCGTCACCGTGGCGTTCAGGATGAGGATGCTCGCGATGCCGATCGCCACGAGCACCCCTGCGACGACGGCACTGACACCCACCACGAGCCGCGAGCGCAGCGTCCAGGGGCGCCGCGCTCGTCCGGACCGGGCGCCGGCGGCGCCGCGCCCACCGGAACCCGTCTCGACGGGTGTCATTCGGCGGGCCTCAGCACGTAGCCGACACCGCGCACGGTGTGGATCATCGAGGGCCGGCCCGCGTCGATCTTCTTGCGCAGGTACGACACGTAGAGATCGACGATCGACGCCTTGCCGGCGAAGTCGTAGTTCCACACCCGGTCGAGGATCTGCGCCCGCGAGAGCACCCGGCGCGGGTTGCGCATCAGATAGCGCAGCAGTTCGAACTCGGTGGTGGTGAGCTGGATGGCGTCTCCGCCGCGGTTGACCTCGTAGCTCGTCTCGTCGAGCAGCAGGTCGCCCACCACGATCCGCGAATCCTCGTCGGAGCTCGTGGTGATCGAACGGCGCAGGAGGCCCCGCAGCCGCGCCACGAGCTCCTCGAGGCTGAACGGCTTCGTCATGTAGTCGTCGCCGCCCGCGGTGAGACCGACGATGCGGTCGTCGACCGAGTCGCGCGCGGTGAGGAAGAGCGTGGGCGAGCTCTGCTCCACCTCGCGCAGCTGCCGGAGCAGACGGATGCCGTCGGTGTCGGGCAGCATGATGTCGAGCACCACGACATCCGGCCGCTCGTCGCGGTACTTCTGCAGGGCGGTGGCTCCGTCGTGGGCGATGTCGACCACCCAGCCTTCGTAGGCGAGCGCGAGGCTGACCAAGCTGGTGAGCACCACCTCGTCGTCGACGAGGAGCACACGGATGGCCGATCCGTCGGCCCGGTACATGCGCGGCAGCTTCGCCAGAACCGCGCGCCGGCGCCCCGACGTGACGAGTTCGTCGGAGATCGGAGAGTCGGCCACGGTTCCATGGTCGCCCGCGCCCGCGCGGAACTCCACGGATCGATGCAGATTCATAGAGACCTCAAATGTTCCCACACGCCTCACCTGAGCGGCGCGCGTACGGTCGCCGCATGACTCACCCGAGAGCCCTCGACCATCCGGCCCGGTGGGCGCCCTCGCATCACGAGCTCGCGGCTTCCGACTCCGGTTCCGGTCGGTCGCCTGCTCTGCTGCGACGCGCGCGCGATCGTCTGGCCTCGGCGGGCATCCGTCGCCCCCGTCTGCTGCGCGGCGAACGCACCGAGACCCCGTTCGACGCCCCGAGCATCCGCACCGACCACCTGCTGCTGCGTCCCCACCGCATGCCGGATGCCGCCGACTGGTTCGCCCTGCAGTCCGAGCCCGCGGTGCGCGAGTTCCTGCCCTGGCCCGACCGCGACGCCCGCGGCTCGGCCCGGCACCTGCGCGACCGCACCCGGCACACGCGGCTCTGGCAGAACGACGACTTCCTGGCCTTGGCCGTGGAGAAGGACGGCCGGCTGATCGGCGACGTCTCCCTGCACCTGCGCACCGTGGCGGCGGCGTCACGTTCGGTCGAGATCGGGTGGGTGCTGCATCCGGAGTTCGGCGGGCACGGTTACGCGACCGAGGCGACCGCGGCTCTGCTCGCGTTCGCCGACGACGTGGTCGGCGCGCGCTGGGCGATCGCGGTGACGGATGCGCGCAACGCCGCCTCCCTCGCGCTGGCCCGGCGGCTCGGTTTCGTGGAGGTGCGCTCCGACGGCACCGACATCGTGCTCATGCGCCCGCGCGGCACCCGCTCCGCGACGGACCTTCGAGCCCCTTGACTCCACCACCCCCGCCCGGGGGTCACGGAGTCGACACGAGTGGTACACCCCCGCGTCGCCGGATGTTCAGCCGGAGGCCGCCACGGCTGGATGTGCTGGAACGACGGCGTCCGGGGTGGGCGCCTTCTCGACTCAGACGGAGCACACGATGGCGTTCAGCACACACACTCGCGGGGGGCGGCGGCGCACGCTGATCCTCGCCTCGGCGGCCCTTCTCACGGCAGCGAGCATCGGCGTCCCGGCGGCGGCGTTCGCCGACGTCAGCGACAACGGCGGAGCGACCCGCAACGACGGCGACAAGTCAGCCGCGTTGAAGGCCTCGATCGTCGACGGTCCGGCCAAGAACGTGATCCTGCTGATCGGCGACGGCATGGGCGACTCGGAGATCACGGTCGCGCGCAACTACGAATACGGTGCGGCCGGCGAGCTGCCCGGCATCGACGCCCTGCCGCTGACCGGCCAGTACACCACCTACTCGGTCTACCGTGACGGCGAGAACAAGGGCAAGCCCGACTACGTGCCCGACTCCGCGGCAACCGGCTCGGCCTGGTCGACCGGCACGAAGACCTTCGACAACGCGATCTCGGTCGACGTCGACGGCAACCCGCAGGACACCCTGATCGAGATCGCGAAGGCGAACGGCCTGAAGACCGGCAACGTGTCGACCGCCGAGATCCAGGATGCGACGCCCGCCGTCGAGGTCGCTCACGTGAACGCCCGTAGCTGCTACGGGCCCGACAGCACCTCCTGCGGAACCGACGCCCTCGCGGCCGGCGGCCTCGGCTCGATCAGCGAACAGCTGCTCGACACCCGAGCCGACGTGACGCTCGGCGGAGGGTCGAAGACCTTCGAGCAGACCGCGAAGGCCGGCCAGTGGAACGGCGAGACGCTGTTCCAGCAGGCCGACGACCGCGGCTACCAGGTGGTCGGCGACGTCGCGGGCCTGGCGGGAGTCACGGAGGCGAACCAGTCGCAGCCGCTCCTCGGCCTCTTCACCCCGGGCAACTTCCCCACCCGCTACGCCGCGAGCGAGGCGACCGTGGGAGGCGCCGACGGCGCACCCATCACCTGCCAGCCGAACCCCGGTCGCCTCGACACGGGGCTCTCGCTGAAGTCGCTCACCACGAAGGCGATCGACCTGCTCGACACCGACGACAACGGCGACAAGGGCTTCTTCCTGCAGGTGGAGGGCGCCTCGATCGACAAACAGGACCACGCCGCCAACGCCTGCGGCCAGATCGGCGAGACCATCGACCTCGACGAGGCCGTCCAGGCCGCCCTCGAGTTCGCGAAGACCGACGGCAACACGCTCGTCATCGTGACCGCCGACCACGCGCACACCAGCCAGATCGTCGACTCGACGCCGCCCGCGACCCTGAGCACCGCGCTCACCACGCACGACGGCACCGTCATGAAGGTGGCCTACGGCACCGCGGCGGCCGGCGGATCGCAGCAGCACACCGGCTCGCAGCTCCGCATCGCCGCCTACGGCCCGGGCGGGGCGCAGGTGGTGGGCCTCACCGACCAGAGCGACAACTTCTTCACCATGGCCGAGGCGCTCGAACTGAACCGCAACACGGCTTCGCTCAGCTCCGGCGCCAGCGCGACCCTCTCGTCGACCACGGTGGAGCCCGGCGCCGAGGTGACCGTGTCGGCATCCGGATTCCAGGGCGACCGGCAGCTCGGTGCAGTCGTCGCCTCGACGCCCACCGACCTCGGTTCGCAGGACGTGATCGACGGTGCCGCCTCTTACACCTTCACCGCGCCGGCCGACCCGGGTGAGCACTCGGTCACGCTGACCGGGCGGCAGAGCGCCAAGGTGGTCGTGGTGGAGTTCACCGTGGCCGCAGCCGGCACGCCGACGACCACGCCGACCACGCCGGGCGGCGCGGGAGCGGGTGGGACCGGATCGGGCGGCTCGGGCTCGGCAGCGGCGGGAGTGCTCGGCAACACGGGCGCCGCCGTCACCCCGTTCATCGTGCTCGGCGGCCTCCTGCTCGCGGCCGGCGTGGTGCTGGTGCTCCAGCGCCGCCGCCGTCACGCGTAGAGCCGTCGTTCATCGAATCGCCAGATTCTGCCGCTTTCCTCAACCGGATTCCGACAGAATCTGTCGATTCGGCGATTCCCGACGCGGGGCGGCTACGGGGCGAGGGCGCGGATGACGCGGGCCGGCGGGTTGTGGCCGGCGCAGACCCACTCGACGTCGGTCGCCGCGATCCGCTCGTTCAACACGGCCTCACTCGCCATCGCGAGCGTCTTGTCTGCGATCAAGGGTCCCATCGAGAACTGGCGCAGCGCGCCGTCTTTCGAGACGCTCACCGCGTCGCCCACGAACAGCACCGGGCCCCACTGCAGCGCCACGTGACCGGGCGTGTGGCCCGGCGTCGGGATGACGGTGAGGCCGGGGAAGACCTCGCTCTCGTGGTGCGGTTCGCCCGCGGGCGCCGTCAACTCGCGCACTCCTGCGGGGTTCTTCACCCGTGACAACGCGCTCATGAAGCGGCGCGCGCCCGACGGCGCCTCCTTCTCGCCACTCAGGATCTCGGCATCCGCGGCGCCGATCCACACCGGCACGTCGAGTTCGCGCTGCAGGCGGGCGGCGGCACCCGAGTGGTCGGGGTCGTAGTGGGTGAGCACGATGTCGGTGATGGGCCCGGTCTGCGACTCCGAGTCGCGTAGTTCGCGGAGGAGCTTCGCGAAGCCGGATGCGAGCCCCGGGTCGATCACCGCGGCCCGGCCCTCGCCCACCACCACGTAGCCGTTGGCTCCTCGCGAGTGGTCGAGCTGGAAGCAACGATCGGTGATGCGGCGCACGGTTCCCCCTTGTGTCGTCTTCATTGAAGCACGCTCGCGTAGCGTTGCCCCATGACTCGCTTCGCAGCCCTCCTCCGCGGCGTGAACGTCGGCGGCATCACCATCACGAGCGCCGACCTCGCCGAACTGTTCCGCTCACTCGGATTCGACGGCGTGAAGACCGTGCTCGCCTCGGGCAACGTGCTCTTCGACACGGATGCGCCCGGAGGCTCGCCCGCCGATGTCGCGGCCCTGAAGACCACGATCGAGGCGGGTCTGCGCAAGCGCTTCGGCTACGAGGCGTGGATCGTGCTGATCGAGCACGCCGACCTCGCCGGCATCGTCGACGGCTTCCCCTACGACGAGGTCGACGACATGCAGCCCTACGTGGTGTTCTCGTCGGATCCCGCGGTCACGGCCGAGCTCGGAGAGTTCATTAAGTCGCTCGACCCGTCGGCAAATCCTCCCGAGCGAGCGCAGCGAAGCGACAACCGAATCGTCTACTGGGAGGTGCCCAAGGGCCACAGCCTCGACACGGCGCTGGCGAAGTTTCTGGCGAAGCCGAAGTTCAAGGCCGCCACCACCACAAGAAACCTCCGCACCCTCCGCAAGCTGCTCTGACCTGACCCCCTCCTCTCCACCTCCCGAATCATCGCGCACGAGATCGCAGGCCACGGGCCGCGCTCGACGACCCAGGGTGAGCGCGAGGCCGCGAAGCGACCTCACGCGAACATGTCGCCTCGCGCCGCAGCAGCGGCGGCGCGAGCAAAAAGGGCCCGCCCAGCCGAAGGCCGGGCGAGCCCGGAAACGCGGCGAAGCGGAACCCAAGAATTGAAGCGGAACCCACGATTCGAAGAGGCGCGCGAAGAAGGGGCCGCAACTATGCGCCGCGCCTCTTCCGGTAGGCGATCACGTTCATGCGGTTGCCGCAGTTGCCGACGTCGCAGTAGCGCTTCGAGCGGTTGCGCGAGAGGTCGACGAGCACGGCGGCGCAGTCGGAGGCCTCGCACTCCCGCAGGCGGTCGAACTCGTCGGTGCGGATGACGTCGATGAACGCCATGGCGACCTCCACGCGCATCCGGGTGGCCAACGGGGCGTCGGATTCGGTGGCGTGCAGGTGCCAGTCCCAGTCGCCGTGCCGCACGAGCTGGGGCAGGGCGTTCGAGTCGCGCAGGATGTCGTTGACGAGCCCCACCGCGGTGTCGCGATCGACCTCCCAGAAGCGCCGGAACTCGGCCCGCAGGGCGCGTACGTCCTGGAGCTCGGCGTCATCCCGGTCGCGGCGGCCCGAATACTCGTGCTCCTCGAGCAACTGTTCGAGGGCCGCCACGTCGGTGAGCTCGTCGTCGCGGGAGTTCGACGCGCCCTCGCCGGTGTTCACGAGGGCGGCCGCGAACGCGAGCGTCGCCTCGGTGTCATAGGCAAAGAGCACGTTGACTCCTGACAACTCGGATCGATAGTGTCACTAGCGTAACCGCATTGACTCCTGACACGAAGGATGCCCGATGAGCTCCGCCGCCGCACGCGCGCCCCGCGCCCTCCGTGGAGCCGGGGCGCCCGGGGCCTCGCACCGCGCATCCGGTCTCGTCTTCGCCATCGCCGCCGCGGCCGCGTTCGGCACCAGCGGCCCCTTCGTGAAGCCCCTGCTCGACGCGGGCTGGTCGCCCGTGGCAGCGGTCGCCGTGCGGGCCGGCGCCGGAGGTCTCGTGCTGCTGATTCCCGCTCTGCTGGCCTTGCGCGGGCGGTTCCGGCTGCTCGCCGCCTCCTGGAAGCTCGTGCTCGCCTACGGCTTCATCGCCGTGATCGGTGCGCAGGTCTTCTACTTCGCCGCGATCGGCCGGATGCCGGTGGGCATCGCGTTGCTCATCGAGTACTCGGCGCCGATCCTGCTGGTGCTGCTCGCGTGGGCGCGCACGCGCATCCCGCCCGCCCTGCTGACGATCATCGGCGCGGTGCTCAGCATCGCCGGCCTCGCGCTCGTGATCAACCCCTCGGGCGCCGGCTCCCTCGACGTGCTGGGCGTGGTGTTCGCCCTGGCGGCCGCCGTGTGCCTGGCCGGCTACTACCTGATCTCGGCGATGCCGTCGAACGGGCTGCCGCCGGTGACGCTCGTGAGCGTCGGGCTGCTCGTCGGCGCCGCCGGACTCGGCCTGGTGGGGGCGACCGGGCTGCTGCCGTTCACGATGTCGTTCGCCGACGTCGTGCTGCCGGTGGTGGGCGAGGTGTCCTGGCTGGTGCCGATGGGTGTCGTGGTGCTGGTGGCGACCGCGTTCGCCTATCTCGCAGGGATCCTCGGCACGGTGCGACTCGGCTCGCGGGTGGCGTCGTTCGTCGGACTCGTCGAAGTGCTGTTCGCGGTGCTGCTGTCGTGGCTGCTCCTCGGCGAGGTGCCGACGCTGCTGCAGGGCGTGGGTGGGGCGTTGATCGTGGCGGGCGTCGTGTTCGTGAAGCTGGAACGGGAGGCGCAGCGAGAGCCGGCCGGCAGCACGGCTGCGGCGGGCGACGCTCCGGCATCCCCGTTGCCGGAGCCGATCACCCCCGACCCGGGCGCGGTGGCGGTCGACCGCTCCCGCTGAGCAGGCTCGAGCCGAGCGGGTCGGTGCCGCGGGCGGCGCCCGCCATCCGCGGCGCCCGTCGTCACATGGCGGAGCCGTCGGCGCCGCCGATGTGGGCGACGCCCTGGATCTCGATCAGCGCTTCGGGCTGCCAGAGCCGCGTGACCCCGATGCCGGCCATCGCCGGATAGTCCGTGCCGGCCAGTTCGCGCCACTTCGCGCCGATCGCCTTGCCATGGCGCTGGTAGTCCTCGACGTCGGTGAGGTAGATCGTCACGTCGACCAGGTCGTCGGGAGCACCCCCGGCTGCGCGCAGCGTGGTCAGCAGGTTGGTGAACGCCCGCTCGAACTGCTCCACGATCCCGCCGGGAACGATCGCGCCCGACGCGTCCATCGCGGTCTGCCCACCGAGGTAGACCGTGGCGCCGGCGACGACGCCGTGCGCGAAGCCGATCGGTGTGGCGAGCTCGGGAGGGTTGACGATTCGACGTGACACAGCAGTCCTTTCTCCGGGCGGCGATGCCGCACATCCATCTTCCGATAGACCCACATATTTCGTTCTTGTGACGTTCGTTACGAGTATGGCATACTCATGCTCTGAGCACACTGGGCGGCGGAAGGCGGGGCGAGCGGATGCAGCTGGCAGCACTGAGAACGAGCCGCGGCGAGACCGTGGCGGCCGTTTCAGCGGGTGGCGGCTGGGCGGTCGTCGATGGCGCGACCGACATCTCCTCTCTCGTCTCCCGGGTGAATTGGCGGAGCGACGCCGACGCGGCCCTCGCATCCGGTCGTCGCATCACGGGAGCGGATGCGCTGTTCGCCAACCCCCTCCCGAATCCGGCCAAAGTCATCTGTTGCGGGCTGAACTACGCCGATCACATCGCCGAGACCGGCCGCGAGGTGCCCGAGTTCCCCACGCTCTTCGCGAAGTTCGCCGACACGCTGACCGGCCCGGATGCCGACATCACGGTGACGGATTCGACCGCCGTCGACTGGGAGGCCGAACTCGCCGTGGTGATCGGCTCCCCCCTCCGCCACGGCGATCGCGCGGCGGCGCAGGCCGCGATCCTCGGCTACACGATCGCGAACGACATCTCGATGCGGGACTGGCAGAGCCGCACCCTGCAGTGGTTCCAGGGCAAGGCCTTCGACGCCACCACCCCGGTGGGACCGGTGATCGTGACGGCCGACGAGTTCGACCCGGCCGACGGCGCCGAGATCACCTGTCACATCGGCGACGAACTGATGCAGCGCAGCGACACCGCGCGCCTCGTGTTCGACGCTCCGGCCCTGGTCTCGTACAGCTCCGGGTTCACCGCGCTCGCACCGGGCGACCTGGTGCTCACGGGAACCCCGGGCGGGGTCGGACTGGGCCGGAAGCCGCGACGCTACCTGGCCGACCAGGAGGTCGTGATCACCCGCATCGCGGGGATCGGAGAGCTCCGCAACCGGATCGTCCTGGGCGACCGGATCATCACGAACGAAGAGAGGCACGAATCATGACCGCTGACGACACCGCGGAGTTGCGCTGGGACAAAGTCCCGCAGGTCACCCGTTCCGGCGAGGAGGACACGCGCACGCTCTCCTCGGGAGACTGCATCCGCGTCACCGGGGTGGGGCCGCAGCACACCGAGGCCACGAAGATCTGGTTCGGCCAGGTCTCGAACAAGCCCGGCTACCGCTCGCTCCCCCACCACCACGGCGAAGCGGAGACAGGCGGTTACGTGCTGCGTGGCCGGGGCCGGATCTACTTCGGCGAGGACTACGCGCAGTGGCTCGACATGGCCGAGGGCGACTGGGTGTTCGTGCCCCCCTTCATGCCGCACGTCGAAGCCAACATGTCGGTCACCGACGAGTTGATCTGGTTGACCACGCGCACCCCCGACAACATCGTCGTCGATCTGCCCGAGGTCGACGACAGCGTGCTCGAGGGGTTCCGTCGCGTATGACCTCATCCGCGGAGGTCTTCCGCCGGGCCATCGCCCTCACCGAGGTGCCGGCCGTCGTGTTCGACCGTGCCTTCGAGGCCGAAGCGCAGTACGTTCCCTGGCCGAAGGCCTACGGCGGCGACATGGTGGCACAGTCCGTGGTCGCCGCGACCGCGACCGTCGCCGCCGACCGCGTGCTCCATTCGCTGCACAACTCCTTTCTGCGGCCCGTCGACGTCGGGGTCGCCGTTCGCTACGAGGTGGAACTGCTGCGCGACGGACGCGGATACTCCACCCGGCAGGTGCGCGGATTCCAGCACGAGAAGCCGGTGTTCCTCAGCACGGCGTCGTTCCAGGTGCCGGAGGCCGGCCCCACCCACGCCCCGGCCAGGCCCGAGGTCCCGGCCCCTGAATCGCTGCCGAGCTCGGCGGAGTACCTCGGGGATGCGCAGGATGACGCGTCGACCTACTGGGCGCACGGGCGCAGCTTCGACCACCGCCATGTTCCCGGCCCCCTCTACCGCCGGCTCGAGGGAGAGCACGCCCCACACCAAGCAGTGTGGGTGCGCGCCTTCGAGAGCCTGCCCGACGACCCGGCCCTGCACCGGGCCGCGATCGCCTACGTCTGCGACTACACCATCCTGGAGCCCTCGTTGCGGGTGCTGGGGCTGCACTGGTCGTCGCCGGGGCTGCGCACCGCGAGCCTCGACCATGCGATGTGGTTCCATCGCGATGCCCGCGCCGACGACTGGCTCCTCTACGTGCAGGAGTCCGGTGGCGTGCAGAGCGCCCGCGGCCTGAACTTCGGTCGTTTCTTCGACCGAGAGGGCGCCCTGGTCGCGTCCGTCGCCCAGGAGGGCATGATCCGCGCCCCCGAACCGGCCTGACCGATCCGAGCCCACCCGAACCCCGATCCCGAAAGGACGACGTCGATGAGCCTGACGCCCTCTGCCCACCTGGACACGTTCGCGCGGGACAACCTTCCCGCGCCCGAGAGCTGGCCGGTGATCGAACAGTCATTGCCCGAACTGCAGTACCCCGAGCGGTTGAACGCCGCGGCAGCGTTGCTCGACGAGACGGTCGAGCGCTTCGGGCCCGATCGGATCGCGCTGCGCTCCGACGACGGAGAGGTCTGGACCTACGGCCGCCTGCAACACCAGGCGAACAGCATCGCGCAGGTGCTCACCGAAGACTTCGGCATCGTTCCGGGCAATCGCGTGCTGCTGCGCATCCCCAACAACCCCTGGGCGGTGGCGGCCTGGTTCGCCGTGGTCAAGGCGGGGGCGGTCGTCGTCACGACGATGGTGGCCTGGCGCTCCGCGGAACTCGCGAAGATCACCGCGAAGACGAAGCCGGGGCTGGTGATCGTCGACCACCGCTTCACGGCCGAACTCGCCGATGCGATCGACGACGCCGTTCCGGTGGTGGTGCTCGGAGGTCCGGATGACGTACTGGTGCGCTCGGCCGCCGAGAAGTCCGGTGAGTTCACGACGGTGCAGACGGCCGCCGACGACGTCGCGATGCTCGGCCCCACCTCGGGAACCACCGGGGTGCCGAAGGTCACCATGCACTTCCACCGCGACATCCTGGCGATCGCCGACACCTTCGCCCGCCACGTGCTGAAGCTGCAGCCTGACGACGTCTGTGCCGGATCGCCGCCGCTGGCGTTCACCTTCGGACTCGGCGGCCTGGTGATCTTCCCCTTCCGTTTCGGCGCATCCTCGGTGCTGCTGGAGCGCGCCGGACCGGTCGCGCTGGCCGACGCGATCGACGACTTCGGCGTCAGCGTGCTCTACACCGCACCCACCGGCTACCGCGCCATCCTCAAAGAGGGCCGCGCCGACGCCCTCCGACGGCTGCGGATCGGCGTCTCCGCCGGCGAACACCTCCCCCGGGAGACCTTCGAGGCCGTGGAGGGCGCGAGCGGGCTGCGGCTGATCGACGGCATCGGCGCCACGGAGATGCTCCACGTGTTCATCTCGGCTGCGGGAGACGACATCCGCCCCGGCTCGACAGGCCGACCGGTGCCCGGATACCGCGCCACCATCCTCGACGACGAGGGCCGCGAGGCGCCGCGAGGCACCCTCGGCCGCCTCGCCGTCATCGGGCCGACCGGATGCCGCTACCTGGCCGACCCGCGGCAGGCCGACTATGTGCAGAACGGCTGGAACGTCACGGGCGACAGCTATCGGCAGGACGACGAGGGCTACTTCGTCTACGGCGGCCGGTCGGACAGCATGATCGTGGCGGCCGGGTACAACATCGGCGCCCCCGAGGTCGAGGGCGTCATCGACCTGCATCCGGATGTCGCCGAATCGGCGGTCGTCGGGCGCCCCGACCCGGAGAAGGGCGCCATCGTCAACGCCTTCGTCGTGCTGCGCCCCGGAATCGCCGCCGACGACGCCGCACGGGAGTCGATCCAGGCTCACGTGCGCGCGCGCCTTGCGCCCTACAAAGTGCCGCGACGCATCGACTTCGTCGACGCACTCCCTCGCAACCCCAGCGGAAAGCTCCAGCACTTCCTTCTCCGAGAACGGATCGCGGCAGAACTCGCCCCGGCCGGCTCCCCGACCCCCACGGAGGCATGACGCCATGAAGATCGCGATCATCGGCGCAGGACCCGGCGGACTGTATTTCGCCGCCCTCATGAAACAACTCGACCCCGCCCACGAGGTGACGGTGTGGGAGCGCAACGCCCCCGACGACACCTTCGGTTTCGGCGTGGTGTTCAGCGACGAGACCCTCGGGGGCATCGAGAACGCCGACCGGGTGGTGGCGGCCGAGATGCGTGACCGCTTCGCCCGCTGGACCGACATCGACATCACCCTCGACGGGGTGACCCACACCGTCGGCGGCCAGGGCTTCGCGGCGATGAGCCGCAAGGAGCTCCTGCTCGTGCTCCAGCAGCGGGCGCGCGACCTGGGCGTGCTGGTGCACTACCGCACCGAGGCGCCCGACCCCGAGCTGCTGGCCGCCGACCACGACCTCGTGATCGCCTCCGACGGCCTGAACTCGCGGGTGCGCAGCCGCTACGCCGACAGCTTCGGGCCGACCCTCGACGTGCGCCGGTCGAAGTACATGTGGCTGGGACTCGACCGCGCCTTCGAGGCGTTCACCTTCATCGTGAAGCACACGCCCTACGGCGTCATGCAGATCCACGGCTACCCCTACTCGGCCACGGAGAGCACCTTCATCGTGGAGATGCACGAGGACGTCTGGCGGCGCGCCGGCTTCGACGCGAGCGAGACCGAGGTCTTCCCGCCCGGCGTCAGCGACGAGCGATCGATCGCCCTCATCACCAAGTTGTTCGCCGATGAGCTCGGCGGCTCGCGGGTGCTCAGCAACAACTCCAAGTGGCTGAACTTCTCCACCGTGCGCAACGAGCACTGGCGGCACCAGAACGTGGTGCTGCTCGGCGACGCTGCGCACACCGCCCATTTCTCGATCGGATCGGGCACGAAGCTCGCCATGGAAGACGCCCTGGCCCTCGCGGCGTGTCTGCACGAGCATCCGGAGCTCGACTCCGCGCTCACGGCCTACGAGGCCGAGCGCAAGCCCGTCGTGCTCTCGACCCAGCGGGCCGCGCAGGCGTCACTGGAGTGGTTCGAGAACATCGGCCAGTACGGCGACCAGGAGCCGCTGCAGTTCGCCTTCAACCTGCTGACGCGCAGCCGGCGGATCACCTTCGACAACCTCGCTCTGCGCGATCCCGGATTCGCGGGCACGGTGTTGCAGGACTTCGCGGGAACGGAGGAGGAATCCGTCACCGCCCCCGCGATGTTCCAGCCGCACCGGATCGGCGGCCTCACCCTGAAGAACCGCGTGGTGGTCTCGGCGATGGACATGTACTCCGCGGTCGACGGCGTCGCGGGCGACTTCCACCTCGTGCACCTCGGCAGCAAGGCGGCGGGCGGCGCCGGACTCGTGATGACCGAGATGATCGCGGTCTCGGCGGAGGGCCGGATCACCCTCGGGTGCAGCGGTCTCTACGAGGACGAGCACGCGGCATCCTGGAAGCGGATCGTCGACTTCGTGCACGGCACGACCACGGCGAAGATCGGCGCTCAGATCGGGCACTCCGGCCGCAAGGGCTCGACCAGGCTGATGTGGGAGGGCATCGACGACCCGCTGCCCGAGGGCGGGTGGGAGACGGTCGGCCCGTCGGCCATCCCTTACGGACCCTCGAGCCCCGAGCCACGCGCACTCACCCGCGCCGGCATGATCGAACTGCGCGAGCAGTTCGTGTCGGCCGCCCGGCGCGCTGCGGATGCGGGATTCGACCTGCTCGAGGTGCACGCGGCCCACGGCTACCTGCTCTCCTCGTTCCTCTCCCCGCTCGCCAACCACCGCGACGACGAGTACGGCGGAACCCTGGAGAACCGGTTGCGCTACCCGCTCGAGGTCTTCGACGCGGTGCGGGAGGTGTGGCCGGCCGATCGCCCGCTGCTGGTGCGCATCTCGGCCCATGACTGGGTGCCCGGCGGCAACACCGATGACGACGCCGTCGAGATCGCCGCAGCGTTCATCGCGCACGGCGCCGACGGCATCGACGTGTCGTCGGGCCAGGTGGCCAAGCAGGAGCGCCCGGCCTACGGCCGCAGCTACCAGACGCCGTTCGCCGACAAGATCCGCAACCGGGTCGGCCGTGCCGCCCAGGTGACGGTGATCGCGGTCGGAGCGGTGTCGTCGTACGACGACGTCAACTCCCTGCTGCTGGCGGGTCGAGCCGACCTCGTGGCGCTCGGTCGCACCCACCTCTGGGATCCGCAGTGGACGCTGCACGCCGCCGCAGACCAGGGCTACCGCGGCCCGGGGGCCGAATGGATCGCGCCCTTCCGTGCCGGATCGCGCAAGCCGCCGGCGGCCCGGACGGATGCGGTCAGGCCGCGCCTCGAACTGCTCGCCGCAGCCGTCTCACCGGTCGAGGACGGCGTGCACCGACGCTGGGTCGACGGCGCCGTGCTCGACGCCTCGTCGCGGAACGACGCCGCGTCGCCGGTGGCGGTGGGCGCTCGCTGAACGCGGCCGGCGGGCGGGGCGTTCGATGGGCGCCACCGCCCGCCGGGCGCGTTCAGCGACTCAAGGCGCGCAGTCGATCGGCGAGGTCGCGCTCGAAGAGGTCGAGGAAACGGCGCTGGTCGTGCCCGGGCGCGTGGAAGACGAGGTGGTTGAACCCCCAGTCGACGTAGGGCTTGATCGCGGCGACGACCTCGTCGGGATCCGACCCCACGATCCAGCGCTTGGCCACGGTCTCGATCGGCAGCGCGTCGGCGGCCCGCTCCATCTCGACCGGATCGGTGATGTCGTGCTTCTGCTCCTTCGAGAGCGACAGCGGCGCCCAGAAGCGGGTGTTCTCGAGCGCCGCCGCCTCGGTCTCCTCGTAGGAGAGCTTGATCTCGATCATCCGGTCGATCGACTCGAACGACCTCCCCGCCGACTCCGCCCCCGTCTTCACCGCGGGCACGAGCTGGTCGGTGTAGAGCTCCGCACCCTTGCCCGAGGTGCAGATGAAGCCGTCGCCGGCGCGGCCGGCGTAGCGCGCGACGACCGGGCCGCCCGCAGCGACGTAGATCGGCACGCCGCCGGGATCGACGTCGTAGATGGAGGCGTCGACCGCGCGGTAGTAGTCGCCGTCGAACGTCACGCGTTCCCCGCTCCACAGCGCCCTCATCAGCTCGACGCTCTCGCGGAGCCGGGCGAAGCGCTCCTTGAACTCGGGCCACTCCCGGGTGCCGGTGGCGATCTCGTTGAGGGCCTCGCCGGTGCCCACGCCGAGCCAGAGCCGACCGGGAGTGAGGCAGCTCATGGTGGCGAAGGTCTGGGCGAGCACGGCAGGGTTGTAGCGGAAAGTGGGGGTGAGCACGCTGGTGCCGATGCGGATGCGCGAGGTGCGCTCGCCCACCGCGGCCATCCACGCCAAGGCCGAGGGCGCGTGTCCGCCGGTGTGGCGCCAGGGTTGGAAGTGATCGCTCACCGCGACCGACTCGAAGCCGTGCCGCTCGGCGGTGACGGCCAGTTCGACCAGCTCGCGCGGGCCGAACTGCTCGGCGGAGGCCTTGTAACCCAGGGTGATGGTCATGGTGTTCCTCTCAGTGCCGGCCGAGCGCGGCGAGCACCGCAGGCCAGGCTCCGCTCGTCGGATCGATCAACTCGTAGTGGCCCGCATCCGGCAGCTCCTGGAGCGTGATGCGCGCATCGCGATCTGCGTAGCCGCGACTGTACGACGCGGGCACCTCGTCGTCGAGTGAGCCGTGAACGAGCGTGAGGGCGACATCCGCGGGCACGGGCAGCTGCATCGGGTCGGCGCCGGCGAGGATCGAGGAGAACTCCGCCTGATCGGCCCCGCCCAGGAGCTCGCTCACGGCGCCCACGCTCAACCGCTCCCGATGCGCCGCGGCGAGGTCGAGCACGCCCGCGAGCGCGACCACCGCATCGACGGTCACGGCCCTCGTCTGACTCCAGAGCGCGAGGTGGCCGCCGGCGGAGTGACCGACGAGCGTGATGCGGTCGGCCGCGGCGTCGCCGAAGCGCCGGCGCACGAGCTCGGGCACGGTCTCCAGCAGGAGCAGCACGTCATCGCCGGTGCCCGGCCATCCGCCACCGGCATCGCCGACGCGCCGGTACTCCGGCAGGGCCACCGTGTACCCCTCCTCGCTGAGGGCGACGGCCATCGGGTAGAGGTGGGTGCGATCCCAGCGGCGGCGCCAGAAGCCGCCGTGCAGGAGCACGACGAGGCCTCGATGCATCCGCCCCCGCGCGGCGAACAGGTCGACGAGGTGCAACTCGTCGGGGCCGTAGCGATCCGTGACATCCGGAACGCTTCCGTCACCCGGCGCGGGCCCGGACTCAGTCGTCACCGTGAACGCGCGAGAACGAGGAACGGTGGAACACCAGGGGGTTCAGGTCGGGATTGAAGCCCAGCGCCGTCACCTCGAGCAGCACCACGTGATGGTCGCCCGCCGGCACCTCGCTGAAGACGGAGCACTCGAGCCACACCGGCGAGTCGGGAACGAAGAGCGATCCGGTCGAGCTCAGTTCGATGTCCATCCCCTCGAACCGACGGGATTTGTCTTTCGACGCGATCTGCCGGCACACCTCGCTGTGCCCTGACCCCATCACCGACACACCGACCAGCGGCGCGCGCCGGATGATCGGCCAGGTGGTGGACGTGTTCTGCACGGCGAACGACACCAGCGGCGGGTCGAGCGAGACGCCGACCGTGAAAGACGAGGCGACGATGGCTTCGTTGGCCCCGTCGACGACGGCACCGATGCAGGCCACGCCCGAGGGGAAGAGAGAGAAGGTCTGGCGCAGCAGCGCCGGCTCGGGGAGTCGCTTCTGAAGACCCATGGTCAGGCACCTTTCGTCGAGTCGACCGGGGTGGAGGCATCGGCCTCGGTGAGGAGGGCGTGGATCGCGTCGATCACGATCTCGACCTCCTCGAAGCTCGTGGACAGCGGCGACAGTCCGATGCGGATGCCCGACGGGGCCCGGAAATCCGGAATCACTCCCTTCGCCCACAGCGCGTGCATCAAACCGGAGAACCGCGGATGATCGACGGTCACGTGGCTTCCGCGCACGGCGTGCTCACGCGGGGTCGAGAGCTCCACTCCGAGAGGAGCGAGCCGCTCGTCGTAGAGGGCGATGGCGTAGTCCGACAGCGCCAGCGACTTGGTGCGGATGGCGTCGATCCCCGCTTCGGCGATGAGATCGAGCATCTCCTGCATCGCGATCATGCCCATGATGGGCGGAGTGCCGCTGATGAAGCGGCGGATGCTCGGAGCCGGTTGATAGCCGTCGGCCATGTCGAAGGGTGCGCGGTCGCCCATCCAGCCCCAGATCGGCTGGCGAGCGGAGGCGAGCAAGGCCTGGTTCACGTAGAGGAACGCGGGCGACCCGGGGCCGCCGTTGAGGTACTTGTAGGTGCAGCCCGTGGCCAGATCGACGCCCCACTCGTCGAGGGAGATGGGGATGGCGCCCACGGAGTGGCAGAGATCCCAGAGCACCAGGGCGCCTCGCTCGTGCGCGAGAGCCGTGATGCCGGGAACATCCGCGATGTAACCCGACCGGTAGGCGATCTGGCTCAGCACGATCACCGCCGTGTTCTCGCCGATGACCGCATCGGCCTCCGCCAGCGTCACCCCCGCACCGGGGTCGGTCTCGATCCAGCGGATGACCGACCCGGTCTCCTCGGCGACGCCCTCCACCACGAAGCGATCCGTCGGGAAGTTGCCGCGGTCGATCACGATCTCGGTGCGCCCGGGGCGCGCGTGCAGGGCCGTGCGGATGAGCTTGTAGAGCGACACCGTCGTCGAATCGGCCACGACGGTCTGGCCGGCGGCCGCGCCGAGGGTTTCCCGAGCGATCCGGTCGCCGAGCTGCACGGGCAGGTCGAGCCATTGCTCGTCCCAGCCGCGGATGAGACGCGCACCCCATTGGTCGGTGACGAAGGCAGCGATCTTCTCCGGCAACCCCTTGGTGGGCCGACCGAGTGAGTTGCCATCGAGGTAGGCGCGGATCTCGGGGTCGTCGGCGCCCAGGAATCGGTCGCGGTACTCCCGCAGCGGGTCGCGGGCGTCGAGCTCCGCCGCCGTCGGAGCATCGGTCTCGAACAGGGTCATGTCAGCGTCCAATCTCGGTGCGAACGGCGAACAGCTCGGGAAAGAAGGTCAGGTCGAGGGCGCGGCGCAGGAAGTCCACTCCGCTCGAGCCACCGGTTCCCGTCTTCATCCCGATGGTGCGTTGCACCGTTCGCAGGTGCCGGAAGCGCCAGAGCTGGAAGTTGTCCTCCAGGTCGACGAACTCCTCGCAGGCTTCGTAGATGGCCCAGTACTTCTCGGCGTTGTCGTAGATCTCGATGAAGACCGGCAGCAGCTCCGGCGTCATCGTGTGGGCCACCGTGACGTCGCGCTCGAGCACGGATGCCGGGATGTCGAACCCGCGACGCGCCAGGTAGCGGAGGAACTCGTCGTAGACGCTCGGCCGGTGCAGCAGATCGTCGAGCAGGGCGCGAGCCTGCGGCTCACCGTCGAAGATCTGCAGCATCTTCGCGTTCTTGTTGCCGAGGGCGAACTCCACGGCCCGGTACTGGTACGACTGGAAGCCGGAGCTGTTGGCCAGGGAATCCCGGAACTGCACGTATTCGCTCGGGGTCAGAGTCGCCAGCACCGACCACTGCTCGGTCATCGTCTTCTGGATGTGCTTCACCCGCGCCACCTTCTTGAGCGCCGCCGCGAGTTCGTCGGCGGCGATGAGCGAGCACGCCTCGCGAAGCTCGTGCAGCACGAGCTTCAGCCAGAGCTCGGTGGTCTGGTGCTGGATGATGAACAACAGCTCGTCGTGGTGCTCCGGTCGGCTCACCGGATTCTGCGCGCTGAGCAAGGTGTCGAGATCGAGGTAGGAACCGTACGTCATCTTCTCGCGCAGGTCGGTGACGATGCCGTCTTCGAGGGCGCGCGTGTTGGTCGCTGCTGTCGTGTCGTTGTCCACCTCTTCACTCTATCTCTTAATTACGACGAGCGTCAGGCTTACGAGACAACATCGACGACGAACTTCGAGAACGACGGCGGAGCGGTCGCCGCCGACTGGATGAACGCCGTCCACTCCAGCACGTGCGGCTGCTGCGTGTGCGTGGCGTGGGCTTCATTCGGCACCCAGACCTCGAGCAGGCGCAGGTAGCCGGGTTCGGCGATCGACCAGGAGAGGTTGTACTCCACGCACCCCTCCTCCGCGAGGCACTTCTCCTGGAAGGCTCGCGCCGCCTCCTCGATCTCGGCGCGCTTCGCGGGGTCGGTGGGCACGCCGCCGTAGACGTAGAGCATGGTGATTCCTTCGTTTCAGTGAGATGGGGGTGGGGGGTCAGAACATCGCGCGCAGGGCCGGCAGCACCTGGTCGCCGAGCAGGCGCAGCGCGCGCCCGGGGTCGGGTGCCATCGGCGGCCCGAACGAGATGTGGCGGGCGCCCGCGTCGATCAGGGCGCCGCACTGGTCGATCACCTCGGCGGCCTCGCCCACGATTCCGAGCTGGAGCATCGAGTCGGTGACCGAGGCGACGGCGTCGTCCTCACGACCCTCGAGCATGAGTTGCTGGGTGCGGGCGAACTCCTCGGGGTCGAGCCCGTTCGCGGCCAGCGCTTCGGTGGAGAGCGACCCGCTGTAGACGGCGATGTGCCGGGCCAGCAGGGCGCGGGCCTCGTCGCGGTCATCGGAGATCGACACCCACACGCAGGCGGCGACGTCGAGGTCCTCGATCGAGCGTCCCGCCTTCTCGGCTCCGGCCGTGATCTGCTCGATCACGCCGAAGACGTGCCGGGGCGGAAGGCAGAGCGACAGGGCGCCGTCGGCGAGCCGGCCGGTCATCTCGATCATCTTCGGGCCCAGGGCTCCGACGTAGATCGGGGTGGGCCGGGGTTCGCGCAAGACGGCCTGCTCCGTCCAGCCGTCGGCGACGCCCTCCAAGCCGGCCGGGCTCCGGCCCTCCAGGAGCGCCCGGATGGCGATCACCGCCTGGCGTGTGCGCACCACCGGGGGCGGCGGGGTGAGACCCGCCCACGAGTAGAACACGTCCGATCCGGCCCCGAGACCCAGCCGGAACCGATCGCCCGAGAGCTCCTGGAGCGCCGACGCGAAGCTGGCGATCTGGGCCGGATGCAGCGACACCGGGTCCATCACCCCCGAACCGAAGCCGATCCGGGTGGTGCGCATCGCGATCGCGACGAGCGCCACGAGACCGGAGTGGCCGAAGAGGTCGTTGCCCGTCCAGACCTGATCGAACCCGGACTCCTCGGCGAGGACGGCCCGATCGGCGAGGGCTCCGGGGCTGGCAGCCGTTCCGCCGATCCGGGCGCTGAAGGCGATGGGGCGGGTCATGCGGTGAATCCTGTCTGGTCGGGTTCGGAAGCGGAACCGTCGGCCGCGGGCGCCGGCTGCACGATCTCGAGGCGCATCCGCAGCGCTTCCGGCGGGTCGGGGCATTGCACGAGCGGTTTCGAGGCGAGCCAGTCGTCGGCGCCGTCGTCATCGAGGCGCCCGTTCACGAGGGGCAGAACCGTGGTGATGGCGAACGCGCAGAACGGCAATCCGTCGGGCAGGCGGAGTCCGTCGGCGTCGACTTCGAACCAGTCCCCCGTCTTCAGACCGCAGGCGGAGTAGGCCATCGATTCGACCGTGCACCGCACGGTGCGCCCGGTCACGCGAGCACCTCGGCGGCGGGGACGGCTTCGACCCTCATCACGAGGTTCTCCTCCGCATCGGGTCCGCAGATGTAGGGCTTTCGCACGAGCCAGCTATCGGCGGGCAGATCACCCTGGCGCATCACCACGATCGGGAACACCGCCATGAGTGCGTAGGGGCAGAACGACTGACCGGGCGGCAGGAACAGCCGGCTGCCGTCGACCTCGAACCAGTCGCCCACCTTGGCCGACCCGCGAGGCTTGTCGACGCGCGTCACGGTGACCCGCACCCGTCCGGTGCCGGGAGAGACACCTCCGGCCATGTCGCTCATCGGCTCTCTCGAACGCGTGCTCCGCCGTCGTTGGAGACGTCGTCGGGGATCGTGTATCCGTTCTGAGGGTTGTTGAGTGCTGCCGCGGCATAGGTGCCGAGGTGCGTGCGCCGGGTGCCGGCGTGCGCGAGCGCGCTCATACCGTCGCGCAGCACCCGTTGGATGGGGTTCACGTCGAGGATGTAGCTGGCCGACGCGATCTCCATGCACAGGTTCATCGAGCGCCGGAGGGCGTTGGCGGCCACGGCGTTCGCCGCCGTCATCCGCGTCCGCTGCACCGGGGTGAGGGCGAGTCCGGGGGTCCAGAGCACCTCGTCGGTGAGCCGGGCCACCTCGCGAACGCCGGCGTAGGCGAAGTCGACCTCGCCCATCGCCTCCCCGAGCGCCTGCCGGGTGGCCGCGTCGATCTTCGCCGCGTCGGCGGAGCCGAGCCGCGCGCGCACGAAGTCGCCGGCGAGCTGCACCGCGTGCCGGGCGACACCCAGCACGACGCCCGTGAGGGCGAAATGCGACACGTGCACGCTCTTGTTGAGCGGATCGGCGTCACCGTTGTCGAGCGCCTCCCGGTCGAAGGCGTGACCGGCCGGCACGAAGGCCGGCTCGGTGATCGAGTAGGAGGTGCTGCCCGAGCCGCGCACGCCGAGGGTCTGCCAGTTGTGGGAAACCTCGATGCTCGGCCGCGGCAGCCAGAGGCCGAGGTGCATCTGCTTGCCGTGGGCTCCCGTCACGGGCTCTCCGTTCTCGAACACCTCGGCTCCGCCGACGATGTGCTCGGCCGTGTAGCTTCCGGAGCCCCAGTTCCACTCACCGGTCACCAGGTAGCCGCCGTCGACGCGCTCAGCGCGCCCCCGGGGGTGGAAGGCGCCACTGGTCGGCATGTCCCGCGTGGGGTAGAGCTCGGCGTAGGCCTCGTCGCCGAGGCGTCCGGCGTAGTAGCCGCCGGCGTTCAGAACGCCCACGTTCCAGCCCGCCGAGGCATCCACGGCGGCGATCAGGGCGGTGACCTCCACCTGCTGGGCGAGGGTGGCCTCGACCCCGCCCCGGTGGGCCGGGAAGCCCATCTCGAACACGCCGGCGGCTCGCATCACCCGCTCGGCACGCGGACTGAGGCGCGCCAGCCTCTCGATCTCGTCGGCCTCCTCGGCGATCACGGGGAGGATCGCGTGCGCGTTGCCGACGATGGCCTCGGCGGTGTCGGGCACCGAGAGCCCGTATTCGGCGCGGATGGTCTCGGTGGTCGCTTCGCGCGGGCTGGGGTTCGTGTCGATCGCGGTCATGGCGCGTGTCCTTTCAAGGCGCAAGGGAAGGGTGGCAGGGGCGGATCAGCTTCCGATGGGCTCCCCGCCGGTCACCCACATGGTCTGCCCGGTGATCGATCCCGAACCGGGGCCGACGAGCATCGACACCACCTGGGCCACCTCGAGCGGCGAGGGGAAGACGCCGAGTGCGGTGCGCTCGAGCAGGCGGTCGGACAGCTCCTGCCGGGTGGCGTCCAACTCGACCTGCTCGGCCGGATCGACCACACGGCCCGGCGCCACCACATTCGCGGTGATGCCGTTGCGCCCCTCTTCGAGTGCGAGGTAGCGGGTGAGCGTGGTCGCGGCCGCCTTGGCGGCACCGTAGATTCCGAAGCCAGGGTGAGGCCTCGACATGAGGGCACCCGAGAGGTACACCACGCGGCCCCAGCCCTCGTCGCGCATGCCGGGAACGACGCGGGCGACGAGCGCCGCGTGCAGCTTCACGCCGGCGAACTCGGCGTCGATGATGCCGGGTGTCGCGTCGGCCACCCGGACCGGGCCCTGCCCCGCGTGCACCGTGTTGACGAGAACGGTCACGGGACCGACGAGCGACTCCACCTCGGCGAAAGCGCCCTCGAGCGCGCCCGCGTCTCCGAGGTCGGCCTGAACGACCGGATGCTCGCCGGGCAGCGCTCCAGCGAGCGCCTCGGCCCCGCTCCGGTCGCCCCGGCAGTGCACCACGACGGTGGCTCCGAGAGCCGCGAGCTCGGCCGCGACCGCGCGGCCGATCGTGCCCGTGGCGCCGGCGACGAACGCCACCCGGCCGGCCAGCGCACCGCCGCCCGCGACGGCGCCGAGCGCATCCGGCGTGGTCGCCATCGTCACCGGATCACCGCGGAGAGGAATTCACGCGTACGGGCGTTCTGGGGCGAGTCGAGCACCTGCGCCGGCTCGCCCTGCTCCACGAGGCGCCCGTCGGCCATGAACACCACGCGATCGGCGACTTCGCGGGCGAAGCCCATCTCGTGGGTCACCACGACGATGGTCATGTTGGCCGTGCGTACGAGGTCTTTCATCACCTCGAGCACCTCGCCCACCAGCTCGGGGTCGAGGGCGCTGGTGGGTTCGTCGAAGAGCAGCACCGTGGGGCGCATGGCGACGGCCCGGGCGATGGCGACGCGTTGCTGCTGCCCGCCCGACAACTGCGACGGGTAGAAGTCGGCCTTCGCCGCCAGCCCCACGCGTTCGAGCAGCGTGCGAGCGCGCGAGATCGCCTCGGCCTTCGGAACCCGCAGGATCTTGATCGGCGCGAAGGCGATGTTCTCCAGCGCGGTCATGTGCGGAAAGAGGTTGAACTGCTGGAAGACCATGCCCACCCGCACCCGCTGGTGGCACGCCTCGTGCTCCTTCAGCTCGTGCAGACGCCCGCGTTTCTCGCGGTAGCCGATGAGATCGTCGCCCACCCGGATGCGGCCGGTGTTGATCTCCTCGAGGTGGTTGATGCAGCGCAGCAGGGTGCTCTTGCCCGAGCCGGACGGCCCGATCAGGCACACGGTCTCGCCTTCGGCGATCTGCAGATCGATGTCGAACAACACCTGGTTCTGCCCGAACCATTTGTCGACGCCCTCCACCGACACCATCGGGCGCACCAGGGTCTGAGTCTCTGCGGTCATCGTTCGGCCGTCCTCTTCTCGATGAAGTACTGCACGATCGTCAACACCGTGATCACCAGCAGGTACCAGATGGTCGCGACGATCAGCAGCTCGATCGTGCGGAAGTTCGACCCGGAGATGCCGAGCGCCACGGTGAGCAGGTCGCCACCGGCGATCACAGAGACGATGGCCGAGGCCTTCAGCATGCTGATGAACTCGTTGCCCATGGGAGGAAGCAGAACCCTCAGGGCCTGCGGGAGCACGACGTAACGGAGCGTGCGGGCCCCGTTCAGGCCGAGCGCCTTCGCGGCCTCGTGCTGCCCGCGCCCGATCGAGAGCAGCCCGCCTCGCACGATCTCGGCCATGTAGCCCGATCCGGCCAGCGAGAGCCCGATCACCGATGCCAGGAAGGGCGTCATCACCTCTTTCACCGGCACCGACCAGAAGGTGATGTCGGTGAACGGGATGCCGATCGCGAAGTTCTGGAAGAACAGGCCGAGGTTGCCCACGAAGATCAGCAGCACGATCAGTGGCACGCCGCGGAAGATGAAGACGTAGCCGGCCGCGAATCCGCTCACGATCCGGCTGGGCGAGATGCGCATCACGGCGATCACCACGGCGAGCACGAGCGCGAACACCATCGACACGGCGGTGATCTCGAGCGTCGTGCCGAGCCCCTTGAGGATGGCCGGGCTGAAGAGGAACTCCCCCACGATCGGCCATTGGATGTTCGGGTTGGTCCACAGGCCCAGCACGACGCTGATCAGCACGATCACCGACACCACGGCGAGCACACCGCGGCCCCAGTGCCGCACGGGCACCACGTTGAGCTTGTTCTCCCTCGTGAGCAACGACCTGGTCTTCAGGTTCACGCGCCCGCTGGTCGATCCGGTCTCGGTCACCACCGTTCCCTCCGTCATCGGTCTTCGTCCTCGATCAGGGTCTTGCCGACCTCGACCCAGCGACTGCGCCAGGTGGACGCGTGAGCGGCCACGGCCGTGAGGTCGCGGATGAGCACCTCGAACGGCCCCGCGGTGTAGACCACCTGGGCGCCGAGCAGCTCCGCGCACAGGTCGACGATCCGGCGAGCCAGATCGGCGGCGACCGGGGCGTCGCCCCGGGCCATGATCGAGTCGCTCGGCAGCTCGCCGGGGGTGAAGATCGACTCGTCGATGCGCTGCACACCCTGATACACCACGGCGCGGGCAGCCCGCAGATAGCTCTCCGCCTCCCCCAGCAACCCGAGCTTGCGGGTGTCGATCGGCGCCGTCCCCGCTTTCGCGCGAAGGCCCGCCGTGGCGAGGTCGACCGCGTGCTGCGCGATGCCCACGGCGATGCCGGCCGTGCTGTAGAACGGCAGGTCGACCAGCTTGTTCAGGGGCTCGGCATCCGGATCCGGGTCGAAATAGCGGTCGAAGGAGTGCCCCTCCGGCACGAACACGTCGGTGACGTCGTAGCCGTTGCTCCCCGAGCCGCGGAGGCCGATGGTGTCCCAGTCGTTCTGGATCTCGACCTGATCGGCCGGCAGCCAGACGCCCAGCACGAGGGGGGTGCCGTCGTCTTTGAGCACCTTCTCGCCGGCGTCGAACACTTCGACGCCGCCCACGATGTGATGGGCCGAGCGGATGCCGCTGCCGAACTTCCATCGCCCGGTGACGCGGTAGCCACCCTCGACGACGTCTGCGCGGCCTCGCGGGTGGAACGAGCCGCAGGTGGGCAGGTCGAGCTCGGGATAGAGCTCGGCGAAGGCCTCATCGCCCAGCCGCCCGGCGTAGAACCCCGTCGCCGCGAGGATGGCCGCGTTCCACGCGATGCTCGCGTCGCGGGTGGCGATGAGCTCGGCGATGCGGGTCTGCGCGGTGAGCGGCATCTCCGGGCCGCCGCGGTGGGCGGCGAAGCCCACCCGGAAGACTCCGGCGGCGCGGAGGGCCTCGCGTGCGCGCTCCGTCATGAAGTGCTGTCGGGAGGTGGCCTCGGCCTCTTCGCCGACGATGGGGAGGATGGCCTCGACGTTCGCCACGATGGCGGCGGCGCTCGTCGGATCCTGCAGGGCGGAGAGCAGCCCTCGGTCGGTGTCCGTGAGGGTGGGACTGTCCAGTGTCATCGCGTTACTCCTTCGTGGGGATGCCGAGGTCGAGGCGAAGCGGCCGGGCTGCGGGCTGCGACCCGGCCGCCTCGAGCGGGTCAGGACGCGGCGACCTCACCGGGAGCCGTGCCGGTCGTCGGGTTGATGACCAGCTCGTCCACCGTGATCGCCATCGGCGCCACGTCGTATTCCTGGTAGACGGCGTCGTAGCTGCCATCCTCGATCAGCACCTTGAGCGCGCCGGCGATCGCCTTGGAGAGACCCGGGTTGGCCTTGGCGACGGCGATACCGCCGAACTCCGCCGGGATCTCGGACTCGGGCAGCACGATGGAGGTGAAGGTGGCGGAGTCCTTGTCGACGATCGCCTGCAGGCTCGCGGCGGTGTCGAACCAGGCGTCGACGGTTCCCGCCCGGAGTGCCTGCACAGCGGCGGTCGCGCCCTGGTACTCGGCCATCTGGATCGGGTCGCTCGCGCACTCGGCGTCGCTGATCGCCTTGACCTTCTCGGACTGGTTGGAACCGACCGGCACCGCGATCGTCAGGCCGCACGCGTCGGCGAGCTTCTCGACGTCCTTCGGGTTGCCCGCCGGCAGGAGCAGCCCCTCCTCGGTCTTCTGGAACGGGACGAGGTCGACGATGGACTGCTCGCGCTCGGCGGTGATGGTGACCTGACCGAACAGGGCGTCGACCGTTCCTGCCTGCACACCCGGAAGCTGGGCCGGCCACTGCAGGTTCGACCACTCCGCCTTCACGCCGAGGATGGGTGCGATCTTGGCCGCGAGGTCGGGTGCGATACCGATGGGCGTGGTCGCGTCGGCGGCGTCGACACCGATCACGGGAGGAGTCTCCCAGAGAGCGCCGAAGGAGATGACCCCGGAATCCTGGATCGACTGGGGCAGGAGATCGTGGAGCTCCTGATTGAAGACGTCGTCGGCCGGAGCCGTCTCAGCCGTGGCTGCGGTGTCGGAGCTGCTGCATCCGGCGAGAGCGAGGACTCCGATCACGGCGACGGCCGGAATCGTCGCCCGAACGAGGTGGCGAGTGCGGGAAGGGGAGGAAGAACGCATGCTGGGTCCTATCGATCAGTCGGGATGATGCGGGGTGCAGGCCCCGTGGTGCCAACCTGCTAAGACCATTCCTACTCATCGCATGTGTCCGCGCCGTCATTGGCGTGTTACGGTCATGTTTCATTATGCTGACTCGCGTCACATTAGTGTGAGATGGCCTTGTGGAGAGAATAGCGCGCCCACCCGGCGAGTGCAATCACCAGAAACGTCACTCATCCAGGAGGGGCGTTGCGCGTCAGACCGCCGCCCTCACCGACTCGCTCCAGACGACGGTGCAGCCCGCCCCGCGGTAGGCGGATTCGATCCGGCGACGATCGCCCTGTTCCGCGAAAGCGCCCGCGTCGACGACCGCCACGGAGTACTCGTGACCGTAGAGCTCGGCGAACTCGGCGACGTCCTCGACCCGGAGCGATTCCTCGCCGACCCGAGGGAAGAGCCGCGCCAGCCGTCGCTCCGGCTCGAGTCCGGCCGCCCGCAAGGCCTCCTCGACGGCTTCCGTCCCGGCGTCCGAGATCGGACCCAGCACCGCGATTCCGAGCCGGCGACCCTGCGGTGAGAAGTGCGCCGCCAGAGCGCGACCGAGTTCCTCGTCGCCGGACGCGACGGCCGGCAGGGGCCACACGCCCGTCTCGCACCATTGGAGCATCTCGGGCCACGGCCCGAATCCGGCGGCCTGATTCAGGTGTCCGCCGCCGGGCACCTCGACCGTGGCCAGGCCGAGCGGCAGGCCGTAGCGGGTCTCGGCGCCCTCGGGGAGATAGGGGTCGCCGATCGAGGAGAGCAGGAGAGCGGGTTCGACGGTTGCGGCCGCCACCGCCTCGGCCGTCACGGTGACGGGAAGGCTCTCGGAGACGTCTCCCCCGTGCATCCCGGTCGCCGGCGGCGCGACGAGAACGGCCCGCCTGGCCAGGGGAGCGGGCGGACGGCCGTCGGCGAGCGCCGCATCGCGGGCACGATCGCCGCACATGCGCAGCCACAACAGCACGCTGAGGCCGTGCGCCACCACCGTCACCCGCTCGCGCCCCCGCAGGGCGCGCAGCGCGACGTCCGACCAGTCGGCGTAACGGGGATGCTCGGGGTCGGGCAGCGTGAGGTAGTCGACGCTCGCCCCCCGCTCCACCAGCCTCTCGGCCAGCCACCCCTGCCAGTGCCCCGGCTGACGGCGGTGCTGCCAGCCGTCGAGGAGGAGGAAATGCTCATCGGCGAGCGCGGGAGCGGTCGAGGTCATCAGTCATCCTTCACGGTAGGGAATCGCGGGGAGCGCGAGGTGATCAGTCGGTCACGGTCAGGGCCAGCGACGCTTCGCCGGCGGGATCGTCGATCGCGGTGCCGGTGACCTCGCGCACGAACTCGGTGGCGAGGCCGCTGAAGCGGCCCCGAAGGCGGAAGACCAGGGCATTGCTGGCGTCGCCGGGCCAGTCGTCGGGGAGCAACGAGTCGGGAAGACCGGGATCGATGTAGGGGATGATGCGCCAGGTGTCGACGCTCCGGATGTAGATCGCGAACGCGTCGCGCGGGGCCACCTCGGCGGAGTCGGCCATCAATCCCTCGGCCGAGTAGTCGCTCAGGAACTCCTCGTGCTGGGCGCGGATGGCGTCGAGGTCCCACCACGAGGCCACGGCGTCTCGGAGATCGCCGGCGACACGAGGGCGTTCCGTGATGAACACCGTCGCGTGCTCTCTGACGCCCAGATCCTGGAGGATCTCGTCGACCTCGTCGACGAGATAGGCGGGGCAGATCCACAGTGCGGGCGAGACCGTGCCGCACCCGATCCAGTGCAGCCGGCGCCGCAGCTGATGGCGCAGATGCCGGTTCTCCTCGGGGATCGAGAACGACACGGCACACCATTTGCTCTCCGGGCCCATGTTGCGTGGATGGTAGATGCGGCGGTCGCCCCGGGCGAGCATGGGCGCGGCGTCGGGAACGAGCGCGTATCCCGCCACCTTGCCGCGGGTCTCGGGAACCACGAGCGACTTCTTCTTCACCCGCGCCAGAGCGGTGCGCGTGCGCGGGGCGGGAACGTCCAGAGCCTCCATGAGGGAGACCAGGTCGGCCACCGCGATCCACCCGCCGAGCTGTCGGAGGTAGATGCCGAGCACGGTGCGCAGCAACGACGTGATGCTCCCGGGCCGGGAGTCCATGTCGTCGAGGATCTCACCCATCACCGCCCCCGTCCGGCGTCCGGCGACGCCCACCTCCCGACCGTAGCATCTCTCAAACGTGACGACCGTCTTGAGCCTGCGCATCCGTGGCGGTCGATCACGCCGGCTGACGGGGCCGCGCATCCGCCGCATCCGGAATTCACCCCCACGTGCCGCCGGATCGGGACAGGATGGAGGAAACAGTCCGCCTGCCGAGGGGAGAACCGTGAGCCAGCCGACACCCGACCATCCCGCCGCACCGCCGTATCCGACCCCGGGTCAGCCCGTCTACCCGCCCTCCCAGCCGCAGTACGGCGCGCCGGCCGGCTACCCACCGCAGCAGCGACCTCATCCGGGTTACGGCGCGACACCGCCCGCGAGCGCGCCGCCGCGCCATCCGGGCTACGGACCGAATCCGCCGGGTGCACCCGGCCGGCCCGGTGCACCCGGTCCTCAGCAGGCCGGCGGTGCGACGACCCGCGATCCGCTCGGGCTCGCGGCCCTCCTGCTCGGTGCCGTCGGACCGGTGCTCGGATTCCTGTTCCTCTTCGTCCAGGCCGCGGCCTTCGCCTCGGGCAGCGGTGCCGCCTCCGCCGTCTCGGGCGTTCAGACGGTGCTGGTGGGCCTGACGGCGCTGGCCGCGGTGATCCTCGGTCTCGTGGCGATCAGCAAGCCCGGGTCGCCGAAAGCCCTCGCCTCCGCCGGCCTCGCGCTCGGTGCAGCGGGCCTGCTCGGCGTGCTGGGTGCTCTCGTCTATCCGGTCATCCTCGCGGTCGTGTACGGCTGACGCCGCCGTGGCCCGATAGAGGCGTGGCTCGATAGAGTCGAAGCGTGGACGACGCGGATGGGGTGCTGCTCTTCTCCTACGGCACGTTGCGCCAGCCGGAGGTGCAGCTCGCGACCTTCGGGCGCCTGCTCGGCGGGTGCGAGGCAGCCGTGGTGGGATACCGTCTCGACTGGCTCACCATCACAGACCCGGCCGTGATCGCCACGAGCGGGAGCGACCGGCATCCGCTCCTCGTGCCCGACTCGACCGCCGATCCGGTGTCGGGCACGGTGTTCGAGATCACGGTCGACGAGTTGCTCGCCGCCGACGACTACGAGGTCGACGACTACCGGCGGGTGCTGGTTCCACTCGACTCGGGCGAGCAGGCCTGGGTCTACGTCTTCGCGGGCGCTTCGGGACCGGTCGGCTGACAGCCGAGCAGGTCACGACCGGATGCGCTCCTCGGCCTCCCGGGCGAAGGGCACCTGTGGCCCCCCTTCCGGATGCGGGCCGTTCGATCGAGACGGCGGACCTCGCGGCGTACCTACGCTGAGACGGCGGGCTCAGCGCCCCGCGCGCCGATCGGGCTCGGTCTGCGCCCGCACGTGGATGCGCTCCCCGTCGCGGCTGAAGATGCCGATGATCTCCACGGGCCGGTCGTCGGCGCTGCCCAGCCAGTGCGGCACTCGCGTCGCGAACTCCGCCGCTTCTCCGGGCTTCAGCACGATGTCGTGCTCCCCCAACCGCAGCCGGAGGCGGCCGTCGAGCACGTAGAGCCACTCGAAGCCCTCGTGACTGCGCAGCTCGGGCTCCTCGTCGCGCCGGTGCAGCACCATCCGCACCGTCTGCATCGCCGAGCCCTCGCGCGAGAGCATCTCCACCTCGGCACCCCACCGCTTGGAGAGCCGGGGCCGCACCCGGGGGTCGGGAACGGCGGCATCCGACACCAATTCGTCGATCGTCACCTCGAGGGTCGCCGACAACGGGATGAGCAGCTCGAGGTTGGGCTGGCGCTTGCCGCTCTCCAGGCGCGAGATCGTGCTCGCCGAGATGCCGGTGGCGGCAGCGAGCGCCGCGAGGGTCAGCTCGCGGTCGAGGCGGGCCGCCTTGAGGCGCGCGCCGATCAGGGCGCCGCGACTCGGAACGGGGGCGCCGGAGGTCGTCACGGCCATGTCACTCATCTTGCCATTTCAGCACATTGCTTTGCCAGGGCGGATGACGGCGCGACAGTGGAGTCATGAACAACGAATCCTGGGATGTCATCATCGTCGGCGGCGGAGCCGCCGGACTCAACGCGGCCCTCGTGCTGGCCCGCGCCCGCCGCCGTGTGGTCGTGGTCGACGGCGGAGAACCGCGCAATCGCTTCGCACCGCACATGCACGGTTTTCTCAGCCGTGACGGGATGTCGCCGCTCGAACTCCTCGAGATCGGCCGCGCCGAGGTGCGCGGTTACGGTGCCGAGATCATCACCGGGCGGGCCGTGCGCGCCGCCGGCGAGTCCGGCGCGTTCACGGTCGAACTCGACGACGGTCGGATGCTCGCGGGCCGTCGACTCGTGATCGCCACCGGTCTGCGCGACGAGCTGCCCGACCTCCCGGGCCTCGCCGAGCAGTGGGGGCGCGGCGCGGTGATCTGCCCCTACTGCGACGGCTGGGAGTCGCGCGACTCGCGCATCGGGGTGCTCGCCACCACCGCGCTCAGCCAGCACCAGGCCGCAATGCTCCGGCAGTGGTCGGCCGACGTGACGTTCTTCGGGCCCCTCACGGCCGAGCTCGACGACGAGACCCGCGCGGGTCTGGAAGCACGCGGGGTGCGCATCCTCCCGGCGGACGCGACCGCCGTGCTCGCCGACGACGAGGGCCGCCTCACGGGTGTGACCCTCGACGACGGCGCCACGTTGGAGCTCGATCGCCTCTTCCTCGGCCCGCGCCTGGTGGCGAACGACGAGCTGCTGCGGCAGCTCGGAGCCGCCCGTGGCGAGACGATGATGGGCGAGTGGGTGACGTCCGACTCCGTGGGGCTCACCTCGGTGCCCGGCGTCTGGGTGGCGGGCAACTCGGCCATGTCGAACTCGCTCGTGGTGATGGCCGCGGCATCGGGCGCCACCGTCGCCACGCAGATCAACGCCGACTTGGTGATGGACGACACGCGCCGCGCCCTCAAAGCGACGGAAGCCCACGTGTAATTGTGCAAATAGCGAGGACCGACCCCCTATAGGGCGTCGGTCCTCGCTATTTGCGCAATTTCTAGCCCTGCGCGAGCTCCGAGACGTCGTTCCACTTCTCCCAGGTCGCGATGCGCGACGCGTAGTCGGCCTTCGCGATGCCAAGCGGCGCGATTCCGAAGAACACGCGCAGCGGCGGTTCATCCGCGTCGACCACCTGCAGCAGCGCGGCCGCCGACGCCGCGGGGTCGCCCGCCGCCCCGAGCCGGGCGCGTCGCGCTGCGGCGACCTGCTCGTGCACCTCGGCGTAGTCCTCGAGGGGCTCCGAGGTCGACGACGAGGAGCCGCTCCAATCGGTGCTGAACCCGCCCGGTTCCACGAGCGTCACCTTCACCCCGAATCCGGCGACCTCCTGGGCGAGCGCCTGCGAGAAGCCCTCGAGCGCCCATTTCGAGGCGTGATAGATGCCCACCAGCGGGAACGCCGAGATGCCGCCGATCGACGAGACCTGCACGATGTGACCGCTGCCCTGCTCGCGGAGGAACGGCAGCGCCGCCTGGGTGATCCAGAGCGCGCCGAAGAGGTTCGTCTCCAGCTGTGCACGGGCCTCCGCCTCGGTGATCTCCTCGATGAATCCGAAGTGCCCGTACCCGGCGTTGTTCACCACGACGTCGAGGCGCCCGAAGTAGTTGAACGCCTCGGTCACGGCGGCGAAATCCGCCTCGCGGTCGGTGACGTCGAGCTGGAGCGGCAGGATGCGCTCGCCGAAGCGGTCGACGAGTTCGGCCAGCGTCGCCGTGTCGCGGGCGGTCGCCGCCACGCTGTCGCCGCGCTCCAGGGCAGCCGTGGCCCACTCCTTGCCGAACCCGCGCGATGCGCCGGTGATGAACCAAACCTTCTGAGCCATGGGGAGTCCCTTCTCAACGGGTCGCGGGGACGCGATCTCTTCGGAATCGAACGTAGCGCGCAGCGGAGAACTTCCCCAGAGGGAGAACGGATGCCCGCTACGCTCGGATTCATGTGCACACGCATCTTCTGGAACGACAACGCCGTCGCGAAGACCGTCAGCCGCTGCATGGACTGGTCGGTGAGCGACGAGCCCGAGCTCTGGTTCGTTCCCCGCGGTGTGACGCGTTCCGGCAACGCCGACGAGGCCTCCCTCAACTGGACGTCGTCGTACTCGAGCATCGTCGTCAGCATGTGGGGCGTCGGCACGGTCGACGGACTCAACGAGAAGGGCCTGGCGGCACACGCCCTCTACCTCGACCTGGATGACGTGGAGTTCCCGGCGCCCGACGACCGCCCCACCATCGCCACGACGCTCTGGGTGCAGTACCTGCTCGACAACTACTCGACGGTGGCCGAGGCCGTCGCCCACCTCGACGAGGTGCGCATCTACTCCCCCGACATCCGCGGTCAGGAGCTCGGTGTGCACATCGCGCTGGAAGACGCTTCCGGCGACTCGGCGATCGTCGAACCGATCGGCGGCGAACTCGTCGTGCATCACGGCCGGGAGTTCACGGTGATGAGCAACTCCCCCACGCTCGACGAGCAGCTGGCCAACCGCTCGCGGTACCGCGCCTTCGGCGGCGAACTGCCGCCGCCCGGTGACATCACGTCGCTCGACCGTTTCGTGCGCGCCTCGTATTTCCTGCACTACCTGCCCGAGCCCGAGAACGTGGAGCAGGCGGTGGCCGGGGTGTTCCAGCTCATCGCCAACGTCTCGGTGCCCTACGGTGCTCCGTATTCGGATGGCGGCGTGTATCCCACCTGGTGGCAGTCGGGTGCCGACCTCACGAACGGGGTCTACTACTTCGGGTCCACGCGCAGCCCGAGCATCTTCTGGGTGAGCCTCGACCGCTTGCGCGACGGCACCGAGGTGTTGCGCCTCGATCCGCGCGACGAGTCGCTCGTGGGCGAGCAGTCGGGCCGCCTGGAACCGGCGACACTGCCCTACTGAGCGCATCCGGCCGTCGACCCGTCACTTGTGGTCGTTCTGGCCGACCCAGAGCGACCACAAGTGACGGATCGAGGGGACGAAGAGAGGGGATGTCGTGACAGGAGCGAGCAGGCCGAACCGGCGGGTGCTGATCGCGATCCTGCTGGGCGTCATCCCGCTCAGCCAGTTCCCGATCGACGTCTACACACCGGCGATCCCCGACATGATCCGCGAGTTCGGCGCATCCGCCACCCTCGTGCAGAACTCGGTGTCGGCCTATGTGCTGGGCATGAGCATCGGACTGCTCCCGGTGGGCATCATCGCCGATGCACGCGGCCGAAAGCCCACCCTGCTCGTCTGCCTCGCGCTCCTGTTCGCCGCGAGCCTCGGCATCACGGCCACCACCGACATCGGGCTGCTGCTCGTGCTGCGCTTCGTGCAGGGAGTCGGAGCGTGCGCCTGCATGGTGGTGGTCTACGCCATCGCCGCCGATACGCACCGCGGGCGGGAACTGACGGCGCTCTCGGGCTGGCTCGGCGCATCCTGGGGCCTCGCGCCGGTGATCGCGCCCGCGATCGGCGGGCTGCTGGTGCAGTTCGTGAGCTGGCGCGGCATCTTCGTGCTGATCGCGGGGCTCGCCGCCGTCGCCGCCGTCGTGGTGTGGCGCCTGTTGCCAGAGACGCTCGCGGCCGACAAGGCGGAGCCGATCCGGCCGCGCCTGATCGTTCGCGTGCTGGGCACGACGCTGGGGAGAAGGCTCTTCGTGGGCCTCACTCTGGTGTTCGCCGTGTTCGCGAGTGCCCAGCTGCTCTTCGGCGTGGTGGCACCGCTGCTCTACGAGACGCAGCTCGGCCTGCCGCCCGCGGCCTACGGCGGCATCGCCCTGCTCGTGGGCGCCGCGAATCTCGGTGGCGAGCTGGCGACCGGCTCGCTGGCCACCCGAATCTCGTCGAGACTCCTGGGCTTCTCGGCCTTGGCGTCGTTCACCGTCGGCGCCGTCATCCTCACCGTGAGCGGGCTCCTGATCGGTCCCGACATCCTGTTCATCACACTCGGCGGCATCTTCGTGATGCTCGGCTGCGGCGCCCTCTGCCCGATGGCCTACGGTCTCGCGCTCGGCCTCTTCGACCGCAACCTCGGCCTCATCGGCGGACTGACCAGCGCCGTCTGCTACCTCTTCGTCGCGGTCACGATGGGGGCGGCGGCCACCCTGCCCGACGACAGCCAGACGCCGATCGGCGTGATCTACCTGGGTTGCGCCGCGGTCGGCGGGGTGCTGCTCGCGCTCTGCCTGCCGAGCACCAGACGGGCGATCGCGTCGCCCAGCCAGGCCTCGTAGCGCTCCTTGCTCCAGCCGGGTTGCACCACGAGCTGCTCGTGGCTCTCCGGTGAGACGGGAAAGGAGAGGATGTCGGCGAGCTCGCGCCTCTCCCCGTCGTCGTCGAGTTCGCGGCAGCCATGCCGGGCAGCGAGCGCGCGCATCGGCTCCGACATCCTCCCCTCCCGGGGCCGCGACGCCGTGCGGGCGGGCGTCACTCCCACGCCCGCCCACCAGGCACATGTGGTACGCTTTCTGGTACCACTCGAAAGGGGATGCGATGTCCGCGATCACAGCGACCGACGCTCGGCGCAACCTGTTCGGACTCATCCAGCAGGTCAACGACGATCATGCCCCGATCGAGGTCGTGTCGAAGCACGGCAACGCCGTCCTCATCTCCAAGGACGACTACGACGCGATCACCGAGACCGCCTACCTGTTGCGGAATGCGAAGGGTGCGGAGCGGCTGCTCGCGGCCCTCGAGCGCGCACGGCGCGGTGAGTTCGAGACCCACGAGTTGCACGAGGCGTGAGCCGGCAGCTGGCCTTCGACCGGGGCGGGTGGGAGGACTACACGTACTGGCAAGGTCAGGACCGGAAGACCCTGAAGAGGGTCAACGGCTTGATCCAGGAGATCCTGCGCGACCCGTTCACAGGCACCGGCAAACCCGAACCGCTGAAACACATCCTCTCGGGGGCGTGGTCAAGGCGCATCGACGATGCCAACCGTCTCGTGTACCTCGTGACCGACACGCACATCGTGGTCTTGCAGGCGCGCGATCATTACTGAATAGACGACACCGGCACCTCAGCGTCGATCCGTGCTGGGAGCTGTCGGACAAGAACTTCGCGGTGATCTCCGCGGCGCTGCGGCTGATCGCGCAGCGGATCGACGCGCTCGAGAACCGCTGACCGAGATCCGCTGACGCGAACCGCGAACCGCGAACCGCGACGCCCGCGCCGCCGCTCAGGTCGCGAGCAGCCGTTTGCGCTGCTCGTCGACGTCGTAGTCGGCCGCCGGCCAGCCGAGGTCCAGCCCCTGCAGCGCCTCGTTGAGGATCTGCTGCACCGCCAGCGACGAATACCACTTCTTGTCAGCCGGAACCACGTGCCACGGCGCGTGCTCGGTGTCGGTCTGGGTGAGCGCCACCTCGTAGGCGTCGTGGAACAACGGCCAGAGCCCGCGGTCGTCGACGTCGCCGGGATTGAACTTCCAGTGCTTGTCGGAGCGGTCGAGCCGCCGTAGCAAGCGGTTCTTCTGCTCGTCGCGGCCGAGGTGCAGCATCACCTTGAGCACCGTCGTGCCACCCTCGACGAGCCGACGCTCGAACTCGTTGATCTCGGCATAGCGCGCGGTCAACTCCTCGGAGGAGATGAGCTCGTGCACGCGCGGCACCAGCACGTCTTCATAGTGCGACCGGTCGAAGAAGCAGATCTGCCCGGGCGCCGGCAACTCCTTCTCCACCCGCCAGAGGAACGGATGCGCCAGCTCTTCCTCGGTCGGCTTCTTGAACGCGTGATGCGTGATGCCCTGCGGATCCATCGGCCCGGCCACACGTTTCACCGTGCCGCCCTTGCCTGCCGTGTCCATGCCCTGCAGCACCACGAGCACGGAGTGCTCACCCCCGAACAGGCTGTCGGCGAAGAGCTTCTCCTGCAGCTTCGGGAGGGAACGACTGGTTCCGTCGAAGATCTCCTCTGCGGCATCCTTGTCGAGCACACCCGGCGTGGCGGAGGTGTCGATGGCCGAGAGGTCGACCGGGCTGCTGACCCGGAGCCGATCGCTCCAGCCGGCCGGATGGGTGGGGTGCTTGGTCACACGATCTCCTTCGCGAGGTGCCGGACGATCTCGGCGGCGCTGCCGGACCGGATGGATCGGAAACCCGCCCCCGCCCACACGTTGGTGCCGTGCGGGTCGCCGGCCGCGGTGGCTGCGGCGCGGAGGGGTGTGGTGAGCTGGTTGACCTCGGGATAGCCGAGTGGCGCGACCGGGTCGTGCCGGCGCATGAACTCGTTCGCCAGGCCGCGGGCCGGGCGCCCCGAGAAGGCGTGGGTGACAGCGGTCTCGGTGAACTGCGGGTCGACGAGAGCGGCGCGCTGCACGGGATGGGTGCCGGCCTCGCGGGCGAGGAGGAACGCAGTGCCGGCCTGCGCGGCGACGGCTCCGCGGGCCAGCACGTGAGCGACTGACGCCGGAGTGGTGAGGCCCCCGGCGACGACGAGCGGCGCATCCGTGTAGTGGCGGATGCGTCCGAACAGCGTGTCGAGATCGTCTCGGGGCGGCGGAGCTGCCGGGTCGAAGGTGCCGCGGTGTCCGCCGGCGAGCGGCCCTTGAACCACGAGCACGGGTGCTCCGTTCGCCAGAGCGATCTGCGCCTCGGCGAGCGAGGTGACGGTGACGACGGCGAGCACATCGGCATCGGCCAGTCGCCCGATCGTCTCGGCGTCGGGGCTGCCGAACGTGAAGGACGCGACGGCGGGGCGGAGAGCCAGCAGCACGTCGAGCTTCTCGGCCCAGGCATCGTCATCCGGATGCGGGCTGCCGGTCTCGACGCCGTAACGGGCAGCACGCGGTGCCAGCGCAGCAACGTAGGCGGCGAGCGCCTCCTCCGTCGCGGCCGAGGGCTGCGGCACGAAGAGATTCACGCCGAAGGCCTCGCCGGTGAGCAGGCGCGCGCGGTGGATCTGCTCGTCGAGATCGGCGGCGCTGCGGTAGCCGGCGGCGAGGAATCCGAGGGCTCCGGCGTTGCTCACCGCGGCCGCGAGCTCGGGCGTCGAGGGCCCGCCGGCCATCGGCGCCTGCACGATCGGAACGCGGAGAGCACGGAAGTCGAACATCGACTTCACCCTACTCGCGCCCGAGCGCTCCTCTCCTGGCGAGCATCGACGCAGTTCCGTCGATTTCGGCCCTGAGACGCAGCGGGAAGGGCCGAAAGCGACGGATCTGGCTGCACGTGGAGGGGGAAGCAGGAGGCGTCAGAGGGGTTTGGCCATGTTCATCGCGGTGGTCTCGTAGCCGAGCGAGGCGTAGAGCCGCTGGGCGACGGTGTTGTGGCCGAAGACGTTGAGTCCGAGGCGCACGGCGCCGTGCGCGCGGGCCTCCCTCTCGGCGAGCAGCATGGTCTCGCGGCCGAGACCCTGACCGCGGTGCGCCCGGTCGATCTCGATGTCGAACACCCACCACTCCCCGGGCTGCCGCGGCGACATCGGGCCGATCCAGAGCACGCCCACGACCTCGGCGTCGGCGTCGGCGTCGGCGTCGGCCTCAGCGGACTCCGTCACGACCTGAAAGACGAGCTGGCCGGCGGCGGGAAGGCCGTCGGGAAAGTACTGGGCGTTCGACTCCTCCGCCCGCTCCCGGGCGTACTCCGCGGAGTCACCCTCGGCCATCCGTTCGCGCACGTACTCGGCACTCGTGTACTCGAGCCACGCGGCGAGCGCCTCCACGGGCATGGGTCGGAGTGCGGCTGCCATGGCCCCAGATTACTGCGCGACTCCGTGCGTGGCGCGCTACCAGGCGAGGCGCGAGGTGCTGCGGGAGGCGGCGCGGGCGGCCACGGCGCGCACGCGGGCGTGCAGCTCGCGCGAGGCCTCGGCGGCGAGCGGATGCACGCTGCGCCCGTTCTGCGACACCAGTTGCCCGCCCACGTAGACCTGTTTGAGATTGCGCAGGCTCATCGCGAAGGCGTAGTGCGCGTGCACGTCCCAGACAGGGCCGGTGTCGGGCGCGGTGGGGTCGACCACCAGGAAGTCGGCGAACTTGCCCACCTCGAGCGACCCGATCCGTTCGTCGACGCCGAGGGCTTCCGCCGAACCGAGCGTGTGCATGCGCAGCATCTCGCGCGGGCTCAGGATGCCGGCGTCCTGATGCACGGCGCGCTGGGTGTACACGCCGATCCGCACGTTCTGGAAGGGGTCGGACACGTCGGTGCAGGACTGGTCGTCGAGCCCCACGCCGATCGGCAGGCCGAGCTCGCGGTAGCGCGGGATGTCGGCCACGCCCGATCCGAGTCGCCCGTTCGACGTGGGCTGCCACACCATGCCGGCCCCCTTCTCGGCGGCGATGCGGGACATCTCGGCATCCGGATGCACGAAATGGCCGAACAGGAAACCGGGCCTGATCGCGCCCGCCTCCTCGTACCAGCGGAACTTCTCGCGCTGCTGATCGAGGGCCTCGCTCGTCTCGAGGAAGTGGGCCTGGTTGCCGATGCCGTGCGCATCCATCGCCCGCACCTCGTCGTGCGCGAGCTGTGACGTGGCCGACCACTGCACCGCCCCGAACACGGAGGCGCCGAGGTCGAGCGGAGCGGGCACGGTCTGCTTCACGTGGTCGACGGCCCGCGCGAACACCTCGAAGGCCTCCTCGGCCGGCTGGAACTCGCTGTCGAGCCGGATCGCGTTCATGGTGCGCAGCCCGGCATCGCGCGCGGCGTCGATCTGCCGCAGCAGATACTCCTCGGGCCGGATCGCGAAGATCTCGCGGGTGTCGGTGACGGCGTCGTACTTGCCCACCACGCGCGAATCGGTGAAGTTGTAGGCGCTCGTCACGCCGTTGCCGAGAAAGTCGAGGCAGCCGTGCAGCGTGAACCAGTAGACGTCGTCGGCGTCGGCCGCCGAGATGAAGGTGCTCTGCTCGCCCACCCAGCCGTAGAGCGGTTCGCCGGGGGTCATGCCGCGCATGCCCGAGGTGAACAGGTGGCTGTGGGCCGAGACGAAGCCGGGAGCCACGAAGGCGCCGTGGACGTCGAGGACGCGGCCGGCTGCGCCGGAGCCGCCCGATCCGGTCGAGCCCCCGCCTCGTGGCGGCTCGCCCTCGCCCAGCCCGGTGATCCGCCCGTCGGCGCCCACGGTCATCCATCCGCGGAACCAGTCGCTCCCGTCGGCCATCGGGATGATCACGGCGTCGACGATGGTGAGGGCGGTGGGGGCATCGGTCATTTCGCCATTTTCCCGGGTGGACGTTGCGGTGAGATTGCCGTGGCGTTTCCGGCGATCGTCGTTCGGGCCGCGCCCTTCTCCGAGGCCGATATTCTGGACAGGGCCCCGCCCGCAGGCGGCCCGCCCGCGCTTCCAGCCGATGAGGACCCATGACCCTTTCCGACGAACCCCGCTCCGACCTGCCCTTCGAGGTGCCGGGGGCGATCGTGGTCGACCAGCCGAAAGCGGTACCGGCCCCGCGCGTGGTGCTGGTGCGGCACGGCGAGACCGAGTGGAGCGTCACCGGGCAGCACACGGGGCGCACCGACATCCCGCTCACCGCTGGCGGCGAGGAGCAGGCGCGCGCCGTGGGCCGCGTGCTCGCCGGCAAGAAGTTCGGCCTGGTGCTGACCAGCCCGCGGCAGCGCGCCACCGCCACCGCCGAGATCGCCGGGTTCGGGGCTCAGGCCGAGGTCGATCCCGACCTGGCCGAGTGGGACTACGGAGCCTACGAGGGTCTGACCAGCCCGCAGATCGCCGAGCGTTTCGGCGAGCCGTGGAACCTCTGGGAGGACGGGGTCGAAACGGATGCCGCGGGTCGCGGCGAGCAGGCCGCCGACCTCCTGCGCCGCAACACCGCGATCATCGAGCGAGTGCGCCGCACCCTCAACGGCGGCGACGACGTGCTGCTGTTCTCCCACGGGCATTTCCTCCGCACCCTCGCGGTCACCTGGATGGGACTGCCGATCCGTGCCGGCGAACTCGTCGTGCTCGACACGGCGTCGATCAGTGTGCTCGGTTTCGAGCACGGCAACCAGGTGCTCCGCAGCTGGAACCGCACCCCCTGGACCGAGTAGCCCCTCTTCATCGGGTGACGCGGTGCTGGGCGATCAGCTCCGCGCTCTGCGACAGGGCGATCTCGCCGCGGGCGACGCCGAGCACCAGATCGAACGCGTCGTCGGTGGCGAAGTCGTGCTGAAAGCCGTTGATCCAGAGGGTCAGCACCATCGCTGTCCAGCCCGTGCGCTTGTTTCCGTCGAGGAGTGCGTGATTCCGCACGACGGATTCCAGCAGCGCGGCGCATTTGAGTTCGAGCGATGCATACGTCTCGACGCCGGCGAACTCGGACGACGGTCGGGCGAGCGCGGATTCGAGAAGGCCGAGATCGCGCACCACGAAGCCGAAACGCTCGACGAGCTGCAGCGCGTCCTCGAGGTTCAGGTATTCGGTCACGCGTCTTCGAGGCGGGTGAGCAGCTCGGCATCGTGCGACTGCACGAAGTCGAGACCGTCGTCGATCGCCCGGCGGCGCGTGTGACGGCGCACGATCAGCTCAGCACCCTGCAGCAAGAGCGCGCTCTTCGAAACGTGTTCGGCCTCGGCGACGCGGGCGAGTTCACGATCGAGCTCTTCGGGAATGCGGAGGTTGACGGCCATATCGCATGGTACCAGTCCGGTACCGTTCCCCGGGAGCGATTCCGCGAAAGCCCGGCGGGCGCGGCATAGTTAACACGCTGAACGGCGTCTCACCTTCTCGCTTCATCCCCAGGAGAACTCTGTGCCCACTGACCCGCTCCATCCCCCGGTCATCACCTCGGCCGACGCCGCCGTCGACGCGCTCGCCGGCCTCGCCGAGGGGTTCGCGAGCGTCGCAGCGGAGCGCGATCGCGAGGGAACCGCGCCGTTCGCCGAGGTCGCCGCGCTGCGGGCCACGGGAATCCTCCCCGCCCTCGTCTCCCGCGACTTCGGCGGCGGCGGGCTCGATTGGCGCACCGTGTTCACGGCGCTGCGGCCCGTCATCCGGGCGGATGCCGGGCTCGGCCACGTCTTCGCCTACCACTTCGTGAACTCCTGGCGGCTGCAGCTGAACGAGCGGCAGGACGTCATCGACGGGCTGCAGCGCGGCCTGGCCGCCAACCACTGGTTCTGGGGCGGCGCCGGCAACCCGCGCGATGCAGGGCTCGAGCTCACGCCGGCCGACGGCGGCTTCACCGTCTCGGGCCGCAAGTTCTTCGCCACCGGCGCGCAGGTCTCCGAGCGCATCACCGCGAGCGGCACCCGCGTCGACACCGGCGAGAAGCTCGCCATCATCATCGACGCCACCCAGCCCACGGTCGTGCACCACGACGACTGGGACAACATCGGCCAGCGCCTCTCGGCCTCCGGATCGGTGTCGTTCCACGCGGCATCGGTTCCGGATGCGCACGTGCTCGGCTTCGGCGAGCAGTCCGGCCCGAGATACCGGCCGTTCGCGTCGCTCTCGATCCTGCTGTTCCAGCTGGCGCTCGACCACATCCATGTCGGTCTGGCCGAGGGGGCGCTCGCCGCAGCGGCGTCCTACGTCGCGACGACGACGAAGCCGTGGTCGACCAGCGGAGTGGATCGTGCGGTCGACGACCCGTACATCCGGGAGCTGATCGGCGATCTCACCTCGGCCACGCGGGCGGCGGATGCGCTCACCTGGCGGGCGACTGACGCGTTGGTCGCGGCGGCCGACCGCCGTTGGGACCTCACCGACGCCGAGCGCGGCGAGGTGGCGGTCGAGGTCGCGGCGGCGAAGGTGGTGAGCACGAAGACGGTGCTCGACGTGACGTCGCGGCTGTTCGAACTCACCGGCGCCCGGGCCACCGGCACGTCGTACGGCTTCGACCGCTTCTGGCGCAACGCCCGCACCATCACGTTGCACGACCCGGTCGCCTACAAGGCGCAGGAGGTCGGCGACCACGCTCTGCAGGGCCTGTTCCCGACCCCGTCGGGATACAGCTGAGGACGGTTGCGAAGGCGCGACCGGGGTCTTTCGCCGGTTACTCCATCGCCAGGAGCCGCCTGGCCTGCCGTGCGTCGAAGGCAGACCCGTCGCCGATGTCGAGGAAGTAGTCGCCCTGCCACCTCTGGGACTGTCGCGCTTGCGGATTGGCGGTCGCCGACCACGGCGGATAGACCCGGAAACCGCGCTTTCCGCCGACACCGCCGACCGACACTATTCCCTGGCCGACAAGGGCTGCCTTCGGGAACGCGAAGACACCGAATCGGGAGCCTTCGCGCACGGAGACCAGCAGTATGTCGATGGTGTCTTCGGCGGTGAAGGGCTTCGTCGATCCGTCGGGCGCCCGACTCCACACGGTGACGAACAGCCCGACCTTCTTCGGAGTCGGCTTTCCGACCCGGAACCGAACCGACAGGCGCCCGACCTGCGAAAGCACGGCACCGTATTCGGCATTGTCGACCTCTGCCGCGCCCAGCGAGAAACCGGCGCCGAGGCCACCGAGCACACGGCTGACGACAGCGACATCCGGATGCACCAGACCAGCGGCCACAGCAACTCCCAACCGAGATCGACCCACCCAAACTATCGGACGGCCGATCTGCGCCGCGTCTGCCGTTCTGGCCACCGGCAACGAGAGCCGTGCCGCGGCCGCGACGTCGCTGCGTCGTGACCGCGGCCGGTTCGGCTCAGTAGGCAGCGTTCGTGACCGAGAACCGCCCGTTCGCCTGCAGCAGCCGGGAGAGGTAGGAGTAGGCCGCGAACTGGGCCACCTGCTCTTCCCGGCCGTCGTAGCTGTTCTCCCCGCTGTCGAGGTAGGTATGCCCGTCGGCGAAGCGCGCCTGCTGGTTCAGGATCTTCTGCGCGTGGATCGGCGCCCAGTAGGCACCGCCCTGAGTGAGGCCCGCATCCAGCGCCCCGTACAGTGACGGGATGGTGGCGGCGAAGACATCCGTGATCAAGAAGTTGATCCGGTTCGCATTGCCCCAGTCGTTGCCCATCGGATAGTAGATGTCGGTGTAGTCGGTCGCGCCGGTCGCCGTTCCGGCGTAGACCTTGCCGCCGGGCGCGTTGATCTGGTGCGTGACGGTCGAATCGACGTCGTACTGCGCCGGCTTCGGGCCCGCCGTCCAGGTCTGGTTGACGATCGAACCGTAGAAGGCCGGAAAGCCGCGCAGGTCGGCGTAGGGCACGGACTTGCCCGCGAGCGCCTGGTCGACGGCGCCGAACAGCACCAGCGACGGGAACGTCTGGTATTCCGGATGCACGATCCCATGGTTCACGACCGTGCCGTCGTTGAAGGCGTTCGACCCGGTGACCCACACGTCGAGGCGCTTGCCGTTCACGATCTTCGGGCCGTTCGTCGCGTCGACGTCGGCCGGTCGCGCCACCGCGGCCAGGGAGAGCTGGAGGCGCTTGTCCATCCACGTGGCGTAGTTCGCGTGATTGGGCATCATGGCGGTCGCGAGCTGCAGGATGTTGTTGTCCCACGCCACCTCTTCGGCCTTGGTGTCGCCCGCCGAGAGCACGGTGCCCGCGAGGTTGCGGTAGTACGGCGGGTTCCAGGTGAGGTAGCGGTTGGCCTCGGCCTCCACCATCGTTCGCACGTAACCGCGCTCGGTGCTGCCGAGGGAGTCCCAGATCAGCCAGGCGGCCGTGCCCGCCGCGTTCGCCCAGAGCGACGACTGCCAGCCGTTGCTGCCCGGCCACGCGGGAGCGGAGCTGGTGCCCCATCCGCCGGCCGTGACCGAGTAGTGGCGGTAGGCGAGGGAGCCCACGAGCCGCACCACGATCGCCGTCGCGTCGGCGGTCGACACTCCGGTGGCGACCGGGTCGTAGGAGCCGAAGCGCAACGCCGTCGCGAGCGCCATCGCCTCGGCCGCTGAGGGACGGATGTTGCTCTCCGCCGTTCCGCCGAAGCTCAGATAGGCGCTCGCCGACTGGGCGTCGAAGTTCTTGGTGGTGTTCCACCAGGTCGTCACCGCGTACTCGTTCGAGTTCGTCAGCATCTGCTTCAGCTGCAGGGTGAGGGCATCCGTCGGAATGCTGCTCACGATGCTCGCCGAGATGGGAACGACCTGGTTGTCGAACGCCAGGGCGGGCGATGCCGTGCCGAAGGTCACCGCCAGGGTCGCGCTGACGGCGACGGCGGCGAGCACTCTACGTCGTCGCCGGGGATTCTCGATCGTCATGATTGTCTTCTCCTTCCAGGCGCAGCTCACCGTCGAGCTGTGCGGGCTTCGTGAGCGTGTCGAGCAGGACCTCGAGGATGAGTCGCTGCCCGGCGACTGTGGGGTGCACTCCGTCGGGGAGGAGGAGGGCGGCGCGCGTCGTCGTCGCGTGGTCGAGGAACACCCGATGCACGTCGACCAGAATCGTGGCCTGTTGCCGAACGGCCTCGGCGATCGCCGCGACGTCGGTCTCGCGCCAGGTGATGCGTTCGCTGTGGAACGGCACCCAGGCATCCGCATCCGCTTCGATCACGGGCGGCGGGGTCATCGACACCAGCGTCGCGCCGGTCTCGGCGGCCACCAGTTCGGCGAGCAGCGCGAGGTTGCGCCGGGTCTCGCCGATCGACTGCATCTGCACCCGGGCGGCGCCGTGCCGGCGGGCGTCGTTCGTGCCCAGCAGTTGGATGACCCAGTCGGGCCCGAGGGCGATCAGGCGGTCGATGCGGGCGATCGCCTCCTGCGTGGTATGACCGGTGATGCCGGCGTTCACCACACGGATGCCGTCATCCGGCCGGTGCCGATCGAGGTAGGCCTGCAGCTGGTGGGCCCAGGAGAGCGAGTCGTCGGTGATCGAATCGCCGAGCGCCACCACCACCTCGCCCGGGCGGAAGGGCAGCCGGGAGGCCGCGTCCGGGGACAGGCCGCTCACAGCCGAGTGCACCTCGCGGGCGAACTCGGCCCGGTAGCCGTGCAGGGCGGCCTCGTCGGTGCCGGCCATCGCCGCCTCGAGACCCACCAGGTCGGCGGGGAGGAGGCCGGTGCGCTGCAGCACCGGGTACTTGTCGGGGTGCAGGAACCGGGCCGTGAACTTGTGGGGGTCGCGCAGCTCGTCGGCGACGGGATCGGTCGCATCCACGGCATCGGCATCGGTGGCGGTTTCAGGGGCGGTCATCGAAGGAGTTCCTCTCGTGTCGGCGGATGCGGGGACGCGGGCGCGCATCACGCCGAGCGCACGGCGAACCGCCGCTTGCGGCGCAGGTGGTCGACCGCGACGGCCGTGACGAGGATGACGCCGGTGGCCACGTTCTGCCATTGGGGGTTCGTGTTGGTGAGCGCGAGGGTGTTGTTGATGACCGCGAAGAGCAGGGCGCCGAGCGCGGTTCCGGCGATGGTGCCCACGCCGCCGAACAGGCTGGTGCCCCCGATGATGACGGCGGCCAGCACCTGGAAGGCGAAGCCCGTTCCACCGGCGCCCGGATCGGCCGTCGCCACGCGAGCGGCGAGCAGAACGCCGCAGAGACCGGCGACCACGGCGCTGATCACATAGAGCGAGACGTTCATCTGCGCAGCACGGATGCCGTTCGCCCGGGCCGCGGGAGCGCTGCCGCCGAATGCCCGGATGTTGTAGCCGAACACGGTGTGCGCCAGCACGACGTGGGCCAGCACGCCGATGATGACGGCGTAGAAGACGAGCAGGGGGATGCCGAAGAGGTTGAGCTGGCCGAGGTCGGTGAAGGCGGCCGGAAAGCCGAAGCGCGGGGTTCCGCCGGTGACCACGATCACGATGCCGCTCGCGGCGAAGAGCATGCCGAGGGTGGCGATGAAGGGCGGAACGCCCACCCAGGTGATGAGCGAGGCGTTGATGAGGCCCAGCATTCCGCACACCACGAGCGCCAGCAGGATGGCGAGCGGCCACGGCACGCCGGCGTTCATCGCGATGCCCGCGGCCACGCCCCCGACAGCGAACACCGACCCGATCGAGAGGTCGAGCCCGCCGCCCACCAGCACGAGCGTGGCTGCGCTGGCGCCGATGAAGTAGAGCGCGCTGGAGCGCAGGATCTCGACGATGTTCGACGGCATCAACGCCTGAGGATTCGCGGCCTGGGCCACCACGAGCAGCACGACGATGATGAGGATGATGCCCAGCTGCTGGGCGCCGGCGATGCGGCGCACGATGTTCTTCACGAAGCGGACTCGCTTTCTGGGGAGGGAAGGGGGCCCGGAAGCACCGGGCCCCCGGAGGAGCTACTTCGCGGGCAGGTTGCTGATGTCGTAGAAGGTGCTGGTGGTGGGGATGAAGTCGGGCAGCGTCTCGCCCTCGGAGAGCTTCTTGACGGCCTCGACCGACTTGGTGCCCGACTCGCACCAGCCCTGTTCGCCGACGCCGAGGAGCGAGCCGTCCTCGATCACGGCGCGGTGGTCGGCTGTGAGGTCGTTGGCCACGACGTTGATGGTGCCCGTGGCGCCGCGCTCCTTCACCGCCGTGATGGCTGCCGCCACCGAGGTTCCCTCGATCGGGAAGAGGGCGGTGATCTCCGGATGCGCGGTCAGCATGTTGCTGAAGAGTTCCGGCGCCTTGGTCGGGTCGCCGTTCGTGTAGTCGCTCGCCACGACCGTCATGTCGGGGAAGTGCTCCGCGGCGTAGTCGGTGAAGCCCGTGATCTCGTCGACGTGCGGGGTGGTGCTGGCCGATCCGGAGAGGATGCCGACCTTCGCGGCCGGGTCGGTGGCGCCGAGGCCCTCCGCGATGAGGGCGCCGAGCTGCTTGGAGTCGGTGCCCACCTGGGTCTGCTGCCCGATGCTCGGGGCTCCGGCGTTCTGGGCCACCACGTAGATGCCGGCATCGCGGGCCTGCTGGATGACGGGGGTGAACAGCTCGGGGATCGTCGGGAAGACGACCAGCGCATCCGTGCCGTTCGCGATCGCCTGCGAGATGAGGTCGATGGCGCCCTGGTTGTCGACCGCGCTGCCCGCGGTGCCGACCTCGACCGGCTTCCAGCCGTTGGCCTTCGCCGCCTCTTCGAAGCACTGCCCGACGTCGTCGAAGGAGGGATAGAAGGGAGCGGGGTTCACGTAGGTGATGGTCTTGACCTCGCGGAGGTCGCCGGTGGGAGTCGAACTCGCGGCGACGGAGCCGCCCGAGAGCGCGCTGCATCCGCTGAGGGAGGCGGTGATCGCGGCGATCGCGAGCGTCGCCAGAGCGGCGCGGCGGGGGGTGATGGGAGACATTCTGTGGGTGACCTCTCTGTCGGGGAATGCGTGACCAGGTGTTTTCGGGTTGGGGTGTTTCGGGCTTCAGGCGGTGAGGCGGTCGCCGGTGATGGCGCCCGTGATCAGGCCGATGATCTCGTCGCGCGTCGTGTCGGTGCGCCGGCGAACCCCGGCGACCTCGCCGAGTCGCATCACCTGGATGCTGTCGGCGAGTTCGAACACGAGCGACATGTCGTGGCTCACGACGATCACCGCGTTGCCGCGTTCGCGGAGGGTGCGGATCATGTCGGCGGCCTGGGCGGTCTCGCGCACACCGAGGGCGGCGGTGGGCTCGTCGAGCAGCACCACCTGACCGCCGGTGCGCATCGCGCGGGCGATCGCCACGATCTGCCGCTGGCCGCCCGAGAGCATGCCGATCTCGGTGCGCACCGAGGCGACCGAGACGCCGAGCTCGTCGAGAAAGGCGCGGGCCTCGCGTTCCATGGCCTTGCGGCGCACGAAGGGGCCGCGGCGGGGGTACTGGCCGATGAACATGTTGGTCGCGACATCCAGAACCTCGATGAGCGCGAGATCCTGGAACACGGTGGCGATGCCGGCGGCCCGAGCGGCGGCGGGGTTCGAGAAGGCCTGCTGCTCGCCCTCGACGAGGATCGCACCCTCGTCGGGGCGGTAGACGCCGCTGATGGTGCGGATCAGGCTGGACTTGCCCGCGCCGTTGTCGCCGACGATCGCGAGCACCTCACCGGAGTAGGCCGCGAGGTCGACGCCCTTGAGAGCGGAGACGTGCCCGAAGGTCTTCTTGATGCCGCGGAGTTCCAGAGTGGGCTGGAGCGTGCTCATGCGTGGCCTTTCGGGCTGAGTTCGGCCGCGAGACACGTTCGGGACTGCACATCGACGTGCCACCGCGGTGGGTGATGAGGCTCAGTAAATCCTTCGGGAACAGAAGTTGTCAAGCCGATTTTGGAATGTTCTTCCGTGAGTTAGTTCTCTTACCGAAGCATTTGGCTCGATTTTCGGGCACTCGCCGTGTAGGGTTCCCGATATGAAGACGTTCGGCGACGCGGCTGGCGACGACACCTCGAGCACGCGGTATCGGGTGCTCGCGGCGATCCGTGACGAGGGGTCGCTGAGCCGTGCCGAGCTGGCCCGCACCACCGGTCTTGCCGCTTCGACGATCACCGCTCTGATCAAGTCGCTCACGGCCGAAGGCCTGCTGCTCGAGGCCGACGAGGCGACCGAGGCGCCGGGTCGCACGGGGCCGCGTTCGCGCGAGCTCAGCATCAATCCCGGCTTGGGCGCGGTCGCCGGGATCGACTTCGGCTTCCGCACGGTGCGGGTCTCGATCTGCGACCTCGGAGCGCGGGAGATCGCGTTTCGCGAAGGCCGCCTGGTGGAGCAGTACTCGAGTGAGGAAGGACTGCGGATCGCGCGCGGGCTGTTCGACGACGCCCTGGCGGCCGCCGCGCTCTCGGCGAGCGACATCCTCGCCGCCGGCGTCGCCCTGCCGGGGCCGATCGATTCGGTGCGGCAGCGCGTGATCGGCTCGGCCGTTCTTCCCGGCTGGTCGGAGGCCACGGCGGAATCGATGTCCACCGCGTTCGGCGTCAGCTCCCTGATCGAGAACGACGCGAATCTGGCAGCCCTGGGCGAACACGCTTTCGGCGCCGGGCGGGGAGCGAAGGACTCCCTCACCATCAAGTTCCACAGCGGCATCGGTGCCGGCCTGATCATCGAGAACCGTCTCGTGGTCGGCTCGGGCTCGGGAGAGATCGGTCACTTCCCGGTGTCGGAACACGGTGCCGTGTGCCGGTGCGGCAAGCGCGGATGTCTCGACACCTTCGCCTCCATCCCGGCCCTGCTCGAGGCCGCCGGACCTGCGGGCTCGATCGACCTGCGCACCCTCCTCGGACTCCTGGCCGACGGCGATCCCCGCGCCCGCCGTGTGGTGTCCGACGCAGCGGAACTGGTGGGCGACGCGGCATCGCGGGCCTGTCTGCTGTTCGCTCCGGAACGGGTGATCGTGGTGGGTGCGATGTCGGCGTCGGAGGAGGCCGTGATCGAGCCGATGACGCGTGCCCTGCAGCGCGGGCTGATCCCCGACACCATCGCGCCGCCGCCCGTGGTGCGCGGCTCGCTCGCGGAGCGCTCGACCGTCATGGGAGCCATCGCGCTCGCGCTCACCGCGTCGGGCTGGCTGTCGTCGAGCAGGCGCTGAGCGGCCGAGCCCTTCAGAGAGCAGCGCGGCATCGTCGGCCGATCGCGCACCCGCGCCGGGCCCCGGCCGGCGAGTCGATCAAGGCAGTTGCGGACGCCGCGTGACCACCCGATGGCTTGCCTGCGACGACCGACTCTACGTCGAGTCAGGGATCTCGTGATCTCTCCGGGCAGCCATGATTCCGGCGAAGTGATCGATCGACCAGAGTTCAAGGGCTTTGAGGGGTTCGGTGAGGGTGAGTCCCGCGGCGCTGAGCCGATATTCGACCTTCACCGGCACCTCCGCGGTGACCGTGCGAATGACCAGGCCGTCGCGTTCCAGTGCGCGAAGAGTCTGTGTCAGCATCTTCTGCGAGATGCCATCGACTCGGCGCAGCAGATCGGAGAAGCGAAGCGTCGCGCTGCCGAGAGCGCCGACGATGAGCACCGTCCACCGTCCACCGATCAGGTCGAGGATGCGCCGCGTCGGGCACCCCTGCTGGTAGGGGTCGAGCTCGCCCGGGCCGATCTCACGCATCCCGATACTCCATCCGGTTACCTCGAAGTGCCTTCTTACATTGAGAGAGCAACTCTCCTATGGTTACCAAGGTTGCGCAAGCGAGACGATCGGAAGAAGGACGACCATGACACGAATCACCATCCTCGGGGGAACCGGCTACACCGGTTCCAACATCGCCCGTGAGGCCGCCTCACGCGGGCACGAGGTGACCTCATTCAGCCGAAACCCTCCGGCCGAGACGATCGACGGCATCCGATACCTGACGGGGTCGATCCAGGACGAGCTCGCTGGGTTGGTGGCAGGCGCTGACGTGATCGTCGGGGCGCTTGCACCGCGTGGCGAACTCGAGTCCGAACTGCGTGGACTCTATGCGAGGGCTGCGGAGATCGCCGCTCGTGAGGGCACGCGTATCGGGATCGTGGGTGGCTTCAGCGCCCTCCGCTTGGCACCCGATGCCGTGCGCACGGCATACACCGGAGAAGTGCCCCCTCAGTTCGCAGCGGAAGCCCGAGTGATGGCTGAGGTCATCGACGATCTGACCGAGAGGGCACCCGACGGTCTGGACTGGTTCTACGTCAGCCCGGCCGCCACCTACGGCGCCCACGTGCCAGGAGAGGCCACGGGGGTCTATCGCACCGGTGGGGATGTGGCGATCTTCGACCTTGACGGGCAATCTGCAATCTCGGGAGCCGACTTCGCGCTCGCTGTCGTCGACGAGATCGAAGCCCCTGCGCACACGGGACAGCAATTCGGCGTCGCCTACTGAAACGTCCCGCCGTCAGGATCACTGTCTGATAGTCTTTTCGGCCTGCGCAGCTTCGTGGCTGCGGTCGGTCGGGTGCGGCGATGTCGCATGGTGATCCGAGGTTTGAAGCCTCCAGTTACTCATTTCTTGAGAAGCCTGGAGGCTTTCTTATGTCTACTGCTCTGCGCAGTTCTTCCACTCGTTGGTGGGCACTCGCGATTCTCGCGCTCACCGAATTGGTCGTCGTGCTCGATACGACGATCGTCACCATCGCTCTTCCGCAGGCGCAGCTCGAGATCGGGCTCAGCGATGTGCAGCGGCAGTGGATCGTCACGGCCTATGCCCTCGCGTTCGGCGCACTCCTCCTTCTCGGCGGCCGGATCGCGGACTACTGGGGTCGCAAGCGCACCTTCATGGTCGGCATGATCGGGTTCGGAATCGCCTCTGCCTGGGGTGGCCTGGCGCAGTCGGGGCTCGAGCTGATCATCGCCCGCGGCATCCAGGGCGCTTTCGCGGCCATGCTCGCGCCGGCCGCTCTGGCGATGGTGACGGTGACGTTCGCCCACGGTAAGGAGCGCAACATCGCGTTCGCCATTTTCGGAACCGTTGCCGGAAGCGGCGCCGCTGTCGGCCTCGTGCTCGGAGGAGTGCTCACGGAGTTCGCCTCGTGGCGCTGGTGCCTGCTGGTCAACGTGTTCTTCGTCATCGCCGGCCTCATCGGTGGCGCACTGTTGCTGAAGGAGAGCAAGGCCGACGGCCGCAACCGGTATGACGTCTGGGGCGCAATCACGGTGACCCTGGGCCTTGGTGCCCTGGTCTACGGTTTCACTCTCGCAGAGCACGGTTGGGACTCGATCGACACGATCGGCTTCCTCGCGCTCGGCGCGGGCCTCCTGGCGTTGTTCATCCTGATCGAGTCGAGGATCACGCAGCCCCTCCTCCCGTTGCGTGTCATCGTGAACTCGGTCCGTGGCGGCGCGTTCCTGATTCAGGCGGTCGTTGGCGCGATCATGATCGGCTCGATCCTGTATCTCACCTTCTACTTCCAGATCGTGCTCGGCATGAGCCCCCTCATCTCCGGTCTCGCGAACGTCGCGATGACCGCCACGATCCTCCTCAGCAGCCCGTTCGCGACGAAAGCCCTCAACCGGTTCGGCCCTCGCCCGCTGATGATCCTGGGCCCACTGTTCTGCGCGGCAGGCCTGTTCTCCTTCATGGGCATCACCCCCGACGGCAACTACTTCACCCAGGTTCTCCCCGGCCTCATTCTGCTCGGAATCGGATTCGCCCAGTTGTTCGTGCCCCTGCAGAACCTCGCTCTGATCGGCGTCGACCCCGAAGACGCCGGCGTCGCCTCCGGCACCATCAACTCGACCTTCCACATCGGCGGGTCGATCGGCCTGGCCGTGTTCACCGCGCTCTACGCCGGCACCGTCACCAGCGCCCTCGATGACGGCGCGGATCAGCACACGGCCTTCACCGACGGCTACATTTCGGCGTTCATCGCCTCCGGCATCGCGATGATCCTCGCGTCCGTGATCGCGTTCTTCCTCATCCGCGGCAAGAAGGACGACCTCATGCCCACCTGGGACGAAGACGATGCAGCCGCGTACGCCCACTGACCGTTGAGTGGGCCGCGGAGGCTCGGACCGACACGGTCCGAGCCTCCGCGGCATCGCACTCCACCTCGTCAGGCTCCTCAAACGTGCTCGCGGGTTCGATCAGTGAGGGGTCGGCTGGGTCGCCATCTCCCGGCGAACGGCACGACACCCGCCGGCGGTATCCTCGGGCGCATGAGCACGCGCGAGAGGGCCCGGATGTGGGCGGGGCGGCATCCGGTCGGCGCGGGGGTCGGCGCGATGGTGCTCTGGCAGGCGGTGGTCTACGGGCTCGGCGTGACACCCGATCTCGCCCTGCAGCCGGACTGGTTCCCCGGCCTCGGCGCCTTCCTCGTGAACGCGATCGGCGCTCTCGTGCTCCTCGGGATCGGCGCCGTATTCGGAGTGCTGCGCTCGGGGGGCGTCACCACGGTGGGCCGGCCCCGGCGGTGGCTCTGGCTGCTCCCATTGCTCGCTCTGATGCTGGTCTACCTCGTGCCGGGCATCGCGGGCACTCCAGCCGCCCTCCTCAGCAGCGCTCTCGTGATGCTCAGCGTCGGCGTCTCCGAAGAGCTCGCTGCGCGCGGGGTCGCGCTGCAACTGGCACGCCCGGTGGGCGATCACGCGGCGGCCTGGATCATCGGGGGCGTATTCGGGCTCGGCCACATCGGCAACGCCCTGCTGTTCGGGGCGAACCTCGACGACACGCTGTGGCAGATCCTCACCTCGGCCGCCTTCGGATTCTGCCTCGGCGCCGCCCACTTCGTCGTGGGATCAATCTGGCCGCTCGCGCTGCTGCACGCGGCCGACGACTGGATGCAGATCAACTCGCCCGGGGCGGCACCGTTCTGGTTCCAGGTGCTGATGATCGCGGTCTACGTCGGGTACGGCTACCTGCTGCTGCGCGTGAACCGGAACGGTCCGGACGCGGGATGCCACGGCGCTCGTGCAGGCCGGCGCTCCGGCAGGATCGGAACTGGTGTGCCCACCGAGCCGCACTTACGTCAAGTGGGATCTGGGCGACCTCGTGGTCAACGCGGCGATCGACCCGATCGTCTACACGGTCGACATCCTGGCGACCGCCCGCAACGCGGTGTACACCAACACCACGCTCGTGAGCTCGCCGCAGGACCCGTCGCCCGCCTCCGTGCGCGACGACGAGGCGCAGATCCAGCTGGTTCTGCCCACCGGTGTCAAGATCGACAAGTCGACGCCGCGTCCGCTGGTCGAGATCAACCCCGACGGCGTGCAGACGCCGCGAACGTTGACCTGGACGGTGGACTTCGCCAACATCGACTCCCCGGTCGAGGTGTCGGATGTCGACGTGATCGACGTGCTGCCGGCCAACGGCATCGGCACGACGAGCTTCGCGGGTGACCTCACCTTCACCTCGGCCACGATCGCGGCGGGAACGGGCATCACCATGCTCTACACCGCAGCCGACCCGGCCGGCCTGAACGCCGACCCCGACCACGCATCGAACGGTGCGACGGGCGCCACGGTGTGGTGTGACGCGATCAGCGGAGGAGCAGTGGTGTCCGGCAACGGCACCGCCGCCGACTGCCCGGCCGCGGCAGCCGATGTGACCGGACTGCGATTCCTGCGGCCCGGCGCCTTCGTGCCGGCGGACCAGCTGTCGATCGACATCCTGATGACGCCGACCGACAACGATGGCGGCGACATCTACGAGAACACGACCTCCGGCCGTGCTCAGGGTGTCACCCAGGCTGTGGGCCCTGCGTCGCGTGAGATCAGGATCATCGAATCGTCGATCGGCGACTTCGTGTGGGAAGACCTCGACGCTGACGGAATCCAGGATGCCGGCGAACCCGGCGTCGCAGGCTTCCCCGTGAAGCTGGTCGGTGTGGATCTCGACGGCAACCCCGTCAGCCTCACCACCACGACCGGAGCCGACGGGAAATACTCCTTCACCGGCCTCGCATCGGGAACCTACCAGGTCACCTTCGACCCGAACGCTCTGACCTCGAACACCACGTTCACGGTGCAGAACGCCGGCGCCGACGACGCGACCGATTCAGACGGCGACATCACCACCGGTGAGACCGCCGAGTTCGCTCTGGCCCCCGATTCGGACGACCCGAACTGGGACCAGGGGCTCGTCATCGATCGGAACGTCAACATCACGATCGACAAGAAGCTCGTCGAGCAGACCGCGATCGATGCGGACCGCAAGGCGACCGTGACCTACGAACTGGTCGTGGCCAACACCGGCACGGCCGAGGGCACGTACGACCTCGGCGACCAGCTGAAGTTCGGCGGCGACATCACGATCGAGCAGGTGACGGCATCCAACACCGCCCCCGGTGACATCGCGATCGACCCGGACTTCGACGGCATCGACAACAAGACGCTGGTCACCGGTCAGTCGATCGGCGGCGGGGAGACCCACCGATACGAGGTCGTGGTCGACACGACAGTCGCGACGACGATCACCCAGGAGCAGGGCGACTGCACGCTGACCGACTCGGAGCACGGCACCGGTTACCTCAACGAGGCCCAGCTCACGGTCGATGCCACCACCGTCATCGACACGGCCTGCGGCGAGGTTCCTCCGGCAGAACCGCAGGAACCGCCGACCGCACCCACGGGCGGCGGTGAGCACCCGTCCGGGCTCGCCAGCACCGGCGGAGCCGGCCTCTGGCTGACCCTGATCGGCGCGCTCGGCCTCCTCGCGGGCGCTGTGCTGCTGATCATCCGCCGCACCCGCCGGGCGTAACACACCCGCACCACCACCGAGAGTGGGGGGAAGAGCCACCGGCTCTTCCCCCCACTCTGGGTTAATCCTGGTATGCATTTCTCCGCCCTTTGTTCGCGAGCGCAGCCGATGAAGCAACAGTGGAGTTTTGGGAACGTTTCCCCCGTGGGCACGGACGACGGGATCAGCCGCCCATCGTCCGAGGAGAGGCTATGCAACGACGTCGAGACCCCCGTGCGCGCAGAACGGCGGGCCGGTGAGAGATCACGACACGGCGTCGGATCAGGAGCTGATCGATGCCACCCGGAACGGCGACCGCGCCGCATTCGCCGTGCTCTGGTCGCGGCACTCCGGCGCCGCACTGACCGTCGCACGCTCCTTCACCTCGTTGGACGCCGACGACGTGGTCGCCGAAGCGTTCTCCCGCATCTACGCCACCATCCGCAACGGCGCCGGCCCCACGGCCGGATTCCGCCCCTACCTGTTCACCACCGTCCGGAACGTCGCCGCGAAATGGGGGCGCCGAGCCGCGACGGTCAACCTCGACGACATCGAGACGTTGGAGTCGCCGTCTACGACCGAGTCCGAGATGCTCGAAGCGCTCGACCGCACCACCACCGCGCACGCCTTCAAATCGCTGCCCACCCGCTGGCAAGAGGTGCTCTGGTACACCGAAGTCGAGGGGCTGCCTCCTCGGCAGGTCGGCCTGCTGCTCGGGATGAAACCGAACTCGATCTCGGCGCTTGCGATCCGCGCCCGGGAAGGACTCCGCCAGGCCTGGATCAAGGAACATCTCGCCTCCACCGGCACGGAACCCGAATGCACCCGTACCATCGAACGGCTGCCCGCCTACGCGCGCGGAACACTCGGCAGCCGCCCCACCCAGCAGGTGCAGGATCATCTGGCAGGCTGCACACGCTGCCAGATCGTGGCCGAGGAAGCGACCGACATCAGCTCCCGCCTCGCGCTGATCCTCCTGCCCCTCGCCGCCGGAGTCGCCGGAGCGACCGCCTACGCCGCCTCGCTGCACCCTGCCGGTGCTGTGGCCGCCGGTTCCGCTGCCGCGACCGTGCCACTGTCTGCGACGATGGTGTCGACATCCTCGACACCGGGGGCGTCGTCAGGAGGCGGGCTGGGAGCCGGCACGACCCTCACCGCCGGTCTGATCGGCGCAGGAGCCCTCGTCCTCGCGGGCGTCGGCGTATCCGTCGCGCTCCTGCTCGGCCCGGCAGCCATGCCCCCCGGCGCCCCGCAAGCCGGCACCGGTGCTTCCGACGGGTCCGCACAGCCCGACGCACCGATCGACGCTCCCAGCACAACCGCCCCTGAACCGAGACCGAGTACCGCACCCACCCCGGTGCCCCCACCGACATCCGAACCGGAACCGTCACCGGAACCGACGACACCTGCCCTGCCACCGCCCGGTCAGAATCAACCCGCGCGGCCGGCAGCGACACCCTCGCCCACCGCAACACCCACGCCCACGCCCACGCCCACGCCAGAACCGCTACCGGCTCCGTCGATCGCAGCGCCGGCCGGCCCCACCGAGGTATTCCCCGAACTCGCCGGCACCGCGCAAGCCCACGCCGTCATCACCATCACCCGTGTGCCGGTCCACGACGAACCCGGCGTGGTCGACGGAGAAGCCTCCACCTGGACGACAGTCGCGAACTCCTCAGGCCTGTGGACGGCCACGCTCACCGGAATCCGGCCCGGCAGCTCGGAGATCGTGGCGACTCAGACCAATCCCGACGGCATCCTCTCCACCACCACTGAACGCATCCGAGTGTTCCTGGAACCTGCACCGTCGGCACGGATCGCCGAGGTGATCCCACATTTCCTCTACACGATCACCGTCGACGGGCAACGCGGGAAAGTGTTCCGGTTCGAGCACGGGCCCTGGTCAAGCGAACCCCTCCCCCTGGATGCCACCGGCCGCTGGGAGGCCGAGAGTCCGGTCCTCCTGCAGAACCCAGCAGGACTGATCGTCCGTTACGTCAACGGCGACAAGATCGGCGCACCCGCACCCGTCATGCAACCAACGGGTCCCTGAGCCCCGCGCCGACACATCACGTTCACCCCGAAAGCCACCCACCACCGGCTACCTCCGCACCGAGCTGGCGCCGTACCGTGAGTACGCGGCCCACAACCCCAAATGTGCCCGCAAAGCGCCCCGCGGCCCCGATCCCCCCAATCGCGACCAGTCGCGGGGCGCATCACTCCAGCTCACGACGGAAGCCATCCTCAATACAGCCCGACCGAGGTTCCAGCGCCACCTCCTCTACTCGGCTACCGCGAATGACGCGGTCTCCGGTGGATCCCGGAAAGGCACGAACCAAGAATTGAAGTCGAGGTTCACCGCCCCGCCGGACAGGATCGGGCCCTCGAGGGTGTCGTCGTCGGAGTAGAGGAGTTCGTGATCGTCGTCCTCGAACAGGATGCCTTCGAGGTTCTCCCGGCAATGCGGGTCCACATCGAGTTCGTAGGTGTCGATCAGGACGCCCACCCGGTCTAGGAGGAGCACGGTGCCCAGCGCCTCGGCGACCGTTGCCGGGCCCGGAATCGATCCGGCAGGCCATACAGCGCCATCGTCGCTTCGCCCCTCCTAACAACCAGTCCCCGAACGGGCCCGGGCGACTATCTGCTCGACCTATTCATGTCCGGCTATTCGCGTTCGGCGGTGCCAGTGGATGCCGCGGAACGGCTCGCCGGGGGACGACAACGGGCCGCAGGGCGCGTGCGTGAAGCGAACGGCCTTCTACCTGCACCATCTCAACGTCTTCGACTTGGCTCAGGAAGTGCTCCCTAGGAGATCTCCTCTTCGAGAATGTGGAGAACACTCGGCATGCCTTCGCCAACCATCTTGCCCGAGCCGGGATTCATCGACGCTCGAGGAGCCCGTGAAGGGTAGTGTTGACGATCGCAACCGCGCGAGCGCGCGTGTCAGTCGGCGACTCGTCTGCGTAGGCGGCTTGAAGCGCTTCGAACAACGCAGCGCCCGTGAGAACCCGCGCGGCCACTGCCGGATCCGCGGCTGCATCGACTCGCCCCGCGGACACTTCTCGTTCGATGTACTGCTGCACGATCAGGGCCGGCACCTGAGGTCCACCGCCGGTCGTGCCGGCGCTGGCTCGGTGTGCAGCACGCAGGGATGCGCTGCCGAGCATCGATGCGGCGATGGGAAAGCTCTCCCGATAGAACGCGACGAGCTCAGCCACCAGGGTCGTGAGGTTGTCAGCGAACGAGCCCTCGCCGACCAGAGCTTCCGGTGAGCTCAGTCGCGGCATGCGCTCTTTCAGCACCGCCGTGAAGATGTGCTGCTTGTCGCTGAAGTACTTGTAGAGCAAAGCCTCGGAGCATCCTGCCGCTCGGGCAATCTCGCGCGTCGTAGTCTCCACCAGACCTTTCGTCCGCATGACCTCGGCGGCCGCATCGAGAATCCGCTCTCGTGCACTCATCCGATTGCTCCCTCAAGTTGACAGGCCATGTCCTACACAACGATCCTAGTGGTTAGTAAACGTTCACTCACCGAAAGGCCACCTACGATGTCATTCATCGAAGTGCTTCGCTACGCGCTGATCTTCATCCACATCATCGGCTTGGCGGCCGTCATCGGCTCCTACATCCTTCAGATGCCATGGAAGCGCGGGTTCGACTTCCGCCCGTTGCTGATCGGATCGATCGTCGCCCTCGTCAGCGGACTAGCTCTAGTCGCCGTGCGCGAGGTTGGTGACCTCGGCGTCGACACATGGAAGATCATCACCAAGCTGATCATCGCAGTACTGGTTCTCACTCTCTCGGCCGTCGGCCTCGGAATGTCGCGCACATTCCGACGGATCGAGAGAGACGATGCACCCTTGAAACCGCTCATGCTGGGTTCCGGAATCGCCGCGATGGTCAATGTCGCCATCGCCCTTTTCTGGCGATAGGTTCCCCGCAATCGAATGCGATAGGACGAATTCCGATCGCAGATTCGCGCCCAGAGACCGGGCGGGCGGACCTCGCCTCCCGCGGCCCAGCATCTGAGTGATCGGGTCGGGGCCCGTATCGGTTGCGTCGGTGAGCTGGCTGAGGGCGGAGGTGCCGACATCGGCCGCGAAGGCAAAGATGTCGGCGTAGTGGCCGTAGAAGGTCGTCTGGTGCACTCCCGCCTTCTCGACGATTTCATTGATGGTGATCTCGGGCAAGGCTTTGGCTTGCGCGAGAGAGATCAGCGCGGCAGTGAGAGCTGCGTGGGTGCGGGTGCTGCGCGGGTCGACGGAAATGGCACTCGGGCGTTCCACCCGGGCCGGGTGTTGGGCTCGGTAGTCTGACGGTTGAGCATCCATTTCGTCTATCTATCCGGTGAGGTAGCCATGCTCGCCGGGATCGGACTCGGGGCCCCCGAATCGTGTGCCGATTCTCGGGCCGCGGCGATGCCGGCGTTGACATACACGTCGTTCACCCATTGACCCGAGGTGATACAACTCCAGGGTCTCCTGCAGTGGCGATCACACGCGTGAGCAGGCGGTTGGGCCCGCGGACGTGAGCGACGTCGAGGTTCTCGATGTTGTGCTGCAGGAGCAGCCCCGGTGCGTGCTCGGTGAGGAACGTGTGCGTTGTCGGGGCTTCCACGTCGACGAAGGGCAGCAAACCAGCCACGCGGAACGTTCGGATACGGCGCGTGGCAATCCACTCGCTGGGCACCTGACCAGGCTCGATGCGTCACGGCGCGAGACCGGCGCCGGCGAGGCGTGTTGTATGGAGGCTTTGCGGCGAAATCCTGCGAGTGTTTCGGCGTAGGCGCCGGCGGCCGCCGTCGCGCCGTAGAGCACGCCGGCGCCAGGCACATCGAATCGGTTGCCCGCCCGAGCGTTGAGGGCGTCGACGGGGTTCAGTCGGGAAAAGCGGAGCGGCGGGTCGGCGCGCTCGACACTGCTGAGCAGGTGGGGCGCTTCGACGGTGGCCGGCTCAGCCGGCACTGATGAAGGCGCGCGCTGCCGCCAGGACATCGCGGACGTGGCCGGCGGCGATCTCTTCCGCAGGCGACTCGTCGTCGTCTGGTGAGCGCGGGCGCGAACTCAGCCGTTTAGAGATACACCAGCGCCCGAAGGCGAGCCAATCAAGCGTTCAGCTTTCGTTCATCACGTCACGTGGACGATGCCGATAACTTTTCGACAGGGAGGGAATCATGAAGCTGCATATGGGATTCTGGGGTATTGGGATTGCCGCCGTTTTGGTGCTATTGCCCACAACCGCTGTAGCTGCAACTGTCGATTCCGGTGAGGTTGAGGATGTCGTAGAGGAGTATGGGGACCTCTACAACATCACCATTTCGGAAGACGCTGTCGAGCCGTCATATCAAGACTTGAATGACGTCGCCGCAACGCTTGGCAGCACATTGGTAGCTGTCAAGTTCGACGGCGATGTAGGGGTTGGGCAAGTTGTACTCGTGGAGGGTGAGACCCTCGAAACGTTTGAGACACACGCAGCCGAGCTGTTCGAAACGGTCAACACGGACGTTCCGCCAATCGTCGGTGGCGTTGTGGAATCCGACCAGCCGATCACCGAAACGACCGTCGAGGCTGATAGCGGTACGTTCGATCTCGAGGCTGTGCCGGAGCCGCAGTCCTCGGCAGACATCGAGCAGGCTCCGCAGGCCGCTTCTGGAGCTTCCGCTGCAGCAGTGGCAAACGACTGGTCACCATATTTCCCCTCGGACTGGCGCGCCGAGGCTTTTAACTTGAACAGGTGCACGTGGCGATACAACGGCGATTGCTGGGAGTGGCTCCAGTTAGCCACGCTGACTCAATCGATCACCTGGTCAGACGATCACTCACCCAGCCTTTGGCCCAGCACCGAGTGGGGGTTCGAATTCGGTGTCGCACTCCGCAACTATAGCTACTGCGACGATGACCCGGACTACTCGCAAGGCTATTGGTTGAACGCTGACCTCTATGAATGGGGAACCAACATGGGCGGGGCGAACGTCTACGCCGACGATAACCGAGCCTTCGATGACTGTGGTGTCCTATCGCACGAGCTCGGAGTTCGGTCACCTCAGAATCTCACCGCGGGTTACCAATACGCGTGGACAATCGCGGCTCCAAGAAATCCTGACAGACCGGATACCTCATACTCGGCACAGTTCCAGGCCGTTCACGATGACTGCATCGGCGACTGGGGCAACTACGCCGACTGCATGGGGCTCAACCAGAACGTCACCTGGCCATTCGGTGGCGATCAGTCTGAGACCGTGATCAACATCGACCGCGGATTCCTCTTCCCCAAGTGTTCACGCATGCACGACAAGTGGAGTGCCCCGCGGCAGTGGTCTAATGGTGGCGCGATCTTGATGCCCGCACCACTCAACTATTACGACACGTGCTTCTCAAATGACTGGTAGAGGAGCTATCAGCGGCGGATTGCTGACCGCCGGGCTGGTACTCGTCATTTCCGGATGTGCCGGGCAGGCTACAGCGTCGCCAGGCGATTGGGTCCTGGACGCACGGCCTTCGCAGTCGAGCGACTCTGGGGGAGGTTTGTTCCCACTCGCGCTGGCGGCAAATGGTGATGGCGGTATTTGGGGTCGGTCGGGACAGACCTGGGTCCACGTCAACGAGGTGGGCGACATCGACGCCCGCCTGAATTACGACCCTCTGCCATCCCCGTGGGAAACTCGCTCGTTCGACGTGATTCAGGGTGACGATCTGATTGTCACCAGCACCTGGGCGAACGGTGACATCATGGGTGATCTGCTTCGGATCAGTCTCGACACAGGATCCAGCACCACCATCCTGCACGAGGAAAATGCAATGGGTGGCGTCGCGATCGACGGAGAGAGCATCGCCTACGTCTCGTACGACGCGGACTCGACTCAATTCAGTGTCAAGCGCATGGACCCTGGCTCGAGCAGCGGCATCGGCCTGGCAACCTTTGCTGGCAACGGCGCCGAAGCCTCGCTTGACGTTGGCCCAACCCACGAGATCTATGTAGCGACTCCCACTGAACGCGCCGTGATCTCACCCGATGGCTCAATAGCCTCCACTCCACAAACCAGCGCCACACCACTGGTGAGCGTGAATGATACGGGTCAAGCCGTTTGGGTGACAGACAAGGAAGAATCCGATGTCCCATACGTGATCTTGAACGCTTCGGATGCGCAACGATCAGTGATTGATGAGCACAGCACCTGCGGTCAGAGCTCTCTCCTGCTGACCACCAATAAGGCAATCGATCAGGGGACGGTGCTGCCATTTCTCTGCGAACCCTTCGGGATTGCGTGGTCGAGTAACTCTGCGTTCACGGTTTCTATCGGCGACGAAGGGAACGCCGCCCTTGTGCGAGCATCTCTCCCGTCACCGCCGGCCAATTGATCGATTCACTACCGATACGAAGTCACCTACTTGATCGGCGGCCAGAGCGATATCCCCGGTTGTCGCCAGAAGAAGTGCGGCACGTGCGCGCGATCGGGGCATCATGGACTACCTTCGCTCGAGCTACATATGGGTCTCGGAAAACGTAGTGCGGCCCGCAGCCCCGGAACGAGGTGATCGAAAAAGTTCCAGAGTTCGACACGGCATCGTCACCGATTCGCCAACGTCCGCGCGGTAACGTTTCTGCGCCGCCGGACACGGAGTGCCGCTCGGAGAGGAATTTCCTTGGCTCTGAAGATGAACGGCTACAAGAACATGACCGTGGAGCTCGACGCAATCCCACTCCGCGGAAGCCATTGATTCACCGGCCTGTCAGCATGCCGATTCGCAGCAACGATGAGCGCGTCCAGTGTCATTGCGGTCGGTACACGTCCGCCCGGTGATCGACCCGCAGGATCTGCACCCGCACGACGTCGTCGTGGATCTCGTAGAGCACCCGGTACGGGCCGCGGCGTGCACTGTAGGTGCCCTCAAGGTCGCGGCCGAGAGGCTTGCCGACCCGGCGCGGGTTCGCGGCAAGGTCGCCGTAGACGAACTCGATGATCGCCGGCACGATCCGCGGCGGAATCCGCTCCAGGTTCCGGGCTGCGGTGGGCGAGAAGATGACGGTGTAGCTCACCGGCCGGAACGTCTCGGCACCCCGAACCGGGCCCGGATCTCATCCTCACCCAAGCCCTCGCCGGCCTGCAGCTCCTGCCGGGCCTGAGCGACGTCCTCGGCGATACCAGGCTGGGACAGCCAATAAACCGTCTCCTGCAGCGACTCCCACTCGCTGACGCCGATGAGCATGGCCACGGGCGCGCCATTGACGGTGATCGCGTACTCCTCATGCGTGGCCTCGGCCGTGTCGACGAGCTCGCTCAGCTTGGCCTTCGCGGCCGAGATTGACAATGTCTGCATGACACCACTATAAACCTAAATAGCGGTTCTGTGCAGACCAAAATTAAGACTAAACAACGCGTGCGCACGTCCAGAGTGGGACGACCCGACGCTCTTGGACCGTGTCGACGTCGACGAAGCCGCAGACCGATGACGGGGGTGGTCGGTGTCACGGTTCGCTGGCTTACGGTGTGTCATGCGACACCTCTGGCTCGACAGATCTCTCGGCCTCGAACTCCTATGCTGAACGGAGAGGTGATCGGCTCACCCGCACCCCGATCATCACGCAATCCACGGGGCTCTGAACCCCCGATCGACCTGCCGAGTTCACCCCTAAAGGCACCCATCGCCCCCTTCCACGCGATCATGAGGGCACCGTACGGTGAAGACCGCGGTGCACAACCCCATGTGCCCGCACAGCGCCCCGCGACTGTCCGAATCCCCCATCGCGACCCGTCGCGGGGCGCGCCGCTTCCCCTCATGAAGGGTTCCGCTCCCGGCCCGGGCATGATGGGGTGGGAGAGGGCCGAACCGTCGGCCGCGAAGGAGCATGAGCGCATGAGCGAAGAGCTGGGAGACGACCCCCGTCCATTCGGCGAGGCGGACGAGATCGTGACGAACGACGCCGTGGGCGGCGAGACGGTCTGGCCCGGTGCCGGAGACGGCAACGACGGCCCGACGGGCGGCTCGCCCGGTGAGGGCGAACCCGACTGGGAGCACTACGCCCCCGAGCGCAGCGGCCCCGATGAGTCGCAGCCCTTCGGCGACAAGGCCCCTGACGATCTGCGCGTCACCGACGACTAGATTCGGGGGATTCGTCGGGACTGATGGTCGGGTCAGCCGACTCCGCTGGTCGAAAAGATGGTCTCTGCGGGCAGGAGGCCGGTCATGGCGGTGCTTGCCTGCCAGAGCTCTCGGGCATTGGCGGCGTTGCGGGACAGGGGTGACGATTCGGTCGGTGCACCGCGGTCGATGTAGGCGCCGGTCGTGGTCGCGAACGACGTGCCCGTGATGAGGGAGGCGAGAGCCGCCCCGGATTCGGCGGCCGTGCTCTGTTTGCCGATGAGGGTCCCCATGATGCCGCCGACGACGCGCACGGCAGCACGCGTAAGCGCATTGCCGGTCGGGGTGGAGAAGCCGGTGTCGGACATGGCGCCGGGATTGAACGCGTTCACCGTGATCCGCTTCTCGGTGTGTTCCCGGATGCGGCGTGCCATTTCGTAGGTGCAGTAGATGTTGCACAGTTTCGAGGTGCAGTACTGCGCCATGCCCGCCTTGCCGTGAGCGATCGCCTCGCCACTGTCGTATCGCACCCTCGCGGGGAAGAACGCGGGTGGATCGTGCAGGTCGCTGGTCACGAACACGATCCGTCCCTGATCGTCCATCGCCGGCAGGAGGAGGTTGGTGAGCAGGAAGTGTCCGAGGTGGTTGACGCCGAAGATCATCTCGAAGCCGTCTTCGGTTCGAGGGGCGCCGGCGACACCGGCTGCGCTGATCCCCGCGTTGCAGACGATGCCGCGAAGGGGCGGAAGACCCTCGTTGGTGAAGGCGGTGGCGAACGCGCGGACCGACGCCAACGACGCCAGGTCCACCTGCATCGCCTGGACGTGCGGGTTGCCGGTCTCTGATCGGAGGGACGCTGCAGCTCTTTCGCCTCGCGATCGGCTCCGGCATGCCAGCACCACCCGATATGCGGGGTCGCTGAGGGCGATGTTCCTTGCGGTCTCGTAGCCCAGGCCGGCGTTGCCGCCGGTCACGATCACGGTTCTGTCGTCCATGAGGATCGATGTTCCTTTCGAGCCGGCTGGCGGCGGTCGTGGTGCTGCAATAGACTCAATGAAACGGAAGGCATTCCGTTTGTAGTCACATCGTAAAAGGAGTGCGTTCCGTTTGTCTAGTGATGTTCCCCCGATGGCGCGGGAGCGAGCCGACCGCAAGCGCAACCGGGACCTGATCGTGAGGGTGGCCCGGGACGCGTTCGCACGCGCCGACGAGGCGGGCGAGGCCGTGTCGATGAACGAGATCGCGCGCGCTGCGAACGTCGGGCCGGCCACTCTCTATCGGCACTTCGCCACGCGGGACGAGTTGGCCGACGCCGTCTATCAGTCGAAGATCGACGACGTCACCGTGCGCGTTCTCGAGGCCACCCGTGACGAGGATGCACTCACCCGTCTCCGAGCGTGGGTGTCGGAGTTCGTGACATTCATGCTTGCGACCCGGGGGATGATGGACACCCTCCGGGCGGCCTGGCAATCAGCGACCGCGGCCACCTCGCCCACGGCGGCCAAGATCACGGGGATCCTTGAAGGCTTCGTCACTGCCGGCGAGGCCGATGGAAGCATTCGAGCCGACGTCGACCCCGCGGATCTGACCATCGCGGTGTTGGCCTTGCTGAGCGCAACGCCGCCCGGCGATTCCGGGGCCCGGTCGATGCGGTTGCTGCGACTGGTCATGGACGGTCTGGAAGACGCTAGCGTGAACACATGAGCAAGCCCGTCATCCTCGTCCTGCCCGGAGGCGGGTACAGCACACTCGCACCGCACGAAGGGGAACCGGTGGCCGAATGGCTACGGGGGCTGGGGTGGGAGGCACGCGTCATCCGGTACCCGGTGGCGACGCGGCATCCAGGCCCGTTGCGGGTCGTTCAGGAGGCGATCACTGCCGCACGGGCCGACGGCGCATCTGTGGTCGGCGTGCTCGGGTTCTCGGCCGGCGGGCATCTGGCCGGACACGCGGCACTCGTTCCCGATGCCCCGGAGGGCGCTCGCCCCGACTTCGCGGTGCTCTGTTATCCCGTCGTCTCGATGCTGACCGCCACGCACGCGGGTTCGCGGGCCCAACTGCTCGGTCCCGATCCCTCCGAGCAACTCCGCCGCGAGACCTCCCTCGAGCAGCTGGTGACTCCGGATGCACCACCCGTCTTCCTCTGGACCACGGCCGAAGACGCATCCGTGCCGATCGAAGAGCACACCTACCCCCTCGCCGCCGCCCTCGCCACGGCTCGGGTGCCGCACGAGGTGCACGTGTTCGAGAACGGTGGCCACGGGCTCGGGTTCGCGGAGGGCTACCCGGCCGCCGCCTGGACCACCCTCGCCGCCACCTGGCTCGATCGCCGCCGCCCCTGAGCCCGTCCCACCCCCAGGGCCACCAGGGCCGGGATCGCGGCCCGCAGGCCGCGCTCGACAACCCAGGGTGAGCACGGCGCCCGAGGCAACCAGCACCTCTTTCGGTGCGTCGAAATACTGTGAGTCGTGGCTCCCGGCCCCGGATGCGCACCCCCGGCTGCCACAATGGTGTCACCGAAGGGGAGTAGTTCCAGCGCCCACGCACTCTGGGCAGCGGACCTGTCGACACACTGGCCATCACGACGATCGGCCCGGCAATCCACCCCGGCGTCCGACCACCACGCGTCGCGCCGAGGCGAACGAGACCTTCGATCGACACCGCCGAGCGCTGCTGCGCCGACCGCCGATCAGGAGCCTCATGAACGACACCCCCACGCCTCGCGCACCCGGCGCATCCGTTACTGCGGACTCCACACCCACGCCCGCCGAGCTCCGCCGCTGGCGCCAATACCTCGCCGACGAGCGTGCAGAGGCGCAGGTCTACCGCGAGCTCGCGCAGCGCCGCTCCGGGCCGGAGCGCGCGATCCTCGAGGCCCTCGCCGAGGCCGAAGGCCGGCACGAGACCCACTGGCTCGAACTGCTCGGCGACGACGTGGGCAAGCCGCGGGCCGCCGACGTGCGCACCCGGATGCTCGCCGTGCTCGCCAAGCGCTTCGGATCGGTGTTCGTGCTCGCCCTCATGCAGCGGGCGGAAGCGCGATCGCCTTACGAGACCGATGCCGACGCCACACCCGCGATGGCCGCCGACGAGCGCATCCACGGCGAGGTCGTGCGCGCGCTCGCCGCCCGCGGGCGCAGCCGCCTCTCGGGCACCTTCCGCGCCGCCGTGTTCGGTGCCAACGACGGCCTCGTCTCCAACCTCGCGCTCGTGCTCGGCATCGGCGCGACCGGTGTGGCTCCGAGCGTCGTGCTCGCCACCGGCATCGCGGGTCTCCTGGCCGGCGCCCTCTCGATGGGCGCGGGAGAGTTCGTGTCGGTGCGGTCGCAGCGAGAGCTGCTCGCCGCATCCACCCCCGACCCCGACGCGCACACCGCGGTGCCACGGCTCGACGTCGACGCCAACGAACTGGCCCTGGTCTACCGGGCGCGTGGGATGTCGGAGACCGAGGCCGAGGCGAAGGCCCGCGACGTCTTCGGCGGCCTCACCACCACCACGGCCGCCATCCGCATCCAGCGGGTGGGGGATGCGGGCATCACGGCACCCGAGCTGCTGCCTGCCGACGAGACCGACGAGCACGAGGAGATCGGCACGGCCTGGCAGGCCGCGCTCTCGTCGTTCTGCTTCTTCGCCTCGGGCGCGATCATCCCGGTGCTGCCGTACTTGTTCGGGCTCTCGGGACTCGGCGCCGTCGCGTTGGCCGCCGGTCTGGTGGGGCTCGCCCTGCTCGGCACCGGCGCAGTCGTCGGCCTGCTCTCGGGAGGTCCGCCGCTCCGCCGCGCCCTCCGCCAGCTCGCGATCGGCTTCGGCGCGGCCGCGGTCACCTACGCCCTGGGCCTCGTCTTCGGCGCCAGCGTCGGCTGACCCCGAACTATTTGCCCCCAACGGCCCTGAAACCGCCGGGATAGGGCCGGAAGGGGCAAGAAGTCGGCGGAGTTAGGCCGAGACGGAGGCGAGCTCGTCGTAGGTGGCGAACTTCGTCGCCACGTCGCTGCCCGTGAAGTTGCCCACCCAGCCGTCGTCGTCGTGGAAGAAGCGCACCGAGACGTAGTCGGGGGTGGTGCCCATGTCGAACCAGTGCGTGGTGTCCTTCGGCACGGAGAGCAGGTCGCCGGCCTCGCAGAACACCGCGTGCACCTTGCCGTTCACGTGCAGGTAGAAGACGCCGGAGCCGCGGGCGAAGAAGCGGTCCTCGTCGTCGTCGTGCTGGTGCTCGCTGAGGAACTTCTGGCGTGCGGCGGCCGCGCTCGAGCGGTACTCGTCGCTGTCTTCGGGGGTGATCTGCACGACGTCGACGAGGGAGTAGCCGTGGTCGGCGTTCACCTGGTCGATCTCGGCCCGGTAGGCCTCGAGCACCTCGTCCTGCGTGGGGTTCTCGGGGAGCTCCTTGAGTTCCCACCGGCTGAACCGGGCGCCGAGGCCGGCCAGCACCTCACGGATCGTGTCGGCGTCCCGGGTCTGCAGCTCGGGCGTCGAGGGGTCGTTGTCGTTCCACACGGTGAGCAGAGTCATGCATCAATGCTATGCCTCCACTCCTGCACAATCTCCCCCGCGGGCACGCGGAGTAACAGAGTGCAACACAATTCGTCGGAAGCCGCGCGGAGGGCGTTGAATCGACGTTGCAATCACAGCCGTCGCCGGCCATCCCTCCGGCGTCACACTCTTCCCGAACGGAGCCACCCATGGCCATCTTCCGCCGAGCCGCCGCCGTCACGGCACTCGCCGCAGCAGGCATCCTCGCCCTGTCGGCCTGCGCTCAGTCCAGCACGTCGTCCGAGGGCGCCGAGAGCACCTCGACCGCTGTCACCGCCTCCGCCCCGCTGCCGGCGCCCTTCGACGGCGACCCGGTGAAGGTCGCTCTCGTGCGCCAGAGCGGCGCCGGCGACTACTTCGAGGCGTGGGGGGCCGGAGCCCAGGCCCAGGCGAAGTTCGCCAACATCGAGTTGCAGGTGACGGATGCGCGCAACGACAACGCGAAGCAGGCCAGCGACCTCGAGCAGGCCATCGCGTCGAAGCCGGATGCGATCATCATCGACCACGGCCAGACCGACACCCTGCAGCCGCTGGTCACGAAGGCCGTCGACGCGGGCATCCCGGTGATCGTCTACGACCTCGCCCTCACCGACTCCACCGGGGTCATCACGTCGAGCCAGTCCGACGAGTCGATGGCGAGCGGCGTGCTCGACCAGCTGATCGACGACGTCGGAGACGGCGCGAAGGTCGGCTACGTCTCGGCCGAGGGCTTCGCGGCGCTCGACCGCCGGGCCGTGGTGTGGAACCAGTACGTGAAAGACCACAACCTCGACGTGGTGTTCTCGACCGGAAAGGTCAGCGAGTCGACCGCGACCGACAACATCCCGCTCGTCGACGCCGCGCTCAAGCAGAACCCCGACGTGCAGGCCATCTTCGCGCCCTACGATGAGATCACCAAGGGCACGGTGCAGGCCGTGATCCAGAACAATCTCCAGGACAAGGTGAAGGTGTACGGAATCGACATCTCGAACGCCGACATCGAGGTCATCACCGCCGACGGCAGCCCCTGGGTCGCCACCTCGGCCACCGACCCGGCCGCCGTGGGCGCCGGTGTGGTGCGCGCCCTGGCCCTGAGCCTCGCCGGCCAGCTCGACGAGACCGACGTGCAGTTCCCGGCGAAGACCATCACGCAGCAGTTCCTGGCCGACAACAAGGCGACGAACGTGACCGAACTCCGCGCCGCCGAGCCCACCCTGAAGCTCGACGACGTCGTGGTCGCGGATTGGCTGCCCGCGGTCTCCGAATGACCTCACTTCCCACCACTCCGGTCGAGGGGCACGACGTCACCGTCGTGTCCCTCGTCGGCGTCTCGGTGGCCTACGGATCGAACGTGGTGCTGACCGATGTGGGGCTCGACTTCCGGGCAGGCGAGATCACCGCGCTCCTCGGAGCGAACGGCGCCGGCAAGTCGACACTCATCAAGGCCCTCTCGGGGGCGAACTCGCGGTACAGCGGCGAGATCCGCATCCGGGGCGAGGCCGTGCACCTCGGTTCGCCCGTGCAAGCGCGGCAGCTCGGCATCTCGGCGGTGCACCAGAAGGTGGCCGACGGCATCGTTCCGGGGCTGTCGGTGGCCGAGAACCTCACGCTCGACGACCTGGCGCAGGCGTCGCGGCATCCGCTGCGCAACCGCCGGGCGGCACTCGCCGACGCCCGGGCCGCCCTCGCAACGCTGGGCCTCGACTGGCCGGACGCCGTGCTGTCGCAGGATGCCGCGCGGCTCGCCATCTCCGACGCCCAGCTCCTCGTGCTGGCGCGAGCGCTCCGCACCACCCCACAGCTGCTCATCCTCGACGAGCCGACCTCGGCGCTCACCGCCGCGGAGGCCGAGCGTCTCTTCGACGTGCTGCGGGCACTGCGGGCGTCGGGGCTCTCGATCATCTACGTCTCGCACCGCTTCGGCGAGATCGAGGCGCTGGCCGACCGCGTGGTGGTGCTCCGCGACGGCGTCGTGCAGTCGACGAGCGAGCGGCCGTTCGAGTGGCACGGCATCCTGCACGACATGCTCGGCCGCGCCACCGCACTCGACCACGATCGCGGCGAGACCCATCGCGGCACGGCCGAGGCGGCGACGCTCGACGGCGTGCGGTTGTTCCCCGAGTCGGCGCCGGTCGACCTGGCGATCCGCTCGGGCGAAGTGCTCGGCATCCTGGGCTTGATCGGAGCCGGCAAGACCGAGATCGCCGAATTGCTCGGCGGCCTCGCCACCCCGCTCGCCGGCTCCCTCACCCTGCAGGGCCGGGCCTACGCTCCCCGACGACCCGGCGACGCGATCGCCGCCAAGGTCGTGCTGGTTCCCGAAGACCGCCAGCGACAGGGCATCCTGCCGGGCTGGTCGGTGCTGCGCAACATCACCTTGCCGTTCCTGCGCGAGTCGAGCGTGGCCGGGCTCGTGCGGCGACGTTTCGAGCGCTCCCGGGCCGACTCCGTCATCGACACCCTCTCGGTGGTGGCGAGCGGACCGGATGCGTCGATCGACGACCTCTCCGGCGGCAACCAGCAGAAGGTGGTGGTGGGCCGCTGGCTCTCCGCCGGGCCCGCGCTCGCCATCCTCGACGAACCGTTCCGCGGCGTCGACATCGCCGCGCGCCGCGAGATCGGGCAGCGCCTCGCCGCTCTGGCGGCCGATGGCGCCGCAGCCGTCGTGCTCTCCAGCGACGTCGACGAGATCTTCGAGGTGGCCGACCGCATCGTGGTGCTCGTCGGCGGGCAGATCGAGCTCGACCGCTACGCCGACGAGGTCGACCGTTCGACGGTGATCGGGGCGTTCCTCGGGCAGTCGCACGGCGCATCCGCCGGAGCGACCGCATCCGCCGGCGCGACCCCATCCGCCGCCGCACCTCTCGCGCCCGCCGCCGCACCCGCGTCGGCCGCCGCCCCACCGTCAGCGCTCACCGCACCCGCCTCCTCGCACCCCACTCCGGCGCCCGATCCCGAAAGGCCCTCGAATGTCTAGCCCCAGCGTGGTCTCCACGAAACCCTCGACGGGCGAGCGCGCGGCCGCGTTCGTCGTGAAATGGGGCTTCGTGGCGGTGACGGTCGCCCTCATCCTGTTCTTCGTGATCACGGAGCCGAGCTTCCGCACGGTGGACAACATCTTCGGCATGCTGAAGTTCATCGCGCCCACCGCCATCGCGGGCCTCGGCGTGATGCTCGCGATGACGGTCGGCGGCATCGACCTGTCGGTGGGCGCCTCAGCGGGCTTCGCCGTGTCGATCGCGGCCTGGACCATGGTGATCGCCAACCAGGTGGGTGGCGTCGCGGTGTCGGTGGTGCTGGTGTGCGGGCTGCTGATCGGTGCGCTCAACGCGTTCCTCATCGTGGTGGCCCGCATCCCCGACCTGCTCGCCACACTCACCACGATGTTCGTGATCGTGGGCCTCAAGCTGATCATCGTCGACGGCAAGTCGATCTCGTCGCAGATGACGCTTTCGAACGGCACCACGGCGCCCGGCAAGTTCACGGCCGACTTCCTCTGGCTCGATCGCGGGAGCGTGGGGCCGATTCCGGTTCCCGTCATCATCTTCCTCGTCGTCACCGTGCTGCTCTGGTTCCTGCTCGAGCGCACGCGCTGGGGGCGGGCGCTGTTCGCCGTGGGCACGAACTCCGAGGCGGCTCGGCTCTCGGGCATCCGGGTGCAGTGGTATCGCACCGCCGCCTACATGGGGTGTGGGCTGCTTGCATCCGTCGCCGGCCTGCTGCTGGCCGCGCGCATCGGGCAGGGCGACGTGAGCGCCGGCAACTCGCTGCTGCTGGATGCCGTGGCGGTCGCCCTGGTGGGCGTGTCGGTGCTCGGCATCGGACGCCCGAACGCCTGGGGCACGGCGCTCGGGGCGGTGCTCATCGCCGTGATGGTGACCGGGTTCACGATGCTCGGACTGCCCTACTACGCGCAAGACTTCGGCAAGGGCATCGTGCTGCTGGTGGCCCTGCTGTTCAGCTTCACCTTCTCGCGTCGCCGCACCGTGGTGACCGCCGGATCGACGACCTCGAGCTCCTGATGACCGACTTCTCGCAACTCCGCTCCGACTCGGTGGCCGCTTACCTGGCGTCGCGATCGGCCCTCGCCGACCGCATCGACGCGGCGCGCGTCGCGTCCGTCCGCGAGGTGGGCGACGGCAACCTGAACCTGGTGTTCATCGTGCACGACGCATCCGGAGCATCGCTCGTGCTGAAGCAGTCGCTGCCGCACGTGCGCACCGATCCCTCGTGGCCGATGACACGGGAACGTTCGGCGCGCGAGGCCACGGTGCTCTCGTGGCACGTTCGGGCGGATGCCCAGCACGTGCCGGCGTTCTACGACTTCGACGCCGAGAACTACGTTCTGGCGATCGAGAACCTCTCCGACCACCGGGTGTGGCGCAACGAGCTGAACGAGGGGCGGGTGCACGCCTACGCCGCCGACGAGCTCGGCCGGTACATCGCGCGCACGGCGTTCGCCACCTCGCCGCTCGGGTTGGATGCGCTGGAGCACAAGCGACTGATCGCACGGGCGATCAACCCGGAACTCGGGCAGATCACCGAAGACCTCGTATTCACCGAGCCCTACATCGAGCACCCGCACAACGCGGTGCTCCGGGCGAACGCCGCCGACCTGGCCGAGCTGCGGGCGGATGCGGCGCTCGTGCGGGAGATGGGCCTGGCGAAGTACCGTTTCATGACGGCCACCCAGTCCCTCATCCACGGCGACCTGCACACGGGCTCGGTCTTCGTGCGCCCCGCGTCCGCGTCCGACGATGCGGATGCTTCGGGCGACCACGTCGAGGTCGATCCGCACGAATTCGCGAAAACGGATGCCGCGGGAAGCGCCGCAACGCGCGGATCAGCGACCGCCGCACCCCCCGAGGCGTCGGTTCGGGCCTTCGACAGCGAGTTCGGGTTCGTCGGGCCGACGGGGTTCGATCTCGGGGCGCTCTGGGGCAACTTCATCCTCGCTGCGGCGCGGGCGGAAGCGCTCGGCGAGCCAGACCGCGCCGAGTTGATCCTCACCCTCCCGGGGCGTCTCTGGACGAGTTTCGAAACCGAATTGCGGTCCCTCTGGCCCGCCAGGATCGATCCCCGCGTCTGGGGAGACGAGGTGCTCGACGAGCTGCTCGCCGGCATCCGCGACGACGCGGCGATCTTCGCGGCCGCCAAGGCGATCCGGCGCATCGTCGGCTTCGCGAAGGCGAGCGACATCGAGTCGCTGCCCCCCGCCCAGCGCGAGGGAGCGGCCCGTGGAGTGCTGCGAGCAGGCCGCGCCCTGGCGCTGACCCGCCACGGCATCGCCGACGTCGACGCCCTGGCGGCCGAGTCCCTCATCACCCTCCGCGCCGCCGCCACCCCCTGACCCCCGTGCGCGTACCCACCCCTCCCCACCCGCAGCCATAGCGGCCCCTCCCCCAAGCACAGCCGTCGTGGATCGCTCGGATGGCTCCGGTGTGGCGGGCGTCTACGGGCAGAGCCGTCCGAGCGATCCACCACGGCGTCCCCCTCTCCCACGTGGCACACGATATGCCCACTCAGCACTTGCTGGCCCGTTTCTGCCAGGCGGGCGCGGCGACTCGTCCCAAACCGGGCAAAAAGGTGCGATTTGGCCCAGTTTGGGACGAGTGGGGCGCGGAGCGTGCCCGAGCGAGCGAGTTCGGGGAGACTGGTGGGGCACGCGATGGAGGTCGGCAGATGGTGGACGTGGCAGGCGAACGGATGGGCGACCTGGTCGTGTTCCTCGAGGAGGGCACGGCCGCCGCGGGCGTGGATGCCACGCCGGGCGCGACGGTGGACGCTCGCGCGACGGTGGAGGCGGGCATCACGGGCGCTGCCGGAGACACGGGCAGTCCGACCCACCGGCGTCGGGCTGTGCCACTCGCCGAGGCGCAGATCAACGTCGCCGACCTCGCGCTGACCCGCGGTGACGGGATCTTCGAATCGATCGGTGTGATCGACGGCCGGTTCATCGAGCTCGATCGGCACCTCGCCCGCCTCGAGCACTCCGCGGCTCTGCTCGACCTGCCGCGACCCGACGCCGCCGCCTTCGCCGCGGCCGCCCGACGCGGCGTCGAGGCGCACACGAGGGAGCCGGAGCTGCTGGTCAAGCTCTTCTACAGCCGCGGCATCGAAGGCGCCGACACCCCGAGCGGCTGGATCGAAGTGCTCACGGGCGACGACCATCGGGCGGCCCGCAGCACGGGCATCCGCGTCGTCACCCTCGACCGCGGCTACCGGCATGACATCGCCCAGACCGCGCCGTGGCTTCTGCAGGGCGCCAAGACGCTCTCCTACGCGCTCAACAAGGCCGCCCTCCGCGAGGCGGCCCGGCGCGGCGCCGACGACGTGATCTTCGTGAGCACCGACGACGTGGTGCTCGAGGGCCCCACCTCGAACGTGCTGCTGCGACACGGCGATCTGTTCCGCACTCCGCGAACGGACCTCGGCATCCTGGCCGGCACCACGCAGGCCGCGGTGTTCGAGACACTCGCGGCCCGCGGGTTCGAGACGCTGGAGGCCGCGCTCTCGGTGGCCGATCTCGTCTCGGCCGACGCGGTGTGGCTGCTCTCCAGCGGCCGCCTCGTGGCGCCGGTTCGAGAACTCGACGGGCAGAGCATCCCGGTCGACCGCGAACTCACGGGGAGCCTGCTCGCCGAGACCTTCGGCGTGCCGCCGGTTCCCCTCCCCTGACCACCGCGCATTCCTGACGACGAGGAGCCGACCGTGAGCGACCACTCCCCCGCGCATCCCTCCGCCCGCGACGGCGACCCGAGCGGAGGAACCGGTCGCCCCGCCGGCACCGTGCTGGGCAGCCGCCTCAGGAGGATGACGGGCCGCGACCCGAACGAGCGGCACCGCGCCGCCACACCCCTCGAGCTGCTCTTCGATCTGGCCTTCGTGGTGGCCTTCAGTCAGGCCGGCGGCCAGCTCTCGCACTATCTCGCCGACGCCCGGTTCGGGCCGGCGATCGGCGGCTTCGCCTTCTCGATGTTCGCGATCTGCTGGGCCTGGATCAACTTCTCCTGGTTCGCCTCCGCCTACGACACCGACGACTGGTTCTACCGCATCACCACGATGGTGCAGATGATCGGTGTCGTGATCGTGGCGCTCGGCATCCCGCCGCTGTTCCACTCGCTGGCCGAGGGGCACTACATCGACAATTCGATCCTGGTCGCCGGCTACGTGGTGATGCGCGTCGCGATGGTGGCGCAGTGGTTGAGGGCGGCGCGGCAGGATCCGAGCCGGCGACGCACGGCGCTCACCTATGCCCTGTTCATCACGATCGCGCAGATCGGCTGGGTCGGGACGGCCATCGCGCACTTGACCATCGCCGTCGCCGTGCCGCTGTCGCTGCTGCTCTTCGCGGTCGAGGTCGTAGGACCCTACATCGCCGAACGACGCAGCGGCACGGATGGCACCCCCTGGCACGCCCATCACATCGCCGAGCGCTACGGCCTGCTCACGATCATCGCCCTCGGCGAGGGCGTGTTCGGCACGGTGACGGCGGTGTCGGCGGTGGTGGAGGAGCACGACTGGACCACCGAGGCGGCGCTGCTGGTGGTGGCGGGCATCGGACTCACCTTCGGACTGTGGTGGTCGTACTTCCTGGTGCCCGCGGGCCCGATCCTGGAGCGCTATCGCCGGAAGTCGTTCGTCTGGGGATACGGACACATGCTCGTCTACGCCTCGATCGCCGCCACCGGCGCCGGGCTGCACGTCGCCGCCTACGTCATCGAGGGCGAGGCGCACATCGGCACCGTGGGCGCGGTGCTCGCCGTGGCCATCCCGGTGCTGGTGCTGTGCCTGTCGATCTTCGCGCTCTACGACTACCTGGTGGAGCAGATCGATCCGTTCCACTTCTGGTTGATGGCCGGAACGGCGGCGCTGCTCGTTCTCGCCGTGCTGGCCGCCGTGTGGGGAGCGTCGCTCGGGGTGTGCCTCGTGCTGATCACGCTGTCACCGTTCGTCGTGGTGGTCGGCTACGAGACCGTGGGTCGCGAGCACGAGGCAGAGGTGCTGGCGCGCCGCCTGGCGTGAGGTCAACCGAGGGGCATGAACCGTGTCCACGCCTGACGGCGGTCGGGCCGGGGGTCGGCCTCGACACGGTCGGAGTCGGCGATGATCATCGTGCGGCGATCCTGCTCGCCATACGACGGCCAGCTCTCGGGAAGCGTGCCGGAGGCTGCGAAGTGCAGCCAGCTGTCGCGCATCCGTTCACCGGCGCTGCTGAACGGCTTGCGCCCGCCGAGCGCGGTCATCGCCCGGCCGAGGCGCGCGTCGGCCTGGTCGAACAACGCATACATCTCCAGACCGTGGGTGGCGTCCAGACCCACCCACTTCATCAGGCGCGGCGCGACGTCGAAGCGATAGCAGTGCACCGGCGCGTAGCGGGAATGGAAGTCGGCGACCGTGACACTCGGATACCAGAAGGCGAAGTCGCCCGCGAAGTCGGCCGCGCTGCGGTGGCCCGGGAGCCCGGGATAGGCCTGGTGCATCTCCGACCGGGCGTCCTCCGGCGCTCCCGAGAACAACGCGTCGATGCGGGCGGGGGATCTCGGCAGGATGTCGATGCGCCCGCGGAAGATCGCGCCCTCGCGGTCGTTGGTGCCGATGATCAACGGCACGCGGTGGATGCGGCCGGTTCGGAAGGCGCGCAGCGGATGCCGGGGCAGGAACCGGCCGTCGACGACGGGGGCGAGGCAGAAGGTGCCCGGGTGCGCGTCGGGCGTGGTCGCCTGGATGCTCAGCGCGGCGGCGACGAGTTCGGAAGCCGGCGCCTCGGAGAGCAGCGCGACGACCTCGTCGTCGGACAGGGCACCCGGCCGTCGGTCGTTCCGTCGCCGGCGAATCACGTCTACGAACTCGGCCGCCCAGGTGGCGGCGAGCTCGCGGTGATAGACGGCGCTCGGCGGTGAGCTCTGCGCGATGGCGCGGGCGAAGAGCCCTCGGGCCGACGGCGTCGCCATCAAGGTGGTGACCGCGTTGCCACCGGCCGATTCGCCGAAGACGGTGACATTACGCGGATCGCCGCCGAACGCGGCGATGTTGCGGTGAACCCACCGTAAGGCGGCGACCTGGTCGCGGAGGCCCAGATTGCTCTCGATCAGCCTCCGGCGCGTTGAGTAACGCGAGAAGTCGAGATAGCCGAGCGCGCCGAGCCGGTAGTTGAAGCTCACGTAGACCACCTGCCCGGTGCGCACGAAGCTCTCGCCCTGACCGGTGAACTCGCGCGACGAACCCGCGCTGTAGCCGCCGCCGTGGATGAACACCATCACGGGCATGCTCCGGTTGCGGGCGCGCGCGGGCGAGACCACGTTCACGGTGAGGCAGTCCTCGCCGGAAGGGATGCCGGGCGGCGTCCCCGTGAACTGGCCCCTGTAGACCTGCGTGGCGACGCGGCCGAAAGCGGACGCATCCCGTCGCCCGCTCCAGGCGACCACCGGATGCGGCGACCGGAAACGCAGAGCACCCACCGGGGGAGCGGCGTAGGGGATGCCGCGCCAGGCGATGGTCTCCCCCTCGCGAACCCCGCGCACCACCCCGCCGGTCACCCGGACGTCCGTCGACACCATGGCAGCCATGGAGCTCCGCTCCCCCTTCCGAGGTCTGGGGAAGGGTTGCCCGATCTTAGCTCCGCGGGCCGCGCGCCGCTACGGCGGCTCTCAGCCCTGGGGCTTCAGCTCGATCTCCACGAAGACGATGCCGTCCTGGTCGGCCGTGACGGTGTGCGCCAGTCCGGCCGCACCGGTGTAGGGCGTGCCCGACACCTGGGTGAGCGTGCGGCTCGAGCCGTCGACGGTGGAGACCGCGGTGAGGGTGCCGCCCGTCACCGGCACGAGCACGTAGTCGAACTCGTGCACGTGGGGGCCGGTCGTGTCACCGGCCTTCTCGAAGGTGTAGGTCGTGACGCGCACGCGCTCGTCGTCGACGGTGGTCTCGCTGCGGGCGACTGACATGATGGCTCCTCGGGACAGTGGCGGATGGATGGGCTCGGGCGGCTTCGGAGGCCGTGGCAGGGTCGGCACCGAGGCCGGATGCCGACACCGCGTTCAGCGCGTGGAGAGCCTGATCTGCAGTAGAGCCTCCACTAGTTCGAGGTGCCAGCGCGCCTGGCGCAGGTCGGCGCCCCAGGCGTAGATGCCGTGACTCGCCACGATGAGGGCGGGCACCTCGGCGACGGATGCCGTTCGGGGAATATACACGCGTTCGAAGTCGTCGCCGAGCACCCGCATGTCCTGATGGTTCTGCACGACGGGGATCACGACCTCTTCACCGTGGGCACTGTGCCCGATGCCCTTCAGCATCTCGAGGTCGTGCAGCAGCACCCCTTCGGGCCAGGCGGCTCCGGCTCGCACTGCGGCCAGGGCGTGCACGTGGATGACGGCGCCCGCGCCCGTCACCGCCGCGATGTGCGCGTGCAGCCCGGCCTCGGCCGAAGGTCGCGTGGCGAGGCCCAGTTCAGCCGTGAGACGTCGTCCGTCGGCGTCCGTGACCCAGTCGCCGCTCTCGTCGACGAGCACGATGTCGGTCGCCGTGAGCTCGCCCTTGTCGAGACCGGATGCGGTCACCGCCGCCCGCAACGGATCGCGCGCGAGGGTGACCGACAGGTTCCCCGCGGTGCCGGGCATCCATCCGAGACCGGCGAAGCGCGCCGATTCGGCGGCCAGGGCGGTGCCTGCGGAGATCAGCGACTCCGCGGTGACCCCGCCGTCGCCGAACACGTTCGCCACCGCCGGAGCGGGCGAGGGGCCGGCGCCCGGCGCACTCACGGCAGCACGACCTCGACGTCGTCGAACGAGGAGACGACGGATGCGCCGCCGAAGTCGGCCTCGAAGAACGGCTCCCCCTCGCGCGAGAACGCGACGACCTGCCAGCCCGCGGCGAGCGCCGCCGAGACCTCGCCCGGGTTGTCGGTGAAGAACACCAGCTCCTCCGCCGGCACCCCGAGCGCGGCGGCGATCGCATCGTACGACGCGGCCTCCTTCTTGGGTCCGGCGCTCACGGTGTCGAAGAAACCGGTGATGAGTGTGGTGAGGTCGCCGTCGGGCGAGTGCCGGAACCACGGCACCTGCGAGGCGATCGATCCCGAGGAGAACACGGCGAAACCGATGCCGTGCTCGTGCCACTCGCGCAGCTTCGGGATGACGTCGCCGAAGAAGTGCGAGGAGATCTCGGCCCGCTCGAACCCTTCGGCCCAGATCTGGCCCTGCACGGTCTTCAGCGGCGTGGCCTTGACGTCCCGCTCCATCCACTCGTGCAGCACGGCGACGATCGCGTCGGTCGTGGCGTCGCCCGGCAGGTTCGCGTCGGCGATGACCTGGCGGCGCGCCTCGGCGATGTCCGGGTCGTCGGCGTGATCGTCGAGCCAGGCCGCGAGACGGGGGCGGGCGTAGTCGTAGAGGTCGCCCAGGATGAACCCCGCGGCACTCGTGGTGCCCTCGATGTCGACCACGACGACTCGGGCCGAGACGGCCAGCGGGTCGGGGGTGGGGTGCGGTTCGGGTGTCGGCGATTCGGTCATGGGGCGCTCCTTCGGGGATGCGGGCGTCGGTCGGATGGGGCGCCGGTTCAGGTGTCGGGCTGCGGCACGGTCGTAGCCGGGACGAATTCGGCACCGGTCGCGGCCCCGGACGACCCGGGCACGGCCGCACCGGTCAGGATGTGGTGGCGGGCGGCGTCGAACAGCCGAACCGAGGCTTCCGGGATGAGGTCTGCCGGGAGCGAGTCGATGTCGGCCGCGTGCGAGAACCCCGCCGCGCGACGCATCGACTCGACGCCTGCGAACCGCCAGGCGTCCCGCTCGATGCCGGCGAGCGACGCATCGTCACCCCAGGCCGCCGCGAAGGCGGCCCAGCTGCTCGCCACCGCCGAGTATCGCGCGGCGGCCAGGTCAGGCAGACCGGACACGGCGGCCGCGATGGCCCCGAGCTCGAGATTCGCCCAGAGCAGTCCGAGATCGAGGCCGATGGGCCCCACGAAGCTGAACTCGGGGTCGAACACCTTCACGACCTGGGCACCGTCGCGCCGGCCGACCATCACCGATCCGGTGTGCAGGTCGCCGTGCAGCAACGCCTCGTGCCGGGTCTCGAACACCTCACGGATGCCGCCGACCGCCTCGCGCACGGCCGCGTCGGCATACAACGCCCGCACCCGCTCGTCGAGCGCGGGATGCCAGTGGTTGTGGTCGTGCTCGCGGTAGGGCTCGTCGAGCACCACGTCGAGGGTCATCTGGCAGAGCTCGGGGTTGGCGGCGAGCTCGACGAGCCGCTCGTGCTCCTGAGCACCGAGCGCTGCCACCGACGTCGACCCGGCGAGCGAACCGACGAAGCGGCCGACGACCGCACCCAGCCCGGCGTAGTCGATGTCGCCCGCGGATGCCGCGCCCTCGGCCACCTCCCGCACCAGCGCGTCGCGCAGCACGTCGAGGTCGGAGAGATCCTCCATCACGAGCACGAACCGGCTCTCGTCGAAGGCCACGATCGTCGGAATCGACTCCGGCACCCGTGCGGCGAGCCGCTCATAGGTGCGCGCCTCCGAGGCGATGCGCGACGGGTCGACCGGCCACTCCGGCCCCACCACCTGCACCCACGGCGGCGCCTGCTTCACGGCGAGGCTGCCGAGCGGACCACGGGCCACGAACACACGGTTCATGTTGCCGGCGGTCACCTCGTCGACATCCAACTGATCCACGGATGCGGCGAGCCGGCCGAGCAGCCCCTGGCCGGCCAGGTAGGCGGTCACGTCGCCGGCCGTGGTGAGCAATTCGTAGGGGCGCGCAGCACTCATGCGTAGTACTCCGCCACCCGATCGGGAGCGAACGCCCCGCGGTCGGTCACGATGCGGGTCACGAAGCGGGGCGGCGTGACGTCGAAGGCCGGGTACCAGGCATCCGTCACGAGCGGCGACGCCGTGCGCCGGCCGAGCGTGTGCAGAACCTCGGTGGGGTCGCGCTCCTCCACCACGATGTCGGCCGCCGTGGGTGCCTCGCGGTCGGGAGCCTGCACGAGCGCGTAGAACGGCACCTCGAACGCCGAGGCCGCCACGGCGAGCCCGAGCGTGCCCACCTTGTTGACCACGCTGCCGTCGAGCGACACCCGGTCGGCGGCGGTGACGAGGGCGTCGATCGGCCCCAGACCCGAACCCGGAGCGAGGGCGGCCGCACCCATGCCGTCGGTGATGAGGGTGACGTGCTCGCCGAACTCGGCGAGGGTGTGCGCGGTCAGGCGCGCACCCTGCAGGTAGGGCCGCGTCTCGGTGGCCGCCCAGTCGAATCGCTTTCCGGCCTCGCGGGCGGCCCGCACGAGTTCGATCAGATAGGTGTCCATCCAGCAGTGGGTGAGCAGGCGCGCACCGTCGGGCAGCAAGGCCACGGTCGCTGCTCCGAGGGCGTGGCTGCGGTCGCGGTAGAGCTGGGCCCCGCTCCGGGCGGCGGAGACGGCGGCCTCGACGAGCTCCGGAGTGGTGCCGGAGGACTCGATCGCCGCGAGCACGCGCGCGACCGCTTCCTGCGGGTGGTTGTTCGTGGGTCGGGCCGACTGGATGACGGCGCCGGCGGCACGCATCCGCTCTCTCGCCGCATCCGGAGCGAGGCCCGCGACCTGCAGAGCGGTGATCTCGAGACCCGCGTAGGCCGCGAACAGCGGGCCCGAACTCTGGGTCACCATGGCGGCGATGGCGGCCGCCACCTCTTCGGCATCGCGGGCGGAGACCCAGTTGACCGTCTCGGGGAACACCCGGCGATCGAGGATGCGCACGACACCGCCCTCGACCCGAACCGAGTCGTCGAGCACGGGTGTGTTGCCGATGCCTGTCGTCATGCTCTTCCCGTCGATTTCCCCCCACGAGAATACCCCGTCGAGTGCCCTAGGCTTGCCGCAGCGAGTACGAAGGAGACGCAGTGAGCAACGCCGACGGAAACCACACGACGCCCGCCGGATGGTATCCGGACCCGGCCGGATCACCCCAGCTGCGGTGGTGGGACGGATCGGCCTGGACCGACCATCTGCAGGCCGCCGCGCCGGAGCCCGCTCCCGCTGCCCCCGTAGCGCCTTCCTCGAGCCTGCAGGCGCCCGCCTACGGGCAGGGCTATTCCGCTGCACCGGCCTACGCCGTCTCCGGTTACCCCTCCGTGCCCGCCGGCACGCCGGCGTACGGCCCGTTCATCTGGGTCATCACGCTCCTGCCCCTGATCTCGTTCCTCATGATCCCGCTGCTGTACCCGAGCCTCGAGTTGCAGCTGCGCTCGTCGATGGCCGGCCCCTACGGCCAGCACCTCTACGGCGGCTACTCGATGTCGGGTCTCGTGATCCAGGGCGTCGTCAACCTGATCAGCCTGGCGCTCTACGCGGCCACCGTCGTGCTCGCGTACTTCGACCACCGCTGGCTCCTGCGTGCCGGCTACGTGCGGCCGTTTCACTGGGCCTGGGCGTTCCTCAACCCGGTCTACCCGATCGGGCGCTCCGTGGTGGTGCGCCGCCGTTCGGGTCGGGGCATCGCTCCGATGTGGGTGAGCATCGCGATCGCCGCGGTCGGGGTGATCGTCGCGATCGTGCTGATCGTCGTGGTCTTCAGCTACACGTTCTCGATGATGTCGTCGGCCGGCTACGGCAACCTGAGCTGAGCGGGCGTCGACGCGGCCGCACCCGCAGGCCTCCTCAGGCGACGATCGCGAGCAACTCGTCGAGCGTGCCGATGACGTGGGCCGCACCCGCCGCGCGGAGCACGTCGGGGCTGCTGTAGGCATCCGTCACGCCCACCGCGGTGTATCCGGCGGCCGAGGCGCAGCGCATGTCGTCGGCGCTGTCGCCCACGTAGAAGGCGTTCGACCGCTGCGGGCGATGCCGCAGCAGCATCTCGAACTTGTCGCCCACGGAGGCGTCGACCGAGTTCCACACGGCCGGCACGGCCAGTGCGCGCTGGTCGAAGCGCACGGCGGCAGCGGAGGCGGCCGACACGACGCCGAGCCACGCGCCCGCCCGGGAGAGCGTGGCGAGGCACTCGGCTGCGCCGTCGCGGAGGCGCGCGTGGGTGTCGGCCATCTCGACGTTCCACTCCTCCTCGGCCGCGGCGTGATCGCCGGCGGGGATGCCGAGTCGCCCGAACAGCTGCGCGAGCGGCAACCGGAACCGCACCGAGAACTCCGCCTCGCCGAGCACCGGGATGCCGCGGCGCGCCAGCACCGCGTTCAGGGCCGCGCGGGCGCGATCGGCGTCGACCACCACGGTGCCGTTCCAGTCGAACAGCACCATGGTCTCGCCGAGTGTCGCCACCGGCCGTTCCTCACCCCTGACCACCGTGTGTCCGTTCTGTCCCCATCCGAGCTCCCGGCGCACGGTGTCCGTGCGCCTCGGAGTTGCACCTCTGCCGAGGCTTCTGCACATCTTCCGTCGCCGAAGAGGCGGGGCGGCGGCACACAGACCGAAGGTCCGGTGAACGGAGCGTGAAGAGACGGCGTCAGCAGTTGTCGTCGACGTGACCCGGATCGCCCGCCGGTGCCAGGTCGCGGTCGCGCAGCACCGTGGCGTGCGGAGTCTGCGGGTCGGCGCACACCTCGGCGAAGCTGCCCCGCAGGTCGTCGGTGTATTCGATGTCGATCACCTGATCACCGAAGACGTCGGTGTAGGCGGCGCACTCGTCGAAGCGGTGGCACTCCTCGGTCACGGCGAAGTCGAAGCCGATCTCGTCGCGGCCCCGCTGGCCGAGTTCGCTCGTGTTCTTCTGGCCCGCGGCGAGTCCGACGGCGTGGGCGGATGCGACCAGCTGCGTCGCGAACGCCACCGCGTCGTCGAGTGTGAACGCGTCGTGCGAGCGCGTGTACGAATCGAGGTTGTCGAACTCCACGGCCTGGAACCCGTCGGCCGCGCAGCCCTCGATGGTCGGAACGAGCATCCGGGCGACCGCATCGCGATTCGCCGCCGTGCTCAGGTCGAAGAGGTGCTCGTCGGGCCACCCCGGGTCGACCAGCAGGGCTCCGGATGCCTCGTGCAGCAGCAGCTCGTCGGGCCACTCGGCGCCGGGCTGGGTCTGGAACCCGTTGACGTAGCAGATGGAGTAGAGGCCCGGCGCCGGATCGTCGGTGCTGTCCCGGGCCACCACCGTGACGCCGGGCGCCGGGTCGTACCCGCCCCCGAGCTGGTAGTCCGGCACGGCGTCGGCGGGGAGCGCTGCCGGAGCGCCGGGTTTGGCCGAGGCGTAGGCGGTGGCCGGGGCGCCGGTCTCGGGTGCCGCCCCTGTTTCGGGAACCGCTTGCGCGCATCCGCTCGCTCCGAGCAGCACGGCGAGGGCGAGGGCCGCCACGCGTGCCCGCACGATCAACGGGTGGCGAAGGAGTCGGTGGCCGTGATCAGGGCGTCGAGGATGCCCGGCTCGTCGTAGGCGTGGCCGGCATCGGCGATGAGATGCAGCTCGGCCTCGGGCCACGCCTGGTGCAGGTCCCAGGCGTTGTAGGCCGGGGTGCAGAGGTCGTAGCGGCCGTGCACGATGACGCCCGGGATGTCGCGCAGCTTCGACGCGTCGCGGATCAGCTGCTCGGGCTCGAGCCAGCCGTGGTTCACGAAATAGTGGTTCTCGATGCGCGCGAAGGCGAGGGCGTAGCTCGGTTCGGCGAACACGGCGATGATGTCCTCACGCGGGATGAGCGTGATCGCCGACGCCTCCCAGGTCGACCACGCCACCGCCGCCGGCCCGTGGACGGTCGGATCGGGGTCGTTGAGCAGCCGGTGGTAGGCGGAGATGAGGTTGCGGCGTTCCTCCTCCGGCACCGGCGCGAGGAACCCCTCCCAGCGGTCGGGCAGGATCGCGGCGGCCCCGCCTTCGTAGAACCAGTCGAGTTCGCTGCGACGCAGCGTGAAGATGCCGCGCAGGATGAGTTCGGTCACCCGCTCCGGGTGGGTCTCGGCGTAGGCGAGGCCCAGGGCGCTGCCCCACGAGCCGCCGAGCACCTGCCACCGCTCGATGCCGCGCGCCTCGCGCAGCCGCTCGATGTCGGCCACGAGGTGCCAGGTGGTGTTGGTGCTCAGGTCGGCGTCGGGCTCGCTCGCGTGCGGGAGGCTCTTGCCGCAGCCGCGCTGGTCGAAGAGCACGATCCGGTAGCGCTCCGGGTCGAAGAGCCGCCGGTGGTGCGGGGTGGTGCCCCCGCCGGGCCCGCCGTGCAGGAACACGACCGGCTTGCCCTCGGGGTTGCCGGATTCCTCCCAGTAGAGGCTCTGGCCGTCGCCGACGTCGAGCATCCCGCTCTCGTAGGGCTCGATCTCGGGGTAGAAGCTGCGCATTCCTCAATCCTAGGGCGATCGCCCCTCGCGAGGTAGCGCAAAGTGCGCCCTGAGCGTGCGCCAGGCGCCACTTTGCGCTACCTCGCGGGGGTGGAGGGGGGCGTCAGACCAAGCCCACGGAGTAGGCGAAGATCACCGCCTGCACGCGGTCGCGGAGTTCGAGCTTCATGAGCACCCGGCCGACGTGCGTCTTCACGGTCGACTCCGAGAGGTAGAAGCGGGCCGCGATCTCGGAGTTCGTGAGCCCCTCGGCCATCGCGACGAGCACCTCGTGCTCACGCTCGGTGAGCGTGGCCAGGCGAGCGGATGCCGCCGACGCAGTGGGGTCGGCAGAGCCCGCGTTCCCGGATGCGCCGGGTCGCGCATCCGTCGCCCCCGCGGTCCCGCCCGGTGCGGCCGGCAGCTGCGGGCTGAAGAGTTCGAGCAGCTTGCGCGTCACCCGGGGCGAGACCGCCGCGTCGCCGCTCGCCACGGCGCGGATCGCGCTGGCGAGTTCGGCGGGTTGCGCGTCTTTCAACAGGAACCCGCTCGCGCCGGCGTTGAGGCCGGCGAACGCGTACTCGTCGAGGTCGAAGGTGGTGAGGATGATGATGCGGCTCTCGGGATTCGACGCCACGATCGCGCGGGTCGCTTCGATGCCGTCCATGCCGGGCATCCGCACGTCCATCAGCACGACCTCGGGTCGCAACTGCGCCACCGCGTCGATCGCCGCGCGCCCGTCGCCGGCCTCGCCGACGACCTCGAAGTCGGGCTGGGCCTCGAGCACCATGCGCATGCCCATCCGGATGAGCTGCTGGTCGTCGACGAGGAGCAACCGGATGCGCGGGGCGGCGTCGGTCACGGATTCTCTCCTTCTGAGGTGGCCGGGTGCGACGGCGCGGGCGGGGGCGCCGCGGGGGTGAGCGTCGTGTTCGGAGGGGCGAGGGCGGCGCGCACGCGCCAGCCTCGGGTTCCGGCCGGGCCCGCGGACACGGATCCGCCGTAGACCGTAACGCGTTCGCGCATCCCGATGAGGCCGCGACTCGAGCCGACCGATGCGGCACCACGACCGGGATCGATGCCGTCGTCAGACACCTCGACGGTGATGCCGCCCGGCCCGTAGTGGAGCACCACGTCGACCGCGGTCGCTTGCACCGCGTAGCGGAGCGCGTTCGTCAGCGCCTCCTGCACGACGCGGAACACCGTGAGCTGCACGAGCGGATCGCGCGGAGGCGTACCCGTCGCCGTGACCCGCACCGGAAGCCCGGCCGCGCGATACGACGCGATCATCTCGGGCAGGTCGTCGAGGCTCGGCTGCGGCATGAGCGGCGCGGGTGCCGACGCGGCGGACGCGGACGCGCCGGCTCCGGACCCGGCGAGCGAGACCGTCGCACCCGTGCCCGCGGCAACCCCCGAGCCGCCACCCCCGCCGCCGGCGCCGGCACCCTCCGACTCCTCCGCATCGGGCTCGGTCAGCACGCCGAGCGAGAGCCGCATGTCGGTCAGCGCGCGCCGCGCCGTGGCCGCGGACTGCCGCATCGCCTCGCGCGCCGTGGCGGGCGAGCGCTCGACACTCGCCTCCGCGCCATCCGACAGCGCCACGATCACGGTGAGGCTGTGCGCCACGATGTCGTGCATCTCCCGGGCGATGCGCGCGCGCTCGGCGGCGGCCGAGAGCCGTGCCTGCTGGTCGCGCTCCCGGGCGAGCTGCTGCGCGCGGTCGAGGAGGGCCTGGATGTAGCGCCGCCGGTTGCCGAAGGTGATGCCGACGAGCGTGGCGATCACCATCGCCATCGCCGAGAGCACGCCGTAGCCGATGATCGCGGCGAGATCGAAGGGATCGTAGAGCGCCGTCGACACGATGCCGGTGACGACGGCGACGGCCGTCCAGATCCAGGCCGAGCGGGTGGAGCGGTACACCGAGAGCGCGTACAGCGCGAACATCATCGGCACCGTGTCGAGCTGCTGCGAGGTGGCGCCCGTCACCAGGAGCGATGCGGCGCAGATCGCGGCGGTGATGACCGGCACGTAGCGCCGGAACAGCAACGCGACCGTCACCGCGGCGGCCGTGTAGAGCAGTGCAATACCGAAGAGCGGCGTGCTGCGCCATCCGCTGTCCTGGAAGTCGAACGGCGTGGCCCCGAACAGCGACGCCACGAACACCAGCAGCGCCACCACCGCCGAGGGCAGGGCGTAGGCGCCGGCGATCACTCCGTCGAGCAGCCACGGGTGCCGGTTGAAGTAGGAGCGGATGAACCCCGGCGGTTTGGGCAGCCGCAAGTCCTCGGCGCCGGACGGGTGTGCCGCCGGCGCCGAGGACGTGTAGCCGAAGCCCCCGACGGGGCTGGGTGTCGCCACTGTCAGGCGTCCCTCCGTTTGAGCAGGATCGCTGCCGGAATGGCGACGACCGCGATCCACCCGAGCATAACGAGCACGGCCTGCCACGGCTCGAAGATCTCGCTGCCGAGGAACAACGACTGACCCACGACGCCCGGCAGCCACTGCCCGATCACGGTGATCCAGTCGGCCTGGATGAACGAGAGCACGGTGGGCACGACGAGCAGCAGACCGAGTGCCGCCGCGATGCCGCCGGCGGTGTTCCTCAGCACGGCGCCGAGGAAGTAGGCGAGCAGACCGATCAGCGCCAGGTAGCCGGCACCGCCGACGAGGCTCCCCCACAGCGCCGGGTCGCTGATGTCGGAGGTCACGCCGCGGGCGTCGAGCATCGGCCAGGTGACGGCGTACGCGGCGAACACGGCCACGAGACCCACCACGAAGCTGGTGACGCCGAACACCAGCGCCTTGGCCCAGAGCACCGGCAGGCGCTTGGGCACGGCGGTGAGGCTGGAGCGGATCTGCCCCGTGCCGTACTCGCCGCTGATCACCAGCACGCCGAGCACCGAGATCACGAGTTGCCCGAGCATGATGCCGAGGGTCGACGGCAGCACGGCCGCCTGGTTCGCGGCGCCCGGGGCGCTCGCGAATCCGTCACTGGCGAGCACGAAGATCACGCCCATGCCCACCTGCACGAGCACGAGGATGGCGTAGGCCCAGAGCGTGGAGCGGAGGGTGGTGAGCTTGATCCACTCGGAGCGGAGCACGCCGGTGAAGCGCAGCCGCGCATCCGGAACCGGCTGGTGCGAGGCACGGACGGAAGGAACGGTGGTGGTGACGGTGCTCATCGGGCGATCCCTTCGGCGAGGGCGGCGTCGGGGGTGACCGTGGTGCGGTACTCCACTTCGTCGCGGGTGAGGTTCATGTAGGCGTCTTCGAGCGACCCCTGCACGGTGGTGAGCTCGTGCAACGCGACACCGACCGAGAGAGCGGCGTCGCCGATCACGTCGGCGGGCAGGCCGCGCACCTCGATGACGTCGGCGTCGACGCTCGTCACCGTGACGTCGGGCTGGGTGAGGCGGCGGGCCACCTCGTCGATGCGCGGGCTGCGCACCCGCACGAAGGTCTGCGTCGATCCGACGATCTCGGCCACCGTCGCATTGGCGATCACACGGCCCTTGCCGAGCACGATGATGTGGTCGGCCGTGAGCGCCATCTCGCTCATCAGGTGGCTGGAGAGCAGCACGGTGCGGCCCTGTGCGGCGAACTGCCGCACGAAACCACGCACCCAGAGCACACCCTCGGGGTCGAGGCCGTTGACCGGTTCGTCGAGGATGAGAGTGGCCGGGTCGCCGAGCAGCGCCGCCGCGAGGCCGAGGCGCTGCCCCATGCCGAGCGAGAATCCGCCCACGCGCTTGCCGGCCACCGAGTGGAGGCCGGTGAGGTCGATGACCTCGTCGACACGGCGGCGCGGGATGCCGTGGGTCGCCGCGATCGAGCGGAGGTGGTTGCGTGCGCTGCGGCCGGTGTGCACGGCCTTCGCCTCGAGCAGGGCGCCCACTTCGCGCAGCGGTGCCGCATGCTCGGCGTAGGGCTTGCCGTTCACCAGCACCCGGCCGGCGCTCGGGCGGTCCAGGCCCACGATCATGCGCATCGTGGTGGATTTACCGGCGCCGTTGGGGCCGAGGAACCCGGTCACCTGACCGGGCCGCACGGCGAAGTCGATGGAATCGACCGCCGTCTTGGCGCCGTAGCGTTTGGTCAAGGATGTGGCCTCGATCATGGATCTCCCGCTTTCGTGTCTGCTGCGCTCTCTGCGCCCTGAACACGCTACGGATCGGCACCGGCGGGCCCATCCCCCGCCGGTGCCGTCCTGCCAGGCACTCCCCTCGTACCTGGGTACCACCGCCCTCGGCGCTACGAGCCCTGGCGGGGGTCGAGCGCCCGGCGCACGGCGTCCTGCTGCGCTCGCTCGAACGCCTTGAAGCTGAGCTGCGGATCGCTCTTGTCGAACCGCGCCTTGCCCGAGGCGGCGTCGAACTCGACCCCGACGGTCTTGCCGACGATGGGCTGCAGGAAGTCGGTGAGCATCCGCGGATCCTTGAGCATCGCCCGGAAGACGGCGCCCTCGGTCGGACGCACCTCGACCGCGTAGTCATAGGTGATCATCGCGCCGTCGCTGTCGGTGCTCGCGATGGTGCGCGCCAGCACCGTGCCGGTGGCCTTCTGCCAGGTCTTCTTCTTACCGAACATCGTGGTGTCCTCTCGGTCGTGGGTCGGGGTGGTCGATGCGGTGTCAGGACCGGCGGCTGCGGCGGTGGGCCATCGCGGCGATCACGATGCCGGCGGCTCCGCTGAGCAGCAGCAGGAGCGACAGAGCCAGCGTGCCGTCGGGCGCCGCGCCGGTGAGCGCGAGCTCGCCGGAGGTGTCCGCGGATGCCACGTCGGCACCGTCGGTTGCGCCGGCATCCGGGTCGCCCTGACCGGCGGCGGCACCCGCACCCGCACGCGGCTCGCCCGTCACGGGCGGAACCGCTGCGGCGACCGTGATGCGCACCGTGCCCACGTCGAAGCTCTCGACGGACTGGTCCATCACCTCGTAGACGAACTCGTCCTCGCCCACGAAGCCCGCCGGCGGGGTGTAGGTGAACCCGCCGTCGACGGTGCCGGTGACCGTGCCGCCCTCGACGCTCGCGCTGCCGTAGGGGATGGCGGGGATGATCGAGCCGAGCGGGTCGCCGTCGGCATCGAAGTCGTTGATCAGCATTCCGTTCGCCGCGGAGACCACGAGGGTCGTATCGGGCGTGGTCGAGTAGTGGTCGTCGGTTGCGACGGGCATGGAGTTCCCCGTGGCGCCGGGGTCGGTGACCGTGATCCAGGCGACCGCGACCCCCTGCCCGCCGAACACGTCGACGATGTTGTAGGAGAATCCGTCGACCCCAACGAAATCGGCCGGCGGGGTGTAGCTGAACGAGCCGTTGAGGCCCACGTTCACGATTCCACCCGCCTCGGTGGCCGCGTCGGGCGTGGCGAACTGGATGGAGATCGCGTCCTGATCGGGATCGCTGTCGTTCGCGAGCAGGCCCGCCGCCGCGCCCACGCCCATGCCGGTGTTCTTCGACGTGGTGTAGTGGTCGTCGACCGCGATCGGCTGAGCGTTCGTGAACGCGCTCACGTCGATCGTCACCGTCGCCGTGACGGGCAGGTTGTAGCTGCCGTCGGTCACCTGGTAGGTGAAGGTGTCGGGCCCGATCGTGTCGTTGTAGTGCGAGGCGTAGCTGAAGCTGCCGTCGCTGTGCAGGTACACGGCCGCCCGGCCCGTATCGAGCAGGTTGGGCACCACCACCGAGATCGGGTCGGTCGCATCCGAGTCGTTCGCGAGCAGGCCCTGCGCGGCGCCGACCGTCAGCACGTGGTTCACGGCGGTCGCGTAGTGGTCGTCCATGGCGACCGGCGGAAGATTCGCCCAGTCGCCGACCTTGATCGTGACGGTGGCGAGGTTTCCGCCCAGCACGCCGTCCGTGGCCCAATAGGTCACGGTGTCGTAGCCGATGAAGCCGGCGCCGGGGGTGTACGTGAATCCGCCTCCCTGCTCCCAGTCGATGCTGCCGTCCTTGGCCGTGACGGATGCGCCGCCTTGGGCGAGGGCCGCCGGAATCGCGAGCGCGTCGCCGTCGGCATCGGTGTCGTTGGCCAGCACACCCGTGCCGCCGATCACGAGCGCCGTGTCGGCAGCCGTGGAGTAGCTGTCGTCGTGGGCGACCGGTGCCGCATCCGTCGTGTCGACGACCGTGAAGGTGACCGGAACGACCGTGTCGGCATAGTCGGTGCCGTCGTAGACCAGGTAGCTCCAGGTGTCGACGCCGACGAAGCCCGCCGCCGGGGTGTAGACGATCGAGCGATCCCAGAGCACCGAGACATGGCCTCCGTGCCCGGTGCCGGTGGTGCCTTGGGAGGTGGTGAGGAAATCACCCTCGGCGTCGTAGTCGTTGCCGACTACGCCGGGGGCGGCGACGGTGAGCACCGTGTCGACACCGAGCGTGTAGTGATCGGCGACGCCGACAGGCGGGGTGTTGACGAGGGCGATCGGGTCGCCCTGCGAACCCGGATCGGCGGGACCGGGTGCCTCGGCAGCCTGTGTCGGGTCAGTCGGGTCTGAGGGACCAGCCGCCCCAGGACCGGGTGCCTCGGTCGCCTGCGTCGGGTCAGTCGGATCGGAGGGACCACCCGCCCCCGGGCCAGGCGCCTCAGCGGCCTGCGTCGGGTCGGTCGGGTCAGAGGGAACACCCGCTCCGGGGCCCGGCGCCTCCGTCGCCTGCGTCGGGTCGGTCGGCTCGGTGCCCTGCGCCGCGTCGACGGGCCCGGCCGCTTCCGGGGCTTCCGTGACCTCGCTCGCTTCGGTGGCCTGGCCCGCTCCGGCGGCCTCTGCCACCTCGGTGGCCTGCGTCGCCTCTGTCGCCTCGGTGGCCTCTGTCGCCTGGGTCGGATCACCCGGCGCGGCGGTCACCGCGGCCGGAGGATCGGCGACCTCGTCGGCCGATGCCACGGCGGCGCCCTGGGCGCTCAACGCGACGAGGGCGGAGACGGTAGCTGCAGCGAGCAGGGTCAGCCGTCGGGCCTTCCCGGCGGATCGGGTTTGTGAGCGGCGGGCCGCTCGGGAGATGGGGAGCATGATCGACTCATTTCGTGAGGACAACAGGAATGTCGGGGAGCGCAGCTGTGCGCCTCGGATACTCTGCCCACCCGTCAGCCGGGAGTCCTGAGTAGCCGCTACCTACTTCGCTCCACCGGATTGCTCACCCGACCTTCTCCGTTCGCTATGCTCGAAAAACACTCGCCGGTGGGGGCCGACGACGATCATGCACCAGCCCGGGGGAGACCTATCGCCATGACGACCGGCACGACGGAGCCAGGCCCCCTCACCGAGGGCGAATGGGAGTTCGAGGGCCGCGACGCGCTGCTCGACCGCGTGACTTCGGCGATCGAGGCCACTCCGGCCCTGGCCGTGGTGCTGCTCGGCCCGACCGGCATCGGCAAGTCGCGGTTGGCGGCCGAGAGCGCGGCCCGGCTGGGCGCCTCCGCCTGGTCGGCATTGCGCCTCTCAGGGCGAACCAGTGTCACCTCCTTGCCGCTCGGCGGCCTCTCACCGCTGTTCGCCTCCTCCGGAGCGGAGGATGCCGCACCCGGCGTCGACCTCACGACCCTCGCGGCCGATCCGCTGAGCCTGCTCGCGGCCGTCACCGCGCGCATCCGGTCGCTCGGCGGGCCGGGGCGCATCCTGGTCGTCGTCGACGACCTGCAGGCCTTCGACGACCTCTCGGTCGCCCTGCTGACCCAGCTCGTGCACTCCGGTGTCGTCAAGCTGCTGGCCACCATCGGCGACGGGGCTCCGATTCCGGACGCCCTCCTCGCCCTGTGGAGCGAGAGCGCAGCCGTGCGGATCGACGTCCCCCCGCTCGACAGCGCGGCGAGTGAGGCCCTCCTCGCCCGGGCGCTCGGCGGCTCGGTCGCTCGGCGAACGGCGGAGGAGCTCCACCGCGCCGCCGGGGGCAACCCGCTCTTCCTGCGCGAGCTCTGCGCCGGCGCCGTGCGCGCCGGCACCCTGGTGGTCGAGTCGGGGGTCTGGCAGCTCATCGGTGAGCCGGTCGGCACCCCCGCGCTCGGCGAGGTGATCGCCCGGCGACTGCGTGCGATCACTCCGGCGCAGCTCGACGTGATCGAACGCCTGGCCGTCTGCCAGCCGCTGCCCGTGCGCGAGCTCCACACCCCCGGCGCGCGCACGAGCGTGACCGAACTCGAGCGCGCGGGCCTGGTCGTCGTGCGGGAGTCGGGCGGCCGGATGCTGGCCGAACTCGCCCAGCCGCACTACGTCGGCGTGATCCGTGGCACGATGTCGATCCTGCGGGTCGAAGACATCCTAATCGAACAGGCCGACATCGTGGCCTCGGCCGACCCGACGCCCGACGACGCCTTCCGCGTAGCCGTGTGGCGCCTGGATGCCGGACAGCCGGCCTCGCCCGAGCTGCTCCTCACCGGCGCCCGCCTCGCACAGCTGACCCATGACCACGCACTCGCGGCGAAACTCTCCCAGGCCGCCATCGACGCCGGCGCCACGGGCGGCCTGCCCCACTTGATCCTGGCCGACGCACTCCGCCGTCTCGGCGACGCGGAAGGCGCGCGCTCCGCCGCGGAGGCCGGGTCGGCCCACGACCAGACGGCGCCCGCAGCGGAACTCCTCTCGGTGCGCATCGCCAGCACGCTCGCGCTCATCCGCCACGACCAGCCGGGCGGGATCGTGGATGCCCTCCAGCTGCTCTCCGAGGCCGACGCGCGCTTCCCCACCCATTCCGCTCTCATCGCGATCACCCGGTCGATGATGCTGTTCACCGTCGAGCGCACCGGCGAGGCGCTGGCCGAGATCGAGACCCTGCTGCACACCCCGGGCCTGCCCGCCGAACTGCGGGAGATGGTGGCGATGGCGGCCGCGATGCCCTTGGCCGGCCTCGGCCGGTGGTCGGAGTCGCAGGAGGAGGTCGAACGTCTGCTCGGCGGCGGGATGATCGCCCGCGACCGGGCGTTCGCGCTGTTCACCGCCGCCTCGGCGTCGCTCGTGGGCGGATCGCTCGACGTGGCCCGACGGTGGGCGCTGGAGGCGCTCTCCGAGTCGGTCCAGTTCGACGACGAAGTCTCCACCCGTTACGCCGAACTGCTGCTCGGGCACGTGCTGTTGCAGATCGGCCAGGTCTCGTCGGCGACGCGGTGGCTCGGTGACGCCATCGCGGGCGCGAGCGTCAAGGGCCCGAAGAACCTGCATCGGGTGGCGCTCGGCACCCTCGCCCTCGCCCACATCGCCGCCGGTGAGACGGATGCCGCGGAGACCGTGCTGCGGAGCCTCCGCACCGATGCTCCCGAGGGCAACTTCCACGTGCGACTGGCCGAGGCCCAGTTGACCGCAGTGCGCGGTCAGCCCGCCGCCGCGATCGAGCGACTGCGCGCCGATGCCGAGCACCACGTCGCCTCCGGGGCGATCTACCTCGCGACCGCGCTGCTGTTCCAGGCGGCCCGGATCGGCTCGCGTGCCGAGGGCGTCATCCCGGCGACCGCGCTCACCGCCACCCTGCGACTGGTGGCCGACCGGGTCGCCGAACTCGCGGCATCCGGCGACAGCCCGCTGTTCCAGGCCCGCGCCGCCCACACCCGGGCTGTCGCGGAGCCGAGTGCGATCGGATTCACCGATGCCGGCGAGCGCTGGTTGCAGCTCGGCGCCACTCTGTCGGCCGCCGAGGCGTTCGCCGCAGCCGGGCGCGCGGCGCGGGTCGCCGGCCGGGCGCACGAAGCGGCCGCCCTGCACGACCGGGCGCTCCACCTGCTGGAGTCGTGCCCCGGCGCCGACACCAGCGGAATCCGGGATTCCGCGCCGGATGTGCTCACCCGGCGCGAGCGCGAGGTCGTCGACCTGGCGCGCCTCGGGCTCACCAGCCAGGAGATCGCGTCGCGGCTGTTCCTCTCGATCCGCACGGTCGACAATCACCTCCAGTCGAGCTACGGCAAGCTCGGCATCGGTGGTCGTCGCGACCTCATCGCGCCGAGTGCTCAGACATCGGCGTCGCCTTCGGCTCCGATCAGCGGATCGCCCGGGCCGGCTGCACGATAGCGTGCCGCAGGCCGCCGACGGTGCCGAGCACCTCGGCGGTGACGGCCTCGGGGGCGCCGACGTCGACGAGCGCGAACTCGAGGTGCTCCACCATCCTGTCGAAGGCCTCGTCGGTGATCGCGAACGCGGCGTGTGCGGCCGGCAGGTCGCGGCCGGTGAACGCCTGGGGGCCACCGAGCACACCGGAGAGGAAGGCCACCTGATGAGCCCGGAGCCGGGACAGGGAGATGCCCTCGAAGTAGGGGGCGAGCAGCGGATCGGCCACCACGCGGTTGTAGAACACCACGACGGCCAGCTTCATGGCGGCGTGCCCGCCGATCTCGTCGTACGACGTCATCGCATCCTCCTCGGTTGGTGTTCCACCTTCTCAGGGCGACTCGCCGACGCGCCTGAGCAGTCACTACTCACTTTCGGGCGCCACCGCCCCCACCCTCTTCGCGAGACGTCAATATCCGCCCCAAAAACACGACGGGAAGGGCGAAAATTGGCGTCTCGCGAGGAATGGGGCGGGGGCGTCAGCGTTTGCGGGCGGGCTTCTTCTCCGGGGCGGGGAGGGTGCCCGCAGCCCGGGCGGCGCGGTAGTAGTCGCGCGCCTCGGTCTGGCGGGCCTTCTCGGCGCCGGTGGCGATCGAGGCCCGCACGTGCTCCGGGCCATAGCCGAACGCCCGCACCAGGTCTTGTACGTGCGGCCGGATGCGCGCCGACAGCCGCTCGGTGTAGAGCCCCACCGCCTGCGCCCGCTTGGGCGAGAGCCGTCCGTTCATCAGGTACCAGGCGAGGTGCTTCTCGACGAGCCCGAGCCCGAACAGGTCACGGAGCCAGGTGAGCACCACGCGGGTTCCGTCGTGCATGCCCGAGGTGAGGCCGGCCGAACCCTCCAGGGCCTCGGTGAACGCCTCCCACTGCAGCAGTTCGGCGTGGGCTCGGGCCGCTTCGATGATCTCGCTCTGGTGCAGGTTGAAGAGGTCGGCGGCATCCTTCTGCGACAGCTTCGACGCCGGCCGCAGCTTCGCCGCCACCTCGCCCACCATCGTCTCGACGCGGTCGGTGAGCAGCTGGCGCTGAGCGGATGCGTCGCGCAGCTGACCCACGGAGCGCGCGGTCGACCCGAAGTCGGCCACCGTCTGGGCGAGGGAGCGCAGTCCCGATCCGTTCACCGTCTTGTCGGCCGCCTGCTCCACCACATAGCGGGCGAGCACGCCGAAGTCGGCCTTCGCGAAGCGGCGCGAGTAGTCCGAGAGCAGGCGCTTGGCCACCAGCTGCAGCAGCACGTGGTTGTCACCCTCGAAGGTGGCGTAGATGTCGAGATCGGCGCGCAGCCCGACCAGGCGGTTCTCGGCCAGGAACCCGGCGCCGCCGCAGGCCTCACGTGCCTCCTGCAGGGTCTCCAGGGCGTGCCAGGTGCTGAGCGGCTTGAGCGCGGCGGCGAGGGTCTCGAGGTCTTGCCGGTCGTCGTCGCTGTCGGCGCGGCCCGAGAACACCTCGTCGAACTTCGTCAGCAGCTGTTCGTGCGCGAAGCTCGCGGCGTAGGTGGTGGCGAGTTTCGGGATGAGCCGCTTCTGGTGCAGCTGGTAGTCGAGCAGCACCTCCTCGTCGGTGTCGCTGCCGGCCGTGAACTGGCGGCGCTCGTTGCCGTAGGTGATGGCGATGGTGAGCGCCACCTTCGCCGCGGCCACGGAGGCGCCGTCGAGCGACACGCGCCCTTGCACCAGGGTGCCGAGCATGGTGAAGAAGCGGCGCCCGGGGCTCTCGATGGAGCTCGAGTAGGTGCCGTCCTCGGCCACGTCGCCGTAGCGGTTGAGCAGATTCAGGCGCGGGATGCGCACCTGGTCGAAGTGCAAGCGGCCGTTGTCGATGCCGTTCAGCCCGCCCTTCAGGCCATCATCCTCTCCGCCGACGCCGGGCAGGAATTCGCCGGTCACCGCATCCCGGATCGGCACGTAGAAGGCGTGCACGCCGTGGTTCACATTCTTGGTCACGAGCTGCGCGAACACCACCGCCGCGATGCCGTCGACGGCGGCGTTGCCGAGGTAGTCCTTCCAGGCCCCGCGGAACGGCGTGTGCAGCACGAACTCGCCGGCGGACTCGTCGTAGGTGGCCGTGGTGCCGATGGCCGCGACGTCCGACCCGTGTCCGGTCTCGGTCATCGCGAAGGCGCCGGGCACCTCGAGGCTCATGATCGCGGGCAGGAACGCCTTGTGGTGGTACTCCGTGCCGAGGTGGAGCACCGCGGCGCCGAACAGGCCCCACTGCACGCCCGACTTGATCTGCAACGACGGATCGGCGAGCACCAGCTCCTCGAAGCCGGCGATGTTGCCGCCGTGGTCGTCGGCCCCGCCGACCGACTCGGGGAAGGCGCGGTGCACCTGCCCGTGCTCCACGAGCAACTTCAGCTGGCCCGAGACGCGGGCGCGGTGCTCATCGAGCGTCTGGCCGTCGATGCGCTGCAGGTCGGGACGGGCGCTGAGCTCACGCGCGCCGAGGCGCACGTCGGCCCAGGTGCCGAGCAAGTACTGACCGAGCCACTCCACGTCGGTGCGGGCCACCACCACGTCGCTCGTCGACGCGCGGCCGGAGCGCTTCGGGATCCGGGCGGAGGCGTCGAGCTCGCTCTCGATCGCATCCGCCTGCACCGCGTCGTCTTCACGGCGGGCGGAAGGGGAGTTCGTGGTGTCGACCGTGTGCGTCATTGTCGTCCTCATCGTCGTGGCACGCCCAACCGGGGCACGCCGAGCCGATTCCTACGCTAGAACGCGGGCCGGGACCGGTGACAATCCGCCGTTCGCCGCCTACAAAAGAGGCCGGAGACGTGCGAAGTCGCACTGTGGACATCCCACAGTCAGGCGTGGGTTTGTACTACGGAGGCCGACAAAGCGGAGGCCCGTCGACGACCAACCGCGAGGTCCACCGCGGCGAGCGTGACAGCCCCCGCCGCGAGCACGCCCACCAGCGGCGCCAGCACGTCGACTGCCGGCCCGAGGCCGAGCGCCGTGGCGAGCGCGCCCGCGCCGATCGCGGTGATCGCCTGCAGCAGGTAGGAGAACAGGTAGAGCATCGAGAGCGTCGCGCCGCGGTGGCGCGCGGGCGCTGCACGGTTCACGAGACCGAGGCCGCCGGTGAAGGCGAAGGAGTAGCCGACGCCGCCCACAACGCACCAGGCGAGGAAGAGCGCGACCGACCCGGATGCCGCGGCGCCTGCCATGAGGCCCAGCCCCGCGAGCGAGATCACCCCGCCGATGATGATCGTGACGTGCGCCGGCACCTTGCCGAGGAAGAGGGCCGTGACGCCGATCGCGATGGAGGAGATGCCGAGCAGTGCGCCCACCACCAGGAGGTTCGTGGTGCCCGTGAAGTCGCGGGCCATCTGGGAGCCGAGCGAGAGGAAGATCGCGCCCACGCTGTAGGCCAGCGAGACCGAGGTGGTCGCCGCGATGAACGCGAGCAGGATGCCGCGGGGCAGCTTGAGGGGCTTCGGCCGCCACGTCGGGCGGCCGAGACCCGCGGTGTCGGAGGGCGTCAGCCAGACGGCGAGGAAGGCCACGCCGCCGAGAACGAAGAGCACGGCGAAGCTCAGGAACAAGGGCAACGGCGCGTACTGCGCGAGCACGCCCGACACCAGCAGGGCGAGCGTCAGCCCGGTGGCCGTCGAGGCAGTGGTGAGAGTGCTCGCGATGCGCGGGTTCGACGAGGTGTTGTTCTCGACCAGGGCGGCGCTCGCGGCGCCGAGGGCGAAACCGGTGCCCACCCCCTGCAGCAGACGCCCGAGGTAGAGCCAGCCCACGTTCGGCGCGAACGCGAAGGCCAGCGCGGCCACGGCGATCAGCCCGATGCCGAGCAGCATGGCGCGACGACGTCCGATGCTGTCGGAAAGCCCGCCGAAGAAGAGCAGGACGATCAGGAGCGCGAGCGGATAGGTGCCGAAGACCGAGGTGGTGACGACGGCGGGCAGGTGCCACTCGGCCGCGTAGACCGGATAGAGCACGCTCGGCGCGCCGCTGGCCCACAGACACAGGGCGAGCACGGCCGAGGCCGACCAGAATGTGCCGCGCCGCGACAGGCTCCACTTTTTCGTCATGCCGGCCACAGTACGCCCTCTCGGTTGGAATTGCCAATTTAGCCATCTTCGGCGTACCCTGGGGCGCATGGGACAGTTGAAGGATGCGCAAGCCGGCACCGACTCCGAAGCCCGCTGCCAGATCGTGCGCTCGCTCGACATCGTCGGCGAGAAGTGGTCGCTGCTGATCGTGCGCGATGCACTGCGCGGAAACACGCGCTTCTCGGAGTTCCGCGATTCGCTCGGAGCACCCAGCGACATCCTCGCCACCCGGCTCGCGAAGCTCGTCGAAGCGGGAGTGCTCGAGAAGCGGGCCTACCGCGAGCCCGGATCGCGCGAGCGCTCGAGCTACCACCTCACCGAGAGCGGCCAGGGCCTCGCGCTGGTGATCGGCGCGCTCGTGCAGTGGGGAGACGAGTTCCACCCCTACTCGGGCGGGGCCAGCTCGCGCATGGTCGACGCGCACGACCGCGAGCCCGTGGAGCTCGCCTTCGTGACCGCGTCGGGCGAAGCCCTCGGCCCCGACGAGGTGTCCTTCGTGCCCGGCCCCGCGGCTCGCGTCACCTGGTAGCTACCCCGCCCCGACTCGTCCCGAATTGTGCCAGACGCCGGGTTTTGGGCCGTTTTGGGACGAGTCGCGCGGGGCGGGCGCGGGTCAGCTCGGGTCGTTGCGATGCAGGGCGCGGCGCATCCGCTCGACCACGTTCGCCGGCGGGGGTTCGTTGTAGGCGCCCGCGAGTTCCTGGCGTGACATCGCGCCGATGGCGGTCATCACGTCGTCGGTGAGGCGGCGGCGGGCCCTCGCCGAGGATGCTTCGCCGTAAGAAGCCGAGTCGATGGGCTGGCCGAACTGGATCGTGACCGGCCGGATGCGCGGAACCCTCGCTCCCACGGGCAACAGGTCCGGAGTTCCGGTCAGGGCGACCGGAACGATCGGGCACCGGGTGGTGAGCCCGAGCCAGGCGACCCCGGTGCGACCCTTGTAGAGGCGGCCGTCGCGGGAGCGGGTGCCCTCGGGGTAGATGGCGAACGCCCCGGCCTCCTCGAGCACTTCGCGGCCGCGCTCGAGGGAGTCCTGGGCGGCGGTGTTGCTCTCGCGATCGACCGGGATCGCGCCGATCGACTCGAAGAACGCCTTCGACAGCGCGCCGCGGGCTCCGCTCCCGGTGAAGTACTCGGCCTTGGCGAGGAAGCGGACGTCGCGCGGCGCGACGACCGTGATCACGACACTGTCGATGAAGCTCAGGTGATTGCTCGCGAAGAGCACCGGGCCTTGACGAGGCACGTTCTCGCGGCCGGTGATCGTCGGCCGGTAGACGACCCTCGAGACGGGGCGAGCCACCGCGCGCGCGACCGACTTGAACATCCACCGATCCTCACACGCGGCATATGCCCGCTCGGCTATACCCTGCCTCGTTGCGCATACATGGATCTTCCAGGCATCCTGGAGATAGTTGTAGCGTCAACTCCCTTGCTCGCCGCCATCGAAATGAGAGCCGTGCCTCCCCGTTCCGATCCCCAGCGTCCGTCGAATTCCGTTCCGCCGAAGGCGAAGGAACAGGCCAAGAAACTCACGGTCAAGCAAGAGCGGGATGCCCGCCGCGCCGAGAAGGTGGCGGCGATGGTCGCCCAGCAGAAGCGGCAGCGGCGCAACCGCCTGATCGGCTGGATCATCGGCGGCGTCGCCGGCGTGGCGGCGATCGCCCTGCTCGTGACGTTCGTGGTCACGAGCAACACTCCGAAGGCCGATCCATCGGCGATCTCGATCGAAGGCCTGCAGACCTACCCCGGCCTCACCGCGAACCACGTCGACGGCACCGTCGACTATGCGCAGACCCCACCCGCCGGCGGCGACCACAACGGCGTCTGGCTCAACTGCGGCGTCTACTCCGAGCCGGTTCCCAACGAGAACGCCGTGCACGACCTCGAGCACGGTGCCGTCTGGGTCACCTACGATCCGGCCCAGGTCGACGCAGGAGGAATCGAGACGCTGCGGTCGCAGCTGCCCGACACCTACGTGGTGCTCTCGCCCTTCGAGGGCCTGAGTGCGCCGGTCGTCGCCTCCGCCTGGGGCAACCAGGTATTCCTTGACGGCGTCGACGACCCGCGCCTGAAGGACTTCGTGGCGAAGTTCTGGAAGTCGGCCGACGCGCCCGAGCCGGGAGCCCCCTGCACCGGCGGTCTGGACGCGCCCGGCAAGGTCGCGTGACCGACGAGGGCACAGCGCGCTCCGCCGAGGCGACCTCTGCGGAGCCCGGCCCGCTGGACTCGCCTGACCCCACCGCGCCACCGCGTCGCCCCCGCGGGCGTGTCGTGATCGCCGGCGTCATCGCCGCGGTGCTCGTGGCCGTGGTGGCTTTCGCGGCAGGATGGCTCGCCGCGCCCCGGACGGCCACCCCCTCCGACACCAGTGTCGAGGCCGGCTTCGCCCGCGACATGCAGCAGCACCACGACCAGGCGGTGCAGATGGCCATGATCGTGCGTGAGCAGACCGACGATCCTGACATCCGACAGCTCGCTTATGACATCGCCACGACGCAGGCTCAGCAGTCGGGGCAGATGTACGCGTGGCTGAACTCCTGGAACCTGCCGCAGGCATCCTCGCAGCCCGCGATGACCTGGATGACGCAGCCGACGCTCTCGGGCGCCGGCTCCGACTCACACGAGCACGGCGGGGTCTCGGCCACGACGGGCGCGATCGATTCGAGCGGGATGAAGCCGGGCGACCCGATGCCCGGCATGGCCTCGGCCGACGACCTCGCGCGACTCTCGCAACTGACCGGTGTCGACGCCGAGCGTCTCTTCCTCCAGCTGATGATCGCGCACCACCTCGGCGGGGTCGAGATGGCCGAAGCCGTGCTCGACCGCACGACGAATCCGCTCGTCGTGCCCCTGGCGAAGGCCATGACCTTCGCGCAGACGGGCGAGATCGACTACATGCGTCAACTCCTGGCCGCCCGCGGCGGCGCGTAGCGCCTCGGCCGAGACCGGCGTCAGGCCGAGTGGGTCACCTCGGCGGAGGCCTTCGTCGCGGCGAGCGCCTGCTCCACCGCCTCCTGCACCCGTGCGTCTTCACGGGCCTTGCGTGCGGCCCGAGTGCGGCGGCGCACGATCACCGCGAGCACGATCAGCGCCGCGAGCACGAGCACGAGGATGACCAGGGTCCACGGCACCGCCCACCCGTTCGCGCTCGCCGTCACCGGGTCGAGACTGGTCGTCGATCCGGATGCGTCGAGCACGATCGGCCCGACCGTCGCGGTCGCGGTCAGCAGGAAGACCGGCGGCACGCCTGTCACCGGCACGCTCACCGTCCACGACTCGCCGGGGAGGAGCTGCGGCGGGGCCTCCACCTCGCCCGCATCACTCGGGAACCAGCCGAACGGCCCCGTGACTCCGGCGGCCTGCTGGGCCGAGACGACGGCATTGCCGGTGTTGTGCAGGGTGTAGCCGATCACGGCGTCGCCCGCCGCGAACGGCAGCCATCCGCCGTCGTAGTCGACATGCATGTTCTCGATGGCGAGCGCCGGGGCGAGATCGCCGCCGATGCGCAGGGAGATCTTGATGCCGAGGCGCCGGTCGACGTTGATGCCCTGCTCGTCGTCGGCCTGGGTGAGCGAGGTGACGATGGCGCCCGCGTAGTCGCCCGGGGTGGCATTCTGCGGAATGGTCAGGGTGAACGGCACATCGGCGGTGGCGCCGGGCTCGAGGTGCACCGTGGGATTCGCGGTGTGCACCCAGGCGCCGATGGCGGTCGACTCGGCCCCGCCGACGACCACGTCGAACTGGCCGCTGTCGGTGGTGTAGCCGTCGGCGGCGTAGACGCCGAGATCGAGCGGTGTCGTGCCGTGGTTCGTGACGACGAGGGTGTCGTCGACGGCTGCGCCCGGGTCGAGCGCGAACGTGTAGCTGGTGCGGTCTGTGCCCTGGTCGGTCGTCGCCGTGCGCACCGCCCAGTCGGCGTCGCCGTCGGCCGCGTGCGCCGGCATCGCGGGCAGGAGCAGGGCGCCCAGCGCGACGGCCGCGGTGGCGGCCAGAGCGAGAGCGGCGCGGGTGGAACGGGCCAGAGACACGGTCATGGAATCCTCGTCGGGTGGGTTGGTGGGTGGAACGGGATCGTGCCGGATGGCGCGGGGCTGGTGGCCGCCGCACCATCCGGCACGCGGTTCACGCCTAGCTGCTCAGCGCAGTCAGGGTGAGGGTGGCGCGGTAGCTGCCCGAGTCGACCAGACCGGGGATCTTCAGCGCCAGGTCGGCGCCGACCTTCGCGGTGCCACGCTCGTGGCCCTCGTCGGCGAACGACAGGCCGCGGGAGACCGACAGGCCCTGTCCGCTGTCGTAGCCCGTCGGGATCGCGGCGCCGGCGGTGGCGCCCGCACCCTGCTCGATCACCTTCGGGGTCCAGCCGAGGTACTTGCCGGAGAAGGTGTTCGTGCCGTCGCGGAAGTCGCCGACCGAGGCCGAGATCGACCACGGAGCGAGCGACTGGCGGGTGTCGGTGACGACGATCGGGTTGATCTGCCCGTTCGCCTCGAAGTAGTCGCCGTCGTGGTCCACGGCGGTGCCGAGGTCGACGAGCGTGTTGCGGCCGTCGATCTTCCAGCCGAATTCACCGGGGGCGGCCGTGGGCACGGTCACCGCGATCTCCTGGTTGTCACCGTGGTTCTGGTGGATGGTGACCGCGTCGACGACGGAGCCGACCGGCTGGGCCGGGGTGGCGCCGCTGTCCGGCCCGCACCACGGCACGTTGCCGAGCTCGACCGCGGCGTTGGGGGCGTCGCACGTGCCGCTGCGGATGTTCTCGACCACGAGCTGGTCCTTCTGCACCTGCACCTTGACGTAGCTGCGCACGTGCTCCTGGTTCTGCACCGAGTTGTACCAGTAGCTCTGCGGGTTCAGCGGGTCGGCGCCGTTCCCGGCTCCCGAGGTGCCGCTGTCGTCGGGCGCGGTGATGTCGTAGTACTTCGAGCCGGAGGCCGAGTTCGCGGTGACGTAGATGACTCCGCCGGGGCCGGGGAAGACCTCGTTCTGGCCGGGCTGCTCATCCGGGTTCGCCTTGGCGCCGTTCTTGATCTCGTAGCTGCGCGAGTAGCTGTGGTCGTGGCCCTGGAGAACCAGGTCGACGCCGAGGTTCGAGAACACGGTGGGGAAGTCGATCTTGCGCTGCTTGTTGTCGCCGTCCTTCGCGTGCGCGGCCGGCGAGTAGATCGAGTGGTGGTACACGAGCACGGTGTACTTGGCCTCGGCGCCGTGCTGGTTCACGACGTCGGTGACGTAGCCGACGTGGGCGTCGTCTCCGCCCCCGCCCTGCGAGGTCTTGTAGCTGTTGCTGTTGAGGTCGATGAACAGCACGTCCTTGTAGATGTACCAGTAGTCGCCACCCGAGGTGTTCGAGGTCGGCTGGCCGTTGGAGTAGTAGGCGGCCGAACGGTCGGTGTTCGGCGTGAACAGGTGCTGCTCGTACGCCTTTCCACCCACGTCGTGGTTTCCGATCGTGGCGGCCCAGGGGTACTGGCGCAGCTTGTCGGGGGCGAGGAACGCGTCCCACTGGATCTCGGTGTTGGCGGTCTCGACCTGGTCGCCGCCCGACACGAGGAGTTCGGCGTTCGGGTTGGCGGCCAGCGACACGTCGAGCGTGTCGGTCCAGCCGGCCTGGTCCTTCGCGAGGTTGCCCGACGAACCGATCTGCGGGTCGCCGTAGAACAGGAAGTCGTAGTCGCCGTCGAAGGTGCGGGTGTTGAAGGTGTAGGCCTGCGACCAGCCGTCGACCGAGCCGACGCGGTAGGAGTACGCGGTGTTCTCGGTCAGGTCGGTGATGGTGGCGTGACGGTTGAAACCACCGCTGGAGGCGATGTTCGCTGCGCCGAGAGCCGAGAAGGTCTTGGCGTCGGCGGGGAACTGGCCGTTGGAGACCGCTGCCGTCGGCGCGAGCTGCACGACCTGCGTCGTGTCGGCCGAGGAGTACCAGGTGACGATGCGCTGTGATTCGTCTGCACCGACGCCGAGGATGATGCCGGTCAGGTTGACCGGATCGGCGGCGTGAGCCGGGGTGGCCGCGAAGGCGCCCACCAGGGCCGAAGTGCAGAGCGCAGCTGCCGCAAGCCACGCGGTCGCGCGGGTGGCCGCGCGCCGGGGTCGTGCAGGTGCAGTGAGAGTTGACATTCTCATCCGTTCTCGTGATCACGATGTCCCACGGGGCGTGGGCGTTTCACATGATTCGCGCGGGAGGAGAATTCGACATGAACGTCGACTGCCGTACGCGTTTCCGACCCGGGAATGGTTCTCGGCGAATTCTCAGCTTTGTGAGTTTGCTTCATGTGCAGCAACTTTCTAACCGATCCCGAGAAGGCGCTGTACGAACCAGATCAGTCCGGCCACGGTCACCGAGACGGCCAGCGCCCCGGTGGCCCAGAGACCGAGCCGGGGGGCGCGCCGACGCAGCAGCACGAGCAACGGGAACACGATGGCGATGATCGTCAGCTGCACCACCTCGATGCCCACGTTGAACACCAGCAGCGACCAGAGCAGCGTCCACGACCAAGGCTGATCGATGCCGAGTGCGCTCGCGAAACCGAGCCCGTGCACCAAGCCGAAGGCGAAGACGACGAGCAGCCGCAACCAGCCGGCTCGATCGAGGCCGAGCGGGCCGCTGGTCGAGTCGAGCTCGGTGGCGGCGGCACCACGGCGCCAGAGCCGCCAGAGATACCAGGCAGCCACGATCGAGATGGAGATGGCGATGATCGGCTCGATGATCGCGGCCGGCACCGTGACCACGCCCGTCGCGGCCAGGATGAACGTGACCGAGTGCGCGATCGTGAACGCGGTCGCAGCCAGCACGACTTCGCGCAAGCGACGCGATCCGGCGATCAGTGCGAGCAGGAAGAGGATGTGGTCGATGCCGGTGAGCAGGTGCTCGGCGCCGAGATGGAAGAACTCCCAGAACCGCTCGAAGAAGCTCTGACCGGTCGAGAACGAGGGCTGAGCGGCGTCGAGCGACGCGCTGCCCGTGCGCCCGTCGATGTCGTAGGAGACGATGGTCTTGGTGCCGGTCACGTACTGTTCGGAATCGGGGAACAGCGCCGAGCGGATCACGTGACCATCGCCGGAATCGGTGCAGCGGAGATCGAGCACGAGCACCGCGTAGGGCGCGCCTTCTTCTTCGGTCATGGTGATCGGCTCGGTGACCGCGGTGTCGCACACCTCTCCGGAGGGTGTCGCGACCGTGAAGCGCTCGTCGACGTAGGCGAGCACGGAATCGAGGTGACCCTCCAGCGCCTCGATCTCGGCATCGGGATCGCCTGCGTCGAATGCATCGGTGCCGGCCCGGAACAACGGGTCGTCGCCCTCGGCATCCGCGGCGGAGACGACGAGCAGGTCGTATTCGAGCCGCAACTCCGCCTGGAGGTCTCCAGCGTCATCGGTGCCGAGGTCGACCAGCACCACCGAGGAGAAGCCGTGCGCCGATGCCGCGGCGGGAGCGCCGGCCAGGGCGGCGAGCCCGATCAGGGCCGCCGCCAGGAGGAGCAACGGTCTGCTCGCGTGCTTGCTCATGGGTGCCCTTCTGCCGATCCGCGACGTTCAGGCTGACCTCAGGTGGTGAACGGATTGCCGACCGAAGAGGAACGTCGCGCGAACAGTCGACCGTCGGCAGGAGGACACGACCTGTCGTGCGCCAGGCTGGGGTGCGACCGGCGGCTGCTGTCCCCTGCTGTCCGCCACCGTTCGATCCCGTCCGCCATCGGAGGAAGAATCCCGTTGCGCCCGCACCCGAAGACTCTCGCATCTCTCACGGTCTCCCTCCTGCTCGCCGCGTTCCTGAGCGGATGCTCGGCCGGCGACTGGAGTCAGCCGCACGCGATGCCCACCGCCGTCGGTGCGCTGGGCGACGGCTTCCTGCCGGCCGACCCGCCCAGCCCCGAGGCGACCATCGATCCCACCGAGGGTTCGTGGAACGACGTGCATCCCTCAGCCGGCCTACGGGTGGTGCTGCTCTGGGCCGGCGACGGCGATGCCGAGGACGCCATGACCGGTGCAGTGCGCTCCTGGGCCCACGACGAGCAGGTCGACCTCCGGGAGGTCGAGGCGGGAGCGAACCCCATCGATTCCGTCGTCGAAGCGATGCAGATGCAGCCCGACCTCATCATCAGCGCCGGCAACGACCTCATCGATCCGCTGGCCGCCGTCACGGCGAGTCACCTCGATCAGCAATTCCTCGTCATCGGGGCCGAACTCGCCGAGCCGACGGAGAACGTCACCGCCGTGGACTGGACCGGGGCGGCGTTCCGCGGTGAAGGGCTCGGTGCGTCGTCGCACTACGACCCCGCGACGTTCACTCCCGAGCGGTGCGCGGCCGCGGTGCGGGCGGGGATGGCCGCCGTGCTGCACGACGAGACCGGCATCGTCATCTGGATCGACTGACGCGCGCTGCCCAGTGCGGCTCAGCGGCCACGGTGTCTGCGGGCGCAGGGCAGCGTGCGGGGGCCAGGCGCGTCGCCGAGCGCAGCCTCAGCGCGCGACGTCAGCGCGGGGGCAGGCGCCTCACCGGGCACCGGTCAGGAGCGTCACCGGGCGCTGGTCAGGCGCGTCACCGAGCGGAGCCCCACCAGGCGCGGCCTCAGCACCCGATGTCACCAAGCGCCGGGGCGGACGCCTCACCGGGCACCGGTCAGGCGCGTCACCGAGCACGGCCACGCCAGGCGCGACGTCAGCGGACACGACTGAGCGCGTCACCGAGCTCGGGTTCGGGCGTGGGGTCAGCGGGAGTAGGGGTCGCCGGGCGGGAAGTCGTCGAACGGCGGAGCGTCGTCGTAAGGGGGCGCATCATCGTCGAAGAACGGCACATCCGGCACCTCACCGCTGTCGGCGAACGCGGGCGACGCCGGCGAGGGCGACGGCGACCGTCGAGACGACGAACTGCGAGAGGAAGCCCCACGCCCCGCCGATGCGCGACCGGTCGTGGCACGCCCGGCTGTTACCGAGCCGGATGCTCCGCGCCCGCCGGCACCGGGATCGGCCGCCCCGTCGGCTTCCGCGCCTGCGCCCGGCGTGAACGAACCCGCCACGACCGTGGCGACCAGCCCGGGCCCATATGACTCGCGTTTGCGCTCGCCGATGCCCGAAATGCCCTCGAGCTCGGCGAGGCTCGCCGGCCGCAGGGCGGCGACCGTCGCCAGCGTGGCGTCGTGGAACACCACATAGGCCGGCACGCCCTGCTCTTTCGCGGTGGCGGCACGCCACGCCCGCAGTGCTTCGAACAGCTCCGCGTCGGCCACCGACAGCTCGGCTTTGGCCGCCGAGGCGCGGCCACCTCGCGAGCCACCGCCGCTCGAGCCGCCACGGCTCGACGCCACGCGCTCGGGTTCGCGCCGCAGCTGCACCACTCGCTCGCCGGCCAGCACCGATCCGCTCTCGGGCGTGATCACCAGGGTTCCGTAGCCGTCGTCGTTCACCGCGAGCAGACCCTGGGCGAGCAGCTGACGCACCACGCCACGCCATTGCTGCTCGCTGAGCTCGGTGCCGATGCCCCAGGTGCTCAGCGAATCGTGCCCCCACTGCCCCACCCGATCGGTGCGCTTGCCCCGCAGGATGTCGACGAGGTGCCCGGCGCCGAAGCGCTGGTTGCGCTCGCGGTCGAGCCGCACCACGGTGGAGAGCAGCTTCTGGGCGGGAATCGTGCCGTCCCACGACTCGGGCGGGGTGAGGCAGGTGTCGCAATTGCCACACGGCTCGCTCTTCTGCCCGAAGTAGCCGAGCAGGTTCACCCGGCGGCAGCTCACGGTCTCGCACAGCGCCAGCATCGCATCGAGGTGGGCCGAGAGGCGGCGCCGGTGCGCGAGGTCGCCGGGCGACTCGTCGATCATGCGCCGCTGCTGCACCACGTCGTTCAGCCCGTACGCCATCCAGGCGGTCGAGGGCAGACCGTCGCGGCCGGCACGACCGGTCTCCTGGTAGTAGCCCTCGACCGATTTCGGCAGGTCGATGTGGGCCACGAACCGCACATCCGGCTTGTCGATGCCCATACCGAACGCGATGGTGGCGACGATCACCACACCCTCGTCGCGCAGGAAGCGGGCCTGCGTGCGGGCGCGCACCCGCGCATCCAACCCCGCGTGATACGGCATCGCGTCGATGCCGTTCTCGGCCAGGAACTGCGCCGTCTTCTCGACCGTGTTGCGGGAGAGGCCGTAGACGATGCCCGCGTCGCCCTGGTGCTCGGACCGGATGAACGACAGCAGCTGTTTGCGCACCTCGCCCTTCGGATCGATGCGGTACTGGATGTTCGGCCGGTCGAAGCTCGCCACGAAATGCCGGGCATCGCCGAGCGAGAGCCGCTGCGTGATCTCCTTGTGCGTGGCCTCCGTGGCCGTGGCCGTGAGGGCGATGCGCGGCACGGTCGGCCACCGCTCGGCCAATTCGGCGAGCGCCAGGTAGTCGGGCCGGAAGTCGTGGCCCCACTGCGACACGCAGTGCGCCTCGTCGATCGCGAACAGCGCGATCTCGCCGTTCTCGAGAAAGCGCTTGGTGCTCTCGGCCGAGAGTCGCTCGGGCGCGACATAGAGCAGATCGAGCTCGCCCGAGAGGTAGGCCTGCTCGACCTCGGCGCGCTCGGCGGAGTCTTGCGTGGAGTTGAGGAACGCGGCGCGCACGCCGACGGCCTTCATCGCCTCCACCTGGTCGTGCATCAGCGCGATGAGCGGCGAGATGACCACGCCGGTGCCTGAGCGCACGAGCGACGGCACCTGGTAGCAGAGCGACTTGCCCGCTCCGGTGGGCATCAGCACCACCGCGTCGCCGCCGGCGATGACGTGATCGATGACCTCCGCCTGATCGCCACGGAACGAGTCGTACCCGAAGACCCGGCTGAGGGTGTCGAGAGCGGCGGAGGCGGATGTCTGAGTCACGTGTCGAGCCTAGTTCGCGCTGCCGACATCCGGTCGCTGTCCACAGGAACGATCGGGAGGCGACATCCGCACCCCCGCTGTGCAGGAGTGGACGTCGCGTGAAGCACCCGCGTGCGACACCGGCGTCAGCGCGACAGCGCGACCTCGACGATGCTCGGCCAGGCCGGCGGCGAAGCCAGCACAGACTCGAGGTCGGAACGGAAGGCGACGAGCCGGTGCTCCCAGCCGTAGGCCGAGGCGAGCGATGCCAGCGACACGCTCTGCGGGGTGTACAGCACCCGGTCGAAGGCATCCGGATCGGCCGTCGCCGCCACCTCGAGGCCGTCGAAGATGGTGCCTCCGCCGTCGTTGCCCACGACGAGCTGAATGCGCGGACGCGCCTCCCCCGGCGCCAGGAGCAGTGCGCCCACGTCGTGCAGCAGGGCAAGGTCGCCGAGGAGCACCCGGGTGGCGCCCACTCGAGTGGCACCACCGCGGCGACCCGCGGCCTGACTGGCGAGCGCGACACCGATCGCGGTCGAGATCGTTCCGTCGATGCCGGCCAATCCGCGGTTCGAGTGCACCGGCACCTTCTTGCCGGGTGCTGCGGCATCGAGTTCGCGGATGAGCCGCGATGCTCCGAGCACCAGTCGGTCGTGCGGCCAGCTCGCCCGCCACACCGCGAGTGCGAGCGACCGCCGCGTGATCGGCGCCCGCAACGCGGCGAGCTCGGCGCGGGCGAAATCGCGCTGCCCGGCGAGGTCTCCGGAGGCTCCCGCGTCGACGAGCGGTGCGGCCACTTCGTCGGCGGCGCCCTCGAGGAGTTCGCGGCTCGCGAAGACCCACTGTCCCGTCCAGGCGCGGGCCGCGCGATCGGATCGGTCTTCCGGATCGGTCGTCACCGCGTCGACGACCACGGCGTCCGGATGCGGCAGTACCGCTTCTCCCGGCCCCCGCACCACCACGATCTCGACCCCGTCGCGGCGCAGCAACGCCGGAATCTGACGGCTGAGCGTCGGATGCCCGAACACGACCGCCCGTTCGACCCGCCCTCCGAACTCGGCGTGGTCGAGCAGCTCGCGGTAGGCCGCGACGAGGTTCGGGCCGAAGCGCGCGCCGCTCGACACCTCGGCGAGCAGCGGCCACCCCGCGGCCAGCGCCAATTCGTTGGCGGCGGGCCCCGCATCGGCACCCGCGATCACGACCGTGCGCGGCCCCTGGGCGAGATGCAGCGAGGCGGCGGCAACAGAGCGGGCGGGGCCGCCGGAGCGCCCCGATACGCCCTGCTCGGCGGAGGCACCAGACTCGCCGAGTGCGCCTGGTTCGGGAGCGTCGGATGCGCCGGGTTCGGTGGCCGCGCCGGCGCTCCCCGATGCGGCGCTCGCGGGCCGCGCATCCGGCTCCTCCACCGTCCCGGAGAGCGGCTCCACGAACTGCAGGTTCAGGTGAACCGGGCCCGAGTCGGCGCTCGTCGCCGTCACGAACGCGAAGGCGGCCAGCTCCCGCGCATCCGGAATGCCGCCCGGCGTCGGCTGCGGCGCCGGCACGTCCCGCTCGGCGTGCACGAAACGGCCGAAGAGGCCTGGCTGCCACGTCGTCTGGTTCGAGCCCGTTCCCCGGAGGGCGGCTGGCCGGTCAGCCGTGAGCACGATCATCGGAACCCCGGAGTGGTGCGCCTCGACCACGGCGGGCAACAGGTTCGCGGCAGCGGTACCGGAGGTGGTCACGACCAGGGCGGGCCTGCCGCTCTCCCGGGCGATACCGAGAGCCGTGAACGCCGCCACGCGCTCGTCGATGCGCACGTGCAGCGTGATCCGCCCCTGCTTCTCGAGCTCGGCGAGCGCGAGCGCGAGCGCCTGCGAGCGCGAACCGGGCGAGACCACGGCGTGCTCCACCCCGAGTTCGGCGAACGCGCGCACGAGCCGGGTGGCGAACGTCGCGGCCGGGCTGGCCGTCACCGCTCGGACTTGCCTTTGTCCTGCTCGTCGTCGGTCTCGGCGAGGCGCTTCTCGAGTTCGCGGATGCGCTCGTCTTCATTCGGATCGTGAATGGGCCGCATGGTGCCCAGGAAGTCGGGATCGTCGTCGGGACCGATCGCGCGCACCGCGGAAGTGGTCGCCCGGCGACCGCGCCCGATCAGCAGCCAGAGGATGCCGCCGATGGGGGTGAACAGCAGGATGATGAAGAACCACGCCACGCGGGGAAGGGCTTTCACCCGTGTCTTCGGAAGCATCAGACAGTCGACGAGCGCGTACACCGTGAAAGCCACCACGATGATGACGAGGGCAAGGAGTACGCGAGCCATGGAGTAACTGTACCCCCGTGATCCGGGAGTGCGCCGCGTGTTTCCAAACCGCAACCCGACCCTCAGGAGACGCACGGATCCGGGCCACGGCGGCCCTTTCCGCCCCGCTGAAATCGCCCTTTCGAGGGGGTGGTCAGGATGCGCGCCGTAGACTCGATGGTGTGAATCCCGGACGCACCTGGCTCGTGTACACCCTCATCCGATTGGGGTTGTTCGCCGCCGTTCTGATCCTGCTGCTCGTGCTGCAGATCACCCCCTGGCTCGCGGCCGTCATCGCGGCGTTGATCTCGCTCTGCATCTCGATCATCTTCCTGCGCAAGCCGCGCGAGGAGGCATCCAAAACCCTGTACGAAGCGCGCAACAACCGGGGGCAGGCCGCGAGTCGGCCCTCCACCGCGAGTGAAGACGAGAACGTGGAAGACGACGCGGTCGACCACGCCGCCGGCGACGAGCAGCGCCCCTAGGCGAACCCACCGATCCCCCGCCGCATCCGAATCCCTGATTCCCGCAAGGAGAAACCATGTCCGCACACTTCGACGTCGTCGTTCTCGGAGCAGGGCCTGGCGGCTACGTCGCCGCCATCCGTGCCGCGCAGCTCGGCAAGAGTGTGGCGGTGATCGAGCGCCAGTACTGGGGCGGGGTGTGCCTGAACGTCGGCTGCATCCCCTCGAAGGCGCTGCTGCGCAATGCCGAGCTCGCTCACATCTTCACCCACCAGGCCGAGCAGTTCGGCATCTCGGGCGATGTGTCGTTCGACTTCGGCGCCGCCTTCGACCGCAGCCGCCAGGTGGCGGAGGGGCGCGTCAAGGGCGTGCACTTCTTGATGAAGAAGAACAAGATCACCGAGTTCGACGGCCACGGGGTGTTCACGGATGCCCGCACCATCGAGGTCACGCTGGCAGGCGGTCAGACCGAGACAGTCACCTTCGACGATGTCATCATCTCGACCGGATCGACCGTGCGCCTCCTTCCCGGAGTGGAACTGAGCGACAACGTCGTGACCTATGAGACCCAGATCATGACCCGCGACCTGCCGTCGTCGATCGTCGTGGTGGGCGCCGGGGCGATCGGGATGGAGTTCGCCTACGTGCTGAAGAACTACGGCGTCGACGTGACGATCATCGAGTTCCTCGACCGCGCCCTGCCCAATGAAGACGCGGATGTCTCGAAGGAGATCGCGAAGCAGTACAAGAAGCTCGGCATCGACATCCTCACCTCGACCAAGGTCGAGACGGTGGTCGACGACGGCTCCTCGGTCACCGTCACCTACACGGCGAAAGACGGCACGACCGGCTCGATCTCGGCCGCGAAGGTGCTCATGTCGATCGGATTCGCGCCCCGCGTCGAGGGCTACGGCCTCGAGAACACGGGCGTCGCCCTCACCGAGCGCGGAGCGATCGCCATCGACGACTTCATGCGCACCAACGTGCCTCACGTCTACGCGATCGGCGACGTCACGGCGAAGCTGCAGCTCGCGCACGTGGCCGAAGCACAGGGGGTGGTGGCGGCGGAGACCATCGCGGGAGCGGAGACGCAGTCGCTCGGCGACTACCGGATGATGCCGCGCGCCACCTTCTGCCAGCCGCAGGTGGCCTCGTTCGGACTCACCGAGCAGCAGGCGCGCGACGAAGGACACGACATCAAGGTGGTGTCGTTCCCGTTCCAGGCGAACGGCAAGGCCCACGGGCTCGGCGAGCCGGTGGGCTTCGTGAAGCTCGTCGCCGACTCGCAGTACGGCGAGCTCCTGGGTGCACACCTGATCGGGCCCGACGTCTCCGAGCTGCTGCCCGAGCTCACGCTGGCTCAGAAGTGGGACCTCACGGCGACCGAACTCGCGCGCAACGTGCACACGCATCCGACCCTCTCCGAGGCGCTGCAGGAGGGCTTCCACGGCCTCACCGGCCACATGATCAACTTCTAGGGCGCCGTCTCCCCCGGCGCTAGTAGCCGAAGGCCAGGCCCAGGCCGATGCCGTAGAGCAAGCCGAAGAGGCTGGTGAGCTGGAGCACGGTCACGAACTCGCGCGGCTTCTTGGCCGTCAGCATGATGACGATCGCCGGACCCGTGAGCAACAGGGTGAAGAACACCAGCGGCGCGAGCGGGAACAGCAACGTGAAGAACCAGAGGATCGCGTAGGCGATGGCGAGCCACACCACGTACACGATGCGCGAAGCGGTTCGGCCGATCAGAACGGCGAAGGTGCGCTTCTTCACCAGGCGGTCCTGGTCGATGTCGCGGATGTTGTTGGCCATCAGCACCGCGCAGGCGATGGCGCCGGCGGCGATACCGGCCAGCCAGCTCTCGTCGTTGACCTCGCCGGCCAGGATGAACGTGGTTCCGGCGGTTGCGACGAGGCCGAAGAAGATGAAGACGAAGACCTCGCCCAGGCCGTAGTAGCCGTAAGGATGTTTGCCACCGGTGTAGAACCAGCCCGCGGCGATCGCGACCGCGCCCACGGCGAGGAGCCAGTACTGGCCCGTGATGATCGTGATGACGAGACCGGCGATCGCGGCCAGGCCGAAGAAGACGAGCGCCACAGCGAGCACGCGTTTCGCGGGCACGAGGCCCGATCCGGTCAGGCGCGGCGGACCGACGCGGAAGTCATCCGTGCCCCGCACGCCGTCGGAGTAGTCGTTGGCGTAGTTCACACCGATCTGGAGGAACACGGCCACGAGCAGACAGAGCGCCACGAGCAGCTTCGAGATGTCGACGGTGTCGATCATCGCGGCTCCGGTGCCCAGCGCCACAGGCGCGATGGCGAGCGGGAGGGTGCGCAGGCGCGCGCCGGCGATCCAGGCGCCGGCGGCCGATTTCGGACCGGTCGGCTTGGCGGTGGTCGCGGCGCCGCGAGGGGCGTTGACCCGGGCAGGGTGGCCCGAAGGGCGCTTCTTCGTTTTCGACATCGGGGCTGATTCTAGCCAGCGCGGCCTTGGAGCGACCTGGCGATCGCCAGGCGATCGGGCTTGCCCGACGAGAGCCTCGGCAGCTGTTCCACGTGCTGGATCTCGACCGGCGCCGCCGCCCGACCGGCCGAGTCGATGACGGCGGATCGCACCTGCTCGAGCGAGGCATCCGTCACCGGCCCGTCGGTGACGACCACGCTCACCTGGCCCCACTCCGCGCTGCGCTGGGGAACGACGACCGCCTGTTCGAAACCGGCGACGGCTTGCACCACCCGCTCGACCCGGTCGAGCGCCACTTTCACACCACCGGAGATGATCACGTTGTCGAGCCGGCCGGTCACGCGCACCAGCCCGTCGACCACGGTTCCGCTGTCGGCGGTGCGATACCAGCGCACCCCGTCGTCGAACCGGAACTTGCGGGCCGTGAGCTCGTCGTCACCGAGGTAGCCTTCGGCCAGGGTGGGGCCCGACAGTTCGATCTCGCCACCGCTCTCGCGTGCCACGGTCTGGCCGATGGCCCGGCCGTCGTAGACGCATCCGCCGGCCGTCTCGCTCGACCCGTAGGTGCGCACGACCGGGAAGCCGGCCTCCTTCGCGCGTTCGTAGAGGGCCGCCGGCAGGGCCTGCCCGCCGATCAGGATGCTGTCGAAGCGCGCCACCGAACGGCGGATGCCGGAGTCGGCCTCGGCCGCCGTCACCAGGCGGGCCAGCTGGGCGGGCACGAGCGAGGTGAAGCGCAGCGGGGCGTCCAACTCGTCGGCGAGGCCGGCGAAGGCCGAGGCGGAGAAATGGCCGGGCGGCTGCACCACCGGAGTGGTTCCCGCGACGATCGACCGCACGAGAACTTGCACGCCCGCGATGTAGTGCGTCGGCAGGGCGAGGAGCCACTGCCCCTGGCCCCCGAGCGCGACCTCGACGGCGGCAGCGGACGCGAGCAGCGCGTCGGTGCTCAGCGCGACGCGCTTGGGCACCCCGGATGATCCCGACGTCTCGATGACGAGCGCAACCGCCCGCGGCACCTCGGCCGGAACGGGCGCGTCGCGCGCGACCTCCGGGTCGCCGAGCGCGGGCGCGGCGTGCCGCCCGCGACCCATGCCGCCCTCCCGGGGGAGGATCGCCGGGCCGTCGTTCGACAGCGCGACACGGAGTGCGGCCGCCACGCCGGTGGCATCGGCGCCGTCGAGAACCTCGAGCGATCGGGTCATGGCATCACCCTAGACGCCGATCGCCGCCGCAGCCTGTGCACTGTCGAGGGCGTTTCCGCGCCCTGCCGCGGCCGGGCCGCGAGGCCGAGCTCGCATCGACTTCTCGGGAGGAGACTCCGCTCCTGGCGACATTCGGGAGGATGCTCCGCCCTCCCGAACGCGCATCGGCCTCCCGAAGCTCACCACGGGCGACCATCAGAACTGGTAGGGGAACGCCGACCAGTCGGGCTCGCGCTTCTCGAGGAAGGAGTCGCGACCCTCCACCGCCTCATCGCTCGCGTAGGCCAGACGCGTCGCCTCACCGGCGAAGACCTGCTGACCCACGAGCCCGTCGTCGACCGCGTTGAACGCGTATTTCAGCATACGGATGGCGGTGGGCGACTTGCCCAGGATGACCCGGGCCCAGCGCAGCGCCTCCCGCTCGAGTTCAGCGTGGGGCACCACCGCGTTCACCGTGCCCATCTCGTAGGCCCGCTGAGCGCTGTACTCCTCGGCCAGGAAGAAGATCTCGCGTGCGACCTTCTGCCCCACCTGACGAGCCAGATAGGCGCTGCCGTATCCGCCGTCGAAGGAGCCGACATCCGCATCGGTCTGCTTGAAGCGGCCGTGCTCCGCGCTCGCGATGGTGAGGTCGCAGATGACGTGCAGCGAATGCCCGCCGCCGGCGGCCCAGCCCGGCACCACGGCGATGACGACCTTCGACATGAAGCGGATGAGTCGCTGCACCTCGAGGATGTGCAGCCGGCCGACGCGAGCGGTGTCGATGCCCTTCGCCGTCTCCTCGCTGGAGTACCTGTATCCGTCGCGGCCCCGGATGCGCTGGTCGCCTCCGCTGCAGAACGCCCACCCACCGTCTTTCGGGCTCGGCCCGTTGCCGGTGAGGAGCACCACCCCCACCCGCGGATTCTGCCGCGCGTCGTCGAGTGCCGCATACAACTCGTCGACCGTCTTGGGGCGGAAGGCGTTGCGCACCTCCGGGCGGTCGAAGGCGATGCGCGCCACCCGGCCCTCGCGATCGAGGTGATAGGTGATGTCGGTGAAGCCTTCGGAGCCGGGCGCGACGACCCATTCGGTGGGATCGAAGATGTCGGAGACGGTGGTGCGATCGGTCATGCTGCAAGGGTACGCGCTGGGCGCATCCGGGCTCGGGCATGGGGTGAATTGTGGATGAGTGCTAGCGGGTCGAGACTTGTGGAGTGATAGTCGACGACGCCGCGAGGCTGCCCGGGCTCGATGAGATCCTCGACCGCGTGCGGGTGGTGGCGATTCCGTTGCATACGCGCTTCCGTGGCCAGGCGCTGCGCGAGATCGCGCTGTTCGAGGGACCGGAGGGCTGGACCGAGTTCTCCCCCTTCCTCGAGTACGAGGATGCGGAGGCCGCCGCCTGGCTGCGCGGCGCGATCGAGTTCGGCTGGTCACCGACGCCCGGATCGTCTGCCGGCCGCACCGAGATCATGGTCAACGCCACCCTTCCGGCCGTGCCGGCCGACCAGGTCGAGCGGGTGCTGGCGCACTACGACGGCTGCCGCACCGTCAAGGTGAAGGTGGCCGAGCGCGGCCAGACGATCGACGACGACGTCGCCCGGGTGCGCGCGACCCGCGCGATGCTGGGGGCGGAGGGGCGCATCCGGATCGACGCGAACGGCGCCTGGAACGTCGACGAGGCCGAACACGCCATCCACTCGCTCTGCGAGTTCGACCTGGAATACGTGGAGCAGCCCTGCGCGAGCGTCGAGGAGCTGGCCGAGATCCGGTCGCGCGTGAAGTACATGGGCATCCCGATCGCCGCCGACGAGAGCGTGCGCAAGGCGAGCGACCCGTTGGCGGTCGCGCGAGCCGGAGCCGCGGACATCCTGATCGTCAAGGCGCAGCCCCTGGGCGGAGTGGCCCGAGCGCTCGCCATCGTGCGGGAGGCCGGACTCCCCGCCGTCGTCTCGTCGGCGCTGGAGAGCTCGGTGGGCATCGCGATGGGCGCGTACCTCGCGGCGGCTCTGCCGACGCTCGACTACGACTGCGGACTCGCCACGGTCGACCTCTTCGACGGAGACGTCGTGCCTCCCGACCAGAGCCTCGTGCCCCGCGGCGGCCGCATCCCCGTGCGGCGCCCCGACGTCGACCCGGAGCTCCTCGAGCGTCACCGTGCCTACGCCGACCGCATCGAGTGGTGGCGCGCCCGCATCACCCGCTGCCACGCCCTCCTGGCTGCGGGCGCGTGACGTCGCTCATCCGCACGGATTCGCGCTGTCGAGCCGCGATGAAGCGCCAAACCCTGCGGGTCAGCGGACCACCCCGCGAGGCCTACAGCCCCGAGTAGGCGTGCAACCCCTTGAAGAAGACGTTCACGATGCCGAAGTTGAACAGCACCGCGGCGAAGCCCACGATCGCGAGCCAGGCCGACCGCGAGCCGCGCCATCCGCGAGTCGCCCGCGCGTGGATGTAGCCGGCGTAGATGACCCAGATGATGAAGGTCCAGACCTCTTTCGTGTCCCAGCCCCAGTAGCGGCCCCAGGCCCGCTCGGCCCAGATGGCGCCGGCGATGAGCGTGAAGGTCCAGAGCACGAAGCCCACGATGTTCACCCGGTAGGCGAGGCGCTCCAGCGTCTCGGAGTCGGGCAGCGTCTTGAGGAACCGGAGCCGGAGCGCCGTCGCGATGCGCGAGACGGAATCGCCCTTGGTCTGCAGCAGCTGGATCACCGACAACGCGCCACCGAGCGAGAAGAACGCCGTTCCGATGATGGCCACCAGCACGTGGATGACGAGCCACGCCGACTGCAGCGCCGGCGGCAGCGGCGAGACGCTCACGTAGTAGTTGACCGTCGAGATTCCGAGCAGCACGAGCACGAGACCGGTGACGAAGGTGCCGAGGAAGCGCAGGTCTTCGCGGATCAACAGCACCAGGAACACCGCCACGATCAGCAGCGTGCCGGTGATGGAGAACTCGTACATGTTCGCCCACGGCACCCGCGCGGCCGCGATGCCGCGGAGGATCACGCCGCCGAGCTGGATGACCCACGCCAGGATCGTGAACGACACTCCGAGCCGCAGCGCCATCGAGCGCCTGCCCGCCCCGTCGACTCCCGCGAGCGACACCAGGCTCGCCTCGTCGACACCCGAGCCACCGGCGCGAGCACCGGCACCGGAGTCAGCAGCCGCGACATCCGCCCCACCCGACGCGTCCGCTGCCCCTACCGCGGCCGGAACCTTCGCTTCCACGCCCGCGGTGGCCTTGCGCACGGTCGACGACCGCCGCGCCAGGTCGAGCGCGAACGCCACGAAGGCGAGCGCGTAGACACCCATGGCCGAGTAGATGAGGATGAGGGAGATCTCGTCGAGTGCTTGCGTCGTCACAGCTAGAGCCTAAGCCTTCGGTTCGGTCGGGGAAGAGGGAGAGACAGCAGCGGGGGCGGAATCGCCGGAGGCCCCTGTTGTGGAGGAGGAGTCCTTCGGCGACACGGCCGAGAACCCCGAAGCATGCCGATCGGCCAACGCCGCCACCGCCTCCACGAGCCGCGGATCGTCGCCGCGCGCCAGCCCCGCGTACTCGACGTGCACCGTGCCGTCGGCCCGTGTCGCCGCCTTCACCCACACGCGGCGGCGCGGGATGAAGAGCGACGTCAGCAGCCCGCCCAGCACGAGCACCGCGAACAGCAGCACCCAGCCCTGGGTCGGATCGTGGTGCACCTCGAACGACGCGAAGCGCTTCACGCCGTCGAGGGTGACCGTGCCGAGTCCGTTCGGCAGATCCATCGTCTCGCCCGGCTTCAACTCGATCGAGTCGACTCCGGTGTCGCCGCCGGTGAGCTGCGTCATCGCATCCGTGTCGAGCGTGTAGACGGATGCGGGCACTCCGCCGTCGAGCCCCAGGTCGCCGTCGTAGACGTTCAGCGTCAGCACCGGATACTGCAGATCGGGGAACGACGAGTAGTAGACCCCCGAATCGGCCTGTGCCTGAGTGGGGTAGAAGAACCCGATGAGCCCCACCTGGTCGGGCAGCCCGTCGGGCACCTTCACGACCCCGAGCGAGGTGAGGGAGGCATCCTGCGGCAGGAAGGGAACGGAGTCGGTGAACACCACGTCGCCCGCGGGGTTGCGGATCGTGATCGTGGGCGCGTAACCGTTGCCGAGCAGGTAGACGTCGGTGCCGCCGATCTTCAGGGGGCTGTTCACCTTGATGTCGTTCGTCGAGGTGTCGCCCGAGGCATCTGTCGTCGTCACGGCCGCGGTGTAGTCGAGCGGCTGGCCGAAGGCCTTGAGCGACTGCGTCTCGTAGCTCGCGGTGAACGAGTCGAGGGTGATGGCGTAGGGCGAGAGCTGACTGTCGCTGAAGAACCGCCCCGGGTTGAACGAGTCGTAGGCGAGCAGCGTGTTCACGAAGGTCTGCCCCTCGACCACGACGCGGTTGCCGTTGTAACCGAAACCGCCGCCGACTCCCACGGTGATCAGGATGCCGACCAGCGCCGAGTGGAACACCAGGTTGCCGGTCTCACGCAGATAGCCGCGCTCGGCCGAGACCGACACGGTCTCGCGGCCACTGCGCGCGTCGACGCCGGTGAACACCACGGTGCGGTAGCGCTGGCGCTTCAGCAGGGTGCGCGCCGACTCGACCACGGAGGCCGGGGTGACGGATGCGCCATCCGCGCTCCCCTGGAAGTCCCGCGTCGTGAACCCGGCGAGCCGCGACAACCGCGCCGGCGTGCGTGGCGGCTTGGCGCGCAGGGCCTCGTAGTGGTGCTTGGTGCGCGGGATCACGCATCCGATCAGCGAGATGAACAGCAGCAGGTAGATCGACGAGAACCACACCGAGGTGTAGACGTTGAAGGCCTGGAGCTTGTCGAGGAACGGCGCCAGATCGGGGTTGTCGACGAAGTATTGCGTGACGCCGTTCGGGTCGGCCGCCCGCTGCGGAACGAGCGACCCGGGCACCGCTGCCAGTGCGAGCAGCAGCAGGAGGAACAGCGCAGTGCGCATGCTCGTGAGCTGCCGCCAGAACCAGCGCAGCCAGCCCGTGAAGCCGAGGCGCGGAAGCGTGACCTCCGCGGAGTCGAAGTGATCAGATGGGCGAGACAAAGCCGTTGATCACCGCCTGCATCTCGTAGATCCAGATGGTCCAGAGGCCCGAGACCATGAGGATGCCGATGGCCACCAGAACGACGCCGCCCACGATGTTGATGGTGCGGATGTGCCGCTTCAGGAACTTCACCGAGCTGGTCACCCAGTTGAGACCGAGCGCGACGAGGAGGAACGGGAGGCCGAGGCCGATGCAGTAGAAGAGGCCGAGCAGCACGCCGCTCCAGGCCGAGCCGCTGGTGAGGCTGAGCGCCTGGATGGCGCCGAGGGTCGGGCCGATGCAGGGGGTCCAGCCGAGACCGAACACGACGCCGAGGATCGGGGCGCCCGCCAGGCCCGTCGCCGGTCGCCAGCTGGGCTTGAAGGTGCGCTGCAAGAAGCTGAACTGGCCGATGAACACGAGGCCGAGCGCGATGACCACCACGCCCATGATGCGGGTCACCAGGTCTTGCCAGACGATCAGCCAGGTGCCGAGGGCACCGAAGGCGGCCGAATAGGCGAGGAAGATGACGGAGAAGCCGAGGATGAACAGGGCGATGCCGAGGAGCATCCGCCGCCGCCCTGCCTTACGGTCGCCGGCACCGGCACCGGCCTCGGAGATGCCGCCGACGTAGGCCAGATAACCCGGCACGAGTGGGAGCACGCACGGCGACGCGAACGAGACGAGACCGGCGAGCAGCGCGATCGGGATGGCGAGGAGCAGCTGACCGCTCAGCACGACCTCGGCGAAGGGGTTGCCCACGGCGTCAGCTCGATCCGTCGGGGGTCGCGGGCGCCGTCGTCGCAGACGGCTCCCCGCTGTCGCCGCCGGGCAGGTTCGACTTGATCAGCGTGTCGAGGATCGACGGGTCGGTCAGTTGGCCCAGGATGCGCGCGGCGACGCGCCCTTGCGGGTCGAGCACCAGCGTGGTCGGCACGGCATTCGGTGCCACCGTGCCCGAGAAGGCGAGCTGCATCGCACCATCCGTGTCGACCACGGAGGGATAGGAGACGCCGTACTTCTCGGCGAAGGAGATCGCGGTCGGCGCCTGGTCGCGCACATTCACGCCGAGGAACGACACGTCACGCCCCGCGTACTCGCTGTTCAGCTTCTCGAGCGCGGGGGCCTCGGCACGGCACGGCGCGCAGCCGGCGTACCAGAAATTGAGCACCAGCACCTGGCCGGCATAGTCGCTCGCGGTGATCGGATCGCCGTTCTCGTCGGTGCCGGAGAACTGCACGGCGGCCCCGCGATCGGCGATCGGGACCTCGGTGATCGACCCGTCGCCCGAGATGTAGTTCTTGTTGCTGCCCTCGAGATACTGCTGGGCGAGGGGGTCGTTCGAACAGCCCGCGAGCAGCAGCGCGCCGGCAGCGATCGCCGCGGCGGCCGCGATGCGGAACCTGGTCGACCTGCGGGTCACACTGCCCCCACGTCGATGGCTGCGGCGGCCAGAGCGGCGGCGGGGTCGACGTAACCGACCTCCACGAAGTGGTCGCCCCGACGCTCGAAGGTGGTGATGCTGGAGAGCGCGCAGCGGCGCTTGCGCGGGTCGTGGGCCAGCTTCTCGCCCACGACGGTGCGGTGCGCCGTCCAGATCGGCAGCTGGTGGCTCACCATCACGACGTCTCCGTCGTCGACCGAGGCGTACGCATCCGTCATCGCGGCGAGCATCCGGTCGGAGATGGACGTGAAGGGCTCGCCCCAGGCCGGGCGCCACGGGTTCCAGAGGAACCGCCACATGCGCGGGTCGCGGAGGGCGCCGCCGGGGCCGCGCATCCGTCGCCCCTCGAAGGCATTGGTGGGCTCGATGATGCGGTCTTCGATGGCGGGTGTCAGTGCGAGCGCCCGGGCGATCGGCTGACCCGACTCGCGAGCACGCTGCAGAGGAGAGGTGTACAGCGCGGAGACAGGGCGCTTGCGGGCCACCAGGTCGTCGGCCGCGGCCTTCGCCATGCGGTGCCCGAGATCGGAGAGGCCGAAGTTCGGCAGTCGCCCGTAGAGCACTTCGTCGGGGTTGAAGACCTCGCCGTGACGGACGAGGTGGATCTGGCTGGCGGGCACGACACCCAGTCTACGAGCGGCCCAGCCGCGAGAATGCCGAGAGCCGAACACTCGTTAGCTCTGCTAAATGAATCGTTAAGAACAATTCGATTGTGCTGAACAGTTATGCGAGGTCAAATAGATGTCAGAAAGGCTCACTCATGACCATCATCACGCTCTCCATCTTCGCCGCCGTCGCCACCACCGGAATCGTCGCCACCATCGCCACCATGCGGCTCGACGGCTACCGCCGCGTTCCCACCCGCAAGTCCTGATCGGCGCCCCGCGGGTAGACTCTCTACCCGTGACCGAACGCACCCTCGTCAAGAACCTTGCCGCATCGCCCGATGGGCCCGTCGCCGTCTCCGGCTGGGTCGATACGGTGCGCGATCAGAAGAAGGTGCAGTTCGTCGTTCTCCGCGACGAGTCGGGCGCCGTTCAGCTGGTGAACCCGCGAACCGACGAGACCGAAGAGGTGGCCGAGATCATCTCCGGCCTCTCGCAGGGCTCGTTCATCACGGTCACCGGCGAGCTGAAGCACGACGAGCGTGTGAAGCTCGGCGGCATCGAGGTCAAGCTCGCGACCCTCGTGGTCGAGACCGCTGCCATCCCGGAGACGCCGATCGCGGCCGATTCCGGCATCGACAAGCGCATGGACTGGCGCTTCCTCGACCTGCGCCGCCCCGAGCAGAACCTCGTCTTCCGCGTGCAGACCACGCTCGAGCACGCCTGGCGCACCTACTGGGTCGAGCACGACTTCATCGAGATCCACACCCCGAAGCTCATGGCCTCGGCGAGCGAGTCGCGCGCCGAGCTCTTCGAGGTCGACTACTTCGAGGGCAAGGCCTACCTGGCGCAGAGCCCGCAGTTCTTCAAGCAGATGGCGCAGCCGGCCGGATTCGGCAAGGTGTTCGAGGTCGGGCCCGCGTTCCGCGCCGACCCCTCCTTCACGAGCCGCCACGCCACCGAGTTCACCAGCGTCGACGCCGAGATCTCCTGGATCGACTCCCACGAAGACGTCATGCAGCTGCACGAAGAGCTCATGGTGGCCGGTCTCCGTGCCGTCAAGGAGAAGCACGGCGAGGAGATCCTCGCCCTGTTCGGTGTGGAGCTCGAGGTGCCGACGCAGCCGTTCCCGCGCATCCCGCTCGCCGAGGCGAAGCGCATCGTCGCCGAGCGCGGCTACGTCGTGCCCCGCGAAGACGACGACATGGACCCGGAGGGCGAGCGCCAGATCGCGGCCTACGTCAAGGAGACCTACGGGCACGACTTCGTGTTCCTCACCGACTACGCGGCGAGCATCCGGCCGTTCTACCACATGCGCCACGCCGACGACGTGACGCTCACGAACAGCTACGACCTCATCTACAACGGGGTCGAGATCTCCACCGGTGCGCAGCGCGAACACCGCGTCGAGGTCCTGATCGAGCAGGCGAAGGAGAAGGGCCTCGACCCGGAGGAGCTCGACTTCTACCTCGACTTCTTCCGCTACGGCGTGCCGCCGCACGGCGGGTTCGGCATGGGCCTGTCGCGGGTGCTCATGCTGATGCTGCACCAGACGAACCTCCGCGAGGTCGTGTACTTGTTCCGCGGGCCGACGCGCCTGCTGCCGTAACCCGAGCCACTAGTTTTTGTGCAAATGAGGAGGACCGACCCCGTATAGGGCGTCGGTCCTCCTCATTTGCGTATTTTCTAGTCGGTCGCCCTCAGGTCCAACGTGAGCTCGCGAACGTCGGGGCGCTTCCCTGGGCGCGAAGAAGGCGTGAAACCCAGCCCGGCGTAGATCCGTTCGGCCGGGGCGTTGCCTGCGATCACTGCGAGCTCCACGCGGGCCGCCCCGAGCTCGCGCGCCTTCTCCACGGCGAGCGCTGCGAGCTTGCCGCCGAGACCGCGCCCACGCCGAGCCGGCGAGACGAGCACTCGTGAGATCCGGGCGGTCGGCGGGTCGTCAGGCCCGTCGACGAAGGCCAGTTCGACGTGACCGAGCGGCACCAGCGGAGCGGATGCCTCGACCATCGTCCAATCGGTCCACCGCGGCGTCGCGGCGAGCGACTCCAGCTGCTGCAGCGTGAGCGGCCAGGTGAGACGGGTGCCGGTGAACAGATAGAGCTCGGCGGCATCCGGAATCCAGTCGAGAATGGCCCGGTAGTCGGCCTCCACGCACCGGCGCAGTGCGAGCCGTGCCGTCATCGTGTGGGCGGCCTGCCCGTCAGAGCTCGATGTCGACCGCGGCGCGCTCGGCGGCCAAGGCGCGGATCTGCGGCACGACCTCGAGATGCGCCGGATGCGTCTGGTAGGCGTCGAGCCCGGCCAGGTCGGCGTAGTCGGCGACCAGCACGACGTCCCAGTTCGACTCGAAGTACGCCATGTTCGGGCCCACGCTGAGCGACACGATCGACGGCACCACTCCGACCAGGCCCGAGAGCAAGCGCGTGATCTCGGCGGCATCGGCCGCCTTCTGTGCCGGCTCGGTCGCGGCGAGCTTCCACGCGACGACGTGACGGATCATTCGGATGCCTCCAGGAGAGCGGTGCGGAGGCGGGCCGGTTCGACCCGCCAGATGGTGTGCACCCGGCCGTCGAGCATGACCACGGGGATCTCCTCGGCGAACTCGTCCATCAGCGCCGGGTTGTCGAGGATCGACAGTTCCGTCACGGTCACGGAGACCTCCGGAACGGTGTCGAGCACCTCGCGGATCACTCCTCGAGCGTCATCGCAGAGGTGACACCCGGGCTTTCCGATGAGGGTCAGGGAGACGGGCACCCCACAACTCTACCGACACAGCAAAAAGCGCCAGACACGTTGTCTGGCGCTCTGCTCGCGTAGCGAGACCTAGGGTCTGGCTACTTCTTGTTGCGACGCTGGTGACGAGTCTTGCGAAGCAGCTTGCGGTGCTTCTTCTTCGCCATGCGCTTGCGACGCTTCTTGATTACAGAACCCACACAAACCTCACACGTATCAGGATGACCACGCCGAAAACCGGCGGCCGGCCAAAGGGCCTCGGAGAAGTGTACCAGCTACTCTCAGGCCGAATCGGCGGCCCGGTCGGCCACGTGGTTCTCCACAGCCGACGCCACGGCCGACTCCGGCACCCGGAACGAGCGGCCGAAACGGATCGCCGGAAGCTCACCGGAGTGCACGAGACGGTAGACGGTCATCTTCGACACCCGCATCATCTCGGCCACCTCGGCGACCGTGAGGAATCTCACGTCATCCAGGTCCGCAGCCATGGCGAAACCCTAGCGGCTGGATGGCCCCACGAGCAACAGCAGTCACTCGAGCCTCACGCGGCTCAGCGCCGGAGCTTCGACACCAGGTCGTCGGCCACCGACTTCACCGCATGCGACGTGGCCGCAGCGCGACGCCCCACGTTCTGCCCGAAGGTCGCCGCCGCCGACTTGACGGCGTCGGACGCGTTGTCCCACAACTCGTCGGATGCGGCCTCGTCGAAATCGGCGGAGAGGAACGGGATGATCCAGTCCTCCACATCCTCCAGCGGCGACACGTCGATCTTGTAGAAACGGTGCTGGCCCTCTTCGCGCACCATCACGAGCCCCGCATCCCGCAGCACCTTCAGGTGCTTGGAGACGGTGGGCTGGCTGAGTTCGAGCTGCGACACCAACTCCGAGACGCTGAACTCCCCTTCGCCCGCACCGGATGCGCTGGGGCTGTCGGAAGAGACGTAACGCTCGAGCAGCAACGACAGGAGCTGACGCCTGGTGGGGTCAGCGATCACTGAGAAGATGTCGGCCATGCGTCCAGGGTAGTGGTGCACCACCGCATTCGCGCCACCCCGGGTAGCATTGCAGCGTTCACACAGGGCTGCCCGGACGCCCGCCCGAAGCGAGGATCAGGGATGAGCATCGGCAGCACCGCGTTCTCGCGCAATCCCCTGTTCCGCAGCCGCACGTGGTTCGGCCGCGTGCGCGACGCGATGCGCGAATTCTCCGAGCGTTCGCCCTCGCGGTTCGCGATCCTCATCTTCGCCTCGCTGGTGCTGATCTTCACGGTGCTGTTCTCACTGCCGATCTCCAGCGCCACCGGCAAGGCGACCGGCTTGGCCGATTCCCTCTTCACGGCCGTCTCGGTCATCTGCGTCACCGGCCTCTCCACGGTCGACATGGCCACCCACTGGTCGGTGTTCGGCCATGTGGTCGTCTACATCGGTGTGCAGATCGGCGCGGTCGGTGTGCTAACCCTGGCGAGCATCCTGGGCCTGGTCATCTCGCGCCGTCTGGGCCTCCGAGCCCGCCTCATCGCGGCGAGCGACACGAATCCGCTCCGGATGCACCACGGCCCGGTCGCCGAAGGCCAAGCGGTGCGGCTCGGCGAGATCGGCTCGCTGCTCGCCACGGTCGCGATCAGCGCCTTGGTGATCGAGCTCGCCCTCGCGGTGCTGCTGCTGCCCCGGATGCTCATCGACGGCATCCCGATCGGCGAAGCGGTGTGGTTCGCGCTGTATTACTCGGCGATGGCCTTCACGAACACCGGATTCGCCCCGAACGCCGAGGGGCTGACGCCGTTCGCGAACGACTACTTCTTCCTCACGATCCTGATGATCGGTGTCTTTCTCGGCAGCATCGGCTTCCCGATCATCTACACCCTCTCGCGCAGCCTCAAGGGCTGGAAGCTGCGCCGCAAGCACAAGAAGCTGAATCGGCCACCGCGCTGGTCGGTGCACGTGAAGCTGACGCTCGTCACGAGTGCGCTGCTGATCGTGTTCGGGGCCGTGCTCTACATCATCCTCGAGTTCGACAACCCGAAGACCTTCGGGTCGCTGGGCGCGGGCGACACTGTCTTCCAGAGCTTCTTCCTGTCGGTGATGACGCGATCGGGCGGATTCTCGACGATCAACATCCCCGATCTCAACGGCTCCAGTCTGCTCGTCACCGACATGCTGATGTTCATCGGCGGCGGATCGGCGTCGACGGCCGGCGGGATCAAGGTCACGACCCTGGCGGTGCTGTTCCTGGCCGCCTTCGCGGAGGCCCGCGGAAACCAGGAGATGGAAGCCTTCAGCCGGCGCATCCCGAGCGACGTGCTGCGATTGGGCGTCTCGGTCGTGCTCTGGGGCGCGACCACGGTGGCGGTCGCCAGCATCCTCATCCTGCAGATCTCGAAGGCGCCGCTGGACTTCGTGCTCTTCGACGTGATCTCCGCGTTCGCGACCTCGGGGCTCACCACCGGCCTCACGGCGTCCTTGCCCGATGTCGGCGTCTACATCATGGCCGCCACCATGTTCATGGGGCGCGTTGGTACAGTGACACTCGCCGCCGCCCTGGCCGCGAGCCAGCGGCAGCAGCTCTACAAGCGCCCGGAAGAGAGGCCCATCGTTGGTTGACCGGATCAAACACGACGCCCCGGTTCTCGTGATCGGGCTGGGCCGCTTCGGCGCGGCGACGGCCGGCGAGCTGGACCGGCTGGGCCGCGAGGTGCTCGCGATCGACGAGAACGAGGGTCTCGTGCAGAAGTGGTCGGAGCGGGTGACGCACACCGTGCAGGCCGACGCGAAGAACATCGAAGCGCTGCGGCAGATCGGAGCGGGCGAGTTCCAGATCGCGGTCGTGGCCGTGGGGTCGTCGATCGAGGCGTCGGTGCTCATCACGGCGAACCTCGTCGATCTGCGTGTGCCGCAGATCTGGGCGAAGGCCATCTCGCGCTCGCACGGAAAGATCCTCGAGCGCATCGGCGCGAACCACGTCATCTACCCCGAGGCCGAGGCCGGTGAGCGGGTGGCGCACCTGGTGTCGGGCCGCATGCTCGACTTCATCGAGTTCGACGACGACTTCGCCCTGGTGAAGATGTATCCGCCGAAGCCGATCCGAGGGCTCAACCTCACCGAGTCGGGCGTGCGCACGAAGTACCACGTGACCGTGGTGGGCGTGAAGAGCCCGGGCAAGCCGTTCACCTACGCGACGGAGTCGACGGTGGTCTCGAATCACGACCTCATCATCGTGTCGGGCAAGAGCTCCGACATCGAGACGTTCGCCGCCCTCGGCAACTGAGGTCTCGTTCCCGTGAGTTCATGCCGCGGTGGGATGATCCCGCTGTGACGTTGTTCGAGGATGACGGCTCGCGGATCTTCCGCGAGCCCGGTGCGGGGCAGGGCGGACGGAAGCCGAGGAATCGGGTGGCGTTCTGGATGAGCGTGCTCGCGGTGGTGGCGACCGGGCTCTTCGTCCTCACCACCCTTCCCTCGAGCCCGCTGTCCTGGCTCACGCACTACTCGATGTCAGCGGAGCTCACCCGGGTGGCCGACCGTATCGGCTTCACCGACGAAGGTCTCGCCATCTTCGAGGACACCGAGCCCGAGCTTCTCTCGGACGCACCGTTCCGGGAGGCGTGCGTCGACGACAGCGAGGCCGGCGACGACGGTGACGGATCGGGATCGACGGTGGGCTGCTACTACGGCATCGGCGACACCGGCCGTATCGCGATCTTCGAGCCCTCCGACGACCGGCTCGCCGATCAGGTGGCGGTGACCGCGGCGCACGAGTTCCTGCACGCCGCGTACGACCGCCTGACGAGCGGGGATCGCGACCGGCTCGACGTCCTCCTCGCCGATCGCTGGGCGCAGGTGCCCGCCGACGATCCGCTCCGCGACAACCTCGAAATGTCGGCGCAGGGTCATGCCGACGCCGTGGGAACAGAAGAGTTCGCCTACCTCGGCTCCGAGATCGCGGACGCCGGTCCCGAGCTCGAGGCCTACTACGCCCCCTACTTCCGAGACCGTCAGGCCGTGGTGGCGATCGACGCCGCCGATGAGGCGATGTGGGCGTCCGTCGACGCCGACTACCGAGCGGCGGTCGACGCTCTCGCCGCTGCCGATGAAGCGGACGCGGCGGCGCGTCGCGCCGAGGTCGACCGCCTCGACGCCGACTACGAGGCACTCATCGCGGCGTCCACTCCCCACTAGGCGCCGTGTCGCCGAGTCGCATGTCGACTCGGCGCGGGATGGCGGCCGCGGGTGCGGTCTTCAGCCGGCAGCGAGTTCTTTCGCCCGCGCCAACGCGGCATCCGTGGCGGCCGTGAAGAGGGCCGGGAGGTCGGCACCCTGGAGCACGGCGATCGCCCGTTCCGTGGTGCCTTTGGGGCTCGTCACCTGGATGCGGAGCTCGGTCGGGGTCTTGCCGGAGGCCACGAGGAGTTCGGATGCGCCGGCGAAGGTGCCGTTCACGAGCTCGGCCGCCTGTTCCTCGCTGAACCCCTTCTCCACAGCCGCAACGGTCAGCGCTTCTATCAACAGAAACACGTAGGCCGGACCCGAACCCGAGATCGTGCTGAGAGCATCGAGCTGTGATTCCGGAACCTCGACAACCGTCCCCACCGTCTCGAACAGCGAGCGCACGAGCGCGAGATCGGCCTCGCTCGAACGCGTTCCGGCCGAGAGCCCCGTGACGGCGCGGCCGACCACGGCGGGCGTGTTCGGCATCGACCGCAGCACCGACACCGTGGAGGGCAGGTGAGCCTCGAAGGTCGCCACCGTGACGCCCGCCGCCACGCTCACCACGATCGCGCCGGGCTCGAGCGACGACGCGATCTCGTCGAGCAGCTCGGGCACCATCGCGGGCTTCACGGCCACGATCACGATCGCCGCTCCCGCGACCGCACGCCGGTTCGCCTCGGGGTCGTCGTCGGTCGCGAATGCGGTCACGCCCGGAGTGCCGGCCAATTCGGCGGCGCGTGCAGCCGAGCGGTTCGTCACCCGGATGCCGCCGACCACCTCGACCGTCGGAGCGAGCAAGCCGCTCAGCACGGCCCGGCCCATCGAGCCGGCGCCGAGCAGCGCGATGGAGGGAAGCTGGGTGGAGTCGGCGTGGGTCATCAGACCATCCTAGGATTGGCGGCAGCGGCGCAACGGAAAGAGGGCATTCGTGAGCACTTCAGGTGGCAACAAGGCGATTCTCGCGGCCCTGGGCGCCAACCTCGGCATCGCGCTCACGAAGTTCATCGCGTTCTTCTTCTCCGGTTCCTCCTCGATGCTCGCCGAGGGTGTGCACTCCCTCGCCGACTCCGGCAACCAGCTGCTCCTCTTGCTCGGAGGCCGCCAGGCGAAGAAGAAGGCCGACAAGGAGCATCCCTTCGGTTACGGGCGCGAACGCTACGTCTACGCCTTCGTGGTGTCGATCATCCTGTTCTCCGTCGGAGGCGTGTTCTCGATCTACGAGGGCATCGAGAAGCTGGCGGCGCCGCACCCGATCGAGAACGCCTGGCTGCCGATCCTGGTGCTCGTCATCGCAATGGTGCTCGAAGGCTTCTCGCTGCGCACCGCGGTGCGCGAGAGCAACCACTCCCGCGGCAAGCAGAGCTGGGTGCAGTTCGTGCGGCGCGCCAAGGCACCCGAGTTGCCGGTGGTGCTCCTCGAAGACACCGCGGCGCTGCTCGGCCTCGCCTTCGCGTTCATCGGCGTCGTGCTCTCGGTGATCACGGGCAACGGAACGTGGGACGGCATCGGAACCCTGTTCATCGGCGCCCTGCTCGTCGCGGTGGCGGTCGTGCTCGGCATGGAGACGAAGAGCCTGCTGGTGGGCGAGGGCGCGAGCGATGCCGACACCGCCGCCATCATCGGCGCGATCGAGGCCACGCCGAACGTCGACCGGCTCATCCACATGAAGTCGCTCTACCTCGGTCCCGACGAACTGCTCGTCGCCGCCAAGATCGCGCTGCCGCCCGAGAGCGAGTTGCGCGATGTGGCGGCCACAATCGACCAGGTGGAGGAGAACATCCGCTCGGCCGTACCGATCGCACGCGTCATCTACATCGAGCCCGACGTCTACGTCGCTCCGGTCGAGATCGAGACCTCGACCGAGGCGATCATCATCAAGAGCACCGACTGAGCGAGACCGGGATGCGCGCTGCTGTCATCCGGCACGAGCGGATGGTGTCGCTCGGCAACTTCGAGCCCGTGCTGCGGGCGCACGGCTACGAGGTCGAGACCGTCGACGCGGATCTCGCCGAATCGTCGCCCGACGACTTCGCTGCCGCGTTGACCGCAGCGGCCGACGCCGAACTGCTCATCGTGCTCGGATCGGCCCGAAGTGTCCACGAGGCCGACCGCCACGCCTTCATCGCGCCCGAGATCGCCGTCGTGCGCGAGCGCCTCGCGGCCGCCCGGCCCACGCTCGGCGTCTGCTTCGGTGCGCAGCTGATCGCCGCTTCCCTCGGCGAAGAGGTGCGCCCGGGCGCCACCGTCGAGATCGGCTACCGCGAGGTGACACCGACGGAGGCCGGTCTCCACTCCCCGGTGCGGCACGTGGCCGGGGTTCCGGTGGCCGAATGGCACGGCGACACCTTCGACCTGCCGCCCGGAGTCGAGCTGCTCGCGTCGTCGTCCGCCTATGAGAACGAGGCATTCGGCATCGGAGACTGGATGCTCGCGGTGCAGTTCCATCCCGAACTCACCGACGAGATGCACGAGGAGTGGCTGGTGACCGATGCCGTCTACGTCGCCGCCGCGGGCTACGACCCCGAGGCGCTGCGGGCCGAGCGCGCCCGCTACGGCGAGGGAATGCAGGCGGCCTCACAGCGGATGCTCGCCGAGTACCTCGAGCGCCTGCCGGCGCCCCACCCGTCGCCAGGTCGCGCGAAGTAGGCGATACGGCATCCGCTGGAGCGACTTCGCGCTACCTCGCGCGTCGGTGGCTCGGCCCGGCGGGTGGGGCGGGCCCAACGGGTGCGGCGGACGCGCTCAGCAGGGGCCAGGCGGGTGGGTGCGGCGGGCGCGGTCAGCGCGTCGAGATCGGGCCGCGCCCGTCGCGGAAGAAGGCGGTGAGCAACTCGCCGCAGGCCTCGGCCTCGACCCCGGCCACCACCTCGACGCTGTGGTTCAGCCGCCGATCGCGCAGCACGTCGTAGACCGATCCGGCCGCGCCGGCCTTCTCGTCCCAGGCGCCGAACACCACGCGCGGGATACGCGCCGAGAGGATCGCGCCGGCGCACATCACGCACGGCTCGAGCGTCACGATCAGGGTCGCGTCGGTGAGGTGCCAGTCGTCGAGCTTCCAGGACGCCTGGCGGATCGCGACGATCTCGGCATGCGCCGTCGGATCCTGCCGCAGCTCGCGTTCGTTGCGGCCGACACCGATCACGGCACCCGATCCGTCGACGACGATCGCGCCGACCGGAACGTCTTCGGTCTCGAGCGCGGCGCGTGCTTCGTCGAGTGCGAGCCGCATCCAGTCGGACAAGACACCCGTTGCGGGCAGAGGGCTGGGCGACGAATCGGCCACGTCACATCCTCTCGTCATCAGGCGACAGGTTATATCGTCCTGCGGAGGAGGCGGTCGAGTCCAGTAGATTGACCGTATGCGAGTACACGTTGCCGATCACCCGCTCATCACGCACAAGCTGACGGTTCTGCGCGACGTGAACACGCCGTCGCCCACCTTCCGGTCTCTCGCCGAAGAGCTGGTGACGCTGCTCGCCTACGAGGCCACACGCAACGTGCGCGTGGAGCCGGTCACCATCCAGACGCCGGTGGCCGAAACCACGGGCGTCGCGATCAGCAGCCCGCGCCCGCTGGTGGTGCCGATCCTGCGCGCCGGTCTCGGCATGCTCGAAGGCATGGTGAAGCTGGTGCCGAGCGCCGAGGTCGGCTTCCTCGGCATGGTGCGCAATGAAGAGACCCTCGAGCCCACCACCTATGCGGAGCGCCTGCCCGACGACCTCTCCGACCGCCAGTGCTTCGTGCTCGACCCGATGCTCGCCACCGGCGGCTCTCTGAGCGCCGCCATCGAGTTCCTCTTCAAGCGCGGAGCTCAGGATGTCACGGCCATCTGCCTCCTCGGTGCCCCCGAGGGTGTGGCGGCCCTCGAGAAGGCGACCGAGGGCCGGGATGTCACCCTCGTGCTCGGCGCCCTCGACGAGCGCCTCAACGAGAAGGGCTACATCGTCCCCGGCCTCGGCGACGCCGGCGACAGGTTGTACGGAACCGTCTAGCCGCAAGGTCGGCACTCGCCTCAAGCCCCCGGCACGAGACCGCAGGCCGCGGGCCGCGTTCAGACGACCCGGGGTGAGGGCGAGGCCGCGTCAGCGACCTCACCCGAACATGTCGCCTCGCGCCGCAGAAGCGGCGGCGCGAGCAAAGAGCGACGCGCGACCGCAGGCCGCGCATCGCGGGAACTGGCGAGGCGGTACCACCCCGAGCCCCTCTACTGTTCCGCACCTGCAGGGTCCGCCGTGGGCACAGCCGGCGCCGTATCCGAGTCACCCGCGTCATCCTCCGGCTCCTCGACGGCCCGCTTCCGCCGCACGAGATCCACCACCCCGATCGCCAGCGCCACCAGGATGAGTCCCAGCGTCACGAAGAACGCGTTGCGGAAGCCGTCGTGATACACCGACACGTTGTCGGCGTTCCCCGGACCCTCCCGGTAGAGCGTCGAGAAGAAGATCGACGAGGCCGCCGCCACACCCATGGCCGTGCCGACGCGCTGCCCCACCTGCGCCATCGATCCGGCGACACCGCCCTCGGTCACCGGGATCTCGGCCAGGGTGAGCGTCTGGTTCGGCGAGATCACGAGCCCGCCCCCGGCCCCGGCGACCGCCATCGCCGCCGCCATCAGCCAGATCGACCAGCCCGCCGGCGGTAGCACCGCCGCGAGCAGCACCAGCACGAAACCGCAGAAGGCGATCACCAGCCCCAGCACCACGAGCGCCCGCCCGTAGCGGCCTACCAGCCGACCACCGATCAGCGAGGCGATCGCCGAGGTCAGCGCGAAGGAGATGCTCACCATCCCTGCGAACACCGGGGGAAAGCCCAACCCCTCCTGCAGGAACAGTGTGGTCAGCAAGAAGATGGCCGGAATGGCGGCGAAGTACGCCGTCGCCAGCAACAGTCCGTTGCGGTAGGAGCCGAGCGAGAACAATGAGAAATGGATGGCGGGCGACTTGCCGGCCGCCGCGTAGCGACGCTCCCACGCGACGAACAGCACGACGCACACCGCGCATCCGAGCAGCCAGAACCAGCGCAAGGGGCTGTCGTCGGGCCCGCCCGTGGTGAGCACGAAGGGCAGCATGAAGCTGAACACGCTCGCTCCGAGCAGGAGGATGCCCACCAGGTCGAGGTTGCGCGGCCCGGGTTGATGGGGTTGCGTTCGCGGCAACAGCCGGAGGGCGAAGACGAGGGCCAGGATGCCGAGGGGCACGTTCATCCAGAACAACAGGCGCCAGCCATCCGTCTCGCCGCCGACCGCGATCAGCAGTCCACCGAGGGTGGGGCCGAACGCGGTCGCCACTCCGATCGTCGCGCCGAACATCCCGAACGCACGGCCGCGCTCCTCGCCTTGGAACAGCTGCTGCACGAGCCCCAGCACCTGCGGCATCTGCACGCCCGCGGCGACGCCCTGCAGGATGCGAGCGATCAGGAGGATCTGGATGTTCGGCGCGATCGCGCACAGAGCGCTCGCCACGGTGAACGCGCTGAGCCCCACGACGAACATCACTTTGCGCGAATAGAGGTCGCCGAGCCGGCCCGACGGCACCAGGGCCAGGCCGAAGGCGAGCGCGTATCCCGACACGATGATCTGCAGTTCGCTCGAGCCCGCGCCCAGTGACTTCTCGATCGAGGGAAGACCGACGTTCACCTTCGACAGGTCGAGGATGGTCAGTGCCGCGACGGCTACGCAAACGGCGAAGGCCTGCCAGCGAGCACGCCCCGACGCCGCGTTGAGCGGTGTGCTTGAAGCCATGACGTCGAATCTATACCGAGAGCAACGATCCGGCGCTTGACAATTCGCCCACGCATCGGGTTAGCTTCTGTCTATGACTGACAAGGTGCACACCCTGACCTCCTTTGAGGCTCCTGGGCATGCCGGCATGATGATGGCCGGCGCCGTCGTCATGTGTTGTCGAATGTGTCGCTAACGAGACAATCTCGACGAGCACCCCTCCACCTCTCAGCCTCATCCCGCTGATCGAACGGTGCAGGTGCTCCGCATCCGGAACTCTCCGGTGCAGCCCGGACTCTCATCGCAGTCCGTAGCCTGACACATCTCCGACCCGCTCAGACGGGTCACTTCAGCTGAGGACAACTCTCATGTCGATCGCCCACCTCGATTCCCGCCCCGCCACCATCACGCCGATCAGCCGCGTCGGAGACGCCGCCCCGGCCGCCCCCCGCATCCGCGCCGTGCCCGAGGGCACCGAAGCCCGCGGCTTCGTGCTCTACGTCGGCATCGACGAAGACAAGGCCGCCGCCGCCGGCACCGACCTCGGTCGCATCGTCGAGGCGCTCAAGGCCCTCGCCGCCGAACTCGCTCCCTCCTCCGAGACTTACGCCGCGGTCGCCCTCGCGCCGCGCGGCGCCGGCGGCCGTGACGTCGACGTGGTGCGCCTTGCCCTCCAGGACCCGACGGCGCTCGCCAAGCACCGCCAGATTCCGGATGCGCAGGACCGCGCCCGCGACGGCGTCGTGGTCGACCTGAGCCGTAAGCGCGTGCTGCTCGACAACACCGCCGCGAACCTCACCTACAAGGAGTTCGAACTGCTGCAGTACCTCGTGCTGCGTGAGGGTCGCACCATCGAGCGCGCCGAACTGATCAGCGCGCTGTGGAGCGCCGGCGACGAAGAGGTGCCGAACGAGCGCACCATCGACGTGCACGTGCGTCGTCTGCGCTCCAAGCTCGGCGACTACGAGGACATCGTGCGCACCGTGCGCGGCGTCGGATACCGCTTCGACCGCCACGCCGACGTCTCGGTGCGCCACACCTCGACCCCCTCCCCCGACCTCTTCTGACCGCACCCCACTGTTCGACACCTGTTTCCTCCCCGCTCGGATGGGGGTGGGGCTCGGGTCTCCTTCGAGTTCGAGAGTGGAGATTCTCCGTGCACACGGATGAATCCCCGCACCGAACCGAGAGGAAACAAGGTCAATGGGTTCTCCCCGAACGACCTCGCGACGACCCCTGAGAGCCGTCGCGGCGATCGCCACCGCCCTGGTCGCCGGCGTCGCTCCACTGAGCGTTGCCGCCACGGCATCCGCGTCGACGTCGACGACCACCGCACCCCGCGCATCCGTCACACCGGCCGGTCTGCTCGCCGCCACCGACGCCGGCCAGGCTGCGCCGGAGCGCGTCATCCTGACGCCACCCGAGCACCCCGACACCGAGCAGTCCTTCACCTGGCGCACCGGTGCGAACGTGACCGACGGACAGGTGAGCATCCGCAAGGCCGGTGACACCACGTGGCGCACCGCCACCGCTCGCGCCAATGAACAGCTCGAGAGCGCCGGTGTGCCGACACGGACGCACTCGGTCACGGTCGACGGCCTGACTCCCGGAACCGAATACGAGTACTTCGTGGGCAATGGCGCCGCGGTCAGCCACACCTACCGCTTCTCCACCGCCGGCAAGGCGGGCGACCCGTTCACCTTCATCTACTTCGGCGACGCGCAGAACGACCTCGCCGAGAAGTGGACCCCGGTCGTGAAGCAGGCCTTCGACGCCTTCCCGGATGCGGTCGGCACCGTGAACGCCGGCGACCTCGTGAACACCGGCGGCAACGACGGCGAGTGGACCGAATGGTTCGGCGCGATGGACGGTTACAGCCAGTCGCGCAACGTGATCGCCGCCCCCGGCAACCACGAGTACGGCGGCGACGCCTTCCTCAAGGTGTGGAAGTCGAACTTCGAGTACGACGCGAACGGCCCGAAAGCCGACCCCGCTACCGGCGGCACCTCAGAGGGCGAGCTGCAGAAGGCCGCCTACGAGAAGCAGATGGCCAAGGCCCTCGAAGAGACCGCGTACTACACCGACTACCAGGGCGTGCGCTTCATCTCGCTCAACGCGAGCCGCGAGCAGGCCGTCGAGCTGATGACACCGACCGACCTCCCGCCCTGCCACATCGCCTGCCCGAACCCGAGCGCGCTCTGGCTCGACATGCAGAGCCGCTGGCTCGACTCGGTGCTCGCGAACAACCCCAACAAGTGGGCCGTCGCCGTGTTCCACCAGCCGGTGTTCTCCACGGCCGAGGGACGCGACGAGGTCGACGTGCGCGAATCCTGGCTCCCGGTGTTCCAGCGCAACGACATCGATCTGGTGCTGATGGGCCACGACCACACCTACGGACGCGGCTTCGTGAACGCGGATGCGACGGACACGCCCGGCGTGACCACCGGCCCCGTCTACACCGTCACCGTCTCCGGCCCGAAATACTACGAGCTGCAGCCCGAAGACGACAACGTCTGGACCCAGAACGGCGCCACCATGGTGACCCGCGCCGGCCACACCTCGACCTTCCAGGGCATCACGGTGACCGACGACCAGATCCGTTACGAGTCGATCGTGGCAGCGAAATGGGACGGCGAATCCACCACCGACAAGGAGGTGGGCGACACCCTCGACGCCTTCACCATCACGAAGTACGACAACGGTGAGAAGTATGTGACCGAAGACGGCGTGGCCATTCCCGCCGAAGGGTCCGGTGAGTCCACCACCGTGCCGCCGAACACGACCGAGGAGCCGGCCGGGGAGCCGGCGGATGTTCCGCTCGGCCACCAGGTCATCGGCACGTTCACCTCGCCCACCGCCGCTGAACCCGGCCCGACGACCGTGAACCCCAGCACCCACGTGGTGTATGTCGCCGACCAGGCATCCGGCAGCAAGGGAACGGTGCAGGCCATCGACCCGGTCACCGGTGAGGTCGTCGACCAGTTCGACGTGGGCGCACCCGTGCGCGACCTCGCCTACGACGCCACCTTCAACGGTGTGCTCGTCGCGATCGAGGGCGGCAAGATCGCCTCCTACCTCACCAACCCCGCCGTCTTCGGCACGCCGTACATCGAGCCGATCCCGGTCGGAGTTCCGGTGCGCTCGCTCCAGTACGAAGGCCCCACCGGCCTCGTCTTCATGGGCCTCGACAACGGCACCATCATGTGGCTCGATGCCGAGGGGTTCGACGTGAAGGGCACATTCGCCGCCGGCTCGAACCTGCGCGGCATGCGAATCGACGACGTCACGGGCGTGCTCTACGCGACCTTCGACAACCCGGATGACGACAGCGTCGGCCTCCGCCTCTACGAGACGCGGAACGGGATGAACCTGCTCAAGGAGTACACGCTCGACCGCAGCGCCGGAGCCGTCGACATCGACATGGAGAAGGGCCTCGCCTACGTCGGTCACACCTCGACCGAAGCCGGTCACGGCGGGCTCTCGGTGGTCGACCTGATCGGTGACACCGTGACGCACTACGCCGGCGACGAGTTCGGCGGCGCCGTCAGCGGCGTCGGAGTGGATGCAGGCAAGGGGATCGCCTACCTCGCCAGCACCGCGAAGTCGCCGGCGCCGGCGATCGTCGTCGGTCGCCAGCAGGCGCCGCGGATCACGGCGTCGCCGGTCGCGCAGTACGGCGAGACGGGATCGACGGTCACGTTCTCGGCCGCCGCTCTCGGCATCCCGGCTCCGACCGTCGCCTGGGAGTCGCGAACTGCCGGCTCGAGCACCTGGGCGCCGATCGCGGGCGCGACGGGCACTTCGCTCGAGGTGGTCGCATCCGATGCCCTGCACAAGACGCAGTATCGCGCGGTGTTCACGAACACCATCGAGGGTGTCGCCTACTCGACCGACTCGGCCACGGCGACGCTCGTGATCGCCGGATACGTCGAGCCCGGCACGCCGGAGGGCGAGGGTGACGGCGACGGAACCGGCACGACGACGCCGGCCGACACCACCGCCGGCGGCAAGACGCTCGCGGCGACCGGCACGGAGCCGTTCCTGCCCGTGTTGGCAGGCCTCGCGCTCATGCTGCTCGGGGCCGGAGCGGCACTCTACCGCCAACGCCGCCGCGAGCAGTCCCGCTAGCGCTCCCGCGTCCCCCCCTCCCCACCCCTCCTCGCGAGTCGCCAGAATTCGCCCTCCCGCAAGCGATTTCGGGGCGGATTCTGGCGACTCGCGAGGAGGAGGTCGGTGGCGCGCCGCCTACTCGGCGAGGCCCGGCTGCACCGCCGCCACGGCGGGCTCGGCACCCGCGTCGAGGACGGCGCGGAGCTGGGCGCCGAGCGTCGCATCCACGTTCGCCCAGTACTGGATGGCGCGCTCGCGGATGCCCGCATCCTGCACGCCGCCGACCGCACCCGAGATGGTGGCGAGGAAGCGGGCCTTCTGCGACTCGTCGAACACCTCGCGGTAGAGGGCGCCGGCCTGGCCGAAGTCGTCGTCTTCGGCGTGCAGGGTGGCGGCGGAACGCACGAGAGCGCCGTCCGACTCCCAGCTGCCCGCGCCCGCCGCGGCCGGAGAAGCCACCGGACCGCCGAAGGAGTTGGGCGCGTAGACGGGTGCCGACGCGGGCTTGAAGCCATGGCGGCCGGCGCCGTCCTGTGTGTAGCTGTGCACCGGAGCCGCGTGCGGCGCATTCACCGGCAGCTCGGCGTAGTTGGTGCCCACGCGGTAGCGCTGCGCGTCCGGGTAGCTGAAGACGCGCGCCATGAGCATCTTGTCGGGGCTGATGTCGATGCCCGGCACCGTGTTCGCGGGCGAGAACGCCGCCTGCTCGATCTGCGCGAAGAAGTTCTCCGGGTTGCGGTCGAGGGTGAGGGTGCCGACCTTGATCAGCGGGTAGTCGGCGTGCGGCCACACCTTCGTGAGGTCGAAGGGGTTGAAGCGGTAGCCGTGCGCGTCGTCGTAGGGCATGACCTGCACGTGCAGATCCCACGACGGGAAGTCGCCGCGCTCGATCGCCTCGTAGAGGTCGCGGCGGTAGTGGTCGGCGTCGGCACCGGCGATGAGCTCGGCCTCGGTGCCCGGCATCTCGGCGTTGCCCTGGTTGGAGCGGAAGTGGTACTTCACCCAGAAGCGCTCGCCGTCGAGGTTCGTCCACTGATAGGTGTGCGATCCGTAGCCCGGCATCTCGCGCCAGGAGCGCGGGAGTCCACGGTCGCCCATCAGGTAGGTGACCTGGTGTGCCGATTCGGGCGAGAGGGTCCAGAAGTCCCACTGCATGTCGGCGTCGCGCAGGCCCGATCCGGGCAACCGCTTCTGCGAGTGGATGAAGTCGGGGAACTTGATGCCGTCGCGGATGAAGAAGACGGGGGTGTTGTTGCCCACGATGTCGTAGTTGCCCTCGGTCGTGTAGAACTTCACGGAGAAGCCGCGCACGTCACGCCAGGTGTCGGGCGAGCCCTGCTCACCGGCGACGCTCGAGAAGCGGCTCAGCGTCTCGGTGACGGCACCGGGCTGGAACACGGCGGCGCGAGTGTAGCGCGAGACGTCTTCGGTCACCTCGAAGCGGCCGAACGCTCCCCCACCCTTGGCGTGCACGATGCGCTCCGGAATCCGTTCGCGGTTGAACTGCGCCAGCTTCTCCACCAGGTAGCGGTCGTGCAGAGCGGCGACACCGTCGGCGCCCGCGGTGAGCGAGTGCGCGTCGCTGCCGACCGGGGTGCCGGTCTGGGTGGTGGTGGGAGGTGTTTCGGACATGGTTCTCCTTCAGTGAGGTGCCCAGGGGGCGACCGGATGGCGGATCGGGTGAACAGGGGCCGGTGACCCTCGGCGGGGGTGCTGACGCGGGGTCAGCCGGTGGCCGCCTGGCAGGCGGGGCAGAGACCCCAGAACGTGACTTCGGCGGTCTGGATGCGGTAGCCGGCATCCGCCGACGGGCTGAGGCACGGTGCCGCACCGTGCACGCAGTCCACATCGGCCACGGCTCCACAGTTCGTGCACACGACGTGGTGATGGTTGTCGCCGACGCGCCGCTCATAGCGGGCGGAGGAGCCGGCGGGCTCGATGCGGCGCACGAGTCCCGCTGCCGACAGATCGGCGAGGATGTTGTGCACCGACTGGATCGACGTGTTCTCGAGCCCCGGCGCGACCGTTCGGAAGATCGCGTCCGCATCGGCGTGCGGCATGGAGCCGAGGGCGTCGAGCACCGCGATGCGCCCGGCGGTCACCCGCAGGCCCGCTTCGCGGAGTTCGGCTTCCCGTGATCCGTTCATGGTTCGACCGTAGCAGTTGTTTTGAATCATTCAAAACAAGGCGAGCGGATGCCGGCTGCGGGCTCGTCAGGACAGGCCGAGCAGCTTGCCGTTCTTCGACAGCTCCGGATCGGTGCACGAGGCCAGATCGAAGCAGCACGGGCGTCGCATCCCCTTGCCGAGCTTCGACATGCTCACCTCGATGCGCCGCTCGCGGGTCTGCGGGTTCTTCGTGGCGTTGACCCAGCGCACCCACTCCCACCGCGCCGTGGGCGTGATGTCACCCCACGTCCCCTCGGCGGCCGGCGTCTCGGCCAGCGCCTCCTCGAACTCCGCCGGCACCTGCGGCTCGGGCCACGCGTCGTTCCGCTCCATCTCGACGGTCACGCTCTCGCCCTCGGCGAGGGCCAAGCCGGGCTCCACGCCGAGCCAATGACCCCGCATCCCGTCGGGTTCCACGACGGCCTCGAATGCGAGCCCGTTCATCTCACCCGCCACCGCCACCTGCCCGCGGGAGGGCAGCTGGGCGCTCGCGTCCTGCGGCAACCGGAGGATCGGCCGGGCGCCGATCACGACGACGTCGGCCGTGAAACGGATGCGATCGCTCCGAGTCGGCGCCGTCTCGACCATGCGGACAGTGTAGTGGTCGCGCGGTCAGGCAGGCATCGCCTGCCCGGGTTCCTCGCCGAGGATCGCCTTCACCAGCTCCTCTGCGCCGTAGAAGGCGTAACCCTGCTCCGTGACGACCGGCGCCAGGTGCCATCGCCCGAAGCACTCATCCAATTCCGCCTGGGTGATGCACAGCAGCGTGGCGAGGTCGCCCGCGACGAGGAGCCCGCCTGGTTCGATGCGCGCGCGGGTGGCCTGCGTGTCGGTGCCGAGCACGGCCGCGATCCGTTGCAGCGAGTATCCGTTCGCATGGACGGCGCCGATGAGGATCCGTGTGTTCCGGAACGCGACGCGCACGGACGGTCCCGTCGCTGCACGTTCGATGCGTTGAGCTGCCCGGAGCATTTCGGCGACTCGTTCCGGCACGATCTCGTCGACCGACAGCCGTCGGTGGCGGTGGGCGGAGACGATGTCGGTCGGATCGGGGGGCGATGGTGTGGTCATGGTGCTTTCTCTGGTACATCCCCATGGGTGACATGGTGATCGGCCCGGGTGGGCCAGGACGCGTGGAGCCGGTGCGTCCTGGCCCACCCGGGCCGGGGTGTTCCGTTACTGCTGTTCGGAGCTGCGTCGCCGGCGGATCAGCAGCAGGGCGAGGCCGCCCGCGATCAAGAGCCCGATCAGAGTGATCGTGCCGCCGATCGCGAGTCCGGTGTTGCCGAGCACGGCCGGTCCTCCCTCCGCGACCGGGCTGCCGGTCGAGGGGGTCGGAGTCGGGGGCGTCAGATCGAAGGTGTTCGTCGCGGTCAGCTGCAGCTCCTGCAGCGTCTCGGGGGTTCCCGAGGTGACCACGACACCGTTCTCGAACGAGTCGTGGTCGACCACGGCCTTCGCGGCGCCGCCGTCATCCGTCTCGACGCCGAAGCACACCGTTCCGAGCGGGAGCAGCACCGGCGCGTCGTTCCCATCGACGAGCGTCAGGTTCTGACCACCCTTGATGGACAGGTCTCCCGAGAACAGCGTGACGGGGTCGGCCTCGCCATCGACGGCGATCTGGCAGGTGACCAGGATCGTGAACGTCTTCGCCGTGACGACCGGGTCGGTTGCGGCCGTGCCGTCGAGCACCTTCGCCACCGAGATGGTGCCGGCGGAGAACTCGTTCACGATCCCGGCGATCACGGTGTTGTCGTCGCTGTTGGTGACGATCGTCACCGTGACCGGGGCCGGCGTGGTGTCGGCTCCGCCGCTGTCGGTCTCCGTGACGACACAGGATGCGCCGACCGGGATGCCGCCGATGCGATCACTGCGCAACGTGGTGTCGTCGCCGGTCCGCTCGAGCGACACCGTTCCGGAGTAGACGCTCTGGTCGAGATAGCTGCACTCGATGGAGAACTCGAACGGACCCGCGGCGTTCGCGACTCCGGCGCCCGTGAGATCCTTCACGATCACGAGACCGCCGACGAGCTGCACGAGACCCGCGTCGATGTCGACCCGGTTCTCATCGATGCCGAGCACGATGTCGCCGGTGGCGCCGGTCGTCACGTTCGCGTTCGAATCGGTCTGCCCGTCGGTGCCCTGCGCTTCGAGGGTGAACGCGAAGTTGTGTGCCGCGACCCACGCCGGGTCGAACGTCACGACATAGGTTCCGGACGCGAGATCCGCGAACAGGTAGTTGCCGTTCGCATCGGTCGTGGTGGTGGCCGAGACCGCGTTCCCGTCGACATCCGTGCCGGTCAGCGCGACCGGAACGTTCGCGACACCGGGCTCACCGGCGTCTTGGATCCCGTTGGAGTTCAGGTCGTTCCACACGACGTCGCCGAGCGACGACGCGACGACCGTCACGGCGCGCACCGCCGGCCCCACGGGCTGGGTGACGCCGACGACGCGGCCGGAGGTGCGGTTCTCGTAGACATCCGCTGCGCTGTTCCCGGAGGGGGACATCGAGACGGCGATGGTGAGCTGATCGTCCGGGGTGAAGGCGCCGGCCCGGAGGAAGCGAAGACCGGTGACCTGAGCGAGCGAGGTGGGGCAATCGGCGCTCGTTCCGGCGCCGGAGACCACCGAGCCACCGGTGGGGGCGTCACACCAGACCGTGGTTCCCGCGGATCCGTTGGTGGGGTCGGAGGGGTCGACCTGGAGCACGGCCGAGGGATCGGCCGTGTAGAGCGTCGTGATCCCGGTGGTGGCACCCGTCGGAGTGACCGCGTCGAGAGCGAGGGTTCCGGTGAAGTGGGTTCCACCGAGCCCGTTGGCGGGTAGCACGTCGATCACATCGACATCGGACACGTTCTGGGGGGAGTCGATGTTCGCGAAGTCGATGGTCCAGGTGAACCCACGTGGCGTCACGGCGCCGGCCGGGGTGACCTCGACCGTGCTCTTGTCGACTGACTTGGCGATCTTGATGCCGGTGGGAACGACGATCTGCACCTGCGCCGTGTCGGTGCGGGCAGAGACCGGCGACGGGTCGCCGCTGGAGGTCACCAGCGTGGTGTTCGTGTAGACACCGTTGCGCACCGTCGCCAGAACCTCGACCGTGTAGAGGATCGGGTCGATCGGGGCGTTGATCTCGTTCTGGCCGAGATCCCATTTCACGTACGTCTCGTCGGCGGCGCACGTGATGCCGGCGCCTGCCGGAGAGCCCAGCTGCGTCACCACGGGTGTGATGGGTGCACCCGATTCCCGGGTCGACGACACGAATGACTGGTAGCCGGGCAGGCAGTCTTCGACCGTGACATCGGCGAAGGAGCCGGTGGCAGACGAGGATGCGGTCAGACTGGGATTCAAACGGTAATCGATGGCCGAACCCGCCGAGTACTGAGGCACGGCGGTATCGGTGTAGTCACCGGAATCGGGGTTCTTCACGAACTTCTTGATACGGGCGACGGCCTGCCCGACGATGAGCCTGTCGCCCAGACCACCGTTGTTCGTTTCAGGGGCATACGACGACACGCTGTTCGTGGCCTCAGGATCGGCGAGCACCGCATCGCGGCTCTTCACGCCCTTGGCCTCGATGATGCTGGCCCAGTTCGGGAGGATCGTGCCCTGCGCCCCCGCGGTGGCGAGCACCGTCAGAGCGATCGAGGTGTTGACCTCGACCTGCTGGTCGGTGTTCGAAGCGGTGGTGCTGAAGCTGACCCGAACCCGGTTCACACCCTGCCAGAGCCCATTGACGAGTGTGGCGCCGGGCACCGCGGCTGCGGAGTCGTACCAGGTTCCGGTGGAGCAGTCGCTGTCGGCGCCGCTACCCGGAGTCGGGGTCGAACCGTACTGAATGGTCAGGTTCGGCAACATCGAGGTGTCGGCGTTGTAGGTCGAGTTGTTGTGGTGGTAGCCGGACACCCATACCGGCGCGCCGTTCGAGGGGATCTGAACCACGGTGTTGGTGGACCCGGCATAGGCGAAGGTCGCAGGGAGTCCGAGCTTGGTGTCGTCCCACACGTCGCAGACGATCTTGCTGGCGGAGAACTGGGTTCCGGTGTTCACGGGGATGTTCTGGGTCGAGTAGAGGTTGCTCAGCACGGTCTGACCCGGCAGCACGACGGTGTTGCCGTCGTGCGCGGTCGACGACCCGGGCGGGCCTTCGAACTGGTAGGCGGAGTATCCCGAAGGCTGCGCTCCCTCGGCCGTGGTGAGGGTGTTGCCGGCCTCTCCGGTGACGCCGGAGAAGAGCTTGTCGAACGTGCCGGAGCTGCGGACGTTGGTGTTACCGGCCCGAGTGTTGTTCGAGGGGTCTTCTCCTTGGTTGGGATTGCCCGCGATATCGGTGGCGACGACGTTCGTGTAGGTGTTCCGCCAGTTCAGATTCGAGACGCCGTCGACGGTGCTGCCGAGGTCGGTGACGGCTTCGAGGGGCAGTTCGAGGCGGACGGTCGTCGACACGACGAGCCCCATGTCGGCAGGAAGCGCGAGGCCGTCCTGCGACTTCGTCGGAACCGTGAAAGCGGTCGTGTCGGTGTCGGTGAACACGATGTCGACCGGGGTTCCGAGCGATGTCTGCTGGCAGGTCGCCGTGCCGTTGTTCCGGACACTGTTGACATTCGTCTCGCTGCCGCCGCTCGGGTTGGGCAGCGCGCCGTGGAGGTTTGCGACGCCGCCGTTGCAGAAGGCGAGGCGGGGTGCGTACTTGTCGAGTGCACCCGCGCCGGCCGCGAGCCAGGCGGCGGAGCTCGTGGTGCCCGGGCCGAAGAAGGCGTCGGGGCTGAGATCTTCGGTGACGGTGATCGGCGATGCCAGAGGCGTGACCCCCTTGCCGCCGGAGGGACCATCGATGGTCAACGGGAAGTCCATGACGACGCAGGAGCGCGTGCTGTCGAACGAGCACGCGCTGTAGTACTGGAAGAACGGACCGTCGGTGTCGCTCGCGCTGGCGAGACGCTTCGAGACGTCGAAGTCGGCCGCGGCGGACACGGTGTGCTGCACGGGCTCCGACGTCGCCGGAGTCGTGACCTGATCGCTCGTCGCCGACACCGTGACGGGGCCGAGGACGGTGCCGTTCGGAACCTCGGGGCGGACCTTCGAGAGGAAGTCGTAGTTCAACGACGTTCCCTGGTTCTGTGGTGCGACCACGCAATCGACCGATTGCGAGGGCAGCGACGTCCACGACGTCATCGTGGTCGGCACGACCGGGTCGGGAAGAGTCGCCGGAGTGAGGGTGGAGCCGGCAAGACAGAAGGGCGGCAGCGACACCAGCTCTTCACCCTGGGGCAGGCTGAACGTCAGATGCGGCGCGGTCTGGTCGCCGCCCTCGTATCGGATTCCCACCGAATAGGTGATCGTGTCGTTCGTGCGGATGATGTCGTTGGTGGCGGACGAGTCGTGGCCGGCCGCGTCGTCGCCGTCGAAAGCCGCGGTGCCGGTGGTCTGATTCAGGGTGACGCTCAACGTCTCGCCGGCTGCGCCGGCGGGTGCGGCGACGACGAGACTGCTGGCCGCAAGCCCCAGGATCGCGGCCGTGACGGCGACGAATCGGGGCGTTCGGTGGAGCTGTGGACGGGACGTCATAGTCATGCCTTTCTTGGTCCCCGACGGCGACTCACATCGCCTGATATCAGCCCTCATCCTGTTGGCGGGATCGCCGGATTCGCCGATTTTCCCGGTACTCACCCCTTAATTCACCCGGTCGGGTGGAGGGGGCGGCGACGCTGCGGATGCGCGTCGCTTTCAGAACGAGGGCGAAGGGCGCGGCTCGGTCGGTGGGGGTTTCTCGTCACCGCGCCCTTCATGTGAAGAGACGGCCTGAGGGCCCGATCGTGACGCAGGATTCGCAAATCGGCGGAAAGAACGTTCGAGCGGCTAGCGGTGTCGGCGCAGGACCAGAGCCACGAAGGCGCCCACTGCGACCATGGGCGCGGAGACGATGGCGAGACCGAGGAACAAGCCGAGGCAGTCGTGTGGAACCAAGACTCTCCTTCAGTGCACAACGGACGGGGAGTGATGGGGATGCGAGCGACCCACATCGTCTGAATACCCTCATCCTGAAGCGTTGGTCGGTCAGCTCAAGCGAATGCGGGGCAGTCACCCCAAAATTCACCCCGATGGTGCTGCGCGGGTCGCCGAAGGGGGATGTGCGTGTCATCTGTGATGCCTCCGCGCGAGCTCGCGGGTGACCATCGGGCCGAGCCATTCGAGCCGCATCGCCTCGCTGCGCTCGGTGGTGGGATCTGCACGGAGGTCGAGGATGAGGTCTCGCAACCGGGACAAGTCGTCATCGGCGATCGTGTGCAGCCGAATCTGAGTATGCGGGGTGTGGAGCACGAGCGCGGGGAGATCGACATCCATTCGCCCATCGTCTGCTCGATCGCGGTGAGGTTCTACGGGAGGCTGGGTGAAAGATCGGGTGATCCCTTCACGGAAGAGGCCACCCGTCAGAGGAGCCCGTGTCGGGTGACGATGTCGATCGCCTCGGTCCGGTTCGCCGCACCGACCTTCCGGTACGCCGCCCGCAGTTGGCTCTTGACGGTGTTCTGGCTCACGTAGAGCCGCGCGCTGATCTCCGGCACCGTCGCGCCCTTGGCGAGCTCCGCGAGAACGAGTCTCTCCCGCCGACTCAATCCGCTCGGCGCGGCCGCCACGGGGAACACCCCTTGCTCACGCACCAGCGTGACCAGGGGATCCTCGTCGGAGAGACCGATGAGCTCGGCGAGATCGTCGAACGCATCTCTCGGGATCGTGGTGAACGCATACGGAATGTGCCGGTCGCGGGCGACGACCAGCGCCTGCTCCCCGGCCAAGCGCGCATCCGCGACGCGATCGGAACGCAGATACGCAACCGCCCGGAGCAGTAGCGCCTCGACCAGCACGCGCGGAACGACGGCAGCAGCCGGGAGGAGGGCATCGGCCCGCCGCGAGACCTCGGCCAGATTCCCGGCCATCAGGTCGATCTTGGCGCGCGTGACGTCGAGGAAGAACGTCGAGGGCTGGAACCGCAGGTCGACCTGATCGATGACCTCCCGCGCTCGAGCGGGCATCGCCAGCACCAGGAACAGCTCCGCCCGGCCGACAGCGAGGAACTGCGCGTTCAAACCTCTCGACACCAGCTTCGGAGGGCGGATGGTGACCGCGGTGTCGATCTCGGAGAGCACGTTCCAGGCCTGCTCGGGAGACACACAGAGCCTCGCTCGCAGGTACAGGATCGCCGCCCAGCACTCCGGGGCGGCCGAGACGTCGATGATGACGTCAAGCAGTCGCCCGGCCCCCTCGCGGTCGAGATTGTCGATCCGGTCGAAGATGCGGGCGAGTTCGGCGGGTGCCCCATATCGTCGCGTCGCCCAGTTCGCGGTGTCCAGGGGCGGAACGCGATCGAGCCATCGCTGCGCGATCGCTTTATGTCCCCCGATCATGTGGATCCATGCGATGTTGCCTGCCGCCGTATCGCGGATGAGGTCGTTCCCGGTGACGACTGCGAGGTCGTAGGCGTCCTGGTATTCGGCGAGCGCCAACGGGAATTCTCCCGCGAGCTCGTGCACTCGACCCCATTGCGCGTGCAGATCGGGGATCGCGTAGTGCAGATCCTTGAAGCTGTCCGGGTTGGCGGCGTCGAGTTCGACGTGGGCCTCCGCGACCTCTTTCGCCGCCGCCTCGTACTCGCCCTCGCTCCGGTGCGCAGCCGCCCTGCTGGTCAGGTCGACCAGCACGTCGACCAGTTTCGTCGGTGTCGGCGCGGTGCTGAGATACCGGTATCGGTCGTTCCGGGCGGCCTCATCGACCGGAAGGTAGTTCACGTAGTTGCGAGCCGCATCCCACCGCGGATTCTCCGCGAGCACCTCGTCGGGCAATTCTCCCAGCGCTTGCCGGAGCAGAGCCGGATCCGAGAGCAGCAGCACCGACCAGTTCTCGCTCAGCAACTGCTGCAGGGTCACCCAGTCGGATGACGCCGCCGCGTGAGCGATCTGATCATGGAGGAGATGGGCATTGGTCGTCGGGTTGGCCACTTCTACACCTTCGGGCTCGCTCCTGCGCCCGGGGCGCGGGAAGGTCAAAAGAGCATTGACGACGTCGGTCACGACCGCGGTCTTTGCTCATGGAACCCCACCCACCGCTGCCGACTATATCCGTCGGAGGCGCATGAGCACGAGCACGAAAACGCATCCATTTCGGCAAGTTCGGTGTCCCGTGCCATCCAACCCGTCATTGGAGTGACGTACTCGCCGCTTCAGGTCTTTGCAACCCAGGGGGTGCCTGCTACTCCCCGGCCATGTTGCTGGCCGACCATCCGGAGCCCGAATAGAGCGCCCTGTGGATCGCGCATGATCGAGACTCCCGGTGGGCAGCTCGGCAACCGTACTGCCCCTAGCGATTCAGCCAGGTGCACATCGGACTGAACGTCCCGGCTGCCGAACTCGACGATCCAATTCGGATCCTCACGTGTGAGCGCGCCCCGATACACGCGAGCTCTTGCTCGTAAGGGAAGGTCGAGTTCGCGGCCACCCGCGCCTGCCTCGCGCGCTGTCCAGCCCAGGGCCCTCACGGAGAAGTCGATCGCCGACGAAGGATTCTGCGTGACCATCGTGATGCCGACAAAGGTTCCGGGGTTGTCGTCGATTTGCATCCCGCTGGGTTGACGAGGATGCCAGAAGCCGATTCTGGCACCGACCGGGTCGCGGATCATTGCGAAATCACCGAGGGGCCCCGAGCTCATCGGCTCGACGACAACCTCTCCGCCCCGTTCGACACACGCTGCGACGCTGCCCGCCAGGTCGGTTGAAAGGAGGTTCGTACTCCAGAAAGGCCGGTCGGGACGACGTGAGACGCCCAAACCGGCGACCAAGCATCCGTCCAGCGACGCGAGTCGGTAGCCGCGGGAGTCTGGGTCCGTCACCGTCCAGCCGAACAGCTTTTCGTAGAACTCACGGGTCGCTGCGGGCTTCGAGGTTTCCAGATCCACCCAGTAGACGGAACTCAGCTCGTGCAATTGATCAACTTTCCTCGATTCAGATCCCCGAGGGCCGGTCGTATGTGACCGGCCCTCGACGTCTCGCTACTCGAAATATGGCGAATTCATGTCCACCGAGGCGTCGCGCGTCACGTCGCCGTCGAACACCTTCGTCGTCGACGTGGCTCCATTCGATCGCGCTTCGTCGGCAAAGGGCCCTTGGGCGAAGGCAAGCGCGTTCTCGATGGTGTCGAATTCGTAGAAGCCGCCGATCGTCTGAGTCCCCACCCCGGACAGCCAGGTCTTTCGAATGAAGCCGGGTGCCGCCTTGATGCTGGGGTTGATCGACTTCCAATCCAGGTGCTCGAACGGCACGGAAGCGTGAACTTCTGTGTAGAGAAATGCTTTGACCATGTAACTCTCCCGACTCTCTAGTACGGGCGTACTAGACAATCTGCACCCTAGACTAGGATGGTCGTACTAGTCAAAATGAGGGAACACATGACGGATGGAACGCGACAGCGAATGATCGACGCGGCGATCCCGCTCTTGGAGCGAAAGGGACTGGCCGCCATGTCGTTCACCGACGTCCTGGCCGCGAGCGGCGCTGCCCGAGGAGGGATCTATCACCACTTTCCGGGTGGCAAGCTGCAGCTCGCGGAAGAAGCGGCACGATGGAACGGCGAGCAGATTGCGGGCTACATGCGGGCATTGACCGGCTCCAACCCACTCGAGGTGCTTGATTCATTCCTTGAGGGAATCCGGCCCGCCGTCGAGCAATCAACTCGTGGTGCCGGGTGCGCAGTGGCCGCGATCACCGTCAACGGCGCCACCGACCAGCAAGGACAGGTGGCGCTCGGTCGCGTCGCGAATGCTGCGTTTGCAAGCTGGCAGCAGGTGCTGGCAGAGAAGTTCGAAGGCGCTGGAATGGAGCCGGAAAGGTCCGCGGAGTTCGCGGCGCTCCTCGTCGTGACGCTGGAAGGTTCGCATACGCTCAGCCGGGCAGCCGGATCGCTCGAGCCATTCGAGTCCGCAGCAGCCGCCCTTCGTCGAATGCTGCACTAAGACGACGAGTCGGGCGGCACCCCCCATTCGAGGCACACAGCGAATTCTCAGAAAAATAACGTTTTGATAACTAGCGCTCCGTTACCGGACCGTTATATATTCATAGAGCGTTAGTTGTTTGCTGTGGCAGGTAACGCGGAATGTGATTGCAGGACACTCTTGGTGCAAGGGAGAGGGCCCGTCGTTAGCCTCTACGACGGGCCCTCAATCATTTAACCTGCGGCAGCGGGCACGACGGTCAGTAGTCGGCGCGGGAGTCCTTCACGATGTCGAGTTCGCTCTCGTCGGCGGCCCAGTCGCGCAAGGCCGAGTCGAGTTGACGCCGGAGCCATTCGGCGCTCAGCGCCGCGTCGGCGAGCTGCGCGAGCTGTTTCGCCCGCTCGTCCGGCGTGCCCGTCAGATCGTCTGGCGTCGAGGGGGTTTCGCTGGTCATGGGAGTCCCTTCTGGGTGGATTCGGGATCGGTTGAGTCCCGAGCGTAGGACGGAAAACCGCGCGGCACCAGGCTCTCCGCGAGCCGGTACAGTTGCGCCATGAGCACGGAGATCCTCTTTCTCGGCACCATCATCACGGTCGACGAGAGCCGCCCCCGGGCCGAAGCGCTGCTCGTGCGCGACGGCCGCATCGCGGCGGTCGGCGACGCCGCCGACGTGCGCGCCGAAGCCGCTCAGGATGCACGGGTCGTCGAGCTGGGCGAGCGGGCCCTGCTCCCGGGTTTCGTCGAGGCGCACGGGCATCCGACCGACACGGCCGTGGCGCTGAGCCGGTACATGATCGACATCCGCCCCGTCGTGCTCGCCACCGCCGACGAGGTGATGCAGGCCATCCACGCCGGCATCGCCGCCCGGCCCGACGGCGCCGTGTTCAACGGGTGGGACGGTCTGCTGCAGACCGGGCTGAGCGACCCCACCATCCAGCAGCTCGACGACTGGGGCGGCGAGACGCCCGTCGTCATCCTGCACAACTCGGGCCACGTCGTGTACTTCAACTCCGCCGCTGCCCGCCGGGCCGGCATCGATCGCGACTCCCCCGATCCGGTGGGCTCGCACTGGGAGAAGGATGCCGCGGGCGAGCTCACCGGCAAGGGATTCGAAGTGGGCACGGTGCTCGCCCTGCTCGGCGAGACGCTGGCGACCGCGCAACGCGACCTGCCGGAACTCCTCGCAACCTATCTCGGCTCGCTCAACGCGGTCGGCATCACGACCGTGAGCGACATGAGCTGGGATGCTCAGAAGCGGCCCGCACTCGACGCTGCCCTCGCAGCCGGCGGCCTCAGCGCGCGTCTGCGCCTCTACGAGATGTCGGGGCCGGGGGTCGTCGCATCCGTCCCCCTGCACAACGGCGACGAACTCGTGCGCCAGGTAGGGATCAAGACCTGGGCCGACGGGTCACCCTGGGTCGGCAACATCCTCCTCTCCTTCCCCTACCTCGACACCCCGGCCACCCGCTCGATCGGCGTGGAACCCGGATCGCACGGCTCGGCGAACTACACCCGCGAGCAACTCGACGAGGTGGTTGAGCGATACTTCCCCGACGGCTGGCAGCTCGCCTGCCACGTGCACGGCGACCTCGCAGTCGACCGCGTGCTCGACTGCTGGGAGGCCCTGCTCGAGCGGCATCCGCGCACCGACCACCGGCTGCGGATGGAGCACGTGGGCGCCATGACCCCCGCCCAGTTCGAGCGGGCAGCCGCACTCGGGGTGACCGCGAGCATCCTCATCGACCACGTGTACTACTGGGGCGAGGTGCTGGTCGACGACCTGTTCGGGCCCGATCACGGTGGCCCGTGGGCGAACGCGCGGGCCGCCCTCGACGCGGGGCTGCGGATCTCGTTCCACAACGACGGCACCGTCACGCCCGCCGAGCCGCTGCGCAACATGGCGGTGGCGATGACCCGCACCACGCGGTCGGGCCGGCATCTCGAGGGCGCTGCCGGGGTCACCCTCGACGAGGCGATCCGGGCCGAGACCATCGACGCCGCGTGGCAGCTGTTCTCCGAGCACGAAGTGGGCAGTCTCGAGGTGGGCAAGTTCGCCGACCTCGTGGTGCTCTCGGCCGATCCCTACTCGGTGACTCCGGACGACCTGCCGGGCCTCACCGTGGTCGAGACCTATCTCGCGGGCGCACGGGTGCACGGAGGCTGACCCGGCACGGCACCGTGTCAGAATGAATTCCACGAACTGAGTCGACGAGCGTCAGGAGCGGGAATGGCACCGGAAGTCTCCCCTGTCGCCGCCTGGGAATCGCTCTTCCGCGCCCAGGTGACCGTGATGCGGCAGCTCGCCAGCGAGTTCCCCACCGACATCGTGTCGCTGAACGAGTACGACGTGATGTTCAACCTCTTCATCCAGCCGCGCAAGGTGCTGCGCATCCGCGACCTCGGTGAGAAGGTGCTGCTGACGCAGCCGAGCATCAGCCGGCTGGTGGATCGCCTGGTGGCGCGCGGCATCCTGGAGAAGAACGACGACCCCACCGATGGGCGCGGCACGCTCGTCGGGCTGACGGAGCACGGAGTGCAGGTCTACCGCCAGGCGGCCGTCATCCATGCCGAGTCGATCAGCGCGCACATGACCGGACACCTCTCGCCCGACGAGCTGGACGAGCTGGCGCGACTCTGCGACAAGCTGCGCGAAGGCGTCAGCGCCAAGTAGGGCTAGGTCGCGGGCGACTTGGCCGGCCGGAACGCCTGCAGGTTCGCCAGGGCGACGCCGCCCAGCACGATCACGCCACCCACCACCTGGGCCACGGTGAAGGGCTGACCGAGCAGCAGCGTGAGCGCGGCCGTGAACACGGTGATGAGGTTGAGGAACACGCCCGCGCGGGCGGGCGGGATGACGCCGAGCGCGCGGTTCCAGAGCAGGTAGGAGAGCACCGAGGGGAACACCACGATGAACGCGAGCGCCCACCACACGCTCGGCGTCTGCGGGATCGCCGGCCCGCCGGTGAGCAGCGTGAGCGGCGCGAGCGCGACCACCGCGATCACCACCTGCAATGCCGTCGACGTGATGGGCGGGATGCGCGGACCGCGCCGGCCGAGGATCGTGTAGGCGGTCCAGGCCACGATCGCGCCCACCATGAACACGTCGCCGAGCCCGAAACCACCGTCGAAGAAGCCGTCGAGCGAGCCACGGGAGAGCACGATCAGCACGCCCAGGAGCGCCAGCAGGATGCCGATGATCGCCGTGGGCGAGAGCCGTTCGCGGAGGAACAGCACCGCCGCGACGCTGATCAGCGCCGGGTTGAAGGCGTTGATCAGCGAGGCGTTGAAGGCATCGGTGAACTGCAGGGCGGTGTAGAGCAGCAGGGTGTAGCCCACCACGCCGGTGGCGCTCAGGGCGATGAGCCACGGCCAGGCACGGATGACGTCACGCCACCGCGGGCGCTCGATGAGATGGGCGAGCACGAGCAGAGGCACGGCCGCGAAGGCCCACCGCAGGAAGACCAGGCTGAGTGGATCGAGTTCGGCGACGGCGGCCGCGCCCACCACGTAGTTGCCGGCCCAGAACAGGGTGGCGGCGAGCAGCGAGAGCGTGGCGACGATGACGGGTTTGCGGCTCATGCCACGTCCCGGCTGCTCGTCACCCGCATCCGCCCACGATACCGCCGCCGCGCCCCCCGCCAGATCCGTCGCCTTCGGCCCTTCCCACGCGATTGGGGGGCCGAAAGTGACGGATCCGGGGTGCGGTGGGGTGCGCCAGGGGCGAAACGGTGGGGGCAGGGTTGAATGAGAGCATGAGCACCGACGGCACCACCATCGTCTGGTTCCGCGGCGACCTGCGGGTGCGCGACAACCCTGCGCTCCACGCCGCCGCGGCCAGGGGCGACGCGATCGTGTGTCTGTACGTGCTCGACGACGAGAGTGCGGGCATCCGGCCGCTCGGCGCGGCGTCGCGCTGGTGGCTGCATGGCAGCCTCACCGCGCTGGCCGGCGAGTTGCGCGAGCTCGGGCTGCCGCTCACCCTCCGTCGCGGGCCCGCCGAGGCGGTCGTGCGCGCGGTCGTCGGCGAGACGGAGGCGACCGCCGTGCTCTGGAACCGCCGCTACGGCGAGGCCGAGCGTGCGGTGGACGCCGCACTCAAGTCGTCCCTGCGCGACGACGGCCTCATGGTCGAGAGCTTCCAGGCCTCGGTGCTGTTCGAACCGTGGACCGTGCTCACCGGTCAAGGCGGCTACTACAGAGTGTTCACCCCGTTCTGGCGCTCGGTGACCTCGGGGCCGCCCCCGCGACATCCGGTGCCCGCACCTGCGGTCTCCGTGGCCCGCGGCGGTGTCGCGACCGGCGCTGTCACAGAGGCGGACGCAGACGCTCCACCGCTCCGCCACCGCCGCGTCGACTCCGACGATCTCGACTCCTGGGCCCTGCACCCCACCCGCCCCGACTGGGCCGCCGGCCTGCGCGAGCGATGGGAACCCGGATCGGCCGGAGCCCACGAGCGCCTGCGCTCCTTTCTGCGCAGCGGCCTCGGCAGGTATGTCGACGAGCAGGACCTCCCCGCCGAAGACGGCACCTCGGGCCTCTCCCCGCATCTGCGCTTCGGCGAGATCAGCCCGTTCGAGGTGTGGCACGCCGTGGAGCAGCACCGGGCGCGCGTTCCCGGTGACGCGAGTGGCGCATCCGCGTTCCTCCGTCAGCTGGTGTGGCGCGAATTCGCCTACCACCTGCTGTTCCACCTGCCCTCGATCACGACGGAGAACATGCGGCCCGAGTTCGACCGCTTTCCGTGGGAAGAACCGGATGCCGCGGAACTCGAGCGGTGGCAGCAGGGGCGCACCGGCATCCCGCTCGTCGACGCGGGAATGCGGGAACTCTGGCAGACGGGCGTGATGCACAACCGGGTGCGGATGGTGGCGGCGTCGTTCCTGGTGAAGAACCTGCGCGTCGACTGGCGGGTGGGTGAGGCCTGGTTCTGGGACACGCTGGTCGACGCCGATCCCGCATCGAACGCCCTGAACTGGCAATGGGTCGCCGGGTCGGGGCCGGATGCCGCGCCCTACTTCCGGGTGTTCAACCCGGAACTGCAGGCCCGCAAGTTCGACGAGCACGGTTCCTACATCGCGCGCTACGTGCCCGAAGCGGGCACGGATGCCTACCCCGAGCCCATGGTCGACCTCGCCGAATCGCGCCGCGCTGCCCTCGACGCCTACGCCACGATCCGCTGACCCCGCCGAGCCGGCAGTTACGGTCGCTTTGGACGGTCTATTGCGACATCAAGTGACGGGTCGGTGCGGGAAGGCCATAATGGGCGGATGACTCGACGCGGACTGTTCCTGTTCGCGGCGCTGGGGATCGCCTGGGGCATCCCGTACCTCTTCATCAAGGTCGCCGTCGGAGAACTCGAACCCGCGATGGTGGTGCTGGCCCGCGCCGGGCTCGCCGCCATCCTGCTGCTGCCGCTCGCCTTCTACCGCCGCGAGGTGGGCCGCGTGCTGCGGCACTGGAAGCCTCTGCTGGCCTACACGGTCGCCGAGATCATCCTGCCGTGGTACTTCCTGAGTTCCGCCGAGCAGCGGATTCCGAGTTCCACCGCGGGGTTGCTGCTGGCGACCGTGCCGCTCGCCGGCGTCGCGGTGGCGTTCGTGCTGGGGCGGCCGGAGAAGCTCTCGCTGCTGAACTGGCTCGGGCTCGCCGCGGGCATGGCGGGTGTCGCCATCCTCGTCGGCTTCGATCTCGCGGGCTCCGACCTCATCGGCGTGGCCGAGATGGCGGTCGTGGTGGTCGGCTATGCGGTGGGTCCCGCGATCCTGGCCCGGTGGATGTCGGAGCTGCCCGGCGTGGGCGTGGTATCGCTCTCGCTCGCGATAACCGCTGTGGTCTACATCCCGTTCGTGCTCCTCACCGGCGCGTGGCCGTCGGCGTGGCCCTCAGCGTCGGTGATCGGGGCGATCGTGGTGCTGGCCGTGGTGTGCAGCGCGCTCGCCTTCATCCTCATGCTCGCGCTGGTGGGCGAGATCGGGCCGGTGAAGGCGACGACCATCACCTACGTCAATCCCGCGGTCGCGATCATCGCAGGCGCGCTGGTGCTGGGCGAACGGGTGACGGTGTGGACGATCGTCGGCTTCGCGGTGGTGCTCGCGGGCTCGTACCTGGTGACGTTGAAGCGCCGCACCCGCATGCCGATCGCGGCCGAGGGCCCCGAGGAGGCGGCGGCGACGGAGTGAGGGCTCAGTAGCCCGCGAAGGCGTCGCGGTGCAGGCCCCGCACGCCGGCGCGACGGAACTCGTGCGCCACGTGGTCGACGAAACCAGGCGGACCCGAGACATACGCCCACCGGCCGTGCAGATCGGGGATGGCGGCGGCGAGGGCCTCGGCCGAGACACGGCCCGGGCCGAGATAGTCCCAGCCCGGGGGCAGGTCGTCGGGCGCATCCGGAGCGCTCACCAGCACGCGGATGCCCGCCGCCACGAGCTCCTCGGCGTAGGCCAGCTCCTCGGGCGAGGACACCGCATACACCAGTACCACGTCGACCGGCCGGCCCACCCCGCGCGAGCGCTCGGCGAGCTGACTCACGAACGGCGTGATGCCGATGCCGCCCGCGGCGAAGACGAGCGGCACACCCGGATCGGCCGGCAGCAGGAAGTCACCCGCCACCCCGGTCGCCCGCACGGTCGCGCCGGGCTCGAGGGTGGCGAGCGTGCGCTTGAACGAGCTCGACGGCTGGGCGAGCTTCACGCCGACGCTCAGCCGCGAGCCGTCGTCGGCCGCCGAGGTGATGCTGAACATCCGTCGCGAGCCGCGGCTGTCCACGCCGCGGTGCGGCAGCGTCAGTTCGAGGTATTGACCCGGGCGGAAGCGCACCGGTTGCAGCGGCTCGAAGTCGAAGGCCGCACTCGTGGGCGTGAGGTCGCGGCTGCCGAGGAAACGCATCCGGATGCCCCGCCGCTGTCCGAAGGCGAAGGCCACGACGTTGCCCACCACGAGCGCGATCTCGGGTGAGGAGTAGACCGGCCCGAACTGGTAGGGAATCGAGAACACCACCGCCACGATCGCGGCGACGAGCAGTTGCTGCCGGCGTCGCGGGGGCAGGGTCAACGGCTCACTCAGCATGAATCCGGCCAGGAAGACGATCGGGAACGACCCCAGGGCGAGCGAGAGCGAATCGAGCACGGGCTGGCCGAGCACGACGAGCCGCACGGTGACGATCGCGGTGGCGATGACCACGAAGGTGAGCCCCATCGCGAGCTTGCGGGTGCGGTAGAGCACGATCAGGGCACCCACGGCGACGAACGGGAGCAGCACCGGGTTCGCCACCCACCACCCGGAGAGGTTGAGCGTGGTGACGGTCATCACGACCGCGGCGGCGGCGACCGGGTTGAGGATGTGCCGGCCCCGGATGGCGAGCAGGTATTTCGACGCGGAGGCCACGACACCGCTCAGGGCGAGCAGGACGAGGCCCGCCGGGGCATCGGTCGGGAGGAACACCATGAAGACCAGGAGGCCCGTGATCACGGAGGACTCGAGGTGCGCGCGTGTGCGGAAGAGCAGCGCGAAGATCCAGCCCGAGAACCCGGTGGCCACGAGCGCGACCGCGAGACTCAGCACGAGCTGGAGCGGGGTGTAGAAGAGCTGCCCGAGAGCGCTCGCGATGAGCGCGACGAGGGCGATCGCGCCGAGCACGACGATCATCAGCCGATACATCGTCACGCGGCCGAGCAGGGTGTCGAGACGGGATTTCATGTGAACAGTTCCCCTTGGAAATCGCGCGAGCGCTCGGCGCGTCCGTCGGCGTAGAGACGCACATAGCTGAAATGGAATGTTTCGGCGAGGCGGTGCGCGCCGGTGAAGAAGAGAGCGGTTGCGAGGCCGTCGGCGAGGGCGGTGTCGGCCGCCACCACCCAGGTGGCCACCACCTCCCGCGCCGGGTTGCCGGTGCGCCCGTCGAGTATGTGGTGCACCCCGTCTCCCCACGCCCGCCGATTGCTGGCCGACGCGCAGAGCGAGGCGTTCTGCACCTCGGCGACGCCGATCGCCTGGCCGGCGACGAGCGGATGCTCGAGGCCCACGCGGATCGGCGCCAGGCCGGCCTGCACGAGGTCGCCACTGGCATCCACGACGTACCGATCGATGCCGGAGGCACGCAACAGGCCCGCGACGAGGTCGACCAGGTAGCCCTTGCCGGCCGCACCGACGTCGATGACGACGGGGCGTCGGGTGATGACGACCCGGCCATCGCGCACGACGTCGGCGTTCCAGGAGGGGCGGGTCGCGGCATCCGTCGAGCCGAGGGAGGCGGACGGCCGCAGGCGGTACTCGCGGTCGTAGCCGAGCAACTCGAGATCACGGCCCACCAGCGGGTCGACCGCGCCGTCGGTGGCGGCAGCCAACCGGTCGTACAGGTCGAAGAGGGCTGGTGCGTCATCCGGGAACTCGTGGCGACCCGGCCGCTCGGCCACGGCGGTGACGAGCGAGTCGGCGCGGAACCGCGAGTAGACCGCGTCGAACGTCTCGACGCGCTCGACCACGGCCTGACGAACGGCTGCAGGCAGCGGCTCAGGGGTCTCGATCTGCCAGTGCGTGCCGATGGCCTCGAAGTCGAACGTGGCGTGCGCGGGGGCGCCGGGATGTGTCACCGCGGATGCCGCAGGTGCGCCGGCCGCTCCGGCTGCCTCGGTCATGCTGACCACGGCCCTAGGAGGCGTCGGCCTTGATGGCCTCGATCGCCTCGTTGAAGCCGCCGCTGGTGAGGCTCGAGCCGGCCACGCGCGAGACGTCGATCTCGTCGATGTCCTTGCCCACGACCACTGCGGCGATGCCGTCGGCGAACTGGGTCTGGTACTGGATGGCCGTGGGGTTGGTGGCCTCGGGGGTCACGGTGACGGCCGTGATGACGTCGCCGGCGAGGGTGACCGAGACGTCGACCTCTTCCTTGCCGTTCGGCGAGATGTAGTTGCCCTTGGCGTCGTAGGTGCCGTCGGTGTACGTCGAGCTCCCCGACGACGCGCCCGCCTCCGCGGTGGCGGAGCCGCCGGCCGACGAGGTGGCCGACGGGGTGGAGGTGGCGGACGTGCTCGGCGCGACCGTCTCGGCATCGGCCGGCGACGCGTTCGTGTCGGTGGCGCATCCGGCCAGAGCGACGGTGAGAGAGACACCGCTCATCGTGGCGAGTGCGAGCTTCTTCTGGCGGATGTTCATGCGATCTCCCTGTCGTATGGCGGTTCGTCAGCGACGGTGGCGACTGATTCGAACGTATCGATCGAGGCTGGCAGGCCTCTTTGAGCCTTCAATGCGTTCTCTTTGAGGTGGCGGCTCCCGAGGGCGCCCGTCGGCCTCATCTATGACTCAACGGATGCGCGACCGGTTTCGTTCAATCCGTTATTCGGACTTCTGCCGGCGCAATCGCCGGAGGGTGCTGATGGTGCGCTGCTCCGGCAGGCTCCACCCGAAGCGCACCGCCAGCACGCGGATGAGTGTCGTCACGATCACGCAGCCGATGCCCGCCACGGTGATGTTCGCGCCGGTCGCCACCGCCACCACGAGGAAGACGGCTCCGGCCGCGGCGGCGACGGCGTAGAGCGATCCGACGTGCATCACGCCGATCGGCATGCCGAGCAGGATGTCGCGCAGCATGCCTCCGCCCACCGCCGCCGCGATACCGACGAAGACGGCCGGAACCACCGGCAAGCCGACCGAGAGCGCCTTGCTCGCGCCGATGGCGCAGAAGAGCCCGAGGCTCACCGCGTCGAGGATGGTGATGGCGACGTTCAGCCGCGAGAACAACCGCTCGAGCAGCATCCCGAGGAGCGCGGCGACGATGGCGACCGGGATGTACCAATTCGACTCGAGCGCGGCCGGCACCTGGTTGAGCAGCAGGTCGCGGATGACACCACCGCCGAATCCGGTGACCACGCCGATGAGCCCGACGCCGAGCAGATCGAGGCGTTTGTCTTTGAACTGGGCCGCGAACATCGCGCCCTGCACGCTGCCGAGAGCGGTGGCGCCGAGATCGAGCCACAGGGGTATCTCGAACTGTTCGGCGACCATCCCCCAGTCATATCACGCCTGCTGAGACCGGCTGGCGCAGTCCTCTGCGGCGAGGGCGGCCGGCGCGCCGCCCCCGCCCTCGAGACCGGCTAGCGGATGTCGCCCTCCTGGTCGAGCACCAGCTCGGCGGCGCCACAGCCCTCGGCGGCGACCCTCACCACGATCTCGCCGGGGCCCGTGGAACGCACGGCCGCGAGCGCGCGGCCGTCGAAGGTCGGATGCGTGTCGGTCGCGTAGCTCTGATCGGGCGCGGGATTCGCGCTGCCGAGAGCCTGCAGCACCGCGGGGCCTGTCAGCGACACCGTGACCGGCCGATCGGCGGCGGTGAAGAGCGTGCCGTCGGCATCCGTCAGTTCGATCTCGACGAAGGCGAGAGCGGAGGAGCGATCGACCGACAGTCGCAATCCGGCGGGTTCCGCCGCCGTCAGCAGGGTGAAGCGTTCCGCCGGCGCTCCAGAGCGCAGCGCCACCGCCGTCAACTCGCCGGCCGCGTACGGCACCGCGAACTCGGCCCGGAAGCGGTGCTCCGGCCCGGCCGGCGCGCGCCCGACCGACTGCCCGTCGAGCAGCAGCTCCACCTCGTCGGCGTCGCTGTAGACCTCCACCGTGAGCGTTCGGCCCTCGGCGCCGGGCCAGGTCCAGCTGCCGATGCTGTCGCTCCAGGTCCACGGCCCGGCGTAGAGTGTCTCGCCCTCGGGCCGCGGCCGCACGACCGCGATGTACGGTTCCGAACGCCGGCCGAACACGATCTCGCGATAATACGAGGCGGGGCGTCGGAAGCCGACCAGGTCGACGTCTCCGCACCACGCGGCGATCCACGGATACGGCGCCGAGAGCGACGGCGTCGGCTCGGCGTCGGAGAGGCACTGCGCTCGCCCGAGGCCCGCCTCGCCGAGATAGTCCCACCCGGTCCAGGTGAAGTCGCCGATCACGTGACCGTTCTGCTGCACCAGCGCCCAGTTGTCGTCGATGCGGGTGGGGAAGGTCTCGGTGCCGAGGATGACGCGGTTCGGGAAGAGCTCGCGATCCATCACGTAGCGGCTGTCGAGGTAGTTCATACCGGCCACGTCGAGCAGCGCGAACGACTCGGCGGTGCGCCCGGTCACGAGTTCCGACGCACCGATGGCGTTCATGAACTCGCCCGGGCCGGCCATCAGGGTGTTGATGCCCGCAGTGTCGTCACCGGCGGAGCCGGCCGACTCCGGGCCGGCCGATTCCGCACCGGCCGACGACGCCATCACCTTCACCTCGTCGAGCACCGCGAGCATCCCGTTCACCGCGTTCGTCACGAATCGAGTGGGGTCCAGCGACCGCACCTTCTCGGCCAGCTGCCGGCCCACCACGCCGCCCGCCGTCGACCCCGTCTCGGGGATCTCGTTGCCGATCGAGTACATGACAACACTCGGGTGGTTGAAGTCCTTCGCCACCATCGACTCCACGTCGCGTTCCCACCAGTCGGCGAAGTGCAGCGCGTAGTCGAACTCCGACTTACCCGACGTCCACACGTCAAAGGTCTCGTCGAGCACGTACATCCCGAGCCGGTCGCAGGCATCGAGCAGCGCGGGGCTCGCCGGATTGTGCGACGAGCGGATGGCGTTGAACCCGGCGTCCTTGAGGATGCGCACCCGCCTCTCCTCGGCCGCGGGGAAGGTGGCAGCACCGAGGATGCCGTTGTCGTGGTGCACGCACGCGCCGCGCAGCTTCACCGTCTCGCCGTTCACCCGCAGCCCGTTCACCGCATCCAGTTGCAGACGACGGATGCCGAACGGCGACGACGCCCGATCGAGCGTCTCGTCTTTCCCGGCCGCCGACACCACGAGCGTCGCCTCGTACAGAACGGGTGTCTCGGCGTTCCACAGTGCCGGGTCGGCCACCCGGAGCCGCTGCCGGCTCACCGCGCTCGCGCCTGCCGGCACCGTGACGGGGGCCGTTCCCCGGGCGACCTCGTGGCCTGACGGATCGGTCAGTACCGCATCCACGTCGACCGTGCGCGCCCGGGCACCACTGTTGCGCAGCGTCGTCGCCACCTCCACCACTGCGGCATCGTGCTCGACGTCGGGGGTCGAGATCCGCAGACCGTCGGCGGCGACGTGCACCATGCCACCAGCGAGCAGCCAGACGTCGCGGTAGATGCCGGCCCCCGTGTACCACCGCGAGTCGCGGTGCGTACGGCATTCGACGACGATCTCGTTCGCCCCGGGCTGCAGGAACGGCGTCGCGTCGACCGTGAACGAGGAGTACCCGAACGGCCGCTGGCCCGCGAAGCCGCCGTTGATCGTCACCACGGCATCGCGCATCACTCCTTCGAACGCGATCTCGACGTGCGCATCGTCACCCGCCTCCGGTGGCAGCTCGAACGTCTTGCGGTACTGGTAGGCGCCGCTCGGAAAGTAAGCGGTCGCCCCCTCCCCCTGAGGGTCGCGCTGCCGGCCGATCTGGGCGTCGTGCGGCAGCGTCACATCCTGATAGGGCGCCGACTGCCCGCCGATCTCGGCGAACGGATTGACCTTCTCGCGGAACTGCCAGCCGTCGGTGAACAACGTGCGCTTCATCGGATCTCCTTCGTGTGTGTTTCGTGGTGCGAGCCCCCGAGGGCGAGGGCGAAGCGGATGCGGTCGAGCACCCCGAGCGTGCGGATGCTCGACGCGAGCGGGTGCAGCGGATGCTCGAGCCACCCGTCGAGCACCGCGTCGCTGACGGCCCGGAGCATGGGCAGGTAGCCGAAGCCCTGCCGCTCGCGCTCGGTGCGCCGCGGCGACCGCCCGAGCGCGTCGGCGAGCCCGCCCGAGCGCGTCTCGAACGAGGTCGCCGCCCAGAACGGCGCGGCGATCGTGAGCCAGCCCGCCGTTCCGCTGATCGTGGCGGTGGGCTCGAGATATTCGACCATCGAGGCGCCGAGTTGGGCGAAGCGGTCGGCCGCGTACTCGAACGTCACGTGCTCGGCGAGGTCGACGCCGTCGGCGCGCATGCGCCCCCGCGCCTGCACCGAGTCGGGCACGCCCAGCACGTCGAGCGCCAGGGTGACGGGATAGACGCCCTGGTCGAGCAGGGTGCTGCTGGACCGCTCGGCGCTCCACCGTTCGGAATCGGGCGGGCCGAACGGGAGCCCGAAAGATGCGCGCACGCTGCGCACCTCGCCGATCACCCCGGCCCGCAGCTCGGCGAGGGCGGCCTGGTAGAGCGGGCTGAAGCGCATCCACATCGCTTCCATCGCGAACCGACCGGCGACCGCCGCGGCCTCCGCGATGCGGCGCGCCTCGGCGGCGTCGACAGCGATCGGCTTCTCCACCAGCACGTGCTTGCCGGCCTCCAGAGCCCGAATCGCCAGGCTCGCGTGCAGCGCGTGAGGTGTCGCGAGGTAGACGATGTCGATGCCGGGGTCGGCGAGCATCCGGTCGACGTCGTCGAACACGCGCTCGAAGCCGTGACTCTCGGCGAACGCCGCCCCGCGCTCGGCGGAGCGGGAGTGCACGGCGACCCGTCGGACACCGTGCACCAGGGCGAGATCGGCGGCGACGTGGCCGGACACCGTGCCGGTGCCGACCACCGCCCAGCCCAGGTCGGAGAGCAGCCCTCAGCCCTCCACCCGTGCGGCGGGCGTCGCATCCGTCTCGCTCGCCGCCCGGCGTGCGGCCAGGTCGCGCTGGATGGTCGAGAGGTTCTTGTCGATGTTGAGGAAGAAGATGATCACACCCATCAGCACCGCCACGATGAGAGGCAGCCAGAGGAAGAGGAAGACCTCCATGTTCACGGCTGACGCGGGCTGCGAGGCGGCCTGCCCGTCGTAGTTCGCGGCCGCCAGCAGCCAGCCCACCAGGGCGACCCCCAGGCCGGCGCCGAAGTTCTGGCCCGCTGTCGCCGCGGCGTAGGTCATACCGTCGAGGCGCACTCCGCTCTTCCACTCCCCGTAGTCGACGACGTCGGCCACCAGGGCGAAGAGGGCGGCAGCGGCCGGAATGCCGCCCATGGCGCGTACCAGGCCACCGGTCAGCACGAGTGTGAAGTTCGACGGGTCGATCAGCGAGATCAGCACACCGGCGATGATGATCACCACGCCGATGAGGATGAGCCGCCGCTTGCCGAACCGCCCGATCAGCGCCGGCATGAACCACATGCCGACGAGCAGCGGCGCGATCGAGATGAGACCGAGGAAGCTGTAGAGATTCGCCTCGCCGAGCACGTCGGAGGCGAAGTAGATGCCCACGCCCGCGGTGCCGGTGAGCAGATAGTTCAGCAGGAAGAAACCGAAGACGAGAAAGAAGTAGGGGTTCTTCACCAGGATGCGCACCGTCTTGCCGAAAGGCAGCTTGTCGCCGTCGGCCACCCGGATGCTGGTCTTCACGCGCTCCTTCGTTCCGAAGAAGACGATCAGGAAGGTGATGGCCGCGATGGCACCGTAGACGATCGAGATCAGCGTCCAGCCCTGTTGCCCGCCACCGGCCGAGGTGATGATCGGGATCGTGATGAACTGCACCACGAGCGTCGTGAACAGCGCGAAGAACGTGCGGATGACGGTGAGCGAGACGCGCATGCGACTGTTGCTCGTGATCACCGAGAGCAACGTGTGGTACGCCAGGTTCGAGCCGACGAAGCCCACGCCGAGGCAGAGGAAGTACATGATGAAGGCGTAGATCTCCTTGCCCGTCTCGTTCAGGCCCGAGGGCACGTTGAACAGCAGAACGAAGGAGATCACCACCACAGGAGTGCTGAAGAGAATCCACGGGCGGGCCTTGCCCCAGCGCGTGGAGGTGCGGTCGATGAACGAGCCGAGCACGAGATCCATCGTGCCGTCGAGCACACGGCCGAACAGCAGCAGGGTTCCGGCGATCGCCGCGCCGATGCCCACGGTGTCGGTGAAGTAGAAGAGCAGGAACGCCGAGATCGGCGCGAAAACGAGGTTGCCGCCGATGTCGCCCACGCCGTAGGCGAGGCGTTCGCGCACCTTCAGCTTCTGGCCGCTGCCGGTGCCGGGCTTGTTGCCCGGGGCGGTCACGGCCTCGCCGACCGCGGCGGCCGCGAAGGAGGCGGTCGCCGAATCCTCGGTGCTGAGGGCGACCGCTGCCCTCGTCTGTTCCGCGGCGGTGCGGGCGGAATCTTTCGCCATCGTGTGACTCCCTTGTCATGGGTCTGCTGTCACGTGTCAGTAACACGTGACAGCTACGGTAGAGCGGATGCTGTCGCGTGTCAACACGACTGTGCCAGACTGGATGCGTGACCACCGAGATCCAGCCGTCCCCCCGCCGCGCGACGAGCGCCGACGTGGCCCGGAAGGCTGGATTCTCGCGCTCGACGGTCAGCCAGATCCTCAACGGGGAAGACGCCCGTTTTCCCGCCGCGACGCGCGACAAAGTGATGGCCGCCGCCGCCGCGCTCGACTACCGCCCCTCCCGCGCCGGCCGCGCTCTGGTCACGGGGCTCAGCGACATCGTCGTGGTCGTGGTGCCGAACGCCACCTACGGGCCGCATCTGCAAGACTCGGTCGATCGCGTCACGAACGCCTCGGCCACGGCCGGGATGAGCGTGGTCGTGCGCTTCGCGGCACCCGATGACGAGGGGACCCTGCTGTCGATGCTCGACCTTCGCCCCGCCGCGGTCGTCGACATGGGTGTGTTCACGCAAGCACAGCGCGCCCGGCTCACCGCCGCCGGCACGAGAGTCGTGCCGAACCGCACGCCACTGAACCCGGGCGAGGACCTCGACCCGGTCGACATCCTGATCGGCCGGCTGCAAGTGGCCGAACTCCTCCGCACGGGCGTGCGCCGACTGGTCTACGCGGCACTCGAAGACGGACGGCTCGACCCCTTCGGGCCGCCGCGGTTCGAGGGGATCACGCGGGAGGCATCCGCTCGAGGGCTGCCGACGCCCCTCTCGGTGCGCGTGCCGCTCGAAGCGCGCGGCGCCCTCGCCGTGCTGGAGCCCCTCGTCGTCGACGACTCGCCCCTCGGGGTCTGCTGCTACAACGACGACGTCGCGATTGCTCTCCTGTCGGCAGCCCGCACGATCGGTCTGGCCGTGCCGCAGCAGCTCGCCCTCGTGGGCGTCGACCGCACCGACGTGGGGCAGCTCATCTCGCCCCGGCTCAGCACGGTCTCCATCGACCAGCCGGCGCTGATGGACACGATGATGCGCGAACTCGCCGAGCCCCGTGGGGGCCGTGGCGAGCCCGCGCCGTCGCTGCTCCAGGCCGACCTGGCCGCGCTGGTGCAGGTCGTGCGCGGCGAGACGAGTTAGCAGCGCGGCTCATCCGCACGTATTCGCGGAATACGACGAGAAGACAACGCCGAAACGTGCGGATGAGTGCGGCGGCGCGGGTTCAGGCTGGGCCCGCGACACCGACGAGGGTGCCCTCGGGATCGGTGAACTGGCCGACCACGAGCATGCCGTTCGGGTTCGCCGCCGGGCCCAGAACGCGGGTGCCGCCGAGGCGCTCGGCCTCCCGGAGGGCGGCCTCGACGTCGGGCACTCCCACGTAGAAGAGCGCGTGCGGCGCCCGGCCCGGCCCGCCGCCGACGCCACCGGGGATGCCCGTCGGCCGCGGCGTATCCGTGTCGTCGCCCGCCTCTCCGCCGTCGTCGTCGCTGCTCGCGACCGGGGCGGTGGGCGGGTCGATGAAACCGTACTGCCCCGCATCGGAGATCTCGGGCGCCACGGGCGACGCGGTGTCGAACCGCCAGCCGAACAGCGCGCCGTAGAACTCGCGCAGGGCCGGCGCATCCGCACCGATGATCTCGAAGTGCACGACCGGATTCGTCTCGCCGTTCATGCCCGCGACACTACGCGAACGCGCGTCTCAGCGGAACGACAGCACCTCGGGCCCCCAGGCCTCGCGGATCTCGGCGTCGGGGTCGTCGACCACGGCGTCGTCGCGATCGATGATGAGCGTTCGCCGCTCGCCCTCATCGTAGCGGGGCCACTCCGGGGCCGACTCGACGTCGGGTGCCCAGCCGTTGGCGAAGGCCAGCCAGCGCGCCTGCATCCGCTTCGACACCCGCAGCGCCTCAGGGCGGCCGCCCAGCCCGAACACGATCTCCTTGCCGCGCGGCGCGAACGAGCCGAACACGTAGGCGAGCTCGGCGGCGTGCGTGGCTCCGATGCCCGTCACCCGCAGCAGAGGCGTGGCGTGGTCGAAGCGGTACATCCAGGTGGGGGCGAATCGGCTGTGCGCCTCGGCGAGCCAGATCGACGGCATTCGGAACCCCGCATCGCGCGAGACCTCGGCGGGGGTGCGGCGACGGGGGTAGGCCGGGTACGCGCCCGTGATGCGCGCGCCCGCACCCTCGAATTCGGGGCGGTCGGCGGCGATCTCGACGAACATCCGTTCCACCGACGCCGTGGTGATCGGCAGCAGCGGCGAGCGCATCAGCTTGAAGAACGACGACTCGTCGTGGTTCGTGCCGATGATGAGCGGGATGCGCGGGGCGCGGCCCTCGCTGAAGACGGCGAGCGGCGCATCCGGCAGCACGTCGTCGCCGTGCACCGGGGCCATCGCGAGCGTTCCGGGCACCCCACCCGAGACCTCATGGACGAGCTCGGCGCCCGCCTCGACCAGGTCGAGCGGATCGAGGTCGCGCAGTCGCTGCGCGTGCTCGGGTTCGATGCCCACGATCTCGAGAAATCGGCGGGCGACGGATGCCGCGCGCGGCTGTCCGTAGACCGAGGTGACCGGTGCGCTCTGGGCGATGGCCCGATGGAACAGCCCGGTCGCGAGCGGCGAGGCCATCAGCGCGATGACGGATGCGCCACCCGCCGACTCGCCGAACAGGGTCACGTTGCCGGGGTCGCCGCCGAACGCTGCGATGTTCTCGCGCACCCACTCGAGGGCGAAGATCTGGTCGCGCAGCCCCACGTTGGAGTCGAAGCCGTGGCCGAAGCTCGAGCCGCCGGCCGAGGCCGAGAGGTTCGAGAAGTCGACGAAGCCGAGCACGCCGAGGCGGTAGTTCACGGTCACCACCACGACGTCGCCGTTCTCGGCGAGGTGCCGGGCGTCGTAATAGCGCTGCCCGGTGGAGCCCTGGAAGTAGCCGCCGCCGTGAATCCAGACCATCACGGGCTTGCCGCCGCCGTCGCGAGCAGACCCCGGCCGCGCGCCCCGGGGCGCCCAGACGTTGAGGCTCAGGCAGTCTTCGCTGATCGGGATGCTCGGATCGACCTCCATCGACCGCAGCACCTTCTGCGGCGCCATCGGCCCGTAGCGCGTGGCATCGCGGAGTTCGTGCCAGGGTGGGGGCGCGATCGGCCGCCGGAAACGCCGGTCACCCACGGGCGCCGCCGCGAACGGGATGCCCTTCCAGCTGAGCACGCCGCCCTCGCGGCGGCCGCGCACCGCTCCGACCGCCGTCTGCCGGATCAGCGACTCCTGCCCCACGAGCGTCATACGCCAGATGCTAGTACCCTCGGCCGAGGACATCCGTCACAAGGTCGTCATTCCTCCGTCGACCGCGAACACGGCGCCGGTGGCGAATGCCGACTCCTCGCTGGCGAGGAATACCATGATGCCCTCGAGATCGGCGGGGGAACCGGCACGGCCCATCGGGATGCGCCCGATGATCGCCGCGCGCGCCTCCGGGTCATCGACGATCGCCGACACGAGACCTGTCTCGGTGTAGGCCGGGCCGACGGTATTGACTCGGATGCCTCGACGGGCATATGCCGCGGCCACGGTACGGCCCAACCCGTGTATCCCCGCTTTCGAGGCGCTGTACGCCGTGAAATCAGAGCCTTCTCCCCGCACCGCGGTGGGAGATCCGGTGAGGATGATCGATCCACCCCCGATCTGGAGCATTCCTCGCACGGCATGCTTCACGGTCAGGAAGGTGCCGGTGAGATTGACGTCGATCGTGCGCTGCCAGACCTCGAGGTCGAGGTCGGCGATCTCGGCGTCGTGGCCGAAGAGCTGTACACCCGCGTTGGCTACCACCACGCCGGGCGTCCACCCTGCTTCCGCGAGCTCCGCGAAGGCGGCGGCCACGCTCGCTTCGAGCGAGATGTCCATCGTCACCGCCCTCGCTGACGCCCCGATCGCAGCGACAGCGGCTGCCGCACCATCCGCGTCGCGGTCGGCATAGACGACCCGCGCGCCTTCCGCCACGTACCGGTCGGCGATGGCCCGGCCGATTCCGGTCGCCGCCCCCGTCACGAGAGCCGTCTTGCCTTCCAGGCGCTGGCGCGGGGTCATGCGCTCTCCTCCACTGCGACAAGTCGTACCGCCATGTACTGGCGTGCCGGCAACGGAACCCGGACGACGCCGGTATGCGTGCCGGGCATCCGATCGATCGTCATGTTCCAGGTGTCGACGATGTCGACATGGAACCGTCCTTCCGGCATGACGACGTTGCGGAAACTCGGTCTGTTGAATCCGAAGTACCCGATGAGGTACTTCCCGGCGACACCGCCCCACGGAACGTCCCACTCCGACGGCAGCGGATCGAGGACTCCCGTCGGCGAGGCGGCGAGCACCTCCTCGAGGAAGCGGATGCGCTCCGGGCTCGATCCGATGAGCCGGCCACCCTTCGACCACCAGAGTTCCTCGGCCTCGTTGAGGTAGGTCTCGCCGTGGCCGACGTAGCCGCCACGCACCGCGCCCTCCCAGAACCGCCGGGTCAGCTCCTCGCCCGTCACGTTTCCCCAGCCCTGATCGATGTCGCCTTCGTAGGCGCACTCGTCGATGACGATCGGCTTTCCCCACCGTTCCCGCCAGGCGTCCGTGTTCTCGGCCGTGCGGTAGACGTCGAGACGCTGGGTGCTGCAGTGGGTGATCCACGGCTTGGAGTAGTCGTAGAAGGCGAGGCAGTTGTGGATGGAGTTCAGGTGCCCGTGCGGGTCGTTCGCTCCGACGACCGCGGCGAGGCGCTCCCAGTCGTCGACGGTCTTCGCCCAGAGCAGGTCGTATTCGTTCGCCATCGACCACCACACGTTCGCGGAGGCGGCGAGGCGGCGCACGATGTAGGAGAGGTAGCGGTCGTCGACGGCCGGCCCCATGTCGGCGAAGCCCCATCGGTCGTAGGGGTGGAAGAGGATGAGGTCGGCCTGGATGCCGAGTCGCCCGAGGTCGGCGATGCGCTGCTCCAGGTGCTGGAAGAACCGCACGTCGAAGCGGGTGAAGTCCCACCCCTCCTCGGGCGAGCCCTCGAACGCATAGATCTCCGGCTCGTTCGCGTTATAGAGGTACGACTTCGGGAAGACGCACATCCGCATCTTCGTGAACGGGGCGGCCTCCAGCGTCGCGAGCGTCTCCTCCTCGAGCCGGCGCTCCTGGTTCGTCCAGGCGTACGCGGTCGTACCCAGTGGGCGGTGACGGGTGCCGTCGGCGTGCACGAAGTGGAATCCGTCGGCTCGCACCGGCCCGTGCTCGCCCGGTTCGGGCGCCACGATCGTCAGCGTTCCGCCGATGCCGTCGAGCGACCGGGCGGTCGACCGGGTCTCGAACGACCACTCGCCCTCCTCCTCTGCCAGCAGGCGCAGGAGGTAGCGGCCGTCTCCGTCATAGAACCCGCCCACCTCGAGCGCCCGATCGCCGTGCCGGAACACGGCCGTGAGTTCGACGTCCACGAAGGGGTTCCCGTGAGCGGGTCCGTGGATCACGACCTCGGCCGTGGCCCAGCGCGGAGTCGGGCCAGGGAGCACGACGGCTGCCGAACCACGCGCCACCTCGTCGCCCTCGTAGGCGGCATCCGGCACGATCGCCGAGGGGTACTCGCGGGCCACCGTGCCGTCGACGACCGCAGCGAGGTCCGACCAGAGGGCGGCGAGCAGCTGCTCGTCGTCGCGGGTCGCCGGGTTGATCATGACCACCTGGCCCAGACGGACGCCCATCAGCTGGCCCAGCATGGGCGAGTTCACGAGCCCCGGGAGGTGGCGTTCCAGCACCGCTCGCGCCTCCGCGCTCGCGAGGGCAGCGCCCAGTTCCGAACCCCGGTCAAACATCCGTGCTCCTATCGGTGGAGGTGAGGGCGGCGAGCGCGTCGCCGACGGCGGAGTAGACCTCCGCCGGCGCGAACAGGATCGACTGCCGGAGAGTGCGGCCCTGCACCCATTCGGTCTGCCGGCGGAAGCCGTCGGCGAGGCCCGGGTCGACGGAGGCGATTGCCGCCAGGGTGGCGCGATACGCGGCCGGGTCGTCGATGATCTCCGCCGTGGACGACTCGAGCGAGAGCGACGGTCGCGCAAGGCGCGCCTGGCCGGCCGTGTCGTCGAACACGAACTCGTGCCGTCCCGCGGTCACGACGAATTCGTCCCGCCCCGGAAGAGCGACGACCGCCGAGGTGTTGGCGGGAACGACGGCGGTGACGGTGATGCGATCGCCTGTGCGCGTCCACGACACCGAAGCCTCGCCGTAGGGCGTGCGGTGCCGGGCCTCCGCGAAGTCGAGCTGGCTCAACGGGCGGGGCGCGATCCGCAGCCGGCGGTAGCCCGGCTCCTCGGGACCGAGGCCGGCGACCGTGCGATGCATCCAGTCGGCCACGGCGCCGAGCGCGTAGTGGTTGAACGAGGTCATCTCACCGGGGTTCACGGTGCCGTCTTCGAGCAGCGAATCCCACCGCTCCCAGACCGTGGTCGCACCCATCGTGACCGGGTACAGCCACGAGGGGTTCTCGGTCTGCAGCAAGAGACGGCCGGCCGCGGCCAGGTGGCCTCCGCCGGCGAGCGCATCCGTGACGAGCGGGGTTCCGAGGAAGCCGGTTCCGATGCGGTAACCGTCCCGGCGCACCAGCACGGCCAGGCGCGTGGCCAGTCTCTCACGCACCGCCGCATCCGTCACCAGTCCGAATTCGAGGGCGAGGGCGTAGGCGGTGGGCGCATCGGAGAGCATCCGGCCGGCCGGTGTCACATACTCGCTCCGGAAGGCGGCGCGGGTGCGTTCGGCGGCTGCCGCGTAACGCTCGGCGTCCGCCGTCTCGCCGAGCAGCGCTGCGGAGTCGGCGACGATCTGCAGCGACCGCGCCAGGTAGGCCGTGGCGACGATGTCGGCATCCGCCCGCGCCTTGTCGGGGCGATCGGGGGGCGCCGAGGGGTCGAGCCAGTCACCGAGCTGGAAGGTCCCCGCCCAGAGTCCGGAGTCGCCGGTCTCGGCGAGCACCGCATCAACCCAGTCGCGCATGCTGGAGTATTGCTCACGGAGCACCCCGAGATCGCCGAAGCGCTGGTGGAGCACCCAGGGGACGACCGTGGCCGCGTCGCCCCAGCCGGCGATCGTACCGATGAAGGGCCCAGCCAGCACCGCGGGGACGACCACCGGAACGACCCCGTGGCGGCGGCGCTGCTCCTGAGCGAGGTCGCGGAGCCACGAGGCGAGGAACCCCTCGCAGTCGAACAGGAAGCTCGCGGTCGGCGCGAAGACCTGGATGTCTCCGGTCCAGCCCAGCCGCTCGTCGCGCTGGGGACAATCGGTGGGGATGCTGAGAAAGTTGCCGCGCATTCCCCACACGACGTTCTCGTGGAACCGGTCGAGCAGAGGGTCGGATGACGCGAACCAGCCGGTGCGCGTCAGGTCGGTGTTCAGCACCACGGCGGTCACCGCCGCCGGGTCGACCTCTCCCGGCCAACCTTCGACCGAGGCGTACCGGAAGCCGTGGAAGGTGAAGACCGGCTCCCAGGTGACGGGCCCGCTGCCATCGAGGATGACGCTGTCGGTGGCCTCGGCCGCGCGGAGCGGCCCGACGGCCAGCTCACCCTGCTCGAGCACCTCGGCGTGCCGCAGCACGATCCGGGTGCCGGCCGGCCCGTCGACGGTCACTCGCAGGCGGCCCACGAGGTTCTGACCGAAATCGAGGATCGTGCGCCCGGACGGCGACACGGTGAGATCGACGACCGGCAGCTCGCCGGTGCGGTGCACGGGCGGAGCGATCCGCGCCTCCGGGCGAGGCAGCTCGGTATCGACCACTCGTACGGCGCTCCAGCCGGTGTCGTCGAAGCCGGTGCGCGACCAGCCCGGCCGGTCGAGCCGCAGGTCGTGATGCTCCCCCGCATAGATCCCGCTGTCGGTGACCGGGCCGGTGCCGGAGGCGCGCCACTCCTGACCGGTCGCGACGATCCGGGTCGATCCGTCGGCGAACTCGAGCTCGAGATGACCCGAGAAGCTGGGCTGATCCCCGTAGACGCGCTCCGCGAACCCGTGGAAGCCGTACTTCTCCGTGTACCAGGCGCCGGCCAGCCGCACTCCGATCGTGTTGTCGCCCTCGTGGAGCGAATCCGTCACGTCGATCGTCTCGTGCACCACACGGTCACGGTAGCTCGTCCAGCCGGGGGCGAGGACGCCGGCGTCGACGGGCTCGCCGTTCAGCTCGACCTCCGCGGCGCCGAGGGCGGTGAAGAACAGCCGGGCTCGGCGCAGTCCTGCGCCGACCGGGAACTCCCGGCGCAGCAGCGCGGGCTGGGCCGCGCGATCGGGCTGGGCGAGGCCGATGAGCACGCCCTGCCAGGCATCCGTGAACGCCGCGTCGATGCGGAGCGGGGCGCTCCATCCGGTGCGCTGGCCATTTTCGGCGGTAAGCCGCACGGCGACCTCACAGGACGCCCCCGCCTCGAGAGGGGCGAAGGGCCACGCCACGAGCACACTGTCGGAGCCGTCGAGCAGAACGGTGCGATCGTTGCTGCGCAGCTCCGCGGATGCCTGCACCCAGCCGGGTTCGTCGCTCGCGACGGTCCAGGTCAGGCGGGGAGCCGGCGTGGCGACACCGGCGCTGTCGTCACGGAGCTCGGCCCGCAGCCTCTCGACGACGGCGCTCACGCATCCGTCCCTTCGTAATCGAACCACTCCACCGCGATGGAGCCCTCGAGGGCCACCAGGCCGACCACCCGCCCGGTGAACGACTCCGCGGTCTCCGAGGAGAGGTAGCGACCATCGAGCTCGAGCAGCACCGTGCGGCGCCCGTCGACCACGGCGGCGAGCTCGATGACGTCGGACGTACGAGCCTCGAACGCCTCGCCGTCGGGACGGCGGCTCCGGATCTCCAGTTCGACGATCGCCTCCTCGTACGGCAGCCCGACCACCCGTTCGAAAGAGGGGATCGCACCGCGGGCGACGATCTGCCCCGCCCCGGCGACGATCGAGTAGTGGAATCTCTCGTCGTAACGCACCGCGAGTCCGCCCGCGCCTGCGGAGACGTCGACCCGGGCGCGCACGCTCGCGGTCTGGTGGAGCTGTCGGCGGCCGACGAAGGCCGGCACCAGATCGCTCAGGGTGCTGCCGTCGGCCCGCACGACCAGCGATCCGCCGGAGAGCGCGCACGTCGACTCCGGGGTGCGGCGTACCGCCATCCAGGCGGGATCGAGCTCCGGCGCGTCGAAGTCGTCGCGGAACGAGACGACCCCCTCGCGCGGCGTGAGCTGGACGGGCTCGAACGACGGCCAGCCGTCGGCCCACTCGACCGTCGTCACGAACGTCTCCCGGCCGAGCGCCGAGAACGCCCGGGTCATGCTGCGCGGGCGCACCCCCAGCAGCACGAGGAGCCATTCGCCGTCGGGGCCGAGCACCAGATCGCCGTGACCGGTGTTCTGGATGGGACGGTCTGTTCCGCGAGCGGTGAGAAGAGGATTTCCGGCCGCCGCCTCGAAGGGACCCTCAGGACTGTGCGCCCGCGCGACGCTCACCCCGTGCCCGCGTTCCGTGCCGCCTTCGGCGATCACGAGATACCACCAGTCGCCGATGTGGTAGAGATGCGGAGCCTCGGGGAACTGTCCGCCGACACCCGACCAGATGCTGCGCGGCGTCTCGAGAGCCCGGGCCTCGACGAGGTCGACCTTCGCCTGCAGGAGCCCACGGTGCTGCATGAAGGTCGGCAGGGCCGGATTCACGCGGAGGCCCGAGAAGGTCAGGTAGGCGTTGCCTTCGTCGTCCCAGACCAGATCGGGGTCGATCCCGTCGATGCCGTCGAACACCATGCCGTCGCTCCACGGGCCCTCCGCCCGCTCCGCGGTGAAGTGCAGGGTGCCGCGGCCGAACGCATCCGTGATGACGAGATGGAACAGCCCGTCACGGTAGCGGATGGTCGGCGCCCACGCCCCGCCGGCCGTGGGGGTGTCCTCGACAGCCAGCTGCCCGACCCGGGTGGCGACGGCGCCCACCTGGGTCCACGTCACGAAGTCGCGGGAGTGGTAGATCGGAACGCCGGGAAGGTATTCGAAGGTGCTGGTGGCGAGATAGAAGTCGTCACCCACCCGCACGACGCTCGGATCGGGGTTGAAACCCGGAAGCAGCGGGTTGGGGAGCGTCATACCTCGACCTCCAGCTCGAGAGCGGATGCGAGCGGCAGCTCGACTGCGGAGGTGCCGATCCGCAAGGCGTACGAACCGGGTTCGTACTGCCAGCCGTCGTTCCAGTGCGCGAGCAGGCGTGTGGGCACGGAGACGTCGACCGACGCCGTCCCGCCGGCGGCGACGCGCACGGGCGCGAAGCCCACCAGCCAGCGCACAGCGCGCTCCACGCTCGAGTCGGGCCGCTCGGCGAAGACGAGAACGACCTGTTTCCCGTCGCGCTCCCCGCGGTTGACGACCTCGACGGTCACGACGACGGTCTCGCCGGCGATCGCCGAGGCCGGCGCCGTGACCCCGACGAGGTCGACCGGCGCATAGCCCAGACCGTGCCCGAACCAGTACGCGGGTGCCGCACCGGAGCGGAGCCAGGCGCGGTAGCCCACGTGGACACCCTCGTCGTAGACGAGCGCGCCGTCGACGGGGAGCGTGTCGAGAACCGGCACATCGGCCTGTTCGGCGGGCCAGGTGGTGGGCAGGCGTCCGCCGGGCTCCGAGACGCCGAGCAGCACATCCGCGACCGCATGACCGAACTCCTGACCGCCGAACCAGCCGACGAGAACGGCGGCGACCTCGTCGCGCCAGGGCATGAGCACGGGTGAACCGGCGTTCACGAGCACGACGGTGCGCGGGTTGGCCGCGGCGACCGCACGCACCAGGTCGTCCTGCCGCCCGGGCAGTGCGAGATCGACGCGGTCGAAGCCCTCCGACTCGACACGGGCGTTGGTGCCCACCACCACGAGTGCGACGTCGGCGGCGCGGGCCGTCTCTGCTGCTTCGGCGATGAGCAGATCGTCGTCGACGACCGTCGGGCGTGTGCCGACGTTCAGTGAGAGCGCCCCTGCCAGGGCGTCGTCTCGAGCCGGCGACTCGTAGACGAAGCGGATGTCGACCGGCTGGCCGGCGACGAAGTCGGCGGACACCACCCGGTTCGCCGGCGAGAGGAATGCCGCGCCGAGGTCTTCGCCTTCGGGCACGACCACCTCGTCGATCACGAGTTCTCCGCCGATCCAGAACCTTCCGTGACCGGTGGCCGCGAAGCCGATGTCGACGCGTTCGCTCTGGGCAGGCAGGTAGCGGAACGCCACCTCGACCTCCCGTGCCCGCGCGATCGGGGCGGTTCCGCCGAACCACACGAGCTCGGTGGCCAGCCGGTCTTCGTGGAAGATCTCCTCGCCGTCGCCGTCTCGGAAGCTCACCCGGGCACCCGGAGCGCCCGTCACGGGGTTCGTCATCCGCTCTCGCGGGATGCCGGCGAGGCCGACCTGGTTGATCGCACCGACGGAGTACACGACGTCGGCACCGGGCAGCGCGGCACGAAGACCTTCCAGCGGCGAGATCGTGTGTTCGGGCAGCACCGTCGCGCTCCCGCCGCCCTGGGTTCGCACCACGTCGGCGTTGTTGCCGAGCACCGCGACCCGGCGCAGCTCCGCGGCGGTCCAGGGCAGCTCCCCGCGGTTCTCCAGGAGCACGGCGCCTTCCGCTGCCGCCTCGCGAGCGAACCGGAGGCCGTCTTCGACGTGCACGAGCGGCGTCGGGCCGTGCGTGCCGAGTGCTCCGACCCGCTGGGCGAGGCGGAGTATCCGGCGCACCTTGCGGTCGACAACCCCCTGCGCGATCTCGCCGCGCTCGACAGCGGCGACGAGCGCGTCGCCCCACGGGCCGTCCGGTCCGGGCATCACCAGGTCCTGGTCCGCTCCGGCCGATGCCAGCGACCGCACGGCCGTCCAGTCGCTGACCACGACGCCGTCGAACCCCCACTCCGAATTGAGAGGCGTCTCCAGGAGTTCGCTCTCGGTCGCGGTGACACCGTTGATGGAGTTGTAGGCGCTCATCACGAGCCAGGCCCGCGACTCCACGACCGCCTTCTCGAAGGCGAGCAGGTAGAGCTCGCGAAGGGAGCGATCACTCACCCGCACGTCGACGGTGAAGCGGTCGGTCTCCGAATCGTTGGCGATGTAGTGCTTGGGAGTGGCGCCGACCCCGTTGTCCTGCAGTCCGTTGACGTACGAGGCAGCGAGTTCGCCGGTGAGCACCGGATCTTCGCTGAACGCCTCGAAATGACGCCCGCCCAGCGGCGAGCGGTGCAGGTTCACGGTCGGGCCGAGCACGACGTCGACGCCCTTGCGACGAGCCTCGCACGCCGCGACGGCGCCGTAGCGGTGCGCCATCGCCGGATCGAAGGCGGCCGAGAGAGCCGAGGCCGACGGCAGGTTGAGCGAGGGCGACCGCTCGTCCCACTCCGGTCCGCGCACCCCCGACGGCCCGTCGGAGAGCACCATGCTGCGCAAGCCGATGCTCTCGATCGGCACGGTGCTCCAGAAGTCGCGCCCGGTGAGGAGCGCGACCTTCTCCTCGAGGGTGAGGCGATCGATGGCGGCGTCGAGTTCGCGCTCGAGCTCGCTGTCGGTGGTGATGTCAGTCATGCGTGGTTCTTCCTGGCGGCGCGATGCCGCCGGTCGTGGTGAAGTCGCGGGATCAGAGCGCGCCGGACTGGAGCGCCATCTCGTTCTGCGCGTCGAGCAGGCGCCGGCGGTCGGCACGCCTCTGCTCCTGCAGAGCCGGGTCGGGCACCGGCGCGGCCAGCAGCAGCCTCTGCGTGTAGGGATGCTCGGGGTCCGAGGTCACCTTGTCGCCCGGCCCGTATTCGACGATCTCGCCGTGGTACATGACGGCCACCCGGTGACTCAGATGCCTGACCACGGCGAGGTCGTGCGAGACGAACAAGTAGGCGACTCCGGTGGCCTCCTGGATGTCCTTGAACAGGTCGAGCACCCGGGCCTGCGTCGAGAGATCGAGCGCCGAGACCGGCTCGTCGCAGACGATCAGCTGCGGCGACAGCGCGAGCGCCCGTGCGATCGCGATGCGCTGCCGCTGCCCGCCGCTGAACTCCCGCGGCAGGCGGCCGGCGGCGTTCGAGGGCAGCCCCACCTGGTCGAGCAGAGTGCGCACCCGCCGGGAGGCGTCGGCAGCCGACACCTTCTTCACCCGGAGGGGCTCGGTGAGCGACTGCTCGATCGTGAGCGAGGGGTTGAGCGAGGAGTACGGGTCTTGGAAGACGACCTGGATCTCCTCCGACAGGCGGCGGCGTTCCCGTCGCGAGAGGGTCCCGATCTCGGCGCCCTTGAACCGGATGCTCCCGCCGGTCACCGGGGCAAGGCCCAGCACCGCGCGGCCCAGGGTCGTCTTACCCGATCCGGACTCGCCGACCAGGCCGACGCACTCGCCGGGCAGGATGTCGAGCGACACCCCGTTAAGGGCCTTGAACGGCTTTCGGCGCCAGCCCTTGACGGGGTAGTCGACGTGGAGATCCTCGACCACGAGAAGCGGCTCGGTCATGACGCTGCACCTCCTGCAGGGGCGTGCCGGTCGGCGGCGTGCTCCAGGTGGCCGCGCGCAGCGCCGTCCTCGAGAATCGCGTCGAACAGGGACTTGGTGTACGGATGCTGCGGATCGGCGAAGATCGCCCGCACCGGCCCGGTCTCGACGATCAGGCCGTCGCGCATGACGGAGACACGGTCGCACAGGTCGGCGACGACGCCGAAGTTGTGGGTGACGATCAAGATGCTCACCCCGAGTTCCTTCTGGAGGCCACGGAGCAGGTCGAGGATCTCCGCCTGCACGGTCACGTCGAGGGCGGTGGTGGGCTCGTCGGCGATCACGAGGTCGGGCTCGCACGAGACAGCCCCGGCGATCAGCACACGCTGCGCCATACCCCCGGACACCTCATGCGGATAGGCCGCGTAGGTGCGCTCCGGGTTCGGGATGCCCACCCGTGCCAGCAGCTCGAGGGCCCGCTTCTTGGCATCGGCCGACGAGATCCCCAGCGCGATGCGCATCGGCTCGACCAGCTGGCTGCCGATGGTGAACGAGGGATCGAGGTTCGACATCGGCTCCTGCGGGATGTAGGAGATGCGGCGCCCACGCACCTTGCGCATCTCGGTGTCGCTCAGGGAGGCGAGGTCGGTCCCTCCGAACACCACACTGCCGCCGACGATGCGACCGCCCTCCGGGAGGAGGCGGAGGATCGACCAGGCCGTCTGGGTCTTGCCCGAGCCGGATTCTCCGATCAGTCCGTGCACCTCGCCCTGACGCACCGTGAGCGAGACCCCGTTGACGACCTGCTTCAGGCTTCCGTCGGGCTGGTCGTAGCCGACCACGAGCGAGTCGACCACGAGCAGCTTCTCGCGGGAGTCCGCCGTCGTCTCCGGGTGCACGACCACGTCGGCCGGCAGCACGACGGCGGGTGCCGGGGCGGTGCCGCGCACGCGACGCCGGCGCACCCGAACCCGGCCGCTGCGCTCGAGTTCGTCGCGCAGCGCGTTGGCGAACAGCGCCAGGGCCACCGAGGTGAGGGCGATCGCGACACTCGGCCAGACCAGGAGCACCGGGTTCTTGTACATCCGGGCGAACGCGTCGTTCAGCATGTTGCCCCAGGTGGGCACCGAGGTGTCGCCGAGGCCTAGGAAGTCGAGGCCGGCCTGGATGGCGATGGCGATGCCCATGACGAAGGCGAACTGGATGATGATCGGGGCTCGCACCACCGACAGGATGTGACGGCCGATGATGCTGAAGTCGCCCACGCCCGACACCCGGGCCGCGTCGACGAACAACTCGCCGCGCACGTTGACGACCGCGGTGTAGACGAGACGGAAGAAGGCCGGGGCGAGCAGCACACCGAAGACGGCCATCGCCATCCACAGCGACGGGCCGAGTACGGCTCGGGCGGCGAGCAGCACGACGATGCCGGGCAGCGCCATGATCAGCGAGATCACCCATGAGGAGACGGAGGCGAACCATCTGCCGTAGTACCCGGCGATGAGACCGCCGACCACGCCGAGGATGGCGGCGATCGCCGTTCCGAGCAGGGCTGCGGCAAGGCTGTAGCGCGTGCCGTACAGCAGGCGGGCGAGAACGTCGCGGCCCGCGCCGTCGGTGCCGAGAGGGTGCTCGGCACTCGGGGCGGAGAGCAGGCTCTGGATGTTCGCGAAGTTCGGGTCCTGCGGAGTGAGGAGGGGTGCCAGGATCGCCGCGAGCACGATGAGCCCGAGCACGATGAAGGCGAAGAGGGCGGCTCCGTTGCGGAGGAGACGGCGGGCCAGGTGCGATCGGGCGGCCCGCTCCTCGGTGGCCGTGTCCGGCATGACGTTGGTGATCGATTCGGTCATGAGACACGCACCTTCGGGTTCAGGAAGCCCTGGATCAGGTCGATGAGAAGGTTGACGATCACGACGAGCGCACCCACCACCACCACCAGGCCCATCACCAGGGGCACGTCGCCCTGGGCGGTTGCCGACACCGATATCTGGCCGAGGCCCGGGATCGCGAAGATCTGCTCCACGATGACCGCGCCGCCAACCAGGCCGATGAACTGCACCGCCAGTACGGCGAGTGCGGGGCCGCCGGCGTTCCGCAGCACGTGCTTGTAGACGATCCGGTTCTCCGAGAGCCCCCGGCTGCGCAGTGTGCGCACCCAGTCCTGCCGCTGGGCGTCGATCACCGATCCGCGCACCTGCTGAACGATGGCGGCGATGGCGCCGATCGACAGCGCTGCGATCGGCAGGGTGACCGAGCTCAGCCATCCGGTGAATGAGGCACTCATCTGTACGTACCCGGTGGGCTTGAACCAATGCAGGTTCAGCGCGAAGACGTTGACGAGGAAGATCGCGATGAGGAAGCCCGGGATCGCGAAGCCGAGCACGGCGATGACCTGCACGAGCTTGTCGGCCCAGCCCCGGCGCCGTGCGGCCCAGACGCCGAGCACGGTGGCGATCACACCACTGACGACCGTCGCCCCGATCACGATCGACAGGGTGACTGCGAGGCGCGAGAAGATGGCCTGCTCCACGGACTGGCTGGTGAACCACGATGTGCCGAAGTCACCGGTGAGGGCATGGCCGAGCCAGTCGAAGTACCGGCCGATCACCGGCTCGCTCACACCGAGCTGCTCGTTCTTGAGGGCCACGGTGTCGGCGGTCGCCGCCGGTCCGAGGATGCGCCGGCCGACGTCGCCGGCACCGAGGTTCAAGAGCAGGAAGGCCACGCTCGAGATGACGAAGAGGAGGATCACACCGCTCACGAGGCGGCGGACGGTGAAGCGGAGCAACGGCGGTCCTATCGATCAGGGGAAGCGGGGGTGCCGAGCCGGCGTGAGCGCGGCTCGGCACCGGGTCGGAATCAGCCCTTGGGCGTGATGTTCCAGAGGTACGGGTAGGAGTTGCCCACCTGGACCGTCAGATCCGTGTTGGCGTCGCTCACGAAGTTCAGCTCGGGGCGGAACCAGGGGGCGAACCAGCCCTGCTCGACGATGTACTTGTTGAGCTCCTTGCCGGCCGTCTCGGCTTCTTCCTGCGTTCCGGTCTGCAGTTGGGTGATGTAGCCCTGCACGGTCGGGTCGTCGGTGTGGAAGCCGTTGAACGTCGCGCTCTTGTCGATCGAGAACTGCGCGAGCTGCCAGTCGGTCGGATCGAGCTGCAGCGCCATCAAAGCCACCGGGTACTTGCCGCTGACCAGCGCGGTGATGTAGTCGTTGACCTGCAGGTCTTCGAACGTCACGCGGATGCCCACATCGGCGAGCTGCTGCTGGATGAGCGCGAAGTTCGACGCCCCGAAGCCCGCTGAGCTGGGCATCGTCAGATCGAATCCGTCGGGGTAGCCCGCCTCGGCCAGCAGTTCCTTCGCCTTGGCCGGGTCGTAGTCGTAGGTCTCGTTGAGCGACTCGTCGTAGCTCGGGGAGGTCGTCGGGAAGATCTGCTCGGTCACCGTGCCGTTCCCGTCGGCGAAGGCCTGCAGCATCGCATTCCGGTCGAAGGCGTAGTTGAGCGCCTGACGGACCTTCGGGTCGGCGATCGGCGGGCTCAGGGTGCCGTCGCGGTCGCCGATGATGAGGCCCCACCAGTTGTTCTCGATCGGGCTGAGCGTGTAGCCGGCGGCCGAGATCTGATCGAGGGTGGTGTTGTCGATCGTCGTGGACGCATTGACCTGGCCGCCCTGGATCGCGTTGAGCAGCGAGGTGCTGTCGGCGTAGTAGTTCATGACGACCTTGTCGTAGTGCTGATCGTCAGGGTTCCAGTAGTCGGGATTCTTGTCGAACACGTAGCTGTTGCCGGCCACGGTCTCGCCCACGTTCAGGGTGTACGGGCCGGAGCCGACCGGCACGGTCTCGACGTCGGCGCTCGAGAAGGCCGCGGGGCTCTCCTGCAGTCCGGCGTTCTGGGTGAGGTAGGTCAGCATCGCCGGGTCGGGCGCGGAGAGGGTGAGCTCGACATGGGTGTCATCGATCGCCTTGGCATCGGCGAGATTCACGAGGAACGAGGCGTTCGGCGACGTGCCGTCACGAAAACGGATGAGGTTCTGTGCGGCGGCGTCGGCGTTGAACGGGGTGCCGTCGGTGAACTTCACATCATCGCGGAGAGTGAGCGTGAGCACGGTGTTGTCGTCGTTGTACGACCACTCCGTGGCGAGGTTCGGTTCGATGGTCCCGTCGGCGTCGGCCTTCAGCAGGGAGTCGTAGACCGCTTGCATGTAGGGCGACTGATTGGCCCAGTTGGCGCCCTGAGCAGAAAAGCTGGAGACCGGAGTGATCAGGCCGAGAGTGAGTGTTCCGCCCGACGAATCGGCGGAGTCTGCCGAGCCGGCAGCCGTGCAGCCGGTGAGGGCGAGTGCGGCGGCGGTCAGGATGACAACCGCCTTCTTCCAATGGAACATCATTGTCCTTTCGAGCTGTGCAACCCGTCCGCGGGCCGTCTGGAGTTGGACGATAGCATAAAATCCGAGTGGTTGTGTGGTTTTCAAATATCACGAATCGGATACGCCACGAACGCCAGCCGACGGCCATCGGGCGCCCAACTGTTGACATTGATGGTGCCCTGTCCGCCGAACAGTGTCGCCAGGGTCTCGACGGCCTCCCAGTCACCGTCGCGCACCAGGCGGAGTTCGACCGGGAGGTCGGCCGGGTGTCCGACGGTGCCGGACGGGTAGCTCAAGTAGACGATCGAGCGACCGTCGGGAGACACGTGCGGAAACCAGTTCACCCGCTCATCACAGGTCAGCTGCTCCAGATCCCCACCCCCGGCGGGCATCCGCGCGATCTGGGCATGGCCGTCCTGGCTCGAGAACGCCTCGGTGTTCAGGTAGAGCCAGGCTCCGTCGGGCGAGTACTCGCATCCGTCCGACGACCACGAGTCCGAGGTGAGCGCCACCGACTCCACGCCGCCGGTCTCCAGAACGTAGACCACGCCGTGACCCCAGGCGCCGCCGGGCTCCGCCGCCGGCTGCACCCCGATGTAGGCGAGGGTGGCGCCGTCTGGGCTCACGCCGTGCAAGAAATGCATGCGGCCGTCGTCGTCGGGCGTGAGCCGTCGGGCCGCTCCGCCCGCCAGCGGCACCACGTAGATCTGCCAGTCGTTCGCCGAGACGAACACCTCGTCGGAGACCGGCGAGAGCACGTGGTCGTTGTTGAGATCGGGAACGCCTGTGAGGGAGATGAGTTCCGGAACCGCTCCGGCTTGAGGGCGCAACTGCCACAGCCGGCCGTCGCCGTTGAGCACCAATCGCCCATCCGCCGTCCAGTTCGGGGCCTCGTAGAGCATCTCGGCGCTCTCGTGGATCACCTCGCCGAGGCCCGTGACCGTATCGATCACGATGATCTGGCAGACCTGACCCGCGACGAGCTCGCGCAGATACCGCATCAACCGACCGCCAGCAGTTCTCGGAGGCCGGCCACCACGAGGGCGTGGTCGTCGTCGGAGGAGAGTCCGGATGCGGTCACCGCGGCGACCACCCCAGCGCCGGTCACTCGCACGGGAACCGAGCCGCCGGCCAGCGCGTATTCGGGGAAGGGCAGCCAGCCCATGGCCGCCGGCTGCAGCCCCGATTCGGCGAAGCGCTCCGCCACGAGAGCGCTGCTCGACTCCATCCGGAACACCGTCTGCGCCTTCGCGCCGATCCAGGCCTCCTGGTCGGGGGTCGTCCCCGCGAGGGCTGCGCGGAACAGCACCAGACCAGGCCGGCGGATGTCGATGGCGACGCGATGACCGGCCGTGAGGGCGGCGGCGGTGATGGCGCTGCCCAGCCGCCAGGCGTCGTTGTGGTCGAAGGAGGCGAACACGAGTTCCTCGTGCTGCGCCTCCAATTCGGCGATTCGTTCGGTGGTCATGGTGTCCTCTCGCTACCGCGCGCCGCCCGAGGGAGCGACGCAGCTCGGGCATAACTTATCACTGGTAAGTTTTGCTGTTACTCTTCTCGAACACCTCGCAAAGGAGCCCGATGATCCCCTCCGCCTTCCCCGAGCCCGAGATCTTCTTCCCCGATCGGGGCGAGCCCGCGCTGCGCTGGGGCATCCTCGCTCCCGGCTGGATCGCAGGATTCTTCGCCGGCGCGGTGAACCGCCACACCGGGCAGAAGCTCGCCGCCGTCGCCTCCCGCACACAGTCGCGCGCAGAGGCGTTCGCCGCCGAGCACGGGATCGAACGCGCCTACGGCTCCTATCGCGAACTGGTGGAAGATCCCGCGATCGATGTCGTGTACATCGCGGCGCCGCAGAGCGAGCATCTGGAACTGGGACTTCTCGTGATCGCCGCGGGCAAGCAAGTGCTGATCGAGAAGCCGCTCGCCACGAACGCCGCCGATGCCCGGGCTCTCGTCGCCGCCGCGGCCGAGGCGGACGTTCTGCTGATGGAGGCGATGTGGAGCCGCTACCAGCCACAGGCATCCGTCATCCGTACCCTGGTTTCGGACGGAATCCTGGGCGAGATCGGATCGGTCTCCGCCGATCACGGCCAGGCGATACCCGTCGATCACGACAGCCGGCTGTACCGGCGCGACCTCGGTGGCGGAGCGCTGCTCGACCTGGGCATCTACCCGATCCAGCTCGACTCGATGGTCCTGGGCGCTCCGACGTCGATCACGGCGGTGGGAGCCATGACCGAGACCGGCGTCGACGCGTATTCGACGATCGTGCTCGGCCACGGAGACGCGGTGCAGTCGACGCTGACGACGTCCATGATCACGCGAACACCGACCACGGCCGTCATCGCCGGATCCGACGGGCGCCTCGAGATGGCGGGGCCGTTCCATATCCCGACGACGTTGACCCTCGCCGGCACCGGGTTGTTCGAGCCGCGACAGATCTGGGAGGACCCAACCGGCGTGCGCCTGATGGACGGCCTCGCCTGGGAGGCCACCGCACTGGCCCGCTATGTCGGAGAGGGTCGCCGCGAGTCGCCCTTGCACACGCTCGACGAGACGGTGTCGATCCTGGAGACCATCGATGTAGCGCTCCGGCAGGTGGCCGCGTCGGCTTAGCCGCCGGGCACGACGCCCGCGGCTCCGCCGCGCAACGCGGTGACGGCCGCTTCGAGGTCGCCGGGAGCGTCGATCTCGGGGTCGACCAGCGCCTGGAGTTGCAAGCCGTCGGCCAGCGCGATGAGCCGGCGCGCCTCCCGGTCGGCGTCGAGTGCCGCATCGATGTGGCCGAGGGCCTGCTCGTGACGGATGCCGTCGCGCAGCAGTTCGCGCACGCGGCGGAAGCGAGCCACGAAGAAGGCGTGCGCGCTGTGGTCGGGATGCACGGCTTCTGCGGCCAGGGTGAGGTAGAGGTGCACGATGCCCGGGATCCTCAGATTGTCGCGGATCGCACGCACGTAGAAGTCGAGCGCGACCTCGGGCGTGACCGGATGCCCGTACTCGGCGACCGTGTTCGCGTCCCAACGCTCGACGACTTTCTGCAACAGCTCCTCCCGGCTGTCGAAGTAGTACAGGATGTGCGCGGGCTCGATGTCGAGAGCCCGTCCGATGCCGCGGAGCGAAGTGTTCCGGTAGCCGTCATGGCCGAGCACGTCCATCGCCGTGAGCAGGATCTGCTCTCGCCGGGCCACGCCCTTCGCCGAACTCCCCAGCCGCGCCATGGATTCGAGTCTAGGGTCGGATTCGTGCGCGAGCGGGGTTGCCTTGCACGGCACGGATTATGCTGAACGCCACACCAGGCTGAAGGACAGACAATGGCAACGACAACGTCCGGCACGCGAAGGCGCGTCGGCAAACCGCGGGGCTCGTACGCGAAGACCGATGAGAAGCGCCGAGCGATCCTGGATGCCGCGCTCGAGGTGTTCGCGCAGTCGGGTTACCGGTCCGGTTCGATCCGAGACATCGCCGAGCGGGTCGGGATGAGCGAGGCGGGGCTGCTGCACCATTTCCCGAACAAGAGCACGCTGCTGGCGGCCGTGCTCGAACGCCGCGACGACCGCGCCGTGCAGTTCATCCCGCTCGACGAGAACTTCGGCGGGCGGTCCACGGTGAACGGCTTGCTCGAACTGGCGAGCTACAACGCCTCCGAGCCCGGCGTCGTCGAGCTCTACTGCACCCTGTCGGCGGAGGGGACATCGCCCGACCACCCGGCCCACCAGTACTTCATCGATCGCTACGAGTGGTCGCGCGGGATGATCGAGAGAGCGTTCACCATCATCCAGGCCGAGGGCGACCTCCGGCCCGGTGTCACTCCGGCGAGCGCCGCCGCACGCACTCTCGCGATGATGGACGGCCTGCAGGTGCAGTGGCTGCTCGACCGCGACGTACTCGACATGACGGAGGAGCTGCGGAACTTCTTCCGCACCATCGTCAGCTACGAGCTGTAGCGCGACCCGTATGGCGGCTATCGATGAGACCTCCCGCAGGCGCGGGCCCTATCGCAAGACCGAGGCGCGCCGCAGGGACATCATCGCCGCCGCCCAGCAGGTGTTCGCGAGCACCGGCTACCGCGCCGGGTCACTGCGCGACATCGGCACCGTGGCCGGTATCGATCCCTCGTCGATCCTCCACCACTTCCCCACCAAAGAAGCACTGCTCGAGGCCGTGCTCGAAGACAAGGAGAAGCACGACTTCGAAGTGCTGCCCGCGCTCGACGACGTCGACCCTCACCTCGTTCCGCGAGCCATGCTCGAGCTCGCCGAGCGCAACTCCCGGGTTCCGCACATGATCGCGCTCTACGCCATCCTCTCGGCGGAGTCGACGACGGCGGGACATCCGAGTGCCGACTATTTCCGCCAACGTTCCGAGCGCACCCGGCGCGACTTCCGTCTGCTGTTCCAGCGGATGGCGGATGCCGGTCTCCTGGCTGACGGCGTCGACGTGGACTATGCCGCGACCTCGACGTTCGCGATCTGGGACGGCATCCAGATCCACTGGCTGATCGAACCCGACGCCGTCAGCGTTCCCGAGACACTCCGCCGGCATCTTCGTCTCATCACTCGCGTGCACAACCCCTGATTACCGTGCTACAGTCTCCAAAATCCAACAAGCATTGAATATTGGTCGACGCGAAGGTGCACGATGAAATCCACTCCGTTCAACGACGGGTGGTCCGTCACCGCCAAGCGCGGTCTGTTCGACGGCATCTCGGGCGAGCCGGTCGCGGCCTCGACCGTGACGCTGCCGCACGACGCGATGCTGTCGCTCGAGCGGTCTGCCGACGCGCCGGCCGGATCGCACGGGGCCTATTTCCCCGGCGGCGCGGTCGAGTACACGCGGTCGCTCCAGCTCGAGGCCGGGGAGATCGACACGGTGCACACCCTCGTCTTCGACGCCGTGTACCGAGACGCCATGGTCTTCGTGAACGACCACTTCGCGGCTCAGAGTCCCTCGGGCTACTCGCGCTTCTCCGTGCGACTCGACCCGTTCCTGCGCTTCGACGCACCCAACGTCATCCGGGTCGAAGCACGTGCGCACAAGGACTCTCGGTGGTACTCCGGTCTCGGCATCCACCGCAACGTCGCACTCGTCACCGGCCCCTTGGTGCACATCGCCCTCGACGGCGTGCGGGTGTCGACCCCCGACATCGATGAAGCCGGCGGGATGATCATGGCCGAGACCACCGTCACCAACGACAGCCTGCGCACCAGCACCGTCGCCGTCACCACGGCGATCTCCGCGCCCGACGGCACGGTCATCGCCACCGGACGCAGCCCGATCACCCTCCTGGCCGGCGAGAGCGGGGTTGTGCGCGAGCGCCTGTGGGTCGCCTCACCCGCTCTGTGGAGCCCGGACAGCCCGGCCCTGCACAGCGCCACGGTGGCACTGGACGACGGCGACACCAGCACGGTGGCCTTCGGCATCCGGAGCCTGCAGCTCGACCCGCGGCACGGGCTGCGGATCAACGGCACGACGGTGAAGCTCCGCGGGGCGTGCATCCACCACGACAACGGCATCATCGGCGCCCGCTCGATCGCGCGCGCGGAAGAGCGCCGGATCGAGCTGCTCAAGGAGGCCGGCTTCAACGCGATCCGCAGCGCGCACAACCCGGCGAGCCCCGAGCTGCTCGATGCCTGCGACCGCCTCGGCATGCTGGTGATGGACGAGTCGTTCGACATGTGGCACGAAGCGAAGTCGCCGTTCGACTATTCGCTCGCCTTCCCGGAATGGTGGGAGCGCGACCTCGAGTCGATGGTCGCGAAGGACTTCAATCATCCATCCGTGATCTTCTACTCGATCGGCAACGAGATCCCCGAGACCGGGCGTCCGCACGGCTCACGGCTCGGCCGATTGCTCGCTGAGAAGGTGCGGTCACTCGATCCGACCCGGTTCACCACGAACAGCATCAATGGTCTCGTCTCGGTCATCCGTGAACTACCGGCCCTCGGCGGCGGCGAAGCCGAAGCGGTGGGTGATGTGAACGACGCCATGACCGACATGGGTTCGACCATGACCGAGCTCATCGCCTCTGAGCTCGTCACCGACCGCACCGAAGAGTCGTTCGCGGCTGTCGACGTCGCCGGCCTTAACTACGGCGACAGCCGGTACGTGTCCGACGCTGCGGAATTCCCCAACCGGATGATCGTGGGCACGGAGACGTTCAACACGCGGATCGACGTCGGCTGGCCACTCGTGCTGGCGAACGACCACGTGATCGGTGACTTCACCTGGACCGGATTCGACTACCTGGGCGAAGCGGGGATCGGGCGGGTCGACTACACCGAGACCGGCGGGGCATTCGACGGGACCGCTGGTCCGTTCCCGTGGCTGCTCGCCTGGTGCGGCGACATCGACATCACGGGTCATCGGCGCCCGGCATCCTATTACCGGGAGGTCGTGTTCGGGCTGCGTTCCGACCCGTACATCGCCGTGCGGCGCCCCCGGAGCGACGGTTTGCTCCCCGCCGCCGGACCCTGGTCGTGGTCGGACACCGTGTCGTCGTGGACCTGGTCGATCGCTCACGGCACACCCGTGGCCGTCGAGGTCTACAGCGACGCCGAGGAGATCGAATTGCTGCTCGATGGCGAATCGCTGGGCAACACGCCGGTCTCCGGGTTCCGCGCGGCCTTCACCGTCGGCTATCGCCCCGGCGTTCTCGTCGCCGTGGCACGCCGGTCAGGAGTCGAGACGGGGCGTTTCGAGCTGCACTCCTCGATCGGCGAACTCGTCTTGTCGGCGACGAGCGATCGATCGATCATCCGCGCCTCCGACGACGACCTCGCCTTCGTCACGATCACACTCGCCGGACCCGACGGCATCGTTCGCCCCGACGACGATCGGACCGTCTCGGTCGAGGTCGCTGGACCAGGCGTCTTGCTGGGATTGGGAAGCGCACGGCCGGCCACGGAGGAGTCCTACCTCGAGTCACGGCACCGCACATTCGATGGGCGCGCCCTCGCCGTCATCCGTCCGACGGGAGGGGGCCAGATCACCGTGTCGGTGACGGCGGACGGATGCGCACCGGCCACCGCCCTGGTGACGGCGGCGTAGAACACACCCGACGCGACGCCTCTCCACTTCCGGTCCGGCTCTGGCCGATCATCGCCAGCAGCAGCTCGTCCATTCCGTCATCTCGGCTCCGTTCAGGTGCCGGCGATGCGCGGAGGATGGGTGCGCCGCGGCATCCGCTCGAGGTCGGCGAGCGCCGGGCCCTCGAGGCGCGTGCCGTCGGCGGCGAAGCGGGAGGCGTGCAGCGGGCAGTCCCAGGATCGCTCGGCGTCGTTCCAGTGCAGCACGCCGCCGAGGTGGGTGCAGACGGCGCTGACGGCGCAGGTCGTGCCGTCGACCGTCGAGATGCCGACCGGGCGTCCCTTGGCGTTCGCCACCACACCCTCGCCCTCGCCGGGCCGGGCGATGGGCGTCGACTCGCCCTCGGCGCCCAACCAGCCGGAGAGCGCCGCGGCGCCCACCTGCACGCCTGCCCGGGCCCCCCGCGCGAGGTCGGCCGGCCGGGTCGCGCGACTGCCGAGCACCTGGTGCCAGTGCCGCCGCTCGCGCCACGGGTCGCCGAATATCTCGGCGCAGATGCGGATGCCCGCGGCCACTGCGTTGGTCATGCCCCACTTCGCGTAGCCGGTGGCGAGATAGATGCGTCCGCGCCCTCGGGGCAGAGCACCGACGAAGGGGATGAGGTTGTGCGACTCGTAGTCCTGAGCCGACCAGGCATGCGTCATCCGCGCGCCCGGGAAGAAGGTCTGACCCCAGTCGCGCAGGTCGTCGACGAGCTCGGCCTCGGATTCCGCACCCGGGCGCCCGACCTCGTGCCCGTTGCCGCCGATCACCAGCAGATCGTGCCCGTCTCGCGGCGCCGTGCGCACCGAGCGGGAGTGCGAGGAGTCGCCGATCGAGAGGAACATGCCCTCGGGCAGGTCGCCGGGACCGGCGTCGCGCAGTTCCAGCGCCATTCCGTACGACCGCTGGCCGTGGGTCTTGGCGAAGTAGAGTCCGCGATCGAGGATCGGGGTCGCGGTGGCGAGCACGACGGTGCGACCGCGCACCTCTCCCGCCGAGGTCGTGACGAGCGCGGGAGAGCTCGCCCGCACGCCGGTGACCCGCACCCGGGTGTGAATGGTGCCGCCCGCGGCGATCAGCTCGCGGGCCAGGGCGTCGAGCGCATCCATGGGGTCGAACTGCGCCTGTTCGGCCAGCGCCACTCCGAACGCGAAGGGGAACGGCACATCCGCCCGCTCCACGAGCGACACCGGCAGCCCGGCCTCGCGTGCGGCGCGGTACTCGGCCTCGACGTCGGCGGCGCCGGCGCGATGCTGGGCGTAACTGTAGGCCGTGCGGCGCTGCACCGGAGCGCCTGCGCGCTCGCAGAAATCGAGCAGCCATTCCTGGCCGTCGCGATTCGAGTCGACGTAGGCCTGCACGATGCGCCGTGAATGATGAGCGCGGATCGTGGAGAGCCGACTCCCCTGCAGCAAGGAGATCTTGCCCGTCGTGTTGCCGGTGGCCAGCGCGCCGATCTCCCGGGCCTCGAGCACCACGACGTGGCGGCCGGCCTCGGCGAGCATGAGCGCGGTGGACAGGCCGGTGATCCCCGCGCCCACGACGACGTCATCGTATTCTTCGTCGGCCATGAACGGATGCGTGGGAATCGGCCGACGTCCATCGAGCCACAACGACTGCATTCCTCCAGTACACACCGGCGACTGGTCCGTCGACCCCGTGCACGGCAAGCTCTGTGGTTTCGCGCATAGCTCGACAGCGGAGTCTCCTGATGCCTACGGTGGGAATTGCGGATCGACGTGACTCCGCACCACCCTCGGCAAGAAATGAGAGCAGTGATGTCCGACCTGAACGAACGGATCGACGAGCCCGACGAGACGAAAGAGTTCTCGCTCTCCGATCAGGACCTCGAAGACGTCGATCTCGACGACACCGAGGAACTCGACGAGGTCGAAGACGTCGAGGCCGACTCGGTCGACCCGATCTTCGACGACGACGAGGAAGTGCTCAACGACAACCTCGGCTACGAGGAGTAGCGGCGAGGCGCGGGCCGGGCGACCTCTCACGGCGGCTGGAGCTCGCGAGCTCCTGCGCCTGATCGAGGCCGACGCCCGGCTCGCCGCGCGCCTCGATGCCCTGCTACCGCCCGGATGCGACTCCCGGTCGCTCCTGGAACAGCGCCGCGACGGCGTGCTGGGCACCCACGCCGACCGGGCACGAGTGCGGGCGCTCGAGCACGCGGTCTACCGGCCCGGAGCTTCCGTCGACGCGGAGACCGAGCTCTCGGCGTTGTTGGCGCGCCTGCACGCTCAGCACGACGCACTCGACCGAGCCGTGGAGGCGAGCGGGATGCTCGACCCGGGCGAATCGGGTCAGCCCGTCATCACGACGCACCCGGACTCGCCGGCCCCGCCGGTTCCGGTGTCGGTGTCGGTGGGGGATCGCCCCGCACCCCGCTGGTGGACGCGGTCGCGCATCCTGATCGCCGCGGTGGGGTTCGTCGCGGTCGTGGCCGTCGCCGTCGGTGTGGTGCAGGCATCCGTTCCGCCCTCCTCTCTGGAGGTGTTCGCACAGGCCGCCGAACCGGCGGATGAAGGACGATCGGATTTCGTGAACCAGGTGCTGCTGCAGGGAGTGATGGGCGCAGGGCCCGTGCGTTACCTGGGCGAGCAGCACGGCGTGCGGGTGTTCGCCGCTCTCGTGGGCGACACCTTCCACAATCCCGCCGACCCGCAGGAGGGCGTCTGTCTCACGGGATTTCTGGGCAGCGACCGGCTCGACTCCTCCACCACGAACTGCGCGCTCCGGGCTGACTTCGACCGGCTCGGCGTCGCTCTGTTCTTCACGGAGACCGCCTCGGGTGAGCTCGAGTCGAGCGCCACCGCCGAGGCCACGCGTGCGCTGGTGTGGGGGCCGACCGGCGGCCTCCGCGAGGTCGTCGGCGAGGAGCTCGACCGCCTGGTGGCGGCGGGCTGCGCCTCGAACCTGAGCTTCCGCGCTCGCGAGGACTGCGTCGGCTGATCGCTGGTTCACCGGTTCGACCGGCCGGGCTCACCGTAGGTCGAGTCGCATGAGTACGCGCGGGAAGCCGTTCAGCACGGAGGCGGTGTCGGCCGCTATCGTGAATCCGGCTTTCTCGAACAGCGCGCGGGTGCCGACGTAGGCCATCGTGAGATCCACCTTCTCGCCGCCGTTGTCGACCGGATAGCCCTCGATGGCGGGCGCGCCGTTCTGGCGCGCGAACTCGACGGCACCGCGGAGCAGGTGGTGCGAGATGCCGGTGCCGCGGTGGCCGGGCCGCACCCGGATGCACCAGACCGACCACACCTCGAGGTCGTCGACGTGCGGGATCTTCCGGTTGCCCGCGAAGCTCGTGTCGGCTCGCGGATGCACGGCCGCCCACCCGACCACCTCCCCGTCGGCGTCGTAGGCGAGCACGCCGGGCGGTGGCTTCTGGCGCACCAGTTCCTTCACGCGATCGCCGCGGTCGGTGCCGCGCAGCGCCAGATTCTCCCTGGACGGGATGCGGTAGCTGAGGCACCAGCACACCGTCGCACCCGGTCGTTTCGGACCGACCATCGTGGCCACGTCGGCGAACGACGTCGCCGGGCTCACCTCGATGGTCATGCCGCTACGATGCCACCGCGTCAGCCTCGCGGCAACGGCGCGGTGTCGAGGAGCGTCTGCGAGAGCTCCCAGAGCCGGGCAGCATCGGCTGGGTCACGCGCGTAGTCGGCAACCCCCCTCCTCAGCGCTTCGGCATGCGGGCCGGCTTCCTGGGCGTCTTCGAAATAGCGGCCGATGACTCCCTCGACCAGGGGCGATGCGGCCAGAAGCACGGAGGTCGCCGCGCCCTGCGGGATGTCCTTCTCGGAGACGCCGTCACTCGAGGCGGCTCCGAACGCGGCAGGCGGGTCGGACATGTGGCGGGAGAGGCCCGTGCTCCAGATACGGCCCGGATTCAGGGCGTTCACATCGATGCCGTCGGAGGCCCACCGCCGCGCGGCCTCGACGGCGAACAGCACGTTCGCGGTCTTCGACTGGCTATAGGCCTGCCACGCGTCGTAGGGGTCGTGCTCGAAGTTCACGTCGTGCCATCGGATGCCGCCGTTCACATGCCCGACGGAACTCACCACCACGACGCGGGAGTGCCGCTCGGGTGCCGAGCCGACCGCCAGCGCGTCGTGCAGACCGAGGGTGAGGGCGAAGTGACCGAGGTGGTTCGTGGCGAACTGCATCTCCCAACCCTCGGCGGTACGGCGTTCGGGAATGGCCATGACGCCGGCGTTGTCGACCAGGATGTGCAGCGGACCGCGCCACGCGGCGACGAAGGCAGCGGTCGGCGAGGTCGAGGGGAGCGACGGTGACGGTTCCGGTGGTCGTGTTCGCATTCGTGATCTCCGCCGCCACGCGGTCGCCGTCGGCGATGTTCCGCACCGCAAGCGTCACCTCGGCACCGGCCTCGGCGAGAACGCGGGCCGTCTCCGCGCCGATGCCGGACGAGGCCCCGGTGACGATCGCGCGGCGCCCGGAGAGGTCGACTCCAGCGGCGACCTCGGCCGCGGTCGAGGTCGCTCCGAAGGGGGTGGTGATGCGTTCTACGGGCATGGAGGTCCTTCTTTCGGGGAGGGTCGCATCCGCTGTAAGGTTAAGCGGAGCCGAGTCCGCTTAATAGTAAGCGGAGCCGACTCCGGTTGCAAGGGCCGACTCTGCGCTACGGAAGGAACGCCTCGATGGACGCCACAGAGCAGCGCGCACCTCGCGCCGACGCGCGCCTCAACCGCGAGCGCCTCCTCGAAGCCGCCGCTCACGCCTTCGCGGCCGACGGGCCCGCGGCGTCGCTCAAGGACATCGCGAAGGAGGCGGGCGTGGGCATCGGCACCCTCTACCGCCACTTCCCGACCCGAGAGTCACTCATCGAAGCGGCGCACGAGAGCGAACTGACCCAGCTCTGCGGGTCGGTCGACACCCTGCTCGACTCCGCAGCCACGCCCGAGGAGGCATTGCGGACCTGGCTCGGCCACTGGATCGAGTACCTTCGCGCGAAGGACGGGCTGGCCCGCGCCCTCCGAGCGACGGCCGGGGCATCACCGCACCTGGATGCATCCCGCGATCCGGCAGGGCGGGCGGGGGCGGCCCACCCGACCGACGCGTCCGCCACCGCGGTGCCGCATCGGGGAAGCGGCGTCGCCTTCCCGGGGGCGCGCGCCCTGGCGCTCGACGCCGTGGGCCGGCTGCTCGCGGCCGGCGTGCGGACCGGCTCGGTGCGGGCCGACGTCGAGCCGCTCGACGTGCTGGTGGCGGGTAACGGCATCGCGCTGGCGGCGCTCACCCCCGCGCAGGCCGATCGCCTCCTCGCCTACCTCCTCGACGCCCTCCGCCCTCGCCTCTGACCTCAGCCGCGCACCCCTCCTCCACATCCGGCGTCGCAACCTTCCCACTCCGCCACCTCGTCGAGGGCCCTTTCCTCGCCGCTCGCGATCACTACCGTCGTGGCATGCACGCGCTCGCCCCCATCGACTGGACCGCATCCTGGCTCATCCCTTGGGCGCAGACGCCCGGCTTCGGCGGCGTCGCAGCGGTCCTCGCGGCCACGATCGCGTTCGCCGCGGCGCGCTACCAGGCGCGGGTACAGCGGGCGGCGCAACGCAAGGAGCAGTGGTGGAAGCGCGCGGAGAGCGACGACCCCTCCTTGCGGGAGCTCGGGTTGGGCATGCTCGAGGCGCTTTCGGAAAGCGAGTGGAAGGGCGAGCACGAGGATGACGTCATCGCTGCCGCGAAAGATCGTCTCGAGGTGAAGAAATCGACCGAACTGATTTCTCCTCATGTACCATCATTGGCGGAGGGAGGAATTAGTGATGACCAGTCACACGGCCCACCGGACATCCGCGGAGATGACGGATGAAGAAATCGCCGTACTGCGCGAGCAGATCGCCTGGGCGCGCCTGACTGTCAGGCTCGACAAGAACCGCAAGCTGGTGACCGATCCGCGGATCGTGGCGCTCGCAGCCATGGAGAAGCCGAGTCGCCACGGGCGAGAGACCACTCAGATGTAGATGGCCGGGTCGAGGTAGAAGGCCGGGTCGGTGAGCGGGCTCCGCGCCTCGGTGCCCTCGGGCAGCCGGGTGAGATCGCGAGCCGGGATGCCCACGAGGATCGCTCCGGGCGGAGCATCCTTCACCACCACTGCGCCCGCCCCCACGCTGCTGTCGGCGCCGATCGACACCGGTCCGAGGATGGTGGCATTCGCCCCCACCACGACCCGATCGCCGAGCGTCGGATGCCGCTTCTCCCGGCGCTCGCTCTTCCCACCGAGGGTGACGCCGTGATACAGCATCACGTCGTCGCCGATCTCGGCCGTCTCACCGATCACCACGCCCATGCCGTGGTCGATGAACAGCCGCCGCCCGATGCGGGCCCCCGGATGGATCTCCACGCCCGTGAGGAACCGCGCGAACTGCGAGAGCAACCGTGCCGGCAGCTTGAGACCGGGGCTCCGCCACCAGCGGTGCGCCACCCGATACGCCCACACCGCGTGCACGCCCGGGTAGGCGAGCACCACCTCGAGCGCGCTGCGCGCGGCGGGGTCGTGGGTGCGCGCGGCATGCACGTCCTCCCGCAGCCGCACCACGAGACCGGCCCTCACGGGCGCAGACGACCGCTCGGCGCGACCCGGCTCAGAACTCACGGAGGGGTCGCCGTCAGTCGACGAGGTCGGCGTAGAGCACGGTCGAGATGTAGCGCTCGCCGAAGTCGCAGACCACGGCCACCACGGTCTTGCCCGCGTTCTCGGGCCGCTTGGCCACCTCGAGCGCCGCCCACATGATGGCACCCGAGGAGATACCCGCCAGGATGCCCTCCTCGCTCGCGAGCTCCCGCGCCACCCGCAGCGAGTCGTCGAGCGTCACGTCGATGATCTCGTCGTAGACGGTGCGGTCGAGGATGTCGGGCACGATGTTCGCGCCGATGCCCTGGATCTTGTGCGGGCCGGCGACGCCCTGCGTCAGCAGCGGCGAATCGATGGGCTCGACGCCGATGACCTGCACACCGGGCTTGCGCTCCTTGAGCACCTGCCCGACACCCGTGATCGTGCCGCCCGTGCCGATGCCGGCCACGAAGATGTCGACCGCGCCGTCGGTGTCGGCCCAGATCTCCTCGGCGGTGGTGGCACGGTGGATGGCCGGGTTGGCCTCGTTCTCGAACTGCCGCGCCAGGATCGAGTTCGGCGTCGCCGCCACGATCTCGTTCGCCTTCGCCAGTGCTCCGCGGATGCCCTCCGGCCCCGGGGTCAGCACGATCTCGGCACCGTAGGCACGCATCACGACGCGGCGCTCGGTCGACGCCGTCTCGGGCATGGTGAGGATGACCTTGTATCCGCGGGCCGCCCCCACGAGCGCGAGCGCGATGCCGGTGTTGCCGCTCGTGCCCTCCACGATGGTGCCGCCGGGCTTCAGTTCGCCCGACTTCTCGGCCGCGTCGACGATGGCGACGCCGATCCGGTCTTTCACGCTGGAGGCGGGGTTGTAGAACTCGAGCTTGCCGAGCACGGTGGCGTCGATGCCCTCGGTGAGGCGGTTGATGCGGACCAGCGGGGTGTGCCCGACGAGCTCGGTGACGTCGTTGTAGATACGAGCAGACATGTGCGTTCGGCTTTCTGGAGGCGGGAGAGGGTCATGGAGCGTCCCTGCCAACTCTAGTTCCGGGCGACTGCTGTCCGCCCGTGCGTTACGACCAGCGACCGTCGTCGAGCCGCTCCGGATGGTGGGCCCGTCGACGGAGATCCTGCAGCGACACCGGCTCGGCGCATGCGAAGGCCACCAGATCCCCGGCCCGGATGTCGTGCGGCAGCCAGGCGCGGGTCTCTTCCACGCGCGATGTCGGCCGCACCGTGACGATCTCCCGCACGGGCGGCACCGTCCGACCGATGACCCGCATCGTGCTGCCGATCGGGCGACACGCGTCGAGTTCGGCGTCGAGCCAGACCTCGCGAGGGTGCGGCGCGTCGGTGCGCCCGGCACCCTCAGCCGCCACCGATTCATCCGGCCGCCCGTCGAACACCCCCTCCACGGCGCACACCACGATCGCGCAATAGGCCGGCGACCCGCCCTCCGGATGCGTCGGACCGGCGGCTGCGCCCGTCTCCGCGAGCGTCCGCCGCCGGCCGATCCGCACGCTCGGCGTTCCAGTCGCGACCGCCGCGGTCACCATCGACTCGCCTGCTGCGAGCACGTCGGTCGCGGTGAACCAGGTGAATTCGGGCCACGCCGCGAGATCCGGCTGCCGGGACTGCCGCCGCTGATACCACCGGATCGAATGGGAGAGACTCACCCGTCCATCTCACCGCCGGTCAGCGACGGGACACCGCATCCTCACGATTCCCTCGCGTGCACCGGCTCGATCCTGACGCGAACCTGCCGGGCCGGTCGGCCCACACGAGCCTTCCGCGCTCAGCCCTCGAGCGGCTTCGCGAGGTCGTCGAGCACTTCCACCCCCGGCACGATCGCCAGGACGGCACCAGGCAGGATCAGCTTCGACCGCCGGATGCCGCTGCCCACGACGATCGCCGCACTGGCCGCCGCCCGTGCATCCACGAGCACCGGCCAGTCCGCGGGCAGGCCGATCGGCGTGATCCCGCCGTATTCCATGCCGGTGAGCCCCACGGCGCGGTCCATCGCGAGAAACGACGACTTCCGCACGTCGAGCCGCCGCCGCACGGCGCCATTGACGTCGGCGCGTGTGGTGGCGAGCACGACGCAGGCCGCGATCCGCTCCTCACCCTCGCGCTTGCCGGCCACGACCACGCAATTCGCGAGGGTGTCGGTCGAGAGCCCGTAGGTCGCCCGGGTCGCTGCCGTGTCGGAGACCGACGGATCGATCTCGACCACGCCCACCGCATCCTGGATTCCGGATGCGACGAGCGCCTCCCACACGGGCGGTGCGACCAGGTCGGGGCGGGCGGAGACGGGAACGGTGGTCAGCGCACCGAGCGTGAAGACGGCCATACCGACGATTCTGCCCCGGTGCGGAGGCGCCGACGCTACGCCGCGGCGTGCTGCGCGACGCGTCGGCGCTGCAGCGGCTCGAGGGCCGATCCGAGCGCGACGAGCTCCTCGGCGACCGCTGCGAGGTTCCGCTCCTGTGCCTCGATCGGCTGGAACTGCCCCTCGTCGTCGAGCTGGCGGGCGGCGAACGGGATCTCGACGGCCACCGACGCGGGCACCAGGCCCACCGCGGCGAGCACCGGCTTCAGCGCGAGCACGCCGCGCGTGCCGGCCGAGATGCCTCCGTAGCTCACGAAGCCCACGGGCTTGCGGAACCACTCGTTGTGCAGGAAGTCGATCGCGTTCTTCAGCGCGGGCGAGAAGCTGTGGTTGTACTCCGGCGTCACGAACACGAAGCCGTCGGCCGCGTCGACGCGCTCGCTCCAGTCGAGGGTGTGCTGGTGGGTGTAGTTCTGCAGACGCGGATGATTCGGCTCGTCCATCAAGGGCAGAGACAACTCCGCGAGGTCGACCAGATCGACCTCGACGCCCTCGTGTCCGGCGAGGGCGACGCTCACCCACTCGGCGATCGGCAGCCCGATCCGGCCCGGGCGGACGCTCCCGACCACAACCATGATGCGTGTCATGCAAAAACCCCCGTCGCCTCCGGTCACCCGGCTCGATGTGATGTCGTTCAGCGGTGTGAACGACATCGGGTGGGAAGGAATTCCCTCGAGCAGGACTTTCGGAGGCGGCGGGGGTTCAGGAAATGTGAATCAACTGTATCCGCAGGTGATCAGCACACCGTTGACCACGTGCTCGCCGGGACCGAGGTCGGCGCACTGGCTCACAAGGGCCACAGCACCCGCGATCGCGACGATCGTAACGATAATTCCGATCACCGTCAGAACCGCGCCGACGATGATGCCCGCGGTCGCGAATCCGTTCTTGACTCCCGCTTTGCGCGACTGCACCTTCGCAACGATGCTGATGATCAGGCCCACCAAGGGAAGAACGATCGCAAGGATCAGACCCACGATGCCGAGCGTCTTGCCCGGAACAGGGGCGGCCGCGGCCCCGTAGCCGGGCTGGGGCTGGTAGGCCGGAGCACCGGCCGGCGGCGGTGGTGGCGCTGCCTGGTATTGCGGCGCTGCCGGAGGGGCGGGAGGTGCGGGGGGAACAGGCTGCTGCGGAGGAACCGGAGCGCCCGACGACGGCTGATTCTCGTCGGTCATGAGCGGATTTCCCTTCTCTGGTCGAACCAAGATGCTTCGAACAGTACCGCTTCGCCGCATCCGCGTCGCGGTTTTGTGCGGGTCGGCGCGATTCCGCCGAGGCGCTAGCGTTGAGGGCGAACGTCCGTCGCTGAAGGAGAACCCGCCCGTGGCCGCAGTCCGCCCCCTGTCCGGCGCCCGCATCGATCTCGAGGCGGGCGACTACCGCGCCTCGATCGCATCGATCGGCGCCACCCTGCGCGTGCTGCAGCACCGCGCCCGCAACCTGGTCGTGCCCTTCGAGGTCGACGAGCTGCGCCCGGCCTACCGCGGTGCGACGCTCGCCCCGTGGCCGAACCGGGTGGTCGACGGCCGCTACACCTTCGCGGGGGTCGAGCAGCAGCTCCCCCTCACCGAACCCTCCCGCCACCACGCGCTGCACGGCCTGGTCAGCTGGCTCGACTTCGCGGTGGCCGAGCGCACGCCGGAGAGCGTCGCCCTGGTGGCCGTGATCGAGGCGCAGACGGGGTATCCGCATCGCCTCGAGCTGCGGGTCGATTACCGCCTCGACGAGAGCGGCCTGCACCAGACGGTCACGGCGCGCAACCCGGGCACGGAGCCGGCCCCCTTCGGCACCGGACCGCATCCGTATCTCGTCGCCGGCCCGGGCCACGTCGACGACTGGACCCTCTCTCTGCCCGCCGACGAGGTGCTCACCGTCACCCCCGAGCGGCTCATCCCGATCGGCCTCTCCCAGGTGGCCGTCGAAGACGGCGGCGCCTTCGACTTCCGCGAGGCGCGAGCCATCGGCGACACGTTCATCGACCACGCCTTCACGACGCTGCGGCGCGACGCCGACGGCATCGCCACGGTCACCGTGACGTCGCCGGAGGGCACCGGCGTGGCGATGAGTTTCGGACCCGACTGCGAGTGGGTGCAGATCCACACGGCCGACACCCCCGACCCCGCCGTCAGCCGCACCGGGCTCGCCGTCGAGCCGATGACCTGCCCACCGGATGCGTTCAACTCCGGTCACGACCTCATCGTCATCGCTCCGGAGCAGAGCGCGTCGGCGAGCTGGACGATCTCGGCGATCGGCTAGACCCGAGCTGCCGCGCCACGCGCGATCGGGTCCGGCTCAGGCGGCCTTCGTAACAGAGCCGGCCGGCTGGATGTCGGCCGCAGCGTCATCCGCATCCGGAAGGCTGGCCTGGCGATAGGCCTTGTGGTGGCGCGGGATGAACACGGTGAACAGCACGCCCACCACCGCCGCGATCGCCGAGATCACGAAAGCCAGCTGGAACGCGGAGGCGCTGGGGGTGGTGACCTCGCCGACGGTCACCAGGTTCGACGAGAGCACGACGCCGAGCACGGCGCTGGCGATCGTGGAACCGAGGGTGCGCATCACGGAGTTCAGGCCGTTGGAGGCCGCGGTCTCGGTGGCGGGAACGGCACCCATGATGAGGTTCGGCATGGAGGCGTAGGCGAAGCCCACGCCGAAGCCGATGGCGGTCGCGATGACGATGGTGTGCCAGACCTCGCTCATCAGGAAGATCGCCACCACGTATCCCACGGCGATGATCGCGATGCCGAGCAGGAGGCTCGTCCGCGCCCCGCGAGCGCGGGTGAGCCGGGCGGCTACGGGCGACATCGCCCACATGATCAGGCCGCTCGGCATGAGGCAGAGGCTCGCGATGAGCATCGTCTGTCCGAGTCCGACGCCCGTTCCGGTGGGCGCCTCGAGCAGCTGCGGCAGCACGACGGTGCTGGCGAAGAAGGCGAAGCCCACGGTCACCGAAGCGAGGTTGGTGAGCAGCACGGTGCGGCGAGCCGCCACTCGCAGGTCGATCAGCGGGCTCTTCGTGCGCAGCTCGAACCACCCCCAGAGCAGGAGCACCACGGCGCCGCCGACGATGGTGCCGAGCGTGGCCGGGCTGCCCCAGCCCCAGCTGCCGCCCTTCGAGACGCCGAGCAGGATGCCCACGAGGCCGATCCCGAGACCCACCGCGCCGAGCCCGTCGAACGTGCCCTCGCTGCGCAGCGTGCTGACCGGGATGAACCTCCACACCAACAGGAGACCGATCGCGGCGAGCCCACCCGACACCACGAACAGGAAGTGCCAGTCGAGGTACTGCGAGATGACGGCCGAGATCGGCAGCCCGATCGCTCCGCCGACGCCGAGGGTGGCGCTGACCAGGGCGACCGCCCCACCGAGACGGTCGCGGTGCAGCACGTCGCGCAGGATGCTCACGCCGAGCGGGATGACGCCGATCCCGGCCCCCTGCAGGGCGCGCCCGACGATCAGCGGCAAGAGGCTGGAGGAGAGCCCGGCGATCACCGATCCGGCCACCACCAGCACGAGCAGCACGAGCACGATCCGGCGCTTGCCGTAGAGGTCGCCCAGGCGGCCCGCGATGGGGGTCGCGACCGCCGCCGAGAGGAGGGTGACGGTGACGGCCCAGAGCGAATCCTCGACCGAGACGTTCAGCAGCGCGGGGAGCTCGGGAACCAGCGGGGTGAGCAGCGTCATCATGAACGCCGCCACCAGGCCGGTGAACGCCAGGGTGAACACCACCGCCCGCTGGTTGACGGGCCTGCGGAGGCGGGCGCGTTCGGCGTCGCTGAGCCAGTGGCCGGAAGTGTCGTCGTGTGTCGTGTCAGTCAAGAAAGTATTTGCCCTCAGTCAAGTAGTCACCGGGGTCAACCGCGCCTCGTTCAGCAGTATTCCACCGCAGATCCAGGGATCGCGATAATTAGGGCCATGCACACAGAGCGCGGCTTCGATCGGCTGGTCAATTTCAGCGACGCGGTGGTCGCGATCGCGATCACCTTGCTGATCCTCCCACTGGTCGACACGGCGACCGAGTTGAACGACAAGACGGTGTCCGAGCTGCTCGCCGACAACTGGCTCAAACTGCTCGTCTTCGTCATCAGCTTCGCGGTGATCGGCCGGTTCTGGCTGGCCCATCACCGCATGTACGAGAACATCGTCGGCTACGACAAGGCCCTGCTCTTGACGAACCTGTTCTGGCTGCTCACCATCGTCTTCCTTCCTTTCCCCACTGAGTTGATCGCGACGGGCGACAGTGACGGCTCGCCCGCGACCTCGGCGCTCTACATCGGCACGATGGTGCTGTCGAGCTTCGCGGGAACGGCGCAGATGATGATCATCCTCCGGCACCCCGAGCTCCAGGCGCCCGAGGTGCGGGGAACGCTCTCGCCCATCACGTCGCTGGTGGCGTCGTCGATGATGCTCCTCGTCTTCCTCGTGGTGGTGGTGTTTCCGCAGGTCGGCCTGTTCGCGTTGTTCGGCCTCCTCCTCACGGGGCCCGTGCAGTCGATCGTCGAGCGCATCGTCCGCCGCGCGGAGACTCCGGCGGCCTGATCCCGCTCAGAGCCGGTCGTGCTCGGCGGATGCGCGCGGGATGAGCGGAACCGCCACCGCCGGGAAGAGCGCCACCACCACGAACGCGAGCGGAAAGCCGAGCAGCCCGATCAGAGCGCCCACAGCCGGCCCCACGGCCGAGGCCCCGATGAACTGCGCGGTGTTCTGGGCTCCGAGCGCTCGGCCCGCCCACGCCGAGCCCGCGACCTCGGCCACCGAGGTGAAGGCGAGCCCGTTGTCGGCCACGGTGATCGTGGTGGCGAGCACGAACATCACGGCCACCACCGCCCAGGGAGCGGAGAGCACGTCGAGGCCGGCGAGCACGAGCATCGCCGCCGCAGCCGCGATCGCGACATAGGCGAGGGGCCGCACGCGGCTGCCCATCCGGTCGCTCAGCACGCCCACCGCGATGCGCCCGATCGCGCCGACGAATTGTGCGACACCCACCAGCACTCCGGCGGTCAGCGCATCCACTCCGACTTCGGTGATGAGCCAGACCAGACCGAAGGTCGAGAGCGTGAACTGCGGCACCACGAGCAGCACCGACACGGCGTGGATCCGCCAGAGGAAGCCGCTGGCACGATAGGGGTTGTCGGTGCGGCGGGTCGACGCATCCGCTGCACTCGATGCGGGAGCGGCGGCGCGCGGCGGGTTGACGACCCCGATCGCGCACGCGACGGCGAACACGGCCGTCAGAACGAGCGGAACGGCCATCGCGGCCCCCACTCCGCCCGTGCTCGCAAGCGTCGGCACCAGCAGTGCGGCGATCGTGACGCCGAGCGGCTGCGCCATCTGCCGCACACCCATGGCGAGACCGCGGCGGTCTTTCGGAAACCAGCCCACCACCACGCGCCCGCTCGCTGCGTTGGTGCTGGCGGATGCCGCGCCGCCGAGCAGGAGGAACAGGCCCAGCGCGACGTAGCCCTGCGCCTGCAGGGCGCCGAGGGCGGCGAGCGCGGTGAGGCCCAGGCCGCCCGCGATCACCCACTTCTCGCCGATGCGGTCGGCCAGCGCACCCCAGGCGATCAGCGTGAGCACCATGCCGATGGTGGGGGTCGCGGCCAGGAACCCGGCCTCCGCGAGCGTCAGGCCGCGCTCGGTGTGCAGGAGGGGGATGAGGAAGGCGGGAGCGCTGACGAACACCGTGCCGGAGATCTGGGCGCCGAGGCCGAGCGAGAGCACGGTCCAGGCGCGGCCGGCGCGTGGAAACGGAGCGCGCGCCGAGCGTACGGCGTGGGGTGCTGGAGTTCGGAGTCGGCTGTGCACTATCCTGACGGTACACCAAGTTGGTATACCTAATTGCAACACCACAAGTCGACAGGACTCCATGACCGCTCCCAGCCCTCCACCGTCCGCGGCCTCTGCCCGTGCCGGGGCCGACGCCGGGTCGCAGACGCTCCAGCTGTTCGAGCGCCTGCGGTCGGCCGTGCTCAACCTCGACCTGATGCCGGGCGAGCGCCTCACCGAGCGGGGGCTGGAGGCCGCCTACCACGCCTCCCGCACCCCCGTGCGCGCGGCTCTGATGCGCCTGGAGACCGAGGGGTTGGCGCAGCGCGACGGCCGCGGCTGGATCGTGGCGCCGATCGACATCGACGAGATCCGCGCCCTGGCCGAGTTGCGCGAAGCGGTCGAGACCGCGGCGGTGCGACTGGCGGTGCAGCGCGCATCCGACTCCGACATCGCCGGTCTCGCCGAACTGCTCGAGACCGCACGGCCGACGGAAGACGAGGAGGAGGTGGTGCGGGCCGGCGGCGACTTCCACGTCGAACTCGCGTCGCTCGCGGGCAACGCGCCGATGACCGATGCCGTGCGCGGCGCGATGACACGGCTCGCCCGCACGCGCTGGCTCGAAGTGCGCACCCCCGATTCGCGGGAGCACGCGTGGAATGAGCATCGGGCGGTCGTCGCCGCACTGCGGGCACGGGACGCGTCGCTCGCGTCGGAGCTGCTGGCGACGCACATCCGCTCGACGAACGAGCGCCTGGTGGAGCACCTGGCCGGCGAACGCCGTCGCCTCCGCGCGCGCGGTCTCTCGATCGTGGAGTCTCCGACTCGCCCGGCGTCGTGAGCCCACTCGCGCTCAGGCGTGGGAGCGCAGGAACTCCACCGTCGCCTGCTTGAAGACGCGTGAGGTGATGGCGTTGATGTGGTTGCGACCCGGCAGGGCCAGGAACGCCGCGTGCGGGATGACGGCGGCCAGCTGCTCTGATTCGGCGGCGATGTCGTCGTCGCTGCCCGCCACGATCAGCATGTCCTGATGCGGAATCCGTTCGCGTGGCCGGAACTCCCGCCGCCGCACCGCCTCGGCCAGTCGCAGCAGCGCCTGCGGATCGTTGCCGGCATCGGCCCGCATCATGGCCAGGTAGCGGGCGGTCGTCGGGTCGTCGACCCCTGCGGCGTGCTCGACCGCCGCCCGCGCCTGCGCGAGGTCGAAGCCGACGAACGAGCCCGAGACGGGCATCCCGCCGAGAACGAGCGAACGGACGCGGGCCGGATGCCGCAGCGCGAGCTCCCAGGAGAGGCGGGCGCCCAGCGAGTAGCCGAGCAGGTGAGCGCTGTCGAGGCCGAGCTCGTCGAGCACCCCCACCAGGTCGGCGTGGAAGCGCGCCGGCCCGTAGGCACCGATGGCCCGCGGCCGGTCGCTCTCGCCGTGGCCGCGCAGATCGACGGCGACGCCCGAGAAGCCGCCCTCGATGAGCGGCCGCGCCCATCCGGCCCTCAGCCAGTTGCCGTCGCGGCTCGAGGCGAAGCCGTGCACGAGCAGCACCGGCGGATGAGCGGGGTCGCCGAAGCGCTCGTAGGCGATCCGCACGCCCTGCGACATGACGACAGGCACACCTCGAGCCTATGCGGCCCACGCCGGGTGGCTGGCCGCGCGCTCCCTCCCGTCGGCCCGCTGTCGCCGGTCGGCCGCGCGCTCCGGCACCCACCCGGCGCTCGATCCGTGGCCGATAATGAACGCGTGACCCCCACATCCGACCCCATCCAGACCCTCGCCGACTCGGTGCGCTGCCCGTGCCTGAGCGGGGAGGTGTACGGCGAGTGCTGTGGTCCGTTCCACCGGGGCCAGGCGCACGCGCCCACCGCCGAGCGGCTGATGCGCTCGCGCTACTCGGCGTTCGCGGTCGGTGATGCCGGCTACCTGCTCGACACCTGGCATCCGCGCACCCGTCCCGGCGACCTCGAACTCGACCCGGCCCTCCGCTGGTTCCGGCTCGACATCCTCGGCCGCACGGGCGGCGGCGTGCTCGACTCCGAGGGCACGGTCGAGTTCGAAGCCCACTACCGGACGCGCCCCGCGACGCCCGACGTCTCCTCCACCACCGGCACGCAGCACGAGAACAGCCGCTTCACTCGCCTCGACGGTCGGTGGTTCTATGTCGACGCCGTCTGATCCGCGCCCGGCCGAACCGCCGCCGAATACCCAGCCGGCCCGCCCAGCCCGGAGCGGCCGTGGGCACCGCGTCCGCCGCGTGCTGATCGGAGTCGGACTGCTCGCCGCAATCGGGCTCGGACTTGCGATCGCCTCCGGCTACTGGACCACCGACCGCCGGCTCGCGGAGGGCACTGCCGAGGAGGCCACCGAGGAGTCGTTCTACCAGGTGCCCGATCCGGTGCCGGCGGCCGCACCGGGAACCCTCCTGCGCGAGGAACCCCTCCTCAGCGCACCGAACGGCTCGAAGGCCTGGCGCATCCTCTACCATTCGACCGATGTGCACGGCAGCGACATTCTCGTGTCGGGCGTCGTCGTGGCGCCCGATTCGCCGGCACCGCCGGGTGGGCGTCCGATCGTCTCCTGGGGGCACCCGACCACGGGCGCCGCCCAGCGCTGTGCGCCGTCGCTCGGGATCGCGCCCTTCGACGTGATCGAGGGATTGACGCAACTCCTCGATGCGGGCTATGTCGTGGTCGCCACCGACTACTCCGGCATGGGCGCTGCAGGGCCGGACTCCTACCTGATCGGCGACACCGAGGGCAACAACGTGCTCGACGCGGCGCGGGCCGCCCGCGCGCTCGACGGCACGGGCGCCGGCACCCGCCTCGTGCTCTGGGGCCACTCCCAGGGCGGCCAGGCCGTGCTGTTCGCGGCGCAGCGGGCGGCCGACTATGCTCCCGAGTTGCACCTGCAGGCGGTCGCGGTGGCGGCTCCGGCCACGAACCTCGCGGAACTCCTGAAGGCCGACGTCGGAGATGTCTCGGGCGTGACGATCGGGTCGTACGCCTTCGCGGCCTACTCCTCCGTCTACGAGCCGACGACTCCGGGGGCCACGCTCGAGAGCATCCTGACTCCCGAGGGGGCGGCGGTCACCGACGAGATGGCAGCGCTATGCCTGTTCGGCCAGAACAGGGAGCTCCACGACATCGCGACGCCCTTGATCGGCAAGTACCTCGCGGGCGACCCCGGAACCACCGAGCCGTGGGCCACCCTGCTCGCCCAGAACACGCCCGGCGGCGTGCGTCTGCCCGTTCCGCTCTTCGTGGCGCAGGGCGACGCCGATCAGCTGGTGCGCCCCGAGATCACGGCGCAGTTCGTGGCCGGCGAGCGTGCCCTCGGCACCGAGGTGACCTTCGAGACCATCGCCGACACCGGCCACGGCCTCGTCGCCCTGCGCGCGGTGCCGAAGCTCGTCGACTGGCTGAAGACGGCCGCTCCGGCGTCTTCGACGGCACCCTCCACCGCACCGGCCGGCTGATCCGTCGGCCGAACGGGTTGCGGATGCGCGCGAGAGGCGCACGATGGAAGGCACCGAGACAGAGCGGAGCGACCCATGACCGCATCCAGCGATCGCGACAAAGATCCCAACCTCGACGAGTACGCCTACGAGCACCGGATCGACGACGACTACGGGCCGGGCGACGACAGCGCGTCGGCCGACGAGCACGCCGACAACCCGCATCCGGACGCCGACGGCGACGTCACCGACCCGGCGGCGCCCGACGACACGTCCGGCGTGATCGACCCGGACGCCGACTGAGCCCGGACGCCGACTGAGCGCCGGAGATCTGCTGAGGAGGAGAAGCATGACCGTGAAGCTGAACCGGGCCGGCGTCTCGCACGCGCGCTCGCTCATCGAATCGGGTGCCGTGGTGCGCGACGACTGGAGCGAGGCCGCTGCGAGTGCCGCCGACGAGAACGCCTTCATCGAGGAGCACGGCTTCGGGGAGTACGCGAAGTGGTTCCTCGGCGTCGATTCCGAGAAGTCGGAGGAGACGAAGGGCCGCTACAGCTTTCCCTACGGCGACTTCGCGAAGGTGCGCCGCGGTGGCGTCATCTCGGCGGAGGGTCGCGCCGCCCAGAACGACCACGACGACATCGCGAAGGCCGCGAAGCGCCTGCTGCACCTCATCGACGGCGACTGACGCGAGAATATGTGCATATAGGCGCGACCGACGCCTATAGCGCGTCGGTCTTCGCTATTTGCGCAATTACTAGCGTCGACGGGAAGATTCGGCGCGCGCCGGCGGTTGCCTCCAGCACTCCCCGCGACGAAGAGGTGCTGCCGTCATGACCATCACGCCCGTTTCGATGACCCCCACCCCCACCGTGCGCGAGCAGGTCGACCGCCTGATCGAGGCCGGTCTCCCCGCCGCAGCCGGCGTCAGCGCCGAAGAACTCCGCAGCCTCGCCTCGGGTCTGCGCGCCGGACCCGACTCGATCCTCGCAGTGCACCCACGGCTCGCCGCGGCGAGCGCGCTGGCGCCCCTGCTCAGCCGCAACGGCAAGCGCGGATTCGTGGTCGGCGACCTGACCGATCTCGACGAGTTCACCGCCATCGATGGCGTCGAGCTGCCCGATCGCCCGCTCTACCTCGTCCACGCCATCGACCGCGGCGACGACATGTCGAACTGGAGCCCCGCCGAGGCCCTGCCCGAGATCACGGCGCGCGGTCGGCGACCGCTCACCGTGCACGAGGGCATCAGCTGGTTGCTGCAGCAGCCGGAGCAGCTGCAGCCCGGCAAGTGCTTCATGACCATCGGATCGCGCCTCATCCGGGACGGCGCACTGGATGCCCGCACTCCCGCCATCTGGATCAGCGGCGGAACCGGCCGCGACGGCCGTGCCCGCCGCGGCGCCCCGAAGCTCGGCTGGTGCTGGGCCGGCAACCGTCACACCTGGCTCGGCTTCGCCTCCACCCCACGGTGAACGACCTGCACCGAAACGACGAAGACCCCGAGTCATCGACTCGGGGTCTTCGTTCTGTGCGCCCTAAGGGATTCGAACCCCTGGCCTTCTGATCCGTAGTCAGACGCTCTATCCAGCTGAGCTAAGGGCGCAGTGTGCGAACGACTTCTCCGCACGAACATCAGAGCCTAGCATGCCGGGAATGGGCGTCAAAGTCGGCCCCTGGCTCTGCGCCCGACAGGCGCGTACCCTGGGATCACGACGAAGCGGGGACACCGACCCGCGATTCACGACGCCCGAACGTGCCTGCCGCGACTTGCCTCTCGGCGCTCCTGTCCGAGTCATCCACTCAATGACGAGGAGACGATTGCGATGCTGAAAGAACAACACACCGTCCTGCCCGCGAGCGACCTGCAACGGGCACGGGGCTACTACCACGACAAGCTCGAACTCGACCCGAACGAGGAGCACGAGGGTGTGCTCATCTACCGGCAGAACGAGGGTTCCGGCTTCGAGCTCTACGAGACCGAGAACGCCGGCACCGCCCAGAACACCCAGATGGGCTGGATGACCGACGACCTGCGATCCGAGATGCAGCGGATGCGCGACCACGGCGTGGTCTTCGAGGAATACGACTTCCCCGAGATGAAGACCGTCGACGGGATCGTGACGATGCCCGACGGATCGATGGCCGCGTGGTTCCGCGACAGCGAGGGGAACTTCCTCTGCGTGTCGCAGCGGGCCCCTGGGATGGGGGGCTGAATCGGGCAGCCGGAACCGCAGTGACGGGGGCTGGTGAGACGATGGACGCATGCCCGACGCCTCGCCCGCCTCCCGCGGCAGCAGCTGGCAGTCCGTCGTCGGCGCGCTGACGTCCGCCGATCCTCGCGAGAACGAGCCCACCACCCCGATGGGCCTCCAGTTCGAGGTGCGTGAGCTCTCCCCTCGCACCCACGACCGCTGGCGCGGCCCCACCGCCAAGACCGCGACCGATGCCGAGGCCGACCCCACGACCCGCCCGCCCCGGCGGCTCGGGGTGCGGCCGGTCATCCGGGCGGCATCCGGCTCCTACGTCAAGGCGAACGTCACCTGGGGTTCGTTCGCCCACCAGCTCAACCGCCTCAACCTCGATCCCGAGCACCACCGCTGGTTCGCCCAGTTCGCCGCCCTGCACCGCGCCACCCGCGAGGGCCTCACCCCGCCCGAGACCGACTGGCTGAACCTCGACGATTTCGCCAGCCCCCTGCTCTGGCAGTTGCTGGCCGAGGGCGAGCGCCGCGGAATCGAGTTGCTCACCTCGGCGAAGGGCGGCTCCGTGCGAGTGCTGGGCCGCGCATCCGTGGGCCTGGATGCGCGACTGCGGCCGGGCGGGGCGCTCCAGCTCACGCCGACGGTCGCGTTCGGCACAGGCGCGGGCGAAGGCGCAGGACCGGCGGCCGACGCCCCTGCCCCCACCGACTGGCCCGCCACCGACACCGGCCCGATCGGCGACCACGGCGTCTACGGCTACGCGCGCCTGGGCGAGCGCCCCGAGATCGTGCTCGCGCCGACGGCCGCGCCGCTCACACCTGGCGAGCAAGGCCTGCTCGGCCAGCCGACCCTGCGCATCCCCTCGGCCGAGACGGCGCAATTCTTCGACGAGTACTACCCGAGCCTGCAGCAGGGCGTCACCATCACGAGCCCCGACGGCTCGCTCGAGCTACCCGAGGTGCCGCCGCCCGTGCTGGTGCTCACGGCGCGCTTCCGGTCGGGCGACGTGCTGCAGCTCGACTGGGACTGGGTGGGCCAGCGCGACCCGGCAGCCGAGAAGCGCATCCTCGCGACGACGGCGGTCGAGCTGGATGCCGTACTCGTGCGCTTCCCGCCGCGCATCGACCCGCTCTCCCCCTCCCTCACGCTGCGCGGTGTGGAGGCCGCCGCCTTCGCCGAGCGCGCCCTGCCGATGCTCGACGCGCTCGACGGCGTGCGGGTCGACGTGATCGGCCCGAGGCCGTCCTACCGCGAGCTCGACGGGCATCCCGATGTCACGATCACCATGGTCGAGTCGCTGAAACGCGACTGGTTCGACCTCGGCATCGTGGTGAACATGAACGGCTACCGCATCCCTTTCGGCCCGCTGTTCAAGGCACTCGCGAAGGGCCAGAAGAAGCTGCTCATGGTCAACAAGACCTACCTGCGCCTCGACCACCCCGCTTTCGACCGCCTGCGCGAACTGCTCGAGGAGGCCGGCACCCTCGACGAGTGGGAGACCGGCGTCCGCCTCAGCAAGCACCAGGTGAGCCTCTGGAGCGACTTCGACGATCTCGCCGACGAATCGATCGAGGCCGAGAGCTGGCGGGCGGCGGTGGCCGGCCTGCGCGACGTCGAGTCCGTCGAGCCCACGCCCCTGCCGGCCGGCGTGAACGGCGTGCTCCGCCCCTACCAGAAGGCCGGATTCGACTGGCTCGCCTTCCTCTGGCGCCACCGGCTCGGCGGCGTGCTGGCCGACGACATGGGCCTCGGCAAGACCCTGCAAACCCTCGCCCTGATCGCCCACGCCCGCGAGTCCGCAGCGACGGCCGAACCGGATGTCGCATCCCGCCCCTTCTTGGTGGTGGCCCCCACGTCGGTCGTGTCGAACTGGGCCGACGAATCGGCCCGCTTCACCCCCGGCCTGACGGTGCGCCCCGTCACCGCGACCCAGGCGAAGAGCCCCACGTCGCTGAGCGAGGTCGCCCGCGGAGCCGACGTCGTCGTGACGAGCTACACCCTCTTCCGCCTCGACTTCGAGGCCTACCAATCCCTCGGCTGGGCGGGACTCGTGCTCGACGAGGCGCAGTTCGTGAAGAACCACGCCTCGAAGCTGCACGCCCGCGCCCGGGAGCTCGACGTCGACTTCACGCTCGCCATCACCGGCACCCCGCTCGAGAACAACCTGATGGAGCTCTGGTCGCTCTTCGATCTCGTGGCTCCGGGCCTCTTCCCGAGCCACGTGCGCTTCGCCGAGCACTACCAGCGGCCGATCGAGCGCGGGATCGACCCGCGCCTGCTCACGCGGCTGCGGCGGCGCATCCGACCGTTCCTGCTGCGGCGCACGAAGGAGGCGGTGGCGCCCGAACTGCCCGAGAAGCAGGAGCAGGTGCTGCACGTCGAGCTCGCGCCCGCCCACCGGCACCTCTACGACACGGTGCTGCAACGCGAGCGGCAGAAGCTGTTCGGCCTGATCGAGGATCTCGATCGCAATCGCTTCATCGTGTTCCGGTCGCTGACCCTGCTGCGGATGCTCAGTCTCGACGCCACGCTGATCGATGAGGCGCACGCCTCCGTGCCGTCGTCGAAGCTCGAGGTGCTGGTCGAGAACCTCGGCGAGGTGGTGGCCGAGGGGCATCGCTCGCTCGTGTTCAGCCAATTCACGTCGTATCTGACGAAGGTCGCGGTACGGCTGGATGCGGAGGGCATCGCCTACGAATACCTCGACGGCTCCACCCGCCGGCGCGCCGAGGTGATCAGCCGGTTCCGGGAGGGAGACGCGCCGGTGTTCCTCATTAGCCTGAAAGCCGGCGGCTTCGGCCTCACCCTCACCGAGGCCGACTACGTCTATCTGCTCGATCCGTGGTGGAACCCGGCGAGCGAGACGCAGGCGATCGACCGCACGCACCGCATCGGGCAGACGCATCCGGTGAACGTCTACCGGCTGGTGGCCTCCGGCACGATCGAGGAGAAGGTGATGGCGTTGAAGGAGCACAAGGCGAAACTCTTCGACGCCGTGCTCGACGACGACGCGCTGTTCTCCCAAGCGCTCACGGCCGACGACATCCGCGGCCTCCTGGCCTAGTTCAGGCGGTGAGCGTCCAGAGGTGATCGACCCCGCCGACCACCGCGACCACCGCGACGTTCTGCGTCAGGTCGGATTTCGCGAAGAGCTGCGTGACGCATCCGTAGACGCCGAATCGCTCGTGGAGCCACTGCGAGAGCGGGCGGGAACGGATGCCCTGCCAGACGAAGAAGACACCCTGCTTCTTGTCGCGGCCCTTGTAGGTGGCCTTCTCGTCGTCGCGGATCATCGCGATGGGCAACTCCGACTGGATCGCCTCCACCACCGCGCCGAGGTCGGGAGTGACCTCCGCCGGGTTCCAGAACACCCGCACGACGAACCCTGTGCCGGTTCCACCCGGTGCCTGCACCCCTTGGTAGGCGCCGACGAACCGCTCCTCGGCTCGGCTCCACAGCGCGTAGGCGGCCTGCGCCTGCTTCTTGGCGCCGAACACCTGGGGCTCGTCGCAGAGTGCGAGCAGCTGCTCGGGTGAGGTGAGCTGCGCGCTCAGTGCCGTGTAGTCCTGCATGTGATGATCCTTTCGTGTTCGATGGAGGCGGGTCAGACCGTGCCGAAGGGGTTGTCGATGAGGTAGCGCCAGCCGGTCGCCTCGTCGAACACGGCCACGTCGGCGGTGCTGCCGCCGAGCGACACCGGCGAGCCGTCGGGGCCGGTTCCGCTGAGCGACCAGTCGGCCACCACGAGTCCGGTACCGCCGGCGGCGAAGGCGCGGCGAACGGTCATGCCGATGGGCAGGCGCAGGGCGAGAAACCCCTCGAGCGCCGCGCGCACATCCGCCTCGCCGTGCACCGGCTGTCCGGGTGCCGGCACGAAGATCGCCCCGGGTGCATTGAGGGCCAGCAGGCCGTCGACGTCTCCGGCGTTGAATCGCTCGGCGAACGCGAGGGGGAGCTGGTCGAGCTGGGTCACGAGAGTCATGGAACGTCCTTCATTCGTCAGGCGGGCCGGCCGGGCCCACCGTGAGCCCGGTCGCGATCGGTCGCGCCTAAGGAGAAGGACGCACATCGAGCAAAGATGTGACAAACCACGCCGATCGGATGTCGGGAACTACGCCGTGCGGGCCAATGACAGATGCGCGATGGCCCTGCGGGCACGGGCGACGCGCTGCCGTACGGTCACCGGCGAGATGTGCAGAATGGCCGCGACCTCGGCCGCCGATCGTCCCTCGATCACGGTGAGCAGGAACGGCACGCGCAGACCGTCGGGCAGGGCGTTGATGTGCACCAGCGCCTCGTCGAGAGCGGCCCGGATCTCCACGTCGGCCACCACGTCGTTCGGATCGGCGATCACGTCGTCCAGCGCGACGAGCACGGGCCGGCGCCCGCGCTGGGCGTCGATGACCGTGTTGCGGGCGATCGTGTCGAGCCAGGCGCAGAGCGGGCCGGCGTCGGCCGACCGCAGCGTGTCGACGGATCTCCACGCCCGCAGTGCCGCGGTCTGCGCGATGTCGTCGGCGTCATCCGGCCGCACGCCGAGCGAGATGGCGCGGCGCCGCAGCCGCTGCGGATCGCTGCCGATCATCGCCTCCAGAGATGCATGCCGTGTCGAACGCTCCATCCGCATCGGAATTGCCACCGCCCCGCCTTGTCACCCGTGATCGAACGCCCCGATGGGCGCCGGATCATCCAATCACATCGACGAAGGCGAGCCGCTCCGAGCCGGGGCCGAGCTGAACCTGGCCGTTGTCGGCGGCGAGCCGCAGCCCGGGCCTCAGCGCTCGATGCCGCCGTCGCGCAGGTGCCGGTACTGGCCCTTGAAGTAGAGCAGCGGCTCATGCTTGTGCCACTCCGTCGGGCTCATCTCGTTGACCCGACCGATCACGATGGAGTGGTCGCCCGCCTCGTGCTCGGCCCAGATGTCGCAGTCGAGCCACATCAGGGTGTCGGCGATCACCGGGTTGCGGTTCGCGGTGGCCGTCCACTCGATGCCCGCCCACTTGTCGGTGCCCTTGCGCGCGAACTGGTTCGACACCGTGTGCTGGTGATGCGAGAGCACGTTCACCGAGAACTTGCCGGTCTCCCGGATGCGCGGATAGGTCGTGGAGTTCGTCATCACGCTGAACGACACCAGCGGCGGCTCGGTCGACACCGAGTAGAACGACTGGCAGGTGAAACCGACCGGTTCCGGCCCGTTCGGGCCCTCCTCGAGTCCGCCGATGATCGTGATGCCGGAGGCGTAGTGCCCGAGTGCGTCGCGGAAGGCGCGCGGGTCGATGGCGGCGCCGGTCGTCTGGGTGATCGTCATGCCGACACCCCCTGAGTCACTGCCGCGACACTCGCGAGCCGGGCCAGGTTCGCCGCGTACTCCTCGGCCGCGGCGCCCACGATCTCGTCGAGGTGGTCCATCTGCCCGGCCACGAAGTAGAAGCCACGACCCGGCACGATCGCGCCGAGCTCCACGAGCAGCGGCGCGAGGTTCACGGTCGGACCCATCGAATGGGTGAGGTCGGCGCCGGTGAGCACCGGGATGGCGGTCACGCCCGCCAGCCCGTTGGCCGGATACCGGTCGAGGAAGGCTTTGAGCAGGCCCGTGTAGGTGGCCTTGTAGGTGGGTGAGGCGAACACGGCGAGATCGCTCGACGCGACGCGGGCGTTCAGCGCCGCCATCTGCTCCGACGGCCACGCGAAGATCTCGGCGGTGTGATCGGCGAGGTCGATCACGTCGAGGTCGTAGGAGCCGGGCTCCAGCAGCTTCGCGACGAGCGTCTCCGCCACCGTGCGGGTGCGGGACTGGGGTTTCGGATTTCCGACAACGACGGTGACGGTGATTGTCATGTGTTCCCACTTCTGACCGATTGACAGGAGATGAGGATGCGGCAACGCAGCATCGCTCACACACCACCGAGATCTTGTGGCCCGGTGGGCCCGCAACGGCTCACGTTGCTCTTCCAGTATCGCCCGGCTCGGTTTCAGCCGTATTTCGTGGGTAACTTTCCGTCACAACCGGGCGGCAGCGGATGCAGCGCCGGCCAGGCCCCCGGCGCTTCTTAACCAGGCGGTAACACAGGTGGACAGCGCGATGCCGGCTGCCTCGCTACGGTTTCAGAATGTCGCGCAATCCGTTCGTGGTTCTCGGGGCGGTTCTGGCCGGGCTGCTCATCGCAGCCGGTGCCCTGTTCTTCGTCGTGGGCCTCGACGGCCCCGACAGCGACTTCCGCACGATCGACGATGCGCACCGCTTCCTCGTGGAGGAGGGCACGCTCGGCAGCACCGCCGAGGGCGTCTCGCCCGACGAGGACATCGTTCGCGCTTGGACCGTGTTCACCGCAGTGGCCGGCGTCGACACCGAGCACATTGCCGTCTTCGAGGTCTACCACGACCCTGACGACTCGTCGTCGGCATCGGTCTCTCGAGACGACGCCGACGACGCCTTCTGGGATCTCACCGTCAACACCGCTTGGAATGACGACGCGAACGAGCTGCTGCACACGATGATCCATGAGTACGGGCACATGCTGAGCCTCTCCGACGGCCAGGTCTCACCCGTCGCCGGAGCGTGTGCCACTCTTCGCGTGGTCGGGGGCTGCGCGCGCGCCGACTCGGTGATCGCCGGTTTCGAATCGGCATTCTGGAAGCGATACGGCGCGGAGGCGCCCCGTGCCGAGGCTATGGGGACGGAGGACGCCGCGGTAGCCGACTTCTTCGACTCGCATGGCGGATTCGACACCTTCGTGACCGAGTACGCCGCCACGGGCGTCGTCGAGGACCTCGCAGAGAGCTGGGCCGACTATGTGCTCTCCGACACGCCCGGCTTCTCCTACCGCGACGCGACCGGCACGGCCGAGTGGTCGCAGAAGGTCCGCTTCTTCGACGGTTTCCCGCCGTTCGCGGAGCAACGCGATCGCATCCGTGAGGCGATCGGCGTCGCGGACGGGCCCGGTCAGGCGGGCAGCTCCACCAGCTCCACCAGCGGCGTGTAGCCGAAGTGCGGGAAGGCATCCGCTGTGCCCGCGTGCGTGAGGTGACCGTCGACGGTCGAGACGGCGGGTGCGAGTGCCGCGTTACGTGCCACTGCGTCGCGCCAGCCGCGATCGGCGAGCTGCACCACGTAGGGCAGGGTCGCGTTCGTGAGCGCGTAGGTCGAGGTCGACGAGACCGATCCGGGCATGTTCGCCACGCAGTAGAAGATCGAGTTCTCGACACGGTAGGTGGGCTCGTCGTGCGTGGTGGGGCGGGAGTCCTCGAAGCAGCCGCCCTGATCGATCGCGATGTCGACGAGCACCGAGCCCGGCTTCATCCGGCTCACCAGCTCGTGCGACACCAGCTTCGGAGCCTTCGCCCCCGGCACCAGCACGGCGCCGATCACGAGGTCGGCCTCCAGCACGCTGCGCTCGATCTCGTAGGCGTTGGAGACCACGGTCTTCGCGCGGCCGCCGAACACCTCGTCGATGTGGCGCAGCCGCGGGATGGAGAGGTCGAGCACCGTGACGTCGGCTCCCGCCGCGAGCGCCTGGGCCAGCGCGTTCTCGCCCGCCATGCCGGCGCCGATGATGGTGACCTTGGCCGGGCGCACCCCGGGAACCCCGCCGAGCAGCACACCACGGCCGCCCTGCGAGCCCATCAGGTGGTAGCTCCCGACCATCACGCTCAGCCGTCCGGCGACCTCGCTCATGGGGGCGAGCAGCGGCAGTGACCCGTCGGCCAGCTGCACGGTCTCATAGGCGATGGAGGTGGCCTTCGATTCGAGCAGTGCGTTCACGAGCGGCTCGGCCGCGGCGAGGTGGAGGTAGGTGAAGATCAGCTGGCCTTCGCGCATCCGGCTGTATTCCGGGGCGATCGGCTCCTTGACCTTCACGATCATCTCCGCGGTCCACACGGTGTCGAGGTCGACGACGGATGCGCCGGCCGCTTCGTACTCCGCGTCGGCGATCGCGGCGCCGAGGCCCGCGCCCTCCTGCACCATCACACGGTGACCGTGCTTGACGAGTTCGAAGACCCCCGACGGCGTCATCGCCACACGGAACTCGTTGTTCTTGATCTCTTTCGGAACACCGATGATCACGGTCGTTCTCCTTCTCCACGCGGGACGGCTTCTTCGCTTTCTGCATCGAAATTATCGAACCGATTTGTATGGTTGTCACTATCTCCGAATATAATTCGGTGCGCGGGAAATATTGCCCGCGTGAGTTCGGAAGAGGAAGCGGATGGCCACCATCGACGAAATCGACGAGCGCATCGTCTGGGAACTCTGCCGCGAGGCCCGGCTTCCGAACAAGGAGCTCGCCGAGCGCGTGGGCATCGCGCCCTCCACCTGTCTCGTGCGCGTGCGGGCCCTGCAGCAGAGCGGCGTGCTGCGTTCCTTCCACGCCCAGCCCGACTGGGCCTCCCTCGGACTGCCGATCGAGGCGATCGTGGCCGTGCGGCTCAAAGCCCAGGCCCGGGCCCAGATCAAGACCTACGCCCAGCGCGTCATCACGCTGCCGAACGTGCTGAACGTATTCTTCCTCGGCGGCGCCGACGACTTCCTCATCCACGTGGCCTGCACCTCCACCGGGCAGCTCCGTGACTTCGTGGCGACCGAGCTCAGCATGGACAACTCGGTCGCGTCGACGCAGACCAACATCGTCTTCGACCACCTGATCGGCGTCGAGCACATGCAGGAGGGGTCGAGCTGGAGCCAGGTGCGCGAAGCCGTCGCCGCTCCGCCGGCCCGCGCGCTGCCCTGAGCACGCCCTAGGCTCGACGGGTGAGTACGGATGCGTCGCCCCACCCTTTCCGCGTCGTCGTGATGGGAGTCTCGGGTTCGGGCAAGTCACTGATCGGATCGGGTCTCGCGGCTCGGCACGGGTGGGTGTTCGTCGACGGCGACGACCTGCATCCGGAGGCCAACGTTGCGAAGATGGCCGCCGGCATCCCGCTCACCGACGCCGACCGGTGGCCCTGGCTCGATGCCGTGGCCGCGACCCTGGCGGGGTCGCCCGGAGGCATCGTGGTCGCCTGCTCGGCGCTCCGCCGCGTCTATCGCGACCGCATCCGGGCCGCCGCTCCCGACGCCGTCTTCGTGGAGCTCGCCGGCTCGCGGGAGCTGCTCTGGGAGCGGATGACCGCGCGCCCCGGCCATTTCATGCCCGCGTCGCTGCTCGACTCCCAACTCGCGACCCTCGAGCCGCTCGCCCCCGACGAAGCGGGCGTCATCGTGAGCATCGACGGACCGCCGGCGGAGGTGCTGGCTCGTGTCGACGCCGCCGTGACTCCCCGCCCGCCCGTCATCTGACCGCCGGCCCCTTCGCTCCTGCTCGGTCGCGTGGGAAGCGCGAGGGCAGTGAGGGTCAGACCCAGAAGCCGCGATGCACCTCGGTGGCCTCCGCGAGGGCGACGGGGCCCACCACCTCGACGTCGCGGCCGCCGTGGGCGAACACCTCGCGGCAAGGCAGCGCCATCGTGGGCACGCCCTCCTGGGCGGCCACGAGTTCGCGCAGCTCCGACTCCGAGAGGGCGAACACGACGCGCGGGATGCCGGCCCAGTAGATCGCTCCGCTGCACATCGCGCACGGCTCGGTGCTCGTGTAGAGGGTGCTGCCGGCGAGCTCGGCCATCTCGAGGCGCTGCCCGGAGTCGCGCACGAGGTTCGTCTCGGCGTGCCCGATGGGGTCGTGGCCGGTGTTGACCGTGTTCATCGCCTCGATGACAACGCCGTCGGCTGTCACGAGCAGGGCGCCGAACGGATGGTCGCCGCGGTCACGGGCGGCCTGAGCGAGCGCCACGGCCCGCTCGAGGTGCGCACGATCGCCCGAGTCGAGCGCGACGGACTCATCGGCGAAAGGAACGGATGCGGCGGTTTCGGATGCGGCCATGCCACCACCTTCCCACGGATGCGCGCCGGGCCGCGCCGGCCCGGTTCAGTTCCGCAAACGTGCGGCCGACCGAGCCGTATACGGGCGCGATCGGCTCCAGAGGTGCGGTTCTGAACCGGCCTCAGCGCATTCGGCCCGTTTGTGGTGGGTCGGGCGGGCGCTCAGCCCTCGACGGGCACGTGCACGCCCTCGTCGGGCGGGAGGGTCTGCCCGTGCAAGGTCTTGCGGCGGCGCGCCAAGGCGATCAGCGGGAAGAGCAGCACCGAGAGCATTCCGGCTCCCACGAGCGCCGCGGCCGTGCCGGGCTGCAGTGCACCCTCCTCGAGGCCGATGTCGGTGACCGCCACGATGATCGGGAGCCCCGTGGCACTGAACAGGGCGATCGCCGCGCGGTCGTCGCCGGATGCGCCGAGCGGTGCTGCCAGCATCCCGGGCAGACCGCGCACCACGAGGAAGAGGACGAGGAAGACCGGCACGAGGAGCAGCGCGTTCGGGGAGCTGATGAGGGAGGCGAGATCGAAGGTGACGCCGGTGTAGACGAAGAAGATCGGCACGAGGAACCCGAACGCCACCGCCTCGAGCTTCGACTCGATGACCTCCTTGTCGGCCTCGGGCGCCCCCGAGAGCAGCACCCGGTAGAGCACGCCCGCGGCGAACGCGCCGAGCAGCATGTCGAGGCCGAAGGCGATGCTGAGGCAGACCAGCGCCGCGACGAACAGCAGCACCAGGCGCACCGCGAACTGTCCGCTGGAATGCCGGGTGGCCGTGATGATCGCGTGCAGCCGAGTGTGCGGCCCGCGCGAGGCGAGCCAGATCGCGAGGCCCGTGATCACGACGAACCCGATCAGCACCAGTGCCGCGACGAGGGGCTTCCGCCCGCTGAGGAAGAGCGAGATCGCGATCAGCGGGCCGAATTCGCCCGCGGCCCCGATCGCGGTGACGGCACGGCCGAAGGGCGTCGACAGCTCGCCGGCATCGCGCAGCATCGGCATGATCGTGCCGAGCGCGGTCGACGTCAGGGCGACGCCGATGAAGATGCCCGCTTCGACCGAGGGCGCGAGCACCAGCCCCACGATGAGCCCGAGGGCCAGCGAGATCACCCAGCCCAGGCTCGACCGCCCGAGCGGGCGCCCTGTGATCGCGCCGAAATCGATCTCGTTGCCGGCCATGAAGAACAGCATCGCGAGACCCAGGTTGGCGAGCACGGCGATGAACTCGTCGGCCGGCACCCAGCCGAGCACACTCGGCCCCACCAGGATGCCGAGCAGGATCTCGAAGACCACGAGCGGCACCTTCGCCACCCGCCCCACCGCGGCCGCGATCAGCGGTGCCAGCACGGCGAGCAGCGGCACCATCACCAGGGCGACAGGATTGACCTCCATGCCGCCATTCTGGCGTATCGCGGCCGGGTGTCCCTCGTCGAAAATCGCAAACGTCGCGGCATCCGGCCTCTCAGGGGCGGCGAGCGCCGCGACGTTTGCGGTTTGGAACCGGCGCGGTCAGGCGGTGAGGTGCCGTTCGTCGGGGCCGTTGTACTCCGAGAGCGGACGGATGAGCGCGTTCGACGCGAGCTGCTCCATGATGTGCGCCGTCCAGCCCGTGATGCGGGCGGCGACGAACAGCGGCGTGAACATCTCGGTGTCGAAGCCCATGAGGTGGTAGGCCGGTCCTGAGGGGTAGTCGAGGTTGGGCTTGATGTTCTTGCGCGCCTGCATCGCGTCGTCGAGCGCGGTGTAGAGGTCGAGCAGATCCTGCCGGTCGTATTCCTCGATGAGGGTGTCGAGCGCCGCCTTCATGGTGGGCACACGCGAGTCGCCGTTCTTGTAGACCCGATGCCCGAAGCCCATGATCTTGCGCTTTCCGGCGAGCGCCTCGTCGAGCCAGGCCTCGGCCCGGTCGGCCGATCCGATCTCGTCGAAGATGTGCATCACGGCCTCGTTGGCGCCGCCGTGCAGCGGGCCCTTCAGCGCACCGATCGCCGCGACCACCGCCGAGTAGAGATCGGCGAGCGTCGAGGTCACCACGCGCGCGGTGAAGGTGGAGGCGTTGAAGGAGTGCTCGGCGTAGAGGATCATCGACACGTCGAACGCGTCGACGACGACATCCGAGGGCACCGAACCGAACGTCATCTTCAGGAAGTTCGCCGAGAAGCCGAGCGAGGCATCCGGCTCCACCAGCTCCTGCCCGCGCCGCCGCCGCTGGTCGTAGGCCACCATCGCCGGGATCTTCGCCAGCAGCGTCACCGACTTGGCGAGGTTGCCGGCCGGCGACGCGTCGTCCCACGAGGGGTCGAGGGCGCCGACGACGCTCACGGCCGTGCGCAGCACGTCCATCGGATGCGCCGTGACCGGCAACTCGTCGATCACGCGCTTCACCGCCGGGTCGAGCGCCCGCTGCGACCGTTCCGACTGCTCGAAGGCGGCCAGCTCCTCGTCGCTCGGCAGCTCCCCGTTCCACAGCAGATAGGCCACCTGCTCGAAGGTGCAGTTCGCCGCGAGTTCCTGCACCGGATAGCCCCGGTAGAGCAGCGAGTTGGTCTCGGGATTGACCTTCGAGATCGCGGTGTAGTCCACGACTACGCCGGCGAGCCCCTTGCGGATGTCGGATGGATCGGTCATCTCACTCCTTCGTGCTTCGGTTCAGTGCGCGCGTTGTCCAGGATGCGCCGTTCAGCGCGCATCCGGAACATCGAAATCGAAAATGGACGTGTCGAAGGCGTTGTAGGCGGCGTAGTCGAGCAGTTCGTAGAGCCGCGCGCGAGTCTGCATCGCCGGCACCTCGCTCTTCAACGACCCCTCGGCCACCAGCGTGTCGAGACCGCGCTCGGCCGCGCCCATGGCGATGCGCAACAGCGAAACGGGGTAGATCACGAGGTTCACACCCACGTCTTTCAGCTGCTGCGTCGAGAAGAGCTCGCTCTTGCCGAACTCGGTCATGTTGGCCAGGATCGGCACCGGCACGGCGGCGCGCATCGCCTCGAACTCGCCCAGGTCGGCCATCGCCTCGGGGAAGATCGCGTCGGCGCCGGCATCCACCAGCTGCTTCGCACGGTCGATGGCCGCACCGAGTCCGTCGACCCCGCGCACGTCGGTGCGGGCCATGATCAGCAGGTTCGGATCGCGCCGGGCGTCGGCGGCGGCACGGATGCGCTTCACCGCGGTGTCGGCGTCGACCACGGCCTTGCCGTCGAGGTGCCCGCAGCGCTTCGGGTTCACCTGGTCTTCGATGTGCAGGCCCGCGATGCCCGCGTCTTCGAGCGTCTGCACCGTGCGCGCCACGTTCATCGGCTCGCCGAATCCGGTGTCGGCGTCGATCAGGGTGGGCAGGTTCGTCATCCGCGCGATCTGCGCGCCGCGGCCGGCGACCTCGCTGAGCGTGGTGAGCCCGATGTCGGGGAATCCCAGGTCGGCCGCGATCACGGCGCCCGAGATGTAGACGCCCTCGAAGCCCTTCTCCTCGATCAGGCGGGCCGACAGCGGGTTGAAGGCGCCGGGCATCCGGAGCAGCTCACCGGAGTTCAGCGCGGCCCGGAAGGCGGCGCGCTTCTCGGCGGCCGGAACGGTGGAGTACAGCATCAGAACAGTCCCTTCGGGAGCGGGATCGACTCGAGCAGCCCGGGTCGAGCGGTCACGGTGAGGCCCGGCAGCTCGGTGGCGTCGAGCTCGGGCAGGCGCTCGACCAGAGCGAGGAAGCGCGCGATCTCGGCGTCCTCCACGACGCCGTCGGCGAGCGTCTCGAACTTGCGGACGTAGTCGGCCCGGGCGAACGGCCGGGCGCCGAGCGGATGCGCATCCGCCACCGCGATCTCGTCGGTGACGGTCGATCCGTCGGTCAGGATGATCTCCACCCGGCCACCGAACGCCTTCTCGGCGGGGTCGGTGGAGTGGTAGCGGCGGGTCCACTCCGGGTCTTCGACGGTGCGCACCTTCTGCCACAGCTCGACCGTGTCGGGGCGGCCGGCCCGCTCGGGCGCGTAGGAGTCGACGTGGTGCCACGCGCCGTCCTGCAGCGCCACCGTGAAGATGTAGGGGATCGAGTGGTCGAGTGTCTCGCGGCTCGCCGTGGGGTCGTACTTCTGCGGGTCGTTCGCGCCCGATCCGATCACGTAGTGCGTGTGGTGGCTGGTGTGGATCGTGACCCTGCCGATGGCCGACGGGTCGAGGAGCTCCGGATGCTCGTTGTGCAGCTTGCGGGCCAGGTCGATCCAGGCCTGCGCCTGGTATTCGGCCGAGTGCTCCTTGGTGTAGCTGTCGAGGATGGCGCGCTTGGCTTCGCCCTTGGCGGGCAGCGGCACCTGGTAGCGCGCCTCCGGGCCGTCGAGGAGCCAGGCGATCACGCCGTCCTCCCCCTCGTAGATCGGCGTGGGGCTGGTCTGGCCGCGCATCGCCCGGTCGACCGCTTCGACGGCCATCTTGCCGGCGAACGCGGGGGCGTACGCCTTCCAGGTCGAGATCTCGCCCTTGCGCGACTGGCGCGTGGCCGTGGTGGTGTGCAGAGCCTGGCCGATGGCCTGGAAGATCGTCTCGGTCGACAGGCCGAGCAGGGTGCCGATGCCGGCTGCTGCCGACGGCCCGAGGTGGGCGACGTGGTCGATCTTGTGGGCGTGCAGGCTGATCGCCTTCACCAGGTCGACCTGGATCTCGTAGCCCGTGGCGATGCCGCGCACCAGCTCGGCGCCGGTGCGCCCGGCGTGCTGCGCCACCGCCAGGATGGGCGGGATGTTGTCGCCCGGATGCGAGTACTCGGCCGCGAGGAAGGTGTCGTGGTAGTCGAGTTCGCGCACGGCGACCCCGTTCGCCCATGCGGCCCACTCGGGGCCGAAGCGGCCGTCGACGCCGAAGACGGTCGATCCGGGCGCGTAGGGGTGATCGAGGGCCTGCGCTCGAGCGGCGACGGCGGGCGCGCGGGTGATGGACGCGGTGGCCACGGCGGCGTTGTCGATCATCCGGTTGATCACCATCTCGGTGACCTCGGGCGTGACCTCGACGGGATCGGTGGCGACCTCGGCGATCTTCCATGCCAGCTGCTCCTCGCGCGGGAGGTTCTCGTCGCTCGGGTGAACTCGTACCTCGTGCAGATTCATCGCGGTGTCGCATCCTTTTCTCGCACTGCCGTGCTGTCTATCAGGGTCGGGTTGCCGCCGAGTGAACGGTCGAGCGAGCCCAGGGTGGAGCGGAGGCTCCGGTACAGGTGCACCCGTGTCGCGTCGGCGGCGAGCCGGGCGTCGCCGTCGACGATGGCGTCGACGATGAGCAGGTGCTCCCGCGCGGCTTCGAGCAGGCGGGCCGGGTTGTCGCGCGAGAGCCGGCGCAGGCGCGCCAGATGCGTGCGCACCGCGGAGAGGGCCGAGACGAGGAACGGATTCTGCACCGCCTCGTCGACCGCGTCGTCGAATCGAGCGACGAGGTCGTAGTAGGCGTGTCGGCCGGGATCGGGGTCGGTCAGGAGCGCAGGCACTTCGCGCAACTGATCCTGCAGCGCGCGGAACGGGGCCAGCTCGCGCCGCTCGGCAGCCAGCGAGGCCGCCTGCGCCTCGAGAGCCTGGCGCAATTCGAACAGCTCGGTGACGTTCTCGGCTTCGACCGGGCTGACCACCAGGCCACGGCCACCCTGCGGTTCGGCGAGACCATCGGCCACGAGCCGGGCGAGGGCTTCGCGCACGGGGGTGCGGGAGATGCCGAAGCGGCCGGAGAGCTCGACCTCGGCGAGCACGGTGCCGGGCGCGAGATCCCACGACAGGATCTCCTCGCGAAGCGCGGCGTAGGCCGTCTCGCTCGCCCGCGCCATCAGGGGCACACCTTCTGTGTATACATTGAGGCCACTCTACGCCGCAAGAACCGCTCGCACAAGAAACTGTGTATACACAAGATAGTCGTGCGTTCCCACGTGTCGGCGCGATGCCGGTCGCCCGTGCGTTTCGGGAGGAGGAGAGCCGAACCGAGGCCGGATACGGGGTCACTTCTCTTCTCCTCCTCCCGAAACGTCATGGAGGCGGGTGCGGACTCGTCAGCGCAGCGGCACCCGCACGTCGACGCCGCCCTCTTCCGTGAGGCGGGTGCGCAGACGGGCCACCGTGGGTGCGGGCACGAATCCGCCCGCGAACAGGGCCTCTCCTTGGCGGAAGGCCGGCGAGCGCTCGAGCAGAGCGGCCGGCGCGAAGCCGAAGACGGTGGCGAGCTCGGCCAGGTCGACGGGCGAGCTCATCTTCATCAACGCCAGGTTGTCGCACTGCGACAGGATGCTCGGATGCACTTTCGACGGCCGTTGCGTCGACAGCAGCAACCAGAGCCCGAATTTGCGCCCCTCGGCGGCGATCTGCACGATGCGGTCGCGCACGGCGCGGGCGAGCGGGCTCTCCGCATCCGGTGAGCAGAGGTTGTGCGCCTCGTCGATCACGATCAGGATCGGGCGTCGGCTCTCCCGTTTGGCCCAGAGGTCGTCGAGCACCGACAGCGCCACCACGAGGTGCTCGTCGGGGAAGGTGAAGCCGCCGATGTCGAGCACGGTGGCGTCGGGGCGCTCCTCGAGCGCATCCGTCACCGCCTCGGTCTCGCCCGACCAGAGGTCCCAGTCGAGCAGGCGCAGGTTCTCGATGCGCAGAGCCAGCGCGACCGCAGCCGGCTCGCCGGTGGCGCGCAGTCGCGGGATGATCTGGTCCTGCTCCTCGATGCCGTACTCGCGTTCGAGGTGCATGAGTGCGTTGTACTCGGCGCGGTCGGTCAGCGGATCGATGCCGAGCACCGCGGCGCGGGAGCGCATGCCCAGTTCGGTGAAGCGCACCCGGAGCGGATCTCCGCCGGCGTGCTCGGGGCGCAGCACCCGGATGCGCCGGCTCGCGAGGGCGGCCTGTTCGTCGGTGGCCGTCTCGGTGCTCTCCCGCAGCTCCTGCAGACGCACGAAGTCGGCGTTGGGATCGAACACCACGATCGGCAGCCGGGTCGACACCAGCAATTGCTCGAGCACGACGCCGAGCGCGTAGGTCTTGCCCGATCCGCTCTGCCCGCACCAGAAGGTGTGCCGGTTGAAGCGGCCCGGGACGAGTCGCGCGGCCACCTCGGGCGACTCGTTCAGGCGGCCGATCGCCAGGGTGGCGCCGGCGTCGGCGAAGATGCGGTCGATCGCGTCGTCGTCGGCTTCGGCCATCTCGGCGCTGCGGAACGGGGCGCCGACCCGGCTGACCATCCCGCCGTCGGCGCTCAGTCGGCCGAGCAGACGACCGGTGCCGGAGTGCCCGCCGTCGGCCGTGACCTCGACCGCGTCGACCTGCCCGAGCTGAACGCCCTCACCGGGCTCGGTGAACGCGACGAAGCTGCCGGCCACGAACGGCGTCCCGTCCGGATCGTCGAAGTAAAACGAACGTCCATCCAGCGACGATCCCTGTGTCATTCGGTGCTCCTCAGCGTGGCACCGATGCCGGTGCGGGCAGGAAATCAGGGTACCGCTTCGCACTTTCCCTCGCCCGACCCGCGGTGAGGCCGAGGCCGGAGGGTCCGACCGCAGGCCGGGCTCTCCGACCTCAGCCGAACATGTCGCCCGGCGCCGCAGTGGCGGCGGCGCCGGCAATAAGCGCGCGACTGACCGCAGGCCAGCCGCGCGCGAGAATGTACCCATGCAGTGCTCCTACTTCGACGCCGGGCTCTGCCGCTCGTGCACGCAGATGGGGCAGCCCTACACCGAGCAGCTCGCCGCCAAAGACCACCGCTGCCGAGAGCTGCTGGCCGGGTTCGGGCCCATCGAATGGCTGCCCCCCGTGGCGAGCCACGAGAGCGGCTATCGCAACAAGGCCAAGATGGTCGTCGGCGGCTCCGTCGAGCAACCCACGTTGGGCATCCTCGACGGCCGCGGCCGCGGGGTCGACCTGCAGGGTTGCGGCATCCTGGAGCCGGGGATCCAGGATGCGCTGCCGACGCTCGCTGCGTTCGTCACGAGGAGCGGTCTCGTGCCCTACGACGTGCCGAACCGGCATGGCGAGCTGAAGTTCGTGCTCGTCACGGAGGCGCCCAGCGGGGAGCTGATGGTGCGGTTCGTGGTGCGCAGCGAGGAGTCGGTCGCGCGCATCCGTCAGCACCTCCCGTGGCTGCAGGAGCGGCTGCCGCGGGCCGTGGTGGTCTCGGTGAACCTCCTGCCCGAGCACAAGGCGGTGGTGGAGGGCGACCGCGAGATCGTACTGACCGAGCGCGCCACCCTCACGATGCGCCTCGGCGATGTGGCGCTGCACCTGCGCCCGCAGAGCTTCTTCCAGACCAACACCGCCGTGGCCGAGCAGCTCTACGCACAGGCGCGGGAGTGGGTCGACGAGAAGGCACCCGCGTCGGTCTGGGACCTGTACTGCGGGGTCGGCGGCTTCGCGCTGCACGTGGCGGCGCCCGGTCGGCGAGTGCTCGGCATCGAGACGAGCGCCGATGCGGTGGCGAGCGCACGGCTGAGCGCCGAGGAGGCGGGACTGACCGACGTGCGCTTCGAGGTGGGCGATGCGACGGCCGACCTGGGTGAGCCCGACGTCCACCGGTCCCCCGACCTCGTGATCGTGAACCCGCCCCGCCGCGGCATCGGGCCCGACCTGGCCGCCCGGCTCGACGCATCCGGAGCCCGCACCGTGATCTATTCGAGCTGCAACCCCGTCTCGCTCGCGAAAGACCTCGCGGCCATGCCGTCGTTCGCGGTGCGGCGGGCGCGGGTGCTCGACATGTTCCCGCAGACCGCGCACCTCGAGGTGGTCACGCTGCTCGAGCGCCGTTGAACCCCTTTCCGGCGCGCGCCGATCGCAGTAGCGTCAGGCCATGACCTTCAACGACGACTCGAAGCTCGACTCGCGCAAGGTCTCCAAGCGCGGGCGCAACGTGGCCATCGGCGGCGGGAGCGCGATCGTGGTGGTGGGGTTGTTCATCCTGTCGCAGGTGCTCGGCGTCGACCTCACGGGGTTCGCGGGCGGCGCGGGCAGCGGCACGCAGACCGAGGAGACCCTCGACTGCGAGAGTGGCGCAGACGCCAACGCCAGCACCGACTGCCTCATGGTGGGCGCCGCCAACTCGCTCGACGTCTACTGGGCCGACACTGCGCCTGCCCTCGGCGTGCAGTACCGCTCGCCCGCCGACTTCGTGCTCTTCGAGCAGGCCACGAGCACCGGATGCGGCCAGGCCTCGAGCGCGACCGGCCCCTTCTACTGCCCGCCCGACGAGACGATCTACGTCGACACCTCCTTCTTCGACGAGCTGCGCAGCCGGTTCGGAGCGTCGGGCGGAACCCTCTCGCAGATGTACGTCGTGGCGCACGAGTGGGGGCATCACATCCAGCAGCTCGCGGGCATCCTGAGCAGCACCGATCACTCGCTCACCGGACCGGCCTCCGATTCGGTGCGCACCGAGCTGCAGGCCGACTGCTTCGCGGGCGCCTGGACCGGGGCCGCCTCGACGATCGAAGACGAGAACGGCGTCACCTTCCTCGAACCGGTGACCCGCGAGCAGATCGCGGATGCGCTGAACGCCGCCTCCGTGATCGGCGACGACCGCATCCAGCAGCAGAGCAGCGGTCAGGTCGACCCGGAGAGCTGGACCCACGGATCGAGCGCGTCGCGGCAGCACTGGTTCGAGACGGGTCTCACCGGCGGACCCGGCGCCTGCGACACCTTCAGCGTGCCCGCCGCGCAGCTCTGACCCCGCCCGGAATCGTGAGGCGCGCTCGATTGGCGGGCGGCCCGGCGCGTGCTTAGGCTCGATGGGGTGAGCACGAACGAGCACCTTCCCCGCGGGCGGGCGAGCCTCGAGGTGCTGCGCGCCGAGGCGGCCGACGAACTCGACACGATCGTGCACGAGCGGTTGCTGGCGGGTGAGGATCCGTGGGACTTCATGGACGACCTGCCCACCGTCGACGAACTGGTGGTCTACCTGCTGCGCGCCGACAACATCAACGAGAACGGCGGCCGTCGACCCGGATCGGCCCGCGACTACCGCGTGCTGCGCCAGATCGCGCTCGACCACCCGGGCCTCACCCGCGCGGTGTGGCGGCTGATCGGCACGCAGGGCGCGCATCCGGAGGGCTCGGCCGCGTCAGCCGGGCGCCGCACCGGGGGCACCGGCGCCGCCTGATCCACCCCGCCCGCCGCCGTGGTCGGCGGGTATCCGAGTTCGGTGTGAATCGCCGCAGAGCTCCCTGATTCGGGGTGGTGGTGGGCGCCCGTTCTCGGAAGGGTGGGGAGCTCCCAACCGGAAGGAGAGCCCGATGCTCACCCTCACCGAGAACGCCGGCGCCGTGGTCAAGAACCTCGCCGACCGCACGCTCGCCGCATCCGGCGACGTCGACACCGCGACCGAAGGTGGACTGCGCATCTCCACCGCCGAGCGCGAGAACTTCGAGGTGGCCGTCGCGCCGCGTCCGCATCCGACCGATCAGGTCGTGGAGAGTTCCGGCGCCCGGGTCTATCTCGAACCGGAGGCGGCGGATGCGCTGAGCGACAAAGTGCTCGACGCCCAGGTCGACGCCAACGGATCGGTGCACTTCACCCTCGGCGTGCAGTAGCCCACCCCGCCACACCCCTCGCGACCCGCCATAATCCGCCCCCTTCCACACCATTTCGGGGCAGATTTTGGCGGGTCGCGATGCGTGAGGCAGGTCAGCGACGGAAGGCGCCGACGAGGCGCTGCCAGGGGGAAGGCTTCTCGGGTGCCGGGAGCAGGCCCGAGAGCTCCTGCACCTGCACGTGCTCGGTGAGGAGCACCGTTCCGGCCTCGGGGCGCACCGCTGCCGCGCCGCCGCCGCTCAACGAAGGCTTGCCGCGCTCGACCCAACTGAGATACGCGGCATACGGATCGGACGAGTCCTGTTCGGCGACCACGGCAGGCTGAGACGAAACGCTACGTCGGTAGTGTCTGCCCATCCCAATCCTCCTACGAGAATCGTCCCGCGTTCGGGGGCATTTCGCACCACACGCTTCGATTCGTTACCAGTTCGTTTCATGTGTACAGCACGAAACGCCGCGCGCCATCGCCCGACGAGCACCGCAGCTCAGCGCGACGGCATCACGCGGAGAGGCGCAGCAACTCCTCGTGCTCGATGACGTCGAAACCGACCACGACGCCGTCTCCACGGCACTCGATGCACAGCTCGACCAGATCGTCGACGAGGGCCTGCATCGGGTCGGCTCCTGACCCCTCACAGCGTTCGCAGATCTCCATGTTGTTCATGTGGCCCATTGTGCGCCGCACCACCGACATTGGAAGCGCCCACGCCGCAAGACCCCGTTTCCACGGGCGCGCCCATCCGATGCCGCGCCCACGGCCGTGCGCCCATGACTCTCGCTCGAGGCGAGTCGCGACTGGTTCGCCGCGCTGTTGCGGGTGGGGTCGGGGGAGGGCGCGGCCGGCCCGTGATCCGGATGCGACACTGGTCGGATGGAACCGATCACCCCCGAATGGGCGACCCGCGTCGAACGGCTCTGGGAACGCTTCGACGAGTTCGACGAGCAGGCCTTCGTAGCGGCCGTCGACGAACTGGCTGCAGAATTGCCCGACGACAGCACCGTCGCGGCCTTCGAACGGGCCGGTGCCCGCGATTCGACGGGGCGCACCGCCGAGGCGATACCGCTCTACCGAGCCGCCCTCGCAACGGGTCCGGATGCCGCAGCGCTCGACCCTTCGCGTCGCCGGCAGGCCACCATCCAGCTCGCCAGCTCGTTGCGCGCCCTCGGCCACGCGGAGGAGAGCGTCGAGCTGCTGGCTGCGGAGAGCCGCCAGCCGTCCGACGAGCTGGACGACGCGGTGACCGGCTTCCTCGCCCTCGCACTGGCGGATGCCGGCCGCGAGCGGGAGGCGCTCGCGGTGGCGCTCACCGCACTCTCCGGCCACCTCACCCGGTATCGCCGATCGCTCACGGCCTACGCCTCCGAGCTCGCCTGATCACCGCGTCGGATGCGCCGCACGGGCCTCCCGCACCGCTGCGACCGCCGATGGGGAGACCTCCCCATCGCGGCCCGCACGCAGCTCGCCTACTCTCGACAAGCGCCACATCATGACGAACGAGGACTCCATGCGACACCCACGCCGACGAGCCGACACTCGACGACCTCCTCTGGGAGCTCGACGTGACCACGGCGCGCCTGGACTCGCAGGAGTCGTCGGCCTCGGCACGTCTGGTGGCCGAGGTGCCCCGGGCCCAAGCGCCGCAGGACAAGGCACCCCGGACCGGGGGCGCCCGCAGCCGCAAGCCCGCGAAGCCTCCGAGGCGCGGCCGATTCCACCGCCCCGAGCTCGAGTCCCGCTGGGAGCGCCTATCGCGCAACCGCATGGTGCAGGCCGCGTCGGGCACGACCCTTCTCGCGGGCACGGCTGTGCTCGTCGTGGTGGCGCTCGGCCGCTGAGCCGGCGGCATCCGTCGGCGACACACGTCGACATCTGACATGCTCAGCAAACGCCCAGCCGATAGGGTCGGAGACAACCGGCCGTTCGAGCCGCGCCCCGGCGGCTTCGAGTCGCCCTCTTTCACCGTCGAAGAATCGGATGGAACCAATGTCATATCCTGCTGCCCCCGAGCCCACAGAGCCCTCCCTCGCCGCGAAACTGATCGCCGAGGTCGCGGGAACCTTCCTGCTAGTGTTCGCCCTGGTCGGCGCCGCGACCTTCTCGGCCGTCTTCGGCGGCGACTCCAACCCGCTCGGTATCGGCTTCCTCGGTGTGGCGCTCACGCTCGGCCTCACCGTGATGATCGGCGCCTACGCCTTCGGCCCCATCTCGGGCGGCCACTTCAACCCGGCGGTGACGCTCGGCCTCGCCGCCGGCGGCCGCTTCGCCTGGAAGGACACGATCGGCTACATCGTGGCCCAGCTCGTGGGCGGCATCCTCGGCGCCACCGCGGTCTTCGCGCTCGCGTCGGGCGGCCCCGACGGCTTCCTCGACAAGGCCGTCGCCGGCGGATTCGTGTCCAACGGATTCGGCGAGCACTCCCCCGGCGGCTTCGGCCTCGGCTCCGCCATCGCGGCCGAGATCATCATCACCTTCGTGTTCCTGCTGGTGATCCTGAGCGTCACCCACGTGCGCGCGGTGCACGGCTTCGCCCCCATCGCCATCGGCCTGACGCTCACCATCATGCTGCTCGTGACCATCCCGATCGACAACGCCTCGCTCAACCCGGCGCGCTCGATCGCCACCGCGATCTATGGCGGCGGCGACTGGCTCGCGCAGCTCTGGGTGTTCATCGTGTTCCCGATCGTGGGTGCGCTGATCGCCGGTTTCACCTACAAGTTCCTGTTCGACAGCGTGAAGAAGCTGCCGGCGCAGAACTGACGCGATCCGTCCGGCAGGCCATCGGGCCCGGTCTGCCGGACGGATGCGGCACGTCGATCGGTCGTCAGAACCGGTCGGTCAGCCGCTCCTGCAACTCCGCCATGAGCGCGCGGGAGAAATACGGGCAGGAGAGCCGGACGGATTCACCGAAGCTCTCGACCGTGATGGTGCGGCGCTCCGGCGACACTGTGAAGCGCACCTGCCCGCGGTGCCAGAGGAAGGTCTGGTGCCAGCCCATCGTGGCGTAGACCCAGACATCGCTGATCTCGAGCCGCGTGATGGTCTCGCGTTCATCGCGGAAGAGACCCGCCAGCGCCGAGGGCAGCAACCGCAGCGGGCTCGCCGCGAACACCCGCGTGGAGGTGGTGCCGCCGCGGGAGCTCCCGCTCGCCCCCGTTCCCGCCCCGGTGCTCGCCTCGAGCCAGGGCTCGGGTTCGCGTTCGGGCTCGGGGTCGCACGGGGTGTTCTCGGGGTTCTGATCTCGGGTGTTCACCATCGCCGCCCATCGCCATCATCGAATCTCGTCGGTTCGCTCGCTCGTCAGCTCGCGGAGAGGCGCAGCGCGTCGGGTGGGGGGATGGGGTACACGCCGTGCCGCGCCTCTCACCCGAAGAGACGCAGCCTTGGCCGATTCATGACGCGACTTCTCGAAAACGGCCGATCGCGGGCGTCGGAGCGCCGACCCGGGTGAAACCGCGCTGCGTGTCGCCGGCAGCTCTCACCCGTCGCCTGCCCCGCGGGAGCGATTCCACCCCTAGCCAGGGACGGGCCACCGGGCGTACAGTCACGCCATGGTCACCGACGACCCCGTGCAGACGAACCCCGAGCACTACCGCACCCTCTGGGAGAACGAATTCGTGCGCGTGCTCGAATACCGCGACGAGGCCGGCGACAGCACGACGCCGCACGAGCATCCGAACAGCGTGATGGTGACTCTCAGCGCGTTCGCCCGGACCCTCTCGGCCGGCGGGCGGGAGTTCACCACGGAGCTCCCCGCGGGGCAGGCCGTGTGGCTGCCCGCGCAGAGACACTCGGGCGAGAACACCGGCTCCACGCCGACGCACACCATCCTCGTCGAACTCAAGGGCGCGGCCGCCGGCGACCCCTCGGGCGGGAGTCTCGGTCCGGAGGTTTGAGACGGCTGGTGCCAGCCGCTCCGTTCGGATGCCTGGGCGGCCCGAGGGCGACGGCGATACAGTCGGAAGCGTGAGCGACGCACAGGAACACCACGACGAAGGCGCGAGCGATCTGGCCTCGCGGCTGGGGCTGGGACTCGCGGCGGTCGGCCGCCCCGCATACATCACGGTGGGCCGCGACGGTGACCTCGGGGCGGGCGAGGAGCGCAGCGTCGACGCCCTGCGCGAGCGCGCCCACGCGCTGCTCGACGCCGCCTGGTGGCTCGGCATCCGGTATGTGGACGCGGCACGCTCGTACGGCCTGGCCGAGCAGTTCCTCGGATCCTGGCTCGCCGCGCATCCGGGTCGCCGCGACGAACTCACCATCGGCTCGAAATGGGGTTACGCCTACGTCGGGGACTGGCGGATGGATGCTCCGGTGCACGAGCGCAAGGAGCACAGTCTCGCGATGCTCGACCGGCAGTGGCCCGAAACGCAGGAGGCGCTCGGCACGGTGCCCGACGTCTACCTCGTGCACTCGCTCACCCCCGACAGCCCGGTGCTCGGCGACCAGGCGCTGCTCGACCGCCTGCGCGAGCTCGCGGCCGGCGGGGTGCGCATCGGATTCTCCACCAGCGGCCCCGAGCAGGGCGCCGTGATCGACGCCGCGCTCGCCCTGCGCGACTCCCCGTTCTCGGCCGTGCAGAGCACCTGGAACCTGCTCGAGCAGTCGGCCGCTCCTGCCCTCGAGCGGGCCAACGACGCGCGCTGGCTCGTCGTGGTGAAAGAGGTGCTGGCCAACGGCCGGCTGAGCACGGAGGGTACGGAAAGCGGAGGCGAACCCGATGCCGCCGCTCTCGCCGCGCGCGACGAGCAGCCGCTCGAGGGCCTCGCCATCGGCGCCGCGGTGGCGCATCCGTGGGCCGACATCGTGTTGAGCGGGGCCGTCACTCGCAAGCAGTTGCGCGAGAACCTCGCCGCGAAGGCCCCGGCCGTCTCCGAGGAGCAGCTCGGGACCCTCGCTGAGCCGCCCGAGCGGTACTGGGCGGAGCGCGCCGCGCGCGAGTGGGCCTGAGGCGCGATGCGGGGTAGCCGGTTTGGGCTACCCAGCAGGCCTTCAGGTCTCTTTTGCGCTACCCCGCGGTCCCCCGAAGGGGCTCAGCGCAGGGTGGTGATGTCGATCACGAAGCGGTAGCGCACGTCGGAGGCCAGCACGCGCTCATAGGCCGCGTTGATGTCGTCGGCGCCGATGAGCTCGGTCTCGGGGGCGATGCCGTGCTCGGCGCAGAAGTCGAGCATCTCCTGGGTCTCGCCGATGCTGCCGATGCCCGATCCGGCGAACGAGCGACGGTTGCCGAACAGCGTGAAGACGTGGATCGGCAGCGCCTCGGGCGGCGCGCCGACGTTCACCAGGGTGCCGTCGAGGGCGAGCAGCGAGAGATAGGCGTCGAGGTCGATGACCGCGCTCACCGTGTTGATGATGAGGTCGAAGTTGTTCGCGAGCTGCTCGAAGGTGGCCGGGTCGCTGGTGGCGAAGTAGTGGTCGGCGCCGAGGCGCAGGCCGTCGTCCTTCTTGCTGAGCGTCTGCGAGAGCACGGTGACCTCGGCCCCCATCGCGTGGGCGATCTTCACGGCCATGTGGCCCAGGCCGCCGAGGCCGACGACGGCGACCTTCTTGCCGGGGCCTGCGTTCCAGTGGGCGAGCGGCGAGTAGGTGGTGATGCCGGCGCACAGCAGCGGCGCGGCGGCCTCGAAGGGGATGTTCTCGGGCACCCGCAGCACGAAGTCCTCATCGACCACCACGTGGGTGGAGTAGCCGCCCTGCGTGATGGTGCCGTCGCGGTCGACCGAGCCGTAGGTTCCGGTGTTGCCCTTCAGGCAGTACTGCTCCTGGCCGGCGAGACAGTTCACGCACTCCCGGCAGGAGTTCACCATGCAGCCCACGCCCACGCGGTCGCCGACCTCGTGGCCGGCGACCTCGGAGCCGACCTCGGTGACGAAGCCCACGATCTCGTGGCCGACGGTCAGAGGGTACTGCTGAGGCCCCCAGTCGCCACGCACCGTGTGGATGTCGGAGTGGCAGATCCCGGCGTAGGCGATCTCGATCAGCACGTCCTTCGGACCGAGGTCGCGGCGCTGGATGGTGGTGCGGATGAGGGGTTCGGTGGCAGAGGGCGCGGCGTAGGCGTTCACAGTAAGCATCGACATCCATTCAACCGTGTCGAGAAGGATGCTGGGAGACACTGTCGTGACGGTTAACGGCAGTACCTCCCTGCGCCCGGGCCACGGGCGTACCGTGGTGCGGTGACCAATCAGCAGGACGTGCGCGAGTTCCTCGGGTCGCGCCGCGCGCGGATCACGCCCGAGCAGGCGGGGCTGCCGACCTTCGGCGGCACGCGCCGGGTGCCGGGCCTCCGCCGCACCGAGGTGGCGATGCTCGCCGGAGTGAGCCCCGAGTACTACACGCGACTCGAGCGCGGCAATCTCGCCGGAGTCTCCGAGAACGTGCTCGAAGGCGTGGCGCGAGCCCTCTCGCTCGACGAGGCCGAGCGAGCGCACCTGTTCGATCTGGCGAGAGCCGCGAGCGCCGGGCCGATGCGCGCGCGACGCAAGCCGCAGCCGCACGTGCGGCCGAGCATCCAGCGCATCCTCGACGCCATCACCGAAGCGCCCGCGTTCATCCGCAACGGGCGATTCGACGTGCTGGCCGAGAACGCGCTCGGCAGTGCGCTCTACGCCCCGCTCAACGAGAGCCCGGAGCGGCCGGTGAACCACGCGCGCTACATCTTCCTCGACCCGAACGCGCCCTCCTTCTGGGGCGACTGGGAGCGGGTGACCCGCGACACGGTCGCCGTCCTGCGGGCCGAGGCGGGGCGCGACCCCTACGACCGCGGGCTCACCGACCTGATCGGCGAGTTGTCGACGCGCAGCGAGCTGTTCCGCATGCTGTGGGCGGCGCACGATGTGCAGTTCCACCGGAGCGGCACCAAGGTGTTCCACCATCCGGTCGTCGGAGAGCTCGAACTCGCCTACGAGGGGTTCGACCTGACCGCCGACCCGGGGCTGACCCTGCTCACCTACAGCGCCGAGCCGGGAACACCGTCGGCGGACGCGCTGAACCTGCTCGCGACCTGGGCGGCGACGCAGCGCAGCGAGCGGTCGTCGTCATCAGTGTCGTCGTCGGCGGGCACGGATGCCTCGACCGCTGCCGAGACCCAGGCCTGAGCGGCGCCCGGCCGCACCACGCCGCGAACCCCGCACTGGAGGTTGCCGAACGGGGGTGGCCGTTTTCGGCGACCGGAGCACACGGCCAAGTACCGCGATCGGCGGTTTCGAGCCGGCGAGAACGTCAAAGACGCGTTCAAGCACTGAGCCGGTCGGATGAGGGACACGACTGCGGCTGCTGGCCGACACGCACGTTCCTGACCCTGACCGCCGAGGCCGGGTCACTCCACGACATCCCCCTCGTCGATGCGGTCGACGGCGGGCCGAACGTCGGCAGGATTCATCGTGGGCGTGATGCTCGCCGTCGGCGGCGCGGTTCTGAGCCTCGCCCACCTCTTCTTGTTCCGCCGCGACTCTCCGGGGCGCCAGTAGTCCGAGGTTCGCGCGACTCGCGAATCCGCCACCGATCCTCGTTCAGCCGATGCGGTGGGGGCCGGAGAGGCCGATGCTGGAACGATGACACGTCCTGACGCCACCGAGGCAGTCGTGCACGCCGGCCGCGAGCACGGCAACGACGCGCCGTTCGTGATCGTTCCGGGCATCGGGATGTCGCATCGCTACAGCATCCGGCTGCACGACGAGCTCGCGCGCACGGCGACCGTGCTCTCGCTCGATCTGCCCGGATTCGGCGACCGGCCGAAGCCGGCCGGCCCGATGTCGGTGCCCGACTACGCCCGCGTCGTCGCACAAGCCCTCGACGACCGGCAGACCGGCCGCGTGGTACTCATCGGCCATTCGATGGGAGCACAGTTCTCCGTCGAGCTGGCACGCCGGCGGCCGGGTCTCGTGGAACGGCTCGTGCTCGTGGCACCGGTCGCCGATCCGCACCGCCGCACCACACTGCAGCAGAGCCTCGATCTGCTGCACGACCTCGTGCTCGAGACGCCGTCGGCCGCCGCGATCGTCACGGCCGACTACCTGCGCACCGGCCCGCGCTGGTTCTTCGCCGAGGTGCGGGCGCTCCTCGCCTACCGCACCGAGGAGGCCATCGCCGGGGTCGCTTGCCCGGTGCTCGTGATGCGCGGCGAGAACGATCCGATCGCCCGCCGCGGCTGGTGCTACGACCTGGCCCACCGGGCCGCCGACGGCCGCCTGGTCGAGATCGACAAGGCCGCGCACGTGCCGCAACACACCGCGACGCACCACGTCGCCCGCGCCATCCTGGCGTTCACCGCTCGAGACGCGTACAGCGCACCGCGATGACGATCCGCTGGCGGGATCGCGCCGGATGGTGGATGAGGGACTACCTCACCGCGACCGGCCTCCTCCTCGGCGGTATCACCTCGCGCGACGACCCGCGCGACTACCGTTCCGGCACGGGGCGGCCATGCGTCGTCATCCCCGGCGTGTACGAGACCTGGCATTTCATGCGGCCGATCGTCGAGGCGTTGCACGACCGCGGGCATCCGGTCTTCGTGGTCACCGATCTCGGTCACAACCGCCGTCCGGTGCTCGACAGCGCCGAACTCGTGACCCGGTTCGTGACCGAGCGCGGGCTCGACGACGTGTTCGTCGCCGCCCACAGCAAGGGCGGCCTGATCGGCAAGTACGCGATGCTGAAGCTCGATCCCGATCGCCGGCTCGTGCGGATGGTCGCGATCGCCACCCCCTTCTCGGGCAGTCGCTACGCCGAGTGGGCCCCGAACCGCACGTTGCGCGCGTTCCGGGCGAGCGACCCGATCACGTCGGCACTGGCGGCCGAAGACGCGGTGAACGACCGCATCACCTCGGTCTACGGCGTGTTCGACCCGATCATCCCGGAGAGCAGCGTGCTGCCGGGCGCTCGGAACATCGAGCTGCCGAGCGGAGGCCACTTCCAGGTGCTCCGCCACCCGCGCACGATCGCGATCGCCGTCGCCGCTGCGGCGGCCCCCGCGTGATCGGTGCGGCGCCGTCAGTCGTTCCGCAGCGACGCCGGCTGCAGCGCGGTCTCGAGTTCTGACCGCATCCTGATTCCGAGCTTCTTGTACACCCGCTGGAGGTGCGTCTCCACCGTGCGAACGGAGAGCACGAGCCGCTCCGCGATGCCGCGATTGGAGAGGCCGGATGCGGCGAGCCGAGCGATCTCGGCCTCCCGCTCCGACAACGGCTCCTCCGGCGACTCCTCCTGCCACGACAGATGCGGCAGACGGTCGATGCCGAAGAGCGCGAGCTGATCGTCTCTCAACCGCGCCGAGGCCGCCGCGCGCCGCAGCTCGCCCGTCGCGGCGTCGATCCGCGCGGCACGGGCGAACGCCTCCGCCGCGACCATGTGCATGTCGATGCCGGCGGCGGCCAGGGCGATCTCGTCGAACTCTGCCGCCAGCTGCCGCGCCACCGCCGATCCTTCGGTCCAGCCGGCCGCTTCGAGGTCTTCGAGATCGGCGACGGCGTGAGCGTTCCGCGCGAGGAGCGAGAAGTAGACGCCCTCGACGCGCTCGGCGAGCTCGTCGATCCTCGGCACGATGGCCCTGGCGTTGCCGGCACGAGCGGCTTCGACCAGCATGCCGAGCGAGGCCGTGACGTATCCGGTGGCGTCGAATTCCTCGACCGCCCTCCGGAAGCTCTCGGCGGCCTCCTCCGTGCGCCCCGACGAGATGTGTATCCAGCCCTCGGCCTGCCGGACCTTGCCGGTCAGCCCGATCATGGAGACGGATGCGTCGAGTGCGGGCGCGAGCGCCGCCCAGGCGGCGGCCTCGTCGCCCTGGTGCGCCAGAGCCGTCGCGAGGTCGGTGTGGATGACCAGGGCCGACCGGGTGCGCCCGATCCGCCGCATGATCTCGATCGCGTTCTGCAATTCCGCGATGGCCTCCGGCACATGGCCGGCCGTGATCTGCAAGCCCCCGATCGTCCACCCGCAGATCGCCTGCGCCTCCCACTGCCCGAACGATCCCGCCGCGTCTTTGAAGGCTCTGATGAGGGCTATTCCGTCCATCACCCGACCGTCCCACTCGCAGAGGTAGGCCCGGGCGTGCTGGATGCGGGACGTGTCCGCTCCGAGCCCGACCAGGATGCGCTCCGCCGAGTCCAATCCCTCCCGCGCCTCGCTGAGGCGGCCCTCCAACATCACCGCCCCGGCGATCACGCACTCCGCCTGGGCGCGTTCTTCGCCGTCGAGCACGTCCAGCGCCGGCCGCAGGAGATGCGCGGCACCGACCAGGTCGTTCAGGGCGAAGAGCAGGAAGCCGCGCCGCGCCGATGCCCAGGCCGTGTCGGCACGGACGATCGACGCGAGGAGATCCGGCACGTCGTCGACGTGGCCGACCGCGTGCCAGAGCAGACCCGCGAGCATCTCCCCCCGCTGGAGGTCGTCTTCTGCCATCACGGCGATCCGCTGAAGCCGCGCCCGGGCCGCCTCGGTGTCGCCGATCTGCATCTCGGCCGCGGCCAGCGCGGTCTCCGCGTCGAAGCCACCGCCTCGCTCGACGGCGGCGGTCGCGATCCGGTGCGAGAGGGCGATGTCGGGCGAGCGGAGGGATGCACGGGCCGCGCGCGTGAGCACCTCGCCATCGAGCGGCCGGCCGAGGGCGAGCGAATGTTTCGCGAACGTGACGCACTCGGCCGGCCGCAGCCTCGCCGGCGGCACCGCGCCCAAGACGTCGACGATGCCCGTGGTCAGCCGACGCCGCCGCATGACTCCGAGCGACGCAGGAAGGAGGAGTTCGAGCAGTCCGTCGCGCAACCGGATGCGCACTCCGTCGTCGTCGCGCCCCTCCACCGTGCCCGCGTCTTCGAGCGCTTCGAGTTCGAGCTCGACGGAACCCTCCACGTCGAGCGACCGCAGGATCTCCGCCAGAGTCTGCTGCGTACTGTCCGGGGTCAGGGCGATGACGTCGGTCAAGGTCTCGGCGACCGAAGAGCGCTCGTCACCCCTCCTCACGCGACTCACGAGGGCGCGGTGGACGTGCACGCTCGGCTGCCACGCGCGCGCGGCGGTGCGCCACGGCCGGCCGGGATCCGGCCGTTCGAGATACCCGTCGCGACGCGCGTCGTCGAGCGAGAGGAGCAACGCGACCAGGTCCGATCCTCCGCGGCTCGGGATGAACTGCGCGACGGCCTCGACGTCCAAGGGGCCACCCAGGTGGTTCTCGGCGATGCTCAGCAGGTCGACAGCCGTGCGCTCGGGCAGATCGATGAGCACCACGGAGCCGTCGTTCCACAGGGCTTCCACGGGGCGAGTGAGCGGGGCGTGGGCGGTGACGGCGGCGAGGGGCACCATCGACCCGCTCGCGATGGCGCGAGCCAGGCGCTCGGCCTGATCATCGTCCAGTTCGTCGATCGCGCCGCCGACGCGCACCCGCTGCCGCGTCTTCTCGTCGAGGCGGGCCAGCACGGCGCGCATGAGCGTGGTGCGACCCGAGCCGCGGGCGCCCCGGATGAACACCCCCACCCCGCTCTCGAGCGCCCTCTGGGCGATCGCCAGACTGTCGTCGGCCTCGCGACGGCCGCTCACCTAGGCGCTCCTTGCGGTCATCCCCGTCACAAGTCCTCTTTCTACTACGGATCAGAGGCCGTTTCCACTACCGCTCGGCGCGCGAGGAGGCTCAGGCCGCCTGGGTGCTTCCCCACCGCGCCCGGAGGAAGGAGCCCACGAAGACGTTGACGATGAGCGGCACCACCAAGAAGATCGCGAGTCCGACCGATCCGTCGTCGGTGGTGCGGAACAACAGCAGTGCCGCGGCCGCCAGCACCCCGCCGCCGATCGAGGTGAGTGTCGCGCGACGCCGCACCGCCGCGTCATGTCGTTCTTCTCTCGTCGAGACGGTTCGGTGGGTGATTCCTGCCGCTCGTCAGTCGGGGCCGGTGACACGGTCGACGGCCGACGCGAACGGCTCCCACTGGCGGCGGAACTGGTCGAGTTGATCGCGGCCCGCCTCGGTGAGCGTGTAGTACTTGCGCGGCCGCGCGGAGTCGGACTCGTCGGCGTGCGCGACGATCAGGCGTTGATCGCGCAGCCGCCCGAGCAAGGGGTAGAGGGTGCCGATGCTGCCGATCAGCCCCTGTTCGACCAGGTGCTCGGAGATCTTCCAGCCGTAGGCGGGTGCCCGGCGCAGGATGCCGAGCACGCAGTACTCGACGACACCCTTCCGCAACTGGGCACCCACATCGCTTGTCGTGCATTGCAGCAGATGCTGTCGTGCACGATACGACAAGCGCCGCACCTCACACCCGAGCGACACCCGCGATCTGGGTGTTGAACGGGAGGAACGGCGTGTGCACGCGATAGCGTTCGATCGCGACGCGCCCGAATCCGGCGGAACGGATGGCGCCCTCGAGGTCGCGTTCGCACGAGCAGCCCTCGAAGGTCCAGGCCCATGGCCGGCGCAGCAGGCGTTGCGCGAGCCGGGTCGGCGTGCCGGCCGCGGCCGCCACGTGCTCGACGAAGCGGAAGGTTCCGCCGGGTCGCAGGATGCGGCGGATCTCGGCGAGCACGACGTCCGGATCGCCCACGGAGCAGAGCACGAGCGAGGAGATGACGGTGTCGACGCTGTGATCGGGCAGCCCCGTGCTCTCGGCCATCCGCTCCCGCAGGTCGAGGCGCACGCCGTGCCCGCGCGCCGAGTCCTGAAGCCGCCCGTGCATGTAGCGATTCGGTTCGATGGCGACCAGCACGCCGCCCCGCGGCAGGTAGCGGAGGTTGGCGCCGACCCCGGGGCCGATCTCGACGACCTCGCGGGGGAGCCCGGCGAACACCCGCCGCTTCTGCCCGCGGAGGCTCCGCTCCAGGTACGGGCCGACCGCGCGGAAGAACGCGGCGTTGAAAGGGCCTCGGCCGCTGTGCAGCTCGAATCCGGCCGCCGAGCCTCCGCTCGGTGTGGAGGTGGTTTCTGTCGTGTCGCTCATGGTCGCTCCAGCAGGGGGTCGTGGATCTCCCCAGCGTGCGGCAGAGCGGCCGGTCGTGTCAGGCGGGGAACTACCTCAGTTCGCGCCGTCGCGCATCGGCGTCGCCACTCGCGCGACCCGCTTGCGCGACGTACCAGGCCGCGATCTGAGCCCGGGAACGGAAGCCGAGCCGCAGCCGGATGCGTTCCACGTGGCCCTCCGCCGACCGCTCGTCGATGCCCAACCGGGCGGCGATCTCGCGGTTCGAGCATCCGCGGCTGACGAGCGCGGCGACCTCCTTCTGCCGAGCGGTCAGCACTCCGGTGGAGGCCCGGGCCGCGCGCAGGCCGAGGAAACGGCGGATCGTCGCCACGAGCGCTGCCGTGTCGCCGAACGACGGCAGGTGGGAGCGCCCGGGAAGCACCACCAGCTGGGCGCCCTGGATCGCCTCCGCGAGAGCCGTCCCCTGGGCGAGAGGGGTCGCGCGGTCGCGATCGCGATGCACGACCAGCGTCGGCGTGCGCACCCGGGCGAGCAGGTCACCGACGTCGAGCTGGTAGCCCATCGCCAGAAGGGCGCGGGCCGTCGCAGCACTCGAGCTGGCCCGCTGGTAGCGCGCGAATGCCTGCCGGGAGGCGGCGTCGGCGTCGGGCGCGAAGATGTCGGTGAGCACATCCGATCCGATCCCCCAGTGCGATTCGACGAGTCCGAGGATGTGCTCCTGGGCACTGCGCGGCGAGAGGGCGGCACCCGACACCCAGCCCCCGTAGAGCACCAGCCGCCGCACCCGGTCGGGGTGCTCGGCGGCCCACGCCACCGCGACCACAGCCCCCAGCGAGGCCCCCACCAGATCGAAGGGCTCCGAGCCGAGGGTGTCGGCGACCGCCGAGACCTGCTCGAGCTCGAAGGCCAGCGACGGCGGGCGATCGGATGGCGCCGAGAGCCCGCATCCGGCCCGGTCGTAGCGCACCAGCCGACAGCCCCGGCCGAGCATGTCGATGAAGGCCCGCTCCTCGGGCACCTCCGCGCTCAGCTGGAGATGGCCCAGCCATCCGGAGACGTAGAGCAGGGGCCGGCCCGCGCCGATCTCGGCGACCGCGAGCTCGGTGCCGTCGCCCGTCGTCACCCGACCGATGCGCTGCTGCATACCCCCATTGTCGTCGCGTTCTCCTGCCTCACGACGCGTTCACCTGAAGCAGGCGTCATGGTTGGCACTCCACTGAGCCGAGTGCTAAATTATTGGTAGTTGAGTCGAAGCCGCTCAACTCTCATGATTCGGAAGGAGATTGATTCATTATGGCGATGTCTTTTGATCCTTTCAGCGAGTTCGACCGACTCGCGAGCACCATGCTGCAGTCCCGTCCGGGGCCGCGGCTGATGCCGGTGGATCTCTATCGCGAAGGCGACCGCTACGTATTGACGGCCGATCTCCCCGGGGCCGACCCGGGTTCGATCGACATCGATGTCGACGGGCAGTTGCTCACCATCCGCGCTCAACGCACCACCGCATCCGCGGAGGGTGTGAAGTGGCTCAGCCAGGAACGGCCGGCGGGCAGCTATCTCCGGCAGTTCAGCGTGGGTGAGGGCATCGATTCGGAGAAGATCACCGCCAGCTACGACAACGGCGTGCTGAGCGTGGTGCTGCCGGTGAGCGAACGCGCCAAGCCGCGCAAGATCGCGATCGGCTCCGCGAAAGCCGACGAACAGAGAACCATCAGCGCCTGACGCCCGAGACCCCGTCGGCCGCCTGGCTCGAGCGGGCGGCCGACGGCGTCTCCCGGGCGGGGTGAGGGCACGCGTACAGGCGACACTCCCCACGAGGAGAGCCGGTGGATGGCGGATGCCGACCGACGGCTGCCGCGCCCTGCGCGGCCCCCAGTAGTGACAACCGGCTGCGCGCGCCCTCCCCGCCCGACGACGGGAGCCCGAGCGCGCGCGAGGAGCATCGTCACTCCTTGTTATCGTGGTCATGCGGGCGGTCGTCGGCCGCGAAGACCTCGCCGGCGACGCGGAAGGCGGCATTGGCGGCCGGCACGCCGGAGTAGATCGCCGACTGGAGGATGACCTCGCCGATCTCGTCGACGGTGAGCCCGTTCCGCACGGCAGCTCGCAGGTGCATCGCCAGCTCCTCGAGATGCCCGTGGGCGATGAGGGAGGTCAGCACGGCGATCGAGCGCGAACGGCGGTCGAGGCCGGGTCGCGACCACACGTCTCCCCACGCCGTGCGGGTGATGAAGTCCTGCCAGTCGGCGGTCAGCGCGGTAGTGGAGCGGATGGCGCGGTCGACGTGCTCGTCGGAGAGCACAGCTCGGCGCACGCGGAACCCCTGTTCCCGCCGGTCGGCGTCGGTCAGGTCGTCCTGAGGCTCTGTCATGGGCTGGTCCTTTCGAGCCGGGTGAAGAAGTCCCGTACTGCGGCCGCCGTCGCCTCGGGCTGCTCGGCCGGCGGAAGGTGCGCGGCGCCCTCGATGACACCGATCGAACCGTGCCTGACCGCTGCCGCCACCTCATCGGCCTTCGACTCGGGGGCCACCGTGTCGTGTCGGCCCCACAGCGCCAGCACGGGCGGCTCGACGCCGCCGAGCTGATCGCGCGCGTCGAACCGGGCGAGCGCCTCGCAGCAGAGGGCGTAGGACTCGTCGTCGGCGTCCTGCAGGGCATGCAGCAGGCGACCGGAGAGATCCGGATGCCGCGCCATCGAGTCGGGGGCGAACCAGCGTTGCGCCGATCCGATGATCACGCTCGACGTGCTCTCGGCCCGCACCTGAGCGGCTCGGTCACGCCAGGCGTCGGGATCGCCGAGCTGCGCTCCCGAGGCGAGGATCGCCGCGGCCCGCACCCGGGCGGGATGCCTCAACAGGAGCTCGAGTCCGGTCGCTCCGCCGAGGGAGACGCCGGCGTAGAAGAAGGAGGAAGCGTCGACGGCGTCGGCGACGGCGTCGGCGAGTTCCGCCACCCCGAACGGCTCCGTTGCCGGCGCCGATGCGCCATGTCCGGGCAGATCCCAGGCCAGCATCCGGAAGCGGTCGGCGAGGAGGGGAGCCGTGCTCTCCCACAGGATGCTCGACGTGCCGAGGGACGGCCCGAGCACGAGAAGCGGGAGGCCCTCGGCCCCGCCCAGAGCACGCACGGCGACGGGAGGGACGGTCATGCCGGATCCTCACGCGTGAGCCGGTCGACGATCGCACCGGATTCGCCGATGTACGCGGCAGGATCGAGCAGCGCATCGACGTCGAGCGAGCGCGCTTCCGGGAGCGCTCGCACGAGCTCGCCCAGATCGGCGCCCGCCGCCGCAGCGGCGACCAGCTGCGACACCCGGTCACCGCCGATCAGCGGGGTGAGCACGAGCGACAGCCGCTCGGCCAGGATCAGCCCGCGCGACAGAGCGAGATTGCGCTTCACGGCCTGCTTGTCGACGCGCAACGACGACGCGAGCCGTTCCGCGTGGGCACTGGCGCCCAGAGCGAGCCGGAGCAGGTCGAGCAGGGTCGGCCACTCGGTATGCCAGGCACCCCCGGCCCGCTCGTCGGCGGCATCGGTTGCGGCCAGATGGAGCGTGGCCGCAAGCTGGGGCGCCCGCAATGCTGCGGAGCGGATCAGCACCGCCCGCACGGGGTTCTGCTTCTGCGGCATCGCCGACGATCCTCCGCCGTCACTCACCGCGAGTTCGGCGATCTCCGTGCGCGTGAGCGTCACGACGTCGGTCGCGAACACGCCCAGAGCATCCGTCGCCTGGGTGAGGGCGTCACCGAGCTCGGTGACGGGCCAGCGAGTGGTGTGCCACGGGGCTCCGGCGTCGTCGAGCCCCAACACCTGGGCGTAGCGGGCGGGAAGCTCTGCAGCGGCGTCGCCGCCGCCGAGTTCATGGAAGGAGGCGCGTGTTCCCGCCGCGCCGCCGAGCTGGGCCGGGAGCACGAGCCCGCGGAGCCGGGCACTCGCGCGGCGCAGTCCCGCCAGCCACACGGCCGCACGCAGCCCGACGGTGGTGGGCACCGCGTGCTGGCCGAGCGTGCGGGCCGCGCCGACGAGATCGCGGTGTTCGCGCGCGAAGGCGCCGAGCACCGCTTCGGTGGCCTCGACGCGGGCCAGCACCTGATCGACGGCGGCGCGTGCCAGGAGCATGAGGGCCGTGTCGACGATGTCCTGGCTCGTGGCGCCGCGATGCACCCAGCTCCGCTGCTCCGGCGGAAGTCTCCTCTTCAGCAGAGGCACGAGCGGGATGACGGGGTTGCCGCCTGCGACGCTGTCCTCGGCGAGCGCGGCGGCATCGATCCCGTGGTCGCCGGCTCGCCCGGCACCCGCGTTCCAGCCCAAGGCGACGGCGATCGAGGCGGCGGCGTCGTCGTTCAAGGCGCCGACCTCGGCCCACGCCCGCACCAGGCCGATCTCGGCGCGCACGAGTGCTTCGAGCACGGCCTCCTCGGAGACCGCGTCCACCTGCCCCACCGTGAGCGGCGACAGCAATGCGTCAGAAGACAAGGAACACCGTTTCCTTCTCCCCCTGCAGCCGGATGTCGTGCCGGAGAGAGCCGTCGGGCATCCGTTCCGCGACGAGGGTGGCCCGGTCGTCGGCCGCGAGGTCGCGCAGGAGCGGGTCGGCGGCGAGCGCTGCGGCGTCGTCGGGCAGGTAGATGCGGGTGTGGAGGCGATCGGGCAGCCCTCGGGCGTAGACGATGGCGGCGAAGAAGGCTGCACGCCCGGGCCGCGCTCCGGGGTCGCGGGTGAAGAACTCGAAGTGTCCGTCGTCGTTCGTGAACGCCCGCCCGAAGCCGGTGAACGTGTGGTCGTCGCGCCGGAACGATCCGCGTCGCCGCGGCACGACCCCGTCGGCATCCGCGCCGAAGATCTCCACGAAGGCATCGGGCACCGGCGCTCCCACGCCGTCGTACACGGTTCCGCCGAGCAATACGGTGCCGGGGGCGTGCGGGTGCGCGACCTGGTGCATCCGGTCGTAGCCGACGCCGTAGGCGAAGAACGGCCCGACGGTCTGCCCGGGTGTCGCGCGCAGGGTGCGCGGGGGAACGGCCATGGTCACTCGCTCTCGTTCTCGAACCAGGTGGCGTCGGGGCCGTCGACCACGATGTCGAAACGGTAGCCGGTGGCCCACTCGGGCGCGGTGAGCTCGTGGTCGTAGACGCCGATGAGGCTCTGGCGGTCTTTCTGGCGCCAGATCGTGTTGAAGATCGGGTCGAGCGCGAACAGCGGATCGCCGGGGAAATACATCTGCGTCACGAGGCGCTGCGTGAACGAACTGCCGAAGACCGAGAAATGGATGTGCGCGGGCCGCCAGGCGTTCAGGTGGTTCTTCCACGGGTAGGGGCCGGGCTTGATGGTGGTGAAGGCGTACTCACCCGCCTCGTTCGTGATCGCTCGTCCGGCCCCGGTGAAGTTGGGGTCGAGGGGAGCGGGATGCTGGTCGCGCTGGTGGATGTAGCGTCCGGCCGAGTTGGCCTGCCAGATCTCGATCAGCTGGTTCGCCACCGGGCGGCCCCAGGAGTCGGTGAGTCGCCCCTGCACCGTGATCCGCTCGCCGAGCGGCTCACCGGCATGCTGGATGGTGAGGTCGGATTCGACGGCCGCCACGTCGCGCTGCCCGAACGCGGGCGAGAGCAGTTCGATGGTCTCCGGGTCGACGAGCTTCGGGCTCTTCGTCGGATGCCGCAGGATGCTGGAGCGGTAGGGCGGGAAATCGTGAACCGTGGCCGGCAGGTCCTCGCCGGCGCGCTCGCGACGCGCGAGCTCGGCGTGCAGGGACTCGATCTCGCCGGTGATCTGTCGCTGACTCGCCTGATCGGGCGCGGCGAGCAGCGTCTCCGGCGCCGTAGCGGTCGGTACTGTCACGGTGTCTCCTTCGACGGGGCCTGTCCTCCATGCTGCGAGATGAGAACCGACCGTGGTGCAGTGCTCCCGTTCAACGGGAATCCGATCGGCGGAGTGGGATGATGGGTCATGGCCAACTCCCCCACCGGCGACTCCGCGACCGACCGGCTGGTGCGCATCCTGGACACCTTCACCCCCACCCGAACCGTGCAGACGGCCACCGAGATCGGCCGTCGCTCCGGGTTGCCGAGCTCCACGGCGCATCGCATCGTCACCGAGCTGGTCGAGGCCGGTCTGCTGGAGCGCGACGAGGACCGCCGGGTGCGGATCGGCATGCGACTGTGGGAGCTCGCCACGCGGTCGTCGCACGCGCTCCGCCTGCGGCAGGCGGCGATGCCGTTCATGGAGCGGGTGCAGTCGCGAGTGCGCGAGCACACGCAACTGGCCATCCTGGAGCAAGACGAGGCGCTCTTCCTCGAGCGTCTGAGCAGCCCCGACTCCGGGGCCAACATCACCCGGGTCGCGGGCAGGCTGCCGTTGCACGCCTCGAGCTCCGGCCTCGTCCTGCTCGCCTTCGGCGACGTCGATCTGCAGGAGCGCGTGCTGTCGTCTCCGCTCGCGCCGCTCACCCGCGCCACGCTCTCCGACCCCGCGGCCGTGCGGCGCAAACTCGCCGAGGTGCGAGCGATCGGGCATGCCATCGCGCCGGGTTACATCGAGGAGGTCTCGACGGGCATCGCGGTTCCGGTGCGCGACGAGACCAGCCGCGTGGTGGCGGCGCTCTCGGTCGTGCTCCCCCGGGACGCCGAGACCGATTTCGCCGTCGTGGAGTTGCATCGCGCCGCCCAGGACATCGCGCGTTCTCTCGGCTTCCGGCACTGAGAAGATTCCCGTTCATCGGGAACCTCGGCCGTGCAGGGCCCGCTGCACCGCACACTGGCGGCGTACCGACGCACCGATGCACCGATGCACCGATGCACCGTCGAAGGAGACGCCATGAGCACCACCGTCCACACCCAGGTCGCCATCGTGGGCGCCGGACCCGCGGGCCTCGTACTCTCCCATCTGCTGGCAGAAGCGGGCATCGAGTCGATCGTGATCGACCGGCGCACCCGTGAGGAGATCGAGTCCACCATCCGGGCCGGCATCCTGGAGCAGAACACCGTCGAGCTGCTGCGACGCATCGATCCCGCCACCCGGGTCGACACGGTGGGTCAGCGCCATGACGGCATCGAGTTGCGCTTCGACGGAGAAGGGCATCGCATCGACTTCTCCGCACTGGTCGGCCGCAGCGTCTGGCTCCACCCGCAGCACGAAGTGCTGAAGGACCTGCTGGCGCTCCGCCTCTCGCTCGGGCAGGACATCCGTTTCGGAGTCACGGCCGATCGGGTCGACGACGCCGAGAGCGAGTCGCCGCGGGTGCTCGCGACGGATGCGGAGGGCGAGCCCCTCGAGATCGTCGCAGGGTTCGTGGTGGGCGCCGACGGATCGCGCAGCGTCGTGCGCGCGACGGTGAGCGGAGCGCGCGACGGCGGGTATTTCCGCGAGTACCCGTTCGCCTGGTTCGGCATCCTCTGCGAAGCTCCCCCGAGTGCCGACGAGCTCATCTACAGCAACTCGGCCGAGGGTTTCGCTCTGATCAGCCAGCGCAGCCCCGAGGTGCAGCGGATGTACTTCCAGTGCGATCCCGACACCGATCCGGCGGCCCTCGACGACGCGGAGATCTGGCGCACCCTGCAGTCCCGCGTGCCGGGCACGGAGCTGCACGAGGGCCCGATCTTCCAACGCGACGTGTTGCGCTTCCGCAGCTCCGTGGCGCGTCGGCTGCGGGCCGGCCGCACCGCACTCGTGGGCGATGCCGCGCACACCGTGCCTCCCACAGGGGCGAAGGGCATGAATCTCGCCATCGCCGACGTCGTGCTGCTCGCCGATGCGCTCGAAGCACTGTTCGGCGTCTCCGACGAACGTCCGCTCGACAGCTTCGAGGAGCGCGCCCTGTCGCGCATCTGGAAGGCGCAGCACTTCTCGTGGTGGATGACGAACATGCTCCACGTCGCGCCGGGTGCGAGCGACTTCGACCGCCGCCGCCAGCTCGGCGAGCTGCGGTCGGTGGTGGAGTCGGAGGCGGGGCGGGCCTACCTCGCCGAGGGCTACACCGGGTGGCCGATGCCCGGGCGGTAGCGCAGCACGGCAGACCGCGAGCTGAGACGGCCGAACCGAACCGATTGCGCAGCTGGGCGCAGCAGGGCCCGGTCGATACCCGACACCCATTGGATACCATGTCTGATGGTTCGTCGATCGGGAGGTGAGTGCGGATGTCCGAGAAACTCGATTCCACGGAGCTCGCGCTCTTCGAGAGGCTGATCGATGTGGGAAAGCTCCTCGAGCGACGCGCCGACCGTGCCACACGAGAGCACACCGGAATCAAGTACACGCAATACGAGGTGCTGATCCGATTGCGCAACGCCGGGGGCGAGATTCGCATGACGGAGCTCGCCAACAAACTCGTCAGCACTCCGAGCGCCCTGACCTATCAGGTGGCACAGCTGGAGAAGGCGTCTCTGGTGGAGCGCGTCGTCGCCCCGGGCGACGAGCGTGGAGTCCTGGCTCGCATCACCGACGCCGGCCGGCAACTCCTCCGCGACGTGTCACAGGCCCAGAACGACATGATCCGCGCTGCGACGATCGAACCCCTCACACGCAGTCAGGTCGAGGCCACCCACCGAGCCCTCGGCGCTCTACAGCTGCACCTCCGGGGCGAGGAGACCGGCGGGATCCTTCCCGACCATGCACCGGGCGGGATCGATCCCTGATCGATCGACCTCCTCTCGAGTTTTACAAATTTGAAACAAATAGCGCCCTTGCTGGTAATGTGCCCGATATAACTTCGAATTTGTAATAAGTCCGAGGTTCCGGGCGACGGCGCCCTCGAGTGCTCGAGGTCGGCCACGTGCCGGAATCCCGCGACTTCCGCTGCCGTGAGGAGCATGGATGATCGCACTCGACCACATCGCCATCTGGTCCGGAAATCTCTACCGGACCACCATCGAGCTCAGCCGGCTGACCGGCATCGGCAGCGCCGACGGCGGCTACTTCCCGGGGCTGGGACTCGGACAGAAGATCATCTCGCTCGGCGGGGGCGTGTACCTCGAGATCGAGAGCATCGTCGATCACCGGATGATCCTCGAGCGCGATCCGGTCGCGCTCGAACTCGAGCGGCAGACCGACTCCGGCGACTGCTTTGCCGGACTGTGCCTGCGCAGCGATGAACTCACCGAGATCGAAGCCTTCGCCGCGCACCGCGGCGTCGAGGTCTCGGCGGAGATCGCGGGCGGCAAAGCACTCATGGTGCCCGGCCAGAAGCGAGGCCGGGCCGCGCACGCCCCCGACTTCCTCAACTCGTGGCTGAAAGGCAAGCCGAACATCTACTACGTCGAGGGTCTCGAGAACCACTCGAGCATCCTTCCTCCTCAGCCCGGAACCGGCGACGTCGTCGGCCTCGGCGTGACCTCGATCGAGCTCGGCGGCTCGGAGGCATCGCTGCGCTCCTGGCTCGGCGAACTCGATCCGGCCGAACTCGGTCTCGACATCCGCTACAACGGGCTCGCCGACGGGCTCTACGCCGTGGGCTTCGACTCGACAGCGGGCCCGCAGGAGATCCGCCTCCCTCCCATCACCCTTCCGGCCGCGCGCTCTCGAGCGGCGCAGACCCTTCTCTCGGAGACCTCATGACCACCATCGCCACCACCCAGGCCGGCACCGATTCGGCTTCGCGCCGCCGCGTGCGGCGTGCCGCCGTCTCGGGCTTCTTCGGCAGCGCACTCGAGTACTACGACTTCCTCATCTACGGCTCCGCCTCGGCCCTCATCTTCGGCCAGCTCTTCTTCGCGGAGACGGGCGCTGCCGGCACACTGCTCTCCATCGCGACCTTCGGCGTCGCCTACGTGGTGCGCCCGCTCGGAGCCGTGCTCTGGGGCCACATCGGTGACCGATTCGGCCGCCGGCTCGCCCTCGTGCTCACCATCGCCCTGATGGGTGTGGCGACGTTCTGCATCGGATTGCTGCCGACCTTCGCGACCATCGGCTGGGTGGCACCCGTTCTGCTGGTGCTGCTGCGACTGCTGCAGGGGCTCTCTGCGGGTGGCGAGTCGCCGGGCTCGACCTCCCTCACCGTCGAGCACGCCCCGGATCGCCATCGCGCCTGGTACACGAGTTTCACGATGAGCGGGATGCAGTTCGGCATCGCACTCGGCAGTCTCGTGTTCATACCGGTGGCCCTGCTGCCGGAGGAGGCGCTGTTCAGCTGGGGCTGGCGCATCCCGTTCCTCGCCAGCGGCGTTCTGACGATCATCGCCTACCTGCTCCGTCGCAAGCTCGACGAGCCCGACACCTTCACCGAGATGCAAGCAGAAGGCACCCGCGCGAAGCTTCCCATCGCGGTCCTGCTGAAGGATCACTGGCGCACGACGATCCGGGTGCTGTTCCTCAGCACCATCAACATCGTCGGCACCATCTTCAACGTGTTCGCCCTGGCCTACGGCACGCAGAACGGCGTTCCGAGCGCCGTGATGCTCGCCGTCGTCTCATTGGGGAACCTCGTCGCCGTCGTGATGGCGCCGGTCTCCGGCCGGCTCTCCGACCGATTCGGCCGGCGCCCGCTGTTCATCATCGGATCGCTCGGGGCGAGCGTGTTCATCACCCTTCTCTTCATCGCAATCGATGCCGGCGACATCCCGATGATCTATCTCAGCGGAATCGTCGGAATCGGCGTCTTCTACTGCATCCCGATCACGGTGGGGGCGACCTGGTACCCCGAGCAGTTCCCGGCCCGGTGCCGCTACACGGGAATGGCCGTGGGGTTGATGCTCGGAATCCTGCTCGCGGGATTCGCGCCGGCGGTGGCCCAGGGGCTGGGGGCCGGCGGCACGAACTGGCTGCCCGCCATCGTGCTCTGCGGGGCGGCATCGCTGATCTCCTCCGCGGTAGCCGTGTTCGCACCCGAGACCTTCCGCGTCTCGAAGCAGCTGCTCGGCGAGCGGCGCCTCCAGGGCTGAACGGGGTGCGAGAGGTGGATCGTGGGAGCCTGAGGCGTGACCGTCCCGGTGTCACGGCGCTCGGACCGTGCACCGGCCCGAGCGGACCGATTCCCCCACGATCCTCGCTGCTACGACGACGTAGCCTCTCTGCTCGCGGCAAGCGGAACCGATGTGGTTGTTCCCGATCTGCGCGGATTCGGCCTACGACGTTTCTCGCTCCTCAGACCATTCGGTCCGGCCAGCAGGCCGCGCTCGCCTCAGATCACAACACCCACACCGAGACCATTGGCGGCTAGGCGGCATCCTGGTGGGGTGCGTCGAGTCCGAGAAAGCCGCGCGCGTCGTGGTCGAGGCTCTCAGCGCTCAGGCCCCGCTCGATCGCGTGCACCACGGGGTCGGGGTCAGCCATGTCGAAGGGGTAGTCGCTGCCGAGCAGCACACGACCCGCACCGGCCTTCTTCGCAAGGAGGTCGAAAGCATCGGCGTCGTGCGTCACGGTGTCGAGCCAGAGCGAGCGGAAAGCCTCCTCGGGAGGCACGCCGGAACCTGCCGAGACGTCGGGGCGGGCATGCCAGGCGTGACTCCAGCGACCGAGCAGGTCGGGCGCGCAGCCGCCGCCGTGAACGAAGCAGATGCGCAATTCCGGGATGCGCTCGAGCACACCGCCGAGCAGCACCGATGCGATCGCCGTCGCCGACTCGACAGGGTTGCCGATGAGGTTGACCAGGTAGTGCTTCGCGAGCGAAGGCGACGGCAGCTGCATCGGGTGCACGAGCACCGCGAGCCCGAGCGCGGAGGCCCGGCGCAGCACGCCCTCGAGCGGCTCCGAATCGAGCGAGCCGGCCCCGAGCAGCGGTGGGATGGCGACGCCCAGGATGCCCGGAGTGGCCGCGAGCTCCTGCAGCTGCCGGCCCGCGGCATCCGGATCGGCGAGGCTGACACAGCCGAAACCGGCGAACCATCCCTCGCCGTCGGCGACGACCTGCGTGAGTTGGGCGTTGAACGATTCGACGTAGTCGGTCGTTCCCTCCGCGGTGCCGAGCGCGAACGCGAACGGCGGTGCCGAGAGCACCCGTGCGCCGACTCCGGCCCGCTCCATGTCGGCGCGGATGGCGCCGACATCGCTCATCAGACGGGTGTCGATCGAGAGAGGCGTGTCGCCGATGAACATCCGCCCGTCGCGGTCGGCGATTCCGCCGAACGGAGCGCCCGGCGGCAACCCGAAGAGTTCGCGCGGCAGCCAGTGGGCGTGCACGTCGATCGGACCGCGGCGCAGTTCCCAGCTCACAGCGGCAACGCGCCGTTGTCGCTGTCGAGGTGCTCGACGGTGGTGAACACCAGGTCGGTCTCGCCGACGTTCTCGATGTCGTGCAAAAGGTATTCTCCCGGTCCGAAGTGGAAGTGGCGGGTCTCCCCCGCATCGTACGCGACGTCGCGGGTGGTGCCGTCGAAGGTGTGCTGCCGGCTCGTACCGGCGTTGACCGCCGTCCAGAAGTAGTCCAGCACGTGACGGTGCGCGTGCCAGCGCTCTCCCGGTGCGAGCCGGATCTCCCACACCCGCACGCGGTCGTTCTCGCTGAGCAGACGTGAGCCCACCGCGCCGTCGAAGGCGTGATCGGCGAACTCCTGCTTGAGTGCATCGCTCCAGCCTTCGAAATCGGTTCCGACCAAGGCGCCGGCGAGGGGCAGGTCGGCGAGGAAGTTGCTCATGGTGATTCTCCGTTCGTTCGGAATGGTGTCGGGGTGCGGATCGGGCGCCTCAGGCGACAACCGGCCGCCGGTCTTCGGGATACAGCACGCCGGGACCGTACAGCCCGAAGCGCAACGACGGGTCGCCCGGCAGCCAGGTGTTGAGGAATTGCGAACGGTCCCCCATCTCCATCACCCGGTCGAGTAGCTGACGGCTGAGTTCGAGCTGACCCGGCTCCCACGCGGTGAGTGCGGCCGGGATGTCGCCGTCGGCCGCGAGGAGCGCGTCTCGGAGGGCCCAGGCGTCGGCCGCGGCCTTCGCGGTTCCGGCGGCCGCGTGCGGGCGCGCGCTGCAAGCCGCATCGCCGATCAGGGCTGCTCGGTGCAGCGCCATTCTGTCCGACCGCACGTCGAGCACGACCTGGAGGTACGGCTCCTCGGTGGCCAGGACCACCTCGGCGGCGGCCGGCGCGAGCGTGGCGACGGCGGTCTCGCGCATCTCGGCGACGAAGCGGTCCTGCACCTGGCCGGGGTGAAGCGACACTGCACCCACGAACCCGTTCTTTCCGGTGAGGAGTTCGGTGAGCTCGGGGCCTTTGGGCACGTTTCGGTACCAGACGTAGTTCATCAGCTGGTGCTCCGCATCCACCCCCTCTTCGCCCGGGATCGGGTAGAGGGTGATGTGCGAGTTCGGCGCCACCGAGTAGGTGATCGAGTCGCCCATCATCCGGCGCGTGACCGGGCTCAGGTCGCGGAGCGGCACCGTGCCGCGCCATCCCACGTAGCCGGAGTACGACGGCACGGCATCCGGGTCGAAGCGCTCACGCGCCGGCGAGTTGATGCCGTCGGCGAACACCACGAGATCGGCGGTCTCGGTGCTGCCGTCGGCGAAGCGCACGGTCGCGCGTTCGCCGGAGTCGTCGAAGCCGCAGGCGTACGCCCCCAGGTGGTAGTGCTCGGTGCCGAAGTCGTGGAGCAGCGCCCGGTAGAAGGTGCCCCACGAGGTGTAGCCCCAACGTCGTTCGTCTCGCGAGACGACGCGATTCTCGCGGTCGAGGTACTGCACCCACGAGGTCGAGGTCGAGAGGCCTGTGGGGTCGGTGTCACTGCGCTCGACGAACCAGCGAAGGGTGTCGGGTTGCAGCACGATTCCGCTGCCGCGCCCGTGCAACGGGGTGGCGGTGCGCTCGTAGACGTCGACCTCGAAGCCCAGGTCCTTCAGCACCAGGGCCGCCGTGAGGCCGCCGATCGAGCCGCCGATCACCAGGGCGCGCGAGCCTCGGTAGCGGGAGGAGGAGTCGTTCATGGATCAGGCCTTTCCGGTGGATGCGGCGAGGGATTCGTCGGTCGGCAGCGCCCGGCCGTTGGTTTCGCGGGCGAAGGCGACGCCGACGAGACCGATCAGGCCGATCGCCGAGATCACCGCGGTGGCGATGCCGAGGTCGCCGCCGAACGCCGAGGCCGCGATCACGCCGGCCACGAGCGGCCCGGCGGCCGTGATGAAGCGGCCGACGCTGTTGCAGAACGCGATCGCCGAGGCACGGACGCTGGTCGGGAAGACCTCGGGGCTGTAGATGAACGCCCCCGAGAGCGAGCCGAACAGCGCGAAGCCGAGCACCGGCATCACGATCATGTAGGTGGTGAAGTCGCGTTGGAAGGGGAAGAGGAATGCGATCGCCACCGCCGCGACGCCGAAGGTGATGAGAAAGGTGGGGCGCCGGCCGATCTTGTCGGCGATGAAGCCCCAGGCCGCGTAGCCCACGATCCCGCCGGCGTTGAACAGGATGGAGGCGAGGGCCACGCGTGAGGCGATGAGATCCGGTGCCCAGTCCTCGGCGGCGCCCATCTGGCGGATGATCTGCGGGTACCAGGTGGTCACGCTCCAGAAGGCGATCAGGGCCCCCGTCGCGATCGCGGTGCAGACCAGGGTGGGTCGCAGCAGGGGCTTGCGGAACAGGCGCTTCAACACGAAGTCGTCGTGGGCGAGGGCTCGGCCCTCCCGCTTGCGTTCCCGGCGGGCGCGGATGGCCTCGGCCGACTCCGGGGGCTCCTTCACGAACCGGCGGATGAACCAGACCAGTATGGCCGGGATGACCGCGAGGAACATCATGAACCGCCAACCCAAACCGCCGGCGAGCGCGAACACGATCGCGGCCACGAAGAATCCCGCCGCATAGCCCGACATCATCACACCGCCCGCGCGGGCCCGGTACCGGTTCTTCCAGCTCTCGGCGATGAGAGCGGCCCCCACGGGCGCCTCGACGCCCGAGCCGAGGCCGGCGATGAAGCGCAGGATGCCGAGCTGCCACCAGGTGTCCGCGAACGCGGCGGCCGCTGTGAACACGGCGTAGGTCAGGATGCCGATGGCCAAGATGCGGGTGCGCCCGAGATAGTCGGCGAGCACGCCGAACACGATGCCGCCGAGCGCCCAGCCACCGAGGAACAGGGCGACGGTCAGGCCGCCGTAGAGCCCGATCGCGGCCGGGCTCACCTCGATGCCGCTGTGCGGAAGCAATTCGGTCATGGCCGGCCCGAGCACGAGGGTGTAGAGGCTGCCGGCGAAGCCGTCGAGTCCCCAGCCGAGCATGGTGCCGGTGAGCACGAGCCACTGCGCCTTCGTGATCTCCTGGCGCCAACCCGAACGGAGTTCGTTGCGCGTGTTACGAGTCTGCGTCACCATCGACGTACTCTCCTTCGTTTAGGTGGTGCGGGTTTCTCAGTTGAGGCGTTCCGTGCCCGCGCCGCCGTACCAGTCGACGGAGTCGGGCGCGATGCGGGTGACCACGGTCTTCAGCCAGGAGAACTCGTCGAACGACTCGACCCCGGCATCCTTCCCGATGCCCGACTCCTTGATTCCGCCCCAGGGGAGTGAGGGCTCGAGGCGGTGGTGGTCGTTGATCCAGACCATTCCGGCCTTGATGCGGTCGGCGACGCGATGAGCGCGGGCGACATCCCGTGTCCAGACGCCGGCGCCGAGGCCGTAGGGGTTGTCATTGGCCATCGCGATGCCGTGCTCCTCGTCGTCGAAGGGGATGACGACGGCGACGGGGCCGAAGATCTCCTCGCGGGCGACGCGCATGTCCATGCTCGCGTCGGCGAGCACGGTGGGCTCGTAGAAGTAGCCACCGCGGAGGGCGTCGCTGCCTGCGGCATCCGGCGTGCCCGTCGCGGCGTCGGAGCCGAACTCGGGCACGCCGCCGCCGGCCGTGACCGTTGCACCCTCCTCGCGACCTGACTCCACCAGGGCCGAGACCTTGTCGCGTTGCCGGGCGCTGATCAGCGGGCCCATCTGCGTCTCGGGATGCGTCGGGTCGCCGACCCGGATCGCCTTCGCCCGCGCGGTGAGGTGTTCGACGAATTCGTCGTAGATGCCGCGCTGCACGAGGAAGCGAGAGCCGGCCACGCAGGACTGGCCCGCGGCGACGAAGGCGGAGAACGCGGCACCCTCGGCCGCTTCCTTGGCCTCGACGTCGTCGAAGACGATCACGGGTGTCTTGCCGCCGAGCTCGGCCGTCATGCGGGCGAATCGGCGGGCCGTGGCGACGGCGGCCGATCGGCCGGTTTCCGTGCCGCCGGTGAGGGTGATCTTCGCGATGTCGGGGTGCTCGGTGAGGCGCCGACCGGCCTCGGCGGCACCGGTGACGACCTGGACGACGCCATCCGGAACCCCGGCCTTCGCGAGGATCGGCAGGAGCGCGAGCGTGGTGAGCGGCGTGAGTTCGGAGGGTTTCACGACCACGACGTTGCCGTTCGCCAACGCCGCGGAGAGGCTCCGGGCGAGGATGAGCATCGGGTGATTGAACGGGGTGATGATGCCGCAGACGCCCAGCGGGGCACGGCGCTGGTAGGTGAGGTAGGGGCCGTCGGAAGGCAGCACCGCGGTGCGTTGGGCGGCGAGGAGGCCGGCGTTGTAGCGGAACCATTCCGGCACCCGGGACAGCTGGGCGCGGGTCTCGGTGACCGGGCGGCCGTTGTTGAGGGCCTCGAGGCGATAGAGCTCCTCGGTCGAGGCCTCGATCTCGTCGGCGATCCGGAGCAGGATGCGCGAGCGCTCGCTCGCGTGCAGGGCCGGCCATGGTCCGTTCTCGAAAGCCTCGACGGCGGTGGCGACCGCGCGGTCGACGTCTGCGGCCGAATGCTCCGGCACGGTCTGGATGACGAGCCCGGTCGACGGGTTGAGGATCTCGCGGGTGGCGGATTCCTGGGATCCTGCGACATCAGGCGCCTGGTCGGCGGCCGGGGTCCGGACGGCGGTGTCGGTCATTTCGTGCTCCTCAGGTCTCGTGCATGATCCCGAGAGACGCTCTGCAAGGCCGCAGCGCCCCACTCAGGTTTCAACAGTGTGCCAAGCCCACTTCCATCCGACAATGTTCAAGATCACACACTTGACATGCATCCATGTGCGTGCTGACATTGCCGCGTGGATTCCGAACTCGTGACATGGCTGAGCCGACTCCGCGAGCTGAGTGGGGTGGCCATCGACGGGCGATCGGTCGACGAGGCCTTGACCCTCGTCGCCGAGACCGCACGCGAACTCCTCGGCTTCGATTTCTGCGGCCTGCTGGTTCCGAACGCGCAGGAGACTGCGCTGGTGATCAAAGGGTGGAGCGGGCTCTCCCGTGAGTACGTCGACGGGGTGAACCGCTCGAGCCCTGTCACGGTGGGCTCGACGGCTCCGTCGAGCCGTGCGTATTCCTCGGGCCAGTCGGTCACCGTGGCCGACATCCAGGTCGAGCGCGGATTCGAGCCATGGGGCGGAGTCGCGCAGGAACAGGGTTACCGGTCGATGATCAGCGTGCCCCTGGTCGGGCCGGAGCGGGTGCTCGGCACCTTGAACGGATACCATTCCCGCACCCACGTCTACAGCGCTCAGGAGGTCGAGCGCCTGAGCTTGCTGGCCAATCACGCCGCAGCTGCGCTGACCAGCGCTTCACTCGTCGATGAGCTCCGTGGAGTGAACGCGTCGCTGCTTCAGCAGCGCGACCTGCTGGCCAAGTCGGAGGAGATCCACCGGCGGCTGCTCCGGGTGTCTCTCGAGTCGGGAGGGATAGACGGAGTCGTGCGCACGCTCGCCGATCTCATCGGCAGGCCGGTCGCACTCGACGACCCGACCGGCCGGCCGCTCTCCGCAGGCCCCGGCCTCCCTCCGGACGTCGTCGGACTCGAGTTTCCGGTGACCCTGGGGAACGAGGAGGTCGGCAGGCTCCGAATCGCCGACGCGGAACACGGCCTCGACCCCATCGACGCGCGCGCGGTCGATCACGCGCGCGTCGTCATCGCGCTCGAGGTGCTGCGCATCCGCGCCGCCCTGGAGGCCGAGCACCGCATCCAGGGCGAAGTCCTCACCGATGTCCTGCTGTTCGGGATGACGGAACGGTCCCTGCGCCGGGCGGCCGCTCTGGGCTACGACCTCGATGCGCTGCGGGTGGCGACCGTTGCACGTGTTTCCGGACTCGACAGCGCGGTCGACACCTCGGCTGCGCAGACTCGCCGAACAGTGGCTGCGCTCTCGGCTGCTGCCGCGATCGCGCTGCCCTCGGCGGGTTCGGGGGGTGTGCTCATCCGGCCATTGGTGGCGGCGGTGCAAGGCCTGATCGTCGCGGTGTGGCCGGTATCCGCACGGGAGTCCGCGGGTGCGGCGATGCTGCACTCGTTGCGTTCCGCCTTTCCCACCGAGCACGTGCTCGTCGCGACATCGGGAACCAGGGATCGACCTCTCCCCGAGGCGTTCCGCGTGGCCAAGGGGGCGTTGGCGCTCGCCGGTTCGGCTGGTCGCAGCGACGAATGCGTCACTCCTGCGGGCCTCGGGATCGTAGGCGTGCTGCTGCAGTCCGACCAGCCCACGGTGCTCCGCGAGTTCGCTCTCGACACCCTCGGTCCTGTGATGGACTACGACGAAGCACGGGGCTCTGACCTGCTCGGCACCCTTCGCACCTATATCGACCACGCGCAGGATCGGATCGCGACGGCGGGAGAACTGCGCGTGCACCCCAACACGGTGAATCAGCGAATACGACGGATCGAATCCCTCACCGGAGCAGATCTCCACCTTTCGGCGGACGTCGTCTCCTTCGCGTCGGCGTTCGCGGTCTGGGACGTCGTGCAGACGCTCTAGCTCAGACAGGACGGCATGAATCGAGGATGACGGCGGCACCCTGCCCGCCTCCCCCGCAGATGCCGGCGGCCCCGAGCGCGCCCGGGCCCACACTGGCGAGGCGGCGGGCGAGGTGGCCGACGATGCGGGTGCCGGAGGCGCCGATCGGGTGGCCGAGCGCGATCGCGCCGCCGTGGGGGTTCACGATCGCCGGGTCGACGCCGAGCTGACGGGTGGAGTGCACCGCGACGGCGGCGAAGGCCTCGTTGATCTCGACCGCGGCGAGGTCGCCGACCGCGCGGCCCGCGCGAGCGAGCGCGGCCGCGATCGCGTTCGCGGGCTGGGCGTGGAGGGACACGTCGGGGCCCGCGACGAAGGCGTGGGCGAGGATGCGCGCGAGGGCCGGGATTCCGCGGGACGCGGCGGCGGTCTCGCTCATCAGCACGACGGCGGCGGCGCCATCCGTGAGCTGCGAGGAATTGCCGGCGGTGATGGTGCCGGAGCCGCCGAAAGCCGGGCGGAGGGCGCCGAGCGATTCGACGGTGGTGTCGGCGCGGAGGCCGTCGTCGACGGACACGATCGTGGGGCCTTTGCGGCCGGGCACCGCGAAGGGCTCGATCTCGCCGGCGAGGAATTCCGTGGAGGCGTCGAGGCGCTGGTGCGAGGCGGCCGCCCACGCGTCCTGATCGGCACGCGTCAACCCGAGCGCGGCATTCCGGTCCTCGGTGGAGGAGCCCATGGAGCGGTGCTCGAACGCGTCGGTGAGGCCGTCGTGGTCCATGGTGTCGACGAGCTCGATCGCGCCGTAGCGCTTGCCGGCCCGGGAGCCCGACCAGGCGTGCGGGGCGAGGGTCATCGATTCCTGACCGACGGCCACGACGACATCCGCGTCACCGGCGTCGATGAGGCGCGCCCCCGAGATGATCGCCTCGGTGCCGGAGAGGCACACGGCGTTGAGGGTGAGCGCCGGTGTGGCGAGCGGGATGCCGGCCACGACGGCGGACTGCCGTGCCGGGTTCTGTCCGGCCCCGCCCTGCAGCACCTGGCCGCCGTAGACGAAGCCGACCTCGCCGGGCGTGATGCCGGCCCGGGCGAGGGCGGCGCGGATGGCGGCGGCCCCGAGCTCGGTGGCGGGCACCGAGGCGAACTGTCCGCAGTACTTGACGAACGGCGTGCGGGCATATCCCACGATCACCGCGCTCATGCGGAGGCCTCGACAGCGCCGGCGACGCTCTCGTCGAGATCGACGGAGAACTCGGCCCCCGTCTTCGCCCGCACCTCGTCGAGGGAAACGCCGGGCGCCAGCGAACGCAGCACCAGGCCGCCGTCGACCACGTCGAACACGGCGAGATCGCTGATGATGCGGTCCACCACCCCCGCACCGGTGAGCGGCAGGTCGCAGCGGGCGACGATCTTCGGCGTGCCGTCTTTGGAGACGTGGTCGGTGAGCACGATGACGCGGGGGGTGCCGGCGACCAGATCCATCGCGCCACCCATGCCCTTGACGAGTTTGCCGGGGATGGTCCAGTTCGCGAGGTCGCCGTTGCCCGCCACCTGCAGGGCGCCGAGCACCGCTTTGCCGACGTGACCGCCGCGGATCATGCCGAAGCTCGTGGCCGAGTCGAAGATGCTCGCGCCGGGCAGCAGGGTGACGGTCTGCTTGCCCGCGTTGATGAGGTCGGCGTCTTCCTCGCCTTCAAAGGGGAAGGGGCCCATGCCGAGCAGTCCGTTCTCGCTCTGCAGCGTCACGCTCACGCCCGGCGGCAAGTGATTCGCGACCAGGGTCGGGATGCCGATGCCGAGGTTCACGTACTCGCCGTCGCGGAGTTCGGAGGCGGCGATCGCGGCCATCTCGTCGCGGGTCCAGGCCATGGGGTTCTCCTTCGGTTCAGGCGACCGCGGCGGTGCGGGGCCGGGTGGTGCGCTGCTCGATGTCCTTCTCGCGGGCGGTCGCGGTGACGAGGCGCTGCACGTAGATGCCGGGGGTGACGATGGTGTTGGGGTCGAGCCATCCGTCGACCACCGCTTCGGCCTCGGCGATGGTGAGGTGGCTCGCGGTCGCGACCAGAGGGTTGAAGTTGCGGGCGGTGTGCCGGTAGACGAGGTTGCCTTCGGCATCGGCGCGCCAGGCGTGCACGAGCGCCAGGTCGGCGAGGATGCCGCGTTCGAGCACGTAGGTCTCGCCGTCGAATTCGGCCGACGGCTTGCCCTCGGCCACCGGGGTGCCGACCCCGGTCTTCGTGTAGAAGCCGGCGATGCCTGCCCCGCCGGCCCGGAGACGCTCGGCGAGCGTGCCCTGAGGGGCGAACTCGACCTCGAGGGTGCCGTTCAGGTACTGCTCGGCGAAGAGCTTGTTCTCGCCCACGTACGAGGCGATCACCTTCGCCACCTGCTTGTTCTCGAGCAGGATGCCGAGACCCTTGCCGTCGACGCCCATGTTGTTCGAGACGATGGTGAGGTCGCGCGCGCCGGTGTCGCGGAGCGCCTCGATCAGATCGGTCGGATTGCCGGAGAGCCCGAAGCCGCCCACCGCGATCACCGAGCCGTCGGTGACGGTTCCGTGGATGGCTTCGGCCGCGCTGGCCCACTGCTTCGACATGTCACTCCCTCGTGCTCGGCGCCGTGTCCACGTGGTGGTCACCAGGTGCCCTGAAGGTGACGCTACGAGGGCCGTGCGAGCCTGTCAAAGCAGGGAAGCGTGCTGCTGGTCGAGAAGCTCGCAGTCTGGTCGCGACATCCGGCTATGCTCACAATATGGACAAGTGGATGCGTCGACATGGCTGATCCGACACCGGGAGCGCAGGTGGTCTCCCGGGTGAGTCGCGTGCTCAAGGTGGTGGCCGAGCATCCGGGCGGCGTGTCCGCGGCCGCCGTCGCGCACGCGACCGGGCTCACCCGGCCCACGGCCCACCGCCTGCTCACCTCGCTCGCGGCCGAGGGATTCGTCGACCACGACCCGGGTGCCGCGCGCTGGTTCCTCGGGCCGGAACTCTATTTGCTCGGCTCCCTCGCCGCCGACCGGTACGACGTCACCGAGGCCGCCCGCGAGAGCGTGCGGGCCCTGGCCGCCGAGACCGGGGAGAGCGCCTTCTTCTCCGCCCGCCGCGGTTCCGAGACCGTGTGCCTCGTGCGCGAGGAGGGCAGCTTTCCCATCCGGTCGTTCGTGCTCTACGAAGGCGTGCGATTCCCGCTCGGCGTGGCCTCGGCCGGGCTCGCCCTCCTCTCCTACCTCCCCGACGACGAGATTGACGCCTATCTCGCGGGTTCGCCACTCGAGGAGCGCTGGGGCCTGCAGCACTCCGCCTCCGCCGTGCGCGAGCGGATCGCCCTCACTCGCGAGACCGGCTATGCGGTGAACCCGGCCCTCGTCCTCGAAGGCAGCTGGGGCATGGGCGCCGCCGTGTTCGACGCCGCCGGCCGGCCCGGGTGGGCGCTCAGCCTCACCGGGGTGGAGTCGCGCTTCCGCCCCGACCGTCAGGCCGAACTGGGCCGCCTCCTCCTCGAGCACGCCCACCGCGTGACGGCGCGGCTTCGCGGCGGCTCTCCCTCGCACCGGTAGCCGGGCCTGGGCGAGCGAGCCCGCCGTGACCGCGCTGACGGTCAGGCGTCGGCGATCGCGCCGAGTATCGAACAGGCGTGTGCGATGGCGCGCTGATCCTCGGGGCTGAGAGCATTGAGCCGAGCCTCCAACCAGGCGTCGCGTTGAGCCCGCGTCGCCTGGGCGAGGCGTGCGCCCTCGGCGGTCGTGCGAAATAGCACCTTGCGGCGATCGCTCGGGTCGGGGGTGCGGACGGCATAGCCCGCCGAGGTGAGCCGATTCACGCTCTGACTCATCGACGCGGGAGCGACTTGACCGTACTCGCTGAGCTGGGTCAAGGTCTGCGGGCCGTTCTTGTACAGCCAGTTGAGCACATCCAAGGGCGCGTCTCCGAGGGCCCCCTCCGGACGTTCGCTCCGGAATCGCCGATACAGCCGCCCGACCGTCGAGCGCACCTGAGCGCCGAGACCGGAACCCGCTGCGGCATCAGACGGATCGCGACTTGCCCTGGCTTCCATAGTTGATTAGTCTACCTAAAAGAAAGTCTTTAGTACACCTAAATATCGATCCATCCGGTCGACGAAGCATCTTCTTCGGAGCAGCTCATGTCATCAGCCACCACCGCCGACGCGCCGGGCGTGACGGGCAAACCGTTCTCGTGGCGGTTCACCGCACCGCTGTACATCGGATCGGCGCTGAACCCGATCAACAGTTCCCTGATCGCGACCGCGCTCGTACCGATCGCCACGGGCCTCGGGGTGCCGATCGGCCAGACGGCATCCCTTGTGACGGCGTTGTATCTCGCCAGTGCGATCGCGCAGCCCACGGCGGGAAAGGTGGCCGCCGTCGTCGGCGCGCGGCGGGTGTTCCTCGTCGGGATCATGCTGGTGCTCCTCGGCGGCGCGCTCGGCGGTGTGGCACAGAACCTCTCGATGGTGTTGATCGCGCGTGTGTTGATCGGCTTGGGCACCTCCTGCGCCTACCCCTCGGCGATGATGCTCATCCAGCGACGAGCAGCGGCATCCGGAATGGCGAAACCGCCCGGGAGCGTACTCGGCGGCCTTCAGATCGCCGGCCTCGCCACAGCCGCCCTGGGTCTTCCGATGGGCGGGGTCCTTGTCGAGACCGCCGGGTGGCGATGGGTCTTCCTCATCAATGTTCCGGTGGCTCTGATCGCGCTGGCCGCCGCGCTCATCGGGATTCCCCGCGACCCCGCCGCCCAGACGCCTGGCACCATCAAAGGAGTGCTCACCGGCATCGACTTGATCGGCATCGCCGGCTTCGGCCTCGCGATGACTGCACTCCTCGGTTTTCTGTTCTCGCTCCAGGCTCCGAATTGGCTCCTGCTCGCCGCGGCCGTTCTCCTCTTCGCCGCATTGACCTTGTGGGAACTGCGCGCGACGTCACCCTTCCTCGACGTGCGTCTGCTCGTGCGCAACGGCGCCCTCACCCGCACCTACCTGCGCTACGCGCTGATCGCGCTGTGCGTCTACGTGGTCATGTACGGCATCACCCAATGGATGGAAGCGGCCCGCGGGATGTCCGCCCTCAGCGCGGGATTGCTCCTCTTGCCGATGAGCGTGATCTCCGGGATCGTCATCGTGCCGATCTCGCGCCGCAACCTCATTCGTGGTCCGGTGATCGTCGCCGCTGTCGCCAGCCTCGCCGGCTCCGTAGGAGTGCTCTTCCTCACATCCGACACCGGTGTCGCGTGGATCGTGCTGATCACGGTGATCTTCGGCGTCGTGCTCGGCACGGCCTCCAGCGGCAACCAACTCGCCCTCTACACCCAGGCGCCACCCGAACAGCTCGGGGTCGCATCCGGCCTCTTCCGCACCTTCGGATACCTCGGCTCGATCGCCTCCTCCGCCATCACCGGCATCGTCTTCCACACCGATGCCACCGACGGAGGCGTCCACACCATCGGCCTGATCATGATCGGCGTCAGTCTCGTAGCGATCGCCTTCACGGTCTTCGACCGCACCCTCCGCACCCCCACCCGCACGGCATCCCCGGCCTAGAAAGAAGCGAACACGACCATGCCCGCCAATCCCCTCGGTCTCCTCCTCCGCACTCGACGCGCCGGACACCACACGCTGGCCTGGGCGAACCCCGACCTCCGGGCACCGGAGACCTTCACTCTCACCAGCCCGGCATTCGGCCCCGGCGAACCGATTCCCGAACGACACCGCGGCCGGCTGCGCGGGCCGAACATCTCACCCGCCCTGGAATGGACGGCACCGCCGTCGGAAACGCGAGAGCTGGTGCTCATCGCGCAAGACCCCGACGTGCCCTTCTCCCGGCCCGCCACCCACGCCCTCGCCCTCGGCATCGACCCGGCGTCACACAGCATCCCGGAGCACGGGCTCACCGATCCCAGCCCCATCCCCGGAATCAGACACGGCAAAGGCGGGCTCGGCCGCCGCGGCTACTCAGGGCCTCTCCCCATCCGCTCGCACGGCCCCCACACCTATGCCTTCCAACTCTTCGCCCTCGACCAGCCGATCGACCTCCCCGACACCTTCACCCTCGATGACACCATTCGCGCCATGACCGGACACGTCGTCGCCCGAAGCCGCCTCGACGGAACCTACGAGATCCGCTAGCGCCCACTCGGGTCCGGAACCGGGCCGCACTGCAGTGAGCCGACGATCATCTCCAGCAATCGGTCGGCTTGGATCAGGCCCGCCTCCCCGGCGGGGACGCGCCAGAGACAGCTGAGCAGCAGGATCACGTCGTTCGGGTCGATACCGGCACGGATGTCACCCCGGGTGGCAGCCGCCTCGAGCAAGGTCGCGATGGCGCGGCTGACCGGCCCCCAGGTCGCCCCGATCACGGCCTGGGCGGCATCGCTGGTGAGCGCCTCGCCCAATCCGTGCTTCATGCGGGCGTGCACGGCGAGCGCGCGCGCCCAGGACCGGAAGGCGTCGAGCGGCTCGTTCTCCCGGAGCAGGTCGTCGACGGATGCGACGAGGTTCGCCACCTCCTCCTGATACACCGCGAGCACCAGCGCCTCCCGCGTCGGGAAGTGCCGGTAGAGGGTGCCCGGGCCGACGCCGGCGAGCTTGGCGATCGCGTTCAGCGACACCTCGGGATCGTCGGCGAAAGCCGGGTACGCGACCTCGAGGATGCGCGCCCGATTGCGCTGCGCATCCGCTCGTCGAATGTCGGCCATCATCTCTCCTTGCTAACCGGAGAATTCTCCGTTACAGTCGATCGCATCAACCGGAGAAGTCTCCACCTGATCCATCTAAGGAGTTTTCATGCAGTACCGCAAGCTCGGCACGACGGGACTCGACGTGTCACCCATCGCGATCGGCGCGATGACCTACGGCGAACCCGACCGCGGCCACCCTGTCTGGTCCAAGGGCGAGGAGGAGGCGCGGCCCCTCATCAAGCACGCACTGGATGCCGGCATCAACTTCTTCGACACCGCGAACATGTACTCGAACGGGTCGAGCGAGGAGATCCTCGGCCGTGCGCTCAAGGACTTCGCAAACCGCGACGACGTGGTGATCGCCACGAAGCTCCGCCACCCGATGCGCCCCGGCCCCAACGGAAAGGGACTCTCGCGCAAGGCGATCATGACCGAGGTCGACCACTCGCTCGAACGCCTCGGCACCGACTACATCGACCTCTACCAGGTGCACCGCAACGACCACGACACGCCGCTCGAGGAGACGCTCGAAGCGCTGAGCGACCTGGTGAAGGCCGGGAAGGTGCGCTACCTCGGCGCCTCGTCGATGTTCGCGTGGGAGTTCGCGAAGGCCCTGAACCTGCAGAAGCAGCACGGCTGGGCCCGATTCGTGTCGATGCAGGATCACTACAACCTGCTCGCCCGCGAAGAGGAACGCGAGATGATCCCGCTCTGCCTCGACGAAGGCGTGGGCACCGTCATCTGGAGCCCGCTGGCTCGGGGCCGCTTGTCCCGCGGCTGGGACGACGCGCGTTCGACCGCCCGCTCGGAGAGCGACGGCGCCTACGCCGACCTGCTCTACTCGCCCGCTGAGGAAGAGTCCAACCACGCGATCATCGACGCCGTCGGCGAGGTCGCGGCCGCACACGGCGTGAGCCGGGCGACCATCGCGCTCGCCTGGCTGCACCGGCAGCCGGTGGTCACCGCACCGCTCGTCGGAGCCAACTCCACTCAGCAGATCGACGACGCGATCGCCTCGCTCGCTGTCGAGCTCACCGACGACGAGGTGACCTCGCTGATCGCTCCCTACACTCCGCGGTACGACTTCCAGGGCGTCTCCGACGAGGCGACCATGGCCGCGATCCGCGCCCGCGTTCCCGGGATGGCCCTCAGATGAAGACCATCCTCCGCACCGGCGCCGGCGCCCGCATCGGCGCTCTGCTCCTCCTCCTCGGCACCGGCCTTCTCGCCGCCCGCCGCACACCTCACCTCAGCCCACGAAAGGCGGCCTGATCACCATGGCCAACGTTCTCGTCACCGGCGGCTCCGGCTTCATCGCCAGCTGGTGCACCTTGTATCTGCTCGACGCCGGCCACGACGTGCGTGTCACCGTCCGCAGTACCGCACGCGGCGCCGCTCTGCGTGGGCATCTCCATTCCGCCGCCGACTTCGACGACTCCCGGCTGAGCATCGTCGAGGCCGACCTGAACGGCGACTCGGGATGGGATGACGCCGTGGCCGAAATGGATTACGTGCTCCACGTCGCCTCTCCCACCCTGCGCGAAGCCGACATCACCGAAGCCCAGATGATCGCCGCCGCTCGCGACGGCGTGCTGCGTGTGCTCCGCCGTGCCCGCGACGCCGGCGTGAAACGCGTCGTGCTCACCAGCGCCTACGGCGCGGTCGGCTACGGCCACAAGCCGCAAGAGGCACCGTTCACCGAGGAGGACTGGACCGACGTCGACGCGAACATCGCGCCGTACCAGCGATCCAAGACTCTCGCCGAACGCGCCGCCTGGACGTTCATCGCCGAGGAGGGAGACGGCCTCGAGCTCGCCGCCGTGAACCCGACCACCGTCATCGGCCCCCTCGTCGGCCCCGACGACCCGCCCACGCTCCGGATGATCCGGGGCATGCTCGACGGCGTGATGCCGGCCTGCCCGCCGTTCGCCACCGGATGGGTCGATGTGCGCGATGTCGCCGACCTCCACCTGCGCGCGATGACCGATCCGGCCGCCGCCGGCGAACGCTTCCTCGCGATCTCGGGCCACAGCCTGCGCATCGTCGACATCGCCCACCTGCTGCGCGACCGCCTCGGCGAACGCGCCGCCAAGGCGCCCACCCGCGAGCTGCCCCTCTTCGTCGCCCGCGCCCTCAGCGTCGTCAACCCCCAGCTACGGGCCCTGCGCCCCCAACTCGGGCAGAACTTCACCGCGACCAGCGCCAAGGCCGAGCGGCTCTTGGGCTGGCACGCCCGCCCTGTTGCCGACACCGTGGCCGACACCGGCGAGAGCCTGCTGGCCCACCCCGGTCGCGACGCCTGACCGCGATCGCTCGGGTGTTGGTCGTGTGACACGTTGAACGAGGCTGAGGGCCTCCTTCACATCTCGCCGATTGCAGTGGTGGGAGCATCGCGACCGGGGACGAGGCGTTCGTGAAGGAGCTCGTCGAGACGGTCCCATGCAGCGCTTTCGATGCCGACGTGCCCGCTGAGGAGATCGATGGTCTCGGGCGACACCTGGTCGAAGTCGGGGAGATCGGAGACCATCGTCATGCGCTCGGCGATTCGCGCCGCCGCGTCTGCGATCTTCTCGAGGCGAGGATCGTCAGGTGCCCATTCGATCGCGTCGTCATATGCCCGAAGCACCGCGACATACTCGGTGTCGTCCAGCAACGCGGTTCGTGCAGGAAGGATGATGCGGGTGATGTCGGGAGCGAGGGCGTAGCTGAGGATGAAGCCATCTCGGATGGCATGCTCGTGACGTTCGGACAGGCCGATGACTCGCACCCGCTCCATGTACTCGATGGCTTCAGGGGGCAAGCAGAGCCGATGGGGCTGGTCGAGATGACGCAGTCGTGCCCGTCGTTGCTCGAGCTCGCGGATGCGGGTGCGCAGCTCACTCTCGATCTGCGCAATCTCTTGTCCAAATCGATCGGCATCGGCATCGAGTGTGCCGGGGATGCGAGCCAGTGGGACGCCTGCTTGGGCGAGGGTCACGATGCGAGTCAGGTCGATGATCGCTTGGGCACCGTAGCGCCGGTATCCGGAGGCATCACGCTCGGGCTCGGGCAAGATGCCTTTGGCGTGGTAGACACGGATGGCCTTGGCTGTGACTCCCGCGTGGGCGGCGAGCTGCCCGATGGTCAACATCTCCCCATACTGGGCTTGATCTTGCCCTTGGGGCAAGGCTGCACGCTGATGTCATGACCGATCACGACTTCGAAGAAGACACTCTCCGTGCACTCGCGGATGAGGGAAACGAGACAGCGCTGGACCGGCTCGCCGACCTTTACAACGCTCGCGACGATTGGGACGCGCTCGCTGCACTGCTCGACGAGGGCAGCGAGCACGCCGGGCGGCTGTTGACGCGCCGCGCCGTCGCGAATCGCGACCTACGAGAACTGCAACGACTCTCCGACGCGGGAAGCAGTGAGGCCGGGGTGGAGCTGGAACGACTTCTCAGGCAAGGGGAATGAACACCACGATGACCGGCCGAGCGACGTCGCAAGGCCGCCGCCGCGTACCTGCGAGAACCCGCCGGCCACTTGCCAGCTTAGGGGCCCTCGCCGACGTGCACCGCCTCGAACGTGATGGCTGATTGTGGATTGAGCAAGGGCATGTGCAGACCGACCGTGGTGAGAAACCGGCCGCTCGCAATGATGCCCTCGACCATCCACGAGGGAGGGGCCTGCTCCGCCCTCTGCTGGACATCGTCGAGCAGCATCCGCACTCGATACCACCATTCGTCGCGTAACCCCGCGAGCCTCAGAGGCGTCGGGCCATCCGAGGTCGCCAGCTGCAGTGCCACGTATTGGTAGATTGCCCTGTCCTTCTCCGCGGACACGATTCCGTGGAAGAGGTGGTTCGCATCCGGACCGTCGTCGCGGATGAGAACGCCGGAATGAAGCAGTGAGCGGCTGGCTTTGTGAAGACGAATGGCACCGGAGAGCACGGCCTCCTCGTCGGCACTCATCCCTCGTATGTCCCATTCGATCCCCATGTGCTGCATCCAGCTGGCGCTGATCCGGAAGGAGAGGTCAGTGACTCGGCCTGTGGTGTGAGACCGAGGTCCCCCTACGTGGCTTCCGATACGTTCGGGCGGCAGGAGTTGTGACGCCCACCGTTGAATGGGATGACGTTCGACGGGATCGTTGGTGTCGGATATCCACACCCGGTCGGTGCGACTGCCCAGACCGAGGTCGACGCGGCCTCCTCCGGACGAGCAGTTCTCGATCTCCACCGTGGGATGCGCTTCCCGGATGGCGTCGATCAGCCGATATGCGGCGAGCACCTGGGCATGGGAGCGTGGAATTCCGCCGCGGCCGATCTCGTTGCTGTCGCGGTTGTAGTCCCATTTGAGATAGTCGATGCGGTGATCCGCCAACAAGCGGTGCAGCTGGTCGTAGACGTACCGCCACGCCTTTTCGTTGGTGAGATCGAGCAGTTGTTGATGCCGCCAGGGCAGCGGAAGGTCCTCGCCGAGGCGACTGATCCACTCCGGGTGAGCACGTGCAGCGTCGGAGTCGGGGCTGATCATCTCGGGCTCCACCCAGAGCCCGAATTGCATGCCGAGGTCGTGCACACGGTCGATGAGAGGAGCGAGCCCTCCCGCCCAGACGATCGGGTCGACCGACCAGTCCCCGAGACCTGCGCGGTCGTTCCGTCGTCCCTTGTACCACCCGTCGTCGAGCACGAACCGTTCCACGCCCATCCGCGAGCCGGCCGCAGCAAGATCGATCAGCGCGTCGAGGTCATGGTCGAAGTAGATGGCTTCCCAACTGTTGAGGGTGACGGGTCGAGGTGTGACCGCGGTGCGGTTGGACCGGTCCCATCGATGAAACTGTGCCGCATTCGCGTCCAAGCCCATCCTGCTGTAGGACGCGAAGAGCCAAGGAGACGTGTAACTTCCGCCCTCCTCGAGAACGACGTCTCCTTGCTCGAGAACCTCACCGGCACCGATCACGAAAGCTCCGGAGGGCAGTTTTTCGATGTAGTGCTCGGAGTTCCCGCTCCACGCGAGGTGGATGTTCCAGATCTCCCCGTTTCGGAATCCGAAGCCCTCCGTTCCCGCCGCGAAGACCAGCGGGGCGTCGTGTCCCGTTCGCCCGTGATGTGTCGGGCGGGACCACTTGCCGAATCCGATGGTCCGGCGCTGCGGTTGCACTTCTCGGCACCATCGGCCTGTGCTGTCGAGGATCTCCTTCGCTCGATCGGGCAAGGGGAGGGTTGCGAACAGGTGGTGGACGGCGAGGTGCCGAGTGCTGGTGTTCGTGAGGGTGTGACGGAGGCGAGCCAGACCGGTGTCCTCGATGTGGATCTCGGTGGCCAGGTCGATCTCATTGCGGTCGTCATGTTGCCTGAGCACTGCGGTGGCGTGCTCGTCGACCACGATGTCGCGGATGGCGAACGATGCGTGGAGCTCATTGCCCTCTCGCCCGATGCGCAGTCCTGGCGTTGCCAGCCATCCCGCTGCGGCCTCCGGCACCAGGTGCTGAGGTACGGGTGCGTTGAATGACGACTGCGGTACCGCGCCCTCGATCTGCGCCGGATCGGGGAGCTGTTCGCCGAGGTAGGCACCCCAATGCACGAACTCCGGCTTACGGCTCGAGGTTCGGAGCAGAATACTCACCTCCCCGTTGTGGATGTGGGCATACGGCGGCACGACCACAGCCGGTTCAGTCATCAATCGTCTCGACAAGGTCGAAGAGGGCGTCGGCCGCGCGCTGTGATCGCAAGGCGGACCCGATTCCGACGGCGGCGGCCCCTGCGGCGAGGAAGTCCTTCACGTTCGACGTGTCGATTCCGCCGGTGGCGATGAAAGTCGCGGCAGGGAACGGCCCCCGCATTTCTCGGAACCAACTCGGGGAAAGGCTGGAAGCGGGAAAGGCCTTCACGTGATCGCACCCCGCCAGCAAGGCCTTCTGCACCTCCGTCGCGGTTCCGACCCCGGGCAGATGAGGAACTCCTGCTTCCGCACTCGCCTCCACGACAGCAAGATCGAATCCCGGAGCCACGGTGAAGTCAGCACCCGCGTCGATCACCCGTTCGAGGAGCTCGAGACGGGTGACGGTGCCGACCCCGACGGGTTCTCCCCTGTCAAGTCCGCGGAGTCTCACGGCCTGGAAAGTCTCGAACGAGGCTTCATCCTGCACAGGTACTTCGACGACTCCGATCCCCCTGTCCCAGACACGGTGGGCGACGTCCAGAGCGACCGACAGATCCATCCCACGGAGGATGGCGATGACCGGACGCCCCCTCAGAACTGCAGAGAAGTCGTTTCGCGATGTCGACACCACGATCACACCTCGATCCGGTCGGATTCACCGACGGGAGAGAGGGCTCCGGCGAAGCCGTCCGGCATCGCACCGACATCTCCGGTGCTCACCAACGCTGAAGCGGCGAGGCGGTGGCCGTGTCGCAGGCTCGACGGAACGCCCGCATCGGTCAGCAGCCCATGCAGGAAGCCGGCTGCGAACGCATCGCCGGCGCCCACGGGCTCGATCACATCCACGACGAGCGCCGGTTCATCCGTCTGCGCGCCGCCGTGGAAAGCGGTCGCACGCACCGGGCCGTCCTTGACCACGAGGATGTCGGGGCGGGGAACCCGATCTCGTATGGAAGCGGGAGTCTCGGTGCCCCAGATCTCCTGTGCTTCGTCGAGCCCGACGAAGACCACGTCAGCCGTGTCGGCGAGGGCGCGCAGGATCGGGCCGGCGATTCCGGGCTCCCACAGCGCCGGCCGGTAGTTCACGTCGAAGGAGACTCGGGCGCCGGCGCGGTGAGCTCTGTCGATGGTCGTTTCGATGAGCTCGTGACAGCCCGTCGAGAGTGCGGGCGTGATCCCGCTCACGTGCACCAGGTCGTCTCCGGAGAAGGCGAAGTCATCGAGAAAGGCCCCGGTCATGCGCGATGCCGCAGACCCGCTCCGGTAATAGTGCACCGAGGTTGCCCCGCCGAGCTGCGCGTCTTTGAAGTACACCGCGCTCGGGGCGGTCGAGTCCCGCACGACCAAGTCGGTGCGAACGCCCGCCGCGCGGATGTCGGAGACGATGCGTTCACCGATCGGATCGTCACCGACGGCGCTGAGCCAGAAGACGGTGTGACCGAGCCTCGACAGATAGCTGGCGACGTTCGATTCGGCTCCGGCGACGCTCAGGCTCGCACGGGTCGCGTTCGCGAGTCGCCCGATCGGCGAGGGCGTGATCTGCAACATCGACTCACCGATCGTCACGACCCGCCGTCTCGTGTCAGCGCGCATGGCGACGCCTCGCATCCTCGGCGAGTTCTCCGACCTCCGCCACTCGAAGGGCGCGGTCGAAGACCGTGAGAGCACCGACTTCGTGGTTCGCGAGCCCGTGCACGTCGAGGCCGTGGTCGGAATTCACGTCCCGCAGATCATCGCTGAAGCGACCCCATCCGTAAGGGCGTTCGTCGCCCCCGTCCTGCAGCACGCCGTCGACCACGAACAGGATGATCTTCGGGCCGCCATCGACCACCACGCCGACATGGGTCGGCTTGTTCGCGACGATCGTGTCGGCATCGGAGGTCCACGAGCACTCTCGGCGTCCGTCGCTCATGGTGAATCGCAGACGACCGCGCGACGCGATTTCGACGGCGAATCCGCGACCGGAGGCATCGCGATCGTCGACGATGGTTCGTCCCGGACTGGTGTCGACGACGGTCAGGTCAACGGAGAGCGTGAACCCTGCACGGGCCTCTTCGATCCGCCAGTTCCCACGCCGGAGCTGGAAGGGCGTGAGACGGAAGGGACTCACCGGCGTCTCGTCGCCGTGCCGATACTGGGCCACGATGCCTTCGCCGAGGTGGGGAGAGGGTTCTCCCCACAGACGGGCGAGCAGGTCCCGGTCGATCTCGTGCACGCGGGCCACCTTCTTCTGCGTCTCCGTCAGCCAGAACGCGCCGTCGTGCTGAACCAGGTCGGGGTAGCTCATGCTGACCTGAGGATCGTCGGCGTAGAGCACGATCTCCGGTTCGGACCAGGCGATCGTGCCGTCCACCTCGATCCCGCCGGAAAGCCACACCGGATTCCGGTAGGTGCCGAACCAGGTGTTGCTGTTGTTGTGGAACCAGAGCAGATGACGACCCTCGCCACACGACCAGGCGAACGTCGCCGCACGCGGATTCTTGATCGGACGTCCGCTCGCGAAAGTCGCCCAGGCGGGTGCCGACCAGGTGTGGCCGCCGTCCCGACTGGAGCTGCTGGCCACGTAGCCCTTCTCGCTGCGGTAGACGCAATAGAGGCTGCCGTCGCGTAGGCCGACGACTTTGTGCTCCTCGGCCACCTCGCCCTCCGGGGCGCGGAGCCCCACGTCTCCGTCGGGAAGCGTCTGCCAGGTGATCGTCGCCGGGTCGGACGCGAACAGGATGTCGTCGCTGCGGAGCAGGAATCCCTCGCTCGTCTTCTGGAATCCCTGGGATTCCTCGCGGAACTCGCCGACTTTCGAAGCAGCGATGAACACGCTCGATCCGACGACTTCGGGCTTCCCCACCGACCACCAGAACTGCACCTCACCGCCGAACGGGTTGCGCTTGTCGATGTCGAACGCCCGGATCGGGACGGTGTGCCGATCCGACCAGGATTCGCCCTCGTCGTCGGAGTACCGGAAGACCATGTCGCCGAGCGTGTCCACGCGCGGGCTGGTTCCCGTGTCGGTGGGCACCTCTCGGATGTTCAGGGTGTTGTAGGTGTAGAAGACGTAGACCCGCCCAGCAGGTGTGATCAGCGGAACCGCCCACGAGGCTTCCGGGCCGTCCGCGGGCTCGATGTCAACCGGAGCGGTCCAGGTCTGCCCCCGATCGGTGCTCGTTCGAGCGACGATGCGCTGTGAGGAATCACCCTCGTGAGCGTCGGAGCTGGTGACGACGCACAACCACGTCCCGCTCCCGGTCACCACGACGTACGGCTGGTCGCTGTATCCGCTGGCTTGGATCACGCTGCCGTTCTCGAGCAGGCGTGGATCGTGCCGCGCTCGCTCGAGATCGTCAGGCTGCTGCGGCCCTCGGTTGTCGATCACCATTCTGCAAAGCTCCCGTCGGCGTGTCGCCAGATGTCGTTGTGCCAGTTGTGAGGTGCGGCCGCGGCGCGACGGACCTCTTTCTCGTCGATCTCGATCCCGAGCCCCGGCCCGAGCGGTCGTTCGATGTATCCGTCGTTCGCGGTGAAGACGGATCGGTCGAGCAGGTAGTCGAGCAGGTCGGTCTGCACGTTGTAATGGATGCCGAGGCTCTGTTCCTGGATGAGGAAATTGGGTGTGGCGAAGTCCACCTGGAGGCACGAGGCCAGCGCGATCGGTCCGAGGGGACAGTGCGGCGCGAGCGACACCCCGTAGGTCTCGGCCGCCGACGCGATCCGCCGCACCTCGGAGATCCCTCCGGCGTGCGAGAGGTCGGGCTGGGCGACGGCGATTCCGCTCGCGAGCACCTCGCGGAACTCCCACCGCGAGTAGAGCCGCTCACCCGTGGCGATCGGGATCGGTGTCGCGCGGGCGATCTCGCCCAGCTGGAAGGACAGCTCCGGCACCACGGGTTCTTCGACGAAGAGGGGGAAGTACGGCTCCAGGAGCGGGAGAGCACGGCGAGCCATCGCGGGCGAATAGCGGCCGTGGAAATCGATGGCGATGTCACGCGAGTCGCCGAGAACACCTCGCACTTCGGCGACCCGGTCGACGAGATGCGCGAGGCTGGCCGGCACGTCGATGGCCGTCAGCTCCTCCGACCCGTTCATCTTCACAGCCGTGAGGCCGGCGGCGACCTGGCGCTCGGCGTCGGCCGCGAGCTCGCTCGGACGGTCGCCGCCGATCCAGCCGTAGATCCGCACCCGGTCACGAACCGCTCCGCCGAGCAGATCGTAGATCGGCACGCCCAGCCGCTTTCCGGCGATGTCCCACAGCGCCTGATCGATGCCCGCCACCGCGCTCGCGAACACCGGTCCACCGCGGTAGAAGCCGCCTTTGGTGAGCACCTGCCAGGTGTCTTCGATCCTCGACGGATCCGATCCGATGAGGTAGTCGCTCAGCTCGGCGACCGCGGTGGCGACGGTAGCCGCTCGGCCTTCGACGACCGGCTCTCCCCACCCGGTTATGCCGTCGTCGGTGGTGATGGCCACGAAGAGCCAGCGCGGTGCGACTTGAAAGGTCTCTACTCGTTCGATTCTCACTCTGAGTTGCCTGCGTATCCTTCTAGATGATGGTGAGGTTGGTGATCTTCGCCTGCTGATCTGCCGCGATCAGCACACTGCTTCCGCCGACTCCGGAGTACGTGTTGCCCGAGATCGTGAGGGTGTTCATCTGGCAGAGCATCGAGCCGATGGGCGACTTCCCTCCGACCCAGATGCCGGAGAAGGGGGTGGTGTCGATGGTGTTGCCCGAGATGGTGAACGTGCCCGTCGTCATTCCCGCGGATTCCCGGATGGAATGGATGGCGATCGCGCCCGGCGTGTAGGTGTAGTCGCCGATGCAGGCGTTGACGATGGTGTTGTTGGTGATGTCGGCCGAGTACATCGGGTATTCCGGGGCGCGGCCCCAGAGGTAGATGCCGGCCTGGCACGTGTTGCTCACCGAGTTGCCGTCGATGAGGAGGTCTGCACCGCTGCTGGCGAGGATGCCGGCGCCTTCGCTCGAACCGTCGACGGTGTTCGCATCGACGTGCACGAACTGCGCCTCGCGGAAGACTGCGCCGACCCATCCGATCTGGATGCCGCCGTCACGGTTGTCGTTCGCGCTGCAGCCCGTCACCCGCACCTGGCGCGACCCCTCGACGTCGATGCCGTACATGTTGGCGTTCTCACTGGTCACGTTGTCCAGGTAGACCCCGGTGCACGTGTCGATGAGGAGGTTGGAACCGCTCGCACCCGAGAGCGAGACGTCGGTGACCGAGACGTCTTTCGCTCCGGTGATCTCCAGCAGGGCCCGGTTGCGACGGAAGTCTGGACGGTCCGGGAGGGAGAACGCGATGTTCGAGACCGAGCATCCTTGGCCTCCGATGATGCGGACTCCTTGGTCTTCTGCGCTGGCGCAGACGATGACCGAGCTGGCGCCGACTCCGACGATGTGCACGTTGTCGCGCTCCGTGATGGCGAAGTGATGCGTGATCTTCGTGTCGCGGAACGTGGAGTAGGCCGGGTCGACCTGCAGGAGGAAGTTTCCGGCCGGCACGGCGATGACCCCTCCGGTTGCCGGCAGAGCCGCCAACGCCGCGCGGAATGCCGGGGTGTCGTCGTGAACGCCGTTTCCCAGTGCTCCGTAGCTCGTGACGTTGACCGTGGTGAGGCCCGATGTGCTCTGCGGTTGCGGGTCGGCCCAGCTGGTCTCGCTGGGTTCAGCCCGCCGCGGGGCGTAGGGATCGCTGTACGGGGTCGAGAGCGACGTCGTGAATCCGGTCATGTCTCCCGAGACCGAGCCGGTGACGCTCGGAAGGGTGGTGACGTAGTTGCCTCCCGACGTCACCCCGGTGGCCGTCCCCGCCAGCGCCACTGACGGTCCCGTGTTCTCGAGGATGCGGTTCTGGCTGATGTCGAGTCCGGTCAGCGTGCTGTTCGACGGGATGTTGATGCCGACGCCATCCGCCGCGTAGAGCTCATTGCCGAAGATTTCGATGTCGTTTCCCGTGACGCCGAGCCAATTGGTGATGCCGATGGCGATGTCGTTGTCCTCCGACCCGCGGACGCTGTTGTTCTGCACGGTCAACGTGTCGACCTTGTTCAGGAAGGCAATCGCTCCGTGGTATCCGCCCCCGCTGGAGAGGTGCCGGTTATCGGGTCGCATCTCCATCGTCGAGCGGATGCATACGTTGTTGACCACGGACGCGTCAATGAGCGTCGCAGGGCTGGTCGTGCTGATGTCGCTCAGGATGGCGGCTCCGGCGCTGTTCTCGATCCAGTTCTCGTCGATGATGTGATGCGAGCCACCGAGCGTCATGCCCCTGCCGTAGCAGGCGCTGATGACGGTGTTTCGGGTGAATCGCACGTTGGGAATGGTGTTGCTGTCAGGGAACAAGGCGCTGTCCTGGTAGTTCGCGAATCCGTCGTCGCCAATCGACTCCGCCCAGTTGTATGCAGCGACACTGTTCTTGGCCCCGCCGAAGTTGTAGGCGTCGGACGCACCGTTCCGCAACACGTTGTCGACCATCCAGCAATTGCTCGCGTGCTGCAGCAGAACGCCGGGCTGACAGTTCCCGATCGACATCCGGAGCACCTGTACCGACTCCGGTGTGCGCACGAGGAGCGCCGTGGCGGTGGTCGAGTGGCGGAGCATGTTCAACGGCAGCCACTCGATGGCGAAGTCGCGGAGCGAGACGTCGGTTGCGTTGACGAATTGCCAACCGTTGCCCGATGCGTAGGCAGGAGCCTCCTGTCCGTTGGTGACCATCTTGGGGCGGCGGAAGACCACTACACTGCCCTCGCCCTCCCCCACGAAGTGGACCCCGGAGATCGTCGCCTGGTACCACCAGTTGGGGCTGCCTCCTGACGGTGGCGTGAACACGTATCGTCCGATGGGGAGGTAGATGACTCCTCCGCCGAGTGCATTGATCGCGGAGATCGCGCTGTCGAACGCGGCCTTGTCCGACGTCACCCCGTCGCCGACTGCACCGTGATCCATGATGTTGACCACCGGCATGCTCTCGTAGTCGATGACGGGCATGCCCTCGAGTCCGGGCCGGGAATAGAACGACGGCGGGAGATTCGCGATGAACCCGCCCGAGGTGAGGTTTCCGAGCGCGAGAGGCGCTGTCGCAGGAATCGCGCCCAACCCGAATGCCGCCCCGGGTTGCGAGGCGAGCAGCGCTGCGGCGCCCGCCGCGGCGGTTCCTCCGATGAATGCTCGACGAGAGAATGCAGTGGTCATCGTTGACTCCGTTCTTGGTCGTTTCCTTGTGTCTGATCGGTTGCGCGCCAGGTGCGGGTGGGGGTCCAGCCCAGCAGCTCGCTCGTGGAAGTGGTGTCGATCAAGGCTCGATGCGGGTCGGCCGAGAAGTAGGCGATGAAGTCCGGCCGCCTCGGGACAGGCCAGTCGGAGACGATCTCGAGGGAGGGCTGAAACGCATCGGTGTCGGCGGCGCTGAGGTAGTAGGGGCCGGGCGGAACATCGACGGCGCGTGCCGCGTGGATGAGTGCCTCCACACAGTCCCTGATGTCGATGTAGGAGTAGAGCTCGCTTCTCGTTCGTGGAAGCGCGGCGAAATCGCGGCTCTGCCAGGCGGCGTAGTCGGATGCCGTCGCGACGTAGGTCGGGCGAAGGATGACCGAGGAGATCGCGCCGGCCCGATGGAGGTAGAGGAGATAGTCCTCGGCGAGCAGTTTCGAGACCTGGTAGGGAGTCGACGGACGCGCCGGCTCGTCATCCCCGACGGGAAGTCGCGTGGGAGATCCCGGCCCGACGATCCCCACCGCGTTGATGCTGGATGCATAGACGAATCGCCGGCATCCGGCCACGACGGCGGCATCGGCGAGCGCGACCGTACCGCCGGCGTTGACCTCGAGGATCTCACTCGGCGTACCGGCGCTGTCGCTCGCCAATCCGCCGAGGTGGATGATGACGTCCACGCCACTCACCGCGTGAGCGCGAACGGCGGGTTCGCGAACGTCTCCCTCGACGTGCCCTTCGCGGGAGGAGGGCACGACATCCATCGTTCGCACTGCGATGCCGCGTTCATCGAGGCCGGCGACGAGCTCGCGGCCGAGCTTTCCCTCGCTCCCGGTGACGAGCCAGGTCATGATGCTCTCGCGTCGCGTGTCTCGCGGGCCTCGCGGATCTCCGAGGCGACGGCCGATCCCGCTCGAACGAACGCGGGTATCCCGTCGGTCGGAATCACCGTCTCGACGTCTCGCGGACCGACGAACGTCTCGCCGGTCTGGAGCGACTCCCATTCGCCGCCGGGCAACCGGACGGATCGGGTGTCGGTGCCCTCGTCGAGGATGGGCGCGACGAGGATGTCGGGACCGAAGAGATACGCGTCGTCGACGGCCCAGGCTTCCGGATCTTCGGGGAAGTGGAGGAAGAGGGCTCTCATCGCCGGCATCCCGGTCTCGGATGCTTCGCGCATCACTCGCGCGATGTACGGCCTCATGGCTTCTCGCAACGCCAGGAATTTCGTCGCCGCTGCAAGCACCTCGTCGCCGAAGCTCCACACTTCGTTGGGCGCCCCGTACTTCAGCGCGACGTCCCCGTCCGGAATCCGGTGTCCGTGCAGCCGCATGATGGGCGTGAAGAGCGCGAATTGGAACCATCGCATGATCAGTTCGCGGAGATAGGGCGACTCGTTCGTGTTCGGCCCGTGGAACCCGCCGATGTCGCTCGACCACCAGGCGACCCCGCTGAGGCCCGCGTTGAGACCGGCAGGAACCTGAGCACGCAGCGACTCGAAGGTGGAGGGGACGTCGCCCGACCAGAGTGCGGCGCCGAAGCGCTGCGATCCGAGCCACGCCGATCGGGACAGATTGACGGCGTCGCGCGGATTCTCCGGTGTCATGCCTCCGCCCAGGGCTTGGGCGTTCCACCACGGGTATCTGTTGCCGACCCGGTCGCCGGGGCCGGCGGCGTACTCCCATTCCGAGGGTTCCTGGGGAACGATCTCGGGTTCGCTGGCGTCGACCCAGAAGCTCTCGATGCCGTGCGTCCGGTAGCCCCTGTCGACGGCGTTCCAGAGAAAGTCGCGTGCAGCGGGATTGCTCGGATCGTAGAAGTGCAGGAAGGCCGGGCCCTGCTGTCCCGCATCCACGAATCGGGCGGCCACCCCGAGCCCGCCGGCTTGGCGCAGCAGCAACCCGCCCGCATTCATGGCCGAATAGTTCTCGCTGTTCTCGTTGACCGCGGGCCAGACCGAGACCACCGGTTCGACACCGAGTTCCCGCAGCTCCGCCACCATCGCGTCGGGGTCGGGCCAGTGGGCCGGGTCGAACGCCCAGTCGCCGAAGTAGATCCAGTGCAGGTAGTCGATGACGATCGCCGCGAGCGGCAGCCCTCGAGAGAGGTGGTCTCTCACCACCGTGAGCAGCTCCTCTTGAGAGGCGTAGCGGAGTCGTGATTGCCAGAACCCCGACGCCCATTCGGGAAAGCGGGGTGCTCGCCCGACGAGCTCGGTGAATCGCGCGACGATGCTCTGAGGAGTGGGCTCGGCGATCACGATGTAGTCGAGCTGCTCGGTGTTGTCGGCCGTCCAGAGCGTGCGATTGCTCGCCAGTTCGACCCGCCCCGGACTCGGGTTGTTCCAGATCAGGCCGTAACCGAGACTGGACAGGAGGAAGGGGATCGACACGTTGGAGTTGTGCTGGAGGAGGTCGACGACCGCGCCCTTCTGATCGAGCAGGCCGTGCTGCTGCTGGCCGAGGCCGTACAAGCGCTCCTCGGGGTCGGCATCGAACCGTACGTGCAGGGTCGTGGCGCCGGCACGTCGACGGAAATAGCGCGGAGGCGGCGAAGCCAGGAACTGCGGTGTCTCGCGGAGGAGGGTGCGGCCGTCCGCCGAGCGGAAGACGATCTCACCCTTGCGGTCGACGGTGGCGGTCAGCAGCCCGTTGGCGAGCGAGGTGATGTCGCCGTCCACGCTCACCGCGGCATCCGCAGCCGGCCCGATGGGCTGGTCGGAGATCAAGCCCCCGGTCTCACGACGATCGATCGGCCCTCGATACGATGCCCGCACGCGGATGGCGTTCGGACCCCAGGCCTCGATGCGGATCGTTCCGCCTCGATCGGGTCTGTCGATGACTACCTCGGCATGGCCGCTCACGTGCATTTATCCTTTCAATCCGCTGAAGCCGACGCCCTGGACGATCTGGCGCTGGAAGATGATGAAGACGATCAGGGGCGGGATGGTCGAGATGAGCATTCCGGCCAGCACGAGCGCCTGATCCGCGTTCTCCGCCAATCGCGGAAGAGCCACCGATAGCGGCTGCTTCGCCGGGTCGCTCATTGCCACGAGCGGCCAGAGGAAGTCTTTCCAGGCGCCCATCAACGACAGCAGCCCGATCGCGAACATCATCGGCCGCGACAGCGGCATGGCGATCTGCAGCAGCATCCGGAACGGCGACGCCCCGTCGACCGACGCCGCCTCGAACAGCTCCCGCGGCAAGGTGTCGAAGAACTGCTTGGCGATGAGCACGTTGAAGGCATGTGCACCGGCGGGCAGCCAGATGGCCCACGGCGTGTTCGCGATGTTGATGTTCAGTCCGGGAACATTGATGATCGTGAGGTACAGCGCGACGAGCGAAACCGTTCCCGGGATGAACAAGGTCGCGAGGATGGCACCGTAGACGACTCTGCCGAAGCGCGGCCGCAGCACCGAGAGCGCGAATCCGGCGGTGACCGCGACGATCACCTGCACGCCGGCCGCGCCGACGGCGTAGACGACCGTGTTGAGCAGATAGTGCCCGATGTCGAGTTGGGTCCAGGCGTTGGCGATGTTGTCCCACTGGGTCGTGGAGGGCCAGAGCGCGGCGGGATTCTGCAGCAGCTCCTGGGTGCCGGAGAACGATCCCTTGAACAGCCACCACAGGGGTCCGATCCCGGCGATGGCGACAAGCGCGAGCAGAGTTCCCTGAATCGCCCGCACGCTGAGCCGCAGGCCCGGCCGGCGAAGGTCGGCTCTGGAGATCAGGCTGCGATTCGCATCCGTCCTCGTACGGCGTCTGGCCCGAACCACGGGGCGCGGGGCTTCGGTGTTCACGATCATCAGGAGGTGCTCCAAGCGCGCGTGAGACGGAGGTAGATGGCTGACAGGATGGCGAGGGCCGCCGCGAGCAGAACGCTCAGCGCCGTCGCGTAGCCGAAGTCGCCGTTGATGAAAGCGGCTCGGTAGATCAGCAGAAGTACGGTGACGGTCGAGTTCTCCGGTCCGCCGTCGGTCATCACGTACGGCTCCGTGAAGATCTGCAGCGTGCCGATCATCTGCAGCAGCAGCAGGATCAGCATGATCCCCCGGAGCTGCGGCAGAGTGACGTGCCAGATGCGCTGCCAGATGGAAGCGCCATCGGTCTCCGCCGCCTCGTAGAGTTCCGGGCTCACGCCGGACAGGGCCGCCAGGAACAGAAGGACGGTGCTGCCGACACCGGCCCAGAGGATCAACAGCACCAGGCTCGGCAGGGCGGTCGCCGTGGACTGCAACCAGGGGAACGGGCCGAGGCCGATCGCGCCCAAGGCGGCATTGAACAGACCGTTGTCGGGGTCGTAGAAGAACTTCCACAGCAGAACGGAGACGACGGGCGGGATGATCACCGGGATGTAGACCAGCACCCGGAAGATGCCGCCGAGCCTCCGCAGCTCGAACATCATGATGGCCAGGAACAGCGGGATCGGGAATCCGAACAACACCGACAGCGCCCCGAATTCGAGCGTGTTCCGCACCGCGGTGAGCAGGATGGGGTCACTGAAGACGTTGGCGAAGTTGTCGAGCCCCACCCAGGTGGGCGCGTCGACCAGGTTGTTGTACTGCACGCTGAGGAGCAGGCTGCGCAGGATCGGCCACCACGAGAACACGCCGAACAGGAGCAGAGCCGGGAGCAGCAGCACCAGGGCAGAGAGGTCGCGCCTCCAGCGTCCCGGGTGCTTGAGCCGCCGCCTGGCCCGGGGTTCGAGCACCCGGCCGTCGTCGTGGGGTCCCGATCCGGTGGTGGAGGCGGCCGCGGTCGCCTCCACCACCAGATCGTTGCTGGTCGTCATCCCTGTCCCTGCTGAGCCTGCTTGACGGCCTGCTCGGCGGTGGGCTGTGCCTTCTCGAGCTCCGCCATCGGGTCGGCGTCCTCACGGGTGAGCACCGCCTGCATGACCGGGTCGAGCGAGCCGTACACCAACTGCGCCGCGACGGGCGGCTCGGCTTCGAGGTCGAGCCCGGCCGTGCCGGTGACGAAGGGCTCGAAGTTCGCCGAGTCGATCGTGATGAACGGTTCGATGGCCGCGTGCACCTTGTCCTGCGTCTCCTGATCGAAGAGCGGGATGGTGGGGATGCCGACCGGGATTCCGGCCGCCGCGTTCGACTCGGCTACAGTCGCCGCAGCCTCCGGGTCGTACTGCGGGCGGAGCCAGTGGTAAGCGGCCCACTTGATGGCCGCAGCCTTCTCCGCGGGTGTCGCCTTCGCGTTGACCATGGCCACGCTGCCGCCGGCGAGAGTCGTTCCGCCACCGGCCTGCGGGTAGGCGGCCATTCCGAACTTCGTGGGGTCGCCCTGGTATTGCTGGATGTAGTTCGTGTAGTAGTCGGGCGCCGAGATGATCATGCCGAAGTTGCCGGCCGCGAATCCGCTGTTGATGTCGTCGTAGCCGAGGAGGGCGTTGGTGCCCATGGAGTCGTCCTCCCACCGCATCGCCTTGAGGGTGTCGAGGTAGGCGGCCGCCTGGTCGTTCGCGACGTCGGCCGTGTAGGTCCCGTCGTCTCCCAAGACCTCCATGGTGCCGCCGTGCGAGTAGGTGCCGGCGGTCAGATGCCATCCGCCCGCGTTGTTGGTGGTCATCTCGGCGAACCCGGGCACGCCCGTCGCGTCGGTGATCTTCTTCGCAGCGGTTCGCACCTCGTCCCAGGTGGTGGGAGGCTGATCGGGGTCGAGGCCGGCGGCGGTGAACAGGTCGCGGTTGTAGGCGAGGCCGAGTGCGTATTCGGCGGTGGGGAGTCCGTACAGCTGCCCCTCGTCGCCGCGCAGCGGATCGAGCACCTTCTGGTTGAGGCTGCCCGCCTCCGGGAGGGCTTCCACGTCGGCCGTGATGTCGGCGACCTGTTTGCGGGCGATCAGCCCGGGCGGGTCGGTGAGGGGAACCCACAGCAAGGTCGGAGCGGTTCCTCCGGCCAGTTCCGTCACATACGACTGCGCGTTCCACTTCTCATCGGTCGGCGTGACCGTGATGTCGGGGTTCTCCTTCTCGAACGCTGTGATCTCGTCGAGATAGGCCTGGCGCGCCTCGGGCTTCGTGGTCGCCGGGATGCCCATCACGGTGATCGTGACCGGGCCGTCGGTGGCGCCCGCGTCGGCGCCGGCATCCGCTGAGCACGACGTCAACGCCAAGGCCACGAGGGCCACGGGGACGATCGCCAGTGCTGCTCTGGGGTTCATCTTCATTGATTTCTCCTGGTGGTGATTCATCGGGATTCGATGGGATTCGGGTGGATCGGGGATTCGTACACGATGTTGCGCAGTTCTCCGCCGTCACGGAGCGCCGCGATGTTGCGGGCGACGTCTTTCATCCGGCGGTGGAAGACGTCGGAGGTCACCCCGGAGGTGTGAGGGGTGAGGATGACGTTGTCGAGTTCTCCGAACGGAAGTCTCGACGGGCTCCGGAGGTTGCCCTGCTCCGGGTACTGCCACCAGACGTCGATGGCAGCGCCACGGATGGCGCCGTTCCGAAGGGCGTCGAAGAGCGCCTGCTCGTCGACGATGGGGCCCCGTGCGACATTGATGAGCACGGCGTGCGGCGCGAGCAGAGCCAGTTCGCGCGCTCCGATCAGGCCGCGTGTGTGTTCGCTCAACGGTGTCGTCACGACCACGAAGTCGGAGAGCGTGAGGAGGGTGTCGATGTCGTCCGTGCCGCCCATCCAGGCGACGGGAACGGCGGTGGGGCGCTCGGGGTGGCGGCGGATGCCGACCACCCGCATCCCGAGAGCCGTGGCCAGGATCGCGACGTGCTCTCCGATCTCGCCCATGCCCAGGATGCCGACCGTTCTGCCTTCGAGCGTTTCGTGCACAGGAGATCCGGGGTCCTGGAAGACCGACAACCACCGTCCGGTGCGCAGAGCCCGGTCTTCGCGGATCAGGTCGCGCGACAGGGCGAGCATCGACATGACGCAGTACTCGGCGATGGCGCGACCGTGATGAGACGTGTTCGCGACGCGTGCCCCGGCGGGGAGCGCGTGCAGGTCGATCCCCTCGTAGCCCGCTCCCGCCACCTGCACCAGCTGGAGGTCAGCGGCCGGAGGGAGTTCGTCGGCGCTGAGTTTCGACCCGACGAAGACCTCCGGCGAATCGGAGGCATCGGCGATGCTCTGCCCGGGCGTGAGGAACTCCCACGTCAATCCGGGGCCGGCCAGTTCTCTGAGCTGGGCGCCCAATCGCACCTGCATCGGGTCGGCGACGACGACGTGCACGCTTACTCCTCACTGAGCGGTTGACTTCAATAATCAGATTATTATGACTAGAAGCTCAGCGTGTCAACTCTTTCGTGAAATCACTAGTGTTGACGAGGTAGTACTATTTATCAGGTTATTAGTTGAGGGAGATGAATGACAGTGGCCGGCGAAGTGAGTTTCGGGGTCGGCGGCACGCGTCTTCACGATCAGACGGTCGAATACCTCGGCCGGTCGATCGTTCAGGGGGTGCTTCCTCCGGGCTCATCGATCAATCCCGAGAAGCTCGGAGAGCACCTGGGAGCCTCGCGCTCGGTCGTGCGCGAAGCTTTCCGGGCGCTCGAGGCGAAAGGGCTCGTCACCGCTCGGCCCAAAGTGGGCACACGTGTGGCCGATGAGAGCAGGTGGGACTACCTCGACCCCCAGGTCATCACGTGGCGCCTGCAGGGCGACGAGCGGTTGGATCAGGTGGAGGAGCTGTATTCCACCCGGTTGGCCATCGAACCTGTTGCCGCGCGCCTGGTCTCGCTGAGCTCGGAGACGTCAGCGATCGGTGGCCTCAGCGCGATCCTCGATCGCATGCAGGCCGCTTTCGAATCCCGCGACATCCACGCCTTCACCGAGGCCGACGTCGAGTTCCACACCACATTGCTCGCACTCTCGGGCAACCGCATGTTCCAGCGCTTGCAGAGCGTCATCGCGACGGCCGTCCGCACCCGCGAGACATTGGTCTTCCCGTTGGTCGAGGAGACCCTGCACGGGCTGGAAGTGCATCGGCGGCTCGTCGCCGAGATCGCGAACGGCGACCCCTCGGTCGAGCAGACGTCCCGCACCCTGATCGTCAACGCTCAGCGCGAGGCCGAGGTCGCACTCGGTCACTGGGGCACGCTGCCGCCGGCGCACACGACCGCAACCGACTGACCGCACGAGTTCGAAGGACACTGATGTCAGAACCCTCCCCCGTCCTCGTCTTCGCAGGAGACAGCGTGACGGATGCCAACCACCGCGATCCCGGCCGGCATCCACTCGGCGCCGGCTACGTCAGGGTCATCGACGATCGCCTGCAGCGAGCCGGGAGTGCCTTCTCGATCGTGAACGCCGGAATCGGCGGCAACCGGGTGCGAGACGTGCGTGCGCGTTGGGCCGAGGACGTGTTGGCCCATGATCCAGCCGTCATCACGATCCTCGTCGGGGTCAACGACATGTGGCGCCGCTTCGACCGAGACGACCCGACCAGCGCGGCCTCCTTCGAAGACGATTACCGGCGCATCCTCGACGATTCGGTGCCGACGGGTGCTTCTCTGGTGATGATGGAGCCCTTCTTGTTGCCGATCGACTCCGCCCAAGAGAACTGGCGCGACGATCTCGACGAGAAGATCGCGGTCGTGCATCGCCTGTCCCACGAGTATTCGGCGAGATTGGTCGAACTCGATCGGCACCTCACTCGCCGGGCCGCGGAAAGCGATCCTTCGGATTTCGTGACCGACGGCATCCATCCGACCGAAGTCGGCCACCGGGAGATCGCCGAATCGTGGCTGGAAGGGTTCCGGGCGCCCTGAACGATCCCGCGGCTCTCGACACGACCACCCTCTGGATCGGCACCTCCACCGCAGAACTCGGTGGATCGGGCCACGGTATCGAACGCGTGCGGGTGAACGACAGCAGTGCACCGAAGCACGAGCCGCCGATCCCGGCCCATTCGCCCTCCTTTCTCGCGGCCCACCCCGCGCTCCCTGTGCTGTATGCCGTCGAGGAGTCGACCGGAAATTTGGTCGTGCTGGATGTCGCCCGCGAATCCGTGCGATGGCTCGGGCCGCCCCAGTACGCCTGCGAGCTTCCCTGCCACATCCACGTCGATCCGCGAGGCCGCTATCTCGTGGTCAGCGGTTGGGGCGACGGAACGATCGCGTTGTTCGACCTGTCACCCGACGGAAGGCCCCTGTTGCGAGACAGAGTGGGGCTCGAGGGAACCGTGCCACCGCGCGCGCACAGCGCGACAACGGTGCGCGAGGGGAAGATCGCAACGGTGGACATCGCCAACGATTCGATCTGTTTCTGGCGTCTCGACGAGACGGAGGGGATGGTTTCGGAGTACGCGCTCGATCTACCGGCCATGAGCGGACCCCGCCACCTGAAGGTCCACGGTGACGGCCTGGTCTATGTCGTCACGGAGTACTCGGGGTGCGTCTTCGTGCTCCGCGCCGGCCGCGCCGGCCGGTTCACGATCGCCGGCTCCGCACCGCTTCGTCCGCACGGCACATGGTCTCGCACCGACCTCGCTGCGGAGATCACCATCACCGATCTCGGCTCGGCGACATTCGCGCATGTCGGCGTACGCGGATCGGACACCATCGTCACGATGCGTGTCGCACCGAACAGGACGGATCTCGTGGCCATCGACGAAGTGTCATGCCACGGCATCACCCCGCGACACCACACGACCGTCGGCTCTCGGCTCTACGTCGCCAATCGGGCATCGAACTCCATCGCCGTCTTCCAGCTCGGCCCGTCGGGCTTGCCGACGCACCGCGGAGACGTGGATGTCGGTTCACCCAGCTGCGTCGTCGTGATGAACGACGACGTGCCGGCCGGTCCGCTCCGACGCGGCGACAGTCTGGGCGCGAGAATCCGGCATTCGTGAGTCGGCGGAGCAACGATCCGTGTGCTGCGGTACGGCTTCCGCCGTCGTCACGGCCGACCTGATTCGATTGCGCCGAGGAGAGGGAGAAGAACGGCGTCGACGAAGCGCTGCCGGCTCGCCACGGAGGGCTGCGCGCCGTCGAACAGGGTCGAGGTGAACAGGTGCTCGAAGGCGAGTTCGAGCACGATCTCCGCACGCTCGGCGTGAACAGCCTCGCCCCGGGAGACGGCCCGGTCGCAGATCTCGCGTCCGACATCGTGGCTTCGTTCACGAACCTGAGTACCGACCTGCTCCCGCAACGCGGCATCATCTCGGATGGCATCGATGAGACCGATCAGGGACGGGCCACGCCCGCCGGTGAGCGTCTCGGCGATCTCGCCGACCGTCGCCAGCAGATCCCCCCGGAGGGTGCCGGTGTCGGGCACCGCGGGAGACTCGCCCTCGGCGTGCCGACGAAGCGCATCCGCGACCAATTCGGATTTGGTGGACCAGCGCCGGTACATGGTCGTCTTCGACGCGTGTGCGCGGGCGGCGATGCCGTCCATCGTGACGCGCTCGTAGCCGACCTCGCCGATGAGCTCGAGCGCGGCATCCAGGATCGCCACGGTGCGAGCCTCGCCGCGCAGCTCCGAGGGGCCCGTCTCGGCGATCCGGGTGTCTTCGGCAGGGGCGATCGGCTTGACCATATGTGTACGATACCGTACGGTACCGAAGTAAGCAATGGAGGATCTGCCATGTCCGAGGCCATCGAACACATCACGATCGCGGTTCCCCAGGAGCAGCTCGACGATCTGCGCACGCGACTGTCGCTGGTGCGCTGGCCGGACGGCCGCACCGTGTCGGACACCTCTCAAGGGCCGACTCCGGAGAAGCTCGCCGCGCTGGTCGATCACTGGCGCGACTCGTACGACTGGCGCACCGTCGAGGCGCAACTCAACGCCTGGGGCATGTATCGCACCACGATCGACGGTCTCGACATCGACTTCCTCCACATCCGCTCGGGCGAGCCGAACGCGACGCCGTTGATCATGACCCACGGGTGGCCCGGCTCCGTGCTCGAGTTCCGGAAGGTCATCGGTCCGCTCACCGACCCGGCGGCCTTCGGATTGGACCCCGCGCAGGCCTTCCATCTGGTCATCCCCGTGCTCCCCGGGTTCGGGTTCTCGCAGAAGCCCAGCGATACCGGATGGACCCCGCCACGCATAGCCAAGGCATGGATCACGCTGATGAACCGTCTCGGATACGAACGGTGGGGCGCCCAAGGCGGCGACCTCGGCTGCGCCGTCACGGACGAGATCGCGAAACTGCACCCGGCCGGTCTGATCGGCACCCACCTGAACTTCGCGATGTTCCCGCCCACCCCGGACGAGATCCGCACCGCCACACCGGCGGAGCAGGCGGCTCTCGGCGACGCGAAGCACTTCTGGGACACCCTCTCCGGCTACGCCAAAGAACAATCCACCAGACCGCAGACCATCGGATACTCCCTCGCCGACTCGCCCGTCGGGCAAGCCGCCTGGATCTACGCGATGTTCCAAGACACCTGCGGCACACCCGGCGACGCCGAAGGGTCATTCACACTCGATGAGATGCTCGACGACATCATGCTGTACTGGCTCCCGAACTCGGGCGCCTCCGCCGCCCGGATGTACTGGGAGATGGACCAGTCCGGCTGGTCGTCACCGGCCACGATCGACGACCCGATCAGCGTCCCGGTCGGCTTCACCATGCCCCCGAAAGAGGCCGTCCGGAAGTCGTTCCGCCAGTTGGAGCGGCGCTACTCGAACATCGTGTTCTTCAACGAGCCGGCGGCTGGTGGTCACTTCTTCGCGCTCGAACAGCCGGCCACCCTCGTCGCCGACATCCGCGCAACGTTCGCGCTGCTTTCCTGACGACTCCCCCGACAAGGCCACCCGAGGAACGGACGTCGTCGACATGCCCCGTCAACCGGCAGTCGGCGCAGCGTCGCCGCCGAACAACGCGAGGAGCCCGTGGGGTGCGTCGGCTCCGAAGATCAGCTCGACGGATTCGTGTGCGGCGACCGCTTCGGCCTCACTGCGCTCGAACATGACAGCCTCGTATTCGGCGAGCGCGGTTTCGAGGTCGTCGGGATGCGTGGCGATGGCCTCGCCCAGCTCGGCTCCGTCGAGCAGGGCGGTGTTCGCGCCTTCACCACCGGGGACGGTGACATGGGCGGCGTCGCCGACGAGCGTCACGCCGGGGACGCGCTCCCAGCGGTGCCGATCGGGCAGTTCGTAGATCGCGCGAAGGACCGGCGCGGCGTCGGCTTCGGTGAGCAACGCGGTAAGCGTCGGCGCCCAACCATCGAACTCGGCGGCTACGCGGGCTTTCGCACCGGCGGCATCCGCGAAATCGATGTCCTCGAACCAGTCGATGGGGCGATGCAGCACGACGTAGCTGTGGATGACGTCACCGGCCTCGCGATGGGCCAGGAAACCCTGGCCGGGCACAAGCGCATACATCGCCCCGTCGCCGACGGCTGCCGCGACTTCTGAATGACGCTCGTCGACGTCGGTCAGGAGGGTGTCGATGTAGGCCATCCCGGAGTACGTGGGCGTCGCATCGGAGAGCAGTGGGCGCACCTTCGACCATACGCCGTCCGCGCCCACCAGCAGGTCGGTGACCGCGCTCGACCCGTCGGCGAAGGCGAGTTCGTGCCGTCCATCGGCGAGGGGGGTCGCAGCGAGGAGCCTTCTCCCCCACTGCACGGAGCCGGCCGGAAGGGAGTCGAGCAGGATGCGGCGCAGGTCACCGCGCAACGTTTCGGGACGCGGCCCTTCGCCGTCGTCGGCCACATCGGCCAGGACGGTTCCGTCGTGGCCGATCACCCGCTGCGCCGCCCCGCCCTCGTGGATGATGGCGCGGAATTCCGCGGTGAGGCCCGCCTTTGCCAGCGCGAGCTGGCCGTTGTGTTCGTGCAGATCGAGCTGGCCGCCCTGGGTGCGCACCTCGGGCGCCGAGTCCAGCTCGTAGACGGTCGAGGCGATGCCGTGGAGGTGAAGGACGCGTGCGAGGGCAAGGCCGCCGAGTCCCGCCCCGATGATGCTGATGGAGTTCGTCATGAGAGTTCCTTTCCAATTTTGGAATCCGATTCCAAACTCATCTTGGAATATGATTCCAATAGTGTCAAGATGGTGACATGACAGTGGAGCGGCGAACGACACGGCGGCGCGACGCGCTCTCGAAGGAGCGCATCGTCGAGGCCGCGATCGACGTCCTGGACACCGATGGCGACCGCGGCCAGGTCTTCCGTGCTCTGACGGTTCGCCTCTCCACCGGAGTCGGGGCGATCTACCACCACGTCGCCAACAAGAACGATCTGCTCGCGGCGGCGGCCGACGCCGTCATCGCTCCTGTGATGAGCGATGCCACGACCGACGGCGAGCCCGAAGAGACGATCCGCGCCATCGCGCTGGGGATCTTCGACTCGATCGACGCGCATCCGTGGGTGGGAGCCCAATTGTCCCGTGACCCGCGGCAGCCGGCTGTATTGCACATCTGGGAGGGCATCGGCGGTCAGCTCAACGCTCTCGGCATCACAGGAGCCGCCCGTTCCGACGCCGGCGCCGCGCTGGTCAACTATGTCCTCGGCTCGGCGGCACAGCACGCCGCAGGCCCGGGCCAAGCGCCCCGCGCGGCCGATCGTTCAGCCGCCCTGGCGACTCTCGCCACCGAATGGGAACAACTGGACCCGGCCGAATATCCGATGGTGCGCGACGAAGCAGCACGCCTGGGCGCGCACGACGATCGTGCGCAGTTTCTCGCCGGCGTCGACATCTTCCTCGCCGGCATCCGGACCCTCTGACCATCGCCGAGCGGGGCGGAAGGGATCAGACGAACAGAGCGTGCACGCCCGTGGCGATCGCGTAGATCCCGACGCCCGCGATCGCGCCGACCACCGTGCCGTTGATGCGGATGAACTGCAGATCGCGGCCCACCTGCAGCTCGATCTTCTGCGTGGTCTCGCGGGCATCCCAGCGCTGCACCGTGTCGCTGATGACCGAGGCGAGATCGTGGCGGTACTTCTGCACCGCATAGCCCGCCGCGTCGGCGATCCAGGCGTCGATCTTGGCCGAGAGCGTGCGATCGTTCGAGAGCCGCACGCCGACATCGACCAGGGCGGATGTCGCGGCCGACCGCAACTCGCTCGCGGGGTCGGCCAGCGAATCGGAGAGCGTCGTCTTCACCGTTTCCCACAACTGGCCGGCGAAGGAGCGCAGCCGCGGACTCTGCAGGAACTCGGTCTTGATCTCCTCGACCCGTTGCGCCATCGCAGGGTCGTGCTGCAGCCGATCAGTGAGATCGACGAGGTAGCCGTCGATCGCCACGCGCAGCGGATGCTCCGGATCGTCGCGCACCGAGCGCAGCAGCCCGATCACCTCACGATGGGCACGCTCGTCGGCGAGGCCGCCGACGAACCCGGGAACCCAGCGCGGCAGACGGGTGGAGACGACCTCGCCGAGCGCATCCGGATGCTCGCTGAGCCAGGTCTCCGCCGCATCGACGAGGGCGTCGACGACCGCGCGCTGGTGGTCGGCGACGACGAGCTCCGACCCCACCCGGCCGATCGTGGGCGCCCACTCCCGGTCGAACAGATACTCCCGGGCAAGCCTCTCGATCAGGCTCTCGACATCGCCGTCACTAAGGAAGCGCAGCACACCCTGCGCCATCACAGCGCCCTCGGCGCTCGCCCGCTCGGCATTCACCGGGTCGGCGAGCCACGCACCCAGCCGGTCGGCCACGCTGAAGGTGGCCAGCTTGCTCCGCACCACCTCGTCGGAGAGGAAGTTCTGCTCCACGAACTCGCCGAGGCTCACCCCGATCTCGTCTTTGCGGTTCGGGATGATCGCCGTGTGCGGAATGCGCAGACCGAGCGGATGCCGGAACAGCGCGGTCACCGCGAACCAGTCCGCGAGCGCACCCACCATCGCCCCCTCGGCCGCCGACCGCACGAACCCCAGCCACGCGTACGCGTCCTCGAGCGCGAAAGCCACCGCGAACACGACCGCCGAGAGCACCAGAAGGGCCGTCGCGAGCGTCTTCATGCGCCGGAGACCCGCCCGACGCTCGAGGTCGGCCTCCGTGAGCAGGGTGTCGCGCGTGGTGGTGGTCATCGTGTTCCTCCCGGCAGTGTGCCCACCTCGAAGAACCGACCATCGATCACACCGGCCGGAGCCCGAAGCTCACTGGTGTCGAATCGGGGCGCTGGGTGGGACGGCACGGTCGCTCCTCTGCACTCGAATCGATGTCACGTGCGCAGCCTAGTGGCCAGGCGGCAGCCTTCCACGGGATCACCGCCGCACGAGTGCGGCCGAGACCTCCCATAGCCGTTCCGCCATCGCAGGGTCGAGGGCCCACTCCTTGACCCCGTGCGGGTGATCGGCAAGGAGCGCATCGTTCGGCACCGTGTACGCCTCGCGGGACTCATCGAGATAGTGGCCGCCGGTGTGCGCGAACTCAGGAGCCACGGCCGCCACCATCGTGGTCGCGGCACCCTGCTCGACGGTCTTGTACGCGAAGAGCCCGGATGCCTCCGCGGCGTCGAGGGACTCCTTCTGCCGTGCGGAGAAGTTGCGCTGCAAGCCGGTGGCGACGCCGCCGGGATTGGCCGTGTTGACCACGATGCCGTCGGATGCCCAGCGCCGTGTCGCGTCGACGGCGAAGAGCGAGTTGGCGGTTTTCGATTGGGCATAGGCGATTTGCGGGTCGTACGCCCGACGCTCGAACTGCAGGTCGTCGAAGTCGATTCCGGCCCGCATGTGAGCGGTCGAGCTGAGCGCGACGATCCTGGCTCCGTCGCGCTCCGCAGCGCCCATCCGCAATGCGCCGTGCAGCCCCAGCGCGAGGGCGAAATGCCCGAGGTGGTTGGTCGCGAGTTGTAGCTCCCACCCTTCGACGGTGCGCTGGAGGTCACTGGTGACAATGCCGGCGTTGTTGATGAGGAGGTGCAGCGGGCCCTCCCACGACGCGGCGAAGTCGGCGACCGACCTCTGGTCGGCGAGGTCGAGTCGCCTGACCTCGGGTCGGATGGCTCCGGTCGATCGGAGGATCTGGTCGGCGACCGCATTCCCCGCGACCGTATTTCGAACGGCGAGCGTGACGGCAGCTCCGGCCGAAGTCAGCGCGCGTGCGGTCTCGACCCCCAGTCCAGAGGAGGCACCGGTGACGATCGCCGTGACACTCAAAAGATCGACGCCGCGCAGAACGTCGTCGGCGGTGCTGTCGGGCGTGAAGGAGGTGGTGATGAGTTCCGAAGGAGTCATTCCGGTCACTATACAGAATATATAGAAGATGTATAGTAAGACTATGCCTACTCCGGCCGCGGTCGCCGCGACGACTCCACTCGCCACCGATCGCCGTCGTGCCGTCATGGCTTCTGCGCTCATCACCTTCGCGCGGTTCGGGTATCACAAGACCTCCATGGAACAGATCGCGAAGGCGGCGCACATCTCGCGGCCGGGTCTCTACTTCCTCTTCGCCTCGAAAGAAGAGCTGTTCCGAGATGCCGTGACGCAGTCGCTCGAGGAAGACCTCAACGAGGTGGAACGCATTCTGGGCGCGAAGGATCGGGCGCTCCCGGAGCGATTGCTGGCGTCTTTCGACTGCTGGGCCGGTCGCTACGTGGGGCCTCTGGCCCAGGACATCACCCGGGTCATCGACGACAACCCGGCCCTTCTCGGCGACGTGGTCGACACCGCTCCCCGGCGGTTCGCCGACCTCGTGTTCTCGTCCATCGCGGCGAGAGCCGGCCGATCGGAGCGGGAGGCGGCCGCCGCGATCACGCAAACCATGATCAGCGCCTCGATCGGGATCAAACATCAAGCCGATGATCGTGCCGCATACCTGGAGCGCATGAAGGTCGCCATCGAGGTGCTGCTCGAGTGATCCCGCAACGCGGGATGACGTTCTCGACGACCTGGAAGACTCGCCGATCAGGCGCGCTCGCCGGCCGGCTACTCGAGAAGGCGCTGCAGGGCGGTCTGAACGTCTGCGACCCGGTCGCGGCCGACGAGTGATTCCCACTGCGCCCGCAGCTCGTCGAACACAGCCTCCCCCTCGCTCATCAGCGAATTCCCGCGGTCGGTCACAGCGAGATGCGAGCGGCGCCGGTCGCGTTCATCGGGGGCGCGCCGAACGTAGCCACCCTCCTCCAGAAACGCGACGGTCTTCGCCGCCGCCTGCTTTGACACCGATGTACGGCGCCCCACCTCGGAAACCGATCCGGCGCCGTCGGCAATGGCCCGCAGCGCGAAGTCATGGGCGGGCCGCACCCCGGGATGCCCGCGCGCGGCGAGTCGCACGGTCGCTTCGTCGGCCATGAATCGGAAGCCGCCGAGCAGAAGCAACGCGAGGTCGGCACCGTTTCGAGACATGGATGAATGCTAGCAATTCGACAATTAAGTTGTCTATTGAGTCAGCAATGTGTCAACCTGGTTGTCCATCGAGTTGCAAGGAGACACCATGAACCCGGACACGACCACCACCATCGCCTTGCGGCACGAGACCGCCGAGGTGAACGACACGGTCCTGCACTACGTCACCGCCGGAGAGTCGGGCAGCCCGGTGCTTCTCGTTCACGGTTTCCCCGAGACCTGGACCGCTTTCCGCACGCTCATCCCCCTTCTCGCCGAGCACCACCGCGTCTACGCCGTCGACCTTCGTGGCTTCGGCGACTCCGCCATCGCCGACGAGAACTTCTCGAGCGCGATCGCCGCCGACGACCTGCACGCGCTCATCGAGGAACTGTCCATCGGACCGATGCACGTCGTGGGCCAGGACCTCAGTGGCGGCCTCGTCTACCGACTGGGCCGCCTGCATGCCGAAGACGTCCTCAGCCTCACGGCCATCGAATCCGGCCTGGCTGGATTCGGCGCAGAGCGTCTCGCCGACGTCGCCCACGGCGGCGCCTGGTACATCGGCGCGCTTGCGGCCCCCGACGTCGCCGGCCTGCTGTTCGAGAGCAAGGCTCACGCGTTCATCGGCGAGTACCTCTATCCGCTGTACGGCATGGCCGTCGATGCCGAAGACGTTTCCGAACTCGCGCGCACGTACGGGAGGCCCGGCGGATTCTCGGGCGCGGCCGGTCTCTACCGCAGCATGCTCACCGAGGGCGACGAGTTGCGCGCTCTCGCGAACACGACGCTGACCGTACCCGTGGTGGCCGTCGGCTCTCGTGGCGGCGACTTCACGCACTCGTCGTTCAGCGCCGTGACATCTCAAAGCGTGCCCGCCCTGCGGCTCGAGGGCATTGGTCACTACGTCGCGCAGGAGGCTCCGCAACGCCTCGCCGACATCCTGCTGCGAGCGTTTGCCGACCGCGTGCGGTGACCGGGCCCCGTCAGGTCAGAGATGCCCCTCACGCGCCTGAACGGGGAGGTCGATCGACGCCAGGAGCGCCAGCTTCTCCGCGTTCTCCGACCCGGCGTCGGGATGGTAGATCACCAGCATCTGCCCGTCCGCCCCGCCGATGGCCAGACGTTCGCGGTTGACCACCACCTCACCGAGCTGCGGGTGGTCGATGCGGAAGATCGTTCCGCTCTGCCCCCGCACCTCGTGCCGCGCCCACAGCTGGCTGAAGCGCGGGCTCGCCAGGGACAGCTCGCCGGTGAGCTCGATGAATCGCGGGTCGTCGATGTCGTTGCCGACGGCTTGACGCAGGCTCGCGATGAAGCACTCGGTGACGTCCTCCCAATCCGGATAGAGGGACTGCACGTCGCGGCTCAGGAACAGGTCGCGCAACTGGTTCCTCCCGACGGCGAGGTTCGGCGACAGGGCTCGCGCCAGGCTGTTGGACGCCAGCACGTCGAAATACCGTCCCTCGATGAAGGCCGGCTGAACCAGAGAGTCCAGCAACTTCAGGGCACCCTCCGGCGGCACCTCTGTGCGAGGCCTCCGTCTACGCTGCCGCGGCAGCTCGCCGACCAAGGTGAGGAGATAGGCGGTGTGCTCGTCGTCGAGCTGCAGGACGCGGGCGATCGACTCGAGCACCTGCGCCGACGGGTACCGATCACGCCCTCGTTCCAGTCGCATGTAGTAGTCGGCACTCACTCCGGCGAGCATCGCCACCTCTTCGCGCCGGAGCCCGGGCACGCGGCGCACCCCACCGTCGGGGATGCCCGCCCGCTGTGGCGTGACCAACTCACGCCGGGCGCGCAGAAAGGAGCCCAGAGCATTCGTCGTGTCGTTCACCGCCTCAGCCTACGTCCGCGCGCGCGAGCCAGAGGGGGTCCTCTCACACCCCAGGCCGGCCGGAGCCCTCGCTGAGCGAGAGCGAGACGCCTAGCCTTTCGAACGGCCCGAGCTGGGCCCCCACCACCCGAGAGGACTTTCATGACCATCACCCTGATCACCGGAGCGAACAAGGGAATCGGATTCGCCACCGCGGAGCACCTCACGAGCCTCGGCCACACGGTCTACATCGGAGCCCGAGATGCCGAGCGGGGCCGCGAGGCGGCCGCGTCGATCGGCGCCCGCTCCGTGCACCTCGACGTCACCGACGACAGGTCCGTGGCAGCGGCGCTCGCCGAGATCGACGCGAGCGAGGGCCATCTCGACGTCGTCGTCAACAACGCGGGGATCCAGGAGATCGGCATGGACGGACCGACGGCGCTCCGGGCATTCGACACCAACGCCGTGGGAATCGTGCGTGTCATGGAGGCGGCTCTTCCGCTGCTGCGCAAGGCGGCCAACCCGAATGTCGTCACGATCTCCAGCAGCGCCGGCTCGTTCTGGGCCGTGACGAATCCCGACCGGGTGGAATCACAATTGACGAACGCGCTCTACGCCGCGTCGAAGGCCGCCGCGACCATGCTGACGCTCCAATACGCGAAGGCGAATCCTGACATCATCTTCACCGCGCTCGAGCCCGGATATACCGACACCGACATGACCGCAGCATTCGAGGGCGGGCGATCACCCCGTGACAGCGCCCTGGTCGTGGCCCGCTTCGCGACCCTCGACCCCGGGGCGCCGAGCGGAACCTTCCAGGATGAGGACGGTCGCCTTCCCTGGTGAGCCCCGAGCATCTCGGGAAACTCCTCGTCCGGACCATGATCGAGGACGGTTCGGGTGCGGCATTCAGATGGACGCTCTTCACGGGCGACGCCCATGGCTTGTACCGAGGATTCGGGTTCACGACCCCCGACAGCACCGCCATGGTCAGGCCGGGCGCACGCCCGGCCACGACGTAGGGCGGCGGCCAGAGCGATTCGCGCGACCGTGAACAGCGGCAGGGCGCCGACCGCCGCGTTCTGAGCAGTGTGCGGGCCGACCTCGGCCGTCCTACTATGCGGCCCGTCCGGTGTCGCTGGTCTGAGTGGTGTCGACAGTGGCCAGCCCCTTCTGCGACGACTTCCCTGAGCAGGTCGCGGAGCCACCTGTGAGCGGGGTCGAGTGTATAGATAGGACTCCATGCGTCGGAGATGGTGAACGGCGGCGCGGTCTGATCCGATGCCGGCACCCATCGGGTGCCGCTCCCTTCGCATCGTTTCGCCGCCAGCCGGGCGGGGACCAGGGCGGTCAGCCCCGCGCTCTCGACGACGGAGAACAGCTGGAGAAAACTGTCCGTCCGCACGACAGGGACCTCTTTCGTGCCGGCGCGCTCGATGAGTCGGGCGGGTGACCACGGCGCATCCATGATGTCGTAGCAATACGCCCAGCTGCGGCCGTCGAGGGCGGCCGTGTCGGCTGTTCGATCGTGTGGGCGCCGGCGAGGAGTTCCGCGAAGACGCCGTCGAGTGGGAACTGTACGACATGCGCAACAAGGCATTCGGCGGCGACCTCCTGATGAGCATGGACTGGTCGGTCATCGGCCCCCCACGGCTACCGGTCGCACTGGATCTTCTACCAGAACAACCTCGAGCTCGCCCTCAACCGCCAGGTCGAAGCCACCGGCAACGTGTCGGTGCACTTCAGCCACGAGCTGATCAGCTTCGAGCAGGACGGTTCCGGTGTCACAGCCACAGTGAAGAACCGGCAGACCGGCGAAGAGTTCCCGGTGCGCGCCAAGTACCTTCTCGGTGCCGACGGCGCGAACAGTTCTGTCCGCGAGTCGCTGGGGATCAAAGCCGTGGAAGGCAACGTCGGCCCGAACCAGCTCGTCGTCGACACCCTGCAACTCCACGACGACCTCGAGTTCGAGTTCGACAACGGCCAGTTCGCCGACCCCGAGCGCCCCGGCTGCCTGTACCGGTTCCGCGAGTCGATGACCGAGGAATGGCGCCGTGACCGCGTCTTCCTCATCGGCGACGCGGCTCACGTGCTCTGGCCGTTCGCCGGGGAGGGCATGTGCAACGGTCTTCGCGACGCGGCCTCGACAACGTGGTGCTCCGCGGCATCGCCTCGGACGCCGTGCTCGACAGCTATGAGGGAGATCGGAAACCGAACATGCAGGGATGGATCGACCACTCCCGTGAGATCGGTCTTCCCTGCATCATCATGGATCAGGAGGCCGCTGCCGAGCGCGACACCTTCCTTTTCGCCGTTCAACAGAACCCGTCTCTGCTGCCTCCGGCATCCGTCCCCCCGGGCCCGACCGCGTTCTCGAACCCGGGAGACCCCACCGCCGGCCTTCCAGCCGTTCAGGGGCAGATCGCGTCCTCCACCACACAGGGTCTGCTCGACTCCGTGGCAGGAGCGGGCTTCCAGGTGATCACGATGGACCCCGCCGTGATCGACGCCCTCACCGACACCGACCGGGCCTTCCTCGACCAGATCGGAGCCCCGATCATCCTGATCGGCGCCCCCGGCTCCGACGCACCCTTCACCGACACCGACGGCACCTACGCCGCATGGTTCGAGCGCCTCGGGCGCGCCGCGGTGCTGACCCGCCCCGACTACTACCTGTTCGGATCGGCCGAGAACCCCGGCGACGTCCACGCTCTCGTGGAATCGCTGAGCACGGCCCTCGGCGTCACGATCCCCGCCTGAGACTGGAGCATCGATGAGCACGGACACCACCACTCCGCCCTGGAAAGCCGAAGCCGAGGCCCACAAGAGGGCGATGCCCCTGCAACGCCTCGCCGGAAACGGCATGGACTACGCAGACGTGGTGGATCTGTACCGGCTCGTCGATGACGGAATCTACTGGTCCGATGCCGGTGGACAGCTCGGTGACCGAAATGTCGAGCGAGGCACAGTCGCTCTCCAGGCCGGTCACCGGGCCACGGCGGCGGCGTGGTTCCGCGCCGCCGCCGCATGCTTCCGGGTCGCCCCAGTGCCGCTACCCGACCGTGACCCACGAAAGATCGAGCTCTACCGGAAGCTGATCGCCTCCAACGGCCCGGCTGGCGAGCTCGACGACCCGCCGATCGAGCACGTCGAGATCCCGTGGAGCGGCGCTGCCGTGGTCGGATGGCTGCTGCGCCCAGCCGGTGTGGAGCAACCACCGACGGTGATCGTGATGGGCGGCTTCGACGGCTGGCGTGAGGAATACCACGTCGGGGCAACCTATCTCGTCGCTCGCGGCATTGCGGTGCTGCTCATGGACGGCCCCGGCCAAGGAGAGACGCGCCTGTTTCAGAGCCTTCACATGGGTGCCGACGTGACTGACGCCTACGGCGCGATGATCGACTTCATCCGCGCCGACGACCGCCTGTCGTCCGTCGTCGGAATCTGGGGCAACAGCATGGGCGGGTTCCTCGCCGCTCTCGCCGCCACCCGAGACCCACGAATCGCCGCCTGCGTCGTCAACGGCGGCACCATCCGGCCGTCGGAGATCCTCGACCGGTACCCCCGCTTCACGTCCAAGATCCAGCCCTCCTCGGCATCGACGACCCCGACGACGCCCGAAAGGCAATGGAGCAGTTCCACCTCTCGCCCACCGACCTCCAGTCCTTGACCTGCCCCCTCCTGGTACTCCACGGCACCCCCGATCAGGTGTTCCTCATCGAGAACGCCCGACTCTTGTTCGATCTCGCGGCATCCGAAGACAAGTCGTTCGAAGAGTGGCCCGACGGCGACCACTGCATCTACAACCACTCGCTCGAAAAACACGTCATCGTCAGCGACTGGCTCGCCGATCGGCTCCTGCCGCTCGCCGCCCCGAGCTGACCGCTCGCAACCACCTACCTCGACATCGCCCACCACGGTCTAGCGGGCAACGCCGCAGCAGGGAGATGTTCGCGGCGCGCCCCCGGCTCACAGTCGGTCAGGCTCGGAGCATCGCCAGGTCGCGGCTGGGCGGCGCGCCGAACTCTCGTCGGTATTCCCGGCTGAATTGCGACGGACTCTCATACCCGACTGCGTACGCGGTGGTCGCGATGTCGCCGGGGTTGGCGATGAGCTGCAGTCGCGCTTCGTGCAACCGGATGCTCTTCTGGTACTGGATCGGGCTCATCGAGGTCACTGCCTGGAAGGATCGATGGAACGCCGACGGACTCATCCTCGCCAATTCTGCGAGTTCATCGACACGGAGCGACTCGGCGAAGTGCTCCCGAATCCACCGCACCACGTGACGGACACGGCTGAGGCTGCTGTCGGCCAAGCCCAGCTGTCGCACGGTCGCCCCGTGCTCTCCGGACATCATCAGCCAGAGGATCTCCCGCTCGATCATCGGCGCGAGCACGGGGATGTCGCGAGGAGTGTCCATCAGGCGCAGCATCCGTGCCGCGGCGTCGAGGAGTCTTTCGGACGCGTCACCCACTGCGATGGCGGGCGGTGATGATTCGCCTCGTACCGGCCGCAGGAATTCGCTGGCCGCACTGTTCAACATCAGCTCGGCGATGATCTCCGGCCGTAGTTCCAAGCCGAATCCCAATGCCGGCTTCTCCGGCGTGGCATCCGTGAACTGTCCGGACACGGGGAGATCGACCGACGCGATCAAGAACTGCCCGGGCCCGTAGTCGTGCACCGCGCTGCCGACAGAGAGCCGCTTCGTCCCTTGGGCGACGATCGCCAGGATGGTCCCCGTCGACGACTCGTCCGGTGAACCGGTGGCATCCATCCGCGACACGACGACTCCGGGGATCATCGAAGGCACGATACCGATCTGCGCGTGCTTCTCCACCAAGGCGCGAAAGTCCTGTAATGACATGGGTTGATTCAATCAGCGACGACGAGTCACAGCACCGATCTCTGGCAAAGTGGGCAGGATTGGGCAAGGAATGGGGTGGATCGCCCTAACTGTCGGATGGTCTCGGCCTGTTGGCTGAAACCATGAACTCACCAACCCCCACCACCGCAGTAGCAGTCGTCACCGGAGCGAGCGCCGGAATCGGCCGCAGCGCCGCCATCGAGATCGCCGCCCGAGGAGCGGGCGTCGTCGCCACCTACAACTCGCGCCCCGAGGGTGCGGAGGAGACGGTCGCCCTCATCCGGGCCGCCGGGGGCAGGGCCATCGCCCTGCCGCTCGACATCGGCCGGACCGACACGTTCCCGGCCTTCCGGGAGGAGCTGACCCGCGCGCTCGAGAGCGAGTGGCAGACCACCACGATCCAGGCCCTGGTCAACAATGCCGGCTTCGGCGGCGGCCTCGGCTTCGAGGAGATGACCGAGGAGGCGTTCGACCAGTACTACCGGGTGCTCCTCCGCGGCCCCTACTTCCTCACCCAGTCGCTGCTCCCGATCATCCGCGAGGGCGGTGCGATCGTGAACACCTCGAGCAGCTCAGCGAGGCCGGGCGACACCCAGGCCGGCTACTCGGGTTACGCCGCCATGAAGGCCGGTCTGGTCGTCGCTTCCCGCTACCTCGCCCAAGAACTGGGTGAGCGCCGAATCCGGGTCAACTCCATCGCCCCCGGCCCCACCCGCACGAGGATCGCGGATGACGCCTTCGACCGTTACCCGGAGATCATCGGCGGCATCGCCGCGAAGACCGCGCTCGGCCGCATCGGCGAACCGGCCGACATCGGAAAGGTCATCGCCTTCCTCGTCTCCGACGACGCCGCTTGGATCACGGGAGAGGACATCCAGGTGGCCGGGGGCTACGCACTGTGAGCGAGGACGAGCGCCGTTTCAGCACCGTGGTGCTGACCGGCGCCACGAGCGGCATCGGCGAAGCCACGGCTCACCGGCTCTCCAGCCCGGCCGACCGCCTCGTGCTGCTCGGCCCCGAACCGGAGCCGGAGGTCGCAGCTGTGCTCCGCGGCATCCGGAACACCGGATCGGCCGACGTGCGGTACGTCCCGGCCGACTTCACGAGCCTGGCCGACGTCGTGGGCGCGGCGCAGGCGGTGCGGGCTCTCGCTCCGCGGATCGACGTGCTCATCAATGACGCCGGTGTGCCCGGCGCGCCCGAGCGGTCCGTCACGACCGACGGTTTCGAGCGCACGCTCCAGGTGAACGCGCTGGCTCCCGCGCTGCTCACCCGGCTTCTCGTGCCGGCTCTCGGTCCGCACGCGCGAATCGTGAACGTCGGCTCGTCGGCGCACCACATCGAGCGCTTCGATTTCGCCGACATCGACCTCGCCCAGGGCTACACACCGGTCGCCGCCTACGGGCGCGCCAAGCTCGCGATGGTCACCTGGTCGTCGTTGCTGGCCGAGGAGGAGGCGGGCACGGATGTCACGGTCGTCGCGCTGTGCCCTGGTCTCAACGACACCCCGCTGAGCGCTGCGATGATGGGCCGGATCGGCGGGCCGCCCTCCGTCGGCGCCGCCCGCGTGCTCCACGCGATCACCGCCGACGTGCCGTCCGGTTCCTACCTGGAGAACGACCGCGTCGTCGCCCCGAGCGCGGAGGTGCGTGACCCGGAGAACCGCGAGCGACTCGCTCGGCTCTACTGGACGCGTCTCGCGCCCTTCGCCCGATCCGGGGCGCGGGCATGAGCGAGCGCGGTGCCGCGTCCGGCATCCTCACCGGGCGCGTCGCCGTCGTGTTCGGCGCCACGGGCTGGCTCGGCGCCGCGATCTGCCGCGAGCTGGCCGAGGCCGGCGCGAGTGTGGTCATGGTGGGCCGGAACGCCGATCGGCTCGACGAACTGCAGCGAGAGCTCGGCGGCGGCAACTGCATCCTGACGGCCATCGCCGACGTCACCTCGCAACTGGATGTCGACGACGCCCGTCAGGCGGCCATCGCCCGGTTCGGGCACGTCGACCTGCTCGTGGTGTCGTCGGGTGTCGTCACTGCTTCGGCCTTCGAAGACGGCGTGCCGGCCGACTGGGGTGAGATGATCGACGTCAACCTGCGCGGACTCCTGCACGCCTCGCAGACCTTCGCGGAGCCTCTCCTCCGCAGCGCCGACGGCGGTGGCCGCGCCGATCTCGTGCTGATCGGCGCCGTCGGCACCGATGTGAGCACCCCGCGATTCGCGGTCTTCAATGCCGTGTCTGCGGCGATCAAGCAACTCGCCCGCACGCTCCGTCACGAGTACGGACCGCGCGGCCTTCGCGTGCACATCATCGAACCCGGCTTCACCAGCGACACCGAGAGCGAGCACGACGCCAGGAGGGCCGCGGCGCCCGTGCAGCCTGAGACGATCGCCGCCGTCGTCACGCTCGCCGCGGGTCTGCCGCGCGGCGCGAACCTCGCCGAAGCGATCCTCCTCCCCACCGAGACGGCGTGAGAATGATGACGACGACAACCACGACGACACGGCCGGCGCCGCCCACACGGCGGGCCGCTCGGCCACTCGGCGTCCTGACCCGATTCCGGCGCAGTCCCGAAGCGCTGCGAGGCGCCGTGATCCTCTTCCTCGCCACCTTCGCCGCGCTCATCTGGGCGAACCTGCCCGGCACGAGCTACGACACCTTCTGGCACCTGCCGCTCGGCGTCGAACTCGGCGACTTCGCCTTCGACCTCGACCTACAGCACTGGGTGAACGACGCGCTGATGGCCGTATTCTTCGCCCACGTCACCCTCGAGGTGCGACGCGAACTCGAGCTCGGCGAGCTCCGGGACTGGCGGCGCGCCAGCGTGCCCATCATCGCCGCCATCGCTGGACTGATCGTGCCGGCACTGATCTACGTCGGAATCACGGCCGGCACCGGCGCCGTCGGCGGATGGGGCGTCGTCGTCTCCACCGACACGGCGTTCGTGCTCGGAATGCTCGCCCTCGTCGGCCGGGGCATGCCACCGGCGCTGCGGATCTTCGTCGTGACCCTCGCCGTCTCCGACGACGTCGGAGCCCTCGGCGTGATCGCCTTCGCCTATACCGACGACTTCAACCCCCTTCCCCTCCTGCTCGCCGCCGCCGGGCTCGCCGTGATCGGGGTGATGCGCTACCTCGGCGTGTGGCGCGGCCCGCTCTACCTCTTACCCTCCATCGTGGTCTGGATCGGCTTCCTGCTCTCCGGCGTGCACGCCACACTCGCCGGCGTCGCCATCGCCCTGCTGCTCCCCATCTTCTCCACTCGTGCCGATGATCTCCGTCGAGCCCAGAACCAGATGCGCGCGTTCCAGATGACGCCGACGGCCCTCTCCGCACGATCGGCTGAGAACTCCCTGGCCCGCGCCGTCTCGATCAACGAGCGTGCCTACAACGCGCTCACCCCGTACGTCACCTGGTTCATCCTGCCCGTCTTCGCACTCTCCAACGCGGGGGTGCGCATCACCCTTGGCTCCCTTGCCGACGCCTTCACGTCGCCACTCACCTGGGGAATCGTCATCGGATTGGTGGCCGGCAAGACCGTCGCGATCTCGGTGGCGACCTGGATCGTGACACGATTCCGCCCTGGCGCGCTCGGGCCGTCCATCGGGATGCCCCACATCATCGGAGTGAGCCTGCTCGCCGGGATGGGATTCACGATCTCGCTCTTCGTCACCGAGCTCGCCTTCGACGACCCCGTCGACGTCAGCCGCGCCCAGATCGGCGTCCTGGCCGCCACCGTCCTCGCCGCACTGCTCGGGGCCGTGGCGTTCATGATCCTCGGCGCCCGCGAACGGCACCGCTTCCCCGCCCGGGGCCGCCTGCTCCGCCCACTCGACCCGACGCGCGACCCGGTTCTGGGCGACGCCGTCACCGCCATCGTCACCGTGGTGGAATACGGCAACTACGCCACCCCGTACGCGGCTCGTGCTGAGGAGATGCGGCGTGAGATGCAGGGCCGGTTCGGCCACGAGGTCGCCTACACGTTCCGGCACCTCCCCCTCGATCAACCACTGGGCCGTGCCGCCGCACTGGCCAACGAAGCGGCCACCCGGCAAGGCCGCTTCTGGGAGATGCGCGACGAACTGATCCGCGAGGCACCGATCGAGACCGAACGCCAGATCCGCCGCGCCGCAGCGGCCGCCGGACTCAACCTCCGACGGTTCGAGATCGACTGGGCCAGCGCTGCCGGAGCCGAACGAGTCGACCAAGACATCCACGACGGCGAAACCATGCACCTCATCCAGGCGCCCAGCTATTTCGTGGGCGGCGAGCTGTATCGGGATGCCATCGACGCCGACTCGGTGAACGATGCCGTCGCGGCTGCGCGAGATGCAGCCGCCCACCGCGACGACCACGCCACGCCGTCGCTCTAGCAGCTCTTGACCTGCCCGACTCACGAAACCACCGATCTCCGAGGAACCACCTTCTGGACGCATACCCGTGGCAGCCGCCGGCTGGTCGATCCATTACCCGATGTCGTCGAGTCGCTCCGAATCGCGGGCGCAGTGCGGACAGCTCGACCCGAGCACGATGGGACGGAAAAGCCCCCGTTCGCGGCCACACGGGGTGGAAACGAACGGGGGCTTCCTACCGGTAGGAGCTCAGCTCGCGGCAGGCACGGCGTTCAACACGCGGCGCAGCCACGCTGTGCGTGCTGCGCGGGCGGCTTGCGAGAGTGCCGCGGCAGGCAGCATGGCGTCGAAGCCGTGGGTTCCGCCAGCCCAGATGTGCAGTTCGGCCTGGCCGCCGGCTGCCCAGATGCGGCTCGCGTACTGCTGGTCCTCGTCGCGGAACACCTCCGCCGATCCGGCGTCGATGTAGGTGGTGGGCAGGCCCGCGAGGTCGTCGGCGAGGGCTGGCGAGAGGTACAGCGACACCCGGTCGCGATCGATGTCGCCGAGCACAGCGTTCCACGCGAACTCGTTCGACTCGCGCGACCAGACGCCGGGCGCCGGGTACTGCTGGGCGGAAACGGTGATCCCGCGATGATCCAGCATGGGGCAGATGAGAACCTGGGCAGCGATCGAGGAGGTGCCCCGGTCCCGGGCGAGGAGCGTGACCCCCGCCGCGACGCCGCCTCCCGCGCTCGTGCCCGCCACGATCAGTCGGGTGGGATCGACACCGAGCTCGTCGGCGTGATCGGCCAGCCAGATCAGGGCGGCATATCCGTCTTCGACCAGCGTCGTGCCGGTCGCCTCGGGGGCGAGCCGGTAGTCGACGGTCACGACGACGGCACCGAGCTCATCCAGCCAGTCGAGTGGAATGTCGATCTGCGAGAAGCGGTCACCCATCACCATCCCCCCGCCGTGCAACCACAGCACACCGGGCGCGAGACCCGTCCCGGTCTCCGGGCTGATCACCGTGATCGGCAGCCTCGTTCCGTCGTCGGTCAGCACCGACTCTTCACGACGCCGCACGGCGCGGCTTTCCAGAAGTGGTTCGACGGGTGCGCTCGAGTATGGACGGATCATGGGGAGCGTTGTGGCATCGAGGGCGCCGAACGCGGGCAGGTTCTCCAGGAACGCCGCGATCTCCGGGTCGAACCCCGGCCGATCCGTGGAGGGCGCTGCATCTTCCGACATCAGAGCGCCGCCTTTCCGCCCACGGGAATGAGGTCGGTGTACACCGACTCGCCCTCGAGGAGTTCAGCGAATCCGGCGACGATCGCCTGGGCGGCGGGGGTGGCGAATATCCGATGGTGGTCGTCTTCGGTGGTCCAGCCTTCAATGACGTGGGCGACATCGGGGTCGCTCGCGGATCGGCTCACGAGGTACACGAGGCAGTACTCGCTGGAGGCAGGGTTCCCCTCCTCCAGGCCGCTGAGGAGGAGCTTGACGAGGTCGTCTCCGCGGCCAGGCTTGGCAGTCAAGGTGGCGGCGAATCCGTAGGTGACAGGTGAATTGGTCATGTATTCATCCAAGCCAATCCGCTGAACTCGGCGTAGACGATTGCTCCGACGTCCTTGCCTGTTCCTGCATCCGAGGCTAGCGACCGGGTCGGAGATGTCGACCCACAATTGTCCAGGCAGCCCATCTGCGCCCACGTCTCGCGGCCGTCGCTGAGTTCGCAGTTCTGACCGGCCTGCGCTGGTCAGAACTGCGAACGCTTTGCGTGGGTGACTCCGCACCCACATCACTGAGTAGGCGTCCTTGGGAGCCTCCGCATGCCGCAATCGCGGCCCGATCGGGTGCCGGCTGACAAGGGCCACCCCTCGAGAGCGAACCGGGCATGGCTGTGCGAGCGCGGCATCGCTGCCACGATTCCCGAGCGCGACGGCCAGATCGCTCACCGCCGCAAGCCACCCGGCCAACCCATCGAGTTCTGCGACACCCAGCGAGCCCGCTACCGCAGGTGGAACATCATCGAACGATCCTCCATCGATACTGTTGCGCGCTTGGAGCAGGGCGCGGGACGTTTCGAACGCGAGCACGGTGAGGAGATGACCCGGCCGCGCCGACCGCGTGTCTGAGTACTGATCGGGCTGCGCAAAAAGGCGGGAACGTTCATCGCCCGCTGCGGTCAGATCAGATCTGGGGAGGACGTCCTGTCTCTGGCGCTACGGCGATCGAAGCCTGCCGGCTGACACGTTCCAGTATCAACGGAACGGAGCGGAGTGCGAGGGCGACCGCTGTGAGGGTCGAGTTGCAGGAGAGGGCCGTGGGAATGACGCCGTTACCCGCTACGAACAGGCTATCGTAGCCCCACACGCGCGATTCCGGATCGCACACGGAGGTGCCGTCGTCGACCGCGCCGGCACGAACGGTGCCGGTGTAGTGCAGCGAACTGCCCGCAGGGAGCACGGCCGACTGCCCGGGATCGAACTCGCCGAGCGCCCGGCCTGCCCGCGCCTGGCTGCGCCGGGCCTCGGCCACCAGCGCGAGATCCGCCGCCGAGTACTCGAACGCGATCGTCATGGCGGGCAGTCCGAAGAGCGGCGTAACCCCCGCGCACCGCGCCCTCCCAGACCTTCGAAGCGGAGCTCGAAGCGGCGATGCTGTTCGCCCGTCGGGGGAACCATGGACTAGTGAATCGTCGATGCGACGCGCATCGCGTTGGCCATGACGGTCAAACCAGGGTTGAAGCCGCCGTTGGTCGGGTGGAGGGATGCGTCGGCCACGAAGACGTTTCGCGTTCCGTAGAGAAGGCCTTCGGCTGAGGTGGCGCCCAAAGCGGGGTCATCGGCCATGCGCGCCGTTCCCGCGGAATGCTCCGCCCCCTGGGGAGCCGTATACAAGACATTGCGGATGATGTCCCGCCCGCTTGAGGCCTCCAGCCATTCCACGCAGCGATCGACCATGAAGTCCACGGCTTCTCGCGTGGCGGGGTGGGCGTCGCCGCGCAATCGGGCGACAGGCATACCGTTCCGGTCGACGACTTTCGGGTCGATGCTCACTCTGGATGAGGAGTCCGGGATCTCCTGAACCATCGACATCGTCCCCAACGGTGCTCCGATCTCCCGCATCCACCTCTTGTGTTCAAGTCCCCATCGGTGACCCGCGGTCCGGCCCAGAACCGCCTGGGTGTAGGGGTACATCGCTGGAGCATCGACGATGACTCCACCACCCCACGCCTTCCTGTCGCGGTGTACCCAGTCGACGCTGGCCACGGAATGCCCCGGGCCGCGACGGGGTTCGAAGCGCGGCCCAGTCAACGCCGTTGCAGTCGCGATTCCGTGCGTGTGATGGTTCCGTCCGACCCACTCGTTGCCGAGGCCTGAAGCCAGCAGCAGGCGCGCCGTTTCCACCGCGCCGGCGGTGACGACGATTTGGCGCCCTCGGATGACGCGTTCCTGCGTTTCTTCTGCGGTTGTCACCACCACTCGTACGCCTGTCGCAACGCCGCAGCCGTTGTGGAGGACAGCGGTCGCCTGAGCGGACATCAGCAGGTCGCATCGCCCCGTTGCGAGGGCACGCGGGATGAAGGTGTTCTGCGTTCCGTTCTTGGCGTTGACCGGGCAGGCGTGGCCGACGCACTGACCGCACGCGGCGCACGCCGGACGGCCGGCTCGCGGGATGCTGTTGATCGCGAACGGAACGGGTGATGACTTCCACCCGAGTGTAGACGCCGAGGCCGAGAGGATGGTCCGGACCTCGTCGCCGGGGAGAGCGGGCATCGGATATGGCCGGGATCGCGGTGTGCGTCGCGCCATGTCGCTCGCTGCGTCTCCCGATACGCCGAGTTCCCACTCGACGCGGTCGTAGAACGGAGCGAGGTCCCGGTAGCTCACTGGCCAGTCAGCCAGGGTGCTGCCCTCGGGCTTGCCGTAGGTGCTCGCCATCGCGAAGTCCTCTTCGTAGAAGCGCCACGACATGCCCTGCCACAGCCGCGTGCCCCCGCCTAGCGTCATGGCGTTCAGGCCATATTCGCCGCCGTCGCCCTCGCCCGGAAGCGTCATCACCGATCCGTCGGACAATTCGAGTAGGCGCGGGTTCCCCGCCCCCGGACCTGCTGTCGTGTCGTACGCTTGCATCCGCTTGCCCTGCAGGTGGTTGCTGCGGAGCTCGGATGCCCGCATCGGGCGAGCACGCTCGATGAGAAGCACGTGAGCACCCTTGTCCGCGAGCTCGGCCGCCACCACGCCACCGCCCGCACCGGCACCCACGATGATCACGTCGTAGTCGGCGGCGATGCGGTTCAACGGTGTGCCCTCATCGTACTTCTCACCGCTCACAGCTGTCGGGCCGGGATTGAAACCCAGCATCTCCCAGCCCGCGGGCGCGCTGGTACCGGCGTAGAACCCTTGGAAGGCCAAGGTCGCGATGGCCTCGACGGCTTCTGTCGTCTCGGGCTGCCCAGACACCTGATCGAGAATCTCTCTCTTCTCTTCGTCGGACACCGCCGCAAAGCCAGCACTGTGCGTCGAGATCGCCGCGAGATCGAGAGCTTCACAAGCCTTCGTCAGTAGCGGTCGTAGTCGGCTCAGAAATCCGTTGCCGTGTTCGGCGATCAACCGCTGCACACCGCCGTCCCACCCGCCCGGCCACTCGTCTGCCGGAATCATGGTGTCGACAGCCGCCCGAAGGATCTCGATGATCTCGCCGAGTTCACGGGATCCCTGATTGTCGTCCGCTCCATTCACGAGGCTGCCACCACTGCGAGGTGATCCGGATCGGTGAACAGGGAGCGCCCGTCAGACAGATCGCCCACGAAGACGAGTCCCTCGGGGGCGCTGTCCAGAATGACGCCGGCGAATCCATAGGAATCGGTCACCGGCGCGTTTTCAACGGAGGGGCGGGGAATCTTGAACAGTTCGATCACCGTGGCGCCGGACCGCAGGAATTCGAGATGCATCGAAGGCCACTGCAGACGCCCTATGTTGGCGAAGCCGACCGTTGTGTACCGCTCGAGCGCGGCGTCGAGGTCTTCGACGGTGTGACCGACGTGATCGAATCGTGGGCGATCGGGAGTCGGCAGCAACCGCTCATCGGCGACGCCCTCCTCGTCGACCACGACGTGATAGTGGAGATGGTTTTCGACCAGCTCGATCACTGTTCCGTCGGGGTCGAAGAAGAAGGCGTTGCGCACTCCGACGTCGGGAATGTCGAAGGGGCGCGAGCGGAAGGGCACACCATCGGCGTCGAGAGATTCGACGACGGCGTCCATGTCACCGACTTTCAGACCGACATGGCGGAACCCACGAGTTGCATCGTCATCTTTCCAGATGCTCGGGCGCCCTTGCGGAAGGTGGCGCAGTTCCAGATTGGCGGTGACGAGGTCGAGCACAGCGCCCGAGTCGTTCCGCTCGATGACCTCGGCCCGAAGGTGATGCTGATAGAAGTCGATGGCTCGTTGCACGTCGGCCACGTGCACGACAACGGCGGTGATGGGCATTTCTGGCCTTTCGATGTGCGTTGGCGATTAGTAGGCGGACTTGTACTCGGCTCGGAGCCCTGTTGATGCCACCGCAGGGCGGAGAGCCGCGACGCGTCCGGTGTCGGCCACGGCGGCGAGCCCGAAGGCGCTCGGTTTGGGCATCCGGGTGAAACCGTTCGCGCGATCGACGCCGATCAGCCCGAATTTCGGGCCGTACCCTTCGGACCACTCGAAGTTGTCGAAGGCGGACCAATGGATGTACCCACGCACGTCGACTCCTTCGGTTCGCGCCTGGCCGACGGCGAGCAAGTGGCTCTCGAGATAGTCGACGCGCTCCGCGTCGTTCTCGGTGGCGATGCCGTTCTCGGTTACATAAAGGGGCAGTCCGGCTTCTGCTGCGCGGTGCAACATTTGTCGGAGTCCGTCGGGGTGCACGGCCCAGCCCATTTGAGTGACCTGCGTGCCAACCGGAGGTGCCGCGAACAGTGTGGGCGATGCCGGATCCACCCAGTTCTTGCGGTAGTACTGCACGCCGAGCCAATCGCCGCCGTCGTCGGATTCGGCGACTCCTTCTATATAGAGGTCGACGATCTCGTGTTGCAGGTGATCGTGGAATGCACGAGTGACGGCGTCATCTCGAACTGGGGCGAGCAGAGGAAGCTGGACGACGAGACCCGGTTGCGCGTCGCTCGTTCGCCGCGTGGCCGCGACCGCGCGCGTGTGAGCGGCGAGAAGTGTGCGCCCGACTCGTTTCCACAGCACGGCGTTGGTCACACCGGGAGGGTGATATCCCTCGAGGTAGCCGTGGAGCGCGACCATCTGCGGCTCGTTGATCGTGCAGACGAAGTCGATGAGATCGCCGAGTACCTCCAACGCACGGAGACAGTACCGCTCGAAGACTGCGACGGCGTCGGGAGCCACCCATCCGCCACGATCCGCGAACCATTTCGGGACAGTGAAGTGATGCAGCGTGACGAACGAGACGAGGCCCTGCTCTTTCAGGGCGGTGAGCACTCGCCGGTAGTGCTGCAGGGCTGCGTCACTGAATTCGCCCGGGGCGGGTTCGATTCTCGCCCATTCGATCGAGAGCCGGTGGGCGTTGTGCCCGAGCGAGGCAAGCAGCGCGAAGTCGTCGGCATACCGGTGGAAGTGGTCGATACCGTCGCCGGACGATTCCCGGGCGGCAGTCTTCGGGTCGTGTTCGAAGTGCCACCAGTCGCTGTTAGTGTTTCCGCCTTCCACTTGGTGGGCTGCCGTGGCCGCACCCCAGAGAAAGTCCTCGGGGAAGTCTCGATCCGTTGTCATGCCAGCTCGATTCCGGTCGACAGGGGTAGGGAATCGGAGGCGAATCCGATTTTGAGGGTGAACGTGCCTGGTTCGACCTGCCAACCCTGGTCGGTCCAGTGCTCGAAGGCGCGAGCCGGAACAGCCACGTCTACCCAGTGGGCTGCACCGGCTTCGCTGTCGACGACAGTGAAGCCGGCAAGCCAGAGGGCCGGGCGATCGATTTTCGACAGGAAGCGTTGCACGTAGACCTGCACGACTTGACGGCCGGCTCGATGGCCCGTGTTCCTGATACGCACGCGGGCGACGATCTCCTGATGACGGTTGGCTTGCCTCGGCACGTCGAGTGCGACGAACGCCCAGGAGCTGTAGCTCAGGCCGTGGCCGAACGCCCATTGCGGTCGCTGGTTCTCGCGTTGCCAGGCGCGGTAGCCGATGTTGAGACCTTCGGAGTAGGCGAGCCTTCCCTCGACTGGCGTGGTGTTGAGAACCGGCACATCCGTGAGCGCGGCGGGCCACGTCGTCGGAAGCCTTCCACCGGGCTCCCGCGTTCCGGAAATGACGTCCGCGACCGCGTGCCCGAACTCCTGCCCACCGAACCAGCCCAAGAGCACAGCTCTCGCAGACTCCTGCCACGGCAGGATGACGGGGGCGCCGGAATTGACGACGACCACGGTGTTCGGGTTGGCTGCGAGCACGCGTCGGGCCAGCTCGTCCTGGCGGCCTGGCAGGGACAGGTCGACGCGGTCGAATCCTTCGGATTCCACGGCGCTGGTGGTGCCGACCACCAACACCACCACATCGGCGCGGCCTGCGGCTTCTGCAGCGTCGTCGATCAGCGTTTCCTCATCGGCCGCCTCCGGCGAGGTTCCGATGATCACGGACATGGCTGATTCCGTGCCTTCGACATCGATCCGTCGATCGATCTGGATGAAGAGAGGAATCTGTTGTCCGGCTTCGATATTGAGGTAGTGCTCCAGCGCTGGCGGGGCGAGAAGCGCGACCGCGATGTCCGCTCCCTCGGCGGAGAGCCCTCCTGCCCACGTCTCTTCTCCGGCGCGGACTCGAACCTGTCCCATGGTGGCGACATCCAACCGCACGGCGCGGCTATCGGTCGGGGTCCAGATGGTCTCGATTTCGACACGTGCGGCCTGTTGGATCGGCGCGTGGGAGCCGAGCCAGATCAGGCGCGTCGAGAAGCGGTCCTCGACGTGGAGGGTGTCCCCCATGGCGTTTCGCAAGGTGACCCTCACGCCAGGAGCACCGGTGTTCGGGTTGATCAATTCGGTCACAGGAAGCTCGGTGAGGGAGTCGTCGATGACCGCGCCGATCCGATACTCGATCTCGGCTTCGGGATAGGCGTCGCGAATGCCCTCGAGCGGGGTGATGTTTCGCTCAGGAATGACCGTGGCCGATCCACCGCCCGCGGTGCGGGGCACGGCGGCGCTCTGCCCGATCACCGCGACTCGAAGCCCCGGCCTTGGTGCGATCGGCAAGAGGTCGTCGTTCTTCACCAGCACGAACGACCGCGCTGCCACCTCGCGCGCGAGGCCGACCCCGTCTTCCAATAGGGCGTCGGGCGAGGCCTCCCGCAGGGACGGGCTCAGGGCACCGACACGGGACGCGAGCCGAAGCAGCCGGGCGATCTTGCGATCGATCGCGCCTTCGTCGACCTCTCCAGAGCGGACGGCCGTGACGAGAGCGCCTCCCCACGCCCCGTGCGGGCCGGGCATGGCGAGGTCTTGCTCCGCGGCGGCCGCGGCTGTCGTGCGCACGGCGGTCCAGTCGCTGACAACGAGGCCCTCGAAACCCCATTCCTCGCGCAAGGGCGCGCGGAGCAGATCGTTCTCGCTTGCCGTCACGCCGTTCACGGAGTTGTAGGCGCTCATGAGCGCCCACGCGTCGCCCTCGACGACCGCGGCCTCGAAGGGGCGGAGGTAGAGTTCGCGCAGCGTTCGTTCGTCGACGACCGAATCGGCGGTGAAGCGCTCCGTCTCGGCCTCGTTGGCCACGTAGTGCTTCGGCGTGGCTCCGATGCCGTGACTCTGGATGCCTCGAACGTAGGCTGCGGCGAGCTGGGCCGTGAGCTCAGGGTCTTCGCTGAACGACTCGAAGTGGCGGCCGCCGAGGGGCGAGCGGTGCAGGTTGATGGTCGGGCCGAGCACGACGTCGACGTTCTTGCGGATGGCTTCGACCGCAAGAGCTGCGCCATAGCGCTCGGCGAGCTCCCGGTCCCAGGTGGCCCCGAGGGCGGTTCCCGACGGAAGGCTCAAAGACGGCTCGCGCTCATCCCACGAGATGCCCCGCACTCCTGCAGGTCCATCGGAGAAGACGATGCTTCGGAGTCCCAGAGCCTCGTCGGGCCAGGTCGACCAGAAGTCTCGACCCGTCAGGAGCCGCACCTTCTGCTCCAGCGTCATGATTGCGACCAGCTCGTCGATGTCCTTCTCACTCACGCGCTGATCCGAACGATGTGGTCACCCTCGGACAGCTCCCGCTCTCCACCGGGCACGACGATCCGAGCCGATGCTCCGGCCGGAACGGTGACCTCGAAACGCCAGCCACCTGGGCCGCGCTCCCACGCCGCTCGCGCCTCGCCGAGCGGCGTCCGGTGGCGGATGGATGCGCGGGAGACGCGCGCGTCGTCGACCGGCGCGATCTCGAATCGCCGCCATCCGGGTTCGGTCAGGCGCAGACCGCCCACTCGCTGCTGGATCCATGCGGATACCGAGCCGAGGAAGTAGTGGTTGCGGGAGCGCGCATCCGGGTCCCAGGATTCCAGGAGCGTCGATTCCCCGTTCTCGAACCAGGCGCCCCACCCGGGCCTGGTTCGCCGGGTCAAGATCGTCAGAGCCAAGTCATCGCGCCCGGCCGCGCTGAGCACCGGTAGGAGGTGTCGCACGCCCACGGCGCCGCAATCGAGGTGACCATCGGTTCGTTCTTCGATGTCGGCGATCAACCCGGCGCGCACAGACGTGACGTGCCTATCGGGCACGATGCCGAAAGCCAGCGGCAGGATGTTCAGGGCCTGACGATATCCGACGCCCGGCACACGGTACGTGCCGGACTCGAGGTCGAAAAAGGCATTGTGATAGTTCGCAGCCGCGCCGGCGGCGGCATCGTCGTAGTGCTCAGAGGCCGGATCTCCCAGTTCGCGCATGACCGAGGCGGTGTACTGCAACACGGTGACGGCCATGATCGTACCGATGGAAGGCATTCCTTCTGGTCCGAGGGTGTGGCCGGGAGACAACCAGTCGCCCCAGGTCCGCCCACTCCACAGTGCACCATCGAGTGCACGGATGGTCTGGTCGGCGTAACGCCGGATGGTGTCGGCCGAGCGCTCGAGGATCGCTCGGTCTCCGTACTCGCGGTAGAGGTACCAGGGGATGAGCACGGCGGAAGCTGACCATGCCGGGTCGGATGCCCGGCCCCATCCGGGGGTCGGGATGATCTGCGGCATCGATCCGTCAGCGGACTGGGCGTCGGTATGGTCGTCCATCCACTTGCCGAAGGCGTCGCGCAGATCGAAGTGATGAAGGAGCCCCTCCGTCGCGAGATGCGCGTCGGCCGTCCACCCGTTCTTCTCATAGATGGGGGTGTCGGTGGGGATGCCGTGGAGGTTGTTGCGGAACGTGCGCGCTGTCGCGGTGTCGATCCATTCCACGACCGGTTCGCTGGCGCGAAGCTCGCCGACACGTTCGACGTCGGCGTACAACAGGATGGCGCGGACATCTTCGACCGTGACGTCGCCGGAGACCTCGACCTGCATCCAGCGGAACCCGCGGTAGCCGAATTGGGGCTCCCAAAGGTAGTCGGTCACCGACTTCTCGAGTCGCAGGGTGTCCAGTTGCGCCTCGCCCGCGACCAGATTGTTGTCGCAGATCACAGCGCCGTCGTCGGTTCTTTGCTCACCGGATCGCACCTGAATGACGGCGCCCGGGGCCCCAGAGACCCGGCACCGTATCCGGCCGACCATGACTTCACCGAAGTCATACACGGTCCGTTGCGGATCGAGTCGTTCGACCAGAGCGGCGGGCCTGGGGGCGAGGGCTTTGACGGGTGGCGCAGAGTTCAGGCGCAGCTCTCCCGCTGGTCCGGTCACGACCACGACCTGCGTCCACTCGGCTTCGGTGGAGCGCACGACCCAGTCTTCACCCCGGAACAGACGCTCGGCCTCCACCGCACCGGGGGCGCACTCCCACTGGTCATCGGTGACGATCGACGCCGACGATCCGTCGGCGCCGACGATCTCCAAGCGCGCGAGGGCGGTCGGCTCCCGGTGCCAGGGGGCGAGGTGCCAGCCCCAGGTGTCGCCTCCGCGTGCGGCATAGCGTTCCCGGCCGGCCTCGACCACGATCTCGTTCTCACCCTCTCGGAGGAGGTGCGCGACGTCCCAGGTGCGGTACAGCACGGTTCGGTCGTAATCCGTCACGGCCGGTTCGAGGGCTTCGTCTCCCACGCGGTGGCCGTTGATGGTGACGACACCGGTGCCCAGAACGACTGCCGCGAGGGTCGCGGATGCGGGGGCTGTGTCCACGCGGAATGAGCGACGAAACACCGGGTTCGGCGCCGGGATGGTGTCGATCCCCAGCATCCGTGCACCGTCGACGGCTTGGCCATCGGCGAAGGCAGTTCCGGTCAATGGCACGGGTGACACCCCGTCGTCGATCGGGGCATCCGGCATGTCTGCGGTCGCCCATCCGATCGTGCCCCTCTCGACACGGAGCACCGCGAGATAGTCACCAGAAGGTGCCGTCGGTGCCACGTCCAAGAACGGCCCGAAGTAGTCCCAGACCAGCTGCGGGCCTTCGAAGTCCCGGCGGGCGATGGCGTCGCCCGCCGGAGTCTCCAGAGCGATCGAGAACTTTACGTCGGTGGTGTAGGGATTCTGGATGTCCTGAAGCTCGACCAGGGTGAGGTTCACCGCGGCGACAGGTCCGTCTGCGTGGAAGGACTGGGCAAGGGTGTGCCCGGGTTCTGCCCAGTCCGTTCGGGTTCGGGTGATCTGGCGCACGATCCTCGCGGAACGAGGGACGGGCCGGGAAATCCAGTGGGCTCCGCCGAAGGGGTCGGTCATCATTAGTCCTGAATCCAGAAATCGCTGCCGGGCGTCAAAGCGTCGAGCTCCTCGATCAGCTCAGCAGGGATGTCCAGAGTTGCCAGACGGATGGTCTCGTCGACCCGCTCGGGTCGCGATGCGCCGACGAGCACGGAGTCGATTCCTGGAAGGCTCGCCGCGAATTGCAGGGCGGCGGCGGCGATGGGCACGCCGTAGCGGTCGCAGGCGGCGGCCATGAGAGATGCCGCACGAACCTGTTGCTCGGTGCCCATGCCATAGGCGTACTTGTCTCCCGAACGTGGAGTTCGGGCCAGGATGCCGCCCCCGAAGGCTGCAGCGTTGATCACTCCGAGGCCGCGTTCGGAAGCGAGTTCGATGAGCCGCTGCGCCGAACGGTCGACGAGAGTGAAACGATTGTGGGTGAGGAGCACATCGAACGCGCCCGTCTCGACGTACTTCCTCATTTCGGAGACCTGACCGCCGGCGACGCCGATCGCATCGACGGCACCCTCCGACTTGAGCTGCAGGAGCGCCTCGATCGCTCCGTTCGGTGCGCTGGCTTCTTCGACGGAGATGAACCCTTCGGGGTCGTGAAGGTGAAGGAGCGGCACCCGATCGACACCCAGTCGACTGAGACTCTCCTCGAACGAGCGGCGTACTCGATCTCCGTCAAATCTCCCGGTATCGGGGTCGGCATCGACTTTCGTGGCGAGCACGAATCCGTCGGGAAGGCCTCCGTAGCTGGCGATGGCCTGCCCGATGCGGCGTTCGCTCTCACCGGCCGAGTACGCATTGGAGGTGTCGAGAAAGCCGAGCGGCCCTGAGAGGACCCGAGTGACCGTTGCCACACCCTGATCCTCGGCGGTGCCATGTCCGTAGAGCGAGGCAGAGCTTCCCAGGGGGCTGCCGCCGATACCGATGCCGGGCACCAGTATTCCGGTTCGTCCGAGCGGTCGTGGAGCCAGTAAGTCGCCGATGGGATCATTCATGTCGGTGCGCCTCTCAAGTCAGGGCAATTCGTGGTCGGTTCTCGATGACAGGACAAACAAGGGCCCGCTGCCGATGAAGGCAACGGGCCCCGGATGGATCAGCCCTTCGAGTTGTAGGCCTGGTCCATCTGCGCGAGCGCGTCGTCGACGGAGATGTCACCCGACAGGAGCTGCTGGAGAGCAGAGGCGTGAACAGCCGAAACACGGTTGTTCGGCCATCCCTGGTCGGGATACGGCGAGAACTTGTTGTCCGCGAGGTAAGGAATCATGTCGGCCAACACGGGGTCGGCTTCGAAACCTTCCGGGATGAAGACCGGCAGGCCGGCCGCCGTCTTGGCGTAGAGCGCCTGAGCTTCAGGCGTCGCGAGGTATTCAGCGAACTTCATCGCCGAGTCCTTGTTCTTCGCCTTGGCGTTCACCCCGTAGCCGGCCGCGAACGCTGCAGCAATGCGCGTATCGTCGGGGTTGTCCGTTGCGGGCAGGGGACGGATCGCGAAGGTGGTGCCGTCGGGAGCGGCATCCTGGATCTGCTGGAGGAAGGCGTTCACGCCCACCAGCGCGAGTGATTCACCCCGGCCCACCATCCCGGCCGAGTCCACGAACGATGTTCCCTGGAAGTTGGGCTGGAAGCATCCGGCATCGGTCATCTGCTTGTACTCGTCGAATGCTTCCTTCCACCCCGAGTCCGCGAACGTGGCTGAGCCATCGGCCTGCTGTGCTGCGAAGTCCGGGTCGGGTCCGTAGACGAGCGTCGGTGTGAGCGCGTACGGGATCATCTGCGGGATGAACTCGTCGAGGAACCCCTGAGCGAACGCCGTCTTACCTGCGGTCTTGGCATCTGCGCAGAACTGCAGCACCTCCGAGAAAGTGGTCGGTGCGGTGAGGCCCGCCTCCTGCATCGCCGTGTCGTTGTAGATGGCTCCGATGAGGCCCTGCGTCATCGGCACCAGGTACGACTTGTCGTCGTACGTCGCCGCATCGACGTAGGCCGGCGGGATCTTGGATTCGAAACCGAGGGAGGAGAGATCCTCGAGCAGTCCGGCCTCGGCGAGCGTCTTCTGGGCGCCAGGGCTGCCGCTTCCGGGGTAGACGAAGAACACATCCGGCCCCGTGCCTGCACCCAGCTGGGTGCGAAGCGTCGTCGCGTAGTTCGCCGACCCATCCTCGGAGATGTCGAGCTTGATGCCCGTCTCCTTGGTGAAGGCATCGCCGACGGCGACCAACGCGTCGTGATCGCCGGCGCCGAGACCCGCGACCTTCAGGGTCGACGAGTCACCGCCGCTCGGTGTGTTCGAACAGCCGGCAAGGCTGACCGCTGCGAGCGCGATGCCCGCGAGTACTGCTACACCCTTGTAGTGCATGAGTTGACCTTTCACTGTGTTTTGGTGGGGGGGGTGCCAGGTGGCTGGCGGGTCGTCAGCGGGTTAGCCTTTCAGCCCGCTGGCGAAGCCTTGGATGACGGTTCGCTGGAGAAGGAAGTAGAGCAGCAGAACCGGTGCAACCGAGATCAACAGGCCGGCGAAGACGATGTTCCACTCTGTCGAGTACTGACCGAAGAAGGAGTACAGCGCGACCGGAACGGTTTGCTGGCCGCTTCCGCTGAGGTAGAGGAGCGGGGTGAAGAAGTCGTTCCAGATGTTGATCAGATTCAGGATCGCCACGGTTCCCGTGATGGGGCGCAGCAGGGGGAACACCACGCGCCAGAATGTTCCCACGGGTCCGGCACCGTCGACAGATGCTGCTTCCTCGTATTCGATGGGGACTCGACGGAGGAACCCGGCATACAAGAAGATCGAGAACGGCATCTGGCTGCCGACATAGAACAGCACGAGCGACCACACGGTACCGAGGAGCCCGATGTCGCGCATGGTGAGGTAAAGGGGGATCAGCGCGAGCTGGAACGGCAGCAGCAGGCCCGCGAGGAACCCGTAGTAGGCGAACTTCGACAGTCTGCGCATGCTGCGAGCAAGCGGGTACGCCGCGAAAGCGGAGAACAAGATGATCAGCACCGTGCTCACCACCGCCACGATTCCGCTGTTGACGAGCGCGTTGCCGAGGTTTCCGTCCACCCACGCCCGGGCGAAGTTGTCGAAGGTGATCTGCGTCGGCAGCGCGAGCACGGAGGCCGGGTCATTCGAGGTGCGGAGCGCGACATTGACCAACAGGTAGAGGGGGATGACGAACAGGATCGCGACGACGATCATGACGACCTCGAGGATGCCGGTGCGCCAGGTGTATTTGTTATGCATCGTCAGTTTCCGTTCTGTCGGCGCAAGGCGAGGTACTGGATTCCCGAGATCACGGCCACCATGAGGGTGAGGATGACCGCGAGGGCCGCCCTGTAGCCGAACTCGCCGAATCGGAAAGCCGCCTGGTAGAGCTGAGTGCTGATGGTCATCGTCGAATTGCCCGGGCCACCGTTCGTCAACGCCCAGACCTGGTCGAAGATCCTGAGCCCGCCGATGATCGACAGCATCAAGTTGATCGTGAGAGCGGGGGCGAGCTCCGGGCGGATGATGCTCCAGAAGCGGCGAACTGGGCCAGCCCCGTCGAGGTAGGAGGCTTCGATGATCTCCTCGGGCACGCCCTGTAGACCCGCAAGGAAGATGACCATCGAGTAGCCGCTGTACTGCCAGATCATCACCAGGCACACCGCCCAGATGGCGAGTTGGCTGTCACCCAGGTAGTCCGGCGGGTTTTGTACGCCGAGGGCTGACAGCACGTCGTTGAGCGGGCCGGTCGGGGCCAGGATGAAACGCCAGGTGTACGCGGTGGCCACCGGGATGATGACAACGGGTGCGAACAGGGCCACCCGCAGCGCGTACTTGCTCTTGATCCTGGAGTTGACGCCCAGCGCGAGCAGCAGACCGAATACATTCTGGACCACCGTGATCACCACGGCGATGAGGATGGTGCGCCAGGTCGCTGCGAACGACTCCGGGTCGGCAAAGATCAGAGCGAAGTTGTCGAAGCCGACAAAGTTCTTGACGGCTGACAGACCGTCCCAGTCGGTGAACGAGAGCGCCATGCCCTGCAGCGTCGGCCAGAGCACCACGAACAGGTAGACCGCCGCAGCCGGCAACACGAAGAGCCACATCGCACCGACGCCCTGGCGTCGGGACTTTCGCGCCTTGGCTCCGCGCTGCAGAGGGGCAGCGGGGAGGCGTTCTTGCATCTGGGACATGAGCCTCCTGTCGTCGTTGACCACTCGCTATCAGCCGGCGGTCAGATCCTGTTCGTCACAGTTTCTGGGCGATGCGGTGCCGGTTCAATTCGCGTCGTGAACGTTCACGACCAGGCCGACTGTACGGAGTTCCCAACACGCTGTCAAGCTCGTTCGTGTCACGATTCGGTGCGGGCGTTACGATTCGGTCATGGCTGATCCTGAATTCGTCGCCCCTCGGCGAGCCGGCATCCTTGACGTCGCGGCTCGCGCGGGAGTGTCTCGGCAGACCGTCACGCGAGCGATGAACGACATGCCAGGCATCAACGCGGCCACCAAGCAGCGCGTGCTCGAGGCCGCGCGGGAACTTCACTATCGGCCGAGCCGTTTCGGCCGCGGATTGGTGACGAAGGTCGCGCCCACCCTCGGGCTGATCGTGGTCGATCTGACGAACAGTTTCTGGGCGGAACTAGCTTCGCGAGTGCTCGATGCGGCAACCCGACGCGGATGGACGGTCCTCATCGCCGAGTCGGCTCATGGTGGAGTCGCAGCGGCGAGCAGCCTCGTCGGTCAAGTGGATGCCGTCTTCGGGCACGTGGAACTCGACGACTCCCACATCGAAGAGGTCTTCGGGTCGATGCCGCTCGTTCTCTTCGACCGCTCGCCCGAAAGCCAGTCCCGGGCGACGATCATCCTGGACTTCGGCTCGGCGATCCAAGCCGCTATCGAGCACCTCCTTGTCCGCGGGCGCCAACACATCGCGATGCTCGACTGGTCGCTCAGCAGTCGCCGTTCGTGGCGTGCAGAGCAGTTCGCTGCCGAAATGACATCGCGGGGCCGGGACCCTCGAGTTCTGCTCACCCACACCGACGCCGACCCCGATCTCGATGCGGCGCGTGGTGCCGCGGAAGAGGCACTCCACCTCTGGCCGGACACCGACGCGATCGTGTGCTTCAACGATGTCGTTGCCATCGGCGTGATCAAGCAACTCACGGAAAGCGGGGTCGACGTCCCCGATCAGATCGCCGTCGTCGGCATGGACGGCTTGGCGCTCGGGCTCGTGGTGACCCCGGAATTGACAACGCTCCAGTTGGATTTTCAGGCAGTCGCTGATCTCGCGGTCGACCTGGTGATCCAGATCGCCGAGGGGCAGGCTCCGGTGCGAGGCCCCGAAGTACACCGGAGCGTCACACCGGAGCTGACGGTCAGACGTTCGACGTGACGCCCTCGCTGACCGCCCGCTTCGCTCGATGATCCGAGATCAAATCGCGATACCAGAGGGCCGACTTCTTCGGAAGGCGATCCAGGGTCACAGGGTCAAGTGCCGCGATCCCGAATTTCGCGCTGAACCCTGCTGACCATTCGTAGTTGTCCATCAAGCTCCACAGGTAGTACCCGCGCACGTCGTGGCCCGCACGGATCGCTTCAGAGATCCACTCGAGGAAGCCCCGCACGTAGCGGATGCGCTCGTCGTCTTCGAGCGGATTCTCCGCCGCGGAGGGACCGTCGATCATGCCGTTCTCGGTGATGTAGGTGGGCCCGGTCCAGCCGTAGTCGTCGCGCACCATCTCGAGCGCTTCGAAGACGGCTCGGGGGTAGTACTCGAGTCCGTTGTCGAGGAAGTTGCCGCCCGGTTGCGGGTCGCTCTGCGCCCACACGTCGGGATCGTTCGTCTTGGAGTTCACGACGACCCGCGAATAGACGTTCAGGCCGAGGTAGTCGATTGGCTCCTCAATGAGAGCCTGGTCCTCGGGACGGATGTCCGGAAGCGTCCCCTCAGCTTCCAGTCTGTGGCGGAGTCGATCGCTGTAGCCTCCGCCACGGAGGGCATCGAGGAAGAAGCGGAAGCCGTCATCTTCTCCCTGGTGAGCCAGCGCGATGTCTTCGGGAGACTGCGTGGCGGGCTCGCGCTTCCAGATATCCAGCACGATTCCGATCTCGCCGGGAGACCCGGCAGCGCGGAAGGCTTGCACGCCACGGCCGTGGGCGCGCATGGCGTTGTGCATCGCCTGGCGCCCTGCGATGGCATCGCGGTGTCCGGGCGCGAAGAAGCCGACGCCGTATCCGATCCACAAGGAGATGGGCTCATTCAGGGTCGCCCACCGGCGTACCCGGTCACCGTACCGGTCGAAGGCCAGGGCGGCGTATTCCGCGAACCAGTCAGCGACGTCGCGATTGGCCCAGCCGCCCTTGTCCTCGAGGGCCTGCGGCAGATCCCAGTGGTAGAGCGTCACATTGGGATCGATGCCGGCTTCGAGCAGCCCGTCTATGACGCGGTCGTAGTAGTCCAGGCCGGCCGGGTTCGGTCGACCGACACCCTCGGGGATCAGCCGCGACCAACTCAGCGACATCCGGTACGTGTCGAGGCCTAGGCTGCTCATCAAAGCGATGTCATCGCCGTAGCGATGGTAGGAATCACACGCCACGTCCCCGGGGATGTCGTCGCGGACCTTGCCCGGTGTGTGACCGAAGGTGTCCCAGATGGACGGACCCTTGCCGTCATCGTTCCAAGCGCCTTCGATCTGGAAGGCGCTTGTCGCGACTCCGAAACGGAAATGCGGGGGAAGGTCCAGGTCGGGCATCAAGAGTCCTCGTCTTCGTCGATGGAAGGTGTGCAGCCGGCGGGAGAATGTCACCGTGAACGTTCACGACTATAGCGCGCCCTCCACCATCGGTGGAGGACTTCCGGATAAACCGACCGGTCAGCCGCTTCTTACGCGAGGGTCGCGAGACGTGACGTTGCGCGCTTCGCGCCCGAAAGGGCCGCGTCGTCGACGACGATCCCCCACCCCGGACCATCACTCAGCGTTACCGCGCCGTCTCGCACGTCGAACGCGGGTTCGTAGAAGTCATCCGCCCAGGGGGCCTTCTCGATGCTCCATTCCCGGGGTTGAGGGCAGGCGGCATCGCGGCCGCGAGATGCACACTGAACCCTTGGGAGGGTGAGTACCTGGGCGGGGCCAGCGATCGTCTTGCCGAGATCGTCCGAGGCTCGGATTGCAAGGTCACGACCGGGTTTGCAGGGACGCTGCCCAACGGGACCATCAATCCCGGAGACATGACGAGCCTCAACCGCTACCTGCCGCCTGGCCTTACGGGGCGACATCGTGTTGCCTGGTGGCCAGCCCACCGTCGTAGAACGCGGCGATCATCATTTTCTCGAGACAATCGACTGCCCATAGTGAACGTTCACGACTACTGTGGGACCAGCCACGATGATCTATCCGAACTTTGTGAAGGAGACCGGTGAAAGTCGGCTTGGACGCTTACACCTTGCGCGAGTCGAAACTCGACGTCTGGGAACTAATCGATTGGATCGTGGCTCACCGCCTCGAAGGCATGCAGGTCAGCCACACCCTGCTCGAGGACCTGTCGACCGACCAGATCCAAGACCTCGCAGGCTGCAACCGCAACCTCGGTCTCTACCTGGAGCTAGCCGGCCCCTCGATCAATCCTTGCCGGGGAAGGCGCACAGTCGCAGACGTCGTGGCCGAATGGGTGGAATTGATTTCGCGCGCCGCTGCCCTGGGCGCGCCTCTGGCCAACACCTCCTTCGGCTTGTTGAGGGAGCGAACGATGCAGTCCCCTGCCCTGGAAGAGCAGATCGGGCTCACCACTGAGGTGCTCCGTCAGCTTGCGCCTGTGGGAGAGGCGCACAATGTCGCGATCACCGTCGAACTCCACGTCGACCTGACTTCTCGCGAACTCGTTCGCATGGTCGAGGCAGTCGATTCCCGCTTCATCGGGGTCAACCTCGACACTGCGAACGCATTGGGCCTGATGGAAGACCCGGTCGAGGCCGCCGAGCGACTAGCCCCCTTCGTTCGGACGGTGCACCTGAAAGACAGCTGCGTCTATCCGGCGCCGGGCGGCTACAACTGGCAAGGCGGGTCCGTGCTCGGGCGAGGGCTGGTCGACCTGCCCACCATCGTCGACATCCTGTACGCGGCGAATCCCGATGTCAACCTGAACATCGAAGACAGCGGCGGATACCTTCTCATCCCGGTTGATGATCCGCGGTTCTTCGACTCGCTGACTGAACTCACACCCCAGGGGGTCATGAACTTCAACCGGCTCTTACTCGCCGGGGAGCAGCTCGTGCGCACGGGTCTGCAGCCGACACCGGAGGAGAGCGATCGGATGCTTTGGGCAGACGTGATCGAAGGCCGAATGCACCTCAACGCGGAGTTCGCACGGAGGCTGCGGGATGACGTCGTCGCCCGCCACACACAGGACAAGAGGAATGGTTCTGAAGACGTTGCCTGACTCTAGAGGAGAGGCGTTGAGAGTCGGAGTCATCGGGTGCGGGCGCATCTCCCGCATGCACGTGCGCGGATACCTGGACGTCGAAGACGTCGCCGTCGTCGCAGCCGCCGAGCCCGTGGCTGAGATCCGAAACGACTTCGGCCAGGAGTTCGGCGTCGACAAACTGTACGACGACTACCACCAGATGCTGAGTTCCGAGCAATTGGACATCGTGAGCATCTGCACGTGGCCCCCGCTGCACCACGAGATGGTTCTGGCAGCTGCCCGATCAGGAGCGAAGGTCATCTTCTGCGAGAAGCCTCTCGCGATCGACCTCGACGAAGCCGACGACATGCTCGCCGCCTGCCAAGACGCCGGAGCTATCTTGGTGGTCAATCACTATCGCCGCTTCGCGGCGCCGTATCGCACCGCCGGCGAACTCGTGAGAGCCGGCGCGATCGGGAACATCGAACGCATCGAAGTCACGTCGCTCGGCGACCTGCTCACGGATGGCACCCACTCGATCGACCTGATCCGATTTCTGAACGACGACAACCCCGTGGTCAGGGTGTTCGCCCAAGTCGATCTCAGCGAGGTGGTGCAGCGATATGGGCACCTGACAGAGGCGGGCTCCCTGGCTGGAATCGACTTCGAGAACGGCGTCCGTGCGCTCATGGAACTCGGCTCGGCCACCCCGAGCAACGCATACCAGCGAATAGCGATCACCGGCTCCGCCGGAAGCATCGATGTCAGGGGCGACTCAGACCTCCGTCTCGTCGTCAAGCGCGACGGTCACGGGCCGCAGGACATTCCGGCTGGCCCCGCGGAGTCCGGCAGCCACGCGTTCGCGGCCGAAGTGCGAACCGCCCTCGATGCGCTGGGCGGAGGTCCGGAGCATCCGCTGTCCGGCGATTCTGCTCGCGCGAACTTGGAGGTCTTGATCGCCATCTATGAATCTGCTCGACAGCACGCGCCGGTTGTGCTGCCTGTTTCCACGCGAACCTTTCCGCTCGCTGAGATGGCGAGCGAGCGCGAGGCATTGCCTGACATCGAACTGCAGCGACGAGCGGCCCGGTTGGGTGCGTGAAGCCGATGGCTCCGTTCCTGATCGGACACACGGGCATCACCTGGGGAATCCCCGGCGACGTCGAAACCGCCTACCGAGACGTTGCTGAGCTCGGGTACCTCGGATTCGAGACATTCACGCAGACGATCCTGGAATGGAACGGGCGTCCCGGCGGATACCGTCGGCTGGTCGAGCAGAACAAGATTCCCACTAGTGCCGGCTATTGCTACAAGGAATGGACGGCGTCCCGGAAAGCGCTCGACGAGGCGAAGGCCGAAGCCGACGGCCTCGCGGCGTTGCCCGGCGCAACCGCCCTTGTCGTGCAAGCCGGATCACGGTCCTCAGACACGTCCGCTCCGGACGAGCTCGCGCAGCTGGCCGACATTCTCAACGAGCTGGGTGCCCACTGTGACGACATCGGCCTGCGGGTCGGATTGCATCCTCACACGGACACCGCCGTCGAGACGAGATCCGACATCGACACCATCCTCTCGTTGTCGGACCCTCGCCTGGTCGGCCTGGCACCCGACACCGGGCAGATCGCGAAAGCCGGGTGCGATGTCCTCGACCTTCTCCGAGTCCACGGCGACCGAATCGTCCATGTGCACCTCAAAGACTGGAACGGTGAAGGACGGACGACGGACGGCGCGGAAACGGATCACAGCGGCTATCTGAACTACGAGGCCATCGGTGACGGCGTGTTGCCGATCAATTCGATCCTCGATGTCCTCACGGACGAGGTCGGCTACGCGGGGTGGGTCAATGTGGAACTGGACCGAACCACGACCAGCCCTCGCCCTGCGCGGGAGGCAGCCGCTCGAAGCCGCCATCACCTCGAGACGCTCCTCGGTTCCTCACGCTTCAGACAGACTGCTTCTTAGCGCGCGGGTAGGCACGGCGCTGCACGGCCACAAAGCCCCGATCAGGAGCGGTGCGGCTACGGCCACTAGCGCAATGGTCCGCCCATGATCGCTGCCCGTCGCCGGAAGTTGATGACGCACAGTGAGATACGCACGCTGCACGGTCAGTGATCTCGACGCGACTTCTGAGGATCCGACTGCGTGCGTTTCAGGACCCGCTCCGCGATCAGGCCACGAGGTTCGCCAAGGTCAGCGACCAACACCTCAGCATCGAAGCGGCGATGCCCTTCACCGACGGGTCGCTGGAATCTTCGGGGTCGAAGGCCAGGTCATCTTCGACCCGATCGCGCACACCAGCCCCGACGCCTGCCGCGTTCAGTCAAGATTCAGGCTGCGTCTGTAGGTTATCCTACTACTGAAGTATATCGTCTCGATTCGAGGTGATGGCCGACCGACTTCAGCTGAATCAATTCGTGAGCTACGGAGGATCACCAATGAAGGGTTTGAACGACAAGCGCATCATCGTCGCGGGAGGTGGGAGCGGCATCGGTCGCGCCACCGCGGAGCGTCTCGGCGGGGAAGGAGTGTCTGTCGCGGTGGGCGATATCAATCTGCCCAGCGCGCAGGCGACGGCGACGCGAATCACGGAGGCAGGCGGGCGGGCAATCGCCATCGCGTTCGACCTCGGCGATGAGGAGTCCGTGGAACAACTCACTGCACAAACGATCGCGGCATTCGGTGGCGTCGACGGATTGTTCAACGTCGCTGCCGACACGTCCGAGCGTGTTCTCGGGCACGATGGCGATCTGCTTCGTATGGACGTCGACGTCTGGAGGCGCACGCTCGAGGTCAATCTCATCGGCTACGCCCTGACGGCTCGGTCCGTCCTGCCCACGTTCATCGAGCAGGGTCATGGCGTCATCGTGAATACGTCGTCGGCCGCCGCCCACGTCGGAGATCAACAACGCGCCGCATACCAGACGAGCAAAGCCGGCATCAACGCGCTGACCCGTCATATCGCAACTCGCTGGGGTCGTGACGGGATCCGGGCGAACGCCGTATCCCCTGGTGTCGTCCTGACCGAGTCCGCTGAACGCATGGCGCTCACGCCGGAGGGCCTCGCCTTCGTGAAGCAGACCATCCCGAGCACCCGTCTCGGAGCACCGGAGGACCTCGCGGGCATCGTCTCCTTCCTCCTGTCCGATGACGCGGAGTGGATCAACGGTCAGGTCTGGTCGATCAATGGCGGACTGTTGCTGCGGGAATGACCCGCGAGAGTGGGACGGGAACGCCGCGGCATCCCGGCCCACTCATTTCTCTGCCAACCTGAACTAGGCCGATGAAAGCGACCAGCGAACCATGCCGACGCCACGAAACGACTCCCCCCGACCCTCGGGGCCAACCGTCGACCCTCCGAGTTCCGGGCCACGGATCCTCTTCCGAACACGACCGATCTCCGAGCAGGTCAGTGCACTGAAGGAGCGGATCTACGCCTCGTTCACCGGGCTGGCGATCGTCACCGTGTTGGCGCTGGATGTGGACCACACGAGCACCGCCAAAGCCTTCCTCACACTACTGGCCGGCATCGTCGGCATCACCCTCGCGGGATTCGCGGCCGAGGTCATCAGCCACCTCGTGTCCCACGGAGCCCCACCGACATTCCGTGCCATCCGCACGATGCTGAGGATAGCCGCCGGAGCGCTCGCGTCGGCATCCGCCGCCCTCGTTGCGCTCGCAATCGCGTGGCTCGGAGTTGTCGAACTGGAGACTGCGCTACGGATCGGCGTTGCCCTCTATCTGGCGACGCTCGTTGTGATCACGCTCATCGCCGCCCGCCAGACCGGGTTGCGGTGGCATCACCAAGCGCTCGCCCTGTGCGGACTCCTCGCACTCGGAGCGACCGTCGTCGGCGTCCTCGTGCTTGCCCACTGAGCGGACCGTTCGCCGGCCCACTCGGCCGAGTACGCTGAATACACAATGAACACGGTGTCGACCATGAAACGGGCGGGCCTGACTGTTATGCCGAGTGACGCGAGCGATAGCTCGACACCACCCACCGATCGCCGGATCCGCCGAACGCTCAGCGCGCTCAACGCAGCGCTCCTGACATTGCTCGAACAGCGCGAGCTCGCCGACATCACCGTTGCGAACATAGCCGAGCAGGCGAACATCAGCCGGTCCACGTTCTACGATCATTATCAGGATGTCCACGAGTTGGCTGAGGCCGCCTGCACCTCGCTCATCGACGAACTGGTCGAGTCGCTCCCCAGCCCACGACCCGACGCGGTCGACGAAGATGGTCCACGCGCGCTGGAGTCGTTCTTCGAGCATCTGCGCACGAACGCCGGCCTCTACCGTAACCTCCTCGGGGCCAACGGAAGTGCCCGGCTGATTGACCACGTCCGGCGCCGCATCACCGCCGCAGTGCGTGCCGGGTTGGCCGGCGCTACCACGGAACTCCCCGGCGCCCATCCAGGCACCGCAGAGGTGGAAGTCCGGTCAGCGTTCTCGGCAGGGGCACTGACCGGAGTGGCCGTCGACTGGCTCGACCGTGGCTGCCCCGAGACACCGCGCTCCGTTGCCCGCATGTGCTGGAACCTGCTCTCCGGCGCCCTCGCCGACACCTGATCGTTCAGTCGAAGACTACGGTGACCTTCTCCGCAGCGCCTGGGGTGCGAGCGAGTTCGAGCGCGTCGAGGGCATGCTCGAATGGGATCCGATGGCTGATGATCTTCGCGTAGCGCTCCCAGTTTTCGACGATGTCGTCGGTGACCTCGAAGATCTCGGTCGGGTACCCCATAGACCACACGACCGTCAGCTCGGAGAGCAGGATGCCCGCGAAGTCGAGCTCGACCGGTTGCTTGTGCACGGCGACGATCCCCAGAGTCGCCCCGCTCTTGGCGAGCACGGAGACGGTCTGAGGCACGACGGCCACCCCGGCAGCATCGAGGTAGACGTCGGTGTCGGGGCGCGCCTCGCGCACGAACGACGGCGGCGCATCGCCGTGCAGTTCGAGCAGCCGGGTGGCGACGTCTTCGGTGGTCGAGTTGATGACAGCATCGGCGCCGATCTCGAGAGCCTTCTCGAGACGTTCGGGTTGCACGTCGATGACGACGATGTGCGCTGCGCCCTTCCGGCGGTAGCCGAGGAGTGCGCCCAAGCCGATCGGACCGGCTCCGAAGATAGCCACTTTCGCACCGGGCTGGGGCGCGGTGCGGTTGACCGCGTGCAGGGCAACCGCCATCGGCTCGTTGAGTGCCGCGACGTCCCACGGGACGTGAGCGGGGATCTTCTTCAGGTGCATCCCGGGCTGCACGTTGCGGATGACCACGAATGGCGTCAGCGCACCCTGGGCTCCGCCGGAGCCGAGGAGCCCGTCGTTGAGCCGCATGGTGTCGACCACCACGTGGTCCCCGATCTCGAATCCCTCCACTCTGGCACCCACCTCGGCTACCTCGCCGGCCGGCTCATGACCGAGCGGAGTTGCGCCCACGTGTGGCGGGATGCCGCCGATGTGGGTGTACATCGCGTCCGATCCGCAGATGCCGCACGCTCTGATGCGGAGCAGGACATCGGCGTCGCCGATCACGGGTTTCTCGACGTCCACCCATTCGACACGGTCCGGTCCAGTGACATGAACTGATTTCATCGCTGCTGCTCTTTCGGATTCATTGGGTGGGTTTCAGCCCATGACGTGGGGCTGACCGGTCCAGGAGGTGAGCCCCCCGTCGACGGCGATCGTCGTTCCGGTGATGTAGGAGGCGTCATCGGAAGCCAGGAACGCGACGACGGAGGCGATCTCCTCCGGTGCGGCGAGACGGCCCAACGGAATGTTCTCGGAGTATGCGTCCCGCACGTGAGGGGCTGCCTCGAGCCACTGGCGCAGCCCCTCGGTCAGCGCTGGCCCGGGCGCAACGGCGTTGACCCGCACTCCCTGCTTGCCGAAGTCGACGGCCACGCTACGGGTCAGGTTAACCACGGCCCCCTTGGCGGCGTTATAGGCGGCCAATCGATAGTCACCTCCGAGTCCCGAAATAGATGCGGTCGTCACGATTGAACCGCGGGTGGCCACAAGATGAGGCAGCGTGAAGCGCATGGTGTGGAAGACACCGTTGAGGTCGACCCCCAGAACCGCGTTCCAGCCTTCGAGGCTGACATCGGCTGCAGTCCCCGGTGAGGCGATACCTGCGTTCGGAACGACGATATCGAGGCGGCCGTGCTCCGCAACCACTGCAGCGACGGCCGCCTGTACGCCCTCGGCATCGGCGACATCGACGACGTGGGCTTGGAGGTGCAGGCCGGACCCCGCATGGATGGCGGAGAAGGACTCGACCGCGCCAGCCGCGATGTCGAAGGCGACGACGGTCGCTCCTTCAGACAACAGTCTGAGAGTGATCGCAGCGCCGATGCCGGAGACACCTCCCGTGACGATCGCAACCTTTCCGGCGAATCTGCTGCTCTTTATCATGTTCATGTCGTCGCTTCCGGCTGGTTCGATTGGCGTGGAGTGAGTGATATGAGGAGTCGCCAGGTTTGCTGCGCGACATCCGCGGACTCCGCGGGATGATCGGCATGGAGCCACGCCGTCGCCACTCCTAGGAGCGCACCGGCGACGAACTCCGGATAGATGTCGCGTCGTTCGGGCGAGTCCGACACGACCGCCTCGGTGATCCGCCGACGGATGTGTTCGGTCACCGGGGCGCTGCCCGTAGGGCCGAGCAGGCTCCGGTAAAGCCCAGCATGCTCTTTCAGCTCAGCGAAGAACGCCAGGAGCGACGGCAGACCGTCGTCGTCTCCGAACCCTGCACCGGGCTGCGGAAGGGACTGCACGAGATTGTCGATCAGTGATGTAGATGCGGCCTCGGCGAGTTCATGCACGTCTCGATAGTGGTCATAGAACGTCGATCGACTGATACCCGCCGTATCACAGAGGCGTGCGACGCTGATTGCCGAGAGCTCAGCGTCATCCAGGAGGACGAGGAGTGTCTGATCGAGAAGCGCTCGTGTCCGCGCAATCCGCCTGTCGGGCACGCGGTCAGCAGAACGTTCGCCCGCATCTCGAATCACCAAGCCGTACCTCCGGTCTATCTACAGATGCACGATACCCTACAAGTGCAGCGTAGAGACAATTGCCGGACATCTATTGGATGTATGCGGCTGGCCGCCAACACATCATCGCCACCATCCACCCCGGAACCAGTCGGGACTCCGCTCGCACGCCGTCGCCCCTGTCACGTCCAAACCCACATACGACGGCTACTCCAGCTCTCTCGAATTCGATCCTCATCGCTCACTCGGTCGGCAGCCAGACACGCATGGCGAAAGCTGCGCCTCCGGATTGTGACAAGCACTTCCCCCTCTTCTTCGAAAGGAGGTACCGACGAATCGACGATGACGTCTGCGACATCGGAGATGCCAGTGGGGAGATCGATGGACTCAAGACCGTAAACCTCTGGTCCGCGAGTGACTGCCACACATCCGCGGACTCCATCAATGCAAGGCCCCCTCCTTCCGTCTGGTCCCGGCCAGAGGAACCGCCGATTGAGCTCTTCCGCAGCGACCACGTCACGGGCGTTCGCGGATGGATGACGTACGAGCACCTTTACCGCGGATCCCTCATGCCCGCGAGCCCCGAAGTGTCGAGTGGTCATTTGTCAACGGGCTGGAACATGTCGCGGACCGCATAGCGGCTGGCGAGTCGTCAGTCGTCAGTGCAGAACTCGGCCGTCACATTCCAAAGATCTGCCTTGCTGCCTTGGCCGCCGCCGAACTCGGCCGTGCGGTCGAGATATCCAGTACGGTCCCCCGATCGGAGATGCCCTCATGACCGCCGTCCGCAGCCGCGAAATCGTGTTCGAATCAGCCCAGACGGCGGTGCTCGAGGAATTCGACCTGCCCTCCTTGCAGCCGGAGCACGTGCTCGTCAAGACGATAAGTCTCCGTCACCAGTGCAGGCACTGAGTTGACTGCATTCACTCAACGGTTCGCCCCCGGCACGAATTGTTGGGTGACCTTCGCGAAGCTGCCCCTCCGGCCGGGATACTCGTCCGTCGGTCGCGTGGAGGCAGTCGGAGCACGTGTGGATGAAGCAGCCGAGAGCGCAGCCTGGTTCGCGCTCGCGCAGATCGCCTTTCGAGGCTTGTGGACTACAGACACAAGAATCGGTGGATCGCTCGTCGTAGTGGGCGCGGGACCGATCAGACAGATGGTCGTTCGTTGGGCGTCCGCCGCGGGCCTCGGAATAATCACGGTCGTTGACCCCGCCGGCCAGCGGTTGCGGCACGCGCTCGATGGTGGAGCGCACCACGTATTCGACTCCACCATCGCGGACATTGTCGAAGCGCTGCACGGCGAGAACGAAGCGATCCCGACTACCTACATCCACACCACCGGTAATCCCCACGTCTTCTCCGACGTCCAACGCCGCGTCCCTCGCTTCGGTCGTGTCGTTCTGCTGGGCGACGCCGGCCATCCAGGGGAACAGCGGCTGACATCCGACGTGCTCATCAAGGACCCGACCATCGTGGGTGCCTTCGGCGCGCAAAATCGGGAGGGGTGGCCGAACGAGCGCGTTCGCGCGCTCTTCCTGGACCTTCTCAGCGCCGGAAGATTCTCCGTGGACGGCATGGTTTCTCACCGGTTCCCGCCCAAAGAATGCCGGGAGGCATATGATCTCCTCGTCAACTCGCGGGAGTCGATCATGGGCGTTTCCTTCGTGTGGGAATACAGCAGGCAAGTCGCCGCACCCGACGTACCCGGCTAGCGGTGCGGCAACTCCACGTTCGTCGTGATCGCCAACGCGGTCAGGAGAGCAGCCTGGAAGGCGGGGTCGGTGACGGCAGCGGCGGCGCGCTCCTGGCGCCCGTGATGCCAGTAGCCCCCGCTGATCGCTGACTTCGCATCCGTGGCGAGAATATCCTGGGTGCGATGGCCCAGATCGAAGTCGTCGGGGGCACTGGCTCCACCCATCTTGGTCGGCACCCAACCAGGGTCGACCGAATTGGCGACGACGTTCGGCGCCCACCGGTCAGCGATCGCTGCCGCAAGGGTCGTGACCAGGAGCTTGCTGTCTGAGTAGCTGGCCGTGGCACGCCCACTGGTCCAGTCGAGACCGGTCAGGTCGGCCCTTCCCCCTCGATGCATGCTGCTACTGAGATACACATGCCTGGTGGGAGTGCGGAGGAGTGCCGTGAACAGGTATGGGGCCACGACGTTCACCGGAAGCACCGCGGCGCCCGAGATGACGCCGGCGTTGTGGATGACCGCGTCCAAAGAAGCCCCGGCGTTCATCTGGTCGACAGCCTCCACGACCTCGTTGCGGTTGGACAGGTCGGCGACGATCAGGCCGGCGCCCCGCTCGAGGAGAGGCGAGACGGCGGCAGCTCGTGCGCGGCTTCGGGCGTGGAGAGTGACGGTGTGGCCTTGGGCCAGGAGTGATTCCGCCGATGCGCGGCCGAGTCCGTCGGTCGAGCCGGTGACGAGAATGTGTGCCACGATCGTCTACTCGCTGTGCGCGAGTCCGCGGCCGGCGTCCTCCTCCTGGCTGGCGGCCCAGCTGGCCAGGAGCGCGAGGCGCTCAGCGCTGGGCGACCCCGGCTCAGCGGTGTAAATGAGGAGTACGGTGCCGGGGTCGGCGGTGATGGCGAGTTCTTCGTAGATGAAGGTCAGATCGCCGACCACGGGGTGGGTGAATCGTTTGACACCCGCGCCGTGGCTTCGCACATCGTGGGCACCCCACAAGCGACGGAAGACCTCGCTCCGGGTGGAGAGCTCCCCAACGAGGTCCTGGATGTCTTTGTCGTGGGGGTCTCGTCCTGCCTCGGCGCGCATCACGGCCACGCACATCTCGGCGAACAGATCCCAATCGGGATAGAACTCGTGCGATGCCGGGTCGAGGAACTGGAACCGGGCGAGGTTGGGTGTGCGGCCGCTGTCACCGATCACCGGCGAGTAGAAGGCCTGACCGAGTTTGTTCGTAGCGAGGATGTCTTGGCGGGAGTTCCGAACCACCGCGATACCGCTTGTGATGGTGTCGATCGCCCACTGCAGGCTCGGTCTCAGGGTGCCGGGCTTGGATGATCGCCGCCGCGGGCGTCCCGACAGCGGGGTACCGTCTGCTGCGCGGGCGAGGTCGAAGAGGTGCGCGCGCTCGGTGTCGTCCAGCTGCAGCGCCCTGGCAATCGCATTCAGCACGGATGAGGAGGCGCCGGCGATGACGCCTCGCTCCAGCTTGGCGTAGTACTCCACGCTCACCCCGGCAAGGGTCGCCACCTCCGCGCGCCGCAGGCCGGGCACTCGGCGGTTGGGTCCCGCGGGGAGGCCTGCGAGCTCGGGCGTGAGTTTCGCCCGCCGCGACATGAGGAACTCCCGCACTTCGGCCCGATTGTCCATGCCCTGACCCTACGACGTGTCACGGGCTGCTGAGGTGTTCTGCTGGTACACCTCCCGGCAGAGACTCCCGCGTCTCGCCGCCGCCACGTTGACTGTCTGCAGACATCCGAATCCGACAGGAGATCATCATGCGCGCAGTCGTCATGCACACCCCGGGCGACGTGCGGGTCGAGAACCGCGACGACCCCACCATCATCGATCAGACCGACGCGATCATCCGCCTCACCGCCACCTGCATCTGCGGCTCCGATCTGTGGCCCTACCGCGGCGTCGAGCCGGTCGACCACACCAACATGGGCCACGAATACGTTGGCGTCGTCGAGCAGATCGGTACCGACGTCAAGACCATCAAGGTCGGGGACTTCGTCGTGGGCTCCTTTGTCATCTCCGACAACAGCTGCGAGATCTGCCAGGCCGGCTACCCGTCCAAGTGCGTGCACGCCGAGTTCGTGTCGATGACGATCGGCACCCAGTCCGAGCTCGCTCGGATCCCGTACGCCGACGGCACTCTCGTCGCCACACCCGGCCAGCCCGACGCCGACCTCATCCCCTCGCTTCTGGCCGCATCCGACGTGCTCGGCACCGGTTGGTTCGCGGCCGTCGCCGCCGAGGCCGGCCCGGGAAAGGTCGTCGCCGTGGTCGGTGACGGAGCCGTCGGGCTGATGGGCGTTCTCGCAGCCAAACAGCTCGGCGCGGAACGGATCATCGTCATGTCCCGCCATGCCGACAGGCAGACACTGGCCCGCGAGTTCGGCGCAACCGACATCGTCGAAGAACGCGGAGCCGACGGCGTGGCCCGCATCAAAGAACTCACCGATGGTCTCGGTGCGCACAGCGTGATCGAGGCGGTCGGCACCGAGGAGTCGATGCTGCAGGCCATCCGGTCCACCCGGGGCGGCGGGCACGTTGGATTCGTCGGAGTCGCCCACGAAGGGCTCTCCCTTCCGCTGGACGAGCTGTTCTTCGCCGAGGTCCACCTCCTCGGCGGTCCGGCACCCGTGCGCCGGTTCCTGCCCGACCTGATCCAGCGGATCTGGAACCGCGAAATCGACCCGGGCAAGGTCTTCGACCTCACCCTCCCCCTCGAAGACGCTGCCGAAGGCTACAAGGCCATGGACGAGCGCCGCGCTATCAAAGTGCTGCTCACCATCTGAGATAGGAACCCGGATGCCCGTGACAATACCGAAAGCGGAACGTACACAGCCGTCCGTTGCGAACATCCGAACCGCGCTCTTGGCCGCCGCCCACGTCGGCGTCGCGATCGCCCGCTCCCATGACGCCCTAGAGCACGCACGCACCGCCGGCCCAGAAAACCACAGATGGTTGTTCGAGAGGCTCTCCCGAGAACGGGAAGCCGCACTAGCCTCCTTCGCCCGCTTCGACCCGAACTCGAGCGAGCCTGGAGAGCTCACGCGTCTCTACGAAACCGCACGGACCTGGATGGCTGTCGACGATCGTGCGGCCGAAGCAGAACGCATGCTCCGACACCACGCGCTCATCAGGTATGGCATCGACATCCCACCGACACACTGAGAAGAACCGAGCGATGACAGCGACAACCAGCCCCACCCCAGTAGACCCATCGACGACCGAACCTCAGACCATGCAGTGGGTTCCCCTTTCCCTCCTCGCAGCAATGGGCTTCGTTCTCATTGCCGCCGAAACGATGCCCGCCGGACTGCTCCCGGTCATGTCATCGGGACTTCGGACGAACGAAGGACTCATCGGACAGTTCATCAGCGTCTGGGCACTGGGAACAGTCGTCGTCACCATCCCGGCCATCAGCCTCACGCGCGGTTTCCGCCGGAAGCCGCTTCTCCTGACCGCGATCACCGGCCTTCTCCTCGCCAATACCATCACCGCTCTCTCACCCGACGTGACCCTCTCACTGATCTCCCGGTTCATCGGCGGAGCGTTCTGCGGAATCATCTGGGGCATGCTCGCCGCCTACGGCAGACGCATCAGTCCACCCGGCCGCGGTGGCCTCGCACTCGCCGTCGTCTCCACCGGCGCACCGCTCGGAATCGCCTTCGGCACCCCACTCGGCGTCACTCTCGGCACAGCATTCGATTGGCGCTGGGCGTTCGGCGGAATCTCTCTCCTCACCGTCGTCGTAGGAGCGCTCATCGCCACCCTCGTGCCTGACGCCCCCGGGCAACCTCTCACGACCCGGCTCCCCCTCCGAAGAGTATTCATGCTCCCAGGCGTGGCGCTCGTCCTCGCCGTCATCGCGGTCTGGATGCTCGCCCACAGCACGATCTACACCTACATCGCCCCCTACCTCCGGGCGACCGGCACCGGACTGCCGACCGATCTCGTCCTGTTCACCTACGGAGTCGCATCCGTCGCCGGCATCGGAATCACCGCCGTGCTCATCGACCGCTGGCCGCGCAGGCTCCTTCACACCAGCGTGCTGCTCTTCGTCGTCGCGGCCCTGATCCTGATCGTCGCCCATCAGTCCGCACCCGCGGTGCTCGCGGCGGTGGGACTGTGGGGCGTCAGCTTCGGCGGGTCGTCCGCTCAGCTACAAGCAACGCTCACCACGGCCGGGCGAGAGAACTCCGACGTCGCCAACTCATTCCTTCCCGTCGCCTTCAATCTGGCCATCTTCGGCGCGGGGATCGCTGGAGCGGTCCTCCTCGCTAACTTCGACGGGCTGGTCCTGCCGATCGTGATGAGCGTACTCGGGGTCGCAGCCCTGATCCTCACCATCCGAGGCACGCATAACGCGATTCACCCAGGAAGCTCCTCCTGATCGGCCGCGCAAAACCGCCATGGTCGCAATGCCGTAGTTGTCACCAGGGAAGACTTCCTCGGGAGCATCGACGAGTCTGAGCCGCCCCTCCGACTCAGCAGCCTCGACGCTTCGAGATCGGCTTCGGTGGCGAACTCCCCCTCGAGCGCACCGGCCCACTTCTTGGCCATCCAGTGGTCGTACTCGGCCCGGCCGGCCACCACCTCCGCTCGCGTGAACAGACCCAGGTAACCGATGTGGTCGTAGTGGAAGTGGCTGGCGATCACGAGTTGCACGTCTGCCGGGTCGACGGCACGCAGCACCCAGAAGCTGTAGTCCATAGCGAGTTCCCGGTCGGGTACGCCGTACCGGGCGAAGTCGTGGAAGACCTGGCTCCTCCGCACCGTTCGCCGTATCTGACCTGCCACACAGAGAGGGCAGGTTCGAGCTGCTCCGGTGTCGAGCCGGCGGCGGTCATGACTGCCCTCCGGCCGGCGCGAGCACGATGGAGAATTCGGCTTCGCTCCAGGACCCATCGAGTTGTCGACCATCAGGGGCGGTTCCCGCCCCGTGCTCGACGAACGGCACAATCAGCGAGTCCTTGACCCCGAACACCGCGTCGTCGTCGAGCCACTCGTCTCCCTTGACGAAGATGTGTGTGATGAGCGTTCGGTAGCCGGGCGCGCTGACCATGAAGTGCACGTGAGCTGGGCGCATCGGCCCTCGGCCCGCCGCCGTCAGAAGATCCCCCACGGGGCCGTCGTGCGGGATCGGGTACGCGGCGGGCTGCACCGTCCAGAAGTCCCATCTGCCGTCCGCCGCCGAGGCGAAGTGAGCACGCCCTCTCAGCTTTCCGTCGTCATATTGGACGTCGTAGAAGCCGGCGTCGTCCGCGGCCCAGACCTCGATGCGGGCGTCGGGAATCGGTGTGCCGTCGGTGGCGGTGACCGTGCCATGGATCCAGCACGGCAGGCCAGTGAGGCCTCCGGAGATGTCGGCTCCGACCTGCACCTCGGGCGCGTCTTCGACGAAGAACGGGCCGAAGACAGTCGATTCGGAGGCATCGCCATCGGCGGGCGCGTTGATCGCGACGGTCAGCATCGACAGCCCCAGCACGTCGGAGAGCAGGATGAACTCCTGTCGGTGGTCATCGGTGATGTGGCCGGCCCGGGTCAGAAACGCGATGGCGGCGTCCCACTCGGCCGTGGTGAGGCGCACCTCACGCGCGAAGCCGTGCAGATGGCGTACCAGGGAGGTCATCACCTCTTTGAATCGTGCGTCGCCAGCTCCTCCGAAGCTGGCCACCACGGTGTCCGTCACCTCGTGCTCGCGAGCGGACTGGAGTTGCTGGTCGATCATGATCGTTCTGCTCTTCCTACGAGTGCCGCGTCGAGCATCCCCGCCATGGCTTCCGGAGTGACAGGCCGCGGGCTGCTGATGGGCAGGAGCGCGGTGAGCACATCCAACGCCTGGTCTCGGTTCTCCACAGCGAAACCGATCTGGGTCAGCGATGTGGGGGCGTTCACGGCGCGATAGAGCGCCTGGAGGCCGTCACCCGCCGAGGGTGAGCGAAGGGACCGCGCGATGCGTTCCCCTGCTGCGGGAGCGGCCTCGACGGTGAAGGCGGTGACGATCGGCAGCATCACGGCATGCAGCGGCGCGTGAGGCAGGTCGAAGGCACCGCCCAGGGCGTGGCAGATCTTGTGGTGCAGGCCCGAGCCGGTGATCGCGAAGCTGCCTCCCGCCAGGTAAGCGCCGACCAGCAGTTCGTCCGTGGCTTCCGGTGACGGTACAGTTCCAGCATCCTGAAGTCGTGTCAACCCGTCGTGGATGCGCGACGACGCCTCCGCGGCGAGGGCATCGCTGAGCGGAGTGCTGCCGGCCGCCCAGTATCCATCCACGCAATGAGCAAGGGCGTTAAGCGCCGACGTCACGGCGAGTTCGCGGGGCAGATCATCCAGCAGGTCGGGATCGTAGAGCACGACCTGGGGTAGCACGCGCGGGTCACGGCCGGTGCGCTTGACTCCGTCGACGGTCCGGCCCCACACCGGCGTCACCTCGGATCCGGCATACGTCGTCGGTATGGCGAGGATCGGGAGGCCGGTGTCGAGCGCAACCGCCTTCGCCGCTCCGACGGCCGAACCGCCTCCCACAGCTATCAGTCCGTCGAAATCCGCCGGGTTGACTCTGGAGAGCAACGTGTCCACCATCGCCGAAGGCACGTGCTGGCGCACCTCGTCGAACACCAGCCGCACTCGGTCGCCGAGAGCGGCAACGATCGTGCCTACGTCGTGCGATCGGCCGGTCAGCACGGCGATCGATCGCCAGCCGAGTTCATCGACTAGCGGCGCGAGGCGTGTGAGGCGACTGCCGCGGCCGAAGACCACCCGCTGAGTTCCAGTCGTCTGGTCGAATTGCATGCTGCTCTCCTGTCTCACCGGGTGTCGGACCGGAGTGACGCAGCGGCCGCGAGAGCGTCGGCGACGAGGCTGATCGATCCGAGGACCAGCACGACACCATCCACCGTTCCGGCCAGATCCTGCGCCAGGTGCACCGCATCGAGGGCGACGGGCCGAACTCTGCACGGCACGGTCGGCGCGATGGTCGCCATCAGGGCGGCGAGCTCTCCGGCGCCGACGGCGCGCGGTGAGGAGGTCGTCGTGGTGACGATGTGAGCCGCAGAGCGGGCGATCGTGTCGATGATCGACGCGGCGTCCTTGTCGGCGAGGAGCCCGAGCACCACGACGACGGGCCGACCGGGGAACAGTTCGTCGACTGCGGCCAGAGCGGCGCCCACGCCGTGCGGATTGTGCGCAGAGTCCACGATCGTCGGCAGCGGATCCCCGAGCACCTCCATCCGGCCAGGGGAACGTACTGTGGTCAGACCGTTCCTCAGGTCGTTCGTCGTCAAGCGCCGGCCGTTCCGGTCGAGGAACGCGAAGGCGGCCGCCGCGGCCAGACCGGCGTTTTGAGCCTGGAAGGCTCCGGCGAGGGGCAGGAAGACTTCATCCACCACAAGGTCTCCGACCCGCAAGCCGGCAAGCTGGCCACCGTCGGCGGGCATCCGCCATTCGACTCCGAAGTCGATGCCGTCTCGCATACGCGTTGCACCGCAGCGCTTGGATGCCCTCTCGATCGCGGCGTCCGCATCCGGATGCTGGCGTGCGGAGACGACGACCGCGCCGGACTTGACGATGCCGGCCTTGGTTCGCGCGATCGCGGCGATGGTGGGGCCGAGCATGGCCGTATGGTCGAGATCGATTGGCGCGAACACGGCGACGTCGCCGTCGACAACGTTCGTCGCGTCCCACTCGCCGCCGAGGCCGACCTCGATCACGAGCGCCTCGACACCGGCATCCTGGAACGCCACGAAGGCCGCGATGACCAGCACCTCGAAGTACGTCAGGGCTGGCTGATCCGCGCTGCGCAGTTGCTCGTCGACCTCCTGGATGGCCAGAGAAGAGCGCACCCAGGCTGCCTCGAAGGCGACGGGACAGATCATCTCGCCGTCGATCGCTATCCGCTCGCGGATGTCACTGACATGTGGGCTCGTGAACAATCCTGTGCGGATCCCCGATGCTCGGAGGATGCTCTCGATCATGCGCGAAGTCGATGTCTTACCGTTCGTGCCTGTGATGTGTATGGCGGGGGCGCACCGATGCGGGTCATCGAGTCGGGCCAGAGCGGCTCGCACCGGGTCGAGTCTGGGCTGCGGGAGCGCTTCGCCTCCGCGCTTGCGCAGCTCGTCCTCGAATCGGTGTCGACTGGTCGCGACAGCAAGAGTGTGCACGGTCTCAACCCGCCGGTGTCGATGCGTATGAGTGCGCACCGGTCCCGGCATACCCGCCGCCATCGACGATCAGGTATTCCGGCCGAATCGGACGCCCGGCGAAGTAGGCCTCCAAGATCTCGCGAGTGCCTGCCGCGTACCGCGCCTGCGAGGGAAGAGAGGTTCCCGAGGTGTGCGGGGTCATCGCGTTGTTCGGCATGGTCCGCCACGGGTGATCGGCGGGTGCCGGCTGCGGGAACCAGACGTCACCGGCGTAGCCGGCGAGCTGTCCCGACTCGAGCGCACGCACGATCGCGTCGCGATCGGTGATCGCCCCCCGTGCCGGATTGACGATGTAGGAGCCGCGCCTCATCGTGGCCAAGAGTCCGTCGTCGATCAATCCCGCGGTTTCGTCGGTGAGCGGCGCGTGAACGGTCAGCACATCGATTCCCGTGACGAGCTCGCGGATGCTGGGCACGAAGGTGAGTCCGTAGCGCTCCTCGACCTCGGGAGAGAGACGGAAACGGTCCGTGTAGGCGACGCGCACATCGAACGGGGCCAGTCGCTCGATCACCGCGCGGCCGATCCGTCCCGCGGCGAACACCCCGACGTCCATACCTTCCAGGTCGTACGAGCGCCCCACTGCGTCGGCGATGTTCCACCCACCCTCGACGACGATCCGGTGCTGGGGAACGAAGTCCCGCACGAGGTTCAGCACCATCATCACGGTGTGCTCCGCCACGCCGATGGAGTTCGAGTAGGTGACCTCTGCCACGGTGATGCCGCGTTCGATAGCGGTCGGCAGATCGACGTGGTCGGAACCGATGCCGGCGGTGATGGCCAGCCGGAGTTTCGGAGCCCGAGCGATTCTCTCGGGGGTGAGGTACGCCGGCCAGAAGGGCTGGCTGATCACGATCTCGGCGTCCGGCAGCTCGCGGTCCAGCACCGACCCCGTGCGGTCCTTATCGCTCGTGACCACCACCTCGTGACCCAGCGATTCGAGCCAGCGAACAAGGCCGAGGCCGCCCGAGACGGATCCGACCAGTTCACCGGGCACGAAGTCCAAGCCCGCCGGGGCGGGAAGGCTCTGACCGTTCGGGTACGCCTCGATCAGGGGAATGCTGTCGCGGGCGTACTCGGGCGGGTAGCCGTTCGTGGGGTCGGGGTAGAGAACGATGATGATCTTGGCCATGGTGGGCCCCTTCTGTTGAGAAGCAGCGGCGCTGAGCCGCAAGAGAGCTGGTGACGGGATGCGGCGGCGTCAGCCGGCCAGCACGGAATGCTCGCCGATGTGGTGCCAGGTGCGGTCGTGATACACCAAGGGGGATTTCGACTCATCGGTGCCATCGAGCCCCGACTCGAGCGCGAGGACCGCGACGATTGTGGATCCGCCGGCACCCATGGAGTCGACGATCTCGCCACGGATCCAGTTCGGCACCCCGTCATAGACCGGCTCACCGGTGGGCAGCCGATGCCAGCCGACCGATTCGGCGAAGCGGTCGACGTTCTTCGTCGAGGCCAGCACGGCCAGGTCGACACGACTCGCATCGAGCAGATGGACGACGACGGAACGAGAGGCCGTGATAACCGGCGTCGATGAAGAAAGTCCGGACAACGAGAAGACGAGCAGCGGAGGTTCCGCGCTCACGGAGATCACCGACGTAGCGGTGAGAGCGACCGGTCCCGATCCGTCGTCGGCCGTGATCACGGCGACGCCAGCAGGGTGGCGTCGGAACGCGTTCTTGAACTGGTCGGGCGACAGCCCGATCCGTGTATTGATGTGCTCCATCGGAAACTCCTTCGTTTGCGAAAACCGCGTGACCCGACGTTAGGCAGGGGCATCGGCGTCAGCCGAGCGTGCAATTACGCCATCGACTACGTGTCGTGAGACTAGGTGTTGGCCCCGGAGAGGGCGCCTTGCTCCTGGTTGAGCACCACCCCGGTGATGACCTCGCGGGCGACGGCGGCGGCGAACGCCTCGTCTGTCTGATCGAGAGAGAACACGCGGCTCACCATCGCCGCGGCGTCGATCCGGCCCGCCGCGATCAAGTCGGCGATCATCTGGATGTCACGGTGGATGAAACCTCCTCCGCTCTGGGACCCGCGGACGACCTTGCCGAACATCGACACGTCGAGGTTCGGCAGAACCACCTTCGTCGAGTCCAGCGGTGGAACCATGCTGGTTGCCACGACCACGCCGGAGTTGCGCGCGAGGGCGAACGCGTCGCTGACGCCGTTCGGGGCTCCGGTGGCCTCCAGCGCGACGTCGACCCCTCGACCTCCTGTCAGGTCTCGGATGACCGTGAGCGGGTCGTCCGCCCCGGGATCGACTGTGACTGTTGCGCCGAGCGCAGCCGCTGCCGCGCGTCGGGCCGCTATCGGCTCGATCGCGACGATCAGCGCGGCGCCGGCTGCTCTCGCCGCCTGGATCATCCAGAGTCCAAGGTGCCCGCACCCGATCACCGCCACGGTGTCTCCGGCGGTGACGCCGCCGACTTCGAGCACCGCTCCGACGCCCGAGATCCCCCCGCATCCGAGCAGGGCGAGTTGCTCCACCGGCAGATCACTCTGCACGACGCTGAACGCCCGCTCGGGGTAGGTGATATGCGTCGACATCGTGCCGATGCCCCCCACCGCCCGGATTTCCAAGCCGTCACCGGTGGTGCCGATCTTCGGCGCGGCGAACGTGTCTCGCCACAGCAGCTCGCACTGGGATGGCGCGCCGTGACGGCAGAAGTAGCACTGCCCGCACTCCATCGTGCCCGTCACGACGATGCGGTCGCCCACCGCCGTGGAGCGCACGTTCGGTCCGACCGCCTCGACGATGCCGGTGCCGGAATGGCCCGGGATGACCGGCCGCGGTTGCTCGAAGCCGCCGGGAGCGAGCAACATGCTGTCGGTCGAGCACACCGCCGACGCGTCCATCCTCACGAGCACGCGGTCATCGCGGGGATCATCGATCGTGACGTCTTCGACGACGAGTGGTTCGCCGGACTTCCGGGACAGTGCCGCTCTCATGGTCAACTCCTTCGTTGCTGTCCCACTCCGTGATGGGGACGTGACCATGCTGGCCGCCGGGAGCCCGTGCGGACAGGCTTCACCGGCGAGACGGGTATGAATCAGGTGACATCACGCTACGGGGGTGCGCGGCATTCGCCGACCATGAATGAAGGGCTTTGTCAACGACGACCTAAGGACATTTCATGAACTCACCGGCAACCGTGCAGGTCACTGCGCCGCGCACCCTGACCTTCGATCAGGCTCTCGAGAATGCACGTTCGCTCCACGACCGCGTGCTCACCGAGGCAGAGGAGACGGAGCGGAACGCCCGCCACTCCGAGGGGCTGCACCAGGCATTCCTCGAGGCCGGCTTCTACCACCTGCTACGCCCCAAGACCTTCGGCGGGTACGAATTCACGCTCCCGCAGTTCCTCCGCGTCATGCGCGAGATCGCGCGAGCCGACATGGCGACCGCGTGGTGCCTGACCCTCGCGTCGGGCCACAATCTGCAGGTCGCATCCTTCTGGGGTGAGAAGGCGCAGCGGCAGGTCTTCAGCGGCGAGTACTTCGCCGCTCCGATGACGAGCGCGCCGGCAGGAAAACTGACCCGCGTGGAGGGAGGCTTCATCGTCGACGGCGTTCATCGGTACGCATCAGGAGTGCCATACTCCACCCACTTCTGCGGCCACGCGTTCCACGACGACCGCGAAGGAGTCATCTCCACCTTCATCGCGCCGCGCGAGAGCTACACCATCCTGGACGACTGGGGCGGAACTCTGGGGCTGCGCGGCAGCGGCTCCAACTCGGTCGAGTTCGTGAACGCATTCATCCCGGAGGAGTTCGTGCTGGAAGGTGTCACGCAGATCACGATCGACGCCGCAACCCAGGCACACGGTCGTCTCCTGCACGGCAACCCCATGTACGGCGCTCCCGGCATGGGCTTCTTCTCTCTCGAGTTGAACTCGTTGGCACTCGGGGCCGCGCTGGCCCTATTCGACGAGTACGAGACCCAGATGATCACTCGTCGCACGGTGACCCCACCGTTCGGCCCGCGCATGGAAGACACCTTCTTTCAGTGGCGTTACGGGACGGCCCGGGCCAAGCTCGATGCCGCGGTCGGCACGATGGACCACGCCGGGGCCATGTTCGACGAAGCGCTCGCCGCGATGGACACCACGCCGTTCTCACGCGAGGTCGATCTGCGTATCGGGTTGGTGGCCGGCGAGTCCGCCCGCTTGCTCTGGGCTGCCGTCAGCGATTTCCTCTTCAAGTCAATCGGTTCGAGCGCCGTCGTCTCCGGAACCCGACCCGAGCGGATCTGGCGCGACCTCAGCCAATGGTGGAGCCACCTGAACACGCAGCTGAGCGACCCGCTCACCACCATGTACGCCGCATCGCACTTCGAGAGCGCAAAGGCCGACGCATGACCACGCTGTCGCCCACCACCGCATCCATACCGGCCAGTTCGTCGGCCCGCGCCCACGACAACACGGCGCGGCTGCTCGTACAAGGGAACGACCGGCCCGGCATCGTCTCCGAGTTGTCGACGCTCCTGACCACTCAGGGCGCGAACATCATCTCACTCGACCAGTATTCGACCGATCCGCAGCGGGGGCTGTTCTTCCAGCGCACGGAGTTCTACCTCGACGGTCTCTCGGCCGCCCTGCCCGACCTCGAAGCCGCGATCTCCCAAACCTGCGAACGCCTGGGATTGACGTGGACGCTCTCGGTTGCGTCGCGCCGGAAGAGAGTCGCGATCCTGGCGTCGAAGACCGACCACTGCCTCCTCGATCTTCTGTGGCGGCAGCGTCGCGGGCAGATCGACATGGACGTGGAGATGGTGATCGACAATCATCCTGACCTCGCCTCACAGGTCCGGGAGTTCGGTGTTCCCTATTTCCACGTACCTGTCGTCGATGGCGACAAGAAGGCAGTCGAGGCACGCCACCTCGAGCTCCTGCAGGGCAATGTCGACCTGGTCGTGCTCGCCCGGTACATGCAGATCATCTCCGACGACTTCCTGCAACAGGTCGGCGTGCCCGTGATCAATATCCACCACTCCTTTCTTCCCGCCTTCATCGGCGCAGGGCCGTACCAGAAGGCGAAGGATCGCGGCGTCAAACTGATCGGCGCCACGGCCCACTACGTCACGAAGGATCTGGATGAGGGCCCGATCATCGAGCAGGACGTCGTGAGGGTCGGTCATTCCCACACCACGAACGAACTCGTGCAGCGTGGGGCGGATGTCGAACGCGCTGTGCTGAGCCGTGCGGTGGCCTGGCACTGCGAGGACCGCGTCATGCGGCACGGCAACTCGACCGTGGTCTTCGCATGACCGCTGCGATCATCGACGGCAAGGCCGTGGCCGCGCGAACCAACGAGGAGACGGCACAAGCAGTCGCAGAGTTCACAGACCGAACGGGCACCCGACCGGGTCTGGCGACGATTCTCGTAGGAGACGACGCCGCGAGCGCGGTGTACGTAGAGAGCAAGCGGCGAACGTCGGTCAGGCTCGGCATGGCCGATTTCCACCGTCACCTCCCCAGCACGGCGAGTCGGGATGACGTCGCTCGGTTGCTCGATGAGCTCGCGTCCGACGACGCGGTCTCCGGTATCCTGCTCCAGCTGCCCCTGCCTGAGTCGCTCGATACGACGGGGCTGGTTGACCTGATTCCGCCGTCGAAAGACGTCGATGGCCTCACCACCGCCTCAGCCGGTTTGCTGGCGCGAGGCCTTCCCGGCCTTCGCCCCTGCACGCCGCTCGGCGCGGTGGAGCTGCTTGACTCCTCCGAGGTGACGCTCAGCGGCTCACGGGTGGTCGTCGTCGGTCGCTCGGAGCTGGTCGGCCGGCCGCTGGCCCAGTTGCTCCTGCAGCGGGACGCCACGGTTACCACAGCGCACTCGCGTACCCAGGACCTCCCTGCTGTCACGCGCGATGCGGATGTCCTCGTGGTGGCGGCCGGTGTTCCGGGATTGATCGGCGCGGAACACGTGAAGAAGGGCGCCGTCGTCATCGACGTCGGCATCCACCGCACCGAGACGGGTCTCGCAGGCGACGTCCGGTTCGACGAGGTCGTCGGGGTCGCCTCGGCCATTACCCCGGTGCCCGGCGGAGTCGGGCCGATGACGATAGCTATGCTCATGCGTAACACTCTTACGGCGGCGATCATGGTGTCCGAACCTCAGCAGTGACATCGACGAAACTCTCACTGGAGGTGAGCATGACCTCGGACAGTGTCGTCCGCGGAGTACAAGGTCAGGATTTCTCGGACTTCGTCGGCCGCAAGGCCGAGTTGACCAGGCTCAGGGAGATGATCGGCGCCCATCGATATGTTCTGGTCACAGGACTCAGCGGGATCGGAAAGACCCGCCTCGTCGACCGATTGCTGGAGTCGCTGTCGCGGACCTATCGTGACGGAGTGATCCGGGTGGATGCGTCGGCCATCACCGGCCGGGCCGCGCTCATGGCCACACTCGCGTCGCGGCTCCGGTCGGAGAATCCGTCTGAAGCTGCCGTGCGCACCTCGATCTCCTCGTTCTCCGGGCTTCTGGTCGTAGACGCGGCAGATGACCCGGCTCTCGAGCTTGCCGATGTACTGGAAGGTTTCGCGGATGTGTCCGAGACCGCGCGATTCATGGTCGTCTCCACCAGCCGCACCGGCATCGTCGGCGAGGCCGTCTTCGTTGTGCCTCCTCTTTCCTTGCCGGCCGAAATGGAAGACCGGTGGCTCGATGAGCACGAGATTCACGCAGCGGACGCGGTACGGATGCTCATATCACGGTTGCAGGATGAGACCCGCGAGTTCTCGACCTCGAAGGACGCCCTCATCGATCTCGTCGACCTGGCTCGAGCCGTGGACGGTGTGCCGCGACGCATCGAGGCCGTGGCCCGGGCGCTGCGGGTACTCAGCCCGGCCGAACTCCTGACAGCGCTCGAGGACTCGTCTTTCGACCTCGAACAATTCCTGCCCCGCGGCCGCGCCGGGGCCCGCACGGAACGGCTGTTCAGGCGCTCCGCGAAGGAGCTCGGGCCCGAGGAGGCGAAGTTGCTCTCCGCGCTCACCTGGTTCCGGAGCGAGTTCGACATCTCCATGGTCTCGCGTATCTTCGCCTCCGGCGGTTTCGCGTCCGTGTCTGCAATCATCGCCCGCCTGGTCGATCACTCACTAGTCGTCAGAACAGTCGGCTCGGCGGGCGAGCCGGTGTTCCGAATCCTCGAGCCATACCGAAACCTCGCCCGGTCGCTCTGCGACGACGACGAGTCGGCCGAGAACCAGGCGCTGCTCCGATCCCATCTGCTCGCGAGTCTCGAGGACGCTCAGGCCCGTTGGTTCTCCGAAGAGCAGCTACGGGTGGCGCGCCACACCCGCCGTTACTCCCTCGACATCCGAGGCGCCATCGAAGCGCTTCTGGAGACAGGCCGGTCCGAGGACGTGATCGACCTCGTGTGGCGGCTCAGATTCTTCCTCCACACGCGGATAGTCGGCTCCTGGACCGAGGTGCGCGATTGGCTCAGCCGCGCACAGGCTCAAGTGTCACTCTCCGATCTGTCGAGGGTCAGCGGACAACTTCTCCTCTCCTACTTCGACTTCCTCGACGGCGACATCGACGGTTCTGAGGCACACTTCCTCTCCAGTCGGTCAATCGCCAGCGAGCGGTCCTCAGTGCCCGGACTCGAGCGACTCGATCTTCTCGTTTCTGCTCTTGTGGACATCGGTCGCGACAGACTCACCGAAGCCACGACGAAACTCGAAGAGCTGTCCGAACGCACCTTTCCCGGACCCGAGTCGGCCTCCAACGAGCTCAACTGGTTTCTCAGCCTCGTACTCTTCGCCCAGGGCGAGCTCGAACGGGCCCGACAGGTGCTGGTGTCGAGCATGCGCCGCGAAGAGATCGCCGGCGATTCCTTCGGTTTCGACAATTCCACGTGGCTGCTCGCGTCGATCGAACTCCAGGCAGGCGACCTGGACCAGGCGTCCATGCTGCTCAACCGTGCCCTCGCATCGTTCATACAGTTCGAACATGCTCCCGGGCAGGCGATCTGCCTGCAGCTAATGGCGGCGCTGGCGCAACAACGCGGGGACCGCACGACCTACGACCAGATCACGAAGACCGGCATCCTCGGCGTCGCCGTCTACCCATCGATGCCGGAGTGGCTCCCCAACGACGCTCCCGCCAGTCAGGTCGACGTCGCGCGGAACCCCCCACGGGCGCTGGGGCGCCATCCTCTTCCCATCGCGACTCTGATGATCGTCGACGGACGCACTTCGGTGACTGCCGCCTCAGACCATCACAGCAATCGGGCCATTCTCAGCGAGCGCGAATGGGAGATCGCCGATCTCATCTCGCAGGGACTGAGCAATCAGGCCATCGCAGCACGTCTCGTGATCTCACGACGCACCGTGGAGGGCCACGTACAGCGCGTGCTCGGCAAACTCGGCTTCCGATCTCGGAGCCAGATCGCCGTGTGGGTGTCGGAGTTCAACGCTGCGGAGTCTCCCGAGGCTTTGCGATGAGCGACCCGAGATGAATGACTGAGGAAGGCCCCGCGGCCCGTTTCGCTCGCACATTCTTCGCCGATTTCGAGAACGCAGCCTGGCTCCCTTCATCGGACGGGACGAAGCACATGTTCTGCTCGGGGCAGGTCGTACGCGGAGCCGAGGCACGCGCACGGACCACGGAACTGTTCGAAAGGCCCGGCGACACAGAACCCGAAGCACCGATCTCCGCCGTGGGGTGGATCCCCTACGAATACTCAGCCGCGACTCTTGGCGGGATGCGCGTGGCCTCTGCGGGGCGCCCTCAGTTCCTCATCACGGACCACGTCGTCACGGTCAAAGAGTCCACCGGAAGTGGCAACCGCACGCCATACCTGCCCAAACAGAACGTTCGTTGGCGGGATTCCGAGGATGAGTATCTTCGGAAGATCGCCTCGTGCGTCGACCGCATCAGGGCTGGAGACGCGTACGTGCTGTGCCTGACCAGCCGCGCCTCAATGCGATCGGCGACGGGGTGGGACGCGATCGCCACATTCGCCGCACTGAGACAGAGCAGCCCGGGCACCCGGCAGGCACTCCTACGCATGGACGGGATCAGCTATCTGGTCGCGTCTCCCGAGCGGTTCCTGACCATTGCCGGTGAGCGTGTGGTGTCGAGCCCCATCAAAGGGACGCGAGCGCGGTACGACGACCCGGGGCGGGATGCTGAAGCAGCACACGAGCTGCAGCTCGATGAAAAGGAGCGTGCCGAGAATCTGATGATCGTGGATCTGGTGCGGAACGACCTGAGCCGCGTCTGCGTTCCTGGTTCCGTTCTCGTAGAAGAGCTCTTCGCGGTCAAATCGTATCTCTCGGTGCATCAGCTCGAGAGCACCGTCAGCGGCACACTCGCTCCGGGTTCACGACTCTGGTCGGTGATCGACTCGCTTTTTCCCGCCGGATCGATGACAGGAGCTCCGAAACGCTCCGCCACCAATATCCTGCGTTCCCTCGAAGGCGAACCGCGAGGCCTCTACGCAGGAGCGTTCGGGACAATCGGTGCCGGGCGGATGGACCTGTCCATGAGCATCCGAGGAATCACCCTTGACGGGCAGCTCGCCCACATTGGAACCGGAGGCGGCATCACCGCCCTCTCCGACCCCGGCGCCGAGTACCAGGAGATGCGTCTCAAGGCGGAGTCCGCGCTCTCCGCGCTGCGGGCGGCGGACTGAGAACAAAGGGATGCGGTCGGTCCTCACGTGGCTAGCCGCATCCCTCTTTGTCGTGCAGATCAGCTCAGCGCCGCCGCCACATCCGCGTGCCGTCGAGGAATGGTCTCGACATCGATCTTGCTGTTGTTCGGAAGGTCGTAGAACGGGTAGCGGTCCACCGTTACCCGCACCTCCTTCTGTGGTCCTCCTGGTCGACCCCACAGCACCGTGAGTTCGGTGCCCTGCGCGGAATGGGCCTTGTCGATCAGGCCGATCGAGATCATCCGGCGGTAGTAGACACTGTGGGTGCGCAGCACCGAGGTGCCGATTCGCTCACCATCCGCGAGCACCCAGTCGGCGTGATAGGCCCAACCCGCGTTATCGTTCGGGTTGAAGTAGATGTCGACAGGGCGAGCGTCGATCGGGTCGATCGGCTCGACGTCACGTCCGCTGAACTGGGAGGCGTAGATCGCCGCGACATCCTCTTCGTTCCAGACCAGCGTGACTGTCGCCCGGGCGTCGGCAGCGGCCTCACGCTCCAGCGCGGCTTTGCCGATGAAGTCGTGATTGAAGTCGACCATTTTGCCCCAGCCGACCTGGAAGGGCGTCACGAAGCGGGGCTCGAGTTCGTCACCGACGCTCCCGACCAGGGCACGGTACTTGTTGTAGAAGTTGAACTGGGGCCGCGTGTCGTAGAACGCGCCCAGGTCGGGGTCTTCGTACCACGGGAGCGGGTAGTGGAGGTTGATGTTCGGGAAGCCCGCCTCGGTGTGCTGCATGAGGTAACTGACGCGGCCCTGCTTGACGAGTCCGAACTCCTGACCGGCCTCCCAGATCGCGTTGTAGACCTTTTCGGTGTCTGCCATGGCTCCGTGGAGTTCGTATCCCAGAGTTCCGGCCATGCCGAGTCGCAAGATGCGCACGGGCACTCCCGCGATCGATGTCATGCGGTGGCGGCCGAACCGAATGTCGTGCAGGTCTTCGCCGCTCGCCGCCTCGAGGATCTCCAGGGAGCGCAGGCCGGCGACCTGGAAGAAGAACTCGTTGGTGGACTGATCGGTTCCGTGGACATCGAGGTCGGAGTTGACCACGTAATACTCGAGCACCGGAGCGAGCCAGTAGGTGCGATAGGTGTCCTCGTCGATGTGCGCGATCACGCCGTCGGCGAGGATCTGGCCTTTGTCGTTGCAGAGAACTGCGTGCCGGATCTGGCCGACTTCGAAGTTGTTGAAGGAGTTGATCGCCACCGACCGGAGTAACTTGAGGGCATCCGGCCCCGATACGTCGTACACCGGGGAGACCCCGTGCAACGCCGTTCCGATATGGGCCGTCTCCTTGGCGGAAAGGATTTCCCGCCGCCACCCCGTGTACTCCAGCGGCGCAAGTACCGGCCCGAGATGGGCGAAGGTGAATGCTCCTTCTGCGATCGTGTCATCTGTGGTCATCGTCTCCACTTTCTGTCTTCGTTGACAAAGCCCTATCTGGATATGGTCACCCGATCATGGATTGAGTCCTAGCGTGATGTCACCTGATGCATACGCGTTCCCTACCTCGCGCTCATGCCGGCACTTACCTGTCGCGTCGAGTACGCGGCTGCTTTCTTCGGGTAATTCCACGGAGCAACAAGTGCGCCGCCGCCCTCTAGCGTGAGAGCGTCGTGCCGCCGTCTCATGGTGCGCGAGGAGTCAAGGAGGATTCACACGTGGTCGCATCACAGTTCGAGGGAAGAGTTGCGCTGGTCAGCGGCGGAGCCCGCGGAATCGGGGAAGCGCACGTTCGCGCTCTGATCGGCGCCGGAGCCCGCGTGGTCATCGGAGACGTCGCAGCCGAACCCGGGGAACGGCTCGCTCGGGAGTTTGGAGCAGATCGGGCGCGATTCACCCGCCTGGATGTGCAGGACGCGGAGTCCTGGGAATCCGCGGTCGCCGTCGCGGAGGAGTTCGGACAACCTGTCTCGGTTCTCGTGAACAACGCGGGCATCGCTCGCCCGCACCTGATTGAAAACCATCCGCTCGACGATTGGGACCTCACTCTGGCCGTGAATCTGACCGGCTCGTTCCTCGGTATCCGCAGTGTCATCGAGCCGATGAAGCGATACGGCGGCGGAGCCATCGTGAACACCTCCTCCATGACGACCCACCAGCACCCCGTCGCCATGGCCTCCTACACGGCGTCGAAATCGGGCGTGACGTCGCTCACCCGTGTCGCATCGATGGAACTCGCTCCGTACGGCATTCGTGTCAATGCGCTTCACCCGGGCATGATCGCTACGGACATGACCGCGGACGCGGATGAGGCGGAAACGATCGCACGGGTACCGCTCCGACGCTTCGGCACTCCTGAGGACGTCGCGGGAACCATGCTGTTCATCGTCAGAGACGCCCACTACGCGACCGGAAGCGACTTCTTCATCGATGGCGGCATCATCGCGGGCCGAGTGCCGGGTAGCGGCGACTAACCGGTTAGGTTGCTGGCCTCGCCGACGCGGCCGCCTTATCGATGAAGTTCCTGTTCTCGTCGTTCGTCGGACGCCAATGAATGAATCTTGACCTGACGAGACCAACTGCAGCCTGGAGTGTTTTCGTCACTCGCGCAGGGGGCTGGATGCGAATGATCTGATCGTAGAAGCCGTGGTCGACCATGTGGTGGCGCGAGCTCGCGCCCGTCTCGGACGCGTACTGCGCGCCGAATAGATGCGCCGGCACCGCGAAAGGGCGGAACGCGTCGATTTGGGACTGGAACTCCAGCGACTCCGTTTTCGATGCCGTCGACCTCGATCCTTGGCGAGTGAGATCGAACGGCATCCCATAACTGATCTGCGGTCGCGGTGGCGAGCGACCGTCTCGGTAGACAAAAGACTTACGAGACATTACGTGCTGGCTGTACCGGCCGCTCCCATCCACTGGATTCCCAGTCATCCTCGATGTCTCACGAAGTCATCTCGTCGAGCAGCGTGTCTCGATATTGGCTGTTGGGATTAGTGAGACATCGTTGCGGGATGAGGCTTCTTGGCTATAACCGCGTCAGTACCGCCGGCCAAGACGCTCAGCTCCAGGTCGATCCACCCCTCTCTACAGAGTGCAGAAGCGGGACATCTTCGCCGACATCACCGTGCGATCTATTTCTGACGGGATCGATCCGGCGACGTTTACGGGTCGGCTGCTGCTAATTGCCCGCGACCCTCGCCGAGTACGAGCGTGAACTCATCGTCGAACGCGACGACGCCCGCATTCAGACAGTCGACCGCGGCGCCGGATCGGCGGCCGTTGCCGCACAAAGTGTGGGCAAATTGTGGGCAAGCACAGCATAAAAGATGTTTTGACCAGGGCTTTCAGTGCGGAGACGGTGGGATTTGAACTCTATATGCATGCTTGGAATGACGCCGGAGGGAGCACTGATCCCCGGAAATTCGAGCTTCTTCGTTCATGTCGATAACCATCGAATCAGGACGACAGAACCCAAGTACATGGGCAACACTTACCCGGTCGTACGCAGCCCGCGGGGACCATTCGGTCGGCCACTGCCGACGTATCTGGTGCCGGAAGCCGGCCATGCGTGCTCGATGAGTTGGGTTCCTTGGTCATCGAAGACCAGCAGGGTCGCGTCGGTTTCGACGAGGAACGCGAGGCTGCCCGAGAGTGCACGGCTGACATAGAACAGAGTCCCTCGCAGGAACACGGTCCCGGTGTCGCGGATACGCGTCACCCGAACACCATCCGGCAGCGCTGCGGCCGGTCTCGGCTTCAGGCGAGTCGGTTCAGCCTTCGGAGTCCCAACCATACGTTCAGCGGCGTCGACCGCCCAGGCAACCCTTGATGCGGGCGCTCGTTGTCATAAAGGGGTTCCCAGGTCTCGTCGCCGGCCAAGATCCACACATCAGTCTGGTCCCTATTGCGGCCCATGACCGGTTCCGGTGCCTTCACATGACGCATTACTGCCCCGCCTGGCCCGGTCCTCAGCGGCGGAGCAGCTCGATGCGTACCGTGCGCAGGGCAGTGTTCGGGAACATGAAGTAGCGTTCATCGCCATTCAACGTGCGCCGGGCAACCCACTCGCCCGCGCGGTGCTCGAGCTCGGTGACGGTGTCGAGCTCGACGACACCGTCGGTGCGAGTGAAGCCGATGGACGCGCCCTGCGCGACGACGAGGAACTCGTCTCCTGTGGAGTGGATGATCAGCCCGTAGCCGATCAGCTGGGCCGCTTGCTCACCGGTGCCCGTTCCGAACATGCCGCGGGTGTCCAGGGGGCCCGAGATCGTCACGGTGAAGCCGCCGAGTTCGATCTGTGCCTGCTCACCGGTGGCGAGCTTGAATCCGTGGATGCTGCCGGTGGCCTGGGCGGCGGTGATCTCCGGGCTCAGGGCGCCGATCACCGAGAACGCATCGAAGAGGTCCTCGCGGTCGAGTACGTCTTCGATGCCGAACGGGTGGAATCCGAACGCACCGTATGCGCCTATGGCGACGAAGGCGAGGCCAGGATCGGGGCGTGCTTCCGGCACGAAGAGGGCGTTGCCGGCGACGGCGTAGGACGCGAGGGTTCCGGCGAAGTCCTCGATGTAGATGTCGGGCGCGAGGAAGTCGAGCGTGGGGGCGCCGATCTGCCAGATGTCGATCATGCGCGATACCGGGCCTCCGCTGGGATAGCGGCCGGGGATGTCTGCATTCGGCTGCGGTCCGAGCCACGCATTGGTGTACACCGGCAGCGGATGTTCGGCGACACCGGCTCGAGCGACACGGTCGACGAACCTGCTGAAGCCCCAGCTCATGAACACCTCCTCGGCCTCGCGGTCGGAGCCGAACACCTCGTTCCAGGTTCCCGAGGTGCGGGAGCCGTTCCGTCTCCACAACCCCTGTATCCACGGCTGCAGGTCGTCGCCGCGGGACGCGAGACCTTGCACGAGCTGAGCGGGCACCGGCGCCGCCCAGACCGCGTCGGCAAGCGAGCTGCGATCCCGGCTGTCCCCCAACAGACCGACCTCGTTCTGCACCTGCACCGCTATCACCGTATGGTCCGGATCGATCTCGCGCAGGTGCCGCATCAAGACGCTGAAGGCTCGGGAATCGGCCTCCACGAGCTCATCGCCGAACACACTGAGGACGGGGCCGTCGAGGCTGAATCGCCCGGCGAGGAGCCGTTCGGGATCCCGCTCGGCCCGAGGGAAGCGTTTCTCGTCCCGACGCACCCAACTCGGCGCATACGACGACTCGGCGTTCTTGTAGGAGCCGAACCAGATCAGCACCAGCTTGATGCCGTGCACGCGCGCCTGCTGCACTTGGTCGTCGACCGCGGTGAAGTCGAAGACGCCTTCTTCGGGCTCGAGCAGTTGCCAGCTCGCGGCGCCGATCAGGGATCGCACACCCAACTCCCCGACACGCTTCCAGATGTCCGCCATGTACACGGGGCTCGAAGGGCTCGAGTTGTGGAGTTCGCCACCGAGGGAGAGGAACGGTGAGCCGTCCACGACGAGGTGCGAGCCGTGGGCGGTACGCACGATCCGAGGAAGGGTCGACGAGTCGCCCGTGTCCGTCGCAGCGTCCTGGCCGGCGGAGGTGGTGTCGGTACTGGTCATTCGCGTTCCTTCTTCAGTGGCTGCTGTGTGGCTGGGGCTTCCCCGTCATCGTCTGCGTGTGCGAGATGGCTCACGATGTGCTCCACGAGCGACTCTGGCCTCGAAGCCACGTCGAGCGTGAGGCCCCCCTCGTCGGGCGTCAGAGGCTCGAGCAGGGCGTACTGGCTCGCGAGGAGCGATGCGGGCATGAAGTGGTCGGCGCGTGTGGCGAGCCGGGCGCCCACGAGCTCAGGCTGGGCGGTGAGCTGCACGAACACGGCGTCCGGAACCCAGTGGCGCAGCTGCGACCGGTAAATCCTGCGCAGAGCAGAGCAGGCCACCACGGCCGTCGATTCTCGGGCCGCTCGGCCGACCGCGTCAAGCCAGGGGCGGCGGTCGTCATCGGTCAAAGGAGTCCCGGCGCTCATCTTTGTCACGTTGCTGCGCGGATGCAGGTCGTCGGCGTCGATGAACGGTTGCCCGAGCCGGGATGCGAGAAGAGTTCCGACCGTCGATTTGCCCGAGCCGGCCACCCCCGACACGACGATCACGCGCTGCCGCAGGCGCGCGTCGCCGGCTACTGAACCGACCATCCGCCGTCGGATGCCAGCACCGCTCCGTTGATGTTGACCGCGTCGTCGCTGAGGAGGAAGGTGATCGATGCGGCCAATTGATCAGCTGTCGCGATGGTGGGAATCATGTCCTGAAACGGCTTGAGGCGGCCGAGTCCGGCGGCTGAGATGGTCGGGGGCATCGGGATACCGGTCGCAACGCCTCCTGGCGCGACGGCATTCACCCGGATGCCCTGCGGCCCGTACATGAACGCGGCACTCTTGGTCAGCCCGATCACGCCGTGCTTCGACACCGTGTACGCCGTTCCCGAGGAGTTGCCACGAAGCGCGGCCTCGGATGCGACGTTCACGATCGACCCCCGACCGGCTTCGAGCATCACGGGCAGTGCGGCACGGGTCAGCTTGAAGGCGCCGGTGAGGTTCACGGCGATGACGCGGTCCCACACGGCGTCAGACGTCTCGTGCGCCGGCGAGAAGTCGTCGTTGATGCCGGCGACATTGGCCAGCGCGTCGATCCGACCGTCGGCCGCCTCGATGATCGTGTCGACGCCCCGCTGCGACGTGATGTCGGCGGCGACAGGGACGACGAGCTGGTCGGGAAGCGACGCGACGAGCTCGGCGAGCCGCTCCTCGGAGATGTCGACGGCGATCACCCGGCCACCTTCGCGGGCGACCCGGGATGCGGTGGCGCGACCGATGCCCGACGCCGCGCCGGTCACCACCACAGTGCGACCGGCGAAACGGCCCGCGGTGACGACTTCACGCCACTGACCCTCGTCAGCTACGTCATCAGGGATCTCGCCGCCGTTCGCGGCCCGAACCAGCCCGTCGACGACATCCTGGCCGAGCTGCCCTTGACTGAGCACGACGAGCTGCTGCAACGGCAATCCGGCGACGGGGGCGAGGGTGGTCTCGTCGATGCCGGCCTGGCCGAGCATCCCGCGCACGAGCGGGCCGCCCACGGGGTGATCGAGCCAGGCGGCGATGGTGCTCGACGCGGTGATGGGGGTGTTCTCTGTCATGGTCTCTGCTCTCTAGCGCTGGCGGGAAGGGCGGTCATGAGGCAATCCAGGCGCACCGTGCCGGCCGTGTGCTCGCTCCGGCTCCCGTCGGGGAGCAGAACGTCGGCCGTCGAACCCGGTGGAACGGTCAGATCGAGAGTGAACACGCCGCTCTTCAGCGCCCAGTCGACGACGATCTCCCCGCCGGGTGCCCGATAGGTGAAGCCGGCCGACTCGAGCCCGCCACCGAGAACCGGTCGGACGTCGAATCGCTCCCACCCGACCGATCCGGCCGCCTGTCTGAGCCCGACGACGTGCTGATGCAGGAAACGGATCACCGCGCCCTTGCTGTAGTGGTTGAGGGATTCGTGGGCGTCGCCGTTCTCGTCGATGCCGTCCCAGTCCTCCCAGACCGTGGTGGCCCTGCGGTCGAGCATGCCCAGCCATGACGGGGTGCCGTGACGCTGCAGCAGTCGGTACGCCGTCTCCGCGTGGCCGTTGTCGGCGAGCGCGTCGAGGAGAAGACCGCTGGAGAGGAACCCCGTGCCCAGACGGTCGTCGTTCTCGTGCACCAGGTGCGCGAGCCGATCAGCCGAGAAAGACCTCAGCGGCTCGGGCACGAGTCCGAAGGTCAGTGCGCGCACGTAGGCACCCTGACTGTCCTCTGCAGTGCGTCCATCCTCTCGGAGGAACTCCTTCTGCCACGCCGTCTTGATCTTCATGGCGAGTTCGGCGTAATGGTGGGCTGCGTCGTCGTCACCCAGTGCGGCCGCGGCGCGGCTGACAGTGAGCGTCGACAGGTACAGATAGCCGGTGCCGACTTCACCACGGTCGGCCGACATGGCGGCGACGGGGTTCTCTGCCACGGGGTCGACGAGCGAGCCGTCGGCGCGCCGCTTCTTCGGCTCGAGCCACTCCCCGAAATGGAACGGACCGTCCCAGATGAACTCCTCATGGGGTTCGGGCTCTTCGGAGCGTGCGATGCGGTCGGGGTGCCGGAGAGTGCGGGCGAGACCGAGCGCATATTCCACCCACCCACGCATCGATGCCCAGCTCTCGGAGAGCACGTCCGGGTCGCCGTAGGCGCTGTAGACGGCCCACGGCACGAGCACGGTGGCGTCACCCCAACCCGCCGACCCGCCGAGGATGCGGATCGGGTTGTCGGGGTGGTGTCGGATGCGCAGGGAGTCCGGTGAGAACGCGGCGGGCAGGCCGCTCGGGTCCTGGTCGTCTCGCACGGACTGAAGCCACTTACGGGAGAAGGCGTCGACGTCGTAGAGCATCGCAGCCACGGGCGCGAAGACTTGATAATCACCGGTCCAGCCGGAACGCTCTCGCGTCGGGCAATCCGTGGGCACGTCGACGATGTTGCTCCGGAAGCTCCACAGTGCTGCTTCGTGCAGCTTCTCGAGTTCCGGCGCGGAACAACGGAACCACCCCCGGCGCTCCAGATCGGAGTGCACGACGATCACAGTCAGGTCATCGATCGAGAGGGCTCGGTTCGGATGCGTGATCCGCACGTACTGAAAGCCGTGGACCGTGTGGCGGGGCTCGAACGGCGTGCCTCGGCCGTCGGAGATGACGCGATCGATCTGGTGGAAGGTCAGGCGAGGACCCTGTCGAGGAATGAGGTCGAGGTGGCTCGTACTGAGGTCGCCGTTCGCGTCGAGGTGTTCACCGAACTCCAATACCGTCTCGGCGCCCAGGGGGCCGAGCTCCGTCAACCGGAGCCAGCCGGAGAGGTTCTGGCCCGTGTCGAGAATCGAGACACCGGGTCGCAGAGGCCGCAGCGCGGCCGGACGACGCTCTTCCACCCGCCGCACCGGGGGTGAAGGCGAGAAAGTGGGGGCCGGAGGCGAGACCTGCCCGACGCGCACGGCTGCGGCCTGGGGAACATCGTCCACGAGATCGACGCGCAGGTCGGTGGTCTGACCGGTCATCAGATCGGCGCGCACGATCGAGCTCGGCCGGCTGGTCCAGCTGCCGTCGCTCGCGATCGTGAGGGCAAGTCCTCCAGACAGCACCACGTCGAGTTGAACGAGGGCTGCGGTCGTGCCGCCCCAGACGTCGCGACGCTGCACGCCGCTGTTCCGACCGCGGTACCAGCCGTCGGAGAGCACGATCTCGAGGGTGTTCGCCCCCTCGACGAGGAAGGCACCCACGTCGTAGCGCTGAGCGTAGATCGTCTCGTCGTAACTCGTCGACCCGGGAGCGAGTTCGATGTCTCCGACGCGTCGTCCGTTCACGAAGGCTTCATAGACTCCGAGGGCGGTGGCGGTCAGGCGCGCGCTCGACGGCACCTCGGGGAGTTCGAAGTGTCGACTCAGAACGAAGGCTCCACGCTCAGAGGCGGACGCGTGATCGGCGGTCTCTGCCGGCGAGATCCATTCCGCCGTCCATTCGAGGGGCGAGCTGGTCATCGAACACCTTTCACCTTCGACACCACGACCAAGCCGCCGATGAGTGCCAGCACAGCACCGGCCAGGTAGAGGGCCGTGTAGTTCTTGTCGGCGCCCACGGCTCCGATGGTGATGATGAACGGAGCGATCAGGGGCGCTATGCCGCTCGGAATCTTCTGCGCGAATGCCACAACGGCGAGGTAGCGGCCGGTTTGCGCGCGATCGGGGATCACGGCGAACACGATCGCCTGATCGACGGCGCTGAAAGCCGCGATGGCCAGCTGCATGATCAGGGAGCCGATCAGCAAGGTGACGAAAGAGTATGCGAAGGCTTCGGTCACCGCGCCCAGCACGAAAAGGACCGCGCCTATCAAGGCGAAGAGCTTCCGTCGACGCAGTTTGTCCGACAGGAACCCGGCGCCGAGTGCGCCGGCTGTGGCGGCGACGATGCCGATCAGGCCGATGATCGAGACGGTTCCCGCGACCTCCTTCACCGGAAGGTCGAGACGTTGCGCGTAGAAGAACGCGCCGAATGACGTGTTGAAGTACAGGCCCATGAAGAACAGGAATCGGCCGAGCCAGTTCCAACCGAAATCAGGATGCTTACGCGGATTGAAGACGTAGCTCGACAGCACCGTCTTCACCGAGACAGCGGATGCGCGTGCAATGGTCGCTGAGCTACCCTCCTTCTTCAGCACGGTGAAGAGCAGCACACAGATCAGTCCGACGATTCCCGGGACGATGAAGACGAGAAGGGTGCTCGAAGAGACTGCATAGGCGATTCCGATGCCGATCACCGGCGCCACCTGCGCCAGCAGCCCGGTGAGAGCCGAGATGCGTCCGCGCTGTTCCTCGGGGACGGTTTCGGCTTGGCGGTTCTGAATCGCCTGACCGGCAGTGGCCCACCCCATCAGACCCACGATCCAGCCCACCCCGATCACCAGGACAGACGGCGCCGACGCGATCACCAACAGTCCGATGATTCCGAGCAGTGCGCCTCCGAGCATGAACGGGCTTCGCCGCCCGAACCTCGACTGCAGTCGGTCGCTCCAGACACCGATCAGCGGGCTCGCGATGAGGTAGACGATCTGAGCGATGCCCGTGACATAGCCCAGCACCTCCTCGTGGCCCGGGGCGAGATCGGAGATGCGCACGGCCAGCGAGAACGACAGCGGCACGATGAACGCCATGGAGACGCCGAAGTTGGCGATCGACGAGAGCGCGAGCCATCCCGAACTCACGCGGCGGAGGGGTGTTGTCCCGGCTTCGGCCGGGCTGGGGTCGTCTATCTGGCTGCCCGCGGCGGAACCGGCCGTGACGGGTTGCGCAGTTGCGGCGTCGATCTCGGCGAGCTCTAGTTCGTCGGTGGTCGGTTCGTGCCGGTCTCTGGGCATCGAGACTCCTTTGTCGATGAAGCGGTGTTCGGGTGGGTCGGCTACCAGTCGTGGACGGTGCCGTCAGCGAGCCGGTTGTAAGGCAGGTACGCCTGCACGTAGGGATACTTGCCGGCCTCGTCGACGTTCAACTCGACGCCGATGCCGGGCTGGTCGCCGGGGTGGAGCATCCCGTCGTTCCAGGTGAATGACTGTTCGAACACCTCGTCGGTGCGGGCGCCGTGCTTCATGTACTCCTGGATGCCGAAGTTGTGGATGGCGAGCCCGAGGTGCATCGCGGCGGCCATGCCGACCGGCGAGATGTCCGTCGGGCCGTGCATACCCGACTTGATCTGGTATTGCGCGGCGTACTCGAGCACCTTCTTCAGGTGGGTGATGCCTCCGGTATGCGTGACGGCGCTACGCACATAGTCGATGAGCTGCTCGCGGATGAGGAGCTGGTAGTCCCAGATGGTGTTGAAGATCTCACCGATCGCGAGCGGAGTGACGGAGTGCTGCCGCACCAGCCGGAGGGCCTCCTGGTTCTCGGCCGGGGTGCAGTCCTCGAGCCAGAACAGGTCGTAGGGTTCGAGCGACTTCGCCAGTTTCGCGGCCTGGATCGGCGTCATCCGGTGGTGTGCGTCGTGCAGTAGCGGCAGCTCGGGGCCGAACTCGTTCCGCACCGCCTCGAACACCGTGGGGATGTGGCGGAGGTACGAGTGGGTGTCCCAGTCCTCCTCGTTCGGCAGCGCGCCGCGTTGGGCGGGCTCGTGGTCGTAGCGGACGCCCTTGTTGGCCTCGAAGGTGGCGTTCGAGGCGATGCCGTAGATCGACTTCAGCCCCGGCACGGCCGCCTGCACGCGGATCGCCTTGTAGCCCTGCTCCTGATGAGCACGGATGCTGTCGAAGATCTCCTCGTTCGTCCTGCCGGAGGCGTGTCCGTAGGCAAGCAGGCCGGTGCGGGAGGCGCCGCCGAGCAGCTGGTAGAGCGGCATCCCGGCCGCTTTCGCCTTGATGTCCCAGAGCGCGACATCCACCGCGGCGATCGAAGCCATGGTGACCGGGCCGCGGCGCCAGTAGGCGGAACGGTAGAGGAACTGCCAGGTGTCTTCTATGCGCGACGCGTCGCGGCCGATCAGCAGCGGCACCACGTGGTCGCGGAGATAGCTCACCACGGCGAGTTCGCGACCGTTCAAGGTGGCGTCACCCAGGCCGGTGAGGCCGTCTTCGGTGGTGATCTTCAGAGTGACGAAGTTGCGGTCGGGGCTGGTGACGATGACTTCGGCCTGGCGGATCTTCATGGATGAGAACTTTCGGTCTGGCGTGAGCCGACAGGCCTGCGCGGCGCTGCGGCGATGTCAGCAAGTGAAGCATGAACCGCGACAGTTTGGCAAGCGATTGCCGCCATATGGCAGAAATTCCTTTGGCCAAGCCATCGACCCCTAGAACGCTGCTGTGCAATCGGTTGACAACATGGATGATCCACTACAAACTACTGTTCATGCACCAGCCACAAGGACGTGACCCTGACCGCCTGCTCCCCGCCGAGCCGGTCACTCGCGCCATCGCCCGGGACCTCTATGACCGCGTCGCCGACGCTCCGATCGTCTCACCCCATGGGCACGTGCCGATCGGCTGGCTGGCCGATGACATCCCCTTCGCTGATCCCACCGCCCTGTTCGTCACACACGATCACTATGTGACCCGGCTGTTGCATGCCTCCGGCATCGATCTCGCGCGGCTCGGGGTCGGCGGCCGGGCGGTGGATCCCCGCGCCGCCTGGCGACTCTTCGCCGAACACTGGCACCTCTTCGCCGGCACCGCATCGGGCTACTGGATCGACGAGGAGCTGTCGCAGGTTCTGGGCATCGACGAGAGACTCGCTCCCGCGACCGCTGACGCCGTCTACGACCGCGTTGCCGACGCGATCGCCCGCCCCGAATGGCGGCCTCGAGCCCTATTCGAGCGATTCGGGATCGAGGTGCTCGCCACCACCGACGATCCCCTCGACGATCTGTCGCGGCACACTGCGCTCAGCGGGCAGCTTCCGGGCCGGGTACTCCCTACCTTCCGTCCCGACCGTTACGTCGACCCCGACGCGGAAGGGTTCGTGCAGAACGTCGAGCGGTTGCTCGCGTCCTCGTCGTCCCCCTCCACCTTCGGCAGGTACCTCGACGCGCTGACGGAGCGACGCCGGTACTTCATCGAGCACGGCGCCGTGTCAGCCGACCACGGTGTCGAGGAGCCCTTCACCGTCGATCTTGACGCCGCTGCTGCGGAGCAGCTGTTCCAAACGGTGATCTCAGGCCGCGCCGGTGCTGCCGAGCGACGTCTCTTCCGCGGTCACATGCTGTTCCAGATGGCGCGGATGAGCGTCGACGATGGGCTCGTGATGACCCTCCACGCCGGAGTGCTCCGTAATCACAGCAGCCGCACCCATCTCGAATATGGCGCCGATTCCGGACACGACATCCCGGTGCCGGTGGACTTCACCCGAGGACTCCGCCCCCTCCTCGAGGCCTTCGGACTGGCATCCGGATTCCATCTCGTACTCTTCGCCATCGATGAGTCGGTCTACTCGCGCGAGATCGCGCCGCTGGCCGGCTTCTATCCGAGCGTCTTCATCGGCGCGCCATGGTGGTTCCTCGATGCGCCCGACGCGATCGGCCGTTTCCGCTCCGCCGTCACCGAAACGGCGGGATTCTCCCGCGGCTCGGGGTTCATCGACGACACGCGCGCCTTCCTCTCCATCCCGGTGCGGCACGACACGGCACGCCGAGCCGACTCGGCCTTCCTTGCCCGTCTCGTCGCGGAGGGCCGTATTCAGCTCGACGACGCGGAGCGTATCGCCGACGACCTCGTCGGCCCCCTCCCCCGGCGGGTGTTCAAACTGTGACCGAACTCAGCACGGCACGATCAAGCCTGGTCCGGGATGCCCCGGCCCCACCGGTCCGCATCGTTCTCATCGGATTGGGGGCGTTCTCCCGCTCCCACCTCGCCTGGTACACGCAGCATGCGGCTGATGCGAGCAGCTGGGGAATAGCCGCCTACTCAGGCCGCAGCCGCGCCCTGGCAGACAAGCTCGACCGACAAGACGGGCTGTACACCTTGACCGAGCGGGACGCCCAGGGCGACCGCTTCGAGGTCGTGTCGAGCATCGTCCGTGCTCATCCCGGTGATGACCTGGGTGCGCTGATCGACGACATCTCCTCTCCGGCCGTCTCCATCGTCACCCTCACCATCACAGAGGTCGGATACCGCCTTGATCCCGATGACGCCCCAGATCTCTCCGACCCGCTCGTTGCGCGTGACGTCTGCCTTCTCGGCGATGTAGCGAACGGGATCGTCGCATTCGATGCAGCTCGGCCGCAGACCACCCTCGTCAGGGTGTTGCTCGGACTCGAGGCGCGTCGGCGGCGTGAGTCGGGTCCCATCGCCCTCGTCTCTCTCGACAATCTTCCCGACAACGGTGGTCGCTTGGAGCGGGGGATGCTGGCGCTGGCGGCGTCGCTCTCTCCGGAACTCGTCGACTGGATCAGCGACTCGGTCTCGTTTCCGTCGAGTTCCGTCGACCGTATCACTCCCCAGATCGCGGAGGACGAACTCCGGGAGCTCATCGTCACGACCGGCGACGAGGCGCCGGTCGTCGCCGAACCCTTCAGCGATTGGGTCGTCTCGGGAGCCTTCCCCGGGGGGAGACCCCAGTGGGAGACAGCGGGCGCACGGTTCGTCGACGACCTCGAACCCTGGGAAGCACGCAAACTCTGGATGCTGAACGGTGCTCACACACTCCTGGCCTGTCTCGGTCTTCTGCGGGGCCATCGCACCGTGGCCGAATCGATCGGCGACCCGGTCTGCCGGGCGGCCGTCGAATCGCTGTGGAACGAAGATGCCGCCTGTCTGCCGGCCTGTTTGGGTCTTGACGAGTACCGGCAAGCGCTCGTCGACCGCTTCGCCAATGCCCGCATCGAACATCGACTCGAGCAGATCGCCGCTGACAGCTTCATGAAGCTACGCCTGCGAGTCGTGCCGGTCACGGAGGTCCTGCTCCGGCGAGGCGAGCTGCCCCGCGCCGGGGCGGCTGCCATCGCCGCCTGGATCGTCGCCGCACGACGCGGGCTGTTACCGCCAGAAGCGACCGCGCCGTCTGCGCACTCGGGCGCAGCACTCAGCAGCCTCCTCACCCGTCTGAGCGATGTCGTCGGAGCCTCGGCGCCGTTCGCCGACGAGGTGGAATCCATCCGTGTTTCATACGAGGAAGTTTGAACTCATGCCGATGCACAACCTGCGAGGCCTGCGAAGAGAAGGCCCGTTCCGATGATCTCCTATATTGCGAAGCGACTGGGGACGGGGATCGTCCTCGCCCTCCTGGTGACCTTCATCACCTTCCTGCTCTTGTCGACCTCGTTCCAGGATGTGGCGCGAACCATCCTCGGTCCATCGGCAACCGACCAGACGACGGCTGCGTTGATGACCGCGAAGGGGTGGGACCGGCCCGTCCTCGTGCAGTACGGCGATTGGCTCTTCAGCGCCTTGCGAGGCGACTTCGGCACCTCCGTGTACACGTCGCTGCCCGTCGCTCCGTCAGTGATACAGCGACTCCTGGTGACGCTGTCGATCATCGTGCCGGCCCTCATCCTGACCGCGGTGATCTCCACGCTGCTGGGCGTCTGGGCCGCCACGCGCGGCGGGGCGGTGGACCGCGTCGCACAGGGCATATCGCTGATCGGCTACGTCGTGCCCGGGCTGCTGCTGGCCATCGGGCTCGTGGTGATCTTCGCAGTGCAGCTCAAATGGCTGCCGGCGACCGGCTACACGCCCTTGGCCGACGACCCTGCGGCGTGGATCCGCAGCATCACCATCCCGGTGATCGTGCTCACCATCGGCGGTGTCGCCAACATGGCGGCCCAGGTGCGCGGCCGGATGATCGACGAGCTCCGACGCGACTACGTGCGCACCCTGCGAACCCGCGGAATCTCGACCACCTCGATCGTCATCCGGCATGCGTTGCGGAACGCCGGAAGTCCGGCCCTCACCGTCATGTCGCTCGAGTTCATCCAGATGTTCGGCGCCGCGTTGATCATCGAGAACGTGTTCGCCCTCCCCGGGTACGGCAGTTTCGCTTTCAACGCCTCGCTTCAGGGTGACATCCCGGTCATCCTCGGCATAACCGCCTTCGGCGTGATCCTGGTGACCGTCGTGAACCTCGCCACCGACCTCGTGAACGGTTGGCTCAACCCGAAAGCGAGGCAACATTGACTCGGCGCATCGAACCCGTCACCAAGGCGGTCTCCGCCCCCAGCACTGAATCCATCGCGACCGTGCAGGCCGCGGAGGTGGCGGCGTCGCGTACGCCCATCTGGAAGAAGCTGCTTCGAGACCCGCAAGCAGTCATCACCGTCAGCATCCTCGTCATCGTCTTCGCGCTCGGTGTCCTCACGCCGCTGATCGCCTTGCACGGTCCCAATGAGTCCGATCTCAGCATGGTGAACGCGCCCCCCGGAACGCCCGGCTATCCGCTCGGTGCCGATGAATCGGGCCGCGACATCTTCAGCCGTCTGCTGCACTCCATCAACACCGCCGCCATCGCCGCGTTGATCGGAACCGGCGTCGCGTTGGTAGTCGGCATCATCGCCGGACTCATCGGGGGCTACTTCGGGCGGGTGACCAGGGCCAGCACGGAATGGATCTTCAGCCTGATCATGACCTTCCCCGGTCTGCTGCTGCTCATCATCCTGATGCCCGTCACCGGTGGCGACTACCGGGCCACCATGCTGATCTTCGGTGTGCTGCTCGCACCGGGCATCTATCGCATCGTGCGCAACCTCGTACTCGGGGTGAAGAACGAGCTGTACGTCGACGCCGCTCGCGTGTCGGGCGTCGGCACGCTGCGCATCCTCGGCCGGCACGTGCTCACGGTCGTCCGTGGGCCGATCATCATCGCCGCCGCGTTCATGGTGGGTTCCACGATCGCCGTGCAATCCGGGCTCGCCTTCCTCGGCGTCGGATCGCTCGAGGTGCCGAGCTTCGGAGCGATGATCTCCTCCGGCTTCCGGAACCTCTACATCGCCCCGACCCAGTTCCTGTGGCCGAGCCTGCTGCTCGGCCTGATCACCGCGTCGCTGGTGCTCCTCGGCAACTCACTCCGCGACGCCTTCGAAGGGTCGAGACCGAAGCCGTCGAAGGTCGGCGCCGGCCAGCATGTGGCCGAACGGGCGGAAGACACCGTTCTCGTGGGTGCCGACGCCCTCCTCGCGGTGCGCGGACTCCGCATCGCCTATCCCACCCCGAGCGGCGACCTCAACGAGGTCGTGAAAGGCGTCGATCTCGAGATCACCCGGGGCGAAGTGCTCGGTCTCGTCGGCGAATCGGGATCGGGGAAATCGCAGACGGCCTTCGCCACACTCGGAGTACTGCCCAACGAAGCGGTGGTCACGGCCGGATCGATCCTGTTCGAGGGGCGCGAACTGATCGGACTCTCCGATGCGGCGATGCGCCCGCTTCGCGGTAAGGAGATCGCCTACATCCCCCAGGAGCCGATGTCGAACCTCGACCCCTCCTACCGGGTCGGAGCCCAGTTGGTCGAAGGCGTGAGAGCGGCACTGCCCGTGTCGAAGAAAGAAGCGAAGGAGCGGGTGCTCGCGCTGCTGGAGCGGTGTGGGATCAATGAGCCTGCGCGCACCTTCGACTCGTATCCGCACCAGATCTCCGGGGGCATGGCGCAGCGGGTGCTCATCGCCGGCGCCGTGGCCAGCAGGCCCAAGCTACTGATCGCCGACGAGCCCACGACGGCGCTGGATGTCACCGTGCAGGCCGAGATCCTCGACCTCCTCCGCGACCTGCAGACCGAACTCGGCATGGCCGTGCTGATCGTGACCCACAACTTCGGCGTCGTCGCCGACCTGTGCGATCGCATCGCCGTGATGCAGCAAGGACGAATCGTGGAGTCGGGCACAGCAGCCGAGATCTTCCGAGCGCCCGAACACGAGTACACGAAAGCCCTCCTCGGAGCGATCCTCGATGAAGCGGCCTACCGCACCGACCCACCCGTCGCACCTGCGCCAGAGGGAGCCATCGCATGAGCCTTCTCGACATTCACGACCTCCGGGTGTCCTTTCCCGGCCGGGGCTTCCGCGCAGCGCCCGTCGAGGTGCTGCACGGAGTCTCCCTCAGCGTCTCGCCAGGTGAGACCCTCGGCCTGGTCGGCGAATCCGGCTCGGGGAAGACGACGATCGGCCGCGCCGTGCTCGGCCTCGTGCGACCGTCCGGCGGCACGATCGAGTTCGAGGGGCGTGAGATCGGCGGGTTGCAAGGCCGCGCACGCCGAGGACTCTCCGACGACATCCAAGTGGTGTTCCAGGATCCGTACTCCTCCCTGAACCCCTCGATCACCATCGGCGACACCCTCGCCGAGCCTCTCGTCACTCAGGGTGCGACTCGACGCGACGCGCGCGCCCGCGTGCGGAGCCTCCTCGATCAGGTCGGTCTTCCCTCCGATGCGGTCGAGCGGCTCCCCCGCGAGTTCTCTGGAGGGCAACGCCAACGGATCGCCATCGCCCGGGCTCTCGGACCCCAGCCGAAGCTCATCGTGTGCGACGAGCCGGTCTCCGCTCTCGACCTCACCACTCAGACCCGCGTCATGGAACTGCTGATCGACATCCAGCGGCACACCGGAGTCGCGTACCTGTTCATCTCGCACGACCTCACGGTGGTGCGCAACATCAGTCACCGAGTGGCGGTGCTCTACCGCGGTGACATGGTGGAGACCGGAGCGGCCGTCGACGTGACGTCCCGACCGGAGCATCCCTACACGAAGAGGCTGCTGCTGGCCGCCCCGGTGGCCGACCCCGACGAGCAGCGCCGACGCCGAACCGAGAGGAAAGCCGCCACAGCGGCCAGCGCATGAACGAACCGATCATCGCGGGCTTCCACCCCGACCCCTCGATCTGTCGCGTCGGCGACCGGTACTACCTCGCCACCTCGAGCTTCGAGTACCTCCCCGGCGTGCCCGTGTTCACCAGCACCGACTTGGTGAATTGGGAACTGCTCGGAAACGCGCTCGACCGCCCGTCGCAACTCGCCACGCAACCGGGCGTGGGCGGAGCGAGCGGGGGTGTCTACGCGCCCACACTCCGCCACCACGACGGACTCTTCTGGCTCGTGACGACGAACATCCACGAGGTCGCCCGCGGTCACCTCATCGTGCACTCCAAGGGCCCGGAGGGTCCGTGGAGCGAGCCGGCGCACGTGCCGGGCCTGATCGGCATCGACCCCGATCTCTTCTGGGACGAGAGCGGGGTGTGCCACCTCACCTGGTCCGACGTCATGAACGGCGGCATCTCGAGCGCGAGCATCGACCCCTTCACCGGCGCGGTGCTCTCGACCCCGACGCACCTGTGGAACGGCACCGGCGGCGCCCACGCCGAGGGTCCTCACCTCTACTCCCGCGACGGCTGGTACTACCTCCTGGTGGCCGAAGGAGGCACGGGCGCCGGTCACATGGTGACCGTGGCCCGGTCTCGCTCGCTCGAGGGACCCTTCGAGCCCGATCCGGCGAACCCGATCCTGACACACCGCAGCACCGCTCAACCAGTACAAGCGACCGGGCACGCCGATCTCGTGGAACTCTCCGACGGGAGCTGGGCGCTCGTCCACCTCGGAGTGCGGCCGCGGGGATCATTCCCCCGCTGGCACACGAACGGCCGCGAGACCTTCCTCGCCGGCATCGACTGGTCCGACGGCTGGCCCGTCGTGGTCGAAGACCGTTTCGAGCCACCGACGACGACGCGCGATTTCGTGGACACCTTCACCGCACCGCGTCTCCACCCGCGGTGGGTGTCGCCCGCGGTGCACCCCGCTGCCTTCGCGCATCCGGGTGATGGCGGTCTGGCGTTGGAGGCCGGCCGCGACCCGGAGTCGGCGGCGGCCGAGCGGATGCTCGCCACGCGCGTCGAGGACATGCACTGGAGCGCATCGCTCGACGGCGTCGGCGACGTCGCCCTCTCGGTGCGCATCGACGACGCCCACCAGGCCATCGTGGAACGGATCGGGGACCGGGTGCGCGCCCGCATCGTCATCGGCCCGCTCGATCAGGTTCTCGCTACCGCCACGGTGGCCTCGACATCCGGCTCGCTCCTCCTCCGCTCCATCCCGTTCGAGGCCGCGCCGGGCGCGCGCAAGGGACCGGACCTGCTCGTTCTCGGCCGAACCGACGAGTCAGGAGCAGAACGCGAGCTGTGCTCCATCGACGGCCGCTACCTCTCGACCGAGGTGGCCGGCGGCTTCACCGGGCGCATGCTCGGCATGGAGGCGCTCGGCGACGACGCCATGATCACCCGCTTCAGCTACGCCACCCCCGCACACGACAAGGATGAACGATGACCACGACCTTCCCGGCCGGCTTCCTCTGGGGCGCTTCCACCGCGCCCCATCAGATCGAGGGCAACAACGTCAACAGCGACTGGTGGGCACGAGAACAGGTGACGCCCGGAATGGATCTGTCAGGCGACGCCTGCGACAGCTACCACCGCTATCACGAAGACATCGCCCTGCTCGCCGACGCCGGACTCGACAGCTACCGTTTCGGAATCGAATGGGCACGCATCGAGCCGATCGAAGGCCGCTTCTCGAGGGCAGAGCTCGCACACTATCGCCGCATGATCGATGCGTGCCTGGAGCGCGGCGTCACCCCGGTGATCACGTTGCAGCACTTCACCACGCCGCAGTGGTTCGCCGAGGCCGGTGGGTGGTCGGCGCCGGATGCGTCGGAGAAGTTCCAGCGCTACGTCGCCGAGGCGTGCAGCATTCTCGACGGCGTCGAATGGGTCATCACCATGAACGAACCGAACATGCAAGCGGCCATCATGACCGCCATGAAGCGCATGCAGCAGTCGCCCGACGGCACGTGGGTGAGTCCGACCGTCGAGGGCACCGAGGAGGAGAAGCAGCGCGCGTCGCGCAACTTCCTCGCTAATGCCGATCCGGAGATCGGCCGGATGTTCGTCGGCATCCACCATGCGGCGCGGGCGATCGTGCGCAAGCGCACGTCGGCGAAGGTCGGCTGGACCATCGCCGCCGGCGCGCTGACGGCCGCACCGGGGGGCGAGGAGAAGCTCGCAGAGATCCGCTACGGCAAGGAGGACGTCTACTGGGAAGGCAGCCGCGGAGACGACTTCGTCGGCGTTCAGGCCTACTCGAGCCAAGAGGTCGACGCAATGGGACTCGTGCCGCACCCGATCCTCCCCGACAACACGCTCGTCGGCACGGCCTACCGTCCCGATTCGCTCGCGATGGCGGTCCGCCACGCGTGGCAGGTCACGGAGGGTGTGCCCGTCCTCGTCACCGAGAACGGCATCGCCACCGGCGACGACACCCAGCGCGTCCGTTACACAGCCGAGGCACTCACCGGATTGCACGACACCATCGACGAGGGTGTCGACGTGCGCGGCTACCTTCACTGGAGCCTGCTCGACAACTTCGAATGGGGACACTGGGAGCCCACGTTCGGATTGATCGCCGTCGACCACGAGACCTTCGTGCGCACCCCCAAGCCCAGCCTCGGCTGGCTGGGCGAGGTCGCACGACGCAACGGGCTCGACTGAATCCGGCCCGTTGCCTCCCCGATCATCCCGACGTCTGAGAAGAAAGTAGACACCCATGCTGAAACCCAAATCGACCCCTACTCGTGAACTGGTGAACCTCGACGGCGTCTGGCGATTCGCCATCGACACCCGTGTCGACCCCGAGCCGTGGAAAGGTTTGCTCACCACGCCCCTCGAGGCCGCTGTTCCGGCCAGCTACAACGACCTCTTCACCGACGCGGAGATCCGCGACCACGTCGGCTGGGTCTACTACCAGCGCCCGGTGCGGGTTCCACGCGGGTGGGGCGACGAACGCATCCTGCTGCGATTCGACGCCGCGACCCACGCCGCCCGGGTCTACGTGAACGACGCCCTCGTCGGTGAGCACATCGGCGGGTATACCCCGTTCGACATCGATTTGACCGACGTCGTCTCGGCAGGCGAGGAGTTCCGCCTCACCGTCGCGGTCAGCGGCGATCTCAGCAACGAGACCATCCCTCCGGGCAAGATCGAGGTCGGCATCGACGGCCGGCGCAAGCAGGTCTACTTCCACGACTTCTACAACTACGCCGGGCTCGCCCGATCCGTGTGGCTCTACAGCGTGCCACTGACCCGCATCACCGACATCACCGTCGTCACCGACTTCGACGGATCGACCGGCACCGTGGACTACAAGGTCGCCACCTCCTGGGAACGCGAAGTGCGCGTGCGGTTGGCCGACGCGTCGGGTACCGTCGTCGCGGAGGCATCCGGAACCACGGGCACGCTGGAGATTCCCGATGTCACACTGTGGCGACCCGGTGCCGCCTACCTGTATGAGCTCACGGCCGAAATGGTCGAAGCCGGCGTCGTGCTCGACAGCTACCCGGTGTCGGTCGGCGTTCGCACGGTCGCGGTGCGCGGGCACGAATTCCTCATCAACGGTGAACCCTTCTACTTCACCGGCTTCGGCAAGCACGAGGACCTCGCCATTCGCGGCAAAGGCCACGACAACGCCTTCCTGGTGCACGACTTCCAGCTGCTGGAATGGACAGGCGCGAACTCGTTCCGAACCTCCCACTACCCGTATGCGGAAGAGGTGCTGGATTTCGCCGACCGGCACGGCATCGTCGTCATCGATGAGACCGCCGCGGTCGGTCTCAACATGGGCGTGGTGGGCGGGATGTCAGGCACTCCACCCTTCCCCACGTTCTCCGAACAGTACGCGGGCGCGGCCACGCAGGCCGCGCACGCTCAGCACATCCGCGAATTGATCGCCCGCGACAAGAACCACCCCTCGGTGGTCATGTGGTCGATCGCCAACGAACCGGCCTCCAACGAAGAGGGAGCGCTAGAGTACTTCACGCCCCTGGTCGCGCTCGCCCGCGAACTCGACCCCACCCGGCCGCTCACCTACTCGCTGGTGATGTTCGCCACCTTCCAGAACGACCTGATCATCGACCTGTTCGATGTCGTGAGCATGAACCGCTATTACGGCTGGTACGTGGCGACGGGCGACTTGAAGAGCGCCGAGCTGTATCTGCAGGGAGACATCCAGGGCTGGGTCGATCGCACCGGCAAACCGATCCTGATGTCCGAGTACGGCGCCGACACCCAGCCGGGCGTACATTCGGTCTGGGATCAGGTCTGGACGGAGGAGTACCAGGTGCACTATCTGGAGATGAACCACCGGGTGTTCGATCGGTTCCCGCAGTTCGTAGGTGAGCAGGTGTGGAACTTCGCCGACTTCGCGACCACCAACGGCCTCCACCGCGTCGAGGGCAACAAGAAGGGCGTGTTCACCCGCGACCGCAAACCCAAGGCGGCCGCGTGGGCTCTGCGCAAGCGTTGGCGAGGTCTCGATGGCCGGAAGCCCGGTTCCGAGGGCACCGCCGAGACAGACGGGCAGAAGTGAGGCCGGGTCGGGCAAGGAGTTCGCGATGACGCCGTCCCGTCCCCGTGTGCGGTGGGCCGTCGTCGGCACCGGGCGTATCTGCGAGACCTTCGTGCCCGATCTCCAGACCGTCGATCCGGCATCGGTGGTGTCGGTCTGGGGCCGCCGCCCGGAGATCGTCGCCGATTTCGCGGCCCGTCACGGCATCCCACAGCACTCCGTCGTGCTCGACGAAGTGCTGTCACGCGACGACGTGGATGCCGTCTACGTGGCCACCCCGGTCGCCACGCACGCGCAGCTGGCGATCCGGGCGCTGGAAGCCGGCAAGCATGTGCTCGTGGAGAAGCCGATGGCGTTCTCCGCGGCCGAGGCGGAAGAGATCTTCGAGCGGGCACGAGCGAACGACCGCTTCGCGATGGAGGCGATGTGGATGAAGTTCAATCCGCTGCACGTCGAGATCGCGCGCCTCATCGGCGAGGGCCTGATCGGCGAGCCGCGCTATGTCCGGGGGGCGTTCGGCATGCCGTTCCCCGCAGGCGGCACGCGCTGGAACGCCGAGCTCGGCGGCAGCACCGTGCTCGACCAGGGCATCTACCCGGTGACCCTCGCCGAGTGGGTGCTCGGGCCCGTGCAGAGCATCACGGCCACCGGCCGGGTGCTCGACGGAGTCGACGTGACAGCCGACATCTCACTGCAGCACGACGACGGGCGGATGTCGCACGCAGTGTGTTCCCTGATGGAGTTCACCGACCCGTCCGCTTCTCTGAGCGGCACCGCCGGATGGATCGAGATCCCGGCCATGTTCTGGGCGACCGATGTCGCACGCATACACGCCGGGTCCACCGGAGCCCTCTTCGGCACTCCCGACGAACTCTCTCGACCGCGCGAGGGCAACGGCTACGTGCCCATGATCCGCTCGGTCGTGGATGCCATCGCCGATGAACTGCGTCAACACCCGCAGCACGACCGAACAGCAACTCTCCGCACCGCCACGACGCTGGACGCTGTGCGGGAACAGATCCACGCCCATGGCACGCCCGAGACCCGCTATCCTGCAACGAAATGGACGACAGCATGACGCGCGACGCCGGCACCGAGGACCTCGAGCCCAAGGATTCGGCAGCGCTCGGTTCGAGCGGTCGGCAACGGCGGCGCGGCAGCGCGCCGACCATCTACGACATCGCCGAGCTCGCCGGCGTCAACCCGTCCACGGTCTCACGGGCGCTCTCCAAGCCGGGCCGGATCAGCGCACCCACCGAGGCCAAGATCAGGAGAGCCGCGGAGCAACTCCACTTCCGGTTCAACCCCATGGCCAGGGCACTTCCGACCGGGCGCAGCAACACCATCGCCTTGATCGTGGCCGACATCACGAACCCGGTCGTGTTCGGCATCGTTCGCGGTGCCGAGAGCGCCGCGAAGGCACAGGGTTACACGCTCGTCATCACCGAGTCACAGGAGTCCGGCGAAGCAGAGTCCGAAGCGATCGAGCGGATTCTGCCCAGCGTCGACGGCATCGTGCTGGCCACGACCCGTCTGTCGAGCGATCGCATCCGCGAGATCGCCGAGCAGAAGCCCGTCGTCCTCATCAACCGGGCCGTCGAGGGCATCATCGGGATCCTTCCGGACATCGACAGCGGCGTGAACGAATTGCTCGATCATCTCGTGGGACTCGGGCACCGCTCCATCGCGTACCTCGCCGGTCCCGAGGCCTCGTGGATCAGCGATCAACGATTCGACCGCATGCTGGACGCGACCGAGCGACTCGGCGTGGCACTCGTCGAGATCTCGGGGAATGCCCCCACCATCGAGGGCGGCCGCGCAGCTCTGAGACGAGTGATCGCGGCGCGCACCACGGCGGTCATCGCCTTCAACGACCTCATCGCGATCGGGTTGATGCAGGCGGCGATGTCCGAGGGCATCCGGGTTCCTCAGGACCTGAGTGTGGCGGGATTCGACGACATCTTCGGCAGCGAGCTCATCACGCCGGCTCTGACCACGGTGCGTGCGCAGCTCATAACCGCTGGCGAGCGAGCCGTACTCAACCTTCTGGCCGAACTCGCCAATGATGACTCCGCGAGCGGTCTTCCCGACAATCCGCTTCTCACCACCACACTGGTCGTGCGCGCGTCCACCGCACCCGTGGGGCCTGACAAACCTCAGGTCAGTCGATGACCGAAGGTGTAGGGGCGCACACGGCCCGACCGAGTGTGACTCCGGCGCCGTTGAAAGAGTCCACCGCGAACCAGGTGTCTTCGTCGGCGTTCAGGGACGGCACGTCGAGCGCCTCACGGTCATAGACCAACCAGCTACGGTACAGGGCATCGGGGGCTGCTCCGTAGCGCACGTTGTAGCCGATGGCGCCGGCAGACCGCGACCACGTGAGCCTGGCCATCAGCGGATCCACGCGTGTCGCTTGCGGCACGACGGCCGTCGGGGGCGTGCCGGGTGCTCTTCCGAACACGCGGAGACCACTGACCGCGAACACACCGTCGAATGGCAGGCGATGGGCTTGCACGCGCACGTGTCGCAGGGGTCGGGGTGCGTCGAGCACGATCGTGGCGTGCGGGCGATCGTCACCGCTGTCGCGCCCGTCGTAGAGGGTCTCCCACAGTTCGCCGTCGAGCGACCCGGTCATGAGGATCTCCGCCGGAGTGTGTTCCGCGTAGATCCCTCGCCAGGTGTGGCCGCTGTCGGAGCCCTCGGTGAGTGGGTCGGCGTGAGCCGCCATGTCGTGATCGGCGAGGTTCACCTGTACCACGGCGACGTCGCAGACCTGTCCGAGGTCGATCGAGAGCCACTCCCCTGCACCCGGTCCGCTCGACGCCCACCAGGTACGCACGTCCTCCGTCGCAGCAAGCGACGCTCCGTGGCCGGGCGCCGAGGTGGACGCACTCGTCTCGGCGCCAGAGGACAGCAGCATCCATTCCGGAGTGATGCGTGCCCACGGATCGAACGGGCCTGCCGGCACCTCGTACGGGTAATCGGCGAAGTTCTGGTTGCAGGTGAGCACGCCGTTCGAATCGAACCCTGCCGGGAACACGCCGACACGACGCTCGAAGACGTCGTTGACGCTGATCCGCATCGTCGACGCGTGCCACCAGTTGCCGTACTCGTCTTGGAAGGTGCTGCCGTGGCCGGCGCCCGGGAGGAATCCGCCGGGTTTCGAAGAGAACGGACTGTTGGTCGAATAGGTGAACGGCCCGAGAGGACTCTTCGAGGTGAAGTAGCCGTCGGCGTAGGTGTTGTATTGAGCGCCCGGCGCCGCGTACTGCAGGTAGTAGGTGTCTCCGTGCCGCGTCATCCAGGCTCCCTCGATGTAGGGCCGGGAGCCGAGGAACTGGGCAGCGAGACGCTCGCGCTCGGTCGCAGGCTCGGGAATCACGTAGTCCTCGCCCAGGCGTTCCCACCCGCGGGAGGCTGCGTCGGAGCTCACCAAGGGCACCCGCTCGCCGATGGGGTGCAGCTCATCGTCGAGCTCGATCCCGTACAGGGGCTCGATGTCGTCGCACCCCCAGTAGAGGTAGATCCTCCCGTCGTCGTCCTGGAAGACGCTCGGGTCCCAGAACGGGAACGGGCCGGGTGAGACCTGCTTGAAGTCGTCGGCCAGAGGGTCGACGCTCCGGAAGAACGGGGAGTCCGTCGCCTTGCGGGAGGCGCTGATCAGCAGCGCGCCGTTCACTTCGCGCACATCCGGTGCGTAGTCGAAGGGGGGCAGCTTCTCGGTCGGCACGTAGTGCCAGGTGACCAGATCCGGCGAGTGCCAGAACCCTCGCGACATCGACGCGAACAGGTAGTAGCGGCCGCGATAGAGCACGATCGAAGGATCCGCCGCCTCCCGGTGGACACTCCGGCGCGGCTCACCGAGTGTGACACCTCGGACGACCCCGGAGAAGCGGATCTCCTGGTACCGATAGGCAAGATCGAGCGGGTTGCATGTGATGCGGTTCATGAGATGGCTCCGTGATCAGAAAAGCTGGGGTGGGCCCTCCACGGCCCACCCCAGAGCGGCTCAGCCGTCGTACGAGAAGGTGCGGATGGTGGCGGGGGCGCCCCCGTAGTTCACGATCCCGATCCCGTCGGCAGTCGCCCAGTTGCCACCGACGAAGACGATCGGAGCCTCCCAGGCCTGGTCGACGGCGTACTGGTTGAGCTCTTTGTAGGTCGGCACCGCCTGATCGAAGTCGACCGTGGTATTGATCGTGCCGAAGAGCTTGTCCAGGGTCGCGTCGGTGTAGTGCTGCGGATTGCGGTCGCCGTTCTCGCTGTAGTGCGTGAAGGCATCCGCGGGGTCGGAGTTGAACCCGGTGATCTGGAACGTCAGGCCATACTCTCCCGACAGCAGGGCCGACTGAGCCTGCTGCGGTGGAACAGCGACCCACTCGAGGTTGAGGCCGATGTCGGTGAACGCCTGAGAGAGGGTGGGCTCGATCGAGGTGGTGAGGAAGGTGCTCGGGATCTTGAAGCTCTGCCCCGCATATCCGGCCTCCTCGACGAGCGCCTTGCCCTTCGCCGGGTCGTAATCGTAGGTGCCGTTCAACGACTCGTCATAGACGTCGCCGGAAGGATTGAAGATCTGCTCCGTGGTCTGACCATCTCCCGAGTAGATCCCCTTCAGGATGCCCTCGCGGTCGATGGCATAGTTGATGGCCTGACGCACGCGCTGGTCTCCCAGCGCCGGCCACGTGGCGCCCGCCCGATCGAGCACGTCGAGGTAGGCGACGGCCTGCGCCGGAACGTCGGTGACCGTGAACGTGCTGCTGTCGAGCTGGCCCACCAGTTGGGCGTTCACCGTGGAGGCGTTGATCTCGCCCGCCTGCAGCGCGTTGAAGGAGGCCGTCGGGTCGGGCAGCACCCGGACGGTGACCTTCGGGAACGGATAGGCGTCGGCGTTCCAGTAGTCGTCGCGCTTGTCGAGCACATACGTCGTGCCGGGGACGGTGTTGGCGACGTCGAGCGTGTAGGGACCCGAACCGACGGGGTTCGTCGCGATGGCCGGGTCGTCGAGCGTGGCCGGATCGCCGATCGCCCCCGCGCCGAGCGCGAGAAGGTAGAGGAACTGGGCGTCGTAGGCACTGAACGAGACTTTCACCGTGTGGTCGTCGACGGCAGTCACGTCGGTCACGAGGCTGAAACGAGGCTGCACGATGCCGGGGGTGTCGATGGTGCGCTTCATGGTCGCGACCACGGCATCGGCCGTGACGGGGTCGCCGTTGCTGAAGGTCATGTCGTCACGCAGCACCAAGGTGAGCTCGGTTCCGTCGTCGTTGTACTCCCAGCTCTCCGCCGCGTTGGGAACGAGGTCGCCGGTGGCGCTGTCGCGAGCGAGCAGCGTGTCGTACAGCGAGGCCCACACATACATCTGCTGACCGTCGACCAGTTGCGCCGGGTCGAGCGAGTTCGGCCCGGAGACGGCCGCGAGCGCCAGATCGGGAGCGGTCGAGGATGTGCCGGTGGCGGCGGGTTCGGAGGTGCCGGTGCAACCTGCGAGCACCAGCATTCCCGCAGAAATCGCGGCCAGGGCGGCGATGCCCCGCAACCGCGAACGAGAGTTCGACATGGATTCATACTCCTTTGGATGATTATTGCAGGGCAACCGCTTGTTCTCTGAGTGTCGCATTTCCCTGTAAGAGCAGTAAAGCAGCCGAACCAAGAAATGACAACCGATTGCCATACGGATGGTCAACCGTTTCGATTTCGTTATCGAGAAGTGGTGCTCGCCGCTACTGCGACTGGTCAGGTGGTCGCTCAACGAATGAGTCGCGCTTCGAAGCCCCCCGGGGGGGGACAGCGGGCAGTTCCGGTTCTCCCCGCACGACCGCCAGAGCACGATTCGCGAGGTGGCGACCGAGACCGGAGGCGTCGATGTCGATCGTGGTCAACGCAGGCGCGATCAACGTCGAGAAAGGCGAGTTGTCGTGACCGATGACGGCGAGCTGAGATGGCACCGAAATGCTGCAGTCGTCCGCGAGTTCGATGGAAGTGTTCCTCTTCCTCGGTCTGCCCGCGGTCATCGCCGTCATCCAGGGCGTGATCGTCTACTTCATGAAGACCAACAAGCACATGCCACAGATGCAACGCGACCTCGCCGCACGCCAGACGTCGCGCCTGCAGGAGAACCACGGCTGAGCAACGAACAGGTTCGGGTGAGGTGCCGCAGGACACCTCACCCGAACCACAGCTCAGATCATCTCGCCAGCGTCGGCGAGCAGCGTGCTGCCCGTCATGATGATCGAGAGGTCGCTCGCCGCGAAGAGCACGACCCGTGCGATGTCGTCCGGTGTCCCCGTGCGGCCGATCAGGCTCTGGTTCATCACGTCCAGCGGCGGCATCTCGATGCCCGCTGCCGCGGCCGCCTCCGCGCCGAGCTTCGCGGCGGCGATGTTGCCCTCGGTGGGCACGTAGCTCGGGGCGACGCCCAGCACCCGGATGCCCAGCGGGGCCAGGTCGAGGGCGAGCGACTTCGTGAGTCCTCGAACAGCGTGCTTCGAGCTCACATACGCTGTCATGCCCGGGAACGCGGCCTGGAAGCCGGCGGTCGAGACGATGTTCACGATGACGCCGCCTCCGGTCTCGGCCATCCGCCTGGCGGCTTCGCGCGATCCGAGGAAAGCTCCGCGAGTGTTGACGGCGAAGACCTGGTCCCACATCTCGTCGGACATCTCCAGGGCAGGGGCGTTCGGGAACAGCCCGGCGTTGTTGACCCAGATGTCGATGCCACCGAACTCGGCGACGGCGAGCTCGGCCGCGGCGACGACGGAGGCCGTGTCGCTCACGTCGGCGCGAGTTCCGAGGCCCCGTACTCCGAATCGCGAGGCCAGCTCGTCCGCAGCGGCTGACGCGCGGTCGGCGTCGAGGTCGATGATGAGGATGTCCGCTCCCGCCTCGGCCAGGCGCGCGGCGATCGCCTTGCCCAGGCCCTGAGCCGCGCCGGTGATCACCGCCCTTCGTCCACTCAGCGAAAGCAGTTCGGAGATCGGCTCCTGAGAGACGTCGGCGAAGGGAAAGGGCATGGTGACCTCCGTGTCACGAGGGGTTATGAATTATTGACAGACTATGTCATTAATCATCGCCCCCGACGGTACCGTGGATGTATGCCAGAGACACACAGAGGCCGCGGTCGCCCACGGTCGGCCAACGTGTCCGCTCTGCGCATGCGTGCGCTCGACATCCTGATCGATCGCGGCTACGACGCCGTGACGATGTCGGAGATCGCCGCCGATGCGGGGATGAGCGTCCGAACCCTGCACCGCTACTTCCCCACGAAGGCGGACATCGTCTGGGGAGGCCTCGACGGGGCACTCGACACACTCCGCAGCGCGCTCGAGACGACCGATGAGCGCCTGTCGATCATCGGCGCGGTCACGGAGGCCATGGTGTCCGTGTTCCACGAAGAGGCGGAGGAGGCCACCTTCGGCAGGGCGCGGCTGCGGGTCATCGCCCTCACCCCCGGCCTCGAGATCACCCACCCGGACGTGTACCGCCGATGGCGCGAGGAGACAGTGGCGTTCGTCGCTCGCCGCTCGGGCGCTGACCCCGCCGACGTCCGGCCGCAGGCCGCCGGAGCCGCCATCCAGACCACCATCATGGAAGCGTTGGCCTGGTGGGCGATGAGAAACGATGACGTGGCGGCGGCGGACGTGGTCGCGGAAGCCCTGAGCGGACTCGCTCACCTCGCGGACCCCGTCCGGCGTTCGAGCGAGATACCTTATTAAGGTTCTCAGTGCGGAGACGGTGGGATTTGAACCCTATCTTTGCCCCTGACGTGGCGCCGAAATGAGCGACAATCCGCGCAAAATCAAGGATCTTCGTTCACATCGGTGGCCGTAAGATCAGTACGATCTGGCGCGAGTGTGGTCAAAATGTGGTCACGCCTCGGCACACCGCTACTCACACGCCCTGCCCCCACGGGCCGCCGAGAATGAACCTTATGTCAATAGGAACTAGGGCTCGGCAGGCGGTTCACGTCCGAGGTCCCGCAGGAACTCCTCCCAGCGCGTATCGGCATCGGCGCCGGAGTTGAACTGGCCCAGCCGGGCGTCGAAGGCTGGCGTGCCTACGAGCTTGATCTCGACCTGCAGGATGTGGTGGGTGCCATCCCGGTGGACTTTCGGGACGAGCGATACGATGTGCTCGGGATTGATCCACATCCGGGCGCTGCCGGCGGGACCGTCCCTGTCTGACAATGGGACGAAGCGCGGCATAGCCCTAACTGTGCCGGGCCTTCATTGCGATCTGCAAGGAGAAACTCGGGGCGGGACGACGCCCCTCCCAAACTTCATCCTCGCCGACACCATTGCCGTTCAGCAATATCGTTCGCGACGAGTGAATGACAGTCACCGACGCCTCCGAACAGCCGTGTCGATGAAGCAAGCTATTGATGCGGAGATTGACGCAGGAAACGAGCTCATTTCAATGAGTGACGACGGAAATCGGACGCTACAGATCAGTGGTGGCTTCCTGGTTAGAAGAGTGGCCGTCCGGCACGTTCCATTCCTTGGTGAGCAAGACAATGTCAGCGAGGCATCCGGGCTGAAGTCTTCCGAGTGTGTCTTCGAGCCCAAGCGCTCTCGCAGGAGCGAGGGTGGCGGCGGTCACCAATGCGACTGGATCGATTCCTGCGGCTAGCCCCTCGCGGATTGCGTGATCGAGCGTCAGCGTAGAGCCCGCGAGTATGCCCGTTCCCTCAAGGGTTGCGATGCCAGCGGAGACGATTACGGAGAAGCCGCCAAGGTCGTAGCTTCCTTCCGGAGCAGCAGCTCCCGCCATGGCGTCGGTGATGAGTGCGACTCGTTCGGGCGCGAGGTCGAACAGAAAAGCACACATGCGCGGATGCAGGTGATGCGAGTCGAGGATCAGCTCCAGGGTGACGGCTGGGTTGTCGAGCGCCGCCATCACAGGGCCCGGGTCGCGGTGTCCGAGCCCAGGCATCGGTGGGCCGACGACGCCCCCGCAACAGACCGAGTCGCCGCAGCGCACGACACGATTTCCCGCGAGGTTCGGGAGCGGTACGGCATCGACATCGACCAGCTGCAGGGCGACCCCTCCGAGGTGATCCAAGCCACCCGGGATCTCGCCGAGCAGCGCGCGGCCGAGACCAGGCTGCGCGCTCACGCGGGCGTCGACGAGGCCCGCACAGCCCTTCTGTTGGCTGAGGCGGGCGCCTACGACGTCCTCGCGGCCGAGCAGCGCAGCCTCGCAGACGACCTCACCGAGCAGGTCAACTGGGAGCGCGGCGACGATCGGGATCTTGCCGTGTACGGTCGCGCCGGGAGTGCGTCGGATGCCGCCACGAGCGCCGCGGTCGAAGCGGAACGGTTGCGCGCGGAGGCCGCCGGCGTCGAGGACCTGGCCGCCTGGCGTGCCGGCCACGCCGATCGGCTCGGCGCCGAGTCCGCGGCCGCGGAAGAGGCCCTGGACGGGCTGACCGGACAACTACCGCTGGCGCGGCTCCGCGAGGATGCCGCGGCCAAAGACAAGCTGGTCGATGCCGCCCGCGGCGACGAAGCACAGCTCAGCGCCGTGGTCGAAGGGCCACGCACCCCGGATGTCCCGCACGACATTGAGCAACAGCACGCGCAGAGCCAGCTCAGCACTCGCGCGGCCGCCACCACTGCGGCAGAAGCGCACGAACGTGCCGGCGACCCGTCTACGCACGTGGAGCAATTGGCGATCGACGACTACCGGGCACAAGCCGCCGACTGGGACACCCCGGGGCGTCTCGACCGGCTCCGCGGCGACCTCGTCGATCGCCAGGTGGACCCCGAAGTGATCCAGTCCCGGTTGATCACGGAACGCGGCCGCCGCACCCCGCCGAGCGCGGCCGTGCAAGGCACCCCGAAGCAGGCCCCGAAAGCTAGGAAGGGCACCAGCCGGAACCTCAGCAAGGACAACGAGCTCGGGCTCTGAGAATCAGCAAGGGCACAGGCGTGGCTACCAAGGTGGTCACGCCCCTTCGGCCTATTAGGAGTCACTCAGCACCCAGACCCAACCAAAACCTCAGCAGAAACATCAGTCACCACCGACTTGTTCCTTACACACATCCGTTGCGATTCAGGCCCCGCCCGTTTCGTGCTGGACCACCCAGCAGCTATTTCAGTTGCACCGCGTGGTGCGCCTGGGACCCTTCGCGTCTCGCCACCAAGCCGAGAAGTATTTTCGGACGTCAGTTGTCGCAATCCGTCTGGCCAGATCTAGCGAAACTCACTCCTGTGGTATTTGGGGTCGTTGGGTCAGACCCCTGCTCCAAAAGGAGCATGACGATCTCGCCGCCTTTTCGTGCGCTAATTACGGCTGTGAATAGGGGTGTATTGCCGTGGACATTCTGTGCATTGGGATCGGCACCGTGATCGAGAAGTATTGAGGTTGCGCCAACTGAGTATTCCTGCGCAGCGAAATGTAGGGGGCGGAAACCAGCCCGATCCGCTACATTTACATCAGCTTCGTCGACGATGCTGGAGGCAACCAACGCGATGTCGTTGTCCAAAGCGGCATAGCAAACTGGAGATCGATTTGCGCGATCTGACAGGGCTTCATCTCCCAATTGTGGCTCCGATTCTTTGGCCGATCGATTCGGCTGCGTCCGAATCGCTACGGCAAGCGACAAGCGACATCTACTGATGTGGCAACCCGCGAGCCAAATTCAAGAGCCAGCTGCTAAACCCAGCCTGCTCTACTACATAATCTGGACTGGAATCTAGAGTAGATAGGAGAACTGGCGACGGGGTAATGCTGTCCTGCGTCACGCAATACAGGTTTCCTGCTCCGTCGTTCATAACTGGAACCAAATTTGGTATCCGACCGTACGATCGCTCATTCAAAGTCTCTGATACGAGATCGTTCCTGGCGGTAATCCCCTCGCCGACGCCGAAGACCTCGTAATGACCAAGGATGACCCAGCCAAAGTCCATCAAGAACTGACGAAACTCCTGGGGGATGCTTCCGATCTGCATCTCTGCTGCTGAAAGTTCAGCTTCCGTTGCGCCGTTCCCCCGTTCGAGGTCACGTCGCGATGACAGCACTGCCTTCAATTCGTCGTACAAGCTTGGCATCTCCTAACAGGGATCGGGCACGTTCGTCTTGTGATTGAGCGTGTAGTTGGAGCCGAGTCGATGCTCGGTCTGAGTCATAATCTTCAAGTTGTCAGGATCATTGGTGCCCCCGAGGCCAATCGGACGAATGTGATGAACCTCCATAGGCTTGCCATCGACCCCGTAGGGCGCCCTCCCGCTTTGCATGAGCGAGAGGTTAGACGCTGACTAAGCGCCAGCATTCTTGGCTGCTTCATCGATCCAGACTGGCTCCGCATTGCGTTCCACTCGGCGCGAATCTGCTCTGGGCTGGCCTGTCAACCACCCTCGTCTTCCCGCGGCAGAGCGGCGACTCAGAGTGAAGCTGGCAATTCCTCGTGAGGATCAGGAAAATACTTCCGGACGTCAGTGTTCGCGATCCTATGAGCCAGATCAAAGGGGCTCACGCCCCTTGTGTTAGGAATATTCGGATCGGAGCCATGCCCCAACAGAAGCACAACTATCTCTCCACCCTTTCCCGCGTTGAAGACGGCTGTGAAGAGTGGTGTATTTCCGTGGACGTTTTGAGCATTTGGGTCGGCACCGTGGTTGAGCAGGGCCACGGCCGCTTCGACTGAGTGCTCCTGCGCAGCGAAATGCAGCGGCCGAAACCCTGCACTGTCGGCTCCGTTCACGTCCGCACCGGATGCAATGCTGGACTCAACGAGGAGAACATCATTTTCCAAAGCTGCGTAATGAAGCGGAGATCGCCTGGCGCGGTCTAACACGGCTTCATCTCCCACCGATGGCTCCTATTCTCGGAGCGATCTTCGATCTGATAGTGGTCTGCTTCGTTTTCCCAGGCCTTAATTTGCTCCTTTGTCCAGCCCTGGTCGCGCGCGACCTGAGCCGTTCGCCACCATTCGAAGCCCTCCTTATGACCATATTCCCACGGCCCAGTGATGGATTCACCGGTATTTGGATCAATGAAATTGCCGTGAGGATCCTTCGGAGCATCATCTTGAATCGCTTGCTTTGTCTCGTCGGTCAGTCCGGGTCGATTCGGCTTGTTCTTGCCGCCGGGAGCTGCTTCGTGACATTCGGAGTCGCCAACCCAGGGCGGCCGCTTTGAGCCGCCACCCGAGCTCCCGCCGCCAGTTTGGGTCTTAGGGCCTGCGATCTGCTGAGACTCCCCAGTTTGGGTATCGCTTTTTGCCTGCTGATCTGTCGTTGAGTTCCAGATGTCGGTCACTTGGGGCAAGCAGGCTACGGCAGTGCTAGCGCCTGGTCCCGCGCACGCGGTGCCGAGCGAACTCACCGACGACTGGCACGCGCCGGAGCTACCACCTGCACCGCAGATCAGTGCGCCGCCCGCCGCAGCGACACTGAGCGCCACGACACCTTCAACAATGTAGGAATTTGGATGCTCGCCTGTGTACTGGTTGGCCTTCCAACTGAAAGTGAGTGCCTTTAGCTGGGCGAGGCTCTCGTTGAGTGCGGCCATGGATTCTGCCAGCGCAGCCATGCTTTGTGCCAATGCAGCCATGCTCGCTGCGAGCCCTGACAGATCGATTTTCGGAATGTTGATTGGCGAAATGCTGATGGGTGAAATATTGAGGTTAGGTATCGATACGCCCCCCGCGTTGCTCAAAGGCAGGGTGTACGTCGTGGTCGTTGTAGTGGTCGAACTGGCTGTGGATGTTCCGGTGAACAGGTTCGATATGCCGGCGTTGATTTCGTTGACATGGTTCACGCCGTAATCCCACGCTCCAACCCCAACGAACAGCGCGGCAATGCCGGAGCCGATGAGGATTCCGGTTTCGAGCGATATGGCGATGCCGGCACCGATGGGGACTGCTGCACATGCGGGGCAATGTCCGGTGGGGTCTGTCTTGTTGGTGACGTTGCCGGATGCGTATGAGTAGCGGTTCTGCTCGTCCAAGGTGAGCGCGACATTATCGCGGGTAATGAAGGTCCCGATAGTCGGGTCATACCACCGTGCCTGCATGTTGACGAGTCCGGATGTGGAGCTGAAGTCGCTCTGGAAGCCGAGGCTTCCTGTTGGTGCGCCGACTGTGGTGATTGCGGCGCCGAGGGGTGAGTAGGCGACTGACGAGGCTTCGCTGTCGGGAGTGATTTGGCTGGTGATGTCTCCATGGCTATTTGCGACGGACAGGGCCCCATTGATGGTGGCGAGGGCTCCGTCTGGGCTTCGTCCGTAACTGTCAGCGCCGATCGTTGACGCTTCTTGGCTTGCGCCGGCGTATGTGAAGGTGCTGGTGCCGGAGTTTGATAGCCGAGAGAGGGCATCGTAGTTGTACGTTGCAGAGCCGTCGTTGGTGAGTTGACTGAATCCGTCGTAGCTCAGTGTGCGCGGGTGGGCGCCCGTTTGTGAGGTGAGGTCGCCGCGTGCGTTATAAGAGAAGGCGTCGGAACCGCTTGTGAGGAGTCGGTTTCGTGCGTCGAACGTGCGAGTGGTGCCGTCAAGTGTTGTGGCGTTGTTTGCTTTGTCCCAGACATTAGTGTGCACGACAGCGTCAGGCGTCTTCCAGGACGTGAGGCGTTCTCGTGAATCGTATGTGTAGGTGGTTGTTCCCGCTCCAGCCGCGGTTGCCGGCCCTACGACGCGGGTCTTGACGTTACCGGCTCCGTCGTACACGTATCCCGTGGAGGCCAGGAGAGTGCCGTCGGTTGCTCGAGTTTTGTCGTCGACTAGCAGCCCGTATTCGTCGTAGCTGTAATCCCGGGTGAGAGCGTCTCCCCAGGACTGGTGGATAAGTTCACCGGCTGGATCGTACTCGTTGCTGAGAAGGGGCTCATCGGTGTCAGTCCGGAGCGTTGCGAGGCGCCCGCCGGGAGTCCAGGTGGCTGACATGGCACCCGATGCGTCGGATCGTTGAGTGATGTTCCCGTCATTGTCGTAGCTGAATGTCGCAGTGCCCGCTGGGCCGGTGGAACCGGTAATCCAGCCGATCTGGTTGTACGTAATCGCCTGAGTGCCATTCGGGTGCGAGAACGACACAAGCCGGTCGAGGTCGTCGTATGCAAATGCGCGTGTGCTGCTGGTGGGCGCGGCCGCTTGTTGAGCGGTCTCAGTAAGGAGGTTGCTGTCAGCATCATAGGTGCGAGACACAGTCGAGCCGCCGGGGTTAGTGATTCCGGTCACTCGTCCTGCACCGTCGTACTGCCAGGCGGTCGTGCGGTTGGCGGCAGAAGTGTATGCCGTGGTCGATGGTTCAACGACAGTGGCCGTGGCGCCCTCGGCAGTGTACGTGGCGGTGGTGATGTTCCCCCGCGGGTCAGTGTATTTGGTGGCGTTTCCGCTGGCGTCATACCCGATCGATGCGACGGAGTTGTCTTCGTAGGTTTGGGTGATCAGCCGGGAAAGAGCGTCGTAGGCGAAGGTGCGTACGCCATTTCGCGGGTCTTTCTGCTCCGTCTGGTTACCGGCTTTGTCGTATTTCCAATTCCACGATCGGACGGTTCCACCGGTGGTGTTCTTCTGTGTGAGCGCGGTGACGTTTCCCTGGGCGTCATACGCGGTCACTTCAGAGTTCCCGATAGGGTCGGTGACTTTCGTAGTTTGCCCGAGATAGTCGTATGCGTAGTTCGTCGTGCCACCGTCCGGGTCGGTGACGGCAGCGAGCTCGTTGAGGGCGTCGTACACGGCGGTGGTGATCCCGCCGCCCGGGCTGGTGGAGGAGGCGAGGTTTCCACCGAGGTCGTACGTGTACGCGGACGTTAGCGTTTGAGCGCCACTTGGTCCGGTGAGTGCGGTAGCGGCTGAGGAGCGTTGACCGAGTGAATTGAATGCCTGGTAGGTGATGGCACCGGACGGACTGGTTTGGACTACTGGCTGGCCGGCATCACTGTACTGCGTCGTCCAGATGCGAGCGGTACCGCCGACAGACTTCGGTGATTTCGTCTGCTGGACAACCTGGTCAAGCGTGTCGTAAGTGTTCGTCGTGACGGCGCCGGCGCGGTCAGTTTGCTGAAGCAGCTGGCCTGAAGCGGTGTACTGATAGCTGGTTTTAGGCGCGCCTCCCACAGGAGCGGGAGTGAAGTACGGTGCCGTTTCGGTGAGAACGCGGTTCATCGCGTCGTAGGTGCGGTTCACGCGCTCCCCACTGGGACCAATTGTGAGGGTTTGGCGACCGAACGCGTCGTAACCGAATTTGGTGACCGGGCGTGCGGCACCAGCGATCGGAGCAGGCGCTGTGATCGAAACAGCATTTCCGGTCGCGTCAATTTGGACGTTCGTCGTCCACGCGGCATCGCCGGCGCTTCCACCGCGTGGGTCAGTGATGGCCACGACGCCGCCGCGGAGGTTGCGTTGATAGTAGGTGACGGCCTGGTCCGTAGAAGTGGCGCTCTGTCCGACAGAGGTCTTGATCATCCGACCGGCGTTGTCATACACGTATGTTGTTGTTCGGGAGGGTTCGGTAGCTGAAGCCCCAATCGAGTCGGTGAGGAGAAGTCCTCGCAGATCGTACGTTCGTGTGAGAACGCGAGTGGCAGCTGGTGCAGTTCCAGCCGCGGGCACCGTTACGGCAGAGGAAGTCAATTGGGACTTCTTGTCATAGACGTTAGTCACGACGGTTCGATCGTTGTTGAGCTTGACCTGAGTGGGATTGCCGAGCGCGTCGTACACGTACGATTCCCGAACCACGTTTGCGGTCGTTCCGTCGGCAAGAGGTTGAGCGATCGCGGTCGTCTTCTTGAGCAGGTCGTCGGCGTAGTACTCGTACTGAAGGACTTGCCCATTCCGATCGGTGGTCGACGTGAGGCGGTGACTTGAGTCGTATCCGCGTTGCTCGAGAACAATGTTGTGCGGGCTTCCGCCGGTGACCGGATTGACATATCCAAGGGCCGTGGTCGTGATGAGGTCGCTTGCCGCGTTGTACGCGTAGGAGGTCTTTGAACCGTTCTGATCTGTCGCCTGGGTGACGTTTCCTCGGGTGTCATAGAGGTAACTCACCGCTGAGGAATCCGGTTGCGTAACAGAGGTGACGCGATCGTACTGGTCATACCCGTAACTGGTTGTGCGGGTTTGTGCGCTGACGGCGTCCGTCTCGGTCGTGGTTAGCATGTTGTAATTCGCGTCGTATGTGAACGACGTCACCGTCTTGCGGCTGAGGCCGGTTGTCGGGTCTGCGATGTTTGGCCCAGTGATCGACGCGACCAGGCCATTACGGGCGTACGAATAGTTGGCGATGGGAGTCGGTGTGGAGTTGTTGATTGTTTCCGCAACAGCGGTGACTCTGCCGAGCCCGTCGTACCCGTATGTGGTGTGCTTCCCGACGGCATCGGTCTCGTCGCAGAGCTGACCCAAAGCATCGTAAGTTCGCGTGGTCACGTTCCCAGCTGGGTCGGTGCGGGTCTTGAGAAGACCTGCGGGCGGGTGTGCCGAGCCACCCCCGCAAACGGCCTCTCCACCCGTGGTGTAACTGTAAGTTGTCGAGGATCGGGTGGCGCCGGGCGCTCCTTGATGCTCTGCCGCAAGCCTTCCTTGACTGTCGTACTGCAGTTCGGTCAGCGCTTGATTAGGCGAAGGAGTGTTAGTTGACCACGCCTGTGACCCGTCGGAAATGAGCCATAGCTTGCCTTGAGCAGGCCCCGCCGTGGTGATGTAAGCGAACATCTGTGTGTAGGTGAGGGTGGCGTCACGGTACGTCTTGCGCGAATAGAGCCGGCCCTTGTCGTACGTCAAGTCAACCCCGCCGCCCACGGCGTTCCGGTACGTGACCATGCGGCCTTGGAGGTCGTACGCCCACCGCTCGTCAGCGCCGCCCGTATCGGTCAGTTGAATGTTTCGACCGAACTGATCCAGGCGGTAAACGCTGGTTTCGCCTCCGGCCTCGGTGGCCGTCACCTTTTGGCCACTGTTCACGTCAGAAGCTTTCGTGAACTGCGTGGTGAGGCCGGCGGTGTTTGTCGCGGTGACAGTCCGCCGGGTGCTGTCATAAGTGACTTGCTGAGCTGCCGTGCCGTTTGGAGCGATGACTGCAAGGAGCGTACGGGGGCTAGTGGTGTTGTAGGTGTAGCGAGTGCAACTGGTCCGGGTCTCTGGTGGGCAGACCGAATCTAGCCGGTCTGCCCGGTACGAGTAGTTCCACGTGGACGGCACCCCCTGAACTGCAGGCTCGAGAGTCACTTGAAGAACGCGGTTCTGGCTCCAGGAAACGCCAAGACTTCGACCAGTGGTCGCATCAACGATCTTCGAGATCTTCCCTGCGGAGTCGTAGACGAAAGCACGCTCTCGCAGATCGCCGTCAATGATCTTGACCAGTCGATTTGCGGTGAACACGTATTTAGTTCCGGATTGATCCACGAACGCGAGATCGCTGGCCTGGCACGCCCCACTACAAGGCCCGAGACTCATTCCCTCACTACCCGGAGCCGGGACGAAGGACCCATCTGGATTACGCCCGAACGCCACTTCGTGTGCATCGGGAAGTCGGACGTAGTACCCATATGAGGTTGGAACCAACCCCATATCGAGCACTGATGCCCAGCCTGGGCCGAAAGCGCCGGTCGCGGCGCTTGAAGAACTCGAGTACTGCCGTGTAATCGTGAGCGGGTCACTGGCGGTCGCGATCGCCGCATCGACAACGCTGTACTCAAAATGCCGATCAGCGAGATTCACGCCAGCGACAGTGGGGCTTTGATTGTCGAGACCGAGATGCTGTCCACTCGGGATTGGGATCGACGTAGCAAACGAGCGAGCCGGATGCCAATCAAAGTTGTCAAGCACCCCATCGAAAAACGGTGAGCCAATAGAGGCGTTCCATTTGTACAGGCCGCCCCAGTTCATTACGCCGCTCGGCACGGTCCACGATGTCCCAGCGATCCAGCCTGAGTTAGCGACTTCGGTGCCTCCGACACATGTCGAGTCTGTGCACGCTGAAACCGAAAACTTCATGAAGTTCTGGCGTCCGGGCTGAGCGAGTTTGATCTTAGAGACGAGTGTGGGAGTCAGGGAATACTGAAACGAGGCGGCGCTGGGCGACACGTAATTGAAGACGGCATCGAAATCTCCCGGCGTTCCCTGTTGAGTGGGGCCGGTGCTGAACCAGTTCGCATCCGCAGAGCTGTCGAGGATAGTTAGCGAATCACCCGACCGTGACATCCCGGTCCAGGTGTACGTCGCGTTCGGCTGCAAGGCTCCTGCAGGAACCTGCCACGTAGGCGTGGTGACCCACCCCGAGTATGCGACCGTCGTTGGTTGGGTTCCACAGTAGGAATTCCCGGTGCCGCTCGGCGTCGATCCGCCCTTTGTGTATCCGGTGCAGACGGTGAAAAAGTATTTCGTCGGATCGCTTGTGGTATTTCCAGCTGAGCTCTGAGTAAGTACGGGCTGCAGGCCGTTGTTCACGCTCCCGTCAGTCGGCGACAGCGTTGAAGACTCGACCCACTGTGGAAGCGAGTACGTGGGATTCCATGGTGTAGAGGCAGTTCCTGCGAGGGGCGTTGAGTTCTCTAGATTGGACGGCGAGGCACTCAGGTCAATGACTCCGCTGGCTGTCTGGTCGACAGCAACTGACTCGTTCACGGGGTCGTCAACCGGCTCATTCTCGCTGGCCGCTACTACTTGTAGTTGAGCTCCGGACAGAGCCACGCACAAGACGATAGCCGGAATGAAAAGTCGCTTGACCCTCACAAGTACCCCCGCACAAGTTACCGAGTCACGCTTCGCAAAACGCTTCTCAGCCGATCCCCCGGAGCAGTAGCCCCGCCGAGATCATATAGCGGTGCGAAGAACTGAAGCGAATCGACTAGGAGCTACTCCTTTTCGCACAGGTCCTGAAGTTGCGATGCCGCATTGTTAATGCGATCCCGCGCTGCGAGCAGGTCCGAGTCTCCCATCCACGAGTCATCGGATGCTTTTGAGGTGGCCGCGGCTGCCGCGGCCGAGAGATCGTCGAGCGCATCTGCCAACGCTTTCGCTGGTTCCGCGACAGCAGCGAACGTCACCCCGTTAATTCCCGAGCGGAAATCTTTTGCCGCATCGTCTAGGACATGGGCAGACTCCTCCGGTTCGGCACTGAAATTTTGCATCGCCGTGGAAACACGATCAAAGACGCCAGTTGAAGCGTCTCCGACCCTGGAACACGCGGATTCCTGCGTGTTCCCATCGCTACAACCTGTGAGTCCAACGGTCGCCAGGACGACGACTGAGGCGATCAGTCCGATCTGCGGATACCTGTGCATTTGTTTCCCCCTGATTGCCATTCACCCTGGCGCAGTAAAGTCTGTTTCCCAACACGGCATAATCTATCTTCGAATGGATTCTCGTCATTCTCGCCGAGGGGGCAGCGGTGATGGGAAGTAGGGGGAATGTGGTGTCTCGTCAGGGCCGGGCAAGGGGAAGAATAACTGCCGCCGCCATAGTGGCCATGGTTCTAGTGGGCGGTACGGCAGCTGCCGCATCGGCAGTCGGTATTGCGACGATGGCAGCGAGCAACGAGAACGCGGATTCTGCAGCAACGGCCTCTGATTCGCTTGCACTGAATTCAGAGCTGCAGCCGTTGGTGAGCTCCGCAGGATTGCCCACCCCCGAGCGGGTATCTGGGGCGGACAGATTCGATGGCGCGGTGAAGATCTCCCAGCGAGCATTTCCCGGCCAGGCTCCGGTGGTTTACGTTGCTTCGGGTGAGAACTTCCCGGATGCATTGGGTGCTGGTCCCGCTGCCTCTCATGAGGGAGGGCCTCTGCTCCTCACCACCAGCGCATCTTTGCCGACCGTGGTTCAGACTGAGATCACCCGGCTAGCGCCAAGCAAAATCGTGGCGGTCGGCGGCGTGAACACCATTTCTCCCGCGGTGTTCACAGTCTTACAGTCGCTCGCTCCCACTGTCGTGAGGATAGACGGGGCCGATCGGTTCGAAGTTTCACGGAGAATTGCCGCATATGCGTTCGCGTCCAGCAGCAAGGCATATGTAGTGACCGGAGTAGACTTCCCTGATGCTCTCGGCACAGGTTCTGCGGCCGCCTCGAAGGACGCCCCCGTCATCCTGGTCAACGGAACAGCAGCCGCCGTTGATGCCCCGACCTTAACTCTTTTGCAGAACCTGGGCGTTACCCAGGTGTGGATCGGTGGTGGACCAAACTCAGTCTCGACTGGCATTGAAAGTTCTCTCGATGCCAGTCGGCCGACCTATCGATTGGCTGGCAACGATCGCTTCTTGGGTTCTGAGGTCATCAACCGAGAAGCATTCACCGAAAATAGCAACTACGTGGTGTTGGCATCAGGTGCCGTCTATCCCGACGCGCTCTCGGGCTCCGCACTAGCTGGCGCCCTCAATGCGCCGTTGTACCTAGTCCCGAGCGATTGTGTACCGGATGGCGTCCTTTCAGACATTCGCTCCCGGTCAGCTACTAACGTTCTGATTCTCGGAGGAGTCAACACACTGGGGGCTCCCGTGCAGTCCCTCACCTCTTGCGGCTGGTAATTTTCGGGAGCGGGGACTGTCGACATAAAACTCAACGGTGCAACTGGGTTGTGGTTCGAGGCGCTGAGCGGCCATCGAATCGGATCTCGAAGGCGTTCAGCGCTTGTCTCCAGCGCTGTGTCCAACGTGCTCTGCCACGGCCCGTGGTCCTTGGCCATCACCGCGAGGTAGACGCACTTGAGCGCGGATTGCTCGTTCGGGAAGCGCCCGGGAGCTCGGACCGCATTCCGGATCTGGGCGTTCACGGACTCAATCGCGTCCGTGGTGCAGACGATCCGGCGGATCTCACGGTCGAAACTCAGGAACGGTAGGATTCAGCCCACGCGTTCTTCCACAACCTGACGATCGCGGACGGATCAGTACGTCGCGGTTCACCATGTCGACCAGGTCGCTGACGCCGCCATCGCGGAGCACCGCCTGGGACGCCTTCGTGACCCGTCCCGGCACGCCCAGATCGACCATTGACACCGACCCCCGGTAGACGCCGCGGGGAAGCTCGAAGAGACCGTGAGCGTGGCCGTGGACGTCATCGAGGCTCACCGGAACTGCGTGCGGTTTGATGTCCTAGAACAGGACTCGCCGCTGTGCATCCTGCATTCCGATCACCTCCACTTCGGCCCCGCCCGACAGTCGACCGTTGCTCACCGGCCGAGCTTGGGGTCGCGCGGCGGAGCATCGCGCCGCGGTGGCGCACCCGGTTCACCGCCGCCGGGCCGGCCACGACCGGCCCGGTACTGCGCGTCCCGTCGTGCACGCAGCTGCGCGCGCATCGCCTCGTCCTGGTCGACGGGCCGTGCCGGGGGAGCGGCCGTGGCGGTTGCACCCGGTGTGGTACTCGTCGACGCGAGGACCGTGGTCAATGCTTTCTCCGTGCGGGTCGCGTGCTCGAGCAGCCCGGTCTGTCTCTTCCACTCGATGATGCTCCGGGTCAGTTCTGCGAGTTGCCGTGCGAGCATCATGGCCGCCATGCTCTGGTTCGCTTGGCCGGAGCCGATCATGAGCAGCATGCCGGCCTCGGCCGCGATCAGCCGGGGATTCTTCGCGGTCGCGACATACTGCGACGGGGCGCGGCCGCCGGCCGTGCGGCCGAGCTGCCGGGCGACGTTGCGCAACGGCCCCGGAGTATCGCCCTCGACCCGTCCGCCGACGGCGGAAACACGGTCCTAGCGCAACCGGTCTACGACGCAGCTGGACGTCTCCTTTCGGTTGACTACTCCAACGGAAGCAGCCTGGAATCAGTGGCCTACAATGCCGCCGGGCGCACGAGTGGATACCAATAGCAGTTCGCCGGAGCCCCAGCAACCGTTGGTGACTCAACCGTGCTATCGCAAACCGGCCGCGTCCTGCAAACCACCATCACAAACAACTCCACGAGCTACACATACAAGTACAGCTACATACAAGTACAGCTACGACACAGCCGGTCGGCTGGTCACCGCAGTCATCCCTGGCCACGCACTTACATACGGGTTCGAGCCAACCAATACCTGCGGCGCCGGAACCTCCGCGGCCGCAAACGGCAATAGAACCACGACCACCGATGTCCCCGTCGGCGGGAACGGTCTAGAGTACTCCACGCGATACTGTTACGACGCAGACGACCGTCTGAGTGAAAGCACCGAGACAGTTACCGGTGCATCATCGGCACCGGCCGGCATGGTGCGGCCAGCAGTTAGTCTTGTCGCCGGCACTGTACTGTACGACCGGCATGGGAACGTCACCAGACTTGGAGACCAGACGTTCACCTACTTGTTTGACGACGATCTCGACGACGTTGCGATACGCCTTGATCACGTACTTTCGGGGGCGAATGTGGTCAAAATGTGGTCAGAGTAGCTCTCAAAACTAGAACAGACCCCCGGACATCCCTTTATCTAAAAGGAACTTTGAGGGTCTGGATCTGCGGAGACGGTGGGATTTGAACCCACGGAACCCAATAAAGGGTTCTCCACCTTAGCAGGGTGGTGCACTAGGCCGAACTATGCGACGTCTCCTTGGCTTTCGCCTCCGCCATCATAGCCGACCGACACGGGCTTTCACGACGACGGGGCGCGCAGGAACGCGGCCACCGCATCCGCCGCCGTCGCGAGGTGCTCGGCGTGCGTGTGGCCCGAGATCTTCGCGCGAGGCTTGAACTCGTGCTCGCCGTCGTCGAGCCACTGGATGCGGATGGCCGGCGAGAGCGCATAGCTCGTCACGTCCTCCCGCGTGCCGAACGGGTCGCGCGTGCCTTGGCAGATCAGCGTCGGCACACGCAGCTCGGCGAGATGCTCAGTGCGCAAGCGATCCGGCTTGCCGGGCGGATGGAACGGGTAGCCGAGGCACACCAGCGCCGACACCGAACCGGCCTCGAACAACTCCTCGGCCAGCATGCTCGCCACGCGCCCGCCGAACGACTTGCCACCGATGGCGACCGGCCGATCCGCTCCGGATGCCGCAAGCACCTCATGCACCGCAGCCACCGCCGCGCGGTACTCATCCAGCACCAGGTCGGCCCGAGGCGCCGGCTTGCGCGTGCCGGTGCGCCGCGCGGCCATGTAGGCGAACTCGAACCGGGCCGTGCGGATGCCGCGCTCGGCCAGCAACTCGCAGAAGCGGTTCATCCAGACCGAGTCCATCGCCGCACCGGCGCCGTGCGCGAGCACGAGCACCGGGCCGCCCTTGGGACCCGTCCACAGCAGTTCGACGGCCATGCCGACTTCAGTCGTTGCCGACCGAGCAGGTGTAGTCGGCCGCGGTCTGGCCCTTCACGTTCGACGGCAGCACCGTCGATCCGTCGGCGTTCACCGAACCCAGCTCGGGCGTGGCCGGCTCGACCGGGGCCGAAGGATCGACCGGAACGGAAGGATCCACCGGAACCGATGGGTCGACGGGAGCCGTGGTCGCCGGCGCACCCGCCTGCACCGGCGCGTTCGGGTCGAGAACCGATGCGATGCCGCCTGGCGCCTCGACCGCCACCGGCTGGTCGGCCTGGATGGCCGCGAACAGCACCGCCGCCGAATCGGTGTCGGGCGCGACCTTGCCCTCGGGCACCCAGTCGGCCGAGTAGCTCGGGTAGGCCACGAACGTGACCTTCGAGAGGTCCATGTCCTTCAGCGACAGCGCGATCGAGACCATGGTGTCGGGCGACGCCAAGCGATCCGACAAGGTCATGTTGCTCGCCGCCGCCTTCGCGAGACCGTAGAGCTTGCCGAAGTCGCTGAGCGTCGAATCCGACTTGATGGTGCGCACGAGCGACGAGAGGAACACCTGCTGCGACGAGATGCGGCCGAGGTCGCTGCCGTCGCCGACACCGTGCCGGGTGCGCAGGAAGCCGAGCGCATCCGCACCGCTCAGCGACGAGGTGCCGGGCTCGAGGTAGACGCCGGTGTACGGATCGTCGATGAGCTCCGAGACACACACCGGCACGCCGCCCACCGCGTTCGACATCTCGATCACACCGTTGAACTGGATCTCCGCGGCGAACGGGATGCTGAGCCCCGACAGACTCTCGACCGTGAGCACCGTGCACGCCAGACCGCCCTGCGAGAGCGATTCGTTGATCGGCGCCGTGTAGCCGCCGCCCTCGGGGCAGTCGGGGATGTCGACCACCAGGTCACGGGGAAAGCTCACCACCGTCGCGTTCGTGTGATCCTGCGAGATGTGCAGCAGCATCGTGACGTCGTTGAGCTCGCCGCCCTCGTCTTCGCCGTAGGCGTCGCCCTGCCCGGTGCGGCTATCGCTGCCGACGAGCAGTAGGTTGACCCCGCCGTCGATGGCGGAGATCTCGGGCGGCGGCGCGGCACCGGGGGCGGCGGCGGCCTCGTCGGAGACGAGCGACACGGTCGTGATCGAACTGGTCACGTCCCAGGCGGCGTAGGCCGCGATCGAGACGCCGCTCACTCCGAGAACGGCGACCGTGGCCACCAGGAAGGTCGCGACCGCCCACAACGGATGCGACGACTTCTGCCGGCCGTGTCGAGCGACCGGTGTCGCATCCGTCTTCCGACTAATCGTCGTTCCCCTTCGAGCAGGTGTATTCCGCTGCGGTTTGCCCCGTGATCGATTGTGGCAGGGCGGTGGGGGTCTTCGCGACTTCGGGCGTCTGTGTCGTGGCCGTTCCATCGGCAGCGGTATCGCCCGCGACGTCCGGAGACGGGGTCGCGGGCGTCGCGGGCGCAGCCGTCGTGGGCGCGTTCGGGTCGACGACCGCGCCGATCCCGGTGTTAGCCGGATCGGCGGTGATCACCGGCTGATCGGCCGAGATCGCCGAGAACAGCACGGCCGCGTCATCGTAGAGCGGCTCCACCTTGCCCGCGTAGACCCCGTCGCCGCCCGTGACCCCCGGATACGCCACGAAGGTCACCCGGTCGAGATCGATGTCCTTCAACGCCAGGGCGATCGAGACCAGCGTGTCGGGCGAGGCCAGGCTCTGCGAGAGCACCATGTTGCTCGAGGCCGCCCGCGCGATGCCGTAGAGCTTTCCGAAGTCACCGAGCGTCTCACTCGACTTCATCGTGCGCACGAGCGACGACAAGAACACCTGCTGCGACGAGATGCGGCCGAGGTCGCTGCCGTCGCCGACACCGTGCCGGGTGCGCAGGAAGCCGAGCGCATCCGCCCCCTGCAGCACATGGGTGCCGGAGTCGAGCACCACGCCGGTGTACTCGTCGTCGATCGGATCGACCACGCACACGGGCACGCCGCCGACCGCGTTCGACATCTCGATCACACCGTTGAACTGGATCTCCGCGGCGAACGGGATGCTGAGTCCCGTCAGCGCCTCCACCGTCAGCACGGTGCACGGCAGGCCCCCGTAGGAGAGCGTGACGTTGATGGGCTGCGCGCTCATCGCGTCGAAGCTGCCGCCGGCAGGATCGGGGCACGACGGCACCGGCACCACCATGTCGCGCGGAAAGCTCACCACGGTGGCGCTCGAGTGATCCTGCGCGATGTGCATCAGCATCGTCACGTCGTTGAGGTTGCCCTCGGTCTCGCCGTAGGCGTCGCCCTGGCCCGCACGACTGTCGCTGCCCACGAGCAGCAGGTTCACGCCGCCGTCGATGGCCGAGATCTGCGGAGGCGGGCCATCCGTCTCGCCGGCGAGCGCCACGGTCTGCACCTCGCTCGAGACGCTCCAGGTCGCATACCCCGCGAACGCCGCCCCGCTCACGAGCACGACGGCGAGCGCCACGGCGAGATACTGAGCGACCAGCGCGACGGGATGCGGGGTCTTCAGACGTCCGTGACGAGCGATCGGATGGCGCGCGTGCGGATGCTTCATTGTGGTGACGGGGTCGGGTAAGCGGACAAGCAGACCTTCCATGTTCGCGTATGAAACTGAGAGTCTCATCGGCGAAGGGGTTGACGGTAGCATCGCCTCGATCTATTATTCAATCAAATCATTGATAAACAGATAGGTTGATGATGCTCGAAGAGGATGACGCAGACGGCGAACTCGATCGTGCGTTCATGGCACTGGCCGACCCGGTGCGGCGGCGGATGATCGCCCGCCTGAGCCGCGGTCCGGCCACGGTGAACGAGCTCGCCGAGCCCTTCGCCATCACGGTCCAGGCGGTGTCGAGGCACGTCCAGGTGCTCGAGGCCGCCGGCCTGGTGACGCGGAGCCGCGACGCGCAGCGCCGGCCGGTGCACCTCGCTCCGGCCACCCTCGAGCGGCTCACCAGCTGGATCGACGGCTACCGGATCGCCCACGAACAGCAGTTCCGCCGTCTCGACGCGGTGCTGCAGAAAGAGAAGGAGAAGAAGAAATGACCAACCCCGTCACCATCACCGCCCCCACGGGCGTTCCGTTCATCGAGATCGTTCGCGAGTTCGATGCACCCGTCTCCGCCGTCTACAACGCCTACTCCGATCCCGAGCTCGTGAAGCAATGGCTCGGGCCGAACGGCTACGAGGTGCGGCTCGAGGAGTACGACGTGCGCGACGGCGGCCGCTACCGCTACGTTCACGTCGACCCGGAGGGCAACGAGTACGCCTTCAACGGCGTGTTCCACCGGGCCCGTCCCGACGAGCTGATCATCCAGACCTTCGAATGGGAAGGGATGCCCGACTTCGTCTCGCTCGAGACGGCGCGCTTCGACGACCTCGGCGGCGGGCGCAGCCGCGTCACCGGCTGGAGCACCTTCCCGAGCGTCGAGGCCCGCGACGGCATGATCGAGAACGGCATGGAGAAGGGCGTGGTCGAGGGCTACGAGCGCCTCGACGCCCTCCTCGCCGCGTGACCAGCGCGCCTCGCAACGACTGATCCGCACGTTTTCGCGCTTCCGAGGGGTCGGATAGCGCCAGAACGTGCGGATCAGCGTCGCGTCAGGCCGCCCGACGACGTAGGGCCGCGTCGCGAAGGGCCGGCGGTGCCGCGTTGTAGTTGTCGTCGGGGTCGAGGTCGGTTCCGGGCGGCACGATCGCATCGATGCGGTCGAGGGTCGCGGCATCCAGCCGCACTCCGTCAGCCGTGAGCAGCCCGTCGAGCTGCTCCTGCGTGCGCGGCCCGATGATCACGGAGGTGACCGCCGGATGCGCGAGCACGAACCCCAGCGCGAGCTGCGGCAGTGTGAGGCCCGCGTCATCCGCCACCGACCGCAGTTCGGCGAGCGCCGCCGTCTTCGCGGCTCCTCCGCGGCTGGTGGGGTCGTACATCGCCGGGCGGCTGCCCGCGCGGTGGCGGGAGGCGACATCCGCGTGGCCGGAGAGCCAACCGCCGTTCAGCGGGCTGTACGTCAGCACGCCCATGCCGTGTCGCTGGGCCGCCGGCAGCACGGCCGCCTCGAGCGAGCGGTCGAAGAGCGAGTACATCGGCTGCTCGCTGAGGAACCGGTGGGTGCCCCGCCGCTCAGCTGCCCATTGGGCTTCCACGATGCGGTCGGCCGGGAAGGTCGACGAGCCGAACGCGCGGATCTTGCCCGCGGTCACCAGGTCGGTCAGGGCCGAGAGGGTCTCCTCGATGGCGGTGTCGTAGTCGGGCCGGTGCAATTGGTAGAGATCGATGCGGTCGGTGCCGAGCCGGCGCAGGCTGTCGTCGACCGCCTGCACGATCCAGCGCCGCGACGCCCCGCCCTGCCTCGGGTCGCCGCTCATCGGCAGGCCGAACTTGGTGGCGAGCACCACCTGGTCACGCCGGCCGCGCAGGGCTTTGCCCACGATCTCCTCCGACTCGCCGCCCGAGTAGACGTCGGCCGTGTCGATGAAGTCGATCCCCGCGTCCAGGGCGCTGTGGATGATGCGGATCGCGTCGTCGTGGTCGGGATTGCCCATCTGCCCGAACATCATGGTGCCCAAGGCGAATTCGCTGACCCGGATGCCGGTGGCGCCGAGTGTTCTGTGCTGCATGTCGTTCGTTCCTCACTGTGGTGCGTCTGCACCGTTCCTCCATGTCACCACCGGAGGCGAGGTGCAGCGTAGACAGATCGCGCCCTTCTCGTGCACGATCCCGCCGCCCTCGACCGGATCATGCTCACAGCCGTGACCCCCGTGCTTGACTGGACGCATGGCCGGAATCGACGAACTGCGCGAGCTGGTGCTGCGGCACTCACGCGGCGGGGTCCGCCACGACGTACTCGAGGGCCTGAGCATCGGGGTGTCTGCTCAGCCGACCGAACCGGCGGCGGTGATGTCGCGCCCCTCGTTGGCGCTGGTCACCCAGGGCACCAAGCGCACCGTGCTGAACGGCATGGCCTACGACTACCACGCAGGTCAGTTCCTCGTGGTCTCCCTCGATCTGCCGGTCACCGGACTCGTGCTGGAGGCGAGTGCCGAGCATCCGTTCGCCGTGGCGACGCTGGCCCTCGACCCGGCACTCATCGCGTCGCTGTTGCTCGAGGCCCCGGCGCAGCCCACCCCGGTCGTCGCCGGTCTGGCCGTGAGCGACGCGGCGCCCGAGCTGGTCGACGCGATGGTGCGGATGCTCGCCCTCCTCGATCACCCGGCCGACGTGCCCGTGCTCGCCGAGGCCTACCGGCGCGAGATCGTCTGGCGACTGCTCACCGGCGACCAGGGCGCTCTCGTGCGGCAGATCGGGGTGGCCGACGGCAGCCTGGCCCGGGTGGCCCGCTCGGTGCGCTGGATTCGCGAGCACTACGCCGATCCGCTGCGGGTGGACGACCTGGCGCAGATGGCGCGGATGAGCTCCACCGCCTTCCATCGCCACTTCCGCGCGGCGACCTCCATGACGCCGATCCAGTTCCAGAAGCAGATCCGCCTGCAGGAGGCGCGCACGCTCCTGCTCGCGGCCACCGACGACATCGCGGGAGTCGGCTTCCGGGTGGGCTACGACAGCCCCTCCCAGTTCAGCCGCGAGTACCGTCGCGCCTTCGGCGAACCACCCGCCCGCGACGCCGTGCGCCTGCGGGCGTCGGCACGACCGCAGGTGGTCTGAGCGAGCCCACGGAGGCAGCGCCCCGCGACCGGGGGAGGTCGCAGGGCGCCGCGCGGTGTTCGGGGAGTCGGAGGCTAACCGTCCTCTTCCTCGTGCTCCCCGTCGTCGCCCCAGCAACCGCCGTGATCGTCGTCGGTCAGCTGGTAGAGGCTCAGCTTGCCGATCGGCTGGGGGTTTCCGGATTCGTCGGGCACGAAGGCATCCGTCGTCGCGTAGACCATTCCGTCACGCAGCTCGATGGCCGCCGGCGACGACACCGGGAAGGCGGCGAACACCTCGCCCGAGCGAGACGACACTGCTGAGATCTGGCCGGTGCCGTCGGGGCCGCCGAACAACTCGGCCACCAGCACCACGCCGGAGTCCTTGTCGACCGCGATGCCGGTCGCGCCGCCGAACCCGGTGGCGACGAGTTCCACCTCGCCGCTGTCGGGGTTCACCTTGTAGACACTGCCGCGCAGACCCAGGCTCGGGTCTTCGGGGCCGCCCGGGAGGCTCGAGACGTAGAGCCAGCCGTCGTCGCCGCGCTCGACATCCGTCGGCACCGGCTCGAACACATAGCTCGCGCCCACGACGCAGTCCGGGAAGCCGAACTGCGCCGCGAGTTCAGCGGTCACGACGACGGGCTCGGTGGGCGGCAGCACGGCCGCCGTCGAGATCTCGCCGTCGTAGTCGACGCGCACGATGTCGTTGCCGCCGGCATCCGCGACGTAGATCTCGTGGCGCAGTGCCAGCGAGGCGTACGGATGCGAATCGACCTTGCCCGTGTAGGTGGGCTCACCTGCGGGGCCGTTCGGGTCGACCTGAGCCGCGCACGCCGGGTCGAGGTCGGTGAAGCCGTAGGTGTTCACCTGGTCGGGGTTGACCTCGGCCTCGTAGGCACCGAGGTCGGCAAGGGCTTCGGGAGTGCCGCCCTCCTCGAGCGACATCAGATTCGCCACCCCGTTCGGCTGGTCGTTCTGGCTGAAGTACACGGTGCCGTGCCGCGACGACACCGCACCGATCTCGTTGCCGGGCACGGAGGCGGTCGCGAGCGTACTGAGCTCGCCCTCGCCGCTCACCCCGTTCAGTTCGCCGATGAAATTCTGCGAGAGATAGGAGTCGCCGTGTCTGTCGACGTCGAGGCTGAGGGGAGAGATCAGCCCGTCGGCCAGAGTGGCCACCGGGTCGAGACTGAGGGTGGGCGCTTCGGGGACGTCGTGATGCCATCCGCCGTCATGGTGGCCACCGGCATAGGCGGGGGCGGCGACCGCGACCGCCGCGATCGTGGCGGCGCATGCTGCGCCCAGAATGGTCCGCTTCTTCATTGATTCGGCTCCTTGTCACCGGGTCGATCGGGAACGACGAGGCGGCAGGGGCACCGGATGCGCGAGAGAACGGCAGGGCGGAAGTCCGGTCGGCGCCCTCGCGCCCGTGTCCAGTTGCTCGCCCCGTGCCGACGCTCGGCGCCGACGCGATGACCCTATAACGGGGGGTTAACCGCCGTCGAGCCCTCTCACAGCAAATGCGGAAAACCGCATCAATCGACCGATCAGGCCGATTTTCTGCTTCAGGACGCTGCAGGTGTCGACGTGGCCCGGATCATCAGCGGCCCTGCCCACACGATCAGCGCGAGCATCACGGCCACGGCGCCGAGCAGCACGGGCACCAGAGGAAGCACGAGGAGGGCCCCGCCGATCAAAAGCGGCACGGCGGTCATACCGGCGAAGGAGAGGAGGAAGATGCCCGCCGTGATCTCGCTGCGGTTGCCGTCACCCGCCAAGGCGCCGGCCGTCGCGAGGGCCCCGCGGAAGACCAGGCCCACACCTGCTCCAGCAACGACCCCGCCTCCCACGAAGAGAACGGCCGAACCCGACAGGTCCGCGGCGCCGAGAGCGAGGAGCCCCGCCACCATCGCCGTCACGCCCAGCACGAGCTGCCCCCGCGTCGACCACCTCGAGAACACCACTTGAGCGAGCGCGGCGGCTCCGAACACCGAGAACGCCACGAGCCCGGCCACGAAGCGGTCGCTCTGGTGCAGGATCTGCGCGAGGAAGGTCGGCGCGACCGAGCCGAACAGTCCCGTGATGGCGAAGGCCACGAAGCCGCCGATGCCGGCCGCCCAATAGGCGCCGCGGCTCTCCCGCGGCACGCGCACCCGCTGCGGGCGGTAGGGCGCGTGCTCGCGCGACGAGTCGACCGTCTCGGGCACGAATGCGTAGGCGAAGCCGATCGCCACGAAGGCGGCGAGGAAGGCGAGGTAGGGAGCAACGAGCGGCATCGGGAGCCACTCGGCGAAGACCCCGCCGATCAGCGGCCCGAGGGCGAGTCCGCCCATGTTCGCGACCCCCGCGATCGTGGCCGCGAAGCCGATGCCGGCGTCGGGACGCGCGATGCGGCGCAGGTCGGCCAGGTGCGCGGTGGCGGTGGCCGTGAGCATCCCGATGCCCAGTCCGGCCACGAATCGAGCGAGCACCAGGCCCACCGGCGCCGACCAGACCAGGAACAGCACGGCGGCCAGCACCTCGATCACGACGGCGGAGAGGATGACGGGTCGTCGACCCACCCGGTCGCTCACGTGCCCGGCGAGATACAGCGCCAGCATCACGCCGATCGAGTAGGCGGCGAAGACCACCGTGACGACCGCAGTAGGAAAGCCGTCACGCTGCTGATAGAGCGCGTACAACGGAGTGGGCACGGTGTTGAAGGCCATCATCACGAGGAAGGCGACCGCCGTCACCCAGAAACCGGCGCGGTGCGGAAGACGGAGGCGGCGGGTCGGGAGCTCTCCCGGGAGTTCGGAAGCGATCGAAACGGAGGCGGTCGAGGTCATGCTTCGAGGATGCCCTCGATGCCTCATCGAGTCCAACGATTTATCCTGATAAGACTAATCGCTTTCCTCTATTATCGACGCATGGAGACACGTCTGCTCGAGTACTTCGTGACCGTGGCCGACGAACGAAACGTGACCCGGGCATCCGAGAGCCTCTTCGTGGCCCAGTCGACGGTCTCGGCCGGACTCCGCAGCCTCGAGCGCGAACTCGGTGTGCGGCTGTTCGAGCGCACCACGAAGACGGTGACTCTCCTCCCCGCGGGTGAGGCCCTGCTGCCACTCGCACGAGCGCTGCTCGACGATCTCGAAGGATTCCGGCAGGTGGCGACGGAGTCGGGGGCCGGACTCCGCGGACGGGTGCGGATGGGCACGTTCGCGGCGATGCAGGTGCTCGATCTGCCGGTCATCCTGGGAGGCTTCCGACGCGAGCATCCGCTGGTCGACATCCAGTTGGTGGCATCGCCGACCGGCTCGACCGGGCTGCTCGACGACCTCGCGCACGGCCGCCTCGACCTGGCTCTGACGGCGGTGCCGGCGCCGCCCGACCTGGATTCCTGGCCGCTCGTGGAGGTGGAGTTCGTGGCGCTGCTGCCCGAGACACACCGCCTCGCGAGCGCCCGATCGGTGTCGCTCGCCGACCTCGCGGCCGACGACTGGGTCGACGTGCTGCCTGGCTTCGGCAACCGGGTGCAGCTCGATCACGTGCTCGCCGAGCACAGCATCGTGAGGCACATCGCCGCAGAGCTCGCCGACCTTCCCAGTGTGGCGCCCTGCGTCGCCGCCGGCTTCGGCGTCGCGGTGGTGCCCGACGTGGTCGACACGATCGGGTGCGTGCGGATCCCCCTTGCCGAGCCGATGGCGCCGTGGGTGCTCTCGCTCGCCGTGCGCCACGGCGCCGGCCGCCGCCCCCAGATCCGTGCCCTCATCGAGAACATCCGCGCCGCTGCGGGTGCGCGTCAGCTGCCGTAGTGATATCTGCAGCCGGCGACGAGCACCTGGTCGTCGTCGACCCGGTAGACGAGCCGATGCTCGTCGGAGATGCGCCGCGACCAGAAGCCGTGGAAGCCGTGTTTCAGAGCTTCGGGCTTACCGATGCCCTCGTTGCCGTTGCGGGCGATGTCGCGCAGAAGGGCGTTGACGCGCTTCAGGATGCGGCGGTCCTGCGCCTGCCACCACTCGTAGTCCGCCCAGGCCTCTTCATCCCAGACGAACATCATTCCGCGAGATCGCGCTCGCGACCGTGGCCGGACTCCAGACGGCCGATCGCGCCCAGGAGCCGGCGGGCGTTCTCGGGGCTGCGGAGCAGATATGCCGTCTCTTTCAAGGATTCGTACTCGGCGAGCGACACGATGACGACGGGTTCATGACCGGCGCGCGTGATGACGACCTCTTCGCTGTCGTCGACGACCGACGACAGGGTCTCCGCGTAATGCGCGCGGGACTCCGAATACGACATGGTCTTCATGACGGGGCCTCCTGTACGTGAAATTGTACGCGCACGAAGGGGGCGGAGCAAGCGATCTGGCGGAGGGCTAGGGATTCGAACCCTAGAAGGCTTTAACACCTCACCAGTTTTCAAGACTGGCTCCATCGGCCGCTCGGACAGCCCTCCCGGTTGCGCCGGCCAGGCCTGCGCAACCAGCCACGAGCATACCGCCCGCCGCCGCGTTGCGTGCTCCGAGGGGGCTACCGGGCTTCAGAGGGAGCCGAGCACCCCGGCCACTCCGTCGTCGTAGACGGATGCGGTGACCTCCGTGGCCACGTCGATCACGTCGCGCGGCGCCTGGCCCATGGCCACGGCGCGCCCCGACTCGCCGGCCCAGCGGAACATGTCGATGTCGTTGCGCCCGTCGCCGATCGCCAGGACGCGATCGCGCGGGATGCCGAGCCGCTCGCGCACGCGTTCGAGCCCGGTCGCCTTGTTCACGCCGTCGGGCGCGATGTCGAGCCACGCCGTCCAGCCGATCGAGTAGCTCACGCGGTGCAGGCCCATCCGCTCCACCACGGCGAGGAAGTCCTCCATGTCGTGGTCGGGTGAGATCACCACGACGCGAGTCGCCTCGGTCTCGATCAGCTCCTCGAAGGTCACCTGCTCGCTGCCGGCGCCCAGGACGGTCTCGGGAAAAGCCTCGGTGTAGCGGAACCAGCCGTCCTCGTCCTCCACCGCGAACACGGCCTCGGAGAGGTGGGAGCGGATCTTCCGGAGCACCGGCCCCGGATCGAAGATCTCGACGTGCTCCCGCCGGTAGCCGAGCGGCTCCGACGCGTCGCGGGCGAGCGTGATGGCGCCGTTCGCACACACCACGAACTCGGGCGCGATGCCGAGCAGTTGCAGCACCGGGAGCGTGGTGGCGACCGAACGCCCGGTTGCCAGCATCACCTCGTTGCCCTCGGCCACCACGCGGCGCACCTCGGCGCCCACGATGTCGCTCAGGGTGCCGTCTTCGTGCAGCACCGTGCCGTCGATGTCGAGCGCCACGAGCCAGCGATCGGCGGATGCCTCGGCGGAATCTGTCGCGGCAGCGGATTCACCCCGCGGTTCGGATGCCCCGCTCACTTCGCCTCGATCAGCTCGAGTCCGCCGAGGTAAGGCCTCAGCACCTCCGGGATCACGACCGAGCCATCGGCCTGCTGGTGCGTCTCGAGCAGCGCGACGATCCAGCGGGTGGTCGCGAGCGTGCCGTTGAGGGTGGCGACCGGCGCCGTCTTGCCCGTCTCCGTGCGGTAGCGCGTGTCGAGCCGGCGAGCCTGGTAGGTGGTGCAGTTCGAGGTGGAGGTGAGCTCGCGGTAGGTCTGCTGCGAGGGCACCCAGGCCTCGGTGTCGAACTTGCGGGCGGCGCTCGAGCCGAGGTCGCCGGCCGCCACGTCGATGACGCGGTAGGCGAGACCGAGGTCGGTGAGCATGCCCTCCTGGTAGCCCAGCAGCGCCTCGTGCTCGGCCTCAGCGTTCTCGGGCAGCACGTAGCTGAACATCTCGAGCTTGTTGAACTGGTGCACGCGCAGGATGCCCCGGGTGTCTTTTCCGTGCGAGCCGGCTTCGCGCCGGTAACAGGTCGACCAGCCGGCGTAGCGCAGCCCCGCACCGTCGGCCGGGAACTCGAGGATCTCGCCCATGTGGAACCCGGCGAGCGCCACCTCGCTGGTGCCCGTGAGGAAGAGCTCGTCGGCCGGCAGGTAGTAGACCTCGTCGGCGTGCTCGCCGAGGAATCCGGTGCCGTCCATCGTCTCGGGCCGCACCAGTGTGGGCGTGATGAGCGGGGTGAAGCCCGCGGCAAGAGCGCGGTCGAGGGCGAGGTTCATCAGTGCGATCTCGAGGCGGGCGCCGATGCCGGTGAGGAAGTAGAAGCGTGCTCCCGAGACCTTCGCGCCACGAGCGAGGTCGAAGACGCCGAGGGTCTCGCCGAGCTCGACGTGGTCGCGCGGCTCGAAGTCGAAGACCGGCTTGGTGCCGACCTCGCGCAGCGTCACGAAGTTGTCTTCGCCGCCTTCGGGCACGCCGTCGATGACGATGTTCTGGATCTGCCGTGCGGTCTCGACGAACGCATTCTCCGCATCCGTCGCCCGCTGGTTGGCGAGCTTCACCGACGCGGCGAGCGCCTGGGCCTGCTCGACGAGTGCCTTCTTCTCCTCTTTCGGAGCCGCGGCAACCTGCTTGCCGAAGGCGTTCTGCTCGGCCCGCAGGTTCTCGAACTCCAGGATGGCGGCACGCCGCTCGGTGTCGGCTGCGAGGGCCTGGTCGACGAGCTGCACCGAGGACCCCCGCGCTCGCTGCGATTTCCTGACGACATCGGGGCTTTCACGCAAGAGCACTGGATCGATCACCCCCCAATCCTACTTTGCGCCTCGGGGCGGCAAGGGCCCGGACTTCGGCTCGATAGCCCGCCAGGAACCGATACGGTTGGCACGTGGCACGACGCAACGGGCCTTACTCGACGCCCCACGGTGAGCACACGCCCTCACGACCCCCACGACTTCCCCACGCGATCGCAACCAACGGGCCCTTATCGATGACCCAAGATGAGGCCGCGCGCAGCACGGCCCCCGAGGCAGCCAGTACATCCCAGGGTGACGGCGAGGCCGCGAAGCGACCTCACCGGAACATGTCGCGCGGCGCCGGGCAAGGACCGGCGACGCCCGAGGAGGCCGCGCGCAGCACGGCCCCCGAGGCAGCTAACACAGCCGCAGCGCCCGCCCCAAGAGCCGCCGTAGTCGTCAACCCCGTCAAAGTCGACGCCTCCCGCCTGCGCCCGGTCGTGGCCGCGGCCGAGAAGGCCGCCGGCTGGGCCGAGACGCTCTGGTTCGAGACCACGCTCGACGACGCCGGCGAGCGGATCGCCCGCGAAGCAGTCGCCCGGGGCGCGGCAGTGGTGGTGGCGGCGGGTGGTGACGGCACCGTGCGCGCGGTGGCCGAGGGCCTGCGCGACACCGGGGTGCCGATCGGTCTTCTGCCCGTGGGCACCGGCAACCTCCTGGCCCGCAACCTCGACCTGACCCTCACCAACGTCGAGCAGGCGGTGACGGCCGTGTTCACCGGGCACGACCGTCGCATCGATGTCGGCGTGATCGACGTGACGCGCGAAGACGACTCGGTGGAGGAGAAGGTCTTCCTCGTGATGGCGGGGCTCGGTATCGACGCGAAGATGATCGCCAAGACGAACAAGAAGCTGAAGAAGGCCGTGGGATGGCTGGCCTACGTCGACGGCATCGGCCGCGCCATCCCGGAGCTGAAGCCGGTGAAGCTGCGATTCCGGCTCGATGGCTCGTCGTGGAAGACCACGAGTGTGCACACCGTGATCGTGGGCAATTGCGGACTGCTGCCGGGCGGCCTGCTGCTCATCCCCGACGCGAGACCCGACGACGGTGTGCTCGACATCGTCGCGCTGCGGCCGGAGGGGCCGTTCGGCTGGCTGCGGGTGTGGAACAAGATCGCATTCGAGAACGGGGTGCTGCGCAAGTCGGCCGTGGGGCGCAAGGTCATCGACCTCAACAACGACGTGCGCTCGGTCTCCTACTCCACGGGCCGCGACTTCGAACTGACCCTCGACGGCGTGGAGGAGATCCAGCTCGACGGCGACGAGTGGGGCATGGCGCGCGCCGTGCACACCTGGGTCGACCCGGGCGCCCTGCTCGTGCGCGTTCCCGCCGACTCGAAGGCCGTCACCGCCGCCTGATGCGGCGCGCTCCTCCGTTTCGGGAGGAGCAGAGCACGACCGGGGCCGAATTCGGGGGAGGTTGCGCTCTGCTCCTCCCGAAATCGCGCCGCCCGCCCACTCCTCCGCCCGACGCGCGCCGCCCGCCGTCATTTCGGGCGAACGTGCGTCGAGTTGGGCCCGCATACGGGTGCTGTGCCACTCAGATTCGCCCGAAACGCGCCCGCGGCCGGATGGTCAGCGCGGGCGACGCGGGCGGGTGGCCTTGCGCGGAGGCTTGGCCTTCGACTTGCCTTTGGGCTGGGCCTTGGCCGCCGCCGCGCGGGCCTCGGCTGCGCGCGCCTTCGCCTTGTCGGTGGCCTTCGGCTTGCGCCCCGACGCGGCGATCGCGGCCCGCTCCGCGTCGTCTGCGGCGCGGGAGCTGTTCGCCGTGCGACCGCGCACCACTCCGATGAACTCGTCGACGAGCGGCGTCTGCCGCTCGCTGAGCCAGACCAGGGCGATCTCCGTCTCGGGCAGCCCGGTCACCGTCCGCGCCTCGACGTCTTTGCGCCCATAGAGCCGGGCGACCGACTTCGGGAGCACGAGAACACCGACGCCCGCCGCGACCAGCTCGACCGCATCGGGGCCGCCGGTGGGCCCCACGGCGACCTCGAGCATCCGTTCGCCTGCCAAGTCCGCGACGTCGATCTCGTCGACCGCGGTGACCACGTGGTCCTTCGGCACCACGACCACCGGCAGCTCGGAGTAGAGGGTGATGGCACCCACGTCGGTGCGGTCGACGGGCAGACGCAGCAGCGCGACATCCGCTTCGTCGTCGCGCAGCACGGAGAGCGGATCAGCGCCGGTCACGAGCGATTCGATCGGCACGGCCTCGATCGGCACGCGTTCACTCGGGCGCACCGACTCCTGGCGCTCCTGCCAGGTGCGGAACCATTTGGTGGGAGTGACGCCGGGCACGAAAGCGACGCGGAACGGCATCCGGTCCCCTTCCGTTCGGCCTGCTGCAGCGCCGCAACGCGAGACCGCTGCAGCCCGCCCAGGATACGCTGTGCTGATGAGCCCCGAGAAGACACCGCAGACCATGAAGCCGGCGACGGCCGCGAAGAAGCTCGGGATCCTGCTGACCGCCGCGCCCGCCGAGTTCCAGGAGGGCACCGTGACACGTGCCGAACTGAACACGCTGCTCGAGTCGCCGCCGGAGTGGCTGGTGCAGCTGCGGTTGAACGGCCCGCACCCGCGCGAGGTGATGGCCCGCAAGCTCGGGGTCTCGATCTCGGGTCTCGCCCGGGCCGGAGTGACGGATGCGCTCACCACGGCGGAGATCCAGGCCCTGCTGCAGGCACCGCCGGAGTGGCTGGTGGCCGAGCGGGCCACCCAGGCCGAGGTGCGTGCGGAGAATCGCCGCGTGAAAGACGTCAAGCTCGGAAAAGCGGCCGCAGCGGCCGAGCGCGACGCGGAATAGCGGCGATCCGGGCAGCCGGCCCGATCGATTCGGAGCGGACGCCCAGCACGATCGCTCTGGCGGGTCCTCCCCACCCGGCGTAGTGTCCGAGCATGAGCGTCTCTGCGGTGAGAATTCCCCCTTCCCGGGAAGTGCGACCGGCGCTTGCGGACTGGATTCAGCACCAACGCTGGTTCGCATCCTCGTCCAAGCATCCCGTCCTGTCCCGCGTCGGCATGTGGTCGCTCGTCGACCACCGGCATCAAGTCGGCCTCGAAACCCACCTGATCCTCGATGAATCGGCGGCCACGCCGGTGCTCTACCAGGTGCCCCTCTCCTTCCGTTCCTCCACCCTGCTCGGCGGCGACCGGGCCCTGATCGAACGCGCGTCGATCGACGGCAAGCCGGTGTTCATCTACGACGGACCCCACGACCCGGCCTACACGCGTGCGCTGCTCGGGCTGATGCTCGATGACGAGGCCGAACGCAGCGACGCCTTCCACGACGCCTCCGCGGAAGGCCATCACGCGCTGACGAGTTCCGACATCCGGGTCACCGACTCGCATGTGCTGCGTGGCGAACAGTCGAACACGTCGATCATCTACGACCTCGTGCATCCGAACGGCAAGCCGGCGCAACCCGTGATCTGCAAGGTGTTCCGGGCGCTCAGCAACGGACCGAATCCGGATGTCGTGGTGCAGTCGGCGTTGTCCGACGCCGGGTCGCGGCTCATCCCGCGCGCCGTCGGCAACGTCACGGGCACCTGGCGCGACCCGCGCGAGGCGAGTGGGCGGGCCAGCGGGCACCTCGCGTTCGCGCAGGAGTTCATCCCCGAGGTGGAGGATGCGTGGCGGGTCGCTCTGCGCTCCGCCGACGCGGGTGAGTCGTTCGCGGCGCCTGCCCGAGCACTCGGCGAGGCGACCGCCCAGGTGCACGCGGAGTTGGCGCGCCTGTTCCCGGTGCACGGCACGACCGCCGCCGAGAAGGCCGCCATCATGGCGAGCATGCGCGAGCGGGCCGCCCAGGCCGTGGCCGAGGTGCCGTCGCTGGCCGCCGAGAGCGAGGCCGTCGAGCAGGTGTTCCGCCTGGCGGAGGAGACCCCGTGGCCCGACTGCCAGCGCATCCACGGCGACTACCACCTGGGTCAGGTGCTCGCGGTTCCGGGGCGCGGGTGGGTGCTGCTCGACTTCGAGGGCGAACCCATGCGTCCGCTGCTGGAACGGAGCGAACCGGATGTCACCCTCCGCGATGTGGCCGGCATGCTCCGCTCCTTCGACTACGTGGCGGGAACCTACGCGCAGTCGCCGCACGCAGCGGCCGTGAGCGAGTGGGCGCACGTCGCCCGCGACGCATTCCTCGACGGGTATATAGCGCGATCGGGTCTGGATCTGCGCGCCCAACGCGCGCTGCTCGACGCCTTCGAACTCGACAAAGCGCTCTACGAGGTCAGTTACGAGGCACGCAACCGCCCCGACTGGGTCTCGATCCCCGCGAACGCGATCCGCTACCTCGCGCGCCGTGATCGCTCCCGAGTCGACGCCTGACCCCCGCGCCACCCCACCCCCACCCTCCTCCTCGCGACCCGCCAAAATCCGCCCCGAAATGGGCCGGAAAGGGGCGAAATTTGGCGGGTCGCGAGGAGGTGGGTGGGGGAGGTCAGGACTCGGGCTCGCCTGAGACGAGGGCGCGGAGCCAGTCGCGCGCCTCCACGAACACACCGTTGTCGTAGCGCGGCACGTACTCCACCGGCGCGCGGTCGGCGCGGGGGTACGAGCCGAGGAAGATGATGTTCGGGCTGAACCGGCGCACGCCGAGCAGGGCATCCGCCACGCGCTCGTCGGTGATGTGCCCGTCGGCGTCGATCACGAAGCGGTAGCGGCCGAGGGCGTCGCCGATGGGCCGCGACTGCAGCAGCGAGAGGTTCACGCCGCGGGTCGAGAACTGCTCGAGCAGTTCGAGCAGCGCACCCGAGCGGTCGTCGGGCAGCTCGGCGATGATGCTCGTCTTGTCGGCGCCGGTCGCGGGCGGCAGAACCGTGTTGCGCGACACCAGCACGAATCGGGTGACGGCGTTCGCGTTGTCGGAGATGTTCTCGGCGAGCACCTCGAGCGCGTGGTGCTGCACGATCTGCGGGGGCGCCACCGCGGCATCCGCCAGGTCGTTCTCGAACAGCGACAGCGCGGCGGCCACGTTCGAGGTCGACGGGATGTGCCCGTGGGCGGGCAGGTTCACATCCAGCCACTTGCGGGTCTGCGCGTAGGCCACCGGATGCGCGTTCACGACCCGCACGTCGTCGAGCGTCGTGCCCGGCCGCGCCACCAGCACGAACTGCACCTTCACGAGGTATTCGCCCACGATGCGGAGCCCAGGGATGTTGGCGAGCGCATCCTGCGTGGCCGACACCCCGCCCTCGATCGAGTTCTCGATGGCGATCATCGCCGCGACGCTGCGGCCCGACACCACGTCGTCGAGCGCCTCGCCGACGTTGTTGACCGAGTGCCACTCCTTGCCCTGCGCCTCCGGCACCTGGGCGAGCGCCGCCTCGGTGAACGTTCCCGATGGGCCGAGGTAGCTGTACGTCTCCGACATGTCTCCTAGGCTAGCGATCCCGTTCACCCGCGAGCGCCCGCGCGGTGCCAGACTTGGGGGCATGCATGAGCGTGCAGGCACAGTTGCCCTCCCCGAAGACCTGATCGACGTCGACGCCCTGGTGCGGGCCTATTACGAACTGCACCCCGATGTGAACGACCCCGAGCAGAAGGTGATCTTCGGCACGAGCGGCCACCGCGGCTCGAGCTTCAACACGGCCTTCAACGAGGACCACATCGCCGCCATCACCCAGGCGATCGTGGAGTACCGGGCCGGTCAGGGCATCACCGGCCCCCTCTTCATCGGGCGCGACACGCACGGGCTCTCGAAGCCCGCCGAAGACACGGCGCTCGAGGTGCTCGCCGCGAACGGCGTGACGGTGTGGACGGATTTGCGCGACAGCTGGACGCCGACGCCCGCCGTCTCGCACGCGATCCTGGCCTACAACAAGGCCGGTCACGACGACCAGGCCGACGGCATCGTGGTGACCCCCTCGCACAACCCGCCCGCCGACGGCGGCTTCAAGTACAACCCGCCGCACGGCGGACCGGCCGACTCGGATGCGACCGGCTGGATCGCGAACCGCGCCAACGAGCTGATCGCGGGCGGGCTCGTCGATGTGAAGCGCGTCGCCCGGGGCGCCGGCGCGCCATCCGGAACCTACGACTTCCGCGAGCACTACGTCGCCGATCTCGAGAACGTGATCGACATGGACGCGATCGCGAAGTCGAAGATCCACATCGGCGCCGACCCGCTCGGCGGGGCGAGCGTGGAGTACTGGGACCTCATCCGCGACCGCTACGGCCTCAACCTCGAGGTCGTGAACGAGACCGTCGACCCGCAGTGGGCGTTCATGACGTTGGACTGGGACGGCAAGATCCGCATGGACTGCTCGAGCCCCTACGCCATGGCCTCGCTCGTGAAGCGCCGCCACGACTACGACATCGCCACCGGCAACGACGCGGATGCCGACCGCCACGGGGTGGTCACCCCCGACGCCGGCATCATGAATCCCAACCACTACCTCGCCGTGGCCATCCAGTACCTCTATTCCCGTCGCGAGGGCTGGTCGCCGGATGCCGCGATCGGCAAGACCCTGGTGTCGTCGTCGATGATCGACCGCGTCGCGTCGTCGCTCGGCCGCACCCTGTGGGAGGTGCCGGTGGGCTTCAAGTGGTTCGTGCCGGGCCTCATCGACGGCTCGGTCGCGTTCGGGGGTGAGGAGTCGGCAGGTGCCTCGTTCCTGCGCTTCGACGGCACGGTCTGGACCACCGACAAAGACGGCATCCTGCTCGCACTGCTGGCGTCGGAGATCCTCGCGGTGACGGGCAAGACGCCGTCGCAGCACTACGCGGAGCTCACCGAGGAGTACGGCGCGCCCGTGTACGAACGCGTCGACGCCCCGGCTTCGAAAGCCCAGAAGGCCGAGCTCGCGAAGCTCGACGGCGAGGCGATCACGGCGACCGAGCTGGCCGGGGACCCGATCGTCGCGAAGCTCTCGCACGCGCCCGGCAACGGCGCGGCGGTGGGCGGCGTGAAGGTCGTGACGGAGCGCGCCTGGTTCGCCGCGCGGCCCTCCGGCACCGAAGACGTGTACAAGATCTACGCCGAGAGCTTCGTCGACGAGGAGCACCTGCGCCGCGTTCAGGCCGAGGCCAAGTCGATCGTCGACGCGGCCCTGGGGGTCTGAGTCCGGCCCTCCACCAGTCGCCCGGCCGGGCGATTTGGTAGCGTCACACCATGGGGGCGGGGCGAGGAGGACGGCGCGCGGCCGGTCTGTCGACCGCCGCGCTGCTGCAGTGCGCCGCGATCGCGGCCGCGTCGGCGATCCTGATGGTCGCGCTGGCCCCCGTGCTGTTCGCCACGGCACTCGCATCACCGGTGCTCTACTCCCTGGTCGGTTCGTTCCACATCCTGGGCCCGCTGATCGCCGGCCGCTGGCTTCGTCGGCCGGGCGTCATCCTGGTGACGGCATTCGTCGCCTCGGTGCTCGCCACACCGTTCACGGCGCTCGGGCTCCTCGTGATACCGGCACTGTGCATCCCGGCCGCGACCGTGGAGATCGTGCTCGGCCTCGGCCGTTTCTGGCGAACCGGTAGCCGGCTGGTCTGGTTCGGCGGCGCGGCAGCGGGTGGTGTCGCGATCTTCGCGATCTCGCTGGCGGTGATCGACCCGCGGGTGCTGAGCGGCGCGGTCGTCGCGCTCACTCTCGCCGGACGAGTGCTGGCCTACCTCGCACTCGGCGCCGTGGCCGTGCTGGCGGAGCGGGCCCTCGCACGAGCCGGCGTTTCGCGGCTCCGACCGAGCCGACGCAACGAGACGGACGAGGCGGGATGAGCAGCGCCCACCGCATCGCCGGCGCGCCGCGCATCCCGGCCGCTGCGGTGGTGCGACCCCGCCTTCTCGCGATGCTGGACACCGACGCGGCATTGCATGTCGTGCGTGGGCCTGCGGGCTCGGGCAAGACCGTGCTGCTCGCGCAATGGGCGCAGAGCGCGGACGTGCGCGGCGCGTGGGTCACGATCGATCGCCCCCGAACAACGGCGTCGGCGCTCGTGCGTGCGATCGTGCGGGCCTTGTCGGCGGTGGGGTTGCCCGCAGCCGTGGTGTCGTCGATGGAGGCGGCGCTCGACGTGCGCGGCGCGGCCTGGGAACTGCTCACCGACATCGTGAATCAGGTGGGCGACCTCCGGATCGTGATCGACGACGCCGATCAGCTCGACGACGAGACGCTGACCGAGCTGCTGGACTTCGTGCGCCGCACCCCGGCGGTGCGGGTGGCGGCAGCGGTTCGGCGCTCCAGCCCGCTCACCGAGCCGGGAGCCGCGCTGGCCGTCGACACCACATCGGTGCCGCCCACCGCGCTCGCCTTCACGGCCGAGGAGACCGCGACCCTGGTGGCCAGGACCGATTCGGCGCATGACCCGGCGCTGCTGGCGGAACTCACCGGCGGGCTCGCCATCGCGGTGCGCGCGATGGCGGTCAGCGGCGAGCCGGTCACGGCCGAGAGCGCGAACGTGGGGCCCGCCCTGGCCGCTATCGAGTCGTACTACTCGCTGCGCGCCCGCGCGCTCGACGAGCACAGCGCGCAGCTGCGCCGCTTTCTGCTCACGACGTCGGTGGCCGACGTGCTCACCGCCGAGCTCGCCTCCGACCTCTCCGGCGATCCTCGGGGCGCCGAACTGCTCGACCTCGTCGAAGCCGATGGCTTCGGCATGTGGACCGGATACGACTCGTCTCGCGTCTTCACCTACACGACCCTCGTGCGCGAACTCCTGCAACGCGATCTGCGTCGCACGTTCCCGGGCGAGGTCGATGGGTTGCTGAGGCGCGTCGCCCGCTGGTCGATCGAGCACGAGCGGCCGTTCTCGGCCCTGTCGATCGCGGTGGGAATCAACGACCTGAGCCTCGCGAGCGACGCCGTGCGGCACGGTTGGCTGCAGCTGCTCGCCAGCCATGGCGCGCAGACACGCGAATTGTTTGCGGGCACCTCGTTGCTGGCACTGCGTCGATACCCCCTGATCACCATGCTGCTCGCCGTGTACTTCAACGCCTCGGGCCTGCACCGTGCCCGAGCCGTTCAGCTCTTCGGCCTGGCGATCATCTCCACCCGGGCGCAACGGGGTGGCGCGAGCGCCCCGGAACGGGCGCTGCTGCGCACCATGGAGAGTGCGTCGTTGCGGGTCATCGGCCGCTTCAGCGGCGCCGATGAAGCAGCGCTCGACGCCTTCGACATCCTCCAGCACCTCTCGCCCGCCGACCACGACGACCTCGACCGTCTCGAACCCGCGCTGTGGGCGCACGTCGGCACCACGTTCCTCTACACCGGGCGCCCCGACGAGGCGATCACCTGTTTCCGCGCCGGAATCGCCGTCGGCGACGCGCTGCAACGGCCCTCGGCGCTCACCTGCCTGGCGCTCCTGGCCGGTACCCTCGCGTTGCACGGCGACATCCGCGCCGCACAGGCACTGTGTCGTGAAGCCGACGCCCGGGTCTGGCCGCCACGCTGGAAGGACGGCTACGCGGGGAGTCTGTTCCGGTTGGCCGAAGCGCTGATCGCGCTCGAACACGGCGACACCGACACCGCGGAGCAACGCATCCGGGGCCTCGATCCCCATCGGGAGACCATCGAGCACTGGCCCCTGATCGATCACGTCGACGCGATGATCTCCCTGCTGCGCGGCCAGCCGGATGTCGCACTCACCCGGATCGACGAGAGCATCCGCACCCACCGCAAGCGATCGGCGACCAGCCCGCAGACACTGCAGCGCCTGGGCACGACGCGCGCCCTGCTGCAGCTGGCCGGCGGCGACTCCGACGCGGCGACCCGCACCTTGGCTGGAGCGGGGAAGCAGTCAGGGGGCACGATCGTCGGTCAGGCACGCGTCACGCTCGGCCGAGGCGATCGGATCGGTGCGCTCCGGCTGACACTCCTGGCCCGGCAGCGGACGCTGTCGATCCGTCAGACGGCCGAGACCGACGTGATCCGGCTGGCCGCGTTGCTGGGGGAGGGCCGCGACGCCGAGGTGCAGGACGTCGGTGCAGCGACGCTCGCCTTCCTCACCGACCACGACATCGCTTTTCCGCTGACGCTGATCCCGCCCGCCGATCTCCTGGCGATCCAGGAGTTCGCCGCGCGACTCGGCCGCGAGGAGCTGGTGCCCATCGTCACCCGCCCAGGCCTGCGCTCGGTCGTTCCCGACCAGTTGCCGATCCCCGCCCTCAGCGAGCGCGAGCACGTGGTGCTGCGCGAGTTGGTGCGCCACGGATCGGTGGCCGACATCGCAGCCGCCCTCTCGGTCTCCCCCAACACGGTGAAGTCGCAGCTGCGCAGCATCTACCGCAAGCTCGGCGTCACGAACCGCGACGATGCGATCACGATCGCCACGACGCGCGACCTCGACCCGCGTTAGACCTTCCGTGCCGCCAGTTCCTCGAGCTGGGCGGTGAGGGCGCGCTCGTGACGGTCGGTGGGGGTGAAGACGCCGTCGGCGACGTGTTCGGCCACCCAGGCGATCTCCACGTTCGAGTGCACGCCGCGGAGGCCCAGGTTGGCGAGCACCGGCTGCAGCGCCACCACGGCGCGGGTGCCGCCCGAGAGGCCGCCGTAGCTCACCAGCCCGATCGGCTTCTCGTCCCACTCGTGCACGAGGTAGTCGAGCGCGTTCTTCACCGGCGCCGAGAAGCTGTGGTTGTACTCCGGCATCACGAACACGAAGGCGTCGGCCGCGTCGACCTGCGCGCTCCAGCGGCGCGTGTGCGCGTTGAGATAGTCGCGGAGTCGCGGATGCGCCGGCTCGTCGAGAAAGGGCAGCTTCAGCTCGGCGAGGTCGGCCACATCCACCTCGAACGCGCCGTCGTCGTGCGACCGGGCCCGGGAGACCACCCACGAGCCCACCGCGCCGCCGACGCGACCGGGCCGGGTGCTCGCGATCACGATCAGCAACCGGGTCATCAGCTCACCTCCGCGAGCGGGCGGCTCTCCCAGCGCGCCCAGTCGGCGCTGATGGCGCTCGCCGCGGTCAGCAGCCGGGGAAGATGCGACCCCACGAGGGTCTCCACACTCGTCTCGAGGGCGTGCGCGTTCACGTTGACGGCGGCGACCACACGGCCCGATCCGTCGCGCACCGGAGCCGCGACCGAACGGATGGCGGGCGCCAGCTGCTGATCGGTGAGCGCCCAGCCCGCCGCCCGCACCTCCCGCAACGACGCCTCGAGTTCCTCGGCCGAGGGCTGCCACGCGGGAACGACCGACGACCGCGAAGGGATGGCCAGCACGCGGGAGAGCTCGGCCGGATCGAGCGACGCGAGCAGCACCTTGCCGAGCGAGGTGGCCGCGGCGGGGAATCGGGTGCCGATGGTGACCGAGAGCGTCACGAGCTTCGGCACGGCCACACGGGCCACGTACACGACATCCGACCCGTCGAGCTGGGCCAGTGAGCACGATTCCTGCACCGCTTCGCTCAAGGCGGCGAGGTGCGGGCGGGCGATCTCCCAGATGCTGCTCGACGACACGTATGCCATGCCGAGGTCGAGCACCCGCGCCGTGAGGGCGAACGAGCCGTTCTCGGAACGCACGTACCCGAGTTCGTCGAGGGTGAGCAGGATGCGGCGCACGGTCGGGCGGGCGAGCCCGGTGGCCGCGGCGAGATCGCTGAGGCTCTGGCTCTGACCGGCCTCGCCGAAGGCACGGATGACATCGAGCCCGCGCGCGATCGCTTCGATGAATTCGGGGCCGGTTGCCTCGCGCATGATCCTCCAGCGGTCAAGCGTCCATTTTCGGACTCCCCCTTTCTTACCCTATTTCGAAGCGGGATCCCAGGCTGAGGAGCAACTCTTGACAAATCGAGGAGGCCTGGGATTCAATCAGGTATCCGCACAGCGGACACTTGACCGATTTCAACGAGGAGCCTGTCGTGAGCTTGCCCGACGCCGCCGACGCCACCACCGGCGGCCCCCTCGAGGGCCTGCTCGTCGCCGACTTCTCCCGGGTGCTGGCCGGCCCCTTCGCCACCCAGCAGCTGGCCGACCTCGGCGCCACCGTGGTGAAGGTCGAGAGCCCCGTGGGCGACGAGACCCGCGCCTGGGCGCCACCCGAGCGCGACGGCGTCTCGACCTACTACCTCGGCATCAATCGCAACAAGTACGACGTCGTGCTCGATTTCCGCGACGAGGGCGACCGGATGCTTGCCCTCGAGCTGGCCCGGCGCGCCGACATCGTGATCGAGAACTTCAAACCCGGGGGGCTCGTGAAGTTCGGCCTCGACTACGACTCCGTCGCATCCGTCAATCCCGCCGTGATCTACGCCTCGATCAGCGGATTCGGCACCGCCGGCGGAGCCGCGCTGCCCGGTTACGACCTGATCGTGCAGGCGGCGTCAGGGCTGATGAGCCTCACCGGCTCCCCCGACGGGCCGGCCTATCGCAGCGGGGTCTCCGTGTTCGACATCATGACCGGGATGCAGGCGACCATCGGCATCCTGTCCGCCCTCAACCACCGCACGAACACCGGCGAGGGTCAGCACGTCGAGGTGAACCTGCTCTCCACCGCCCTGGCGGCGATGGCCAACCACAGCTCCACCTACGTCGCCGGGGGCATCGTGCCGTTCCGGATGGGCAACGCGCATCCGAGCCTGTTCCCCTACGAGCCACTGCCGGCCAGCGACGGCGAGATCATCGTGGTGGCCGCGACCGACGCCCAGTTCGTGAAACTCGCCCAGGCGCTCGGCCGGCCCGAGCTGGCCGACGACCCCCGTTTCGCGCGCACCGAGGAGCGCAACCGCAACCGCGAAGAGTTGCGGCCGCTGCTCGTCAACGCGCTGGCGGCCCGCACCATCCAGGAGTGGTTCGACATCCTCACCGCCGCCGGCATCGCCTGCGGGCCCATCAACACCATCGACGGCGGAGTCGCCCTCGCCGAACGGCTCGGCCTCGAGCCCGTGGTGACCGTGGGCGAGGGCGAGCGGGCGGTGCCGATGATCCGCAACCCGATCCGGTTCTCCCGCACCCCGCCGCGTTACGACTCGCCGCCGCCGACGCTCGGCGAGCACGACGAGCGCATCCGCGAATGGCTCGGCCGTGCGGCCGTGCCGGAAGGAGCCACCCGTGGCTGAGTACCCCACCGGCATCGGCACCAGCACCACAGACTCGATCTCGCTGCTCGGCCACGACCTCGCGAGCGAACTGCTCGGGCAGATCAGTTTCGGCGAGCTCGCCTACTGGCTCGCGACGAAGCGCCGGCCGACCCCGGGGCAGCTGCGGGTGTTCGAGGCCGTGCTGGTCTCGCTCGCCGACCACGGCTTCACCCCCACCGCCATCGCTGCGCGGCTCACCTACTACAGCGCACCCGACTCGCTGCAGGGTGCCATCGCGGCGGGCCTGCTCGGCGGCGGGTCGCGGTTCCTCGGCGTCACCGAAGACACGGGCCAGTTCCTGCACGACGTCGTGCTCGGCCTCGGCGACACGGATGCCTGGACTCCGGCCGAGTGGGACGACGCGGCCCGCGCCGCCATCACCGAGACCCGGGCGTCGGGCGGCAAGATCCCGGGGCTCGGGCATCCGGTGCACAAGAACGGCGACCCGCGCACCCCGGTGATCATCGGCATCGCCGAGGAGGCGGGTGTGAAGGGCGCGCACCTGGAGCTGTTCGAGGCGATCGGGCGCGTGCATCCGGAGATCCTCGGCCGCACGCTTCCGCTGAACGGCGCGGGCGTCGCCGGCGCTGCGCTCGCGGATGCGGGCCTCCCCGTCGATCTGCTGCGCGGCTTCGCGCTGCTCGCCCGCACCGCCGGTCTCATCGGGCACCTCGCCGAGGAACGCGAGAACCCGATCGGCCCCACCGTCTACGCCGAGGTCGACCGCAACGCGGTCTACGAACCCTGACCCGCGGCATCCGTCACCGAAGCACTCGAAGGAGAGACCATGGCAGAACTGAGCGCGGTGCTCGCCACGACGCACCACCCCTTCTTTCTCAAGGCCACCGAGCTGACCCCGCCTGAAGAACGCATCCCGCAGGCGGCGGAGTGGAAGCGCAAGGTCGAGGCCTATCGCGAGACGCTCACGGCCGCTCAGCCCGACATCTTGGTGATGGTGGGAGCCGATCACTTTCACCAGTTCTTCCACGACAACTACCCGACGTTCCTCATCGGCAAGCAGCCGACGTACGACGCCACGTTCTACAACGAGGAGCGGGAGTTCTCGATCCCGAAGTACGTGCTCGACGGGCACGAGGAGCTCTCGGGCTTCATGCTGCAGGGGCTGCTCGATCGCGGCTTCGACTTCTCGGTGAGCCACGAGCTGAAGATCGACCACTCGATCATCTGCCCGATCATCACCACCAGGCCGGATGCCGACCTGCCGATCGTGCCGATCTACACCAACATCTTCGCGCCGCCGCTGCCGTCGCCGAAGCGGTTCTGGGATCTGGGGCGGGCCATCCGCTCGATCATCGACGAGTATCCGTCGGACAAGAAGATCGCCGCCGTGGGCAGTGGACACCTCTCGCTCGAACTCGGCGGACCTCGGCAGTTCGGCGAGACCGGGCCCGATCCGGTGTTCGACCGCAACGCGATCGAGTGGCTCGCGAACGGCGACATCGACGCGATCCTGGCGAACGTGACGCACGAGTCGATGTCGGGAGCGGGCAACGCGACACACGGGTTCATGGACCTCATCCTGATGATGGGGATCGCCGGGCCCGAGAAGGCCGCCTACGTCGACAACCTCGACCTCTTCCACACGATGGAGGCGTACTTCACGTGGTATCCGAACGGCGACCCGCGGAAGGACGGCGCGCGATGAGCAAGTACTTCGTGAACAAATTCCTCTTCCAGATCGATCGCGACCCGGAGCTGCTGGCCGCCTACAAAGACGATCCGGGGGCCCTCGTCGAGCACTGGGAGGCGAGCCTCGGGCGGCAGCTCGGCAACGGCGACCCGGTCGAGCGCACCACCTGGCTCTCGTTCGAGCCGGAGGAGCGGCGGGCCCTCGTCGAGCACGACTACGTGGCGTTGTTCGAGATGGGCGCGCATTTCTTCCTCTGCCTCACCATCTTCATCGCCATCTACGACGAGGACTACGCGGCATCGCAGGGCCCGCTGTCGTTCCAGCGCGAGTACGCCACGAAGCTCTCGCACTGGCTCGGCAACGACTACCCGACCGTCGCGCTCTGACCCCCTCACCCTCAATCCCCTTTCGGCAAAGGAGCCGCCCATGTCCACCGCTGACGCCCTTCCCACCGACGGCCGGCCCGTCGTCTTCCGCGACGCCCTCGTGCTCACCGTGAACGATCGGCACGACGTCATCCCGCACGGCGACGTGCTCGTGATCGGCAACGAGATCGCCGCCGTCGGCACCGCCCTCGCCGTGCCGGAGGGCACCTTCGAGATCGACGCGGCCGGCGGCATCCTGATGCCCGGCATGATCGACACGCATCGGCACATGTGGCAGACCGCGATGCGCGGCTACGGCGCCGACTGGACGCTCACGCAGTACTTCGTCTGGTATTACCTCGAGTACGGCCAGCACTTCCGGCCCGAAGACATCTACGCGGGCAACGCGCTCTCGGCCCTCGACGCCATCGACGCCGGCGTCACCACCACGGTCGACTGGTCGCACGGGCTGCGCACCATCGAGCACGCCGAGGCCGCTCTGCAATCGCTGCGCGACTCGGCCGGGCGCTTCGTGTTCGCGCCGGGCAACATCTTCGGGGCGCCGTGGGAGTGGGCCGCGAATCCCGACTTCCAGGCGTTCGTGAAGGCGAACAACCGGGGCGACGACATGCTGCGCTTCCAGCTCGCGTTCGACGTGACGGGCGACCCCGCGTTCCCCGAGCGCGGCGCTTTCGAGGCGGCGCGCGAACTCGGTCTCGCCGTCACGACGCACGCCGGCGTGTGGGGAGCCACGAACGACGACGGCATCCGGTTGATGCACGAGAACGGGTTCATGACGCCCGAGACGATCTACGTGCATGCGGCGACTCTCAGCGACGACTCCTACAACCGCATCGCGGCGACCGGCGGATCGGTGTCGCTCTCCACCGAGAGCGAGCAGAGCTGCGGACAGGGCTACCCGCCGTCGTGGGCGCTGCGGGAGCACGGCATCCCGATGTCGCTCTCGGTCGACACCAGCGTGTGGTTCTCGAGCGACCTGTTCACGGCGATGCGCTCGACCCTCGGCGCCGACCGCTCCTGGGAGCACCTCAAGGCGCACGAGAAGGGCGACACGGTGACCCACTCACACCTGCGCGCCGAGCACGTTGTCGACTGGGCCACGCGCGGAGGGGCACGGGCACTGGGTCTGGATGCCGTCACCGGCAGCCTCGAGGTGGGCAAAAAGGCCGATGTGGTGCTGCTGAAGAACGACGGTTCGCCCTCGATGTTCCCGATCACGAACCCCTACGGTCACGTCGCCCTCCAGGTGGGCCGCGCCGACGTGCACACTGTGATGGTCGACGGCCGCATCGCGAAGTACGACGGGTCGCTCGTGGGCCACGACCTGGCGCGCACCCGGGCCGCCGTGGAGAACACGGTCGACTACCTCCGCGCGACGATGGGCGAGGAGGTCTGGCAGTCCGGCATGAACCCCGAGATCCCGGAGACCAAGGTGCTCGACAACCCCTACATGTACACGGAGTTCCGCACCTCGGCGACCCACGAAGCCTGAGCTCAGGCGAGCAGGCCGCCCTCGGTGACCGCGTCGAGGGAGAGCACGCGGTAGCCCTTGGTCTCGAAGAAGACCGTGAGGCGGTCGGGCTCGACGCGCACGACCTCGCCGTCGCCCCAGGCGGCGTGGCGCACGCGCTGACCCTCGTGGAATCCGGATGCCGCGGCGGCGGACTCGGCGAGCGCCGAGGCGCCCGGGTGCCGCAGGTAGGCGGTGCCGCTCTCACAGGTGTCGCAATTGCCGCACGGCTCGGCCAGCTCGTCGCCGAAGTAGGCCAAGAGGAACTGGCGGCGGCAGCCGAGCGTCTCGGCGTAGGCGCGCACCATCGCGAGGCGCGACTCCTCGATCTGCAGGCGGTGGTCGGCCGCCTCGGCGACGGCACTGCGCGTCTGCTCCGGCGTGACCTCCCGGAGGAGGGCGATGCCCTCGGCCCGCTCGGCCGCCAAGCCGGCTTCGATGAGGAGGTTCACGACGGTGCCGACCGTGTGGTCGGACAGGCCCGTGGCCCGCGCGAGTTCGGGCAGGCCGTGGGGCATGCGTTCGACGCCGTCGGCGCTGCGGTCGACCGCTGTGCCCGCGCGCCCGTCGTCCGCCGCGCCACCCGCGCCCGCGCCGTCTGCCGCGCCACCCGCGCCCCCGTCGTCCACCGCGCCACCCGCGCCGTCGCGACTCGCCAGCGAGCGCACCACCGCATCCACGTGCCCTCCGTCTGGAGCTCCGCCTGCGAAGAAGCGGCGGAGCCCGAGGTCCTCCTGCCGGTAGTGCAGAGTCGCGGTCGCGGGTTCGCCGTCGCGGCCGGCACGGCCCACCTCCTGGTAGTAGGAGTCGATCGAGTCGGTGATGTCGGCGTGCACCACGAAGCGCACGTCGGGCTTGTCGATGCCCATGCCGAAGGCGGAGGTCGCCACGACCGCATCGAGCCGGTCGCTCTGGAACAGTCCGTGCACCTCACGGTGCTCGCGCGAGCCGAGCCCGCCGTGATAGGCGGCGGCTCGGAGGCCGGCCGCCTTCAGCTCGCCCGCCATCCGTCCGGTCTCGCCGCGAGTGGCGACGTAGACCAGGCCCGGCTTCGCGGCGGCCGACACCTGGGCGAGCACCGCCCGATCCTTCTCATGTGCACTCTCGTGGCGCACCACCGCGAGGTGCACGTTCGGGCGGTCGAAGCCGCGCACGAAGATCCGCGGATCGCGCATGCCCAGCCGGCGCACGATCTCCTCGCGCACCGGAGCCGACCCGGTCGCGGTGAGCGCCAGGATGCGCGGACCGCCCAGCCGCTCGATCGTGCCGCCGAGCCTCAGATAGTCGGGGCGGAAGTCGTGGCCCCAGGCCGAGACGCAGTGCGCCTCGTCGACCACCACGAGGCCGACGCCGAGCGTCGTGAGTTCGTCGATCACCTCGTCGCGCGCCAGTTGTTCGGGAGCGAGGAAGAGGAACTCGGCCTCGCCGTTCGCCACCGCCGTCCAGGCCGCGTCGTTGCGGCTCTTCGACTGGCCCGAGTTCACGGCGACCGCATCCGTCCTTCCCGTGGACTCGGCGATGTGGCGCACCTGGTCGACCTGCAGGGAGATGAGGGGCGACACCACCACGGTCGGTCCGTCGAGCAGGTGGCCGGCGAGCTGGTAGATGGCCGACTTGCCGTAGCCCGTGGCCATCACGGCGAGCACGTCGGCGCCTCCGACCACCGCTGCGACGGCCTCCTCCTGCCCGGCCCGGAGCTCGGCCCACCCGAACACCCGTCGGGCGACCTCGGCGATGTCATCGCCCCGCACCTCGGACATCGGTCCCGCCTTCCTCGCGCTGCCATCCTCGCGCGGCCGCACCCGGCCCGCAATCGCGCCCGCCGCCCGTTTCGGGAGGAGGAGCGCAACACGACGCCCGTATACGGCCTTCGTTGCACGCAGCTCCTCCCGAAATCCGAGCCGATCGCCCGGGGCACGTCGTTTCGGGCGAACGTGAGCAGCATCATCCCTCTCTGCGGCCTCGGGTGCGCTCAGATTCGCCCGAAACGACGGCGGCCGCTCAGAGGTGCGCGAGGAGCGGGAGCAGCAGCTCGAGCAGGGCGCTCTCGGTCTCGGTGGGGGTGAGCGAGCCGTCGGCACGGAGGATGCGCCAGGTCGTGGCGTCGCAGATCGCCACGATCTGCGCCACGCGGCGCCGGCGGGTGACGCCGTCGAGGGCGGGGTCGAGCGCCGCGTCGAAAGCGCGGCGGCACCAGTCGACGTGGTACTCCCGGCCCTGGGCCGCGAGTTCGGATAGGCCCGGCACGAGCGGCGCCTCGGAGTAGGTCTTCAGGATGAGGTCGCCGTAGCGCTCGTAGTGCTCCACGAGGGCCGCAACCGTCTCGGCCGGCGTGGGCGAATCGCCCGCCGCGGCCTCGCGCGCGGCGGCGATGCGCCCGAGCTCGCGCTCGACCACCGTCGTCATGAGACCGGGCTTGCCCCCGAAGCGGCGGATGACCGTCTGCACGGTGACCCCCGCGTCAGCCGCGATGTCGTCGAGCCGGATGTGCTCGTACGGCGTCGCGGCGAAGCGCGCGAGCATCGCGTCGACGATGCGCTCCCGCGTGTGCTCGGCCGAATCGGCGCGAGCGGACATCCGGTATTCTCGGGGCTCTCGTGATTTCATGTGAGTTAAGCTAACATCAAAATCATGGACACCCTGATCGAACACGCCGTACGGGTCGAAACCCGCCTCGGGCGACTGCACCTGCGCATCACCGGCACCGGCCGGCTCACCGTTCTCTGGCCCTCGATGTTCGTCGACAGCCACACCTGGAACAGGATTCTGCCCCTGCTCGCGGCCAGCAGCACCGTGCCGCGCCGGTTCGTGCTCGTCGACCCGCCCGGCCTCGGACTGAGCGACCCGTTACGGCGGCGCAGCAGCATCGCCGAGGCGACGGATGCCGCGCGAGAACTGCTCGCGCACCTCGGTGCTGCGGGAACCGCTTCCTCCCGCACAGGCACCGATACCGACCTCCGCGCCGACTGGGTCGGCAATGCCTTCGGCGGCCACGTCGGCTTCGGGCTCGCCACCGACGACTCAGGACTCATCCGCAGTCTCGTGGCCATCAGTTCGCCGGTCGAGGCGATCTCCCCGGCGCTGCGCCGGCAGATCCAGCTGCTGAAACCGCTACTGCGCCTGGCCGGGCCGATCGGCCCGGTGCGCGACGCCGTGCTGGGCGCGATGCTGACGGATGCGTCGGCCGCGACCCCGGGCATGCGGAGCACCGTGCTCGAGAGCCTGCAGCGGCCGGGCAAGGCGAGCATGAGCCTTGCGCTGCGCTCGTTCATCCTCGACCGCACGGATGTGACGGAGCAGCTCGTGCGCATCCGGGTGCCCAGCCTGTTCGTGGCCTCCGACGACCGCGGCGACTGGAGCCCCGCCGACGCCGAACGGTCGGCCGCGCTGACGCCGGGTGCCGAGGTGCTGACGATCGAGGGCGCCCGCACCCTCGTGCCCCTGGAGCAGCCTGAGGCCCTGGCCGCGAGCATCCTCGCCTTCTGGAAGGCCCAGGGCTAGGCGATCGACCAGAAGTGGGCGGTGCCGCCCGGGTTCTCGACCGTGATGGCGGTGTCGAGGTCGCGGTACTGCGCGTCGACCGTGTGACCCACGAGCTTGATGGCCACCGACCCGTCGAGGTTCGGCACCACCTGCGACACCATCATGGTGTGGTCGACGCCGTTGTCGTTCTGCGGATCCCAGTCGAACATCACCACGTCGCCCACCTTCACCTGGTCGCGCTGGGTGAGTTCGAGGCGCGTGGTGTCGGGGCGGGAGGCGTAGTAGGCATCCATCTCGTTGCCGCGGATCCAGCTGAGGCTGTAGTCGCCCGTGGTGGTGTACTCGCTGAACCAGTCGTCGCTCTGCGTCCAGCCGCGGGCGAGCATCGACTGGTTCACGAAGTTGCCGCAGTCGTTGTCGGGGAACTGGCCCCACTCGGCCATGTTGTAGTCCTTCCAGTACGTGAAGGCATAGTTCATCTGGCTGTCGACCGGGGTCTGGATCTCGTATCCGAACGCGACATCGGAGGTGACCTGCGAGCCGTCGTCGAGCGTGACGATCACCGGCACCGCGGTGACGGCGTAGTCGACGGATGCGGGCGACACGGCCGTGAGACCGGTGTCGTCGACGACCGCGAACGAGGTGGCGGGAGAGTCGCCGAACGCGACGGAGACGACATCCGTGAACCCGGCGCCGGAGACGGCGACCTCGGTTCCCCCGCCGAGCGAACCTGTGGCGGGTTCAAGTGCCGCGACCGAGACCCGCTCACCCGCCTCCGCGGAATCCCGGGAGAGCGAGACAGCGGCATCCGCCGCACCGCTCGACCCGGCGCCGGTGCAACCGGCGAGGGTCGCAGCAAGCAGGGTGACAGCAAGGGCAGCGGGCAAGGACAGGAGCTTCTTCGGGAAAGTCATCCCGGCCATGGCACCACACGAACATTTGTGCCCCGTATGAGGGGGATGTGACGCGTGTGTTCAGGGCGCGTAGTCGGGCGCGGCCGGCAGGCCGAAGAACTCCTCGAGGGTCGAGACCCCGGTGGTGTGCATCTCGGTGGCCAGCGGCACACCGACCCAGCGATAGTGCCACGGCTCGAACTCGTAGCCGGTGACGGGGGTGCTGCCATCCGGATAGCGCAGCACCCAGCCGAAGCGGTAGGCGTTCGCGGCGAGCCACTGGCCCGCGGTGGTGTCGGCGAAGCAGCGGCCGTCGGTGGAGCATCCGGAGACCGTGTCGAGGATGTCCATCGCCATGCCGGTCTGGTGCTCGCTGTAGCCGGGACGGGCGCTGGTGAGATCGGCGCCGGCGGTTCCGAGCTGGTTCACGTAGTAGTCGTAGGCGCTCACCTGCACGCTGTAGGAGCGGTAGCCGCTCTGCGCCACGAGCTGCACGCCGATCTCGTTCAGCGCGGCGTGGAACATCTCCTCGAGACTCGCCGCGGCATCCGCCCGCATCTGGTAGCCGTTGGGGTTCGGCATGTCGGCCGGCAGGTCCACGAGATCCGGCGGCACGTAGTCGGCGCCGTTCTGCAGCGGACGCAGCTTGTTCACCACGACCCATGGGCTCGTCGGGTCGTCGATCGAGAGCGCCGCCTTGTCGAAAGCCGCAGGCGGCGGGGTGGGCTCGGGGGTGAAGGCGGGTGCAGGGATGTCGGGAACGCTAGCAGACGGCGTCGCGGTGTCGCTGGGGGTCGCGGATGCGCCGACTCGCGTCGACGAGACCGGCGCGGCATCCAGCGCCCCGCCTCCGAAGCCCCACACCCCGGTGGCGAAGAGCGTGCCGGTGGCCACGACCGCCGCGACGACGAGGGTCGCGACAGCGGCCGCGATCGCTCGGTTGCGACGTGTGCGACGCGCGCGTTCGCGACGCATCCGCTCGGTGGTCCTCGACACCGGGCCAGCCTAATGCGCGAAGCACAGAAGAAGCCGGAGGGGCAAGGGTTGTGAGAAGACGGTGAGCTTCCCGTTCGGCAGGCTCTTCGGCGACTGACCCGGCCGACTGCAGCGCCGGGATCAGAGGAGCTCAGCCCGACGGAATCCCAACTCGCGCTGAGTTCGGCGCAGCGGTGACCCGTCGAACGGCAACGCGGACAGATCGACCGAGGTCGCGGCAGCCAGCGCTACGGCGTTCGCCGATGCTGCAGCCCTTTCCGGCAGTCCGATCGACGAGGCGAAATCGCGCCAATGCCGAGCCTTCAGCCCGCGGGTTCTGCCTCCGACCGGCAGCGCCAGGCTGTCGTCGCCGTAGAGCAGGGTGCACGGGACGCGCCGCCGCATGCAGATGCATCGCCTCGTTTCGCACCAGATGCGGGTAATCGACGGGATCGAGCTTGAGGATGTAACGACCTCGCCTCGTCGCGAGGGGCGTGCTGATCCTCTGGGCGCTGAGCTTGTCTTGCACTCCCGGAAGGGCGTGCCGGTCGACCTCGTCGGCAAGCGCCATGAAGTCGAGCTCGCCGATCTCCCCCGATCCGGAAGAGCGTTTTCGGCAACATCGTGCCGAAACGGACGATATCGGACAAGATCCGCGACGAGCCATGCCAGATCGGCAGGATGCTGACGCAAAGCGGTCTACTTGCGGCGAGCCCAGATCGTGGTGTCGGAGGGGAGTCCGGGGCCGGACCGGTCGTGCAGCGGCGCGCTCGCGAGGATCACCTCGAGCGAGCCGTCCAGCGCGACCGAGGCCTCGCCGAAGTTCGTGATCGACCAGAAGTCGCCCCGACGGAATACGAGCACCGATGGCGACCCCGCCATCGCATCCGACCACTCCAGGCCTTCCGATTGCAGCTCCGGCGACTCGCGCCGGATGGCGAGGCTCCGCCGGTAGAGCGCGAGCGTCGAGAGCGGATCGGCATCCTGGGCCTCGACGGTGAGCGACGCCCAGCGCGCCGGTTGAGCCAGCCACGGCGGCGCGGCGGCGTTCTCCGGCGAGAATCCGAACGGCGGCTGTCCGCCCGCCCAGGGCAACGGTACGCGGCATCCGTCACGCCCCGGATTGGTGCCGCCGGAGCGGAAGAACATCGGATCCTGCAGCGACGCGCGATCGAGGTCCTCGACCTCCGGCAGGCCCAGCTCGTCGCCCTGATAGATGTAGAGCGAACCGGGGAGCGCGGCGATCAGCAGCGCCGCCGCCCGGGCCCGGCGGAGCCCGAGCGCCGCATCGCTCGGCACGCCCCAGGCTTTCGACTCGAACGCGAACGAGGTGTCGGCCCGGCCGTAGCGGGTCGCCGGGCGGGTGACGTCATGGTTCGACAGCACCCAGGTGCAGGGCGCGCCGACACCCTCGTGCGCGGCGAGCATCAGCTCGATCGAGGCCCGGAACGCAGCCGCGTCCCACGGCTGCGTCATCAGATCGAAGTTGAAGGCCGTGTGCATCTCGTCGTCGAGGTAGCGTGCGAAGCGGTCGGGCTCCGGCAGCCACACCTCGCCCACCAGCACCCGCGGCTCCGCATACGAGTCGGCGATCTCGCGCCAGCGGCCGTAGACCTCGTGCACCTCGTCGCGATCGAGGTTCGGATGTCTCCCCACGTCGTGCGTGCCGTCGTCTTCGGGCAGCGCGGGATCTTTCATGATGTGCGCGGCGGAGTCGATCCGGATGCCGGCGACCCCGCGATCGAACCAGAACCGCAGGATGTCTTCGTGCTCTCGCACCACATCCGGGTGATTCCAGTTGAGGTCGGGCTGCTCCGAGGCGAACAGGTGCAGATACCACTCGCCCGGCGAGCCGTCGGCCGCCGTCGTGCGGGTCCAGACGTCTCCGGCGAAGTTGTTCTTCCAATGCGTCGGCAGATCGTCGCCGTGGGGTCCGCGCCCGGGGTGAAACCAGAACCGGCCCCGCTCGTTCGAACCGGGCGCCGCGGCGAGCGCCTCGGCGAACCACGGATGCGCAGCGGAGACGTGGTTCGGCACGATGTCGACGATGGTGCGGATGCCCCGCGCGGCGGCATCCCGGATCAGCGCCTCCGCCTGTTCGAGCGTGCCGAAGGCCGGGTCGATCTGCCGGTAGTCCTCGACGTCGTAGCCGCCGTCGGCGAGCGGCGAGCGATACCAGGGCGTGAACCAGATCGCATCGATGCCGAGCGATTCCAGGTAGGGCAGGCTCTGCCGCACCCCCTCGAGGTCGCCGACACCGTCGCCGTTCGCGTCGCGGAAGCTCCGCGGGTAGATCTCGTAGACGACGGCGCTCCGCCACCAGTCGGCGTCATTCGCGCGAGGCCCACTCATCCCTTCAACCCCGAATGCGCGAGGCCCTCGACGAACTGCTTCTGCGCGATCAAGAACACCACGAGCACCGGCACGACGGTCATCGTGGCGGCCGCCAGCTGGGTGTTCCACATCTCGCCGCCGTAGGCGTCGGTGTAGCGCGTGAGCGCCTGGGGCAGGGTGAACAGCTCGGGCGAGGTGATGTACACGGTCGGTTCCAGATAGAGGTTCCAGGAGGTGAGGAAGGTCAGGATGGCCACGGCCGAGAGGGCGGGCTTGGCCAGCGGCAGGCAGATCCGCCACCAGATACCGAGCCGGCCGAGCCCGTCGAGGCGGGCAGCCTCCTCCAGTTCGCCCGGCAGGGCGATGAAGAACTGCCGCATGATGAAGGTCGCGAGCACGCACGGGGCGGCCAGCGCCGTCACCAGGATGAGCGGCCAATGCGTGTTGATCATGCCGACCTGCTTGAACATCTGGAACAGCGGCACGATCGTCACCTCGCCCGGCACGAGCAGCCCCACCAGCACCACCAGGAACAGCAGGTTGCGGCCGCGGAACCGGATGCGCGCGAACGCATAACCGGCGAGGCTCGACACCAGCATCGTGATGCCGGTCACCAGCACCGCGATGTACACGCTGTTGAAATACTGACGCGCGAAGGGCTGGAACTCGAACGCCTCCACATAGGCGTCGAAGGTCGGTGACGCCGTGAAGAGCGTTGGCGGAGAGGCGAAGATCTCGTTCAGCGGCTTGACCGACGACGCGATCATCCACACCGTCGGCACCACGAAGGGCACCGCCAGCACGACGAGGGCGAGGTAGAGCACGATGCGGCGCGCGAGCGCGACGCCGGTGAGGCGGGGCCTGTTCTCAGTCTTCATAGAAGACCCACTTCCTGCGCAGCTGCCACTGCAGAACGGTGAGCAGCAGAACGAACGTGAGGAGCATCAGTGCGAGAGTCGATCCGTAGCCGATGTCGTTGAAGTCGAAGGCCTGCTGGAAGACGTAGTAGACCAGCACGGTGGTGGAGAGTCCCGGCCCACCCTCGGTCAGCACGGCGATCTGGGCGAAGGCCTGCAGGGCCCCGACGATCGTGATGATCGCCGTGAGCAGCACGGTGGGGGAGATGAGCGGCAGCGTGATCCGGGTGAAGATCGCGGCGTTGCCCGCCCCATCGATCCTGGCCGCCTCGTGCAGCTCTCTCGGCACGCCCTGCAGGGCGGAGAGGAACAGCACCATGTTGATGCCGACGCTCCGGATGACCTGGGTCACCACCACCGCGATCATCGCGGTCGGGCCCTCCTGCAGCCAGTTCGGCCCCACGACGCCGATCTGCGCCAGGAGGCCGTTGATACCGCCGTTGTCCTGCAGCAAGAATCCCCAGACCAGGGTCCAGGCCACCACCGACACGACCACCGGGGAGAAGAACAGGGTGCGGAAAAGCGTGACGCCGCGGAACCGGCGGTTGAGCAGGATCGCGAGCGACAGCCCCAGCGCGATGTTCAGCACCACGACTCCGCTGGAGAAGATCGCGGTGGCGCCGAGCACCGCCGGCAGCTGCGGGTCGTCGAGGAGGGCGGCGTAGTTCTCGCCGCCCACGAACTGGAGCTCGCCGCTGAAGATGTTCCAGTCGTTGAGGCTGTAGTAGATCGCCAGGCCCACCGGCACGAGCACGAACACGAGCACGCCGACGAGCTGCGGGGCGATGAAGAGGTAGCCGGTGAGGGAATCGCGCCGGGCGAGATTCCAGAACCGGCGCCGGGTGGGTCGCTCCCCCCGTGGGGCATCCTGGGATGCCCCACGGTCGGTCGAGCGAGTCATGGTCGAGGTCAATTCGCCAGCAGCGGTTCGATGGCGGTGCACACCGAGGTCAGCACGGTCTTGACGTCGGCATCCGGCGTCCACATCGCATCCAGGGCTGTCTTGCCCTTCTGAGCGATCTCCGCCGGGCTGGTGTGGTTGGGCAGCGTCACCGCACCGGGCAGCTGATCGACGACCACCGTCTGGAGCTGCTCGGCGGTCAGTTTCGTGTTGTTCTCGGCGAGCTTCTCTCCGGTGAGCAGGGATTCGCGGGGCGGCGGGAAGTACTGCGCCAGCAGTGCCGCGTTCTCCGGATCGGTCAGGAACGCCAGGAACTCCGTCGCCTCCTGGGTGTGCGCACTGGACTTCAGCACGCCGACGCCGGCCTGGCCGAGCACCGAGTAGGAGCCCGCCGGTCCTGTGGGCAGCGGATACACGTCGACGTCGAACGAGCCGTCGAGCAGCGAGGCACGCGAGACCTGGGCGATCGTGAACGCCGAGTCGCCGGCGAAGAAGTCGGCCTTCGTTCCCGGGCCCGGCATCGACTTGTCCACGTAGATCGCGTCGTGCAGGAACTGGAAGGCGTCGACCATCTCGTCGCTGTCGAAGGTGCAGGTCGTGCCGTCTTCACTCCACGCCGAGGCACCCCATCCGGTCCACACCGTGGCCAGGGTGTTCCAGGCGGAGTAGTCGAAGTCGCGCACGACGAAGCCGCCCTTGCCGGTGGCTGCATTGACCGCCGAACCGATCGCCGACACCTGGTCCCAGCTGAGGTCGGCGGTGTCGAGGGTCTGCCCCGCCTGGGCCAGCAGATCGTTGTTGACGTAGAGCGCGAACGGCGAGTTGGAGAACGGATAGGCGTAGAGCTGGTCGTCGGCGGTGAACTGGGCGGTGGCGCTGTCGAGCAGGTCGTCGTAGTTCCAACCCGGGGTTCCCTGCAGGGTCTCGGTGAGCGGCACCAGGGCGCCGGAGTCGATGAGATCCTTCGAGAGATCGCCCATCCAGGCGAGATCGGGCGAGTTGCCGCCGGCGATCTGGGTGGTGAGCGTGGTGTTGTAGTCGGCGAAGGGGAGGCTGTCGAAGGTGATGGTGCCGATCTCCGGGTGGTCGGCCTTGTAGGCGTCGGCGATCGAACCGAACAGGGCCAGCTGGTCCTCGTTCGAGGTCCAGACCGTCATCCGCAGATCGACGCTGCCCGGGGCTGCGGTGGTCTGGGCGGGAGCGGCGGGTTCTGCACTGCAGCCCGTCGCCACCACCGCGAGGGTGGTCGCCAGTGCGGCCAGGCCGACCAGCTTCTTTGCTGTGTTCATGCGCTTTCTCTCTCTAGTAGCCGAGGATCTCGGGCCAGTGGATTTCAACCCCCGCCTCGACGAGGCGGGTTTGGAACCGGTGCACCAGTTCGGGGTCCGAGACGACGTCTCTCGGGGTCAGGGACTGCTCGAGGCAGAAGCTCGCGAGTTCACCGGCGGATTCGCCGACGTTCCACTCCACGGGATGGAGGCGGTACGCCCCGTTCGTGATGTGGGTCGTGCCGATGTTCTTGGCGGCGGGGATCAGGTTGCGCGTGCGCACCGGCACGAGGGCGCCGAGCGGGATCTCGAAGGGCGCGCACTCGACGTCGATGTAGTTGTCGCCGCCGGTGGAGGGATGCAGGTCGATGCGATACATCCCCACCCCGACGGAGTCCGGGAAGAGGGCCGGGCCTGCATCGCCGCGCACCTCCACCGAGACATCCTGTTCCACCACGGTGGTGACCGCGGCGATGCGCCGCGACTCGCGGATGTAGGGTGCCTGCGCGAAGCCGTCGTCGGATCCGGCGACGTCTCCCCGCAACCGGAGTCCCGGCCAGCCGTAGCCTCCGTCGGGTCGGGGCGCCTCGGTCTGCAACCAGTAGAAGTAGGCGCGGGCCTGGGCTTTCGCCTGGGTCAAGTGGAAGGCGCGGTCGGGGGTGTCGATCACCGATCCGCCGAGGTAGTCGAGCTGCGGCCAGTTGGCGAGCACGATGTCGCTCTCGTAGCTTCCCGGCTGGAAGTTCTCCCGGGCGACGATGCGCCGGAACTCCCAGAGATCCTGGTCGCCGGCGTCGAAACGCGGGTCGCCGTCGACGTGCCCGTCGATCGGGGGATTCACCTGCAGGGTGCGCTCCTCCGGCTCGAGCGTGCGCGGATTGGGGGCGGTGAACGAGAGCATCGGTCCGCCCCAGAACGGTGGGGCCTGCTCGAGCCAGTGCTCGTAGTCGTCGGGCCGGTCGATGGTGTGGTCGCCCTCGACGTGATCGAACACGAAGCACCAGGCGATCGACTGCACGTTCGTCGGATCGGCCACTTGCGGCGCACTGGGTTCCCCGGTCTGGGCGCGCGACTCGGCGCCCACGACGTACTCGGTGCCGGTCAGCGGGAGCAGGTCGCCGGTTTCGGTGGCGTCGAGCACCATCGCCGCCTCGACCACCAGTTCCTCGCCCGTGCCGGTATGCCGGAGGGTGACGGACTCGACCCGGTCGGCCACGACCACGGCGTCGACCGGAACGTAGGGCTGGAGCACCGTCAGGCGTCCGCTCGACCGGTGCGGCGCGAGCAGCTGGGTGATCACCGCTGCCGCGACGGTCGGCTCATGGCAGAGCCTGCTCACCCGGCCGAGTCCGGGATTCAGCCGGGATTCGCGGCGAGCGGCATCCGTCAGCGGATAGAAGTCGCGGTAGTACCGGCGGATGCCTTCTCGCAGGGCGCGATAGCTCGCCGTCACGCCGAACTGCTCCACCCAGATGTGCTCGTCGGGCGGCACGGCCTGCGAGGTGAGCTGACCGCCGAGCCAGGGGAACTCCTCGCTCAGCACGACCCGGTGCCCGCGCCGGAGCGCCGCGAGAGCGCCGGCGACTCCGCCGAGGCCGCCGCCGATGATCGCGATGTCGGCCGAGAGCATGCGTGCGCTCACGAAGCGGAACCCACCGGCACGAGCGTCTCGCCCAGTTCGAGGGTGCCGTCGAGCAGCAATTGGGTGTCGAGGCCCGGCCACTCGTCGGCCGGCGTGGCCACCAGCTTCTGCAGCAGGTTCAAGGCTTCGGCGGCGACCTGCTGGCGCGGCGTCTGGAAGCCCGTGAGCACCCGGCCGCCGATGCTGTGGCCGCGCACCTCACCGAGTGAGGCGAGGGACACCGATCGGGGCAGGTCGATTCCGGCCGCGGCGAGCGCGAATGCCACGTCTTCGGCCAGGAAGGTGTCTTCGGCGAAGATGACGGTCGCCCCGCCCGCGGCGACGGCGGCGACGGCCGCCGACACGTCGTCGTCGGCCACCGCCACCGGGGTGAAGTGCAGCGTGCCCGACTCGGTGGCGGCCACGATCTGCCCGCGACGATCGCGAGCCGTGGGGCTGTCGCCGTCGCGGTGCACGTAGACGCCCTCGCGGTGGCCGAGCTCCACGGCTCGGCGGATCAGCCCATCGGTCAGCGTGACGTAGTCGATCCCCACATAGGGCACCCGGGCGGTGGTCTCGTCGCGACGGCCGACGGCGACGAACGGGAAGCGCTCGTCGACCAGGCGTTTGAGGTCGTCGCCGTCCATGTCCTGACCGAGCAGGATGCAGCCGTCGGCCAGGCGGAGACGGGTCTTGCGGTGGAAGAGAGTGCGCCGGCCGTCTTCGACCGGCGAGCTGGTGAAGAACAGCAGGTCGCAGCCGACCTCCTCGGCGGCGCGCTCGATCCCGTTCAGCAGCGGACCGTAGAAGTCCATGCTCTCGGGTGACAGCGCAGGCTCGTAGGTGAAGACACCCAGGATCTGGTTGTCGAGCCCGGCCAGCCGGCGCGCGGCCGGATCGGCGACGTAGGTGGACTGCTCGATGGCCTGCTTCACCCGCTCGCGAGTGGCGGCGGGAATCCGCACGTTCGAACCGTCACGATCGTTGAGCACCATCGACACGGTGGTCTGGCTGACGCCCGCGATCCGAGCGATCTCCTTCTGGGTGACGTTGCGCGTCTTCGGTGACATGCGATTTCCAATCACGAACTGATAATGCCTATCTGCAGGATGCGCAGCCGACGCTAATGCGTATCTTCAGATTCCGCAAGTCGTCTTGACATCCGCGTCCATTTGTCCGCAAGATGAGTACAGCCCAAGTGATAATAGGTATTATCACCGCGCCTTCGAGTCAGGAGAGACGATGACGTCCACCGAACGATCCGGCATTTCCCGTCGAGGCTTCCTCGGCGCCACCTTTGCGGCCGGGGTGCTCCTGGTCGCCGAACCGAGTCCGATCCGGGCGTCGGCCGCAGCCGGCGACGTGAGTCTCAGCGCCGGTGGCATCAGCATCCTGGCGAGCGTCGGCGGGCGCATCGCCATCCGCAACGGGTCCTCGGTCATCCGCTCACAGGGGTCGAAGTTCCAGATCAAGGACAGCGTCGCCGGAATCCAGCTCTCCACCGGGGGCACACCCTCGCTCGTGACCCTCGCCGACGGCTCGCCGGGTATCCGGATGGACTACGTCATGCCCGCGGCGGCCGGCGCCGTCAGCGTCTACGGCCTGTTCTGGGTGTCCACGAACCACGCGCACCTCGAGTGGCATGTCTCGGGGCCGTCGACGCTGATCCCCGACGGATTCCTGTTCAGCCGCGCCATCCTCACCCCCAGCGAGCCCGACCGCTTCGTTCCGATCACCGACTGGGTGCGCGATGCCGGAGGCGGCATCCCCTACGAGGAGACCGCGGGCATCGCACACGTGTCGAGCTGGGGCGCGCAGCACGGCATGTTCCTGCTCGAGCGATCGAAGCAGGCGTGGACGAATTCCACCTGGATCCACTCCCCCGGAGTGCTCCAGGCCGACGGGAGCTACCTCAGCCAGGCCGAATTCTTCTTCAGCGACACCCGCCCCTCCGCCACCGCCACCATCGGCACCAGCCGGCAGCTGGGCGTGGAGATCTGGACCGACCAGGCCTTCAACATCTGGGAGACGGCCGGCGAGCCGATGTCGCTCACCGCGCTGGTGGCGAACGGCAGCGACGCCGCCCGCGACGTCGAGCTCTCCTGGTGGGTGCGCGACTACGACGGAACCGTGCTCGCCACCGAAGCCCTGGTGGCGAACGTGGCCGCGGCCTCAACCTGGCAGCACACCTTCAGTCTCCCGGCACCCGCCCAGGGGATCGCCCTGGCGGAGGTGTCCGCCGCATCGGGCGCCGACGTGGCGTTCGCGCGCACGACTCTCACAGTGCTGCCGCCGCAGCAGCATCTGGCGGGCGAAGCCAGCATGTTCGGAATCGCCAACTACCCGTGGCTGCAGGTTCCGTCGGCGGCGGCTCTGCTCGACCTCTGGCAGAAGGTGGGCATCAACTGGGTGCGCATCGCCTATGAGGGCGGGCCCGGACTGCCGCCGTCGGCCTTCGATGCGCGGGGCATGTTCCACAACCTGGAGCTCCAACCGTCGCTCGAGGTGAGCGACACCGACGCCGCGAACTGGGCCGCGACGAACCTCGCGACCGCGGTGGCGGCCGGCGCCCGCTACTTCGAGGTCGGCAACGAACTGAACCGGCCGTTCAACACGGGCGTCGCCGCCCAGGCCTACATCGACAAGGCGCTCCGTCCCGTCGTCGACCAGGCCGCCGCACTCCCTGCTCCGCCGAAGATCCTCAACAACGGGCTGGCCGGCATGGACAAGCCCTGGGTCGAGAACTTCCACGCCGCGGGAGGCTGGGATCTCATCGACGGCTTCGCCTATCATCCGGGCCGCGGCAACTTCACGCCCGACTACGTGCCGCCGGCGGGGGACTGGGAGGCGGGGCCCACCGGGAGCTACTGGAACTTCTACGGCGGTCTGCTGCAGCTCAAGGAGCTGATGGCGGAGTACGGCGAGAAGGAGATCTGGCTCACCGAGGCCTATGCCTGCACCCGCCCCAACGGCTGGTGGAACGACACCTACCGGCACGCGGCCGAGAACGTGCTGCTCACGCTGGCCCTGGCGAAGGCCGAGGGCGTGCGGGCCGTGTGCTGGTATCAGTTCCACGACAGCGTGCTCGGACAGCCACAGGTGGCCGACCCCGAGAACGGGGAATACCACTACGGGCTGATGAACCGCGACGTCAGCGCGAAACCCTCGCTGCTCGCCTACGCCACCGCAGCCCGTGTCTTCGATCAGGCCGACTTCCTGGGCTGGCTGACCTTCGATGACCCCGACCTGAAAGGTCTTCTCTTCGACACGCCCGAGGGCGAGATCGCCGTGCTCTGGAGCCGCGCCGACGGCTACATCCTCAACCCCGACCATGACCCCGACGACCCGCACTTCGCCTCTCCGGAGGTGTGGATCGACCCGTGGCCCACGAAGACGAACGTGACGGTGAGCACGGCGGGCGACTCCGCCACCGAGTTCGACTCCATCGGCCGGAGCCGCGCGTTGACCGTGTCGGGTCGCATCACCACTCTCGTGCTCGACGGTGCACCCCGGATCTTCCAGGGACTGGCGCTCTCCGGGCCCACGGAGGGAGCGCTCTGGACGAGCGGACCGGTCACCGCCCAGGCGCGGAACGTCGCGACGGGGGTCGTCTTGGCCGTGACGGTGACGAACACCGGCACGACGCCGGCCGACATCCGCATCACCACCCCGTTCGGCGAGAACAAGTTCACCAAGGTGCCCGGCGGAGCTTCCGTCGCGCAGGAGTACCCGACCGGAGGCGCTGGGATCGCGGCCGGGCAGGTCACGGCGGCCGTGTACCACTGGAACGACGGCAGTCCCCGCTACAGCCGGCACACCGTGGACTACGGTTCTTTCGACTCGCGATCCTGGCTGGCGGGCTGATCCGGCGGCCCCCGATGGCGCGCGATCGTTTCGAGTTGAGAAGTACCGTGCAGCGGGTGTAACTTTGCAGTCTGCGCAAACTTCGCGCGGTCTCCCCTTCTCTCGCCTGAGGATCTGCATGTCCCGCACCAATTCGTCGTCCGAACGCCGAGCCAAGGCCTCCTCCCGCGAGATCGACGCCGGGGCGGTGATGTCGCACCGCCAGATCATGTTCGTGATCTTCGGCCTGATGGCGGGCATGTTCCTCTCGGCCCTCGACCAGACCATCGTCGGAACCTCGATCCGCACCATCTCCGACGACCTCCACGGCTTGAGCCTGCAGGCCTGGGTCACCACCGCCTACCTGATTATGTCGACCATCAGCACGCCGATCTACGGCAAGCTGAGCGACCTCTTCGGCCGGCGGCCGCTGTTCATCATCGCGATCACGATCTTCCTGGTGGGCTCGCTGCTCGCCAGCCTCTCGACCTCGATGTTCGAGCTGGCCGCTTTCCGCGCCATCCAAGGTCTCGGCGCCGGTGGTCTGATGGCGCTGCCGCTCGCCATCATGGGCGACATGCTGGCACCACGCGAGCGCGCCAAGTACCAGGGGTACTTCCTCGCCGTGTTCGGCATCTCGAGCGTCATCGGGCCGCTGATCGGCGGGCTCTTCGCCGGTGCCGACCAGATCCTCTGGATCACCGGATGGCGCTGGGTGTTCCTGCTCAACGTGCCGATCGGCATCGTGGCGCTCATCATCGTGCTGCGCTTCCTGCACCTGCCGAAGGGCGAGAAGCGCGCCGTGCGGATCGACTGGTGGGGTGCGGTCGCCGTCATCGTCGCACTCGTGCCGCTGCTCCTCGTGGCCGAGGAGGGCCGCGACTGGGGCTGGGGATCGGCCGGTGCGATCGCCTGCTACGTCATCGGCGTCGTCGGCGTGATCGCCTTCATCCTGATCGAACGCGTCATGAAAGACGACGCGCTCATCCCGCTGAAGCTGTTCCGGTCGGCGACCTTCTCGATGGCCACCGTGCTCGGTGTTCTCGTCGGGTTCGGCATGTTCGGTGCGCTGCTCACCATCCCGCTCTTCCTGCAGCTCGTCGTGGGCGCCACACCCACCGAGAGCGGCCTGCTCCTGCTGCCGCTGATCGTGGGCTTGATGATCGCGTCGATCACGAGCGGCCAGATCATCGCGCGCACCGGCAAGTACCGGGCGTTCCCGATCATCGGCACCGGGCTCATGAGCGCCGGGTTCTTCTACTTCACCTTCGTGACGGCCGACAAGCCGGTCTGGTTCCTGATGATCGGCATGCTGCTGATCGGTCTCGGCATCGGCCAGCTGATGCAGACGCTCACCATCGCGAGCCAGAACTCCGTGGGCCTGCGCGACATGGGCGTGGCGACGAGCGCGTCGACGTTCTTCCGGCAGATCGGTGGAACGCTCGGCACGGCCGTGCTGTTCTCGGTGCTGTTCACGCGCATCCCCGACACCATCAAGGCCGCGTTCGCCGACCCTGCCATCTCCGACGCGGTGAAGGCCGCTGCGGCCGACCCCGCCGTGGCCGCCGACCCGAAGAACACGCAGATCCTGCAGCTGCTGCAGGAAGGGCAGAGTGGAAACACGGGCGCCCTGACGGGATCGCTGAACGGCGACACCTCGTTCCTCAATGCGGCCGACCCGCGCTTGGCCGATCCGTTCCTGGTCGGCTTCGCGAACGCGACCGTCACGGTGTTCTGGGTCGCTTTGGCCGCGTCGCTGCTGGCGTTCATCCTCGCCTGGTTCTTCAAGACCCCGCCGTTGCGCGCGAAGTCGGCGCTGCAGGAGGCGGCCGATGACGCGGCGGTCAGCGCGGCTCTCGCGGCGGAGGAGATGGGCGCCATGGTGGCCCCCGACACGGCCTCGGTGCCGGCCCAGCGCCCCGCCGACACACCCGCGACCCCGCCGAAGAGCGAGTAGCACCCCGCGACGGCATGTCGTCGTAATCCGAGCGTTTGTCATGTTCGGGAGAACCGTGCGACAGTATCCGCATGAAGAACTCCAGCATCGATCCGGCGCGCTTCGAAGCGTGCCTCGGCCGGCCGGTGGACTCTCCCGACGTGGAACGGCTTCTGGCCGATCTCGGACTGACCGTCCTGCCGCAGCTGTCGAGTGAGGGATATGCGCGCGTCGAGCTGCCCGACCGCGGCGTGATCATGTCATTCAGACCCGAAGCGGCGACGAACAGCCGCCTCAAGCTCACCGGCATCCAGTTCTATTCGGCGGTCGATGGATTCACGGCATACGCGGGCCCCCTCCCCCGCGGCCTGACCTTCACCGATGATCGCGATGAGGTGCTGCGCAAACTGGGCGCGCCCACCAGGAGCATGCCCGACTTCCATCTCGACAACTGGGTGACCGACGGCCGCCTGATCTCCGTACAGCAGCGTGACGAGGGCGGCATCGGCCACGTTCTCCTCGGATTCCCGCGGGGCACGACCTGAGGCACGCTCGCGATCGACTGAGTCCCGACCGCTGACCTGCCTCCCGCGGCCCGGATGGACATGCCTCCGGGCCGCGGGACGTGCGATCCGGTCACGCTCGCCTTCTGGAGCGACCGGAGAGCATGGCGATCGCCGCTCCCGCCGCCAGGAGGAGCACGGCGGCCAGGCCCGCAGCGATCGAGCCGCTGCTGCTCGCGCCCGTGTCGGCGAGTGTCGCCGACGACGCCGAGCGGTCGTGGGCGCCTCGACCGGTTGGGCCGGCTTGCGAGGCCGGATCCGCTGAGGGAAGTGAACCACCGCCCGCGCCGCCTGTCGCCGGGGGAACCGGTGGGTTGGGCGTCGGTGGGGGCGAGGTGGCCACCGAGACCGCGAGCGTGAACGTCTGCGACGTCGTCGTCAACGCCCCGTTGGCGGCCACGATCGTCAGGGTGTAACTGCCCGCGGTCGTCGGCGTTCCCGAGAGGCGGCCGGTCGCCGGGTCGAAGGTCAGGCCGGGGACGGCACCGGTGAGGGCGAAAGCGACGCGCGTGGCGCTGGTCACGGTCGGGATGTAGGAGAACGCGGCCCCGATCGTGGCCGACACCGGCGGAGTCGAGGTGAACACCGGTGGGGTGACGGGAGGGGTCCCCTTCGCGCGGATGGTGATCGTGTCTGTCCAGGGGGCGCTCGTGACTCCATCGGCCGTGGCGGTGATGGTGATGGTCGCGGCACCCGCGATCGTCGGGGTGCCGGAGATGAGCCCCGTGATCACGTTGATGTCGAGGCCGGACGGCAGTCCGGTCGCTGCGAACCTGACGCGGGGCACCGAGGACTGCACCGGGAACGAGTAGGCGACGCCGACGGTCGCGTCGGGCAACGGACCCGAGGTGATGACCGGCACCGCGGGCTCGACGAGCAACGACTGATGCTGACCACCGAGCTGTCCAGCCGCGTCGACGACCCGGAAGAGCATCGAGAATGTGCCGGCGACCCTCGGCACGCCACTGATGAGGCCGCTCGTGGGATCGATGGTGAGCCCGTCGGGCAGACCCCCGGCCCCGAAGGTGAGACCGTCGCCGTCGGCCGTGACCTGGAAGGAGTAGCTCACGCCCACCGTGGCCGTCGGAGGGGCCCCCGAGGTGATGACCGGGCGAGCACTCTCCTCGAGCGCGATCACGAGCGTCTGGTAGACGACCTGAGAGACGTCGCCCGTCGGGCCGGTGCCGATGGCCTCGAGACGCACCGCGAACTCGCCCTCGACCGTCGGTGTGCCGGTGATGAGACCGGTGGCCGCATCTGCCGTCAGCCCGTCGGGCAGACCTGAGACGGAGAACGTGACCGGCGACACGTTCGACGTCAGCTGGAAGCTGTAGGGCGCGCTCACCGTTCCTGCCGGCAGCGCCGGCGAGGTGATCACGGGCACCGTGACCGGCGCAGGATCGACCACGAGCGTGTCGTAGCGCACCTGGGTGTCACCGGCCGGCCCGCCGCCGACGGCTTCGAGGCGCACGGCGAATTCGCCGTCGACCAGGGGCGTGCCGCTGATGAGACCGGACTGGGCGTCGGCGATCAGACCGTCGGGCAGGCCTGAGACGCTGAAGGTGACAGGCGACACGTTCGACGTCAATTGGAAGCTGTACACGACGCCCACCGTGCCCGCGGGGAGGGGCGGTGACGTGATCACGGGCACCGTCACCGGCGCCGGAGCGATCACCACCGTGTCGTAACGCACCTGCGTGCTCTCCGTCGGCTCCGCGCCGATGGCCTCGAGACGCACCGCGAACTCGCCCTCGGTCGTCGGGGTGCCGCTGATCGACCCGGACCCCGCATCCGCCGTCAGCCCGTCGGGCAGACCCGAGACGGAGAAGGTCACGGGCGACACGTTGGAGGTGAGCTGGTAGTCGTAAGCCTCTCCGACCGTTCCCGGCGGCATCGCGGCTGAGGTGACCACCGGCACCACCGCGGGCGCGAGGTCTTCGGCGTGGGCGCCGATCGGTATCGCGGCGAGGAGCACGGCGACGACCGCGGCTCCCAGCGAGAGACGGAGAGTGTGGGATGAGGGGTTCTTCGCGCGCATGATGCTCCTCCGAGGTGCCGGTCTGCGAGACGACATGACAACTGTCGACTTACCCTCAGGTTTAGTTGATGCATCCTCATATAACAAGCCTGAACGCCATTTTTGCCCCGAATCGCCCGATCGGGCAGGTCTTTTCAGGAAGATGAGCGACGGATGCGCGTGCCCGCACGCTCTTCGAGGAGTCTGGCAACGAGGAGCTCGCCGTCGACCGGGCCGAATCGATCGAGGGCCTCGTGATGCAGGCGCGCCACGAGCCGGGTCAGTGCCACGGGAAGGTGGGCATCGGCGGCCAGCCCCACCACCGTGTCGAGCTCCTCGACCACGCGGTCGATGCCGAAGGTCTCGAGGTAGTCGCCGTCGAGCAGCGCGTCGAGGTGGCGGTCGAGAAAGGCGCCGCCTCCCGCGCTCCGGCGCAGAATCGCGGCGAGCTGCTCGGGTTCGATACCCTGCGCCCGCCCGATCAGCAGCGCCTCCACCACCGCGGCCACCTGGCCGAACCAGAGGGTGTTGGCGAGGAGTTTGGCCACGTGGCCGGCTCCGACCTCGTCGCCCGCGCGTTCGAGGCGATCCGGATCGCCGAGCACCCGCAGCAACGGCAACGCTCGCTCGACGGCCTCGGGCGCACCTCCCACGAAGAACCCGAGGGCACCCGTTCCGGCATCGGCCGGGCCGCCCGCCATGGGCGCCCCCACCGCGTGCACCCCGCGGGCCGCCGCGACGGACGCGAGTGCGCGGCTCACGCGCGGGTCGCCGCTGGTCAGATCGACCCAGAGCGCCCCCGCCCGCAGCGTCGCGAGTGCGCCGTCTTGCTCCGGCGCTCCGGCCTCCGCCGGGCTCGCATCCCCCACCATCGCGATCGTCAGCTCCGCAGGCCCCGGCAGCACGGACACCAGCACGTCCGGTTCCCATCCACGCGGCCCACCGCTCGTGCCGAATCGTGCTTCCCAGCTCGTTTCGGCACGATCGGGAACGCGTGGATCGGGGGATTCGCGAAACCGTGCGAGGCGGAGGGGATCGGGGTCGTACCCCTCCACGTCGTGACCTGCAGCACGCAGGCGCAACGCGACCGGGAGCCCCATCCGCCCGAGCCCGAGCACACCTACCCGCAACCGCTCCGGCGCTACGGTGTCCGGGTCACGCGCATCCGTCACACCGGCCTCGGCTCAGAAGTCGCGGAGGTTGCCGCGCAGGCCGCCGTCGCCGAAGGAGGTGCGCAGCACGCCGCGGCGGCGCAAGATCGGCACGAGTTCGTCGAGCATGCGGTGGATGGTCACGGGATGGAGGTCGCCCGAGAAGATGAACCCGTCGTTGTCGGCGTCGTCGCCGAGCTCCTGGATGAAGTCGGCCACCTCGTCGGCGGTGCCGACGTATCCGGCGCGTTCCGAGATGCGGCCGAGTCGCGCCTTGGCGGTGAGCAGCTGCCGCAGCGTCGCATCCGCGAACGAGTCGTACCGGCCGAGCAGGCCCTTGATGGTGCCGCGCGACACGTGGTCGCCGAAGATGGCAGGGTCGACCGGGCGGTCGAGGTCGAGCGCGGTGAGGTCGGTCTCGAGGTCGCTCGACTGCCCCAGCGCGATCTGCAGCAGCGCTTCGTCAGACGGATGCGCCGAGGCGTCGACGATGCGCTGCGCCTCCTCCGGACTCCCCACGATCACCGGCTTGAAGACGAACAGGATGTCGATGTCGGCGGCCGTGCGACCGTGCGCCAGCGCGGCTTCGAGCACCTTCGCACGGTAGGAACGGATCGTTGCGATGTCGAGCGACGCGAGCGCGAGCTGCACCTCCGACTGCTCGCCGGCGAAGTTCAGTCCACGGCCCGATCCGCCGGGTGAGACCACGACCGGGTCGCCGGAGAGCGAACCGTCGCCGAGCGAGGGGAACGGCAGCGCGTTCAGCGGGCCGTCGAACGCGTAGTACTCCCCACGATGCGCGACGGCGTCCAGACGCGATCCGTCGGCGAAATGACCGGTGGCCGGGTCGGCGATGAGCGCATCCGGGCCCCAGCTGTGCCAGAGTGCGCGCACGGCGGTGAGCCATTCCTCGGCTCGGTCGTAGGCGGCGTCGTGCGCCAGCGGTTCGGCGCCGAAATGCCGCGAGGAACCGACATCCGTCACCACGTTGATGCCGAACCGGTAGTCGCTGAGGTGCTGCAGTGTCGCGAACTGTCGGGCCGCCTGGTAGGGCGCGTAGGCCAGCGGATTCACGGTGGGCGCGATGCCGATGTGCTCCGTGGCGGCGAAGAGGTAGGGCGCGAGCAGCAGCGGGTCGTGCTTGGGCCCGCCGTAGGCGCTGCGGATGCGCAGGTCGAGTGTGTCGGCGTTGCCGAGCGAGAGCGCGTCCTCGATGATCACGAGATCGAAGCCGGCCTGCTCGAGGTCGCGCACCGACTGCTGATAGAGCTGCGGGCGGTGCCAGGGGTAGTTCCACTCGTAGTAGGGATGACCCCAGCCGTGCGGTCCGAAGCCCCGCGAGAGGAACCAGCCGAAGTGCTGCGGGCGCGACACGGTCAGCGCCCGCTTCCCGCGAAGCCGGCGGTTTCGGCGACCGTGGCAGGCCGCCCTGCATCCAGGGAACGCACGGCGTCGAGCGCCTGGGCGAGGTCGGCGATCAGGTCGGCGACGTCTTCGACGCCGATCGAGAGCCGGATGAGCCCCGGCCCGATCCCGCCCTCGCGCAGTTGCTCCGCGGTGCGGAGGGCGTGGGAGGTCGTTCCCGGGTGGATGATCAGCGAGCGCACGTCGCCGAGGTGCGTCATCCGGGTGAAGAGCGCGACCGCGTCGATCAGCGCCTCGGCCGCTGCGAGCCCGCCGGCGACGGTGAACGAGAACACCGAGCCCTGCCCGCGCGGCAGGTAGCGCCGGGCGAGCTCGTTGTACGGGTTCGAGGGCAGCCCCGAGTAGTCCACCGACTCGATCTCGGGCTGCGCCTCGAGCCACTCGGCGACGGCCTGCGCACTCGAGGACTGCCGGTCGACGCGGAGCGAGAGCGTCTCGATGCCCTGCTGGATGAGGAAGGCGTTGAGCGGCGACGGCGTGGGGCCGAACCGGAGCGCCACGACGTCGCGCGCGTAGGTGATGAACGCCGACGATCCGAACCGCTCGGCGTAGCTCCGCCCGCCGAGGGCGCGTGCCGGCTCGGTGAGGTGGGGGAACAGCTCGGGCCGGGCCGCCCAGTCGAAGCCCGATCCGCTCACGATCACGCCTCCCAGCACGGCGCCGTGCCCGGCCAGGAACTTGCTCGCCGAGTGCACCACCACGTCGGCGCCGTGCTCGAGCGGGCGCAACAGGTAGGGCGTGGCGAAGGTGTTGTCGACGATGAGCGGGATGCCGTGACGATGAGCCACCGCCGCGACGAGGGCGAGATCGACGATGTCGTTCCGGGGGTTCGGGATCGACTCCACGAACAGGGCCCGCGTGGTGGGGCGGATGGCGAGCTCCCAGGCGAGCGGGTCGTTCGCGTCGATCACGAAGGAGGTGTCGATGCCCAGGCGCGAGAAGTTGTCGAGGAAGAGACCGCGCGAGCCCTCGTAGATGCTCGAGGCCGACACCAGGTGGTCGCCGGCCTGGAGGAGCCCGAGCAGAGCGACCGACAGCGCAGCCTGACCGCTGCCCACCAGGATGGCCTGCTCGCCGTGTTCCAGGGCCGCGATGCGGCGCTCGACGGATGCGGTGGTCGGGTTGCCGACGCGGGTGTAGCTGAACCCGTCGTCGACTCCGCCGAAGCGGTCCCGAGCCTGCGCGAAATCGTCGAACACGAAGCCGGCGCTGAGGTAGATGGGGGTGGCACGGGCGTTCACGCCGTCGTCCGTGAACGCACCCGCGTGCACCTGCTGTGTCGCGAATCCGAATTCGCGGTCTCGCGTGCTCTCCTCGGTCATCGACCACTCCCTTCGTCATCCCGTTTCGCGCGGTTCGATGCGGACACGGCGCTCCGGCCGATAGAACAGGGTCGCACGGGCGGATGCGCCGGGCCCCGAATGCGAAGTTCTGTTACGTCGTCGCGGCGCCGCGGATGCCCGCCACCTTCCCAGCCAACGAGTCACGGCCATCCAATAGGGTGAATTCGGTCGACCCGTCGACAGTTGTCGGGCAACGAGAGGAACTTTGTGGGAATCGCACGGCGATGGGTTTTTCCGATCATCAGGATCTTCTTGATCGCGGCCGTTGCAGTGGCCCTCGGCAAGCTCGCGTTCTTCCCCGATCGGGTCGAGGAAGCCAACCCGGCGGTGCCCACCGGCGAGATCGTCGAGCCCCACACCACGGTCGCCCTCGGCACCATCACCAACGACGTCGTGGTGCAGGCCACGGTCTCGGCCGATCCGGCGGTCGCGGTGAAGTCGACGGCCGCCGGAACGGTCGACGAGATCTTCGTGGCGGCAGGTGCGCCCGTCGCCGCGGGCGACACCGTGTTCGACGTGAAGGTGCCGATCGAACGCGACCCGGCCGAGAGCGTGGACGCGGAGGGCAAGCCGCTGCCGCCGATCTTCCGGTACGAAGAGGTCACGGCTCCGGCCGGCGGCGTGGTGAGTTCGCTCGCCGTGATCGCGGGACAAGACGTGACCATCGGCATGGTGGCCGCCCAGATCGCACCGCCCAGCTTCTCGGTGTCGGGCGCGCTGCAGCCCGCGCAGCAGTACCGTCTGCTGAATCAGCCGACCGAGGCCTCGATCACCATCACGGGAGGCCCTGCGCCCTTCGTCTGCACCGGGCTCCGCATCACGACGCCCCTGCCCGGAAGCGGTGACGGCGGCACGGGCGACAGCGGCGGCACGGGCGGGGCCACCGGCCCGGCAACGGGAGGCGCCGGCGGAGGCGGTACAACCGTGAGCTGCCCCGTTCCGTCCGAGGTGACCGTGTTCGCGGGTCTTGCGGCGCAGATGACCATCGCGGGCGGCAAGGCCGAGAACGTGCTCGTCGTGCCGACCACCGCCGTTCGCGGCGCCGCCCAGAGCGGCACGGTCTGGGTAGCCGCCGCCGACGGCAGCACCGAGGAGCGGGCAATCGGCCTCGGGCTGAGCGACGGGAGCCAGGTGCAGGTCACCGGAGGGCTCGACGAGGGCGAGGAGATCCTGCAGTTCGCGCCCGGCGCGCTGGCCGGAACCGGCGGCGGCGACGGATGCACGGTCCTGCCCGACGGCAGCTCGGTGTGCGCCGGGCCGGTGCCGATGTCGTGAGCCTCCTCCAGCTCCAGGACGTCACGCGCACCGTCCTGCCGCCCGATCAGCCGGCCCTCACCATCCTGAGCGGCGTGGATCTCACCGTCGAGCCGGGCGACCGCATCTCCATCGTGGGCCGGTCGGGGTCGGGCAAGTCGACGTTGCTGAACATCCTCGGATTGCTCGACCTGCCCACCAGCGGCACCCTCACCTTCGCCGACCGGCCCGTGAAGAGCTACTCCGGCGGCGAGCGCGACCGCGTGCGAGGCGCGCGGATCGGCTTCGTCTTCCAGCAGTTCAACCTGTTGCCCGGCCGCACCGCGCTCGAGAACGTGGCGATGCCGCTGCTCTACGCCACCGGGCGCCAGTTCTGGCGCCGGCGGTCGCTCGCCGCCGAGATGCTCGAGGCCGTCGGTCTCGGTCACCGCCTGGAGAGCCTGCCCGACCGGCTCTCCGGCGGCGAGCAGCAGCGTGTCGCCATCGCGCGCTCCCTCGTGCGCGGACCGAGCCTCATCCTCGCCGACGAGCCGACCGGCGCCCTCGACCTCGACACCGGCCAGAGTGTGATGGAGCTGATCGACGAGGTGGCCACGCGCACCGGCGCAGCCCTCGTGACCATCACGCACGACCCCGCCATCGCACGGCGGGCCCGCGACCACTTCCGGCTCGACCGAGGCGTGCTGACCCCTGTCGCCGACCCGGCGCTGTCGGTGTCCGGAGTCGAATCGTGACCGGGGCGCTCACCGGCTTCGTGGGCGCGGTGCTCGAAGCCTGGCAGGAGCTCCGGGTGCACCGCACCCGCGTGCTGCTCTCGCTCGTGGGCGTCGCCGTGGCGGTCTGCTCGCTCACCACCGTCGTCGCGCTCGGCGCCATCGTGCAGCAGGCCAACCAGGAGCTGAGCGAGCGCTCGAGCGGCCGGCCCGCCTCCCTCTACCTGTCGGCATACCGATCCGACGGCGCCGCGGTCGACACCGAGAAGATGGATGCGGTGTGGAGCGAGACCCTGGCCCGCTACGACATCAGCTACGCCAGCCGGGTCATCCAGTCGACCCAGCTGGTGCCGTTCGCGACCGGCGGGGTGATGGTGGGCGTGCAGGCCGTCGACCAGCCCTACGGCGAGATGCATCGCGTGCGGATGTCGGAGGGCGCGTGGTTCACGCCGGCCGACACCGAGCAGCTCGCCCCGCGGCTGATCGTGAACGAGGTGTTCTACGACCGGATGGGCCGCCCCGATCTCGCGACCCACCCCACGGTCGCGCTCGGGGGGCAATCCGTCGCCGGGAGCGCGTCGGGAGAGGCGGCCGGAGGCACGACGGCCGTGGTGGTGGGGGTGACGCCCGCGGCGAGCTGGGAGACCGAACCGTCGATGTTCATGCTGGCCGGCCAACTGCTCGCGCTCCAGAGTGCGACGGCGGGAGAAGCCGGAGCGACGACGACCGATCCGTTCGGCGGAGGCGGGGGCGGGGGCGGGTCGGTGCAATACGAGATGTGGGTGCCGCCGGAGATCTCCGACCAGCTGACGGGCATTGTGCAGCGCGACGTGCAGGCCGCCCTCGGCGACGGGGCGACGGCCGACGTCTTCCGGCAGGACTACGCCCAGTACGGCGACGATCCCTTCCTCGTCACGAAGCTCGTGGTGGGCGGCATCGCGGTTCTCGTGCTGCTGCTCGGTGCGCTCGGGCTCGTGAACATCGCGCTGGTGACGGTGAAGCAGCGGGTGCGGGAGATCGGCATCCGACGCAGCTTCGGCGCCACGGCCGGGCGGGTGTTCTTCGCCGTGATGATGGAGAGCGTGGTGGCGACGATCGCGGCGGGTGCTCTCGGCGTGGTGGCCGCGATCCTGATCGTGCAGAGTCCGTGGGTGCATGACCTGGTGGGCCAGGGAACGGTCACCGACTTCCCCCCGTTCCCCGTCGACGCGGCCCTGCTCGGCCTGCTCGCGGCGACCGTGGTCGGCGCCCTGGCCGGGCTGCTCCCCGCCCTCGTGGCCGTGCGCGTGAAGGTGATCGACGCCATCCGCTATTGAGCAGATGCCGCTCTCCGCGCACATTCCCGAATCGGAATGTAGGCGCGCGCTTGACATGCTCCAGTCGTTGACCTAGCGTTTCCCCGAATCGTGAGAGCGCTCTCACACTCCAAAATGAGAGCGCTCTCAACCACTATTGGCAACCATCCACGCACACAAGGGAGTGACCGTGAAGTTCTCACGACGCACCACCGCAGCAGCCGTCACCGTCGCGGCGATCGCGCTCGTCGCCACCGGATGCTCGTCGTCCGGCAGCGCCGCAGGCACCGCCGACGACCCCATCACGCTGACCGTCACCACGTTCGGCACGATGGGGCTCGACGATCTCTACACGCAGTACGAGAAAGAGAATCCCGGCATCAAGATCGAGGCCACCAACATCGACACCGGCGGCAACGCCAAGACCGACTGGCAGACCAAGCAGGCCGCCGGAGCGGGCCTCCCCGATGTGCAGGCCGTCGAAGAGGGCTGGCTGAGCGCCGTGATGCAGGTCTCCGACCAGTTCACCGATCTCAGCCAGTACGGCGCCAAGGACATCTCCGACCAGTGGGTCGACTGGAAGGTGAAGCAGGCGACGGATCCGAACGGCCGCATCATCGGCTACGGCACCGACATCGGCCCCGAGGGCCTGTGCTACAACAGCAAGCTCTTCGCCGAGGCCGGCCTGCCCACCGACCGCGAGGAGGTCGCAGCCCTCTTCGGCGGCGACGACGCGACCTGGGCCGACTACTTCGCGCTCGGCGAGAAGTACCACGCGGCCACCGGCAAGGCCTGGTACGACCAGTCCGGCTTCATCTGGAACGCCATGGTCAACCAGCAGCCCGAGGGCTACTACACCGCCGACGGCGAACTCAACATCGAAGACAACTCCGACCTCAAGGCGCTCTGGGGCGAACTCGCCGGTGGCGCCGCGGCCGGACTCTCGAGCGGACAGACCCAGTGGGACTGGGGCAAGGGCAAGGCCTTCACCGACGGTTCGTTCGCGACCTTCGTCTGCCCCGGCTGGATGCTCGGGGTCGTGAAGGGCCAGGTCGAGGCCGCGGGTGGCGACGCCACCACCGGATGGGACTTCGCCAACGTGTTCCCGGGCGGCCCGGCGAACTGGGGCGGCTCGTTCCTGACCGTGCCCACACAGTCGAAGCACCCGAAGGAGGCCGCGGCGCTCGCCCAGTGGCTCACCGAGGCGAAGCAGCAGGCTGCCGCGTTCACCGTCGCGGGAACCTTCCCGAGCAACATCGAAGCGCAGGGTGACCCGGCCGTGACCGGCACGAACGAGCTGGCGACGTTCTTCAACGACGCTCCGCTCGGCACCATCCTGGCCGAACGCTCGAAGGGCGTCGTGGCGCAGTACAAGGGCGCTGACGACTCGGTCATCCAGGAGCAGGTCTTCGGTCCGTCGGCGTTGTCGCTCGACTCGGGCACCGACGGCCAGGCGGCCTGGGACAACGCGATCGGCCTGCTGAACCAGCTGGTCGTCAACAAGTAGCACCCCACGATCGGGGCTCTCGGCACCACCACCGCCGAGAGCCCCGATCCCTCTCGTCCACCCGCCACCCTCCCTCCGGAAGAACTCGCATGACCGCAACGATCACCCCGCCGGTGAAAGTGCCACAGCCGGATGCTCCCCCCGCGCGAGCACCCCACCTCACGCTCCGCCAGCGCCTCAGCAAGTGGGATGTCAAGTACTCGCCTTACGCCTACGTGGCGCCCTTCTTCATCCTGTTCGGCCTGATCGGCCTGTTCCCGTTGGGTTACACCTTCGTCGTCTCGCTCAACAACTGGAACCTGCTGACCGGTCCGGGCGAGTGGGTCGGGCTCGGCAACTTCGCCACCGAGCTCACCGATCCCTTCTTCTGGAACTCGCTGTTCAACACGGTCAGCATCTTCTTCCTCAGCGCGGTGCCGCAGCTCATCGCCGCCGTCGTGATCGCCGCGATCCTCGACCAGAACCTGCGCGCGAAGACCTTCTGGCGCATGAGCGTGCTCATCCCCTACGTCGTCACACCCGTCGCGGTCACCCTCATCTTCTCGAGCGCCTTCTCGGAGAAGTACGGCCTCATCAACAACATCCTGCAGGCCGTGAACCTCGGCCCGGTGGACTGGATGACGGATGTCTTCCCCTCGCACGTCGCGATCGCCACGATGGTGAACTGGCGCTGGACCGGGTACAACGCCCTGATCCTGCTCGCCGCCATGCAGGCCGTTCCGCGCGACATCCACGAGTCGGCCGCTCTCGACGGAGCCGGTCAGTTCCGGCGCTTCTTCTCGATCACGCTGCCGAGCATCCGGCCCACCATGATCTTCGTCATCATCACCGCCACCATCGGCGGGCTGCAGATCTTCACCGAGCCGAAGCTGTTCAACCCCACTGTGTCGACTCCGGGCGGCAACGACCGGCAGTACCAGACGACCGTGCTGTATCTCTGGGATCTCGCGTTCAACCGGCAGAGCTTCGGCAAGGCCTCGGCGGTGGCCTGGCTGCTCTTCCTCGTCATCGTGCTCTTCGGCGTGCTCAACTTCCTCATCTCACGGCGGATCGCCTCGACCGAAGCCCGGGTGGCCAAGAAGCGCAGCGCACGAGCGCTGGCCCGCTCCCGCGCCGAGACCGAGCTCGCCAGCGGATTCGTGCCCGGCGTCTCACCCGAGCTCGCCGAGCACGATCCTGCCCACGATCCCCTGCCCGATCCCTCGGAGGCGAAGCGATGACCGCCACACTGTCCCGACCGGCCGCCGCGGCATCCGCCCCCGCGCGTCCGGTGCGTCGCCGGCGCCGCGACCACGGCATCGACCGCCGCCCCGGATTCGTGACCTACGGCATCCTGATCGCCGTCTTCCTCGGCGGCGCGTTCCCGCTCTGGTGGTCGTTCGTGGTGGGGTCGAGCGACAGTCAGGTACTCACCTCCACGTGGCCGCCCCTGCTGCCCGGTGGGCAGTTCTGGGAGAACGTCGGCCAGGTCGTCACGACGGTGCCCTTCTGGACCGCGCTCGGCAACAGCATCATCGTGTCGGGCGTGATCACGGCCTCCGTCGTCTTCTTCTCGACGCTCGCGGGCTACGCCTTCGCGAAACTCCGCTTCCGTGGCCGCGAGGGACTGTTGGTGTTCGTCATCGCGACCCTCGCCGTGCCGACCCAGCTCGGCATCATCCCGCTGTTCATGCTGATGCGCCAATTCGGCTGGACGGGGTCGCTCGGCGCCGTGATCGTGCCGACCCTGGTGACCGCGTTCGGCGTGTTCTTCATGCGGCAGTACCTCGTCGACGTCATCCCCGACGAACTGATCGAGGCGGCGCGGGTCGACGGCGCGAGCATGATCTCGACCTTCTGGCACGTGGGGGTGCCCGCCGCGCGGCCTGCGATGGCGATCCTCGGCCTCTTCACCTTCATGACCGCGTGGACGGACTACCTCTGGCCCCTCCTCGTCGTGCCGCAGAACCCCACATTGCAGGTGGCGCTGAGCCAGCTGCAGTCCGCGAAATACGTCGACTACTCGATCGTGCTCGCGGGCGCCGTGCTCGCCACCCTGCCCCTGTTGCTGCTCTTCGTGCTCGCCGGCAAGCAGCTCGTCTCCGGCATCATGGCCGGCGCGGTCAAGGGGTAGCGCAGCGGGAGGCCTGTGCCGCCCCGACGCGAACACGTACGATTGCACGACCACGACTCAAGGAGCAACAACACAGTCATGACGACCTCATTCCCTCCCGGTTTCCTGTGGGGCTCGGCCACGGCGGCCGCCCAGATCGAAGGAGCGGCATTCGAAGACGGCAAAGAAGCGTCGATCTGGGATGCCTTCGCCCGGGTGCCGAACGCCGTGCTGAACGGCGACACCCTCGACGTCGCCGTCGACCACTACCACCGGATGCCCGAAGACGTCGCGCTGATGAAGCAGCTGGGCCTGCACTCCTACCGCTTCTCCACCAGCTGGGCGCGAATCCGGCCGGGCGACCGCGACGTGAATCCTGCCGGACTCGACTTCTACTCCCGGCTCGTCGATCAGCTGCTCGAGGCGGGCATCCTGCCCTGGCTGACCCTCTACCACTGGGATCTGCCGCAGGCCGTCGAAGAGACGGGCGGCTGGGCGAACCGCGACACCGCCTACCGTTTCCGCGACTACGCCGAGATCGTCTACGGGGCGCTCGGCGACCGGGTGCAGCACTGGACCACCTTCAACGAGCCGTTCTGCTCCTCTTTTCTCGGCTACGCGGCCGGAGTGCACGCACCGGGGCGCCGCGAACCCGCCGCCGCCATCGCCGCCGTGCACCACCAGCACCTCGCCCACGGCCTCGCCGTGCAGCGCCTCCGCGAACGCGGCGCGCAGAACCTCGGCATCACGCTGAACCTCACGAACTCGATTCCGCTGGACGCCGGCGACCCCGTCGACGTCGAGGCGGCACGCCGGTTCGACGGCCTCCAGAACACGATCTTCCTCGACCCGATCGTGCGCGGTGAGTACCCCGCCGATGTGCGGCGCGACCTGGCGGAGTTCGGCCTCGACGAGGTGACGGAGACCGGCCTCGTGCGGCCCGGCGACCTCGAGATCATCAGCCAGCCGATCGACTTCCTGGGCGTGAACCACTACCACGACGACGTCGTGAGCGGGCATCCGCTCGAGGGCGCAGACGACCCCCACCTGGTCGACACCGGCCGGCCGCTGAGTTCTCCGTTCGTGGGCTCGGAGTACATCACCTTCCCGCTGCGGGGACTCCCGCGCACGGCGATGGGCTGGGAGGTCAACCCCGCCGGTCTCCGCACCCTGCTGGTGCGTCTCGGCCACGAGTACCCGGATCTGCCGCCGCTCTACGTCACCGAGAACGGCGCCGCCTACGATGACGAGGTCGCGGCCGACGGCGCGATCCACGACGACCTGCGCACGAAGTACGTGCTCGACCACATCCAGGCGGTGTCGGATGCGATCGCCGACGGAGCGGATGTGCGCGGCTACTTCGTGTGGTCGCTGCTCGACAACTTCGAGTGGGCGTGGGGCTACGGCAAGCGCTTCGGCATCGTGCGGGTCGACTACGACACCCTGGAGCGCACGCCGAAGGACTCCGCCATCGCGTACTCCGGGGTCATCAAGGAAGCCGCGGGGGCCGTGGCTTCCCCGGTATCCTGAGGCGCACCACACCGCTCGAGCCACTGGAGGTCTGAGATGACGATCGACGCCAGTGGCTCGCGCGCGCCGACCCTCGAGATGGTGGCCGCGGAAGCCGGGGTCTCCCGCGCCACCGTCTCGCGCGTCGTGAACGGCTCACCGAAGGTGACCGCCGAGGTCACCGCCGTCGTGAACGACGCGATAGCCCGGCTGAACTACGTGCCGAACCGGGTGGCGCGCTCGCTGGCGAGCCGGCGCACCGACGTCATCGCGCTGATCGTGCCGGAGTCGACGTCGACGGTGTTCGCCGATCCGTTCTTCGCCCCGGTCGTGCGGGGGGTGGCCCGCACCCTCTCCGACACGGACTACACGCTCAACCTGCTCATCGCATCCGAGGCCCGGCCGCAGAAGACCCGGCGCTACCTGCTGGGCGGCAACGTCGACGGGGCGCTCGTGGTCTCCCATCACGCCGAGGACCACTCCTACGTGGGCCTCGGCTCCCAGTTGCCCATCGTGTTCGGTGGGCGGCCGATCAATCCCGACACCTTCGACAGCTACTTCGTCGACGTCGACAACGTGCACAGCGCGCGCACCGCCACCGAGCACCTGATCGGGCTCGGACGCCGGCACATCGCGACGATCGCAGGTCGGCAGGACATGCCGGCCGGAATCGACCGCCTGGCCGGCTGGCGGGAGTCGATCAAGGGGGTCGGCGGAGATCCCGATCTGGTCGAGATCGGCGACTTCTCCCAATCATCCGGAGCGGATGCAATGGAGCGGTTGCTGGCGCGCGGCGTACCGATCGACGGGGTCTTCGTGGCGAACGACCAGATGGCCGCGGGCGCCATCCAGGTGCTGCACGCCCGTGGGCTCTCGGTGCCCGGCGACGTCGCGGTCGTCGGCTACGACGACGACACCTTCGCCTCGACGCTCACACCGCCGCTGACGACGATCCACCAGCCCTCGGCCGACCTCGGCGCGACCATGGCCGACCTCCTGGTGCGCCTGATCGCCGGTGGCGAGGTGCCGCGCAGCACCCTCATCCCCACCCGCCTGATCGTGCGCGGTTCGGCCTAGCCGGGCACCGCTTCGCCGATCGGGTAGCAGCCGAGTCATTCGACTGATCCCCCCGCCGCGGCAGACGATGATCCTTGTTCGAAGGTGAACGACCGACGAACGAGGGAGTGATCATGACCGTCACGCTCATCACCGGGGCCAACAAGGGAGGGGCCGCTCCTTGTCGCGGATGCGTGCGGCGGCGGCCGCGACCGACGTCCTCGTCAACAATGCCGGCATCTGGCACCTTCCACGAGGCCGCCGGCACCTTGGCCTGGTGACCACCTCTTCGGCCTGCCCGCACACGAATGAAAGGAAGAGTGAGATGACCGACGCAACGACCCGTCCCGCGATCGGATTCGTAGGACTCGGCGACCAAGGTGCTCCGATCGCCCAAGCGATCGTCGACGGAGGTTTCCCCCTCCACGTCTGGGCCAGACACGAGTCCTCCTACGCCGCGTTGGGCGAGCGCGAGTTCGTCCGGCACACGACCGTGGAGGAGATGGCAGCCGCCAGCGACATCGTCTCGCTGTGCGTCCCTGAGGACTCGGACGTGCTCGCGCTCGCCGGCGACGGCGGCCTGCTGGCCGCGATGAAGCCCGGCAGCATCCTGGTCAACCACAGCACAGGACTCCCCGCCGAAGCCCGGCACCTCGCCCGGCTCGCCGCGCCACATCAGGTCGACGTGCTCGACGCCCCGGTCAGCGGCGGCAACGCGGTCGCGCTGGCTCGGCAGCTCACGACGATCGTGGGCGGCGACGACGCCGCGGTCGCCCGCGCCACCCCGGTCTTCGACACCTTCTCCAAGAGTGTGATCCACGCCGGCCCGGTCGGCTCCGGACAGTACGGGAAGCTCTTCAACAACGCACTCATGATGATGAACCACAAGAACGTCATCGACATCATGGCGCTCGCCGGCGCACTCGACCTCCCGACTGCCGGGATGCTCGATGTTCTCCGCACCGGCTCGGCCACCAGTTTCGCGTTGCAGGCCATCGGCCCGTCGATCACGCTCGAGAACGTCGACCATCTCGTGCCCCTCGAGCTCATCGACATGGGCCTGTTCGCCACGGCCACCGAGACACTCGGCGACGCCCGCGACGCCGTCGTCGAGCGAGCACTCGCCGGAGCGAACGGACTGTCAGGCCTCACCGCGCTCGCTCTCACGAAGTGAGCGCGCGGGCGTTCTGCACCGCGGTCACCGCGATGCCCTCGTCGTGCAGCGGGGGGATGACGTCAGCCCACGACGACCCGTCCGCATAGGCGCCGTGCACCAGCACGACACGGGCGGCGGATGCCGCAGACCCGGCTGATGCCGCCTCTCTCGAGTTGTCATCCGATGGCATTGCTGCTCCTCTCATTCAGGTGGCTTTTCTCATCGGACCGCCAAGCGCTCACCAGCAGCAGCAGTCCGACTGTGGCCGGCACGATCGGCAGCACGGCGCCCAAGGTCGTGTCGATGCCGATCAACAGCGAACCGCACAGCGCCCCGGCGACGAGCGCGACGATCACCCCGATCCGGGTGACCCCGGCCTGCTCGTTCTTGTCGACGAAGTCGCTGACGAGATTGGTGATCGTGCCGGTGACGTAGGTGGTGCTCACGCCCGACCGGGACTCGATGCGTTTCGAGACGCCCGTCTGCATCGCCATCGCGAACCCGGAGAGCGCGATGAGCGGGGCCTGGTCGACCATGCTCGAGCGGTCGGGGGCGAGAACCCATCCGATGAGAACGGCGACCTGGGCGGCGAGGCCGAGCGCCAGGACGGCCGTCAGCCGCCTCGGCCCGGGCGAGGGCCGCGCGATCGCGAGGGCGATGGAGAGACCGATCACGAACGCGATGATCGCGACGATCACCCCCACGATCATCGAGGGGTAGTTCGGCCGCTCGGTCAGCCCGGCCAGCACCAGGTTCCCGGTCATGTTCGCCGTGAACACCCCGCCGAGCAGCAGGAACGCGAACGCATCGGTCGCGCCCGCCGCGAACGACAGCACCAGGGCGATGATCGTCGACTGTGGTCGATGATCCCGTGGGGGCGGTGTCGTCATGGCGGTTTCCTCACAACGCGGGCAGCAGCAGGATCACGATCGAGAGCGTGACGATCGAGAGCAGGGTCGAATAGAACAGGGTCGCGCCGGCCAGCCCTGGGTCGATGCGGCTCCTCAGCGCCAGCAGCACTCCGAAGAACCCGGACGGGACCGCGAGCAGCAAGACCGTCTCGGCGGCCATCGTGCTCGGCATGCCGACGAGCTTCACGACGGCGATGGCGAGCAGGGGCCGGATGACGCCGCCGATGATCGTCGACACGGCGACGTTCGGGGTGAGCTTCAGCTTCTGCGACGACAGCACGAGCCCGGTGAGGAACAGCGCCAGCCCAGCCGTGAGCATCCCGATCTCCGACAGCGTGCTGGAGGCGAGCCCGGGAAACGGCAACCCGAACAGACTCCACGCGATACCCGCGATCGGCGCGATCACCACGGGCGACCGGAGCGCCCGAAGGATCGCCCGGAGGATGCTCGGCCGGTGGGCACCGCCACTCGCGCGACCGATGATCGCGATCGTGGCGGGCGAGACGGTGATCGTGCCGACCGCGAGCGACACCGCCACCGCGAGCTGACCGGTGCTGCCGAGCACCGAGTCGGCCAGGGGCAGCCCGACGGCCGCGGTGTTCGGGAACGCCACGGTGAGCGCCTGGATCGCCGCTGCCGACGTGGCCTGCTTGAAGATCCGCCGTTGCAGCACGAAGACCCCGACGTAGGTGACGACCATCACCAGCAGCACGACACCGGCGACCGCACCGTGCTCGATCACATCAGCGCGCTTCGAACCGGCGAGTATGGTGAACAGCGCGATCGGCAGGGCGATCGACATCACCAGCGTGTTGAAGCCGTCGACGTGGGTGTTCGAGATCAGCCGCGACTTGCCGGCGGCATAGCCGACCGCCAGCGCGAAGAACACGGGTAGCAGACCCTCGGCGATCTCCATGTGGTGCGCTCAACCTCCGATGAGTCTGCAGCTGGGACTGCCTGCGATCGGCTGACCCGGGTCAGGGCACATCGGCGTCGACGACAGGGTCGCGCGGATTCACCCGGCCGACCAGAAGGGGATCAACGGGCGTGAAGGGGAACTCGGGCAGGTCGGCGAGCGGCATCCGGAAGGCGGCTGCGAGAACCTCGCGCGAGAAAGCGGAGGCCGTCGCACGGTACCCCACGTCGCCCGGCGTGGCCTGGTCGAAGAAGATCAGGAAATGGATGTCGTCATCGCCGAGCACTTCGATGTGATGCGGGTACGCGCGCGGCACGAAGTAGACGTCTCCCGGCGCCAGTTCGTAGGTGTCGAGTCGCCCATCGGGATCGAGGATCGTCATCCGCGCGTGGCCGCTGCGCACGTAACCCATCTCCCCGGTCACGGGATGCCAGTGCGGCTCGCGCATTCCCGTGTGCTTCACCCGGAGGCTGTACATGGAGATGTCCTCGAGAGCGGCCCAGAACTGCCGGCGGGCGAGACGTGCACTGCCGAACGGGTAGTCGAGGGGCGGTTTCTGGCCCTCGATATCGAAGTGGCGGCTGTTCGGCAGCGACGCCGTGTCGGGAATCGTCGGGCTCGTCTCGCGACGCACGATCTGCGCCGCGGGCGTGCGCAGAAATCGTTCGAATCGTGAGGCCGGCAGGTCGTAGGTGTTTCCCAGCACGGCGGGCGTCATCGCCATGAAGCTGTCCTGCAAAGAAAACACCTGGGGCGCTTCGGAACGGATCGCGAGGATCAGTTCGGCCTCCTCGTCGCCGATGTTCTCGATGTGGTAGATCGCGCCCGATTCGACCAGGTACATGTGGCCCTCGGTGAGGACGGATGCCGAGAAGCTGTCGGCGTTGCCGAGCGTGGAGACGAGCACGGTGCCCCGCACGCAGTATCCGAGAAGGTTGGCGTTGGCGTTCCATTGCGGCTCTCTGATCGCCGAGGGCGCGAGCAGCACGCGTTTGATCGACAGGTTCTGAAGCAGCGGAAAGCTGTGCCGGGTGATCTCCGTGACGCTTCCGTGCTCGTTCTCGAACCCCGGGGTCTGGAACACCGACCTCACATGGCGCGCAGTCATGATTCTCCCTCCGACGACGTCTCCCCGTCACGCGGATCGCGACAGAAACAGCACAGCACGGCGGCGCCATGCGTGCCTCCGACGAATGACTCGATTACGCCGCAACGCCCTGCGCCGGAATGGGAACGGACGTGACGGTGCCGTCTCAGGGTCTGATCTCGGTCATGGCACCGGTTGAGAGGACAGGCGAGTACTTCTCGTGGGTCTAGTGCAGCTGGCCTCCAGCAGGATGAGACGCGCCCCCTCCGGTCGCCAATCGCATGAGATCCGTGTCGAAGTCCAGGTCGGTCGAGCGCTCTGCGCGCACGGCGCGGCCGGCGAACCCGTGGCGGTGCTGAGCCCACGTGGCATCGGTGATCCGTTCGCCGACTCGGCTGATCAGCATCTGGGCGAGTTCCGTCGCCGCCCTCCTGACGCGGGCGCTCAGTTCGGGCGAGCCCCAGTCCTCCGGCGCAGCGAAGACGGACGTGGGCGTCGGCAACGCACGCATGAACGCGAGCAGCGGACGGAGCTGACCATCGAGCACCATCGCGTGCCGGCTCGACTCGGCTGTCGCGCTGAGGATCACGGGTGTGGCGATCAGCAGATCTTCGTCCAGCACATCCACGAACGATTTGAGCAGCCCACTGATCCCGGCTTTGTACACCGGCGTGGCCACGATGACCGCATCCGCGGCCGCGACGGTTGCGATCGCCTCTTCCAGGGCTGCACTGGTCAGTCGCGACGTCACGGATCGGGCGATGTCCACCGCCAACGGCGCAAGCTCGACGAACTGGATCTCGCCCGCGGCACCCGCTGCTTCCACTGCGCCCAGCGACTGTTCGGCGATTCGAGCGGCGAGCATCCGCGTCGAGGAGGGATCGCTCACCCCGGCCGTCACGACCGCGATTCGGAGCACCGTGCCCGATTGACCGAGAGCATCCATCGGTCAGCCCACCTGCGGATAGTTGGGGCGGTACGCAGGATCGCCGTCGCGGTAGGGAGACGTGCCCGTCACGTTGTCTCCCCGGTTCGCGCTGGGGCGTGGACGGCGGGGTGCGGCGTCGCCGTACTTCTCCCGCATCAGACTCGCGTGGGTCGGCGCCTCGGCGGCGGCCGGTGAACGCCTGGCGGCCATCTCCTTGCGGAGCACCGGAACGACCTCGGTGCCGAGCAACTCGACCTGCTCGAGCGCCATTTCGACGGGCAGTCCACCGAGGTCGACGTTCCACAGTTGTCGCTGGTAGTCACCGAAGGCCTCCCGGAAGGTCATGGTCTTGTCGATCGCTTCCTGGGGGCTGCCGACCGACATCGGTGTGAGCTCCTTGTACTCCTCCAGCGAGGAGTTCATGCCGTAGATCTGCGCGTTCTCGAAGTAAGGACGGTAGGTGTCCAGGGCATCCTGCGAACGACGAGCGAGAAACGCCTGACCACCGAGGCCGACGATGGCCTGCTCCTTGGTGCCGTGCCCGTAGTGCTCGAATCGCTCGCGGTACAGATTCACCAGGGGAACGAAGTGGAAGTTCGGCGCCAGCACGTTGTTGGCGAAGTATCCGTTGCCGTAGTACGCCGCCTGTTCGGCAATCTCCGGACTCCGGATCGCCCCGTGCCAGACAAACGGCGGCACGTCGTCCAGCGGCCGCGGCGTGGAGGTGAACCCCTGCAGGGCCGTGCGGAACTCGCCCTCCCAGTCCACGACGTCCTGCCGCCACAGCTGATGCAGGAGGTTGTAGTTCTCGAGCGCGAGGTGCAGCCCCTTGCGGATGTCCTTGCCGAACCAGGGGTAGACCGGCACAGTATTCCCTCGGCCGACCATGAGATCGGTTCGGCCCTTCGCCAGGTGCTGTAGCAGCGCGTACTCCTCGGCGACCTTGACGGGATCGTTCGTCGTGATGAGCGTCACCGACGTGGACAGCAGGATCTGCTTCGTCACGGCGGCGATGTGGGACAGAAGGATCGGGGGTGACGACGAGACGAATGGGGGATTGTGGTGCTCCCCCACTGCGAACACATCAAGGCCGACCTCGTCGGCGCGTTGCGCGATCTGCACCAGGGCATCGATCCGCTCCGCTTCGGTCGGCGTGTAGTCCCGCACCGGGTCGCGGGTCACATCGCTGACCGAGAAGATTCCGAACTGCATGGCAGCTCCTTTCATTGGGTATGGGAATTTAAATGCATGCGCAAGCATTCTTATTCCCGAAAGATCCACCAAGCAAAGGAGAACAATGTCCGACTCGATCAACGTCGCGATCGTCTACTACTCGTCCACCGGAACCGTCCATGAGCTCGCGGAGTCGGTGGCTGCCGGCGCAGCCGACGCCGGGGCCACCGTCCGTCTCCTCCGGGTGCAGGAGCTCGCACCGCAGGCCGTCATCGATTCGAACCCGGTCTGGGCCGCGCACGCGGCCGCCACCGGTCAGGTTCCGATCGCCACCGCCGCCGACCTCGAGTGGGCTGACGCCATCATCTTCGGTACCCCGACCCGGTTCGGGAACGTCGCCAGCCAGCTCAAGCAGTTCATCGACACGCTCGGCGGCCTCTGGGCCCGCGGACTGCTCGCGGACAAGGTCTACAGCGGCTTCACCTCGAGCGACACCAAGCACGGCGGGCAGGAGTCCACCCTGCTGGCGCTCTACAACACGGTGCACCACTTCGGCGGCATCCTCGTCGCCCCCGGCTACACCGACCCGCTGAAGTTCAACGACGGCAATCCGTACGGCACCTCACACGTGCGCGCCCTGGGCGAGAACCCCGTCGACGACACGTCGCGGGAAGCCGCTGCCTACCAGGGCCGCCGTGTGGTGAACGTCGCCAAGGCGCTGAAGGCCGGCCGGGCCTGAGATCAAGCAACAGAACAATCGACTAAGGAGTTTTCACATGTCCGTTCCACAGACACACACTGGCCGGGTCGCCGTGATCACCGGCGCCGGCCGAGGCATCGGTCAAGCCCTGGCGCTCGGCCTCGCCGCACGCGGCGCCACCGTCGTCGCGGTCGACCTCCACCATCCCGACGAGACGATGTCTCTTCTCGGCGAGGCGGGCCACACCGGCCTCGGGCTCGTCGCAGACGTCTCCGACCCGGTTCAGACCGCGGCCGTGGGCGATCGGATCGCCCGAGAGTTCGGTCACGCCGACATCCTCGTCAACAACGCCGGCATCTTCCCCTTCGTCGACATCGACGACCTGGACTACGAGACCTGGCGGCGGGTGCTGGCCGTCAACCTGGACTCGCAGTTCTTGATGGTCAAGGCGGTTCTTCCCGCAATGAAAGCGGGACGTTGGGGCAGGATCATCAATCTCACGTCCAACTCCATCCTCAGCAACGCCTCCGGCATCTCGCACTACATGGCCAGCAAGATGGGCAACATCGGGTTCAGCCGAGGGCTTGCGAACGACCTCGCGCCGTTCGGCATCACGGTCAACGCCGTGGGACCCACACTGACGGTCACACCCGGTGTGCGCGAAGTCCACCCGCCCGAGGCACTCGTCGCCTTCGCGCAGGCGCAGGCGATCAAGCGCAACGGCCTGCCGGAAGACCTCGTCGGCACGGTCGCGTTCCTCTCCAGCGACGACGCCTCGTTCGTCACCGGTCAGACCCTCATGGCCGACGGCGGCTACGCCCGCTGACCCGCGCCGACAGCATCGAAGAAGGGGCCGCTCACAATGCCGAGCGGCCCCTTCTTCGATGCGAAAATGAGGGATGCCGAATGACACGAGACTCGCGAACGAGGCCTGGGAAGCGCTGTTCCGAGCGCAGTCGACGATCGAGCAGGAACTGCACACCGCGGCCGTCTGGGACGAACTCCAGCCCAACGAATACGGAGTGCTGTACGAGCTCTCGAAGACCCCCGAGGGCAGACGGCTGAAGGACTTGCAGAGCGACGTGCTCCTCAGCCAGGCCGGTGTGTCCCGACTGGTGAACCGGCTCGAGGCCGCGGGACTGGTCGCCCGCTCGGCGGACGGCACCGATCGGCGGGCCAGCGTGCTCACCCTCACCGCCAAAGGCCGGGAGGTGCAGCGCAAGATCGGCCGTCAACACGCCCGCCGGGTCACCGCGCAACTGACCAGCCGCCTCGACTCCACCCAGCTCGCCCAGTTGCGTGACCTGTGCCTCAAGATGCTCCCATCGGTCGGCGATCAGGAGGACGTACCCGCCGAGTCCTGATCGGATGGCCCACCGCTGCGGAAATGCGAGTCAGATTGCTTGTTGAACGACAGCGGAGCCCTGGCCCGACGGGTCATTTGGCGGGTTGCCAGCCGCACTCTCCTCTTGCACAGTGCTGCTGACACGAACCACACGGTGGGCGCGAGCGCGCATTTCCCTGAGGAGGAGATCTGATGACTGTCACCCTGATCACCGGAGCGAACAAGGGCCTCGGCCGCGAGAGCGCGCGGCAACTCGTCGCCGCCGGGCACACCGTCTATCTGGGCGCGCGCGACGAAGCCCGCGGAAGGGCCGCCGCAGACGAGCTCCGCGCGCGCTTCGTGCTGCTCGACGTCACCGATGACGCATCCGTCTCCGCCGCGGCAGCTCAGCTCGATGCGGAGGGTGGCCTCGACGTGCTGATCAACAACGCCGGGGTCGAAGGGCGGTTGCCCGACAACGGCATCGTCTCGCCGGCCGACACCACTGCGGCCACCCTCCAGGAGGTCTTCGACACGAACGTCTTCGGTCTCGTTCGCGTGTTCCACGCATTCCTCCCCCTTCTCCAGAAGTCCGAGCATCCCGTGGTGGTGAACGTCTCCAGCGGGCTCGGCTCTCTCAGTGCTCTCAGCGATCCGGCGAGTCCGACCCGCTTCTACCCGGGCGTGGCCTATCCGACCTCGAAAGCTGCGGTGAACGCGATCACCATCCAGCTCGCGAAGGCGTTCCCCCGATTCCGGGTCAATGCCGTCGACCCGGGTTTCACGAGCACGGATCTCAACGGCCACACGGGCACCCAGACCGTCGAAGAGGGCGCTGCCGTCATCGTGAGAACCGCGCAGACCCCTCCCGACGGTGTGACCGGCGCCTTCCTGTCAGCTGAAGGCCCCGCGCCCTGGTAGTGCGCCTCCTGCCCTCGACCAGCCGGGCTCAGCGCCCGGCAGCGGTAAGGATGAGGCGGGCGACGTCTTCCGGGTGCGTGATCATCGAGAGATGCCCGCTGTCGATCTCCACCGTGGACGCCCCCATCCTTGCCGCGAGGAAGCGCTCGAGGTCGGGGGCGGTGGTGCGATCCTGCTTCGAGACCGCGTAGAACGAGGAGCGGATGCGCCACGCGGCCGTCGTCGTGGATGAGGAGAAGAGCGTGTCGGCGATGGCCCCTTGCACGGCATGGAGCACACGGGCCCGGGAGGCCTCGACGCCGTTCGCGAAGTCCTCGAGAAAGGCGCGCTCCGAGAGCCGCGCGAACCCATCGGCGTGCACGAGCCCGGCGGATGCGGGCGGCATCGGGAATTGCGACGCGAGCGCTGGATAGTCCTCTCCCGCGTCAGGCGCGCGTGCCGCGATGTAGACCAGCGCCGAGACCCGATCGTCCCCGCCGACTTCGGAGATGACCGTGCCGGCCCAGGAATGACCCACCAGCACGGCGAGCCCATCCTTCAGGGCAAGAGCGCGGCGCGTGGCTGCGGCGTCGTCGGCGAGGGACGTCAATGGGTTCTGCACGGCCGTCACGTCCAGGCCGGCTCGCTGCAACAGCGGGATGACGTCGGACCAGCATGAACCGTCGGCATACGCACCGTGGACGAGAACGATGTGGTCCGCTCGTGGGCGCCTGCCCGCACCGATCGGTGGCGGTGGAATTCGCGTCATCATCGTCTCTCCCCAGGGGTGGTGTCGGCTGGTTCCGGATCCGGTCTCGATCGCACGCGCGAGGTCGAGTAGAAGAAATAGATCGGCACGGCGATGAACAAGGCGAGTGCCAACGCAGGGTTGAGGAATGCCGCTGCCGCGGCAAGCACCACAGGAATGCCCGCGACCAGCACCTCACGGGCATTCGAGCGCATCCATTCGACACCCGAGTCCTCCACCAAGAGGTGTGGGCGATGAGCGAGCACGATGCTGAGACCCAACCAGCCGCACATCACGATGAGCGAGGCCGCCGCGAAAAGGCCGCAGGCGATCACTCCGTCGAGATGATTGCCATCCTGGATGGCCATGGCTATCAACGAGGTCGGCCAAGGCAGAAGAGAGATCCCGAGCAGCAGAAGCAGGTTGAGGAGCAGCACCGGCGGCTCCACGCGCCGAATCTGCGCGAACAGAGCATGATGGTGCACCCAGATCGCGGCGAGTGTGAAGAACGCCGCAGCGTATGCCAGGAACGATGGCCAATGTTCCGCCAGGGAACCCGCGAAGTTCCCGCTGGTGGGGATCGGCAGGTCGAGCACCAGCAACGTGATGGCGATCGCGAAGACGCCATCGGTGAATGCCTCGACTCTCCCCGTTTCCCGGGTCGGAGTCGCTGATCCGGCCGACGGGCCGCGCATCATCGTGCACTCTCGATCCTGGTGGCCACGCTTCTCCCTCCGACGAGGTCACCCGTCACCTTCAGGGGCCGGAATCAGCACAGCACGAGGGGCATCCGGCACGCCTCGGACATCTGACTCGGTTTTCGATCTCCTTCGGGCGTGGCCCCGGTCTGAGCCGTCGGACCCGTCATCCGATCCGGGAGGCCAGAGCGTCGCGCAGACCGGCGCGGCTCGTGATTCCCAACTTGGGGAACGCGTTGTAGAGATGCCCGCTCACGGTGCGCGGTGAGAGAAACAGGCGGCTTCCGATCTCCTTGTTCGTCATCCCGCTGGCCGCCATCTCAGCGATGACCAACTCCTGCGCTGTCAGATCGGGCATCTCCAGGTAGGCCCCCGCCGTGCGGAACCGCGCATCCCCGGCCGCGCGCAGCTCGGTGGCCGCCCGCCGTACCCAGGGCACGGCGCCGAGCCGCTCGAACCTCTCCAGGGAATCGTGCAGCACCTCGCGCGCACGACTGGTGTCGACGGCCCGCCGGAGCCGCTCACCGTAGGCCAGTTGGATCCGGGCGACGTCGAATGGCCAGGCCTGCGCATCCGGCGTCTCGAGCGCCCGCTCGAACGAGTCGCGCCAGGCCGGCTGGTCGTCGGTGAGCGCTACCGCTCCCGCGGTGAGCAGGGCCATCCGGTCCGAGACCCGGGCCAGGCCGGCGTCGACCATCGCGGTGGCGTGGCGTCGGGCCTCGTCGATCCGGCCGGTGTGCACAGCTGCCTCCACCAGATCGAATGCGACCCACATCGCCGGGGGGACGAAACGCGGAAACTCCCCGGGCGCGCTCAACCGGCAGGCGAGTCGGTAGGCCGTGTCCCATTCGCCATCGGCGACCGCGGCCAGGGTGCGGGGCTGGTAGGAGAATCTCTGCGCCCCCCAGCTATGACGCGGTTCACAGGATGCGTCGACGTCGTCGGCGTGAGCCCGGGCAGTCTCGGTGTCTCCCCGCCCGGCGGCAAGGAGCGACTGCAGGTAGGAGAAGTACCAGTCGCCGTTCGCGAAGCCCTCTTGCTCGCAGACGCGTGCGCCCTCGTCCGCCAGCTCTTGGGCCTGGCCCCACCTGCCGTGAAGGAAATCGTTGATGGCGAGGTGAGCGAGCGCGCGCACGTAGGGGCGCGGCGGTCCGCCGGTGCGCCCGGTCTCGACGAGACGCCAGGCCGGTCCTCGCCACAGCTCGATGAGATCGAGATAGAGGGAGGTGAAGATCATCGACATGGCCAGGGCCGGGTCGGAATCGGCGATCGGCGTTTCGGACAGGGCGACGATGGCTTCGTGCGCCTCCCCACCGCGCCGGATCGCGTCGCCGACCGCCAGGCTCTCGGTGAGCCGCAGCGCCGGCACCTCCGGGGTCAATCGGTCGAGGGCATCGAAGTACGATTCCCACAGATCGGTGTCGCCTGCATAGGAACACAACAGCAACCAGGTTCGGAATGCCGCCATGAGTTCCTCGTCGTCCGCACGCCACCCGTGCGTGCCGCCCCGCACCGCGTCTTCGATGAGTTTGATCTCGACGCGATAACTCCCTTCGCCGTTGACGGCGACCTGCGCGCGGGCGACCACGGCGTAGAGCGAACCCGGTCCTCGGCCGAAGCCGTCGGGGGCATCCGCGAGGAGTCGTTCGACCCCACGGAATTCCCCGGCGATCTCCGACCGCAAGAATGCCGCCTCAGCGAGCCGCGGTGCTCGATCCTCATCCCGCGGAGTGAGGGCTGCGGACCGCGTGATCGCCATGGCAGCACCGTGCACGTCTCCTCGCGCGAACGAGCGATGCGCGAGGTCGTGCAGCAGGCGTGCGATGCTCTCGTCGGGCTGGCTGGCTGCGCTGGCCAGGTGCCACACGCGTCGATCCGAATCCCCCGCAGACCGGTCGGCGATTCGCTTGTGGATCGCCCGACGCTCGGCGCTGGATGTCGAATCCACAAGAGCGGACCGGAACAGCGGATGGCGGAAGTCGACCACGCCTGCCCTCTCATCGATCACGATGGCGCCGGCGTCTTCGCCGGGCGCCAGATCGTCGAGGGTGAGCCCTGTGTCCGTGAGGGCGCGAAGTTCGGTGCGTCCGTCGAGCGCAAGGGTCAGCAACGCGGTGCGCGCTGTCGATGACAGAGCCCCGATCCGCGCGGCGAAGGAGGCTTCGATTCGTCGCGGAAGGGGCAAGGTGTCCTCCTCCGTGCCGATCGGCAGAACGCGCTCGTCGCCCGCCCACTCGACCAGGGCCAGCGGATACCCCGCAGACAGACGGACCAGTCGTTTCCGGGATTGCGCCGACAATCCTGGGTTCCGCGCGCGCACCAGCTCATCGGCATCGGGCGGCGTCAGCGGACTGACCAGAAGCGATTCCAGGTCGGAGCCATCGAACGACGACGGCTCCCCGAGCCGCACCGAGCCCACCAGGGCGATCCGCTTGCCCTCGAGGCGACGCGCGATGAACGCCAGGGCGGCCGCGCTCGAGGCATCCACCCAATGCAGATCATCCACGACGAGCAGCACCGGCTCGTCGCGCGCCGCGCGTTCCAGCAAGGCGAGCGCCGCGTGATAGACCGCCAGAGGCGCGGTCTTCTCATCACCGTCGCTGCCCATTCCGAGCGCGGATCGAAGGGCGGCGGACGACGACGCAGGCAAGCGGTCGTTCAAGGCGAGCACCGGGTGGAGCAGTTGGTGCAGGGTGCTGAAACCCAGATCAGCCTCGTACTGCACTCCCCACGCCCGGAGCACACGGGCCTGCAGCTCAGTGGCACGCTCGGCGCACAGTCTGAGGAGACGAGACTTGCCCACGCCGGCTTCTCCGAGAAGAAGGTGAGCGCCCCCCTCATCGAGTGCTCTCGTCACGAATGTCGTGAGCAGAGAACGTTCGCGATCACGGCCGAAGAGTCGGTCGGAGTACTCTGCGCTCTGCGCATCCATCACAGCCACCTAGCACGCGGATACGGCATTCTAATGACCGCAGGACCGCGCCAGCAATGACCACGTGGGTGAAATGCTGTCACCGACGTCGCGGACGAAATCTCCTAGAGGTATCGCGCGCCCGGCAGACGCCGCCGGATGACCTCCATCGCATCGGGGCTCTGGTCGACCAGCACGTAGTTGCGGCCGAGCGCCGCCGCAACCGCCCCCGTGGTGCCGCTGCCGGCGAAGAAGTCGAGCACCCAGTCGCCCTCGCGGCTGGACGCCTGCACGATGCGCCGCAGGATGCCCTCCGGCTTCTGCGTGGGATAGCCCGTCTTCTCGCGGCCGGTGGGTGAGACGATCGTGTGCCACCAGACATCCGTCGGCAGCTTGCCCGTCGCCGCCTTCTCGGGCGTCACCAGCCCGGGCGCCATGTAGGGTTCCCGGTCGACCGTCGTCGAGTCGAAGTAGTAGGCGGCCGGGTTCTTCACGTAGACGAGGATCGTGTCGTGCTTCGTGGGCCAGCGGTTCTTCGACTTGGCGCCGTAGTCGTAGGCCCAGATGATCTCGTTCAAGAAGCTCTCGCGCCCGAACAGCGCGTCGAGCAGCACCTTCGCGTAGTGCGCCTCACGGTAGTCGAGGTGCAGGTAGAGGGTTCCGTCGTCGGCGAGCAGGCGCCAGGCCTCTACGATGCGGGGTTCGAGGAACTCCCAGTAGTCGTCGAAGCGGTCGTCGTAGCTCAGCAGATCGCCCTTGATGCGGTCGTAGGCCTGCCCCTTGAAACCGGTGATGCGGCCGGGCGGGCGCGCCGCATCCGGGTCGGCCCGCGCATCCGCGTCGACGGGCTCGGGTTCGGGCACGACCCGGGTCGCCGTGGTCGACCGGCGGGTCTGCTGCCGGCCGGTGTTGAACGGCGGGTCGAGATAGATGACGGTGAAGGATGCGTCGGCGAAGGCGGGCAGAACGGCGAGGTTGTCGGCTTGGTAGACCAGCCCTTCGCCCCGCGCGCCGTCGTCGAAGGAGGCGAGGGGGGATTCGGCGACGGGCACCTTGCAATTGTGGCAGTCCGAAGGTGGCGGGCGTATTCTCGGGGCACCATGAGCACCGAGATCCGCAACGAACAGACGCAGAACCGCTACACCATCACTCTCGACGACGAGTTGGTGGGGTTCACCGACTACCGCATCGTCGGCCGGTCGATCGTCTTCACCCGCACCGAGGTCGATCCGCGTCGACGGAACAACGGGGTCGCCGGCCAGCTCGTGCAGTACGCGCTCGACGACGTGCGCACGGGCGACCTCGCGGTGGTGCCGCAATGCACCTTCGTCTCGCAGTGGATCGACGGCCACCCCGACTACCAGGAGCTCGTCGACCGAGGCTGAGCGACCGACCGCGCGCTTGCGCCCGGTCGCGCCCCCGCTTAGGCTGGTCGGCTCGCCATCGGTGAGCGCCGACGCGGATCATGCGCCTCGGCCGCCGATCGGAAGAGCCATGGCCCACATCAACGTCTCCGACATCCGGTACACCCTTGCCGACGGCCGCCCCCTGCTCGACGGGGTGTCGTTCCGGGTGGGCGAGGGCAGCACGGCTGCGCTCATCGGCGCGAACGGCGCCGGCAAGTCGACGCTGCTGCGCATCATCCGGGGCGAGCTCGCGGCCGACTCCGGCGTGGTGTCGATCGACGGCGGACTGGGCGTGATGGACCAGTTCGTCGGTCACGGAACCGGCGGCGTGGGCGGGACGGATGCGCCCGGCACCGTGCACGACCTGCTCGTCTCTGTCGCACCCGCGCGCATCCGCGACGCCGCTCTCGCTCTCGAACGGGCCGAGGACGCAGTGATCGAGAACGACGTCGAGCGAACGCAGATGGCCTACGCCGCCGCGATCGCCGACTACGCGGACACCGGCGGCTACGAGCACGAGGTGGTGTGGGACACCTGTTGCCAGGCCGCCCTCGGCCTGCCTTACGAGCGCGCCCGCAACCGCGACGTGGGATCGCTCTCCGGCGGCGAGCAGAAACGGCTCGTGCTCGAAGCGCTGTTCCGGGGGCCGGAGGGCGTACTGCTGCTCGATGAGCCCGACAACTACCTCGACGTTCCCGCCAAGCGCTGGCTCGAAGAGGCCCTGCGTGCGAGCGCGAAGACGGTGCTGCTGGTCTCGCACGACCGGGAGCTGCTCGCTCGCGCCGCCACCCGCATCGTGACCCTCGAGGTCGGTGCCGTCGGCAACTCGACCTGGACACACGGCGGCAGTTTCGCGAACTACCACGAGGCCCGCACCGAACGGTTGGAACGGCTCGACGAGCTCCGCCGGCGCTGGGACGAGGATCACCTGAAACTCAAGGCCCTCGTGGTGCGACTCGGTCAGCAGGCCAAGTACAACGACGACATGGCCTCGCGCTATCGGGCCGCCCAGACCCGGCTGGCCAAGTTCGAGGCGGCCGGCCCTCCCGAGGAGCGTCCGCGCGACCAGAAGGTGAGCATGCGGCTGGGCGGCGGCCGCACCGGGCGTCGGGCCGTCATGTGCGAGCAGCTCGAGCTCACGGGCCTGATGGCGCCGTTCGATCTCGAGATCTGGTTCGGCGACCGCGTCTCGGTGCTCGGATCGAACGGATCGGGCAAATCGCACTTCCTCCGTCTGCTCGCGGCCGGCGGCAGCGATCCCGATCCGGCCACCCTCGGACCGTTCGGGGCTGCGGTCGACGGAGGGGCGCGCCTGGATCCCGTCGCCCACACCGGCAACGCCCGGCTCGGCGCGCGCATCCGGCCCGGCTGGTTCGCGCAGACCCATCAGCATCCGGAACTCACTGGTCGCACCCTGCTCGACATCCTTCACCGCGGCGACGACGGCCGGGCCGGTATGGCGCGCGAGGAGGCGAGCCGCGCCCTCGGGCGATACGGGCTGGCCCTCGCCGCCGAGCAGCGCTTCGAGTCGCTCTCGGGGGGTCAGCAGGCGCGCCTGCAGATCCTGCTGCTCGAACTCGCCGGCGCGACCCTGCTGCTGCTCGACGAGCCCACCGACAACCTCGACCTCGTGTCGGCGGAGGCCCTCGAGGAGGCGCTCGGCGAGTTCGAGGGAACGGTGATCGCCGTCACACACGACCGCTGGTTCGCGCGCGGCTTCGACCGCCACCTGGTGTTCGGGGCGTCGGGTGAGGTGTACGAGTCACCCGAACCGGTGTGGACGGAGTCGCGGGTGCAGAGGGTGCGCTGAGCCCGGCGGCATCCGATGGTCCGCCCGAGGCGGGACGGTCAGGAGGCGCGGCGCTCCACGAACGCGGCCACCGCATCCGCCGCAACCTGATGGTCGATGACGTCGGCCTCGCCCGAGGTGGTGATGGTGCCCACGGGCACGCCGTCGGCGAAGATCGGGATGGAGCCGCCGTAGGGCTTCATGACCGCGTGGTCGATGTTCGGATCGGCGATGTCGGCGAAGCTGGTGCCCGCCGCCTCGTGGCGACGACGCACCAGCAGCGACGGCACCCCGAAGTAGCGGGCAACCGCGGCCTTCCCGGTGAGCCACGGATCATTGCCCGGCCCGGTGCTGCCGAGCTTCGCGCGGAACACCAGGTCGTCGTTCAGCACGACGTCGACCGCCAGGTTCAGGCCACGATCCCGGATGAGGCCTCCTGCGATCGTGCCCAGCTCGTAGGCGTCGTCGTTGCCGAACGACGGCAGATCGAGACTCGGCACGGCTTCGAGGCCGGCCACGGTGAATTCGGGGAGGGTTGTGCTCACGGAACTCGTCCTATCCACTCGGGGGTGCTGAACTTCGAGATCACGAGCTGCTCCGCCGCCGCGCGCTCCTCGGGAGTGATCTCCGACGGGGTCGCCCCGTAGAGCGCGGTGAACGTTGCAATCAGCCGGTCGATGATCTCGGCTCGGGAGAGACCGGTCTGGCTGCGCAGCGGATCGACGCGCTTGGCGGCCGACTTGGTGCCCTTATCGCTCATCTTCTCGCGGCCGATCCGGAGCACCTGCACCATCTTCTCGCCGTCCATGTCGTAGCTCATGGTGGCGTGATGGAGCACGGCGCCGTTGCCGAGGCGCTTCTGCGCGGCGCCGCCGATCTTGCCCTTCGCCGAGGAGATGTCGTTGAGCGGCTGGTAGACGGCTTCGATGCCGAGCGACTTCAGCGCCGTGATCACCCACTCGTCGAGGAAGGCGTAGGAGTCGGCGAAGCTCATGCCCTGCACGAGCGCGGCCGGGGCGTAGATGGAGTAGGTGACGACGGAATTGGCGTCCATGAACATCGCGCCCCCGCCCGAGATGCGGCGCACCACCTCGAAGCCGTACTTGGCGGCGTTGTCGAGGTCGACCTCGTTCTTCACCGACTGGAAGCTGCCGATCACCACGGCCGGTTCGTTCCACTCCCAGATGCGCAGCGTGGGCTTGCGGCGCCCCTCGCCCACCTCGGCGGCCAGCACCTCGTCGAGCGCCAGCTGCATCTGGGGGCTCTCCGAGCCGGAGTGGATCAGCTGCCAGTCGTAGTCGTTCCAGCTCGTGGCCTTGGCGAGGGAGCGGCGGATGGCGACCGCCACTGCCTCGGGCGAGAACCCGAGCAGCACGGCGCCCTCCGGCAGCGCGGCTTGGATCGCCGCCGCGATCGTGGCCGCGTCGCTGTCGGAGGCCAGACCGTTCACGGCCTGCTCGATCAGCGGGAGCGCGTCATCCGGTTCGAGGAAGAAGTCGCCGGCGAGCCGGAAATTCTGGATGCGACCCTCGATGTCGTCGAGGTCGACCACGACGAGCTTGCCGCCGGGCACCTTGTATTCACCGTGCATCTGCATCCTCTCGTCGAACCCGTCAAGCCTACGACCGTCAGCCCTCCTCGATGTCGGAGAACAGGCCCATGAAGGTCGTGCCGGTTCCGCCGAGTCGCTGGAACACTTGTCCGGCCTGGGGCGTCGCGACCGCGGCTGAAGCATCCTCGTAGCTGTCGAAATAGAGGTCGAGCGTGCGATGCGCCGGGGTGGGCGTGCCGTCTTCCTTCGGCCAGACCTTGGCCGATTCGACGCGTCGCAGCCCGGGGAGCTCGTGCGCGAGGGCCGTGATTCCGGCGTAGTCGCTTTCGAATGCGGCGGCGTCGGACCGGTTGTCGATGATGAGGGTGATCTTCGTCGGCATGGGTGACATCCTTCCTGTGAATTCCTGATCTCGGTTCGGTGGAGTCGACGGTGCCGGTCACATGCATTCGTCACCACGATCGTGCCACCACCGGGCTCCGTGTCACCATGAAGACCTGACGGCCCGCCGCTCTGGCCATCATCGAGTCCCCGATCGAAACACGGCGTTGACATCACGTTCACGCCGAGCGGTTAACGTAGGGGCATGACCTCCACCGTCACCCGCGACGCGAGCCGGCTCACCACGGCCCGCGCGATCCTCTTCGACCTCGACGGGGTGCTCACGCCCACCGTCGACGTGCACCGTCGCGCTTGGGCGCGACTGTTCGCGCCCTACCTCGCGGAGCACGGTGTTCCCGCCTACACCGACGACGACTACTTCCTCTCCATCGACGGCAAGCCGCGGGTCGACGGTGTGCGCACCATGCTCGCCGCCCGCGGACTGAGCCTTCCCGAAGGCAGCCCGACCGACCCACCCGGCACGCCCACCGTCTGGGGCCTCGGCAACCAGAAGAACGGCGAGTTCGAGGCCGAGCTGGTGGAGCACGGGGTGGCCGCCTACCCCGGATCGCTCGAGTTCCTCACCGCAGCGCTCGACGCGGGCTACGAGGTCGCCGTGGTGTCGAGCTCCCGCAACGCGGTGCCCGTGCTCGAGGCGGCCGGCATCCGCGACCGCTTCGACGTGATCGTCGACGGCGAGGTCGCCGCGGCCGAGCACCTGCCCGGCAAACCCGCGCCCGACACCTACCAGCGCGCCGCCGAGCTGCTCGGCTTCACCCCGGAGGAGTGCGTCGTCGTCGAAGACGCGCACTCGGGCGTACAAGCCGGCCGCGACGGAGCCTTCGGCCTCGTCGTCGGAGTCGACCGCGGAGTGGGCGCCCAGGAGCTGCTCGACTCCGGCGCCGACATCGTCGTGAACGACCTCGACGAACTCGTCCCCGCCCTTCGCTGACGCACCCCATCCGACCCGCCCCTCGTCACCGCCGCGAGCCTTCGCTAGCATCGATCGACCCCTTGCCTTCTTCGAGAGAACCCAGATGAATCCGATCGCCTCCGATCCGCTCGACCGTTCCCAGTTCCCGCTCGACGAATGGGCCCTCACCGAAGCGGAGTTCCACACCGCGACCCAGGGGCGCACCGAGACGCTGTTCGCCGTGGGCAACGGCTACCTCGGCATGCGCGGCAACTTCGAGGAGGGCCACAAGGCCTACGCCGAGGGCACCTTCATCAACGGCTTCCACGATACCTGGACCATCCGGCACGCCGAGGAGGCCTACGGGTTCGCGCGCGTGGGCCAGACCATCGTGAACGCTCCGGATGCCCGCGTCATCCGTCTCTACGTCGACGACGAGCCCTTCGTGGTGGCCGACGCCGACACGATCGAGTACTCCCGTCGCCTCGACTTCCGCACCGGCGTGCTCGAGCGCGTGGTGGAGTGGCGCACACCGTCGGGCAAGCGGGTGCTCATCCGTTCGCGCCGTCTCGTGAGCTTCACCGACCGGCACCTCGCCGTGATCGACTACGAGGTCACGATGCTCGACTCCGAGGCCTCGGTGCTCATCTCGAGCCAGATCCTCAACCGCCAGGACCGCGTCGACGAATTCGCGGCCGCCCCCGTCTCGAACGGCGGCAGTTCGGGAGCCCCGATCGCCGACCCGCGCAAAGCCAACGGCTTCGGCGAGCGCGTGCTGCTGCCGCGCTTCAAGTGGGTGCACGAAGGCCGCTACGTGTTGGGTTACCGCACCGCGAACTCGGGCATGACCATCGCGGTCGGCGCCGAGCACCACCTCGAGACCGAGAACGACTGGGACGAGTCGGCCCAGATCGACGACGACATCGCGAAGCAGGTCTACCGCGTGCACGCGAAGGCGGGGCAGCGCATCCGTCTGGTGAAGACCATCGCCTACCACACCTCCTCCACGGTGCCCACGACCGAGCTCGCCGATCGCGCGAACCGCACGCTCGACCGCATCCGCGAGACCCCCATCGAGGAGGTCTTCCAGCGCCAGCGCGAGTGGCTCGACGACTTCTGGGAGCGCGCCGACATCGTGGTGGCCGGCGAGCCCGACGTGCAGCAGGCCATCCGGTGGAACCTGTTCCAGCTGGCGCAGGCGACCGCACGCACCGACGGTGGCGGCATCGCCGCGAAGGGTGTCTCCGGATCGGGCTACGGCGGCCACTACTTCTGGGACACGGAGATCTACGTGCTCCCCTTCCTCACCTACACCTCGCCCCAGGTGGCGCGGAACGCACTGCGGTTCCGGGAAGGGATGCTCGACGCCGCCCGCGAGCGCGCCGTCGAGCTCAACCAGCGCGGCGCGCTCTTCCCGTGGCGCACCATCAACGGGCTCGAGTCGTCGGCCTACTACGCGGCCGGCACGGCGCAGTACCACATCGACGCCGACATCTCCCATGCCCTCTCGCAGTACGTCGCGGCCACCGGCGACGAGGACTTCCTCTACCGCGGCGCCATCGACATCCTGGTCGAGACGGCGCGGATGTGGGCCGACCTCGGCTTCTGGCGCGGGCACGGCGCCGAGGGTGAGACCTTCCACATCCACGGTGTCACCGGTCCGGATGAGTACACGACCGTCGTCAACGACAACCTCTTCACCAACGTGATGGCGCGGGCGAACCTCCGCGCCGCCGTGCGGCAGACGCGCAAGATGAAGCAGACCGATCCGTCCGCCTACGAGCGGATGGTGAAGCGACTCGACCTGCAGGAAGACGAGATCCTCGAGTGGGCCACGGCCGCCGAGGCGATGCACGTGCTCTTCGACGAGGATCTCGGCATCCACCCGCAGGACTCGCAGTTCCTCGAGAAGGAGCTGTGGGACCTCGAGAACACGCCCGCCTCGAAGCGCCCGTTGCTTCTGCACTTCCACCCGCTGGTGATCTACCGCTTCCAGGTGATCAAGCAGGCCGACGTGGTGCTCGCCCTCTTCTTGCAGGGCGACGAGTTCACCACCGAGGAGAAGCGCGCCGACTTCGAGTACTACGACGCGCTCACCACGGGCGACTCGACCCTCTCCGCCTCGACGCAATCCATCATCGCGGCCGAAGTGGGCTACCGCGAGCTCGCGCTCGGTTACTTCCGGGCGGCGCTGTTCGTCGACCTCGGCGACCTGCACAACAACACGGCCGACGGCATCCACGTGGCCTCCACCGGCGGGGTGTGGAGCGCGCTCGCCTTCGGGTTCGGCGGCATGCGCGACTACCTCGGCAAGTTCACCTTCGACCCGCGGCTGCCGGAAGAGTGGGACTCGCTCGTCTTCCACGTCTGCATCAAGGGCTCGCTGATCGAGGTCGACCTCCGGCAGGACCGCATGACCTTCACGATCGAGAAGGGCGGCCCGGTGGTGGTCTACGTGCGCGGCGAGCGAGTGGAGGTCGGCCCCGGCGCACCGGTCACGGTCACGCTGGCCGACGACCGCCCCACCATCGAGGGAGCACCCACCACCTCCGACATCGAGGGCACGGTGCGCGCTGACGGTTCGGTCATCACGGCCTCGATGCCCACGATCGTGGCCGAGCACGACGAGCCCGACGCTCTGGTGGGCATGGACTAGCAAGTTTTTGTGCAAATACGGAGGACCGACCCCGTATAGGGCGTCGGTCCTCCGTATTTGCACAAAAACTAGTCACCCCGGCGGGGCCGAGAGACCCAGGCGGGGGTAGAGCACCTCGAAGCCCTTCTCGAAGCCGCCCTCGAGGGCGTCCACCACGTGGCCGGCGCCCGGGATGACATAGTAGGTGGTGTTCCACCCGGCCGCCTTCGCGGCATCCGAGGCTCCCTGCGCCTCGGGAATGAACGTGGGGTCGTTGCCGCCCACCGTGAAGATGGCGGTGGTGTCGGGGTACTTGTGCTCGCCCGACTTCAGAATGGCCTCGGGCTTCTGCGCCTCGAAGGCCGCGGCGTCGCCGCCGAACAGGTTCGCGATCACCTGGTCGGGCTCTTCCGACCCCGGGTACTCCTCACCGGAGATGTCGAGCACGTTGCCCCAGAGCTCGGGGTACTTCGCGCCGTACTTGAACGCGCATCCGCCGCCGTTGGAGTAGCCCGCGATCACCCAGTGCGCCGGGTCCTGGTCGATCCGCAAGTTCGCACGCGCCCACGCGGGAACGTCCTGCGTGATGAAGGTCTCGGCATTGCCGAGCTTCGCGGTGTCGGAGCACACCGGGTCGAGGTCGGGGTCGCCGAGCTGGTCGGCCACGATGACGATCGGCGCGAGCCCCTTGTTCTTCGCTGCGTACTCGTCGAGCACGGTGGCGATGTACTGCACGTCGGGGTTGCCCGGCTGACCCATCATGAGGATGACGAGCGGCAGCTCGGGAGCGTTCGGCACCTGCGCGGCGGGCGGCAGGTAGATGCCCGCCGGCCGGCTCGAGAACCCGGATGCGGTCGCCGGGATGGCCTGCGTTCCGGTCTTGCTCGTGGTCGGCATGTCGGCGGGCGGGGTCCAGGTCTCGTAGAGCGGCTTGCTCGCGGTGTCGGGGTCGGGACTGCCGGTCGGTGTGGGGTTCGGCTTGTTGTCGATGTCGATCGGGTTCTCGATGGTGATGCCGAGAAGGGCCGCGATCGTGGGGTTCAGGCCGAAGTAGGCGTTGATTCCGAGGGTTCCGGATGCCGCGAACAGCACGATCCCCACGACGGCGATGACTTTGCGCCACCACCGCGAGCGCCAGAGGTTCACCACGGCGAGACCGATGGCGGCGAAGGTGGCGACGATCCAGGCATCCGTCTGCACGGTGAGCGGAACCCCGAAGAGGTCGAGGGCTTCGACGATGGCGATCGTGGCGAAGGCGATGAGGGCGCCGCCGAGCAGGCCGATGAGCGCCGTGAGCACCCAGCGGATGCGCGGCGGGCGCACGAGGAGGTAGACGAACGCGGCCGCGCTCAGGGCGAAGATGACCCAGATCAGGGGCCCCTTGATGATGTCGATGCCGAGGATCGCGTCCATCTACTTCTCCTCCGGAGCGCTGAAACGGCGGTCGAGCCATTCCACGAGATCGCCCACCACCTCGTCGCGGTTGGTCTCGTTGAAGACCTCGTGGCGCGCATCCTGGTACACGATCAGCTGCACGTCTCTCAGCTTCGAGCGCGTGCGGTAGGCGTCGCGGAGTTTCTGCGCACTGCGTTCGCCGCCGAGGGTGTCGTCGGTGCCCACCATGATGAGCAGCGGCACGTCGGCACTCAGCCGTTTGGCGGGGCGGCCGAACAGGCGCAGCGCGTCGACGACACCGAACAGCTTGGCCACCTCGGCCGGGAACATCAGCTCGTCGCCGGCGGCGCGTTCCTGCGCGGCGACGTCGCGGCTGAGCCACTCGAAGCCGTTGCCCCCGCCGCGCGCCGGGCGGTGTTTGCGGGTGAGATCTCCGCCGTCCATGTGGCCGGGCATCCGGTACGCCGTTCCCGTGAGCACGATGCCGGCGTAGTGACTCAGCGCGGGCGTGTTCACGAGCTTCTGCACCATCAGGCTGCCCCAGCTGTGGCCCAGCAGGATCAGCGGCACGTCGGGATGCTCGCGCGCGATCTGGATGCCGAGCTGACGGATGTCGTCGACCGTGGCTCGCAGGCCGCCCTTGCCGAGGTGACCGAGCTGAGAGCGGTCGTTCCCGTGCTGGGCCAGGCCGGTGGCGCCGTGGCCGCGCTGATCGGCGGCGTAGACGCTGTAGCCCGCGGCGTTGAGGTCGTGCGCGAGTGCGTCGTAGCGACGGGCGTGCTCGCCGACGCCGTGGGAGATCTGCACCACGGCTTTCGGAGACGGGACGGTCCAGCCGTAATAGGTGATCTCCACACCCACCTCGTCGGTGAACCGGGCGGTGAAATGGGCGGCCGTGGGCTCCTGCGACATACGTCATTGTTGCACGCGGCCATCGACGGATCAGGGGCGCCGAGCACCCCCAGAACAGGTTCCGGATGCGCTGAACGAGTTGTCCACAGGCCGCGGTTGCGGGCCCACTCTCCACAGATGCCGGGCACCCGACATTCGGCGCCGGAACACGATTTATCCTCACCTCATGAAAAGTTCACTCAGATATTCCCACCGTCTCCTGTCCGGCTTCGTCGCCACCCTGATCGCCGCCGGAGGCCTGGTCGCCGGCACGGCGGCCTCAGCCCAGGCGGCGCCTCCACCTCCATCCGGTCATCGCGACCATGGCCCGGCCGTGGTGCCCGATCCGTTCGTGGAACGCATCGGGGGCGCCGACCGCTATGCCGTTTCCGCCGCGGTCTCGGCACACAGCTTCGAACCGGGGGTGCCGGTGGCCTACGTCGCGTCGGGGGAGGTCTTCTCCGACGCGCTCTCCGCCTCCGCCGCGGCGGGCGCCGAAGGCGGGGTCGTGCTGCTCACGCAACCGGATGCGATTCCGACCCCGGTGGCGACGGAGTTGCGGCGGCTCAAACCGCAGCGCATCGTCGTCCTCGGCGGAACGGCCACGATCGCACCCGAGGTCGAGACCGCACTGCGGGCCTTCTCAGGCCGGGTCGATCGAATCGGCGGCGCCGACCGCTTCGCGGTCTCGGCGAAGGTGTCGGCGAGCGTCTTCGGTTCGCATCGACCCGTCGCCTACGTGGCGTCGGGCACCGCGTATCCGGATGCACTGTCCGCGTCGGCAGCGGCCGGCCGGCTCGGTGGCCCGGTGCTGCTGGTGCGCCCGGATGCCATCCCGGTTCTCGTCGCCGACGAACTCCGCCGACTCGCTCCCGCGAAGATCGTCGTGCTGGGCGGACTGAGCTCCGTCGCCGATTCGGTGATCTCGGAGCTCCGCACGATGGGCACCACCACTCGCATCGACGGCGCCGACCGCTACGCGGTCTCGGCGGCCGTCTCCGCCGGCGCTTTCCCTCCGGGAGTTCCCACGGTCTACGTGGCGTCGGGCACCGCCTTCGCCGACGCGCTCTCCGGCGGAGCCGCCGCGATCGCGAACGCCGGGCCGATGCTGCTCGTCACGACCGACAGCATCCCCACCGCGGTGGGCGTCGAACTCGACCGCCTGCGGCCACGCCGGATCGTGGTGCTCGGCGGAACGGCCTCCGTCTCCGACGCCACTCTGGAGAAGCTGAGGGCCTACCTGCGGTGAGGCGACCGGGCCGGCCGCGGAGGAACGGTGCGGCCGGCCGGGCCGACCCCGCCGCCGGCGGAGCTCAGGATTCGCGGGTGATCTCCACGGTCACGAAGAGCTGCGAACCGAACGGGCCGGCATAGACACCCCGGAGGGGCGCCACGTCGTTGTAGTCGCGACCGCGGCCGACGATGACGTGGCGCTCCCCGATGTCGATCGAGTTCGTGGGGTCGAAGCCACGCCAGTCGCCGCAGAACCACTCCACCCAGGCGTGGGACTCGCCGGCGATGGTCTCGCCGATCTCGGCGTCGGGTTTCGGGTGCAGGTAGCCCGACACGTAGCGCGCCGGGATTCCGACCGAACGCAGGGCGCCGATCGCGATGTGCGTGATGTCCTGACAGACACCGCGCTTGTCGAGCCAGGCCTCGCGCGAGGTCGACTGCACTCCCGTGACGCCCTGCACATATTCGACCTGGCGACCGATCTCGGCGCAGATCTCGAGGGCGGCATCGCAGGGAGACGAGTGCTTGGCGGCGATCTCTGCGGCAAGCGCCGCGAGGTCGGGAGACGGCTCGGTCAGCTTCGTCTGCTTGTTCTGCTCCACGTAGGTCGTCGAGGTAGCCGCGGCATCCGCCAGCAGCGACCAGTCGACCGTGTGCGGCGTATGCGCGCGGTTCCGCACCTCCACGAGGGAGGTGGCCGTGAGCGAGAGCTCCTTGTGCGGCGTCAGCACCTCGAACGACGACACCCGGGTGCCCCAGTAGTCGACGTAGTTGTGCGAGGAGGAGACCGGCGCGATGTCGAGCGAGGAGTGCAGCACGAACTGGCCCTCCGACGAGACGGGGAGCATCCGCGCCTCGTTGTAGGAGGCCTGCACCTCGCCTTCGTAGCGATACCCCGTGACGTGCCTGATGCGCAACCGGTTCATGCGCTCTCTCCGATCCAGCTCGGAGCCGAGTTCGTGGGGAAGTAGCGCTGCCGCACGGCCTCCGAGGCCGCACTGGTCGCTTCCTGCACGCCGTCCATGTGACGGGGCAGTTCTTGCAGGATGTCGGTGATCGGGCGGTACTCCAGTTGCGAGCGGATCTGCCCCAGCAGTCGTTGCGCGCTGTCGGAGGTGCCCACCCGCTCGTTGCGGGGCGCGAGATCGCGCAGGCACTGCTCCGCGCGGGTGACCGAGTAGAGGATCGAGCGCGGGAAGAGGCGGTCGAGCAGCAGGAACTCCGCCGCATTACGGGCCGACGGCACGCCGCGGTAGGTGCGCAGGTAGGCCTCGTAGGCACCACAGGAACGGAGGATCGTCGTCCACGACGGGCCCGACGCCTCGGTGAGCGAGCGGGTCGCGAGCAGGCGCGCGGTCATGTCGGCGCGCTCGATGGAGCGGCCGAGCGTGAAGAAGTGCCAAGCCTCGTCGCGGCTGGCCGAGGATTCCATGATCCCCACCGCGAGCGCCGAGCGGTCGCGCACCCAGCCGAAGAACTCGTGGGTCTTCTCGGCAGCGACCCGGCGCGGCATCCGGGCGCGGGTCGTGTTGAGGCACTCCCAGAGCTCGGTCGACACGATCTCGCGCGCCCGCCGCGCGTTCTCGCGGGCGGCCCCGAGCGAGTAGGCGATCGACGCGGGATGCGTGCGGTCGACGGCCAGCGTCGCCAGCACGTCGGCGCGGGTGAGCGAGCGGCTGTCATCGGGCACGTCGCTGCCCATCACCGAGAGGAGCGACCGGCAGGCCAGGTTCTCCTCGATCCACGGGTCTTCGAGCAGCAGCTGCAGGTGCACGTCGAGGATGCGGGCGGTACCGTCGGAGCGCTCGATGTAGCGGCCGATCCAGAAGAGCGATTCCGCGATGCGCGAGAGCATGGCCATCACTCCCCCTCTCCGTGATCTGCTCCGGATGCGGTCGAGGGATGCGCCAGCGACTGCTGCTGCTGCTGCGCCTGATCCTGATTGCGCGGCCGGTCTTCCGGCGAGTGGTCGGGCTGGTGCCCCACGATCGCGACCGACTGCGTGTTCGCCGCCTGCTCGGCGACGAGCCCTTGGATGTTGTGCCCGTCGGTCGACGACGACAGCGGATCCTGCCCCACCACCCAGGTGTCCTTCGACCCGCCGCCCTGCGAGCTGTTCACCACGAGCTGGCCCTCGGGGAGCGCCACTCGCGTGAGTCCGCCCGGAAGCACCCAGATGTCGCTGCCGTCGTTCACGGCGAAGGGGCGCAGGTCGGCGTGCCGCGGGCGCATCCCGTCTTCGACGAGGGTCGGAATGGTGGAGAGCTGCACCACGGGTTGCGCGATCCAGCCACGTGGGTCGTCGATCAGCCGGGCTCGCAGGGTCTCGAGCTCCTTCGGCGACGCATCCGGCCCCACCACGAGGCCCTTACCGCCGGAGCCGTCGACTGGCTTCACGACGAGTTCGTCGAGCCGGTCGAGCACCTCTTCGAGCGCTCCCGGGTCTTCGAGCCGCCAGGTGTCGACGTTCGGGATGATCGCGTCCTCGCCCAGGTAGTAGCGGATGAGGTCGGGCAGATAGGTGTAGACGAGCTTGTCGTCGGCGACCCCGTTGCCCACCGCGTTCGCGATGGTGACGTTGCCGAGACGCGCGGCGAGTAGCAGCCCGGGGGAGCCGAGCATCGAGTCGGCCCGGAACTGCAGGGGGTCGATGAACTCGTCGTCGACCCGGCGATAGATCACGTCGACGCGGGTCGGACCGGCCGTGGTGCGCATCCACACCCGCCCGCCCGAGCAGAACAGGTCGCGCCCCTCCACGAGTTCGACGCCCATCAGGCGCGCCAGCAGGGTGTGCTCGAAGTAGGCCGAGTTGTAGACGCCGGGCGTCAGCACGACCACGGTGGGGTCGTCGACCCCGGAGGGAGCGGATGCGCGCAGCGCCTGCAGGAGCTTGTTCGGGTAGTCACCCACCGGCCGCACCCGCATCGAGACGAAGAGCTCGGGCAGCGTCTGCGCCATCACGCGGCGGTTCGAGATGACGTACGAGACGCCCGACGGCACACGCACGTTGTCTTCGAGCACCCGCCAGGCGCCCTTCTCGTCGCGGATGAGGTCGATCCCGGAGACCTGGATGCGCACGTTGTTCGGCGACACGATGCCCGCCGCCTCGCGGTGGAAGTGGTTCGACGAGCTGATGAGTCCGGCCGGGATGACGCCGTCACGCACGGCGGCCTGCGACCCGTAGATGTCGGCGAGGAAGGCTTCGAGTGCCCGCACGCGCTGCTTGATGCCGGCCTCGACGTCGACCCACTCGCTCTGCGCGATCACGCGCGGCACGGCGTCGAGCGGAAAGGGGCGCTCCTCGCCGGCGAAGTCGAAGGTGACACCCTGGGCGAGGTAGGAGCTCGCGAGCGCATCCGTGCGCCCTCGCAGCTCCTCCTGGGTCATCTTGGCGAGCGCGTTGTAGATGTCTTTGTAGGCGGCTCGCGCATCCACCGGGTCGTGCGACTTCGGTTCGGGGAACATCTCGTCCCACGGAGAGGCGGCGCCGCGCCGTGTTCTCGGCAGGAGGGTGGCGCCGTAGCCGTCGAACAGGTCAACCATGCGTGCGAGCCTACTGTGGTGGTGTTGCGGCGGTGTTTCCGGAGTATGGCGCGAATGCCCTATGGCCGCGAGGTCGACTCCCGCACGATCAGCTCGGGCTGGAACACCACGTGCCGGAAGTCGGTGCTCCGGGGCGCATCGATCTCGGCCATCAGCAGCTCGGTGGCCGTGCGCCCCATCTCCCAAGCCGGCTGGCGGATCGAGGAGATCGGGATGGCGGCGTTCGCGGCGAAATAGATGTCGTCATAGCCGATGATCGCGATGTCGTCAGGCACCCGCGCGCCGGCGTGCGTGAGGGCTTGCAACACCCCGAGCGCGATCAGGTCGTTGGCAGCGAACACCGCATCAGGCCGCTCGGCCGGCGGCAGCGCGAGCAACTGCTCGGCGCCCACCCGGCCGGCATCGGCTCGCATCGAGTCGAGTTCGAGGATGCGCAGGGGCACGGCTCCGTGCTCGCGAATCGCATCCTGCGCCCCGCCGGAGCGTTGCGCGACCTGCAGCACAGCGCGCGGGCCGCCGACGAAGGCGATCCGGGTGCGGCCGACCTCGAGGAGGTGCTCGGCGGCGATCTGTCCGCCTCGGTAGTCGTCGACCGAGACCGAGCTGAAGCTGCGGGCGTTCTCGTGGCGGTCGACCAGAACGACGGGTGAGCCGCGCTCGCGCAAGCGCTCGAGTCGGGTGAGCACATTGCCCACCGGCGTGATGAGGAGCCCCGCCACGCGCTGCTCCTCGAACAGGTCGAGATAACTCAACTCGCGGCTGGCGCTCTCGCCACTGTTGCCGAGGATGAGCGAGCGGTTGAAGGTCGTCAGCGTGTCCTCGACGCCCCGAGCGATGTCGGTGAAGAAGGGGTTGCTGACATCCAGCACCATGATGCCGACGGTGCGACTCTGGCCGACCCTCAGCTGGCGCGCGGCGTCGTTGCGGATGAAGCCGAGTTTGTCGATGGCGTCGAGCACACGCTTCGCGGTGTCGGGCGCGACGGGCTTGGACTGGTTGAGCACGTTGGAGACGGTGCCCACGGAGACCCCGGCGAGCGCTGCGACGTCGCGGACGTTGGCTGTTGCCATACTCACCTCACCGTGGCCGTTGAGTGCGGAGCGCCGCGATCACCAGCCGATTCGAACGTTTCACGACAATAGCGCGAAATCGGGATTGACGGGCCGATCATTGGTGTCCTAGTCTGAGTGGGCCATCGGTAAAACGATTCAATACACGACAGGAAACGCAGGTCAGATCAATGCCGATCACCGGTCCGACGCAGCGAGTCTGCTTCCAGCTCCAGGTGAGACGCGAGCGGATCGCCGAGTACACGGCCCGCCACGCCGCGATCTGGCCCGAGATGGCCACCGCTTTGAAAGAGTCGGGCTGGAACAACTACTCCCTCTTCCTGCGCGACGACGGACTGTTGATCGGGTACTTCGAGACCGCATCCCTCGAGGATGCGCAGGCTCGCATGGCCGCCACAGAGGTGAACGCCCGCTGGCAGGCCGAGATGAGCGAGTTCTTCGTCGATCTCGACGGAGCACCCGACACCGGATTCCTCCAGCTGACCGAGGTGTTCCACCTCGAAGACCAGCTCGCCTGACCATCCGACAACCCACCCCCACCACGAAAGAGAATTCCCATGGTGCAGTTCAGCGACATCGCGTCCGAGCTCGAGCGTCAAGCGATCGAGCTGCCTTCCTGGGCGTTCGGCAACTCGGGCACCCGCTTCAAGGTCTTCGGCACCCCGGGCACGCCCCGCACGCCCGAAGAGAAGATCGCAGATGCGGCCCAGGTCAACAAGTACACCGGCCTCGCACCGAAGGTCGCCCTGCACATCCCGTGGGACAAGGTCGAGAACTACTCGGCGCTGCGCTCCTACGCCAACGACCTCGGTGTCGACCTCGGCACCGTGAACTCGAACACCTTCCAAGACGAGGCCTACAAGTTCGGCTCACTCACCTCGAGCGACAAGGCGACCCGCCAGAAGGCGATCGACCACCACCTCGAGTGCATCGACATCATGCACCTCACCGGCTCGCAGGATCTCAAGATCTGGCTCGCCGACGGCACGAACTACCCCGGTCAGGGCGACATCCGTTCGCGTCAGGACTGGCTGGCCGAGTCGCTCTCGACGATCTACGACGCTCTCGGGGAATCGCAGCGGCTCGTGCTCGAGTACAAGTTCTTCGAGCCGGCGTTTTACCACACGGATGTCCCGGACTGGGGTACCTCCTACGCCCACGTCTCGGCGCTCGGCGACCGCGCCTTCGTGTGCCTCGACACCGGGCACCACGCGCCCGGAACCAACATCGAGTTCATCGTGGCGCAACTGCTGCGCCTCGGAAAGCTCGGCTCCTTCGACTTCAACTCGCGCTTCTACGCCGACGACGACCTCATCGTGGGGGCGGCCGATCCGTTCCAGCTGTTCCGCATCCTCTTCGAAGTGGTGCGCGGCGGCGGCTACGCGGTCGACTCGCCGGTGGCGTTCATGCTCGACCAGTGCCACAACGTCGAGGAGAAGATCGTGGGCCAGATGCGCTCGGTGCTCAACGTGCAGGAGATGACGGCGCGCGCGTTGCTCGTCGACCGCGCGGCGCTCCTCGCGGCGCAGAACGAGAACGACGTGCTCGGCGCCAACGGCATCCTGATGGACGCCTTCTACACCGATGTGCGGCCGTCGCTGGCTTCCTGGCGCGAGTCGCGCGGACTGCCGGGCGACCCGATCGCCGCGTTCAAGGCATCCGGCTACCAGGAGCAGATCGTGGCCGAGCGCGTCGGCGGCGCTCAGGCGAGCTGGGGCGCGTAACCGCGCTCCCCTCGGCAGGTTTGCGGCCCGGGACCCCTGGTGGTGGGTGTCCCGGGCCGCAATTCGTTGCGCGCTCCGCGCCGCTCCGCCCCTCTGCGCTCACCCGCACGTTTTCGCAGAATGCGGGCGACGGGATGCGCCAAAGCGTGCGGATGAACGGCGATCGGCGGCGGGTGGGGGTGCCGTAGGGTCGAGGGGTGATGGAGGAGCGGATGCGCGCGGGCGGCGCTGCGGCGAGCGCCGGTAGCGCGGCTCGATCGACGGCGGCCCGCCGGCGCACCGCGGGCGCGGCGACTCAGCTCGGCACCGAAGTGAGCATCAACCTCGGCTCGGCCCTCGCCGGCCTCGTGATCCCGATCGTAGGAGCACCCGTCGTGGTGGCCGCCCGGCAGCTGGTGATGGCCGCCGCAGTCCTGCCGTTCTACCGCCCGAGGCGGTCGGAGCTCACCTGGCGGCGACTCTGGCCGGCGATCGCCCTCGGCGTCGCGCTGGCGGTCATGAACCTCTCGTTCTACCAGGCGGTGCATCTGCTCGGCCTCGGCATCGCCGCGACGATCGAGTTCCTCGGCCCGCTCACGCTGGCGCTCGTCACCTCCCGCCGCCTCCTCGACGTGATCTGCGCCGTCGCCGCCGGCGGCGGCGTGTTCCTGCTCACCGGGTTCGACGGCACGGTCGACGTCTGGGGAATCGCGCTCGCGCTCACGGCCGCCGCCGCCTGGGCGGCCTACATCGTGCTCACGCGCCGGGTCGCGACCCGGCTGCCCGGTCTCGAAGGGCTGACCGTCGCGGGCATCGTGAGTCTCGTCATCCTGCTGCCGCTCGCGGTCGCCACCGTGGATGTCACGGTGATCGACGGGCGCGTGCTCGCGCTGCTGGTGGGCGTGGGCATCCTGTCGTCGGCGCTGCCCTACAGTCTCGACACCTTCATCCTGCGACGGATCACCCCCCGCCTCTACGCCATCATCACGGCATTCGGCCCGGTCGTGGCGGCGGTCTTCGGGTGGCTCATCCTGAGCGAACAGTTCACCGTGCTCGAGGTCGTGGCCATCGCGATCGTCTGCGTGGCGGCCGGGACCGCGATCGCCACCCAACGCGACCGCGGCCCGAAGCCCGACCTCGAGCACGTCGCCGAGATCACCCCCTGATCAGAAGCCGATGGACGGATCGATGAACTCGTTCGTGACGATGTCGTCCGGCGTGAGTCCATCGGCAGGCGGCGCGCCCAGATCGGTGAACAGCGGCGTCGTGATGTCGATGATCTTCTGCACCCGCTCGAGGTCGAAGTTGCCGACGGTGTCATCTGGCCCATTACCCACGAGGCCCAGATCCTTCTGCGCCTTCACCGAGTACGCAGCCACACCGGGGGTGTACACCCAACCGTTGTCGAACTCGTCCACGGCCTTGAGGATCAGGTCGTTGGTGGCCGTCGGGTCGGAGTAATACTCCACCGTGGCCTGCTGGATGACCGGCACCAGCTTCGTGAGACAGGGCGAGAGGTCATCGAGGTCGCCGGTGCGCACCGAGAGCGCCGAGGCGTAGATCGGGTACCCGGCATCGTGGATCAGCTGGAACGCCACCGGCTTGCCCCATTCGGGCAACTCGTTCTCGTAGACATAGGGCTCCACGGTGGCGAAGCCCTGCTGGGCGTCGGCGCCGTCGGCGGCCACGAAGCTTGCCGGCGTTCCGTCGTACCCGCCGTCGACGTGCGACGCCGGCAGGATGCCGCTGCCCATCAGGTACTCCATGTACGCCGAGCCGCCGAAGTAGCGCACGAAAGCATCCGTCTTGCCGAGGTCGGCGATGGTCTTCACGTCGGGGTAGGTCGCCGGATCCCACATGATGATCTGCGGACCGACCTCGAACGGCGCGAACACGGCCGTGGTGGGCATGTCGGCCGAGAGCTGCACGGCCTCGTCGGTGTTGGCGTAGCCGAGCGTGATGTCGGGGTCGGCGTACTGCTGGCTGGTGACGGTCTGGAAGCCGATCGCGGGGCCGCCGGAGCGCACTTCCACGTTCACTCCGGTGTACTCACCGCTCGCGAACAACGGCCCTGAGACCGCCTTCGTCGTGGCGTCGATCGTGGCGTCGGGCCCGATCAGTTGGTAGAGGTTGCCCTGTTCGGCCTCGGGGTTCCAATCGGTCTGGATCACCACGGTCGCCGGGCACACGCCGGAGAGGTCGACGGAGCCGATGGTGAGGTCGGACGCGGAGCCGGAAGCCGAGCCGGAGCCCGCCGCCCCGGCGGCGCATCCGCTGAACGAGGCGACCGTGGCGAACAACGCGCCGGCTGCGAGGGTGGATCGGATGAGAGTGGATCGGGTGCGGGGCATGGCATCTCCTTCGGTGAGGGGCGGATGGTGCGGGACGGACGGTGCGGGACGTGCGGATGTGGGATGTGGGACGAATCGGGGCGAGGCGGCCCCGTCAGAGCTCGTCGACGGCGGTGGAGACGGGCGCGCCGCGCAGCGTGAAGCGGTCACGGGTCGTGGTGTAGAAACTCGCGCCGAAGCGGGCGACGGGAGCGTAGTCGGCCAACCGCACGCGCCAAGCCTCGGTGTCGACGAGGTCGTCCCGGGTGTGGAGCGAGACGATCCGGCCGATGAAGATCTCGCGACTGGTCGTGTCGATCTTCTCGTGCAACACGCACTCGAATGCCACGGGCGCCGCCGCGACGGTCGGAGGCGCGACGACGAGCGAGGCGCGCGTCGACAGACCCACCGCATCCAGTTCGCTGATGCCGTGCGGCAGCGAGTCGCTGCACCGATCGGCCGCTTCGGCCAGCTCCTCGTCGACCATGTGCACGACGAATTCCCCGCTCGCGTCGATGTTGCGGGCGGTGTCACGTCGGGCATCCGCTGATCGATTGAGGCTGATGAGCAGCAGAGGCGGCTCCTCGCCGAGCATGCAGAACATGCTGAACGGCGCCGCGTTCACCACCCCGCTTCGGTCGAGGGTGGTGACGAAGGCGATGGGCCGGGGCACGATCAACGAGGCCATCAACTTGTAGCGCGCGTAGTCGTCGATCGCGCCGAAGTCGATGTCAGGCACGGTGGGTCGCCGCCCACCACGACAACAGCACGTCGCGCAGCGCCCCCTCGCGGTCGGCGTAGAGGTCACGCCGCCACAGGCCGGCGAACTCCGCCTCGGTGGTCGCGTCGAGCTGCACCTCGATCGCCTCGTAGGCGATCGGCGTGTTCACGAAGTGTGGTCGGTAGTCGGGGTCACGGGTGAGTTCGCGCTCGACCCGGATGGCGGGTTGCCGGAACTGCTCAACCGTTCGCTGCGTGTCGTAGGCGACGAGGGGCGGCACAGCGTCGAGATCGGCTTCCGACGCCCGAAACCGCTGCACCAGCACGGGCTTGATCGAGAAGTTGCTGGTCTTCATCACGTCGGCGCCGCAGATGTTCGGCACGGCCAGCACGTCCATCACGGCGAGAAGCTCGACGTGGTCGCCGGGCTGAGACGACTGATGGTGGATGCCCGGCATCCCGTCGTCGACGGATGTCGCCATGAAGAAGTTGAACGAGTCGTGCACGTCGTCGGGCGTGAGCCCGTATTCGCGCTGCGCCTCGGCCTGGATGTCGGCGCAGTTCGTGTGCGCAGCGAACCCGTAGGCGGTCTCGTAGAGGTTGGCGCTGCAGCGCGGGAAGACGACGTCGTTGCAGTGCACGGTGTCGGTGAGGATGAACATCATCGCCCGTTCGCGCGGCGGCGACGACCAGAGGAAGTCGCCGGCACCGGGGTTGATGCCGTGGAGTGTGCGCGTGCGCCCGGTGTGGAAGAACTCGCGGTAGTCGTGCAGGTTGAAGCAGTTGAAGTCGACGCACTGAGCGCCCTCGATCTGCTCGATGCGCAACACCTCGCCGGCCCGCACCTCGACGGCCTTGCCGGTGCCGGGCTCGAGCACGAACTCCTCGAGCAGCTCGCGTTCGGCTCTGGCGCTCTGCGCCACTCGGTCGCGCCACCGGTCCGGCCTTCCCGATACCGCCGGCACCGGGAACCGGGAGAGTGCGCCTGAAGCCGACTCGGCGACGGCGCGCCTCAGGAGGCCGGAGAGATCGTCGGCTTCGCCCAGGGTGATGCTGCGCTCGAGCAATTCGCGCTGCTGACGGTTGAGTGCGAGGGAGGTGCGGAGAAGAGTGTCGGACATGAGTTAAGTATGCAGTACGGAGCTTTTCAGTATACGTAAACTTTATGTTTCGTATCCGTTTCCGGCGATGGCGCGAGAGCTGGCCCGTATACTTTCCTCATGCCCACCCCCGAAGCCAGCGCGCTGAGTCGCAGCACCACGGCTTATGCCGCATTACGGGAGGCGATCATGGAGAACGCCCTGAAACCCGGCACGAAACTGCCCGAAGAAGACCTCGGCAACCACTTCGGCGTGAGCCGCACCTTGGTTCGGGCGGCCCTCGCCCGGCTGGCCGCCGAAGGGCTGGTCGACGTGGGCAAGACGAAGTCGGCCACCGTCGCGCAGCCGAGTCCCGAAGACGCCGTCGAGGCCTTCGAGGTTCGACGGGCGCTCGAGCGCGAGGTCGTGCGGTTGGTCGCGCTGCGCTGGAACGACGACCTGGATGCGACGCTGTCGGAGCACATCGAGGCCGAGCGGCAGGCGTCCGACTCCCGCAATCACAAGCTGTCGGTGCGACTGGGCGCCGAGTTCCACCTGCGCCTCGCCGAGATGACGGGCAACTCGCTGTTACGTCGCTATGTGTTCGAGGTACTCGGGCGCACGACCCTCATCCTCGCCGTCTACGGGCAGGCCCACCCGCAGGACGACAGTCTCGCCGAGCATCGTCAATTGCTGGACGCCTTTCGCGCAGGAGACGGGGTGGCCGCCGAGCGGATCGTGGATGCCCATATCGCTTCGGTCGAGGACCGCGCCCTGCACGACACCGAGGTCGACGAGCCAGCGGGGCTGGCCGACATCCTCGGCCGTTACACCGGCGGCCGGGCGGCGCGGTGATCGGCGCGGAACGACGCGAGCGGCTGCTCGGGCGGCTGGAGCAGCACGGCGTCATCCGGCTCGAGGAGTCTGCGGCCGAGCTCGGGGTGTCGACCATGACCGTGCGGCGCGACCTCGAAGCCCTCGAGCGCGAGGGAGTCGTCGTGCGCGTGCGCGGGGGCGCAGTGGCGACCGTGAAGGCGCGCTCCTTCGACGAGCGGCAAGGCGTCGACGACGCAGCCAAGACCGAGATCGCCCGCAAGGCGCTCGACCTGGTGCCCACCAGCGGCACGATCGCGGTCGATGCCTCCTCGACATCCGGTCATCTCTTGAGCCAGCTGCGCACCGTCGACGACCTCGTGATCGCCACCAACTCGGCCCACAACCACGAGCGTGCCCGGGCCGTGCGCGGTGCCCGCGCCATCCTCCTCGGCGGCGAGCTGGAGCCGCGCACCGACAGTTTCGTGGGGCCCATCGCTTGCGCCGCCGCCGCGATGCTCAACTACGACCGCTTCTTCACCTCGGCCTCCGCAGCCGACGTCGAGCACGGCACGAGCGAGACCATCATCGACGAGGCGCAGGTGAAGCGCGAACTCGTACGAGCCTCCCGCGAGACCGTGCTGCTGATCAACTCGGCCAAGCTCGAACGACGCGCGACCGCCGTCGCCATCGCCTGGGCGCAGATCTCGATCGTCGTCACCGAGCTCGACCCCGCCGACTCCCGCCTCGACGCCCTCCGCCCGCTCGTCGAGCTCCGCTGACCGTTCAGTTCAGCAATCCTGGGGCAAAGCGAGCCTGTACCGGGCGCGGTTGCGAGCAGGTTTGCCGTTTCGAACGGGCAATCCGCCTTTCCGCGTTCACCTGGCCGTCATTGACGACCGGAGGAGCTCCTGTTATGTTTTGTGAAGTTCACACAATCTGACACTCGACGGAGCCCTCAATGACGTCCCCCGCTGCCGCCGCGCTCATCGCGCGCTCGAACCGCCTCGGTTCCGACCCGAAGAACACCAACTACGCCGGCGGCAACACCTCCGCCAAGGGCCTCGAGGTCGACCCGGTGACGGGCGAGGAGGTCGAGCTGATGTGGGTGAAGGGGTCGGGTGGCGACCTCGGCACCCTCAAGGAGGAAGGCCTCGCCGTGCTCCGCGTCGACCGCCTTCGTTCACTCGTGAACGTCTACCCCGGGGTCGACCGCGAAGACGAGATGGTGGCCGCCTTCGACTACACGCTCTTCGGCAAGGGCGGCGCGGCGCCCAGCATCGACACCGCGATGCACGGCCTCGTGGATGCCGCCCACGTCGACCACCTGCACCCCGACTCCGGCATCGCCGTCGCCACCGCGGCCGACGGTGGAGAGCTGACCGCGAAGATTTTCGGCGACAAGGTCGTCTGGGTGCCGTGGCGCCGTCCCGGCTTCCAGCTCGGCCTCGACATCGCCGAGATCAAGAAGCAGAACCCGGATGCGATCGGCACGATCCTGGGCGGTCACGGCATCACCGCGTGGGGCGACACCAGCGACGAGGCCGAGGCCAACTCGCTCTGGATCATCCGCACGGCCGAGGCCTACATCGCCGAGAACGGGGCGCCCGAGCCCTTCGGTCCCGCGCTCGAGGGCTACGGTGCGCTCGACGAGGCCGAACGCCGCGCCAAGGCGGCCGCCCTTGCGCCCACCATCCGCGGGCTCGCCTCCACCGACAAGGCGCAGGTCGGCTCCTTCACCGACGCATCCGTCGTGCTCGACTTCCTCGCCAGCGCCGAGCACCCGCGCCTCGCCGCCCTCGGCACCAGCTGCCCCGATCACTTCCTGCGCACCAAGGTGAAGCCCCTCGTGCTCGACCTGCCGGCCGACGCCAGCGTCGAGGACTCGATCGCGCGCCTCAAGGAGCTGCACGCCGAGTACCGCGCCGACTACGCCGCCTACTACGAGCGCAACGCCTCGCCCGACTCCCCCGCGATGCGTGGCGCCGACCCGGCGATCGTGCTGATCCCCGGCGTCGGGATGTTCTCCTACGGCGCCAACAAGCAGACCGCACGCGTGGCCGGCGAGTTCTACATCAACGCCATCAACGTGATGCGAGGCGCCGAGTCGCTCAGCACCTACGCGCCGATCGACGAGGCCGAGAAGTTCCGCATCGAGTACTGGGCCCTCGAGGAGGCCAAGCTCCAGCGCCTGCCGAAGCCGAAGTCGCACGCCACCCGCGTCGCCCTCGTCACCGGCGCGGCATCCGGAATCGGCAAGGCCATCGCCACGCGTCTGGCCGCCGAGGGCGCCTGCGTCGTCATCGCCGACCTCGACCTGTCGAAGGCCCAGGCGGCCGCAGCCGAGCTCGGCGGAACGGATGTCGCGATCGGCGTGCAGGCGAACGTGACCAGCGAGGCCGAGATCGAGGCCGGCATCCGCGCCGCCCTGCTGCAGTTCGGCGGGCTCGACCTCGTGGTCAACAACGCGGGCCTCTCGATCTCGAAGCCCTTGCTCGAGACCACCGAAGCCGACTGGGACCTGCAGCACGACGTGATGGCCAAGGGCTCCTTCCTCGTCTCGAAGGCCGCCGCCCGCGTCTTGATCGAGCAGGAGATGGGTGGCGACATCATCTACATCTCGTCGAAGAACTCGGTCTTCGCCGGCCCGAACAACATCGCCTACTCGGCGACGAAGGCCGACCAGGCCCACCAGGTGCGACTCCTGGCCGCCGAGCTCGGCGAGTACGGCGTGAAGGTGAACGGCATCAACCCCGACGGCGTCGTGCGCGGCTCCGGCATCTTCGCCGGCGGCTGGGGCGCCAAGCGCGCCGCGGTCTACGGCGTGCCCGAGGAGGAGCTCGGCGCCTACTACGCCCAGCGCACCCTGCTCAAGCGCGAGGTGCTGCCCGAGAACGTGGCGAACGCCGTGGCCGTGCTCACCGGCTCCGATCTCACTCACACGACGGGCCTCCACATCCCGGTCGACGCCGGCGTCGCCGCCGCCTTCCTCCGCTAGGCTCCGGGCATGACAGCAGCAGTCGCCGCGGTCGATCTCGGCGCCACGAGTGGGCGGGTCATGCTCGGGTACGTGGGGCACGACGAGCTGCGGCTCGTTCCGGTCGCGCGGTTCCCGAACAACCCCGTGCGCGTGCTCGACGGCCTGCACTGGAACATCCTCGAGCTCTACCGCAACGTCGTCGTGGGCCTCGGCTCGGCACTCCGCGAGGAACCGGATGTGCGCAGCATCGGCATCGACTCCTGGGCGGTCGACTACGCCCTGATCCGCGACGGACGGATGCTCGGCAACCCCTATCACTACCGCGACGACCGCACGGCGGCGGGGGTCGACGCGACCCACACCATCGTCGGGCCCGCCGACCTCTACGCCGCGAACGGTCTGCAGTTCCTGCCGTTCAACACGCTCTATCAGCTCGCCGCCGAGCAGCTGGCCGGATCGCTCGGGGCGGCGCAGTCGATGTTGCTCATCCCCGACCTGATCGGCTACTGGCTCACCGGCGCGCAGCGCGCCGAGCAGACCAACGCCTCCACGACGGGCCTCCTGAACGTGCACACGGGCGGGTGGGACGAGGAGTTGATCCGGCGCCTCGGACTGCCGCGCGGCATCTTCCCCGAGATCGTCGCCCCCGGATCGACGGTCGGCACCCTGGTGCCCGCGGTCGCCGCCGAGCTCGGGGCTTCGCGCGCGCTCCCGGTGAGTGCCGTGGGCTCGCACGACACGGCATCGGCCGTCGTCGCGGTTCCGGCCACCGGCCCCGACTTCGCCTACATCTCGAGCGGCACCTGGTCGCTCGTGGGAGTGGAGCTCGAGCATCCTGTGGTCTCCGAGGACAGCCGCGCCGCCAACTTCACGAACGAGGGCGGCGTCGACGGGCGCATCCGCTACCTGCAGAACGTCTCGGGGCTCTGGCTGCTCTCGGAATCGGTGCGCAGCTGGGAGCGGGGCGGCGAGCAGATCGATCTGCCGACACTCCTCCACGCGGCCGCAACCGTCGACGCGCCGGTGCCGGTGTTCGACGCGGCCGACGCGCGTTTCGTCGCGCCCGGCGACATGCCCGCCCGCATCGCAGCGTGGTGCACCGAACACGGCCTGGTCGCCCCGCAGAGTCGAGCCGAGTTCGTGCGCAGCATCCTCGAGAGCCTTGCGGATGCCTATGCCAGGTCGATCGAGACCGCTGCGGCCCTCTCGGGCAAGCAGGTCTCGGTGATCCACGTGGTGGGCGGCGGCTCGCAGAACGCGCTGCTGTGTCAGCTCACCGCCGATCGCACCGGTCTGCCGGTGCTCGCCGGGCCGGTCGAGGCGACCGCAGTGGGCAACGTGCTGGTGCAGGCGCGCGCACAGGGCCTGATCGCGGGCGACACGTCACTCGAGGGCTTGCGCGCGATCGTGGCGAAGACCTTCTCCCCCGTGCGCTACGAGCCGGCGGTGCGCTGACCCGAACGCCCCTGCCCGACTCCTGCGTGATTTCGGGAGGAGGAGAGCGCAACCGAGGGCGTTATGGGCGCCGGTTGCGCTCTCCTCCTCCCGAAACGCGCGAGCGGCACGGGTAGGGTGGCGGCGTGAATGCTGAGGTGGGCGCCGACGGCGGAGCGGATGCGCGGGCCGGCACGCCGGTCACAGCCGACGACGGAGCGGATGCGCGGGCCCGCGCGGCCGGCAGCACGAGCGACGGGCACGACGCGCCGGTCGTGAGCCGGGGCATACTGTTCCCGGCAGAATCAGCACCCGTGGTGCGGCTCGACCGATATCGGCCGAGCGCCGACCTCGCGGCGTTCGTGCGGCACTACTGGATTCCGCGCTGGAGCCTTCCGCCCGGCCAGACGCACGAGGAGCTGCTGCTGCAGTATGCCACCTGCAACCTCGTGGTGAGCGACGGCTACGCGGCCCTCTTCGGCCTGGCCCGGGGCGTCGGGTCGCGCACGCTGGAGGGCACGGGGTGGGCGTTCGGCGTGATGCTCCAGCCGGGAACGGCACGCGCGCTGCTGGACGCGCGCCGCGAAGCCGGGGGCCGGGCCCGGGCCGGAGCGACGGCGGGCGGGCACGAGGACACCACCTCGGTCGGCCCGCTCGGGACCGAACGCACCGTGGCGAGCCTGTCCGAAGCGCCGGCGCCGCTCGACGGCCTGGTGACAAGCGGTGCCGCACTCGCGGCGCGCATCCGTTCGCTCCACGACGACGACACCGGCATGATCGCCGCCTTCGAGCAGTGGCTGCGGGGGCTTCGGCTCGATGCAGCGCGGGGCGCGGTGATCAACGAGATCGTGCACGCCGTGGAGACCGAGCCCGAGCTCCGCACCGTCGACGAACTGGCCACCCGGTTCGGTCTCGGTGTTCGCAGCCTGCAGCGGCTCACGGCCGAGTTCGTGGGCATGAATCCGAAGTGGCTGTTGCAGCGCCAGCGACTCCAGGATGCGGCCGCGCGCCTGCGCGAGAGCGGCGGCGCTCACGACGGTGCGGGTCTCGCCGGCCTGGCCGCCGAACTGGGCTACGCCGACCAGGCGCACTTCAGCCGCGACTTCGCGCGAGCCGTCGGGATGGCTCCCGGCGAGTACTCACGACGGACACAGGTCGAATCCGGGCGGAACGTGCCAGAATTGCGGAGCGAGGGCGTGTCCTGAGTAAACGCACCGAGCACCACGGGGGTATCCGGGTGCACCTGAGTAACGGCAACACTGACCACACGGCATGGACGCTAGAGAAGGTGCAGCAAGAACGAAGATGGGACGCGAACTGAACATCGTCAGTTACAACCTGCGGAAACATCACGCGAGCGGGGAACTCCGGGATCTGTCGCGACTGTACGACGTCGACGTCATGTGCCTGCAGGAATGCGACACCGAAGACATCCCGGAACGGATCGACCACCTCGTGCTCGCCGACTCCACGAAGACCAACCGACTCGGTCTCGCCGTCTACTACCGCGAAGACCGCTTCGAACTGCACGCCACACGCGTCTTCGCCCTGCGCAAGTCGATGCACGACCGCGTCATGGCGCCGGCCCACGAGCGGCTGCTCGCTGCGAAGCTCTTCGACAAGGAGATCGGCAAGGAGATCCTGGTGGGCTCCTTCCACGCGGCACCGCTCACCGCATCCAACTCCCTGCGGCGCAAGCAGATCGCGGCGGCGCACAGCGCGCTCCGCGTGATGGGTCCCGGGCTGCCGACCGTCATGGTGGGCGACTACAACTACCCGTGGTTCCGCGCGAACCTCTCGGAGCGTATGGAGGAGTCGGGCTACCTGCTCTCCTTCAGCGACAAGCCGACCTACGCGCGCTACAAGTACTTCAAGGGCCACTTCGACTTCGTGACGAGCGCCCACACCCGCATCGACTCGATCGACACCCTCCCGCAGGGCGAGAGCGACCATCTGCCGATCCTGGTGGTGGCCGGCGTCGAGGACTAGCTAGCGGCTGTCGTCTCGGCGGGAGCCGGCGCCGTAGACGATGATGCCGGCGACCGGGATGAGCACGAAGAAGATCCATGACCAGCGGAAGCCGTCGGGGATCAGGTAGCCGCAGAGGAAGAACAGCGCGAGCGCCACGAATGGCGAGAGCGACACGATGACCCGGCCGAGCGTTCCACCGAGCGGCTGACGGCTCGAACCACCCCGGCGCACGCCGTTCGGGTCGTAGAGCTGCTCGCGGAACGCGGTCGGCGGCTGGAGATCGGGGTCGGGCGCGGTGGCGGCGGCCGGGATGCTCTGGATCGCCGGATCGGGCAGGTCGGCGAACAGCGGGGCGAGGTCTCCGCGCGTGACGGCGGTCTTCGCGGAGGCGGAGCGCTCGGTGAACTCGTCGGCGGTGATGCGGCCGTCGGCGAGCGCGCGGGCGAGAGCCGACACGGCCGTGTCGCGGTCGGCGTTGCTCAGGCGCTGGCTGGCCGTCGTGGGGTCGGTGTAGTCGCTCATGGGTCAACCATGCCGCATCCAGCCCTTCGCGCGGAAGACGCCTCTGCTAGAGTGTGGTCTGACCACATGGTCTGACCACACCGGCCGACGACATTGGCCGACCACACTGGCCGACCACACCGTCGAGAGCAGGAGGCGCGCGTGAGCACGAAGTCCGCTTCCATCGCGCCGATCGAACCGGCGCGCGCCTGGGAGGTCGTGCTGCAGCACATCGAGGGCGATCTGCTCTCCGGCGCCCTCAAGCCCGGCGATCATCTGCCACCCGAGCGTGCCCTCGCCGCCGAGCTCGGCGTCGGGCGATCGAGCGTGCGGGAGGCGATCCGCGTGCTCGAAGTGCTCGGGCTGATCCGCACCGCGTCGGGGTCGGGCCCGCAGTCGGGGGCCATCATCGTCGCTCGGCCCACCGGGGGCATGTCGGCGCTCGTGCGACTGCAGGTCGCGGCGCACGGATTCGCCGTGCGCGACGTGGTGAAGACGCGCCTCGTGCTCGAGTCGGCCGTGGTCGCGGAGCTGGCCGAGGCGCGACACCCCGACCTCGGTGCGGCGCTCGAACTGCTCGACGCGATGGAACAGGATGAGCCGCTCACGCGCGACGAATACCTCACGCTCGACCAGGCCTTCCACCTCGCCCTGGCCGTCGCCTCCGGCAACGAGGTGATCGCCTCGATGATGGCGGGGCTGCGCGACTCGATCGAGAGCTATGTGCGTGTCGGTGCGGGCAACCTGCCCTCTTGGCCCGACACCGAAGAGCGCCTGAAGGCCGAGCATCGCGGCATCGTGGCCGCGATCGAGGCGCACGACGCCGATCTCGCGCGCACGCGCATCCGCCAGCACATCGAGACCTACCACGCCGAGACGAAGGTCTCGAGCATCCACCCCGACTGACGACGACACGCCACCGTCACCATCGACCGACCGAACGAAGAGGAACACCATGGTTCAGCGCCGCATCCCCAAGATCAAAGACCTCGCTCCGCTCATGCAGTTCAAGGCGCCCGAGCTCAACGCGAAGAAGCGGCGCCTCGACGCGGCGCTCACCATCGCCGACCTGCGCACCATCGCCAAGCGGCGCACCCCGAAGGCCGCCTTCGACTACACCGAGGGCGCGGCCGAGGGCGAGATCAGCCTGCAGCGCGCCCGCCAGGCGTTCGAAGACATCCAGTTCAACCCCTCGATCCTGCGCGACGTGTCGACGGTGAACACCGGATGGGACGTGCTCGGCGCTCCGGTGTCGCTCCCGTTCGGCATCGCGCCCACCGGGTTCACCCGCATGATGCAGACCGAGGGCGAGGTCGCCGGAGCCGGCGCGGCCGGGGCAGCCGGAATCCCCTTCGCCCTGTCGACCATGGGAACCACGGCCATCGAAGACGTGAAGGCGGCGAACCCGAGTGGCCGCAACTGGTTCCAGCTCTACATGTGGAAAGACCGTCCGCGCTCGATGGCGCTGGTCGAGCGCGCCGCCGCCGCCGGCTTCGACACCCTGCTCGTGACCGTCGACGTGCCCGTCGCCGGCGCGCGCCTGCGCGACAAGCGCAACGGGTTCTCCATCCCGCCGCAGCTCACTGCCGGCACCGTGGTGAACGCCATCCCGCGGCCCGAGTGGTGGATCAACTTCCTCACCACCGAGCCCCTCGCCTTCGCCTCGCTCGACCGCTGGTCGGGAACCGTGGGCGAACTGCTCGACTCGATGTTCGACCCCACCGTCACCTTCGACGACCTCGAGTGGATCAAGGCGCAGTGGCCGGGCAAGGTCGTCGTGAAGGGCGTGCAGAACATCGCCGACGCCCGCCGCCTCACCGAGATGGGCGTCGACGGCATCACACTCTCCAACCACGGCGGCCGCCAGCTCGACCGCGCCCCCATCCCCTTCCACCTGCTGCCGGATGTCGCGCGCGAATTCGGCAAGGACATGGAGATCCACCTCGACACGGGCATCATGTCGGGAGCCGACATCGTGGCCTCTGTCGCGCTCGGCGCCCGCTTCACGATGGTGGGGCGCGCCTACCTCTACGGCCTGATGGCCGGCGGGCGGCAGGGCGTCGACCGGATGATCGACATCCTCGGCACCCAGGTCGCCCGCACCATGCGCCTGCTCGGCGTGAACTCGCTCGAGGAGCTCAACCCGTCGCACGTGACGCAGCTCGAGCGACTCATCCCGCGGGCGGTGGCGCCGGTCGTCGTCGCGGCGGCGGAGGCCGCGCCGGCGGCGGCAGCTGCGGCTCGGGCGCGCGCGCCCCGGTCCGCCGTTTCCACGACGACCGCAAAGGCGCCGTCCGCGACATCCGCCGCGTCGGCGACGAAGAGCCGCGCACGCAAGCCCGTCACCAAGACCGAAGCCGCCACCGGCGCCGACGCGTAGCGCGCTCCCGTCGTTTCGGGCGAACGGGGGCGTGAACGACCTCGTACATGGGCACAATGCCTCCCACGTTCGCCCGAATCGACACCCGACCCGCGACCGGGACCTTCGGGAGGACGTGCGTGCACCGAACCCCGAATACGGGCGTCGTTCGCGTCTCCTCCTCCCGAACCACGGCCCCGCGCCGGCGACTACCCGCGAACAGCGACCACCGCCCTCGCGGAAGCCACGTTTCGGGAGGAGCTGAGCCGAACCGACGCCCTATTCGGCCCCGGTCCGCGTCTCCTCCTCCCGAAACAAGACGCCGATCGCGGAAGCCACTCGAGCAGCTACGGATCGGCGATCATCCGATACCGTCACGAGACGGGATGGCAGCACAGTTTCGGGAGGAGGAGAGCCGAACCTACCCCGTTTTCCGTCCCGGCGGGCGTCTCCTCCTCCCGAAATGGAGGGACTAGGGTGTGACCTCGGCGAGGAGGGGCGGGTTCGCGCCGGCCCGCGAGACCGTGATGGCCGCGCAGCGCACCGCGAAGTCCCCGATCGCGGCGAGACGCTGCGCATCGAAGGCCGATCCGTCGCGGAGCGCGGCGACCGGAACACCCTCCCCGAGCATCCCGGCGAGCTGGAAGATCAGGGCGCTCATGAACGAGTCGCCCGCGCCGATCGTGTCAGCCACGTCGACCCGCGGTCCCGTGACAAAGCGCCGCTCACCTCGGGTCGCCAGCACCGCACCCTCGCCACCGCGCGTCACGGCCACGAGCTTTGGACCGAGAGCGAGGATGCGGTCGATCGCCTCGTCGACGGTCGCCTCCGGATAGAGCCACACAGCGTCCTCGTCGCTCAGCTTCAGCACAGTGGTGGCGCGCGCGAGCTCCTCGAACCGCTCGAGCGCGGAGGCGTGATCGCTCACGATCGTCGGGCGCATGTTGGGGTCGAAGGTGATCACCGGCGCGTTCTCCGACGCCGCCAACCGGCGCACGATGGCAAGAACCGACGATCCGCCCGGCTCGAGGAAGGCCGCGATCGAGCCCACGTGCACGATGTCGGTGGCCGGCAGCTCGAGGTCCTCGGGAAGCGACCAGCGGAGGTCGAAGTCGTAGAGGGCCGAGCCGTCGGGCTGCACGTGCGCCGTTGCCGACGACGTCTCGCCGTCGCGGATGGATGCCGGCGCGATCACGACTCCGGCCGATTCGAGATGCTCCACGATGGAGCTTCCCCGGGCGTCACGGCCGACCGCGGTGAGGAGCGTCACCGCCAACCCGAGGCGGGCGGCACCGTAGGCGATGTTCATGGGCGAGCCGCCTGGGTGCTCGACGAGGATCGGCGAGCCCTGGGAATCCGGCGCGTCGACCACGTCGACGAGTGATTCTCCGATGGCGAGCACGGTCGCGGGCATGGAGGTGGCCTCTCTGCTGCGGGGACGGGATGGTTTCAGTGTAGGGCGGGCCGGTGTGCGAAAATCGCGTGATCGGCGATCGGCATCGAACGCCGGCACCGGAGGGGAGCGACGCGCATGGGATTCTTCGACCGGATCTTCGGGGGCGGGCGAACCGGCGTGATGATCACGTCAGCCGACGTCGATTCGCGCGCATTCACCGTGACCACGGTGCGCGAGGGGTACGACCGCGAGCAGGTGTCCGAGTTCCTCAACCGTGCGGTGGCGACGATCGGCGCCTACGAGCGGGGCGACCTGACCGGCACAGAGCTGCTCACCGCGGTCGAGGTCGTGAACGAGCGCTTCTCGCAGACGAAGTTCCGCCCTGGGTGGGATCAGGGCGAGGTCGACGACCTGCTGGACGACGTCGCCGTCACGCTCCGCTCGTACGAGTCGCCTCCGGCCGGCACGACCGAGTAACGACACGACCCGCCTCGCGACGCTCCGGCAGCGGATGCGCACCCGCGGCCGTGCCCCCACGTAGCCTTGTGCGGTGCCCGCTGACTCCTTCGACCGCTACGGTTCCGACGTCCTCGCCACCTACAACCGGCGGGCTGCACCGGTCGCCCTGCCGAAGGTGGAGGCCGAGTTCGATCTGGTCGTGGAGGAGGTCGCGAGCGACTTCTGCGGCAGTGTGACCCGGGTCGAGGGCCGAACCGTCGAACTCGAAGACCGGCACGGCAAACGGCGCGTCTTCCCCCTCGGAGCCGGATTCCTGCTCGAGGGTCGCGCGGTCGAGCTCGTGCACCCCAAGACGGCGGCCACGCGTGCGGCGGAAGCCGGGCCTCGGCGCACCGCCTCAGGGTCGATCGCGGCTCCGCTCGAGCGCGCCCGCGTGGCCCGCCCGAGCCGTATCTACGTCGAAGGCCGGCACGACGCCGAGCTCGTCGAGAAGGTCTGGGGCGACGACCTCCGCGGCGAGGGCGTGGTGGTGGAGTACCTCGAAGGAGTCGATGATCTCGACGCCGTGGTGCGCGACTTCGCGCCCACCCGCGAACGCCGCATCGGCGTGCTCGTCGACCATCTCGTGCCCGGGTCGAAGGAGAGCCGGATCGCGGAGGCCGTGGCGCGCGGGCCGTATGGCGCGCACGTGGCCGTGGTGGGGCATCCGTTCGTCGACATCTGGCAGGCGGTGACGCCGCCGGCGATGGGCATCCAGGCGTGGCCGACGGTTCCGCGGTCGATCGAGTGGAAGCACGGCATCTGCGAGGCGTTCGGCTGGCCGCACGGCGATCAGGCCGACATCGCGCGGGCCTGGAAGCGCATCCTGGGCCGGGTCACCACGTACACCGATCTCGAGCCGGTGCTGCTCGGTCGCGTGGAGCAGCTGATCGACTTCGTGACCGAGCCGGTCTAGACCGCGTGAGGGCGCGGTGGCGTCAGTCGTCGCCGAGCAGGATGGCGGCGGCCGCGATCATCTCGAGCATCCGCTCGCGCATGTGGCCGATGTGCTTCTTCACGGCCGGCTCGATGCCCGCGTAGTCGCGGGCCACCATCGCCTGGTAGAGCTCGTCGTACTCCTCGGCGCAGGACAGCAGGCGTGACTGCATCGACGCCGCGCGCAGCCAGAAGCGCTGGATGCGCCGGCGCGTCTCGCGCACGGTTTCGGCCACCAGCACGTTGCCCGAGAGGGTGTTGGCGTAGCGGTGGAAGAGCTGGTCGGCGAGCGCCCAGCCCTGGCGGTCGTCGTTCGCGGCCGCCTTGTACATGTCGTCGACGTAGCCCTTGAGCTTCTTCGCCTCGTCGTCGGTGAGGGTGGATGCGGCCTTGCGGCAGATGTAGGTGTCGAGCACCTCGAGCAGGTCGCAGGCGTCGTTCACCTCGGTGGCGGTGAGCTGCGAGACGGTGAAGCGCGCGTTGTCGGTGCGCTTGACCAGCCCCTCCTTCTCGAGGCGCTGCAGCGCTTCGCGCACGGGGGTGCGACTGATGCCGAGCTGGCTCGCGAGTCGGTTCTCCGACAACGGCGAACCCGACCTCAGCCGGAAACCCGTGATCTCCGCGAGCAACCACTCGTACGCGTCGTCGACGCGGGACCCCGCCTCGGAAACGGCCATCATCACCTGCCCTCAGCATCCGATTCTAGTGCGCGTTGCCGGATGCCTGCCCCCTGCATCGAATCGCCAAGACACGCCGCTACGACGGTCGGTATTCCGACCGATTCTGGCGATTCGCCGAGCGAGGCCGTCAGGCGGCGAGGAGGACACCGGTGGGCGCGGAGGCGGACGCGCGCGCATCGGAACCACCGGAGGCGCCGAGCTCGGTGCGCGACTCGATCGAGATCACCGGCGCCAGCCCGATCCCGGCGCGCGTGGCGTCGGCTTCGGCAGTGGCGGCTCCGCCGAGCTCGCGGCTCACGGCGTCGAGCAGGTCGGCGAGGGAGAGGTCGAGCACGCGGCACACCGTCGCGAGGATCTCCGACGAGACCTCCTTGCGACCCCGCTCGATCTCCGAGAGGTAGGGCACCGACACCCGCGAATCCCGCGCGAGGTCGCGCAGGGTGAGCCGGCGTTCGAGGCGGATGCGCCGCAGAACGTGGCCGATCGCGTGGCGGAGGAGCATGAAGCCAGGGTACGTCGCCCGGTCTCCCCGCGCATCCGTTCTCGCCCGCGTGGCGGCGGTGTCTGCTGTCAGCAGAATCCGCGCCCGGCCGCCCAGAGCGATCTGCCCTGGGCAGATCTGCCGAGCGCAGAACCGGGCGACACGGATGCGCGACCCGGCGCATCCTGAACCCGCACCCACCGCACGCCCCCACTCGGAAGGACCATCATGACCGACGCCCCCACCACCGGCGACCCCCAGCTCTACCAGCGCCTGCTCGACGAGCGGATCGTCTTCCTCGGCAGCGAAGTTACCGACGTCGTGGCCAACGAGATCTGTGCGAAGCTCCTGCTGCTGAACGCCGTCGCGCCGGAGAAGGACATCTACCTCTACATCAACTCCCCCGGCGGATCGGTGACGTCGGGGTTCGCCATCTACGACACGATGAACTTCGTGCAAGCGGATGTCGCCACCGTGGCGCTCGGGTTCGCGGCGTCGATGGGGCAGTTCCTGCTGTCGTCGGGCACGCCGGGCAAGCGGTACGCGCTGCCGAACGCGAGTGTGGTGATGCACCAGCCGCACGGCGGGTTCGGCGGATCGGCGGCCGACATCCAGACGCAGGCGAAGCAGATCCTCGCGTTCAAGCACCGGATGGCCGAGCTCACCAGCGCCCAGACCGGCCGCACGGTCGATCAGATCACGGCGGACGCCGACCGCGATCGCTGGTTCACGGCGGAGGAGTCGCGCGAGTACGGCTTCGTCGACCACATCGTGACGTCGGCCCAAGGGCTGCGAGGGCAGGCGATGTCACTCGCTTGAATCGCCGGCATCCTCTGAGATAGTCTCAGCTTCTCAGAAGGGGGTGCGATGCTGACCGCGGCACAGACCAGGGCGCTGACCGATCCGATCGACCGACGGCGATACGGGGAGTACCGGAGGCGCACGCGCCCGCCGGGGCGACGATTGTGGCCCCGGGTGCTGGGCCTTCTCGGAACCTGTGCTCTGATCGTCTTCCTGTCGCTCTACGTCACCGACTGGAACGTCGACCTGGCTCCCTGGTTCGCGATCGGGATCGCCGTGCTCTTCGCGCTCAGCGCGGTGCTCGTGCGGCGGGCGACCTCCAGGGGGCAGCGGATGCGTTACCGGCTCGACCAGTTCGCCCGCGACAACGGCTACCGGCTCGAGCACGACGTGGCGGATCCGGGCACTCCGGGCCTGCTCTTCCGGCTCGGCACCAAGCCGGTCACCCTTCTGCGGATGACTCCCTCGTCGCATCCCGGCGAATGGGAGGTCGGCATCCACGCGCGCACCGAGGTCCCTCCGGCCGGCAGCACCACAGTGGTCGAGACGCTGTACGTCATGGCGGCATCACCGACGCCCCGGCCGCGGGCCGATCCTCCCGGGTCGGTGCCCCCGGTACCCTCGGTATCGACGCCGGCGACGCCGCCGACGCTCGACGGTCTGCCGCAGGCCGGTGTCCTGGTCGGCGAGGGCGAGACGGACTTCTGCTACGAAGACCTCGGCGACCGCACGATCTGCTACCTCGCCGAGGTGCTCGACCTCGCCGACCCTCGGAGCTGGGCACGGATCGCCGCGGTGGAGAACTGGATCGTGTCGCCACGACCGTGAATCCGTTCGGCGGGTGTCAGGCGCCCGTGCCGGTGTATTCCATCGTGGGTGGGAAGGCCGCGATGAGCGCGGCTTCGGTCGCGCTCGGCGACCAGTGGCCGCCGGCATCGAGCTGCTGTTCGCCGACGAAGCCGTAGAGCAGAGCACCGATCACGTCCGGAGAACTCAGCCGGAAGGTCGCGTTCGGCACCCCGGTGACGACGTACCCGTCGGGGGTCGCGTCGAGCCGTGGGGTCGGTGTGGTCACGTCGAAGGGCGCCGACGCCGGGGAGGTCAGCGCTGTGTCGCCGGCGGTGATCGTCTGGGTGACGACGACCGAGGTCGTTCCGGGCCCGATGCCGGACAGCGCGATGTTCCAGTCGCCGTTCGCGTCGGCGACGATCGACCACTCGGTCGAGGTGCCGGTGCCTCCGGCCGGATCGGCGAGAGCCACCGTGACGGTCGCTCCGGCGCGGGCGGTTCCGCTCACCTCGGGGTAGATCGACGACGGGGTCGCTACCGCTGCGGCAGCGGGCGCGTCGGGCGGGGTGCTGCCGGGGTCGGTGCCCGGGCCCGTGCCCGGATCGGTACCAGGGCCCGTACCGGGGTCGGTACCCGGGCCCGTACCAGGATCCGTACCGGGGCCCGTACCAGGACCAGTGCCCGGGCCCGGATCGGTACCGGGGCCGGGGCCGGTCCCGGGGCCCGTACCCGGATCGGTGCCGGGAGTGGTTCCCGTGTCTGGGTCCGGGATTGATCCCGGGCCGGTGCCTGGCGACAGATCGGGCGCGGGCTTTTCCTCCGGAGCGGGCGCATCCGGGAGTGCGGAGGGCGGCGACGGCGGGTTCTCCGGAGGAACGACCGGCGGAACGGAGGGGGGAGTCGCAGGAGGCGACTTCACGGGGTTCGAGGGAGCGTCAGGACTCGAATCGGTCGAATCATCCGTCTGCGACGACGCGGCGGGGTCGGCGAGCGCGGTGTCGCCGCCGCCCGACCAGGTGGGTCCGAGGACGACCGCCATCGCGATCCCCGCACCGGCGAGAACGAGAGCGCCGGCCGCCGCGATGCCGACCACGGTGGCGGTCGCCAGCCCGGCACCACTGGCGACGCCACCCGTGGCAACGCCCGCGCCCGTGGCAGATCCAGCGGTGCCGCCCGCGCCGCCGGCACCGCCCGTCGCGCCTCCTGCGCCGCCACCGCCCGAGCCGCCCAAGCCGCCCAACGCAGTGGACGCCGCATGCACTCCGAGCTCGCCGCCACCGGCCGCCGCGCCGCTCACACCCCCGACAGACGCCACATGGCCGCCCAAGACGCCCCCACCGCCCGCACCGAACCCCACGCCCGCCGCCGTGGCGGCCGCCGCCCCGTGCTGCAGCGACGCGAGGTACGCCCCCGCCCCGGTGAGCCCGGCGGCGAGCGGCAGCAGCACGAGGGCGATGCGCGAACCGATGTTGCTCGCCTCCTCCGCCACGATCTGGCACTGCGCGCAGCCTGCGAGATGATCCGCGACCTGCGCCGAGGCCCGCGCACCGAGCGAGCCCCGCGTGTAGGCCGCGAGCCGTTCGATGGTCGCGCGGCACTCCGGCGAGGTGGTCGACGACGACAGATGCGCCGAGATCCAGGCCTGCCGCAATCCCTCCCGCGCCCGCACGGCGAGCGCGGCGACGGCGTTCGGCTTCATGCCCAGCAGGGCCGAGATGTGTCGCGGACTCATCGACTCGACCTCGGTGTACCAGAGCACCTCCTGCCACCGCGTCGGCAACGACCGGAAGGCCCGCGCCGTGGTCGAGCGGTCGAGCGAGGCGAGCACCTCGTCTTCACTGGTGCTCGGGTCTTCGAAGGTGTCGGGGTCGTCGATCTGCACCGGCTGCGGCGCCCGCCCCCATGACGACGCGACGTTGCGCACGGTGGTGAACAGGTAGGGACGGAACGCCCCGAGCGGCCCACCACCCCCGCGGAGCGCCGCGAACACCTTCGCGAAGGCCTCGGCCACCACGTCGTCGGCATCGAGGGAGGTGAACGACCGCGCGACCGTCAGCGCCGCGCCGGAGTGCCGTCGCCAGAGCTCGGCGAAGGCCCCGCGATCGCCCGCGCGCGACTGCTCGATGAGGGCGCGATCGGACACCGTCGAGACATCCTTCATCTCGGTCCCTTCCCCCGCCCCCGAGACATTGTAGGCATGCTCTCCCGACATCACGAGGGTCGCGTGCTCTCGTCGCCGGCCTCGCGCATCCGTTCACCTCACTGCTCCTGCCGTTCACCCGGCGTTCACAGAGAGAGACGCATGGATGCGCCGATCATGACGCGACTTCGGCTTCGGCTTCAGCCGCGGGCGGCGGCTTCGGCTTTCAGCGTGACGCGCCCAGCGAGTAGAGCACCTCGGCCAGCTGATCGACGGCCCAGTCGAGATCGTCGGGCTCGACCACGATCGGCGGAGCCAGCCGGATGGTCGACCCGTGCGTGTCTTTGGCCAGCACGCCCCGTTCCATCAGCAGTTCGCAGACTTCACGACCGGTTGCGAGATCGGGGTCGACGTCGATGCCCGCCCAGAGTCCGGCGCCGCGTACGGTGACGACGCCGTGCCCGATCAGGTCACGCAACCGCGATTGCAGCCGGCCGCCGAGGCGAGCCGCTCGCTCCTGGAATTCGCCGGTTGCGAGCATCCGCACCACTTCGAGCCCGACGGCGGCGGCGAGCGGGTTGCCGCCGAAGGTCGATCCGTGCTCGCCGGGCCGGAACACCCCGAGCACGTCGCGGTTCGCGACGACCGCCGACACCGGCACGATGCCGCCGCCGAGGGCCTTGCCGAGCAGGTAGACGTCCGGAACCACACCCACGAGGTCGCAGGCGAAGGTGGCGCCCGTGCGGCCCAGCCCCGACTGGATCTCGTCGGCGATGAAGAGCACGTTCTCGGCGGTGCAGATCTCGCGCACCCGCGGGAGGTAGTCGGCGGGAGGAACGATGATGCCGGCCTCGCCCTGGATCGGCTCGAGCAGCACCGCGACCGTGTTCGGGTTCTCGGCGATCGCCCGAGCTAATGCATCCGCGTCGCCGTAGGGAACGCGCACGAAGCCCGGCGTGTAAGGGCCGAAGTCGTCGCGCGCCACGGGGTCGTCGCTGAAGCTGATGATGGTGATGGTGCGGCCGTGGAAGTTGCCGTCGGCCACGATGATCGTGGCGCGGTCGTGCTCGACGCCCTTCACCCGATAGCCCCAGGCACGTGCGAGCTTGATGCCGGATTCGACGGCCTCCGCACCCGTGTTCATCGGCAGCACCATGTCTTTGCCGGCCAGCGCCGCGAGTTCTTCGACGAAGGGACCGAGTCGATCGGAGTGGAAGGCGCGGCTGGTGAGGGTGATGCGGTCGAGCTGGGCCTTGGCCGCCTCGACCAGTCGCGGATGCGAGTGCCCGAAGTTCACCGCGGAGTAGGCGGCGAGGCAGTCGAGGTAGCGCCGGCCGTCCACCGCGGTGATCCAGGCGCCTTCACCGGTCGCGGCGACGACGGGAAGCGGATGGTAGTTGTGGGCGGCGTGCTCGTCTTCTTGATTCAGCGCGCGGGTCGCGGCGGCGGAGCCGGATGGCGGGCGTATCCGGGCGGAGGGCTCGAACGAGGCCGCCGAAGCCGACGCCACCCCGCTCATCGGCGGAGCTCCAGCGTGCAGCACTTGACGCCGCCGCCGCCGAGGAGGAGCTCGGAGAGATCGACGCCGATGGGGTTGTAGCCGCGGTCGCGGAGCTGCTGCTCGAAGCCCTTCGCGCGAGCGGCGATCACGACGTTGTAGCCGTCGGAGATGGAGTTGAGGCCGAGCACCGAGCCGTCTTGCTCGCTCACGATGATGGCCTCCGGGTACAGGCGCTCGAGAGTGGCGCGGCTGTCGGCGTCGAACGCGCTCGGCAGGTAGGCGATGTTCGCTCCGGCGTCGTCGGTGAGCGGATCGAGCACCGAGATCGCGGTGTCGAGGTGGTAGAAGTTCGGGTTCACCAGGGTGAGGCTCACGACCTCGCGGTCGAACAACTCGCCGATCTCGCGGTGACTGTCGGTGGCGCTGCGGAAGCCGGTGCCGGCCAGGATGCGCGACCCCACGAGCAGGAAGTCGCCCTCGCCCTCATTGACGTTCTGCGGTTCGACGACGTCGTAGCCGTTCGCCCGGAACCAGTCCATGAACGCCGGCCCTTCTGGCTGCCGCTGGGGGTGGGTGAACTTCGCACCGTACGCGACGTTGCCGATCACGAAGCCGCCGTTGGCGGTGTAGACCATGTCGGGCAGGCCGTCGATCTGATCGATCAGCTGCACCTCGTGGCCCAGCTCGCGGTAGGTGTCGTAGAGGGTCTGCCACTGGCGCACGGCGAGCGAGGTGTCGGTGGGCACCGCCGGGTCCATCCACGGGTTGATGCGGTACGCCACCGTGAAGTGCTCGGGGCGGCACATCAGGTAGTGGCGCGGCATCGCGATGCGGGGCGGATTCACGCCCGCCTCGGTGCCGGCGGAACGATCGGCGGTGGCGGAATTGAGGGTCGGCGTCGACATACGGTCTCCTTGAACAAGCGAACTGCTCGTGACGAGCGGATTGTTCGAAGTACGGATGGCGGACCAGCGTGCTGTCCTGGGGCCCCGACCGGGGCACGCCTGTTTCAGTCTTGCACGCGCAATCCGCCGTTTCGCGCTGCTCGGCACGCGAAATTTGCGGAGATTCCGCTCTCACGCAAGTTACTGGCGTACCATCGCGACATGGACGCTTTGGACCACCGCATCATCGACCTTCTCAAGATCAACTCGAGGAGCGGATACGGGGACATCGGGCAGGTCATCGGGCTGTCGGCTTCGGCGGTGAAGCGGCGGATCGATCGCCTCGTGGCCGACGACATCATCACGGGGTTCACGATCCAGTTGAACCCCGCCCTCGACGGCACCGTGACCGAAGCCTACGTCGAGCTGTTCTGCCGCGGAACGGTCGCGCCTGCCGAACTGAAGCGGATCCTCTCCGGGGTGCCAGAAGTGGTCGACGCCGGGACGGTCACGGGCAGCGCCGACGCCATCGTGCACATCCGCTCGCGCGACATCCCGAGCCTCGAGGATGCGCTCGAACGCGTGCGGATCGCTCCGAACGTCGATCACACCCGCAGTGCGATCGTGCTCTCGAACCTGATCCGGCGGTAGCGCCGTGGCCGGCACTCTCGGAATCGAGCTGCGGATCGACCCCGAGTCGGGCGTTCCGCCGTTCGAGCAGGTGCGCACGCGCATCCGCGACGCCGTCGCCTCCGGAGAGCTGACAGCCGGGGTTCGGCTGCCGACCGTGCGCGCCCTCGCCGCCGAGCTCGGACTCGCCGTCAACACCGTGGCCCGCTCCTACCGCGAACTCGAGACGGATGCGCTCATCGAGACGCGGGGACGCCTCGGCTCCTTCGTGGCCGCCACCGGCTCCCCCGCGCATCGCGAACTGCAAGCCGCCGCCCGCGCCTACGCCGATCGCGCGACGGCACTGGGCGTCGATCCCGCGGAGGCACTCGACCTCGCCCGCGCGGCCCTGGGCTTTGGACCGGAGACGCCCCGGTAGCTCCGAGCACGCCGCGAAGGCGTTACCCGAAGAGGTCGTCGGTGAGCACGCTGGGGTTGCCGAAGCGGTGGTTCGTGACGCTGATCGCCTGCTCCTTGAGGAACGGCAGCAACTCGATCCGGCCCGCCCGCGTGACCTCGTCGGCATACACCGCCACATCGGGGCTGCCGCCCAGCGCGAAGGCGAGCGCCCGTGCATCGCCACCGATCAGGCGGATGCGCGGCACCACCCCGATGTACTCCGGCGCCCGGGCCAGCCAGGTCGCGTCGTTCTCGATGACGACGCGCACGCCGCGCTCTTTGAGCAACGCGCGCAGTGGCCTCGGCAACTTGGCGGCCGAGCTCACGATGACACTCGAGCGCGCCAGCGTCGCAGCCGCGAGGAGGCGCACCAGCTGGTGCAGCGCCTCGCCCTCCGACAGCCGGATGACCACCGGCACCGGAACGTAGCGCAGCACGTTCAGTTCGACCCCGAGGCCCGACTCGTCGCTCGGCGCGAAGATGCTCTCCCAGGCCGCCTGATCGCTCTTTGCACCGCGGCGCGCGATGTCGAAGTCCTCCCACTCGAGCCCCGCGGTCGCCGTGTCGAGCAGCTGCGCGACCCGGTCATCCAGCCCGGCCAGACTCAGCCCCTCGCTCGGCGCTCCCGGCTCGTTGCGCCAGCTGCCGAGATGCACGAGGTAGTTGGGGCCGCCGGCCTTGGCGCCGGCGCCCACAGACGACTTCTTCCAGCCGCCGAAGGGCTGCCTCCGCACGATCGCGCCGGTGATGCCGCGGTTGACGTAGACGTTTCCTGCCTCGACCTCCGCGAGCCATTGCTGGATCTCGGCCGCGTCGAGCGAGTGGATCCCCGCCGTGAGCCCGTAGGGCACCGCGTTCTGCAACTCGATCGCCTTCTCGAGGTTGGGGGCCTTCATGATGCCCAGCACGGGCCCGAAGTACTCGGTGAGATGGAACGGGGTTCCCGGCAAGACACCCTCGCGCACACCGGGAGACCAGAGCCGGCCGGTCTCGTCGAGCTGCCGTGGCTCGATGAGCCACCGCTCTCCGACGCCGAGAGTGGTGAGGGCGTCGGCGAGCTTTCCCGCCGCCGGCTCGATCAGCGGCCCCATCTGCGCGGTCGGATCGCTCGGATAGCCGACCCGCAGCGAGCGCACCGCGTCGACCAACTGCCGCGAGAACCGCTTCGACTGCGCGACCGACCCCACCAGGATCACGAGACTCGCGGCCGAACACTTCTGCCCGGCGTGCCCGAACGCGCTCTTCACGATGTCGGCGACGGCGAGGTCGAGATCGGCGCTGGGTGTGACGACGATCGCGTTCTTGCCGCTCGTCTCCGCGAGCAGCGGGAGGTCGGGCCGCCACGACCGGAAGAGAGCGGCCGTGTCGTAGGCGCCGGTGAGGATCAGCCGGTCGACCCGGGCGTCTGACATCAGCCGACGACCCAGTTCGCCCTCATCGACGTCGACGAGGCGCAGTACGTCGCGCGGTATGCCCGCCTCCCAGAGCGCCTCGACCATGACCGCGGCGGAGCGCTTGGCCTGCGGCGCGGGCTTGATGATCACCGCGCTGCCCGCGGCGAGCGCCGCGAGCACCGAGCCGGCCGGGATGGCGACGGGGAAGTTCCACGGCGGCGCCACGACGGTGAGCGCCGACGGCACGAAGACCGCACCGTCGACCGCGTCGAGTTCGACGGCCGTGGTGGCGTAGTAGTGCGCGAAGTCGACCGCTTCGCTGACCTCGGGATCGGCCTGGTCGATCGTCTTGCCGGTCTCGGACGCCATGACCTCGATGAGCCGGTCGCGATTGGCCTCGAGCGCATACCCCGCCCGACGGATCGACCCGGCTCGCTCCGCGGCGCTCCGGGCGCCCCACGCAGCACCCGCTGACGCTGTGGCCGCGATCAGGGTGTCGAGCTCGATCGCATCCGTCACGAGCGCCCCCGCGATGGTGTCGGCACCGAGCGTCGAGCCCTCGACCCGCGCCAGGATGCGTGCGCCCCAGACCCGGTTCGCCAGGAGCGACGGATCGGTGTCGGGCGCGTTGCGGAACAGGCCGCCGGCTGGTTCGAGCTCGCCGTGCAGGCGGTCTTGGGTGCGGTTCGGCAGCGGAACCTCGGCCGGCACGGCCTCGAGTGCGGCGAGGGAGGCGAGGAAGCGATCGCGTTCCTTCGCGAAGGCCGCAGGGTCGGTCGCCAGATCGAACACCGACGACATGAAGTTGGCGTCGCTCGAGTTCTCCTCGAGCCGCCGCACGAGGTAGCCGATCGCCACGTCGAACTCCGCCGGCGCGACCACGGGTGTGTAGAGCAGGAGGTGGCCCACGGTCTTGCGCACCGCATCCGCCTGCGCGGTCGCCATGCCGAGCAGCATCTCGACGTCGACCGCGTCGGCGACGCCGCGCCGATTCGCCAGCAGCCAGGCCCACGCCACGTCGAACAGGTTGTGGCCCGCGACGCCGATCCGCACGGCATCGACGTTCTCGGGGCGGAGCGCCCACTCGAGCACCCGCTTGTAGTTCGTGTCGGTGTCCTGCTTCGTGCCGTAGGTGGCGAGCGGCCACCCGTGCAGGGCCGAATCGACGTGCTCCATGGCGAGGTTGGCGCCCTTCACCACCCGCACCTTGATCGGCGCACCACCGCGCGCACGGCGTTCGGCCGCCCACGTGTGCAGGCGCTGGAAGGCGGAGAGCGCGTCGGGCAGGTAGGCCTGCAGCACGATCCCGGCCTCGAAGTCGAGGAACTCCGGCTCGTCGAGCACGCGCTGGAAGACCGCGATCGTGAGGTCGAGGTCGCGGTACTCCTCCATGTCGAGGTTCACGAACTTGCGCCGGGCGGCGCCCGCGGCGTCGGCGGCTCCCGCGGCCACCGTCTCAGGCCCGAGCAGGCCCTTGCGCGCGGCGATACGGTAGAGCGGGATGAGACCCTCGGCCACCCGCTCGACCGTCTGGTCGAAGGCCCACATCGAGAGCTCGCTCGCCACCGACGAGACCTTCACCGACACGTAGTCGACATCGGGCCGCTGCAACAGCGCCTTCGTGCCCTCCAGTCGGTTGGCCGCCTCGCGGTCTCCCAGCACGGCCTCACCGAGGAGGTTGATGTTCAGCCGAACGGTGTCGGAACGCAGTGCCTGCACCGCCGGCCCGAACTTCGACGGCCGGGCGTCGACGATCAGGTGCCCCACCATGCGGCGCAGCACACGACGTGCGATCGGCACCACGACCCCGGGCAGCACCTCGCCGAGCACACCGCCGGCGGCGATGGCAGCCCGGAGGAACCAGGGCAGGAAGCGCGGCACGCGTTTGGCCAGCTTCTGCAGGTTCTTGCCGGCCACGAAGAGGTCTTCGGGCCGGGCCACTCCGTCGACGAAACCGACCGTGAAAGCCAGCCCGTTCGGATCTTTCAGCACCCCCGCCAGGCGCGCGGCCGAGGGATCGACGAGAGAACCCTTGCTCTCGTCGAGCCAGCGCCGCGCCAGCTCGACGGCCTCGTGAGCCAGGTCGAGCGAAGCGGGCTTGGGCTCTGTGTCGTTCTGCTCAGCCATGTCTTAGAGGATAGGACGTCGACCTGCAGGTTACGCTCAAGGCGTGCAGGCTGTGGATGAGTTCGACGTCGTGGTCGTCGGTGGAGGACACAACGGTCTGGTGGCCGCGTGCTACCTCGCCCTCTCCGGGCGACGGGTCTGCGTCCTGGAGCGGCTCGATGAGCTCGGCGGCGCCGCCGTCTCGTCATATGCCTTCGACGGCATGGATGCGCGGCTGTCGCGATACTCGTACCTGGTCAGTCTCTTCCCCCGCTCCGTGATCGACGAGCTCGGACTCGACATCCGGCTGCGGCGACGCCGCTATTCCTCCTATACCCCGGTCCCGGGCAGCGATCAGGGTCTCCTCATCGACACCGACGACGAGGAGGCGACCCGCGCGTCCTTCGACGCGATCGGCGCGGGTGCCGACGCCGACGCGTACGAGGGGCTCGCCGTCGACCTCGGCCGGCTGGCCGGCGCGCTCTGGCCCACGATGACCGAACCGCTCCTCACCCGCAGCGAGGCCCGTCGTCTGCTCGGCGACGATGCGCTCTGGGAGGCGCTGATCGAGCGGCCCATCGGCGAGCTGATCGAGCAGCGGTTCCGGAGCGACGTGGTGCGCGGAGTGGTGGCGACGGATGCGCTGATCGGCACGTTCGCCTCCGTTCACGACCCCGGACTGGCGCAGAACATCTGCTTCGTCTACCACGTGATCGGCGGCGGCACCGGCGACTGGGACGTGCCGGTCGGGGGCATGGGAGCCGTCACCGGCGAACTCGTGCGGGCCGCGCGGGAGGCGGGTGTGGAGTTCCGAACGGGTGCCGAGGTCGTGTCACTCACCCCGGAAGGCTCGGTGGACTATCGGATGCGCGGAGCCGGCCCCCGCGAAGACGAAGGGCCGAGGCGCGTCACCGGCAGCCGGGTGCTGGCGAACGTGGCACCGGCGGTGCTGGAGAGTCTGCTTGCAGCGGGCGGAAACGATCCGGACACGAACGCGGCGAGCGCGACATCCGCTCCTGAGGGCGCCCAGGTGAAAGTCAACCTCCTGCTTTCACGCCTCCCGCGCCTCCGCGATCCCGACGTCGCTGCCGAGGCGGCCTTCGGCGGCACCTTCCACATCAACGAACTGTTCAGCCAGCTCGAGGGCGGCGTGCGATCGGCGGAGAACGGCGAGCTCCCGAGCCCGCTGCCGGCCGAGATCTACTGCCATTCGCTGACCGATCCGAGCATCCTGTCGCCCGAGCTCCAGGAGCGGGGTGCGCAGACCCTCACCGTCTTCGGCCTGCACACCCCGCACCGCCTCGGTGCCACTGCCGACACCCTCCAGCGAGCCGTGCTCGACTCGTTGAACAGCGTGCTCGCCGAGCCGATCGAACCCCTGCTGCTGACGGACGCGCACGGCCGCCCGTGCATCGAGACCAAGACGACGGCCGATCTCGAGCGCACCCTCGGCATGCCGGGCGGCAACATCTTCCACGGCCCACTGAGCTGGCCGTTCGTCGACGACGACGCGCCACTGACCACCGCCGCCGAGCGCTGGGGTGTCGCGACCCGGCATCCGCGTATCCTGCTCTGCGGATCGGGTTCGCGGCGCGGTGGCGCCGTCTCGGGCCTCGGCGGCCACAGCGCCGCGATGGCCGTGCTCGAAGACGACCTCGATCGTTAGGACCGTCGGTGAGGTCTTCTCGGCGAGGTCCCCGTCTCACCCATTTCCCGTCAACCGGAAGAAGCTGGACACAGAATGACCGACACCGCTGCCCGACCGACCCGAGTGGTGGTCTGGATGGAAGGCCGCCACGAACAGATCGACGAGAAGGTGCAGCGGCTGTATCCCGACGGCATGGCCGGCGCCATCGCCGCCGGTCTGCGCGAGCAGTTCGAAGGGCCGCTCGAGGTGCGCATCGCGCTGCTCGACGACGGGCCCGACCACGGGCTGAGCGAGGAGGTGCTCGCCGCCACCGACGTGCTGCTCTGGTGGGGGCACAAGGCGCACGGCGAGGTGTCCGACGAGGTGGTGGCGCGAGTGCAGTCGCACGTGCTCAGCGGTCTCGGGCTGCTGGTGCTGCACTCCGGGCACTGGTCGAAGATCTTCCGCACCCTCATGGGCACCTCATGCACCCTGAAGTGGCGCAACGAGGCTGACCGCGAGCTGGTGTGGACGGTCGCCCCGTCGCATCCGATCGCTCAGGGCGTGCCGAGCCCGATCGTCATCCCCGAGCAGGAGATGTACGGCGAGTTCTTCGACATCCCGGTGCCCGACGAGGTCGTGTTCATCAGCTCGTTCTCGGGTGGCGAGGTGTTCCGCAGCGGCGTGACCTTCACCCGCGGCCTCGGCCGCATCTTCTACTTCAGCCCCGGCGACCAGGACTACCCGGTGTACTTCCACGAAGATGTGCGGCGGGTGTTGGCCAACGCGGTCGCCTGGGCGTCTCCCGGTGATCGCGAGCGGGAGCATCCGTCTCTCGCCCGCTTCGACTCGGGGTGGTTCGAGACCGAGTCGGAGCAGTCGGTGAAAGCCCGAGGCTCGGGAAGGACCCCGGAATGACCGCGTTCCGGACCGTCTCGCACCACGGGTCTCTCACGGTCGTCATCGTCGGCGCCGGGGCGATGGGGCGGGAGTGGATGCGCACGGCTCACGAGAACCCCGATGTGGAGCTCGTCGGCGTGGCCGATCTCTCCGAAGACGCGGCCCGGTCCTCGCTCGCCGAGGTGGGTCTGGCCGGGGTGGCGACGGGGACGGATGGCGTCGACCTCGCGCTCGCGCTGGGCGCCGATGCGCTCATCGACGTGACGATCCCCGCAGCGCACCACGCGGTGACGATGAAGGCGCTGAACGCGGGCCTGCCTGTGCTCGGCGAGAAGCCGGCCGCGGCGACGGTGGCCGAGGCGCTGTCGCTCGCGGCGGCGGCCGAGGCGACGGGCGAGCTGTTCGTGGTGAGCCAGTCGCGGCGTTACAACGCCGGCCTCTTCTCATTGCGGCACCTGGTGGGGTCGATCGGGCGGGTCGGCCTCGTCGACGTGGGCTTCTACCGCGACCCGCGCTTCGGCGGCTTCCGCGAGGAGATGGCGCATCCGCTGCTGCTGGACATGGCCATCCATCCCTTCGACGGCGCGCGGTTCCTGCTCGGTGTCGAGCCCGTGTCGGTCACCTGCGACGAGTTCAACCCGGTGTGGAGCCCGTTCGCAGGCGATGCGGCGGCCGCGGTCGACTTCCGGATGAGCGACGGATCGCGGTTCCTCTACAACGCGAGCTGGGCCAGCCCCGGGTTGCAGACCTCGTGGAACGGGGAGTGGCGGGTGAGCGGTGAAGCGGGGACCGTGCTGTGGAACGGCGACGATGAGCCGGTGTCGTCGGTGACCTCGGGTTCCTCCGTCGCTCCGGTGCCGCCTGGCGACTCGATCGCCGGATCGCTCGCCGACTTCGTGCTGGCCCTGCGTACCGGCACGGCGCCGTTCGGCGAGGTGCACGAGAACATCATGAGCCTGGTGATGGTGGAGGCGGCGGTGATCGCGTCGGAGCGGGGCGCGCAGGTGGAGATCGACGAGATCCTCACCGCGGCGCACCGCGAGGCCATCGCCGCCGAGAAGGATGCCGGTGCGGCGGCGGTGCTCCGCTCCTGGACCTCGGTGCGCGACGCCCTGTCGGCCGGCGGCCCGGCCCCGCTCACGAGCACCTGACGGCAGCCTGCCGCACGCCCGCTCGCTGCTGGCGGAAGGGCGCGCTGTGACGCGGCACCCGAGCTGCAGACGCTCGGCCGGCGAGCGCGGACCATCAAGGCCGCACTGGAAGAAATGCGCCCGACCGCCGGTTAGTGTCGGAGAGGAGTGCCGGGTTGCCCGGCAGCGCTCCACCCGCCCATCGATCGGAGCATCTGTGTCGTTCACTCGCGAAGCCGTCCGTCATCCGATGGCCGTGCGGCACCTCGTGGTCGACCGCGTGACCCCGCTGACGCCGGCGCTCAGGCGCGTCACCCTGGTCGGCGACCAGCTCGCCGGGTTCGCCAGCGACGGTCCGACCGACCACGTGAAGGTCTTCTTCGCCGACCCGGCCACCGGCATCCTGACCCTTCCCGAACGGGGGCCCGAGGGCATCCGCCGCCCCGAGTCGGGCACGATCGTGTCGCGCGACTACACGCCGCGGGCTTTCCGGGCGGCCACGGCCGACTCACCCGACGAACTCGACATCGACTTCGTGCTGCACGGCGCGAACGGCACCGACGGCCCCGCCTCGACGTGGGCGGCGAACGCCGCCCCGGGCGCGCCGCTCGTGATCGCCGGCCCGAGAGGATCGCGACGGGTGCCGAGCGGCATCGCCCGCGCCGTGCTGATGGCCGACGAGACGGCGCTGCCGGCCTTCTCCCGCTGGCTCGAACTCCTCGCGCCCGAGGTCGAGATCACGGCCCTGCTCGACGTCGCGGACGCATCCGTTCCGGCCTACCTGAGCGACGAGTTGCGACTGCGCGCCGACATCGTGTGGCTCTACCGGTCGAACGGTCCCCACCAGCTCTTGGCCGCTCTCCGTGGTCTCGGCCCGATCGACGACGAGACCTTCGTGTTCGGCGCCGGCGAGGCAGCCACGCTCATTCCCGTTCGGCGATACCTCCGGCGCGAGCTCGGCCTGCCCGCCGACCAGGTCTCACTGAGCGGCTATTGGAAGCGCGGCGAGGCGAACCTCGACCACCACGCTCCGCTCGATCCGTCGGATCCGGACTGATCGGCGGGCGGGCGGCCACCGGCCACCTGCTCTGTCAGCCCCAGACGCTCGGCGCCGGCGCCTTGCTCGGCGGAAGTTGCGCGTCGACGCCCCAGGCACGCAGCCACTCGGGCATCCGGCCGTCGTGCGGAGCGTCACCCGCCAGCGCCCGCAATTCGTCCACCCCGACGATCCCACCGGAACGCTTCAGGAATCGGGCCCGGATGTACGCACGCGCGTAGATCTCGCCCTTCACCACGAAGCGCTGCTCCACGAAGAGGGCCTTCTCGTCGTAGCCCAGCACCCGCGTCTCCACCTCGAAGCGCTGCCACAGCTCGAGCGATCGCCGGAAGCTGATCGTCTCGGCCACCACCACCGGATACCAGCCCCGGGCGGTCAACGTCGCCCACATGCCCGTGCGCTGCATCAGATCCAGCCGCCCGAGATCGAGGATGGAGAGGTAGACGCCGTTGTTCATGTGCCGGAGCACGTCGAGATCGGTCGGGAGCACACGGAACGGGGTCGATCCGACGTCCCAGATCCCGAGCGGCGAGCGGAAGCGCGAGCGGAGCGTCTGCAACAGGGTCCGGAAGAAGAAGTGCACGCACACGATCGTAGAGATGCGCAAATCGATCCGGTACCTCGCCTGTGATTGTCTACAACGGCGGATGCGCGACGACGGGTTCGCACGCATCCGCGCCGACTAAAATCGCCGGGTGCCCATACCGAAGATCATCCTCTACTACGTCTTCGCGCCGGTGGCCGACCCCGAGGCCGTTCGGCTCTGGCAGCGCGATCTCGCCGAGTCGCTGGGGCTGCGCGGGCGCATCCTGATCTCGGCCGACGGCATCAACGGCACGCTCGGCGGCGAGCTCGACGCGGTGAAGCGGTACGTGCGCAAGACGAGGGAGTTCGGGCCCTTCGCCGGCCTCGACGTGAAATGGAGCGAGGGCACCGCGCTCGAGGAGTCGCCGGCGTCGAAACACACGCCGTATCGCGCCAGCACCGACTTTCCGCGGCTCAGCGTGAAGGTGCGCGACGAGATCGTGAGCTTCGGAGCGCCGGGAGAGCTGCAGGTCGATGCCGCGGGCGTGGTGGGCGGCGGGGTCAAGCTGCAGCCGGCCGAGCTCCATGACCTGGTGGCCTCGCGGGGCGACGACGTCGTGTTCTTCGACGGACGCAACGCGTTCGAGGCCGAGATCGGGCGATTCCGCGGGGCGGTGGTTCCGGATGTCGCCACCACCCGCGACTTCGTCGCCGAACTCGACAGCGGCAAGTACGACCACCTGAAGTCCTCTCCCGTGGTCACCTACTGCACGGGCGGCATCCGCTGCGAGGTGCTCTCGTCGCTCATGAGCGCCCGCGGATTCTCGGAGGTGTACCAGCTCGACGGCGGCATCGTGCGCTACGGCGAGACCTTCGGCGACACCGGACTCTGGGAGGGATCGCTCTACGTGTTCGACGGCCGCGGCTCGATCGACTTCAGCCCCGACCCGGCGGTGATCGGCTCGTGCGTGTCCTGCGCGTCACCGACCTCGCGCATGCAGAACTGCGCCGACCCGGCCTGCCGTGCGCAATTGGTGGTCTGCGATTCGTGCGGCGACCTCTCCTCCACGATCCTCTGTTCTGGGCACGCGGCTGCCTAGTTCGTCCACAGGCGGTCCCCGCGTCGCCGGCTCGTCGTAGGCTCGGCCCATGACCAGCCACGACAGCCAGCAGACCCACACCACGCACGAGCTCATCCACGACCGGGCCGACGCCCTGCTCGCCCTGCACAAAGCGCCCGAGATCCTCACCGTGGTGAACGTGTGGGATGTCGCGAGCGCCTCCGTCATCGCCGATCTGCCCGAGACGAAGGCGCTGGCCACGGCCAGCCACGGCATCGCGGCGGCCTACGGTTACGAAGACGGGGAGCGCATCCCGCTCGAGCTGATGATCGAAGCGGTCGGGCGCATCGCGCTGTCGACGTCGCTGCCCGTGAGCGCCGACCTCGAGGGCGGCTACGGAGACGCCGGCGAGACCGTGCGGCGCGCCATCGGGGTGGGAGTCGTGGGTGCCAACATCGAAGACCAGATGCGGCCGCACATCGAGTCGGTCGAGAACGTGGCCGAGGTGATGAAGGCAGCGGAGGCGGAGGGCGTGCGCTTCGTGCTCAACGCCCGAACGGATGCGCTGATCCGGCGCGGCGACCGACCGCTCGACGAAGCGATCGAGGATGCGATCGAACGGGGGCGGGCCTACCTCGACGCCGGGGCCGCGTGCGTGTTCGTGCCCGGCCTCATCGACCGGCCGACGGCCGAACGGCTCGTGGAGGGGATCGGCATGCGCAAGGTGAGCGTCATCGGAGTGCCCGGGTCGCTCGCGCCGGGCGACTACGAGCGGATCGGCATCGCACGCATCTCCTACGGGCCGTGGCCGCAACGAGTGGCGCTCACCGCTCTGCAGGAGTCGGCGCTGACGCTCTACGCCGGTGGTTTCCTCCCCGAGGGCACCCAGACGCTCACCTGAGCGGCGTCGCCCGCGCCCCCGCGCCAGCTACTGCGCGATGGCCGGCGTCACACGGCGAGCGCGACGCTCGCGGCGGGCTTCTCGACGCTCGACGGCGCGCCGGTGCGAGAAGCGGCGGGCGTCGGTTCCGGAGAGCGCCAGCAGCACCAGCACGTCGAACGAGAGCCCCACGAGGTTGGTCTGCAGCGTGATCTCGGGTCCGCCGTTCGCGAAGTCGAGCGCGGTCACGATCACGGCCGCCGCGCTGATGCTCATCCCGGTGAACCGGGCCCAGTTGTGGCCGTGGTAGATGAGGAAGGCGAGCACCGAGTAGACCGTGCTGATCAGGAGGGCGACGGCGACGAAGAGCGCGACCACCAACGACTCGAGAAAACGCGCGTCGGCCGGGGTGAGTGCCCCGGTGATCGTGCGGAAGTCGAGCTCGCCGTCGCCGATCGAGAAGGCCACCACGGCGCCGGCGCCGAGCGCCGAGAGCACCCGCAGCACCATGAGCAGCACTCCCAGATAGATCGCCGCCGGCCGGCCGCGACCGGCGATCGGCGACTCGGTGAACACCGCGGACGGGGTCGGTGGCACGGGTCGCTCCACGCGTGCCGCCCGTTCGTCGCCCGCGTCCCAGGTGCTGACCCGGCGCAGGTCGATCACGGGCAGGTCGCCGTCGGTGACGATCGCATCCCCTCCACCGTTGACATGGTGATAGCCCGTCGAGAAGTTGCGGATCAGCTTGACCTTCGCCCGGTCGTTCCCCTCCACCAGCGTGGTCACGATGTGGTCGCGCTCCTTGTCGGTCTCCTTGTCGATTCGGTGCGTGACCTGGAGGGTGAAGAAGGAGATGCCGATGCTGCGGTCGTAGGTTCCCGCCGCGAGCCAGTCGGCCTGATGGCCGCCCGGGAGCAGCCAGCCGCGCGGGCAGCGCCAGAACCGCACGTGGTGCCGCTTCGACGGATTGCCCGAGACCTCCTGCTGATAGGTGAAGTTCTGCACGTTGCCGAAGAGATACAGGCGCGAGACCGGGGCGCCCGGGTAGCTCCGCCGGAGCAGGGTGCCACGCACCGTGCGCAGGGCCGAGGTGAGCCCCATGTCGTCGGCGAGGTGCCAGCCGGCCCTGGTCATCGCCTCGTGGATCTGCTCCTCCGAGCCCCGCAGCGCGATGTTGATGGGGTCGCCGAGCAGGCCCTCACGGGTCTTCGCCCGGCCGATGAAGTAGTCGGGCACGTAGAAGAGGGTGAGGATGCTGTGCACCCGCGGCAGCAGCAGATACGCCACCACCAGCCAGAAGACGAGCAGGAACCAGAGCTGCTGCCAGCCCTTCGCGAACGACTCGGTGGCCACGAGGAACGCCAGCCACGCCGCGGCGGCCGTGCCGAACAAGAAGAACGCGCTGTCGACCACGAGTCCGACCGATCCCCGGAAGGTGCGCCGCCGGATGTGTTCGACCAGACTCGCTTCCTCGAGCTCGTCGATCGACAGCTCCGAGGTCTCCCGGGCGTTGAACTCGGCCGGGCTCGGCAGGATCTCCGGAGATTCGGCAGGTGCGCCGGTGGCGTCTTCTGCCATCCAGACCGTCCTTTCCTCAGACGGATTCTCTCAGCATTCGCTGAATTCTGTGACAACCGCCGACCGCCACCCTAGGCTGGAATGGCGGGAACGACCGCAAATTCCCTCTCCGGACACCGACAGGACAACATCGATGCCCACCGGCGTACCCATCGAATTCGCCCGCTTGACGAAGTCGTTCGGGAACGTCGACGCCGTCTCCGACCTCACCCTCACCGTCGAACCCGGCCAGGTCACCGGCTTCCTCGGCCCGAACGGCGCCGGAAAGACCACCACGCTCCGGATGCTGCTCGGCCTCGTGCAGCCCTCATCCGGCACCGCGACCTTCGGCGGCACGCCCTACGCGCGACTCGCCTCCCCGCTGGCCACGGTCGGTGCATCGCTCGAGGCGGCCAGCTTCCATCCGGGCCGATCCGCTCACAACCACCTCGCGGTCTACGCCCAGGCGGCGGGCCTGCCCAAGACGGCTCCGGCGGCGGCTCTCGAGAAGGTGGGTCTCGCCGACTACGGATCGCGCCGGGTCGGCGGCTACTCCCTCGGCATGCGGCAGCGCCTCGGCCTCGCCTTCGCCCTGCTCGGCGATCCGGCGGTGCTCGTGCTCGACGAGCCGATCAATGGTCTCGACCCCGAAGGCATCAAGTGGATCCGCCTCCTGCTGCGGGCGATGGCGGCCGAGGGCCGCACCGTGCTGATCAGCTCGCACCTCTTGAGCGAGGTGCAGCAGACGGTCGACGACGTGATCATCATCTCGCACGGCAAGCTCGTGCACCGCGGCGAGCTCTCGAGCCTCGACGTCTCCGACTCGAAGCAGGTGCAGGTGAACGCGGATGATCGCGAACGGCTCGCCGAGGTCATCCACGCCGCCGGTTACACGGTTTCGAACCTGCGGTCGGGCATCCTGGTCGACAACGCCGAGGCGGCAGAGATCGGGCGACTGGCGTTCGATGCGGGCATCGCGGTCACCGCTCTCTCGCAGAAACGCACCGGCCTCGAGGAATCGTTCCTCACCCTCGTGGGCGAGGAGGGATCGCTGTGAGATTCTTCGCCGCCGTGCACTCCGAGATCACGAAGCTCCTCAGCACCCGTCTGTGGTGGGTGCTCGCACTCATCATGGTGGGGTACGTCGCGCTCTGCGCCGGCGGTCTGGCCGCGATCTTCGGGGGCTTCGGCACGACGGGGCGCGGCCCCGCCATCCCCGAAGCGCAGCTCCCCCTGTTGATCTTCAGCTTCGCGACCTCGGTGGGCTACGTCTTCCCCGTGCTCCTCGGAGCACTCGCGGTGACGAGCGAGTTCCGCTTCCAGTCACTCACCCCCACCTTCCTCGCGCAACCGCGACGCACCGTGGTGCTCGGCGGCAAGCTGCTGACGCTCTTCCTCGCCGGAGCCGCTTACGGCGTGATCGCGCTGATCGCGTCGATCGGGGCCGGCGCCGCCGTGCTCGGGGCCTTCGGTATCGACCCGCTGCTCGGCGAGCCCGACACCTGGGCGTTCATCGGGCGTTCCGTGCTCGCCATGGCTCTCTGGGCCGCGATCGGGGTGGGTCTCGGCGCGCTCGTGCCGAGCCAGATCGCCGCGATCGTGATCGTGCTCGCGTTCACGCAATTCGTCGAGCCGCTCCTGCGGGTCGGAGCGAGCATCACCGACTGGTCGGCTCAAGTGGGGCAGTTCCTGCCGGGCTCAGCAAGCGACGCCCTGGTCGGCGCCAGCATCTACACCTCGATCTCACCGAGCAGCGTCGCGCTCGACTGGTGGCAGGGTGGGCTCGTGCTCGCGGCGATCGCGGTCATCGCGACTGTGATCGGGTTCTTCACGAGCTGGCGCCGCGACGTCTCCTGACGCCGGGGAGCATCCGAACAGGCAAGACCGCAACCGGGAGGTGCCATGGCCAAGGCGATCGTCGTGACCGAGAAGGGGGCGTCGGGGCGCCTGCTGGACATCGACGAGGAGGAGTTCTTCGAGAACACCGGCGGCGAGCATCCGGTCGACCTCGACGTGCTCTACTCGAGTCTCAACTTCAAAGACGGACTGGCCCTGCTCGGCCGGCCCGGCGTGATTCGCGAGTGGCCGCTCGTGCCGGGCATCGACATCGTGGGCCGGGTGACGGCATCCGCGTCGCCCCGTTTCGAAGCCGGCGACCTCGTGGTGCTGAACGGCGACGGCATCGGCGAGCACCGGAACGGCGGCTTCGCCACCAAGGCCCGCGTGCGGCCGGATGCATTGCTGCACCTGCCGGGCGGGGTCTCCCCCGCACAGGCGGCCGCCATCGGCACGGCGGGCTTCACGGCGATGCTCGCGGTGTTGGCGCTGCAAGACAACGGAGTGACGCCGGAATCCGGCGAGGTGCTCGTCACGGGCGCGGCGGGCGGGGTCGGATCGGTCGCGATCGCCCTGCTCGCCGGCCGCGGCTATTCCGTGGTCGCGTCCACCGGCCGCGTCGAGGAACAGGGCGACTACCTCCGCGGACTCGGCGCCGCGCGCGTCGTCGACCGCGGCGCCCTCGGCGAACCCGGTCGCCCGCTGCAGAGCCAGGCCTGGGCCGGCGCGATCGACTCCGTCGGGAGCCACACGCTCGCGAACGTCCTCGCGCAGACGAGCTACGGCGGAACCGTGGTCGCCTGCGGACTCGCCCAGGGCGGCGACCTGCCCGCCACCGTCATGCCGTTCATCCTGCGGTCCGTCACGCTGACCGGCGCGAACTCGGTCGAGGCTCCACTGGCTCTGCGCCAACGCGCGTGGGCCGATCTCGCGGCCGAACTCGACCTCGCCGTGCTCGACAGCATGACGACCACCATCGGTCTGCACGAGGTGCTCGACGCGGCCGAGCGCATCCTGGCCGGTCAGGTACGTGGCCGAACGGCGGTCGACCTCAGTCTCTGACGCCTCGCTGCTCGCGACCTGGGCTGAGGATCAGTCGATGATCTCGGTGCCCTCGGTGGGCGGCAGCCGCAGCGCGCGGAGGAGTTCGATCGAGTGCGCGGTGGTGACGATGATGCGTGAGAACTCCTGCTCCTCGAGGTCGATCACGACCGAGGTGCGGGTGCCCTTCACGAGCAGGAAGTCTTTGCCGTCGTGGAACTTCCACGTGCCGACGGCCAGCGTGAGCGGGATGGCCGCGCCGGGTGCCCGGATGCCGCGCACCCACACCCAGGGGTCGTCGGTGAGAGCGGCCGAGCGGATGTTCTCCAGCGGCACCACGATGTCCGTTCGGCGGAACGAGAGCAGCTTCTCGGCGCGCGTCAATCGGATCTCGAGGCGATCGGTGTGGACGAAGAGAACGGCCATGGTTCTATCCTGCCGTGGCTAGCCTGAAGAACAGCACCATTTCCGCCTGCCCGATATATAACGATTCGGGAATCCGTGCGGATCCCCGCGCCTCAGGCCGGGCGGCGCGCCGTGGCAGCCGCCTCGGCGGCGCGGGGCAGAGCGGCCAGGATGCGGCCGATCGCCTCGTCGTCGTGCGCCGCGGAGACGAACCAGGCCTCGTAGACCGAGGGCGGCAACGAGACACCGGCGTCGAGCATCGCGTGGAAGAACGGACCGTAGCGGAACGCCTCCTGCGCTTGCACCTCGGCGTAGTTCCGCGGCGCGCGCGACGACCCGAAGGTGAAGCTGAAGAGGTTTCCGGCACGTTGCACGCTGTGTGCGACACCTGCTCCGCCGAGCGCGTCGGAGACGGCGGAGGAGATCGTGGCCGCCGTGGCGTCGAGCGCGGCGTAGACGCCGGCATCCGCGAGTCGCAGGGTCGTCAGCCCGGCGGCGACGGCGATCGGATTGCCCGAGAGCGTGCCCGCCTGGTACACCGGGCCGAGGGGAGCCAGCGTGTCCATCACGTCGGCTCGCCCGCCGAGCGCGGCCAGGGGCATCCCACCGCCCACGACCTTGCCGAAGGTGACCAGGTCGGGCAGGTAGGCGGGCACGTCGACCGGGCCGGGCGCATCCAGGTGCAGCTCGGCGACGGGGCTGCCGGAGTTCTCGAGCCCCCACCAGCCGGCCGGGCCCACGCGGAAGCCGGTGAGCACCTCGTCGACGACGAGCAACGATCCGTGGGCGTGGGCGATGTCGGCGAGCGCGGCGTTGAAGCCGGCACCGGGCGGCACCACGCCCATGTTCGCGGGCGCTGCCTCCACGATGATCGCGGCGATGTCGTTCCCGCGCTCGGCGAAGACCTTCCGCACCGCTCCCAGATCGTTGTAGGGCAGCACGATCGTGAGTGCGGCGGTGGCGGCGGGAACGCCGGCGGAGGCGGGGAGGGCCAGGGTCGCGAGACCCGATCCGGCCTCGGCGAGCAGCGAGTCGGAGTGGCCGTGGTAGTGGCCGGCGAACTTGATCAGCAGGTCGCGGCCGGTGAATCCGCGAGCGAGCCGGATGGCGGTCATGGTCGCCTCGGTGCCGGTGGAGACCAGCCGCACCTTCTCGACCGGATGCACGCCACCGGCCACGACGCGAGCGCGCACGAGCTCGGCGAGGTCGGTCTCGGCCGGGGTGGTGGCGCCGAAGGAGAGGCCGCGGGAGGCGGCATCCTGAACCGCCGCGACGACCTCCGGATGCGCGTGCCCGAGAATGGCCGGACCCCACGAGCTCACCAGGTCGACGTACTCGGTGCCCTCGGAATCGGTGACGTACGGCCCCTGGGCCGAGACGAGGAACCGCGGGGTTCCGCCGACCGAGCGGAAGGCCCGCACCGGCGAGTTGACGCCGCCCGGGATCGAGCGCTGGGCGCGCGCGAACTGCTCGGCGTTGCCGGCACGGCTCGCGACCGCGGTGGTGGGCTCGGTCTCGTCGCGCTCGGACGACAGCGCCGCCCTGACGTCGCTCTCGGCGCTCATCACAGTCCCTTCAGCGAGCGGGCGACCTCGACCGCCCAGTAGGTGAGCACGACGTCGGCTCCGGCACGGCGGATGCTCGTCAGCGTCTCGAGGATGGCGCGCTCCCGGTCGATCCAGCCGTTCGCCGCGGCCGCCTCGATCATCGCGTACTCGCCCGACACCTGGTAGGCCCAGACCGGCACCGGAACGGCCGCCGACACGTCGGCCAGCAGGTCGAGGTAGCTCATCGCAGGCTTCACCATCACGATGTCGGCGCCCTCGGCCACGTCGAGCAGCGCCTCGCGGAGGCCCTCGCGCCGGTTCGCGGGGTCGAGTTGGTAGGTCTTGCGGTCGCCGCGCAGCGTCGATCCGACCGCCTCGCGGAACGGCCCGTAGAAGGCGGAGGCGTATTTCGCGGCGTAGGCGAGCACCGCCACCTGCTCGAAGCCCTCGGCGTCGAGAGCGGCGCGCACGGCGGCGACCTGGCCGTCCATCATGCCGGAGAGACCGAGCAGTTGCGAGCCCGCCCGTGCCTGTTCGACGGCCATGTCGCGGTAGCGCTCGAGGGTGGCGTCGTTGTCGATGGAACCGTCGGGCGCGAGTACTCCGCAGTGGCCGTGGTCGGTGAACTCGTCGAGGCACAAGTCGGTCTGCACCACGAGGGCGTCGCCCGCCTCCGCCATCGCGACGCGGGTCGCGGCGTTCAGCACGCCGTCGGGATCGGTCGCCCCGCTGCCGACGGCGTCTTTCGCCGAGTCGGCCGGAACGCCGAACAGCATCACGCCGCCGAGTCCGGCTTCGGCCGCCTCGGTGACGGCCACCCGCAGGCTGTCGAAGGTGTGCTGCAGCACGCCGGGCATCGACTGCAGCGGCACGGGCTCCACGATGTCGTCGCGCACGAAGAGCGGCAGCACGAGCTGCGCCGGGTCGATGCGGGTCTCGGCGACGAGCCGGCGGAGGGCCGGAGTCGCCCGCAGCCGGCGGGGTCGAACCTCGGGGAAGGAGCCAGAGTTCATGGTTTCAGCTTAGATCGCCGTGCATGTGCGTCGGCCGGACGGCTCGACGACCGCCGGTTGAGACCACCGCGCGTTACGACTACCGACGGTTGCGACTACCGCCGGTTGCGATGGGCCAGACGCAGCTGCGCCACCAGTCCCACGATCGCGGCCACGAGGATCGCGACGCCGTAGAGCAGCACCGCGCCGAGCAATCCGAGCGGGGCGATCAACTGACCGGCGATGATCGTCGGCACACCGAAGGCGAGGTATGCCACGAGGAAGACGCCGGCGAAGAGCTCGGCGCGCGATTCGGGCGAAGCCAGGGGTGCGAGCGCCCGGAGGGTGCCGGAGAACGAGGCACCGAACCCGACGCCGCCGATGACGCCGCCCACGATGAGCAACGGCAGCACACCGGCTACGACCCCGAGCACGATCACCCCGGTTCCGAGCAGCACGGCGGCCATTCCGGAGACGACCGCCCGCCGCGCCGCGAAGCGGCCGAGCAGGAGGGCCGCGACCGCGGCGGCGGCCGGTTCGACGAAGGTGGTGACGCCGTTCAGTGCGCCGCTGTCGATGTGGAAGACGTCGCGGATGATCGACGGGACGAGCCCCATGAACAGGCCCGCGAGCATCCAGGACGCCAGTTGCACGGGCACACTCGCGGCGAATTCGACGCGCGCGGCCCGGGGGATGGAGATGCGCGGGATGAGCGAACGCACGGCACCCGGACGCCCCGGGTTGGTCTCCTGCGAGAACACGACCACGAGGAGCGCGAGCACCATGATCACGGCGAGCGCCCCGAACACGATGGCCGCGGGAGCGAGGGTGAACTGCACCGCGAAACCTGTGATCAACGCCCCCAGTGCGAGCCCGCCGGCCGGTGCGACGCTGCCGACTATCGCTCCGAACCGGCGGAAGCGTTCGGGTGCGAGTTCGACCACCGCGGCCGTGAAGGCGCTCGTCGCGATGCCCGTGGCGAGCCCCTGCACGGCTCTGGCGAGGATGACCCAGCCCACGTCGGGAGCGAACACGAAGAGCACCATGGCCGCAGTCTCCAGGGCGAGCGCACCGATCAGCACCGGACGCCGGCCGATGTGGTCGGAGAGCGACCCGCCCACCAGGAGCGCGGCGAGGAGGGCGATCGCGTAGATCGCGAAGGCGATCGTGAGCTCCCACGCCGGGAAGGCCCATTGCTCCTCGAGCAGGAGGAACAGCGGAGTCGGGGCTCCCGCCGCGAGGTAGAGGGCGGCGAAACCGATCGCCGTGCCGATGAAGGCCGTCGTGGGTGACAGGTGGAAGGATGCGCGGCGCCGGCCCGGCGTGACCACGGCTACGGCGGCGGTCGATTCCTCGAGAACGGACATCTCGTGACTCCTGATTCTTAACGCAATTCTTTTTGCTTTATGCACCATAATCGCGATGAGCGCTTAATGCAACTCCAATTGCGTTAGAATGCTTCCATGGAGACCAAAACAGCGCCTGCCAAGCGCACAGGTGGCCGTAGCGCACTGGTCTTGGGCGCGGTGAAGCGGGCAACAGAAGAGCTCATCGAAGAGAAGGGCCAGGAACGGCTCACCGTGCCGATGATCGCGGAACGCGCCAGCGTGAATCCCACCAGCATCTATCGGCGCTGGGGCGATCTGCCCTCGCTCATCAACGACATCGCGACCTACCGGCTCGACCCGGCGCGCCCATTGCCCGAGAGCGGCACCCTGCGCGGCGACCTCGCCGGATGGGCGCAGGAGATCGTGGCGCACTACCGCAATCCGGTCAACGCGGCCCTCTTGCGCGGCGGAGCCGCCGTCGCCGGCGACCGGGAGTCGGACTGCCTGCGCAACCGGAGGGCGGAGGCGACGATGTTCGTCGAACGCCACCCGGAGTCGGAGTTGTCGGCTGACCGGGTGATCGACCACCTGGTGGCGCCCATCGTCTACCGCGCGATCTTCTTGCCCTGGACCCTGGACGACGACACCGCAAACCGTCTCGTGACAGAGCTCTTCGCATCCTGAGCACGATCACCGGGCACCAAACGCACGGCGGGCGCTCCGGCATCGTGCTCGGCATCGCGGCGATCATCGCCGACATCGCAGTGAACTGGACCGTCTTCGTCATGGTCGGCGGACTCTCGTTGTTCAGGGTCATCAGTCAGAGCCTGTTCGCAGTGCTCATCCTTGTCACGGCTCGCCCCCTATGGAAATGGTTCGGTCGATCTTCGACACGAGAACGCGGCAACGTGAGCCGAGCCGAGTTGTCTCAGGGCTTCATCACCTCGGCAGAAGACTAGAACATATGTTCGAATGTCGCTAGCCTGGTCGACATGAACCTCGACTTCCAGACCTCGCTCTTCGACGACATCGATGCCGACCCCGAACTCGACGAACTGTTCGGCACGGTGGAGCGCACCCAGCTCGCCGAGGGCGCCTGGGTCGACCTGCGGCCGGGCTGGATCCGCAACTCCGACGCCTTGTTCGAGCGCCTCGCGGTCGACGTGCCGTGGCACGCCGACCAGCGCGAGATGTACGACAAGATCGTGGCCGTGCCACGCCTGGTGTCACACTTCGGCGAGGGTTCGCTCTACCCCGATCCGGTGCTCAGTCGCGCGCAGCGGGCTCTCAACGACTACTACGGCCGCCCACCGGGCCAGGTGTTCGCCACCGCCGGTCTGTGCTTCTACCGCACGGGCGACGACAGCGTCGCCTGGCACGGCGACCGGGTCGGTCGCACGATCGACCGCGACACCATGGTGGCGATCGTCTCCGTCGGGGCGGCCCGCACGCTCTCGCTCCGGCCGAAGGGCGGTGGAGAGACCCTGCGATTTCCCGTCGGCCACGGCGACCTCGTGGTGATGGGCGGCAGCTGCCAGCGCACCCATGAGCACGCGATCCTCAAGACGAAGCAGGCGGTCGGCCCGCGTATCAGCGTGCAGTTCCGCCCGGTGTGGCCGAGATGAGCCGTCACCCCCGCGGGCCTTACCGCGTCGGGCGGATAGCGAGCCTAGTCGCCCGCCTCCGCGGCGCGGCGGGCGTTGGCCACTTCGATCACCGAGTTGATCAGGGACTCCGCCGAGCGACCTTTCGCGATCACGTCGACGCGCAGACCGTAGGCGCGCGCGTCTTCTGCCGTGCGCGGTCCGATCGCCGCTACGAGAGTCGACTCGGGGATGGGCCCGAGCTGCAGTTGAACCTGTTCGGCCACCGATCCGGAGGTCACGAACACGGCGTCGATCGCGCCGTCGGCGATGTCGGCGCGGATCTGCGGATCGACCTCGACTCCGATGGTGCGGTAGGCAACGACGGATTCGACGGTGTGGCCGCGCGCGATCAGGCCCTCGGTGAGCACGGGCTTCGCGATGTCGCTGCGCAGCGTCAGCACCCGCAGCTCCGGGCCGAATTGCTCGAAGCGCTTCAGTTCACGCAGCAGGCCCTTCGCCGAGTTGTCTTCGGGCGGAACAAGATCGACCTTGTACCCGGCCGCCATCAAGGCGGCCGCGGTGGTCTCGCCGACCGCGGCGATGTGGGTCGAGGAGGGCACGGTGGCCTGATGCGCCGTCAGCACGTCGACGGTGGTGGCGCTGGTCATGGTGAGCCAGTCGAACGAGCCGGCGGCCAGGGCCTTCAGCGCTCGCTCGAGGGTCTCGGCGTCTTCGGTGGGGGCGAAGTTGATCATCGGTGCGACGATCGGTTTCGCGCCGACGGCGCGCAGATCGGCCGCGACACCGTGACCCCACGGTCCACCGCGGGGAACCAGGATGCGCCAGCCACCGAGCGGGCGCTGCGACCAGGCGGTCATTCGGTGCCGCCCGGCCAGTACTGGTCGCCGTCGGTGCCAGGTGCCCCGGGCGCCGACCCACCGAGGGGCGCGAGTTCGGCCGCGCCGTCTTCGAGCAGCTGCGCCGCCACGGCCTGCCCGAGCAGCTCCGCCACGAGATGGTCGTCTCCGAGGAGGGCGGCCGAGCGTTCGCAGCCGAGTTCGGCCGCGCCGTCGGGCTGGTACACGGTGGCCGAGAGGCGCAATTCGTCGTCGACGACCGTGGCCGTCGCGCCGACGGGGGCCGCGCATCCGGCCTCCAACGCGGCCAGCACCGAGCGCTCGGCGAGAACGGCCGTGCGCGTCGGGATGTGTTCGATGCTCAGCAACTCGGGAATGCTGTCTCCCTCTCGGGTTTCGATCGCGAGCGCACCCTGGCCTGGCGCCGTGGGCCAGATGTCGAGTGCGAAGAGTTCGGATGCTGCGTCTAGCCTACCCAGCCTTCCGAGCCCTGCTGACGCGAGCACCACGGCGTCGAGGTCGCCTTCGACGAGACGGCCGAGACGCGTGTCCACGTTGCCGCGGATGTCGACGATCGTGAGGTCGGGGCGCAGGCTGAGCAACTGGGCGATGCGCCGCGGCGAGCCGGTGCCCACGCGGGCGCCCTCCGGCAGCTCGTCGAGCGTGAGCCCATCGCGGGTGCAGAGGGCGTCGCGCGGATCTTCCCGCTCGGGGATGGCTCCGATCACGAGTCCCTCATACGGCGCGGTCGGCAGGTCTTTCAGCGAGTGCACGATCATGTCGCACTCACCGGCGAGCAATGCCTCGCGGAGCGCGCTCGCGAAGACGCCCGTTCCGCCGAGGCTCGCCAGGGATTCGCGCGACCGATCGCCCTCGGAGGTGATGATCACGGTCTCGACCTCGACGCCGGTGGCCTCCACGAGGGTCGCCGCCACGATGCCGGTCTGCGCGCGCGCGAGGGCGCTTCCGCGGGTCGCGATGCGCAGTGGGGCGCTCACGGGGCGATCCCCGCCACCGCGGGTTTGAACCCGAGACGCACGTTCTCGCAGCAACCCGGTCGGCACACGTCGTACCACGGGCCGAGTGCGGTGAGGGCCGGTCGGTCGTCGACCGCAGTGCCCTGCACGCGCTCGAGCACGAGGTCGACGAGGCCCGACACATAGGCCGGATCGACTCCCGGCGTCGGCACCCGCACACCGATCAGGCCGTGCTCGGCGCAGGAGGCGAGGGCCTCGTTGTCGAGATCCCAGAGCACCTCCATGTGGTCGCTCACGAATCCGAGAGGAACGATCACCACGGCCTTCACGCCGCGGGCGGGCAGCTCGGCGATCGCGTCGTTGATGTCGGGCTCGAGCCACGGCTGTGACGGCGGCCCGGAGCGGGACTGGTAGACGAGCTGCCACGGGATGTCGGCGCCGGCGGTTGCCGCGGCCATCACGACCTCGGCCACGGCCTTGTGCTGTGCGGCGTATGCGCCCTCCGGTCCGAACCCGCGGGACGCCGGGCCGGAACGCTCGGCGTCGGCGCTCGGAATCGAATGCGTGGTGAAGAGCACCTCGACGTCGCGCGTGACGTCGAGACCCGGCAGCTGCTGGCGCAGCTCCTCGAGGGCCGAGAACACGCCGTCGATGAAGGGCTGCACGAATCCGGGATGGTCGAAGAACTGGCGCACCTTGTCGATCGTGAGCGATCCGGCGAGGCCCGTCTCCTCGAGGGCGGCGGCGAAGTCCTCGCGGTATTGGCGGCAGCTCGAGTACGAGCTGTAAGCGCTGGTGGCGATCGCGATCAGGGAGCGATGGCCCTGCTCGTGGGCACCGCGGAGGGTGTCGCGCAGATACGGATCCCAGTTGCGATTGCCCCAGAGCACGGGAAGGTCAATGTCTCGCGAGGCGAGCTCGGCCTCCAATGCCGCTTTAAGCATCCGGTTCTGGGCGTTGATCGGGCTGACACCGCCGAAGGCACGATAGTGATGGGCGACCTCTTCGAGCCGTTCGTCGGGGATACCGCGACCGCGAGTCACGTTACGGAGAAAGGGGATGACATCGTCCTGCCCCTCCGGTCCACCGAAGGAGGCCAGCAGGATGCCGTCGTAGGCGACCGGCACGGTCACGTGCTCCGGCCCGGAGGCCGCTGCGGCACTGGCAGCCGGCACGAGCGACTCGAGCGTCACTGCAGCACCTCGACGATCTCGGCGGTGTCGATGCGCCGGCCTGTGTAGAAGGGAACCTCCTCACGAACGTGCAAGCGAGCATCCGTCGCACGCAGGTGGCGCATCAGGTCGACCAGGTTGGTGAGTTCGTCGTCTTCGAGGGCCAGGATCCACTCGTAGTCGCCGAGGGCGAAGGAGGCGACCGTGTTGGTGAGCACCGAACGGTACTCCGACCCTTTGCGGCCGTGGTCGGCGAGCATCTGGCGGCGCTCCGCCTCCGGTAGCAGATACCACTCGTAGGAGCGCACGAACGGGTAGACGGTGAGCCAGCCGGCCGGCTCCTTGCCACGCATGAAGGCAGGAAGGTGATTGGCCGAGAACTCGGCGTCGCGGTGCACGCCCATCGCGTTCCAGGTGGGCAGGAGGGGCGCGAAGATGCGGGTGCGCCGGAGCTGACGCAGCGCCCACTGCAGGGTCTCCGGCGCGCTGCCGTGCAGCCAGACCATGACGTCGGCGTCGGCACGGAAGCCGGAGACGTCGTAGAAGCCGCGCACGAACACGTCTTCCTCCTCGATCGACACGATGGTGTCGTCGAGCTGGCCGATCGCGTCGGGCACGTCGGTGCCGTCGATACCCAGCGGTGCGTCGGGATTGCGGCGGAACACCGCCCACAGGGTGTAGCCGACGGCCGGGACCGTCTCGGAGTCTTCGACGTCGCGGGCGAGGTAGGCCTGGGCGTCCTGGTCGACTGTCGGGTCAGTCATGATCCTTCTTCGTGGTTGGTGCGGTGGTTGGTGCGCAGCGTGCGGGTGTGATGGTGACGATCATCTACTTCTTGCTCGCGAAACGGAAACCGAGAACGGCGGCGGCCGCCACGGCCGCGACCGCACCCGCGACGCCGACGGCGAACCCGATGGGGTTCTGGTCGCGGAAGCTCGCGATGCGGCTCTTCACCCGGTGCCCCGCGTGACGCGCCTGCTTGGGCAGGTTGAGCTTGAACTCGATGGCATCGAGGGTGGCCTTCAGATCGGCACGGGTCTTCTCGATATCGGCGTGCAGCTGCTCCTTCGAGCGCTGTGGGACCTCGGGCGCGGCTCCTGCGTCGCTCATGACTGACCCAATCCCTTCACCGTGTTGATGTCCTTCTTGATGCTGGTGATCGCGTCTTCGGGAACGATCGGCATGCCCTTCTTGATGGAGGAGACTCCGATCAGCACGAGGATGACGGCCAGCAGCAGCAGCGCGCCGGCCACGATCAAGGCGGCGGCCCAGGCAGGCAGAACGGTCGCCAGACCGAGCACGGCGGCCGCGACCAGGGTGGCGAGCGCGAAGAACGCCAGCAGGGCGGCCACCACGAACAGGCCCACACCGATGCCGAGTTTGGCGAGCCGCGCGGTGAGTTCGCGCTTGAGGTTCTCGATCTCGTCCTTCAGCAGGGCGATGATGAGCGTGGGCAGCTCGCCGAGCAGGGAGACGAGGGAGCGACGGGCCCGTCGATCGCGCTCTTCAGTCACGGAAAACCCTCTCCTGTTCTTACTCGTCGGATTCTGCGGCGTCGGCGCCCGGCGCCGCGGCCTTCGAGGGCGAGGCGGACTTCGCGGTCGTGGGCTTGCGTGCCGCGGGCTTCGCGGTGGTCGCGGGCTTCGCGGTCGCGGGCTTCGGCCTCGTCGATCCTGCCGTGCTCGCGGCGTTGCTCTGCTGCGGCCCGGTCAGCGGGTCGCGCCCGATCAGCGCGCCCAGCGCAGTGCGCGCCTTGTGCGAGAGGTCGGCCTTGACGGTGTCGACGCGCGCTCCCGCGAATTCCTGCACCTTGTGCACGCCCGACTGAACCGTCGGCGTGTTCCACACCTTCTGGGCACCCGCTTTGATCTGCTCGTACCGCTCTCGCCCGGCGCGTGTTCCGAGTACGTACCCCGTTGCCAGCCCGACGACGAAGATGATCTTTCCGCGCATGTGAACTCCGATCGATCGTGAGTGCAGGGTTGTTCCCAGCGTAGTCCCCTCGTCTGAAGCACGCATGGCCGCCGGATGCGGCCGGCCGGCCGTCGGTATCCGCTCAGTCGAGGTCGAGTCGGCGGTCGCCGCGCAGTTCGGCAGCCAGACCGGATGCGGTCGCGCGGGCGTGCTCGACGGTCGCGGCGAGTCCGGTGCCCGACACCCACGCGCCCACGACGTCGATGCCGGCGACCTCCTCCACCGCGGCGAGCGTCTGACGCACGCGCGCCTTGTGCCCCACGGTCGCGAATGCGAGCGACTCCGACCAGATCGTGGTGTCGAAGCCCGCCACGTCGGTCTCGGAGAGCGGAACGCCGAGCAACGTGGAGGCGTCGGCCAGAACGGTGGCGAGGTCGACGCCGGATTCGGTCGATGCGGTCGGCTCGCCGGATTCGGGCGCCCGTGCCGGTGCCCCGGATGCTTCGGCTTCGGGAGGCGCGGAAGGCCGGCTGCCTGCATCGCCGGTCTGCGCATCCGGACCCCGTCGGCCGTACGACAGCCGCAGCACGTGCCGGTGCACCGGGAGCGCATCGGCGAGCCACGCCCACTTGGCGCTCGAGTGCGTGAGCGCCTTGGCTGTGACGCCCGGGGTTCCGGGCGCGACGAGCACACCGGTGCCCCGTGGCTGCGCGTCGAGGCGCGCGTCGTCGATCACGAGCGTCGCGATGGCGATGGATGCCGGCTCGGGCCACTCGCCCAACGAAGGAACTCGGGGAGTGTCTCTGGCTGCCACGCTCGGTCGCGCGACGGAGCCGCGGGGCGAACTCGGGAGCGAGGAGGCCGCGGCATCGTCGTCATGCCCTACACCCGCTTCATCGAGCAGCGCGAGTCCGCAGCGGAACCCGGTGGCCACCACGATCGCCCGGCACAGCAGAACGACATCGTCGGCATTCCCGGCGGGGACGGCGTCCGCCGCGTCCGCACCGTCCGCCGCATCCGCACCATCCGCCGGCGCGAGCACGACGGTCCAAGGCCGGCCGACCGCCGCGTCCGCCGCATCGTCACCCCGCGTCACCGACGCCACTCGCGTGCGAGTGCGGAACGTCACGCCGTAGTAACGGCAGTCGGCCTCGAGCGCGTCGATCAGGCGGTGCACACCACCCGCGATCCCCTGCACCTGCGAGCCGGCCGGCGCCTGCTCGCGCAGCGCCATCACCGCACCCGAGAGCGAGCCCTGGGTGGTCATCGCCTGGGTGAGACCCGGAGCCACGGTGTGCACGTCGACCATCGAGGGATCGGCCGAGTGCACGCCCGCGACCACCGGCGTCACGAGGCGATCGAGCACCCGGCGTCCCATCCGGCGGCGCACGATGTCACCCAGGTCGGTCTCGGTGCGCACCCGCAGCAGCGGCATCAGGCGGTCGAGGTAGGCGCGCAGCGATCCGCTCCACCCGATGACCCGGCGCACGTCGTCGGCGAGCGGAACCCCCGGAATGCCGAGCACGCCGGCGGCGGGCAGCGGTGCGCTCCCGCCGTCCCAGGCCACCCAGGCGCCGGCCGGATTCGGCGCCACGATGTCGCCGCCGAGGCCGAGTTCGGTCACCAGCGCCGCGACGGTGCCCTTGCGCGTGGCGAAGCTCTCGGCGCCGGAATCGAGCTGCACCCCGGCCAACTCACGGGTCGCGACGTAGCCGCCCACCGCATCCCGGGCCTCGATCACCGTGACCGTGTTGCCGAGGTGCGCCAGTTGCCGCGCAGCGACGAGTCCGGCCACGCCGCCACCGATCACCACCACGTCGACGACGCCGGATTCGGCGTCGGAACGGATGCCGAACTGCGGCTGCCCGGAGGGCGACGCGGAGCCGGAAGCGGAAACGGATGCCCCATCAGTCATCGCTCAGCCCTCGCCCTGCGCGTGCACCAGCTCGACGATCCGCGTCAGCACCGCGGGATCGGTCTCGGGCGGAACCCCGTGCCCGAGGTTCAGCACGTGCGCGGGAGCGGACCGCCCCCGCCTGAGCACGTCGAGCACATGCGCCTCGAGCACCGGCCAGGGCGCCGCGAGCAGCGCCGGATCGACGTTGCCCTGCAGCACGACTCCCCCGCCGAGGCGCGACGACGCGACATCGAGCGGGATGCGCCAGTCGACTCCCACGACGTCGACCCCGATGTCGTGCATCGGCTTCAGCACCTCGCCGCTGCCCACTCCGAAATGCACAGTGGGCACGTCGAGGTCGGCGATCGAGGCGAGGGCAGCCGCAGAGTGCGGCGCGACCCGCTCCACGTAGTCAGCCACGGAGAGCGAGCCCACCCAGGAGTCGAAGAGCTGCCCCGCACTGGCGCCGGCGAGGATCTGCGCGCGGAGGAAACGGCCGGTGACGTCGGCGGCCCATCCCAGCAACGCCGCCCAGGCCGAGGGATCGGCGTGCATCATGGTGCGGGCGCGCAGGTGGTCTTTCGAGGGCCCGCCTTCGACGAGGTAGGCCGCCAGGGTGAAGGGGGCGCCCGCGAATCCGATCAGAGGGGTGGTGCCCAGTTGCGCGACCGTGCGCGCGACGCCCGCCGAGATCGCCGAGAAATCGGCTCCCGACGGAGCGGGCAGAGCCGCGACATCCGCCGCGGTGCGAATGGGGGCGGCGAGAACCGGCCCGCGCCCGGGCTCGATCTCCACGTCGACGCCGGCCAGGCGCAGCGGGATCACGATGTCGCTGAAGAAGATGGCCGCGTCGACACCGTGCCGGCGCACCGGCTGCAGGGTGATCTCACTCGCGAGTTCGGGGTCGAGGCATGCATCGAGCATCCGCGTTCCGACGCGCAGCTCGCGGTATTCCGGCAGCGATCGGCCGGCCTGGCGCATGAACCAGACGGGGGTCACGGCGCCGCGCACACCACGGTAGGTGGTGACGAGGGGGGAGCCGGAGGTGCGGCCGTCGGAGAGCGGATGGGTCGCGGGCAGAGTCACCGCCATATCCTACGGCGACCGCCTGAGCGGCGGCTCGCCCGTGCGCAGGCACCCGCCGTCGGGCAGGCGTACACTTAATCGGTGCTCATCTGCCTGACAGCGAATCACCGCAACGCGAGCTTCGATCTCCTCGAGAAGCTGTCGGTGGGCACCTCCGATGTCGCCAAGAGCCTCGTGGCCGAGAGCGACTTCGTGCAGGGGGCCGTGGTTCTGGCCACCTGCAACCGCTTCGAGGCCTACCTCGACATCGACGAACCACTCACCGCCGGCGTCTCCCTGGCGGTGGAGCAGGCGGCCGAGTCCTTCAGCGCGGCTTCCGGAACCGATGTCGGCGAACTGCGCGACTCGCTCACCGTGCTCTGCGGCGACGGAGTGGCCGACCACCTGTTCGCGGTGTCATCGGGGCTGGAATCGGTCGTGGTCGGCGAAGACGAGATCGCCGGTCAGGTCAAGCGCGCGCTCACCACCGCGCGGGTCGAGGGCACCACCTCCTCCGATCTGGAGCGGTTGTTCCAGCGTGCCTCCCACACCTCGCGCGGCGTCAAGACGAAGACCGGCCTCGGCGGCGCGGGCCGCTCCCTCGCCCGCCTCGCCCTCGATCTGGCCGAGAGCCGCGTCACCGACTGGGCGCGCACCCGCGTGCTTCTGGTGGGCACCGGGCAGTACGCCCGGGTCACACTCGCCAACCTGCGTGATCGCGGCGTCACCGACATCCGCGTCTTCTCGCCCTCCGGTCGTGCGGTCGCCTTCGCCGCGAAGCAAGGACTCGAGGCCGTGCCCGCGGCGGGCTACCGGGATGCGATCGCCACCGCCGACGTCGTCATCACCTGCAGCACGGCCGAGACCGTGGTGCTCTCCGCCGACGACCTCACCGCAGCCGTCGCCCTCCCCGGCGCCTTCGAGCGCCGCCTCATCATCGACCTCGGCCTGCCCCGCAACGTCGACCCCGCCGTCGCGGGCATCGGCGGCACCGAACTGCTCGACCTCGAGACGATCAGCCTGCACGCCCCGCTCGATGAGCTGAACGCCGAATCGGATGCGCGGGCACTGGTGGGCGAAGCTGCCGCCGAATACCGGGCCGGCAAGGCCGAAGCGGAAGTCACGCCCGCCGTGGTCGCTCTGCGGTCGCACCTCTTCGACCTGCTCGACGCCGAGATCGACCGCGCCCGCTCACACGGCGACACGACGGAGACCGAGCGGATCGAGCGCGCGCTCCGGCACCTGGTGGGGGTCATCCTGCACTCGCCGTCGGTGCGGGCCCGCGAACTCGCCCGCGAGGGCCGTGCTGACGAGGTGTTCGCGGCCGTCGAGACGTTGTTCGGTCTCGGAGGGGTCGCTGCCACCAACGCTGACACGGCGCGCGCCGACGCCGAGCCGGCCGCAGAAGCCGTCGCGCTCGACGACTACCGCCGCGCCGAGGGCTGATCCTAGCGCCCCGGTCGCGTGGCCTTCCGCTCGGGGTGGGTGGTCTGTGCATTTCGGGCGAACGTGCGTCGCAACGGCCCCTCATAGGGGCTCAACTGCGCGCAGATTCGCCCGAAGCGAACCACTCAGTCGGGTTTGCGCTCGTTCGACTCGTCTCCCGCGCCGACACGGGCCGCGCGGAGACGCCCGCGACCCAGCACGTCGCCCGTTTCGTGAGGAGTCGCGTCGCACGACCCCTCCCCGAGATCTTCGTGTCACGCCACTCCTCCCGAAACGCCGCACCCGCGCGCGGCCCCCGCCCGGTGCAGGCGCGATGACCGAGGCGCCCACCACCGCGCCCGAGTCAGGCGGCGACTCGGGCTCGTTGCCGACCATCCGCGTCGCTGCGCTCGCGCTCCTCCGCGAGCGCCGGGTGCTCATGGTCACCGCTCGCGCCCGCGACGTCTACTACATGCCGGGCGGCAAGATCGACCCCGGAGAGACCGCCGCCGAGGCCGCCGCGCGCGAGGCCTTCGAAGAGGTGAGCGTGCGGCTCGACGCGGCGAGCGTGCATCCGCTCTTCACCGTCACCGTGCAGGCGCACGGCGAGCCCGAGGGCCGGCTGGTCGAGATGCAGGTGTTCGAGGGCACGACTCCGGATGCGCCGCGCCCGTCGAGCGAGGTCGACGCGGTGCACTGGGTCAGCTCCGCCGACCTGCACCGCTGCCCGCCCGCCGGCGCGGAGACCCTCCGCCGCCTGCACGCTCTGGGCCTCATCGACTGAGGCGTCGGCCGCGACCTTCCACGCGCGGGCTCGCGCATCCGGAGCTCTCGCCTGCATCCGCCCACCGCCGATTCTGCGCCGTCCTCGCGGGACACCGCAAAGCGCGCGACTGCGGCACCTCGAGCGACCCACGACACCCGTGCGCCCCTCAGACCTCCTCGTCGAGGTCTCCCGCTCGCGCCTCGAGCCGGAGCTCCTCGGCGTCGAGCCGTGCCTGGATGCGACGCAACACCACGTCGTCGATCTGCCGCGTGTTGCGGAGTTGCGCGATCGCGCGCCGCTTCACCGGCAGCACCGCGAGCCGAAGGGCGCTCTCGCCGTCGTCACCCGTCAGCTCGTCGTCGAGCGGCAGCACCGTCTTGTCGTCGTCGCGCATCCGCCGCGACACGGTGTCGAGCCGCGCGGTGTATTCCTCCAGCAGGGCATCGCGCACGGCGGGAGTGGCGCCGGCCTCCTCGGCCACGCGCGGGAGCTGCTCGATCACGGCTTCCAGCGCCGTGCGTTCGGCCAGCAGGTTCTCCCATTCCTCCGTCGGGTCGGGCGGCAGCCGCGCCCAGCGCACCACGGCCGGCATCGTGAGCCCCTGCACCACGAGAGTGAACAGGATCACGGCGAAGGTCACCGCGATCAACGTCTCGCGGTAGGGCAGCGGCGAGCCGTCTGCGGTCTCGAGGGGCAGCGCCAGCGCGGCCGCGAGCGACACCGCCCCCCGGAAGCCGGCCCAGGCGCCGGGGAACCGCTGCCGAGCGTGCACCCGCCGTGCCCGTTGGGCCGGCCGTCGATCGACGGCTCGCAAGACGTAGGGGATCGTGTTGAACCAGGCCAGCCGGATGCCCAGCACCAGCACGATCGCCACTCCCGACAACAGCAGCGTGAGCGGCCAGTCGACCGCCTCGATGCTCGTCACGATCAGGTGGAACTGGATGCCGATCAAGACGAACAGCGAGCCGTTAAGGATGTAGGTGGTCACCTCCCAGAACCCGAAGCCCTGTCTCCGCGCCACCGCCGACGCGTCGAAATCCGGAAGGTGACTCGACACCAGTCCGCACACCACAACGGCCACAACGCCGGATGCGTGGAGCAGCTCGGCGGGCAGGAAGGCGACGAACGGCGTCAGCACGACGAGGGTGTTGACGAGCGACGGCTCCCGCACGAAGCGCCGCAGCCACCCGATCACGAAGCCGATGGCCAGCCCGATCGCGATGGCCACGAGGTACGACCAGAGGAATTCCAGCGCGACCGGCCCGATCTCGATGCCGGTTCCGCTCACGGCCGCCCCGATCGCCACCGAGTAGAGCACGAGAGCCGTGCCGTCGTTGATCAGGCTCTCGGTGCGCACGGTGGTGAGGATGCGCCGGGGCAGCCCACGCGCCACCGAGGCGACGGCGGTCGCATCCGTCGGCGCGAGGATGGCACCGAGGGCGAGGGCGATCGGCCACGGCAGCCCGAGAGCACTCGCCGCCGCGCCGACACCCACCGCGGTGACGAGTACGAGACCGATGGCCGCGAGCAGGATCACGCGCAGATTGCTGCGGATCTCCCGCAGCGAGGTCGTGACCGACTCCCAGTAGAGCAGCGCCGGCAGGAAGAGCAGCAGCACCAGGTCGGGCGGCAGCGCGACAGCGCCGGCCACGGGGATGAAGCCGATCGCGACGCCGAACAGCAGGAGCACCAGGGCGGGCGGCAGCCGGAGCCGGCGCGCGAGCCAGCCGCCGCCGATGATGGCGGCGCCGATGACCACGATGAGCTGGAGGCCCTCCATCGGCCAATTCTTCAGCACGAACGGGCGTGACGGGAAGGGCGGACTCAGGCTTGGAGTGCCGCCACCACACGATCGACGTCGGCGATTTCGTTCCAGACGTGGAACGCGACGCGCGCCCGGCCCGCCCGCGCCGACGCCGCGACACCGGCGGCCGAGAGTGCCGCGAAGCCGCTGCCGTCGGCATCCGGCCAGGTGACGATGGCGGTGCCCGTCGATGGAACGCCGAGCCTGCGGCAGAGTTCGTCGGCGAGACCGACGCAGTGCGACCGCACCGCCGCGAGGTCGGCCGACGCGAAGAGGTCGATGGTGGGGGCGGCGCCGATCCAGGCAGGCCAGGCGGGCGAGACGTCGAAGCGGCGGGCCGACGTCGCCAGGTGCATCCGCGGTCCGTAACAGGATCCCCACACGTCGTCGCCCGCATACCAGCCCGCGTCGACGGGCACCAGCCGGTCGGCGAACTCCGGCGAAAGGGTCATGAACGAGGCTCCGCGCGGTGAGCACAGCCACTTGTAGGCGTGGCAGATCGTGGCGTCGAAACGGCTCGCATCCACCGGCATCCAGCCCGCCGCCTGCGTTGTGTCGCACAGGGTCGCGGCACCGTGGCGGGCCGCGGCGGCGATGATCGCGTCGGCATCGGCGAGTGCCCCGGTGGCCGACTGCACCAGCGAGAACGAGACGAGAGTGGTCGACGGGCGGATGCCGGCCGCGAGCTCCTCGAGCGGAACGCAGCGCACCGTCAGCCGGCCCAGCTCCTCCTGCACGAGAAACGGGAACACCATCGAACTGAAGTCGCCCTCGACCACCAGCACTTCCGAGCCGGCGGGGAGCGAGGCGGCCACCATCGAGGCCGACACCGACACCTGCGAGCCGATGGCCACCCGATCGGTGGGCACCGACACCAGCCGTGCGAAGGCGTCGCGCGCCACCTCGACGGCGACCCCGTAGGCGCCGGGATCGCGGTGCCCCTCCGCCCAGGCGGCCAGATCCCGCGAGAGAGCGGCGACGGCTTCCCGAGGCGGCACCCCGATCACGCAGGCCGAGAGATATCCCGGCCGCACGTCGAAATGCGCGGCCAGCGCCTCTCGACCGAGCGCAGCGGGGGCCGATGCCGCGACCGGACTCTCCGTCGTCATGCCCCCAGCCTCGCGGCTCGAAATTCATTCGACAACCGCCAGTGTCGGATGATTCGCATAAGGCTGCGTTATCGTTCAGGCATGACTCTCTCGCCCCTCGCGAGCGCCTTCGACCTGGATTCGCAGACGCTGCGCGTCATCGCGGCCATCGCCGAGTACGGCTCGATCACCCGCGCCGCCGCCGTGCTCGGGTTCAGCCAGCCCGCCGTCAGCCAGCATCTGAAGCGGGTGGAGTCGCGGATCGGCATGCCGCTGGTCACGCGCTCGGGCCGCGGCATCCGGCTGACGGATGCCGGCGAGGTGCTCGCGCGCCACGCCGGAGTGGTGCTCGCGGCACTCGACGAGGCCGCCGGCGAACTCTCCGATCTGTCGGGCCTGCGGTCGGGCCAGGTGCGTCTCTCGGCCTTCCCGTCCGCGTCGTCGACGATCGTTCCGCACCTCATCCAGTCGATGGGGGCCGAGCACGCCGGGGTGCGGTTCACCTATCTCGAGGCGGAGCCGCCGGCGGCGGTGGCGTCGGTGCGCGACGGCGTGAGCGACATCGCGATCGCCTTCCACTACCCGGCCGACCGGAACGATCCGTTCCAGGAGAGCGCGGAGGGCCTCGTGGTGCACGAGCTGGCCCGTGACGACCTGCTCGTCTTGGTGCCGGAACGGCACGCGGTGCTGAGTGGCGCATCCGGACCACGTGACAGCACGGCGACCGCCCGCATCGACCTCGCCGAGCTGCGCTCCGAGAACTGGATCGCCGGCTGCCCCCGCTGCCGTTCGCACCTGCTCGACTCGTGTGCACGCGCCGGCTTCGCTCCGAGCATCGCGTTCGAGACCGACAACTTCGTGGCCGTGATGAGCATGGTGGCCGCCGGTCTCGGCGTGGCCCTGCTGCCCTCGCTCGCGCGCGCCGCCTCACCCCTGCCGCCCGGCGTCGTCGCCCTGCCGAGCACCGGCAACGACCACCGGATGATCGTGGCCGTCACCCGCCCCGGCGCCGACCAGATCCCCGCGGTCGGCGAGACCCTCCGCCTCCTCCGCGCCGTGGTGGCCTGACCGTGGTGGCCTGAAGGGGCCTGCCTCAGTACACGTACTCGAGGAAGTCGGTGCCGAGGGTGCGCATGGCCTCGAGCACACCGAGCCGAGCAGGCAGGTCGACGTCGTTGAATCGCATCGTCACCGCGTAGGCCACGCCGGCACGAGGGCCGACGACCACGCCCGCCTCGGAACGGATGCCCGCATCCGTTCCGGTCTTGTTGAACAACCGGATGCCGTGATCGGGCCCGGTGTGCGCCAAGGGATCGAGGCCGAACGCCCCGCCCACCATGGAGAGGTCGCTTCCGAGGCTCAGCCAGCCGGTCACGAGCCGCGAGGTGGTCTCGTCGACGACCTCGCCCCGCTCGAGCCCGCGGAAGAGCGTGGCGAGCTCGCGCGCAGAACCCACCGAGAGCTGCGGCGCGTCATCCGGCCCGCGCACGTCGCGCACGATGTCGAGCAGCAACGTGCGGCGGAGGCCGAGCGACTCCGCGCGGGCGCGCACCGCGTCGAGTCCGATGCGCCGTAGCAGCACGTTCGTGGCCAGGTTGTCGCTGGTCGCGCCGATGAGGGCGGCGAGATCGGAGACGGGAAGCGCCGGAACCTGCAGGTGCTGCCACAATCCCGAGTCGCCCACCGAGTCCTGCGCTGTGCGGTTCAGGATGCTCAGAGCCTCGGCTCCGGGTGCCGGGCGAACCGTGCGCGGGCCCCCGCCGGAGGGTGCCGATCCGGGCAGCGGTGGTGTGGGAGGCACCGCACCCCCGGCCGAGCCCGAACCGTCGCGCGCCGAGATCCGTGCCGCCACCTCGATGAGCAGCAGCACCTTGCCGATCGACGCCGTGGGAACGGAGAGATGGTCGTCGACCGAGAACAGCACCTTTCCCGAACCGGCGTCGACCGCGCAGGCCGTGACCTGCACGCCTGAGAGCGCCAACTCGGTCAGCGAGGCGAACCCCTTGCGGAAGATCACTCCGTCGCCGTCGACCGCATCCGTCCGCCGCCCGCGGGGCGCGATCTCCTCCCGCTCGGATCGCGCGCGTCGTCGGATCGATTCCGGCATGCTCAGGTGTCCTCCTTCGACTGGCCGGGCCCGGGATGCCCCGTTCCCCTCCAGACCCGCACCGCGTGGATGCGTGTTACCAGATGGTCACACGTTCAGCTGGGTCCAACCAGAGATTGTCGTTTGAATCGACGTTGAACGCCGTGTAGAACTCGTCGATGTTGCGCACGATCTGGTTGCAACGGAACTCGTTCGGCGAGTGGGGGTCGATCGAGAGCAGGCGGATGACCTCCTCGTCGCGCGACTTCTGCTGCCACGCCTGGGCCCAGGAGAGGAAGAAGCGCTGGGCGCCGGTGAGGTCGTCGATCACCGGCGGCTCGGCGCCGTCGAGCGAGAGCAGGTAGGCCTTCCACGCGATGCCCAGACCGCCGAGGTCACCGATGTTCTCGCCGATCGTGAGCGCCCCGTTGACGTGGTGGTCGGGCACCTGCACCGGCGCGAGCGCGTCGTACTGCGCGATGAGCGAGGAGGTCAGCTTCTCGAACGCCTTCCGGTCGGCTTCCGTCCACCAATCGGTGAGCCGGCCGTCGCCGTCGAAGCGCGACCCCTGGTCGTCGAAGCCGTGCCCGATCTCGTGACCGATCACCGCGCCGATCGCGCCGTAGTTCGCCGCCGCATCCCGCGACTCGTCGAAGAACGGGTACTGCAGGATGGCGGCGGGGAAGACGATCTCGTTGAACCCGGGGTTGTAGTACGCGTTGATGGTCTGCGGAGTCATGAACCACTCGTCGCGGTCGAGCGGCTTGCCGATCTTGCCGAGTTCGCGCTGGAACTCGAACTCGCTGGTGGCGCGAACGTTCGCGATGAGGTCGGTCGGGTCGATGTCGAGGCTCGAGTAGTCGCGCCACTTCACCGGGAAGCCGATCTTCGGCGTGAACGTGGCCAGCTTCTCCAGCGCCCGTCCGCGCGTGGCCGGGCTCATCCATTCGAGCGTCTCGATCGACTGCCGGTAGGCCTCGATGAGGTGGGCGACCAGCACGTCCATCGCCGCCTTGGCGGTGGGTGGGAAGTGCTTCTCGACGTAGATGCGGCCGACGGCCTCGCCCATCGAGCCCTCCACCAGCGAGACTCCGCGCTTCCACCGGGCGCGCATGACCGGAGTGCCGGTGAGGGTGCGGGCGTAGAAGTCGAAGTTCTCCTCCACGAAGTCGTTCGAGAGGTAGGGCGCCCAGCCGTGGATGACCTGCCAGGAGAGCCAGTCCTTCCAGCTCGTAAGCGGTGCACCAGTGAGGGCTCCGGCGAGCCCGGTGACGAAGCTCGGCTCGCGCACGACGAGTTCGTCGAACACGCCGTCGGGCGCGCCGAGAGCGTCGCGCCAGAGGTCGAAGAGCGAGGTGTCGGCGTCGTCGTCATCGTCGACGTCGTCTCCGGATGCGTCGGGCACGTTCGCGAGGTCGCCCGGCAGAGCGAGGAACTCGTCCCACGAGACCAGGTTGTAGGTGGCCTGGGCGTCGCGGGTGCGCACGTTGTCCCAGTGCGACTTCGCGATCAGGGTCTCGAGGTCGAAGACGCGCTGCGCGCGCTCGGCAGCGTTCTCGAGGCCGGCGAGTTCGAACATCCGCTGGATGTGACCGAGGTAGGCCTCGCGCACCGACGCGAACTTCTCGTCGCGGAAGTAGCTCTCATCCGGCAGCGAGATGCCGCCCTGCTCCACGAACACGAGATAACGCTCGGGGTTGCCCGGGTCGTTGTCGACGAAGAGGCGCAGGAGCCCGGGCACGCCCTCGCGTTCCAGGCGGCCGAGGGTGCGGGCGAGATCCGACACGTCGTCGATGGTGTCGACCAGCGCGAGCTGCGGGGCAACCGGGGCGGCGCCGAGCTTCTCGATACGCTCCTCGTCCATGAAACTCGCGAAGAGATCGCCGAATTTGCGGGCCTCGGTGCCCTCCGGTGCATCCTGTGACTCTTCGATGATGTCGCGCACGGCCTTCTCCGCCGCTTCGGCGAGAACGTAGAAGGAGCCCCAGCGCGCCTTGTCTTCGGGGATCTCGGTGCGGGCGATCCACTTTCCGTTGACGTGCCGGAAGAGATCGTCTTGCGCGCGGATGTCGGGGTCGAGTTCGGTGGTGTCGATGCCGGATTCAGTCACCCGACAACTCTACGCACGCGCTCTGCCCTGTGCGCCACTGGCAGCGAAAAGGGCTCCTCGGCCGCAGCCGGGGAGCCCTCTTCGTGGATCTGGTCGGCCGGTCTAGTCGACGACGGCGCCACCGAGGCGGAGCCCCGAGGTCTGGTCGAAGACGTGCACGTGGCCGAGCTTCGGGGTGACGTAGAGCGTGTCGCCGAGGTTCGGGTGCACGCGGCCATCGACGCGCACGACGAGGTCGGTGCGCTTGCCCTCGACCTCGGAGTGGCCGTAGAGGTAGCCGTCGGCGCCGAGCTCCTCGACCAGGTCGACCGTGACCGTCAGGCCCTGGCCGGCGTCGGCGGAGACCACGACGTCTTCGGGGCGCACGCCCACGGTGACGGCCTTGCCCGCATCCGCGAGGATGGAACGCTCGACCGGAACCGTCGCGGTGCCGAACTTGATGCCGCCGTCGACCACGTCGGCCGGGAAGAGGTTCATCGCGGGCGAGCCGATGAAGCCGGCCACGAACACGTTGTTCGGGTTCGCGTAGAGCTCGCGCGGGGTTCCGACCTGCTGGAGCAGGCCGTCCTTCAGCACCGCGATCCGGTCGCCCATGGTCAGAGCCTCGGTCTGGTCGTGCGTGACGTAGACCGTGGTGACACCGAGACGACGCTGCAGCGACGCGATCTGCGTACGGGTCTGCACCCGCAGCTTGGCGTCGAGGTTCGACAGCGGCTCGTCCATGAGGAACACCTGGGGGCTCCGCACGATCGCGCGGCCCATCGCGACGCGCTGACGCTGGCCACCGGAGAGGGCCTTGGGCTTCCGGGCGAGGTAGGGCTCGAGGTCGAGGAGCTTCGCGGCCTCGAGCACACGAGCGGCACGCTCTTCCTTGTGCACGCCGGCGATCTTCAGGGCGAAGCCCATGTTCTCGGCCACAGTCATGTGCGGGTAGAGCGCGTAGTTCTGGAAGACCATCGCGATGTCGCGATCCTTCGGCGGGATGTCGGTGACGTCGCGGTCGCCGATCAGGATGCGGCCGTCGTTCACCTCTTCGAGCCCTGCGAGCATACGCAGCGCGGTCGACTTGCCCGAGCCCGAAGGGCCCACCAACACGAGGAATTCACCGTCATCGACACTGAGGTCGAAGGCGTCGACGGCGGGGACCGTCGATCCCGGGTACAGGCGTGTCGCCTTGTCGAACGTTACAGAAGCCATCGTTGTCCTTCTTCTCCCCGGCAGGTACGTGCCGGACGATCCGTTGTGAGTTACGTGCAGTGCAACATACGTCGAGAAGGGGGCATTCCCCAAAACGGGGGGCTGATTGGCAGCTTCGAGCGAACGGCGCGGCCGCGATCTCGGTCGCGTCTAGGAGAGCAGTTTGGCCTTCGCCGCCGAGAACTCCTCATCGGTCAGGATGCCCTGATCCTTGAGGGCGGCGAGCTTCTGCAGCTCCGCGATGATGTCGGTGCCGCCGGCCGGAGCAGGCGCGGGGGCCGGGGCGGCGGGTTGCTGGGCGGCCACGGCGGCAGCGGCGGCGGCGTTGATCTGCTCCTGCTGTTGCTGGGCGGCGTATTCCTGCTGTTGCTGCTGGTCCTGCGCCTTGGCCTGAGCGTGACGTTGCATCCCGCCGCTGACCGCGGTGGCGGTTCCGGCGACGACGGCGGTGCGGGCGGCGAGGCCCAGGAGGCCGGGGCGGCCCATTCTTCTCATCATCGGCATGGTCTGTGTCCTGTCTGTCGGATTCGTCGGGTCTACGGAGTCGTGGATGGAGCGGGGCTGTTGCTACTCGGCGGCGATGGCCGCGAGCACCTCGTTGACCACGGGGGCCGGGATGCGCTCGCTGCTGATCACGACGCCCCCACCACCCGCGAGCTTGCCGGCCAGCTTCTTGGCCCAGGTCAGCTCGATCACGAGGAGGGCCGCCGACGAGCCCGGCGGGATCTGCACGGCCAGCTCCTCGATGTCTTCGGCCGAGGCGAGGCCTGTGGCCTCGAGCGCGAACTCCTCGAGTCCGATGGCGTCGCCCGCGTCTTCGAGTTCGAGCAGCGTCACGTCGCCGTCGAGCGAGCGGGTGACGAAGAGCAGGTCGAGCAGGCGAACGGTGCCCGCATCGACCACGTCGCGGAAGGCGTCGACGATCTCGGGGCCGGGGCGTTCTCCTTCGAAGCCGACGAGCAGCAGTTCGACCGGACCATAGGTGAAATCGGGCATCGGGACCTCTCGTCGTAAGTGCAGCTCGCAGGCTCGCGCCGGTGCGCGCTCTGGGCTGACGTTCGGCACGTTACCAGTCCCCACCGACGGGTGCTAGAGGTCTGTCGGGAGCTGATCGACGTCGGGTCCGTGCGCAAGGATGTCTGGTGCTCGGGCTTCGGGCCGACCGTAGGCTGAGCGGGTGCAGACGATCGACCGCGACATCCTCCGGCTCGCGGTGCCGGCCCTCGGCGCGCTGGTGGCGGAGCCGTTGTTCCTGCTCACCGACACGGCACTCGTCGGTCATCTGGGCGAGGATTCGCTCGCGGCGTTGGGTGTCGCGAGCGCGATCCTGCAGACCGTCGTGGGCCTGTTGATCTTCCTCGCCTACGCCACCACTCCCGCGGTCGCCCGGCGGCTGGGAGCCGGGGACCAGCCAGGCGCCATCAAGGCGGGCATCGACGGCATGTGGCTCGCTCTCGGCGTCGGCGTGCTGCTCGCCCTGATCGGCTGGCCGCTCGCCGGCGCGCTGGTGCGCTCGTTCGGCACCACCGCCGCCGTGTCGGCCGAGGCGACCACCTACCTCACGGTGTCGCTCATCGGACTGCCCGGGATGCTCGTGGTGATCGCCGCCACGGGCCTGCTGCGCGGTCTGCAGGACACCCGAACCCCGCTGGTCGTGGCGGTCGCCGGATTCGCCGCGAACGCGGGACTGAACGCGCTGCTGATCTACGGCGCCGGCTGGGGCATCGCGGGCTCGGCAGCCGGCACGGTCATCGCGCAATGGGCGATGGCGGCCGTGTACGTCGTGATAGCCGTTCGGGCCGCGCGCCGATCGCGGGTGTCGCTGCGACCGGGGCTCGACGGAGTGACGGCGTCGGCATCGGCCGGCGGGTGGCTCTTCGTGCGCACGGCCAGCCTGCGGGCCGCACTCGTCGCATCCGTCGTCGTGGCGGCGTCGCTCGGCGTGACGCAGCTCGCGGCCTTCCAGATCGCGATGACCGTGTTCACGACGCTCGCGTTGATCCTCGACGCCCTCGCGATCGCCGGACAGGCGATGATCGGGCACGGGCTCGGCGCGTCCGAGGTGCACCGGGTGCATGCCGTGACCAGGCGGCTGATCCGCTGGGGGGTGCTCTCGGGCTTGGTGCTGGGTGCGGCGGTGGCCGCGGTCGCGCCGCTCGTCGGACCGGCGTTCAGCCCGAGCCCCGAGGTGCAGCAGGCACTGACGGTGAGCCTGTGGGTGATGGCCGCGGGCATCCCGATCGGCGGCTATGTCTTCGTGCTCGACGGTGTGCTCATCGGCGCCGGGGATGCCCGCTACCTCGCGCTCACCGGGGTGGTGAACCTCGCCGTGTACGCGCCGCTCCTGGTGTGGGTGGCGGTGGCGCACCCCGCGGGTGCGGCCGGCCTGGGCTGGCTCTGGGCGGCGTTCGGCATCGGCTACATCGGTGCCCGCGCGGTGACTCTCGGGCTCCGGGCCCGCGGTTCCCGCTGGATCGTGACGGGCGCCCCCGCCTGATCCCCTCGCTCTGATCGATTTCTTGCCCCGTCCCGCCCTATCCGGCGGAATATGGGGCCGGACGGGGCAAGAAATCCACGGACCTGCTCAGAGCGTGAGCACGTCTCCTGGGGTGGCCGCGACGGTCTCGCCGGAGAAGTGGGCGGAGGCGCGGGCCACGGCATCGGCGGGGGTGACCGTACCGGCGATGTGCGTGAGCACGAGGCGCGGCACCCCGGCCGCGGTCGCGGTGCGCCCGGCGTCCTCGGGAGTGTGGTGCGCCGGAGCGTCGTCGTCGGCCGCCCGGCCCGCGTCGTAGCCCGCCTCGACCAGAAGAGTCCCAGCTCCTTCGGCCAGCTCTTCGAGCGAGACGCACGGCGCGGAGTCGCCGGAATAGGCGAAGCGCGTCGAGCCGTCGCCGACCGCGAGCCCGAATGCGGGCACGCCGTGCTGCACCGGTCCCCATTCCAGCTGCAGCGACCCGATCGCGCGCTCGCCCCATCCGCTCATCTCCTGCATCTCGAACACGCGGGGCAGCTCGTCGACGGAACTCGGCCCGAGGAAGGCCGACATCCGCTCGAGCAGCCCCTCGGGCCCGATCAGCGGAATCGGATGCTCGGGGCTCCGTTCCGCGAACCGCAACGCGTAGTAGGCCACGAGCAGGTCGGCGGTGTGATCGGCGTGACGGTGCGAGATCCAGATGGCGTCGAGGTCGGCCGGATGGATGTGCCGCTGCAGCTCGGCGAGGGTGCCCGTGCCGGCGTCGATCCACACGCTGGTGGGGTGCGCACCCGGCTCACGGTCGGATTGCAGCAGATACCCCGAGCACGCATTGCCGGGGCGCGGATACGGCGTGGACGTTCCGAGCACGGTGAGACGCATCCTCCCATTGTCCGGCTCAGCTCACCCCGGCTCGACCACCCGCACCGCCTCGGGCTCATCCGTCGCCGCATACTGCCGGAGCAGCTCGTGCTCCCGCTCGCGCCGCGGATAGAACACCAGAGCCACGATCGCTCCCACGATCATGAACGCCATACCGCTCGCATACGCCCAGTCGGCGCCGTGCAGGAAGGAGTCGCGTGCGGCTTTCACGATGCCGTCGGCGTACTCCGGATATTGCTTCGCAATCGAGATCGCGCCGTCGAACGACTTCTGCAGTTGCGCCTGAATGCTGGTCGTGACCTCGCTCTGCACGCTGGCCGGCGCCGAGGCCACCGACTTGGCGATGGCCGAGGCATACCCCGCGGTGAGGATCGCGCCGAGCAGCGACTGCATGACCGACCCGCCGAGATCGCGCTGCAGGTCGGAGGTGCCGGAGGCCATTCCGGCACGGCGGACGGGCACGGAGTCGGTGAGCGAACGCGACGCCGGAGGGCCGGCGAGCCCGACCCCGAGCCCGATCAGCGCGTACCCGACCCCCACCGGCAGATAGCTCGCCCCCACATCCCAGAAGAGGTACATGGTGAGGAAGGCCAGCAGGCAGCTCGAGAACCCGAGCAGGAACACCGGGCGTGCCCCGAACCGGATGACGAGCCGACTCGACAGGGGCGCAGATGCGGTCATGAGAACGGCGGCGGGCAGGATCGATGCCCCGGCCTCGAGCGCCGTGTAGCCGAGCACGTTCTGCAGGAAGAGCTGGCCGACGTACATCGCGCCCATGAGAGACCCGAACACCACGGTTCCGGCCACGGCCGCCACCCAGAAGGTGCGCCGGCCCGCGACATGCAGATCGTAGAGCGGATTCCTCGCCCGCCTCTGGCGGAACACGAATCCCACTCCGGCCAGCACCGCGACGCCGCCCAGCACGGCCGAGAAGAGCTGCGCTCCCGGCACGGCGGCGAAGTTGATGCCGAGCACCAGCGAGACCACGAGAACGATCGAGAGCACACCACCGAGGTTGTCGACCGGCTCCGTGCCTTCGTTGACCTTCGCCGGCACCACCAGGATCACCAGCACCAGCGTGATCGCCGCCAGCGGAGGTGTCATGAGGAACACCGAACCCCAGTCGGCGATGCTCAGCAAGAAGCCCGACGCGAGCGGCCCGAGCGCCGCGATGGCTCCGCCGAGCCCCGACCACAGCGCGATGGCCGCGACCCGCTTCGGGCCGGTCCAGAGCGCCGCGATCAGGGCGAGCGTGGTCGGGTAGGCCATGCCGGCGGCGACACCTCCCACCACCCGGGCGAGGAAGAGCAGTTCGACCGACGGGGCGAAGGCCGCCATCAGAGCGGCGGGGATGCTCAGCGAGAGACCGATGACGAGCATCAGCTTGCGGCCGTATCGGTCGCCGATGGCACCGAGGTAGAGCACGGAGCCCGCGAGACCCAAGGAGAATCCCACCGCCACGAGATTCAGCGCCGTCTGGGAGGCGTCGAAGGCCTCACCGATGGAGGGAAGCGCGACGTTGGCGATCGAGAGGTTCAGATTCGCGACGCCCGACGCCAGGATCAGGGCGATCAGCACGATTCCGCCGCGCGCCGGCCCGGTGCCCTGGTTGCGGGTCGTGGCCTGCGCCGCTCCGGTCTTCTCGCTCATACCTCGTCCCCCGATCTGACGCCTCGCCCGAGCGCCTGAGCACGACAGTAGTGCACCGGATGCGCGCACCCCTGTCGCCGCCGAAGACGTGGAGAACCGCGGCCCGGGGTCAGGATGTGATGGAGAAGTCCCGGTCGTCAGGAGGCGGCACGGGCCCGGTCGTGTCGCCGACGTGGAATTCGCATTCGAAACGCACGGAGGCGACCTCGGCCCCGGCCAGCAACTCCGTCACGGCGACGCCCGCGGCACGGCCCTTCTCGGCCGCCGGCTGCACCATGGTGGTGAGATCGTGCGAGGTGAGTCCCTCGATCCGCACCCCGTCGAATCCGGTGACGCTCAGTTCCTCCGGCACGGCCAACCCGAGTTCGTCCGCTGCCTGCAGGGCGCCGACCGCGAGCAGGTCGCTCTGGGCCATGATGGCGGTGGGTCGCGCATCCGGTGCCACCTCCAGCAGCGCACGGGCCGCTCGCGCACCGTCTTCGACCAGGTTGTAGCCCGCCGAGTACGCCCGCAAAGAAGGGAAGACACGGCGGCTTCCGGCCAGTCGGTCTCGTGTGACGGCGGTGGTGATCGCCGCCTCGCGCTCGGACGTGATCGGTGCCGTCTCGCGCGCGACGTCGGTGGCGAGCGTGATCGCGCCCACCCTCCGGTGCCCGAGGTCGTGCAGATGCCGGGCGATCCGTTCGGCCGAGTCGACGTTGTCGAGCGCCACGTCGACCACACCGTCGAGCGCTCCTCCCTCGATCGAGACCAGCGGCACGCCGCGTTGCCGCAGCGACAGCGCGACCCGGTCGAGAACGGGGCTGCAGCCCATGAGTACCGCCGCGTCGATCGCGGCCGATTGGATGCCGGGGCCCACCGCCCCCGTCTCCGTGAGGAGGAGGAGGCCGGTGCTGTCGACGCCGAGTCCCGTGGCGATGCCGTCGAGCGTGGCGATGTTGACGGGGTCGCGGAAGGCGAACAGCAAACGCTCGTCGAAGACGATGCCCACCACGCCGGATCGGCCCTGCCGCAGCGAACGCGCCCGTGGATCGGGGCCGGAATAGCCGAGGTCGAGCGCCGCCGCCATGACTTTCTCGCGGGTGGCCGCCGAAACCGGACCGGCTCCACTGAACGCGAGCGACGCCGTGGACGCCGAGACGCCCGCACGACGGGCGACGTCGGCCAGCGTCGAACGCTGCTGCTCGGAGGCGGACACGCTGGTCAGTGTACTCGAATCGATTCGATCGAATCGATTCGATAGGCTTGTCGAGCACCCTCACCGCACCCCGCCACCGAATCACCACCGCCGACCGCGAACGGACGCGAACCACCCCATGACCGACATCCTCACCCGCCGGCAGCTGCACGCATGGCGCAATGCGATCTTCGTCGTGTTCGCCTTGAGCGGCATCTCGATCGCGAGTTGGGTCGCCCGCCTTCCTGCCGTGCGCGACCAGCTGAGCCTCGACACCGCCCAGATCGGCGTGCTCATCTTCGCCATGTCGGCCGGATCGGTGCTCGGTCTGATCGCCGCGCCACCCGTCATGCTACGGATCGGCGCCCGCGGGGGCATGGTGCTCTCGCTCTGCCTGGTCGCGACCGGAACCGTCGTGATCGGCCTCGGCACCTCCGTGCTCAGCTCGGCCGTCGTTGTGGGCGCCGGCCTCGCGGTCTTCGGTTTCGGCAACGGCTCGGTCGACGTGATGATGAACGTCGAGGGAGCGGCAGCCGAACGCGCCATCGGCAAGACGCTCATGCCGCTGATGCATGCCTTCTTCAGCTTCGGAACCGTCGCCGGCGCGGGTCTCGGCGCGCTCGCATCCGCTCTCTCGATCGACGTCGCCGTGCACCTCTCGGTGATCGCCGCGATCATCGTGGTGAGCGTTCTCGTGGCCATCCGATTCGTGCCCCGCGGTGTGGAGGCCGACGACCCCGAGCTCCTCGCACCACGGGTGCCGTTCAAGGAACGCCTGCTCGCGAGCCTCGCGGTCTGGAAAGATCTCCGCCTGCTCGCCATCGGCGTCATCATGCTCGGCATGGCCTTCGCGGAGGGGTCGGCCAACGACTGGCTCACCATCGCGGTCGCCGACGGCTACCAGCAGTCCAACACCACGGCTGCCGTCGTCTTCGGCGTCTTCACGGTCTCGATGACACTCGGCCGTGTCGCGGGCGGACCGGTGCTCGACCGCTTCGGCCGGGTTCCCGTGCTCCGCGTGAGCGCCCTGCTCGGCGTGCTGGGCATCCTGATCTTCATCTTCGGGGCGCCCATGCCGTGGCTGGCATATGTCGGTGCGGCCTTCTGGGCACTCGGCTGTTCGCTCGGTTTCCCCGTGGGCATGTCGGCAGCCGCCGACACCGACGACCCCAAGCAGTCGGCTGCCCGGGTGAGCGCCGTGGCGATCATCGGCTACGTCGCCTTCCTCGTCGGGCCTCCCGTCATCGGTCTGCTCGGCCACCAGTTCGGCATCCTGCCCGCCCTGCTGCTCGTGCTCGTGCTCGTCGCCCTGGCCGGCGTCTTCTCCCCCGCCGCCCGGGAGCGCGCCCGCGGTGGCGCCACGCCTTCTTCACTCCCTTCGCACTGACGAGGGGATAGCGGCCGACCGGAGCGGATACGCTCTACTGGTGCGTCTCGTCATTGCCACCTGTTCCGTCGACTACGCCGGCCGCCTCAGCGCTCATCTGCCCCTGGCGAAGCGCCTCTTGATGCTGAAGAGCGACGGCAGCATCCTGGTGCACTCCGACGGCGGTTCCTACAAACCGCTCAACTGGATGAGCCCGCCCTGCACCGTCACCGAACTCGAACCCGACGAGGCACAGGCGGATGCGGGCATCACCGCCGTCTGGAAAGTCACCCAGAAGAAGACCGACGACGTTCTCATCGTCTCGCTCTACGACATCGAGCACGACTCGGCGCACGAGTTGGGCATCGATCCCGGTCTCGTGAAAGACGGCGTCGAGGCCCACCTGCAGAAGCTGCTGGCCGAGCAGATCGACGTGCTGGGCGAGGGCCACACGCTCGTTCGCCGGGAGTACATGACGGCCATCGGACCGGTCGACATCCTCGCCCGCGACTCCGGCGGCGCGGCGGTTGCGGTGGAGATCAAGCGACGTGGCGACATCGACGGGGTCGAGCAGCTCACCCGTTACCTCGAGCTGATGAACCGCGATCCGCATCTCGCGCCAGTGCAGGGCGTGTTCGCAGCCCAGGAGATCAAGCCGCAGGCGCGCACCCTGGCCCAGGACCGCGGCATCCGCTGCGTCGTACTCGACTACGACGCGATGCGCGGACTCGACGACGCCGACTCCCGCCTCTTCTAGGCTGGTGGGGTGGCCCGCCGTGCACCCGCTTTCCCCAAGTCGTACTCGAACCGCCCTCTCCGCAAGGCGCTCGAGACCTTCGCGGCCCTCCCCAACCGCACCACACTCGACGCCCTCCTCGCCGCGATGCGCACCGGAGGCCTCGTGGTCGACATCACCGGGTCGACGGATGCGACGGATCCGCAACTCCGCACCATCCTGTCCACCGCCGGCGAGCTGGTGCTCCCGCTGTTCACCTCGGTGTCCGAGCTGCGGCTCGCGGTTCCGGTCGAGCTGCGCCCGACCGCGCAGGCGATGATCCTCCCGGCGAAGGAGGCGTTGGCGCTCGTCTCCACGGCCGACTTCGTCGCGGTGCAATTCGACGTCGCGAGCCTCGCGCAGGTGGTGAAGCGGGAGTACGTGCTCGGCTGACCTCTGCTGCCGTCGCTCGGATCAGCCGACCAGCGCCAGGGCCAGCGTCGCGGCCGGCACGATGATCAGCACCGCGACGAGCCCCAGCCCCATGAACCGGGGCCACGAGATGGTGACCCCGAGCGTCGTCAGCCGCTGGTGCCAGAGCAGGGTGGCGAGTGAGGCCCACGGCGTGACCAGGGGGCCGAGATTCACGCCGATCAGCAGCGCGACCAGCCGCAACGGGTCGCCCGCCAGGGGTTCGAGCACCAGGTACGCCGGGAGGTTGTTGATGGCATTGGCCCCGAGTGCTCCGACGGCGGCCAGGTGCAGGAGACTGAGCGGGTCGTCGCCCGATCCGGAGACCGCGGCCAGCAGCGACTCCAGACCGTGCGCGTGCGCCGTCTCGACCAGCACGAACAGCCCCACCGCGATGCCCAGCGCTTGCCACGGGATGAGGGACGGGCGGATTGCGCTCCGGTCGCGCACGAGGAAGGCGCCGAGCAATAGCACGGCGGCCGCCCCGGCGACGATCGCGACCGGAAGCCCGGAGACCAGCATCGGGAGCAGGGCCACGACCACGATCGCGCAGTAGACGAGGAGTGGACGATCGGAGATCTCTGTGCGCTCGGGAGCGACGAAGCGACCCCGCAGTGATCTCCGGAACACCAGCGAGAGGATGCCGGCGCTCAGCACGACACCGACCACGGCCGGTGCCCACGCGGCGGCGATGAACCCGGCGGCGCTTCCGCCGAACGACTCGGCGGCCAGCAGGTTCGTGAGATTCGACACGGGGAGGAAGAGGGATGCGGTGTTGGCCAGCCAGACCGCGGCGAGCGCGAACGGGATCGGCGAGACCCCGATGTGCAGCGCCAGCACCACGACGACCGGGGTGACCAGCACGGCGGTGGTGTCGAGCGAGAGGAAGGCGGTGCAGACCACGGCGAGGGCGAGCACGAAGAGCCAGAGCAGCCAGATGCGCCCACGGCCCCAGCCGGCGAGCCGTTCCGCGAGCGCTGTGAACACACCGGCAGCGCTGGCCAGTTCGGCGACGACCGTGATCCCCACCACGAACGCGAGCACGGGAACGACCCGTTCGACGAGCGCTTCGAAGTCGGGCCAGGGCAGCGCGCCGCTGACCACGGCGACCGCGGCCGCGATGAGGAGGAGGGCGGTGAGGATCGGGCCGATCCGATTCGCGGCGGTCTGCTGCACGTCGGCCGAGTATATGCCCGGTTGTGGGCCGCGAGCGCGCCGACAATAGGATGACTCGGGTGATCCGCAAAAACCCCTCCAAGCCGTGGTCGTGCATTCTCTTCGATCTCGACGGAACCATCACGGACTCCGCACCCGGGATCATCGGGCGCCTGTCGCGGACACTGCAGGCGATGGGGCGGCCGGTGCCTCTGCCGGCCGAGCTCGTGGCGTTCGTCGGTCCGCCGATCCTCGATGGTTTCCGCGACGTCGCGTCGATGAACGAGGACGAAGCCAAAGAAGCGCTCGTGGTCTATCGCGGGCTCGCCGCCAGCGAAGGACCGCAAGACGACGCGGCGGTCTACCCCGGCATGCTCGGTCTGGTGCGTACGCTGCACGCCGCCGGCATCCCGCTCGCTCTCGCGACCTCGAAATCAGAGGTGCAGGCGAACCGCATCCTCGACCACCTCGACATCGCCGACTGCTTCGCGGTGATCTGCGGCTCCTCCGAAGACGAGACACGCAGCGCGAAAGCGGATGTCGTGGAGGAGGCCCTGCGTCGCCTGCGCGATCAGGGGATCGACCTGTCGAACATCGTGCTCGTCGGCGACCGCGAACACGACATCATCGGCGCCGCCGAGCACGGGGTCCCCGCCATCATGGTGGAGTGGGGCTACGGCTCCCCGGCCGAGGCACTGGGCGCGATCGCGGTCGTCCATTCCGTCGACCAGCTCCGCGACCTCCTCCTCTGATCGCCCCGGCGGCCTCAGCCGCGCGAGCGGGTGAACCGGCGGACGAAGAGCATCGCGATCCCGCAACCGAACACCGCGAGCGCTCCCAGACCGAGACCGGTCACCTGCTCGGCACCGGTGCTCGCCAGCGAGCCGGAGCGCCCTGCCGTGGCGCCCGATCCGGTCCCGGTGCCCGATGAGCCACCGGACGTTCCCGCAGTTCCACCACCGGAGCCACCGCCGGGCGTGGTCGTGGGCGTCGGCGTCGGCGTGGGCGTTGGCGTCGGCGTCGGCGTCGACGGCGTGACCGCGATCGCCCGAAGGTTCAGCGTGGCCACGAAGTCCTTGGCCTCGGGATCGCCGCTCATCTCCTTGCCCGTGACGGTCAGCGTGCCCGTCTCCGTGCCCGCGGTCGTCGGCGTGAAACTCAGCTCGAAGGTCGCCGTCTGGCCTGGGCGGTAGGTCGCCCCTGCGGTGCCGAAACTCGACTGCGAGATGGTGACTCCGGGGATCGGCATACCCGAGCCGTTCAGAACCGAGATCTGCCCCTCCGTGAACTTCATCGGATCGATACCGCGCACGACGATCTTCATGTTCACCTTCGCGGTCTCGCCGATCTTCACCGTTCCGAAATCCACGGTTCCCGCTCCGGCGGCGGTGGTCAGTTCGAAGTACGAGCGATCGGTGTCGAGCGACTCGCCCGTGAACGCGATGCCCACGGCAAGGTCTCCCGGGTTGTCGAAATCGACGGCCTTCAATCCGATCATCTGGTTCGACACCGTCCCCGCCGCCGGGGCCGTGTACGTGACGGTGATCGTGCGCACCTGCCCGGGTTGGACCTCCTGGCCCGCCATCAGCGTCGTCGACACCAGAGTGAACGGCGCCGCCAGGGCTGCGAGCGGCGCAGGGTCCATCGACCAACCGTCGAGCCCGTCGTTCAGCAGGGAGATCGTGTGGGTGATGCTGGTTCCCTGCTTCACATATCCGAAGTCGGGCGTTCCTCCCGTGATCGCCACCGACACGAAATCGGCAGGGCCACGCAGGGCTCCGGCCGGCGCGGCGGTCGCCGGCGCCAGGCCCGAGGCCGACACGAGGATCCCCCCGATCATGGCCACGGCCGCCAGGGCGGCGCGACGAGCAAGTCGGGCAGCTCGAGAGCTTCGGACATCAGTGGACACATTCATGGCAACTCGCTTCGTCGATGCACAGGCAGAGCCATCACCATTCCAGCCGCCGGCCCGACTCCGTTATGAGCAATTCCTACTCAGTCAATGGCCCCGACTCTCACATCCGCGTTCCCTACTATTTCCCCATGGGCGATTTCTCCCTCATTCCGAGCCTCATCGTCTTCGCGGTGGTCGTGGTCGCGCTCATCGTCGGCCTGTCGCTCTTGCGCCGCCGCGCTCGCCGCCGCATCGCTCCCGAGATCGGGCGGGCGCCGGCTCGTGTCGAGGTCTCCGACCTCATCCGCTCCGCCAACATCCAGCTCGTGCAGATGGACGACGCCATCCGCGACGCCGACGAAGAGCTGCAATTCGCGATCGCCGAGTTCGGCCCCGAAGCCACGCACGAGTTCGCCGACGCCATCGCCACCGCCAAGACCCGAGCCTCCGAAGCCTTCGCCCTCAAGCAGCGTCTCGACGACTCGGTGCCCGACAGCGAGCAGCGGCAGCGCGACTGGAGCAAGCGCATCCTCACGCTCAGCGATTCGGCCCACGCCCTGGTCACCGCCCAATCCCGGGCCTTCGAGCGTCGCCGGCGTCAGGAGACGACCGCTCCCGATTCCCTCCAGCGCGTGCGAGACGACATCGCGACCGGACGCGACCGGCTGCCTGCCGCGAGTTCCCTGCTCGAGACCCTCGGGGCCGAGTACGCCCCCGAAGCCGTCGCTCCGATGGCGGGCAGAACAGAGGCCGCCGAGCACGCATTCGACGAAGCCGAGCGACTCGTCGGAGCCGCCGACTCCGGCCTCGCCGCCGCGCCGCTGACGCCCGTCGCCGGCCAGGTGCAGGCCGCAGAAGCCGCGGTCCGACGCGGAGCGACCCTCCTCGATTCGATCGAGCGGATGCGCGACTCGCTGCGTGAGGCCGCCGGCTCCCGGGACGAAGCCGTCACCGCCGCCCGCGCCCTGGTCGCCGAGGCAGCACGCCTGCGCGACACGATCGAGGACGCCGACGCGGTGGCCCGGATCGTCGCCGCTTCGGCCGCCGTGGACGAGGTCGCGCACACTGCCGCCACACGCACGCCCCCGCATCCTGCCGCCGACCTCGACGCCCTCGCCGCCGCGACCGCGCGGCTCGACGAGACCCTGGCGGTGGCCCGCACCGCTCAGCAGCGGCTCGACTCCGCGCGTTCCGCCTTGGTCGGCGCCGTGCACATCGCGGAGAGCCACATCCGCACCGCGAGCGACTTCATCGCCGCACGCCGCGGGTCGGTCGGCACGGATGCCCGCACCCGGCTGGCCGGGGCCGAGCGTGAGCTGGGTCTCGCCCGGCTCGAAGCCGACCCGGTCGCCGCCCTCGACGGTGCTCGGCGGGCCGCGACCCTGGCGACGGACGCCGATGCCCTCGCCCGCTATGACGCCGGAGGCTCTTTCCACAGCTGAGCCGTCGTGGAGATCTCTCCACAGATTCGGGCGCGATCCGCATGGAGGGTCGGTGTACGCCAGGCTAGAGCCGCAGTGTCGTTATCGGCTCGAGCGGTGTGCGACCTACACCCACGAAATCGTGACGCCCATAGAATTTTCGAACAGGTCCAAGAGCTAACGCGAGGAGCGCCAGTGAGCACGAAATCCGTCCGAATCCACTACACGAATTATCGAGGGGTCACGGACTGGCGCGTCATCGAACCCGAGGCCATCTGGTTTGGGTCGACGGAGTGGCATCCCGAGCCGCAGTGGCTTCTGGATGCCGTCGACGTAGAGCGGGGCGAGAAGCGAACCTTCGCTCTCGTCGACCTTCACGAATGGCGAGAGAACACGGATACACCCTGATGTATCTCTCGGATCGCGAGATCGTTCCCCGCCTGGGAGAGATCGGGTTCGAATGCGACATCGACGCGCACCCGTTCAGGCCTGTCGAGCAGGTGCAAGCGAGTTCTGTCGATTTGCGTCTCGGGACCCGGTTCTGGCGGCCGAAGAGATTTCGAAGCGGCCTGACTTGGCCGTTCAGACGACAGATCGTGGACCTTCGGCATCGGTCGCTTCACGAGTCCTATCCGCGGCACGACTGGGAGGCCTTCAACGCCGGACCAGACGAAGTTCTCACGCTACGCCCGGGCGAGATGCTGCTGGCGAGAACATACGAGGCCTTCAGTATGCCTCCCGATCTCGCTGGGAGGATGGCTGCGCGGAGTTCATACGCTCGGTTGGGCCTGGCGATTCATTGCGGTGCGGACCATATCAATCCCGGTTGGAAGGGCCGCATGCCGCTTCAGCTCGTGAACCTCTCCAAGCGCACGATTCGTTTCACCCCACTGACACCGATCGCTCAAGTCATCTTCATTCAGCTCACGTCCAAGGCTGAACATCCCTACGGCGCACAGAACAAATATCGAGACGACGACGGTGGGCCGTCCTACTGGTGGCGCGACAAGATGGTCGAAGACCTTGCCTCCACTCATGGGGAGATCTCGCTCCCCCCGGCGATTCAGAAGAAGCTCCAAGCGCTCTTCGCGACGTCGTCGCTCACTCCCGATCAACTCGTGCGGATGTACCGATTCTTCAACTCCCGCAAGTCGAACGACCTTGCGAACTGGAACGACTCGATCGATGACTTCGCTCGAGTCGAGGGGCGAAGGTCCATGCTCTCCACCATCTTCAGAAGGGGAGTTCCCACTGCCGCGGCTCTCGCGATCGGAGCGCTCTTGAGCTTTCTCGTAATTCCGTGGTCTGGCTGGCACGCCGCAGCGGCTGTGGCGAGCGTGATCCTTATCTCACTTACCGTTCTGATCGTCACGTCGCGAAAGCCGGAATTCCTGGACTCCAACGAACTCCTGCGTCTACGACGCCAATATCCCGGCGATTTCTAACATGGGCGTGCGTCAGGCATCGACAGGGCGAAAGCGAGGTACGCGTGACCCGTTCAGCACAACGGTCTCGAGGAACATCCCAACGGGGCGGGCCCACATCGCCGTTTCACCGGATCGCCGATAGATCACTAACATCGCGGATGTCTCCGAGTCTTCGGCAGTGCCGAGAACATCGTAATAGCCGCCTTTGAAGTGCCGGTATCGTCCTGGGACCACCGCCAGAGTCTCCGTGTCGGTCTGATCAACCGCCAAAACCGTTCCCGGCATCTCGACTCCTCAACTCGTGTTCGAAGAATGGCACGTTACGCGCAGGGCCACGAACACGTCAATTTTAACATAAAACAATGGCTAACTTAGTAATTGATTCATAGGGTTAAGCCATGATCTCCTCGCAGGATGCCACCGCCGCGCTCGAGACCGCGGCTGTTCTCGCCTGCTCTGGAGTGCCCGCTTCGACATTGAACTACTGGGTGAGTAAGGGCCTCTGCGAGCCGAGCGTGATGCCCGGCCGAGGTCAGCGGTCTCCTCGATATTGGAGCGCCCGAGACCTCGTGACCGTTCGCGCCATCAAGGCTCTGAGAGAGGCCGGCTGCCCGCTTCAGATCGTGTCCCGGGTCAAGGCGCTGCTTCTGACCGAGTGGGACACGGAGATCGCTTCGAGTGTCTTGTTCTACGACGGAAACGACGTGGTGCTGATCGACTTCGACAGACAGGCCGTACTAAGCGTCGTGAGAGAGACTGGGCAGGGCATCTTCGTGGAAGCGATGCAGATGATGACGTTCCCCATTCGCCGGTGGCTCGATGAAGCAGATGCACTGCTCAAGCCGATCGACCTGGACGATGTCAGATCGCGCGAGAGAGCCAGTCGCGGTCGCACCGCCACCCGCTCGCTTGTCCCCGCACGACGGACGACTAGAACTGCCTGAGACCGAGCGCCATACTCCCTTCTATGGGATCAGAGGCAATCGGATCGGTCACGATCAGAGACGAAAGCGGCGCGACGCTCGCGCACGCTCACGACGTGAAGGCACTGCTGGAGAGTCGTGAGTTCATCCTGCGCGGCCCGCTCCGGCGGGTTCTTCGGGTCGACCAGCTCCGCGACGTGGCTGCCGAGGGCGACCGCCTCCGATTCGGGCACGGGAACGAGCGGTACGAGCTGATCCTGGGCCCGTCGGTCGCAGCTCGCTGGGCCAAGAAGATCCTCACCCCGCCGCCCACGCTCGCGGCCAAACTCGGCATCGCCCCCGAGCGGCCCGCCGTCGTCATCGGCCGTGTGACGGATGCTCGACTCGTCGAGGCCCTGCTCGGCGCGACGACCGGTGGCGAGCCCGGAACACCGCCGGATCTCGCGATCGCGGAGATCGACGACGCCGAAGGGCTTGAGAACGCGGTGGCAGAGCTGCCGACGGGTCTGCCGATCTGGCTCGTGCACCGCAAGGGCCCGGGCACCGATTTCGGCGACACCGCGATCCGTCAGCGGATGCGTTCGCTCGGGTTCATCGACACCAAAGTGGCGGCGGTGTCGGATGCGCGCACGGCGACGCGGTACTCGCCGCGCCCGACGAAGACCGAAGCACCCGCAGGGGAGTCGCCTATGAGGTGACTCCGCCGCCTCCGCTCGCGTTCGATCCCGAGAAGGTGAAGATCATGACTCCATCGACGAGGGTGAGATACCCGCCGTAGGTGTAGTTGGAGAGGGTGTAGCGCACCGTGCCGAACTCGCCCGAGGGGAGGGAGTAGTCGCCATTGCCGATGATCGTGCCGGGTGCATCGGGCAGCACTTCCCAGCCGTTCGGCGTCCAGGCGCCGATCGTGAACGTCGGCCGCGGATCGACCGACCAGACGAGGTTGGTCACGACTTCACCGTCGCCTGTCTCGGCGTAGAAGTCGCAGCCTTCGGGCGCCAGCACGGGCTGAGCGATACAGGCGTCGAGATAGCCCGCGGCTGCGGCCTGCCCGGCTGCTTCGCCCTCCGGAGTGAGTGAAGCCGTCAGGGTCGCGTCGACGCCATCGACATCCGCCGTGAAGGAGTCGACGGTGACGGTGTCGTCCTCGATCTGCACCTTGCCGTCGGCCGACGGAGCGCCGACGACATAGCTGCCGGGCAGAGCCGCGAGCGGGCGCGCGATGATGGACTCGACGGGCTCATCGATCGCGATGCCGTTGACGGTCACCCCGGATCCCGTCGGGCCGTCGAACGTGACCCGGATGGAGTTGTAGTCGATCGGATCGAGGGCCCAGGTGTCGACGAAGATCGCTTCCCGGCCGGTGCGTGTGAGCCGGAACGACTGGCTGAACTCGTCGGCGCCCTGCTGGATGCTGGCGACGACCGTGGCTCCGCTGCTGTCGATGCCCGTGGAGTCGATCGTGTATCCGGTGACATGTGCGCCGGCGGCCGCGTAGGCCGCGTCGGTGAGCAGATCCGGGAGCATGTTGTCGGGCACGCCGCCGCCCAACGCCACGGCGTCTTCGATCCGGCCGTCCACGACCGCGGCGAGGTACGCGTCGACGATCTTCTCCGGAGCGTTCCGAGCGGCTGCAGTGGAGACGGCGATCCAGGTCAGGCCACCCGCCACGAGCGCGAGGAGGACGACGAGACCCACGCCGATCCACACGAAGAGGAGCGGTCTGCCGCGCCGAGGCGGGGGAGGAGATGCGGGCTGCGACTGCGAGGGCAGCGGCGGAACGCACGGCTGCTGCACGCTGGGAGGCTGCACGGATGCAGCCTGCGGGAACGAGCCTTCAACCGGTGGAACCGGAGGAACAGGTGGATCGACCGACACGAAAGACCCCCCGATCACTCGCCACCCGGAGATGTCCTCCACGGGTGACCCTCGATCGGATCGGTCACGGATCCGATCCGGTCGTTCGTGCGCGAGGGGGGACTTGAACCCCCACGCCCTTGCGGGCACTGGCACCTGAAGCCAGCGCGTCTGCCAATTCCGCCACTCGCGCGAACTAGGAGAGATTAGCACGAGCGAGGGCCGCTCGCGAACCACGGGGGCCGAGCCGCCTGAGAGTGCATTAACACCCAAGACAAGTAACATCGACGTAGCATTCACGCCTTTATCAGCACGCGCCGCCTGCGCGAAGCGACAATCGACACCACGGAACCGGAGACGACGACAGAGCACGGCGCCCCACGAGGGAACCGCGCACAGGCGGGTTCGAGCAAGGAGATCGGGAGAGACGTGGGAATACTGGACAACTTCGAGAAGGGTCTCGAACGCGCCGTCAACGGCGCGTTCGCGAAGACCTTCCGCTCGGGGCTCCAGCCGGTCGAGATCTCTTCGGCGCTGAAGCGCGAGCTCGACACGAAGGCGGCGGTCGTGTCGCGCGATCGCATCCTCGTTCCGAACAGCTTCCGCGTGCTGCTCGCTCCCGGCGACTACCAGCGCATGACGGGCATCGGCCCGACACTCGTCGACGACCTGAACCAGATCGTGCAGCAGCACGCCGCGCAACAGGGCTTCCAGTTCGCCGGCGGTGTCACCATCGATCTCGTGAACGACCCGAAGCTGACCACCGGCGTCATCCAGATCGATTCGGCCAATGTTCAGGGGAACGTCACCTGGACGCCCGTGCTCGACATCGCGGGCCGACGGCATCCGATCACGAAATCGCGCACCATCATCGGCCGGGGCAGCGACGCCGACATCACGGTCGACGACACCGGAACCTCGCGTAAGCACGTGGAGATCCTGTGGGACGGCACGCACGCACAGGCCCGCGACCTCGGTTCCACCAACGGATCCCAGCTGAACGGCCAGGCCTTCCAGCGCGCCAATCTCGAGCCCGACTCGGTCATCCAGATCGGCCGCACGAACATCGTCTTCCGCATCGTCCCCCAGTCGTCGAGCGGGTCACGCAACGCAGCCCCCGCTGCGACCGCGAGCGCCGCGCGGCCACAGAACGCGGCCCACAACCAACATCCGGCACACGACCCCAACCGCCCGCCCCTCGATCCCGGCGGATTCTGGCGGTAGGGCGGCGACATGAGCGAACTCACCCTCCTCATCCTGCAGCTCGCCTTCCTGGCGCTGCTCTGGGTGTTCATCTTCATCGTGGTCTACGCGATGCGGTCCGATCTGTTCGGCCAGCGGGTCCGTCGACTCAAAGAGGCACCGGCGGGCGCGGCGGCCGGTGCCGGAGCGGGCCCCGGCGCATCCGGAGGCCCAGCGACACCGGGAGCAGGCATTCCCGCCGGCGTCGCGGCCGGCGGGGCAGCCGGCTCCGCTCCAGCGGCACCCGCCCCGAAGGTCCCCACCTTCGTTCCCGCCCCCGGCACCGAACTGAGCGGGCCGCCCCACGCCACCACGAGCAACGCCGGGCGCCTCGTCATCACCTCGGGTGCGAAGTCGGGCAGCGAGATCCCGCTCGGCACCGAGCCGCTCACCATCGGCCGCTCCTCCGATTCCAGCGTCGTCATCCGCGACGACTACACATCCACCCACCACGCCCGCCTCATGATCTGGGGCGACGAGTGGGTCATCCAGGACCTCGACTCGACCAACGGAACATTCCTCGACGGCCAGAGGGTCACCGCGCCGGTGCACATCCCTCTGAACACGCCCATCCGGATCGGCGCCACGAGCTTCGAGCTCCGGCGGTAGCCAGTGGCGATTGTGACCGTGAGCGCGGCCGTGTCCCACGTTGGAAAGATCCGCTCCAACAACCAGGACTCGGGCTTCGCGGGCGAAACGCTCTTCGCCGTGGCCGACGGCATGGGCGGCCACGCCGGGGGAGACGTCGCCTCCGCGCTGGCGCTCAAGCGCCTGGCCGAGATCGACGGGCACTACAACTCCGCCGTCGACGCCGAATTCGCCCTGCAGGAGGCGATCGTCGCCGCGAACGCGGTGCTCACCGAGACCGTCTACGAGCATCCGGAACTCACCGGCATGGGCACCACGCTCAGCGCCCTGGTGCGCGTCGGGCACAGCGTGGCCCTCGCCCACATCGGAGACTCCCGCGTCTACCGCCTGCGCGACGACGTGCTCACCCAGATCACCATCGACCACACCTTCGTGCAGCGCCTCGTCGACTCGGGACGCATCACCCCCGAAGAGGCGAAGACCCACCCGCGCCGGAGCGTGCTGATGCGCGTGCTCGGCGATGTCGACGCCGCGCCCGAGGTCGACCTCCAGGTGATGGACACGCGGCCCGGCGACCGCTGGATGCTCTGCTCCGACGGCCTGAGCGGTGTGGTCGAGCGCGACGACATCGAGAAGATCCTCAAGAACAACATCGCACCGAAGGATGCCGCGAACGCGCTGATCAAGGAGAGCCTCGACCACGGCGCTCCCGACAACGTGACCGTCGTCGTGGTCGACGTGCATCAGTCGTTCGAGTCACCCGAGGCCACCCCGGTGATGGTGGGCTCGGCGGCCCAGCCCATCGCCTTCGAGAAGCCCGCGGGCCGGCGTCCGACGCGCATGACGGGCATCCCCGGCCTCCGCTTGCACCCGCGCGGCCCCGCCTCCACCGAACCGAGCCACTTCGAGCCCGAATCCGACGACTACCTCGACGAGCTGATCGAGGAGGACAGACGGCGCAGCCGACGGCGCAAGGTCACCTGGCTGGTGGGGGTGCTCGTCGTGCTGGCGCTGATCGCAGGCGGTCTCTACGCCGGCTATCGCTGGACCCAGACCCGCTACTACGTGGGCGAGTCCAACGGCACGGTGGCGATCTTCCAAGGAGTGCAGCAGACCGTCGGCCCGATGGCCCTCTCGCACGTGTTCCAGGAGACCGACATCCCGACGGATGCGCTCCCTCCCTTCAACCAGCGGCAGGTCGAGAACACCATCAGCGCCGACTCGGTCACCGCTGCTCTGGAGATCGTGAAACGACTGAGCGACGCGGCTGCGTCGGGGGTGGCGGACAGCACCGACGGTGACGGCACGAGCACCGGCACACCGCCACCGACGCCCGGTCCGACGACCACTCCGAACGGAACGGCGCCATGACGAACGCCACCGGTCCGTTGACGGCCCCGAACGCCGTGCCCGGCCCCGCGGCCGCCACCCCCGGCCGGGGCTTCCGCCGCATCCGGGTGCCTCAGAAACTCCGCAACCTCGAGCTCTTCCTGCTGCTGTTCGTGTGCGCCGTCAACGCCTTCGCGGTCGTGCTGGTGCAGTTCGGCGCTCTCGGCTACGCCGACATGACCGTCTTCACCCTCGGCGCCGGGCTCGCCGTGCTCGTCTTCGGCATGCACGTCGCGCTGCGCTTCGTGGCCACCAACGCCGATCCGTTCATCCTGCCGATCGCCGCGCTCTTGAACGGCATCGGCATCGCGGTGATCTACCGCATCGACATCGCCGAGAATCTCACCGGCTGGGAGAGCACGGCCGTGCGGCAGGTGGTCTGGAGCGGCGTCGCCATCGCGCTGGCGATCGGTGTCATCCTCGTCATCCGCAACCACCGGGTGCTGCAGCGCTACACCTACATCGCCATGTTCGTGGCCGCGGTCCTCCTGCTGCTGCCGATGCTGCCGGTGATCGGCCAGGAGATCAACGGGGCCCGCGTCTGGATCCACGTCGGCGCCTTCTCGTTCCAGCCCGGTGAGGTGGCGAAGATCGCCCTCGCCGTCTTCTTCGCCGGCTACCTGGTCTCGCGTCGCGACAGCCTGTCGATGGTCGGCACCAAGTTCTTAGGGCTGCGCTTCCCCCGTGCCCGCGACCTCGGGCCCATCCTGGTGCTGTGGGCGCTGTCGATGTCGGTCATCATCTTCCAGCGCGACCTCGGCACCGCGCTGCTCTACTTCGGCCTGTTCGTGGTGATGATCTACGTGGCCACGGGCCGCGCCAGCTGGGTGGTGCTCGGCGTCGGGCTCTTCCTCGCGGGCGGTGTCATCGCCGGTCAGGTGCTCACCTACGTCAACGACCGTTTCACCAACTGGCTGGATGCGTTCAATCCGGCCATCTACGACGAGGTCGGTGGCAGCTACCAGCTGGTGCAGGGCCTGTTCGGTCTGGCGAACGGCGGACTCATCGGCACCGGTCTCGGTCAGGGCCGTCCCGACATCACGCCTCTGGCGCAGAGCGACTACATCGTCGCCTCGGTCGGCGAGGAGCTCGGGCTGGCCGGTCTGTTCGCCATCTTCGCGCTCTACCTGCTCTTCATCTCGCGCGGCCTCCGGATCAGCTTCGCGGGGCAAGACGACTTCGGCCGCCTGCTCGGTGTCGGCCTCTCGTTCACCGTCGCGCTGCAGTGCTTCATCGTGATCGGCGGCGTCACCCGGGTCATCCCGCTCACCGGTCTCACCACACCGTTCATGGCTGCCGGCGGCTCGTCGCTGGTGGCCAACTGGATCATCGTGGGCCTGTTACTGCGGCTCTCGGACACAGTTCGCAATCAGCCAAGGCTGGTGATCTAGAGCCGTGACCCGAGAACTCAAGCGCGTGAGCATCGTGGTGTTCCTGATGTTCCTGGCCCTGTTCGCGTCGACCACCACGATCCAGTTCTTCCAGGCCGACAACCTCGCCGGCGACGCCCGGAACGCCCGCACGATCTACGCCAGCTACGACACCGAGCGCGGCGCCATCCTGGTCGGCGGCCAGCCCGTGGCCGAGTCGGTGCCCACCGACGACGAGTACAAATATCAGCGGGTCTATCCGCAGGGTCCGCTCTACAGCGCGGTCACGGGCTACTACACGCTCGGCCAGGGCTCGAGTCAGATCGAGCAGACCCTGAACGACTACCTCTCCGGCACCAGCGACTCCCAGTTCCTCGACTACCTGAACCGCCTGGTCACCGGACAGAACCCGCAGGGCGCCTCCGTCGAGCTGACGATCGATCCGGTGGTGCAGCAGGCCGCCTACGACGCGCTCGGCAGCTACCAGGGTGCGGTGGTCGCCATCGAGCCCTCCACCGGCCGTATCCTGGCCATGGTCTCCAAGCCCGATTTCGACCCGAACACCCTGGCCGTGCACGACACGCAAGCCGTGCTCGACACCTATGACGCCCTGCTCGCGGCGCCCGGCGATCCGCTCATCAACAAGACCATCAACGACCTGAATCCGCCCGGGTCGACCTTCAAGATCGTCACCACCTCGGCGGCGCTGCAGAACGCGAACCTGCCGGTCGACCACACCGAACCGAACCTCGCCCGGTTCCCCCTGCCCGGCAGCGACCGCACCGTCAGCAACGCCGGCGGCGGCACCTGCGGTGGCGGCGACTCGGTCACGATCGCGACCGCGTTCATCCTCTCCTGCAACATCCCGATGGCCGAGCTCGGCGTGGAGATGGGCGAGCAGCCGCTGGCCGACATGGCGAAGGCCTTCGGTTTCGGCACCGAATTGACGGTGCCGATGGATGTCTCCACCAGCGTCTACCCCCGGGGGCTCGACGATGCGCAGCTCGCGCTCTCGGCCTTCGGGCAGGGCAGCGACGTGGCCACGCCCCTGCAGATCGCGATGCTCTCGGCCGCGGTCGCGAACGGAGGAAAACTGATGACACCCAATCTGGTGGATGCCATCCAGGCGCCCGATCTCAGCCTGCTCGAGAGCTTCGAGGCGAAGGAACTGTCGACGCCTTTGACTTCTACAACGGCTTCGCAACTTTCGGATCTGATGGTGCAGGCAGTCGATAACGGCGCAGCGACTAATGCAAGAATAGACGGGGTCAGTGTGGCCGGTAAGACCGGAACCGCGGAGAACGGGGAGGGCGATCCCTACACCCTGTGGTTCACCGGTTTTGCGCCCGCAGACAACCCTCGGGTTGCCGTCGCAGTGGTCGTGGAAGATGGCGGTGGGTTGGGCCAGTCCGGTTCCGGAAACGAGTTGGCCGCACCGATCGCAAAACGAGTACTAGAGGCGGTGCTGAGTAAATGAGACCCACAGCAGGGGTGACCTTCGGTGGCCGGTACGAGCTGTCCAGTCGCATCGCGATCGGCGGCATGGGCGAGGTCTGGCAGGCCACCGACCTCGTGATCGGCCGCACCGTGGCGATCAAGATCTTGAAAGACGAATACCTGGGCGACCCCGGGTTCCTCGAGCGTTTCCGCGCCGAGGCCCGGCACGCCGCCCTCGTCAACCACGAGGGCATCGCCAACGTCTTCGACTACGGCGAGGAGGAGGGCAGCGCCTACCTCGTGATGGAGCTCGTGCCCGGTGAAGCTCTCTCCACCATCCTCGAGCGCGAGCACGTGCTCTCGACCGACCGCGTTCTCGACATCATCGCCCAGACCGCGCTGGCCCTGCAGGCAGCACACGCCGCCGGTCTCGTGCACCGCGACATCAAGCCGGGAAACCTGCTGATCACCCCCGACGGCCGGGTCAAGATCACCGATTTCGGCATCGCCCGCATCGCCGACCAGGTTCCGCTCACCGCAACCGGTCAGGTGATGGGCACGGTGCAGTACCTCTCGCCCGAGCAGGCGAGCGGCCAGCCCGCGTCGCCCACCACCGACATCTACTCGCTCGGCATCGTGGCCTACGAGTGCCTCGCCGGCAAGCGGCCGTTCTCGGGCGAATCGCAGGTCGCCATCGCGATGGCACAGATCAACGACACGCCGCCCGACCTGCCGGTCACGGTGGCCGAACCGGTGCGCAACCTCGTGCTCTCGTGCATCGCCAAGAAGCCCGAAGACCGCCCGTCCTCCACGGGCAATCTCGCGCGCGCCGCAATGGCGCTGCGCCGGGGCGACATCGCCTCCGCCGCGGCCGCGGTTCCGGCCGTACTCGGCAGCGAACCGTTGCCCCCCACCATGGCAACGCGCTTGATGCCGGCTCCCGGCGCCACGCAGGCCACCACTGTTCTCTCCACCCCGAACGGCGCGAACGGCAACGGTCTGGTTCCCCCGGCCACTCCGCCGTCGACGGATGCCGCGGAGGAGCCGAAGAAGCGCAGCCCCTGGACGTGGCCGCTCATCGTGCTGATCATCATCCTGGGTCTCGTGCTGATCGGCACCATCGTCGCGCTCGTCGTGCAGGCCAACGGCAACAGTGCGCCGGCGACCCCGAGCAGCAGCGCACCGACACCGACGCAGACCACGCCACCGCCGACGACCCCCACCCCGACGCCCACTCCGACGACCGTCGCGATCAGCGAGGCCGACCTCAAGGGCAAGACCTTCGACGAAGCGGCCCAGATCCTCTCCGACAAGGGTCTCAGCGCGAATAGGGTGCCGGGAAACGCCGCACCCGCGGCCGATAAGGTCGACGTGGTCTACCAGGCCACGCCGGTCGGCAACGTACCGAAGGGCACGACGATCGACCTCACGGTCTACACTGCCGTCATCACGCCCACTGCGCCGACGACCCCGGTGCAGTTCACCGGAACGACCAAGCCCACGGTGAGCGAAGACAACGCGGTTCCGGCCGGCGGCACCTTCGACGTGCAATGGTCGTCGTACAGCTGCCCCTCCGGCACCACGCTCGACGGCTACACCCTCGAGGCCACCAACGCGACGGTGCCCACCGGCATCACGGGAACCACGGCGACCCTCACGGTCACCGGCGCCGCAGGCGACAAGGTCGACGTGAAGTACAGCGTCACCTGTTCGGGCACGGCATCGGGCTTCTCCTCGGGCATGACCACGCAGCTGAACATCGTCACGCCGCCCACCAATGGCGCCGAGGGCGGCAACAGCGGCCCCGGCAACGGCAACTGATCCACCTTCCTCCTCCCCTCCACCCGCACCCGAGCGACCAGAGACCTTTCCCGACATCGATCCAGGAGCAACAACAGTGACCGACGACAACCGTCTTCTCGCCGGGCGGTATCGCCTGGGCGAACTGATCGGCCGCGGCGGGATGTCGAACGTGTACTCGGGCCGCGACGAGCGGCTCGGCCGCCAGGTCGCGATCAAGCTGCTCAAGTCATCGCTCGCCGGCGATCCGGTGTTCCGCACCCGTTTCCGTCAGGAGGCGCAGGCGGCGTCACGGATGGCGCACCCCACCATCGTGCGGGTGTTCGACGCCGGCGAAGAGCGTGTGGCGGAGCCGGGCGGCTTCGAAGGCGTCGTGCCGTTCATCGTCATGGAGTTCGTCGAAGGCAAGCTCCTCAAAGACGTGATCCGCGAGGGCCCGGTCGACTCGGCCGAGGCCATCCGCATCACCGAGGGCATCCTCACCGCCCTGGAGTACTCGCACCGCGCGGGCGTCGTGCACCGCGACATCAAACCCGGCAACGTGATGATCACCCACGGCGGCCAGGTGAAGGTGATGGACTTCGGCATCGCGCGGGCGATCTCCGACTCGTCGGCCACCGTCGCACAGACCACCGCGATCCTCGGCACCGCGCAGTACTTCTCCCCCGAGCAGGCACGCGGCGAATCGGTCGACGCCCGCACCGACCTGTATTCCACCGGTGTGGTGCTGTTCGAGATGCTCACCGGGGAGCCGCCGTTCAAAGGCGAGACCCCGGTGGCCGTGGCCTATCAGCACGTGAGCGAGATGCCGGTCGCGCCGTCGAGCATCAACCCGATGGTGTCGCCCGCGATCGACCAGGTGGTGCTGCACGCACTCGCCAAAGACCGCTTCGCCCGATTCCAGAGCGCCGTGGAGTTCCGCACCGACCTCGAGATCGCCGGTGCCGGCCGAATCCCCTCGAAGCGCCTCCCGGCCGACGACTTCCAGTCCTCGCTGTTCGGCGCTCCACCGAGCCTCGCCCAGGGCACCGAAGCTGCGCTCACGCAGCTCGCCGGCGACGACGAGTACGCGGTGCGCACGCAGTCGAGGCCTCCTGTGGTGTGGATCTGGGCGGGCATCGCCTCGGTGGCCGTCATCCTGGTGGCCATCGTGTTCTGGGTGCTCACCCTGCAGCCCACCGATGAGCTGCCCTCCGCGTCGCGCGAGATCCCGACCGTCACCGGCCAGACCTATGAGGCGGCGGATGCCACGCTGCAGCAGCTCGACCTGGTCACGGCACGGTTCGACGTCTACAGCGACACGATTCCGGCCGGCCAGGTGGTCGACACCGATCCCGGAACGGGCACCATCGTGAGCCCGGGAACCGTGGTCAGCGTCAACGTCTCGCAGGGCAAGGAGGCGATCGCCGTGCCGAACCTGCAGAACATGAGCGCGACGGATGCTGCGAACGCCATCACCGCGGCGAAGTTCGTGGTGGGCCAGACCAACAAGGAGAATTCCGCCGACGTGCCGGCCGACGTCGTGATCCGCAGCGATCCTGCCTCCGGAACCCAGGCGCACGCCGGCGATACGATCAACATCTTCGTCTCGACCGGGATGGTGACGGTTCCGGATGTCGCCGGCCAGCCGATCGACGTCGCGAGCAGCTCCCTCACTCAGCTGCTCCTCGACGTGAAGGTGGAGCAGGATCCGGGGTGCAAGAGCGCCCCGTCGAATCCCGTGTCCACCCAGTCCATCGCTCCGGGCGACGCGCTGCAGAAGTCGGAGATCACCATCCGCTACTGCACCGGCGCGTAGCGGGAGAGGCTACACAGCCCTCAGCAGCGGGTTCAGCTCGGCCGCCTTCGCCGGTGCATCCTCCAGGCCGGCGGTGGCCAGCCAGTTGCCGAGCATCTTGTAGCCGCCCTCGGTCAGCACGGACTCCGGGTGGAACTGCACCCCATAGATCGGCGCCGTCACGTGGCGTACTCCCATGATGACGCCGCCCTCGGTGCGCGAGGTCACCACGAGACTCTCGGGCACGGTGCCGTCGACCACGGCGAGCGAGTGGTACCGCGTGGCGGTGAAGCCGTCGGGCACACCGTCGTAGAAGGCGCTGTCGTCGTGGTGGATGACCGAGGTCTTGCCATGCATCAGCTCTTCGGCGTTCGTGACGGTGGCGCCGAGGGCCTCGGCGATCGCCTGGTGGCCGAGACACACACCGAGCAGCGGGGTGTTCGACTCGAGCGCCGCGAACACGACCGGGATCGAGACGCCGGCATCCGCGGGCTTGCCGGGGCCGGGGGAGAGAAGCACCGCGTCGTACTCCGCGATCGTGGCTGCCGCGTCGGACGCCTCGAAGGCGTCGTTGCGCACCACCGTGGTCTCCGCGCCCAGCTGCTGGAGGTAGCCGTTCAGCGTGTAGACGAAGCTGTCGTAGTTGTCGATCACCAGAACGCGCGTCATTGGTCTACCGTCACATCCTGAACCGGCGCGGTCAAATCGTCGATCCACGGGAAGACCCAGAATGCCAGCACCGCGAGCACGATGGCGGCCAGCACCACGAGGATGAGGATGCGCACCCACACCGGGCCGGGCAGGATGCGCCAGAGAGCTGCGTACATGGTCTAGGCCCCCACGATTCCGGCGATCTCGGCGGGCGCTCCCGCCGAGCGCGGCTGCCAGTCGGTCAGCACGCCATAGGCGATGATGCGCTCCGATGCGATGTAGAGCGGGTTGCAGCTGGTCAGCGTGATCAGTCGATCGGTCGGTGTCGCGCCCTCGACCTGCGGCACGGGGTCGATCACTCCGACGCCGTAGGGTGTCACGTATTCGAGGCTGCGGAAGGTGTAGGTGTACCAGCCGTCTTGCGTCTCGACGTAGATCGGGTCGCCCACCTGGAGCTCGTTGATCTTCAGGAACGGGCTGCCCCAGCCGTCGCGGTGCGCGGCCACCGCGAAGTTGCCCACGGCTCCGGGCATCTGCGTGCCCGGATAGTGCCCGGCGCCGCCGTTGTTGAGCACGGAACGCGGATCGACGCCTTCGGCGATGGTCTTCTTGAAATCGGCGCCGAAGCGCGGCACGTACATCACCGCGAACTGCTCGGTCGTCGCGGGCGCGGCGAGAACCGGGGGCTCGCCGTACCGGAAGGTCGCGGCGTCGGCCGCGGGGCTCGTGGTCGGGGAAGGGGTCGCGGAGTTCGACCCGTCGCCCGCCCAGGTCTGCGAGAGGTTGTTCGCGTCGGAGGCCTGCTGGTTGTTGAGCATGATGCCGTTGATCGAGAACTGCCAGCCGAGAAAGAGGAGCACGAGGACACCGGCCGTGATGAGCAGTTCTCCGGCGATTCCGACCACCCGGGAGAAGACGCTGCGCTTCTGCTTCCGGGGGCGCCGGAGGGGCGGTTCGTCACCGTCGGGCGCCGAGTCGGGGAGCTCACTCATAGCGACAATCCTAAGAGGCGGAAGCTGTGCTGCGACCCCGAGTGCGTCGACCTGTGGAAAACCGGTGGAGAACGCCCGATGAAAGCCCGTTAGAATCGTCGGCATGGCCCGAGACAAAGCACCCACGAAGGACGTCACCCGCCGCTCGAGAGACGTTCAGCGCTCCTCCGGCGACGAGTCCTCCGCGAAGACCCCGAATCCGGTGTGGTTCAAGCCGGTGATGTTCGGGTTCATGATCGTGGGTCTGCTCTGGATCATCGTGTTCTACGTCAGCCAGGGCGTCTTCCCGGTTCCCGCGCTCGGCAGCTGGAACATCCTCGTCGGCTTCGGCATCGCCTTCATCGGCTTCATCATGACCACACGGTGGCGCTAGAAAACACACCTCGAACACGCTAATTACATTGATGTAATTATCCCCAATGTGGAAACAGCTGTGGATAAGTCCACAGCTGTGGATAACTCTGTGGATTCGGGGGATGACGTGCCGTCGGCCGCACGGATCCGTCCGGCCTGAGCGTCGACGAACCGTCAGACCAGAGCTTTGGCGACCGTGATGCCCACCAGCGCCACCGCGAGTGCAGCGAGCAGCAGGATCTGCACGTTCCGCATCCGGATCGGCCGCGTGCGCACGAAGATCAGCGCGGCAAGCGCGCCCGCCACCAGTCCACCGACGTGGGCCTGCCAGGAGATGCCCGGCACGAAGAAGCCGTAGGCGAGGTTGATCGCCACCAGCACCAGGAGCTGCACACTGTTGCCGCCCAGGTGCCGGTTGATGATGAAGAACGCGCCCATCAAACCGAAGATGGCTCCGGATGCGCCCACCACCGCCGTGAGCGGATCGGCGAGCAGCACGACCCCGACCGAACCACCGAGACCGGAGATCAGGAAGAGAGCGAGATACCGCCACTTCCCGAGCATCCGCTCGAGCACGCTGCCGAAGATGAACAGGGTGTACATGTTCAACAACACGTGCAGGATCGAGCCGTGCGTGAACACCGAGGTGAGCATCCGCCACGGCTCGAAGGGCGCGCCCGGGATGGGAAGAACGTAGGCCGGCGCGAATTGCAGGGCCCGCATGACGCCGAGTCCGGGAATCTGCTGCAGGCCGAACACCACCAAGCACACGGCGATCAGCACGTAGGTGACCACCGGGGCACCCGAGCCGGTCAGGTTGCGGAGGAACGCCGGGCGACCGCGCCGCACGCGCGGAGCCTCACGACGATCCTGAGCGGCGCACTCGACGCAGTGCACGCCGACGGCCGCCTGCACCTGACACTCCGGACAGATGGTGCGCCCGCAGCGCTGACAGAGCACGAAGCTCTGCCGTCCCGGATGCCGGTAACAGTAGTTGTCCGGCGTGTCCGGAGCGGTCGTCATCGCGCGAGGCCGAGCGGGGTGGAGCTAGACCGCCTCGACGGTCACGCTCTCGAGCACGACCTCGTCGAGCGGGCGGTCGTAGGCGTCGGTCGCCACGCCGGCGAGCTTGTCGACGATGCGCTTGGAGGCGTCGTCGGCCACTTCGCCGAAGATGGTGTGCTTGCCCTGGAGCCACGTGGTCGGGCCGACGGTGATGAAGAACTGCGAGCCGTTCGTGCCCTTGCCGCCCTGGATGCCGGCGTTGGCCATCGCGAGGATGTAGGGCTGGGTGAAGTCGAGCTCGGGGCTGATCTCGTCGTCGAACTTGAAGCCGGGGCCGCCGGTGCCGTTGCCGAGCGGGTCGCCGCCCTGGATCATGAAGCCGGGGATGATGCGGTGGAAGACGATGCCGTTGTAGAGCGGTGCGTTGGTGGGCTGGCCGGTCTTCGGGTCGGTCCATTCGATCTCGCCCGAGGCGAGGCCGACGAAGTTCTTGACGGTCTTCGGAGCGTGGTGGCCGTACAGGTTGACCACGATCGGGCCGTGATTGGTGTTGAGGGTAGCGACGTGCGTGTGTGCGGGCATGGGCTCAATTCTAAGCCCACGGCAGCGTCCTTCCAGTGAAGGTCCAGGGTATGCGAAGTGGATGATCAGTGCCTCGAACTACTGCGGCACAGCATTGCGTGGCAAGATGACAATGACCGTGCTCTCGCCGATGGAGGTTTCTTATGAGTCTTTCCCGCAAGCGCCGCAAAGCGCTCACGCGCCTGAAGGGAACGGCAGAAGACCTGTGGGTCGACCAGCAGGCCGTTCTCGACCGCGCCAACGCCATCCTGCGGGAGGCCGGCAAGCAGGCGAGCTTCCTCGCCGATGAGGAGGTGCGCCCGCGGGTGAGCGCCGCCGTCGGCACCGTGGCCCCGGCCATCAGTCGGAACGTCGCCGCTGCCAAGGTCGCGGGTCAGACCGCCAAAGACCGCTTCGCCTCGGATGTCATCCCGGCTCTCGCGGGCACCGTCGGTTCGGCCGCCGCCGTGCTGCAGCTGGCACGCAACCCCGAGTTCGTGCAGAAGGCCGGCAAGAAAGCCGCGAAAGCCGCCAAGAACATCCAGAAGGCCGCGCCCAAGCAGTCCGGTGGCTCGAAGGTCGGTGTCGTGCTCCTCGTCACCCTCGGTGCCGTCACGGTGGCGGGTCTCGGCTACGCGCTCTGGCAGACCTTCCGGGCCGACGACGAACTCTGGATCGCCGACGAAGACCCGGCCCCCGAGTCGAACCCCGAGAGCTGACGACTCGACAGGAACACAAAAACCCCGCACCTCACGGTGCGGGGTTTTTTGTTGCAGTCGCGTGGAGCCTGGGAGAATCGAACTCCCGACATCCTGCTTGCAAAGCAGGCGCTCTACCAACTGAGCTAAGGCCCCCCAAGAGATCCTGCAGTGAACTGCGCCGGATCACCGGGAGATTTCTTGTGGATCTCTCGTGGGGCTACGAGGACTTGAACCTCGGACCTCTTCGTTATCAGCGAAGCGCTCTAACCGCCTGAGCTATAGCCCCGTTTTTTTGACCAGAGTAGAGATTACCCTACAAAGGCCCGGTCGGACGAATCCGGCCTACTTGTTGGTGAAGCCGAGCATCACACCACCGGTGATCCGCACGGCGAGGTTGTACAGCGCCGCTCCGATCGCACCGAGAGCGGTGATGACGATCACATTCAAGATCGCGACGACCACCGAGAAACCCATCACCTGCGGCAGCGAGGCGAAGTCGAACAGGTCGAAGTTGCTGGCCCCTGCGATGTCTTTCAGCAGTGTGTTGATCGAGTCGAACACACCGGTCTGGTTGAGCACCGACCAGACCAGGAACGACGCCACGATGATGATGATCCCGAGGATGATCGCGAGGAGGAAGGAGATCTTCAGCACCGACCAGAAGTCGATGTAGACCAGCTTCAGCCGAACCTGCTTCGTCGTGGCGACTCTTGCCGTTTTCTTCGCGAATTTGTCGCCAAGATTACTCATCCGTCGTTACATCCTCTCCAGGCGCAGCCTCGGCCTCGCCGCTCTCGTCGAGCTCGGCTACCAGGTTGCGTTCCGTGTTCTTGGCCACTGCGATGATGCGATCGTCGTCCGCGAAGCGGGCGAAGACAACGCCCATCGTGTCGCGTCCCTTAGCCGGAACTTCGGCCACGGCAGAGCGTACCACCTTGCCGCTGGCAAGAACCACAAGGACCTCGTCGTCCTCGCCGACGATGAGCGACCCGATCAGGTCGCCTCGCGCCTCGGCGAGTTTCGCCACCTTGATGCCCAGGCCACCACGGCCCTGCACCCGGTATTCGTCGACCGAGGTCCGCTTGGCGTAGCCGCCCTCGGTCACGATGAACACGAATCCTTCGTCGGAGACCACGGATGCGCCCTGCAGCTCGTCGCCGCCGCGGAACTTCATGCCGATCACACCGGAGGTGGCGCGACCCATGGGCCGGAGCGCCTCGTCCGAGGCCGTGAAGCGGATCGACATGCCCTTCTTCGACACCAGCAACAGGTCGGAGTCCTCGTCGACCAGCAGCGCGGAGACGAGCTCGTCGCCCTCGCGCAGGTTGATCGCGATGATGCCGCCCGAGCGGTTGGTGTCGTACTCCGTGAGTGAGGTCTTCTTCAGCAGACCGCCCTTGGTGGCGAGCACCAAGAACTGGGCGGCCTGGTAGTCGCGGATGTCGAGGATCTGCGTGATCTGCTCGTCGGGTGCGAGGGCGAGGAGGTTCGCGACGTGCTGGCCCTTCGCATCCCGCCCCGCCTCCTGCAGCTCGTAGGCCTTCGCGCGGTAGACACGACCGGTGTTGGTGAAGAACAGCAGCCAGTGGTGCGTGGTGGTGACGAAGAAGTGCTCCACCACGTCGTCAGCCCGCAGCTGCGCCCCCTTCACGCCCTTGCCACCGCGGTGCTGGCTGCGGTAGTTGTCGCTGCGGGTGCGCTTGACATAACCACCACGGGTGACGGTGACCACCATCTCCTCTTCGGGGATGAGGTCTTCGACATTCATGTCGCCGTCGAAGCCGAACATGATCTCGGTGCGCCGGTCGTCGCCGAACTTGTCGACGATCTCGGTGAGCTCCGCGATGATGATCTCGCGCTGGCGAGCCGGGCTGGCGAGGATGACGTTGTACTCGTCGATCTTCACCTGGAGTTCGTCGGCCTCGTCCTGGATCTTCTGCCGCTCGAGCGCGGCCAGACGGCGCAGCTGGAGCTCGAGGATCGCGCGGGCCTGCAGCTCGTCGATCGTGAGGAGCTCCATCAGCCCGTCGCGGGCCTGCTCCACCGTCGGCGAGCGACGGATCAGCGCGATCACCTCGTCGAGAGCCTCGAGCGCCTTGAGGTAGCCGCGCAGGATGTGCATGCGGGCCTCGGCCTCGCGCAGCCGGAACTGGGTGCGCCGCACGATGACGGTGATCTGGTGGGCGACCCACTCGGTGATGAAGCCGTCGAGCGGGAGTGTGCGCGGGATGCCGTCGACGATCGCCAGCATGTTGGCGCCGAAGTTGTCCTGCAGCGGGGTGTGCTTGTAGAGGTTGTTGAGCACCACCTTGGCCACCGCGTCGCGCTTCAGCACGATGACGAGACGCTGGCCGGTGCGGCCCGAGGTCTCGTCGCGGATGTCGGCGATGCCGGCGAGCTTGCCGTCTTTCACCAGTTCGGCGATCTTGATGGCGAGGTTGTCGGGGTTCACCTGGTAGGGCAACTCGGTGACGACGAGGCAGGTGCGACCCTGCAGCTCCTCGACGCTGACCACGGCGCGCATCGTGATGGATCCGCGGCCGGTGCGGTAGGCGTCGTGGATGCCCTTGACGCCCAGGATCTGGGCGCCGGTCGGGAAGTCGGGGCCCTTGATCCGCTGCATCAGGGCCTCGAGCAGCTCTTCGCGGTCGGCCTCGGGGTTCTCGAGATACCAGATGGCACCGGCGGCGACCTCCCGCAGGTTGTGCGGCGGGATGTTGGTGGCCATGCCGACCGCGATGCCCACGGAGCCGTTCACCAAGAGGTTGGGGAATCGCGACGGCAGCACGACCGGCTCGAGGGTGCGGCCGTCGTAGTTGTCCTGGAAGTCGACGGTCTCTTCCTGGATGTCGCGCACCATCTCGAGCGCCAGCGGAGCCATCTTCGTCTCGGTGTACCGCGGGGCGGCGGCGCCGTCGTTGCCCGGGGAGCCGAAGTTGCCCTGACCGAGCGCCAGCGGATAGCGGAGGCTCCACGGCTGGATGAGACGCACGAGCGTGTCGTAGATCGACGCGTCACCGTGCGGGTGGAACTGACCCATGACCTCGCCGACCACGCGGGCTGACTTCGAGAATGCGCGGTCGGGCCGGTAACCCCCGTCGTACATCGCGTAGATCACGCGGCGGTGCACGGGCTTCAGGCCGTCGCGCACGTCGGGCAGCGCCCGGCCCACGATCACGCTCATGGCGTAGTCGAGGTAGGAGCGCTGCATCTCCAGCTGGAGATCGACCTGCTCGATGCGGTCGGTAGTGGCGCCGAACGCGTCGGGGGCCTGCCCGGCCCCGTTCTGGTCGGCCGAGCCAGGAGTGGATTCGTCTGTCATTTAGGTCTCAATTTCGCGTGGTCGCTCGGTGGGGCGGATGCCGTCGGCATCCGTTCCAGCGGATCAGATGTCGAGGAAGCGGACGTCTTTGGCGTTCTTCTGGATGAAGTTGCGCCGTGATTCCACGTCTTCGCCCATCAGGGTGGAGAAGATCTCGTCGGCGGCCGCGGCGTCATCGAGTGTGATCTGGCGGAGGGTGCGGGTGTCGGGATCCATCGTGGTGTCCCACAGCTCGCGGTAGTCCATCTCACCCAGACCCTTGTAGCGCTGGATGCCGTTCTCCTTCGGGATGCGCTTGCCGGCGGCCTGGCCGTCGATCAGCAGCGCGTCGCGCTCGGCATCGGAGTAGACGTATTCATGGGGCGCGTTCGTCCACTTGAGGCGGTAGAGCGGCGGCATCGCGAGGTAGACGTATCCGAGCTCGATCAGGGGGCGCATGTAACGGAACACCAGAGTGAGCAGCAGCGTCGTGATGTGCTGGCCGTCGACATCCGCATCGGCCATCAAGACGATCTTGTGATACCGAGCCTTGTCGGGGTTGAAGTCCTCGCCGATCCCCGCGCCGAACGCGGTGATCATCGCCTGCACCTCGTTGTTGCCGAGCGCGCGGTCGAGCCGCGCCTTCTCGACGTTGAGGATCTTGCCACGCAGCGGCAGGATCGCCTGCGTCTCGGGGTTGCGACCCTGGATGGCGGAGCCACCGGCCGAGTCGCCCTCCACGATGAAGATCTCGCTCTTGGCAGGGTCTCGGCTCGAGCAGTCCTTCAGCTTGCCGGGCATCCCGCCGCCCTCGAGCAGGCCCTTGCGGCGGGTCTGCTCGCGCGCCTTGCGGGCAGCCAGTCGAGCCTGCGAGGCCTGGATCGCCTTGCGGATGATGTCGCGTGCCTGCACCGGGTTGCGGTCGAACCAGTCGGTCAGCTCGGTGCCGACGACCCGCTGCACGAACGCCTTCGCCTCGGTGTTGCCGAGCTTCGTCTTCGTCTGGCCCTCGAATTGCGGCTCGGCGAGCTTGATCGAGATCACCGCGGTGAGACCCTCACGCACGTCGTCGCCGGAGAGGTTGTCGTCCTTCTCCTTGATGATGCCCTTCTCACGGGCGTACTTGTTGACGAGCGTGGTGAGCGCAGCGCGGAACCCCTCTTCGTGGGTGCCGCCCTCGTGCGTGTTGATCGTGTTGGCGTAGGTGTGGACGCTCTCGGTGTATCCGGTGGTCCACTGCATCGCCACCTCGAGGGCGATCTTGCGCTCGGTGTCCTCCTGCTCGAAGGAGATGATCTCCTCGTTCACGAGGTCGGCCTTCTTCGAGCGGTTGAGGTACTCGACGTAGTCCTTCAGACCGTTCTCGTAGAGATAGGTGACCACGACGTCCTCGTCGGTCCCGTCGTCTCCACCACGTTCGTCGGTCAAGGTGATGGCGAGGCCCTTGTTGAGGAAGGCCATCTGCTGGAACCGGGCGCGGAGGGTCTCGTAGTCGAACTCGACGGTCTCGAAGATCTCCTTGCTCGGCCAGAAGGTGATGCGCGTGCCGGTCTCGGTGGTCGATTCACCCATCTCGAGCGGAGCCTGCGGAACACCGATCTTGTAGCTCTGCCGGTAGACGTTGCCCTGACGGCGCACCTCGACGTCGAGCTCGCTGGAGAGAGCGTTGACGACCGAGCTGCCGACGCCGTGCAGACCACCCGAGACAGCGTATCCGCCGCCGCCGAACTTGCCACCGGCATGCAGGATCGTCAGCACGACCTCGACGGTCGACTTCTTCTCCACCGGGTGGATGTCGACGGGGATGCCGCGACCGTTGTCGTCGACGCGGATTCCGCCGTCTTTGCGCATGACGACCTCGATGTGCGTCGCATACCCGGCGAGAGCCTCGTCGACGGAGTTGTCGACGATCTCGTACACAAGGTGGTGCAGACCTCGGGGGCCTGTCGAACCGATGTACATGCCGGGGCGCTTCCGCACCGCCTCGAGACCTTCAAGAACCTGGATTTGGTCCGCGCCGTACTCGTTGTCAGGGTGGACCTTGTCCGATTCAGACATATAGAAATGGGCTCCTCAGTGCCGCGCCCAACGGCCGGGCAGGCGACCCTTAATTCTATCAAACGAAGGGTGTGAAACGTCCGCTATATGCCGCTCTGAGCGATCATTTCTCCCCGGATGACCACATTTGCCCTGTCAGCCGTAGGTATCGCGAGGACCGCGCCCTGGAATCGATCTGGAGCCGCGTTTCCAGGAAGGCGCGTGGGGCGCTTCGAAGCGGATCGACTCGATGCCCGCGTCAGGGTAGCGCTGGGCGATCGTGGTCATGATGAGCACACGCATGTGCCGCAGCTGCGTGGCCCACGCCGTCGAGTCGCACTGCACGGTGAGCACCGAGTCGGTGATGCCGATCGGCCGGCTGTGCTCGGCCGTCTCGGGCCCGGCGATCTCGGTCCAGGCCAGCAGCAGGTCCGATTTGGCCAGCGACGACGTCCAGCCGAGTTCGCTCGACAGCGTCGACATCACGTCGCCGAGGCCGTGCGGATCCCGGCCTCGGCCGTACGGGATGCTCGTGCCGTCGCCGTCGCGATCCCGCGCGCGCGTCTTCTTGGCACGCCAGGTGGCCGCTCGGGAACTCGGATCCCCGAACGCGGCCTTCAGGCGGAGGTAGACGTTCTGTGATTCAGTCATCGGATGCGTCCACGATAGTCCCGGCCGAGATCCGCACGGTATGGGCGGTGAGCTCTTCCGGCACATCCTCAAAGACGGCTGCCGTGATGAGCACCTGCTCGTAGCCCTTGACCGCATCCGCCAGCCTGCCGCGGCGGCGCTGGTCGAGTTCGGCGAACACGTCGTCGAGGATGACGATCGGGTCGCCGGTGATCGAGTCGGCACGCAGCAGTTCGGCGCAGGCGAGCTTCAGGGCGAGGGCGAACGACCAGGATTCGCCATGGCTGGCATAGCCCTTCGCGGGCAATCCGTTCAATTTGAACAGCAGGTCGTCGCGGTGCGGGCCCACGAGGGTGATGCCGCGGTCGCGCTCCGCGCGGGCCACCTTCTCGAGGGCGGCGCGGAACGCATCGGCCAGTCCGTCCCGAGTGAGATCGGCCGCCGCCGGCACGGTGGCCTCCGCGTCGTCGGCCTCGGGATGGTCGGCGAGGATGCTCAGCACCACCTCGAGCGTCGGCTCCTGATCGGAGCCGGCCACCGCCTGGTAAGCCTCGCGCACGAACGGCCCGAGTGCGGTGATGATCCCTATCCGCTCCGCCATGATCTCCGAGCCGAGTGCGACGAGCCGCTCGTTCCAGAGTTCGAGCGTCGAGAGCTTCTCGTTCTTCAATCCGGATGCCCGCGCCGATTTGAGAAGCGCGTTGCGTTGCTTCAGCACCCGGTCGTAGTCGGCGAAGACGCCCAGCAGTCGCGGTGACTTCGCGCCGAGTAGAGCATCCACGAAGCGCCGGCGCGTCGACGGCTCGCCCCGCACGAGCGCGAGATCCTCCGGGGCGAAGAGCACAGTGGACACGTAGCGCGGCAGTTCACGCGGCTTCACCGCGGCCCGATTCACCTGGGCACGATTGGCGGCCGCGCGATTCAGCTGGAGTTCGACCAGCAGCTCACGACCGTCGTGCTCGAGCCGCGCTCGTACGATCGCCGACTCCTGCCCTGCCCGGATCAGCGCCTGGTCGGTGGAGACCCGGTGCGACCCGAGCGTGGCGAGGTAGGCCAGCGACTCGACGAGGTTCGTCTTGCCTTGCCCATTGCTGCCGACGAACAGGTTCGGCCCCGGCACGAGTGCGACCTCGGCCGTGACGTAGTTGCGGAAGTCGGTGAGACTCAGGTGACGGACGAACAAGCCGGCAGGAGCTAGTCGAGCTCTTTGACCGCGTGGCCGCCGAACTGGTTGCGCAGTGCGGCGACGGCCTTCATCGAGGGCGAGTCCTCCTGGCGCGACACAAAGCGCGCGAAGATCGACGCGCTGATGGCGGGCATCGGCACGGCATTCTCGATGGCTTCCTCGAGGGTCCAGCGACCCTCGCCGGAGTCGTCGACGTAGCCCTGGATGTCATGGAACTCGGGGTCGGCCTCGAGGGCACGCACCAGCAGTTCGAGCAGCCAGGAACGCACGACCGTGCCGCGCTGCCAGGCCTTGAACGTGCCGGTCACGTCCTTGATGATGTCCTTCTTCGCGTCGAGCAGCTCGTAGCCTTCGGCGTAGGCCTGCATGATGCCGTACTCGATGCCGTTGTGCACCATCTTGGCGTAGTGCCCAGCGCCCACCTCGCCCACGTGCACGAAGCCCTCGGCGCGCGGGCCCTCGGGGCGCAGCGCGTCGAACACGGGCATTGCGCGCTCGACATTCTCAGCGGTGCCGCCGACCATGAGGCCGTAGCCGTTCTCGAGGCCCCAGACGCCGCCGGAGACTCCGGCGTCCATGAACTGGATGCCTTTCGGAGCGAGGAACTCGGAGTGCTTGAAGTCCTCGGTCCACTTCGAGTTGCCGCCGTCGATGATGAGGTCGCCCTCGTCGAGCACCTCGGCCAGGTCGTGGATGACGCCGTCGGTGATCGCACCGGCCGGCACCATCACCCAGACGATGCGAGGGGCGGGAAGGGCTGCGGCCAGAGCGGGGAGATCGGCCACGTCGCTGACGGCCGGGTTCGTGTCATACCCCACGACGTCGATGCCCGACTTCTTCAGGCGGGCACGCATGTTGTTGCCCATCTTGCCCAGACCGATAAGACCGATGTTCATGACAGCTCCTTGTGTGGTCAGCGTGTGAGTCAGCGCAGCAGAAGGTTCGGCTGCAGCAGGTACTTGTAGTCGTCGGAGCCGGGCTGGTCTTTCGACGACTGGCTCGTGATGAGCACCGGACCGGGCTTGTTCGGGTTGTCGGTCTTGGTGAACGAGATCCGCACGAACTCGGAGTGCACGGCGCCGAGCCCGTCGAGCAAGAACTGCGGCTTCAGCGAAACGACCGTGTCGGAGCCGGTGAGGAGGGCATCGATCGACTCGGAGGCCTGGGCCTGCTCCGAGCCGATGGCCTCGAGGGTCACGCCGTCGATGGTGAAGGTGAAGCGCAGCGCTGCTTCGCGCTCGAGCACGAGGGAGACGCGCTTGGTGGCCTCGATGAGATCGGCCGTGTTGATCACCGCGTAGTTGTCGACGCTCTCGGGGAAGAGGCGCTTCACAGGCGGGAAGTTGCCCTTGATGAGCAGCGTCGTGACCGTCTTCTTGTCGGCCTTGAAGGCGATCAGCTCACGGTCGTCGGTATTGGTGATCGCCACCGAGATGGTGCCCGCGTTGCCGAAGGTCTTGCCGACCTCCTGCAGCGTGCGGGCGGGAACGAGAGCGGTGGCGGACTGGGTGCCGGAGTCGTTCGAGTCCCAGTCGATGTTGCGCACGGCCACGCGGTAGCGGTCGGTCGCCACGAGGGAGATGGTGTTCTCACTCACCTCGAGCTGCACCCCCGTGATGACGGGGGTCACGTCGTCGCGGGATGCCGCGACCGCCACCTGCGAGACGGCAGCGGCGAACTGGTCGGCCGGCAGCAATCCGGATTCGGCTCCCACCTGCGGCAGCGTCGGGTATTCCTCCACCGGCATGCTCAGCAGGGTGAAGCGGGCGGAGCCGCAGCTGACCACGATGCGCGAATCCTCGGTGGAGAAGCTCACCGGGGCGTTCGGCAGGCGGTTCGCGATGTCGGAGAGCAGCCGGCCGGAGACGAGCACGACACCCGGCTCCTCGACGTCGGCGGAGATCTGCGTCTGCGCCGAGACCTCGTAGTCGAACGAGGAGAGGGTGAGACCGTCATCCGTCGCTTCGATCAGCACTCCGCTGAGGATCGGCAGAGTGGTGCGCTGAGGCAACAACTTCACGGCGAACGACACTGCTTCGCTGAAGACGTCTCGGTTTACTTGGAACTTCACGAAGTCACCTCTGTCGACTTGACTGACCTGGGGTCGCTCCATGTTATCGGGTGCGAGCCGCCGGATCGGTGGAGCAATTTCTGCACAAGGTTCTTGGATGTCATTTGCTTAAAGAAAGATCTCTTAATGTTCTTAACGCCTGGGGATATGTGGATAACTCTGTTTAAACCGCTCGATCCAGCCGAACTACACGCGTGTGAGTTGTAGAGCCGTTGTGAACTCGGTGTTGGTGCGGGCGGATGGGCGATGAACGCTGCGTGAACGAATCCACATCCCGGGGCGACTGATCAACATCCACGGCGTGGTTATCCACACACTCTTCACAATCTGTGGACAACGCTGCCAGGTCGCACTCAGGCGCTCTTGTAGCGCTGGTTGTGCTTGATCCGGTTCGAGATCTCGGTGACCTGGTTGTAGATCGAGCGCTTCTCGGTCATCAGCTTGCCGATCTTGTTGTTGGCGTACATGACCGTGGTGTGGTCGCGGCCGCCGAACAGTTGACCGATCTTGGGGAGGGAGAGGCTCGTCATCTCACGGCAGAGGTACATGGCGATCTGGCGGGCCGTGGCGATGGCCTGGGAGCGGCTGGAGCCGTAGAGGTCGTCGACCGAGAGTTTGAAGTACTCCGCGGTGTGGTTGATGATGTCGACCGGCGCGATCACGTTGTCGTCATCGAGGGTGATGAGGTCTTTCAGCACCGTCTGCACCAGAGCCATGTCGACGGGGGTGCGGTTCAGGCTCGCGAATGCGGTGACGCGGATGAGGGTGCCCTCGAGCTCGCGCACGTTGCTCGAGACCTTCGAGGCCATGAACTCGAGGATGTCGTCGGGCACGCGCAATCGCTCGCTCTGCGCCTTCTTGCGCAAGATCGCGATGCGGGTCTCGAGGTCGGGGGTCTGCACGTCGGTGATGAGGCCCCACTCGAAGCGGGTGCGCATCCGTTCCTCGAATCCCGTGAGGTGCTTCGGGGGGAGGTCGGAGGTGATGACCACCTGCTTGTTGTGGTCGTGCAGCGTGTTGAACGTGTGGAAGAACGCTTCCTGGGTCTCGACCGCTCGCTGGAGGAACTGGATGTCGTCGATGAGCAGGAGGTCGATGTCGCGGTAGCGCGACTGGAACGCGGCGCCGCGGTTGTTCGCGATCGAGTTGATGAAGTCGTTGGTGAACTCCTCCGAGCTCACGTAGCGCACCCGCACCCCGGGATACAGGCTGATGGCGTAATGCCCGATGGCGTGCAGGAGATGCGTCTTGCCGAGCCCGGAATCGCCGTAGATGAAGAGCGGGTTGTAGGCCTTGGCCGGCGCCTCGGCCACGGCCACGGCGGCGGCGTGGGCGAAGCGGTTGGAACCGCCGATGACGAAGTTGTCGAAGCTGTACTTGGCGTTGAGACGGGTGTCGTTGTTGCGGTGCGGGCCGGTGGTCTCCTGAACGGGTGGCGCGACCGATTCGACGTAGGCCGAGTCGGCGCCCGAACCCACCCCCGGACCGTTGCCGACCGGGATCACGGGAGCCGGTTCGGTGACCGTCGTGGTCTCGTAGCCGTCGATGTCGGGGTTCACGACCACGGAGAAGCTGCTCACGTCGAGCTGGGGGTCCAGCGTGCCGAGTGCTGAGAGCAGCGAGGGCCGCACCCGCTGCTCGAGCATGTCGCGTGTGAAGTCGTTGGGCACTTCGAGGTAGAACGAACCGCCGAGGATGCCCTTCGGCACGACGAGACCGAGGAAGCCCTTGAGCTGCGGGGTGATGCGCTGATCGGTGGAGAGCACCTGGAGCACCGTTCGCCAGTTGTCCTCTGTCGAGCCGGCACCCTCAGCCAATGGAACTCCTGTCGAACGTGAATTGCGTGGCCGAACTCACCGGTTCGACTGTCTGCCGTTTGCTGCGCCCCCGCCGGCTGTTAGTAACTGTAGGCAACTAAGCTAGTGACTGCCATGCCACAGGGCAAGTTCGCTGTATTGACTGTACGCGTGTCATTCACAGATGTTGTCCACAGTCTGTGGATAATTGATCCTTTGTGCAGATCCGGTTTGACCACAGGGGATTAAGACCGTAGTTTTAATCAGTTGACTTGTGGAATCCCACACCCCTTCACTTCACGGCAGTCATTCCGAGTGCCTGCCGGACCACGGAGATCATTATGAGCAAGAGAACCTTCCAGCCGAACAACCGCCGTCGCGCCAAGGTGCACGGCTTCCGTCTGCGTATGCGCACGCGTGCCGGCCGCGCCATCCTTTCGGCTCGCCGCCGTAAGGGCCGCACCGAGCTCTCTGCTTGATTCCCGCCTAGACACAGATCCTGTCGTCGCGGTGCTGGCCAGAGGCAATCGCATCACCCACGGTCGTGACTATCGCGCCACCGTCCGGCGTGGTGCGAAGTTCGTCGGGCCGAACACCGTCACCTACATTCGCGCATCCGATTCGTCGGATGCGCGTTTCGGGTTCATCGTGGCGAAATCGGTCGGCATCGCCGTGGTGCGAAATCGGGTGCGCCGGCGACTGAAGGCGGCGAGTTATTCGTTGCTGCCGCAGATCGAGTCCGGGTACGACGTGGTGGTGCGTGCGCTGCCCGAAGCTGGGACTCAGCCTTACCACGTACTCTTCGAAGAACTGTCGCGCTCTCTCACCAAAGGATCAGTACTCGCATGATGTCAGTGGTGACTGCGATCGTGCTGCTCCCCCGCAACCTCGCCGTGCTCATCCTGCGCGGCTACCGAGCAGTGATCTCCCCTCTCTACGGCGACGTGTGCCGCTATTACCCGTCGTGCTCCTCTTATACCCTGCAGGCGATTCAGCAGCGGGGCGTGGTCGTCGGGTCGGCGATGGGCCTCTACCGCATCGCGCGTTGTCATCCGTGGGCCAAAGGCGGGATCGACGACGTGCCGCCGGTGCGTCGCCAGAGATACCGGCTCACGCCTTTCGGTTTTGTCGTAGCTAGCCACGGAAAGGGCTAACCCACCCCATGGAAATCCCGTTTCTCGATACGATCCTCTGGCCCATCAAATGGGTCGTGGAACTCATCCTGGTCGCCTGGCACTATCTGTGGACCTTCATCGGGCTCGACCCCGCGGCCGGCCTCACCTGGGTGCTCTCGATCGTGGGTCTCGTGCTCGTGGTGCGTGCGGCGCTCATCCCGATCTTCGTGCGGCAGATCAAGAGTCAGCGCAAGATGCTCGAGGTCGCGCCCCAGCTGAAGAAGATCCAGGACAAGTACAAGGGCAAGAAAGACCAGTTCTCCCGCGAGGCGATGTCGCGAGAGACGATGGAGCTGTATCGGCGTACGGGCACGAATCCGCTCGCATCCTGTCTTCCTCTTCTTCTGCAGATGCCGATCTTCTTCAGCCTGTTCTCGGTGCTGAACAACGCCCAGAAGGGGCTTGCGGGGGTCGGCCCGCTGAATGCCGAGCTCGGCAAGCAGTTCGGTGACGCGACGCTGTTCGGTGTCGCTCCCCTGCATGACACCTTCATCGGTGCGTGGAATGCGGGCGGCCCGTGGCAGGTCATGCTCATCGCCGGCCTCATGGTGGTGCTGATGACGGCGTCGCAGTTCTACACGCAGCTGCAGATCATGGCGAAGAACCAGTCGCCCGAGGCGAAGAACAGCCCGATGTTCAAGCAGCAGCGCATCCTGCTCTACATCCTCCCGCTCGTGTTCGTGTTCTCGGGTGTGGCGTTCCCCCTCGGTGTCATGTTCTACTGGCTCACCTCGAACCTCTGGACCATGGGTCAGCAGTTCCTCGTGATTCGCAACATGCCCACGCCGGGCAGTGAGGCCGCCAAGGCGCGTGAGGCGCGGCTGGCCAAGAAGGGCAAGCTCGAGCCGACCAAGGGGGCGCCTGCGATCGAATCGATCCCGGAGCCGCCGAAGACGACGCAGCGGCAGCAGCCCGTGAACAAGAACCGGGCGAAGAAGCAAGGTGATAAGAAATGAGTGATGTGACCGAGACCACCGACACCAGTCAGGACTTCGACGTGGAGGACGCCTCGCTGTCAAAGGGTTCCGCGACGGATGCGGATTCGTCTGCTGCGCCGCACTCCCGTCTCGACGACGAGGGTGATGTAGCCGCTGACTACATCGAGGAGCTTCTCGACATCTGCGACCTCGATGGCGACATCGACATCGAGGTCACCGACGGCCGGGCGTACATCTCGGTGAACGCCTCAGGCGAGAGCAACTTGCGAGTGCTTTCGCGTACCGAGACGGTCGCTGCTTTGCAGGAATTGACTCGTCTTGCGGTTCAGACGAAGACAGGCGAGTTCTCACGGTTGATCCTGGATGTCGGTGGCAGTCGAGAGCAGCGGCAGCGGGAGCTGGAGAAGCTCGTCGATGGCGCGATCGCCGGGATCGAGGCCGGCTCCATGTCGGCGCACCTCGAGCCGATGTCGTCATATGAGCGCAAGCTGGTGCACGACATCGTGGCCGAGCGTGGGTTCGCCTCGGAGTCCGAGGGCGAAGGTCGCGATCGTCACACCGTGATCTCGCGCGCATAGTTTCACGTGAAACAGTGACGGACGACGAGCAGAACGTAGTCGAGACCGAGCCGGCTGCGGCTGCGGTGGTGTTCGGCGATCGGATCGATCTCGCTCGCCTGTACACGGCCGACCTCGTACGCCGCGGCGAGGAGCTCGGGCTGATCGGCCCGTTGGAGCTGCCCAGGATCTGGAGCCGGCACATCATCAACTCAGGGGTCGTGGCTCCCCTGCTGCGCCCTGGGCTCGTCGGCGATATCGGCAGCGGCGCAGGGCTGCCGGGTGTCGTGCTCGCCATCGCCCGCCCGGATGTGGACTTCGTCTTGGTCGAGCCGATGGAGCGTCGCGTGGCCTGGCTCGAGGAGCAGCGCACGCTTCTCGGGTTGACGAACGTCACGGTCGTGCGAGCCCGCGCCGAAGAGGCGCGACTCCCCCAGCGACTCGACCAGGTCACGGCTCGCGCGGTCAGCGCCTTCAGCAAGCTCATTCCGATGACCGCTCCCCTGCTCCGCCCGGGTGGCGAGATGGTCTTGATGAAGGGCGCTGGTGCGAGCGCCGAGATCGCGGCGGCCGAGAAGGCCATTCGCAAGTACAAGCTCGCCGATGTGGAAGTCCTCGAGCTGGGAGAGTCCATCGGGGTCGAGGTGACTCGGGTGATCCGTGCCCGTGTCCCGGCGTAGTTCGATACGATCGAAGACGTCCGTTCGGGCTTCTCGCTCCCGATGTTTCACGTGAAACATACCGACAGGATTGTGTGAATGACCAGTGATGCAACCGCCTTCGATGCGTCGACGCCGCTGGCCCGGGAACTTGCGGACCTCTCCCAACGAAAGCGGCAACTGGCAATGCGAGAGTTTCCCCTCCCCCTGGCTCCCCGAGTTCTGACTGTCGCCAACCAGAAGGGCGGCGTCGGTAAGACGACGACCACCGTCAATCTTGCAGCGGCCTTGGCTCGCGAGGGCGCGCGGGTGCTTGTGATCGACCTTGACCCGCAGGGCAACGCTTCGACTGCGCTCGGAGTCGATCACCGCGGCGACAAGCCGAGTGTGTACGACGTGTTGATTCACGACGAACCGATGGCCGGCATCGTGCAGCAGAGCCCCGAGTCCGGTAATCTGTTCTGTTTGCCGGCGACGATCCATCTTGCGGGCGCCGAGATCGAGTTGGTGCCGATGGTTGCACGCGAGCAGCGGCTCCGAGGCAGCCTCGATCGCTTTCTTTCCCAGAAGACGGAGGAAGGCGAGCCGTTCCACTACGTCTTCATCGACTGCCCGCCGTCGCTGGGTCTCTTGACGATCAATGCCTTCGTGGCCGCTCGTGAAGTGCTGATACCGATCCAGTGCGAGTACTACGCACTCGAGGGTCTGAGCCAGCTCCTCAACAACATCAACTTGATCGAACGGCATCTGAACCCCACGCTCGCCGTATCAACCATCCTCTTGACGATGTACGACGGCCGTACGCGCCTGGCCTTCCAGGTGGCGGAGGATGTGCGCACGCACTTCCCGAGCGAGACACTGAAGGCCGTGATCCCCCGTTCGGTGCGGATCTCCGAGGCACCGAGCTTCGGCCAGACCGTGATCAGCTTCGACCCCGGATCCCCCGGTTCGGTCTCCTACCTGGAGGCCGCGGCCGAAATAGCAGACAGAGGAGCGCCTCATCGTGGCAACTAGGAAGAGAACCGGTCTCGGCCGCGGCATCGGCGCCCTGATCCCGACAGACGAGCCTCGCGTCGAGGGCGCGCGGCCGGTCGACGTCTTCTTCGACGCGCCGGCGGGAGTGCCGGAGTTGGTCGCTGTGCCCGGCGCTCGGCTCGCTCAGCTCGATCCCAACAGCATCGTGCCGAATGCCAAGCAGCCGCGGAGTGTCTTCGACGCCTCGGATCTCGCGGAGCTCGTGCACTCGGTGCGCGAGATCGGCGTCCTGCAGCCGATCGTGGTGCGTGAACTTCCCCTCGAAGAGGGAGGCGAGCAGCAGTACGAGCTCGTCATGGGTGAGCGGCGTCTGCGCGCAACCAAGGAGGCCGGGCTCGACACGATTCCGGCGGTGATCAAAGACACCGCAGACGAGGACATGCTGCGCGATGCGCTGCTCGAGAACCTGCACCGCTCACAGCTCAACCCGTTGGAAGAGGCGTCGGCCTACCAGCAGTTGCTCGACGACTTCGGTATCACCCAGGAGCAGTTGGCCGAGCGGATCGGGCGTTCGCGCCCGCAGATCACGAACACGCTCCGCCTTCTCCGGCTCCCTCCGGCGGTGCAGAATCGCGTCGCATCCGGAGTTCTGAGCGCGGGGCACGCGCGCGCTGTTCTGGCCGTCGGTGACGTGGATGCCATGACCAAACTCGCCGATAAGATCGTGAACGAGGATCTCTCCGTGCGGGCCGCGGAGGCGCTTGCCTCATCGGCCCCGAAACAATCCCGCGCCAAGACCACTGCGGGCACCAAGCGCGGCCACCTCGACGAGATCGGTGAGCGCCTCGGCGACCGCCTGAACACGCGAGTGCGCGTGAGTCTCGGCCGCTCGAAGGGTCAGATCGTGATCGATTTCGCGACGATCGACGATCTCAATCGAATCCTCAGTGAACTCGGCGAAGAAGGCTACGGTCGCGAGCGCCCGCTCAGCGGCCCACGTTTCACGTGAAACATCGACGGTGACGTTTCACGTGAAACATTCGGCGTGAACCGGCGACGTCAGGCCGCGCCAGCGCCGGCTGTGGCTCCGGCAATGGCGACTTCGCTGAGCTTCTCGTAGACCGAACCCAACGAGAAGCCGGCCGCGAGAATCCCCTGCGGCACCGTGGATGTCTCGGTCAGACCTGGGAGCACGTTCGCCTCCAAGAACCACGGAACGCCCGCGTCGTCGATGATGAGGTCGATCCGCGAGATGTGCCGGAGCCCGAGAGTCTCGTAGATGGCCAGAGCTGTAGCGCTCGCCTTCGCTGCGATGTCGTCGTCGAGTCGGGCCGGCACGTAGAAGCTGGTTTCACCGGCGTTGTATCGGGCCTCGAAGCTATAGACACCCGAGCGCGGCTCGATCTCGACCGGTGGCAGGGCGAAGGCGCCGTCACCGAGGTCGATGATGCCGATCGACACCTCGACGCCACGGGCGCGTTGCTCGATCAACGCGACCTCACCGTAGGTGTAGGCGTCGACGACGGCGCGCGGGAGGTCGTCGGACGAGGTGATGACGCCGACGCCCAGCGCCGACCCACCCATCGCCGGCTTGACGACCAGCTCGGAGCCGAGGGAGCGCGACACGAGGTCGAGTACCTGAGTGGCTCCCAACTCCCGGAAGGTGTCGCGGGGGAGGGTGAGCCAGCGGGGGGTCGCGAAACCGGCCCGCTCGACCAGGACTTTCGCAGTCGGCTTCTGCCAAGCAAGCCGGGCAGCCTTGGCCTGAGACCCGACATACGGGATCTCGAGCACATCGAGGAGGGCACGCAAGGCGCCGTCTTCGCCGCTCGCCCCGTGGAGGGCGGGCCACACCACGTCGGGACGGGTCTCGTCGAGATAGTGCAGCAGCGTGGCATCCGGATCCCGCAGAATGACCGTGTGACCACGCTCGGCGAGGCTGTCTGCGACGCGCCGACCCGATCGCAGCGAGACGTCTCGCTCGTGCGAGATCCCGCCGGCCAGAACGACGACGGTGCGAGGAGTGGAGGAATCGGTCATGATCTCAATCCAGGTTGGGAGGGGGCGCGGAGAAGTTGCGATCGCGCACGGTGTCGAGGGGGCCGGTGGCGGAGAAGGTCTCGAGCAGGTCGAGTTCCCCATTGATCACGTTCTGCAGGCGGCGGATGCCGACCCGGATCGCTTCGGGAGTGGGGTAGCAGAACGAGAGGCGGATGTTGTTGCGCCCGCCTCCGTCTGCGTAGAAGGCCGTTCCCGGCGTATACGCGACGAGTTCCTTGACCGCGCGAGGGAGCATCTGCTTCGAGTCGAGGTAGGCGGGCAGAGTGAGCCAGACGTAGAAGCCGCCATTCGGATCGGTCCACTCGAGATTCGGCAAGTATTCGGTTAAAGCCCCGATCATCGCCTCTTTTCGCTCGCGGTAGACGCCACGGAAGCGGTCGACCTGCGCGCGCCAGTCGATGGTGTCGAGGTACTCCGAGATGATGAGCTGACTGAAGGAACTGGGTGAGAGAACGGCCGCCTCGTTCGCCAGGATCAGCTTCTCGCGGATCGCGTGGGGTGCGAGGGCCCAGCCGACCCGGAAGCCGGGGGCGAGCGTCTTCGAGAAGGTGCCGAGATAGATGACGCCCTCCTGTTCGACCGAGCGGAGCGCAGGGGGAGGCGGTGCGTCGAAGTGCAGCAGGCCGTAGGGGTTGTCCTCGAGAACGAGGATGCCGTTCTCCTTCGCGATCTGCAGCACCTCCAGCCGGCGCTCCCAGGAGAGCGTCACGCCCGCCGGGTTCTGGAACGAGGGAATCGTGTAGAGGAACTTGATCTTCTTGCCGAGCGCCTTCAGCCGCGCGATGTTCTCGCGGAGCGACTCGGGGATCATCCCGTGCGCATCCATCGCCACATGATGCGTCTCGGCCTGGAACGACCGGAAGATCACCATCGCGGTGACGTAGCTCGGCCCTTCGGCCAGAACGACGTCACCTGGATCGATGAACAACTTGGTCACGAGTTCGAGCGCGTGCTGGGAGCCGGTGGTGACCACGACGTCGTCGGCGCTCGCTTTGATGCCCTCCATGGCCATCACGTCGAGGATCTGTTCGCGCAGCGCCGGCACGCCCTGACCCGATCCGTATTGCAGAGCCACCGATCCCTGCTCGCGCATCACCCGGTTCATCGACTCGATCACGAGCTCCTGCGGCAGCGCGGAGACGGCGGGCATGCCGCCGGCGAGCGATACCACCTCAGGACGGGAAGCCACGGCGAACAGGGCTCGCACCTCGGAGGCGGCGAGACCGGCTGTGCGCTCGGCATAGTTGGCGTACCACGGATCGAGATTGTTGCCCGCGGACGAAGGGGGTTTCTGGCTGCTCACTCGTACATCCCGACGTAGACCGAAATTCCATCGTATGACATGCAAAAGTGGCCCGCTGCACGGATGCGGCGGGCCACTTGACACGAACTGGCCATCAGGCCGTTCGGGAGGGCGATGCGGCTCAGATGAAGGCGGCGAGGTCGGCCTCGAGGGCCGCCTTCGGCTTGGCGCCGATGATCGTCTTCACGACCTCGCCGCCCTGGTAGACCTTCATCGCGGGGATCGAGGTGATCTGGTACTTCATCGCGGTCTGCGGGTTGTCGTCGACGTTGAGCTTCACGATCTCGATCTTGTCGGAGTGCTCCGAAGCGATCTGGTCGAGGATCGGGGCGACCGCGCGACACGGCCCGCACCACTCGGCCCAGAAGTCGACGAGGATGGTCTTCTCGGACTTCAGGACGTCGGCCTCGAAGCTGGCGTCGGAGACTGCCTTGGCGTTGGACATTGTTCCTTCTTTCGTGTGAATGGGGTTCCGGATGCCCGAACGGGCCTCTCCGTGAGTGTTCAGTCGGCGGCGACCAGGTCGTCGACCTCGTCGGCCAGTGCGGCGGCCAAGTCGACTCGCGACGATTCCTCCACCTGGTCGAGAGCTGCGAGGAACTGCTCGGCGTCGAGAGCGGCGACTGTTCCTGACGCCGCGGCGGTGACCGCCTGGCGATAGTGGGGGTCGATGACGTCGCCGGCGGCGAAGACACCGGGAAGGTTGGTCTTCGACGAGCGACCCTGCACCGCGATGGTGCCGTCTGCCGTGAGGTCGAGCTGACCATGCACGAGATGCACGCGCGGGTCGTTGCCGATGGCCACGAACAGGCCCTGCACGGGGAGTTCGGACTGCTCACCGGTGACGGTGTCACGGAGCGACAGCGCCTCGACGGCACTCTCGCCCGAGATGCCGACGACCTCGGAGTTCCAGACGAACTCGATCTTCTCGTTCTGGAAGGCGCGCTCCTGCATGATCTTCGACGCACGCAGGGTGTCCTTACGGTGTACGACGTACACCTTCTCGGCGAATCGGGTGAGGAAGGTGGCCTCCTCCATGGCGGAGTCGCCGCCCCCGACGACCGCGATCGTCTTGGTCTTGAAGAAGAAGCCGTCGCAGGTGGCACACCACGACACGCCGCGGCCGCTCAGTCGCTCTTCGTCGGCCAGGCCGAGCTTGCGGTAAGCGGAGCCGGTGGCGAAGATCACCGAGCGGGCCTCGAAGGTTCCGCTGTAGCCGGTGTGCACGGTCTTGATGTCACCGTCGAGGTGCAGGCTCGTCACGTCGTCGAGGATGACCTCGGTGCCGAACTTCTCGGCCTGCTCCTGCAGCTTCATCATGAGATCAGGGCCTTGGATGCCCTCGGGGAAGCCCGGGAAGTTCTCGACCTCGGTGGTGTTCATCAGCTCTCCGCCGGCCTCGACGCTCGACGCGAGCAGAAGCGGGTTGAGTCCGGCTCGCGCGGCGTAGATCGCCGCCGTGAAGCCCGCAGGGCCCGACCCGATGATGATGATCTCGCGCATGTCGTTTCCACTCCTGAGGATGATCGTGGGCACACCAGCAGTGCACTCACTGACCGATACAACCCATCCTAACCGCGGAGTATTCCAGTGCCAGCGGCGGTCGGAGGTCGCTTTCAGGTGTGTTCGGAGCGGACGCCGCTACCGGTTCAGTCGTGCCCGGATCGGCCGCAGAGCATCCCGCAGCTCCGGCGAACGGAGCAGGAACAGGGCGCCCAGGTACACGACGAGCATGACCACTCCGACGATCGCCATCGACGCGATGGCGGGCACGAACGGTGTCACGGCGAAGCCCCCTTCGGTGCGCCCGCCGAGGGCGGACATCACGGCGTAGCCGGCCACGGACGCGGGGATGGCGGCGAGACCGTAACGGCCGTAGCTCCGCAGCACGGTGGCCCCACCACGACCACCCAGGCGGCGCCGGATGATCAACGCAGCCACCAGGGTCTGCACCGCGGTGGCCGCGGAGAGCGCCAGGGCGAGACCGACCGCGACCCATTCGACGGGCAGGAACGAGCACGCGAGCGCGAGCACGGTGAAGATCGACGCCTGGAGCACCTGCAGGAAGAACGGAGTGCGGGTGTCGCTCAACGAGTAGAAGACCCGCTGCACCACGAACAGCACGGTGAAGGGCAGCAGGCCGACGAGGAAGGCGATCAGCACGTCGCCCATCGCCGAAGCGCCGAAGAAGCTCTGACTGAACAGGCTTGCGAAGGGATAGGCGACGATGATGAGCACCACCATGGCGAGCACCATGAAGAGCGAGGTGGAGCGGATGGCCGCCGAGACATCCGTTCGCAGTTGCGGGATCTCGCCGCGATTGGCGTGGCCGGACATCTTCGTGAAGTAGGCCGTGACGATCGAGACCGTCACGAGCGAGTGCGGCAGCATGAAGATCAGCCACGCGTTCTGGATGGTGGCGATCGAGGCGTCGGAGCCGGAGGCGATCGACGCCACGTTGGTCTCCACCAGCCCCGCCGCCTGGGTCACCAGCAGCATGCCGAAGGTCCAGCCGGCCAGCTTGCCGGCCGATCCGAGGCCCACTCCGCGCCAGGCGAAATCCGGTCGGTAACGGATGCCGACCCGCCGCCAGGCGACGAAGAGCACGAGCGCCTGCGCCGCCACCGCGAGTGTCGTGAAACCGCCGAGCAGTGCGATCTTGTCCGGCCCCCAGTCGGAGACGGCTCGCTCGCCGTTGGGGTCGTCGCCGAACAGCAGCATGAACACCACGAGGCCGGCGATCGAGATGGCATTGTTGAGCGCCGGCGCCCAGGTGAAGGGGCCGAAGACGTTCTTCGCGTTCAGCACCTCGCCGAGCACGGTGTAGAGCCCGTAGAAGAAGATCTGCGGAAGACACCAGTAGGCGAAGGCGATCGCCAGGGCCCGCTGCTCACCCGTGAAGCCCACCGCCGAGATCGTGACCAGCACCGGTGCGAGGAGGGTCGCCGCCAGCGTGGTGCCGCCGAGGATCACCATGGTGATCGTCAAGAGCTTGTTGATGTAGCCCTTGCCGCCATCCGAATGCAGCATGGCGCGCACGATCTGGGGCACGAGCACGGCGCTCAGGGTTCCGCCGGCGATGATCACGTAGATGTTGTTGGGCAGCTGGTTCGCCACCGCGAACGCGTCGGCGCTGGCGCTGCCCACCAGGCCGATGGTCTGCGCCAGGATGATCGTGCGCACGAAGCCCATGATCCGCGAGACGATGGTTCCGGAGGCGAGCAGGGCGCTCGAGCGGCCGATGCTGGGATTCGGGCTCGGGCTGGGAGTCGTCTCACTCATCCGCGGCCTCCGTGTCTTCGGTGCGCCTCTTCTTGCGGCGGCGCAGGATGTTGCGCACGATGCCGAAGCCGAACACGAGCACCACGAGGATGGCGAAGAGTACGGTGCCCCAGGTCTCCCATTCGGCGCTGACGTTCACGACCACCGGCGAGGGCGTCGAGATCAGCACGCCCGTCGTGCTGAGCAGCTGGATGTTGAGCGTCACGGCTCCGTTCGCCACCGCGGTGACGGGGATCTGCGCGCCCTTCCTCGAGGAGGCCTCGATGGTCACCTCGACGTCGTTCTGCTCCACCAGCAGGCGGCCGTTCGAGGGCGTGACATGCACCAGCACGGTCACCGGATAGGGCAGTTCGTTGCTCAGCGTCACCGGGAGCGGGGCCTGATTCGACAGCAGGTTGATGTTCGATCCGTCGATCATCTGCACGGAGCCGAGCGTCTTCGTGGTGGCGTCGAGGCTGCCCTGCACGGCCACGTTCCAGCCGCCTTCGTTGGGCACCCAGCTGTTGGAGAGCAGCGCCAGCAGGTCGGCGCGGTTCTCGCCGGTGAGCACCTGCGGATCGGCGAGAACCGAGGAGAAGGAGTCGATGCTCTGCGAGGCGCCCAGCAGCCGCTGGATCTGCCCCACCCGATCCGCCGACTCCGCCGCGTCGATCAGCGTGACCGACTGGGTGGGCGTCTCGGAGAGCAGGTTCTGCAGGGGGGCGGTGCTCGCCCAGGGCAAGGACTGCAGGGCACCGAGCACCTGATCGAGGTCGGTGAGGTTCATCGCGGTGCGGTCGAGCACCGCGAGCACGGGGCGCCCCGATGTGCCGGAATCGGCATCCGCGCCACCTCCCGCGCCGGCGGCGATCGCGAGTGAGGCCGAGAGCTGGGAAAGGGCCTGGCCGCGGCGCGCGTCGGAATTGGCGGCCAGCGCATCCTGGAGCGCCGTCGAGATGCCGTGATCGGCGACGAGCGCGGTCTGATCTCCCACCGAGACGACGGCGTCGAGCGCGCCGCCTTCGCCGGCCGAGAGCTGCGTCGAGTCGAGGATGCTCGTGGTGAGTCCCGACTGCGCGAAGAACGGCAGGTCGGCCGAGACCACCGAGCCGGCGCGGGGCCAGGCGATGGCGGTGCTCGTGTAGTCCCAGTCGGTGAGCTGCTCGAGCGTGGGAACCGCGGCGGGCGCCGGCGTGGGGGTGGGCGAGGGTGTGCCGGTCGGTGCGGGAGTGGGGGTCGCCGCGGGCTCGATCAGCTCGTCGACGTCGGTGAAGTTCGCCGGATTGAGCGCGTAGGCGAAGGAGGTGGGTTCGAGCACCCCGGGTGCGCCGGCCTGGCGCTCTGCCGCGATGTCGGAGTCGCCGAAGGTGAGCGGGATGATCGGGTTCGATGCGGCGTCCAAGCGCTCGAGCCAGCCGACGGCCGAGTCGGGTGCCGTCGATCCGAGGGCGCGGATCGAGACGATGATGCGCGGATCGACCGCGATCGTGACCGGTCGGTCGATGACTGCATCCAGTTCCCGCGTGAGTACGCCCGTCTCGCTGGTGAAGGTCTCGAGCGTGGCTGCGGGGATGAGACCCGTGGTGCTCGCGATGCTCGTGAGCGGGGCGATGACCGTGACGTCGGCCGCGGCCGGCGTCGTGGTGGCCGGATCGTTCCAGACGATCGCAGACCGCGTGTCGGCGACGACGACCCCGTCGACGGTGAGGCGGGCTTCGAGTCCGTAGCTGCCCCATTCGCCGAGCGCGAGTCGATCGGCCGGAACGGTGAGCTGCACCGAATGGGTCGCGCCGAGCGGAACCGCGGCCGAGGGAGCCGTGGCGACCGTGACGAGATCGTCGTCGGCCGGCGCGTCGTCGGCCGGGCCGGCCACCCAGGCGTCGTAGGCGCTCGCCGAGGTGAGCGCGGAGCGCTCGAGCACGATGTCGATCGTGCCCTCCGCGATCGTGTCAGGGCCGGGGTTCGCGACCTCGACCGTCACTGGGAGGTCGGCTCCGGGCGTGACGACGCCGTTGCCGGCCGGGGCGACGGAGAGCGCGACGGTCGTGGTCGGCGTGGCGGGCGCATCCGTCGCACCGGCTGCCATCGGGGTCGCGAAGACTGCACCGGCGATCAGCGCACTTGCGGCGATCGCGGGCGCAACTCGAATCAATCGACGCGCTGGTGAGTTCATAGGTAGTCGTGGGAGCGCTGGGGGCACCCGCATCCGTACTGCGATTCTAGGAGAAGGGGCCTGGGAGAACCGGGAACCGCCAGGGCCCGGCGGAAGGCCCGGCTAAAATGGGCCGGTGCAGCCGGTTCAGCAATCCCTCGAGTTCCTCGGGAAGCTCGCGGCGAGTGGTCCGGTTGCGACTCTCGCGGCGGCCTTCGCCGCAGCCGGCCACGAGTTGGCTCTCGTGGGCGGCCCGGTGCGCGACGCCTTCCTCGGCCGGCCGATCACCGACCTCGACTTCACGACGGATGCCACGCCCGACCAGATCCTGGCCCTCGTCACGCCGGTCTCGCAGGCTCAGTGGGATGTCGGGCGCGCCTTCGGCACCATCGCCGCGCGGATCGACGGCGAGACCGTGGAGATCACCACCTACCGGTCCGACAGCTACGACGGCACCACCCGAAAGCCCGCCGTGGAGTTCGGCGACAGCCTCGAGGGTGACCTGCGGCGGCGTGACTTCACGGTCAACGCGATGGCCCTGCGGGTGCCCGAGCTCGTGCTGGTCGACCCCGCGCACGGCATGGACGATCTCATCGCCGGCGTGCTGCGCACCCCCGGCGCGCCCGAGGTGTCGTTCGGCGACGATCCGCTGCGGATGCTCCGCGCCATCCGTTTCAGCGCACAACTCGGCTTCACCGTGGCGCCCGACACGGCGATCGCCATCTCCGAGATGCGCGACTCGATCGGCATCGTCTCGATCGAGCGGGTCAACGACGAGCTCTCCAAGCTGCTGAAGACGGATGCGCCGCGCGCCGGTGTGGAACTGCTGGTCGAGAGCGGGCTGGCCGAGCTGATCATCCCGGAGATCCCGGCGCTGCAGCTCGAGATGGACGAGCACCACCACCACAAGGACGTCTACCAGCACAGCCTGACCGTGCTCGACCAGGCCATCGAGCTCGAGAAGGCGCGTGCGGGCTCCGAAACGGGCATCACCTCGCCCGATCTCGTGCTGCGCCTCGCCGCCCTGCTGCACGACATCGGCAAGCCCGCCACCAAGCGCAACGAGCCGGGTGGGCAGGTCAGCTTCCATCATCACGACGTGGTGGGTTCCAAGCTCGCGAAACGGCGCCTGCGCGAGTTGCGCTTCGACAACGACACGATCGCCGCCGTGAGTCGCCTGATCGAACTGCACCTGCGCTTCTTCGGCTACACCGACGGCGCCTGGACCGACTCGGCGGTGCGCCGCTATGTACGCGACGCGGGCGATCAACTGCAGCGGCTGCACATCCTCACCCGCGCCGACGTCACCACCCGCAACCGCCGCAAGGCCGACCGGTTGTCGTTCGCCTACGACGATCTGGAGGAGCGGATCGCGACTCTGGCCGCTGAGGAGGAGATGGCATCCGTTCGCCCCGATCTCGACGGCGAGCAGATCATGGCGATCCTCGACCTCAAGCCGTCTCGCGCGGTGGGCGAGGCCTATGCCTTCCTGCTGGAGCTGCGCCTCGACGAGGGCCCGCTCTCGGAGGAGGAGGCCACGGCTCGTCTCAAGGAGTGGTGGGCGGCGCGCACCGCCTGATGACGGTTCGCCGGGCGCGAATGCGGGGTGACAGCCCGCCGCAGGTCACGCCGGGGTGTTGGCGGCGATGAACTCCTCGAGTCGGGTGCGGGCCACGTCGTCGGGCAACTGCACCGGCGGCGACTTCATGAAGTAGGCGCTGGCCGACTCCACCGGGCCGCCGAGCCCGGCGTCGAGCGCGAGCTTCGCGGCACGCACGGCGTCGATGATGACACCGGCCGAGTTCGGCGAATCCCACACCTCGAGCTTGTACTCGAGGTTGATGGGGGCGCCGCCGAAGCCGTGCCCCTCGAGCCGCACGAAGGCGAACTTGCGGTCGTCGAGCCACGGCACGTGGTCGCTCGGGCCGATGTGGATGTCGCGTTCGGGCAGGTCGATGTCGATGTTGCTCGTGACCGACTGCGTCTTCGAGAGCTTCTTCGACTTCAGGCGCCGCCGCTCGAGCATGTTCTTGAAGTCCATGTTGCCGCCGACATTGAGCTGGTAGGTGTGGTCGATGTGGATGCCGCGGCTCTCCATCAAACGAGCGAGCACCCGGTGCGTGATGGTGGCCCCGACCTGGCTCTTGATGTCGTCGCCCACGATCGGCAGACCGGCCGCCACGAACTTGGCGGCCCATTCGGGATCGCTCGCGATGAACACGGGCACGGCGTTCACGAACGCGACACCGGCATCCAGTGCCGCCTGGGCGTAGTGCTTGGCGGCCTGCTCGGAACCGACAGGGAGGTAGCAGACGAGCACCTCGGCACCCGAGGCGCGGAGGGCTGCGGCCACATCGACCGGCGCGGCGTCGGACTCCTCGATCATCTCGACGTAGTACTCGCCCAGGCCGTCGAGGGTCGGCCCCCGCTGCACGGTGACGCCGGTCGGCGCCACGTCGGCGAACTTGAGGGTGTTGTTCTCGCTCGCCCAGATGGCGTCGGCGAGATCGGCGCCCACCTTCGCGGCGTCGACGTCGAAGGCGGCCACGAACTCGAGGTCTCCCACGTGGAACGGCCCGAAGCGGGTGTGCATGAGCCCGGGAATCGCGTCGGTCTCATCCGCGTCGGCGTAATACGTCACGCCCTGGATGAGGGAGTTCGCGCAGTTCCCGACTCCGGCGATCGCCACCTTGATGCTCATTCGGCCCAGCCCTTTTGTTCTGTTGTCGGTGATTCGGTCGTTGTCAAAACTCAACGATTCTATCCGGCTCGACTGCGATGCCGTGACCGTCGGCCTCAGAAGAGACGTCGGAACCGCTCGACCGCGCCGATCGGATGCCGCTGCCCGCCGCTCAGCACGAAGCTGCCGTTCTCGACCGTGAGCTGCGTGCGGTGGGCGGCCATGGCCCGCGTCTTCGCCGCCAGGCCATCGAAGCGGAGCAGGTCGACCTCGATCAGCTCGTCGTCGTGGTCGTCGTCGGTTCCGGCCACCCGCGGCTCGACGATCGCGAAGAACGCGACCCCGAGACGGCGCGCCGCCTCGACGCCGGCGGCGTGCATCCGCACGTGATCGGGATGCCCGTAACCGCCCAGGGCGTCGTAGCTCACGATCGCCGTCGGCCGGCCCGCCGTCGCCGCGGCGAGCACGTCGTCGACGACTTCGTCGAGCGCGGCGAGACTCAGCGACGTAGGACTCGCATCCTCGGCCGCCTCGGCGAATCCGTCGGCGCCCCAACGCATGCCCGAATCGGAATACTCCCGCTCTGCTCGGTCGCGTGCCCGCGCCGGCGCGGTTCCGAGGAAGGCGTGAGCGGGGGCGCCCAACTCCCGCAGCGCCGAGGCGAGCTCGCCGACCCGGTGCGGGCCGAGCGCCGCGGTGCCTTCGAGTTCGTGCAGATCGCCCGGCACCACCTCGCCGCGCTCGCCCCGCGTGCCGGTGAGGATCGTGACCTGGGCGCCACGTCTGGCGAGGAGAGCGATCGTGCCCCCGGTCGAGATCGACTCGTCGTCCGGATGCGCGTGCATAAACACGGGACGGCTGCCGAAGACGAGGAGGGAATCGCTCATGCCCGCCATTCTGGCCCGTCGTGCCGGCTGTTGCGCTCGAGCAGGTCGTCGTAGAAGGCGGCGAGATGCTCTGCCGTGTGCGGCCAGCTGTGGGTGCGGCCGTGCCGGAGGGCACCCGCCTCGAGGTCCGCCAGCCGGGCCGGGTCGTGCAGGAGGTCGTCGATCGCCCGACCCCAGGCATCCGGAGACCGGTCGTCGACGAGCATGCCGCTCACACCGTCGAGCACCGACTCGACCAGTCCACCCGTGCACGCCGCGACGACCGGAGTGGCGCTGGCGGCGGCCTCGAGCGCCACGAGTCCGTAGGTCTCGGAGTGCGAGGGCACGAGGAGCAGGGTCGCCTCGCGCACGAGCGCGGCGGCGTCGGCGCGCGACTGGGCGGGGAGGAACGACACGTCGTCGTGCAGGGCGAGCGCGGTGACGAGGCCGTGCAGTCCGGATGCGTAGGCCTCGTGGCCCGGGCTCGTGCCGCCCGCGATCACGAGCCTCGGCCGTCGCCCGCGCGGGATGGCGCCGACGGCGCGGATGGCGAGGTCGACGCCCTTGAGCGGCTGGATGCGCGCGAGCGCGAGCACCGTCGGCCGGTCGTCTCGAGGGAGTGCGCTCCCGCTCTCCGACTCCTTCCAGGTCGCCGGATGCGCCGAGACGTCATCCCGTGCGACCGGCTGAACGGGCGCCGGGCCGGTCGCGGCGGGCACAGGGTGAAAGAGATGCGTATCGACGCCGGGGGTGACCACAGCGACGCGGCCGGGAGCGGCTTCCGTCGCCTGCAGGATCGCCGCGCGCTCGGCCTGCGTCGCCGCGACGGTCAGGTCGGAGTCGCGCACGAGCGCTGCCTCTGCTCGTAGTCGCTCCGCGGGCTCCGGCTCGTCGCCGGGCGCGAGGTGCTCGTTCTTCGCGGCGGCGACGGTGTGCAGGCTGAGCACGTGCGGCACGCCCCAGCCCTGCGCGACGGGCAGTGCGGCGGCGCCCGAGAGCCAGTAGTGCGAGTGCACCAGGTCGAACGCCGGCAGCTCCGACATCGCGCGGCCGAACTCGCCGGTCAGCGCCGCGAGTCGTGCCTTGGGCACGGATGCGCGGGGCCCGGCCCGCAGGAACCGCACCGGAACGCCGTCGACGGTGCGAGCGTGCGGGTCACGCGCATCCGGGTCGCCCGTGTCGCGCGTGAGCAGCTCCACCTCGTAGCCGCGCGCCCGCAGCGCGCCGGCGAGGCCCACCAGGTAGACGTTCATCCCGCCCGCGTCGCCGCTGCCCGCCGTCGCCAGCGGCGAGGTGTGCAGGGAGACCAGGGCGATACGGCGACTCACCCTTCCACCTTCACACATCGACCCGGTCTGATAGGCTACTCAGGTTGTCTTGTGCCCAGTGGAATTCTCCACGCGGGTGCGGGACCGATGCAGAACCCTCCTGTCACAGACCGTCTGTGACCGTTCAAGTCCGAAGGAGGTGGGTTTGTGACGCATCAGTACGAACTCATGGTGATCCTCGATCCTGAGATCGATGAGCGCACCGTGGCTCCCAGCCTCGACAAGTTCCTCAACGTCATCCGCAACGATGGCGGCACTGTCGACAACATCGACATCTGGGGTCGTCGTCGCCTGGCCTACGAGATCAACAAGAAGACCGAAGGCATCTACGCCGTGGTGAACCTCACCGCGAACGCCGACGCCACGAAGGAACTCGACCGTCAGCTGAAGCTGTCGGAGGCCGTCATGCGCACCAAGGTGCTGCGTGCCGAAGAGGCCATCGCGCAGGTCGCCGCCGCGTCGAAGCTCGCCGAGGAGAAGGCCGCCCGCAAGGCCGCCAACCCCAAGGCCGCTGCTCCGGCTGCTGCTTCGGCGCCGTCGGCCGCTGCCGCTCCGGCCGCTGCCGTCAAGGCTGCTTCCTCCGCCAAGCCCGCTGCGGCTGCTGCTCCGGCTGCTGCTCCTGCGGCTGCCGCTCCGGCTGAGGCCAGCGAGTAGTCCGTCATGGCCGGTGAAACCGTAATCACCGTGGTGGGCAACCTCACCGCCGATCCCGAGCTGCGCTACACGCAGAACGGGCTGGCTGTCGCGAACTTCACGATCGCGTCGACTCCCCGAACCTTCGACCGCGCGTCGAACGACTGGAAAGACGGCGAGGCCTTGTTCCTCCGCGCGAGCGTCTGGCGTGAATTCGCCGAGCACGTCGCCGGATCGCTGACCAAGGGCAGCCGCGTCGTCGCGACCGGCCGTCTGCGCCAGCGCTCCTACGAGACGAAAGAGGGCGAGAAGCGCACCTCGATCGAGCTCGAGGTCGACGAGATCGGTCCTTCGCTCCGCTACGCGACCGCACAGGTCACCCGTGCCACCAGTGGTGGCCCCGGTGCCGGTGGCGGATCGTTCGGTGGTGGCGGCGGTGGAAACCGCGGTGGCCAGCCGGCCGTCGACGAGCCGTGGGCGGCATCCGCTCCCTCCTCATCCGGTGGCGCAGGCGGCGACGTCTGGAACACTCCCGGCAGCTACGCCGACGACACCCCCTTCTAAACTTCTCTTCTTTCAGAACAGGACAGAAAAACCATGGCTGGAAAGTCAAGCGGCGACCGCCGCAAGCCGCTCCGCGGCGCCAAGGGCGCGAAGAACGCCGCTCCCGCGAAGTCCATTCGCGTCGGAGTCATCGACTACAAGGACGTTGCGACCCTTCGCAAGTTCATCTCGGAGCGTGGAAAGATCCGCGCTCGCCGTATCACGGGAGTCTCCGTCCAGGAGCAGCGCCTCATCGCCCGTGCCGTCAAGAACGCCCGCGAAATGGCACTTCTGCCCTACGCCGGCTCGGGCCGTTAAGGAGCAGCATTCATGTCGAAACTCATTCTCACCCACGAGGTGACCGGACTGGGCTCCGCCGGAGACGTCGTCGACGTCAAGAACGGCTTCGCCCGCAACTACCTCATCCCGCAGGGCTTCGCCGTGGCGTGGAGCCGCGGTGGCGAGAAGCAGATCGAGTCGATCAAGGCGGCTCGCACCGCTCGTGAGCTCGCCACGATCGAAGAGGCCCAGCACCTCAAGCAGACGCTCGAGAACGCCACCGTCAAGCTCACCGTGAAGGCGGGCCAGGGCGGTCGTCTCTTCGGCTCGGTGAAGACCTCCGACATCGCCGACGCGGTGTCGGCGGCCGGCATCGGCTCGCTCGACAAGCGCAAGATCGAGATCCCGAACGCCATCAAGGTGACGGGCACCCACGAGGCCACCGTGCGCCTGCGCGACGACCTCTCCGCCACGATCACCCTTCAGGTGGTCGCAGCAAAGTAGTCACTCCGAGAAGGGGTGTCAAGGGTTTCCGACCCTTGACGCCCCTTTTTCGCGCCCGATTTCTCGAACTCTCTCCCCAGCGCTGTACACAGGGAGGGCCGGGTTTTCGAAGCTTCAAGCACTGGTCGAAGGATGTCTCCACTCACAGACTGTGGGAATACAGAACACCAGGTCAGATGCTGTTTCTCAGGAAATCTGGCGGATTTGTCCACAGGCCAGTCCACAGATTACACACACCACTCCCGGCGTTTCGCGCACATGTTCCACATGCTTATCCACAAGGCTGTTTGTGTGGGCTCCCGCCCTCTTCCTAGTCTTGGGCAGCGCCTAGGGGGAACCTCCGATGTCAGTGGTCGGGGTTAGGAATGGTGCGTGCAACAGGTGCGCCGTCATCGAACGGCAGATCAGGAGTAACACGTGTCGATCGCCCATCTCGGATTGGCGGGGGAGCAGCGTCCGGGGGAGACCCGTCAGGGCGACCGCACGCCCCCGCACGACCTCCTCGCCGAGCAGAGCGCCCTCGGCGGCATGCTGCTCAGCAAGGATGCGGTGGCCGACGTCGTGGAGGTCATGCGGTCGGTCGACTTCTACGTTCCGAAGCACGAGGTGATCTTCGAGGCCATCCTCAACCTCTACTCGCACGGCGAGCCCACCGACGTCATCGCGGTGACGGATGAGCTCACCAAGACCGGTGAGCTGAACCGAGCCGGTGGCGCGGAATACCTGCACACGCTGACGAGTCTCGTGCCCACGGCCGCGAACGCGGGCTACTACGCCTCGATCGTGAGCGAGAAGGCCGTGCTGCGCCGCCTGGTGGAGGCCGGCACCCGCATCGTGCAGATGGGCTACGCCAGCGAAGGCGAGGTCACCGACCTCGTCAACAACGCCCAGGCCGAGATCTACGCCGTCAACGGCGGCGTCGAGGTCGAAGACTACGTTCCGCTCACCGTCGCCGTGACGGCGGCGATCGACGAGATCGAGGCGGCCGCGGGCAAAGACGGCCAGATGACCGGTGTGCCCACCGGGTTCGCCGATCTCGACAACCTCACCAACGGGTTCCACCCGGGCCAGATGATCATCGTGGCCGCGCGACCGGCGCTCGGTAAGTCGACTCTCGCGCTCGACTTCTGCCGCGCGGCCTCGATCAAGAACGACATGCCGTCGATCTTCTTCTCGCTCGAGATGGGGCGCTCGGAGATCGCGATGCGCCTGCTCTCGGCCGAGGCATCCGTGCCCCTGCAGAGCATGCGCAAGGGCCGCATCGAGGGCCGTGACTGGACGACGCTGGCCTCGACCCGTGGGCGCATCAACGACGCCCCCTTCTACATCGACGACAGCCCGAACATGACCCTCGTCGAGATCCGCGCGAAGTGCCGGCGGCTGAAGCAGAAGGTGGGCCTCAAGCTCGTCGTCATCGACTACCTGCAGCTGATGACCTCCGGCAAGAAGGTCGAGAGCCGCCAGCAGGAGGTCTCGGAGTTCTCCCGCGCGCTGAAGCTCATGGCGAAGGAGCTGCAGGTGCCCGTCATCGCGCTCTCGCAGCTCAACCGTGGTCCGGAGCAGCGCTCCGACAAGAAGCCCGCCATCAGCGATCTGCGTGAGTCGGGTTCACTCGAGCAGGATGCCGACATGGTCATCCTGCTGCACCGCGAAGGTGCGTACGAGAAAGACAACCCCCGCGCCGGCGAGGCCGACTTCATCGTGGCCAAGCACCGCAACGGCCCCACTGCCACCATCACGGTGGGCTTCCACGGCCACTTCTCCCGCTTCGCGGACATGCCCCCGGCCTAGCCCTCGTCGACTTCTTGCCGCCAGGCGCCCCAAAACAGTGGAATTAGGGCGTTTGGGGGCAAGAAGTCGGGCGGTTGCGGGTGGTCAGGGCCCTTCGAGGGGGGCGTCGACCGCTGTGCGGTAGACGTCGATGACGCGGGTGAGGAACGAGGCGATCACCTCGCGCTCCGACTCGGGCAGCTCCTCGACGAGCCGGGAGACGCCCATGATCACCGGCATGAGCTCGTCGATCGCGCGGTTCACGGATGCCCGGGTCGGCACCACCACGATCTTGCGCCGGTCGTGCTCGTGCCGATGCCGTTCGACGTGACCGAGCGCCGCCAACCGGTCGACCACGAGGGTCGACGCCGCCGTCGTCACGCCCAAGCGGGCCGCCAGGTCGCTCGGCGTCAGCGGGCCGTCTTGGATGAGGTGCTCCATCGCCGAGAGATCGGTGGGGTTCACCGCGAGCACCGCTCCGAGCCGCCGTTCGAAGGCGCGCGAGACCGAGTTGATCTCGCGCAGCGAGCTGCTGATCTCGTTCGGTTCCGGAATGCCGGTGGTGGGCAGCTCGTCGCGCGACCAGACCTCGCCGAGGTTGCGCGCATCCGTCATGACTGACATGCTAATACCCTAGGTAGCTAAGTTGCTTAGCAACGTGGAAGGAAGGGCTCCGGATGCGCGCGATCGCCCGATTCGTGAGCGGATTGACCGCCCGCGGAACCGCCTGGATCACGCTGGGACTGGCCGTCGTCGCCATCGCAGCGTTGTTCGCGTTGCTGCCGAAGAGCGCTTCCGACAGCTACCCGCCGAGCGGCCTTCCCGACTCCAGCGACGCGGCCCACGTGACCGCCCTGCTCGCCGAGTTCCCGAGTGCCGACGCCACGGCGGGCATCCTGGTGTGGAGCCGCGACGGTGGCGCGCTCACCGAGGCCGACAAGGCCGCCATCACGGCGAACGCCGCCGCCCTCGCCGAGCAGTCGATCGCGCCGCAGGCCGTCGTTCCGCAGTTCAGCGACGACGGCACCGCGGCTCTGGTGGCCGTGCCACTCGACGCCACCGCTGCCGAGGACGACATCAGCGCGACCGCCACGGAGCTGCGCGCGACGGCGAGCACCGATCTGCCCGACGGACTCACCGCCCTGCTGACCGGACCCATCGGCTTCCAGGCCGACATCTCCAACGCCTTCGCCGGCGCCGACTTCCGCTTGCTCCTCGTGACCGTGATCGTGGTCGCGGTCCTCCTGATCATCACCTACCGTAGCCCGGTGCTCTGGATCGTTCCGCTCGCCGTCGTGGGCATCGCCGACGGCCTCGCCCGCATCGTGGTGACGGCGCTCGCCGAACCGCTCGGCATCACCATCGACGCCTCGATCGGCGGCATCCTGAGCGTGCTCGTGTTCGGCGCCGGCACCAACTACGCCCTGCTGCTCGTGGCTCGCTACCGCGAGGAACTCACCCACGAGGAGAACCGCCACAAGGCCATGCTCACGGCCGTCACGAGCGCCGGTCCCGCGATCGCCGCGAGCGGCGGCACGGTGGCGCTGAGCCTGCTCACCCTGCTCTTCGCCCAGCTCGCCGGCAACCGCGCGCTCGGCTTCGCCTGCGCGATCGGGGTGGTGATCGCCGTGCTCTTCGCTCTGCTCGTGCTGCCGGCCGCGCTCGTGGTGTGCGGCCGCGGGCTGTTCTGGCCGTTCGTGCCGCGAGCGGTCGCAGCGACCGACGAGCGCCACCACGCCGCTGCGAAGCAGGGTGTCTGGATGCGCCTCGGCCGCGGGGTGGCGCGCCGCCCGGCGGCCGTCGCGATCGTCGCCACTCTCGGCATCGGCGTCCTGGCTCTCGGACTCTCGGGCTACCGCGTGGGGCTCTCACAGACCGATCAGCTGCTCGGTGACCCCGAGTCGGTGGCCGCTCAGGAGGTGATCGACGCCTCCTTCTCGGCCGGACTCACCGGCCAGACCATTGTGCTCACGCCCGACGGCGCGGTGGAGCAGGCCACGACGATCGCCGGTGGGATCGACGGTGTGGAGTCCGTGCGGCCGGGCGAGAGCTCCGGCGGACTCACCCGCCTCGATGTGTCGCTCGCGAGCGAACCCGAGAGCGACTCCGCCTTCGCCACGATCGAGGCGCTCCGGGATGCGTATGCGAGCGCCGGAGGAGACATGAGCGAGACGTTGGTGGGCGGCAGCGACGCCACCGCCCTCGACACGAACACCGCCTCGGCGGCCGATCAGGCGCTCATCATCCCGCTGATCCTCGCCATCGTCTTCACCATCCTGGCGCTGTTGCTGCGCTCGCTGGTGGCGCCCGTGCTCCTCATCGCGAGCGTGCTCGCCACCTTCTTCGCGAGCCTCGGCGCGTCGAACGTGCTGTTCCAGAACGTTCTGGGCTTTCCCGCCTTCGACTCCAACGTCATCCTGTTCGCCTTCCTCTTCCTGGTGGCGCTCGGGGTCGACTACAACATCTTCCTCACCACCCGCGCCCGCGAGGAGACCGTGCGGCACGGCACCCGCGAGGGCATGGTCAGGGCGCTGAGCTCCACCGGCGGGGTGATCACGAGTGCCGGCATCCTGCTCGCCGCGGTGTTCGCGGTGCTGGGAGTGCTGCCCGTGGTGGCCCTCACCCAGATCGGCGTGATCGTCTGCATCGGCGTGCTGCTCGACACCCTCGTGGTGCGCACGGTGCTCGTGCCGGCCCTCGTCTTCCTCACCGGCGACCGCTTCTGGTGGCCGTCGCACCCGGCACTCGCGAGGCACTCAGGCGGAGCGCAATAAACTAAGGAGACGAGCACGACCTGAATCGAGGCCCCCGGAGTGACCGACTCTCCCCGCACGACCGTGCGGTCGCCCTATTGGGGTGTGCCCGTGGCCCGTGCCGTGCCCTTCATCATCACGGCACTGGTGATCACGTTCTCGCCGAACCACTCGGCGCAGGCGGGCCTGCTGGCCTACGGGGTCTTCGCCATCGTCTCCGGCGTCATCGTGGGCACCCTGTCGTGGCGCACCGTGCCCGAGAAGTCGACCCGCGTCATCTTCCTCATCCAGGGCATCTCGAACGTGCTCTTCGGAGCGCTCGCGCTCGGCTTCAATGCGGGCGGCCTCGGCTTCTTCCTGTTCTGCGCCACCATGAACTCGGCCATCTGCGGCTTCCTCGAGCTCTACTCGGGCCTGCGCCAGACGAAGAACCCGGCGAGCCGCGACTGGGCCATCGTCGGCGCACTCACCGTGGTGTTCGCTCTGGTGCTGATCTTCTTCCCCACCGACCCGGTGTTCGCCGTCGGGATGTTCGGCGCCTACGCCGCCATCGTCGGGCTGTTCCTCGTGATCGCCGGGCTCTCCCTGCGCTGGGGAACCCAGCCGTCACCCGCTACCGGGTCCGCATCCACTGGAAAGAGATCGTGAACCAACCCTCGAGGCGCGATCGGCTGAAGCCGGTCGAACTGCTCGTCCTGTCCGCCGTCATGTCGCTGTTCGTCGGGCTGGTGGTGTTGCTGTCGACGCGGGAGATCATCCTCTCCTTGATCTTCTTCGGCGTCGCCTTCATCGTGTCGCTCGTGATCCTGGCGATGTTCTCGCTCTCGATCAAGCCGAACGACGCCGAGCAGCACGAGATCGACGACGACGAAGAACCGAAGCCCTCAGCTCACTGAGTTCTGCGCGTCACTCCGCGTCAGGTGCGATCCGGTCGACCAGCTGCGACGCCAGTCCCGTGTAGCCGGCGGGCGTGAGCGCCACCAGGCGCGCCTTGGCCTCGTCGCCGATGTCGAGGCCCTGCACGAACTCCACCAGTTCGGCCTGGCCGATCCGGTGGCCCCGGGTCAGTTCCTTGAGCAGGGCATACGGATCGGCGATCGACGAGCGCCCCGCGGTGACCTCCGCCCGCACCACCGTCTGGATGGCCTCGCCGAGCACCTCCCAATTCGCGTCGAGATCGGCGGCGAGGGCGGCGGTGTTCAACGAGATCTGCCCCAGGCCGCCGCGGATGTTGTCGAGCGCGAGCAGCGAGTGCCCGAGCGCCACCCCGATGTTGCGCTGCGTGGTGGAGTCGGTGAGGTCGCGCTGCAGCCGGGAGGTCACGAGGGTCGCGGCGAGCGAGTCGAGCAGCGCCGACGACAGCTCGAGGTTGGCCTCGGCGTTCTCGAAGCGGATCGGGTTGATCTTGTGCGGCATCGTCGACGACCCGGTGGCCCCGGCGACGGGGATCTGCGTGAAGTACCCCATCGAGATGTAAGTCCAGACATCCGTGCAGAGGTTGTGCAGGATGCGGTTCGCGTGGCTGATGCGGTTGTAGAGCTCGGCCTGCCAGTCGTGCGACTCGATCTGCGTGGTGAGCGGGTTCCACTCCAGGCCGAGCGAGGTCACGAAGCCGCGTGAGATGGCCTGCCAATCGGCGGACGGGTCGGCCACCAGGTCGGCGGCGAAGGTGCCGGTGGCGCCGGAGAACTTGCCGAGGTATTCGGTGCCCTCGATCTGCGCCCGCACGCGCTGCAGCCGGTGCACGGTGACGGCGAACTCCTTACCCATCGTGGTGGGTGTTGCGGGCTGACCATGGGTGTGGGCGAGCATCGCGTCGTCGCGGTGGGCGATGGCCAGGGCGCGCAGTTCGGCGATCACCGCATCGAAGGCGGGAAGCCACACCTCGGTGACGGCTTCGCGGATCGTCAGCGCGTAGGAGAGGTTGTTGATGTCTTCGCTCGTGGCGCCGAAATGGGTGAGCTCGGCGATCTCGTTGAGCCCGAGATCGGCGAGCTTGCGGCGCACGAAGTACTCCACGGCCTTGACGTCGTGGCGCGTGGTGGCCTCGAGCTCGGCGATCTGGTCGATGTCGGCCTGACCGAAGTCCTGGATGACCGCGCGGAGCCGGCGCGAGAGCTCGGGGTCGAGCGGTGAGGAACCGAACATCGAGTGGTCGGTGAGGTAGAGCAGCCAGTCGATCTCCACGTGCACCCGGGCCCGGTTGAGGCCGGCTTCGGAGAGGAACTCGCCGAGTTCGGTGACCGCGGGGCGGTAGCGGCCGTCGAGCGGGCTGATGGGCTGAGGGGGCAGAGGAGGCATGGAGCCCTTCCAGGTGGTGAGGGGGTCGGTCGGTGGGGCGGCCGGATGCCGCGGAACGGGACGGTCAGAGGGCGAGGCGTGACCGGCGGAACGCCGGTTCGAGCTGGCGGAGCAGCGCGCGGCAGGAGTGCTCGATCATGGCCAGCACGGATTCGAACATCGCCGCGTCGGAGTAGTAAGGGTCGGGCACATCCGATCGGCCCGCGTATTCGGGATCGAAGCCGAGCAGCAGCCGCACCTTCGAGCGGTCTTCGTCGGTGTGTGCCCAGGAGCGCAGCACGCGCTCGTGGCTGCGGTCGAGTGCGACCACGAGGTCGAGCGAATCGAACCAGCTCGGGTCGAACTGCCGCGCGCGGTGGGTGCTGCCGTCGAAACCGTGCGACTCGAGCGCCGCGATGGTGCGCGGATCGGCGTGCTCACCGACGTGCCACTCCCCCGTGCCCGCCGAGCTCACGATGACGCGATCGCCGAGCCCGGCCTTCTCCACCAGATCGCGCAGCACGATCTCCGCCATCGGAGAACGGCAGATGTTGCCCGTGCAGACCATCGAGATGCGGAACGCCTCGTTCTGCGTCTCGTCGGGGTCGTGGGACATGGTCTCCATTCTCGCATCCGCGCCCTCGGCGCGGATGCGGGCTACGAACGCTTGCCGGCGAGCGGCCGCAGGATGGCGCCGATGATGGCGGCGAGGATGGCGAGCACGAGGGCGCCCAGAACCGCCCACCAGAAGTTCTCGACGATGAGGCCGAATCCGAACAGCGACGAGATCCAGCTCGCCAGGAGCAGCAGCAGGGCGTTCACGACGAGCGAGATGAGGCCGAGCGTGAGGATGTAGAGCGGGAACGCGACAACTCGGATCAGGGTGCCGACGATGCCGTTGACGATACCGAAGATGAGGGTGACGAACAGGTAGGTGAGAACGGTGGAGAGCACCCCGTCGTCGGTGCCGAAGGCGTCGACCTTCACTCCCCCGACGATCAGCGTGGTGAGCCAGAGGGCGATGGCGTTCGCGACGAGGGAGACGAGGAATCTGCGCATGCCCCCAACTATCCCAGACACCGGCGTTTCGCGAAACGCCCCCTCCGGGTGCAGAGTCGGAGCATGGTCCGCATCCCTTGGGCACCCGAGTACCCCGTCGAAACCCCACGCCTGCATCTGCGGCCGCATCGGATGGCCGATCTCGACGATCTCCACCTCTACCACTCCGACCCTGCGGTGGTGCGGTACATCCCCTGGCCCGTGCGCACGCTCGATGAGACGCGGGCGGCGCTCGAGTCGCGCACCCACCAGGGCGTGGTGTTCGAGCCCGGCCAGTGGCTGGTGCTGGCCATGGAGGTGCGTGAGACCGGACGCGTGATCGGCGAGGTGCTCTTGAAGTACGACAGCGAGACGGATGCGCGAGGCGAGCTGGGCTACGCGATGGCCGCCGACGTGGCCGGCCGGGGCTATGCGACGGAAGCCGCACGGGCCGTGCTCGGCCTTGCCTTCGACGACTTCGGCCTGCACCGGGTGATCGCCCGCCTCGACGCCCGCAACGAGGCATCCGCTCGCCTGCTGCGGCGTCTGGGGATGCGTCAGGAGGCCTTGTTCCTGCAAGACGAGTGGTTCAAGGACGAATGGACCGACACCCTCGTGTTCGCGATGCTCGAGCACGAGTGGCGGGCCTGAACGACCCTGAACGGGCGCCGAATATATTCCAGAGGCGCTTTCACAGCGCGAACTAAGATGAACGGATGAGTTCCGACCCCGGTACCCCGTCGCACTTCCCCGTGAAGATGCGCCCCGAGATCCTCGCGCTCCCCGCTTACAAGCAGGGATCGGCCGCGCCGACCGGGTTCAAGCTCTCCTCGAACGAGAACCCCTTCGATCCCCTGCCCGGCGTGCTCGAGGCCGTCGACGCCGCCACCCGGCAGCTGCACCGCTACCCGAATGCCGCAGCGCCGGAGATCACGGCGCGGTTGGCGAAGGAGTGGGGCGTCGAGACCGACGAGGTGATCGTGGCCGCAGGCTCCGTGGCGCTGCTGGTGCAGTTCGCGCTCGCCGCAGCCGGTCACGGCGACGAGGTCGTCTACTCCTGGCGCTCCTTCGAGGTGTACCCGTGGATGACGGTGCTCCCGGGTGCCACGGCGGTTCCGGTGCCGAACACTCCCGACCATCGCCACGACCTCGTGGCGATGGCGGCGGCGGTCACCGACCGCACGCGGCTCGTGATCGTGAACTCGCCCAACAACCCGACCTCCACCATCGTGACGAAGGCCGAGTTCGAGACCTTCATGGGCGCGGTTCCGGATGATCTGCTGGTGATCCTCGACGAGGCCTACGCCGAGTTCATCACCGACCCGGATGCGGTGAACGGCCGCGAGCTGGTGCGGCGCTACCCGAACCTCGTCATCCTGCGCACCTTCTCGAAGGCCTACGGGCTGGCGGGCCTGCGGATCGGCTACGGCATCGGTCCGGCCCCGATCCTCGGCGCCGCCCGCACCACGATCATGCCGCTCAGCCTCACCGACCACGCCCAGGTCGCGGCCATCGCCTCGCTCGACCGCAGTGCGGAGCTGCAGGAACGCGTGGCCAACATCGCTGCACGGCGTGAAGTGGTGTGGCAGGCGCTCCTCGAGCAGGGCTGGGACGTTCCCCGCCCGCACGGCAACTTCGTCTGGTTCCCCACCGGCGAACGCACGGCGGAGGCCCTCGAGGTCTTCCGTGCCCACGACATCATCGCGCGCGCCTATCTCCCCGACGGCGTGCGGCTGACCATCGGCGAAGAGGAATCGGTCGAGAACGTGCTCGCCGCCGCGGAAGAGATTGCGAGACTCATCGGATGACGGACATCGACCGCGAGACCGGGACCGACACCGTCCGGTTCCTGACCGCCGACGGTGAGTTGGCTCCCACCGGTTCGGCCGAGGAGTACACCCCGTACCTCGACCGCCTGAGCGAGGCCGACCTCGCCCGGTTCTACCGGCACATGGTGGTGGTGCGGCGTTTCGACCAGGAGGGCACCAACCTGCAACGCCAGGGTCAGATGGCGCTCTGGGTGCCGAGCCACGGCCAGGAGGCGGCCCAGGTGGGTTCCGCCTTCGCCGCCAAGCCGCAGGACCACATCTTCCCCTCCTACCGCGAGCACGCCGTGGGCCACGTGCGCGGCATCGACATGCTCTCGATCGTCGAGCTCCTGCGCGGCAACACGCACGGAGGCTGGGACCCGACCGACCCCACGAACGGCAACTTCCACGGTTACTGCCTGGTGATCGGCTCGCACTCCCTGCACGCCACCGGCTACGCCATGGGCATGCAGCGCGACGGTGTGGTCGGCACCGGCGACGCCGAGGTGGATGCCGCGGTGCTCTGCTACTTCGGAGACGGCGCCACTTCGCAGGGCGACGTGAGCGAGGCGTTCGTGTTCTCCAGTTCGAGCCAGACGCCGAACGTCTTCTTCCTGCAGAACAACCAGTGGGCCATCTCGGTGCCGGTGCGGGTGCAGTCGCGCACCCCGCTCTACCTGCGCTCGCGCGGCTTCGGCATCCCGAGCGTGCAGATCGACGGGAACGACGTGCTCGCGAGCTTCGCGGTGACGGCCAAGCACCTCGACGACGCGCGCGCCGGCCGCGGTCCGCAGTTCATCGAGGCGCTGACCTACCGCATCGGGGCGCACACCTCCTCCGACGACCCCACGAAGTACCGAGACGAGGCCGAGTACGAGTACTGGGTGTCACGCGATCCGATCGTCCGCTTCGAGAAGTACCTGCGCTCGCTCGGCCAGTCGGATGCGTTCTTCGCCGAGGTGCGCACCGAGGCCGAGGACTTCGCCGCCGACATCCGGCACCGCACCCTCACGTTGACACCGCCGCCGATGTCCACCATGTTCGACCACGTGTACTCCGAACCGCACCCGGTGATGGCCGAGCAGAAACTGTGGCTCGAACGCTACGAAGCCTCGTTCGAGGAGGGTCAGGCATGAGCACGATCGACACCACCGCCTCCGGCACCACCCGTCCCGCCGCCCGGGTCGAGGAGTTGCCGATGGCGCGCGCCCTGAACGCCGGTCTGCGTCAGGCGCTCGCCGACGACCCGAAGGTGCTGCTCATGGGCGAGGACATCGCCACGCTCGGCGGAGTCTTCCGCATCACCGAGGGCCTGCACGCCGAGTTCGGCGACCGGGTGATCGACACCCCGTTGGCCGAGTCGGGCATCATCGGCACCGCGATCGGCCTGGCGCTGCGCGGCTACCGGCCGGTCTGCGAGATCCAGTTCGACGGATTCATCTACCCCGGCTTCGACCAGATCACCTCGCAGCTCGCGAAGCTCACCAACCGCGGCCAGGGCGCCTTCTCGATGCCCGTGGTCATCCGGGTGCCCTACGGCGGCCACATCGGCGCCGTGGAGCACCACCAGGAGAGCCCCGAGGCCTATTTCGCCCACACGCCCGGACTCCGCGTGGTGAGCCCGTCGACGCCGAACGACGCCTATTGGATGATCCAGGAGGCCATCGCCTCCAACGACCCGGTGATGTTCTTCGAACCGAAGAGCCGCTACTGGCCGAAGGGCCCGGTCGACTTCGCCGGCACCGCCGCACCGCTGCACGCCAGTCGTGTGGTGCGCACGGGAACGGATGTCACACTGCTCGCCCATGGCGCGATGGTGAGCGTGCTCATGCAGGCCGCCGAGATCGCGCAGGACGAGGGGGTGAGCGCCGAGGTGATCGACCTGCGCTCGCTCAGCCCGGTCGACTACGGGCCCATCCTCGATTCGGTCGCCAAGACCGGCCGCCTGGTGGTGGCGCAGGAGGCGTCGGGATTCGCGAGCGTCGGCTCCGAGATCGCCGCCACCGTGGCGGAGCGCGCCTACTATTCACTGCAGGCGCCCGTGCTGCGGGTCTCGGGGTTCGACACCCCGTTCCCGCCCGCAAAGCTCGAGACCCTGTTCCTCCCCGACGCCGACCGCGTCATGGAGGCCATCGACCGGGCCATGGCCTACTGAGGATTCAGACAATGACGACGTCGCAGTTCCATCTGCCCGATGTGGGCGAAGGCCTCACCGAGGCCGAGATCGTCTCGTGGAAGGTCGCGCCCGGCGACTCCATCGAGATCAACCAGGTGATCGTGGAGATCGAGACGGCCAAATCGCTCGTGGAGCTGCCGTCGCCTTTCGCCGGCGTTGTCGAGGGTCTGCTGGTGGCCGAGGGCACCACCGTCGACGTGGGCACCGCGATCATCACGGTCGACGCCACCGATGGGGAAGAGGCGCCTCCGGCCGTGGCGGCGACCGAGATCCTCGGCGTGATCAGCCTGCCCGAGCCCACGGCGGAGGCCGCTCCGGCGCCCGCGCCCGAGGCGGAGAAGTCGGGCGCCGTGCTCGTCGGGTACGGGATCAAGGGCCACGTCGCCAGTCGTCGCACCGCTCGCTCCCGCGCGGCCGCCGTCATCCCCGCCATCGGCGAGGCTCCGGATGCGAAGGCTCCCGCCCAGAGGCTGGCGCGCATCCACCAGCCCATCCCCGGTGTGCCGGTGATCGCCAAGCCCCCGATCCGCAAGCTCGCGAAAGACCTGGGCGTCGATCTCAACGAGGTGACGCCGACGGGGCTGATCGGCGACATCACCCGCGACGACGTCATCCGGCACGCCGACCAGGCGAAGGTCTTCCACAACATCGAGACGCCGCAATGGGCCCCGGTGCGGGAGGAGCGCATCCCGGTGAAGGGCATGCGCAAGCAGATCGCGAAGGCGATGGTGGCCAGTGCGTTCACCGCGCCGCACGTGTCGCTCTTCGTCGACGTGGATGCGAGCCGCACCATGGAATACGTGAAGCGGCTGAAGACCTCGGCCGACTTCGCGGGCGTGAAGGTCTCGCCGCTGCTCATCATGGCCAAGGCCGTGATCTGGGCCGTGCAGCGCAACCCCATGGTCAACTCGGCGTTCACCGAGAAGGAGATCGTGGTGCGCAACTACGTGAACCTCGGCATCGCGGCGGCGACCCCGCGCGGGCTCATCGTGCCGAACATCAAGGATGCTCAGGACATGTCGATGCGCACGCTCGCGGAGTCGCTCGAGCAGCTCACGATCACGGCGCGCGAGGGCCGCACCTCGCCGGCCGAGATGGCCGACGGCACGATCACGATCACGAACATCGGCGTGTTCGGCATGGACACGGGAACCCCGATCCTCAACCCCGGCGAGGTGGGCATCATCGCCCTCGGCACCATCAAGCAGAAGCCCTGGGTGGTCGACGGCGAGGTGCGGCCGCGCTTCGTCACCACCGTGGGCGCGAGCTTCGATCACCGGGTGGTCGACGGCGACGTGGCGAGCCGCTTCGTGGCCGACGTGGCGTCGATCCTCGAGGAGCCGGCCCTGCTCCTCGACTGAGCAACTAGGCGGCGGGCTTCTTCTCCGTCTGGGCCACCTGGCTGCGCCACCAGGGCGTCTCGATGAAGCCGCGCTTCAGGAAGAGCAGCTCCATCGACGCCGTCCACCCCTCCACGCCGTCCAGCTGCGAGAGCGTCGAGGTGATGAAGCCGTAGAGATCGTCGGTCGATGGCAGGATCACCTCGCAGAACAGCGAGTTCTCGTCGAGCGTGGCCGCGAGATAGCGGATGGCCGGATGCTTCGCGAGCTCGAGCGCGACGGCGTCCATCCGCGAGGGGGTCACCTTCACCGTGAGCAGCGTCTCCGCCCCCATCCCGAGCGCCGGAGCGGGCACCAGGGTGAGGATGTCGATGCACTTCGACGAGCGCAGTCGCTCGAAGCGGCGCCGCACGCTCGACTCGTTCATGCCGACCCGGTCGGCGATGGCCTGGAAGGTCTCGCGCCCGTCGTCGCGCAACGCGTCGATGATCTTCCAGTCGGAGGCGTCGAAATGCGTGGGGTTGCAGCTCTCGGGCTCGGCGTAGCGCTCGAAGCCGTTGCCGGCATCCGGGAGCGCCAGGGTGTCGGCGAAGAGCTGACGACCCCAGTCGAACGAGACCTTGTAGATGTGCATCACGAGGTCGCTGCGCCAGCGCTCGACCCCCTGGATCGACTGCAGCTCCTCGAGCAGCTGCGGGTAGTGGGTCGCGCCGCCCTTCACCACGAGCTCGGCGATGATGTCATACTGCCCGGTGACCACGGTGATGAAGCGCACGTCTTCATGGGCCACGAGCTGCTCGGCCACCATGAGCTGGGTGCCGGGTGCGCAGTTGATGCGGATGAAGAAGGAGTCGATCTGGCCGGTCGCCCCGAGCGCGGGATTGATCGCGACCTTGATGACCCCGGAGGCGATCAAGGACTGGCCGCGCCGCGCCACCGTGGCGGTCGACGAGCCGACCATCTCGGCGATGGCCCGCCAGCTCGCCCGCCCGTCGTGCTGCATGGCGACCACGATGCGGCGATCGAGGTCGTCGAGCGTGTCGAGAGCCCGCACCGTCAGAGCTCCGTCGTGCTGTCCTTGCCCGTGGGGGCCACGCGGTGCAAGAAGTCCCGAACTGTTGCTGTCCATAGCTCGACCTCTTCGATCTGCGGAGAATGCCCTGATTTCTCGAACACCACGAGCTCCGAGTCGGGAACGAGGCTCGCGATGGTTTCGCTACACGATACCGGCGTGATCCAATCCGTGCGCCCCACGGTGATGAGAGTCGGTGCGGTGACTCCGGGCAGCTGCGGCTTGAGGTCGTAGTTCGGCAGGTTCTTCGAGAACGCGTAGTTGTGCGCCTCGTAGCGGTACGGGGTGGCGGCGACCTTCTTCTCGACCGACGCCGGGTCGTAGTGGAAGTCGTAGAGCGGCAGGATCTCGCGCCAGCAGTCGCGCAGGTCGTCGTTGTCGGCGACCCGCCCCTCGTCGATGCGGTCGAACTTCTCCATGTCGATCGTGACGCGGTCGGAGGCCAGGGCGTTCTCGCGCGCGAGGTGGGCGTTGCCGTTGTCGGGCGAGGTGTCGCGCAGCACCATCGCGGTCACCCGCTCGGGGTAGCGGATGGCGTACTCCATCGACATGAAGCCGCCGTAGGAGCCGCCGGCCATCACGATGGTCTCGGCGCCGATCCACTCGCGAAGGCCGTCGATGTCGGCCGCCCACTGCTCGTGGCTGAACTCGCCCGAGCCCTCGCTCTCGCCCGAACCCCGGGCGTCGAACACCATCACGCGGTACTCGTCGGCGAGCCGCCCGAAGCTGGCGCGCGGCTCGGCGCGACTGCCGAGGCCGGGAGCGCCGTGGTGGGTGATGATCACGGGCGCACCCTCGGGGCCGAGCACCTCGACGGCGAGTTCGTTGCCGTTGATGACGACCCGCTGCGCGGTGGTGGTGGCTGCCGCGAATTCGGGCGATACCTCGGTCATGGGTGACTCCTGTCGTTGCGTGGTTCCGTGGTTCTACAGTGCGATGGTGCAGTCGTCGAGCCCGCGCGGGAACGCGGTGAGCGGCTCCGATCCGGTCTCGGTCACGAGCATGCTGTCGCTGATGCGATAGCCGGCGTGCCCGGGGATGTAGATGCCCGGCTCGTTCGACACGACCATCCCGGGCGTGAGCAGGGTCGCGTCGCCGGCCTCGAGCCAGGGCGGCTCGTGCATGCCGAGCCCGATCCCGTGGCCCTGGCGATGCCGGATGTAGTGCCCGAGCCCGGCTTTTTCGATGACCGACAGGCAGGTGGCGTTGGCCTGGCGGCACTCGGCACCCGGATGGATGGCCGCCCCACCGATCTCCTGCGCCCGCCGGATGGTGTCGTGGTACAGCCGTTGCTCGGCCGTGGGCGTGCCGAGCACGAAGGTGCGCTCGCCCTCCACGAAGCGCCCGCCCACGGCGCAACCGAGCGAGAGCATGAAGGTGTCGCCGTCGCGCAGCCGGTAGCCCGAGGGCAGCCCGTGCGGGAAGGCGGAGTTGGCGCCGGCGTAGACGAGGGCGCCCGCCAGCGGCGACACCACCACGACGTCGTCGTGCTCGGCGTACATGGTGCGCACCCCGGTGCCCGTGACGTGCGAGTTGAGCTCCGCCTCGCTCGGCAGCCGCCCACCGGATGCCACGGCCTCGCGCACCAGGGCCACTCCGGCCTCGAGCATCACATCGGTGACCCGCGCCGCCTCACGGTGCAAGGCGATCTCCTCGTCGAACTTGAGGTAGCGGGCCTCGGTCACGATCGCGGTGGGGAGGTAGGTCGCGCCCGGGAGCTGGGACGAGGCCGCCGTGAGCCGCTCGTTGGTCATGTGGGTGGTGAACCCCACGCGCATCCGGGAGCCCCCGCCGACGCGGTCGACGGCTCGGGCCAGCGAGGCGAACGGCGCCTCGATGCCGGGGAACTCCGCATACGACACGACCTCGGCCCGCGCGTTCTGCCGGAGGGCGTTCTCGCGCTCGAGCTCCGGTGTCATCAGCACGACGCGCCCGGAGCGTTCGAGCCACACGGCCACCGGCCGCTCGCACGGGTGGTGGAAGAACCCGGTGAGGTAAGCCACGTCTTCGGGGTCGTCGGTGAGCAGCGCGTCGAATCCGTTCTCCTCCAACGCCGGCAGCAGGCGCTGCTGCACGCGATCGAAGAACTCGGGCGCGAGGCGCTGGGAGAAGCGCTGAGGGGTGTCGGTCAGGGTCATGGATGCTCCTACCGGGCTCGGTTGCGCGGATTGCGCGCGTCGTTGTAGGCGATCGACAGCAGCGTCGCGGAGAGCACGAGGAGGAGGATCGCGATGGAGGGGAACAGTGTCAGCCACCAGGCGCTCGACATGGCGCCGGACTGCTGAGCCTCGTAGAGGATGCGACCCCACGACCACGTGGTCGGGTCGCCGAGGCCGAGGAAGGCGAGCCCGGCGGCCGAGAGCACGGCGCGCGAGGCGGTGACGACCACCGAGACCACGATCACCGGTGTGACGGCGGGCACGATGTGCCGCGAGATGATCCAGAGCGGAGATGTCGTCATCAGCCGGGCCGCGTCGACGTAGGGCAGGTTGACGATGGTGAGCGCTTGCGACCGCACCAGACGCGTGACTTCGGGCCAGGAGAACGCGGCGACCACCGCGATGATCGTCGCGGTGCTGGGCCCGACGAGGGCGGCGACCAGGATCATCAGCGGCAGCACCGGCAGCGAGAGCGTGAGGTCGACGATCACGCTGATGAACCCGTCGAGCTTCTTGAAGTAAGCGCCGAGCACGGCGACCAGCGTGCCGAACGCGATGGCGATGACGGATGCCGCGATCGCGACGAGCAGGCTCTGCTGCGTTCCCCAGATCACCTCGCCGAGCACGTCGCGCCCCAGCGAATCGGTGCCGAAGACGTACTGCAGGCTCGGCGGCTTCAGCACGTCGGAGCCGTAGCTCGCCGGGTAGGGCGCGAGCAGCGGTGCGGCGATCGCGACCACGATGAGCAACGCCAGGATGACGAGCGACGCGATGCCGAGCGGCTCCCTGCGGAAGACCCGCCAGGTGGCGAGGCCCGCCCGTCCGCTCTCGGTGGCGACGGGCTCGGAGGGTGTCGACATCCCGGCCGTGGCGGCGGGATCGAATTCGAGAGAGGTCATGATGTCTTCACCCGGGGGTCGAGGAATCCGTAGACGATGTCGGTGAGCATGTTGGCGAGCACCACGGTGATGGCGAGGAGTAAGAACGCCCCCTGCAGCACCGGGAAGTCGAGTTGGGTCACGGCCTCGTAGATGCCCCGGCCGATGCCGGGGTAGGCGAACACGGTCTCGGTGAGCACGGCGCCGCCCACCAGGAAGCCGAGCTGCAGGCCGATTAGGGTCGTCGTGGGCAGCAGAGCGTTGCGCAGGGCGTGCTTCCAGAGGATGCGCCGATAGGGCAGGCCGTTGGCCTTCGCGAGCGTCACATAGTCCTCGCCCAGGGCGTCGATCAGCGTCGACCGCATGGTGAGCACGTAGGAGCCGAGCTGGATGAGCATGAGTGACACGGCCGGCAGGATGAGGTGCGACGCGACGCTGCCGTACCAGGCCGCCCCGTAGGCGTCGGTGTCGTAGGCGCCGCCGATGGGCAGCCAGCGCAGGGTGAGGCCGAACACGAACAGCAGCAGCACGCCGATCGACGGCACGAAGATCGACTGCCCGGTGACGCCGATCACCTGCACCAGCTTGTCGAGGAATCCGCCGCGCTTGGAAGCGGCGAGCACGCCGAGCGGGATGCCGATGGCCGTGGTCAGCACGAGGGCCGAGACGGTGAGCAGTAGTGTCCAGGGCAATCGCTGCAGCAGCACGTCCATCACCGGGATGGACTGGGTGAACGAGACCCCGAAATTGCCCTGAACGAGCTGGATCAGGTAGAGGCCGTACTGCACGATCAGGGGCTTGTCGAGCCCGTACTGGGTGAGCAGGGCAGCCCGCGCGTCGTCCGTCATGTTCGGACTGGCGACCGCCAGTGCCGGATCTCCGGGGAGCAGCCGCAGTAGGAGGAAGGTCACGGTCACGGCGAACCAGATCGTGAACACCGCCCTGCCGAGGCGACGGAGAATGAATGAAGAACGAGGCACGCGGGCTGCCCTTTCCTGTCGGCCGGGTGTTACTGCACCTTGTGGGCGCTGGCGAGTGACTCGGGGTTCACGATCGACAGCAGCTCACTCGGCTGGGTGATGAATCCGTCCCATTTGTCGCTGTGGGCGAAGAACAGATTCTGCGTGTACATGATGTTGTCGTAGACGTTGTCATGCACGATCTTCGCCGCCTGGCGCATGATGTCGATCTTCTCGTCCTGGTCGCTGGTGACAGCGCCTTGGGCGATCAGGTCGTTCAGCTGCGGGTCGTCGACGTAGGTGTAGTTGATCGCGCCGCCCGGCAGGTAGGCAAGGGTGAAGTTCGTCACCGGGTCGTCCATGATGGCGAAGTTGCCGGCGTAGATGTCGAAATCACCCTTGTTTGTCTGCGCCAGGTAGGTGTTGCGTTCGGTTCCCTGGAGCTCGATGGTGATTCCGGCCTCGGCCGCCGAGTCCTTCACGAGCTGCGCCCACTGGCTGGTCACGCTGTCCTGCAGCGAATAGATCAGCCGGAACGAGACCGGGAAGTTGCCGTTGGCATCGGCCGTGTAACCGGCCTTCTCCATCAGCTCGCGCGCCTTGTCGGTGTCGAACTCGTACTCCGTCAACGAGTCGTCGTAGTAGTCGCTCAGCACGGGCATCAGCGGGCTCGATCCGGTCGACACGGCCTGGTCCTGCAGCACGACCGTGCGGATCGCGTCGTAGTCGACCGCGTGGGCGAGCGCCTGACGCACCTCGAGCTTCGCGAGATCGGGGTTCTGCATGTTGTAGGTCATGTGCGCGTAACCCAGGCCCGTGACCTCTTCGACGGTGATGCCGGGAGAGTTCTTCAGCTGGTCGACCTGGGCCGGCGGGAGGGCGTTCGCGATCGCGTCGACCTCACCGCTCTGCAGCGCGAGGATCTCGGTGTTCACATCCGGGAACACGCGGTAGACGACCTTGGCCGGGATGGGGGTGCCGCCGTCGACCAGCGGGTAGTCCTCCACGCGGTCGAGTTCGTAGCTCTGACCCACCTGCACCTTGGTGAGGGTGAAGGGGCCTGCGCCCACCCAGCCGCCGTCCGATCCGTCGTTCGGGAACTCGGCCACCGACGCGGCCTTCTCGAACACGTGCTTCGGCACGACGTTGCCCCAGAATCCGATCTCCTCGATGATCGACGAGTCGGGCTTCGAGAGCTTGACCTCGACCCGGGTGTCGGAGACGGCGGTGGCCGAGTCGAAGTTCGCCAGCTGGCCGTAGAAGGTGCCCGAGGGGGCGTCCTTCTTCACGGCGTTCATGGTCCAGGCCACGTCTTCGGCGGTGACGGGCTCGCCGTCGCTCCATTTCATGTCGTCGCGGATCACGTAGTAGCCCGTGGTGTCGTCGACGTAGCCCCACTCGGTGGCGAGCTCGGGCGTCTTCTTGCCGGTGTCGTCGATCGACATCAGGTGCGGGTACATCAGGTTGGTGATCCAGTAGTCGCTGCGGCTGTTGCCGATCAGCGGGTTGTAGTTCACCACATCCGTCGTCGTCGCGATGGTGAGCGTGTCGTTGCCCGCGGCTGCCGCGCTGCTCGACGCCTCGGGGGGAGCTGAGGGCGCGCAGGCGCTCAGCGTGAGGGCGACGCTCGCTGCGAGCGTCGCGATGACCAGACTTCGTTTTCGCATTAAACCCAAACCTCCTTCAGGACCCGCATGGTGTTGCCTCCGACGACGGCGCGGATTTCGTCGTCTGAGTAGTCGTGCTTCACGAGCCAGCCGATGATGTTGTAGAACTCTTCGGCGGGATTCTCGATGCCGTCGACGTATTCCACTTCCTCGTATTCGACGTGTCCGTGCGCCTGGCTGATCGAGAGGTTCGACGAGAAGGCGTGGTGCAACCCCACGTGGTCTCCGAACAGCGTGTCAGGTCCGAAGCTCACGTGCTCGAGACCCACCAGGTCGACGCAGTACTGGAAGTGGTCCATGACCGACTCGAGCGAGTGCGACGGGTGCTGGGGCGACAGCGTGGTGTGCGGCGCCGCCTCGATGCCGATCACGCCGCCGCGCTTCGCGCACTCGATGATCGTCTCATCCGTCTTCATGCGGTTCGTCGGCCAGAGGCCGCGGGCCCCGGCGTGCGTGATGAACACCGGCTGCGTCGACGCCTTGATCACGTCGACGCAGGTGCGGTCGCCCGAGTGCGAGATGTCGATGGCGATGCCGAGCTTGTTCATCCGCTCCACCGCGCGCTCGCCGAAGTAGGTGAGTCCGCCGTCGCCGCGCTCCTTGAGGCCCGAGCCCAGGGTGTTCTGCTCGGAGTAGGCGATGCCCATCTGGCGCACGCCGAAACCGTAGAGCACGTCGAGCCGGTCGACCTCGTTCTCGATCATGGTCGCCGCCTCGAGCGCGAAGACATGGGCGACCTTGCCCTCGGCCTGGGCGCGCTCGATGTCCTTCACCGACTCGGCCTTGATCACGAAGTCCTGGTGGGCGAGGTCGGCCATCCGCACGCCGAGGTCGAACAGCACGTCCTGGTATTTCCAGCCGGCGTCGCTCGAGATGCAGCAGGTGCCGTCCATTCCGTTGTCGAAAACGGCGGTGATGCCCGAGCGCGACAGACCCTCGTAGCCCGTTGGTTCGCGGCCCTGGCGGATGTGGTCGCGCAGCTGCCCCATGTCCTCCGGGAAGACCTGTACGTGGTCGTGCAGCGAGATGACGGTCTCCTCGGCCAGGAGCTTGCGGGTGCGCTCCTCCTCCGCCGAGCTGAGGCCCAGACCCTCGTAGGCCGGGACGCGGCCGATCTGCTTCGCGTAGGTGAACTCCTTGTAGTCCTTTCCTGCTTCCAGGTAGTCGTAGGCGGTGTAGCCCTTGTAGGCCGCGGCGGGATCAAGCATCTGATCTCCTTTTCTTGGGAAAGTCCGGCGTTGCTTTAGACAACCTCTTCGATTTCCGGCAAGTTTGTCAACTCTCTTGATCTTTTTCGGCATAGATTTAGCATGCTTGAAACAATTCGGTAACGGCGAGGGGTGATGATGGAGTGGTGGCAGACGAGATGACAACGGCCGGCACCCCCGCTCTGCGGGTGCGCGACCTCAACGTGACCTTCACCGGCGGTGGGCGCGAGATCCGTGCCGTGCGCAACGTCGACCTCGACGTGGCGCGGGGCGAATTCGTGGCGCTGCTCGGCGAATCCGGCTCGGGCAAGTCGGTGACCGCCCGCGCCGTCATGGGCCTCACCGACGAGTACACCCGGGTCTCGGCCGCCTCGCTCGACGTGGCCGGCACCGACATCCTCGCCCTCTCCGAGGAGGAGCGTCGGTTGATGCGCGGCGAACGGATGAGCCTGGTGCTGCAGGATGCGCTCTCGGCGCTCAACCCCGTGATGACCATCGGCAACCAGATCGGCGAGCTGTTCAAGGTGCACCGGGGGGCCACCCGCAAGCAGGCGCGTGCCGCGGCGATCGAACTGCTCGGACTCGTCGGCATCCCGGCCCCGAACAACCGCGTCGACGACTATCCGCACCAGTTCTCCGGCGGCATGCGCCAGCGCATCCTGATCGCCATGGCCATCGCGCTCGAGCCCGAGATGCTGATCGCCGACGAACCGACCACGGCGCTCGACGTGACGGTGCAGGCGCAGATCCTCGACCTGCTCGGGCGGCTGCGCGACCAGCTCGGCATGGGCGTGCTGCTCATCACCCACGACCTCGGCGTGGTGATGGAGGTCGCCGACCGCCTGGCCGTGATGTATGCCGGGCGCATCGTGGAGCGCGGCGACGCCGACACCGTGCTCGACCTGCCCGCCCATCCGTACACCCAGGCCCTGCTGCGTTCGGTTCCGGATGCCGCGGCGCGCGGCCATGACCTGCTCACCATTCCGGGCTCCCCGCCGAGCCCTGCCCAGACCCCGCCCGGCTGCTCGTTCAACCCGCGCTGCCACATGGCCATCGACATCTGCCGCACCGAGCGGCCGCCGCTCGTCGACGTGGCGGCGGGACGCGCATCCGCGTGCCACCGATCGGAGGAACTGCTGCATGAACTCGTCAGCTGACGTCGTCGCGGGCGCATCCGGCGGACTCGCTCTCACGAACGCGTCCGAGCGCCGCGTGGTGCTCGAGGCCACCGACCTCCGCCGCACCTTCACGGGGGGCTCGCGCCTGCGCCCCACCCACGTCTCCGCGGTCGACGGTGTGAGCCTCACCCTGCACGCCGGCGAGACGCTCGGCATCGTGGGTGAATCCGGCTGCGGAAAGTCGACGCTCGCGCGCATGCTGGTGGGCCTCGAGAAGCCCGACGGAGGGTCGCTGCTCTATCACGGCACGGATGTCACGAAGGGCCGCGCGAGCGACCGCAAGCTGCTGCGCCGCGGCGTGCAGATGATCTTCCAAGACCCGTACACCTCGCTCGACCCACGGATGAACGTGGGCGACATCATCGCCGAACCCATGGCGGCCACGCGGTCGGCGCCCGCCCCGGTGCGGCGCGATCGGGTGGCCGAACTGCTCGGCCTCGTGGGCCTCGCCCCCGACATGATGTCGCGCTACCCGCACCAGTTCTCGGGCGGCCAGCGGCAGCGCATCGGCATCGCTCGCGCGCTCGCCCTCGACCCCGACGTGCTGGTGTGCGACGAGGCCGTCTCGGCGCTCGACGTCTCGGTGCAGGCCCAGGTGATCAACCTGCTCGCCGACCTGCAACGACGGCTCGGCGTCGCCATCCTGTTCATCGCGCACGACCTCTCGGTGGTGCGGCACATCGCCGACCGGGTGGGCGTGATGTACCTCGGCCGCATGGCGGAGCTCGGCGACACGGAGACGGTCTACGACACGCCCGCGCATCCGTACACCCAGGCCCTGCTCTCGGCAACGCCGTCGCACAGCCGTGCCGACCGCGGCAAGCTCTCGCGGCGCCGCGTGCTGGGGGGCGAGCCGCCCTCCCCCGTGAACCCGCCGGCCGGCTGCCGGTTCAACCCCCGCTGCTGGCTGGCCACCGACGAGTGCCGCACCTCCCAGCCGCCCCTGCGCTCCCTCGACCTCCGCGAGGTGGCCTGCCACCACGCCGAGCAGGCGCTCGCCGAGGCCCCCGCCCTCTAACCCTCCTCCCTCCTCCCTCCTCCCTCTTCGCGACCCGCCAAAATCCGCCCTCTTTCGCGCGCGAAAGGGGCGGATTTTGGCGAGTCGTGAAGAGGATGAATGGGTGATTTTGAAAATCATTATCAATTAGGTAGCGTGGAGTCGTTCCCGACTTAGACAGGCACCCCACGTGAAACGACACGTCCTCTCCACCGCATTGGCCGCCACGGCGGCCGCGCTCGCTCTCGGACTGGCCGGCTGCTCCTCCGGCACCTCGGCCGAGACCGCCGACGCGAGCGACGGCATCCGCATCGTCGCCTCCACCAACGTCTACGGCAGTCTCGCCGAGGCCGTCGGTGGCGATTTCGCGAGCGTGACGTCGATCATCGACAGCCCCGACAAAGATCCGCACGAATACCAGGCCGACGGCCAGAACCAGCTCTCGCTCTCGAAGGCGCAGATCGTGATCGAGAACGGCGGCGGTTACGACGACTTCGTCGACACCATGCTCTCGGCGGCCGACAACTCCGAGGTGACCGTGCTGAACGTGGCCGACATCTCCGGCTACGACCAGGAGCCGGCCTCGGGCGAGTTCAACGAGCACCTCTGGTACGACTTCCCCACCATGCAGAAGCTGGTCGACTCGCTCGTGACGGAGCTGTCCGCCCTCGACGCCGGTGACGCATCCGTCTTCCAGGCCAACGGCGAGAGCGTGAAAGCGCAGCTCGCCACCCTCGAGGCGGCCGAGACCGACATCAAGGCGACGTACTCCGGCTCGGGTGTCGCCATCACGGAGCCCGTGCCGCTCTATCTGCTCGAGGCAGCCGGGCTCGACAACCGCACGCCCGACGCCTTCAGCGAGGCGATCGAAGGAGACACCGACGTGCCGCCGACGGTGCTGCAGGAGGCGCTCGCGCTCTTCGACAGTCATGCCGTGAAACTGTTGGTCTACAACGAGCAGACCGGCGGGCCGCAGACGGATGCGGTGATCGAGGCCGCGAAGAAGAACGGCATCCCCGCGGTGGGCGTCACCGAGACGCTGCCCGACGGGGTCGACTACTTCGGCTGGATGAAGGCGAACCTCGACGCCGTCTCGGCCGCGCTCGGCCAGTAGTGGGGCGCGTGCTGCCGGATCGTGCCGCCAGCGGCGTGCGGCCGGGCAGTAGGGTGTGACGGTGACCGATCCGGTGCTGACGCTGCGCGACGCGAGCCTCTCGTTCGGCTCGCGCACCCTCTGGTCGGGGCTCGATCTCGACGTGCAGCCGGGCGAGTTCATCGCCGTGCTCGGATCGAACGGATCGGGCAAGTCGAGCCTGCTGAAGGTCATCCTGGGCCAGCAGAAGCTCACCTCGGGCAGCATCTCCTTTCTCGGGGCCCCGGGGCGGCGCGGCGACCGGCGCATCGGCTACGTGCCCCAGCAGAAGCTCGCCGACGATGGCACGCCGCTGCGCGCCCGCGACCTCGTGGGCCTCGGCCTGTCCGGTCACCGCTGGGGCGTGCCGCTGCCCTCCGCGACCCGGCGGCGCGAAGTGGATGCGCTGCTCGCGGCCGTCGGCGCCACCGAGTACGCGAACGTGGGCGTCTCGACGCTCTCCGGCGGTGAGCAGCAGCGGGTGCGGATCGGCCAGGCGCTGGCGGGCGACCCGCGGCTGCTGCTCTGCGACGAGCCGCTGCTCTCGCTCGACCTCACGCATCAGCGTGCGGTGAGCGAGTTGATCGACCGGCAGCGGCGGGAGCGCGACTTCGGCGTGCTGTTCGTGACGCACGACATCAATCCGATCCTCGACATGGTCGACCGGGTGCTCTATCTCGCGGGCGGCGGATTCCGCATCGGGTCGCCCTCGGAGGTGCTGCGTTCGGAGGTGCTCAGCGAGCTCTACGGCTCCCACGTCGACGTCATCCGCACGCACGGTCGGGTGATCGTGGTGGGGGCTCCGGATGTCTCGGCCGAGCATCCGGAGCACGGCGACCATCCGGTGCACCGACTGGAGGGACTGCCGTGAGCGGCGACTTCTGGGGCGAGATCTTCAACTTCGCCAACTACGGCGAACTGGTGGCCCTGTTGCAGAACTCGATCATCGCGGGAGCGGTGCTCGGGGTCGTCGGCGGGCTGATCGGGGTGTTCGTGATGTCGCGCGACATGGCGTTCGCGGTGCACGGCATCAGCGAGCTCTCGTTCGCGGGCGCCGCGGCGGGCCTGCTCTTCGGCGTGGGGGTCGTGCAAGGGTCGATCTTCGGGTCGCTCGTCGCCGCCTTGTTGATCGGGCTGCTCGGCACGCGGGCACGCGATCGCAACTCCATCATCGCCGTGCTGATGCCGTTCGGACTGGGGATCGGCATCCTGTGCCTGTCGCTGTATCCGGGTCGTTCGGCGAACAAGTTCGGGCTGCTCACCGGCCAGATCGTGGCGGTCGACGACCCGCGGCTCAACTCTCTGATCGCCATCTCGATCGTCGTCGTGGTGGGCCTGCTGCTCGTCTGGCGCCCGCTCACCTTCGCGAGCGTGGATGCCGACGTCGCGTCGGCCCGCGGCGTGCCGGTGCGCGGTCTGTCGATCTTCTTCATGCTGCTGCTCGGGCTCGCGGTGGCGGTCTCGGTGCAGATCGTGGGGTCGCTGCTGGTGCTCTCCATCCTGGTGACGCCCGCCGCCGCCGCGCTGCGCGTGTCATCGTCGCCCGTGCTCGTTCCGGTGCTGAGCACTCTCTTCGCCGTGACCTCGTTGGTGGGCGGCATCATGCTGGCGCTCGGCGCATCCGTTCCGATCAGTCCCTACGTCACCACCATCTCCTTCGCCATCTACGTGGTGTGCCGGGTGATCGCCTGGCGGCGCGGCGCCGGCACTGGAAGGATTCAGGATGCCGGACTAGCGTTGCCGATGAGAAAGGTGGAGCAGTCGTGAAGAGGAACACCTGGCAGCGCGAGGCCGTGCGCAGTGCGCTCGGAACCCAGATGGGCTTCGTGAGCGCGCAAGGGCTGCACTCGTCGCTGAAGGGCACCGGTTCGCAGATCGGGCTCGCCACCGTCTACCGTGCGCTGGCCGATCTGGCGCAGGAGGGTGAGGCCGACTCGCTGCAGTCGCCCGAAGGCGAGGCGCTCTACCGCGCCTGCTCGATGGTGCACCACCACCACCTCATCTGCCGCAGCTGCGGCCTCACGGTGGAGATCGAGGCCGACGAGGTGGAGGCCTGGGCTCAGAAGACCGCGGCCCTGCACGGCTTCAGCCGCCCGGAGCACGTGGTCGACATCTTCGGCTTCTGCTCGGCCTGCGTGCCGCCCCCCACCCACTGACCTCCGTCAGCAGGGAGCGCCGCTGTCAGCAGCGCGCGCCGCTGTCAGCGCGCGAGGGACGGCAGCTTCGCCACGGCATCGACCACCTCGGTCGCCATCTCGCGGGTGTCGGCATCCTGCCCAGCCAGCTGGTCGCGCGCGCTCTCGAAGGCGCCGACCGCGTCGCGCCGGAACCTCGCCAGCGTCTCCACCGCGGTCTCGCTGTTGACTCCGAGGGTAGCGGCCGCTTTGATCGCCTGCGGCTCGCCGATCGCGTCGAAGCGGTATTCGCCGCCGATCTGCATCGCCGAGTACGTGGTGGCCGTCGACTTGTAGGGCGCGAAAGTGAGAAGGTCGTAGAGCGGCGCCAGGATGACCCGATCACCGAGCAGGATGACGGAGTAGTTCTTCGCGTGCGCATCCGTGCACTCCAGCACCGTGTTGAACATCAACGCGGTGAAGAACGAACTCGCGCAGGACGTGCGGTCGGCCGGCACGGGCAGCGACTTGAAGAGCGAGGCGATGGCACCCACACCGGGGCCGCCGTCGGAGCGCTGGTACTTCTTCTGCGGCGGCACGGCGAGCGACTGGCAGAGGTCTTCCTGGTGGATGCGCCGCCATCGGCCGTCGAGATGCCGACGGTCGTAGCGGGTGGTCACGAAGGCTCGACGCGACCCGAAGGTGAGCAGCTCGGACTGGGCGACCGTGAGACCCAGCGCCTCAGCCGCCCGCATCGAGAGGAACTCCACCACGTCGAGCCGGCGGAACGACCCGGCGACGGGTTTCAGGATGTGTGTGGTGGGCGTCGACCCAGTCGGCACGCCCCACGACCCAGTGGTCGAGCGGTGCAACGCGATCTTCGGCTGGGCGCCGGCCAGGCTGAAGCGCTGGGTGAGCCCCGGCACCGGCCTCCCCTCGCTGTACTCCTCGATCACGGCGTCGAGTTCGGTCTCGATGTCGAGGTCGCCGATGGGGGTGCTGCCGCCGCGAGGCAGGGTACCGTCGGGCGACGCCGTGCCCTGGGGAACGATCTGGATCGCGCCGGCCACGTCGGCGCCGACATGCCGCACCAGAGCGAACGGGTTCTTCGGCGATTCGTCATACTCCCGGCCGATTGCAGCGAGCGCGTCATCGTTGTCAGGCAGAAGCCCTGCAAGGAACGGGCGAATGCTCGCATTGCGGTGGTGCGGGCGCGAGAGCGGCATCGAGAGCGAGAGTGGCGTCGCTGCCGGATCAGCTCGGTAGTCCTCGTGGTAATCGAAGCCCAGATCTCCGGACGACGACTGCGACACGGTGCCGCACATCCGTCCGTCCATGTACACATCGAGCGATTCGCTCATTCGGATTCACCCCCGAACAAGCGGCGGAGCAGGTCGTCGTTGCCGCCGTCTCGGCCGTCGGGCACCACGTCGAGCGTCATGCCCAAGGCTCCGATCACGTCGAGAACGCGCGCGAGATCGACGCTCGGTTTGCCGTTCTCGAAGGCGACCAGCCACTCTCGCGACACCCCGGCCCGCTCCGCGAGCTCAGCTTGCGTCAGTTCACGCTCGAGGCGGAGCTCGCGGACGTACCCGCCCAACTCCCGTGCCGACTTGAACATGCTGCTCCTCGATGTGGACGATCGTCCACTCCAGCTCATGTGGACGATCATCCGCAATGATACGTGTGGACGATCGTACACACAAGGGGCGCCACGGGCCGGGATTTGGCGGAAAGACGGGGATCGCCTACCATAGACAGGTTGGGTGGAATCCTCCGCCCATTGTGAGGTGCCCGCATGGTGCACCTTGCCGACAAGTCATCTTGGGTGAGGCAGTCGTCTCACGGTAACCAAATGGAGGAAACAATGGCAGCAGTCTGCCAGGTGACAGGAGCCGTTCCCGGTTTCGGTCACAACATCTCGCACTCGCACCGGCGCACCAAGCGCCGATTCGACCCGAACGTGCAGAAGAAGACGTACTACGTGCCGTCGCTTCGCCGTAACGTGACGCTGACCCTGTCGGCCAAGGGCATCAAGGTCATCGACGCCCGCGGCATCGAGTCGGTCGTCAAGGACATCCTGGCTCGTGGGGAGAAGATCTAATGGCAAAGCAGCAGGACGTCCGTCCGATCATCAAGCTCCGTTCGACGGCGGGCACCGGTTACACCTACGTGACCAAGAAGAACCGTCGCAACGACCCCGACCGTCTCGTGCTGAAGAAGTACGACCCGGTCATCCGTAAGCACGTCGACTTCCGAGAGGAGCGGTAACCACATGGCCAAGAAGAGCAAGATTGCCCGTAACGAGCAGCGCAAGGTGATCGTGAACCGCTATGCGGCGAAGCGCCTCGAGCTGAAGAAGGCTCTCGTGAGCCCGACCTCGACCGACGAGGAGCGCGAAGCCGCTCGCCTCGGTCTGCAGAAGCTCCCCCGCAACGCATCGCCGATCCGTGTTCGCAGCCGCGACGCCGTCGACGGTCGCCCCCGCGGTGTTCTCACCAAGTTCGGCATTTCGCGGGTTCGTTTCCGTGACATGGCGCACCGGGGCGAGTTGCCGGGCATTACGAAGTCCAGCTGGTAAATTACCCACGGTCATACCGACCAACCGAACTGGCCCTGGTGGCCGGGACCGTTCCATGTAAAACAGCTGCATCCGCAGCGAAAAGGTCCGAGGAGGACACCTTAAATGGCTGACAAGTCACTCAACAAGACCGAGCTCGTCGCAGCCGTCGCCGCCGCTTCCGGCCAGACGCAGGCTTCCGTCAACGAGGTTCTTGACGCTCTCTTCTCCACGCTGGCCGACTCGGTTGCCTCGGGAACCAAGGTCACGATCCCGGGCTGGCTCGCCGTCGAGCGCACCTCGCGTGCCGCTCGCACCGGCCGCAACCCGCAGACGGGCGCCACCATCGAGATCCCCGCGGGTCACTCCGTGAAGATCTCGGCCGGCTCGAAGCTGAAGGCTGCCGCCAAGTAACACCGGCTGTTCTTCGGAAGGGTGACGACTTCGGTCGTCACCCTTCCGTGTTTAACGTCAGGAACGGACGCGTAAGGTGGTCAGGTGCTGAGAGTCGTGCGGATCGCCGGGCCCGCCACGCTCGTGGGGGTGGGATTCGCCGCACTCCTCGTAGCCCTTGCCATCGGCGGCGGGGCCGCCCCGCAGCTGCTCGAAGACCCGGGAGCGGTGGTGCGCTTCGGCCTCCCGACGTCCACGATGCTCGTGAACCTCGCCGCCTCGGGCATGATCGGCGCCCTCGGCCTGGTGCTCTTCGCCATCCCGCCCGCCAGCGCCGCCTACGGCCGGGCGCTCGACGTCGCCGCGGGATCGGCCGCCGTCTTCACCGTGGCCGCCGCGTTCACCGGCTTCTTCAGCTATCTCAGCGTCACCGCCCGCGCTCTCAGCTTCGACGACACCTTCAGCCAGGGCCTCGGCCAGTTCCTCACCCAGATCGCCCTCGGCCAGGCGTGGCTGCAGACCACCCTCATCGGTGCCGTCGTGACGGTGCTCTGCTTCGCGGTGCGCAACCAGACCGCTCTCTTCTTCGTCGGGCTGCTCGCCGTCGCCTCCCTCATCCCGATGGCCCAGCAGGGGCACGCCGCCGGCACCACCGGGCACGACGCGGCGATCACGGCCCTCGGCCTCCACCTCATCTTCGCCGCCGCCTGGCTCGGCGGCCTCGCCGTGATCGCCCTGATCAGCCGACAGATCGAAACACCCAAGCTGGTCGACATCGTCACGCGGTATTCGAGCGTCGCACTGATCTGCTTCATCGTGGTGGCGGCATCCGGCTATGTCAGCGCCGAACTGCGGATCGGCTCGCTCGACCGCCTGCTCACCCCCTACGGCCTGCTGGTGCTCGTGAAGGTGGGCGCCCTCATCGCGCTCGGGGTGTTCGGCGCGCTGCACCGCCGCTTCGTCATCAAGAAGCTCGGGGACACCGGTCGCCGCCGTCACTTCTGGTGGTTGATCGTGGCCGAACTCGCCTTCATGGGCATCGCCTCGGGCTTCGCCGCCGCGCTCGCCCGCACCGCGACCCCGGTTCCCGAAACCGTTCCGGCCACGCAGACCGCCGCCGAGATCCTCACCGGATCACCGCTGCCGCCCGAGCTCACGACGGCGAACTTCCTCACCCAGTGGAATTTCGACCTGATCTGGATCCTGGTCTGCGGCTTCGGCATAGTCTTCTACCTGATGGGGGTGCTCCGCCTGCGCCGCCGCGGAGACCGGTGGCCGTGGTATCGCACGGTGCTCTGGATCGCCGGACTCCTGATGCTCTTCTACGTCACCAACGGTGGTCTGAACGTCTACGAGAAGTACCTGTTCAGCATGCACATGTTCGGGCACATGACCCTCAGCATGGCGGTGCCGCTGCTGCTCGTGCCCGCAGGGCCCGTGACGCTCGCGCTCCGCGCCATCCGCAAGCGCGACGACGGCACCCGGGGCATGCGCGAGTGGATCCTGCTCGCCGTGCACTCGCGCGCCGCCACCGTGATCGCGAATCCGATCGTGGCGGGCGTGCTCTTCGCCACCAGCCTCGTGGCGTTCTACTACACGCCGCTGTTCCGCTGGGCGACCGAGGACCACATCGGGCACGAGTGGATGATCGTGCACTTCCTCATCGTCGGCTACCTCTTCGTGCAGGCGCTGATCGGCATCGATCCGGTGCCCTACAAGCTGCCCTACCCCTTCCGGCTGCTGCTCCTGCTCGCCACGATGGCGTTCCACGCCTTCTTCGGTCTCGCCCTGATGAGCGGCACCGGGCTCCTGCTGGCCGACTGGTTCGGCGCCACCGGCCGCGACTGGGGCGTCAGCGCCATCGAAGACCAGCAGGCCGGAGGCGGCATCGCCTGGTCGATCGGGGAGATCCCGACGTTCATCCTGGCGCTCGTGGTGGCCATCCAGTGGAGCCGCAGCGACAAGAAGGAGACCAAGCGCCGCGACCGCAACGCCGACCGCACGGGCGAGGCCGAACTCGGCGAGTACAACGCGATGCTGGAGAAGCTCGCGGCGCGCGACGGGCGGTAGGCGTCAAGCCCTAAGCGCGGGGCGCGAACTGTACCGAGCCGTCTGGCTGGATCGACAGCGAGAAGGTGACGTCGAACGGCACCGTGGCGTCGAGCGTCGAGACCGTGCCGTCGAAGAGCGAGCGGATCTCGACGGTGATGTGCGCCGCGCCCGCGGCGTTGGGCACGATCCAGCTGTCCTGCCCCGCCAGGATCGTGAGCGTCGGATAGCTCTCGATCGACCACGCCGGGTCGGAGGCGATGCGGTCGTTCACGTCTTGCCCGAAGGGACATCCGGGAGGGTAGAGGGCGGTCTGCTCGGCGCAGTCGTCGAGGAATCCGTTCACCGTGGTCTGCACCTCGTCGAGGAAGGTGGTGGTCGGCTGCACGTCGACGATCGCGCTGATCGTCGACTTCGGGGCGGTGGCGGCCATGGCCATCGGGTTCGCGCCCAGGTAGTCGGAGCGGTGCGACAGCACGTAGAGGCTCGGCACCAGCACCTCGTAGTCCTGACTGGCGTGGAACGCGGTGGGGTCGGCCGTCTCGACCGCCGCGCGGCCCGCCGTGAACGACGAGGCGTGCGACACGGTGACCGTTGCGGTGGCCACGGGTGAGCGCACGAACCTCCACTCGGGAAAGAACAGCCAGCTCGTTCCGCTCTGCACCACGTCGAACTCCGACTGCCCGTGCGCGCGGTTCTGGCCGACTCCCGAGAGTGTGTAGTCGTAGACGATGCGGTGGCGGCCGGGTGCCATCTCGGTGTCGCTCAGTTGCTCGATGTCGGCGAGGTCGCCGAGCGCATCCGGGGTGACGAGGGCGGCGACGCCGGTGCCGGGGGTGTCGTTCGTGGTGAGTGCCACGCCGGGGGTGGCCAGCGCGGCATCCACGTCGTGATGGGCGACCGCATCGAGGTAGATGCGCACGAAGGCCGAGGCGCTGTAGACCTCGCGGTTCAGGATGCCGATGGCTGAGAACAAGGCGGCCACGGTGAGGAGCAGGAGGCCCACCCAGATCACGATCGAACGGTGCAGCGCGGTGCGCTCGTCCCCATCCGCCGTACTCATGTCCACAGTTTAGGCGGGCTCAGTTTCGCGGCTCGCCGGGCGGGTAGATTGGACGGATGACCAGGCCCACCCTCTCTGCCGAGCAGCAGCGGGTGTTCGAGCTCATCGAGGGCACCCGCAAGCACGTCTTCGTCACCGGCCGGGCCGGCACCGGCAAGTCGACGCTGCTGAACCACCTCTCCTGGAACACGGAGAAGCAGCTCGTCATCTCGGCGCCCACCGGGGTCGCGGCCCTCAACGTGGGCGGGCAGACCATCCACTCCCTCTTCCGGCTGCCGATCGGGGTCATCGCCGATCACACGATCGAGCAGAACGGCGATGTGCGCAAGCTCCTCAACACCATCGACACCCTGGTGATCGACGAGGTGTCGATGGTGAACGCCGACCTGATGGATGCGATGGACCGGTCGCTGAGGCAGGCCAGGCAGCGCCCGCTCGAGGCCTTCGGCGGCGTGCAGGTGGTGCTGTTCGGCGATCCCTACCAGCTGGCGCCCGTGCCGGGAGACGGCGACGAGCGGGCCTACTTCGCCGACCACTACCGCTCGATGTGGTTCTTCGATGCGAAGGTATGGGAGGAGACCGAGCTCGAGATCGTGGAGCTCACCGAGATCCACCGGCAGCACGACGACGACTTCAAGTTCATGCTCAACGCCGTGCGTTTCGGCATGGTCACCAAGGAGATCGCCGACGCGTTGAACTCCACGGGCGCCCGCTCCCCGGCTCCCGACACCGCCATCACGCTGGCCACCCGCAACGACGCGGTGAACCGCATCAACCAGACCGCGCTCGGCAAGCTGCCGGGGCGCGTGCTGAGCGCGAAGGCCGAGATCAGCGGCGACTTCGGTGGGCGCACCTACCCGGCCGACGTGAACCTCGAGCTGAAGGTGGGCGCGCAGGTGATGTTCCTCCGCAACGACGCCGATCAGCGGTGGGTGAACGGCACCGTCGGCACGGTCACGAAGATCGATTCGACGGTGTGGGTCGAGGTCGACGGCGAGGTGCACGAGGTCGATCCGGTGGCCTGGGAGAAATACCGCTACTCCTACGCGCCGGAGTCGAAGCAGCTCTCCAAAGAGGTGATCGGGGAGTTCACGCAGTTCCCCCTGCGCCTGGCCTGGGCGGTCACCATCCACAAATCCCAGGGCCAGACCTACGACGAGGCCGTGGTCGACCTCGGCGCCCGGGTGTTCAGCCCCGGGCAGACCTACGTCGCGCTCAGCCGGCTCACGTCGCTCGAGGGCCTCTACCTCACCCGGCCGCTGCGGCCGAGCGACATCATCGTCGACCAGAACGTGCTGAACTTCATGCGCTCACGCTCGCGCGGCGCGGCTGAGACACCGGGCCCGACGCCTTCGCTGTAGCCCGCTCACCCCACTAAGGGGGGATGGTTCGCCCCGGATGCGGCCCACCCCAGCCGATACCCTTCAACAGGGAAGGGGAGTCATGGCCACGCTGCTGTACCGAATCGGGCGGTTCGCCGCACGGCGGAGCATCGCCGTCATCGTGGGCTGGATCGTGGTGCTCGGCCTTGCGATCACCGGCGCGGGAGCTCTCGGCGGCGTGATGACCTCGTCGTTCGCCATCCCGGGCACCGAATCGCAACAAGCCATCGACATGCTCGACCAGCGCTTCCCGGCGGCGTCGGGCGGCTCGGCGAAGGTGATCTACGCGGCTCCGGCCGGCAAGACGGTCGACGACTTCGAGAGCCAGATCGCCGCATCCGTCGCCGCGCTCACACCCCTGGATCACGTCTCCGGCGTCACCGGCCCCTTCTCGGCCGACGCCACCGCGCAGATCAACGACGACCGCACCATGGCCTACGCGACCGTGCAGTATGACGTTCCGACCACGCAGCTGACCGAGGCGCAGAACGAGGCGGTCGTCGCGGCCGGCGACACCGCGGCATCCGATGGCCTCTCCGTCTACTTCTCGGGCGTGACCGACCCGCCCGAGGCGGCGGTCGACTACACCGAGGCGATCGGCCTGGTGGTGGCGTTCATCGTGCTGCTGATCACCTTCGGATCGTTGCTGGCGGCCGGCATGCCGCTGATCACCTCGGTGATCGGCGTGGCCGTCACCTCGACGCTGATCACCATCGTCTCGGGCTTCGTCACCATCTCGTCCACCGCTCCGCTGCTGGCCACCATGCTCGGATTGGCGGTGGGCATCGACTACGCGTTGTTCATCGTGGCCCGCCACCGCACTCAGTTGATCCACGGGATGGATCCGAAGGAGTCGGCCGCTACAGCGGTCGCCACCGCGGGGAGCGCCGTGGTGTTCGCGGGACTCACCGTCATCATCGCGCTGCTCGGCCTCTCGGTCGTGCAGATCCCGTTCCTCACCGTGATGGGCATCGGCGCCGCCGTCTCCGTGGTGATCGCCGTTCTGGTGGCACTCACACTCCTTCCCGCCGTGCTCGGCCTCTTCGGGCGAAAGCTGATCCCCAAACCGACGTCACGAGCCGCTCGACGCGAGCTCGCCTCGGCCGACCCGTCATCGAAGCGCCGCACCCTCGGTGCTCGCTGGGTGGCCCTGGCCACAGCGAAGCCCGTGATCACGGTGGTCGTCGTCGTGATCGGGCTCGTCGTGGTGGCGCTGCCGGCCACCACCCTCCGCCTGACGCTCCCGGATGCGGGCTACAACCCGCAGGGCTCGATGTCACGCGAGGGCTACGAGCAGCTCACCGCGGGCTTCGGTCCCGGCTTCAACGGACCACTGCTGGTGACTGCCGACATCTCGAAGATCACCGATCTGCAGCCGGCTCTCACCGCCCTGCACGACCAGTTCGCCGGACTCGACGACGTGGCCAGCGTGAGCACGGCCATCCCGAATCCCACGCTCGACATGGCGATCGTGTCGATCATCCCCTCGAGCGCGCCCGACAGCGTGCAGACCGAGAACCTCGTGCACACCATGCGGGACGCCGCGCCCGCCTTCGACGCCGAAAACGGTTTCACCTACCAGGTCACCGGACAGACGGCCCTCGGCATCGACGTCTCGGCCCGTCTGTCGGATGCTCTGCTGCCGTTCGCCGTGGTGGTGGTGGGGCTGTGCATCATCCTGCTCACCATCGTGTTCCGCTCTCTCGCCGTGCCGATCTCGGCCACCATCGGCTACCTGCTCTCGGTCGCCGCTTCGTTCGGCATCGTCACAGCCGTGTTCGAATGGGGCTGGCTGGCCGATGTCTTCGGGGTGGCGAAGGTGGGGCCGGTGATCAGCTTCTTCCCCATCCTGTTGATGGCGGTGCTGTTCGGTCTCGCCATGGACTACCAGGTGTTCCTGGTGTCGCGGATGCGCGAGGAGTTCGTGAACACCGGCGACCCGCACTACGCGGTGAAGCACGGTTTCATCGGTGCTGCCCGCGTTGTGACGGCGGCCGCGTGCATCATGTTCGCGGTCTTCGCCTCCTTCGTGCCGGGAGGCAACGCCGTGCTGCAGCCGATCGCGCTGGGACTGGCGGCGGGTGTGTTCATCGACGCGTTCCTGGTGCGGATGACGTTCATCCCGGCCGTCATGACCCTGCTCGGCCGCCTCGGCTGGGCGATACCCCGACGGCTCGAACGTGCGTTGCCGAACGTCGACCTCGAGGGCGAGGGTGTGCGCGAGATGCTCGACGCCGTGGCCTGGCGTCCGCTCGCAGGGTGGTCGGATGCGTCGGGAGCCGACGCCGCCGACCGTGCCGTCGCCGGTGTTTCGGTCGGCAGCGAGGCCAGGCCGTATGCCGTGGCCGCCGAGCTGGCCGTGGTCGAAGGCGCGGTCGCGGCCCCGCGGGTGGCGCCGTTCTCGGCGCGGGCCGAAGTGGGCTCGCTGCTGCTCGTCACGGGTGCCGCCGACACCAATCCCGCCGCGGTCGTCGCCGCCATCGCCGGGCGTCAGCGTCTGCTCGAGGGTCATCTGCGCGTGCTCGACCAACCTCTGCCGGTGCACGCCGCCGCCCTGCGGCGGCACTCCGTGCTGGTCGCGCGACCGGTCGAGGCCGACCTGCTCGCCGACCGGCTGCCGCTCGGAAAGCTGCCGCCCGGCGCACTGAGCGTGCAAGAGCGGCTGCAGCGCGAGCTCGGCGACGAACTCGCGGAGCTGTGGGGTGCCGAGCTGGCCGCCGAATGGATGCGCCAACTGGCCATCGCCACCGCGACGGCCGGAATCGTCGCCGGTCGCGGCTCGCGCGCGCATCCGCGGGTGCGCCTGATCGCACTGGACGGCACCGGCATCCCCACCGCCTACCTGCAGCACGCCCTCGGCGTGATCGACGCCGCGCTGCCGCTGGAGACCACCCTGGTGGTGGCCCACCACGGCGCTCGGCTCGAGGCGGGAACGCGGCCGGTGCGAGTGATCGCGCTCGCCGCAGTCGTGCCCGAGCCGCCCACTCCCCCGTCGCCCCCGGTGCCACCGGTCGCCGGTGCCGAGGAGCCGGACCAGTCCGGTCGATCCGACAGTCCTGACCACCCGAACGACCCGAACCCCCGAGAAGAGGTGACCGCGTGAGCAGCCTTCGCTCCCTCGTGCGTCGCGGTGACACGGGCGGCCTCTCACCGCTCGCCCGACGCGTGGCCATCGCACTCGCCGTGCTGACCCCGCTGCTCATCGCCGGCGTCGCCGTCACCTCGCTGCGCGCCGAGGCCGAGGCTTCGTCGTCGGCCGGTGGTTTGGCCTCGACGGGGGCCTCCGCCGCCGCGCCCAGCCTTCCGGCGGCCGTGGTCAATCTCGACCAGATCGTCTATCTGCAGGACGACGGCACCGTGGTGGCCGCCGATCCGTCGACCCCGAACCAGGCCGGCACCCCGGTCGCTGCGGGCAAGTTGCTCGTGAGCGAACTCACTGCGGGCGACTCCGGCCAGGGCTTCACCTGGACCGTGACGGATGCCGGCACCGCATCCGACGGCTTGACCGCCGGTCAGTACTCCGCGGTCGTCACCATTCCGAAGGACTTCTCGGCCGCCTACGTCTCCACCGCCGGCAGCGCACCCGTGCAGGCCCAGCTGCAGGTGCAGACAAACGGTGCGAACAGCTATGTCACCGAATTGCTGGCGAGCGCTCTGTCGGCCAACCTGCAGGCCGCCCTGGCCGACAAAGCCACGCAGAGCTTCGTCACGAACACCCTGAGCGCTTTCACGGCGCTGAACACCAATCTGGCCACGGCCGCCGATGGAGCGGGCAAGCTCGCCGACGGTGCCACGACGCTGGCCGGATACCAGGGCCAACTCGCCACCGGGCTCGCCGGCGCGGCTCAGGGCGGAACCGATCTCGACACGGCTGTTCAGGGCCTCGCCGTGGGGATGCGGGCGATCGCCGACGGCACGACGGACCTGCCCACGTACGCGCAGCTGCTCGCCGACGGCTCGACCGCGGTGAGCAAGGGCGTGGACATCACGCGTGGCCAGTTCCAGGACCGGGCGAACGAGAGCCAGAGCCTCGCCGATCGCCAGTCCGCCCTCGCGCAGTCGCTCAAGCACATCTACGACACGATGGATCCTGCCGATCCGAACCGAGAGGCCATCGGCACTGCCGCGCAGGACGCCGGCGCGATCGCCGTGGATCAGGGCCTCGTCACCGTCGCGCTCCGCGTCGACTACGCGGGGGTGGACACGCTGCTGGCGCCGGGCGCCGACCTCGTCAGCAAGGGCAATGCCGCGTTCGCGGAAGACCTGCCGCTGCTCACGACCACGCTCTCCGAGGTGGCCGACGGCACCGAGAAGCTGGCGGGCGGCACGAGCAGTCTGGCCAAGGGTCTCGGCGACCTCTCCTCCGGCGCCGCGGGGATCGCCACCGGATCGACCGACCTCGCCACGAACATGGGCGCACTCGCGTCAGGCCTGGACGAAGCCGTTGCCAAGATCCCCACCTACACCGACCAGCAGCAGCAGACGATGGCCACCGTGGTGGCGCAGCCGATCGTCACCCAGCAGAGCGACGTCGACGCCCTCCCCTCCTCCTCCGCCGCGATCGCCGCCGTCGCGGTGCCGCTGGCCCTCTGGGTCGGGGCCTTCGCGATCTACCTGCTCCTGGCTCCGTTCGGACGCCGGGAACTGGCGTCGACCGCGTCAACGTTCCGGGTGGTGATCGGCTCGCTCGCGCCGGCCGCGCTCCTGGGCCTGCTGCAGGCCGCCATCGTCGCGATCGTCTTGTTCCTGGTGGGTGCGCAGCCCGCCCACGTTGCCGGCAGCATCCTGTTCTCGGTGGTGATGTCGCTCGCCTTCGTCATGCTGCACCAGGGTCTCGTCGCGCTGTTCGGCCAGGCCGGCCGACTGATCTCGCTCGCGCTCGTGGTGGTGCAGATCGCTGCGGCCGCCGTGATCGTGCCGAACGGACTCAGTTCCCCGCTCTACACGGGGCTCTCCTCCTTGCTGCCGCTGTCACATGCCATCACGGGCATGCAAGCGCTCATCGGCGGCGGATCGGTGGCACTCGCGGCGCAGGAGGCGGCGCTGCTCGTCGTCTTCGCCCTGATCGGTCTGGCCCTCACATTGATCGCGGTCACACGGGCTCGATCGCGCAGCACGGTGCCCGTCCCGGCCCCGTCCCGCGCCTCGGAGCAGGCTCGCACGCCGTCATCCGCTCAGCCGGCGTGATCTGACTTCGTGCTTCTCGTGCACCAGGAGAGGCAATCGCGACGTCGTCTGCGCCCGATCAGGCGATCTGCGCGGATGAGCCCTTCGCGTCGGCCAAGTCGAGGAACAGCTCGGTGTTGAAGCGGTAGGCCACCAGCACCTCATCGATCACGCGGTCGCGCTCCGCGTCGTCCCAGCCGACGGCGTCGAGCTGAGCGCGGTAGGTCTCCTTGAACTCCTTCGGCTTCGCGATGTCGCCGAAGAGGTAGAAGCCGACGCCGTTGGTCTCGAAGCCGAACTGGCGCTGCATCAGGGTGCGGATGATCTGCCCGCCCGAGAGGTCGCCGAGGTAGCGCGTGTAGTGGTGGGCGATGAAGCCGCCGTTCCAGGTCGCGGCGACCTCGTTGATGCGCTGCACGTAGCGACCCGTGGTGGGCAGCGGCGTGATCTGCTCACGCCAGTCCTCCCCGATCAGGAAGCGGAGGTCTTCTTCGATCGCGGGCAGGCGGGTCAGCTTCGGCGAGATGAACTCCGCCGCGACGGGGTCGTTCTTCATCCGTTCGGCGGCTGCTTCAAGGGCTTCGTAGATGAAGTAGTGCTGGGCGACCAGCGCGATGTAGTCGTCGCGGGTGCCCTTGCCGCTCATCAGGTCGGTCATGAAACCGGCGCCCTCGCTGTCGCTGTGACCGGTCCAGGTGCGCTCACGAAGAGCTTGCGAGAAAGGGATTACGGCAGCCATACGCTCATTCCACGACGAAGTTAGTGTTACCTAACTTTAGCGGACGAAGGGCCTGTGATTTCTAGGTGTTTCGCAAGAACCGGCCGGATCAGCCGCCACCCGGGCGTTTCGGTCAGGCGTGCGGGCGCGGCTCGATGCCGAGCACCGCACAGGCCTCGTCGTAGAGCGCCACGATCTCCCGCCGCACCTCGGGGCGTTCGGAGATCGGTGCGTTCGGCCAGGCGACGGATGCGCGGGTGGTCACTTCATCGCGGGTCACGTCCCACTCGCCCCCGTCGCCGTCGAAGCCGACCATGGTGCTGGCGGAGGCCCCGGGGTCGACGAAGGCCCGGGCGATCAGGAGGTTGTCGTCGGTGTGGTCGCCGTTCATGTGGCGGAGGACGGCGTCGACGATGTCAGAAGGGAAGGTGGTCACGCCTCCCAACGCTAGTCGAGAACGCTCTCAGTCGAGCAGTTGCGCCTGGAGGAAATAGGTCGAACGCGCGAAGGCGAGCGCGGCGGCGTTCTTGTCGAGCAGTTCGAGCATCGTCGCGTTGGCGAACCCGTCGGCGGTCGCGGAGTAGGTGTACTGCGTCACCGGGGTGCCGTGCTCCTTCAGACGGCTCACGAAGACGTCGACGTCGATGTCGCCCGCCCATCCGGTGTCTTCCGGTCGATGCATCAGTACGGGGCAGGGGATGATGCCGGCCTCCTCCTCGCCGAGCACGGCGTAGTAGGCGACCACCGCGTCCGCATCACCGCTCTGGGCGAGCCGGAGGGCGAGTCGCCCGCCCATTCCGAGGCCGATCAGTCCCACGCGGCTGGCGCCGTGCCCACGGCCGAGTGCCACGGAGTCGTCGAGGGTGGCCAGGGCGAACCCGTCGTCGATGCGCTCGGCGAGTTCGGTCGCGCCCTCGGGATCGACGGTGGCCACGCCGTGGAAGAGGTCGGGCACCGTCACGAAGAAGCCCTGGTTCGCGAGGGAGCGCGCGTAGGCCTCGAGGTAAGGAAGCCGCCCATAGGAATCGTGCACGAGCACGATGGTCGGGCGGCCTTGCTCGCCGTACTCCAGAGGCCAGCCCGGAGACGGGATGTCGACGAATTCGGCCACGGCTCCTCCGGTCGTTGCCTCGATTCTCGCACGGCCGAGCGCCGGCCCGTCCAACCGAGTGGGCACGGTTCGATTCCCGGCCCTCAGGCGATCGACGAATCGTGCCTCATCGATGCGCCGTCAGGCGGCCGAGAGGTGGGCGACGTGCATCTGGGTCTGGGCGAGCGCGGAGGCGAGGTAGAAGCCGCGCATGTTGGGCCATCCGGCCGTCCAGCGGATGCGCTCGGCGATCTGCCAGACCGTGGCGTCGGCCTGCCCGGCCAGCACCGCGGCGACCTCGGCCGAGCGGGTGAGGTGGTGGCGCCGGGTGACCTCCGCGCGTTCGGCGAGGCCGGTGAATCGGTAGCCGTGGCCCGGGAAGACCTCGGTGACGAGGGCGCCGGAACCGGGATCGCTCGGGGCGGCCGGCCCGCTTGCGGCGGCCTGCGCGTCGAGGGCGGCGACCCGGTCGAGGGAGCGCAGGTAGTCGCCGATCGGGTCGGCGGCCGGCCCGCCGAGGCCGATCCCCGGATAGATGGAGGGCAAGAGGTGATCGCCGGTGAACAGGATGCCGCGGTCGAGGTCGTGCAGGCAGAGGTGCCCGGGGGTGTGGCCAGGGGTGTGGAGGGCGCGGATGCGTCGCCCGGGAATCGCGAGGAGCTCCCCGTCGTCGAGCAGCACGTCGGCCCGGAAATCTGACTCGGCGCCGCCGCTGGCCGCACGATCGGCCGCGGCGGCGAGTTCGGGCATCCGATCGGCCGGAACCCCCCATGCCTCGGCGCGCGCCGCCTGGATCTCCGCGTGCCGTGGCGCGGCTTCGAGCAGCCGGGCGAGCGAAGCCTGCTCCTCGCGGTGCAGGGCGACGGGCACGCCGGTCTCTCGGCGCAGGCGCTCGGCCATGCCGAGGTGGTCGCGGTGCAGGTGCGTGACGGTGATGGAGGCGAGCTCAGGGGTAGCCCACGAGTCGCCGGGTGCGCCGCTGTCGCCGCGGATCTCGGTGACGAGAGCGGAGAGCCGCTCCCGATTGCCGTCGCTGTCGAGACCCGGATCGACGAGGTGCAGGCCGCCCCGCGCATCCCGGATCAGGTAGCCGAGCGAATAGTGCGGCGAGTACTCGTTCGGCATCGGCTGCGGCAGCACCCAGACGTCGTCGCCCGCCCGAGCGGCCGCCGGCGCGGGACCGCCGCCGGTCTCGGCGGCGTATTCGAGTTCGCTGAGCGCCCGCGTCACGGCAGGCGAGCGATCGTGTCGAGGAAGAGGCGGGCGTAGCGCGCGCGGTCGACGTCGAGCGCCACGTCGACGAGGGCGGGGCCGGGGAGGGCTCCGGCGCTGCCCGCTCGTTCTCCCGGGGCGTGGATCGCATCCTCGCCCGCGCGGCGGCGTCGGTCGACGATGGTCTGGCCGCGCGCGAAGCCGGCGAGCTCGACGCGCACCGGGTGCCGCTCGATCCGCAGAGCGCCGGGGTCGACGAGAGCGCAGAGGGCGCCCGCGTCGCCGATGTGCCCGGTGTAGCGGGCGTCGGCGGTCGCGAAGGCGGCATCCGTCGTCGCCGCGTCCGGCGCATCCGGGTCGTCGCCCATCGGAAACTGCAACAGGCGGCCGGCGAACCGAGCGGATGCCCGGGGCGACGCCACGAGAGCATCGGCGTCGGTGCGGCCGATAGTGACCTGGTTGAAGACGTCGAGGCCGTACATGAACGTGGGCACGCCCGAATCGATCACGATCGCCGCGGCCTCGGGGTCGTGCCAGACATTGAACTCGGCCACCGGTGTGGCGTTGCCGACTCCCGCCGATCCGCCCATGAAGAGGATTCGATCGATACGGGGCGCGAGCTCCGGATGCTGGCGGAGCAGCAAAGCGAGATTCGTCTGCGGGGCGAGGGCCACGATCGTCACCGGTGCCGTCGAGGCGAGCAGCACGTCACGGATCAGATCGACCGCATGACGCGGGTCGGCAGCGCGGGTGGACCGCGGATGCGCGAAGTCGGGATGGGTGCTCAGCTCGCCGAGTCCGTCGGAACCATGCACGTGAGAGGCACGTGGCGTCTCGATCAACGGCCGGAGCGCGCCGCCGGCCACCGGAACGGGTGGCGCATCCGCCACGTCGAGCACGCGAAGCGTGTTGGCCACGACGTTCTCGAGAGATGTATTCCCCGCGACGCATGTGATTCCGAGCAGATCGATCTCCGGATGCGCCACGGCGAACAGGATGGCGAGAGCATCGTCGACACCGGTGTCGACGTCGAGCAGAACCGGCTGGGTCACCGCTTCAATCTATCGCGCTGTGGGGGCGGCGGCGGTGGCGGCGATCGTCATCGGGCCCGTCACGTCGTGCACGAAGTGCTGCAGTCGCTGGTAGACCTCCTGCGACTCCGGATAGCGGTAGTTCTGCTGCCAGGTGTGCAGGGTGTTGGCGTTGTCGCGGTCGTAGATGAGAGCATCCACCTGCACCTGGTGCTCGCGGAGACGCTCGATGAAGTTGAGGTTGGCGGTGTAGAAGTAGTCGCGCTCGGAGGTGGTGACGAAGACGGGCGGGAACGAGGAGTCGAGCCATTCGATGGGCGAGAGGTAGTCGGCGGCGCGACGCAACTCACCCCGGCTGCGGGTGCTCCGCAGCGGACCGGGCAGGAGCATCCGGATGAATCCGAGGCCCAGGATGAACCCGCGTTCGAACATCACCGAGAAATCGACGACACTGCAGTGCTGCACGAGGCCGCGGAGGTGCTCTCGGGGCGCCGCGGGCGCGATGCCGTAGTGCTCGGCCAGCTCGGGGCGGAAATGGGCGGCGGAGAGGAGAGCAGAGAGCTGCCCGCCAGCCGAGTCGCCGCCGAGCACGATGCGCTCGGGGTCGCCCCCGTAGGCGGCGATGTTGGCCGATACCCACGCCAGCGCGGCGTTGGCGTCGTGCAGCATGTGCGCCATGGTGAAACGGGTGGCGCGCCGGTAGTTCACGTTCACCACCACCATGCCGCCGACGGCCTGGCTGGCGCAGTACTTCGTGAGGGCGGCCTTGTCGCCCGAGGTCCAGCCGCCGCCGTGGAAGTAGACGTAGACGGGCAGGGGTGTGCCGGGTTCGGTCGGCGTGCCGACGACCGCTCCGGGCAGCGGGCTGATGACGTCGAGACGGTGCGCGCGGATTCCGTCGCCCACGAAGTCGATGTCGAACCGGTAGTCGACGGCGGTGATCGGATCGGCGTTGAAGCGGGTGCGCTCGCTGCGGCTCACGGTGTGCATGAGCAGCCGCCACACCCAGACGGGCAGTCGCTGCACGAAGCCGGCGTTCTTGATGGAGGCCCAGCTCCACCGGCGCCGCACGGGTGCGATCGTGGTCATGCCCACACCCTACGAGCCCCGCCCGCACGCGCCCTGTGCGCCTGCCGTGAGGCCACCGCATGCAGCGCCTACCTCCTGCGGCGCGCACACCGCGCCGCACTCCCCCGGCCGGTGGGCTCCTCCGCCCGCTGTCACCCCCGACGGGTCGACCAGATCGCCCACGCGACCAGTAACGGCTGGAACACCAGGCGGGCGGCGCGTTTGCGGTCGTTGTCGAGTCCGAACGCGTCACGGCCGTTGACCCACTGTGAGATGTTGCCCGGGAAGATCGCCGTGAAGAACAGGGCGGCGACGGTTCCGACGGCCTTCTGCTGCTTCGGCAGCACGGTGAGCGCCGTGCCGAGGGCGATCTCGGCGACGCCGGAGGCGAGCACCACGGTGTCTTTGTCGAACGGCACCCAGTCGGGCACCTGGGCCTGGAAATCCTTGCGGGCGACGGTGAGGTGCGTGATACCGGCGCCGACCAGCGCGACGCCCAGGACGATCCGGGCGATGGTGCGGGCGACGTGACGTTTCTGAGTCATGCCCTCATCCTGCACCCGGACCGGGCCCACGGAAGGTCTCTTGGAGCGGATGACGGGAATCGAACCCCACGACGCATCGCGTCGTGCGTTGCGTGGTCGTGGATCGCTCGTCTCAGGGCGGTCTCAGAGAGCGGATGACGGGAATCGAACCCGCGCTATCAGCTTGGGAAGCTGAAGTTCTGCCATTGAACTACATCCGCGTGCAATCGAGGATAGCAGCCGTGTCGCTGCGGATCAGACGGCCACGGTGACGGGCGCTGCCGGAGCGGTGGAAGCGCGGTCGGGCGCCGGATCCCGCAGCGGATCGGCCTTCGGAGCGCGCCGGCGAGTCAGTCGCAGAGTCGCGACGAACCAGATGCCCAGCGCCACCACCCCCACGGACGCCCAGGCGACGAAGAAGACGAGATCCACCCCGGTGCGCATGTGACCTCCCCCGAACGCCAACCTGCACAGCCTAAGTCGGCTCGACGGGGAGCGCAACGCCTCAGCGCAGCTGGTCGCCGCGCTTGCCCCGGATGCGGTGCGGGCGCGCGCGGGTCAGCACCAGTCCGCAGGCGACCGGGATCGCACCCACGAGAGCCCAGAGAACGAGGAACACGGTGACATCGCTTTGTGCGTGCATAGCTCAACTCCATCGTCGATCGGACACGTCGGGACGAGGCTACCGCGTCCGCACCGCCGGGCGCGGTATTTCCGGCCCGCGATCGACGTGCCGGCCCCGTTACACTGACTGCGTGCTCCTCTCCGACCGCGACATCCGCACCCAGATCCGTGAGAACCGCGTCAGCCTCGAGCCTTACGAGCCCGCGATGATGCAGCCGTCGTCGATCGACGTGCGACTCGACCGCTACTTCCGCCTGTTCGACAACCACAAGTACCCGTTCATCGATCCGGCCGAAGACCAGCCCGAACTCACGCGGCTGATCGAGACCAAGCCCGACGAGCCGTTCATCCTGCACCCCGGCGAATTCGTGCTCGGCTCGACCTTCGAACGCGTGGGCCTGCCCGACGACATCGCGGCTCGTCTGGAAGGAAAGAGCTCGCTCGGCCGATTGGGACTGCTCACGCACTCGACCGCCGGATTCATCGACCCCGGATTCTCGGGGCACGTCACCCTCGAACTGAGCAACGTGGCGACTCTGCCCATCAAACTGTGGCCGGGCATGAAGATCGGGCAGCTCTGCTTCTTCCAGCTCTCCAGCCCCACCGAGCGCCCCTACGGGTCGAGCCAGTACAGCTCGCGCTACCAGGGCCAGCGCGGTCCCACCGCCTCGCGTTCGCACCTCAACTTCCACCGCACCGACGTCTCGACGGTCACTGACGGCGCCGCCGGCGCCTGACCGCTTGACCCATCCGACCCGTCACTTTCGGCCCTACCTGGTGCTTTTCAGGGCCGAAAGTGACAGATTCCGACGAGTGCGTCGGGGTGATGCGGCGCCGAGCGCCGGTCAGGCCGGGTGGCCCCCGCCCGGGAGGCCCGCCGCGCCGAGTCGTGTGGCACCGCGCGAGCGGGCGCGCTGCTCCTCGAGAGCCTCGGCGAACCCCACCTCCCAGGCGTCGTCGACGTCGATGCCGAGCCGCCGCGCCTCCTCGACACTGAGCTCCTTCGGGAACCCGTGGGTGTCCGACAGTCGGAACACGTCGGCTCCGGTCAGCGTGCTGCCGGAGTATCCCGACAGCGCCAGCAGCCCGCCCTCGAGTGTGCGCCGGAACGCGATCTCCTCCTTCACCAGCACCGCGATCACCTCCTCGCGCGACGCGGCGACCTCCGGGTAGTCGGCTGCATACAGATCTGCGATCACCGGCACCACCACCTCGAAGAAGTTCTCGGTGAGTCCCAACGACAGGGCCTGACGGATGGCGCGACGCAGCAGCCGGCGCATCACATAGCCCTGCTCCTTGTTCGACGGCCGCACTCCGTCGACCGCGAGGAAGGTCGCTCCCCGCAGGTGGTCGGCGATGATGCGCATCGCGGTGGTCTCCTCGTCGTAGGAGCGCCCGGAAAGCTCCTGCAAGGTCTCGACGATCGGCCAGAGCAGCGAGATGCGGAACACGTCGTCCGACCCGATCGAGGCCGCGGCGATCCGCTCCAACCCACCGCCGAAGTCGACGTTGCGGCGGGCGAGCTCCTCGAAGGAGCCGTCTTCCAAGCGCCGGTACTGCATGAAGACCTGGTTGCCGATCTCCATGAACTGGCCGCCGTCGCTGGCCGGATGCGCGAGTCCGTACGACGCATCCTGGAACTCCGGCCCGAAGTCGTAGAACACCTCGCTGTCGGGCCCGCACGGATCGCCGATCGGCGTCGCCGCGAGCGAGCCGCCCCGCGACCACCAGTTCTCGCCGCCGTCGTAGAAGAAGATGCGCTCGCCGGGGCGCACACCGCGTGCATCGCCATCGGCCTGGCTGCCGATCACCGCGATCTCGGCCGTGATGCCGCGTTCGGCGAAGACCTGCTGCCAGATGCCGGCCGCCTCGGTGTCGCGCGGGATGCCGTTCTCCTCGTCGCCGATGAAGCAGGTGACCGAGATCTTCGACGGATCGAGCCCCACGACGTCGACCAGGAATGTGAAGAACCAGCGGATCTGGTCTTCTTTGAAGTAGTCGCCGAGCGACCAGTTGCCGAGCATCTCGAAGAAGGTGGTGTGGCGGTTGTCGCCCACGTCGTCGATGTCCTGCGCCCGCACGCAGGGCTGGCTGTCGGTGAGGCGCGGGCCGTCCGGATGCGATTCCCCGAGCAGGTAGGGCAGCAGCGACTGCATCCCGCTGCCGTTGAAGAGGGTGCTGGTGTCGCCGCGCGGCACCAGCGGGGCACGCCGGATCACCGTGTGACCGCGCTCTTCGAGGAACGCTAGATAGGAGTTTCGGATCTCGTGGGCATCCATGTGCCCAGCATTACAGTTGCGGCAGCTGAAGCGCCAGCCAGGGGCTGAAGGCCCAGGGCGTCAGCGAGACCGCGAGCTGCAACTCGGCCGTCTCGGCCCAGCGCCACTCCGCGACCTCCGCCGGGTTGGCGAGAACGGATCCGGCCGCACGGGCGATGTAGACCGGGCAGATCTCGTTCTCCACGATGCCGGAGGCGTCGATCGCGAGGTAGCGGAAGTCGGGCAGTGCGAGCTCCAACCCGGCCAGTTCGAGACCGAGCTCGTCGCGGGCGCGGCGGGCGACGGCATCCGTCAGCTCCTCCTCCGGTGCGGGGTGGCCGCAGAACGAATTCGTCCAGACCCCGGGCCAGGTGCGTTTCGTGAGTGCGCGCCGGGTGACGAGGATGCGCCCGTCCCCATCGAAGACGTGACAGGAGAAGGCGAGGTGCAACGGCGTGTCGTCGGTGTGCACCTCGTGCTTGTCGGCGACGCCGATGGGAGCGCCGTCGTCGGAGAGCAGTACGACCTGTTCGGTATCGCTGGTCATTTCACTATTGTCCTTTATTACATGGCTACCATGTAAGTTGGAGCTGTGGACACTCACGACCTCCTCGCTGTGTCGGAACGACGACACGAGCAGGTCGAGCGCGTCTTGGCCGCCTTCTTCAGTGACTCCCACTATCGGGCGAAAGCCCTCGGGGCACCATACGCCGCGCTCTGGCAGACACTCGAGCGCAATGCCTCCGGCGGCAAGCGCGTGCGGCCGCGGATGGTGATGGCCGCCTACGAGGCGCTCGGAGGCACCGACTTCGACGCCGCTGCACACGTGGGCGCCGCCTTCGAACTCCTGCACACGGCCTTGATCGTGCACGACGACGTGATCGACCGCGACTTCGTGCGGCGCGGCGGCGTCAATGTCTCGGGTCGCTACCGCGACATCGCCACGACGGCGGGCATCCCACTCCCCGATGCCGAGCACCGCGGGATGTCGGTCGCCATCATCGCGGGCGACCTCGCCCTCTTCAACGCCTACCGGCTGATCGACCGCTCCGGCGTCGACGGCATCCTCCGCACCCGGCTGCACGATCTGCTCGACGAGGCGATGTTCGTGTCGGCGGCGGGTGAGTTGTACGACGTCGACTTCGCCTTGCGGAGCGGGCCGGCGGGCGGCGCCGATCTGCCGACCGTCGACGACATCCTCGAGATGGAGCGATTGAAGACGGCGGTCTACTCCTTCGAGACCCCGCTGCAGGCCGGCGCCGCGCTCGCGGGGGCCTCCGCCGCCGCGATCGCCGCGCTCGGCGCCTTCGGCCGGAACATCGGCATCGCCTACCAGATCGTCGACGACCTGCTCGGGGTCTTCGGCGACGAACGCGACACCGGCAAGACCACCCTCGGCGACCTGCGGGAGGGCAAGCGCACCGTGTTGCTCGCCCACGCGGCCGCCCACCCGGAGTGGGCCGAGGTGGCCGATCTCGTCGGTTCGCCGGAGCTCACGCCCGACGAGGCTGCGCGCATCCGTGCCGTGCTCGAGCAGACGGGGTCGCGCCGCTTCACCGAGGCGCTCGCGCGCGATTTCGCCAACCGCGCCTGGGAAGCGCTCGTCGATCCGGAGCTGCCCGACACGGCGCGCGAGGAGTTCCGCCCCGTGGTGGCCTCGGTGCTCGGTAGGGTTCGATGACACGAGGACTCCCCGACGCGCTGCCGGGTGGTCCGGATGTCGACGGCACGATGATCGAGGTGCGATGAACGGCAGGAACTCGGCGCGCTGGAGCGGCGGCCCGAGCCTCTACGACCGGGTGGCCATGGAGGCCTCCTCCGTGGTCATCCGCCGCTACTCCACGTCGTTCGGTCTGGCCTCGCGCCTGCTCGCCCAGCCGGTGCGGCAAGACGTCGAGAACATCTACGCCCTGGTGCGGCTCGCCGACGAGGTGGTCGACGGCGTCGCTGCTTCGGCCGCGCTCGGCCGCGCCGAGATCACGCGGCGCATCGACGCCCTGGAACGCGAGACCTGCGTGGCCATGTCGTGCGGCTACAGCACCAACCTCGTGGTGCACGCCTTCGGGTGGACGGCCCGTCGGGTCGGCATCGGCGAAGACCTCACGGCTCCCTTCTTCCGCTCGATGCGCGCCGACATCTCGGAGACCCGGCACACTCCCGAGTCCTTCGACGACTACGTCTACGGATCGGCCGAGGTGGTGGGCCTGATGTGCCTGGCCGCCTTCCTCCGCGACGAGCCGGTGACGGATGCGCGACGCACCGTGCTCGTCGACGGTGCGCGCCATCTCGGTGCGGCTTTCCAGAAGATCAACTTCCTCCGCGATCTCGCCGCCGACTTCGGCACGCTCGGCCGCAGCTACTTCCCGGGAATCGACGTGACCACCTTCACCGAGGCCGAGAAGGAGCGCATCCTCTCCGACATCGAGGAGGACCTGCGCATCGCGCGCGTCACCCTCCCGGGCTTGCCGGCCTCCAGCCGACGGGCCGTCGTGCTCGCCCAAGGCCTCTTCGAGGAGCTCACCGATCGCCTCCGCGCGACGCCGGCATCCGTACTCGCCCGCACGCGTGTCAGGGTTCCGAACCCCGTGAAGGCGAGAATAGCTGCAGGGGCCGCACTGGGCCGGCTCCCGCATCCGCGACGAGCGCGGACGCCGGCAGAGGGAGACGCGACCGAGTGACGACGACGGCGAAGACAGCGATCGTGATCGGCGGCGGGATCAGCGGGCTCGCGAGCGCGGCACTCCTCGCCCGGGAGGGCCACTCCGTGACCCTGCTCGAGAAGAACGAGCGGGTGGGTGGCCGCGCGGGTGTCTGGGAGCGCGACGGGTTCCGCTTCGACACCGGCCCGTCGTGGTACCTCATGCCCGAGGTCTTCGACCACTTCTTCCGCCTGCTCGGCACGAGCGCCGCCGAGCAGCTCGACCTCGTGAAGCTCGACCCGGGCTACCGCGTCTACTTCGCGGGCGAGTTCTCGTCGATCGACATCGCGGCGAGCCGCGACGAGAACCTCGAGCTCTTCGAGTCGCTCGAACCGGGCGCGGGGGTGCGGATGTCGGGCTACCTCGATTCGGCGGCCTCCACCTATGAGCTCGCGAAGGAGTACTTCCTCTACTCGACGTTCGAGAAGGTCTCGCCCCTGTTCGCCGGCCCCGTGCTGAAGAGACTGCCGCGCCTCACCCGTCTGCTGACGGAGCCGCTGGCCGGATTCGCGGCCCGCACGGTGCGCGATCCGCGGCTGCAGCAGGTGCTCGGCTACCCCGCCGTCTTCCTCGGCACGTCACCATATGCCGCTCCGAGCATGTATCACCTGATGAGCCACCTCGACCTCGACGAAGGCGTGCTCTACCCGCGGGGCGGCATCGCCGCGGTCATCGATGCGATCGAGCGGCTGGCGGTCGCCGAGGGCGTCACGATCGTCACGGGAGCCGCGGTGTCGCGGATCGTCACGGCGGTCGAGGGCACGGCGCCGGTCGTTGCCGCTCCGGTCGACGTGTACGACTACGAGACCACGGAGTTCGACACCAATGTGATCGACCGCGACGAGCTGCGCCGCGTGCTGGCGGGTGAAGAGCCGACGCCCGCGCAGGCGGGCGGTCGTGCCCGTTCCGCTGGTCCGGCGGCCGCCGACGCCTCGGACACGGGCTCTCCGGCCACCGGCGCGACCGCCTCCCGTCCGCGCGTCGGCGGTGTGCACTACACCGACATCGATGGCCGGGCGCACTCGCTCGAGGCAGAACTCGTGGTCTCCACGGCCGATCTCTGGCACACCGAGACCTCGATGCTGCTGCCCGAGCTCCAGACCTACCCGGAGAGCTACTGGCAGAAGAAGGTCGCCGGGCCCAGCGCCCTCCTCGTGATGCTCGGCGTTCGCGGTGAGCTGCCCCAGCTCGAGCACCACACCCTGTTCTTCACGAAGAGCTGGAAGAGCGACTTCGAGAAGATCTTCGGCACCGGAACGGGCGCGACACCGCACCGCACCTCCATCCCCGACCCGGCCTCGATCTACGTCTGCCGCCCCAGCGCGACGGATGACGCGGTGGCACCGGTGGGTCACGAGAACCTGTTCGTGCTCGTGCCGATCCCGGCCGATCCCTCGATCGGGGCCGGCGGGATCGGCGGCGCGGGGGATGCGCGCATCGAAGCCCTGGCCGACGCTGCGATCGCGCAGATCGCGGACTGGGCGGGCATCCCGGATCTCGCGGAGCGCGTGGTCGTTCGCCGCACGGTCGGCCCGGCCGACTTCGCCACCGATCTCAACGCCTGGAAGGGAACCGCCCTCGGGCCCGCGCACACGCTGCGGCAGAGCGCGTTCTTCCGCGCCCGCAACGTGAGCACGAAAGTCGACGGGCTCTACTACGCGGGCGGATCGACGACACCGGGCATCGGGTTGCCGATGTGTCTGATCAGCGCCGAACTCGTCATCAAGCGCCTGCACGGCGACACCTCGACCGGGCAGCTGCCCGAGCCCCTCGGTGCCGTGCGAGGCGCGTCGCCCGGTGCCCGCGGTGCGGACGCCGGCGCAGATCCGCTGCCCGGCGCCTCGGCCGAGCCGCGCTGATCCGGACGGCCGGCCATGGGCATCCTGTATCTCGCCGCGCTCCTCGTGTCGCTCGGCGGAATGGTGGTGCTCGACCGCCGATTCCGGCTGTTCTTCTTCGATCGACCGGTGCGCGCGGCCGTGGTGCTCCTCGTCGGCGTCGCCTTCTTCGTGGTCTGGGACCTGCTCGGCATCGGCCTCGGCATCTTCTTCCGCGGCGAGACCGACTTCATGACCGGCATCCTCCTCGCCCCCGAACTGCCCCTCGAGGAGGTGTTCTTCCTCACACTGCTCTGCTATCTCACGATGAACGTATTCCGCGGAGCGCATATGCTCGTGACGCGGGAGCGCAGCGGTGGCCGCAAGGAGGCACGGTGACCTATTGGGCGCTCAACCTGGTCTTCCTCGCGGTGGTCGCGGTGGTCTTCGTGGTCGTCGTCGTCGTCGTGCGCAAGCGACCGGCGGATGCGCGACGCGGCCTCGCCGGCGTGTTCGGTCTGACGCTCGGCCTCCTGCTGGTGCTCACGGCACTGTTCGACAACGTGATGATCGCGGTCGGCCTGGTGGGCTACGACGAGGGGCGCATCAGCGGGGCGTTCGTCGGAATCGCACCACTCGAAGACTTCGCGTATGCCCTGGCGGCCGCCTTCCTGCTCCCATCGCTCTGGCTGCTGTTGGAGCGACCACGCCCAGGGGCGACCAGGCACGAGCGCGGTGACCCCGAGTGATCCGCCAGCTCCTCCTCTCCTCCCGCCCGCTCTCGTGGGTGAACACCGCGTTCCCGTTCGCCGCGGGGTACCTGCTCACCACGCGCGAGGTAGACCTCGTCTTCGTGCTCGGCACGCTCTACTTCCTGGTGCCCTACAACCTCGCGATGTACGGCATCAACGACGTCTTCGACTACGAGTCCGATCTGCGCAATCCGCGCAAGGGCGGGGTCGAGGGCGCCGTGCTCGACCGCTCGCTGCACCGCGTGACGCTCTGGACCGTGGTGATCACGAACGTGCCGTTCCTGGTGTTTCTCGTTCTGGTGGGCAGTCCGCTCTCGTGGCTCGTTCTGGCGGTCAGCGTCTTCGCGGTCATCGCCTACAGCGCTCCGCGGCTGCGGTTCAAAGAGCGGCCCTTCCTGGATTCGCTCACCTCCAGCACCCACTTCGTGAGCCCGGCCGTGTACGGACTCGTGCTCGCGGGCGCGACCTTCACTCTGGGACTCTGGGCCGTGCTCGGCGCCTTCTTCCTCTGGGGAGTCGCCAGCCATGCGTTCGGGGCGGTGCAAGACATCGTGGCCGACCGCGAGGGCGGAATCGGCTCCGTCGCCACCGTCATCGGCGCCGCCGCGACCGTGCGCTTCGCCTTCGCCGCTTACCTCCTGGCCGGCGTGCTGCTGCTGTTGACTCCCTGGCCCGGGCCGCTCGCCGCCGTGCTCGCCCTGCCCTATGCCGTGAGCATCCTCCCGTTCTGGTCGCTCCCCGACGCGGATGCGGAGCGGGCGAACGCCGGCTGGCGCCGGTTCCTCGGGCTCAACTTCGCCACCGGGTTCCTCGTGACCCTGCTGCTCATCTGGGCCTGGGTGCTCCCCGCGTCTGCCTAGAATCGGTGGATGACGCGCCCACCCCGGCAGCCGAGCGCCGAGCGCCGCTCCCGCCGGCTGCTCGCCGCCGCTGCGGTGTGTGCGGTGGTGACCGTCGCGGCGGCGAGCGTCTCGGTGTGGGCGCTCACCTCGGAGACCGGGCATGCGGCATCCGTCTCGGCCGACCAGCAGCCCGCTGCGGGCAGCGGAGCGGGCGGGGCAGGCGGGGCAGGCAGCGGCTCGACGGAGTCCGGCGCCGACGGACCAGGCCTGCTGCTCGAACGCCACGCCGGCGCGCCCCGAACCGCGGCCGCCCTCAGCTTCGGCCACACGACCGACCGGGCGGTGCCGAGCCCGGGCGCGCCGATGGACGCGAGCATGCGCCTGCCGTTCGAGCTCGGCGTGCCGGCGGAGGCGTTCCGCGTGCACATCCGCAACTGGCAGTTCAATTCGGAGGAGACTTTTCCGACCCCCGTGACGATCACCGGCGTCTACCTCGGTGAGCAGGCGATGAGCGGCGAGTCGGGGCAGAGCGGCGCCTTCGCCTCGACCCCGGTCGGCGTGGCGGGCACGGCGAACCTCTCCACCGACGGGTTCGTGAGCGACTGGATCGAACCCGGGCGGTTCACGCTCGACGCCCACACCAGCTACCTGCTCTCGCTCGGCTGGACGGCGCCCGCCGGAGCCGTGCTCGCCACGAATCCGGGGCTCTCCTGGCTGGCGACGGATGCCGGCTCCTCGCGAGCGAACGCCGACGGGGTGCAGGGCGCACAGAGCTATCTCAGCTACTTCGACGTCTGGATCGAGTACGAGTACTCCGGCGACGCGCCCCTGCTGGTGAGCATCGGGCACTCGCTCAACGCGCCCGGCAACTACCGGACCGACCTGTTCCCGACCCGCGGCGAGCAGACGGCCTGGCCGCAGCAGTGGGCGCTCAGCAACGACGCGGCGGCCGTGTCGTTCGCCTCGCCGGGCGCCGAGACCACCGTGTTCGGGCCCGGGGCGGCGAAGTGGACCGAGTTCGGTGAGCTCGACCCCGACATCGTGACGATCTGGACGGCCTCCAATGACATCGCGCACGGCCGGCCGCTCGCCGACATCGAGCGCGACTGGGGAGCGGTGGTGACCCAGGTGCAGGCGCTGTGGCCGGATGCGACGGTCTACGCCCTCACGGAGCCGCCGCGCGACCTGAGCGGCGCAGCCGAACGGACCCGTCTCGACTGGAACTCCTGGCTGTCGCTCGGGCCCTACGGTGTCGACCGGGTGCTGGATGCCGACTACACCCTGCGAGATCCGCAGCAACCGTCGGTGCTGCGGCCCGACGTGAACGCCGACGGCATCCATTTCACCGCGCGAGGGCACTCCCTCATCGCGGGGCTGATCCCGGCGCCCCGGCTCGCCGCCGCGGGGTAGGCCGGAACCTACAGCGCGCCGCGGGAGACCGCATCCCGCAGCGCCTCGAAGTCGGCCGACGACTGATCCGCATAGGCCAGCGACCAGTCGACCACCGCCTGGTCGAACTCGTCGGAACCGCCCAGATAGCCCGCCACCACGGGGGCGTCGAGGCTCTGCGCGTGCGCGCGGGCGAGCACGGTGCCGCACCCGGAGACGTAGGTGCGGAACTCCTTCGGAGGCAGGGTGGAGGCGTCGATCGAGCCTTTCATGTCGCGGAACTGACGCACGTAGAAGTCGCGCCCGCCGAAGCGCAGGTAGCCGAGGAAGGAGTCGGAGACGGCCTGCAGGATGCGCTGGTTGTCGACCACGCGCTGTCCGTCGGAGGCGTGGTCGACGTGGACCGCGGCGCCCCCGAAGGTCTGGAGCACCGACTGCTGCGCCTCCTTCACCTGCAGGATCAGCGGCTCTCCCGCCGGGCCCGACAGGATGAGGATGTAGCACCGTGTGCCCACACTGCCCACGCCCACCACGCGCATCGCGACGTCATTGAGGGTGAAGTGCGAGAGCAGCAGGGCGATATCGGCGGGCACCGTGCTGCGATAGCGCTCGAACAGCGCCTCGACGTCGGATTCGACGGCCTCGGCAACGTGCGTGAGCACGGGCGGGTCTTCGACGATCAGGAGGGTGCCGTCGTCGTCACGGGCGGTGACCTTCTCGAGATAGGCGGCGTTGGTGCGGCGGCGGGCCTGCCGGGTGGCTTTGTCGAGCACCTTCTGGGCGGCCGAGTCGAGCTCGGGGTGCAGTTCGTCGGTGTCGACGCGGGTGTAGTAGCGCTCGAGGGCGTCGATCTTCATCATGTCGCGCAGGCCCGTGCGATAGGCGGATGCGCTGGCGAGCGCCGCGCGCCGCACCTGCTTCTCGCTGTGGCCGGCATCCCGGGCGCCGATGACGACGCTGGCCACGAGTCGCTTCACGTCCCATTCCCACGGCGCGGAGGCCGCCTCGTCGAAGTCGTTGAGGTCGAAGACCAGGGTGCGCTGCGGTGAGGCGAACAGACCGAAGTTGCTGATGTGGGCGTCACCGCAGGAGACGACGTCGATGCCGGTCGAAGCCCCGGCGGCGAGGTCGGCGGCCATGATGCCGGCGGTGCCGCGGTAGAAGGCGAACGGGCTGGTGAGCATCCGTTCGAGGCGCAGAGGCACGAGATGGGCGAGCCGGGTGGCGTTCTGGGCGGCGAGGATGCCGAGTGGGTCGCGGGTCGGAGCCTCGGCGCGGGCTGATGTCGTGGCGTCGGCGGGCGCGGTGGAGGCGGCGCCGGATCGCGTGGCGTCGCGATGCGCCGATCGTGGGACCTCGGCGCGCAGGGCCCGGCCGGCCGCCATCGCCTCGGTGATCGTGAGGTGTCGGGCGCGGGCGCTCTGCAGGCGGCTGACGTGCGTGCTCATGTCGCAACGCTAGTGGGTGGCGCGTGGTCGCCGCGTCGATCGCGAGCCGTTCACGCGGGCGCGGTACAGTGCCGCTCGTGCCCGATTCCCCTTCCGTCTCCCCTCCCGCGTCGGCGCCGCTCGCGCGGCGGCTCGGTCTCGGCGACGCCGTCTTCATCGGTCTGGGCGCCATGATCGGCGCCGGCATCTTCTCGGCCTTCACCCCGGCGGCTGCGGCAGCGGGTTCGGGGCTCCTCATCGGGCTGGTGGTGGCGGCCGTGGTCGCCTTCTGCAACGCGACCTCGTCGGCGCAGCTGGCCGCGGTGTATCCCTCCGCGGGGGGAACCTACGTCTACGGTCGCGAACGCCTCGGCCCCTGGTGGGGGTTCGCCGCGGGCTGGAGTTTCGTGATCGGCAAGACCGCCAGTTGCGCGGCCATGGCGCTCACTTTCGCGGCCTACGCGGTGCCGGATGCGTGGGCCCGGCCGGTCGCAGCGCTCGCCGTGGCCGCACTGGTCACCGTGAACTACTTCGGGGTGACGCGCACGGCGAGGCTGGCGCGGGTGATCGTGGTGGTGGTGCTGGCGATCCTGGCGGTCGTCGTGGCATCCGGAGTCGTGGCGGGCGTGGCCGGTGCGGGCACCGGCGCTGACGCGGCCGGTGGGTTCGCCGGGCTCGGCGCCGGCACGCTCGGCGCGGGCGGCCTCTACGGTGTGCTCCAAGCCGCTGGACTCCTCTTCTTCGCCTTCGCCGGATACGCGCGCATCGCCACCATGGGCGAAGAGGTGCGCGACCCGGCCCGCACCATTCCCCGCGCCATCACGATCGCGTTCATCGTGGCGGTGGTGGTCTACGCTGCCATCGCCGTCGTCACGCTTGGCGCGCTGTCGCCGGCCGGGGTGGCCGCAACGGCGAATCCGCTCACGGCGACGGTCGAGGCCAACGGCTGGGCGTGGGCGGTGCCGATCGTCACCGTCGGTGCGGCGCTGGCGTCGCTCGGCGCGCTGCTCGCCCTGATCGCCGGGATCGGGCGCACTTCCCTCGCCATGGCCCGTGAAGGCGACCTTCCGCGCTGGCTCAGCGCCGTGCATCCGCGCTATTCGGTGCCGCACCGGGCCGAGCTCGTGCTGGGTGGAATCGTCGTGCTGCTGGTGCTCACGGTCGATCTGCGCGGCGCGATCGGATTCTCCTCGTTCGGTGTGCTCCTCTACTACTTCGTGGCCAACCTCTCCGCGTTCACGCAGCCGCGCGCCCAGCGGCGGTACTGGCGCTGGTTGGCGGTGCTCGGCGCGGTCGGCTGCGTGGTACTCGTGGTGACGCTGCCGCCGCTCGCGGTCGCGGTGGGCGCCGCAGTTCTGGCAGCAGGCATCCTGCTGCGCCTCCTGCTGCGTGCCCGCGCGGCCCGCTGACTCCCGCGCCCCGGAGCAGGGCGAAGCGGGGCGTCGCGTGGTGGCGACACCCCGCCGGGTCGAGCGTTCAGCGCAGTGCGCTCAGTGGCTCGACCCTTCCCCCCGGCCTGTGCGGCGCGTGACAGCGATCAGCCCGAGACCCAGCAGCATCATGAGCGCGATGCCGCCGAGGAGCGGCATCGGGTTTCCCCCCGTGAGGGCGAGGCTGCCGGATGCGGTTCCCGAGTCGCTCGCGAGAGCCGAGCTCGAGTAGCCGGCCGGCACCGAGGTGCCCGGTTCCGTCGGCGATCCCGGGGTCACCGGCGTGCCCGGGTCGACCGGGTTGGTCGGCGTTCCGGGGTCCGTCGGGTCGGTGGGGTCGGTCGGGTCCGTGGGGTCCGTCGGATCGGTCGGATCCCCCGGGTCGGTCACCGTTGATCCCGTGGTGGTGCAGTCACCGACGACGCAGACCGCGTTGCCGCCGACCGTGACCGGAAGCGAGACACCCGGGATGATCTGGTTGCCGCCCAGAATCCCGTCGTCTCCGCCGGTCACCGGGTCACCGCTGCCAGACCCGGTGGTCGCGGTGACCTCCGAGCCCGAGGACTCGGCGTCGCCGATGACCGAGACGGCGTTGCCGCCGACGGTCACCGGGACGCCCAGGTCGGGCAGCACTTGGTTGCCGCCGGCGATGCCGTCCTCACCCGTGGTGGTGGTGCCGTCTCCGGCAGCGGAGCCGCCGTTGCCGCCGGCGGTGGTGACGTCGGAGCCGCTCGACGAGGAGTCGCCGATGACGCTGATGCCGTTGCCGCCCACCGTCACGGGCGCGCCGATCTCGGGGGCGATCTGGTTGCCGCCCGCGATGCCGTCTTCGCCGGTGGTGGTGGCGCCGGTGGCGGAGCCGCCGTTGCCGCCGGCGGTGGTGACGTCGGAGCCGCTCGACGAGGAGTCGCCGATGACGCTGATGCCGTTGCCGCCCACCGTCACCGGCGCGCCGACCGCGATGGGCAGCTGGTTGCCACCCGCCACGCCGTCCTCGCCGGAGGTGGTGAGGCCGGAGCCGGTGCCCGCGGAGGGCGCCGATCCGGTGCTGGTGTTCGAGGCATCCGTCGACTCCGAATCGCCGATGACCGAGACGGCGTTGCCACCCACGACCACGGGCACCGACACGTCGACCGGCACCTGGTTGCCGCCGGCCACGCTGTCGTCGCCCGAGGTCTCGGCCGGAGCCGGAGCGGGCGCCTCAGCGGGCGTCGGGTCGGCGACCGGAGCAGCCGAGTCCGTCGCCGAATCGCTGCTCGACGAATCCCCGATGACCGAGATCGCGTTACCGCCGATCGTGATCGGCACGTCGACATCGACGACCGCCTGATTTCCGCCGATCAGCGAATCCGCGCCGTCGGTCGAGACGTCGACGGAGGGCGTCGCCGCGGGAGCGGAATCCACCGCAGCCGACGAGTCGCTGCTCGACGAATCCCCGACGACCGCGACCCCGTTGCCACTGAGGTCGATCGGCAGGCCCACGTGGATGATGGCCTGGTTGCCGGATGCCGCGCCGTCGTCGCCACTGGTCTCAGCGGCGTTCGCAACTCCCGCGCCGAGGACGCACAGGCCCCCGGTGATGAGGACTGTCCACAGCCCTCTCGAGACGTACTTGTTCATGGTGATTTCTCCCTAACGATTGAATGAGGTGTGCTCCCCGGGGGGAGACGTCGGTCCGTGCTCCGCGTGGGGCGGAGCCGGGCTCATTCAGTCGGGAGAGACGTCGGTGTCGTAGCAGGGCGACGACGGCAGTGCGTCGTCGGAGGCGGCGCCGGACAGGGCTGCGCGGGCCGGCGCGAAGAATCCGCCGCCCCAGAGATCAGAACTCGCGGTCGCGCCGCCGTGGGCCGTCAGGGTGCCGCCGCTCGACGAACCGGACGACGGCAGCGCGCCGCCGCCCGACCCGAACGGCCCCGGCCCCCCGGGCCACCCGCCCCCCGGTGACCCGGGCGAGCCACCGGCTCCCGGAACGAGGCCCATATCCGCGGCGCCCCCTGCACCTGCCGCGCCCTCGCCCGGGGAGCCGTGGCCGCCCCGATCCCCCTGATCGGATGCCCCCAGCGCACCCGAGACCGCACCGGCCGCCGCGGCGAGAGCCCCCGCCGCTGTGCCGGTGACCGCGGTGCCGGGACCCGATCCGGCACCACTTCCTGCACCGACGGTGCCACCCGAACCATCGCTGCCGCCCAGGGCGCCCGGCGTGCCGGGCACGGGGAGCCCGGGAAGCTCCGGGAGCAGCCCGGCCGCGCCATCCGTCACCGGATCGACGACCGCGTGCACGACGGGCGCAAGCGCTCCGCCCACTCCGCCGAGCGCGTCATCCACCGCTCCCGTCACGGGCGACGTCAGCGACCCGGCGGGCGCCGAACCGATCACATCAGGCACGACCGGCAGAGCGGCGACCACGCCATCCACGGCGTCGGTCACCGGCTCGGCCACGGTCGACACCGGATCGGACGCGGCGACCTCGCCGAGCACATCCGTCAGCTGGGGAACCGTCGCGACGACCTCGGCGACGGGCTCCGGCAGGAGGTTCGCCACCGGTTCGAGCACCTGATCGCTCACGCCGGCCACGACGGCGCCGACCGTGGAGCCCGTGGAGCCCGTGGAGTCGACCAGATCGGAGACCGAGCCGAGCAGGGATCCGGACGACGAAGAGGATCCGGCGGGCGGAGCGCTCTCCTCGGCCGATGCGGACGACGATCCGAAGACCGCTCCGAGCACGAGCAGGCCACCGACCGCTGCGAGAGCTCCGAGTCCGAGGCGCAGAAGGCGTCGTGACCGCTCTTCAGTTGCGTGTTCCACGACAGTCACCCCCTGCGCAGGAACCGGGCATCCCTCGTCGGATGCCCTGCTGTCATCGACCTTTCTCTCCTGAAACGGCCCTGTCAACCCCCTTGCGCGATCCGAATTGGGGATTTCTCACGCCGGGTGAGCGCGAGAGAGGGGCCGTCGCGCAAGGCGATCGGCCCCTCTCAGACCCACGCGATGGCGGGAGCGGGCAACCCTTGACGGGCGTTCGTCACGCGATGAGGTAGTCGTGCAGCGACTCGTCGCGGAGCATCCCGAGGGCACGCCGCTGGATCTGGCGTGCGCGCTCCCGGCTCACTCCGAGGGCCTCGCCGATCTGGTCGAACGACATCGGGTCCTCTCCGTCGAGCCCGAAGCGCATGCACACCACCCGCGCTTCGCGGGACGGCAGGGTCGCCAAGGCGACGGCCAGGTCGTGGTGCTGCAGCGTGGCGGCGGCCGCATCGAAGGGCTGGGCCTGCGAGGTGTCCTCGATCAGGTCGCCCAGCTCGGCGTCGTCGTCGCCCACCGGGGTGTGGATCGACACGGTGTCGCGACCGTGACGCAGCAATTCCTGCACCTTGGCGGGCGGCAGGTCGACGGCGTCGGCGACCTCGGCGATCGAGGGCTCCCGGCCGAGCTCGATGACGAGCCGGCGCTGCATCCGCGTGATCGAGGAGATCTTCTCCGACGTGTGCACCGGGATGCGGATGATGCGACCGCTGTCGGCCAGGGCTCGGTTGATGGCCTGCTTGATCCACCAGGAGCCGTAGGTCGAGAACTTGAACCCGGCCTGGTAGTCGAACTTCTCGACCGCGCGCACGAGGCCGATATTGCCCTCCTGGATGAGGTCGAGGAAGGGGAGCCCGCGCTCGAGGTAGCGCTTGGCGATCGAGACGACGAGTCGCAGATTCGCCTGGATGAGCTTGCGCTTGGCAGCCTTGCCGTCGCGGGCCAGCCACTCGAGCTCGCGCTTCAGCGTGGCGTCCAGGACGGGGTTGCTGGCGAGCTTCGCGTCGGCGAGCACGCCCACCTCGATGCGGCGGCCGAGGTCGACCTCTTCTTCTGCGGAGAGCAGGGCGGTGCGACCGATCTGGCGGAGGTAGTCCTTCACCGGATCTTCCGAGGCCCCACGGATGTTCGTGAGGCGTGCCTCCGGCTCGCCTTCGTCGACCTGTGCCTCCGGCATCGTCGTCGTTACTCCTGAGCGTGACATCTTCATCTCCGTAACTGATCCGTATCCCGGTTGTTCGTCACGCTATCGCCGCAACCGCCTCCCCCCAAAATGGGGTGGAGGGGGGTTGACAAGGGGACGATTTAACGGCATATAGCTAGACCAACTAGCATTTCGAAGTCTGGCCCATCCGGTTTCTCCTATGCTGGAGCGTGAGGATCGAAGGGCGCAGGATGACCGGCAGAGGGATGCGCGTCGCTCGCGGCCTGACCGCCGCCGGCGTCGCCGTCTTCGTCGCCGCGTTCTCCCACGCCGCCGCAGGCGGGGGAGCGCCGGGCGCCGTCGGGCTCGCGCTCGCGCTGGCATTGTCCGCGGTGGTCTGCGTCGTCTTGGCTCGCCGCCGACTGTCGTTGCCGTTGCTCGCCATCTCAGTCTTGATCAGCCAGTTCGCGCTGCACATGCTGTTCGGGGTAGGGACCGGCTCGGGCTCGGGCCTCGTGCTGACCCAGACCACGCATCACGGGCACATCGCGCTGGCCGCGGTGACGGATGCGTCGACCGTCGCCGCGCATCCGGGTCACGATTCCGGATGGATGTGGCTGGGGCACGCGCTCGCCGCCGCTGCGACGATCGCACTGCTGCACCGGGGTGAGCGCACGCTGCGCGATCTGCTCCTTCTCGCCCGCGCCCGGCTCGGAATCGTCTGGGCGCTCCTGAGGCTCGCGTTCTCGGAGCCTGTTCCCGCGCGGTCGCAGACGCACGCATCCGGTCTTCCGGTGGTCGATCGGCTGCGCGACCTCGGTGTGCTGCTCGGCAGCCGTCGGCATCGCGGTCCGCCGGCGAGGGTCGCCGTGCACCTCTAGACTCCGTCGGTCGACACCGGTGGGGAGTCGGTGTGCGCGCGTGCTCGCTCCGCCATCTCTCACCGAAGGACAGATCGATGAATCCCCGTACCCTTTCGCGCGCCGCGACTCTCGGCGCCGCAACCCTGCTCGCGACCGCAGCCGTCGTCGTGGGCGCGCCCCTGGCCGCTTCTGCGCACGTCCGAGTCGACCCCGGGCAGGCCGTGCCCGGTAGCTACACCACCCTCACGTTCAAGGTGCCGAACGAGTCGGCCACCGCGAGCACGATGCGGCTCGAGGTCGACCTGCCGGCCGACACGCCGTTCACGAGCGTCTCCTACCGGCCCGTTCCCGGGTGGAGCGCCCAGGTGATCACCGGCACCCTGCCGAGTCCGATCACCACGGGCGATGCGACCATCACCGAGGCGCCGCTCTCCGTGGTGTGGACCGCGGATGCCGGCACCGCGGGCGTCGCGCCCGGCCAGTTCCAGGAGTTCCCGATCTCGGTCGGGCCGGTGCCCGACACGGGGTCGGTGGTGCTGCCCGCCCATCAGGGCTACTCCGACGGCAGCACCGTCGACTGGGCGGAGCCGACGCCGGCCTCGGGGGAGGAGCCGGAGCATCCGGCGCCCACCCTCTACATCACCGAGGCCCCTCCCGCCTCGGAAGAGGATGGAGCTGCGACGGTCACGGCGGGCGCGGGCGGTGATGCGGATGCGGCAGGCGGTTCGGATGCGGCAGCAGTCTCGAGTGCTGACGGCGCGGCATCGCTGGCGCTCGGCTTCGGTATCGGGGGTCTCGTGCTCGGGGCCCTGGCGCTGGTGCTGGCGGCGGTCGCCGTGCTCCGTCGTCCGGCCCGCACTGCGCCGGCCGCCGCGACTGCTCCGGCTCCCGACTCCCCGGACGCGAAGTGACGGCCCGCACGAACCCGCTCCGATGGGGCGCAACGGCGGGCGGAGCCCTGCTCGCCCTGGGTCTCGTGGCCGGCGGATCTCTCGGCGGCGCGGAGAGCGCATCCGCTCACGACTATCTCGTATCGACGAACCCGGTCGCCGACTCGACGGTCACGGAGGCGCTGACGGAGGTCTCGCTCACCTTCAACGAGCCGCCCCTGGCCGACGCGAGTGCGGCGATCGCGATCGAGGTGCACGACCCGAGCGACACGAACGTCGCCTCGGGTGCGGTGTCGATCGTGAACAGCACGCTCAGCATCGACGTGGCGCCCACCACGCCGGGGTCGTACACAGTGCTCTGGCAGAACGTGTCGGCCGACGGCCACGCGGTCTCCGGGGAGTTCGCGTTCGAGTACGCCGGGCCGTCGGCGGGGGGCGACTCCGCGGGGCCTGAGCCCACGCCGACGGTGAGTGGCACGACCCCGTCGGCGGTCGCGACGACCGGTGCCGACGCCAGAGGTGGGAGCGGCGGCATCCAGCTGCCGCTCGTGCTGGTCGGCGTCGGCACGGCGCTCGGTGTCGTGGCTCTCGTCGCACTGCTCTCGGTGTTCGTGCTCCGTCGCCGACCCCGCTCGGGCGCCTGACCCGCCGAGCTCCCCGCCGAGACGTCACTTTCCGCGCCACCCTCCGCGGTTTCGCGCGGAAAGTGATGTCTTGGCGTACACAGGGGGTCAGAACGAGCATGGAGTGAGGGCGGCGACCGCGGGGGTGAGCGACAGCGGTCCGCCGAGGAGGATCACGTTCTTCGTGCCTTTGCTGGAGAGCAGCGCGAGCACGCCCGTGGGGACGCAATCCGGCGGCACGACGAACATTGGGGAGTGCGTCTTGGCCGCGAGAACACCACCGGCGAGCGCGTCGGGGTAGTTCGCGCCCGTGGCCAGGTAGACCGTCGTGTAGTCGGGGCGTCGAACCCGGCCAGATTCAGAGACACCTCGTACCGGTTCGCTCCCGTCACTCGAAGCACGCCGCCCCCGGGATTGATCGTGCTCTGGATGCCGTCCGAGACGGACGTGGGCCCACCCACGATCGTCACGATGAAGGCGTTCAGGTCGCGCAGCAATGTCACCGTCGGCCCGTCGGCGAATGCCGCCCCGCCATCGACTAGGAGGACCGGAACTCTGACCGCTCCCGCGACCGCTCCCGCCGAGAGGGCGTCGGGAAAGTCTCGGCCGGTGGCAACCATGACGCCCGTCACGCCGTCGGGGTAGGCGTCGGCGACCACGGCGCGGCTGACCGCATACCGGTCGCTGCCGGAGATACGCGACACGAGTGCGTGCGGAGCGAGGGTGCGAACCGTGGCGACGACGGCATCCGACACGGAGGCGGGTCCTCCGATGACCTTGACCACCAGTGGATCGAGGCGGGTGAGAGATGCGGCCACCGAGGCGGGCACGCTGTCCGGTGGCACGAGCAGCAACGGGGCGAAGTTCACGCTGGCGGCCGGTCCGGCGCTCAGGGCGTCGGGAAAGGAGGCTCCGGATGCGAGGTACACGACGTTCGACGCTCCGGGGCTGACCCGTTTTCCGATCTCCGCCGCGAGGTCGTAGCGGTCGGCCGCACTGATCCGCGACACCGAGACCGACAGCTCGCTGCCCGAGCTGGGTGGGTCATCCGAAGCATCTCCTCCGACGCCGGACGCCTGCGCGATGCCGCCGCTCCCAAGGCTGGTGGCGACGATCGCGACGATGAACGCCGCGATTCCCCCGGATCGGATCCCGCGCCTGACTCGGCTTGTCCTGTGGCGCGCGGAAGCCGTGGTCTGTACACCCATGTTCGACTCGATTCCCCATCGTGGCCCTCTGCCCCATGCAGCCCCCGACCTCGATGGTCTGACCATAACCATCGGGCTTCGATAAGTCGATGATTCCTCGACTCCCCAATTGGGGGGTCACTCGGTTTTCCCTGGCGTGACAAGCTGACGGATCGTCGACTTCACGCTAAGGTCGGCCCATGGTTCATCTGCGTCGGAGGGGCATCCGACCGAGGTCGGCGTCAGTCGGAGGCGCGGCCGTCGTCGTGCTGTCCGTCGCGCTCGTCGCTGCGCTCACCGGATGCGCGGGGCCCGGAACCGATGACGGCCAGCGGGTCGCCGACTGGATCGCCGGCCAGGACCATGTCATCGGGGCCGAGTCGTACGTCTCGGAAGACCCGTGGAACAAGGGCGTGGATCTCACCGTGCAGGTCGAACCCGACATCGATGACGACGACCTGATCGCTCTCGCCGACGCGGCGGAGAAACGGGCGCGGGATGCCGGATGGGACAACCCGTTCCTGAGCTACGACCTCGGAAACGGCCGCAGCTTCTCGAACCTCGGCGGGCGGGCCACGCTCGACGTCTTCCTCGGCATCCGCGACGACGACCACTACGTCATCGCGAGCGCGCGAGGCAACGGGGACTGCGGAGGCATCTTCTGCGTCACGGTCGATGCCGATGATCCGGGTGCGCTCCTCGCGGAGGTGGATCACCTGCTCGAGCTCGCCGATCGCGCGGGCGGCGTGCAGACGAACCTCACCTTCACGGCCTCCAGTGCCGACGGCACCGCCCGCGTCAGCGCCGAGCCGTCGGCGCCGATCGACGAGGCCGTGGAGATCTGGCAGCGCCTCGCGGCCACCGTGCCGATCGAGCAGGGCGGTGCCTGGTCGATCGAGCCTGTCGGCGACCTGCCGCCGCTGCAGACCCTCGAGCTCACCGTCCCCGACGAGGCCGCAAAGGCGCAGATCGATGCCGTCGCGGCCGCGCAGACACGCGTCGACGTGCGGGTCACTGTCACACCCTGACCTGAGAATTCGTCGGTTCGCCTGGAGCTTCCATCAGAGAAGTGATAAATTGTCAGCTACGACCATGCATACCCTCGGTCGCTTCCCCTGTTTCGATCCGTACGGAGTAACCCATGAGAAGGCTGTCGTCTCTTGCAGGAGTCGCCGCTCTTGCGGCCCTGTCTCTATCGATATCGCTGGCGCCGCACGCTGCGTTAGGGGCCACCGGTCCCGCGCAGACCCAACTGGTGAGCGTCTCGAACACGACGCCGCCGGTCGCGGGCAACGAGGTTTCGGAGCATCCGTCGATCTCGGCCGACGGCCGTTACGTCGCGTTCACGTCGAATGCCACGAACTTGACGAATGAGACGGGCGCAGCGTTCGGGACGAGTCAGGTCTACGTCCGCGATACTGTCTCAGGCACGACCCGCATGGTGAGTGCGACACCAGCAGGCGTTGCCGGAAATCGGATCTCGTTCTCTCCGTCGATCTCAGCAGATGGCCGATTAGTTGCCTTCGTGTCGATGTCAACGAACCTATCTCCTGGTGCAGTGGGTCAGGTGTTTTTGTGGTCGGCCGACACCGGAGCTGTTGAAGTCGTGAGCGTGTCGAATGATGCAGTTCCGCAGGTGGCTAACGCCACTGCACAAGAAGTGGTCATGTCGGCGGACGGGACGACGGTGGCATGGTCGACATCGGCTACCAATCTGACTCCGGAGAATACCTGGGGATACCGCCAGGTGTATGTGCGCGACCTCACTGATCACATGACCGCTTTGGTCAGCCGTGACACGACTGTCACGCCCGTGACAGGAGCGCAGGCCAACGCCTTTGGACCAACTATCTCGGCCGACGGCAATCTGATCGCATTCATCACCAGTTGGAAGCTCACCGGCCTTCCCGCACCGAACCAGGAGGCCTACGTCCGTGATCGTGTCCACGACGCCATCCAGTTGGTCAGTCTCAACTTCGATGGCATTGCGGGCGTGAACCGGGATGTTTCCGACGCCGCACTCTCGGCCGATGGACAGCACCTCGCCTACTCGAGTGGGGCATCCGATGCCGTTGATTCCACCATGCCGGGCAGGAGCGCACAAATATTTGTGAGAGACCTTCAAGCCGGCACCACGCAATTCGGGTCGATCGGGATTCCGTCAGGTGGGGCATCAAACTTTGTGAGCAAGGAGCCCTCGATCTCTCCGGACGGCCGTCTCGTGGCGTACGCTTCGCAAGCCACGAACATAGTTCCTGAAGGCAGCAGTTTTCCACCAGCCACGTTTCAGGTCTATGTAACCGACCTGATGTCTCACACCTCGGTGCTGGTGAGCCGGGCGCAAGATTCCAACAACGCGGGAGGGCGTGACTCCGCAAACCCGGCCATCTCGAGCGATGGAAGGAGGGTCGCCTTCTCGTCGGTGGCCACGAACCTTACGCCGATCATGCCTTCGGGCTTTGCGCAGGTGTATGCGCGCGACGTTCAGGATCCGTCGTCTGTGGAACGCGTCGGGGGTGCCGACCGATACGAGGTTTCCGCTGCAGTCTCCGCATCCACTTTCAATCCTGGTGTGAAGGACGTATTTGTCGCCTCGGGTGAGGTGTTCTCGGATGCGCTGTCCGGGTCGGCCATCGCTGGTCTGAGGCAGGCTCCGGTGCTTCTCGTAGCGAAGGATCACATTCCGGCCTCGGTCGCCGCCGAACTGACGCGTCTCAAGCCCGGCAGCATCACAGTGCTGGGTGGTGAAGCCACGATCAATGCAACGGTCGAAGCCGACTTGCGAACGTACTCCGCGAATGTGAGCAGAATCGCCGGGACCGACCGATATGCGGTTTCGGCGGCGATCGCGGACACTTTCGCAGCCGGGCCGGCCGTGGCGTATGTGGCCTCGGGGGCCGTGTTTCCGGATGCGCTGTCGGGGTCGGCGGCTGCGGGAATGGAGAAGGGACCCGTGCTGCTCGTCGGGAAGGACGAGGTGCCGGCCAGCGTCACGACTGCGCTTTCCCGGCTTGCTCCGAAGAGGATCGTGGTGCTGGGCGGAGTGAACACGGTCTCCGACGCCGTCGTCGCGGCCCTGAACGGCACAGCGCCGACGACCCGGATCGGCGGCAGCGACCGGTACGCGGTGTCGGCGGGAGTGGCCGCCGCAGCGTTCACCCTGACCGGCGGCACCGTCTACATCGCGTCGGGGGCCACCTTCCCGGACGCGCTGTCGGGATCGGCCGCCGCGATCGCCGGGCGCTCACCGGTTCTGCTGGTGACGGCGACATCGGTGCCCGACCCGGTGGCCGCCGAACTCCGGCGGTTGAAGCCGCGGCACATCGTCGTTCTCGGTGGGCCGAATACGGTCTCCGATGCGTTACTCACCGCGCTCAACGGGTACTTGGCGCCCTAGAAGGGTTCAAACGCAACCATCCGCGACCCGTCAGTTCGTCCCCTTCCGTGCCCTCGAAAGCGAGACGAAGTGACGGGTCGCGCGCTTTGTCGGATGGGCCCGCGCTCCAGTGTTCGGGGTCAACCCGCTACGCTGGAGGAAGCGATCCGTTCGCTACGGCGGTGGGGCTCACCGTTCCCAACCTCGGGCCGGGCCGAAAGGCCTGGGCCGACAACAGTCCCTATCTCGAGAGTTCTGCGCGCCTCGGCGCGCCCGGAGATAGGAGCCCAGAATGGCCGGATCGCGAAACAGCGGCGGCGTGGATGCGTGGGGTGCGGGCGGGACGGATGCGGCCGGCGTAGGCACAGCGGACGCAAACGCGGCGAGCGAGGCGAGCACGGGGGGTGTGGCCGCGGGCGTCCGTGCCGGCGAGGCTGCGACGATCGTGGTGGGTGTCGTGCCGGGGCAACCGCCCGCCGTGCTGACGACGGCTGCCCGGGTGGCGGCGCGGTACCGGGCCGCGTTGGTCTGCGCCTACGTCGATCCCGGGCGCTACCCGGTGGAGCGGGCCGACGGTACGACCGAGGCCCAGCCGATCGATCCCGACCTCGCGCTCGACCCGCCCGAGCTCTTCGACGAGGCGCTCGCCCGCGAGATCGCGAGTGTGCTCGATGCTCACCCGGCGGACCCGGCCGGGGCGGGCATCCGCTGGTCGGTGCGGTTTCTCAGCGGCGACCCCGCGCACGCCCTCGGGGTGCTGGCCGACGAGCTCGATGCCGCGATGATCGTGGTGGGCACACGGGATGCGACGGTGCGGGCGAGCATCGCCGAGTTCTTCGGCGGCTCGGTTGCGGTGCACCTGGCGCACCGGCAGCACCGCCCTGTGCTGGTGGTGCCGCTGGATCCGCTGGCGCCCTCGTCCGGGTGGCCGGAGCTGGACGGCGGCGCAGACGATGCGGCCGCCGCACCCGGAGAGCGCGGGCCGTCGGCGGCACCCGGCGGAGCGGGCGGGCCGGGCGGAGCGGGCGGGCCGGGCGGCCCGCGCAGGCCGGGCGGCTCAGCGGCGGAGACCGCGTGAGCGGCGACGAGCAGGCCGCCTCCGGGCCCGCCTGGGTGGGCGACACCAACGCCGAGCTGCCCATGGACAGCGATGTCGAAGCCGCCACCACCGCTGCACCCCGCCCCGCCCACCTGCGCATCGGCTACCTCGGTCTCGTAGCGATCGGGGGCGCGGTCGGCACGGCGCTGCGCGAAGCGATCAGTCTCGGCATCGGACCGATCGGCGGCTTCCCGATCGCGATCTTCGCCATCAACGTCGTCGGCGCCTTCGTGCTCGGCGGACTGCTCGACCTGCTCGCCCTCCGGGGGCCCGATGAAGGGCGGCGGCGGCGCATCCGCCTGCTGGTCGGCACCGGTGTGCTCGGCGGATTCACCACCTACAGCTCGTTCGCCACCGACACGGCGCAGCTCCTGGCCGGCGGATCGGCGGGGGTGGCGATCCTCTACGCCTTCGCCACCCTGCTGGCGGGAGCCCTCGCGACGTGGGCGGGCATCGCGCTCGGGATGCGTCTCGGGCGGCCGCGCCGGGCCGCCCGGCGAGCCGGGGTGCGCTCGTGACGCCGCTGGTGTTCCTCGCCCTCTCGGCGGCCGGGGGCGTGGGGGCGGCGACCCGTTTCTTCGTCGACGGCGCGGTGAAGGCGCGCATCCGTGGCTCGTATCCCGTCGGCACGACGATCATCAACGTCTCGGGATCACTGCTGCTCGGGTTGGTGACCGGGTTGGCGCTCACCCATCTCGTGGCCGACGACTGGCGCCTTGTGCTCGGCGGCGGATTCCTCGGCGGCTACACGACGTTCAGCACCGCGAGCTTCGAGACCGTGCGTCTGCTGCAGAACCGCCGTTGGGGCGCGGCGCTCGCGAACGGGGTCGGCATGATGCTCGTCTCCGTCGCGGCGGCCCTGCTGGGCCTCTGGCTCGGCTCACTCATCTGATCGGGTCGTTTCGGGTCGTTTCGGGAGGAGGAGAGCGCAACCGACCCCGAATTCGGGGGAGGTAACGCTCTCCTCCTCCCGAAACGTGACCGCCTCACTCGGAGGCGGCCGTCGTGCCGTTCTCGGCCCCCGACTTCACGGGAATAAGCAACAGCAGCCCCACGAGCAGCACCAGCACGATGCCGAGGATGCCCCAGTACTGCACGTTCGCACCCGGCCCGGCGATCGCGGCACCGAGGCCGATGAACAGCGTGAACATGGCCGGAGCGAGGAAGGTGGCGGCCTTGCCGGTGGTGGCGTAGAGCCCGAAGATCTCGCCGTTGCGGCCCTCGGGGATGCGGCGGGCGAGGAAGGAGCGGCTGGCCGACTGCGCCGGGCCCACGAAGGCGCAGAGCGCGAGGCCGAAGGTCCAGAACACGATCTGGCCGCCGTCGTGCAGGAAGAACACGGCGGTTCCGCAGGCCACCAGCCCGATCAGCGACGCCACGATCACGGGTTTCGCGCCGAACTTGTCGTCGAGCAGCCCGACCAGGATGGTCGACGCGCCGGCCACGACGTTCGCCGCGATGGCGAAGATGATCACCTGGCCCGACGAGAAGCCGAACGACCCCGCCGCGAGCACCCCGCCGAAGGTGAACACGCCGGTCAGTCCGTCGCGGAACACGGCGCTGGCGATGAGGAAGTAGGCGGTCTGCCGGCTCTCCCGGAAGAGGGCGCGGATGTCGCGGAAGAGGATGCGGTAGGACTCAACGATCCCCACCCGTCCGGCCGCCGTCGCCGCCTCCTGCTTGGGTGAGCGGTACTCGGGCACCCGGAGCAGCACCGGCAGCGCGAAGATCCCGAACCAGACGGCCGACGCGAGCACGGTGACGCGGACCGGGAGCCCGTCGCTGTCGGGCACACCGAACAGGGCGGTGCCGCCGATCGGTTCGATGAAGCCGAAGTAGACGATGAGCAGCAGCACGATTCCGCCCACATAGCCCATGCCCCAGCCGAATCCGGAGACCTTGCCGATGGTCTTCGGGGTCGAGACCTGGGTGATCATCGCGTTGTAGTTGACCGTGGCGAACTCGTAGAAGATCGTGCCGGCGGCCAGAAGGAAGAGCCCGAGCCACAGATAGCCCGGGTCGGGTGCCACGAAGAACATCGCCGCGCTCAGCGCCACCACGATGTAGGTGTTCACTGCGAGCCAGAGCTTGCGCCGGCCGCGCCGGTCGGAGCGCTGCCCGGTGATCGGGGCGAGCAACGCGACGAGCACGCCTGCGATGGTCATGGCGATGCCGAGCTGGGCCGAGACGGCGGTCTCGCCGCCGAACGCGTCGCTGGTGAGGTAGACGGTGAAGACGAAGGTGGTGATGACGGCGTTGAAGGAGGCGGAGCCCCAGTCCCAGAGGCCCCAGGCGAGAACATGGGTGCTTCTCGGGCGGGCGCCGCTGCCTTGTCCGACACTCTCGCCCTCGGCGGCTGCCGCAGCGACGGCGCGGGTGTTCGCGAGCGGCGGAGGCGTGAAGTCGCTGGAGGGAGCACCGTCGGTCATGCAGTCACAGTAGCCCCAGGCGGTGAACAATCGGTGGCCTTTCGGGCTCGAAATCCGGTCGATGTCGTAAGCTGAGGCAAACTCAGAAACGAAGACTCGAGAGGTGCTCATGGCGAAGTCGGTGGTGTCCAGCCTGCTGGTGCGCGTGGTGTCGCCAGGTGCGGGTGGGCCCGGATTCCGTCTCGTCTTCGAGGGCGAGGTCGCCGGAGCGACGGATGTCGGCGGCCGGCCCTCGAGCGTGACGGCCGCGATCGCGGCGCGGCAGGGAATGTCGTGCGCGGAGGCGCGCGGCACCCTCGGATCGGTGGTGCAGGGTCGGTTCCGCATCGAGTCGGGGCTGCTCGGCGGGGTGGGGGAGTATGACTTCCGGCTCAGCCTCGACGGGGTCGAGCTCTACGTCGGCAGGGTCACGGTCGAGCAGATCGGGGTCGGTTTCGCGGTGTCGGGCCGGCACCTGATCGACAGCGCCGTGTTGTGGTTCGACGACAGCGCGACGGCGGATGCACCGATGCTCGCCTGCAGCTTCTGGTGCGCCGAGGCGGAGGCCGGCGGAGGGATCGCCGACCTCGGTGCCGTGCTCTACCGCAACGGCCGTCCCGTCCTGGGTTCGGGTGCCGGCGCCGTTGCCGGCTCGGGCGTCGGCTCGAGCCTCGCTGCGAGCCTCGCCGGAGTGCGCCGACGCCCGGTGGAGGTCCGGCTGATCGATCGCCTCGGCACCTCGGTCGACGCGCCGCGCCACCGGCAGGTGCAACTGCGCTTCCCCGGCGCCCGGGCGTTCGTTCTCGGCGAGGTGCCCGGCGTGCATGACTTGAGTGCGCACCCGGGGGTCTACGCCATCCGGGTCACCCGAGGGCGCGCGGTGGTGACGCGAATGGTGTTCGAGATCGACCGGCACGGGGTGCTGCGCGAATCGGGCCCCGTCGAATGCCGCGCCGACGGCACGCGGGTGATGCTCCTCGGGGCCGGGCGGCGGTTCGGACCCCCGCCCGCCGAGGGATCCGCCACGATCGATCCGGTCTACGCGCGGTTCTTCGCGGCCGTGCGCCCTCCGGAGCCCGTGGTGCTGGATGTGCTCCAGCGCGCGGCGCTCGAGCAGGTCGCGCGCGACATCGCCGCGTTCGTGGAGGCCGTCGAACCCGATCCTCGCCCGGAACGGGTGCGCGTCGCGTTGCACGAGCTGCTCACGCGGGTCGAAGAACTCGAGACCGTGGTGCCCGCGAACTTCGCGGTGCGCCTGGGGCGGGAGGAGATTCCGTTCGAGCAGTTGCGCGAGATCGTGCTCGGGTTGCTGAGCCCGCCCGCGTTCGCTCAGGGCGACAGCGTCATAGGAAACGCTTAACGTTCACCCAGCCCCGATGGGATCGGGCGCGCTGTGATGGATGAGCGCCGCCCCGCGCAGCCATTCTTGAGCAAGGACACCTCATGTACGATCCCACCTCCGTCTCCGGTCCTGACCCCATCCGCTCGGCCGATCCTCGCCCCGTCGTGCGGCCCCCGCGTCGTCGCCGCACCGCTCTCCTCGCGGGGGCGGCCGGGCTCGCTCTGATCACCGGACTCGGCGTCACCGGCGCGGCCTTCGCCGTGAACCAGTCGTCGTCGCTCGCCGCGAGTGCGAGTGCGAGCGCGACCGGCACCGGCGCATCCGCCAGCCCCACCGTCGTTCAGGACTGGGGATACTCGCCGTACGCGGGCGGCCAGAGCGGCACCACCTCGCAGAGCCCCTACGGCTATTACGGCTACTACGGCTCCGGCCCGTCGCAGTCCGGCGGGTCGTCGGGGCGCAGCGGCACCTCGTCTTCTTCGGCGACCGATGCCGTGCCCGCGAGCGTCGAGCAGACCGCAGGGGTGGTCACGATCGTGTCCGATCTCCCCTACCAGAACGCCCGCTCGGCCGGCACGGGGATCGTGCTCACCTCCGACGGCCTGATCCTCACCAACAACCACGTGGTCGAGGGCTCGACCACCACCGAGGTCACCGACGAGACCACCGGGCAGAGCTATGCGGCCACCGTCGTCGGAACGGATGCGACGCACGACATCGCTCTGCTCCAGCTGCAAGACGCGCAAGGCCTCACCACCGCGTCGCTCGACACCGCTGACGCCGCGCAGACGGGCGACGCGGTCACGGCCGTGGGCAATGCCGAGGGCACCGGCGACTTGGTGGCCGCCGCGGGCTCGGTCACGGCGACCGGCCAGAGCATCACCGCCCAGAGCGAGACCGGCATCGAGGGCGAGGCCTTGACCGGCCTCATCCAGGTCGACGCCGACATCGTCTCGGGCGACTCCGGCGGCCCGTTGCTCGACTCCGACGGCCAGGTCGTGGGCATCGACACCGCCGCCTCCTCCGGCTCGGCCGCGATCACCGGGTTCGCCATCCCCATCACCACGGCGCTCGACATCGCCGCGCAGATCCAGCAGGGCGTCGAGACCGACACCATCGAGATCGGCTACCCCGGCTTCCTGGGCATCGAGGTCGGTTCGAGCCAGGCGACGAGCCCCGACCGCTCGAGCCGCACGGTCACCGGCGCGACGGCCGGTGCCGTGGTGGCCGGCGTGATCGCCGGAACCCCGGCCGAGGATGCGGGACTCGCCGCGGGCGACGTCGTCACCGGCGTGAACGGCACGGCCATCGCATCCGGAGACCAGCTCTCCTCGCTGCTCGCCGACATGGAGCCGGGCGAGCAGGTCGTGCTGACCTGGGTCGACGCCACCGGCGCCACTCAGCAGGCCGCGGTGCACCTCACGGAGGGTCCGGCTGCCTAGTCCGAGGCAAACTTGAGTCGAATTAACTCAACTTTTGCTGTGAGAACTTGACTTGCGAGAGTCTGCCTGGAAAACTTGAACCCACAAGGCTCAAGTCTTGGCAGACTTTCGCAGGTTACGAACGCAACACAACAGAAGGAGAACAGCCGATATGGCTCGTGCAGTAGGCATCGACCTCGGAACCACCAACTCGGTGGTCGCCGTGCTCGAAGGTGGAGAGCCCACCGTCATCGCGAACGCGGAGGGTTTCCGCACCACGCCGTCCGTGGTCGCATTCACGAAGGACGGAGAGGTTCTCGTCGGTGAGACCGCCAAGCGGCAGGCCGTCACCAACGTCGACCGCACCATCTCCAGCGTCAAGCGCCACATCGGCACTGACTGGAAGGCCGACATCGACGGCAAGAAGTACACGCCGCAGGAGATCTCGGCGCGCATCCTCGCCAAGCTGAAGCGCGACGCCGAGTCGTACTTGGGCGACACCGTGACCGATGCCGTCATCACCGTTCCGGCCTACTTCAACGACTCCGAGCGTCAGGCCACCAAGGAGGCCGGTGAGATCGCGGGCCTCAACGTGCTGCGCATCATCAACGAGCCGACCGCCGCGGCGCTCGCCTACGGCCTCGACAAGGGCAAGGAAGACGAGCTCATCCTGGTCTTCGACCTCGGTGGCGGAACCTTCGACGTCTCCCTCCTCGAGGTGGGCAAAGACGACGACTTCAGCACCATCCAGGTGCGCTCGACCGCGGGCGACAACCGCCTCGGTGGCGACGACTGGGACCAGCGGGTCGTCGAATACCTGATCAAGCAGTTCAAGGACACCACGGGAGTGGATGTCTCGAAGGACAAGATCGCCCTCCAGCGCCTCAAGGAGGCCGCTGAGCAGGCCAAGAAGGAACTCTCCTCGGGCATGTCGGCCAGCATCACGCTGCCCTACCTCTCGCTCACCGAGAACGGCCCGGCCAACCTCGACGTCACGCTCACGCGTGCGAAGTTCGAGGAGCTCACCAAGGACCTCCTGGCTCGCACCGAGAAGCCCTTCAAAGACGTCATCGCGGAGGCGGGCGTGTCGGTCAACGACATCGCGCACGTCGTGCTGGTGGGTGGATCGACCCGTATGCCGGCCGTCGTCGACCTGGTGAAGAAGCTCACCGGCGGCAAGGAGCCCAACAAGGGCGTGAATCCGGATGAGGTCGTCGCCGTCGGCGCCGCCCTGCAGGCCGGTGTGCTGAAGGGTGAGCGCAAAGACGTGCTGCTCATCGACGTCACCCCGCTGTCGCTCGGCATCGAGACCAAGGGTGGCATCATGACCAAGCTCATCGAGCGCAACACGGCCATCCCCACCAAGCGCAGCGAGACCTTCACCACGGCTGACGACAACCAGCCGTCGGTGGCCATCCAGGTCTTCCAGGGCGAGCGCGAGTTCACTCGCGACAACAAGAACCTGGGCACCTTCGAGCTCACCGGCATCGCACCCGCGCCCCGCGGCATCCCGCAGGTCGAGGTCACCTTCGACATCGACGCCAACGGCATCGTGCACGTGTCGGCGAAAGACAAGGGCACCGGCAAGGAGCAGTCGATGACCATCACCGGCGGCTCGTCGCTGCCGAAGGAAGACATCGAGCGCATGGTGCGCGAGGCCGAGGAGCACGCGGCCGAAGACAAGAAGCGCCGTGAGGCCGCCGAGGTGCGCAACCAGGCCGAGACGCTCGCGTACTCGACCGACAAGCTCATCAAGGACAACGACGACAAGCTGCCCGACGACGTGAAGTCCGAGGTGCAGGCCGATGTCGACGCTCTGAAGTCCGCTCTCGCGGGCGAGGACGACGACGCGGTGAAGACCGCGTTCGACAAGCTCAACGAGAGCCAGCAGAAGCTCGGTCAGGCGATCTATGCTTCTGCACAGGCCGAGGCGGCTGCGCCCGAGGCGGGCGCGCAGGAGCCGACCGAGTCGTCGTCGAGCGATGACGACGTGGTCGACGCCGAGGTCGTCGAAGACGAAGACGAGCCCAAGAAGGACAACTGAATTCATGACTGACGACAAGAACGGTCGCCCCGGAGACGATTCCGAGGGCCCCGAGGAGCCGATCATCCGCGACAAGCGGCGCATCGACCCCGAGACCGGTCAGGTTCGTCAGCCTGCTGCGGAGTCGGGGGCGCCCGAAGAGGGCGCTCCCGACTCGGGCTTCATCCAGGCTGAAGGACCGGATGTGGAGACCTCGTTGACGGATGCCGATCTGGCGTTCCTCTCGGGCCAGACCTCGGCCGACGAACTGGCTGCGGAGCGGCTCGCCGACCTGCAGCGGGTCACCGCCGAGTACGCCAACTACCGCAAGCGCACCGAGGCCAACCGCGAGATCGAGCGTGAGCGCGCGGTCGGCGAGGTCGTGAAGGTGCTGCTGCCGGTGCTCGACGACCTCGACCGGGCGGAAAAGCACGGCGACCTCGAAGAGGGCGGTCCGTTCACGGCCATCGCCACGAAGCTGCGCTCGAACGTCGAGCGCGTGGGCCTCAAGCCCTTCGCCGCGGCGGGGGAGGAGTTCGACCCGCAGGTGCACGAGGCGATCTTCCAGCAGCCGAGCGCCGACGTCGAGACGCCCACGATCGCCGACGTGGTCGAATCCGGGTACTACCTCGGGTCCACGCTGCTACGCGCCGCGAAGGTCGTAGTGGCGGTGCCCAATGGCTAGCCAGGACTGGTTCGACAAAGACTTCTACAAGGTGCTCGGGGTGTCGAAAGACATCTCCGACGCCGAGCTGAAGAAGGCTTATCGCAAACTGGCCCGGCAGTACCACCCCGACTCGAACCAGGGCGACGCCAAGGCGGAGTCCCGGTTCAAGGAGATCTCCGAGGCCTACTCGGTGCTCTCGGATGCCGAGCAGCGCAAGGAATACGACCAGATCCGCGCCATGGGCTCCGGCGCTCGCTTCACGGCGGGCGGCGGGGGCCAGGGCGGCGGCTTCGAAGACGTCTTCGGCGGCATGTTCGGGCAGGGCGGCGGCGGTGCCCGCGGTCAGAGCTACAGCTATCAGCAGGCTCCGGGCGGCTTCGACGACATCCTGGGCGGCATGTTCGGGCGTGGTGGGGGAGGCTTCGGAGCCTACGGGCCGACCCGTGGTCGAGACGTCACCGCCCGCACAACGATCGACTTCATCACCGCCGTCAAGGGCGACACCATCAAGCTGCAGACGGCCGATGGCAAGCCGATCACGGTGAAGATCCCGGCCGGCGTGGCCGACCAGCAGAAGATCAAGCTGCGCGGCAAGGGTGAGCCCTCGCCCGACGGCGGCGAACCCGGCGACATCGTGCTCACGGTGTCGGTGCGCAAGCATCCGGTGTTCGAGCGCGATGGGCTGAACCTGCGCGTGAACGTGCCGGTCACCTTCGTCGAGGCGACCCTCGGCGCCACCATCGAGGTGCCCACCCTGGGTGGCGCGCCGGTGAAGCTGAAGGTCGCGGCCGGCACGCCCTCGGGCCGCATCCTGCGGGTCAAGGGCCGGGGAGTCGAGTCGTCCAAGGGCAAGGGCGACCTGCTCGCCGTGGTGCAGGTGGCGGTTCCGAGCCATCTCACGCCCGCGCAACGCGAGGCGCTCGAGGCGTTCCACGCCGTGGAGCCCGCCGAGAACCCCCGCACCGAACTCCTCGCCAAGGCGCGAGAGTAAGAGTATTTTCCGCCAACCGACCCAAAACCCGAGTTTTCGGGCGGTTGGCGGAAAATAGGTCGTGAGAAGGGAGCGAGACATGAGCGACGTCGACGAGAACTCGCCCCTGTTCGCGATCGCGGTGGCGGCCGAGCTGGCGGGCATGCATCCGCAGACGCTGCGGCAGTACGACCGGCTGGGGCTCGTCAGCCCGACGCGCACGGCCGGAAAGTCACGCCGGTACTCGATGCGCGACGTCGTGCAGCTGCGTGAAGTCGCCCGCCTCTCGTCGGAAGGCGTCTCGCTCGAGGGGATCGCGCGCATCCTGCAGCTCGAGAATCAGGTCGTCGAACTCAGCGCGCGCGTGCGCGAGCTCGAGTCGGCTCTCGCCGACGAGCTGCTCAACCGCCCCGGCCGCCGCGTGTTCGCGGCTGGAGTCGAGGGCGAGGTCATCTCGCTGAAGCACGGCACGCGCACGCAGCGCCGCACCGAAGTCGTGGTCTGGAGCCCGCGCACGCCCACCCGCCCCGAGTGAGCGGCCGCACCGCGTACGGTTGAGGCGTGACCGAGTTCTCCTTCGACGCCCTGCGGCGCGCGCCCGACGTCGAAGCCGACAACCTCTTCGCGGTCGACGCGAGCGATCGCCTCATCCTCGACGAAGCGAACGGCGCCCTCGAAGACACCGTCGGACAGCCCGGCACGGTCGTGGTGATCGGCGACAACTACGGCGCCCTCACGCTGGGTGCCGCCGCCGTGCTCGATCTGCACGGCATCCGGGTGCAGCAAGACGCCCGCTCGAGCGAACTCGCGCTCGCGGCGAACGCCCGTCGGGTGGTCGACATCGACCTCAGCGGGCGGTACACGAATCATCCGCTGGGCCGTGAGTTGCTCGAGGGCGCCACGGTCGTGCTGGTGCAGCTCCCGCGCAGCCTCGCGGCGCTCGACGACATCGCCCGGGCGATCGCCGCCTACGCGCATCCCGACGTCGTGGTCTACGCCGGCGGCCGCGTCAAGCACATGACCCCCGCGATGAACGACGTGCTGGCCGCCTCCTTCGACGAGGTGACTGCCACGCTGGCCCGGCAGAAGTCGCGCGTGCTGGTTGCCCGCAAGCCCCGCGAGGGCGTGGGGGCCGCCCTGCACCGTCGCGAGTACCACGCCGATCTCGATCTCTGGGTGTACGCATCCGGCAACGCCTTCGCGGGCACGAAGATCGACATCGGCACCCGGCTGCTGATCGAGCATCTCGGTGAGATGGCCCCGGATGCGCGCATCGCGATCGACCTCGGCTGCGGCACCGGGGTGCTCGCCGCTCTGGTGGCCCGCGCGCGCGGCGCCGGCGGCGTGCGCGTCATCGCCACCGACCAGTCCGAGGCAGCCGTCGAATCCGCACGGGAGACGATGGCGGCCAACGGACTGGCCGACCTCGTCGAGGTGGTGCGCGACGACGCTCTCGGCGACTTCGACGACGACAGTGCCGACCTCATCGTGCTGAATCCGCCGTTCCACGTCGGTTCGACGGTGCACGCGGGGATCGCATTGAAGCTGTTCGAGGCCGCCGGCCGGGTGCTTCGGCCCGGCGGTGAGCTCTGGACCGTGTTCAACTCGCACCTGTCCTACCGCGCCGCGCTGCAGCGGGCGGTGGGGCCGACACGTCAGGTCGACCGCAACCCGAAATTCACCGTGATGGTGTCGACAGGCCGCTGAGCCGGCCGGCCGTTCAGCCCGGGATCGAGGGCACCCGAAGCCCGCGCACGGCGACGGTGCGCCGCGTGACCATCTCGGCCGACACGAGCACGGCGGCGACACCGACGATCGCCGTGCCGATGACCGCCACCGGAATCATGGTGTCGGTGTCGAGGCGCGGGATCAGGTCCATCGGCTCTGCCAGCCCGATCAGCAGGAAGAACGCGGTGGCGTAGAGCACGACGCGGATGCGCCAGAGCCGGTCGACGCCCACGAGGGCCAGCAGCGTGAGCAGCCACAACCCGTACCAGGGGTGGATGACGGGCGAAGCGAGCACGATCAGGGCGAAGCAGCCGCCGAGCAGCCACAGCGGATCGGCGCGCCGCTTCGTGATGAGCAGGTAGGCGGCAGCCGCACATCCGGCGGCCAGGAGCACCGTCTTCACGATGGCCTGCGCGATGTCGCCGTCGAGGCCGACCCCGTTCGCGAGGCCGCCGATGCTGATGCCGAGGATGTTCGCGGGGGCGTACCACGACGAGATGGTGACCGGGGTGGCGAGCGCGCCGATCCAGCCCACGCCGACTCCGATGCCCCAGCCGAGCAGCACGACGCCGCCGATGCCGACGGCTGCGACCGCGCTCCAACGGCGGATGATCGCGGGCCAGCCGGCGTTCGACCCCGCCCAGATCAAGCCGATGATGGGCAGTGCGATGAGGGCGATCGGTTTGACGCCGATGGCGAGCGCCACGAAGACGGTGCCGAGGATGGGGCGGTCTTTCATCGCGTAGTAGACGCCGGCCACGATCAAGCCGAGCATGAGCGAATCGTTGTGACCGGCCACCACGAAGTTCATGATGACGAGGGGGCTCGCGGCCACGATCCAGAGCACGCCCGCCTGGTTGAGGCCGCGGAGACGCGCGATCCGCCAGGCGTAGAAGGCCAGCATCGCGAGTCCCGCGACGGCCAGGAAGCGGAAGGCGAAGATCGCGACCTCGGGTGGGAGCGCATCCGTCGACATCACGACGAGCTTCTCCAGCCAGACGAAGATGGGCCCGTAGGGGGTCTGGGTGTCGGCCCAGAGCGGATCGACCCCGAGGCCGAACCAGCCCGGCAAGTCGGCCATGCCGGTGCTGTAGGGGTTGAGGCCCGCGGCCATCAGTCGGCCCTGGCCCACGTAGGCGAACATGTCGCGGCTGAACAGGGGAAGGGCGAACAGGAGCGGGATGCTCCACGCGGTCGCCGAGATCGCGACGGTGCGAACCTGTGATGCGGTGCGTCGCGCATCCGCACCGCTATCGCCCGGTGCCTCCGCCGAGGCGGGCAGGGTGCTGCCGCGCGACGATCGACGCTCGAGGAGCGAGACACCGAGCGCCACCCAGGCGACGAGCAGGAGAAGGACTCCGCCCACCACGAGCAGGCCGCTGAGGGTCACCGCACCACGCGAGTTCCGCAGCAGCTCGAACACGACCCAGCCCCGGAGCGCGCTCGACGGCCCGAGCCAGCCGACGCCCAGCGACCCGATGGCGATGCTCACGGAACCGATGACTCCGAGCAGCAGACGCACGCGTGGAGAAAGGACATGCACTGTTACGTCTTATCACGCTCAGGTGAATGCTGGGCGAACGGTGGTGCCGAAACGGGCGTTCTGCTAAACTTGAGTCACATTAACTCAAGTTTGAAAAGGACATATCCACACATGGCGAACCAGGGCCCATCCAACGGCGAGGAGCAGAAGAGCGCCCTCGAGCAGTACGGCGTCAACCTCACCGAGATCGCGGCGAGCGGCAAGCTCGATCCCGTGATCGGGCGTGACGCCGAGATCCGCCGGGTCAGCCAGGTGCTGACGCGGCGCACCAAGAACAACCCCGTGCTCATCGGCGAGCCCGGCGTCGGCAAGACCGCCGTGGTCGAAGGCCTTGCCCAGCGCATCGTGGCCGGCGACGTCGCCGAGTCGTTGAAGGGCAAGCAGCTCGTGTCGCTCGACCTGGCGGCGCTGGTCGCGGGCGCGAAGTACCGCGGCGAGTTCGAGGAACGCCTGAAGGCGGTGCTGAAGGAGATCAACGACGCCGACGGCCAGATCATCACGTTCATCGACGAACTGCACACCCTGATGGGCGCAGGCGGCGGCGAGGGATCGGTGGCGGCATCCAACATGCTGAAGCCGATGCTGGCGCGTGGTGAACTGCGGCTGATCGGTGCCACCACACTCGATGAGTATCGCGAGTTCGTGGAGAAGGATGCCGCGATGGAGCGTCGTTTCCAGCAGGTGTTCGTGGGTGAGCCGTCGGTCGAAGACACCGTGGCCATCCTGCGCGGGCTCAAGGAGCGCTACGAGGCGCACCACAAGGTGGCCATCGCCGACTCGGCGCTGATCGCGGCGGCCTCCCTCTCGAGCCGGTACATCCCGGGCCGGCAACTGCCCGACAAGGCCATCGACCTGATCGACGAGGCTGCGTCGCGGTTGCGCATGGAGATCGACTCCGCACCCGTCGAGATCGACGAGTTGCGGCGCGGCGTCGACCGGCTGAAGCTCGAGGAGCTCGCGCTGAAGAAGGAGAAGGACGACGCGTCGAAGGAGCGGCTCGCCGCCCTGCGCGAGACCCTCAAGCAGCGCACGGCGACCCTCGCCGAGCTGCAGGAACGGTGGGATCGCGAGCGTGCCGCCCTCAACCGGGTGGGTGAGCTGAAGGAGAAGCTCGACCGGGCGCGGATGCAGGCCGAGCGGGCGCAGCGCGAGGGCGACCTCGAGCGCGCCTCGCGGCTGCTCTACGGCGAGATCCCGGTGCTCGAGCGCTCGCTCGCCGAGGCCGAGCGCGACGAGGAGTCGGAGGAGCAGGGCGAGCGGATGGTCAACGACCAGGTCACGAGCGACGACATCGCCGCCGTGATCGCGGCGTGGACCGGCATCCCGCTCGACCGGCTGACCCAGGGCGAGACCGAGAAGCTGCTGCACCTCGAGGGCGAGCTCGGCAAGCGGCTGATCGGCCAGAAGCGCGCCGTGCACGCGGTGGCGGATGCGGTGCGCCGGTCGCGCGCGGGCATCGCCGACGCGGATCGGCCCACCGGGTCGTTCCTCTTCCTCGGGCCCACCGGTGTCGGAAAGACCGAGCTCGCGAAGGCGCTCGCCGAGTTCTTGTTCGACGACGAGAAGGCGCTCGTGCGCATCGACATGTCGGAGTACGGCGAGAAGCACTCGGTCGCCCGGCTGCTCGGTGCCCCTCCCGGCTACATCGGCTACGAGCAGGGCGGTCAGCTCACCGAGGCCGTGCGCCGCCGACCCTATTCGGTGATCCTGATGGACGAGGTGGAGAAGGCGCACCCCGAGGTCTTCGACGTGCTGCTGCAGGTGCTCGACGACGGGCGGTTGACAGACGGCCAGGGGCGCACCGTCGACTTCCGCAACACCATCCTGATCCTCACCTCGAACCTCGGATCGCAGTACCTGGTCGACCCGACCCTCTCTCTGGAGGAGAAGGAAGGGGCGGTGCAGGGACTGGTGCGTCAGGCCTTCAAGCCCGAGTTCGTGAACCGGCTCGACGACATCGTGGTGTTCCAGGCGCTCACGCACGAAGACCTCGCGCAGATCGTCGAGCTCTACATCGATCGTCTGGTGCGGCGGCTCTCGCAGCGTCGCCTGCAGCTGGCGGTGACTCCGGATGCGCGGGCCTGGCTCGCCGAGCGCGGCTACGACCCGATCTACGGCGCGCGCCCGCTGCGGCGCCTGATGCAGCACGAGATCGACGACAAGCTGGCGACCGCCCTGCTCTCCGGAACGGTGCGCGACGGCGACACGGTGCGCGTCGATGTCGCGCCTGACGGCGACGGTCTGTCGGTGGGGGCGGCCTAGGGCGATCTTGAGTAGAAAGTACTCAACTCGCGCCTCATGAGGCCTCGTTCAGACTTGAACCGCTGATCGTCGGCGGTGAGAGAGGTTCGTCATGGGGCACGTCCGATCACTTGTGTGGACTGCGTCAGCCATCACGGTGCTGTTGGCACTCGGGTGGGGATTGACAGGCCCTGAATCCTCGGCGGCTGGATTCGCTCCAGCCGACGACGCCCTGGATGCGTCTTTGAGCGGAGGGCCCACGGTAGTCGAATTCGCCGCGGGCGGAGCGAACCCGGTCGACGTTCTTCCCGGCCTAGACGGTTCCGTTTGGGTCGCCTTGTCGTCCGACAAGAAGATCGTGCAACTCGACAGATCGGGCGGCGTGGTGCGATCGGTGTCGCTCGCCGGTGCGCCCTCGAATCTGGCAGACGACAACAACGGCGGCGTGTGGGCGACCGTGCCCTCTGAGAACTCAATTGCTCATGTGACGCTGTCTCCGTCAGCGGAGGAGATCCGCCTCCCTACTCCGAACGCGCTCCCTACTCAGATCTTCGACGACGGCGACATTGTGCTCATCGCCGAGTCGGGTTCTGGGAAACTCGCTCGGCTGACGGAGTCCACGGGCAAACTCGACGAGCTTCCCTTCACGGGCAGCTCGTCGCCGGTCTTCATCACGAAGATGGGGTTCAAGATCTGGGTTGTCGACAACCTTGGTTCCGCCTATGTGGTGGATTGGAACGGTGAGCGACCGGTACTCCTCGGTCGGATGCCTCCTCAAAGAGGCCTTCGTTGGGCTTCATCGGGCGGGGGTGCCACCACGGGCATCGCTTTCAATGCCTCAGACGTGGTGCAGGTCACGAGCACGCCGACATCATTTCAGGTCGACAGCCTTGTCGCGGGTCGGCGAGATCTCGTCGGAGTGGCGTTCCTGGGAGGCATCGTCTGGTTTGCCGACGCGGGCACGAACTCGATCGGATGGAACCTCGGCGGAGAAAAGGTCGATTACCTCGTGCCGACGGAAAGGAGCGGCCTTGCCGGCATGACCATCACGGACGGCCGATATCTCTGGTCGGCAGAGCAGCACAGCGGCAAAGTGGTTCGAATCGACGCGACCGCCCCTCGTGTCGAGCGCATCAGTGGCTCGGATCGCTACGAGCTCGCGGTCAACATCTCCAAGGCCGGCGACTACAGCGGGAGTAGCGAACACATCGTGTTCGTGGTCAGTGGTGAGACGTTCGCTGATGCGCTGAGCGCGGGGCCGATCGCCGCCGCGCACAACGCGCCGGTGTTGTTGACCACCCGAGCGGCCTTGCCCCCTAGCACGAGAGGTGAACTGGTGCGGTTGGCGCCGCGGCGGGTGGTCGTCGTCGGTGGGCCTGCATCGGTGTCGTCGGCTGCGCTGGATTCGATCAAGGCAGCGGTGCCTGGAGCTACGGTCGATCGGGTCGAGGGCGCAGACCGCTATGCCGTTTCTCGCGCTCTGCTCACTGGTGATCTGGCTCCGGACGACTCACCGACGCTTTATGTCGCGAACGGTGGAGACTTCCCCGACGCGTTGTCGAGCACGGCGGCGGCGGCGCATCTCGACTCAGCGATCCTGCTGGTCAACGGAGCCGCGGCGAGTCTGTCAGCCGACGAGATGAAAGTGATCGGCGAATTCAAGGGCGCGGGCAAATCGGTCAAGATCTCAGGCGGGCCCAATTCCGTCAGTACGGGTATCGAGACACAGATCCGCGGCGTCGCGACAGTTCAGCGCCTCAGCGGCGCTGACCGCTATCTGGTCTCGCAGGCGATCGTGCGCGACGCGTTCACCCCGACAACGCCGAGGCTGGTCTATCTAGCCAGCGGTACGACGTTCCCCGACGCATTGGCAGGAGGGGTCGGTGCGGGGCTGAAGGATTCGCCGGTGCTCCTCGTGCATCCAGACTGCGTGCCTCAGCCAGTCGTTGACTTGATCTCGGACGGCATCACACGGAAGGTCACCCTTTACGGCGGGCCAGTTACCCTGAACGGCGAGGTCGAGAAGCTGACCCCATGTCGATGAACGCGGTTCGGCGTCTCGATCAGCGCTTGACGGCGGCTGTCAGCGCCCCCTGGGGCGGCTCAGCGTACGCCGGCTCGGTGCTTGCGGATGCGGGAGACCACGAACCAGGCGACGGCGCCGACCACGGTCGCGATGACCACCCACTGCAGGATGCCCGCGTACTCCTCGACGACGTGCCACTGCTCGCCGAGGAGGTAGCCCGCGAGGATCAGCGTGGTGTTCCAGATGAGGCTCCCGGCTGTTGTCAGGAGCCCGAACGTCAGGAGCGGCATCCGCTCGATCCCCGCCGGGATGGAGATGAAGCTGCGGAAGATGGGAACGAGCCGGCCGAAGAAGATCGCCTTGCCGCCGTGCCGGTTGAACCAGGCTTCCGTGCGATCGACGTCGTCGACGTCGACGAGCGGGATGTGCCGGGCGAGGCGGCGCATGCGGTCCCGTCCGAGCCATGCACCCAAGCCGTAGAGGGTGAACGCGCCGAGGAGCGAGCCGAGGGTCGTGAACGCGATGGCCGCCACGAGGTCGAGGTCGCCCTGGCTGGCGGTGAAACCCGCGAGGGGGAGGATGACCTCGCTCGGGATCGGCGGAAAGAGGTTCTCGGCGAAGACCGCGAGCCCTGCGCCCGCAGCTCCGAAGGTCTCCATGAGGCCCACCACCCAGTCGCCGACCGGACCCAGGCCGCCGTCTCCGTCGCTACCGCCGCCACTTTCGCGCGCACCGATGCCGATGCTCACCACCCCTGCGCTCATGCCGCCACGCTACGGATGCCGCCTGAGCCGCCCCTGAGCATCGCCGCGTCGTGCCGTCGGCCGCGATGAATACACGCGTCCTCACGCGCCCGGACGCGCCCGAGCAGCTGGGACCCGTGGGTGCGCTCGCCGCACGCGTGCGCGCGCCCCCGTCGTAGCTCCCGCTTCGCCGCCGCCCGCGCCGGGTCCATCCGCCACGCCCGTCCGTCCGTCCACCCGTCCGTCCACCCGTCCACCCGTCCGTCCACCCGTCCGTCCACCCGTCCGTCTACCCGCGGACGCCTGCCCGTCCACCCGCGGACGCCTGCCCGTCCGCTGCGCCGCCCGTCCGCTGCGCCGTCCGCCACCTGCGCCTGCCGCCGCACCGCGCTGGCCTGCTCTGCTCGCAGCGCTCGCAGTGTCGTCGCATCGAATCGCCAACGCACGCCGCTTCCCCACCCGCCATTCCGCCGGATTCTGGCGACTCGACGCGGAGTAGCGTTGGCGTGTGGATGCGGAGCAGCAGGCGGCAGCAGTCGTCGAGGCACTCGCGGCCGTCGCCGACGCGGGCGACGCCGCGTTCCTGGCGGGGTTCTTCAAGACCGGGCCCGGACAATACGGCGAGGGCGACGAATTCATCGGGGTGCGCGTGCCTGCCACCCGGAAGGTCGCCAAGGCGTTCGCCGGCATCGAACCGGCGGCGATTGACATCCTGCTCGACAGCCCGGTGCACGAGCACCGGCTCGCCGCCCTGTTCCTCCTGCAGGCCCGCTTCGACCGGTCCCGGGCGCGGCGCACGGCTGATCCAGTCGCCGAGGCCGCCGCCGTCGAGCAATACCTCGCGGCCGTGCGGCGCGGGCGTGTGAACAACTGGGACCTCGTCGACTCCTCGGCCGGCCCGATCCTCGGCCGATGGCTGCTGGACAAGCCACGCGACCTCCTGTTCGAACTCGCGCGCAGCGAGGTGCTCTGGGAGCGGCGCGTAGGCGTGCTCGCCACCTTGGCCTTCATCCAGGCCGGCGACGCCTCGACGACGCTCGAGCTCGCACCATTGCTGCTCGACGACCGGCACGATCTGATGCACAAGGCGGTGGGCTGGATGCTCCGCGAGGTCGGCAAGCGCGTCGACCGCTCGCTGCTCACCGGCTTTCTCGACGAGTACGCCGCACGGATGCCGCGCACCATGCTGAGCTACGCCACCGAGCACCTCACCCCGGAGGAGCGGGCGCACTACCGCGCCCGGCGCTGACCCTGCCGGACGCTTGCCCTCTGTGCCGCGTCCTCAGCGCGGCGCCCTCACCGACCGGGCCGTTCGGGAGGACACAGGGCCCCAGTCGAGGTTCGGGAGGACGTCGCGTCCTCCCGAACGAGCGGTCTCCTCCCGAAGGCGTTCCGAGGGGAACACAGCGGGCGACGACGCGTGCCGGCGTCAGCCCGCGGGAGGCGGGTCGTCGACCTCGATCGCCACGGCCCAGGCCACCGTTCCGGCGAGCAGGCACAGCGCCCCGAACCCGGCGCAGAGACCGCCCGCCACCGACAGCACGCCCGCGGTCGCGAATCCTTCGTGCGCCGGGTCGGCGGCGAGCACGGATGCCACGGCGCCGAGCACGATGGCCGCGATGCCGAGACCGAAGAGCCAATGGCGGAGTTCGATTCGATGCTCCATTGCATCTCCTTCGTTCAGGTGTCACGAAGTCTACGGCGAGCCGAGGCCGACGACAGCCCTACGACCGCACGAGCCGGGCGATCGCATCCGACGCCTCTTTGAGTTTCGCCTGCGCGACGTCGCCACCCTCGGCCACGGCCTCGACGACGCAGTGGTTGAGGTGGTCGTTGAGCAGCCCGAGCGCCACCGACTCGAGGGCGCTCGTCATCGCCGAGACCTGGGTGAGGATGTCGATGCAGTACTTCTCGTCGGCCACCATGTTCTGCAGGCCTCGCGCCTGGCCCTCGATGCGGCGCAGGCGCTTGAGGTAGTCGTCCTTGTTCGAGATGTAGCCGTGGTGGCTGTGTTCGGCGGCCGTCGGCTGCTCGGGGGCAGTCGCATCGCCGAGGGACGCATCCGTGTTCATGGTCATGCTCCGATTCTCGCCGGTCGCAGGTCGATCCGGCGCAGCAGTTGCGCGTTCGCCGCCACGATGATCGTGGAGAGCGACATGAGGATCGCTCCCACCGCCATCGGCAGCACGAACCCGATCGGCGCGAGCACGCCGGCGGCGAGCGGCACCGAGAGGAGGTTGTAGCCGGCGGCCCACCAGAGGTTCTGCGTCATCTTGCGGTAGCTGGCCTTCGAGAGGGTGATGACCGAGAGCACGGATCGGGGGTCGTCGCTGGCGAGGATGACCCCGGCCGAAGCGATGGCCACATCCGTTCCGGCGCCGATGGCGATGCCGACGTCGGCTCGAGCCAGTGCGGGGGCGTCATTCACGCCGTCGCCCACCATCGCGACCTTGCGGCCCTCGGCCTGGAGCTCGGCGACCTTCGCCGACTTGTCGCCGGGCTTGACGCCCGCGAACATCCGCGTGATGCCGAGTTCGGCGGCGACAGCGCGGGCTACGGGTTCGGCGTCGCCCGTGATCATGACGACCTCGATGCCGCGCGCCCGCAGGCCGACGACGGCCTCGCGCGACTCGGGACGGATCTCGTCGGCCAGCGCGATGAGGCCGATCACCTCGTGATCGCGCAGAACGTGCAGCACGGTCTGGCCGGCGTGGGGGTCGTCGTGCATGGTGTTCGAAATCGCAACCGTGCCGCCATCCGAGCTGCTCTGTGCGCCGGATGCGCTCAGGTTTGCGGTTTCGAACGTGATCGCGGCCGCAGCGTGCTGCTCGAGGAGGGCCGGACCGCCGACGTGGATCATTGCCCCGTCGACGAGAGCGGAGACACCGACCGCGGTGGAGGCCTGGAACCCGGTGGCCGCGGGAACGGCGAGTTCGCGCATCCGTGCCGCCTGCACGATCGCCCGGGCCAGCGGATGCTCGCTGTCGGCCTCGGCTGCCGCGGCGAGTGCCAGCACCTCGGCCTCGTCGTGACCCGGAGCCGCGACGACCGCGGTGACGGCCGGTTCGCCCTTGGTGAGGGTGCCGGTCTTGTCGAAGAGCACGGTGTCGACGGTGCGCATGGTCTCGAGGGCGAGGCGGTCTTTGACGAGGATGCCGGCTTTCGCGGCTCGCTCCGTGGCGATGGAGACGACGAGCGGGATGGCGAGGCCGAGCGCGTGCGGGCAGGCGATGACGAGCACGGTGATGGTGCGGATGACCGCATCGTCGGGGCTGCCGACGAGGGTCCAGACGATGGCCGTGATGACGGCGGCACCGAGCGCGAACCAGAACAGCCACCCGGCCGCGGTGTCGGCGATGCGCTGGGCGCGCGAGCTCGAGTTCTGCGCCTCGGCGACCAGACGCTGGATGCCGGCGAGCGCGGTGTCGTCGCCGACGGCGGAGATGCGGATGCGCAGAGCGGTGTCGGTGGCGACGGTTCCGGCCACGACGTGGTCACCGGGGCCGCGGGACACCGGGCGCGACTCGCCCGTGATCATCGACTCGTCGACATCCGCGGTGCCCTCGACGACCTCGCCGTCGGCCGGAACCCGACCGCCGGGGCGCACGACGACGAGGTCGCCGACGCGGAGGTCTGTGGGCGACACGGTCGTGGCGGCGCCGTCGGCGTCGAGGCGTTCGGCCTCGTCGGGGAGGAGGGCCGCGAGCGAGTCGAGTGCCGAGGTTGTCTGGGCGAGGGAACGCATCTCGATCCAGTGGCCGAGCAGCATGATCACGATGAGGAGCGCGAGCTCCCACCAGAACTCGAGCTGTTCGTCGAGGATGCCGATCGTCGCGCCCCAGGAGGCGAGGAAGCCGACCGAGATGGCGAGGGCGATGAGCAGCATCATGCCGGGCTTGCGGGCACGGAGCTCGGAGACGCCGCCGGAGAGGAAGGGGCGACCGCCGAGCACGAAGAGAACGGTGCCGAGCACGGGGGAGATCCAGGTGGTCCAGCCCTCTTCGGGGATGGAGTAGCCGAGGATCATCGAGAAGGTGGTGCTGAAGAAGACCGTCGGCACGGCGACCACGAGCATCACCCAGAAGAGACGGCGGAACTGACCCACGTGGTCGCCATGCCCGCCGTGCCCCATGTGGTCATGGCCCGCGTGGGCGGAGTGGTCGTGCCCTGAGTGCCCTGAGTGGTCGTGGCCGGCGTGGTCGTGCCCTGCGTGGCCGGAGTGGTCGTGGCCGTCGTGCCCGGAGTGGTCGTGCCCGGCCTGTGTGGCCCGGGTTTCGTGGTGGGAGTGCCCGCCGTGGTCGTGCTCGTCGTGCACGGAGTGGGTGTTGTGGCCGACGTGGGGGTCGTGGGTGTCGTCGCCAGACTGGTCGTGCCCGGCACGGGCGTCGTGCCCGGCGTGCGTGTCGCCGACGGCGTGGGCGTCGTGGCCGCTGTGATCGTGGCCCGGATGATCGGCGCTCGCGGGGTCGGGGCGCGTCGTGGCGGCGTTCAGATGCTCAGGCTCGGTGCTCATGGCGCTAAGCTATACCCCCTAGGGGTATTAATCAACCGCGTTCGCTCCACGCGAGCACCAGCCCGTACGACGTCGGTGGCGAAAGACGGACGCGCACGGTGTGGATGGAGATCGAGCGGCACGGGCACGGTGGTACCGTGAGCGCGTGTCAGCTTCCGAGCCAGCGGCCCCCGACGAGCACCCCGAGGTCGTGACACCCGCCACGGCGGCGGTCGCGAAGCGCGAAGTGCGCCGCACCGACGCGGGCTCCCGGGTGACGGGCGTCATCGTCGTCGGCATGAGTGTCGCCGTCTGGTGGCCGTCGTTCACGCTCGGCGCCTGGGGCGACTTCTTCTTCGACCAGATGCTCACGATCTGGGCCGCCGCCAGCGGCGCCTTCATCGCGGTGCTCATCCAACCCCGTGGTCAGCCACGGGTGGGGCGCGCGATCGCCCTCCTCATACCGAGTCTCTGGCTGGGCCTGTGGTTCCTCACGGCCGACGCCGATCCGGACGACTGGGTCGTGGGGGTGGTCTCCCTCCTCGGGATCGTGATCGGCATCCTCGCGGTGCCCGCCACCATCTGGGTGCTGGCCCGCATGATCTGGCCCGAATTCGCCGAGGACATCTCCTGGCCGCGGCGCTTCGCCGTGATCGGCGCGGTGCTTCTCATTGCGGTCGCGTCGTTCCTGCTCGGTGTGAACCAGTCGAAGTTCCTCACCTGCGGCGATTTCACCATCAGTGGCAACTCCGAACCGCACGGCTGCACTCCCGATCCGGTCGATACCCCGTAAGGGTCGTTGATCTGCGGGAACTACAATCGTGCAGGTGAACCCCGAGCACGTCCGACTCTCCCGCCGGTTCCTCGGCACCCTGATCGTCGTCGTCTTCGGAGCGCTGGGGGCGCTCGCGTCGCTGGTGTTCCTGTATCCCGAGCATTCCGAGGCGACCGGGATCGTGCTCGACGTCACCTTGGCCGTCAGTCTCGCCGTGTTCGTCGCCGCGGGCATCTTCGCCATCCTGACCTCGCGGCGGATCGCGGCCCTGAACCGCGCCGATCGGGCGAACCGCCTCCGCCGCTGAGCAGCGCGGGCGGCACGGACGGCACGGGCAGCGCGGCAGCGCGGCAGCAGACGACCGCGCAGCGACGAGTTCCTAGGCGACGACCGCCGCCAGCTCCGCCCGCAGCGCTGCCGCGAACGCGTCGATGTCGGCCTCGGTCGTGTCGAAGGCGCACATCCACCGCACCTCGCCCGTCGCCGGGTTCCAGTCGTAGAACCGGAACGATTCGCGCAGCCGATCGGCGACCCCGGGCGGAAGGATCGCGAACACCGCGTTCGACTGGGTCTGCTGCGTGAGCGTGACCCCCGGCAGATCGACCACCGCGGCACGCAGTCGCTGAGCCATGGCGTTCGCGTGCGACGCCGACCGCAGCCACAGGTCGCCGCCATACAGCGCGATCAGTTGCGCCGACACGAAGCGCATCTTCGACGCCAGCTGCATGTCGAGCTTGCGCAGGAAGGTGATGCCGGTCGCGGCGGACGGGTTGAGCACCACCACGGCCTCGCCGTAGAGCAGCCCGTTCTTGGTGCCGCCGAGCGAGACCACGTCGACCCCCGCATCCGTCGTGAACGCCCGCAGCGGCAACCCGAGCGAGGCGGCGGCGTTCGAGATGCGTGAGCCGTCGAGGTGCAGCGTCATGCCGCGCGCGTGCACGTGGTCGGCGATGGCCGCGATCTCGTCGGCGGTGTAGGCCGTGCCGAGTTCGGTGGTCTGCGTGATCGAGACGGCGAGTGGTTGGGCGCGGTGCTCGTCGCCCCAGCCCCAGGCCTCGAGATCGATGAGCTCAGGGGTGAGCTTGCCGTCGGGCGTCGGCACCGTGAGCAGTTTGAGCCCGGCCACTCGTTCAGGAGCGGCGTTCTCGTCGGTGTGGATGTGCGCCGTCGTCGCGCACACCACCGCCCCCCACCGCGGCAGCATCGACTGCAGGCTGATGACGTTCGCTCCGGTGCCGTTGAACACTGGGAACGCCTCCGCCTGCCCGCCGAAGTGATGCCGCGCCACCTTCTGCAGCTCGGCGGTGTAGACGTCTTCGCCGTAGGCGATCTGGTGCCCGCCGTTCGCCGCCGCGATCGCCTCCAACACCTCGGGGTGCACCCCGGCGTAGTTGTCGGAGGCGAAGCCGCGCAGCTCGCGGTCGTGCAGGGTCAGGGCAGGAGCGATATCGGTCACCGCTCCAGTCTCTCAAACCCGGCCCGACCCCACGCGAGGTAGCGCAAAGTCACCTTCCGAGCGCGCGGAAGGGTGACTTCGCGCTACCTCGCGGGCTGAGGCCCGAGTCGCTCAGCCGCGGAGGGCGTCGCGCAGCTTCACCCGCGCGCCCGTGCGGAGCAGCGAGTTCGCGTAGATGCGCGAGCCGACGGCGATCACGACCGCCGTGGTGAGGGCGAGGATCGCGAGGGAGAGCAGGGGCTCCCACCACTCGGCGTCGCCCAGGAACAACCGCAGCGGCATCCCGACCGGCGCCGAGAAGGGCACGTACGACATCACGGCCATCACGGTCTCGTTGGAGTTGAAGAAGATCACCAGGAAATACGGGATCATCACGAGCATCGTCACCGGCGAGGTGACCGAGCCCACGTCTTCTTGCCGCGAGACGAGAGCGGCCGTCGCCGCGTAGAGCGCTGCCAGCAGGACGAAACCGAACACGAAGAACACGACGAACCAGGCGATGGCGGCACCCAGGGCGCCCAGCAAGGCGGATTGGCCGGTGATGGTGAGGCCGAGCGCCGAGATCACGGCGATCACCGCGATCTGCCCGAACGCGAGGATGCTGTTGCCCAGCACTTTGCCCGCCATCAGCTCCCGCGCCGTGATGGTGGAGAGCAGGATCTCCACCACACGTGTCTGCTTCTCTTCGACGACGCTCTGCGCGATCGTGCTGCCGAAGGTGATGGCTGACATGAAGAACACGATTCCGAAGGCGATGCCGATGATGTAGGAGAGCAATCCGTCGCCGTCGTCGCCCGGTTCGAGCAGGTGCACCTGGGGTGCGACGCTCAGCAGCGACACGACGGATGTCGGCGCCTCGCTCAAGGCCGCCACCTCGTAGTCGAGCGCGGGCTGGCCGGGCGGGGGCGACTGGGTCGTCGCATCCGTCGCATCCGTCGCATCCGTCGCATCCGTCGAGCCGGTCGTGTCGGTCATGGATCCGCGCGGCACGATCGCCGCGTCGACCGTCTCGTCGCGCACCAGTTGCTCGGCCGCCTCGACCGACTCGACCTGCGTGACGTCGAGTCCCTGCACGCCGTCGACCACGGCGGAGGTGCCCGAGACCACCGCCACCTTCGGCGCCGAGCTGGTGGCGCTGAGCAGGCCGCCGACGATGATCGACGCGAGGATGGCGAGCATCAGGATGCCCGTGGAGATGAGGAACGCCTTGCTGCGCAGGCGCATGGTGATCTCGCGTCGGGCCACCAGCCAGGTGCTGCGGGCGGCGCTCCGGGGGAGGGCGCCGGAGGGACGGATGCGCGTGGAGCCGGGGCCGGCACCGGCGGCGTGGCTCGGCGTGGTCTGCGTGCTCATTTCACGACCTCCGTGAAGATCTGGGAGAGGGTGGGGTGGACAGGAGCGAAGCGCGCGACAGGCCCGGTGTCGAGGGCGCGCCGCAGCACCGACTGCGCCGCATCCCGACCCGCGTCGCCGCGTGCCACACCGAACAGGGCGTAACCGCCGTCGAGGTCGACCACCGAGACGCCGGGCACGTCGCGCACCCAGCCGGCGTCGCCGGAGCCGCTCACGTCGATCTCGTAGCGCGGCTCGGAATGCGTCGATCGCAGCTCTTCGCGCGATCCGCTGGCCCGGATGACGCCGTCGGCGATCACCACCAGGTCGTCGCAGAGGCGCTCGACGATGTCGAGCTGGTGCGAGGAGAAGAGCACGGGGGCGCCGCCCGCGGCGTGCTCGGCGAGCACCGCCTGCACGGTCTGCACCGCCAGGGGATCGAGCCCCGAGAACGGCTCGTCGAGCACGAGCACGCTCGGATCGTGCACCAGAGCCGCGGCGATCTGCGCGCGTTGCTGGTTGCCGAGCGAGAGGCTCTCGACCGTGGCGTTCGCGCGCTCCCCGAGTCCGAGGCGGTCGAGCAGGTCGGTCGTGCTCTTCGTGGCCGCGGCATCCGACATCCCGTGCAATCGCCCGAGGTAGACGATCTGTTCGGCGACCTTCATCTTGGGGTAGAGGCCGCGTTCTTCGGGCATGTAGCCGAAGAGGGCGCGGTCGGCCGGAGTGAGGCGGGTGCCGTCGAGGGTCACGGAGCCGGAGTCGCTCGAGAGCACCCCGAGGATGATGCGCATCGTGGTGGTCTTGCCGGCGCCGTTGCCGCCGACGAAGCCCGTCATGCGGCCGTCGCCCACCGCGAAGCTCACGTCGTGCAGCACCTTCCGGCTGCCGAAGGAGCGGGAGACGCCTTCTACTTCGAGCATCTGTCTGTCTTTCGTCGAGTCATGTCTTCACGCTAGGCGGGCAGTGGATGCGCGACATCGGCCGAGCGGATGGCGCGCCTCCGTCGCGCGACGGAAAGCGAGTCGCGTTCCGCTGGCAATCCGCCGATACGACGGATTTCTGCCCCACCAGGGCATACCCTTCGGATACCGAGCCGTCGTGGCTCCGATGGAGGAATCACCATGGGCGAGAAGTCCGCAAAGAAGGCCGTTGCCAAACCCGCTGCTCGCTCCCTCAAGGAGAAGCGCGCCGACAAGAAGGCGAAGAGCGACAAGTTCGATCACTCGGCCGACGCGGTCACCAACGTCAAGAAGCGCTAGTACCCGGAACCGCCACGCCGTTCTCATAGGCGAACACGACCGCTTGGATGCGGTCGCGGAGGCCGAGCTTCTGCAGGATCTTGGAGACGTGCGTCTTCACGGTGGCCTCGCCGAGGAAGAGCGCCGTGGCGATCTCGGAGTTGGAACGCCCGGCGGCGAGGAGCTCGAGCACTTGCCGTTCACGGTCGGTGAGGCCGGCGAGCTGCGGGGCCGGGGTGATCTCGGGTGAGGCATCCGGTGCAGCGCCGTTGCTGCCGTTGCCGTCGCTTCGCCGCGCGCTGAACCGCTCGATCACCCGGCGGGTGACGTCGGGGGAGAGCAGGGCGTCTCCGCGCGCCACGATTTGCACCGCGGCCACGAGCGCCTCGGGAGACGAGTTCTTGAGCACGAATCCGCTCGCGCCCGCCTCGAGGGCGTCGAAGAGGTAGTCGTCGCGGTCGAAGGTGGTCAGCACGAGGATGCCCGAGGGCGTGCCGGCCGCCACGAGTTCGCGGGTGGCAGCGAGGCCGTCGAGGCCGGGCATCTGCACGTCCATGCACACGACGTCGGGTGCGAGAGCGGTGACGAGCTCGACGGCTTCGCGGCCGTCGCGAGCCTCGCCCACCACTTCGATGCCGTCTTCGGACTCGAGGATGATGCGGAGCCCGACGCGCACGAGGTCTTGGTCGTCGGCGAGCACGACGCGGATGCCGTCGTTCGGCGCAGCCGCCATCAGCCGGCCCCGCCAGCAGCTGGCGTGACCGCCGGCGGTGCGACCGGCGACGGCGTCACCGGCAGCCGGGCGCGCACGAGGAAGCCGCCGCGCGGCTTCGACCCGATCTCGATCTCGCCACCGACGGCCGCGACACGCTCGCGCATGCCGATGTGCCCGAGCCCGGTCGTGGACCCGGCTGATTCAGCCGACCTCACCGCGCCGGCGGATGCGCCTCCCACACCCGAGTCGGACACCTCGATCTCCACCACCCCGTCGAGATAGCGCAGTCGCACGTCTGCGGTGGCGCGGGGTCCGCCGTGCTTGCGCACGTTGGTGAGCGCCTCCTGCGCGATGCGGTAGACGTTCAGACCCACCACTGCGGGAACCGCTTGGGGTTCGCCGATCGCCGAGAAGCTCACGGGCAGTCCGGATGCGCGGACCTCGTCGACGAGTTCGTCGAGCTGGGCGATTCCCCGCGTGCTGGCCGAGCGGCTGGCGTCGTCGGCCGGAGTGAGCGCGTCGTCGCCCTGCCGGAGTGCCCCGAGCATCCGGTGCAGTTCGTCCACTGCTTCGCGCGCGTTCGACTCGATGACCGAGAGCGACTCGACCACCCGCGGGTCGGTGCCGGCCGCCCCCTCGTTCTTCGCGAGCACGCGCCGCGCCGCGCCCGCCTGAACGCCCATCACCGACACGTGATGGGCCACCACGTCGTGCAGCTCGCGGGCGATGCGCACTCGCTCGAGCGCCACGGCCTGCCGGCTCGACACCTCGCGTTCCCGTTCCAGTTCGAGCGTGCGCTGTTCGAGCACTTCGCGCTGGCGCGCCGCGGTCCACGCCGAGTTGCCGAAGAAGTAGGCCGCGCCGAAGTAGAGCAGGTTCGTGATGATCGAGATGAGGCCGATCGCGAGGAATTGCGAGGGGAACCCGTCGTGCGAGACATCGGGCACGAGTTCCGGGTAGATCGCCTGGAAGACGAAGGCGCCGACCAGCCAGAACAGCATCCCGACGACGATGACGATGCGCACGACCTTGGCGAGCATCCGATTGCGCCCCCAGGCGCCCACGGAATAGAGGGCGAGGAACAGGCAGATATTGCTGAACAGCACCTCCCAGACCGAGGCGTACTGCCCGATCACGAAGGTGGCGGCCACGACGAGCGCCACCGGTTCGGGCCACCGACGCCGGAGGGCCAGCGGGCCCGCGATCGCCACGGCCCAGATGAGGGTGCCCCACCACGGCGCCGCCGCTCGGTCGACCGCGTGTACGTAAAGCTCGGCGCTTGCCAGCGCCGCGACGACGAGCGCTGCGGCCACGACGGCGTCGCGTCGGTACCCGGCACGCCCGGGTCGCGGTCGCACCCAGTCGTCGGCGCTCGAACTCATGACTCCACGCTACAGACGCGCCCGCGCCGGCCCATCCCCCACGCGGATGATCGTTCTGCTCTGGCGACCACGGATGTCGGCGTGACGCTTCACCCGACAGGTGGGCGCGGAGGGTCATCATCAATCGACTCTCGGGCGGAACCGCCGACGACACCGGCGCCGCGCAGGTGACCGCCGTCGGAAAGAAGACGCTCTGAGGGCGGCAATTCCTCAACCCGGCGGCTCTCTACGGGTGGGATGGTTGATCGCGCCGTCCCTCCGGCATCGCAAGCTCGGCCCGGTCAGGGCAGACGGATGCGCGCCCCGTCGAGCTCGCCGGCCGGCGCGTCCCAGAGGCCGACGACCGCCGACGCCAGCGTCTCGACGTCGGTGTAGCCGGGGAAGGCCTTCTCGGGGGACTCGGCGCGCATCCGGTCGTCGACCAGCGCCTTCACCACGAAGACGACCGCGGCCGCACGCAGCTCGCTCTCGCCCTGGTCGCTCCGGAATCCGTGCGCCAGCGACCGCATCCACGACTCCGAGGCCGCCTTGGCCGCTGCGTAGTCAGCTCCGGATGCGGTGGGTGCGTCGACCGCGGTGGAGGAGACGAAGGCCACCCGGCCGGCCTCCGACGCGACGAGGGCCGGATAGAAGGCGCGGGTGGTGTTGCGCAGGGTGCGGAACGAGCGCTCCACCGTGGCCCAGCCCGCATCCGTCTGCCCCGGGATGCCGCGCCCGCCGACCCAGCCGCCCACCAGGTGCACGAGCCCGTCGATCGGGCCCGACGCGGTCAGGCGCAGCGCGAGCGTGTCGACGGCGGAGCTGTCGGCGAGGTCGCAGACCTCCGTGGCGATGCCCGGAACGCGGAGCGCGAGCTCATCGAGCCGGCCCGCGTGCGATCCGAGCGCCACGACCTGGGCGCCCGCCGCGGCGAGCGCGGCGCAGGCGGCGGTGCCCGACGCGCTGGAGGCGCCGGCCACGACGACCCGCCGGCCGCCCACTCCGAGGCCGCCGGCATCCGGGGAGGAGTCGGCCGTCGCGTCAGGGCTGTGCTGCATCTCGGTCATGCCTTCATCCTGGCCCCACGCGCGCGCGGCGTCGAGCCCGTCTTGGTGGGATTCGACCCCGCCTCCCCGAGACGCCGCTCGCCGCGCGCCGGTGCAGTTCGGGCGCGGCGAGCGACCTCTCGGGGAGGCGGGATCGGCGGGTGGCCGGATCGGATCAGTCGCGGCCCGTGATGCCCGCCGTCGACGCGATCACGTCGTGCATCTTCTTGTCGAGCGCCTCGTAGAACATCGAGAGCGGGAACTCGTCGTCGAGCACCGCATCGGTCAACCCGCGCGGCGGGCCGTCGAGAGGCAGCGCCGACGGGCCCTGCGCCCACACCGAAGCCGGATTCGGCGTCAACGTCGACGTGATCAGGTCGTAGGCCGCGAGCCAATGCGCGGTCTTCGGGCGGTCGATCGACCGCCAGTAGAGCTCGTCGATCGCATCGCCGAGCGCCGTCACCGCATCGGCCACCTCGGGCCAGTCGATGGTGAGCTTCGTGTCGGTCCAGTGCAGCACCCCACGCTGGTGCAGCCAGGCGAAGAGCAGCTGCCCGCCGAGCCCGTCGTAGTTGCGCACCCGCGAGCCCGTGATCGCGAAGCGGAAGATGCGGTCGAAGAGCACCGCGTACTGCACGAGCTTCGCGTGGTCGAGCAGTTCGGCGTCGCCGGCACCGAATGGCTCACCGGACTCCGCCGCCGAAGCCGTCAGCCGCCGCTCGATCTTCACGGCTTCCCGGAACGCCGTGAGATCGCAGCGCAGCTCCTCCAGCGAGTAGAGGAAGTAGGGCATCCGCTGCTTGATCATGAACGGGTCGAACGGCAGGTCGCCGCGCATGTGCGTGCGGTCGTGGATGAGATCCCACATCACGAAAGTGCGCTCGGTGAGCTCCTGGTCGTCGAGCAGGCGTGCTGCGTCGTCGGGCAGGGAGAGCCGGGTGACGGATGCCGCCTCCCGCACCACGCGACGGAACCGCGCGGCCTCGCGGTCGGCGAAGATCGCACCCCAGGTGTACGTCGGGATGCTCGAGGTGGCCACCGACTCGGGGAAGAGCACGGCCGAGTTGGTGTCGTAGCCCGCCGTGAAGTCGAGGAACCGGATGGGCACGAACAGCGCGTTGGAGTAGTCACCGGCCTCGAGCGCGGCGACGAACTGAGGCCACAGCACCTCCACCAGCACGGCCTCGACGTGCCGGTCGGTGCTGCCGTTCTGGGTGTACATCGGGAACACCACGAGGTGGCGCGCGCCGTCGACCCGGTGGAGCTCGGGGCGGAACGCCACGAGCGAGGCGAGGAAATCGGGAACACCGAAACCCTCGGCCGCCCATCGCTCGAAGTCGGCCTGCAGGGCGACGAGGTACTCGTGATCGTGGGGGAAATGGTGCGCGAGCCGTGCAACGTCGCCCACGATGGTAGCCACCAGGGCCCGCGCCGCCGGGTGGTCGACCGGATCGGGGATCGACCCGTCTTTCGCCTGCAGCGGCTGGATGGCGGTCACAGCGGCCTTCAACGAGATCCACGCTGCCGAGTGGGTGAGTGCCGCGTCTTCGACGACCTCGGGTTCTCCGATGATGGCCTGGGAAGCGAGCGTGGTGCGTGCGCGAGCGGACATGGTCGAACCTCCAATCGGTCGTCTCTTCGAGCCTAGGCGCAACGCATCCGCGCTTCCTTGTTCGAGCATCCGCTTTGTTGCGCAGAACGCCCGATCGCACGCTGATTTCGTGCATGCACCGCACCGAGCGTGCTCCCAGCCGCGCCGAAAGGGCCCGGGTAGCATGGACGGCGATGGAGAAGCAGACGGCCGCGGCCACCACGACGGCGCCGGCCGCGACGGGCGCGGGCAGCCGCGCCACGAAGCCCGACCACTTCCTTCCGCACATCCAGGGTCTGCGTGCCATCGCCGTTCTCCTCGTCGTGGTCTACCACTTCTGGCCCGGACGCCTCACGGGCGGGTACATCGGCGTCGACGTCTTCTTCGTGATCTCCGGCTTCCTGATCACCCAGCAGCTCACCCGTCAGCTCGAGCGCACCGACCGCATCGCCCTGCCGAGCTTCTACGCCAAACGCGCGCGCCGGCTGTTGCCGGCCGCCATCACGGTGCTCATCTTCGCGAGCCTCGCGACGCTGTTCATCATGCCGTTGTCGAGTCTGACCGAGAACGTGCGCGAGATCCTGGCCTCCACCTTCTATGTGGAGAACTGGGTACTGGCCCTCAACTCGGTGGACTACCTGGCCGCCGCCAACGAGGCGAGCCTCGTGCAGCACTACTGGTCGCTCTCGCTCGAGGAGCAGTTCTACCTGTTCTGGCCCGTGCTGCTGCTCGGGGCATCCGTCGTCGCCATGAAATTCTTGAAGGGCAAGCGCTGGCTCGCCCTCATCTCGGTGCTCGGCATCGTAGGCGTGGTCTCGTTCGTGCTCTCGGTCGTGACCACGGCGGCCGATCCGGCCAGCGCCTACTTCGTCACCTACACCCGGGTGTGGGAGTTCGCCGTGGGCGGCGCCCTCGCGCTGCTGCCGCGGTGGCGGCCGGTGCGCGCCTGGCAGTCGAACATCCTCGGCTGGGGCGGCATCATCGTGGTGCTCGCGTGCGGCTACCTCTTCAACCAGGCGACGCCGTTCCCGGGCTACATGGCCGCCATCCCGGTGCTCGGCACCGCCGCCATCATCGTCGCCCACCACCGCGAGAAGCCGTGGGACGCGGGTCGAGTGCTCAGCTTCCGCCCCATCGCCTTCATCGGCGACATCTCCTACTCGCTCTACCTCTGGCACTGGCCGCTCATCATCATCGCCCCCTACATCCCGGGCTGGGGCTTGAGCATCTGGAACCGCATCGCGCTGTTCGTGTTCTGCTTCGTGATCGCCTGGGCCACCAAGCGTTTCATCGAAGACCCGACCCGGCAGTGGAAGTTCTTCACCGGCCGCCGCCCCCGCGTCACGATGATCGGCGTCGTGGCCGTGATGGCCGTATCGAGCCTCTTCGCGGGCACCGCGTGGGCCGTGCAGCAGCCGAAGTACGACGCCGAGGCCAGCCAGCTCGCCGACACGCTGGCGAACCCGCCGGAGTGCTTCGGTGCGGCCTCCGGGCCGACGGATGGCGTGAACCCGATCGATCCGCTCTGCGTGAACCCCGAGCTCGCGGGCCAGATCATCCCGAGCCCCGGCTTCGGCAACGCCGACCGCCCGCGCCACCCGGACTGCCTCTCCACCCTCAACGACGCCACCGTGCGCGACTGCCAGTTCGGCAGCGACGCCACGGACGCGCCCCAGATCGCGCTGATCGGCGACAGCCACGCCTACGCCCTGATGGACCCGTTCGTCGAGATGGCCGAGCGCAACGGTTGGCACCTCACCACCTACCTCAAGGGCGGCTGCCCCTGGACGACGACGCCGTTGCTCGCCAAGGACGCATTCGCGGCGTCGTGCGACAGCTGGCGCGCGTCGCTCACCGACCAGCTCGCGACGCATCCGCCGTTCGATGCGATCTTCACGGCGGCGCTCACCGACCGCAACGTGCCGGGCACCGCCGACGACGAGCAGACAGCGGCGATCGGCTATGGCGAGGCCTGGAAGCAGGTGCTCGACCAGGGCACGCCGATCGTGACCGTGGTCGACAACCCGGCTTGGGAGGACGACCCGAACAAGTGTCTCCGCACGCAGGCGGAAGCCGACTGCACCGAGCCGCGGGGCGACGGGCTGGCGGAGTTCGATCCGATCGCGCTCGCCGCATCCGGTGCCATCACGCAGGGGCAGGATGTGACGCTGCTCGACTTCAGCGACACCTATTGCACCGCCGAGGAGTGCCCGGCCGTGATCGGCGGAGCGAACGTCTACCGCGACGTCGACCACCTCACCCGCACCTTCGCCTTCACGCTCGAGCCCTTCCTCGAGCGGGCGATGACCGCCGCGCTCGGGCGCTGAGCCCTCTGGCCGGGGGCGCATCATGCTGGGGGTGCTGACCGGTTTCGGGATCATCGGCTTCGTGATCCTCGTGGGCTACGTGACACAGCGCTGGCACATCCTGCCGCCCACCACCGGACTCGTGCTCAACCGCGTGGCCTTCTTCGTGGCGATGCCCGCGTTGCTCTTCACCGTGCTGGCGCGCTCGCATCCGGCCGCCATCTTCTCGCTGCCGACGCTGGCCTCGCTCTCGGCGATCGTGGTGGCGGCGGTGCTGTACGTCGTGGCCTCGCGCGTCTGGTTCCGGCAGTCGTTCGCCGAGACCACGGTGGGCGCCGCGGGCGCGTCGTACGTGAACGCGAACAACATCGGGCTGCCGGTGGCGACCTACGTGCTCGGCAACCCGCAGCTCGTGGTGCCGGTTCTGCTGCTGCAACTGATCCTGATGGCGCCGGCCCTGCTCGCGGTCCTCGACATCAGCTCGCGGGGATCGGCGTCGGTGCGGTCGATCGTGACGCAACCGCTGCGCAACCCGATCATCATCGCGTCGATCGCGGGCATTCTCGTCGCGCTGTTCGGGCTCCGGATTCCGGATGCGGTGATGGCGCCGTTCGAATTGATCGGCGGGGCCGCCGTGCCGATGGTGCTGCTGGCGTTCGGCATCTCCCTGGTGGGGCAGCGGCCGCTGCAGCCCGGCAGCGGACGGCGTGCGATCGTCGTGGGCAGCGCCATCAAGATCGCGATCATGCCTCTCGTGGCATACGTCTTCGGGCGCTTCGTGTTCCAGCTCGATCCGGAGCACCTCTTCGGCGTGGTCGCGCTCGCGGCGCTGCCGACGGCGCAGAACATCTACAACTACGCGGCGCGATACGAGCGCGGCGTCGTCGTGGCGCGCGACACCGTGTTGATCACGACGATCGGCGCCGTGCCGGTGCTCGTGGTGGTGGCGGCGCTCCTCGCGCCGTAGCGAGGCATCGCTTCGGGCGAACCACAAGCGACACGAGCGCTGAGGAGGCCTCGTGGTGACGCACGTTCGCCCGAAATGACGAGGGGTTTCAGGGGAGCTTCTCGTAGCGCTGCCGGGCGCGCGTCGCCGCCCGGGCGGCGGCGTCGGAGGCGCGCTGGGCGGCGGCCCGCTCCTTGCGGAGCGTCGCTGCGAGCACGTCGGCGGCGCTGACCGCATCCTGCAGCTCCTCGACCTGCTGTTTCAGCTCACGGAGTTCGGATGCGCGCTCGCGGCGCTCCTCGGTGGTCTCCCGGATGCGCAGATCGAGCGTCGCCAGCTCGGCCTCGGCGTTCTCGGCGTCCTGCCGCGCCTCCTCGGCCTCGCGCTTGGCCTGCCGTTTCGCCTCGCGCCGCGCCTCCCGACGGGCCTCGAGCTCGTCGCCACGCGTGCTTGCGCGCCCATCACCCGCGCGACCGGACGCTCCCGCGGCGGTGGAAGCCTCGCCTGCCCCCGCTTGTGCCGAATCGTCTGCAGTGGAGGTGATGGACGTGTTCGCGCGGCCGGCGGAGGCGTCGCGGACGCGCGGCGGGGCGGCTTCGCCCAGGGCCTCGGGCACCGCGACCGCCCCGGCGAGGTCGACGGGATCGAGCCCGGATCCACTGAAGGTGCGCACCAGGGTTCCGTCGCGCACCGCCGCTGCCGCGGCCTCGTCGCCCATCGCCGCCTGCAGGGTCTGTTGCACCTCGACGGCCGCCGATTCCGAGACAGTGGTGCCGAGGTCGTCGCCGAGGTCGCGGGCCGACCGCCCGATCGCGGCGAGCATCCGCTGTCGCTCACGGCCGAGCTCGCGGATCGCGTCGCGATCGAGGTCGTCCTGAGCCGCCCGCAACCGCTCGCCCAGGTCGAGCAGCGTCTCGACCTCGTCGAACCGGTGCCGCACCAGGGCGTTCACGGCCCAGGCCGCGACCGAGGGTTTCGCGAGCGAGCGGATGCGCTTCGCGAGCGGGCGGTCGCCGTCGTCGGCGGCCAGCTTCGCCCGGTTGTTGCGTGCCCCCGTGAACTCGGCGGGGTCGAGTGCGTAGAGCTCGCGTGCGATCGCGCCGAGTGATTCCATCCGCGCCCTCCCTGCTGCCGCACTCCCGCGGCTGCGCCGCGTCTGGCCCCGAGCATACGGCGGCATCGGTGCGCTCGTGTCGCACGGAACCCTCGCGTGGCGCGGGGCTCTGATCGTCGGCCGATGCGCGTGCTGAACCCCGCGCATCCGTTGGCCGCGAGGCGGGGTCGTGCTACAGATGAGTCATGAGCGACCCGAAGCACGTGAGTCCCACCGATCCGGTGGGTGACGCCACCCCGGCCGATCACCGTGTGGACGCCGTTCCGGGTGACGGGCGCGACGAGACCGAGAACGAGCGCCTCGACCGCAACTGGAACGAGATGCTGCAGGAGTTGCGCGTCATCCAGACCGGAACGCAGATCCTCACCGGCTTTCTGCTCGCGGCCGTGTTCCAATCGCGGTTCGAGGAACTCGACGACTACCAGCGCACCGTCTACCTCTGTCTGGTGGTGACCTCGATCCTCACCACCGTCTTCGGGCTCACCCCGGTGAGCCTGCACCGCGCGCTGTTCCGCCAGCGCAAGAAGGCGCAGGTGGTGCGGGCGACCGACCGCATCCTGATGTTCACGATGCTGGGGGTGGCGCTGACGCTGGCCGGCACGGGGATGCTCATCTTCGACTTCGTGTTCGGGCGCGTCGGCGGAATCGTGATCGGCGTGGTCATCCTGCTCGTGGTGGCGGGACTCTGGGTCGTGGTGCCCCGCGTCGTGCGCCGCACATCGCACATCGAGCTGCGGGGCTGAGCGCGGATCAGGGCGCGGGTGCCGGAGTTGGCGGAACGGTGGGCGAGGCGGGCGTGGCCGTGAGACCCGCCCAGAGGAGGTCGACCGTGGCCCGGGTGGCCTCGGCCACCGGAACGCCGTCGAGCAGCTGGTTCGTGGCGAGCGTCGCGACGCCGTGCACGGCGGCGAATGCCACGAGCGCGAGACGGTCGGGGTCTCCGGGCGCCACCTCTCCGGCGGCCTGGGCGGCGCGGATGAGATCGGTGGTCGTCGCGAGACTGGCGTGACCGATCTGCAGCAGCCGTGGGCTCGCATCCGGAGCGTGCTTCGTGGTGTACATCACCTGCAGCAGCGCTCGGTGCTCCACCGCGAAGGTGACGTAGGCGCGCGCGACGGCGCCGAGTCGTTCGGCCGGCGGCCCGGGAGTCGCGACCGCCGCGTCGAGCTGAGCGTTCATGGCCACGAAGCCGTCGTAGGCGAGCACGTCGAGCAGCGCCTGTTTGTCGCGGAAGTGCCGACCCGGTGCGCCGTGGCTCACGCCGAGGTCGCGCGCGAGCTGGCGCAGCGACAGGCTCTCGACTCCCTCGGCCTCGATCGTCTGCTCCGCGCGTTCGAGCAGGGCTGAGCGCAGATTGCCGTGGTGGTAGCTGCTGCTCGCGCCGTCGCCGGTACCGGCGTTCGCGTGTGTCGCATCGCCCCTGCTGCTCATGCCGTCCAGTCTAGCGAGATGTTGGCGTTGACAACAATGCTGTCAGTGTCTACATTGAAGCCATGACAATGACATATCGCGGAACCACCGCCCTCATCACCGGCGCGAGCTCAGGCCTCGGCGTCGAATTCGCCACCCGGTTCGCCGCTCGGGGAGCCGACGTCGTGCTCGTGGCCCGCCGGGTCGAGCGCCTGGAGCGGCTGGCCGCCGAGCTCGACGAGCGCTTCGGCATCACCGCCACCGCCCTCGAGTTCGATCTCGCCGTTCCGGACGCCGGGGGCCGGTTGCGCGCCGAGCTCGCCGCGCGCGGGATCACGGTTCAGACGGTGATCAACAACGCCGGATTCGGCACCCACGGGCCGTTCGCCGAGGAGGAAGGGGCGGTGCTGGCGTCAGAGATCCAGCTGAACGTGGCCGCCCTGGTGGATGTCTCGCGCGCCTTCCTGCCCGACCTTCTGGCGGCGGCGGGCGGGCCCGCATCCGGAGCCCTCGTGAACATCGCGAGCACGGCGGCCTATCAGCCCACTCCGTTCATGGCGGTCTACGGCGCCACGAAGGCGTTCGTGCTGCATTTCACCGAGGCGGTCGCGTTCGAGACGCGCGCCTCGGGGCTCAAGGTGCTGGCGCTGAGCCCCGGCGCCACCCGCACCGAGTTCTTCGAGGTGGTGGGCAGCGAGGCCGCGGCGGTCGGGCGGTTCCAGACCCCCGAGCAGGTCGTCTCGGCGGCGCTTCGGGCGCTCGACAAGCGCACGACGCCCGCGAGCATCGTCTCGGGCCGCGCGAACGCCGCCACGGCGGCCGCGACGAGCCTGCTTCCGCGCGGCGCCCTGCTCGCGGTCTCGGGGCGGGTCATGTCCGACTGACCCGTGTCTCACCCGTGGGCTCCCCCTTGGGTCACGCCGAGTAGCCCGGATGGGCGACCTCGCGGGGCGCTGCGCCCACGTCGCGCTACCTCGCAGACCGGTGAGGCGCCCGGGGCGGGTCAGGGCGCGAGGCGGCGCACGATCTCCTCCCAGCCGTCGGCGAGGCGCGCCGAGGTGACTCCCCGCACTGCGCCCGGCGGAAGCACCAGGATGGCCTCGAGCATGGAGATGAGGTTGAACGCGAGCACCGGCAGGTCGCCCTCGACGCCCGCCTGCCGCAGGAGGCTCACCACGTGCACCTCCGTCACCTGGCGCGCCGGCACGGAATAGCGCGACTCCGGCGGCGCCTCGGACTTGCGCAGCAGGTCGCCTTGCGCGCTGATCACCAGGATGCGCGCGCGCCCGAAGGCGACGAGTCGGTCGAGCGGATCGGCGCCCGGTCCGAGTGGCGGCGGGCCGCTGATCATCCGGCCCTGGAACTCCCGCTCGGTCTCGTCGAGCAGGGCACGGAAGACTCCCGTGCTCGACCCGAACCGCCGGAAGATCGTGCCCTTGCCCACGCCCGCCTCGGTGGCGAGCACATCCATGGTGAGGGCGTCGACGCCGTCGCGCTCGATGACGCGGCGGGCGGCGGTGAGGATGCGTTCGCGGTTGCGCGCCGCATCCGAGCGTTCTGCCGGTGGTGCGCCGGTACCTCCTGCTGCGCCGGGCCGGATGCTCGTCGGCAGTCCCAGCGGCACCCCGGCCAAGGCCCCGAGCGGGAGGTCGGGGGCTGGCGCGGGTGGGCGGCCGGTCGAGGTTTCGGATCGGGCGCCGGGCGAGTCCATGCACGGACTGTAGCATGGTGGGAATAAGCGGACCACGGTCCGGTTGAACCCTTGGTACACCGAGCTCGCCGGCATCTGGCGGCCACCTCTTACTTAGGAGAAGCATGACTGACATCCTCGTTCTCGTCGGCAGCCTGCGCGCCGCCTCGACCAACCGCCAGCTCGCCCAGGCGGCTGTCGACCTCGCCCCCGAAGGTGCGAACCTGCACCTCTACGAGGGCCACGGCGCCCTGCCCCTGTACAACGAAGACATCGACGTCGAGGGCCAGCTGCCCGAGGCCGTCGTCGAGTACCGTGCGGCGGTCGCCGCCGCTGACGCCGTCCTCGTCGTGACCCCCGAGCACAACGGCACGATCCCGGCGAACCTCAAGAACGCCATCGACTGGTCGTCGCGCCCCTTCGGCGGCAGCTCCATCTCGGGCAAGCCGGTCGCCATCATCGGCACCTCGTTCGCGCAGTTCGGCGGGGTCTGGGCTCAGAACGAGGCCCGCAAGGCCTACGGGATCGCCGGCGCCCGCGTCATCGAGAGCACCGTTCTCGCCGTGCCGAACTCGATGGTGCGCTTCGCCGAGACCCACCCGAAGGAGGACGCGGAGATCGTGGAGCAGCTGCGCGCCTTCCTCGCCCAGTTCGTGAGCGACCTCGCCGCGCTCAAGAACGAGGAGCAGGCCGCGTAGGGCAGCCGCTCCACCCGGCGCATCCGGACAGCGAAAAGGGCGCCCGCACAGATCGTGCGGGCGCCCTCGTCGTGCGGGACCGCCTACTCGGCGGAGACGGCCTCGTCGGTGCCGGCGGCCTGCTTGGCCACGGCCTCGGCGTAGTCCTTCTTCACGGCCTCCATGTCGAGGGCGCGCACCTGCGAGATGACGTCTTCGAGCACCTGGCCGGGGAGGGCGCCGGGCTGGGCGAAGATCGGGATGCCGTCGCGGTAGCCGACCAGGGTCGGAATGGAGGTGATGCCGTAGGAGGCGGCGAGCTGCCGCTGATCCTCGGTGTCGACCTTCGCGAAGGTGATGTCGCCGTGCTGCTCCGAGGCCTTCTCGAACACCGGGGCGAACTGCTTACAGGGGCCGCACCAGTCGGCCCAGAAATCGATCAGGACGATGCCGTCGGCAACCGTCTCGTCGTGATTCTCAATGGTCAGAGTCTTCGTGGACATACCTTCATTAACGACACAACCATGCCGAAATTCCGAGCGTTCAGGCGGCGTTCAGGCGGCGCATCCGCACGGCCGCGTCAACTGACGTGAACCTCGGGCCGGTGCCGCCGGTCGCGCTCGGCCCGCCGCAGCACCTCGCGGGTGACGGGAGCGACCTCGCCGGTGCCCGTCACGAGGTACTTGAACATGTTCGAGATGGGGCTGCCCTCGGTCCACTCGAAGTAGATGTTCGGCACGACGCCCGTGATGTCGCGGATCTCGAGCAGCACGGTGGCGATGGTGTTCGGGATGTTCCCGCTCGTCACCCGCAGCACGCGGTAGCCGTGTGCCGTCTCGCCACGCACCACGAGGTCTTCTTCGAAGTCGGAGGAGTCGGAGGGGTAGACCTCGAGGAAGATGACCGGCGAGCGCTGCGGGATGCCGCTGTCACGCCGCTCCTCAGCGACCTTCTGGCTGTATTCGCGCGCCGATCCGTCGTCGGGTTCGTTGGCGATGATGCGGACGGAGTCGTATTCGTCGGCATCCGTCAGCACGAAATCGACCGCCGTCGGATCGAGGGTGACGGAGGTCGCGCGCAGCTGGAACGAGCGCTGCACCCGAGAGATGATCGAGACCGCGATGATGCCGATGATGAACAGGGCCGCGATGCGCACGCCGTCGGGTCGCTCGATGATGTTCGCGATGGTGGTGTAGAGGAAGAGCACCGACACCACGGCGAAGCCGATCATGGCGGCGCGTTGCTTCTTGCGCATCGCCGAGAGGGTGACGGCGACGGATGCGGAGGTGATCAGCACGAGAACGCCGGTGGCGTAGGCGCCGGCCTGCGCGTCGACGTCGGCGCCGAACCAGAGCGTGATGATGACGGCGATGGCCGTGAAGACGAGCACGAGCGGGCGCACGAGCCCGGCCCAGTGCGGGGCCATGCCGTAGCGGGGGAGATAGCGCGGCACCAGGTTGAGGAGACCGGCCATCGCGGAGGCGCCGGCGAACCAGAGGATGGCGATGGTGCTGACGTCATAGACCGTGCCGAAGCCCTCGCCCAGATATTGGTGGGCGAGGTAGGCGAGAGCGCGGCCGTTGGCGGGACCACCGGCCTGGAACGCCTCCTGCGGGATGAGCAGCGTGGTGACGACACTCGACGTGATGAGGAAGGCGCTCATGATCAGGGCGGCTGTGGTGAGCAGGCGCTTGGCGCCCTGGATGCGCTTCTTCGGGTTGCTCTGCTCGTCGCTGGGGCTGCCCGTGATCTGAGGCATTACCGCGACACCGGTCTCGAAGCCGGAGAGGCCGAGCGCGAGCTTCGGGAACGCGATCAGCGCGATGCCCACCATGACCCACGGATTGCCGTGCTCGGCGGTGAGGGCGGCCCACCAGTCGTCGATGACGAGCGGATTCTCGGCGACGTGGGTGAGGCTCACGACGATCACCACCGCGTTCAGCAGCAGGAAGACCGCGACCAGCACGACGGCGATGTTGATGGCCTCCTTGAACCCGCGGAGGAACACCACGGCGAGCGCGGCGATCAGCACGAGGGTGATGATCACCTGCTGCCCCTCGAACCAGCTCGGGGCGAACGGGTTCTCGATGGCGTGCGCCGTGGCATCCGCCGCACTCAGGGTGATGGTGATCATGAAGTCGGTGGCGGCGAAGCCGAGCAGCACGAGCACCACCAACTTGCCGCCCCACCAGGGGAGGAGCCGCTCGAGCATGGCGATCGAGCCTTCTCCGCGGAAGCTCTCGCGCGCCACCCGGCGGTAGACCGGGAGGGCGCCGGCGAGCGTGATGACGATCAGGATGATGGTGGCGAAAGGGCTCAGGAGCCCGGCGGCCAGAGCGGCGATGGCGGGCTGGTAGCCGAGGGTCGAGAAGTAGTCGACGCCGGTGAGGCACATGACCCGCCACCAGGAGTGCGTCTTCTCGGGTTTGGCGGCGCCAGGCCCCGGGTGGCGGCCGGTGTTGTCGGTGAGGCCGACGGTGAGCCAGCGGCGCAGGCGCGCGCTGGTGCGCCGGTCAGCAGCACCAGGAAGTTCATGGGGCACGCCCGGCGTGATGTTCGAGCCGGCGCCGACCGTGGGAGTTGACATGCTCCATGTATACCCGCTTCGGGTGGCCGATCGCGCACGTCAAGAGTATGATAATTACTCAGTAATCTTCCTTCGAAGTGATCCGAGGAGCCTATGTCCACAACTCTGTCGTCGCCCGATTCCGGTGCAGAATCACGCCAGGACGGGCATCCGAGCCGCCTGGCGCGTGCGCTGACATCGCGTTCGGTGCTCGCGTCACTCGCTCTCTTGGCGGCGATGCTCGCGCCTGGACAAGCGGCAGCGGGCGCTGGCTTCCCGGCGACAACGTCGCCTGTGATGGCGAGCGACATCGCAACGCCCGTCGAAAGGATCGGGGGTGTGGATCGGTTCGCGGTGTCCACGGCGATCTCTGCCAAGATCTTCAAACCGGGCGTTCCGGTGCTCTACGTCGCGTCGGGCGAGGTGTTCCCAGATGCGCTATCGGCGTCGGCGGCGGCCGGCAAGCAAGGCGGGCCGGTTCTCCTGGTCATGAAGGAAGCCATCCCCGACCCCGCCGTGTATGAACTGGCACGTCTGGCGCCGGAGAGCATCGTGGTCCTGGGCGGTACCGCGACCATTAGCGACAGGATCTATGAAGCTCTCCGTAAATACACGAAGAACCTGACGCGAATCGCCGGGCCGGACCGGTTCGTTGTGTCAGCGGGTGTCTCGGCAGCCGTCTTCACCCGAGACGTGCCCGTCGCGTACGTCGCCTCCGGGACGGCCTTCCCTGACGCGCTCTCAGGATCGGCTGCGGCTGGGCGGGCTGGCGGGCCGATGCTGCTCACCACGAAGGATTCGGTTCCGGATGCCGTCATGACCGAGTTGTCGCGTCTGCACCCTGGGAAGATCGTCGTCCTCGGTGGTAGCAGCGCCGTGTCCGACGACGTGGTGCGTGCACTGGCCGCCATCGCCCCCGTGACCCGCACCGCGGGCGCAGATCGATTCGTCGTCTCGGCCACCATCTCGGCCGAAGGGTTTCCGGCAGGGGCGAGCACGGTGTACGTGGCATCCGGAGCGCAGTTCCCCGACGCACTCTCAGGGTCGGCGGCCGCGATCGCCGATAAGGGCACGGTGCTGCTCACGACGAGAGACGAGATCCCGGCCCCGATCGTCACCGAACTCCAACGGCTCAAACCGACACGGATCATCGTGCTCGGAGGCGTGAACTCGGTGTCCGACGCCGTTCTCACCAAGCTCGCGGACTACGTCACCGAGTAGGTCTGCCCGTTCACGGACAGTGCTAGCCGAAGATCATCGGGCGGTCGTCGTCGTCTTCGGCCGATGCGGGGAGGTCGAGGTCGACCACCACCGGCACGTGATCCGACGGGGCGTCGCCCTTGCGCTCGTTGCGGTCGATGCGCGCGGCGCTCACCAATTCGGCGAAGGGCTGCGAGCCCAGGATGAAGTCGATGCGCATGCCCTCGTTGCGGGGGAAGCGGAGCTGCTTGTAATCCCAGTAGGTGTAGCCCGTCGGCACCAGCGGGCGCACGACATCCGTCAGCCCGATCTGCTCGAAGACCTCGAAGGCGGCCCGCTCCGGCGGGGAGACGTGTGTGGCGCCGTCGAAGAACGACAGATCCCAGACATCCGTGTCGAGGGGCGCGATGTTCCAGTCGCCCATCAGGGCGAGCGGTTGCGTCGGGTGGGCGGCGAGCCAGGCCTGCGTCTGCGTCGCCAGCTCTTTCAGCCAGGCGAGCTTGTAGACGTAGTGCGGATCGTCGAGCATGCGCCCGTTCGGAACGTAGAGGCTCCAGAGGCGCACGCCATCGACCGTCACGCCGAGCGCCCGTGCCTCCAGCGGCAGCGAACCGTCATCGAGCGGCTTGCCGAACCCGGGCATGCCGGTGAAGGTGTTCGCCGCCTCGGTCATCGGCAGGCGGCTCGCGAAGGCCACGCCGTTCCACTGGTTCAGCCCGTGCAGCACCACCTCGTATCCGGTGTCGTGGAAGGCCTCGAACGGGAACTGCGACTCCTTGCACTTGATCTCCTGCATGGCGAGCACGTCGACGTCTTCGCGCACCAGCCAGTCGACCACCCGGCCCACTCGCGCACGGATCGAGTTCACATTCCAGGTCGCAACACGCATGCCTCCACGCTACCGGCACCCTCCGTCATCGCGATGCCGCCCGCCCCGTCGCTAGGCTGACCGCATGGCGAGAGCGGGCGCGGATCGACCGCGCGGAGGTGGTACGAACGCGGGGCAGGCATCCGGAGCTCCGAGCGACGACCCGACGTTCCGCGACCGCCTCGAGCAGCACTTCGAAGAGCCGATCGCCCGCGTCACGACCCTCACCCAGAACACCCTCGCCCTGTTCCCGACGCGGGTGTGGCGCCGCTTCCTGGCCGGCAACGGGTTCCTGCTCTCGTCGGGCATGAGCTACCAGGCGCTGTTCGCCGTGTTCGCCGCCGTCTACATCGTGTTCGCCGTCGCCGGCATCTGGCTCACCGGGTCGCCCGAGACGATGGATGCGCTCATCCAGCTGATCAACACCTACGTGCCGGGCCTCATCGGCACGACCGGCGACCCCGGTGTGATCTCGGTCGACGACCTCGACACCATCGCCCGGTCGAGCACCTCGGTGCTCACCATCACAGGCCTCACGGCGTTCGTGGTGCTGGTGTGGACCGCCATCGGCTGGATCACCTACTCCCGCATCGCGGTGCGCGCCATCTTCGGCCTGCCCAAGGACAAGCGCTCCTACGTGCTGCTCAAAGCCCGCGACTTCCTCGTGTCCCTGGTGCTGGGCGCCGCGCTCTTCGCCGCGGCCGTGCTGACCGTGGCGAGCACCGCCGCGATCGACTGGCTCGTCTCGCTGCTCGGCGAACCGCTGAAGGACTGGTCGACGATGCTCGTCGGCGCCGCGGGCCTGGCGGTCGTGTACGTGATCGACGTGATCGCCCTGATGGTGCTCTACCGGTTCCTCGCCGACGCGCATCTGACGATCGCGCGGATGCGCGGGGGAGCACTTCTCGGCGGGGTGGGACTGCTCGTGCTTCAGCTCCTCGGCGGGCAGCTGCTGGGCGGGGCGACGCGCAATCCGCTGCTGTCGACCTTCGTGGTGTTCATCGCGATGCTGCTGTGGTTCCGGTTGACGAGCGTGGTCACCCTGGTGGCGGCGGCGTGGATCGCGGTCGCCGTCGAGGACCGAGGGCAGTCGCTGTACGAGCCGACCGCCGAGGAGCGCGCCGCGCTAGAACGCGACGCCCTGCTGCTGGCGGCACAGGTGCGGTTGCGCGACGCGACCTCACACCTCGAGGCCGCCCCGTGGTGGCGCCGCCCCGCCGCACGCTGGCGCCGCGATGCCGCCCAAGAGGAGCTCGCCGCACTCGAGCACCCCCGCCCCCCGGGCGACGCGCCCCTCTAGAGCTCCGGATGGCGCCGCCGCGCCGCTCACTGACCCGCACGTTTTCGCGAAACCGCGCGGTGCCGTGGCGCGAAAACGTGCGGGTGAGTGGGGACTCCGGGCCGCGCGGGGTCGGTGGTGATGATCATCCGCAGATCGTCGGCCTCGCGCGAGGCGGCGACGGGGCGAGTCCGGTCAGTTTCCGTGCGGGTCGAGGTGGTTCAGCGCGGCCACTGTCTCGGCGTAGTCGCCGCGGGCCTCGCCATAGCGGAGGAACTTCACCCGCTCGACCTGGATCTCCCGCGCGTCGGGATCGCTCTCGATGAGTCCGACGACCTCGGTGATGAACTCGTCGAGAGGCATGGCGAAGGCGCTCTCCCGCTGCCCGGGCATCAGGTCGGTCGCGACCGACGGTGGCTCGAGTTCGGACACCGTCACCGATGTGCCGGCCAGCTGCAGACGCAGGCTTTCGCTGAGCATGTGGATCGCGGCCTTGGTGGCGTTGTAGCTGGGCGTGATGCGCAAGGGGGTGAAGGCCAGCCCGGAGGAGACGGTCATGATCGTCGCATCCGGCCGCGACCGGAGGTGCTCGACGAACGCGGCGATGAGACGGATCGGGCCGAGCAGATTGGTCGTGACCGTGGCCTCCGCGCTGGCCAGGAAGCCCTCGGGACGGGTCCAGTCCTCGGGGTGCATGATTCCGGCCATGGCGATGAGGACGTTCAGTTCCGGATGCTCCGCGATGACGCGCGATGACGCGTCACGGATGCTGTCGGCATCGGTGGTGTCGATGCGGATGGTGTGGATGCCGGGGTGCTCGGCGGTGATCTGCGCGAGCAGCTCGGCGCGGCGACCGCCGACGATGACCTCGTTGCCCTTCGCGTGGAGTGCGAGGGCGAGTTCGAGACCGATGCCGCTGGTCGCGCCGGGAATGAAGATGGTGTTTCCGCTGATGTGCATGCCTCGATTCTTCGACTCCCGCACGGCTCGTGCCAGAGAGCGCTTATCGGGGGACAACCGGTCTCTGTTTCGGCTCCGGCGAGCGATGCAGACTGTCATCATGGATCGCGACGCCCTCGGCAGCTTCTTGACCCGCCACCGCAACAGCCTGCAACCGGCCGACGTCGGTGTCGCGGCCGGCCCACGCCGGCGCGCGGTCGGGCTGCGGCGGGAGGAGGTCGCGCAGCTCGCGGGGATGTCGACGGACTATTACACCCGGCTCGAGCAGGGTCGCAGCACCCAACCCAGTTCGCAGATCCTCGGCTCCGTGGCCCGCGCCCTGCGGCTCACGCCCGATGAACGCGACTACCTCTTCCGCGTCGCAGGGCTCGACGCACCCGACCGCCACGGCGGCGGCGACTACGTGGCGCCCGCGCTTCTGCGCGTTCTGGACCGCCTGACCGACACCCCGGCTCTGATCATCTCCGTTCTCGGCGAGACGCTCGTGCAGAACGAACCGGCTGTCGCGCTCTTCGGAGACGCCAGCCAGTACACCGGGCTGGAGCGGAGCGAGGTCTACCGCTGGTTCGTTCACCCCGAGACCGAGCGCCGGCGGTATCCCGAGCATGATCGCGACCGGCAGAGCCGCGCCCACGTCGCCTCCCTCCGTGCGGCGCTCGGCGCGATGGGATCGAACTCCCGGGCATCTGAGCTCGTGCGCGAGCTCAGCCGGAGCAGCCCCGAGTTCGTGAGCCTGTGGGAGCGGCAAGAGGTGCATCGCCGGTTCACCGACCACAAGACCCTCGTGCATCCTGAGCTCGGCGAGATCGAGGTCGACTGCCAGGTGCTCTTCACCGAGGACGAGTCGCAAGCACTGCTCGTGCTCACCGCCCCGCCCCGCACGGAGGCCGCCGGCAAGCTCGAGCTCCTCGCGGTGCTCGGAAGCCAGCAGTTCGCCACGGAGCGCTGACTCGGAGCCTCGCGCCGCGGCCGCGTCAGCCCGCGGAAGGAGTGACGTGCTCGCCGAAGGAGTTCTCCGGTGCTTCGTGCACGCGCACATACGGCCCGAACAGGTCGACGAGTTGCGCGGTCTGGTCGTCGGTCAGGTCATGGATGCCGAACTCCTCCGCGCCGTCGACTCCGACGCCGTAATCCTGGATGAGGAATCCCTCCGACATGAGCCTCGGCACGGTCGCCTCGACGCGAGCGTGCAACGCGGCGGAGTCCGACGTCGAGAGTCGGCCCTGCTCGAACACGACCTTGTCAGGGTCGTGGATGCCGCTCACCGTGACGAGGTCGGCCTGGATCTGCGGGGTCGTGCCGACGAGGTAGATCACGAGGCGATCGACGGATGCCGGGGTGCCGCTCGCGATACCGGCGTAGTTGTCGGGGTAGGCGGCCGGAGCATAATCGCGCACGGCGACGATTCCGTTCGCGACCTCGGCCGACAGGACACCCGGTGCCCCGACTCCCGACGGCAGTGCGGGAAGAGGCGTGGCGGCGTCGCTCATCACGACGTCGGCACCTGGCGTCGGCGACGAGCTTGTCATCGAGCAGCCGACGACCAGACTCAGGGCGAGTGCAACGGCCGAGGTGACCAGCGTCGTCCTGACGATTACGGCGAGCATGCAAGGAGCATAGCTGAGTGATCGTCAGAGATCATCAGCGAGTGGATGGTGCCCGACGCCTGGTCAGCGGCGGGTGCCGGGGTAGTTGAGGTGGCGGAAGAGGGTGAGCTCCCAGCCGCGGGAGCCGCGCTCCTCTTCCGGCGCCGGGCGTACCGCCGCGCGTGCCGCCGCAGGGCGGGACGGCGCGCGCTCGGGCGGCGCGGTGCGCGGCTCCGCCTCTCGGGGGGACACCGGGCGACCGGCCGGCACAGCCACACCGAGCGGGGGAACCGCGCGCAGCGGGGGATGCCGGGGCGGCGCCTCCACCCGCTGCGGCGCGGATGCCGGGACGGAGCGCGCCGGCTGGGCGTTACTCGGCATGGCCCGCGCCGCCCGTCGAGGAGGAGTCGGGCGCATCCGGCGACCCGGCTGAGCCGGTACCCGGCGCCGCGGATGACCCGGCACCCGGCGACACGGGTGACCCAGGCGACCCAGGCGACCCAGCAGGAGACTCGGCGGAGGAGAGCGCGGCGAGCGCTCCGGTCAGGCGGCGGGATCGACGGGGGCGGCGGATGCGGGTGAGAGAGCCGGTCACGGTGGGAACCTCCGGAGGGAATGGGGCCGCAGCGCGCGGCGTCTCCCAGTTTGGAGGTCACGAGTATGCCGTTCGTGGCCGTCTGCGGACGGTGGCCGCAGGCTGCCACATCCGGAAACAGGGCCGTAACGGAGGCGTCACACGGCGGTCACACCTAGCCCCGGTTCCTAGACCGCAGCCGTTTCAGCGGTGGGCGGGCGCGGCGTCACACCCCAGCCCCGGTTCCTGGCCGCAGCCGTTTCGGCGGTGGGCGGGCGCGGCGTCACACCCAGCCCCGCCGGGCCGCCTCCACCCCCGCCTGGAAGCGATTGTCGGCGCCCAACTCCACCATCAGCTGATGACTGCGTCGCCGCAACGAGCGCGTCGACATGCCGAGACGCCGGGCGATCACCTCGTCTTTCAGTCCCGCGCCGATCAGGGCCAGGATGGCCTGCTCCTCGCGGCTGATGCGGCGGGAGGGCACGGTCGCGGTGGGGGCAGGAGGGGGCGCGGGGTCAGCGGCGGCCGGGTCGCGCATCCGCTCGCGCGCCTCCGGGAGCGGCAGCGCACGGGCCCAGTAGAACTCGAACAGGTCGCAGAGCGCCGCCACCATCGGCGCCGACTCGGTGACGATCGCGTCGCTCCGCCCCTCTTCGACGCTCAACGAGACGAGCGCCGTGGTGCGGTCGGCGATCGCGAGCTTCACCGGCAGCTCGGAGACGATCCGGGCCTGCTCGCCGTGCCCGGCCAGCCGTTCCGCCTCCTCCCAGCTGTCTTCGCGGCTGAAGCTGTCGCCGGTGTAGATCGCGCGCCACGAGACGCCGCGCCCGAGCACCACGGCTTCGAGAGGCTCCAGCGACGACGAGACGTAGGGTGGCCGGTCGAACACGAGCAGCTCCCGGGTGGCCTGGTGCTGCAGCCGCACGTACCAGCTCGCCACGGCGTCGCGGTCGCTCAGGATGCGCGTCTCCGCGTTCTCCTCCGCACTCGTGGCACCCCGGTCGAACTGGTCGGCGAGGGTGGGGATGAGCTGCCGGATGCGCCCCACGCCCTCACTCAGCTGCTCGACCATCGAGGTGAGCGAGTAGCGCGGATCGACCGGCACGTAGAACCCCGCATCGCTGCGTTCGCGCGAGATCAGGCCGATGTGCCGGAGCGATTCGAGTTGTTCGGTCGCGGCGTCGTCGTCGAGGTCGAAGCGCGCCGTCACGTCGGAGAGGAGCGTCTTTCCGCGGTGGATGACGAAGAGGTAGATCTGCTCGGCGGCGTCGGAGAGGCCGGCGAGGGCGAGCACGGAGGGTGTCGTAGTCACCCCACCAGCTAAGCGTGTTCTGCGCCCGCGGATAAACTGGGCCGCGTGACCGACGCGCGAAGCCAACTCATCGACTACATCAAGACCGACGCCGTGTTCCACGGCGACTTCACCCTCACGAGCGGCAAGAAGGCGTCGTACTACGTCGACCTGCGCCGGGTCTCGCTCGACCACCGGGTGGCCCCGCTGATCGGGCAGGTCATGCTCGACCTGATCGCCGGCATCCGCGACGTCGACGCGGTGGGCGGGATGACGATGGGGGCCGACCCGATCGCCGCCGCCGTGCTGCACCAGGGCGCCGCTCGTGGCCTCGCCTACGACGCCTTCGTGGTGCGCAAGGAGCCGAAAGACCACGGGCGCGGTCGCCAGGTGGAGGGTCCGGATGTCGCGGGCAAGCGTGTGATCGTGCTCGAAGACACCTCGACCACCGGTGGTTCGCCGTTGGCCGCCATCGCCGCCCTCGAGAGGGCGGGCGCCATCATCGCGGGCGTCGCCGTCGTGGTCGACCGCAACACCGGCGCCGGGGAGCGGATCGAAGAGGCCGGCTACCCCTACCACTACGCGATCGGATTGGCGGACCTCGGTCTGGAGTGACATGAGCCTGCCCCCGAACGACCCGCAGCGCCGCGACGACGCCGTCCCGCCTGCGGGTGCGGTCGGGTCGGCAGCGGGTGGGGGCACGCACGCGCACCATTCTGCTGAGGGGGCGCTAGGGGCGCCGCGAGTGCCGGGAGTGCCGGGAGTGCCGGGAGTGCCGGGAGTGCCGCCTGACGGTGGCGGCCATGCGGTGCACGCGGCCAACGGGGTGCCGGCTGACCGCCGTGCACACGGGTCCGATGCGGCGCCGATCGACAGCGCTGGGCACGCGGCGCACGCTGGGCACGCGGCCGCCGGGGTGTCGGTCGATCACGGGGCGTCCACGACCGCGGGGGCGCACGTCGGTGCGCACCGGGCGCCGCCATCCGGTGCGGAGCGACGCGGACCCGGCCGCACCGTGTGGCTGGTCGTCGCGGGCGGCGTGGTGCTGCTCGCTGTGATCGTGGGCCTGTTCTTCGCCGGCCTGCGCGTGGGCAGCGGTGGGGAGGCCGCGCCGGTCGCGGTCGCGACATCCGCGACCGCCGGCGCCGGCGCATCCGTGACGCCGACGCCCAGCGAGGCCCGGGCCTCTCCGACGCCTGCGCCCGCCGCCGACGCCGCGCCTGCCGGTCCGCTCGCTCCGGGCGTGCACGACTGGAATGCGCTGCACGGGGGCGAGTGCCTGAGCGGCTACGCCTCGCCCTGGGAGCCGCAGTTCACGGTGGTCGACTGCGCCGGCGAGCACAACGCTCAGCTCGTGTCGAAGGGCGCCTTCGCCGAAGAGGCCGCCGCGCCCTTCCCCGGCGAGGCCGAACTCGTGTCGCGCCTCAACCTGCTCTGCACGGCGCCCGCGGTGCTCGACTATGCGGTGGCGGAGTCCGTGCCCGATCTGCAATGGCAGGGCGCCTATCCCGCCGCCGACGCCCAGTGGGCCGCCGGCGACCGCGCCTACTTCTGCTTCTTCTCGCGCACCTCCGGCGAACCGCTCGGGGCGTCGCTGGCCGCACCGCCGGCCGGGTGAGTTTTCCTCCGGAATGTCGGCGGCCCCGGCTAGAGTGAGGTCGATGAAGAACGTCGCCCAGAAGCTCAGAGTCCCCGCGCTCGGGGCGCTCGCCGCGCTCGCGCTCGCCCTCGGAGCGGCCGCCTTCGCCGCAGCGCCGGCTGCCTCCGCCGCCGCTCTCTCTGCGGCGCCGGCGCCGTCGCCGTCTCCGGCCTCGGCCCCGTCTCCGGCTCTGGCGTCGGCCCCGTCTCTGGCGTCGGCCCCGTCTCTGGCGTCGGCCCCGGGGGCCGCGGCTCCTGTCGCGCCGCTCGCCGCCGCACCCGGCGACGTCAACGACTTCACCTTCGCCTCCTTCGACGCCCGCTACGATCTGGGCATCGACGCCGAAGGCCACTCCACCCTCGCCACCACCGAGACCTTCGTGGCGGAGTTCCCCGATTTCGATCAGAACCACGGCATCCAGCGCGCCATCCCGCTCGACTACCAGGGGCATCCGACCCAGCTCACCCTGACCTCGGTGACGGATGCGACGGGCGCGCCCCGCGAATACGAGACCGAGACCGACGACGAGAACCTCATCGTCACCATCGCGGGCGACGACTTCGTGCACGGCGAGCAGACCTACGTGCTGAGCTACACGCAGAAAGACGTCACGGCCTACTTCTCGAACACCGACGACGACGAGTTCTACTGGGACACCAACGGCACCCTCTGGCGGCAGCCCTTCGCGGTGCACACCACCACGACCACGGTGCCGGCGAACCTCACCGGCGCGCTCACCGGCGACACGGGGTGCTTCGTCGGGCCCGAGGGCTCCGGCAGCGCGTGCGCGATCGAGCGCACCGATCAGGGCGACACCGCGGTGTTCACCACCCGCAACGAGAGCCTGGCGCCGGGCGACAACGTGACCATCGGCATCGCCTTCCAGCCGCACACCTTCACCGAGCGCGACACCTCCTACCTCGCGGGCGGTTCCAGCTGGGTGCAGCTGATCAGCACGATCCTGGCGGTCGGCGCTGCTGTGTTCGCGGTGTTCTACCGCATCATCGGGTTGCGGGATGCGCCGGGCCGGCCGGTCGTCATCCCCGAATACACACCGCCGCCGGGCGCCGACATCCTCATCGCCTCCGTCGTGATGAAGAAGACGCCGCGGGCTGCTGCGGCCTCGTTCGTCGACTATGCGGTGCGACACAACATCCAGATCGTCGAGCAGGAGCAAGACGCGGTGTTCGGCACGAAGACCGTCTACTGGCTGCGACTGCTCACCGCGCAAGGCCTCAACCCGAGCGAGATCCACCTGGTGCGAACGCTGTTCGGCTCCGAACTCGCACCCGGCACCTGGCGGGAGCTGAAGAAGAACGACACGGCCTTGTCGAAGTCGATCTATGCCGTGATGCAGGCCACGAAGAAGCGGGCCTTCGCCGAGGGCTACATGAAGTCGGGAGTGCGGCTCGCCGGCAGCCTGCTGCTCGTGGCCACCATCGTGCTCGCGGCCATCGGTTTCGTGAGCGGCGCGCTCTCGCTCAACGACGATTTCGGCGGCGGGCTGCCGATGCTGTTCTTCGTGTTCGGGTTCTTCGCGATCTTCGTGGTGGTGGGCGCGGCCTTCCGCAACCCCCTCACGGCCAAGGGCTCGGAGTTGCGCGACTACATCCGGGGCATCGAGATGTACATCGACTGGGCGGAAGAAGATCGCTACAAGATGCTGCAGTCTCCCGAAGGGGCCCTGAAGACCGGCGTGAACGCGCCCGACTGGGGCCAGGTGGTGAAGCTCTACGAGAAGCTGCTGCCTTACGCGGTGCTGCTCGGCCTCGAATCGGAGTGGGCGAAGGTGCTCGGCACCTACTACGAGAGTCTCGGCAGCCAGCCCGACTGGTACGGCGGAGGCTCGGGAGCCTTCAACGCCTACCTCTTCGCATCCGCGATCGGCTCGCTCTCGTCGACCGCCTCCACCGCTTATTCGGGGAGTTCATCGAGCAGTTCGAGCGGCTTCTCGGGTGGGGGCGGCTTCTCCGGCGGGGGCGGCGGAGGTGGCGGAGGCGGGGGTGTCTGACCTGACCAGACTCCCCCGCCCCGGGGCGGAAGACGCCCTCGCCCCCGGATGCGCGCTCAGCGCGCCGTCGACGGAGGCCGGTCAGTAGGAGCTCGCCGCGGCTCCGATCAGGGCGAACCCGGCGACGGCCACCCAGAAGAAGGCCACCAGCAGCCAGCCGGCCACGGTGACGTAGCCGAGGATGAGGCCCGCGAGGGTGAGGCCTCGGCCGTCTTCGCCGGTCTTCTTGATCTGGCTCAGCGCGATGTGGCCCGTGATCACGGGAACCACGCCGAAGCCCAGGATTCCGAGCACGAGCGTGATGATGCCGAGGATGTTGGTCTTCGGCTGCGGCGGGTAGAGCTGGGCCGGCTGGGGTGCCGGCGCCGCGGGCGGCTGGGGTGCGGCCGGCGCCTGGTAGCCGGGGTAGAGAGGAACGGAGGCGGGGGCGGGCGGCGGCAGCGTGGCTGTGGCTGTGGCGCTGGCCGGGAGCGTCCCGGCGGCGGGGAGAGTTCCGGTGTCGGCGGCAGGAAACGTTCCGGCGGCGGTCGGCGCAGTGCCGCCGAAGATCTCGGTGGTCTCGGTGGCGCCGCCCTCCGTGGAGGCGGAGGTGGGGGAGGACTCGGGGGTGGGGGTGTCGTTCGTCATGGTTCAACGCTACGAAGGGCGCCGCATCCGGGCATCCGACCGCAGGCTCATCCTCGTGGTACCGCAGGATGAGCGCGCACGATTCCGCGGTTGGACCCCGGCCGCCGTCGTTTCGGGAGGAGGAGAGCAGAAGCGACCCCGTATTCGGGCTCGGTGTCGCTCAGCTCCTCCCGAAATCGCGTGACCCGCACGGAGGATGCCGCGCGACGACTGATCAGTCGCTGAACGCGCTCGCGCAGGTCTGCTCGGCCGCCGTCTGACCCTTGAGCCCGTCGATGACCTCGGGAGCCGCCTCGACCGGTGCATTGGTGGCCGGTGCGTCGGTGGCCGGCGCATCCGTGGCGGGGGTCTCCGTGCCCGGATCGGCCGGGGTGGCCGGATCGGTGGGCACGACCGTGGAGCCCGTGCCGGTGGAGTCGTCAGCCAGCGTGAACGGCTGGTCGGCCTGCACCTTCGCGAAGAGTTCGTCGGCCAGATCCTGCACCGGCACGACCTTGTTCGGGTCGGCGGAGGAACTGCCGGACGGGTACTGCACGAAGACGATGTTGTTGAGGTCGACGTCTTTCATCGTGAGCGCGAGCGACACCATCGAGTCGAGGCTCGACAGCGAGGTCGAGAGCTTGATGTTCGACGCGGCCGCCTGGGCCAGCCCGTAGAGCTTCGTGATGTCGGTCAGCGTGTTCGCGCTCTTCAGCGTGCGGGCCATCGACGAGAGATACTGCTGCTGCGAGGCGATGCGGGCGAGGTCGCTTCCGTCGCCGACGCCGTGCCGGTTGCGCAGGAACGAGAGCGCCATCTGGCCCTCGATCACACTGGTGCCGGCGGGCAGGTCGAGACCGGAGTCTGCGTCGAAGATCGGCTCGTTGAGGCACACCGGCACGCCGCCGACCGCATTGGTCATCTCGATCACGCCGTCGAAGGAGGTGGCGGCGGCGTAGTTGATGTCGAGCCCGGTGAGGTTCTCGATGGTGGAGTTGACGCACGCCAGCCCGCCGCGCTCCCAGGCGTCGTTGAGCGGCTGCGCGCTCATCGCGTCGAAGACCTCGCCCGTGTCGGGGTCGGTGCACTCCGGATGGGAGATCACGAGGTCGCGCGGAAAGCTCACCACCACGGCGTTCTTGTGGTCGGCGGAGACGTGCAGCAGGATGTTGACGTCGTTGAGCGTGGCATCCCGCTCACCGAAGCTGTCGCCCTGGTTGGGATCGTTGTCGGTGCCCACCACCAGGAGGTTGAAGCCGCCCTCGAAAGCGCCGAGCACCGGCGGGGGCGGGGGTGCCGCGTCGGTTCCGCCGCCGAGGTCGACGGCGTTGGCGGTGACCTGCTGGGCGAGGCTGTTGATCGCGTAGGCCGCGACCGAACCGATGCTCACGAGGGCGACGGCCAGCACCACGGCGAGCCCTTTGAGGATCGCCCCGACGGGCGAAGGGGTGCGCTGGCGACCGTGCCGGATCGGCCCGGAGCGGTGCCGTCTCGGGCGTCGGTCGCTGGTGTTCAAATGGCTGTCCTTCGGGTCGGGAGGTCTTCGACCGTCGAGCCTAACCCACGCATTCGGCAGGCCATCGGGGGTTTTCCCAGGTGGCGAGGGGTGCGCGCCGCCCGCGAGGGAGCGCGAACGGGTCGACAGCGGGCGCGCGGGAGCCCATTCGGGCAACCGCACAGCGGCACCAGCGGAGGTGGAGGGGGCAGGCGACATCCGATGGATGGCAGGAATTCGACGCAGAACGGCATAGTGCCTACTGGTGGCCATTTCGAGACGGCCATAGCGTTACTGCCATGACTATCGTACTCGTGTTCCTCGGCATCCTCGCTCTCGTCGGGGTCGCCGCCGCCGTACGGGCGGTCGCCCGCGACGGATACCGTCGGATGCCGCGCCGCACGGCCGCCGACCGCGACCCCGAGGAGCGGTTCACCGCACACTGATCCGCACACCCCCCTTGCGGGGGGATCTAAACCGGTATAGCTTTGGCCTAAACCGGTTCAGACCGGTGGACTCGACGGCGAGCTCCCTCGCCGTCCCAGCAGCACCGGGAGGTCGGCGATGAAGCGCAAAGCGACGATCAACGATGTCGCCAAGGCCGCCGGCGTCAGCAAGGGCCTCGTCTCGTTCGCGTTCAACGACCGGCCCGGCGTCTCACCCGACACCCGCGATCGCATCCTCACCGTCGCTCGCGAGCTCGACTACCGGCCGAGCCTCTCGGCCCGTTCGCTCTCCACCCGCACCTCCTACGCCTTCGGCCTCGTCATCGCCCGCGACCCCGAGATCCTCGGTGCCGATCCCTTCTTCCCGTCTTTCATCGCGGGCGTCGAGCGCGTGCTGCTGCAGGAGGGCCGCGCGCTCGTGCTCAGCGTCGTCGCCGACGAGCAGCACGAAGCCACCGTCTACCGCACACTCACCGCCGACGCCCGGGTCGACGGCGTCTTCATCACCGACCTGCGGCACGACGACTCGCGCATCCCACTGCTCCGTGAACTCGGGATGCCGGCGGTCACCCTCGGTCGCCCCGAAGGCTCTCACGCGGGCGACCCGGATGCGTTCCCCGCGGTCAGCCTCGACGACACACCCGGCATCGTGGCCGCCGCCCAGCACCTCATCGATCTGGGCCACCGCCGCATCGCGCACGTCATCGGGCCGCGCCGGATGCTGCACGCCACCCGCCGCAACGCCGCCTTCGCCGCGACGCTCGAGGCGGCGGGTCTGCCGGCCGACCTCGTGATCGAGACCGACTTCACGGCGGCGCAGGGCGCATCCGCCACCGAGACCCTGCTCGACCTGGCCGAGCCGCCCACCGCCGTCGTCTACGGCAACGACCCGATGGCCATCGCGGGCATCGGCGTCGCCCACGAGCGAGGGCTCCGCCTGCCCGACGACCTCTCGATCACGGGTTTCGACGACTCCGAGCTCGCCCGCTATGTCTACCCCGCCCTCACCTCGGTGCGCACCGATCCGCTCGCCTGGGGCGAGGCCGCGGCCCACGCCCTCTTGCGTCTGACCACCACCGGCGTCGCCGCCGACATCGATCTCGAACCCGCACGTGTCATCACGCGCGCCTCGACCGGGCCCGTCCGGGCCTGAAGAATCGCGGCCTCCGTGGCCGCCACCGAAAGGAGCACCATCGTGCAGACATCCTCAGTGAAGAGGTCGAAGCGCGTGCTGGCCGTCGCCTTGGCGGCCGTCGCGGGAATCGGCCTCGCAGCATGTTCCGGCGGGAGCGGAGGCGGCGGCGCCGCCGGCGATCTCACCGCCACCGGACCCATCACCATCTGGTATTCGAACAACGCCACCGAACTCGAGTGGGGCAAGCAGATGGTGGAAGCCTGGAACGCCGAGAACCCCGACCAGAAGATCACCGGGCAGGAGATTCCGGCCGGCAAGTCGAGCGAAGAGGTGATCGGCGCCGCCATCACCGCCGGCAACGCTCCCTGTCTTGTCTTCAACACCGCTCCCAGCGCGGTGGGCCAGTTCGAGAAGCAGGGCGGGCTGGTGAACCTCAGCGACTTCGACGACGGCGCCTCCTACATCGAGGAACGCTCGGGCGACATCGCGAAGCAATACCAGAACGCCGACGGCGACTACTTCCAGTTGCCGTGGAAGTCCAACCCCGTCGTCATCTTCTACAACAAGGATCTCTTCGCCGCGGCCGGCCTCGACCCCGAGAACCCGAAGCTGTCGACCTACGACGACTTCATCGCCACCTCGAAGACGCTGGTGGATGCGGGCGTCGCGCCCTTCGCCATCCAGCCCGCTCCGACGAGCGAGTTCTTCCAGATGCAGTTCGACTTCATGCCGCTCTACGCCGCAGCCACCGGCGGAACGCCGCTGATCGAAGACGGCAAGGCGACCTTCGCCGACGACAAGGGCACCGAGGTCGCGCAATTCTGGCGCGACCTCTACGACCAGAAACTGGCCGGCCAGGAGCAGTACCAGGGTGATGCCTTCGCCGACGGGCAGGCCGCCATGGCCATCGTCGGTCCGTGGGCCATCTCGGTCTACGACGGCGTGAACTTCGGTTCCGTGCCGGTCCCGACCCCCGAGGCCACCGATCCGAAGGACGTCTGGACCTTCAGCGACGCCAAGAACGTCGGCCTGTTCAGCGCCTGCGAGAACAAGGGCACCGCCTGGAACGTGCTGAAGTTCGCCACCAGCGAGGATCAGGACGGCAAGTTCCTCGAGACCACCGGCCAGATGCCGCTCCGCCAGGATCTGCCGACCGTTTACGCCGACTACTTCGCGGCGAACCCGGCCTATCAGGCCTTCGGCGACCAGGCTAGCCGCACCGTCGAGGTTCCGGGTGGCCCGAACACCGTGCAGATCATGCAGGCGTTCCGGGATGCCTGGAGCAAGTCCGTGATCTTCGGCGAGGGTGACGTGGGCCAGTCGCTCACCGATGTCGCCACGAAGATCGATCAGCTGGCGACGCAGCCCTAGGCCGTGCGATGACCTCCACCGTCAGTGATCCCCGCGCCCCGGTGCCCTCGCGCACCGGGGCGACGGGCCCGGCGTCGGGCAAGGGCAAGGGCAAGGGCAAGGGCAAGGGCTCGGGCTCCGGCTCACCCCGCGCCAAGCGGTCTGTCGCGCACCGCATCTTCGGGCGCCAGCCCCTGGGCCTGCTGTTCAGCTCGCCCTACCTCCTCTTCGTGCTCGCGGTCTTCGCGTTCCCGATCGTCTACTCGGTCTGGATCTCGTTCCACGACTTCTTCTTCGCCGCCCCGGGCGCGAATCCGGATCGCCCCTTCGTGGGCCTCGACAACTACGTCGCCGCGTTCAGCAACCCGGCCGTCATCCGGTCGTTCGGCAACGTGGGCATCTTCCTGCTCATCAACGTGCCGCTCACGGTGGTGCTCTCGCTGCTGCTCGCGAGTGCGCTCAACAAGGTGGTGCACGCCCGCACCTTCCTGAGGGTGAGCTTCTACGTGCCCTACGTCACGGCGAGTGTCGCCGTGGTCGCGGTGTGGCTGTTCCTGTTCAACGGCAACGGTCTCGTCAACTCGATCCTCGGGCCGCTGGCGCCGAGCCCGTCGTGGCTGATCAACGAGAACCTGGCGATGCCGGTGATCGCCATCTACGTCACCTGGAAGCAGCTGGGGTTCTACATCCTGCTCTACCTGGCGGCGCTGCAGAACGTGCCCAAAGAGCTCTACGAGTCGGCCGCGACCGACGGGGCCGGGCGCATCCGTCAGTTCTTCTCGGTCACCGTGCCGGGCGTGCGGCCGGCGACGCTGCTGGTGCTGCTGGTGTCGACCGTCACGGGAGCCAACCTGTTCACCGAGCCCTATCTGCTCACCGGAGGTGGCGGGCCGAACGGCGCCTCGGCCAGCCCGGTGCTGCTGATGTACCAGCTCGGAATCCAGCAGGGTCAACCGGATGTCGCCTCCGCCATCGGCGTCGTGCTCGTGATCGGCGTGCTGATCATCGCCTTCATCCAGAACCGACTCGTGGGGGAGAGGGACTCATGACCGAGATCACCCAGGAACGTGCAGCGCGGATGCATCACCAGAGGCCGCACGGCTGGTCGCGCGCGCAACTCGTGCTGCGCGGCGTCGTGCTCGGACTCGGGGCACTGGTCTTCCTGTTCCCCTTCTACTACATGGTGGTGGGGGCCCTGCAGAAAGACCCCGATCCCACCCTCGCCGGCGCCTTCCCGAACCCCTCGAACCTCACGTTCGACAACTTCGTGAACGTGAACGAGCGCATCAATCTCGGCACGGGTCTCATCAACTCCGGCATCTTCACCGGCGGAGTGCTGCTGTGCACCGTGATCTTCGGTGTTCTCGTGGGCTACGCGCTGGCGATGCTGAAGTGGCGAGGAGCCCGCGCGACGTTCGCGCTGGCGCTGCTGGTGCAGGTCATCCCGTTCCAGCTGCTGCAGATCCCGCTCTACGTGCTGATCGCCCGCGACTACGGTCTCGCCGACACGCACGTGGGCATGATCCTGCCCTTTGCCATCAACTCGACCGCTGTGATCATCTTCCGGCAGTACTTCCTGCAATTGCCCAAGGAGCTGTTCGAAGCGGCGCGGATCGACGGAGCGGGCGAGATCCGCCTGCTCTGGAGCATCGCCCTGCCGCTCGTGCGGCCGGCGCTGGTGACCGCGGTGCTGCTGACCTTCATCGGGCCCTGGAACGAGTTCCTCTGGCCCTTCCTCATCACCAAGGATGCGGCGCTGCAGCCGCTCGCGGTGTCGCTCGCCAACTACATCTCAACGGTCGCCGCGTCGACCGACAACCCGTTCGGGGCGATCCTCGCCGGCGCGGTGGTGCTCGCGGCTCCGGTCGTGGTGCTGTTCATCGTGTTCCAGCGCTACTTCGTCTCGAACGACCTCGGATCGGGAGTGAAAGGATAATGATGACCCCCGCAACCACCACAACAGTCCCTTACCGCCTGGAGCGGATCGGGATCGTGATGGAACCCCTGTCCGGCGACGAGCTCGAGGCCGAGGGGGTGCTGAACCCGGCATCCGGACGAGGGCCCGACGGCGAGCTGTACCTGCTGCCGAGGCTCGTCGCCACCGGCAACGTGTCGCGCGTGGGCCTCGCCCGGGTGCTGCTCTCGGACGACGGGGTGCCGGTGGGGGTGGCACGCGAAGGCGTGGTGCTCGCGCCCGATCGCGGGTTCGAACGCGGGGCGCACAACGCCGGCGTCGAAGACCCGCGGGTGACCTTCGTGCCCGACCTCGGGCTGCACGTCATGACCTATGTGGCTTACGGGCCGCTCGGGCCACGCACGGCCATCGCCGTGTCATCCGATCTGCGCACCTGGCAGCGGCTCGGCCCGGTCACCTTCGCCTACGACGATGCGCTCGACATCGATCTCGGTCTCTTCCACAACAAGGACACGGTGTTCTTCCCGACTCCGGTCGCGGCCCCCGACGGCGAACTCTCGTTCGCGGTGCTGCACCGGCCGATGTGGGACCTCGGCGAGACCAAGCCCGGCGAGGGCGTGCGACTGCCGGCGGGGGTGACGGATGCGCGACAGAGCATCTGGATCAGCTACGTCCCCGTCGCCGCCGTCGCCCGCGACCTCTCGGAGCTCACGCGCTGGACGCGGCACCGCTTCCTCGCCGGGCCCGAGTTCCCCTTCGAGGAGCTCAAGATCGGCGGCGGCCCCGCGCCGCTACGGGTGCCGGAAGGGTGGCTGCTCATCCACCACGGCGTCACCGGCACCATCGACAGCGCGTTCTCGCAGCAGCAGAAGGTGAACTATGCCGCCGGAGCCATGCTGCTCGATGCCGACGACCCGTCCCGGGTCATCGCGCGCACCCCGACACCGTTGCTCGAGCCGGAGACCGAAGACGAACGCAGCGGCATCGTGCCGAACGTCGTCTTCCCCACCGCTATCGAGGAGATCGCGGGACAGCACTACGTCTTCTACGGCATGGCCGATTCGAAGATCGGCGTGGCGCGCCTCCTCCACACCTGATCCCTCTCGCTGATCCGCACGTTTTGGCGTCATCCGACGGTTCGGAAGCGCGAAAACGCGCGGATCAGCGCAACGACACGACGAAAGGCACGTTCGATGACGAACTCGCTCGCTCGACGGATGACCGCTGGTGCGGCATCCGTGACTCTTCTGATCGGAGGGCTCGCGCTGGCGAGTTCGCCTGCCTCGGCTGCGCCATCGGCGGGGAGCGCGGCGCTCACCAATACGGCGCACCTCGACTTCTTGCTCGACGAGGTGTCACCCCCTGAGGTGCCGGGGCACTCGAGCTACCGGCTCGACACCGAACCCGCGATCACCCTGCCCTGGACCTATGCGGATGCCCGCGACGGCGGCACGTTCGAGCGCGTGGGCGGGGGGCCGCTCGACGCGGCCACCGGAGACTACGGGCAGGGCGCCTTCAACAGCGACGACGTGGCCCGCGCGGCCGTGGTCTACCTGCGGCACTGGCAGCAGACGGGCGACGACGCGAGTCGGCAGAAGGCCTACGAAGTGCTGCGGGCGCTGGCCTACTTCCAGACCACGGAGGGGCCGGATGCCGGCAACGTCGTGCTCTGGATGCAGCCCGACGGTTCGCTGAACCCCAGCGCCGAGCCGGTGGAGCTGCCCGACCCGAGCGACTCGGCCGAGAGCTACTGGCTCGCCCGCTCGCTCTGGGCGCTCGGGGAGGGGTTCGCGGCGTTCCGCGACGTCGATCCGTCGTTCGCCGCCTTCCTCCAGGAACGGGTGCAGCTCGGTGTCGCCGCCGTCGACCGCGAGGTGCTGGACAGCTACGGGCAGTATGCCGTGGCCGACGGGGTGTCGGTGCCGGCCTGGCTCATCGTCGACGGAGCGGATGCGACGGCCGAGGCCGTGCTCGGCCTCTCGGCCTACACGGCGGCGGCCCCCTCCGATGTCGCGGCCCGCGACGCCCTCGCGAAACTCGCCGAGGGGATCGCGGCGCTGGGCAGCGCGACGACCGATCCGGCCGGTCCGGGTGCGGGAGCGGCGCTCGCGGATCCGGCGGATGCCGCGGCCACGGACGCCGCTGCGAAGGATGCGGCGGCGGATGGCGCGGGAGCAGGCTCTGCGGATGCGGATGCGGATGCGGATGCCGGCGCGAGTGCGGCGGATGCCGGCTCCGGCGGGTCGTCGCACGATACGGGAGCCGCAGACGCTCTCGCCGCAGCGGGCACCCGGAACGGCGCGCAGTCCGGCGCGGGTTCGTGGCCGTACGGCGCGATCCTGCCGTGGGCCGAGTCGCGCTCGATGTGGCACGCGTGGTCGTCGCAGATGGCGGGGGCACTGGCACGCGCATCCGTCGCTCTCGACGACGACTCGCTGCTGCAGCCGGCGATCACGGAGTCGGCGCGTTTCGCTCCCACGTTGCTCACGGCGGGCGGGCCCGACAACGCCCGGTATCCCTCGCCCACCGAGCGCGTGCAGCTGGCCTACGGCGCCGACTCCCGGCTGCAGAACCTGCTCGCCACGGCAGAGGCGGCCGACCTGCCCGGTCTCGCCGACCTCGCGGGGCTGCAGGCGGCCTGGTTCTTCGGGCTGAACCCCGCAGCCACGCTGATGTACGACCCCGCGACGGGCGTCACCTACGACGGCATCCAGCCCGACGGGTCGATCAACCGCAACTCGGGAGCCGAGAGCACGATCCACGGGCTGTTGTCGATGCTGGCGCTGGATGCGCATCCGTCGGTTTCGGCGATGGCGCAGTCGCTGACGACCCTCGATGCGCGCGACGGCCTGCGGGTCATCGAGGCGGAGGACGCGACGTCGACCACGGGTACGGTCGTCACCCCGGAGTCGACGTGGACGGAGGAGTCGTCGTGGAGCGGTTCGTACCTCGCGCTCCAGAAAGGACAGAAGGCCACGTTCTCGCTCGGCACGGCGGAGAACGGGATGCTGCGTGTCGTCGAACCCGTCGTCTGGCAGGTCGAGAAGGGCACGGCGGCCACGCCGAAGTCGCTCTGGAGAACCGGTTGGCTGCCACTCGGGGCGCTGTCGTCGTCGGTGGGTGAGCAGGGCATCACCGCGGCATCCGGAGCCCTGCTGCCGCAGCGCCTGACGGTTCCGGTGCCCGCGTCGCGCGACTCGGTCGAGGTGCGGGCGCTCGCCGGGGAGGTCGACGTGGATGCGCTGCTCGTGCGCCCCGCGGTCGGCACGTTCTCGGGATCGGGATCGGGATCGGCATCGGGAGCGGGTGCGGTCGCGTCGGCGCAGCTCGCACAGAACAACCTGGGTGTGCCGCAGCGCGTGACGCTCGGCGCTTCGGGCCTGCAGACCCTGCGCTCCTACGACGGGGGCGGCGCGCTCGTCTCCGAGCGCACGATCACCGCTCCCACCACGGTCTGGCTCCCGCCGGGCGGCTACGCCCTGGCGCTCACCCAGCCTTGACCCCGACTTCTTGCCCCTTCCGGCCCTATTTCGCGAGTTTTAGGGCCGGAAGGGGCAAGAAGTTCAAGCTCCGCCCCGCGGGAGTACGGTCTGCGCATGGAATCGGGTGATGGTGAGGGGCTCGTTCTGGCGGGCGAGCGGGTGGTGCTCGCGCCCGTGCGGGCCGACGACGTCGCAGAGTTGCGGCGCATCCGGCTGACGCCCGAGGTGGCGGCGCGGTGGGGCGCCGACGACACCGCACCGCCGTGGCCGTGGGACGACCCCGACGCCATGGTGTTCACGGTGTGGCACGAGGGCGCGATCGTGGGCATGATCCAGTACAGCGAGGAGACGGAGCCGACCTACCGGCACGCGTCGATCGACATCTTCCTCGACCCCGCGGTGCACCGCCGAGGGCTCGGTCGCGACGCCGTGCGCACGCTGGCCACGCATCTCATCCGGGATCGCGGCCACCATCGCATCACGATCGATCCCGCCGCCGACAACGAAGCCGCCATCCGCGCCTACGTGGCGGTCGGCTTCCGCCCCGTCGGCATCATGCGCCAATACGAGCGCGACCCCGACGGCCGCGCCTGGCACGACGCCCTGCTCATGGACCTCCTGGCCCATGAGCTCCGCTGACGTCACCGTTTCGGGAGGAGGAGAACGCGACCGGGGCCGAATAGGACCTCGGTATCACCCAGCTCCTCCCGAAATCGCGTCAGGCCAGCGGGATGGCGCCTCAGAGCTCGGTCTCGACGGGCTCCGGGTCGACGAGGTCGGCGACGGAGGCGAGGATCTCGTCGGGGCGGAAGGGGTACTTGTCGATCTCGGCCTGGTCGCTGATGCCCGTCATCACGAGGATCGTGTGCAGCCCGGCCTCGATGCCCGCCACGACATCCGTGTCCATCCGGTCGCCGATCATGCCCGTGTTCTCGGAGTGCGCGCCGATGCGGTTCATCGCCGAGCGGAACATCATCGGGTTCGGCTTGCCCACCACGTAGGGCTCCTTGCCGGTGGCCTTGGTGATGAGCGCCGCGATCGCACCCGTCGCGGGCAGCGGGCCTTCTGCGCTCGGCCCCGTGGCATCCGGGTTCGTCACGATGAACCGCGACCCGTTGCCGATCAGCCGGATCGCCTTCGTGATGGCCTCGAAGGAGTAGTTGCGCGTCTCGCCGATCACCACGTAGTCGGGCGCCGTCTCCGTCATGATGAACCCGGCCTCGTGCAGCGCGGTGGTGATGCCGGCCTCGCCGATCACGAAGGCGCTGCCGCCTGGCATCTGGTCTTTGAGGAACGCGGCGGTGGCGAGGGCCGACGTCCAGATGAACTCCTCCGGCACTTCGAGACCGGATGCGCGCAACCGCGCCGAGAGGTCGCGCGGCGTGAAGATGGAGTTGTTGGTGAGCACGAGGTAGGGCTTGCCCTGGTCGCGCCACTGCTGCAGCAGCTCGGCGGCGCCCTGGATCGGCGCGTTCTCGTGCACGAGAACGCCGTCCATGTCGGTGAGCCAGCATTCGATCTCGTCGCGCGCGGTCATCCGGACCTCCTTCTCCCGTTCGTGCCCCCAGGCTACAGGGGCCGCCTGAACGGGTAGAGTTCACACGTCGTGGCCGGGGGGCTGCATGAATCCCGAGGGGGAGATGATGTCGAAGTCCATCGCGCGCGTGCTTCTCGGCGCGTGCACTGCTCTGGTGCTGGCGGCCACGGTCACCGGATGTGCCGGGCCGGGTTCCGCGGCACCGGAGACGGTCGCCACCACCCAGGCTGCCGCGTCCGCCCCGACGCCCATGCCGATTGAGGAGGTCGTCGATCTCGATCCGCTGGCCGAGCCGCTCGTGGCCGCCGGGAAGGCGCTCGTCGCCGGCACGGAGGGTTTCGCGCCGGTCGAGGCGCGAACGACGCTCGACGTCGCCGTGCAGCAGCTCGATGCCGATGTGCAGGTCGCGCAGCTCTCGGCGGCCGGCGGTCCGGCCGCGAGCCAGGCGACGCCCCCGGTCGACGAGGCGCGCATCGCCGCCGACATCGCGGCGCTCTATGCGGCGGCGCAGCTCGTGCGGCAGGGGGTGGTCGACACCGCTTCGCGTGTGCTGAACGAGGAGACGCCCGATGCCGACCAGGCCGTGCGCGACGACCTGTACCTCGCCGTCGTGGCGCAGCAGGCCGCGGGCCCGGCGACCGACGACACCCCGCGCCAGCTCCTCGAGCTCGTGGCGAAGACGCGGGCCGCGCAGGACGCGCAGGCGGCCGGCGCTGCGGCCCGGGAAGCGGCCGAGCAGAGTGCGGCGGACGGCGAATCCGCCTCCGGCGGCGGATCGGGCCCGACCTACACGGAGATTCCCTTCTGCTACCACTGGCCGCCGCTGCACATCACCGACCCCCTCACGGGTGAGCCCCAGGACGTCACCCCGCCGCCGTCGGGGCCGGGTTGCTGAACTGACGAGCGGGAGGTCGACGGGGTGGTGGCCGCACGGTCCGCTTGGCCGTGCAGCACCCGCTGAACCTCGCTCGTCTGCGGATTTGCGGGTTCCCGCCGAGTCGATCGCATGCGACGGCCGTTGCCTTCCGGAGCGGCACAGCCGGGCGGTAGAGTACCCGTGCGTGGGGACGCTCCGACTCGAGGAGAACCGATGCCAGCAGCCCGCATCACGCAAGCCGGGCGGTATCGAGGTCTGCGCATCCTGCTGATCGCCGCCGTGGCGATCGGGATGGTGACCGCGGTCGCCGGATGCGTGGGCCCGGGTTCCGCCGAAGCGGGTGCGTCGGATTCCACGGCCGCCGCCGGTGCGTCCACGTCGACCCGTGTGCCGAGTTCCGGCTCGGACACGACCCCGACGCCGACACCGTCGCCGACACCCACGCCGGCGCCGAGCCCTGCGCCCGCCGCGGTCGACCCATTGGCCGGAGCCCTCGTGACCGCGGGGCACACCCTCTCCGAGGGCACGGCGGGCCTCACCCCCGTCGAGGCTCGCGCGGCCCTCGACCAGGCGACCGCGACGCTCGAGGCCGACGTCGGGGCGATGAGCGCATCCGGAGCACATGTCGACGCGGCACGGATCGCCGCCGACATCGACGGGTTCCTGGCGTCGACGCACTCCGTTCGCCAAGGTGTGGTGGAGAGCGCCATCCGCGTGGTCAACGACGAAGCGCCGAACGCTGACCCGGCGCTCCGAGACGCCCTCTACCTCGCCATCGTCGACCAGCAGGCCCAGATCTCGGCCACCGACGACACCCCGCGCCAGGTGCTCGACCTCGTGGCGAAGCTGCTCGCGGTGCAGGACTCCGAGGCCGCCTTCGCCGCGGAGCAGCAGGCCGCGGAGCCCGAGCAGCGGCCTGACGGAGGCGGCCCCGCTGACGCGCCGGCCATGCACACCTTCCCGCCTCCGGACGGCGGAGGTCCGTCGGAGACCTACTGCCCCGATGCCAGCCATCCGGACTACTGCCTCCCGGTCGGCCCCCTCGCTCCCGTGGGCTGAGGAGCACGTGACCCCGGCCGTTCAGCGAGGTCCCGCGCTCCGGGAATCGCGGGATCTCGCCTCCTGGTTTGTGTCATTGCGACTTTAAGGGTTATAGTCGAAACAACCTTTAGGGCGGCACGACCAGGAAGACCACCCATGACCGATCTCACGAACCGCGACGCGATGATCTCGCTCGCCGTCTCGACGGTCATCTTCGCCCTCCGCCCCGACCGGCCCACCGAGTTGCCGTCGCTCTGGCTGCCGCTGGTGCGGCGCATCCGCCCGCCCTGTGAAGGGCAGTGGGCGCTCCCGGGCGGGCCGCTCCGGGCCGACGAAGACCTCGAGTCGGCCGCCGCCCGCACCCTCGCGGCCACCACGGCGCTCGCACCGAGCTACCTCGAACAGCTCTATGCGTTCGGCACCCTCGACCGCTCGCCGGGGGAGGCGCGCCTCGCCGCCGAACGCGGCCAGAACGAGCGGGTCGTCTCGATCGTCTACTGGGCGCTGGTGAACTCGGATGAGGTCACCCAGTCGGCCGGCAGCAGCGCGAGCGAGAACGTGGCCTGGTTCTCGGTCGACGACCTGCCCGATCTCGCCTTCGACCACGACGTCATCATCGAGTACGCGCTCTGGCGGCTGCGCAACAAGGTCGAATACAGCCGCATCGCGCACGCGTTCCTCGGCGACACCTTCACCCTGGCCGAACTGCGCGAGGTGCACGAAGCGGTGCTCGGGCGCTCGCTCGACCCGGCGAACTTCCGGCGCCAGCTCGAGTCGTCGAACACCATCGTGCCCACCGGCAAGCGCGTGACGGGCACGAGCTACCGCCCCCCGAAGCTCTATCGCTACAACCAGGCGATCGACCCGCTCGACCGCGGGCCGCTCTCGCCTGGGAACGCCCCCTCCAGAAAGCCGAACTCATGAACGCACCCGCTCCCGCGACGATGTCGGTCGACACCGAGATCCAGCTGATCGTGGCCGGCGACCCCGCTGTCACCGCGTCGACCTGTACGCCTGAGCTCGCGGAGGGGCCGTGGGTCTTCGACCTGCAGCCGGCTCCGTCCTACGGGCCCGGCGCCTCGATGGCCGACCCGATCCCCGCCGAGGCTCCGCGCCAGGGCCAGCTGCCCGAGGAGTACAAGACGGCGTCGAAGGCCGAACTGGATGCGCGCATCCGGGCCGCCAAACAGACGCTCGGCGACCGCGTGGTGGTGCTCGGCCACTTCTACCAGCGTGACGAGGTGGTGCAGTACGCCGACTTCGTGGGCGACTCGTTCCAGCTCGCCAACGCTGCCCTCACGGTGCCGCAGGCCGAGGCGATCGTGTTCTGCGGCGTGCACTTCATGGCCGAGACGGCCGACATCCTCGCCCGCCCGGGGCAGTCGGTCATCCTGCCGAACCTCGCGGCCGGCTGTTCGATGGCCGACATGGCCGACATCGACTCGGTCGAGGAGGCCTGGGCGCAGCTCGGCGAGATCTACGGAACGGAGCCGGATGCGTCGGGCCGGGTTCCGATCATCCCGGTCACCTACATGAACTCCTCGGCCGACCTCAAGGGCTTCTGCGGCCGCAACGGCGGCATCGTGTGCACCTCCTCGAACGCCGCCACGGTGCTCGAGTGGGCTTTCGAGCGCGGGCAGCGGGTGCTCTTCTTCCCCGACCAGCACCTCGGCCGCAACACGGCGAAGGCCATGGGCGTTCCCCTCGAGCGGATGCCGATGTGGAACCCGCGCAAGCCGCTCGGCGGAAATGACGAGGCCGGCCTGCTCGACGCGCAGGTCATCCTGTGGCACGGCTTCTGCTCGGTGCACAAGCGTTTCACGGTGGCCCAGGTCGAGAAGGCCCGGGCAGAGCACCCCGATGTGCGCGTGATCGTGCACCCCGAGTGCCCGATGCCCGTGGTCGACGCGGCCGACGCGGCCGGCTCCACCGACTTCATCGTGAAGGCCATCCAGGCGGCTCCGGCCGGCTCGACCTTCGCCATCGGCACCGAGATCAACCTCGTGCAGCGGCTCGCCAACGAGTACCCGCAGCACACCATCTTCTGCCTCGACGACGTGATCTGCCCCTGCTCGACGATGTACCGCATCCACCCCGGCTACCTGGCCTGGGTGCTCGAGGAGTTCGTGGCGGGCCGGGTCGTGAACCAGATCACGGTGGGCGACGACGTGGCGGTTCCCGCCCGCGTCGCCCTCGAGCGGATGCTCGCGGCCCGGCCATGAGCGAGCGTTTCGCCGAGTCGCCACAACACGCCGCAACGAAGGCCGGCATTCCGTCGGAATCTGGCGATTCGGTGACATCGGATGCGGCGGAGCGGCGGATGCGCGTCGTGATCGTGGGCAGCGGGGTCGCCGGGCTCGTGACCGCGCTCGCGCTCGGCGACCGGCACGACGTGACGATCGTGACGAAGTCGACCATCGACGAGAGCAACACCCGTTACGCCCAGGGCGGCATCGCGGCGGCGGTCATGCCGGGCGACACCGTCGACTCGCACGTCGCCGACACCCTCGTGGCAGGCGCCGGGCTCAGCGACCCGGCGGCCGTGCAGGTGCTCTGCGCGGAGGGGCCCGCGCGCATCCGCGATCTCATCCGCTGGGGCGTCGACTTCGACCGACAGCACGACGACCCCGCGGCCGACTTCGATGCCGGGCTCGAGGGCGCGCATTCGTTCCACCGCATCCTGCACGCCGGCGGCGATGCCACGGGCTACGAGGTCGAATGGGCGCTCGTGCGGGCTGTGCGCGCCTCCGCCACCCGGGTGCTCGAGCAGACCTTCGTGGCCGATCTGGTGGTGACCGACGGATGCGCCACCGGGCTCACCGTGCTGCGCGACGGCATCGCCGAGACGCTGACCGCCGACGCGGTGGTGCTGGCGAGCGGCGGTATCGGGCAGCTCTACCCGCACACGACGAACCCGTCGGTGACGACGGGTGACGGAGCGGCGGCGGCCCTGCGCGCCGGAGCAGTGCTGGCCGACGTGGAGTTCGTGCAGTTCCACCCGACCGCGCTCGCCGTGAGCGGATCGTTCCTCGTGTCGGAGGCCGTGCGCGGCGACGGCGCCGTGCTGCGGAACGCGTCGGGGGAGCGGTTCATGGTGGGCGAGCATCCGCTGGCCGAACTGGCGCCGCGCGACGTCGTGGCCCGGGCGATCGCCTCGGAGATGGCCCGCACCGGGAAGCCCGTGGTGCTCGACGCCACGGCCATCGGGGCTGCGGAGCTCGAGCGGCGGTTTCCCACCATCTCGGCCGCGGCCCGGGAGCACGGTTTCGACTGGGCGCACGAACCGGTTCCGGTGGCGCCCGCCGCGCACTACTGGATGGGCGGCGTGGCGACCGATCTCGACGGCCGCACCTCGATCCCCGGGCTCTTCGCGGTGGGAGAGGTGTCGTGCACCGGGGTGCACGGCGCGAACCGGCTGGCGTCGAACTCGCTGCTCGAGTCGCTCGTGTTCGCGCACCGCGCGGCGGCGGCGATCCGTTCCGATGCGGCCGCGCCGTCCGGCGCCCCGCGCCTGTGGTCGGGCCTGCCGAACACGGTCCCGCTCGAGCGTCTCGCGCGTGCCGGCGTGCCGGCCGGTGCCGAATCGCCAGAATCCGACGGAATGCCGGCCACCGTTACGGCGTTTCTTGGCGATTCGGTGACCACGGTGGCGACCGAGGCAGGCGACGCATCCGCTCGCGTGACCCGCGAGCCGAGCCGTGCGGAACTGCACACGCTGATGTGGCGAGACGCCGGCGTGCATCGCGACGCCGCCGGTCTCCGCGAGGCGCGCGACACCCTCGCCGGCTGGGATCTGCCCGTCGCGGCGGATGCCTCGATCCAGCGGCGCGAGACGGCGAACCTGCTGCAGCTGGCGCGGGCGATCGTCGCCGCCGCCCTCGCGCGCGAAGAGTCGCGGGGGGCGCATTTCCGTGCCGATCACCCCGACGCGGAGCCGCCGTTCGCCCACCACATCACGGTGCAGGCGCCCCTCCACGCCACATCCGCGGGGCGCGATGCCGCGCCCGCGCCCGCTCCATCGAGTGCGTCCGTCACCCCGGCGCCCGCATCCGTCGCTCCCGCACCCGCTCGGGCACGCGCATCCGTCGCGCCCGCCGCGAACCCCACAGAGAAGGTCACCGTCTAGTGCTCACCGCTCAGATCATCGACGACGTCGTCACGCGCGCGCTCGCCGAGGACGCGCCGTGGGGTGACATCACCTCCGAGCTGCTGATTCCCGGCGATGCCGTGGTCGAGGCCACGCTCGACGCCCGCGAGCCCGGCGTGTTCAGTGGTGCCGCCGTCTTCGCAGCGACGATGACGGCGGTCGATCCGCGCATCGTCACCACCTTCCACCTCGCCGACGGGTCGCCGTTCGAGGCCGGGGCGGTGCTCGCCACCGTCTCCGGACCGGCTCGCGGCGTGCTCCGCGGCGAGCGGGTGGCCCTCAATCTGGTGCAGCGGATGAGCGGCATCGCCACCCTCACCGCCGAGTACGTGGGGCTGGTCGCGCACACGAAGGCGCGCATCGTCGACACCCGCAAGACCACGCCCGGACTCCGCGCCCTCGAGCGCGAAGCCGTGCGCGACGGCGGCGGGCACAACCACCGCTACTCGCTCTCCGATGCCGTGATGGCGAAGGACAACCACCTCGCCGTGCTCGCGGCCCAGCACGGCGGCGACGTCACGGCGGCCCTGCTCTCGGTGCGCGAACGGATGTCGCACACCATGCACCTCGAAGTGGAGGTCGACCGGCTCGAGCAGATCGACGCCGTGCTCGCGGCAGGCGTCGACACGATCATGCTCGACAACTTCGGCCTCGCCGACCTCCGCGCGGGTGTCGCCCAGGTCGCCGGCCGCGCGCTCGTGGAGGCGAGCGGCGGGGTGAACCTCGGCACGGTGGCGGCGATCGCCGAGACCGGCGTCGACATCATCTCGGTGGGCGCCCTCACGCACAGTGTGCGCGCCCTCGACCTCGGCCTCGACGTGGGTTTCGTGCCGTGATCCCCGCGCTGGCGCCCCTCGCGCCCGTCACTCTCACGCCCGTGCCGGTGGCGGCCGCTCGCGCCCGCGCGGCCTCCACTCGTCCGCACGGTTTGGCGGGAATGGGGGCGGCGGGTGGTGCGAAAGCGCGCGGATCAGTGGCGGCCGCGCGGCGCATCCGTGGTGCGCGACCATGATCTACCTCGACGCCGCGGCCACCACACCCGTCAAGCGCGAGGTGCTCGAGGCGATGTGGCCATTCCTCACGGGCGATTTCGGCAACCCGTCGAGCCACCACGGCGTGGGCGAATCCGCGTCGCGGGCGCTCGCCGCGGCCCGCCGCGTCCTTGCCGAGTGGCTGGGCTGCCGCCCCGCCGAGGTCGTGTTCACCTCGGGTGGAACCGAAGCCGACAACCTCGCCGTCAAGGGCATCGCCCTCGGAAACCCCCGCGGGCGGCATGTCGTACTCAGTGCCATCGAGCATCCGGCGGTCGTCGAATCGGTCGACTACCTGCGACGCGTGCACGGTTTCGAGGTGAGCGTCGTGCCGGTCGACATCGACGGACGCGTCGACCCGGATGCGTTCGCCGGGGCCCTGCGACCCGACACCACGCTGGCCACCGTGATGTACGCGAACAACGAAATCGGCACCGTGCAGCCGGTCGCGCGGCTCGCCGAGCTGGCGCACGCCTCCGGAGTGCCGTTCCACACCGACGCCGTGCAGGCGGCGGGTTGGCTCGACACCCGGCTCGACACGCTCGGCGTCGACGCTCTCAGCCTCTCGGGGCACAAACTCGGTGCGCCCAAGGGCATCGGCGTGCTGGCGGTGCGGCAGCGACTGCCGCTCGAACCCGTGGTGCACGGCGGGGGCCAGGAACGCGGCCACCGCTCCGGCACCGAGAACGTGGCGTTCGCGGTGGGTCTCGCGGCAGCGGTGCGGCTGGCCCCGCCTTTGGAGGTGGCGGCGGCTGCGGCGCGCACCACGGCGTTGCGCGACGAGTTCATCGGCGCGGTGCTGGCCACCGTTCCCGGTGCACGGCTGACGGGGCATCCGTCGTCGCGGCTGCCGTCGGTGGCGTCGTTCTGCTTTCCGGGCACGAGTGGTGAGGCGGTGCTGTTGCAGCTCGAGGAGCGCGGCGTGATCGTCTCGAGCGGATCGGCCTGCGCCGCCGGCAGCGACGACCCCTCGCCCGTGCTGCTGGCCATCGGCCTGTCACCGCAGGTGGCCCAGACGGCGGTGCGCTTCACGCTGACGCCCGACACCACCGCCGAGGAGCTGCGGGCGGCGGTGGATGCCCTCCGCGCCTCGGTCGCGGAGGTCGCCGCCCTCGGCTGACGGCACGCGCCCGCCCTCGCGCCTCCCAACGCTCATCCGCACGTTCTTGCGGTATCCGGGCGCGCGATAGCGCCAAAACGCGCGGATCAGCGTGCCTGCATCGTTGCCGCCGGGGGAAGGGTGGATGAACGGGCGGTGACCTCGGGCGACGGATGGGGCCGCGCGGCCTAGCATCGGACCATGTCCGACCCGAGCACGCAGATCGACGTGCTCGCGGCCCGGCGAGCGCTCGACGCGGTGACGCATTCGGTCGTGGCCCGCGCATCCTTCGTCGCCGCGTACGACGGGCCGGGGGAGGCCGTGGGCGTGCTGCGGCAGTTCCTCGCGCGGGTGGAGGATCCCGCCGGACGCGAGGCCGATCGTCTCCGCAGGGAGAACCTGGAGCGCGCGGCCTTCGCTCGCGCCGATTCGCCCCGGGAGGCGAAGCGGGCCGAGCAGGCGCTCGCCGTCTTCCGCGCCGAGGATCAGGTGCGCACGGCTCAGCTCACCGGACTGGTGAAAGCACTCGCAGCCCTCACCCGGGCCGATCACGGCCCGTCGCGCTGACGTCTCCGGCCCCACGGGGCAGACAAGTCCAACCCTGGTGCTCACCGCGCGCTCATGGGGGCGCCGCCAGGATTGGCGATCTCCGCCATGCGCTGGGTCAAGTCGAGCTCCGCGGGCGGCCGCGGCCACATCCCGGCACGTGGCGGCGACCCTCGTTGAGTTCCGCTCCCGCCTCGTGCGCTGGGTGAAGACGGCCGCCGCCGCCGCGGCCGCATCCCGAGACGGGGCCGCGACCCTCGTTGCGCTCCGCATCCGCACCAGGCCGTCGGCCCCGGGCGCCCGTCAGGCGGTGAGCCAGACCGCCTCGGGGGCGTCGACCTCGACCACGGGGGCCGCCGCGGCGCCCGCGTCGAGCAACTCGAGCCGCCGTGCCGCGCCGCCTGTGCCGGCCGCTCGGCCACCCGCCGCGCCCGCGCCCGCGCCTCCGCCCACGGCCCCACCACCAGCTGTGCCCGCGCCACCCGCCCCGCCGTCGGCAGCGTCCCGCACCCGCACCCGCGTCCCCGGAAACACCCCGCCCTCGGCGAGGCGCCGCAGCAACGACGGGTCACGGTCGTTGATGCGCACGATCCGTCCCTCGTGCCCGACCGAGGCATCCGCCAGCAGCACGGCCTCGAACACCGGCACCACGCCGGCGGCCGACGGGATCGGGTCGCCGTGTGGATCCTGCCGCGGCCGCCCCAGCCGCTCGTCGATCGCATCCAGCAGCCGCTCGCTGATCGAGTGCTCGAGCACCTCGGCCTCGTCGTGCACCTCGTCCCACTCGTAGCCCATCTCGCGCACGAGCCAGCTCTCGATCAAGCGGTGCCGGCGCACCACACCCATGGCGCGCATCCGCCCCTCCGCGGTGAGCGTGAGCGGGCCGTACGGAACGTGCGTGATGAGCCCGCCCGCCGCGAGCTTCTTCACCATCTCGGTCACCGACGACGGCGCCACGCCCAGCCGCCCGGCCAGCACCGACGGACTGATCGGATCGGGCTGCCACTCGGTGTGCGCGTAGATGGTCTTGAGGTAGTTCTCGGCAGCGACGTCCTGCCCGGCCACGAAGCGCGAGGCCGGCCCGGGGGAATCGGATGCGGAGGTCGTCATGATCGCTCCAGCCTAGGACGTGGGGGTGGACCGCTCCTCGCGCGGAAGCAGCATCCCGCTCGATCCCATCGCGCGGGTGACCTCGATCGCGATCACCACGCGCTCCGGATTCTCACGCGGCTGCCGGTAGCGCACGGCGTAGCGAGCCACCGCATCCGCCACCGACGACGGGTCGTCGAGGATGCGCGCGGTGCCGCTCAGGGTCAGCCAGCGTGCCCCGTCGAGCTGGCTCACGCTCGCGCGGCCGTCGCGTTGCACGTTGCGCACCTTCTGGCTCGGCCCGTTCGTGATGATGCGCACGGTCGTGCCGTCGAAGGTGAAGCCCACCGGCACGACGTGCGGCGAGCCGTCGGCGAGCAGCGTCGACAAGGTCGCGAGATGGCGGTCGCGCACGAACTCCGCGCCCTCGGCGCTCAGGAGACTCATGCCCGAATTATCGCAGCCCGCGGATGCGGGTCGTGGCGGCCTGTGCTAATTTTTAGGCATGCCTAAAAATGCGACGGAGCACCGGGTCGGCCACACGACCCCCGGGCCGAAGCCGCTCGACCTGCCCGGCGCCCGTCCGCGCTGGTGGCACAGCATCGCGATGTTCGGGCCCGCGTTCGTGGCCTCCATCGCCTACGTCGACCCCGGCAACGTCGCCGCCAACCTCACCTCGGGTGCGCAATACGGCTATCTGCTGGTCTGGGTGCTCGTGCTGGCCAACGCGATGGCCGTGCTGATCCAGTTCCAGTCGGCCAAGCTCGGCATCGTCACCGGCAAGACGCTGCCCGAGCACGTCGGCGCCCGTACACGCCCGTGGGGCCGTCGCGCCTATTGGCTGCAGGCCGAGATCGTGGCCGCCGCCACCGACATCGCCGAGGTGCTGGGCGGTGCCATCGCGCTCAACCTGCTCTTCGGCGTGCCGCTCGTGATGGGCGGGCTGATCGTCGGGGTCGTCTCGATGGCGTTGCTGCTCGTGCAGAACGCCCGGCGGCAGCGCACCTTCGAGTACATGATCATCGGCCTCCTCGCCGTGATCGCCTTCGGCTTCCTCGCCGGTGTGTTCGTGTCGAACGTCGACTGGTTCGCGGCGGCCGACGGCCTGGTGCCGCGCTTCGAGGGAGCGCCCACCGTGCTGCTCGCCGCGAGCATGCTCGGCGCCACCGTCATGCCGCACGCGATCTACCTGCACTCCGCACTCGCCCGCGACCGCCACCACGTCGAGTTCGCGGCCCTGGCCGAGAAGAGCGACTTCACGGGCGAGTCGGTGCGGCCCCCGCGAGCGGATGCGGCGGCGCGAGCGGATGCGCAAGCGGGCGCCCGCGAGACCACGCGCGTGGTCGCCGACCCGGCTCCCACGCACGGCGCCTCCCGCGAACGTCTCCGCCGCCTGCTCCGCGTCACCCGAGGCGACGTCGTGGTGGCCCTCGTGCTCGCGGGGGCGGTCAACATCGCCATGCTGCTCCTGGCCGCCTCGAGCCTCCGCGGGGTCGACGGCACCGACACGATCCCCGGTGCCTATGCCGCCATCCAGGGCGCGCTGGGCCCCGCGATCGCGACGATCTTCGCGGTCGGGCTCCTCGCATCCGGTCTCGCGTCGACCTCTGTCGGCGCCTACGCGGGCTCGGTGATCATGAAGGGGCTGCTCCGCATCCGCATCCCCATCGTGGTGCGTCGCGTGGTGACGCTGATTCCCGCGCTGATCGTGCTCGGCGTCGGCATCGACCCCACGTGGGCGCTGGTGCTCAGCCAGGTGCTCCTGAGCATCGGCATCCCGTTCGCCCTGATCCCCCTCATCCGCCTCACCGGTGACCGTGCGCTGATGGGCGAGTTCGCCGACCGGATGCCCGTGCGCGTCGTCGCCTGGACCGTCGTGGCCCTCATCGTCTGCCTCAATGTGGTGCTGATCTTCCTCACGGTGACGGGTGCGGGCGTCGCGGCGTGACCGGAGTGGTTCCGCACTCCGCTCGACAGCCGTAGCGTAGGAAGGTCAGTCGTTCCGACCGAAGGGCACGTCATGGTCTCCACCGGCTTCAGCTGGTTCGGCATTCTCGTCGTCATCCTCGTCTATGCCGTCCCGGCCGCGATCATCCTGTTCGCGCTGTACTGGGTCATCCGCTCCGCCGTGGGCAGCGCCTTGCGCCGCCACGAGCTCTGGCTGGAGGAGAGGCGCCGCGTCCCGCCCGCCGGCTCCGCGGGTGGGGCGGGTGCGCTCGACCAGCCCTAGCCGTGGCTCTCGAGGCGCGCGAACGCGATTTCGGGAGGAGGAGAGCGCGAGCGACCCCGTATTCGGCCCCGGTTCGCTTCTCCTCCTCCCGAAACGCATCGCGGTGTCGGTGGGCGGGGGCGGGCCGGCGCCCGGCCCGCCCGCCCGAGCCCTCGTCAGGGTTCCGTGAGGATCCCCCACCGTCCCGCGCGCCCGACACCATCCGTTCACCGTCCGGACGTATCGTCTGCATCCATGCCCCTCATCGACAACGCGGTCTACGTGACCGGACACCGCATCGACGACCCGAAGAGCCTCGACGAGACCTACGAGCTCATGGATCGCCTGCACGGCATGGCCTGGATCGGGCTCTACCGCCCCGACGCCGACGAGATCCATTCGATCGAGACCGAGTTCGGCCTGCATCACCTCGCCGTCGAAGACGCCCTCACCGGTCACCAGCGCGCGAAGCTCGAGCGCTACGGCGACACGCTCTTCGTGGTGCTGCGACCCGCCCGCTACCTCGATGCAGCCGAGGAGGTGGAGTTCGGCGAGGTGCACGTGTTCATCGGGCCCGGATTCGTGGTGACCGTGCGGCACGCCGAGTCACCGAACCTCGGCGCCGTGCGGCACCGTCTCGAAGCGAACCCCGAGCTCCTCGCGCTCGGACCCGAAGCCGTGCTCTACGCGATCGTCGACGAGGTGGTCGACGAGTACGGACCCGTGGTGGCCGGGCTGCAGAACGACATCGACGAGATCGAGAAGCAGCTCTTCGGCGGCGACCCCGATGTGTCGCGCCGCATCTACGACCTGCTCGGCGAGGTGATGGAGTTCCAGCGGGCCGCGCATCCGCTCGCCGGCATGCTCGAGGCGCTGCTGCGCGGGGCCGAGAAGTACCAGGTCGACCTCGAGGTGCAGCGGGGCCTGCGCGACGTGCTCGATCACGTGCTGGCCGTGGTGGGGCAGGCGGATGCCTTCCGCGCGACCCTGCAGAACGCCCTGACCGTGCACTCCACTCTCACCACGCAGCGGCAGAACGACGAGATGCGGCGCATCTCCGAGGCGAACCTGACCCTCGCGGAAGACACCCGCAAGCTCTCCGAGGCCAGCATCCAGCAGGGCGACGAGGTGAAGAAGATCTCGGCGTGGGCCGCGATCCTCTTCGCCCCGAGTCTCATCGCCGCCATCTACGGCATGAACTTCGACCACATGCCGGAGCTGCACTGGGTGTGGGGTTACCCGGCGGCGCTCGCCGCGATGGTGGTGATGGCCGTGGTGCTCTACAAGGTCTTCAAGCGCAACCGCTGGCTGTAGGCTCGCCGACCTCCGGGAGCACCCCCTCACCGGGTCGCGCGAAGTCACTCCTTGCGAGCACTCGGCACCGACTTCGAGCGACCTCGTGGGAGATAGCCTGGGGGCGTGACGGATCCGAGCGGCGACGCGCCAGCCAACCCGAGCGCCGAGCTGAGCGCCGGCGGGGTCGGTCCGTGGATCGGCGAGCTGCCCGACGAGCCTCGTTACGACCCCGAGCTGCTCGCGCGCGGCGACACCCGCAACGTGATCGACCGCTACCGCTACTGGCGCATGGACGCGATCGTCGCCGATCTCGACGAGCACCGGCATCCGTTCCACGTGGCCATCGAGAACTGGCAGCACGACCTCAACATCGGCTCGATCGTGCGCAGCGCCAACGCCTTCGCGGCCGACACGGTGCACATCATCGGCCGGAAGCGCTGGAACAAGCGCGGCGCGATGGTGACCGACCGCTACCAGCACGTGTCGAACCATCCGGATGTCGCGTCGTTCGTCGCGTTCGCGCAGGCGGAGGGTCTGCCCATCATCGCGATCGACAACGTGCCCGGCAGCGTCATCATCGAGACGTTCGCGTTCCCGTCGCGCTGCGTGCTGCTCTTCGGGCAGGAGGGCCCTGGCCTGTCACGCGAGGCCCTCGCGGCGGCGGATGCGGTGGTCGAGATCTCGCAGTTCGGCTCCACCCGCTCGATCAACGCGTCGGCGGCGGCAGCGGTCGCGATGCACGCCTGGGTCACCCAGCACGTCGCCTTCTAGACCGAACCGACGGGGCGCGCGGCGGACGGGCGTTCGACGATCGGCGGTCGTGTCCCGCTACGATTCCGCTATGGATGCGACCGACCTCGGGGGCTGGCAGGCGTTCGCGTCAGCCACCGCCGGTTCTGCGGGCGCACTCGCGGGCTTGATCATCGTGGCGGTGTCGGTCAACGTGAAACAGATTCTCGCGGGTTCGGCACTGCCGGCCCGCGCCGGCTCCACCATCGCCGCCATCGCCGTCGTACTGGTGTCGTCGTTCGCCATGCTGATCCCGGGGCAGACCCTCGACAAGCTGGGCGTCGAGGTGCTGGCCTTCGCCGTCGTGGCCCTCGGCTTTCAGGTGGACGCGGCGGTCCGGATGCTGCGCAGCCACGACGGCCCCAGCCTGAGCCGCACCATCCCCACCATCGTTCTCCACATCGGCCAGCTCGCGGGTGTGCTGGTGGGAGGCGTGCTGCTGATCTCCGGCAACCCCGACGGGCTCTTCCACGTGGCCGCGGGCTTCATCGCGATCTTCATCGTGTCGATCCTGAACGCCTGGGTCTTGATGGTCGAGATCCTCCGCTAGTTCCCTGCCGAGGCGCCGTGCCAGGGCGGGTCACCGGCCTACTCGACCCGGAGCAGCGCGCGGAGACGATCGGTCTCGGCCTCCGCCAGGCCGCCCGCGCGCAGGTAGCCCGCGGCATCGCCGTGCTGGGCGGCGATCCAGTCGAGCGCCGCCTCGATCGCGCCTGCCGGCGATTTCGTGGCGAGGGTCTCGAGGCGTGGCACGAGGGGAATGCCCAGGCTGGTGATCAGCTTCGCCAGCTCCCGTCCGAGGCCGTCAGCGAGGTTGGCTTCGGTGAGCACGTAGTCGGCCACGATCGCCTCGCGGTCGGCGCCCGCGACGTCGAGCAGCAACGCGGCGGCGAGACCGGTGCGGTCCTTTCCGGCCGTGCAGTGGAAGAGCACGCCCGGCCGGTCGGTGTCGGCGGCGCTTCCTCTGGCACGTCGATCCGCAGACCGACGCGCGAACCGACCATCTCCTCGATCTCGTCGTCGACGCGCTGCGTCCTCGACGGTCCTAACCCGCGGTGGCGGTCGGCGACTCCTCCGGCTCCAGGTCGGCCGGGATGCGCGCCCGCGGTCGCCAGGCGAGCGTCGCCACCAGCACACCCGCCACCACCACCGCGCCGCCCAGGAGATCGCCCGCGGTCGGCACCTCGCCGAGGATCAGCCACGCGCTGATGAACCCGGCCACCGGCACCAGCATCGAGAACGGAGCCACCCGACTCGACGGGTTGCGCTTCATCAGCGTCACCCAGATGCCCGATCCGACGATCGTGCCGAGCACCACCGTGTAGAGCAGGCCGAGCACGGCGGGCAGCGCCTCGAGCGTGAAAGTGGTCGACACCGACGACCAGATGCGTTCCGGCCCCTCGATCAGCAGCGAGAGCCCGATCATCGGGATGGGCGGCACCACCGACATCCACAGCGTCAGTCCCAGCGGACTCACCGGGTTCGCCTGCCGGCTGCACACGTTGCCGAAGGCCCAGCCGAGCGCGCCGCAGAGGGTGAGGATCACGGGCAGCAACGCCGACACCCCGGCGCGCTCCGCCGCGATGATGCCGAGCCCTGCGACGGCGACGAGGATGCCCACACCCTGCACGAGCGTCAGCCGCTCCCGCAGCCACACGGCCGCGATCACCACGGTGAACGGTGCGGATGCCTGCAGCACGAGCGACGCGAGCCCCGGCGGCATCCCCGTGGCCATTCCCGCGTAGAGGAACGCGAACTGCAGGATGCCGAAGCCCAGCCCGTAGCCGAGCAGCCAGCGCACCTTCACACCGGGCCATTTCACGAACAACGCGGTCGGGATGGCCAGCACGAGAAAGCGCAGCCCGACCAGGAAGAACGGCGGATAGTGCTCGAGCGAGAAGTGGATGGCGACGAAGTTCACGCCCCAGAGCAGCGCGACGAGTCCGGCCAGTAGTCGATCGCGGAGGGGCATGCCCTCAGCCTCGCGCGCACGCCCCCACCCCACAAGCAACGCTTGCTTCATCCACGATGTGGCTGCTCTTCAGCCCGGCCCGCGCCCCGATCGCGCGACGCGGCTACCGCCCGTGCTTGGCGAGGATGGTGTCGAGGTCGATGCGCTTGAGCGTGCCGGCCCAGTCGAAGCTGCGCGCCGTGGCGATCGCGGCGTCTTCGGCGAGCACCTTGCCGTTGCGCTCGATGGTCACGCCGGCCGGGGCCGCGTCGTTCAGGATGCGCAGGATCTCGTCGTTCACCGCCTCCGCGTCGAAGTCGGCGCCGTAGCGGGCGTAGACATCTGCATTGACGGTGTAGTTCAGGATGGTGATTTCAGTGTGGGTCACCCCTCCATCTTCGCCCAGATGTCTCAGGTGGGATAGCGGTCGGCGCGTCGCCATCGACTCACCGCACCCAGATGCGCCGCCTAGACTCCTCGGGTGAGTTCTGCATCGGTGTCGCCCCCGCCCGCCCGCGTCTCGGCACGCCGCGCGAGCAGGAGGACGCTCGTGCTGGCGGTCGTGCTCGATGTCGCCCTCATCGCGGTCTTCGTGCTGATCGGTCGGCGGAGCCACGACGAGGACTCGGCGCTCATCGGCTTCCTCACCACGCTCTGGCCGTTCCTCGCCGGCGCAGCCATCGGGTGGGTGGCGTCGCTCGCGTGGCGGGCTCCGTTGCGTCTCGCGCCCACCGGCGTCGTGGTCTGGGCGGCCGCCGTGGTGGGAGGGATGCTCCTGCGCATCCTCTCGGGCCAGGGCGTGCAGTGGAGCTTCGTGATCGTCACGGCCGTGGTGCTCGGCGTCTTCCTCGTCGGCTGGCGGGCCATCGCCCTGTTGGTGCGTCGCCTCCGTCGGCGGTAGCTCCGGCGCGCACACGGTCGGCGCACAGCCGCGCGTTCCTATGATGAGGCATGCGACCAAGACTCTGGGCCGCGGCCTCGGGAGTGGTGGCCGCGGGAACCGTGCTCGCCACCGCCGAGCTGATCGCGCTGTTCGCGGGCTCGGAGTCGAGCCCCCTGTTCGCCGTCGGTTCGCTCGTGATCGACCTCGCGCCGCCCGGCGTGAAAGACACCGTCATCCAACTCTTCGGCACCGGCGACAAGGCCGTGCTGCTCATCCTGCTCGGTGTCGTGGTGCTGGTGCTCGCCGGCCTCGTGGGCATTCTCGAGCTCCGTCGGCCGCCCTTCGGCACCGCGCTGCTCGTGGTGGTGTCGGGCGTGGCCGTTCTCGCGGTCTCCACCCGGTCGGGCGCCGGCGCGTTCTCGGCCGTGCCGACCGTCATCGGCATGATCGTGGGCGTGCTGGTGCTGCGGATGCTCGTCGGCCGGTTGCGGCGCTGGCAGACCTCCGAGCAGGCCGACACCCCGCTCCGCGCACAGGCCGGCGTCGATCGGCGCGCCTTCCTCGTGCGCGGGGGCATCTCCGCCGTCGCCGCTCTCGTGGTGGGCAGCGTGGCGCGCACCATGAACGCGGCCGCCACCGCCGTGAGCACGGCGCGCGAGGCCATCCTGCTGCCGCCCCCGACGACTCCCGCGCCCGCCATCCCGGCCGGCGCCGAACTCGGCCTCGACGGCCTCGCCCCCTACCTGACGCCCAACGACAGCTTCTACCGCATCGACACCGCGCTGCAGGTGCCGCAGGTCGAGGCGGCGAGCTGGAGCGTCAAGGTCACCGGAATGGTGGAGCAGGAGATCGAGCTCAGCTGGGACGAACTGCTCGCCCTCCCGCTCGAAGAGCACGCCGTCACCCTCGCCTGCGTCTCGAACGAGGTGGGCGGCGAGTTGATCGGCAACGCCGTGTGGCTGGGCTACCCGATCCGCGAGCTGCTCGCCCGGGCCAAGCCCACCGCCGGCGCCGACATGGTGCTCTCCCGGAGCACCGACGGGTTCACGGCCGGCACCCCGCTCGAAGCGCTGCAAGACGCCGACCGGGTCGGCATCCTCGCCGTCGGCATGAACGGCGAGCCGCTCCCCGTGGAGCACGGCTACCCGGTTCGGATGGTGGTGGCCGGCCTCTACGGCTACGTGTCGGCCACCAAATGGGTGGTCGAGTTGAACGTCACGCGCTTCGCCGACGCGGAGGGCTACTGGACCCCGCGCGGCTGGTCGGCTCTCGGCCCGATCAAGACCGAGTCGCGGATCGACGTTCCGCGAGGCGGCGCATCCGTCTCCGCCGGCACGGTGCCCGTGGCCGGGGTCGCCTGGGCCCAGCACACCGGCATCGAGAAGGTCGAGGTGCGGATCGACGACGGCGACTGGGCCGAGGCCCGGCTCGCCGACACCGCCGGAATCGACACCTGGGTGCAGTGGGTCTACGAGTGGCAGGCGCAGCCCGGCTCGCACACCGTCGCGGTGCGGGCCACCGACCGGTCCGGATACACCCAGACCTCCGACGAGGCGCCTCCGGCACCCGACGGGGCGACCGGTTGGGACAGCGTGAGTGTGAGCGTGAGCTGAGCTTAACCCCCCGATCGGGGAGGGATTCCCTAGAGTAGTCAACGAGGTGGGGTTGTGAGGGAAGTCGATCAGGGTGCGGTGGCGAGTCGCCGTCGACCCGGTTTCGCCGGCGCCCCGCGGCTGCCCCGGCAGCTGGTCGACCGGCCGCGACTGGTGCGGAGACTCGACACCGACGCACCGCTCACGATCGTGCGCGGGGTCGGCGGAGCGGGCAAGACCGTTCTGATGGCCGAGTGGGCGCGCACGCGATCCGCTGCCGATCGTCCGGGCCAATGGGTGTCGCTGCGTCGCCAGCCCTCCACCCGGCTCTCCTTCTGGCGCGACGTGGTCGATGCCACCATCGACTCGGGCATCGAGACCGGCGACTCGCCGCTCGCGAACCTCGTGGCCTCCCTCGGGAGGTCCGACGACCCCCGCGCCACTCTCGTACGGGCCTTCGCGCGACTGCCCGAGGGCATCCACCTGATCATCGACAACTACGAGCGCGTCGACGACGAGGACGTGCACCTCGACCTGCTCGATGTGCTCGAGCACTGCCACGAGGTGCGCGTGACCCTTGCCACCCGGTCGATGGCGGGGCTGGATGCCGCGTTGCTGTCGCTGCGGGTCGACACCGAGATCGTGGGGCCCGAAGCCCTGCGCTTCGACGATCAGGAGGTCGCGGAGCTGTTCCGGCGGGCCGGAGCCGTCGCCTCGCCCGAGGTGGTGGCGGCGGTGCAGGGCGCCACCGACGGACTCGCGCTCCCGGTGCGCGCGGCGGCCAGCACGTTCGTGAGCGAGGGCCGCATGCTCGAGCCGCACGACATCCGCGTTCCGGATGCCGTGGTCTCCTACATCGCCGACACCGTGACGTACTTCGCGCCCGACGAACGGGTGCGCACCTTTCTGCTGAGGATCTCGGTTCCCGAGGGCGTGAGTGTCGCCCTCGCCCGAGACCTGACCGGCGAGGAGCACGCCGAGGACTTCTTGAACCAGGCGGAGTCCAACGGTCTCGGACTCTGGTCGGGCCAAGGCGAGGGGCTGGTCTTCCGGTTCTCGGGCGTCGTGCGCTCGGCGCTCTACGGAGAACTCGTGGCGCACCTGCCCGAGCAGGTGCCGGTGCTGCGCCGCCGCTACGCGGCCTGGGCGCGCTCGCACGGGCTCGCCTTCGTGGCTCTGTCGAACGCGGTCGAGGCGGGCGACCTCGAGTTCGCGTCGCGGATCACCCTGGAGTCGTGGGCTCAGCTGCTCGAGATGCACCTCGTCGAGGTCGTCGGGGTGCTTCAGGTCATTCCGTTGCGCACCATCCGGCACTATCCCCTGCTCGCCATGGTGCTCGGGCTCGGCTACGACGCGCTCGGCGACAACCGCATGCGTGCCATCGAGCTCTTCACCCTCGCGATCGCGGCGTCGCGGGTGCGCGCGGGCAAGACCGATCGCGCGGAGCGCTTCGTGCTGGTGGCCGGTGAAAGCGCCGCCTATCGCCTGAGCGGGCGGTTCGAGCAGGCGGGCAAGTCGGGCGAGAACGCGCTGCAGATCTTCGAAGAGCTCGCGCCCGCCGATCGCGACGACCTCGAGCGCAACGCCCATCATCTGCTCGCGCACGCCGGCATCTCCCTGCTCTACGCCGGGCGACCGGATCGCGCACTCGAGGCTTTCCGCGCCGCCTACAGTGCGAGCACGCAGGTGCCGGAGCTGCGTGCCCGGTTGCAGCCGTTGTCGCTGATCGCAGGCACGCTCGCCCTGAGCGGCGAGATGGTGGAGGCGCGCGAACCGATCGCGCGACTCAACCGGATGACCTGGCCGGAAGGATGGAGCGAGGGCAATCCGGGCGCCCTCTATCGCCTGGCGCAGGGCTTCGGGGCCCTCGAGCGGTTCCACCCGGTCGGGGCGCAGGCGCACGTCGACGCCCTCGAGCGCTACCTGCCGGCAAGCGAGCACCGCGGCGCCTTCCTCCTGCTGCAAGCGCTCATCGACATCGCGACGCATCGGCACCGGGCGGGCAGTGTCGAGCTGCAGGTGGCGCTCGAGCGCGGAACGGGCAACGAGATCCCGCGGGTGATCGGAGAGTGGCTCTCGGCGCTGCTCGCCGTCGAGTACGTGGCCTCCGGCCGGCCGGCGCGAGCGGATGCGGTGCTCGCGCACCAGCCCGCCGACGCTCCCGCCGTCATCCTCGTGCGCGCTCTGACGGCGTTACTCGGGGACGATCCGGCCGAGGCCCTGCGCCTGCTGAACGGGGTGCGGCAGCGCGGCTGGATGAGTCGGCACATCGAGGTGGCGCACGGTCTCGTGCGAGCCGCGGCGCTGCTCCGGCTCGGCAACCATGATCTCGCCGCCGACATCACCGACGAGACCGTCGCGCTGATGCTCGACCGCGACCTGCGCTTCGAGATCGTGTTCATCCCCGACGTCGACCGCGAGGCGCTGGCCCGGAACGCCTCGGCGCACGGGCTGACCTCGAGCGTCACCTTCTTCGACTCGGTCGCCGGCCAGCGCTCGTTCCTGCCCTCGGTGCTCGCGCGCACGCGGCTGACCGACCGGGAGGCCACGGTGCTGCACCAGCTCGTCGAGACCGGCAGCACCGCCGAGATCGCGGCGGCGCTGTTCGTGTCGACCAACACCGTGAAGAGTCAGTTGCGGAGTCTCTACCGCAAGCTCGGCGTCGCCTCTCGCGATGAGGCTCTCGTCGCTGCTGCCGAGCGAGGGCTCCTCGAGGGCTGAGGCCTCAGCCCTCGAGGAGGTCAGCCGATGAGGGAGGGGCGGAGGTCCCGGAGGGTGCGGTGACGCGTCATCCGGCGAGCCCCGAGGAACGAGATCAGCAGGGCGCCGAGCAGCCAGCACAGCAGGGCGGTGGCGTCGGCCGCGGCGAGGTCGAGGTTGCCGCCGTACATCAGCTGCCGGATGCCGTCGACCGCGTGACTCATCGGCAGGATGTTGTGCAGCACCTGCAGCGGCCCGGGCAGCGTCTGCCACGGGAAGGTGCCGCCCGCGGTCACGAGTTGCAGCACCATCAGCACCAATCCGAGGAACTGCCCCACGCTGCCGAGCAAGATGTTCAGCGCGAGGATGATCGTGGCGAAGGTCGCCGAGGTGAGCACCATGAAGCCGAACATGCCCCAGCCGTGCTCCACCTGGTAGCCGAGGGCGAGCGTGATGATGCCGAACACGGCGGTCATCTGCAGCGCGCCGAGGATGGCGGGGGTCAGCCAGCCGGCGGTGGTGACGGCGAGGGGCTTCTTCAGCGCCGTGAGGGCGCGGCGGGAGAGCGGCTTCACGATGAGGAAGAGGGCGTAGATGCCGATCCACGCGGCGAGGCTGATGAAGAACGGAGCCATTCCGGCGCCGTAGTTGCTCGCCTTGGTGACCGCGCTGGTGTCGAGGGAGACCGGGTCGGAGATGGTCTGCGCGGCGGCCTCACGCTGGTCGGCGGTCTGGTCGGGCACGTCGGCGAGACCGGATTCGAGACCGTCGCGGAGGGTGTCCGCTCCGCCGTTCAATTCGTTCAGGCCGTTGGAGAGGTCGAGTGAGCCCTGAGCGATCTGCGTGATGCCGGCGGAGAGTTCAGATGCCCCGGATGCCGCGCTCGCGATGCCGTTCGAGAGCGTGGGTGCACTGTCGGCCAGCTGCTGGGTGCCCGCTGCGACCGCGGCACTACCGGCAGCCAGCTCGCCGATCTTCGCGTTCGCATCCTGCACCTGGGCATTGCCGTCGTCGATCTTGGTGCCGACCTGGTCGAGCTGCGCCAGGATGGCGGCCTTCTGCTCGGGCGTGAGATCGGTCTGATCGAGCAGTGCGACGATGTCGGCGCGTGCCTGGGGAACCTGGTTCACCGCATCCTGAACCGCGGATGCGACCTGGGTCGCCTTCGTCGACAGTTCGGCGTTGCCCGCGGCCACCTGCTGGGCGCCGTCGTTGAGGGCGGCTGCCTGGGCGGGCAGGTCGGCGGAGCCCGCCTGCAGTTGCTGCAGGCCGTCGTTCAGCTGCAGCGCGCCGATGTTGGCCGATCCGGAGCCCTGGGCGAGCGTCAACGCCCCGTGGGCGGCAGTGGTGCTGCCGTCGGCGAGTTTCGTGGCGCCGTCGACGGCCTCCCCCAGGTTGGTGCGCACGGTCGCGAAGCCGTTGAGCAGGGTGAGCGCAGCCTCCTTGCCCACGCGTTCGGTGATGCTCGCCCGCACCTTCTCGGCCACCTGGCCCGCGATGGTGGTGGCGAGGAAGCTGTTGGTGTCGTTGGTGGTGAGTTTCACGACGGCCTGCTCGGGCGCGTTGCCGCTGGCCGAGGTGAGCGCGCTCGAGAAGTCGGGGCCGAGGGTGAGGATGAAGTCGAACTTCCCGTCGCGCACACCCTGTTCCGCGTCGGCGGCGGATGTCACGTGCCAGCCCACCGAGGCGTCTTTCAGCAGTTGGTCGCGCACCTCGTCGCCGTAGTTCACGGCCTTGCCGTCAAGGGTGGCGCCGGTGTCTTCGACCACGAGTGCGACCGGCACGTCTTTGAGGTTTCCGTAGGGGTCGTTGTTGGCCCAGAGGTAGAGGCCCGCGTAGAGCACGGGCACGAGCATCAGCGCCACGAGGGCGAGCCGCGCCATGGAGGAGGCGGTGAGGCGCTTGAGCTCCGAGGCGACGAGGTGGACGATCTTCACGCGGTGGGCTCCGATTCGGGGTGCGTGGTGGGTGCGGTGGGCGTGGACGCCGGGGCTGCGGCGGGCGCGGATTCAGCGGTGGCGGGCGCCGGGGCTGCGGCGTGCGCGGGGGTGGATGCGGTCGGAGCCGATGACGCGACGGATGCCTGCGGTGTGGCGGGGGCGGAGGTCGACGCGGCGGGTTCCGCTTCGGCGAGGGGTTCCGGCTCGGGCAAGCGCGCCGGCTCGGGCAGCAGCGGGCCGACGATCTCGGCGGAGGCCTCGCCGCAGACGACGAGCACCGCGAAGTCGCGCGCCGCGAGGTCGGTGGCGACAGCCAGCCATTCGCGGGGATCGCCGCCGTGCCGGTCAGGGCTCGTGATCACCAGACCCTGCACGCCGCGCCGGAACGCGGCCAGTTCGGTCAGCACCCGCACGCGCACGCCGGCGGGCACGTCGCCCATCCGCACACCGGCGTAGCGGCTGCCGCCCGCCTGGTCGATCACCTCGGTCACCGTCTGGCGTGAGGTGGAGCGTCCGGCGTACATCAGCTCCTCGCGCACCACCCAGCGCAGCAGCAGGTCGGCGGCCGGCTCGCTCACCTCAGGGGCGTCGACGAGGGCGATCCGCTCGCGCACGAGCGCGGCATCCGCGACGCCGTCGAGAGTCACGGCTCCCGCGTCGGGCACCATGCGTCCGCTGGCGACGAGCGAGAGCACCGTCGGGTGGTCGCCGGTCTCGGCCACCGCGACGGTGACCCGGCCGGTCTCGAAGACGAGCGAGGTCTCAGGCAGCGGGATGCCGTCGGTGCCCTTGCTGACGGTGTCGGCGACGATCCTCATGCGGTGCGGCCCTTCGATGACGAGGCGGATGCGGTGCGGGTGGCCGCGGTGGTGGCGGCGGTGTGAGCTGCGGCGTCGCGTCTGCGTGCGACGGGCGCGGAGGTCGCCGCGGTGCGGCCGACGGGGGGAGCGGGAGCGCGTGTGGCGGGCGCCGTCGCGGTGGCCGGAGCCGACGGGGACGCGAGCTGCGGCGTCGCGTCGAGCAGGGCGTTCGCCTCGCGCCACGACAGTCCCGCGACAGACAGGCCCATCGTCATCACCAGACGGCGCCCGGCCGCCTCTGACAGGTCGGTGCGCACCGCCTCGTCGAGCACCGCGATCGCGGCGTCTTCGACGAGCCGCGCAAGCGACTCGACCGGCACGTCAGAGCGGAACCAGCCCGCCTCGACCCCGTCGCGAGCCGCGCGGCGAACGGATGCCCGCACCGGCGCCAGCGCCTCGGCCACCGTCTTCTCGAGCGGCCCGTGCAGCGCGAGCTGAGCGAGCACGCGCACCTGCTGCACTTCGCCCCACATGGCGGAGCCGATCAGGGCGAGATGGATGCGCGGATCGGCGTCGTGCACGCCGGCCAGCGCCGCCGAGATGCGGGCGCCGCCGCGCGTGAGCAGCTCGGCGAGCAGCTCGTCGCGGGAGGCGAAGTGACCGTAGAGGGCGCGGCGCGAGAGGCCGGCCTCGGAAGCCACGGCATCGAGCGACGCCTCGGGATCGAGCCGGAAGACGATGGCGGCCGCAGCGACGATCGCCTCGCGGTTCTCCGCGGCGTCTTTTCGTGGCGCACGCACTGCGACGCGTGGTGAGCTGGGAAGGGTGGACACGCCCTTACTGTACTAACTTGCACACCATTGTGCAAGTTAGCCGACGCATCCTTCGCCGCGGGGGCCACTGTCTGCTGAAAACGCAAACGTGGTGGCGATCGCGCCTGTATGGAGGGCGGTTGACGCGACGTTTGCGCTTTCGAACCGGAACAGGGCCAAGGCGCTAAAGCCCCACGGTGTCGAGACGGCGGATGCGCTCGAACAGGTCCACATCACCCACCTGGCCGCCCTTCAGCAGCAGCTCGAGCCCGTCGATCGCCGCATCGGGCGTGTGCGCGGTGCAGAGCACGATGTTGCCCTCGGGGTTCGCCGCGATCGACAGCGACTCGACGCCCAGCAGGCGGGTCACGCGACTCGACGTGTCGCCGCCGCAGACGATCACGCGCCCTGCCGCTCCGGCTCGGGCGGCGCCGTCGACGACGGCCGCCGCGGCCTCTGCGAGGGCGACGAGCACCGGGCGCGCGCCCAGAGTCGTCAGGTCGGCGTCGTCGGAGGTGAGCGCGACGCTCGTTCCGCCACGCAGGGAGGAGACCACCGATGCGATGAACTCGGCGTCGGGTCTGAGCGGCAATGGCTGCACGGTCCAGCCCGCCGCGGCCGCCGCATCCGCCTGGCCCCGCGTGCGCGCCGAGCGGCTTCCCGACACCGCGAGCACCGCCCCTCGTGAAGGAGTCGCGCGGGGCAGCGGGTGCCCCGTGCGGTGCGCAGCCCGGGCGATGCCGAGGCTGAGACCCCCCGAACCGATCGCGAACACCGGCCGCTGCAGGCCGGCCACCGCTGAGCCGACGAGGTCGACGTGCCCCTCGTCCACGGCGTCGAGCACGACCGCAGCCGCCGGTGAGCCGGCGATCTCCGCCCCGAGGGCCGCCGCGTCGCGATACGCGGTGTAGGGCACCGAGCCGATCGGCAGTGCGGTCTGCGCCGAGAGGTGGCGCGCCAGATCCGACTCCGTCATCGGGGTCGACGGATGCGCCGACATCGTCGGCTGTCGATCGAGCCGGTGCACCGTGCCGCCCTCGGCCGCGAAGTGGTGGCCGAACACCGTGTAGCGCCCGAAGTCGGGCTGCGCGAACAGCAGCGGCACGGTGCGGGTGCCCACGACCTCCCGCCCGATCTCGATCACGCGGCCGAGGCTGCCGATCGAGGGCGAGGAGTCGGCCGTGGAGCAGGCCTTGTATTGGATGACCGCTGCACCCGTGCCCACGAGAGCCGTGAGCGCGGGTCGCACCTCGGCCTCGATCTCGGCGGTGGGCAGCGACCGCGCGATGCCCGCGATGCCGATGACGTCAGCGTCGCGGGCAGCGCGCGCGAGCGCGGCCGGCGTCGGCACGCCGACCAGCAGCCGACCTCTCCAGCCACCCCGGGCGAACTGCAGCAGTGCGTCGACGCTGCCGGTGAAGTCGTCGCCGTAGAACGCGGCCGTGGGCCGCGTGGCCGGCGATTCAGGCGCGGCTCCGGGCCGCAAGGCCGGTGCGGCTGTGGCGTCGGGCCCCACGAAGGCCCCCGTCGCGGCAGGGTCAGACACGAACCGGCCCGAACACCTCGGTGGCGCGGCGCAGCGCCGGCGAGCGCTCCAGGGCGAGGGCGGCGCTCTCGCCCGATTCGGCCGACGCCCAGGCTTCGCGCATGCTGGCCACGCCCGCGGCCGCGCCATCGGGATGCCCGTGGATGCCGCCGCCGGCGAGCACGAGCAGATCGGTGGTGCCGACCGCGGCGTAGGTCGCGTGGGCGAGTCCGCCCCACTGGCCCGACGACAGCACGGGAACAGTGGGGCTGAGCCCGAGCAGCGGCTCGCGCACGGCGGCGATCGCGGCGAGCACCTCGGCATCCGACTCGTAGAACTTGTTGCTGATGCCGTTGGTGTGCAGGTGGTCGGCGCCGGAGAGCCGAGCGATCTTCTGCCAGGCGCCGAAGGCGATGCCCACCTGATCCGAGCGGCTGATCGCGCCGAACATCGTGCGGTGTCCATGGATGGGCAGCGACGAACGCGACCGGAGGTACTCCAGCCCCGCGAGGCCGACGAGGTTGATGCACGCCATCACGCAGGTGCCGCCGGCGGCGGCCACCAGGTCGTGGTTGGCCTCCAGCCGCCCGATGTCGTCGGTGATGTTGAAGGCGTACATCGGCTTCACACCCGTGCGGTCGGCATGGCGCTCGAGCACGGGCATCACCGCGCGTACTCGCTCGGCCAGCGGCGCCGTCGGCCCGTTGCCCTGCAGCTCGTCGTCTTTGATGAAGTCGACTCCGGCGCCGACGAGCTCGGTCACGACCTCCGCGAGCTCCGAGGGAGAGAGCCCGATGCTGGGCTTCACGATGGTGCCGATCATCGCGCCGGTCTCGCGGCCCATCAAGCGGCGGGTACCGGCCACCCCGAACGCCGGCCCGGGGTAGCGCGAAGCGAAGGCCGGTGGCAGCTCGAGATCGAGCAGTTTGATCGCGGCCAGCTCTTTGATCTCGAACAGGTTGCCCGCAACGGCGGCCAGCAGGTTCGGCAGCGACGGCCCGAAGTTGTCGAGCGGGAACCGCAGGCGCAGCACGGCCCGGAGTCGCTCGGCCGGATCGCCGACGGTGCCGGGCAGCGCGGACGACCCCGTGAGCGGCACTTCCTCGAGCGAGACGATCTGTGCGGCGAACCGCGCTCTCAGGTCGGCGGACTCGCGGGCGACGCGCACGAAGGTGCCGGTGGACTGCTCCCCGGCGAGCACCTCGGCGGCCCGTTCGAGGGGCAGAGAGGTCTCGATGTGGTAAGTCGCGACGACGTCGTCAGTGCTCATCGTGTCACCACACCACCGGCAGCCAGACCGACATCTCGCCGGCCCCGCGATTGCCCCAGGCGAAGTAGGGCACGAGCCGGGCCGGCACGGTGCCGAGCTCGCCGGCCCCGAGGTCGTCGTAGAGGGCCTCTCCGGTCTCGGGGAGCAGGGCCAGCTCGGTGTCGAGGGCGAGCATCCGCTGCCCCGCGATCTCGGTCTCCACCGGGCGCAGATCGGCGTTGCGGCGCAGGGCCACGCGCTCCACGCCGACGCCCGTCGGCAGGTCGGCGGTCTCCACGCAGTAGACGAGCGGCCCGCGTTGCACGGCCACCTGGTTCGCGAGCTCCTCGGCCAGGCGGTGTCCCCGCAGCACGCGCACCGCCATCGGCAGCTCGAGCGTCACCACGTCGCCCACCGTCCAGTCGCGGTCCAGTCGCAGGTAGGAACCGGATGCCGCGGGCCGGCCGGCCTCGTCGTTCACGGCGATCGTGGCATCCTTCGACCAGCCGGGCACCCGCAGGTGCAGCGGCATCCCGCCGCCGCGGGCCTCGGTCACCACGAAGCGGATCGTGCCGTGCCACGGGTAGTCGCTCTCCTCGCGCAGGCGCAGCGCGCGGTTGCCGTCGTCGACGCCGAACTCGCTGCCGCCGTAGTGGTGCACGTACAGTCCGTCCGCCGAGACCGACGCCGCGCGCTCGCCGAAGCGGGCCAGGGTGCGCGCCGTGTTGGGCGGGCAGCAGAAGCAGCTGAGGTAGCGTTCGCGCAGGCGTTCGTCGGAGGGCGGCGGCGCGGGCACCGGGTTCAGCCCGGTGTCGCCGGCCCGTCGCAGCGCGTAGGGCAGATCCCGCACCTGGCGCAGCGGGTTGGTGTAGAGGTACTCCGTGCCGGTCAGGCTGATGCCGGCGAGCAGGCTGTTCAGGGCGACCTGCTCGATCACGTCGGCGTAGCGCGCGTCGGGCCGGAGGGCCAGCATCCGCTCGCTCCAGAGGATCAGGCCGATGTTCGCGCACGACTCGTTGTGCGCTGTGGTGTGCGGCAGCTGGTAGGCGCGACCGTAGGCCTGGTGCACGCGGCTGATCTGCTCCTGCCAGGGCGAGGCATCCGGCGACGCCCCGTCGTAGAGTGCGCCGCAGCCGCCGGTGATCGCCAGCTTCGTTCCGACCACGTCGGTCCACAGGGTGTCGAGCACGCCGTGCAGCTGGTCGTCGCCCGTCTCGGCCACCAGGTCGGCGAGACCGGCGTAGAGGTAGTTGGCGCGCACGGCGTGGCCGGCGACCGTGGTCTGTTCGCGCACGGGCACGCGGTCCTGGTTGTCGTCGCCCCCTTCGAAGTCGTCGCGCACGCGCACGAACGCCTCGGCCAGCCGCAGCCAGCGCTCCTCGCCGGTGGCGCGGTAGAGCTCGATCACCGCCATGTAGTGCGACGGGCAGATGGCGCTCTTGGCGAGCTCGAGCGGCTTGTTCGTGGCGAGGTCTTCGAGAAAGCCCGCGGCCTTGCGGGCCACGTCGAGCAGCGTCGTGCTGCCCGTGACCTCGTAGTGGCGCACCGCGGCCGTGATGAGGTGGCCGAGGTTGTAGGTCTCGAAGTGGAACCGGTCGGCCAGCGCGGCGACGTCGACCTCGTTGCGGGTGGCGATGAGCGTGGGGGTGTGCAGGTAGCCGTCTTCCCGCTGCACCGAGGCGATGAGCCGGGCGAGCTCGTCGACGAGCTCGGCGAGCCAGGGCTCACCGGTGGTCTCGAGCTGCGAGACCGCGGCTTCGAGCCACTTGTAGAAGTCGCCGTCCATGAACGGCGGGCCGAGGTGCTCGCCCTCTTCGAGGCCGGCCGCCACGCGGAAGTTGCGGAGCCCGGGGCTCACGGCGGGGTCGCTCAGTGCCTGCCACATGTCGGGCACGGTGTGCTCGTGGGTGCGGCGCAGCACGTCGCCCCAGAAGCCGGTCGCCCAGCGTGCGTCGGCCGCGGTGAGCGGGCGCAGGGGCGCGATGGTGGTCGTGGTCGTCATCGGAGCTCCGTTCCCGGTCGCGTTCCGGCGTCGAAGGGCGCGTCGAATCCGGCGTCGAAGGGCGCGTCGAATCCGGCGTCGAGGATGCTCCGCAGCCGGTCGATCCCCGGAGCGACGCTGGTCAGTACCGGCACGTCGGTGTGGGCCGCGTCGGCCGCGGAGGCCATCGAGGCCTGGGCGAGCACGATCACGTCGGCCGCCGGGGCGTGCCGTTCGATCGCGGCGGCCACCAGCCGGTCGTGGCTGTCGCGGTCGCCCGAGGAGACGGCGGCGAACGCGCCCTCGATCACCTCCTCGGCGATCTGCACCGACGCGCCGGCCAGGGCCGCGCGCTCGCGCAGCAGCACCACCGTCGGCACCAGCGTCGTCGGCAGCGTCGCCAGCACCGCGATCCGGGTGCCGGTGCGCACCGCGTCGTCGGCCATGGCCTCGTCGATGCGCAGCACCGGGATGCCGGCGGCCTGCGCGGTGGCCGCCGCCAGGTGCGAGATGGAGGAGCAGGTGAACATCACCGCGTCGGCGCCGCCGGCTAGGGCAGCCGAGGCCAGATCGATGAGCCGCTCGGGCACGGAGGCGGCGCGTTCCGGATCGCCGAGATCGGCGACGATGCGGTCGTCGAGGTAGTTCACGATCGTGGCATCCGGGATCGTCGCACGTGCGCGGTCGGCGATCGGCCCGATCACCACAGCGCCGGTGTGCAGCAGGGCGACCCGGGTCACGCTGCGCTCACCGCCTCGGCCAGGGCGAGTTCGCGTTCGTGCACGCCGTGGCCGACGTGCTCGGGCTCGCCGCCGTCGAGATCGATGATGCCCGTCGCGCCCACCGGCACCTCGACGCGCACGCGCAGCGTGCCGTCGACGATGTGCCACGAGACGGAGGCTTCGCCATAGGGCGTGCGATGGCGGGCGGATGCCGAGGTCAGGCCTCCACCGGGCCGCGGGGCGAACCGGATGACGCGGTAGCCCGCCTCCTCCGGCGCGAGGCCGGCCACCACGCGGTGCAGCCAATCGGCCACGGCGCCGAGCGCGTAGTGGTTGAACGAGGTCATCGAGCCCGGGTTCACCGTGCCGTCGGGCAGCATCGAGTCCCAGCGCTCCCAGATCGTGGTCGCGCCCATCGACACCTGGTAGAGCCAGGAGGGGCATTCGCGCTCCAGCAGCAGGTCGTAGGCGGCGTCGAGGCGACCCTCGGAGCTCAGCGCGTCGGTCACCAGCGGCGTGCCCACGAATCCGGTCGCGATGCGGCTGCCGGATGCGCGCACGAGCTCGGCGAGCCGGTCGGCGGCTCGGGCGCGGAGGCCGGCCGGCAGCAGCTCGAACCGCAGGGCGAGTGCGTAGGCGGTCTGCGCATCCGACGCCATCCGCCCGTCGTCTCCCACGTAGCGGCCCACGAAGGCGTCGCGTGCCTCATCGGCGAGCGTCGTGTAGGAGGCTTCGGCCTCCGTGTCGCCGAGCACTCCGGCCATCCGCGCCACGAGCCGGGCCGAATGGGCGAAGTACGCGCTCGCGACGAGGTAGCGGTCGGTCTGTGCATCGGCGGGATCCTGCGGTGGTGCGGCGGGGTCGAGCCAGTCGCCCAGCTGGAACCCGGTGTCCCACAGGCGCGAGGGTCCGGCGATGTCGGCCTGCAGATCGACCCAACGGCGTGCGCTGTCGAACTGGGCGCGCAGCACTCCGGTGTCGCCGAAGCGCTGGTACAGCGTCCAGGGCACCACCGTCGCGGCGTCGCCCCAGGCGGCCCCCGGGCGCTGCGGGGTCCACATCGTGTCGGCCGGGATGACCGGCACGTACCAGGGCACCGTGCCGTCGGGCAGCTGCTCGGCGGAGAGGTCGCGGAGCCAGCCGGTGAGCATGCCCGACACGTCGAAGAGGAAGGATGCGGTGGGCGCGAACACCTGGATGTCGCCTGTCCAGCCGAGGCGCTCGTCGCGCTGCGGGCAGTCGGTGGGCAGGTCGACGAAGTTGCCGCGCATGCCCCACACCACGTTCTCGTGCAGGCGGTCGAGATCGGGCTCCGACGAGGAGAACCAGCCGGTGCGCTCGAGGTCGGAGTGCAGGATGCGCGCGATCAGCGCGCCCTCGGTCACATCGGCGTCGAGATCGCCGGCCCAACCCTCGACCTCCACGTAGCGGAAGCCGTGGAACGTGAAGCGCGGCTCCCACTCCTCGCCCTCGGGGCGGCCGGCGAAGGTGTAGTGGTCGGTGGAGCGCGCGTTGCGCAGTGGGCGGGTGTAGAGCTCGCCGTCCTGGAGCACCTCGGCGGTGCGCAGCGTCACCGTCGTGCCGGCGGGAGCGGTGGCACGCAGGCGCACCACACCCACGAGGTTCTGCCCGAAGTCCAGGATGCGCCGTCCGCTCGGCGTGGTGAGCACGGCGAGCGGGGCGCGCTCCTCGGTCACGCGCACGGGGGCGGCGGTGGGAGCGACCAGGGTGGCCGGATCGCGGTGGCGCAGCTGCACGCGGTCCCAGTCCGTGTCGTCGTAGCCGGCCCGCGACCATCCGGGCAGTTCGGCGCGGGCGTCGTAGTCCTCGCCGTCGTAGATGCCGGAGGCGATGATGGGGCTCGGCGCCGAGCGCCACGAGGTGTCGGTCGCCACCACCTCGCGCGAGCCGTCGGCGTAGCTCAGTTCGAGCTGGCCGAGGAAGGAGAGGTCGTCGCCGTAGACGTTGCGGAAGCCGCCGCGCCAGCCGAGGCGTCCGCGGTACCAGCCGTCGCCGAGCCAGGCGCCGATCGCGTTCGGGCCCTCGGAGAGCTGGGCGGTGACGTCGTAGGTGTAATAGCGCAGCCGCTTGCCGTAGACGGTCCAGCCGGGGGAGAGCAGGTCGTCGCCGACGCGGCTGCCGTTGAGCTCGGCCTGGTAGAGGCCGTGCGCCGTGGCGTAGAGGCGCGCGCGCACGAGTCCCGGGCGCACCGGGAATTCCCGGCGCACGAGCGAGGGCCGGCGGTCGTCTCTCAGCGGGTTCTCGTTGCGGATCGCGCCGATCGGGCCTGCGACCCAATCGCCGGGCTCGAGCAGCCCGGCTTCCACCCGCGCCCAGTCGCCGGGCGCGCTCCAGGAGCCGTCGGCGCCGGCGACGCTCACGCGCACCCGGCTGCTCTCGCGGGAGACCAGTGACTCGTCGGGCCAGGCCACCAGCACCTGCTCTGCCGAGGCGACCTCGAAGGCGCGAACGGAGCCGCCGCGCTCGATCTCGACCCGGTAGGCGCGCTGCACCCAGCCGGCCGGAGCGCTCTCGACCACCCACGACAGGCGGGGGCGGCTCTCACCGACGCCGAGCGCGTCGCGGTGATGCTCGAAACGGGCGGCGGAGACGGTGGCCGTCATCGGGCACTCCTGTGAGGTCGAAACGTTTCAGAGTAGAGTTCGCTATATCTGCTCTGGTGGACAGGGATAAGATTGTTACGTTTCAAACGATACCGCACGGATGCGCCCCCGGCCGATCCGGCGGCGGTGTCAGACTGGCTGCGGCCCGGCACCGTCCGGCCGCGATTCGATCGGAGAGCGACCGCATGATCATCGGCGTCACGGGAAGCGAAGGAAAACTCGGCCGGGCCACGGCCGACCGACTGCGAGCCGACGGGCACGACGTCATCGGCTTCGACCTGGCCGGCCCGGCCGGTGTGGGCTTCACGCGCGTCGACCTCACCGACTACGGTCAGGCGCTCGACGCGATGCTCGGCGTCACCGCGCGGCACGGCGGGCTCGATGCCCTGGTGCACCTCGCGGCCATCCCGGTGAACGGGCTCGTGCCCGATGCGGCGACCTTCGACAACAACATGTCGGTCTCGTTCCACGCGCTCTTCGGAGCGGTGCGCGCCGGCATCCGCACCATCGTGTCGGCGTCGAGCATCACGGCCATGGGCTTCCCCTACGAGGTCGCCCCGCCGCGACTGCCCGTCGACGAGCAGTACACGGCGGCCTTCAACACCTACGGCCTCGGCAAGGTGCTCGAGGAGCAGCTGGCCGCGCAGCTGGTGGGCTGGCACGACGACCTCTCCATCACCGCGCTGCGCTTCACCAACGTGGTGGACGAAGGCGAATACGACACCTTCGCCCGGGCAGCCGAGCCCGACTACCGCCGCGACCTGCTCGGATCGTGGATCGATGCCCGCGACGGAGCGGCGGCCGTGAGCCTTGCTCTCGCCGCCGCCCGACCGGGCTTCGAGGTCTACAACGTCGCCGCCCCGGAGTCGGGCACCGCCGCACCGAGCCGGGAGACGGCCGAGCGCTGGTTCCCGGGGGTTCCCGTCGCCGACGACCTGGGCGAGTTCGAGTCGCTGATGTCGACCCGCAAGATCCGCGAGCGGCTCGGCTTCACGACGCAGCACGACTGGCGCTGAGCGCAGCAGCATCGGTCAGCCCTTGACCGCTCCCGCGGCGAGGCCCTTGATGATCTGCTGGTTGAGAACCAGGTAGAGCACCAGGATGCCGCCGACGGTGATGCAGATCGCCGCGAACAGCGGACCGTAGTTGATCGAGCCGTACTCGCCCGAGAAGTTCAGCAGACCCACCTGGATGGTGTTGAGCTTGCGCTGGCCGGCGAAGATGAGCGCGAAGAGCAGATCGTTCCAGATCTGGAAGAACTGCACGATCGCCACCGTGAGGATGGCGTTGCGCATCATCGGCATGCCGATCGAGAAGAAGGCACGGGTCATCGAGGCGCCGTCGATGGTCGAAGCCTCGAAGATCTCGCGCGGGATGGCGCGGAAGTAGGTGGCCATCATGAAGACGGTGAGCGGCAGCCCGGTGGCGGTGTAGATGAGGATCAGCGGCAGCAGCGATCCCGTGATGCCGATGTTGAACGACGCCGTGAACAGCGGCAGCACGATCATCTGGCCGGGGATCATGATGCCGGCCAGGAACAGCAGCAGGATCGTGCCGCGGCCCTTGAACACCAGCACCTCGAGGGCGTAGCCCGCCGCCGTGCCGAAGAGCACGAGCAGGATGAGTGCCGGGAAGGTCACGATGATCGAGTTGACGATGGTCGTGGAGAGATTCGCGGTCTCCCAGCCGGTGACGTAGTTCTCCCACGTCCACACCTCCGGCAGGGCGTACGACGGGTTGTTGAGGAAGTCGCTGTTCGACTTCAGGGAGTTGATGAACATCCAGAAGAGCGGATACGCGGTGATCAGGATGAGGAAGGCGATGGTGAGGAGCGCCGGGATCCGGCGCAGGCCCCGAGTGATCGTTGACATGTCGGCGCCTTTCAGGAGGTGATGTCGCGGCGCGACGAGCGGAAGATGAACAGGGTCACGACGAGGCAGATCATCGTCAGCAGCAGGGCGATGGTGGAGCCGTAGCCGTAATCGCTGTACTGGAAGGCCGTGCGGTACATGTAGAGCGTGAGCGGTGTGGTGGAGTCGCCGGGTCCGCCTCCGGTGAGGGCGAACACCGAATCGAAGACCTTGATGGTGCCGTTGATGCTGAAGATGAACGACGCGAACACGATCGGCAGCGACATCGGCAGCACGATGTGCCGGAAGAGGCGGAAGCCGCTGGCGCCGTCCAGGCGCGAAGATTCGATGATCTCGTCGGGGATGTCGAGCAGCCCCGAGAAGATGAGGATGCCGTAGAAGCCGATCGAGCGCCAGACGTCCATGATCACGATCACGACGAAGGCGGTGGTGCCGGCGCCCAGCCAGTCGACCGAGCCGAGCCCGACGTTCACGAGCAGCTCGTTGACCAGGCCGTCGGTCGGGGCCGACTGGAAGATCTTCTGGTAGAGCAGTGAGACGGCCACCGTGGGGAGCACGACCGGGAAGAACACGAGCGTGCGCACGAGCACCGACGACTTGCGCAGCACGAAGTTGTAGAGCAGGGCGAGACCGTAGCCGAGCACGACCTGGAACAGCGTCACGAGGATGGCGTAACGGATGGTGAACCAGAGCGCCTCCCAGACCGCGGAGTCGGAGAAGAGCCGGATGAAGTTGTCGAATCCCGCGAACTCGAAGCCGCCCAGCGGGCTGCCCTCGAAGAAGGTCAGGCCGAGTGACCACAGCACCGGGACGAGCATGATGAGGGTGTAGACGAGCAGGGCGGGCGTCAACAGGAGGACGATCGCCTTGCGGTCACCGAGGACGGACTTCATCGATGGCCTTTCGAGTCGGATTCGGGCAGGGGCACGCAGAAAGAAGGCGCCTCCGGTGCGGTGTTCGTCGCACCGGAGGCGCCGGGGTCTCACGGGTTGTCGATCGCGTCCTGCACGGTCGACATGAACTCCTCGGGCGACATCTGGCCGGTCACGAGCAGCGCCGCGCTGGTCGACGAGATCTGGCTCGCCTTGGCGGGGAAGAGCGCCTCGAACCACAGTACGCTGTCGGTCGAATCGGCGATCGTCTCCTGCACCTTCTGCGAGATCTCCGGCAGGTCGGCGGATGCGGAGGGGTCGGCCACGAATCCGGTGATCTGACCCTGCTTCAGGGCCTCCGTGCCGTAGTTGGTGGCGATGCAGCCGAGCCAGCTGGCGACGTCATCCGAGTAGGCGGCCTTGCTGAAGGTGGCCGGGAGGCCGACGTTCGCCGGGTACTGGTCGATCGAGCCGGCACCGCCCTCGACGGCGGGGAAGGGGAAGAAGCTCATGTTCTCGGCTCCCACCTGGTTGTCGGCGCCGTTGATGTTGCCGAGGATCCAGCTGCCCATGTAGATCATCGGCGACTTGCCGGTGAGGAACAGGTTGTAGGAGCCGTCGATGTCGAGCGAGGCGACGTTGTCGCCGAAGTAGCCCTTGGCGCCCAGGTCGGCGATGGCAGCGGCGGCCTTGACGTACTCGGGGTCGGTGAGCTTGGCGTCGCCGTCGGCGATCTTCTGCATCGCGTCGGGGCCGAGTTCACGGAACAGGTAGGTGGAGATGAGGCGGGTGATCGGCCAGCCCTGCTCGCCCGAGGCCGAGAACGGGGTGTAGCCGGCGGCCTTCGCCTTGGCGGCGACGTCGAGGAGCTCGTCCCACGTGGTGGGCACCTCCCAGCCGTTGTCGGAGAAGATCTTGGTGTTGTACCAGATGCCCTCGATGTTGTACTGGAACGGCAGGAAGTCGAAGCCGCCGCCGTAGAGCTTCTCGATGGTGGAGACCGCACCGGGGGCGATCTTGTCGCGCACGCCCAGGTCGGTGAGCGCCTTGTCGAAGTCGACGAGCACGTCGGCGTCGGCGAGTTTCGCGCCTTCTGCGGGGTTGCCGCCGGCCGAGAACATGGGGGGCAGACCGCCCTGGCTGGCGAGCAGCTGAACCTGCGAGTCGAGGTCGGCCTGCGGCTGCGAGCTGATCTCGAGCGGCAGCTTCTCGTTCTCGGCCTTGCACTCGCCGTCGGCCAGCACGTTCAGCACGGGCTCGGTGGTGGTGTTCTCCGAGTTCTTCAAGAACTCGAACGACGACGGTGCGGATCCTCCGCCGCTGCCGCCGGAGCAGCCGACGAGCGCGAGAGCGCTGGCGCCGACGAGGGCGACGCCGATCAGCGCCTTGCGGCTGCGGCGCGATGTTGCTGTGGACACGATTCCTCCTTGAACGGTGCTCAATCTCTTTGAGACGTTTCAATTTGGGATGTTATGGTGGGCTGGGCGTCATGTCAAGCGACGGATTCGCAACAGTTGTCGCAGAATGAGAGATCCGAACAGCTCGGATTCGACAGTGCGGGGTGCCGAGAGGGCCGACTATGGTTGAAACGTCACAAGGATGGGCGAGGCGGTTCTCGGCCACGCAGCGGCGTGCTCGACTCGTGGCCGGACGCTCCGGATCTCGCCTCGTCGAGCCCGGAGCGGTGCAGCTGATCCTCGCGGCCGATGCGGCGAATGCGGACCACCGCGTCTCGGTCGAGCTCTCCGATCCGATGCGCGACGTGCCGAGGCTCGCCGAGGCGCCGGTCTGGACCAGATCCGGTACAGTCACCTGGAGCCCGGAACCGGGCGAACGAGGGGGCGACGATGGCTAGGGTCGGCATTCGCGACGTCGCCGCGCTCGCCGGCGTGGCCGTCGGAACGGTGTCGCACTACCTCAACCATCCCGACCGCGTCTCGCACGAGAAGGCCCTGCGCATCCGCTCGGCCATCGACACTCTCGGCTTCGTGCCCTCGAGCGCCGGCCGTCAGTTGCGGCTGGGCATCAGCACCGTCGTGGGCTACCTGGCTCCCGATGTGAGCAACCCGTACTTCGCCGAGATCGCCGAGAGCATCGAGCGCCGCGCATCCGAACTCGGCATGAGCGTGCTGCTCGCGAATTCGCATCGCGATCGCGAGCGCGAAGACCACTACCTGCAGATGTTCGAGGAGTATCGCGTGCGCGGACTCATCGTCTCGTCGCACCAGGCGATCGAGGAGCGCCTCGCCGGGGTGCGCCAGCGCGGCACCCCGTCGGTGCTCGTGGGCCAGGCCGCGCGGTCGCCCGAGCAGGTATCGGTGTCGCTCGACGACGTCGACGGCGGCCGCCAGGTGGTGCAGCACCTGCTCGACCTCGGCCATCGTCGTATCGCCTTCATCGGCGGGCCCCTGGCCATTCCGCAGGTCGCCGACCGGCTCGCCGGTGCCAGTGCCGCGATCGAGAGTTGGGGAACGGCGAGTCTCGAGGTCATCGCCCAGGCGGATCGCACGATCGCGGGCGGCCGCGACGTCGGCCGCATCCTGGCGGCCCGGCCGGCCGATGTGCGTCCCGAAGCGGTGTTCGCCGCCAACGACCTGCTCGCGCTCGGCATCATGCACGAGTTCGTGGCCGCCGGCCTGCGGATTCCGCAGGACATCGCGGTGGCGGGCTACGACGACATCGAGTTCGCCGCCTCCTCGCTGATCTCCCTCACCTCGGTGCAGGGCCGGCACGCGGGCTACGGCTTCGCGGTCGTCGACATGCTGACCGAGGTGATGGCCGGGCATCCGATCGCCGAGGCGCACCGCGTCTTCACGCCCGAGCTGGTGGTGCGCGAGAGCACGGTCGGCCGCGGCTGAGGCCTGCCTCCCGCACCGTGGAGGACTCGGGTCGGGAAAAGTGGATACGTAGTAGACTCGTCGTCGTCACCCCATCGCGGTGGGGCTGGAAGTGAACCCTGGGAGATCCTGCAGTTGTAGGGCCCGGGGTTTCGCGTTTTAACCGCCGTGGGTCTCGACAAGGTGCAGACGGTCGCCCAGACCGTTCACCAGGGCACTTCCCGTCGAGTTGCTCGAGTTCGTAGAACATGCGCATCAGGCAGACGCGGCGGCGCCGCTCGCCGGACGCCTCGATGCCGCCGAGCCGGATGACCACCAGATGCTCCACGTCGAGTGCGCTGACCGCATTCACCAGGCCGGGACGGTCGGCGTTGCGTGTGTCCCGCCAGTGCAGCTTGGATGCGCCGAGCGGCTTCATCTCACGGAGGGCTTCGCGGAGCTCCTCCAGACGGTGAGTCGAGCACAGAGCTGCGGCGAGGATGTATGTTCCCGGGTCCGCCGACTGACGGGATTCGGACTCGTCGACGAACGCAAGAATCTGGGTCACTCGGCACCCAAGTCCACCCCAGTGCATGCATGAGCAATCATCACCTAATTCTAGACACGCCTCGTCCAGAGATGTTCCCTCCCAGACGCGCCCAACCGAGCGGCGGCACGTCGACGTGGGTGGTGCGCCACGCCGCATCCGTCGACGGCACCGTGAGCTCGAGGGTGCGTTCGACGCGGTCGAGGTTCGCGGCCAGCAGCACGGTACCGCCGGCGGTGCGGGCGCCGAGGGCCCAGAGGAGGCCGTCGGGGGAGTCGCCCGCGAGGAGCTCCGCGCCGGCGAGGGGCGCGAGGGCCTCGAGCGCTGCGGCGACCGGCAGGGGTGCGCCGTCGGCCGAGCGGATGCCGCGGGGGCCCCATTCCTCGAAGTACGTCAGCGCGGCGACTCCCGGTATTGCGAGGGCCGCGGCGCTCGCGATGGTCCAGGCGGCGAGCTCGGGCGTGCCCTGGCGGGGGTCGACGCCACCGGTGAACTGCGCACCGTAGCCCTCGGCGAGGTCGCTGCGCGTGGGGCCGGGCTGGGGCCCGGTGGCCACGTCGTTGAAGCGCGGCCGCAGCGCGATCGGACCGATCCGCACCGGCAGGCCGGCCGCAGAGTCCACCGTCTGGCGGGCGACCAGGCGCTGCATGGCGACCGATTCGCGCAGCTGGGCCGAGGAGTGCGCGTGGAACAGCGGGGTCACGGTCGTGACCAGGCCGGCCAGGTCGCCGGGCATCCGGTCGCGCTCCCGGTTGAGTTCGGTGAAGTGCGAGCGGCTGCCGCCGACGACGGGCGCGGTGACGCCGGCAGCGTCGAGGGCGTCGCGCAACGGGGCCACCCACTCGGTCACCGAGACGTGGAAATACGGGTGGAACACGGCCACGCGGGCGACCCGGACGCCCCTCAGTGCCTGCGCGAGGGCGTCCAGCTTCGCGCGGTCGGGTTCGCCGAGCACCACCCGCACGTCGAGGGGCAGGCCGCGGTCGGCCGCGCGGCGGAGGGCCGCCGGCCAGTTCGGGGTGTCGAGATCGAGTTCGACGAGCAGCTCCGCACCCACCGTCGGCAGGTCGGGTGGCTCCGGATCGGGCGCCGTCGACGCCGAGACGCCGACGGCGGGGAACGGCCCGGCCGGTTCGAGTCGGATGCGCGCCGTCGCGGCACCGGCATCGGGTGCGGGCCCAGACGCGAAGTCGGAATCGGAGCGCGAGCCGTGGCGGTGATCGGACTCGGCACCCGAGCCGGCCGTCGAGTCGGTGCGCGCGACCGAGGCGGATGCGGGGGTCGAGCGGGCGTCCGCTGCGGGTTCGGGGGCGGCGCCGTCGTCGACTGGCCGCACCTCCACGTCGATGCGCTGCCGCACGCGCTCGCCGGCGGCGAGATCGTACGGGAACGGCAGCGAGAGCGGCCGGCTGTACGTCTTGAACGACGCATCCGTCCAGTTCCGCTGGTCCTCCATCTCGAAGACGTCACCGCTGAAGTCGACGCTGATCTCCGATCCGTCGTCGCTCCAGCGGAGTCCGGCGATGTCGAACACCGGCTGGTGCGCGCTGAGCGCGACCGGGAAGGTCGTCGACGACCGCGTGCCGTCCGGATGCCGCACCCGCAACGCCGCGCCACTCGTCTGCGGCGGGTGCAGCACCACGAGTCCGGTGCGGTTCGTCGCGAAGGCGCCGTGTGAGACAGCGTCGAAGGTCACCGAGAGGCCGTCGGGCGTCGCCGCCACCACGACCTCACCGCGCAGGTCGCTGCCGTAGCCGGTCGATCGCAACGGGATGCGCAGCATCCGCTCGCCCGCCACCGGCTGGCCGGTGATCCACGAGGCCGTGTTCCAGTCGCGATCGCGCACGACGGCGCGGATGCTGCGCAGCACCCGCCGCCCGCCGTGCGTGAGGTCGGCGACCTCGTCGCCGCGCACCTCGAGGGCCCACGGCCCCGAGCGCCACACGACGCCGTGATCGTCCCACTCCGTCTGTTCCATCAGAGCGAGGCTAGCCGCGATCAGCGCGTGATCGCGGGCAGGTGCAGCATGCGTGCGAGGTTCTTGTCGAGCTCGTCGTCGCGGAAGATCTTCTTCCAGTCGTCCTTGATGATGCTCTCGCGGCCGTAGTCCATGGCGATCAGGCAGGCGTCGCTGAACGGGTTGTCGCCGCGCAGCCCGTTGGCCAGCGCCACCTGGGTGTGGCCGTAGAGGATGCTGCGGGCGGCGGCCGCGGGCACGCCCATGGTGTTGACGGTCTCCTCCAGCGCCTCGTTGAGCAGCGCGCCGATCATGCACGCGACGGTCTCCACGAGCGTGGGCTCGAGCTGGGCGAGTTGCTTGATGGTGACCCAGTGCACGTCGATCACGGGGGCGTAGATCGCCCGCACGGTGGCTTCGACGATCGCCTGGTGCTCGGGAGCATCCGATTCGACCGCGGCGATGGCATCCTGCGGCGCCGCGATGCCGCCGAAGGTGTCGGCCCACTCCTCGGGGCTCTGCCGCTGCAGGAAGATCGAGGGGTGGCAGGGGTGCGCGACGGCCTGGATGACGTCGTCGCGCGTGGTGAGCAGGCCCGCGTACGCGGCGGCCGGGTCGAGCGTCAGCACGATCGCGCCCGACTTGAGCTGCGGCACCAGGTCGGCGGTCACCGGGCCGAGGGCGAGGTCGGGCACGGCGAGCACCACGATGTCGGCGTCGGCGACCGCGGTGGCGGCGTCCGTCAGTTCGCGGCCGGCCTCGCGGGTTCGCTCCTGACCGGCCGGCGAGTTCTCGACGTACCAGACGGTGTGGTCGGTCTTCACGAGGTTGTTGGACACGCGCATGCCCATCTTTCCCCCGGCGCCGATGACGGCGATCTTGTAGGTCTCGGTGGTCGTGCTCATGACATGCTCCTCAAATAGTCGATGCTCTGTTGGGTCCAGGCGCGCTCGGTGCGGATGGTGGTCTCGGGGTCGCCCTGCCAGGGCAGCCAGTGCTCGACGATCTCATCGATGCCGCGCTCGCGCGGGCGGACGGTCTCGAGCAGGTGCTCGTAGTCGTGCAGGCCCTCGCCCATCGCGGCGCCGCTGTAGGTGAAGCCCACCCAGCCCGGCTGGCGCGCGAATGCGAAGTCCTTCGCGTGCACGTTGCCGGTGAGCGCGGCGGTGCGCTCGACGCAGTCGCGGGGCAGCTCGAGGCGCGCCACGACGTTCGCGGGGTCGAGGCAGATGGTGAGGTGGTCGCTGCCGATCGACTCGACGAGATCGACGAGATCGGTCGTCGCCACCTGCTCGTAGGTCTCCAGGGCCAAGGTGACTCCGGATGCCTCGTATGCGGGCAGAGCGGCGCGCAGCTGGGCCTCGGCCTCGGCGAGGGTCGGCCGCGAGCCGGGCCCGTAGAGCATGCTGCGCACCAGCCGGGCGTCGAACGCCTCGGCCAGCTCGAGATAGCGGGCGAGGTGCGCGGGCGGGATGCCCTTGGTGCCGAGCTGGATGCCCACACCGAAGTCGCGGGCGGCCGCCGCCGCCTCGGACACTTCGGCGTCGGACATCGCGTCGAGCGGCGCGTAGTCGCAGATCTGGAACAGCTCGACGTCGAGGGCGCGCGTGGCCTCGAGAGCGCCGCGCAGGGTCAGCGGGTCGTCGACCCGGTCGGAGTGCTGCCAGAAGAAGGCGTAGGTGCCGAGACCGATCATGCGCTGTGCCCCCTTGCGGATGGGCCGGATGCGCCGGGTGCCGTGGATACGTCGGCCGCCCGTGCCGCCGCCAGGGCCGCCGCCTCGTCGAGAACGGCGATCAGGTTCGCCGGGTCGTGGCCGAAGCGGCCGAGGAACAGGCCGTCGACCGCGCCGCCGAGGCGGGTGAGCAGGCCCGGCCCGGCGGAACCGCCGTAGATGACCGCGCTGCCGGCGCGCTCGTCGAGAGCGTCGAGCGCTGCACGCAGAGCGGTGCTGACGGCCACGATGTGCTCGGCGGGCGCCGGTTCAGGGGCGCCGATGGCCCAGACGGGCTCGTAGGCCACGATCACAGGTCCCGCGGGCGCGCCCGCGAGATCGGCGTGCAGCTGCGCGACCACCGTGGCGGCCGCCTCAGCCGGGGCCAGTCGCTCGCTCTCCCCGAGGCAGAGCACGGGCTCGAGGCCGTGGGTGAGCGCGGCGGAAGCCTTCGCAGCGGTGTCGGCATCCGTCTCTCCGAACAGGCGCCGGCGTTCGGCGTGCCCGATCTCGGCCACTCGCACGCCGATCTCGGCGAGTTCGGCCGCCGTCACCTCGCCGGTGAACGCGCCGGGGGCATGAGCTGAGACATCCTGGGCGCCGATCAGCACGGGAGTGCCCCGGAAGGCCTTCACCGCGGCGGCCACCTGCAGGTAGGTCGGGATGACGAAGAGCCGCACCGTGCCGTCGGCGGCAGCCGGCGCATCCGGCAGGCGCGCGGCGACGTCGGCGAACCAGGCCGCGGCGCGGGCGTTGCCGAAATACGTCTTGAGGCTGATGCCGACGGTGACCGGTGCGATCATCAGCAGGAGCCGGTGGTCTCGTACCGGCCGATCACCGCGACCTTCTCGGCCGAGGCCGACGTCGGGTCGAAACGGTAGCCGAGCCATTCGCGCACGAGGCGGCGGGCGAGCTCGATGCCCACCACCCGCTGGCCCATGGTGAGCACCTGGGCGTCGTTGGAGAGCACGGCGCGCTCCACCGAGAAGGAGTCGTGCGCCGTGACAGCACGGATGCCTGCGACCTTGTTCGCCGAGATCGCGACCCCGAGGCCGGTGCCGCAGATCAGCAGCGCACGGTCGGCTTCGCCGTTCGCGACGAGTTCGGCGGCGGCGATCGCGACCTTCGGATAGGCGGTGTGGCCGTCGGCATCCACGCCCACGTCGACGACGGATGCGACGCCGGGGTTCGCCAGGAGATCCTTCTTCAGGATCTCCTTGTAGTCGAATCCGGCGTCGTCGGCGCCGATCACCAGGCGCAGGGGGGTGAGGTCGGTCATGGTCGGTGTCCTTTCGGGGAGGCGGAAGTCAGGGGCGTCGGCAGCGCCGACGGGTCGGGGAGCTCACGGGCGGTCAGCTAGGACGCTCCCGAGCACGGTGGCGATGAGGGCGAGCGAGACCGCGCCCGGGTCGGGAGTGCCGATCGAGTGCTCGCCGTGGGTGCGGGCGCGGCCCATGCGCGGCAGGAGGTCGGCGGTGTCGCGCGCCGCGACGGTCGCGGCCTCCGCGGCCTCGGCCCAGGCGCTCCTGAGGGAGGAGCCGGAGTCGATGCCTCGCGTCAGTGCGGCGCTGAAGGGCACGAGCGCGTCGACCAGGGTCTTGTCGCCCGGTTCGGCTTTGCCGTAGGCCATGACGCCCGCGGATCCCGCCGCGACCCCGGCCGCGACATCTGCGCCGGCCGGGCTTCCGGTGTCGCCGAGTTCGCGTGCGACGGCGCGCAGGATGACGCCCCAGAGCGCGCCGGAGGTGCCGCCGGCCTTGTCGGCCCACGCGTCGGCCGCCCGGGTCAGTGTCGTGCCGGCGCCGGCACCCGCCTCGAGCGCGGCGGTCGCGGCGGCGAGGGCCGCGTGCGATCCGCGCTGCATGCCGATGCCGTGATCGCCGTCGCCGGCGACCGCGTCGATCCGGCCCAGCTCGTCGACGTGCTCGTCGACCACCGCTGCGATCGCGGCGACCGCCGCGAGCACCGTGGCCGCGGCGGTGCGTGAAGCGTCGTCGGAGGCCGGGATCTCGGCCTCCGCGTCGGCAGTGGCATCGGCAGCGCTGACCGCGTCGGTCACGCGTTCCGCGGCCACGACCGATCCGCGGCGGTAGGCCGGGGTGTCGACCGGGGTCTCCCACAGTGCCTCGAGCTCGTCGTCGATCCAGTAGAGCGTCAGCGAGGTGCCGGCCATGTCGAAGGAGGTGCAGAACTCGCCCACGTGCGGGTCGACGACCACGACGCCCGCTGTCTCGAGCAGCTGTGCGACGCGGCGGTAGACGACGAACATCTCCTCGTACTTCAGCGAGCCCAGCCCGTTGAGGATCGGGATCACCCGGGCCCCGCGCGCCGAGTCGACGCCCTCGGGGAGTTCGGCGGGATCGAGCAGCGTCGACACGAGGAGCCCGGCCAGTTCATCGGCGGTCGGGATGGCGACCTCGTCGATGCCGGGTTCGCCGTGGATGCCGAGCCCCACCGCCATCCGTCCCTCCGGCACGGTGAACAGCGGCTTCTCCGCGCCGGGGAGCGTGCACCCGGTGAACGCGACGCCGAAGGAGCGGGTGCGCTCGTTGGCCTTGCGGGCGATCGCCGTGACTCCTTCGAGGTCGGCGCCGCGCTCGGCGGCGGCCGCGGCGGCACGGAACACGGTGAGGTCGCCGGCGATGCCGCGACGGCGATGCTTCTCGCCGATCGGCGCCGACTTCACGTCGTCGGTCACCGTCACTGTTGCGGCCGCGATGCCCTCGGCGAGCAGGCGATCCTGTGCGGCATCGAAGTTGAGCACGTCGCCGGCGTAGTTGCCGTAGCTGAAGAACACGCCGCCCCCGGCCTCCGCCGCCCTGGCCACCGAGTGCACCTGCTGAGTCGAGGGTGAGGCGAACAGATTGCCCATCGCTGCGCCGTGCGCGAGTCCCTGGCCCACCAGTCCGCCGAACGCGGGGTAGTGGCCCGAGCCGCCGCCCACCACGACCGCCACCTGACCCTCGGGCACGACCGTCGATCGCACCACGCCGCCCGTGACCCGGCGCACGTACCGGCCGTTGGCCGCCACGAAACCGTCGATCATCTCGTCGGCGAAATCCGCCGGTTCGTTCCAGAGTCTGGTCATCGTTCGCCCTTCCGCCGAGTAGTTTGGCAAACCGGTTGACCAATTGCAAGTGGAATCGGATGCCGCGGAAGGTAAGTTGTTCGCATGCCCTCCTATCCCGGCGATCGCAGCACCGACATCGCCGCCGCGCTCGGCGCGCTCCCGGCGAGCACTCCGGTGTCAGAAGTCGCCCGGCGCCTGCTCGACCTGTTCACGAGCGGCTCCATCGAGCCCGGCACCCGGCTGCCACCGGAGCGCCAGCTGGCCGCGACCCTGGGCGTGGGCCGGTCGGCGGTGCGCGAGGCGCTCGCCGCGCTCGAGATCCTCGGCATCGTCGACGTGCGGCCCGGATCGGGCACCTATCTGCGCGGGGCGGCGAGCGAGCTGCTGCCGCAGACGCTGCGCTGGGGGCTGCTGATCGGCGAGCGCAACACCGCCGAGCTGCTCGACCTGCGCTCCGGGCTGGAGATCTACGTCGCCCGGCTCGCGGCCGGACGAGCGGATGCCGCGGCCATCGCCGCCCTGTCGTCATCGCTCGAGCACATGCGCGGTTCGGCCGCGAACCTCCAGGCGTTCGCCCGCGCCGACCGCGATTTCCACCTCGCCCTCTCGACCGCGGCGGCCAACCTGATCCTGGTCGACCTGCTGCACGTCGTGCGCACACTGCTGCAGGTCTACGACGACCGCGCCGTGCATGACGCCGACCAGGTGGCCGCGGCGATCGCCGAGCATGCGGAGGTGCTGCGAGCCGTCGAATCCGGCGACGGGGATGCGGCGGCGTCGGCCATGGCGGCGCACATGGCCACCGCATCCGCTCGCCTCAGCGGCGAAGCGCGCGCCTGACCCCGCGCTCCGCCTCCCACTCGTCCCAAGCTTCCCCTCCGACTCGTCCCAAATCGGGCAGAATCTGCCGTCTTGGCCCGATTCGGGACGAGTCGCGCACCTCAGAACTCGCTGATCGCGGGGCGGCCCTCGAGGTGGGCGATCATGTTCAGCGCCAAGAAGTTCCAGTTCTGGAAGTTGTGCGTGACGATCGGCTCGCCGTTGTCGGGGTTGTAGTACTCGTGCAGCGATCCGTTCGTCTCGAGGTCGGCGCCGAACAGCGCGATCGTCTTCTCGGCCAGTTCGCGGGCGTCGTCGGCGAAGCCGTACTTCGCCAGGCCCCGGAACACGAGGTAGTTGCTGATGCCCCAGACCGGTCCCAGCCAGTTCGAGGGGTTGTTCGACGCGCGCAGGTCGTACTGCTTCTCGAGGCGGGAGAGCGTGCGCACGCCGTAGGTGGCGTTGAAGGTGCGGGGGTCGAGGTAGCGCTCGCGCATCCGCTCGGCCTGCTGCTGCGTGGCGAAGCCGGCCCAGAGCGGCAGGAAGCTCGACCAGTTGTCGATGCGCAGGAGTTGACCCGACCAGTGCCGCGGAGCGCCGCGGTGCAGCCAGTCGTCGGGATCGATCGGGCGGAGGTCGATGTCGACGCTGTAGAAGGTGCCGTCGCGCTCGTCCCAGGCGTGGGTGTGCAGGGCGTCGGCGAGATCCTGGGCCCGGCCGCGCCAGACGTTCGCGGTGGGGAGGTCGCCGAGCTCCTCCCAGAGGTAGCCGGCGGCGAGCAGTTCGCGGTAGAGCAGGCTGTTGAGGTAGATCGAGGCCGTGGAGCGGTCGGGGCGGTAGAAGACCGACGGGTCGTTGTCGACGCCGACCGCGAAGTCGGTCTGCCAGTAGGCGAGCCCGAGCTCCGGATGCACGTGGCTCTCGAGGTAGCGGTTCAGGAACGCGTCGACCGTCGCCATGTGCGGACGCATCCACTCGGCGTCGCGGCGACGGCGGGAGAGAAGTGCGGCGTGCTGCGCGAGCACGGGCTTGTGCATGTTCTGCGAGAACCCGCCCGCGCGGCCGGGGTCGCCGTGCTCGAGCGAGTCGGTGGGGTTCAGCCGGATGGGCATGACGCCGTCGGCGTCGGTGTGGTCGAGGAAGTTCAGGATGCTGCCCATTTCGTAGGCGCCGAAACGCCCGGGCTGCGCGGTGTCGGCCTCGACCTGGCCGAGCGCGATGCTAATCGTCCAGGAATCCCAATCCCAGAGCGACGACGAGTAATAGGGGGAGTCGGGGCTCGAGGGCACCGTGTACGGGTGTGTGAGGATGCCCTCGCTCTCGCGCGTCATCTCCTCCGCACTCCGATGGATGTACTCCGTCAGCAGTCGGCTCCAGCGTTCCAGCATCATCGCTCCCAGGTTGGTGTCAGGCGCTGACGATCTTAGCGTCGAAACGTTTCAAGTGGCGAGCTGGGTGTCTCGGGTTCTTCCCGGGCTCGCCCGGCCTTCGGCTGGGCGGGCCCTCATTGCTCGCGCCGCCGCTGCTGCGGCGCGAGGCGACATGTTCGCGTGAGGTCGCTGACGCGGCCTCGCGCTCACCCTGGGTCGTCGAGAAAGGCCTGCGGCTTTCAGTGCCGTTCCGGTTGAGGTCGCTGACGGGGCGGCCTCGCGCTCACCTTGGGTCGTCGAGAAAGGCCTGCGGCTTTCGGTGCCGTTCCGGTTGAGGTCGCTGACGGGGCGGCCTCGCGCTCACCCTGGGTCGTCGAGCGCGGCCTGCGGCTTTCAGTGCCGTTCCGGTACGACGGGTGGGTGAGGAGGCGTTCCGGCTCGTGCCCGTGCTGCCGACGGGCGGTGATTCGCCAAGACACGCCGTATTGCCCGCGGGGATAGCGGCGTGTTTTGGCGAATGGATGGTTCGGGCCGAACGGGGCGGGCTACTCGGCGGTGCGGAAGATGGGCCAGGCGATCTCCGTGACGGGATCGGCGGGGCCGTCGAGCTCCGAGACCAGATAGCTCTCGCGCACCGGAGCCTCGATGCTGAGCTCGTGGCGGGCGACGTAGGCGCCGAGCGCGCCGTAACTGCGGTCGATCTCGGCGTCGCCGCCGGAGTGCACCGTCACCGCGAAGTCGCCCCCGGCCAGGGTGCCGGCGCGCACCCTCCCGTCGCCGCCCCACGCGGCAGTTGCCGCCGCGCCCCCACGGCCCGCACCGCCCTGACCCGCACCGCCCTGACCCGCACCGCCCTGACCCGCTCCGCCCGCGCGAGTGCGGTCGGACGCGACGGTGCCCGGCAGCGCGACCGGGCGGAAGACCGTCGCCGCGCCACGTTCGTCGCGGAAGAGCTCGGTCGACCAGAGGCCGCCCCGCGGGCCGGTGGCCGGGAGGCCCGAGCGCGCGACGGCCGCATCGAGCTCGTGGAACGCATCCGTGTACCAGCGGCCGAGGTCGGCGAGGTCGATCACGTCGTCGATCCGCAGCACCTCGGTGGCCGGCAGTGAGCGGCGTTCGACCGCGATGCCGGCGCCCCCGGCGACCTCCACGCCGCCGCCGGTCGACGGATGTTCGAGCAGGCTGCGCAGCGACTCCACCGCCGCCCGCGTCGAAGCCAACTGCTCCTCCATCCGCCCGAGGTGCGCGACGATCAGCGCATTGCGCTCACGCGGATCGGAGGCGGCGAGCACCGCGCGGATGATGTCGACCGGCATGTCGAGCGCCCGGAACCGGCGGATCACCTGTGCGGTCGGCAACTGCTCGAGGGAGTACTCGCGATACCCGTTCGCCGGATCGATGCCCGACGGTTCGAGCAGGCCCTCGCGGTGGTAGAACCGCAGGGCCTTGGCGCTCAGATGCGTCATCCGCGAGAATTCGCCGATGGACAGGGCCGGAGAATTCATGTGCCTATTCTTGACCTTCCCCGTGGGGGAACGTCCAGTGTGAAGGCATGAGCATCCGATTCCCGTTCCAGGTGGCCGTGTATCTCGACGCCGTCGCGCGCGACGACCTCGAGGCTTCACTGGCCACGTTCACCCCCGACGCCGTCGTCATCGACGAGGGCCGGAGCCGTCGCGGCCCCGAGATCCGTGAGTGGCGGCAGACGACCGCCTCCGAGTACACGTACACGACCGACTTCCGCACTCTGGAGGGCCAGGACGAGACGCACTTCGTGGCCCTGCACCACCTCGAGGGCGACTTCCCCGGCGGCGTCGTCGACCTGCGCTACCGTTTCGAGCTGGCCCCCGACGGCCGCATCGCCCGGCTGGAAATCGCGCCTTAGCCCGGACTTCTCCAAACGAGACGCCGAACTCCGCCCCATACGGGCGGGGCGGCCGCGACGCCTGGAGAAGTCGGCCGAGCTAGCCGCGCGCCGTGCCGTCCACCGCGTAGGGCTCGATCGCCGCGATCTCCGACGACGTCAGCGGCGCCGCATCCAGCGCCGCCACGTTCTGCTCGAGCTGGGCGACGCTCGACGCGCCGATCAGCGCCGACGTCACCTGCGGGTGCCGCAGCACCCAGGTGAGGGCGAGCTGCGCGAGCGTCTGGCCGCGGCCGGCCGCGATCTCGTTCAGCGCCCGGACCCGCGTGAGATAGGTCTCGTCGATCCGCGACGAGGGCAGGAAGTGCGAGGTCGCGGCCCGCGAGCCCTCCGGCACCGTGCCGTCGAGGTAGCGGTCGGTGAGCAGGCCCTGCTGCAAGGGCGAGAACACGATGCTGCCGGCCCCGACCTCGTCGAGCACGGGCAGCAGCCCGCCCTCGATGTGGCGGTTGAACATCGAGTAGGAAGGCTGGTGGATGGTGAGCGGGATGCCGTGCGACGCCAGCAGAGCGGCCGCCCGCCGTGTGTCGTCGGGCGAGTAGTTCGAGACGCCGACGTAGAGCGCTTTGCCCGAGGTCACCGCGGTCGCGAGCGCGCCCATCGTCTCCTCGAGCGGCGTCGACGGGTCGAAGCGGTGCGAGTAGAAGATGTCGACGTAGTCGAGGCCGAGCCGTCCGAGCGACTGGTCGAGCGAGGCGAGCATGCTCTTGCGCGAGCCCCACTCCCCGTAGGGGCCGGGCCACATCAGGTAACCGGCCTTCGACGACACCACGATCTCGTCGCGGTAGGCCCGGAAGTCCTCGGCGAAGATGCGCCCGAAGTTGGTCTCGGCCGATCCGGGCGGCGGGCCGTAGTTGTTCGCGAGGTCGAAATGCGTGATGCCGAGGTCGAAGGCGCGGCGCAGGATGGCGCGCTGCGTCTCGGTGCTGCGCGAGTCGCCGAAGTTGTGCCAGAGACCGAGGGAGAGCGCGGGCAGGAGCAGGCCGCTTCGGCCGGAACGGTTGTACGGCATCCGGTCGTAGCGGGCGGGGGCGGCGGGGTAGGTGCCGTCAGGCATCGGTGGTCCTTCCGAGGTGTGCCGGGTGTGGCGGGTTCGGGCCGTCAAGCCCCTTCGATCATGCCAGGCGAACGGACGGCGCGGGCCCGGTGCTCTCGCGCACCACGAGCCGGGTCTCCACCATGAACGTCTCCGGCAGCGCCTGCTGCCCTTCGATCTCGGCCACCAGCACCTCGATCCCGGTCTGCCCCACCACGTCGAAGCGCTGGTGGATCGTGGTGAGTGGCGGCCAGAACGAATCCGACTCGGCCATGTCGTCGAAACCGATCACGCTCACCTCGTCGGGCACCCGCCGCCCGGCTTCGTGGAAGGCGCGCAGGATGCCGAGCGCCATCTGGTCGTTGCCGGCGAACACCGCGGTCACGCCCTCGCGCTGCAGCAGGTCGATGCCCGCCCGATAGCCGGATGCGGTGGTCCAGTCGCCGCGCACCACGGGGGGCACCGCGCGCCCCGCCCGCTCCAGCGTCGCGCGCCAGGATGCCTCGCGTCGGGTGGCCGAATAGGAGTCGGACGGCCCCGCCACGTGCCACACCGTGTCATGCCCGAGGTCGAGCAGGTGCTGGGTGGCGAGCTGCGCGCCCATCGCCTGGTCGGTGTCGACCACGGGGTAGTCGTCGCGCTCGCTGGAGTCGATGACCACCACGGGCAGCCCTTCGGGCAACTCGACGTCGGCCTGGCTCACGAAGTGCGCCTCGATCACGATCACGATCCCGTCGACGGCCTGTTCGGCGAGCCGCGCGAAGGCCTTGGTGACGTGCTCCTGGGTGGGTTCCTCGACCGGGATGAGGGTGATCGAATACCCGGCCCGGGCGGCCGCGATGGAAATGGATTCGAGTGTTCGCATGTTGCCGAACGACGACAGGGTGAACATGATCACGCCGATCGTGCGGTACTGGCCCGAACGCAGCGCTCGCGCTGCCCGATTGGGGCGGTAGCCCAGCTCGCGCATCGAGGCCAGCACGCGGTCGCGCGTCGCCGGCTCGACGTTCGAGAGTCCGTTCGACACCCGCGACACCGTCTGGGTCGAGACGCCGGCGTGGCGTGCCACGTCGGCCATGGACGGCCCGCGATGCCGCTTCGAGCCCGCTCGGACGGTGTCGGTCACCTGTGCACCCCTGAATGTGTCGATTGTGGATGAATCGCCGGAACCACTTGCATGGTTACGTGAACATGTTATGCTCGCTCCGTTCATGTTGACGTAAACATGGCCACAACACAATTCTCCACAGAACAGGATTTGGACAATGGCGTCGGTGAGTGTCACACGATCCCGCCCCTTCCGCCGTGCGCGTCGGGACTGGCGCGGTTGGGCCTTCGTAGCCCCGTTCATGGTGGTCTTCCTGGCCGTTCTGGTCGCCCCCGTGGTCTACGCGATCGTGCTGAGCCTGTTCCGTCAGCAGCTGGTGGGCGGCACCGGCTTCGTGGGTCTCGGCAACTACGGGCAGCTCTTCCAAGACCCGAAGTTCTGGGAGTCGCTGTTCCGCGTCACCCTCTTCCTCGTCATCCAGGTGCCGATCATGCTGGCCCTGTCGCTCTTCGTGGCCCTTGCCATCGACAGCGCGCGGCTGCACGGATCGAGCTTCTTCCGCATCGCGATCTTCCTGCCCTACGCCGTTCCCGGCGTCGTGGCCGCTCTCATCTGGGGCTTCATCTACGGCAACCAGTTCGGCCTGGCGGGCTCGATCAACGATCTGATCGGCTTCGACCTGCTGCAGCCCTTCTCCTCCGACTGGATCCTCGCGTCGATCGGCAACATCGTCACCTGGGAGTTCATGGGCTACAACATGCTCATCTTCTACGCGGCGTTGAAGGTCGTGCCGACGGAACTCTACGAGGCCGCCGAGCTCGACGGCGCCGGCCAGTTCCGCATCGTCACGGGCATCAAGCTGCCGGCGCTGCGCGGCGCGATCGTCATCGCCACGGTCTTCTCCATCATCGGCAGCTTCCAGCTCTTCAACGAGCCGAACCTGTTGAAAGCCCTGGCCCCCAACGTCATCTCGAGCTACTTCACGCCGAACATGTACGCCTACAACCTCTCGTTCGCCGGGCAGCAGTTCAACTACTCCGCCACCGTCGCGATCGTGATGGGCATCATCACGGCGGTCATCGCCTACATCGTGCAATTGCGCGGTTCCCGTCAGGAGGTGCGCTGAGTTGAGCGCCGTCACCACGCCCCGAAAGAGCACCGGCCGCCGGCCCGCCTTCGTGCAGAACCGCAAGCCCACGAAGCACACCCGCACGCGCAAGTCGATCACCCTCACCATCGTGATGGCGATCTTCGTCATCTACTCCGTGGTGCCGCTGGTCTGGCTGATCGTCAACGCCACCAAAGACCAGGGCGACCTGTTCTCGACCTTCGGCCTCTGGTTCGGGCCCGACTTCAACCTGTTCCAGAACATCGCCGACACCCTCACCTACCGCAACGGCATCTTCGTGCAGTGGTTCGGCAACACCCTCCTCTACGTCGTGGTGGGCGCGGGTGGCGCCACCTTCCTCGCCACGCTGGCGGGCTACGGCCTGGCGAAGTTCAACTTCCCCGGCCGCCGCGCGGTGTTCGCCGTGGTGCTGGGCGCCGTTGCCATCCCGGGAACCGCCCTCGCGGTGCCGACCTTCCTCATGTTCAGCCAGCTCGGCATCACGAACACGCCGTGGGCCGTCATCCTGCCCTCCCTGATCAGCCCGTTCGGCCTCTACCTGGTCTGGACCTTCGCATCCGACGCCGTGCCCACCGAGATCCTCGAAGCGGCCCGGATGGACGGGGCCGGTGAGTTCCGCACCTTCTTCACGATCTCGCTGCGGCTGCTCGCCCCCGGCATCGTGACGGTGCTGCTGTTCGCCGTCGTGGCCACCTGGAACAACTACTTCCTCCCCCTGATCATGCTCTCCGAGCCCACCTGGTACCCGCTCACCGTCGGGCTCAGCCAGTGGAGCGCGCAATCCACGGGCGTCGCGGCGCAGCCGATCTACAACCTGGTGATCACCGGCGCCCTGCTCACGATCGTGCCGATCGTGATCGCCTTCCTCTTCCTCCAGCGGTTCTGGCAGTCCGGCCTGAGCGCGGGAAGCGTCAAGCAATGACGGCAATCGCAATTCCCCTTACAACGAAGTAGACAGCACGAAAGGAACACAGATGCGCAAAACGACTCTGCGCCGCGTGGCACTCGCCACGGCATCGACCCTGGCGCTGGGGCTCAGCCTCGCCGCCTGCGCCTCGGGCGGCGGCTCCTCGTCAGGCGGCGGCTCCGCCGACGACATCGAGGCCGCGCTCGAAAAGGGCGGCACCATCACCTACTGGAGCTGGACCCCCTCCGCCGAGGCCCAGGTCGCCGCGTTCGAGAAGGCCTACCCGAACGTCGACGTGAAGTACGTCAACGCCGGCACCAACACCGACGAGTACACCAAGCTGCAGAACGCCATCACCGCGGGTTCGGGCGCTCCGGATGTCGCGCAGGTCGAGTACTACGCCATCCCGCAGTTCGCGCTCTCCGACTCGCTCGTCGACCTCAGCTCCTACGGCTTCGGCGACCTGGAGAAGGACTACAGCGCCGGCCCCTGGAGCTCGGTGGCCTTCGACGGCAAGATCTACGGACTGCCGCAGGACTCGGGCCCCATGGCGATGTTCTACAACAAGACGGTCTTCGACAAGTACGGCATCGAGGTGCCGACGACGTACGACGAGTACATCGCCGCCGCCCAGAAGCTGCACGCGGCCGACCCGAACGCCTACATCACCAACGACACCGGCGACGCCGGCTTCACCACGAGCATGATCTGGCAGGCCGGCGGCCAGCCGTTCAGCGCGTCGGGCACGGATGTCTCGATCAACCTCCAGGACGACGGCTCCAAGAAGTGGGCCGACGAGTGGAACCAGCTGGTCGAGGGCAAGCTCGTCTCCACCGTTCCCGGCTGGAGCGACGAGTGGTACAAGGCGCTCGGCGACGGCACCATCGCCACCCTGCTGACCGGTGCGTGGATGCCGGGCGTGCTCGAGTCGTCGGTGCCCCAGGCATCCGGTGACTGGCGTGTGGCCCCCATGCCCACCTACGACGGCACCCCGGTGACCGCCGAGAACGGCGGCGGCGGTCAGGTCGTGCTGAAGCAGTCGAAGAACCAGGCCCTCGCGGCGGGCTTCCTCAAGTGGCTGAACAACGACCCCGAGTCGATCAAGGTCTTCCTCGCGTCGGGCGGATTCCCCTCCACCACGGCCGACCTCGAGTCTCCCGACTTCCTCGCCCAGACCCCCGAGTACTTCGGTGGACAGGCGATCAACGAGACCCTCGTCGACGCGTCGAAGAACGTGCCGAGCGGATGGCACTACCTGCCCTACCAGGTGTACGCCAACAGCATCTTCGGCGACACCGTCGGTCAGGCCTACAAGAACAGCAGTGACCTGAACGAGGGCCTGCAGAGCTGGCAGGACCAGCTGGTCGAGTACGGCAACCAGCAGGGCTTCACCGTCAAGTAGCACCACCCGAGGCGCGGCGGTCGTTCCCTGGCCGCCGCGCCTCATCCACTCCGAAAGGCTTCAGGATGTACTCCGCCCGACTCGTGATCGACCCCGGCTCCGCGTTCGCCCGCGTTCCGCGACGGATCTTCGGCACCTTCGTCGAGCACATGGGCCGGAGCGTCCACGAGGGCATCTACGAGCCCGGTCACCCCTCCGCCGACGACTCCGGGTTCCGGAGCGACGTGCTCGCGCTGGTGCAGGAGCTCGGCGCCACCACGGTGCGGTACCCGGGCGGCAACTTCGTCTCCGGCTACCGCTGGGAAGACGGCGTCGGCCCCCGCGACGAGCGACCCGTGCGGCTCGACGCCGCCTGGCACAGTGTCGAGACCAACCAGGTGGGCCTGCACGAGTTCGCCGAGTGGGCCGATCAGGCCGGTCTCGAGCTGATGTACGCGGTGAACCTCGGCACGCGCGGCATCGCCGAGGCGGCCGACGTGCTGGAGTACGCCAATCACCCGGGCGGCACCGAGCTCTCCGAGCGCCGCCGCCGCAACGGCGCCGACGAACCCTTCGGCATCCGGCTCTGGTGCCTCGGCAACGAGGTCGACGGGCCGTGGCAGATCGGCCACAAGACGGCCGAGGAGTACGGCCGCCTCGCCGCCGAGAGCGCGCGGCTGATGAAGTTCATCGACCCCACGGTCGAGCTCGTGGCCGCGGGCTCGTCGAACGCCGAGATGCCGACCTTCGGCGAGTGGGAGCGCACCGTGCTGCGCCACACCGCCGGGCTCGTCGACCACATCTCGGTGCACGCCTACTACGAGGAGTCCGACGGCGACGCCGGGAGCTTCCTCGCCTCCGGAACCGGTCTCGACCGCTACCTCGAGACCGTCGCCGCGATCATCGACGAGGCGGGTGCGGGGCCGGGGTCCGAGCATCCGGTCGGCATCTCGGTCGACGAATGGAACGTCTGGTACCAGCGCCGCTGGAACGAGATCGACAAGCCGCGCGTCATGACGGGCGAGTGGCCCGAGGCCCCGCGCCTGATCGAAGACGCCTACTCGGTGACGGATGCGGTGGTGGTCGGCTCTCTGCTGGTCTCGCTGCTGCGCCACGCCGACCGCGTCTCCATGGCCAACCTCGCACAGCTCGTGAACGTCATCGCCCCCATCCGCAGCGAGCCGAACGGGCCGGCCTGGCGGCAGAGCACCTTCTTCCCGTTCCAGCGCACCGCGCAGCTGGCGGCGGGGCGCGTGATCGACCCGGCCGCGCATCCGGATGCCGCGGTGCCGCTGTACGACACCGCTCGCTACGGCTCGGTTCCGCTCGTCGACGCCGTGTCGACGGTGGGCGACGACGGCACGATCGCGCTCTTCGTGACGAACCGCTCCCTCACCGAGGACGCGTCGATCGAGATCTCGATCGCGGCCACGGGCGTGCGCCTCGTGCGCGCGGAGACGCTCACCACCCCTCCCGGCGGCGACCGCCACACCATCAACGACGCCGAGGCGCAGCCGGTCGGCTTCACCGACCTGGGTGAGGCGGCACGTCTCGTGCCTGCCGACGCCGACGGCGCATCCGTTCTCCACCTCACCGTGCCGGCCCTCTCCTGGTCGGCCGTCGAACTCACTTCCGCCCCCGAAACCGAGGACGCCCATGTCTGACTTCCGCATCGGCGACGAGCACTTCCTGCTCGACGGCGAACCGTTCCGCATCCTCTCGGGTGCCCTGCACTACTTCCGGGTGCATCCGGATCTCTGGCGCGACCGCATCCGCAAGGCCCGCCAGATGGGCCTCAACACGATCGAGACCTACGTGGCCTGGAACGCGCACGCGCCGCGCGAGGGCGAGTTCGACCTCAGCGGTGGGCTCGACCTGGGCCGCTTCCTCGACGACGTGGCGGCCGAGGGCATGCACGCGATCGTGCGCCCCGGCCCCTACATCTGTGCCGAGTGGGACAACGGCGGGCTGCCGGCCTGGCTCTTCGAGTCGGGCACGGTGGGCGTGCGTCGCGACGAGCCCCAGTACCTCGCGGCCGTGTCGCAGTATCTCGAGCAGCTGGCCCCGGTGCTCGTGCCGCGGCAGATCGACCAGGGTGGCCCGATCATCCTGGTGCAGATCGAGAACGAGTACGGGGCCTACGGCTCCGACCCCGTGTACCTGCAGAAGCTGGTGGAGATGAACCGGCGGATCGGGCTCACGGTGCCGTTCACGACGGTCGACCAGCCCACGGCGCAGATGCTCGAAGACGGCAGCCTGCCTAGCCTGCACAAGACGGCCTCGTTCGGTTCGCGTTCGGTGGAGCGGCTCGCGACGCTGCGCGAGCACCAGCCGACCGGACCGCTGATGTGCTCCGAATTCTGGGACGGCTGGTTCGACCACTGGGGTGCCCATCACCACACCACGTCGGTCGCCCAGTCGGCTGAGGACCTCGACGACCTGCTCGCGGCCGGCGCGTCGGTGAACATCTACATGTTCCACGGCGGCACCAACTTCGGGTTCACCAACGGGGCGAACGACAAGGGCGTGTACCAGCCGATCGTCACCTCCTACGACTATGACGCTCCGCTGGACGAGGCGGGCAACCCGACCGAGAAATACCACGCCTTCCGCGAGGTGCTGGCGAAGTACGGTTCGGTCTCCGGTCCCGCTCCCGAGGCGGCCGGCCCGGCGCGCACGCTCGACGTGCCGCTCGCCCGCTCGGTGGCCCTGTCCTCGGTGGTCGACCGCCTCGGTTCGTGGACGCCGCGTGAGGAGCTCCCCTCGATGGACTCGCTCGGCCGTTACACCGGGTTCGCGCTCTACCGCGCCGAGATCGACATCGTCGGTCCCGCCGTGCTCGAGATCGACGAGGTGCGCGACCGCGCCCAGGTCTTTCTCGACGGCACGCCGATCGGTGTGTTCGCCCGCGACCACCACGACCGGTCGATCGCCCTGCCGATGGATGCGCGGGGTGTGCTCGAGATCCTGGTCGAAGACCAGGGGCGGGTCGACTACGGCCCGCGCATCGGGGAGCCGAAGGGGCTCATCGGCAGTGCGCGCATCAACGGCGAACCCCTGCTGCGCTGGCTCGTTCTGCCGCTCGAACTCGACCCGACCGAGGGGGCGGATGCCTCGCAGGGCTTCTCCGGTGTGATCACGGCACTGTCCTCCGTGGCGCCGGGCGAGGCATCCGTCGTCTCCGGTCCGGCTTTCGCTCTGGGTCGCTTCGATCTCCCGCCGGTGCGGGCGGGTCAGTCGGCCGATCTCTTCCTCGACACCCGCTCGTGGGGCAAGGGCGTGGTGTGGGTGAACGGGTTCTGCCTCGGCCGCTACTGGTCGCGGGGTCCGCAGCACACCCTCTACGTTCCGGCGCCGGTGCTCCGCGAGTCGGGCAACGAGATCGTGATCCTCGAGCTGCACTCCGCGGCCACCGCGGCCTCCTTCGTGCCGGCCCCGGAGCTCGGTCACACCGACTTCTGACCGCGCGCGCCCGCGCGCCTCGTCGATTCGCCAAAACACGCCGCAACGTTCCCCGCCATTCCGGCAGAAATTGGCGATTCGGCGTCGACCTGTGGAGAACGCGACGCACGGATGCGCGGGATGCGGCATCGTGTGCGGATGAGTCCGCGATCGCCACGCCCGCAGGTGTTTCCCGAGAGGGCGTTCACCGTCGCCGAGGCGCGCGCCAACGGTGTGCGGGAGCGGCGGCTTCGGGCGCGGGACCTCAGTGCGCCGTTCCCCGGCATCCGCGTCGTCGCCGGCGATGCCCCGCTCGACTTCGTGGGCCGATGCCGCGCCCTGGTGCCGCGCCTTCCCCCCGGCGCGGCGATCAGCCATGCCAGCGCGGCGGAACTTCACCGGTTGCCGCTTCCCTCGCGGCTGCGCGGCGAAGCCATCCACACCCTCGTCCCGCCCCCGCATCGAGCGATCCGGATGCGCGGCGTCGTGGGGCACGAGCGCCCGCTCGGTCCCGACGAGGTCACCCGTCTCGCCGGGATTCCCGTCACAACGGTGGTGCGCACGTGGCTCGACCTCGCCGACCAGATGACGACTGCTGAACTGGTCGCGACCGGCGACCACATCATCCATCGTGACCTGCCGCTCGCCAGTCGGGAGGAACTGGCTCGGGCCCTTGCCACGCGAACGTCCCGACGGGGAATCCGATCCCTGCGCAGCGCGCTCGGACTGCTGGACGACCTCGCCGAATCGCCGCGGGAGTCGCTCCTTCGCGTGCTCCTCATCGAGGCCGGGCTCCCACGCCCGCAGACGCAGCTCGAGATATTCGACTCCCACGGGTTGTTCGTCGCGCGGGTCGACCTCGCCTACCCCGAACGCCGCGTCGCGATCGAGTACGAGGGCGACCACCACCGCACCGACAAGGCTCAGTGGCGGAAGGACATCACCCGGGTGCAGCGCCTGCACGCGCTCGGATGGACCGTGATCCGGGTGACGCAGGCCGACCTCGTCGCGTCTGCCGCGCTCCTGCGAGACCTGCGTGCCCTCCTCGGGTGAGCGGCCGCACCGAATCGCCAAGACACGCCGCAACGTCGACCGTCATTCCGACAGAATTTGGCGATTCGACGAGTGTGCTCGCGACGAGGCCGTCTGGGAATCCGCGGTGTCCGGATTGACAGGGGAGGCGGGATTCGCCAAAAATGCAGCGAGAGGCCGTGAACATCATGGTCGTCGACGAACGGGAACACCGATGACACCGAGCGCTGAGGCAGCCGACGACACGCGCGTGCAGACGGTGGCGAAGGAGCTCGTGGCGTTCCGTTCGGTGCTCCGGGCCCAGGGCAGGCTGGTGCTCGGCGGTCGCGTGGTGCTGCTGGGTGATGACGACGATGCGGTCGTGGTCGCGCGGGCGCTTCTGGCCATCGGTGTGCAGGAGCTCACTCTCGCGGCGGCGGATCCCGCCCTGCGGGACGTTGCGGCGCAGCTGCTCGGCGACCGCTCGTCTCGCGACGTCACGGTGGCGACGGGCCCCGAATTGCTCGCGCAGTGGCAGAGCGCTCACGGCGTGGTCGATGCGCGGCCTGCGACTGAGGCGTCGTTGCCGCTCGACCCCGCGCTCCTTGCGCCGGGCGCCTGGCTGATCCGCTGCCGACGGCCGCATCCCGACGCCTCCTTCGTGGTCTCGCAGCCCTGAGCACGCGCGTCGCGCCCTGACCGCCGCCCGAAACGACGGAGATTCCGCCGAAAGACGGAATCGATGAAGCCTCGGCCCGTCGATGGCGTGAGACTCCGTCGGGCGGAACGCCGAGCCGACAGATGCAGCGTCAGGCGCTCGGGTCGAGGATGATCTTGCCGCGGTGCTCGCCCGACATGCTCGCCCGCTGCGCCTCGGCGGCGGCCGAGAGCGGGTAGCGGGCGCCGATCTCGACCTCGAAGTCGCCGAGCTCCATCAGTTCGAGCGTCACTCCGTAGGCTTCGGCGCGCAGGGCCTGCTCTTCGGCGGTGAGCGGCAGCGGATTGCCGCCCGCCCAGGCCTGGATGCCCAGCTCCGCGGCGCGCGCGCCCACCACGACGGTGCCGATCTTCGAGCGGTCGGCCACCAGCGCGAAGGAGGCCTCGAGCGCCTCGTCGGTGCCCGCGGCGTCGAGCACGATGTCGATCGGGCCGGGAGCGGCAGCGCGGATGTTCTGCAGCAGTCCGGGGCCGTACTCCACTGGGATCGCACCCAGCTCGCCCATCCGTGCCTGGTTGCGCTCGCCGCCGGTGGCGACGACCGTTGCGCCCCAGTTGCGGGCGAACTGGATGGCGGCCTGCCCGACCGCGCCCGATCCCGCGTGGATCAGCACGACCGAGCCCACCTCCACACCGAGCGTCCGTAGAGCCTGGTAGGCAGTCGAGGCCGGCACGCCGATGGCCGCCGCCTCGTCCCAGCCGACTCCGGCGGGCTTCCGCACCAGCTGAGCCGCGGATGCGATGACGTGCGTCGCGTAGGTGCCGTGCGCCCCGCGCAGCACCACCTGGTCGCCCGTGACCCAGTCGGTCACGCCGGCGCCGACGGCGACCACGACGCCCGACGCATCCGACCCCGGCACGCGCGGCGCGGTGAGGGGCGAACTCGCCCGTGCTCCCGACCGCAGCTTCGAGTCGATCGGATTCACTCCGACGGCCCGCGTCTCGACCACCACGCCGTCCGCAGGCGCCGAGGGCATCGGCACCTCGACGTACGAGAGCACCTCCGGTCCGCCGAACTCGCTGTACTGCACCTGTGCGCTCATGTTGCTCCTCTTCGTGCCGTCCCCACCCCATCCAATCACCCCGCCGGGAGGCCGATCGCCCGCGTCAGACGTTCGGAACGCCGCAACGGCATCCACCGTCGCGTATCGGCCGCCGAAGCGCGCGGACGCGCCGCCGCCTCGCAGCGGAGCCCGGGTAGCCTGGAGGAGATGAGCGTTTCTGACAGCCGCACCTGGCGGCTCTTCGCCCCGAAGAAGCCGCCGCGCCTGCCTCCCAAGGGGGAGCGGTGGGGCGGACTGCTGCGGCCGGCGACCCTGGTCACCGTCGGTGTCGTGGGGGCGGTCGTCGCCGCGGTCTGGATCGGCGTCGCCGTCGCACGGCCGAGCGCACCCACCACGCTCGAGGGCGTGACCGCCGAGGTCATGACCGAGGTCGACACCGTCACCGGCCTCCTGGGCGACCCGGTCGGGCCGGCGGATGACGCGACCGACGTCATCCCGTGTCCCGACGGCGGTGCCGGGCAGCAGTACGTCGTCACCCGCACCGAGACGCTGCCCGCCTCCGTGAGCCCCGGCGACGCGATCGACACCATCACCGCGGCATACGAACAGCGCGAATGGAAGGTCAGCTCCTCGCCCTTCGGCACCGAAGGCGGTCGCGAAGCGCTCGTGATCGGCAAGAACCTCGTGCCGGTGGAGCTCACGCTCGCGCCCGACGACACGGCTGTGAAGGCGACGATCCACAGCGAATCGCGCTGCACCGCGGCGGGCTGACCCGCGCGGCACCGGTCGGCGCGCATTGGTCAAGACCCCCGTTAGTGGTGTTGGCTGATGCCGCATTCGTCGGTACGGTCAGGTACCCGGCGAAAGGGGAACGATGGAGATGACCGTCCTCGTCGCGTGCCACGAGGAGTGGGTGCTGTCCCCGGTCGCGGATCGTGATGCGCTCTCCCGAGAGATCGCCTCGGTGGCGGAGAACGGCGGCGGCTTCCTTGATTTCCTCGTACTGGGAGACGTGCTTTACACGCTCCTGGTGAGTGAACCGATTTCGATTCACATGGCGAGACGACAGATCGAGCGAACTGACCTGCCGGTCTACCCGGCCCCCCGGTTCATCGTGTCTCGTTGTCACCACGGCGCTGGAGGCGGAACCGCCGAGAGCGTCACGTGAAGTGGCACAGGCGGCGCGATCCTGGCGACGAGAGAAGTCTCGGGGCTATCGGCCGGCCGGATCTTCGCCGATGCGTGCACCCACGTTGGTCGATCCGTGACCGGGTTCCGTGCCGGTGGTGGCGTGCCTGCGGAGTGATTCCCGCATCCAGCGCACACTCGTGTATCCCGTGCTGCTCGCGATCGATCTCAAATCCTCTGACGACTGGGGAGCGGCGCGTGCGAGCAGGTCTCGCGCTGACCGGGCGCGCTCGCGCGCGATCTCTGCCCGCACCGAGGTCCCGCGCTGAGAAAGCGCGCGTCGCAGTGTTCGCTCGGACACGTTCAAGCGCCGCGCCAGAACGCCGACGGACAAGCGCGGGTCACGAGCCTCGCGACGGATCATCCCCAGAGCCTCGTTGACAAGAGTCTCCTGACGGCTCGGCCGCACCGGAGGGGGCGGCTCTTGGAATGACGCCGCCAGAAGATGCTCGATCGCGATACGGAAGTCGGCGAACGCGGCATCCTGGGGGCTCACGGCGGAGGACAGCGCCGCGTTCACGGTGGCGATGAGGGCGGCGCGGTATCCGGATTCGTCGACGACCCGAATACTGCGCGAAAGGGCCGGCGAAGCCTGCATGCGATCAGAGGAGATCTCCATCCGGGCCGCGGGTGCCCTGGACCTCAATTCGAAATGGTCGGACAGAGCCACCAGCGTGCATGTGCCCGGCTCGAGCCGGATCGGTTCGGCCTGCGCACCGGTCGTCAGCATCGTCTCGCCGTCGAGTTGAATGATCGCCACGAAGCCGGAAGCATGACGATCTGCGCGGTGCGTGAGATGAGCCGTCGTGTGCCACACGCGCGCGACCTCGAAACCAGACGCACTCAGAGTATCCGCGAAGACCTGGACGGACTGCTGCGGCGCGATCCATTGCCCCCGGCCTTCGAACCACTGGGCCGCAGCACCGTCCCGTTTCGCGACCCCACGCTCCACTCGCACGGGTGTCGTTCAGGGCTGGCGTGCGAAGGCGATGATCGTCAGCATGATGGCCGCGATCCCCGTCACGGCGATGGTCGAGAACTTGACGACGAACCATTTGCTCACCGGCTCACGACTCATTCGGCTGCTGTCGGTTCGGGTCATCGTCGGCCTCCCTTCCGGCTCGTGTCTCGTCCTTGAAGATCCGCATCGATTGGCCTAGCGACCTGCTCAAAGCGGGGAGTCGGGTGGCGCCGAACAAGAGCAGGATCACGGCGAGAATGATCACGAGATGCCACCCATTGAGGTTGCCGAGCACGGTTGTCCAATCGATGAGGTGGGCGGTGAGAAGGGGGTGCGCCCCGCGGGTCTGGGTGCAGAGTTGGGACTCTGTCCGCGGGGCGCGTGACGAGCGGGATGGGGTCGCGACCGTCACTCGTCATCGTAAACAGGCCGGGAGGCGAGATGGCGAGCGCTGTGAGCATTGGAGCGGCCAGCCGTGGATTCTGTATCGCATCTGCGGCGATTCGCCGCCGAACGGGACTCTGCGATGGTGTGTTGCTGGGCCCTGCCCGGCACTGGGCATTCCGGTCAGGCCTCGGGGTGGTCTCGCAGCGCGGCACGCATAGTCGTGACGTCCCGGAATCCCGCCAGGCGCGCTGCGTCCGTCAGCGTGAGCGGGTGACGGGAACTGGCGGATTGCAAGTGACTGCGCGCCATGGCGGCGCGAGCGGCACGGATCTCGGCCCGCGCTGTGCTGCCGTGGGAAGCGAAGATGCGGCGCAGATAGGGCGCCGAGATCCGGAGCTCGAGCGCGAGCGCGGTGACGGAGAACGCCGGGTCGATGGCGCGGCGGCTGATCACATCCCGGGCGAGTCGGTACAAGACCGCCTCGCGACCCGACCGGGCGGGATCGGCGGCGGTGGGAGTGGCATCGAGGAGCAGGGACGCGACGTGGTGGCGGAGCGCGAGACGGAATGCGGGAAACCCATGATCGTTCGGGTGCATGGTCGAGTTGAGGACGGTGTTCACCACTTCGACGAGCACGGCTCGGGCGCTGGGCGGAGGCGCATGGAACACGGCGCCCTCACTCAGCGACGATGCCACCAGTGGAGGAAGAGCGATGCCGGTCGTCTCCACCTCGATCTGCGCCGACGGTATGTCGCTGGACAGCGTGAAAGTGCTGCCGGTCGGGAGGTATGCCAGGTCTCCCGCTTCCAGAGCGGCGTCTGCTCCATTCGTTCGAGTGAAGCGAATCCGCGTGGTGCCTTCGATCTGGATGAGCAGCAGCGCCGTGCCACGTGGCCGGTGTGATTCGAGGCGACCCGAAGTGCGCCACGTGCGGGCTATGCGGAACTCCGGAGCGGTGATCTCGTCGGCGAACAGCTGGAGGTCGCGCGCAGTCGCCTGGTAGCCGCGCTCCGCGAACCAAGCGACCGCGTCGGCGTTCCGGCGCGCCACACCTCGGACCGCGGTGCGGGCGCCGACGACGCCGTCCGGCGTCGTCGACCGGCGTGAGGGAAGCGGGCTGCCGTCGCGATGCGGCTGAACGAAGGAAGGCACGAGGGAAGCGTGTCCTCGGGAGCGCCTGAATCGATTCACGACCCTCGTTTTATCGCACCGGAAATCACCCTCTGTCACCGTTCGGAATCGTCGCGCAGAATACCGTGGATGCGTGCTGTTGCGAGCGCTTCGGGTCGGGAGCGCACGCCGAGTTTGCGGTAGATGTTCGTCAGGTGCGATTTCACCGTGTTGGTGGAGACGTGCAGGGTCGCCGCGAGTTCATCGATGCGTCCCGTGTGTTCGAGGGCCTTCAGCACCCGGATCTGTGCGCGGGTCAGTGTCCAATCATCGGTCGGTTCGGGGAACACGTCTGGCACTCCGGAGAGGAATCCGCTCCTGTTGATGCCGAGCCGTTCCAGCAACGCCTCGAGGTCGGATCGCGGTATGCCGATGAGGGGGCGGCGGAGCTCGAATGCGTCGAGGAGTTCGAGGGCGCGCTCGAGCGCCTCCACAGCATCTGCAGTGTTCCCCAAGCGATGTGAGGCCGAGGCGACGATGAGCATCGCTTCGGCCTTTGCCCGCGGGTGCGGATTCTCCGACCAGGCGACACGTGCGGCCGTTCCGGCCGCACGATGAAACCCACCGGTGAACAGTTCCAGCCTGGCGCGGGCAAGGTGGGTACTTGGGTAGGGCCGTTCCCGGCTCGCTGCACCGGCAGCGCGGCGGAGTTGATGGTCGGCGATCAGGAGATCCGTGCGCGTGGCGGCGAGCATGGCCGACACGGCGCGACTGGTCGGCGGGCGGCCCGCATGAGCAGCAAGGTCGCGGTCCAAGGTGGTCAGGCCGAGGTTCGGGGTGCCGGCGACGAGGGCGGCGATGGCGCGGAGGTTGGCGATCAGCGCCCAGTGCTCGATGGTGAGCTCGTGGCGCGCGAGCTCGGCGAGTTCCCGGCGAGCCGCCGCGGTGTCGAACCGTTCGAGCGCCAGATACGACGCGCCGAGATGGTGTCCAGCGGAGCTGTAGGTGCCTCGCCAACCTTGCGGACGCCGGACCGCTTCCGCCTTCTCGAGCGCCGATCGGGTCGCTGTCATGTCGCCACCGACAGCGAGCACCAGAGTCTGCATGCTCGCGGCGTGCACGGTGTTCCAGGCTCGGTCGCGCTCTTCGGCGACCCTCGCGGCGACGTGCAACAGCTCAGCTGCCCGTGTGAGATCGCCGGCATAGAAGAAGGTCGTCGCTAGCTGCACCCACGCACTGGGGAGCATCCCGGCCAGCGCCTCCTGACTCGGGCGATCGAGCACCGCAAGGGTGGAGGCGAGTTGTGCCGCGGTCTTGAGCGCCGGATCGTAGTGGCCGGCGGCCCGCTGAGCGCCGAGGATGGCGAGCAGGATCGAAATCCTGTCGACGGGTTTGCCACGGCCCAGACGTGCGCGTGCCGCCGAGATCGCGAGCGAAGCCATGTGCAGCAGGCTCAAGCGGGGCTCACCAGGCTTGGCATACGTTCGCAGCATGATCATGACGAGGAGTTCCGGATGCCGGCTCAACTCGGCCTGATCGACAGCGCGGAGGATCTTCACGAACTCCTCGACATGGGTGAGGAGGAGATCATTGAAGAAGCGGCGCACCAGCACCACGATCTGCCCGAGATCTCCGATGGCCGCATACTGCCGGGTCGCTTCGAGCGGATCGCCGTGGTCGGCTCGATCGCGTGCGTAGGTGGCGCGCAGAACCGGCACCTCGTCAGGCAATCGGGTGACAAGGGTAGCCTCCAGTTGCTGCCGGAAGAAGGGGTTCAGCACGAACTCCGGCTCCGTCTGGGTCGACCAGGTTCCCAGCCCGTCGCGCTCCGCTCGCGCGAGAAGACGTTCGGCATCGCTTCCTCCGAGTTCGACCGCAAGCGCCTGGGTCAGGCGCCGTGCCACCGAACACCGCAGGAGGAACGCCTCGTAGTCCGCATCGCTGGGATCGAGCACGAACCCTCCCGAGCGCTCCACGCGCGCAACGGCGTCGTTCACGCTCGTAGCCCGGCCGAGCGCCAATTCCAGGAGTGCGGCTCGCGTGGGCAGCGCCCATCCGCCGAACGCCGCGAGGATCTCGGGAACGGCCGCTGTATCCGCCACCCCCAAGGCATCGGCGGCTTGCGCGACCTCCTCCTGGCTGAGGGGAAGCTCGGGCGCGAGCACGATCCCCGTGTCGACCCGGGCCACGTGCTCGAGGTCCTCGAGCGCACCCGCGACCCGGGTCCCGATGGCGATCCGCAGTTTCGCACCCGACCTCAACAACCAATGGATGTCGTCGTGGACCTCCGTGTCCGTGACCTCGTCGTAGTCATCGAGCACCACCGTGATCGTCTCCGGTAATGCGGTGAAACCTCGCAGCAGCATGGTGCGAAGGGACGGAGTGGATTCGAACGTCACCACCGTCTCGCGCAACGGTGCGCCGTCGGGTGGGAGCCCGGCCGTGACGATGGCGGCGACCACTCTCTGCCAGAACGCCACACGACTCCGGCTCGACGCATCCACCGTCACCCACACGCCGGGGCCCGGTTGCTGCAGCGCCCAGCTCGCAAGAAGTGTCGTCTTCCCACTCCCGCCTGGCCCGCGCACGATGAGAAGTGGATGCCCGTCGTACTCGGCCAACCGCTGCAGCAGACGAGGGCGGGAGACGATCGACGCGGGAAGGCGAGGCAAGAAGGCGAACTCGGCCCCCGGCACGAACGACAACGAGAACCCCCCACTAGTTCACCCGCTCTCCAGCGTAATCGAGACGTACGGGGCGCGATCGCCTCGCCGTCAGCGCCGCGTGTGGACCGGCCGTCGGATGCCGACGCGAACCAGGGCGCGCACGACGAGCCCGGCCACGACGACAGCGCCGAGCTCTCCGATCAGTCGTCCGGCGAGTGTCAGTCCGAGCCACGCGGGTGAGAGGTGGTGTGGCGAGAACACCGGCAACGACACGGCGAACAGCGCGGCGGCCGCCGCGGCCGCCGCGACGAGAAAGCGTGCTTCGTCGTGCAGGCCCAGGGGGCGAGCGGGTTCAGGCGAGCGCCTCTCCCACAGCAGAAGCGTCAGATCGAAGATCGCACCCGTGAGTGTCCAGAGAAGCACCAAGATCGGCCCCACCGGGCTGAATACGGCGGCGATCAGGGCACCGATCAGGCCCGTGATCGTGGCAGTACCGGTGATCCCCGTGAACCGGCGCGCCGTGAAGACCATCACGCTCTGCACCCCGGCGACGATCGCGTAGAGCGGCGGCGCAAGAGCTGCGATCGCACCGCCCGGTGCTGACAGCGGGACATACGCCACCACCCCCGCTGCAGCGAACGCCGCACACGTCATCAACACCGGCGTCGAGAACCACGGGCGGCCTGAACGCGCACTGCTCATCATCACTCCGCCTTCGAACAGGTTTCGGCCATCCTCGAGACGTATTTCGGCCAGACTGCATCCGTTCTCTGGCACTGACACGTCTCTTGTCGCCAGCATCGCACTGACCACTCCTCTCACAGAAGGCCGGTACTTGGCAATGACGGACGACCGCAACAAAGACGACCGCCCCGTGATCCTGGGCGAAGACCGGGCAATACCGGTCCATCCCGCCAATCCCGGCTTAGACCGGCGCACGGTGCTCTCCGGCGCCGCCTGGACTCTCCCGGTCATCGCGCTCGCCGTCGCCACCCCCCTCGCCGCGGCATCCGCGACGAACCCCACACTGACCTTCATCAACGGACCTTATGCCGTCGACAGCTGCGATGACCTCGGCCCCGTCACCGTCGAGGTGGCAACCGGCGATCCCACGGCCTCGCCGGCTGGACAGTCGGTGAACGTGACGCTTCCGGCGGGCCTGGCGTGGGCCGACGGAGGCACGGAAGCCACTCGCGCGTTCGGGCCGACTGACGCATCCGGGCGCGTCACGATTCCTGCCGGGACCATCACCACCGTCGGAACGGGCGGTGGAGACCTCACCCTGATTGCGACTGCGAGCAACGGCGCTTCAGCGACTGCCCCGGTGGTCGTGACGATGACCGGAGAGGTCACCAACTGGGATCCGGTCATCGGGTATGGCAGTCTCACCACCGCCTTGCTCGACGCGACCCTCGTGGGCTACAACATGTGGCTTCGTCCCAACGGTGACCTCTGGTACGGCAACAGCGTCATCGCGTCGGGCGTGACCCACGCGGCCGCCGAATTCGATCCGTCGATCGGCGTTCCGCGGGTCAGCTTCACGCAGAACGGCGCGGCTCAGAACTGGGACCTGATCGGCGGATACGGGGCGCTCAGCCCGGTTCTCGCGGATTCCATCCCGGTGGGTTACAACGTGTGGCTTCGTCCCAACGGTGACCTCTGGTACGGCAACGGCGTCATCGCATCGGGCGTGACCGGCGCGATCTCCGAATTCGACCAAGCGCTCGGCATCCCGCGAGTCAGCTTCACGCAGAACGGCGTGGCTCAGAACTGGGACCCGGTGGCCGGATACGGAACGGTGAACCCCGTTCTCGCCGACGCGACCCTCGTGGGCTACAACATGTGGCTTCGTCCCAACGGTGACCTCTGGTACGGCAACAGCGTCATCGCGTCGGGCGTGACCCACGCGGCCGCCGAATTCGATCCGTCGATCGGCGTTCCGCGGGTCAGCTTCACGCAGAACGGCGCGGCTCAGAACTGGGACCTGATCGGCGGATACGGGGCGCTCAGCCCGGTTCTCGCGGATTCCATCCCGGTGGGTTACAACGTGTGGCTTCGTCCCAACGGTGACCTCTGGTACGGCAGCGGCGTCATCGCATCGGGCGTGACCGGCGCGATCTCCGAATTCGACGAAGTGCAGGGCATTCCGCACGTGAGTTTCATCACCCGGCCGAAGTGCTTCTAGCCCTTCACCTGATCGATCGGTGGAATCTCACGCGGCGCGTGGGCCTGCTCGAAGGACTGCGCGGTGAGCTCGTCGAGCACGAGGATGTCGCGGCGGAAGTGATTCGTGCGGTAGGCCGCTCGGCCCACCATGTGGGCCGAGACGGGCGCGGTGAGGCTCTGGAAGACGATGATCGCGACCGCCAGGGTGATCGTGCCGACCGAGGGGTTCGTGACCGCGACATCCGCCACGATCGCCATGATGCCGAGGATCTGCGGCTTCGTGGCCGCGTGCAGCCGCGACAGCACGTCGGGGAAGCGGATGAGGCCCACTCCCGCCGCGAAGCACATGAGGGCGGCGAGCAGTACGAGCACCGCCGTGATGACGTCGCGCAGGTCGAAGCCGAGGTCGATGGGGTTCATGTGTCGTCCCTCGAGGCCAGGAAGCGGGCGACGCTCACTGAGCCGACGATGCCGAACAGGGCGAGTCCGAGCAGCACGGGCAGGGTGTCGGTGTGGCGGTTGATCGCCATCTCGGCGCCGATCGCACACATCGCGGTGGCGACCAGGACATCCGAGGCGATGATGCGGTCGAGCGCCGAGGGGCCGCGGATGATTCGCCACAGCGCCCCGACGGCGCCGGCCGCGAACAGCAGCCCGGCGATGATGATGACGACGATCATGCGGCGCCCCCTTCCCGGCGCACGGAGCCCGGCGCATCCGAACCGCCCGCCGCCTCCGCCTCCCGCAACCGCGCGAGGTCGTCGGCCGAGCCCGCGGCCAGGATCAGCCGACGCTCCGTCGCCAGCACCGAGCGCTTCAGGGCCGGAACGTCGTCGACCGATCGCACGTTGAGCGCGTGCAGGTAGAGCGTGGCGGTCTCGCGGTCGACGTCGAGCACGATCGATCCGGGCACCAGCGACACGGCCTCGGCCGTGAACGTCATCACCAGATCCGAGCGCGTGCGCAACGGCACGGCGATGATGGCGTTGCTCGGGCGGTACCTCGGGTTCACCGCCGTCCAGGCGATCTGCAACGACGCCAGCACGATGTCGACGAGCAGTCGCCCGGCGAACGCGAGGGCGCGCAGGATGTTCAGCCGCCCGCTCAGCGCCACGGCCGGCAGGTAGAACGCGACCGAGACGAGCAGGCTCAGCACGACACCGGTGAGCAGCGACAGCCAGGTGAATTCTCCCCAGATCAGCATCCAGAGCAGCACGAGGCCGAGGAAGGGCACCAGCCCGCTTGCGATCCGAGCCTTCATCGCGCATCACCTCCCGACAGGCTGTCCGGCACGCCGCCGGGGAACACGGAGTCGACGTAGGTCTCGGGCGTCGCGACGTTGCCCGCTGCCCGCTGCGCCAGGTCGAACAGCGGCCCCGCGAACACCGTGAGGCAGAGGGTCAACGCGATGAGACCCGTGGTCGCCCCCACCATGAGCTTCGAGGTGCCCACCGCGGTCGCGACGCCGATCGCCGTGCCGTCGGTCGACTCGGGGCTCTCCTGCAGCGATTCGATGAGCGGCGACTCGTAGCCCTCCACGTCTTCCTTCGGCCGCCAGAACGCCATGTTCCACACCCGCATCAGCGCGTAGAGCGTGAGCAACGACGTGATGACGCCGGCACCGATCAGCACGTACACGAGCGGCGAGGGTGAGGCCGCACCCGCCTCGAACAGTCCGATCTTGCCGAGGAACCCCGAGAACGGTGGGATGCCGCCGAGGTTCAGCGCCCCGATGAAGAAGAGGATCGCGACATACGGCGCCTTCTTCAGCAACCCGCCGAGCCGCGTGATCGATGTCGACCGCCCCACCCGCTCGATCAACCCCACCACGAGGAACAAGGCCGTCTGCACCGTGATGTGATGCACGATGTAGTAGATCGTGGCCCCGGTGGCGAGCTCGGTGCCGATCGCGACGCCGAAGATCATGTAGCCGATGTGGCTCACCAGCGTGAACGAGAGCAGCCGCTTCACGTCGGCCTGCGCGAGCGCACCGAGGATGCCGACGAGCATCGTCAGCCCGCCGATGATGAGCAGCGGCACCGTCAGGGGCACGTCGAAGAACAGCAGCTTGTCGGTGCGGATGATGGCGTACACACCCACTTTCGTCAGCAACCCGGCGAACACGGCGGTGACGGGTGCGGGCGCCGTCGGATACGAATCCGGCAACCAGAACGACAGCGGGAACACGGCCGCCTTCACCGCGAATCCGATCAGCAGGGCCGCGCACAGGATCACCTGCACGTCGAGCGGCAGTTCCCGGATGCGGTCGGACAGCAGCGCCATCGTCACCGTTCCGGTGGCGCCGTAGATGAGCGCGATGGCGCCGAGGAACAGCAGTGACGACACGAGACTGACGACGACGTAGGTGACGCCGGCCCGGATGCGCGACCCGGTTCCGCCGAGCGTCAGCAGCACGTAGCTGGCCGCGAGCAGCATCTCGAATCCGACGTACATGTTGAACAGGTCGCCCGCGATGAAGGCGTCGAACAGCCCGCCGGCCAGGATCAGGTAGGTGGGGTGGAAGATCGAGACCGGGGTGTCGCGATCCCGGTCGGCGATGCCCTGACCCACCGCGAACACGAGCACGCCGAGCAGCATCAGCGCTGACACCACCACCATGATGGCCGCCAGCCGGTCGACCACGAGCACGATGCCGAAGGGCGGCGGCCAGGCGCCGACCTCCACCACGGCGGGCACCCCGGTGCGGTCGACGTCGGCGAGCAGGACGGCGGCGGTCGCCGTCACGGCCACCAGCGCCGTGACGCTGATCGCGATCTGCACGCGCCGGTAGCGGCCGAGGATCAGCGTGATCGCCGCTCCGACGAGCGGGATGATGACGAGCAGCGGAACGAGAGCGTTCATCGCATCACGTCCCGATCCTGCTCGCTGGGCTCCGGGTCGGGGTCGTCGTCGGCGCCCTCGCCGAGCACGGCGCGCACCGCGTCGTCGTCGCCCTCGAGGTTGGTGTGGAACACGAGGGCCTCATCGGCCTCGGCGGCATCCATCTCCTCTTCGTCGCTCGTGACGTCGTCACCCTCGTCGCCGAGGTTCGAGAGCCACCAGGAGCGGTAGATGAGCGCCAGGATGAACGCGGTGACGCCGAAGTTGATGACGATCGCCGTGAGCATCAGCACCTGCGGCACCGGGTCGACGATGTCGGCGGGCTGCGTGGTGCCGTCGATGATGGGCGCTTCGCCGGATCGGCCCGACATCAGGAAGATCAGGAGGTTCGTGGCGTTGCCGACGAGCAGGAAGCCGATGAGGATGCGCGTGAGACTGCGTTCGAGCATCACGTAGACGCCGGCGCCGTACAGCACGGCCATCAACACCACGAGGGTCAATGAGGCGCTCATGCGGCACCGCCCCCGCTCGTGCCGGTCGAGGCTCCGGCCGCGCGGCGGTCGGCGGGACCGCTCGTGTCGCGCCCGGCCACCCGGCCGCGGGTCTCGGCCTCGTCGGCCACCACCGAGTGGTCGTCGGGCGCGGCATCCACGTCGTCCTCGGCCTGCTGCCGGTCGACCTCGCCGCCCAGGGCGCGCAGGATGTCGAGCACCACACCGATCACCACGAGGTAGACGCCGATGTCGAAGATGGTGGAGGTGCCGAAGGAGAGGTGGCCGAGGATCGGCACGTCGGCCTCGAAATACGCCGACTGCAGGATCTCGCCGCCGAAGAAGAGCGACCCCACCGCGGTGCCCGTGGCGAGCAGCATGCCGGCGCCGAGGATGACGCCGGGCCCGATCGGCAGGGTCTCGCCGATCTCGTAGCGCCCGCCCGCGAGGTAGCGGGCGATCAGCGCGAGCCCGGCCAGGATGCCCGCCGCGAAGCCGCCGCCGGGAGCGTTGTGTCCTGCGAAGAGCAGGAAGACCGACACCACGATCGCGGGGTGGAAGATGAGCCGCACCAGCACCTCGAGGATGAGGGAGCGGTTCTCGGGCGAGAGCGTCTTGCCGCCGAGCAGCCACGAGTGCTGGCGCGAATCCGGGTCGTCGGCCGAGGCGGCGGTGTGCGGATCGTCGACCAAGCGGGTGCGCTCCCCGCCGCTGCGGCGCTTCCGCGACTCACGCAGGCGCGGCACCGTGAAGTTGCGGCCGGTCACGAAGATGAGGCTCGCGACGCCGGTGGCCACCACGACGAGCACCGAGAGTTCGTTCATCGTGTCCCAGGCGCGGATGTCGACGAGCATCACGTTCACCACGTTCTTGCCGTGCCCCACCTCGACCGCGAGCCGCGCGAGCTCCTCGCCGAGCCCGGGCGCCTGGCGGGCGCCGAGAGCGATCAGGCCCACGAGCCCCATCGTCACACCCACGAGTGTGCCGATGAGGATGCGCCAGCCTTTGCGCACCGGGGTGTTGTGCTGCGCGATCTTCACCGGCAGACGGCGCAGCACCAGCACGAAGACGACGATGGTGACGCTCTCGACGAGGGCCTGCGTGAGGGCGAGATCCGGAGCCCCGTGGAAGGCGAAGAGCACGACGAGGCCGAAGCCGGTCGCGCCCACCAGCAGCACGGCGGCGAGCCGGTGCGTCGCGCGCGCCGCCATCACCGCCGCGACCGCCATCGCGGCGGCCACGAACACCTGTGCCGGATAGTCCCAGGCCACGAACTCGGTGGGCCAGGTGCGGTTCAGGGCCGTCGCCGCGCCCAGACAGAGCACGAAGACGAGCAGGATCGTGCCGATGTACTGCGGCAGACCCCCCTTCTGGGCCGTCAGCGTCACCCGGGCTGCGAGCTGGTCGACGCCGCGCACCATCGACCAGTAGGTGCGGGAGGCGTCGATGAGGGGCGGCACCTTCTTCTGCAGACGCGCGAACCGCTTGCGCACGGCGAAGAGGCCGAGACCGGCCGCGACGATGAGGGCCGAGATGCCCAGCGCGGGTTCGAAGCCGTGCCAGAGGGCGAGGTGGTAGTCGCCGCCGCCGGGGACGGTGTCGGCGTAGGTCTCGAGGGCGTGGCCGATGGGGGTGGCTGCCAGGCCGCCGGCGATCGTGGCGATGGTGAGGATGATCGGGGCGGTGAGGATCGCTTTGTCGGGCTTGTGCGTGGGCTCGCTGTGCGTCGCGGGGGGCTCCGGCGTCAGGTTCTGGGGGCTCTGCCCGTGAACGCCCGCCACACCGGAGCCCCCAGAACCTGACGCCGGAGCCGGCTTGGTGGCGAAGGCGCCCCAGAAGAAGCGGGCGGAGTAGGCGACTGTGAGGATCGAACCGAGAGTGACGCCGATGAGGGCCACCCAGCCCCACGGGGTGTCGGCGTCGAGGAAGGCGGTGAGGACGGCCTCCTTGGCCACGAAGCCGAGGAGAGGGGGGATGCCGGCCATGCTGGCTACGGCGATGAGGGCTAGTGCTGGCAGCAACGGTCTTCTGCGGCCGAGGCCGGAGATCTCACGGAGGTCACGGGTGCCCTCGTCGTGGTCGACTATGCCGACCACTAAGAAGAGGGTGGCCTTGAAGAGGGCGTGGGCCAGGAGGAGGGCGGCCCCCGCGAGGGCGGCGTCTCGGGTGCCGAAGCCGACGACGACCGTCAGAAAGCCGAGTTGGCTCACCGTGCCGTAGGCGAGCAGCAGTTTCAGGTCGTTCTGGCGCAGGGAGCGCCAAGCTCCGAGCAGCATGGTCCAGACGCCGAGGCTCACGAGCAGCGGAGTCCAGCCCGGGGTGTCGGCGAAGCCCGGTGCGAGGCGGGCGATGAGGTAGATGCCGGCCTTCACCATCGCGGCGGCGTGCAGGTAGGCGCTCACCGGCGTGGGCGCGGCCATGGCGGCGGGTAGCCAGAAGTGGAACGGCACGAGAGCCGACTTCGAGAGCGCGCCCACCAGGATGAGCACGATCGCGGTCGTGACGAGCGGGCCGCCGGGCGGAGGGTCGCTGACCAGCCGTGCGATCGAGCTGGTGCCCGCATCCACGGTCAGCAGCACCACGCCGACGAGCATCGCAAGGCCGCCGAAGGTGGTCACGAGCAGCGCCTGCAGGGCGGCGCCACGGCTCTCCTTGCGCTCCGTGTAGTGGCCGATGAGCAGATAGGAGAGCACGCTCGTGATCTCCCAGAACATGAACATGATGTAGATGTCGTCGGCGGTGACGAGCCCGTACATCGTGCCGGCGAACGCGAGCAGCAGGGCGGCGAAGCGGCCGAGCGCCGGTTCCCGGGGCGAGAAGTACCGCGCGCAGTAGATGAGCACGAGGGCGCCGACGCCGGTCACCACGAGCGCGAGCAGCCAGGCGAGCGTGTCGACCCGGAACGACAGGGCGATGCCGAGTTGCGGAATCCACTCCACCGTCTCGGTCGCCGCCCCGCCGTGCAGCACCGTGTCGGTCTGCGTGAGCGTGAACACGAACGCGGCCGCCGGGAGGGCTGCGATGACGTAGAACACCCGGGTCGAGAGCATCCTCGTCAACAACGGAGTGAGCGCTGCAAGCCCTGCGAACAGCAGCAGGACCAGGATCACGCGGATCTCCTCGTGTCGGGGAGAGGGGCAGGTGTCCAGTCTACCCGGGGCCGCTCAGCGGGGCTGTGGCGCCGATCATGCCGTAGCGCGCCCCGAGACGGTGACCGTACGGAGTTCCTCGAGAGAGTTGATGCCGACCTTTCGGTAGATGCTGCGGAGCTGCGTCTTGATCGTGTTCGTCGACACGAAGAGTGCAGCCGCGATCTCGGCGATGCTCTGGTAGCGGACGGCGGTGGTGGCGACCTCGCGTTCGCGGGCGCTGAGCCGGCGGAATGGATCATGGGCTCCATCGGAGACCGCGTTCGACAGAAGATCCTCGTGGAGGTGGTCGGGGATCGAGCCGGGGTGGAGGGCGAGGAGTTCGGCCAGATCGGTTCGCGGGATGAGCGTCAGAGACAAATAGAGTCGGTGTCGGCGAGCATGTTGCGAGGCGAGCTCGAAGGCGTTCGACGCCGTCTCCGTGTCGCCCGTGCGGCGTGCTGCGGCGGCGCGGAGGGCGAGTGCGCCGATGAGGATGCGGGGCGTGCCGAACGAGCTCTGAATCAGCATCGCCGCTTCGCGTGCGACCCGGGAGTGATCCTCGGTGAGCAGTGCCGCTCCGACGTCCCAGAGCAGGCCGAGTTGAGAACCGAAGCCGCCCGTATCCGCGGCGTCGGTCAGCTGCCGGATGGCGTTCCTGGAGCCCGTGAAGTCTCCCACGCGTGTGAGCAGGATCGAGCGTGCAACGGCGACGATCGGGGCTTGGCCTTCGTTCTCAGGTCTGCTGTCGGTGGCGGGGCGGTTCGAATCGATCTGGGTCACGACGTCGAAGGAGCGCGACGGATCCTTCTCGGTGATCGCTGCGAGGTACTTCTGTGCCGGCCACCGCTCCGGCGACGCGGCCAAGTCGACCTTCGCCAGTTCGACGCCGGCTTCCTGTTCGCGGAGCTCGTCGAGGAGCAGGTGGGTGCGGGCGAAGCGGGCCGTGATCGAAGCGCGATCTTCCCACCATTCCCCCGTGGGATCGGGCACGCGTCGAAGCCAGTGGCGGGCTTGGATGTTCCGGCCCGCGAGCGCGTGCACCCACGCCACCGACCCGGCAGCCGCTGCCTGGATGAAGCGATGCCCGGCCAAGACGGCGGCATTGAAACTGTCGGTGTATTCGAGAGCCGCTCGATCGAGGTCTTCGGCGTACTCCCACGCCATGCCCCACTGATAGTGAAGATCCGGAAGAAGCGGATGGAGCCCGTCGATCGCCTCGTCGTCGCTCTCGGCCAGGAGTGCGCGTGCTTCGGCGGCCCCCGCGGCGGCGGCCGCCATCCGCCCTGTTGCGCGGCGATCGGCGATCTTGCTGGTCAACACGACGAGCACGTCCATCAGGGTGCGTGGAGTGCCCGTGATCGGGGGATGCCGATAGCTGGTGGTCAGCTTCTCGGCGGGGCCGACGAGTCGATCGAGGTAGCTTCGCGCGATGACCCACCCCGGAGCCTGCTGGAGGATGTCGACGGGAAGGGATTCGATGGCAGTACGAAGGCCTTGCGGATCCGCCAGGAGTTGGGTCACCCACTCCGTTTGCAGCACGGCGAGGACGGCCCCCCAATCACGGTTCGCGACGTGATCGCGCAGGTGCTCCTCGAGCGTCGCCCCGGTCGGCCCCGCCGCCGCCCATCTGCTCTCCGTGCTCGAGCGCGGAGGCGCGAGCGCCGCTGCGATGACGGGGAGGGACCATGCCGGACCGAGTTTGTTCGCCATTCTCGATCCGCCACGTGGTGTTTCTGGTTCGACTGCTTTCACATTGCGCCCCCGTCGATTTCGTATCCCCAATGGAGTGTCCGAAGATTAAGGAGTGACGAACGCGAGAAAAGTGACGTCACGCATGGTGGCAAGCGCTCTGCTCTTGCCCCGAACGGAGCCTTGGGGGAGGGGCGGACATGCGGGGTGCCAGCGATACGGAGCTCTTGAAGGCAGTTCGGGAAGGGGATCGCGACAGCTATGACATGCTGTGGCGACGCCATTCGGATGCCGCCTACCGATACGCCAGTCGACTGATTCCGGCTCAAGCCGACGACCTCGTGTCCGAGGCGTTCGTCGCGATCCTCCACCAAGTCACGACAACCGACAAAGGGCCCCAATTCGCGTTCCGGTCCTATCTCAAGGCAGTGATACGCAACACGGCTGCCGAGTGGGAACGGCAGGCGGGGCGGTATCTCAACTCGGACGACCTCGACCAGGCGGACCTCCGCGACGGCCTCAGCCTGCTCGAGCAGAAATCGGACTCCGAGGACGTGATCACCGCATTCCGCTCCTTGCCCGACCGGTGGCAGCGCGTGTTGTGGCTCGCCGAGGTCACGGAAGCGGGCAGAGCCGAGATCGCGAAGGAACTGGGAATCAAGCCGAACGCGGTGTCCGCACTGCAACGGCGGGCGCGCACCGGTCTGAGGTTCCAGTGGCTCACCCAACAGATTCCCGCCGCGCTTCGCGACGACACAGACCACGTGGCCCGTCTGATTCCGCAGTACCTGACCGAGCCGAACAACGGCGCCGTCGCCGTCGCCGTCACGACCCATGTTCGCACCTGCTCGGTCTGCGAGGACCTCCTGCGAAGCACCCGTGCCCGTGCCGCCGGGCTCCGCGGTGGCGCTCTCGCGATTGTGCTGGCATCTGCGGGTGTGGGAGCGACGACGACGGTCACCCTGTCGTCGGGAACCGCCGCTGCTGCAGCCATCGCCGGAGTCTCGGGTTGGTTTCTCATCGGCGGTGCGACGGTGGCCGCCGTCGGCGGACTCATCGTGACCTCGGTCGTCATCACAGCGCCGCCGTCATCCGCACCGGCCGACGCCGCGGCTCCGGTGAGCGTGTCGCCACCTGCTCCTGTGCCGGAATCCGGCCCGGCTCCGTCCGCCATCATCCCCGTGGCGCCCCCCATCCCTGCGGCGCCTCCCACGCCGGCATCGCCCGTGTCAGACGAGGAGCCCACCGGGCGGCTGGTGACGGATCCGACGGTCCCGTCGGTCACCCTCATCGACGACCCTGACCAAGAAATGCCCAGTGCGCCGCCCCGGCCGACGCCCGCCCCGCCTGACACCCCTGAACCAGGCACGGAGCCATCGACCCAGCTCTCCCCGGGAGTCACCAGCCCCGTGACGTACACCGGATACTCGGCACCAGTCATCACCGGGAGAACATCTCCCGGAGACGACGTCGCTGTCGCACTCGACGCACGGCGCTACGCTCCTGTGGTCGCCGACGACGGCACCTGGAGCTTCGACCCGCGCGCGCTTCAACTCGACGCAGGCACCTACGATTACCAGGTCTGGGCCTACAACGCGACATCGCAATCCGTCGCCGTCGCAGGAACGTTCACGGTGCTGCCACTCCAGCTGAGGGGATTCGAGCAACTCACCGGGTTCGAAGACATGACCGTCGAGGAAGCGCAGACCACGGGCGTCGTCATAGCGATCACGGGCCCGCCCGATGGCAGAGTATCCGTCACCACGATGCAAGGAGTCTCTGCGACGATCACGCTGGACGAGAACGGGTACACACGCAAACGACTTCTGTTGAACGCACGCGGATGGTACTACTTCAGCTTCCGCGCCCTCGACAGCGACGGATTCTGGGGTCCGGTGGTCGAATCAGCCGTCGACGTGTTCGACCCGGAGGTCATCTTCGACCCGTGGGGGCCCGACCCCGAGGAGATGACGTTCGATCTCGTCGATCCGTAGAAGGGCCTGTCCGGAGGGTCCGGGGTGACGTGCGCGACAGGTGATCCCATCTGTGGAGCCCAGGGCGACCGTAGGGTGGAGGGGTGGCTGACGACATCCCCTTCCTCGATGTGGCCGGGCTCGACCCGCTGAGCGAACGCGTGTACCTCGACCTGCTCACCCAGGGCCGCTCGAACGCGGCGCACGTCTCGGAGAAGTTCGACCTCGGACTGCCCGCCGCCTCCGCGATGCTCGAAGACCTGCGCGATCTGGGGCTGGCCTCGCGCCTCGAAGGCGCCGAGCGCGATTACACGCCGGTCGACCCGGGCTACTCCCTGCGCGCCATCGCCGACCGGATGGGCGACCAGGTGCTGCGCATCCGGGAGTCGCTGCCGAAGCTCGTGGAGCTCTTCGAGCGCGTGCCGCCGACCGGGATCGACCAGACCCAGACCACCGTGCTCGCCGACGCGGATGCGGTGGCCGCCTGGTACACCCGCCTGCAGCATCAGGCGCGCACCGAGTTCCTCGCCTTCGATCGTCCGCCCTACGTGTCGGCCTCGCTCGACCCGGTCGAGGCCACCGCCCTCGGCCGCGGTGTCGAATGGCGCGCCATCTACACGATCGAGAGCTTCGACGACGGCACCACCTGGGAGGAGGTGGCCGACCTGGCCGCCCAGGGGGAACAGGCGCGCATCGCCCCCGATCTGCCCACCAAGCTCGCCATCGTGGATCGCCGCACGGCACTGGTGTCGCTGACGCTCGATCCGGGCCGCATCTCTGCGCTCGTCACCTCCTCGCAGCCGCTCGTGGATGCCCTGCGCCAGCTGTTCGAGTTCCACTGGGCCCGATCGCTGCCGCTCGGGGATGCGCGAGCGCAGCTGGAGAACGGGTCGGCGCCCCCGGAAGGCGCGGTGCGCGGCGCGGGGCGCATCCGTTCGGCCACGCCGGAAGAGCGCACCCTGCTGTCGCTGATGGCCGTCGGTATGAAAGACGACGCCGTCGCCCGCCAGCTGCAGATCTCGCCCCGCACGTTGCGCCGCCGCAGCCAGGAGCTGATGAACGAGCTCGAGGCGAGCACCCGGTTCCAGGCGGGGCTGGAAGCCGCGCGTCGAGGCTGGTTGTAAGGCCGGAGTTTCCGCCGTGTAACGATCGCGTTTCCGCGCCTGGCCGGTTGCGGCAGATGGCCGGGTTAGGCCACCACGCATCACTCCGGGTTCCCCAGAATGGGACGAACCGGCGACGCCGACCCCCGAGCGGGGGTGCTGTGCGCCATCCGCTTCCTTCGATCAAGGGCCTTCGTGAACACGTCTTCTGCACCGAACCGCGCTCCCCGTCCTGCACGCCCGACCCACCGCGCGAGCACGCGCTGGTGGGCGGCCACGACCGCCGTGCTGCTGGCCACCGGCCTCGGCGCCGGTGCGCTGGGGGTGGGGCCGGCGGCAGCGGCGCCCCGATCGGTTCCGGCACCGGCATCCGCTCCCTCCGCGGCGACGCCGTCAGCGGCCGGCCCGGCCGACCCCGCCTTCGCCGACGGCCGCTACATCGTCACCCTGAAGAGCGACGCGGTCGCCGCCTACCGCGGCGGACTCGCGAAGTTCCCCGGCACGCAGTCGGCCCCGGGCGACGACCTCGACGCCGGTTCGCGCAAGGTGGCCGACTACTCGAGCTACCTCGCCGGGGTGCAGGAGCAGGTGGCCGACTCGGTCGACGCCGAGATCACGACCTCCTACACCCTCACCACGAACGGCTTCGCGAGCACCCTCACCGCCGCGCAGGCCACGGCGCTCGCCGCCGACCCGCGAGTCGCCCGCGTGGTGCCCGACGAACTGCTGCACCTGACGGCCACGCCGTCGACCGACTATCTCGGCCTCTCGGGAGCCGACGGCGTGTGGGCGCAGACCGGCGGCGTCGAGTCGGCGGGCGACGGCATCGTGGTCGGCATCATCGACAGCGGCATCGCGCCCGAGAACGCCTCGTTCGCGGGCGCTCCGCTCGCGACCGACCCCGGCACCGGTCAGCCGTACCTCGACGGCGACACCGTCGTGTTCGACAAGGCCGACGGCAGCACTTTCCACGGCGCCTGCGAGACCGGCGAGCAGTTCACGGCCGACGACTGCTCGACCAAACTCATCACCGCGCGCTACTTCGTCGACGCCTACGGAGGCTCCGACGTGCTCGGCCGCGACCGCGGCGAATACCTCTCGCCCCGCGACGGCAGCGGCCACGGCTCGCACACCTCCAGCACGGCGGCGGGCGACGCGGATGTCGCGGCCTCCGTCGCGGGCCGTGACCTCGGTCTCATCTCCGGTGTCGTGCCCGGCGCCAAGATCGCCATGTACAAGGCCTGCTGGACCGGCCCGACCCCCTTCGACGACGGCTGCCAGACCGGCGACCTGCTCGCCGCGATCGACGCGGCGGTCGCCGACGGTGTCGACGTGATCAACTACTCCATCGGCGGCGGAGCCGCGCAGACCACCATCTCGCTCACCGACGAGGCCTTCCTGAACGCCGCCGCGGTCGGCGTCTTCGTGGCCGCCTCGGCGGGCAACGACGGCCCGGATGCCTCCACCGCCGACAACGCGGCCCCCTGGATCACCACGGTCGCCGCCTCCACCATCCCCTCCTACGAAGCGACCGTTCGCCTCGGCGACGGCCAGGTCGTGCTCGGCGGCTCGATCACCGTGCCGACGGATGCGCCCGTGACCGGCCCGTTCGTCGACGCGACAGCGGCTGCCGCTCCGGGCGCCGCCGACCCGCAGCTCTGCGGCCCCGACACCCTCGACGCCGCGAAGGTCGCCGGGGCCATCGTGCTCTGCGACCGCGGCGTGGTCGACCGCGTGGCGAAGTCGGCCGAGGTGGCACGCGCCGGCGGCATCGGCCTGGTGCTCGTGAACACGCATCCGGACTCCCTCGATCTCGACACCCACACGGTGCCCACCGTGCACGTCGACTCCGCGTCGGCCGACGCCCTGCACGCCTACGCGGCGACCGCGGGCGCCACCGTCACGCTCGAAGACGGCAACCCCGACGCCCTCCCCTCGCCGCCGACACCTCAGGTCGCCGGATTCTCGTCGCGCGGGCCGATCCTCGCCGACGGCGGCGACATCCTGAAGCCCGACATCGCGGCTCCGGGTGTCGGCATCCTCGCCGCCTACGCGAACTCCGAGAGCCAGGACGGGCAGTACGCCCTGCTCTCCGGCACCTCGATGGCCTCGCCGCACATCGCCGGGCTGGCCGCGCTCTACCTGGGCGAACATCCTGACGCCACACCGGCCGAGATCAAGTCGGCGATGATGACCACCGCCTACGACACGGTCGACGGATCGGGCGCTCCGGTCACCGACCCGTTCGCCCAGGGCGCCGGGCAGGTCGACCCCACGCGCTACTTCGATCCGGGAATGCTCTTCCTCAACGACGTCGACGACTGGTACGGCTACGCCGAGGCGCTCACCGGGCTCGACCTGGGCGTCGACACGGTGAGCCCCTCGCAGCTCAACCTCCCGTCGATCAGCATCGGTTCGCTCGCCGGAACCGAGACGATCACCCGCACGGTCACGGCGACCCGCGCCGGCACCTTCACGGCGGCGCCGGTCAGCATCCCGGGCATCGATGTCGTGGTCTCGCCGAGCGTGCTGACCTTCGGGGCGGCCGGTGAAGAGCAGAGCTACACCGTCACCTTCACGCGAACGGATGCCCCGCTCGACGAGTTCGCCACCGGCCAGCTGATCTGGACCGACGGCGACGAGACCGTCACCACCCCGCTCGCGGTGCGGCCCGTGACGCTCGGTGTGCCTCGTGAGGTCGCGGCCGAGGGTGCAGACGCCTCCGTCGACATCCCCGTCGCCGTGGGAACGACCGGTGACCTCGACATCACGAAGACCGGCCTCGCGAAGGGCGACGTGCTGCACGGCACCGGAACGGCGTCGGCCGACGGCAGCCCGTCGGTGCGCGACCGGTTCGTGGTCGACGTGCCCGAAGGCACCACCTTCGCGCGGTTCGCCCTCGACTCGCTCGACGGCACGGCCGACCTCGACCTCTATCTCTCGCTCTACGACGAGAACGAGCAGGTCACGCCCATCAACCAGGCGGCCACGCCGAATCCCGACGAGACGCTCGACGTGCCCGGCCTCTCGCCCGGACGCTACATCGTGGAGGTCGACTTCTTCGCCGGGCAGGGAGACCTGGACTACACCCTCACGAACTACTTCCTCGGGTCGTCGTCGACGGCCGGTGCGTTCACGGCGACGCCGGAGAAGCTCCACATGACCCTCGGTGAGCCGGCGGCGGTGACGGCGTCGTGGTCGGGCCTCGAGCCGGGTGCGAGCTACCTCGGTCGCGTCGGCTTCGGCGACACCGGGCACAGCACGATCGTGACCGTCACCACCCCGGGCGACCCCGTGCCGCCGACCGGTGACCTCGCGATGACGGTCGACCCCGCGTGGGCCCGAGCGGGAACGGATGTCGCGGTGCACGCATCCGGCCTCACCCCCGCTGAGCCGTACACGATCACGGTCGGTGGTGGTGCGGATGTCGTGGTGACCGGCCTCGGCAGTGCGGGCGGACGAGCCGACCGGGCCGTCTCGCTGCCCGCCGGGCTCGCCGACGGCGCCTACCCCGTCACGATCGAGTCATCGGCCGGCACCGTGTCGGCCACGGTGAACGTGGCGAAACTGCTGGTGTTCAGCACCCTGGAGTGGACGCAGTACGACTCCGACGGCGCCGCGAGCACGACGCTCGAGACGAGTTACGTCGGAACCGGCGAGATGCGAGTGAAGCTCACCGGCGCCACCGGAACGGTGCTCGACGAGCGGATCGCGGTCTCCTCCGACCCGATCTTCTGGTCGGACAGCGTGCGGTCGTCACCCGCTGCCACGCCGGCCGGTATCTATACCGCCGACGTCTGGGCGGTGGCCGAGGACGGGTCGCTCACGCAGCACTTCGACTACGTCTTCACGGTGGCCGCGTCGCAGCCGAGCGATGTCACGATCACGCAGAACCCGAACGACGAGAACCTCGCCGACCTGTCGTTCACCAACCGCTCGGGCAATTTCTTCCTGGTGCGGCTGCGCTACAAGCTCTGCTCGGGTCCGGTGGTGTTCTCGACGGTCGACATCAACAAGGAGGTCATCACGCAGACCTTCGACATGACGGGCGCGGCGTACGTCGAGCTCATCCGTGACGACGACGTGGTGCTCGCGAGCTACCAGAACACCGGTTCCGCCCGGTGCGCGCCCGAACCGCACATCACGCAGGACTACTGGCTGACCTTCAGCGACGACCCGTCGACGGCGGAGGAGGGCAAGCCGATGTCGATGGTATTCAGCAACCGCATCCCGGCCTGGAGCCACGGCTTCGACTTCACTGCGGGCGTCGGCAACAGCATCCGCGCGGGTCAGTTCTACTACCAGCAGACCCCGCACGAGCTGGTGACCGAGCCCGGTCCGATCGTGACCGTGCCCCTTCAGGTGCCGGAGAACGACGACTACTGGGTGCGGGCGTTCTACGAGACCCTCTCGCCCGACAAGCACGTCACGGCGCACCGAGTGATCTACGCGCTGCCGGTCGACCTGTCGATGCTCCAGCCGGTGGCGGATGAGGGCGAGCCGGGCGAGGGCGAGCCGGGTGGCCCGGGCGCCGGTGACCCCGGGGCTGGCTCGGGTGGCGGCCAGGGGAGCGTGCCGGCCGGGGCGGGCCAGGCATCCGGTGACCTCGCGGCGACGGGTTCAGGGGCCCTGTCGACCGTGATCGCGGCTCTGGTGCTGCTCCTCGCGGGAGCGGCGGCGGCGGTCGCGACGGCCAAGCGGCGGCGGAGCCGGGCCTAGCCGGCCCCGTCGGCCTCTCGGCCCGGAGCGGGGCGCCCTTTCGAGTGGGGCGCCCCGCTTCTGCGTGCGTCGCGCCGGCGATTCGCATGACAGGTTCGGGGTGCGGTGTAATCGACGGGGACTCTCGACCGAGGAGGATGCGTGGGAACACTGGTGCTGGACGACGCCGTTCGCTGGGTGAAGCGACAGGTGGAGGAGGGGCCGCTGCCGTCGGCGGTGTTCGGGGTGGCGACATCCGCGGGTGTGCAGCACATGGAAGCGTTCACTGGCCGGGATGCGCGCACCGCCGAGATCGATGACTACTACGCGCTGTTCTCGGTGACCAAGCCGCTGTCGGGCATCGCGATCGCGCGGTCGGTCGAGCGCGGCGAACTGTCGCTGCGGGCGTCGCTCGCGTCGGCGTTCCCGTCGGACGAGGCCCAGCCCTGGCGCGCCGGCGTGCGCCTCGAGCACCTGATCTCGCACACCGCGGGGCTGAGCGAGCCGCCCCTCGACTCGCCGCTCGATCTCGACGAGCAACTCGGCCTCGCCCGCCCCGACTTCCTGCCCGGATCGATGGTGCGGTATTCCAACATCGCCTTCCACGGTGCGGCGCGCATCCTCACCGCCGTCACCGGTCGTGACCTGCACGACGAGATCGAGGTGCTCGGCGCGTTCGCCGGCGGCTCGGCGCTCACCTTCGACGCCGGGAGCGACCCGCACGAGGTCTTCGGGCAGAAGGGGGTCGGACTCGACCACGCCGCGATGGTGCGGCACCGTCATCCTGCCGCCGGGGTGAACGCGACCGCGGCGGGCCTGCTCGAACTCGGCAGCTCCCTGCTGCGGGCGAACGGCGGCGTTCGCGGCCAGGTGTTGCACCCCGAGACGCTCCGCGGGATGCTCGTGCCCCGCACCATCGGGGTGCCCGAGCCCATCCCCGGCGACCCGAAGCGCGACTTCGGGTTGGCCTGGAACATCCGGCAGACCTCCACTGCGCTCCTGCACCGTAACGCTTTCGGGCACGAGGGCTGGTCGGGCACCCAGTGGTGGATCTACCCCGAGCTCGACCTGTGCTTCGCCCTCATGACGAACCTGCTCGACGTGCGTCTCTACGGTGTCGACCCCGACGAGTTGAACAATGCGGTGGTCGCCGGATCCTGATCTCTCGCGTGTGAGCCTGAGCGGCTGCCGCGCGCTGCGCGCTTGCCGACGATGGGTCCTGCCCGGGTTTTCTGAGATCGTGACGGATGCGGTTGGTCTGGATTCCGGTGACCGTCTGTTCGACTCAGCCCTGGTTCCTTTTCGGCAAGCGCGGAGCGCGCGGCAGGTTCCCGGGGGTCAATGTCGGTGGCTGGTGTTTGAATAAACCTCATGAAGGGTTTGTTCGTGGTTCGCATCGAGGAACTCGACGCGCGCCTGGATGCGGAGATCGATGAACTCCACGACATCGACCTCGCCACCGCCGGGTTGGATGCGCGCCGGGCCCGGTGTCTGGCCGCGGTGGGGCGGATCGCGGACGAGCGGGCCGCCCTGGCCTCCCCGACCGGGCGCGGGTTGTCGGAGGCGCGGGAGGGCGAACGGCGGCTGGTCGCGGTGGAGATCGCGACCGCCACCCGGCGATCCGAGCGGACCGTGGCGCGGATGATCAACGACGCCGAACAACTCGTCCACGACTACCCCGCCACCCTGGCTGCGCTGTCCGAGGGCAGGGTGTCCGGGTTGCACACCCGGCACCTGATCGCTCACGCCTGCACCCTCCCCGCCCAGGCGCGACCCGCGTTTGAAACGAAACTTCTTGACCTCGCGGCCGTCCTGCCGGCGCACCGGTTCGCGGAGCGGGCGCGTCGTCTGCGGGAGACCGCCCACCCCGACTCGATCACGGTCCGTCACCGGCAGGCCCGCGAGGAACGCAGCGTGTGGCTCTCACCCGAGTGTGACGGGATGGCGACCCTCACCCATCACCTGCCCGCGGTCGACGCGGTCGCTGTCGATGACCTCCTCGACAAAATCGCGAGGAGTGAACGCTCCGATACGGATCCCCGCACCCATCTGCAGCGCCGCGCGGACGCTCTCACCCGCCTGATCCTCACCCCCGGCAACCCCGCCCGGCCCGCGTCGATCACCGCGAACGTGCTCGTCACCATCCCCGCCACCACCATCGCCGGTGTCTCCGACCAGCCGGGTGACCTGCACGGGTATGGGCCCATCGACCCCGATACCGCCCGGGCCATCGCGGCGACCGCGCCCACCTTCCTCCGGATCCTCACCCACCCCGTCACCCGGGAACCCACCATGGTCACCCGACACCGCGGCCGCGCCGTCGCCGCCTGCCCCGACGCGGGCGCCCACCACCCCACCATCGACACCCACCCCACCATCGACACCCACCCCACCATCGACACCCACCCCACCATCGACACCCACCCCACCACCGACACCCACCCCACCACCGACACCATCCCCACGAGCGACACCCACCCCACCAACGGCGCCCTCCCGACCGGCGACACCCACTCCACCAGCGGCACCGACCCCACCGACCGCACCGACGACCGCGAGACCACCGGCCGGGACCGGTACAGCGCCGCACCCGAACTCCGACTCGTGCTCGCCGCCATCGACCAGACCTGCCGATTCCCCGGCTGCAACCGACGCGCCAACCGATGCGAACTCGACCACACAAAAGACTGGGCCCACGGCGGCACCACCACCCCCGACAACCTCACCTACCTCTGCCCCCGCCACCACCACCTCAAACACAACACCCGCTGGACCGTCGAATCCGACCCCCACCGGCCCCGCCACCTCAACTGGCGCAGCCCCCACGGACGCCAACACACCACCGCACCACCACCCCCACCCAACGACACCTGAAGCCACGCGCACCAGGAGGTGCCAAATGAGCTGCCCCTCCGAGTTGCAGTCCTGCTCGAACGCGCCTGCACTCGAACGAGCCTGAACTCGAGCGCACCCGAGGCGATCAGTCGGTTGGTAGATGAGTGAATCAGGCGCAGGTTGCGCTCAGCACGGCGACAAGGACGGTGAGTGCCGTTCTCGCGTCGCGAACAGCGGTGCTGAGGGGGCGAATCGTCAGACCGGCGCGCACGGCCTCTCGGCCGTCAACGGCGCCTGAGGCAGGATTCGCCCCTGGACATCGATGACCCCAGAGCGGGGGTCTGGCGCGACGGGGGGCCACTCGGGGAGAGTTCTCTTGTCGACACGTGTCTCCGATCGACAGATCTGCCCCAATCCGCACCGGAAGAGCAATTCATGAGCGCGTCACCGTCGTCATCGCGACCGAATCGGATCAAGACTCCCTCCGACCACCTTCGCATCGTGGGGCGGACTCTTGTGATCGGACTATCGGCCGCCGCGGCCCTGTCGCTCAGCGTCATCGCCTTCGCCATACAGCCATGACGCCGGCCGAGCCTCGGTAGTCCGGGAGTCGCGTTCGCGGGCGTGCGGGCGAGGCCCCCAGCAACCCAGACCCGCACGGGTCACCGCCACAGGGGAGCGCACCGTGTGGCTTCGCGCTCATGACGAACGTGCTCGATGCTCTCCTCCACGGCCTCGACCGCGACGAGCGGGACAACGGGGTAGTCACCGGGTACTGAGCCGTCGTCCGCTCGCGTACCCGTTCCACCCAGCAGAACGAACGCATTTCGCCAGGCGGAGCGCCAGTCATGCGGCTTCCGCACCACCGGCGGACACTTGCGCCATTTGGCCCGGGGAAACCGTCTCCCCCGTTCTCGCCGTGGAGCATGCTTTCCACAATGCGGAACGCTCCTTGGCGGGCCCGACACCGTCTCGACATAGTGAGTCCACAACACCCCGCAACGAAGCGAAGGACTCTCCGTGCACTCGTCGACGAAGTCGAGCACCCCCACCCGATACATGATCGGTACCGACATCGGCGGTACGTTCACCGACCTCGTTCTCCTCGAGGCAGGGCGACAACCGCGACTCTTCAAGTCACCCACCACGCCGCACGACCGTTCCGAGGGCGTCCTCAACGCGCTGGGACTCGCCGCCGATGCCGTGGGCCGGCCCGTGGCGGAGTTCATCGAAGACGTCGTGTACTTCGCCCACGGCACCACTGCGGCCACCAACGCCCTGATCGAGCGCAAGGGCGCGAAGACCGGTCTGCTGACCACCAGCGGTTTCGGCGACACCATGCTGATCCAACGCAGCATGACTTCGTGGGTCGGCGTGGGAGCGGCGACCGGGCACTACAGCATCCGCGAGAACCCCGTACCGCTGGTGTCGCGGGCCGACACCCGCGAGATCACCGAACGGGTCGACTCGGCCGGCACCGCCCTCGTGGCGCTGAACGAGCAGGAGGTGCGATCGGCCCTCCGCGCGCTCAGAGCCGAGGGGGTCACCGCGCTCGCGGTCAGCTTCCTCTGGTCGTTCCTCAATCCCGATCACGAACTCGACGTGCAGCGCATCGTGGCGGAGGAATGGCCGGAGGTCTACCTCACGGTCTCGCACGAGGTCGCGCCGGTGATCGGAGAGTACGAGCGCACCGCCACCGCGGTCATCAACTCCTATCTGGGCCCGGTCATCCGCGACTACATGAGCAACCTCGAGGGTCGTCTGCGCGCCGAAGGTTTCGTGGGCGACTTCTCGGTCATGGACTCGGGCGGCGGTGTGATGCGGGCGACGGATGCCGCCGGGCGGTCGGTCTCGCTGCTCACCTCCGGACCCGCCGGGGGCGTGCTGGCCACCACGTCCGCCGCGTCCCGGCTCGGCTACGCGAACGTGATCACCAGCGACATGGGCGGAACGAGCTTCGACGTCGGCCTGATCATCGACGGCGAGCCACTCGTCGAGCGTAAGAGCGAGATCGGCAACTATCACCTCTCCATCCCGCGGATCAAGGTGACGGCCATCGGCGCCGGAGGCGGATCGATCGCCGGTGTCGACGAGGTGGGCGCACTCGTGGTCGGACCGGAGAGCGCCGGCTCCATGCCCGGTCCCGCCTGTTACGCCCGAGGCGGCACAAGGCCCACGGTCACCGATGCCGACGTCGTGCTCGGCATCATCGACCCCGCCTATTTCCTGGGCGGCCGGATGCCACTGGACGTCGATCTCGCCCGTGAAGCCATCCGGGCGCACATCGCCGACCCGCTGGGCATGACCGTCGAAGAGGCTGCCCTGGGCATTCGCACGGTGGCCGACAACCAGATGGCGGATCTGCTTCGCCGGGTGACGGTCGAACAGGGCCGCGACCCCCGCGACTTCGTGGTCTTCGCCTACGGTGGCGCCGGGCCGACCCATGCCAGCTCGTACACCTCGGCGGCCGGGATCTCGACGCTCGTCATCCCGCCCACGTCCACGGTGCACTCGGCATTCGGTGCCGTGACGGCAGACCGCTTCCGTGCGCTCCAGGCCACCGACCTGCAGCGCACGCCCCCCGGGGAGAGCGACCCGGCCGCGTTCATCGACCTCGAGCGCCTGAACGGCAGTCTCGACGAGCTGCAGGCGAAGGTGCACGCCGACCTCGACGAGAACGTCGAGGCCGTGTTCGCCCGATCCGTGCACCTGAAGTTCCGCCGCCAGACCCACGAACTCCCGGTGGCCCTCCCGGCCGGGCCGGTCACCCTCGACGTGATGCGTGACGTCGTCGACGCGTTCCTCGCCACCTACGAGCGTCTCTACGGCAAGGGGACGGCGATTCGCGCCGCCGGCGTGGAGATCAACACCCTCCGGGTGGAAGGCCGGGTGGCGGTCGGAGTGGCCACCGGAGGAGAGACACCGGCGCCCTCCGTCGCGGCCTCGCCGATCGGCTCCCGCACGGTGACCTTCGCCGGGCGCGGGTCGCTCGAGGTGCCGGTCTACCGGGGCGAAGAGGTGGGGCCGGGCAGTGAGATCGCGGGTCCGGCGATTCTCGAGTTCGCCGGCACGACCGTCGTCATCGAACCCGATCAGGACCTGATCGTCGACCAGTACAGCAACGTGATCGTGAACTGCGAGGGGAAGAAATGACCGTACCCACCGACGTGAGCACCGTGGCCGACGCGCCGACCGCTGAGACCGCGGTCGACCCGGTGACCTTCGAGGTCATCCGTCACCGGCTGCTCGCCATCACCGACGAGCAGGGCGCAACCCTCGCCGCGATCTCCGGATCGCCCCACGTCGTGAACGCCAACGACTTCAACGTGGGCCTCTACCTGCCCGACGGCTCGGTGGCGGCGATGGGCCGCACCATCGTTCTGCACTCCGCGTCGATGGCTCTCATCACCCGGCACGTCATCGCCGACTGCGCGGAGAACCCCGGCATCAAACCGGGCGACATGTTCGTGGTCAACAACCCCTGGAAGGGTGCCATCCACGCTCAGGACATGGGCATCGTCGTGCCGATCTTCTACGAGGGTGAACTGCTGGCCTGGGCCGGTGCGATGTGCCACCTCCCGGATGTCGGCGGCTCGAAGCCGGGCAGCTTCTGCAACGACGCCACCGAGTGCTACCAGGAGGGCCTCCAGCTCACGCCCACGAAGATCGTGGAGAACGGCGAGATCCGCGACGACGTGTGGAACCTCATCCTCAGCCACACCCGCGCCGCGTCGGCCGTGAATCTCGACATGCGCGGACTCGTCGGCGCCAACAACACGGCGGTGCGCGCCATGACTCAGTTGGCCGACCGCTACGGCGCGGACACGGTGCGCCAAGTGATGGCCGGCCTCATCAACCTGTCCGATCGTCGGCTGCGGCAGCGGTTGTCGAGCCTCCCGGACGCCACCGTGCGCTCGCACGCTTTCCTCGACAACGACGGCGGGCTCGACCGGGTGTACGAGATCGACCTCGTGCTCACCAAGAAGGGCGACACCCTCACCTTCGACTACTCGGGGTCGTCGCCGCAGGCGCCTGGCTACATCAATTGCACCTCCTCGGGTCTGATGGCGGGGATCAACGCAGCCCTGCTGCCGATCCTCGCCTACGACGCCCCGTGGAACCAGGGGCTGTTCCGGGCGATCGAGGTGAACGCCCCCGAAGGCCTGATCGTGAACGCCAAACGTCCTGCAGCGGTCTCCGGTGGCGCGCTCGAGGCGGGCTGGCTGGTGGAGATGACCGCCGTCGAGGCGCTCTCCAAGCTCGCCGCCTGCTCCGACGAGCTGATCCGGGAGAGCCAGGCCGCGCCGGCCGGGGGACCCGACCAGTTCGTGCTGAGCGGAACGAACGCGCACGGCGACCCCTTCACCCACGTCATCCTCGACTGCCTCGCCACCGGCGGCGGCGCGTACGCCCACCGCGACGGCGTCTGGACGCAGGGGCAGCACAACATCGAGCGTCAGCGCATCTCGAACGCCGAGGACATGGAACTGGAGACCCCGCTGCTCTACCTCTCGCGCAGCCTGATCGTCGATTCCGGCGGCGCGGGCGAACGCCGTGGCGGCCAGAGCATGGGCTCGGTGTTCCTCGCCCACGGCGGCTCCGATCTGCGGGCCGTCTGCAACGGCCACGGCTGGGAGGCGCCGAACTCCACCGGGATCTTCGGCGGATACCCGGGCACGCAGAACGACCGCGAGGTCGTCTCCGGCAGTGACGTGCTCGAACGGATGCGCCAGGGCGAGATCCTCAACGACGTCGCCGACATCGCGGGCGAACGCCCCACGATGCACGGCCGCCAGGGTCTCGTGCGACTCGCCGACGGCGACGTCATCGCCTCGGTGCACCAGTCCGGGGGTGGCTGGGGCGACCCGCTGAACCGCTCCGCCGACGATCTCGCTGCCGACCTCCGCGACCGCGCGATCAGCGTCGATGCGGCCGAACGGCTCTACGGGGCCGTGGTGGTGAACGGAACCATCGACGATGTCGCCACCCGCGAGCGCCGGGAGGCGATCCGGGGCGAGCGGCTGACCTGGCCGCGAGCGACGGATGCGCCGGAGGTCGCCGTCACGGGTGACGCTCTGCGTCGCGGTCCTCTCGGCACCCAGCTGAGCATCGTCGAGGCGCCCGACGGGTCGGCATTCGTCGCGTGCAACTGCGGACACGTCTTCGGTTCTGTCCGCGAGCCCTGGCGGGCGAGCGCCTTGGAGCGCCGCAGCCACGACGTGCACGAGTTCAGCCGTTCGCGTCGACTCAACGAGGTGCTCGAGATCCGCGAGTATGCCTGCCCTTCCTGCGCCGTGCTCCTGGCGACCGACGTCGCCGGAGTCGGATCCGCCATCCTGCACGACATCGAAATGGAGAGCTGAGCATGAGCCGAATGGCCCTGGTCGCCGCGACATCGCACGTCGGCGCCATCATCAAGAATCCCGACGCCGTGCCCGAGCGGTCCTCGCTCCTGAAGTCGGCCTGGGAAAGACTCACCGTCGAGATCGCAGCGGCGGATCTCGACGCGGTGATCGTGGTCGGAACCGATCATTTCGAGACCTTCAACCTCGAGAACCATCCCACCTTCTGCCTCGGCGTCGCCGACGACTACGAGGCCTGGGGCGAGTTCGGCAACCCTTCGGGCTCGCTGAAGGGCGCGCCCGAGGTGAGCGCGCATCTGCTGGAGGGCCTGATCGCGCGTGGCTTCGACGTCTCGCGCAGCCACGAGATGCCCCTGGATCACGCCTACATGGTGCCGATCCTGCGTCTCGAACTCGCGGAGTTGCCGATCATCCCGCTCTACATCAACTGCAACACTCCGCCGCTGCCCACCCTGCAGCGGTGCCGCGACCTCGGCGAGGCGATCCGTGCCACCGTCGAAGCGCTGCCGGGCGATCTCCGGATCGGACTGGTCGCCACCGGCGGCGTCTCGCACTGGGTGGGTCTGCCGCAGTTCGGGCAGATCAACCCCGAGTGGGATCGCGACTTCCTGGAGCTGTTCCAAGCGGCGGATCTGGACGCGCTCGTGGGGTTCAGCGACGAGGAGATCCTCGCCGACGCCGGCAACGGCGCTCTCGAGGTGCGCACCTGGATTCTGGCGCAGGCGGCGGCGGGCAATCCGCACAGCCAGTTGCTGGAGTACCAGCCCATGGAGCCCTGGGGGATCGGGATCGGGATCATGCGGATGGCGGACGCGACATGAGCGTCATCGCGGTGAACAAATTCACGCTCGACCTCGAACACAAGCCCGGCGTGCTGGAGGCCTACCGGGCCGATCCGGCGGCGGTACTCGACGGCTACCGGCTTTCCGACGCCGAGCGCGACGCCATCGCGCGGCTGGACGCCGACTGGTTCCTCACCGCCGGTGTGAACCCGATCGTGATCCGCAACCTGCTGGTCATCCTCGGCATCCCGCATAACCAGATGTACACCCACGACCAGAGCTGACGCCCCGCGCGTCGAATCGGAGAACAGAGTGGTTCCCACCCCCGCGACGGCCACGCCGTCGCCGACCGCCCAGCACCACGACGACGTCGTGCTGAGCCTGCGCGGTGTCACGAAGTCGTTCGGCGGCCCCCCGGCGATCCGGTCGATCGACCTCGACGTACGCACCGGCCGCATCCACGCCCTGCTCGGGATGAACGGCGCCGGCAAATCCACGCTGGTACAGATCATCAGCGGCTCGCTTGCCGCGACGGCGGGCGAGATCACCGTCGGCGACACCCGCTACCGGCTGATCAGCCCGCGGCGGGCCCGTGCCGCCGGCGTCGCCACCGTGTTCCAGCGCCGCACGCTGGTGCCGTCGCTGACCGTGGCCGAGAACATCCTGCTCGGCGAGCTGCCGACGCGGGCCGGCATCGTCGACTGGTCCGCCGCCCGCCGGGCTGCTGAGGAGGCGCTCGGGGTGATCGGCGCGCGCATCGACCCGAAGGCGAGCGTCGATCAGCTCGGCGCCGCTCAGCAGACCCTGGTGGAGATCGCCCGCGAGATCCGGAAGGGTGCGCGGCTGCTGCTGCTCGACGAGCCGACGGCCGCCCTGGGGGCAGCCGACTCGGCGACCGTGCACGAGGTCGTGCGGGGCCTTGCCGCCGATGGCGTGGCTGTGATCTACATCTCGCACCACCTCGAGGAGGTGATGCACCTCGCCGACGACGTGACCGTGCTGCGCGACGGATGCGTCGTGCTCGACGCTCCCGTGCGCAGCATCGATCTGCCGACACTGGTACGCGCCATGGTGGGAGACGACGTGATCTCGGATCGTGCTCCGCGCTCGACGGAGTACGGCCCGGTCGTGCTCGAGCTGCAGGACGTCTCGGTCGAACGCCGGATCGACCGGCTCGACCTCACGGTGCGGGCCGGGGAGATCGTGGCGGTGCTCGGCCCGGCCGGCGCCGCGCAGGAGGCGCTCTTCCCCCTCCTGGCCGGCCTCCGGCCCGCCGACGCGGGTCGCATCCACGTCGCCGGAGCGGCATTGCGTCCCGGCGTCCGCAATTCGCTGGAATCGGGTCTGCGCTGCGTGAGTGTCGACCGACTGGGCCTCGGTCTCGTTCCCGGCCTGTCCGTGTCGGAGAACATCACCGCGTTCGAGCAGGTCGTCGCGCGGCGGATGCTCGTGCGCTGGCGTCGCCTCACCTCGCGAGCCGACGAACTGCGTCGCAGGTTCGACGTGGTCACGCTCGCCGACGATCCACCCGTCGACCGGCTCTCGGGCGGAAACCAGCAGAAGGTGCTGCTGGCGAAATGGCTGGGTAACGAATCCGTCAAGGCATGCCTGCTCGAGGAGCCGACCGGCGGGGTGGACATCAGCGCCAAGGCCGAGATCCACCGCTACATCGAAGAACTCGCGGCACAGGGAACCGCTGTGCTCCTGGCGAGCAGCGACGTCGACGAAGTCGTGCGACTGGCCGATCGCATCGTCGTCGTGCGCGGCGAATCCGTGGTGGCCGAATGCGAAGCGGCCGTCACAACCCATGAAGAGCTGGTCTCGATCGTTCTCGGAGGACACGCATGACCCCCACGACGCCATCCGCTGCCGAAGCCCGACGACTGCGGCTGCCCGACGCACTCACCCAGCACATCGGCCTCATCGGCGTGATCGTCGTGATCGGCGTGTTCCTCACCGTCGCCACCGATGCCTTCGCGACCGGCCCGAACCTGGTGAACGTGCTGCGGCAGATCTCGGTGATGGCGGTGCTCGCGGCCGGACTGACGCTGTTGCTGGGCGCCGGAGGCTTGGATTTCTCGCTCGGCAGTCAGGTGGCGGTGGTGGTCGCCACCCTGGCCCAGCTGCTCTCCGCCGGAGTACCGCTCCCGATCGCCCTGGCGGCCGTATTGGCTCTCGGTGTGGTGATGGGGCTGCTGAACGGCGTGATCATCACGGTGTTCGGTGTGGCACCGTTCGTCGTGACGCTCGCCAGCGCGACGTTGCTCGACGGTGTTGCACTGATCATCCAGAACGGGCAGAGCGTCTCGATCGGGGGCGATCTCACGGCGCTCGGTCTCGGCACCGCGTTCGGCATCCCGTACCTCGTGCTGATCGCGGCGGCCATCTGTGCGATCGCCGCGATCGTGCTGCGCTGGACCAGGTTCGGCCGCGACATCCTGGCCATCGGCGGCAACAAGGCGGCCGCCCGCCTCACCGGCATCCCGGTGCGCAGCCGAACCGTCACGCTCTACGCCCTGAACGGATTGTTCGCCGGCATAGCCGGCATCATGCTGCTCTCCCGCCTGGGCGCGTCGAGCCCCGGCACCGCGGGCCTCCCGCTCGAGTTGTCGGTGGTCGCGGCCGTCGTGATCGGTGGCACCGCGCTGCACGGCGGGAGCGCGACCGTCTTCGGCACCGTTCTCGGCGTACTGCTGCTCGGCATCGTGGCCAACGGCCTGAATCTGCTCCAGATCGACTCGTTCTACCAGCCCGTCTCGGTGGGGCTGGTGCTCCTGGTGGCCGCAGTCATCAACGAACTGCGGTACCGACGCAAGAGATGAGTCCGGACACCCGCCGGACCCTGACGATCCATTCCCACACAGAAAGCGCATTGTTCAATGAAGAATAAGAAACGCACAGCACTCCTCGTCGCCGGCATCGCCGCGCTCGGCCTCGCCGGCTGTTCCTCCGGGGGCAGTGCCGCTCCCAGCGCGAGCGGAGAGCCGCAGAGCTCGCTGGCCGTCGGATTCGTCAACGCCAACAACCTCGAGTACCACACCTGCCTCGAGAAGGGCGTGGTTGCCGCCGCCGACGAACTCGGAGTGAAGCTCGACGTCGTCAACTCGGCCGGCGATCCCACCAAGGAGCAGACCAACGTCGAGGACATCCTGGCGCAGCAGCCGGACATCCTGATCCTCCAGACCGTGAACGTGGACTCACTCGAACAGGCCGTCGCGAAAGCCAACGCCGCGGGGGTGCCGATCTACCTGACCTCCGTGCTCGGCAATCAGGACGACGACATCCTCGGCGCCACGGTGGCGCAGATCACCACGAGTGCGGGCCTTCTCGCGGAGTTCACGAACACCGACTCGGCCGGGGCTCCCGTCGACGTCGCCATCATCGCCGGTGCGCCCGGTGCGGCGAGCGACCTCTTCGTGAGCGGCTACAGCGACAAACTCGACGACAACGTGAACGTCGTGTTCAACCAGCCCGGGTTCTTCAACCGGGCCAAGGCCCAGGAAGTGGCAGAGAATCTGCTGCAGTCGAACCCGGGCGTGCAGTACATCTACGTTCCCAACGAGGAGATGGCATTCGGGGCGCTCGCGGCCGTGCAGGCCGCCGGTCGCGACGACATCAAGATCCTGGCCAACGGAGGCACCGAGGCGGGTCTGGACGCTGTCGCGAGCGGCGATTTCACCGCCATGACGGCTGATTCGGCCTACGAGCTCGGGCACCTGGCGCTGGAGAACGCCGTGAAATTGAAGGAGGGCGACACCTCCGTCGAGAAGATCTCCTCGCTCGCGCCCGTCCTCGTGCAGAAGGACAACATCGCCGACGCTCCGGCGTTCTGTGGATAGCCGGCGATGAAACAGGGGCAGCCCCGCATGGGCAACGCGGACCGGCACCAGGTGCAGTCGGTGGTGCGAGCGATGGACATCATGTCGTCGTTCAGCCGCATCCACCCGCGACTGCAGCTGAGCGAACTCGCCGACGCCGTGGGGCTGCCCCGCTCCTCCACCCGTCGCCTCGCGTTGACCTTGATCGAGGGCGGGTTCCTCCGGCAGGACGCCGGTGGGTTCTACTCCCTCGGTGGTCGCCTGCTCGAACTGGGCGGTCTCGTGTCGAACTCGAGCACTCTCGCTGCCCTGACGGCCCGATCGATGCGCAAGGCCCACGAGATCACGGGCGAGACCATCCTGGTGGCCGAGGTGAGCTGGATCGACCAGTCCACGCTCATCACGCACAAGATCGAGGGGTTGCATGCGCTCTCGGTGACGTCACCGGTGGGCAAACGCACCACCCTCGGCAACGGCTGCATCGGCAAAGCAGCGCTGTCCGCCCTCCCCGAGGACGAAGCCGATCAGGTGCTGGCGCGCACCTCGCTGGTGCCGCGCACCTCCCAGAGCATCACCGACCCGCAGGTGCTCGCCACTCATGTGGCACGGGCCCGGGCGAAGGGCTACGCGATCGAGACCGGGGAGTTCCTCGAAGGCTGCTCGGGCGTGGCCGTGCCCATCCTCACGGGCGGACGCCCGGTCGGCGCCATCGGGATCGTGGCCCCGAGCTCGCGAGCCGGTGTGCGGCAACTGGATTCCTGGGGACGGATGCTGCTGTCCCTGGCCAACGATGAGAAGAGAGAGAAACGAGCATGACCATCAATCTCGAGACGATCGACGACGTCGACGCCGGCTGGGTGCACTTCCCGCGAGGTGACCAGCTGATCCGGGGCTATCTCGCCGTACCCAAGGGCGACGGCCCCTTCCCCGCGGTCATCACCGCGCATGAGAACCTCGGTGTGACCGAGCATCGGCAGGGAGTCACCCGGGACCTCGCGCGCGAGGGATTCGTGAGCCTCACGGTCGACCTGTTCTCGCGGCTCGGCGGAGTCTCACCGCGCAACTACCGCGACAACGACGAGCGCCGGTCGCTCGCGTTCCTCGCCGCTCGGGACGACCAGGCCGTGCCTGACCTGCAGGCGGGCGTCGAATTCCTGAAGTCGCTGCCCCACGTCGATCCCGACCGCATCGGCGCCCTCGGTTTCTGCCTCGGCGGCGGAACGGTGATGGTCTGGGGAACGCAGACCGACGACCTGAAGGCGATCGTGTCGCTCTACGGCATCCCCGTGTTGCCGCCGGAGTATTCGCCCACGGGCGAGGAGCAATCCCGCATCCCGACCCTCGGGTCGCTTCGTGCGCCGATCCAGTTCCACTTCGGCGCCGACGACGAGGCGATCCCGCACGACCAGATCGACGCGCTCGAAGCGGCACTGCCGACCAGCGCCACGACGGCCGAGTTCTACCGGCACGAGGGCGCTCGGCACGCCTATCACGACGACACGCACAAGAACTACAACCCGCAGGCCGCCGCCGAGACCTGGAACGAGACGCTCGAGTTCCTGCGTCGGTACCTCTCGTGAGCATCTGGACCGAACTGCTCGGAGGCACGGTCGCCTTCGAGGAGATAGCCGGTGTGAGAACCCGCATCCTGCGCTTCGGACCCGACGCCGGGCGGCCGATCCTGCTGCTGCACGGGCGGGGCGGTCATCTCGAGACCTTCGTGCGCAACATCCGCGCCTGGGCCGGCGACGCCCGGCCGGTGATCGCGTTCGACCTGCTCGGCCACGGCTTGACCGCCCAGGCCGGAACCCGCTACGACATCGGAGAATTGCACGAGCACGCCCGGGCGGTGCGTGACCTCGTCGCGCCCGGCGACCACGACCTCGTGGGCCAGTCGCTCGGCGGGTGGCTCGCCGTGCTGCTCGCCGAAAGCCGCCCGCCGCGACGGCTCGTCCTGATCGAACCCGCCGGCTTCCAATCGGAAGGCGAGCGGATGGCCGACCCCCGGGTTCGTGCCGCCTCCGCTGCCGGCGGGCTGGCCTTCGACGCCGCGACCCGGGAGAACGTGGAGGCTCGGTTCGCCCAGCTCCTGAACGATCCACACCGGCTCGATCCGGAGATGGTCGACCTCCGCACCGAGCTGTACGCGGTGCCGGGTGCGGGCGCCGTGCACCGGGCGGTGCGCTCGGGCGACAACGCCCGCTGGCTCATCGACAAGGAACGATTCGCAGCTCTGCCGGTGGCGCCCCTGATCGTGCGCGGAGCTCGTGGTCACATCCCCGCGGAGACCTTGCGGCAGCTCGCCGAGGCACCCGGAGGTGCACTCCTCACCATCGCCGATGCCAAGCAGTGGCCGCACTACGAGAACCCCGACGCCGTGAATCCCGCGGTGATCGATTACCTGAAGGAGAAGACAGCATGAGTTTCTGGACCGACGCCCTCGGCGCCCGGATCGAGTACTACGACGCCGGCGGCTGGCGCACCCGCGCCCTCGAGGCCGGCGACGAGGGAGCCGACGTCATCATGATGGGCGGGCTCTCCGGGCACGTCGAGGGCTTCATCCGGAACGTCGTGCCGCTCTCCCAGCGCGGATTGCGCGTGCACGCGATCGACGTGCTCGGACACGGCTACACCGACAAGCCCCTCGACGTCACCTACCACGCACCTGCGTTCACCGATCACCTGCTGCGATTCATGGACGCGCGAGGGATCGCGAAGGCTCACATCGTGGGCCAGAGCCTCGGTGGGTGGATCGCTTTGCACACCGCCCGCACCCACCCCGAGCGGGTGGACAAGATCGTGTTCGCCACCGGGGCCGGGGTGTTGCTGAGCGACGAGGGGCGCAAGGAGGAGAGCGAGAAGGTGCACGCCGCCGTGCAGAGCGTCACCAAGAAGGCCGTCGACTCGCCGAGTTACGAGAGCGTCAAGGCCCGCCTGGAATGGCTGATGGCCGACCCTGCCACCGTGACCGACGAGCTCATCCGAACGCGCCTGGCCATCTACCAGCTCGCCGACAGTCGCCTGGCGATGGCGAAGCTGGTCGAGGAGCAGGCAGGCGAGGGCAACCGCCGATACCTCCTCGGCGAGGACGACCTCGCCGCTCTGCCCCAGGAGACCCTGGTCATCTGGACCGACAAGAACCCGACGACCCCTCTCGAGGTCGGCCGGCGGGCGAGCGAACTCATCCCGAACGCTCGATTCGAGGTGATCGAGAACGCCGGGCACTGGCCGATGTTCGAGCAGCCCGCTGAGTTCAACCGCCTGGTCGGCGAATTCCTCGCCGCGTCATGACCGACGACCTCCGCTCCTCCGTCGTTCTCGGCAGCCGCGTGCTCGCCGAGAACGGCCACTCCGACATGGTCTGGGGGCATCTCTCGCTGCGCGACCCGGCGGGGCGGGGGATCTGGATCAAACGAGCGGGCCTCGGCTTCGAGGAGCTGACGAGCGACGACATCCACCTCGTCGGATGGGACGGCGAGCGGGTCGAGGGTGGCGGTGACGTCCACCTCGAATGCCACATCCACCTCGAGGTGATGCGGGCACGGGCGGACGTGAGCTCCGTGGTGCACAGTCATCCCGAAGCTGCGGTGACCCTCGCGGGCACGGGGATCCCGCTTCTCGCCGTGGGGCATGAGGCGTGCTTCTTCGCGCCCGGCGACCTGCCGCGGTTCACCGAGACGGGTGACCTCATCCGCGACCCGGCACTCGGCCGGTCTGTGGCCGCGACCCTCGGTGAACGCAATGCCGCGTTGCTTGTCGACCACGGGATCGTGGTGGCGGAATCCTCGCTGCCGAGGGCCGTTTTCGGCGCCGTGCTCCTGGAGCGGGCGGCCCGGATGACGCTGGCCGCCGTCTCAGCCGCCGGAGGCGTGGGGAATGTGGCTCACTCCTCCCAGGCGGAAGCCCTGGCCAAGCGCGACCGGTGCTACTCCGATCGCCAGGTGGGGCACGGCTGGGACTATCTCGTACGGCGGCTCCGCACGGATACGGAACGGAAAGGAACATCGTCATGACAACCCTGTCGCACACCGGGATCGCCGAGGAGTTGATCGCGGCGACCCGCGGGCGAACCGTGGTGCAGCCCCTGCGCAAGCGCTTCCCGGCGCTCACCCTCGACGACGCCTACGCGATCCAGGTTCACCAGCTCGACGCTCGCCGGCGTAGCGGATCGACTCTCGTGGGCCGCAAGATCGGGCTCACTTCCACCGCGATGCAGCGACAACTCGGCATCGACTCCCCGGATTTCGGGTTCGTTCTCGACGACATGGTGTACTCCGACGGCGACTCGATCCCACTGGACCGCTTCGTGGCGCCGCGCGTGGAGCCCGAGCTGGCGTTCGTGCTGCGGCATTCGCTCTCCGGCCCCGGCGTCGACCGGGAGGAGGCGCTCGCCGCGGTGGAGTACGTGTTCGCCGCGATCGAGATCATCGACTCGCGCATCGCCGACTGGGACATCGGACTGCTCGACACCGTGGCCGACAACGCCTCGTGCGGGGCGATCGTGGTCGCCCGCGAGCCGATGGACATCGACGTCGGCCACACCCGGTCGGTCGAGGTCGACCTCCATCGAAACGGCGAGATCGTCGACAGCGGTCGCGGTGACGCCGTGCTCGGCGACCCGTTGCAGCCCCTGGTGTGGCTCGCCAACGTGCTCGGCGAGCACGGCGCCACCATCCAGGCCGGCGAGATCGTGCTCACCGGTTCGTTCTGCCGAGCGGCACCCGTCGTGCGCGGCGATCGCGTGACGGCGGATTTCCGCGATCACGGCTCCCTGACCATCGACTTCACCTGAGGAATCACCATGACCAAGACCGCCGCGATCGTCGGCTCCGGGAACATCGGCACCGACCTGATGTTCAAGCTGCTGCGCCGATCGACCGAGATCACCCCTACGATCATGATCGGCATCGACCCCGAGTCCGACGGGCTGGCCCGAGCCGGCCGACTCGGTCTCGCCACCTCCGCCGCTGGCGTCGACTGGCTGCTCCAGCACGACGAGCGGCCCGACTTCGTCTTCGAGGCGACCTCGGCCAAGGCGCACCTGGCCAATGCTCCGCGCTATCGGGAGGCCGGCATCACCGCCATCGACCTCACCCCCGCGGCGGTGGGTCCATACCTGTGCCCGGCGGTGAACCTCGACGCACTCGGGGAGGTCGGCAACGTCAACATGATCACCTGCGGCGGGCAGGCGACCACGCCGATCGTCGCGGCCGTGAGCCGGATCGTGCCGGTGGAGTACGCCGAGATCGTCTCCTCGATCGCCTCACGGTCGGCCGGGCCGGGCACTCGAGCGAACGTGGACGAGTTCACGGAGACCACCGCCGCGGCGCTCTCCGCCGTGGGAGGAGCGGAGCGCGGAAAGGCGATCATCATCATCAACCCGGTCGATCCGCCGATGATCATGCGCAACACGGTGTACTGCACCATCCCGGCCGAGGTCGCGGAGGCGGGGCCTGCACAGGACGCCGTCCGCGAATCGATCGCACGGATGGTCGAGTCGGTCCAGGACTACGTGCCCGGTTACTCGCTGAGGGTCGACCCGCAATTCGATCCGCCCCGATCCGACTGGAACGGCCACGGTCGTGTGGGGGTCTGGCTGGAGGTGCGCGGTGCGGGCGACTACCTGCCCGATTACGCCGGCAATCTCGACATCATCACGGCGGCGGCTGTGCGCACGGCTGATCTGCTCGCATCCCGCCGCACGACCGCCTCGGAGGCCACAGCATGACCATGCAGCACGATCTCGCCGTCCGCCTGACCGACACCACGCTGCGCGACGGCTCGCACGCCGTCAGCCATCGATTCACTGTTCCGCAGGTGCGTACGGTGGTGCGTGCGCTCGACGACGCCGGTGTGCAGGTGATCGAAGTGACGCACGGCGACGGCCTGGGCGGCTCGAGTTTCAACTACGGATTCTCCGCGACGCCCGAACTCGAGCTGGTGGCCGCCGCCGTCGACGAGGCGCGGCGCGCGCGGATCGCCGTGCTGCTGCTGCCCGGCCTCGGCACCATCCAGGATCTCGACCGGGCGTTCGATGCGGGCGCCTCCATTGCGCGGATCGCCACCCACTCGACCGAGGCCGACATCTCGATCGAGCATTTCGGCCACGCTCGCGAGCTCGGCATGGAGACGGTGGGATTCCTGATGCTCTCGCACCGGGTGGAGCCGCAGGCGCTGGCGAAGCAGGCCAGGATCATGGCCGACGCGGGCTGCCAATGCGTCTACGTGGTCGACTCGGCCGGCGCGCTCATCCTCGAGCAGGTGAGCGACCGGGTCGCCGCGCTCGTCGACGAGTTGCACGGCGACGCCGAAGTGGGCTTCCACGGTCACCAGAACATCAGCTTCGGTGTGGCGAACTCGGTCTTCGCGGCCCGCGCCGGCGCGACGCAGATCGACGGCACGCTGATGGGCCTCGGTGCCGGTGCAGGCAATTCGCCGACCGAAGTGCTGGCGGTCGCGTTCGAGCGCCTCGGCATCCGCACGGGCGTCGACGCCCAGAAGATCATGGCCGCCGCCGACGAGGCTGCCCGGCCCCTGATCACCCGGATGCCCGTGATGGACCGGCCCTCGATCATGCAGGGCTACGCCGGCGTCTACTCGTCATTCCTCATCCACGCCGAGCGGGCATCGGAGCGTTACGGCGTCCCGGCCTGGCGCATCCTGGAAGAGGCCGGACGGGCCGGTTACGTGGGAGGGCAGGAAGACATGCTGGTGGAGGTCGCCGTGCGGCTCGCCGCTGCGTCGTGACCCCGGTGACCAGGGCTGTGGGGCTCGGATAGCATTCGGGAATGGACGATGCCCGTCACGTGAAGTCGGTGGAGCGCGCACTCGACATCCTGATGGCCTTCAACGCCCGCAATCCGCGGCTCCAGCTGCAGGAGTTGGCGGAGTCGGCGGGCATCCCGAAGTCCAGCGCCCGGCGACTGGCGCTGACGTTGATCTCGGCGGGGTTCCTCGAACAGAGTGCCGACGGCACGTATTGCCTGGGCGGGCGGCTGCTCGAACTGGGCGGCGTGGTCGCGAATGCCGGCGCGCTCAGTGAACTGACCGCCCGCACGATGCGAGAGATCCACGAGGCGTCGGGTGAGTCGGTGCTGGTGGCCGATGTGAACTGGATCGACCGTTCGATCCTCATCACGCACAAGCGCGACGCCGTCCACCTGCTCTCGATCTCGTCGCCCGTCGGCAAGCGAACGGCGCTCGGGACCGGATGCATCACGAAAGCCGCCCTCGCTGCACTCCCCGCCGCAGAGGCCGAGCGCGTGGTGGCGCACATGGCGTTCGCCCGCAAGACGCCTCGATCCGTCGCCAGCGCGAGTGAGCTCCTCGGCCAGCTCGAGGTCATCCGCGCGCAGGGTTGGGCGAGTGAGGAAGGGGAGTTCATCGACGGCGTGTCGGGGGTGGCCGTCGCCGTCGTCGAGAACGAGCGACCGATCGGCGCGGTGGCGGTCATCGCGCCGTCTTCCCGCGCTCCCCGTTCGTCGCTCGAGACCTGGGGGGCTCTCATGAGCGCCTCCCTGGGGCGGGGTGTGACGTGATGACTCGTGGAGACGTCGGGAAGCCGCTCGGTAGTCTCAGGAGATGAGCTCCATCACCGTGCACGAGGTCGCATCCGCCGACGAGGGACCGTACGGAGTGGCCGTCACCGACGACGGCGCCGTGTGGTGCACACTCGTGCACGCGGGGGCCGTGCTCCGGGTGGTCCGGGATGTCGGCGGCGGCGTCGCGGTGACGCGTATCGATCTGCTGGGGCCGGGCATCCCGAGCGTGTCTGCAAGACCGGGCGCGGGCAAGCCGCAGACCGCACAGGTCGCCGCCGCGGGCGAGGACACCGTGTGGGTCACCGACACCGCGGGTGACGCGGTGCTGCTGGTCGGGCCGACCGGCATCCTGCGCCGCATCGACGTTCCGACGCCCGGCGCCCAGCCGTTCGGCATCGCCACCCAGGCCGACGGAACCACCTGGTTCACCGAACTGGGCCGCGATGCCCTGGGCCACATCGACCTCCTCGGCCGCGTGACCGAGTTCCCCGCCGGCATCGACGAGGGATTCGTGTCCATGATCGCCTCCTCGGGCGAGAGCCTCTGGTTCACGGCGAATCAGGCCAACGCGATCGGCTACATCCGCGGCGGCGACTCGGCGGTGCAGCTGTTCGAGGTCCCCACGCCGCACTCCGGGCCCGTGGGCATCACGGTGGGCGACGACGGGGCCGCCTGGTTCTGCGAGATCCTCGCCGGCACCATCGGCCGCGTCGACCGCACTGGCCGCTTCACCGAGTTCGCGCTGCCGTGGCCGGAATCGAAGCCGCACGCCATCGCGGTCGATCCCGCCGGCGGATTCTGGGCCACCCTCTGGGGCTCGAACCAACTCGCCCACATCGCGCTCGACGGCACGATCGAGATCGTCGATCTCCCCGGCTCCCACTCCGAACCGCACGGCCTCGCAGTGGCCGCCGACGGCACGGTCTGGGTCGCCATGGAGTCCGGCGCCCTCCTGGCGATCACCCCGTAACCCTCTTCGCGACCCGCCAAAATCCGCCCCTCTCACCCCGGAATGAGGGCGGATTTTGGCGGGTCGCGAGGAGGCGTGGGGTGGGGAAGGGGGTCAGGGGAGGGCGGCGGCCAGGGCCGTGAGCACCTGGTCGGGCGAGGGGACTCCGGATGCGCGCATCCGCTCCGTGCCGTCGGGCGTCGTGATGACGATGGTCGGCGTGGCGACGATGCCGCGCGCCTCGCTCTCGTCGGGCGCGTCGGCCACGTTCACCTCGCGCCACTCCACCCGCGAGCCGAGCAACGGTGCGATCTGGTCGAGGGTCTGCCGCGTGCTCGTGCAGGCGCCGCAGAAGCTCGACGAGTAGAGCGTGACACTCAGTTCTGCCATGGAAGACCTCCGCGAAAGCCAACCGCCGCGAGGCCTCGGGGATTCCCTGGAGCGCCCCACGATAGAATCGACTGTCAACCGGCACAGTCCGTCGGGCTCTGACATCGACCCTGTCTCTGAACAGCGCCGGAGGGAATCCACATGCCAGCGATCGTCTTGATCGGCGCCCAGTGGGGCGACGAGGGCAAGGGCAAGGCCACCGACCTGCTCGGCAGCCGTGTCGACTACGTCGTGAAGTTCAACGGCGGCAACAACGCCGGCCACACCGTGGTGGTGGGCGACAAGAAGTACGCCCTGCACCTGCTGCCGTCGGGCATCCTGACACCGGGTGTCACGCCCGTCATCTCCAACGGCGTCGTGGTCGACGTGGAGGTGCTCTTCAACGAGCTCGAGGCCCTGGGCTCGCGCGGCGTCGACGTCTCGCGTCTGCTCGTGAGCGCCAACGCCCACGTCATCACGGCCTACCACCGCACCATGGACAAGGTGACCGAACGCTTCCTCGGCAAGCGCCAGATCGGCACCACCGGCCGTGGCATCGGCCCCGCCTACGCCGACAAGATCAACCGAGTGGGCATCCGCATCCAAGACCTCTTCGACGAGGGCATCCTGCGGCAGAAGGTCGAGGGCGCACTCGATCTCAAGAACCACATCCTGGTGAAGGTCTACAACCGCCGTGCCGTCGCCGCCGACGAGGTGGTCGACGACCTGCTCTCCTACACCGAGCGCCTGCGGCCCATGGTGGCCGACACCTCGCTCGTGCTCGATCGAGCGCTGAAAGACGGCAAGACCGTGCTCTTCGAAGGCGGCCAGGCGACGATGCTGGATGTCGACCACGGCACCTACCCCTTCGTCACCTCCTCGAACGCCACCTCGGGCGGTGCAGCCACCGGGTCGGGTGTCGCCCCGAACCGCATCGACCGCGTGATCGGCGTCGTGAAGGCCTACACCACGCGTGTCGGCGCGGGCCCGTTCCCCACCGAGCTCTTCGACGAGTCGGGCGAATTCCTGCGTTCGCAGGGCTTCGAGTTCGGCACCACCACCGGCCGCCCGCGCCGTACCGGCTGGTACGACGCGCCGATCGCCCGTTACACCACGCGCATCAACGGCGTCACTGACTTCGTGCTCACGAAGCTCGACGTTCTGACCGGCCTCCCCACCATCCCGGTGTGCGTCGCCTACGACGTCGACGGCGTGCGGGTCGACGAGGTGCCGGTGTCGCAGACCGACTTCCACCACGCCGTGCCGATCTACGAAGAGTTCGAGGGCTGGACCGAGGACATCACCGGCGCCCGCACCTTCGACGACCTGCCCCCGGCGGCCCAGCGCTACGTGCTGGCCCTCGAGGAGATGAGCGGATCGCGCATCTCGGCCATCGGCGTCGGCCCTTCGCGCGACGCCATCGTCGTGCGGCACGACCTGCTCGAGTAGCGCTCGGTCAGGGCCGCACCGCTGCCGACGACCCGACGACCCGATCCAGGGCCGCGACGATCGCGGTGCCCCGCGGATCGTCGGCCTCCATCCGGTTGGTGAGGAACGCGAATCCGATCTCGTGGCGCCGATCGGCGAAGGCGACCTGTCCACCCGCGCCGTCGTGGCCGAAGCTCTCGGGGCCGAGGTAGCGACGCGCTTCCGAGTCGAGCTGGAAGCCCATCGCCCAGCGCGGCCAGGGTCCGGGAACCGCGAAGAACGGTGCGCCGGATGACTGCACCCGGGTGGCCCGTTCGATCGTGGCGTCGTCGAGCAGGCGAACGCCGTTCGTCTCCGTGACGGTGGCCGACCAGATGGTCGCGAGCGCCCGGGCCGAGCCGATGCCCCCGGCTCCCGGGATCTGCGCCCGTCGCACATCGGCGCGGTTGAACCCGTCGTCGTCGCCGACGAGTCGATCGGGCAGGGCTCCGCCCAGCGTCATCGCACGGAAGGGCCAGTCCACGGCCACGAGGCGCGCCTGCTCGACCTGCCGCAAGTGCAAGGCCTCGAGCGTCGGCCCCACCACCATGTGGGCCACCGAATCCTGCACCTCGTCGGGGAGGCCGACCCACGCATCGACGCCGAGGGGCTCCGCCACGAGCTGCGAGAGGTAGTCGCCCGGCATCCTGCCCGTGACGCGCCGCACCAACTCGCCGGTCAGCCAGCCGTGGGTGATCGCGTGGTAGTTCCACGCTGCGCCGGGTCGCCACAGCGGCTCCTGTTCGGCGAGCAGGGTGGTGGCGCGGTCCCAGTCCAGGATGTCGGCACGCGACCAGTCCACGCGGGGCGCCGAGAGTCCGGCTCGATGCGAGATCGCGTCCTTCACCGCCGTCGAGGCCTTGCCGGCCGCGGCGTACTCGGGCCAGTAGTCGGTCACGAGCGCCTCGTAGTCGAGCCGGCCCTCCTGCACGAGCCGGGCCAGGAGGATCGACATCAGCCCCTTGGTGCAGGAGAAGACGACGCTCGGGGTGTCGGCCTCCCATTCGCGGCCGGTGCGGCCGTCGGCGACGCCCGCCCACAGATCGACCACGACCTCGCCGTGCTGCAGGACGCACAGCGCGGCCCCCGTGTCGACATCGTTCTCGACAGCCGCTCCGAACGCCTCGAGCACGGGTTCGTATCCGGGCGCGACGGTGCCGGAGACGGATGCTCCTCGCGCGCTCACAGCACGAACTCGTTTCGCTGCGCCACCAGCCGGCCGGCGTCGTCCCAACGAAGGGGCACCGGATCGGACAGCCGGCCGACGAAGACGCCGTTCACGCCGATGTTCTCGAACCCCAGAAGGGCCCACTCGCCGTTCGGCCGGAGCACGGCGCGGCCCGCGTACAGGTCGTCGCCCGTCACCCGGTGGGCGTCGCGCAACGAGAGGAGCGGCCCGGAGAAGAGCCCGTCCTCGGGCACGGGCACGGCCCAGACACCGCCGCGCTCGCCGGCGCGCGCCCCGGCCAGGTGGGCCGTGTCGCAGGAGAACAGCAGAACCTGGCGCCCGTCGATCTCCACCAGCTGCAGCACCTCCAGGTGGGCGAAGCCCTCGCCGGGTGCACTGAGCGGCTCGACGGTGCGCCACGTCACGAGGTCGGCGGAGACGACGTGTCCGATGACCCCACGGTCGCGCGGGTCGACGGCCGGGGCGACGTCACGGGAACGGGCGGTGACGAGCATGTGCCACCCGCCCCGCGCATCCTGAGCGATCCAGGGATCGCGCCAGGCCTCCTCGTGCCAGGTGCCGGCGGGGAGCGTCTCATACCAGTCCGAGTCGGCGGAGAGTGACGTGCCGCCCTCCTTGGTCCAGTCGCGCAAGTCGGTCGATGTGGCCATCAAGACGGTCTCGACATTCGTGTGCGCGTCGTCGCGGAGGAATCTCGATCCGGTGTAGTACATGCGCCAGAGCCCCGACGGATCGCGCAGCACGCTGCCCGTCCACGTCGCGGTGGCATCGGGATCGCCCGCGGCCCCGTGCTCGAGCACCACCCCGTGGTCGGCCCAGTTCACCAGATCCACCGACGTGGCGTGGCCGATGGCCGCGTTGCGGTGCCGCAGCTCCGGGTCGCCGAGCGACTTGGGCGCGTGCAGGTAGTAGAGGTGGAACGTGTCGCCGTCGCGCGCGGTCCAGAAGTCCCACACCCAGGCGTGCGGAAGGGAGAAAGTCACGGGGGCTCTAGCCTTTCACGGCGCCCTGGAGCAGGGCGCCGATGAACTGTCGTTGGAAGATGATGTAGATGGCCACGGTCGGCAGCATCACGAGGAGCGAGGCGGCGAACAACAGCGGCAGGGTGTCGATGTACTGGCCCTGGAACGCGCCGAGCGCTCCCGCCATGGTGCGCTTGTCGGGGTCGTCGATCATCACCAGTGGCAGCAGGAACTGGTTCCAGGTCCACAGGAACAACAGGATGCCGAGGGCGGAGAGCGCCGGCCGGGCGAGCGGCAGCTGGATGCGCCGCAGCTCCTGCCAGACACTCGCTCCGTCGACCCGGGCCGCTTCGGAGAGCTCGCGGGGCACCCCGATGAAGTGGGCGCGCATCCAGAACACGCTGAACGGCATGTACAAGCCGATGAGGGGCAGGATGACCGCCCACTGGGTGTTGATGACGCCGAAGGAGGTGAGCTGGTAGTAGAGCGGGATGACGATGGCTTCGAAGGGGATGGTGAGCCCGACGATCATCCCGATCAGCACGGCCCGTCCGCCGGGAATCCGGAGGTTGCCGAGGGCGTAGCCGGCCAGCGTGGCGAAGACGAGGCTCACCGGAACCACGATCGCCACGATGAACAGGCTGGAGAGCATCAGGGTGCCGATCTTGCCCACCAGGAACGCCGTGACGAAGTTCTCCCAGTGCGGATCGGTGGGCCAGGCGAAGCCGTTGGGAATCCGGTCCGGCGACTGCAGTGCCGCGGTCAGCATGCTCGCGAACGGCAGCAGGGTCAGGAGCAGGATCACGACGAGCAGGATGCGCCCGACGATCAGCTCGGTGCGGTTGACGATCATTGGTCGCGCTCCCGGGACAGTCTCTGGATGGGGATGACGATGATCAGCACGAACACGAGCAGCACGATGCCGAATGCCGAGGCGAGGCCCACCTGGCTCTGCGCGAACGCGAGCCGGAAGATCGAGATGCCCGGCACCAGGGTCGTGGTGCCCGGACCGCCCTTGGTGGTCGTGTAGATGATGTCGAAGGTGCTGAGGGCGGCGATCACGGTGATCGTCACGAGCACGGCGATCTCCTGGCGGAGGCCCGGCAGGGTGACGGTGACGAACTCGCGGAACCAGCCCGCACCGTCCAGCCGCACCGCTTCGTAGAGGGAGCCGTCGATCTTTCCCATGCCGGTCAGCAGCAGCACCGTGCAGAGGCCGGTGAGAACCCAGGAGCCGATCAGGCCGACCGCGGGGAGTGCGGTGTCGAACTCGGCGAGCCACGACCGGGAGAGGAAACCGAGTCCCACGCCGTTCAGGATCGAGTTGATCGTGCCGCTCTGGGCGTACATCCACGACCAGGCGATGCCGGCGGCGACCAGGGGCACGATCTGGGGGAGGAACAGGATCGTGCGCGAGGCGGTGGCGAACGGACCGGGCCGCATGGTGCGGAGCAGGCTCGCGAGCGCGAGGCCCGCGACGATCGGGATGCCCGAGAAGAACAGGATCAGGATCAGCGCGTTGAAGATCGGCGCCAGCAGTTGCGGGTTCGTGAAGATCTCGACGTAGTTGCCGATGCCCACCCAGGTGGAGGCGCCGATTCCGTTCCATTTGTAGAACGAGTACTGCACCGCGGTGATCAGCGGGTACACGACGAAGCCGAGGTAGGAGAGCAGGGCCGGCAGCACCATCAGCCAGCCCACGGCGATCAGACGACGTGCACTGCGCCCGCGGCGCCGGCGGGGTGAGGGGGCCGGCACGGCCGGGGCGGATGTCGCCGCCCCGGCCGTGCCGTCGTCGGTGGCGATCACTGGGATGCGAGGTCCTTCTCGTAGAACTCCTGCGTGGCCTTCAGGAAGTCCTCGGGCGTGATCTTGCTGGTGAGCAGCAGCTGCTCGTTCGGCTGGAGCGAGCCCTGGTAGATGCCGGCCGTCGAGTTCGCCATGAAGTCGGTGAACCCGTCGTCGGCGCCGACCTCGGCCGAGAGCTCGAGCGCCTTCGCGATCAGGCTGCCCTCCTCCACGGTCGGCAGCGCCTGTGCCGGGTCGCCTCCGGGGGAGGCGCCGGTGACGTCGACCACGATCTGGCGAGCCTTGTCATTGGTGGCGATCCAGTTGAGGAAGAAGGCGGTGGCGTCGGCGTTCTTCGCCTTCGCCGGGATGGCGAAGGTGTTGCCGGTGCCCATCGCGACGTAGGGGTCGCCGGCGGCGACGGGCGGCATCAGGAAGAACTGGGCGTTGCCGGTGCCGAGGCCCTTGTCGACGTTCGCCGCGTCCCAGTTGCCGTCCCACATGAACAGGCCCTGGCCGGCGGTGAAGTTCGACACCATCGTGGTGTAGTTGATGGCGTTGACGTCGGGGGGAAGGTAGCCCTTCTCGGCCCATTCCTGGAAGGTCGTCGCGCCCTGCAGCGCCGCATCCGTCTGGATGGTGGCACCGGGCTTGTTGAACATCCAGTCGACCAGCGGCTGCTTGTCGCCGTACTGGTTGATCAGGGCCTGCAGCACGAACGTGCCCACGCCGTCCTGCATACCGGTCTGGATCGGCAGCACGCCCGCATCCTTCGCCTTCTGGAGGTCGGCCTCGAGCTCGTCGATGGTGGCCGGGACCTCCGTGATACCCACCTGGTCGGCGATCTTCTGGTTCATGTAGATGCCGGTGACGCTGTAGCCGATGCCGAACTGCCACAGCGATCCGTCGCCGCGCACGCCGTTGTCATCCATCCGCGCGCCCGCCAGCTGGCCCGCGGGGAACGTGTCCCAGCCGTAGGCGTCGAAGTACGGGTCGAGGTTCGTCAGCAGGCCGTCCTTCACCGTGGTGCCGAGGGTGGAGAGCCGGATGAGGTCGGGCGCGTCGTCACTGGCGAGCAGGCGCGGCGAGTTCGCCAGGAGGTTCTGGAAGCTGTCGCGCTTGATGTCGAACTTCACGTTCGGGTACTGCTTCGTGAACTCGTCGGCGAGATCGGAGGTGACCGGGAACCCCGTCTCGTCCTGGATCGTGATGGTGATGTCTTCGGTCGGAGCGTCGGTGCTCACCGCTCCGGACGCCTGGGTGGCGGGTGCGGATGTGCCCGGCGCGCAGGCGGCCAAGCCGAGCAGCAGAGCGGCCGCCGTCGCCGTGAGGGCGACGGCACGCCGTCGGGTGTTTCTGGGTGCCATGGTGACTCCTTCGTCAGGGTGGAAGTGATGACGTTCGGTGCTAGGAGGCGGTGCTAAATGCATTTACCACCGACTGCGCATATACTTACTCGCTCAGGAGGGCATGTCAAGTCGCGGCCTGCCGAAGCGTCTGAACAGCCGGAACGGGGGAGTATGTCCGCGAAGCGGAGCACGTTGGCGGATGTCGCGCGCCTGGCCGGTCTCTCGCCCACGGCGGCGTCGCTCATCCTCAACGGCAAGCCCGACACCCGCTTCTCGGCCGAAGCGCACGAACGGGTGCACGCCGCTGCGGCCCGGCTCGGCTACCGGCCGAACATCGGAGCCCGTGCCTTGCGCACCGATCGCACGCTCTCGATCGCGTTCATCTCCGACGTCGTCGCGACGACGCGTTTCGCGAGCGGCCTGATCCAGGGCGCCCTCGAGGAGGCCGAGCGGGCGGGGCACGTGGTTCTGGTGATGGAGACGCGAGGAGAGCCCGCCCGCGAGGCCGAGGCGATCGAAGCGGTGCTCGACCGCCAGGTCGACGGCATCATCTTCGGCACCATGCGCGCGAGGGAGCTCTTCGTGCCCGATTTCCCCGACTCGACGCGAGTGGTGATGCTCAATGCCACGAACCCGCGGTATGGCGTCTCGGTGCTGCCCGACGAAGAGGCCGGCGGCCGGGCGGCCGTCGATCTCCTCGCGGCCGCCGGGCACGCGGAGGGCATCGCCCTCATCGGCCAGAACGACGAGGCCGAGCGCGATCTGTTCCGCTCCGCCACGGTCGCGCGCAGGGTGAACGGCCTGCGGTCGGAGCTGACGGAGCTCGGGCTGACCCTGGTGGCCGAGGAGTCGTGCTGGGAGTGGGAGCCGCACAACGGCTACGAGCTCACGGCCGAGCTGCTCGACCGCCGAGATGACATCCGGGCACTGCTGTGCATGAACGACCGCCTCGCATTCGGCGCCTATCAGGCCTGCAGCGAACGCGGTCTCGCCGTGGGCCGGGACATCTCGGTCGTCTCGTTCGACAACGATGAGCTGGCCTCCTATCTCCGCCCGGGATTGACGACGATCGGGCTCCCGCACGTGGAGATGGGGCGCGAGGCCGTGAAACTCCTGCTGTCGGATGCCGCGCCCGGTCAGCGCCTGGTGCCGATGCCGATCGTGGAGCGGCACTCCATCGCCACGGTCGACACGACGAGCGAGAGCGCGCGCCGGGCGCAGGCGCGACTGGCCGCCGGCCGAATCGCCGGCTGAGACGCGGCGGTTTCGACGGGCACTCGGTTTCCGCTCGCGGTGGCGAGGTGGTTCGCGGCGGCCAGGTCACCGCGGAAGAGAGGAGCGCGGCGGGGCCGTCGTCGCCCGGCGGATGAGCCGGGTGGGCAACCGGATGTGCGTCGACTCGGGGGTCTCGCCGTTCATCAGCGCCACCAGCAGCTCGGCGGCATTGGCGCCCATGCTCTGCATCGGCTGCCGGATGGTGGTGAGCGGCGGGGTGAGCCGGGAGGCCTCCGGCACGTCGTCGAAGCCGATCACGGAGAGGTCGCCGGGAACCTCGAGGCCGAGTTCGGCGGCGGTCTGGATGATGGCGATGGCCGAGAGGTCGTTGGCGGCGAAGATCGCGGTGGGCCGGTTCGGCGACGACAGCAACGACGCGGCCGTCGTGCGCGCCGTCTCCGTCTCGTAGAGACCCACCCGCACCAACGTGGGATCGAACGGGATGCGCGCCATCTCGAGGGCGCGCCGGTAACCGGCATCCCGCAGCACCGACGACCGCAGATCGGGGCGGCCGGCGACGAAGGCGATGCGGGTGTGCCCGAGCTCGATGAGGTACTGGGTGGCCTGCAAGGCGCCGCCGAAGCTGTCCGACTCGACCGTGGGCAGGTCGGCCCGGCCGGTGTGCGGGTCGACCGCGACGATCGGCACCTCGGCGTTCACCCCCACGACGGTGGGGGTGACGATGATCGCGCCGTCGATCAGCGTTCCGCTCAGCCGGCTGAGCGATCGCTGCTCCCATCCGGCCCCCTCGTGCTGGCGCGAGGCGCTGTAGGCGAGCAGATCGAGGCGGGATTCGTGCAGCGCCGACGCGACGCCCTTCAGGATCTCGGCGCTGAACGGTTCGAAATCGGCCACCAGCACCCCGATCACACCGGTGCGCCGGGAACGCATGCTGCTGGCGATGAGGCTCGACTCGTAGCCGAGCTCCTCCACCGCATCCAGAACGCGGCGCGTGGTCTCGCTCGAGATGCCGTAGCGCCCGTTCACGGCTTTCGACACCGTCGAAACGGAGACGCCGGCGGCGGCGGCGACGTCGTGGATGGTGGCTCGGCGAGACATGGACACAGCATAGTCACAGAGATGGAAAATGTTTTCGAAAACGTTTGACACTCGTTCTCGGTCTGGAGAAACTCGTGTCCTGAGGGAGCGCGACGACGAATCGACGACCTCCTGCACTTCACATCCCTGGCGCCTCGACGACGATGGTGCCGCTCAACGAAGAGAACAGGTTGAATCACATGAAGGCACGAAAGATCCTCGCCGGATCTGCGATCCTCGCATTGGGGGCTCTCGGTCTCAGCGCGTGCAGCTCGGGATCGGGCTCCGGCAGCACCGACGGAGCCGTGACCATGAGTCTCTGGCAGAACTCCACCACCGGTCCCGGCAAGGCATTCTGGGACAAGACGGCAGCCGATTTCGAGGCGGCCAACCCGGGGGTCACCATCGATGTCCAGACCGTGCAGAACGAAGACCTCGACGGCAAACTCCAGACCGCCATGAACTCCGGTGACGGCCCGGAGATCTTCCTCCAGCGCGGTGGCGGCAAGATGGCGGCGATGGTGGCCGCCGGCCAGGTGATGGACATCACCGACAAGATCTCCGACGACGCCACGAGCCAGATCCCCGAGGGCTCGTTCAAGGCCGAGCAGCTCGACGGCAAGACCTACGCCATGCCGGTCGCCGTGCTCCCGGGCGGCATCTTCTACAGCAAGGACCTGTTCGAGGCCGCCGGCATCACCGAGACGCCGGCCACGATCGACGACCTCGAGTCGGCGGCGCAGAAGCTGAAGGCCGCAGGCAACCAGGGCATCGCGCTCGGCGCCAAGGACGCGTGGCCCGCTGCGCACTGGTACTACTTCTTCGCCCTGCGCGAGTGCAGCCCCGACACGCTGGCCAAGGCGGCCGACGAGAAGAGCTTCGACGACGAGTGCTGGGTCAAGGCCGGAGAAGACCTCGAGTCGTTCGCCGCGACCGATCCGTTCAACGAGGGCTTCCTCACCACGTCGGCCCAGCAGGGCGCGGGCAGCTCGGCCGGCCTCCTCGCCAACCACCAGGCCGGCATGGAGCTGATGGGAGCCTGGGATCCGGGAGTGATCGCGTCGCTCACCCCCGACACCAAGCCGCTGCCCGACCTCTCCTGGTTCCCCTTCCCCGAGGTGCAGGGCGGCGAGGGCGAGCCCGGCTCGATCCTCGGCGGCGTCGACGGATACTCCTGCGCAGCGGATGCCCCGCCGCAGTGCGTCGACTTCCTCAACTACATCGCCACCCCCGAGGTGCAGGAGGCCTACTACGTGGCCTTCAACGCCCCGCCGGTGAACACCGAAGCGCAGAAGGCGGTCACCGAGCCCTACCTGCAGGAGATCCTCAAGGCCTACAACGCGGCCCCCTACGTCTCGCAGTGGCTCGACACGGTCTACGGACTGAACGTGGGCAACGCGCTGAACGTCGGCGTGGTCGACCTGCTGGCCGGCAAGAGCTCACCCGAGCAACTCGTGCAGACGGTCAACGACGCCGCCAAGAAGGCGTAGGAGACCCGACATGCAGGTTCGCGAGACGACCGCGCCCGAGCTCGACGCGACGGCCGATCTCGAGACGACCGGGGGCGGTGGCACCACGCCGCCGCCCCCGGCGCCTGTCCGCAAGCAGCCGCGCAAGCGGATCAGCTGGACGACGCGGCTCGAGATCATCCTGCTGGCGGGGCCGGCGCTGGTGATCTTCGTCGCCTTCGTGATCTTCCCGGTCGCGGTGGCCGGCTACTACGGCTTCTTCAGCTGGCAGGGTTACGGCCCCGCGGTCGACTTCGTCGGGCTGCGCAACTACATCACCATCCTGCAAGACCCGGCCTTCCACGACGCCCTGCTGCACAACGGCATGATCGCCGTGCTCTCGCTCGTGTTCCAGGGGCCGGTGGCCATCCTGCTGGCCCTGCTGCTGAACCGGCGCATCCGGGGCCAGTCGATCATCCGGGTGCTCATCTTCGTGCCCTACGTGATCTCCGAGGTCGTCGTGGGCACCGGCTGGAGCCTCATGCTCCAGACCAACGGAGCGCTGAACGGCCTGCTCGAGAACATCGGCCTCGGCGGTCTCGCGCAGGACTGGCTGGCCAATCCGGATCTCGCGATCTGGACCCTGATGGTCATCATCACCTGGAAGTACGTGGGCTTCGCGGTCATCCTCTTCCTCGCGGGCCTGCAGGGCATCCCCGAAGAGCTCACCGAGGCCGCCTCGATCGACGGCGCCTCGTTCTGGCAGATCCAGCGCAGCATCACGCTGCCGCTGCTCGGCCCGACGCTGCGCATCTGGGCGTTCCTGTCGATCATCGGATCGCTGCAGCTGTTCGACCTCGTCTACATCATCTGGGGTCAATACGTCTCGTCGACCGCCGGCACCTCCACCATGGTCACCTACATGGTGACCAACGGCCGCAACGCCGGCAGCTACGGCTACGGCAGCGCCGTCGCCGTCGTGCTCTTCGTCATCTCACTCGTCGTCGCCCTGGTCTACCAGCGGTTCGTGCTCCGTCGCGACACCGAAGGCGCCCTCACCGGAAAAGGAGGCAAGCGCGGATGACCGCCACCATCGCCTCGAACCCCGCCAGCCGCACGACCGTCGCGGCCCCCGGCCCGGCCCGCCGCCGCCGTTCGAAGGGCAAGGCGCCCCTGCAGGGCGGCAACGTCCTGGTCTACTTCGTGGCCCTCGTGGTCATCGCGCTGATGCTGGCGCCCGTCGCCTACATCATCTTCGGCGGCTTCCGCACGAACTCGCAGATCACGGTCGATCCGGCCGGCCTGCCGAGCCCCTGGAACGTGCAGAACTACCTCGACGTGCTCACGGGCGGCGTGTTCTGGAACCAGGTGCTCAACTCCACCATCGCCGCCGTCGTCACCACGCTCGGGGTCGTCGCGCTGGGGCTCATGGCCAGCTACGTGATCGCCCGCTACGAGTTCCGTGGTCGCGGGGTGATGTACTCGGTGTTCGCCGCCGGCCTGATGTTCCCCATGACGGTCGCCATCACGCCGCTCTACATCGTGGTGAAGAACATCGGCCTCATGAACTCGCTCGGCGGCGTCATCCTGCCGCAGATCGCCTTCGCGCTGCCGACGACCATCATCATCCTGGTGCCTTTCCTGCGAGCCATCCCGCGCGAGATCGAAGAGGCGGCGTTCATCGACGGATGCAGCCGGCTCGGCTTCTTCTGGCGCATGGTGGTGCGGCTCGCGATGCCCGGGGTCATCACCGTGGGCATCCTCGCGTTCATCGCGAGCTGGAACAGCTACCTGCTGCCCCTGTTCATCCTCAACAACGAGGCGACGTTCACCCTGCCGCTCGGCGTGCAGGCCTTCTCGTCGCAGTACTCCGTCGACACCGCGAAGGTGCTCGCCTTCACCTCGCTGTCGATGATCCCCGCCCTGGTGTTCTTCAGCCTGTTCGAGCGCCGCATCGTCGGCGGCTTGACCGGCGCCGTCAAGGGCTGACCCGCATGACTTCCGAAGAAAGTGAGCTCCCCGTGAGCCTTCCGCACCTCCCCGCCGTCTCCGAGCGGGTTCGCCGGCTGCACGCCGGCATGACCCTCGAGGAGAAGCTGGCGCAGATCGTGGGGTACTGGGTCGACCAAGGGGGCGAAGTGGTGGCGCCGATGGCCGACGAGATGGCGACGTCGACCGGCTACGCGGATGCGACCGTGCACGGCATCGGGCACCTCACCCGCGTCTACGGCACGCGGCCGGTCGATCCGGTCGAGCGGGCGGGCTGGCTCTGGGAGGAGCAGCGGCGGCTGAAGGAGAAGACGCGGCTCGGCATCCCGGCGCTCGTGCATGAGGAGTGCCTCACCGGCCTGGCCGCGTGGAAAGCGGCCACTTTCCCCACCCCGCTGGCGTGGGGTGCCGCCTTCGATCCCGAGCTCGTGGCCGAGATGGGCCGGCTGATCGGCGAGTCGATGCGACAGCTCGGCATCCATCAGGGCCTGGCGCCCGTGCTCGACGTCATCCGCGATCCGCGCTGGGGCCGGGTCGACGAGTGCATCTCCGAAGACCCCTACGTGGTGGGAACGATCGGAACCGCGTATGTGCGGGGGCTGCAGAGCGCCGGAGTGCACGCCACCCTCAAGCACTTCGTGGGCTACTCCGCTTCGCAGGCGGGGCGCAACCACGCCCCCGCCCACCTCGGCCGCCGCGAGCTGAACGACGTGCTCCTGCCGCCGTTCGAGATGGCGGTGCTCGACGGCGGGGTGCGCTCGGTGATGAACTCCTACGCCGAGATCGACGGCACCCCGGTGGCCGCCACCACCGAGTACCTCACCGACATCCTGCGCGAGCTCTGGGGCTTCGACGGCGTCGTGGTGTCGGACTACTTCTCGGTGGCGTTCCTGCAGCTGATGCACGCCGTGGCCGCCGACGGCGGCGAGGCGGCCGAGATCGCTCTCGCCGCCGGCATCGACGTCGAGTTGCCGACCGGCGACGCCTACCTGCAGCCGTTGGCCGACCGCATCCGGGCCGGTGACGCCGACGAAGCTCTCGTCGATCGTGCCGTGCTGCGGGTGCTCGCCCAGAAGGAGGACCTCGGACTCCTCGACGAGACCTTCGACGCCGCACCCACGGAGATCGACCTCGACTCGCCCGAGCACCGCGCCGTCGCCCGCCGGCTCGCCGAGGAGTCGATCGTGCTGCTCACCAACGACGGATCGCTGCCGCTGGTGTCGCTCGATGGCCGTGCACCCGCATCCGTCGCCCTGATCGGGCCGAACGCCGACTCGGCCGAGGCGCTGATGGGCTGCTACTCCTTCGTGAACCACGTGCTCGCCCATCACCCGGGCATGCCGATCGGATTCGAGATCCCCACCGTGCTCGAGGCCCTGCGGGCCGAACTGTCCGCAACCGAGATCGTGAGCGCTCACGGAGTCGACGTCGAGGGCGACGATCGCTCGGGCATCGCCGCCGCCGTCGCAGCGGCGCAGGCGGCCGAGGTGGCCGTGGTGGTCGTCGGCGACCGGGCCGGACTGTTCGGCCGCGGCACGGTCGGCGAGGGCAACGACGTCGAGAGCCTCGAGCTGCCCGGCGTGCAGCGCGAACTCGTCGAAGCCGTGATCGCCACCGGAACCCGCGTGGTGCTGGTGATCTGCTCCGGCCGCCCTTATGCGATCGACTGGGCGGTGAGTGGACCGGATGCTCCCGCCGCCGTGCTGCAGGTCTTCTTCCCGGGCGAAGAGGGCGGCGCGGCCATCGCCGGCGTGCTGACCGGCAGCGTGGTGCCCTCCGGCCACCTTCCGGTGTCGCTGCCGCGCTCGGCCGGCGCCCAGCCCTATTCCTACCTGCACCCGATCCTCGGTGGGCCCTCCGAGGTGACGAGCGCCGACAGCACGCCGGTGCTGCCCTTCGGTCACGGCCTGAGCTACACCACCTTCGAGCGCACCGGGCTGGTGGCCGACGCGTCGGTGGCCGCTGGGGGCTCCTTCGGTGCCTCCGTGCGCGTGCGCAACACCGGCGAGCGGGATGCCGCCGACCTCGTGCAGCTCTACGCTCGCGACCTGCAGGGCAGCGTCACCCGACCGGTGGCGCAGTTGCTCGCCTATCAGCGCGTGCTCCTCCCGGCCGGCGCGGAAGCGGTCATCCGCTTCGAGGTGCCCACCACGCGTCTCGCGTTCACCGGTCTCGCCTACGATCGGATCGTCGAGCCCGGCGAGGTGGAGCTCTGGGTCGGCCCGTCGGCGGCCGAGCGCGACACCGCCACGAGCATCCAGGTGATCGGCCCCGTGCACACCGTCACGCTGGCCGATGAGCGCTACGTCGGCGTGAGCGTGGAGCGCAGCGAGCCGGCCGTCGCCGTCGGCGTCCTGGCCGACGCCGGCTGACCCGCGGCGGAAGGGAACGACGACGATGTCTCAGAGCGACGGCCTCCGGGTCGCCTTGATCGGCACGGGGTTCATGGGGCGTGCCCACGCGAACGCCTGGCTCACGGCGCCGCGCTTCTTCGCGTTGCCGCGCGCGGTGCGGCCCGCTCTCGTGGTGGGTCGCGACCCCGCGCGCACGCGGGCGGCGGCCGAGTCGTTCGGCTGGGAGTCGTGGAGCACCGATTGGCGCGAGGCCGTGCAGCGTGACGACATCGACGCGGTCGACATCTGCGTGCCGGGCAACCTGCACGCCGAGATGACCCTTGCCGCGCTGGCCGCCGGAAAGCACGTGCTCTGCGAGAAGCCCTTGGCGAACTCGGTGGGCGAGGCCGAGATCATGACCGATGCCGCCCAGGCCGCCGAATCCCTCGGCGTGCTCTCGATGTGCGGCTTCAGCTACCGCCGCACCCCGGCGCTCGCGCTGGCCAAGCGGTTGATCGACGACGGCCGGATCGGCAGGGTGCGGCACGTGCGCGCCCAATACCTCCAGGACTGGCTGAGCGATGCCACCGCGCCGATGACCTGGCGGCTCGACAAGGAGCAGGCCGGCAGCGGCACCCTCGGCGACATCGGCGCCCACAGCGTCGACCTCGCCCAATGGCTGACCGGCTCGCGCATCTCCGGCGTGTCGGCGCTGCTGCACACCTTCGTGTCGGAGCGTCCGGCGTCCGGCGAGCAGGTGGGCCTCGGCGGAACCGGCGACACGTCGGGCGCGCGTGCAGCCGTGACGGTCGACGACGCGGCCGCCTTCACGGCGCGGTTCGACGACGGCGCGGTGGGGGTGTTCGAAGCCACCCGGATGGCGCTCGGCCGCAAGAACGCGAACCGCATCGAGATCAACGGCACGCGCGGCTCGGTGGCCTTCGACTTCGAGCGGATGAACGAGCTGGAGTTCTTCGAGTCGGAGAGCGACTCGCTGAGCGAAGGATTCCGCCGCGTCCAGGCCACGGAGGCCGGGCATCCGTATCTGGAAGGCTGGTGGCCGGTGGGACACGGCCTCGGCTACGAGCACACGTTCACCCACGAGGTGGTGGACTTCGTGCGGGCGATCGGTGCCGGAACGGCCCCGTCGCCGTCGTTCGGCGAAGCCCTGCAGGTGCAACGGGTGCTGGCCGCAGTCGAGCGCAGTGCCGCCGACGACTCACGATTCACGCACGTCGACAAGGAGAACAGATGACCGCCAGATCAGCGCTCGTGGTGCGGGGAGGCTGGGAGGGGCACCATCCGGTCGAGGCCACGGAGCTCTTCATCCCCTTCCTCGAGGCCCAGGGCTTCGCGGTCGAGGTGCACGATTCCCCCGAGGTGTACGCCGACGCGACCCGGATGGGGGAGCAGGATCTCGTGGTGCAGAGCGTCACCATGTCGCAGATCTCGCCCGAGGCGGTCGCGGGGTTGCGCGCCGCCGTCGAAGGCGGGATGGGCCTCGTGGGCTGGCACGGTGGGATCGCCGACTCGTTCCGCAACGAGTCCGACTACCTCCAGTTGATCGGCGGCCAGTTCGCCACGCACCCCGCGAAGGCTCCGGACGAGCGGGCCGGCGACGAGAGCGACAACTTCCTCGCCCACACGATCGAGATCACCGAGCTCGGGCGGAGTCATCCGATCACGGCCGGCGTCGACCGGTTCGACCTCGTGACCGAGCAGTACTGGGTGCTGCACGACGACCTCATCGACGTGCTCGCCACCACGACGCATCCGGCTCCGCCGTGGCATCCGTGGCACCGCACGATCACGTCGCCGGCCGTCTGGACGAGGCAGTGGGGCGAGGGCCGGATCGTCGTCGCGACGCCCGGTCACAGCGTGGACGTGCTGCACGACGAGAACGTCCGCACCATCATCGAGAGGGGGATGCTGTGGGCCAGTCGCACGGCATAGCGATCGTCGGGCTCGGGGTCATCTCCCGCGCCTATCTGGAGACACTGACCCGGCATCCGCGGTTGCGGATCGTGGCGGTGGCCGATCTCGACGCGGAGCGCGCGCGGGCGACGGCGGCGACGACGGGAGCCGAGGCGCTCACGGTCGACGCGGCGCTCCGGCACCCCGATGTGGAGACGGTGCTGAACCTCACCATTCCGGCCGCGCATGCCGAGGTGGCCCTGGCCGCCATCGCGGCGGGCAAGGACGTCTACGGCGAGAAGCCGCTCGCGGCGACGCTCGCCGACGCCCGCGAGGTCATGGCCGCGGCGGCCGCAGCCGGGGTGCGTGTCGGCAGCGCGCCCGACACGGTGCTCGGCACGGGAACGCAGACGGCGCGGTCGGCCGTGGAGTCCGGGCTGATCGGCCGGCCGGTCTCGGCGACCGCGACCTGGGTGGCTGCAGGGCACGAGGCCTGGCATCCGAACCCCGACTTCTACTACGCGCCGGGCGGTGGACCCCTGCTGGACATGGGGCCGTACTACATCTCGTCGCTAGTCCAGACGCTCGGTCCGGTGGTCGCGGCCATCGGCGCCGCGAGCCGGCTGCGCTCGAGCCGCGTCATCCAGACCGGTCCGCGCGCCGGTGAGGAGATCCCGGTGTCGGTCGACACGCACGTCACCGGCATCCTGGAGCACGCGAACGGCGCGCTCTCCACGATCATCACGAGCTTCGACGGCGTGCGGACCGATGCGAACCCGATCGAGATCCACGGCGAGCGTGGCTCGCTCTCGGTGCCCGATCCGAACTACTTCGGCGGCGAGGTGCGTTCCTTCGCCCTCAGCGGGGAGGAGTGGCAGCCGGTGGCCCCTTCGGCGGGGTTCGAGGACGGCAGCCGGGGCGCGGGCCTCATCGACTTCGTGTTCGGCGATCGCGACCTGCCGCGTGCGTCCGGCGCCATCGGGCTGCATGCCCTCGACGTGATGACCGCCATCCTCGAGTCGGCGCGATCCGGACGCCGAGTCGTCGTGGAGTCGGCGCCCGAACTGCCGCCGCTCGTTCCGCTCACCCCGTCGTCGCGGTGGTTGTCGTGAGCGCCGCCGCGGCCCGGGTCGTGATCGACCTCGACATCCCCGGCCCCACCATCAGCCGGCACCTGTACGGGCACTTCGCCGAGCACCTCGGCCGGTGCATCTACGGCGGGTTCTGGGTGGGCGAGGACTCCCCGGTGCCGAACCAGGGCGGCATCCGTCTCGACGTGGTGGAGGCCCTCCGCGACATCGCGATCCCGAACCTGCGCTGGCCGGGCGGATGCTTCGCCGACGAGTACCACTGGCGCGACGGGATCGGGCCGCGGGAGGAGCGACCCCGGATGGTCAACACCAACTGGGGCGACGTGGTGGAGGACAACAGCTTCGGCACGCACGAGTTCCTGGCGCTGTGCGAGCTGCTCGGCGCCGATCCGTACGTGAACGGCAACGTGGGGTCGGGCACCGTGCGCGAGATGAGCGAGTGGGTCGAATACCTCACCCGCGGAGGCGAATCGCCGATGGCCGCGCTCCGCCGCGCGAACGGCCGGGACGAGCCCTGGCGGGTGCCGTTCTGGGGCATCGGCAACGAGGCCTGGGGATGCGGCGGAAACATGCGCGCCGAGGCATATGCCGATCTCGCCCGGCAGTACGCGACCTATCTGCGTGACCACGGCGACAACACGCTCTACCGGATCGCGGCCGGGGCCGCCGACGACGACTACCGCTGGACCGAGACGCTGATGAAGTCGATCAGCTGCATCGGCTGCGGCGACGGGCCGAAGGACATCTACCAGGCGATCTCGTTCCACTACTACACGATCCCCGGGCCCTGGGAGGACAAGGGCGACGCGACGCGGTTCAGCACCGACGACTACTACGCCACGATGGTGAAGGCGCGTCGGGTCGAGGAGCTCATCCGCGGCCATGCCGCCGTGATGGACGTCTACGACCCCGCGAAGAAGATCGGCCTGGTGCTCGACGAGTGGGGCACCTGGTGGAACGTGGAGGCCGGCACGAACCCCGGCTTCCTCTACCAGCAGAACACCCTGCGGGACGCCCTCGTGGCGAGCGTGCACTTCGACGCCTTCCACGCCCACGCCGACCGGCTGGTGATGGCGAACATCGCCCAGACGGTCAATGTGCTGCAGGCGATGATCCTCACCGATCCGGAGAGCGGGGCTCTCGTGCTCACGCCGAGTTACCACGTCTTCCGGATGAACGTCGGTCACCACGACGCGACCGCCCTGCGGGTGCACGTGGACGCGCCGGAGCTGCATCGCGAGGTCGACGGCCGGCGCCTGGAGCTGCTCTCGGTCTCGGCCTCGACGAGGGGCGACTCGGCACTGTTCTCGCTGACGAACCTCGACGCCGACCGATCCGTCCCGGTGGTCCTGGATCTGCGGGGGCGCACCGTGGTCGGGCAGAGCGCCCGCATCCTGAACGCCGACTCCCTGCAGGCGCACAACACGGCGGCCGATCCGGATGCCGTCACGGTGCGCGACCACGACGTCGAGGTGGTCGACCAGCCGTACGGAGCCGGCATCCGGGTCGAGCTGCCCCCGCATTCCTACGTGACCGTATCCGTGACGCTGGCTGGGAGCGCGCCGTGAGTTTGTTGCCGTATGCGGTTTATCGCGGAAGCCTCCCAGGAATTGGATGGGATAGGGCCGCAAGCTGCCCGGCATTGTTGACATCGCCCGAATCTTCCGAATATGTTGTTGGCAACCACTTTTAGTACTGAATCTGCACTGGAGCATTCTCATGTCGTTGACCCCCACTCGTGAAGACAAGTTCTCGTTCGGTCTGTGGACCATCGGGTACAACGGCGCCGACCCCTTCGGCGGCCCCACCCGCGCCCCGCTCGACGTGGTGCACGGCGTGGAGAAGCTGGCCGAGCTCGGCGCCTACGGTCTCACCTTCCACGACGACGACCTGTTCGCCTTCGGCTCGACGGATGCGGAGCGCCAGACCCAGATCGACCGCCTGAAGCAGGTGCTCGCCGACACGGGCGTCATCGTGCCGATGGTCACCACCAACCTCTTCTCGGCTCCCGTCTTCAAAGACGGCGGCTTCACCTCCAACGATCGCGCCGTGCGCCGGTTCGCGCTGCGGAAGGTGCTCCGCAACATCGACCTCGCCGCCGAGCTCGGCGCCACCACCTTCGTGATGTGGGGCGGCCGCGAGGGCGCCGAGTACGACGCGGCCAAAGACATCCGGGCCGCGCTCGAGCGCTACCGCGAAGCCGTGAACCTGCTCGGTCAGTACGTCACCGACAAGGGCTACGACATCCGCTTCGCCATCGAGCCGAAGCCGAACGAGCCGCGTGGCGACATCCTGCTCCCGACCGTGGGCCACGCGCTCGCCTTCATCGAGACCCTCGAACGCCCCGAGCTGGTGGGTGTGAACCCCGAGGTCGGGCACGAGCAGATGGCGGGCCTCAACTTCACCGCCGGCATCGCTCAGGCGCTCTACCAGGGCAAGCTCTTCCACATCGACCTCAACGGTCAGCGCGGCATCAAGTACGACCAGGACCTCGTGTTCGGCCACGGCGACCTGCAGAACGCCTTCTCGCTGGTCGACCTGCTGGAGAACGGCGGACCGAACGGTGGGCCCTCCTACGACGGTCCGCGGCACTTCGACTACAAGCCCTCGCGCACCGAAGACGAGACGGGCGTGTGGACATCCGCCGCCGCGAACATGCGCACCTACCTGCTGCTCAAGGAGCGGGCCGCCGCGTTCCGCGCCGACCCCGAGGTGCAGGAGGCGCTCGCCGCCTCGCGCGTGCCCGAGCTCTCGGTGCCCACGCTCGGCTCGGGCGAAAGCTACGACGACCTGCTCGCCGATCGCTCCGCATTCGAGGACTTCGACGCCGCCGCCTACTTCAACGGCAAGGGCTTCGGCTTCGTGCGTCTGCAGCAGCTGGCGCTCGAGCACCTCACCGGGGCCCGGGGCTAGCCGTTCCGGTCGGCGCGGGTCGCACGGATTCGGGAGCGGGGCATGGCGGAGTCGACGGGGAGTGAGCTCAGGCGCACGAACCTCTCCGCCGTGCTCACCCTGGTGCACAGCCGAGGAGCCGTGACCCGCGCCGAGCTGACGCGCGAGACCGGCCTGAACCGCTCGACGGTGGGCGCTCTCGTGGGCGAACTGGTCGACCTGCGGCTGGTGCGCGAATCGGAGGCCGCAGCGCGGCACGTCGGCCGGCCGAGCCTGATGATCGAGCCGGAGCGGCGCACGGTGGCGCTCTCGGTGCATCCCACGCCCGATGCCGTGACCATCGGTCTGGTTGGGCTCGGTGGCCACGTCATCAAGCGCATCCGCTACGGCACGGTGCAGGTGCCGCGGCCGGATGAGGTGGTGAACATCGTCTCCGCGGTCGTGGCCGGCATGCGGTCCGAGCTCGACGCGTCGTACCGGACGGTCGGGGTGGGTCTCGCGGTTCCCGGCCTCGTGCGCTCCCGTGACGGACTGGTGGATGCCGCCCTGCAACTCGGCTGGCACGCCGAACCCCTCGCCGAGCGGCTCGAGCAGACGCTCGGGCTGCCGGTCTTCGCCGGCGGCGAGGCCGCCGCGGGTGCTCTCGCCGAGAGTGCGTTCGGTGTGGCACGCCAGGTGCGCAACCTGGTCTTCCTCACCGGGGGTGCGGGCGGCGTCAGTGCGGCGGTGATCGGTGACGGCGCACTGCTCACCGGCACCGACGGCTACGCGGGCGCACTCGGCCACACCCTGGTGAACAGCGACGGGGCGCTCTGCCGCTGCGGCGCTCGAGGGTGCCTGGACACCGAGGTGGGCCCGGATGCGCTGCTCGCCACGCTCGCCGCCCCTGGCGCTGGCGTCGGCGCCGGCGTCGGCGCCGGCTTCGACCTCGATGCGGCGATGCATGCCCGGCGCGACGACCCCGACCTGATCGCCGTGGTGCACCGACAGCTCGACCATCTGGCCGTGGCGGTGCGTACTGCCGTCAACCTCTTCGACCCGGAGCTGCTCGTGCTCGGTGGCTACCTCGGTGGGCTGCACGCCTTCGCCCCCGAACGGCTCCCGGCCGCGCTCGCCCGCTCGGCGATGCGGGCCCCGGGGTCGGGCGTGCGGATCGCCCAGGCCGGACTCGGCGACGACCTCCTCATGGTCGGCGCCGCCCAGCTGGCCCTGACGCGGGTTCTCCGCGATCCGGCCGGTCTGGCGACGCGGACCCGACCCGCGATGTAGCGGAGTATCGGCGGTACTCCTCCCACGGCAGGAGTGCTCGCCCGGTCGCCGACGGGCGACGTGGCGACTCGTGCGGTCTGCGAGGCGGCCGGCGCGCAGCAGCCGGCCCTCGACCGGCTGTTCGGCTCTTCGCCACGACCCTCACGACCCGGCCCGAATCGGTCGGCGAGGCCATGCAACTGCTCCGCGAGGTGCTCGACCGGCTCGCCGTTGACGGCCGGCTGCTGGTCGTGCCCGAGACGGCGGCGCGGATGGTGATGGCCGCGAACACGGGCGTCGCGCTGGCCTTGGTGGTGCGGCCCTCGCTCTATCCGGATGCCGGACGCTCCGCGCTGGTGCGTGACGCGATCCTTCGCGCCATCCTGCGCGCCGTCGACGCCGTCGACCAGGAAGCGGATGCCCGCAGCGCGGCCGCGAACACGCTCGCCTCCGGTCTCGGCGCCCTCGTGCCCGAAACCTTCAGCCCTGCGGAGGCGGGGCTGCTCGGCGACTGGCTGGCGCGCGTGCCGGCCGCCGGCACCCACTCCTCCCCGAACCGACCTCCCCGAAAGGACCCCTCATGACCGACACCGAGACACTCTCCGCACCAGCGGCCCGCGTCGCCCGCGTCGCCCTCGTCACCGGCGGATCGGGCGGCATCGGCCGCGCGGTCGCCGAGCGTCCGGCCGCCGACGGCATCGCGGTCGGCGTGCACTTCTCTCGTTGATCTGAGCGGGGGAGTCAGACGACCGAGTAACCGTCGGGCAGTGTGCCGCGGCCGGTGAGACTGAGCAGGAGCGTCTCGCCGTCGCCGCGAGCGGCCGCGATTCCGGCCGCGAGCTCCAGCGTCGCGGAGACCGCCTCGGGCGACTGCCCGTGCGCCAACCCGGTCGCGCGCGCGATGTCGATCGAGTGCACCACGAGTTCGAACACGCGTGTGCGCAGATACTCCGGCAGAGCGATGCCGAGTCCGCCGATGGACACGATCCGCTCCGGTGGGGCGGAGTCGACCAGGGCCATCGCGCGACCGAGGGCATCCGAGATCGCGTGGGCCGGGTCGTCTCCGAGCCAGATACCCGCCTCCACGCCCCGCGCCGCGACAGCCTCCGGGTCGGTCAGCTCGCGGTAGACCCGCGCGTAGTACGACTCGGCGTTCTGCACGTTCGGATACCCCGGGTCGTCGAGAAGCAGGTAGCTCTCGACGGTCAGGATGGCCCGCGTGGTGTGGCCGACGAGCGACCGTACGGTCCACTCCCCGAGCGCGACGGACTCCCACTGACGGTCGTCGATGCGGGTGACGAGGTCGTGGAATGCGGTGGCGGAGTGGAAGAACATGGCGGCACTGCCCATGGCACCATCGTGGCACAGCTCCGGGCCGACCGGATGCCCGCGCCCGCGGCCCGCCGTCCGATCCACCGTCATCCGCGGCCCGAGGCGGCGGGCAACCGATGCCAGACTGGAGGCATGCCAGCAACACGCCCCGCATCCGGCATCCTGCAGGGTCGCTACATCCGTCTCGAACCGCTCACGCCCGAACTCCTCCCGGAGCTGCACCGAGCCATCGGTCACCCCGAGGTCTTCGCCGGCGGCTACGGTGGCGGCCCAGCGGGCTACCGCGCGACCGCGCAGGAATTCGTGGAATGGGCCAAGGGCTACTACCAGTGGGAGGGCGGCAACGCTTACGTCATCCGCCTGGTCGGTGGCCGGAACGACGGCACCCTGGTGGGCACGACGACGCTCGGCGACATCAATCCGGCCCTCGAATCCGCCCACATCGGGTGGACCGCCTACGACCCCCGGGTCTGGGGCACGGTCGTGAACCCTGAAGCAAAACTCCTCCTTCTCGGTCTAGCCTTCGACAACGGCTTCGGCCGCGTCAAGATCCAGGCGGATGTTCTCAACACGCGTTCGCGCGCCGCGATCGCGAAACTCGGCGCGACCTTCGAAGGCATCGTGCGGCGCGATCTGCCGCGCGCCGACGGCACCTGGAGGGACTCCGCCGTGTTCTCGATCATCATCGACGAGTGGCCCGCCGTCCGGGCCGGATTGCGTGAACGTGTGGAGAACCAAGGTGGAGGCGTTCCTGTGGAATTCGCGAACGCCTGACGAACCTTCTGGGCGTAGGCCGAGAACGCGCATCCGGGTGCAGGCGCACCGTTCGATTGATGATGAACTAGTTCCATGGAACCTCTCTACACTGCAATCGCCCATGCATCCGGTGGCGGCCGCGACGGACACGTCCGGAGCGAAGACGACCGGCTCGACTTCGACACCCGCCCGCCGAAGGAGATGGGAGGCTCAGGAGAGGGAACCAACCCCGAGCAGCTCTTCGCCGCCGGCTACTCCGCCTGCTTCCTCGGCGCGGTGCACGCGGCCGGTCGTGAGTTGAAGCTCGACACCGCGGATGCCGCGGTGTCAGCGAGTGTCTCGATCGGCAAGAACGACTCCGCCGGTTTCGGCCTCGCCGTCGAACTCGACGTCTACGTGCCGAACGTGACCCCGGAACAGTCGCGGGAGATCGCCGAGAAGGCCCACACGATCTGCCCCTATTCCAACGCGACCCGCGGCAACATCGAGGTCACGCTGACCGTGGTCGAATAGCGGCCGACGACGGGATCGACGGGAGGATCCGACCCGGTCGATCCTGCCAATTCGAGACGCCCGACTGCCAACCGGCTGGTCGGGCGTCTCGTGCCGGTCGGCGATGTCGCACCCGCACGATAGGGTCGCGGGGTGACCCAGCTCCGCCCCGAATCCGCCCGTGCCCGTCGCAGCCGACTCCTCGTCGCGCTGCAGTTCACGGCACTGGGCCTCGTCTGGGGGTCGAGCTTCCTGTTCATGAAGGTCGCCCTCGGCGGCGTCTCCTTCGGCCAGGTGGCGTGGACGCGATTGATGCTCGGCGCCCTGACACTCGGCATCCTGCTGCTCGTGGTGCGCACGCGGATGCCTCGCAACCCCAGGGTCTACCTGCACTTCGTCGTCATCGGCGCCTTCGGCTGCGCCGTGCCCTACCTGCTCTTCGCCTGGGCCGAGCAGTACGTCACCTCGGGGCTCGCGAGCATCTACAACGCGGTGACGCCCATCGCCACGGCGCTGATGGTGACGCTCGCCTTCCGGGTCGAGAAGCTCGACCGCTCCCGCATCCTCGGCGTGACGGCCGGCATCATCGGAGTCGTCGTCATCATCGGCCCCTGGTCGTTCGTGGCGAACGAAGCGGCGCAGGGCGACCTGGCGCTCGAGCTCGCCGGCCAGCTGGCCTGCCTCGGCTCGGCGGTCTGCTACGGCTTCACCTTCGGGTACATCCGTCGGTTCGTCACCGGCCACTATCCGGTGACGGGGCTCACCGCCGCGTTCCTGCAGGTCGGCATGGGTGCGGTCATCCTGCTCGTGCTCACGCCGTTCGTGGCGATCGGCCCCATCGGGCTCGACCTGCCCATCGTGCTCAGCCTGCTGGCGCTCGGCATCGCCGGCACCGGCGTGGCCTACTACTGGTACATGAACGTGCTGAACGCCTGGGGGCCCACGGCGACGTCTACGGTCACCTATCTCACTCCGGTGGTGGGCGTCGCGCTCGGCATCGTGCTGCTCGGCGAGACCTTGAGCTGGAACGCGCCGGTGGGCGCCTTGCTCGTCTTCCTCGGCATCCTGCTCGCCCAGGGCCGGCTGCGGCTGCCGCGGCGACGTCACGCGCAGAACGGAGTCAGCGAGGCTGGCTAGGGTTGAGGCATGGTGAACGCGGATTCCACGGTGCCCACGGGTGGCTTCGACAGCTCGGCGGATGTCTACGCCCGATTGACGAGCATCCGTCAGTCGATCGACAACATCGACGCTGCTCTCATCCACATGTTGGCCGAGCGCTTCAAATTCACGCAGACCGTGGGCCGGCTGAAGGCCGAGCACGGTCTGCCACCGGCCGACCTCGACCGCGAGGCCCGTCAGATCAAGCGGCTGCGCGCGCTCGCGGAGGAGTCGCACCTCGACCCCGCGTTCGCGGAGAAGTTCCTCAACTTCATCGTGGCGGAGGTCATCCACCACCACGAGCGCATCGCCGCCGACTCCGACTGATCCGCGTCAGCCGAGCGCGGTCGGAAACCGCAAACGTCGAGGCGACCGACCCGATATGGCGCGCGGAGGCCGCGACGTTTGCGGTTTCGAACGGGTCAGCCGCCGACGACGGGGCCGAAGGCCCCCGGCAGCGCCGCGCGGTGCACGCCGCCGAGCTCCTCGATGCCCACCTCGAACAGGCCCTGCACCTCGAGCGACGCCGACTGCGCATCCGTCACGCCGATGCGCAGCACGGGAACACCGCGGCCCTCGCACAGGCCCTTGAACTTCACGTCGTCTTCGCGCGGCACGGCAACCAGCACGCGGGCCGTCGACTCGCTGAACAGGGCGTCGGATGCCGACACCCCGTCGCGCTCGATGATCTCGTCGAGCCACACCCGGGCCCCGATGCCGAACCGCAGCACCGACTCGGCGAGGGTCTGGGCGAGGCCGCCGTCGGAGAGGTCGTGTGCCGAGTCGATCAGGCCCTCGAGGGCGCCGGCGCGGAGCAGGCCCGACAGCGTCTCCTCGGCGGCGAGCGACACGATCGGCGGGCGGCCGCCCAGGTGGTCGTGCACGACGCCGGCCCAGGCCGAACCGTCGAGCTCGGGGCGGGTGACGCCGAGCAGGTAGAGGTTCGACCCCTCGTCTTGCCAGCCCGACGGGATGCGCCGTGCGACGTCGTCGATCACGCCGAGCACCGCCACCACGGGGGTGGGGTGGATGGGCTGCGAGCCCGTCTGGTTGTAGAAGGAGACGTTGCCGCCGGTGACCGGGATCTCGAGTTCCAGGCATCCGTCGGCCAGCCCCTCGACGGCCTGCGAGAACTGCCACATGACCTCGGGGTTCTCGGGTGAACCGAAGTTGAGGCAGTCGGAGACCGCCACCGGGGTGGCGCCGGTGACCGACACATTGCGGTAGGCCTCCGCCAGCGCGAGCTGGGCGCCGCGGTAGGGGTCGAGCTGGCAGTAGCGCCCGTTCGCGTCGGAGGCGAGGGCGAAGCCGAGGCCGGAGACCTCGTCGACCCGCACCATTCCGCCGTCGTCGGGGAACGAGAGGGCGGTGTTGCCCATGACGTAGCGGTCGTACTGGTTGGTGATCCAGTCCTTCGAGGCCATGTTGGGCGAGCCGACCACACGCAGGAACTCGTCGCGGAGATCGGAACCGGAGGTGGCGCGGGGCAGTCGCACGGCCGAGTCGGCCTGCAGGGCGTCGATCCAGGTGGGGTAGGCAACGGGCCGCTCGTAGACCGGGCCGTCGACCGCGACCGTGCGTGGCTCGACGTTCACGATCTCCTCCCCGTGCCAGTTGATGACGAGGCGGCCGGTGTCGGTGACCTCGCCGAGCACGCTGGTCTCGACATCCCATTTGGCGGTGACGGCGAGGAAGCCCTCGAGCTTCTCGGGCGTCACGATCGCCATCATGCGCTCCTGGCTCTCCGACATGAGGATCTCCTCGGCCGTGAGGGTGGGGTCGCGCAGCAGCACCTTCTCGAGCTCGATGAACATGCCGCCGTCGCCGTTGGAGGCGAGCTCGGAGGTGGCGCACGAGATGCCGGCCGCGCCCAGGTCTTGGATGCCCTCGACGAGATCGCCCGCGAAGAGCTCGAGGCAGCACTCGATGAGCACCTTCTCGGCGAAGGGGTCTCCGACCTGCACCGCGGGGCGCTTGGTGGGGCCGCCGGCCGAGAAGGTGTCGGAGGCGAGGATGGATGCTCCGCCGATGCCGTCGCCGCCGGTGCGGGCCCCGAAGAGCACGACCTTGTTGCCCACGCCGCGCGCGTTGGCGAGGTGCAGGTCTTCGTGCCGCAGCACGCCGACGCTGAGCGCGTTCACCAGCGGGTTGCCCTGGTAGACCTTGTCGAAGTAGGTCTCGCCGCCGATGTTCGGCAGGCCCAGGCAGTTGCCGTAGAACGAGATGCCGCTCGTGACTCCGTGCACCACGCGGGCGGTGTCGGCCTCGGCGATGTCGCCGAAGCGGAGCTGGTCCATCACGGCCACGGGGCGGGCGCCCATCGAGATGATGTCGCGCACGATGCCGCCGACGCCGGTCGCGGCGCCCTGGAACGGTTCGATGTAGGAGGGGTGGTTGTGCGACTCGACCTTGAAGGTCACCGCCCAGCCCTCGCCGACATCCACCACGCCCGCGTTCTCGCCCATGCCCACCATGAGGTTCTTCTTCATGGCCGGGCTGACCTTCTGGCCGAACTGGCGGAGGTAGATCTTCGACGACTTGTAGGAGCAGTGCTCGCTCCACATCACCGAGTACATCGCCAGCTCGCCGCTCGTGGGGCGGCGCCCCAGGATCTCGCGGATCTTCGCGTACTCGTCGGCCTTCAGGCCGAGTGCCTCGTAGGGCTGCTCCCGATCGGGGGTCGCGATGGCGTTCTCGACGGTATCGGCATTGCTCACGCGGCCAGGACTCCTTGAGTTGCGGGGTGATGCGGGGGTGGGATGCCCCACGATTCTACCGGCCCGGATGCCACCCCAGGGCCGGGCCGAGTCGCTCGGCCAGGTCGTGCAGGATCTGCACGTAGTCGTCGTGCTCGAAGGAGAAGGGGAGCGCGAACGCGACCTCGCGGATCTCGCGGAAGGCCGGATCGGCGTAGAGGGCCTCGGCGATCTCGGCGGAGGTGCCGACGATGTCGGCGGCGAAGAGCATCCGCCGTGGGCCGTGGGGCACGCCGACACGAGCGGATCGGCCGGCCGCGTAGGCGGCGTACTTCGCCTTCTGCTCCGCCGTCGCGGAGTCGGTCGGGATGACGACGAGCCCCTGCGAGACGCGGGCCTTCGCGCCGTCGGGATGCGCCGCGCGGTAAGCCCGTACCTGGTGCAGCTGGTTCGTGGCGAAGTCGTCGCCGTTCTCGCCCTGCACCACGCTCGAGGTGAGGAAGTGGAAGCCGTTCTCGCCCGCCCACTCGGCCGACCGGGTGCTGCCGCCGCCGTACCAGAGTCGCTTCGACAAACCCGCCGCGTGCGGCTGGACCGTGTCGGCGAAGACCTCGATGCCCTGTGTGCCGGCGAAGCTGCTCGCGACGTCGCCGCGCACGAAGTCGCGGAAGCGCAGGAGCCGGCCGTAGTCGAAGTCCTCCTGCTCGAAGGTGTTCGGGTAGATGGCGTCCTTGTAGTGGTCGATGTTCATCGGCAGGCCGGCCGAGAACCCCGGTGTGATGCGGCCGTGCGAGAGCAGATCGACCGTGGCGAGGTCTTCGGCGAGACGGAACGGATTCTCGGCGCCGATCGGGGTGACCGCGGTGCCGAGCTCGATGCGGCTGGTGCGCTGGGTGGCGGCCGCGAGCACGGCGACGGGGGAGGAGATGCCGTATTGCAGGTGGCGGTGCCGCAGCCACGCGCTGTCGAAGCCGAGCTGCTCGCCGAGCTCGATGATGCGGAGCGTGGTCTCGTGGCCGGTCGCCGGATCGGCGGGATCGAACAGGCCGATGGTGAGGAAGCCGAGTCGTTGCAGGGGTTCTCCGGGGTGCGGCACGATTCGACGCTAGCAGGGGCGTGTTCACTGCGGCGCCCGGGCGTCATCCGGGGTCATGCTCCTCCACAGATGCGGGATGCCGCGATGTTGTCCACAGTTGTGACGAATCGAAGCAAACTCCCGGGTGTCCGGCGTAACGTCGCTGGCACATCCCGTTCAGTTCCGGAAGAAGTTGATCAGCATGGCCCGAAAGTGGCAGCGCTGGGTTCCCGCGATCGCGGCCCCCGCCGTCGTCGCGGTCGTCGTGGCAGGTGGCGTGTTCGCCGCCAGCGCGTCGGCCGATCTCCCCGAGAAATCGCCGCACGACGTGCTCGAACTCGCCGCTCAGTCCGACGTGCAGTCGTTCTCCGGCACGGTCGAGCAGAGCTCCGACCTCGGGCTGCCCGACCTGTCGAGCGTGCCCGGTGGGGTGTCGACGGGCTCATCGGGAGGAGCCGGCGGCGGCTCGGGTGATTCTTCGTCGGCGGCCGAGAACGATGCGTCGCTGGCTTCGGCGCTCGAACTGCTCACCACCGACCACTCGGCACGTGTCTACGCCGATGGTTCCGACAAGCTCCGGGTGCAGATCCTCGACCAGCTGGCCGAGCGGGATGCCATCCGTCACGGAGACGACGTCTGGCTCTACGACTCGAGCGACGACACGGCCGTGCACACCACGCTGCCCGACCCGTCGACACTCGGTGAGGGCGAGGCTCCCGCACCGGTGCCCACCGACATCGCGACGCCGGGCCAGCTGGCCCAGAAGTTCCTCGACGCGGTCGACCCCAGCACCGAGGTGACCTTGGGCGCCGACACGTCGGTCGCCGGCCGTTCGGCCTACGACCTCGTGCTCACCCCGCGCGGCTCCGAGACCCTGGTGGGTTCGGTGTCGATCGCGGTCGACGCCGAGACCGGGCTGCCGCTCCAGGTCGAGGTGCTCGCCCGCGGCGCCTCCTCGCCGGCCTTCAGCATCGGTTTCACCGACCTGTCGCTCGACGCCCCCTCGGGCGATCTGTTCGACTTCACCGCTCCCGAGGGCACCACCGTCACCGAGAAGCCGTTCCCGACGCGCGACGAGCTGCAGGGCGACGGATCGACGGATGCCGGCGGCACGCATCCGGAGCCCGTCGTCACCGGGGAGGGCTGGGGTTCGATCGTCTCGCTCGCCGTGGGCGCGGATGCCTCCGAACTCACCTCCTCGCCGGTGATGGCCCAGCTGCTGACGCCGGTCGACGGCGGCCAGGCGTTGCAGACCGCGCTCCTGTCGGTGCTGCTCACCGACGACGGGCGGGTGCTCGTGGGTGCTGTGCCGGTGGACGCGCTGGAGGCGGCCGCCGCGGCTGCTCCGGCCGTACCCGCTCCACCGGCCACGGCTGCTCCCGCTCCGGCCGAGTGATCGCCGCCGGACGACGGTTCGCGAGGGTGGGTGCCCACGTCGTGATCGAGTCGGCGTTCGAGGCCGCGGGGCCGGCCCGGTGAGCGACTTCGCCATCGAGACGGCTGGGCTCACCAAGCGCTTCGGCAAGCAGCTCGCGGTCGACGGAGTCGACCTCGCCGTGCCCGAGGGGTCGGTGTTCGGGTTTCTCGGGCCGAACGGGTCGGGCAAGACCACCACCATCCGCATGCTGCTCGGCCTCGCCTCGGCGACGGCGGGCGACATCCGGGTGCTGGGGCAGGCGATGCCGCGCCGTCTCGCGAACGTGCTGCCCGGCGTCGGCGCCCTCATCGAAGGGCCCGGCTTCTACCCGTTCCTCTCCGGTGCGGCGAACCTGCGCCGACTGGATGCCGCCGACGGATTCGCACCCGCCGCGAGTCGTGCGGCCCGGGTCGATCACGCCCTCGAGCGAGTCGGGCTCACCCACGCCGCGGGAAAGAAGGTGCGCGCCTACTCGCTCGGCATGAAACAGCGGCTCGGCATCGCCAACGCGCTCCTCGCGCCCCGCGAGCTGATCGTGCTCGACGAGCCGACCAACGGGCTCGACCCGCAGGGCACGCGCGAGGTGCGCCACCTCATCCGCTCGCTCGCCTCGGAGGGCACCACGGTGTTCGTCTCCAGCCACCTGCTGGCCGAGATCGAGCAGATGTGCACGCACGCCGCCGTGATGAGCGGCGGCCGGCTCGTGGCCCAGGGCACGCTCGACGAGCTCCGCCTCGCCGGCCAGACCCGCGCCCGCGTGCTCGTGCCGGCCGCCGATGCGTCGCGCGCGACGCGCATCCTCACCGACCTCGGCCTCCCGCCCGAGCCCGAGCCCGCTCCCGCGACCCCCGGCACCCAACCCGGGGGCGCCGGGCTTGGCGCTACATCCGGCACGCGAGGTAGCGCAAACGGTCCTCTTCCGACGCCGGAAGGACACTTTGCGCTACCCGGCGAGGGCGCGGGCGGCGCGGGTGTGGGGGAGAGCGTGCTGAGTGCGGTGCTGCCCGAGAGCGTGGCGCGTGAAGACGTGGTCGCCGCGCTCGTGGCGGGCGGGGTGCGCGTGCGCGGGTTCGCCGTGCAGCAGGCCTCGCTCGAAGACCTCTTCGTGGCGCTCACCGGGGAGGGGTTCGACGTTGTCCAGTGACACCCCGCCCGCCCGGATCGCGCCCGCGGCCGCCGGCGTGGAGGCCGCGGCGCCCGACACCCACGGCGGCGCGCCCGACCTGCTCGGTCGCCGATCCCGGCGCGCTCTCGGGTGGGGGTTCTTCGCCTCCGAACTCTCCGTGCTCTTCCGCCGACGCCGCACCTGGGCGATGCTCGCGGCGCTCGCGGCCATCCCCATCCTCATCGCCGTGGCCATCCGCGTCACCGACGGCGGCGACGGGCGCGGACCGGCCTTTCTCGACCGGATCACCCAGAACGGCCTGTTCGTGGGCATGACGGCTCTCGTCGTCTCGATCCCGCTGTTCCTGCCACTCACCGTGGGAGTGGTGGCCGGCGACTCGATCGCGGGCGAGGCGAACACCGGCACCCTGCGCTACTTACTGGTGTCGCCGGTGGGGCGCATCCGTCTGCTCGTCGTGAAATACGCCGCGGCCGCGGTGTTCTGCCTCACGGCCACCGTGACCGTGTCGCTCGCCGGCATCCTCATCGGCATCGCCCTGTTTCCGGTCGGTCCGGTCACCCTGCTCTCGGGCGACAGCGTGAGCGTCGGCGAGTCGCTGCTGCGCTCGCTGCTGATCGCCGTCTACGTCACGCTGGGGCTCGTCGGCCTCAGCGCCATCGGCCTGTTCATCTCCACCCTCACCGATGCGCCGGTGGGCGCGATGGCGGCCACGGTGGTCATCTCGATCGTGTCGCAGGTTCTCGGCCAGCTCTCGCAGACCGAGTGGCTGCATCCGTGGCTCTTCAGCTACTACTGGCTCGACTTCGCCGACCTGCTGCGGCAGCCGATCGAATGGTCGTCGTTCGGCGGCAACGCCCTGCTGCAGCTGGGCTACGTGGCGGTGTTCGGCGCGCTCGCCTACGGGCGCTTCGCGTCGAAAGACGTGCTCTCCTAAGAAGACGCACGTCGACAGCCTGGCCCGGCCGGGCGCTCCTTACGCGTCGTCGAGCCGGAAACCGACCTTGAGGGTCACCTGGAAATGCGCGATCTCGCCGTTCTCCAGCTCTCCCCGCGTCGACACGACCTCGAACCAGTCGACGTTGCGCAGGGTCTTCGTGGCGCGGGCGAGTCCGTTGCGGATCGCGGCATCCGTGCCCTCGGGCGAGGTGCCGACGATCTCGGTGACGCGGTAGGTGTGGCTGCTCATGGTCGACCTCCAGTGGTGCGATGGGCTGAGATTCCGAGCCTATGCGGATGCACTCCCCACGAACAGGGGCCGTGCGGCTCCATGAAAGCCAAAGATTTGCGCAGCTTCGGATCAAGATCATGCCAAGGCCACCTCAACATCCGTGGTGATTCTGCTGAGCGAAAGGCTCGATCCGACGCATCCTGTGCGACAAAAGGCCTGATCAGTTGTAGTGATTCGAGGTCGGTGACCCCCGCCCGGGGGAGGGGCCGATCCGAAGCTGGGAGCGACGGAAACACCCCTGAAACAGAGCGGGATTCGAGAGTAGTGTCGCTCTCGGATCGGTGGTCACCCGCCACCGGTCCCAAGAACCCGGACGGCAGTGGTCACCCCCCACCCGCCGTCCGCGGCATCACCACAGCGTCCCCAACGCTCGATGCCGCGGTGGTGTGTGCAGCTCACCCCCAGCGTCCCCAACGCTCGGCTGCGCACACCACCCCTTTTCTCACCCGAACATCGTCTTCGACCCGAGGAACACATGTCTACGAAGTCCCTGGCTTCGCCTGCCCGAAAACGACAACTGGGCGCCGAGCGCAACACCGAGCCACTGTCCACCGTCCACGCGATTCCGAGCGATGCGAAGATCACCTGGGGCCGGCTGGCCATCGTGATCACGGTGGCCGCCTGGGTCACCTACGTCGTCTACACCGTCGTCCGGCAGTTCCTGAACAACGGAACCGAGAGCTTCCGCTTCACCACCGAGGCCATCTCCTACCTCGTGGTCGTCACGTTCCTCACCTTCTCGGCCCTCATGTACCTCGTGGCTCGCCAAGGCGCGCTGCAGCGCTTTCGCGACCACGTTCGGGTGCCGCGGGCCGAGCTCGACAAGCACTTCTCCGCGGCGCACCAGGACATGACGGTGCTCGTGCCCTCCTACAGCGAAGAGCCCTCCGTCGTGCGCAAGACCCTCTGGTCGGCCGCGCTGCAGGAGTACCCCTCGCTCCGGGTCGTGCTGCTGCTCGACGACCCGCCCTTCCCCTCCGACCCCGCCGTCGCGGCCCGGCTCGAGATCTCGCGGCACATCGCCGACGACATCGCCGCCGCCCTGCGAGCACCCCGCGATCGCGCCGTCGACGCCCTGCTCAGCTTCGAAGGCGAGTGGTTGCTGCACGGTGGGGTGCAGGCATCCGACGTCCGCCGTCTCGCCCACGCCTACACCGAGGCGGCGAGCTGGCTGCTGGCCTTCGCCGACGACGAGGAGCGCACCGACCACGTCGACACCTTCTTCGTGGAGCAGGTGCTCGGCGCCCTCGCCTACGACCTCAGCGTCACGGCCGATGCCCTCGACGTGGCGCTGCTGGCCGGCGAGTCGCCGACGGCCGAGCGGATGCTCGAACTGCACCGCCGGCTGATCTGGATCTTCTCCGCCGAACTCGAGACCTTCGAGCGCAAGAAGTTCGCGTCGCTGTCGCACGAGGCCAACAAGGCCATGAACCTCAACTCCTACATCGGCTTGATGGGCGGACGCTTCCGTCGCGAGCAGAGCCCCGACGGCATCATCCTGCGCCCCGTCGAGGCTTACGAGGCAGCCGACTACGAAGTGCCGGATGCCGGCTACCTCCTCACCCTCGACGCCGACTCCTTGCTGCTGCGCGAGTACTGCCTGCGGCTCGTCTACTTCCTCGAGCAGCCGAACAACGAGCGGGTCGCCGTGACGCAGACCCCGTACTCCTCGTTCCGCGGCGCCCCGACCCGCATCGAGCGCCTGGCCGGCGCCACCACCGACCTGCAGCACATCCAGCACCAGGGCATGACGCACTACGGGGCGACGTTCTGGGTGGGCGCGAACGCGGTCATCCGCAAGCCTGCGCTCGAAGACATCGTCGAGACCGAGATGGTGGGCGGATTCGAGGTGCGGCGCTACGTGCAAGACCGCACGGTCATCGAAGACACCGAGTCGAGCGTCGACCTGGGCCTGCACGGCTGGACCCTCGTCAACTACCCCGAGCGCCTCAGCTACAGCGCCACCCCGCCCGACTTCGGCTCGCTGATCGTGCAGCGCCGGCGCTGGGCCAACGGCGGCCTGCTCATCCTGCCGAAGTTCTGGCGGCAGATCCGCGCCCGCAAGCGCGCGGGGCATCCGGTGGGCATCGGCGAGATCCTGCTGCGCGTGAACTACATGGCCTCGATCACCTGGGCCAGCTTCGGCCTGGTGTTCCTGCTCGCCTACCCCTACGACAGCCGGCTGCTCAGCCCGGTCGTGCTGATCGCGGCGCTGCCGTACTTCATCGCGATGGGCAGCGACCTGCGCTACAGCGGCTACAAGTTCACCGACATCTTCCGGATCTACGGGTTCAACCTCATCCTTCTTCCGGTGAACCTGGCGGGCGTGTTCAAGTCGCTCGAGCAGGCCGTGTCCAGCAAGAAGATCCCGTTCGCCCGCACCCCGAAGGTGCGCAACCGCACCGCGGCACCGCTGCTCTACGTGGTGGCGCCCTACGCCATCGTCGTGTTCTCGGCCTTCACCTTCTGGCGCGACTTCGGCGCCCAGAACTGGGGCAACGCGGCCTTCGCGGCGCTCAACGCCTCACTCGCCAGCTGGGCCATCCTCGCCAACATCGGCATCGGGCCGTCGCTGGTGGATGTCTGGCTCGGCCTCACCAAGTGGCTCTACGTCGAGCGCAAGCCGGCGGTGGCAGCCACCTCGGTCGCGCCCGTCGCCGCGGGACTCGTCGCCACGCAGACCGCCGACCCGGCGGAGCTCGCCGTCGAGGACGAGTCCGTCGACTGGCGCTCGGTGCTCTACCACGGCAACCCGGCCGATCCGGAGACCACGGATGCGAGCGCCACCCGGCGTCGCGCCTCCGGAACCCGCGGCAGGGTGCGCCGCAGCGCGCGCAGCACCCGTCGTCGCGAGAGCGTCGGCGCCGAGCGGAGTGCAGCATGAGCGGCATCGCCCCGGCCACTCCGAAGGCCGCCGCGGCATCCGGCCCGCACGACGGCAAGCGCCTCTCGCCGCTGCGCGTCATCATCGCCGCCGGCGCCATCGCGGCCCTCTCGCTCGGCGCCTTCGTGGCCGTGCAGAGCTTCGACTCGGCCCAGGCCGACGGCGTGAGCCCCTGGTTCGCCGGCTACGTCGACGTCACCGCCACGCCCACCTACGCGTTCGAGACACCGGCCTCGCCCGAGGACGCGGACGTGGTGCTCTCGTTCGTCGTGGCCTCCACCGACGACCCCTGCGTTCCAACCTGGGGCACCGCCTACACGCTCGACGGAGCGTCGAAAGACCTCGACCTCGACCGTCGTCTCGCCCGACTCCGCCAGGCCGGCGGCGACGCGGTGGTCTCGTTCGGCGGGCAGTTGAACGACGAGCTGGCCACCGGATGCTCCGACCCCGCTGCGCTCCAAGCCGCCTACGCCTCCGTCGTCGACCGCTACCAGCTCTCCACCATCGACCTCGACATCGAGGGCTCTGCGCTCGCCGACTCGGCGGCCGGGGAGCGCCGGGCCACCGCGATCGCGGCGCTGCAACAGGCCAAGCGCGACGCCGGTGAGGAACTCGCCGTCTGGCTCACTCTGCCGGTCGCCCCTTCGGGACTGACCGAAGACGCCACCGACACCGTGGCGCAGATGCTCAAGGCGGGGGTCGATCTCGCCGGCGTCAACGTGATGACCATGAACTACGGCACCAGCCGCGGCACGGATTCGATGGCCGATGCCTCGATCGACGCCCTGGAAGCCACACACCGCCAACTCGACGCGCTGTACTCGAAGGCCGACATCCAGCTCTCCGATGCGACGCTCTGGTCGAAGATCGGGGCCACCCCGATGGCCGGGCAGAACGACGTGAAGGGCGACGTGTTCGGCCTCGCCGACGCGCAGGCGCTGAACGCCTTCGCGCAGAAGCAGGGCCTCGGCCGCATGTCGCTCTGGTCACTGAACCGCGACACCACCTGCGGGCCGAACTACGTCGACCTCAAGCGGGTCTCGGATGCCTGCAGCGGCATCGCCCAGGGCGACCAGACCTTCGCCGGACTGCTCTCGGCGGGCTTGCCCGGGCATCCGGATCTCTCGGCCTCGTCGGTGACGACGCCCGATGCCGACCAGCCGGTGGTCGACAACCCGGCCACCAGCCCGTACCCGATCTGGGCGGAGGAGTCGTCGTACCTCAAGGGCACGAAGATCGTCTGGCACGGCAACGTCTACCAGGCCAAGTGGTGGACCCGCGGCGACATCCCCGACGACCCGGTGCTCAACGACTGGGAGACGCCGTGGACCCTCGTGGGGCCCGTGCTGCCGGGCGAGACGCCTTACAAGGCGCTCACCCTGCCCGAGGGCACCTATCCCGACTGGGCCGGTGCCGCAGCCTACGAGAAGGGCGCTCGGGTGCTGTTCGACGGCGTGCCTTATGAGTCGAAGTGGTGGAACCAGGGTGCGAGCCCCGAGGCCTCCAGCGCCGACCCCGACAGCTCGCCCTGGGTGCCGCTCACCGAAGACGAGATCTCCGCCGCTCTGGCCACCCCGGCTGCTTCCTGACCCGTCAGACCTCGATGGCGCCACCGCGCTCGGCGAGGTGGCGGCGGAGCGTGAGCGTCGGGTCGGCCGCCTGGCCGGCGCGGTAGGCGGCGAAGTCGAGCTGGGTGCGCAGCGACGTGCCGGCGTGCATCCGCTCGGCCTGGGCCGACTCGGTGGCCTGGATGGCGAGCGCGGCCTCCACCACCTCGTCGAGCCGGTCGGGCGTGAGCACGAGGATGCCGTCGTCGTCGCCGAACAGGTAGTCGCCCGGCGCGACCGCGACGCCGCCGAGCACGGCGACCGCCATGGGTGCGCCCGCCGGCGGCACCCGGCGCGGGCCGAAGGGGAAAGCGCCGAGACTGTGCAGTGGGAGACCGATCTGCCGCAGCTGCGCGGTGTCGCGGTGGCGGCCCCACACCACCATGCCCGACATGCCCGCGGTCAGTGCCTCGAGCACCATGAGGTCGCCGACGCAGGCTTCGTCGTCGCGACCGGCGTTGTCGACCACGACGACCGCACCGGTGGGAGCGTCGTCGATGGTCTGCAGAATGACGTCGACGCTGCCGAGGTGCGTGATCGGCGCCGCCGGGCCGGAGAAGGATGCGCCGGGGAGCAGGGGCACAAGGGTCGGCGGCGCTGGGCGGGCGAGCACGCCGATGCGCAGCGACGCGTCGGCGATCGCGGCGGTGGACAGGGTGCGGTGGGCGGGATCGGCGTGGGGCATGCGGCCATCCAAGCGTCCGTCGGTGCGATGCGGCAAGATGCCGCCACCGGGCCGGCGGACTGGTCGGGCGGCGTCACGCCTAGGCGCGCGGCTCGCCCTCGAAGCCCGGTCCCGTTTCGAAATACAGGTGGCTGTGCAGGCGGCAGCCCTCGTTGAAGGCCGATCCGCAGGAAGGACAGGCGGTGATCTCGAGGTAGTCGGCGATCCGGATCTCGGCCTTGCAGTCGCCGCAGAGGATGGCGCGCTCGTGCCACTGCGCACGCGGCCATTGCGCGGTGGCATGCCCGGCCGTCTCGGCGTGGCAGAGGTGGCACGGGTAGTAGCGGTCGCAGCAGAAGAACTTGATGGCCACGATGTCGAGCTCGGTGCCGTAGTGGATGCAGCGGGTGTGGTCGTCGATCGTCGGCCCGTAGACAGGAGGGCCGGCCGGTGCCACGGGGCCCGTCATTCCGCGCCCCGCGCGACCAGGGCGTCGCCGAGTTCGTCGGCGTGCTTCAGCGACATCACGAGCAGCGGCATGACCAGGATGCGCAACCGCGGCTTGGCTCCGCGGGCGCGCTGGGCGTCGCGGATGCTTGCGGCGTAGCCGGCGATCACGGGAACGACGGTGATCGTCATCGCCATCACCAGCCCCACCCGGGCGGGGTCGACGCCGATCCGCCGCAGGGGTCCCAGCCCACGTTCCACCGCGTCGAGGAGCGCGCTGGTGCGGGTGGTCAGCGTCACGAGGGTCGCGAGCATCACCACGGTCACCACGCGGCCGGTGTTGGTGGCCGCGACCGGCAGGGGGAGGAAGATGACCTGGGTGATCAGGGTGACGGCCACGATCCAGCGCAGCGTCCAGAGCTGGCGCAGGATCTCGAGCGGACCGAATCCGGCGGCGAAGTAGCCTGCGACGACGAGTGCCGAGGCGCCGGCGATGTACCAGGCGTTGCTCGCGAAGACGGTGATCGCGATGGCCAGCAGCATCAGCGCGATCAGCTTCGGCCCGGCCGGCAGCCGGTGGAGGGGGCTCGTGCCCGGGCGGTAGAGGGCGATCATCCGAGGTCCCGTCGATAGCGCGCGATGACGGGGGCCGGATCGTCGACCTCGAACAGCCGACCGTCTTCGAAGCGCACGGCCACGTCGCAGCGCGCCGCGAGCTCGAGGTCGTGGGTCACCAGCACGAGCTGCTGCGGGATCTCGTCGAGCAGCAGCGCACTGATCAGCCGGCTGTTGCGGCCATCGAGCAGGGCGGTCGGCTCGTCGGCCACGATCAGGGCCGGCTCGGTGATGAGCACGGCGCTCAGGGCGAGCAGCTGCTTCTGGCCTCCCGAGAGGCTGTGGGCGGGGGCATCCGCGCGCTCGGCCAATCCGTAGCGCTCGAGTGTGGCGGTCACGCGCCGGGCGACCTCCTCGCGGGTGAGCCCGCGCCGGCGCAGCGAGAACGCCACGTCTTCGGCCACGGTGGGCATGATGATCTGCGCATCGGGATTGCTGAACACCGAACCGACCATCCGCAGCACCTGCTTGCGTTCGGCCACGAGATCGTGGCCGTGCACGGCCACCCGGCCACGACTCGGCGCGACCAGGCCGCCGAGGAGGCGCGCGAAGGTCGACTTGCCGGAGCCGTTCGATCCGATCACGGCGATGCGACGCTGCGGCAGCGTGACCGTGACGTCGCGCAGCACGGTCACTCCCGCGAGGTCGACGCCCACGCCCTCGAACGCGAGCTCCCGCGACGGTGGAGTGCCGTCGGGGGAGGCCGGGATCGAGGGGAGCGGGGTGGTCATCGAACGGTCGCGTCGACCTTCGCCGCGGGCGTCACACGCACCTGGTCGCCGAAAGCCCGCGGGTAGGCCCGCCACAGCCCCATCGTGATGAGTGTCGCCACGACCGCCTTGATCAGGTCACCCGGCAGGAAGACCGTGCTGGAGAGCGCGGTCGCGCCCAGCGGCAGGTGGGTGACGAAGGCCTGAACGGGCACTCCGACAGCGTAGATCACGAGGATGCCGCCCACCACGCAGCCGAGCGCCGTGCGCCACCAGGTGGGCCGGCGATGCCCGGCGTGCACGATCGCACCGGTGACGAAGGCACCGAGGATCCAGCCGAACAGGTAGCCCGCGCTCGGGCCCACGAACACTCCGGCACCGCCGTGGCCGCCGGAGAGCAGCGGCAGGCCCACGAGCACGAGCAGCAGGAACACGACGACGGCGGCTGCACCGCGCCAGGCGCCGAGCACGGCGCCGGCCAGCATGATGCCGAGGGTCTGCGCCGTGATGGGAACGGCGTTGCCGAAGATGGGGATGGCGCCGGGGATGCCGAGCACCGCGATGATCGCGGCGAAGACGGCGATCCTCGCCAGATCGCGGACGTCGAATTTCATGGGGTTGCTCCATCCTGAACACTGTTCACCTGAACGGCGTTCAGGTTATAGGATGGCACGGTGATGGTGAAATCGGAAAGGCCTGAGCCTCGCACCCCCCGCCGCTCCAGCCGCGATGTCGTGGCGGCGGCCCTGGCCATCCTCGACCGGCAGGGCCTGCCCGAGCTCACCATGCGCAACCTCGCCGAGAGCCTCGGCGTGCAGGCGAGCGCCCTCTACTGGCACTTCCCGAACAAGCAGACCCTGCTCGCGGCGGTGGCCGACGAGATCGTGTCGCGCACACGCACTCGCCCGGCGCCTGCCGACGACTGGCAGGATGCGGTGCTCTTCGACGCGCTCGCCCTGCACGATGCGCTGCTGGCGTTCAAAGACGGCGCCGAGGTGGTCTCCAGCGCCCTCGCCCTCGGGCTCGGAGCCGCCGAGGCCGGCCGACGGCTCGCGGCCGGGATCGAGCGCGGAGGATTCGACCGGATGATCGCCGAGCGTGCCGCCGAAGCCCTGCTGCACTTCGTGATCGGCCAGACCTGGCACGAGCAGCAGCGGCTGCAGGCCGACAGCCTCGGCGTTGTGGTGGAGCCCTTCGCCACCGATCCCGCCGCCGTCGACGCAACCCAGGAGGGCCCCGCCGTGTTCGAGCTCGGTGTCGCGCTCTTCCTGTCCGGCCTCGAGGCCCGCGAGCCCGCCGAGCGTTGAGGCCGCGCCCGCCTCGATGAATCGCGCGCCGGAGCTCGGCGACGCGCACGCGCCGGGGGAGGCCTTCGGCCGAACTACTGTGGAGGGGTGGGCCGCGCATCCGATGTTCTCCGCCGCGTGGCCTGGGGTCGCGGGGCCGGGTTGCCACGCGACGTCGTGGTGCTCGGGGTGGTCGCGTTCTTCGTGATGCTCGGCTTCGGCGTGGTGGTGCCGGTGCTTCCGGTCTACGTGCGCAGTTTCGGCGTCGGGTACTTCGAGGTCGGCGCCGTGGTGTCGGCATTCGCGGTGATGCGGCTGGTGGCCAATCCCTTCGTGGGCAAGCTCATCGACGTCGGCGGCGAACGGATCATTCTCGCCACGGGCATCGGCATCGTCGCCCTCTCGAGCGCCCTCGTCGGCCTGGCCGACACCTACTGGCAGGTACTGCTGCTGCGCGGCGCGGGCGGCATCGGATCGGCCATGTTCTCCGTCTCGGCGATGACCCTGCTGCTCGCCTCCGTCGATCCGACGCTGCGCGGCCGCGCGGTCGGCTTCTACCAGGGCGGCTTCTTGATCGGCGGGATGGCCGGCCCCGCGGTCGGCGGCCTGCTCGCCGGCATCTCCCTGCACGCCCCGTTCTTCTTCTACGCCGGCACCCTCGTGATCGCCGGTGGCGTGGGGCTCGCCCTGCTCGGCCGTCACCACCGCGACCCCACGGCTGCAGCCGAGCCGGTGCGGCCGTTCCGCGAGGTGCTGCGCGACAAGGGCTATCAGACGGCCCTGCTCGCGAATCTCGCGCAGGGCTGGTCGGCGATGGGGGTGCGGAGCGCGCTCATCCCCGTGCTCGTGGTCGAGGTGCTGCACGGCCAACCGGCCTGGACGGGCATCGCCTTCGCGATCGCGGCCGTCGCCCAGACTCTGACGCTGCTGCCGGCAGGCCGTTTCGTCGACACGGTGGGGCGTCGGCCGGCCATCATCGGCTCGTTCGCGGTGGGCGCCGCGATCATGCTGGCCATCCCGTTCGTCGCCGAACTCTGGATGCTCGTGGTTCTGCTCTGCGTCTACGGTGTCGCGGCCGCGTTCATGGGCACCGCCCCGGCGGCCGCGGTCGGCGACGCAGCGGGCGCGCGCGGCGGGCAGCCGGTCGCGGTCTTCCAAGCGTTCTCCGACGTGGGCGCGATCGCCGGCCCCCTCGTCGCAGGCCTGCTCGTCGACGCCTTCTCGTTCCCCGCGGCCTTCGGGTCGGCCGTGGTGCTGATGGGTGCGGCATCCCTCTTCGCGCTCCGGATGCCGCGCCGCGGCGTCCCCGCGCTCGCCTGATCTGTTTCGGGCGAACGAGAAGCTCACCGAGGCCGTATTCGGGGTCGCGTGCGCTCAGGTTCGCCCGAACTGACGCCACGCCTTAGGAGGCGGATGCTCAGTGGCCCGAGAATACGGCGATCGCCCGATGAAGCGCCCCCACCTCAGCGAGCACCGTGGTTCATGCGCATCGACCGAGCGCATCCCCACCCCTTGGAGACCACCATGTTCTTCCTCCTCCTGCTCGCGGCCCTCGCCCTCTGGATCGCGGTTCTCGTCGCCCTCGCGGCCACCAGCCCCGGTCGCGGACGCGACGAGCAAACGCGCCCCACCGCCCACGGCTTCTTCACCCGCGTCTGAGGCGACGCGCCAACCTCCACGGCGAGCCGCCGTCAGCCGTGGAGGATCCAGGTGTCTTTGGCGCCCCCGCCCTGCGACGCGCTCACCACCATGCTGCCCGCCGGCGCCACCCGCGTGAGGGCGAAGCGCGCGACCTCGAAGTCCGCCTCCGCGCCTGTCGCCGCCCCGGTGGCGAACACGAAGACGCGCAGGTCGACGCGGCGCGGTTCCAGCACGGCTCCGAGGTCGCCGATCCGCGCATCCACCTCGACGAGGGTCGGATGCGACGACAACGGCACCACCTCCTGCGCCACCCACTCGGCGGGCGCGGCCGCGATGGCCGATCGTCGCTCGGCCACGGCTGCGGCCGGCACCGATGGACCCACCAGCACACCGGCTCCGCCGTCGCCGCCCACCGGCTTGGTCACCAGCTCGCCCACGCGCTCGAGCACGGTGAGCAGTTCGGCGTCGTCGCCCGTGCGATAGGTCGGCACCTGTTCGAGCAGGGGGCGCTCGCCGAGGTAGTAGGCGATCAAGGCGGGCACGTCGCAGTACATCGCCTTGTCGTCGCCCACCCCATTGCCCGGGGCGTTCGCGAGCACGACGCCGCCGGATGCCGCGACCTCCATGATCTCGCGGCCGATCGCGCGCCCGGCGCTGTCGACCGCCTCCGGGAGCTCGACGTCGAGCCGCAGGTAGAGCGCATCGAGCGGCGCTGCCGACGTCTCCGCGCCGGCGGCGCTTCGCGCGAACACCCGTCCGTTGTCCACCGTCACGTCGTCGAGACCGAGCAGCACGAGCCCGGCGCCCTCCGCGATCGCGCGGTGCTCGAACCACTCCGCGCTGGCCGGTCCGCTCGAGAGCAGGCCCACGTTGTCGCCGCGCGTCACCTCCGCGCCCGCTGCTGCGACTCCGCCGGCGCCGAGCACGGCCCGCCGCAGGAGCGCGAACCCGTCCGACGGTGAGAACAGTCCCTCGGGCCGCGGAACGTCGGGTGCCACCTCGTCCATCAGCTCGCGGATCGCGATGGCGTATCCGGCACCGACCGGGTTGCGCAGGTTGTCTTCGAGCACGCGCCAGTCGCCGAACTCGTTGCGCACGAGGTCGAAGGCCATGATCGGGGCGCGCACGCCGCCGCGGGGCAGCAGGCGTGCCGCCTCGACCCAGCCGGGTGACTGCTCGAGCGCCGCACGGGGCACGGCTCCGTCGTAGACGATGCGCTGCTCGCCGTACACGTCGTTCAAGAAGGCCTCGAGCGCGCGGGCGCGTTGCGTGACGCCGTCGACGATCCGCACCCACTCGTGAGCGGTGATGACGCGCGGCACGAGGTCGACCTCGAAGTCGCGTTGCCCGCCGGATGCGCTGCCGACCGTCATCCCGTGCGTGGCCACCCACTCGCGCCCCGCGCGCATCCGGGCGGTCAGCTGCTCGGGGGTCAGCTCCTCGTAGTGGCGCGCGATCCGTTCGTAGGCGGGCCGGGGCCGCGCTCCCGGGCCGACGGCCTCGTCGCCCGCGCGGGTGCGGTAGCTGCGCAGCGCCGCGACCGCGGGCGGTGGTCCGCCGGCCGGCCCGTGCGTCTCCTCCACCACGAGCCGCACCACGGCGTCGAGCGATCCGGACTCGGCGAACGCCGCGCGCTGCCGGTCGGCGGAGTTGCCGCGGGCGAGCAGGGTCTCGGCGAGGTCGGCCACTTCCTCGTGGTCGCCCAGCTCCTCGAGTTGCGGGCGCAAGCGCGCGACCAGCCGCCGCACCACCTGGGCGGCGGGCAGGGGCCGCGGATGCGCGGTGTCGTCGAGCAGGTCGCCCGTGAGTCCGGCGCGGGCCGCCTGCCACATCGCGGCCCGGTGGACGGGTGGTGCGGCCACGACGGCGGGGCGCCCGGCCTCGATGTCGAGCTCGGCGGCGCGCACCGCCGCACGGAAGAGTCCGGCGATGAGCACCGCGTCGTCGACGATCGGGCACGCGTCGCACACCCGCAGCTCCAGCGTGGGGGCGTGCGCCGAGGGCCGCACCTCGAAGTAGGCCATCTTCGAATCGGCGATCACCCCGGTGGCGATCAGGTCGCCGAGCAGCTGGTCGTATTCGGCGGCCGAGCCCAGCTCGCCGGTGGCTCCGGCGCTCGGCCAGCGCTGCCAGATGATCGAGCGGATGCTCGAATACCCGGTGTCGTGCCCGTTCCAGTAGGGCGAGCTGGCCGAGAGGGCGAGCAGCACCGGGAGGTCGCGCGCGACGCGCTGGGCGATCTCGACGGCGAGGTCGCGATCGGAGACGCCGACGTGCACCTGGGTTCCGCAGATGAGCTGTTCGTCGACCAGCAGCCGGTACTGCTCCTGCATCCGGGCGAAGCGGCCCGAGGAGGTGAGCTCGAAGTCGGCGAACTCCGAGCGCGGCGCCGTTCCGACGCAGGCGATGCCCACGCCCTCCGGAGCGGCGGCCTCGACGAGGCCCGCCCGCAGCTTCAGGATGTCGGCGCGGAATCCGCCGAGCGTCGTCTGCACCGCGGTGTTCGTCTCGATGGTGGTGCGCTGCAATTCGGCGGAGTAGCTCTCGCCGGGCAGCCGGGACAGGATCTGCGGCGCGCGCGCCGACAGCTTTCCGCTCCGGAGGTCAATGAGGTGCAACTCCTCCTCGGCGCCCAGCGTCAGCTCCGCGGCCATGTGCACACCCTACGGCCACGGCCCTCCGCGCGTCTCGACTCCCGGCGGATCCCCGGCCGGCGACACGGCCGGGCCGGCGCCCAGAAACCTCGGCGGGTGGTCGGTCGTTCGGGAGGCCAGGAGGTCGGGATCGACGTTCGGGAGGCCGGTGTGGCCTCCCGAACGGTCATCGGCCTCCCGGGCGGCTGGAGAGAGCCGCTCGGGAGCTGCCCGGGAGCCGCCCGTGCGGGTCGGGGTCAGGAGACCGCGCGCACCGCCGCGATGATCACGTCGGCCACCTCGCGCGAGCGGGAGACGGCGATCGAGTGCGACCCGCCGTCGAGCTCGGTGACGGATGCGCCCACGCGCGCCGCCGCCGCCCGCTGCGAATCCGGGTTGATCGCGTTGTCGGCACCGGAGAGCACCCACCAGCTGGGCAGACGCTTCCACGCGGGCTCCACCGCGAGCGGCTCGCCGAGGGCGACCGTCGCGGCCGGGCGCTGGTTGGCCGCGCCGAAGACGGCCTCCTCGTCGGTCACGTCGGCGGCGAAGGCCGAGCGGTACTTGTCCTGCTGGATCGTGAACTCGGGCAGCTCGCTGCCGGGGAAGGTCCACGGCTGCAGCGAGCTCGCCAGCTCGGAGTCGGGGAAGCCCGCCGTCGAATCCTGCACGCTCATGCCCGTGTCGAGACCGAACGACGCCACGTAGACGAGGCCCTTCACGTTCTCGGCGCTGCTGCCGGCATAGGTGATGACGGGTCCGCCGTAGCTGTGGCCGACGAGCACCACGTCGCCCGGAGTCTGCGCCACGACGCTCGCGACGTATTCGCCGTCGAAGCTCAGGCCGCGCAGGGGGTTCGCGACGGTGCGCGAGTCGATGCCGGCCTCGCGGAGGTGGGCGGCGACCTTCGACCAGCTGGAGCCGTCGGCGAAGGCACCGTGGACGAGGAGGACGGTGGGAGTGGACATGAGCAGATCCTTTCCAGAAGACAGAACGTTCGTTCTTGTCTTGAGTGTGCCACACATCCCACCGGAGCGCCAGCCGGTTCCGGTTCTGTTCCTGTTCCGGTTCCGGGGACGCTCCGACCCGAGAGCCCCCGGAACGGAGGCTCAGGGGTAGAGGCCCCGAAGGCGATGCGCCTCGGTCACCCGCGCCACCGCCAGGCTCGTGGCCGCCGCGCGGAGCGTGATGTCGAGCTCCGCGGCGTGCGTGGTGACCCCGGCCCAGGCGGCGAGCATCCGTTCGCCCAGGCGCGCTTCGACGTCGCGGGCCTCCCAGCGGTAGGACTGGTTGGCCTGCACCCATTCGAAGTACGACACGATGACGCCGCCGGCGTTGGCGAGGATGTCGGGCACCACGAGCACGTCGTTCTGCTGCAGGATGCGGTCGGCCTCGCGCGTGGTGGGGCCGTTGGCGCCCTCCACCACGATGCGTGCCCGCACCCGGGCGGCGTTGCCCTCGTGCAGCACGCCCTCGACCGCCGCGGGCACCAGGAGGTCGACCTCGAGTTCGAGCACCTCTGCAGGGTCGAGCGGATCGGCGCCGGCGAAGCCGACGACGGTCCCTTCCTCGTCGACGTGGCGGGCGAGCGCCTCGACGTCGATCCCCGCGGGTGCGGAGGAGTGCACCGCACCGTACTGATCGGCGATCGCGACCACCCGCACCCCGCGCTCGGCCAGGAACCGCGCCGCATCCCGTCCCACCTTGCCGAAGCCCTGCACCGCCGCCGTCGCGCCGTGCGCCGAGATGCCGGCTCGCTCGAGGGCGGCGCCGGCGATGTGAACGACTCCGCGCGAGGTGGCGCTCGGCCGCCCGAGCGATCCGCCCAGACTGAGCGGCTTGCCCGTGACGACGCCGGGGACGGTATGGCCCTGCGTCACCGAGTAGGTGTCCATGATCCACGCCATCGTCTGCTCGTCGGTGCCGATGTCGGGGGCCGGGATGTCTTGCTGCGGTCCGATGATGGGCAGGATCTCGCTGGTGTAGCGCCGGGTCACGCGCTCGAGCTCGGCCAGGCTGTACTGCCGAGGGTCGATCGCGATCCCGCCCTTGGCCCCGCCGTAGGGAACGTCGAGGAGGGCGCACTTCCAGGTCATCCACATCGCCAGGGCACGCACCTCGTCGAGGGTGACCGACGGGCTGTAGCGCAGGCCGCCCTTCGCCGGGCCCCGGGAGATGTTGTGCTGCACCCGGTAACCGGTGAGCACCTGGGTGGAGCCGTCGTCGCGCCGGAGCGGAACGCTCACGGTGAGCTCTCGGCGGGCGGCGGCGAGCATCGCGTGGATGCCCGCGTCGTAGCCGAGGAGTGCGATGGCGTCGGCGAGCTGGGCCTGCGCATCCGCCAGCGTGTTGTCGCGGGTGGAGGCGGGGGCGGGGGATGCCGCGGCCGTGCCGGTCTCGGCGTGGATCACGGGCAGGGGAGAGGCGAGTGTCATGATGCGGCCAGAGCCTTCCGCACCACGGCGAGGCCGTCGCGGAGCAGGTCGTCGGAGATGGTGAGCGGCGGGAGGAAGCGGATCACGTTGCCGTAGGTTCCGCAGGTGAGGAGGATCACGCCCTCGGCGTGGGCGGCGTGGGCCACAGCGGCGGTGAGCGCGGCATCCGGTTCGCCCGTCGACGGGTCGACGAGTTCGATCGCGATCATCGCGCCCCGGCCCCGCACGTCTCCGACCCGGTCGTCGGCGGCGCGGATGGCGTTCAGCCCGCCCCGCAGCACCGTCTCGATCTCCCGGGCGCGGCCGGCCAGGTCGTCGTCGAGGTAGCTCTGGATCGTGGCGAGCGCGGCCGCACAGGCGAGCGGATTGCCGCCGTAGGTGCCGCCGAGGCCGCCGACGTGCGAGGAGTCCATGATGTCGGCGCGCCCGGTGACCGCCGAGAGGGGCAGGCCGCCCGCGATGCCTTTCGCGGTGACGACGAGATCGGGCACGATGCCCTCGTGCTCGGAGGCGAACATCGCTCCCGTGCGCGCGAATCCGGTCTGCACCTCGTCGGCGATGAACACGACGTCGTTCGCGCGGGCCCAGTCGGCGAGGGCCGGCAAGAACCCGTCGGCGGGCACGATGAACCCGCCCTCGCCCTGGATCGGCTCGATGATGAGCGCGGCGAGGTTGGCGGCCCCGATCTGCTTCTCGATCTGCGTGATCGCACGGGCGGCCGCCTCGGCGCCGGAGAGGCCGCCGTCGCGGAACGGATACGACAGCGGGGCTCGGTAGATCTCCGGGGCGAACGGCCCGAATCCGCTCTTGTAGGGCATCGACTTCGCCGTGAGGCCCATGGTGAGGTTCGTGCGGCCGTGGTAGGCGTGGTCGAACGCCACGACGGCCTGCCTGCGGGTGAAGTGCCGGGCGATCTTGATCGCGTTCTCCACCGCTTCGGCGCCGGAGTTGAACAGGGCGGTGCGCTTCTCGTGGTCGCCGGGGGTGAGGCGGTTGAGGGACTCGGCCACCTCGACGTAGCCCTCGTAGCCGGTGATCGAGAAGCAGGTGTGGGTGAACTGCGCCACCTGGCGCGTCACGGCATCGACCACCGCCGGTGCGGAGTTGCCGACGCCGGTGACGGCGATGCCGGAGCCGAAGTCGATCAGCGAGTTGCCGTCGACGTCGAGCACGATGCCGCCGCCGGCCGCCTGAACGAACACCGGCAGCGCGACGCCGACGCCGTTCGCCACGGCCGCGGACTTGCGCTGCTGCAGGGCGATCGAGCGCGGGCCGGGGATCGCGGTGACCAGCTCGCGACGCTGCGGCAGGGTCGGACCGCCGAGCTGCGGCGGGGGTGTCGAGGTCGCGGACGTGGAGGGTTCGGTGAGTGTCATGGGTGTCCGTTCTCAGAGATCGAGGCGAGGGAAGTACCCCGACGGTAGGCACGACGTGGGGCTGCCGTCAGAGACACTCCGTCCTGATCTGTGCCGTGAACTGCCGAAGTGGCAGGATGTACGCGGCGTACGCTGGGTGCATGCCCGCCACCCTCTCGGCGCTCCTCGCCCATCGGCCGTTCCTGCTCCGGCGGCTCACGGCCGCGCCCGAGAATCCCGTGGTGATCGCGTGGGCGCACAGCTCCGATCTCGCCGATCCGTCGCCTTTCCTGGTGGAGGGGCAGATGCTGCTCACCACCGGGGGACAGTTCTCCGCCGACGGATCGGCCGCCTTCGCCTCGCAGTACGTCGCGCGACTGCAGGCGGCCGGCGTGGTGGCCCTCGGTTTCGGCACCGAGGTGGTGCGGGAGGGCACGCCGGGCGAACTCGTCGAGGCCTGCACCCGGCTCGGGATGCCCTTGGTCGAAGTGCCCTACCAGACCCCCTTCATCGCGATCGCCCGCTGGGTGGCCGAGGTGCAGTCGACGGAGGCGCGCTCCCGCGTCGACTGGGCGCTCACCACGCAGCGCTCGGTCTCGCTGGCGGCACTGGCCGGCGGCGGCCTGGCGGCTGCGGTGCGCACCACCGCGAGCGGGCTGGGCTGCGACATCGCGGTCTTCGATCCCGATGCCGAGGTGTCGACGGCCGACTCGGCGCTGTCGGCGGCGTCGCGCCGGGCCTTCGCGAGCATCCGGCCCGATGTGCAGAGTCTGCTGCAGAATCAACGGCGGGCCCGCGTCGACATGGAGATCGGCGGCATGCACGTCTCGTTGCAGACGCTGGGCGGGAGCCGGCGCCTGCGCGGGGTGTTGGCCTTGGCGAAGGCGGGCCCGTTCGATGCGGCCGAGCTCTCGGTGGTGACCACCTTGATCGCGCTGGCCGAGGTCTCGCTCGAACGCAGCCAGGATCAGCGGATGAGCCTGCGAGCCCTGATGGTGCAGCTGTTCGAGCTGTTGCGCGACGGGCGGGTGGCCGCCGTGCGCAAGGCGCTCGGCGACATCCCGACCGGCCTGCCGGAGAAGCGTTTCGTGGTGGTGTCGCTGCGCGCGGAGGAGACCGACCCGGCACTTCGCGACACGCTCGAGCGACGCGCCTCCGATCGTCGCAACCGCCTGTTCGTGGTGGAGCACGGCGACGCCTTCGTGCTGCTCGCCGACGAGCGCCGTTGGCCCGAGTTGCGCCGGCTGCTCACCGCGCGGCAGGTGCGGGCGGGGGTCTCGGGGGTGGTGGACTGGGACAGCCTGGATGCCGGACTCGTGCAGGCCGCCCGCTCGCTCGACCGGGCCGGCGAGCACGAGATCGTCGACTTCGCCACGCTCGTGTCGTCGAGCTTCTTCGGCCTGCTCTCCGCGACGGCGGTGGCGGATGTCGCGCGCTCGCGTCTGCATTCCCTGCTGTCGACTGCGGAGGGGCGGCAGCGCCTGTTCGAGGCCACCGTCTGGCTGCGGCACAACGGGCAGTGGGAGCCGGCGGCGCGGGAGCTCGGCATCCATCGCCACAGCCTGAGGTCTCGGCTGGAGGGGGTCGAGCGGGCGCTCGGCCTCTCGCTCGACCGGTTCCAAGACCGCGCCGAGCTCTGGGCCCTGCTCGCCGCGATCGACATGGCCTCGGGCGACGTGCCCGCACCGGCGCCGGGATCGCCTTAGCTGCGCGCCCCCCACCCGTCCCGGCCCCTCATCCGCACGTATTCGCGCTGGCGGGGGGCGTCATTCCGCCAAGACGTGCGGCTGAGCGCGCGTCGGTCAGGGGCGGAGGTAGGCGTTCACGATGAGGTCGCCGCGGAGGGTGCGGAGGGTGTCGAGGAGGCGCGCGATCAGGCGGTCGGTGACCTTCGCCGGCGCGGGCACGTCGTGCGGGCCGAGCAAGGGGAGTGGGGCGCAGCGGATGCGCACCACCTCCCAACCGGCGGCGCGCAGCAGGCGGTCTTTGCTGCGGTCGGAGTCCTCGCGCGGGCCCACGTGTTCGAGGCCGAAGCGGCCGACCGTGTCGTATTCGAGCGCCACGCGCAACTCCGCGATCACGATGTCGGGCCACACTTCGAGTCGGCCGTGGAACGGGCGGGCCACGGCGACGGCGTTGGGCGCGGGATCGAACTCGAGGCGCGCCGCGAGCTTCTGCTGCAGCAGCGCCTCGGCGGCCGACGCGGTGGGTGGGGCGTGCGCGCTGCGGAACGCCTCGCCGGCCGGCCGGGTCGGCAGGGCGCGCGCGGACGGCGGGCGTCGGCGCCCACCCTCGCCGCGGGGAGGAGGAGCGGGCGCTGCCCGGCGGTGCGGGGTGGGCGTGGCGTCCGGGGGAGGGGCGGGCGTGGCCCGGCGGTGCGAGGTGGGCGTGGCGTCCGGGGGAGGGGCGGGCGTGGCCCGGCGGTGCGAGGTGGGCGCCGCGTCCGAAACAGGAGCGGGCGCTGCCCGGCGGTGCTGGGTGTGCGCGGCATCCGGGGCAGAGGTGGGCCCGGCCTCCGCGGGCCAGAGCGCGGCAGGACGGATGCGGCGGGGCGCGGCCAGATCGGCGCACACGGGGCACCAGGCCGAGCGGCGCCGAACCCGCCCGGGGCGGGACCGCTGCTCCTCGGGAGTGGCGACGAACAGGTGCCCGCTGTCGCACTGCCAGGTGAGGTACACGTCGGCGGCGGGTGGGATCTGGGTGAGCGTGATCTCGCGATTGAGGTCGGGATGGTACTGCCGCACCAGCATCGGATATTTCGCCCACTCGGTGCGATAGGTGCCGACCGCATACGGCACCGCGGCCCCCTTCGACCACTGCCGGCGCTCCCACCACGCCTCGATGTTCTCGGGCACCGCGCATCCTCCCTCCGTGGTTCGACCGTGTTTCGGCAGCGGCCGCTCGTGGCGCTCGTGTCGTTGGGCGAGACGCTATCCCGCACCCCCGACATCCGGTTCGCGGCGATGTCGGCGGTGGCGGCTAGGGTCGCCGCATGGCGGAACGAGAACGCACGTGCGGCATCCGCGACCCTGACGCCGGTGCGGCGTGCAGGGCGCCGGCCGACGCATCCGCTCCGCTCGAGATCTGCACCCGGCACCTGCTTGCGGCCTACGAATGGGTGGCCGGCGAGGTGGGCGTGACGGATGCGCTGCCGTCGCCGTGCCTGGCGTGCGGGTCGCGACTCGGGGTGCGGTATCCCTCGGGCTGGCTCTGCGCCGTGTGCGAGTGGCGCCTGGGCGAACGGCCCGACGACGAGGCCGAGCCGGTGCGCGTCGACGTGGTCTACTACGTGCGTTTCGGCGACCGCATCAAGATCGGCACCTCGGCGAACCCGCGTGGCCGGTTCGCGCAACTGCACGTCGAGGAACTGCTCGCCCTCGAACGCGGCACTCGCCTGCTCGAGCAGCGCCGGCACGCGCAGTTCGCGGCGCACCGCCTCGGCGGCGAGTGGTTCGCGCCGCACGCCGCCCTCGACGCGCACATCGCCGCCCTCGCGGCGGGCGTCGACGACCCCTGGGCCCTCTACGACCGCTGGCGCAGCGAGGCCCTCGCGCTCGCCGGCGCCCGCCGCCCTGACCTCCCCCGTCGAGTCGTCAAAATCTGACGGAATGGCGCGCGCCGTAGCGGCGTGTCTTGGTGATTCGATGCGGTCCGTCCCTGTCAGCGCGAGGGAGCGCGGGTCGCCTCCGCCAGCAGTTCGAGCACGTGCTGGTACTCGGCGCCGGTGGCTCGGGTCATGCCGAGTTCGCAGGTGCGGTTGCAGCTGGCGTGGGCGGTGGCCCCGGATGCGCGCACCTCGGCCGCCTGGGAGCGGGTCGCCGACGCGGTGAGCTCGGGATGCAGCATCCCTCGGTCTCCGGCGAAGGCGCAGCAGCCCCAGTCGTCGGGCACCACGACCGTCTCGGCCACGGCGTTCGCCACGGCGGTGAGCTGAGGGTTGATGCCGAGCCGGGTCGACGAGCACGTGGGGTGCAACGCGAGCCTCTCGATGCGGTCGTGTTCGGGCAGGGCCGGCAGGATGCGCGTGGCGACGAAGTCGACCACGTCGATCACGCGCATCCGTCGGGCGCCCGTCGCGTCAGGTGCCGGATCGGCCTCGATCGTGTGGAGCAGGCCCTCGGTGCACGAAGAGGCGTCGCAGACGATCGGCAGCTCGCCGTCGCGCGTGGCCTCCCGGAGGCTCGCCAGCACGCGGTCACGCATGATCGCCGCGCCGTCGGGCAGGCCCTTCGACGACCACGGGGTGCCGCAGCAGAGCGAGTCGATGTCGCTCGGCACGAATACGGCGACGCCGGCCTGCTCGCAGAGCTGCTCGAAGCTGCGCTGCACGCCCGAGCCGGTGGCGCCGTCCGCGGCATCCGCCGGACCGAACATCGCGTTGACGCAGGCCGGAACGTAGACGGCCTCGGGCACGGCATTCGGCGGCGGTGCCGGGCGGGACCGGCGCGCTCCACCCGCCGGCAACTCACCCGACCACATCGGCAGCACGTCGTCACCCACGACGGCGCGGCCGAGACGGTTCGGGATCGTGATGACGGGCGATGGCACCTTCTCGGCCACGGTGAGCGCCGTGCTCGCGATCCGGGTGGTCGCGCCCCAGTGCTGCGCGGCCGTCTTCCACACCGCCTTCTCCACGCCGCCGTGCTCGGTCTTGCGGAGGCGCCGCACCAGGTCGCCCGTGTTGATGAGCACGGGACACGCGGTCTGGCACATGCCGTCGACCGCGCAGGTCTGCACGCCCTGGTACTCGTAGTCCTGCTCCAGCGACGCGGCGAGGGCGGTGTCGCCGTCGGCGGTCGCGCTCGCGATGGCGCGCTTCACCACGATCCGCTGGCGGGGCGTGAGGGTGAGGTCGCGGCTCGGGCACACCGGTTCGCAGTAGCCGCACTCGACACAGCGATCGGCTTCGACCTCGATCGTGGGGGTGCGCTTGATGTCCTTGAGGTGCACCGTTGGGTCGTCGGTGATGATGACTCCCGGGTTGAGCATCCCGCTCGGGTCGCAGAGCGACTTGAGTTCGCGCATCACGGCGTAGAGCTCGTCGCCGTACTGGCGCCGCACGTACGGGGCCATGACGCGACCTGTGCCGTGCTCGGCCTTGAGCGAGCCGCCCTCGCCCAGGATGAGGTCGACCATGTCGTCGGTGAAGGCGGCGTAGCGGTCGAGCCCGGCGCCTTCGAAGAGGTCGGTGAGCATGAAGTGGATGTTGCCGTCTTTGGCGTGGCCGAAGATGACGTTGTTCTCATACTCGTAGCGGCCGAAGAGGTCGATCAGGCGCTCGCAGGTGCGGGCGAGCGATTCGACCGGAACCACGACGTCTTCGAGCAGCGCCGTGGTTCCGGAGGGGCGGGCACCGGCGACGGTGGCGTAGAGGCCCTTGCGCAGGTGCCAGAGCGAGGCGCGGGTGGTGGCGTCGGTCGAGAGCACGGTGGGGGTGCTCGTGCGCAGGCCGTCGAGGGTGCGCTGGCCCACGGCCTGGGCGTCGAGCAGCTCGTCGGCGGTGGATGCCTGGTACTCCACCAGCAGGGCGGCCTGCTTGTCGACGGCGAGATCGCGGATCAGGGGATGCGCATCCGCTTCGGCCTTGCCCACGCGCAGCGATTGCGCATCCATCAGTTCGACGGCGGCGGCGCCGCTCGCGACGATGCCGGGCAGAGCCTCGTTGGCCGCCAGCAGGTCGTCGAAGATGAGCAGGCCGGTCGCGGCCTGGGACAGCAGGGGGAGGGTGCGGAACACCGCTTCGGCCACGAAACCGAGGGTGCCTTCGCTGCCGATCACGAGATGGGCGAGCAGCTCGGCCGGGGTGTCGTGGTCGAGGAAGGCGTTGAGGCCGTAGCCCATGGTGTTCTTCATCGAGAACTGGTGCTGCAAGATGCGCACCGACTCGGGGTTGCCGCGGATGCGGTCGCGGAGGCGTAGGAGGCCCGCGGTGAGGGTCGGTTCGTCGTGGGCGAGGCGGGAGTCGGCATCCGGTGCCCCGGTGTCGACCACGGTGCCGCTCGGGAGAACGACGGTCATCGACTCGAGCGTGCGGTAGGTGTTGCCCGTGATGCCGCAGGCCATGCCGCTGGAGTTGTTGGCGACGACGCCGCCGATGGTGCACGCCGACTCGCTCGCCGGATCGGGTCCGAGTTTGCGGCCGTGCCGGGCCAGGCGGGCGTTGACCTGGCGCACGGTTGCGCCGGGTTGAACGCGCACGCGCCGGCCGTCGTCTTCGATCTCGATGCGGCGGAAGTTGCGCCGCACGTCGACGAGCACGCCGTCGGTGACGCCCTGGCCGCTGAGGCTCGTGCCGCCGGAGCGCAGGGTGACCGGGGTGCCGGAGCGGGCGCCGGCGCGGAGCAGACGCCCGACGTCGGCGGCGTCTCTCGCGATCACCAGGGCCTCGGGCACGAGCAGGAAGTGCGAGGCGTCATGCGCGTTGGCGTGCAGGTCGATGGCGCGCGTGGAGATGTCGGCGGTGGCGCCGGATGCGGCCACCTCGGCTCCGAAGCGGGCGGCGGTGGCGGATGTCGTCGGCGACAGCGGGCGGGCGCTCATCCGTACATTGTTCAACAAGTCGACTGTTTGAACAAGTCACACTCCGGCGCCCGCTCGCAGATCGGCTGCCCGGTCGGGCCGCCCTGCCGCAAAGGCTGCGATCAGCTGCCGCTGCAGAGCACCAGCGTCGAGTTCACCGAGCCGGTGGTCTTCGCTCCCTGGGCCGTGTAGCCCGTCGGAACCTGGGTGGAGGCATTCAGAGTGAACGAGACCGAGGTGGACAGGGTCGTGCGGAACGCCATCGTCGCGCCGGCGGGAAGAGCCGCCGTGAGAGTGAACAGGCGCGCCGTTCCGGAGAGGATCTGCTGGCTGGCCGTGCCGCCGGTCACGGAGAACACCCCGGCGTTCGCGACGCCGGAGGCGACGATCATGACGGTCGTGCCGACCGGGAGCGCGGCTGACGAGCTGGCGGTGAGGAGGAAGCCGGGGCCTTGCACGCCCTGGATGCCGCAGGTTCCGACGACCTGATAGGCCCCCACCTCGATGTCGGACGCCGCCGCCGCAGGCGTGGCGACCGCGAGCGCGACGACGGGCACCGACCAGGCGGCACCTCGCAGCAGGGTTCGACGATCCAGGCTACGGCTGGATCGGTTGGTCGTCGTCTGCTCGGTCGTGGTCATGCTTCCCCCAATGTCGTTTTTTGATCGTCGAATGTCGCTCAGATCATCTTGGCAGCGGCCGTTCACCGCCATCAGATCGGCTCGGGCAGGCGCGGTTCGACCTGTCGACGGCGCCAGCGAGTCAGGCGTCGATACACTGGACGCCCACGCCGAGAGGAGCCGCATGCCCCGCACGATCACCGCGGTCTCGGTCGTCGACGCTGCAGCCGACGACCTCCGGCGTCGGCTGTTCGCCGGCGAGCTCTCCGGCGCCACCCTCACCGAGGTGGCCATCGCCACCGAGTACGGCATCTCGCGATCGACGGGCAAGGCGGCCGTGGAGAAGCTCGTCACCGAGGGCCTCCTGGAGCGGGGCACCCACAAGACGCCGCGCGTGCCCGAACTCGGCCCCGACGACGTGCGCGACATCTACGGCACCCGGCTCCGGCTCGAGGGCGAGGCGCTGCGCGAACTCGCGGCGGAGAAGCGGGTGCCCGAGGCGGCGGTCGAGGCGAACAGCCGCGTGCGCGCATCCGGAAGCGGTGCGGCACTCGACTCGGTCGAGCCGGACATGCGTTTCCACGCGGCGCTCGTGCAGGCCGTCGGCAGTCCGCGGCTCGAGCGGATGTATCGCTCGCTCGTCGACGAGGTGCGCCTGTGCATGGCGCAGGTGCAGGGCCGCAGCCTGCTCTCCGTCGATCAGATCGCCGCCGAGCACCAGGAGATCCTCGAGAGCATCGCGGCAGGCGACGCCGAGCAGGCCGTCACCCATCTGCGTGGTCACCTGGGCCGCGCCAGCGACCGCCTCGCCGAGGCGATCGGCGCGCTCGAGCGCTGATCCCTTTCGTGGCGGCCGGCTGAGCCGTTGCGCCAGGCGTGGGATGCCCGTCACGGGGCACGTACGAGGCCGCGCCCCGTGCGCGCCCGATATTACGGCCGTGTTTCAACCGTGCTAAATCTCCCCGAAAGGGTTGTGGGCATCCGTCTCAGTCGACATCCTATCTTTAGGCGATAAAACGTCCTCAACATGTAATAAATTCGACAGGGGTGGCGAATGACGGTCTCAGGCATATCCGCGCGGGGAATCGGGATGGCCTTCGGGTCGACGGTGGTGCTCGACCAGCTCGACATCGACGTTCCGGCCGGGAGTTTCGTGACCCTGCTGGGCCCGTCGGGCTGCGGCAAGAGCACGCTCTTGAAGATCCTGGGCGGCATCCTGACCCCCACCGTCGGTGAGGTGATGATCGGCGACGCCCCGGCCCGGCAGGCGGTGGCGGCCAAGCAGATCGGCCTCGTGCTGCAACGGCCGGCGCTCGTGCCCTGGAAGACGGCGCGCGAGAACGTGGCCATGCTCCGCTCGATCGCCGGCAAGGGCAAAGCGCGCGATCAGGCCGTCGACGACGCCCTGGACCTCGTCGGTCTGGCCCACGCCGCAGACCGCTATCCGCACCAGCTCTCGGGCGGCATGGCGCAGCGCGTCTCGATCGCCCGGGCCCTCGCGATGGACCCCGCCATCCTCCTGATGGACGAGCCCTTCGGCGCCCTGGATGCGATCACCCGCGATTCCATGAACGAGACGCTGGCGTCGATCTGGGCTGCCACCGGCAAGACCATCGTGTTCGTCACGCACTCCATCGGTGAGGCGGTGTTCCTCTCCGACACGGTGAACGTCATGGGCGTGAATCCCGGCCGCATCATCGACCGGATGACCATCGACATCGACCGGCCGCGGCGCGCCGACCTGCTCGACAGCGCGGAGTTCACCGGGTACTCGACCCGGCTCCGCGAACAGCTGGTCGTTCCCCAGCAGGCAGGGGTGTGACGATGACGGCAACCGCTCCGGCCCGCCCGGCTCCCCTCACCTCCAGTGCGCCGACATCATCGTGGCGCCTCCGCTGGTCGAAGCTCTGGCCACCGCTCCTCGTAGCCGTCATCGTGGTGGTGGCCTGGGAGCTCGCGGTCGACGTCTTCGACGTCTCGAGCTACATCATCGCGACGCCCAGCGAGATCGCTGCCGAGATCGTCGCCAACTGGCAGCTCCTGCTCACGAACACCTGGGTCACCACTCAAGAGGTGGTGTACGGGTTCCTCATCAGCATCGTGGTGGGCGTCGCGCTCGCGCTCGCGGTGGTGCGCTTCCGCTTCCTCGATCGGGCGATCTATCCGCTCATCGTGCTCTTCCAAGTGGTGCCGAAAGTCGCCCTCGCGCCGATCTTCATCCTCTGGTTCGGCTACTCGATGACGCCGAAGCTCGTGCTCATCGTCGTGATCGCCTTCTTCCCGATCACCCTCAACATGGTGCTCGGGCTTCGGCGTACGGATGAAGACCTGCTGCTGCTGATGAACTCCGTGGGCTCGAGCAAGAACGAGATCCTGGCCCGTATCCAGGTGCCGACCTCGCTGCCCTATCTCTTCGCGGGCCTCCGGATCGCCATCACGCTCGCCGTCATCGGCGCGGTGGTGGCCGAGTTCGCCGGGTCGCAGAACGGGCTCGGGCACCAGATCCAGTTCGCCTCGACCCAGCTCGACACGGCCCAGATGTTCGCGGCCCTCATCTTCGTCTCCGTGCTCGGACTCGTCCTCTACTACCTGGTCGGCTTCGTCGAGTACCTCTTCAAGCGGCGGTTCCCGCACCTCGCCCTCGCCGACGTCTGACGTCGGCGAGCCCACTCGTCACACCCCATCCACCCTTCCGAAGGAGAACCATGTCACGAACCACGAAAGCACTCGCCCTCACCGCCTCGGTGGGCCTGCTCGCCGGCCTCGCCGCCTGTTCCTCCGGGAGCAGCGGATCGGAAGCCTCGTCGGCGGCTCCGGCCGACGCCGACCACATCACCATCCAGCTCGACTACCAGCCGCGAGGACTGCACGCGCCGCTGTTCGTGGCCGACGAGAAGGGCTTCTTCGCCGACGAGGGCATCGTGGTCGACGACATCCTCACCGGCGCCGGATCGGGCGACACCCTCCGTCTCGTCGGTCAGGGCCAGGGCGACTTCGGCGTGGCCGACCTGCCCACCCTCGTGGTGGCACGGTCGCAGGGCGTCCCGGTGAAGGCCCTCGCCGCCACCAACCAGACCTCGCCCCTCGCCATGTGCGCCAAGGCCGACAAGTTCACGCTCGACACCCCCGACGACCTGAAGGGCCTCTCCGTCGGCGTGCAGGCATCCGGCTCCACCTACGTCTTCTACAAGGCGCTGCTCGCGGCCAACGGCATCGACGCGAGCGCCCTCACCGAGCTCTCGGTGAGCCCGCCGTACGAGAGCTACCTGGTGACCGACCAGGTCGACACCGTGCCCTGCTACACCGACGCCGAGGTGCCCATCCTCCAGGAGGCCGCGGGCGACCTCAGCATCCTGCTGGGCTCGGACTGGGGCTACGACACCTACGGCACGGGCATCTTCACGAGCGACGAGATGATCGAGAAGAACCCCGACCTGGTGCAGCGCTTCATCGACGCCTACCTCAAGGGCCTGCAGTACACGATCGACAACCCCGAGGAGGCCGCGGGCATCCTCGCCGCCTCCGACCCGCAGCTCGCGGGCAACGAGGAGCTCTACACCGAGCAGATCCAGGCCGACATCGACAACACCTTCACCAGCGCCGACACGGAGGCCGACGGCCTCGGCACCATGAACGATGAGACCTGGCAGAAGACGATCGACCTGCTGTTCGAGCAGAAGGTCATCGAGAGCGAGCCGACGGTCACCGACGTTCAGGACCCGCAGTTCGTGGCGGCGGACACCACCGACTGAACCCGGCGGGAGCAGGCGACGGGGGTGCCGCCGAACGGCGCCCCCGTCCGTCTGCGCCCTCCGCGTTCGATACGCTGGAACCCATGTCCAAGGTCCTCACCAGTCTTCCCGTCGGCGAGCGCGTCGGCATCGCGTTCTCCGGGGGTCTCGACACCTCTGTCGCCGTCGCCTGGATGCGCGAGAAGGGCGCCGTGCCGTGCACCTACACGGCCGACCTCGGGCAGCCCGACGAGCCCGACGTCGAGGCGGTGCCCGGCCGCGCGGGCGAGTACGGCGCGGAGATCGCGCGCCTGGTCGACTGCCGTGCCCCTCTCGTGGAAGAAGGTCTCGTGGCGCTCGCCTGCGGCGCGTTCCACATCCGCTCAGGCGGCAAGACCTACTTCAACACCACCCCGCTCGGCCGCGCCGTCACGGGCACCCTGCTCGTGCGCGCCATGAAAGAAGACGACGTCGAGATCTGGGGCGACGGATCGACCTACAAGGGCAACGACATCGAGCGGTTCTACCGCTACGGCCTGCTCGCGAACCCGCGCCTGCGCATCTACAAGCCCTGGCTCGACGAGGCCTTCGTGACCGAGCTCGGCGGCCGCACCGAGATGAGCGAATGGCTCGTCGCCCGCGGCTTCCCCTACCGCGCCTCGGCCGAGAAGGCCTACTCCACCGACGCCAACATCTGGGGCGCGACCCACGAGGCCAAGACGCTCGAGCAGCTCGACACCGGTGTCGAGATCGTCGAACCCATCATGGGCGTGCCGTTCTGGCGCGACGACATCGAGATCGCGAGCGAAATCGTCACGGTCACCTTCGAGGCCGGCCGCCCCGTCGCCCTGAACGGCGTGGAATACACGGATGCCGTCGCTCTCGTCCTCGAGGCCAACGCGATCGGCGGACGCCACGGCCTGGGTATGAGCGACCAGATCGAGAACCGCATCATCGAGGCCAAGTCGCGCGGTATCTACGAGGCGCCGGGCATGGCCCTGCTGCACATCGCCTACGAACGCCTGCTGAACGCGATCCACAACGAAGACACCGTGGCCAACTACCACGTCGAGGGGCGGCGCTTGGGCCGGCTGATGTACGAGGGCCGCTGGCTCGATCCGCAGTCGCTCATGCTGCGCGAATCCATCCAGCGCTGGGTCGGGTCGGCCATCACCGGAACTGTCACACTGAAGCTCCGCCGCGGTGACGACTACTCGCTGCTCAACACCGAGGGTCCGGCGTTCAGCTACCAGCCCGACAAGCTCTCGATGGAGCGCGTCGGTGACGCCGCCTTCGGCCCGCTGGACCGCATCGGTCAGCTCACCATGCGCAACCTCGACATCGCCGACAGTCGTGCCCGGCTCGAGCAGTACGCCCGTCAGGGCATCGTGGGCGGCGCCACCGCCCAGCTGCTCGGCGAACTCGAAGAGGGCGAGGCCGCTTCGATCAGCGCCGGACCCTCCGAGACCTCGCTCGAAGCGGCGACGGATGCGGCGAACGAGGCCGCAGCGTTCGACCTCGGCACCGACTGAGGTCGCCCGGCTCTGCTTGCTACGCTTGCATCACCCACAGAACTGGAGAGGCACATGGCCGAAATACTGCTCGGCGTCGTCGGACTGCTCACCCTCGTCGGCGGCGTGCTCGGCGTCATGGCGATCGTCGAGATGGTGCGTTCGCCCTACAAGAGCTGATCGGCGGCTGCAGCGGCCGACGCGCCCCTGCGACTGCTGACCGGTGCGGGCCGGATGCGCGTCAGTCGCGCCGCGCCCCCGCCAGCAGCTCGGCCAGGTGGATGCCCTTGGCTCCCGCGAGCTGATCGGCCTGGGTTCGGCAGGAGAGCCCGTCGGCGAGCAGGATGCTGCCCTCGGGCGCCGCGCGCAAGCCCGGCAGCAGCGAGTTCTCGGCCACCGCGACCGAGACGTCGTAGTGGCCCCGCTCCATCCCGAAGTTGCCGGCCAGGCCGCAGCATCCGCTCAGCACCGTCGTCTCGGCGCCGAGGGTCGTCAGCAGCTTCTCGTCGGGCCCGAATCCCATCACCGAGTGATGGTGGCAGTGCGGTTGCACGACGACCGTGCGGCCGCTGAGGTCGGGCGCCACCCAGTCCGGGCCCGGCCCCACCGGCTCGGGCGCTGCGAGCAGCTCGGCGAGCGTGTAGGCCGCGGCGGCGACATCCTGCGCACGTGCATCTCCGGGCAGCAGTTCGAGCAGGTCGGAACGCAGCACGGCGGTGCACGAGGGCTCGAGCCCGAGAATCGGGATGCCCGCGGCGACATACGGATGGAACACCTCGACCAGCTGCGCCAGCTTCGCGCGTGCGGCGGTGAGCTGACCGGTGGTGATCCAGGTGAGCCCGCAGCACACGGCCTGGTTCGGCACCACGACCTCGTAACCGGCCGACTCGAGCACGGCGACGGCGGCGCGGCCGACGGTGGGGGAGAAGGTGTCGGAGAACGTGTCGACCCAGAGCAGCACCCGCTTGCGAGTCGTGGCCTGCACGGGGGCCCGCCCCGGCGCCGCCCCGCCCCGGCGCCGCCACCAGGCCCGGAACGACCGCCGCGCGAACCGCGGGATCGAGCGCCGCGCATCCATCCCGCCCGCGCGCAGCACGAGCTTCTCGAGCGCCCGCACCGAGAGCACCGCGTTCGCCAGGCCCGACACGCGGGTCGCGAGTCGAGCCCAGCGCGGTAGCCAGCCGAGCGTGTAGTGCGTGACCGGGCGAAGGCGTCCGCGATAGGTGCGATGCAGCACCTCCGACTTGTAAGCGGCCATGTCGACGCCGGCGGGGCAGTCGCTCGAGCAGGCCTTGCAGGAGAGGCAGAGGTCGAGCGACTCGTGCACTTCGGGGGCCGCCCAGCCGCCCTCGACGAGGGAGCCGTTGATCATCTCCTGCAGCACGCGGGCCCGGCCGCGCGTGGAGTCCTTCTCGTCTTTCGTGGCGAGGTAGCTCGGGCACATGAACCCGCCCGACGCCGAATTGTCTGCGCGGCACTTGCCGACCCCGACGCAGCGGTGCACGGCCTTCGTGACGTCGCCGTCGTCGTGCACGAAGGCCAGACCATTGCTCGCGGCGATCGGCAGAGCGTGCGGGCGGCGCAGATCGGTGTTGACGGATGCCGGTCGCACGATCACCCCCGGATTCAGCACGTCTTCCGGGTCGAACAGGTTCTTGAACCCGGCGAAGAGATCGAGCATTCGGGGTGAGTACATGTGGCGCAGCAGGTCGCTGCGGGCGCGGCCGTCGCCGTGCTCGCCCGAGAGCGAGCCGCCGTGCGAGGCGATCAGGATCGCGGCATCCTCCAGGAACGAGCGCAGCACGTCGCCGTCGGTGTCGAGCGGGATGTCGAGACGCACGTGCACGCATCCGTCGCCGAAGTGGCCGTAGGGCATGCCGTGCAGCTCGTAGCGGCGGAGCAGGTCATCGAAGTCGCGGAGGTAGGCACCGAGATGCTCGGGCGGCACCGCGGCGTCTTCCACCCCGGGCCAGGCCTGCCGGTTCGCCGCGGTGCGGCCCGCGAGGCCCGCGCCGTCTTCGCGGATGCGCCAGAGTGCGCGGGCCTCGGGCCCGGCGGGAAGGATGCGCACGGCGCTCGTTCCGGCGTCGCGGGCGAGACGCTCGGCCCGCGACCAGGCGTCGCCGGGTTCGCGGTCGGCGACCTCGACGAGCAGCCAGCCTCGGCCTGCAGGCAGGTCAGGCGCGGCCGCGGGTCCGCTGTGCCGCACGACCGCGTCGATCAGCCGCGAATCCATTCCCTCGATCGCCATCGGGTGGTGCGCCAGCAGGGCGGGAACCGCATCCGCCGCCGAGGGCATGTCGGGGTAGCCGAGCACCACGAGCACGGGATCGCGGGGGAGGTCGACCAGCCGCACGGTGGCGCCGAGCACCGCCACGAGGGTGCCCTCGGTGCCGACGAGCGCCTTCGCGAGGTCACGGCCATTCTCGGGAAGCAGGTGCTCGAGCGAGTAGCCGGAGATCTGGCGGCCGAACGAGCCGAGCTCGGTGCGGATGACGTCGAGGTTCGCGGAGACGAGGGCGTCGAGGCCGTCGATCCGGTCGATTCCGGATGTGCCGGTGCCGGTGCCGCTTCCGCCGCCCGCGCCGCCGCGCCCCGCGGTGAAGCGCCGCCCGCGCCCGTCGGCCACGTCGAGCGCGACCACGTTGTCGGCGGTGCGCCCGAAGGCGAGCGCCCGTGGACCGCAGGCGTTGTTGCCGATCATGCCGCCGAGCGTCGCCCGCGCCCAGGTGGAGGGGTCGGGCCCGAAGCGCAGCCCGAACGGTGCCGCGGCGCGTTGCAGGCTGCCCAGGGTCGCGCCCGGTTCGACCACGGCGGTGCGGGCATCCGGGTCGATGCCCGTCACTCGGTCAAGGTGGCGCGAGAGATCCATCACGATGCCCGGACCGATCGCGTTGCCCGCCACCGAGGTGCCACCGCCCCGCGCGGTGAGAGGCACCCTGTTCGTGCGGGCGAACTCCACCAGCCCGGCCACCTCGTCGACGGCGCGCGGGAACACGACGACCTCGGGCACGACGCGGTAGTTCGACGCGTCGCTGGAGTACTCGGCGCGACGGCGGCGGCTGTCGTCGACCTCGGTGAATCCGCTCTCGCGGAGTCGGGCGGCGAGGTCGCGGGCGATCGCCGTCGTCATGAGAGCATGCTACGCCGTGCCGGGTGCCGGGTGCCGGGTGCCGGGTGCCGGGTGCCGGGTGCCGGGTGCCGGGTGCCGGGTGTGGGGTGCGGGGTGCGGGGTGCCGGGTGCCGCGGGCGGGGCAGCGCCGGTCAGCGGGAGCCGATGACGACCGTGGCGTCGAGCTCGTCGTCGTGCACGATCCGCGGGTGCAGGCCCGCGGCTGCGAAGAGCGCCGCCGTCGCGGGCGCCTGGCGCTCGCTCGTCTCGATGAGGAGGTGCCCGGTGGGCGAGAGCCAGCGCGGCGCATCCGTCGTCACCCGGCGCTGCACGTCGAGCCCGTCGTCACCGCCGTCGAGGGCGACGCGCGCTTCGTGCAAGCGGGCCTCGGGCGGCATGGTGGCGATGGCGTCGGTGGGAACGTAGGGGGCGTTGACGACGAGGAGGTCGATGCGTCCGCGGAGCTCCCCGGGCAGGGCTGCGTAGAGGTCGCCCTCGAACACGCGGTCCGCACCGGGGAGGTTGCGCCGGGCGCTGCGCACGGCGGCGGGGTCGATGTCGGCGGCGTACACCGCGACGTCCGGCGCTCGCTCGGCGTCAGCGACAGCGGCGCCGGCACCGGTGCCGGATGCAGCGCCGGCGGCAGGGGCAGCGGCAGCAGCGATCGCAGCGCCCACCGCGGCGGAGCCGCAGCAGAGATCGAGCACCACGGCGCCGGGCTGCAGCAGCGCCAGCGCCTCGGTGACGAGCAGCTCCGTGCGGCGGCGGGGAACGAAGACGCCGGGATCGACCGTGATCCGGAGCCCCGCGAACTCGGCCCAGCCGAGGATGTGCTCGAGCGGCAGCCCCTCCACCCGGCGCGCAACCATCCGCTCGAGATCGTCGCCGTCCGCCGCCGCCTCGATCAGCAGCGCCGCTTCGTCTTCCGCGAAGACGCATCCGGCGGTCCGCAGCCGCACGACCACCCCGCCGACCTCGTTCGAATCACTCATGCGAGCGCCACTCTACGCCCGTGCGGGGGCGCCCGGCCGGTGACGTCATTTCGGGAGGAGGAGAAGCGAACCGAGGCCGAATACGGGCCAGCTTCGCTTCTCCTCCTCCCGAAACGAACGGAAGGCGACCCGACTACGCCTGGGCTGGGAGCGACGACTCGATCAGCGCCACGATCTCCGGCGCATCCGGCTCGACCGTCGGGCGGAAGCGGTGCACCTGGCCGTCGGGCGTGATCACGAACTTCTCGAAGTTCCACTTCACCCGCCCGGCCTTGCCCGCGGCATCCGGCGTCTTCGTCAGCTCGCCGTAGAGCGGATGCGCCGACTTGCCGTTCACCTTCACCTTGTCGAACATCGGGAAGGTCACGCCCCAAGTGGTGGAGCAGTACTCCTTGATCTTGTCCGTGTCGGAGAGCTCCTGCAGGAACTGGTTGCTCGGGAAGCCGAGCACCGTGAACCCGCGGTCGCCGTAGGTCTTCTGCAGCTGCTCGAGCTTCTCGTACTGCGGCGCCAGGCCGCAGCGCGAGGCCACGTTGACGATGAGTTTCACCGGGGCGTAGTCGGCCAGGGTGGTGGTGGCTCCGTCGATGGTGGTGAGGGGGATCTGGTTGAGGTTCTCGGTCACGAGCTCTTCTTTCGATCGGGTGGTTCGTCCGGTAGACTTACCAGTAACTCTACTGCTGTCGAACCGGCTCGAGAAAGGGGGTTCCGATGCGCGAACGAATACTCGAAGCAGCCTCGGAGCTTTTCTACGCCGAGGGGTTCCGGGCGGTCAGCGCCGAGAAGATCATCGCCCGGGTGGGCACCACCAAGGTCACCTTCTACCGGCACTTCCGCTCGAAAGACGACCTGATGGTGGCCTACCTCGAGCGCCGCGCCGCCGAGGAGCGTGCGGCGATCGAGCAGGTGCTCGCCGCCGCCGGGGGAGATGCGCAGAAGGCGCTCGCCCGCGCCATCGACACCCTGATGGCCGCGGCCTGCCGGCCGGGATACCGTGGGTGTCCCTTTATCAATGCCGCAGCCGAATACGCCGATCCGGAGCATCCGGTGCGGCTCGTCGTGGCCGCGCACCGGCGCTGGCAGCTGCACGCCTTCGAGCAGCTCCTCCGGTCGATCGGGGTCGACGACCCCGCCGCCGCTGCGGGTGAGCTGATGCTGCTGCGCGACGGTGCGGCCGTGGGCGGCTACCTCGACGAGCCGGATGCGGTGGGTCGCGCGCTCGCGACGGCCGGCCTGGCGATCGTGCGGGCGCGCTCGGCCGCCTTCGCCTGAGCTCGGCGCTCCCTGATCCGCGCTCAGCCGAGGCCGGCGACGCCGCCGAGGTAGGCGAACTCGATCTCGGTCACCATTCCGCCGAACGCGAAGAACAGGAGCACCCCGGCCACCACGATTCCGGCGATCGCGAGTCCGCGGCCGCGAATCGCTCCGGTGGCCGTTTCGCGCAACCCCTTCACGCCGAAGACGAGTGCGAAGGAGAACAGCGCCAACGCGATCGCCAGGTGGACGCCCGCGACGACCCAGCCCGCTGAGGGTGTGGTGCCCGGGCCCAGGGTGTACGCGGCGACCATCGTCATCAGCAGGTTGGCGAAGAGGATGGACAGCGCGAACCAGAGCGATCCCGCCGCGGCCTTGCTCGCCGGTGTGCGTCGAGGGGCGGGGTATGAGGTGCTCTTCGGCGTGACGTATCCGGACATGGCGTCAGCCTATCGACGGGTGACGAATCCTCCGCAGGCGAATGGCGCCGATGGATGGCGCCGACGTCGCGTCTCCTGATTGACTGAGGCGAGGGGATGCGCCGACGCATCCGTGTCGAGGGGAAGGTGCACGATGACGCAGCCACCGGTGCAGGAAGATGGCGCCGATCGCGGCGGAAACGGCGGAAGCGTCGGCAAAGGGTGGCGCACCGGGTTCATCGTGCTCGCCATCGTGCTCGGCCTGGCCGTCGTGGGCGCGATCGTCTGGGGCGTGATCGCCGCGACCAGCTCACCCGCACCGACCCCCACCACCTCGGCGCCGACTCCCACGGCCTCGCCGACCCCGACGCCCACACCCACTCCGACCCCGACGCCCACACCTCCGCCGGTGGCCGCCCCGGCCTGCACGGCCGACGGTCTGAGCGTCACGCTCGGTGAGGCACAAGGCGCTGCCGGAACGACGGGGCAACCGCTGATCTTCACGAACACCGGTGCGGAAACCTGCACCATCCAGGGGTTCCCCCAGGTGGCGTTCGTGGGCGACGACAACGGCACCCAGCTCGGCGCGGCCGCCGAACCCGACGGATCGACCACCGTCGCCACCCTCGAACTCGCGCCCGGCGACTCCGCTCAGTCGATGCTGCTCATCGCCACGGCGTCGAACTTCCCGAACTGCACGGTGCAGCCGGCGAACGGGTTCCGGGTCTTCCCCCCGAACGACTCCGGTGCCGTCTTCGTGCCCACCACGGCCTATCAGGCCTGCTCGAACACGGATGTCGCACTGCTCCGTGTCGGCGCGGTGGGCGCTCCCGACTGAGCGCCCACCGCGGGCCCGCTACCGCGCCCTGTCTTCGCTGTACGGGCCGCGGGCCGGATCAGCGCCTTCGGGCGTGGCCCCGTCGTCGGGATCGGTCGCCCCGATCGCATCGCCGAGATCGCGCACGGCGCCGCCGATGAGGCTGCCGGGTTCGCTGGGCTCGTCGGGGTCGACCGTTCCGCGTCGTCTCCGTGCAGGCCTTCGACCAGTCCGTTCGTCTGATCGAAGGGTTCACCCGCGGAGGCGACGGCGACGGGCCTGTCGACGCGTGTCTCCCAGGTGCGCTGAATAGCATGTGCGGCAATGGACATCATCGTCGACATCGTGCTGATCGTGATCGCCCTGCTGGCCGTGCTGGGCGGGTGGCGGCGCGGCGCGCTAGTGACCGCCGCATCGCTCGCGGGCATCATCGGAGGTGCGCTCCTGGCCACCGTGGTCGCCCCTCCGGCGGTCGAGTGGCTGGCCGGGCTCGGCTGGAGCACCGCCCTGCAGCGCACGGTCGCCGCCGGCGTGCTGCTGCTCCTGTGCATGGCCGCGGCGGTCGGCGTGCTCACCCTCGTGGCAGGCCTCCTCCGACGCGTGATCGGCTCGGTGAAGGTCGGCCGGGGACTGGACGCGATCGGCGGCGCCGCGCTCGGACTCCTCACCTGGGGCGTGGTGGTCTGGCTGCTCGCGGGCTTCCTGCAGACCACCGGCATCCTGCCCGTGACCCAGGTCGTGGCCTCCTCGCGTGTGGTCTCGACCCTCAACACGCTCTCACCGGTGCCCTCGTCGACGGCGCTCGGCACACTGAACGCCGCGCTCAGCGACTCCGGCTTCCCGCAGGTGTTCGCCTTCGGCGGCGAGACCATCCAGGCCGCGCAACCGCCCGACCCCGGCGTCTCGGATGCGGTGAACGCCGCGGCCGGAAGCGTGGTGCGGGTGCTCTCCTCCGCCCCGGGCTGCGGTTCCGACGCCGAGGGCAGCGGATGGGCGGTGGCCGCCGACCGCATCGTCACGAACGCGCACGTCGTGGCGGGGTCGCAGGACCTGTTCGTGCAGGTCGGCGGAGTCGGCGAACTGCTGCCCGCCGAACTGGTCGTGTTCGACCCGGTGCGTGACCTCGCGGTGCTCGAGGTGCCGGGTCTGCCCGTCGCGCCGCTGCCGCTCGGAACCGAGCTCGGCGCATCCGATTCCGCTGTCGTCGCCGGCTACCCCGAGAACGGCGGCTACTCCGTGGTGCCCGCCCGGGTGCGCGAGGTGGTGGATGCGGTGGGCCGCGACATCTACGAACAGGGCGAGGTGACGCGGGAGATCTACTCGCTGCGCGGCACCGTGCGGCCGGGCAATTCCGGCGGGCCGCTCTTCGACGAGGCCGGCAACGTGGTGGGCGTGGTGTTCGCGCGGTCGACCATCGATGCGGACACCGGCTACGCCATGACGCTCGACGAGATCGCTCCCGTCGTGGCGGCGGCGGGGGCATCCGATCCGGTGGCGTCGGGAGCCTGCGCGGCCTGAGCGGTGCGACCTTCATCCACGGTTCACGAAAACATGTGTACGGCGTACACATTCTCTGTTATCGTGCTCTCGTCGGCGCCTGATCGGGTGCCCGCGACACCCTGGAGGAGACGCCATGAGCACTGTTCTGAACCCGTACATCAACTTCCGAGGCCAGGCGAAGGAGGCGGGCGAGTTCTACCAGTCGGTCTTCGGCGGCGAGCTCACGCAGAGCACCTTCGACGACTTCCAGATGGCACACGACCCGAGCGAGGGCGGGCTGATCATGCACTCCCAGCTCACCACCGCCGGCGGCCTGGTGCTGATGATCTCGGATGTGCCGAGCAACATGGAGTACAACCCCGGCAACAACATCAGCGTCTCGTTGAGCGGTGAAGACGAAGAGGAGCTGCGTGGCTACTTCGACAAGCTCGCCGAGGGCGGAACCCTCGGGGTGCCTCTCGAGAAGGCGCCGTGGGGAGACAGCTTCGGCCAGCTCGTCGACAAGTTCGGCATCGGCTGGCTGGTGAACATCGCCGGCGCGAAGTAGCGCGACGTCCGCGCGGGGCGGGGGAAGGCGAGGCGCCGCTCGCTAATCTGGGGCTATGGAAACTCTCTTCTCCGTCTTGCACGTCGTCGGCGCCGTCTTCATCGTCGGGCCCATGGCCATCCTGCCGATGACCGCACTCCGCGCCATCCGCTCGGGCAACGCCGCCCAGGTGCGCACGCTGGCGAAGTCGACCATGATCTTCAGCTACCTCTCGCTGATCGTCTTCGTGCTGGGCTTCGGGCTGGTCGGAATGGCCGACCCGAAGTACGCACTGTCGGTCACCACGCCCTGGGTGCTGTGGTCGATCATCGCCTACGTGGTGGCGATCGTGCTGAACCTGGTGGTGGTGGTGCCCGCGATGCGGCGCGCCGGAGCGGAGGTGCAGCCCGCTGCGGCGACGCCGACTGGTGAGGGCGCGACCCGTGCCGGGTACCCCGTGATCAGCGCGGGTTCCGGCATCGTGAGCCTGCTCCTCGTGCTCGTCGTGGTGCTGATGGTCTGGAAGCCGTGACCGATCGCCGTGTGCTCGCTCCTGACGCACGGATCCGATCAGGCGATTCCGTGGGTGAGCACCAGCCCGACGGCACCCAGTGCGGCAGCGTCGCGTCCGAGTGAGCCGACCTCGATGACGACCCCCGCGTTGGCGGCGAGGGTGTGCCGCTTGAAGCTCTCTTCGACCGAGAGCTCGACTCCCTCGCGCGCCCTGCTCAACGCTCCACCGAGGATGATCGCTTCCGGGTTGAAGATGTTCGCGAGGGAGCCGGCCGCTCGCCCCACGGTTCGGTAGGCGTCGTCGAACGCGCGGACCACAGCGGATTCACCCCTGCCGAGTCGAGCCACCACATCGCTCCAGGTGAGACCTCCCGGAAACGGCGGTGCCAGCGTGGCGAGAATGGCCGGAACGCCCACCACCGTCTCGAGGCAGCCCCGGCTTCCGCAACGACAGATGTTGCCGGGTGACTCGACCACCATGTGACCGAGTTCACCGGCTGCACCGATGGCCCCTGTCACGATCTTGCGATTGAGCACGAGGCAGCCTCCCGTGCCCGAGTGGAGTTTCATGTAGATGAAGCTCGCGTACCCGCGGCCTGCTCCCCACATCATCTCCGAGTAGCACGCCAGGCGAGAATCGTTGCCGAGATAGACGGCGCAGGGAAAGTAGGAGGCCGCGACGTCGAGCAGATCGCCGGACCAGCGCCGTCGTAAGCTCTCGTGGGCCACGGAATTGGATGTCTCGTTCACGGGCCCACCGAGGGCGACGCCCACGCCGACGATCTGCTCCCATCCGAGAGAGCGCTGACTCAGAAGCAGATCGGCCATCTGGCGTGCGGAGTCGAAACCGGCATCCGATCCGTATTCCGGATCGAGGACACGCTCATCCGCGGCCAGGACCGCATGGTCGACGGTCGCCAGGATCACCCGGATCGAGCGATATCCGAAGTCGACTCCGATGACGATCCCCGCGGAAGCATCCAGATGGAGCGCTGCGGTCGGCCGGCCCCGCGCACCGGTCGCATCGATGGCCTCGACGAGGATCCCGCGGTCGATCAGGGCGGTGACCGCGCGGGAGATGGTGGTCCTCGACCACCCCAGTGAGCTCATCAGATCGGCACGGGTCTGAGCGCCGTTCACGGCGATGTGGTTGACGAGCGTCGTGGCCTGATGACGTGCGTTTTCGGGGAGGGCCGCGAGAGCGGGTATCCCTTTTTGTGCATTGGTGTACATATATTGCCGCCTTCTCGGCCTACGGTTCGGCCTGTTTCGATTAATTCTGCTCATTGATGCGCATAAAAAGCGATCCTAGGGTGACATTTGTGTCAACGACGATGAATGTGAACGCGCTCGCATCCCAGGATGGTGTCGACGTCTTCGGGCAGGTCGGCCCCGGCTTCGAGTCCATGGTCGGTGCGGCGCTCGCCAATCTCACGACCGGCGAAGACATCGGGTTGCAGATCGCCGCATTCCGCGATGGCGATCTCCTCTTCGACCTGCATGGCGGGTATGCCGACGCCGCCCGCAGCCGCGTCTATCCGAGTGGGGCGCTCCACCTCACCTTCTCGGCGTCGAAAGCGATGCTCGCGCTGTGTGCTGCTCTTCTCGTGGATGATCGAAGACTCGTGCTCGACGCGCCGGTTGCGACGTACTGGCCCGAGTTCGCCCAAGCCGGGAAGAGCGAGATCACGGTGCGGCAACTGCTCAACCATCAGGCCGGCATCCCGGCTTTCCAGCACCAGATGTCCGTGGCCGACCTGGCGAACTGGCAGCTGTGCGTAGACGCGCTCGCGGCCCAGCCGCCGACGTGGGCGGCGGGGCGGGCCCAGGGATATCACGCCGTGACCATCGGGTATCTGGTGGGCGAGCTCGTGAACCGCGTGAGTGGTCTCCGCCCACGGGAGTTCTTTGCGCGCGAGATTGCAGGCCCGTTGAGCGCCGATGCGTGGTTCGGCGTTCCCGATGGACGTCTGACGGATGTACTCCCGCACGTTGCCGGCAGTGGGGCAGGGGACATCGCTCGATGGCAGCAGGAACGGCTCGATGCCGCACCGGGCTTCGTCACCCAGGCCTTCTCGAACCCTCCGGTGAGTGTGGCGACGATGGATGTTCCCGCGGTGTGGCAGGCGGAGATCCCGGCCGTATCCCTGGTCGCGAACGCGCGTGCGCTGGCGCTGTGCATGTCGGTCGCCCTGCCCGGGCCGACTCAGCTCATCTCGGGATCGACCCTCGCAGCGCTCACCACGCAAAGCGCCCAGGGGGCGGATCTCGTTCTGATCGAGCAGCCTTCGCGCTACGCATCCCTGTTCATGCTGAGTTCGCCGCGTGAGCCGATGCTCAGCCCATCGAGCTTCGGTCACAACGGACTCTCGGGCTCACTGGTCTTCGCCGACCGTGACTCGGGGATCTCGTTCGCCTACCTCGGCAACCGCGCCGAGCCGGCCTCCACGCCTCATTCCCGAGTGTCCAGGCTCATGGCCGCGCTGCGGGAGTGTGTCTGAAAGCACCACCGATTCCACGAGCACCACCGATTCCCCGCAGCACCTCAAAGGAGAGCTATGAACATCACCAGGAAGACCGCTGTCGCCGCAGCACTACTCAGCGCATCCGCGCTGGTGCTGAGCGGCTGCGCAGCCGGAAGCACCAGCGAGACCTCCGCGTCGAACGCGGAGAAGTTCGACATCATCAACATCTCGGGACCCGTGTCCGATCCGTTCTTCGGATCGTTCAAACAGGGCAGCGACGCGGCTGCCGAGGACCTCGGCGTCGACTACGAATACAGCGCATCGAAGGACAACACCGACCTCGTCTCGACCTACGCCAAGCTCACGGAAGCGGCGATCGCGAAGAACCCCGATGCGATCGTGATCGGAGACTACTTCCCCGACGCTCTGGAGCCCCTGATCGAGAAGGCGATCGCGGCCGGCATCCCGGTCTTCGTCACCAACTCCGGCCGCGCCTCCTGGCGCGACATCGGAGCTCTCGGCTTCGTGGGCGAGAATCCGGATGCGATGGGTGCCGCGGCTGGCAAAGCGGCCGTCGAGGCGGGTGCGACCAACGCGGTCTGCGTGAATCAGATCGCCGGCAACCCGGTGGCCGAGCAGCGATGCAAGGGATTCTCCGACGAGATCGTCGCCGGTGGCGGGAAAGTCCAGGATCTCGTGATCCCTTCCGAAGACGCGAGCAACGACCAGAAGGTGCAGCAAGCCATCGCGGGTGCGCTCAACGCCGACCCCGGCATCGACATGATCTTCACCTTGGGTTCCTCGATCGCCACCGACGCGATCCAGGCGAAGGCGCAGGCAGGATCGGACGCCATGATCGGCACGACCGATGTGTCGACGAACGTGCTGAAGTCGATCCAGTCGGGCGACCTGCTCTTCTCCCTCGATCAGCAGCCCTACCTCCAGGGCTACTACGGGATGCTCATGGCCTACCAGTACCTGAAGTACGGCGTGCTTCCCGCCAACGAGATCGACTCGGGGCCGTTCCTGATCACGAAGGACAACGTCGACGGCGTTCTCGAGGTCAACACCACCTACCCGGGCATTCGCGGCGCATCCTGAGCCGCGCCCGACTTCTAAGGAATCACTCATGACTGACACCCCGATCGCTCACGTGAACACCGCCCGACGGAGTTCTCTCGCCGGCGCATTCGTGCCGACCAAGATCTATCGCTCCCCACAGTTCGGGGCACTCATCGCCGCGGTCGGGGTGTACGTCTTCTTCGCCGTCGTCGCCGGGCCGAACGGCTTCCTGACTCCCGCCGCCACGGCGGGCTGGGTCAATGCGACAGCAGAGCTGGCCCTGATCGCGATTCCCGTCGGCGTGCTCATGATCTCCGGGGAATTCGACCTCTCCGTCGGATCCGTCGTGGGCGCCTCGAGCATCACCGTCGCACTCGGATCCACCGTGCTCGGCTTGCCGCTTCCGCTGGTGATCATCGCCGCCCTCGGCGTCGGCGCCCTCACCGGTCTGGTCAACGGTCTGATCGTGAATGCCACCCGTCTGCCCTCCTTCATCGTGACCCTGGCATCGAACTTCATCCTGCTCGGTCTCGCCCTCGGGCTCTCCCGCGTTCTCGCCGGTGTCAGCACGGTGTCCGTCACGTTCGACGAACCGTGGTCGACGCTCTTCGCCTCGACCTTCTTCGACCTGAACGTCACCGTCGTGTGGTGCCTGGTGGTGGGACTCGTCGCCTACTGGGTGCTCGCCCACACCCGCATGGGCAGCTGGATCTACGCCACGGGTGGCAATCTCGACGGCGCGATCAAAGCGGGCGTTCCGACCAACCGCGTCAGACTCACTCTGTTCATCGCGTCGGGGCTGGGCGCGGCGCTCGTCGGGGTGCTCCAAGCGGGCCTCTACCATTCGGGCAACGCCGTTCAGGGCCAGGGATTCGTCTTCCAGGCGCCGATCGTCGCCGTCATCGGCGGCGTGCTGCTCGTCGGAGGGTACGGATCCGTTCAAGGGATCGTCCTCGGCGCGATCACCTACGGCGTGGTGAGCATCGGCTTGTTCTACACCGGCTGGACGTCCGACTGGCTCTCGGCCTTCATCGGGGGCCTCCTGATCATCGCCGTGCTCGCCAATGACGCGATCCGCAAGTCCGCACTCAAATCCGGGGGACGCACTCGAGCACCTCGCGCACGCACGAAAGAAGGGCTCTGATGTCCACCGCTCCGATCCCGGTCCTCGAACTCGAGCACGTCGGCAAGAGCTTCGGCGGCACGCACGCCCTCACCGATGCCACCATCGGCGTCTTCGCCGGCGAAGTGCACTGCCTCCTCGGCGACAACGGCGCCGGAAAGTCCACCCTCATCAAAGTCATGTCGGGCATCCATCAGCCGACGTCGGGCCGCGTGCTCATCGACGGTGTCGAGACACCGCTCGTCTCCGCGCGATTCGCCCAGGACCGGGGCATCGCGACCGTGCATCAAGACGTGGGGATGATCCCGCTCATGAGCGTCGCCCGCAACTTCTTCCTCGGTCGCGAACTGACCCGCGGACGCGGACCGTTTCGTCGCATCGACATGAAGCGCGCGCGCGAGATCTCGTTGGAGCACGTGCGTTCGATGGGCATCCGGCGGGTGCACGACGCCGACCAGATGGTGGGAACCCTCTCCGGTGGCGAGCGACAGGCCTTGGCCATCGCGCGCGCCATGTACTTCGGCGCCAAGGTGCTCATCCTCGACGAGCCCACCTCCGCTCTCGGTGTCAAGGAGGCGAGCATCGTGCTCAAACAGATCGAGGTGGCCCGATCCCGCGGTCTCGGCGTCGTCTTCATCACTCACAACGCCAGTCACGCCCTGGCGATCGGGGATCGGTTCACCGTGCTCATCCAGGGCCGCGTCGCCGCCGCCTGGACACGAGGCGAGCGATCCCGAAACGACGTCCTCGACTTGATGGCGGGCGGCGAAGTGGTCGATGACCTCTTCGAGAAAGTCACCGGGGAAGCGGCCTCCTGAATCAGCCGAGCCGTCCGACCGACCGACCGACGGATCTCGACGATGTGATCCGTGAGAAAGGAAAGACCGATGAAACTCACCATCAGGCGCCGGGCTTCTTCCATCGCCGTCGTCCTCAGCGCCAGTCTGGCCATGGGGCTCGGGGTGGCCTCGCCGGCATTCGCCGTCGACAACCAGGTCGTCCCCATCGCATCGAATCTGATCACGACCAATCCGACCGATGCCCTCACGCTGCAGGTCAAGCAGATCCTGGCCAACTCCACCAGGTTCGCCGTGACGACCTGGTGGAACACGACGAAAGACTTCGACAGCCAGGCCGCGAACCCGTACTTGAGCTTCGGTGGGACGGATGAGCTGAGCATCCGCGGTCCTGCTGCTGAGGCGATGGCACTCGCCACCGCATTGCGGTTCGGCGCCTACGACCCCGTGGCCACCGGGGTGACGACCGCAGACGCGACGGCGATCACGGTGAAGCTGGCAACCTCGGTGGCCAAGAGCCACTTCTCGAACACCTCCGGTGGCTGGGGGACGAGTTCTGCGCCGACCAGCTGGGGCGGGAACGGGTGGCAGTCCTCCCTGTGGGCGAACGCCGCAGGAACCGCCGCGTGGCTGATGTGGGACTCCCTGTCGACCACGGATCGCACGTACGTGCGCACCATGATCGAGGCAGAGGCCAACCGCTATCTCACCTTCACCCCGTACTACTACCGCAACCTCGCGGGCACGGTGCTCATCCCCGGCGACACCAAGGCCGAGGAGATGGCGTGGGACGGGAACATCCTGCAACTGGCCACAGCCATGATGCCCAACCATGCGAACTATTCGGCATGGATGAACAAGAGACTCCAGATGTCTCTGGCGGCGGTCTCGCGCCCCGCGGATGTCGACGCGACCAACGGTCCGAAGGTCATCAACGGCAAGCGGCTCGACGTCTGGCTCACCGGCTCCAACGCGTTCGACGACGGAACCGTGGTCAACCACGGAATCGTCCATCCGGAGTATCAGACCTTCCCGGCGATCATCCTGTACGGCGCGGTTGATCAGGCTTTGGCTGGACGCCCTGTCCCCTACGCCGACCTGCGAGGCTTCCCGGCGTTCTACAACTCGATCGTGAGCCAGACCTGGACGGCGGGGCCGAAGCCCGCGCAGTACAACGTGGATTCGAGCGTCACGCACGGGATCAACGCGCCGGGTGGCAAGGTCTACGCGGGCACGGCGACGGGTGCAACCGACATCACCGACATCTACTACCCGATGGGCAATGACTGGGGCAACGGGAACCGCGTCAACTTCTTGCAGATGGATGTCTTCGCGGCATCGATCCCGTCGCTCTACGGGGCACTCGACGCGGGCCTCCCGCAGGGCGGCGCGTACTGGGCTTCCGTACACGCCCAGAAGATCCTCAACCAACAGGCACGTTTCGCGGACGGCCACACCTACGCCGCGGGGGAGAACAGCTACCTCGGGCGGGAAGAGATGGTGGGACAGATCGCCGCGTACACCTACCTCGCGCGGCTACTCAACGCCAACTCGCGATTCTCTGTCACGAACGCCGGATACTGACGCCGAAAGGAACCGAACACATGACCGGTGAACTGACCGGACGGCGGGCGATCGTCACCGGAGGGGCGAGCGGAATCGGCGAGGCGATCGCGCGCGAGCTCGCTGCACGGGGCGCGCACGTCACGATCGCAGACAGGGACGGTGAAGCGGCGACACGCGTCGCGGCATCCATCGACGCCGAGACGTGGCAGGTGGATCTCTCCGACACCGCGGCTCTGGCCGGCCTGACCCTGTCCACGGACATTCTCGTGAACAATGCCGGCATCCAGCACGTGAGCGCGATCGAGGACTTCGATGTCGCTCGCTGGCGTCTGATCATGACCCTCATGCTCGACGCACCGTTCCTGCTCATCCGAGCGGCACTGCCCGGAATGTACGAGCGAGGGTTCGGCAGGATCATCAACGTGTCCTCGGTGCACGGGCTGCGCGCCTCCCCCTACAAGTCGGCGTACGTCGCGGCCAAGCATGGCCTCGAGGGCCTGTCCAAAGTCACGGCACTCGAGGGTGCAGCACGCAATGTCACGAGCAACTGTCTCAATCCCGGGTACGTCCTGACGCCACTCGTGCAGAAACAGATCGCCGATCAGGCGGCCGTGCACTCGATTCCGGAAGCCGAGGTCGTCGAGCGGGTGTTGCTCGCCCACAATCCGATCAAACGGATGGTGGACCCCGAAGACGTGGCGAGCCTCGCGGCCTGGCTCGCAGGCTCGCACGCCTCCATGGTCACCGGAGCGTCGTACACGATGGATGGCGGCTGGACGTCACGCTGACCACGGTCGAGACGGACGGCCACCCCCTGATCCGTCTCGGCCGCCCGGGTCAGGCGGGGGCTGTGCGGAAAGAGCCGTAGACCCGATTCGGGGGCATGCTGGGGGCATGACGACGACAGCGCAGTCGACCGGTCGGCCGGAGACGCAGCCAGAACTCAAGAAGGTGATGGGGCCGAAGCTCCTGTTGCTGTTCATCATCGGCGACATCCTCGGCACCGGGATCTACGCCCTCACCGGGCAGGTGGCTGCGGAAGTGGGCGGCGCGGCCTGGGTGCCGTTCCTGATCGCCTTCGCGGTGGCGACCATCACGGCCTGCTCCTATCTCGAGCTCGTCACGAAGTATCCGCAGGCGGCGGGCGCCGCGCTGTACGCGCACAAGGCCTTCGGCATCCACTTCGTGACCTTCCTGATCTGCTTCACGGTGATGTCCTCGGGCATCACCTCGGCGTCGGCTGCGGCCGGGGCGTTCGCGAGCAACTTCGCGATCGGGTTCGGGCTCGGCGACGGACCCGGGCTGGGGCTCGTCGTCGCGCTGGCGTTCATGATCCTCATCGCCGCGGTCAACCTGCGAGGAGTGGCCGAGAGCGTCGGGCTCAACGTCGTGCTGACGCTGGTGGAACTGTCGGGGCTGCTGCTGGTGATCTTCATCAGCTTCTTCGCGATCTTCGGAGGACAGGCCGACTTCTCGCGGGTCGTCGCCTTCGCCTCGCCCGAGGACAAGAGCGTGTTCCTGGCCATCTCGACGGCGACCTCGCTGGCCTTCTTCGCGATGGTCGGGTTCGAGGACTCCGTCAACATGGCCGAGGAGACGAAGAACCCCTCCAAGATCTTCCCGAAGGTGATGCTCACCGGTCTCGGCATCACGGCGGTGGTCTACGTGCTGGTGTCGATCGTCGCCGTCGCGATCGTACCGGTGGGGGAGCTGGCGGGCAACGACACCCCGCTCGTGACCGTCGTGCAGACGGCGGCGCCCGACTTCCCGATCTCCGCGCTCATCCCGTTCATCTCGCTGTTCGCGGTGGCCAACTCGGCGCTCATCAACATGATGATGGCGAGCCGCCTGCTCTACGGTATGAGCAAGCAGGGCGTGCTCCCACCGTTCCTGTCGAAGGTGCTGCCGGGCCGGCGCACCCCGTGGGCCGCCATCCTCTTCACCACGGTGATCGCGCTGGGACTCACCTCCTATGTGTCGATCGACCCCGCGAATCCGATCGCCGTGCTGCTCGGAGGCACCACCTCGCTGCTGTTGCTCGCCGTGTTCTCGGTGGTGAACGTGTGCGTGCTGGTGCTGCGTCGCAACCGCGTCGAGCACAAGCACTTCCGCACCCCGACGGTGCTGCCGGTGATCGGATCGGTCGTCTGCATCGCGCTGGTGCTGCCGTGGACATCCGGCCGGCCGCTGGAGCAGTACGTCATCGCGGGCATCCTGCTGGTGCTCGGCATCGTGCTCTGGCTCATCACCTATCTGCACCGCCGCGCGAGCGGCTACGGAGCCGCCGAACTCGACACGAAGGCACTCGCCGCGGTCGAGAAGGACCCGAGCGAGGCCGAACGCGACGCCTGACGTTCAAAACGGCAAACCTCCGGCCCTCCGGCCGCCTATTCGGCTCGGAATCCCTCAGGTTTGCGGTTCTGAACGGCGAGCGCGCTGCGGAACGAGCCGAGCATGGCGTCGCTGAAGAGCGCGAAGCTCACGGCGCCGTCGAATCCTGAGCCGAGCACGGTCTCCACGGCGATGCGGGCCGCGTCGTCGGCCGGCCAGCCGTAGACGCCGGCGCTGACCGCCGGGAAGACGACGGATGCCGCGCCGAGCTCCCCCGCCACCTCGAGTGAACGGCGGTACGCCGACTCGAGCACCGCCGACCGGTCGTCGCGCGTGCTCCATACCGGTCCGACGGTGTGGATGACCCACTGCGCCGGCAGCAGACCGGCGGTGGTGGCCACGGCATCCCCCGCCGGCATCCCGTCGGGGAAGCGCGTGCGGCGGATCTCCCGGCACTCCTCGAGGAGGCTCGGTCCGCCCGCGCGGTGGATCGCCCCGTCCACGCCGCCTCCGCCCAGCAGCGAACTGTTGGCGGCGTTGACGATGGCGTCGGCGGCCACCTTCGTGATGTCGGCCCGGAGCAGGGTGATGTCGGCGATCATGCGGCCGACCCTACGCCCGATTTCAGGCGGCGAGCAGGCTGCGGAGCGCCGAGGTGAACATGGCCAGACCGTCGACACCCGAGCGCATCGCGACCGGGGTGTCCGGCCCGAAACCGGGCTCGATGGCGTGCTCGGGGTGCGGCATCAGACCCACCACGTTGCCGCGCTCGTTGGTGACGCCGGCGATGTCGTTGAGTGAGCCGTTGGGGTTCACGCCCACGTAGCGGAACGCCACGAGGCCCTCGCCCTCGAGCCGCTCGAGGGTCGACGCCGAGGCGATGTAGCCGCCCTCGCCGTTCTTCAGCGGAACGGTGATCTCCTGGCCGGCCGTGTATCCGTTGGTCCATGCCGTCGAGGTGTTCTCGACACGGAGCACCTGGTCGCGGCAGATGAACGACCCGTGGTCGTTGCGGATGAGTCCACCGGGCAGCAGGTGCGCCTCGGTGAGCATCTGGAAGCCGTTGCAGATGCCGAGCACCGGCACGCCGCGTTCGGCGGCGGAGACGACCTCGCGCATGATCGGCGAGTGGGATGCGATGGCGCCGCAGCGCAGGTAGTCGCCGTAGCTGAAGCCGCCGGGCAGCACCACGGCGTCGACGCCCTGCAGATCGTGGTCGCCGTGCCAGAGGGCGACGGCCTCCGCGCCGGCGAAGCGCACGGCGCGCTGGGCGTCGCGGTCGTCGAGCGAGCCGGGGAAGGTGATGACGCCGACGCGGGTCACGCCAGGGCTCCGGATGCCGCCGCGCTGTGTGCTCCGTTGCCGTCGACGACGGTGATGCCCACCACGTCTTCGATCACCGAGTTCGACAGCAGTTCGTCGGCGATCTCGCGTACGGAGGCGAGCACCGCCTCGTCGACCGGGCCGTCGACGGTGAGTTCGAAGCGCTTGCCGACGCGCACGCCGGAGAAGGTGTCGTTGCCCAGGCGGGCGAGGGCGCCGGCCACGGCCTTGCCCTGGGGGTCGAGAAGTTCGGCCTTCGGCATGACGTCGACGACGATTTTCGGCACGGGGTGCTCCTGCGGATCGGGCGGGAAGAAGTGCTCCCAGTCTACCGGTGGCGATCGCGCCCCGGCCTCGATCGGCCATGAGGGTGAAATTTCGGGATTCGACCCCAGCTCGAGGGTGAAATCCACCGGATCAGGGTGTCGACGACTTGTCATCCACGGCGTCGGCCAATAACCTTTTGCCCCCCGAGGGGGTGACAAAACGTCAGTTCTTCTGAATTAACCTCCGCGAAATGTTTACTCTTTCTTTCATTACGGTCGGGCTCTTAGCATGACGGAATCCCTGTGATCCGCGAGCTCTAGGAGATCCATGTCAAAGTCAGCGTCGAGGTCCGTCAAAGCGGCCCTCGCGACGATCCTCGGGGGCGCGCTCTTCGCCGCACCCCTCATCGGGGTCGCGTCATCCGCATCCGCCAGCGTCGACGGAACCGGTGTCGTGATCAACGAGGCCTACCTCAAGGGCGGCAGCGCAGGCGCCCCCTTCAACAAGAAGTTCATCGAGCTCTACAACCCCGGAGACACCGCCGTCTCCCTCGACGGGTGGTCGCTGCAGTACCGGTCGGCCACCAAGTCCGACGCCGCCAACGTCGCACCGCTGTCGGGAAGCATCGCCGCCGACGGCTACTTCCTGGTGCAGGTGAACGGCAACGGCGCCACCGGTGCCGCACTGCCCACGCCCGATCTCGACCTGGCGGGCGCGATCAACCCCTCCGGCACGACCGGAACCCTCTTCCTCGCCGACACCGCGGAGGCGCTCACGCCGCCGACCGGATCGGTCACCGCGGGCGACGACGACATCGTCGATCTGCTCGGCTACGGCGCTTCGAACACCTTCGAGGGCGCGGTCGTGCCCGTCGACGGCCCGAACGGCACGCCGAACTCGCTCGCCCGCACCGGCTTCGCCGATTCCGACGACAACGCGGCCGACTTCGCCTCGGCCACCGATGTGACACCACAGAACTCGGCGGGCACCGATCCGACGGATCCGACCGACCCGACCGATCCGACAGACCCCACCGACCCGGCGACCCACACCATCGCGGAGCTCCAGGGCACCACCGACACCTCGCCGTTCGCCACCACTCCGGCGCCCACGGTCACCACCACCGGTGTCGTCACGGCGGCCTACGCCACGGGCGGCTTCAACGGCTACTACGTGCAGACCCCGGGCACCGGCGGAGCCGTCGACCTCGGCACGCACACCGCCTCCGACGCGATCTTCGTCTACTCGGCCAGCACCGCCGGTTCCGTCGCCGTGGGCGACTACGTGCAGCTCACCGGAACGGTCTCGGAGTTCCAGGGCCTCACCGAGCTCACCGTCGCCTCGGCCGACGGCCTGGTGAAGCTCGACGCCTCCACGGTGACCGCACCGGCGCCGGCCACGGTCTCCCTTCCCGGCGACACCGCCCAGCGCGAATCGCTCGAAGGCATGCTGCTCGCCCCGCAGGGCGCGTTCACGGTGAGCAACACCTACTCCACGAACCAGTACGCCGAGATCGGTCTCGCCTCGGGCACGTCCCCGCTGCTGACCCCCACCGAGATCGCTCGTCCGGGCAGTGCCGAGTACGCCGCAGCCGTGGCCGACAACGCCGCCCGCGCCGTGACGCTCGACGACGGTGCCAGCATCAACTTCCTCGGCGCCGACGCGAACAAGGACATCCCGCTGCCGTACCTCACCGCGAACCCCGCGATCACGGTCGGCTCCGCGGTGACCTTCACCGCACCGGTCGTGCTCGACTTCCGCAACAGCATCTGGAAGTTCCAGCCCACGACACCGCTCATGGCCGAGGGCACGGCTCCCGCCACGTTCTCGAACGTGCGGGCCGCAGCCCCGGGCGAGGTGGGTGGCGACATCCAGATCGCCGGCTTCAACGTGCTCAACTACTTCACCACCACCGGTGACGAGCTCTCCGGATGCACCTACTACACCGACCGCGACGGCGATCCCGTGACGGTCAACACGGGCTGCGACGCCCGCGGCGCTGCGGAGGACGAGGATCTCGCCCGCCAGCAGGCCAAGATCGTCGCCGCCATCAACGGCCTCGGCGCTGAAGTGGTGTCGCTCGAGGAGATCGAGAACTCGGTGAAGTTCGGCCTCGACCGCGACGACGCGCTCAGCACGCTGACGGATGCACTGAACGCCGCCCTGCCCGACGGCGAGAGCGAGTGGAGCTTCGTGCCCTCGCCCGCCGCCTCCGCGCTGCCGCCCGTCGCTCAGCAGGACGTCATCCGCACCGCCTTCATCTACAAGGCGGATGCGGTGGAGCCCGTCGGCGACTCGCACGTGCTGGTCGACCCGGCGTTCGCGAACGCCCGCCAGCCGCTGGCGCAGGAGTTCGAGCCCGTCGACGGGGATGCCGGCGACGCGTTCATAGCCATCGTCAACCACTTCAAGTCGAAGGGCTCCGGATCGGGCGCCGACGCCGACCAGGGCGACGGTCAGGGCGCCTCCAACGCCTCCCGGGTCGCTCAGGCCAACGCGCTGCTCGCCTTCTCGAACCAGCTGCAGACCGACCTCGGCACGAGCGACGTGTTCTTGATCGGCGACTTCAACGCCTACTCGAGGGAAGACCCGGCCGTCGCCATCACCGACGCGGGCTACGTCGACCAGGGTACGAAGACGGGCAAGTACAGCTACTCGTTCGACGGCGCATCGGGATCGCTCGACCACGTGTTCGCCTCGGCCTCGGCCGACGCGAAGGTGTCGGGCGTCGACATCTGGAACATCAACTCGGGTGAGTCGATCGCACTGGAGTACAGCCGCTACAACTACAACGCGACGAACTTCTACGAGGAGAGCGTCTACCGCTCGAGCGATCACGACCCGGTCGTGGTGGGGTATTCGTTCGGAGAAGCGGCACCGTCGACCGTCGATCTCAACCTGCTCGACATCAACGACTTCCACGGACGCATCGACGCCAACACGGTGAAGTTCGCCGGAACGGTGGAGCAGTTGCGGGCGGCCGGTGGCGACGACCACACGCTGTTCGTCTCCTCGGGCGACAACGTGGGCGCATCGCTGTTCGAGTCGGCCGTGCAGCAGGACCAGCCGACCATCGACGTGCTCAACGCGCTCGAGCTCGACGCGAGCGCCGTGGGCAACCACGAGTTCGACCAGGGCTTCGCCGACCTGACCGACCGCATCGTGGGTCCGGACGACGACCCGAACGCACTCTGGGACTACCTGGGTGCCAACGTCTACGACAAGGGCACCACGACCCCGGCCCTGCCGGAGTACGCCCTCTACGACAAGGCAGGCCTCACCGTCGCGGTGATCGGTGCGGTCACCCAGGAGACGCCGACGCTCGTCACGCCGACCGGCGTGGCCGACCTCGACTTCGGCGACCCGGTCGAGGCGGTCAACCGGGTGGCGGCGGAGCTCACCGACGGCGACGAGTCGAACGGCGAGGCCGACGTCATCGTGGCGAACTACCACGAGGGCGCGCCGGACAGCGAGTCCGCCACCGTCGACCTCGAGACCGAGCTCGCCAAGAGCACGGTGTTCGCGAAGATCGTGAACGACACCGCGGCATCCGTCGACGCGATCTTCACCGGGCACACCCACCAGAGCTACGTCTGGGACGGCGCGATCCCCGGTGAGACCGGTAAGACCCGCCCCGTGCTGCAGACCGGCAGCTACGGCGCGAACATCGGTCACGTGGTGCTGACGCTGGATGCCGAGAACGGCGACCTCGAGTCGTACACCGCCGAGAACGTGGCGCGCACCACGGTCGACGACGCCACCCTGGTCTCGACCTACCCGCGGGTGGCCGAGGTCAAGACGATCGTCGACGCGGCCCTCGCCAAGGCGGCCGAGGTGGGCAACCAGCCGGTCGGCTCGGTCACGGCCGACATCACCACGGCGTTCACCGGCGGCTCCTACGTCGACGGAAAGTACACCGGCGGAACCCGCGACGACCGGGCGTCCGAGTCGGCTCTGGGCAACCTGGTGGCCAACTCGCTCGTCGACTCGCTCTCGCCCGCCGACCGCGGCGGTGCGACGATCGGCGTGGTGAACCCCGGCGGCCTGCGAGCCGAGCTGCGGTTCGCGGCGGGCGACACGGTGGCGAACCCGGCGAACACCGACGGGGTGATCACCTACTCCGAGGCGAACGCCGTGCTGCCGTTCGTCAACAACCTCTGGACCACGAGCCTCACCGGAGCGCAGTTCAAGACCGTTCTCGAGCAGCAGTGGCAGACGAACCCCGACGGCAGTATTCCGTCGCGGGCCTTCCTGAAGCTGGGGCTGAGCGACAACGTGCGCTACACCTACGACGACACCCGCGCCGCGGGCGATCGCGTCACGGGCATCTGGATCAGCGGCCAGCCGATCGATCCGGCAGCTGCCTACCGCATCGGTTCGTTCAACTTCCTGCTCACCGGAGGCGACAACTTCCGGGAGTTCAAGAACGGCACCGACACGCGCGACTCGGGTCTGGTCGACCGCGACGCCTGGATCGCGTACCTCGGCGCGCACCAGGGTCTCACGCCGAGCTTCGAGCGCAACGCGGCCAAGGTCACGAACGCTCCGGCCGATCCGGTGGAGCCCGGCTCGACGGTGTCGTTCGACGTGGCGAACCTCGACCTCACGTCGCTCGGCAGCCCGCAGAACACGCAGCTGACGGCATCCTGGACCGGTTCGGCGGCGACGTTCGACCCGATCGCGGTCACGAACGGGGCGGCGACCGTGTCGCTGACCGTTCCGGCCGACGCGCCGGTCGGCGCCGGCGAGCTCCTGCTCACCGCGCAGCCGAGCGGCACGGAGGTTCGGGTGCCGATCACGGTGGTCGCGCTGCCCACCATCGACACCGACCGGATCACGGGAGCCGACCGCTATGAGGTCGCCGTCAATACCTCGAAGGAGGGCTGGCCGACGGGATCCGACACGGTCTACGTGGTGTCGGGCGAGGTGTTCCCGGATGCGCTGTCCGCGGCTCCGGCCGCGGCCGAGGCGGGGGCCCCGGTGCTGCTCACGATGGCGAAAGGTCTGCCCGACGGCGTGAAGGCGGAGCTCCAGCGGCTCGACCCGTCGAAGATCGTGGTCGTCGGTGGCCCGAACTCGGTGAGTGCGGCCGTCGAGACGACGCTCAAGGCGATCGCCGACGACGTGACCCGCATCGCCGGTGCCGACCGCTTCGAGGTGTCGCGCAACGTCGCCGAGGCGGCGTTCCCCGACGGCGCCCCGTTCGCGGTGCTCGCCACGGGCGCGACCTTCGCCGACGCCCTGTCGGCGGGAGCCGCCGTCGACGGCGCCGGCCCGGTCATCCTGGTCGACGGCTCGAAGCAATCGCTCGATTCCGCCACCTCGGCTCTGCTGGCCGACCTCGATGTCGCCGACATCGTGATCGCGGGCGGCCCGGCGTCGGTCTCCTCGGGCATCTACGAGGACTCGTGGTCGATCACCCACACGGTGCGACTGGGCGGAGCCGATCGCTACGCGGTGTCGCGCACGGTGAACGCGCACTTCTTCGAGCAGGCCGACCGGGTGCTCATCGCGACCGGTGTCACCTTCCCGGATGCGCTCGCCGGCTCGGCCTTCGGACCGAAGATCGACGCGCCGCTGTTCACGGTGCCCGGCACCTGCATCCCGGCCGACACGCTGGCGCAGATCCGCGACCTGGGTGCCGAGCGCGCGACTCTGCTCGGCGGCCCGAACTCGCTCACCGAAGCGGTGGCCGACCTCACGGTCTGCTCGTAACGCCGTAACGCACAGAATCCGGGGCACCGAGGCCGTATACGGCACCGGTGCCCCGGATTCCGTCAATAACTCATCACTCGCCGGCTGGGCGCAGCAGGATCGTGTTGTTCCAGGGGTCGCTCACCGTCACCGAGCGGCCGTCGTTCGCGGTCTGGAGGCCGCGATGCCGCAACCGCTCGTCGGTGGCGGCGACATCCTCGGCATCCGGCAGCACGATCTCCACCTGACCGAGCCCGAGCGTCTGCTGCCGGCGCCCGGCGCCGCGCGAGTTCCAGACGTTCATGGCCATGTGGTGGTGGTAGCCGCCGGCCGACACGAACAAGGCCTGCGGACCGAACGCCGTGGTCACCTCGAAGCCGAGGGAGTCGACGTAGAAGTCGCGCGCCTGCGGCACGTCGCCCACCGAGAGGTGCACGTGCCCCACGCCGGCCGCTCCGATGCGCGGGTCGGCGACGAGCTCGGGCGTCAGGTTCTGCTGCAGGAACGCGTTCGGATCGAGGAAGAGGGTCGACATCTCGATCTGGCCGTGCGTCCAGCTCCACTGCGTGCGGTCGCGGTCCCAGTAGAGCTCCACGCCGTTGCCCTCGGGGTCGTCGAAGTAGAACGCCTTCGAGACGAGATGGTCGCTCGATCCGGTGAAGGAGTTCGGAAAGCGGGTCGCCACCGAATAGACGGCGGCGGCGAGCGCCTGCTCCGAGTCGAAGAGGATGGCGGTGTGGAAGAGTCCGGCCGAGCGCGGCTCGGGGTTCTTCAGCTCGGGCGCGTGCTGCAGCACGACCGCCGGCACGCCGCCCCGGCCGAGCACTGCACTGTCGCCCTCCTGGGCGATCACGTCGAGGGTGACGGCGTCGCGGTAGTAGGCGATCATCGCGTCGAGGTCGCCGACGCGCAGCGTCACGGCGCCCATGGTGGTGTCGGCTGCGAGCAGTTCGGATGCGTTCGTCATAGTGATCAGTAAAACACTTGTAGCCACAACTAAATTCCGGATGCGCCGCCCGGCCGTCCGCAACCCCTATCCTGAGCGCATGGCGATCCCGAAGCTCCTCACCGGCGGCCCCTTCCGATTCGGGTTCGTGGCAACCCTCGGCGTGCTGCTCGCACTGCTGCTCGGCCTCGCGATCTCGTCGCTCGCGACGGCGCTCACCCTGATCTTCGTGGCGCTGTTCGTGTGCCTCGGGCTCTATCCCGTGGTGCAGTGGCTCGAGGCGCGCAAGTTCTCGCGCACGCTCGCGGTGCTCACCGTGATGGCCGGCTTCGTGCTGCTGATGGCTCTGCTCCTGTGGCTCATCATCCCGGTCGTCGTGGAGCAGCTCACCGAGCTCTTCACCTACCTGCCCAAGGGCTTCGACCAGATCGAGACGCAGGACTGGTTCATCACCGTCAACGAGTCGTTCGGCGGGGCGCTCACCCCCGCGGTGGAGTGGCTGCAGAAGACCGCGAGCGATCCGAACACCTGGCTCGCGATCGGCGGCGGAGCCTTCCGGGTGGGCGTGAACATCCTGAACGGCACGTTCAACGTCATCTTCGTCGCCGTGCTGACCCTGTATTTCGTGGCGGGTCTCGAGTCGATCAAGGCGAGCGTCTACTCGCTCGTGCCGGCGTCGAAGCGGGAGGGCTTCATCAGCCTCTCCGAGGAGATCACGAAATCGGTCGGCTCCTACCTCGGTGGCATGGTCATCCTCGCGGCGATGAACGCGGCCTTCACCTTCATCCTGCTGAGCATCTGCGGTGTCCGCTACGCCGGGATCATGGCGGCCCTCGCCTTTCCGATCACGCTCATCCCGCTGGTCGGCAGCGTCATCAACCTCGTGCTGGTGACCTTCGTGTCGCTGTTCACCTCGCCGGGCACGGCGCTCATCGTCGGCATCGTGATGCTCGTCTACGTGCAGGTCGAGGCCTACGTGCTGACGCCGCGGATCGTGGGCAAGGCGATCAGCATCCCGGGCTCTCTCGTGCTCATCGGTGCGATGGTGGGCGGCACCTTGCTCGGGCTGCTCGGGGCGTTGATCGCCTGTCCGGTGACGGCGTCGATCCTGCTCATCATCAAGAAGGTCGTGGTGCCACGGCAGAACCTGGTGTGAGCCGGGTGATCCAACCGAATTCCTCCAAAAGCTATTGCCAATAGCTTTAAAGCTAGCTACAGTAGCTTCTATGAACGCAACCGATCGCACCAGCATCCTCCGTCACCTCGATCGCGGGGAAGGGCGGCTGGCCTACGGGCTCGCCGGTTCCGGACCGCTCGTCGTCACCTCGCCCGGCATGGGCGACCTCCGCTCCACCTGGCGTGCGCTCTCGCCGCAGCTCGTGGCTGCCGGCTACCGCGTCGCCGACGCCGAACTCCGTGGGCACGGCGACAGCGACGCCGGCTTCTCCTCCTATGGCGACTCCGAGACCGCCGACGACCTGATCGCGCTGATCGACGAACTGGGCGGCCCCGCCGTCATCGTCGGCAACTCGATGAGCGCAGGCTCCGCGGTGCTCGTGGCCGCACGCCGGCCCGAGCTCGTGGCGGGCCTCGTGCTCGTGGGCCCGTTCGTGCGCAACCCGCCGATGAACCCGCTCCTGGCGGGCCTGTTCCGGGTCATGATGACACGGCCCTGGGCGGCTGCGATGTGGAACGCCTACCTGCCGAGCCTCTACGCCGGGCGGAAGCCGGCCGACTTCGCCGAGTACCGCGCATCCGTTCGCGACGCGATGCGCCGCCCGGGCCACGCCGCCGCCTTCTCGCGCACCACACACACGAGTCACGCCGAGTCCGAGCAGCGCGTGGGCTCGGTCGTGGCGCCCGCGCTCGTGGTGATGGGCGATGGTGACCCCGACTTCCGCGACCCGGCGGGCGAGGCGCGCTGGATCGAAGAGCAGCTCGCGGGAGCCGGACGCGGCGGTGCCGAGATCGTGATGGTTCCGGATGCCGGCCACTACCCCCACGCGCAGCACCCGGAGATCGTCACTCCCGCCGTGCTCGCCTTCGTCTCGGGTCTCCCGCTCGCGGCTGACGGCGGGTTCGAGCGTGGCTAGGGCGGGCGTCACGAAAGACCGCGTCGCCGAGGAGGCCGAGCAGCTCGCCGACGAGGTGGGCCTCGAGTCCGTCACCCTCGCGGCCGTCGCGGGACGGCTCGGCATCAAGCTGCCGAGCCTCTACAAGCACATCGACTCGCTCGGCGGGCTCCGAGCCACGGTGGGGGAGCGCGCCACGCGCGAACTCACCGAGGTGATGGTGCGCGCGACAGCCGGCAAGGCCGGGCCCGACGCCGTGTCGGCGCTGGCTCACGCGCTGCGCGACTGGGCCCGCGCGCATCCGGGGCGCTACGCCGCCACCATCGCCGCACCGCGCGTGAGCGCAGGAGCCGAACCCGGCCAGGTGCAGGCCGCCGAAGACGCCGTCGGGCTCATCTTCGACGTGCTCGCGGGATTCGGCCTGGGCGGCGACGACGCAGTCGATGCCACCCGAGGGCTCCGCGCCGTGCTCCACGGCTTCGTCGCCCTCGAAGCGGCGGGAGGATTCGGGATGCCGGCCGACGTCGACCGCAGCTTCGACCGGCTGGTCGCCTCGTACATCCGCTCCCTCCCCGCCTACTGAGCTGTCGAGGTGCTCGACTCAACGAGGTGGGTGGGCGTCAGCGGCGGCCGAGGGGCGTGACCTCGGGAGGCACGCCGCCCGAGGTGAACGCCTGCCGCGGGGTCTGCGTCGTGGCGAGGCTCACGATGTCGCGACCGAAGAACACCGCGCTCAGCCACACCAACGCCACCCGCACCTTGCGCTCCCATGTGGGCACGGCGAGCATGTGGTAGCCGCGGTGCATCACCCAGCCGAGGAATCCGGTGATCACGAGCGACTTGTACTGGAAGATGCCGCGCCCGAGTCCGAGCGTCGCCACCACCCCGAGGCTGTGGTGCACGTAGGGCTTCGGCTCCTCGCCGCGCAGGCTGGCCGCCAGGTTCTTGGCCAGCCGCTTGCCCTGCCGCACGGCATGCTGGGCGTTCGGCACCGTGCGCGCGCCCGCCCGGGGCGAGGCGAGGTCGGGAACGGAAGCGTTGTCTCCCGCGCCCCAGGCATCCGCGATCGCCGGCTCGCCCTCGACGCCCACCCGCAGATCGGCGTGCACCTGCAGCAGGCCGCGCTGGTCGACCGGCAGGTCGGTGTGCTTGGCCACGATCGGATTGGCGGCGTTGCCGGCCGTCCACACCAGCAGCTCCGTGTCGTACTCCTCTCCGGTGGAGAGCACGATGTGCCCGCCGGAAGCCGAGGTGAGCTGGGTGTTCAGGTGCACGTGTGCGCCGCGCTGTTCGAGGTGGCGCACCACCCAGCGGCCCGGTTCGTCGGTGACCTCGGGCAGGATGCGCCCCATCGCCTCCACCAGATGGAAGTCGAGCTCGTCGAAACCGAGCTGGGGATAGCGCTTCAGGAGCGCCGTGGCGAGGGCGAGCAGCTCGCCGAAGACCTCGACACCGGTGAAGCCGCCGCCCACGACGGTTGTGGTGAGCAGCCGCCGCCGCTCCGCCCCGGGCGGGAGGGTGGAGGCGCGTTCGAAGGCGGTGAGCAGCTGGTCGCGCACGGCGACCGCCTCCTCGACCTGCTTCATGCCGATCGCTTCCTCCGCGATGCCCGGGATAGGGAAGGTGCGCGTGACCGCGCCGGCCGTGACCACCACGATGTCGTACTCGACCGGGTGATCGGGCCCCTCGAGGGGCCGCACGATCGCCGTCTTGTCGGCGTGCCGGATCTCGACGACGCTCCCCGCCACCACGGTCGTGCGCTTCAGGTGCCGCCGCAACGACACCGCTACGTGGCGGGCCTCCACCGATCCCGCCGTCACCTCGGGCAGGAACGGCTGATAGGTCATGTACGACCGCGGATCGACCAGCGTCACCTCCGCTTCGCCTCGTCTCAGCGTCTTCTCCAGCCGCCAAGCGGTGTAGAAGCCGGCGTAGCCGCCGCCGACGATGAGGATCCTGCGCATGATGACCTCCGTCTTCGTGTCACCTATTAAGACCGATCAGGGCGTGTTTTTGTGACCTTTTCGGCGACCCATCAGGTTGGCCTCGCCGAACACCTCCTCCTCGCGACCCGCCAATATCCGCCCTGTCCCGAGGCTGGGGAGGGCGGATATTGGCGGGTCGCGAGGAGGGGGAGGGAGGGGAGGGGGAGGGGGAGGGGGTGCCTATTCGACGAGCTTGCCTGTCGTGGAGACCTCGCGCATGAGGGCGGCGATCTCGTCGGGGACGGGCGGGATCGACTCGCGCACCACACCGGTCGCGGGGCTCCAGACCAAGTTGACCTGCAGCTCGGGATCGATCTCGGGGTAGTCGCTGCGGTTGTGGCAGCCGCGCGTCTCGCGGCGCTCGAGGGCGGCGAGCAATGTCGCCCGGGCTGCGAGCGCCGCCGACTTGAGGTCGAAGGCGTGGGCGAGATCCTGATAGCCCGCGATGTCGGGGTGGATGCCCACGGCGGCGATGCGCGCCTCGATCTCGTCGAGCTCGGCGAGGCCCGCCTTGAGGCCGTGCTCGTCGCGCACCACGCCGGCGTGCTCGGTCATCGTGTTGCGGATGGCGCGCTGGAGGGCCCGCACGTTCTCCGGTCCGTCGGAGGCGAGCAGTGCGGCGATCTCGTCGCGCGCCACCTGCAGCGCGGCGGCCGACCGCTTCTGTGCCGGCAGTGCCGCGGAGTAGGCGGCGGCGGCCTGGCCCACGATGCGCCCGAACACGAGCAGCTCGATCAGCGAGTTGCCGCCCAGCCGGTTCGCGCCGTGCAGGCCGCTCGAGGCCTCGCCGATGGCATAGAGCCCCGGAACGTCGGTGCCGTGATCCTCCGGCCGCACCCACACTCCGCCCATCGAGTAGTGCGCGGTGGGCGCGATCTCGATCGGCTCCTTCGTGATGTCGAGCATCTGCAGCTCGAGCATCGTCTGGTAGACGCGCGGGAGCCTGGTCATGATCGTCTCGCGGGGCAGGTGCGAGACATCCAGCCAGACGCCGCCGTTGGGGGTGCCGCGACCCTCCTTGATCTCGGTGTAGCAGGCGAGCGCCACGCGGTCGCGCGTGGAGAGCTCCATCCGCTCGGGATCGTAGCGGGCCATGAAGCGCTCGCCGAGGGCGTTGGTGAGGATGCCGCCCTCGCCGCGCGCGGCCTCGGAGATGAGGGTGCCGGCCGCGTTCTCGGGCTCGATGATGCCCGAGGGGTGGAACTGCACGAGCTCCGGGTCGCGCAGCCGGCCCCCGGCTTCGACGGCCAGACGGAACGAGTCGCCGGTGTTCTCGTCGCGGCGCGACGACGTGCGGCGCCAGATGCGGTTGTGACCGCCGGCGGCGAGGATCACGGCGTCGGCGTGGATGAGGTAGCGGGTGCCGTCATCGAGGTCGAAGCCGTAGGCGCCGAAGACCGCCCCGTCGTCGTTCACCAGGATGCGGGTGATGTACACGGTGTCGAGGATCGGGACGTCGAGCTGGGCAGCCCGGTTGATCAGCGTGCGCTGGATCTCGAGGCCCGTGTAGTCGCCCGCGAACGCGGTGCGGCGGAAGGTGTGGGCTCCGAAGAAGCGCTGCGAGATGCGCCCGTCGTCTTCGCGGGCGAAGGGCATCCCGTAGCGCTCGAGATCCTCGATGCCGCGCGCGGCACCTTCCGTGACGATTTCGACGGTGTGCGGGTTGGCGAGCAGATACGACTCCTTGAGCGTGTCGGCGGCGTGCTGCTGCCAGCTGTCCTCGACGTCCATCGTGCCGAGGGCCGCGTTGATGCCGCCGGCCGCGAGCGAGGTGTGCGCATCCGACTTCGGGCGCTTGCCGACGGCGAGCACGTCGACGCCCTGCTCGGCGAGTTCGATCGAGGCGCGGAGGCCCGAGCCACCGGTGCCGATCACGAGCACGGTGGTGGAGAGCTGTCGTTCTGAATGACTCATGCGTTCCACGGTAGGCAGCCACCTGGAATTACTCCAATGCATATATCTGCTCATATCGATGCAGATAAGCTATCGATGTGAACCTGGAACAGCTGCGGAGTTTCGTCGAGGTGGCCCGCGTGGGCAACTTCACCCAGGCCGCCGAACAGCTGCATCTCGCCCAACCGTCGCTGAGCCGCCAGATCTCGTCGCTCGAACAGGATCTCGGGGCCGAACTCTTCCACCGCGCCCGCGCCGGGAGCACGCTCACCACGGCGGGCGAGTCGCTGCTGCCCCTGGCGCGACGGATGCTCGCCGACGCCGACTCGGTGCGCCGCGAGTTGAACGAACTGGCCGGCCTTCAGCGCGGGCGTGTGCGCCTGGGCGCCACCCCTACGCTCTGCATCAGCCTGGTGGCCGAGGTGCTGAGCACGTTCCGCGCCGCGCATCCGGCCATCGAGCTGCACCTCTCGGAGCAGGGATCGCGGCGGCTGCTCGATGAACTGGCCGCCGGAGAACTCGACCTCGCCCTCATCACGACGTCGGACTCCTCGTCGGCCGAGCGGTTCACCGTGACGCCGCTCCTCGTCGAGGAACTCGTCGTGATCTCATCGGCCGGCGCGCAGCCCGTCACGAGCCGGGCGGCCATCGGTCTCGCGGATGTCGCGACCCTGCCGCAGATCGTCTTCAGTTCGACCTACGACCTCCGCAGCACCACGGATGCCGCGTTCCAGGCGGCCGGTCTCACGCCCGAGGTGATCCTCGAGGGCGCGGAGATGGATGCCGTGCTGCGCTTCGTGGAACGCGGGCTCGGCGTCGCGATCGTGCCCGCCATGGTGCTCATCGACCGCCCCGGCCTCCGCTCGGTGCGCCTGGACAGTCCCACCCTCACCCGCACGATCAGCCTGGCGCGCCCCTCTGACGTGGCGCCCACCGCGGCGGTGCAGGTCATGCAGCGCACCATCGCCACCACCGCCACCGCATTCGCGGCCCGCGCCGGCGCTACGATGCGCCTCGCCGCCGCGCGGCCTCCCTCCTGACTCGCGCGAGGTCGCGCAAAGTGTTGCTTGCGGCTCCGCGAGAGGGCACTTCGTGCTACCTGGCGTGCACCCGCACGGGTTGGAGGGAGTGGAGGGTGCGCGGATGGCGTCCGGGCTGTGCGGTCTGGGGGTGGAACAAGAGGGGTGGAGCGGGGCCCGGCGCGCGGGCGGGGCTCGGCGCGCGAGAGGCGCGGCCCGTGCGGCGTGCCCGCCTCAGGCGCGGAGGGTGTGGCTGCGGCCGCGGAACTCGGCCACGACCTCGCCCGCCTCATCTGTGACCCGCACGTCGTAGAGGCCCGTGCGCCCGCTCCGGATGCGCCGCTCGGCCGTCGCGGTCAGCGTCTGCCCCAGTCGCACCGGCCGCAGGAAGCTGATCTCGGCGCCGGAGGCCAGCGTGGTCTCCGCCCCTTCGTTGCAGGCCACGGCGAAGGCCGTGTCGGCCACGCAGAAGATGATGCCTCCGTGCACCACATCGAAGCCGTTCAGCATGTCTTCGCGGATGCGCATGCTCACCACGCCGTGGCCCGGCCGGGACTCGTGCACGGTCATCCCGAGCGCGGCGGAGGCCCGGTCGCGCTCGATCATCGCCTCGGCGGCGGGGTTGGGCGCATCCGTCGTGTCCATGAACTGAACGTACGGTAAGTAATCCGGCACGGCAAGCCGCCTTTCGGATGCGCCGACGGTAGCCTGATGCGATGAACGTCGACCGCGTCGATCGCGCCATCATCTCGGAGTTGAGTCAGGACTCGCGCCTGTCGATCCGCGAGCTCGCCGGGCGGGTGCACATCTCACGCACGGCCGCGCACAACCGCGTGCAGCGGCTGATCGCCGACGGGGTGGTCTCGGGCTTCGTCGCCACCGTCGACCGCAAGGCGCTGGGTCTGCACGTCACGGCCATCGTGATCGTCAAGGTGGGCGACGTGGTGTGGTCGGAGCTCGCCGAGGCGCTCGCCGAACTGCCCTATGTCGAGAACGTGCAGGCCGTGAGCGGTGACATCGACTTCGTGCTCACCGTCAGCGCCCCCGATCACGAGCGGTTGAGCGAGGTCATCATGCGCCAGATCCACGCTATGCCGGGCGTCGCCTCGACGCGTTCGTATGTCGTGCTCGACGAGCATCCGGGAACCGCGCCCGGCGTGATGATGGACGTCTGGCCCATCCAGGCCCCCTGAAACAGGACGAATGGCACGGATTTCGAGCCGTTCCGACCGTCTGTACCGACCTTCTCCGCGGCTCTCGCGTCGCCCGCCGCGCTGCTGCACGATGACACCATGAACGACGTTGTCGCCGCTCGCGCCGAGCCCGTGCGCCCCACCCTGAAGCCGATCCGCCTGATCGACGAGAAGGGCGCGCCGGTGAAGGGCGCCGAGCGCGCCGGCTTCACGCTGCCCTCGCCCGAGGTGCTGCTCGGGCTCTACCGCCGCATGGTGATGGCGCGTCGCTTCGACGTGCAGGTCACCGCCCTCACCCGGCAGGGACGACTGGCGACCTACCCCTCCGCGCTCGGCCAGGAGGGCTGCGAGATCGGCGCGGTGAGTTCGCTCGGCGAGAACGACTGGCTGTTCCCCACCTACCGCGACAGCGTGGCCCTCCTCACCCGCGGCGTTCCGCCGGTGCAGATCCTCTCGTCGTTCCGCGGTGAATGGCACATGGGGTTCGACCCCTACGAGCACCGGATCTCACCCCAGGCCACCCCGCTGGCGACCCAGGCTCTGCACGCGGTCGGCTTGGCCACCGGCGCAAAGCTCAAGGGCGACGAAGTGGTGGCGCTCACCCTGCTCGGCGACGGAGCCACCAGCGAGGGCGACGCGCACGAGGCTTTCAACTTCGCCTCGGTCTGGCAGGCGCCGGTGGTGTTCGTGGTGCAGAACAACGGCTACGCCATCAGCGTGCCGTTCTCGAAGCAGTCGCACGCGCGCACCCTGGCCGATCACGCCATCGGCTACGGCATGCCGGGCTACTTCGTCGACGGCAACGACGTGGCGGCGATGTACGCGGTGACCTCGGCGGCCGTGCAGAACGCGCGCGCCGGGGGCGGGCCCACGCTCATCGAGGGCCTCACCTACCGCATCGAGTCGCACACCAACTCCGACGACCCGACGCGCTACCGCTCGCCGCACGAGGTCGCGCAGTGGCGACAGCGCGACCCGATCGCGCGGCTGGAGACGTACCTGCGCGCATCCGGCGCGCTCTCCGACGCGCTGTTCGACGAGATCGCGGCTGCCGCAGAGCAGCTCGCGGCCGCCACCCGCGATGCGATGAACACGGAGCCGGTGCTCGATCCGCTCGAGCTCTTCGACCACGTGTACGCCACCGAGCGGCCCGCGTTGCGGGAACAGCGGGAGTACCTCGCCCGTGAGCTGGCAGCGGCCGAGCCCGCCCCCGCCGACGTCTCCTCCACCGAATCCATCTCGACCGCATCGGGGAGCATCGCATGACGATCGTCGACCGCACCGCACTCGGTTCGCCTGCGGGGCCGACACCGGCCGGGTCCGCCGACTCCGGGTCCGCCGACTCCGGGTCCGCAGACGCCTCCGGCGCGCCGCACCCAGCCGCTCCGGCGCCCGCCCTCATCTCGCTCAGCATCGCCGGCGCGCTCAACGCGGCCCTCCGCGACGCGCTCGCCGACGACCCGTCCGTCGTGGTGTTCGGCGAAGACGTCGGCCCGCTCGGCGGGGTCTTCCGCGTGACGGATGCGCTGCACGCGACCTTCGGCGAGTCCCGCGTCTGGGACTCCCCGCTGGCCGAATCGGGCATCGTGGGCACCGCGATCGGCATGGCGATGTACGGCCTGCGCCCGGTGATCGAGATGCAGTTCGACGCCTTCAGCTATCCGGCGTTCGAGCAGATCACCTCGCACCTGGCGAAGATGCGCAACCGGACCAAAGGCCGGGTCTCGCTGCCCGTGGTCATCCGCATCCCCTACGCCGGCGGCATCGGCGGTGTCGAGCACCACTCCGACTCCTCGGAGGCGTACTGGACCCACACCCCCGGCCTCACCGTGGTGACCCCGTCGAACCCGGCGGATGCCTACTCGATGCTCCGCGAGGCGATCGCGAGCGACGACCCGGTGATCTTCCTCGAGCCGAAGAGCCGCTACTGGGCGAAGGACACGCTGGTTCTCCCGGTGCGCACCGCCCCGATGGCGCGGGCCCAGGTGCTCCGCGAGGGCGCCGACGTGACCCTCATCGCTTACGGCCCGACCGTGAAGACGGCCCTCGAGGCGGCGGCGCTCGCCGAACTGGAGGGCCTCTCGGTCGAGGTCGTCGATCTGCGCAGCCTCTCGCCCTTCGACGACGAGACGGTCGGCGCGTCGGTGCAGAAGACCGGCCGGGCCGCCGTCATCCACGAGGCCGCGCAGTTCGGCGGCTACGGCGCCGAGGTGGCGGCACGAGTGACCGAGCGGCAGTTCTTCCACCTTCAGGCGCCGATCCTCCGCATCGCGGGATTCGACGTGCCGTTCCCCTCGCCCAAGCAGGAGGAGCACTACCTGCCCACCGCCGAGCGCGTTCTCGCCGCTCTCGACACCTGGGAGTGGTGACCGGATGCCCGGCGAATTCCTGCTGCCGGATCTCGGTGAGGGCCTGACCGAGGCGGAGATCGTCTCCTGGCTCGTCGCCCCCGGAGACGTGATCGCCATCGATCAGCTCGTGGTGGAGGTGGAGTCGGCCAAGTCGGTCGTGGAGCTGCCGTCGCCCTATGCGGGCCGGGTCGCCGAACTGCACGGAGCGCCCGGTGACGTGGTGCAGAAGGGGTCGCCGCTCATCACGGTGGTGCCGGTGGATGCGGAGGTGGCGGCGGATGCCGTGCCCGTGCCCGTGCCCGCGCCCGCGCCCGTGCGGCCGAGCGACGCGGTGCGTGCCGACGTGCCCGTGGCGGTCGGTGCATCCCTAACCGATTCCGCGCCGGGCGGGGTCGACTCCGCGGATGCCGGCGCGCGAGCCGACAGCGTCGAGCTGGTGCCCGGCACCGCCGTGCGTGCTCCGGATGCGCGGCCCGCCGCCCCCGGGTCGGGCGCCGTTCTCGTCGGCTACGGCACGAAGGAGTCGACGGTGCGCCTGCGCCGCCCCGACGGTGGGCGCTTCGGGCGCCGGGCCGCCCCGCAATCGACGCCGGCCACGGCGGCCGGGGCCCTGCTCGACCCCGCGCGGCGCTCGCCGGTGGTCTCACCGATCGTGCGCAAGCGCGCTCGCGACCACGGCTTCGACGCGAGCCAGCTGCTCGGAAGCGGCGTGGGCAACCTCGTGCTCCGCCAGGATGTCGAGGCCGCCATCGCCGCGGGCGTCGTGCTCCCCGCCGTGGCACCTACCGACTCGTCCCACATCGGGCAAAGCTCCGCCTCGTACCCCGATACAGGACGAGTGGAGGAGGGGGCAGCGCCGCACACGAGCATCGGGGCGGCTGACCTGCGCATCCCGATCACGGGGCTCCGGAAGGTGGTGGCGGCGCGCCTCGCGCAATCGCGCCGTCTCATCCCCGAGGCCACGATCTGGCTCGACGTCGACGCCACCGAGCTGTTCGCCGCGAAGGAGCGACTGCAGAAGTCGACGGGTGAGCGGTTCAGTCTGACGGCGCTCCTCGCGCGCTTCGTGGTGGCGGGGCTGAAGCAGTACCCGATCCTCAACTCCTCGGTCGACGACGAGACGAACGAGATCGTGCAGCACGGCTCGATCAACCTCGGTCTCGCCGCTCAGACCCCGCGCGGCCTGATGGTGCCCGTGGTGCACGGCGCGCACGACCTCACCACGCGCACCCTGCGCGACGAGATCGCCGCGGTGGTCACCCGGGCCGAGAAGGGCGACTTCCCGCCGAGTGCGCTCTCGGGCGGCACCTTCACGCTCAACAACTACGGTGGCTTCGGCGTCGACGGATCGGCCGCCATCATCAACCACCCCGAGGTCGCGATGCTCGGCGTGGGCCGGGTGATCGACCGGCCCTGGGTGGTGGACGGCGAGATCGTGGTGCGCAAAGTGGTGGAGCTCACGCTCGTGTTCGATCACCGCGTGTGCGACGGCGACGTGGCATCCGGGTTCCTGACCTACGTGGCGCGCTGCGTCGAGGAGCCGCTGCTGCTGCTCGGCAACCTCTGACGCGCTGGCGCTCTCGTCGAGTCGCCAAGACACGCCGCAACGAGCTCGCGGGTAGCGGCGTGTTGTGGCGAATCGGTGAGGGTGGCGGCGTCAAGCGCGAGCGGCGCCGAAGACGGGGCGGCGCTTCTGCTGGAAGGCGGCGAAACCCTCGCGGTAGTCGTCGCTGAGGCAGAGGGCGCCCTGCGCCTCGTTCTCGTCGTCGAGCGACGCCCAGAGGCCGATCCGCTCGTCGCGGAGGCTCTGCACGAGTTCCTTGCTCGCCAGGAACGCGCCCGTCGGGCCCTGCGCCACCCGGGCCACGCGCTCGCGGGTGAAGGTATCGAGCTCGCCGGCGGGCACGACGCGGCTGAACAAGCCGGATGCGACGGCCTCCGCCCCCGACATCAGCTCGCCCGTGTAGACGAGGTCGAGCGTGCGGTGGGCGCCGAGCCGCTCGAAGAAGAGGGCGTGGCCACCAGAGTCGAGCGTGGCGCCGAGGTTCGCGAAGGGCGAGCCGATCTTCGCCGTGTCGGCCACGTAGACGACGTCGGTCGCGATGAGGAGGCCGAGGCCCACGCCGAGACAGGCGCCGGTGGCCATCGCGAAGGTCGGGGCAGGGAAGCCTGCCATCCGGCGCAGCACGGGAGTGACGACGTCGGCGAGGTAGCCGCGGGCGTCATCGGTCGCCGGGTCGACCTGCGAGATGTCGCGGCCGGCGGAGAACGCCCGGCCCTCGCCGCGGAGGAGAAGGGCGCGCACGCCGGCCGCCTCGGCCTCGGCGTAGGCCGCCGCCAGTTCGGCCAGGGCGGTCTCGTCGACGGCGTTGAGCTTCGCCGGCGCGTTCAGCACGACCTCGGCGATGTCGTCGGCGATGGTGAGTTCGACTGTCATGACGCTCCTCGGTGTGGCGGTGGTGCGCGTGGTGGTGGTGCGGGATGGCGACGGTGCGGTGCGATGCGATCGGGCGCCTCGCTAGGTGTCGTAGTCGACGCTCACCGCGGCCGAGACGGGGATCGACTGGCAGGTGAGTACGTAGCCGCGCGCGAGCTCGTCGGGTTCCAGCGCGTAGTTCTCGACCATGTCGACCTCACCCTCGACGAGCTTGGCGCGGCACGTGCCGCACACCCCGCCCGCGCAGGCGAAGGGCACGTCGCGGCGCACCCGCAGGGCCGCGTTGAGGATGCTCTCCCGCGAGTGCTCCGGACTCGTGACGGTGGCGGTGGTGCCGTCGAGACGGAACCGGATGGTGTGCACGGCGTCGCCCGCATCCGTCGTCACCGGCCGGCCCGCTTGACCGGTGGGGCGCTCCGGCCGCCCCGTGGTGAACAGCTCGTAGCGCACGGCGTCGGGCGGCACACCGAGGGCCGCGAGCTCGTCGCGACACAGCTGCACCAGATCGAACGGCCCGCAGAGGAACCACTCGTCGACCGTGGCCGGCTGCAGCAGCGACGTGAAGACGGCCCGCACCCGCGCGGCGTCGAGGCGCCCGGAGAGCAGCTCGGAACTGCGCTTCTCCCGCGTCAGCACGTGATGCAGGGCGAGCCGGGCGGTGTAGCGGTCTTTGAGGTCGGCGAGTTCGTCGACGAACATCGTGTCCATCGTCGTGCGGTTCGTGTAGACGAGCTCGAACACGGAGGCCGGGTTCTCCTGCAACGTGTGCTCGATCAACGACATCATCGGCGTGATGCCCGACCCCGCCGCCACGCCGACGAAGTGCCCCGGGGAGTCGAGCGGGGCGTGCGCGGTGAAGCGCCCCTCCGGGCTCATCACCTCGAGCTGCATCCCCGCGGCGAGGTTGTCGACGGCCCAGGTGGAGAACACCCCACCGAGGTCGCGCTTGATGCCCACCTTCAACGATCCGCGGCCGGGCGCCTGGCAGATCGAGTAGCTTCGGCGCACGTCTTCACCCTCGAGGCTGGTGCGGATGGCGATGTACTGCCCGGGCGCGTAGTCGTAGGCGTCGGCGAGATCGGCGGGCACCTCGAACGACACCTCGATCGCGTCGTCGGTGAGCGGGCGCACCTCCGAAACGGTGAGGGTGTGGAAGTCGGCACGGCGGCGCCCGGTCGGAGGGGCCTCGGCCGGGGTCTCGGTGAGCGACATCAGTGTTCCTTGAAGTGGTCGAACGGCTCCTGGCAGCGCTGGCAGACGTAGAGCGCCTTGCACGAAGTGGAGCCGAAACGGGAGAGCTGGCGGGTGTGCATCGACCCGCAGCGGGGGCAGCGGATGCCGAGCCCGAGACTCACGGTGCCGCCGCCCCGGCGAGGGCCCGGGGCCGCGATGCCGTACTCCTCGAGCTTGGTGCGGCCCTCGTCGCTCAGCCAGTCCGTGGTCCACGCCGGGGCGAGCACCACCTTCACCGAGACGTCGTCGTAGCCGTTGCCGTGCAGCACACCCACGATGTCGTCGCGCATGGCGTCGACGGCGGGGCAGCCCGAGTAGGTGGGTGTGATCTCGACCGTGACCGAACCGGAGGCGGTGGCGAAGGTGACCCCGCGCAGCACGCCGAGGTCTTCGATGGTGAGCACGGGCACCTCGGGGTCGACGACCGTGGCCGCCAGATCCCAGATGGCGCGCTCGGCCTCGTTCAACGGGCGGGGCCGGGCCTGACGCTCGAGGACGGCGTCGGCGTGCACGATGTGCCCGCGCTCCACCCCTCCGTGCCCGCGTGTCTCGCCCAGGGTCGACGCGGAAGTCACCAGGTCACCCCCGGATGTGCGCGGGCCAGCACCTGCATCTCGGCCAGCATCGGGCCGAGCGCCTCGGTGTGCCGGCCCTCGCGGCCGCCGCCGCGCGCGAACGGGACGGTGGGCACGGTCAGGCCGGCGTCGGTGATGAGGCGGGGAACGATCTCGTCGAAGGCGGAGCGCAACGGTTCGAGATCGACGACGACACCGCCGAGAGTGCCGCCGTCGGTGACGTCGAGCGGCACGTGAGCCACGCCGCCCTCCGGCAAGCCGGTCTCCGCCCGGAAGAGCTCGCCCACGAACGGCCACATCGCGTCCAGCCCCCGCTGCATCCGCCGGTGCGACTCCTCGGTGCCGAGACCGAGGCGCAACAGCCACTGCACGCTGTGGTCGAGGTGGTAGTCGACCTCCTTGGTGGCCTTCGCGGCGATGGCCGCGAGCGTCGGGTCGGTCGAGCGCCGTAGTGCTCGGTAGAGCCCGTCGAAGTAGACCGAAGCGAAGAGCTGCCGCGCGATCGTGTGCGCGAAGTCGCCGTTGGGCTGCTCGAACAGCTGCCGGTTACGGAATTCGGATTCGCCGCGGAAGTAGGCGAGGTCGTCTTCGCTCGTGCCCCACGCCGAGCCGGCGTAGGTCAGGAGACTGCGGGCGTGGCCGAGCAGGTCGAGCCCGATGTTGCCGAGCGCGACGTCTTCTTCGAGCTCGGGAGCGTGGGTGATCCACTCCCCGAGGCGGTGCGCCAGCACGAGCGCGTCGTCGCCGAGACCCAGTGCATAGAGAGCGACCGGTTCGGACGCGACCGTCTCGTCGGCCGCGATCGACTCGGCGATGGCTTCGGGGGTGAGTGCCGTGGAGGCAGACCGATTGGTCGTGGGGATCACAGGTGCGGCACCGCCTCGGACGCGGTGTAGTAGACGGCGTGCCGGTATTCCTTGCCCTCGGGCGACTCGAAGAACTCGCCCTTCGCATCCGGATCCGACGCCGTGATGGCGGAGGCGGGCACGACCCAGATGGAGACCCCCTCGCCGCGGCGGGTGTAGAGGTCGCGGGCATTGCGCACGGCCATGGTGGAGTCGGGCGCGTGCAGCGAACCGGCGTGCACATGGGAAAGGCCGCGCGAGGGGCGGAGGAAGACCTCCCAGAGCGGCCAGATCTCGCGGGTGCCGGAGTCGCCAGGGCTGGTCATGACGCGATCTTCTCCGGTGCCGCGGACGCACGCGAGGCCGCGGATGCCGTCGCCTGCTTGTCGGCGTAGGCGCGGGCCGCTTCGCGCACCCAGGCCCCGTTCTCGTGAGCGGTGCGGCGGCGCGACACGCGAACGGCGTTCGCCGGGCCGCGACCCGCAAGCACCTCGGAGAACTCGGTCCAGTCGAGATCGCCGAAGTCGTAATGGCCGCGCTCCTCGTTCCACCGGATGGCCGGATCGGGCAGGGTGACGCCGAGGATCTCGGCCTGCGGCACGAGCATGTCGACGAAGCGCTGCCGCAGCTCGTCGTTCGAGAAGCGCTTGATGTTCCAGGCCATCGACTGCTGCGAGTTGGGCGAGTCGGCATCCGGCGGCCCGAACATCATCAACGCCGGGGCGTACCACCGGTTCACCGACTCCTGGGCCATCGCCCGCTGCTCCTCGGTGCCGTTCATCAGGGCGAGCAGGATCTCGAAGCCCTGTCGCTGGTGGAACGACTCCTCTTTGCAGATGCGCACCATCGCCCGGCCGTAGGGCCCGTAGGAGGCGCGGCACAGGGGCACCTGGTTGCAGATCGCCGCGCCGTCGACGAGCCAGCCGATCGACCCCATGTCGGCCCAGGTGGGGGTGGTGTAGTTGAAGATGGACGAGTACTTCGCGCGGCCCGTGATGAGCTGGTCGAACATCTCCTCGCGGTCGATGCCGAGCGTCTGCGCGGCGGAGTAGAGATACAGGCCGTGGCCGGCCTCGTCTTGCACCTTGGCCATCAGGATCGCCTTGCGCTTGAGGCTCGGGGCGCGGGTGATCCAGTTGCCCTCGGGCTGCATGCCGATGATCTCCGAATGGGCGTGCTGGGAGATCTGGCGGATCAGCGTCTTGCGATAGGCCGCCGGCATCCAGTCGGTCGGCTCCACCCGGCTCTCACTTGCGAGCAGCTCTTCGAAACGACGCCGACCGTCTCCCTGGGGGTCGTCGTCGGCGTCTCGCACGCCGCCGGTCTCGGTCGCGGCCGCCCGCGCGGTGGGGGTGACCATGGAGCCTCCTCGTCGGCGACGAACTCATCACCGTACTTACCGATCGTTCAGTAAACGATAACACCGTCGGATGCGCGGGACAAGCGTCGTCGTCGGCTAAAGTCGGGAGCCATGAGCCAGCCACTTCCCGCCGATCAGCCCGCACCGCGCGGCGGCAACGGGCGTTCGGGCCGGGCTCCCTACGACCTCGCGACGGTGCTCGACATCGCGGTGGCGGCGTTCAACGAGTTCGGCTACGACGCCACCTCGATGGGCACGCTCGCGGAACGGCTCGGCACCAGCAAGTCGGCCATCTACTACCACGTCAGCGGCAAGGCAGACCTGCTGCGGCTCGCGCTCGAACGCGGACTCGGCGAGCTGGAAGGGGTGCTCTCGTTGCCCGGCGCGCAAGAGGGACCGGCGGATGCGCGACTCGAGTTCGTGCTGCGCGGCGCAGTTCGTGTGCTCTGCGAAGAGCTGCCCTCGGTGACGTTGCTGCTGCGCCTGCGCGGCAACACCGATCTCGAGCGGGAGGCCCTCGCCCGGCGCCGCGAGTTCGATCATGCCGTGGCGGCGCTGGTCGACGAGTCGCGTGCCGACGGCACCTTGCGCGCCGACGTCGATGCCCGCACCACCACGAGGCTCATCTTCGGCATGATCAACTCGATCGTCGAGTGGTACAAGCCCGGTGGGCCGCTCACGCCGGAGCAGCTGGCCGACGACGTCATCACCGTCGCGTTCGAGGGCCTGCATCCGCGCCCCTCGGCCTGAACCGTCGCCGCGTGCCGCGGCGGTGGGCCTGCTACTCCTTGGCCACGAGGGTGAGCACGTCGTAGGTGGCCACGACGTCGTCGCGCTGGTTGTGCAGCACCGCATCCCAGCGCACCTCGCCGTAGTCCTCGTTCTCCCGCGGGGTGATCTCCTTCGCCGTGAGGGTGACGCGGATCGAGTCGCCGGGGGAGACGGGTGTGAGAAAACGCAGGTTCTCGAGTCCGTAGTTGGCGAGCACCGGCCCCGGCGCCGGGTCGACGAACAGGCCCGCGGCCCAGGAGATGAGCAGGTAGCCATGGGCGACCCGGCCGGGGAAGAAGGGATTCGCCGCTGCGGCCTCCTCATCGGTGTGCGCGTAGAAGGTGTCGCCTGTGAACTCGGCGAAGTGACCGATGTCGTCGAGGGTGATCTCGCGGGCCTCCGATGCGATGGCGTCGCCGAGCCGCAGGCGCGAGAGCGGCTTGCGGAACGGGTGCTCGCCGACCGGGTCGGCGGGGTCGACCTCGCCGACGGACGCGCTGGGTGCGGTTGGCGCGGTGGACGGGTACGCGGCAGCGCTCGACGGAGCGGCCTGGACTCCCGCCCCCGCGCGCCATTGGCCGGTCAGCGCGGTCAGCACCGCGGGCGAACCCTGGAGGGCGGTGCGGCGCATGTAGTGCTTCACGGCGCGGATGCCGCCGAGTTCCTCCCCGCCGCCCGCGCGGCCGGGCCCGCCGTGCACGAGGTGGGGCACCGGGGAGCCGTGGCCCGTGCTCGATCGGGCGTCGTCGCGGTCGAGCACGAGCACCCGCCCGTGGAACGGTGCGATGCCCGAGACGAGCGTCGCGACGACCGACGGATCGGCGCTCGCCACGGTGGCGACGAGCGAGCCGCCACCGCGGTTGGCCAGCCGCACGGCGTCAGCCAGATCGCGGTAGCCGAGCACCGAGGCGACCGGCCCGAACGCCTCCACCTCGTGCACGGCATCCGCATCAGCGTCGTCGAAGCGCAGCAGCACCGGGGAGAAGAACGCACCCGACGGCGCCGGGCCCACGGTGCCGTCGGCTCGGGTGACTCGGGGCTCCTCGAGTGAGCCGTAGGCGATCCGCCCGCCGCCGGCCAGCAGCGCCTCGACGCTGCGGCGCACCTCGGCTTTCTGCTCTCTGCTCGCCAAGGGACCCATCGTGACCCCGTCGGCGCGCGGGTCGCCCGACGTCACCCGCGCATCGAGACGGGTGCCGATCGCCGCGACCACCGCATCCAGGGCATCGGCCGGCACGATGACGCGACGGATGCTCGTGCACTTCTGCCCGGCCTTGGCGGTCATCTCGGTGACGACCGAGGCGATGAAGGCGTCGAACTCGGGCGTGCCGGCGACGGCATCCGGGCCCAGGATCGCGGCGTTCAGCGAATCCGTCTCGCAGGTGAGCCCGACCCCGCCGCTGAGCACGTTCGCGTGCCCGGAGAAGGCCGAAGCGGTCGAGGCCGAGCCGGTGAACCCGACCACGTCGCGCACGTCGAGCAGGTCGAGGAAACCGTGCACCGATCCGCACACTAGCTGCAGCGAACCCTCGGGCAGGAGGCCGGAGTCGACGATGGCGCGCACGGCGGCCTCGGTGAGGAAGGCCGTGGGGGTGGCGGGCTTGACGATGCTCGGCACGCCCGCCAGGAAGGCCGGCGCGAACTTCTCGAGCATGCCCCAGACCGGGAAGTTGAAGGCGTTCACCTGGAAGGAGACGCCCGGGATGCGCACGTAGAGGTGCTGACCGCCGAACGATCCGTCGCGGGCCAGGTTCTCGGGCGCTCCGTCGACGAGAGCGAAGGCGTTCGGCAGCTCGCGCCGCCCTTTCGAGGCATAGCTGAAGAGCACGCCGATGCCGCCGTCGACGTCGACCAGGCTGTCGCGCCGTGTCGCTCCGGTGCGCGCGCTGACCTCGTAGAGGTCTGCCTTCACCTCGTCGGAATTCAGGTGCTGCGCGAGGGCCTTCAGGATCAGCGCGCGCTGATGGAAGGTGAGACGCCCGAGCGCACCCTGCCCGACCGTGCGGGCGTGGTCGACCGCTGCGGCGAGGTCGAGCCCGTCGCTGCTGACGAGGGCCACCGGTTCGCCCGTCGAGGCGTCGAGGGCCGCGATCCCCGTCGCCGAGCCCTCCGTCGGCTGCCGCCATTCCCCCTGCAGATAGCTCGGCAGCGTGCGGGGCGACGAGGATGTCGCGGAGGCGGTTGGGGAGGCCGGGGAGATCGTGGACATCAGAGGGCCTTTCTCAGAGCTTGCCGAACGGTCAGTAGCATGGAGTGACCCCCCAGAGACGAGGACGCGGGATGACCGGCAGCGACAGCCTTCAGCCATGGACGATCGAGCTCGGCGAACTCGACCGCACGATGGGTGTGGTGGTGCTCGAGCAGTCGGCCGAGCGCGTGGTGGCGACGATGCCGGTCGCGGGGAACACGCAGTCGTTCGGGCTGCTGCACGGCGGGGCGTCGATGGCGTTCGGCGAGGCGCTCGGCTCGTGGGCCGCCGTCATCCACGCCTCCACTCTCGGCAAGACGGCGGTGGGCCTCGACATCAGCGGCACCCATCACCGCGGCGTGCGCACGGGCCTGGTGACCGGAACGGCGACGGCCCTCCACCTCGGCCGCACCACGACCTCGCACGAGGTGGTGCTGGCCGACGAGGAGGGCGACCGGATCTGCACGATCCGCATCACGAATCTGATCGTCGACAGGCGCTGAGCGGCGCTCGGCCGGCGCAACGAGCGCGACGCCGAGCCTGGTCGCGGTGTTCACTCCGGCCACGTGAAGAACCCCTCGCCGCTCTTGCGCCCGAGCTTGCCCTCGGCCACCTTCTCGCGCAGTAGAGCGGGCGCCGCGAAGCGCTCGCCGAGCGTCGACTCGAGGTAGTCGGCGATGCCGAGCCGCACATCCAACCCCACCAGATCGGTCAGGTGCAACGGGCCCACCGGGAACTTGTAGCCGAGCACCATCGCGGTGTCGATGTCGTCGGCGCTCGCGACACCCTCTTCGAGCATCCGGATCGCCTCCAGCGCGAGCACGACGCCGAGCCGCGAACTCGCGAAGCCGGGCGAGTCCTTCACCACGATCGGAGTCTTGCCGATGGCCGCGACCCAGCCGCGCGCCGCCTCGATGAGGGAGGGTGCGCTGCGGGCGCCGCGCACGATCTCCACCAGGCTCGAGGCGGGCACGGGGTTGAAGAAGTGCAGGCCGCAGAAGCGGTCGGGGCGGTCGAGGGTGGCGGCGATGTCGTCGATCGAGAGCGAAGAGGTGTTCGAGGCGAGCCAGGCGTCGCCCGGCAGTACCGCTTCGACGCGGGCGAGCACTTCGAGCTTCAGCACCAGGTCTTCGGGCACGGCCTCGATCACGAGCCCGGTGCCGGCGAGCGGGTCGGCCGAGGCGGTGAACGACATCCGTGCCTCGAGGGCGTCGAACGTCTCCGGCGTGGCGCCCCGGTCGATGCTCGCCCGGGCGGCGCGCAGCAGGCCGACTCGCGCTTGAGAGGCCGCCTCGTCGTCGCGCTCGAGCACGATGACCGACGCCCCGGCCAGCAGGAACGCGTGCGCGATGCCCACTCCCATCCGGCCGCCCCCGGCCACGCCGACGACGTCGGGAATCGCGGGATCGTCGGTGCCGTCGGCCGAACCGGTCATCTCTTCCTCTTCTCCAGGAACGCGGTCATCCGCTCGAACTTCGCCGGCGACTCGAAGAGCACCGACTGCGCGATCTCGTCGACCTCCGGATGCGCCGAGCGCGGCGCGCGGAACACCGCCTTCGTGAGGCGGACGGCTTGGGCATCCTGCATGGCGATGCGGTCGGCCAGGGCGTCGGCCGCCGCATCGAGGTCGGCGGAGTCGTGCACCTCGGTGACCAGGTGCAGTGCGAGCGCCTCCTCGGCATTCAGCACGCGGCCGGCCAGCAGGATCTCTTTCGCCACCGGTTCGCCGACCAGTTCGGCCAGCCGCCAGCTCGCCCCCGCGGCTGCGATGATGCCGAGCGAGGTCTCGGGGTTGCCGATGCGGGCGGTGGTGCCGGCGATGCGGAAGTCGGCGGCGTAGGCGAGTTCGGCGCCACCACCGAGAGCCCAGCCGTCGATCGCCGCGATCACGGGCATCGGCAGCGCGGCGATGCGCGTGAACAGGCGCGAATTGATGCCGGCCAGCGCATCCGCCCGCCGCCGCTCGCGCAACTCGGCGATGTCGGCCCCCGACGCGAACACGCCTCCGGCGCCGCTGATGATGAGGATGCGCGGGGCCGCCTCGAGCTCGGCGCACACGGCGTGCAGCTCGTCGACCAGCCCGCGGTCGATCGCGTTGCGCACGGCAGGCCGGTCGATCCGCACGTGCAGCCGGTCGGCTCGGTCGTCGACCCGCCGGAGGGCCGTGGTCGGCAGGGCGGAGGGGGTGACTCTGCCCGCGAGACCGTCTGGCATGGGATCCTCGTGTGATTCGTACTTACCGACCATTCGTTCAGTAAGGATGTCATGGAGTACTGAGACGGTCAAGACCGGCGGCCCCGAGACGGAGAACGGCCCCTCCCCGGCGAGGGAAGGGGCCGTTCCGTGGAGGAGCGCTTCTAGCTGCGCCGCACCCGGCGGATCGCCACCGCGCCCGCTCCCGCGACCAGCAGGAACAGCGCTCCGGCGAGCCAGCCCGCCGCCTCGAACCCGGTGTCCGAGAGTGCGACGGCGCCCGACCCGCCGGCCGGACGTGTCTCGCCCGGATCGATCGGCGTCACCACGGTCTCGTCGGCCGCGGTGAACACCGCCCAGCCGATGACGCTGCCGTCGGCGGCGCGCACCACCAGGTGGTGCTCACCCGCCGGCAGATCGGCCGGCAGGGTCGCCGTGGTGGTGCCGGCCGATGAGACCGCCGACCAGCCGAGGAACGCGGGGGCCGAGTGCACCTCGGTACCCACGAACGAGCCGGCGTGCTCGGTGCCCACCGAGATCGTGACGACGTCACCGTCGATTCCGAGGATCGACACCGTTCCCTGAGGGGCTGCGGCCAGCTCCTCGTCGGTCAGCGGAATCAGCGGGGCGCTCGGCTCGACCGGGTCGACGGGATCGACCGGGTCGGGCGTGACCGTCAGCACGGCGGCGTCTGAGGTGACCGAGCCGAGGCCGTTGGCGACGACCGCGCGAACACTCACCCCGTCGTCACCCGCCGCGTAGGGCAGCGCGAGCGTGGTCGAGGTCGCACCCGCGACATCCGCCCAGTCGCCGTCGACGGCTTTGCTCTGCCACTGCACGGTGGGTGCGGGGGCACCGGTGACGCCCACGGTGAACAGCGCCACCGGATCGCCCGCGGCCGGGGTGGCCGGAACGGCGAGACCGCTCGGCTGAGCCGTGACGGCCGGAGCCGCCTCGTTCAGCGTGACCGGGTTCGCGGTCTCGAACGGTGCGTAGATCGCTCCGCCACCCGCGTAGGTGTAGACGCCGTAGCTGCCCTCCTTGTCGAACGCGCCGCTCTTCACCGTCAGCGTCGTCTCGAAGGTACCGTCGGCCGTGATCTCGATCGCACCTCGGCTCGCACCGCCGATCGTCTCCAGGTCGGCCGCGTGCACGCCCCAGCGGATGTCGATCCCGGGGCGCGCCGACGAGGGCGCCCCCGCGCTCGGCTGCCAGGCGTCGGCGAACTTGCCGAACACGACGTAGGCGCCGCCGAAACCGCTGAGCGGCTGGCCCGCCCCATCGGTGTCCGGGGCGTGGGGCAGGAAGCCGGAGCCCGTGACGGTGATGGTCTCACCGTTCGGATCTAACCCCGAGGTCTTCGACACCGTCACCGTCGGCACGGCGGGCTGAGCCACCGTGATCGGCACGTACAGGTCGAACTGGGGGAGGGCATCCGACCCACGGCGCGGCTCGAACATCATCGCCACGCCATACTCCTTCGCCGGGTCGAGCGACCCGGCCGGCACCACGATCTCGCCGGTGGCGAACGACAGGTCGCCGGCCGAGTAGTTGCCCACCGCGAGCGGCACGAAGCTCGAGTAGTCGATCGGGTCGTCACCCGGCTGCCAGACCGACTTCTCGACCACACCGATATGGAACAACCCGGAGGCGCCCTGCGGCAGGGCCGGCAGCTTGCCGAGCGCGAAGCGCAGCGTGTTGTCGACCGCCGGGTCGAGGTTCTCGCCGGGCGTCACGAAGATCGGCGTGTCGGACGTGGGCAGGATGGTCACCGTCGCCGCGTCGGTGACGACCGAGGCGAGCCCGTTCGTCGCCGTGAGGCGGTAGCTGTACGACGCGATCTCCGGCGTGATGAGGCCGAAGTCGAGCACGTTGTCGATGGCGCCCGGAACCTGCTCCCAGGTGGTGCCGTCGGTGCTCCGCTCCCACTGGAAGCGGGGGTAGGGAGCGCCGTCGATCCAGGCCGCGAGCCAGCCGCTGCCGCCCTCGAAGACCGTGAGGCTCTTCGGCTGCGCGGTGATCGTGGCGGGCAGGGTCGAGACGCTCAGGTGCACCTCGTCGGAGGTGACGGAGCCGGTGGCATTGGTGGCGATCACCCGGATGCCCGTTCCGTCGTCGGCCAGCGTGATCGGGTAGAGGTTGTACCAGGAGTAGGTGCCGTCGGAGGCCACGTTCTCCCACTCCCCGCCGGGCAGCTGGCGCTGCCATTGGTAGGTGGGCGCCGGATATCCGGTGACCTCGACCTGGAAGTACGCGCTCTGATCGACTAGCGCCGAGACATCCGTCGGCTGCGTCGTGAAGACGGGCGCGGCGGAGGCGGTGACCGACAGGGTCGCGGCGACCGAGGTGGCCGTGCGGTCGCCGAGAGTGGCGACAGCGCGAACGAATGCGCCGTTCCAGTCGGCGACGGTGACGCCGGTGAGCGCGAGCTCGTCATCCGTCTCGCCGTCGAGGTCGGCCCAGTCGCCGTCGGCCTTCTTCGCCTGCCACTGCAGGGTCGGCGTGCCGCTCTGCCCGATCGCCTCGGCCTCGAAGGTCACGTCGTCGCCCTCGGAGAGGGTGGCCGAGACCGGTTCCTTCGTGAACAGCACGCCGTAGTCGGGGGCGGAACCCTCGAATGCGACGTCGATGGGCATCGGCGGCTTCAACGGGTCGGCGGTCAGGCCGCTGGTGTGCCAGTAGCTCGAGAGGCCGGTGGCGTACTGGAAGTCGACGAACGACTCCGGCCAGGAACCCCAGTTCGGGTTCGCATCCTTCGCCGCCTGCGGGATGGCCGAGGTGGTGGAGCGGGCCGAAGTCGGATCCTGCGCGTCGGTGAGCGGGAAGTAGTCGACGTTCTTCCAGACCGGGTCGATGGTCAGCCGGCCGTCGACGATCGTGGCGCCGCGAACGGTGGCGATCTCCACGTTCTCCCGCGGGTCGAGCGGCACCTTCACGGTCGGGTCGTCCATCGAACTGCCGAAGCCGCCGACGCGGGCCGTGATCGAGCCGTCGCCCTCGGCATCCAGCACCAGGCGCGGGTTCTCGAAGTACCAGCTGACGAGTCCGCCGTACGCGTTCACGGTGCCGGCGCCGGACCACCGGATGTCGGTGCTGCCGTCGGTCGAGGTCGAACCCGTGCCCTCGGTGAAGAGGAACCGCTGGTCGATCAGGTCGGAGCCCTCGGCGGGGGTGCAGCGCGTTCCCACGCTCACCACCTCCGAACTCCCGTCGGCGTGCTTCTTCACCACGAAGACGTCGCCGTCGATCGAGCGGTAGTCGCTGCCGAGTCCCTGCACCTTGCCGGCCACGAAGTAGTTGCAGCCGCCCGCGGGCGACGCGCCCTGGTGCACGTCGTTGAACCCGAACTCGACGGTCGCGCTGGTGATGGGCGTCGCACCCGGCTCGCTGGTGCCCGGCCCGCTGGTGCCCGGGTCGGGGTCGGACTCGGGGAACGCGATGGTGATCGGCTGCGCGACCTTGGCCGCATCCGCCGCTCCTCCGCTGGAATACCAGTAGGAGGCCTGGCCGGTGCCGAGCTGGTAGTCGACGAACTCCTGCGGGAAGGCGCCCCAGTTCGCTCCGGTGGTGCTCTGCGCGGTGGCGCCCTCGGGGAGCGTCAGCTGAACGCCGGCGTAGTCGGGGGCGATCACGATGCCGTCGGCGGTCACGTCGACGGGCACGGTGAACACGGCGATCTGCGCCTCCTCGGCCGGCAACTCGGTGAACGCGCTCGAGTCCTCCATGCTCGTGCCGTAGCCGCTGAGCGTGCCGACCACCGCGCCCTGGCCGCTCGTGACGGTGAGGGAGGGATCGCTGACCGTGAACTGCGTCAGACCGCCGTAGTAGGCCACGGTGAAGTCGCCGTGCCACTGGATGTCGGCCGAGTCGGTGGCGGGGTCGTAGGAGCCGGTGCCGCCCGAGATGCTCACGCGGTTGCCGGTGTACCTGCCGGCGGTGGGGCTCGTGATGGTGGCGCCGGTGGGATCGGTCTTCGTGCCGGCCCAGGTGGCCGTGGAGTAGTTTCCCTCGGCATCGGGCTTCTGAATGGTGACGTTGCCGTCGGTCGCGCGCCATTCGCTCTCGGCGATGGTGTCCGAGGCATCCGACTTGGCGATCGCGCCGGCGCTCAGCACGTTGTAGGCGCCCGAGTAGGAGCGGTTGCCGGTCTCCTGGTTGAGCGACCACGCGAAGACGGCGTCGTCGACGCTGATCTCGGTGGAAGCGGGTGCCGGCTCTGCCGGCGCTGCGAACGCCGGTGTCGCCACCAGGCTGCCGAAGGCGAGGGCTGCTGACAGCCCTGCCGCGACGGACGCGCCCAGACGCGTCCGACTTCGATGTGACTTCACGTTGTCTCCTCTGGTGAGGGCGCAGCCGGATGCGGCGAATCCCCCCAGCGTTAACTTAGGTAAGGCTAACCTAAAAAGCAAGAGGGGCCCTCCGGAATCCGGAAGGCCCCTCTGGGCGGTTTCAGGCGAGCGTCAGGGGGCGCAGGCCGTGAGCGACTGCACCGCCGGCGACAGTGATGCCGGGCCACCGAGGAGCGTGACGCGGTCGGGGTTGAGGGCCGCGATGTCGTCGAGCGCGGCTTGCGGCACGCAGGTGCTCGGCACCACGTAGAGCGGGGCCGTCGACGAGGCGGCGAGCGCCGCGCCGGCCAGCGCGTCGGGGAAGTTCAGCCCTGTCGCGATGAACACGTCGTCGGCGCGCGTGAACGCGTCGCGGTTGATGGCGATCGAGGCCTCGAACCGGTCGGCGCCGGAGAGACGCGTCACCGGAGCGACCGCGGCGAGTGACGACTCGATGCCGGGAGAGACGGAGTTCGGGCCGCCCGCGATCTTCAGCGTGGTGACGCCGAGGTCGTCGAGGGTCGCCTTCGTGGCGACATCCGCAGCTGCGGCGGCGCCGTAGACGAGGAGCACCGGGGCTCCGGACGATCCGCCCGCGGCGCTCGCCGAGAGCGCGTCGGGGAAGTTCGTGCCGGTGGCGAGGTAGGCGCTCGTCGCACCCGTCTCGCCGAAGGCGTAGTCGACCACATTGCGGGAGGCTTCGTAGCGGTCGGCGCCGCCGATGCGGATCGCCGACTCTCCGGCGAGCGACTGAAGGGTGGAGAACACGGCGGGCGACACGGAATTCGGGCCGCCGACCACCACGATCGTCTTCGGCGCCAGGCGTTTGATCTCCTCGGAGACGACGGGCAGGAGCTGATCGGGAGGGGTGAGCAGCAGTGGGGCGTCGTCGCTCGCGGCGGCGGGCGCGGCGCTCAGGGCGTCGGGGAATCCCGCGCCGTTGGCGATGTAGACCGTGTCGGAGTTCGCCGGATGCGAGGTCTGCGAGATCTTCACGGCCACGTCGTAGCGGTCGGCGCCTTCGATGCGCGCGGCATCCGGCAGCTCGAAGCTCAGCGGGGTGTACGTCTCGAAGGGCGCGTAGACCGCGCCGCTGCCCGGATAGGTGTAGATGCCGTAGTTGCCGGCGGCGAGGGCGCCGGTGAAGTCCTTCTGCACGGTGAGCTGCACGCTGAACGAGCCGTCGGGGTTGATCGGGACGGCTCCCGCGGCGGCGCCGCCCACCGACTGTACGTCGGCCGCGTCGATCGCCCACTTGGTGGAGAACGTCTTGCGGGCCGAGGAGGGGACACCCTCGGACGGCTTCCAGGCGTCGAGGAAGGTGCCGAACGCCACGTAGACCCCGCCGAACTTGCCGGCGAGCGGTGGTCGGGAGCCACTGGTCGCCGGTGCGTTCGGCACGAAGCCGCTGCCGGTGACGGTCACGACATCGGTGGCCGGGTCGAGCCCCGTGGTCTTCGACACGGTGATCGTCGGCGCGCCGGAGAGCGTGACGCTGATCGGCAGGGCGACCTTGCCGGCATCCGACGACCCTCCGCTGGAGTACCAGTAGGAGGACTGGCCGGTGAGGCCCTGGAAGTCGACGAAGCTCTGCGGGAACGCACCCCAGCTGTCTCCGGTGGTGACCTGCGGGGCGGCACCCTCCGGAGTCGTGATGCTCACGCCGAGATACTCGGGGTCGACGGAGAAGCCGGTCTGGGTGACGTCGACGCCGGTCAGGTCGGCGAGGGTCACCTCGGTGGCGGGGAGGGAGGTGAACTCGTCGGGGTTCTCCATGCTCGTGCCGTAGCCGCTCAACGTGGCCGTGATGGTGCCGCTCCCGTTGTCGAGCACGAGGTGGGGGTTGCTCACGGAGTACTGCGTGAGGCCGCTGTAGAACGCGACGGTGAAATCGCCCGTCCAGCTGATGTCGGCGTCATCCGCGGCGGCGTCGGCGGTGCCGGTTCCGGAGGCGATGGAGACCCGGTTGTCGCTGGGCTTTCCGCCCGTGGTGAGCGCCGCTCCGGTGGAGTCGGTCGAGAGACCGGCCCAGGTCGACGTCGCGTAGCCGCCGTCGGCCTGCTTCTTCTGGATGGTGGTGTTGCCGGCCTGGGCGAGCCACTCCGCCTGTGAGATCACGTCGCCCGCGCTGGTCTTCGCGATCGTGCCGGCGCTCAAGAAGTTGTAGCCGGGGCCGAACGCCTTGCTGCCGGCCTCATCGCTGAGGCCCCAGGTGAAGACGGCGCCGGAGACGGCGGCCGGCGTCGGGTCTGCGGCGAGAGCCGGGGTGGCGGACACGGCGGAGAGCGCCAGGGCTGCGGTGACGCCGGTCGCCAGGGCTGCGCCCGTGCGCGACCGGATGGGGTGGTGTGTTTTCACAGTGACTCCGAGTCGAGGGATGAGATATGGGTAGCCTATCCTTAATGAGGTTAGGCATACCTAATTAAACAAGCCTGCTCATCCGGTCAGAGACGTCGCGAGGTCGCCCCCAGCAGGACGAGTCCGCCGCCGGCTCCGGCGATCACGACCACGAGTCCGAGCAACGCGATCAGTGCGGCGAGCAGCAGGATCACGTCGTCTCCGAGAGCCGCGGATGTCGCGGACTCCACGATCACCACAGAGGAGCTCCGGGCATCCGTCGTCACCGCCTCGGTCGCCACCGGGAGTGCGCTCAGCACCGCGGCGGCCGGCAATCGCGGCGGCGGGAGCTTGCCCGCCGGAACCCGCGCGCTCGCCTTCACCGCCGTCTCCGGCGGGGCGGTCGGTGCGGCGAACGTGGCCGCGTCGTAGCCCACCGTGAACGGTTGGGCGGCCTTCGCGGCATCCGCCTGTCCGCCGCTCGAATACCAGTAGGCGGCCTGCCCCGACTCGAGATGGAAGTCGACGAAGCTCTGCGGGAAGGAACCCCAATCGGGGCCCGACCGTGCCTGCGCGGTCTGGCCCGGCGGCAGCGCGACGGTGACGCCGCGGTAGTCGGGCGTCACGGTGAACCCGTCGGCTCCCACCTGCGCGCCGCTGAACACCGCGAGCGTGACCGTGCGGTCGGCGAGCGGCACCCAGGTGGCGAGGTCGTCCATGTCGGTGCCGAAGCCCCCGACGGTCGCGGTCAGGGTGCCGGTGCCGTTCTCGACCGTGAGGACGGGATCGCTGAGATACCAGAACGAGAGGCCGCCGTAGTAGACGACGGTGACATCGCCCGTCCAGCGGATGGTCGCCGTGCCGGTGGCCGGGTCGACCCGGCCGGCGCCACCGGTCATCACGAACTGGTTGCCGCCGTAGGGCGTCGCGGTTCCCGAGCTGAGGGTGGCGCCGGTGCGGTCGAGGCATTTCGTGGTCCAGGATGCGCGCACGTAGCGGCCCGAGGCATCCGGTTTCTCGATGGTGACGTTTCCGGCGGACTCGGCGTACTGCGCCGGGCCGAACACGGCCGAACCTCCCGGATCGGGGGTGCGCCCGGCGGAGAGGTAGTTGCAACCGCCGAAGTAGGCACCGTTGTTGGTCTCGTCGTTGAGTCCCCAGCGCAGCACGGCGTCGTCGAGGGTGAGGATGCCGCCGCCGGCTCCTCCTCCGACGACGTCGACCGTGACCACGGTGGCCTCGGCGCCGGCCGGGGCGGCTCCTCCGTCGAGCTCGCTGTCGCTGACGAAGAGCAGGTAGTGGGTGCCGGGGCCGAGGCCTTTCGTGGAGACCGTGAGGCTGGGACGGGCGGATGCGCTTTCGCTCGCGCCGCCCGTCGAGACGGTCGTCGCGAACGTGGCGTCGCCGTACCACCAGGCCTCGCCGCTCTGGATGCCCGTCCACGGGACCGTGACCGTGGCGTCCTGACCCTGGTCGACGGTCACGGGGCCGCCGACGGTCGCGGTGGCGTCGGCGACGATGCCGGCCGAGATCGCCGTCTGGAGTGCGGCGCGGTCGGCGTAGGCCGGCGGCCGGCTGCCGGGAGAGGAGCCCGTCGGGGTCGTGACCAGTGGGCTGAAGTCGGAGCGCTCGCCCACGCCGGTGGCGTTGATCGCGGCGACGCGCACAGAGTATGCGGTGCCCGGGGTGAGGCCGCCGAACCGGGTCGCGGGTGCGGAGTCGCGGTCGTCGACACTGATCTCCGAGGTTGCGACGAGGCCCGCGCCCGGGGTGAAGAGGTCGATCCGGTAGCCCGTCACGGCGGAGCCGCCGGTGTAGCGACCGGTGGTGGGTGCGCCCTGCCAGGTGAGCGACCGAGCCGAGTCGGCGGTGGGAGCGGCCGGAGGGTTCGACCACTCGGTGGTGGGGGCGCGCTCGCCGAGGGTTTGGGCGACGTAGTCGGCCGACCAGGCCGGCACGGTGCTCGTGGCCGACGACGGGCGGAACCGCTTCACGCCGTCGACGAGGTCGTAGGCGACGACGCCGGCGAGGTAGCGGCTCGATCCCTCGAGCCCGGTGACGACGGCCGAGGTCGTGGCGCCGACGTCGAGGGTGGTGGTGACGAAGGAGTTGGCGCTCGTGGCCGCCTGGTCGTGGCGCCGTTCCAGGATGCGCACGGCGTAGCCGGCCGGGGCGGGGTCGCCGGATGCGGCATCCCAGGTCACGGTGAAGCCGTCGGCGGTGGGAGCGCTCAGCGTCGGCGTGCCTGCGCGGCTCAGCGAGAGTGCCCCGGCACTGGCGGCGGGCAGCGTGACGGATTCGCTGACGAGGGCATCCGGAAGGGCGGATGCCCCGTCGATCAGCGTGACCCGGGCCGTGACGGTGGTGGCGCCGAAGCCGACGCCTTCGATGCGGTAGCGCGTCGCGGTCGCATCGACCTCGGCCCGCGCGATGAGCGTGGCGGTGTTGGACACGGAGCGGCCCGAGAAGAGCTCGACCCGGTAGCCCAGCGGAGTCACGGATGCGGGCGGAGCCCACGCGATGTCGACGGCGTAGTCGACGGCGGCGGGATCGGTCTGCACGAGCACCTGGCCGGGTGCGGGGGCGGTGGTGGCCGCCCAGGTCGAGGCGGGCAGGGGGGTCGGAGAGGGTGGTGGGATGGTCGCCGCGACCTCGGCGGCGGTCGTGGGTGGCGCGGGCTCGGGGGTGGCGGTGGGCGGGGCATGGTCGGACGCCGCCGGATCGAGCGGGGCCGGCGGGGCGGCGGTGCCCTCGGTGGTGCCCTCGGCGGAGTCGGTGGAGTCGGCGGCGGGTCCCTGTGTGGGCGGGGTCGGGGGTGCGGCCGGCGTGCCCGCCGCGGGGTCGGCCTCCGGCGTGGGCGGCGAGTCGACGGGAGGCACGGGCTCGCCTGCGAACGGGGTGGTGGCTTCATCCGGTGCGGCCCCGGGGGTGGGCGCGGGAGTGTCGGTGTGGGCGCCGGAGACCGCGCGAGTCGTGACGGTCGCGGCCGCGGCGCTGGCGGAGATCGCGGGGGTGGCAGCGCTGGTGGTGGCTGCGGGGGCGCTGGCGGAGATCGCGCGAGTTGTGACAGTGGCGCTGCCGGCGCTCGTGGAGTTCGTGGAAGTGGCCCCGTCGGCGCTGGTGGAGTTCGTGGAAGTGGCCCCGTCGGCGCTGGTGGAGTTCGCGGTAGCGGCGGTGCTGGTGGCGGCGGGGGGCGCGTAGGGCGAGGGGGCGGCGGCGAAGGCCGCCGTCGGGACGAGCGCCGTCGTGAGGCACGCGGCGGTGAGGGCGGCCGCCACGACCGCCGCCCGCATCCCGGATGCTGATCCGCGTCTCACGTCAGGCTCCCCGCCCGGAGTCCGCACCGGCGCCGTTACCGGGGCCGGAGCCAGAACCAGTGCTGGAGCCGCTCCCGCCGGCGGTCCGCGCGTTCACCCCGCCACCGATGCCACTCGCGGGCGGCGATCCGGCTCCGGCTCCGGCACCGGCATCCGTCGCCGCCATCGCCGCCGCCGGGGCGGGCGCGGGGAGCACCGCGCGCCTGCGCGAGCTGAGCACCGCCCACACCAGGAAGCCGATCGCCGCGAGCGCCAGAACGCCCACGCCGCCGACCGCGCCGAGCAGGATCGGCACGAGGTTGCCGTCGTCGGAGGCAGCCGTGGGCGCCGCGATGATCGTGGTGGAGACCGGTGCGGGGGCATCCGTCTCGAGCGAGGTGTTCGCGCTTCCGGCGGCGGCCGCGGCGGCAGCTGCGGCATCCGCGGCCGCCTTCTCCGCCTCGGCGGCTGCCGCGGCATCCGCGTCGCCGGAGTAGAGATGCTGGAACGAGATCGGCGTGAAGCTCTCGTTGCTCGGATTCACCACGCCGTGCGCCCCGATGGTGATGATGCCGCACTGCACGGCGAGACAGTCGACCGTGGTGACGTCGCCGTTGCGGTCGTAGGATTCGAAGGAGGCGCCCGGGATCTTCATGGAGGCCGACCAGCTGCCATCGGCCGACACCTCGCCGCCGTTCGCGGCGTACTCGGTCGAGGAGCCCGGGAAGCTGACGAACACCTGGTACCCCACCGGGTTCGCCTCGTCGTCGTAGACGTAGCGGTAGGTCGATCCGGTCGCGCCGCCCTGGCTGGGCGCCCACGCGCCGCCGTCGACCCAGCCGAAGAACACGTAGATGCCGCCGAAGCCGCTCGGGATCGACTGGAATCCGCTGCCCGTCACCGTCACGTCGGTGAGGTAGTCCGGATCGGCGACGCCCACGAGCTCGGGCTGTCCGGTCACGGAGACGCGCACCGACCCGGCCGCCTGCGCCGGCGCCGCGGGCCCGGCCACGGCCGTCCCGAGCACGGCCGCCACCGCGACTCCCAGTGCGGCGAGCATCTTCGTCGGTCGGTTCATGGGGTCTCCTCGAGAGTGGACACGCACATCGACTCGCCAGATTCTGACGGAATGGCGGCGGTCGTAGCGGCGTGTTTTGGCGATTCGATTGCGGGCTCGGTGGCGCGACGGGGCAGCACGATCGCGGTGCCCGTGACGGGATGGCGGATGACCTCGACCTCCACCTCGTAGACGGAACCCAGCAGGGCCGGCGTGAGCACCGCATCCGGCGCCCCGTCGGCGACCACGCGACCCGCCGAGATCAGCACGATGCGGTCGGCGTAGGCGGCGGCGAGGCTGAGGTCGTGCAGCACCACCACCACGCAGTCGCCCGCGCGGGCACGATCCCGCGCGATGCGGAGCACGTCTTCCTGGTGCCGCAGGTCGAGCGCGGCGGTGGGTTCGTCGAGCAGCAGGATGCCCGTCTCCTGCGCCAGGATGCGCGCCAGCGACGCCCGCGCCCGCTCGCCGCCCGAGAGCGACGGCAGCGGCCGATCGCGGAACCGGGTGGTCTCGGTGAGCGCGATCGACTCCTCCACCACGCGGTCGTCGTCGGCGTCGCGGGGCGTGCCCTGCCAGGGCGCCCGCCCCATCGCCACGACCTCGCGCACGGTGAAGGGGAAGAACACGCCGTTCTGCTGCTGCAGCACCGCGCGCCGCCGCCCGAGTTCGCGCAGGCTCCAGTCGGCGAGCGGGCGCCCGGCGATCTCCACCGCTCCGGTCGTCACGGCCTGATCGCCGGTCACCACCGAGAGCAGCGTCGACTTGCCGGCGCCGTTCGGCCCGATCAGCGCCACGACCTCGCCCGGCGCGGCGTCGAACGACACGTCGTCGAGGATGCGGGTGCCGCCGATCTCGACGCTCGCCCGCTGCACCCGCAGGGCCGGTTCGCCGGAGCCGAGCGGCGCATCCGTCGCACCTGCCATCGAATCGCCGATGATCGCGCTTTCACGGCCCGCCATTCCGACGAATTCTGGCGACTCGACGGATGCGGTCGCTGCGCGACGCGAGAACACGCTCATCCCCAGCCCCCTGCCTTCTTGCGGGTGCGGCGGAGCAGCCAGAAGAAGAAGGGTCCGCCGATGAGTGAGGTGAGCAGGCCGATCGGCAGGTCGGCCATCGGGATGGCCGTGCGCGCCACCAGGTCGGCGGCCACGAGCAGCACCGCGCCGCCGAGCGTCGAGGCGATGAGCAGCGGGAGATGCGCCGGGCCGATGATCATGCGCATGAGGTGCGGGATGACGAGACCCACGAACGCGATGATGCCCACGAAGGCCACCGCCCCGCCCACGAGCAGGGCGACGAGTACGATCGACACGATCCGCAGCGCCTCCACGTTCACGCCGAGGTGCCGCGCCGCCTTCTCGCCGAGCGAGAGCAGGTCGAAGCGGCGCGAGAGCACGAGGGCGACCGCGATGCCGACCACCACGACCGGGAGCACCACGAGAACGTCTTGCCAGCGCGACCCGTTGAGGCTGCCGAGCTGCCAGAACACGATCGCCTCGCGCGACTGCGTGTCGGCCAGGAACATGAACAGCGCCAGCCCCGCCCCCGCGAAGGCGTTGACGGCGATGCCCGTGAGCACGAGGGTCACCACCTCGGTCTTGCCGTTCGCGCGCGAGACGGCGTAGACGAGCAGGGTGGCGAGGAGGCCAGTCACGAAGGCGGCGAACGCGATGGTCCAGTCGCCGAGGAAGTTCAGGCCCAGCACGATCGTGGCGGCCGCCCCGAGCGCCGCGCCCGAGCTCACGCCCACGACGCCGGGCTCGGCGAGCGGATTGCCGAAGATGGCTTGCATGATCATGCCGCTGGCCGCGAGCGCGGCGCCCACCAGCACGGCCATGGCCACGCGGGGGAAGCGGATGGTCCAGAGCGCGCTGTCGCCGTTCGGATGCGACGGCAGCGGCCAGATCGTCACGCCGATGCGGTGCAGGATCGAGCCGAGCACCTCGTCGGGAGCGATGGCGAGCTGCCCGGTTCCGGCTGCCACGAGCGAGACGACCACGAGGGCGACGCCCAGCACCACGAACAGCACCGCCCGCCGCCCCACGCCCGCGCGCCGCGGCAAGGGGTCGACGCGCGCCTCGAGGCTCCCGCCCGCGCCGACCCCGTCGCCGCCCACCGTGGGAGTGACGCGCGTCATCGGGCCGCACCCGACGCGTCCGGGGCGTAGATCGCACGGGCGAGGGCGTCGAGCACGGAGGCCGAACGCGGGCCGAAGCTGAGGATCTCGTAGTCGCTCATGTCGACGATGCGCCGGTTCGCCCCGGCCGGCGTCTCGGCGACCGCCGGGATGCGCTCGAGCAGTCCGTCGACGCCGCCCACCGACTCGAGGCCTTTCGTCATCATCAGCAGGATGTCGGGCTGCGCCTTCACGAGCGCTTCGGCCGTCATCGGCCGCATGCCCTGCCAGCCGATCTCGTCTGCGACGTCGATTCCGCCGAGCGCGCGGATCAGCGCATCCGCCCCCGACTCCTCGCCGAAGATGTAGTAGACGCCGGCGTTGCCGCGCACGTAGAGGAACAGGATGCGCGGCCGGTCGGCCGGGTCGGCCGGCGTCACCGCCGCGATCTCCGCGATCTCGGCCTCGATCTCCCCGGTCACCCGCGACGTCAACTCCGCGCCGGCCGCAGGAACCCCGAGCGCCGCCGCCACCAGACCCACGATCTCGCCCACGTTGTCGAGGTTGCGCTCGGGGGTCGTGACCACCACCGGGATGCCGGCTTCGCGCATCTGCAGCACGACGTCCCACGGCCCGATCGAGGAGTCGGTGATGATGACGCTCGGGTTCAGCCCGAGGATCGCCTCGCCGTTCAACTCGTGACCGTTCTGCGTGACCAGTGGCAGCTCGGATGCGCCGGCGAAGCTCGTCGAGGTGTCGCGCCCCACCACGCTGTCGCCGAGTCCCAGGCCGAAGACCGTGGCGGCGAGGGAGCCGTAGATGTCGAGTGCGAGGATGCGGCTGGTGTCGGTCACGGTGACCTCGGTGCCCTGGTTGTCGGTGACGGTCGCGGGGAGGGCGGGTGCGGCATCCGTCGTCACCGGAGTGACGCCCACGTCTTCGAGACAGGCGGTCGATTCGCCCTGGTGGGACTTCGGATCGGGCGTGAGCGGCAGGTCGGCCAGAGCGACGTCGCTCGAGACGCACTGCGCTCCGGCGGAAGCGCCGCTCGCGTTGCTCGAACAGGCGCCGAGGGTGACGGCGGTGGCGAGAGCGAGGGCGAACGCGACGCCGGAGCGGACGCGTCGGCGGAGGGGGGTGAGAGAGGTCATCAGTCCGAACTCGTGGGAGGGGCGGGGCGCCGTCGGGCGATCGTCACGATCCTAGTTAGGTTAGGCTAACCTAGTCAATTGGCCGGGGGCCTCGCATCCGGCCGCCTCTCGTGCACCGCGTGGAGGGTCCTCGTGCACCCTCCGGCGGGTTACACTCGTCACGTGGGCGCATCCGGGCGGATCCGGAATTCGTAGGGGATGACGAAGCTCTGCCCACGAGCAGGCTTGGTGGGGCTCTGCTCGGACGGAAAGAGACTGTCGTGAGCGACCCCTCTGAGCGATCCGCGATCTCCCAGGAACTGCAGGATGCCGTCTCCCGCGCCGATTGGGATGCCGTGCAGACGATCGTGGAGCGCAACTGGTCGGCACTCATCATCGCCGATCCCGCCGTCATCCGCGACGCCGTCGCCGCCCTGCCCGACGCCGTCGTGGCCGCCAACCCGCGCTGGATCTCGGCGCAGAACTACCTCAGCTATCTTCCTGTCGGCGACGCCCCGCGGCCCCTGCGCTTTCGCGACACCGCGCCACCCGGACTCTCCTCGGCGCTCATCGACGTGCTCGTGGAGCTCACCAGCCGAGCCGCCGCTGCGCGTGTCGCGGGGCGTCTGGACCGGGCCGTGCGGTGGGTCGACGAAGCGCGTGACGCCCTCGGCGACGCCACCGACGAGGCGGTCGTGGAGATGCAGTACTCCCTGCCCGACCTGCACAGCCAATGGGGCAAGGTGCGCGAGGCGGCCGGCCAGAGCACCGAGGCGTTCCGCGAATACCAGGATGCCCACGACCTCGCCGCCGTGACCGGCAACGAGCTGATCTACCAGAGCTCGGCGGGCAGTCTCGCCTGGCTGCACACCATCGCCGGCCAGACCGCCGAGGCGGAGGCGTGGCTCGACCGGGTTCCGCGCGGCGATCCGCCCGCGGAGGCGCCCGATTGGACCTCGAAGCGCTACGGCATCACCGCTCACCTCAGCCGCGCCCTCGGACACATCGACCGGCTCGAATACGACGAGGCCCGCGAGGTTCTCGACGTCTACGCCGACGTGGCGAAGGCGCCCGACTACTGGGCCATCATCCTGTATCTGCGGGCCCGCCTCGCCCGGCACACGGGCGACGCCTGGCGGGTGCTCACGCAGATCGACTCGGCGGTGCAGAGCCGCCCGCCCGAGCTCACCGCGAACGGCATCAGCGCGCACTTCGTCGCCGTGGCGCGCGCCGAGCTGTACATCGAGCTGGAGCAGCCGGCGCGAGCGCGGCAAGCACTCGGCGGGCAGCGGTCGACGCCCCCGTCGACCTACTACCTGCAGCTCGAGCAGGCGAAGATCGACATGCTCACGGGCGACCTCCAAGCGGTGACGCGCATCGTCGAGCCGTTGCTCACCGTGGCGACGTCGGCGCAGCGGGTGATCGCCGAAGCCCTCGTGCTGCATTCCGTGACGCAGCTGCGGGGCGGATGGGAACGGGAGGCGGGCGAAGCCTTCCAGCAGGCCCTGGCGCTGATCGAGTCGGCGCGGTTGTATTCGGCGCTGACCGTCATCCGCAGGGGCGACTTCGACGCGCTCGTGGCGCTGGTTCCGGCCGGGGCACTCGCCGGGGCGGCCGGGCCGGCGCTCGACCGGGTGCGGGAACGGGGGAGCTTCCTGCCCGAGATGGACTCGACGGTTCCGCTCTCGCCGCGCGAACGATCGGTGCTCGCCGAACTGGTCTCCGGCGCATCCGTCGCCGAGATCGCGAACCGGCTGTTCGTGAGTCAGAACACCGTGAAGTCGCAGCTGCGGAGCGTCTACCGCAAGCTCGGTGTGGCGAACCGCGCCGAGGCCGAGCAGGCGGTCGGCCGCCTCGGCCTGCTCGACTGATCGCCCCGCCGCGCCGCGCCGGCGCCCCGTCGCGCGGTGGGCCGCCCGCCGCCCCGGAGGCAGATCGCGCTTCGGGAGGATGCTCCGTCCTCCCGAACGTGCGGATGGCCGTGATCTCCTCCCGAACGGAGGCCGGGTCGAGGTGCCTCCCGGCGACCGAGGCTACTCGGCGGGGCCGTCGGTGGGGGCCGGAGTGGGCGCGGGGGTCGAGCCGGTGCCCGATCCGTCAGACCCGCCGGTCCCCGATCCGTCAGTCCCCGTCGCATCCTCACCGGCCGCCGCCGACGCCTTCGTGAAGACGTCGGTGATGAAGGTGTTCAGCGCCTCGGTGTCGTCGAGGGCTCCGGTGTAGGCGGTGCCGTCGATGACCACGAGCGGAACCGTGGTGAGAGACGTGACGTCGGAGTTCGGGATGGTCTTCTGCGCCCGCGCGGTGGAGTTCGCCACCCAGTCGTCGAACTCGTTTCCCGTGATGCAGCTCGCGACGGCGGGATCGGTGACCCCCGCCTTCTGCACGAGCGCGACGAGGTCGTCGTTGCTCAGGCCGCCGTCGGGCAATGTGGATTGCGCGGCGACCAGTGCGTTGTGCACGACGAGCGTCGCATCCGGAGTCGTGTTCGCCACGCAGGCGATGGTGTTCGCGGCGCGGGTGGCGTAGCTGTCGGAGCTGCCGGCGCCCTCGAGGGCGACAGGGTGCAGCTCGAGGCTCGCGTAGCCGGCAGAGACGTACGACTGCAGGGCCGATCCGTTCGCGGTCTCGAACTTCGCGACGTCGGGGCTCGAGTAGTCGACGTATTCGGTGACCCGCAGCACGGTCGAGGTGTCGAGGTCGGAGGCGACGGGCTGCGCATCCGGCTGGATGGCAGCGGTTCGGGTGGCGGTGGCCGGCGGTGGCGTCGCCCCTTCGGCCGTCGAGGCGGCCGACGGATCGCCGGTGAAGAGGATGCCGTCGCTCAGCATGTTGAGCGGTCCGACGAAGGTGGCACGGATGCCGCTGTAGACCGCCCAGCCGGTGCCGGCGAGTGCGAGCACGCCGACCGTGATGAGGCTCGTGATGAGCACGACGCGGTTGCGCTTCTTGCGCCGCTGCTCCTCCTCGCGACGGATGCGTGCGATCTCGCGGGAGAGCGCCTGGCGGTCCTTCTTCGAGAGCCCCTCGTACATGCTCTTGTCGGACTTCGCTGGGCTCATGCCGCGGGTGCTCCTTGCTCGCTGGGATCGACGGCCGGTGTCGTGCCGGATGCGACGGATAGACGCTAGGGAGGCAGTCTATGAGCCCGCTATGGATTGAGTGGGAAAATGGCGCACATGGTTCTTCCGCGCGTCGACACCGTCGTCACCTATCCCTCCGGTGCTGTGGCCTCCTCGGGGGTCGTGGTTCACGTCTCGGCTCTCGACGCCGGGCGCACGGCGGTGCTGCTCGACGAGACGGCGTGCCATCCGGTCGATGCGGCCTGGCCCGACCAGGGGGCGGATCGGGCGACGCTCACGGTGGGCGATCGGGTCTTCCCCGTCGTCAACTGCGTGGTGGGGGCGACGGATGGAGCGCAGCTGTTCCTCGGCTCCGCTGTTCCGGTGCGCCCCGGCGCCGAGGGCTGGGCATTCGTGGTGGCGCACGTGCTCGACGCCTCGTCCGCTCCTTCCACCCAGTCGCCAAGAAGTGACGGAATCACGCCGTCGAATGCGGCGGATTCTGGCGACTCGACGGCGCCAGGCGGCGACGATTCGGGTGGGCCGCTCGCGGAGGGCGCGACGGCGCGCGTCGAGGTCGACGCCGCGTATCGGCGTGGGCTGTCGGCGGGGCACACCGCCTGCCATCTGGCGTCACTCGCGCTCAACGAGGCGCTCGCCGGTGCCTGGACCAAGGATGTCGCGCGCGACGGCCGCGGCAATCCGAACTTCGACCAGCTCGCGATCGAGTCGTCGACGATCGAGGAGAACGGATCGCTCGACGTGTACCGCGTCGGCAAGTCGCTCCGCAAGAAGGGCTTCGCACCGGCGGTGCTCATGGAGGGTGTGGTGGTTGCCGGGCCCGCCTCCGCGTCCGACCCAGGAGTGGCGTCGGGTGCGTCGGGCACGTCGGGCACGTCGGGGGAGTGGGGTGCGTCGGGCACGTCGGGTGGGTCGGGCACGTCGGGTGGGTCGGGTGCGTCGGGCACGTCGGGTGGGTCGGGCACGTCGGGCACGTCGGGTGCGTCGGGCACGTCGGGTGGGTCGGATGCGTCGGGTGCGTCGGGAGAGTCGGGTGCGTCGGGCACGTCGCGAGAGTCGGGTGCGTCCGGCCCGCTCGCCGCGCTGGCCGCCGAGGTCGACGCCCGACTCGCGGAGTGGTGCGCATCCGGAGCCCTGGTCGAGGTGCGGCAGGATGGCGACGCACGCGGCCTGAGCGGGCGCCGCACCTGGACGTGCCACCTTCCCGACGGCGCCGTGAGCATCCCATGCGGCGGGACGCACGTGTCGTCGCTGGCCGAGTTCGCGTCGATCCGGGTCGCATTCGACCTGGTCGAGCAGCCCGGCGCCCTCGAACTCCGGATGTGCACGACGGCGACCCTCGCCCCCACCACGTCGCCCGGGGCGACGCTTGCGCCGACGGCGGGGTGACGGATGCCGGTGCTGAGCGCGGGCATCCTGCCCTGGCGGCGTCGCGATGGCGGCGTCGAGGTGTGGATCGCGCACATGGGCGGGCCGTTCTGGGCGCGTAAAGACGAGGGCTCGTGGTCGGTGGTGAAGGGCGAGTACGACACCGAGGAGGAGGCGCTCGCCGCCGCCCGGCGCGAGTTCGCCGAGGAGACGGGTGCGCCGGCGCCGGAGGTCGACTACGTGCTGCTGGGGGAGTTCCGGCAGCCGTCGCGCAAGGTGATCGCCGTGTTCGCGGCGGAGACGTCGGCGGTGCCCGACGCGGTCGTGAGCAACACCTTCGAGCTGGAGTGGCCACCGCGGTCGGGCCGCCGGCAGCAGTTCCCCGAGATCGACGACGCCCGCTGGTTCCCGCTCGCGGAGGCACGCGTCAAGATCCTGGCGGGCCAACGCCCCGCCCTCGACGCCCTCGAGCGCCTCGCCGCCGGCTGACACCCTCGCGCCTCCGACAGCCCCGCGCCCTCGCTGGTGCCACGCGTTCCCGCCCCGCATCCCCCCACCGAGGCGCCGCGCCTCCTCCTCACCGCTATGCCGGGGGCCCGCGCCGCCACGCCGCCCGGCGCGAGCGCTCATCCGCACGGATTTGCGGAATGGGCGGCGAGGGAAGCGCCAGAACGTGCGGGTCAGCGCGCTGCGCTGGGCCGCACGGCCCCGCTACGCCGGGACGGGCGCCGACGCGAGCGGGAGGGCCTCGAGGCCCGCGCGCAAGCGGATGAGGTCGAGCGCGTGCGCGTCGAGCCGTCGGTCCTCGTCGGAGACGAGGGGCAGGGCGGGCACCGGCCGGGAACGCCCGGATGCGGCATCCAGATCGACGAACACGCTCATGCACTGGGTCGTGAGCTCCAGCGCCTGCGGCGTCTCCGGCGATCCCGACCGCACGTGGATCGCGATGTGCATGCTCTGCGGCCCGGTGTGGATGAGGCGAGCGGCCACCTCCACGATGTGCCCGATCCGGATCGGGCGGTAGAAGTGGATGCCACCCGAATACACCGCGACGGCCGAGGCCGACGTCCATCCGGCGGCGCACGCGAACGCCGCCTCGTCGATCCACCGCATCACCGTTCCCCCGTGCGCGTTGCCGCCCCAGTTCGCGTCGCCGGGCGCCGCCAGGAAGCGGAACACGGTCTGCGGGGTCGTTCCCGACTCCGAGTAGGTCTGCTGCTGCATCGCATCCCGGATGGCACGGCGCGGGGCGAGCCGCTCCTCGGCGCGGGCGTTCAGCATCCGATCGCTCGACGACGTCGGCGACCACGGCGGCACGGCTTGCGGCCGCCCGGCGTCGTCGACCGCGACGAACACGAGGATGCAGTGCGTGGCCGGTGCGAAGTCGCGGCTGCGCACATCCGCCGACTCCACGGTGACGAGAACCTGCATGCTGGTGCGTCCGGTATGGATGATGCGCGCGTGCGCCTCGATGATCTCACCGGATGCGATGGGCCGGGTGAAGTGCACGTTGCCCACGTAGGCGGTGACGCAGTAGGAGGAGCTCCAGCCGACGGCGCAGGCGTAGCCCGCCTTGTCGATCCACTCCAGCACCCGGCCGGCCGCGACTGTGACGCCGCCGGCCGCCGCATCCTGCGGGGCGGCCATGAAGCGGAGCGTGATTCTGTCGTCCATGTTGTCAGGATGACAGGCTGCGAGAGCACCTTTCCGGGATTCGTAGCGCGAAGAATCGCCGATCTTTCGTTTGGGGCAAGAGCTGGGCGGCGCGCGCCCAGCCGGCCGCTCAGGGCTTGCGTGCCTCGATCAGCGCACGCTCGCTGTGCGACACGAACGAGCCGGTGGCCTGGATGCGCGCGTGCACGGCCGCGAGCCGGTCGCGGTAGCGCTCCACGGTGAAGCCGGGCACGGTCCAGAGCACTTTGCGCAGGAAGTACACCACCGCTGCCACGTCGAAGAACTCGACCTTCGTCGACTCGTGCAGCGCATCCACCACCCGCAATCCGGCCGCCCGAGCCCCGGCCACGAGGTTCTCGAGGCTGCGCGAGGTGTTCTCGGCGGCGGGTTGCGGCCCGAGGAAGAACTCGTAGAGCTCGCGGTTCGAGCCGGCCGCGACCTGCTGGGTGAGGAAGGTGCCGCCGGGGTGCAGCACACGCGCGACCTCGGCCCAGTCCGTGGACTGCGGATGCCGGCTCAGCGCCAGATCGAAGCGCTCCGCGGCGAACGGCAGCGCTGCGTCCTCGGCCACCTGCACGACCTCGCCGCGGAAGAGCTCGAGCCGCTCCCGGGCCAGCGCGAGGTTCGGCGTGTGACCCTCGGTGGCCCAGACGGTCGACGGCATGCGGCCGGTGCGGGCGCCGGCTTCCGCGAGCGCGCCGGCGAACACCTCCCCGCCACCGGTCTGGATGTCGAGCACCGAGTCGGCGTCGGCGATCCGCTCGGCGGCGATGCCCGCGTAACCCCACGACGGACGCTCCTCGGTGGCGCGCCCCTCGAACCACGAGAAGTCCCAGCCCGCGGTCGGCACGGCTTCGCCCTCGGCGAGCAACTCCTCGAACTCCGCATCGGCTCCCATCCCTCCATCCTGCCCCGCCGGCGGCTCGAGCACCCTCGGCGTCTCGCACCCCAGGGCTCAGACGCGCACGACCGCCGGGCCGCCGAGGTCGAGCAGCGCCTCGAAATCGCCATCCTGCGTCACGACCGGAAGATCGTGGGCGAGGGCGACGGATGCGATCCACAGGTCGTTCACGTTCGCCTTCCGCCCTGCCTCGACGAGTCGGAAGCGCAGTCGCGCCCAGTGGGCTGCGGCACGATCGTCGACCACCAGAGCCTCGACGTCGGCGATGCCTTCGAGGGTGGCGAGCCGTCGTGCCCGGGTGTCGGTGTCGCGGGCCGCGAGAACCCCGGCGCGCAATTCGGCCAGAGTGACGACCGAGACGGAGGACCGCTGGGGCAGTCTCGCGTGGTCGAGCGCTCGACCTGATTCGGTGGCGATGAAGACGCTGGTGTCGAGCAGCCCGCGCTCGGGGCGGTCGCCGCTCACGCGATCGGGCCGAGATCGTCGGTGGTGTCTCCCGCGAGATCGGCGAGCTCGTCGCGGAGCCCGGCGTCGGCCGGGGTGCCGAGCAGTGTGATCAGGTCGACCGGCCCGATCCACTCCCGTCTGCCGGCCCGCACCGGCACGAGTGATGCCACCGCCACCCCGTTGGCGGTGATCGTGATGTCTTCGCCGCCCTGCACGCGGCGCACGACGTCGGCAGTGTTGTTGCGCAACTCGCGCACCGGGACGGCGGTCATGAGCTCAGTGTAGCCGTCTGTAGCACTCCGTAGCAAGAATGTCATCGATCGGCGGACGCGCCGGATGCTCCCCCGGAAAGAGGATTGTTGGACTCAGTCCAATTAACCTATGCTTGCCCCATGACAGACTTCGTCGTGGAAGGCGTGGGGCGGCGGCTCGTCCCCTACGCCGAGGGTCTCGAGCTGCAGGCGCGCCTGCACGACCAGGTGGTGGCGGGGCAGGCCCCCGACACCGTGATCCTGCTGGAGCACGAGGCCGTGTACACCGCGGGCAAGCGCACCGAGGACTCCGAGCGGCCCGTCGACGGCACGCCCGTGGTCGAGGTGGATCGCGGCGGCAAGATCACCTGGCACGGGCCGGGGCAGCTCGTGGGCTACCCGATCCTGCGGCTGCCCGATCCGATCGACGTGGTCGCCTATGTGCGCTCGCTCGAGAGCCTGCTGCTCGACGTGGTGATCGAGCTGGGCGTCGTGGCGCATCGGGTCGAAGGGCGCTCCGGCATCTGGACCACCGTCGACGGCACCACCTCGAAACTCGGTGCCATCGGCATCCGCGTCGCCTCCGGGGTCACCACGCACGGTTTTGCGCTCAACTGCAGCAACAGCCTCGAGCCCTACGAGCGGATCGTGGCGTGCGGCATCCGCGACGCCGGTGTCACCACGATCAGCGAGATCCTGGGGCGCCGGGTCGATCCGGTCGACGTGGTCGACTCGGTGATGGCGAAATTCGAATCGCCGGGCGACCGGATGCGCGACCTGGTGCGCGTGGGCCACGAGGTCGTCGCGGCGGGCGCCCGATGAGCGCGCCCCACATCCCCGAGGGCCGCAAGCTGCTGCGCCTCGAGGTGCGCAACGCCGAGACGCCGATCGAGCGGAAGCCGTCGTGGATCAAGACGAAGGCCAAGTTCGGCCCCGAATACCGCGAACTGCAGGGCCTCGTGAAGGAGAAGGAACTCCACACGGTGTGCCAGGAGGCCGGCTGCCCCAACATCTTCGAGTGCTGGGAGGACCGCGAGGCGACGTTCCTGATCGGCGGATCGCAGTGCACCCGGCGTTGCGACTTCTGCCAGATCGACACCGGCAAGCCCGCCGACTACGACACCGACGAGCCGCGCCGGGTGGCGGAATCCGTGGTGTCGATGAACCTGCGCTACGCGACGGTCACCGGGGTGGCGCGCGACGACCTGCCCGACGAGGGGGCGTGGTTGCACGCCGAGACCGTGCGGAAGATCCACGAACTCAACCCGGGCACGGGCGTCGAGATCCTCGCCACCGACTTCTCGGGCAACCCGTCGCTGCTGCAGGTCGTGTTCGACTCGCGCCCCGAGGTCTTCGCCCACAATGTGGAGACGGTGCCGCGCATCTTCAAGCGCATCCGCCCTGCCTTCCGCTACGAGCGCTCGCTCGACGTGCTGACGCAGGCGCGGGATGCGCGGCTCATCACGAAGTCGAACCTCATCCTCGGCATGGGGGAGACCCGCGCGGAGATCTCGCAGGCGCTGCAGGATCTGCACGACGCCGGCACCGACATCATCACCGTCACGCAGTATCTGCGGCCGTCGCCGCGGCACCTGCCCGTGGCGTCGTGGGTGCGGCCGGAGGAGTTCGTGGAGATCAAGGAGGAGGCGGAGGAGATCGGCTTCCTCGGCGTGCTGGCCGGCCCCCTCGTGCGGTCGTCGTACCGCGCGGGACGCCTCTGGGCACAGTCGATGCGGCGCAAGGGCTGGGAGATCCCGGCCCCGCTCGCCCCGCTCGCCGACGCCGCCGCCCCCGCGGGCTTCGCCCAGGCGGTCTGACGCGGGCGGGATGCCGATGTCGGGCGGTGGGGTCAGCATGGCGGGCATGGATCAGCGGGAGATGGCGCACAACTCCGGCTGGAGCGTCGACGCCGGCGGCACCGTGCGCCTCGACGCGGTGGATCAGCCCGAGCAGGACGCGGTCGACCAGCCCGAGTAGCCCGCGCTGGATCAGCCCGACCAGCGCCGCTGCACTATTCGCCCGTGCGCGCCCAGTGCGCGAAGCGCTGCATGGCCAGTTCGGGCGTCGGGAACCGTCCGAACCGCTCCATCGAACGCGCATCCGGCGGCATCACCGAGTGGGCCACGACGAACCCGTCGCCATCGGCCCAGATCTCGGCCTGCGGCTGCCAGCCCCGCTCGGTCAGCCGCTCCACCAAGAACTCCGCCTCATCGCCCAGTGCGAGCAGCCGGTAGTCGCCGAGCGCCGGGTCGGACGCAGAGGCGGGCAGAGCGGACATCCGGCAACGCTAAGCCGCCCGCGTGAGCCTCGGTGCGGAGCGGGCCCGATTCACCCGCACATTCACCCGTCCTGCCCCTGCGCCGCGCCGCCCGCCGGGTCCCCGCCCGCCGGCACCGCCGAAGGCTTCTGCCAGGGCCACCGCCCCGTGATCTCGAGCTCGAGCGAGAAACTGAGGAAGGTGCGGATGAGCACGATCGCCCCCAGCACCGCGACGCTCTCGAGCGTGGGCGTCACCGCCACCGTGCGGATGATGTCGGCCGCCACCAGCAACTCCAGCCCGAGCAGGATGGCGCGCCCGAGCAGCCGCCGGAACTGCGTGTACACGGGCCGCTGACGCCGCAGCCCGCGCGTCAGCGCGTTGAGCGAGGCGTACAACGCTCCCACCACGATCGCCGCCACCCCCGCGGCGTCGATCACCTTGCCGACGATCTCGATGATCCCGTAGAAGTCCATGCCCACCTCGCCGCTGCGCCGTCGCGCGTCCTGTCGTGTCAGAAGCGTGGCAGCGCGCGCCCGCCGAAGGCAAGGACGAAGAGTTCGGCGGCCTCAGTACTGGAGCCGCTCGCTCGGTTCGCACCCAGTGGAGGTCTCGACGTCGAGGCAGTGGATGACCGTGCTCCTCCACCAGAGATCGCTCGTTTCGGTGACTTTCATGCTCTCAGCGTGGGCACGACCGAGCGGAATGCACAGAGCGGATGCCCGGTTCACCTCTGCATGACGTCGAACGACACCGCACCGCCCGCTGCCGCATCCGGAACCTTCACGATCGGCGGCGATCTCACCGTCAACCGACTGGGCTTCGGCACCATGCAGCTCACCGGTCCGGGCGTCTGGGGCGACCCCGCCGACCGATCCGCCGCCATCGCCGTGCTGCGCCGCGCGGTCGAACTCGGCGTGAACCTCATCGACACCGCGGATGCCTACGGCCCGTTCGTGACGGATGCGCTCATCCGCGAGGCCCTGCATCCGTACGCCGACGGGGTGGCGATCGCCACGAAGGTCGGCTTCACCCGCCAGGGCCCCCACCGGTGGACCCCGGTCGGCCGACCCGAATACCTCCGGCAGCAGACCGAGCTCAACCTGCGGCACCTGGGTGTCGACCGCATCGACCTGCTGCAGCTGCACCGCATCGACCCCAAGGTGCCGCTCGAAGATCAGATCGGCGAGCTCGCAGCGCTGCAGAGCGAGGGCAAGGTGCGCCACATCGGACTCTCGGAGGTGACGGTCGACGAGGTGGTGGCGGCGCGCGCCATCGCTCCGATCGTCTCGGTGCAGAACCTCTTCAACCTCACGAGCCGCAGTGCATCGGAGTTGCTCGACTACTCAGCGGCCGAGGGGATCGCCTTCATCCCGTGGTTCCCCCTGGCCACCGGAGCGCTCTCGGGCGAGGGGTCGCCGCTGGCGAAGCTGGCGGCCGCGCACGGCTCGACGCCCGCCCAGCTCGCCCTCGCCTGGCTGCTGCACCGCTCGCCGGTGATGTTGCCGATCCCGGGCACCTCCTCGGTGGTGCACCTCGAGGAGAACGTGGATGCCGCGCTCATCCACCTCTCGCCCGAGGAGTTCGAGGCGCTCGACTCCCTGAGCTGAGCGCATCGGGGGCTCGCTCGGCGAGAGTGCGGGCTAGGCTCGGGGATCATGCGTCGTGTCGAGATCACCCCGCGCCCGAACTGGCGGGAGCGCTTGGACGAAGTGGGGTTCAGCTTCTACGACCTCGAGTCGGAGGGCGGCCGGCCGTACTGGAGCGAGTCGGCCGCATATGTCTTCCGGATGCCGGAGATCGAGCTGCTCGAACAGGCGACGGCCGAGCTCTTCGCGCGCTGCATGGACGCTGTCGAGTTCGTGGTGCGACAGGGGCGCTTCGACGAGTTCGGCATCCCGGAACGCTTCCACGAGCTGGTGCGCGCGTCGTGGGACGACGACGATCCGACCGTCTACGGGCGCTTCGACCTGGCCTACGACGGCGACGGCACCGTGAAGCTGCTCGAGTTCAACGCCGACACTCCCACCTCGCTCGTTGAGACCGCGGCGGCGCAGTGGCAGTGGCTCGAGGAGCAGACCGCGCGGGGCGTCCTGCCGGCCGAGGCCGATCAGTTCAACGGCCTGCACGAGCTCCTGATCGAGCAGTGGGAGCACGTCCGCACCGCCCGCTGGGGCCTCGCACCCGGCGCGCGGCTGCACCTCGCCTCGCTGCACGACACGGGTGACGGCGAGCTCATCGTCGAGGACTTCGACACCGTGGCCTACATGGCCGAGACGGCCTCGGCAGCGGGTTTCGACCCGAAGCTGATCTTCATGGAAGACGTGCGCTGGAGCGTCGACGACGCGACGTTCCTCGATGCCGACGACGAGCCGATCCGTCGCATCTTCAAGCTGTATCCGTGGGAGTGGATGCTCGCCGAGCAGTTCGGCGGGTTCCTGCCGGCCAGTCGCGGGGCGACGCAGTGGGTCGAGCCGGCCTGGAAGCTGCTGCTCAGCAACAAGCAGTTGCTGGTGGTGCTCTGGGAGCTGTTCCCCGGGCATCCGAACCTCCTGCCCGCGTTCGCCTCGGCGGATGCACTGGCCGGTTGCGCGCACGTCGCGAAGCCGCGGCTCGGCCGCGAGGGGGCGAATGTGCGCCTCATGGACGCGTCGGGTGTCGTCATCGCCTCAGCGGAGGGGGCGTACGGCGACGAGGGCTTCGTCTACCAGGAGCGGGCGCGGTTCGCGCCGATCCCCGGTAAGACAGCGGTGATCGGCAGCTGGATCGTGGGGGAGACCCCGGCCGGCATCGACCTTCGCGAGACCAGCGGCCCGATCACGGGCGACCTCGCCGAGTTCGTGCCGCACTACATCGAGCCGGACCACACCCAGGAGGCCTCGTGAAATCCGCCCGATCCGCCCGGCTGACCCTCTCGGGCATCGCCGCCGGTCAGCGCGCCGGTCTCGCCCGGCCCTCGCGCGCCGCCGTGCAGCGCGGGGTCGCCGTCGCGTCGATCGCGGGCGCCGTGCTGGCGCTCTCGGGGTGTGCGCCGACCGAAGAGGGCATCGTGCTCGAGGGCGCCGACGGCGAGAAATACGTGGTGCCTCAGAACGCCGAGCGGCCCATGTACGACTCGAAAGAGGACTGCATCGCGGATGTGACGGAGCAGATCGCCGTGCTGGAGCGCCAGGGCGAAGACATCGTCGACACCCCGGAGGATCTCTGCGAGCCGTCGTCACGGTATCCGTCGGCCCACTATTCGGGCTTGTGGCTCGGCCCACTGCTGTTCGCGGGTTCGCGCTGGGCTTCGCCGCGGGTCTCCGGATGGGCGCCGGTGCCGAGCGGCGGCTTCGCGGCGCCGGGCTCGAAGCTGCAGTCCGACGTGGTCTCGCCCGCACCGGCCGGCGCGAAGGCGGGCGATCGTGCGCCCCTGAAGGGCGGCTTCGGCGGTTCGGGCAAATCGGGCTTCGGTTCCTCCGCCGGCGGCTGATCGTCTGCACCCGGCCAGTGCGGTGGTGCGCGCACCCGGGGTGTAGTGCGGCCACGCGGATGTCGCCGGCGCCTGAGAGGATCGACGCATGAGCGAACTCCCCGGCCCCGGCACCCCCGACCCGCACGACGGCACCTGCCCCTGGGCCACGGGATCGCCCGCGATGCGCGCCTATCACGATGCCGAGTGGGGCGTGCCGAGCCGCGACGACCATTACCTGTTCGAGTTCCTCGTGCTCGAGGGGGCGCAGGCGGGGCTCTCGTGGTCGACGATCCTGAACCGGCGCGCAGGGTATGCGCGGGCGTTCCACGATTTCGACGTGGAAGCGGTCGCGGCGATGGGCGACGACGAGCTCGAGGCGCTCATGGGTGACGAGGGCATCATCCGCAACCGCCTGAAGATCTTCGGCACGCGCAAGAACGCGCTCGCATTCATCGGTGTGCAAGAGGAATTCGGCAGCTTCGCCGACTACCTCTGGAGCTGGGTCGACGGCGAACCGGTGGTGCGACCTGCTGATGCCACCGGCTTCACCGCCACCACCGAGCTCTCCGACCGCCTCAGCAAAGACCTGAAGAAGCGCGGCTTCACCTTCGTCGGCTCCACCATCATCTACGCCTACCTCCAGGCCGTCGGCGTCGTCGACGACCACGTCGCCACCTGTCCCGCGAGGCGGCGGTGAACACGACCGAAACAGGAGTGAAACACCCGAGCGGTTAGGCTCGGAGTATGCCCACTTCTGTCGACACCTTCTCCGTTCCGCAAGCCCGCAAGCTCGTCACCGAACTGCCCGGGCCGAAGTCGCGCGAGCTGCACGAACGTCGCCGCAAGACCGTCTCTCGCGGCGCCGGCACCCTCGCCGACATCTACATGGACCACGGATCAGGCGCCATCCTCGTCGACGTCGACGGCAACCAGATCATCGACCTGGGCTGCGGTATCGGCGTCACCACCATCGGCCACGCGCATCCGGCGATCGCCGCAGCCGCCGCCGAGCAGGCCGGCAAGCTCACCCACACGCTCTTCACGGTCACCCCCTATGAGAACTACCTGAAGGTGGCCGAGAAGCTCGCCGAGATCACCCCCGGTGACTTCGAGAAGCGCTCGATCCTCGTCAACTCCGGTGCCGAGGCCGTGGAGAACGCCGTGAAGATCGCCCGCAAGTACACCGGCCGCCGCGTCATCGCCACGCTCGACCACGCCTTCCACGGCCGCACCAACCTCACCATGGCCATGACCTACCGCCCCTGGCCCGAGCGCGCCGGGATGGGCCCGATGCCGGGCGACATCTACAGCGTGCCGATCAGCTACCCCTTCCGCGACCCCGACGGCATGACCGGCGAAGAAGCCGCCGAGCGCACCATCGACTACATCACCACCCACATCGGGGCGACCGAATTGGCGGCTCTGTTCGTCGAGCCGATCCAGGGCGACGGCGGCATCGTCATCCCCGCCCCCGGCTTCTTCAAGCGCCTCAGCGAGTTCTGCACCGAGAACGGGATCGTGTTCGTGGCGGATGAGATCCAGGCCGGCATCGCCCGCTCCGGCGCCTGGTACTCCATCGAGCACCACGGTGTGGTGCCCGACCTCGTCACCAGCGCGAAGGGCATCGCCGGCGGCTTCCCGCTCGCGGCCGTCACGGGCCGCGCCGAGATCATGGATTCCGTGCAGCCCGGTGGCATCGGCGGCACCTTCGGCGGCAACCCGGTCTCCACCGCGGCGGCACTCGCGGTGTTCGACCTGATCGAGCGCGACGGCCTGATCGCCGAGGCGCAGCGCGTCGAGCACGCCTTCTTCGCGCGCATCGGCGACTGGGCGTCGAAGTACTCCGTCGTGGGCGAGGTGCGCGGAAAGGGCGCGATGTTCGGTGTCGAGCTCGTGCATCCGGGCACCAAGAAGCCCAACCCCGAGGCTCTCACCGCCGTCATCAAACACGCCACCTCGAACGGCGTGATCGTGCTGGATGCCGGCAGCTGGGACAGCGTGCTCCGCTTCCTCCCCAGCGTCGTCATCAGCGAGGAGCTGATCGACGACGCCGCCACGGTCATCGAGCAGAAGCTGGCCGAACTCTCCGCCTGACCGGCGAGCCGCGCGCCGATTAGGTTCGAAACCGCAAACGTCGCGCCGACCTCCGCGAATAGCGGCGAGGTTGGCGCGACGTTTGCGATTTCGAACCGACCGCTACGGGGACTCGGCCGCCGGTGTCGACGTGGGGGTCGGGACCGGGGTGACCGGCGGCACCGGGTCGACCGGCGCGGGCGGGGCCGGGGCCTCCTGCGTGGGTGTCGGCGTCGGTGTGGCGGTGGGGCTCGGCGAGGAGCCGGACTCCGAATCCGAGCCGGAGTCATCGAAGCGCGACGACGAGCCGTTCACCAGCGCCCGGTCGGGGTCGGGGAAATCGCCGCCGCTGAGGACGTCGTCATTGGCCGTCATCACGGAGCGCCAGATGCGGTGCCGCACCGTGCTTCCGGCGTAGCCGTTGGGTTCCACCTCGGTCATCGACACGTTGCCGTTGACGTTGCCCACCCACACCGCGGTGGCGGCGGTGGTGGAGGCGCCCACCATCCAGGTGTCCTTCTCGTTGTCGGTGGTGCCGGTCTTGCCGATGTGGGTGATGCCGTCATCCGGATCGGAGGCGGTGGCAGTGCCGCTCTCGATCGGCCCCAGCATGGCGTAGGCGAGGGTCGACGCGATGTTCGGGTCGAGGGCCTGGGTGCAGTTCGCCTGCGGCGGCGTGAGTTCGGTGCCGTCGGGTCCCTCGATCTTGTCGATCGCCACCGGAGCACAGAACAGGCCGTTCGCGGCGATGGCCGCGTAGGAGGCCGCCATCGTCAGCGGCGCGATCTCGTTGGTGCCGAGCACCGAGGAGGGCTGGGTGTCGAGCTCGCCGCCGTCGGCGCGGTGCACGCCCAGGGAGGCTGCGGTGTCCTTGATCTGGCAGAGGTCCATCTGCTGGGCCATGGCCACGAAGGCGTTGTTCACCGAGTTCGTCAGGGCGCTCTGCACCGACATCGTTCCGGGGCGGGCGCTGCCGTCGTTCGCCGGCTCCCAAGGTCCGCCGAGCGTCTGGCAGGAGTTCGGGAAGGTCGACATGTCCCACTCCTTCTCGTTGCCGCTCACGCGGTCGGAGAGGGTGTGGCCGTCTTTCAGCCACTGCGCGAGGGCGAACACCTTGTAGGTCGAGCCCACCTGGAACCCCGACGATCCGCCGTAGTCGATGTCGGTGTTGTAGTTGACCGCGGTGGCACCCGGCGCCACGGTGTCGGGGTCGTCGTCGAAGGTGGTGTTCTGCGCCATCGCGAGGATGCGTCCGGTGCCGGGCTCCACGGTCACGATCGTCGAGCCGAGGTCGGCGCCGTCGTAGGCGGCCGGGATGTACTCCTTCATCGTCTCGTCGGCGTTGGCCTGCAGATCGGTGTTGAGGGTGGTGTAGATCTTGTAACCGCCCTGCTTGAAGTTCGACCAGCGCTGGTCGGCGGTGTCGCCGAAGCTGGGGTCGTTCTTCACGATCCAGGTCACGTAGTCGCAGAAATAGGCCGCCCCGTTGGCTGCGGCCTGGCATCCGGTGGTGGGCTGGGTGATGTTCGGAGTGACCGGTGTCGCCACGGCCTCGTCGTGCTGCTGCTGGGTGATGGACTTCTGCTTCAGCATCGAGGCCAGCACGTCTTCGTTGCGGCGGGCCTGGTTATCGGGGATGTTCTCGGGCTCGTCGATCCGGAGGCCGTTCGGCTCGTTCACGGTGGCGGCCAGGGTCGCTGCCTGGGGGAGCGTGAGGTCTTTCGCGCTCACGCCGAAGTAGTACTCGGCGGCCGCTTCGATCCCGTAGACCGAGCCGCCGAAGTTCGCGATGTTGAGGTAGCCGAGCAGGATGTCGTCTTTCGAGTACTGCTTCTCGAGCGCGATCGCGAGCCGCATCTCCTGCAGCTTGCGGTCGAGCGACTCGGTCGTGGCCGACTCGTAGGCGGCTTCGCGCTGGGCGGGGTCGTCGATCATCTCAGCTTGCTGCACCAGGATGTTGCGCACGTACTGCATGGTGATGGTGGAGGCGCCGCTCTCGACGCCGCCCGAGGTGACGTTGCCGACGGCCGCGCGGAGGGTGGAGGCGATGTCGACGCCGTGGTGGTCGTAGAAGCGCGGGTCTTCGGTGGAGACCACCGCATCCTTCACATACTGCGAGACGTCGTCCCAGCCCACTTCCTGCCGGTTCTGGTCGAAGACGGTGGCCAGCAGGGTGTTCGACCCGTCGCTGTTGGTGGCGTAGATCTCCGACTTCTGGGCGAGCGTCGACGGGCGGATGTAGTCGGGCAGGCTGTCGAGCACGTCCACGGAGCGGGACGCGTACACGCCGGTGACGGCCATCGCGGGCACGGCCAGCACGGTGACGAGGAGGGCCGCCACCACGCTGAGCAGGGCGATCATTCCGACCGGGCGTTTTGTGCCGTCGACGACGCGCTGGAAGCGGTCCGTGAAGCGGTTGAGACGTGCGGGCATATGGGCCAGGGTACGGCGTCGCGATTTGAAGACCCTGAATCAACCTGGGTGTTGCGTGTACGGGCGGTGAAGAGTAAGCCCGAAGGGGTGACGAGAGATGCGCGCGACGAGCGTCGAGCCGCCGAGAACGCCGTGACGAGAGGAAGCGCATGACCACGAGCATCGACCTGCTGGAGGATGCGTTCACGCGCATCCGTGACACCGTCCGCCGGGCCGTCGGCGGCCTGAGCGAGGAGGAGCTGGCCGCCCGCGTCGATCCGGAGGCGAACTCGATCGCCTGGCTGGTCTGGCACCTCACGCGGGTGCAGGACGACCACGTCGCCGACGTCGCGGGCACCGAGCAGGTGTGGACGGGGGAGGGCTGGTTCGAGCGCTTCGCCCTGCCGTTCGACCCGGATGCCACCGGGTACGCGCAGTCGGCGGCCGAGGTGGGGCAGGTGGCCGGCGTCTCGGCCGAGCTGCTGGTCGGCTACCACGAAGCGGTCTACGCGGCCACGGTCGCGTACCTGCGCGCGCTCGGCGAAGGAGACCTCGAGCGCGTGGTCGACACGAACTGGAACCCGCCCGTGACCCTTGCGGTGCGTCTCGTGAGCGTCATCGCCGACGACCTCCAGCACGCCGGCCAGGCCTCCTTCGTGCGGGGCATGCTGGGCCGACGCGCCTGAGCCGTCGTTCCCGATCGGCCCGGCCATGCCGGCCGGGTCGGGCCGGCTTCTCGGTGTCATGCCCGCACGACCGGAGTACAACGTTGTAGTATCGAGTACTGCCAGGCCGAGAGGATACGCATGGCCGCAACACTGCACGACGTCGCCCACCTCGCCGGCGTGTCGATCAAGACGGTCTCGAACGTGGTCAACGACTACCCGCACGTGCGACCGGAGACCCGCCACAAGGTGCAGCGGGCGATCGACGAGCTGGGCTACCAGCCCAACGCCACGGCCCGGAGTCTTCGCTCCGGCCGAAGCGGAGCCATCGGCCTCGTTCTTCCCGAACTCAGCCTGAGCTACTTCGCCGAGCTGGCCGACGAGGTGATCGCCGAAGCCGAGAAACACGGTCTGGTGGTGCTGATCGAGAAGACGGGCGCCAGTCGCGAGCGGGAGATCGCCGTGCTCTCCAGCCCCCGGATGCGGTTGACCGACGGTCTGATCTTCAGCCCTCTGGGCATGGGGCAGGACGACGCAGAGCTGCTCGCCGTCGACTATCCGCTGGTTCTGCTCGGCGAGCGGATCTTCGGCAGCCCCGTCGATCACGTCACCATGCGCAACGTCGAGGCGGCGAGGGCCGCGACCGAGATGCTCATCGGGCTGGGGCGGCGGCGGATCGCCGTCGTCGGCGCGCACGTGGACGAGGGTGTCGGATCGGCCGCGCTGCGTGTGCAGGGCTATCAGGACGCGCTGGCCGCCGCCGGCATCCCTTTCGACCCCGCCCTGGTCGCCTATACCACCCTCTGGCACCGGGCCAACGGCGCCGCCTCGATGCGCGAGCTCATCGACAGCGGCGTGCACTTCGATGCGGTGTTCGGGCTCAACGACGCACTCACACTGGGTGCCATGAGGGTGCTGCAGGAGGCGGGCTTCCGTGTGCCGGATGACGTCGCCGTCATCGGTTTCGACGACATCGAGGAGTCGCGCTACGCCGTGCCGAGCCTCACCAGCGTCGACCCCGGTCGCGCCTCGATCGCGCGCACCGCGGTCCAACTCCTCGTGCGCCGGATCGGCGAGCAGGGCGGGCGACCCGCCGACCCTCAGGAGGTGCTCGTCGACTTCGAGATCGTTCCCCGGGAGTCGACAGGGACCGGCTCGCTCGCCGTCGCGTCGTCGTCCGCCGCCACACCGGCGGCCCGCTAGGACGCCTCCGAACCGGCGAGACGCCGGAAGCTGTCGGCCACCGGCGTCTTCACCCGGTGCAGCACTCCGTCGGCGTCCTCCTCCAACGACCACAGCCCCATCCGGAGCCGGTAGTCCATCGCGTCACCGGCGCCTGGTCGATACGACCACTCCACCATGTCGGTGATGCACCACCAGGTGTAGCCGATGACGTCGACGCCGGCCGCGCGGAGGTCGTGCACGGCGGCGACGGAGGCCTCCATCCAGGAGATCCGCTGCTCCACCGTGCCGGTGTAGCTCGTCTCGGTGAGGTAGACCGGCTTTCCGTAGCGCGCCGCGAACGAGGTCAGAACATCTTTCAACCCGTCGGTGCCGGCGTCTTCGCGGGGGCGCAGATCGTTGGGGCCGCCGCCGAGCTCGGCCCCGGCCTCGAACACCTCGGTGGAGTGCTGCGGGTAGTAGTTGACCCCGATCACGTCGGGCTGCGCGGTGTTCTCGCGAGCCCAGTTCAGGTCGTCGTCGCTGAAGCCGTTGCGTTCGAGGTAGGGAACGAGCGGATGCGCGGGGTCGACGCGCCCCATCACCAGGTCTTGCACGAGATAGGCCCGGTGTTTGAGGTGCTCGTGCGTCTCCTGGTGTGCGTCGAGGTCTCCGGAGAACCGGAACGACGCCTCCACGTGCACGAAATCGGCCGCGGGATCGACCGAGGCGATGGCGCTCTGGGTGGTGACAAGGCCGCGCGACACCCCGCGGAGCACCTCCACGAAGCCGGTGTCGCCGGTGCGATAGGGCGGCCACTGGCCGAACTCACCGCAGTACATGATGTTCAGCAGGGGTTCGTTGAGCGGTGTGTAGTGCTTGATGCGGCCCCGGTACCGCTCCGCGACGGCGGCCGCGTAGTCGGCGACACGCTTCGGGTAGTCGGGGTTCACGAACTCCCGCTCGAGCCACAGGGGAGTGCCGTAGTGCACCAGGTCGGCCACGAGATCGAGGCCGGTCTCGTCGAAGTGGTCGATCACCCGATCGAGCCAGCTCCAGTCCCAGGTGCCAGGCTCCGGGTTCACGCGATACCAGGGGATGCCCCAGCGCACCTGCTCCGCCCCGGCCTCGGCACAGTAGTCGAGATCGTCTTTCCAGAAGCGGTAGTGCTGCATGAGGTCGTATTCGTCGAGGGCCCGCTCGCCGGGCCTCGTCTGCGGGATGAAGGTGTCCTCCACCCCGACCGCGAATCGGAGCACGCCGTCGTCGAACCACTTCATGCCCTGTCCTTCTTTCATCGATCGATCGTCCCGTTCATCATCGGGCAGACGCACCGCGATCCGCATCCCGCCGGTGGCCGGATGCGGATCGCGGTGTGCTGCGGTTACTTGGCGAGGGTCGCCGTCATCTCGTCCTGCGCGGTGGCCAGGAGCGCGGACGGGTCGCCGCCCGACATCGCCTTCTGGGTCGCCGTGTCGAGCGAGGTCAGCACGTCGGTGGAGGGGATGACGCCGGGGAGCAACGCCACACCGTACTGCGACTGGTCGGTCAGCGCGGCGACCACCGGGTTCTCGGCCACCTCGTCGGAGGTCACGTCGGTGGTGAGCGGTGGCCAGCCCGAACCGAGCGACCAGGTGATCATGTTGTCGTGCTGGAAGAACCAGGTGAAGAAGGTCTCGGCGGCGGCCTTCTCCTCATCCGTCGAATCCGAGGTCACGCTCATGTCGACCGCGAGAGCCGAGGCCGAGATGCCCTCGGGCCCGGCGGGCAGCGCGGCGATGCCGTAGTCGATCCCGGCCTCCTTCGACACGGTTGCGAGCCACGGTCCGCCCAGGGTCATCGCGACCTTGCCGGCGCTGAACAGGCCGTCGGCGTCGGCGCCGGTGAGGCCCGTGGGCGAGATCTTGTCGTTCTGCACGGCATCGGCCCAGAAAGCCAGGGTCTTCGCGTTCTCGGGGGAGTCGATGACGACCTCGCCGTCGGCGGTCACGACGTCGCCGCCTCCGCTCTTGAACAGCGATGGCCAGACACCGTTGCCCACGGTCACGTTGTCTTGCAAGGCGAGCCCGTACTGTTCGGGCGTGCCGTCGGAGTTCGAGTCGACGGTGAGCGCCTTGGCGGCGGTGACCCATTCATCCCACGTCGTCGGAACGGCGACTCCGGCGGCGTCGAACATCGCCTTGTTGTAGAACATGGTGAGCGGGGTGAAGCTGAGCGGCACGCCGTACTTCGTGCCGTCGACCGTTCCCGTGGCCACGGCCTCGGGGTTCAGGGCCGCTGCGCCGCTGTCGGGGTCGTCGTACCAGCTGTCGAGCGAGTCGAGAGCGCCCTTCGAGGCGAAGACCGGGATGTTCTCGGGCGGCATCGCCATGATCTGCGGCCCGTTGCCCGAGCTCAGTGCCGGCAGGGCCGTGTCGAGCAGGGTGGCCCACGGCTTCACCGACGGGGTGATCTCGATCGTGTCCTGCGACTTGTTGAACTGGGTGACCAGATCGTTCAGCACGTCTCCGTCAGCCTCGGTGTAGCCGTGCCAGAACGACAGTTCGACCTTGCCTCCGGAATCACTGCCCGAGTCGGCGGTTGAGCAGCCGGTGATCGCGAGCATCAGGGCGCCCACGATCGCTGTACCGGCGATTGCTTTCTTCATTCGTCTTTCCCTCCACTTTGCGACTGCATTGTCGGTGCGGAGGACAATCGAGTCCTCGCAATCGCACTCTACAACGTTGTAAGTAAACGTTGTAGATTTTTATGGTCATCCATGCGCGCTCAGATGTCAATTGCTCGACACGACGATTTGACGCGGCAGAGAACATCTCCTTATCGTTCACTACAACGTTGTAGAAACATCGACCGTTTCGAAGGAATTCAGCAATGAGCGCCAGCGCCACCGAGGCACCACGCCGCTATCGCCCTCCCGCGCAACTCGGCGGCCGAGGCCCGATCCGTGGCAAGGCCAAACGCCGATTGACCATCATCGGCTTCCTCGTGCCGACCATGACCATCCTGGTGCTCTTCGTCTTCTGGCCCATGATCTCCGCCCTTCGGCTCTCGTTCACCGACGCGAGCGGATTCGGGCGGGAGGAGTTCATCGGCCTCGACAACTACGTCGAGATCTTCACCGACCCGGGCATCCTCCGAGCCATGGGCAACACGGTGCTCTACACGGTGCTGTTCACGCCCACCGCCGTCATCCTCGCGCTCGTGTTGGCGCTCGCTCTGAACAGCCCGAGACTGCCGTTCCGCGGCGTCTTCCGCACCTGGCTCTTCCTGCCCTTCATCGTGTCGTTGGCCGTCGCCGCCTTCGCCTGGCAGTACCTGCTCGATCCGCAGGTGGGCCTGCTGAACTACTGGCTGCAGGGCTTCGGCGTGAGCATCGGCAACGTGCTGCAAGATCCGGTGCTCGCGATGCCGACCGTCGTGCTCGTGGCCGTGTGGAAGAACTTCGCCTTCTACATGATCGTCTTCCTGGCCGGATTGCAGGAGATTCCCACGAGTCTCTACGAGGCGGCGCGGATGGACGGCGCCGGTCCGTGGTCGCGCTTTCGCAACGTCACCATCCCGCTGCTCGGCAACACCACCGGCTTCGTGCTCATCATCGCCACCATCGCGGCGCTGCAGGCCTTCGACCAGATCTACGTGCTCACGGGCGGCGGGCCGTACCAGAGCACGCAGACCGTCGTCATGCAGATCTACCAGTCGGGCTTCAAGGATCTCGAGCTCGGCTTCGCCTCAGCGCTGTCGTACGTGCTCCTGATCGCGACCCTCATCCTCAGCCTCGTGCAATTCGTGGTCACGAGCCGCGGCGAGAAGGATGCCGGCTGATGGCCGCCGTCGCGCTCGCTCCCCGTTCCCGCCCCCGCCGCTCACCGCTGCGACGCGTGGGCCCCTGGCTCTTCTTCGTGGCGATGCTCGCGGTGGCGCTGCTCGTGCTGCTGCCGATCATCATCATCGTGTTCACGGCGTTCAAGCCGGTGGCGGAGGTGAACGCGTTCCCGCCGTCGCTCCTGCCCACCGATTGGACTCTCGACAACTTCACCCGCATCTTCAACGAGCTGCCGTTCGGCCGGCTCATCCTGAACAGCTTCGTGTTCGCCGGCGGTGTGACCCTGTGCGCTCTCGTGTTCGACTCGCTGGCCGCGTACGTGCTGGCGCGTGTCGACTTCCGCGGCAGTCGCATCCTGCTGCTCGTCATCGTGGCGAGCCTGATGATCCCGTTCCAGGCCACCCTCATCCCGATCTATCAGCTCGTGGCCGACTTCGGCTGGGTGAACACCTTCTGGGGACTCATCATCCCGCGAGCGGCAGATGCGTTCGGCATCTTCTTCCTGCGTCAGTTCTTCCTCTCTCTCCCGCGCGATCTCGACAATGCGGCCCGCATCGACGGCGCATCCGAGTTCCGCATCTTCCGCAGCATCGTGCTGCCGAACGCGGTGCCCGCGCTGCTCACCCTCGGCATCTACACCTTCGTGAACAACTGGAACGACCTGCTCTGGCCGCTCGTGTTCACCACCGAGCAGGAGATGGGAACCATCACCTCCGGCCTCACGCTCCTCACCGGGCCGAGCGGCATCATCCCCTACGGCGTGATGATGGCGGGTTCGCTGATCGCCGTCGTCCCGCTGGCCATCATGTTCCTCTTCGTGCAACGCCGCTTCATCGAGAGCGTCGCCAGCACCGGACTCAAATGACAAACGACCGCACACCACCCTCAAGGAATCCGATGTCCACTGCACGACTGTTCTTCGACCCGCGACTCGCGATCGGCCCGGTGAACCGGCGGGTGTTCGGCTCCTTCGTCGAGCACCTCGGCCGCGCCGTCTACGACGGCATCTACGAGCCCGGGCATCCGAGCGCCGACGAGCGCGGATTCCGCACCGACGTCATGGAGTTGGTGACCGAACTCGGGGTGAGCGCGGTGCGCTATCCGGGTGGCAACTTCGTGTCGGGCTTCCGCTGGGAGGACAGTGTGGGTCCGCGTGACGAGCGCCCCACCCGGCTCGACCTCGCCTGGCACTCCACCGAGAGCAACGAGATCGGGTTGCACGAGTTCGCGTCGTGGTTGGAATCGGTGGGCAGCGAACTGATGCTCGCCGTGAACCTGGGCACCCGGGGCACGCTCGAGGCGCTCGATCTGCTCGAGTACTCCAACCGGGAATCCGGTTCCGCGCTCGCCGATCGACGCATCGCGAACGGCCGCACCGAGGCCTTCGACGTGCGGATGTGGTGCCTCGGCAACGAGATGGACGGCCCCTGGCAGCTCGGCCACCGCTCCGCCGACGACTACGGCAAGCTCGCCGCGCAGACCGCCCGTGCGATGCGGATGTTCGACCCGGCCCTCGAGGTGGTGGTGTGCGGCTCGTCGAGCCGGCACATGCCGACTTTCGGCGAGTGGGAGCGGGTGGTGCTGTCGCACAGCTACGACGACGTCGACTACATCTCCTGCCACGCGTACTACGAGGAGAAGAACGGCGACCTCGGCAGCTTCTTGGCATCGGCCGTCGACATGGATGCGTTCATCGAGTCGGTGGTGGCGACCATCGATCACGTCAAGGCCGTGAAGGGCAGCGATCACGTCGTCAACATCTCCTTCGACGAGTGGAACGTCTGGTATAACGACCGTTTCGAGAACGTCGACAAGATCACGGGGGCGCAGAACTGGCCGGTCGCGCCGCGTCTGCTCGAAGACTCCTACTCCGTGGCGGATGCGGTCGTGGTCGGCAACCTACTCATCTCGTTGCTGAAGCGCGCCGATCGGGTGACCAGCGCATCCCTCGCCCAGCTGGTGAACGTGATCGCGCCCATCATGACTGAGCCGGGTGGCATCGCCTGGCGGCAGACCACCTTCTTCCCGTTCGCACTCACGTCCGCGCTCGCGGCGGGATCGGCGCTGGCCACCCGGGTGGAGAGCGATTCGTATGACACGGAGACCTATGGTCGGGTGCCCGTGGTCGATGCAGCAACCACCTTCGACGAGGCGACCGGGCGCACGAGCGTCTTCGTGGTGAACCGTTCGCAGAGCGAGACGGTCTCCCTGGCATTCGACCTGACCGGTCTCGGTGCGGTGACGGATGCGAGGGCTCAGACCCTCACCGACGACGACGCGTACGCGGCGAACACCCTCGCCGATCCGGAGCGGGTGGCGATGTGCCCCAACGACACCCTGGTGCTCGCCGACGCGGCCGGCAGCATCGACCTGCCCCCGGTGTCGTGGACGGTCATCACCTTGCAGACGGCACCCTGATCTCCCCCAGGGGTGGACGACAGAGCACCAACGAGCGAGGGCCGGCGCGGGAACGCGCGCCGGCCCTCGTGTGTGCGGGTGTTACTGGATGCCCTCCTTCACCAGTTGCCACTGCTGGCAGGCGGCCCCCGTCGGGCCCCACTGCTGAGCGACCGCGCCATCCGTCGTCAGGCAGGAGTCGATCTCGAGCAGCTTGTCGCTGTTGGCATTCTTGATCGTCCAGAAGCCGCTGCTGTCCGGGGTGAGCGTCCAGCGCTGGGTCGCGTTGCCGGTCGGGCCCCACTGGGCCGCGTCGATCCCGTCCGCCGTCGCGGCACCCGGGATCTCGAGCAGCTTGAGGCTGTTCTTGTTGACCAGTTGATGCGTTCCCGATGCGGCGGGCAGCACCTGCCAGATCTGGGTCGGGTTCGCCGTCGGGCCCCACTGGCCGGCCGGCGCACCGTCGGTGACGGCGGCCGAGGCGATCTCGAGCAGCTTGCCGCTGTTGCGGTTCTTGATCTGGAACTCCGGCGCCGGCGTCGTGCTCGACTGGTAGACCTGGATCTGGTCGAGCTCGGCATAGGTTCCCGAATAGCCGAAACGGATGGTGTTGTTCCCGGCGTTCAGGGTGGTGGTGAGCTGCGCCCAGAGGTAGCGACCCCAGTCAGCCGTCGGCGGGTAGCTCAGCGAGGTCGCCGTACCACCGTTCACCGACACCGCGTGGCTGCTCGTGGCACCGGTGCCGTTGGCGTAACGCACGTTCACCGTGTAGCTCCCGGCCGTGGGCGCCTTGACCGTGAACGTGACGGTGCTGTTCGAGAAGTTGATGTTGCCCACCTTCGAACCGTTCGAGGCATCACCGTGCGTCACCAGCGTGGTGTTGACCAGCGCCGCCTTCTCCGCCTCGTACGTCGTCGCGTTCAGCGGAACCGTGCCGACCCGGATGTCGTTGTACAGGTAGGTCTCGCTGGGGTTGCTCGGATTCGGGCGGTAGTTCTCCACGTTGGTGGCCTGGTAGAGTGTTCGGCCGTCGGGGCTGTAGTCGATCCCCTGCGCGAACCCGGTGATGGAGCTCGGCCCGTTGAATGTCACCGCGAACGGCAGGCGCTCCCAGGGTCCGGCTCCGAGGTTGTAGTTGACGAAGAAGTTCTGGCCTCCATCGAGATTGCCCGCGGCATCCAGCCCCCACTTCGAGGCCACGACGACCATGCCCTTCGGGCCACCGGCCGGCACCCATTTCACGGTGGGCGACGATCCGATGCCGCGACCGTCGGCCAGCTCCACGGGCGTGCCGAGGCTACTGGTGGTGCCCCAGTTCAGGCCGTCGACCGACTTCTTGAAGAACACCGGTGAGGCGTTCGAGAAGGCGTAGCCCGTGGCATTCACCACCTCGTAGGTGGCGATGTAGGTGCCGTCGGGCAGCTTGTCGACCGTGATCATGCCGGGTCGGTGCGTGGAGTCGGTGGGGGCCGACACGTTGGCCAGCGTGCCCCAGGTGAGGCCCCCATCGGTCGACCGCCGATACGACACCGCCTGCAGCACCCCGTTGGCCTTCTGCCGCTCGTCGGAGAAGTACGTCACCAGTCCGCCGTTCGCGTCGACGGCCAGCGTCGGCTCCCAGACGGTGGTCGTGGTCGACGTCGGCGACGGGTCGTAGATGGCTGGGCCGCCGGTGTCGACGGTGCTGAGGTACGACCAGCTCGTTCCCTGGTTCGTGCTCTTGTAGACCACGAGCTTGGTGACGGATGCCGGGTTGTCGCGATCGGCCGGCCGCACCTGCCCGGTGAAGAGGAGGGTGCCCGCCGCGAGGGTGCCCACCGCCTGCGGGAGCTCGTAGAGGAACGGCTGCGCGGTGCGGTCGAGCTGGGTGCTGTCCTCCTGTCCTGGGGTTCCGGGGAACTGCAGGCCGGGGTTGATCGAGGAGATCTTCTGCCAGGTCGCGCCGTTGTCGGTGCTGCGGAAGAACGGCCATTCCTGATGGCAGGCCAGTGCCGGGTTCGCGAGGCAGGCCTGGGTGTCGGTGGTGGGGTTGGTGCTCGGACTCACGTCTTTGATGAGCCGGGCGTCGTCGAAGGTCGAGATCAGTGTGCCGTTCGAGGCGCCGCTGTACTTCAGCGCCACGATCTTGGCGTAGGCGGTGCCCGTCGCGTCGCCTCCTTCGTCGTTGAACGACGAACCGTTCGGCGGCGCGTAGACCAGAGCGCCGTTGCCGGTGGTGACGGCGAAAGCCGGCCCCGTGGCCGCTCCCACGGCCAGAGCGGAACCGATCAACGCCGTCGTCGCGACCAGTGCGACGAGGCCTCTCGACCGCTTTCGCACTGCCCGTTCGCGTGTGTGCTTCATTGCATCCTCCCGTCGGTCGACGCACGAAGGCAGGCGGTCACCCACCGTTGTACATCGTTGTAAAAGGAGGTTTGCACAACGTTGTAAAGAGGTCAAGAGGGGATGTTCAGCCCAGTGCCGCCGCCTTGTCCCGCAGCACCTGGCGTTCACGGGCGTTCGCGGCGAGGCCGGCCGCGGTCGTCAGCTCCGAGCGCGCCTCCGCGAGGCGGCCGAGGCGGGCGAGGAGCTCGCCCCGCACGCTCGGCAGCAGGTGCGAACCGCGCAGAGCGCCGGAGGCCGCGATCTCGTCCACGATGCGCAGACCGGATGCCGGCCCGACGGCCATCGACACCGCAACGGCCCGATTCAGGTCCACCACCGGGTTCGGCGCCAGACGGCCGAGGGCCTCGTAGAGAAGCACGATCCGTTCCCAGTCGGTCTCGTCGACCGAGGGTGCCACCGCATGGCACTCGGCGATCGCCGCCTGCAGCGCGTACGGCCCGCGCCCCCGTCCGAGCTCATCGGCCCGTGCCAGCGCCGCGACGCCTCGGCCGATCTGGGCGCGATCCCAGCGCGAGCGGTCCTGATCCGCCAGCAGCACCGGACTGCCGTCGGATCGCGTCCGTGCACCGAAACGCGACGCCTGGAACTCCATCAGCGCCACCAGCGCGTGCGCCTCCGCCTCACGCGGCACCAGCCCCGCCACCACGCGGCCGAGCCGGAGGGCCTCGAGGGCGAGCTCGGCGCGCATCCAGCGGTCTCCGGATGTCGCGGAGTACCCCTCGGTGAAGATCAGGTACACCACCCCCAACACCGACCCCAGCCGGGCCGACCACTCGCTCGGACCGGGCGTCTCGAACGGGGTCTTCGCGGCGGCGAGGGTCTTTTTGGCGCGCACGATCCGCTGCTGCACGGTCGCCACCGGAACGAGGAAGAGGCGCGCGATCTCTTCGGTGCTGAGTCCGCCGACCACGCGTAGCGTGAGCGCGACCTGCGCCTCGCGGCCGAGCACGGGGTGGCAGGCGGTGAACACCAGGCGCAGCACGTCGTCGTCGATCGCCTCGCCGCTGTCGGCCGCGCCGCCGTGTTCGTCGAGCCCGTGAGCCAGGGCGCGGTACCGGTCGTCGAGGCGCTCGCGTCGTCGCCAGCCGTCGATGGCCTTGCGCTTTGCGACGGCGGTGAGCCACGCGCCGGGGTTCTGCGGAACGCCCGTCGACGGCCACTGCGCGAGAGCGTCGACCACAGCCTCCTGTGCCAGGTCTTCGGCCCAGGCGAAGTCGCCGGTCACCTTCGCGAGTGTGGCGACGATGCGGGCGCTCTCGATGCGCCAGACGGCGTCGACGGTGCGGCGGATGCCTGCCCCGTCGACGCCTGGCGTCGCCGCGTCGGCGTTCATGGCGCTCAGCCCAGCGCGCCCTCGCCGCGCCACTCCTTCTCCTTCTGGATGTACTCGTTGTCGGCGAAGTCGGCGAAGTCGCTCTCGTCGGTGATGCGGCGCACCTCGAGCTTCGAGCCCGGTCCGAGCGGAGCCCGGCTCGCCCACTGGGCGGCTTCCTCGCGCGAGGACACGTCGACGATCCAGAACCCGTTGAACAGTTCGTGCACCTCGCCGTAGGGGCCGTCGGTGATGACGGGGGTCTCGGAGCTGAAGTCGACAACGAACCCCTCGGCGGCATCCGTCAGTCCGTCGCCGCCGATCAGCACGCCGGCCTTGATCATCGACTCGTTGTAGGCGCCCATCGCGTTGATGATCTCCTCGAAGTCCGTCGTCTTCGACGCCTCGATGGCCTCCGCGGTGCTGCGCATGATCAGCATGTACTTCATGGTGTCTCTCCTCGTGTCGGCGGGGCTCTTTTCGACCCCTTCTGCTCAGGCGTCGAACGGGAGCGACCGGGATCGACATCGCTCCCCAGAATTCTTTCCAGTCTTTCAGGACTCGAAGCGCGTGGCCCTCTCCTCGTCGAGGGCGTAGCGGATGCGCGCCCGCATGTCGGGTGACATCTCCGGAAGGTCGGCGGGGGCGAACCAGCGTGCCTCCGTGTTCTCGCCGTCGGCGGGGAAGGGGTCGCCCGACTCGTAGCGCATGCGGAAGGTGAGGTCGAGGTACTGCGACTGGTCGCCGTTGGGGTAAGTGACCATCGGGATCGTGTGCACCCAGGCCAGGTGCACCGGATGCGCCACGACGTCTGCCTCCTCCAGCACTTCGCGTGCGGCCGCCACGGCGGGTTCTTCGCCCGGGTCGACGATGCCGGTCACGGGGGTCCACGCCCCGGTGTCGCTGCGCCGCACCAGCAGGAGGTCGTCGCCGCGGGTCACGACGGCGGTGATGCCGGTGAGCCATAGCGGAGCGTGCCCGATCTTCTCGCGGAGGGCCAGAACGAAGTCGGGGGTCGGCATGATCCGAGCCTATCGAGCCGCCCCGACGCTGCGGCTAGGCGGCAGCGTGCAGCTTGATCCACACCACGCTGACGAGCCGCCCGGTGAAGTCGACGGTCACCGAGGCGGTGGGCTGGCCGTCGCGGCTGAGCACGAGACCGGCCTGACTGCCGACAGGGCGCTCGGCCACCACGACGCCGGCGCGCGGCGCCATCCCGTGCCGCAACAACGCCCCCGCTTCGTAGACGCCCTTCACGACCTTGATCGTCGGATGCGCTGGCTCGCCGGCCTCCACCACCACGGCGACGTCGGGGTCGAGCAGCGCCCCGAGCCTTACTTCGTCGCCGCTCTGGGCGGCGGCGCTGAAGCTGTGCACGGCTTTGACGTGGTTCGGTCGGGCGACCCATTCCCACACGGTCTGCCACAGCGATGGGCTGCCTGCCACCCTTTCCCCGCTGCTGAAGTAATTCCTGTTCCCGCCTCGGTCGGATGCTCTCATGCCCATAAAGACCGGATCAGTGACGCGAATGTGACGTCTCCCCGCGCTTGCTTAATTAAATGATGTAAACTCAACTATGAGATTTCGGAGAACTACATCACTAGGTCTCGCATCGGCGCTGCTGGTTGCGGCTTTCATCGGCACCGTGTCGGGGCCGACCGCGGCCGCCTTTCCTCTGGGCGGGGTGACGAAGAACGTCCCTGAAACGTGCCCGGGACAGATTCATGACAACGACACGGGCGTTGAAAGGATTGCCGGCGCCGATCGGTACGCCGTGTCGGCGGCGATTTCAGCCCGCACGTTCGCACCGGGAGTGCGAGTCGCCTACATCGTCAGTGGCGCGACCTTCCCTGATGCGCTCTCGGCTTCCGCAGCCGCTGGAGTCGTCGGCAGCCCGGTATTGCTCGTGGCGCCGGATTCGATCCCGAAGGAGGTCGCCGATGAGTTGAAGCGACTCAAACCGAGCGACATCATCATCGTGGGTGGGCCGGCATCAGTCAGTCCGGCAGTTGAAAGTAGCCTCAAGGGTTTTGCATCCGCAGTCCAACGTTTCGGGGGTGCTGACCGATATGAGGTCTCGGCGAACGTCCTCAAAGGCATCTTCAACATCGGTTCCGACAAGCTCTATGTCGCTTCCGGGGCAGGATTTGCCGACGCGCTCGCGGGGGCCGCGGCCGCGGGAGCGGTTGGTGGACCCGTTGCTCTCGTCACGAAGGACGATGTACCAGCGGGAGTCGACTACTTCTTCCTTCTGCGGACACCGAGAAGGATCGCCCTCCTCGGTGGAACGGATTCGGTGTCGAATTCGGTCGCCCTGGAATTGGGTGAGACGGCCCGAACCAATCGGCTCGCTGGGGCGGACCGTTTCGAAGTCGCCGCGAAGGTGAGCTCCGACCTGTTCTGTGCCGAGACCCATACCGTCTATATCGCTTCGGGAACGACCTTCCCTGATGCACTGTCCGGTTCGGCGGCCGCCATCAAGAATGGCGGACCGATGCTCCTCGTGACCCGTGACGGCATCCCGGCGCCGATTGCCGCCGAGTTGCGGCGAATCGGGCCCGCGCACATCGTCGTTCTCGGGGGAACGGCGACGATATCCGAGGCAGTGGTAACCGAACTCGAGGGATACCTCGCCCACTGATGTGGTCTGTGGTGGCGATGGTGTGGTGGGTCCCGGGAAGCTGACGGGCCGCAGCGCGCGGCAGCACCGTCAGCTCAGCTGATTGCGCTCCACCCACGCCAGATACTCCGGCGTCACCGTCCCGGTCACGTACTCGCCCGTGAAGCAGCTCATCTCCAGGTCGGTGATGTCAGACCCGAGCGTGATGGCACGACGCATGTCCTCGACCTCCTGGTAGATCAGGTGGTCGGCGCCGATGGCCTGCGCGATCTCGGGGATCTTGCGGTCGTGCGCCACGAGCTCGTGCCGCGACGGCATGTTGATGCCGTACACGTGCGGATACCGCACCGGGGGAGCGGCCGACGCGAACGTCACCTTGTTCGCCCCGGCGGCCCGCGCCATGTCCACGATCTCCTTCGACGTGGTGCCCCGCACGATCGAGTCGTCGACGATGAGGATGTTCTTGCCCTTGAACTCGCTCGACATCGCGTTCAGCTTCTGCCGCACGGACTTCTTGCGTGCCGCCTGCCCGGGCATGATGAACGTGCGCCCCACATAGCGGTTCTTGTAGAACCCCTCGCGGTACTCGACACCGAGCTTCTGGGCCACCTGCATGGCGGCCGGCCGCGACGAATCCGGAATCGGCATCACCACATCGATGTCGCCCATCGGCGTGTAGCGCGCCACGGTGTCGGCGAGGTAGTTGCCGAGCCGCAGCCGCGCTTCGTACACCGAGATGCCCGACATCACCGAGTCCGGGCGGGCCAGGTAGACGTATTCGAACGAGCACGGCACCAGCACCGGGTTCGGCGCGCACTGCTTCGTGATCAGCTCGCCGTCGAGCGTGATGAACACGGCCTCCCCGGGCGCGACATCCCGCAGCACCGTGTAGCCGAGGCTCTCCATCACGAGCGACTCGGATGCCACCACGTACTCCATCTGGCCGTTCTCGAGCAGACGGCTGCCGATGGTGAGCGGCCGGATGCCGAACGGATCGCGGAAGGCCAGCAACCCGTGCCCCGCGATCATCGCGATCGCCGCGTAGGAGCCCTCGACCCGCTCGTGCACGCGGGAGACGGCGGTGAAGATCTGGTCGGGATCGAGTGACAGGCCCGAGACCTGCGACTGCAGCTCGTTGGCGAAGATGTTGAGCAGCAACTCGGTGTCGGAGTCGGTGTTGAGGTGCCGGCGGTCGATGTTGTAGAGCTCGCTGGTGAGCTCACGCGTGTTCGTGAGATTGCCGTTGTGCACGAGGATGATGCCGTAGGGCGCGTTCACGTAGAACGGCTGCGCCTCCTGCTCCTGCGAGGCCGAGCCGCGCGTGGCATAGCGAACGTGCCCGAGGCCCATGGTGCCGAGCAGCGACCGCATGTCACGGGTGCGGAAGCCCTCCCGCACCTGGCCCTTCGCCTTCACGATGTGGAAGGTGCTGCCCTCGGCGGTGGCGATGCCCGTCGAATCCTGACCGCGGTGCTGGAGCAGCAGGAGCGAGTCGTAGACGAGTTGGTTGACCGGGTCTGACGAGACGATGCCCACGATGCCGCACATTGCATCGATTCTACCGTGCCGAGCGCACCCCAGGGCCGCCAAGAACCCGCCGACCAATGGGAGCCGGCCATCTTCATAGGAACGCCCAAGGTTCACGCAAGACCGCTGATAAGCCCGCTTCCTACGCTCGACGCGTCCGGTACCCGGCCTGGGCCACCCACAGCCGTCGAGGGAGAACATGAAGATCACCGCATTCGTCAAACGCATACGTCTACGCACCTGGATCATCGGTGGCGCCATCGGGGTCGTCGTGATCGGCGGCGGCGCCACCTGGGCGGCCCTGTCGCTCTCGGCCTCGTCGGCTCAAGCGCAGACCGAACCGGCGTCGACCAGTGTCGCCGCGTCGCTCGAGACCCTCGAGAAGACGGTCGACGCGTCGGGCACTCTCGCCCCCGCCGTCGACGAAGACGTGGATTTCGCGGTCGCCGGCACGGTCACCGCGGTGAACGTCACGGCCGGGTCGACAGTGACGGCCGGTGACGTACTCGCCACCGTCGACACGCTCACCGTGCAGTCCGAGCAGCTGTCGGCGCAGGCGACGCTCGCCACGGCACAGGCCACCCTCTCGTCGGCGCAGGCCGACGACGACGGCTCCGACGCCTCGGCGGCGCAGATCGCCTCCGACGAGGCGGCCGTCGCAGTGGCGCAGGCCGCTGCCGACAAGGCCGCCGCGGCGGTGAGCGGAGCCACGCTCACCGCGCCCGTCTCGGGACTCGTCACGGCGGTGAACCTCGAGGTCGGTGACACCGTCACCGGCAGTTCGAGTGGCTCGAGCGGCGCGGGAGCGGGCGCCGGATCCGGTGCCGACACCGGCACCTCGACCGCCCAGTTCACCATCGTGGGCACCGACTCCTGGCAGGTCTCGCTCTCGGTGGGGGAGACGGATGTGCCGAACGTCGCATCCGGAGACCAGGTGGAGTTCTCGACCGACGACGGAGCGTCCTTCTTCGGCACCGTGAGTTCGGTGGGGCTGCTGCCCTCGACCACCTCGGGGGCGGCCGCCTATCCCGTCACCGTGGCTGTGACGGGGTCGCCCGAAGGCCTGCACGACGGGATCTCGGTCACCGCGAAGATCGTCTACGAGCGCCGCACGGATGTGCTCACCGTGCCGAGCGCGGCCGTGACCACGGCAGACGACGGCACGACGAGCGTCACCGTGGTCGACGCCGACGGAAACGAGACCACGAAGTCGGTGACCGTGGGCGAGACGGTCGGCACCTTGACCGAGATCACGGAGGGGCTCGCGGAGGGCGACCTCGTGAAGGTGACGGTGTTCACCCCGAGCGGCAACGGCGGTTCGGGCGGCGGAACGGGCCAGTTCCCCGGCGGCGGGCAGCTGCCGGACGGTTTCGATCCGAGTCAGCTCCCGAGCGGCGTCCAGCTGCCGGACGGTTTCGATCCGAGCCAGTTCGGCGGGGCGGCGACCCGTGGCTGAGCGCGCATCGGATCTCGTCGTCTCGTCCACGGCGCCGGAGCACGCATCCGGGCCGGTCATCCAGCTCAGCGCGGCGCGCAAGCTCTATCGTTCCGGAACGATCGAGTTCGAAGCCCTGCGGGGGGTCGACCTCGCCATCACGGAGGGCGAGTACGTCGCCATCATGGGGCCGTCGGGTTCGGGCAAGTCGACCCTGATGAACGTGCTGGGCTGTCTCGACACCCTCACCTCCGGCAGCTACCGACTGGCCGGCGACGACGTCGACGATCTCGACGAAGCGGAGCTCGCCGCCATCCGCAACGAGCGGATCGGCTTCGTGTTCCAGCAGTTCAACCTGCTGCCCTCGCTTCCGGCCTGGCGCAACGTCGAGCTGCCGTTGATCTACGGCCGGGTGCCCGCCGCCGAGCGGCGGGAGCGGGCCCAGCGGGCGCTGGACCGGGTGGGGCTGGCCGATCGTTACGACAACAGGCCGGGCGAGCTGTCGGGCGGGCAGCAGCAGCGCGTGGCGGTCGCGCGGGCGCTGGTCGGCGAACCGACCCTCATCCTCGCCGACGAACCCACCGGCAACCTCGACTCGGTCTCGACCGAGGACGTGCTCGGTCTCTTCGACGAACTCCACGAGCTGGGTCGCACGATCGTGCTGATCACGCACGAGAGCGAGGTCGCCGAGCGCGCCCGGCGCGTCGTGCGGGTGCGTGACGGACTGCTGCTGCCCGGTCACGCCGAGATGGCCGAGGAGGTGCGCGCATGAACTGGACCGAGACGCTCCACACCAGCTGGGCCGCCGTGCGCTCGCACTCGCTGCGGTCGCTCCTGACCGTGCTCGGCATCCTGATCGGGATCGCGGCGGTGATCCTCACCGTCGGGCTCGGCCTCGGCACGCAGAAGGACGTGAGTTCGCAGATCAGCTCGCTCGGCAGCAATCTGCTCATCGTCTCGCCCGGATCGAGCACCGACAGCTCGGGCCTTCGGGGCGGCTTCGGAACCGGCGCGACCCTCACGACCGCCGATGCCGAGGCGCTCGGCTCCTCGGTCAACGCGCCCGACATCGCGGGCGTCGCCGCCGAGAAGTCGACCTCGCTCTCGTTGGAGGCGGGTGATGCGAACTGGACCACGACGGTCACCGGAACCACACCGTCCTGGCTCGACGTGCGGTCGCGAGAGCTGCTGGCCGGAGAGTTCATCGACGACGACGACCAGGTGTCTGCGGCATCCGTCGTCGTGCTCGGTTCGGAGACGGCCACCGAGCTGTTCGGAACCACCAACGTGGTGGGACGGTCGGTGACCGTCGACGGGCGCAGCTTCGAGGTGATCGGCGTGCTCGCCTCGGCCGGTTCTGACTCCTCGTCGAACCTCGACGACGTCGCGATCGTGCCGCTCTCCACGGCGGCCAGCCAATTGGTCGGCGGCGCGGGCGGTGACACGGTGTCGACCATCTACCTCAAGGCGGCGTCCGACGATCAGCTGTCGGCGGCCTACCAGGAGGCGCAATCGGTGCTGCTCAACCTGCACGGCATCTCGAACAGCGACTCGGCCGACTTCACCATCAGCAGCCAGGATGCGCTCGTCGACACCGCGACCTCCATCTACCGCACGCTCACCGTGCTCCTCACCGGCATCGCGGCCCTCTCGCTCCTCGTGGGAGGGATCGGCGTGATGAACATCATGCTGGTGTCGGTCACCGAGCGCACCCGTGAGATCGGCCTGCGCAAAGCGCTCGGCGCGCCCCCGTGGGCCATTCGGCGGCAGTTCCTCGTCGAAGCCGCGATCCTCGGACTCTCGGGCGGGCTGCTCGGCGCCGTGCTCGGCATCGGCGCAGCCTTCGCCCTGCCCGGCGTGATCGGTTCGTCGATCGTCGTCTCGCCGGCGGCGGTCGGCCTGTCGATCGCCGTGGCCATCGGCATCGGGCTGGTGTTCGGCGTCTACCCGGCCACCCGGGCCGCGCGGTTGGCGCCCATCGACGCACTTCGCAGCGAGTGAACCCCCTTGTCCTCTCCCAGTAAGGAAGCAACCATCATGAAACGTCTCTCCACCTCCACCCGTCCTCGTTCCGCGCGTCTGGGAGTCGCACTCGGCGTCGCCGGATTGGCCGGCGTGCTCGCCCTCTCGGCGTGCTCGTCGTCGGGCGACGCGGCGACATCCGCGACCGGCGCACCGTCGACCGCTGCAGCGGGCGCACCGGTGGCGGGCGCTCCTGGGGGCGGCGGCGTCTCGGGCGAGATCGCCGCCATCTCCGGCAGCACGCTGCAGGTGCAGGACACCGACTCGCAGACCGCGGTCACCTACACCGCCGACACGGCGATCACCCGCACCGTCGAGGCCGCGCTCGCCGACGTGACCTCGGGGGTGTGTGTCACGGCGTTCACCGGGGGAATGCCGGCGAGTGACGGCGCCACCGATGACAGTGCCGATGACAGCGGCGCCGCGACATCCGTCATCATCAGCGCGGCCGTCGACGGTGACTGTGCGGCCGGCGCCTTCCCGGGCGGTGGCAGCGGGTTCGGGGGAGGCGCCCCGCCCACCGATCTGCCGGAGGGAATGACACCGCCCACCGACATGCCCGAGGGAATGACCCCGCCGACCGACATTCCCGACGGGGCGATGCCGACCGGCGCGCCGGGCGCCGGCGGCTTCGGCGGCCTGACGACCGGACTCGTCACGGCGGTCTCGGGCACCGGATTCACGGTGCAGGCCACCGACGCGGAGGGCACGGCCTCGACCGAGGACGTGACCGTCGACGATTCCACCACCTTCACCCGCACCGAGACGACCGACGCGTCATCGCTCGTCGTGGGCGCCTGCGTCACAGCGATGGGGGAGGCCGACGACAAGGGCACGGTCACCGCGACCACGCTCGCGGTCTCCGCCGCGGGTGACGACGGATGCTCGACCGGATTCGGTCGGCCCGGCGCCGGCGGTGGCCGCGGGCCCGCCGGTTCGGCCACCACCGGAAGCGGCAGCTGATGGTCCGCCGCACACCCCGCCCCGCACCCGACGCCGAGCCGGAGGCCACCACGCTCTCCTCGACCGGTAGCACAGCCGGGTCCGACGTGACGTCGTCGGCCGGATCCGGCGCTGCCCGCCCGCTCTCGCCCAAGCGACTCGCCGCGCGACGACGGCGCACCAAGCGCATCCTCGCCGTCACCATCACCACCGTCGTGCTCTGCGCGTTCGGTGGGGGAGCGGTCTTCGCTCTCACCCGCGGCGCGGGCGCCGACTACCGCACCGCAACGGCCGAGAACGGCACGGTCGACCAGGAGCTCTCGCTGAGCGGCACGGTCGCGTCGGTCACGCGACGCGACCAGGCGTTCCAGGTCGGCGGAACCGTGAACGGCGTGTCGGTGAAGGTCGGTGACACGGTCACGGCGGGGCAACAGCTCGCGACGCTCGACACCGGCGACCTGCAGGACGCGGTCGATTCCGCTCAAGACGACGTGACGAGCGCCGAGGAGCGGCTCGCCGACGACCTCGAGACCCAGGCCTCGGGCGGATCGTCGAGTTCGGCGAGCGCCCTGCCCGACACCGGCGCCACCGGGAGCGTGCCCGATGGCATGACGGCGCCGGATGCGGGCGGAACGGGCACGGCGCCCGGCGGCACGGCACCCGGGGGAAGCGATCCCGGCACCGGAGATCCCGGCACCGGAAACCCGGGAACCGGCGGCCCCGACCAGGCAGCCATCCAGGCGGCGGTCGACGCGGTCACCGCGGCGCAACAGGCTCTGCTCGCCCAGTACGCGACGGCGTCGGCGGCCCTGGCCACCACGCAGGAGACGATCGCCGCTTCGGACGAGACCTGCCGGCCCTTCCTCGAGGCGACGATCGACGAGGTGACGGCCGGTGGCGGCGACGGCACCGATCAGGGCACCGGCGGCACGGACGGAACCGACGGCAGCACCGACGGCACCGACACGGCCGGCGGAGACCCCGCATCCGGAGCCGGCCAGGCCGCCCTCGACGCCATCAAAGCCGATCTGGCCGCCTGCCAGTCGGCGATCACCGAGGTCCAGACCGAGCAGTCCCAGGTGAACGACGCGCAGTCGGCCCTGACGCCCCTCATGGATCAGCTCGATGCCGCCGTCACCGCTCTCCAAGCGGCGGTGGCCGGCACATCGACCTCCGGCACCGATACCCCGGCTCCCACCGCCACGCCCGCCCCCACGGCCGACGCGGCAGCCTCCGTCTCCGGTCGCGGCACCGGGGGCGCGACGATCGTTCTGGCCTCGTCGGTGACCTCCCTCGCCAGCGCACCCACCGCCACGACGCCCGACGCGGGCTCAGGCGGCGCGGGAGTCGGAGCGTCCACCACCATCACCGCCGAGACCATCGTCGCCGACCAGGCGCAGATCGATCTCGCCACGTCGAAGCTCGCCCTCGCCCAGCAGCAGCTGGCGATGGCGACGCTCACCAGCCCGATCGCCGGCACGGTCGCGGCGGTCGGCCTGTCCGCGGGCGACACCGTCACCGCGGGTTCCACGACCGCCGTCGTGTCGATCATCGGCGACGACGGATTCGTGGTGGAGTCCACCGTGACCCTCGCGAAGGTGGGCGCCCTGGCACCGGGCCAGACGGCTTCGATCGAGCTGCCGAGCACCGGCACCTCCGTCACGGGCACCGTCGGCGCCATCGGTGTGCTCAACGTCTCCGAGGACTCGTCGACCCCGAGCTACCAGGTCACCATCGACCTCGACCCCACGGATGCGCAGCTCCTGAACGGCGCATCGGCCCAGGTCACCGTCGCCGTGGCCTCGCAGGGCGACGTGCTCACGGTGCCGACCTCGGCCGTGCACCGCGACGGCGCCGCCTACTCCGTCGACCTGCTCGTCGACGGGGCGCCACAGTCCACGCCGGTGGAGATCGGCGCGATGGGAGCGGAGCGCACCGAGATCACCTCCGGCCTGTCCGCCGGCGACACGGTGGTGCTGGCGGATGTCGGAGCAGCCGTGCCCGGCAGCGACTCCGAGTCGAGCGGCAGCGGTCTCTCCGGTCTCGGCGGCAGCAGCACCACGGTCACCGTGCCGGGCTCGGGCACGTTTCCGTCGTTCCCGCAAGAGGGCCCGCCCTCCAACTGACCGGTCGAGCTCGACGGGGCGCAGGGGCATGGCCGCCGTCGCGCGCCCGAACTAGCCTGGGGGTATCCCTCCGCCCCTCTCATTCCACCGAAGGATGACGCCCATGCAGATCGACCTCACCGGCAAGGTGGCCCTCGTCACAGGCTCCACCCAGGGCATCGGGCTCGCCATCGCGAAACAGCTCGCCGCCTCCGGAGCCGAGGTGGCGGTCAACGGGCGCACGGCCGAGAGCGTCGAGCGCGCCCGCATCGCGATCCTCGAGGCGCACCCGGCCTCCCGCATCACGCGTGCGGTGGGCGACGTCTCCGACGAGACCGAGGTGGCGCACCTCGTGGCGGCCCTGCCCGTGGTCGACATCCTCGTCAACAACCTCGGCATCTTCGGCGCCCAGCCGGCGCTCGAGATCAGCGACGACGAGTGGCGCCGCTACTTCGAGGTCAACGTGCTCTCGGCCGTGCGCCTCACCCGCGCCTACCTGCCGGGCATGACGGAGCGCGGCTGGGGGCGCATCCAATACATCGCGAGCGACTCGGCCGTCGTGACGCCGGTGGAGATGATCCATTACGGCGTCTCGAAGACCGCCCTGCTCGGCGTCTCCCGCGGCTTCGCCAAGACGGCGGCCGGATCGGGCGTCACCGTCAACTCCGTCATCGCCGGCCCGACGCACACCGAGGGGGTGGAGGACTTCGTCTACCAGCTGGTCTCCCGTGACCTGCCGTGGGAGCAGGCGCAGCGCGAGTTCATGCGCCTGCACCGCCCGCAGTCGCTGATCCAGCGCCTGATCGAACCGGAGGAGATCGCGAACATGGTCACCTACCTGGCATCCCCGTTCGCCTCGGCGACGACCGGTGGCGCGCTCCGTGTCGATGGCGGTTACGTCGACGCCATCCTCCCCTGACCCCGTCGCCCCGGACGCTTGCCGACCCGCTGCCGGCGGGGTGTCTCCTCGACACGCGGTGTGGATAGGATGTAGCCGATCCGAGCCGGGGGACTCGCGCGTCATCGCCGACGTCGACCCCGGAAGGCGACTCCCGCTCTCGGTCCTCACGACCGAGAGGCTCCTGTGTCCCGCAGAACCCGCCGCGCCAGCCTGCTGGGCGCTCTCACCGTCGCCGTCGTGCTCGGCGCATCCGTCTCCGTTCCGCTCGGTGCGCAGGCCGCACAGCTCAGTGACGCGGATGCCGCGGTGCTGGTGTCGACGGACGCGCCGACCGACCCGCAGCCCGAGCCCACGCCCGACTCGCCCGTCGTGATGGGCGACTACCCGCTCGAGGCCTACGCCGCCGACGCCGCGGTGCTGCCCGTCGAGCTCACCGAGGCGATCGAGTCCGACCTCGGCCTGACGCCTGAGCAGTACCTCGCTCAGGCCGAGGCCGCCGCGACCGCCGCCGACGTGGTCGACGAACTGAACGCATCCGGAACGCCGGTGCTGGCCTCGCGCATGGAGGGCGCACAGCTCGTGGTGACCGTCGGCTCCGAGGATGAGGTTCCGGCCGTCGAGGCCGTCGGCGCCACCGCCGAGGTCGGCGCGGCTGCCGAGCGCACCGCCGGGCCCACCGACCTCGCGTTCCTCAAAGACCTCGTCGGTGGCCAGGGCTACTACACGCCGGTCGGCGACGGCGGTTATCTGTGTTCCGTCGGCTTCAGTGGCCGCAGCACGACGAACTCGACCGCCCAGTTCCTGACCGCCGGGCACTGCTACGAACCGAACACCGGTTCGGGCGGCAACGTCTACGAACTCGTGCAGTCGAGCCCCGGCTCACAGCCCAGCGGCGGCGCCTTCCTCGCCTCGCCCGTGAGCGGCTCCGCCTACCTCGGCAACGGTTACGACGCCAGTCTCTTCGCCACCGCCGGGGGCTGGACCCCGCGCCCCGCGGTCGGCACCTGGAACAACAACCAGGGCACCGTGACGTCGGGAACCCCGGTCACCGTGCGCGACTACACCAAGACCACGGTCGGCCAGGTCATCTGCAAGTCGGGCCGCACCACCGGCTGGACCTGCGGCACGGTGCAGGCCGTCGACCAGCAGGTCGGCGTCGACGGGAACTGGATCAACGCCTACGTCTCGAACATGTGCGCGCTGCACGGAGACAGTGGCGGATCGGTGCTCTCGGGCAACTACGCCGTCGGCCTCCTGTCGGCCGGCAACTACCAGGAGAGCTGCAACGAATCCGGCGCCGTGTCGGCCAGCGTTCCGATCGACTCGGTCCACGAATCCGTGCTCGACGTCGAGCCGAACTTCGAGTTCGCGGTGGAGGTCTCCAAGCCCACCAGCACCACGATCGGCGGCGGGGTGCCGCTCTACCGCGGTAACCAGGCCACCGGCTACCTGCCCAACGGCGGCACCCGCTTCACCGTGCACCTCACCGTCGACGGCAGCCACGAGTACACGATCCCGGTGGCGGCCAACGCCACCTGGTCGGCGAACATCGCTCCCGACCTGTCCAACGGATCGCACAGCTTCAGCATGTATGCCAGCTACGGCACCGGTGTCGACAAGTCGGGCACCACGACGGGCACCTTCCAGGTGGCCACCAAGCCCGCGGTCGACCGCATCCAGGGCGCGAACCGCTTCGATGTGGCCGTCAACATCGCGAACCAGGCCTATCCCACCACGGCACCCGTCGTCTACGTGGCCACCGGCCTCAACTACCCGGATGCGCTGAGCGCCGGCCCCGCCGCCGTGAAGCAGGGCGGCCCGCTGCTGCTGGTGTTGCCGGACAGCGTGCCGCAGAACGTCGCCGACAAGATCGCCTCGCTCGACCCCGACCGGGTCGTGATCGTGGGCGGACCGGTGTCGGTCAACTCCTCGGTGGAGAAGACCCTGAAGAACCTGGTGCCCGAGGCGTCGGTCGAGCGGATCTCCGGCGCCGACCGCTACGAGGCTAGCCGCAACGTCGTCGAATCGGCGTTCGCCACCGGCTCTGCGCACGCCTACACCGCGACCGGTGCCAACTTCCCCGACGCCCTCTCCGCAGGGGGTGCCGCCGGATCGAAGGGCGAGCCCGTGACGTTGGTCTACGGCCCGGCGCCCGCAGCCGACAGCGCCACCATCTCGATGTTCACGACGCTCGGCACGAACTCGCTGACCGTCGTCGGCGGCACCAACTCGGTGTCGACCGGCCTCGAGAACTCGCTGCGCACCGGCATCCCGGCCACCGTGAACCGGGTGGCCGGAGCCGACCGCTTCCAGGCCTCGATCAACCTCAACCGCTCGGCCTTCACCTCGGCCACCACCGTCTACCTCGCCACGGGCCTCAACTTCCCCGACGCTCTCGCCGGTGGCGTGCTGGCCGGCAAGACCGACGGCCCGCTCTACGTGGTTCCCGGCGACTGCGTGCCACGCGGTGTGCTGGCGGATGTCGCCACCCTCGGTGCCACGAAGGTGACCCTGCTCGGCGGACCGAACTCGCTCAGCCCGGCCGTGCAGAACCTCGTCGCCTGCGCCTGGTGAGTCAGGAGTCGACCCGGGTGCGGTGCCGGATGCGCGGGCCGAGTCGGCGCATCCGGCCCGCGTCCGCGAGAATGGACGCATGAGCAACAGTTACGCCGCCGCCGGAGTCGACACCGAGGCGGGCGACCGCGCGGTCGAGTTGATGAAAGCGGCGGTGCAGCGCACCCACGGACCCGAGGTGCTGGGCGGGGTGGGCGGCTTCGCCGGTCTTTTCGACGCGTCGGCGCTCGCGGCCTACAAGCATCCGCTGCTCGCCACCTCGACCGACGGCGTCGGCACCAAGGTGGCCATCGCCCAGGCGCTCGACAAGCACGACACCATCGGGCAAGACCTGGTGGGCATGGTGGTCGACGACATCGTCGTGGTGGGTGCCAAGCCGCTGTTCATGACCGACTACATCGCCTGCGGTCGTGTCGTTCCCGAGCGCATCGCGACCATCGTCGCCGGCATCGCGCGGGCCTGCTCCGCGACCGGCACGGCGCTGGTCGGCGGCGAGACGGCCGAGCATCCGGGGCTCATGGGCGTCGACGACTACGACGTGGCCGGAGCCGCCGTCGGTGCGGTGGAAGCGGATGCCGTGCTCGGCGCCGAGCGGGTGCGCGACGGCGACGTGGTGCTCGCTTTGGCCTCGTCGGGGCTGCACTCCAACGGGTACTCGCTGGTGCGCAAGATCCTGGCGGATGCGGGGCTGGGTTACGCCGACCACTCCGACGAGTTCGGCGGCGTGGTCGGTGAGGTGCTGCTCGAACCCACCCGGCTCTACACCGGGCCGCTCGTGCGGGTGCTCGCGACACCGGCGCTCTCCGGCGCCATCCATTCCCTCTCGCACGTCACCGGTGGCGGCATCGCCGCGAACCTCGCGCGCGTGCTGCCCCGGGGCTCGTGGGTGGAGGTCGACCGCTCCACCTGGTCGCCCTCGCCCGTGTTCCGCGTGCTGTCGTCGATCGCGGGCGCCTCACTCGAGAGCAGCGAGGCCACCTGGAATCTCGGCATCGGCTTCTTCGCCGTCGTCTCGGCCGCCCAGGCGGCGGCCGTGACCGCGGCGATCGAGGCGGAAGGCATCCCCACCTGGCAGGTGGGCACGGTCTCGACCGCTCCGCGATCGTTCGACGGCTTCGAGCAGGGCGCCAAGGGCGTCGACGGCGGGGCCGTGCGCCTCGTCGGGGAGTACGCGGCCGGCTGATCGGGCCGGGCCGCGGGGGAGGACGAGCGGATGGCCGCACCGATCAGTTCGGAGGACGCGCTCGAACGCTGGGATCTGCTCGCTGCCGAACTCGGCGACCCGGCCATCAGCCGCTCTCGCATGATGGGCCGCCCCATCCTCACCCGCGAGGGCACGATGTTCGCCTGCCTCAACGGCGACAGCGTGGGCTTCAAGCTCGGTGCCGGCACTCCGGAGCACGACGGGGCGCTCGACGTTCCCGGGGCGGAGCTCTTCGACCCCTCGGGCAAGGGCCGCCCCTTCAAAGACTGGGTGAGCATCCCGCTCGCCGAGGCTGAGCAGTGGCTCCCGTTCGCGCAGTGCGCGGTGATGCATGTCGCCGGGTCGGAAGCCGGCTCGGAGTCGGAAGCCGAGTCCGGCTCGGCTCGCGGCGCCTGAGGCTAGGCGCGGAGTCCGGCCAGCAGCAGGCCGACCATGCGTTCGGCACGGGCCGACGCCTCGGCGCTCGAGCGCGGTCCGCTGTGGCAGAGGTCGGCCACGGCTCCCAGGAATTCTCCGGGCGCGACGGGGGCGATCCGCTCCCCGGCTGCCCGTGCCGACTCCAGCAGGCGGTTGAGCGTCGGCACGAGGCGGGTGGAGAAGGACACGGCGAGTGGCTCGTAGGCGGCGTCGCCCGAGTGCAAGGCCGCCGCGAGACCGCGCTTCGCCGCGACGAACTGGGTGTACCTCATGATCCAGCGGTCGAGGGCCTCGCCGGGCGGATAGGCGGCCTCGATCTCCAGGGCCGCGTCGACGCAGGCATCCATCTCGCGGCGGAACACCGCGGAGATGAGGTCGGATCGCTGAGGGAAGTGGCGGTAGAGGGTGCCCACCCCCACCCCGGCGCGTTCGGCGATGGCTCGAACGGGCGCGTCGACCCCTGACTCGGCGAACACGTCCTTGGCGGCATCGAGCAAGGCGTCGACGTTCTGGCGGGCGTCGGCGCGCATCCGTCGGGGTCCGGCGGTCTCGACAGGCGGCATTCGACGATCCTCTTGTAGCGGAACACTGTTCCAGGTATGGTGGAGCAGTAGCGGAACATTGTTCCGCTTAGCCCGTACGGTATCCGGAATGATGTTCCGAATGCTCTCGATCATAAGACGATCTCCCGAAGGAGACAACATGCAGTACCGCACCCTCGGCCGCACCGGCATCAAGGTCACGCCTTACGCGCTCGGCGCGATGATGCTGGGGCAGCTCGGCAATCCCGACCGCCAAGAAGCCATCCGCATCGTCCACCGCGCTCTCGACGGTGGCATCAATTTCGTCGACACGGCCGACCGCTACGGAGACTCGGAGGTGGTCGTCGGCGAGGCCCTCACGGGTCGCCGCGACGACGTCGTGCTGGCCACCAAGTTCTGGGGCCCGGTCGACGACGACATCAACCACCGCGGCGCCTCGCGCCGGTGGATCGTGCAGGCCGTTGAGCGATCGCTCCGCAACCTGCAGACCGACTACATCGACCTCTACCAGCTGCACCGGCCCGACGCCGAGACCGACATCGACGAGACGCTCTCGGCCCTGACCGACCTGGTGCGCCAGGGCAAGGTGCGGGCGATCGGCTCGTCGTCGATGCGGGGCTCGGAGATCGTCGAAGCGCAGTGGATGTCGGAGCGCCGCGGTTTCGAGAGGTTCCGCACCGAGCAGCCCAACTACTCGATCCTCGACCGGGAGATCGAGCGGGAGATCCTGCCAGTCACGCAGCGCTACGGCATGGGCACACTCGTCTACAGTCCCCTCGCGGGCGGGATGCTCACCGGTCGGTATCGTGCCGGTCAGGAGAACGACGTCTTCCGTTCCACGCGCACCGGCATGGCGCACTTCCGCGACGAGCGACGGCTTGCGGTGGTCGAGCAGCTCATCGCTCTGTCGGCCGAGGCCGGTGTGAGCCTCACGCACCTCGCCATGGCGTTCGCCATCGCGCATCCCGGGGTGACCTCGGCGATCGCGGGTCCGCGCACGATGGAGCAGCTCGACGACACTCTGGCGGGCGTGGATGTCTCGCTGTCCGACGACATCCTCGACCGCATCGACGCCATCGTGCCTCCGGGCGAGAGCGTGGGCGCCATGGACATGGTCTACCGGGGGCCGGAGGTCGGCGACGCGACCTTGCGTCGACGCCCGAGTGCGCAGCGGTCGGCAGCCTGAGGGCTCGGGTCGGTCATCCCGTCGTCGTCCGGCCGGCGTTCGCGATCTCGTGCGTGTCGTCTTCGAGCTGCACGCGTAGCAGCAACGTGGCCCAGGTGCGGTAGGGCGCCCAGCCGGCCGTGATCTCGGCCAGGGTGATCGCATCCGGAGCGGCGTCGAGGCGGTAGGCGTGGGCGACCGCCTTCGCGAGGCGGGCCTCGTGCACCGGTGCGTGATCGGGATCGCCGGCCCCGCGCAACAGGATGAGCTCGGCCGAGAACGGGCCCACGCCCGGCAGGGTCTGCAGCAGCTCGAGCGCCTCCTCGCGGGGCAGGGCGCGCAGGCTCGCGCTGTCGAAGACGTTGCGCCGGGCCGCTTCGGCCAGGGCGCGCAGGCGTTCGACCTTCGCCGCGGTGAGGCCCGGGCCGCCGCTCAACTCGGCCAGGGCGGCCGGTGCGGGGAAGGCTTGGTGCGCGACCCCGTCGATCACTACGGTCTCGCCGAGCTCGGCCGCGAGCCGCTGTTTCACCGCTGCGGCCTGGGTCATGCGCATCCGCTGACCGATGATGGCCCAGGCCGCCGCCTCGTACCACGACCAGAAGCACACCGGCCGGAGGCCCGGGTAACGCGCCTGGGCGGCGCCGATCACCGGGTCGCGCGCGCCGACCTCGTCGAACCCGCGCCCGTCGACGTCGAGCGAGAGGATGCGTTCGACCTGCGCCCGCACGGCCGACAGCTCTGCGCGCCGCACCGGATGCTCGGCGAAGACGCGGCCCCGCACCTCCGTGCCCACCTGTTCGACGCGCAGGCCGACCACCCGCCAGGACCCTTCGACGGCGAACGCGAAGTCGAGCGTGCCGGGCGAATCCGCCGCGTAGCCCGCGGGCGTGAACCCTTCGAGAAAGCGGATGCACGACTCGAGCGAGAACGCTCCTCGCGGTTCGATCGCGAACGATCCTCGTGCTTCCGTCATCGACTGCCTCCTGCCGCCATCCTGCCCGATACCTCCGACATCGTGGCGCAGCCGTCGACGACATCGCCGTGTCGCCGCCCACCGGGTAGCCTGGGGGGATGACCACACCAGCACTCGCGCACCTCTCCGGAGGTCCGCTCGACGACCAGACCATCCCGCTCGAAGACGGCGCCCCCGAAGAACTCGTGCTGCCCTACAGCGAGGGCCAGTTGGTCTACCTGCTGGTCTCGCAGTCCGACGGCACCGACGGCCCCGCCACGGCGAAGTATCGCTTCAACGAGGTCTCCGAGATCCTGGTCGAGGGCACCTACAACGAGCATTAGGTAGCGCGCCCCCTCGCCTTCATGGCCGCCACCCGGCAGAGTGGGGTGATGTCGAGGATTCATGACCTGGTGGAGGGTCTGCGCGACCCCCGGGCGCCGCTGCTGCACATCGCATCCGACAACCGGCGCGAGGGGCACGATCCTCGACCCGTGGTGGTGATGATCCACGGCATCGCCTCGTCGTCGGCCACGTTCTTCTTCGTGACGCCGCTGATCGAGGAGGAGTACCGGGTCGTCGCGATCGATCTCCTCGGCTTCGGCGGCTCTCCTCAGCCCGAGCACGCCGAGTACACCCTCGAGGAGCACGTCGCCGCGATCGCGCACACCATCCGCTCGCTGCATCTGGAGGCGCCCTTCACGCTGGTGGGCCACTCGCTCGGGTGCCTGATCGCCAGCCGCTACGCCGCCACCCACGAATCGCACGTCGACAAGCTCGTGCTCGTGAGCCCACCGGTGTACCTCTCGCCCTCGGAGATCGGCGATCCGCGCGTGCGACTGCGGATGCGGGGCTATCTGCAGGCGTATCAGTACTTCCGCGAGAACAAGGACTTCACCATCGCGCACGCCGCGATCGTGTCGAAGCTGCTGCCCGTGGAGCACGTGATGGAGATCACCGAGCAGAACTGGGATCCCTTCGTGAAGTCGCTCGAGCACTGCATCGAGTCTCAGACGGTGATCAGCGACCTGGCCCGCGTGGATGTGCCGGTCGAGGTGGTCTACGGGCGGCTCGACGAATTCCTCGTGCCGGAGAACCTCGCCATCATCGAGAAGATGCGCAACGTCACCAGCCACGTCGTGAACGTGAGCGATCACATGATCCGGAAGCCGATGGCGCGGGTGGTCGCCACGGCGATCGGTTGAGCGCGGAACGGACGGTAGGGAACTCTAGGTGCCCACTGCCTGCACGATCAGCCGGCCGAGCTCGCGCGGCTTCGTGAACTGGGGCCAGTGGCCCGTCGGCAGCTCGACGATGGTGGCTCGCGCCATCAACGGCACCTCGGTGAAGTAGGGCACGCCGGCGGCGATCGCCTCCTCGATCTCAGCACGGCTGAAGGTCGAGCTGATCAGCGTGATCGGCACCTCGTTGCGCGCGGGGTTCGCGAGGTGCTGCGGATCGTGTGCCACACGAGCGGGCTCGGGCACCGCGATCTCGCGGAACCAGGCGAGCTGCTCGTCGGTGAGGTCGCGGAGGTCGGTCTCGTCGAAGTCTTCCCACGGGGGCAATGGTGCATCCGCCCCGGTCGCCTCCAGGCCCTCGTTGATGGCGACGCCTTCGGGGGTGGGGCCGCTGTCGACGTAGACGGCCCGTTCGATGCGGTCGGGACGCGCATCGACCACGCCGTGGATGATCGCGCCGCCGCCCGAGTGCCCCACGAGCACGACCTTGCCGTCGCCCTCCAGTGAGTCGACCAGGGCCACGACCTCGGCGATCTGCGAGGCGAGCGTGACCTGCGACCGGTCGTCGTCGACCGACTCCAGACCGGCGAGCGTGGGCGTGTGCGCGGTGAGGCCGGCCTGCTCGAGAACGGGCACCACCTCGCTCCACGAGTCGCCCCGGAGCCAGAAACCTGCGATGAGTATGACGTTCATGCGGGCGACGATACGCCGGGCCACCGACATCGGGCCGGGTCCGCGCTACCGCGGGTCAGAGCGGATGCGTGCCCGTGAGCCGTTCGAGCAATTCGCGGTAGCGCAGCACGGTCTGCTCCACGATCTCGTGCGGCAGCGTCGGCGGTGTGCCCGTCTGATCCCAGTTCGCTGCGAGCCAGTTGCGCACGATCTGCTTGTCGAAGCTCGCGGTGCGCTCTCCCGAATCATAGGCCGAGGCATCCCAGTAGCGGCTCGAATCGCTCGTCAGCACCTCGTCGGCCAGCGTGATCTCGCCCGTCGACGGGTCGCGACCGAACTCGAACTTCGTGTCGGCCAGGATGACTCCCCGCGCCTCGGCGATGGTGGCCGCACGCCCGTAGACGGCGAGCGACAGGTCGCGCAGTGCCGTCGCATCCTCGAGGCCCACGAGCTCGACGGTGCGTTCGAAGCTGATGTTCTCGTCGTGCTCGCCGAGGGGCGCCTTGTAGGCCGGGGTGTAGATCGGCTTGGGCAGGCGGTCGCCGTCGCGCAGCCCCGCCGGCAGCGCGATGCCGCACACGCTCTGCGTGGCCTGGTACTCCTTCCACCCGCTGCCCGAGAGGTAGCCGCGCACGACGCACTCGATCGGGAACATGTCGAGCGAGCGCACCACCATCGACCGGCCGGCGAGCTCCTCGGGAACGGGAGGGAGCGCATCCGTGTCGGTGATCAGGTGGTTCGGCACTCCGGACAGCTGGTGGAACCACCAGCGGCTGAGCGTCGTGAGCAGTTCGCCCTTGCCGTGGATGCCCGGCTCGAGCACATGGTCGAAGGCGCTCACGCGGTCGCTGGCGACGACGAGCAGGGCGGCGGGGCGGGCATCCGGAGCCGTGTCATCCGGAACGTAGAGATCGCGCACCTTGCCGCTGTAGACGTGGTGCCAGCCCGGCACGGCGACGGATGCGGTGGGCGCGCTCATGCGCCGACCTCCGCTCCGGTCGAGGCGTCGGAGACGCCGGGGGTCACCTTGGCCGCGATGTCGCTGCGGTGCTGTGACCCCTCGAGATGGATGCCCTCGAGCACTCCGTAGGCACGGTCGCGCGCGACTCCGAAGTCGGGACCCGTGGCCACGACGCTGAGCACGCGACCGCCGGTAGCGCGGAGCACGTCGCCGTCGCGATCGGTGGCCGCGTGCATCACGCTGACACCGTCGACGCCGGTGCCGCCACCGTTCGGGCCGAAGGCGTCGAGGCCCGTGATGATGCGGCCGGTGACGGGCGATCCGGGGTAGTTCTCGCTCGCGAGCACCACGGTGACCGCGACCTCGTCGCTGAACCGGGGGCGCTCGTGGTCGCCGAGGGTGCCGGTGGCGGCGGCGAACAGCAGGCCGCTCAGCGGTGTCACGAGCCGAGGCAGCACGACCTGCGTCTCCGGGTCGCCGAAACGGGCGTTGAACTCGATGACGCGGATGCCCTTGGAGGTGAGGATGAGCCCGCAGTAGAGGAGTCCGATGAACGGTGTGCCCTCGGCGGCGAGACGGCGCACGGTGGGGAGGGCGATGGTGTCGATCACCTCGTCGACGAAGACCTTCTCACTGCCGAAGCGGTCGGCGAGCCACGGCAACGGCGAGTAAGCGCCCATGCCGCCGGTGTTCGGGCCCTGATCGCCGTCGAGCAGGCGCTTGTAGTCCTGGGCGGGGGAGAGCGGGGCGACGGAGTGACCGTCGCTGAGCAGGAAGAGCGAGACCTCCTCGCCGTCGAGGAACTCCTCGATCAGCACCTCGCCGTGCTCCAGCCAGTGCGCCGCGTGGGCGGTGGCCTCGGCGAGGTCCGAGGTGACGAGCACCCCCTTGCCGGCAGCCAGGCCGTCGGCCTTCACCACGTAGGGGGTGCCGTACTCCACCAGGGCCGCTTCGGCCTCGGCGAGGGTGGAGGCGTTCAGGGCGCGCCCGGTGGGCACGCCCGCGGCATCCATGATCCGCTTCGCGAAGGTCTTGCTGCCCTCGAGTGCTGCGGCCTCCTTGCCCGGGCCGAACACCGGGATGCCGCGGGTGCGCAGGGCGTCGGCGACGCCCGCCACGAGCGGCGCCTCGGGGCCGATCACCACGAACTGCACGTCTTCGGAGATCGCGTAGTTCGCGACCGCCTGCGGATCGTTCGCATCGAGCTGCGCGGTCGGCACGTCGGCCGCGATGCCGGCGTTGCCCGGGGCGGCGACGATCTCGTGACCCGCGTCTTCGCGGAGCAGTGCGGTGATGATGGCGTGCTCGCGCGCGCCCGAGCCGAGGACCAGGATTTTCACCCTCCTAGCCTAGGGCGTGCACCCGGCAGTACCGTGGGGCCATGACCCTCCGGATCGAGCGGGTGACGGATGCCGCGACCGTGCTGCGCGGGGCGCACCTCTTCGACGAGGCGATCGATCCGGCCGCGACCGAGCGCTTCCTGGCGAGCCCCACCCACCATCTGCTCTTCGCCTACGACGACGAGGTGGCCGACCCGATGTATCCGGTGGGCATGATCTCGGCGGCCGAGCTCACGCATCCCGACAAGGGCACGGAGATGTTCCTCAACGAGCTCGGTGTCGACGAGCTCGCGCAGCGGCGGGGCATCGGGGCCGCCCTGGTGCGGGCGCTCGTCGACCTGGCTCGCGAGCAGGGGTGCAGTGGGATGTGGGTGGGCACCGAGCCCGACAATGTCGCGGCGCAGGCGACCTACCGGTCGACCGGGTCGGATTCGAGCGAGCCGTTCGTGGCGTTCACCTGGGAGTTCTGACCCCGACGGCGCCTCGGCCGGCGGTAGCGTGGAGGCATGGGCAAGGCGAAGATCAGCGACTCCGACGGTTCCGCTGCCGTGGACGCCATCGCCGCGACGGGCTTCGACACCGCCTCGCGCGAGATGCGGGCGACCGCGGTGCGCTACCTGCTCCAGGTGCTCGCCGAGCGCGCATCCGGCAACTCGGTGGAGGTGCGCGTGCCGCCGTTCGGCGCCGTGCAATGCATCGAGGGCCCGGGTCACACCCGCGGAACGCCGCCGAACGTGGTGGAGATGGATGCCCGCACCTGGCTCGAACTCGCCACCGGCGTGCTGACGTGGCCCGACGGCATAGCGGCCGCGCGCATCCACGCGTCGGGTCAGCGGGCCGACCTCACCGGCTACGTCCCCCTCGCCGGCTTCCGCCGCTGACGCCCCGGTCACCGCCCCCGGTAGACCTCCCTCCGATGCCCGGCGCGCAGCACCAGCACCCGCAGTTCCCCGTCGTCGATCTCGTAGATGATGCGGTAATCGCCGGTCCGCACGCGCCACTCGCCGCTGCCGCCCACCAACTGCGTGGAGGCCGGTGGTCGAGGCTCCTCGGCGAGCAATTCGATGGCGGCCTGAAGCCGTCGGCGTGCCGGCGGGTCGAGCTTGCGGAGTTCTTTGACGACGGAAGGAGCCAGGATGACGCGGTAGCTCATCCGAGGCCGAGATCGCGTTTGACCTCGTCCCACGGAATGGCGCCGTCCGGTGACCGCCGAAGCTCCGCGCGCGCCGCCTCGGCCGCTCTGATGTCTTCCATGTCCTCAGCCAGGGCGAGCAGGGCATCCAGGTCGTCGGCGTCGACGATGGCCGCCACCCGGCGCCCGTGACGTTCGAGGTAGACGGGTGCGTGCTGCGAATGAGCGTGGTCGACCATGGCCGAGAGGTTCTTTCGGGCCTCGCTGACGCTCAGGGTGATGGGTGGAACGGACATGTACAAATAATAGGCCATTCTTGTACGAATTCGATGGCCGTCGCAGCACAGGGTCAGGTGGATGCGGGACAATGGAGGGGTGAGTGATCATACCGACCTGCCCCCCGCCGAGCCGCAGCGCAGCGAATCCGTGCGCTCGACCGAGTCGATCGATTCGGTGTCGGTGCGTCGCGCTCCGCGCTACTACCGGTTCATGGCTGTCGGTTTCGCCATCGGGCTGCTCGTCACCATCGTGCTGACCTTCGCGTTCCCCGAGCGCGAGGATTTCAATCGTCTGCAGGTGTTCGGCTTCGTCGGCCTGTTCGTGGTGGCGCTCTTCGTGGCGATCGGCGCCCTCGTCGCCATCGCGCTAGACCGCGCGAGCCGCAAGCGTGCCCGCACCGTCGTGGCTGAGCGCGTCGAAGAGCACGACGAGCCTGGGCCGATCGAGGTGGCCGAATTCGTGCAGATCACGGATGCGCCGCCACCCGCCGCGGCAGCTGCCCCGGAATCGGATGAAGCGCCGGCGGAGTCGCCCCAGCAGTCGAACGACGACCCGAAGTCCTGAGCCTCCCGGAGGTCGCCGTGAAGTCCGAGACCATCAGTCGAGCCGTCTCGCATGCCCTACGGCACGCCCCGGAGCAGTATGGTCTCGAGCTGGACGCCGAGGGCTGGGTGCCGGTGTCCGACCTGGTCGACGCCCTTCGACGGCAGGGTGTGGAGTGGTCGGACATCGACGCGGCCGACGTGCAGCTGATGATCGAGACGTCAGCCAAGCGGCGCCACGAGTTGCGTGACGGACGCATCCGGGCGTTCTACGGGCACTCGGTGGCGACCGCGATCCAGCACACCGAAGCCCGTCCGCCCGCCGTGCTCTTCCATGGCACGTCTCCGGATGCCTGGGCCGCCATCCGCCTCGACGGTCTCCGGCCGATGGCGCGCCAGAACGTGCACCTCGCGGCCGATCTGGACACGGCGATACTCGTGGGGCGCCGGAAGGCTCCGGAGCCGATCGTTCTCGAGGTCGACACCGTGCGTGCGCTCGATTCGGGCAGCCAGTTCTGGCTGGGCAACGATTCCATCTGGCTGAGCGATTTCATCGCGGCGCAGTTCATCGTGATCCACACCGCACCGCATCGCTCAGCGCGCTGACATCCTCCATGCTGCCGCCGGACGCGGCGCTACCCCCGGATGCCGATGCGCGAAAACGTCAGGAAACGCCGAGATCAGGCGCGCTTCTGCTCGTCTTTCGGCTCGAAACTGTCGTCGGAGTCGTCGTCGTCATCGATCCACTTCGAATAGTCGGGCTCATCGGCCTTCGCCGTGAGTTCGCGCTCCAGCGCCGAATAGTTCGTGTCAGGGCTGAAGTACTTCAGCTCGCGCGCGACCTTCGTGTGCTTTGCCTTTTGACGGCCACGCCCCATGCGAGACCCCCTCACGAATCGGGCCGGGGACATACGTCACCCGGATGAGACGAATAACTACGAAAACTTGGGTCAGTTTAGCATGCAGGGGTCACTCGGCTTTCAGCCCCGAGCGCGTTTACGTGCCGCAGCGGCTGCCGAGTGCGGCTTGCGAACCACGGGGCGCATCGGTTCGCCGCGCCGCTCCTGACCGGGCAGCGGTCGTGAGCGTTTTCCGTAGAGCAATTCGGAGGAATCGAGCAACCACGGCACGAGTGCCAGCGTCACGCCGTGCACGAGCATCAGCTTCTTGCGGATGCGCCGCGCCTTGTGGTTGTGCAGGATCGTCTCCCACCAGTGCCCCACGATGTAGATGGGCGTGTAGACGGTCACGACCTCCGAGCCGTGCTCGGCCCGGTGCTTCAGGATGTATTGGCAGAGCGGCTCGGCCACGTCGCGATACGGCGACTCGATGATGTTGAGCGGCACCTCGATGTTCATCGCCTGCCAGTCCGCTTCGAGTTGTTCGGTCTGCTCGTCGTCGATCGAGAGATGCACGGCCTCGATCGAGTCGTGCCGCGCGGCGATGGCGTAGTCGAGCGCTTTCAGCACGGGTTTCTGCATCCGCCCCACCAGCACGATCGCGTGGTCGCCGGTGGCCCCGAAGGTGGTGGTCGGGTCGACTTCGACCTCTTTGTTGACGTCGCGGTAGTAGCGGTTGACGCCCATCATGAGCAGGAAGAGCACCGGCATGATGGCGAAAACGAGCCACGCGCCGTGGGTGAACTTGGTGATGGTGACCACGATCAGCACGATCGCCGTGAACACCGCACCCACCGCGTTGATGGCGAGCGAGCGGATGACGGCGCCGCGATCGGGCGTACCTCCGCGCAGCACGCCGATCCAGTGCTTCACCATGCCTGTCTGCCCGAGGGTGAACGAGACGAACACGCCGATGATGTAGAGCTGGATGAGCTGGGTCAGGTTGGCCTGGTAGACGATGAGGATGGCCGTGGCCGCGAGGGCCAGCACGATCATCCCGTTCGAGAACACCAGGCGGTCGCCGCGGGTGAGCATGGCCTTGGGGGCGTAGGAGTCTTTCGCGAGCACCGAGCCGAGCAGCGGGAACCCGTTGAAGGCCGTGTTCGCCGCGAGCAGCAGCACGGCCGCGGTGGCCGCCTGGATCACGAAGAACATGATGCTGTTGTTGCCGAAGACGGATGCCGCCACCTGCGCCATGAGGCTGCGTTGCGGTGTGGTGGCGCAATCCGTGAACCCGATCAGGTGACAGGCGTCCTCGGCGTAGTGCACGTTCGAGATGAGGGCCAGCGCGGTGAGGCCGGCGAAGAGGCAGATGGCGATGCTGCCCATGAGCACCAGGGTGCGCTGCGCGTTCTTGATCTTGGGGGTGCGGAAGGCGGGTACGCCGTTCGAGATGGCCTCGACGCCGGTGAGGGCGGAACATCCGCTCGAGAAGGCGCGCAGCAGCAGCAGGATCATCGCGGCTTGCGTGAGTTGCTCGGCCTTCACACCGAAATCGGCCGACTCGGCGATGGGGGCGTCGCCGAACGCGGTGCGGGCGAGACCGATCACGATCATCACGGCGACGCTGCCGACGAAGACATAGGTGGGGATGGCGAAGGCCTTGCTCGACTCGCGCACGCCGCGGAGGTTCACGGCCATCAGGAGGATCACGAACCCGACCGCGATCTCGACCCGATAGGGGTTCAGCTGCGGGATCGCCGAGATGATGTTGTCGACCCCGGAGGCGACCGACACGGCGACCGTGAGCACGTAGTCGACGAGGAGGGCGGATGCCACGACGAGGCCGGCCTTCTCGCCCAAGTTCTTGTGGGCGACCTCGTAGTCGCCGCCACCTGATGGATAGGCCTTCACGAGCTGGCGGTAGGAGGCCACGACCACGACGAGCAGGAGCACGACCGCCGCCGCCACCCAGGGCGCGAAGGTCAAGAAGGAAAGTCCTCCGATGAGGAGGATCATGAGCAGTTCCTGTGGCGCGTACGCCACGGAGGAGAGCGGGTCGCTCGCGAAAATGGGGAGGGCGAGGCGCTTCGGGAGGAGCTGGCCTTCGAGCTTGTCGCTGGGGAGCGGATCGCCGATCAACCAGCGTTTCGCTGAGCGGGTTTCATTAACCACGAGTGATGACACTACTCCCGCGGGGGGCACTGTCAAGTTGAAAGAGGGGCGGTTTATTCCCACCCCCCTTCCGGGCGTTCGGGGGAGTCATCGAAGAGAGGACCGCAACAGTTCATAGACCGTGTCGCTCACGGTGTCGGGTCCGCCCAGGACGACGATCTGCAGAGGGTTCAGGCGCTGGAGTTCGCGAGCCACTGCATCGGGAATCGCGTCGTTCGTCACAAGAAGGACGGGAGCGCCGTTTGCGGCAGCGGCCGGCGAACCGGAGAGGGCGTCGGGGAACACCACGCCGGAGGCTACGTACGCGACGCGACTGCTCGGAGCGAAGTTATCGGCGGAGGCGTTCGCGGAGACCTCGAACCGGTCGCGTCCCGCGATTCGAGTCGTTGGGGCGATCGCCTTCAGCTTCGCCTCCACTCCGGCGCTCACAGTATTCGTTCCTCCGAGAATGACGACCTTGACAGGTTTCAGACGTGCCAACTCGTCGACGATCACATGTGGCAGGTCGTCTTTGGTGGTGAGCAGCACGGGGCCACCACTTCGAGCCGCGATCGCAGATGCGGAGAGGGCATCGGGGAACACGGCGCCAGAGGCGAGGTAGGCGACGGGAACGCCGGGACTGAAGGTATCGCGGGAGATGTTGGCGGAGACCGCGTATCGGTCGGCGCCCGCGAGTCGATCGACGATGGGCGCATATCGGGAGAGCGCTCGCAGAACCGCGTCGCTGATCGACGCCGTTCCGCCGAGCACCGCGATCCTCTTGGGTCTCAGACGGGCGAGCTCCGCGCCGATGGCCGTGGGAATGCTGTCGGTCGCGGTGAGCAGGACAGGCCCACCGTGGAATCCAGCTGCGGCGGATCCGGACAGGGCGTCCGCGAAAGCCCCGCCGGACGCGACATAGGCCACGTCGACTCCCGGATCGAACTCGACTGCCGAGATGCCGGCCGACACGTCGAACCGGTCGGTGCCGCCGCGCCGCGAGAGGGAAGCCGTGCTGTCCAGGTCGACGATGGTCACCTTGCTCGAGTCGAAGGCGGGGATGAAAGCTTGGCGGTGGCTTTGGTCGATCGCCATGGAGAAGATGCTCGAGCCATAGGAGGATGCGCCCGAGTTCGGGACGACGCGAGTGACGGTCAGCGTCCGGCTGTCGATCACGGTGATCTGGGCGTCCGTCGCGACGTAGACCTGTTGACCGGCAGGATCGACCACGGCTGCGATCGGCTTGTCTCCGATTCCGTCCATAGGTCCCTTCGGTATGACCTTGATCACAGAATTGTCGTTGGTGTCGATGACTGACACCGTGCCGTCGCCGTAGTTCGTGATGAATGCCCTGTGGGCGAACTGGTCAACGGCGACCTGGCTCGGCTTGTTGCCGATTCCGTTCATCGGGCCGTGCGGAATGACGGCGATGACGGAATCGCTGGTGGTGTCGATGACGGACACCGAGCCGTCGTTCTGGTTGACGGCATAGGCCCGATGCAGGGTGGCATCCACCGCGACATCGCTGACCCAGCTGCCGATCCCGTGCGCAGAATCGTGCGGGATGATTTTCGCCACGACGTTCGTCGTCATGTCGATGACGGAGACCGTTCCGTCAGCGAGATTCCCGACATAGGCACGAGCCAGCCCCGGGTCCGTGTCCACCGAGTTCGGGCCGATTCCGATTCCGCTCTTGATGACCTTCTTCACGGTGTTGGTCGTCGTATCGATCACCGACACGGAGTCGGACTGGTTGTTCGTCACGTACGCCTGGTGCCTCGGCGCATCGAACGCGATTGCCCGAGGGTCGTTGCCGATACTCGTCGGCCCGTTCATGATCGTGCCGACCACTCGATTCGAACCGGTGTCGATCACGACGACTGAGCCATCGAACGAGTCCGCGACATAGGCCTGATCGGCATTGGGGTCGACGGCCATACCGGCCAGGCGAGGATTGAAGCCTCCGGAGGAAAGGATCGGAATAGACCCCGTGACAAATGTCGACGCCGACGCCGCGTCGGGGGCAGCGATTGCGACCAGTGCGGCTGCGGCGATCACTGCCGTAAGACTCAGCACCGGGCGGTTCCAGGAAGATGACAACATCTCACTAACGTATCAGGATGAACGGCCGTTCTCATCCTGGTCGCAGATCGACGCTGAGAAACGGAGAAGGGACGATCTCTCGTCCCTTCTCCTTGTCGCGTCAGCTGCTGCGAACCCGCTCGACGGTCACTCGTCTCCTGGGATCTCGCTGTCGGTGTATTCGCCGGATTCGGGCTCGGGAACGTTGACGTCCTCAGCCTCCGTGTCGGTGTATTCGCCGTCGCGTTCGCCGCGTCGTTCGTTCTTCTCGGTCATGAGATCCTCCTCGATTTCGTCGCCGTGGCTCGTGTTCGTGACGGTACCACTCGGGTGCGCGGTGGGCTAGGGGCCCGCACATTCGTGCAGCCTGGCCTGCAGCTACTCCCGGCGGACGTCGGCCGGGGACTTGTCGGGGCGCCAGCCGCGCCAGGAGGGCTGGCGGAGGCGCTCGGCGCCGGGCTGGCCGCTGCCCGTCCACTCCGCGAACTCGACCTCGCCCACCAGTTTCGGCGTCACCCAGTGGGCGTCGCGCGCGTCGAGGGAGGGCACGTCGTCGAAAGGTGAGGTCTTGCGGGCGAGCTTCGCGAGCTTGGCCGTCACGGCATCCAGGTCGCTGTCGCTGAAACCCGTGCCGACGCGACCGACGTAGTGGAGCACCCCCGAATCATCCGGAACGCCCATCAGCAACGACCCGACCTGGGCGGCACGGCGACCCTTGCCCGGGCGCCAGCCGCCGATCACGACCTCCTGCGCCAGGTGGTGTTTCAGCTTGATCCAGGTGCGGGATCGCCGTCCCACGGCGTAGGCGCCGTCGCGGCGTTTGGCCATGACACCCTCGAGGCCGAGCTGGCGGCTGGAGTCCATGGCGTGGGCGAGGTCGCCTTCGAAGGCGGGCGGCAGGTGGACCGGACCGTCGCTCTCCGGAGCGGTGTCGGCGAGGATGGCCCGGCGTTCGGTGTACTCCTTCTTCACCAGTGATGCCCCGTCGAGTTCGAGGATGTCGAAGAGCATCAGGTCGACCTTGACCTTCGCCGCCGCGGCTTCCACGTCGCGCGGCTTGCTGAGGCCCATGCGCTGCTGCAGGCGGCCGAAGCTGGGGCGGCCTCGATGATCGAGCGCCACGATCTCGCCGTCGAGCACGAGTGAACGGCCCGCGAAGATACGGGAGAGGGCATCCGTCAATTCGGGATAGCCGGCCGTGACGTCGTTGCCGTTGCGGGTGCGGAGGGTGACCGCGCCGTCGTCGATGATGACGAGGGCGCGGATGCCGTCCCATTTCATCTCGAACGCCCACTCCGCCTCGTCGTCGATGTCGGCCTCCGTGCCGAGAGTGGCGAGCATCGGGGAGAGCTTGCCGGATCGGGCCGCGAGCGACAAGCCGTGCCCCGCCTCGGCCGGCTTCGCGGATTTCGCGGTTGATTTCGTCGGTGCCGCCTTTGCCGCGCGCTTGGCCTTCGGCGCATCCGGCCCGCCCGCCTCCTTCTCCATCATCTTGTGGATCAGCCAGTTCTTACCGTTCCCACCCGATCCGGTGTGGATCAGCACGACCTTGCGCGGGTCGCCGAGACCACCCGAGGGCTGGCCGTGCAGAGTGACGATGATCTCCTCGCCGTCGCGCCACTTCTCGAGCTCGTATTCACCGAAGTCCCAGATCAACACGGTGCCCGCACCATATTCCCCAGCGGGTATAGACCCTTCGAAGGTGCCGTACTCCATCGGGTGGTCCTCGGTCTGCACGGCGAGGTGGTTGACCTTCGGATCGTCGGGTACGCCCTTCGGCAGCGCCCAGGAGACGAGCACGCCGTCGTGCTCGAGCCGGAAATCCCAGTGCAGCGCGCGGGCATGGTGCTCCTGGATGACGAACGACCGTCCGTCGGAGGGCGCCGGCGCCGCCTGCGGCACCGGCTCTGGCGTCTTGGCCTGGTCGCGCTTGGAGCGGTAGGTGGAGAGGCGGTCAGAACCGCCCGTGGCTGCGGCGCGTGCAGGAGGTTCTGGATGCGCTTCCGCCTGATCGTCGGGTGCGCGATTCGAATGCCACACTCCGCCGGGCGCATCGAGGGCGCCGGGAGCCTCGGCGCTCTCGGTGAGAGGATCCTCCCGCCGCTTCATCCGCTCGAGCACCTCGTCGAGCTCCAGCTGCCGCAGGTCGCGACTCGCGAGTTCCCGCCAGGTGCGCGGCACGGCCACGGTCGGCCGGAATCGCCCGCGCAGTGAATACGGGCACACCGTGGTCTTGTTGGCGTTGTTCTGGCTCCAGTCGACGAGCACCTTGCCTACGCGCAAGGTCTTCTTCATGTCGCTGACCACGAGATCCGGATGATCGGCCTCGAGCGCTCGGGCCAGCTCGTGCGCCACGGCGGAGACCTGGTCGGAGGTCTGCTTGCCGTCGAGCGCGGCATAGAGGTGGATGCCCTTGCTCCCGCTCGTGACCGGAACCGGTTCCAGCCCCATGCCGCGCAGGATGACCCGCGCGAGCTTCGCGACCTCGACGCATTCGGGCAGACCCGTGCCCTCACCAGGGTCGAGGTCGATGACGAAGCGGTCGGGGTTCTTCCGCCGGCCGTGCGCATCCACCCGCCACTGCGGCACGTGGATCTCGAGCGCGGCGATCTGGGCGAGCCAGGCCAGCGTGGCGGCGTTGTTGACGAGCGGGTAGTCGTTCGTGTGGTCGGAGTGCTGGATGGTGACACGGCGCACCCAGTCGGGCGTGCCCTCGTCGAGGTTCTTCTGGAAGAAGACCTGACCCGGATGCTCCGCCGTGCCCACGCCATGCACCCAGCGTTTGCGCGTGGCCGGCCGGTTGCGCGCATGCGGAATGAGGAATGGAGCGATCTCGGCGTAGTAGCGGAAGACATCCGCCTTCGTCGTTCCGGTCTCGGGGTAGAGCACCTTCTCGAGGTTCGTGATGCGCAGGCGGTGCCCGCCGACGGTCACGGTCTGCTCACTCGCTGCGGAGGTCCGGGAGGCGGCCATGCTCCATCCTCTACCCAAGAAGGGCCGGTGCGGGGTCTAATTGGGTATGCGATCGATCTGGAAAGGCGCCATCACCTTCGGCCTCGTCAACGTGCCGGTGAAGGTGTACAGCGCGACCGAAGACCACGACATCTCGCTGCACCAGGTGCACGAGAAGGACGGCGGCCGCATCCGCTACCAGCGTCGTTGCGAGATCGACGGCAAGATCATCGACTACCAGGACATCGCGCGCGCCTATGACGACGGCGAGCGCACCGTCATCCTCACCAAAGACGACCTCGCCTCCCTGCCCGAGGAACGCAGCCGCGAGATCGAGGTGGTGGAGTTCGTGCCGAGCGACCAGATCGATCCGATCATGCTCGACAAGAGCTACTACCTCGAACCCGACTCGAAGTCGCCGAAAGCCTACGCGCTGCTGCGCAAGACGCTCGAGACCACGGATCGCACGGCGATCGTGCACTTCGCCCTGCGACAGAAGACGCGGCTCGGTGCCCTGCGGGTGCGCGGTGACGTGCTCGTGCTGCAGTCGCTGCTCTGGGATGACGAGGTGCGCGAGGCCGCGTTCCCCGCTCTCGACGAACCCACCCGGGTCTCCTCGCAGGAGCTCGACATGGCGATGTCGCTGGTCGACCAGTTCGCCACCGACTTCGCACCCGAGAAGTTCACCGACGATTACCAGGAGCAGCTGCGCACCCTGATCGACGCGAAGCTCGCCAAGGGCGACTCGGTCGACACGGATGAGACCTTCGGGCGCGAGCCCGGCTCGGGCGACGAGGGCGGAGAGGTGCTCGACCTCATGGAGGCGCTGCGACGCTCGGTCGACAAGAGCCGTGCGGGAACGTCGTCGAGCGATCCGGAATCGACGAAGAAGGCTCCGGCCAAGACGACGGCCGCGAAGAAGCCGGTGCCCAAGAAGGCGACCAAGGCCTCCTGACCCATGTGGTGAGCATTGCTCAGAATATGTGAGAATATCTCCACGCGACGTCCGCTCGCGAAGAACTCGAGGAGATATCTGTGTCACAGTCCGCTTTGCGCACCCCGCCCACCGGAACCGATTACCCGGGCAAGATGCTCGGCATCGTCGGCCTCGTCGTCGCGATCCTGGCCAACCTGATCGGGTTGGTGATCAGTGTCATCGCCTACACGCAGTCGAAGAAGGCTGGTTACAAGAACATGCCCGCCCTGATCGGCGTCGTCGTCGGTGCGGTCTTCTTCGTGCTCACCGTGGTGATCGGCATCGTGAGTACGGTCGCCGGTCTGGCGGCGTCGGGCCTGAGCTACTAGTCGCTCGATCGCTCGAAACGGTTCGGCCGGCGTGACCGCGACGGATCGGTCACGCCGGCCGGACGTGGATGTCACAACTCGGGATCTCGCACGATCAGGGTCAGCGTGGCCGTGGCGAGATGGATGCCCGTCTGGCTCGCGACGATCGTGACGTGGTACGTGCCCGGCGCGGCCGTGATCGTGCCCTGGAGGATGCCTGTCGCCGGATCGATCGAGAGCCCGGTGGGCAGCGACTCGCCCTTCGGCGCCGTGATCTCGAAGGTGGGGCTCGCGATGCCGACGGTGTGGATGGCGGCCGAGTAGGCCGACCCCTGGTAGGCATCGGGAAGGGCGGTGGTCGTGATGGCGGGCGACATCGTGCCCACGCCGCTCAGCGCGGTCACCGTGCCGTCGGCCGTGTTCGCCACGAAGGAGTCGCCGCTGCCCTGCTCGACCGCGACCGCGGACGGACCGGCACCGATGCCCTGGCCGGCGCCCAGCACGGCCACGCGGGTGTAGTCGTCGGCGTTGAGCACCGTCACCGTGTCGTCGCCCGAGTTCGCAACGTAGACGCGTCGGCGCGCCTCGTCGACGGCGACCGCCGAAGGTGCGTCGCCGATGCCGTACGCCGAGCCCAGCAGTCGATCGGCGGCGAGGGTGCCGGTATCGATGACCGTCACCGTGTCGTCTCCGGCGTTGGTGACGAAGACGTGGTGCTTCTTCGTGTCGACCGCGACGCCTCGCGGACCGTGGCCCACCGCGGAACTCAGGTCGTTCAAGACGCGCGTGACTTTGAACACCCTGGTGTCGACGACCGAGACCGTGTCGTCGCCAGAGTTGGCTACGAACGCCCGGTTGAGGGCGCCGTCGACAGCGACACCGGCGGGCCCGCGGCCTATGCCGCGTACGAGGTCGAACGTGATGATCGTGATCACGCTGTCAGTGGTCGTGTCCACGACCGCCACCTGCCCGTCGCTGTATTCCGTGACATAGGCGCGATTCCGCGCTTCGTCGACGGCGACGCCGAGCGGCTCGTGCCCGATGCCGGAGTGCGGGTTGTAGGCGATCACCGAGATCACAGTGGCTGTCGACGTGTCGATCACCGAGACCGTGTTGCTGTCTTTGTTCGCCACATAGGCGCGGTGCTTCTTCTGGTCGATGGCGATGCCGGCGGGGCCGTCGCCGATGCCGTTCACGAGGTCGTGCGGGATGACACCGACCACGGTGTTCGCCTCCGTGTCGATCACCGACACGGTGCCGTCGCCCGAGTTCGTGACGAAGGCGCGGTCGAGGCTCTGATCGATGGCGATGCCCGCCGGAGCGGCGCCGATGCCGGCCGTCGAGTCATGAGGGATCACGGTGGAGGAGGGGTCGGCGCTCGCGGCGAGCGGTGCGGCGACCAGTGTGAGCGCTCCGGCTGCGGCGACCGCGCTGAGGAGTGCCCGTTGGCGGACATGAGAGATGCTCGATTTATGCATGCGTCACCGTAACATCGGGTGCCGACGTTGCGCAAAGGGTTATTTCGACAAGCCCCAGCGTGGGTAGAGCACCGCGAAGGCGTGGTCGAAGCCGTACTCGATGGTGGCCGACTCGTGACCGGTGCCGGGCGAGACGAACAGGTGCGCATCCATTCCCGCCGCCGATGCCGCGGCGTACAGGGTGCGCGACGCGGTGAGGTACGGCTCGTCGTCCGATCCGTCGGCGAAGATCGCGACGGTCTCGGAATACAGGGCCGCGATGGCAGGATCGGCGGCACCAGCCTCCAGCACGGTGAGCGGCTTGGCCGCGTCGTAGGCGTCCTGGTCGCCACCGAAGCCGTCTTCGAGCGTTTCGGAATCCCCGCCGAGATCGGGTTCGAGCTCACCCGAGATGTCGATCACGTTGCCCCAGACTGCCGGGAACTGGGCCGCCGATTTGATGGCGCACTCGCCGCCGTTCGAGAAGCCCGCGATGGTCCAGAACTCTCGCCCCGGCAGAACGTTGAAGGTCGAGGCGATGAAGTCTGGCACATCGTGATTGACATACGTCTGTGCATCGCCCTGATAGCCGTCGACGCAGAGCGGGTTGTTGCCCGAGCTGCCGCCGAGGTGGTCGACCGAGACCACGATCGGCGCGAGGCCGTCATGGGTCGCGGCGAACCGGTCGAGGCTCGCCCCGATGTCGGCCACGTCGGGCGCGCCCGGCTGCCCGCTGAGGAACACGACGACCGGCAGGGCCGGCGCATCCGGCAGCTGTGCGGCGGGCGGCAGATAGACGATGGCATCGCGGGGAGAGAACGCGGGGTCGGAGGCCGGGATCTCGATCGACCCGTGGACGCTGTGCGCCGGCATCGAGGCCGGCGGGGTCCACGACGCGGAGAGCGGACCGGGCGGATTGGTGGAGTGCGGTGCCAGTGCGCTCACGTCGAGCGGCGTCTCGATCGAGATGTCGAACAGATCGCCCAGGTTCTTCAGCACCCCGAAGTCGGCTGAGATGCCGAGCGTCGCCGTCCAGGCGAAGAGCCCGACGCCGAACACCGCCACTACCTTGCGCCACCAGCGCGAGCGCCACAGGTTGGCGATGGCGAGGGCGACGGATGCGCCGGCCGCCACGATCCAGAGCCTCGCCGCGACGGTCATCGGCGAGTTGAACACGTCGAGCACGTCTTGCACGATGAAGGTGGCCAGCAGGGCGAGCAGGATGCCGCCACCCAGCGCTGTCGCGGCGGTGACGATCCAACGGCGCGTCGGCCGGCGCAGCAGCAGGAACGCGAACACGAGGATCGCGAGCGCGTAGGTTCCCCAGAGGAACGCGCCGTCGACGATGCGGATCGACAGGAACCAGTCCGTCATTCCGACCCGCGACCGGGTTCCACCATGCCGGGCTCGGGGATGCCGAGGAGTTCGGACTCCTCGTCGTCATCGAGCGCTGAAGCGGCGCCCGATGCCCCGCCGTGCGCCGAGCCGCTCGCCCCGTCACCCCAGGTTGTGCCCGTGCGATACGCCGCGCGAACCTGGAGCGCTTCCCGGGCCTCGTGGAAGAGCGGCTCGTAGAACGTGGTGCGGTACCCGCGGTTGGTGGTGACCGACACCAGGAAATTCAGCGACGACACACAGCTGAGGAAGATGGCGGTCTTCAGCAGGGCCCAGGTGAAGGGCACCTCGATGCCGAAGAGCGTGAGCGTCGTCGCGCGCGGCCCCACCCATTCTTCGAGCACCTCCGACGAGAAGGCGAGTGCGCCGAGCACGAGCAGGAAGACACAGGTGAGGGCGGCGAAGATGAGCACCTGGAAGCCGAGGGCGAGCACGAAGCCGGCCTCGATGTTCATCCGCTCGATCCGGCCGAGTGGTGGACCGGAGACCGCCGCCAGGTCTCGCATCTCGGTGCGGGTGATGGGCACCGCGAACAACAGTCCCAGCACCACGAAGAAGACGCCCACCGCGAGGAGTCGGACCGGCTGCATCGTGCTCGTGACCTCCCAGAGCGGCCGGGAGAAGAAGGCGAACACGACGACGAGCATGAGGATGGGCAGAGCCCGGGTGGCGAGTGTGCCGATGGCCGCGAGCTGTCGCAGCGCGGTGCGGGCGGCGCTCCCGAGCAGCGCGCCGACACCCACCCAGGTGAGGAGGAACGCCAGGGCGACCGCGGCGACGTTCACCACGATCGCCGCGACCACGTCGAGGCCGGAGGAGGTGAGCGATGCCACGAGAGGCGTTCCGACGAGGCACCCGACGAGCAGCGCGAGGGTGACCGGCAGGTTCGTGGACGGGAAGCGCCGCAGGAGGCCCGCGGCGAGGGAGGCCACGACGATCGGAACGGCGATCATGACCAGAACCGCGAGGGCGAGCACGACGAAGAGCAGGAGCAGGTCGAGCTCGGGTGAATCCTCGTCGATGACGAGGTGGAATCGGATGAGCCCCGAGAGCGGGATATCGGCGAGCAGGAGGAAGACGAGGAACGGTGCGATGCGCACGACGAGACGGTCGGCCCAGACGCGGGCGGGCAGGAAATAGGGCAGTCCTTTGGAGCGTAGCCAGCGTTCCACGTCGCGCTTCGTCGCGCGCTCGGCGCCGTGGTCGCGCTCGGTCGTCATCGTGCCCCCTTAGAATTGTCGCTGATCCAGTGCGAGCAGCCGGCCGCGCGGAGATATCGGAGTCAACTACATGCCTGCATCCCGTCTCGATTCTGTCATCGCCTTGGCCAAGCGCCGGGGATTCGTCTTCCCGACGGGAGAGATCTACGGCGGAACCCGGTCGGCGTGGGACTACGGGCCGCTCGGCGTGGAGCTGAAAGAGAACATCAAGCGCCAGTGGTGGAAGTTCATGGTGCAGGGCCGCGACAACGTCGTGGGTCTCGACTCCGCCGTCATCCTGCCCCGTCAGGTGTGGGAGGCCTCCGGCCACGTCGAGGTCTTCACCGACCCGCTGGTCGAGTCGTTGCACACGCACAAGCGCTACCGTGCCGACCACCTGCTCGAGCAGTACGAGGAGAAGCACGGGCATCCGCCGGTCAACGGCCTCGCCGACATCCGCGACCCCGACACCGGTCAGCCCGGATCGTGGACCGAGCCGAAGAACTTCTCCGGTCTCATGAAGACCTACCTCGGCGCGGTCGACGACGAGAGCGGGATGGCGTACCTCAGGCCCGAGACCGCGCAGGGCATCTTCGTCGACTTCAACGCCGTGCTGAACTCCAGCCGCCAGAAGCCTCCGTTCGGCATCGGCCAGATCGGCAAGAGCTTCCGCAACGAGATCACCCCCGGGAACTTCATCTTCCGCACCCGCGAGTTCGAGCAGATGGAGATGGAGTTCTTCGTCAAGCCCGGTGAAGACGAAGAATGGCACCAGTACTGGATCGACCAGCGCTTCCAGTGGTACACCGATCTCGGCATCGACCCCGAGAACCTGCGCCTGTTCGAGCACCCGAAAGAGAAGCTCTCGCACTACTCCAAGCGCACCGTCGACATCGAGTACCGGTTCGGCTTCACCGGATCGGCCTTCGGCGAGCTCGAAGGCGTGGCCAACCGCACCGACTTCGACCTCACCACGCACTCGAAGGCATCCGGAACCGACCTGTCCTACTTCGACCAGACCACCGGCGAGCGCTGGACGCCGTATGTCATCGAGCCCGCCGCCGGTCTCACCCGGTCGCTGATGGCCTTCCTCGTCGACTCGTTCCACGAAGACGAGGCGCCGAACACCAAGGGCGGCGTTGACAAGCGCACCGTGCTGAAGCTCGATCCGCGGCTCGCCCCGGTGAAGGCCGCCGTGCTGCCGCTGTCGCGCAATGAGGCGCTCTCTCCGATGGCCCGGGAGCTCGCCGCCGACCTGCGCAAGAGCTGGAACGTCGACTTCGACGACGCCGGTGCGATCGGCCGCCGCTACCGTCGCCAAGACGAGATCGGCACCCCGTTCTGCATCACGGTCGACTTCGACAGCCTGGAGGACAAGGCGGTCACCGTGCGCGAGCGCGACTCGATGGCGCAGGAGCGCGTCTCGCTCGATCGCCTCCCGGCCTACCTCGCCGAGCGCCTCATCGGCGCCTGACCTCGCGAAGAGAGACGGATCAGGCCGCCAGGCGGGCGACGAGGGCCTCGTAGGCGGGGTCGATGGTCTGGAGCGACGGGTTCGCGTCGTGCCAGTCGACGATCTCGCGAGCGGCCTCGTGGAACGGGATCACGGCACGGAAGTCGGGCACCAGCGCCGTGATCTTCGCGTTGTCGAACACCACGGAGTGCGAGAAATCGCCCAGGAACTGCCCTGACACCTCGGGGGCGGCCGCCGCGATGTCCTTGCTGGTCGCGTAACGGATCGTCGGCGTGGTGCCGGCCGCGGCGGCCACCATCCCGACGATCTCGTTCCAGGTGTAGACGAAGTCGGAGGTGATCTGGAAGGTGTCGCCGTAGGCGAGCGGATTCGCGAACAGGCCCACGAAACCGCGAGCGAAATCGTCGGTGTGGGTCAGCGTCCAGAGCGAGGTGCCGTCGCCGTGCACCACGATCTCCTGGCCGCGGCGCATCCGGTCGACGGCGGTCCAGCCGCCGAACAGCGGCAGCGACCACTTGTCGTAGGTGTGCGAGGGGCGAACGATGGTGACCGGGAACTCACGCTCGCGGTAGGCCTCCACGAGGAGGTTCTCGCACGCGATCTTGTCGCGCGAGTACTGCCAGAACGGGTTGCGCAGCGGCGTCGACTCCGTGATCGGCAGGCGGCTGACCGGCTTCTGGTAGGCGGACGCCGAGCTGATGAAGACGTACTGACCGGTGCGCCCCTCGAAGCGGTCGATGTCGCGCTGCACCTGCTCGGGTGTGAACGCGATCATGTCGATCACGACGTCGAACTCGCGCGATCCGAGCGCGGCGTCGACGGCGGCGACATCGTCGACGTCGGCGGTCAGCACCTCCGCGCCCGCCGGCTGATCGCGCCGCGACGAGCCCCGATTGAGGAGCGTCACCTCCATCCCGCGGGAGATCGCGAGCGCACTCGCCGCCGAGGAGATGATCCCCGTGCCACCGATGAACAACACCTTCGCTGAAGACATACCGAGCACCCTAGTCGCTCCCGCCGAAGACCTACTTCGTGTCGGAGTCGTTCGGGGCGTCAGGGTCGGGGGAGCGGCCGCCGTCGATCGAGTCGAGCGTGCCGAACAACTGGCCGTTGAGGTTCTGCGTCTCCTGCAGTGCCGCGTACGCCTCGGCGTAGGTGTCGGGCTCCGGTGCGCCCGGCACTCCGTACTTCGCGATGACGAGACCGAGCAGCCCGCGCGCCGGGTTGCTGATCGGCTTGGCGCGCTGGTCGGCGCTCGAGGTGTCGAAGTCGACCTCGGGGTTCGGGGGCGTGTATTGCGGCATCGTCTGGGGCCACTCCGAAGCGGGACGCGGATTCTTCAGGTTGATCGCGTCGAAGAGCGGGCGTGAGGCCACGTCGCGGTGTGTGAGCGGCTTCAGGCCGTGCAGCTTCGAGAGCGTGGCGATGACCGAGCCGTGGTCGTGCTGCTCGTTGACGATCGTGTTCTTCGCCGTGTAGGCCGAGATCGCGATCGCCGGCACCCGGCAGCCCAGGCGGTTGAAGGTGAAGTCGAACTCGCCCTCGTCACCGTTCACCGGCGGAACGGCCGAGGGCGGCGGCACGTGGTCGTAGGTGCCACCGTGCTCGTCGAAGGTGACGAACAGCAGGGTGTTCATCGCGTTCGAACCGGTCGCCGAGTCGCTCTTGCGGATGGCGGAGTAGATCGCGTGCAGCAGGGCGTCGCCGGCGCGCGCATCCGACACCGCCGCATCCACCACCACGCCCTCGTCGCCTTCGTCGCTCTCGCGCAGCGTGCCGTAGGGCGGATGCATGTCGTTGTGGTTGTAGATCATCCGCGGCTCGATGAAGGCGTAGTCGGGCAGGTTGCCGGTGGCCACGTCGTCGTAGAACTGCTCCATCACCCGGAAGTTCGTCTTCCAGTAGGGCTCGAGCACGGGGGCGTGCAGCACGCCCGTCATCGAGATGAGCTGCGCGGAGTCGTAGTACACCCGCCAGGTGAGCCCGGCCTCCTCGAGGCGGTTGAAGATCGTGGGCGCGTCGGCATCCGGATCGAGCCACTTCGCGTAGCCGCCGTCGCCCTTGTTGGTGACGAAGCCGTGCGAGGTGGAGGCGTGGAAGAAGGAGCGGTTGCAGAAGGTCTGCGAGGGCACGGCCGAGAACCAGTGGTCGAAGACCGCGAAGTTCTTCGCGAGCGTGGTGAACACGGGCAGCATGTCGGGCGTGAAGCCGCCCATCGCCAGCTCGTACTCCTTGGGCGCCGGCTCCTTCTTGTTCTTCGTGAGGCGCCGGTAGTTGATGATGTAGTCCTCGACGAAGCCCTTCATCGTGGGCGACTCGTTCGGCCCGGGCGCGTTGTAGGGGTATTGCAGGCCGTTCGCGTACAGGTCGCGGTTGCTCTCGGGGTCGACCTTGCCGAAGAGCTGCGTGTTGACGTGCGAGTACTCCTCGCCGGGGTCGGGGCGCGGGCTCGACATGATCTCGTCGGTCGAGCCGCTGTAGGCGTGCGCCTTGATGACCTCGTCGGTGCCCGGGACGGGGTTCGAGTGGTTCCCCTGGTGCAGGCCCTCGAACTTCTGCCCGGGCGCCAGCTCGTCGTCTTTGTAGAGCCAGCCGAGCAGGTTGTCGAAGGAGCGGTTCTCGTACATCAGCACCACGAGGTGCTCGAAACCGGGTTCGCTGGTCTTCTTCTCGGCGGCGAAGTCGAGGTCGACTTCGTTCGCATAGACGCCGACGCCGATGGAGGCTCCGGCGAGGCCACCGGCCGCGGCTCCGGCGGCGCCGACCGCCGCCGCCTTGAGGAAGGCGCGGCGCGAGGCCAGCGCTTCTTCGTCGCTCTTGCCGCTCTGCTCGTCGCCCTTCTTGCGGCCGAACGGCGGGGTCATGCCGAGCCGCCCGGCGGAGTCCAGGCCGAGACGGCGTCGAGCCGCGCGACCTCGTCGGGGGTGAGCTGCACGCGGGCCACGGCCAGCAGGTCGGCGACCTGCTCCACCCGTGAGGCGCTGGCGATGGGGGCGACCACGGTCGGTTTCGCCAGGAGCCAGGCGAGCGCCGCGGTGGCGATGGAGGCATCGTGCGCCCGGCCGATCTCCTCCAGCGCGTCGACGACGGCGAGGCCCTGCGTGCTGACGTACTGTGCCGCGCCCTTCGCACGGGCGCCCTCGGCGTGGTCGTTCTTCGAGCGGTACTTGCCGGTGAGGAAGCCGCTGGCCAGAGCGTAATAGGGCACCACGCCCAGATGCTCGCGCTCGGCGATGGGTGCCAGGGTGTCTTCGAAATCGTTGCGGTGCACGAGGTTGTAGTGGGGCTGCAGAGCGACGGGGCGGGCGTATCCGTTCGCCGCGCAGATCGCGACGTAGGCCTCGATGTTCGTCGGAGCGAAGTTCGACAGGCCGATGTAGCGCGCCTTGCCGGCTCGCACGACCTCGTCGAACGCGGCGGCCGTCTCTTCGAGCGGAGTGTCCGGGTCTTCGAAGTGGGCGTAGTAGAGGTCGATGCGGTCGGTCTGCAGGCGGGCGAGCGAGGCGTCGACGGCGCCGCGGATGGTGTCGCCGGCGAGCCCCCGGAACCGCGGATGCCGCGACACCTTCGTGGCGATCACGGTGGCGTCGCGTGAGCCGCGGCTGGTGAACCACTCGCCGATGATGGTCTCCGATTCGCCGCCCGAGTTGCCCGGCACGCTCGCCATGTAGGAGTCGGAGGTGTCGATGAAGTTGCCGCCGCCCGCGGCGTGCGCGTCGAGGATGGCCAGCGAGGTGTCGCGATCGGCCGTCCATCCGAACACGTTGCCGCCGAGAGAGAGCGGGAAGACGTCGAGGTCGCTGTCGCCGATGCGTGCCATGGTTCGACGTTACTACGAGCGTCGAAGACCGCCTCGACGACCGCCTTGACATTGACGTAGCGTCAATTCGTATGGTGGTGATGTCGGCCCACCGGGGCCGGCACCCGCACTCGAGGGGAGCATCCGATGGACTGGCCCATCCAGGAGGTCGCCCGGTTGGCCGGCATCACCAGCCGTACACTGCGCCACTACGCGCAGCTCGGCATCGTGCAGCCCAGCCGCATCGGCGCCAACGGCTACCGCTACTACGACGAGAACGCCCTCGTGACGCTGCAGCGCGTGCTGATGCTGCGCGAGCTCGGACTCGGGCTCCCGGCGATCGCGGACGTGCTCGCGAACGAGACGGATGCTCCGACCGCCCTCCGCGGTCATCTCGAGTGGCTGCGGAGCGAGCGCGACCGGCTCGGCCGGCAGATCGCATCCGTGCGGGCGACGATCGAGACGATGGAAGGAGGTGAACAACTGATGGCAGAGAACATGTTCGAGGGATTCGACCACACCCGATACAAGGAGGAGGTCGAGGAGCGCTGGGGGAAGGCCGCGTACGCCGCGAGCGACCGTTGGTGGACCTCGATGTCGGCCGACGAGAAGGCGGCCTGGCAGCAGCGGGTCTCGCAGCTCGGCGCCGATTGGCAGGAGGCGGCGGCACGCGGCCTCGACCCCTCAGGAGAGGAGGCGCAGGCCCTGGCGCAGCGGCAGTACGACTGGCTGGCCGGAATTCCCGGCACGCCCGGTCACGCGTCGGGCGGACCGACGAAGGAGTACTTCGTCGGACTCGGCGAGGTGTACGTGGCCGACGAGCGCTTCGCGGCGAACTACGGTGGCGCGGCGGGAGCGGCCTTCGTGCGCGACGCGATGGCGGCCTACGCGGCCGCCCACCTCGCGTAGCGACTCGCTTCCTCGCCGATCCGTCACTTCGTGTCGTTATGCGCGCGGTAGAGCGGCACGAAGTGACGGGTCGTCGGGGTGGGATGGGGCGGCGGCTCAGCGGAGACGCTTGCGCATCTCGAGTTCGCGGAGCGCGGGGTCGAGGGGGTAGGGGCGGGTGACGCCGGTCTCCACGAAGCCGCGGTTGCGGTAGGCGGCGACGGCGCGCGGGTTCTGCTCGTTCACCTCGAGCGTGAGGGTGTCGCCGCGACCGAGCGCCCATTCCTCGATGCGCCCGAGGAGCGCATCCGTCACCCCCGCCGCGATGCCGCGGTGGTCGGGCGCCACGTAGACGCCGTAGAGGAATGCGCCCTGCCGGCCGTTCGGCACTTTCGACATCATGGTGCCGACCCAGCGGCCCTCGGCGGTGATGGCCGCGACCGTGATCGACTCGCCCGACGAGCCGTCGCGGGCCCAGGCGCGCCACTCCCACTCGCGACGCCGGAGGGCGTGCTCGACCGTCTCGAGGTAGGCCAGCGGGGTGTCGGCGAGCATCTCCAACCGGAGTGCTCGCACCTGCGGCCAGTCGGATTCGACCGTGCGGCGGACCACGGCGCCGTCGGCAAGGCGGGCCGGTTCGGTGCGGTCGACTGGGTCGCTGTTCCCCTCGGGCATGCATCGACTATACGTTTGGAGCAGTCGAGGGGAGAGCCCGGACATGACCATCTGGACCTGCGCGACCTGCGCCGTCGAGCATCCGGACACGGAGCAGCCGCCCGAGAACTGCGCCATCTGCACCGACGAACGGCAGTGGGTGCCGGCCTCGGGCCAGCGCTGGGTGACGCGCGACGGGCTCGCCGCCGAGGGGTACCGCATCGTCGTGCGCGGCCTCGAACCCGACCTCTTCGCCATCGAGACCGACCACGAGCTCGGCATCGGGCAGCGCGGTCTGCTGCTGCGCACCCCCGCGGGCAACCTCCTCTGGGAGCCGCCGGGATTCATCGACGAGCACGGCGTGCAGGCGGTGGCCGAGCTCGGCGGGGTGGCGGCGGTGACGGCGAGTCATCCGCACCTCACGGGCTCGTCGATCCAGTGGAGCCAGGCGTTCGGGGGCGCGCCGGTCTACGTGGCGGAGGCGGATGCGCGGTGGATCCGGCGACCCGATCCGGCCATCCGGCTCTGGTCGTCGTCGATCGAGGTGCTGCCGGGCGTGCGGATGCTGCAGCTCGGTGGTCACTTCCCGGGCAGTGATGTCGTGCTCTGGTCGGCGGGCGCTGACGGACGCGGCGCGATGCTCACAGGCGACACCGTGATGGTGGGGGCGGATCTCGCGTCGGTGTCGGTGATGCGGAGCTTTCCGAACTACATTCCGCTGCCGGAGCGGATCGTGCGGCGCATCCTCGAGGCTGTGCAGCCGCTCGAGTACGACCGGATCTACAGCGCCTTCCGCTGCCTCGAGACCGACGCCCCGGCGATCGTGTCGCGGAGCCTCGAGCGCTACATCCGCTGGGTGCGCGGCGACGAGCCGGAAGACTGAGCATTTCGGTCGTCACTGCGGCACCTGAGCCTGCAGGTGGGCGCGGAGGCGTGCGTCGGTGGTGAGGGAGATCGCCTTGGCATAGGCGGCGCGCGCCTCGTCGGGGCGACCCGCCGCCATGAGCAGGTGCGCGCGGGTGGCCCAGGCGGGTTGGAACCGCGCGAGTGCGGCGCTCGCCGCGGCTTCCGGGTCGAGGGCGATGGCCAGGGCGTCGAGGTGGGCCAGGCCGGCCTCGGGGCCGTCGACCTCGGCGATGGTGGCCGCGAGCGACACCTGCGCGCCGAGCGTGGGCGCCACCCGCACGAGCGCCTCGTTGAGGGTGCGGAGGGTGCGCCAGTCGGTCTCGCCCGTGGCCGCGCGGGCGCAGTGCACCGACTGCATGGCCGCCTCGAGCTGGAAGCGCCCGAAGCCCGACGCACCGGCCGTCGCGCCCGCCGTGGAGCGGGAGCCCCTGCTCCCGTCCGCCCCGGCGGCGGAGGCCGGATGCGCGACCGCCAGCGCGTGTGCCCGACGGAGGTGCGCCTCCCCACGAGCGATGAGCGCACCGTCCCAGCGGGAGGTGTCCTGCTCCGTGAGCGGCACGTGCTCGCCTGCGGGACCGGTGCGCGCATCCGTTCGGGCGATTGAGAGGCAGAGCAGGGCGGCGAGGCCGTGAACCTCGGGCTCGGTCGGCAGCAACTCGGCGAGCGTCGTGGCCAGGTAGAGCGCCTCGCCCGCGAGGGAGTCGCGCACCGTCTGGCCCGAGACACGCTGCCAGTCGATGGCATAGCAGCCGTAGACCGCCTCGAGCACGGGAGGCAGCCGGGCACCCATGGCGCTGCGCGCGGGCACGGCGAAGGGGATCCCGGCGCCACGAATGCGCCGCTTGGCCCGCACCAGCCGCTGCGCCATCGCGGGCGCCGGCACCGCGAAGGCCTCGGCGATGCGGTTCGAGTCGAACCCGAGCACGGTCTGCAGCATCAGCGGAGTGCGCACCGCCGCGTCGATCGCCGGATGCGCGCAGACGAACAGCAGCTCGAGCCGCTTGTCGGGCACCGCGTCGAAGTCGATCGCCGCGGGGTCGGCGAGCGGGGTGGCCGGCGTCGCGGAGTTCGGCTGAGCGTCCCCGCCCCGCCGATCGGGGCGGGTCGCGGCGCCACCTGCCCCGAGGTCGATTGCGCGGCCACGGGAGTCGCCCTGCCCTGCATCCGGGCCGAGCACGTCGAGCGGCACGGTGGTGCGTCGCGCGGCCGACCCGAGGTCGTCGCGCTGCCGGTTGCGGGCGACCGTGAGCAGCCACGCCTCGGGGTTGCCCGGCACACCGCTCTCGGGCCAGGTGCGGAGCGCGCGCTCGAACGCGTCGGCGAGGGCGTCCTCCGCGCCCGCGACGTCGCGCGTCGGCGCCGCGAGCAACGAGAGCAGCCGCCCGTACGACCCCCGAGCCGCGAGCTCCGCCCGCGCGCGAGCCATGCCCGCCTCCGTCATCCGAATGCCCCGGGTGTCACTGAGCCGCCTGTTTTGGCGCCACCTGGCGCTCCCCATTCGCGAAGACGTGCGGATGAGCGAGCGGCACCCGCGGGCGCGGGCGCGGGGGCGTTGCTGGTCATGCGAGCTCGTGCCAGGCGCCGTTCTGGAACGAGATCGCGGTGGGGCGGATCTCGAGCACCCCGTAGTGCGCGCCGGGGCACTTCTCGGCCCAGGCGATGGCGGCGTCGAGGTCGTCGACCTCGATCACGAAGACTCCGGCGAGCTTCTCCTTGGTGTCGGCGAACGGGCCGTCCTGCACCTGCAGCGATCCGTTGCGCAGGGTGACGGTGGTCGACGCGGCGACGGGCTGCAGGATGTCGGCGAGCACCAGCACCCCCGCCGCCTCGAGCGACTTGCCGTACGCGTCGAAGGCGGCGCGGAACGGCGCCATGTCTTCCTCGGTGACGCCTGCATCCTGGGCTTCCTGGTTGATGAGAAGGAGGGAGTAGCGCATGGTGTGTCCTTTCCGTGGTGGTCACGTTAGCGGTCGCCGGTCGCGACCTCTACGGTGATGACGATCGAGCGAGTGCCCGATCGACACATCCGCACATCGACACCCCGGGCGACGGCATGTCAGCATGGGGGCATGGCCATCTCGCTCCACATCACGGGCGTCGCCGACGCCGACGCGCTGCTCTCCTCCGATCCGCTCGCTCTGCTGCTCGGCATGTTGCTCGATCAGCAGATCGCCATGGAGACGGCGTTCGAAGGCCCGAAGAAGATCCGCGACCGGGTCGGCGCGTTGGATGCGCAGACGCTCGCCGCCTACGATCCCGAGGCGTTCGTCGAGGTGTTCCGGCAGACGCCGGCGGTGCACCGCTTTCCCGGATCGATGGCCGCACGGGTGCAGGCTCTGTGCACCGCACTGGTGGAGAACTGGGGCGGCGACGCCTCCGCGCTCTGGACCCGCGACCACCCCGACGGTCCGACCGTTCTGAAGCGCCTGGAGTCGCTGCCCGGCTTCGGCGCGCAGAAGGCCCGCATCTTCCTGGCCCTCCTCGGCAAGCAGTACGGCGTGCAGCCCACCGGCTGGCGCGAGGCCGCTGGCCCCTACGGCGAGGAGGGGAGCTTCCGCTCGGTGGCCGACATCGTCGATGCCGACTCCCTCACCCGAGTGCGCGAGACGAAGCGCGCGGCGAAGGCGGCCGCGAAGAAGTAGGTGCCGATTGCCGTCCTGGTCGCGGGGCAATCGGGTGCCGTATCGCCGCTTTCCCGCGCTGAGCCGGCCTGCGGCTGGCTCGGCGCTCGTTGCCGGCGCCGCCGCTGCTGCGGCGCCGGGCGACATGTTCGCGTGAGGTCGCTGACGCGGCCTCGCGCTCACCCTGGGTCGTCGAGCGCGGCCCGCGGCTTTCCGTGCCGTTGGCGCTACGCGGGCGCGGATGAGCCGCGGAGAGTATGTTCTGTGTCCTTCGGCGCGGCACCTAGTCCGGCGTAGCGCTGCAGCACCAGGGCGCGGAGGGCGGCCGCCGCCGCACCGCGGGCCCAGTCCTCGAAGGTGTGGGGGCGGATGACGATGCGGCAGTTGCCCGCCGCCCCGAACGCGTGGGCGCCGAACGCGGCTCGCAGCCGCTGGTCGTAGAGGTCGTAGTCGGCCACGGCCTCGCCCGTGATCACCACGATCTCGGGGCCGGTGAGGTTCGCGACCGTGGCGATGGCGGTGCCGATCACGGTGCCGGCCCGGTCGAACGCCTCGACGGCGGCCGGCTCCCCGGCGTGGGCTAGGGCGACCGCGTCGTCGATCGTGGCCACGGGCGTCGACTGGGCCGAGGCGACCGCCCGCACGATCGCGCTCGACGACGCGACCGCTTCGACGCATCCGCGTCGTCCGCAGGTGCAGACGTACTGCTCCGAGGTGAGTGGAAGGTGCCCGATCTCGCCGGCCACGCCGAACGCGCCCTCCACGACCTCGCCGTTGACGTGAAGCCCGCAGCCGATGCCGCTGCCGATCGTGACGATGGCGAACGAGCTGGTGCCGACTCCCACCCCGAACCAGTGCTCGGCGATGGTGAGGGCGCGCACGTCGTTCTCGATCAGCACCTCGGTGCCGAGTCGCTCGTGCAGTGCGGCGCCGAGCGGCTCGTCGGCCCAGCCGAGCAGGGCCGATTCGCGCACCACGCCGCCGACCGTGTCGACATCGCCCGAGACGGCGACGCAGATGCCGGCCAGACGCTCGGCGCGATCGCCCAGGAGTTCCCGCAGCCGCTGCACCACGTCGGCAATGGCGTCGACCATCGCCGCGAACCCGGTGTCGACCACGGCGAGATGCGCGGTGACGAGGATGCCCGCCGTCACGTCGGTGGCGACCCCGATGATGTCGCCGGGGTTCACCTTGATGCCGAGTGTGACGAGAGACTCCGGCACCACCCGCACCGGACTGGCCGGGCGCCCCGGCAGCCCGTTGCCGTTCGCGGCCGAGTCGTGGTGATCGGCCACCAGCCCCGCTGCGATCATCGGCGCGACCGCCTTCGTGATCGCGGCCTGCGAGAGGCCGGTCAGTCGCGCGACATCCGTCCGCGACAACGGTCCGCGGGTGAGGATGCGCGTGAACACGTCGACGGCCGCGGGCGAAGCGGTGCGCAGCAGGTCGACGGCGTCGGTCACACTACGCATTCTGGCCCCTTTCCGGTCTTCTCGTCAGGTGTCGAGCCGGGGCGGCGCGCACGCGGCGGCACCACCCCGGCCCGAGGGCGGTTCTCGGCGACTACTCGCCGAGGATCTCCTTCGTCTTCGCGGTCATCTCCGGGAACACGTCGTCGCCGCGCTCGCCCGAGAAGTAGGCCTCGAAGAGCGGCTGGATGGTGTCGACGATCTCCTGGCCGTTGATGGTCGGCGGCGCCGGGTACAGCTCGCCGTTCTGCAGCGCGTTGGTGAACACCGACAGGTCGACGCCCTGCTTCAGTTGCGCATCCGCCGCCGCCTGCATCGAGGCCGCGATCGACGGGAGGAAGGTGCCGTCGGCGCCGGCCACCGACTGGCAGTCCTCGGAGCCCATGTACGAGACCCACTTCCACGTGGAGTCGAGGTTCTTCGTGCCCGAGTAGATGTTGTTGGCGTTCGAGTTGCTGATCACCGAGCGGCCGTCGGGGCCCTCGACGGTCGGTGCGATGCCGACCTTCAGATCGGTGAGCTTCGCGAAGGTGGTCGCATCCCATGACCCGCCCTCGACCATCGCGACCTTGCCCGAGCCGAGCTGCTCGGTGCCCGAGACCGTGAACTCGCCGAAGGCCGGCGAGAAGCCGCGCTCGGCGAGCGAGCTGACGTAGTCCATGGTCTTCACGAAGTCGGGGTCGTCGTATTCGAACTGCGTCGGCCAGGCGGCCTTGTCGCCGAGACGCCATCCGGTCGACGACGCGAAGGCGTTCCACGAGGTCTGCCCGTTGAAGTCGCCCGAGCCGAGGCTGCCGATGCCGTAGGTGGCCACCTTGGTCTTGTCGAAGCCGGGCTCGTCGCCGCGCACGCCGTTCTCGTCGACGGTGAGGTGCGCGACGATCTTGTCGAAGCTGCCGCCATCGTCGGGGTTCCAGGTCATGGTGGCCAGGTCGTCGGCCGTGAGGCCGGCATCCGTCACCGCCTGCTCGTTGAAGTAGAAGGCGGCCGAGGCCCAGTCCAGGGGCAGGCCGTACTGCTTGCCGTCGGTGTACTTCCAGGAGTCGACGCCCACGGCGAACTTCGACAGGTCGAAGTCGTTGTCGGCGATCAGGTCGTCGAGCGCCATGATCTGGCCCTGACCGGCGTAGGCGCCGAGCAGGGGCACGCTGTTCTGGAAGGCGTCGGGTGCGGCTCCCGACACGAAGCCCGCGGTGAGCTTGGTGAAGTAGTCGTCGACCGCGTACTGCGAGATCTTCACGTCGATGCCGGGGTTCTCCTTCTCGAACCCGGGGATGCACTTCTCGTAGGAGGCGGCCTGCTTCTCGTCCCAGGTCCACCAGTTGACGGTGCCGCCCGCACTCTCGGTCGAGCCGCCGGCTCCGCTCGAGCAGGCGCTGAGGGCCGCCGCCGCCCCGGCGACCGCCGCGATGGCGATGATGCGCTGTAGTTTCATCTGTTCTCTCTTCTCAGTACGAGGATTCCCGGTCGGCGGCGGCGCGCGACGTCGTGCGCTCGCCCGGTCCGGGGGAATCCGAGGGTGGTGTGGTGCTGGGGTACGTCGTGTGTCCGGCGGCCGTCCAGGGCAGGTCGCGGAGCGTGCGCTCGCGACCACGGTCGTACCCCTGTGACTGGACGACCGCCGGAACCTGTTCTCCGCCGTGGGCGGCGGTGGCTGGGGCGGATGCGGCGGTGGGTGCGGATGTCGCGGCGGCATCGGGCGCGCCTGTGAGGAGTCCGGCGGGCTCCGAGTGCCCGTGCGGGGCGAGCGTCACCGTCACGGTACGGCCACGGTGGGCGACGGATGCGGTCACCTCCCGCTCGGTGAGGTTGTGCAGCCGGGCCACGATGAGTGCGCCGCCGGCCCACCGCAGGTCGACGGCCAGGCCGCCGCGGGCGCGCAGGCCGGTCACCTCACCGTCGGGCCAGGCCTCCGGGAGGGCGGGGAGCAGGGTGACAGCCGATCCGTGACTCTGCAGCAGCATCTCGGCCACGGCGGCGGTGAATCCGTAGTTGCCGTCGATCTGGAAGGGCGGATGCGTGCTGAACAGGTTCGGCAGCAGGCCGCCCCACTCCGAGCCGTCGACCGGGGCGAAGCGCGTGACGTCGCGCTCGAGCGGATGCGTCGCCTCGGCCAGCAGGGCGCGGGCGGTCTCGCCGTCGCCGAGCCGCGCCCGCAGCGCGATCTTCCAGGCCCACGACCACCCCATGGCTCCGGGCCCCCGGCCGTCGAGGAAGCGCCGGGTGGCCTCGGCGAGCACGGGCGTGCGCTCGGGGTCGATCTCGTCGAGCGGGTAGAGGCCCACCGCGGCCGAGAGGTGGCGGTGCAGCGGATCGTGCTCGGTCTCGTCGTCGTGCCACTCGCGCAATCGTCCGTCGGCGGTGAGGCCGGGTTCGGGGAGGCGGAGGAGGGCATCGGCGAGCTGGTGGTCGAGGGCGCGGACGGAGTCGTCGGAGACGCCCGCCCCCAGGAGGTCGATGGCCCGGCGGGTTCGCGCGAACAGGCTCCGGATGAGGAACACGTCCATGCTCGCCGACTCGGTGAGCGACTCGGGCGAGCCGTCGGGGCCGAGGAACAGGTTCTCGGGCGAGGTGGAGGGGAGGGTGCGCAGGCGGCCGTCGGGCGCATCCTGCAGCCAGTCGAGGCAGAACTCGCTCGCGCCACGGAGCAATGGCCACAGGATGTCGCGGAGATAGGCGGTGTCGGCGGTGAAGGCGTAGTGGTCCCAGGCGTTGTGGGTGAGCCAGACGCCGCCCATCATCCAGATGGCCCAGCTCGGGTTGCCGTGGCCGTTGCCCACGGGCAGGGCCCACGCCCAGGCGTCGGTGTTGTGATGCGCCACCCAGCCGCGGGCGCCGTAGAGCCGACGGGCGACCTCGCCGCCCGTCACCGCGAGCTTCTGCAGGAGCTCGGGCAGCGGTGCGAAGCACTCGGGGAGGCCGGTGAGGTCGGCCAGCCAGTAGTTCATCTGGGTGTTGATGTTGATGGTGTAGTTCGACGACCACGCCGGGCGGAGTTGGTCGTTCCAGATGCCCTGGAGGTTCGCCGGCGGGCTGCCGGCGCGCGAGGAGGCGGTGAGCAGGTAGCGGCCGAAGGCGGCGATGACGGTGGCGCGAAGCCCTTCGTCGTCGCCGCGCAGCACCTCGCGCGCGACGTCCCACGAGCCGGCGCGGCGGGTGCCGATGACGATGCGAGTGCGGGAGGTGAGTGCTTCGACGTCGTCGAGGTGCCGGGCGAGCAGGGCGTCGGCCCCGCGCCAGATGGCGGTGGTGGAGCGGGAGCAGGCACGCGCTTCGATGGTGGCGCGGTCGTCGTGGATGTGGCCGAATGCGTTCGTGGCATCGCGGTCGTGCTCGGCGCGGTCTGCGGTCGGTGTGTCCGATGCGGGCGTGCGTTCGTCGGCCGCGAGGGTGGAGCCGTCGGTGATCGAGTAGCCGGCGGGCCGGCCCGCGTTCCACCACGATTCGGCGCGGCTGGCGGTCGAGAGCACCGCGAGGAGCCGGGTGGCGTCGCGGATGAGCACGGTGCCGTCGACGATCTCGACCGTGCCGTCGGTGTCGAAGGAGAGGTGTGCGGCGGCGAAGGCGTCGTAGTCGTCGGGCTCGTAGGCGTCGGGCTCTGTGTCGTCGGGCTCTGTGTCGTCGGTCGCGGTGCTAGTGGCCGCGTGGGTGGAGGTGGTGGTAGCGCGGGTGGCAGCGGTCGGGCTGGCAGCGCACGGTGCCGCGGCGGGCGCGTCCGAGCGGTAGCGGTGGGCGGGCTCGTCGGGCTCGTGCAGCGGGGCGCCGTCGATCGGGATCTCGACGCCGAGCGAGAGACCCGAGTGTGTCGCCGAGCTGCCCGCCTCGCGGAGGGGCGTCGTGAGCCGCAGGCGCACGTCGACCGTGCCGCCGGCGGTCTCCACCAGCACGCACAGCGCCTGGTCGGGAGCCGACACCCAGCTGCGGCGACGGATCTCGGTGCCGCCCGCGCGCATCCGCTCACTCGCGATGGCCTGGTCGAGGTCGAGCTCGCGGCCGAGGAAGACGAGGGGCGTCGCGGTCGACAGCTCGACGCCGAGATCGGCGAACGGCAGGAACTCCTGCGAATACGGCCCCTCGAAGGTCATCAGCAGCCGCTCGGCCGTGCGCCGGTCGCCCGCGTCGAGCGCGGCGCGCACCTCGGCGAGCCGCCACGGCCCCGCGCCACCGGCGATCACCGCGTCGAGCGCGCGGGCCGGCCCGTCGGGCGTGCCCGACCAGACGGTCGAGTCGTTCAGCTGCAAGCGACCGGTCGCGCCTCCGAAGACCATGGCGCCGATCCGCCCGTTGCCGATGGGCATCGCCTCGGTCCAGTCGGCGGCCGCCGAGGGCCAGGACAACCGCAGCGTGTCGGGGTCGGTCTCGCCGAATGCGTCGGCGCGCGACATCCGCTCGCCGCTCATTTGATCCCCGTGAAGCCGATGGAGTTCACGATCCGCTTGCCGAACACCATGAAGAGCACGAGCATGGGCAACGCGGCCACCAGGGTCGCGGCCATCAGCCCCGCCCAGTCCGGCGCAGCCTGCGGCGACGACTGCTTGAACACCGCGAGCGCGAGCGTGAGCGGTTGCACGCTGTCGTCGCTCGTGACGAGCAGCGGCCAGAAGTAGTCGTTCCAGGCCGTGATGAACCCGAGGATCGACAGCGTGATGATCGGCCCCGACGACATCGGCAGGGTGATGCGGAAGAACACACGGATGCGTCCGGCCCCGTCGATCAGCGCCGCCTCTTCGGTCTCGGTGCTGAGCCCGAGCATGAACTGCCGTAGGAAGAAGATGTTGAACGCCGAGAACAGCGCGGTCGGCAGGATCATGCCGGCGAAGGTGTTGAGCAGGCCCAGCTCCTTCACGAGCACGAAGTTCGGCAGCAACGTCAGGATGCCGGGCACCATCAGCGCGGTGAGGAAGAGACTGAACATCAGCTCCCGTCCCCGCCAGCGCAGCCGGGCGAAGGCATAGGCCGCGAGCGCGGAGAAGAACACGATGAACACCGTGGAGAGAGTGGCGTAGATGATCGAGTTCAGCAGGAAGTGGCCGATCTCGATCGACGCCCCGGATCCGCCCTCGGCGATGGCCTGCTCCGGGGTGGCCAGCCCGAGCACCCGCTGGAACGCTCCGAGCGTGAAGCCGGTGGGCACCAGCGAGGCCGGGTCGGTGATCAGCGCGTAGTTGTTCGACAGCGCCGTGCGGAGGATCCAGTAGAACGGGAAGATCGTGACGAACAGCACGATCACGATGTAGGCCCAGGCGACGAAGCGGCCGAAGCTGAAGCGGCGGCGCGCCCGGCGCACGATCGGGGCGGCGGCCGAGCGAGGGGCGGCGGCGGTGCGGGGGCGGGTGGCAGTGGTCGTCATCAGTTGGTGTCCGATTCGCTCGCGCGCAGCAGGCGCATCTGCAGGAAGGTGATGACGATGAGCACGGCGAAGAGCGCCAGCGACATCGCCGAGGCGTAGCCGAAGTCGAATTGCCCGAAGGCCTTGCTGTAGATGTACATCTGCAGCACGTTCGAGGCGTTGGCGGGGCCGCCCTTGGTCGCGACCTGCACGATGTCGAACACCTGGAAGGCGCCGATCACGTTGAGCACCACGACGAGGGCGAGGATGGGGCGCAGCAGCGGCAGCGTCAGCCGGCGGAACATCTGGAACTCGTTCGCTCCGTCGATCCGGCCCGCTTCGTAGATGGTGGGCGGAATGGTCTGCAGCCCGGCGAAGATGATGATGGCGGTGTAGCCGAGCGACTTCCAGACGCTGATCAGCGCGATCGACGGGATGGCCCAGGCTCGGGAGGTGAGGAACTGGATGCTCTGCCCCGTGAGGTGCTCGAGTGCGATGTTCACGATGCCGAGCTGCGTGTCGAGCATCCACGACCATACGGTGGCGGCCACGACTCCGGAGATGAGGAACGGCAGGATGATGAGGCCGCGCACGACGGTCGATGCGGTGAGGCGGTGCAGCACCACGGCCGTGATGATGGAGAGCGTGAGCCCGAGCGCTACGGAGAGCACCACGAAGTAGACGGTGACGAGCAGCGAGCTCCAGAACACGTCGTCGCCGAGGAGCTCGACGAAGTTGTCGAGGCCGATCCATTTCGGCGGGGTGAGCACCTTGAAGTCGGTGAAGCTGAGGTAGACGCCGCGGAGCGTCGGATAGGCGGCGAACACCAGGAAGCCGATGAGCGCGGGGGCGATGAACAGCCACGCCAGCTTCGCGTCGCCCCGATGCGCGGGAGCCTTCGCATTCACGGAACCGCGTCGGTTGCGATTCCGCTCTGCGCGGGAGGGCCGCGTCGGGGCCGCGGCCGTTGATCGTGCGATCACCATCGATCTACCTGTCCACTTGTTCCGCCGGTTGGTCTCGACCGGAAACTCCGAATGGCGGGAGGAGGATTTCCGGATCTGCACTTGCATCGACAGACTAGAGATGGTTTATTCACAATGTCAAGTAATTACGAATGAGGGAATTCAGACATGACTCACGGCGAGGAAGCCGTCATTTTGCTGCGTGCGGCCGGGGTGTCCTTCGCTGTCGAACTGACGTCGCCGGTGCCGCAGGTGCTGCACTGGGGGGATGATCTCGGGCCGCTCGGGGGCGCCGATCTGCAGGCCCTGCGGCAGACGGCGGGGCCTGCGACGCTCAACAACTCACCCGATGCGCCGCGCGTGTTCTCGGTGTGGCCCACCGAACGCGACGGCTGGTCGGGCACCCCGGCGCAATCCGGTCACGCGGGCGGAACCCGCACCACCCCGCGGCCCGTGCTCGAGCGCAGCGAGGTGGTGCTGGAGGCGGGTGACGGCGCGGGTGGTGGCGGCAGCATCGAGCTGCACTTCGTCGACGCCGTCACCGCGATGCGCTCACGCCTCCGCTACACCCTCGACCCGCACGGCGTGCTCGCGGTCGACCTCGACGTCACGCGCGATCTCGCCGTCGGCACCCCTGGCTCAACTGAGCCCTATGCTCTCGCCACCCTCGATGCCCTGTTGCCGCTGCCTGAGCGCGCGGGCGAGATCGCCGACTTCGCCGGCAAGTGGTGCCGTGAGCGGTCGCTGCAGCGCACCCCGGTGCGCTTCGGCGCCCACCGTCGAGAGAGCCGCCGCGGCAAGCCGGGACACGATTCGCCCTTCCTCACCCTGGTCGGCACGCCGGGTTTCGGCTTCCGGCACGGCGAGGTCTGGGGCATGCACGTCGCCTGGAGCGGCAACCAGCACACCCTCGTCGAAGAACTGCCCGAGGGCGCCGGCCCGTTTCGCTCGGTGCTCGGCGGTGGGGAACTGCTCGCGCCGGGCGAGGTGCTGCTCGCCGACGGCGAGAGCTACGCGGCGCCGACCGTGCTCTTCGCCTGGTCGGCCGACGGGATGGACGGTGTCTCCGAGCGCTTCCACCGGCGGCTCCGGGCGCGGTCGAGTCATCCGTCGACCGCCCGCCCGCTCGTGCTCAACACCTGGGAGGCGGTCTACTTCGACCACGACCTCGAACGGCTGGGCCGGCTCGCCGAACTCGCCGCGCGCGTCGGAGTCGAGCGGGTCGTGCTCGACGACGGCTGGTTCTCCGGCCGTCGGGATGCGGATGCCGGACTCGGCGACTGGCACGTCGACCGCGCGGTCTGGCCCCAGGGTCTCGGGCCGTTCGTGGACCGCGTGCGCGAGCACGGCATGCAGTTCGGGCTCTGGTTCGAACCCGAGATGGTGAACCTCGACTCCGATCTGGCGCGGGAGCATCCGGACTGGCTGCTGGCGCCGTCGGAGGGCGTCGGATTGCCGTCGCGCAACCAGTACGTGCTCGACATCGGCAAGCCCGAGGTGTCGCAGTACCTGCTCGAGCGCATCGACGCCCTGGTCGGCGAATACGCGATCGACTACATCAAATGGGACCACAACCGCGACCTCTCCGAGGCGGTGAGTCGCGGGACGGGACCGCACGGGAGCGGTGACCGGCCCGGCGTGCGGCGGCAGACCCTCGCGCTCTACGACCTGCTCGACGAACTGCGGCGGCGGCATCCGGGGCTCGAGATCGAGACCTGTTCCGGCGGCGGCGGCCGCATCGACCTCGGCATCCTCGAGCGCACCGACCGGGTGTGGGCCTCGGATTGCAACGATCCGGTCGAACGGCTCGAGATCGAACGCTGGACGTCGCTCCTGCTGCCGCCAGAGCTGATCGGCAGCCACCTCGGGGCGGCCGAGGCGCACACCACCTCACGGGTGACGTCGGCGCCGTTCCGCCTGGCTTCCGCGTTGTTCGCCCACTCGGGCATCGAGTGGGATCTCACCGGCTGCAGCGAGGAGGAGCTCGAGCAGATCGCCACCTGGTCGGCGATGTACCGCGAGTTCCGCTCGCTCGTGCACGGAGGCCGGGTGGTGAACGCCGACCTGGCCGACGAGGCCACGATCCTGCACGGCGTCGTAGGCGAGGACGGGAGGGCGCTCTACGCCTGGTCTCGGGTGGCGACGTCTGCCGGCGGACAGGCGGGGCGCATCCGGTTGCCCGGGCTCGACCCCACGTCGCGCTATGAGATCCGGCTTCGGGAGGACCTCGGGCGGTCGAGCCGCCATGAGGCGCACGACCCCCGGTGGGTGCAGGAGGCTGCAGGCGGCTGGGTCGCCGTGCCCGGACAGGTGGCGGCGGTGGCCGGACTGCCGCTGCCGACCCTCAACCCGCAGCAGACCCTGCTCATCGAGGTGCGAGTCGCGGATGCGCGTGGCGCCGTCGACGCGACCGGCCCGGATGCAAGGCTCGAGGCATGACGGATCTCCCGATCGTGCTCTTCGTGGGCGACAGCGTGACCGACTGCGATCGCCGCACCGATCCGGACGGGCTCGGCAACGGCTACGTGCGCGTGCTCGCCGCCACCCCGGAACTCGCGGGGCGCGCCGTGCTGAACCGGGGCATCAGCGGCAACCGCGTGGTGGACCTCGAGGCGCGCTGGGCCGGCGACGTGCTCGCGGTCGAGGCCGGCGTGGTGAGCATCCTCATCGGCATCAACGACACCTGGCGGCGCTACGACAGCGACGACCCCACCTCCGCTGCCGACTTCGAGGCCGGCTACCGTCGGCTGCTCGCGCCGCTCGCCGCGCGGCCGGAGGTCTCGCTCGTGCTGATGGAACCGTTCGTGCTGCCGGTCACCGCCGAGCAGCGCTCGTGGCGCGACGACCTCGACCCGAAGATCGAGGTGGTGCGGCGCCTCGCGGCGGAGTTCGGCGCCACTCTCGTGCCCACCGACGTCGAGCTCACGGCGCTGGCCGGCGCGGCAGGCGCCGGCGGCGCCGCGGCGCTCGCGGCCGACGGCGTGCACCCGACGCCGCAGGGGCATGCGGCGATCGCCGCGATCTGGCTCGCGCACGCGGGGCACGTGCTGTCGCGCGAGAAAATGTCCAAATAGCGACAACCGGCCGCTATAGGGGGTAGGTCGCTCCTATTCGGCCAATTTCTAGCAATTCGGCCACCCGATCGACCGTCTCGTCGGGCGTGGTGCTGTGCGGCGAGAAGCGGATGCGGTCGTCGCCGTGCAGGGTGACCGTGATTCCCGCCGCCACCAGGCGCGCGTGCGCCTCGATCGCCTGGCCGGCCGGGTAGCCCGCCACTACGATCCCGGCGCGTTCGGCGGGCGAGCGGGGTGAAAGGAGCGCGAGCCCGGCCGCGTCGATCGCGTCGGCCAGGCGACCGGCGGTGGACGCGATCTGTACCGAGATCGCCCCGATGCCGGTCGCGGCGATCCCTTCGAGCGCCGTCGCCAGCGCGCCCGACGTGAACGGCGAGAGATTCGTGACCGCGTGCCGCTCCGCCCCCTCGAGCAGTGGGTGGATCGTGCCGTCGTAGCGCGCCTGGTCCTCGGCGCCGGCCCAGCTCCCGAGCGTGGGTTCCACCCGCGCGAGTCCCCGTTCCGAGAACGCCATGAACCCGCTGCCCCAGCCGGCCCGTAGCCACTTCTGCCCGCCGACCACGAGCACGTCGGCGGGCGACCAATCGGCGTCGATCGCCCCGAAGCCCTGGATGCCGTCGACCACGAGCACCCGGTCGGCTCCGATGACCTCGCGGATGCCCGCCAGATCGGCCCGGTAGCCGGTGCGGAAGTCGACTGCGCTCACGGCGACGACGCTGACGGCGGGCGTCAGCGCATCTGCGATCCGTTCGGGAGTGACGGGTGGGAACGAGCCCGCGTTCGAGTCGGAACCGGTGCCGGAGCCCGGCAGCGCCCGCACCCGCAGCCGGCCCGCCGCCTCGGCACGCCTCCACGGGTACACGTTCGCCGGGAACTCGTCGAGGCTCACCAGCACTTCGCCGCGCAGGCCGAAGGCCACCTGCACGAGCCCCTGCGACGTGCTCGTCGTGAGCGCGACCCGTTCGGCCGGCACCCCCGTGAGGCGTGCTACCCCGTCTCGGGCGCGGAGGTGCTCGCCGTGCAGCTCGGTGGAGGCGGTGGGGCCGCCGCGCATCGCCGCGGCCACGAGCGCCTGCACCGTGTCGGCCACCGCCCGGGTGGGCAGGCCGTAACGGGCGTGGTTGAGATACCAGGGGTCTTCGAGCATGCCGTCCATCGTGCCATCGGGCGCCGGAAAGCCGGCGTCAGGGCGTGAGTCCACCTGGTGCCCCGTGGCATCCGGCGCGGGGCATCGACTCAGGCGTCGCCTGCGACGCCCTCGACCTGCGTGCGGAGTCGCCACACGAGGGGCACGGGCAGCCCGGCATCGCCCTCGCCGACCCCGTTCACTTCGAAGTGGTCGACGAACGGCCCGATCGTGGCCTGCCATTCGGCATTCACCGGGTCGCCATCGAGCGCGGCCATGGCGGCGAGGAAGTCGTCGCACTCCACCAGGTGGAAGAGGTGGCGGCCGCTGCGCCAGATGGTCCAGTCATGGATACCCAGCTCGGCGAAACGCGCGGCCAGCGCCGCGGGGATGACGGCGTGGGTCTGGTCGTAGCCGCTCTCGGCGCCATCACGGGTGAGGGAATGCAGGGCGACGCGCATCGGTGTCCTTCGCTGTCTCGTTCGCGGGTGGTCGATCCGGCGCCGACCGCGGCGCCGACTTCATGCTGCCATACCGTCCCAGCGCCCCGAACCAGCGCAGCGTGAGTCCGCAGAGCGGCCCGATCGCGAGCGCGAACACGAGCGTGCCGATGCCCACGTCACCGCCCAGCAGCCAGCCCACCAGGAGCACGCTGCCCTCCACGAGTCCGCGCGCCAGCCAGATCGGCCAGCCCAGCCGCGAGTTGATGCCCGTCATCAGTCCGTCACGCGGCCCCGGCCCGAGTGCGGCGCCGATGTAGATGCCACTGGCCACGGCGAGCAGAAGGAGTCCGGCGACGAAGAGCACGATCTGCAGCCACAGCACGTCGACCGGCGGGATGAGCCAGAGCCCGAACTCGATCGTGGTGCCGACGAGCAGCACGTTCAGCACCGTGCCGAGGCCGGGTCGCTGGCGCAGCGGAATCCAGAGCAGCAGCACGCCGAGTCCGATGACGTTGGTGAGGATGCCGATGCCCCATCCGGTGCGCTCCGCCACACCCTGGGCGAGCACGGTCCACGGTTCGACGCCGATGGCGGCGCGGATGATCAGGCTGTCCGCGAGACCGTAGAGCACGAGGCCACCGAGCAGGCGCAGGATGCGCGGGGTCAGGCGGGAGATCATCGAAGTAGCCAATCGTGCAATTGGCACTATAGCAAGGAGCCAATATGACTAGAGTGGATGCATGGCTGACGCTCGCATCGGAACCCGCTCCCTTCTCGCGCTGCTCGGCGACTGGCGGCTGCCGGCATCCGGCCCCTCCTATCTGGCGCTGTTCGACCGCATCCGGCTCCTCGTGCTCGACGGCCGCATCGCGGTCGACACCCGGCTGCCCGCCGAGCGCGACCTCGCGCAGGCGCTGGGCGTGAGCCGCACGATGGTGTCGGCCGCCTACCGCGAGCTGCGCGACGCCGGGTACACCCAGAGCGTGCGCGGATCCGGCAGCGTCACGCGTCTGCCGGGCCGGGCGCCGGTGGGTGGGCACGACATCTCGGGCGATTTCATCGACTTCTCGAAGGCCACGCTCCCGGCATACCCGGGCCTGTTCGCAGCCACGCAGGATGCGCTGAGCGACTACCCCGCCGCGCTCACCACGAGCGGTCTCGACCCGTTCGGCGAACTCGTGCTGCGCGAGGCGGTGGCCGCTCGCTACACCGAGCGCGGTCTGCCGACGAGCGTCGAGCAGGTGATGATCACGATCGGCGCCCAGCACGCGATCTTCCTGCTCGCCCGGGTGCTGCTCGGCCGCGGCGATCGTGCCGTGGCGGAGCTGCCGAGCTACCCGCACGCCTACGAGGCGCTGAAGGCGGCGGGGGCGCGGCTCGTTCCTGTGACCGTCGCGGCGGCCGGCACCAGCGACGACGGCATGCACGGCTGGGATGCCGCGGGGCTCTCCCAGGCCTTCGCCCGCACGAGCCCGGCGCTCGCCTACCTGATGCCCGACTTCCACAACCCCACCGGCGAGAGCATGCCGGCCGAGCTCCGCGAGCAGGTGCTGAGCGACGCAGCCCGCCAGGGCACGCTGGTGATCGCCGACGAGACCTCCGGCGAACTCGATATCGACCGCGCCGGGTCGTTCCTGCCGTTCGCCGCCTACGGCGACGCGGCCACGGCGGGGTCGGCCATCATGATCGGGTCGGTCGGCAAGACGGTCTGGTCGGGGTTGCGGGTGGGTTGGATCCGGGCCGAGCCCGCGATCATCCGCAAGCTCGCCGGAGCGCGCTTCGCCGGCGACCTCGGCACGCCGGTGCTCGAGCAGCTCGTGGTGGCGCGCCTGCTGCGCGATTTCGAGCCCGTCCTCGCCCTCCGCTCCGCCCAGCTGAGAGAGGGGCGCGACACGGTCATCCGGATGCTCGGCGAGCGTTTTCCGGACTGGCGCGTGCCCCGCGTCGACGGCGGTCTCGCCACCTGGGTGAACCTCGGCGCCCCGATCAGCTCGCAGCTCGCGCTCGCCGCGCGATCGCGTGGCGTGCTCATCACGGCCGGGCCCCGTTTCGGACTCGACGGCGCCTTCGAACGCTTCATCCGCATCCCGATCGGCTACCAGCTCGGCGAACTGGAGCGGGGCCTCGACGCCCTGGCCGAGAGCAGCGGTTCACTCGCGCACGCCCCGGTGCCGCCCGCCGAGCTCTTCGCCGACGTGGTTTAGCCGGTTACGCTGGCGGGATGGCAGCGATCGACGACGACAGCACCGGGGCCCGCCGCCGAGTGGTGGAATGGGCAGACCCGCAACAGAACGTCGACGCGGCTCCGGGCATGTCGGGGCTCGAGTTCCTGCGCGCGATGGCAGCGGGTGAACTCCCGCCGCCGCCCATCGGCAACCTCGTCGGCATGACGCTCGCCGAGGTCGGCGAGGGCACCGCCACCTTCACCTGCGAGCCGGGGGAGTATCACTACAACCCGCTCGGCATCGTGCACGGCGGACTCATCAGCACCCTGCTCGACTCGGCACTGGGCTGCGCGGTGCAGTCCACGCTGCCCGCAGGCGTCGGCTACACCTCGATCGAGTTGAAGGTGAGCTTCCTCCGCCCGATCAGCCGCGACAGCGGAACACTGCGCTGCGTCGGGCGAGTGGTCAAGCCGGGTCGTCGCGTGGCATTCGCCGAGGCGGAGCTGACGGATGCGCGCGGTGCGCTGGTCGCCACGGCGACGAGTTCCCTTCTCGTCTTCTAGCTGTGCTGGCTGCCTCGGGCGCCGTGCTTCGCGCGGCGTCCTCGGGCGTCGCCGGTCCCTGCCCGGCGCCGCGCGACATGTTCCGGTGAGGTCGCTTCGCGGCCTCGCCGTCACCCTGGGTCGTCGAAAAGGGCCTGTTGCGTGCTATCTCGGAGCCGCTGGTGCGGCCGAGGCGACCAGTACTGCCCGAGGCAGCTGGCACAACCTCACAACCTCACACCTTCGCGTCTTGCTTGGGGAAGACGACCTTCTGCACGATGATGATGGCCGACGCCGCGATCGGGATGGCGACGAGCGCTCCGAGCACCGAACCGAGCGTGCCTCCGGCCACCGCCGCGATCACGACGATCGAACCCGGCACCGCCACCGCGCGGTTCATGATGCGGGGGCTGAGGAAGTATGCCTCCACCTGCATGTAGACGAGGTAGTAGATCGCGGCGACCAGAGCGGTGAGCGGCGAGGCGAAGAGACAGACCAGGGTGATGATGATGGCGCCACTCAGCGTTCCGACGAGCGGGATGAGCGAGGCCAGGAACGCGATGAAGGCGAACAGCGCGGGCAACGGTGCCCCGATGATGCTCAAGAAGATGAGACTCAGGATGCCGTTGATGGCCGCGAGCCCGATCTGGCCCACCACGTAGCGGCCGACCGCTCCGGTGACGTCGTCGGTGAGCGACGCGAACGCTGCACGTTTGTTGGCGGGAACGAAGCGGTAGGTGACGCGCTTCATGCTGCGGAGCGACGCGAGGAAGTAGAGGGTGAGGATGAGCACGATCACGGCGCCGGTGGCCCCGCTCGCGATGCCGGTGCCCACGGCCAGCAGGCCGCCGCCGATGTTGATCAGATTGTTCGGGTCTTGGAAGAACGCCGTCGCATCCTGCACGGCCTTGTCGATGTCGATGAAGCCGCCTATCTGCGACTGCAGCCCCGTCACGAAGTCGCTCGACGTGAAGTCCTTCACGATCTGCGGGAACTGGTCGATGAAGTTCGAGGCCTGATCGACGATGAGCGGGATGACGGCGAACAACAGCCCGCCGAAGACGAGGATGACCACGGCGAACACGATCACGATGGCCAGCGGTCGCGCCATCTTCTTCTCGAGCCAGGAGACCAGCGGATCGAGGCCGAGCGCGAGGAAGATCGCCACGCCGATGTAGATGAGCACCGTGCTGAGCTGGGTGACGACACCACCGATGAGGATCGCGAGCAGCACCCCGAGGCCACCGACGAGGCCGATGCGGAACGCGTTCACCCGCAGCGGGGGCACGGCGTCCTGCCCGGCTACCTCGAGGTCAGACCCCGGCTGCAGCGCCTGGCTCTCCGATTGCGGCACCCGTGATCTTCTGTTGAACACCCACACACCCCATCTCGACTTGATCGCAACCTTAGCCCGCCGAACACGACGGCGCCCGCCATGCGACGGTGTCGCCCTGCTGTGCGTTAATGGGGTATGGGAAAGCTGCTCTACGGCACCTCGGGCATCGAGATCGAGTTCGACGATCGCACGCTCACGCACCTGCAGATCGTGATCGCGGCGAAGCTGCGTCGCAAGGAGAGCTTCTTCTTCTCCTGGAAAGACGACCCGGCGATCGGCGACGGCCGCTCGAGCATCTGGCTCGACTCCTCGATCCCGCTCTATTTCAAGTTCGCGGGCGGGCGGGTGCCGGCCATCAATCGTGAGTGGCTCGACATCCTCACCGCCTCGTCGAACGGCTCGGGCGGCCTGCAGTTCACCGAGGAGCCCGGTGCCCCCGGCTCCAACGGAAACGGAAACGGCAACGGGAACAACGGGGCGAGCGGCCCCGCGACGGTCCGCTAGAGCGCACCGCTAGAGCGAGGCCTCCAGGGCCGCCTTCGCCTCGTCGAGCGAGGGGTAGCTGCCGAGGTTCTTGCCGGTGCGGGTGGTCACGACGAAGCCGTGCACCCACTTCTCCGCCACGATTCCGAGCGGACGGGAATCGGATGCTTTCGCGACCCACAACCCCAGTTGTGCTTCTTGCCAGGTGATGGCGCGGGCGATCAGTGTGTCAGTCATTGTTCTCCTTTGAACGCGACTGAATGATCATAGGCGCTCTGCGTTGCGTAGGGAACGCATACGGTTCGATGCACAGCCCGATAGGAAACCGTTAGGACCGGCAGCAGCACCCCCGAACAGGCGTTGGATCGACTTCCGTCAACAAACGCCCCTTTCGGATGGAGATTCCCGTGCTCGACATCGTCTATGTCGCTGCGATCCTGGCCGTGTTCGGTCTGGTCGCCTTGGTCGCGTGGGGGGTCGAGAAGCTGTGATCGTCATCGACGTCCTGGCCCTGGTGCTCGGCGCGGCCGCGGTGGCGTACCTCGTGTACGCCCTGGTGAAGCCGGAACGGTTCTGATCCGTGTCTTCTCTCGAAATCTGGCTCGCCGTCGCGCAATTCGCGACCCTCGTGCTCGCCCTGGGCCTCATCTACCGGCCGCTCGGCGACTACATCGCCCGCACCTTCACCTCGACCAAGCACCTGAAGATCGAACGCGGTCTCTACCGCCTCGTGGGGGTGAACGGCGACTCCGAGCAGAGCTGGGGCGCCTACCTCCGCGGCGTTCTCGCGTTCTCGGCGGTCGGCGTGCTGCTGGTCTACCTCATCCAGCGCCTGCAGGCCGTGCTGCCCTATTCACTCGGGTTCCCCGCCATCCCGGAGGGCCTCTCGTTCAACACGGCCGTCTCCTTCGTGACCAACACGAACTGGCAGTCCTACTCGCCTGACGTCACCATGGGCTACACGGTCCAGCTGATCGGCCTCGCGGTGCAGAACTTCGTTTCGGCCGGCGTCGGCCTCGCCGTCGCGATCGCGCTGATCCGCGGATTCTCGCGCCGCTCGACGGGCACCATCGGCAACTTCTGGGTCGATCTCACGCGAGGCGTCCTGCGCATCCTGTTGCCCCTCTCCTTCATCGCCGCGATCGTGCTGATCGCCGGCGGCGTCATCCAGAACGTCGCCGGATTCACGGATGTGACGACCGTCGCGGGTGGGACGCAATCGATCCCCGGTGGCCCCGTCGCCTCGCAAGAGGCCATCAAGCTGCTCGGCACCAACGGCGGCGGGTTCTTCAACGTGAACTCGGCGCATCCGTTCGAGAACCCGACGCCGTGGACGAATCTCTTCGAGATCCTGCTCATGCTCGCGATCCCGTTCTCATTGCCCCGCACCTTCGGCACGATGGTGGGCGACAAGCGGCAGGGCTACGCCATCCTGGCCGCGATGGGCGCGATCTTCGTGGTCTCGCTCACCGCCCTCACCGTCTTCGAGGCGATCGGTTCGGGCTCCGGCCCGATGGCCGCCGGCGGAGCGATGGAAGGCAAGGAGCAGCGCTTCGGCATCTTCGCTTCGACGCTCTTCGGCACCAGCTCGACGATCACCTCCACCGGCGCCGTGGACTCGATGCACGACAGCTACACCTCGCTCGGCGGCATGATGACGATGTTCAACATGATGCTCGGCGAGATCGCGCCGGGCGGCGTCGGGGCGGGCCTCTACGGCATGCTCGTGATCGCGATCATCACGGTGTTCATCGCAGGACTGCTGGTCGGCCGCACGCCGGAATACCTCGGCAAGAAGCTCGGCCCGCGCGAGATCAAGCTGGCGAGCCTCTACATCCTCACCACCCCCACCATCGTGCTGGCCGGCACGGCGCTCAGCTTCGCGATCCCCGCGGTGCGAGCGGATGTCGAGAGCACGTCGATCTGGAACCCGGGCCTCCACGGTTTCAGCGAAGTGCTGTACGCCTTCACCTCGGCGGGGAACAACAACGGTTCGGCCTTCGCCGGCATCACCGCGAACACGCCGTGGTTCAACACGGCGCTCGGGGTGGCGATGCTGCTCGGCCGGTTCATCCCGATCGTGTTCGTGCTCGCATTGGCCGGGTCGCTCGCCTCGCAGGGGAAAGTCCCGGTCACGGCCGGAACCCTGCCCACCCACCGCCCGCAGTTCGTGGGCCTCCTCGTCGGCGTCGTCCTGATCGTCGTCGCCCTCACCTACTTCCCCGTGCTCGCACTCGGACCTCTCGCCGAAGGGCTTCAGTAATGTCCACCGTCATCCATCCGTCCACCGGGCCCGCGACCGGGGCGTCTCGAACGGGCGCGCCGCGCACCTTCAGCGTCGCCCAGCTCGGGAAGGCCCTGCCCGGTGCCTTCCGCAAGCTCGATCCCCGCGAGATGTGGCACAACCCCGTCATGTTCCTCGTGGAGGTCGGCGCCGCTCTCACCACGCTCATCGCCATCGTGCAGCCCTTCGTTCCCGCGGATGACGGCACGCAGGCGACCTCGCTCGCCTTCACCTGGGCGATCGCGGTCTGGCTCTGGCTCACCGTGCTCTTCGCGAACCTCGCCGAGTCGGTGGCCGAGGGCCGTGGCAAGGCGCAGGCCGCCACGCTCCGGGCCACCCGCACCAGCACGATGGCCTCGCGCGTCGTCGACTACGACGCGGCGGCCGATCCGTCGGCGCTCCGGGCGACGACCTCGCAGGTGGCCTCGGCCGATCTGCGGCTCGGTGACGTGGTCGTGGTGGTGGCGGGAGACCTCATCCCGGGCGACGGCGACATCATCGACGGCATCGCCTCGATCGACGAGTCGGCCATCACGGGCGAGTCGGCCCCGGTGGTGCGCGAGTCGGGCGGCGACCGCAGCGCCGTCACCGGCGGCACCCGGGTGCTCTCCGACCGTGTCGTGGTGCGCATCACCTCGAAGCCCGGCGAGACCTTCGTCGACCGGATGATCCGCCTCGTCGAGGGCGCCAGCCGCCAGAAGACGCCGAACGAGATCGCGCTCAACATCCTGCTGGCGAGCCTCTCGATCATCTTCGTGATCGTGGTGCTCACGCTCGGCCCGATCGCCGGCTATTCGAACGCGGCGCCGTCGATCGCCGTGATGGTGGCCCTGCTCGTCTGCCTCATCCCCACCACCATCGGCGCACTGCTCTCGGCCATCGGCATCGCCGGCATGGACCGCCTGGTGCAGCACAACGTGCTGGCCATGTCGGGTCGCGCGGTCGAGGCGGCCGGCGACGTGACGACGCTGCTCATGGACAAGACCGGAACGATCACCTACGGCAACCGCCGGGCATCCGAATTCCGGGCCCTCGCCGGTGTCGACGCCCTGGCCCTCCGGGATGCGGCCGCCCTCTCGTCGCTCAGCGACCCGACGCCCGAGGGCAAGTCGATCGTCGACCTCGCCGAGCAGGAGGGATTCCGTCGGCCCTCGTCGATCGACGGGGAGGTCGTGCCGTTCACGGCGCAGACCCGGATGAGCGGGATCGACTTCTCCGACGGCCGGCAGATCCGCAAGGGCGCCGGCTCCGCCGTGATCGCCTGGGCCCGGGAGACCGGAACCGCCGGCAGCTCGCTCTTCGACGAGGTGCAGGAGTCGACCGACCGGATCGGCTCCTTGGGAGGCACCCCGCTCGTGGTGGCCACCAAGCAGCCCGGCGAGCCGGCCGAGATCCTCGGTGTCGTGTATCTGAAAGACGTCGTGAAGGAGGGCATCGCCACCCGTTTCGCCGAACTGCGCGCGATGGGCATCCGCACCGTCATGGTCACGGGCGACAACCCGCTCACGGCCAAGGCCATCGCGGCCGAGGCCGGTGTCGACGACTATCTCGCCGAGGCGACGCCCGAGGACAAGCTGGCGCTCATCCGGCGTGAGCAGGAGGGGGGCAGCCTGGTCGCCATGACCGGCGACGGCACGAACGACGCCCCGGCCCTCGCCCAGGCGGATGTCGGCGTGGCCATGAACACCGGCACGAGCGCTGCGAAGGAGGCCGGCAACATGGTCGACCTCGACTCCGACCCCACGAAGCTCATCGACATCGTGGCCATCGGCAAGCAGCTGCTCATCACGCGCGGAGCGCTCACGACCTTCTCGATCGCGAACGACGTGGCGAAGTACTTCGCCATCATCCCCGCCATGTTCAGTGCCGTGTTCCCGGGGCTCGCGCTGCTCAACATCATGGGCCTGCACTCCCCGGCATCGGCCATCCTGTCGGCGGTGATCTTCAACGCGATCATCATCGTCATCCTGATCCCGCTCGCCTTACGCGGCGTGAAGTACCGGCCCCTGTCGGCGTCGCGCATCCTCAACCGCAACCTGCTCGTCTACGGGCTGGGCGGCGTGATCGCCCCGTTCATCGGCATCAAGCTGATCGACCTCGTGGTCTCCCTCATCCCCGGCTTCTGACCCATATTCTCCGAAAGGCATACGCCCATGGCTTCCTCCCGCGGATTCGCCCGCCCCTACTGGGTGGCGCTCCGGTACATGATCGTCGCGACGATCGCCCTCGGGATCGTCTACCCCCTCGCCGTTTTCGGCGTCGGCCAGCTCGCGCTGCCCGCGCAGGCGAACGGCAGCCTGATCACCGATGCCGGCGGCACCGTGGTCGGCTCCTCGCTGATCGGGCAGTCGTTCACCGACGCCGACGGCAACGCCCTGCCCGAGTGGTTCCAGTCGCGGCCCTCGGCGGCCGGCTACGACGCGTCGGCGTCGGTCGGCAGCAACTACGGACCCGAGAACCCCGACTTCCTCGATGAGATCGCGGCGCGCAAAGCCGCGATCGCCGAGCTCGAGGGCGTCGATCCGTCCGACATCCCGGTCGACGCGCTCACCACCTCGGCTTCCGGACTCGACCCCCAGATCAGCCCGGAATACGCTCTACTACAGGTGCCCCGCGTCGCGGAGGCCCGGGGACTGGAGGAGTCGCAGGTTCATGATCTCGTCGAATCCGCCATCCAGGGCCGCGATCTCGGGTATCTCGGCAACGAGACCGTCAACGTGCTGCAGCTCAATCTCGCGCTCGCGCAGCTGGGCTGACCGGATGCGTGAGCTCCGCCGGGTGCCGGCGTGAAGCAGGGGCGGCTGCGGGTGTTGCTGGGGGCGGCGCCCGGAGTGGGCAAGACCTACACGATGCTCGAGGAGGGGCGGCGGCTCCGCGCGGCGGGAAAAGACGTGGTGATCGCGATCGTGGAGACCCACGGTCGCGCCGGCACCGCCTCGATGTCGGCCGGCTTCGAGGTGGTGCCGCGGCTGCGCGTCGGTCACCGCGGTGTCGAGCTCGACGAGATGGATCTCGACGCGGTGCTCGCCCGGGCGCCCGAGTACGCGCTGGTCGACGAGCTCGCCCACACGAATGCCCCGGGCCTCGCGCACGAGAAGCGCTGGCGCGACGTGGAGACGCTGCTGGATGCCGGCATCAACGTGCTCTCCACCGTGAACATCCAGCACATCGAGTCGCTCAACGACGTGGTGCAGCAGATCACCGGCGTACCGCAGCGCGAGACGGTTCCGGATGCGGTGCTGCGCGCGGCCGACCAGATCGAGGTGGTCGACCTCGCTCCGCAGGCGCTCCGCGACCGCCTCGCCGAGGGCCAGGTCTACCCGGCGGCGCGCGTGGATGCCGCCCTCTCGAACTACTTCCGCCTCGGCAACCTCACCGCCCTCCGCGAGCTCGCACTGCTCTGGCTCGCCGACGAGGTCGACAGCTCGCTGCGCCGCTACCGGGCCGACCACGGCATCGGCGACAAGTGGGAGGCCCGAGAACGCGTGGTGGTGGCCCTCACCGGCGGGCCCGAGGGCGAGACCCTGCTGCGCCGTGGCGCCCGAATCGCCGCCCGCTCTTCCGGCGGCCAGCTGCTGGCGGTGCACGTGACGGCCCAGGACGGGCTGCGCGAACCGAACCCGGGCGCTCTCGCCGCCCAGCGCACGCTCATCGAGAGTCTCGGCGGGAGCTTCCACCAGGTGGTGGGTGACGACATCCCCTCGGCCCTGGTGGAGTTCGCGCGCGCGTCGAACGCCACCCAGCTCGTCATCGGCGTCAGCCGCCGGAGCCGGCTCTCCGCTCTGCTCACCGGCCCAGGAATCGGCGCCACCGTCATCCGGGAGTCGGGCGACATCGACGTGCACATCGTCACCCACGCCGCGGCGGGCGGCCGGATGCGCCTGCCCGGCACCCGGGGAGCGCTCACCCTCCGCCGCCGCATCTACGGCTTCGCGTTCGCCCTCGTGGCGGGCCCCTTGCTCACCTGGCTCCTCACCGCCTTCCGCAGCCACGACTCGATCACCTCCGACGTGCTGAGCTATCAGCTGCTGGTGGTGGTCGCAGCGCTGATCGGCGGCATCTGGCCCGCGCTGTTCGCCGCGGTGCTGAGCGGGTTCACGCTCGACTTCTTCTTCGTCGACCCGCTCTACACGGTCACCGTCAGCGAGCCGCTGCACGTGCTCGCACTGGTGCTCTACGTGGTGATCGCGGTGCTCGTGAGCATCGTGGTCGACCAGGCGGCGCGCCGGTCGCGGGCGGCGCGGCGCTCGGCCGCGGAGTCGGAGCTCGTGGCAACGGTGGCCGGCAGCGTGCTGCGCGGCGAGGACGCCCTGCAGGCCCTCGTCACCCAGACCCGCGAGGCCTTCGGCCTCACGGGCGTGCGCCTCGTGCGCGACGGGCGCACCCTCGCCTCCGACGGCGAGCCCGCCCCCACCTCGCCGAGACGTCAGTCTTCGCGAGAAAACGGGGCGGGAAGCGCGGACAGCGACGTCTCGCGGGAGGATTTCGTGTCCATGCCCGTCGACGAGACCACGGTGCTGGAGCTGCACGGGCGCGAGCTGCAGGCATCCGACCGCCGGCTGCTCGCCGTGATCGTGGCGCAGATCGCCGCGGCGCTCGAGCACGCGAACCTCGAAGAGACCGCGCGGGAGGTGGCGCCCCTCGTCGCCGCGGACCGGGTGCGCTCAGCGTTGCTCGCGGCCGTCGGCCACGACCTGCGCCGCCCGTTGACGGCCGCGACGGCGGCGGTGACGGGCCTGCGCGCCCGCGACGCGACGCTCAGCGCGGCCGACCGCGAAGAGCTGCTCGCGACCGCTCAGGAGAGTCTCGCTTCGCTCGCCCAGCTGCTCACCGACCTGCTCGACGTGAGTCGTCTCCAGGCCGGTGTGCTCGGCGTCTCGCTGGTCGACGTTCAGCTCGACGACCTGTTGCCGACCGTGCTCGACGAACTCGGAATCGGTCCGGCCGAGGTCGATCTCGACATCCCGGCCGATCTGCCGGCGTTCCCCGCCGACCCGGTGCTGCTCGATCGTGTGCTGGTCAACCTGCTCTCGAACGCGCTGCGCTACAGTCCGGCAGGGGAGCGGGTGGTGGTCTCGGCCAGCACCTTCGCCGACACCGTTCAGGTGCGGGTCGTGGATCGAGGTCCCGGCATCCCGGTCGACCGGCGCGACGACGTGTTCGTGCCGTTCCAGCGGCTCGGCGACACCGACAACCTCACCGGTCTCGGTCTCGGCCTGGCACTCTCGAAGGGATTCGTGGAGGGCATGGGCGGCACGCTCGACACCGAGGAGACCCCCGGGGGCGGGCTCACGATGGTGGTGACGCTGCCGGTGGCGGCGGAAGAGGACGGCAGCGCATGAAGATCCTGATCGCCGACGACGACCCGCAGATCCTGCGCGCCCTGCGGATCACGCTGGGGTCGCAGGGATACGACATCGTGACGGCGGCCGACGGCGCCGAGGCCATCCGGGTCGCCACCGAAGGCTCGGTCGATCTCATCATGCTCGACCTCGGGATGCCGCGGCTCGACGGCCTCGAGGTGATCCAGGCGGTGCGCGGCTGGTCGAGCGTGCCCATCCTCGTGGTGTCGGGCCGGGCCGGCTCGGCCGACAAGGTGGACGCCCTCGACGCGGGCGCCGACGACTACGTCACGAAGCCGTTCGCGATGGACGAGCTGCTGGCGCGCATCCGCGCCCTCACGCGCCGCAGCGCGCCGACCGCCGGGGGCGACGACCCCGTGGTGACCTTCGGTGGCATCACGGTCGATCTCGCCGCCCATCTGGTGACTCGCGACGGCGACCGCACGGCCATCCGTCTGACGCCGACGGAGTGGAAGATCCTCGAACTGCTGGTGCGCAATCCCGGCCGCCTGGTGACGCACCAGGAGTTGCTCACCGAGGTGTGGGGCACGCACCTCGTGAAGGAGACCGGCTACCTGCGGCTCTACATCGGCCAGCTGCGCAAGAAGCTCGAGGCCGAGCCGTCGCATCCGGTGCATCTCCTCACCGAGGCCGGCATGGGCTACCGTTTCGTGCCCACGACCGGGTGACGCCGCACGGCCGGGTGACGCCGCGTCCTCACGATGTGCCGGGAACCAGCAGCCCCGACTCGTAGGCCACGATCACGAGCTGAGCGCGGTCATGCGCCGCGAGCTTCGTCATCATGCGGTTCACGTGGGTCTTCGCGGTCTGCGGCGAGATCACCAGGTCCTTGGCGATCTCGGTGTTCGAGAGCCCTCGCGCCACGAGCACGAGGATCTCGCGCTCCCGTTCGGTGAGCAGCCGCAACTCCTCGGGCACCCGCAGCGGCGCCGCCTCGACCGGTGCGGTGTAGCGCCCGATCAGCGCCTTCGTGGCGCGCGGCGAGAGCAGCGCCTCGCCGTCGTGCACCACCCGGATGGCGTGCATCAGCTCGGCCGCCTCGGTGCCCTTGCCCACGAATCCTGAGGCGCCGGCGCGTAAGGCGAGCAACACGTTCTCGTCTTCTTCGAAGGTGGTGAGGATGACGATGCGGGTGCCGGCGGTCGCCGGGTCGCGGCAGATCGCATCCGTCGCCTGGATGCCGTCCATCACCGGCATCCGGATGTCCATGAGCACGACGTCGGGGTGCAGCGCGTGCACCAGGTCGACGGCTTCGCGGCCGTTCGCGGCCTCGCCCACGACCTCGAAGCCCGGCTCGTTGGAGACCAGTTCGGCCACGGCGGTGCGGATGAGCGACTGGTCGTCGGCGAGTACGACGGAGATCATCGGGCGGGTCCTTCCGGTTCGATGGGCAACCACACGGTGAACCGGTGCACGGGTCCCGGTCGGATGGTGGTCTCCAGCCGGCCGCCCACCGACGCCACACGCTCGCGCACGCCGATCAGGCCGTGGCCGTTTCCGTCGCCCGTCGTCGAGTGCGTGCCGGAGGCGACGGAGTTCACCACGATGATCTCGAGCCCTTCGGCCCGTCGCTCCAGGTGGAGCAGCGCGGAGCCGTCGCTGCCGTGCTTCTGCGCGTTGGTGAGCGCTTCCTGCACCACGCGGTAGGCGACGATGTCGACCGGTGGCGAGATGTCGCTGAGTGAACCGGAGCTGCGCACCTCGACCTGCAGCCCGCTGCGCTCGAACTCCTCCAGCAGGGTGTCGAGCTCGCCGAGCCCCGGTACGGGCGACGACGTCGCCGACGAGCCGACGGATGCCGCCCCCACGTCGCCGGCGCGGAGCACGGTCAAGAGGCTCCCGATCTCGCTGAGCACGGTGCGCGCCGCTTCGCGCACCGTGGCCAGCGAACGCTCGGCGTCGTCGGGCCGGTCGTGCAGCGCCTGGGCAGCCACGCTCGCGTGCAGATTGATGACGGCGATCTGGTGCGCCATCACGTCGTGCAGGTCGCGGGCGATCCGCAGCCGCTCCTCGGCCACGCGCCGCTGCGCTTCAGCCTCCTTCGTCTCCTCCGCCCGCCGCGCCCGCTCGGTGATCGTGGCGATGAATTCGCGCCGCGATCGCGTGGCGTCACCGGCGGCGGCGGCGAAACCGATCAACCCCACCACCTGGATGACCGTGCGCGCGTCGTTCCACTGCCCGAAGAGGAAGAACCAGGCGGTGACCGAGAGCACGAGGGCCGCGACGAGGGCGAGCACGATCGTGACCCGCCGGCCGGTGTGTGCCGCGGCGGAGAACAGGGTGATCAGCACCGTGAGCATCACCGTCACGATCGGCGCGTCGATCAGGATGCCCAGGGCTGCGAGCGCCACGGCGGCGAGGGCGGCCGACCGCGGAAAGCGGCGGCGCAGCACGATCGCGGCGACGCATCCGGCGATCACCAGAACCGACGGAACGGTCGTCCAACCCGACCGCGACAGTTCGCTCGGGCCGAAGGTCGTCACCAGCGTGAGCACGACGCCCGCCGCCGTGGGCAGCCAGCGCGGCCACGGTGCCCGGTGGGGGGCGGGCAGGGGAGCGGGTCGTGTGGTCATCCCGGCCTCCTTCCGGCGCCGTGCGGCCGATACCTCATCTTCGCAGCCTGCGCCCCGCGGACCATCCCGCCGACGTGGACGCGGCGGCTACCACGATCGTGGTAGTCGGAGGCTCCGGATGCCTCATCCGCCACTGTCGTGCCCCTCTCGCGGTAGGGCGCGGTTGCCGCGGGAGGGGGACGCCGGCCGACGCGGCGGCCGGAAGCATGGACGTGGCCGCTCGAACGGCCATCCCGCCCACCCAAGGAGCAGCCATGCCCGTCCCCATCCTCGCCGCCCGCGACGTGCGCAAGTCGTACGGTCGCGGTCCGACCCGTTTCGACGCACTGAAAGGCGTCTCCCTCGACATCGTCGAAGGGGAGTCGATCGCGATCGTCGGCAAGAGCGGTTCGGGCAAATCGACCCTGATGCACCTGCTCGCGCTGCTCGACCAGCCCAGCAGCGGCGTGGTGGAGCTGAACGGGCGGGATGCCGCGGGCCTGCGCGGCTCGAACCTCAACACCACCCGCAACCAGACCTTCGGCTTCGTGTTCCAGCAGTTCTTCCTCACGCCCGGCGCGAGCGTGCTCGACAACGTGACCCTGCCGCTGAAGATCGCGGGCGTGCGCGGTGCCGAACGCCGGCGTCGGGGGATGGCGGCGCTCGCCCAGCTCGAGCTCGCCGACAAGGCCAAGAACAAGGCCACCGACCTCTCGGGCGGCCAGAAGCAGCGTGTCGTGATCGCGAGGGCCCTGGTGAACGACCCGAGCGTGATCTTCGCCGACGAACCCACCGGCAACCTCGACACGGCCACGGGCGCGGTGGTCGAGGACATCCTCTTCGACCTCAACCGCTCGACCGGCATCACCCTCATCATCGTCACGCACGACGAGGAGCTGGCGGCGCGCTGCGATCGCCGGGTCTACATCCGCGACGGTCTCGTGGTCGACGAGGCGACGAGCGCCCACCACGATGCCCACCGCGGTCACGGCGCCCACGCCGGCGCAGCCGAGCAGCCGGCCGACGGCGACGGGGAGGTCGCCGCGTGAACGGCTTCGACCTCATCCGCTCCGCGATCGGCAACAGCCTGCGCAGCAAGACGCGTACCGTCCTCACGGTGATCGCCATCTTCATCGGCGCCTTCACGCTCACCCTCACGAGCGGCGTCGGCACCGGCATCAACGACTACATCGACTCGACCCTTTCGTCGATCGGCGCCTCCGACGTGATGAGCGTCACGAAGACCCCGGCCGACGCGCAGAACGACGGCCCGGTCGAATACGACCCCGACTCCTCGACGGTCGAATCCGACCGCCCGGCCGGCGGCGACATCGAAGCGATCACCTCGACCGACCTCGACACGCTGGCCGCCGTGCCCGGAGTGCTCTCCGTCGAGCCTGCCGTCTCGGTTCGCGCCGACTTCGTGCAATACGACGGCGGAACCCGGTATCAGAGCGCCATCGGAGAGCTCGTGCCCGGCATGAGTCTCGAGCTCGCGGCGGGGGAGCAGCCGGATGCCTCGGCATCCGACGACCAGATCGCCATCCCGCAGTCGTTCGTGGAGCCCCTCGGTTTCGCCGACGACGCGGATGCGATCGGCAAGACCCTGACGATCGGCATCACCGACGCGCAGGGCACGCAGAGCACGATCGACGCGACCATCGTCGGCGTCTCGGAGCCCGGCCTCGTCGGCGGAACGTCAGCGGCTCCGAACACCGCCCTGCTGGATGCGCTGCACCAGACGCAGTCGGTCGGTCTCACCGAGAAGGCCGCGCAGACCTACGCCTCTGCCACCGTGCGCTTCGATCCCGACGCCACCGACGCCCAGATCGCGACCCTCAAAGCCGACCTGAAAGCGGCCGGCTACGACGGCGTCACGGTCGAAGACCAGATCGGGTCGTTCAAGACCGTCATCGACGCGATCATCCTGGTGCTGAACGGCTTCGCGGTGATCGCCCTGCTCGCGGCCGGATTCGGCATCGTGAACACCCTGTTGATGTCGGTGCAGGAGCGCACCCGGGAGATCGGTCTGATGAAGGCGATGGGGATGTCGGGCGGCCGTGTCTTCGGGCTGTTCACCATCGAGGCGGTCTTCATCGGATTCCTCGGCAGCGCGATCGGCGTGGTGATCGGCATGCTCGCCGGCACTCTGGCGAACAGTGTGCTCTCCGGCGGACTGCTCTCAGCACTTCCCGGCCTCTCGCTCGTGGCATTCGACCCGGTCTCGCTCGGCGTGATCGTGCTGACGGTGATGGGCATCGCGTTCCTCGCCGGAACGATCCCGGCCCTCCGGGCAGCCCGCCAGGATCCGATCACGTCGCTCCGCTACGAGTAGGCCCGGCGGTGGGGCGGGGACCACGCCCCTGCCCCACCCGCCGCCCTTGGCAATGTATGAGAAAATTCGCCGATGATCGTCGACAACGCCGTATACGTGGCCGGCCACCGCACCGCCGACCCACCGAGCCTCGACGAGACCTTCGAGGTGATGCGCGAGCGCCACGGGTTCGCCTGGATCGGGATGTACCGCCCCAGCCCCGAGGAGCTGCAGTCGGTGGCCGACGAGTTCGACCTGCCGCCACTCGCCGTCGAAGACGCCTTGAAGGGGCATCAGCGCGCGAAGATCGAGAAGTACGGCGGGTCCACCTTCCTCGCGCTGCGGCCCGCTCGCTATCTCGACGCCGACGAGCGGGTGGAGTTCGGCGAACTGCACGTCTTCCTCGGCGCCGACTACCTGATCACCGTGCGGCACGCCGAGTCACCCGATCTCGCGCTCGTGCGCAAACGCCTCGAGGGCGATCCCGAGTTGCTGGCCAAGGGCCCGCTCGCCGTGCTCTATGCGGTGCTCGACCAGGTGGTCGACGAGTACGCGCCGGTGATCAACGGCCTCGAGAACGACATCGACGAGATCGAGGATCAGCTGTTCAACGGCGACCAGGAGGTGTCGCGGCGCATCTACCAGCTCTCGCGCGAGGTGATGGCGTTCCAGCGGGCCACGCATCCGCTCTCCGACATGCTCGAGTCGTTGCGCGACGCGCTCGCCGAACGCGACGCCGACGTGACCCTGCGCGAGAACCTGCGCGACGTGCACGACCACGTGCTGCGGATCGTGGAGCGCGCCGACTCGTTCCGGCAGCTGCTGCAGAACGCGCTGATGGTGCACACCACTCTGGTGGGACAGGACCAGAACAACGAGATCAAGAAGATCTCCTCCTGGGCCGCCATCCTCTTCACCCCGACTCTGGTGGGCACCATCTACGGCATGAACTTCGAGTACATGCCCGAGCTGCACTGGGTGCTCGGGTATCCCTTCGCGCTCGCCCTGATGCTCGCGCTCGGGTTCGGGCTCTACAAGGCCTTCAAGCGCAAAGGCTGGCTCTAGGCCTCATTCGGCCGCGGCGCGGTCGTGCAGGGTGATCTGGTAGCCGTCGGGGTCGGCGAAGGTGAAGGTGCGGCCGAACGGGCCGTCGATGGGGGCGGAGACGATCCCCACCCCGTCGGCGACGAGCGCGTCGTGGATCGTCTGGGCGTCGGGCGCGTGCAGCCACACCCCAACGCCGAGGCCGGGCTGGGCGACCACGTCGAGATCGACACCGGGCAGCGGTGACCGCACGGCGAATGCTGCCGGAGCGGTGTCGAAGACGACGGCGTGCGGCGGGCCGGCCTGCCGGGTGAATCCGAGGTACTTCTCGTAGAAGGCGGCCGACGCGGGCACATCGCGCACCTGCAGTGAGATGAAGCCTGGTCCGGATGCGGTCATGGTGTCGTCCTTTCAATGAATGTCAGTTAGTTGACATAGAGCACTATATGTCAGAATACTGACATGAGTCAAGATTCGCCGGGAATCGATCTGGAGACCTCGCTGGGTTACCTCCTGAAGGAGGCGTCCAGCGCCCTGCGCACGCGGATGGAAGCCGTGCTGCGACCGCTCGGCATGACCATCACCCACTACTCCTGTCTCGAACTGCTCGCGCAGCGCGCCGGTCTGTCGAACTCGGAGCTCGCCCGCGGCGCGTTCGTGACCCGTCAGTCGATGAACGTGCTGTTGCAGACGCTCGAGCACGACGGGCTCGTCACGCGACCCGACCGGGCGCCGTCGGGTCGCGTGCTGCCGGTCGAACTGACCCCGAAGGGGCGTCGTCAGCTCGCCACCGCCAGCACGGCGGTCAAGGGGGTCGAAGACCGCATGATCTCCGCCCTGTCGCCCGAAGAGCGGGCGCTGTTCGGCGACATGCTCGCGCGGTCGATCGCGGCCCTCCGGGAATGGGATAGTTAAGCTACCTAGCCGTTTCAGAGGGAGTCGACGACGTGCATTTTCTTGCCGTTCTCAGCATGAAGAACCGGGCCCTCATCGCGCTCGTCACGATCGTGGTCGCCGTGTTCGGCGGGCTCGCGCTCACCAGCCTCAAGCAGGAGCTGATCCCCTCGATCGAGTTCCCGCAGCTCGCGGTGCTCACCACCTACCCCGGCGCCAGCCCCGAGGTCGTGAACGACGACGTCTCCACGCCGATCGAGAGCGCGATCCAGGGCGTCGAGGGCATCGAGACCACCAGCGCCACGAGCAGCACGAACCTCTCGATCATCTCGGCCACCTTCACCTACGGCACCAACCTCGCCACCGCCGAGCAGAAGATGACGCAGGCCATCAACCGCATCAAGTCGACGTTGCCCGAGAACCTCGATCCGCAGGTGCTCTCCGGCAGCATCAACGACCTGCCGATCATCTCGATCGCGGTCTCGGGCGAAGACACCAAGACGCTCGCCGGGCAACTCGAGGCCTCGGCCGTGCCCGACCTCGAAGACGTGAAGGGGGTGCGTGCCGCCGAGGTGCTGGGCGCCATCGGGCAGCGGGTCACCATCACGCCCTCGCCCGCCTCGCTCGCCATCGCGACCGTCACCACGAAGGACATCAGCGACGCCATCGCCGCGAACGGCCAGCTCATCCCCGCTGGCACCCTCACGCAAGACGGCCAGAGCTACGCCGTGCAGGCCGGATCGAAGCTCACCTCCACCGACGACATCGCCGCGCTGCCGCTCCCGGCTGCGAATCAAGACGGCACGCCCGTCACCATCGGGCAGGTCGCGACCGTCGCCCTCGTCGACGATCCGGTGACCTCCATCTCGCGCGTCAACGGCGAGGATGCGCTCACCCTGTCGATCACGAAGCTCCCCGCGGCGAACACGGTCGAGGTGTCGCAGGGCGTGCGCGACCTCCTCCCGCAGCTGGAGAGCGCGATCCCCGGCGCCACCTTCACCGTGGTGTTCGACCAGGCCCCGTTCATCCAGCAGTCGATCGAATCGCTCGCCACCGAAGGCCTCCTGGGCCTCTTCTTCGCGGTGCTCGTCGTGTTCGTGTTCCTGCTGTCGATCCGGTCGACGATCGTCACCGCCATCTCCATCCCGACCTCGGTGCTGATCACCTTCATCGGCCTGCAGACGGCGAACTACACGCTCAACATCATCACGCTCGGCGCGCTCACCATCGCGATCGGGCGCGTGGTCGACGACTCGATCGTCGTGATCGAGAACATCAAGAGACATCTCTCGGCGCTCGCCGGCGTGCAGCTCTCGCCGAAGGAGGCGGGCGCCGCGCGGGCCTCCCTCATCGTCGACGCCGTGCGCGAGGTGGCGGGGGCGATCACCGCCTCCACCATCACCACGGTCGCCGTCTTCCTGCCTCTGGCCTTCGTGGGCGACACCACGGGCGAGCTGTTCCGGCCCTTCGCGCTCACGGTCACCATCGCGCTGCTCGCCTCGCTGCTCGTGGCACTCACCATCGTGCCGGTGCTGGCCTACTGGTTCGTGCGACCGCCCAAGGCGAAGAAGTCGCCGGCCGTCGCCGCCGCGGTCGAAGGCGGGGCGTCGGATGCCGCGTCGACTCGCTCGGGTGAGCACGCGCATCCGCACGCCGGCCCGCTGCACGACCCCGCACTCGACGTCGCCGCATCCGGAGCCGCGCCGGGAACCGCGATCGCGGTGATCGAGTCGCCTCCGTCGCGCCGTCCGCGCGCCCATCGCGTCGAGATCGAAGACGAGCCCCCCACCGCATTGCAGCGCCGCTATCTCCCGATCATCTCCTGGACCCTCAAGCACTCCGTCGTCACGATCATCATCGCGATCCTCGTGCTGGTGGGCACCGTGCCGCTCACCCTGCTGATTAAGACGAACTTCCTCGGTTCCAGCGGTCAGAACACCTTCACCGTCACGCAGACGGTGCCGGTCGGATCGAGCCTCGACGCACAGTCGACCGCTGCCGATCAGGTGGAGTCGGCGCTCGAGGGGATCGACGGCGTCCAGACCGTGCAGCTCACCATCGGCTCCTCGGGCAGCGCGTTGCGCGACGCCTTCGTGGGTGGCGGCGACAGTGCCATCACCTACAACATCACCACCGACGAGAACGTCGACCAAGACGCCCTGCAGGACACCGTGCGCACGACGCTCGAAGCGATCCCGGATGCCGGTGAGATCTCGGTCTCGTCGGGTGGCGGTTTCGGCGGTTCCTCCGACATCGCGATCGACGTCACGGCACCAACGCAAAGCGACCTCGCGACGGCGGCTTCCGCGGTGCTCACCAGCATGCAGGGCCTGGCCGAGGTGAAGCAGGCCTCGTCGAACCTCAGCGACTCGCGTCCGTACGTGCAGGTGGCGGTCGACCGCACCAAGGCGGCGCAGGCCGGTCTCAACGAGGTGGCCGTCGGCAGCATCGTCTCGCAGGCCATGCAGCCCACCACGGTCGGCTCGATCGTGATCGACGACAAGAACTACACGATCTACATCGCCGCCGAGAACCCGCCGACCACACAGGACGAGCTGGCCGGGTTGCAGATCCCGACGGCCCTCGGCCCTGTGCGGCTCGACTCGCTCGCCACCGTGTCGATCGTCGACGGACCGGCCACGATCACCACGGTCAAGGGTGTGCGCACCGCGACCGTGTCGGTCACGCCGAACAGCGAAGACCTCGGCACGGCCAGCGCCGAGGTGCAGAAGGCGCTCGACGAGGTCTCGCTCCCGGCCGGTGCCGCCGCGAGCGTCGGCGGTGTGGTCACCGACCAGTCGGATGCGTTCTCGCAGCTCGGCATCGCCCTGCTGGTCGCCATCCTGATCGTCTACGTCGTGATGGTGGCCACCTTCAAGAGCCTGCTGCAGCCGATCCTGCTGCTCGTCTCCATCCCGTTCGCCGCGACCGGCGCGATCGCGCTGCAGGTGATCTCGGGCATCCCGCTCGGCGTGCCGTCGATCATCGGGGTGCTGATGCTGATCGGCATCGTGGTGACGAATGCGATCGTGCTCGTCGACCTCGTGAACCAGTACCGGGGGAGAGGTCTGCCGGTGCGGGAGGCGCTCGTGGAGGGCGCTTCGCGACGTCTGCGGCCGATCCTCATGACGGCGCTCGCCACGATCTTCGCTCTGCTGCCGATGGCGGTGGGCCTCACCGGGCACGGCGGGTTCATCTCGCAGCCGCTCGCGATCATCGTCATCGGCGGTCTCGTGTCGTCGACGCTGCTGACGTTGATCGTGCTGCCGGTGCTCTACAACCTCGTCGAGGGCACGCGGGAGCGCCGTCGCGATCGCCGCGAGGCCCGTGCCCAGTCGGCTGCGGCTGCCGACTTGGCTGAGGTGGGCGAGCCCGCCTAGCGGCGCTTCGGGGCCGGAGGAAGGGGTGGGTCTCCCCACCAACCGAGGCCGTCCTCGTCGGGAACGAGTGTGCCGACTCGCGTGCCGAGCGGTTCGCCGATCGTGAAATCGGCGATGTCGACACCGAAGTCCGTAGCAGTCGGGTCGAAGGTGAACGCTGATTGGAATTGCTCACCGTCCGCGATCACTCGCACTCCGGCATCCTGCCCGCCCGGTGCCGTGTAGACCACGCAGAACCCGTCAGTGATCACCCAGCAGTCATGGACTCGCACTCGTCCGCCCTCCGTGAGGCCACCCGCTCTGAGCCGCTCGAGGCATCCCAGCAGAGCCGACTCTTCCCAGCTCGGCCGCGAGATGGCGGTGAGGCGATCGATCTGAGCCTGATGGAACGGGGTGACGGAGCCCATGTGGATACCCGCTAGAAGGCGAGGGCGAGGAGGAAGAAGACGACTCCGAGGAGGGGGAGGGTGCCCTGCGTGGCGGCAGCCCGGAGGCGAGAGCGACCCGTGCTGAGGAGCACCACGGCGGCCGCGAACATCGAGCCCGCCGAGAAGACGGCGAGCGCGAAGCCGGCGTCGCGCGCATCCGTCCAGTAGAGGATGACGCCGAGGGCCGCACCCACGGCGAGGAACAGGTTGTAGAAGCCCTGGTTGTAGGCGAGCGGGGCCGTGGTGTCGGCATCCGCCTGGCTGGCGAGGCCGAAGCGCTTCCAGATGGCGGGGGTGCGCCAGCGCACGCTCTCCATGTACCAGATGTAGACGTGCAGCAGGGCGGCGAGCCCCACGAGAACGGATGCGACGATGGCCATGCGGTCAGCCTAGCGTCGGCTGTGCGCGGTACATTGGCGAACGCATCCGTTCGAGCGTCAGAGGGAGCCCCATGGAGAACGTCGCCGTCACCGGTGGAAGCGGAAAACTCGGCAGGGCGGTGGTGCGCGAACTGCTCGACAGCGGATACGCGGTGGTGAATCTCGATCGGGCGCCGTCGCCCGATCCGGATGCGCGCGCCCAGTTCGTGCGCGTCGACCTGTCGAACTATGGCGAGGTCGCCGAGGCGCTCACCTCCGTCGACGACCGTTACCACCGAGTCGACGCCGTGGTGCACCTCGCCGCCATCCCGGCCCCGGGCATCCTCACCAACTCGGCGACCTTTGCCAACAACGTGCCGAGCACCTACAACGTCTTCGCCGCGGCGCAGGCGGCCGGCATCGACAACGTGGTGTGGGCCTCGAGCGAGACGGTGCTCGGGCTGCCGTTCACCGAGTCGCCGCCGCCGTCGTTCCCGGTCGACGAGTCGTATGCGGTGCGCCCGCAGTCGACCTACTCGCTCGGCAAGGCGGTCGAGGAGGAGATGGCGCGGCACTTCACCCGCTGGAACCCGAACCTCAAGCTCATCGGCCTACGCTTCTCGAACGTGATGGACGTGGGCGACTACGCCGCCTTCCCCTCGTTCGAGGAGGAGCCCCTCTCGCGCGCCTGGAACGCCTGGGGCTACATCGATGCCCGCGACGGCGCGCAAGCCGTGCGCCTGTCACTGGAGAGCACCATCCGCGGCTTCGAGGCCTTCGTGATCGCAGCGGCCGACACCGTGATGTCGACCCCGTCGGCGGCCCTGGCGGCGGAGCACTTCCCGACGGTGCCGTTCACCCGCTCGGTCGACGGCACCGAGACCCTCCTCTCCATCGATCGCGCGCGAGAGCTCCTCTGGTTCACCCCGAAGCACTCGTGGCGCGACCACGTCTGATCCCGCTTGCCGATGCGGCATGAAGCGAGATATGCTCATCGCTTGAAGTGAGCAACCCTCACCCGGCGTGTTGCTCATCGCTCGAGTGAGGAACCCGCCCATGCCTGCTGCACTCCGCCGACGCATCCTGCCCGCCGTGGCTCTGAGCGTCGCGATCTCCCTCTTCGCCGGTCTGCCCGAGGCCCAGGCGGCGGGCGGGGCGACGCCGGCGCCTGGGGAGACGCAGCTGATCAGTGCCAGCCCCACGGGGACCCCGGGGGACGACCAGTCAAGCCAGACTTCGGTGTCGGCTGATGGCAGATTCGTGGCCTTCACTTCTGCGGCTCGTAACCTCACCAACTTGCCTGTGCCGCCCTCAAAATCTCAGGTGTACGTGCGAGACGTCACGAGTGGGCAGACCGTGCTTGTGAGTGTCGACGCCGCGGGAAAGGCGGGAGGCGATGGGCATTCGTACGACCCCTCCATCTCCGACGACGGCCGGTATGTGGCGTTCACGTCATATGCAACCGATCTCGACGCTTCAGTCGCCTTCGATGGTCACTCTCAGATTCACCTGCGAGATCTGATGACCGGCACGACACAACTGGTCAGCAGGAACGTCGCCGGCACGGCTGCGGGCATCTACAACTCGTTCGATCCGGCGCTGTCCGGTGATGGATCGCGGTTGGCTTTCGGGTCGGTCGCGACGAATCTGTTGCCGGGAACCTCTGTCGACGTCAGTCAGATCTTCGGGGCCGAGATGAAGAGTGGGGCGATGACGGTCGTCAGGATACTCAGCGTGCGCGACGCGACTCTGAGCTCGCCGGGTCAGATCGGAAACGATGATTCGTACTCTCCGTCATTGTCGCGAGACGGCAATGTCGTGGCATTCTCGTCGCAGTCGACGAATCTCAGCTCGAACGCGGTTTCGGGCACGGTCTCTCAGATCTTTCTGCACGCGATCGACTCTGGCAGCACGGGGTTGGTGAGCGTTGCCACCGACAGTGCCAGCGGTGGCAATGGCGATTCGAACCGCCCTGTGGTCTCCGCAGATGGTCGGCGCATAGCGTACGACTCGAAGGCCGGTAACCTCTCGCCGAAATCCGTCGGCACCGTCGATGAGCAGGTCTATCTGCGAGACACGACGGCGATCCCGTCTGAGTTGGTGAGTGTGAATCAGTTCGGCGACAAGGCCGCCAGTGGTCAGTCGCTCTCCGCCTCGCTGTCCGACGACGGGCAACGGGTGGCTTTCGTCTCGTACGCCAAGGATCTGGTTCGGGCTGACACTCGGGGTGTCAGGCAGGTGTACTGGCGTGATGTCCGGCTGGGCGTAACGGGCCTCGTCAGTGCCACAGTGGCCGACCCGCTGAGAGGCAGCGGCGGCTCGGGCGGTGGTTACCCGAGCATCTCGGGCGACGGGCGACTCGTCGCGTTCAGCGCAGTGCGCGACCTGCCGGGCGGCACGGAGACCGAGCCCGCGCAGACCTACCTCCAGGGGCTGCAGGGGCCGCGAGTGGAGCGGATCGGCGGGGCAGATCGGTTCGCCGTGTCGGCCTCGGCATCGGCGAAGACCTTCCCGCCCGGGGTGCCCGTTGCGTACGTCGCCTCGGGTGCCGTGTTCAGTGATGCGCTCTCCGGATCGGCGATCGCGGGCGCGCAGGGTGGGCCGGTCTTGCTCGTCGGCAAGGACTCCGTGCCGGACGCGATCGCCGCCGAGTTGAGGAGACTCAAACCCGCGAAGATCGTCGTGCTCGGCGGGCTCAACACCATCAGCGCCGATGTGGAGAGGGCACTCAGTGCGTTCGGCGCGGGGGTATCGCGAATCGCCGGAGCCGATCGATTCGCCGTGTCGGCGTCCATTTCGGCGAACGGATTCGCTCCGGGCGTCGACACTGCCTACGTGGCATCCGGCGCCGTGTTCCCCGACGCCCTGTCGGGGTCCGCCGCGGCCGGCCTCCTCGGTGGACCCGTGCTGCTGGTCGAGAAAGACTCCGTTCCCGCCGCCATCGCCGCCGAGCTCAACCGGCTGAAGCCCAAGAACATCGTGGTGCTCGGCGGCATCAACACGATCTCCGATGCCACCTTCATGAAGCTGAAACCCCTGGCGACCCAGATCAGGCGGGTGGACGGGGCAGATCGCTTCGAGGTCTCGGCGAACGTGTCCCAGGACGCGTTCTCGGGCCGTGACGTGGTCTATGTGGCGTCGGGAGCCGTGTTCCCCGACGCGCTCTCGGGGTCGGCTGCCGCGATTGCGGACAAGAGCCCGGTGCTCTTGGTCACGAAGGATTCGATTCCGCCCTCGGTTGCGACGCAACTGGATCGCCTCGACCCATACCGCATAGTCGTGCTCGGCGGACCGAACACGATCTCCGACACGGTGAAGGGCGCGCTAGAGGAATATCTCCGCAGGTGAACGGGGGCTGCGGAGAAGCTGGAGGAACGCCCCGAATCTGACCGATCGGACAGTGGCTGACCGATCGGTCAGGCTAGGGTCGGAAGCGTGCCTTCTCCCCAGCCGATTCCCCGCATCCAGACCGATGTGAGCGCCGAACTGCGCCAGATCGCGCTGCAGATGTTCGCCGAGAACGGCTACACCGGCACGAGCCTGCAGCAGATCGCCGATGCGGCCGGCTACTCGAAGTCGAGTGTGCTCTACCACTTCTCGTCGAAGGAAGCCCTCTTCGAGGAGGCAATCGCACCCGCCGTCGAGCGACTCGGCACCTTCCTCGCCTCGACCGTCGCGCGCGCCTCCTCGCGTGAGCTGCGTGAAGCCTTCGTGGTGGAGTTCGTCGACCTGCTGCTCGAATACCGCCTGGCCGCGCACATCATCATCAACCAAGGGCAGACCCTCGGCGACATCCGCTCGATCGACCAAGCGCTCGGCTACATGGCGCAGATCGGCGAGGCCTTCATGTCCGAACTGCCCACCACCCAGCAGCGCGTGCGGTTGGGCATCGCGCTCGCCGGCGCCGCCTACATCCTCGTCGCCGCCCCCGCGGGCAACGTCCTCATGGAACCCGTCGACGAGGTCAGGGAGGCCCTCATCGACGTGGTCACCGAGCTGATCCTGCCCCTCGCGGGCTGATTTCCCTCACGCACCTTCCCTACGAACACCGAGGAGCCCTCCCGTGGCGACACTGCTCTACCGAATCGGACGATTCGCCTTTCGCAAAGCCTGGTACGTGGTGGCCGCCTGGGTACTCGTGCTCGGCGCCCTGCTCGGCACGGGTCTCGCGCTCGGGGGTCAGACGCAGGAGAGCTTCACCATCCCGGGCACCGAGTCGCAGCAGGCCATCGACAAGCTCGAGAACCTGTTCCCCTCCGCCGCGGGCGCCGCGGCCACGGTGGTGATCGTGGCCCCCGACGGGCAGAGCGTCAACGACGACACGGTGAAGCAGGAGATCAGCGCCGTCGCCGACGACCTTGGCAAGCTCGACCAGGTGGCCGCGGTCATCAGCCCCTACTCCGAGTACGCCACCAACGCCATCTCCGACGACGGCACCACGGCCCTGCTCAAGGTGCAGTTCGACGGCCCGGCGACGGATGTCACCGACGACACCCTGAAGCAGGTCACCACCGCCGGCGACACCCTCGATGCCGACGGCATGACCGTCTCCTACGGCGGCGAGGTGTTCACGAACCAGACCTTCGGTCTCACCATCACGGAGGGCATCGGCGTGCTCTTCGCCGGAATCGTGCTCTTCATCACCTTCGGTTCGCTGCTCGCCGCGGGCCTGCCGCTGCTCTCGGCCCTGATCGGGGTCGGCGTCTCGTTCGCCGGCATCACGGTGGTCGCCGCATTCACCAGCGTCTCGAGCACGGCTCCGATGCTCGCGGTGATGATCGGCCTCGCGGTCGGCATCGACTACGCGCTGTTCATCCTCTCGAGACACCGATCTCAGTTGGCGCAGGGAATGGATGCGGAGGAGTCGGCGGCGCAATCGGTCGCCACCGCCGGCGCCGCGGTCGTGTTCGCCGGCCTCACAGTGATCATCGCTCTGCTCGGCCTCCTCGTGGTGGGCATCCCGTTCCTGTCCGTGATGGGCGTCGCGGCGGCCTTCGCGGTCTTCGCGGCGGTGACCATCGCCATCACACTGCTGCCCGCCATCATGGGCATCTCGAAGGGCAAGCTCGCGCCGAAGCCGGGTTCGCGGTCCGCGCGCCGGGCCATCGCAGCCGCCTCGCACGACGACGAGAGCGCCGCAGAGAGGGCCGGGAACGCGGAAAACGGCGCCGTGGAGGGCGAGTCGAGCGCCGCCGCCACACCGGCCAAACCCGCCAAGCCCTCCCTCGGTGGCCGCTGGGTGCGCCTGGTGATGAAGGCGCCGATCGTCTTCATCGTGGCGGTGGTCGGCCTGCTCGGCGTGGCCTCGATCCCGGCCTTCAGCCTCGACCTCAACCTGCCCACCGCGGCTTCGCTACCGGAGAGCTCGTCGGCCCGCATCGCCTACGACACCATCGCCGACAAGTTCGGCCCCGGCTACAACGGCACCATCGTGGTGGTGGCCGACATCACGCAGACCACCGACATCCAGAACGACCTCGCGGGCATCCGGAGCGACCTCGAAGCCGTCGACGGCGTCGCCACGGTCGGCCCCGGCATCCCCGATGAGACCCTCGACACCGCGATCTTCCAGGTGGTGCCCACGACTGCGCCCGACGCGCCAGAGACCAAAGCGCTCGTCGAGCGGCTGCGCGACATGAAGGGCGAGGTCGAGGCGCAATACGGCACTCCCTTCACGGTGAGCGGCCAGACGGCTGTGGCGATCGACGTCTCGAACCAGCTGTCGAATGCGCTGATCCCGTTCGGCATCCTGGTGATCGGCCTGTCGATCCTGCTGCTCGCCATGGTGTTCCGTTCGATCGCCGTGCCCGTCAAAGCAGCGCTCGGCTTCGCGCTCTCGGTCGGCGCCTCGTTCGGTGTCACGGTCGCGGTGTTCCAGAACGGCCTGTTCGCCGACCTGCTCGGCGTGCACTCGACGGGCCCGATCATCAGCTTCCTCCCCATCCTGCTGATGGCCATCCTGTTCGGCCTGGCCATGGACTACGAGGTGTTCCTCGTCTCCGGTATGCGCGAGGAGTACGTGAAGACCAAGGATGCCAAGCGGGCGGTGCGGGTGGGCTTCCAGCACGGCGCCCGGGTCGTGACCGCGGCGGCGCTCATCATGTTCTTCGTGTTCTTCGCCTTCGTGCCCGAGGGGGAGGGGGCCATCAAGGCCATCGCGCTCGCCCTCGCGGTCGGCGTGTTCGTCGACGCCTTCCTCGTGCGCATGACCCTCGTGCCCGCCGTCATGACCCTGCTCGGCAAGCACGCCTGGTATCTGCCGAAGTGGCTCGGACGCATCCTGCCGAACGTCGATGTGGAGGGTGAGAGCCTGCGCGGCCACATCGAGGAGCGCGAGTGGGCCCGCCGGCACGAGGGAGCGGTCACGGCCGAAGACCTCGCGGTGGAGGGGTCGGGGGCGCCCGTGTCGTTCGACATCCCGGCCGGATCGGTCGCCGTGGTCACCGGAGAGACCGCCGCCCGTCGCCTCATCGGCGCCGCGGTCGCGGGCCGGATCGCGCCCGATTCGGGGCATCTGCAAGTGCTCGGGCACTGCCTACCCTCCGAATCGGGGCCGGTGGCCAAGCGCGTCACCCTGGTCGATCTCGATTCGCGGCGACCGGATGCCACCACCACCGTCGGCGACGCCCTCAACGAACGTCTGCGGCTGGGTCTGCCCTGGTTCCGCCGGGTTCCGCCGGGCGATGCCGACGAGCTGGTCGTGCGCATCAACCGCGCTCTCGCCGGCGTCGAGGGAGAGGCCCCGATGGACATCCACCGCACCCTGGGCGAACTCACGCCGCTCGCGCAGTCGCTGCTCGCGGTGGCGCTCGGCGTGGCTGATCGCTCCGACGTGCTCGTGGTCGACGCGGGTGACGGCGACTTCGCGCATCCGTCGACCCCCGCCTTCGCCGGCGCGGTCGCGAGCATCGCCGACCGGTCGACCACCGTGATCATCGGCCTCGAGTCGGAGCCCGCCGGTCACGCCTCGACCGTCGGCGATCGCGCCCTCGTGCGCATCGCCTTGCCCGGCTCCGATCCGGGTGCCTCCCAGACCATTCCATCCACTGACCCGTCCGCTTCGAAGGGAGGCCCCCGATGAGCAGTTCGACCACCACGCCGACGCCCCGGATGCGCCGCCGCACCAAGATCGTCCTCGTCGTTCTCGCCGCGCTCGCCGTGGCCTTCACCCCCCTCGCGGTGAACGGCCTGTTCGCCGGCGCACTGTCGGAAGCCGACACGAACATCAGCAGCGTGCCCGCCGCGATCGTGAACAACGACAAGATGACCACGACCACGAACGCCGATGGCACCACGTCGACGAACTTCGCCGGCCGCGGTCTCGTCACCGAGCTGACGGGTGCCGGGCAGACGGGGTTCGACTGGCACGCCACGAACTCCGACGACGCGAAGAAGGGCCTCGAGAACGGCACGTACTACGCGGTGCTGACGATCCCTGAGGACTTCTCGGCCACCCTCAACTCGCTCGGCACCGCCGACCCGAAGCAGGGCCTCATCGACATCACCACCGACGACTCGCACGGTTACCTCTCGGGCGTGCTCGCGAGCACCGTCGCCTCGGCGGTGCAGGCCGGCTTCGGGCAGCAGGTCACGGCGCAGGTCGTGAACGGTATCTACACCAGCTTCGGAACGGTCGGCACGAGCCTCTCGGATGCGGCGGGCGGCGCCACGCAGCTCGCCACCGGGGCCGACGGCCTGGCGACGGGCGCCACACAGCTCGCCGACGGGGCCACGCAATTGACCTCGGGCCTCACTCAGTACACGGATGGGGTGAGCCAGCTCTCGGGCGGGCTCGACCAAGCCTCCACCGGTGTTCGCAGCTATGCCGATGGCATCTACACGGCGTCGACGAACCTCGACAAGCTGAATGCCGGTATCCAGCAGATCCCCACCGTTCCTGAGGAGTTGAAGCAGGGTCTCGCTCAACTCACAGCCGGCCTTTCTTCCGCCGCTGCTGGGGGTGGTCCACTGGCCGATGGCATCGCCGACGCTGCATCCGGTGCCGACACCCTCGCCTCCAACGGCCCCGCTCTCGTGGCCGGTGCCGAGCAACTCGGCGCTGGTGCGACCCAGTTGTCGACCGGCGCCACACAGCTCGGCGACGGAGCCCGCACGCTCGCGTCGGGTCTGCAGTCGGGTGCCGACCAGCTCAGCGCGAACACGTCCTCCGACACCTCCTCCTCCGCCGACGTCGTGGCGCAGCCCGTGAAGGTCGACGTCAGCACCGTGAACCAAGTGACGAACGTCGGTCAGATCGTGTCGACCATCCTGCTCCCCACCGCCCTCTGGATCGGGGCGCTCGCGCTCTTCCTCTGGCTGCGGCCGTTCTCGCGAGCCGTGCTCGCAAGTTCGGCGACGACCGCGCGACTCACGGCGCGCACCTTCGCCCGCGCATCCGGAATCGCTGCGGCTCAGGTCGTGCTGCTGGTGGCCTTCCTGCACCTCGCACTCGGCGTGGCCTGGAGCTCTCTCCCGGCCACCCTCGGCTTCTCACTGATCGTGGCGCTCGCCTTCACGGCGTTCCACCAGTTCCTCGCCACCGCGTTCGGCCGGGTGGGCGCTGTCATATCGCTGGTGCTGCTCGCGCTGCAGCTCGCGGCGACGGGAGGGCTCTATCCGGTCGAGATCCTCTCCGGCCCGTTCCAGGTGATCAACGCCATCAGTCCGCTGAGCTACGCGGTCTCCGGCATCCAGGCCATCATCACCGGCGGCGACGCGGGCACCGTCGTGACCGCGGCGCTCGTGATGGCCGGGATGCTCGTGCTGAGCATCCTGCTCGCCGCCTTCGCACTGGCGCGGCGCCGCCGGCCGGTGGAGATCGGGTGGCTGGTGCCCGCGCGCCGTGCCCTGCCGGGCAAGCCGAAGCCGCGCACGGCGCCGCGACCCGGCATCGCCTGACCGGTTTCGCGCGGACTTCTCCGAACGTGGCGACGACCGCCCTGCCCTGCGGCCGCGCGTGCCGTGTCGTTGGGAGAAGTTCGAGCGTTCGGTTGCCTAGGGCAGCGCGTTCGCGTAGACGCACAACCGCGCGTAGCAGGCGCCGAGCAGGGGCGTCGGCACGCCGAGCGCGCTCCCGCGGTCGACCAGGTCGCCGATCACCGACTCCACCTCGATCGGCCGCCCCTCTTCGAGATCGCGGTACATCGACGTGGTGAACCGCGAGCCCTGCTCGGTCACCCGCTCGATCGCGGCGTCCACCACCCGCTCGCTCAGCGGGTAGCCGGATGCCGCGGCCACCGCTGCGCACTCCTCCACGATGGCCCGTGCCGTCTCCGGGCCGGTCGGGGTGGCGGCGACGCGCCCGACGGGCCCGCCCATCAGAGTCGTCACCGCGCCGCCCGAGGCGAGGAACACCCACTTCACCCACATGTCGGCCAGGATGTGCTCCGACAGCTTCGCCGTGTATTCCGCGCCGTCGCGGTTCGGAACCCGCAGTGTCTCGTCGACGGCCCGGATGCGTTCGCCGACCGAGCCGTCGAGCTCGCCGTAGGTCATGCTCGTGCCGGGCAGGAGGAGCCGCACGGTGCCGTCGCCGAGGAGCTGCGAGGAGGCGACGCAGAGTCCTCCGACGACGGCCTCCTGTCCGTACCGCTCGGCGAGCGTGTCGATGTGCTTCAGCCCGTTCAGGAGCGGCAGGATCGTCGTCTCGGGCCCGATGAACGGGGCGATGTCGTCGATCACACCGTGCAGTGCATACGACTTCACGGCGAGCAGCACCAGGTCGAAGGAGTCGTGGTCTCCCACTGAGATGGCGCGGATGCCGGAGAAGGTCTCGACCGCATCCGGGCCGCCGGCGGGCAGCCGGCCCGCGATGCGCAGCCCGTCGCGCCTCAACGATTCGGCCCGGTTCTCGCGGGCGAGGAAGGTCACGTCGCGCCCGGCGGCGATCAGCCGTGAACCGAAGAATCCGCCGATGGCTCCCGCACCGACGATGAGTGTGCGCATGTCTGCATCCTCCTCCGCGACGTGCCGCCGTGACCTGTCACCTCCAACGCTACGCGTAAGATCCGATTCATGAGCCGACTCCCCAGCGCCCGGTTCCCATGGCCGCTCGTGGTCGGCATCGTCTTCATCGGCTTCATCCTGCGCGGGCCCCTGATCGCGGTCGCACCGATCACGGGCACGATCAGCGCCGACCTCTCGATGAACGCCGCCCAGGCGGGCCTGCTCACCAGTCTCCCCGTGCTCTGTTTCGCGCTGATCACGCCGTTCGCCTCGATCTTCGTCGGCAAGGCCGGGGCCAACTTCGCCACCACGATCGCGATCGTCGGGGTGGGGATCGGCTCGATCGTACGCTCGGCGGGGGGTGTGGAGGCCACCTTCGCGGGCACGATCATCATGGGCGCGTTCATCACCATCGGCAATGTCGTGATCCCCGTGATCATCCGCCGCGACATCCGAGAGGAGCGCGTCGGCATCGTCACCGGCGCCTACACCTCGGCCATGAACGTGAGCTCGATGATCACCTCGCTCGCCACCGTGCCGCTCGCGGTGATGTTCGGCTGGCGCGGGGCACTGCTGGCCTGGCTCGGCTTCGTGGTGCTCGCGGCGGTGGCCTGGCTCGTGGCGATCGGGCCGCGGCGGGCGTTCCACTGGGGTCCGACGCGGCGCTCGGTGGAGACGGGCGCGGTCGACACGGTGGTGATCGACACCCGCTCGGTGCCGCTCACGGGCGACGAGCCGCGCACCTGGCGCAACCTCTCGGCGGTGCTTCTCGCCCTCGCCTTCGCCGGCCAAGCGTTCTCCTACTACGGGCTCACCGCCTGGTTCCCCACGATCCTCGAACAAGAAGTCGGTTACACCGCGGCCGAGGCGGGCGGCAGCTCCTCCATCTTCCAGATCGCGGCCGTCGTCGGCGCGCTCGGGGTTCCGCTGCTGTCGAAGCGCACCGGCATCCCGGTCACCTTCATCGGCGTCGCCGCGCTCTGGGTGAGCTTTCCGCTCGGCATGATCCTCGCGCCCTCCGCCTGGCTCGTCTGGGGCTTCCTCGGGGGTGTGGCACAGGGCGGCGGGATCACGATCGTGTTCATGCTGATCGTGCAGCTCGCCCTGAGCGGCACCCACGCGCGGCGGCTGTCGGCGATGATCCAGGGCGTGGGCTACGCCCTCGGTGCCACCGCTCCGACTCTGGTGGGCGCGGTGCACGACGCCACCGGCGCCTGGACCCTGCCGATCGGGGTGGTGCTCATCGCCACGCTGGTGTTCAGCGGGGCGGGGCTCGCCGGCGCGCTGCGGGCGACCGGGCCGCGGGGGCGGCGCACCGCGCTCAGCCGGTAGGCGGCGGCGGCCGGGCGCCCGGCTCGCCGCGGCCCCGGGCCTCTGTCTCGTGTCAGCGCGCCCTAGGCTTGACGGGTGGACTTCCGAATCTTCACCGAGCCCCAGCAGGGCGCCAGCTACGACGACCTCCTCGCGGTGGCACAGGCCACCGAACGCCTCGGCTTCGACGCGTTCTTCCGGTCGGATCACTACCTGCGGATGGGCGACGGCGATCCAGACCCCGGCCCCACGGATGCCTGGACCACGCTGGCCGGGCTCGCTCGCGAGACCTCGCGCATCCGGCTCGGCACGCTCGTCTCCTCGGTGACCTACCGCTACCCCGGCATCCTCGCCATCCAGGTCGCGCAGGTCGACCAGATGTCGGGAGGCCGTGCCGAACTCGGCCTCGGCACCGGGTGGTTCGAAGAGGAGCACCGGGCCTACGGCATCCCCTTCCCCGCGAAGCGTTTCGACCTGCTCGAGGAGCAGCTCGAGATCGTGACGGGGCTCTGGGCCACCGAGCCGGGCGAGACGTATTCGTTCCACGGGCAGCACTACACGTTGGAGAACTCGCCGGCATTGCCGAAGCCCGTGCAGTCGCCGCTGCCGGTGCTCGTCGGAGGCAAGGGTGCCCGTCGCACGCCGCTCTTGGCGGCGCGGTTCGCGAGCGAGTTCAACGTCCCGTTCCCGGAGCCGGGTTCCATTCCCGGCCTGTTCGAGAACGTGCGCTCGGCCTGTGTCGAGCTCGGCCGTGACCCCGATGAGATCGTGTACTCGGTCGCCCAGATAGCGGTGGCGGGAGCGAATGACGCGGAGTTCGCCCGCCGTGCTGCGGCGATCGGCCGCGAGCCGGGAGAGTTGCGGCAGAACGGGCTCGCCGGCACCACGGCCGAGGTGGTGGACAAGATCGGAGCTTTGCGCGAGCAGGGTGTCGAGCGCGTCTACCTGCAGATCTTGGATCTCGCCGACCTAGACCACCTCGACTTCCTCGCCCGCGAGGTCGTTCCGCAGCTCTGACCGAGGGCCGCGCCCGCCTGCCCGCAGCGGAATAGTCTGGTGCCATGACCGTGAATTCTCTGCTCGAACTGACCATCGCCCCCGAGTTCGTCGACGTGGCCGTCGACCGCATCAACGGCGTGCTCGAGGTGACCCGGGCGTTCGAGGGCTGCCTCGGGGTCGACGTGATCGTCGACGTCGACGACCCGGCCCACATCGTGTTGCTCGAGAAGTGGACGACCATCGAGCGCGACGACGCCTACCGCGCCTTCCGGGCGACCCCGGAGGGCAAGAGCGACCTCGGCACGATCCTCGCCGGGCCGCCCACGCTCACGCGGTACACGGTCGTCGAGTAGGCGCCCGGCCGCCGTTCGCGCTGCGAGAAGTCCGGGGCTCTCGCCGGGTTGCCGGCGCCGCAGTCAGTCGAACCGTGCTGTTGCCAGGCGGTGGAGCCGCAGGGCATCGCTCAGCCGAATACGGCCGGCCGGGGTTCGCGGATCGAATCCGAGTGCCTCGGCGAGATCGGCCGCACGGGCCTGCATGGTCGAGTGGTGCACGCCGGCGAGGATGGCCGCGGCGCGCACGCTGTCGGTGCGCGCGAGGGCGTCGAGCACCTCGAGGGCGTCGGTGGTGCGGTCGTGACCGCCGCGCGCGCCTGTGGCGACGGCGCCGACCGCCTCGACGTCCGGATGCGTCGCTCGGCCCGCGTCGGCGGCCTCGGCCGCGAGCAGCACCACGCCGAGGTCGTCAGCGCGGAGCACCGGTTCGCGTGGGCTCGTCATACGGAGCGCCAGAATGGCGGACGCCCACGATGCAGCGAGGTCGAGAGGCGCCGCCGCCGTTCCGATGCCCGTGCGCGTCGTCGCGCTCGTCGCTTTCACCGTGTCCGTGGCCGGCCCGACGGGGGTACTGGTCGTCTCCTGCCCCTCGTCCAGCAGCAGGATTCGAGCGCGCACCCGGCCGGCCGCGGTGTCGACGACCACTCCGCGCGGGTCATCGCGCGAGTCTCGTGCAGGTTGTGCCGCGATCCTCACCAGGGGGACTCCGTCGAGTCGCAACCGGCGCACCGCGTCGGCACGCGCATCCGGGGTCTCGTCCGGACTCAGGAGGATCTCGAGAGCGCGTCGTTCCTGCACGGCGGGGCTCGAACGGTCGAGTGAGATGCTGAGGCCGATGGCGAGGCGTTCGAGAACCATGGCGTCGTTGGCGTGCGGTGTTCCGGTGCGTTCGATCCAGACGCGGCCGCCATCCGGGAGCGGATGCGTGAGCCAGGGTTCACTCGCGGATGCCGGGCTCCGGGCGGGTGTCTCGCCTGCGTGCGTCCGCTGTCCGCGTGCATCGACCCGCATGGTCGTCGAGGCCGCCGGGGCGGTCGCCGTCGTGTTCGTGCTTCCCGTCGCAGCAGGCGCGCCGGAGGTGAATCCTGCCGCACATCCGCACAGCACTGCCGCTCCGCGGAGCAGCACCTCGAGACTCGCGTGGCCCTCGACGAGCGCGTCGAAGTAGGCGATCACCTTCAGGCTCTCGCTGGCCTCGGGATCGAGGGCTGTCAAGCGTCCGACAAGTTCTTGCATCGCGACCGTTCACCGTCGACGGGTCGGGGAATCCGTCAGCTCACCTTACCGACCGGACGGCCGCGACGCCCGGGTGCGGCATCGCGGCCACGGCGGATCACACGCCGAAGGTGCGGGCTACCCAGGCGGTGCGGGTGGCGCGGGCGATCATCGAGAGGGTGGCCTGCGGGGCCATGAGGTCGGAGCCGTGGAACGCGCCGGGCCAGACGTGCAGTTCGGCCTGCCCGCCGGAGGCCCAGATGGCGGTGGCGTAAGCCACGTCCTCATCGCGGAAGACCTCGGCCGATCCGACGTCGATGAACGCGGGCGGCAGGCCCGAGAGGTCGGTGGCGCGGGAAGGTGCGGCGTAGATCGAGACCTCGTCGCCGTGCCGGCGGTCGCCGAGGAGGGCGTTCCAGCCGGTGTCGTTGCTGCCGCGATCCCAGACTCCGATGCCGATGTACTGGTGGCTCGACACGGTGGTGTTGCGGTCGTCGATCATCGGGTACATCAGACACTGGCCGATGAGAGCAGGGCCTTTGCGGTCGCGGGCGAGCAAGGCGGTGCCGGCGGCGAGACCGCCTCCGGCGCTGCCGCCCGCGATGAGGAGACGCTCGGGGTCGATACCCAGCTCGGCGGCGTGCTCCGCCGTCCACACGAGGCCGGCGTAGCAGTCCTCCACGGGTGCGGGATCGGGGTTCTCGGGGGCGAGGCGGTATTCGACCGAGACGGCGACCGCATCCATCACCTCGACCCATTCGAGGAAGACGTCGGCTCCGGTGAAGCGGTCGCCGATGATCATCCCGCCACCATGGGTGTGGTAGATGCCGGGGCCGGCCGTGGTGTGGTCGGTGCGGCGGAAGATCGACACGATCAGGTCGGGTGCGCCAGCCGGGCCGGGAATCGTGCGCTCGACATGTTCGATCGGGCGGCCCTCGAGCAGTTGATCGATCGGGGCGGTGACGCCGGCCGAGCGCAGAGGTGCGATCATCTCGGGCGTGAGCGTCGCGGGCAGCTGGTCGCCGAGCACGGCTAGCACCGCCTGGAGTTCGACGTCGTAGGGCGGGCGGGAGTCGATCGTGGTCATGGGTCTCTCCAATGCTGTGCGTCGGTGCACCGTGCCACGTCGTCGTGGCAGCGTTTGTCCATGCTCGCGGAATCGCTGTGTCCCTCGCCACCGCCACTCGCACGCGATCCACCGCTCGCGGCCCGCCGTATGGCGGTCGGCCGCGGTGGCCGTCGCGTGCGTCGGAGGCATATGGGTGGGGTAGGCGGGTGGACCGGCCGGAGTGGGTTCCGCCGCGGCCCGCCTGTCCGCACGAACCAGTCGAATCCCCGGTCGAAGGATGGGGTTTCGCTGGTCCGCGCCGCCGGAAGGCAGGCTGTTTCGCCGACACCCGAGCGTGGGATGTGCCGCCGTGTTTGTTCGCGGCCGTGCTCCAGCGTGTGAACAAGCCCCTCGCTTCCGTCGCGCCGCCGATCGCGGGCGGGTGTGTCGGCGCTGAGCTGGGTGCAGTCGTTGGGTGCGCGGGCTGGTGTGGTGGTGTGTCGGCGGCCGGGTGGGCTGCTCCTGGTGAGGTGCGGTGGCTGGTCGGGACGTGGTCCGTGGCGGTGTGTGCCGGGGCTGTCTCGGCCTGCCCCGCTGGTTCAGTCGTTGGGTGGGGGTGGTGGTGCGGTGGTGTGTTGGCGGCCGTGGGGGCTGCGCCAGTTGAGGTGTCGGGGCCTGTCGGGATCGGGTTCGACGGTCCAGCGGGTGTTGTGTTTGAGGTGGTGGTGCCGGGGGCAGAGGTAGGTGAGGCTCTCGGGGGTGGTGGTGCCGCCGTGGGCCCAGTCCATGGTGTGGTCGAGTTCGCATCGGTTGGCGCGTCGGTTGCAGCCGGGGAATCGGCAGGTCTGGTCGATGGCGGCGAGCACGAGGCGGAGTTCGGGTGCGGCGCTGTACCGCTCCCGGCCGCTGCCGTCGCCCGCGTCGGGGTGACTGCCGACCGGTGCGCCACCGGTGGGGCGCTGGTCGGTGGGCGCGGCCGCCTCGGTGGCGGAGTCAGCGTCGGCGTCCGCTCTGGGAAGGCGGTCACCGGCGGTGGGGGTGCTGGTGGTGGGGTGGTCGGCGACCGGACGGCCGCGGTGTCGGGTGATCATGGTGGGTTCCCGGGTGACGGGGTGGGTGAGGATCCGGAGGAAGGTGGGCGCGGTCGCGGCGATGGCCCGGGCGGTGTCGGGGTCGATGGGCCCATACCCGTGCAGGTCACCGGGCTGGTCGGTGGTTCCGGCGATGGTGGTGGCGGGCACGGTGACGAGCACGTTCGCGGTGATCGACGCGGGCCGGGCCGGGTTGCCGGGGGTGAGGATCAGGCGGGTGAGGGCGTCGGCGCGGCGCTGCAAATGCGTCCGCGGGTCCGTATCGGAGCGTTCGGCGCGGGCGATTTTGTCGAGGAGGTCATCGATCGCGATCGCCTCCACCGCGGGGAGGTGATGGGTGAGGGTCGCCATCCCGTCACACTCGGGTGAGAGCCACACGCTGCGTTCCTCGCGGGCCTGCCGGTGACGGATCGTGATCGAGTCGGGGTGGGCGGTCTCCCGGAGACGACGTGCCCGCTCCGCGAACCGGTGCGCCGGCAGCACCGCCGCCTCTGCGAGCAGCCGGGCCTCGAACCCGGGTCGCGCGTGGGCGGGGAGGGTGCAGGCGTGAGCGATCAGGTGCCGGGCATGCAACCCGGACACCCGCCCGTGTTCGAGGGCGGTGAGGGTGGCGGGGTAGTCGTGGACGAGGTGTTCGGCGTCGTTGATCATCCGCGCCACGGTCCGCTCCGACCGCCGGGTCGCGGTCGCGATCTCGACCGCGACCAGCCGCCGTTCCCCCTCCCGCGCCTCGGACAACCCGCGCCCGGTCGGGGAGGACAGGGCGGCCCGCTCGTCCGCGATCCGACCCACCGCGGCCAGACACCGGGCCCGGCGCGCATCCAGGCTCGCGGTGGCCCGGTCGATGTCGTGGAGTTCATCGATCGCGGTGTCCAGGCGCGCGTCGAGTTCCTCGGTGCGGGCCACAACCAAACTCTTCATGAGGTTTATTCAAACACCAGCCACCGACATTGAACCCCGGGAACCTGACGGGCTGCCGCGCGCTCCGCGCTTGCCAACAATGAACCGGGGCTGACTCGGATAAATGGATGCGTCGAGACCAAGCCACGCGCATCCGTCGCTTTCCAGGAAACTCAGCCACATTCCATCGTCGGCGAGCGCGCAGCGCGGCAGCCATCGACAGGATGGGCCCGGTCGTGTAATGTGGATCGGTCGGCTCTGGACACCGCGAGTTGCATCGTGGAAGGGTTTTGTAAGTCTGGTGGGCCGGTTTCCCAGTCAGTGCGCTGTTGCGCTGGTCACTGGTGAATGTCGCGTACGACACGGCCCCGGATACGAAACGACCGGGTTCTAGTTAGCACTTCAACACGAGCGCTTGCGAGCGCAAGAACGGTGTGGGGAAGTGCGCGCAATTGAATAAACCCGGAAAGAAACATGCCCAAAACCAACAAGTCCGGTGGCTACAAGGCCGCCAAGAACTACGAGCCCCGCACGCCCGCCAAGGGCGCACCGAAGGCCGGCAGCCGCAGCCCCGGTCATCGCGGCTACAAGGCCGTCGACGAGACCGCGCCGCGCAAGCAGCGCTGGAACTCGGATGACCGTGCCGCCCGCGGCGCTGCTCCCTCGAGCCGTGGCACAGAGCGTCTCGCCTACAACGACCGCGCCGACCGCACCGAGCGTCCCGCCTATGGCGACCGTCCGGCACGCGGAGGCTACGAGCGCCCCAGCCGCGAGAACGGCTTCCACAAGTCGGGCACCGGCACCGGGCGCTCCGAGCGTCCCTCCTACGACCGGTCCGACCGCCCGGCGTACAACCGTGGCGACCGTCCGTCCTACAACGGCGAGCGCGGTGAGCGTCCGGCGTACAACCGTGGCGAGCGTCCGTCCTACGATCGTGCCGATCGCCCGGGCGGCGACGGCGAGCGCCGTGGCCACGACCGAGGCCAGCGCACGGACCGCCAGAAATGGAACGACGCCCGCAACGAAGAGCGCCGCGCCGCCGCTGCCGCCGAGCGCGGAGCATCCGATCGCCCCACCGGCGGCAAGCCGCCCCGCACCGACGATCGCGGCTACAACCGCAGCGCGCGCCCGACAGCCGACTACCGGCCCGGAGAGCGCGCCGACCGCCCGGCCCGCTCGTCGTACAACCGTGACGACCGCCCGACCCGCACCGGTGGCTACGACCGCGGCGACCGCCCGACGTACAAGGATCGCGGCGAGCGTCCCGCCTACAACGGCGATCGTGGCGAGCGTCCTGCGTACAACCGCGACCGCGCCGACCGTCCCGCCTACGGCGACCGTCCGACCCGCACCGAGCGCCCCGCCTACGGCGACCGCCCGGCCCGCAGCTACGACGACCGCCCGAAGCGCAGCTACGACGACCGCCCGAAGCGCAACTTCGATCGTGACGACCGCGCTCCCCGCACCGATCGGGCCCCTCGCACCGGTGGCTACGAGCGCCCGAACCGCGACGACCGCGGCAGCGATTTCTACCCGTCGCGCGACGCCAAGCAGAACTTCCACGCCGACGACGTGGTGCTCGAGCGCCTCGAGGCCCAGGCCACCCTGGCCGAAGAGGTCGAGGGCGCGACCTTCGCGAGCCTCGGTCTCGGCGGCAACATCGTGCGCGTGCTCGGCGAGCTCGGGGCCGAGAGCCCCTTCCCGATCCAGTCGGCCACGATCCCCGAGGTGCTGAAGGGCCGCGACGTGCTCGGCCGAGGCCGCACCGGTTCCGGCAAGACAATCGCCTTCGGCGCCCCCTTGGTGGAGCGCCTGATGGAGAACGGTGGCGGCGCGAACCGCAAGCCGGGTCGCAAGCCCCGCGCGCTCATCCTCGCACCCACCCGCGAGCTGGCGCTGCAGATCGACCGCACCGTGCAGCCCATCGCCCGTGCCGTCGGCCTCTTCACCACCCAGATCTACGGCGGCGTGCCCCAGGCGCGCCAGGTGGGTGCCCTGCAGCGCGGTGTCGACATCATCATCGGCACCCCCGGACGCATCGAAGACCTGATCGAGCAGCGTCGTCTCGACCTCTCCGAGGTCACCATCACGGTGCTCGACGAGGCCGACCACATGTGCGACCTGGGCTTCCTCGAGCCGGTTCAGCGCATCCTGCGTCACACCAAGGACGGCGGCCAGAAGCTCCTCTTCTCCGCCACCCTCGACAAGGGCGTCGCGACGCTGGTCGAGGAGTTCCTGGTGGAACCGAGCGTGCACGAGGTGGCTGGAGAAGACCAGGCCTCCTCGACCATCGACCACCGCGTGCTGATCGTCGAGAGCCGCGACAAGAGCGAGATCATCAAGCAGCTGGCCGACCGCCAGGGCAAGACGCTCATCTTCTCGCGCACCCGGGCATACGCCGAGATGCTCGCCGAGCAGCTCGAAGACGCCGGGTTCCCCGCCACGAGCCTGCACGGCGACCTCAACCAGTCGCGCCGCACCCGCAACCTGCAGCAGCTGACCAGCGGTCGAGTGAGTGTGCTGGTGGCGACGGATGTCGCGGCCCGCGGCATCCACGTCGACGACATCGATCTGGTCATCCAGGCCGACGCGCCCGACGAGTACAAGACCTACCTGCACCGCGCCGGCCGCACCGGTCGCGCGGGCAAGAAGGGCACGGTCGTCACCCTCATTCCGCGCAGCCGCGGACGCCGTATGCAGGAGCTGCTCGGCCGCGCCGAGATCGAGGCCCAGATGATCACGGTCGCCCCCGGCGACACCCTGGTGAGCGAGCTCGCCGCCGATCAGTAGGCAGCATCGAACCACGTGCTGACGCCGGTCGTCTGCCCCTCAGGGCGGCGGCCGGCGTTCGTCGTACCGCCCCGCTCTCAGGACGGCGGCACGGCATACTTCTCGAGGTCGTGGAGCACGGCATCGGAGACGGTCGCGGTGCCTCCAAGCACGACGATTCGCGTCGGCTTCAGCCGTGCGAGCTCCGTCTTGACCGGCTCCGGGATGCCGTCGGCAGTGACGAGCAGAACCGGCCCCACCCGGCGGATCGCGGCGGCCGATCCCGACAGCGCATCGGGGAAAACGGCACCCGATGCCACGAAGACGGTGTGGGTGCCGACGGGAAAGGTGCCGGCGGACACGTTCGCGGACACGGCGAATCGATCCGCGCCTGCGACGCGGGATGTCGGCGCGATCCGCGACAGCGTGGCTGTCACGGAGTCGTCGATCGTGTTCGTGCCGCCCAGCACCACGATAGCGCCGGGGCGAAGCCGCCCGAGTTCGGCCGCCACGAGGGTTGGGACGGAGTCCTTCGTGACCAGGAGGACGGGGCCACCCGCGTATCCCGCGGCGGCAGACCCGGACAGTGCATCGGGAAACACCGCCCCGGACGCGACGTAGGCCACTGGCGTCGACTCGCCGGACTGCCCGAAGGCACTCGCCGACACCGCGACGGACACGTCGAACCGATCCGCGCCGGCGATCCGCGTCACCGTGGGCGAGAATCCCGAGAGCGCGATCTGGACGGACTCGTCGATCGTGTTCGTTCCACCCAAGACGATGATCTTCTTCGGGTTCAGCCGGTGGAGCTCGGCGGCCACCGGGGTGGGTATGCAGTCTTTACCGACCAGCAGCACTGGCGCGTGCTGCGCACCGGCGGCTGCCGACCCGGACAGCGCATCCGGGAATGTCGCCCCGCTGGCGACATACGCCACAGGCACGCCCGACCCGAACGTATCCGCCGATACTGCTGCCGAAACCGCGAATCGATCGGCGCCGCCGATGCGCACCACCTCGGGAACCTCGGTCGTATCGCGGAGGTAGACCTGGGTGTTCACTTCAGCGTCCGGCACGAGGTTCGTGGCGTAGGAGTCGAAAGCGACCAGGCTTCCGTCGCCTGAGATGCTCGGCAAGAGTGAATCCAGGTTCCCAGCGTCGGCTCCCACTGTGGGGCGGCTCACCAGCGAGGTGATGCCCGCGGTGAGGTCGCGCTCGTAGACCTGTGTCACCAGACCGTATCCGCGTCCTTCGCGGGTGAGATCAGGCGAATTCGAGCGAAAGGCGATTGAGGTGCCGTCGGCCGAAATCGAGGGCAACCAGAAGTTGCCACGGGCCGCCTTTCCGTCGGCGGCATTGGGGCTGGCAAGGCGCGTCCCTTCTTCTCGCATGTCGCGCCAGTAGATCCCATTGCCGCTCGATGGCTGGTTTGTAAGGTCGTAGGCGTTGCTGAAGAAGGCGATCACGTTGCCGTCATGCGAGATCGTGGGAGATGTCGAGCTGAAGCGTGCCGCGGCGAGGCCCGATGCGTTGACGGTCACCAATTCGGTTGACGATCGGCTGCTCATCTCGCGCCGGAAGATCTGGGTGTAGCCATTGCCTGGGCGTCCGGAAAGCGCGTCGGCGCTCGCGAAGGCGATGAGGCTGCCGTCGCTCGAAATCGCCGGATCATTCGCGCCGGTCGGGGAACCGGCCGGCGTCAAAGTGGTGTCGACGCTCACCAGAGCGGTCGTGCGCGTGACGAGGTTGCGTTCGTAGATCTGGCGGACCCCGTAGGTGTTGTCGGAGGTCAGGTTGTCAGCCGTCGTGGTGAAGGCGACGGCCTGGCCGTTTCCCGACAGGGCGATCTGCGTGATCGCGGCGTTCGCGGTGACCAGGGCGTCGCTGAAGCTCGCGACCGTCGTCACGCCGGTTGCCCGCGTCCACACGAAGGCCTGCGGGGTGCCTGTTCGCGCCACGCCGACGATGTTCGTGGCTGCGGAAATGTAGGCGACGACACTTCCGTCGTCGGAGATCGACGGCTTCGTCGAATCCCCGTTGCCGGGACCGCTGCCACCTGCACTGACCAGCGTGGTGACGCCCGACGCCAGATCGCGAACGTAGAGCTGCCGCACGAAGCCGCCGGCTCCGGTGAGATCGGAGGCCTTCGAGGAGAAGGCGACGAACCGGCCGTCGGCGGAGATGGCCGGATCCGAGGAGTCGGCGTCGCCGGCTGCTCCCGTGCTCGAGACGGAGAGGATCTGCGTCTCACCCGCGCGCGGCAGAGCGGCGATCGCCGGAGCGGTGCCCGCGGCGAAAAGAAGAAACCCACTCAGGGTCATCGCTATCGCCACGTGAACCCGTCGCATGAATACTGACATAAACTCATGATAGCTACGCAGTAGGGTTTTGGAAGACCATGTCTTCCGACTCCCGCGCGCACCTCGGCCGCCTGCCCCTCGGGGCGGCGGTCGTGGTCGCTGTGGTGTGCGGCGTGCTGATGGCCACACAGTCCCGCATCAACGGGGAACTCGGCCGGCAGCTCGGCGACGGGTTCACCGCCGCGGCGCTGAGCTTCACGATCGGGCTCGTGATCGTGATGGTCATCGTCGGCTTCATGCCCTCGGCCCGCCGCGGCACCCGCTACGCCTTCCAGGAGGTGAAGCAGCGCCGGCTCCCGCTCTGGACCCTGTTCGCCGGTTTCGGCGGGGCGGTGTTCGTGCTCTCGCAGGGGCTCGCCTCCGCGGTCGTCGGCGTCTCGCTCTTCACCGTCGCCTTCATCGGCGGCCAGACCCTCAGTGGCCTGCTCGTCGACCGCGCCGGCCTCGGCCCCGGCGGCGTGCGTTACCTGACGCTCCGTCGCGTGCTCGGGGCCGGCATCGCGCTGGCCGTGGTGGTGTGGTCGATCCTCTCGCACATCGAGCCCGACATCCCGCTCTGGATGCTCGTGCTCCCGGTGATCGCCGGCGCCGTCGTGGCCGCTCAGCAGGCGGCCAACGGCCGGGTCGCCAACGCGACCGGGTCGGCGGTCACCTCGACGCTGTTCAACTTCATCGCGGGTTCCACGGCGCTCGTCGTGGTCGCCCTCGCGCACGCACTCCTCGTGGGCGGCCTGCCCGCAAGCTTCCCCGACACGTGGTGGCTCTACCTCGGCGGCCCGATCGGAGTCGTGTTCATCGTCGGGCTCGCCACGGCCGTGCGCACCACAGGGGTTCTCCTGCTCGGCCTGTGCTCGGTCGCCGGCCAGTTGGGCGGATCGATCGCGATCGACCTGGTCGCCCCCGGATCGGGCCACACGATCGACTGGACCACCCCGATCGCCGCCGGGCTCGTGGTGGTCGCCGTGCTCGTGGTGTCTCTGCCGCGGCGCCGAAGCGCTCGCGCGACCGTCACGGCTGAGACGATGAGTGCGCCATTCATCGGATGAATCTCCCCCTCAGGTGCTCGTCGTAGCCGGCCCCTCGGTAGGCTGATCGCATGTCCGATCTCTCGTCCGCCTCTGCCGCCATCGATGGGTCGCGGACCGACCGGGTCATCGACAGCATCAAGAGCATGATCGTGCAGGGCGAGCTGAAAGCCGGCGACCGTCTGCCCGTGGAGAAAGAGCTCTCTCGCCGCTTCGGGGTCTCGCGGGGTTCCTTACGCGAAGCGGTTCGCGCGCTCGCCAGCCTGGGGGTTCTGGAGACCCGGCAAGGTGCGGGCACCTACGTGACCGACCTCGATCCGACCGCTCTCCTGAGTCCCCTCGGCTTCTATGCGGATCTGCAGGATGCCGCCCAGGCCGCGCATCTGCTCTCCGTGCGCCGCGTGCTCGAGACCGAAGCCGCGGGGCTCGCGGCGATTCGACTCGGTGAGGAAGAGCTCGACGAGCTCGATGCGATCCTCGATGCGGTGCAAGCAGCTGTGACGCGGGGGTCGGTGAATCCCGAGGAGTTCATCGACGCCGACGCCGCCTTCCACCGCGCGATCGCGGCGGCGAGCGGCAATCCCGCCCTCTCCGCTCTGATCGACGCGCTCGTCACGCGCACGCTGCGCGGCCGGCTCTGGCGGGCGATCACGGATCGCGACTCCGTGAATGTCGCTCATGCGGAGCACCGCGCCGTGCTCGTGGCGCTCCGCGCACGCGATCCGCAGGGCTCGCGCATCCGGATGGCCGCTCACCTGCTCGGTGTCGAGGAGTTCGCTGCCGCTCACCCCGTCGAGACAGACCCCGGGACCCCGACGGATGCCGCCGCGAGCGATGCGGCGGACGCCTCGGACCAGTAGCTGCCCGTCGGGAACGTGTAGGTCGCGATCGTCTCGGCGTGCATTTCGGCGCTGTACCCCGGCTGCGTCGGAAGGAGGTAGTGCCCGTTCTTCACGATGCACGGATCGACGAAGTTCTCGTGCAGGTGATCGACGTACTCCGTCACGCGGTTCTCGAGCGATCCCGAGACGGCGACGTAGTCGAAGATGGACAAGTGCTGCACCAGCTCGCACAGCCCGACCCCGCCGGCGTGCGGGCAGACCGGCACGCCGAACTTGTGCGCGAGCAGGTAGACCGAGATGATCTCGTTCACGCTGGCCAGTCGCGCGGCGTCGAGTTGGCAGAAGTCGATCGCCTCGGCCTGGAACATCTGCTTGAACAGAACGCGGTTCATTCCGTGCTCGCCGGTGGCCACGCCGATCGGGGCGACTTCTCTGCGGATGCGCGCGTGCCCGAGCACGTCGTCGGGGCTGGTCGGCTCCTCGATCCACAAGGGCTTGAATTCCGCCAGCCGCCCGACCCATTCGATCGCCTCGGGCACGTCCCAGACCTGATTCGCGTCGATCATCAGGTTGGCATCCCACCCGATGACCTCGCGCGCGATCCGGAGACGCCGCACGTCGTCGTCGAGATCGGCTCCGACCTTCAGCTTCACGTGGTGGTAGCCCTCGTCGACGGCTTCCTGCAGGAGACGCCGGAGCTTGTCGTCGGAGTAGCCGAGCCAGCCGGCGCTCGTGGTGTAGCAGGGGTAACCGCCTCTGTCCTCGAGATCGGCGATGCGCGCCGTTCTCGAGGACAGCCCGCTTCGGAGGATCTCGAGTGCCTCGTCGCGGGTCAGTGCGTCACTCAGGTAGCGCAGGTCGGCCGCGTCGACGAGCTGCTCAGGCGTCATGTCGACGAGGAGTCGCCAGAGCGGAACGCCCGCTCGGCGCGCCGCCATGTCCCAGACGGCGTTCATGACCGCCGCCATGGCGAGATGCACCACACCCTTCTCCGGTCCGAGCCAGCGCAGTTGCGAGTCGGCGGCCAGCTCGCGATAGGTTCGGCCGAGGTCGTCGAGGATCTCGTCGACGTCTCGCCCGATGAGCGGCTGGGCGCGCTGACGTGCCGCTTCGGCGCACAGGTCGTTGCCGCGCCCGATGGTGAACGTGAAGCCGTGGCCGCGGAGCGCGCCGTCGGTCGTCAGCACGACATACGCGGCGGAGTAGTCCCCGTCCTTGTTCATGGCGTCGGATCCGTCGGCGCTGAGGGAGGTCGGAAAGCGCACGTCGTAGACGTCGACGCCCGTGATGATGGTCATTCGGTCAGGCCTTTCATCGGCGAGTGGGGAACGGGAATCGGGCCAGCGCCTCCCGGTGAGCGCGCGCCGTCGTGCCGCGCTCCAGAGGAGCGAAGGCGACGACGGCGATCGTTCTCCCTAGCCCGCATTTCATCTGATGATTAGTAGATCCTGCCACAGAATCGGCCGATATATGGATCGAATTCTGAAATTCATCTAATGAATACTGATCACCACCGGCCATCGACCATCGCGCGAACGACGAGCGATGGTCAGGCGGGGTGGCGTTCAGAGAAGGATGGCGACGACGACGATCAGTGCGGTGATCAACCAGAAGGCGATCATGAACACCCAGTCGCGGGCGCGGAACGGAACGAGGTGTCGCTCGGTGCGGGTGGGCGAGGCTCCGAAAGCCCGTGAGTCCATCGCGAGCGCGACGCGCTCGGCGTGCCGGATTCCGCCGGCCAGCAACGGCACGACCGTGCCGAGTCCGCGACGCAGCGCGGCGATCGGTCCTCGTCCCGCCGTCATCCCGCGCACCCGGTGCGCCTGGCGGATGACGTCGAGTTCGTGGCCGAAGCGGGGCACGAAGCGGTAAGCGGCCAGGGCGGTGTATCCCACGCGGTACGGCACGTGGAGCTGCTGCACGAGCGCGCGCACGAGATCGGGGCCGGTGGAGGTGAGCCCGGCGACGAGCGAGAGCGTCAGGATGCCGGCGAGTCGCAACGCGGTGGTGGCTCCCACCAGAAGCGCGCCGGCGTAGAGACGGTAGTCGCCGATCTGCAGCAGCACGGGCGTGTCGTCGACGCGCGACGCATCCGTCCACAGGCCCAGGCTCAGCGAGAGCACGACGGTCGCGAGGGGCAGGAGCACGAAGAGGCCGAGCAGCGCGCGGCCGGAGAGGTGCGCGCCGACCAGCAGCAGCGCGAGCGCGAGCGCGATCAGGGCGAGCGGGATGCCCGGCGCGCTCGAGAAGATCAGCAACGCCATCGCCGGCAGCGGCCCGGCGATCTTCGCGAGCGGGTTGAGGCGGTGCAGGAAACGGATCGGTCCGTGGTCGGGCGCGTCGGAGTAGGGGTCGCGGGCGAGCCGGTGGGGCGGCAGCGTTGCGCGGGTCACGGGGCGCCGCCGTCGGAGCGGTCGGGGGCCGGGGCGGGAGCGAGGTCGGCGAGCCGGGTGACCGCGTACCAGGCGGGGTCCGCCGCCGCCCGGAAGGCGCGGACCAGGGGCGGGGCGAGCAGCCCCGCTCGCTCGAGTGCGTCGCCGGCCAGCACCTCGGCGGTCGTTCCGGAGGCGGTGACGCGACCCTCGTCGAGCACCACGATGTGCGAGGCGTGGTCGGCCACGAGCTGCAGGTCGTGCGTGACCACGACGACCGTCGTGCCCTCGCGGTTGAGCGTGGTCAGGATGTCGAGCAACTCGGCGGCGCGCTCACGATCCTGGCCGAACGTCGGCTCGTCGAGAGCGAGCACCGGGGCGCCCGCGATGAGGGCCGTGCCCACCGAGAGTCGCCGCTTCTGCCCGCCGGAGAGGAGGAAGGGATGCGCGTCACGGTGCTCCGTGAGACCGAAGCGGGCGAGCATCCGGTCGACCCGGTCGGCGATCTCGGCCGGCGCCACCCGCTGTAGTTCGAGAGCGTGGGCGAGCTCGTCGGTCACGGTGGAGCGGATGAACTGATGCTCCGGATTCTGGAACACGAAGCCGATCGTGCGGGCGAGCGCGCGCACGTCGGCGCGGGCCGGATCGAGGCCGAGCACCTCGACCGTGCCGCGCGGAGGGGCCACGACACCGGCGACGGACTGCAGCAGGGTGGTCTTGCCGGCGCCGTTCGTGCCGACCACCGCCACGAAGGATCCGGGCGCGATGGCGAGGTCGATTCCGTGCAGGATCTCGGTTCGCCCCCGGCTGACGCGGAGGCCTGTGACCCGGATCGCGGGCTCGACGAGTGCAGCGGCGTGCGGGGTGCGCACCGGCGCCTCGACGGGGGAAGGACGCGCGGGCAGCGCATCCAGGGCCGCCGTCAGCTCGGGCGGGGTGAGCGGGAGGGACGGCACCGCGAAGCCCGCGGAGCGCAGGCGCAGGCCGGCGAGCGTCGCGCTCGGGAGCCAGACGCCGAGGGCGAGCAATTCGTCGACGTGCTCGCGCAGCACCTCGGCGGCTGGTCCGTCGAAGGCGAGCCGGCCCATCCGGTCGATCACGACGACCCGATCGACGATCTTCATCGCCGCATCGAGGTCGTGCTCGATCAGCACGAGCGCATGGTCACCGCCCCGCACCAATTCGCCGAGCACCGCGTACACCTCCTCGGTGCCGACCGGATCGAGGTTCGCGGTGGGCTCGTCGAGCACGATGACCGGGGAACGGAGGGCGAGCGCGCAGGCGATGGCGAGGCGTTGCCGGCCACCGCCCGAGAGCCGGTCGGGGTTCTCGCTCCGGCGCTCCCAGAGGCCGACCTGGCGCAGGGCCGTCTCGGCACGGGCGAGCACGTCTTCGACGGGGAGCGAGAGGTTCTCGGGGCCGAAGCACACCTCGTCGAGCAGTGTTCCGGTGACGATCTGCGCATCCGGGTCTTGGAAGACCATCGAGACCGTCTCGCTGAGCCGGGCGACCGTGGTGTCGGTGGTCGAGACGCCGTCGACCAGCACCGTTCCGTCGATGACGGCCGGAACCGCGTGGGGGATGAGACCGTCGAGCGCCAGGGCGAGCGTCGACTTGCCGCTTCCGGAAGGGCCGAGCAGCAGCACGACTTCGCCGGGCCGAACGTCGAAACTCACGCCGTCGGGCGTGAACCGGGCGTTGCCGTCGTGGCGGATGCGCGCATCCGCTACCCGGATGACGGGGGAGCTCGGGCTCATGGCGCCTTTCGGACGGCTTCGGACAGGGCGGATCGCGTCACTCTGCCCTCTAGCTTAGGTAAGCCTTGCCATTCCGGGAGAGGCGTTCGGGGGAGTGTGAGCCGCCCTCTGGGTTTTTCCAGCGAGGAGCCGCTATTCTCGTATGGCCCCCGGTTCTCTTCGCCGCCCGCGGAAACGGCCATCCGTAAGATCCCGAAAGCACTTCGTTTGACAAACCCGGAATCGCGATCCGACGAGAAGTCGGCTCGCAGAGCGCACCTCGACGGTTCGTCGACCCCGCTCACCCGGCGGCAGCTGCGCGAAGTGGCGCTCGAACGGGAGGCTCGGGATTCTGCGGCGGCCAGGGCATCCGAACCCAGGATGCTGAGCCGGCGGGAGCGGATCGCGGCCGAAGCCGCCGCGGCCCATGTGGCAGCCGCTGACACCTCGGCGGCCGAGATCTCAGCTGCCGACGTGGTCGCCGACGCCGCCGTGCCGGTCGTCACGACCGAGATCGTGATCGTGCCCGTGGCGGAGCCTGCTCCGCTCACCCGGCGCCAGCTGCGCGATCGCGAGCAGCAGCTGCGTGCCCGCGAGGCCGAGCTCCGCGCCGAGGAGATCGCCGATCTCGAGATCGCGGCCCTCGACTCCGGCCCCCTGGAGCCGGCGGTGGAGCTCGCGCTCGAACCCGTCGTGCCCGAGTCGGCCGTGGGGCGACTCGAAGCCGCCGAGCCGGCCCTTCACCTCGCGCCGTCGACCCGCCGCGAGCGGCGCCGGGCGTCCCAGCCGCTGCCGGCCGCTGCCACGCCCGAGGTCGCCGAGGCGGAATTCCTCGACACGGCGCCGCCCCCCGCCGCTCCGTCTGCGCCCGACTCCGCGCGGGTCTCGACGTCTGGCTCCGGCTTCGCCTCCGCGCCCCCCCTCGCCCCCGCGCCCGCCTTCGCTTCCGCGACACCGTTCTCCGAAGCATCCCTCGAACCGTTCGTGGCCCGATCGGCGTCGTTGGCGCTCTCCGCCCCGACCTCGCCGGCCGACCTCGCCTCTGACGACGCCGGTGCCGGCCGCGCCCGGGCATCCGTGGCCCGGGCCTCTGGCTCGCGTCGTCGCTCCGGCTCCGACCGCTCGACCAAGCCGCCGCGCCCCGGCCGCGGCGCCTGGGCCAGGGCCGGACTCACCGCCGTGGCCATGACCTTCGTGCTCGGCATCACGGCGGTCACCGCCATCCCCTCCACCGTCTCGGCCAGCCCCGTCGACGCGAACGTGGTGAACCTCAGCCTCAACGCGGGCACGGCGCCGGCCCCTCAGCAGCTGATCACGGCGGGCTCGGCCTCCGAGGTGGTCAACCGCGACGGTTACGCCGTCACCGATGCGGGCGAGCTGCAGGCTGCGGGCTACTCCACGGCGCAGCTGCTCGTGGGCCGCTCGCTCGCGCAAGAGCTGGTGAACGCGGTCGACGCGGGCAAGCTCGTCGGCTCGACACCCGATCACATCAAGGAGATCCGCTGGATCGCCCAGGGCGTCACGGTTCCCGACTGCGGCGTCGACTACCGCGTGCTCGAGATCATCGCCATCGCCGTGCGCAACTTCGACCAGGTGGGCGTGAGCGACATCAACCGCAAGTGCACCGGCCAGATCGAGGGTGCGGGCACCAGCTCCTCGCATTACATCGACGGTGGCGGCCACGCCGTCGACTTCTACTTGCTCAACAACAAGAGCCTCGACGGCACCGATGCCGGCACGCTCAAGCTGATCAGCCTGCTCGACCCGGTGATGCCCGTGGGCTCGCACGTCGGCCAGGCCCAGTGCCGTGCCTCCGCCGGCATCAAGCTGCAGCTGACCAACTGGACCGAGTTCGACGACGCCTGCACGCACATGCACGTCGACGTGCCGGTGACGGATGCGCCGCTCCTGCTCACCGACGACGCCCTGCTCGCCGCGCAGTAGCGCGAGGCCGGCGGCTACGGCCGATCGGTGGGCCGTGCGATGCCGCGGGCGACGCCCGTCGCCGCGAGCGCCCGGGCGACGGCGATCGCGAGCAGCGTGAAGATCACGGGCGACAGCACCGAACCGGCCACGAGCACGATCGCGCCGGCCGGGTCGAGTTCGCGGGCGCCCACCAGGCGGTACATGCCGATGGCGAGGATGATTCCCGCGAACACGGCGCCGGCCACGAAGAGCCACGCGGGCCAGCGGCGGTAGCGGAAGATCAGGAAGGGCAGCTCCTGCACCGCGCCGATGCCGACGGCGATCAGCGCGGCCAGAAAGCCCAGCGGCTGGAAGGCGGCCGAGACGAGACCCGAGAGCACTGCCACGAGCAAGGCGACCCCGCCGCGACGGAACAGGTATTGCGCCACGGCGCCCGGCAGGAAGTACACCCCCAACGTCAGCCCGTAGAGCATCGGCACGACCGCGTTGATCGTGCCACCGAGGTACGACGCCATGATGTACAGGATGCCGCCGGCGACCCCGATCGCAGCGCAGCTGAGCAGCAGGCGGGTGCTGGTGTTCTTCATCTGTCCTCCAGCAGAAGTCTAGGGCGGCCCGGCGCTGCTCCCGCCGCGGAGCCGTGCGCGTGCGACGATCTCACCATGGGAGAACGAGAATCCCGCACGGCGCGGATGCGCCACGCCCGCGTGCGCTTCGCGGTGATGGGTGCGGTCGGGCTGGCCGTGGCAGCGGCATCCGCTCTGCTGGGTTACATCCAGGTGGCGGCGATCGCCGGCTGGGGGGCGGCGTGCGTCGTCTACCTGCTCTGGATCTGGTCGAAGGTCGGAACGATGGATGCGCGGGAGACCGAGGAGCACGCCTTCCGTGAGGATCCGACCCGCACCGTCAGCGACGTTCTGCTCATCCTGGCGAGCATTGCGAGCGTGGTGGTGGTGATCTACGTGCTGGTGCTCTCGAACGGCTCCGCGGGTGTCGAGCGCGACGTGCTGAGCGGCATCGCCGTGCTCAGCGTGGTGCTCTCCTGGTGTCTCGTGCACACCCTCTACACACTGCGGTACGCCGTGGTCTACTACTCGGGCACGCGCGGCGGCGTCTCGTTCAATCAGGACGAGCTGCCCCGTTACGCCGACTTCGCCTACCTGGCGTTCACGCTGGGCATGACCTACCAGGTGTCCGACACCAACCTCACCTCCTCGGCCATCCGGATGACGGCGCTCCGGCACGCCTTGCTGTCCTACCTCTTCGGGTCGGTCATCCTGGCGAGCCTCGTGAACCTCTTGGCAGGGTTCACGCCGTGACGCTAGCGTGGTGACACCGTCCGCACGAGGGGGTGCGGCACGAACGAAGGAGTTCTCATGGCTCAACGACCCGGGGGAGTCACCCTCGTCGCCGTCATCGTCTGGATCCAGGGCCTGCTGACCCTGATCGGCGGCATCATCGCCCTGATCGGCGCGTTCGCCCCCGGCGTGGTGGGCGGGGCCTTCCTCGCCGTGGCGATCATCTCGATCGTCATCGGCATCATCACCATCGCCGTCGGATTCGGGCTGTTGCGCGGCAGCAACGGCGCGCGCATCCTCACCACCGTCGTGCTCGTCATCTCGCTGGCCACCGCGATCTTCTCCCTGTTCACCACCAACAGCTTCTGGAGTCAGGTGGTCAGTGCGCTGCTCGCGGTGATCGGCCTCATCCTGCTCTACACGCAGCGCGCGAACGAGTACTTTCGCGAATGAGTGAGTAATTCTCGTCGAACTGCTGCACTTCATCGACCGAAGTGCCATACTGCTGAGGAATTGTCATCTACTCAGGAGTGTGAATCATGCCGGTCATCACCGATTCAGTGCACGACAAACGGTATGGGCGCGGGCGGCGCCGGATGGCCGCGGTCCTCGCGGCCGGTGCCGTGGTGGGAGCCGTTGCGTTCGCGCCCTCGGCGGCGAACGCCGACGAGCTCATTCCGGTGTTGAACGACGACGCCTACACGCTCACGGCGGGTCAGACCTTCACCACTCCTGCCGGACAGGGGGTGTTCGCGAACGACGTCGACCTCGGGCTGACTCCGCTCATCTCCATCGTGACCGGCCCGTCGCACGGCACCATCGACGGTCTCGGCGAGGGCGGGGAGTTCACCTACACACCTGACAGCAGGTTCTCGGGCGAGGACTCCTTCGTCTACTGCGTGAAACTGGCCAAGGCCATCCCGTGCCTGCCGCTGCTCACGGGCACGGTGACGCTCACGGTCGACCCCACGATCGAGCGCATCGGCGGCGCCGACCGCTATGCGGTGTCGGCGGGCGTCTCGGCGAAGTTCGCGAGTGAGATCGACACCGTCTACGTGGCGTCGGGCGCGGTGTTCCCCGATGCCCTCTCCGCCTCGGCGGCGGCCGGAGCGCAAGACGCTCCCGTGCTCCTGGTCACCAAAGACACGATTCCGGCGCTGGTCGACGCCGAGCTGAGGCGGCTGCAGCCCCACCGGATCGCGCTGATGGGCGGCCCGAACACCATCAGCCCCGCCATCGAGACGGCACTCGGCGCCTACGCCGATGTGGTGGAGCGCGTCGGCGGCGCCGACCGCTACGCCGTCTCCGCAGCGGTCTCGCGTGGTGTCTTCGCTCCGCAACCCGCCGTGGCCTACGTGGCCTCGGGCGAGGTGTTCCCGGATGCGCTGTCGGGCTCGGCGGCGGCCGGATTGCTGGGCGGGCCGGTGCTGCTCGTCACGAAGACCGGAGTACCGGCCGATGTGAAGACCGAGCTGGAGCGCCTCGACCCCGACCGCATCGTGGTGCTCGGCGGCACGAACACGATCGCCGAGTCGGTCGCCACCGGTCTCACCGCCATCGCGCCGACCACGCGCATCGATGGCGCCGACCGCTACGCCGTGTCGTCGAGCGTCTCGGCCGATGCCTTCGACGTCGACGACACCGGCACCGTGTACGTGGCCTCGGGCGAGGTGTTCCCGGATGCGCTGTCCGGCTCGGCCGCCGCCATCCAGTTCCATGCTCCCGTGCTGCTCGTGACGAAGGACAGCGTCCCGGCCACGATCGTGTCGGAGTTGGAGCGGATCGACCCGGTTCACATCGTGGTGCTCGGTGGGGTCAACACCATCTCCGAGGCCACCTACATGAAGCTGGCCACCTACCTGGGTTAGGCGGTCTCAGACAGGCGACGGTCGGTTCTCCCCGGAGCCGGCCGTCGTCGCCGTCAGAAGAGGGCGACGAGGGCGAAGATCACGCCGAGCACGGCCGTGGCGATCAACAGCACGGCGATGCGGGTGAGCGGCGTCCACGCGGAGACCCGGCTCTTGCGGGCGGCAGCGCGCCGGGAGAAGAAGAGGGTCGCGCCGGCGCCCACCGCCACCAGGGCCGCGATCGCGGTGCCGATCAGGAAGCCGCCGCGCAGGCACGCGAAGGCGAGCAGCAGCGCGACCATCGCGGTGGACAGCGCCGTGCGCTGCCAGGCCAAGGCGGTGCGCTCGGGCTGCAGACCCGGGTCACGCGGCTTCGTCGCATCGCTCCGCACCGGCTTCGGGGTCACAGCGCCCGTCCGATCTCGAAGAGGGCGTAGCCGCCGAGCACGAGCGCCAGAACCACCACGCCGCCGACGAGCCACGGGAGGGCGGCAGGAGCCGGGAGCGGCCGGTCCTCGCGGAGCGCGCGTTCGATCCGTCGCCACGAGAAGAGAGCCGAGGCGGCCAGCGCGCCGCCGGCGAGACAGGCGACCAGGGCGATGACGTCGACCACCCAGGGCAGATCGGCGATGGTCGCGAGCGTCGTGAGAGCCACGCCGCCGGCCACGAGCGAGAGGCCCGTTCTCACCCAGGCGAGGGCCGTGCGTTCGTTGGCGAGGCTGAATCGCACGTCCGGCTCGTGGCCGACGCCGTAGACCGATCGCGGGCGGCGCGCATCCGGTGCCCGATCGGGTTCGGTGCCCGCGGGGCTCGCGGCCGATTCATCCATACTCGAACTCTAACGGGCCCGATCCGACGCCGAAGGGCCGGCCACCTGAGGCGACCGGCCCTTCGGCCGTGCTCTCGAGATCACATCGGGGGCATCAGCACCGAGTCGATGAGGTACACGGTGGCGTTGGCGGTGTGCACGCCGCCGCAGATGACCTTGGCACCGTTGACCATGATGTCGTCGCCGCTGCCGGTGACCTCGACGGTGCCGCCTTCGACGGTGGTCTGGGTTCCGTCGATCGCGTCAGGCGAGATCTGGCCGGGGATCACGTGGTAGGTGAGGATCTCGGTGAGCGTCGCGGCGCCCTCCGGGGTCTTCAGCGAGTCGAGGGTCGCGGCGTCGATCTTGGCGAACGCGTCGTCGACCGGGGCGAAGACGGTGAACTCGCTGCCGTTCAGGGTGTCGACGAGGTCGACGTCGGGGTTGACCCCACCGGAGACCGCGGCTACCAGGGTCGTGAGCAGCGGGTTGTTCGAGGCGGCGGTGGCGACCGGGTCGGCGGCCATGCCCGCCACGGAGCCTGCGCCGTCCGGCACGGCATCCGCGTAGGCGGCGCAACCCGAGCCGACGAGGTCGGATGCCGGATCGGCCATCGCTTCGGGGCTGGGCGTCGCCATCTCCGTGGGAGCACTCGACTCCTCGCTCGACGACGAGCCGGACGAGTCGGTGCTGGAGCCGGAACATCCGGCCAGACCGAACGTGGCGACGGCGGCGATTGCGAGAGCCGTCAGTGTGTGGCGCTTGGTGATACGCATGGACCTTCTCCTTCAGGGATCGGTTGAAACCGGCCCCTGAACAGCGATTTCATCGCGATGCCAGGGGGCCGAGCCTTCAGGAGGTCTTCGGAGGAGCCTGGGCATCGGATTGGAAATCGCTAGCCGAACGCCTCGACGATCGGCCGGAACTTCATCTTCGTCTCGAGATATTCGCGCTCCGGATCGGAGTCGGCCACGATGCCGCAGCCCGCGAACGCCGTGATGTCGCCGGATCCGTCGACCTGGGCCGACCGGAGCGCCACCGCCCACTCCCCGTCGCCGTCGGCTCCGACCCACCCCACCGGCCCGGCGTAGCGGCCGCGGTCGAAGGGTTCGAGTTCGTGGATGAGGGCCAACGCCGCGGGAGTCGGGGTTCCCGCCACCGCCGCGGTGGGGTGCAGCGCCGCGATCAGGTCGAGCGAGGTCGAGCCGTCGCTCAGCGTGCCCTCGATGTCGCTCGCGAGGTGCCAGAGGTTCGGCAGCTTCAGGGTGAACGGGATCTCGCTCACGGTCAGGTTGCGGCTGTGCGGCGTGAGGGCGGCCATCACGCTGGTCACCGCGTAGCCGTGCTCGTCGAGGTCTTTGGTGGAGGTGGCCAGGGCGACCGCCTTCTCCTGGTCGGCCTCGGCATCCGTGCCGCGCGAGGTCGTTCCGGCGAGCACGCGCGCACTGACGGTTCCGTGGTCGACGCGCACGAGCGTCTCGGGGCTCGAGCCCACGAAGCCGTCGACGGCGTAGGTCCAGCAGTCGGGGTAGCCGAGGGCGAGGTCGGTGAGCGGGCGGCGGAGGTCGGAGCCGGCCGGCAGGTGGCCGGTGAGGTCACGAGCGAGCACCACCTTGCTGAGCTGCTGGTCGGCGATACGGGCCACGGCGGCATCGACGGATGCGCGGAAGCCCTCCGGAGACACGGCACCCGGCAAGAGCGAGATGCGATATTCGGCGCCGAGCGGTCGCGCGGTGGGGGCGGTGACGGAGGCCGGATCTTCGCCCTCGACGGTGATGCGGGTGATCCAGAATCGCCCGTCGCGCTTGCCGAGCACGAGACGCGGCACGATCAGCACGCTGGTGGCGGCCGAGTCGTCGGCGAAGGCGAAGGTGCCGAAGGCCACGAGCCCGGTGCCGGAGGCGGCGATCGGGTCGACGACCGTGGCGGCGTCGGCCACCTCTTTCCAGACGGCGCAAGCGTCGAGCATCCGGTCGGGGCCGGAGAACTCCAGCCGTAGGGCCTCGCCGACGCCGGCGATGCCCTGGCCCTTGCGCATCCAGATCAGCGGATGCCGCGGATCGATGAGCGGGATCAGGAGCTTCAGGTCGTCCACCCCGGTGGTCTCGACGCGCAGCCGCGGAACCCGGGGAGTATCGCTCACCGAATCAGCTTACGCCCGGCTCCGGGGCACTCCGTCGCCCCGCCGGCGCGGGTGCACGGCAACCCACCGTAAACTGTGACGGTGACTAAGGCAGACCTCACCAAGCGACCCGAGCAGGTCTCTGCCATGTTCGACCAGGTGGCGGCCGGCTACGACCGCACCAACACCGTGCTCTCGGTCGGCAACGCGACGCTCTGGCGGGTGGCCACCACGCGCGCCGTCGCCCCACGCCCGGGCGAACGCATCCTCGATCTCGCGGCCGGCACCGGCACCTCCAGTGCATCGCTCGCCCGCAGCGGCGCGCACGTCGTGGCCGCCGACTTCTCGCCCGGCATGATCGAGGTGGGCAGGAAGCAGCAGGCGGGCATGCCGAACATCGAGTTCGTGGTGGCCGACGGCATGAACCTGCCGTTCGGCGACGACGAGTTCGACGCCGTCACCATCTCGTTCGGTCTGCGCAACATCGTGGAGCCGCAGACGGCGCTCGCTGAACTGTTCCGCGTGACCAAGCCCGGCGGCCGCATCGTGATCTGCGAGTTCAGCACTCCGGCGGCGCCGATCCGCTCCGCCTATTACTGGTATCTCAAGCACGTCATGCCGACGCTGGCGAAGGCGGTCTCGTCGAACGTGCCCGCCTACGGCTACCTCTTCGAGTCGATCGAATCCTGGCCCGACCAGAAGACCCTCGCGGCCTGGTTGCGCACGGCGGGGTTCGAGCAGGTGAGATACCGCGACCTGAGCGCGGGCATCGTGGCGTTGCACAAGGGCACGAAGCCGGCGGCGAAGCCCACGCGGCCGCACGCGGAAGAAAAGTAGGCTAGTGAACGTGACCCCCAGTCTCCGCCGCGCCACGGGCCGGTCCACCCCGCTCTCGCTCGCGGACCGCCTGTTCTCCACGGGAGAAGACCGGCGCACCGCCCGGCTCATCGAAGACAGCATCGACGCGCTCGAGCTCCGGCTCGCCGTCGAGACCAAGTTCACCGGCGGCCTGGTGGATGTCGTCTCCCGCTACCTGCTCGACGCCGGGGGCAAGCGGGTGCGCCCCATTCTGGCCTTCCTCACCGCACAGCTGGGCGACGGGGTGACCGACGAGGTGGTCACGGCTGCCACGTCGATCGAGCTCACGCACCTCGCCTCCCTCTATCACGACGACGTGATGGACGATGCGGATCAGCGTCGGGGGGTGCCGAGCGCCCAGAACGTGTGGGGCAACTCGGTCGCGATCCTCACCGGCGATCTCCTGTTCGCACGGGCCAGCGCGCTGCTCGCCCAGCTCGGCGAGCGGGCCATCCGGCTGCAGGCCGACACCTTCGAGCGGCTCTGCCTCGGGCAGCTCAACGAGACCATCGGCCCGCAGGACGGCGAAGACGTGGTGGCGCACTACCTGCGCGTGCTGGCCGACAAGACAGGCTCGCTCATCTCCGCCTCCGCGCAGCTGGGCATCATCTTCTCGAGCGCCGATTCGTCGTACGAGGAGCCGGTGCGCGAGTTCGGTGAGAAGGTGGGCATCGCGTTCCAGCTCGTCGACGACGTGATCGACATCGCGCCGAGCGACGAGGAGTCGGGCAAGACGCCGGGCACCGACATCCGGGCCGGCGTCGCGACGCTGCCCGTGCTCTACCTGAGGCAGGCGGCGGCCACCGACCCGAACGCCGCGGCGCTGCTCGCCAGGCTGACTCCCGAGGCTCTCGAGGCCGGGGGAGACGCGGCCGACGACGCGATCCGGGCACTCCGGGAGCACCCGGTCACCCAGCGCACCGTCGACGAGGCCCGCCGCTTCGCCCGCGAGGCCATCGAGGCCCTCGCCCCCCTGCCCGCCGGCACGGTGAAGAAGACCCTCATCCGCTTCGCCGACACCGTGGTCGAGCGCACCAGCTAGCCATCCGCTTCGCGTATCCGAATCGGATGCGTGCACCCCAGACGCCGAGCGTCTACCGATCCGAAGGAACTCACCGTGACCAAGCTCCGTTTGGCCATCGTCGGAGCCGGCCCCGCCGGGATCTACGCCGCAGACCTGCTCGTGAAGGCCGAGCGTCATTTCGACGTCTCGATCGACCTGTTCGAGCAGCTGCCCGCCCCCTACGGCCTCGTTCGCTACGGCGTCGCTCCCGACCACCCGCGCATCAAGGGCATCATCACCGCGCTCCGCGAGGTGCTCGACTCGGGCGTCATCCGCTTCTTCGGCAACGTGCGCTACGGCGTCGACATCACGCTCGACGACCTCAAGAAGCACTACAACGCCGTCATCTTCGCAACCGGCGCCATCCGCGACGCCTCGCTGAACGTCCCCGGCATCGACCTCGAGGGATCCTACGGCGCCGCCGACTTCGTGAGCTGGTTCGACGGTCACCCGGATGTTCCGCGCACCTGGCCGCTCGAGGCCCAGTCGGTCGCCGTGATCGGCAACGGCAACGTGGCGCTCGACGTCTCGCGCATCCTGGCCAAGCACGCCGACGACCTGCTGGTGACCGAGATCCCGGCGAACGTCTACGAAGGGCTCAAGGCCTCGCCCGTCACCGACGTGCACGTGTTCGGCCGGCGCGGCCCGGCCCAGGTGAAGTTCACGCCGCTGGAGCTCCGCGAGCTCGGTGAGATGAACGACGTCGACATGATCGTGGCCGACGAGGACTTCGAGCTCGACGACGCCTCGAAGGCGGCCATCGAGTCGAACAAGCAGGTCTTCGTCATCAACAAGGTGCTGAACCAGTGGCGCGAGCGGCCGGTCGGGCAGGCGTCGCGGAGGCTGCACCTGCACTTCTATGCGAAGCCGCTCGAGATCGTCTCCGACGGAGCGGGCCGGGTCGCGGCCATCCGTTACGAGCGTACGAAGCCGGATGCGGCGGGTGGGGTCGTCGGAACCGGGGAGATCCGCGAGATCCCGATCCAGGCCCTCTACCGCGCGGTGGGCTACTTCGGCTCGCCGCTGGACGGCATCCCCTTCGACGACCACCACGGCGTCATCCCGAACCACGAGGGCCAGGTGCTCGACGACCACAACGAGGTCATCCCGGGCGTCTACGCCACGGGCTGGATCAAGCGCGGTCCGGTCGGCCTCATCGGCCACACCAAGTCCGACGCGATGGAGACGCTCTCGCACCTGGTGCGCGATCAGGCGAATTGGTGGAGCCCGGCCGATCCGTCGGAGGAGGCCGTGCCGGCGCTGCTCGCATCGAGAGGCGTCGCCTACACCGACCTCGAAGGCTGGCACAAGCTCGACCAGCACGAGCTGGCGCTCGGCGCGTCCGACACCCCGCCGCGCCTGCGCATCAAGGTGGTGCCGCGCGAGGAGATGATCGAGATCTCCCGCGCCTGAGCCGGCTCGCGTCGCTCAGCGGCGCACCCGGGAGCGCTGCCCGCCGGGGTCGACTCGGACGACTTCGTCGAGGCCTGCGCCCGCGCGCGCGTGCTGATCTCGCCCGGCGAGGAGTGGTTCCCCGCCGAGCCCACCGGGGCCTTCGTGCGGCTGAACTACTCGGGGCCCGACCCGGGGCGGTTCGAGGAGGCGGTGCGCGTGATGGCCGGGTTGCTGGGCGGTCGCCAGCCGACCTAGGCGCCGGCCTCGCGGAGCCGGATGCGGGGTACCGCAATCCTTGCGATCACTGCTCGACTGATGTCGGTGGCGCTCGCTACAGTCACAGGCATGACCTTCTCTTCCGAATCCTTCGCCGAGCTCGTCTCGACGGCCTCCGGGCCGGTCTTCCAGCGTGGAGACGCGGCGCTGCCCGCCGAAGTCGCCGCACAGAACACCGCTGTCGTGCACGATCCGGAGATCGCGGTCGGCGCAGCGGGCGACGCGGATGTCGCAGCGGCCGTGCGCTTCGCCGTGGCCAACGGTCTCCCGGTGCACGTGCTCGCCACGGGCCACGGCAGCGCCGTGCCGGTGACCTCCGGGGTGATCATCACCACCTCGCGCTTGAACGAGCTGTCGATCGACCCGGAGAGCGCGGTGGCGACGATCGGAGCCGGCAATCGCTGGGAGAGTGTCGTCGCGGCGGCCGCGGAGCACGGTCTGGCGCCCATCACGGGGGCGTCGGGTCACGTGGGATGCATCGGCTACACCCTCGGCGGAGGGCTCGGCCCGCTCGCGCGCACGTTCGGCTTCTCGTCCGACTACGTGCGGAGCTTCCGGGTGGTCACGGCGGAGGGCGAGATCGTCACCGCCAGCGCCGACGAGCATCCCGATCTGTTCTGGGCCTTGCGCGGAGGCAAGGGCGGCTTCGGAGTGGTGACCTCGATGGAGTTTGGGCTGGTGCGGCTGCCGAGTCTGTACGGCGGGTCGCTGTTCTACGAGGAGGGCGACATCCCGGCCGTGCTGCGGGCATGGGCCTCGTTCACCGAGATCGCGCCCGAAGAGGCCACCTCCTCGGTGGCGATCGTGCGGTTCCCCCCGTTCGACGTCATCCCCGAGCCGTTGCGGGGCAAGACGGTGATCTCGGCGCGTTTCGCCTATATCGGCGATCCCGCGGAGGGTGAGCGCCTGTTCCAGCCGATCCGAGACGCGGGCACGGCGTTCCTCGGCCGGGTCGGCGAGATGCCGGCGAGCGAGATCTCGTCGATCCACAACGATCCGACCGATCCCGGGCCGAGCTGGGACCGCGGGATGCTGCTGAGCGGCATCGACGGCGCGTTCGTCGACCGATTCCTCGCGATCTTCGGGCCCGGACGGGAGGTGCCGATGATCGCCGCCGAGCTGCGGCACCTCGGCGGCGCGACCGCGCGCGACGTGCCCGGGGGCAGTGCGGTCGGGGGTCGCGCGGCGGCCTACTCCTTCGTGATGATCGGGGCGCCCGATCCGTCGCTGTTCGAGGCGGTGCTGCCGCAGATCGCCGACGGCATCACCGCCCAGCTCTCCGAGTGGGTGTCGACGGAGACCAACATCAACTTCTCGAGCGGTTCGCTCGCGGTGCCGGGCCTCTTCGAGGAGTCCTGGCCGTCCGCGATCTTCGACCGGCTGGCGGAGGTGCGGCGCCAGTACGACCCCACCCACGTGTTCCCCTATCCCGACTTCCCCGATCGGGACTGATCCGCGGCGAATCAGTCGAGCGGCGTGTGAGAGAACGGGCCTGACAGGGCCGCCCATTGGAGCAGCATGATCGTCTTCGCGTCGACGATGTCGGTGCCGATGCGGGCGAGGGCCTCGTCGATGCCGAGTTCGACCAGCTCGATGTCCTCACCCTCCTCGGCGAGCCCACCACCGGCATCCGCGCGGTTCGACGCGTCGTAGGGGGCGGCGAAGAAGAAGAGCTTCTCGGTGACCGATCCGGGGCTCATGTAGGCGTCGAAGACGTGCTCGACGGCACCGATCGCGTAGCCGGTCTCCTCGCGGGCCTCGCGACGGATGGCGGTCTCGGGATCGTCTTCGTCGAGCAACCCCGCGGGCAGCTCGAGCAGCACGCCGTCGGGGTGTCCGTTGACGTAGGCGGGGTAGCGGAACTGCCGGATGAGCAGCACCGTTCGGCGCCCGGCGTCGTGCAGCAGGATCGTGGCGCCGTTGCCGCGGTCGTAGGTCTCGCGTTCCTCGGTCGACCAGTGGCCGTCGCTGTGCTGGAACTGGATCCGCGTCGTGCGCGTGATGTACCAGTTCGAACTGAGGAGGGTCACGTCGGTGACCCGCACGCGCGGGTTGCCGGTGAGGTCCAGGCCCGTTCGGTCGAGGCCGGTGCGGCCCCGCCGGTCGGGCACGTCGATCCCCGGGCGGCCGGCCCGCCCGCTCGCCGTGGGCTCGTTCGCCCGTCCGCCCGCGGCGGCGTCGCTCGACACCTCGGTCAGCGGAAGTTGATGAACTGGAGGGCCACGTCGAGATCGGCGCCCTTCAGCAGGGCCATCGTGGCCTGCAGGTCGTCGCGACTCTTCGAGGAGACCCGCAGCTCGTCACCCTGGATCTGCGATTTGACGCTCTTCGGACCCTCGTCGCGAATGAGCTTGTTGATCTTCTTCGCATCCTCCTGAGCGATGCCCTCCTTCATGGAGGCCTCGAGGCGGTATTCCTTGCCCGAGGCGTAGGGCTCGCCGGCGTCGAGGCTGCGGAGGGAGATGCCGCGCTTGATGAGCTTCGACTCGAAGACCTCGAGGATCGCCTTCACGCGTTCCTCGGAGTTGGCCTTCATCAGAACCTTCTCGCCGCTCCACTCGATGGAAGCGCCGATGTTCTTGAAGTCGTAGCGCTGCGCGACCTCTTTCTGCGCCTGGTTGAGGGCGTTGTCCGCCTCCATCTTGTCGACCTTGCTGACCACGTCAAACGATGAATCTGCCATGCGCTCATTTTACGCGGCTCCGCGGTTGTGACGAAGTCTCAACATGGCTAGGCTTTGTGGCTAGGAGGTCGGGGAGACCATGGAGATGTTCAATGTGCTGGAAGCAAGAAACACTCTGTCGAGCCTGGTGGCTCGTGCCGAGGCCGGGGAGGAGATCGTGATCGCGCGTCGCGGTGTGCCGGTGGCGAAGATCGTGCCCTATGTCCCGAAACGCGGCATGACGGGAAGGGAGTTGGTCGAGTGGCTGGAGCGCAATCCGATTCCCGAGTCGCAGCGTAAGACGGCCGAAGAAGTGGACGAGGTGATCCGCGACATCCTCGAAGGGCGCGACGACTCGTGATCTATGCCGACACGAACATCCTGGTCTACCTGGTCGAAGATTCCACAGCGCGTGGCGACGGACTCCGGCGGCGGTTCGCCACGCTTTCGGCAGAGATCGCCGTCAGTCCTCTCGTGGCGATGGAGTGCCGGGTCGCCCCGCTCCGTCGCGGCGACCTGCTACTCGCCCGCCGGTACGACGGCATGATCGGAGGCCTCACCATGCTCGACATGGGGCCGGAGATCTACCGCGCCGCCGCGACACTCAGGGCGCGTCACTCGCTGAGTGCCATCGATGCCCTGCATCTCGCGACCGCACAATTCCACCTGTGCGAGGGATTCTGGACGCATGATGCACGTCTGATCCGGGCGGCTGGGGGAATGGGTATCGAGGTGGTGTGACAGCTACTGGGGCTGGTTGTCAGGGGGGTCTGGTTGAGTGGGGGGCGTGCGGAAAACGTGGGGTGCGGTCGTGGCGGGGGTGGTCGCGGCGGTGCTGCTGACGGGATGCGCGAGCGGAGGGGCGGGCTCGACCGGGCCCGAGGCCACGTTCGCTGTCTCTGCCGACGCCCCGCGCGCATCCGGTGTCGGTGACGCGGCCTTCACCGACGGGACGCCGAGCGCCGAGCTCGTCGACAGCGGATGGCTCGACCTGGTCGCCGAGGCGACCGGCATCCCGCGGCGAGCCCTGCAGGGCTACGCCGGCGCGGCGCTCGCGATCGGTGAGCGGCAGCCCGACTGCCACCTCGGCTGGAACACCCTCGCCGGTATCGGCTGGGTCGAGTCGCACCATGGCACGATCTTCGGCGGCCACATCCAGGACGACGGAGTCACCAGCGATCTCATCATCGGCGTGGCGCTCGACGGCAACGGCTTCCAGGAGATCCCCGATTCGGATGCGGGAGCGGTCGACGGCGACACCGAGTGGGATCGCGCTGTGGGCCCGATGCAGATCGTGCCCACCACGTGGGCGGCCTGGGCGACGGAGGCCAACGGAGACGGGGTGCCCGACATCCACAACATCGACGACTCCTCACTCTCGGCCGCGGAATACCTCTGCTACTCGGGCGGCGACCTGGGCACCGAAGACGGCTGGCGCACCGCGATCGCGGCTTACAACGAGTCGCCCGCTTACCTCGACGAAGTGCTCGAGTACGCCAACCGCTACGCCGACGAGGCCGCGGACGCCGGCTGACACGACGCGATTTCGCTCCGGGCGCACTCGTGGGTATCCTTTATCAGCGCCTTCGGTTGTGTTGTAGAACGTGGTCGGGTGCGCCCTGGCGGGTTACCCAAGTGGCCAAAGGGATCTGACTGTAAATCAGACTGCTTCGCATTCGGGGGTTCGAATCCCTCACCCGCCACTGTGTTCGTGCCACCCAGCCGGTGGCGCCCCCGCATCCGTGTCCGTGGTTCCGGATGACATGGCGCCCGTTCTGAGGAGACTCCATGTCCACCGAATTCCTCGAGATCGCTCGCTCCATCGCGGTGGAGGCTGGAGCGCTCGTCAAGAGGCGGCGCGCCGAAGGCGTCACCGTCGCGGCGAGCAAGTCATCGCCCGAAGACGTGGTGACCTTCGCCGATCGCGAGTCGGAGGACTTCATCCGCGCCCGCCTCGCCGAGGCGCGTCCGCACGACGGCTTCTTCGGTGAGGAATCCGCGGCGACCCCCGGCACGTCGGGCATCACCTGGGTGGTCGACCCCATCGACGGCACCGTCAACTACCTCTACGACCTCCCCGCCTACGCGGTCAGTATCGCGGCCGTGGAAGGCGACCCCGACCCCTCCACCTGGACGGCCCTGGCCGGCTGCGTCGTGAACCCTGCCACGGGCGAGGTCTTCACCGCCAGCCGCGGTGGTGGCGCCTGGCTGGGTGAGCGCCGGCTCGCCGTGAACACGGATGTCGCGCTCTCGCAGGCTCTCGTGGGCACCGGCTTCGCCTACGACGCGCAGCTGCGGGTGAAGCAGGGCCGGTTCGTCACCGGGCTCGTCGAGAAGGTGCGCGACATCCGCCGCGCCGGCTCGGCCGCTCTCGACCTGTGCTCGGTGGCCGCCGGCCGGCTCGACGCCCATGCCGAACGCGGCCTGAACCCCTGGGACCACGCCGCCGGCGCCTTGATCGTGCGTGAGGCGGGCGGCCGGGTGAGCGGATTCCACGGCGCGGCCGAGAGCACGATCATGACCTTCGCGGCCGGTCCCGCGCTCGCCGAGGAGCTCGAACCCCTCCTCTACGAATTGCACCAGGATGCCGGTCTCCCGCTCTGATCCTGCGTGACACTCGGGCAGCGCGCGGGTTTGTTGCAGCGGCTGGCGGTTCGATGGAAGCGTCTGTAGCCTTGATGAATCCGTTATCTCGCTTACCCCGAGAACACCCGACGTTCAACCGGAAGTTCCCACACAATTGGCACGTACGACTTCACGCCCGGATGACGACTCATCCAAACGCGAGGCCCACGGTTCATCGAAGCACCCCACATCCTCCTTGCCCTCCCGCCGCAGTCTGCGGTCGGGCTCCGTCGCGCCTGCGGAGACGGAGGCGGCGGCTGCTCGGCCGGCGCCCGTGACTTCGCCGCGGAGCCGCCGCGAGGCCCGCCTGGCGAGCGCGCCGGCTGAGGTCGATGCCGTGCTGCCGGCGGATGCGCCCGTGAAGAACGCGCCGGCGGAGGGGGCGAGCCGTCGTGCTCGTCGAGCGAGCTCCGAGACGATCTCGGCCTCGGTTCCCGAGAGTGCCGCAACGCCGAGCCCTGCGCCGGATGCGCCGCTCAGCGCGACCCCGAGTACCGCCACCGTGAGTCGCCGCGCCGCACGAGCCGCCGCCGCGAACCCGGAGACGGCGGATGCCGCGACATCCGACGCCGCCGCGTCACCGGCAGCCGCTTCTGCGCGCGCGAAGACCGATGCCCCCGATGCCGTCGCCGCGAGCAGTGTGGCCACCTTGCGGCCGCACGCCCAGAAGGTCGGCCGCCGCGCCGCCGACGCCTTCTCCGACCAGATCGAGAAGCCGGCCGGTGGTCGCCGCGCGATCGTCTCCGCTCCGACGACGGCACTGCCGATCGACGACAGTCGGGAGTCCGCAACGCCCGTCGCGAGCGCGGCCACCGTCGATGTCGAGATCGTGGTCGCCGAAGTTCTGGAGCAGACCGCCGGGGGAGCAGCCCCGATCTCCTCGACCCCGATCTCCTCGACCGCGAGCGGTGTGCCGATCGTCGAGACCGCCGCCATCCCCATCATCGAGACGGGCGCACCGATCCCTCCGGCTGCGATGGCGGCCGACGACGTCGTCGTTCCCGTGAAGCCGGTCTCGCGGCGCACGCTGCGCACCGCGGCCATCGCGCCGACGGATGCCGCCGGCGCAGGGTCGGGCCCCGCCCAGACGACGGGGTCGGGTGCCGGCCACGCCGACGACGCCAAGCCCCCGACCGGCCGCCGCAGCCGCCGCAACCTCGCGAAAGGCGCGTTCAGCGCTCTCGCTTTGGTCTTCGCCACCGGCATCGCCGTGGCCACCACCATGCCCGCCGAGGCATTGCACGCGGCATCCGAGAACCAGCACACGAGCATCCTCGCCACCGAGCAGGCGGCCGAGCCGGCGCTGCCCGGGCAAGAACTCACCACCAGCTCCGAGGCGGCCGGGGCGAGCATCGCCCGAGACGGCTACAGCGTGCGCGACACCGCGGCGCTCAAGGCTGCGGGCTTCCGCATCGCCGACACCTTCACGAACAATCCACGGGGCGCCATCCAGTGGCCGTTCCCGGTGGGCGTGCCGATCAGCGACGGCTTCGGCGCCCGCGAATCCCCGGGCGGCATCGGCAGCACCGACCACAAGGGCGTCGACTTCGCACCCGGCCAGGGCACCCCGATCCAGTCGATCGCCGACGGCGTGGTCAGCTCGGTGCAGCCCTACGACGACAGCGGCCTGGGCGTGCACGTGATCATCGATCACGTCGTCGACGGCCAGAAGGTCTCGAGCGTCTACGGGCACATGCTGACCGGGTCGATCCAGGTGACCGAGGGCCAGGTGGTCAAGGTCGCCCAGACCGTCGGCCTCGTCGGCAACACCGGCGCGTCGACCGGCCCCCACCTGCACCTCGAGATCCGTCTCGATGGCGTGACCCCCGTCGACCCCTTCGCCTGGCTCCAGACCCACGCGGTCTGAACTCGTCGCCGACGAGCTCCCTAGCTGAGCCAGACCGCCGTGTCGGGGGCGAGGGCCGCCTCGCCGAGCTCCTCGCTGGAGAGCAGCACGTCGCCCACCGGCAGCTCCACCGCGGTCGAACCGAGGTTCGCGATCACGGTCACGCCGTTGTTGCGGAAGGCCACCACGTCGGGTCCGTATCCCGGCAGCCACTCGACGGCTCCGGTTCCGAGGTCGAAGCGCGAGCGGAGGTCCAAGGCGAGCTTGTAGAGCTCCAGCGTCGAGCCGGGCACGCCCTCCTGCGAGGAGCGCGCGAAGCGGTCCCAATCCGCCGGCTGCGGCAGCCAGCTCTTGTCGGAGGACGCCGGGCCGAAGCCGTAGGTCGGCACGCCGGCCTCCCAGGGGATGGGCACGCGGCATCCGTCGCGTCCGTAGCGTTCGCCGTTGCTGCGGAACCAGGTCGGATCCTGTCGCGCCGAGTCGGGCAGCTCGATGTCTTCGGGGAGTCCGAGTTCCTCGCCCTGGTAGATGTAGGCGCTGCCCGGCAGGGCGAGCATCACCGACGTGGCCGCGCGAGCGCGGCGGAGACCCACGACCGGGTCGGGCAGGCCGGGCGAGTTCGGTCCGAGACCGTGCCCCTGCGGGTTCTCTGCGGTGAGCGCGAGACGTGACGCGTGCCGCACCACGTCGTGATTCGAGAGCACCCAGGTGGAGGGTGCGCCCACCGTCGCGAAGGCGGAGATGGAGTTGTCGATCACGGAGCGCAGCTGCGGCGCCGACCAGCCGGCGGAGAGGTAGGTGAAGTTGAAGGCCTGCTGCATCTCGTCGGGTCGCACCCACTCGGCCAGCTTCGTCAGCGGCTCCACCCACGCCTCGGCGCAGAGCACCCGGTCGCCCTCGTACTCCTCGAGCACGGCGTGCCAGCCGCGGTAGATCTCGTGCACCCCCTCCTGCGCCCAGTAGGGCGGGGTGGGCGGATGCGCGTCGATCTCGGGCTCGAGGCCCACGATCCCGCCGCCCATGCTCCCGGCGTCGACCGGGGGAGTGTAGTCGGGCAGGCCGGCCTCCTTGATGAGGCCGTGCGCGACGTCGACGCGGAAGCCGTCGACCCCGCGGTCGAGCCAGAACCGCAGGATGCCGTGGAACTGCTCGCGCACCCACGGGTTCTCCCAGTCGAGGTCGGGCTGCGACTTGTCGAAGATGTGCAGGTACCACTGACCGGGCGTGCCGTCGGGGCGGGTGACGCGTTCCCACATCGGGCCGCCGAACACCGACTCCCAGTTGTTGGGCGGGATGTCGCCGTTCGGGCCTTTGCCGTCACGGAAGATGTAGCGGGCGCGCTCGGGGCTGCCCTCGGGGGCGGCCAGCGCCTCCTGGAACCACTTGTGATCCCACGAGGTGTGGTTCGGCACGAGGTCGACGATGACCCGGATGCCCAGCTCGTGCGCCGTGGCGAGCAGCGCGTCGAAGTCGGCGAGAGTGCCGAAGAGCGGATCGACGTCGCAGTAGTCGGCCACGTCGTAGCCGGCGTCGTGCTGCGGTGAGGTCATGAACGGAGAGAGCCAGACGGCGTCGATCCCGAGCTCGGCGAGGGCGGGCAGACGCTTGCGGATGCCCGTGAGGTCGCCGATCCCGTCGCCGTCGTCGTCGGAGAAGGAGCGCGGGTAGATCTGGTAGATGACCGCCGAACGCCACCACTCGCCCCCCGTGCCGATGAGGGTGGCCGCAGGCTGCGCATCCGTCTCGGTGTCGGTCACCTCCGCGATGGGCAGGTCGGATTCGGGTGAGTCGGCGATAGTCATGACGAAGACTCTAACTGTTCGGCGTGACGCTGTGGAATCGTTTGCACATCGGAGGCGCCGCACCCGGCAAAACGCGGCCGTGAGTGATGCTATTCTCTACTGGTGCCAAAAGCCGTTCGCGGCTGCGTGCGCCCCCTTAGCTCATTGGTAGAGCACTTCCTTGGTAAGGAAGAGGTAGTGGGTCCGATTCCCACAGGGGGCTCCGGCTTCCCGACGTCGTACGATGGTCGGAAGCATGGCGGGATAGCTCAGTTGGTTAGAGCACACGGCTCATAATCGTGGGGTCGCGGGTTCAAGTCCCGCTCCCGCTACGAAAACCCCCAAGATCTCGCCATCTTGGGGGTTTTTGCTGTGCCGAGACCACGGGCCGCCGGTGTCACGCGCTCGCGGTGCGGATGCGCACTTCGCGTTCCATGCGCTTCTCGTGCCGCTGTCGGCCCTTGATCGCCTCGACCTCGCGTGACTTCGGCGGTGCGTTCGTCACCAGGCCGTCGAGCAGTCGTCGGGTCGCTGCGGCGATCTCGTCGATGGCCTGCTCGAACGCGTCGGTGTTGGCCCGGGACGGGTGGGTGGAGCCGCTGACCTTCCGCACGAATTGCAGTGCCGCCTCGCGCACCTCGTCATCGGTCGTCGGCGGCTCGAAATTGTGGAGCACGCGGATGTTCCTGCACATGCGAGCGAGGATACCCCTCTCCCCGCGGGGCACGATGTCGTCATCCGGTCCAATGGTTCCAAAATAGGCGTTGATCAGGGTGTTCTGCTTGGCTGCGTCGCTATCGTGAGATATAATTGAGGCACGCTCATGAACAGATCTCTCGTCCCCACTCTCGCCTCGGCCGACACCGGTGAGCTCGTGCATGATTCGTCGTGCTCGGTCGGGGAGATGCGGGCGTCGTTGCTTCGGGGGCTCGGGGCCGATGTGGATTCGGTGGTGGTCGTACAGCGGGAACAGGCGATGCTCGAGGCCAAGGCGGTCGCGCGGCTCGCGGCGGCGGCCCGTAAGGCGAACTGGCTGGCCCGACTGCCCGGTGGGTCGCTCGAGCATTCGCGGCGGTCGCTGGTCGCTGAAGTCGCCACGAGTCTGCAGATCCCGGAGGCGACGGCCGCTCAGCGCATCGATGAGGCCGAGGCGCTGAGCGACTTCCTCCCCGCCACGCTCGCGGCGCTGGCGCAGGGCGACATCAGCTATCGGCATGCGAAGGCCGTCGTGCGTGAGGCGAAGACGCTTCCGGAGTCGGCTCGAGCAGAGTTCGAAGCGGCAGCGCTCCCGAAGGCCGCCACTCAGACCAGTGCGCAATTCGCGACGCATGCCCGTCAGCTCCGGGAGCGGATGCACCCCGATTCGATCGATGAGCGTCACCGCGAGGCGCGCGAGGAACGAGCGGTGTGGGTGGAGAAGCAGCGTGACGGCATGGCCACTCTGGTGTGCCATCTCCCCGCGGTCGCGGCCTTCGCGATCGACGACACGGTCGATCAAATCGCCCGCGCGCTCCGATCGTCCGACGAATCCCGAACGCACGCCCAGCTCTGGGCCGACGGTCTTGTCGACCTGTTCCTCCGCCGAGACGGCGACGCACTCACCCGTGCCGAGGGCATCACCGCGAACATCGCCGTCACGGTGCCCGCGATGGCGCTCCTCGGCCATTCCGCCGAGCCTGCTGAACTCCAGGGCTACGGCCCGATCGATCTCGAGACCGCACGTCGACTCGCGGCAGGCGCTCCGTCCTTCCTCCGCATCCTGACAGACCCGGTCAAGGGTGAGCGGCTCTCCGTGGGCCGCGAGCGCTACAAGGTGCCGGCCGATCTGCGCACCGCGGTGGTTCTCGACGACGAGACGTGCCGCTTTCCCGGCTGCACGCGACGCGCCGACCGCTGTGATCTCGACCACACCACGGATTGGGCGAAAGGAGGCGAGACGAGCCTCGCGAACCTCGCCGCCCTCTGCCGTCGGCATCACACACTGAAGCATCAGACCGACTGGCGGGTCAGATCGGGAGAAGGCCGGGCGCTGCACTGGACCTCCCCGGCGGGCGCCGAACACACCACACGACCTCCCGACCACACACGACCTCCGGTTCATGCTCGACCGCCGTCGAACCTCACCCCACGCTCACCACGACCGATTCGGCTCCTCCCCGACGATCCGCCCTTCTGACCTGAGCCCTGCTACGCGGCGGCACCCGGTCGAGGGTCGGCCAGCGTGCTCATCCGCGACCACCCCGACCGCATCATCGTCGGGCTGACGATGATGATCACGCGCCTCACGGTGGGGCGACGCCGGGCTGCGCGGCCGCGCCGGAAGCGGTTCAGTGCGCGAGCCGCTCCACCCGGCGGAGCGCCGCCACCAGTGCGGGCTGGGTCAGGGGCTCGGGAAGGTTCACGACGTGAGGAGCGGTCAGCGTGCGTGCGGCCACCGCGTCGTACGCCTCGTCTGTCGGCGCCGCGCCCAGCTCACTCAGCGAGCGAGGCAGCCCCACCTCGTCGAGGAAGGACGCGAGATCGCGGATGGCGGCGTCGCTCTCGCCGAGCACGGCGAGCTGCACCAGCAACCCATACGCGACGTGCTCGCCATGCAAACGCGAGGCGGCTCCCGGCACGGCCATGAGGCCTCTCGTGACGGCATGGGCGAGTGACAGCCCTCCGTTCTCGAAGGCGAGCCCCGACAGCAGCACCACCGCCTCGACCGTGTCTTCGAAGGCATCGTCGATCACACCGGCCTCCAGCGCGGCGAGAGCCCGGACCGCCTGCGACCGCAGCACCTCGTAGCATCCGGCTGCCACGATCGCCGCCACACGCAGACCGCGGGTGCCCTGCATCGTGATGCCCCCGGCAGCCCGGCAGGCCTCCACTTCGAAGTGTTTCGAGAGCGCATCGCCGATTCCGGCGGACAGGAATCGGGCGGGGGCGCCGGCGATCACCTCGGTGTCGACCAGCACCAGGGCGGGATTGCGCCGGAGCAGCGGCACCTCGATCAGCTGGTGCGCATCGTCGTACAGCGCGATCGCGCGGCTGGCCGGGCTGTCGTTGCTCGCGATCGTCGGTACGGTCACCACCGGCAGGTCCAGCCGCCGAGAGGTTCCCTTGGCGATGTCGATGGTCTTGCCACCGCCGACCCCGACGACGAAGTCGGTTCCGGCAGGAACATTGGCGGTGACGGCGGCGATCGCGGCTTCGGTCACCTCGCTCGCGACGCTCCGGCATCGTGCCTGGAGTCCGGCTTCGGCGAAGGACGCCTCGATCACCGGCGCGAGCACCGGCAGCATGAAGGCGTCCACGAGCACCAGTGCGCTCGAGCCGATGCCGGCGGCATGACGGCCGATCTGGGCCAGCGCCCCTGGCCCCTGCACGTAACGGGCCGCCGTTCCGAACACCCGGATGCCCGTCCGGGAGCCCATCTCAGTCATGACCGTCACCGAGCACCCCCGGATAGGCGTCTTCCGGGGAGCCGTAGACCGTGTAGGCGCCGTCGACCGGCAGCACGACGCCGGTGATGAACCGCGCCTGATCGGAGGCGAGGAAGGCCAGCGCCTCGGCGACGTTATCCGCCGTACCCAACGCCCCGGTGGGAGAGCGGCGGATGATCGCCTCGAGATCGAGCCGGCCCTCGGCCATCAGCCGCTCGGTCATCGCCGTGCGGATGTAGCCCGGAGCGACCGCGTTGACGCGGATGCCGTAGGGGGCCCACTCCGCAGCGAGCACCTTCGTCAGCATGCTAACCGCCCCTTTCGAGGCGCTGTACGCGGTGCGCCGCGGAAGCCCGATCACCCCGGCGATGGAGCTGAGGTTCAGGATCACGCCGCCGCCCGTGTCGCGCATGGTGCGGGCCACCGCTTGGCACATCAGGTAGCTGCCCGTGAGGTTGACGTCGATGATGCGCTGCCAATGAGCGAGGTCCTGATCGAGGGTCGCCGCCTTCCCCTCGGCGATGCCCGCGCTGTTGACCAGCACGTCGATTCGCCCGAACCGCTCGATGACGGCGGCGGTGACCTCGTCGACCGACTCCTGCCGCGCGACATTGCCGCTCAGCGCGAGGTGGTCCTGTCCGGAGCTCTCGAGCAGCAGGGTCGTGGACCGCGCGGCGTCGCCCGCGAGATCCAGGCACACCACCCGGGCTCCCCGCCGCGCGAGCAGCACGGCGGTGGCCCGGCCGAGGCCGCTGCCGCCGCCCGTGACCAGCGCCACCCGGCCGTCGAGCCGGCCGACGCGTGACTCGTCGGTCGCCGTCTCAGACCCCATCGATCACAGCTCGCGTGATGCGCCCCTGGTCGAGGCCGTACTTCTCCTCCATGTACGCCTGCGAGCCGCACTCGTGGAAGCGGTGCTGGATGCCGATCTTGATCATCGGCACGTGCAAGCCCGCGTCGTAGAGCGCTTCGGTGACAAGCGTCGCCAGGCCGCCGCTCATCTGATGGTTCTCGGCGATCACGAGGCGGTCGACGCCGGCGGCGAAGCGCAGCACGGCCTCCGTGTCGAAGGGCTTGATGGTCGGCACGTGCAGCACTCCGGCGCCGAGGCCGCGCTCGCGAGCGGCAGCCGAGGCGACGAACGCGCGCTGGGTCATAAATCCGGTCGAGATCACCCCGACGTCGGATCCGGACCGCAGTTCCTTGGCCTTGCCGAACTCGAAGGAGTACTCCTCCGGGTCGAACACCACGGGCACCTTGCCTCGGAGACTCCGTACGTAGACGGTGCCCTCGATGTCGGCGACGGCCTTGACGACCTGCGCCAGCTCCGTCGCGTCGCACGGGTCGATGATCGCGAGGTCGGGGATCATCCGGAGCACGGCGATGTCGTCGGTGGCTTGGTGCGTGGCGCCATAGGGATTCATCAGCCCGGACATCCCCGCGAGGATCTTCACGTTCGCCTTGCTGTGGGCGCAGGCGATCACGAGGAAGTCGAGGGCGCGGCGCGTGACGAACACCGAGTAGGTGGTGCAGTAGGCGATCTTGCCGGTCTTCGCCAGACCGGCGGCGATCAGCAGCAGGTCGGCCTCGGCCATCCCCACGTTGAAGAACCGGTCGGGATGCGCGTCGCGGAAGGCGTGGATGTCGCTGAACCGTCCCATGTCGGCGGTGAGGCCGACGATCTCGGGACGGTTCGCCGAGAGCTCGACGAGTGCGGTGCCGAGCGGCGCCACCTCGTAGGGCCCCTCCACGTCGAGGATCTCGCCCATGCCGCCTGCGCGGCCGCTCTTCAGGTCAACCACGGTTCGACTCCAATTCCGCGCGCAGCGACGTCCATTCATCCGCTTTCACACGCACGAAATGAGCGCGTTCGCGGGATTCGAGGGTGGGGATGCCCTTGCCGGGCGTGGTGCGGAGCACGATCGCCTTGGGGCGCCCGTCGGAGGCCCGCAGCGCGTCGAACGCCGCCACGAGCGCGGCGACGTCGTTGCCGTCGATCTCCCGGGTGTCCCAGCCGAACGCGCGCCATTTGTCGGCGATCGGCTCCATGTCGAGCACGGTCGGGCCGTCGGCCTGGATGCCGTTGCAGTCGATCACGGCGATGAGGTTGTCGAGCCGGTGGCTGGCCGCCGCCATCGCGGCCTCCCACACCGAACCCTCCTGCAGTTCGCCGTCGGAGAGTTCGCAGATGATGCGCGAGGCGCGTCGGTCGAGACGATAGCCGAGCGCCATCCCGACGGCTTGACCCAGACCGTGACCGAGGGAGCCGCCCGTGATCTCCACACCGGGCTGGTCGTCGAAGGTGCTGAGTGCCAGGTCGGCACCGTTCAGGCCGAACTCGTCGAGCTTCTCCTCCGAGATGTAGCCGATGCGGTGCAGCACCGCGTAGAGCGCGATGGAGTAGTGCCCCGTGGAGAGCACGAACCGGTCGCGATCGGCCCACTCGGGATCGTTCGGATCGAAGTTGAGTTCGCGGAAGTAGACCACCGCCAGCAGGTCGGCGATGTCCATTCCCTGCGCGATGTACCCCTCGCCTTTGTCGGAGGCCATGCGCAGCATGGTCTGCCGGAGGGCGAAGGCCTCGTCGTGCAGCTGCTCGACGGTGCGGTCGTGGGCCGGGATCGTGATCTCCGGCCGTCTCGTGGTTCCCGGCTGCGCCATCGTTCAGGCCTTGACCCGCGCCGGGTGGCCGTCGGTGAGGAAATGCTCTCCGAACTCCGAATCCCGGTCGGCGTTCATGAAGTCCATGTAAGCCGCCATGCCACCCATGAAGAAGTAGTTGACCACCGGTTTGCCCGGGATGTTCGCCCCGTTGATCCAGGAGTTCACGCGCGGGAAGAGGGTCATCGCCGCTCCCGCGTCACAGAGCTCCATCCAGTCGTCCTCCGCCTTCTGGGTGGGCTCGAGTGTCGCGGCGCCGGAGTCGACCGTGTGCTTGATCGCGTCGGCGATCCAGTCCACCTGCGCCTCGTGCACCGGGGGTTGGTTCGTGAACGGCCCCATCGGTCCGTACACCATGTACATGTTCGGGAAGCCGGCGGTCATCGTGCCCAGGTAGGTGTAAGCGCGGTCACGCCACTTGTCCTGGAGCGTGAGTCCGTTGCGGCCCTGCTGGAAGATCCGCAGTTGGTTGCCCGAGACCGCGTCGAAGCCGGTGGCCAGCACGATGACGTCGAGCTCGTACTCGGTGTCGCCGGCCCGGATACCCTTCTCGGTGAATTCCACGATCGGGTTCTGCTTCACGTCGACGAGGGTGGTGGTGGCGCGGTTGTAGGCCTCGTAGTAGTCGTCGCAGCACAGCGGGCGCTTCGCGTAGAGATCGGTGGGCACGAGGAGTTCGGCGACGATCGGGTCGTTCACCGTCTCGCGGATGCGCTTCTCGATCACATCGGTCGCCGACTTGTTCGCCACCAGGCTGGTGCCGACGTCGTTGAAGGCCTTGAACATGTACTGGAAGCCGCCGCCGTCATCGTAGACCTTCTCGAAGGCCTCCCGGCGAGCAGCCTCGTCGACGCTCTCGGCCGACACGGCGCTCTCGGGAAAGCCGAACGCCGTGGTGGAGTAGAGCAGGTCGTGGTGGTAGCCCTCATAGTCGTTGCGGATGCTCTCGATCAGATCCGGGTCGATCGGGCGGTGCCGGGACGGCACGACCCACTGCGGGGTGCGCTGGAACACCGTGAGGTGCCCCACGATCGGCGCGATCTCGGAGATCACCTGGATGCCGCTCGATCCGGTGCCGATGACACCCACACGCTTGCCGGCCAGATCGACCGGTTCGTGCGGCCAGCGTGCGGTGTGGTAGATCTCGCCACGGAAGTTCTCCTGGCCGGGGAACTCCGGCACGTTGGTGGCCGACAGCAGGCCGACCGCCTCCACGAGGAACTGCGCGGAATACAGCTGGCCCTTGTCGGTCGAAACGAACCAGCGATCGGTCTCCTCATCGAAGATGAGGCTCTCGATCTGCGTGCTGAACTGATAGCTCTTGCGCAGGTCGTACCGGTCGGCGACGTGGTTGAGGTAGGCGAGGATCTCGGACTGGCGCGGGTAGCGCTCGGTCCACTTCCACTCGTTGTAGAGCTCCTGGTCGAAGAAATAGCAGTAGGCGTTGACCTCGGTGTCCGAGCGTGCTCCGGGGTAGCGGTTCCAGTACCAGGTGCCACCCACGTCGCTCGCGTTGTCGAACGCCTGCACCGTGAGGCCGAGGTCGTCGCGCAGCGTGTGCACCGTGTAGAGGCCGGCGAAGCCGCCTCCGATGACCACCGCGTCGACTTCGATCACATCCGGCCGTGTGGCGACATTGCTCATCGTCGGATTCCCTTTCTCTTCCGGACTGAATAGGTGATGATCATCACCCGCTCCCGCCGCGGCCTGGTCTCGACGTCGCAATATAGGACAGCGCTGATTCGGTCCCATCGGAGAGACTGAGGCCGTGCCCCCACAACGAAAAGGCGACGACGCCGTGATCTCCGGTGTCGGCCTCACCCCCTTCAGCCGTGACGCCGGGCGATCGGCCCTCGAGCTCCAAGCCGTCGCCGCGTATCAGGCCCTCGACGACGCCGGGCTCTCGGCCCGCGGCGTCGATACCGTCATCACGGGCTATGCGACCACGGTGAACCACATCATGCCGGGCAACGTCCTCGCCGAGTACCTCGGAGCGAGTCCCACGCGGGCGTTCGGCATGAACGTGGGGGGAGCGACGGGCCTGGCGATGCTCGCGGAGGCCACCCGCCTCGTACGCTCCGGTGACGCCGGCACGGTACTCGTCGTGGGCGGGGAGAACCGGGCGAGCGGGCAGAGCCGGGATGCCGCGATCGCGACGCTCGCGCAGGTCGGCCACTCGACGCATGAGGTGGTGCTGGGGGCGAACATCCCCGCCTACTATGCACTCCTGGCCTCGGAGTACCTGCACCGCTTCGGCCTCGGCCGCGCCGACCTGGCTCCGCTCGCCGTGCAGATGCGTGCGCACGCGACGGCGCATCCGGGAGCGCAGTTCCGCACCCCCATCACGGTCGACGACGTGCTCGCCGCGCCACCGATCGCGGAACCCCTCGGACTCCTCGACTGCTGCCCGATGTCGGACGGGGCCGCCGCGTTCGTGGTCTCCCGCCGGGGCGGCGGGAACCGTGAGGTGACGGTCGCCGGGCTCGGTCAGGCCAACGAGCACCAGCACGTCAGCGAAGCCGACTTCGGATCGTTCGGTGCGGCGTCGAGCGCGCAGTCGGCGCTCGACGAGGCGGGCGCCGGAATCGAAGAGCTCGACATCCTGGGCATCTACGACAGCTTCACCATCACCCTCGCCATCCTGCTCGAGGAGATCGGCATCGTGCCGCCAGGCACGGCCGGCAGGCACGCGGCGGAGGGGTTCTTCGCGGCCGACGGCCGCTACCCGCTGAACCTGCACGGCGGCCTGCTCTCCTACGGTCATTCCGGCGTGGCGGGCGGGATGGCGCACCTGGTGGAGATCGTCGCCCAGATGCGCGGCGAGGCCGGAGGGCGCCAACTCACCGATCGCCCGCGCCGCGGGTTGCTGCACGCCGACGGAGGGGTGCTCTCGGCGCACGTCTCGATCGTGCTCGATGCCGCGCCGACTGGAGAACCGACATGACCGCATCCGCATCCGCATCCGAATCCGCGTCCGCCGATTGGACCGCGGGGGAGCCTCGCCTGCTCGCCCAGCGCTGCACGGAGGGGCACACCTGGTATCTGCCGCGGATGCGCTGCCCCGAGTGCTCCGCCGCCGTGCACGTCTTCGAGCCGAGCGGAACGGGCACGGTGTTCGCGCAGACCAGCCTGCATCGCCGCGTGGCTTCGGTCGACGGGTCGGCGAAGGAGGCGATCGGGATCGCCCTGGTCGACCTCGACGAGGGGGTACGGATGATGGCGCGGTGCCGTCCGGGAACCGCGATCGGAAGCCGAGTGCGGGTCTCGATCGCGTTCGACGAGGGGTCGCAGCGTCTCCTCCCGCAGTGCGAGGAGATCGCGCCGTGAGTGGGCTCCGGTTCTTCCACGATCCGGCCTCGGTCGCCGTCATCGGCGCCTCGAGCGATCCGGAGAAGATCGGTGGGCGACCGATTCGCTACCTGCAGGAGTGCGGATTCGCCGGCGCGATCTATCCGGTCAATCCGCAGCGTTCCGAGATCCAGGGCCTCGTCGCGTATCCGTCGATCGACGCCCTGCCGGTCGTGCCGGAGGTCGCGATCATCGCGGTGTCGGGAGCGAACGCCGTCGCCCAGATCGTGCGCTGTGCCGAACTCGGCGTCGCCGGCTGCGTCATCATGGCCTCGGGCTTCGGTGAGACCGGCGACGAACAGGGGCTGGCCTGGCAGGCGGAGATGCTGGATGCGGCCGCGCGCACGGGGATGCGCATCGTGGGCCCGAACTCGCAGGGGCTTGCGAACTTCGCCACGGGCGCCGTGCTCAGTTTCTCGACGCTTTTCACCGAACAGCCGCCCGAGGACGGCGCCGTCGCCGTGGTGAGCCAGAGCGGAGCGCTCTGCTCGGTGCCGTACGGCCTGCTCCGCGAAGCCGGGATCGGGGTGCGCTACGCCCACGCCACCGGCAACGACATCGACGTGACGGCGGCGGAACTCGCCGCGGAGGTGGTGGCCGACCCTGAGGTGAAGCTGCTGCTGCTCTACCTGGAGGACATCGCCGATCTCGACTCCCTCGCCGAGGTGGCGCGCACCGCCCTCGATCGCGGGGTGCCGGTGGTGGCGCTCAAGGGAGGCCGCAGCGAAGCCGGCCAGCGGGCGGCTGCGTCGCACACCGGGGCGCTGGCCACCGAGGAGGGCGTGGTCGACGCCTTTCTCGAGAAGCACGGGATCTGGCGTGCGCGCAGCACGCGCGACCTCGTGGCCGCGGCAGGGTTGTATCTCCGGCCCGGTCGGCCCGCGGGTGAGCAGATCGCGATCGTGAGCAACTCGGGCGCGATCTGCGTACTCACGGCCGATGCTGCCGCCGAGGAGGGGCTGCCCGTGGCCGAACTGACCGTCGCGACGAAGTCGGAGTTGACGGAGGCGTTGCCGTCGTTCGCGTCGGTCGAGAACCCCATCGATGTCACGGCCGCGCTGCTCACGGACAGCTCGCTGTTCGGCAGGGTGTTGCCCGTGCTCGGGCGCGACGGAGGCGTGCACGGATGCGTGGTGGGCATCCCCGTGGCCGGCCGGGGATACGACGTCGACCGTTTCGCTCGCGACGTCTCCGACTTCGAGGACAGCACCGGTGTGCCGGTGGTGATGGCCGTGCCGCAGTCGAACATCGCACGCGTGTTCCGGGAGAAAGGGCTCGTCGTGTTCGCCGACGAGTCGGAGGCGGTGCGCGCGCTCGCGCAGTACCTGCGCCACCACACCCTCATCGCCCGCGCGCGGTCGCGGGAGCTCGGCCGGTGCGCGCTCGACTCGCGGCTTCGCGAACCGCGCACCGTGCTCAACGAATCGGAGAGCCTGCGCCTGCTCGAGAGCATCGGGGTGCCCGCGGTCGAGCACGTGCTCGTGCACGACGCCGCGGAGGCGGCGGAGGCCGTCGAACAGCTCGGCGGTGGGCCGGTGGTGATCAAGGGATGCTCGTCGGAGGCGACCCACAAGTCCGAACTCGGCCTCGTGCGCATCGGGGTGCCCGCCGGCGAGGCCGAAGCGGTGGTGCAGCAGATGTTCGCGACGCTGGCGCGCGAGGGCCTCGCGAACGAGGGCGCGATCATCGCGCGGATGATCAAGGGCGTGCACGAGGGCATGCTGGGCGCCCGCTTCGACCCCGTCTTCGGGCCGGTGGTCGTGATCGGCGCGGGCGGCATCCATGTCGAGGCGATGCCCGACGTGCAGCTGCTCCTCCCGCCGTTCTCGCTCGACGACGCGCTCGCGGCCATCGGCCGGTTGCGCATCGCCGCGGTGCTGGGCGGGGTGCGCGGTGCCCCCGCGGTCGATCTCGACGCCTGGGCCGCAGCGGCCGTGGCGCTGGGCGACGCGATGCTCGACCCCGCCGCGGCGATCCACGAACTCGACGTGAACCCCCTCATGCTCCTCCCGCGGGGCGGAGAGGTGCAGCCGGCGGTGCGTGCGGTCGACGCCGTCGTCATCCGAAGCGCCCACTGAGCCGGGGTCCGCACGAAGAAACCCCCGACCCGGTCACGGGCGGGGGTTCTTCACCTGTGCGGGTCAGACGACCGTCCAGCCTCCGTCGATGACGTAGGCGGCGCCGTGCACGAACGACGACTCGTCGTTCGCGAGGAAGAGCGCGAGGTTCGCGATCTCCTCGGGCTGGGCGTGGCGGCCGGCCGGCACGGCGTTGATCGATTCGATGACCGCCAGCTCGCCTTCTTCGAGGATCCGCTTGGTCATCGCCGTCTCGACGGCCCCCGGGCAGATCGCGTTGACCCGCACGCCCTGGAGGCCGTAGTCGGCGGCCATCTGCTTGGTCAGGCCGATGACGCCGTGCTTCGCGGAGGTGTACGCGACGCCGCCGCCCCGGGCCACGAACCCGGCGATCGAAGCCATGTTGACGATGGTGCCGCCCCCGCCCTCGAGCATCGCCGGCAGCGCGGCCTTCGTCACCAGGAAGACGCCTTTCAGGTCGACGCCGAGGATGCGGTCCCACAGCTCCTCGCTGGTGTCGAGGATCGGCGCGTAGCCGTCGAGGATGCCGGCGATGTTCGCCAGCACGTCGATGCCGCCGAGCGCCGAGACGCTCTGTGCGATCGCGGCGCCGACGGAGGCGCCGTTCGAGACGTCGACCTGCACGGCGTGCGCCGATCCGCCCGCCTGCGCGATCGTGGAGGCCGTGGCCTCCGCAGCCGCCCGGTCGAGGTCGAGTGCGGCAACCGCCGCACCCTCCGCCGCGAATCGCACGGCGATCGCGCGGCCCATGCCCGAGCCTGCTCCGGTGATGACGGCCTTGCGGCCCTCGAGTTTGCCTGTCACGTGTTCTCCTTGCTTCGTTGCCGGGTGAGGTGGATGACGGATACTCACGCCCGCGTGAGGCCGGCGAGTGAGATGTACTTCGTGTCCAGGTACTCCTCCATGCCCCAGTGGCCGCCCTCGCGGCCGATGCCGCTCTCCTTGACCCCGCCGAAGGGCGCCTGGACGGCCGAGATGCTGCCGTCGTTGGCGCCGACGGTGCCGTATTGCAGGGACTCCGAGACCCGCACCACGCGGTTCACGTCGCGGGTGAAGAAGTAGGCCGCCAAGCCGTAGGGGGAGTTGTTCGCCCGTGCCACGACTTCCTCCTCGGTGTCGAACTCGAAGATCGGGGCGACCGGGCCGAAGGTCTCGTCACGGGCGACGAGCATGTCGTCGGTGACTCCGGTGAGAACGGTCGGCTCGTAGAAGTGCCCGTTCGCGAGCGCACTGTGCTCGGGCCGCTTGCCGCCGGTCGCCACGCCGGCGCCCCCTGCCACCGCGTCGGCGACATGGGCCTCGACCTTCGCCACGGCCGCCGCCTCGATCAGCGGCCCCACCTCGACGCCGTCCTCGTGACCGAACCCGACCTTCATCGACGACAGGCGCTCGACCAGCCGGCGGGTGAACTCGGGCGCGATCGAGCGCTGCACGAAGATGCGATTGGCCGACACGCAGGTCTGGCCCATGTTGCGCATCTTCACGGCGACCAGCTGGTCGAGCGCGTGTTCGACGTCGGCGTCGTCGAACACGATGAAGGGAGCGTGGCCGCCGAGCTCGAGCGCGAGGCGCTTCATGGTGGCAGCGCCCTCGCGCATCAGGATCTTGCCGACCTCGGTCGATCCGGTGAAGGAGAGCACGCGCACGCGGCTGTCGGCCATGATGGTGGCGCTCACCCGCGAGGCCCGCGAACTGAGAACGATCTGCAGCACCCCGTCGGGCAGGCCCGCCTCGGCGAAGAAGCGGCCGATCTCGAGCGCCGAGATGGGCGTCAGCGCCGCCGGCTTCACCACCATCGAGCAGCCGGCGGCCAGGGCCGCCCCGAGCTTGCGGAGGATCTGGAGCGAGGGGAAGTTCCACGGCGTGATCGCGACGCTGACACCGGCGGCCTGCCGGATGGCCACGATGCGCTTGTCCGGACCCGTCGACGGCACCGTGGTGCCGTAGGTGCGGCGTGCCTCCTCGGCGAACCAGTCGATGAAGTCGAATCCGTAGTTCAGCTCGCCGATGGACTGGGCGATCGGCTTGCCGTGCTCGGCCGTCATCACCCGGGCCAGGCGGTCGATGTCGGCACGGCCGATCTCGGCGGCCCGGCGCAGGATCCTCGAACGCTCCAGTGCCGGAGTCGCCGCCCAGCCGATCTGCGCCCGCTCGGCGCCGTCGATGGCGCGGGTCATGTCGCGGGCGTCGGCATCCGCGACCCGCGCCAGTTCGGAGCCGTCGGCCGGGTTCAGCACCGCGAAGGTCTCGCCCGAGTCGGCGTCCTGCCAGGATCCGTCGATGAAGAGTCTGGTGAGGTAGTCGGTCATCCTGAGGTCTGCTCTCTGTGAGGGTCGATGCGGTCGGTCAGAAGACGATGGAGGCGCGGGCGACGCTGCGCGATTCGCCGTCGCGGATGGCGTCGGCCAGGTCGTCGAACGAGTGCGCCTGCTTGGTGAGCGCCTCGAAGGGAAAGCGCTCCCGGGTGCGCACGAGGAACTCGAGCGCACGGTGCAGATACCAGGGGTCGTAGCGCAGCACGCCCTGCACGCGCAGGTTCTTGCGCGTGATGACGCCGGGCGAGAGGGCGATCTCGAACCCTTCGCCCACGGTGAGGTTGCCGACCGAGACGACCTCGCCGCCCGTGCGGGCGAGCGCGATCGACTCGGGGAACGCGGCGGAGACGCCCGTCACTTCGAGCACGACATCCGCTCCCCGGCCTCCGGTGAGCTCGAGCACGCGGGCGACCCGCTCCTCGGTCGTGGTGTGCTCTGTCATGTCGATCACGTGGTCGGCGCCGAAGCGCTCCGCCAGGGCGAGCCGTTCGGGCACGCCGTCGATCACGACGACCTCGGCGCCGCGTTCCTTCGCCACCGCCACCGCGTAGAGACCGAGACCGCCTGCGCCCTGCACGACGATGATCGATCCGGCGGCCAGGCGCGTGCGATCGAGCGCGAAGAGCATTTGGGCGAGGCCGCAATTGGCCCCGGCCACGATCTGGTCGTCGAGCACGTCGGGCACCGTGAAGAAGTACTGATCCTGGTTCACGTAGTAGTGGGTGCCGAAGCCGCCGAAGAAGTGCGGTGCGACATCCGGATTCTTCGACCACTCGCGCAGCGAGTTCACGCACATGCCGAAGTCGCCCCGAAGACACGCGGCGCAACGACGGCAGGTCACGTAGTAGACGGCCACCACCCGGTCTCCGACCGCGACGGGCTGCCCGGCGTTGTCGTGGGTCACCCCGTCGCCGAGCGCGAGGACCTCGCCCACGAACTCGTGTCCGAGAGCGGCCTCGCGCAGGGCCGGGCTGTCGTAGTGGTACTGATGGATGTCGGAGCCGCACACGTTCGCGCGCCGCACGGTGAGCACCAGGGCGCCGGCCTCCGGCATCGGCACCTCGTACTCCTTGACCTCGAACTGCCTCGGCCCGACGATCGCTGCCACTCTGCCCTGCACGACGCTCCTTCGCGTGAAACCCTCTCGCCCGCGGCCCGGGGATGGCGCCGCTGCTGCCCCGATAGTAGGCAGGGCCGGGTCGCCCTCCCCGTGCCCCTGACCCAAGATGGGACAGGGCTCGGCGGCCCTTCGGCGGCAGACTGGCTGGGGTACGAGGACGTACTCGCGAAAGGAGCGAAGTCGAATGACTCACGGACACGCACGCCGGCTCTGGGCCCTGGACGCCCCGACCCTGACGGTCCAATCCGAGACCCTGCTGTACGGCACGAGCGGAGAGGTCACCATCCCGTGTCCCTCCTTCCTGATCGAGCATCCGCGCGGTCTCGTGCTCTTCGACACGGGCCTGCATCCGGATGCGATCGAGGATCCGGAGAAGGTCTACGGGCGCGAGCTCGCACCGCTCCTCGGCATCGGCGGCACCAGCGAGCAGCGTCTCGACAAGCAGATCCAGGCGCTCGGCTACCGGCTCGGCGACATCACCCACGTGATCTCGTCGCACGGTCATTTCGACCACACCGGGGGCCTGTTCCTGTTCCCCGAGGCCAAGCACTTCTTCGGCGAGGGCGAGCTGCGCTACGCCAACTGGCCCGACCCCATCCAGGCGTTCGTCTACCGGCAGGAGGTGCTCGACACCATCAAGCGTCTCGACGTGCGCGAGGTGCCCGGTGACCTGGACCTCTTCGGCGACGGCGCCATCACCATCCTCGCGACCCCTGGACACAGCCCCGGCGAGGTCAGCGTCGTGGTGCGGCTCGCCTCGCGCAGCTTCATCCTCACCGGCGACGCCATCCACCTGCGAGCGCAGATGGAGCAGGAGTTCCATTTTCCGATCGACGCCGACACCAAGACGGCGCTTCGTTCCCTGCGCCGGATCAAGTACCTCAAGGAGAGCCTCGAGGCGACGGTCTGGATCAGTCACGATCCCGACGACTGGGCCGAGTTCGCGCACGCGCCCGGATACTACGAGTAGGCCGGCGATGACCATCATCGTCGACTACCGGTGCGTCGACTGCGGGTCGACCGGCGAGGCCTACCTGGCCTCGCCGCCGCCCTCGACGCTCAGCTGCGCGGCCTGCGGAGGCGAGAGTCGCCGCCGGTGGTCACCGGTGGGGATGATCTCCCGTGCCCCCGACGCCCCGCCGGCGCCGAAACGGGCGCCGGGCAACCGGTCGCTGTGCGCCGAGAATCCGGATGTGCCCGGCCTCTGCCACATGTCGCCCGCGGCCGGCCGCGCGTGGGTGGCCCGCGCCCGCGGCGACAACCGCGCCCTCGACGCCGAACTCGCGGCGCAGGAGAAGGCGGCGGCGGTCACGAAGCCGACCATGGCTGACGCGATCTCGCACGAGCACACCCACTCGCACGTCTGAGGCCCCACGCGCACCGCTACAGGAACAGGCGCTCCTCGTCGAGCTTGTAACCGCTGATCTTGCGGTAGAGCGTCGAACGGGAGATGCCGAGCATCTCGGCCGCGAGCACTTTGTTGCCGAAGCAGCGGATGAGGGCGTTGATGATGCCGTCGACCTCGAGCTGCTCCAGCATGGTGAGGTCGCGACGGCGCGCGTAGGCGGCGATGGCCGGCGGCAACTGGTCGACCGTGACCTCGTTGCGCCTGCCGAGCGAGAACACCCCGCGCATGACCGAGTCGAGCTGGCGGAGGTTTCCCGGCCAGGGCGCGCGGGAGAGGGCGGTGTAGGCCCCCTGGGTGTAGCTGATGCTCACCGCCGACGCGTACTTGCGTTCGAAGACGTGCAGCAGCGAGCGCATGTCCTGCTTGCGCTCACGGAGGTTCGGCATGTCGATGCGCCCCACGGCGATCAGGTCGAGGAGGGCCTGATGCCCCGGCTCCAGTGCCCGCGAACCCTGCGCGCCCGCTGTTCCGAGCACGAGCCCGCGCGCCAGGAGCGTGGGTGCGGCGCCCAGGTGATCGGCGGCCCGCTGGGCCACCACCTCGTCGAGCGAGTCGAGGTGCCGGAAGATCACCGGGGTGCCTTCGTCGAGAGCCGTGCTCAGCTCGGTGAACCAGGTCTCGACGTCCTTCTGGGCGTCTTGCGAATCGAGCACGGCCGGGGTCTGGCGGGGGGCGACGCGATCGAGCATGTGCCGCAGGAGGGTGAACTTGCCCGTGCCGGGGGCGCCGAACACGACGACCGGCAAGGAAGCCCGCATGGCCGACTCGGCCTGCTCGCGGGCGTAGACCCAGGCCTGACTGGTGCCGGGGAGCGATTCGGCGAGGGGCGCCCAGTTCGGTGAGGTCGGCGGGGTCGGCAGCGCGTTCAGCGGTTCGGTGTGGATCTGCTGCACCACCTCGACGATCGCGCCGATGAGCTCGTCGTCGAAGACGATGGCCGTGCAGTTCAGCTCCGTGATCGCCGCCTCGGTCTCGAGACGCACGGTGCGCTTCGGATGACTCGCGGTGACCGACTCCGACACGATCATCCACAGCGTCGTCTTGTCGACGTGGTGCAGATACTCGGTGGCCGCGGGATTCTCCATCAGCACGTCTCCGCCGACCACGGCGATCGCTCGGCCGAGTCGCGACGCGCTGAGGAAGGAATCGAGCAGCACGCGCTCGCGCATGCTCGCGAGGTTCACCAGCTGCCGGCCGACCTCGCGGGCGGCTTGGTTGATCAAGCTGGGCAGGATCGGACTCGCGTCGGACGCGAGCGCGGTGAGCGTGACGATCCCCTCCGGCCGGCCCGTGATCGGGTTGTTGATCGGGGCGCCGACGCAGGCGAAGTCGGTCAGCACATCGGCGATGTGCTCGGCTCCCACGATCATGCTCGCCTTGCGGTCGGCGGCCGGGGTGCCCACGCCGTTGGTGCCGACCATCTCCTCGGCGGCCGTGTGCCCGGGCACCGAGCCCACCCGTTCGAGCTTGCGGGCGAGATCCTGGTTCGAGATCCAGGTCTCCAGGATGCGGGCGTGCCGATCGGCGATCAGGAGGCTGGCGTTGCTCATGCCCAACTCGTCGGCGAGCGTCGAGAGGATCGGGCGGGCGGCACGGAGCAGCACCGAGTCGCTGACGATGGGGGAGTGCAGCGGGAGCTCCGAGAAGCGGTTCGAATTGCCGAACCCCCGCGAGCGCTTCCAGGATTCCAGCACCACGGGGCGCACCATCTGCTCCATGCGCACGTCGAGCTTTCCGTCGCTGAGGAAGGTGTCGCGGAGATCGTCGAGTCTCGGGTAGGCCGGCATTCCAGGTACTCCTTGCACTTGAACACATCGTTGGGATCAATTGCGCCGCACTGAGTGCGAATCACTTATTACAACACGGCGAGCGAGGGCGCTGACGGGCCGCTTCTTTGCATTTTCGTCTCGATTCCGGGCCTCAGGGGCGCAGTGTCCTGATTTGGCACAGGTCGCCGAAACGCGTTCCGAGCGTGGGAGAAGATGCTCGCACCGACAAGCCCGAAGGAGGGTTGCGAGTGTCAGAGTCGAACACGCACGAGGGGAACTCGCGTCGTCAGCGCTTCTCGTTCTCGTGGTCGCCCCTCACGGTGATCCTCATCGCCAACGTCTTACTGGTGCTCTACCTGCAGCTGATCGCGGGGCAGAACCTGTTCGAGCCCCGCACGCTCTCCACCCTGACTCCGCTGCTCGGAGTGATGGTGCTCGTGGGCCTGGCGCAGGCCTTCGTGATCGGCACCGGCGGCATCGACCTCAGCCTGCCCTCCGTGATCACGCTCATGGGCATCATGATGTTGCGCGAGTCGGGCGGCCAGAACGACCTGCTGCCCAAGGCGCTGCTGGTGGCCGCGCTGGTCTGCATCGTGATCGGTCTCGTCAACGGCCTGCTCGTCGAGGTGCTCGGGCTCAACGCCCTGGTCACCACGCTCGCGACGGGCCAGCTCATCCTCGGCGCCACCGTGATCTACCGGGAGGGCGCACTGAAGATCACGAAGGTGCCCTCAGCGCTCTCGTCCTGGGCTCAGGCCAACGTCTTCGGGGTCAGTCTCATCCTCATCGTGGCGCTCGCGCTCGCGCTGGTCATCCTGCTCTTCGTGCGACGGATCGGCACCGGCCGGCGGCTGGTGCTGGCCAGCGCATCGCTCCGGGCGAGCCAGCTGACCGGCGTGCGCTATCTCGGCCTGCGCGTGCTCGCCTGGGTGATCGCGGCCCTCGTCGGCGGCGTCGGCGGCGTGCTGCTCGCCGGGCAGCTCTCCTCACCCGACATGTCGTCGGGCGGCCCGTATCTGCTGCTCAGCATCGTGGTCGTGGTGCTGGGTGGAGCCGTTCTCACCGGTGGCCGGGTCGGGCCCTTCGCCACCGTTCTCGGGGCGACCTTCATCATCCTGCTCGACCACGGCCTCGCCGTGCAAGGGTTCTCCTCCGGCGCACGAACGCTCGTGCAAGGCGTCGTGCTCGCCCTCGGTCTCGCCGGCGTGGGGCTGCTCATGCGGCCGCGCACCACGAAGGCCAAGAACGGCGATGCAGCGGAGCCGCCGGCCGCACCGTCGGAACCAGCTCTGCAGAGCGCGTGACCGCGCCTCCCCGGATAACCGCAACCAAGAGAAGAAGGAAGAAAGAGGTAACGATGTCCACATCAACCCGCGCCCGTCGAGCACTGTCGCTCGGCGCCGCCGCCGTCGCGTTCGCACTCGTGCTCGCCGGCTGCAGCGCATCCGGCGACGCCGGCAGCACCGCGTCGTCCGGAATCACCATCGACACGGCGTTCGACGCCGACCCCGCAGCCACCCAGGATCTGGTCAACCTCGCCTTCGGCGTCGACACCCCCGTCGACAGCCTCCCGGCCGAGGCCGTGACCGGATTCGAGCGCGCCACAGCCGAGCTCACCGACGAGCAGGTGCAGACGGCCCTCGACTGCTGGAAGCAGCCCGAGTGCACGGTCGGCGACGGCCCGGTGCACATCGGCATCTTCAACGCCGTCGACAACCTGTGGCAGACCACGGCGGTCATGGACATCATCCTGCAGGCCCTGACCTACCCCGAAGTCGGCAAGATCTCCTACTCCTTCGTGGCCGACCTGCCGTCGGCCCAGGCCGCCGTGCGCAGCCTCGCTGCCGGAGGTGCGAACATCATCATCGGTTACAACGCCTTCGGCGCCGCGATGGCCCCGGTGTTCCAGGAGGCGCAGGCGGCCGGTGCGGTGGTGGCCACCTACACCGGTGAGACCCCGGATGTCGGGGCCGACGTCATCAACAACCAGGTCTACGCCGAGGCCTGCGACGCGGGCACCGGGATGGGCGAGGTGACGGTGAACGACCTCGGCCTCACCGACGCTGACCAGATCGCGTTCCTGTTCGGAACCCCCGGCAACCCCCAGGACACGATCGTGACCGGCTGCCTCGACAAATCGCTCACCGAGCTCAACGGACCGAAGGTCGGATTCCAACAGGACACCGACTGGTCGCGCCCCGGTGTGGCCGCGGCCGCCTCGGCGCTGATCTCCTCGGGCATCCCCGCCAAGGCCGTGCTCAACACCTACGCCGATCCCATCCCGCAGCTGATCAACGCCTACGACCAGGCCGGCGTGCAGGTTCCGGCGATCCTGACCTGGACCGAGATGAACGAGCTGTTCGGCACCTGGGAGCAGCGCTTGGGCACCGACAAGGAGTTCCCGCTCTACTACACCAACGCGCTGGTGAACCAGGCCCGCCTGGCCACCACGAACGCGATGAGCATCCTCGCCGGCGAGGACATCCCGGCGCGGACGGCTCTGCCACTGCCGATCATCAAGGCGGAGAAGGGCGTGTACCAGGCCGACCTGCCGGGCGACTTCCCGGGGTGGAGCGCGCTCATCCCCGAAGACGTCATGAACGGGATGCTCGAGTAGCACCCTCCGGCACGGTGCGGGGCGTCGCCTCCGGGCGCGCCCCGCACCATCCCCCCCGACCCCACCATCACCCACCGACACGGGAAGTCCGATGACGCATTCGACCGACGCGATGATGATGACCGAGAAGCAGACCACCGAAGTCGTTCTCTCCACCGACGGTGTCAGCAAGCAATACGGGCCGGTGACCGCGCTCACCGAGATGTCACTCGCGGTTCGAGCGGGCGAAGTGCGCGCCCTGGTCGGCGAGAACGGATCGGGCAAGTCCACCTTCGTGGGCATCGTCAGCGGCACGGTCGTGCCGAACACCGGAACGGTGACGATCGCCGACCGCGCTCTGACCAAGCATCTGCCGGTCGAATCGCAGAGCGCGGGCGTGCTCACCGTCTTCCAGGACGGCTCGCTGCTCGCCACCCTCACCGTCGCCCAGAACCTCTACATCGGCACTCCGGCGGCTCAGCGGCCGAAGTATGCCGAGATCGTCGACTGGGCCGCTGCCCGGCTCGCCGAGCACGACCTCGATCTCGATCCGATGCTCAAGGTCGCGGCGCTCGCACCGGGCGACCGTCAGATCCTCGAGATCGTGCGCGCCGTGATGGCCAAGCCCCGGTTGCTGCTGCTGGACGAGTCGACCTCCGCCCTCGACGCGAGCGGTGTCGACAAAGTGCTCGACCTGATGCGACTCGCGGCCCTGCAGGGCTGCGCCGTGCTCTTCGTCACCCACCGCCTGGCCGAGGTCTTCCGAGTCGCCGACACCGTCTCGATCCTCCGCGACGGCCGCTTCATCGGCACGCATCCGGCCGCGGAGGTCTCGCCGAAGCAGATCGTCGAGCTGATGGCCGGCACGAAGGTGGAGATGGAGTTCCCCGCGCGAGCGCCTCTCGACGTCGGGGCGAAGGAGCTCCTCACCGCCCGCGGCCTGGCGGGCGAGAAGTTCGGGCCGGTCGATCTCACCCTCCGTGCCGGGCAGGTGCTCGGAATCGCCGGGGCCGACGGCAACGGCCAGGGGCAGTTGCTGCGCGGTCTCGCCACCCTGGGGGTCTCCGGCGGCACGGTGACCTCGCTCGGCACCGAGCTCCGCAACTACCGTCAGGCCACGCGCGACGGGATCGTCTTCTTGAGCGGCGACCGCAAGAACGAATCGCTCTTCCAGGCCCTGTCGATCCGCGAGAACATGACGGCCGGAGTGCTGCGCAAGCTCTCCACTGCCGGCGTCGTCAGCGCGCCCGCCGAGCGGCGCTTCGTGAACAAGCAGATCGCCGACTTCGGCATCCGGCTCGGATCGCCGTCCCAGCCGCCGTCGTCGCTCTCCGGAGGCAACCAGCAGAAGATCGCGATCAGCAAGGCGATGGCCGCCGAGCCGAAGGTCTTCCTCATCGACGAGCCGACCCAGGGCGTCGACGTGCGTTCGCGGATGGACATCTACCGCTTCATCCGCGCCTGCGCCGACGCCGGCAACGCGGTGGTCATCGTCTCCTCCGACGCCTCCGAGCTCGCCGGCGTCGCCGACCGCATCATCGTGATGTCGCGCGGCCGGATCATCGAGGACATGCCGGGCCTCGGCTCCGACGAGGAGAGCATCGTCGGCGCCTTCGCCGTGGAGTCCCGCGTCGTCGAGGGCGACGGCGAACCGGTGTCCGGGCCGAGCGCGGGCCTCGACGCGACGGAGACGGCGACGGAGGCGCAGCCGCAGGCCTCCTCGCGCCCGCCCGCCGCCGCTCGACGAGCACGACTGCCGCGCTGGGTGCGCAACGAGGAGACCACACGGCTCGCCGTGCTCGCCCTCCTCATGCTCGCGATCGGTGCCGTCACGGCCGCGCAGAATCCCACCTTCCTCAGCGAGCTGAGCCTGAAGAACGTGCTGCTGATCGCCACGCCCCTCACGGCGGTCGCGATCGCCCAGTACTTCGTGCTGCTCGTGGGCGGCATCGACGTCTCGGTGGGAGCCACGATGAGTCTCAGCGTGGTGGTGATGTCGTACCTCGTGAACACCGGCGGGGTGTTCCCGAACATCCTCATCGCCATCGGCGCCGCCATCGCTCTCGGCGTCGTGGTGGGTCTGATCAACGCCTGGCTGGTGGAGCGGATGAAGCTCTCGGCCGTCATCGCCACCATCGCCACCCTCGGCATCGTGACCGGTGTCGCCCTCACCTTGCGGCCGACACCCGGTGGGAACATCAGCTACGAGCTGATGTCGGCCATCACCCGGAGCATCGGGATCTTCCCGATCGCGCTGCTCGTGCTCGCCGTGCTCGTGATCGCGGGCGACATCCTGTTGCGCCGCACGGGTCTCGGGCTCCGGGTGCGCGCTGTCGGCATCAACGGCCTCTACGCGAATCGTCTCGGCATCCGTGCCACCGCGATCCGCGGCGGTGCGTATGTGCTCTGCGCCGTGCTCGCCGCCATCGCCGGTGTGCTGCTCGCCGCCCAGGTCGGCATCGGCGACGCCTCGGTCGGCGAGATCTACACCCTGCTGGCCATCGCGGCGCCCGTGATCGGCGGCGCGAGCCTGCTCGGCGGTCGCGGCACCCTCATCGGCGCCCTGCTCGGCGCGGTGATGCTCGCCCTCCTGATGACGCTGGCCACGGTGCTGCGCATCTCGCAAGGGGTGAACCTGCTCTTCATCGGCGGCATCACGCTGATCGCCCTGCTCACCTACGTGCTGCCGCTCAAGCGCCGCAACTCCGTGCGATGACGCAGGCCCACGAAGGAGGAACGGCATGAAGGTCGGCGTCTACGTGTTCGCGACGGATCGGGACCTGGATCCGGGCCCGCTCGCCCGCGAGATCGAGCAGCGCGGGTTCGACAGCATGTTCTTTCCGGAGCACTCGCACATTCCGGTGTCGCGCGCCACGGCCTACCCCGAGCAGTACGGGGGCGGAGTGCTCCCCGACTTCTACAAGCGCACCTACGACCCCTTCATCTCCTGCTCGTTCGCCGCAGCCGCCACGAGCACGCTCCAGGTGGGCACCGGGATCAGTCTGCTCGCTCTCCGTGACGCCGTGCACGTGGCGAAGACGGCCGCCTCGATCGATCGGCTGAGTGGCGGGCGCTTCGCGTTCGGCGTGGGCTTCGGATGGAACAAGGACGAGTTCGCGTCGCACGGAGTGGACTTCACCACCCGTCACCGGAAGGTGCGCGAGCAAGTGGCAGCCATCCGCACTCTCTGGCGCGACGACGTGGCCGAGTTCCACGGCGAGTTCGTCGATTTCGAGCCGAGCTGGTGCTGGCCCAAACCCGCTCAGAGCTTCCCGCCGGTCTATCTCGGCGGGAGCGGACCGCTCACCATGAAGCACGCCGCCGAGTGGGCGGATGTCTGGTATCCGACGCCGCCGATGGCCGATCCGCACCTGACCGAGGCGCTGCCCCGGTTCCGGCAGATGGTGGCCGACGCCGGGCGCGACCCGGATGCGGTGCCGGTCGGCATCGCGCCGGGCACCTGTGACGCGGCAGATCTGCAGGCCTACGCCGACAACGGCGTCGATCAGGTGAACATCGCGCTGGTGGCCGACACTCCGTCGGCGATGATGGCGCGCCTCGACGAATTGCAGGTCATGCGCCACGCGGTCATCGGCCGATGACCGCCCCACCCCACGAGAGAGGTTTCAGATGAGTGCGAACCGAGCAGCCGAGGCGACGCGAGACGAGGCGGCCATCCCTTACCGCGGCGAGCAGCCGTTCGGCATGGTCGACGACCTCGTGGTGCCGGGCGCCCTCGATCTCGACGGCGACGAGCGGTTCTGGGTTCCCCAGTCGAAGGACGTCAGTTTCAAGCCGTTGGTGCTCTCGGTGAGCCAGGGGTACTTCGTGAACGTGCTCCGTGTGCGCAAGAACGGCATCCTGTCGCGCCACCGGCACGCCGGCCCCGTGCACGCGACGGTTCTGCGCGGACGATGGCACTACCTCGAACACAGCTGGTGGGCCGAGGAGGGGTCGTATGCCTTCGAGCCGCCCGGCGACATCCACACCCTCGAGATCCCCGACGACGTCGAAGGGATGGCCACGCTGTTCCACGTCACCGGCGCCTACATCTACGTCGATCCCGACGGCAATCCGACGGGCGTGGAAGACGTCTTCACGAAGATCGAGAACGCGCGAGCGCACTACGAACGAGTCGGGCTGGGCGCTTCGTACGTCGAGCAGTTCATCCGCTGATGGGAGACGAGATGTCAAGGAGCACTCCGGAAACGATCGCCTCCGTGATGGGGCTCGGGGGTCGGCCGGCGAACAGCCGGCGGGAGATCAGGATCATCGACACCACGTTGCGGGATGCGCATCAGAGTCTGTGGGCGACGCGGATGCGCACGGAGCACATCGTGTCGCTGGCGGCGGATTTCGACCGGGTCGGGTTCGAGCAGGTGGATCTCATGGCGCCGATCCAGTTCGATGTCGCGGTGCGCTATCTCAAGGAGGATCCGTGGGAGCGGGTGCGGTTGGCGCACCGGCATGCGCCGAGCACGACGTTCCGGGCGTTGATCCGGTCGAAGAACATCGCGTCGTTCGATTTCCTCGCCGATGACGTGATCATCGCGTGGGTGGAGCGGCTCTACGCGAACGGGTTCCGGGTGATCGGGTCGTTCGACGGTCTGAACGACGTCGACAACATCGCGCCGGGTCTCGTCCGGGCGAAGGAGTTGGGGGCGTCGACGTTCGGGGCGGTGTCGTTCTGTGAGAGCCCGGTGCACACGGATGAGTTGTTCGTGGCGAAGGCGCGGGAGCTGATCGAGAAGGCCGATGTCGATGCGATCATGCTGAAGGATGCCGGTGGTCTCCTCACCCCGGATCGGGTTCGCACCTTGGTGCCGGCGCTCAAGGCGGTGATGGGTGGCCGGCCGCTCGAGGTCCACAGTCATTGTCTGACCGGTTTGGCGCCGTTGGTGTATCTGGAGGCGGTGGAGGCGGGCGCGGATGCGCTGCATCTCTCGATCGCGCCGCTGGCGAACGGCAACGCGCAGCCGGCGACGCAGGGTGTGGTGCGTGACTTGCGGGCGCTGGGGTACACGGTGAACGTCGACGACGAGCGGATCGAGACGATCAGCGAGAAGCTCACGGCGATCGCGGAGGCGGAGGGGAAGCCGCTGGGTGTGCCGGTGGCGTACAACGGCCTGCATTACCTGCATCAGACCCCGGGTGGGATGCTGTCGAATTTCCAGTCGCAGCTCGCGACGGCCGGGTTGTCGGAGCGTTTCGATGAGCTGCTGCTCGAGGTGGCGCGGGTGCGCGCGGAGCTGGCGTTCCCGATCATGATCACCCCGTTCGCTCAGTTCGTGGGCACGCAGGCGGTGATGAACGTGATGTCGGGCGAGCGCTACAAGGTCGTGCCGAACGAGATCAAGAAGTACGTGCTCGGCTATTACGGCACCCTGTTGGCCCCCATCGATCCGGAGTTGCGGGCGAAGATCATCGCGAACGGGGCGTCGAACATCGCGCTCGAGCCGGGTCCGATCGCGCCGATGCTGCCCGAGCTGCGGAGGCGGCATCCGGATGAGGACATCGACCTGCTGCTCTTGCGGGCGATGTTCGCCGGCACCCAGGTCGACGAGATGAAGAGAACGGTGGCCGCGGGCGGGAACCCGGACGAGGTGTACGGGCCGCTTCTGGATCTCGTCAAGGCGCTGTACGCGAAGAGCGCGACCGGAACGCAATCCCTGAAGGTCGGAGACCTGCAGATCAACCTCGAAAAAGGAGAGAGTGACAATGCCGCTTAACCCGCCCGACATCAAAGAACTCCGGGCCCTCGTCGACTGGGTGAACCTCACCGACGACGTGCGTGAGCTCTCGATCACGTACGGCGACGTGGAGTTGTTCATCTCCCGCGACCGGCGGCCGGCCGGTGGTGGCGCGGCGCCTGTGACGGCGGTTGCCGCGGCGCCTCCCGCGCCCGCCGCCGCCCCGGTTCCTGCTGTGCCTGCGCCGGTGTCGGCTCCCGTGGCAGCCGCTCCCGCTGCGGTGCCCGGGCCCGCGCCGACGCGCGGGGGTGCGTTCTCCGCCGAGACGCTGGCCGCTGACGACGTGCTCATCACCGCGCCGATGGTGGGCGTGTTCTACGCCTCGCCGAAGCCGGGCGACCCCGCGTTCGTGGCCGTCGGCGATGCCGTCGCCGCCGACACGGTGCTGTGCATCGTGGAGGTCATGAAGCTGATGAGCAACATCGAGGCGGGGGTCGAGGGCACCGTCACGCAGATCCTGGTCGAGAACGAGCAGGCCGTGGAATACGGTCAGCCGTTGATGGTGATCACCCGCCATGGGTGAACCGCTGCGGAGTGTGCTGATCGCCAACCGGGGCGAGATCGCGTTGCGCGTCATCCGTGCCTGCAAGGAACTCGGCATCCGCAGCGTGCTGGCGTACTCCGAGGCCGACGCGGGATCGCTGCCGGTGAAGCTCGCGGATCAGGCCGTGTGCATCGGGCCGGCGCCCGTGAACGCGAGTTACCGCAATGCCCGCGCGGTGGTCAGCGCGGCACTGGCCTTCACGGTCGACGCGATCCATCCGGGCTACGGTTTCCTCTCCGAGAACGCCGACTTCGCCGCGCTCTGCGAAGCCGAGGGTGTGGGCTTCATCGGACCGTCGGCCGATGTCATCCGGCGGATGGGCGACAAGATCGAGGCGAAGAAGATCGCCCGCCGCGCCGGGGTTCCCACGGTGCCGGGCTCGGTGGGTGCGATCGCCGAATACGGCGAGGCCCTCGCCGTGGCGGGCGAGGTCGGGTACCCGCTGCTCATCAAGGCGGCCGCCGGTGGTGGCGGGCGGGGCATGCGCGTGGTGCCGTCGGCGGCGACGCTGGAGAAGGACCTGGCGGAGATCATGTCGGAAGCCGAGGTCGCCTTCGGTGACCCGTCGGTGTACATCGAGCGGTACCTCACCGACATCCGGCACATCGAGATCCAGGTCATCTCCGACGGCAGCACGGTGCTGCACCTCGGCGAGCGTGACTGCACGGCGCAGCGACGCAACCAGAAGCTCATCGAGGAGTCGCCGTCGCCGGTGCTGGACGCCGACCTGCGCCGCAGTATGGCCGCTGCCGCCGTGGCCCTGTGCCAGGAGGTCGGCTATCGGAACGCCGGCACCGTCGAGTTCGTCTTCGACAACGTCTCGCGCACTCCCTACTTCATCGAGATGAACACCCGGATCCAGGTCGAGCATCCCGTCACGGAGATGGTCACCGGCATCGACCTCATCAAGCTCCAGCTGCAGATCGCGGGAGGTCTCCCGCTCGACCTGACCCAGGATGACATCGTGGTGCGCGGCCACGCGATCGAGTGCCGCATCAACGCCGAAGACCCGGGCAACGGCTTCGCGCCGAACCCCGGCCGTATCGGCGCGTTCCGGGCCCCGGGTGGGCCCGGGGTGAGGATGGACAGCCACATCGAGGCGGGCTACGTCATCCCGCCCTATTACGACTCCATGATCGGCAAGCTGATCTGCTGGGGCCAGGACCGCGACGAAGCCATCGCGCGCACCCTCCGCGCCCTCGGCGAACTCGTGGTCGACGGCATCGTCACGACGGCTTCGCTGCACGAGAAGATCGCCGACAGCCCGGAGTTCCGGAGCGGGAGATTCAACACGGCCTTCGTCGCCGACCTCCTGTCACGAACGGAGAGCACCGACCGAGCGAGTGGGTGACCCTGTCACAATCGGAAGATGAGCAGCCACGCCCTGTCGCATCCACCCCATCCGGTCATCCTCGTCGACGATGATGGAGCGCTCGCTGCGAGAGTGCTGCCGGCGCGCGGCCTCGACATCGGCGAGGTGTCCTTCGACGGACTGCTCCTCAGCTGGGCGCCCCTCGGCGGCGTGCCGGAGACGCCGGCCGCCGAGGGGCCCGACCGCTGGCGGGCGTCGTTCGGCGGGCTGGTCGCGACCTGCGGACTGCACAACGTCGGTCTGCCGTCGGAGGGTCACGGGCAGCACGGCGCCTTCACGCTCACGGCGGCGGCGGACGTCTCCGTCGTTCGCGAGCACGGAATCACGACCGTCACGGGGGTCGTCGCCGACGGCGACCTGGTCTGTCAGCGCACGATCACCGTCACCACCGACACGCTGGCGATCGTCGACGTCGTCACGAACACCGCGACATCGGATCGGCAGGCCCCGATCCTCTACCACGTGAACTTCGGTGCGCCCTTCCTCGGACCAGACCTCGTGGTCGAGGGAGCCGTCGAGACCAGCATTCCGCGCGATCCGGGCCCGCCGGTCGACTGGCGCCGGCCCGCCCGCAACGAGGTGCTCGACGACTTCGTCGTCGAGCACCGCCTGACCTCCGGAGCACCCCGGCTGCTGACCCTCACCGACGCGGTGCGGCGGCTCCGGGTCACGGTGAGCTGGACGGGTCTGGATCGCGTGCACCAGTGGATCGATCTCACGCCCGGCAAGTACGTCACCGCCATCGAGCCGGCCAACTCCTCGGTGCAGGGCCGCGAGTTCGATCGCGCCGCCGGCCGCGCCCCGGTGCTGCGAGCGGGCGAGTCCCGCACCACCGGCGTGACCGTCCACGCAGAGCAGATGCCGGCGTGACCCGAGGTGCGGCGTACCGCGACATCCGGCGCCCTCTGATCAGCCCGTACGGCTACGCGCTTCGCTGAGACGGGGCCCCGTCCCGCGGTTCGGCGTCGTCGCGCGGCACGCGGAGCATGAGCCCCTGGTGCAGGACGGTGAGAGAGACCTCGGTCACCTCGCCGATTACGTCGCCGTCGAGTTGCAGGAGCTGCGGTGCCGCGAACCGCACGTCGAAGCGGCGCGCCTGCACGTAGTTCAGGCCCTTGAGGTCGGGGGTGCGCTGCATCAGCCACCGGCCCGAGCGGAACCGGTGGAACAGCCCGTTGGTGGCGAGCCGTGAACCGACGCGAGCCCAGCCGAACGGTCCTTTCGGCCGGAAGACCACCACGTCGAGCAGTCCGTCGTCGACGACCGCGTCGGGCAGGAGGAGGATGTTGGCCGTGAGAGTGCCGCAGTTGCCCGCGATCAGGGTGTGGGCGCGCAGCGCATGGGGGCGGCCGCCGTCGATGCGGTAGTGCAGGTTCACCTGTTTGTTGCCGAGCACGGAGCGGGCGATCGGATCGGTGTAGGCGAGCCAGCCGATGCGCTTCTTCAGTGCCGGGTTGGTGTTCGCGGCCATGTTCGCATCCAGCCCGATGCCGGCCATCACGAGGAACGCGCGGCGCACCACGGCCCGGTCCGGCGTGCGGCTGGCCGCGAACGCGATGTCGATGCTGCGGTCGGCGCCGGTGAATGCGGTGCGCACGGCGTGCGGGAGGTCGGCGAGGGTGAGGTGCAGGTTGCGCGCGAGCAGGTTGCCGGTGCCGGCGGGCAGCAACGCCAGGGGAACGCCGGTGCGGTAGATCTCCTGCGCGACGGCGCGCACCGTGCCGTCGCCGCCCGCGACGAGCACGACATCCGGTGCCGTCGCGATGGCGGCCCGGGCGGCGGCGGTTCCGGAGTCGAGCTCCGCGGTCTCGAACCACTCGGTCGGCGCCCAGCCGTGCTCCTGTTCCGCTGCGGCGACGGCGTGCCGCAGGGTCTCGACCGGCACCTTGACGGGGTTGAACACCACCGCGGCCAGGCGTCGGCCGTGCATTGTCGCGGGTTCGTCTGCCACGACGTCGAGCGTACGACGATCGCGCTCGCGCCGCCCGCAGGCACGAGCGGTTCGGGGTGCGCCGACGGCTCACGCCCTCCGGTCGGCCGGCTGACGCGACCCGGCGTCGTCGCGGGCGAGATCACGCGCGATCTCGGCCACCGCATCCCGCCCGGCCCGGTTCGCGCCCACGGTCGACTGCGACGGGCCGAAGCCGATGAGGTGCACACGGTGATCGCTCTCGACGCGGGTGCCGCGCAGGGCGATGCCGCCCTCGGCGTTTCTCAGGTGCAGCGGGTCGAGGTGCGTGAGTGCGGGCTTGAAGCCCGTGGCCCAGAGGATGACGTCGACCGAGGTGAAGGTGCCGTCGGCCTCGCGCACGCCGTGGGGCTCGATCGCGGTGAACATCGGCCGGCGCACGAGCACGCCGCGGTCGCGCGCGGCGAGGGCGTAGGGGGTCCAGGCGAGGCCGGTGTAGGAGACCACGCTGCCGGTGCGGTGACCGGCCTCTACGTCGGCGACCACCTTCGCGATGATGTCGCGACCGATCGTCTCGTGATCGAACTCCCCGGGCAGGAACACGGGTTCGCGCCGCGTGTACCAGGCGGTCCAGGCGACGCGCGAGATCTCCTCCAACTGCTGCACGGCCGAGATCCCGCCGCCCACGACGGCGACGCGGTGACCGGCGAACTCGTCGCGGGTCGCGTAGTCGCTGGTGTGGAGCTGGCGGCCCAGGAAGGTGTGCTGCCCGGGGTAGACCGGGAGGGTGGGGTTCGTCCAGGTGCCGGTGGCGTTGACGAGATACCGGGTGACCCAGGGGCCGTCGTTCGTGGTCACGGCGAGCCTGCCGTCGGGATCGTCGTCGACGCGCTCGACGCGCGTCACCCGCACAGGGCGGAGGATGGGGAATCCGAACCGCTCCTCGTACGCGCCGAAGTAGCGGGGAACCGCGTCGCGGCTCGGCTCGTCGTCGTCGACGGGTGGTTTGGGGAGGCCGGGGAGGTCGAAGATCCCATTGACGGTCGCCATGTGCAGCGATTCCCAGCGGTGTTGCCAGGCGCCTCCCGGGGCGGCATCCGCGTCGAAGACGACGTAGCTGCGCTCGGCCTCCGGGGCGTCGAGGGCGCTGACGAATCCTCGCCGCTGCAGGTGGTAGGCGGCCGACAGGCCCGCCTGCCCGGCGCCGATCACCACCACTGTCGCGAAACGCTCCACCTGCTCACTCACACACCGTTCAACGCCCGAGCGCCGATACTGTTCCCCCGCTCCCGAGCCGGGCCGCCCCGGAAGGGTGCCGGACGGCAGGGATCACGTTAGGGTTCGTGACGGAACATTCACCACTTGGAGGGAATCACCATGACCGCAACACCCGCACCCCAGACGCCGCAGAACGCCCCCGCCGGGCAGGACTTCCCCGGCAAGACCCTCGGCATCGTCGGTCTGATCCTCGCGATCTTCTTCAACCTGATCGGCCTGATCGTCTCGGCGATCGCGCTGAGCCAGTCGAAGAAGGCCGGCTTCAAGAACACGCCGGCGCTCGCCGGGGTGATCGTCGGAGCCGTGCTGCTGGTGATCGGGATCATCGTCTCCATCATCGTCGGCGTCACCGCTGCCGCCACCATGAGCACCATCAACTACTGATCCGCTCCGGCGACGACGAACGCCCCGTCCGCACTCCTCACGGAGTCGGGCGGGGCGTTCGTCGTGCCGGATGCCTCTCGGCGCGCTCAGAGGCCGCACCCAGGGTTCCGGGCGCTCGGGCTGAGAGGCTGGGCGCACCATGATCACGCCCGTGCTCTCCCTCCTCTTCGCCGGCGCTCTCACCGTGCTGACCGTCGTCGCGTCGGTGCGTGCGGCCGGCCCGGCGCCGCTGCGCGCGCGGTGGGCGGTGCCCCTGGTGGGCGTGTGGGCGGCATCCGTCGCTGTCATGACACTGCGGCCGGGATCGGGACTCGGGATGCGGCTGAACCTGGTGCCGATCCTGTTCGACGGTCCGGCCTCCGCCCTCGACGCGGTGCTGAACGTCGCCGTCTTCGTGCCGTTCGGGCTGCTGCTGGCCGCAGCCGCCGTGCGCTTCCGCACGACCTTCGTGGTGGCGCTCGCGATCACGCTCACCATCGAGGTGTCGCAATACGTGGCCGATGCCGGCCGCACCGCCGACATCAATGACGTGCTCACGAACGTCGCGGGCGCCTGCCTCGGCTGGGCGGTCGCGCGCACCATTCGGGCGGTTGCGGGCCGCGTGGCCCGGAACCCCGACCCGGTGCGCCTCTGATCCGGCGTCGCCGACCCGCCACGTCGTGTCGTCATCCGCCCGTCCGAACGGCACGGAGCGACGGGTCGGCGGGGCCTTAGACTCTCGTTCCATGCCCGTCATCCCCGTCGCCGACCTCGGCGATCCGCGCCTGGCCGACTACGCGCACGCCACCGATGTGGCGCTGAAGAAGGCGCGCGGGAGTGAGCACGGCCTCTATCTCGCCGAGTCGCTGCTCGTGCTGCAACGGGCACTTCGGGCCGGGCACGTTCCGCGCTCGGTGCTCGCGCTGGGCACGAGCGAAGACGACGCGATGGCGGCGCTCGCCGAGGCCGGGCACCCCGAGGTGCCGGTGTTCGTCGGCCCGGGCGAGCTGCTGGCCGAGCTGACCGGCTACCTCCTGCACCGCGGGCTGATCGCCTCGATGAACCGCCCCGCGCTTCCGGATGCCGCGGCGCTGCTCGCTTCCGCTCGCCGGGTCGTGGTGATCGAGAACGTGGTCGACCCCACGAACGTCGGCGCCATCTTCCGTTCGGCGGGGGCGATCGGCGCCGACGCCGTGCTCGTGACGCCGCGTTGCTCCGACCCGTTCTACCGGCGAGCCATCCGCGTCAGCATGGGCACGGTGCTGCAGGTGCCGTGGACGCGCGTGGGGGAGTGGGCCTCGCTCGCGCCGCTGCTGCGCGACCACGGCTTCCACACCGCCGCCCTCGCCCTGACCCCGGATGCGGTGAGTCTGCGCGACTTCGAGCGCCGCGTTCCCGAGCGGGTCGCCCTGGTGCTCGGCGCCGAGGGCGAAGGTCTCACGGCGGAGGCGATCGCGGCCGCCGACACGGTGGTGCAGATCCCGATGCTGCACGGCATCGACTCCTTGAACGTGGCCGCCGCGAGCGCGGTCGCGATGTGGGCCGTCTCGGGTTGAGTCGCCCCTAGCCCAGCCCGTCGAGGTAGCGCAACAGGATGCCCTCGCGGAGCGCCCAGGGCGACACTTCGAGCTCCTCCACGTCGTAGAGCTTCATCACCGAGTGCAGCACCACGGCTCCCGCCACGATCTGGAAGGTGCGATCGGGCGTGATGCCGGGCAGCGCCTGGCGCGCCTCGGCGGGCAGCTGACCGAGCCGGGGGATCCAGTCCTTGAGGTCGGCGCGGCGCAGCGTCACCGTGGGTTCGCCGGCTCCGGATGCGTTGGGCCTGGTCGAGCCCGCGAGTCGCGCGAGCGAGCGGATCGTCTTCGACGAGCCCACCACGTGCTGGAAGGGAGCCATACCGGCGAACAGCGGCAGCGCATCCGCTCGCATCACGGCACGGGAGTGGGCCCGCAGCTCCAGCATCTGCTCGGGCGTCGGCGGGTCATCGGGGAAGAACTGGATGGTCGTGCGGCCCGCGCCGAGGGGGAGGGAGACGGCGACCTCGGGGTACTCGTCGGAACCCGCCGCGATCTCGAGCGAACCGCCGCCGATGTCGAAGAGCAGGATGTTGCCGCTCGACCAGCCGTACCAGCGGCGGATGGCGAGGAAGGTCAGCCGGCCCTCGTCTTCTCCGGTGAGCACGCGGAGCGACACGCCCGTCGATGCTTCGACCTCCGCGAGCACGGCCTCGCCGTTGGTCGCCTCGCGCAGGGCCGAGGTGGCCATGGGCAGCAGCTCCTCGATGTTCTCGCGCCGAGCCACCTCCATCGCGGCGGAGATCGCGGCGACGATGGCCGACACCCCCGCGGCGCTGATGCTGCCGTCGGGTTCGAGATAGCGCATCAGCCGCAGCACCGACTTGTGCGAGGCGGCGGGCACGGGCCGGGCACCCGGATGCGCGTCGACCACGATGAGATGGACGGTGTTGGATCCCACGTCGAGCACTCCGAGTCGCACGTTCCGAGACTAGGGCATGGGATGCCGCCGATGAGCTTCTCCGTAGACTGGACGGGTGGCAGTGAACCCAGACCTCGTCGGACGCGCGTTCGAGAAGACGAACTCCTACCTCGTGGGCCGGGAGAAGGTGCGCGAGTTCTCGCGGGCCGTGTTCTCGTCGAGCCCCGTCAATCTCAGCGTCGAGGCCGCCCGCGACGCCGGCTACCCCGACCTGGTGGCGCCTCCCACCTTCGCGATCGTGGTGCAGGAACTGACCCTCGGCCAGCTCCTCGCCGAAGAAGACGCGGGCATCGAGCTCACCCATGTGGTGCACGGTGAGCAGCGCTTCGACTACTCGCGGCCCATCGTCGCGGGCGACGAGCTCACCGCGCAACTGAACGTCACGAGCGTCAAGACGCTCGGCGGCAACGCCATGGTGGTGGCCGAATCGGTCGTCACCGACTCGGAGGGGGAGCACGTCGTCACCGCCGTCTCGACCCTCGTGGTGAGGGGGGACGCATGAGCGACCAGGAGATCGTGCACGCATACGAGGTCGGCGACCAGGTCGCCTCGGCGAGTTACCACCTGACGCGCGATTCGCTCGTGCGCTACGCCGGCGCCTCCGGAGACTTCAACGCCATCCACTACCGCGACGACATCGCCGCAGCAGTGGGGCTGCCCGGCGTGCTCGCGCACGGGATGCTCACCATGGGCCTCGCGGTGCAGCCGGTCGTCGCCTGGCTGGGCGATCCCACCCTGGTGTCGGGCTATCAGGTGCGGTTCACCCGCCCCGTCGTGGTCGATCCGGTCGACGGCGTGGAGATCTCGGTCGTGGCGAAGATCGGCCAGATCGACGAGGAGGCCGGCACGGCGCGCATCGACCTCACGACCACCGTGAACGACGAGACGGTGCTCGGCAAGGCGCAGGTGCGCGTCCGTCTGCCATGAGCGACGAGGCGACGGATGTGCCGCTCGGCCCGCTGACGACACTCCAGGTGGGTGGTCCGGCGGCCCGGTTCGTGACCGCGAGCACCGAGCCCGAACTGCTCGACGTGGTGCGCGAGACCTGGGCGTCGAACGACGACTGGTTCGTGCTCGGCGGCGGATCGAACGTGGTGGTGGCCGACGAGGGCTTCGACGGCACGGTCATCCGGGTCGCCACCCGGGGCATCGCCCCCGTGATGTCGAAGGTGGGCACGGTTCGGCTGCGCGTGCAGGCCGGCGAGCCGTGGGACGACTTCGTGCGGCACACCGTCGAGAACGGGTGGAGCGGCATCGAGGCCCTGTCCGGTATCCCGGGCTCGGTGGGCGCTGCGCCGATCCAGAACATCGGCGCCTACGGGCAGGAGGTCGCCTCGGCGATCGTGTCGCTCGACTTCCTCGACTTCGGCACGGGGGCGGTGCGCCGGATGCCGCTCGAGGAGCTCGAGCTCTCCTACCGGTCGAGCGTCTTCAAGCGCGGCCTCCGCGGTGTGGTGCTCTCGGTGACCTTCCAGTTGCGCGACGCGTGGGGCGACTCGCTCGAGGGGCCGGATTCGATCACCGACGCCGTCGACGTCGAAGGCTCCGGCGCATCCGGCGCGCTCAGCGAACCGGTGATGTACGCCCAGCTGGCCTCGGCACTCGGCATCGAGCTCGGTGAGCGGATGCCCATCGACCAGGTGCGCGGAGCTGTGCTCTGGCTCCGCGGCAGCAAGGGCATGGTGCTGGATGCCGCCGATCCCGACTCGGTGAGCGCCGGATCGTTCTTCACCAACCCGATCGTCACCGAGCACTTCGCCCGCACCCTGCCACCGACCGCGCCGCGCTGGCAGATCGAGCCCGACGAACCCGACACGGTGATCCCGCTGGAGGACGGCATGGAGATTGCTGTCGACGGCGACCGTTCGGCCACGGCGCTGCCCGAGGAGTACCACGTGAAGCTCAGCGCGGCCTGGCTGATCGAGAACGCCGGCCTTCGCCGCGGCTTCGCGCTGCCCGGGTCGACCGCTGCGATCTCGAGCAAGCACACCCTCGCGATCGTCAACACCGCCGCCGCGACGGCCTCGGGCCGAGCGGCCGACGTCTCCGAGCTGGCCCGCTACGTGCAGGGCCGGGTGCTCGCCGAGTTCGGCGTGCTGCTCCAACCCGAGCCCGTCTTCCTGGGCCACGAGCTGTAGCGCATGACTTCAGTCGCGACCTTCAGTCAGACATCCCGCCCGGAAAGCTAGGGTTGCCGGGACCGTGGAGGCGGCCGGTCGCGGGGTCGACCCAGTTACCGGAACCGGTGAGCTGGTGCCAGCGCTTGTGGAATGCGAGATCTGTGCCGTCAGCTTCGACGACGGCCGCACCGCACAGATCGCAGATGCGCAGAATGACTATGTCTCCATCTGTGGTCGTGACCGAAGCCGCTCTCTCCGGAAATACGACGCCCATCATGCTCCTCCTCGCGCTCGCCACCGACCGTCGCGGTCAGGCTCCAAGACGTCATCAGAGTACGCGATGCGCGGTAGCGCTGCGATTCGCCCACCATCTGCCAGCCGGCGTCGTCGGCCGGGGGAGTCCAGGCCGGGGCGCTCTCGCCCGCGAACACCAGGCCGCCCGCCGCTCCCGCCGCTCCCGTTCCCGCAAGGCCTCGAGCATCGTCGTGCGCGAGAGCAGCGGTGCCAGGCTGATCGCCACCCGGAAGCTCGACGGGTGCATCGCGTTCACCGTCACCACCGCCTCGCGCAGCCGACGGTCGAGTTCGGCCCGGCCGGAATCCGCCATCGTGTAGACGGCCACCGTGCGGTCGCCCTCGGCGATGTCGTGGCGCTCGATGAACCCCTGTTTGGCGAAGGTGCTGAGCATCGAATAGATGGAGCCCGGTTTGATGTGCGCCAGTCCTCGACACCCCAGGAGAGCAGCTCGCGCTGCAGCTGGTAGCCGTTCGCGGCGCTGCTTGTGAATAATGGGCTCCGACACGAGGGAGATCCATGATTCATGCACGAGGACTCGCGCGCACCTTCGCCGGGCGCGGCCGAGGAAAGGAGAAAGAAGAGGTGAAGGCGGTCGCCGGTGTCGACATCGATGTCGAGAAGGGCGAGATCGTCGGATTCCTCGGCCCGAACGGCGCGGGCAAGACCACGACGTTGCGCATGCTCACCACCCTGCTGAAGCCCACCGCCGGCACCGCGACGGTGGCCGGATTCGACGTGGCCACGCAGTCGCAGGAGGTGCGCCGCAGCATCGGCTACGTCTCGCAGAGCGGCTCGACCTCGCCGGAGGCGCGGGCCGGCGAGGAGATCATGGATCACGGCATGCTCTACGGCATCAGCCAGAAGCAGGCCGAGGCGCGGGGGCGCGAGCTCTTCGAGCAGCTCGACCTCGACGGGTTGTGGACGCGGGAGCCCCGCGCCATGTCGGGCGGTCAGCGGCGGCGGCTCGACATCGCGATGGGGCTGGTGCACGATCCCACGCTCGTCTTCCTCGACGAGCCGACCACGGGCCTCGACCCGCAGGCCCGTGCCAATCTCTGGACGCACATCTCCGACCTGCGGGTGCGGCTCGGCTCGACTGTCTTCCTCACCACGCACTACCTCGACGAGGCCGACGCGCTCTGCGACCGCATCCTCGTGATCGACCACGGCTCGATCGTCGCGAGCGACACCCCGGATGCGTTGAAACGGCAGATCTCGGGCGACCTGGTCGAACTGGTGGTGACCGACGCGGCGCAGGCCGGGGCGGCCGCCGAGCTGCTCGCCCGCATCGCCGACACCGGCGTCGACACCGACACCACGAGCGTGAGCGCTCGGGTGCGCGGCGCCGGCCACGAGATCCCGGGCCTCATCCGGGCTCTGGATGCCGCGTCGATCGAGCTCGAGTCGATCGAGGTGCGCCGGCCCACCCTCGACGACGTCTTCCTGACCCTCACCGGCCGTTCCCTCCGAGAGGACGCATAGAGCATGTTCTGGCGCGAAACCTACATCGTCTTCCGGCGACAGTTGCGCATGGCGCTGCGCAACCCGGCGTGGGTCATCATCGGGCTGGTGCAGCCCATCCTCTACCTCGTGCTCTTCGGACCGCTGCTCGAACCGATCGCCGGGCAGCTGGGTGCGCAGAACGCTTACACGCTGTTCGTGCCCGGCCTGCTGGTGCAGCTCGGTCTCTTCGGCGCCCTGTTCGCCGGTTTCGGGCTCATCGCCGAGTGGCGGGCGGGGGTGATCGAGGCCGAGCGCGTGACACCGGCGAGCCGCACGGCGTTGCTGCTCGGGCGCATCCTGCGCGACGTGCTGCAGCTGTTCGTGCAGGGCATCGTGCTGATCGGGCTGGCGTTCCTCTTCGGGCTCACCGGCTCGATCCTCGGCATGGTGTTCGGGTTGATCCTCACGGTGCTGCTCGGTGCGGCGTGCGCCGCGGCCTCCAACGCCCTCGCTCTCACCACGAAGAGCGAAGACGTGATGGCGCCGGTGCTCAACAGCATCGCCCTTCCGGTGCTGCTGCTCTCCGGCATCCTGTTGCCGATGACGATCGGCCCGCAGTGGCTGCAGGTGGTCTCCGACTTCATGCCCACGAAGTACATCGTGAACGCCATCCGTGAGCTGTTCACCGGCGACTTCTTCACCATCACCACGATGTGGGGTGTGATCTGGACCATCGTGCTCTTCGCCGCGGGGCTCTACGTGGGCACGCGCACCTTCCGCAAGGAGAACGCCTAGCGGCTCAGAGCAGGTTCAGCTCCATCGCCCGGGTGACCGCCCGGGTGCGATCGGAGACGCCGAGCTTCTCGAAGACGTGCTGCAGGTGCGTCTTCACGGTGGCCTCGCCGATGAACAGCGCTCTCGCGATCTCGGGGTTGCTCCGGCCGTCGGAGACGAGCCGGAGCACCTCCAGCTCGCGGACGCTCAGAGCGGGCGCCGCCGGCGACCCGGCACGCATCCGCTGCACCAGCTTCGTGGCGATCGAGGGTGCGAGAACCGTCTGACCGGCGGCGACCGAGCGCACTCCGGCGATGATCTCCTCCTGCGGCGCGGCCTTCAACAGGTAGCCGCTCGCGCCCGCCTCGATGGCGCCGAGGATGTGGTCGTCGCTCTCGTAGGTCGTGAGCACGAGCACCCGGATGCGCGGGTCGGCGGTGAGGATGGCCGCGGTCGCCCCGGAGCCGCCGAGCACCGGCATCCGCAAGTCCATCAGCACGACGTCGGGTGTGAGTTCGCCGGCCAGCGCGACCGCCTGGGCGCCGTCGGCGGCCTCGCCCACCACCTCGATCCCGTCGGCCGCGCCGAGCAGGGCCACGATGCCGCTGCGCACGATGGGGTGGTCGTCGGCCACCAGCACCCGGATGACCGGGGTGCCGTCACCGGGCTCGTCGTTTCGGGCGAATCTCACGCGGATCGTGCCTCCCTCGAGGTGTATGTCATCGCTCGTTCGCCCGAATCGTCGCCACGAGTTCGGTGCCTCCACCCGCGAGGGAGGCGACGCGCAGCGTTCCTCCTACGAGCGCGAGCCGTTGCCGCATGCCCTCGAGCCCGAAGCCGCTGTGGGCGCTCGCCGCGTCGTCGGCTCCGATCCCGATCCCGTCGTCGCCCACCGTGAGCGTGATGGCACCGGCCTCCCGGCCGAGCGCCAGCCGCGCCCGGGATGCTCCGGAGTGCTTGCGCACGTTGGCGAGGGCCTCCTGCGCGCAGCGGAGCAGCACCACCTCGAGTTCGCGGGGGAGCGCGCCCACCTCGTCGAGACACGTCTCGATCTCGATCCGGGTCTCGCGTTCGAAGGTGGCGACGAGCCGGGTCAGCGCCGACGCCAGCCCGCCGTCGACGGGCACGGTCGCGGTGGCGGCGACGAGAGCGCGGGCCTCGGTGAGCGCATCCCGCGCCACCTGCTCGATCAGTTCGAGGTCGTCGCGCATGCCGGCGCCGTCGGTGCCGCGGTTCTGACCGCGCTGTGCAAGCATCACGAGACTGGTGAGGTTCTGCGCGATGGTGTCGTGCAGTTCGCGGGCGAGCCGCTCGCGTTCGGCGGTGGCGCCGGTCTCCCGGTGCATGGCCGCGAGCTGACCCTGGGCGGCCGTGAGTTCCGCGAGCAGACGGGCGTTCTCCTCGCCGGCGCGCATCTCGGTGGTGAACCACACGCCGA
>NZ_FNPZ01000002.1:0-574483 GCF_900107435.1 Herbiconiux ginsengi
CGACCGCGGAGAGGAGGACGGATGCGAGGGTGCCGTAGGCGAGCGAGGTCCAGAGCAGGAACGCGGCGGCGACCACGATGGTGACCACACCGGCGCGGGTCGCGAGCCTGCGTGCGCGGGCCCGGATGTCGCCGTCGGTCTTCAGCGACACGAACACGACGCCGTGGGTGAAGAACAGCAGCAGCGTCGTCAGTCCGCCCAGCAGGGCGTATGGGTTCAGCAGGTCGAAGAAGGTGCCGATGTAGTTGTGACCCTCGTCGAGCGGCACACCGCGCACGATGTTGGCGAAGGCGACCCCCCAGAGCAGGGCGGGCACGGCGGAGCCGATCACGATCATCCGGTCGAACCGCCGCTTCCACGCCGCCTCCGGCCGTTGGTGCCGGTACTCGAACGACACACCGCGGAGGATCAGAGCGACCAGGATGAGCAGCAGCGGCAGGTAGAAGCCGCTGAACAGCGTGGCGTACCACTCCGGGAAGGCAGCGAACAACGACGCCCCCGCCACGATCACCCAGGTCTCGTTGAGGTCCCAGACCGGGCCGATGGTATTGATCAGCACGCGCCGGTCGATGTCGTCACGGCCGAGGAAGGGCAGCGACATCCCGACGCCGAAGTCGAAGCCGTCGAGCACGAAGTAGCCGACGAACAAGAAGCCGACGATACAGAACCACAGAACAGTCAGATCCACCATGACTCCTAATAGACGGTCGAGGGCACGGCGGGGCCGTCGCCGGATGCGGGGGTGTGCTCGTCGTCGACCTCAGCGCCGGGTGAGAGTTCGGGGCCCTTCTGGGCGGCCCGCTTGATCAGCCCGAACTCGACGACGGCGAGGGCGCCATAGAGCAGCGTGAAGACGATGAGCGAGATCAGCACGTCGACGCCCGTGATGCCGGGTGACACCGCGTCGGAGGTCTTCAGCAGGCTGAACACGATCCACGGCTGCCGGCCCATCTCGGTGAAGATCCAGCCCATGATCATCGCCGCGAGTGGCAAGGGGAACGCCCAGATTCCCACTCTCCACAACCACCGCCGTTTCGGGCTGCGGCCTTTGCGGGTGAGGAACAGCCCCACGATCGCCGTGAGCACGGAGACGAGCCCGAGGCCGATCATCCAGCGGAACGCCCAGTAGGTGACCCAGATCGTGGGGGAGTAGTCGCCCGGGCCGTAGAGCTGCACGTACTGCGCCTGCAGGTCGTTGATGCCCTCGACCGTGCCGTCGAGCGTGTGCGTCGACAGGAACGACAGCAGGTAAGGGATGCGGATCGAGAACAGCTCGCTGGTGCCGTCGGGGGTGCCCAGTGTGAAGATCGAGAACGAGGCATCCGCCCCGGTCGAGGTCGTGTAGAGCGCTTCGGCGGCCGCCATCTTCATCGGCTGCGTCTGCACCATCGCGAGGCCCAGCTGGTCGCCGGTGAGCACGGTCAGGATGCCGGCGCCCACCATCGTCCACAGACTGAACTTCAGCAGGGGCCGCATGGTGTCGAGGTGCTGGTTGCGGTAGAGGTGGTAGCACGCCACGGCGATCAGGAGCGCGGCACTCACCATGAAGCAGGCGACGATCGTGTGCGGGAAGGCCGCGAGCGCCACTTTGTTGGTGACGACCGACCAGATGTCGGTGAGCTCCGCCCGGCCTTTGGCCTCGTTGATCTGGTAGCCCACCGGGTTCTGCATGAACGCGTTGGCCGCGATGATGAAGTAGGCCGAGAGGATCGATCCGACCGCCGTCACCCAGATGGTGACGAGGTGCAGCTTCTTGGGCAGTTTGTCCCACCCGAAGATCCACAAGCCGATGAAGGTCGCTTCGAGGAAGAAGGCCAGCAACCCCTCCATGGCCAAGGGGGCACCGAACACATCACCCACGAAGCGGGAGTAGTCGCTCCAGTTCATGCCGAACTGGAACTCCTGCACGATCCCGGTCACCACGCCCATGGCGAAGTTGATGAGGAACAGCTTGCCGATGAACCGGGTGAGCCGGAGGTACTTCTCCTTGTTCGTGCGCACCCACGCCGTCTGGAAGACGGCGGTGGTGGTGGCGAGCCCGATCGTGAGAGGCACGAACAGGAAGTGGTAGATCGTCGTGAGACCGAACTGCCACCGGGACAGGATGAGGGGATCGAGGAGATCGTGCACGAAGCCAGACTGGCGGGGCCGGCGCGAGTCGTTCGGGACTTAAGGCCTACGGGCGTCCGAGGGGCCCGAGCGCCCGGGAACACGGATGCACGAATTGCGCCGATAGCCTCGTCGCGGGAATCGTCGAGTCCCTGGGCCGCCTGAGCCGCGAGCAGGGCTACCGCCGCGCTCCGGTGGAGCGACGTCGGCGGAGGGCTACGAGCACGGCGCCGAGCGCGAAGAGGACGAGCGCCGCCTCGACGGCTGCGGCTGGATCCGACCCTGTCGCCGCCAGCGTGGCGGAGCCGCCGCTCGGAGTCGCTGCGTCGGCGGCTGGGGGAGCGGGCGGGTCCGCCGGAGGGTCGGGCACCGTGACCGGGCCCGCCGCGACCGACTGCGTCATGTAGATGCTCGCCACGACGGTGCCGTCCACTCGCCAGGTGGCGCCGAGTTCGTGGTCGCCGGGCGACAGGGGCCGAGGGAGCGTGCCGAGCACGAGGCCGTTCTGCACGATCCCCTCGAAGCGATTCGCGCTGTCGCCCGTCACCGTCACCAGCACCCGCCCGCCCTCGGGCAGCGCCGCACCACCGGGCACGAAGGCCTGCACGGCCACCACCGGCGAGGCGCCGTTCGGCGAGGGGTTCGCGCTCGACCGGATCAGCAGCTGCGGAATCGGTCGGTCCACCGTCGCGATGGAGGAGGTGAAACTGCCGCTGAAGTTCTCATCGCCCGAGTAGATGGCCCGCAGCCGGTGCTGGCCCTGCGGAACGATCTGCGTCGTGATGGATGCCGTGGAGGTGGCGACTCCCGGATGCACCTCGGCGCTTCCCAGCAGCGTCTCGCCGTCGTAGAAGGCGACGGTTCCCGTGGGTTTCAGGTCGCCGCTCGGGTAGGTGAGGGAGCCCGTGAGTTCGAAGAGCGAGCCCGAGTGGATGGGATCGGATACCGGCCGCACCACGATCGACGTGTCGAGCTTCTCGGTCGGGGCCGGGTCGGCGGGTGCCGGGTCGGCCGCATCAGCGCTCGGCCCCACGGCCGGAGCCGGGCCACTCGCCGGCTCGAGACCGCCCATCGACGTCGAACCGCTGCCCGTGAACACAGACCCGAGCGCATCCGTCGCCGGGCTGATCGTCTGGGTCGTGAACGCGCTGGCCACGACGACGCCGTCCACCTTCCAACTCGCGTCGATCTCGTGGTCTCCGGGTGAGAGCGGCCGCGCCAGGGCGCCGAGAACGAGACCGTCGTGCACGGTGCCTTCGAAACGGTTGGAACTGTCGCCGCCGTCAGTCACGAGCACCGTGCCGCCCTCGGGCAGTGTCGCCGCGCCCGCGTAGGCGGCCTGCACCGCAAACACGGGGCTCGATCCGGCTGCCGACGGGTTCGCGCTCGACCGGATGAACAGCTGCGGCAGAGCCGCCGCGACCTCGACGATCTCGAAGTCCTCGCTGCCGGCGAAGTTGTCGTCGCCCGAGTAGACGGCCCGCAGGCGATGCTGTCCCGGCGTCACGACCTGCGCAGAGATCGACGCGTTGTAGCTCGTGTCGCCCGGGTTCACGTCGCCGACTCCCAGCAGCGTCTCGCCGTCGTAGAACGAGACGGTGCCCGTGGGCTTCTGCGCGCCGTCGGCAAAACCGACGTAGCCCCAGAACGGGAACAGCGAACCGGAACGGATCGGGTCGGTCAGTGCCTTCGCCACGATGGAGGTCGCGGTCTTTCCGGGCTCAGGGTCGGGTGTCGGGGTGGGGGTGGGCGTCGGTGTGGGAGTCGGCGTCGGCGTCGGCTGCACCGGGTCGAGCCGCACGACGGTGGTGGCGAATCCGTAGATCGGCGGAGCACCCGAGGTGGTCGAGTGGGAGCTCAGAGCCCAGGTCTGCGGGCCCACCAGCTCGCTGCCCACGGCGATCGAGTACGAGTTCGACTCGTACTCGATGCAGCTCGGGACCTCGGGCACCTTCGCTCCGACGTTGCAGTCCGTCTGCGCCTCGACGATCACCGAACCGATGTAGGCCTTCGTCTCCGGCCGGTAGGCGTTGTAGACCGTGAACATCTGCGGTCCGTGATAGTTCGCCGAATTGGCGTAGGAGTAGATGGCCGTCTGGCCGCTCGTGATCGTCGGCGGTGGATCGACGCCGGCCGTGGTCGTGTGCCCCGAGAGCCAGGTGTAGCCGAGCTCGAGCGAATACGGGGTCTCGTTCTGCACGAACTGGCGCCACGCCCAGGGGACACCCCCGGTGCCGGGAGGCGGGGTGCCGGATGTCACGGGGTCCGGGTCACCCGCATCGGGCAGGTCGGCGGCGGGCTGATCGGAGTCGGGCCCCGTGACATCCGGCACCCTGCTGTCGGCGTCGGAATGCGGAATCCGCTGCAGAGTCAGGATCGTCCGCACCGCGTAGGCGTACGGCGTGCCGATGTCCAGCGCGTCGGCCACGAGCGCGTATTGGCTGTAGGCGCCGGCCAGCGGGCTCGTGTACGTGTGCTGCCACCGGTGGAAGTCGAGGCAGACCTTGATCGTGCGGGTGCAGTCGACTCCCGAGCTGAAGACCACCAGCCCTACATACGTGTCGTTGTCGTAGACGGCGTAGCTGAGCATCTGAGCCAGCCCGTGGCCGTAGGAGAAGCTCGCGCTGCGGATGTCGCCGGCGCTTTCTCCGCCGGGTGGGATCGTCTCCACCGGGCGGCGGATCCAATCCGTCATCTCGGTCTTCGACTGGTCGACCGGCCGCAGCTCGAACTGCGTGTGGTTGATCATCTGGTGCACGTTCTCCCAGTGCGTCTCGTCGCCCAGGGCCGTCGCGGGGGCAGCGGAGCCCAGGATCGCGGCCGCGGCCAGCAGCGAGACCACGGCGGACGCGGCGAGACGGATGAGGGGAACGCGCCGAGATCTCATCGGCCGCCTTCGGGGAAACGGCATGCGGGGGTGATCCTCTCGTCAGCTGCACTCTAGTGAGGAGGCCTCGCCACGCGTCACCCCCAGTACGGGCGCAGCGCTCGCCGTCGTTCGAGACGCGACGGCGGAGAGAAGCTCGCGACACGCCGACCGACCCCTGCACCCGGCGTTTAGACTTGGTACCCAAGCCGAGATAGCCGGAGAATCAGTGCCCTCGAACGACTCCTTCGTGCACCTGCACGTCCACAGCGAATACTCGATGCTCGACGGCGCGGCCCGGGTGAAACCCCTGATCGAAGCCGCGAAAGAGCAGGGCATGCCGGCCGTCGCCGTCACCGACCACGGCAACGTCTTCGGTGCCTTCGACTTCTGGAAGACGGCCACCGAGGCGGGTATCAAACCGATCATCGGCACCGAGGCCTACCTCACCCCGGGCACCCACCGCGGCGACAAGACGCGCGTGCGCTGGGGCAACGGCGGGGGCGACGACGTGTCGGGCGCCGGTGCCTACACCCACATGACGCTGCTCTCCGAGACCACCGAGGGCATGCACAACCTCTTCCGCCTGAGCAGCAAGGCGAGCATCGAGGGCTACTACTTCAAGCCGCGCATGGATCGCGAGCTCCTCTCCACCTACGGCAAGGGCCTCATCGCGACCACCGGATGCCCGTCGGGCGAGATCCAGACGCGCCTGCGACTCGGGCAATACGACGAAGCGGTCAAAGCGGCATCCGATTTCCGCGACATCTTCGGCAAAGAGAACTTCTTCTGCGAGATCATGGACCACGGTCTCGAGATCGAGCGTCGCATCATGGGCGACCTCATCCGCCTCGCCAAGCAGCTCGACCTCAAGCTCGTCGCCACCAACGACCTGCACTACACGCACGCGCACGACGCGACCTCCCACGCCGCGCTGCTCTGCGTGCAGTCGGGCTCGACGCTGAGCGACCCCAACCGGTTCAAGTTCGACGCCGACGAGTTCTACCTCAAGAGCGCCCAGGAGATGCGGCAGCTGTTCCGCGACTACCCGGATGCCTGCGACAACACGCTGCTCATCGCCGAGCGCTGCGAGGTCGCCTTCGACACCAGCGCCAACTACATGCCGCGCTACCCGGTTCCGGAGGGGGAGACCGAGGCCACCTGGTTCGAGAAGGAGGTCGAGGCCGGCCTCAAGGAGCGCTACCCGAACGGCATCACCCAGGAGGTGCGCGAGCGCGCCGACTACGAGGTGGGCGTCATCAAGGGCATGGGGTTCCCGGGCTACTTCCTCGTGGTGGCCGACTTCATCAACTGGTCGAAGCGCAACGGCATCCGCGTCGGCCCCGGTCGTGGATCGGGTGCCGGGTCGATGGCCGCCTACGCCATGAAGATCACCGACCTCGACCCGCTCGTGCACGGCCTCATCTTCGAGCGGTTCCTCAACCCCGACCGCGTGAGCATGCCCGACTTCGACGTCGACTTCGACGACCGTCGCCGCGGCGAGGTCATCAAGTACGTCACGGAGAAGTACGGCGACGAGCGCGTGGCGCAGATCGTGACCTACGGCACCATCAAGGCCAAGCAGGCGCTGAAAGACTCGGGGCGCGTGCTCGGCTTCCCGTTCAGCATGGGGGAGAAGCTCACCAAGGCGATGCCGCCGCCCATCATGGGAAAAGACATCCCGCTCTCCGGCATCTTCGACAAGGCCCACCCGCGCTACAAAGAGGCCGTCGACATCCGCACGGTCATCGAGATGGACCCGGAGGCCCGCACGGTCTTCGACACCGCCCTCGGCATCGAGAACCTGAAGCGGCAATGGGGCGTGCACGCGGCCGGCGTCATCATGTCGAGCGACCCGCTGATCGACATCATCCCCATCATGAAGCGGGAGCAGGACGGCCAGATCGTCACCCAGTTCGACTACCCGGCGGCCGAGTCGCTCGGCCTCATCAAGATGGACTTCCTGGGGCTGCGCAACCTCACCATCATCGACGACGCGCTCGACAACATCCGCTCCAACCGGGGTGAGAACCTCGTGCTCGAAGATCTCGCGCTCGACGACAAGGCGTCGTACGACCTGCTCGCCCGCGGCGACACCCTGGGTGTGTTCCAGCTCGACGGCGGGCCGATGCGGGGCCTCCTGCGCCTGATGAAGCCCGACAACTTCGAAGACATCTCGGCCGTGCTCGCGCTCTACCGGCCGGGCCCGATGGGCGCCGACTCGCACACCAACTACGCGTTGCGCAAGAACGGCATCCAGCCGATCACGCCCATCCACCCCGAGCTCGAAGAGCCGCTGCGCGAAGTGCTCGGCGGCACCTACGGCCTCATCGTCTACCAAGAGCAGGTCATGTCGATCGCGCAGAAGCTGGCCGGCTTCACGCTCGCCCAGGCCGACCTGCTGCGCCGCGCGATGGGTAAGAAGAAGAAGAGCGAACTCGACAAGCAGTACGAGGGCTTCTCGAAAGGCATGCACGACAACGGCTACTCCGAGGCCGCGGTCAAGACGCTGTGGGACATCCTGCTCCCCTTCTCCGACTACGCCTTCAACAAGGCGCACTCCGCCGCCTACGGGGTCATCTCTTACTGGACCGCCTACCTCAAGGCCCACTACCCGGCCGAGTACATGGCGGCGCTGCTCACGAGCGTCGGCGACTCGAAAGACAAGATGGCGCTCTACCTCAGCGAGTGCCGCCGCATGGGCATCAAGGTGCTGCCACCGGATGTGAACGAGTCGATCGGGTTCTTCACCGCCGTCGACACCGACATCCGCTTCGGCATGGGTGCGGTGCGGAACGTCGGGATGAACGTGGTCGAGCTGATCCGTCAGGCCCGGGAGGAGAAGGGCACGTTCACCTCCTTCGGCGACTTCCTGAAGAAGATCCCTTTGCAGGCCACGAACAAGCGCACCATCGAATCGCTCATCAAAGCGGGTGCATTCGACTCGCTCGGATCGACCCGCCGCGCCCTCATCGAGGTGCACGAGGCGATGATCGACAACGCGGTGTCGGAGAAGCGCAACGAGGCCAACGGCCAGGTGGGCTTCGACTTCGACTCGCTGTGGGATGCGCCCGAAGAGGTGCACGACATCCCGGTGCGACCCGAATGGGCCAAGCGCGACAAGCTCGCGTTCGAGCGCGACATGCTGGGGCTCTACGTGTCGGATCATCCGCTCGCCGGGCTCGAGATCCCCCTCGCGAAGGTCGCGTCGACCTCGATCCTCGATCTGCTCGAGAGCGAGCACACGCAAGACGGCGATCAGGTGACGGTGGCCGGGCTCATCACGAGCGTGCAGCACCGGGTGGCCAAGAACTCGGGCAACCAGTACGGCATGATCACGGTCGAGGACTTCAACGGCGAGATCACCGCGATGTTCATGGGCAAGACCTACCAGGAGTTCGGTCCGGCCCTCACGAACGACACCATCGTGGTGGTGCGCGGGCGCGTGTCGCTGCGCGACGACGGCATGAACCTGCACGCCTTCAGCATGTTCCAGCCCGATCTCGGGCAGGTGGGCACGGCGGGCCCGCTGCAGATCTCGCTGGCCGAGACGCGGGCCACCACCGACACGGTGCAGGCGCTGAACGACGTGCTCATCCGTCACGCTGGCGACACCGAGGTGCGGTTGAAGCTCATCAAGAACGACAACGTGCGCATCTTCGAGGTGCCGTTCGGCGTGAACGTGACGGCCGACCTCTACGGCGAGCTGAAGTCCTTGCTCGGGCCCAACTGCCTCGTGTAGGGATCGGAGCCGCCGGTCCGGAGACGGGCCGTCACCCGCCGCTCGTCAGCAGGTCGCGCACCGTGCGTGGTTCGCGGCCCAGCAGAGTGCCGAGCAGCGGATCGACCCCGGCGAAGAAGCCCTGGCCGGCGGCCTGGTACATGCCGAGGACAAAGCGCGACCGGAACTCCGGCTGACCCGAGGCGAGCTGTGCCGCGATCCACTCGTCCTCGCCCACGAGCACGTGCTCGACGGTCTTGCCGGTGACCTCCGCTGCCATCACCGCCACCTCGTCGAACGTCGGAGCGCTCGCGGCGGTGAGGGTGACCGGGCCCTCGTAGGCGCCGTCGGACTCCAGGATGATCGCAGCCGCCTCGGCCGCATCCTCCCGCGCCGTCCACGAGACCGGCCCGTCGGCCGGCACGGCGATCACGCCGGTCTCGCGCCACGGACCGGCCAGCCAGGTGAGGCTGTGGGCGTAGAAGCCGTTGCGCAGCGACGTCCAGGGGATTCCCGATTCGGCGAGCAGCTGCTCGGTCATCGCGTGATCGACGGCCGGGCGGAACGGCGTGTCGAGGGATGCGCCCTGATGGCTGGTGTAGAGGATGCGCCCCACGCCGACGGTGGCGGCCGCATCGATCGCTGCCCGGTGCAGGCTCACCGCGTCGGCGGCCGGGTCGCTCGACGACACGAGCAGCAGCTGCGACGCTCCGTCGAAGGCGGCCGGCAACGACGCGGGATCGGCGTAGTCGCCGTGGCGCACGGTCACGCCGAGATCGGCGAATCGCTCCGCACTCGCGACATCGCGCGCGACGACGACGATGTGGTTCGCCAGCATCCGCTCGAGCAGATGGTCGACAGTGGCGCCGTTGAGGGCTCCGGTGGCTCCGGTGATGATGATCATGACACGTGTCCTCTCCTGTGTTAGCAATGGAATCACGTAAAGGTTATCACTGGAAATTCCGATGGTATCAATTCTGCGTTAGCATTGGAAAATGAGCGAGACGATCAGTGGTCGAGTGGACACCCGGGCGAAGATCGTCGAGGTCGCCGCGCGGCTGCTCCAGGAACAGGGGACCGCAGCCGTCACCACGCGCAGCGTCGCGCACGGAGCGGGCGTGCAGGCGCCGACGATCTATCGCCTGTTCGGCGACAAGAACGGGTTGCTCGAGGCGGTGGCCGAGCACGTCATGGCGGGCCTGGTCGCCGTGAAGGCGGCGGTCGTCGAGGCGGCATCGGTCGACGGCGTCGATCCACTGGTCGATCTCCGGGCCGGATGGCAGTCCCAGCTCGAATTCGGCGTAGCCAATCCTGACCTCTTCCGGCTGTTGAGCGACCCGGATCGAGCGCAGAGTTCGTCGGCGGTCCGCTCGGGCCGGCGCGTTCTGGAAGCCCGCGTGCACCGGGTGGCCGAGACCGGGCGACTTCGCGTGAGCGAGGAACGCGCCGTCGGGCTCATCCAGGCCGCCGGCACCGGCGCGGTCCTGATGCTGCTGGCCACACCGGCCGAGCAGCGCGATCTCGGTCTCGCCGACGAGCTCTACGAAGCGGTGCTGGGGCAGATCCTCACCGACGCACCGGAACAGGGCGACGGGGGTGCGATCGCGACCGTGATCGCCTTCCGGGCGATCGCGCCACGCCTCGATGCCCTGAACGACGCCGAGCGGCAGTTGCTCGTCGACTGGCTCGACCGGGCCATCGGCTCTGGACTCGACCGGCGGGCAGGGGCATAGTCGGAGGCAGGCGGCGGCGATGGTGCCGCCCGGATGCGGAGCGACCATGGACCACAAGCCCGTCACCGAGGCGATCGAGAAGGCGCACGCCGCCCTGTCCGAATCCCTGCCCTTCGACGACACCGCCGACTTCGACGACGCCGAACGCGGCTTCATCGCCGCCCTCGATCCGGGCGTGATCAGAGCGGCCGACGGGCGGGTCGTCTACGACATCGACAGCTACGCGTTTCTCACCGGCGATGCACCGACATCCGTCAATCCGAGCCTCTGGCGGCAGTCGAAGCTCGTGGCCCGGCAGGGTCTGTTCGAGGTGGTCGAGGGCATCTACCAGGTGCGCGGCTTCGACCTCTCCAACATCACCTTCGTCGAGGGCGACACCGGTGTGATCGTGATCGATCCGCTGATCTCCACCGAGACCGCGGCCGCCGCGCTCGCACTGTATCGCGAGCATCGCGGCGACCGCCCGGTGGTCGCGGTCATCTACAGCCACAGCCACGTCGACCACTTCGGCGGGGTCTTCGGCGTCGCCTCGCAGGCGGATGCGGATGCCGGGCGTATCGAGGTGATCGCGCCCGAGGGCTTCGTGGAGCACGCCGTCTCGGAGAACGTGTACGCGGGCACCGCGATGTCCCGCCGCGCCGGCTACATGTACGGCGCCGCCCTCGACCGCGGCCCGCAGGGACAGGTGGGGGCCGGCCTCGGTCAGACCACCTCGGGCGGAGAACTCGGCCTCATCGTGCCCACCGTCGACATCACCACCACGGGTGAGACGCGCACGGTCGACGGGGTGGAGATCGAGTTCCAGATGGCGCCCGGCACCGAGGCCCCCTCGGAGATGCACTTCTACTTCCCCCGCTACCGCGCTCTGTGCATGGCCGAGAACGCCACCCACAACCTGCACAACCTGCTGACCCTGCGCGGCGCCCTCGTTCGCGATCCGCACGTCTGGTCGAGCTACCTCACCGAGGCGATCGAGACCTTCGGCGATCGCGCGGATGTGGTGTTCGCCTCGCACCACTGGCCCACGTGGGGCGCCGAGCGCATCGCGACGTTCCTCACGAACCAGCGCGACCTCTACGCCTACCTGCACGACCAGACGCTCCGCCACCTCAACCAGGGCTTCACCGGCGCGGAGATCGCCGAAGTGATCGAGTTGCCGCCCGCGCTCGTCGAGGCCTGGAACACCCACGGCTACTACGGGTCCGTGAGCCACAACGTGAAAGCCATCTACCAGCGCTACCTCGGATGGTTCGACGGCAACCCGGCGCGGCTGTGGCCGCATCCGCCCGCCGAACAGGCGAGCCGGTACGTCGCGGCGATGGGCGGGATCGACCGCGTCGTCGAGCTCGCGCAGACGGCCTTCGACGAGGGCGACTTCCGCTGGGCGGCGACCCTGCTCGACCACGCAATCTTCACCGACGCCGACCATGCCCCCGCCCGCGCTCTCTACGCCGACACGCTCGAGCAGCTCGGCTACGGGGCCGAGAACGGCACCTGGCGCAACTTCTTCCTCTCAGGGGCGACCGAGTTGCGCCACGGCAACTTCGGCAGCCCCGCCGTCACGGCAGCGCCCGCGATCGTGGCGCAGCTGACCGCGTCGCAGCTGTTCGATCTGATCGCGATCTCGGTGAACGGCCCGAAGGCGTGGCACCTGGACCTGGCGCTCAACGTGACCTTCACCGATCTCGGCTCGAATTACGTCGTGACCCTGCGGAACGGCGTGCTCATCGCCATCGAGAAGCCCGCGTCGGCGGACGCCTCGGTGACACTCGGCCTCAGCAGGGCCCGGCTGCTCGCTCTGCTCGGCGGCGACACGGATTCGGCGGGTATCGAGATCGCGGGTGATGCGACCGTGCTGCCCGCGCTGCTCGGTGTGCTCGATCGGGGCGATCCGTCGTTCGACATCGTGACGCCGTAACCGGCCAGGGGCGGCATCCGGCTGACCCTGGGACTAGTCGACCAGGGACTGTGTACCGAGAACGACCGCCAAGGCGAGCCGATCGGCATCCTCGGTTCCCGGCTCTGCCGTGTAGATCATGACCCGGAGGTCGTCGCCCGCCACCACGAGCGTGTCGCAGTCGAGTGTGATGCGACCGACGGCCGGGTGATCGATCATCTTGCGCCGCGCCGGATCGTGGCGTGGTGCGGTGTCACTCGATTCCCAGAGCGCCGCGAAGCGCGGGCTGAGCGCCGCGAGCTCGCGGATGAGGCGCCTGAGGGAGCGATCCGCGGGATACCGCGCCGCGGTCAACCGCAGCTCGGCCACGAGCCCCGTCTCGAATGCGTGCTTCTCCTCGGCGGTCATCACGGTTCGGGTGCCCGGCCCGACGAGGTTCCGCCAGATCGCGTTGCGTTCGATGCCGCGCGCGCTCGTGCTCACGCCCATCAACGCCTCGTAGGGCGGATTCGCCACGATGAGCGTCATGGCGGCGTCGTAGACGGCGAGCGGTGTGTTGGCGAAGCGATCCAGCAGGCGCTGCACGCTGGGGGAGATTCGGGTCGGCACCACGTCGAGACCGGGCGCGGTGTGACCCGCGAACCGGTAGAAGAGCTCGCGATCGGCATCGCCCAGGCGCAGCGCACGGGCGAGGGCCTCGACCACCTGAGCCGACGGCGAGGTCGCACGACCCTGTTCGAGGCGGGTCAGGTAATCGGCCGAGATGCCGGTGAGCGCGGCGAGCTCCTCACGGCGCAGCCCGGTCGCCCGGCGACGGCCGCTGGTGGGCAGACCGACGGACTCGGGCACCACCGCGTCGCGACGGCGGCGCAGCATCCGGCCGAACTCCCACGATTCCATGCCTCCAGTGTGCGCCTCGGCCGTGCCGTTGTCCTGGGTCTGCCGGTCCTACGACAACGGGACGACTGGCTGCCGGTGTTCCCGCGACCGAGACTCGAATCATCGACGAGGGGCCGGAGCGGCCCACCAAGGAGCGACCATCATGTCTCAGCACCGCGTTCTCGTGACCGGCGGATCGGGTTTCATCGCCGGGCACACCATCCTGCAGCTGATCGAAGAAGGCCATCTGGTGCGCACCACCGTGCGTTCGGCGGCGCGGGAGAGCGCGGTTCGTGGCGTGCTCGCGGATGCCGGCCTGGCGCATCCGGAGGCGCTCGACGTCGTCGTCGCCGACCTCGAGCACGACGCCGGCTGGGCCGAAGCCGTCGACGGGGTCGATTTCGTGCTCCATGTGGCGTCGCCCGTGCAGCCGGGTCACGTCGAGAACGAGGACGACCTCATCCGGCCCGCCGTCGACGGCGCCCTCCGGGTGCTGCGGGCCGCGCGCGACGCAGGCGTGAGCCGAGTCGTGCTGACCTCGGCGTTCCACGCCGTGAGCTGGGGCTATCCGCCGAGCGACCACGTCTTCTCCGAAGACGACTGGACCGTTCTCGACGGGCCGGATGTCGACGCCTATGGCAAGAGCAAGACCCTCGCCGAGCGCGCCGCCTGGGATTTCATCGCCGCCGAGGGGGGATCGATGGAACTCACCACGATGCTTCCGGTCGCCGTGATGGGGCCGGTGATGGGTTCGGAGATATCGGGCGCCAACCAGATCGTGCAGCGGATGCTCGCCGGAGCGCTGCCCGCCCTGCCGCCACTGTGGATTCCGGTGGTCGACGTGCGCGACGTCGCGAGGGCGCACCTTCTCGCGATGACGGCGAGCGGGGCGGCGGGAGAGCGCATCCTGCTCTCGAACGGGCCCGCGCTGGCCCTGACGGAGATCGCCGCGCTGCTGCGGGAGCGGCTCGGCGCGGCGGCCGCCCGCGTCCCCTCGGAGTCGATGCCGGGCGACCCCGGCCAACCCAAGCTGACGTCGAACGAGAAGGCGCACCGTGTGCTCGGCTGGGAGCCGCGCCCCGCCGCCGACGCCATCCTGGCCGCCGCCGAGTCCCTCCTGGCGAAGCACCTCGTCGACCCGCGTGCCTAGTTCGAAATCGCAAACGTGACGAGAACCTCGCCACATGCGGGGTCGGTCGGCGTCTCGTTTGCAGTTCTGGACGGGCTGTCACGCGCCCGATCGCGCGACGGGCACCGGAGCGCAGGAGCGACGGCGGGGCCATGCCGTCGAGCCCGGGTCGGTAGGCTGGACGGGCCATGATCCAGACGATTGACCTCCGCGGCCGCACCCTGTCCCGCTCCGAACTCGCCGCCGTCGTGCCGCGCGCCGACACCGACGTGTCGGTGGCCTCCGATGCCGCCGCCGCGATCGTGGAGGCGGTGCGCACCGACGGGCTTGTCGCCCTGCGCGACCAGGCCGAACGCTTCGACGGCGTCGTGCCCGAGCACGTCCGCGTGCCGGCCGAGCACATCGTCGAGGCCGTCGCCGGGCTCGATCCCGCGGTGCGCGCGGCACTCGAGGAGGCGATCGTGCGCGTGCGGCAGGCGACCGCGGCCCAGATCCCGGATGCGCGACTCACCACGCTCGCCGACGGCGCGGTCGTGGAGCAGCGCTGGCACCCGGTGCAGCGCGTCGGCCTCTACGTTCCCGGCGGCAAGGCGGTCTACCCCTCGAGTGTCGTGATGAACGTCGTGCCCGCGCAATTGGCCGGTGTCGGCTCGATCGCCATCTCCTCGCCTCCGCAGCAGGAGTTCGGCGGGCGCGCGCACCCGACCATCCTCGGCGCGGCGGGCCTGCTCGGCGTCGACGAGGTCTACGCCATCGGGGGAGCGGGCGCGATCGGCGCCCTCGCCTACGGCGTCGAGGAGATCGGCCTCGAACCGGTCGACGTCATCACGGGCCCCGGCAATGTCTTCGTCGCCGCCGCCAAGCGCGTGGTGCGCGGAACCGTCGGCATCGACTCCGAGGCCGGACCCACGGAGATCCTGATCGTCGCGGATGCCTCGGCCGATCCGTCGTTCGTCGCCGCCGACCTGGTGAGCCAGGCCGAGCACGACGAGCTCGCCGCCGCGGTGCTCGTCACTGACTCCGCGGCCCTGGCAGACGCGGTCGTCGTCGAACTTTCCGCCACGGCATCCTCCACGCGGCACGCCGAGCGCGTCGCCGTGGCTCTCGACGGGCCGCAGTCGGCCATCGTGCTGGTCGACTCGATCGCCGTCGCCGCCGCGTTCAGCAACGCCTACGGCCCAGAGCACCTCGAGATCCAGACCGCCGATCCGGATGCCACGCTCCGCGACATCCACGACGCCGGCGCGATCTTCCTCGGCGCCTACTCGCCCGTGAGCCTCGGCGACTACCTCGCCGGCTCGAACCACGTGCTCCCCACGGGCGGGCAGTCGCGGTTCTCGTCGGGTCTCGGCGCCTACACCTTCCTGCGCCCGCAGCAGGTCATCCGCTACGACCGCGCAGCGCTGGAGGCGGTGGCGGCGCGGATCGTCGCCCTGTCGTCGGCCGAGAACCTCCCGGCCCACGGCGAAGCGGTCACGGCGCGCTTCGATAGCTAGCCGAGGCGGCCGCCACGAGTTGGGCCGTGTAGGGGTGCGACGGCCGCGCCAGCACGGCCGACGTCAGGCCCTGCTCCACCACGAAGCCGTCTTTCAGCACCACGGTCTGACCGGCGACCTCCGACGCGAGCGCGAGGTCGTGGGTGATGAACACCATCGCCATGCCGAACTCCTCCTGCAGGTTCGACAGCAGCGCCACCACCTCGGCCTGCACCGAGAGATCGAGCGAGCTCGTGATCTCGTCGCACACCAGCACCTCGGGCCGGGCCACGAGAGCCCGCGCGAGAGCGGCGCGCTGACGCTGCCCGCCGGAGAGCCGCTGGGGCAGGGCGACGGCGTGGTCGGCGCGCAGGCCCACCGCCTCCAGCGCGCGCACCGCCGCCTCTTCGGCCTCGGCGCGGCCGAGACCCCGCAGCCGCCGGGCCACGATCGCGATCGAGGCGCCGATCCGCCGCCGCGGATTGAGCGACCCCCACGGATTCTGGAAGACGTATTGGATGTCGCGGCGCTGCGCCTGGGTGCGCGCGCTCACGTCGTGGGCGAGGTCGACGCCGTGCAGACGCACCGCCCCGCCGAAGTCGGCGTGCAAGCCGGCGATCGCCCGAGCCGTCGTGGTCTTGCCGCTGCCCGACTCGCCGACGATGGCCAGGCAGCCGCCGCGCGGCACCGAGAAGCTCACCTCGTGGGTCACCTCGACGCGGCGGTGCCGAGCCGACACCGCACTCACCTCCAACACCGCGGGAGCCGACTCGAGATCCGGCCGTTCCGGTCGCGCGGAGGCGGAGGGCAGCGATCCGATGAGCTTGCGGGTGTACGGATGCGTCGCGCTCGTGAGCAGCGCATCCGGTCTCCCCTCTTCGACGATCGCGCCGCCGTGCATCACCGCGATGCGGTCGGTGAGACCGAGCAGCAGCTGCAGGTCGTGGCTGATGAAGAGCACGCCCGCATCCCGTTCCGAGGCCAGCCGGCGCACCAGTTCGACCACGCGGTGCTTGGTGGTGACGTCGAGGCCGGTGGTCGGCTCGTCCATCACGACGAGGGCGGGGTCGAGGGCGAAGGCGATCGCGATCGCCACGCGCTGCTGCTGCCCGCCGGAGAGTTCGTGCGGGTACCGGCGTGCGAACTGCCCCTCCGCGCGCAACCCGACGGCGCCGAACAGCTCGGCGCAGCGCGCCTCCGCATCCGCCACGCCGTGGGCTCGCAGCACCTCGGCGAACGACACCCCCACGCGGATGCCGGGATTGAGGGCGGATCCCGGGTCTTGCGGCACGTAGCTCACGGTGCGGCCCCGCTCGTCGCGGAGCCGGGCCGGGTCGACGGGAGAGTGCGCGTCGAGGATCGGGCGACCGGCCACCACCGCGATGCCCGACTGCGCGATCAGCCCCGGGCCGAGGTGCCCGAGCATCGCGAGCCCGAGGGTGCTCTTGCCGCTCCCGGTCTCGCCGGCGAGCCCCACCACCTGACCCGGAGCGATCTCGATGCCGGTGCCGTCGAGCACGACCGAGCCGTGCCGCCCGACGGTGATCGTCAGATCACGCGCGAATCCGCCCCCCATCCGCCCGCTCATCGGGCGCTCCGTCCGGCGACGGCCCGCGCCAGGGCGTCGCGCACGAGGTTCATGCCGAGCAGGAAGACGGCGATCATGATGACGGGAGCGAACACCGCCAGGGGTTGAAGCGTGATCCCGCCCTGGTTCTCATGGATCATCGCGCCCCACGACACGGCCCCGCTGCTGAACCCCAGGTAGCTGAGCGAGGCGAGCGCCACGAAGCACACCGACAGGCGCACCCCGAACTCCACCAGCACCACGCCGATGATGTTCGGCAGCACCTCGCGGAACAGCAGGCCCGCCCGCCCCGCCCCCGAGGCGCGAGCCGCGCGGAAGTAGTCCTCCGTCACCACGCCCTGGGTGGCGGCGTTCACCACGCGGGCCGTGTACGCGATCTGGGCGAGGGCGACCGACACCGTCAACGTCACGGGGTTCGCCCCGAAGGCGGCGAGGATGATCAGCACGAGCAGGATCTGCGGGATCACCATGACGCTGTCGCTGAGGAAGAGCAGGAACCCGGCGGTGCGCCGCCCGCTGATGCCGATCAGCATGCCGAGCACCACCCCGACTCCGATGCCCAGCGCCGCGGCGATCAGGCCCTCGACGAGAAACGCGCCCCCGCCCACCAGAACCCGGCTGAGCACGTCGCGCCCCAGGTTGTCGGCACCGAGCGGAAGACCGGGAGCGGGCGCGGCGTAGGCACGTGCCACGAATTCGCCGGGCGGAGTCGGGGCGATCAGCGGGCCGAGGAGGGTCACCACGACGACCGCGACGACGGCCACGGCGCCGGCCCAGGCCCGCGGGTCGACCAGCATGGCCCGCAGCAGCGATCCGGTGTGCCGGTCGTGGATCGGCGTCGTGATGTCGGGCACGTCGAGCGAGGTCATCGGGTGCTCCTCAGTCGGGGGTCGGTGAGTATGCCGATCAGGTCGGCGAGGAGGAACGTCACGACGAGCACGGTCGCGACGCCCATGGCGATCGCCTGCACCACCACGATGTCGCGCCCGGCGACCGCGGCGACGAGCGCCGATCCGATGCCGGGGAAGGAGTAGACGGCCTCGACGGCCACGGTGCCGCCCAGCAGATAGTTGATGGTGACGCCGCCCACCTGGGCGCTCGGCCCGGCGACGTTCCGCAGCGCGTAACGGCCGAGGATGCGGGACTCGCGGATGCCGCTGAGCCGCGCCCAGCGCACGTGGTCGCCGGCCAACTGGTCGCGCACCAGGGTCTTGACCGATTCGGTGAGGTGCGGGGTGGCGATCAGCACCATCGTGGCCACCGGCAGCACCAGCAGATCGCCCTGCGCGAGGGCGGCCTCCCGCGGATCGAGGGGGGAAGTGGGAGGGACCAGCCCGAACAGCCCGGCGAACACCGCGACCAGCACGATGCCCACGACGAACTCCGGCAGCGCGAGGATGCCCTGCATGAGACTCGAGATCGAGACGTCCTGCCAACTCCCGGACCGCCGCGCGGCCAGGGTGCCGAGCAGAACTCCCAACGGCAGGGTGATCGCCGCCGAGATCGCGACCAGCGCGGCGGTGTTGGAGACCCGCACCGCGAGCAACTCGGACACGGGGGTGCCCGACGCGAGCGAATCGCCGAGGTTCCCCGTGACGAGGCCGGACACCCAGTCGAGATACTGCACGATGGCGGGGCGGTCGAGTCCCAGCTCCGACCGGATGCGGGCCAGCTGTTCCGGAGTGGCGGTCTGACCCAGGAGCTGCCGGGCGATGTCTCCGGGCAGCGCCTGGGTGGCGAAGAAGACGAGGAGGGAGACGACCGCGAGCATGCCGATCCCGATCGCGACCCTTCGCAGGATCATCCGGGCGATCAGGCCCGTGTCGCTCGTCGCGACCCTCTCCCTCGTCGTCATCAGCCCAGCGACAGGATGCGGAAGTTGTATCCGAACGCCCCATCCGAGTTGGGATAGGCGGTCGCGCCGCTCACGTCGTCCGACAGCCCCACCAAGGCGTCGAGGAACATCGGCACGATGTAGGGGCCGCTGTCGTATTCGATCGTCTGCATCTGTGCCACGAGATCCTTGCGCTCGGTGTCGTCGACCGTCTGGATGGCCTGGTCGAACAAGGCGTCGTATTCCGGATCGGTCCAGTGCGACGAATTGTACGGGGCGGTGGCCGTGATGGTGAAAGCGGCCTGGTCGAAGATGCCGAGGAAGCCCCAGAAGCTGAGCGACAGCGGATAGGTGCCGTAGGCGTCGCCGTAGAAGGTGGCGCTGTCGACGAACTCGTACTGGATGTCGAATCCGGCGGCCGCGGCCTGCTGCACCAGCACCTCGTTCTGGCGCTCGCTGGTGGGCTGGTTGTCGGTTCCGACCAGTTTCACGGCCAGCGGCAGCGTGTAGCCGGCGGCTTCGAGCATGGCCTTCGCCGCCTCCGGGTCGTATTCGCGCTGAGGCAGATCGGCGTCGTACATCGGGTCGTAGGGGTTGAAGACGTCGTTCCCGAGGGTGCCGTAGCCGTTGTAGACCTGGTCGATCAGCTGCTGCCGGTCGACCGCGAGGCGGAGGGCCTGACGCACGACCGGGTCGTCGAACGGCGCCTGCTGGGTGTTCATCACCCAGGTGAGCGTGCCGCTCGTGCCGTAGTCGAACACGGAGTAGCCCGTGGTGCCGTCGATCACGTCGACGATCGTCGGGTCGACGCTCGCATCCACGTCGATCTGGCCGGCGGTGAGGGCGGATGCCGCGCTGGTGGCATCGGCGAAGCTCACCACGTCGAGTTCATCCACTCCGGGGGCTCCCCGGAAGTAGTCCTTGTTGGCGGTGAAGGTGAGCTGCACGCCCGGGTCGTTGTCGCTCAGCACGAACGGACCGGAGCCGATCGGCTTGGCCGGGTCGAAGTCGGCCGGAACGATCGCGGTCGTCGGACTGGTGAACGCCTCGGGGAAGGTCACCGTCGGGTAGAGCAGCGTGAACTTCACCGTGTGCTCGTCGACGGCCTCCACCTGGTCGGGATCGATGAAGGGGAGCGATCCGCTCGGCGGCAGCTCCTCGGCGAACCACCGCTTCACCGTGGCCACCACGTCGTCGGCGGTGACGGGATCGCCGTCGCTCCAGGTGGCGTCGTCGGCCAGGGTCACGGTCCAGACGTCGGCGGTGTCGCCCGGTTCGACCGCGGTCGCCAGCTGGGGTGTCCAGTTGCCGTCGGGGCCGAATTCGGTCAGGGTGTCGAAGACCTGGCGGGAGATGACGTAGCCGCCGGTGGTCGTGGCTTCGGCCGGGTCGAGGGAATCGGCATCCGAGAGCGACGCGATGCCGACCGTGAGAACCGACGAGGTGTCGTCGTCGGTCGAACTGCTGGTGGTGCAGCCTGCGAGCAGGAGCACGAATCCGAGTCCGGCCGCGGCGATCGGGATGGAGCGGCGGAGCCCGCGGGGACGGGGGCTGTGGGTGGTGCCGAACATGACTTCTCCTTCCAAGGGGGTGGGTGGTGCAGGGTCTTCAGGCTGCGGCGGACTCCGTGTCGGTCTGGGTGTCGGTCTCGTCGAGCAGGGTGAGCCAGACCCGGGTGCCGGGCTCGAGCCAGGTCTTCATGCCGATGAGCTCCAGCTGGTCGGCGCCTTCGACGACCCAGCCGATGGCCGAGACGGGGAGCGGCTCGGCCGGGATGTCGTTCCCGTACATGATCGAGATCTGCTGGCGCGGGCCGTAGTACGACACCGCACCGCGGATCTCGGTGCCGCTCTCCGCGACCTCGGCGGCGAGGTCTTCGGGGTAGAAGATGTTCTCCCAGTCGGAGAGGAATTTGGTCTGCATGAGCAGCAGATCGCCGGTGAGCTTGCCGTGCTGGAGGTAGGTGGCGAACGGCAGCGACTCGCGGATGGTCTGCGCCAGCAGCGGCACCTTGTCTTCCCAGATCTCGATCACGGCGACGTCCTCGCCGGCCAGGTTGAAGTTGACCTTCATCGTGTTTCTCCTTGTCGTCTCGTCGGTCGATCAGGCGTTCGCGGCGTCGGCGATGCGCTGGATGGGGTTGACCCGCTTGAAGCCGTCCACCAGACCCCACGGGAAGGCGATGTCGACCCAGCCGTGCAGGCGGTTCATGTAGGTCATGATCGACTGCGTGAGGTCGGCGAACTCCTGCATGGTCGCGGCTTTGCGGATGCCACCGACGTAGAGCTTCATCACCTCGCCCGCCTCGGGGAGGCCGACGTAGATGTTCATGTTGGCCTTGTACTGGCCCATCTCGTCCATGTAGGCCACCAGGGTCTTCAGGTCGAGCTCCGGATGCCGCGTGGCCGTGGCCCAGGCGAACCAGAGGATCTCGTCGGTGAGCGTGCGCAGCTCGTTCTCGGCGAAGATCATGGTGGAGAGGTAGTTGTTCTTCGCGCCGGTTCCGAGCGGCACCTTGCCGACCGAGAGGTCGAGCACCTCCTGCGGGGGCTTCTCCCAGATCGCCTCGCGTGCTGCGTCGATCTCGGCGATCACGTCGTCGATCGTTCCCACTTCTCTGCGTACTTCTGCCTGTGCGACCACTGGATTCCAGCCTTTCTCGTCGGAGGTTCCTGCGACTCCGCCGTGGCGGCGCCTCACAGCCGACGATAGAACTTCGACCGCGAGTTTGTCACTAGATGCAAGCCATTTTCATTCAGCGGTAACAGAATTGAAACATTTGCTCATACAATGAAAAGAAAAGTCAGTCGATGAGGGGTGAAGGATGTCGGAAGACGAGGTGAAGCCGTCGACCAGAACGGTGGACAGGGCTTTGTCGTTGTTCGCGAACGTGCTGTCGGGGAGCAACCGCAACTCGCTCTCCGAGATCGCGCGCGCGGTCGACCTCTCGCCGGCCACAGCCTCGCGCCTGCTCGCCACGCTCATGGCGCACGGTCTCATCGCGCGGTCGGAAGACGGCAACTACGGCGCCGGGCCGCGGATGAAGCAGCTCGCCGCGGAGGCCCTGCGCGACGATCCGCTCTACGAGCTGGCCGGGCCGCACCTCGACCAGCTGGCCGAGTCGACGCAGGAGACGGCCTCGCTCGGCAGCGCGGTCGGCGACGACGAGGTGCTCTACCTGCGGCAGGTGTCGCCCGACGCCCAGCTGGTGCGGGCGGGAGGCTGGACGGGCCGCACGATCCCGCGTCACGACACCGCGATGGGCCAGGCTCTCTCGGGCGAGGTGCTCGCGGGCGGCTACGCCATCTCCAGCCGCGAGGAGAACGAGGTCGACGCGGTGGCGGTGCCGGTGTTCGGCCACCGCGGCACCATCCTCGGGGTCATCAGCATCAGTGCGCCGCGCTACCGCACGAGCTACGACGACCTCGAGCGCTTCGGCCGTCTGCTCCTCGTGCACGCCGCCCAGATGTCGGAGGCCCTGGGCGCGAAGCTGTCCGATCTCCGCCAGCGGGGCTTCTTTCCTGTTTAGCTGCCTCGGGCGCCGTGCTGCGCGCGGCGTCCTCAGGTCGCGCCGGTCCTTGCCCGGCGCTCCGCGACATGTTCGGCTGAGGTCGCTACCGCGGCCTCGGCCTCACCCTGTGTCGTCTAAGCGCGGCCCGCGGCCTGCGATCTCGTTTCCCCGGTGTTGGGAATGGGATACGAAAGTGACAGGCCTCTTTCGATGACCCAGGGTGAGCGCGCGGCCGCTTTGCGACCGCACGCGAACATGTCGCGCGGCGCCGGGCAGGGACCGGCGACGCCCGTGGACGCCGCGCGAAGCACGGCGTCCACGGCAGCTAAAGCAGCGCCCGGTGCACCGACGCCACCGCGCTCGAGCCCTCGCCGACCGCGGCCGCGACGCGCTTCATCGAGCCGCGGCGCACGTCGCCGGCGGCGAAGACCCGCGGAATCGACGTCTCGAACGGCAACGGCTCGCGCCCGAGGTTCTGCCAGGCGAGCGATTGGGCGGCGAGATCGGCGCCGGTTCGCAGAAACCCGTCGCCGTCGCGGTCGAGGGTCGTCAGCCAGGTCGTGGCCGGATCGGCGCCGATGAAGCAGAACAGGCCACGCGCATCCACGTCGCCCACGCTGTCGATGCGCACCCGTTCGAGCGAGTCGCCGCCCTCGAGCCCGATCACCCGCGAGCCGGTGTGCACCTGCACCCGTGACTCCTCCGTGAGCCGGTCGACGAGGTAGGCCGACATCCGGCTCCCGAGGTCGGTGCCGCGCACGACCAGGTGCACCGAGCATCCGTTCGCCGCGAGATAGAGGGAGGCCTGTCCGGCCGAGTTGGCCCCACCGACCACCACGACGGGGGAGTCGCTCACCTGCCGCAACTCGAGCTGGGTCGCCGCGTAGTAGATGCCGGCGCGTTCGAACTCCTCCCAGCGATCGAGATCGAGGGTGCGGTAGGCGGCTCCCGCCGTCACGATCGCCGTGCGGGCCCGGATGACCGCGCCGTCGGCCAGCGTGACCTCGAGCACGTCGCCACTGCTGTCGAGACTCACCGCCTCGCAGGGCGCGTAGACCCGCACCCCGAATTTGAGCGCCTGCAGGCAGGCCTGTCCGATCAGATCGCGGCCGCTCACCCCGAAGGGGAACCCCAGGAAGTTCTCGATGCGCGAGGTCGCCGCCGCCTGGCCGCCAGGGGCGATCGCGTCGACGAGCACCGTGCTGAGACCCTCGGATGCGCCGTAGATCGCCGCTGCGAGTCCGGCCGGCCCGCCGCCGATCACCACGAGGTCGGCGATCTCGTCGGCCTGCGCCCGATAGCTCAGCCCCAACCGCTCCGAGACGATCCCCGGCGTGGCGCGGGTGATCGGTTCGCCCTGGATGAAGGCGACCGGCAGGTCGTCGGCCTGGATGTCGTGGCCCGCGAGGGCGCCCAGCTCGCCGGGCGGGAGCTCGGCCGCGACGTGCACGAGATCGAGTCGCTCGGCGAAGCGGCGGAGGGCCAGGAAGTCGCGGTCTGCGCCTCTGCCGACGAACTTGAGGGTGAGCGCGGCCGGTCCGCGGCGGAGGTTCTCGCGCCGTGCCCACAGGGCATGGAGCACGATGTCCCCGAGCTCGTCGTCGTCATCCATGAGGGTGCGCACGGCGGTGCGCGACACCCGGAGGATGCTCCCGGCCTTGCTCGCGCGGGCGGAGAGAAAGGCGCCCTGGCCGTTCAGCAGTCCGAGCTCGCCCACGAACGAGCGCGGCCCCATCCGGGCAATGAGGGTCTCGTCGACCCAGCCCAGGGAATCCCGCACCACTTCGACCTCGCCCGACTCCACCAGGATGAGGTCGTAGTCGCGATCGCCCGAACGGAAGAGGTAGTCGCCCGCGGCGACGTCGTGCTCGGTGCCGAACGCGAGCAGGCGCGTCCATTGCTCGTCGGTGAGTTCGGGCTGCTGCACGGGGTCCAAGGCGGCGGGTTCTTCCATGGCTGACATGCTTGACATGCTAGTGAACGCGGACGTCGGAGGGATGTCTTCGGCCGACCAGGACCACGCGATGAGCCGATACCATGGAGATCGCCATGTACTGCCCTTATTGCCGCTACCCCGACTCCCGCGTCGTCGACTCGCGCACGACCGACGACGGTCTGGCCATCCGCCGGCGCCGCCAGTGCCCCGATTGCGGCCGCCGTTTCAGCACCACCGAGACCGCGTCGCTCAGCGTCATCAAGCGATCCGGCGTCGTCGAGCCGTTCAGCCGCGAGAAGATCGTGTCCGGCGTGCGCAAGGCCTGCCAGGGGCGACCCGTCACCGACAGCGACCTCGCGGTGCTCGCGCAGCGGGTGGAGGAGACGGTTCGCCTCTCCGGCGCCGCGCAGATCGAGGCCAACGACATCGGTCTCGCCATCCTCCAGCCCCTGCGCGAACTCGACGAGGTGGCCTACCTCCGCTTCGCCAGCGTCTACCAGGGCTTCGACTCGCTCGACGACTTCGAAGCCGCGATCACCCTGCTCAGAGTGGAGCACGACCAGGCTGCCTCCGGTGTCACCGCCGACGGCTCCGGCACCCCTGAGTAACGGCATGTACGACCTGCTCTTCCGGCACGTGCTGTCGAAGCTCGATCCGGAGCGGGCGCATCACCTCGCCTTCGACGTCATCCGGGCCATCCCGTTCTTCAAGCTCGACGGAATCGTGTCGCGATTCACGACGAGCCCGGTCGACCTCTCGGTGCACACGCTCGGCCTGCACTTCCCGACTCCGTTCGGGCTCGCGGCCGGTTTCGACAAAGACGGCAAGGCCATCCGCGGATTCGGTGCGCTCGGCTTCGGCCACGTCGAGGTGGGCACCATCACCGCGCGGCCGCAACCCGGCAACCCGCGGCCCCGGTTGTTCCGGTTGATCCCGGATCGAGCCGTCATCAACCGCATGGGCTTCAACAACGCCGGAGCCGCCGCCGCGTCGCTGCGACTGGCCCGCGTGCGGTCGCTCACGCATCCGCGACCCGTCATCGGTGTGAACATCGGCAAGAGCCGTGTGGTCGAGGTGGATGACGCGATCGACGACTACCGGCAGAGCGCCCGCGCCCTCGCCCCGATGGCCGACTACCTCGTGGTGAACGTCAGCTCGCCCAACACGCCCGGACTACGGGGCCTCCAGGAACTCGAGAAGCTCTCGCCCCTGCTCTCCGCCGTGAAGGCCGAGGCGGGAGCGACCCCCCTGCTCGTGAAGATCGCTCCCGATCTCACCGACGACGAGGTGCTGGCCATCTCGCGGCTCGCGGTGTCGCTGGGTCTCGACGGCATCATCGCCACGAACACCACCATCTCCCGGGAGGGTCTGAAGACGGATGCGGCCGTGGTCGAGGCGGCCGGTGCCGGCGGGCTGTCAGGCGCGCCGCTCGTGGCCCGCTCGCTCGAGGTGCTGAAACTCATCCGGTCGGCCGTGCCCGCCGAACTCTGCGTGATCTCGGTGGGCGGAGTCGACACCGCCTACGACGTCGACCAGCGGCTGGCCGCGGGGGCCACGCTGGTGCAGGGTTACACGGCGTTCCTCTATCGCGGGCCGCTCTGGGCGCGCAGCATCAACATCGGCCTCGCGCGCCTCCGCAAGACCCGACAGGGGGAGTGAGCCCGGCGAACCGGGCGGGTCTCAGCTCGGGTACTGGCCGCGCTTGACCTGCGGCTTCGGCAGGCGCAGGCGGCGGAACTGCAGGGCGCGCATCGTGGCGTACCAGCGCACCTTCTCCACCTTGTCGGCGCCGAACTTCTCGCGCATCTTCTTCATCAGCCGCATCCCGAGGAACAGGCTGTCGCCGATCACGATCACCACGAAGGCGTAGAGACCGAGCATCACGGCGGCCTGCATCTCGGGCATCGGCACCAGGGTGAGCAGGATGACGACGAACATCACCGGGATGAGGAACTCGCCCAGGTTGAAACGGGCATCCACGTAGTCGCGCACGTAGCGCCGCTGGACCCCCTTGTCGCGAGCGGGGAGGTACTTCTCGTCTCCGTTGGCCATGCCCACGCGCGCCTTGTCGCGCATCTCCTGCTGACGACGCTTGTAGTCGCGGCCCGCCTCCTTGCGGTCGGAGGGAACGAGGGGTCGCTTGTTGGCCGCCTCGCGCTCCTTGCGGGTGGGGGTCGCGTGACCCTTGCCCGTCTGCTCCTCCACAGGAGCTTCGATGGGCGCTTCGGTCGTGCTGGATTTCTTTGCCACGGTGTCCTCGCTCGTTCGTCTCTTAAGATTACCTGCATGACAGACAGCAGTGGCTCCTCGTTCGCCCAGAATCCGCCGCAGAGCGCTCTCGAGGCGGCCCTCGCCGAGACCGTCGAACTCGGGCTCCCCGCGAGCATCGCCGACCTCAGCGCTCTGGTGCGCATCCCCTCGGTCTCGTGGGCGGCGTTCGATCCGGCGCACGTCGAGGCCAGCGCCGACGCGGTGGCCGAGCTCTTCCGCTCGACCGGCGTCTTCGAGGCGGTCGACGTGCTGCGCGCCTCCACGGAGTCGGGTGAGCTCGGCCAACCGGCCGTGCTCGCCACCCGGCCGGCGAAGAACGGCAAGCCCACGGTGCTGCTCTACGCGCACCACGACGTGCAGCCCCCCGGTCAGGATGCCGACTGGGATTCACCGCCCTACGAGCCGACCGTGCGCGGCGACCGCCTCTACGGGCGCGGCGCCGCCGACGACAAGGCGGGCGTGGTCTCGCACCTCGCGTCGGTGCGAGCGCTGGCGGCGGTGGCCGGCACCGACTTCGATCTCGGTCTCGTGGTGTTCATCGAGGGCGAGGAGGAGTTCGGCTCCCGCTCGTTCGCGAACTTCCTCGAGACCAACCGCGAGCGGCTCGCCGCCGACGTCATCGTCGTGGCCGACTCCGACAACTGGAACACGGAGACCCCGTCGCTCACCATCAGCCTGCGGGGCAACGTCACGTTCAAGCTCACGGTCTCGACGCTGGCGCACGCCTCGCACTCGGGGATGTTCGGGGGCGCCGTTCCGGACGCGATGCTGGCCACCATCCGCTTGCTCAGCACCTTCCACGACGACAACGGGTCGGTCGCCGTCGACGGGCTGACGTCGCGGCCGATCTCGGCGCCGGAGTACACGGAGGAGACGTTGCGCGCCGAGGCGGGCCTCCTCGACGGGGTGCAGCCGATCGGCACCGGATCCATCCTGTCGAGGCTGTGGGCGGGGCCGTCGATCACGGTCACCGGCATCGACGCGCCGACCGTGGCCAACGCCTCGAACACCCTGGCGCCCACGGTGTCGGTGCGGGTGAGCGCCCGGATCGCACCGGGGCAGGCGGCGTCCGACGCGCTGGCCGCGCTCGAAGCGCACATCCGGTCGCACACTCCCTTCGGCGCCCAGGTCGAGATCAGCGATGTCGACACGGGTGACCCGTTCCTCGTCGACACCTCCGGCTGGGCGGTCTCCGCAGCGAAAGACGCGATGCGCGACGCGTGGGGCGCCGAGCCGGTCGAGGCTGGGGTGGGGGGCTCGATCCCGTTCATCGCCGATCTGGTGCGGGTGTTCCCGGAGGCGCAGATCCTGGTCACCGGCGTCGAAGACCCGCACACCCGTGCCCACAGCCCCAACGAGTCCCTCCACCTCGGCGTCTTCAAGCGGGCCATCGCCGCCGAGGCGTTGTTATTGCTCCGCCTGAACTCCCGGGAATAGTTGCGGCAACCGTCCCGTTGCCGGAGTTAGACTTCTTCCATACTTCCGAACGAATGGAGTGCACATGAGCGACACAACGCTGACCGCTGACGTCGAGGCGCCGGCGCACAAGGTGGGCATCACGCCCGCCGCGGGCCAGAAGGTGCGGAGCCTCCTCGAGCAGGAGGGTCGCGACGACCTGCGTCTGCGCGTGGCCGTGCAGCCCGGCGGCTGCTCGGGTCTCATCTACCAGCTCTACTTCGACGAGCGGATGCTCGACGGAGACGGCGTGGTCGACTTCGACGGCGTCGAGGTCATCGTCGACAAGATGAGCGTGCCCTACCTCGAGGGCGCCACCATCGACTTCGAAGACACGATCCAGAAGCAGGGCTTCACGATCGACAACCCGAACGCCTCCGGAAGCTGCGCGTGCGGAGACTCGTTCCACTGAGTCGCGACGCGAATCCCCGGATTCAGGGGCCGTTCCTTCGGGAACGGCCCCTTTTTCGCATCCGAAGCACGCGCATCCGGTGTGCCTGTGGCAACGGCGGCGACCGCGACCCAGTAGGCTATGAAAAGGTCAAATACACTGTGGTGTAGCTTCCCGAAAGGTCTGTGGTGCGCTCTAACCGACGTCTCCGATGGGCCGCGATTCCTATCGCGGCGCTACTGTCCGTTGTCTTGGCCGGGTGCACCCAGGAGCAGCTGCAAGGCTGGCTTCCCACCGAGCCCGGCACCACCAACAACGTCGACCGGGTCATCGGGCTCTGGGTCACGTCGTGGATCGTGCTGCTGGTCGTGGGTGTCATCACCTGGGGCCTCACCATCTGGGCGATCGTCGTCTACCGGCGGCGCAAGGGGCAGACCGGTCTTCCGGTGCAGCTGCGCTACAACATGCCGATCGAGATCTTCTACACGATCGTGCCGCTCATCCTCGTGCTCGGCTTCTTCGCCTTCACGGCCCGCGATCAGAGCGAGATCGAGGCGAAGTACGACAGCCCCGACGTGAAGATCCAGGTCTTCGGCAAGCAGTGGGCGTGGGACTTCAACTACGTCGACGAGAACGTCTACTCGCCCGGCATCCAGGGTCAGGACAACCCGGATGACGCGAACGGCTCGCTCGTCGAGTCCGAGATCCCGGTGCTCTACCTGCCCGTCGGCAAGAAGGTGGAGATCGAGCTCCAGTCGCGCGACGTCATCCACTCCTTCTGGGTCATCGACTTCCTCTACAAGAAGGACATGCTGCCGGGCAAGACGAACTACATGTACGTCACGCCCGAACGCGAGGGCACCTTCAGCGGGAAGTGCGCCGAGCTCTGCGGCGAATACCACTCGATGATGCTCTTCAACGTGAAGGTCGTCTCGCAGCAGGAGTACGACGACTACATCCAGTCCCTGAAAGACGCCGGTCAGGAGGGTCAGCTGGGCCCGGAGTACAACCGCAACCAGAACCTCCCGGGCATCGGCACGCCCGCGCACGAAGAAGAGTAGGAGCGCGCCATGACAGCAACAGTGGCGGTATCGCCCGGCGGCACGGCCCCGGCCCCCATCCCGACTCCGTCGAAGTCGGTGGGCCGCAAGGGCAACATCTTCATCAAGTGGATCACCTCCACCGACCACAAGACCATCGGGTACATGTACCTGATCGCCTCGTTCCTCTTCTTCTGCCTCGGTGGCGTGATGGCCCTGGTCATCCGCGCCCAGCTGTTCGAGCCGGGTCTCGAGCTGCTGCAGACCAAAGACCAGTACAACCAGCTCTTCACGATGCACGGCACGATCATGCTGCTGATGTTCGCGACGCCGCTGTTCGCCGGCTTCGCCAACGTCATCATGCCGCTGCAGATCGGTGCTCCGGATGTCGCGTTCCCGCGTCTGAACGCGTTCGCCTTCTGGCTGTTCCTCTTCGGCTCGCTGATCGCGGTGTCGGGCTTCCTCACCCCGCAGGGTGCGGCGTCGTTCGGCTGGTTCGCCTATGCGCCCTTGTCGAGTACGACGTTCACACCGGGTGACGGCGGAAACATGTGGGTGTTCGGTCTGGGGCTCTCGGGCTTCGGCACCATCCTCGGCGCGGTCAACTTCATCACCACGGTCATCACGCTGCGCGCGCCGGGCATGACCATGTTCCGCATGCCGATCTTCACCTGGAACATCCTGGTCACGTCGATCCTCGTGCTGATGGCCTTCCCGGTTCTCGCCGCTGCGCTCTTCGCCCTCGGTGCCGACCGTGTCTTCGGAGCCCACGTCTACGACGCGGCGAACGGCGGCGTGCTGCTCTGGCAGCATCTGTTCTGGTTCTTCGGGCATCCGGAGGTGTACATCATCGCGCTGCCGTTCTTCGGCATCGTCTCCGAGGTGTTCCCTGTCTTCAGTCGCAAGCCGATCTTCGGCTACAAGACCCTGATCTACGCCACGATCTCGATCGCGGCGCTCTCGGTCACCGTCTGGGCGCACCACATGTACGTCACCGGATCGGTGCTCCTCCCGTTCTTCGCGCTGATGACGATGCTCATCGCCGTGCCGACGGGTGTGAAGATCTTCAACTGGATCGGCACCATGTGGCGAGGCTCGGTCACGTTCGAGACACCGATGATCTGGGCCATCGGCTTCTTGATCACCTTCACCTTCGGTGGTCTGACCGGTGTCATCCTGGCGTCGCCGCCGCTCGACTTCCACGTCTCCGACACCTACTTCGTGGTGGCGCACTTCCACTACGTCGTGTTCGGAACCGTCGTGTTCGCCATGTTCTCGGGCTTCTACTTCTGGTGGCCGAAGTGGACGGGCAAGATGCTCAACGAGCGGCTCGGCCACTGGCACTTCTGGTTGCTGTTCATCGGCTTCCACACCACGTTCCTCATCCAGCACTGGCTGGGCGTCATCGGCATGCCGCGTCGCTACGCGACGTATCAGCCCGAAGACGGATTCACCTGGATGAACCAGCTCTCGACGATCGGCGCCTTCATCCTCGCCGCGTCGATGATCCCGTTCTTCCTGAACGTGTACATCACAGCCCGCAAGGCGCCGAAGGTCACCGTGAACGACCCGTGGGGCTACGGCCGCTCGCTCGAGTGGGCCACGTCGTGCCCGCCGCCGCGGCACAACTTCACCTCGATCCCGCGCATCCGTTCGGAATCTCCGGCGTTCGATCTCAACCATCCGGAGGCCGGCGTGCCAGTCGGCGTCGGGCCCGCGAAAGACGCCCCGGATGCTCCCACGTACGACCTCTCGCAAAGCAAGGTGAAGTAAGGCATGAGAGCCAATACCAATCTCTTCTGGATCCTGGCCATCTTCATGCTGTTGGCCGACGCGGTCTACACGGGCTGGTCGCTGATCTGGTACGAAGGTCAGCTGGAGCCCGTCGGCACCGTGGCCATCGGCCTCTCGGCCATCCTGGCGGCGTTCCTGGCCTTCTACCTGGGCCGTGTGCACAAGGCCCAGGGCGCGGAGCTGCCGGAAGACCTGCTCGACTCGAACATCGACGACGGCGACCCTGAGATGGGCTTCTACAGCCCGTGGAGCTGGTGGCCGATCATCCTCGCCGGTGGCGGTGCGCTGATGGTGCTCGGCCTCGCGGTCGGCTTCTGGATCTCGTTCATCGCGGGGGCCTTGCTGCTCGTCGCGATCGTCGGCTGGGTCTTCGAGTACTACCGCGGCTACTTCGCCCGCTAGGCTCCGCGACGACAACCGCCTGACTCCTCGGCTTGCCCGATCGGACCCGCGCTCCTCGAGAGCGCGGGTCCTTTCGTTTGTGCTCCCTCGGTCGAGGCCGCACCACGCGGGGCGCCGTTGACACCTCGGGAGGCCGCAGCGGCCTCCCCGATCGTCCGTCGACCACTCGTGGCCTCCCGACCACCGGCCAGCGCCGCCGCGACCTCGGGCGCCGTGCCGTTCGCGGCGGTGATGTGGGCCGAGACGAAGAGGCGGTCGAAGCAGTCGGTGCGCGTGCGCCGGTCACCGTCTTGACGTCGGGGGACACTGCCGCGGAAAGGGTGTCTTCACCGCCGAAGACGGTGCCGTTGGTGACGCCACGTGACATGAGGAGAACCTTCTCATCAGCGGTCAGCGCGGTGGCCTCGCCGTTGACGGGCCGCACGGGTGCCCTATTCCGACGAGTTCAGTAGTTCTCTCCGCCGGCTCTGTCGACCAGCGGCGCCTGTGGCGGACGCTGTCATCGGCAGCGAGGCTCTCAAGGGCACCCCGACGTGATCGATGCGTCGAAGGCGGCAACGACGAAGGGCCCGGCACCGCAAGGTATGCGATGCCGGGCCCTGGGGCGGGGGAGGGGAGCCTAGTGGTGGCCGGGGCCCTCGATCTCGTCGTGCGCTGCAGCGCCGTGGCCGTGACCGGCTTCGAGCTCCGTGCGGGAGGCCGGCGCGATGCGGTCCTCGAAGAACCACTTCGAGAGACGCACCCGCAGGCGCGCGCTGCCCGTGATCTTGCCCTGGCTGTTGGGGCGCAGCATCAGCGGCTCGTAGACCTCGTAGTCGACCAGCTTCCAGCGCTCGTAGTCATCGACCTGCTCGTGCACCTCGATGTACTCGCCACCGGGCAGACGCACGATACGGCCGGACTCATAGCCGTGCAGCACGATCTCGCGATCCTTCTTCATCAGACCGATGCAGACGCGCTTCGCGACGAAGTAGGCCAGGAACGGCCCGAGGATGACCCAGGCCTGGATGGCATGCGTCACGCTCTCCAGCGAGAGCTGGAAATGCGTCGCGATGATGTCGGAACTCGCCGCGGCCCAGAGGCCGGCGTAGAAGGTGACACCGGCCGCACCGATACCCGTGCGGGTCGGAGCATTGCGCGGGCGGTCGAGGATGTGGTGCTCGCGCTTGTCGCCCGTCACCCAGCCTTCGATGAACGGATAGACGGCCACCAATCCGAGCAGCACCAGCAGCGCCAGAACGGGCACGATGATGTTGAACGACCAGGTGTGGTCGAGCCAGACGAACTCCCAGCCCGGCGGGATCAATCGGAGCGCACCGTCGGCGAATCCGATGTACCAGTCGGGTTGCGTACCCGCCGAGACCGGCGATGGGTCGTAAGGACCGTAGTTCCAGATCGGGTTGATCGTGAAGAACGCGGCCATCAGCGCGACGACACCGAACACCAGGAAGAAGAACCCGCCGGCCTTCGCGGCGTACACCGGGAGGATCGGGTAGCCGATCACGTTCTTCTGTGTGCGACCGCCACCGGCGAACTGCGTGTGCTTGTGCACCACGACGAAGACCAGGTGGAGCGCGATGAACGCGACCACCAACGCCGGCAGCAAGAGGATGTGCAGGGTGTACAAACGCCCGATGATCGCCGTGCCCGGGAACTCCCCGCCGAACAGCAGGAACGAGATCCAGGTGCCGACGAAGGGGATGCCCTTGATCAGGCCGTCGATGATGCGAAGACCGTTGCCCGAGAGCAGGTCGTCGGGGAGCGAGTAGCCGGTGAAGCCTTCGGCCATCGCCAGCACGAACAGCGTGAAGCCGATGACCCAGTTGAGCTCACGCGGCTTGCGGAACGCACCCGTGAAGTAGACGCGCAGCATGTGGATGCCGATGGCGGCGATGAACAGCAGGGCCGCCCAGTGGTGGATCTGGCGAACCAGCAGACCACCGCGGATGTCGAACGAGATCTTCAGCGCCGAATCCATCGCCGCCGACATCTCCATGCCCTTCAGCGGCGCCCAGGAGCCGTTGTAGGTCACCTCGGCCATCGAGGCCTGGAAGAAGAAGGTCAGGAAGGTTCCGGACAGGATGATGATGACGAAGCTGTAGAGCGCCACCTCGCCGAGCATGAACGACCAGTGGTCGGGGAAGATCTTGCGGCCGAACTCCTTGACGACGCCCGAGATGCTGGTGCGCTCGTCGATGTAGTTCGCTGCCGCCGCCGTGAAGCCGCCGCTCTTGGCGGGAGCCGGAGCCGGAGCCGCGACCTCGGCCGGGGCATCCGATCTTTCTATCGTGGTCATGAACGCTCCCAGAAACTCGGACCGACGGGCTCGTTGAAGTCGCTCTGAGCAACCAGGTAGCCCTCGGAGTCGACCTCGATCGGCAGCTGCGGCAGCGGGCGCTTGGCCGGGCCGAAGATCACCTGGCACTCGTTCACCACGTCGAAGGTCGACTGGTGGCACGGGCAGAGCAGGTGGTGCGTCTGCTGCTCGTAGAGGGCGACGGGGCAGCCGACGTGCGTGCAGATCTTCGAGTACGCGACGATTCCGTCGTACGACCAGCTTTCACGCCCGGGGCTGATGTTGAGGTCGTCGGGGTTGAGGCGCATGAGCAGCACGGCTGCTTTGGCCTTCTGCTCCAGACGATCGGGGGCCTCGTTGAGACCCTCCGGGATGATGTGGAACACCGAGCCGATGGTGACGTCGGACGCCTTCACCGGAATGCCCGAGGGGTCGAGCGTGAGGCGCGCACCCTTCTTCCACATCGTGTGGCTGAGCAGCATCGCCGGGTCTTCGCTCTGCGGGGCGAGACCGCGGAACAGCACGAGGCCGGGCAGCGGGAACGCGATCAGCGCACCGATCAGGCTGTTGCGGATGAGGGTGCGACGCCCGAAGCCCGACTCCTGGTCGGCCTCGTGGAAGATCTCGACCGCGCGGGCGCGCGTCTCGTCGGTTCCCCGAACGGGGTGACGGATGTCGATGCCTTCTTTGTCGTACATGATGGCCTTGGCCCAGTGCACGGCTCCGAGACCGATCCCGAACAGGGCCAGCGCGATGCCGATGCCCATGAAGAGCGTGTTCAACCGGACGGATCCGACGTCGTCGTTCTCGATGGGGAAGGCCATGTAGGCGGCGACCGCGAAGACGCTGCCCGCGATCGAGAGGTAGAAGAGCGTGTAGACCGACCGCTGAGCACGCTTCGCGGCCTGGGGGTCGGTGTCGGTGACGCGCTGGCGGTGGGCGGGCTCGCCAGGGTTTGCGACGTCGGACGCAATGACCGCGGTGCTGGTCGATGCCGTTCGACTCGTCTCGACGGCCGACGAATCGGAAGCGGGGGTCTCTGCCCCGCTCACCTCGTCATGTGCCATTGTTGTCCCTTTCGAGCTGTGCTGGTGTGTGCTGTGCCGGTGTTCACGAGATCCGGGCGGCTAGTTCGACTTCGCGGTGAGCCAGACCATCAGGCCGATGATCGCGCCGAGTCCGAAGATCCACGCGAACAGGCCTTCGGCGACCGGCCCGAGCGACCCGAGCTCGACGCCGCCCGGAGACGGGTTGTTCTCGAGGTACTTCAGGTAGGTGATGATGTCGCGCTTGTCTTCGGGCGTCAGGTTGTCGTCGTTGAAGACGGGCATGTTCTGCGGGCCGGTGAGCATGGCCTCGTAGATGTGCGTCGCCGCGACACCCGTGAGCTCGGGCGCGAACTTGCCCTCGGTGAGAGCGCCGCCCGCTCCGTGCACGTTGTGGCACATGGCGCAGTTGATGCGGAACAGCTCGCCGCCGTTCGTGGCGTCGCCGTCGCCCTGCAGGAGGCTCGGGTCGGGGATGGCCGGGCCGGGGGAGATGGAGGCGACATAGGCCGCGAGAGCTGCGGTCTGCTCGTCGGTGAACTGCGGCGGCTTCTGCATGGCCTGCGGCCCCTGCATGGCCATGGGCATCCGCCCCGTTCCCACCTGGAAGTTGACGGCCGCCGCGCCGACGCCGATGAGGCTCGGCCCGTCGGCGGTGCCTTCGAGGCTCATGCCGTGGCAGGTGGCGCAGTTGGCGGCGAAGAGCTTCTGGCCCTCCTCGATCGTCTCCTGGCTGGTGGCGCTCGTGTCAGCGGTGGCGGTGGTCGTGCTGCTGAGGAGCGCGTACCCACCACCCGTGACGACCAGGCCGATAGCAATCAGCAGTACAGTCGCCAGCGGGTGGCGTCTGTTCGCTTTCCTGCTCGTGCGGGCCATTCTCTCTACTCTCTGTTCGGGGCGACGTCGGTGGAACATGACGGAGGCGCTACTTCAGCACGTAGATCACGAGGAACAGGCCGATCCAGACCACGTCGACGAAGTGCCAGTAATAGGAGACCACGATGATGCTCGTCGCCTCTTTGTGACCGAAGTTCTTGACCGCGAAGACACGCCCCAGCATGAGGAGCATCGCGATGAGGCCGCCGGTTACGTGCAGGGCGTGGAAACCGGTGGTGAGGTAGAAGGCCGAACCGTAGGCGCTGCCGTCGATCGTGATGCCCTCGGAGACGAGGGTCGCGTACTCGAGCACCTGGCCGCTGACGAAGATGGCGCCGAAGGCGTAGGCGAGGAACATCCACTCGGTGATTCCCCAGTCGACCGGCTTCCAGCTCGTGCGCTTGGTCTGCCCGCGCTCGGCGGCGAACACCGCGAACTGGCACCAGAACGATGAGATGACCAGGATGATCGTGTTGACGAGCGCGAACGGAACGTTCAGCGTGTTGGCCTGCTCGGCCCAGGCGCCGGGGTTCGTCGACCGCAGCGTGAAGTAGATCGCGAAGAGGCCGGCGAAGAACATGACCTCGCTGCCCAGCCACACGATGGTACCCACCGCCACGATGTTGGGGCGCTGGACCATGGGGGCACTCTGAGAATGGGTCAATGAGCTGCTCGTCACAGGTCCATTATGTCCGAAATCGTCAGGTGATTTTGCATTTGGGGGACTAGGGCGCGAGGTTGTCGGCGTGTCCCGGCAGGGATACACGTCGGTGTTCGCCGAGCGGCGCCCCATAAGATCGCTGGTATGGCGAACACGCAATCCTGGCCCGGAATGATCGCTCACCTCCTCGCCGGTGAGGATCTGTCGATCTCCGAGGCGACCTGGTCGATGAACAAGGTCATGGAGGGCGACGTCACCGAGGCTCAGTTGGCCGGATTCCTGGTGGCGTTGCGGGCCAAGGGCGAGACCGTCGACGAGATCGTGGGCTTTCGCGACGCCATCCTCGAGCACTCGCTGCCGCTCGAGATCGACCCGTTCGCGCTCGACATCGTGGGCACCGGCGGCGACAGCTTCGGCACCGTGAACGTGTCGACGATGGCGTCGATCGTGGCCTCGGCGAGCGGAGTGCCGGTGATCAAGCACGGCAACAAGGCCGCGAGCTCGCTCTCGGGGTCGTCGGACGTGCTGCGGGCCCTCGGGCTCGACATCGACCTCGAACCGGCGCGCGTCGCCGAGGTGTTCCTGGAGACCGGGATCTCGTTCGCCTTCGCCTCGAAATTCCACCCCGGCTTCAAGAACGCAGGTGTGGTGCGGGCGGATCTCGGCGTGCCCACCGTCTTCAATTTCCTCGGCCCGCTCTGCAACCCGGCTCGCGCAGAAGCCTCCGCGGTCGGCGTGGCGCACCTGGACCGGGTGCCCCTGATCGTGGGTGTGTTCCAGACGCGTGGCGCCACCGCGCTGGTGTTCCGTGGCGACGACGGGCTCGACGAGCTGACGACCACGGGGCACAGCCACATCTGGGAGGTGTCGCGCGGTTCGGTGAAGGAGCACGACCTCAACCCTCGTGATCTCGGCATTCCCCGCGCCTCGATCGAAGACCTCCAGGGCGGCGACGCGGCGCACAACGCCGACGTCGTGCGGCGGGTGATGAACGGCGAACAGGGCCCGGTGCGCGACATGGTGGTGCTGAACGCGGCCGCCGGGCTCGTGGCCTTCGAGCTGGTCTCCGACCCCTCCGAGGTCGACCGCGGCATCGTGGAACGGCTCACCGAGAAGATGGCGATCGCGTCAGCCGCGATCGACTCGGGTGCGGCCGCGAAGAAGCTCGCCGCCTGGATCGACGCGACGAATAGGCGCTAGTCGTTGTGGGGTACCGATCCGCCCCTTCCGGGCTCGCCCGGCCTTCGGCAGGGCGGGCCCTTATTGCTCGCGCCGCCGCTTCTGCGGCGCGAGGCGACATGTTCGCGTGAGGTCGCTGACGCGGCCTCGCGCTCACCCTGGGTCGTCGAGAAAGGCCCGCAGCTTGCCGTCTCGTCCCGATGTCTCTGGGCGGTTCAGCGGGCTGCGGGCCCTGTCATTCGACGTTGCGGTATCAGTTCACATCCCCGTCGACCCAGTCGAAGGTCTTCGTGACGGCCTTCTTCCAGTTGCGGTAGAGGCGGGCCCGCTCCGCTTCATCCATCTTCGGCTCCCAACGGCTGTCTTCCTGCCAGTTGGCGCGCAGCTCGTCGAGATTGGCCCAGAAGCCCACCGCGAGGCCGGCCGCATACGCGGCGCCGAGCGCCGTGGTCTCCGCGACGACCGGGCGCACCACGGGCACACCGAGGATGTCGGCCTGGAACTGCATGAGGAGGTTGTTCGCGATCATCCCGCCGTCGACCTTCAGCTCCGTCAGCGGCACGCCCGAGTCGGCATCGACCGCATCCAGCACCTCCTTGGTCTGGAAGGCGGTGGCCTCGAGAGCGGCCGGGGCGATGTGGCCCTTGTTCACGAAGCGGGTGAGGCCGACGAGCGCACCCCGCGCGTCCGATCGCCAGTAGGGCGCGAAGAGACCTGAGAACGCGGGCACGAAGTAGGCGCCGCCGTTGTCGTCGACGGATGCCGCGAGCTCCTCGATCTCGGGCGCACTCGCGATGAGCCCCAGGTTGTCGCGCAGCCACTGCACCAGCGATCCGGTGACCGCGATGGAGCCCTCCAGCGCGTAGTGCGGCACGTCGTCCCCGAGCCGGTAGCCGAGCGTGGTGAGCAATCCGTTCTTCGAGTGCACGATCTCGGTGCCCGTGTTGAAGATGAGGAAGTTGCCGGTGCCGTAGGTGTTCTTCGACTCTCCCGCGTCGAACGCGGCCTGGCCGAAGGTGGCGGCCTGCTGGTCGCCGAGGATGCCGGCGACCGGCACCTCGCGCAGCAGCGACGAGGTGTGCACGGTGCCGTAGACCTCGGAGGACGACTTGATCTCCGGCAGCATCGACTTCGGAACCCCGAACACCTCGAGGATGTCGTCGCGCCAGGTCAGCGTCGTCAGGTCCATGAACAGGGTGCGCGAGGCGTTCGTGACATCGGTGATGTGCACTCCGCCGTCGACGCCGCCGGTGAGGTTCCAGGTGACCCAGGAGTCGGTGGTGCCGAACAGCAGCTCGCCCGCCTCCGCCTTCTCGCGCGCGCCCTCGACGTTCTCGAGGATCCAGACGATCTTGGTGCCGGCGAAGTACGTCGACAGGGGGAGGCCGACGATGTCCTTGAATCGCTCGACACCGCCGTCGGCGGCCAGGCGGTCGACGATGTCCTGCGTGCGGGTGTCCTGCCAGACGATGGCGTTGTAGACCGGCTCACCGGTGTTCTTGTCCCACACCACCGTGGTCTCGCGCTGGTTGGTGATGCCGACAGCCCTCACGTTGTGCCGCGTGATGTTGGCCCGCGAGAGAGCCTGTCCGATGACTTCGCGCGTGTTGTCCCAGATCTCCTTGGGGTCGTGTTCGACCCATCCGGCCTTCGGGAAGATCTGCTTGTGCTCGAGCTGCCCCTGACTCACGATCGACCCCGCGTGGTCGAACACGATCGCCCGGGTGCTGGTGGTTCCCTGGTCGATCGCGATGATGTAGTCCGTCATGACACTCCTTCGTAGCGGGACGGCCGTGCGGCGTGAGCGCACAAAAAAGCGGGCCGGTCTACTTCACTGTGGACCGGCCCGCTGGGTGCTAGGTGAGGATCGGGAGCAACCAGAGCGCCGCCCATCCGGCGATCAGTCCGCCGATGATCGGACCCACGACCGGAACCCAGGAGTACGACCAGTCGGAGGTTCCCTTGCCCCGGATGGGCAGGAACGCGTGCGCGATGCGAGGCCCGAGGTCACGGGCCGGGTTGATCGCGTAACCGGTCGGGCCACCGAGCGAGGCGCCGATCGCGATCACGAGGAGCGCCACCGGCAGTGCGCCGAGGGCCGCCAGGCCGCCGTCGCCCTGGCGCCCGCCGCCGAACGCGATAACCACGAACACCAGCACGAAGGTGCCGATGATCTCGGTGACGAGGTTCCAGGCGTAGGAGCGGATGGCAGGCCCCGTCGAGAACACGCCGAGCTTGGCCGCCGGCTCGGGCTCCTCGTCGAAGTGCTGCTTGTACGCCAGCCAGACGACGACCGCACCGATGATGGCACCGATCATCTGCGCGCCGATGTAGGTGATGACCGAGAGGAAGTTGACGTCGACCTGGGTCGCTTCCGATCCGAAGGTGGTCGCGCCGTTGGCGACGAGCCCGAGGGTGACCGCCGGGTTGAGGTGGGCCCCTGACGCGTAGGCGACGATGACACCGGAGAAGACCGCGAGGCCCCACCCGATGGTGACCATCAGGAAACCGCCGTTGAAGCCTTTCGTCCTGATGAGAGCGACGTTGGCGACCACGCCGGTGCCGAGGAGGACCAGTAGGGCTGTGCCCACCAGCTCCGAGACGAAATCGATACCAAGATTGTCCACGATGACCTTCCTTCGCACTGTTCGGTCACCCACTGTGACCCCCGGGGTGATCGGGTTTGCCCCAACGATATCCCCAGGAACTTGCCAGGTATATCCCCTAAGACCCCGGGCGTGGCGTGGCGGGGTCTACCGGAGCGCGCGGCGAACGGCGTAGATTTGCACCGGATGGCCCGGTTCGGGCTCCCGTCGCGGGCGACGAACGTCCGATCGAAGGGATTTTTCAATGAAGAAGCTCATCAACGATCCGAAGAACGTCGTCGAAGAGGCGGTCGCCGGATTCGAAGCAGCGCACGGTGACCTGGTCACCGTCTCGCACGACCCGATCTTCATCGCCCGCAAAGACGCCCCCGTGTCGGGCAAGGTGGGCCTCGTCAGCGGCGGTGGCAGTGGCCACGAACCGTTGCACGGTGGCTTCGTCGGCTACGGGATGCTGGATGCCGCGGTTCCCGGCGCCGTGTTCACCTCGCCTACACCCGACCCGATCCTCGCCGCCACCAAGGCGGTCGACGGGGGAGCGGGCGTGCTCCACATCGTGAAGAACTACACCGGCGACGTGCTGAACTTCGAGACCGCCGCCGATCTCGCCGGAGCCGACGGCATCGAGGTGCGCACGGTGATCGTCGACGACGACGTCGCCGTGAAGGACTCGCTCTACACCGCGGGCCGTCGCGGCGTGGCGGGCACGGTCTTCGTCGAGAAGATCGCCGGAGCCGCCGCCGAGCGCGGAGACGACCTGGCCGCGGTGGCCGACGTCGCCGAGAAGGTGAACGCGAACGTGCGCACGATGGGCGTCGCCCTGACCCCCTGCGTCGTGCCGCACGCGGGCGAGCCGAGCTTCGAGCTGGCCGACGACGAGATCGAGATCGGCATCGGCATCCACGGCGAACCCGGCCGCGAACGGATCAAGCTCGAGCCTGCCGACAAGATCGTCGACCGGTTGCTCGGGCCGATCCTCGAAGACCTGCCTTTCGCATCCGGGGACAAGGTCGCGCTCATGGTGAACGGGATGGGAGGCACCCCGCAGGTCGAGCTCTACATCGTCTACCGGCACGCCGCCCAGGTGCTCGCCGACAAGGGCATCGAGGTGACACGCTCACTGGTGGGCAACTTCGTGACCTCGCTCGAGATGCAGGGCACCTCGATCAGCGTGCTGAAGCTCGACGACGAGCTCACGGAGCTCTACGACGCACCCGTACAGACGGCAGCCTTGCGCTGGGGAAGGTAGACGAATGAGTTTGGGCATCACCTGGACGACGGACTGGATCAGGGAGAGCGCACGGGTCGTCGCGGAGCACCGTGTCGAACTGATCAACCTCGATCGAGCGATCGGTGACGGCGACCACGGCGAGAACCTCGACCGGGGGTACACCGCGGTCATGGCCAAGCTCGACGACCTGCCGCCGGATGCCACTCCGGGTGATGCCCTCAAGCTGGTGGCGACGACGTTGATCTCGACGGTCGGCGGCGCCTCCGGTCCGCTGCTGGGCACCGCCTACCTCAAGGCCGCCGGTGCCGCGGGCGCCGAGAAGGAGCTCGACGGAGCGGCCGTCGTGGCCCTGCTCACGGCGGCGCGCGACGGCATCGTGCTCCGCGGCAAGGCCGAGTCCGGCGACAAGACGATGATCGACGCCTGGACTCCCGCGGTGGACGCCGCGGCCGCCGCGCTGGCAGCGGGCAAGACGGAGGCGGAGATCCTGGATGCCGCCGCGACCGCCGCCGAGGCGGGTGCCGTGGCCACCGAACCGCTGGTGGCCCGCAAGGGGCGGGCGAGTTACCTCGGCGAACGGGCCATCGGGCACCGCGACCCCGGAGCGCAGTCGTCGTCGCTCCTGCTCCGTGCGGCGGCCGACGCCGCGAAGGGCGCCTGAGGTGCCGGGCACGCCCGGCCGCGTGGGAGTCGTCTTCGTCTCGCACAGCTCCCTGATCGCCGAGGGGCTGGTGCAGCTCGCGCGTCAGATGGCCGAGGGTGCGACCCTGGTCGCGGCCGGTGGCACCGACGAGGGCGGCATCGGCACGAGCTTCGAGAAGGTGACCGCGGCGATCGCCGACGCCGATTCGGGTTCCGGCGTCGTGGTGCTCTGCGATCTGGGGTCGGCGATTCTCACGGCCGAGACCGCGCTCGACTTCCTCGACGACGAGGTTCGCGCGCGGGTGCGGATCGCGTCGGCTCCACTCGTCGAGGGTGGTGTCGCCGCTGCGGTGGCCGCTGAGACGGGCGCCGATCTGGCGGGCGTCGTCGCGGCCGCGGAGTCGGCGAACGAGACGGCGGATGCCGCCTCGGCGCCGGATGCGGCGGAGGCGGGTGCCCCGGCGACCGTGACGGCCTCCGGGGAGCCGGGCGGCGCATCCGGAACCCTGTCGCGCACGGTGACGATCGTCAACAAAGACGGACTGCACGCGCGGCCCGCCGCCGAATTCGTGAAGCTCGCCAACACCTTTCCCGTGAAGGTGACCGTGAACGGCAAAGACGCGAAGAGCCTGCTCGGCATCATGTCGATGGGCCTGGTCAAAGGGTCGACCGTAGAGGTGGCGAGTGCCGATCCGGAGGCGCGGGAAGCCGTCGATGCGCTGGCCGACCTGATCGAGACCGGGTTCGGCGAGGCCTGAGAGCGGGCGACAGGGCCAGGGGTCGACCCCGGCCGCCTCGCCGCCCGCCCGCCTCGACTCAGTCGACGTCGATCGGGCTGAGCACGAAGACGGGGATCTGCCGATCCGTCTTCGTCTGGTAGTTCGCGTAGTCGGGGTAGGCCTGCACCGCGCGCTCCCACCAGACCGCCTTCTCGGCGCCGGTGACCTCGCGGGCCAGGTAGTCGCGTTTGACCGGGCCGTCCTGCAGTTCGACGTGCGGGTTCGCCACCAGGTTGTAATACCAGACCGGATGCTTCGGAGCGCCGCCCAGGGAGGCGACGACCGCGTACTCCCCGTCGTGCTCGACCCGCATCAGCGGATTCTTGCGCAGCTTGCCGCTCTTCGCCCCCACGGAGGTGAGGATGATGACGGGCATACCCCGGAGCGTGGTGCCTTTCGTGCCGCCCGAGCCCTCATAGGTCTCGAGTTGCTTGCGCGCCCAGTCCGACGTTCCGGCTTCGTATTCTCCTGACAACGGCATAGTGCTGACCAACGTACCGCGGGTCAGCACTATTCCGAGGGGCTATCGGGCGGCCGGTTCGAGGTTCGTGCGGGTGGCCCCGTCGATCTCGAGGGTCTCGGGCACGATGTCGCGCTCGATCGTGGTGGCCAGCGGCTTCTCCTTCACGAAGACGAGCAGCACCACCGCCACCAGCACCAGCGGCACCATGTAGAGGAACACGGGGGTCAGGGCGTCGTTGTAGGCGCCCACGATGATGGAGCGCACGGCATCCGGCAATCCGTTCACCATGGCTGGGGTGAAGGAGTTGCTGTCGCCGGCCGTCGCACCGCCGGATGCCGGCATCCGCTCGGCCAGCAGCGCGGTGAGCCGCGACACGAACAGGCTGCCGACGATCGCGGAGCCGAGGGAGGCGCCGATCTGACGGAAGTAGTTGTTCGAGGCGGTGGCCGTGCCGACCTGGCTGACCGGGAAGGCGTTCTGCACGATCAGTATGAGGATCTGCATGCTCATGCCGAGCCCCAGGCCCATGACGGCCAGATAGGAGCAGAGGATCCAGATCGGCAGCGTCGGGGTCATCGTCGACAGCAGCACCAGGGCCACCGCGACGATCGCCGTGCCGGTGATCGGCAGCCACTTGTAGCGACCGGTGCGGCTCACGAGTTGGCCGGAGACGATCGAGGTGACCAGCAGAGCGGCCATCAGCGGGATCATCAGTAGTCCTGCGTTCGTCGCGTTCACGCCGGTGACCATCTGCAGATAGGTGGGCAGGTAGGCGAGCGCTCCGAACATCGCGATGCCGATGATGAGACCGGCGATCGTGGTGAGGTTGAAGTTGCGGTCCTGGAACAGATGCAGCGGCATGATGGGTTCCGCCGCGCGGCGCTCCACCATCACGAAGAGCACTCCGGCCACGACGGTGCCCACGATGAGGCCCAGGATGACGGGGGAGTTCCAGTCGTAGGTGGTGCCGCCCCAGGTGGTGACGAGCACGAGGCAGGTCGACGCGATGGCGAGCAGGCCCATGCCGGCGAAATCGAGTCGCGGGCGGCGTTGCGCGTGCCGGGGGAGGCGCAGGAACAGCACCGCCGAGGCGATGGCCAGGATGCCGAGCGGGATGTTCATCCAGAACGCCCACCGCCAGCCGATGCTCTCGGTGAACCAGCCGCCGAGCAGGGGGCCGGCGACGCTCGACAGGGCGAACACGCCGCCCATGATGCCCATGTACTTGCCGCGCTCGCGGGCGGGCACGACGTCGGCGATGATCGCCTGGGAGAGGATCATCAGTCCGCCGCCACCGAGGCCCTGCACGGCGCGGCCGGCGATGAGCCAGGTCATGTCCTGTGCCATGCCGCCGATGACGGAACCCAGCATGAAGAGGGCGATCGCTCCGATGAACAGGCCCTTGCGGCCGATCAGGTCGCCGAGCTTGCCGTAGACGGGAAGCATGATCGTGGAGGCCAGGATGTAGGCAGTGGTGACCCAGAGCATGTGGTCGACGCCGTCGAGCTCGCCCACGATGGTGGGCAGCGCGGTGCTGAAGATGGTCTGGTCGAGGGAGGCGAGCAGCATCGTCACCATGAGTCCGGCGAAGACGAGGAGGATGGTGCGTCGCGCGGCGCCGGGTGCGCTTTCGGCGGTGCCGGCGGTCGCCGGCGCGGGGAGTGTCTGGGTCATCGGAGTCTTTCGATTGCCTCTCTGACGAGTGCGATGGCTCGCGACTCGAGTACGTCGGATGATTCGGTGCTGCCGCCGGCGATCCAGTCCTTCACCGTGAGGCGCACCGCCGCGCCGCAGAGGGCGAGGACGGGTTCGGACCAGGACGGGGAGCTGGGGCGGGAGTCTGTGGGGGTCGTGGTTTCGTCGGCGGAGGATTCACCGGCCAGGGTGCGCACCGCCGCGGAGAGCTGTTGCATCATCCGGCCCATCTGGGCCATGTGGCGCTCGAGCAGTTCCGGGTTGCGGCGGAGGATCTCCATGCGGATCTCCTTCAGCGACGAGTCGGGGAGTGCCGTGCCCCACACCTCGAACAGCAGCCGGACGGTCGAGCCGACCAGATCGTTCTGCTGCTCCTCGCGGGCGAGGTGGGTGGCGATGGTCTCGGTGGTCTCGTCGAGCCCGTGCAGGCCGACGATCGCATCCTCTTTGCTCTCGAAGTAGTTGAAGAAGGTGCGCGGCGAGATCTCGGCGGCCTCGCTGATCGCGTCGACGGTCACACCGGGCAGGCCGTGGGCGAGCACGAGTTCGGCGGCCGCGCGCTCGATGCGGGCACGGGTCTCTTGACGCTTGCGGTCGCGAAGACCGGAGGGGGTCGATGTCACTCCGTAATTATTGCGCGTTCTGCATAATTGCGCAAGTGCAAACATGCGGTCATGCAATGTTGCGAGACTGCATGTTTGTGCGGCGATTCGGTGAATCCTCGGTTGCCGTCGGGTGAGAGCTGAGGGCGGCGGTGCGGGGTGCATCCGATCCGTGCGAAAATCGAGTCTCGGGGGATGTCGCAATCAGCCGATCGAAAGGGTCGAAAGCCACCATGGCCAGCAGTGCAGGAACGAAATGCCCGGTCTGTGGAAAATCGGTCGCCGTGGGGTTGGTGTCGCAGACCCTCATCCAGCACGAAGACAAGACGGGCCAGCGCTGCTCGGGCAGCGGGCAGGCGCCCGTGGTCTCGGCGGCGCGCGCGGCGGCCGCGACCCGTTCCGCCGGCCGGCCGTCATCCGGTTCGTCGACGACGCGCTCGTCGGGCGGGTCGGGTGCCAAGCGGTCCAGCCCCGCCACCCGGGGATCCCTCACGGTGCGCAAGGTCGAGGTCGACCCGGAGGCGCTGCGGGAGCGGCAGGAGCGCTCCGAGCGGCTGCGTCAGGAGCGCGCCGCAGCGGCCCGCGAACGCAACGAGGTCAACGTGTCCTACTTCGACGAGCCCGGCGTCTGATCCCGTCCCTTCGGGCGACGCGTGGTCTTCGCGGGATCCTCGCAGGCTGCCCGGCCGCGGCGGTCAGTTGAGCCGGTCGCGCCAGTCGGGCGGCACGGCGCCGTCGGGACCGGGCGCGGGCTGGCTCGCGGGGTGCGAATCGGGGGCAGCCAGCTGCGGCCCCTCCGCGTAGTCGGCGGTCTCGTAGTCCCAGAACCAGTCTTCTCCTGGTTCGAACGACTGGATGACCGGATGTCCGGTCTCTTCCGCGTGCCGTCGCGCGTGCTGACTGACCGAGGAGTCGCAGCAGCCGATGTGACCGCATTGGGCGCAGCGACGGAGGTGGAACCACCAGCCGCTGCTCTCGGTGCATTCGACGCAGCCCGTTCCGGACGGCGGGACCTCGGGCCTGATCGCGGTGTCGCTAGTCATGCACCAAGCATCCCCTGCAGCACCGACCTGTGCAATTCCTCGAGTCGTGCACATTCCCGGCCGGCTCTGGCACGACGGCGGCGCCTCCGATAGCTTCAGAGCCAACCTGCACGGTCGGAAACGGAGAAGGGGAGTTCGGATGCGCGAATTGGAGGGCAAGACCGCTCTCGTCACGGGGGCGAGCAAGGGCATCGGGTTGGCGATCGCCCGAGGTCTCGTCGATGCCGGCGCCGTCGTGGTGGCGGCGGCGCGATCGTCGTCCGCCGAGCTCGACGCACTGGTCGCCGGGGGCGCCGCGCGGTTCGTGGCGGCCGATCTGTCCTCAGCCGACGCGCCCGCGGCGTTGGTGTCGGCCGCTGGCGGGGTCGACATCCTGGTCAACAATGTCGGAGCGGCCACCACGCGCGTCGATGGCTTCCTCTCGGTCACCGACGAGCAGTGGCAGAATTCGCTGACGCTCAATCTCCTGGCTGCCGTGCGCACGACGCGGGCGGTGCTGCCGGGCATGCTCGAGGCCGGCCGCGGCACCATCGTCACCATCGCCTCGGTGAACGCGCTGCTCCCCGACCCGGCCGTGATCGACTACGGCGCGGGCAAGGCCGGGTTGCTGAATGTGATGAAGTCGCTCTCGAAGGAGTACGGCGGCCGGGGCATCCGCGTCAACTGCGTGAGCCCCGGTCCGGTCGAGACCGATCTGTGGCTCGGTGGAGGGGGTGTCGCCGAGACGGTGTCGCGGGCCAGCGGGCTCGCACCCGCCGAGGTGGCGAGCGCGGCGGTCGCGGGCTCGGCGACCCAACGATTCACGCATCCGGAGGAGGTGGCCGACCTCGTGGTGTTCCTCGCCGGCGACCGGGCCGCCAACCTCACGGGTGCGAACATCACGATCGACGGGGGATTGGTGCAGGGTCTCTGATGGTGGAGCAACGGTTCGCGTCGGTCGACGACTACATCGATTCCTTCCCGGATGAGGTGCAGCTCGTGCTCTCGGAACTGCGTCAGACGATCCGGGCGGCGGCGCCCGGCGCCCGCGAGGGCGTGAGCTACCACATGCCCACACTCACGCTCGGCGACCGAACGCTGGTGTACTTCGCAGGGTGGAAGACCCATGTCGCTCTTTACGCCGTCCCGGCGTTGGACGATGCGCTCGAGGCCGAACTCACGCCGTATCGCGGCGCCAAGGGCACGCTCACGTTCTCGTTGCGCAAACCCGTTCCCTATCCGCTCGTCGGCCGGGTGGTGGGGGAACTCGTGGCACGTCAGGGCCGCTCGTGAGCCCTGCCGACACCGTCGCGCCGGCCGCCGGACTGACCGCCGCCGAAGTCGCCTCCCGCACCGCAGAGGGGCGCACCAATGCCTTCGTGCCCGACAGCAGCCGCAGCATCTGGAGCATCGTGCGGGCCAACGTGCTCACGCTCTTCAACGGCATCGTGGTGGCCTGCTTCCTCGTGCTGCTCGTGATCGGCCGTTGGCAAGACGCGCTGTTCGGGGTGAGCGCGCTCGCCAATGCCGTCATCGGCACCGTGCAGGAATACCGGGCGAAGCGGGCGCTCGACCGGCTGGCCCTGGTGAACGCGCCCCACGCGCGTGTTCTGCGCGACGGCCAGGAGCAGGAGATCGTGATCGGAACGGTGGTCGAAGGCGACGTGGCCGTGCTGCGGGCCGGCGACCAGATCGCGGCCGACGGAGAGGTCTTCTCGTCGCTCGGCCTGCAGGTCGACGAATCGATGCTCACCGGGGAGTCCGAGCCGGTGGAGAAGAGCCCGGGCGACGACGTGCTCTCCGGATCGATCGTGGTGGGCGGCGAAGGGCGGGCCGTGGTCGTGCGGGTCGGCGCGGCCTCGTTCGCCAACGCGCTCGCCCAGGAGGCGAAGCGGTTCTCGCTCGTCGCGTCCGAGCTGCGCTCCTCGATCGACCGGGTGCTGCGCTGGGTGGCCTGGATCATCGGTCCGATCTTCCTGCTGGTGCTGAATGCGCAGATGGTGGCCCAGGGCGGCTGGGGGCCCGCGATCGAGAGCGGCACCTGGCGTGACGCCGCGGTCGCGACGATCGCCTCGGTGGTCGCGATGATCCCCCTCGGACTGGTGCTGATGACGAGCATCACCTTCGCCGTGGGGGCGGTGAAGCTGTCCCGCCAGCAGGTGCTGGTGCAGGAGTTGCCCGCGGTCGAGGGGCTGGCCCGCGTCGACCTCATCTGCCTCGACAAGACGGGCACGCTGACGCAGGGCGACATCGTGTTCGACGGAGCGCATCCGCTCGTGACGCGTTCGGGCTGGGAGCAGGTATTGGGCTGGTACGGCGTGCAGAACGACGCGAACGCCACGGCGCGCAGCCTCGCCGGGTCGTTCGCGACGCAGCCCTCCGAAGCGCCGTCGGGGCGGGTGGCGTTCTCGTCGGACCGTAAGTGGAGCGCCGTCGTGTTCGACGACGGCATGTGGATTCTCGGCGCGCCGGAGATGGTGTTTCCGCACGGCGGCACCGCGCTGTTGTCCCGCGCGTCGGCGCTGGCGGCATCCGGGCGCCGCACACTCGTGCTCGCGCACGGTTCACCCACCGACGACGAGACGGTGCCGCCCGATGCCGAGGCGGTGGTTCTGCTGACCTTCCGCGAGAACATCCGTGCGGATGCTCGGGAGACGCTCGACTACTTCGCCGAGCAGGGCGTGAGCGTGCGGGTGATCTCCGGCGACAACCCGCAGACCGTGGCGGCGATCGCCCGTGACGTGGGTCTCGACGCGCCCACCGGGTTCGATGCCCGCAACCTGCCCGATGACCAGGGCGACCTGATCCGGGTGCTCGACGAGAACGTGGTGTTCGGGCGGGTGACGCCCGAGCAGAAGAAGCGGATCGTGATCGCGCTGAAGACGGCGGGGCACGTGGTGGCGATGACGGGCGATGGTGTGAACGATGCGCTCGCCATCAAGGAGGCCGACATCGGGGTGGCCATGAACTCGGGGGCCGCTGCCACGAAGGCCGTCGCACGACTGGTGCTGCTCGACGGAAAGTTCTCGCACCTGCCCCGGGTGGTCGCCGAGGGGCGGCAGGTCATCGCGAACATCGAGCGGGTGTCGATGCTGTTCCTCACCAAGACGGCCTATGCGACGTTCCTCGCGGTGGTCTTCGGTGCGTTGATGCTGCCGTTCCCCTTCTTGCCCCGGCAGCTGTCGGTCATCGACGGACTGACGATCGGGGTGCCCGCCTTCTTCCTGGCTCTGCTGCCGAACAAGCAGCGCTACGTTCCCGGGTTCCTGCGGCGGTCGTTGACGTTCGCGGTGCCGGCCGGCGCCGTGGTGACGCTCGGTCTGGCGCTGTATGCGCTCGCCGGCTCGGCCTGGACGATTCCGGAAGCCGAGATCCGCACGGGCGCGACGTTGATCCTCACCATCGTGGGGCTGTGGATTCTCGTGGTGCTGTCCCGCCCGGTCACCCGGTTCAAGTCGTTCGTGATCGGGGCGATGATGATCGGGTTGGTGCTGGTGTTCTCGATCCCCCTCGTGCGGGACTTCCTGCAGCTCGTCGATCCGACCCTGCCGACCGCACTGCTGGTGCTGGTGGTCTCGGCCGGGTCGATCGGGCTGATCGAGATCGTGCGGTTCGTGCATCGGCGCGTTGCGGCGCGGGATTCCGTGCGCGCGACCGCGGCGCGCGCAGCCGCGGTCGATCGAACGGAGGGCTGAGCGGGCGAGCAGGCCGATCGGGCGCGTGGCGGGTCGGGAGTGCCGCGACTCAGGCGCGCGGGCGGGCGAAGAAGCGGCCGCCCGGTCCGATCCACAGCGGGAGGGCGACGATGACACAGGCGATCGCCTGAGCGATGAGGCCGGAGGGGCCGCTGTCGGGGTCGAGCACGAGGGCGACGACGTCGATGACGAGCCCGAGCAGCAGCAGGATCGTGATCGCAGCGCGCCCGAAGCGGCTGCCTCGCGCGACGCCCGACGCCACCGAGACGACCGCCAGGCCGATGATGATCATCGCCGCGCCCAGCACCGTCACCGGGAAGGCCACGCCGTCGGCCTGGGCTTCGGGCAGGTAGCGCACGAAGATGGCGCCGATGCCCACCAGAACCTCGGCGATGCCGGCGATGTAGATCAGCACCACCACGAAGGTGACGAGTCCCGGTCGTCTGCGGGGCGCGACGGCATCCATGGGCCGATCATACGGTTTCGTGGTCGCTCGCGTCCTTCGGCACCGGGGGGATTCCGCGGCGACCGCCCGGAGACCTCATCGTGGTGAGACGAAGCCGACCGTGGGGGCCGGTGAGGCCGGCGTCGGTGGGTGGGCTGAGGGCACCAGGACGACCTTGCCGCGTGCTCGACCCTCGGCGACGTGGTTCACGGCCGCCGCAACCTGCTCCAGGGGGCGGACCGCGTCGATCGCCGGGATGACCGCACCCGATGTCACAGCGTCGGCCAGCGCCTCGAAGTCGGCCGCGTTCTCGCGGGAGACCAGGCCGCGCAGGCGCTGTCGGGTGAACGCGTTGAGCAGCGTGGCGCCGAGCACGCGCTCCATGCCGCCGAGTACCGGTCCGCCGTTCTCTCCGCCGACCAGCACGAGCGTGCCGCGCGGGGCGAGGATGCGACGCAGCCGCGACAGCCGGCGGTTCCCCGCGATGTCGATGATGACATCCCAGCGGCGATCGAGGGCGGTGACATCCGCGCGGGTGTAGTCCACGATCTCGGACGCGCCCAACCGCTCCACGAACGCCGCCTTCGATCCGCTGCACACCGCGGTCACGGCGGCACCGGCCGCCACCGCGAGCTGCACGGCGAAGCTGCCGACCCCGCCCCCGGCGCCGATCACGAGCACGTTCTGACCCGCGTGCACCTCGCCCGCATCGCGGACCGCTTGGATGGCGGTCACCCCCGACACCGGAAGGGTCGCTGCGGCCTCGAAACCGAGGCCGGCAGGCATCCGGGCCAGCATCGATTGCGGAGCACAGACGAACTCGGCGAACGCACCGCCGCCGGATCCGAACACCCGGTCGCCCGGGCTGAACGCGGTGACGGCGGTGCCGACCGCTTCCACCTCGCCCGCGAAGGCGAGGCCCAGCGTGCCGGAGCGCGGCCCGCGCAGCCCGAAGCCCATGAAGCGCATGAGATAGGGCTTGCCCGTGACCAGGTGCCACGTGCCCGCGTCGACGCCGGCGGCACGGACGCGCACACGCACCTCGCCGGGCCCCGGCTGCGGCACCGGACGGACGGACACCCGGAGAGCATCCGGAGACCCGTATCGCGATTGCGTGACCGCCCGCATGGTGGAGGGCGTGGTGGGGGCCGCCGAGCGCCGCGAGGCGGATGTCGCGGCAGACGCTGCCGACGGGATGCTGCTGTTCGTGTCGCTGCTCGTCATGATGACCTCTCCCTGCCGAGGCAGGTGGTTAGTGCGGTTCGGGGTAGTGGAAGACGTCGTCGAGGGGAACCCCGAAGGCGTGGGCGATCTGGAACGCCATCTCGAGCGAGGGGGAGTAACGACCCTGCTCGATGGCGATCACGGTCTGGCGAGTGACTCCGATGCGGTCGGCCAGGGCCGCCTGCGTCATCTCGCCGTGGGCGAAGCGGAGGGAACGGATGCTGTTCGTGACCCGAGTGGGCTTCACCACGGCTGGAACCCCCGACGGTAGGCGACGAGTTTCGCGATCGAGCCGAGCAGGGCCGAGAGCACGAAGGCGAGGTACACGGCGTTGGCGATCCAGAAGTAGTCCACCCGCACGATCGCGAACAGCAAGGCGACGACGCCGCCGATCACCACGAAGGCCTGGCCCACGTGATCGCCGAAGCGGCTGATCTCCTTGTCGCGCTGATCGGACTTGCCCGCGCCTTTCGGCCAGATCACCGAGATGGCGATGGTGCCGAGGATGCCGGCCACGATCGCACCGCCGATGGTGGAGAGCATGACGGGCCCGTAGTCCACCTCGACGAGCGCTCTGCCGCCCGCGCTCACCAGCACGATCGTGACGTAGCAGGCGTAGGCGACGATCGCGATCACCAGGAACACCCAGGTGTTCCTCTCTTCGAACGACATCCGGACTCCGATCTGATGTGAAACAAAGCTGACATCTCGAGAGTAAAGATGATCTGACTTCGTGTCAATCATTCTTTACACGCGCGATGTGACCGGCGTCGAATGGGCCGGCGGAGGCGCGGCATGATGGAACGGTGACCCCACCCGCGCGGCGCATCCCGGCGCCCTATCTCGAGAGCCCGCGTCGGCGTCGCGTCGGCGGGTTCCTCGCGGCAGCCGCACCCGACGAGATCCGCGGCTGCTTCGTTCCGTTGCTGGACGGCGGGACGGCGGCCATCGCGCTGCTGCAACGCCATCCCGAGGGCTGGTTCGGCTTCAGCAGCCCGAACGCCGACGTCGTGGCGGTGTGGGAGGGCGTGCGCGACGACGTCGACGGCGTGATCGCCGGCATCCAGGAGCTCGCCGCCGGTCACAGTGCGACCGCGTTCGCACGCGTGCGCGATCAGCCGGCGGAGTCGGTCGAGCGGATGCCTCGAGCGGCACGAGCGGCGCGCTTCGTCTACCTGCGCGGCGCTGCCCGCTCCGACGCGGACGGGGAGCCGGTTCCGCACGTCGCTGAGGCGGAGTACGGTCGCGACACGGTGGCATTCGACGCGGCCGGCCTTCGTGAACTCGCGAACCTGCTGCGCGCTCGCGACATCGCCTTTGCCGTGCGGGGACTGTTCGAGGTGCTTCCCGAGGTGGGGGAGGACGACCTGGTCGTGCTCGATCCGCCCGCACCCGAACCGGATGCGCGGGAGCTGCGCAGTTTCGTCGGAGCCCTCGCGGCCAAGGGCGCCGGGGTGCTGGCCCGCGACCTCGGCGACGGGTTCTACGCGGGTTGGCCGGGAATGGTGCGCATCGCGGAGTCGCCGGGCGACGAGCCCGTCTGGGTCAACACGGTGCTGCAGCGTGCTCGTTCGGCCGCCGCGCGTCGCGATCGATGACCATGCGCCCGGCACCTCAGGCGCGTCGGGCGATCCCGGGCGCGGTCGACGGATCGAAGGCTCGCCGCCGATCGGGGCGCAAGGCGAATCGGCTGGGAGCCGCGGCGTCGTCGGCGAGCCCGGCGAGCAGCCGCCCGATCGCCGGCGCGAGTCCGGCACCGGCTGCGCCGAACCCGGCGCCCACGATCACCGGGCCGATCCGGTCGATCACGAAGTCACCGTGGTGCGCCGAGGTGCGCACGCGGGAGATGGGCGTCGGAAGGCCGGGATCGGCGCCGGGCAGCCATTCCCGCGCATAGCGCAGCAGCGCGGCGAGTTCGCGTGCGGGAAGACCGTTGGACCGCGTCGACGGTGCGCTCGCCGTTGCGCCATCGCGCCAGCCCACCACCACCGATCCCTCGCCGCCGAGAACGGCCGCATCCCCGCGCCAGTAGCGCTGTCCGGGAGCGGAGGGGTCGGGCAGGTGCACAACGGCCGGAACGGACCCCGACCGGATCGGCAGCACGATCGAGGAGTCGCGCGTCGAACTGAGCCGGGGGAGGGCCACGAGTCCGCGCAGCAGTTTCGCCGTCGACGGGCCGAGGGTCACCACGAGCCGGCGGCAGTCGATCTCCCGCACCTCGCCGATCTCCGTCTCGCCACCGGAAGCGGCCGAAGCGGCGGAAGCGGCGGCACCATCTCCGGCGCCCGACCCCGGAGCCGCACCCGACCCCGCCGCGACCGGCGTGCGCACCTCGAGCCGCGCGAGGTCGTCGCCCAGGATGCGGATTCGTGTGACGGTCGTGCCGGTCATCACCCGCGCTCCGTCGTCCACCGCCGCCGCACGCAGGGCCGCGATCGCCGCACCCTCACGCAGTCGTCCGCCCTCCGGGGCGAACAGCACGTTTCCAGCGAACCGGAGCCCCGGCCACCGGGACTCCGCATCCGCTGCCGAGAGGATCTCGTGCGCGAGCCGCGCCCGGGCGAGCGACTCGCCCGCCGCCTCGAGCCGTGGCGCGTGGCCGTGCAGCACCGATCCGGTGCGGTCGAGCAGTGGCGACGCGACACCGGTCGTCGCCGAGGGGAGTGCGGCCCACAGCGCCACCGATTCCGCCGCCAGTGCCTGATACACCGGATCGGCGTATGCGAGCTCGAACGCGCGGTCGGCGCTCTCGTCGATCACGGGGTGCGCCTCCAGTAGCAGCACCTCGGCTCCGCGTCGGGCGAGGTGCCAGGCCGCGGCCGAGCCGGCGGTGCCGCCTCCGGCGACGATCGTGTCGACGATCTCGGTCACCGGGGAGCCGCCTCCGCAGCGCCGGCGGGAAGGGTGTCCACGGCGCTCGGGCCGCCCGGCCGGGCGGTCGAAGCGCCGGGGTCCTCCAACGTCGGCAGCGACCGCACGAGCTCCTGCGTGTACGGATGCCGCGGCCGGAGGAAGACGTCGTCGGCCGTTCCCCGTTCCACGACCCTGCCGTCTTTCATCACGAGCACCGTGTCGCTCATGTGGTGGATCACGCCGAGGTCGTGGGAGATGAAGAGGTAGCTCAGCCCGATCCGGTCCTGCAACTCGACCAGCAGGTCGAGGATCTGCGCCTGCACCGAGACGTCGAGAGCCGACACCGCCTCGTCGAGCACGATGATCGAGGGTTCGGTGGCGAGGGCGCGGGCGATCGCGACGCGTTGCCGTTGCCCACCCGAGAGCTTGAGCGGCAACCGCGAGAGCACCTGCTCCGAGAGCCCGACCTGGCGCAGCAGATCGCGCGCGCGTTCCGAGCGGGCGGCGGCCCCGGTGGTGGGCCTGTCGGCTTGTGCCACGGCGTCGACGAGGATGCGCTCGACCGTCCAGCGCGGGTCGAACGAACTCAACGGGTCTTGGTACACCACGGCGATCCGGTTGCGCAGGTGGCGGCGCCGTGACTCCGTGACGCTCGTCCACTCCTGACCGAGCAGCTTCGCCCATCCCTCGTCGGCTGAGGTGAGGGCCAGTGCGATCCGCGCGGTGGTGCTCTTGCCCGATCCCGATTCCCCGACGATTCCGAGGGTGGTGCCGCGGTCGAGCGTGAACGACACGTGGTCGACCGCCGTGCTCTGCGCGCCTCCCGGCCCGCGGAAGCGCTTCACGAGATCGCGTGCCTCCAGCACCGGGCCGTCGCTCGGCGCGAGCGGCGCCCGCGTGTCGGGGGCGGGGAGGCTGGCGTCGAGCGCCGGCCCGAGCCGTTCGCCGCGGGTGTGCCCCCCGGGCACCGCGTCGATGAGCGCCTGCGTGTACTGGTGGGTCGGGGCGGTGAGCACCTGGTGGGCCGAGCCGCTCTCCACCACCGAACCGCCCTTCATCACGAGGATGTGGTCGGCGAGCCGCGCCACCACGGAGAGGTCGTGGCTGATCAGGATGACCGAGACGCCCCGCTCTTTCATGCCCGCGATGAGGTCGAGCACCTGCGCCTGCACGGTGACGTCGAGGGCTGTGGTGGGTTCATCGGCGATCACCAGTTCGGGTCCGAGCGCGAGCGCCGAGGCGATGAGGGCGCGCTGGCGGAGACCGCCGGACAGCTCGTCGGGCCGTTGCCGCGCCCGCACCGCCGGGTTCGGCACCCCGACCGATTCGAGCAGATCGACGACCTTGCGCTTGCGCGCCGCCCGCGAGCCCCAGCCATGCAGGGCCAGCGCCTCCTCGATCTCCTTGCCGACCGGCCGCAACGGATCGAGCGACACCAGGGCGTCCTGCAGGATGAAGCCCACCCGGCGGCCGCGGATCGAGCGCCAGGCCTTCTCCGACACCGTCGTGAGATTGATGCCGTCGAGCTCGAGGGTCTCGGCGTCGACGACCGCGTTCGCCCCGGTGAGCCCCACGATCGTGCGGGCGGTGACGCTCTTGCCCGATCCGGATTCCCCGACGATCGCCAGGCATTCGCCGGCCCGCAACGAGAACGAGACGTCGTTCACCACGGGCCGGGTCTCGCCGCCCCGGGTGAAGCCGACGTGGAGGTGCTCGACGCGCAGCAGGGGAGTCGCCGGATTCGTCGAAGCCGGCTGGGTCGTCGGTGTCGTCTGTGTGGTCGGTGCCGGCTGGGCCGTCGCTGCCGTTCGTGCCGTCTCCGTCGTCATTTCTCGTCCTTCTCGAGGATGTTCTGGATGTGCTTGCCGAGAGTGGTCGCGGCCAGGGCCAGCACCACGATCACGAGACCGGGCAGAACGGTCAGCCAGCCCGCCTGGGTGATGTACTGCTTTCCGGCGTCGAGCAGAGCGCCCCATTCCGGTGAGGGCGGGGCGACACCGAGCCCGAGGAACGACAGACTCGACGCCCACACGATCGACTGCCCGACCGAGAGCGCGAAGATCGCGACCAGGGGCCGCAGCGCGTTCGGCAGCACGTGGTTGCGGAGGATCCAGGCGCGCGGATGACCGAGCGCCACCGCTGCCTCGACGTATCCGGAGTCCTTCGCCTTCAGGATCTGGCCGCGGATGATCCGCGCGTAGCCGGGGGCCGTACCGACGCCGACGGCCACCACCTGAGACATCGCCGACGGACCGATCACGGCCACCAGGAGCAGCGCGAGCAGCAAGGTGGGGAAGGCGAAGAGCACCTCGATGATGCGGTTCACGGCGGCCGAGGCGAAGCGCCCGGCCAGCGCGGCGAGCGAGCCGAGAACGAGCGCGAGGCTGAGGCTCACAGCCGTGGCGCCCACGCCGATCAGCAGCGACTCGCGGGTGCCGTAGATCACCCGGCTGTAGAGGTCGCGGCCGGATTCGTCGGTGCCGAACCAGAATTCGAACGACGGCGGATGCAGGGCGTTCGCGAAGTTCATGGCGTAGGGATCGTGCGTGGCGAGCGCCGCCGGGAAGACGGCGGCCACCACGAAGAACAGCAGCACCGCGATGGCGAGGAAGAAGCCCCACGGCGTCGCAGCGAGCTTCGCGCTGACGGGCTTGGTGAGGAGGGGCTGGCCCAGTGCGGTCATGACTTCTTCAACCTCGGATCGATGATGACGTAGGCGATGTCGACGAGGATGTTCGCGACGACGTAGAGCGCGGCGATGAGGATGACGATGCCGGTGACGACCGGCAGGTCCTGCGTGTTCACGGCCGTGACGAGCACCGATCCGATGCCGGATCGGGTGAAGATCGACTCCACGATCACCGCCCCCGAGATGGTGGCGCCGAGCGCCCAGCCCGAGAGGGTGACCGCGGGCAGCACCGAGTGCCGCAGCACGTGCTTGAGCCGCACCCCCCAGTCGCCCATGCCGCGCATCCGGGCGGTGATCACGAACGGCTGGTCGAGCGAGCGCTCGAACTCGGCGCGCGTGGCCTGCCCCATGAAGCCGGCGAGGGGGATGGCGAGGGTGAGCGCCGGCAGGAACAGGCCGTTCGGGCTGGTGCCGCTGATCACCGGGAACCACCCGAGCGTGAGCGCGAACACGAGCAGCAGGATGATGCCGAGCCAGTAGTGCGGGAGGCCGGCGACCGCCGTGTCGAGCACGGCGCCGACGGAGCTGACCTTCGTGCCGCGGCCGGCGGTCAGGGTGACCCAGACCACCATGATCACCCAGGCCAGCGCGATCGCGGTGAGCGTCAGCACGATCGTGGGCCACATCTGCTCGCCGATGATGGCGGCCACCGGCCGGTGCTGTTGGTAGGAGGTGCCGAGGTCACCGGTGACGATGCCCCGCAGGTACTCGAGATACTGCACCAGCAGCGGATTCTGCAGGCCGTACTCCTGGTTGATCGCCGCGAGCTCGGCGGGGGTGCGCTCGATGGCCTGACCGGCGCGGATGTTGAGGATGATGGTGGCGCGGTCGCCCGGCAGGGCGGTCTGGGCCAGGAACGCCGCGGTCGCGGCACCCCAGAGCACCACGACGGCGCCGACGAGTTTGCCGGCGATCAGTCGCCAGGGGAAGCGGCGCGAGGCGCGGGCCCCGCCGCCGGCCGGCCCGGAGGGGGCCGGCGCGGCGGGCGGGGTCAGCGTGTCACTGGACGAAGTAGGCGTCATAGAACACCGGTCCTCCCTGTGCGTTCTCCTGCCAGACGTCTTTCAGGTACGGAGAGACCGCGAGGGTGCTCAGCCGGTCGTAGAGGCCGATGGCGAGGGCGTGGTCGGCGATGTACTGCTGAGCCTCGGCGTAGAGCGCGTTGCGCGCATCCGGATCGGCCGTGGAATTGGCCTGCAGGATGTAGTTCTCGAGCTCCGGGCTGTTGTAGAAGGCCGCGTTGTTGTAGTTCGGGAGATCGGGTGTGCTCTGCCCCCAGTTGATCAGCAGGATGCCGGAGCCGACACTCGTCCAGTAGCCCGCGCTGATGTCCTTCTCCGAGGGCTTGGAGTAGGCGCCCGCGAAGAACTCGCTCTGCGGCACCGGGATCAGCTTCACTTTGAAGCCGGTGGCCTTCACCTGCTCCTGCACGCCCTGCAGGATCGAGGCGCCGTCGGCGTTGATGATCGAGCCCGCGCCGTAGGGCAGCACGACCTCGAGCGTCTGGCCGTCTTTCGTGCGGTAGCCGTCGGCGTCGCGGCCGGTCCAGCCCGCGGCATCCAGCAGCTCGTTCGCCTTGTCGGCGTCGAAGGAGTAGGTGTCGGCCGCTTCCTGGCTGTAGCCCGGCGTGGTCTGGCTGACGCCGCCGTTGCCTTCGTAGGGGATGACGCCGTGGCCGATGGTCTCGACCAGCGGCTCCCGATCGAGGCTGTAGGCGAACGCCTTGCGCACGTTCTCGTCGGTGAAAGGGCCCTCGGCGGTGTTGAAGGTCAGCTGCTGGGGCCGGCCATGGGTGACGTACTTCTCGAGCTGGTAGCCCTGACCCTCGAGGTTCGACCACTCGATCGCCGGCACGTCGTAGATGACGTTCGTCTCGTCGGCGCGGAGCGAGGCGACCCGGGTGGTGGGGTCGGGCACGAACTTCCAGTCGATCTCGTCGACGTAGGCGGGCCCGGTGTGCTTCGCGTTGGCGGGCGGCGAGGTGTAGTCGTCGTTGCGGGTGAGCACGATGTCCTGGCCGCGGTTCCACTGCTTCACGACGAAGGCGCCGGAGCCGATCGGGCTGTTGCAGTTGTCTTCGTCGGAGCGCGTCTTCAGTGCCTGCTCCGACTGGATGCCGAAGTACCCCTGGGTGAGCGTCTCGGCCAGCAGTGCGTACGGCTTCTGCAGGTGGATGGCGACCGTGGTGGCGTCGATCGCCTCGGCCGACTGGTAGTAGCCCTGGAGCCACACCTTCGCGGTGCTGTTGCCGCCGCCGACCCAGTGGTCGAAGTTGTAGGCGATCGCCTCGGCGTCGACCGGGGTGCCGTCGGTGAAGGTCACGCCGGGCTTGAGGTGGAACGTCCAGGTGAGCTGGTCGTCGGATTCCTCCCACGACTCGGCGAGCCAGGGCACGACCTGGGCGTTCTCGTCGAGCGAGACCAGGCTGTCGAGCACCTGGGTTGAAAGGTAGGCCTGCTCGATCCAGCCGCCGAACACGCACGCGGGTTCCTGCTGGTGGCCGTAGACGATGGTGCCGCCCTCGACGCGCGGCGCGTCGGAGGCAGGGCCGGCCGATGCGCCGGCGGAGCATCCGGCAAGCGTCAACGCAGCGGCCGCGGTGAGGGCCACGAGGGGGGCGACTCGGAGTTTTCTGGGCATGGAGCGGTTCTCCTGAACGGGAGGTCGGTGGTCGGGGATGCTCAGACGGTAGGGCGACGCGCAGCCCGGCCGATACCCGGTGACGTCACATGACGACGCCGGGCGTAACTGTCTTGCGCCGTGTTACGCCGGGCTTGCGCGCGCGAGAGGAGCCGCCGAGAGTGACGGCATGACGAAAGAGCTGCATTTCAACGGCTTCGAGATGAACACGCCGAGCCACATCAATCACGGGCTGTGGCGGCATCCGGAGAACAACCGCCACCGCTACACCGAGCTGTCGTACTGGACCGAAACGGCGAAGCTGCTGGAGCGCGGGCTCTTCGACGCGATCTTCCTCGCCGATGTGGTGGGCACCTACGACGTCTACGACGGAAGCCGCGACCCCGCGATCATCCGTGGGCTGCAGACGCCGAACAACGACCCGTTCCTGCTGGTGCCGGCCATGGCGGCGGTGACCGAGAACCTCGGGTTCGCCGTGACCTTCACCACCACCTACGAGCAGCCCTTCCCGAACGCCCGCCGCTTCAGCACGCTCGATCACCTCACCGGCGGCCGCGTGGCCTGGAACGTCGTCACCGGCTACCTCCCGGATGCGGCGCGCAACTTCGGCCTGAGCGACCAGGTGAAGCACGACGATCGCTACGACCTGGCCGAGGAGTTCCTCGAGGTGTCGTACAAGCTCTGGGAGAGCTCCTGGGAGGCCGACGCGGTGGTGCGGGATGCCGCGGCGAACCTCTACACCGATCCGGAGAAGATCCGGCAGATCGACCACGAGGGCCGCTTCTTCACGGTGGCCGGCCCGCACCTCTCGGAGCCCTCGCCGCAGCGCACGCCCGTGATCTACCAGGCCGGCGCCTCCGATCGCGGCCGGGTGTTCGCGGCACGGCACGCGGAGGCGATCTTCGTGGGCGCCCGTACGCCCGAGCAGGCGCGCAAGGTGATCACCGACGTCAAGGAACTCGCCGTCTCGCTGGGGCGCCGGGACGACGACATCCGGTTCCTGCTCGGTCTCAACGTGGTGGTGGCCGAGACCGAGGCCGAGGTGAAGAAGAAGCTCGACGACATCCTGTCGTATCGCGACGTGGTGGGCTACCTCGTGCACTTCGGGGGAGGCTCGGGCATCGACCTGTCGAAGCTCGGGGCGGAGGAGTACATCGAATACAAGGCGCGCGACCACGTGCAGTCGATGGAGGCGGCCTTCGCCGACAAGACCGTGCAGAACGTGGTCGACTTCTACGACGACCCGTTCTCCGATCCGTTCTTCGTGCACGGCACGCCCGACCAGGTGGCCGACCGGATCGAGGAGCTCGCCGACTCGATCGGTCTCGACGGCTTCAACCTCGTGCAGTACCTCTCGCCCGGCACCTTCGAGGACTTCGTGGAGCTCGTGGTGCCGGAGCTCCAGAAGCGCGGCCGCTATCGCACCGCCTACACGCCGAACGAGACCCTGCGCGAGCGGCTCTTCGAGGGGCGCGGCCCGCTCCTCCCGGAGCGCCACCCGGGCGGCTCGCTTCGCGTCGGCCGGAACGCCGCGCGGGCCTGATCGCCTGCGGAACTCCGGCGCGACCCGGCGAGGCCGCGCGAAGCACGGCCCCGCCGGCAGCTAGAGCAGGCCGAGTTCGCGGGCGCGGAGGATGGCGGCATCGCGGTCGGGGGCGTCGAGTTTGCGGTAGATGTGGGCCATGTGCGTCTTGATGGTGTTCACCGACACGAACAGCCGCGCCGCCAGTTCGGCGTTGGAGTAGCGGCTGGGAAAGTAGGCGAGCAGCTCGCGTTCGCGATCGGTGAGCGGCACGGGCAGCGGCGAGATCGTGGCCGCGAGCGGCACCGCCTCGCGCGCGCGGGCGAGCTCGGCGGCCACCACCGGGGGCGGGGGCCCGATCGCCTCGTCGTCGACGAAGAGGTGACCCAGGATGAGGGTCTTCGCCAGCCGCACCAGCCAGAGCAGCTGCGTGCGGTTGTCGAGGGCGGAGAGCGCCTCGGCGTCGCGCAGCGCCGCGATCGCCGCCTCGGTGCGGCCGAGCCCGATGGCCGCGAAACATCGAGCGAGGTGGGCGTCGGCGGGAGCCGGATGGCCGAGCAGCCCGACCTCGCGAGCGAGCGCGATCGCCTCGTCGGCGGTCTCGAGACCCCGGTCGAGGTCGCCTTCCCAGACATCCACGAGCGCGAGACTCCCGAGCAGATGGATGCGGTGGGCCGAGTACCGGCCGCCCGGCGTGTCCAGCCCCCGCTGCAGCCACGACCGGGCCTCGGCCAGCCGGCCGAGGAGGAAGAGTGATCGCCCACCCGCCGCGAGCACGAACGGCCACAGCAGTTCGACGTTGGTGAGCCGGAGCAGATCGGGCACCGGAGAACCGTCGTGGTCGGTGAGCCGACGGAGGGCCTCTTCGGCGTCGGTCAACGAGAGCGCCGGGTTCGGCCGGAGCTGCACTCGCCCGGTGAGGTAGCACTGCGCCACGAGCTGCTGACCGGCGGTGAGGCCCGGATCGGCGCAGAGCTCCCGCAGGATGTCTTCGGCCTGCGCACCGTGGCCGCTCAGTCCGAGCAGGATTCCCCGCAGCAGCTGCGCATCCGGATTGCGGCGCAGCACGCGCTCCGGAACGGCATCGAGCCAGCGGAGCATGGTGGCCGTCTCGCCGCGTTCGAAGACGTCCGATCCGCGCGCCAGCAGCACGTCGAGCACCGAATCCCAGCGCTCCGCCTCGAGGAAGTACCCGATGGCCTTCTCGAAGGAGTCGTGCTCGAGCGACCATTCCGCGGCATGCACGAGCATCGCGGCCTCTTCGGCGGGGTCGTTCACGTGCAGCCGGTAGCGCAACAGCTCGCGGAAGAGGTGGTGGAAACGGTACCAGCCCGGCCTGCCGGCGACGGGCAGAACGAACATCGACTGCTCCTGCAGCGACTCGAGCAGCCCGGCCGCACGCGCCTCGCCGGTGCAGGCGGCCACCAGGTCGGCATTCATCTCCGTGAGGGCGGAGAGCCGCAGCAACATCTCGCGGCGGCCCTGCGGTTGCGCGAGCAGCACCTCCTCACCGAGGTAGTCGGCGATCAGTCGATCGCTGCCGACGAGCAGCGAGACGAAGGCCTCGGGGTCGCCGGTGTCGCGCAGGGTCAACGCCGCCAACTGCACCCCGGCTGCCCAGCCCTCGGTGCGTTCGACCAGCACCGACACGGCTTCGGGGCTCAAGGCGCGGCCGCTGATGCGCGCGACCGCCTCCGCGGCATCCGCGTCGCCGAAGGCCAAGTGCGACTGCCGCAGCTCGAGGAGGTTGTAGCGCAGGCGCAACGGAGCCCACCCGAGCCGGAAGTCGCGCCGCGACGAGAGCACCAGGTGCACCTGCTCGGGCAGGGTGTCGACGAGGGCCCAGAGATCGGCGAGCACCTTCTCGTTGGCCAGCAGGTGCAGGTCGTCGAGCACGATCTCGCACTCGGGGAGGGGGCGCATCCGCTCGCTCAACGCATCGACGAACGGGCGGCCCAGCCCGCCGTCGGCTGCGACCACCTTCGCGACGAGGTCCTCGATGCCGGGGGAGAGCGAGTTGAGCGCGGAGGTGAGGCGGCGCGCGAAGTGCGCGGCATCCACGTCGTCGGGGCCGACGTCGATCCAGACGAAGGCTAGGTCGTCGTGGCCGGCGGCCCATTGACTGATCAGCACGGACTTGCCGGCGCCCGCCGGCGCCACGATCAACGTGGCCGGGCCGGTTCGGCCCTCGTCGAGCAGAAGGCGCAGGCTCGGTCGATCGACCGCGTGATGCGGAGGAACATGCCGCTGTGTCATCGGGCCTCTTTTCCCGCCCCGAAGCCCAGTATGCCAGCGGGGGCAGAAGTCATCCATGGCGGATGACGTCTGGAATCGGCGTCCGGCGCACACTCGATGAGGAGGGAGGGCCCCTCCGTGGACGCACGGGAGGCACGGGTGCACGAGCAGACCTTCGAGATCGTGGTGCGTGGCCGGTTGAGCCCCGAGCTCGCGGCGACGTTGACCGGCTACGACGTGTTCGTCGACGACGACTCGTTCACCCACGTCACCGGACTCGTGATCGATCAGGCCGCCTTGCACGGACTGATCTCGATGTTCGGATCGCTGAACATCGACCTCGTGTCGGTCAACCCCGCGCCGGCCGGTTAGCCGCCTTCTGTGCCTTGGCCGACTTGCGGGCGGTCTTCTCGTCTACGTAGTCGGATTTCAGGATGCCGCGGGTCTCGGCCGTGGGCCCGAGCACCGGCCGCCACCACTGCGCATCCGGATTCGCGTCGATCAGGATCATCTTGCCGAGCAACGTCAACGGCACTGCGAGGATCGCCCCGATCGGCCCGATCACCACCGCCCAGAACAGCACCGAGAAGAAGGTGACGGTCTGGCTGAGCGAGACCGCCTGCCCCACCACCCGCGGCTGGATGATCGACTGCACCACCGCGTTGATCACGCCGTAGACGATCACGATGGCGATGACCGTCGGCCAGCCGCCCACCAGGAAGCCGAAGATGATCGGCGGGATGATGGCGAAGAAGTAGCCGATGTTCGGGATGAAGCTCATCAAGAACGCGAGCAGCCCCCAGAGCAGCGCCGCGGGCACGTGCAGGATCGCGAGAGCGAGCGTGTTCAGCGCGCCCTGCACGATGCCGAGCACGGTGGTGACCACCATGTAGCGCCGCACGTTCGAGGTGTAGGAGGTGATCGCGGTGACGAGGTCGGGCTTGCGGGTCTTCAGTTGCCCGAGGATCGTCTTGGCGTAGACCGCGTCGGCGGCCATCAGGATCATCATGGTGAGCACGATCACGAGTGCCGCGGTGATGCCCGCGACGCTGCCGATCGCGCTGGTCACGGCGGCGATCACGTTGCCCGGATCGATCCCCTGCACCACGGCCTGGATCTGTTGCTGGTCGATGCCGAGCGTGGTCAGCCAGCCGGCGACGGTCTCGCCGATCTGCTGGAACTGCGCGGCGTAGCCGGGCAGCATCGCCACGAACTGCGAGAAGGCGATCAGGATCGTGTAGGTGAATCCGGCCAGCAACCCGAAGACCACCAGGATGACCGCTCCCGTGGCCAGGCCTCGCGGCACGCCCCGCTTCTCCAGGCCCGTGCGCACCGGACTCGCGCAGATCGTGAGGATGAGGGTGAGCAGAACCGGGGCCAGGATGCCGCGCAGCGAGCTGATGCCGATCGACACCACCACGGCCGAGGCCAGCCCCACCAGGATGATCGCCCCGCGCGGATAGGGCGATCGTGACTCGGTGCTGTCGGTCATCGGCGTGCTCCCGCTCGTTGAGATGCCCTCACGGTAGGCGGGCGGCGTCGGGACTGTCGTCATCCCGTCAGGGTGATGCAGGCCGCACGCGCGATTGGCTAGGTTCCCCTCATGAGCGACGTGCTGTTCACCAATCTCGTCTGGATCGTGGTCGTCGCGGCCGATCTGGCCATCCGGATCGCAGCACTCATCATCGTCCCCCGTGACCGCAAGCCCACCGCGGCCATGGCGTGGCTGCTCGCGATCTTCCTCATCCCGTTCGTGGGCATCCTGCTCTTCCTCGTGATCGGCCGCACGAAGCTGCCGAAGAAGCGACTCGCGCTGCAGAGCACGGTCGACGGGATGATCGCCGAGAGGGCCCGTGCGCTCGACCTCACACCGCGGCGTGCCTCCTGGCCGGTGTGGTTCGAGAACCTGGTGATCCAGAACGAGCGGCTCACGCGCATCCCGCCGAGCGACGGCAACACGGCGGAGCTCTTCGCCGACTACGAGGGTTCGATCGCCGCGATGACGGCCGAGATCGAACGGGCGACCACCTTCGTGCACGTCGAGTACTTCATCGTCTCCTTCGACGCCACCACGGCGCACTTCTTCGGCGCGATGGAGCGCGCCGTGCAGCGGGGCGTCACCGTGCGCCTGCTCGCCGACCACCTCTCCTCGACGCGCGCGGTGCACAGCAAGGAGACCTTCGCCGAACTCGACCGGATCGGCGTGGTCTGGTCGTACATGCTCCCGGTGCGGCCGTTCAAGGGCGAGATCCAGCGGCCCGACCTGCGCAACCACCGCAAGCTCGTCGTGGTCGATGGCCGGGTCGCGTTCATGGGGTCGCAGAACCTCATCGACCGCACCTACAACACGGCCAAGAATCTCAAGCGGGGCCTCAAATGGCAGGAGCTGGTGACGCGGCTCACCGGCCCGGTCGTCGCGAGCGTGAACGCGATCTTCCTCGGCGACTGGTTCACCGAGACCGGTGAACTCATCACCGAGGAGAACGTGCCCGCGATCGACCAGCCCCGCGCATCCGGCGACGACGCCCTGGAATGCCAGCTCGTGCCGAGCGGGCCGGGCTACACCTTCGAGAACAACCTGCGGATGTTCCTCGGCCTGATCTACGGTGCCGAGCGGAAGGTCATCATCACGAGTCCCTACTTCGTGCCCGACGAGGCGATGATGTACGCCATCACGGCGGCGTGCCAGCGCGGACTCGACGTGCAGCTGTTCGTCTCCGAGATCGGCGACCAGGGTCCGGTGTTCCACGCACAACGCTCCTACTACGGTGCGCTGCTCGAGGTGGGGGTGCGGATCTTCCAATACCCGGCTCCGTTCATCCTGCACGCGAAGCACCTGTCGATCGACGACGACCTCGGGGTGATCGGATCGAGCAACATGGACATCCGGTCGTTCAACCTCGACCTGGAGATCTCGCTTCTCGTGCGCGGCCGCTCCTTCGTCGACGGGATGCGGGCGGTCGAGCAGCACTACCGGGACATCGGGCGCGAGCTCACCCGGGAGGAATGGGAGCGGGAGCCGCTCAGCCGCACCGTGTTCGACGGGGTCGCCCGACTCACCTCCGCCCTGGAGTGACGATGGCCGACGCGATCGGACGACTGTTGCCGCTCGCGGTGGCGTTGGCGATCAGTTCGGTGCCCATCCTCGTCACCGTGCTGATCCTGCTCTCACCCAACGCGCGCCGCTCGGCGTTCCCCTTTCTGATCGGCTTCGTCGCGGGCGTCGCCGGTGTGTTCGCGGGATGCATCGCGCTCGCTCAGGTGATCCCGGTGCGGGTCGTGCGGCATCCTCAGGAGGCGCTCGGGATCGCGTTGATCGTGATCGGCGCCGCCCTGGTGGTGCTGGCGGTGGTCGGCGGGGTGCGGTCACTGCATGCCGAGGCCTCGGGCGTGCCGCGCTGGATGAGCCTGGTCTCGGGCTTCGGGCCGCTGCGGTCGGCGGGCCTCGGCGTGCTGCTCTGCTTCCGGCCGAAGTCGATCCTGCTCTGCGCGGCCGCCGGCCTCTCGGTGCGCGGCGAGCGACTCTCGCCGGGCGAGCTCGGCGTGCTGGTGACGGTGTTCACTCTTCTCGCCGCCTCGACCGTGATCGCCCCGATCGTCGTGGCCGCGGCTTCCCCCGAACACGCCCAGAACTGGCTGACGGCGATGCGGCACTGGATCGAGAAGAACAGTTCCACGGTTACCACCGTCATCCTGCTCATCATCGGCGTCGTCGTGGTCGGTGACGGGCTCACGCGGCTCTGACGCCGTGCAGCGGATCACCCCGACGGGATGACGACAGTGCATCCGCCCTCCGATTGACTCGCTGCATCGACCCTGGAGGAACGACGAATGACAGCGACAGATCCCGTCGAGATCCGAGAACGGGCGGCTGAGGCCTTCACCTACCTGTACCCGCTTGTCACGATGGACGTCACGCGGATGCAGCTCACCGACACCCGCGACCCCGCCGCCATCGGGCGCAGCGCTCCCAACACCTTCTCCCATGTGCAGCAGTTTCCGCCGGCCGATTTCCGGAGCGTCGTGGCGCCGAACTTCGACACGCTGTACAGCGTCGCCTGGCTCGATCTCGAGGAGAGCCCGATCGTGCTCGACGTCGCAGACTCCGGTGGCCGGTACTACCTGCTCCCGATGCTCGACATGTGGACCGACGTGTTCGCGGTTCCCGGTAAACGCACGACGGGCACCGGGGCCGGCTCCTTCGTGATCGCGGGACCCGATTGGAGCGGGAGCGTGCCGCCCGGGGCACAGCTCATCCGGGCCACCACCTCCACGGTGTGGCTGATCGGCCGCACCCAGACCGACGGTCCGGCCGACTACGACGCGGTGCACCGGTTCCAGCGTGGGCTGACGCTGCGCGCGCTCGACGGGGGCGAGCTCTCGCACGAGGTGCGGGCATCCGTCGCCCCGGAGAACCTCGACCTCACCGGCGACCCGCTGCACATCGTGAACGGACTCCCGGCGATCGACTACTTCGGCTATGCGGCACGGCTCGTGCAGCTCTACCCGCCGCACGCCACCGACTTCTCGGTGCTCGCGCGGATCGCCCGCATCGGCTTCGTGCCGGGTGACGACTTCGACGGCTCCGGATTCGACGCCGACGGTCTGGCCGCTCTCGAGGCTGGGAAGGCGGATGCGCTGGCTCACCAGCTCGCCGAGCTGCCCACGCTCGCCCGCGTGGCGAGCGGCTGGTCGATGAACACCGACACGATGGGCGTGTACGGCAACTTCTACACCAAGCGCGCCATCGTGGCGATGGTGGGTCTCGGAGCCAACCCGCCGGAGGACGCCGTGTACCCGATCGCGGTGGCCGATTCCGACGGCTCGCCGATCGTGGGTGAGAAGTCCTACGTGCAGCACTTCGAGAAGTCGGAGCTGCCCCCGGTCGGCGCCTTCTGGTCGGTCACCATGTACGACGCCGACAGCTTCCAGGTGGCGAACCCGCTGAACCGCTTCGCGCTCGGCGACCGCGATCCGCTGGTCTACGGCGCCGACGGCTCGCTCGACCTCTACTACGGTCCCACCGATCCCGGCGGCGACCGCACGGCCAACTGGCTGCCCGCACCGGCCGGGCCGCTGCGCATCATCATGCGGCTGTACGAGCCAGAAGCGGCGGTGCTCGACGGCGCCTGGAACCCGCCCGCGCTGAAAGCGGTGGCGCTCTGATGGAGGAACGATCATGACCACGAACTCGCGCGTGACCATCGCTCCCGACAGCGGGGTTCCGCTCTGGCGCGGCAACGCCGAGCGCATCGATGCGGGGCGCTCCGCCCGGGCGCTGTCGCCGCGCCGGAGCCACGCGACGTGGCGCCCGGCCGACGACCGCACCGACGTCGTGACCACTCTCGAAGAGCAGGCCGAGTCGCGGGTGCGCTCGCTCATCCCGCTGCGCTATCAGCGGATGCTGAGTTCACCGTTCGCCTTCTACCGCGGTGGCGCCGCGATCATGGCGGGCGATCTCGCCGCCCTGCCCGACTCGGGCATCAGGACCCAGCTCTGCGGCGACGCGCACCTGGCGAACTTCGGACTGTTCAAGACCCCCGAACGTTCGCTGATCTTCGACCTCAACGACTTCGACGAGACCGCGCGAGGCCCGTTCGAGTGGGACGTGAAGCGGCTCGCGGCGAGCTTCGAGATCGCGACCCGGCACCGTGGCTTCCGCGACGCCGACCGGCGTGCCACCGTGCTCGCCGTGGGAGGCGCCTATCGCAGCGCGATCCGGCGCGCCGCGCGCGGACGCGTGCTCGACAGCTGGTACGAGCGGCTCGACGTCGGCGAGATGCGTGCGCTGCTGCGCGAAGCCGCGGCCAGTGGCGCCGCGAAGCGCACGCAGGTGCGCCGGACGGAGTCGACCATCGCCTCGGCCAACGAGCACGACAGCGCCCGGGCGTTCTCGAAACTGGTGCGCGAGGTCGACGGGCGCCTGCGGTTCGTCTCCACGCCTCCGCTCATCGTGCCGATCGAGGAGCTGCCGCCCGACGAAGGCGGATTCGGCGACGGCGACCTGATCGACGATCGCGCCGCCATCCCGGGCCTGCTGAGTGGCTACCAGTCCACGCTGCTCGACCGGCCGCATCCGCTGCGGGAGTTCAGCTACCACCATCTCGCGCGGAAGGTCGTGGGGGTCGGCAGTGTGGGCACGCGGGCCTGGGTCATCCTGTTGCAGGGAACGGATGCCGGCGATCCTCTGCTGCTGCAGGCCAAGCAGGCCCAGCGGTCGGTGCTGGAACGGGGAACGGATGCGCCCGAGTACGACAACCACGGCGAGCGCGTCGTGCGCGGCCAGCGCTTGATGCAGGCCGCGAGCGACAGCTTCCTCGGCTGGCAGCGGGTGGACCGCACCGACGGCACCTCGCGGGACTATTATGTCCGGCAGCTCAGCGACGGCAAGGCCTCGTTCGACATGGAGCGGGCACAACCGGCCGGTGCCCTGATCTACGCGCGGCTCTGCGGGGAGACGCTCGCCCGGGCCCACGCCCGTGCCGGTGCGCGCCTCGAGATCAGTGCCTACCTGGGCGCGCGCGACGTGTTCGACCAGGCGGTGGCCGAGTTCGCCGAGCACTACGCTGATCAGAACGACGCGGACTACGAGAGTGTGCGGGCGGCGGCCGCGTCGGGGCGGATCACAGTAGACGGATAGCGGGGGACGGATAGCGGATGGTGTCGGAACGAACCCTGCGTCAGACCCTCGTCACGCCCGAGCTGGTCTCGGGGATCGTTCTGGTCAGCGTCTTCGTGGCCGTCGCCGACCAGAACGACGGCGTGCTCGACGTCTTCGCCATCACCGTCGTCAGCGTGCTCGTGTTCTGGTTCACCGAGGTCTTCGCACACACCGTGGCGGAGCAGCGTCGACGGGCCGTCGACGACTCGGTCGACCTCGGCGCCTCGCTCCGGGTCGCCCTGGTGAAATCGCGCGGATTCCTGTTCGCGGCGATCCTGCCCACCGTCTTCCTCGTGATCGGACTGTTCGGCGTCAACGAGGGAGTCGTGGCCTACTGGGCGGCGCTCTGGGTGGGGGTGGCCTCGCTCGCCGTGATCGGCTGGATCGCGTTCAAGGGGCGCGGGGTGGGCTGGTACTGGCGGGTCGGTGGAGCGCTCGCCACCGCGTGCCTCGGGTTGATGGCGGTTCTGCTCAAGATCCTGGTGCACTGAGTAGTCCTGGTGCACTGAGTAGTCCTGGCGCACTGAGAAGTCCTGGTGCGCTGAGAAGTCGTGGACGCCACCGAACGCCTCGCTCGCGATCGACGTTCCGCTGCCCGAGGGCGTGACGCTGCGCCGGGTGACCGGGGAGTCGGAGGTGTGCGCGATGAGCGCGATGCACGACGAGGTGTTCGGCGATCCGCCCTCCGACGAGATGTTCGGCGATCCGCCCTCCGACGAGATGGCGGACGCGCTGATCCGGCGGCTCGATTTCGGCGACGGGATGGAACTGTGGGTGGCGGAGGAGGAGGGGCGGATGGTCTCCGCGGGCCGGCCCGAACCGATGGCCGGGACGGCGTTCGCCGGCATCTGGGGCGGGGCGACGCGTGAGCAGTGGCGGGCCCGGGGTGCGAATCGCGCTCTGACGGCCGCCCGGGCCCGATCGGCTCGAGCGTTCGGGGCTCGTGAAGGTCTCGACCGCGACACCGTACCGCTGGCGGCGCACTGCGGGCGCCACGGTGTAAGTGGATGCCCCGGGCGCCGGACCTGGGCCCGGGGCATCCGGTCGGTGGCGGGTGGGACCAGCCGATGTCTGCTTGGCGCAATCCGGAGACCGCCTGAAACCCGGTGTTCCCGCTCTTACCTCACGGCAGACCGGAGGGCCGCGACAGGTGCATCCCGGCTCTCACGAACTCTGACCGCTCGGCCTCGCCATCCGTGACGGGTCGGCATGGTGACGGATGTGTTCATTGGGTCTGATCGGTGGGACGGATGAGGATCTCGTTCACCGAGACATGCGCCGGTTGCGTGACGGCGTAGAGCACGGCGGCCGCGACGTCGTCGGGCCGGAGCGTGCGCATCCGGGTCGCCAACTGGGTGGCCATCGCGCGCGACGCCGGGTCGGAGATGTGGTCGGTGAGCTCGGTCGCGGTGAAGCCCGGTTCCACCACGACCACACGCACGCCGTGCGCCGTGACCTCCTGCCGGAGCGATTCGGAGAAGGCGTTCACGCCGAATTTCGTGGCCGCGTAGACGCCGCCACCCGCGTTCGCGACGCGACCGGAGGTGGAGGAGAGCTGCACGAGCGCGCCTTTGCTCTCGAGAAGGTGGGGGAGGGCGGCGTGAGTCATGTACATCGTGCCCAGCAGGTTGGTGCCCACCATCCGCTCCCACTCCGCCGTGTCGGCGCCGTCGATCAAGCCGGTCAGCATGAGGCCCGCGTTGTTCACGAGCACGTCGAGGCGTCCGAACCGCTCGATCGTCGCTGCCACTGCGGCCCGAACGGAGCTCTGGTCGGACACGTCGAGCCGGAGCGCCAGCATCTCGCCCGGTGCGCTCTGCGCCAGCACGTCGAGTCGGTCGACCCGTCGCGCCCCCACGGCGACCCGTGCGCCCGCCGCGGACAGCGCGAGCGCCACCGCCTCTCCGATCCCGGATGACGCGCCGGTGACGAGCGCGACCTTTCCGCTCATCGTCTGGTTGGTGTTCGACATGTCCGTCACTGCTTCGATCTCCTTGAGGTCCCCGGGTCCGATAACCGGACCACTCGGTCATGTTGATCGTAACCGCACTCCGGACGGTAATCGGACCATTGGGTCAGGTTATCCTGGAGCCATGAGCGAACAGCGTGCGACGACCGCGCAGGAGCCGCCATCCGCCCTCCGACAGGATGCCCGGCGCAATCGCGAGCGCCTGCTCGCGGCCGCGGGCGAGCTGCTGGCGCGTGACGGGACGGAGGTCTCGATCGCCGACATCGCCACCCGGGCGGGCGTGGGCAAGGGCACGGTGTTCCGGCACTACGCGTCGAAAGACGCCCTCGTCGCCGAGGTCGTCTGCGAGGTGCTCGAGACGTTGCTCGCACAGGGCCAGGAACTCGCGGCGACGCTCCCGCCGGCCGACGCGCTGCGGGAGTTCATGACCGCGGCGATCCATCGGCAGGCCGACGATCGCGCGTTCTGCGAGGTCGTGGCGGGAGCGTCCGCCGACAACGAGCGGGTGCAGGGATCGATCCGGCGGTTGTACGCCCTCGTCGACGGGCTGACCGCGCGAGCGCGGGACGCCGGCGCCATCCGTGTCGACGTCACGGGCGACGACATCGCCCTCCTGCTGAGCGGCATCTACCAGACGGCGGCCCCTCTCGCCCGTACCGATCCCGATCTGTGGCGCCGCTACCTCGCGCTGACGCTCGACGGCCTGTTGCCGCGGCACGCGAACCCGTTACCGCATCCGTCGCCCCACCTCGCATCAGGGGGCGGCGACTAGTTACCACCGATTTGAAGGAGACCGGTGCCGTATAGGCCACCGCTCCTCCTCGAATCTGTAGTAACTCATCAGCGATCCATGCCCGGCGCGTGCCCGGAATCGGTACCACGCCCTGCGCCATCAGCCACGCCAGCGCGATCTGAGCCTTCGACGCACTCTTCTCGGCCGCGATCGCGTTAACCCGGTCGACGGGCGCGGCTCAGTCCTCGATGACGCGGCAGTGCGTCGTGAGCTGGCCGATGCCGTCGATCCAGATGGTCACGGTCGAGTGGTTCTTGAGGAAGATCTGCGGTTTGCGCGAGTAGCCGGCGCCGGCCGGCGATCCGGTCGAGATCAGGGTGCCGGGCAGCAGCGTGGTCGACTGGGAGAGCACGCTGATCAGCTTCGCGACGCTGTGGATCATCTCGCTGGTCGACGAATCCTGCACCGTGCGGCCGTCGAGCACCGTGCCCAGCCGCAGGTCTTGCGGATCGGGCACCTCGTCGGCCGTGACCACCACCGGTCCGACCGGGGTGAACCCGTCGAAGCTCTTGCAGCGGATCCACTGCGCCTCACTGAACTGCACGTTGCGAGCGGTGATGTCGTTCACGATCGTGTAGCCGAAGACGTGATCGAGCGCATCCGCGATGCTGACGTCTTTGGCCGGCTTGCCGATGATGACGCCGAGCTCGGCCTCGTAGTCGACTTCGGCGCTGAGTGACTGCGGCCAGCTCGTGGTGCCCTCGTGCGGTGCCAGCGAGCTCGGCCAGAAGGCGAAGACGGTGGGCGCGGCCGCCATGTCGAGGTTCAACTCGGAGGCGTGGGCGCCGTAGTTCAGGCCGATCGCGATGATCGCCGGCGGGCGGGAGACAGCGGGCGCGTGCTCGAAGTCGGCGAGGTCGAGCGCGTCGTGCCAGCCGTGCGCCGCGACGGCCGCGCGAAGGCGATGGAGTTCGCCGTCTCCGCGCTCGATGAGCTCTTGGAGGTCGCGCGGCGGATCGTCGGTCACCGCACCGACCGGCAACACCCGGTGCCCGTCGACGACGTAGAAGCCTGCGGCCTCCCTTCCGGCTGCGGAACGGGGGGACAGGTGCGCGAATCTCACCCCTCCAGGCTATCGGGCCCCACCGGCCCCCCGGATATCGCGCCCGGACAAGCCGGAGTCCGCTACGCTGTCGGATAATGCCAAGGTGAGGATTGCTCTTGACGGTTTTCGATCCCCGATCCGCGCCCGCTCCGGCGCCGGTTCTCGCGCCCGATGTCGCGCTCCCGCCGATGCCCGAGATCGCCCCCGGTCCGCCTCCGCGCCGCACCCGCACCGGAGTGTTCGTGCTGGCGATCGTCGGCATCATCCTGCTCGGCTTCGTCTTCCTTGCCGTCGTCGGCTACCTCGTGCTCGGGCTGGGGCCGGCCGCATTCGTCATCTGCGCCATCCTGGCCCTGGTGCCGCTCGCGGTCGTCATCACCGCCATCACAATCATCGACCGGTGGGAACCCGAGCCCCGGCCGGCGCTCTGGTTCGCCTTCCTCTGGGGCGCTGCGGCATCCATCGCCATCGCCTTGATCGTGGATTTCGGGGTGCAGGTGGCCGTCGCCGTCGCCAGCGACGGGCAGAGCACCACGAGCGACCTCTGGGGCTCGGTGATCCAGGCGCCCATCGTCGAAGAGGGGGCGAAGGCCGTCGGCGTGCTGATCCTCCTGCTGTTCTTCCGCAAGCAGTTCGACGGACCCGTCGACGGGCTGGTCTACGGCGCCACGGTGGCCGCCGGTTTCGCGTTCACCGAGAACATCCTCTACTTCGGCCAGGCCCTGATCGAGTCGGGCGGTGTCGGCCTCGGCTTCACCTTCGTGCTCCGCGGCATCATGTCGCCGTTCGCGCACGTCATGTTCACGGCCTGCACCGGCGTCGCGCTGGGCTTCGCGGCCCGCCGCAAAGGATTTCTGAAGGGTGTCGGCATCTTCTTCGCCGGGCTCGTGCTGGCCATGGCGCTGCACGCGCTGTGGAACGGCTCCTCGTTCGTGGTGGAGGGGCTCGACGGCTTCTTCCTCGTCTACTTCGTGGTGCAGGTGCCGTTGTTCGCGCTGGCGGTGGTGTTCGTGGTGCTGCTGCGCAAGTCCGAAGCCAAGCTCACCCGCGCCAGGCTCACGGAGTATGCCGAGGCCGGCTGGTTCAGCGCCGCCGAGGTCGACATGCTCTCGTCGGGGGCGGGGCGGCGGCAGGCGCGGCGCTGGGCGCACACCCTGCCGGGTGGCAACGGGCCCGCCGCTCTGAAGTCGTTCATCCGGCATTCCACCCGCCTGGCATTCACCCGGCAGCGCCTGCTCGTCGACCGCGCGAACATCGCGCCGCAGCACGACGAGGCCGAACTGCTCGACGCGATCCTCGGCGATCGCGTCGCGCTGGCCGCCGCATCCGCCGGCCACCCGGTATGACGGCGGATGTGCGGGCTGCTTTGACCTGACCCCGGCGGTGGGATTGGATGGACTCATGACAGATCCCATCGGCTCCAAGCCCGAAATCGAATTCCCCGAGGGCCCGGCCCCCACCACCCTCGAGATCGTCGACATCGTCGAGGGCACCGGCGCCGAGGCGACGCCGGGCGCCACCGTCGAGGTGCACTACCTCGGCGTCGAGTACGACACCGGCGAGGAGTTCGACTCCTCCTGGAACCGTGGCGAGACCATCACCTTCCCGCTGAACGGCCTGATCGCCGGCTGGCAGGAAGGCATCCCCGGCATGAAGGCCGGCGGTCGTCGCAAGCTCACCATCCCGCCCCACCTCGCGTACGGCCCCGAGGGCAGCGGCCACTTCCTCGCCGGCAAGACGTTGATCTTCGTGATCGACCTGGTCGAGGTCCCGTAACTGCATCGTCTTGTGCGCCGCCGCTTCTGCGGCGCACCGTGCGGTAGGTCCCGGCGCGCCAGCCTTGTGGCCGCTCTCACGGCGCGAGGCGACGTCCACGCCGCCGCCTCGCGCCGCCGATTCACCATCCGGAAACCTCGCCCCGGCATCCTCCCGGCAATCCGCGCGTAGAATAGCTTGCCGGATTCTGGGAGGTGCCGTGGCGGACGAAGAACTGGCGCGCGAGCGCGACTACGTTGCGGGACTCTATGCGCGCCTCGACCAGCTGCGGGCCGAGGCCGAAGCGGAATTGACCGTGGTGCGCCGCGAGAACGTGGGCGGAAACCACCAGAGCCGATCCGAGCGCGACGCCTTCGCCCGGGCCTACGAGGATCGCATCCATCAGCTCCGCGAGGTCGGCGAGCGACTGGCGTTCGGCCGCCTCGAGCTGATCGATCCGGATGACGACGGCTCCCGGCTGCGTTACATCGGCCGCATCGGGCTGCGCGACGAGAATCTCGAGCCGTTGCTGCTCGACTGGCGCGCGCCGCAGGCCCGCGCCTTCTATCAGGCCACGGCGGCCACACCGCTCGGCGCCCGCGCGCGCCGGCATCTGACCACACGCGGTCGCGAGGTCGTGCGCATCGAAGACGAGGTCTTCGACTCCGCCCTCCTCGACGAAGAGGGAACGCAGTTGCAGGGTGAGGGCGCGCTGCTGGCGGCACTCTCCGCACAGCGCACCGGGCAGATGCACGACATCGTGTCCACCATCCAGGCCGAGCAGGATCGCGTCATCCGTTCCGAGCTCGGGGGCGTGCTGGTGGTGCAGGGCGGACCGGGAACCGGCAAGACCGCGGTGGCGCTGCACCGCGCCGCCTACTTGCTCTACACCTACCGCGAGCGGCTCGGTTCGAGCGGCGTTCTCGTGGTCGGCCCGAGCCCGGCCTTCCTGCAGTACATCAACGCGGTGCTGCCGAGCCTCGGCGAGACCGGCGTGGTGCTCTCGAGCCTCGGACAGCTCTATCCCGGTGTCGATGCGCTCGACGAGGATGCGCCGGCGGTGGCCGCCCTGAAGGGCTCGGCCGAGATGGCCGCGCTCGTGCGACGCGCCGTGCGGTCGCGGCAGCGGGTGCCCGAGGAAGCCATTCCGCTCGAGATCAACGGCGAGAAGCTGCTGCTCGAACCCGCGCTGATCGCGGAGGCGATGGCCAAGGCGCGCGAATCGGGCAAGCCCTACAACGAGGGTCGCGTGCAGTTCGTCAAGAACGTGCTCGCGCAGCTCACCCGGCAGCTGGCCGAGCAGCTGCGGCGCCGTGGCAGCACGGTCGACGATTCCGATCTCGCGTATCTCCGCGAAGACATCCGCACCGCCTACGACGTGCGCGTCGCGTTGAACACCGCCTGGTTGCCGCTCACGCCCGAGAAGCTGGTCGAAGACCTCTACGCCCGCCCGCAGTGGCTGGCCACGATCACCGGCCACTGGTCGAAGGCCAAGCGCGAACTTCTGCGGCGCGAGCGCGGCAGCGCCTTCACCGTGTCCGACGTGCCGCTGCTCGACGAAGCGGCCGAGCTGCTGGGCGAGTACGACCCCGGCAACGCCGCCGCGCGTCGTGCCGAGAAGGCGCAGCGCAAGCGCGACCTCGAGAACGCGAAGAACGCCATCCGCAACATGGATGTCGCGGGCATGGTCTCGGCGGAGGCCGTCGTGGCGGGGTTCGAGGAATCGACGGTGCGGCTCACCACGGCGGAGCGTGCGGCATCCGATCGCACCTGGACCTACGGGCACATCGTGGTCGACGAGGCGCAAGAGCTCTCGCCGATGCAGTGGCGGGTGCTGTTGCGCAAGTCGCCGTTGCGGTCGTTCACGATCGTGGGCGATGTCGCGCAGGCGAGCTCGGCGGCCTCGTCGACGAGCTGGTCGTCGACGTTGCAGCCTCTGATCGGTGAGAACTGGCGGCTCGAGGAACTCACGGTGAACTACCGCACCCCCTCGCAGATCGTGGATGCCGCAGAGCGCGTGGCGCACGCCAGCGGGCTCACCGTTACGCGGTCGCGCTCGGTTCGCACCACGGAGTGGCCGGTGACGGCGCGACCGAGCGTGTCGGAGGCGTCGCTGCTGGCGGATGCGGCGGCCGAGGCCTCCGAGATGGCCGCGGCCGGTGGCACCGTGGCGGTGATCGCGCCGGTGTCGCTCATCCCCTCGTTGACGCCGGTGCTGACGGATGCGTTCGGCTCGGCCGTGGGGGTCGGTGTCGCCGGACTGTCGCGCTCGGTGGCCCTGCTGGAGCCCGCCGAGGCGAAGGGGCTCGAGTTCGACTCGGTCGTCGTGGTGTCGCCGGCCGGCATCGTGGCGGAGAACACGCGGGGGGCTTCAGCCCTCTACGTCGCCATGACACGCCCCACACAGCGCCTGACACTCCTGCTGGCACCGGGCGAGGAGCCGCCGGTGGGACTGTGACGGCCGCCGCCGTGCGGTCGCGCGCCCGGCTCCGGCTCGGTGTCAGGGACGCGGGTCGAACGCGTCGTAGGCACGGAACGAGTGCACCAGACGCAGGATGAGCGTCGCCGCCACGAGAATCACGAGTCCGCCGAGCAGCGGCGGGAACCACAGCGCGGCGAACACGGAGAGCACGCCCACGTAGAGGTCGCCGATCCGCGGTCCGCCGGTCACGACCACCGTGAACACGCCCTGCAACCGCCCCCGCATGTTGTCGGGAACCGCGGTCTGCAGCATGGTGCCCCGGTAGATGGCGCTCACCTCGTCGGCCGCTCCGGCGCCGATCAGGCCGAGGGCGGCGAGCACCAGGGCCACGACGTTCGCGTCGTCGAGCTCCTGCGAGACGGGCGAGCCGCCTGCGGATGCGACGAGCACCACCACGCCGAACGCCACGACGAACCCGCCGTAGACCTGCACCGCGTGCGCGATGGCGCGTCCCTGCATCCGCACGTGCCCGAGCCGGCCCGAGAACACCCCGGTGAGCGTGGAGCCGATGGCATAGGCCGCGGTGAGCACGCCGACCGTGATGGCGCCGCCGCCGAGCACCAGCACCCCGATCGCCGGGAAGAGCACGCGCGGCTGCCCGAAGGTCATGGCGAAGATGTCGATCAGGAACGATGCGCGGATGTTCGGCGCGCCTTTCAGGAACGCGAATCCGTAGCGCAACGACGCGAGTCCGGGTCGCTGCACCTCGCCCTCGGGCAGGATGCGCGGCAGGCTCGCGATGCCGAGGAACGCGGCGACGAAGAGCACGACGTCGACCGAGTAGGTCCAGCCGAAGCCCACGGTGGCCACGAGCACGCCGGCCAATGCCGGACCCACGGTCACCATCACGCCGAAGGTGATGCCGTTCAGCGCCGCCGCCGCGGGAAGCAGCTCGCGGGGGAGCAGGCGGGGGAAGATCGCCGACCGCGTGGTGGTGATGACGGTCGCCGCCACCGCGTTCAGCGTCGAGAGCGCGTAGAGCGCTGCGACGCTGTCGGCGCCCGTCCAGGCGAGGATCGCGATCGCCGCGGTCGACGACCAGGCCACGATGGCCGCGATCAAGGCAACGGCACGCCGGTCGAACGCATCCGCCAGCATGCCGCCGTAGAGCCCGAACACGATCATCGGCACCAGCGCGAACAGGGCGACGCCCGACACGGCGAGCGTCGATCCGGTGAGGCGGTAGATGTCGAGACCGACCGCCACGATGGTCATCTGGCTGCCGATGCCCGAGATCGCCTGGCCGGCCCACAACCGCGCGAACGCCGGGCTGGCCCGGAGAGGAGTGAGGTCGGCGAACGGGTTGCGCCGTCGCGCGGGTTCGGCCGCGGCATCCGAGACCGGGGAGGGCGCCGGTTCGGACGATCCGGAGTCGGGGTGCCCGCTCACTCGGCGTCGTGCGCGGGCGCAGCGGCCTTCGACAGGAGATCGGCGTGGTGGATGGCGGCGACGTCCGGATGCGCACGCAATCGGCTCTTCAGCACGTTCTCGCCGTAGGTGGTGAAGATGGGGTTGTCGGGATCGGCGGTGATGCCGGTGGCCTGTGCGGCCAGCTCCGGCGGCAGGGGGAGCACGGGGATCGTCGCATCCAGAGCCGGGCTGTAGAAGAAGGGGATGGAGATGCGGTCGTCACCGATTCGCGGTGAGATCACGCGGTGCACGGTGGCTTTGAGGTAGCCGTTGGTGGCGACCTCGAGCAGTTCGCCGATGTTCACCACGAAGGCACCCGGGATCGGGGGAGCGTCGATCCACGCGCCGTCCTTCTCCACCTGCAATCCGCCCTTGCCGGCCTCGACCAGCAGCAGCGTGAGGACACCCGAGTCCTTGTGCGCGCCGACGCCCTGCTTGGGTTCGGGGTCGCTCTTGCCGGGGTAGCGCACGATCTTGATGAGGGTCGAGGGGCGCTCGGCGAAGGCAGCATCGAAGACGTACTCGTCGGCGCCGAGTGAGAGCGCCCATTCGCGAAGCAGAGTGAGGCTCACCCGCGTGAGCTCGTCATACCACTCGGTCACGACCTCCTGCAGTTCGGGCAGCGCCGCCGGCCACTGGTTCGGGCCCTCGAGCCGCATGTAATCCGGGGTCTCGGGTGTGATCTCGACGGGCTCGCGCTCCGTGCCGATGTCGATCTGCTCGCGCCAGTCGACTTTGCCCTGGGTCAGTTCGCCGCCGATGCGGGTGTAGCCGCGGAAATGCGGGCTCTGCAGGTTCTCGATGGCCATCTTGTCGGCCTCGGGGAGGTCGAAGAAGCGGCGGGCGGTGAGCATGATGCGGTCGATCAGCTCTTGGGGCACGCCGTGGCCTACCAGGTAGAAGAACCCGTAGTCGTGAGTGGCCTCGCGGAGCTCGGTGCGGAAGGCCTCGGCCTCCGCGTCGCCCTGCGTGAGGCGGGAGAAGTCGAGCACGGGAAGGGTGGCCGTGCTGAGGGTGTTCTGAGTCATGAAGTAATTCCGTTCCGTCAACGACCAACGCGTTTCTACTATGGTGTGTTCCCGGTCCGGAGTCGATTCGGCGGCCGGAATGTTACGGGCACGTTTCTGGTAGGATCTACAGGTTGCCGTGAAGACGGCCGCGGATAAAGAGAGCCACAGCATCCGGCTGACTGGCACCGCGCAACGAGAAGAAAGGGGATCCCATCTATGGCACTCGAAGCAGACGTCAAGAAGGCGATCATCGAAGAGTACGCGACCCACCCCGGTGACACCGGATCCCCCGAAGTTCAGGTTGCGATCCTGACCAAGCGGATCAAGGATCTCACCGAGCACCTCAAGGAGCACAAGCACGACCACCACTCGCGTCGTGGTCTGCTGCTGCTCGTGGGCCAGCGTCGCCGCCTGCTGGGTTACCTGCAGGACATCGACATCGACCGCTACCGTTCGCTCATCGAGCGACTCGGTCTGCGTCGCTAGTCGACCGGCACTTCGCGCCTCGCGATCTCCTTCAGAAGGCCGTCACCCTGCGGGGTGGCGGCCTTCGTCGTTCACCCTTCTCGTCAAGCGACCTTCCCATCAAGCAACCCCCTCAGGCGTAGCCTCGGGCACGAAGCTCGGGCGCGCTGAACGTCGTCTGTATGCATGCGGTGTCGTGACGTAGTGGCGCCCGGTGGGTGATCTCCACTCGAGGGTGCGGCCGGGGTGCGCAGTGACGTCCCATCCGGTCGAGTCGTGTTTCAGGTGGTGGTGCTTGGGGCAGAGGTGGTGCAGGTTGGCGCGCTCGGTCTCACCGCCGTGGGCCCAGTCGGTGGTGTGGTCGAGTTCGCAGGATTCGGCGCGCCGGTTGCAGTTCGGGAACCGGCAGGTCTCGTCGTCGAGGAGCAGCGCGAGCCGCAGGTCGGGTGGTGGCCGGTATCGGGTTCGGCCGACGGAGAGCGTCTCGCCGGTGTCGGGATGGGTGAGGATGCGCACGAAACTCGGCGCGCGGGCCGCGAGTCGGCGGGCGGTGTCGATGTCGATGGGCCCGAACCCGTGCAACTCGGCCTGGCCGCCGTCGTGGCCGAGTAGGGACAGTGCGGGCACCGTCAGCACGACCGTTGGCACGATCCCCAAGAATTCGTCGTCGACGGTGATTCGGCCATTGTCGACCGCGGGCGATTCTTCTTCACCAGCCGGTTCGTCAACGTCTACCGAGTCATGGACCGGTGCATCGTCCCCCTCCGTGTGGTCGCCCGCTGTAATCGTGTCATCGCCTGCATCCGGCCTGGGCGCAGAGGCAGCGACGACCGGTCGTGTGGCACCGCCACCGAGAAGGAGCGTCGTGAGCACATCGGCGCGGAGCTGCGTGTGCGTGCGGGACTCCGTCGCATTGTGCGCAGCGCGGGCAATGCGGCTGAGGAGGCTGTCGATGGCCACCGCAGCCACCGCTGGGAGGTGACAGGTGAGCCAGGCCATCCCATCGGCATCCGGCGTGAGCACTACGTCACGTTCGGCGGTCGCCGCCCGAGCGCGCACATCGATCGATTCAGGGTGGAGCCGCTCGCGTTCGCGACGGGCGGTGCGTTCGAAACGGGCAGCCGTCGTGGATTCCGCCTCCGGCAGGAGGGCGAGCTCGAACTCGCTCCGCGCTTCACTGGGGAGCGGAACGACGGCATCGACCATCTTTTGGGCGTGACGGTAGCTGATCGCGCCGCTCGACAGGGCCTCCAGAGTGGCCGGAAGCGCGTGCACGAGGATCTCGGCGTCGTTGAGGAGGCGGATCACGGCGCGCTCCGGCAGCCGGGTCGCGCACGAGATCTCCGCGACGAGCGAGCGCATCGCCAGCCCGTGCGCATCCGACCGCGATTCGGCCAGCCGCAACGTCGTCGCTTCGGCCAGCAACGCGGCGCTACGCGCTGACGACGCTGCCCGAATCGCCTCCTCGGCGACCAATTCGTCGAGGATGGCGTCGATCCGCATCCCGTTCTCGTTCATGAGATTAATTCAATCACCACCCACTGACACTGACGCTTGTTCGACCTTGGTGGATCGTCCATTGCCAGGATGTCTGGAACGCTGGGCAGAACGCCTGAGTAACGAATGCTCATACTCATCGGTGACGATCGGTTCCTACGGTTGACCCATGGTGTTCAGAAGGTTCCGCGCACGACGTTCACTCGATCTGCGAGTCCTCGAATCCGTGGCCGCCTTCAATCATCTGCATCTGCCGGCGTATGGCTACGCCATAGCGAAGGAACTCGCCTCTGATGGGTCGCACAAGCTCATCTCGCATGGGATGCTCTATCGCGCACTCGACCGCTCGATCGATCGAGGTCTGCTCGAGGCGCGATGGCAGACCGATCCCGATCGGGTCGAACGTCCACCGCGACGGGTCTACCGCATCACCCCGTCGGGCTCGGTGGTGGTCTCTGAAGGATCCCTGCGCTCCGAGCCGCAGAGCGTCGCCGCTTGGCTCAGTCCTCGAGTATGAGCTATCGAGTCGACCTACCGCATGATCGTTCGATGAGCCTCATTCTGCGCTGGTGCGAGTGGTACACGCGCAGTCTGCCGCCTGATGTGGTGCAGGATCGTCTCGATGAGATCGCATCCGATCTTCACGAACACGAGGCCGACCTGCGTTTCGCGTGCGTCGACCCGCTCACGTGGCGGCGTCTCATCGTGAGTCGGGCGATCCGGGGCGTGCCTGCCGATCTGGCTTGGCGCGAAGGTCGGCTCCGGCGGATGGAGGCAATGCGCCTGGGGCTCGCGCCGACCCGCGAGGTGGCCTTGACGACGCGAGTCGTGACGGGTGCCGTCGCGCTGGGCGGGATCGCGGTCGCAATAGGCGCCGTCGCCTGCATGCGGGCGATCGCGATCGGGGCCATACCTGCAGGGCTCGCTTCGGTGACCCTGGTATTAGCGGTCGCACTGGTCCTCTTCACTCGGCCGACGACGCGCGTCGTGGGAGCTGCTGCAGCGAGCGTCGCCCTCATCGTGGAAGGCTGGCTGGTCGTCGGTTCGATCGGTGCTGTTGCCGCGATTCCGGCTTCCGCTCTGGTCATCGCGGCGGGAGTCCTGGTCGCCCGATTGAGGCGGTGATCGAGCGGGAATAAGTTCGACGCCCCGTTGTTGAGAGTAATATTCATGCAAACGCATTGAATTGAGAAACTTCAGCAGAGAGACAGCAGCGAGGTCGACATGCAGTTCGGAATCTTCACCGTCGGAGACGTCACCACCGACCCGACGAACAACACCACCCCCACCGAGGGCGAGCGCATCAAGGCGATCCTGACGATCGCGCAGAAGGCCGAAGAGGTCGGACTCGACGTCTTCGCCACCGGCGAGCACCACAACCCGCCGTTCGTGCCGAGCAGCCCCACCACCATGCTGGGCTACGTCGCCGCCAAGACCGAGAAGCTGATCCTCAGCACCTCGACGACGCTCATCACCACGAACGACCCGGTGAAGATCGCCGAAGACTTCGCGATGCTCCAGCACATCGCCGACGGCCGCGTCGACCTGATGATGGGCCGCGGCAACACCGGCCCGGTCTACCCGTGGTTCGGTCAGGACATCCGGCAGGGCATCCCGCTCGCCATCGAGAACTACGCCCTGCTCCGCCGCCTCTGGGACGAAGAGGTGGTCGACTGGGAAGGCCAGTTCCGCACGCCGCTGCAGGGCTTCACGAGTACCCCGCGCCCACTCGACGGCGTCGCGCCGTTCGTGTGGCACGGCAGCATCCGCAGCCCCGAGATCGCCGAGCAGGCGGCCTACTACGGCGACGGATTCTTCGCGAACCACATCTTCTGGCCGAAGGAGCACTTCCAGCGCCTGATCGCCTACTACCGCCAGCGCTTCGAGCACTACGGTCACGGCAAGGCCGACCAGGCCTTCGTGGGTCTCGGCGGGCAGGTCTTCATGGCCAAGAACTCGCAGGACGCGGTGAACCAGTTCCGCCCCTACTTCGACAACGCCCCGGTCTACGGACACGGCCCGAGCCTCGAGGACTTCACCGAGCAGACCCCGCTCACCGTCGGCAGCCCGCAGCAGGTGATCGACCGCACCCTCACCTTCCGTGAGACCTTCGGCGACTACCAGCGCCAGCTGTTCCTGATGGACCACGCCGGCCTGCCCCTCAAGACCGTGCTCGAGCAGCTCGACATGCTCGGCGAGCTCGTGGTGCCCACTCTCCGCAAGGAGCTCGACGCCAAGCGCCCGGCACACGTGCCCGACGGTCCCACCCACCAGAGCGAGATCGAGCGGATGAGCGCCCGCGAGGCCGCTCGCCAGGTCGCCGACCTCGACGGCCAGTCCGCCGTCGCAGCCGAAGCGGCACGCGCGGAAGGCACCGCCACCCACACCGGCGCCGCCTTCGGCATCAAGGGAGCCCAGTCATGACCGACACCACCCCAATCGCCCCGAAGCAGCTCGTCGCGATCTCCTCGGGCCTCAGCCAGCCCTCGTCCACCCGGTTGCTGACCGACCGGCTCGCGGATGCGACGGTGGCCGACCTCCGCGACCGCGGCATCGACGTGGAACTGCGCACGATCGAGCTCCGCGACATCGCCCAGGACATCACGAACAACCTGGTGACCGGCTTCCCGAGCACCAAGCTGCAGAGCGCGCTCGACGCGGTCGCCGGCGCCGACGGGCTGATCGCGGTGACGCCGATCTTCACCGCCAGCTACAGCGGTCTGTTCAAGTCGTTCTTCGACGTGATCGACAACACCGCCCTCACGGGTCTGCCGACGCTGATCGCCGCCACCGGCGGAACTCCGCGTCATTCGCTGGCCCTCGAGCACGCCGTGCGCCCGCTGTTCAGCTACCTGCGCGCGCCCGTCATGCCGACCAGCGTCTACGCCTCGTCGGAGGACTGGGGGAGCGGAGCCGACGGCGTCGCCTCCCTGCCCGATCGCATCCACCGTGCTGCGAGCGAGCTGGCCGATGCGGTGCAGCGCTCCGACCGGTCGAGCCGGGTCGTCGACCCCTTCGCCCTCGACGCGTCGTTCAGTCCGGTCGGCGGCTACGGAGCGCAGTAGCGCCGACGGATACGAACAGATGCGGGCCTCCGGCACCACCCGCATCCGACATTGCTGAGATAGGCCCATGCAGGCACATGATCGTGCTTACATGGGCCTATGGCAGTGAGCGTGCGAACCATCCAGACCGCGGTTCCGGCCACGGTGCTGACCCAGCACCTGGTGCGTGACGTCTTCGCCGCCCAGGAGGGGCTGACCCGCCTCGGCCGGCGCCTGGTGACGGCGTCGTTCGACGGCTCCGCCATCGAGACCCGCTACTCCGTGATCGACGAGCTCACCCTCGATCGGCAGTTCGACGACCCGCAGTTCTTCGACCTCGCCTCGGGCGCCCTGCTCGCGCCCTCCACCCGGGTGCGCAACGAGCTTTACATCGAGCGCGCCTCGCTGCTCTACATCGAAGCGGCCCGCAAGGCCCTCGACGCGGTGCCCGGCCTCACGGCCGCCGACATCACGCATGTCGTCACCGTCTCGTGCACGGGCTTCTTCGCGCCGGGTCCCGACTACGTGCTGGTGCGCGAGCTCGGCCTCGCGCCCAGCACCCTGCGCTACCACGTCGGTTTCATGGGCTGCTACGCGGCCTTCCCCGCGCTCCGGATGGCGAAGTCGTTCTGTGAAGCGGATCCGGATGCCGTCGTGCTCGTCGTCAGCGCGGAGCTCTGCACCCTGCATGTTCGTTCCTCGAACGAGCCCGACCAGATCGTCGCCTCCTCGGTGTTCGCCGACGGGGCCGCCGCCGCGATCGTCACCGCACGGGACATGCCCGCCGGGCCCGAAGACGGATTCGTGCTCGACCTCGACTTCTTCGAGAGCGTGCTCACCCCGGTGGGCGAGCAGGACATGGCGTGGAAGATCGGCGACGAGGGTTTCGAGATGATCCTCAGCTCCTACGTGCCGAAGATCATCGACGAGCACATCACGGGCGCACTCGAACCACTGCTCGCGCGAGACGCCTCGCTCGGCGCCGAAGCGAGCACCGAGATCGCGCATTGGGCCGTCCATCCGGGCGGGCGGAGCATCCTCGACAAGGTCGAGTCGAAGCTCGGACTCTCCGAGCAGCAGATGACGGCGTCACGTGAGATCCTGCGCGACTACGGCAACATGTCGAGCGCCACGATCCTGTTCGTGCTGAAAGCGATCCTCGAGTCCGCCACTCCGCCGAGCGGCGGCGACCGTGTCTGCGCCATGGCGTTCGGGCCCGGGCTCACCGTCGAGACCGGACTGATGACCGTGCGCTCGGTGCCCGCGGAGTCATCCATCGAGGTGCCGGTCGAGCGCCCCGCGTCGTCGGTGGCGGCCCGGGAACCGGAGACCGCGACGCCGCGGGTGCTGGCCGAGGTGTCGGAGGCGTAATCGTGGCCCGATCGACACTCCGCCGGCGAGCCGTCGACGCGCGCGAGCTGATGGACGACCCGAACTGCGACCCGGTTCTGCTCACCCGCACCTACGAGCAGTTCCAGGTCGTGAACGCGATCGTCTCGGGCTGGCACGGCACCTACCGCGACCGCATCCGCCCCCTGCTCTCGCCGGTGCTCCCCTCGACCCTGCTCGACGTCGGCTGCGGTGGCGGTGACATCGCCCGCGCTCTGGCGCATTGGGCGGCCACCGACGGTCTGCAACTGCAGGTCACCGGAATCGATCCCGACGCGCGGGCGCTCGATTTCGCGACGCGTACCCCGAATCCCGACGGCGTGCGCTTCCTCCTCGCCGAGAGCAGTGAACTGGTGGATGCCGCGCAGCGCTTCGATTTCGTGATCTCGAACCACGTGCTGCATCACTTGAGCGCCGAACGATTCGCCGACCTGCTGATCGACAGCGAACTGCTCTGCCGCGGACTCGCCCTGCACAGCGACATCCGCCGCAGCGCCGTCGCCTACGGCGTGTTCTCGGTGGGAACGCTCCCGTTCTTCCATCACTCGTACATCCGTGAAGACGGCCTCACCTCCATCCGGCGCAGCTACACCACGGCCGAACTCCGGATCGCGGCCCGCCGCGGCTGGACCGTCGAGGCGCACGCGCCGTTCCGCAACCTGCTGAGCTATGCCGCGAGCACCGCCGCCCGAAGCGGGGGACCGGAGCCGGATGCATGACGTCGCCGTGGTGGGTGCGGGGCCGGCCGGGCTCTTCCTGGCCGCCGCACTCGCCCAGCGCGGCATCGACGTCGTGGTGCTGGAGCGGCGTGGCGGCCCCCGCCTGCACTCGCGCGCCATCGGCATCCATCCGCCCTCGCTCGCGGCCCTTGACCGTCTCGGCGTGCTCGACGCGGTGCTGGCAGCGGGCGTGCGCATCGACCGCGGCATCCTGCGCATCGACGGCGAGGTCGTGGCCGAGCTCGAGTTCGGCGGAGTGCCCGAGCCGTTTCCCTTCGTCGTGTCGTTGCCGCAGGTGGCGACCGAGCGCATCCTGAGGTCGCAGCTGGCGACGGGGGCGCCGGATGCGCTGCGAGGCGGCGTGCGGGTCGAACGGTTCCAGCACCATGCGGGCGGCGTCGCGGTGCTCGGACACACGGCGCGAGGCGACGGGCTGCGGGTCGATGCCCGGTTGGTGGTGGGGGCCGACGGACCACTCAGTCTGGTGCGGGCGGCGGCGCGCATCCGCGACACCGTGTATCCGTACCCGTACCGCTATGTGATGGGCGACGTGATCGATCAGACGTCCGAAGGCCCGGTGGCGGTGTTGCACCTGCATCCGAAGGGCATCGTGGAGTCGTTCCCGTTGCCGGGCGGGCGGCGTCGCTGGGTGACGCACCTGCCCGCCGGCATCGCATCGCCGGATGGTGCCCTGCCGGATTCGGGGGAGACCAACGACCCAGGGGTGGCTGCGGAGCTCTCGCGGCTGATCCTCGAGCGCACGGGAATCGTGACCGATCCGCGCACCTCCACCATGACGAGCGTGTTCGGCGTGCGCCGTCGCACGGTGCCGCGGATGGGCGACGGCCGGATGCTGCTGATCGGCGACGCCGCGCACGAGGTGAGCCCGATCGGCGGGCAGGGCATGAACCTCGGGTGGCTCGACGCGGAGGCGCTGGCCGGGTTGATGCCCGAACTGCTCGCGGCTCCGAAGAGCGCCCGCTCCCGTGCTTCGGGGCTGCTGCGCGACTTCGAACGCACCCGCCTGCGGTCGGCGGCTCGGGCTTCGCGCACGGCGGAGTTCAACATGCTCATGGGGCGGCCGACCTCGGCCCTGGGCTTCGCCGCGCGCCGCCTCGTGGTGCGCGCGGCGGCGGCCCCGGCCCTGCACGACCGCCTGGCCAGGGCCTTCACCATGCACAGTCTCTGATCGTTCCGCGCGACAGATGTCGAGTCGTGCCTTGTTCGGGGGTGCTGGCTCTGCCAAACTGACCTCGAGACAGGGCACGGCGAGACGAAGGATGGTCATGGGTCTGTTCGGTAAATCGAAGAATGCGTTCGGCGGGCACGACATGGCGGCCCAGGCGGCCGCCGCGCAGGCGATGGCCGATCAGGCCCTGCGCGACGCGGGTTACAGCGACGGGGGTCCGGTCACGATGGCCAACGCCGGAGCGGTGGGCGCGCAGATGTCGGCCGATCACGACGTGCTGAACGCGTACGGCCAGGAGCTCAATCGCATCATCGCGATCGGCGCGCCCGGCTCATCCGTCATCCGCAGCGCGGTCGACACGGGGGAGCGCACCTCGGGCAACCCCTGGTACCAGCTCGAGATCGAGGTGACGCTGCCGGGCCAGGCGCCCTACACGGTCTCGAAGCGCGAGATGGTGCCGCCTCAGTTCCTCGCGAACTACGCCGAGGGCACCGCTCACACCGTGGCCGTCGATCCGGCGAACCCGCAGGCGATCGCCCTCACCAGCTGAGCGGGTGCGCTGATGGGTGTCTTCAACGACGTGTGGCGGCTCGTCAAAGCCGGCGCCGAGCAGACGGCGCGCACCGATTACGCCGAGAACCTGCGGCAGTCGGCCGACCTCGCCGAGCAGTTCGCCGGTGCAGACCCCAATGCGCCGATCGGCACCCACGGTGCCGCAGCGGCGAATCCGTTCGTGAACATGAGCATGTTCGCGTCGATGATCCAGGGCTCGGGCACCGTCGTCGCCCTGCACGACACCGGCGGCCGGATCGGTCTCGACACGATCTACGCGGTCGACCTCGACATCACGCTGCCGGGCGCCGAGCCGTACCGCACCGTCTACAAGACCGTGATCGCGCAGGCCGCGCTCCCGAATTGGCAGCCGGGTGCGATGTACCCGTTCCGGGTGAGCCCCACCGATCGTGACTCGGTGATGCTGGGCTGAGCTGCCGGCGTTCGCGCCCACGGCAGAATAGACCCATGAACCTCACCCGCCGATGGAAACCGTTCTGGCGCTGGGAGGCCTTTCTCTTCGCGATGGTGCTCGTTCTGGCGATCGCCGCGAGCTTCGTGACCCGCGCCGACTGGCCGGTGGTGGGCCCGATCCTCGGGATCGTGCTGCTCGTGCTCGCCGTCGTGATCGCGGTGCTGCTGTTGTTGCCGCTGTTCCACCGCAACGGCCGTGACAGCGAGAACACGCGCAAGAGTCTCGAGGGCGTCGAGCTGCTCGAGGTCGAACCGGAGAAGACGCTTCGGGTGGTCGAATCCGACCGGCGGCAGAACGCGATCGACGCGGCCCGCGCGAAGACCACCGGTCCGCTCTCTGCGGTGCTCACTCCGGATGCGAGTCGCTGGCTCGGCCGGGAACTGCGCGTGGCCGTCGATCTGATCGCGGGCGACGGCCAGATCTACCGCGCCGGCTTCGTGCCCCGCGAGGTCGACATCGAGCTGGGAACCGAGCTCCGAGCCCTCGCGGCACGCCGGGCGGCCATCGTCGTGCCCGTGACCATCACCGGATCGGGCCGGCCGTTCACGGTCGATTTCGGGCTCGGCCCCATCCCGGCCTGAGTGCCGGCTGCACACGCGGCGAGCGTTCCTCGGTTCCCGCGCCCCCGCCTGTTAGGATGGAGAGGTTGAGAGCAGGCTGGCAGGAAGCTGGTCCTCGGTGGTGGATTTCCGAATCGCGCGTTCCTGAAGAGCGTGGGCGTCGGAGGCCTTCTACTGGTGGCCAGCATGTGTTCATTCACAGCGTCGCCCTTCCACACACGTAACGGCACGTTTCGCCTGCCGTCATGCCTGCTCCCACGCGAGGAGTCGCACGCCCACACGGGGCCGCGACGCTAAACAAAGGAGACAGACCTCTTGGAAGGTCCTGAAATCAAATTCGCCGAAGCCGTTCTCGACAACGGCAAGTACGGCACCCGCACGGTTCGCTTCGAGACCGGCCGCCTCGCGCAGCAGGCCCAGGGCGCCGTCGCCGCTTACCTCGACGAAGAGACCATGCTTCTCTCCGCCACGAGCGTGAGCAAGCACCCGAAAGACAACTTCGACTTCTTCCCGCTGACGATCGACGTCGAAGAGCGTTCCTACGCCGCCGGCAAGATCCCCGGCTCGTTCTTCCGCCGCGAGGGCCGCCCCTCGACCGAGGCCATCCTGGTCTGCCGTCTGATCGACCGGCCGCTGCGTCCGTCGTTCGTCAACGGCCTCCGCAACGAGGTCCAGGTCGTCATCACCGTTCTGAGCATCGCTCCCGACGAGTTCTACGACTCGCTGGCGATCAACGCGGCATCCGCCTCGTCGCAGATCTCGGGCATCCCGTTCTCGGGCCCCATCGGCGGCGTGCGCCTCGCGCTCATGCCCGGCTACGGCACCGAGCCCGACCAGTGGATCGCATTCCCGAAGTACTCGCAGCTCGAGGAGGCCGTGTTCGACCTCGTCGTGGCCGGCCGGGTCGTCACCAACAAAGACGGCAGCCAGGATGTCGCGATCATGATGGTCGAGGCCGAGGCCACCGAGAACAGCTGGAACCTCATCAAGGGCGGCGCCACCAAGCCGAGCGAGTCGGTCGTGGCCGAGGGCCTCGAGGCCGCCAAGCCCTTCATCAAGCAGCTCGTCGAGGCTCAGGCCTCGATGGCTCAGCAGGCCAACAAGGCGGTGCAGGAGTACCCCGTGTTCCTGCCCTACACCCAGGCCGGTTACGACGCCGTCGCGGCTCTCGCCTACGACGAGCTGGTGGGCATCTACCAGATCGCCGACAAGATCGAGCGCCAGAACGCCGACGACGCGCTGAAAGACCGCGTCAAGGCCGCCATCGCTGCGAAGGTCGAAGCGGGCGAGCTCGACGCCGACATCCTGCCGACGGTCTCGGCCGCCTACAAGTCGGTCACCAAGGTGGTCGTGCGCGGTCGCATCCTGAAGGACGGCGTGCGCATCGACGGCCGTGGGCTCGCGGACATCCGCCCGCTCGACGCCGAGGTCGCGGTCATCCCGCGCGTGCACGGTTCGGCGATCTTCCAGCGCGGAGAGACCCAGATCCTGGGTGTCACCACGCTGAACATGCTCAAGATGGAGCAGCAGATCGACTCGCTGAGCCCGATCACGAAGAAGCGCTACCTGCACCACTACAACTTCCCGCCCTACTCGACCGGTGAGACCGGCCGCGTGGGTTCGCCGAAGCGTCGCGAGATCGGGCACGGCTTCCTGGCCGAGCGCGCCCTCGTGCCGGTGCTGCCTTCGCGCGAGGAGTTCCCGTACGCCATCCGTCAGGTGTCGGAGGCCCTCGGGTCGAACGGTTCCACCTCGATGGGTTCCGTCTGTGCCTCCACCCTGTCGCTCCTCAACGCCGGTGTGCCGCTGCGCGCCCCGGTCGCGGGCATCGCCATGGGCCTGGTGTCGGATGAGGTCGACGGCGAGACGCGCTACGCGGCTCTCACCGACATCCTCGGCGCCGAAGACGCTCTGGGCGACATGGACTTCAAGGTCGCCGGAACCAGCGAGTTCATCACCGCGATCCAGCTCGACACGAAGCTCGACGGCATCCCGACCTCGGTTCTGGACGGCGCTCTCAAGCAGGCCAAGGCCGCTCGCGACGCGATCCTCAACGTGATCAACGCCGCGATCGACGCGCCCGACGAGATGGCCCCGACCGCGCCCCGCGTGATCTCGGTGCAGATCCCCGTCGACAAGATCGGCGAGCTGATCGGCCCGAAGGGCAAGACGATCAACGCCATCCAAGACGAGACCGGCGCCGACATCTCGATCGAGGAAGACGGCACCGTGTACATCGGCGCCGTCGACGGTCCGTCGGCCGAGGCCGCGCGCCAGCAGGTCAACGCCATCGCGAACCCGCAGAACCCGGAGATCGGCGAGCAGTTCCTCGGAACCGTCGTCAAGCTCGCCACGTTCGGCGCGTTCATCTCCCTGCTCCCGGGCAAGGACGGCCTGCTGCACATCTCCGAGGTGCGCAAGCTCGCCGGTGGCAAGCGTGTCGAGAACGTCGAAGACGTGCTGGGCGTCGGCCAGAAGATCCTCGTGGAGATCACGAAGATCGACGACCGTGGAAAGCTGTCGCTCGCCCCGGTTCTCGCCGAGGCCGCCGACACCGAGGGCTCCGCTGCGCACAGCGAGGGCCCGGAGGCTCCCGCCGAAGGTTAGGTTCTACTCAGCTCCATCCGGATGCCCGTCCCACCACCCGTGGGGCGGGCATCCGTCGTTCTGGCCACGGGTACGGGGGTGCCGCCTCGCCCTTCCCGGGTCGTCGAGCGCGGCCCGCGGCTTGCCATCTCCTCCTCGCCTTCTTGGGAGGACGGGCGGGTAGGGTAGAGCGTGATGAACAGCGCCGTACCTCTCCCCTTGGACCTTCCGGAACTCTCGATCGGCACTGTCGCCGAAGGGTTGGTGCGGCGAACGATCCTGCCGAGCGGGGTGCGCATCCTCACCGAGCACATCCCGGGCAGCCGCAGTGCCACGATCGGCTACTGGGTGGCCGCCGGTTCGCGCGACGAGCTGGGCGCCGTCGCCGGCATCCCGTCGCGTTTCGGATCGACGCACTTCCTCGAACACCTGTTGTTCAAGGGCACGCCGAGCCGCACGGCGCTCGACATCGCGATCTCGTTCGACTCGGTCGGCGGCGAGCACAACGCCGTCACGGCCAAGGAGTACACCTGCTACTACGCGAAGGTGCGCGACGCCGACCTGCCGATGGCCGTCACGGTCATCGCCGACATGCTCACGTCGTCGCTGCTGGAGCACGGCGAGTTCGAGACGGAGCGCGGCGTCATCCTCGAAGAACTCGCGATGGCCGAAGACGACCCGTCGGATCTCGTGGGCGAGCGCCTGTTCGAGGCGGTGCTGGGCGAGCATCCGCTCGGCCGCCCGGTCGGCGGCACGCCCGAGACCATCCGCGCGGTCACCCGTGACGCGGTGTGGGAGCACTACGCGGCCTCGTACCGGCCCAATGACCTCGTCGTCTCCGCGGCCGGCGCCGTCGACCACGACGTGCTCGTGGCGGCCGTGACGGCGGCTCTGGACGCCTCGGGCTGGGATCTCTCCACCTCCGCCGATCCCCGCCCTCGCCGCTCCGTCGAACCCGCCGCGCTGGTCGCGGGCCGGCCGGTCAGCGTCGTCAACAAGCCCACCGAGCAGGCCAGCGTCATGGTCGGCATGCCCGGCCTCGTGGCCACCGACGAGCGCCGCACCACCATGGCGGTGTTGAACTCCGCGTTCGGCGGCGGGATGTCGTCGCGCCTCTTCCAGGAGGTGCGGGAGAAGCGCGGCCTGGCCTATTCGGTCTACTCCTACGCGCCGAGCTACTCGGATGCCGGTGTCTTCACCATGTACGCCGGGTGCACGCCCGAGCGCTCCGGCACCGTCAGCGAACTCTTGCTGAGCGAGCTGCACCGCCTGGCCGCCGACGGCATCACGGCCGACGAGCTCGACCGCGCCCACGGTCAGCTCTCCGGTTCGGCCGCGCTCGCGCTCGAAGACTCCGACACCCGGATGTCGCGCCTCGGCCGCTCCGAACTCACCATGGGCGAGTTCGTCGACCTCGACGAGAGCGTGCGGCGCCTGATGGCCGTGACGCGCGACGACGTGCAGGAGCTCGCGCAGGAGCTCGCGGCGCATCCGGTGAGCATCGCTGCGGTCGGTCCGGTCGACGACGACGCGTTCCGTCAGGTGGTGAGCACCTGATGGCGCACACGCTCTACCTCGTGCGGCACGGCGAGCAGCTCGACGCCGAGCACGGCGTCGACGACGGACCGCTCTCGCCCCGCGGCCAGCGCCAGGCGCGGCTCATCGCCGACCGCCTCGGCGGTGTGCCCTTCGACAACGTCTGGCACTCGCCGCTGCAGCGTGCCGAGCAGACGGCGCTCATCATGAGCGAGCACCTGCCGGCGCTCGACCCGAAGCCCAGCGCCCTGCTCTTCGACTGCGTGCCCACCGGATATTCGCCGCAGATGCCGCACACCTTCGAGCCCTTCTTCAACTCGGTCACGGAAGACGAGGTGGAGGCCGGCCGCGCCCAGATGTCGGATGCGGTGGCCGAGTTCTTGACGCCCTCCCGCGCCACCACCCACGACCTCCTGATCACGCACAACTTCGTGATCGCCTGGTTCGTGCGCGAGGCGATGGATGCGCCGGAGTGGCGCTGGGCCGGCCTCAACCAGGCGCACGCGGGTCTCACGATCATCCGCTACAAGGCGGGTCGCCTGCCCGAACTCGTTGCCTACAACGACCTCGGCCACCTGCCGGTGGAGCTCCGAACCGGCGTCAACGACCCCCAGCCGTACTAGCTCAGTTCAGCGTTTCCCTCTTGTCCCTTCGCCAAGTGTCGGGGAAACGAGAACGCAGGCCGCGGGCCGCGCTCGCTGACCCAGGGTGAGCGCGCGGCCGGAGGGCACGACCGCAGGCCGGGCTCTCCGACCGCACGCGAACATGTCGCCCGGCGCCGCAGCAGCGGCGGCGCCGGCAAAGAGCGCCCGACCGACCGAAGGCCGGCCGGGCGCGGGAAAGCGGCGAAGCGGTACCCCCTTTCCCATCCCCGAAACACTCAGAGCGGCTTGCAGTACCACCTTGTGGCGTTGGGGTTCCTGTTGTACGGGAGGATCTGCTCGTACCCGAGCCGCGCGTAGAGGCGGGCGGCACCATCGAGGGAGTCGTGGGTGTCGAGCACGAGTTCGGTGGCCCCGAAGGCGCGCGCCCGATGCTCCAGCTCGCTCATCAGCGCGCCGGCCCAGCCGCGGCCGCGCGCGGCGGGGGAGAGCCAGACGTGCTTGACCTCGAAGCGCACCACCCCCGCATCGGCGTCGGCGAGCATCCGGATGCCGCCGCAGCCCACCGGTGCTCCCTCGTCGTCGTCGACCACCAGGAAGACGCCGTTCACGCCGTCGAAGTCGACGGGCGACGGGTAGGACACCGTGTACGGGCCGTCATTCTGCGGAAAGGCCGCGGCGCGGAAGGCGAAGTAGTCGTCGAGCAGTGCTCGTTCGGGGCCGGCCGAGACGTCGCCGGGACGGATGCGCATGCCTCCAGCCTACGAGGACGCGGCGGGCGCGCGGGCGTCGCGGTCGGTGGCCCCGGGTAGATTGGTGGCTATGACTACGAAGGTTGCCGTCGTCGGCGCGACAGGGAAGTTGGGTCGGCTGATCTCCGGCCTCGTGGAGGAGTCGCCCGAGTTCGAACTCGTCGCGGCGCTGGATTCGCGGAGCACGCTCGACGACATGCTGGTGGCCGATCTGGTGGTCGACGTGACCATCCCCGGCGTCACCCAGAAGGTCGTCGAGTTCGCGGTGGCGAACGGCAAGAACGTGCTCATCGGCACCTCGGGCTGGTCGGCCGACCGGATCGCGGGCCTCCGCCGCAGCCTCGGCGACGAGCCCGCATCGGGCATCGTGGTCATCCCGAACTTCTCCCTCGGTTCGGTGCTGGCCACCTCGTTCGCGGCGATGGCGTCGCGCTACTTCGACTCGATCGAGATCATCGAGACGCACGCCTCCACCAAGGTCGACTCGCCTTCGGGCACCGCGGTGCGCACGGCCGAGCTGATGGGCGCGGCGCGAGCCGCCCTGGGCCCCGTCGCCGCTCCCCACACCGACCAGCGCGCGCGGGGACAGCAGGTGGCGAGCATCCCGATCCACAGCCTGCGTCTCAACGGCATCGTCGCCAAGCAGGACGTCGTGTTCGGCGGAACGGGCGAGGTGCTCACCATCACCCACGAGACCATCTCGCCGAGCGCCTACACGGCAGGAATCGGTGTGGCCCTCACCGCAGCGGCCACCGCGCGCGGCGTGATCGTGGGCCTCGACCAGCTGATCGGCCTCGGCGGGCAGGCAGGCTCGGCGGCCCAGGATGACGCCTCCGGGACTCCGGCCCCCACCGACCCCGACCCCGAGAACGTTTCCGGCCAGGCGGCGACCGCCACGAGCGTGCATCCGTGAAGAACCGCTTCGCCGCGCTGTTGATGGCGGTGCTCCTCGCCGTCTACATCGTGCTCGTCGGCGTACGCGCCGTGCAGTTCGTGCTGACGGGGGTGCCGATCGCCGTCGCGATCGGAGTGGTGCTCATCATCCTGCCGATCGTCGGGGCCTGGGCGCTGGTGCGCGAGCTGATGTTCGGACTGCGCACCCAGCAGCTGGTCGAGCAGCTCGAGCGCGAGGGGGAGTTGCCGGTCGACGACCTGCCGAAGAAGGCGAGCGGGCGGCCGCTGCGAGCGGCGGCCGACGAGGAGTTCCCGGTCTACCGCGACGCCGTCGAGGCCGACGACACCGACTGGCGCGCCTGGTTCCGCCTGGGCCTCGCCTACGACGCGAGTGGGGATCGCCGGAGAGCTCGTGGAGCCTTGCGTACCGCGATCGCTCTGGAGCGCGCGCAGCGCTGACTGTCGCGCGGCGGCTGGGGTGGTTCTGGGGGCGGGGTGGCTAGACCGCGGCCAGCGCCTTTTCGAGGGTTTCGTCTCGGAAGGTGAAGCCGTCGGCCGCGAGCATCTGACTGGAGACGTCCTGGTCGGACAGGAGCAGGTCTTTGCCGGCGTCGGCCAGCGCCGCCTTCAGCGCCCACGCGGGCGTCTTCAGCCAGTAGGGGCGGTGCAGCTGCTCGGCCAGTTCGCGCACCACGAGGCTCGCGGGAGCGGGTTCGGGACCGGTCAGATTCACCGGTCCGCTGAGCGACGAGTCGAGCAGGTGCCGGAGGGCGGCCGCCTCGTCGTGCAGGCTGATCCACGGCCAGGTCTGGTCGCCCGAGCCGAGCGGCCCTGCGAGACCGGCCTTGGCCATGAGCCGCAGCGGCTTCAGGGCGCCGCCGTTGGCGGCGACGACGAGCCCGGTGCGCGCCAGCACCACCCGGGTGCGGGCGGCGGCGGGTGCGGCGGCCCGCTCCCAGGCCTCCGCGACCTTGGCCAGGAAGCCGTCGCCCACGGGCGCGGTCTCGGTGAGCAGCTCGCCGGGCCGGTCGCCGTAGAATCCGACGGCCGAGCCGCTGACGAACACCTCGGGCGGCGATTCGGAGCGCAGGATCGCATCCGCCAGCGTCGACGTGGCCTGGAGGCGCGACTGCAGGATCTCCCGCTTGTACGACAGCGTCCAGGGCAGGCGTGCGATGGACGCGCCGGAGAGGTTCACCACGGCATCCGCGCCGTCGATGATGCCGGTCTTGATCCAGCGGGCCTCGGGATCCCACGTGCGTTCGGTCGGCGTGCGCGCCGGGCGGCGCACCAGGATGAGCACGGTGTGCCCGTCGGCGCGCAACTGGGCGGCGAGTTCGGTTCCGATGAACCCGGAACCACCGGCGATCAGCACGGTGCGCGGCCCGGTCATCGACACGTCCCCACTCCCGTGTGAGCTTCCGCCGCGACCACTACGCGAGGCTCGCTTCGAGGGTGATCGGGATGCCGGCCAGCGCCCGCGAGATCGGGCAGCCGGCTTTCGCCTCTTCGGCGATGCGCTGGAAGTCGGCTTCCGAGATGCCCGGAACGACGGCGCTCACGAGCAGGTGACTGCCCGTGACGCCCTCAGCGGGGTCGAAGGTGACGGCAGCGGTGGTCTGCAGCGATTCGGGAGTGGTGCCGAATCGGGTGAGCGCGTTCGCGAACGCCATCGAGAAGCAGGAGGCGTGCGCCGCGCCGAGCAGCTCCTCGGGCGTGGTGACGCTGTCGGCGCCCTCCGAGCGGGCCTTCCAGTTCACAGCGAAGGTGCCGGCCTCGGAGGTGTCGAGCGTGGTCGTTCCCGACCCGGTGAGGAGATCTCCTCGCCAAACGGTCGTGGACTCGCTGGTGACAGTCATGGGCATACCTCTCCGTCGGTGCTTCCAGACTATTCGGCTTTGCCCGGAATCGTCAGGCCCGAATCAGGTGCGGCGCGAAACCGGGCGTGCGCGCACCAGCAGCAGATAGAGCTGGCAGCCGATGCAGTATCCGAAGACCGAGTTGAGAAAGGCGGCGACGAAGGCGAGCGAGGCGAAGATCGTGATGGCATACGGAACCCCGAGAGCCCCCAGCACGAGACCGGCGAACGTGACGACGAAGCCGACGAATTGCGCGAAGGTCGGCGGCTTCGGATCTTCGAGTTCGGTCGGCGGGGCGAGTCGAGGGCGCACCAGCGTGCGGAACAGCCAGCCGAACGGGTGCCGCTTGACGCCCGCGGTGGCGCCCCAGAGGAAGAGCAGGCTGAGGGCGGCGAGCAGCAGGAAAGCGGGGGAGAGGATGCGCGCAGCCGGCTCGATCTGCGGATCGGTGGGATAGGCGAAGCTCAGCACGATGGTGACGAGCAGCAGCACGGCGGTGATGCCGGCGGTGAAGCGCGGCGCGCGGGGGTCGATCATGCGAATTCCTTCAATCGGGTCTCCACCACGGCCCGGCGCACCGCGCCGCCGATGCGCGTGCGCACCACGCCGTCGCGATCGAGGATGAGGGTGGTGGGGGTCTGCAGGATGGAGAAGTGGCGAACCAGGTCGGGCCGATTCGTGACGTCGACGTCGAGGTAGGAGACGCCGCTCGTGCTGGTGGAGATGTCGGAGAGCACACGGCGGGTGGAGGGGCAGCTCGAGCAGAACTCGGTGGAGAACTGCACCAGCGTGGCCCGCTCGCCGAACCGCGCGGGCGCATCGGGAGCGTCGAGGAGTGCGGGTGACACGGATGGCTGGGCCGCCACGGCACGAGCGGCGCCCTGCCGCGACCTCCACCCGAAGCCCACGAGGGTGCTGACACCCACGAGTGCGACGAGGAACGCGATGGCGAGGAGAGGGTTCATGGTGATCGCAGCGTAGGCCGAGGCCGACCCGATGCATCCGTTCATGACGAATATTACGAACCGCAGGGAAGCTAACCTGAACACGTGACTGCGATCGAATTCCGAAGCGATGTGACCGTCGAGCTCGTGCGCTCGAGTGCCCACGACTCCGACGTGCTGTTCGCGGCGCGCGTGTCGACGCAGGGCGAGCAGACCCTGGAGGCCGCCGAGACGGGGGCCGAGGCCGATCCGAAACGCGACCGCGGCCTGATCAACTACCTGATGCGCGACCGCCACGGATCGCCGTTCGAGCACAACTCGATGACCTTCTACGTGCAGGCGCCGATCTTCGTGTTCCGCGAGTTCATGCGGCACCGCATCGCCAGCTACAACGAGGAGTCGGGTCGCTACCGGCAGCTGCGCCCGGTGTTCTACGTGCCCGGGCCGTCGCGCAACCTCGTGCAGGTGGGCAAGCCCGGCGCCTACGACTTCCTGCCCGGCACGCCCGAGCAGACCGCGCTGGTGGCCGCGGAGGTGCAGGCCGCGAGCACGGCCGCCTTCGAGTCGTACGAACGGATGCTCGAGGCCGGCGTGGCCCGTGAGGTCGCCCGGATCGTGCTGCCCCTGAACATCTACTCCTCGATGTACGTCACGATGAACGCCCGGTCGCTGATGAACTTCCTGTCGCTGCGCACGAAGCGCGCCGACACGCACTTCCCGAGCTTTCCGCAGCGCGAGATCGAGATGTGCGCCGAGAAGATGGAGGAGATCTGGGCGGAGCTGATGCCGCTGACGAGCGCGGCGTTCGACGCGAACGGGCGGGTGGCGCCGTAGGGGTACCGCTTCGCCGATTCCCGCGATGCGCGGCCTGCGGTCGCGCGTCGCTCGTTGCCGGCGCCGCCGCTTCTGCGGCGCCGGGCGACATGTTCGCGTGAGGTCGCTGACGCGGCCTCGCGCTCACCCTGGGTCGTCGAGTACGGCCTGTTGCGTTCGGTCTCGCGCTCGACTCCGCGGCCGCGGGGTCTCTCCGGGTCGTGCGGGAGGGGGCTGTGGCGTTTGGTGTTGTGTTCGACTTCTGGAGCGAGCACCGCGTCGTGATAACCTGATCTCGTGTTCTACGGTTTGCTCCTTCTTAGCTGCCGCGACGAGTCCTAGTTTCAGGCCTCCCTCGTCGCGGAGTTTGCTGTTGGCTGACCACCACTCTTGACGAAGGAACGCACCGATGAAGAACAATCAGGCCGCATCGGCCATGCCGATCCACAAGTATCGGCCCTATCACGAGCAGATCGCCGTCGACCTGCCTGACCGCACCTGGCCCGCCAAGCGCATCGAGGTCGCACCGCGCTGGTGCGCCGTCGACCTGCGCGACGGCAACCAGGCGCTCATCGACCCGATGAGCCCCGAGCGCAAGCGCATCATGTTCGACCTGCTGGTACGCATGGGCTACAAGGAGATCGAGGTCGGCTTCCCGAGCGCCTCGCAGACCGACTTCGATTTCGTGCGATCGCTGATCGAGGAGAACGCGATCCCGGACGACGTCACCATCCAGGTGCTGACCCAGGCGCGTGAGCACCTCATCCGTCGCACCTACGAGTCGATCGCGGGCGCCAAGCAGGCGATCGTGCACCTCTACAACTCCACGAGCATCCTGCAGCGCGACGTGGTGTTCCGCACCGATCGACAGGGCATCGTCGACATCGCCCTGGAGGGTGCACGCCTGTGCCGGGAGCTCGAGAAGACGATCCCCGAGACCACCGTGTACTACGAGTACTCGCCCGAGAGTTACACCGGCACCGAGCTGGAGTTCGCGGCCGACATCTGCAACCAGGTGCTGGCGATCTTCGAGCCCACCCCCGAGCGCAAGGTCATCATCAACCTGCCCTCGACGGTCGAGATGGCCACGCCGAACGTCTATGCCGACTCCATCGAGTGGATGGGCCGGCACCTGAACCACCGCGAGAACGTGATCATCTCGCTGCACCCGCACAACGACCGCGGAACTGCCGTGGCTGCGGCCGAACTGGGCTACCTGGCCGGAGCCGATCGCATCGAGGGATGCCTGTTCGGCAACGGCGAGCGAACCGGCAACGTCGACCTGGTGGCACTCGGCATCAACCTGTTCACGCAGGGCATCGACCCGCAGATCGACTTCAGCGACCTCGACGAGGTGCGCCGCACCGCAGAGTACTGCAACCAGCTGAAGGTGCACGAGCGCAGCCCCTGGGCCGGCGACCTCGTCTACACGGCCTTCAGCGGATCGCACCAGGATGCGATCAAGAAGGGCTTCGAAGCGATGGAGGCCGACGCGGCCCTCCAGGGCAAGAGCGTCGACGAGCTGGTCTGGGCCGTACCCTACCTGCCCATCGACCCCAAAGACTTGGGCCGCTCCTACGAGGCGGTCATCCGCGTCAACTCGCAGTCGGGCAAGGGCGGCGTCGCCTACCTGCTGAAGACCGACCACGCGCTCGACCTGCCGCGGAAGCTCCAGATCGAGTTCTCCGGCGTCGTGCAGGCGAAGACGGATGCCGAGGGCGGCGAGGTCACGAGCGACGAGATCTGGTCGATCTTCAACGACGAGTACCTGCCCGCGCCGGCCGATCGTGCCGAGGACAAGTGGGGCCGCTTCGAACTCACGCGCACGCGGACGGCGAGCGACCTGAGCGGGTCGGTCTCGCTCGAGGTCGAGCTGCGGGTGGGTGAGGACGTGATCGAGACGAGCGCCACCGGCAATGGTCCGATCGCGGCGTTCCTCAACGTGATGAGCGAGCAGGGCATCGAGATCAAGCTCTACGACTACGTCGAGCACGCGCTGAGCGCCTCGGGCGACGCGCTGGCAGCGGCTTACGTGGAGCTGCAGGTCGATGGCACGCGCCTGTGGGGCGTCGGTATCGATGCCGACATCTCGACGGCGAGCCTCAAGGCCGTGGTGAGCGCGGTGAACCGCGCCATCCGCGTGCGCGACGCCGACCGCGAGCTCGCCGCCGTCTGACCCGCGCCGCCGGGTAGCGCGAAGTGCGACTTCTGGTCGCCTCATGTCGCACTTCGCGCTACCTGGCATCGGTCGCGAGACCGCTAGAGTGAGCCCATGTTCTGGCATGCCTTGGGGGAGGTGCTTCCTCTCGCTTTCGCGGTGATCATCTCGCCCATGCCGCTGGTGGCCGTGATCACGCTGCTGCTCGGCCCGCGGGGCCGGCGCAACGCCGTCGCCTTCACGGTCGCCTTCGTGGTGGCGTTCTTCGCCCTCACACTGGCCCTTTCTTCCGGATCGAAGGGCACCACGCAGAACGATTCGTTCTTCGCGACGGTGTTCCACCTCGTGATCGGCTTCGCGTTCGCCGCGCTCTTCTTCTACCTCGCCTTCCGGAGCTGGCAGAAGCGGCCGAAGAAGGATGCCGCGCCCGTCGAGCCGAAATGGCTCGCCGCCATGGACTCCTTCGGTGTGGTCAAGTCGGCCGGTCTCGGTGCGCTGCTCGGCGTCGCGAACATCAAGAACGTGCCGATCGCCATCGCGGCCGGTTCGGTCATCGGATCGGTGGACCTGGCCTGGTCGCTGGTGTTCCTCTGCACTGCCGTGTTCGCGGTCGTCGCCGGTCTCGGGCTGATCCTGCTCACCATCGTCGGAGGCTCGACGTCGCCGCGCATCGCGGGCGGACTCGCCTCGGCCAAGGCCGGCCTGATCCGCCACAACAACGTGATCCTCGCCGTGCTCTTCGTCTTGCTCGGCGCTCTGCAACTCGGGCGGGCGTTCGAGGCCTTCTGATCCGGGTCGACTCCGGGTCGCTCGGCTCTCCGTCGGTGGCGCGGGGGATACTTGACAGGTGCCCGTTTACCGAGATGAAGCCGTCGTGCTGCGCACCCACAAGCTGGGTGAGGCCGATCGCATCGTCACGCTGCTCACCCGGCAGCACGGCAAGGTGCGGGCCGTGGCCCGCGGAGTGCGGCGCACCGCCTCGAAGTTCGGCGCGCGGCTCGAGCCCTTCATGGTGGCCGACGTGCAGTTCTACGAGGGGCGAACCCTCGACACCATCACCCAGGCGGTGACGATCGGGTCGTACGGCGCCGAGATCACGGCCGACTACGCCAGTTACACCGCGGCGAGCGCGATGGTGGAGACGGCGGACAAGCTCACCGAGGAGGAGCCCTCGCTGCAGCAGTACCTGCTGCTCGTCGGCGCCCTGCGCTCGCTGGCGCGCGGCGAGCACGGACCCACGCTCACCCTCGACTCCTACCTCCTGCGTGCGCTCTCGATGGCCGGCTGGGCGCCGAGCTTCCACGACTGCGCGGTGACGGGCGAAGCCGGGCCGCATTCGGCCTTCGTCGTGCAGCTCGGCGGCGTGGTGAGCGACGAGGTGGCACCACCCGGCACCCCGCGCCTCGATCCCGGCACCCTGGGCCTGCTCGGCGCCCTGCTCACGGGCGATTGGGCCACGGCCGACGCCTCGGAACCCGGCACCCGTTCTCGAGCGAGCGGTATCGTGGCGGCGTACACCCAATGGCACCTGGAACGCGGGCTCCGATCGCTCGAGCACGTCGAACGGTCGCAGACGAAGAAGGTCCAACCCACGTGAGTCCCGTTCGCAAGACCTCCCCGCTGGCGGAGCCCTTCCGGCCCCTGGACTGGACGGGGCTCCAGCCGCCCGAGGTGCCTGCCGCCGCGGTGCCGAAGCACGTGGCGATCGTGATGGACGGCAACGGCCGCTGGGCCAACCAGCGCGGCCTCACCCGTATCGAGGGGCACCGAGCGGGTGAAGCGGCGCTGCTCGACGTGGTGGCCGGCGCCATCCAGATCGGCGTGAAGCACGTCTCGGTCTACGCGTTCTCCACCGAGAACTGGAAGCGCTCGCCCGAAGAGGTGCGCTTCCTCATGGGGTTCAACCGGGAGGTGCTGCACCGCCGCCGCGACCAGCTGAACGAGTGGGGGGTGCGCATCCGCTGGGCCGGCCGCAAGCCGCGACTGTGGGCATCCGTCATCAAGGAGCTGCAATTCGCCGAGCGGCTCACTGCGGCGAACTCGACGCTGACGCTCACCATGTGCGTCAACTACGGCGGCCGCAACGAGATCACGGATGCGGTGCGGTCGATCGCCGACGACGTGGCGGCGGGGCGCATCCGTCCGTCCGCGGTGTCGGAGAAGCTCATACAGAAGCGCCTCTACGTGCCCGAGCTGCCCGACGTCGACCTGTTCGTGCGGTCGTCGGGGGAGCAGCGCACGTCGAACTTCCTGCCCTGGCAGTCGGCCTACGCCGAGATGGTGTTCCTCGACCGGCTCTGGCCCGACTTCACACGGGTCGACCTGTGGCAGGCGATCGAGCGCTACGCCGGCCGCAACCGGCGGTTCGGCGGGGCGGTGGATGCGCCGCGGGCGGCCGGTGACGACCTCGACGACGACATCGGCGAATGAACGCGCGCATCGCGGAATGAGATCGCGAATGCGCGGGTTGGCTTCTGTGTGAGTGACGCCATCAAGATCGACATCTGGTCCGACATCGCCTGCCCCTGGTGCTACATCGGCAAACGCAAGCTCGAGTACGGCATCGCCGAGTACGAGGGCGACGAGGGTGCCGTGCCCGTCGAGATCGAATACCACAGCTTCGAGCTCTCGCCTGACACGCCCGTGGACTTCCACGGATCGCACGAGGAGTTCCTCGCCACGAAGGGCTTCCCGCCGGAGCAGATCGGGCCGATGCTCGAGCGCGTCACCGGCATCGCCGCGTCTGTGGGGCTCGACTACGACTACGGCAACCTCAAGCACGCCAACACCGTGCTCGCCCACCAGCTCATCCATTACGCCAAGGCGCGCGGAATGCAGCTCGAGGCGAAGGAGCGTCTCCTGAAGGCCTACTTCGTCGACGGCCGGCAGGTCGGCACGATCGACGGCCTGGCCGACCTCGCCGTGGAGCTCGGGTTCGACCGCGACGACGTGGTGCGCTCGCTCAGCAGCGACGAGTACCTCGCCGACGTGCGGGCCGACCAGCAGACCGCGATCGCCTACGGCATCCAGGGCGTGCCGTTCTTCGTCGTCGACGGCAAGTACGGCGTCTCGGGCGCGCAAGATCCGGCGACCTTCGCGCAGGTGCTGCGCCAGGTGACCGACGAGAAGACAGAGGTCGGCGCATGACCCCCGATGCCGCAGACGAGGTCGAGCCGAACCCCCAGCCCGTGCAGATCCTGCCCCGGATGCCCCTGACGCTCACACTCATCGGCGATGCGGGCGCCGCCTGCGAGGGCGACGCCTGCGCGATCTGACCCCGCGCAATCGTGTCGACCCGTCAGTTGGTGCCGCTATGAACGTCGGATAGCGGCATCAACTGACGGGTCGATGTCAGTCTCGGGGCGGGAGCGGGTCGGAGATGTCGGCGACCACCGCGTCCAGGCCCGTGGCCAAGGCGTCGGCGTCGACGAACGCGCTGTGACCGTGCGCTCCGGCGCCCATCGCCACACGCTTGCCGGTGAAGGAAGCGTCGAGGTAGACCGGCCAGGCGGTGCTCGAACCGAGCGGGGTGATCGTGCCGCGCTCGTAGCCCGTGGCCTCCAGCGCGACATCCTGATGCGGCATCGAGAGTTTGTTGACTCCCACCAGGGTGCGCAGCTTCGGCCAGCTGATCTGGCGGTCGCCCGGGATGAGGGCGAACAGGAAGTCGCCGTCATGGCGCTTCACGACGAGACTCTTCATGATGTCGCCGGGCGCGAGGCCGAGCAGCGCCGCGGCGCCTTCCAGCGAGTCGGCGGCCGGCCGCTCCACGATCTCCACCGGGATGCCCCGGGCCTCGGCGTCCTGCTGCACTCGGTCGATGCCGTTCTGGTTGTTCACAATCCGGTTCAACCGCCCGGTTGTCCACAGGATTCCCGTTCCCGACACACCCCCGGCGCCAGTCTGGGAGAATTGACCACGATGTCCACTCCAACACTCACTGCTCCCGCGCTCGACGGCGTCGGCGACCCGTCGACCGCGCTCGACGAGAAGCTCGCCATCGGGCCCATCCGGCTCGACGTGCCGGTCGTGCTCGCGCCCATGGCGGGCATCACGAACACCGCGTTCCGGCGGCTCTGCCGCGAATTCGGCGCGGGGCTCTACGTCAGCGAGATGATCACGAGCCGTGCGCTGGTCGAGCGCACGCCCGAGACGATGCGGCTCATCGCGCACCACCCCTCCGAGACGCCGCGCTCCATCCAGCTCTACGGGGTCGATCCGGCCACCATGGCGCAGGCCGCGCGCATCCTCGTCGAAGAAGACCGCACCGACCACATCGACATGAACTTCGGCTGCCCGGTGCCCAAGGTCACGCGCAAGGGCGGGGGAGCGGCACTGCCCTGGAAGCTCGATCTCTTCCGCGAGATCGTGGAGTCGGTGGTGGATGCGGCGGGAGACATCCCGGTCACCGTCAAGATGCGCAAGGGCATCGACACCGATCACCTCACCTACCTCGAGGCGGCCCGCGCCGCCGAAGGCGCCGGGGTGAAGGCCATCGCCCTGCACGCGCGCACCGCTGCCGACTTCTACAGCGGGCAGGCCGACTGGTCGGCCATCGCGCGGCTCAAAGAGACCATCACGAGCATCCCGGTGCTCGGCAACGGCGACATCTGGTCGGGCGAAGACGCGCTTCGCATGGTCGACGAGACCGGATGCGACGGGGTCGTCGTCGGCCGGGGATGTCTCGGGCGGCCGTGGCTCTTCGGCGACCTCGCGGCGGCGTTCCGGGTGCGGGCCGGCGAGCTCACGGCCGAGGATGCCGAGGCCCTGCGGGCGGCGCCCTCGCTCGGAGACGTGGCGCGCACACTGCGTCGGCACACCGAGCTGCTGGTGGAGTTCTTCGGCGACGAAGACCGCGCCTGCCGCGACATCCGCAAGCACATCGCGTGGTATCTGAAGGGCTACCCCGCGGGCCACGAGGTGCGCGCGGCGCTCAGCACGGTCACGAGCCTTACGCAGATGGACGAGATCCTCGCCACCCTCGACTGGTCGGAGCCCTACCCGGGCGCCGACGCCGAGGGCCCGCGCGGCCGGGCCGGCAGCCCGAAGAACCCGGCACTGCCGGAGGGCTGGCTGCAGTCGCGTTCGCTCGAGCAGGCCGGGCGGGTCGATCTCGCCGAGGCAGAACTGAGTCACAGTGGTGGCTGAGCCCCTGCACAACCTGTCGACCGCCACGCCCACGAAGGGCTACTCCGAGGCCGACGCCGAGCGATTCCGGCCCGAGGAGCACTACACCCGCCGCAGCGACTTCGCGCGCGATCGGGCGCGCATCCTGCACTCCTCGTCGCTGCGCCGACTGGCAGCCAAGACCCAGGTGCTGAGCCCGGCCGTGGTGGCCGACTTCGCGCGCAACCGCCTCACCCACTCGCTCGAGGTGGCACAGGTGGGTCGTGAACTCGCGAACAGCCTCGACCTCGATCCCGACGTGGTCGACAGCGCGTGCCTCGCGCACGACCTCGGCCATCCGCCGTTCGGCCACAACGGCGAGCGGGCGCTCAACGACTGGGCTCGCGACATCGGGGGGTTCGAGGGCAACGCACAGAGCCTGCGCATCCTCACGCGGCTCGAGCCGAAGGTCTTCGACGACGAGGGGCGCAGTGTCGGGCTGAACCTCACGCGGGCGAGCCTCGACGCGAGCTGCAAATACCCCTGGACGGTCTCCGACCCGGTCCCGGACGCCAGCGGTCGGCTGAAATACGGCGTCTACGACGACGACGCGCCGGTGTTCGACTGGCTCCGCCGGGGCGCTCCGGCGCGCAAACTCTGCGTCGAGGCGCAGGTGATGGACCTGTCCGACGACATCGCCTACTCGGTGCACGACTTCGAAGACGCGGTGCTGAACGGCTACATCGACGTCTCGGTGCTCGGGGCGCGCGCCGACCACTCGGCGCTCATCCGCAGCATCCACTCCCGCGCCGGCGGGGCGTTCAGTCTCGACGACCTCACCGAGGCCTTCGAACGCCTCGACTCCCTCCAGGTCTGGCTCTCGGAATGGAACGACTCGCGGCAGGCGCACGCGAAGCTGAAGAACCTCACCAGCCAACTCATCGGGCGATTCGCGGGCGCGGCCACGCGGGCCACCCGGGAGTCGTTCCCGGCCACCAGCATCACGCGCTACGGCGCCGACGTGGTGGTGCCGCCCTGGGTCGAGGCCGAGATCGCCACGCTGAAGGGCATCGTGTCGGTGTTCGTGATGAGCAACGACGCTCGGCAGCCCATCTACTCGAAGCAGCGCATTCTGCTGCTCGAACTGGCCGACGCCCTCTGGGAATCCGACGGCCGGGCGCTCGACACGGCGTTCGCCGACGACTGGCGCCGCGCCGCCGGGGACGCCGAGCGCAAGCGCATCGTGGTCGACCAGGTGGCGAGCCTCACCGACCAGACCGCCGAGGCCTGGCACGCCCGGTTGGTCGAAGTCCACGCCTCCGGCCTCCGTGTCGGTAGCCGGAACGTATCCTAGAGACATGGCAGGGCTGATACGTCGGAGCGACATCGACGAAGTCCGCTCCCGGATCAACATCGCCGACGTCGTGGGCGACTACGTCACGCTGAAGAGCGCGGGTTCCGGCTCGTTGAAGGGGCTCTGCCCGTTCCACGACGAGCGGTCGCCGAGTTTCCACGTGCGTCCGCAAGTCGGCTTCTACCACTGCTTCGGGTGCGGCGAGGGCGGCGACGTCTACAAGTTCTTGCAGCAGATGGACCACGTGACCTTCGCCGAGGCGGTGGAGCGCCTCGCCGCGAAGATCGGCTATCAGCTGCACTACGAAGACGGCGGTGCCGCGGTCGACCAAGGCAATCGGGCACGCCTCCTGGCGGCCAACGAGGCCGCGCGGGAGTATTTCGCCGAGCAGCTCACCATGCCGGGGGCCGACACGGCGCGGGCCTTCCTCGGCGAACGCGGCTTCGATGCATCCGTCGCCGCCCACTTCGGGGTGGGCTACGCGCCGCAGGGGTGGGACAACCTGGGCAAGCACCTCAAGAGCCGCGGCTTCACCGAGAAGGAGCTCAGCGAAGCCGGGCTGCTGAGTTCGGGCGATCGGGGCACCTACGACCGCTTCCGCGGGCGGCTGATCTGGCCGATCCGCGATCAGACCGGCCAGACGGTCGGCTTCGGCGCCCGTCGCCTGTTCGACGACGACAAAGGGCCGAAGTACCTCAACACCCCCGAGACGCTGGTGTACCACAAGGCGCAGGTGCTCTACGGGCTCGATCTCGCCAAGCGCGACATCGCGCGCAGCCGACAGGTCGTGGTGGTGGAGGGCTACACCGATGTGATGGCCTGCCACCTCGCCGGCGTCACCACGGCGGTGGCCACCTGTGGCACCTCCTTCGGGGTCGAGCACATCAAGATCATGCGCCGGGTGCTCTCCGACGACAGTGCGGGCCTCGGCGAGGTCGTCTTCACCTTCGACCCGGATGCCGCCGGCCAGAAGGCCGCCCTGCGCGCCTTCAGCGAGGAGCAGCGCTTCGCCGCCCAGACCTACGTGGCCGTCGGGGTCGATGGCCTCGACCCGTGCGACCTCCGCCTCGCCAAGGGCGACGACGCGGTGCGGCGGATGGTCAAGGGCAAGAAGCCGATGTTCGAGTTCGTGATCAAGCAGAAGCTCTCGGCCTACGATCTCGAGACCGTCGAGGGGCGCGTCGCGGCGTTGCGGGATGCGGCGCCCATCGTGGCCGACATCCGCGACTCCGCCCTGCGGCCCGCCTACACCCGCCAGCTCGCCAAGATGCTCGCGATGGAGCTCGACGACGTGCGGCGCGCGGTGGAGAGCGCGTCGCGAACGCGCAGCGCTTCCGGCGGCGACCGGAACGAGCGGGGCGGGGCGGAGCGCGGCCACGGCGACCGACCGATCCGTGAGCTCTCCGGCACTCCCGGAGGCTCGGGCACCAGCGGCCCGGGCGGCCACGGAACCCCGGGAGCGCCCGGCACTCTCGTGATCACCGACCGTCGGGTCGACCCGGCCGGCGATCCGCTCGTCGCCTCTGTCACCTCGTTGCAGGAGGCGCCCGTGGTGCGCCCCAGCGTCACGATCACGCAGCTCCCGGGCACGACCGCCGCGCGCACGGAGCGCGACGCGCTGATGGCGATGCTGCAGGCGCCGACCGTGGTGGGTCAAGACCTGCTGCTGCAGGCCAGCGCCTGCGGGTTCAGCAACGCGCCGCTCGCGGCGATCCGCGACGCGATCGGTCGCAACGTCGACTCCTTCGAGCGGCAGGACTGGGTCACCGTGATCCAGGCCGACTTGCCGGAGGAGTACCGCCGGCTGGTCGAGGAGCTCGCCGTCGCGCCGATACCTGAGCGCCCGGATCGCGAGCCGCAGATCTACCTGCGCCGCATCACGCGCGACCTCATCCAGCGGCATCTCCTGCGCCGTAAAGAAGACGTGAAGGGGCGGCTGCAGCGAACCGACGCGGTCGAGAATCCCGTGCTCTACCGGGAGATCCAGCGCGAACTCGTGCAACTCGAGGCCGACCGCCGCGCCTTGCAAGCCGACTAGGGGTTAGCGAATAGGCTCGAATCCTATGGCTGACCGATACGTACTCACCGCCTCCGACGTCACCATCGAATACCCGGCCCACAGCGTGAGCTCGGCGTTCACGGCGGTGAAGGGCTTCACTCTGACGATCGAACCGGGCGAGATCGTGGGCCTCGTCGGTTCCAGCGGCTCGGGAAAATCGACCCTGGCCCACGTGGCATCCGGTCAGGCCGCCGTTCGCGGCTCGAAGGACAACTCGCCCCGAATCATCGGCGGCAGCCTCGACGTGCTGGGCTTCGAGATGCGCGGCCTCAAGCGGTCGAAGCTCAACAAGCTCACGCTCGGCGTCGGGTACGTGGCGCAGGATGCCGGGTCGAACCTCACCTCGAACATGACGGTGGCCGAGCTGGTGGCCGAGCCCCTCTTTCTTCGCGACAAGCGTTACAACCGCCACGAGGCGGGCCTGAAGGCGGCCACGCTGGTGGATGCGCTCCTGCTGCCCGTGGGTTCGATGCTGAAGCAGCCCCACGAGCTCTCCAGCGGCCAGCGGCAGCGCGTGGCGATCGCGCGCGGACTCATCCTCGATCCCGTGCTGCTGATCGCCGACGAGCCCACGGCGGGCGTCGACGTCTCGGTGCGCGGCGCCGTGGTCGACGTCATCGCCGGGCTGCAGCGTTCGCGCGGGGCCAGCGCGCTCATCGTCAGCCACGACCTGGCTGCGCTGCGGCGTTCCGTCGACCGCATCGCCGTCATCCACGAGGGTGTCGTGGTCGGGCTCGGCGGAATCGACGAGGTGCTCTCCGATCCGCGCCACCCCTACGTCGCGGGCCTCGCCCGCGAGACCTACAGCGACGAGGCCGACGACGACTTCGACGACGACGAGGACGACGAGGGCGAGGGCGAGGGCGACGGAGACGAAGACGGCAGCGAGTCCGACGCGGGAGCCGCACCCGACCGCGACGAGAACCGCTGATGGCGCGCCCCGCCTACACGAGCCGCCACCGGGAGGTGCTCGCGGTGCCCGCCGAGGCCCTCCCTGCCGGTGACCGGCCGCAGCCGGGCCCCGTCGCGGTGCTCCCGACCGAATCGCCGCTGTTCGTGCAGGCGATCGAGGCGGCCGGCGGCATCGTCGGGGCGCTGGATGCCGACACCCGCGGCATCGTCTGGCTGACGTCCGACGGAGCCGACGAGTTCGCCCGCGCCCTCGAGGCCAACCCGCAGGTGCAATGGGTGCAATTGCCGTGGGCCGGCGTCGACGCCTTCGCCGAGGTGATCCGCACCCACGACCGCCCCGACCTCATCTGGACCAGCGCCAAGGGCGCATACGCCCAGCCGGTGGCCGAGCACGCGCTGATGCTCACCCTGGCTCTCCTGCGCGACCTGCCCGACCGCATCCCGGCCACCACGTGGGGAGAGAAGTCGGGCTGGTCGCTCTACGGTCTGAACGTCGTCGTCATCGGCGCGGGCGGCATCGCCCTCGAGCTCCTCCGCCTGCTCGAGCCCTTCGGCGTCGAGTCGACCATCGTGCGCCGCTCCGAGCAGGTCGTGCCGAGTGCTGACCGCACCGTGACGAACGACCGACTGGACGATGTGCTGGCCGATGCCGACGTCGTGGTGGTGGCTGCGGCGCTGACATCCGGAACCGAGAAGCTGCTCGGCGCGTTGCAATTCGAACGTATGAAGCGAACGGCATATCTCGTGAACGTCGCCCGCGGAGGCCTGGTCGACACGGATGCCCTCGTCGCCGCGCTGGCCGCCGGGGAGATCGCCGGCGCCGGGCTCGACGTGACCGATCCGGAGCCGCTGCCCGACGGGCATCCGCTCTGGTCGGAGCCTCGCGTGATCATCACCCCGCACACCGCGGACACGCCCGAGATGACGGCTCCGCTGCTCGCCGCGCGGGTGCGGCACAACGTGCGTGCCCTGCTCGGCGACGGCGACTTCGCTGGACGGGTCGACCCCCGGGCGGGCTACTGAGTGGTCAAACCCGCCGCCGAATCAGTGATATTGTATTGAAGCTGTTTCAGCAACATTCCTCGATAGCTCAATTGGCAGAGCAGCCGGCTGTTAACCGGCAGGTTCTTGGTTCGAGTCCAAGTCGGGGAGCGAAGGCCTCGCGGCTCCACCCGCGGGGCCTTTCTTCGTTTCGGGCCGTGCGCCCCGGCGCGCTGTCGGGCGTCGCTCGAGGCCGCCCGGGCTCGGGCGGATAGGGCAGACGGGGCCGGATCAGCCCGCGACGCGATGACGTGCGGCAGGCGTCATGATGGGCGTCGCCGGGTGCGCGGGAGCGGGCTGGATCGGGGTCTTCTCGCTCGCCGTACCCACCTCGATCTCGCTCACGGCGACCCGGGTCAGCGGCCCGATCAAGAGCAGCTCGACTCCGCCCTTGTGCAGGAGCGGCACCAACTCGGTGTCGCCGCGTTCGGCCGTGTCGCGGGCGTGCGCGATAAAGATGTCGGACATCGTGGTGGTGGCGAAGAAGCTGCGTCCACCGTGGTGGATCACCCGGCTGTACTCGTGTTCAATCGGCATGGACCGTCTGCTTTCCACTGTGAGTAGTAGCACTGCGTCGAAACAGAATCTACGCCGACCGAATCGCGGTGCAAAGGGGTTGTTTTCCCAGTTTCGGATGCACTCTGCCATCATCGGATGATGCCCCGCGCTCCCCGGCGAACCCCCGACGAGACAGCCGCCATCCGGGCCGCTCTGGCGGTCGGCGTGGCCACGGCCGCATACGGAGTCTCCTTCGGGGCCCTCGCTACGCTGTCTGGTCTCGACATCTGGCAGACTTGCTTCCTCAGCCTCGTCATGTTCACCGGCGGCTCCCAGTTCGCCCTCATCGGCGTGCTCGCCTCGGGGGGTCTCGCCGCCGGCCCCGCAGCGGTCACGAGTGCCGCCCTGCTCGGCACACGCAACGTCTTCTACTCGATCCGGATGTCGCCCGTCATCGGCCCCGGATTCTTCAAGCGCGCCGCCGCCGCGCAGATCACGATCGACGAGTCGGTCGCGGTCTCGACCGCCCAGCGCACGCCCGCGGCCCAGCGGGTGGGCTTCTGGGCGACCGGCATCCTGATCTACCTCGGCTGGAACCTCACCACCCTGGTCGGCGCCCTCATCGGCGACCTGCTGGGCGACGTGAGCGCCTACGGGCTGGATGCCGCGGCCGCCGCAGCCTTCCTCGGCCTGCTCTGGCCCCGGCTGAAGGAGCGCCAGACCCAAGCCGTGGCGGTGGGGGCCGCGTTCGTCGCGGCGATCCTCACGCCGTTCCTCACGCCAGGGCTGCCGGTGCTGGTGGCAGCGGTGGTGGCCGTCGTGGTCGGCGCGTTCAACCTGCTCGACCGCAGTCGCCGAACGCCCGGCCAGGAGGGCGCCTCGTGAGCGCCTGGAACGTCGTCATCCTGGCTTCGATCATCTGCCTGGCGCTGAAGGTGGCGGGCTACCTCATCCCGCCGCGCGCCTTCGAACACCCCACGGTCGCGCGCATCGCGAACCTCATGACGGTCGCGCTCCTGGCCGCACTGATCGCGGTGCAGACGCTCGGTGCCGGGCAGTCGATCCAGGTGGATGCGCGGCTGCCGGCCGTGCTGGTGGCGGCGGGACTCTATGCGCTCCGCGTGCCGTTCGTCGTCGTGGTGATCGCCGCAGCGGCGGTCGCGGCCCTCATCCGCGCGCTCACCTAGACCGACGCGGCATCCGGATGCCGCGGCTCACGCGTCGAGGTCGTCGATCCCGGGCAGCCAGGAGTTGCCCTCGACGCCCCAACCTTTCTTGCGGGTGATCTTCGTCACCGCTTTCGCATACGCCCGGTCGAGCCGGTCGATGTAGAGCAGGCCGTCGAGGTGGTCGAACTCGTGCTGGAAGATGCGGGCCAGCCATCCGTCGGCTTCGATCTCGAACCCCGTGCCGTCGAGATCGGTGGCGCGCAGGATCGCCGCCGCACCGCGCGCCAGCGGGAAGCGCGGGCCCGGGAAGGAGAGGCAGCCCTCCGACTCGGTGTCGGGGTCGGCCGGTTCGATCGAGGTGGGGGTGACGAACAGCTCGGGGTTGATCGCGACGCCGCGGTGGAGAACGTCCTGATCGTCCGTCCAGCTGTAGACGAACAGGCGCAGCGGCACGCCCACCTGCGGTGCGGCGAGGCCGACGCCCGGAGCGGCATCCATGGTCTCGAACATGTCGTCGACCAGGCGGCGCAGTTCGTCGTCGATCGCGGAGACCGGGGAGGCGGGGGAGTGCAGAACAGGATCTCCGGAGATCCGAATCGGGAGAACGGCCATTCGCTAAGCCTAACGGCGAGGCTTCCAGGGTACTGTCGATGGGTGCCTCCTGAACTGTTCGAGCTCAGCGATCAGATCGCGCTCGACCCGAAGCAATTCATCGGCATCCCGATCGCTCTGGTCGGCGCGATCTTCCTCAGCCTGGGCGCGCAGTTCCAGCACCGCGGGGTCACCAAGGTCGAGGCGAACACCCACGATGCCGACAAGGGTCTGAGCGTGCGCCAACTGATGGCGCTGCTCAGCCGCCCGTCGTGGGTCATCGGCACCCTGATGCTCGGGCTCGCCATCGTCTTCCAGCTCACCAGTCTCGGTTTCTCGCCGATCATCGTGGTGCAGCCGCTCGGCGCGGTGGCCCTCGTGATCACGGCCATCCTGAACTCGCGAATCAGTCGCGTGAAGCTGAACCGCAGCTCCGTCATCTCCATCGTGCTCTGTGTGGGCGGCGTGGGCCTGTTCGTGCTCGTGGCGGCCTTCACCGCGGTCGACAAGCCGGTCACCACGGCCGACCTCATCATCATCCTGATCGTGCTGGCCATCGTTCTGCTGCTGTTCGCGGCGACCTTCGTCTTCTTGCGCAAGCGCTTCAAAGCCATCGCCTACATCGTGGGCGCCGGCGTGCTCTACGGATTCGTCGCCACACTCGCGAAGGTCGTCATCAGCCGCATCTTCCAGGCGCATTTCGAGTGGCTCACCGTGCTCGCGCTGGTGGGGCTGCTGGCCGCCGCAGCGCTCGGCGGCTACTTCGTGCAGAACGCCTACGCCTCCGGGCCGCCCGACCTCGTGATCGCCGGGCTCACCGTGATCGATCCGCTGGTGGCGGTGGCGATCGGCATCATCGTGCTCGGTGAGGCGTCGCAGGCGCCGCTCTGGGCGAACTTCGCGTTCCTCGCCTTCGGCCTGGTGGCGATCCTGGGAGTGTTCGGCCTGGCGCGCTACCACCCTCAGGCCCAGCGCTAGGGTAAGTTCTTTCACAGCCCCCGAGACGCCGAGCCACGAGCGACGCCCCCGGAACCCGAGCAAGAGAGATACGGTTTGACAGACTCCCGAGATCCGCACACTCGCACGGATGCGCCTGACGCGCCCGGCACGACGAGCCGGCCTCTCCGGATCCTGATCGGCGCAGACACCTTCTCGCCCGACGTGAACGGGTCGGCTCGCTTCGCCGAGCACCTCGCTTCCGGCCTCGCCTCACGCGGTCACGACGTGCACGTCGTCGCCCCCTCGGCGAAGCTGCCCACCGGCGCCCACATCGAGGTCTACGACGGCCAGAAGATCACGGTGCACCGCCTCTACAGCTGGCGCTGGTATCCGCACGACTGGCTGACCTTCGCGCTGCCATGGCGCATCAAGCAGAACAGCGCGAAGATCATCGACGAGGTGAAACCCGACGTCGTGCACTTCCAGTCGCACATCATCGTGGGGCGCGGTGTCTCCACCGAGGCCAAGAAGCGCGGCATCCGCATCGTGGGCACCAACCACGTCATGCCCGAGAACCTGCTCGCCTTCACGGTGATCATCCCGAAGTTCCTGCAGAACTGGGCCATCGGCCTGGCCTGGGCGGCCGCGCGCCGCTCCTTCAGCCGAGCGGATGCGGTCACCGCGCCCACCCGCCGCGCCGCTGACTTCTTCGAGAAGGCCACGGGCATCGACAACGTCTATGCCATCTCGTGCGGCATCAACGTCGACAACTACGTTCCCGACTTCACCCCCCGCACCGAGAACCGCATCCTCTTCGTCGGCCGGGTGGCCGGCGAGAAGCAGATCGACGTGCTGCTGAAGGCCGTGCAGCTGCTGCCGGCCGATCTCGACACGAAGATCGAGATCGTGGGCGGCGGCGACCAGCTGCGCAACCTCCAGAACATGGCGAACCAGCTCGGCCTCGGCGATCGAGCGACGTTCACCGGCTACGTCACGGAGGAAGAGCTGCGCAGGGCCTACACGCGTGCCACGATCTTCGCCATGCCCTCGATCGCCGAACTGCAGAGCATCGCCACGATGGAGGCGATGGCCAGCGGTCTGCCCGTGGTCGCCGCCGACGCGATGGCCCTGCCGCACCTCGTGCACGACGGCAAGAACGGCTTCCTGTTCGAGCCCGGGAACGCGCAGCAGCTGGCCGACCGGCTCGAGCACATCCTGCGCCTTCCCCAGGAGGAGCTCGATGTGCTGAAGCGCGAGTCGCTCGACATCGTGGCGGCGCACGACATCCAGCGCACCCTGAACACCTTCGAGCACCTCTACCGTGGAGAGCCGGTGACGGCTCCTGTCGTGGTGCAGCCGCCGACGGCGGAGAAGTCCGAAGACACCCCGGCCGAGAAGCGGGCCTGAACCGACCAGAGCGCGGGCCGCGGTATCGTAGTCTGGCGCTCCTGGGCGCGCGGGGCGGTAGCTCAGCTGGTTAGAGCAGCGGACTCATAATCCGTCGGTCACGGGTTCAAGTCCCGTCCGCCCTACCGATCGGCCCTGTCCGGTTTCGTCAAGCGACCGCCCTTGTGACCAGAGCCGCGATCTGCTTCTCCACGGCGTCGGTGATCTCCACGATGGCGAAGGCGGTGGGCCACATGGGTCCGTCGTCGAGTTGCGCGGCCTCGTTGAAGCCGAGCGTCGAATACCGGGTCCTGAACTTGGATGAGCTCTGGAAGAAGCACACCACCTGGCCGTCCTTCGCGTAGGCGGGCTGGCCGTACCAGGTGCGGGGCTCGAGATCCGGCCCGGCCGCGGTGATCACGGCGTGCACGCGTTCGGCGATGGCGCGATCCTCGTCGGGCATCTCGGCGATCTTCTCGAGCAGGTCGGTGAGCCCGTCGACCTTCTTCGACCGCGCGGGCCGGCGCGCGGCCGTCTTCAGCTCCTTGGCGCGCTCCTTCATGGCCTCCCGCTCCTCGGCGGTGAATCCGTCGTACTTCTCGCCGGCCTTCTGCGTGTCGGTCATCGGTGATCTCCTTCGTGAGCGATTCGTGGGCTGGTCTCCCATGCTACGGATCGGCTGTCACGGGAGCTTCTCGATTCCTGCTCGATGGGCGCTCGTGGCGAGGAGCATCCGCGACGGCGGTGGTTGCTCTTTGTTAACCAGTAGTCAATCTCTCGTCCTCCTGGCCGCCCTAGCGTGCGATCGTCGGATCGCCGATGGCGGTGATCGCGACATCGACAGAGGAGAACGACGTGACCAGACGAATCCGTGTCGCCCCGGCGGCCCTTGCCACCGTGGGCGTGCTCGCCGGCGTGTGCCTGTTCGGCGCACAGCCTGCCCTGGCCGCCCCCGCGTCCGCACCCGCGGAGGCCGCGCCGGTCGGCACCGACGCATCCGTCGCCCCCGGCGGCCGGCTCAGCGCGAACGCCTTCGGTGGCGGCGCCGATGCCGGCTACACCCGCGCGGTGATCAGCCACACCGAGCCGGCGAACGGCGCCCTGACGATCCTCCCGAACGGCGACTACGACTACACGCCGAAGGCCGGATTCACCGGAACCGACAGCTTCACCGTCTCGAGCTCCGACGCCGTGAAGCTCTATGAGACGAACGGCGCCGACCTCGGCGTGTTCGGTGGCGTGCCGGTCACCGGCAACGGCTACGGCTCCTCGGTGGTCGCGGTGCCGGGCAAGCCCGGGTTCATCTACGGTCTCACCGACCGCGGCCCCAACGTCGACGGCGCCGGCGGAGTCAAGGTCGAGCCGATCCCCGATTTCACCCCCGCGATCGGCGAGTTCCAGCTGGTCGGCGGCACAGCGGTGCTCGTGCGCGACATCCCGCTGAAGGATGCCGACGGTACGCCCCTGAACGGACAGGTCAGCACCGAGGCCACCACCGGCGAGACCATCGTCGACCTCGACGGCCACACGCTGCCCGCCTCGCCCTACGGCTTCGACTCCGAGGGCCTCGTGGCCATGCCCGACGGCACCTTCTACGTCTCCGACGAATACGGCCCGTACATCGCGCATTTCGACGCGAACGGCAAGCGCCTCGAGCAGTTCTCGCCCTTCGACGGCAGCCTGCCCGCAGAGTTGAAGAACCGCACCGCCAACCAGGGCATGGAGGGCCTCACCATCACGCCCGACGGCTCCACCCTCGTGGGCATCATGCAGAGCGCGCTCAAGCAGCCCGACCTGGCCGGCGTGAATGCGAAGAAGGTGCCCGCCACCCGCATCGTCACGGTCAGCCTGGTCGACCACTCGGTGCACGAATACCTCTACCTCACCACCGACCCGGCCACCACCGCCGACGCGTCGAGCGAGATCACCGCGCTCTCGGCCACGGAGTTCCTCGTGCTCGAGCGCGACGGCAACCTGCCGCCGGCGCCCAACCGCAAGATCGTCTACAAGGTCGACATCAGCGGGGCGACGGATGTCGGCCCCGACTCGACCCTGGCCGACTCCACCTACGACGCGGCGAACGGCGGCCTGCGGCTCGATGACCAGGGAGGCAAGACCCTGGAGAGCTTCGTCGGAGCCGTCACGACGGATGCGGCGCACGCGGCCCTGACCGCACGCGGCATCACGCCGGGCGCGAAGTCGGACTACCTGAACCTCACCGACACCCTCGCCGAGCTGAGCCCCGAGGGCACCTTCTTCGGGCACGACAAGGTGGAGGGGATCTTCCCGATCGACGGCGGCAGCAAGCTCTTCATCTCCAACGACAGCGACTTCGGGTTGAAAGGAACGGTCGAGGGTGAGACGAACCCGTTCGTTCTCGACCCCAAGATCAACGCCGACGGCACGCAAGACCAGGGGGAATACCTCGAGGTCGACCTGACGAAGTTGCCGGCCACCCAGACGGTCACCACCGTGACGATCACGGTGGCGGCGGCAGTCGCGACGCCGGGCGGCCCCACGGTCACGGGCGGAACCGGTGGCTCGGGTTCCTCGACGACCCTCGCCGCCACGGGCGCCGTCCCCACCCCCGCGCTCGGCCTCGCCGCCGCCGCCCTGCTCGCGGGTGCGGCAGCCATCGGCGCGGGGCGACTGCGCCGACGCCACCGCGCGCGCTGATCGTCACGGCACATCGAGCGGGCACGAATCGTCGCGCCTCAGCCGGGTCACCGACGAAACGTGCCCTCTCGATCGGCCAGCAGGAGTTCGGCGAGCTGGTCGGGGCGCACCAGCGCGGTCAGGTGCCCCGTGTCGATGACCTCGGGCTCGACGTCGAGACGCTCGCGGGCGATCCGGCGCACGAATTCGAGCGGGAACAGGCGGTCGTAGCGGCCGGCGATCACGCGAGTGGGCACATCCGGCCAGCCATCCGTCACCCAGACGGAGGAGAAGGGGGTGTCGGCCGGTTCCGCGCTCTCGTGCTCGGCGCTCTCGGCCACCAGGTCGGCCGGGAGATCGTGCAGGAACACCTCCTCGACGTCGAACGCGGCACCCGGATCGCGGCCCTCGTCGACGGCGAAGGCACGCATCGCGCTCCCTTGTCCGGTGTTCTCCCACCAGGTGCCGGGCGTCTCGCCGGGCGCCGGGATCATCGGGGCGAGCAGCACGAGCTCCGACACGTCGAGTCGCTCGCACACCTGCACAGCGACGAACGCGCCCATCGACTGGGCGACCAGCACGATCGGCTGTGCGGGCGCATCCGGCGAGGCGCCCTGCGACGCGGTCTCCGCCGACCTGATCGCATCGACCACCAGGTCGGTGTATTCCGGCAGGCCGGCCCGCTCGTCGGCCCAGGGGAGATCGACGGTCAGCACCTCGTGGCTGGCGGCCGAGAGCCGCGGCACGAGGAGGTGCCAGAACCAGGAGTCGCTACCCGCTCCGGGCAGCAGTACGAACCTCGCCATCCGGCACCGCCTTTCAGGGCTATCGCAAATGTCGGTGTGTGAGCCTATCGTGGAAGCGACGGCGCGAGCCGTGGATCCACGAGGAGCGATGTGCGCGAGACGACCGACGACAGGGAGTTCGACTCCCGGTTCGACGCCGCCTTCCAGCCCGGGTTCGACGACTCGTTCGGAATCGGCTTCGCCGAGGCCGTCCGGAGCGTCGAGACGGCTCCCCGCACGGGTCCGCTCGAGGGGGCACCCGCCCCTCGTGCCCGGCCGCTCGTCGACCGGTTCGTGATCGCTCTCTGGGTGATCGGGGCGGGTCTCCTGGGGCTCGGCTTGGTCGGAGTCACCAACGCGATGGTGAGCTTCAGCAGCTCGTACGGACCGACGCCCGATTACCTCATCGGAGTGGTCTTCGCCCAGCTGGCACCCTGGCTGGTCGCGATCGGGTTGGCGACCCTGATCGGCACCCTCTTCCTCCTCGCCATCCGATGGGAGCACCGTCCATGACCCCCGAATCCACCGCCTCCGCCCTGACCGGCACCCAGAACGCCCCCGCGTCGAACGCTCCGCTCACCCTGGCCGAGTTCGACGAGTTCGCCGGCGCCATCATGGCGAACCTGGAGAGCGTGATCGACGGCAAGACCGAGGCGGCCACCCTGGCGCTGATCGTGCTGGTGGCCGAGGGCCATCTGCTGGTCGAAGACGTGCCGGGCGTCGGCAAGACCACGCTGGCGAAGGCGCTGGCGACGAGCGTCGGATGCTCGGTGGCGCGCATCCAGTTCACTCCCGACCTCCTGCCGTCCGACGTCACGGGCGTCTCGATCTACAACCAGGTCGACCACGCCTTCGAGTTCAAGCGCGGCGCGGTGTTCGCGAACATCGTCATCGCCGACGAGATCAACCGTGCTTCGCCGAAGACCCAGTCGGCCCTGCTGGAGTGCATGGAGGAGGGGCAGGTCTCGCTCGATGGCACGACGCATCCGCTCGACCGGCCGTTCATCGTGGTGGCCACGCAGAACCCGATCGAGATGGAGGGCACCTACGCCCTGCCCGAAGCGCAGCGCGACCGCTTCATGGCCCGCATCTCGATGGGTTATCCGGATGCCGCGGCCGAGCTCTCGATGCTGCACCAGCGCGAGCTGGCGAGCCCGCTCGACAAGCTCACCGCCGTGGTCGACAAACAGCAGCTGCACGCGATGATCGAGACCGCCCGTTCCGTGTATGTCAGCCGGGCCGTGGAGTCGTACGTGGTGTCGATCGTGCAGGCGACCCGGGTGCACCCCGAGTTCCGGCTCGGCGCAAGCCCTCGCGGCACGTTGCACCTGGTGCGCGCCGCGAAGGTGCTGGCCGCGTTGAACGGCCGTGAGTTCGTGGTGCCCGACGACGTGAACGAACTCGTGGTGCCGGTGCTCGCGCACCGCATCGTCGCCACCCGGCGGGCCGCGAGCGACAGCCGCGGCGGTGGGTCGCAGGCGATCGCGGATGCGCTCCGTGCGATCGTGGCGTCGACCCCGGTGCCGCTGAACCGATCGCGCTCGGTCTGATCGCATGGCTCGAGCGCGATCCACCAGCACCGTGCCGCGTCTCACCGTGCGCGGCTGGGGGCTGATCGCGGCCGCCATCGTGGCGTTCGTGCTCACGCAGGTGTTCCGGCGGCAGGAGATCGCCTATCTGGCCTGCTTCCTGCTGGCCGTTCCGGTGTTCTCCCTCGCCTGGGTGGCGCTCCGGCGGGTCGCGCTGAAGGTGCGCCGGCGGTTCTCGCCCGAATCGGGCTCGGTGGGGCAGACCGTCACGGCGACGATCTTCGTGCAGAACTGGGGCAGCCTCCGCAGCCCCGCCGCGGTGTGGGTGGAGAAGGCGGCGGCGCCGCTGCAGTCGAGCGACCCGGCGCCTCTTCCGGCGCTGCCGGGCTATACCTCGTCGACGCTCGACGAACCGGCGCTGCACCAGCTGCGCTACCGGCTCGACACCTCCTACCGCGGAGCCCACCAGATCGGGCCGTTCGAGGTGACCCTCACCGATCCGTTCGGCTGCGCCATCCGCCGGGTGCGCTTCGGCGGCACCGATACCGTGCTGGTGACGCCGACGGTCTTCGAACTGGCGCGCATCGATCTGCGGCTCTCCACGGGCGACGGCGCCGAGCAGGTCTCGCGTCGTCTCGTGGGGGCGGGGGAGCAGGACGTGATCGCCCGTAAGTACCTGCCCGGCGACTCGATGCGGCGCGTGCACTGGCCCGCCACGGCCAAGCATGGCGAACTGATGGTGCGGCAGGACGACCAGCGCAACGACCAAGACGCCGTGATCGTGCTCGACGCCCACTCCTTCGTGCGCGACTCTGCGGTGCGCTGGAAGGCGGGTTCCGACGACGACACCGACCCGGCCTTCGAATGGGCGGTCAGTGCGGTTGGGTCGGTCGCGGTGCACCTCATGAACGAGGGCTACGGCGTGCGTCTCGTCGGCCACGCGCCCGGCCAGGTCTCCGACGACGAGGAGGTCTTCACGGCCCCGCACGGACTCTCCCGCGCGGTGCGCGACCTGGCCTTCGCCACCCGCGACGCGCTGCACGACCCGCTCGACTTCCGCGAAGCCGTCGAGGCCGCCGCGTTGACCAGTCCGGATGCGCCGCCGGTGTTCGCGATCGTGTCGTCGGCGCCGGGGGCCGCCGGCCGCATCCGTGAGCTCGCGGCGATGTCGTCGCATCCGATCGCTTTCGTCGTGGGCGGAGACGCCGCGGCCGGCCGCGCGGGCCTCGGCACCGACCGCAGCGTGGCCACCGAGTTGCGCGCGGCCGGCTGGTCGGTTCTCGAGTGCGGTGCCCACGACGACCTGCCCTCGCTCTGGAAGGCGCTGGGCGACGCGCGGGGGATCGGATGAGCGCCTCGCGCCGCCGTAGCGCGGCCCAGCAGCGCCGAGAGGAGAAGACCGGCGCGTGGAAGAGCACGCTCGCCGTCGCGGTGGCGATCGGCGCCGCCCTGATCGGCCTGACCCCGTTGCTGCAAGGCTTCGGATGGTGGTTCGCCACGATGGCGATGGTCGTGCTGCTGCTCGGCGTCGCGGCAACGCTGCGCGGGCGCGGGGTGCCGGAGGTCACCGTGGTCGCCGTCACCGCCATCGTCTGGGGCGGTCTGGTGGTAGTGCTCTACGCCGGATCGACCCTGTGGTTCCTGCTTCCGACGCTCTCGACCCTCACCGACATCTCCGGCGATCTCGCCGACGCACGCCTCTCCATCGCGCAGCAGGAGGTGCCGGCGATCGCCGACGGCGCCATCACCCAGCTGATCGTGATGTCGGTGGGGCTGATCGCCGTGATCGCCGACGAACTCGCCACCGGCCTCCGCACCCCCGTCTTGAGCGGTATCGGGCCGCTGGCCGTGCTCGCCATCGCCCCTCTCGTGCGCAAGACGGAGCCGAACGTGGCGGTGTACGTGCTCACCGCGGCGGCGTTCCTGGCGGTGATCTGGTGCAGTTCGCGCATCGGCTCCGGGCCGCCCCGGCTGAAGACGAGACCCACGGTGAAGGGCGGCCGCAACCCCGCCCTGGCCTTCGGGATCGCCGCGGGCGCCGTCGCCACGATGATCGTGCTGCCGGCGATCACCCCCGGACTCACGGCGGAATCGCTCGCCGACGACGGTTCGGGCAACCGCTTCCCTTCGGTCTACGCGACCGGAATCGACCCCACCATCCAGCTCGGCCGCGACCTGCGGCGCAGTGATCCGGTGCTTTCCCTGACCTACACCACCACCTCCACCGAGGGTCTCTACCTCAAGATGGTGAACCTCGGCGACTTCTCCGGGGGAACCTGGCAGCCCGAGCTGCCCCTCAACGCCGTCGGCTACGACGGGCAGGACTTCGGCACCCCTCCCGGCCTCGCGCCCGACGTTCCGGTCGAGGAGGTGGCGACCACGGTGTCGATCGCCTCGCTCCGCAGCGACTGGCTTCCGCTGCCCTATCCCACCAAGAGGGTCGACGAGCTCGCGGGCACGTGGCTGCTCACCCCGACCTCGTTCACGGTGACCGATCTGCAGGGCGACACCCGGGGGCTGAACTACCAGGTGACGGGTCTCGCGGTGAATCCGACGGCCGGGCAGCTGGCCGAAGCCGGTGCCGTCGTTCCGGATGCGGTGCACGACTACCTGGCCTTGCCCGACGATCTGCCCGCCGTCATCTCCTCCACCGCCAGCGAGGTCGCGAGCGGCGCCGTCACGAACTACGACCGTGCCGTGGCCCTGCAGGAGTACTTCCGTTCCGGACAGTTCCGGTACTCGCTGGCCGCCCCGGTGTCCGGCGGCTACGACGGCGACAACGCGCAGATGATCGCGGCCTTCCTGGAGGCGAAGGAGGGCTACTGCGTGCATTTCGCCGCGGCGATGGCCGTGATGGCGCGCACGCTGGGCATCCCGTCGCGAATCGCCGTCGGCTACGCGCCCGGACAGACGGCCGACGGCACCACGGAGGGCAGGCCGGTCTTCGAGGTCTACACCGATCAACTGCACGCCTGGCCCGAGCTCTACTTCGACGGCATCGGCTGGCTGCCGTTCGAGCCCACACCCGGTCTCGACATCACGCCACCCGACTACAGCCTGCCCGACTACGCCCTGGCGGGCGGGGCCGGCTCCTCGGCCTCGAATCAGAGCACCAGTACGGCGACCGCCGATCCGAACGCGCAGCGCGACGATCAACAGAATGCGTTCGGATCGCTCACGCCCGAGCAGATCCTGATGGGCCAGATCCGGGGTTGGGGTACCTTCGCGGCCGTGCTGGGCGGGATCTTCGTGGTCGTCATCGCTCCCTGGACCGTGCGCTGGGCTCGGCGACGGTCGCGCCTCCGCCGGTTGGCGACCGACGAGCTTCCGGGCACGCTGGCGTGGACCGAGTTCGAAGACACGCTCGACGACTACCGGGTGCAGCGCTCGGCCGGCGACACCATGTTCGATCTCGAACGGCGTCTGCGCGACGACGTCGAGCTGCCGGAGCCGGCGATCGACCGATTGCGCCGGCAGGTGGAATACGAGCAGTACGCTCCGCCCGGATCGGCCGACGGCCCGACGCGGGAACGCATCCGGAGCGACCTCGTGGCGTTGATCAGCGCGCTCGAAGGCCGGGCACCGACCCGGGAGCGCTACCGGGCTCGACTGCTGCCGGCGTCACTCTGGCGCCGGCGCCGGACGGCGACCCCGACGGGGACGCTCGTTCCGTAGCGGGCGCACGAGGCCCTCCAGGCCACCGGGAAGGGCCTCGAGGTCGCTCAGCCAGCCCAGTGCGGCTTCGGCGAGCCGCTGACGCGCCAGGACCGCGGGGGAGGGGTCGCCGACGGACTCGTGCAGCGACCGGGCCCAGGATCGGCGATAGCCGTCGACCACGACCTCCGCGCCTGCCCCGAGACTGGTGGCCAGCTGCACCTTGAACGTCAGGTCGCTCCAGGCCGATGCCGAGTCGACGCCGGTGTCGGCCAGCCAGTCGCGGGCGGCGCGTCGGCCTTCGGGGGTGATGCCGTAGAGCGGGAGCCCGTCATCCGTTGCCCCGGATGCCTGCACCAGCCCCGCGGTCGACAGGCGGTCGAGTGTGGAGTAGATCTGGCCGACGTTGATGCGACCGCGACGGTCGGTGCGGTCTTCGAGCTCGCCGTGGATCTGCAGGCCGTAGGCATCTGCTTCGCACAGCACGAGGAGGATGCCCGCGCGAATCGACATCCCGCTGCCCTCTCCTCGAAATACTCGCTCAGTATAGTTCTGTGAGTTCACGAACCGCGGATGACACGGTTGTCATTCCGGAACGGGGTCCGGCATACTATGAGCACAACTGCATACGCCGTTCGAATCCGTTCACAGGTCGTTGGGGAAGACGTACCTCACGAATGGAGAGAAAAATGGCGGCAACCGTTGCTCGCGGGGTGGTCTACGTCCACTCCGCCCCACGCGCGCTCTGCCCCCACATCGAGTGGGCCGCAGGTCGCGCTATCGGTCGTGCAGTGAACTTCGACTGGATCGAGCAGCCGGTCTTGCGCGGCTCGCAGCGGGCCGACTTCTTCTGGGAGGGCGCGCCCGGCACGGGAGCCGCCATCGCCTCGGCTCTGCGCGGGTGGGAGCACCTGCGCTACGAGGTCACCGAAGACGCGAGCGACGGCACCGACGGCGGCCGCTGGATGCACACCCCCGACCTGGGCATCTTCTATGCGCAGGTCGACAACGCGGGCAACACCGTCATTCCCGAAGACCGCATCCGCAACGCCATGGAGGCGGCGGGCACCAACGCGCTTGAGTTGCACCGCGAACTCCGCCTCGCCCTCGGCCAGGCCTGGGACGACGAGCTCGAGCCCTTCCGCTACGCCTCCGACATGTCCCCGGTCATCTACCTCCACCGGGGCGTCGGCTGACTCTCCGCGAGACGCCAAAATCCGCCCCTAAACATGACGTTTAGGGGCGGATTTTGGCGGCTCGCGAGGAGGTTACGCCGTCTTGAACGCCACAACGGCGTTGTGGCCGCCGAAGCCGAAGGAGTTCGAGATCGCCAAGACGTCGCCGGCGGGCAAGGCCCGCGGCTCGCGCACCACGTCGAGGGGGATCTCGGGGTCCTGCTCCGAGAGGTTGATCGTGGGCGGAGCCAGGCGGTCGTGCAGCGCCATCACGGTGAAGATCGCCTCGATGCCGCCCGCGCCACCCAGGAGGTGACCGGTGGACGCCTTCGTGGCCGAGACCGGGATGTCGTGCAGACGGTCGCCGAAGGTGTGCAGCAGAGCCTTGTACTCCGCGATGTCGCCCACGGGCGTCGAGGTGGCGTGCGCGTTGATGTGCTGCACGTCGTCGAGCGAGTAGCCGGCGTTCGCGACCGCTGCGATCATCGCGCGCGCCGCCGCCGAACCCTCGGGGTCGGGAGCGGTGATGTGGTACGCGTCGCTCGTGACCGCCCCGCCGAGCAGTTCGGCGTAGATCTTCGCTCCGCGCGCCAGAGCGTGCTCCTCGGTCTCGAGCACGAGAGCTGCGCCGCCCTCGCCGAGCACGAAGCCGTCGCGGGTGAGGTCGTAGGGCCGGGATGCGGTGGCCGGGTCGTCGTTGCGCTTGGAGAGCGCCTGCATGGCCGCGAAGGAGGCGATCGGCAGCGGGTGGATCGCCGCCTCCGAGCCGCCCGCGATGATGATGTCGGCGTAGCCGGCCTGCAGGTGGTCGTAGGCGTTCACGATCGACTCGGTGCTCGACGCGCACGCCGAGACCACCGTGCGGGCTCCCGCCCGGGCGCCGAGCGCCATCTCGATCGCCGCGGCGGGGCCGTTGGGCATGAGCATCGGAACCGTCATCGGCAGCACGCGACGCGGGCCGCGCTCGCGCAGCGTGTCCCAGGCATCCAGCAGCGTCCACACGCCGCCGATGCCGGTGGCCCAGTCGACACCGAAGCGCTCCGGAACCACGTCGGGAGCGCCGGCATCCGCCCACGCCTCGCGCGCGGCGATCAGGGCGAACTGGCTACCCGGGTCGAGCCGTTTGGTCTCGATCCGCTCGAGCACCTCGCTCGCGGGAACGCGAGCCTGAGCCGCGAACGTGATCGGCAGCGCGAGCTCGGCCACCCACTCCTGCTCGAGGGTGGTGGCGCCCGACTCTCCGGCGAGCAGGTTCTTCCAGCTCGAGGCTGCGGTGCCGCCGATGGGGCTCGTGGCCCCGATTCCGGTGACGACGATCTTCTTCGTGCTCATGGCAAAACTTTCTGTGGGTGGTCAGTCCAGTGCGCGCCGGGATGGCGCAGTTCGGTCGACAGGATTGAAGGTTCGGGCCGCAATCCTGCCGACCAGGCGCTCGTGAGGTTGGGCTAGCCCTGTGCCGCGACGATGAAGGTCACGGCGTCGCCGACGGTCTTGAGGTTCTTGACCTCTTCGTCGGGGATCTTGACGTCGAACTTCTCTTCGGCGTTGACGACGATCGTCATCATCGAGATGGAGTCGATGTCGAGGTCGTCGGTGAAGGACTTGTCCAGCTCGACAGTGTCGGTCGCGATGCCGGTCTCGTCGTTGATGAGCTCAGCCAGTCCGGCCAGTACTTCTTCGGTGGACAATGCCATTGTTCTCTCCTTGGGGGTGTCGTTTGACCGAGACTTAGTTTAGTCAGGCCAGGGGGATGTCTAAGGCAGCACCACGACCTGGGCGCCGTACACGAGGCCCGCGCCGAAGCCGATCTGCAGGGCGAGACCGCCAGAGAGCGACGGGTTCTCGGCCAGCAGCCGGTGGGTGGCGAGCGGGATCGATGCCGCCGAGGTGTTGCCGGTGGTCTCGATGTCGCGGCCGATCGCGACGCTGTCGGGCAGTTTCAGCTGCTTCGCGAACTCGTCGATGATGCGCATGTTGGCCTGGTGCGGGATGAAGGCGGCCAGGTCGTCGACGGTGATGCCGGCGGCGTCGAGCGCCTGCTTCGCGACTTTCACCATCTCCCACACGGCCCAGCGGAAGACCACCTGGCCGTTCTGCCAGAGCGTCGGCCACTCGGCCTCCCCGTCGCGGAACTGGATGCTCGTGCCGGTCATGTGGATCTCGTCGCGCTTGGTCGCATCCGACCCCCAGATGGTGGGGGAGATGCCCGCGAAGTCGCTGGGGCCGACGACCGCCGCACCCGCGCCGTCACCGAGGAGGAACGAGATGGAGCGGTCGGCGGGATCGACGTATTCGGAGAGCTTCTCGGCCCCGATCACGAGCACGTACTCCGCCATGCCGGAACGGATGAGCGAGTCGGCCTGGCCGATTCCGTAGGCGTAGCCGGCACAGGCCGCGCTGATGTCGTAGGCGGCGGCGAACGGCGCGTCGATCCGCTCGGCCACCTGGGTGGCGAGCGAGGGCGTGATCACCGGATTGCTGATGGTGGAGACGAGGATGGCCCCGATCTGCGAGGGCACGATGCCGGCGCCCTCGATCGCCTCTTTGGCCGCGGCCTCCGCGAGATCTACCGCGAAGACGTCGTGCGAGGCGCGCTTGCGCTCGACGATGCCGGTGCGCTGCCGGATCCACTCGTCGGAGGAGTCGATCGGGCCCACCAGGTCGTCGTTCGGCACCGAGAGGTCTCCTCGGGCGGCGCCGATCGCGTAGATGCGGGTGAACTGCGGGCCGGTGGCCTGCTTCAAGGGGGCGTGGGTCATGGCGCTTCGGCGATGCCTTCCGTGCGTAGGGATGTCGGGAACGGTCGCTCAGGCGGCCTGGTCGATGAGGTCGAAGGCGGCGGCGAGGTCGTCGGGGGTCTTCACCGCGACCGCGGGCACGCCCTTGAGACCGCGCTTGGCGAGGCCGGTGAGGGCGCCGGCCGGGGCGACCTCGATGAGGCCGGTGACTCCGGCGGCCGCGAAGGCCGCCATGTCACGGTCCCACCGCACGGGCGACGAGACCTGGGCGACCAGCAGCTCCAGGAAGCGCTCACCGCTCTCGACCACCGAACCGTCGTTGTTGGTCCAGATCGTGAGTGTCGGATCGACGGGCTCGAGCGTCTGAGCCACCTCGGCCAAGTGGGCCACAGCAGAGTCCATGTAATGGGTGTGGAAGGCGCCGGCCACCTGCAGGGGGATGACGCGTGCGCCGCGAGGAGCGCGCTCGGCGAGCAGAGCCAGCGCGGCGGGCGGTCCGGCCACCACGATCTGGCCGCCGCCGTTGTAGTTCGCGGGCAGCACGCCCACCTCGTCGAAGAGAGCGAGCAGCTCGGTCTCGTCGCCCCCGACGACGGCGCTCATGCCGGTCTCGGTGATGGCCGCCGCCTCCGCCATCGCGCGACCGCGTTCGCCGACGAACAGCATCGCCTCCGCCGGGCTCAGGATGTCGGCCCCCACCGCCGCGGTGATCTCGCCCACCGAGTGCCCCGCGATGCCCCCGATCTTCTCCCGGCGTCCGTCGGCGAAGAGGGCGCTCAGCGTGAGCAGGCCGGCGGCCACGATGAGTGGCTGCGCCACCGCCGTGTCGCGGATGGTGTCGGCGTCGCTCACGGTACCGTGCTTCACCAGGTCGACCTCGGCGGCTTCGCCCAGCTCCTCGAGAGTGGTGCGGTAGGCCGGGTCGGCGATCCACGGCTCCAGGAAGCCGGGGGTCTGCGAGCCCTGTCCAGGACAAACGACGACGATCATTGCTTCAGTCTCCCAAGTGTTCGGTCGATGGCTGTGGTGGGCAGAGTCAAGAGATTGTGTGATTCGTTGTCGAAGCTCGACAACGGCGTGCGCTCAGCGGCGGTGTCCGGGCGGCTCGTGGTCGTTCATCGAGCCCAGGATCAACGCCGACTGCAGGATCAGGGCCTCGCGGGCTCCCGTCGCGTCCCAGCCGATCACCTGGGTGACGCGCTTCAACCGGTAGCGCACCGTGTTCGGGTGCACGAAGAGCTCGCGGGCGGTCGCCTCGAGGGAGCGCCCGTTGTCGAGATAGCACCAGAGGGTGGTCATCAGCTCCGGCGACTGGTCTTGCAGAGGGCGGTAGACGCGGTTGACCAGGGTGGAGCGGGCGAGCGGATCGCCGGCGAGGGCGCGCTCGGGCAGCAGGTCGTCGGCGAGCATCGGCCGAGGAGCGTTGCGCCAGGCGCGCGCCACGGCGAAGCCGGCCAGGGCGGCCTTGGCGCTCCGGGAGGCCTCGACGAGGCTCGGCACCTCGTGGCCCAGCACCAGGTAGCCAGGGCCGAAGCCGGGTTCAAGCTGCTTCGCGATGTCGAGGAACGACAGCACCTGTTCGGCGCCGTTCGTGGGGGCGTCGTCGAGCGGCCCGCCGTTCTCGGCGATCAGGGGCGACATCGACGTCGCCGACGCATCCGCCGATCCCTCGCCGGAATGCTCCAGCGGGTTGCCGTTCACCGGATGCGCGCGCCCGATTACGAGCACGAGCCGGCCGCCCTGCACCCCGATCAGCAGATCGGCGTTGAGGTGGCGAGCGGTGCGGCGCAGCTGGTCGACGTCGAGCTGGCGTGGCGTGGTGCCCACGAGCACGCTCACCTCGCCGTGCCCGTGCCAGCCGAGCGCTGCGATGCGGCTGGGCAGCTCGTCGTCGTATTCGCCGCTCAGGATGCTGTCGACCACGAGTGCTTCGAGCCGCGCGTCCCACAGGCCACGGGCCTCCGCGGCGCGGGCGTAGACATCCGCGGCGGCGAAGGCGATCTCGCGGGAATAGAGGAGGATGGCTTCGCGGAGCGAGGCATCCGCTCCGGCGACGCGTTCTTCCACGACCTCCACGACCACGCGGATGAGCTGCAGCGTCTGCTGCAGGCTCACCGAGCGGAGGAGTTCGCGGGGGGCCGAGCCGAAGACGTCGGCGGCGATCCAGGTGGTGGTGGTCGGGTCGTCATACCACTGGATGAACGACTTGATGCCGGCCTGGGCCACGAGGCCCACGGCAGAACGCCGCCCCGGCGGCATGTCGCCGTACCAGGGCAGCGTCTGGTCAAGACGCTTGATCGTCGCGGTCGAGAGCTCACCGGAGATGGTGCGGAGCCACGCCAGGGTCTGCGCCTTGGTCTTAGGCATCCGCGCCCCCGACCGCGATCAATCGAAACGTCATCGGACTCGGATCAGCTCTCGCCGCCTGCCGAGCCGGAGGTGCCGGCCGTCACGTCGTAGAGGCGGTACTTCTCGATCGCCCAGCTCGGGGCGTTCTGGTCGACCTCGCCACGCGCCGCGAGCTGCTCGAGCACGCGCACCACGACGGAGGGGCCGTCGATCTTGAAGTAGCGACGAGCGGCCGGACGCGTGTCGGAGAACCCGAAGTCATCGGCTCCGAGGGTCGCGAACTCACCGGGCACGAACTGGCGGATCTGATCCGACACCGCGTGCATGTAGTCGGTGACAGCCACGAACGGACCGTGTGCATCCTGCAGCTTGCGGGTGAGGTAGGGCACGTGGCGCTCTTCGGTCGGGTGCAGGAAGTTGTGCTCCTCGGCCTTCAGGCCGTCGCGGCGGAGCTCCGTCCACGAGGTGACCGACCAGACATCGGCCGACACGCCCCAGTCGTTCGCGAGCAGTTCCTGCGCCTCGAGCGCCCACGGCACCGCCACGCCGGAGGAGAGGATCTGGGCCTTGGGGCCCTCGATCGTTCCGCTCTTCAGCTGGTAGATGCCGCGCACCACGCCCTCGACGTCGAGACCCTCGGGCTCGGCCGGCTGCACGTGCGGCTCGTTGTAGACCGTGAGGTAGAACATGACGTTGGGGTCGGGATGCGTGCCGCCGTACATCCGGTCGAGACCGGCCCGCACGATGTGGTTCAGCTCGTAGCCGTAGGCGGGGTCGTAGGTGATGACCGCCGGGTTCGTGGAGGCGAGCAGCAGCGAGTGGCCGTCGGCGTGCTGGAGGCCCTCACCGGTGAGCGTCGTGCGGCCTGCAGTGGCGCCGATCACGAAACCGCGCGCCATCTGGTCGCCCGCCGCCCACAGGGCGTCGCCCGTGCGCTGGAAGCCGAACATCGAATAGAACACGTAGATCGGGATGAGCGGCTCGCCCTGCGTCGCATACGACGTTCCGACCGCGGTGAACGAGGCCAGCGCGCCGGCCTCGTTGATGCCGACGTGGATGATCTGGCCCTGCGGGCTCTCCTTGTAGGCCAGGAGCAGCTCCCGGTCGACCGAGGTGTAGGTCTGGCCCTTGGGGTTGTAGATCTTGTTCGACGGGAAGAAGGCGTCCATGCCGAAGGTGCGCGCCTCGTCGGGGATGATCGGCACCACGCGGTTGCCGAAGTCCTTCGAGCGGGTGAGGTCTTTCAAGAGGCGCACGAAGGCCATCGTGGTGGCGATCTCCTGGTGACCGGAGCCCTTCTTGAGGGTCTGGTACGCCGAGTCGTCGGGCAGCGTGATGGCCGTGTGCTTCGTGCGGCGCTCGGGCAGGTAACCGCCGAGCTCGCGACGACGCTCGTGCAGGTACTGGATGGCCTCGTCGTTCTCGCCCGGGTGGTAGTAGGGCGGGAGGTAGGGGTTCTCCTCGAGCTGCGCATCCGTCACCGGGATGTGCATCTGGTCGCGGAAGGTCTTGAGGTTGTCGAGCGTCATCTTCTTCATCTGGTGGGTCGCGTTGCGACCCTCGAACGCCGGACCCAGGCCGTAGCCCTTGATCGTGTGCGCCAGGATGACGGTCGGCTGGCCCTTGTGCTCCGACGCGGCCTTGAACGCGGCGTAGACCTTGCGGTAGTCGTGGCCGCCGCGCTTGAGGTTCCAGATCTGGTCGTCGGTGTAGTCCTTGACGAGCTCGAGCGCCCGCGGGTCGCGACCGAAGAAGTTCTCGCGCACATAGGCGCCCGACTCGGCCTTGTAGGTCTGGAAGTCGCCATCCGGAACCGTGTTCATCAGGTTCAACAGGGCGCCCTCGGTGTCGCGGGCGAGCAGGTCGTCCCACTCGCGGCCCCAGACCACCTTGATGACGTTCCAGCCGGCACCGCGGAAGAAGCTCTCGAGCTCCTGGATGATCTTGCCGTTGCCGCGCACCGGGCCGTCGAGACGCTGCAGGTTGCAGTTGATCACGAAGTTGAGGTTGTCGAGGCCGTCGTTGGCCGCCACCTGCAGCTGGCCGCGGCTCTCCACCTCATCCATCTCGCCGTCGCCGAGGAAGGCCCAGACCTGCTGGTCGGAGGCGTCCTTGATGCCGCGGTTGGTGAGGTACTTGTTCAGCTGCGCCTGGTAGATCGCGTTGATCGGGCCGAGACCCATCGAGACCGTGGGGAACTGCCAGAACTCCGGCATGAGCCGGGGGTGCGGGTAGGAGCTGAGGCCGCCGCCGGCATGCGACTTCTCCTGGCGGAAGCCGTCGAGCTGGTTCGCGTCGAGACGGCCTTCGAGGTAGGCGCGGGCGTAGGTGCCGGGGGAGGCGTGGCCCTGGATGAAGATCTGGTCGCCACCGCCCGGGTGGTCGTGACCGCGGAAGAAGTGGTTGAAGCCCACCTCGTAGAGGGCGGCGCTCGACGCGTAGGTCGAGATGTGGCCGCCGACCGCGATGCCGGGGCGCTGTGCGCGGTGCACCAGCATCGCGGCGTTCCACCGGATCCAGGCGCGGTACTTGCGCTCCAGCGACTCGTCGCCCGGGAACTCGGGCTCGTTCTCGGGAGCGATGGTGTTGATGTAGTCGGTCGTCGGCACCATCGGCACGCCGAGGTGGAGCTCTTTCGATCGCTTCAGCAGGCTGAGCATGATGTCGCGCGCTCGGCCGTGACCGCGGGCTTCGACGAGTGCGTCGAGGGATTCGTTCCACTCGGCTGTCTCGTCGGGATCGGAATCGATGTGTCCCGCCGAGTAGGGGTCCTGGTCGTTGACAGTCACCGTCGACCTTTCTGTTGATTACAGATCGTTTCGTGATCGGACGACCGCGCCGGGATGTGGTGCGGAACGCCACAGAACAGCCTAGTGAGTTTAACCGGGAGCGCGGCGCGCGGGCGGGCCGCGGCCGTTTGGTGGAACACCGGAGCGGAGCTATGATGGGGGCGCTTTTGCCGGTGAGACGCCCCGGCGGTGGAAAGGAAGCCATCATGGCTTTGGAGAACGACACTCTGGCCCCCGATTTCGAACTCCCCAATCAGTACGGGGAACGAATCCGCCTGAGTCAGTTCCAGGGAAAGAAGCCCGTTGCCCTCGTCTTCTTCCCCCTCGCATTCTCCGGAGTGTGCACCAGCGAGCTGTGCACGCTCGAAGACAACATCTCCCTGTTCAAAGACGCGAACGTCGAGCTGATCGGCATCTCCGTCGACTCCAAGGCCACACTCCGCGCCTGGGCCGAGAAGGAGGGCTACGACTTCACGCTCGTGGCCGACTTCTGGCCGCACGGCGACGTGGCCAAAGACTACGGCGTGTTCCTCGAGGAGAAGGGGTTCGCCAACCGCGCCACCTTCCTCATCGACGAGAACCGCATCATCCGCGCCTCCTTCATCACGGCGCCCGGTGAGGCCCGCTCGATCGCCGCCTACCGCGCCGCGCTCGAAGACCTGGTTCCCGCCCGCGTCTGAATGAAGCTCGGGGCTTCTTTTCATCAGATATAAGTTCCTACCTTCTATTTGGACTTCCTCGTGGGCAGTCTCGTGAGCTGGGCGATCGGGCTCGGCGCCGCGGGGTTGCTCTGGATTTCGGCTCGCTAGCCGGACCGACGGGATTCCGTCAGCCGAGCAGGCTGACGCCGCGCGCGATCACCAGGGCGAGCATCACGAAGCCGGCGAAGGCCTCGAGTCCCATCAGCAGTTTCGCGCGATGCGTGAGCGGCATCGCATCCGTGGGGCTGAACGCCATCGAATCCGACAGCGAGAAATACAGGTAGTCGACGAAGCCGGGCAGCCAGTCGCTCGTCTTGGAGGAGTGCGCGGCCACCTCGGGGCTCGCGTCGTGATCCTCGTCCTGCGGAAAGCGGAAGTCGGCCGGAGGGATCTCCGAACGCGTGCGCTGGGTGCGCACGACCGGGCCGCCGCGGTCCAGTTCCCAGTAGAGCAAGGCGAACCCGATCACGTTCGTCAGCCACACCTGCAGGGCGGCCAGGAGCAGGGTCGGGCCGTCTTCGGTGTTCTGCACGAGCAGCTGCACCAGCACGACGAGCAACCCCTGGTTCGTCACGCCGATGACGACCACCAGCACGACGCCGAGCCGCCGCGACCAGGCGGTCTGGCGCACCATCCGGTGCGGGTTGATCACGATCACCGCCACCAGCAGGGCGAGACACACACCGACCACGCCATAGCGCACCACGCCGAAGAAGTTCGGCGGCAAGAGCACGTAACTGCCGATGATCGCGAGCACACCGATGGCGGCGGGCCAACGGTGCTCGGCGTGCGCTCGCTCCTGCTGCACGTCGGCCACAGGCGGAGTCTAAGCCTGTATGCTTTTGCACGCGCCGAAGCGCGCGAGGGGCCTTTAGCTCAGTTGGTAGAGCGCCACGTTTACACCGTGGATGTCATCGGTTCGAGCCCGGTAGGGCCCACTCAGTCGGCGCGGGAGAGCATGAAGATCGTCAGCCTCAACCTCCGCGGGTTCTTCGATTGGGCCGAGCGGATGCCGCACATCGTGCGTTACCTGCTGGACGAGCAGCCCGACCTCGTGATGCTGCAGGAGGTCGTGTATCTCCCGGGGGTCTCGCCACACACGCAGCTCCACCAGCTCAACGCCGTTCTCGGATACCCCTATCGACACGCCAGCGTGAGCAGGCTGCAGTCGAGCCCGGAGGGCCCCTACCGCGAGGGACTCGGCGTGCTCAGCCGGCACCCGGTGACGCAGAGCGAGACGCTCATCCTGCTGCACGAAGAGGGTGATCCGCACAACCGGATCGTGCAGTTCTTCGACGTGGACGTGGGGGCCGGCGTCGTGTGGCCCTTCGCCAACGTGCACCTGTCGGTGCGCGACGATCACGCGTTCCACCAGCTCGAAGAGGTGCTCGCCATCCTGCGGGCGCGCGGGGAGGACCGCATCATCGGCGGCGACTTCAACATCAACCATCTCGAACGTCGCGCCCGCCTGTGGCGTGACGACTATTACGTGCTCACGACCGAGATCGAGCACTACGTGTCGTTCGCGGCGTCGAACCAGGCCGACGACTACTTCCTCGTGCCAAAGGAATTCACCGTGCGTTCGCTCGCAGTCTCGCCCGACGGACTCTCCGACCACCGGGCTCTGCTGGTCGAGATCACTCCCGGCCGCCCGTCGTGATCTAGCGTGGAGACTATGAGCGAGAAGACTCCGCGCACGGTCGTGGTCACGGGAGCGAGTTCGGGAATCGGGGCCGTGGCAGCGGCACGACTGGCCGAGCGCGGCGATCGGGTGGCCGTCGTCGGCCGTAATCCGGAGCGCACTCGCGCCGTGGCCGAGAGCATCGGCGGCGCCGCCTTCGTGGCCGACTTCACCCGCTTCGACGAGGTGCGCGAGCTCGCCTCCGCCCTGTCGGAGCGCTACGAGGCCATCGACGTGCTGCTCAACAACGCCGGCGGGCTGATCTCCACCCGCACCGACACCGTCGACGGGCACGAGGCGACCATCCAGTCGAACTACCTGTCGCCCTATCTGCTGACCCGGATGCTCCTCCCGCGTCTCGAGGAGTCGGCACGGCGCGGCGGCACGGCTCGCGTGGTCTCGACCTCGAGCATGGCCAACCGCTGGGGGCGGATCGATCTCACCGACCTCGACTCCACCGACCGCCCGTGGCGCGGCGGATGGCGTGGCTACGGCACGGCGAAACTCGCCGTCGTGCTGTTCATCCGCGAGCTGGCCCGCCGCACGGCTGCGCGCGAAGGCGTGCCCGGCGTCGACGCCTACTCCTTGCATCCGGGCACCATCGTCACGAACTTCGGATCGGGCTCACCGCTCATCCGCTTCGGCACCAAGGTGACCGGAGGGCGCTGGGGCACCACCGCCGACGTGGGGGCCGCGCCCCTCGTCGCGCTCGCCGCCGACTCGCCGGTTCCGGCCGTGAGCGGCGTCTACTTCGACCGGCTGCGCGCGAACGGTGCCGTCGCTCGCGCGGCCGACGACGTCGAACTGCAGCATGCTCTCTGGGCGAAGACGGCCGAGATCGTCGGCCTGCCCATCTGAGGCACGATGCGCGGCGCGACGTGCTCTGCGCGGCCTGCTCAGTGCGGCTCCCTCAGCGCGGCCCCCTCAGTGCGTGAACGCGGTGACCTGGCCGTCGAGCGGCATCGGCGACTCCAAAGCGTCGAGGTGGGCCACCGCGTCGGTGATGTCCTGCACGAGGCTCTCGGCGAGGTTGCGGCTGAGGCCGTTGCGCACCACGATGCGCTGCACCACGAGATCGCTCAGATCGTCGGGCATCGGATACGCCGGCACCAGCCACCCTTTGAGGCGCAGCCGCTCGGACAGGTGGGAGAGGTTCCACTTGTCGGTGTGGCCCTTGGCGAGTTGCCAGGCGAACACGGGGATGTCGGTGCCGTCGTTCCAGAGATCGAATGCGGGCATCGCGCCGATGGCCTGGGACAGGTAGACCGCGACATCCTGCGATGCCTTCTGCACTTTGTAGTACCCCTCCCATCCGAGGCGAAGGAAGAGGTAGTACTGCAGCAGCACCTGTGCGCCGGGGCGGGAGAAGTTGAGGGCGAAGGAGGGCATGTGGCCGCCGAGGTAGGTGACGTCGAAGACGAGGTCGGATGGCAGGTCGTCGACCGTGCGCCAGATCACCCAGCCGAGTCCGGGATACACGAGGCCGTACTTGTGGGCCGAGGTGCTGATCGACGCGACCCGTTCGAGCCGGAAGTCCCACACCAGGTCGGGCTGGAGGAACGGGGCGATCATGGCTCCGGATGCGCCGTCGACGTGGATGGGCACGTCGAGGCCGGTCTGGGTCTGGATGCGATCGAGGGCTGCGGCGATCTCGGCGACGGGTTCGTACATCCCGGTGTACGTGACGCCCATGATCGCGACGACGCCGATGGTGTTCTCGTCGACGTATTTGTCGAGGTCGTGGCCGTCGAGCACGCGGTGCTCGTCGGTGATCGGCACGTAGCGGGGTTCGACGTCCCAGTAGTTGCAGAACTTCTCCCAGCACACCTGGACTGCGCTGGAGAGCACCAGGTTCGGCTTCTCGGTGGACAGCCCGGCGGCGCGGCGGGCGTGCTGCCAGCGTCTCTTCAGGGCGAGGCCGCCGAGCATGCACGCCTCGGAGGACCCGATCGTGGAGGTGCCGATCGCGCCTGTCGTTCCGGGAGCGTCGGGCGCATCCGGGGCGTTCCACAATTTCGCGAGCATCTTCCAGCAGCGGGTCTCGATCGCGGCGGTCTGCGGGTACTCGTCTTTGTCGACCATGTTCTTGTCGGCCGTGTCGGCGTAGAGCTTCTGCGCGAACGGGTCCATCCACGTGCCCACGAAGGTCGCGAGATTCAGCCGCGCGTTGCCATCGAGCATCGCCTCGTCATGCACCACCTGATACGCCGTTCCCGGCAGCGATTCGCCTCGCGGGATCTCGTCGAGCGGGAAGTCGGTGGCCTCACCCTCGCGCGCGAAGATCGGGTTCAGCTGGTTCTGCCCCGAGCCGCCGGTGAACCCGTGCCGGGCCTCGAAGTCGGGAGTGGTCGCGGGCGTGGACGGCAAGGAGTCTCCAATCGACTGCGATGATCTCCAACAGTAGTGGCGGTGGGTGCACATGGGGTGCTCAGCAGCCCGGCACGTGCCGCGCTCGGCCAGTAGTCTGGGGAGATGCCCACCACGCTCTCCGAATTCAACGCCACGGTCGAGAGACTGTGGCCGAGCGAGTTCGCCGAGACGTGGGATGCGCCGGGCCTCGTGAGCGGTGCACCCGACGATCGCGTCGATCGGGTGCTGCTCGCGGTGGATGCCGTGGCCGCCACCGTGGAGCAGGCCGTCGGAACCGGCGCCGACGTGCTGCTGGTGCATCATCCGCTCCTTCTGCGAGGCGTCACCAGCATCGCCGAGACCGGGTACAAGGGCGCCCTGTTGGCCAAGCTCATCCGCTCGCGCTGCTCGCTGGTGGCGGCGCACACCAACGCCGACATCGTCGACGACGGAACCTCGTCCGTGCTGGCGTCCCGCCTCGGACTGGTGGAGCAGCAGCCGATCGAACCCGGGGTGCGCCCCGGCACCGGAATCGGACGGGTGGGCCGGATGCCCGAGCCCACGACACTCGGCCGGCTCGCCCTGGCTCTCGGCGAGATCTTGCCCGCCACCGCCACCGGAGTGCGCGTCTCGGGCGACTTCGAGCAGTCCGTGTCGACGGTCGCGCTCTGCGGCGGCGCCGGAGACTCGTTGCTGGCGAATCCGGCCGTTCGGGGCTCCGACGTCTACATCACCGCCGATCTGCGCCACCACCCCGCCTCCGAGTCGCGCGAGCAGTCGTTGCTCGGCTCGGGCCCCGCCCTCGTCGACGTCTCGCACTGGGCGAGCGAGTGGCTCTGGCTCGAGACCGCGGCCCGGCAGCTCGCCGCTGCGCTCCCGGAGGTCGAGTTCATCGTGAGCGACCTCCGCACCGACCCCTGGGATTTCGTCATCACGCAATGATCCGCGCGACGACCGAATGCCACGACCTGAACACGAAGGAACCCACATGAAGGCTCCGGCCCTCGAACAGCGCAAGCTCCTCGACCTGCAAGCCGCCGACAACCGCATCGCGCAGTTGAACCACACCCTGCGCACCCTCCCGCAGGAGGCGCGGCTCGCGGAGCTGCAGCGCGACTCGATCGCCGCTCGGCAGGAGTTCGGCGGCGTCAACGGCGAGCTCGAAGACGCGCGGGTCGAGATCAGCCGCGTCGAGGCCGACATCGAGACGGTGGCTGCGCGCGAGAAGCGCGACCGTGAGCGACTCCAGGCGAGCGCGTCGACGAAGGACATCCAGGGTCTCGAACACGAACTCGCGTCGCTGAAGGTGCGGCGCTCCAACCTCGAGGACATCGAGCTCGAGGTGATGGAGCGGGTGGAGGAGATCGAGGAGCGCCTCGCCGCGATCACGGCCCGCCGCGACGACATCGCGACCGAGGAGCGGCTGCTGGCCGCGCAACGCGACGAGCAGAGGGCGCGGATCAACGCCCAGCTCGCCGTGGCGCAGTCGGAGCGCTCTGCCATCGCCGCGGGAGTGGGCGCCGAACTGCTCGCCCTCTATGAACGACAGCGCGAGCGCTACGGCATCGGCGCCGCTCTGCTGCGCGGCGGCGTCTCGCTCGGCAGCAACGTGGCCCTGAACGGCACCGACCTCGCGCAGATCCGTGCGGCCGCCCCCGACGACGTCGTGCTCGACCCCGACAGCAACTGCATCCTGGTGCGCACGGAGGAATCGGGCATCTAGGCGCACCGGGCGACTGGGGCGAGGACGATTGGCGCTCTCCGCCTGGGGCGGCAGAACGGGGGTGCCGCCCCGCCGCCCCCTCGGGCTCGCCCGGCCTTCGGCTGGGCGGGCCCTTGTTGCTCGCGCCGCCGCTTCTGCGGCGCGAGGCGACATGCTCGGGTGAGGTCGCTGACGCGGCCTCGCCCTCACCCTGGGTCGTCTGAGCGCGGTACGTGGGTACCGCCTCGCCACCTTTTCGGGCTCGCCCGGCCTTCGGCTGGGCGGGCCCTTATTGCTCGCGCCGCCGCTTCTGCGGCGCGAGGCGACATGTTCGGGTGAGGTCGCTGACGCGGCCTCGCCCTCACCCTGGGTCGTCTGAGCGCGGCCCGCGGCTCGCATTCCACCCTTTCGAAGTGTTTGGGGAACGAGAGCGCCGGCCGCGGGCCGCGCTCGACGACCCAGGGTGAGCGCGGGGCCGGAAGGCACGACCGCAGGCCGGGCCTTCCGACCCCACGCGAACATGTCGCGCGGCGCCGGGTAGGGACCGGCGCCGCCCGGGGACGCCGAGCGAAGCCCGGCGCCCCCGGCAGCAACAGAGTGAATGGGCCGGCGATACGCCGGGTTCTGTGGGGGAGCGGACTCCCTGACGGCCATCTATCTCGGGACTACGTTGCCGCAGCCCTCCAGCGGTCTACCCGGAAGCTGAGCGAGCAGCGTTAGCGCTTCCTGTCTGACCTTGCTCCGGGCGAGGTTTACCGAGCCGACTGCGTCACCGCAGCCTCTGGTGGTCTCTTACACCACCGTTTCACCCTTACCGCGGGCCGGAGCCCGTGGCGGTCTACTTTCTGTGGCACTGTCTCGCGGGTTGCCCCGGGTGGGTGTTACCCACCGCCCTGCTCTGTGGAGCCCGGACGTTCCTCGGCACCGCACTCGGCCCGGAAGCACGGATGCGGCGACGCGACCGTCTGCCGGCCCATTCACGTGAACCAGCCTACGGCACGCCGCCGTCCTGCGTCGGAGGGACTATTCGAGGAAGGTGGTCTTCATCGTCGACAGGCACGCCGCCCCGAGGATGCCCGCGTTGTTGCGCAGCGCCGCCGGAATGATGGGGGTGTTGAGCTCGAGCAGCGGGATGAACTCCTCGTAGCTCTTCGAGACACCGCCGCCCACGATGAAGAGATCGGGCGAGAAGAGGCGCTCGAGCGTCGAGTAGTACGTCTGCAGCCGCTCGGCCCACTTCTTCCAGCTCAGGTCTTCGCGTTCCTTCGCGGAGTAGGCCGCCTTGGTCTCGTAGTCGACACCGCCGATCTCGAGGTGCCCCAGCTCGGCGTTCGGGATGAGCACGCCGTCGTAGATGAGGGCGGTGCCGATGCCCGTGCCGAGCGTGGTCATGATGATCAGGCCGCCCTTGCCCTTGGCGGCGCCATAGTGCACTTCGGCGAAGCCGGCGGCATCCGCGTCGTTCACGAAGGTGATGTCACGACGGAGCACACCCTCGAACAGCTTCTCGGCCTCGAAGCCGATCCACTTCTTCGACACGTTCGCGGCCGACATGGTGACGCCGTGACGCACCACGGCCGGGAAGCAGATGCCCACCGAAGCGGAGGCGGGGATCTCGCCGAGCGATTCCATCAGGTCGCTCACCGTCTTCGCGATGTCGTCGGGCTTGCCGCCCTCGGGCGTCGCGATCTTCTTGCGGTCGGTGAGGAGTTCGCCGGTCGTCACGTCGACGATGGCGCCCTTGATCCCGGTTCCCCCGATGTCGATGCCGACGGCGACGGTGTTGGGCATGTTCTCGGTCATCTGCTCGTCTCCAGTCGGAACGGGGTCACGTGTTGTCGGCTGCGTCGTCTTCGGCCCACTTCGCGCTGTTCGCGCGGAGCTTCTCGAGAGCGTGCTCGGCCTCCTCGTGCGTCTCGAACGGCCCGACGCGGTCGACGACCGACGACACGTAGCCCTTCTCGACCTCTCCGGTCTTCATGTTGTACCAATACTGGGTCGAGGGGTCTTCGCTCATCATTCCTCCGTTGCGGTGGGTCTCGTCGTTCTCGTGGTTCGTCGTTCTTCGCGTGCTCAGTCGTAACTGTGCTCGGGGCCAGGGTAGCTGCGGTCGGCCACTTCTTCGCGGTACTGCAGCACCGCCGTGGTGAGCGCGCCGCGCAGATCGGCGTATTGCTTCACGAACTTCGGGATGCGCCCGGTGGAGAACCCGGCGAAATCGGTCCAGACGAGCAGCTGCCCGTCGACGTCGGGTCCGGCGCCGACCCCGATGGTGGGGATGCGCAACGCCTCGGTGACGCGCTTCGCGGCCACCGCGGGAACCATCTCGAGCACGACGGCGAACGCGCCGGCTTCCTCGACGGCCAGGGCATCGGCCACCAATTGCTCTTCGCCCTCACCCCGGCCCTGGATGATGTGGCCACCCAGTCCGTGCTCGCTCTGCGGCGTGAAGCCGATGTGCGCCATGACCGGGATTCCGGCGTCGACGATGCGGCGGATCTTGTCGGCGCTGCGCACGCCGCCCTCGAGTTTCACGGCGTGGGCGCCGGTCTCCTTCATGAACCGCACCGCGGTGTTCAGTGCCTCTTCCGCACTGTTCTCGTACGACCCGAACGGCATGTCGGCCACCACGAACGCGCGCTTGACAGCGCCGGCGACGGCACGCGCGAGGGGGATCAGGTCGTCGACCGTGACCGGGAGGGTGGTGTCGTAGCCGAGCACGTTGTTGCCGGCCGAGTCACCCACCAGAAGGAAGTCGATACCCGCTTCGTCGAAGATCTGCGCCGAGAGCTGGTCGTAACTGGTGAGCCCGGTGATCAGGATGCCCGTCTCCTTCGCATTCTGGAAATGACGGGTGCGCACGCGCTTGATGACCGCCGTCTCGGCGGGCGATGACTGCTCTGGCATGTCATCAGTCTAGTTCCGCGGCATCCTCTCGCTGATGCGTTAGGTTATGGCTTACGTAACCCGAATGCGTGAATCGTGAACCCAAGTCGAAAGGGAGACGTGGGCCGTCGAACTATTGCGCAGCTCGTGCTGGGGGCCGCCGTTGCGGCGTTGCTGATCGCGGGACAGGCGCCCGCCGCGAACGCGGCGACGATCGCCGAGCGCAGCTGTCAGGCCGGTCTGCCCGACACGGCGGTCTGCGGAGACCTCACCGTTCTGGAGAATCGAAGCAACCCGGCATCCCGGGGCATCGAATTGCCCTACGTGGTCATTCCGGCATCCACCCAGCCGGCCACGGGAACCCCGATCATCACCATGGCGGGCGGTCCGGGCCAATCGTCGACGGAGGTCGCCGAGGCCCTCGCCGCCGATCCACGTATCGGAGGCACCCGCGACATCGTGGTGCTCACCCAGCGCGGCAGCACCGAGTCGAGCGCGCCTCTGGACTGCCCGGCCGCCACGTCGGCCTACGTCGACACCTTCACCGAGGAGGAGTCGCCGGCCGACGAGATGGCCGAAGTCGGCCTCGCCATGAAGGACTGTCTGACGGCCTTCGCCGAAGACGGCGGAGACGTGCAGGGCTACACGAAGTCGGAGACGGCGAACGACATCATCGAGCTGCGGCAGACGTTGCAGTACCCGGTCTGGACGCTGTTCGGCGACTCGTGGTCGACGAAGGTCATGGAACTGGTGGCCAACCGCGACTCCGCCGGCGTCGACGCCCTGGTGCTCGATGCGTTCACCCCGGTCGATCGCGACCTGAAGGGCGACGCCTATTTGGCGCTGTCCGACACGCTCTCGCGACTCTCGGAGCGCTCCGGCGGCGAATATCCCGACCTGAACGCCGATCTCGCCGAGGCCGCCGCCCTGTTCAGCGACGACCCGGTGCACGGCCTGATGACGAATCCGGTCACCGGCAAACAGCGGTACTACTCGCTCACCGGCTCGGATGTCGTCACGATCGTGCAGCAGGCGCTCTACGACCCGGCCACGGCGGCCGCGGTGCCCTACCTGCTCTCCCGGTTGGCCGACGGCGAGACGGATGCGATCAACCCGTTCATCCCCGACGCCATGTCGCATCTGACGCGCACGAGCCTCGGGCAGTACTGGGTGGAAGCCTGCCGCGACGAGCAGCCGTTCTGGAGCGCGGATCCCACCGTTCCGGCCGCCGAGGGCGCCGAAGACACCGATCCGACGCCGCTTCCGGTGCTGACCTACCTCACCGCCGCCGACCAGATCTGCGGATCACTCGGGCTCGTGCCGGCTCCGGCGGAGAACCGTGCCGCGGCGTCGATCCCGCAGCCCACGCTGATCTTCGCGAGTGACACCGATCCGCTCATCTCGGTGGGTGCGGCCCAATCCGGGCAGGTGACCTTCCCGTCCAACCAGCTCGTCGTGCTGCAGTCCGGCGGTCGCGCCGGCGTGACGGCCGACGCCTGCGGCATGGATCAGCTCGCCACCTGGCTGGCCTCGCCCGGAACGGCGGTGGAGACGACGTGCACCGATGGCGTCGCCGTGTACCCGATCCTCTCCGGCGACTCCGTGCATCCGACCTCCCGCTTCGCCTCGGTGGTGACGGCGGTGGATCAGAAAGACCTCTTCCAGCTGACCATCCCGCTCATCTTCGCCGTGTTCGCGGGGTTGTGGCTGGTGGGCTGGCTGATCGCCGTGCTCGTGCAGATCCTGCGCCACGAGCCGTTCGGTCTGATGATCGCGAGCGGTATCGCACCGGTCACCGGCGCCGTCTTCCTCCTCGCGCTCTGGCTCACTGTCTCGTCGGCGATGATCGCGACGCCTGCGTTCCCGCTTGCCGGGGTGCCCACGATCGTGCCCTGGCTCGGCATCCTGCTCGGGGTCGGCTTCCTCGGCATCATTCCGGTATGGCGCCTCGGCGGTCGCGGTAGCGCGGCCCTCGCGGCCGGGGCGACGCTGGTGTGGTTGGCGATGATCGTCTGGTTCGTGTGGGTAGCGGTGCTGCCGAGCTAGTCTGCGGTGGTTGGTACAGCTTCGCCGTCTTCCCGCGATGCGCGGCCTGCGGCCTGCGGTCTCGTGCCGATGTTGTTGGGAGTGGCGACGTTTCAGACCGCGGTGGGGCGGTAGGTGATGGGGAGGCGTCGGTCTCGACCGAACGCGGTGCGGGAGATCTTCGGGCCGATGGCGCTCTGGCGGCGCTTCCACTCCGCGCGGTCGACGAGCTGTGTGATGCGCTCGACCGTGGGGCGGTCGAAGCCGAGTTCCACGATGTCAGCGATGCTCAGGCCGCCGTTGATGTAGGCCTCGAGGATGGCGTCGAGCACGTCGTACTCGGGCAGCGAGTCCTGATCGGTCTGGTCGGGGCGGAGCTCCGCCGAGGGCGGCTTCGAGATCGAGTTCTCGGGGATCGGCGGTGTCTCGCCGCGCGACGAGGCGTGCGCATTCCGCCAGCGCGCCAGCTCCCACACCAGCATCTTCGGCACGTCTTTCAGCGGCGCGAAACCGCCCACCGAGTCGCCGTAGATCGTCGAATACCCGACGGCGAGCTCGCTCTTGTTGCCCGTGGTGAGCACGAGGTGCCCCTCCTGGTTCGACAGTCCCATGAGGATCACACCGCGGGCGCGCGCCTGCAGGTTCTCGGCCGCGATGTCGGTGAGCCCGAGTTGCACCTCGAAGGGCAGCACGAGGTCGGCGATGGGTTCGGTGCGGAAGTGCAGGCCGATCCGTTCGGCGAGGTCGTCGGCATCCGAGCGTGAGTGGCCCGACGAGTAGCGCGAGGGCATCGACACGCCGAAGACGCGCCCGGGCCCGATGGCGTCTGCGGCGATGGCCGCGCAGACGGCCGAGTCGATCCCGCCGGAGAGGCCGAGGATGACCGAGGGGAAATGGTTCTTCTCGACGTAGTCGCGGAGCGCCAGCACCAGCGCGTTCCAGATCTGCTCGCGGTCGTCGGGCAGCTCGGCGATCTCGGCTCGGATCTCGGGCTTCTCGTTCGACGGCGTGCCGGGGGAGAGCTCGACGCGACGCACGTCGTCGGGGAGTTGCGCATCCGTCGCCCCCTCCGGATCGAGGTCGACGACGAGCAGGTGCTCGACGAACTGCGGCGCCCGGGCGAGGATCGCGCCGTCGCTGCCGACCACGACGCTGTCGCCGTCGAAGACCAGGTCGTCCTGCCCGCCCACGAGGTTGACGTAGGCCACGATGGTGTCGGTCTCGATGGCGCGACGGGTGACCAGAGGCAGGCGCACCTCGTCTTTGTCGCGCTCGTAGGGCGATCCGTTGATCACCACGAGCAGGCCCGCGTCGGCGTGCAGCACGCGCCCCACCGGGCCGCCGTCGCGCCAGAGGTCTTCGCAGATGATGAGGGCCACGTCGATGTCGCGGATGCGGAGCACGAGCAGTTCGTCGCCCGGGATGAAGATGCGGTACTCGTCGAAGACCGAGTAGTTCGGCAGGTGGTGCTTCGCGTAGCGGGCCACCACGCGACCTCCCTGGAGCACGCTGGCCGCGTTCTGCGCGATCGCGGTCGGCGCGTTCGAGGTGCCGAGCAGCCGGGGCTCGAACGGGCCGTCGGGGTGCCCGACGATCACCGGCACGTCGCCCAGACCGGCCTCGGCGAGCTCGCGGGCCAGCAGGTGCACGCGCTCGTGCGCCGCGGCCAGGAAGCTCGGTCGCATCGCGAGGTCTTCGATGGGGTAGCCGGAGATGGCCATCTCGCCGAAGGCAACCAGGTCGGCCCCCTTCGACGCGGCGTCGCGCACGGTGTCGATGATGGAGCGCGCGTTCCCGTCGAGGTCCCCCAGAACAGGGTTCGTTTGGGCCAACGCTAAGCGAAGTCTCGGCATAGCCACTAGCCTAATAGGGGCATGAACCGATGCCGGAGAGAGGGTTTGTTCCGCCGATGGATAAGCAACGGGACTTCGTTCTTCGCACAATTGAAGAACGAGGCATCAAGTTCGTGCGACTGTGGTTCACAGACGTCGTGGGAACCCTGAAATCCGTCGCCATCGCTCCGGCCGAGGTGGAAGGCGCCTTCGCCGAAGGACTCGGATTCGACGGTTCGGCCATCGAAGGACTGACGCGCTCGTTCGAGGCCGACGTGCTCGCGCATCCCGACCCCACCACGTTCCAGATACTGCCCTGGCGGGGAGAGATCGACCCCACGGCGCGCATGTTCTGCGACATCACGACGCCCGACGGCCAGCCCGCCGTGGCCGATCCGCGCAACGTGCTGAAGCGCACTCTCGCGAAGGCCGCCGATCGCGGCTTCACGTTCTACACGCATCCGGAGATCGAGTTCTACCTGCTGAAGTCGTCGCAGTACGGGCCCGACGGCCCCGAGCCGGTCGACTCGGCGGGCTACTTCGACAACGTTCCGGGTGGCACCGCCCACGACTTCCGTCGCCGTTCGGTGCGGATGCTCGAAGACCTCGGCATCTCGGTGGAGTTCAGCCACCACGAGGCCGGCCCCGGCCAGAACGAGATCGACCTGCGGTACGCGGATGCGCTCACCACGGCCGACAACATCATGACCTTCCGCACGGTGATCAAGGAGGTGGCGATCGAGCAGGGCGTCTACGCGACGTTCATGCCGAAGCCGCTCTCGGGGCATCCGGGATCGGGTATGCACACGCATCTCTCGCTCTTCGAGGGCGACGCCAACGCCTTCTACGAGGCGGGCGCCGAATACCAGTTGTCGAAGATCGGCCGCAACTTCATCGCGGGCCTCTTGCGTCACGCACCGGAGATCACCGCCGTCACGAACCAGTTCGTGAACTCCTACAAGCGGCTCTGGGGTGGCGACGAGGCTCCGAGCTTCGTCTGCTGGGGCCACAACAACCGTTCGGCGCTCGTGCGCGTGCCGCTCTACAAGCCCAACAAGGGGCAGTCCTCGCGCATCGAATACCGTGCCATCGACTCGGCGGCGAACCCCTACCTGTCCTACTCGCTGCTGCTGGCCGCGGGCCTGAAGGGCATCGAGGAGAACTACGAGCTGCCGCCCGAGGCCGAAGACAACGTGTGGAGCCTCACCGATGCAGAACGCAAGGCACTCGGCTATGACCCGCTGCCCGCCTCGCTCGACCGCGCCATCAGCCTGATGGAGGAGTCGGAGCTGGTGGCCGAGACCCTCGGCGAGCAGGTGTTCAACTATGTGCTGCTCAACAAGCGGCAGGAGTGGAAGGCCTATCGCGCTCAGGTCACGCCCTACGAGCTCGAATCCAACCTCGAAATACTGTAGAAGAGGCCTCGCCCTCTGAAGCACTGATGCCTCGTTCCGCAACCACCCTCACCGACCTCGCCCGAGTGGGCTTCGCCCGACTCGGCTGGGCCGGCGAGGAGTTGCGCGCACTGGCATCGGCGACGGAGGTCGGCCTCGACGACCTGCTGCCGTCGTTCTCGCTGGCCGCCGACCCCGATCTGGCCCTCAACGGCGTGAAGCGGATGCTGCAGCGCGCCCCGTCGATCATGACGGCCGCGTTGCACGATCCGATCGCGCGGCAGCGGGTCATCCGGGTCTTCGGAGCGTCGGAGGGGCTGACCGACTTCTTCGCCCGGCATCCGGATCAGCTGTCCGTGCTGGGTGCGGCATCGCTCCGACTCCTCGACGAGGGGGGCGCCAAACGGGAACTGCTCGCCTCCGTCGGGGCGGTCGACGGCTTCTCTGCGCTGCTGGGCGAAGACGCCTGGACCGCCCTGCGCATCCGCTACCGCGCGCTGCTGGCCCTGGTGACGGCCTATGACCTCGAGCAGCCGAATCCCGTGGCGGGGCTCGACACCATCGCGCGAGCGTTGGCCGACCTGGCCGCCGGCGCCCTCGAAGCCTCCCTGGCCGTGGCCCGATCGCAGGTGTCGACCAAGGGGCACGGGCTCTGGTACTTCCCCGTCGAAGAGGTGCGGGCCACGCGCTTCGCCATCATCGGCATGGGCAAGGCCGGCGCCGCGGAGCTGAACTACGTCAGCGACGTCGACGTGATCTTCGTGGCGGAGGGTTCGACCACGTCCGAGATCGACCTGCCCACCTCCACCGCGGTCGAGATCGGAACCCGCCTCGCCATGGTGACGATGCGCGGCATCGGGGAGACGGGTCTCGAACCGGGCCTCTGGGAGGTCGATCCGAACCTGCGGCCCGAAGGCAAGGCCGGCGCGCTGGTGCGATCGCTCGAGTCGCACGCGGCCTACTACGACCGGTGGGCCAAGAACTGGGAGTTCCAGGCCCTGCTGAAGGCCCGGCCGCTCGCCGGCGACGCCGCCCTCGGTGAGGACTACACCCGCGTCGTGGCGCCGAAGGTGTGGTCGAGTGCCTCGCGCGAGAACTTCGTCGAGTCGGTGCAGCGGATGCGCGAACGCGTCACCGAGCACATCAAACCCGACGACGTGGAATACCAGTTGAAGCTCGGCCCCGGCGGCCTGCGCGACATCGAGTTCACCGTTCAGCTGCTGCAGCTCGTGCACGGCCAGGTCGACGAGAGCGTGCGGCAACGCGGCACGCTGCCCGCGCTGGCGGCCCTGGCCGAGGGCGGCTACATCGGCCGGGTGGAGTCGGTGGAGTTCGCGCAGGACTACCGCATCCTGCGCCTGCTGGAGCACCGGATGCAGCTGCGCCAACTCAGTCGCACCCACCTGATGCCCCGCGACGAGGCGGAACAGCGAGTGCTTGCCCGCGGCAGCGGCCTCGCCACCAGCGCCGACGAGTTGATCGGGCGCTGGACCGACATCAAGGTGCGGGTGCGCAACCTGCACGAGCGCCTGTTCTACCGGCCGCTGCTCGCCGCCGTGGCGGCGCTCTCGCCCGACGAGCAGGCGCTCACCAGCGCCCAGGCCGAAGCGCGGTTGGCGGCCATCGGATTCCAGAACCCCGCCGGCGCGCTCGGCCACATCGCGGCGATGACAGCGGGCGTCTCGCGACGGGCGGCCATCCAGCGCACCCTGCTGCCGGTGATGCTGCAATGGTTCGCGAACGGCCCCGATCCGGACTACGGGCTGCTCGCGTTCCGGAGGCTCTCCGACACGCTCGGGGAGAGCTACTGGTTCCTCCGAATGCTGCGCGATTCCTCGGGCGCGGCTGCGCGGCTCACGCAGGTGCTCTCGGGCTCGCGTTTCGTGGGGGAGCTGCTCGAGCGCATCCCGGAGGCAGCCGCCTGGCTCGAGAACGACGAGGAGTTGCGCCCGCGCGGAATGGCGGTGCTCGAAGACGAGACGCGGGCCATCGTGGCCCGCCACGACACTCCGGATGCCGCGGCGATGGCCTTGCGCACCCTGCGGCGCCGTGAGGTGCTGCGCCTCGCGATCGCGTCGATCCTCGGCATCGTGACGGTGGAGGAGCTCGGCCGGGGTCTCACCGACATCACGACCGTGCATCTTCAGGGAACGCTGAGTGTCATCCGGCAGTCCGCGGCACTCGTCAACGGCGACGGCATCGAGTTCGCGATCATCGGCATGGGCCGCTACGGCGGCGGTGAGCTGGGCTTCGGGTCGGATGCCGACGTGCTCTACGTCTACCGCCCGGTGCGGGTCGACAAGCCCACCGCGCAGTCCGTCGCCCAGTTCATCGTGAACGAACTGGTGCGGCTCACGGATGACGCGCGCCTGCCGCTCGACCTCGACATCGATCTCCGGCCCGAGGGCAAGAACGGCCCCGCCGTGCGCTCGCTCGACTCCTATGCCGCCTACTACGAACGCTGGTCGCTGACCTGGGAGGCGCAGGCGCTGCTGCGGGCGAACGGGGTGGCCGGTGATCGTGCGCTGATCGAGTCGTTCCACGCGCTGGCCGACACCGTGCGGTATCCGCGAGCGATCTCGGAGACCGAGATCCGCGAGGTGAAGCGCATCAAGGCGCGAGTGGAGAAGGAGCGGCTGCCGCAGGGCGCCGATCCGGCCCGGCACCTGAAGCTCGGGCGGGGTTCGCTCTCCGACGTCGAATGGTATGTGCAGCTGCTGCAGCTGCAGCACGCCGCGCGTTTGCCGGAGCTGCGCACGACCTCGACGCTGGCGGCCCTGTCGGCGGCCGAGGATGCCTCGCTCATCAACCACGACGACGCCCGCAAACTGCACGACGCGTGGATCTTCGCCTCCCGCGCGCGCTCGGCGATGACGCTGTGGACCAACAAGACCTCCGACGTGCTGCCCGCCGATCGCCGCCAGCTCGAGGGTGTGGCGAGGCTGATGGAGTACCCGCCGGGCTCCGCGACCCAGCTCGAGGAGGACTACCTCGGTGTGACGCGCCGTGCACGAACGGTCTTCGAACGCCTCTTCTACGGGGTCTGACGTGTGCTATCGCAAGGCGGGGTGGTCGCGCCAAGCCGGCATGCCGGACATGAACTCTCGAGTCTGCGCCTCGGCCTCAGCGCGGGACTGACCCGGGTTCGAGCGCTGCTGCCACGAGACCATGGCGGCGAAACGGGTGTCGAAATCCTGCAGCGCGCCGTATTCGTCTGTGCAGTATTCGCAGTAGCGCCCGGTTTCGATCGGCATGCTGCAGCTCTCGCAGGTGGCGGTGTTCGTTGACATGGAGTGGATCCTCTCAGGGGTGACGTGAATGGGCTCGGGCAGGAGGTGCTGCGGACTCGAGTGCGTCGCGCGGCGGCTCGGCTGCGACCACGAGTTCGTCGAGCGCAGCCAGGATGGCATCGGTCTGCTCCCGGCCCAGGCGGGCCAAGGCATGGGCGAGCAGCTCGTGACTCAGCACCGAGGCGTCGCGACGCAGGGCGGCGACCCCGGCCGGGGTGAGCCACACGAGAACGCGCCGTCGATCATCGACATCACGGCGGCGCTCGACGAGGCCGTTGTGTTCCAGCTGCGTCATGATGTCGCTCACCACCGACTGCGCACGCCGGAGGTGACGGGATGCGTCGCCGATGGTGACGGGCCCGCTGAAGGAGAGGTGCCGCAACACGGCGCGGGAGACGCCCGACAGCTCGTGGTCGGTTCCGTCACGGCGATGGAAGGCGAGGTAGACCCGTTGGAACGCGTCGTCGAAGCGCTCGGCGCTCACGAGGAATGGTTCGTCGATCGACATGCCACTCAGCATCGTGGTTCGGTGATCCATCGTCAATCCCGATACATCTCCGCCGATCTCGTCGGCGTGGATGGAAAGTCCAAGGGCCTCGAAGGTCGGATTCTGCGGTCTCCGCGTCAGAGCGCGATGGTCTTGACGACCTCGGGCTGTCGGCGCGCCCAGAAGGTTTCGATGTCTTTCCGGGGGAGTGGGAGTGAGGGGTCGTCTTCGACGTCGTCGAGGAAGCCGAGGCCGCGCACCACGTTTGCGATGACGCCGGCGGCGGCTACGGGTCGGTACTTCTGCACGAGTAGGTTCAGACCTTCTTCGATGGAGATGTACTCGTCGAGGACCATGAGGTCGAAGTAGTCGCGGAGTGCACCGCGATCCTGGATGACCTTGAGCTTCGTAGCGAGCACGTCGGCAAGACTCGCCAGACGGACACCGCCGAACTGCGTGGTCGGTTCGAGGAGTTGCTGAGACGAGGCGTCGAGGAACTGCACTTTCGTGTCCTCGAAGATCCCGTTGAGCGTCCCCTCCTCGGCAAGCGTCGGTGCGAACGTTCCCACTGTGTTCAGCGCCTCGCTAAGGGCGCGGACGTCGAATTGATTCTCGGTGAAGAAGTCGAGGTCGCGGCTTACTCGGTGCTGCAGGTGTGCGGTGAGCGCGGTGCCGCCGGAGAGGTAGGCAACCGGCGGCACGACAGGAGCGAGCGTGCGCCACGCAGCTAAAGTGCGCGCGGGGAGAAACGACGCGAGCGATGACAGGTGATCCAGGTCGGCTTCTGACGCTGCGTGCGTCTCGAGTCTGTGGTGTCCGTCGTTCTCACGTGGCTGCTCAATCATGGTGTGACCAGTTTTCGACCAGTGCCTTCGTGCGGGGGTTCACCCCGCGTCGGGACATCGCCGTTTGGATGTCGGTGGGGGAGATGTTGGCGAGCGCCCACCTCCATGCCCGAATGTCGGGCGCCTCAAGCAAGCGGCCCGCCATATAGCTGCCGTCGGCTTCGGGGGTGAGCTTCGAGGCGTCGGCGTTCCAGAAAAGGTGGCGAAGCGAACGTGGCAGCGGAGCCCGGGCGGCTTCTTGCGGTCGAGGTAGTCGCGTGCGCCGTACGGCGCGTCGGAGCTCCTCCGGCCAGACCGCGGTATCGGTCTTCCACCGCAACTCTCGTTTTGCGCGTCCGCTGGCGATCTCAGAAGGTACTCGGGTGACGAGTCGTCGCGCTTCGAGCGCACGGAGCGCTCTTGTCGCCGTGGTCGGGCTCAGACCTCCCTGGACCGCCACACTTCGCGCGCTCGGCAAGCCGAGCGGAGCGCGTGAGAGGGCAGCAAGCACCCGAAGCTCGGAGGCTGGGGTTTCATGCTGCGGTGCAGAACCATGCGCCGCGAGAAGGCGCTCCGATGCACCATCAGGGATCCGGCGCGTGTGGCCGCGACCCGGGTGTGGGACACCGAGGGCGTCGAGGGCACGATGCACCGTGGGAAGGCTCACGCCGAGCTCCCTCGCCATCTGCGGCGCAGTAGTGTCCATAACGTTATTCTACTCGGAGTAGCGAGATCGACGGCGAGGGCGCCGGCACCCTGCGCGAGATGCGCACAGGGCGCTGACGAGCGCCAACGGGGAGCAACGAGGTGCCAGGAAGCATGAAGCCCCGGCTTCCCTTGTTCCAGGGAAGCCGGGGCTTCATGAGGTGGTACCTGTTGCGCGCTGTTGCCGTGCGTCGGGTCCCGTGGGCCTTGTTGCCGCTCGCTACACGCCGTAGTACAGCTCGTACTATTGACGACTAGTTGGCTGCTGTTGTGAGCATCCAACTTCCGCGTGATTCCGGGCATCTGCAATGGTGAAGCGTTGTGCGAGATTGGGCTAGATGGAGAATGCTGCGGACTTTTTGCGGACTAGAGCCGGGTTCGAATGAACGCCTCAAGGTCGCTTCGCCGAATTCTCATCTTCCGTCGAGTGCCAGAGAGCGACACCGCCGCCAGTTCGCCGTCAGCAACGCGGTCGTACACATAATCAGGCGATGTTGAAAGAAGGGCAGCCACGGCGCCGATAGTTAGAAGCTCAAGCGGATCATGGGCCGAGAGCCGGTTCGGCGGAAGCCTAGACACTTCCTCGCGAACGATGTCTCTGATGATCGATTCGATAGTCATGCCAATCAGCATCCGTCACTTGCCGGATCAATATCGTTCCGATTCCATCGCCGCTTACGGCCGACCTTGCGGAGCACGGACGGAGGCGTACGCGAACTGGCGCCAGCACCTCGAATTTTGTGTGGCTTACAGAGCGCGCAGCCGCGCCATCGCCTGTGAGGTGAATGTGCCATGAGTGATTCCTTCCGGTGCCTGCTCCCGCGCCGGTGGGCGGGATAGCAACGTGGCTTCACTCTCTCTCATGCGTTGAGGGTATCAACATGGGTACTTTCCGCAAGGTGGGTCCGCGGTTCGTGTACCCATACCGGAATCTCAGGCGCCCTTCTGAGCGCTCGGGTAGCCGCACCATCCCCCTGTGTGGTGTCAGCCCTGCTAGGGCTTAAGGTGCCCGCTTCTGTGCTTCCTGTACCCACGTGGCATTTCACGGGATCGGGGAGAGGGAGAAGTGGGAACGCCGAGGGCTTCCCGTGGCGCTCAGGTGCAAAAATGGTCGCGGTCACGCCCGCACCCCTGCACGGGACTGCACTAGACGGGACGAATGTGTACACGATTCCGTAATAGTGGATATGCGCGTTCTGGCTCAGTACGGTTCAGGCATGCTCACATTCCCTGTCACTGCTCTTGTCCACACCACTGACGGCCGCACGCTCGTCACCACCGATCCCGATGCTCGGTTCCTACGCAAGTGGGCCGATGGCTCTTCCGCCTGGGGCTATGACCTCTCGGTCGTTGGCTCGTTACTGCCCGTGCGACTCTACGTCGAGGACATCGCCGAGTTCGAGCTGATTGCTTCGTAGCTTCACCCTCCGGGCGTAGCGGTTGGTGCGGCGACTGGCACCCCCTCCCTAAGGCGTTCTGAATTTAGGCGTGCCACCGCTTGTGCAAGCGCCGCACCGGCCCTGCTGATTGCCTTAGCCCGAGCTTTGTCTACTGCGTTCTCATCCATCTCTCAAGCTTCTGCCCGTTAACGCCGAATGGCCCACACCGTGAGAGTGTGGGCCATTCATTGGGCGCTGATCAGGTCAGTGTCGGTAATCACACCGGCTCACTGATCATCCATCCGAATCACGCTGAAAGGAGAAGCGCGAACGGTGAGGTTGACGCCGGTGCTCTACGCGGTGGGCTTAGGCGCTGTGGCCCATTCCGGAATCGCCTCGCCTGGCACGAACACGACATCAAGGCCGGTGTCGGGATGCACGGTGTGAAGATAACCGTTAGCCAGAACAGCGGTCGCGGCTACGTGGCGCGGCCCTGACTCCCTTACGACGACGTTCTCAGCCTCGCGCGGCGTGAGCCCTGTACGCGCGGCGAGGTCTGCTACGGCTTCGCTTCGGGTCACGCGGCGCCCTGCAAGCCTCGGTACACCGCAAATGCGCCGGGGCGCGCGGGCTGAATGTCGCCTCGCCAGTGGGCCACAACTCCGATCTTCCCCTCGTCGGCATAGCGCTCGTTCAGCACCTGGATGGTGAGGCCGAGGCGCTGCCCGATGATGAGCTGCGAGAAGTCTCCCGCGAATAGGTCGGTCGCGCGGTTTGCCATCGTGCCGAGCGTGTACGACGGGATGGTGTTGCTGCTGTAGCGCGGAACATCGGCCACGGCAGCAGGGATGCTCAGCGGCTGCCCGGTCGTGTCGTAGGCCTTGGCATACTGCTGATCGAGGCGACTGTTCCAGACGAGCCCGGTCGGGTTCTCGTTTCCGTTGCGAACTGTGTACAGCAGGTCGATGACCTCATTCCAGTACGCTCCCGTCGTCTGAGGCGTGCCATTCGCTGCGGCCGTGCCGAGCACATTCGCGGGCTTGTTCGCGTTCAGCGCGGCAAGGATGCCCCGAGGGTTCGGAGGCGTGGGAAGGTTGATCGCACCGGCACCGGCCGTGATGGCGCCGTAGAGGGCCACCATATCGAGCTGCCCCGCGATGGCCTGAGCAATGGCCGCAGCGACGACCTGATCGGCGTTCTCGGCGTCTTGGAACCATTCGCGGGTTCCGATGACCAGCGCAGACATCGATTTCGACGTTAGTGTCACGTTGTCGAATGTGGGATCACTCGACGTGATCGCCGAGCCCTCGGCGCGGAACGCTGCGCTCGGGTCGCCCGTGATACGGCCGATGTTGACGGTCGGGGCGCCCATCGGGACGATGGTAGCCCCCGCCTGCGTCACGGCTGCTTTCGCTCGGGCCAGGTCGATGAGCTGGCCGGCCCAATCGGTCGGGATGATCGCTGAGCCGCCCGTCGTGGTGAGGGCTCGGACCATTTCACCGACACCCGAATACTGCGCCTTGGCGAGGTCGTCACGCTCCGAACCGCGAGCTGCGACCGGGTGTGAACTGAACCGCTCATTTGACCGCAGGGCAGCGGGTGCCCCGGTGTCCACGTTGATCCAGTGCGCCGCGCTGTCGCGGCTCTCGGATTGCGAGTGTGCAAACTCGGCAATCTCGCGTTCCTGATCGAGCGAGAGGCGCAGTGACTTGATGCGCTCGGAGTAGGCCGCGTGGTCGGCCTCGGCGCGCTCCCAGGTCTGCCGCTCTTCGGCGGTGAACTCGCGGGTCTGCGCGATTTCGGCCAGCGGCTTGGCGGTGTTCTCCCACGCGGCGGCACGCTCGTCCATGATGCGCTTGATGTTGGTTGCGATGGCTGATGTCATTCAGTTTCCCCTTTCGAGGGCGATTGAGGCCTGCAGGTGCAGGCCCGCGTTGATCACCCGGCGGGTGGCCGGGTGGGTACTGCTGGGGTGTGCCCACGGCCAACCGTGGGCACACGCTTTAGCGGCGTTTCAGCTCTACGGTCTTGAGCTGCTTGTAGACCCGCGCGCCGTCGAGGGTCACGTCGAGGTGTTGTTCTACGTAAATCGGCCCGTCGCGCTCGCCCGACCCGCGATATTGCGCGAGCGGAACGACGGCCTCCGGGCCAGCTTCACCAATGAGGGCAAGTGTCGGCGAGCTGACGATTCCACCCTCGGCGAGCGCCGGAATGTTTTGCAGCTTGTCGAACTTGATGTGGGCACCGCCGAGGATGTCGGGCAGCTTCACATCGAGTCCGCCGAGGGTGTTGTTCCAGGTGTCGATGACGAAGTTCGCGATATTCCGCATCGTGCCGACTGCGAGGTCTTGCAGCCCTTGCCAGGCTTCGCCGACTCGATCCGGAATCGAGGTAAAGAATCCGACGAACTCGCTCACTTTGCCACCGAGCCAGTTCACGGCGTCGCCGGTCATTCCCTGGATGCCGCCCCACCAGCCACCGAACCATTCGGTGATTGCGCCCCAGTTCTTGATGATGAACCCGAGCGGGGTGAAGTTCAGGAACGCATCGGATATCACTCCGATGAACCACTGCGCCCCGGCGAGGATGTTCGCCCAAGCTTCGCCGAGCCATTTCACGACGCCATCCCAGTTTTGAACGAGCCATATACCGGCGAGCACGAGTAGGCCAATAGCGACCACAATTCCGGCGATGATCCATGTCACCGGGCTGGCGTACCAAGCGACGTTGTTCGCGGACTGCGCTGCCGTGTTCATGTTGGTTGCGGCGGTACCCGCGGTCTGTGCGCCTCGGAACGCGATCAAGGGAACGACGGCGGCGGCGACCTGCAAGGCTGCCGGGCCGAACGCCATCATTCCCGCTGCGATGTCCCCAAGTGGTCCGGGGATGCTCACGATCTGCAACAGCCACGAATCGAAGCCACGCTTCACTTCCTCGATTCGATGCTCGGCGGTGTCGTTCAGCTTGTCGCCCACGGAATCCAGGCGCCCTTCGACCTCGCCGAGGCCACCAGCAGTGCCCTGTAGGGAAGCGAGGAATTTCGGGATTCCATCGGTTCCCAGATCCTCAAGCGGGGCGCCGAACAGGCCGACTGCGGCCTGCGCCTGCGCGGCCGGATCGGTCACGCCGAGCAGGGCACTCACGATCATCTGCGTGGCCTCGGCGCCCTGTTCGCCGCCCGCTAGGAGCTTCGCGGACATATCTCCGTAGTTCAGCCCCAAACCCTCGATGATCGGCTGCGTGCGGCCGATATCGGTCGAGACGAGCACCGCGAATTCCTTCACCGCGTCGCCCGTCTTGTCGATTCCGTACATGCCTTTCGCACTGCCCGCGACGAGCATGCTCATGGCCTGCTCGCCCGAGAACCCGAGCTGCGCAAAGAACCCGCCGTACTCGTCTGTCGCGTCTAGCAGATCGGCGCGCAGCTCCACCGGCATCTTGTTCATGGCCGCGGTGAGCAGGTCGAATGCCTGCGCCCCGTCGACCGCGATGCCCTGCGTGATCATCTGGCTTGCGATCTGTGCAGAGCGCCCTACATCGACAGAGAACACATCCGCGAACGTCATCGCTTTGCCTGTCATCGACGCGAGGTCGGCTTCGCTGGCCTCGCGCATGCCGTCGAATGAACCGATGACCGCCGTGACGGCCCCGTTCACCTCCTGCATGTTCTCGCCGTAGTTCTCGGCAAAGAGCTTGCCCGCAGCGCCACCGATTCGAGCGGACTCGGCGGCGGTCAGGTTCAGCTCGGCGTTCATGTGCGCCTGGGATGACTCGATGTCTAGGCTCTCGGCGAAAGCCTGTCCGATCTTCGCCCCAGCGAACGCCGCTGCTGCGCCCGCCGCGATCTTGCCTGCGTTCTTTTCGAAAAGTGAGAACGCCTTGTCCACGCCCCCGGTGTCACCCAGGATGCTGACAACGAAATCCTTACCCGCCGACATCGGGGCTTTCGGCCTCGCCGAGCCATTCGGCGAGAATCGTTTCGGGCCACCCGATCAGCACGAGCGAGAACTTCGCTGGTGCCACCTGAATAATGCTTTGCCCCAGCGCCTCCGCGCCGACTCGGAGGAATTCTCCGTACTCGACATCGGGGCTCACGAGCGTAATCTTCCGTCCTGTCTCCGCGCCCTCGTGGCTGAGCATGACGAAGTGCTCTCGTTCCGCGAGGCCGATGGATAGGGACTCTTCTGCGCTGATCGGGCCGCAGTAGCGGCTCGAAACAGGCGGGTCAAGTTTGAACCCGCGCCAGCGACTCGATTTGGTTTCTCCTGTGATTCGGTACTTCCTTTCGCTAGGCGGCTTGCGCCGCGTCTCTGTCGTCACGCCAGTTCGGACGCTCTTCATCGCACCTCAGGCAACGGTCATTGAATGGCCCCCACCACTTGTGCCCGGCATCGCAGGAGACTGTGCGTGGGCGCTGACGCACTAGCCACTCGTCAGGCGCCATACGAATCCCCTTCGCGACGTAGGCGGCAGGTCGAGCCACCGACACAGACGTTCGCCCGAGAATTCCGGAGATGGCGCGAGCGATGTCGTACTGGTCGGGGTTCAGACCCTCGTTACGCAGGCAGACTGCGACAGCGGCCGTGTCGACACCCGGCTGCGAGGGTGTCTCCAACTCGACGTGCGCGCGGTCTGTACCTAGTAAGAGAGATTGATCAGTCTCATCGGTTAAGTAGATGGATCTGGCCCCGACAGATTGTCCGTTAGGGGCGGACAGGTTGTCGGGTTGTGGCCGACCACTACCCGACAGATTGTCCGGTTGCTTTTCCGGTGCGCCGTTGAGGTGCAGAACGTACCTGTCGGATGTTCGGGAGCCGTTGCCTCTGCGACGTTGCTCGCGGGTCAGCAGCTCGCGGCGCTCGAGAATTTCGATGGCGCGGGAGACGGTCTTTGTCGACATGCAGCACATAGCTGACAGCGTGGCGTGCGAAGGAAAGCACGATCCCGCCTCGTCGGCGTAGTCAGCCAGCGCCATCAGAACGAGTTTCGCGGCCAGGGATGGCTTCGGCACTAGCGGGGGGCTACCGTCCTCACCGAGGGTAAGTGGCACCTGCCCCCATGCCCACACGAGAGCGCGAAGGCTCACAGGCCAGACTCGCCAGCGAACACGCGTTCCCTCTCCGGGTCGCTGAGCGGGTTCTGAGACTCGAACACCAGTTCTCTGGCACTCTCACCCGTCCCGCTCGTTACTGACGCGCCTACGGGGCGCGCAGCGCCTCGGGCGTTCATCGACTTGGCTACGTGAACGAGTGCTGCGATGTCGGCGGCGAGTGCGGCGGTGGTGTCTAGATCAAAGCCCGTGTCGTGAACCGCGACATCGACGCGCCATTGGCTCGCGTCGCTCAGGCGCTCGACCACGATTTCGTAGTCGGGAGTGAGTACGTGGGCGGCCTCGTGGATGAACAACTCGTCGTCGGCATCTAGCAGGGGGTGATCGTTGCCGTAGCGGATGCATCCGGGCTCGGCGCAACTTACGACAGCGGCCGGGGGAGCCTCGCCTGCTATGGTCTGTTCGTTCATCTTCTCGATTCCTCTCGGAGTTGCGAATGTCGGCCCGGCGTCTCTAGCGCCGGGCCTTTTGCGTATTGCGTGCGTTCGCCGGAATCGAACCGGGGAACCTCCTGGCGAGGATGCAAACTCTCGCCGGGCGAACGCTCCTGAACTCCCACCACGCAGATATCAACTCAGAGGGGTGAGCGAGAGGCTGAGCAAGCTCGGAGGCCCGCCACTGTGGCGCGGATCATGCCCGCGTGCATCACTCACCCGATGGAGCTGACAGAGCCGCGCCGCGAGTGGGTAGTTCGTTCTCTATGGAGTTGTGAAGTTGCTAGCCCGTCTTGCGGGCAGCGAGTCAGCCTGACGGGCCGAGGATCGCCGTTCTACGCGAACGCCGCCGCGATGTAAGCGTCGACATCATGGGCACGGAACATCCGGCGCCCACCGATGAGAGCGGATTTTGGGGCAGTCCCGCGGTGGATGAGCCACCGCAGAGCGGCAGGAGTCTTGCGCAGTCTTTGTGCCGCTTCGTCCAGCGTTAGCAGCATGGGGGCTTCGTTCTGGTCTACTTTCACAGTTACCTCCTTTCGCAGCTTGTTGCGTTATAGCGAAGGTATAGCCAGTTGCGTTAGAAGTCAACTATGCTCAATGCATGGCAACTACAGGCAGGCAGCGCGGAAACGATATCGGCGCCACAGGTGTGCGATTTGGGAATCGGGTACGTGAAGTTCGGCAGCACCTCGGGATGACGCAGGATCAGCTCTCCGCAGAGCTAGACCAAATCGGGCGCCCTATTCCGAAAGCCAGCATCGGCCGCATTGAATCCGGCGACAGGAGAGTGGACATCGACGACCTGATGGCGCTTGCCTACGCGCTTAATGTCTCTCCACTCTCATTGCTGCTGCCGTTCCCAAACACTCCCTATGTGGCCGTCTCATTGTTAGAGAACGGCACGGAGATTCCGGCTGAGGATGCATGGCTCTGGGGGCTCGGGGTGAGCCCCCATTTCATGAGGAACAAGAATCATGACGAGGCTGCGCGAGCGGCTGAAAGGCAGCAATTCCAGGAAATGTCTAAGCCTTGGTGGCTCGACGTCCAGGCGGATTTCAGTGCCGACCTTCGCGCGTCGCGCCAAATCCGAGATCGCTAATGAGCATTAGACAGCGGCCCGATGGTTCGTGGCGGGCTCGTTTCCGCGACGCGGACGGCAAAGAGCACGCTAGGCACTTCAAGTACAAGAACAACCCCCGCCATCCTGAGGACAGCGCGCAGCACTGGCTCGATCACGTAACCACTTCGGTAGTGACGGGCACGTACGTCGACCCGAAATTGGCGAAGCTCACGGTAGGGGAGTGGTGCGACACCTGGCTATCGGCCTACGAACAGAATCGAGCATCATCAGTGCGTCAGGCGCGCTCGCACGTGAAGCACATCAAGACGGCGTTCGGCTCTCGCCAGCTTCGTGATGTGCGTCCCTCGGATGTGAAGGCGTGGACGGCGGCGCTCAAGGCATCCGGGCTGGCAGATTCGACCGTTTACGCGCTGCATTCGCGCCTGTCTCACATCTTCACCGACGCGGTGCACGACGGCCTCGTGCCGCGCTCTCCGGTCAGCAGACGTACCTCGCCGGGACAGGCGAAGCAGCGAATGTACGTCGCGACCACTGAGCAGGTCTGGGAGCTGCACGAGCGGATGCCCGCCCATTTCAAGCCGGTGATCCTGCTTGGCGCCTTCGCCGGGCTTCGGATCGGAGAGATAGCGGCGCTCCGAACGAGCGATGTTGATTTCCTCCGGGGCATCATCACTCCGGAGGTTCAGTACCCGGCGCTACCTCTGAAAACCGAGACTTCGAAAACGCCGATCCCGATTCCGCTTGACCTCTGCACCGAGCTGTCGCGCGTCCCGGCGAAGTGGGGGAGTGCGACACTCGTCGTCGGTGCCTTCGGGCGCCCGGTGTCGCCGTACACAATCGAGACGGCTTTCCGGAAGGTGGCCGACTCGATCAAGGGGCTACCCGCGGGGTTCCGCATCCAGGACCTACGGCACTACTTCGCGTCGTTCCTGATCGCGTCGAACATGGACATCAAGACGGTTCAGAAGCTGCTGCGCCATGCGTCCGCGAAAGTCACCCTCGACACCTACGGGCACATGTGGCCGGACAAAGAAGAGTCCGCACGAGCTGCCATCGCGAAGACAATGGCAACTCGTGCGGACTTTTTGCGGACTAGAGGGGTCGAAACCCCCGGAATCCCGCGTGATCTAGCTACACGCCGTAGTACAGCTCGTACTCGAAGGGGTGCGGGCGCTGGGCGATCGGCTTGATCTCGTTCTCACGCTTGTACGTGATCCAGGTCTCGATCAGGTCGGGGGTGAACACGTTGCCCTTGGTGAGGAACTCGTGGTCGGCCTCGAGCGCGTCGAGGGCCTCGCCGAGCGATGCCGGCACCTGGGGGATGTTCTTGGCTTCCTCGGGGGGCAGCTCGTAGAGGTCCTTGTCGACGGGCTCGTGCGGCTCGATGCGGTTCTGGATGCCGTCCAGGCCCGCCATCAGCTGCGCCGCGAAGGCGAGGTAGGGGTTGCCCGAGGCATCCGGTGCGCGGAACTCGATGCGCTTGGCCTTCGGGTTCGTTCCCGTGATCGGGATGCGGATCGACGCGGAACGGTTACCGGCCGAGTAGACCAGGTTGACCGGAGCCTCGAAGCCGGGGACCAGGCGGTGGTAGGAGTTCACCGTCGGGTTCGTGAAGGCGAGCACCGCGGGGGCGTGCTTCAGCAGACCGCCGATGTACCAGCGGGCGAGGTCGCTGAGTCCGCCGTAGCCGGCCTCGTCGTAGAACAGCGGGGTGCCGTCGTTCCACAGCGACTGGTGGGTGTGCATGCCCGATCCGTTGTCGCCGAAGAGCGGCTTCGGCATGAACGTCGCGGTCTTGCCCCAGAGGTTCGCCGTGTTCTTGACGATGTACTTGAACTTCAGGATGTCGTCGGCCGCGTGCACCATGGTGTCGAAGCGGTAGTTGATCTCACCCTGGCCGGCGGTGCCGACCTCGTGGTGGGCGCGCTCGAGGATGAGACCGGAGTCGATCAGCTTGAGCGAGATGTCGTCGCGCAGGTCGGCGTGCTGGTCGACCGGGCTGACGGGGAAGTAGCCGCCCTTGTAGGGGGTCTTGTTGGCGAGGTTTCCGCCTTCTTCGACGCGGCCCGTGTTCCAGGCGGCCTCGGAGGAGTCGACGGAGTAGAAGCTCGAGTTCTGCTTCACCTCGTAGCGCACGTCGTCGAAGATGTAGAACTCGGCCTCGGGGGCGAAGAACGCGGTGTCGGCGATGCCGGTCGAGGCGAGGTACTTCTCGGCCTTCTTCGCAACCTGACGCGGGTCGCGCGAGTAGATCTCGCCGTTGCGCGGGTTGTAGATGTCGAAGACGAGGATCAGGGTGCGCTCGGCCCGGAAGGGATCGATGTAAGCCGTGGAGACGTCAGGGATGAGCTGCATGTCCGACTCGTGGATCGACGCGAAGCCGCGGATCGAGGAGCCGTCGAAGAGCTGACCGACGGCGAAGAACTCCTCGTCGACGGTGGCGGCGGGGATGTTGAAGTGCTGCTGGACACCGGGAAGATCGGTGAACCGGATATCAAGGAACTTGACGTCCGTGTCCTTGATGAACTTGAGCACCTCGGAAGAGTCACTGAACATGTGAGAGATCTCCAAATGGCTTGGTACAGAAAACAGCTGCAGATGCAGCCACCGCCACCCTAGAGGCGCGGCATTACCCGGCGGTGTCGCAATTGTTTCCGGGATGTTACGAACCCTCCGAAGAGGCCCGGAATCTCAGCGTTTGACGAGCACCGTGCCCGCGAAGACGTCGTGGAGGCCCCGCTGATCGGAATCCCAGATGACCGCCGGGATGACCAGCATGAGCAGGAGCGTGCGCACGATCGGTCGCCACCAGCCCGCGTAGCTCCCGTCGAGCCGCACCACCCGCATCCCGAGGAGCAGATGCCCGAGCCCGCCGCCCAGCGTGATCATGAGCACGACCTGCTCGATGAAGAAGATGATGCTCGACGCGAAGGGATTCTCGAAGAAGAACGCGAAGTAGATCACGTAGCAGAAGGCGAAGTCGATCAGGAGGGCCGCGATCCTGCGGCCGGAGCGAGCGATCGAACCGTGCCCCTCCCGGTTCAGGCCGAGACGTTCTCCTGGCCACTCGCTCGGAGCAGCACCTCCCGAGACGCTTGCCACCCCGGTCTCAGCGGCCGCGCTGCGGACGCATCCGCATCGGGTCGATGCCCTTGGGGATGGGCAACGGAGACGACGACAGCGACGTGAGCCGGTTGGAGACGGCCATGACCTCGGGCTTGGTGAGGTTCGGCTTGATGCGCGCCATCTTGGCGGCGACACGGTGCAGAGGCACCGCATCCGGATCCGGGCCGACCGAGAGGAAGGTCACGGGCACGTTCGGGAGGATGCGGAGCACCTTGCGACGCTCCTCCTCGAGCATCTTGTTGGTGCGGGAGCGGGGTCCTTCGCTGATCAGCACGACGCCGCCACGGCCGACGGCACGGTAGACCGCATCCTGCGTCTTCCCGTTGACGGCCACGGGCATCTCGCTGCCGCGCCAGCTGCGCTTCAGCGAACTGCGCAGAACGGCGCCCACAGCGCCGGGCTGCCCTTCGATCTGCTTGTAGGCGGCGCGCTCGGCGCGGCGGCCGAGGATGATGAGAGCGGCCAGCAGACCGCCGAGAACGCCCGCGAGAATCCACATCACCATGGCGAACACGTTGTCGCGCGAGAAGATCAGGGCCAGAGCCACACCCACGAGCACGGGCACGCCGAAACCGAGGGCCATCAGCCACACGGCGTTCTTGTCGTAGCGGCGGGTCATCGTGAAGACCTGCCACATCTGTTTGATGCGGCCCGGCTCTTTCGGGGCTTTCGGTGTTGCGTCGGTCTTGCGTGCCATGCCTCCAAGGATACTTCGTCGAACCGACGGCGGAAGCCACGATCCGAGCAGTCCTCCACAAGCGAACGGATGCGCGGATCCGTCCCCAGATCGCGGCGACGAGGTGCGCGGAGGAGAATTGGAAAGGATGCTCGGGGCATGACATTAGGCACGTCTCCGCCCGCTCTTTCCGCCCTCGGTCCTGCGGTCGCCGGGTATCGGCTGCACGAGCTGATCGGCGTCGGAGAGTCCGCGAACGTCTATGCCGGCGTGCTCGATGTGGGCGATGGCGGCGCGGATGTCGCCGGGAGCGATCCGGTGGCGGTGAAGCTCTGCCTGACGTCGGGAGCCGACCCCGTCGCCGGAGAATTCGGGCGGGAGACGGAGTGCCGCGTGCTGGCGCTGCGCCCCATCGCTGCGATGCCGCGGCTGCTCGATCTCGGCACCACGGAACGCGGTGAGTTGGTGATGGTGATGACCCTGTGCCGAGGCCGCCCGGGGTCTTCGCCGGTGCCGCGCGCCGGCCGGCCGGCGGTGGACCCGGGCGAACTGTCCCGCCTGGTCGACGAACTGCACGAGGCGGGTGTCGCGCATGGCGGGCTGGATGCGGACGCGGTGCTCGTGGGCGACGACGGCGACCATTCCCTCGTGGGGTTCCGGTCGGCGCGATTCGCGGGGGAGGCCGGGTTCGACGCGCTCGTGGGCGACGACCTCCGCGCCGTCGCCGTGTTCACGCGTGGGCGGGGCATCGTGGCCTTCTCACGCCGGTCGTGGACTGGTGGGGAAGTCGAGTTGCGAGATCCGGTGGTGACGCCGCGGGCGGGCAGGCAGGATTCGCCCGGAGAAGGGTCCGCTTCGCACGACAGTGGATCGTCGACCTCCGGCCTCGACGAAGCCTGGCGGTGGACCGACGGTGCGGTGGAGGAGCCCGGCCACGAGCTCGCCTTCCTCGAGACGGTGGAGCCCGCGGTGCTCGCCCTCCGCGAGAGCGCGGCCGCGCTGCGGGGCCTGGTACGACGTCGCTCGGCGGGGGCGATGGCTCCACGGCGGAGGCGAATCCTGGCCGCCGCCGGAGTGCTCGTGGTGGCCGCCGCCGTCGCCGGCTGCCTGCTCATCCCGGCGAACGGGCACGCCGCCGCAGAGGCGGGCGACGAGTCGTCGGCAGCGGAGTCGTCGGCCCGAGGAGAGGCGCCCGGGGTCACGGGCTCGCCGAGTGGCGTCACGCTCCAGGGCGAAGAGGCCGGCTCCGCAGGGCCACCGTCGGCCATCGAATCCGATGATCCGGTCCGCGCCGCGTCGGCGCTCCTCGATCGGCGACGGGAATGCCTGCGAACCGATGAGCCGCGATGTCTCGACGCTGTCGATCAGTGGAACGCGCCGGCTCTGCTCGCCGACCAGGAGATCGCGCGAGCGACCGCGCCATCCGACGACCCGCTCGCTTCGATCACGGGGGTCGAACTGGTCGAGCGGATCGGCGCCACCGCCCTGCTGCGCGGCACGATCGAGGGCGCGAGCCCCCCGGAGACGACGAAGCCGGTCTCGCTCCTCGTGATGAGGGGCGAGACCGGCTGGAGGCTTCGGTCGTACCGCGTCGGGCGGGGGCCCGACTAGATGCCGAGGTCGGCTTCGAACGATCCGTCTTCGAGGCGGCTCTTCACAGCCGTGAGGAAGCGTGCCGCGTCGGCGCCGTCGACGATCCGGTGGTCGTAGCTGAGCGCCAGGTACACGATGGACCGGATGGCGATGGCCTCGCCGCCGTCGACCTTCACCACGGCGGGCTGCTTCACCACGACGCCGGTGCCGAGGATCGCGACCTGCGGCAGGAACACCAGCGGGGTGTCGAAGAGCGCGCCCCGCGAACCGGTGTTGGTGAGCGTGAACGTGCCGCCGGCCAGCTCGTCGGGCTTCAGCTTGTTGTTGCGGGTGCGGTCGGCGAGATCGGCGATCTGCGTGGCGAATCCGGCGATGTCGAGGTCGCCCGCGTTCTTCACCACGGGGGTGAGGAGGCCGCGCTCGGTGTCGACCGCGATGCTGATGCCCTCGTGGTCGGGGTAGACGATGTTCTCGCCGTCGACCGTGGCGTTGATGATCGGGTACGCCTTCAGTGCCTCGGCGGCCGCGAGGGCGAAGAACGGCAGGAAGGAGAGCTTGGTGCCGGTCTTCTCGAAGAAGCGGCCCTTCACCTGGTCGCGGAACGCGGCCACCTTCGTGACGTCGACCTGCACCACCGTGGTGAGCTGCGCCGACGCCTGCATCGAGGCGACGGCTCGTTCGGCCACGACCTTGCGCAGTCGCGACATCGGCTGCGTCGTTCCACGCAGCGGCGAGATCTCGAGCGGAGCGCGCGTCGACGGAGCGGCGGAGGCGGCCGGAGCCGACACCGCGGCGAGCACATCTTCTTTGCGGATGCGGCCACCGACGCCCGAGCCGGAGACGGTCGCGAGGTCGATGCCACGGTCGTGTGCGAGCTTGCGCACGAGGGGGGTCACGTACCCGGCGTTGCCGGCGCCGGCAACGGGCGCCTCGGCAGCCGGAGCCGGGGCGGAGGGAGCCGGAGCAGCAGCGGGTGCGGGTGCCGCGGCCGGTGCGGCGGCGACCGGTGCGGGGGCCGCAGCGATCGGCTCGGGAGCAGCAGCAGGCGCTTCCTGCACCGGTGCGGGAGCCGCGGCCGGTGCAGGCTCGGCGGGTGCCGGCGCCTCGGTCGACGGCGTCACGACCTGAACCGGAGCCTCCTGCGCGGGGGCGATAGGCTGGGCAGCGGCGACGGGTTCCGGCGCGGGAGCCTCGGTGGCGGCCGGTGCCGGAGCCTCGGCTGCCGGGGCGGCGCCCGATCCGTCTCCGATCGTCACGAGAGCCGTTCCGACCTCGACCGTCTCGTCCTCCTGGACGAGAATGGCCTCGATCACGCCCGCGACGGGCGACGGGATCTCGGTGTCGACCTTGTCGGTCGAGACCTCGAGCAACGGCTCGTCGACCTCCACCCGGTCGCCGACGTTCTTGAGCCAGCGGGTGACCGTACCCTCCGTGACACTCTCACCGAGTGCGGGAAGGTTGACGGATTCGCTCATGACCTTGTCTCCTTATGGAACCGTTCGTTGATACGCCGTGTTGGCAGGACTAGATGGCGTGCAGGGGCTTGCCGGCCAGCGCGAGGTGCGCCTCGCCGAGCGCCTCGTTCTGGGTGGGGTGCGCGTGGATGAGCGACGCCACGTCTTCGGGGTAGGCCTCCCAGTTCACGATGAGCTGGCCCTCGCCGATCAGCTCGCCCACGCGGGCGCCGATCATATGGATGCCGATGACCGGCCCGTCGTTGACGCGCACGACCTTCACCGAACCCGTGGTGCCGATGATGTGGCTCTTGCCGTTGCCCGCCAGGTTGTAGTCGTAGGCCGAGATCTTGTCGGCGCCGTACTTCTCGGCCGCCTTCGCCTCGGTGAGCCCGACCGACGCGACCTCGGGGTCGGAGTAGGTGACCTTCGGGATGTTGACATCTTCGACGATCTGGGGGTTGAGTCCCGCGATCTCCTCGGCCACGAAGATGCCCTGCTGGAAGCCGCGGTGCGCGAGCTGCAGGCCGGGAACGATGTCGCCCACGGCGTAGACGCCGGGAACGCTGGTCTCGAGGCGGTCGTTGGTGATGACGAATCCGCGGTCGATGGTGACACCGGCCTCTTCGAAGCCGAGGCCCTGGGTGGCCGGGCCGCGGCCGACGGCCACGAGCAGCAGCTCGCCGTCGAAGGTCTTGCCGTCTTCGAGCGAGACCACGACGCCGTTCTCGTTCTGGGTGACGCCCGAGAACCGGACGCCGAGGTTGAAGTTGATGCCGCGCTTGCGGAACGCGCGCTCGAACTGCTTCGAGATGGCCTCGTCTTCGTTCGGCACCAGGTGGGGGAGCGCCTCGACGATGGTGACGTCGGCTCCGAACGACTTCCAGACACTGGCGAATTCGACGCCGATCACGCCGCCGCCGAGGATGACGACCTTCTGCGGAACGTAGTCGAGCGTGAGTGCCTGCTCCGAGGTGATGACCCGTCCGCCGATCTCGAGACTGGGGAGGGTGCGCGAGTAGGAGCCCGTGGCCAGCACGATCTTCTTGCCGACGATCGTGTCGTCACCGACCTGCACGGTGGTGGGGGAGGTGAGGCGGCCGGTGCCGGCGATGGTGGTGATGCCGCGGGCCTTCACGAGGCCCTCGAGGCCCTTGAACTTGCTGGAGACGATGCCCTCGCGGTAGGCGGTGACCGCCGCGATGTCGATGCCGCCGAAGGTGGTGTTGACGCCGTACTTGGCCGACTCGCGCGACACGTCGGCGACCTCGGCCGAGTGCAGGAGCGCTTTGGTGGGGATGCAGCCACGGTGGAGACAGGTGCCGCCGACTTTGTCCTTCTCGATCATCGCGACCGAGAATCCCAGCTGGCTGGCCCGCAAGGCGGCCGCATAGCCACCGCTGCCGCCGCCGAGAACCACAATGTCAAAATTCTGTTCCGACACCAAGCAACTCCCTCGTGCATCAGGATTCCGCCTCGCATCGTTCCGATGCTGACGGAGATGGGCGAGATTTTTTCGCCCATACGACCTTACTACGCGCGGGAGGACCGCTCGGCAAATCGGAGCAGGGTGCGCACGGTCACGCCGGTCGGTCCCTTTCCGGTGAAGCCGTAGCCCGCATCCTTGTTCTGCGCGGCGCCGGCGATGTCCAGGTGAACCCACGGGATGCGTTCGCCTTCGTCGTCCTTGCCGACGAACTCCTGCAGGAAGACGCCGGCCACGAGCATCCCGCCCGCCGTGTTGCCGGGCTTGACGTTCGCGATGTCGGCGATGTCGGAGGCGAGCAGAGGACGGAGCTCGGCCGGCAGCGGCATGTGCCAGAGCGTCTCGCCCACCTCGCGCGCGGCCCCGAGCACCTCGGCCACCAGCGCCTCGTCGCCCATCGTGGCCACATAACGGTTGCCGAGGGCCACCACTGCGGCGCCGGTGAGGGTGGCGACGTCGATGATGGCGTCGGGCTTCTCCTCGCTCGCCGCGACCAGGCCGTCGGCCAGCACGAGCCGGCCCTCGGCATCCGTGTTCAGCACTTCGACGGTGCGTCCGCCGCGGATGGTGAGCACGTCACCCGGACGGATGGCGTCGCCCGACGGCATGTTCTCGGCGAGGCACAGCCACGCGGTGAGGTGGACGGGCAGCTCGAGTTCGGCGGCGGCGAGCACCGTGGCGAGCACGGTCGCCGACCCGGCCATGTCGTACTTCATACCGATCATCGAGACCGGCGGCTTCAGGGAGAGCCCGCCCGTGTCGAAGGTGATGCCCTTGCCCACCAGAGCGACGTGACGCGTCGCGCCGGCGGGGGAGTAGTCGACCCGCACCAGGCGAGGCGGCCGGGCGGAGCCCTGCCCGACTCCGGCGATGCCGCCGAAGCCCTCGGCGACGAGCTCCTGCTCGTTCCAGACCTTCACGGTGAAGGGCCGTCCCTCCGCGAGCCGCTGCACGCGCTCGGCGTAGTTCGAGGGGTAGAGATCGAGGGCGGGGATGTTCACGAGGTCGCGCACCAGTGTCACGGCGTCGACGGATGCGCGTGCCCGGCGGAGCGCGCGGGCGTCGGCCTCGGCGTCGCCCGCGCCGATCACCGCGATCTCACGGGGCTCGCCCGAGCCGGAAGCGGAGCGGGTGCCGGAACCGGCCTCTGCGCCCGGCGTCGCGGCTGCGGCATCCTCGCGCCCCGCCCCCCGGTAGTCGCTGTAGTCGTACGCTCCGAGTCCGGCGCCTTCGAGCACTGCTTCGAGTTCGGTGGCCGAGGTGACCCCGAAGTCGAGCACGAGTCGCTCGCGCCCACCGAGCCGGCGAGCGGCGACGCCGGCGGCGTAGCGGAGCTCGTCGGCGCCCGCCGTCGCGGTGCCCAGACCGACGACCGCGATGCTCGCCGCAGTCGCACCGGCCGGTGCCGGAAGCCGCACCAGCTCGTCCTTCTTGCCCGTGAATCCGACGGCGCGCAGCGATTCTGCGAGCCCGTCGAGAACGTCGCCGCGCACCGCGGCCGTCTCCGCGCCGCGTTCGCCGCTCACGGATGCGGCGACGACGAGGAGATCGGTGGTGAGGGGCTCGGCGGTGAAGAGGAGGGAGACGGTCGCGGAGGTCATTCGGCCATGTTAGGGCGACCGGACGATTCCGGCCCGAAGCCCGCCTATTCCCGATCCGTGTTCGCTCTCGGCATGCCAGGGGAGCCGGACGGTTCGAGGGCACCGGTTTAGAGTTGATGCATGGAACAACCGAGCGGACTCTATGAAGTCGTGGCCGACGCCGGTCTCGTTCCCGACGGGCTGAACCTCGTCGCGGCTCTCACCGGATTCACGGATGCGGGCGGCGCGGTCGCCCAGCTGGGCGAGTACCTGCTCGACAACCTCGACAACACCGTGGTGGCCGAGTTCGACGCCGACACCCTGCTCGATTACCGCGCCCGCCGGCCCATCATCACCTTCGATCAGGATCATCTGAGCGATTACGAGCCGCAGAGCCTGCGCCTCTACCTGATGAGCGACGAGCTGGGGCAGCGCTTCCTCTTTCTCAACGGCTTCGAGCCCGACTTCCAGTGGGAGCGGTTCAGCGCGGCCGTGATCGAGCTGGTGCAGCGTTTCCACGTGAAGACCACCACCTGGGTGCACGCCATCCCGATGCCCGTTCCGCACACGCGGCCGATCAGCGTCACCGTCAGCGGCAACCGCATCGAGCTGATCGATGCCATGTCGGTCTGGCGCCCGAGCACACAGGCGCCCGCCAACGCCCTGCACCTGGTGGAATACCGCCTGCAGGAACTCGGGCATCCGATCGCCGGATTCGTGCTGCTGGTGCCGCACTACCTCGCCGACACCGAGTTCCCGAGCACGGCCCTGGTCGCGCTGGAGAGCATCAGCTCCGCCACCGGACTCATCTTCCCGACGGATCGGCTCCGTGAGGAGGGCCGGGTGTTCATCGGCAAGATCGACGAGCAGGTGGAGTCGAACGCCGAGCTGGGTCGTCTCGTGCACACGCTCGAAGAGCGGCACGACACCTATATGGAAGGCAACGGCCTCCGTTCTCCGCTCACCGACATCGACGGTGAACTGCCCTCGGCCGACGAGATCGCCGACGAACTGGAACGCTTCCTCGCGGGCAACCGCCCGGGTGACGACCCGACCGACGGTCGGCCGCGCTGATCGAAGGCCCCGCCGGGCGCGAGTAAGCTGACGGCAGTGAACTCCCGTCGCTCCTGGCTCGTCTTCGCCGTCGGCGTGTTCGCCTACATGGCGGCGGTGCTGCAGCGCACCACGCTGGGCGTGGCGGGCGTCGACGCGGCCGATCGCTTCGACACGACGGCGGCGCTGCTCTCCAGCCTCGCCGTGGTGCAGCTGATCGTCTACGCGGCACTGCAGATCCCGATCGGGCTCCTCATCGACCGGGTCGGGCCGAAGCTGCTGATCTGCACCGGCAGCGCGGTGATGGTGGTCGGCCAGACGATCCTCGCGTTCGCACCCGACATCTCCATCGCGATCATCGCCCGCATCCTGGTGGGGGCGGGTGACGCGGCCGTGTTCATCTCGCTCATCCGGTTGATCAACTCCTGGTTCCAGGGGCGACTGGTGCCGCAGCTGTCGCAATGGACGGGAAACGTCGGCGCGATCGGCCAGATCCTCTCGGCGCTGCCCTTCGCCTGGATCCTGCACCAGGCGGGGTGGTCGGTCGCGTTCTCGGCGGCGGCGTCGGTCTCTTTCGTGGGCTTCGTGCTCGGCGTCGTGCTGCTGGCGAACCGGCCGGCGCACGTACCGGAACCCCCGCGCGCGGCGTCGGTGAAAGAAGCGCTGCAGGGGCTCGCCCAGACCATCCGTCGCCCCGGAACGCAGCTCGGGTTCTGGTCGCACTACACCACGCAGTCCTCCGGAACCGTGTTCGCCCTGTTCTGGGGATTCCCGTTCATGGTGTCGGCGCTCGGCTTCGACCCGGGGTTCGCCTCGTTCCTGCTCGTGCTGATCGTGCTCTCCGGTTTGATCGCCGGGCCGGTGCTCGGCATCCTGACCGCCCGTTTCCCGCTGCGCCGCTCGAACCTGGTGCTCGGGATCACCGCCATCCTGGGTCTCGTCTGGGCGGTGCTGCTGCTCTGGCCGGGCGTGCCGCCGACCTGGCTCGTGATCGTGCTGGTCGTGGCGATGGGCATCGGCGGTCCGGGATCGCTCATCGGCTTCGACTTCGCGCGCTCCTTCAACCCGATCCGCTCACTCGGATCGGCCAACGGCATCGTGAACGTCGGCGGGTTCACCGCGAGCTTCGTGACCATGTTCCTGATCGGTGTGCTGCTCGACCTGCAATTCGACACCGGAGTCAGTTCGAGCCTCTACGATCTCGACGCATTCCGGCGTGCATTCACCGTTCAATACCTCGTGATCGGCTTCGGTGTCGTCATGTTCGTGCGCGCCAGGCGCCGCACCCGGCGCAAGCTCGAGGAGGACGAGGGAATATCCGTGGGCCCCATCTGGGTTGCACTGTACAGAGCATGGAGGCGCCGGGGGGCCTGACGGCGTTCTGACCGGTCATTCCATGCAATAATTGATAATCAAGACCCGTTCTTGTGCACGGATGCAGCATCTCTTTTCGGCTGCGAAAACCCGGCACTTGACATGGGTCTTAGTAATGTCCAAAAACATCTTCACGTGACGGGAATCTTGCCCGGGACCTTGCACCTCCCACCCCGGTCGCGTGGCATGAAAGGTGAAGTAATGGCCACCCCCAAGTCCGCAGACATCCTCGAGAAGGCAACGGCGCCTGACGAGGTCGAGTCGGCAGCGCAGCGCCCCACGGCCAAGCGCGCGCCGGCCAAGAAGACCGCAGCGAAGGCTGCCCCGAAGAAGGCCACCAAGGCGACCGCGAAGAGCGACGACTCCGACGACATCGAGCCCGATGACGAGGTCGTCGTCGTCGACGACGACGCGGTCGAAGAGGTCGCCGACGACGTCGAGGTGGTCGTCGACGACAGCGACTCCGACGACACGGATGCCGACGGCGACGACAAGCCCGCCAAGCCGGCCGCCGCCGAGGCCCCGCTGCCGAGCGGTGCCCTCGTGCTCTCGCTGGTCGACGACGAAGACGACGTTCCCGTCTACTCCTCCACGATCACGGGCGCCACGGCCGATCCGGTCAAGGACTACCTGAAGCAGATCGGAAAGGTCGCGCTCCTGAACGCGGCCGAAGAGGTCGAACTCGCGATGCGCATCGAGGCGGGTCTGTTCGCCGAAGACAAGCTGGCGAACAGCGACAACCTGACGCCGACGCTCAAGCGTGAGCTGCAGTGGGTGGCGAAAGACGGCCAGCGGGCCAAGAGCCACCTGCTCGGCGCGAACCTGCGCCTCGTGGTCTCGCTCGCCAAGCGCTACACCGGTCGCGGCATGCAGTTCCTCGACCTCATCCAGGAAGGCAACCTGGGTCTCATCCGTGCCGTCGAGAAGTTCGACTACACCAAGGGCTTCAAGTTCTCGACCTACGCCACCTGGTGGATCCGTCAGGCGATCACGCGTGCGATGGCCGACCAGGCGCGCACCATCCGCATCCCGGTGCACATGGTCGAGGTCATCAACAAGCTCGCCCGTGTGCAGCGCCAGATGCTGCAGGATCTCGGCCGTGAGCCCACGCCCGAAGAGCTCTCGCGCGAACTCGACATGACCCCGGAGAAGGTCGTCGAGGTGCAGAAGTACGGCCGTGAGCCCATCTCACTGCACACCCCCCTGGGTGAAGACGGCGACAGCGAGTTCGGCGACCTGATCGAAGACACCGAAGCGGTCGTCCCGGCCGACGCGGTGGGCTTCACGATGCTGCAGAAGCAGCTGGAATCGCTCCTCGACTCCCTCTCGGAGCGCGAGGCCGGCGTCATCCGGATGCGTTTCGGTCTCGGCGACGGCATGCCCAAGACCCTCGACCAGATCGGCGACACCTTCGGCGTGACGCGCGAGCGCATCCGTCAGATCGAGTCGAAGACGATGGCCAAGCTCCGTCACCCCTCGCGATCGCAGTCGCTGCGCGACTACCTCGAGTAGGCCGGTGGGGCTCCGCACTGCCACGGCCGTTCTCGTCGGGCGGGCCGTCCGTGTCGCCGCGCGCCTGCGCGGCGGCGGGTCGGCGATCCCCGGCAACATCGCGCTGAAGATCGATCCCGGGTTTCTCGAGCGCACCATCGCCCGCATTCCCGATGGCGTCGTCGCGGTCTCCGGATCGAACGGCAAATCGACCACCACGAACATGCTCGCCGCCATCATGCGGCAGCACGGCCTGACGGTCTTCACCAACCCGTCGGGCGGCAACCTCCCTCAGGGCATCGCGTCGGCGTTGCTCTCGGAGGTGTCGGTCAGCGGCCGGCTCGACTCCGACATCGCGATCCTCGAGGTGGACGAGGGCTACGGAACCCGGCTCGCCGAGTTGCTGAAGCCGCGTACGGTGCTGCTGCTGAACATCCAGATCGACCAGCTGAACCGCTACCACGAGCCCGATCGGGTGGCCGCGATGCTCGGCCGGGTCGCCGCCTCCGCCACCGAGGGTCTCGTGCTGAACCGGGAAGACAACTTCCTGGTCGACCTCGATCAGCGCATCCCGGCTCGCGACGGCCGGGCCGTGTCGTTCTTCGGCGGTGTGCCCGCGCTCGTGGACGCCGCGAGCCACGGCGTGGCGTCGGCCGACCGCTTCGGTGACTCCACCGTCGCACCCGGGTCGCGGCCGGCCGCGGTCGAGGTCGTCGCGCTCGAGGGCGCCCGGGCGGCGCTCGACATCGACGGCACCCTGGTCTCGGTGAAGCTGCCCGCCCGCGGCATGCACTACGCCCTCGATGCCGCCGGTGCCGCAGCTGCGGCACGCAGCGTGCTGGGCGATCGCTTCAAGCCGGAGTTGGTCACCCGTGCCCTCGACACCCTCGAGACGGTCTACGGTCGCGGCGAGTTGCTCGAGGTGGAGGGCGAGCAGATCGAGATCATCATGATGAAGAACCCGGCGAGCCTACAACTCAACCTCGACTCGCTCGAGGGCGCCCCCGAGCAGGTCTTCATGGCGGTCGACGAGGGCACCCCCGATCCGTCGTGGATCTACGACATCGATTTCTCGGCGCTCGACCACGTCGACGGGATCACAGGATCGAAGGCCTGGCAGTTCGCGGTGCGCTTCGGCTACCTCGGCATCCCGGTCGGCTCCGTAGACCTCGACGTGAAAGCCGCTTTGAAGGCCTTTCTCGCCCTGCCCGCTCCCACCACCGGCCACAAGGTGATGATCCTGAACTACGAGCAGATGATGCTGATCCGCAAGATCCTGGGCTTCAAGGAGCTCGAGGGCGGGGGACAACCGTGACTCTGCGCATCCTGCACCTCTTCCCGCGCCTCCTCGGCCTGAACGGAGAGAGCGGTAACGTCGAGATCCTCCGGCTCCGATCGGAGTGGCGCGGGCTGCCGGTCGAGGTCATCAGCTACGACGGGGGCGATCCGCTCCGCTTCGACGAGGCGGACCTCGTGTTCATCGGCAGCGGCCCCGTCTCGGCCGAGGTTCGCGCGCATCCGCTCGTGCTCGGCATCGGTGCCGAATTGCGGGCTCTGGCTTCTGACGGCGTGCCGTTCCTGGCGATCGGCGCCGGCTTCCAGCTGCTCGGCGAGACTGTGACGCTCGAGGGCGGCGAGGTGCTCGAGGGCGCCGGCGTCTTCCCGGTCACCACCCGCCACGGCGGGATCCGGGTGGTCGGCGACTTCGTGGTGGAGTCAGCGCGGCTCGGCACAGTCGTGGGCTTCGAGAACCGCGGCTCGTTCGTCGACGTGGGAGGGCATCGGACGCTCGGCCGAGTCGTCTACGGGCGCGGCAACACCGAGACCCCCGGCGAGGAGGGCTTCTGGGAGGACAACCTCCTCGGCACCCACCTGCACGGCCCCGTGCTGGCGAACAACCCCGGCCTCGCCGACTCCCTGCTCGACACCGCTCGCTCGCGCCGCGGCCTGTCGTACATCGACGCCGCCCCCGAGGCCCTGCGCGTGGTCGACGATCGGGCCCGCCACGCTCGGGAGACGATTGCGGCGGCCCCGCTCAGCGAATAGCAGCTAGAAATTACGCAAATAGTGAGGACCGACCCCATATAGGGCGTCGGTCCTCACTATTTGCGTAATAACTAGCAATCAGACGTCGATGCGGTCACGCGACATGTTGTCGGAGCCGGCGATGATGAACTCCTTGCGCGGGGCCACGTCGTCGCCCATCAGCAACTCGAACATCTTCTCCGCCACGGCGGCGTCGGCCACGCCCACCCGGCGCAGGGTGCGGAAGCGCTTGTCCATGGTGGTGGACGCGAGCTGGTCGGCATCCATCTCGCCGAGACCCTTGTAGCGCTGGATCGGGTCTTGGTACTTGCGGCCCGACTTCTTGAGCGCGGCGAGCACGGCGTTCAACTCGGCCTCGGAGTAGGTGTAGATCGTCTCGTTCGGCTTCGAGCCCGGGTTGATCGCCACCACCCGGTGCAACGGCGGCACGGCGGCGTAGACCCGGCCGTCTTCGATCAGTGGCCGCATGTAGCGGAAGAACAGGGTGAGTAGGAGGGTGCGGATGTGCGCACCGTCGACATCCGCGTCGCTCATCAGGATGATCTTGCCGTAGCGCGCCGCCGACAGATCGAAGGAGCGGCCGGAGCCCGCGCCGATGACCTGGATGATCGAGGCGCACTCGGCGTTCGAGAGCATGTCGGCGATCGACGCCTTCTGCACGTTGAGGATCTTGCCGCGGATGGGGAGCAGCGCCTGGAACTCGCTGTTGCGCGCGAGCTTCGCGGTGCCGAGGGCCGAGTCGCCCTCCACGATGAACAGCTCGCTCTGTGCCACGTCGGAGGATCGGCAGTCGACGAGCTTTGCCGGCAGCGTGGATGACTCGAGCGCGTTCTTGCGGCGCTGCGTCTCCTTGTGGGCGCGCGCCGAGATGCGCGACTTCATCTCGGCCACGACCTTGTCGAGCACGAGCGCCGACTGCGCCTTGTCGTCGCGTTTGGGAGAGCCGAAGCGGTCGGCCAGGCCCTTGGTGACCACCTGCGACACGATGGCGCGCACGGCCGGGGTGCCGAGCACCTCCTTGGTCTGGCCTTCGAATTGCGGTTCGGGCAGGCGCACGGTCAGCACGGCGGTGAGACCGGCGAGCACGTCTTCCTTGTCGAGCTTGTCGTTGCCGACCTTGAGGCGGCGGGCGTTGGCCTCGACGGCCTGCCGCAGGAACTTCAGTAGCCCGGCCTCGAAACCGGCCTGGTGGGTGCCGCCCTTCGGCGTCGAGATGATGTTCACGAAGCTGCGGAACTCGGTGTCGTAGCCGATGCCCCAGCGCATCGCGAGGTCGACCGCGCACTCGCGCGAGAGCTCGGTGGGCACCATCGCGCCGTGCTCCGAGAGCACCGGAACGGTCTCGGTGAACGTGCCCGTGCCCTGGATGCGCCAGGTGTCGGTGATGGGGGAGTCGGGAGCCAGGTGCTCCACGAACTCCGAGATGCCGCCCTCGAAGCGGAACGACTCGTGGCGCGGCTCCTCGCCCCGCTCGTCATCGATCGCGATCTTGAGTCCGGGCACGAGGAACGCGGTCTGACGGGCGCGCACGGTCAGCTCGTCGGTCTGGAACTCGGCACCGCGCGTGAAGATCTGGCGATCGGCCCAGTAGCGCACACGCGTACCGGTCTTGGCACGGGCCACCTTGCCGACCACCCGCAGTTCGCTCTTCTTCTCGAACGGCGTGAAGGGCGCATCCGGGCTCGCCGGGCCGCCCTTGTCGTCGAAGATGCCGGGCTCGCCCCGGTGGAACGACATGGCCCAGGTCTTGCCGTCGCGGTCGACCTCGACGTCGAGGCGCTCGGAGAGGGCGTTGACGACGGAGGCGCCGACACCGTGCAGACCGCCGGAGGCCGCGTACGATCCCGAACCGAACTTGCCGCCGGCGTGCAGCTTGGTGAAGACCACCTCGACACCGGAGAGCCCGGTCTTCGGCTCGATGTCGACCGGGATGCCGCGGGCGGTGTCGCGCACCTCGACGCTGCCGTCGTCGTGCAGCACCACGTCGATGTCGGTGCCGAACCCGCCGAGCGCTTCGTCGACCGAGTTGTCGATGATCTCCCAGAGGCAGTGCATCAGACCGCGGGAGTCGGTGGAGCCGATGTACATGCCGGGCCGCTTGCGAACCGCCTCGAGGCCTTCGAGAACGGACAGGTGCCGGGCAGAGTAGTCGGACGGTGATGCCACCGGGTCTCCTTCGGGAATCGCGAGGGAACGCACGGGCGTTCCGATCTCCAAGGCTAACCGCCCCGGATGGGCTCACCGGCGTACGACACCCTCGGTGTATTCCCGGTACGCGCACAGCGAAACACAGCGGATTGTGGCTTGGCCGTTACAGAACAGTGCTTTGATGTGACTACCAGCCAGTTCACGTTCGAGTCGCTAAGGAGCCGAAGATGCAGTCAGTTGCAGCAGAAACCAGCGCTGTGTCCGATCTGGAGAACGCCTATCAGCTCACAGCGGCCGACCGTTGTGACAGTTGTGGTGCCCAGGCCTACATCCGCGTCGACATGCCCTCGGGTGGCGAGCTCCTGTTCTGCGCCCACCACGGGCGCAAATACCAGGAGAAGCTCTCCCAGGTGGCCACCGGATGGCACGACGAGTCAGCGAAGCTGAACGAGCGCCCCTAACCGGATTCCGAAAAGGCCCCACTGCGATCTGATCGCGGTGCGGGCCTTTTTCGTTCGGCGGGGCCGGGGCTAGACGCGCGCCGTGCCGATCGAGCCCACCACGCCGCTGAGCGCCACACCGGAGGCGTCGCGCTTGGCGCCGGCGTCCGGGAGCGTGCGGGCTGCGCCATCCGTTCCCACGGCCAACGCGGGTGCGCGACCCGCCCACGCCACGGTGAGCACGTCTTCACCCTTCAGGAAGCGGTGCGCGCGCACGCCGCCGGTGGCCCTGCCCTTCGGCGGGAACTCGGCGAAGTCGGAGACCTTGCCCGATCCGGCATCCGTGCCCGCGAGGGTCGAGGTGCTGCCCGAGACGGTCACCACCACCGCGTCGTCGCCGTCGGGCACCGAGCCGAACCAGATCACGGATGCACCCGGCCCGAGGTTGATGCCCGCCATGCCGCCCGCGGCCACGCCCTGGGGCCGCACGCTCGCCTGGAAGAAGCGCAGCAGCTGCGCATCCGAGGTGATGAACACGAGCTCGTCTTCCTCGGCGTGCTGGGCGACCCCCACGACGGAATCGCCGGGCTTCAAGGCGATGACCTCGAAGTCGGGTCGTGCCGGATAGGCGCCGGGCGTGACCCGCTTGACCACGCCCTGGGCGGTGCCGAGCGCGATCGGCACGCTCGAGGTGAGCGAGACGAGCCCCACGATCTTCTCGCGCTTGGTGTCGATGGCGAGGTAGTCGCCCACCTTCACGCCGGCACCGAGCTGCACCGAGTTCGCGGGCACCGCGGGCAGGTCCATCACGGGCATCCGGATGAGCCGGCCCGTATCGGTGATCGCGCCCACCTCCGAGCGGCGGGTGGTGTCGACCTGGCTGCGGATGGCATCGTGCTTGCTGCGCCGCACGGTGACCGTCGGTCCGTCGCCCCGCTCCTCGTCGCTCTCTTCGCGGTCGACCCGCACCACGCGCCCGGTGGTGCTGAGGAGCACGGTGCAGGGAACGTCGGCGACCTCCAGAACGGGCTGCGCCTTCTTCGACGTGGCGGCGAGGGAGGGTCTGGCCTCGGTGAGCAGGGTGCGCCGCGGAGTGCCGTACTTCTCCGCCACCTCCTCCAGCTCGTTGGACACGGTGGCCCGGATGAGCGCGGGGTCGGCGAGCAGGGCCTCGAGCTGTGCGATCTCCTCGCGCAGCTTGTCGCGCTCGGCCTCGAGCTCGATCCGCGAGAACCGGGTGAGCCGGCGCAGCCGCAGCTCGAGGATGTAGTCGGCCTGCAGCACGCTGAGCTCGAAGACGTCGATCAGTCGCACCCGTGCCTGATCGGTGTCGTCGCTCGTGCGGATGACCTGGATCACCTCGTCGATGTCGAGGATCGCGATGAGGAGGCCCTCGACCAGGTGCAGCCGCTCCCGCCGCCGCTCGAGACGGAAGCGGGTGCGCCGGGTCACGACCTCGATGCGGTGGTTGACGTAGACGATGAGCAGGTCGCGGAGTCCGAGGGTGAGCGGACCGCCGTCGACTAGGGCGACGTTGTTGATGTTGAAGCTGTCTTCGAGCGGGGTGAGCTTGTAGAGCTGCTCGAGCACGGCCTCGGGGTTGAACCCGGTCTTGATGCCGATCACGAGGCGCAGCCCGTGCGTGCGGTCGGTGAGGTCGGTGACGTCGCTGATGCCCTGGATCTTCTTCGACGTCACGCCGTCTTTGATCTTGGCGATCACCTTCTCGGGGCCCACGAGGTAAGGCAGCTCCGTCACCACGAGGCCGGTCTTGCGGGCGCTCAGGGTCTCGACCGAGACCTTCGCCCGCGTCTTGAAACTGCCGCGGCCGGTCTCGTAGGCGTCGCGCACACCGGCGAGACCCACGATGGTGCCGCCGCCCGGCAGGTCGGGCCCGGGGATGAACGACATCAGGTCGTCGAGGGAGGCATCCGGGTTCTCGATCAGGTAGCGCGCGCCGGCCACGACCTCGATCAGGTTGTGCGGAGCCATGTTCGTGGCCATGCCGACCGCGATGCCGCTCGCACCGTTCACCAGGAGGTTCGGGATGGCCGCGGGCAGCACATCCGGCTGCACGAGCTGGTTGTCGTAGTTGGGGACGAAGTCGATGACGTCTTCGTCGATGTTCTCGACCATCGCCATCGCGACCTGATCGAGGCGGGCCTCGGTGTAGCGGGAGGCGGCCGGTCCGTCGTCGAGGGAGCCGAAGTTGCCGTGGCCGTCGATCAGCGGAACCCGCATCGTCCAGGCCTGGGCCAAGCGCACCAGGGCGTCGTAGATCGCGGTGTCGCCGTGCGGGTGGAGCTTTCCCATCACCTCGCCCACGACGCGAGCGCTCTTCACGTGACCGCGGTCGGGGCGCAGGCCCATGTCGCTCATCATGTAGAGGATGCGCCGCTGCACGGGCTTCAAGCCGTCGCGGGCATCGGGCAGCGCGCGGGAGTAGATGACCGAGTACGCGTATTCGAGGAACGAGTCCTGCATCTCCGTCGAGACGTCGACGTCGAGGATCTTCTCAGCGCCCGCGCCAGCATCGGTGGACGTGGGATCGTTCGTGGCAGCTGTCATTCCTGTGTTTCTCGAGCGTGTCGGGGTGGTTCCGGATGATTCCGGTCGGCGCGGAGGGCATCGGGCGACGACGAGGGTCGTGTGCCAGACTGGGCCGAATGTCCACCATGCTACCGACGCGGGCGGCCGAGGAGCCCACGCTCGCCGACGTGTTGCCGAGTTGTGTGTCGTCGCTGGGTGGTGAACCGAACCGGTTCGAGCTGCCGCCGGCCGAGCGCGTCGTGGTGGTGCTGGTGGACGGGTTGGGCTCAGCCGCCCTCCGCGCGCGCGCTGGCCATGCCCGCGCCCTGAACGCGGGGCTCACGAAGCGCACCACCATCTCCAGCGGTTTCCCCACCACCACGGCCGCCGCGTTGGCCACCCTGACCACCGGTGGCCGCCCCGGCGAGCACGGGATCGTGGGCTACACCGCGCTCGTGCCCGAGCTCGGCGAGGTGGTGAACCAGCTCTCCGGTTGGTCGGAGGCGATGCCGCCCGCCACGTGGCAGCGGCTGCCGACCGTCTTCGAACGGCTCCGCGCCGCCGGGGTGCCGTCGAACACGATCGGCCCGGCGAAATACGCCGGCTCCGGACTCACCAAGGCCATCCTGCGGGGTGCCGACTACGTCGCGGCCGGATCGATCGCCGAACGCTTCGCGGCCGCACGACGCCTCTTCGACGAAGGCGGCCGCCGTCTCGTCTATCTCTACGTTCCCGAACTCGATCAGCTCGCGCACGCCCGCGGCTGGCAGTCCGATCGCTGGCTCGCGACGCTCGAGCTGCTCGACGCCGAGTACGCGCGCTTCACCTCGACCCTCCGCCGCGGCGAGGGGCTGCTGCTCACCGCCGACCACGGCGTGGTGGATGTTCCGGTGACCGGTCACATCCTGTTCGGCGAGACGCCCGAGCTGGTCGACGGCGTGGTGAAGGTCGGCGGCGATCCGCGCTGTCTGCAGCTCTACCTCGGTGCGGAGGCGACGACGGATGCGCGTACGCGGCTGGCCGAGACGTGGCGCGCCCGCGAAGGGCAGCGCGCCTGGATCGCCACGCGCGAGGAGGCGATCGACGCCGGCTGGTTCGGACCGGTCGACGCCGAGGTCGAACCGCGGATCGGCGACGTCATCGTGGCGGCGCGCAAGCTGGTCGCCTACTACGACGGGCGCGAGGGCGACACGACGGGTCGCTCGATGATCGGCCAGCACGGCTCGATGACGCCGGAGGAGACCTTGGTGCCGCTCCTACGGGCCGGGGCCTACCGCCTGGCGCAGTGATGCGTCGAGCGCCTCGGACGCGCTGACGACACGACCCAGGGCTGCGCGAGCCTATGCCGGATCGTCGTCCGACCGGGCACCGAAGACGATCTCGTCCCAACTGGGCATGGCAGCGCGCTGACGCTTGGGCGCGGACTGCTTGCCCGCCGAACCGACGGAGGCGGGTGGAGACGACACCGAGGAGCCCGGCTGGATCACCGGGGGCACCATGATCTCGGGCTCCAGGCCCTCGAGGGGGGTGTCGACCGGATCGATCGGAACCGGACGCGGCCCGCCGAACACCGGCTCCTCGTCGTGCGCCGGTTCGAAGGCCGCCGCTTCGCGCTCTCCGCGCCGACGCCGCAGCGCCTCGAGCAGGTCGGCGGTCTGGTTGTGGTCGGCCGTGTCGGCGGTGTCGGGAGCGCGCTTCACGGCGAATCCGTCGTAGGGGCGCTGCGCCTCCTTCGCCGGGCGGCCCGGGGCGAAGAGGGTGGCCGGCGATGCTGCACCCGCGGAGCCGGAGGCCGAGGCGGCGGGCTCCGCGACGGGCGCCGGGTCGCCGGAGCGCGCATCCGTCGTCTCCGCAGCGGGACCGGACTCGGCGAGGGCGGGCGACGGGCCGGCGGGGGACGTCACCCGTTCGAGCGGCGTGAACGACCCGCTGTCGAAGCGTTCGTCGCCGGCCTCGGCGGGAGTGGACACCGCGCGGAGCCTCGGGATCAGCCCTTCGCTCAGCTCGCCGTGCCGCGACAGCGTGGTGGCCTCGTTGTTCAGCGGCGTCAGCGCGTGCCGCTTCGGGTCGAACTGCCAGCGGGCATCGTGCTCGATCTCGCGGGAGCTGAAGGTGAGCTTCACGATCCAGCCGGTCTCGTCTTTCCAGCTCGCCCAGCGCACGTCTCTCGCGTCGAGACCCTCCAGGCGCTCCTCGAGGGCGTCGCCGAAGGTCGAGAGCGGTTCTTCGCCGAGCGGATCGGCGGGAGCGGTGGGTTGCACGGGAACACGGAGGGCGGAATCGACCATGAACTGGCGCTCGGCGACCACGGGGCCCTCGAAGCGCTCGACGTATTCGACCGACGCCCCGGTGAGCTCTGCCACCTCGAACGCCGAGAGTCCGGCCCGGATGTGGGTTTGGATCTCGCGCGGCGAGACCTTCTTGCCGCCGGCCTGTGCGGCCACTCCCTGACGGAGTCGCGATTGGAGGACGTCGTCGATCACGATCCGAAAACGTTCGCCGCCGTCGCTCGACACGAGCAACGCGCCGTTCTCGACTCCGATTACCGTCAAATCCTGCATGGTGAAAGGCCTCCAGAGGTCACTGTTCGCTGACAGGATGCCACGGAGACGCCCCGGAAACCGGGAATGTTCCGGGCGTGCCGCAAGTTGCAAGGGCCGTGAGTAATAACTGCTCATGCGACGGTTTGCTATTCCCGCCCGTTTGATGCAAACTAACGCCGCCGATTTCGTTAATGGGCTGTATTCAAGAAGTGGATGGGCATGGCGACTGATTACGACGCACCGCGTAAGACCGATGACGATTCGGATTCGATCGAAGCGCTGAAGGAGCGAGTTCCGGACAAGATGTCCGGCGTCGTAGATGTCGATGACGCCGACAACCCCGGTGGTTTCGAACTGCCGGGCGCCGACCTCTCCGACCTCGATCTCGACGTGGTCGTCCTGCCTCCGCAGGCCGACGAATTCACGTGCATCAGCTGCTTCCTCGTGAAGCACCGCTCGCAGATCGATCACGAGGAGAAGCTCGGCGCGATCTGTGTGGAGTGCGCCTCCTAGCGCTGCGACGCCGTCACCGCATCGATGAAATCGCCGGGACGCCGGGTCGACACCAGCCAGTAGGGTGTCGGATCCTGCGGATCGGCGATTTGCATTTTCACGACCGGATCGATCCAGCCCCGGATGCAGAGCCAGGCGCGCGCATCCGCCAGCCGGCCCCGCTGCTCCCGGGCTTCTTCGCCCCGGTAAGCCGTGCATTCGCCGAGAAGATCGGCCGGGATGGTGGCACGCCCGACCCGCACGATGCCCGACGTCACGTCGAGCACCGGCGCCATCGCCCAGATCGTGCCGATGAGCCCGACGTAGAGCACGACGCCCACCACCGTGCCGACCAGCCAGCCGTCGATCGTGGTCAGAGGGGCGAAGACGATGATGCTCGCCGGGATCACGAGGGCGATCGAGACGAAGACCCAGAGGGAGGGAGTGAGCTTCTCCCGATAGTGCGACATGCCTCTATTCGATCATCCTTTCTGCACTACCCTCGACTCGTGACTTCTTCCATCGAGATCCTGATCAGTGCGCAGAACGTGCCGAGCTACGCCCATCCGGGCGATGCGGGCGCGGATCTGCTCTCCAGCGAAGACGTCACGCTGGCGCCGGGGGAGCGCCGGATGGTCGGTACCGGCGTCTCGATCGCCCTGCCCGACGGTTACGTCGCCTTCGTCGTGCCCCGCAGCGGCCTGGCCGCCAAGCACGGCATCACCGTGGTGAACTCACCGGGAACCGTCGACGCGGGCTACCGCGGCGAGATCAAGGTCATCCTCCTGAACACCGACAGCCAGGTGCCGTACGATATCGCCGTCGGCGACAGAATCGCGCAACTGATCGTGATGCCGGTGACGCGAGCCGTGTTCGTGCCCGTCGAGACGCTCCCCGGGAGCCATCGGGGCGAGGGCGGGTTCGGCTCCACCGGATATTCGTCGCCTACGAACGGAAACCAGTCATGAGCGACAACGACATCGTCCCCGGCGACGAGCAGCCCGACATCGAGAACGCCGACAGCGAACTGGTCGAGGCCGCGGATGCCGGCTCCGACATCGACCGCGACGCGAAGTCCGCGCCGGCCGACCGCGAGACCGACGGCCCCTTCGACGCCACAGAGGCGAACCCCGCCCGCCCCTACGTCGATCTCGGCGGCCTGAAGATCCTGCCCCGAGAGGGGCTCCACCTCCGCCTGGAGGTCGAAGAGGGCACCAACCGGGTGGTGGCAGTCGGCCTCGACTATGCCGGGTCGACCCTGCAGGTGCAGGCCTTCGCCGCCCCGCGCTCGACGGGCCTCTGGCACGAGATCCGCGAGCAGATCGAAGACCAGATCCTCAAGCAGGGCGGTCAGAGCACCGCGCAGATCGGCGTGTTCGGGCCCGAGCTCGTGGCCGGGGTGCCGGCCACCGCGCCCGACGGAACGCAAGGTCTCCGCATCGCCCGCTTCATCGGGGTCGACGGTCCGCGCTGGCTCCTCCGCGGTGTGATCGCCGGCGACGCCATCACGAACCCCGCCGCCCAGACGGCGCTCGAAGACCTGTTCCGCAGCGTCGTGGTGGTGCGTGGCTCGCAGCCGATGCCGCCGCGCGACCTCATCCCGCTCACCATTCCGAAGACCGCGGCCTCGGGTGGCGCCGCCCCGGCCTCGTGACGACGCCCGACGACCGCGACGCGAGCGCCGCAGCGTCACCGGGCGGGTCGGATGCCGCGGGCGACTCCGCGGCGCAGCAGCCGCTCACGTTCCACGAAGCCTTCGCCCAGGCCGCCCGCAACTCCGGCATCGGCGCGGTGACGCCGGGCGAGACTCCGACGAGTTCCTCGCTGCTCAAGGCCATCGGCGGCGTGCGGGGGCTGATCGAGTCGATCCTGCCCGGCCTGGCCTTCCTCGTCATCTTCACCGTCACCAAGAACCTGGTGCTCTCGGTTTCCGCTCCGGTGGCGCTGTCGGTGGTCTTCGTGATCATCCGGCTGGTCACCCGCAGCGCGGTGATGACCGCCGTGGCCGGCCTCCTCGGGGTGGGGGTGTCGGCCGGCCTCGCCCTGTTCACGGGGCGCGCCGAAGACAACTTCGTGCTCGGCATCGTGATCAACGTGGTCTGCCTCGCGGTGCTGCTCGTCTCCCTCATCGCCCGCCGCCCCTTGATCGGCATCATCGTGAGCCTCCTGGTGAACGATCCGGGCGGCTACCGCACCGATCGCGCCAAGGGCCGTGTGGTGCTGGTGGCGACGTGGTGCTGGGTCGGTCTGTTCGCGACGCGCCTGGCCTTCGAGGTGCCGCTCTACCTCACCGCGCAGACCGAGCTGCTCGGGTACATCAAGCTGATCCTCGGGGTTCCGCTCTACGCGGCGATGCTCTGGGTCACCTGGCTGCTGGTGCGGGCCGCGTATTCGAAGACCCGGCCTGCGGCATCCGCCGAGCCGTCCTGATCCGGGGCCCGGGGGAGCGAGGATGGGAGACGGGGGTCTCACCGAGGCGGAGGTGGCCGATCGGGTCGCGCGCGGCCTGACGAACGTCGCCGACACCTCGACCTCGCGGTCGGTCGGCAGCATCCTGCGGGAGAACGTCTTCACCTTCTTCAACGCCATCCTCACGGTCTGCTTCCTCGCGGTGGTGCTGCTCGGAGACCTCGGCGACGGGTGGTTCTTCGGCATCGTGATCGTGAACTCGCTGATCGGCATCGTGCAGGAGCTGCGGGCCAAAGCCAGTCTCGAGCGCCTCGCCCTGCTCGCGGCCCCCGAGACCGCGGTGCGTCGCGGCGGCGAGGTCGTCGTGATCGCCCCGGAGCAGGTGGTGCTCGACGACCTCATGCTGTTGCGCCCCGGCGACCAGGTCACCGCCGATGCGCAGCTGGATGCCGTGGCCGATCTGCTCGTCGACGAGTCGATGCTCACGGGGGAGTCGGAGCCCATCGCGAAGCGGCCCGGCGACACCCTCCTCTCCGGGTCGCTCGTGGTCTCGGGCACCGCGGAGTGCCGCGTCACCGCCGTGGGAGCGCAGTCCTACGCCAACACGCTCACCCGGGAGATCAAGCGGCACACCCTGGTGCACTCCGAACTGCGGGCGGCGACCACGCGCATCCTGGTGTACCTCAGCTGGTTGCTCATCCCGGTCATCCTGATCGTGATCGTCGGCCGGGTGCTCGTCTACGGCGCGATCGGCCCCGACGGCGTGTTCGAGCTCTCCGACCTGGGGCAGGTGCCCTCCGCGTCGTGGCGGCTCGCGGCGCTCGACACGGTGGCGAGCGTGGTGGGCATGATCCCGGAGGGGCTGGTGCTGCTCACCAGCCTCGCGTTCGGCGTGGCCGTCATCCAGCTCGGCCGGCAGAAGGTGCTCGTGCAGGAGCTCGCCGCGGTGGAGGTGCTCGCCCGCGTCGACGTGCTCTGCCTCGACAAGACCGGCACCCTCACCACCGGCGAGATCGGCTTCGAGCGGCTGGTGACGCTCGACGACGGATTCCGCGACGACGAGCTCGACGCCGTGCTCGGCCTCATCGCCCATGACGTGGCGGCCAACCAGACCGCACTGGCCCTGCGCCCGCACTTCGGGGCCGACGACTCGGCCGTGCTCGAACGCCTGCCGTTCAGCTCCCGCCGGGCCTTCAGCGCCATCACCTTCGAGCGCGACGGCCGGCCGCAGACCTGGCTGCTCGGTGCGCCCGAGCGATTGCTGAGCGGCGCTCCGGATGCGCTCCGCCAGGCCACCGAGATCGCCGCGTCGGGCCGCCGCTCACTCGCCCTCGGGCTGGGAGCGGGACTCGCGGGCGACTACGCCGACACCGAGTCGCCCGGCGCCGGGTTCCGCCCCGCCGCCATCGCCGTGTTCCACGAGTCGGTGCGGCCGGATGCGCGGCCCACGCTGGAGTACTTCGACGAGCAGGGTGTGCGGGTCGTCGTGCTCTCGGGCGACAACCCGGTGACGGTGGGTGCGATCGCGGGGGAGCTGGGCCTGCCGGGCGCGGCCGTCGATGCCAGCGCTCTGACCTCAGACGGTTCCGTGGTCGAGGCGCTCGGTGTATCGAGTGTGTTCGGCCGGGTCGCCCCGGAGCAGAAGCGCAACGTCGTGCACGCGCTGCAGGCGCAGGGGCGCACGGTGGCGATGACCGGCGACGGCGTGAATGACGCGATGGCCATCAAAGACGCCGACCTTGGTATCGCCATGGGCAACGCGACGCCCGCCACGCGAGCGGTGTCGCGCATCGTGCTGCTCGAAGGCCGGTTCGACCGGCTGCCGACCGTTCTCTCCTACGCCCGCCGTGTGATCGCGAACGTCGAGCGGGTGTCGAACCTCTTTCTCACCAAGACCGTCTACGGCATCGTGCTCGCCTTGGTCAGCGCCGTGCTGCTCTGGAAGTTCCCGTTCCTGCCCCGTCAGATGACACTGGTGTCGTCGCTGGCCATCGGCATCCCCTCGTTCTTCCTGGCCCTGGCCCCGAACCGCCGGCGCTATCAGCCCGGGGTGCTGAAGCGGGTTCTCGCCTTCTCGGTGCCGACCGGTCTGGTGGCCGCGGCCGCCTGCGTGGCGAGCTTCGCGGTGCTCCGCGAGAACCTGGCGTTGGGCGAGGCCAGGAGCCTCGCCACGGTCACCCTCTTCGTCGTCTCGCTCTGGGTGCTGAGCGTGCTCGCACGCCCCTTGAGCGGCTGGCGGATCGGCATGGTCGTCGCCGTCACCGGGGTCTTCCTGCTCGCCTACCTGGTGCCGCTCGCCCGCGACTTCTTCGCGCTCGAGGTGCAGAGCATCCCCGCGCTCCTCTATGCGGTCGCCGTCGGCGTCGCGGGAGCCCTGGGGGTGGAGGCGTGGTACCGGATCGCACGGCGTCGCGGACTCGTCTCCGACCGGGAGTGAGCGACATCCTCGAGTGCTATATTTATCTTGACGTCAAGATAAATGCGCGCCACCGGTAAGGAGAGCCTTGCTAGCCTTCCACCCCCGGCGCGAACCAAGATTGTGGTGAATCAGCGAAGGTGAGGTCGACGTGTCGGCAGTGAACAGTTTCGGATCGAAAGACACTCTGAAGGTCGGAGACGCGTCTTACGAGGTCTACAGAATCGACAAGGTCCCCGGCTACGAGAAGCTCCCGTTCAGCCTCAAGGTGCTGCTCGAGAACCTCCTTCGCACCGAAGACGGCGCGAACATCACCGCGGAGCACATCAAGGCGCTCGGCGGCTGGGTGCCCACGGCCGAGCCCGACACCGAGATCCAGTTCACCCCGGCGCGCGTGGTGATGCAGGACTTCACCGGTGTGCCCTGCATCGTCGACCTCGCCACCATGCGCGAAGCGGTCGGCGCCCTCGGCGGCGACCCCACCAAGATCAACCCGCTCGCTCCCGCCGAGCTCGTGATCGACCACTCGGTCATCGCCGACCTCTTCGGTACCGAGAACGCCCTCGAGCGCAACGTCGAGATCGAATACGAGCGCAACGGAGAGCGCTACCAGTTCCTCCGCTGGGGCCAGACGGCGTTCGACGACTTCAAGGTCGTTCCACCCGGAACCGGCATCGTGCACCAGGTGAACATCGAATATCTGGCACGCGTCACCTACACCCGCGAGGTCGTCGACTCCTTCGGCCAGACGGTGCTCCGCGCCTACCCCGACACCTGCGTCGGCACCGACTCGCACACCACCATGGTCAACGGCCTGGGCGTGCTCGGCTGGGGCGTCGGCGGCATCGAGGCCGAGGCCGCGATGCTCGGGCAGCCGGTCTCCATGCTCATCCCGAAGGTCGTCGGCTTCAAGCTCTCCGGCTCCATCCCGGCCGGTGTCACGGCCACGGATGTCGTGCTCACCATCACCGAGATGGTGCGCAAGCACGGTGTGGTCGGCAAGTTCGTCGAGTTCTACGGCGAGGGCGTCGGCGCGGTTCCGCTGGCCAACCGCGCCACCATCGGCAACATGAGCCCCGAGTTCGGCTCCACGGCCGCCATGTTCCCCATCGACGACGTCACACTCGACTACCTGCGCCTCACCGGCCGGAGCGAGGAACAGGTGGCTCTCGTCGAGGCCTACTCGAAGCTGCAGAAGCTCTGGCACGACCCGGCCCAGGAGCCCGTGTTCAGCGAGTACCTCGAGCTCGACCTGGGCACCGTCGTGCCGTCGATCTCCGGCCCGAAGCGCCCGCAAGACCGCGTGGAGCTGAGCGTCGCCAAGTCGACCTTCATCCGCGACCTCGAGAACTACGCCAACGCCGATCAGGATCTCTCTCGCGTCGACGCGTCGCTCGAGGGCACGTTCCCGGCATCCGACCCGCTCGGCTTCACCGCGCAAGACGAGGATTCGGCGCACGAGATCTCGCACACCCACGTGAGCCACGCCCCGGGCGCGCTCTCGCGGCCCACCGCGGTGACGACCGCCGCCGGCGACAAGTACACCCTCGACCACGGCGCCGTCGCGGTTGCCGCGATCACCTCGTGCACCAACACCTCGAACCCGAGCGTCATGCTCGCCGCCGGCCTCCTGGCCCGCAACGCGAACAAGCTCGGCCTGAAGGCGAAGCCCTGGGTCAAGACCACGCTCGCACCGGGCTCGAAGGTCGTCACCGACTACTACGAGAAGGCCGGCCTCACCGGCGACCTCGAGGCCCTCGGCTTCTACACGGTGGGTTACGGATGCACGGTCTGCATCGGCAACACCGGCCCGCTGATCGACGAGGTGTCGTCGGCCATCAACGACAACGACCTCGCCGTCACCGCCGTGCTCTCGGGCAACCGCAACTTCGAGGGCCGCATCTCGCCCGACGTGAAGATGAACTACCTCGCCTCACCGCCTCTGGTCATCGCCTACGCGCTGGCCGGCTCGATGAACTTCGATTTCGAGGTCGACGCGCTCGGTCAGGACAAAGACGGCAACGACGTGTTCCTGCGCGACATCTGGCCCGACGCGGCCGAGGTGCAGCAGACCATCGACACCTCGATCAACACCGAGATGTTCACCCACGAGTACTCGAGCGTGTTCGAGGGCGACGAGCGCTGGCGTTCGCTGCCCACGCCCACCGGCCCGGTCTTCGAGTGGGACTCGGAGTCGACCTACGTGCGGAAGCCCCCGTACTTCGACGGCATGACGCTGGAGACCACCCCGGTCTCCGACATCGCCGGCGCCCGGGTGCTCGCGAAGCTCGGCGACTCGGTCACCACCGACCACATCTCGCCGGCCGGCAACATCAAGGCCGACAGCCCGGCCGGTCACTACCTCGACGCGCACGGGGTCGACCGCAAGGACTACAACTCCTACGGTTCGCGCCGCGGCAACCACGAGGTGATGATCCGCGGCACCTTCGCGAACATCCGTCTGAAGAACCAGCTGCTCGACGGAGTCGAGGGTGGCTACACCCGCGACTTCACGCAGCCCGAGGGCCCGCAGTCGTTCATCTACGACGCCTCGCAGAACTACCAGGCGCAGGGCACCCCGCTGGTGATCTTCGGCGGCAAGGAGTACGGATCGGGTTCGTCGCGCGACTGGGCGGCGAAGGGCACGTCGCTCCTCGGCGTGAAGGCCGTCATCGTCGAGAGCTTCGAGCGCATCCACCGCTCCAACCTCATCGGCATGGGCGTCGTTCCGCTGCAGTTCCCCGCCGGCGAGAGCTGGGCCTCGCTCGGTCTCGACGGCACCGAGGTGGTCTCCATCTCGGGCATCGAGGAGCTGAACGAGGGCCGCACCCCGAAGACCGTGCACGTCGTCGCCGCTCCGAGCGAGCACTCGCCCGCCGGCAAGGAGACGATCGAGTTCGACGCGGTGGTGCGCATCGACACCCCTGGTGAGGCGGACTACTACCGCAACGGCGGCATCCTGCAGTACGTGCTGCGCAGCCTGGTCTGAGCGGTTTAACGGCCGGCCCGGCGTAGAGTGAAAGATCACGCTGCCATGGGAAGGTGGATGGTATGAGTCTGCTTGGAGGGATCAACGATCCCCGCGATCTCGACGCACTCTCGCCCGCCCAGCTGGAGACGCTGGCGGGCGAGATCCGCGCTTTCCTGATCGCGGAGGTCTCGAAGACCGGTGGTCACCTCGGCCCCAACCTGGGCGTGGTGGAGACCACCATCGCCATCCACAAGGTGTTCGATTCGCCGCGCGACGCGATCGTGTTCGACACCGGGCACCAGTCCTACGTGCACAAGCTGCTCACCGGCCGTCAGGACTTCTCCGGTCTTCGGCAGAAGGGCGGACTGGCCGGCTACCCGCAGCGCTCGGAGAGCCCGCACGACGTCGTGGAGTCGTCGCACGCCTCCAGTTCGCTGTCCTGGGCCGACGGCATCTCCCGCGCGTTCGAGATGACCGGCCAGAACGACCGGCACGTCGTGGCCGTGGTCGGTGACGGTGCGCTCACGGGCGGCATGACCTGGGAGGCGCTCAACAACATCAGCGACGACAATTCGCGCAACCTCGTGATCATCGTCAATGACAACGGCCGGTCCTACGCCCCGACCATCGGCGGCATGGCGCGCTACCTCAACACCGTGCGCACCAAGAAGGGCTACCACGACCTGCACCAGTCGAGCCGCAAGCTGTTCGACCGCCTGGGCGCCCCGGCGCGAGCGCTCTACCGCGGTGCGCGCGGTGGTCTGCACGGGTTCCTCAGCCGGGTCACCAACAACTCCTCGCTCTACGCGAACCTCGACATCAAGTACCTCGGCCCGGTCGACGGACACGATCTCGGGGCCATGATCGAGGCCCTGCAGCAGGCGAAGCAGTACGGCGCGCCGGTGATCGTGCATGCCATCACCGAGAAGGGCCGCGGCTACCAGCCGGCCCTCACAGATGTGGCCGACCAGTTCCACGCGGTCGGGCAGATCGACCCCGAGACGGGCGAGCCGATCTCAGCGCCCTCCGGTGCCCCGTCGTGGACCGGCGTCTTCGCCGACGAGATGGTGCGCCAGGCCGAGCAGGACGAGACGATCGTGGGCATCACCGCCGCGATGCTCCGCCCCACCGGTCTCCACAAGTTCGCCGAGCGGTTCCCGACGCGGGTGTTCGACGTCGGCATCGCCGAGCAGCATGCCGTGACCTCGGCCGCGGGCCTCGCGTTCGGCGGCTTGCATCCTGTGGTGGCGCTCTACGCCACCTTCGTCAACCGCGCCTTCGACCAGGTGCTGATGGATGTCGGCCTCCACCAGGCCGGCGTCACCTTCGTTCTCGACCGGGCCGGTGTCACCGGGCCCGACGGCGCGAGCCACCACGGCATGTGGGATCTCGCCATCCTGCAGGTGGTGCCGCGCATCCGCCTCAGCGCCCCGCGCGACGCGGAGCGACTGCGCGAAGAACTCGCCGAAGCGGTGCGAGTGACGGATGCCCCCACAGTCGTGCGCTTTCCCAAGGGCAACGTGGGCCCCGACATCCCGGCCATCCGGCGCACCGTCGACGGCGTCGACGTGCTCCGCGAAGACGCGCAGAAAGACGTTCTCATCGTGGCCGTCGGCCCGATGGCCGAATTGTCGCTGGAGGTCGCCGAGCTGCTCGAGGCGCAGGGCATCGGCAGCACCGTGGTCGATCCGCGCTGGGTGGTGCCCGTGCCGTGGAGCATCATCGAGCTCTCGGATGCGCACCGCATCGTCGTGACCATCGAAGACGGCGTGCGCGTGGGCGGGATCGGCACGCGCATCCGGCAAGACCTGCGCGAGGCCGGCGTCGACACCGCGGTCACCGAGCTGGGCCTGCCCGACGAGTTCCTCGAGCACGCGAGCCGCTCCGAGATCCTGCAGCGCGTGGGGCTCACTCCCGAGCAGATCGCCGAGGATCTGGTGGCGCAGGTGCGGGGCAACAAGATCCCGATCGCCCGGCCCCTGAGCGACGCCGGTCACGCCGCCGCCTACCCGTCGCTGAAGAACAGCGACACCGACACGCTTCACCGCCTGGTGCGGTAGACGGCTCCGATCGCGCCGCTCGGGAAGAGCTGCGTGCTCACGAGGTCGAACACGCCAGAGGTTCCCGACAGCGGCAGTATCGGTGCGCCCGCGCCGAGTACCACCGGCATGGTGGTGAGCAGGATCTCGTCGAGCAGGCCGGCGTCGGCCACCTGAGCGGCGACCAGGCCGCCTCCAACGATCCAGATTTTCTTGTCGCCGGCTGCCTCGACCCACTCCTCGTGCAGTTCGGTGACGTCGCCTCGGGCCATCCGGATGTCTCCGCCCGGTATGAGCGGAAGCACGCGGTTCGTGAGAACCCAGGAGACGTGATCGGGATACGGCCACTTCTCGGGGTTGTCGTCGAGCAGGAATTCGTAGGTGCGCGACCCCATCACCACGACTCCGACCCCGGCGATGAAGGCCTCGTAGTCGGCGGTGAACTCCTCGAACCCGAACTGCATCAGCCAGTCGAGCCCGTTGTCGCGATCGGCGATGAACCCGTCGATGCTGGCGGCCACGTAGTACTGCGTCTTGGTCATGCCGTGACGCTACCGCCATCCACCGACACCGACACCGAACGTTGGAAATCGCAAACGTGGCGCCGACCGAGCCGTATACGGCTGCGGCCGGCGCCACGTTTGCGATTTTGAACGACTGCTACTCCACGCCGCGGATGACCGGGTGGTGGAAGGTGTCGCCGAACACGCGCTCCGAGGCGCCCACGCGGTCGAGGTAAGGCGTGAGGCCCCCCATCTGGAACGGGTAGCCCGCGCCGAGGATGAGGCAGAGGTCGATGTCCTCCGCCGCGTGCACCACGTCGTCCTGCAGCATCCGGTGCACCTCGTCGGCGAGACCGTCTTCGACGCGGCGCAGGATCTCGGCCTCGGTCATCGGCTTCGCCTCGCCCTTCGGCGGCGCGACGATCTTCACGGCCTCCTTGTCGAAACCGGTGATCTTGCCCTTGGCGTCGCGGTCGAAGATCTTGCCGTGCTCGGCGAGCTTGTGCAGGTTCGCGCTCTCGAAGAAGCGATCGGGGAACGCGGCGTGGTGCGTGTCGAGCACGTGCGCGCCCACCTTGAGCCCCACGAGCTCGAGCAGCTCGAACGGCGTCATCGGCAGCCCGAAGGGGTCGAGCGCCCGGTTCATCACCTCGAAGGAGGTGCCGGTGTCGACGGCGTGCATCGCCTCGCCCAGCACCTTGGCCAGGATGCGGTTCACCACGAATCCGGGGGTGTCGCGCGTGATGACCGCGTTCTTCTTGAGCTTCGCGGCGGTGACCATCGCGGTCGACAGCGTCGCCTCATCCGTCGCCGGCGCGTTCACGACCTCGACCAGGGGCATGACCGCCACGGGGTTGAAGAAGTGGAAGCCCACCAGGCGCTCCGGATGCGCGAGCTTGGCACCGATCTGCTCCACCGAGAGCGACGAGGTGTTCGTCGCCAAGACGGCGGTGTCGGAGACGTGCTTCTCGATCTCAGCGAAGACGTCCTGCTTCACGCCCAGCTCCTCGAACACGGCCTCGATCACCCAGTCGGCGTCGTTGAACTCCGCCTTGTCGGTGGTGCCGTGGATCAATGCGTTGAGGCGGTTCGACTCGTCGGGCGAGATGCGACCCTTCGACAGCAGGGTCGCGATCTCGCCGCGGATGTAGTCGAGCCCCTTGTCGACACGCGCCTGGTCGAGGTCGGTGATGACCACGGGCACCTGCAGTCGGCGCACGAACAGCAGGGCGAACTGCGAGGCCATCAGGCCCGCACCGATGATGCCCACCTTCGTGACGGGCTTCGCGAGCGCCTTGTCGGGCGCCCCGGCCGGCCGCTTGGCACGCTTCTGCACCAGGTCGAAGGCGTAGATCGACGCACGGAACTGATCGCCCGCGATCAGCTCGGCCAGGGCCTCGTCCTCCCGCTCGAAGCCCTCCTCGGGCGTACCCGATTTGGCCGCCTTCAGCAGGTCGAGGGCCGCGTAGGGCGACTTCGCGACGGTGCCGATGCGCGACTCGAGCATCTTGCGGGCGATGCCGATCGCGACATCCCACTTCACCATCCGCTCGATCTTGCCGGGCTCGTTCGGCCGCTTCACCTTGATGCGGCCGGTGAGCACGCCGTCGGCCCAGACGAGCGAGTCTTCGAGGTAGTTCGCCGGCCCGAAGATGGCGTCGGCGATGCCGAGGTCGAACGCCTCCTGGCCCTTCAGCATGCGGTTGTTCTTCAGCGGGTTCTCGATCACGATCTTCAGGGCGTTCTCGATGCCGATGAGGTTCGGCAGCAGGTAGGCGCCGCCCCAACCCGGGATGATGCCGAGGAAGACCTCGGGCAGCGCGAGTGCGGGGGTCGAGGAGTCGATGGTGCGGTAGTCGGCCGCGAGAGCGACCTCCACACCGCCGCCGAGAGCGAGGCCGTTGACGAAGGCGAAGGAGGGCACACCCACCTTCTTCATCTTGCCGAACACGAAGTGGCCGAGCTGGGCCATCTTCTTGGCGACCTCTTTGCTCGGGATCTCGCCCACCTTGCTGAGGTCGGCGCCGGCCGCCAGGATATACGGCTTGCCGGTGACGGCCACGGCGTCGATCTCGCCGGCCGCCGCCCGGGCGGTCAGCGCATCCAGTGTCGCTCCGTACTCGGTCAGCGTGACCGGGCCCAGCGTGTTCGGCCGGGTGTGGTCGCGCCCGTTGTCGAGCGTGATGAGGGCGAGCGTCTTGCCGCTCGGCAGGGGGATGTCACGCACGTAGGAGTGCGTCACGACCTCGTCGGCCGACAACTCCTCCAATCCGCTGAAATCGATGGTGGAGTAGTCGGTCATCGTGCCGCCTTCTTGCTTGCCTTCTTGTTCCAGTTCGGGTTCTCCCAGATGACCGTGCCGCCCTGCCCGAGGCCGATGCACATCGCGGTGACGCCGTAGCGCACCTCCGGGTGCTCCTCGAACTGCCGCGCGAGCTGGATCATGAGCCGCACGCCCGAGGAGGCGAGCGGGTGGCCGATGGCGATCGCGCCGCCGTATTCGTTCACCCGGGGGTCGTCGTCGTCGATGCCGAAATGGTCGAGGAACGACAGCACCTGCACCGCGAAGGCCTCGTTCAGTTCGAACAGGCCGATGTCGTCGATCGACAGGCCGGCCTTGCGCAGTGCCTTCTCCGTGGAGGGCACCGGGCCGATGCCCATGATCTCCGGCTCCACGCCCGCGAAGGCGAAGGAGACGAGCCGCATCTTGATCGAGAGACCGAGTTCCTTCGCCATCGACTCGCTCGCGATGAGCGACGCGGTGGCGCCGTCGTTCAGTCCCGAGGAGTTTCCGGCCGTCACCCGGCCGTGCGGCCGGAACGGGGTGCGGAGACCGGCGAGGCCCTCCATCGTCGTCTCGGGGCGCGGCGCCTCGTCGCGGGTGGCGAGCCCCCAGCCCTCGGCGCTCTTGGTGGCCACCGGGATGAGGTCGGGCTGGATCTTGCCCGCCTCATAGGCCGCGGCGACCTTCTGCTGGCTGCGCATCGCGTAACGGTCGGAGCGCTCCTTGGTGAGTTGCGGGAAGCGGTCGTGGATGCGCTCGGCCGTGTTGCCCATGTTGAGCGCCTCCGCGCTCACCAGCTTCTCGGCCAGGAAGCGCGGGTTGGGATCGGCGTTGAAGCCCATCGGATGCCGGCCCATGTGCTCCACGCCGCCCGCGATCGCGAGATCGTAGGCACCGAAGGCGATGGCGCCCGCGGTGGTGGTGACGCTCGTCATCGCCCCCGCGCACATCCGGTCGATCGCGTAGCCCGGCACAGAGAGCGGCAGACCCGAGAGCAGGGCCGCCGTGCGGCCGAGGGTCAGACCCTGGTCACCCTGCTGCGTCGTGGCGGCGATCGCCACGTCGTCGATCAGGTCTTTCGGCACCTTCGGGTTGCGTTCGAGTAATCCGATGATCGCCTTGACGACCAGATCGTCTGCTCGCGTCTGCCAGTACATGCCCTTTTCGCCCGCACGCCCGAACGGGGTGCGTACACCGTCGACGAAAACGACTTCAGATCTTTCGGCCACTATGCCTCCTGGGATTGGATCGGGTTCGAGTCTAGAACCGCCCATTCCACGACTGGAATCGATTGATTCTTCCTACGAATCGACTTCCACCGGGTTCTCGGGGCTTTGGTGGGGATCTACAAAGGCCTGCAGGATCGGCTGTGCAGTCAGTTCAATCTGCCAGGGCCGTGCGCCCAGCTCGCGAAGACCGTCGGAGACGCTCTCGATCGTCAGCGGATCGGGCGCGTTCCACGCGATCCGCCGCAGGAAGTCAGGGGTGAGCAGGTTCTCGAGCGGGATGTCGTGCTCGGCCGAGACGGCGCTGAGCGCGGCCCGCGCGGCCTTCAGTCGGGCATCCGCCTCGGGATTCTTGTCCGACCAGCTGCGAGGGGGCGGCAGGGTGTCGGTGGCCCGCTTCTGCACCGGGATGTCGTCGGTGGTGAGGGCGCGTTCGATGGCGGCCCACCAGCGGTCCAGTTCGGATCGGCTGGCGCGGCCGGAGAACTGCTTGAGCGCCGCGAGTTCGCGGCGCGAAGCCGGCAAGGCACGTGCGGCCACCAGAAGCGAGGAATCCGGAACCAGGCGACCCGGCGCCGTGTCGCTCTCGCGGGCGAGTTCGTCGCGCGCCAGCCAGAGTTCGCGGGCCGCCGCCAGATGCCGGTCGGCGCGGAGAGCGTGGATGCCGCTCAGTCGGCGCCAGGGCTCGGCGAGCGGCGCCTTCTCCTCCTTCGCCACCACGGCGGCGAACTCCTGCGCCGCGATCTCGAGCTTGCCCTGCTCCTTCAGCAGCACGGCCATCGAGTCGCGCAGATCGATCAGAAGCTCCACGTCGAGAGCGGCGTACTCGAGCCAGGAGGCGGGCAGCGGCCGGGTCGACCAGTCGGCGGCGGAGTGCTCCTTGGCGAGGTGCACGCCGAGCAGTTCCTCCACCACGGTGCCGAGACCGACCCGGGGGATGCCGAGCAGCCGGGCGGCGAGTTCGGTGTCGAAGACGGTGCGGGGATCAAGGCCCACCTCGCGGAGGCAGGGCAGGTCTTGGCTGGCGGCGTGCAGCACCCATTCCACGTCGCCGATCACCGACTGCAGAGGAGCGAACTCCTCGATCGCCGGAGGGTCGATGAGGAAGGTGCCGGAGCCGCGCCGGTAGAGCTGGATGAGGTAGGCCCGTTGGGAGTAGCGGAAACCGCTGGCCCGTTCGGCGTCGACCGCCACCGGGCCCGTGCCGAGGGCCAGTGCCTCGACCGCGTCGTGGAATTCGTCGACCGTGCTGATCACGGTGCGTTCTGGTACTTCGATCAGTTCTTCTTCACTCACGTTTGGCTCGCCTGGTCTGCAACATCGTCACGCCATCGACGACGGGTGGCAGACCGGCCAGCATGCAGAGGAGTTCGCTCCAGCCCTCGACATGGGCCTGGAGGTTGTGGTCTGTAGGGGTCCAGGATGCCCGCAACTCGATCTGAGCGCCATCACCCTGGCTCGACAGCTCGCCGAAACCGGTCGAGATGATCTTGGTCGCGGTGCCGGAGGCGCTCGTGTAGTTGGCACCACGAGCATCCAATGCGTCGACCAGCCACGACCAGGCGACGTCGGCGAGGAAGGGGTCGAGGCCGATCTCGGTCTCCAGCGGAGCCTGCGCGAAGCAGACCACCCGGAACTCGCCTCCCCAGGCCTCCGGCCGATCCTCGTCGTAGAGCAGGATGAAGCGTCCGGTGCCCAGTTCCGAGTCGGCGCCGTGCCGCGCGGGCGTGACATCGGCGGCGAGAGCCACGGCGTGCGGAGCGAGGTTCGCCGGGGCGGGGATCTCGTGCACCACGAGCTCGGCGCGCGTGTCGGCCCGGCGCAGCGAGTCGAGCGCTGCGCCGAAGGCCGCCGGGACGTCCGGCGTGAAGGGGGAATCGGCCACGTCTGCAGACTAGAGTTCTTTACGTTCCGGCGGGCGAAGGCACGCCGGATGGAAACGTGGAGGGACGGGAAACGTGAGTCCGAGAGCATCCGAACCGGCCCGCGTTCCTGCCTGGGCCGTCGTCGCGCTGGCCGCGGGCACCGTCGCCACGCTCGCCGCGGCGGGCGGCGCGGTGCTCACCGCGCTGATGTCGCGCGCCATCGTCATCCCCTCGCTCCCGGTCGACGACGTGCGCATCCTCGGTTACGACGAGGAGTACGGCACCGTGGCGCTCTCGGTCAGCGCCGACTCGATCCTGCCTGGTCTTTACAGCCTGCGGTTCTCCGGCGACACCGGCCACGCCCGGCTCGGCGAGGTGCTGAGCGTCTCCGACGGCATCGTGGTGCGCTCGGTCATCCAGGTCGACTACGGCGACCTCGGGCGAGCACGTAACGGGCGCATCAGCGGGTGGTACTACATCCACCCCCGCGAACTCGACGTGCCCGTCGACGAGGTCGAGGTGTTCACCTCGGTCGGGCCGGCGCCGGCGTGGTTCGTGCCGAGCGTCGACGGGTCACGGTCGAAGTGGGTGATCCAGGTGCACGGGCGGGGAGTGCGGCGGGGTGAGACCATCCGCGCCATCCCCGTCTTCCGCGAGCGCGGTTACAACACGCTGAGCATCTCCTACCGCAACGACGGAGAGGCTCCCCGTTCCTCCGACGGCCGGTACGCCCTCGGCGACACCGAGTGGCAGGACCTCGACGCCGCCATCACCTACGCCGTCGATCACGGCGCCACCGACATCGTGCTGATGGGCTGGTCGATGGGCGGCGCGATCGCCCTGCAGGCGATGGGGCGCGCGGTGCACCGCGACCGCATCCGGGCCATCGCGCTCGAGTCGCCGGCGGTCGACTGGCGCGACGTGCTGCGCTACCACGGTCGCGCCCGGCACGCGCCCGAGCTCGTGGGCGATGCGGCGTTCGCCACCGTCACGCATCCGTGGGGCCGCGTGGTGACGGGGCAGGACCAGCCGCTCGACCTCGACCGGCTCGACTTCGTGAAGCGCTCCGACGAGGTCGACGTGCCCGTGCTCATCCTGCACTCCGACGACGACGGATACGTGCCCTCGACCGGGTCGCGCAAGCTCGCCGAGGCGCGCCCCGACCTGGTGACGTTCGTGCCGTTCTCGGTGGCGCGCCACACCAAGCTCTGGAACTACGATCGCGCCAAGTGGACCACCGCGATCGACGGCTGGCTCGCGGCCAACGCGCTCTGACCGTTCGAAACCGCAAACGTCGTGCCGCCAGGCGCGTCATACGCCGCGGATGCCGCGACGTTTGCGGTTTCGAACGATCAGGCGGCGAGACGCTCGCGGATCTGGCGTTTGGTGCGGCCGAGCATGGCCGTCATGCCGCGGATGCGCAGCGGCGACACCGCCTCGGTGAGCCCGATCGTGTTCGGGAAGTCGTCGGGGATGCCGAGCACCTCGTCGACCGGGAGCCCGTCGATGCCCTGCACGAGGATCGACGCGAAGCCGCGCGTCGTGGGTGATTCCTTCGGCGCGGTCGCGAACAGGTGAACCACGCCGTCGGTCACCTCCACGAAGATGAACACCGGCGACTGGCACTCCACGACGCGCTCGAAGAGGTCCGGATGCTCCTGGTAGCGCGCCGGGAGCTCCGGAAGCTCGTTCGAGAACTCCAGGAGCATCTCGAGGCGGTCGCGCTGCTCGAGCGCGAGGAAGTCGTCGCGGATCTCGGCCAGCGACGCGGGAAGAGTTGACTCGGTCATCCCTTCCAGTATCCCTCGCGTTCGGACTACCGTGCCGCGGGTACCTCGCCGCGCTCGGCTCCGCGAACGATCGGCACGCGCACCGTGCTGCCCCACTCGGTCCAGGAGCCGTCGTAGTTGCGCACGTTCTCGAAGCCCAGCAGGTGAGTGAGCACGAACCAGGTGTGGCTCGACCGCTCGCCGATGCGGCAGTAGGCGATCACGGGTTCGCCGTCGACGAGACCCGCCTCGCCGCGGTAGATCGCGTCCAGCTCGACGACCGGCTTGAAGGTGCCGTCTTCGGCGGCCGCGCGGGCCCACGGCACGTTCGCCGCGCTCGGGATGTGGCCGGCGCGGAGCGCGCCCTCCTCGGGGTAGGCGGGCGCCGTGGTGCGCTCTCCGCTGTACTCCTCGGGGGAGCGCACGTCGATCAGGGGGTGGCCGAGGTGGGCGAGCACGTCGTCCTTGAACGCGCGGATCTCCTCGTCGCGGCGTTCGACGACCGGATAGTCGACCGGTGCCGGCGCCGGGCGATCGGTCGTGATCGGTCGGCCCTCGGCGATCCACTTGTCGCGACCGCCGTCGAGCAGACGCACGTCCTCGTGACCGAAGAGGGTGAACACCCAGAGCGCGTAGGCCGCCCACCAGTTGTTCTTGTCGCCGTAGATCACCACGGTGTCGTCGCGCGAGATCCCCTTGCCGCCGAGCAGGGCGGCGAAGCCGGCGCCGTCGACGTAGTCACGTTCGACCGGGTCGTTGAGGTCGGTGTGCCAGTCGATCTTCACCGAACCGGGGATGTGCCCGGTCTCGTAGAGCAGCACGTCTTCGTCGCTCTCGACGACCACGAGGCCGGGTTCACCCAGATGGGCTTCGAGCCAGTCGCCCGACACCAGGCGTTCGGGGTGGGCGTATCCGGCGAACTTCTCGGCGGGATCGGTCTCGACAGTCATTTCACAACCTCCAGTTAGGGTAGGTACAACCCCAGAAGAATCTAAGTCTTCCCGACTCCCCGCTGCACATCGCGGGTCACATCTCGACACACAACAGGATCAGCAGATGACAGGTGAGCGGCAGGCTGTCGCCCCGCGCTTGACCGAGCGCTCCCCATCGATCTCCGGCACCGAACTGGCCGGCACCCTCGTGCCCCCGCGCCAGTTCGACACGGCGTCGTTCGAGAACTACCGCCCCGATCGCGACTACCCGTCGCAGGGTGAGGCTCTCGCCAAGATCCGGCACTTCGCGGAGGGGTGGAAGCCCGCCAAGGCCGGAGGGTTCTTCGGTCGCGGCAAGAAGACGCCGGCGGCGAAGCCCGGCATCTACCTCGACGGCGGGTTCGGCGTGGGCAAGACGCACCTGCTGGCCGCGCTCTGGCACGCCGCGCCCGGCCCGAAGTACTTCGGTACCTTCATCGAGTACACCGCTCTCATCGGCGCGCTCGGGTACGCCAACGCCGTGCAGCTGTTCGCCGGCGCGAAGTTCATCGCCATCGACGAGTTCGAGCTCGACGACCCGGGTGACACGATGCTGATGACCCGGTTCCTCGGTGAGCTCGTCGCGAAGGGCACGCGCCTGGCCGCGACCTCCAACACGCCGCCGAACGCCCTCGGCGAAGGGCGGTTCGCCGCGAGCGACTTCCTGCGCGAGATCCAGGCCATCGCCGATCGATTCGACATCGTGCGCATCGACGGTCTCGACTATCGTCGCCGCGACGTCGAGGGTCACGCCGTCGCCTTCGCGACCGACGGCGAACTCGCGGAGGCCGTGGAGGCGCGGGCCGCAGCGGGGGAGCGCATCACGAGCGACGAGTTCGATCAGCTGGTCCACCACCTCGGCACGATCCATCCGTCCCGCTACGTCAAGATGGTCGACGGGCTCGACGTGATCGCGCTGAGCGGCGTCACGCCCTTCGCCAACCAGACGGATGCGCTCCGTTTCGTGGCCTTCATCGACCGCGTGTACGACGCGCAGATCCGCATCCTCGCCTCGGGCACGCCGCTCGACGAGGTGTTCGCCGGTGACATGCTGAACGGCGGATACCGCAAGAAATACCTGCGTGCGGTGTCGCGGATGATCGCTTCCGCGACCCTCTGACCCCTGACTGCCGCCCCCTCGGACGGGGGTGGCGGTTCCCGACGGATTCTCCGCCGGCCGAAACACGATGTTTACAAACGCGCTCACCGTGTAACACGACGTACACAAAGTACGTCGCCCCGCGAAACCTCTCTTGGGCAGACTGCCCCTTGCCTGCAATTGCGCCTACGGCCCCGTGCTAGCCGTGACCAACACAGCAATTTCAGACTTACCCGCCAGCACGTTCTAGAGAGGTAACCATTCATATGGAAGAAGTAACCGGCAACCTGAACTCACTGTGGTTGCTCGTTGCAGCCGCCCTCGTGCTCCTGATGACCCCCGGCGTCGCGTTCTTCTACGGCGGCATGGTCAAAGCGAAATCGGTCATCTCCATGATGATGATGAGCTTCGGAGCAATGGGCCTCGTCGGCGTCCTCTGGGTGCTGTACGGGTACGGACTCGCATTCGGTACTCCGCTCATCCCCGGCATCGTCGGAAACCCCTTCGACGGTTCGATCGGCCTCGGCAGCCTCCTCGGCATCGGCGAGGGCGGAGCGATGGACCCGGATCTGGCCGGACTCGCGTTCGCCGGATTCCAGGCGACCTTCGCCATCATCACCGTCGCCCTGATCTCCGGTGCGATCGCCGATCGCGCGAAGTTCGGCGCGTGGATGCTGTTCGCCGGCATCTGGGTCACCGTGGTCTACTTCCCGGTCGCCTTCATGGTCTTCAACCTGGCTGAGGGCTGGGCTCCGGTCTGGGGCGTCAACGACTTCGCCGGTGGAACCGCGGTTCACATCAACGCCGGTGCCGCAGCTCTCGCCCTGGCCCTGGTGCTCGGCAAGCGCGTCGGATTCCAGAAGGGCATCCAGAAGCCGCACAACGTTCCGCTGACGCTGCTCGGCGCTTCGCTGCTGTGGTTCGGCTGGTTCGGCTTCAACGCCGGTTCCGAGGCCGCTGTCGACGGCGTCGCCGCCATCGCCTGGATCAACACCCTCGCCGCTCCCGCCGCTGCCATCATCGGCTGGCTGATCGTCGAGAAGATCAAGGACGGCAAGCCCACCTCGATCGGTGCCGCGTCGGGTGCCGTCGCAGGCCTGGTCGCCATCACCCCGGCGTGTAACATCCTCACCCCGGGCTGGGCGATCGTGCTCGGCATCCTCGCCGGTGCGGTCTGCGCCCTGGCCATCGAGCTCAAGTTCAAGCTCGGCTTCGACGACTCGCTCGACGTGGTGGGCATCCACCTCGTCGGTGGTCTGATCGGAACGCTCTACATCGGCATCTTCGGTGCCGGCATCGGCCTGCTCGACACCGGTTCGGGAGAGCAGCTGCTGAAGCAGTTCGTGGCGGCCGTGGTCGTGATGGTCTACTCCTTCGTGATGGCGTTCATCATCGGCTGGATCATCCAGAAGACGATGGGCTTCCGCATCAAGAACGAGGACGAGGTCGCCGGCGTGGACACCACGGTTCACGGCGAAGAAGGCTACGTGCTCGAAGCCGTCTGATCCTCGGCACAACCGTCAGCGGGGCGTCATCCTTCGGGATGGCGCCCCGCTTCCGTGTGCGCCAAGGCTGCGTCGTGGTCTCCGATCGCGCTCCGAGCCAGCGCCGTGGCGCCCGCGACAGCCGCCGGCATCGCGAACACCGCGCCGAGTGGGATGAGGAAGAGCAGGTAGGTGGCCACGCCGAAGCCGAGGGTGCGGGCGCGCCGGGCGCCGAGCATCCGTCGCCGGTCGCGCAGACGCAGCTCACGCGCGTCGAAGGCGAACCCGGTGAGCTCCAGGGCGAGCACCCAGCCGCCGAAGAGCGCGGCGAGCACCGGCACCGCGATCTGGCCGGCCACGGGAACGAGACCGACGACGAACAGCAGCAGCCCGATCAGGATCGTGAGGGCGAGGATGCGCAGCCCGGCGCCGACACCGCGCGCCAGGAGTCGCCAGAAGCGTCCTGCGGGCTCCGCGGGAGCGTTTCCGAGGGTGAGCTCGGTCTCGCGCCAGATGCGCTCATAGAACGGATCTCCGACCGCGAGCGTGATGGCGGTGAAGGTGAAGACGACGAGCAGGATGCCGACGCCGACCAGGGCGATGGCCGCCGATACCCGGGTGATGGTTCGCCAGGGTTCTGTCCACCCCTCGGCGAAGGGCGTCGCCCAGGCGGCGAGGTCGGGGGAGAAGACCGCGAGCACCACGATCCCGGCCAGGTAGACGACGGCGACGATCAGGGCCGGCAGAGCGCCCAGGAGCATGAGCTTCGGTCGCGTCGCCCACAGCCCGAGCCCGCGCCCGAGCAGGGCGACCCCTCCGAAGAACTCGCGAATCATCTCCAGAGAGTACCCGGCGTTCCCTGCGTGGCCACCAGCCTCGGCGCCGAGGGTCCGGCGTTCTCTCTCACGTCGTGGGCGCCGAAGGGTGCCGTGTGCGGTCTCCGGCCATCAACGACGAAGGGCCCCCGCTCGCGGGGACCCTTTCAATTACGCGTGGGCGATACCGGACTCGAACCGATGACCTCTTCCGTGTGAAGGAAGCGCGCTACCAACTGCGCCAATCGCCCTGGGACAGTTATCGATAGTAGCGGACGCGGGAAGCTCTTGGGTGCACACCGGGTCGGCGAGGTTCTAGAGTTCAGAAATGAGCACTCCGTATTCGCCGTATCCTCCCGGTTTCGCGCCCTATCCGGGGCCCGTTCGACCCGGCGACAAACGGCCGGTCACGGCCGTCATCTCGCTCGTGCTCGGCGTGGTCGTCTTCGGCGGCACGATCGTCGCGAAGCTCGGCGCGGCCGCGGTCACCGACACGCCCGACGGCGTGATCTCGAGCCTCGGGGTCGCCTCGTTCTTCGGCCTGCTACTGATCGTGCCGGCCGTCGTGCTCGGGCATCTGGCCGTCGGCTCGACCGCGAAAGGCGCCCGGGTCGGCCGCGGGATGGCTGTCGGGGCGCTGGTGCTCGCCTACGTCGACCTCGTGCTCTTCCTGGTGCGGTTGCTGGCCGCGGCGATCGCCACCGCCGTGCTCGGCGACCCGAGCGCTTTCTTCTACAACGTGTTCTTCTGGGTGTGACACGCCGCGTTCCCGGTGAATTCACGTCGTCGGCGTGTCCTGGTTTGGCAATCGTCGAGCGAGTCGGATAGAGTCTCATCCGCACGCAGAAATGCGAGCGAATGCGGATGTGGCGCAGTGGTAGCGCATAACCTTGCCAAGGTTAGGGTCGCGAGTTCGAATCTCGTCATCCGCTCGAGTGAAGTTACTCGTTTGTGGCAACCCCCGCGGTTTACACGAAAGCACGAACTGGGTGGCGTGGCCGAGAGGCGAGGCAGCGGCCTGCAAAGCCGTCCACACGGGTTCAAATCCCGTCGCCACCTCCACTCACAACACCGCAGGGGATAACACTCCAATGGGCGATTGGCGCAGCGGTAGCGCGCTTCCCTGACACGGAAGAGGTCACTGGTTCGATCCCAGTATCGCCCACCACCTGAAGGCTCCGGATATGTTCCGGGGCCTTTCGTCTTGGGGAACCAGGACCCACGAATCGCGTCGAAAGCGGTGCTTTCGCCCTCAGCGATTCGTGCTGGTTCGATCCCAGTATCGCCCACCACCTGAAGGCTCCGGATGTGTTCCGGGGCCTTTTGTCTTGGGGAACCAGGACCCACGAGGCCCGTCGCGCTCAGAAGTCGATGCGGTAGACGCGGCGACGCGGAGTGGGAGCCGTGACCTCGGTGAATCCCGCCGCGGCGAAGATCGAGACGGTGCCGACGTACAGCTCGCCCCAGGTGATCTCGGCGCCCTCCGCCACCACCATCGGATACCCCTCGAGAGCCCGTGCGCCTCGCGAGCGGGCGAACCCCGGCGTCGCCGCAGCGAGCGCCCGGCTCACTCCGCGCCGCCGGAAGCCGGTGCGCACCACGAAACAGGTCACCGCCCAGACGCCGTCGTCGCTCTTGTCCTCGTCGCGCCCGGCCCAGGGCACGCGCTTCCGGAGCAGCCGGCGATACGCCGTGCGTGGCTCCACGGCGCACCACCCGGCGGGTTCACCGTCGAGGTACGCCACGAGTCCGCTGGTCGATGAGGCCGACGGATGCCCGCATCCGCTCTGTGAACGCAAGCGCGTAGCGCGCTCCTCGAGCGGCACGTCGCGCCACTCCGAGTCGCGGTATGTGAACCACTGGCAGCGGCAGCGCGCCGGCTCGCCCCGCTGTCCGAACACGGCGTCGAGCTCTTCCGGGCTCGCCTCGTTCGCCGGCACCACCGTGATCGTCGCGATTTCGGCCATATCCCAGTAAACCGCCCTACGGTCGGAGCATGGAAGCCACACCAGCCGACGACCAGACCGCCGGCGGACGCCTGCCCGGGCCGGCGGCGCGTACGCGGGCCTTGATCCGCCGCCATCCCACGGCGAACCGGGTGTACCGCACCGGTGTGGGTGTGGCGGGCGCCGGCACCGTCGCCCTCGGCGCCGTGATGATCCCGTTGCCCGGCCCCGGCGCCCTGATCGCCATCGGCGGGCTGGCTCTGCTCGGAACCGAGTTCGAGTCGGCGAAGAAGGTCAGCACCAAGGCGAATGCGGCCGCCAAGAAGACCTACGCGGCGGCGAAAGCGAAGGCGGCCGAACGGAAAGCCGCCCGACGCGCCGCCGGCTGACCCGCGGCGGTCGGCCGGGTTCATCGAACGAGTCACCCGAACGGGGGATCTTCCGCTAAGTTCGACACATGGAGATCAACGAGACGACCGAACTCCCGTCGCGCCGCACGGCGCTCAAGATCGGCGCCTGGAGCGTTCCGGTGGTCGCGTTAGCCGTCGCGACGCCGACTGCCGCAGCGAGCAACGAGACGAGCACGAACATCGTCTACCAGTCGTACGCGGGCTGGACGGGCGGCAATTTCGTGCTCGAGGCCTACATCCGCACCCGGGCCGACAACACGCCCGTGGCGGGCGTGCAGGTCACCTGGACCGTGGTCGAGACCGGCCAGGTGTTCTCGGCCACCACGTCGAGCAGCGGATTCGCGCGCGTCGATGCCCCGCCGAGCACGGTCGTCGGCACCCCGGGTTTCGTCGACATCGCCTCGCTGGACGCGACCCACCGTCTCCAGGTTCAGGGCGAGCGCCCGCCGGTCTGATCCGGGCCGCCACGTCGATAGGATTGGTGGGTTCGATTCGACGGAAACAGGAGCACCTCACCCGTGGCAACAGGATTTGATCTCTTCACTGACCGGGCCGTCGTGGCCATGCGCGTCAACGGTGAACTGAAAGACCTGGCCACCACGGTGACCGACGCCGACACCGTCGAGCCCGTCACGATCGACAGCCCCGATGGGCTGGCCATCCTCCGGCACTCGGCCGCGCACGTCGCCGCGCAAGCGGTGCAGCAGATCAATCCCGAGGCCAAGCTCGGCATCGGGCCGCCGATCACCGACGGCTTCTATTACGACTTCGACGTGGCCGAGCCCTTCACCCCCGACGACCTCAAGGCCATCGAGAAGGGCATGGAGCGCATCATCCGCCAGGGACAGCGCTTCGTGCGTCGCGTGGTGACCGAAGACGAGGCGCGCGCCGAACTGGCGCACGAGCCCTACAAGCTCGAACTCATCGGCCTCAAGGGCGGCAGCGACGGCGATGCCGAGCTGAACGCCGACAACGAGTCGGTCGAGGTCGGCGGCGCCGAACTCACCATCTACGACAACGTCGACCCGAAGACCGGCGAGACGCTCTGGAAAGACCTCTGTCGCGGCCCGCATCTGCCGAGCACCCGCATGATCGGCAACGGCTTCGCGCTCACCCGCCTCGCCGCCGCCTATTGGCGTGGTTCGGAGAAGAACAAGCAGCTGCAGCGCCTCTACGGCACCGCCTGGCCCACCAAAGACGAGCTGCGCGCCTATCAGACCCGCATCGAAGAGGCCGCGAAGCGCGACCACCGCAAGCTCGGCAACGAGCTCGACCTGTTCTCGTTCCCCGACGAGATCGGTTCGGGCCTTGCCGTCTTCCATCCGCGCGGCGGCATCATCCGTGCGGAGATCGAGAACTACCTGCGCAGCCAGCTGATCGCGCACGACTACGAACTCGTGAACACCCCGCACATCACGAAGAAGCACCTCTTCGAGACCAGCCAGCACCTCACCTGGTACAAGGACGGCATGTTCCCGCCCATGCACCTCGACGAGGAGACCGACGCCGAGGGCAACATCACCCGTCAGGGCCAGGACTACTACCTGAAGCCCATGAACTGCCCGATGCACAACCTCATCTTCCGGGCCCGCGGCCGCAGCTACCGCGAGCTGCCGCTGCGCCTGGCCGAGTTCGGCACCGTGTACCGCTACGAGAAGAGCGGCACCCTCTCCGGCCTCACCCGAGTGCGGGGCCTGACGCAGGACGACGCGCACATCTACGTCACCCCCGACCAGGTGAAGGACGAGCTGGCCCGCCAGCTCGACTTCGTGCTCGAGACCCTGCGCGGCTACGGCCTCGACGACTTCTACCTCGAGCTCTCCACGAAAGACCCCGAGAAGTCCGTCGGCGACGACGCGCTGTGGGATGACGCGACCGAGACGCTGCGCCAGGTGGCCGTCGACTCCGGCCTCGAACTCGTGCCCGATCCCGGGGGAGCGGCGTTCTACGGCCCGAAGATCTCGGTGCAGGCGCGGGACGCGATCGGCCGCACCTGGCAGCTGTCCACGGTGCAGCTCGACTTCAACCAGCCCGAGCTGTTCGAGCTCGAGTACACGGCGCCCGACGGCTCGCGCCAGCAGCCCGTCATGATCCACCGCGCGCTGCTCGGCTCGATCGAGCGCTTCTTCGCCATCTTGCTCGAACACTACGCTGGCGCCTTCCCGGTGTGGCTCGCCCCTGTGCAGGTGGTGGGCATCCCCATCTCCGACGAGCACGCCGACTACCTCGCCGAGGTCGTGCGGCGGCTGAAGAAGCGCGGCATCCGCGCCCAGCTCGACGACTCGGCCGACCGGATGCAGAAGAAGATCCGCACCCACACCAAAGACAAGGTGCCGATCCTGCTCATCGCCGGCGCCGACGACTCCGCTGCGGGCTCGGTGAGCTTCCGCTTCCGCGACGGGTCGCAGGAGAACGGCGTGCCGGTCGACGACGCGATCGAGCGGATCGTGGCGAGTGTCGAGAAGCACCTGCAGGTGACCACGGCCGGTCAGCTCTGATGAGCGACGGCGAAGGCCTCGAGACGGGCCGGAACGCGCCCGGCGCGAACTACGGTCCGCACGAGTTCGACGACTTCGCAGTCGAGCAGTCCGGCGACTTCGCCGCGGTTCCGGATGCTTTCCAACGGCTCTGGACGCCGCACCGGATGGTCTACATCCAGGGCGGCGAGCAGCCGCACATCGACGAGTGCCCGTTCGATCGTGCACCGACGCTGAGCGACGAGGAGGGGCTCATCGTCGCGCGCGGCGAACACGCCTACGTGCTGCTCAACCTCTTTCCTTACAACTCGGGCCACCTGCTGGTGTGCCCCTACCGTCATGTGGCGACGTACGACCTGGCGACGCCCGAAGAGGTGGCCGAGATCGGCAGCCTCACGCAGACGGCCATGCGCGTGCTCACGGCGGTCTCGCGCTGCGACGGCTTCAACATCGGCATGAATCAGGGCCGGATCGCGGGAGCCGGGGTGGCCGGGCACCTGCACCAGCACATCGTGCCCCGCTGGGCGCTCGACTCCAACTTCTTCCCGATCATCGCCGGTACCAAAGCGTTGCCGCAGCTGCTCGGCGACGTGCGCGCCGAGATCCAGGCCGCCTGGCCCGCGGCCTGAGCCGGCCGAAGTAAGGCCAGAAAAGGCGTATTGGCGGCCGGGCCGCCCAGCGTCGCACGGTAGAATCTTCGGAGTTTCTGAGAGGACATGATGAGCGAGAGCACCACACACGAGTTCGGATCCAACCGCGTCAAGCGGGGCCTTGCCGAGATGCTGAAGGGCGGCGTCATCATGGACGTCGTGACCGCCGAGCAGGCGCGCATCGCCGAGGATGCCGGCGCGGTGGCCGTCATGGCCCTCGAGCGCGTGCCCGCCGACATCCGTTCTCAGGGCGGTGTGGCCCGGATGAGCGACCCCGACCTGATCGAGGCGATCATCGCGGAGGTCTCCATCCCCGTGATGGCGAAGGCCCGCATCGGCCACTTCGTCGAGGCCCAGGTGCTGCAGGCGCTGAACGTCGACTACATCGACGAGTCCGAGGTGCTGAGCCCGGCCGACTACGTGAACCACATCGACAAGTGGGACTTCACGGTTCCTTTCGTCTGCGGCGCCACCAACCTGGGTGAGGCCCTCCGCCGTATCAATGAGGGTGCGGCGATGATCCGCTCGAAGGGCGAGGCCGGCACCGGCGACGTCTCCGAGGCCACGAAGCACATCCGCAAGATCAAGTCGGAGATCGCGGCTCTGTCGTCGATGTCGAAAGACGAGCTCTACGTCGCCGCCAAGGAACTGCAGGCCCCCTACGACCTGGTGGTCGAGGTCGCCGAGACCGGCAAGCTGCCGGTGGTGCTCTTCACCGCGGGCGGCGTGGCCACCCCGGCCGACGCGGCGATGATGATGCAGCTCGGCGCCGACGGCGTGTTCGTGGGCTCCGGCATCTTCAAGTCGGGCAACCCCGAGAAGCGCGCGGCCGCGGTCGTGAAGGCCACCACCTTCTACGACGACCCGAGTGTCATCGCCGAGGTCTCGCGTGGCCTGGGCGAGGCGATGGTGGGCATCAACGTCGCCGACGTGCCCGCACCGCACCGTCTCGCCGAGCGTGGCTGGTAAAGGCTCTTTGCCCCAGCAGCCGGTCGGGGTGCTCGCCCTGCAGGGCGACTTCCGAGAGCACGTCGCGGTTCTGCGGAGCCTCGGCGCCGACGTCATCACGGTGCGCTGCCCCGAGGAGGTCGCGACGATCTCCGGTCTCGTCATCCCCGGTGGCGAGTCCAGTGTGATGGACAAGCTTGCTCGCTCCTTCGGAGTGGCGGATGCGCTGAAAGAGCGCATCGCAGGCGGGCTTCCGGTCTACGGCACCTGCGCCGGCCTGATCATGCTCGCCGATCGCATCGTCGACGGCATCCGCGGGCAGCAGAGCTTCGGTGGGCTGGACGTCGCGGTGCGCCGCAACGCCTTCGGGGCGCAGACGGAGTCGTTCGAGGCCGATCTCGACGTTCCGGTGCTGGGGGAGCCGCCGATGCACGCGGTCTTCATCCGCGCGCCCGTGGTCGCCGAACTCGGCGCGAAGGCGACGGCTCTCGCCACGCTCGAAGACGGCACGGTCGTGGCCGTGGAGCAGGGCGATCTGATCGGCACCTCCTTCCATCCCGAGATGACGGCCGACTACCGGTTCCACCAGTACTTCTTGGACAAGGTCGCCGCGCGGTCCTCCAGCCTCTGACGGCGGGCTCGCGTAGACTTGTCATCGATTCCTGAAGGAGATTTTCGTGTCCGGACACTCTAAATGGGCCACGACCAAGCACAAGAAGGCGATCATCGACTCGCGCCGTGCCAAGTCGTTCGCCAAGCTGATCAAGAACATCGAGGTCGCCGCCAAGATCGGCGGCGCCGACCTGTCGGGCAACCCGACCCTGGTCGACGCGGTGCAGAAGGCGAAGAAGACCTCTGTTCCCAACGACAACATCGATCGGGCGATCAAGCGCGGCGCCGGCCTCACCGGTGAGTCGATCGACTACCAGACCATCATCTACGAGGCCTACGGGCCGAACGGCATCGCGATGCTGGTGGAGTGTCTCACCGACAACAAGAACCGCGCCGCAGCGGATGTGCGCACCGCGATGACCCGCAACGGCGGCACCATGGCCGACCCGGGCAGCGTCGCCTACAACTTCAGCCGCAAGGGCGTCATCACCGTGGCCCACAGCGAGGGCGTGAGCGAAGACGACATCCTGCTCGCCGTGCTCGACGCCGGTGCCGAGGAGGTCACCGACCGGGCCGAGTCGTTCGAGGTGCTCACCGACCCGTCGCACATGGTGGCCGCCCGCACGGCGCTCCAGGAGGCCGGCATCGACTACGACTCGGCCGATGTCGAGTTCGTCGCCAGCCTGCAGGTCGAAGCCGATGCCGAGACGGCGCGCAAGGTGTTCCGCCTGATCGACGCACTCGAGGAGTCCGACGACGTGCAGAACGTCTACACGAACATCGACATCACGCCTGAGGTGCAGGCCGAGCTCGAAGAAGACGATTGATCGTGCGGCCGGGTCGCGTGCCCGGCCGACGGCTTTTCCGGAACGACGAGGGGCGGTGAACGGATGCGCGTGAAGCCCCTGCGGGTTCTGGGCATCGATCCCGGGCTCACCCGCTGCGGCGTGGGCATCGTCGACGTGGCGACCACCCGCACGCCGACCCTCGTGCACGTCTCGGTCATCACGACCGGTGCGGAGTTGCCGCTCGAGGAGCGGCTGCTCATCATCGCGGCCGGAATCGAAGCACTGCTCGACGAGCACCGGCCCGACAGCGTCGCTGTCGAGCGGGTGTTCGCTCAGCACAACGTGCGCACCGTGATGGGCACGGCGCAGGTCAGCGGCATCGCGTTGCTCGCCGCGGCCCGCCGCTCGTTGGCGGTCGGCCTGCACACGCCCACCGAGGTCAAGGCGGCGATCACCGGCTACGGGCAGGCCGACAAGAAGCAGGTCGGCGCGATGGTGGCGAAGGTGCTGCGGCTCGAGAGCGTGCCACGGCCGGCGGATGCCGCCGACGCGCTCGCGCTGGCGATCTGCCACGCGTGGCGCACCCCGCTCGGCAGCGCGGTGACCGGGGCGACCAGCGGATCCACCGCGCCCCGCGCATCCGTCGACCCGTCGTCTGTGCTCACCCCGGCACAGCTCGCGTGGCGCGCCGCCGAGCAAGGCACGGCCCGTTGCCCGGCGGCGCATAGGCTGGCCAGATGATCTCTGCGTTGCGCGGCTCCGTCCTCTCCGTCGCCGGCGGGAACGCCGTGATCGACGTGGGGGGAGTGGGCTTCTCCGTGGCGGTCACGCCCCGGCACGCGCTCACCATGCGGGTGGGCGCCGAGACCAGTGTGCTGACCACGCTGATCGTGCGGGAGGACAGCCTCTCGCTCTTCGGATTCCCGGATCAGGATTCGCTCGACATCTTCTCGCTGCTGGTCGGCGTGACCGGTGTGGGCCCGAAGTCGGCCCTCGGGGTGCTGGCCGAGCTGACGCCGGGCGAGGTCGCTCTCGCAGTCGCTCGCGAAGACGACGCGGCCTTCCGGAGGGTGACCGGGATCGGTCCGAAGACGGCGAAGCTGATCGTGGTGTCGATGGCGGGCAAGATCGCCGCGACGCCCCAGGATTCCGGATCGGCGGCCGGCAAGGCAAGCCCGTCGCGGGTGGTGCGTGACAACGTCGAACGCGCCCTGGTGGGCCTCGGCTGGCCGGAGCGCAACGCGACCTCGGCCGTCGACGAGGCACTCGAGTCGGCCTCCGCCGCCGATGCCGCCAACGTGCAGTCGCTGCTGCGGCTCGCTCTCGCCGTGCTCGGTCCTGCCCAGAACACCGGAGGCTCGCGATGACCGCCTTCGACGGGGAAGATCTGGTGAACCCCGAGGTGGAGTCGGAGGCCGAGGTCGCGTTCGAAGGCGCCCTGCGGCCGAAGTCGCTCGCCGAGTTCGTGGGTCAGCGGAAAGTGCGCGGCCAGCTGCAGCTGCTGCTCGATGCCGCCGCCATCCAGTCGCGCACGCCCGACCACATCCTGCTCGCCGGCCCGCCCGGGCTCGGAAAGACCACGCTCGCCATGATCGTGGCGCACGAGAGCAACCGGCCGCTGCGGCTCACCAGCGGCCCGGCCATCCAGCACGCGGGCGACCTCGCCGCCGTTCTCTCTTCGCTCGTGCCGGGCGAGGTGCTCTTCATCGACGAGATCCACCGGATGGCGCGCTCCGCCGAGGAGATGCTCTACCTCGCGATGGAGGACTTCCGGATCGACATCATGGTGGGCAAGGGCGCCGGCGCCACGAGCATCCCGCTCGACCTTGCGCCGTTCACCCTCGTGGGCGCCACCACGCGCTCTGGTCTGCTGCCGAATCCGCTGCGCGACCGCTTCGGGTTCACCGCGCACCTGGAGTTCTACGAGACCGAGGAACTCGTTCAGGTGATCCACCGTGCGGCCCAGTTGCTCGCGGTCGAGATCGACCGGGAGTCGCTGCGCGAGATCGCATCGCGTTCCCGTGGCACCCCGCGTATCGCCAACCGCCTGCTCCGCCGCGTGCGCGACTACGCCCTGGTCGACGGGCGAGGCGCCTCGCTCGAGGCCGTCCGTGCCGCGCTCGAGCTCTACGACGTCGACGAACTGGGCCTTGACCGCCTCGACCGCGCGGTGATGTCGATCATCCTGGAACGCTTCGACGGCGGCCCCGTGGGTCTCAACACCCTCGCGGTGTCTGTGGGCGAGGAGTCCGAGACGATCGAGGCGGTGGTGGAGCCGTTCCTGGTGCGGATCGGCCTGCTCTCGCGCACGCCGCGCGGCCGCATCGCCACCAAGGCGGGCTGGGCTCACTTCGGAATCCCTCGCAATGCGGACGCCCTCTTCGGGGATGACCTATAATTCAAGCTGGTCTTCAGCACTCGTCTATATGATGAGGTCCTGCTAACACCCCCACCCACCTGGAAGGCGCCTTTTTCATGGCCATCGATCCGTTAACAATCATCATGCTGGTCGTTCTGGCCGTGCTGGTGTTCTTCATGTTCCGCAACAGCCGCAAGCGCAAGGCGCAGGCCGAGGAGCTGCAGAGCAAGGTGGCGGTGGGCGCCGAGATCATGACGAACTTCGGCCTCTACGGAACGATCCTCGAAATGGATGACGAGGAGAACCAGGTGCTGGTGGAGACGACTCCCGGCACCGTGCTCCGCGTGCACCGCCAGACCGTGACCCGCGTGGTCACCCCGTCGCCGCTCGCCCCCCTCGAGGAGTCGATCGACCACAGCGACGACGGCGCGCCCGCGTACGGCGAGCGGATCGACGAGACCACGGCGGATGCCCCGGCCGCCGGCGAGTCCACCGTCTCGAAGACCGAGAAGAAGGACGACGAGTAACCTCTCGTTTCCTTTCCTGATCTACGCTCTCCGCGATGGCGCACGGGCGGCACAGAAAGCTGAGTAACTGGTGGCACAAACTACCCCGGTCAAGATGGCGGCTCGCACCCTCATCTGGCTCCTCGTCATCTTCGGCGTGCTCACAGCGACGCTCGCGGGGGGTGTCCTCTGGGGAGGCGCATCCTGGACTCCGAAACTCGGTCTCGACCTCGAGGGCGGAACCCAGGTAATCCTGGCGCCAAAGCTCGAAAGCGGAGCCGAGGTCACGACGGAACAGCTCGACCAGGCGGTCGCCATCATCCGTCAGCGGGTCGACGCGAGCGGTGTCTCCGAGGCCGAGATCAGCACCCAGGGCGCGAACAACATCGTGGTCGCCATCCCGGGCACGCCCGACAAGGAAACGCTGAACCGGATCCAGTCCTCGGCAAAGCTCGAGTTCCGGCCGGTGCTCCTCGCCGACGTCGCCTCCACCACCGCCACCTCGAGCCCCGGCGCGACGCCGACGCCCGATCCCAATCTCTCCACCACTCCCACTGCCAGTCCCACCAACGCCAGCGACCTCGCCTGGGTGACACCGGCGTTGCAGAGCGAGTTCGACAACTTCGACTGCAGCACCGCCGGCACGTCGCCCGAGCCGGCACCGGCCGATCAGCCTCTGGTGACCTGCGACTCCAACGGGGTGAAGTACGCGCTCGGCCCGGTCGAGATCGAGGGCGCCGACATCGCCGACGCGTCCAGCGGTGTCGCCACCACGCAGAACGGATCGTCGACAGGCCAGTGGGTCGTGGACCTCAGCTTCAACGACAAGGGCACCAAGGAGTTCGCCGACGTCACGACCCGGCTCTTCGGCCTCACCGGCGTGCAGAACCAGTTCGCCATCGTGCTCGACGGCAAGGTCATCACCGCGCCGACCACCGGTGGCGCGTTCACCGACGGCCGTGCGCAGATCTCCGGCTCGTTCACCCAGGAGTCGGCGAAGACCCTGGCCGACCAGCTGAAGTTCGGTGCTCTGCCGATCGGCTTCACGGTGCAGAGCTCCGACACCATCTCGGCAACGCTCGGGTCGACCCAGCTGATGAGCGGGCTGATCGCCGGAATCATCGGCCTCCTGCTCGTTGTCGTCTACTCGCTCATCCAGTACCGCGCGCTCGGCCTCGTGACCGTGGCGTCGCTCATCATCGCCGGTGCCATGACCTATCTGGTCATCGCGCTGATGTCGTGGCGCATCGACTTCCGTCTGTCATTGGCAGGTGTGGCGGGTCTGATCGTCGCGATCGGATTCACGGCCGACTCGTTCATCGTCTACTTCGAACGAATACGTGACGAACTGCGAGACGGCCGCACCCTCGGGGGCGCCGTCGAGGCGGGCTGGAAGCGCGCGAAGCGCACGATCTACGCGGCCAAGGCCGTGAACCTGCTGTCGGCGATCGTGCTCTACGTACTGGCCGTCGGAAACGTGAAGGGCTTCGCCCTCACCCTGGGTGTCACCACCATCATCGACGTGATCGTCGTGATCATGTTCACGCATCCGATCCTCCGGCTGCTGGCCGCGACCCGCTTCTTCCAGAGCGGGCGGCCGATCACCGGTCTCGATCCGACGGCGCTCGGCGCGATCTACCGCGGGCGGGCAGAGTTCCGCAAGCCCGTCGACGTCTCCGCTCCCAAGCGCACCGGCAGCAACCGTGAAGCGGTGCGCCGGCAGACGATCGCCGAGCGGAAAGCGGCGCAATTGACGATGGAACGACCCGGCGATACGTCCGACGATCGGAAGGACGACTGATGCCCAGTTTCGCCAAGTTCGGCAACGACCTCTACACCGGCGAGCGGTCGTTCGACTTCATCAAGCAGCGCAAGATCTGGTACGCGATCGCGATCGTACTGATGATCGCGTCGATCCTCATCCCGGTCATCCGCGGCGGCTTCAACTTCGGTATCGAGTTCCGCGGTGGTTCGCAGTTCGTGATCAGCGGTGTCACCGAGGTCGACCAGCCCAAGGCGCAGGCCGCTGTCGACAGCGTCGAGCCGAACGCGGTCCCGCGCGTCTCCGCCCTGGGGCAGGACGGCATCCGCGTTCAGACCGACCAGCTGACCGACGAGCAGAGCGACGAGGTGCGCCAGGCCCTGGCCGACGCCTACGGAGTTCCGGTCGACGAGATCGCGGCGTCGTTCATCGGCGCCTCCTGGGGTGCGGATGTCACGTCTCAGGCCGTCAAGGGCCTGGTGGTGTTCCTCGTGCTCGCGGCGATCGTGATGGCCCTCTACTTCCGAACGTGGAAGATGTCGGCCGCCGCCATGATCGCCCTGCTGCACGACCTCATCATCACGGCGGGCGTCTACGCGGCCACCGGTTTCGAGATCACCCCCGCCGCGGTCATCGGCTTCCTGACGATCCTCGGCTACTCGCTGTACGACACCGTCGTGGTGTTCGACAAGATCCGGGAGAATACGGCGAAGCTCACCGACGGATCGCGGTACACCTTCTCCGAGTCGGTGAACCTCGCGGTGAACCAGACTCTGGTGCGATCGATCAACACGGCCGTGGTCGCCGCATTGCCGGTGGCGTCGATCCTCTTCATCGGTGCCTTCATCCTCGGTGCCGACACCCTGCGCGACATCTCGCTCGCGCTGCTCGTGGGTATCGTCGTGGGAACGTATTCGACGATCTTCATCGCCGCACCGCTCTACGTCGATCTTCGCCGGCACGAAGCGCGGTTCACGAAGCACGATGCGCGGGTTCTGGCCGTTCGGGAGAAGTCCGAGGTCAACGCCTGAAGCGAACGGTCGTCATCGCCCGCGATGGCGGGGGATAATCGTGGTGGAGGCCTGACATGACGGAGACCAGCGCGACGTCGACCGCTACGCTGCGCCGATTGGTGCCGCGTCTGTTCTCGCGTGCCCAGCCGGCGGGCGCCGTCGACACGCTGATCCGCACGGTGCGCGCCAACCACCCGAAGGCCGATCTGACGATCGTCGAGCGCGCGTACACCGCCGCCGAGAAGGCCCACGACGGGCAGAAGCGCCGCAGCGGCGAGCCGTACATCACGCATCCGGTGGCCGTCGCGCAGATCCTGGCGGAACTCGGTCTCGGCTCGAAGGCCGTGGCCGCCGCGCTGCTGCACGACACGGTGGAGGACACCGACTACTCGCTCGACATGGTGCGCCACGACTTCGGAGACGAAGTGGCGATGCTGGTCGACGGCGTCACCAAGCTCGACAAGGTGAAATACGGCGACAGCGCGCAGGCCGAGACCGTTCGCAAGATGATCGTGGCGATGTCGCGCGACATCCGCGTGCTCATCATCAAGCTCTGCGACCGCCTGCACAACGCCCGCACCTGGGGCTTCGTGCCCACGGAGTCGGCGCAGCGCAAGGCCAAGGAAACCCTCGAGATCTACACGCCGCTCGCGCACCGACTGGGCATCCAGTCGATCAAATGGGAGCTCGAAGACCTCTCCTTCGCGGTGCTCTACCCGAAGCTCTACGTCGAGATCGAGAACCTGGTGCGCCAGCGCACACCGCAGCGCGAGGAATACGTGCAGCAGGTCATCGACGCAGTGGGCGAGGACCTCAAGGCCGGCAAGATCCGCGGCAAGGTGGCGGGGCGGCCGAAGCAGTACTACTCGATCTACCAGAAGATGATCGTGCGCGGCCGCGAGTTCGACGAGATCTACGACCTCGTGGGCATCCGCGTGCTCGTGAACACCGTACGCGACTGCTACGCCGTGCTCGGTTCGATCCACGCGCGCTGGAACCCGATCCCGGGGCGGTTCAAGGACTACATCGCCACGCCCAAGTTCAACCTCTACCAGTCGCTGCACACCACGGTGATCGGTCCCGGCGGGCGACCGGTGGAGATCCAGATCCGCACGCACGAGATGCACCAGCGCGCCGAGTACGGCGTGGCGGCGCATTGGAAGTACAAGGAGCGGATGAACGGGGGCAAGGCCGCGACCTCGAACGCCTCGTCGTCGGACACCGACATGGCGTGGCTGGCCCGTATCTCCGACTGGCAGGCCGAGACCGTCGACCCGGGCGAGTTCCTCGACTCGCTGCGCTTCGAGATCGGCGCCAAAGAGGTCTACGTGTTCACCCCCAAGGGCAAGGTGGTCGGGCTTCCGGCCGGCGCCACCCCGGTCGACTTCGCCTACGCGGTGCACACCGAGGTCGGGCACCGCACGATGGGCGCGAAGGTGAACGGGCGGCTGGTGCCGCTCGACTCGACGCTCGGTTCCGGCGACGTGGTGGAGGTCTTCACCTCGAAGAACCCCGACTCCGGTCCGTCGCAGGACTGGCTCAGCTTCGTGCAGAGCCCCCGCGCGCGCAACAAGATCCGCCAATGGTTCACCAAGGAGCGCCGAGACGAGGCCATCGAGCAGGGCCGCGACGCGATCGCCCGTGCCATGCGCAAGCAGAATCTGCCGTTGCAGAAGCTGATGAGTCAGGACTCCATCGCCGACGTCGCGTCGCAGTTGCACTACGACAACGTCTCGGGGCTGTACGCGGCCATCGGCGAGGGGCACATCTCCACCCAGTCGGTGATCGAGAAGGTCATCGCCTCACTGCAGACCGAGGTCGAGAGCGAGGATTCGGACCTCGACGTCTTCGTGGGCAACCGGCCACGGGTCACGCACAGCGATTCGGGAGTGCTCGTGCGCGGTGCGCCCGACATCCTGGTGAAACTCGCGAAGTGCTGCACGCCGGTGCCGGGCGACGACATCGTGGGCTTCGTGACCCGCGGCTCGGGCGTCTCGGTGCACCAGGCCGACTGCCACAACGTCGCCGCCCTGCTCAACGAGCCGGAGCGGATGATCGAGGTCGAGTGGGCGCCGTCGTCGAAGAGCGTCTTCCTGGTGCAGATCCAGGTCGAAGCCCTCGACCGCTCGGGGCTGCTGTCGGATGTCACGCGCGTGCTCTCCGAGCACCACGTCAACATCCTCTCGGCCTCGGTGAACACCTCGAGCGACCGCCTGGCGATCAGCCGCTTCGTCTTCGAGATGGGCGACACGACGCACCTCGATCGCGTGCTCAACGCGGTGCGCCGTATCGACGCCGTCTACGACGTCTATCGCGTCTCCGGCGGCTGACCGCACTCCTCGTGCCGGCTGAAGGCGGCTGAGCTCAGCGCGGGGGAGTGCGCAGCACCTCGTCAACCTCATCGAGTCGGCGCAGCGCCCGCTGCTTGTGCGGCAGGTGCGGCACCCGACGCAGCTCCGTGCGGCACCGCGCGGTCGATGCTCCCGCCGAGAGCAGGAGAGTCACCACACAGAGCAGCACGCTCCGGTCGAATACGGGGTCGCAGCGCACCAGGTCGACCGCGGTGCGGAACGGATCGGTGACCCACACCGGTCCGGCGGCCACGATCTCGTGGTCTCCGAGCACGACCTGCCGCACCTGCCGGTCGATCGACGGCACGTCGCGGATGCGGTGCGACGAGCGGATGCACAGCTGCACGGGTCGCGGGAAACGCGGCGTCGCCCCGAGTACCCAGGCTGCCGACATCCGCTCGACCACGAGCCCATCGGGCACCAGCGGAGCGAGCGCCGACCCCCGCAGCGCGGCGGACGGATGTACGTCGACCGAGCAGTACGCGCCGCCGAGATCGCGCAGGTCGCCGTCGAGCCGCGCGGCGGTCAGCTCGGCGAGGGGAAGCTGGGTGTGGTCGAGAACGAGCGGGAGCGAGGGAGCCATGCACCGATGATGCCCGTCACATCCTCACGGCGAGGGGCTCACGGACGATCTGTGGACAAATCCGACGGTCGCTCCAGAAGTGGAGGAGCGACCGAGCCACCTCAACCCAGGGCGTCCAACCACACCTTGCGGGCGTCGAGAGCTTCCTGCAACTCGGCGACCTTCTTGGTGTCGCCCGCGGCCGCGGCGTCGTCGATCTCGCGCTGCAGCTTCTCGATCGCGCCGGTGAGCTGCGAGGCGAGGCCCTCCGAGCGGGCCTTCTTCTCGGGGTTGTTCCGGCTCCAGTAGTCCTCGTCGAGCTTGCGCACGGCCGCTTCTACCTTGCGCAGACGCTCTTCGACGGTCTTGACCTGATCGCGCGGCACCTTGCCGATGGCGTCCCAGCGCTGCTGGATCGAGATGAGCGCTTCGCGGGCACGCGTGCGGTCGGTCTCCTTCAGCAGTGGCTCTGCCTCGTCGAGCAGAGCGAGCTTCTGGGTGAGGTTCTCGCCGAACTCCTGCTCGTCGCGGGCGACCACCTCGCTGCGCGCCGAGTAGAGCACGTCGCCGGCCGCCTTGAACTTGTCCCACAGCGCGTCGTCGTACTTCTTGCCGGCGCGACCGGTGGCCTTCCATTCGGCGAGCAGGTCGCGGTAGGCCGTGATGCCGTCGACGCCGCGCGGAGCGAGGGCCTCGGCCTGGTCGACGAGTTCCTGCTTGCGGTTGCGGGCATCCCGGTGCACCTGGTCGAGCTCGGCGAAGAACGACTTGCGCTGCGTCTCCAGCGAGGTGCGAGCCTCGCGGAACCGCTTCCACAACTCCTGGGCTTCGTTGCGCGGAAGGCGCGGGCCCTCGTGCTGGTGCTTCTGCCACCGGGCGAACAGCTCGTCGATCTTGGTGGTGACCGCCTTCCACTGCGCCTTCGCCGGGTCTTGAGCGGCGAGCGCCTCGATCTCCACGACGATCTCGGTGCGGTCGAGAACGGCCTGAGCCACCTCGGCCTGGGCCTCGGCCGACTGCTTCTCGGTGATCTCGCTCACGGTCGAGGCGAGGGCCTCGAGGCGCGTGTGCAGCGATGCGAGGTCGCCGACGGCGTTCGCGGTCTGCACGGATGCGGTCAGGGCCTTGACCGCCTTGGCGATGTCGTTGGCGGGAGCACCGCGCTTGGCGCGCTGCTCGAGCAGGGTCACCTGGCCGGCGAGATCGGAGTATTTGCGCTCGAAGTAGGCGATGGCCTCCTCTTTCGAACCATCGGGATACTGGCCGACCAGTCGCTCACCGTCGGCTTCGAGCACGTAGACGGATCCATCGTCGTCCACACGCCCCCACGGGTGTTGATCACTAGCGGTCACGGAACCATCCTGTCGACGATGTCTGGAGTACGGCCACAAGCCTATTGCACCGGGCGCGCTGGGTTATTGAACTGTGACATTGGTGATGACGGCGGGAGCGGCGGGCTTGCCGTCGCCCGAGCCGTCGGCCGTGCCGGCCGCGACCACGCTCGACTTCAGGGCGTCGAGCCCGCTCGTCACCTGGCCGAGCACGGTGTAGCCGCCCGCCGCATCCGAGGGGATGGTGCTGTCGTCGTAGACGATGAAGAACTGGCTGCCCATGCTGTAGCCGTTGCCGCTCTGGCGGGCCATGGCGAGGGTGCCCGCGGGGTAGACGTCGTCGGCCGGGGCGTTCTCGACCGGGCCGTAGCTGTAGCCCGGACCGCCGGTGCCGGTGCCCTCGGGGTCGCCGCACTGGAGCACGAAGATGCCGCTCGTGGTGAGGCGGTGGCAGGAGGTGCCGGTGAAGAACCCGTCGGAGGCCTGGGAGATGAAGGCCGAGACGGCCTGCGGGGCCGCGGCGCCGTCGAGGGTGATGCCGAGCGGCACGTCGTTGATGGTGAGCGTGCCTGTCCAGTCGCGGCCCTCGGCGAGGGTCGACGACGGCACGTCGCCGGTGTTCTGGCCCGAGGCTTCGGTGTCGTCGGCCGGCGGCGTCGCCGAGGCGCTGGGGGAGGCGACGGACGAGCCCGGGCCCCCGTTGAAGTAGAACAGCTGGGCGGCGGTGACGCCGGCGATCACCACGACCACGACGACCGCGGCGATGACGTTGTCGCGAACGCGTCGTTTGGTGCGCTCCGTGTGAGCCGTCTGCCGGGCCTGGTAATCGCGCAAGCGGGTGCGGGCTTCTCGAGCGGCGCGCTCCTGATTGCTGGGTGCCACGGGTCCTCCATCGGTCTTCGATCGCCGGGCTCTGTCGGCCCATCACAGTACCCTAGACGTATGGCCTATCAGCAACCGGGACTCCACTCCGGAGCAGTCCCGCTCGCTGTCCGCATGCGGCCCCGCAGTCTCGACGAGGTGGCGGGTCAAAAACACCTCCTGCGCCCCGGTTCGCCGCTCGTCAATCTGGCCTCCGACACCGGGGGAACCACCGGTTCCGTCTCCGTCATCCTGTGGGGTCCTCCCGGCACGGGCAAGACCACGCTGGCCCAGGCCATCGCGCATTCGTCCGGTCGCAAGTTCGTCGAGCTCTCCGCGGTGACGGCGGGCGTGAAAGACGTTCGGCAGGTGATGGACGACGCGTTCCGCAACCGCGACCTCTACGGCCTCTCCACCGTGCTCTTCCTCGACGAGATCCACCGCTTCACGAAGGCGCAGCAGGATGCGCTGCTCCCGGGCGTCGAGAACGGCTGGGTCATCCTGGTGGCGGCCACCACGGAGAACCCCTCGTTCTCGGTCATCTCCCCGCTTCTCTCGCGCTCGCTGCTGCTCACCCTCGAACAGCTGACCGACGACGATCTCGGCGTCCTGATCGACCGCGCCGTCACCGACCCGCGGGGTCTGGCCGGCAAAGTCGCGCTCGACGACGAAGCCCGTGCCGCGATCATCCGGATGTCGTCGGGCGACGCCCGTCGTGCGCTCACGGCCCTCGAGGCCTCAGCCGGCACGGTTCTGGCCGCCGTTTCCGAGCAGCACAGTGACGACGACGACGAGGGCGAAGACGACGAGGTGCCGCTCATCACGGGCGCCGTGCTCGAGCAGTCCGTCGACCGCGCGCTGCTGCGCTACGACCGCAATGGCGACGAGCACTACGACGTGATCAGCGCCTTCATCAAGTCGGTGCGCGGCTCCGACGTCGACGCTTCGCTACATTACCTCGCGCGCATGTTCGAAGCGGGCGAAGACCCGCGGTTCATCGCCCGGCGCGTCATCATCCTCGCCTCGGAGGACATCGGCATCGCCGACCCGCAGGCCCTCCCGATCGCGGTGGCGGCCGCCGAGGCCGTGCAGATGATCGGGATGCCGGAAGGACGCATCCCGCTCGCCGAGGCCGTGGTGTACCTCGCCACCGCCCCGAAGTCGAACGCCGCCTACATGGGCATCAACGCCGCCATCGCCGATGTGAAGGCCGGCAACTTCGGCCGGGTGCCCAAGCACCTGCGCGACGCCCACTACGCGGGCGCCAAGCGGCTCGGGCACGGCAAGGGCTACAAGTACCCGCACGACGATGAGCTGGGCGTGGTGCGCCAGCAGTACCTGCCCGACGAGTTGGCCGGCACGACGTACTACGACCCCACCGATCACGGGCACGAGCGCGAGATCTCGGCCCGGCTCGCGAAGCTCCGGGACATCACGCGGGGGCCGCAGAAATAGGCGGATCGGCGGCATCCGCTGTGCTAGTCTTGTCGATGCCTAATCAGCGTCATTTCGGAGCGGCTGCCGATCGACACTGATGACGGGATCGCGTTCTTTAGCCGAACCGCCCGGCGCAACCCCTCTGAATTCATTGTCGCAGTAGCGACAGGTGCAGTCATCGACGCGCGCTCCGGCGCACACCACAACGACTAATTCAGATTCCAACGAAAGGACGTAAGTGGCTACCAAGTCGCGTACGCGCAGCAAGACCCGCCTCTCCCGGGCCCTGGGCATCCCGCTCACCCCGAAGGCAGCGAAGTACCTCGAGAAGCGCCCCTACGCTCCGGGCGAGCACGGCCGCACCAAGCGCAAGCAGGACAGCGACTACGCCGTCCGTCTGCGCGAGAAGCAGCGTCTGCGCGCCCAGTACGGCATCCGCGAGAAGCAGCTGAAGATCGCCTTCGAAGAGGCCCGCAAGGCGAAGGGCCTGACCGGTGAGAACCTGGTCGAGCTCCTCGAGATGCGCCTCGACGCCCTGATCCTCCGCGCCGGCTTCGCTCGCACCACGGCTCAGGCCCGTCAGATGGTCGTGCACCGTCACATCCTGGTCGACGGCCAGCTCGTCGACCGCCCGTCGTTCCGCGTGAAGCCGGGTCAGCTCATCCACGTCAAGGCCAAGTCGGAGGGCACCGAGCCCTTCCAGGTCGCGGCCGCCGGTGGTCACATCGACCTGCTGCCCAAGACTCCGGGTTACCTCGAGGTCGAGCTCGACAAGCTGCAGGCCCGCCTCGTGCGCCGCCCGAAGCGCGCCGAGGTCCCCGTGACCTGTGAAGTGCAGCTCGTCGTCGAGTACTACGCAGCGCGCTGATTCAGAGCACGACATACTAGAAGGCGGGTCACCCCAGGTGGCCCGCTTTCGCGTTTCTGACGAGCGCCGTATCCGAAGAGGGGTTGGACCATGACCGGTGGAGACATCGCAGGACTGATCGCCGCCGGCGTGTTCGCCGTGCTGGTTGCCATCATCGCCATCCCCCTGGTGAAACTCGGGGGAGTGTTCGACCAGACCCGCGACTCGATCAAAGACGTCAGCGACGGAATCACCCCCATCCTCTCCGAGTCGACGGTCACCATCCAGGAGGCGAACAAGCAGCTCGCCCGGGTCGACGTGATCACGCGCAACGTCGAAGAGGTGACCGGCAACGTCTCGTCGCTGGTGTCGCTGTTCGCCGCCTCGGTCGGCGGCCCGTTGATCAAGCTCGCGAGCTTCAGCGCCGCCGTGCGGGCCGCGATGCTGAGCTTCCGCGCTGCCAAGGGCGACGATGCCGACGGCACCGCGCGCCGGCCCAAGAAGCCTACGAAGACCAAGCACTAAACTGGCCGGAGGCTCTTGCGGCCGTCCGACACGAACGAGGAGAACGACGATGAAGAAGTTTCTGTGGTTGATCGCCGGAGTGGGCATCGGATTCCTGGTCGCGCACCAGTTCAACCAGACCGCTCGCGGCAAGCAATTCTTCAATGAGTTCGACAAGAAGACGAAAGAGTTCAGCGACTCGCTGATCGACGGATACCGCGAGCGCGAGGCTGAACTGCGCGCCGCCATCTCCGGCAAGTAACACCCCTGACGCCGCGGCCGGCCGCATCCGAGCCGGCCGTCGCGGCACGACCCGAGGACATCCCGAATACATGCTCACCGCTGACATCCGCTCCCGCTGGCTCGAATTCTTCGGAGATCGGGGGCACACGGTCGTTCCGTCCGCCTCCCTGGTCAGCGACGACCCGTCGCTGCTGTTCACGGTGGCCGGGATGGTGCCGTTCATCCCCTACCTCTCCGGGCTGGTGCCCGCGCCCTATCCGCGCGCCACGAGCGTGCAGAAGTGCATCCGCACCCTCGACATCGAAGAGGTGGGCAAGACCACGCGGCACGGCACCTTCTTCCAGATGAACGGCAACTTCTCGTTCGGCGACTACTTCAAAGAGGGTGCCATCGGCTACGCCTGGGAGCTCCTCACGAAATCCGAGAGCGAGGGCGGCCTCGGTTTTCCCGAGCGCGACCTCTGGGTCACCGTCTATGAAGACGACGACGAGGCCATCGACATCTGGAAGCGGGTGGCCGGGCTCCCGGATGCGCGCATCCAGCGCCGCGGAAAAGAAGACAACTACTGGTCGACCGGCCAGCCCGGCCCCGCCGGCCCCTGCTCGGAGATCTACTTCGATCGTGGGCCCGCCTACGGCGTCGAGGGCGGCCCCGTGGCCGACGAGAACCGCTACATCGAGATCTGGAACCTCGTCTTCATGCAGTACCTCCGCGGCGAGGGCACCTCGAAGACCGAGTTCGAGATCCTGGGCGAACTGCCCCGCAAGAACATCGACACGGGCATGGGGCTCGAGCGGGTGGCCTTCTTGAAGCAGGGCGTCGAGAACCTCTACGAGATCGACCAGGTGCGCCCGGTGCTCGACCGCGCCGCCGAGATCTCGGGCCGTCGGTACGGTGCCGTGCACGACGACGACGTGCGGATGCGCGTGGTCGCCGACCACGTGCGCAGCGCCCTCATGCTGATGTCGGACGGCGTGACCCCGTCGAACGAGGGCCGCGGCTACATCCTGCGCCGCCTGCTCCGCCGCACTGTGCGGTCGATGCGCCTGCTCGGGGTCGACACGGCCACCATGCCCGAGCTGCTCACCGCCTCGCGCGACGCGATGAAGGCCACGTATCCCGAGGTCTCGGCCGACTTCGACCGCATCTCGCGCGGCGCGTACGCGGAGGAGGAGTCGTTCCTTCGCACGCTCACGGGCGGCACGACCATCCTCGACACCGCCGTCTCGAGCACGAAGGCGGGCGGCGCGTCCGTGCTGCCCGGCGACACCGCGTTCCTCCTGCACGACACCTACGGCTTCCCGATCGACCTCACCCTCGAGATCGCCGAGGAGTCGGGGCTCGCCGTCGACCGCGTCGCATTCGAATCGCTGATGGCCGAGCAGAAGCAGCGCGCCAAGGCGGATGCGAAGGCCAAGAAGCTCGGCATCACCGACCTCACGGTCTACAGCCCGTTCCGCGCGCTCGGCGAGACGGTGTTCCGGGGCTACGACGAGCTCGAAGCCGAGGCGCCCGTTCTGGGACTCATCGTGGACGGAGTGTCGGTGAACTCCGCGGTGGCGGGGGAGCAGGTCGAGATCATCCTCGCCGAGACCAGCTTGTATGCCGAGTCGGGTGGCCAGGAGGCCGACTCCGGCACCATCGTGGGCGATGGCTTCGAACTCACCGTGCTCGATGTGCAGAAGCCCGTGAAGGGTCTGATCAGCCACCGCGCAGAAGTCACGAGCGGTCAGGTCGCCGTGGGTGACCTCGCCCGCAGCGTCGTCGACCCGCAGTGGCGTCGCGGCGCAACCCAGGCGCACTCGGCCACGCACCTCATCCACGCCGCCCTCCGGCAGACGCTCGGCGAGCAGGCGCACCAAGCCGGTTCGTACAACAAGGCCGGCTACATGCGGCTCGACTTCTCCTGGAACCAGCCGCTCTCGTTCGAGACGCGCACCGAGATCGAGGAGATCGCGAACCTCGCGATCCGCGACGACCTCGAGGTGGTGACCCGGGAGCTGCCGCTCGACGAGGCCCGCTCGATGGGCGCCATGGCCCTGTTCGGCGAGAAGTACGGCGAGGTCGTGCGGATGGTCGACATCGGCGGGCCCTGGTCGCGCGAGCTCTGCGCCGGCACGCACGTCTCGTCGAGCGCGCAGATCGGCATGATCAACCTGCAGGGCGAGTCGTCGATCGGGTCGACCAACCGCCGCGTCGAAGCCCTCGTGGGCATCGAGGCCTTCCGGGAGTTCGCCACCGAGCGTGCCCTGGTCTCCCAGCTCACCTCGTCGCTCAAGACTCCGCGCGACGAGCTCGCCACGCGCATCGCCGACCTCACCGCGAACCTCAAGGCGGCGGAGAAGAAGATCGCCGCGTTCGAGGCAGGTCAGCTGTCGACGCGCATCCCCGCGCTGGCCGCCACCGCTCATCCGGCCGGTGACCTCACGCTCGTGGCCGAAGACCTCGGTGAGTTGCGCTCGCCCGACGACGTGCGCCAGCTCGTCACCGGCGTGCGCGACGCGCTCACCGCATCCGGAACCGCAGCGGCCGTGGTGGCTCTGGCCGCGGTCGCCGCCGGCAAGCCCGTGGTGATCGTCGCGACGACGGAGGGCGCGCGTGCCGCCGGAGCGAAGGCCGGCGCCCTCGCGAAGCTCGCCGCGGGTGTGCTCGGCGGAGGCGGAGGCGGCAAGGACGACCTCGCCCAGGGCGGAGGGACCGACGTCACCGCGATCGGCGCCGCACTCACCGCGATCACCCAGTCGGTGGCCGGATAGCGGATGCGTCCAGGAGTCCGGATCGGCGTCGACGTCGGCAAGGCGCGCATCGGCGTGGCGCGCACCGACCCGCACGGGATGCTCGCGACTCCGGTGGAGACCGTGCCCCGCGCGAAGGATGGGGACGGTGACGCCGACATCCGGCGCATCCGTGCCATCGTCGACGAGCTCGACGCGATGGAGATCGTGGTAGGCCTGCCGCTCTCGATGAGCGGGAGCGAGACCGCCTCCACGCAAGACGCCCGCGACTTCGCCGGGCGGCTGGCCGCGGCCGGGGGTCCGCCCGTGCGGATGATCGACGAACGCCTCACCACCGTGTCTGCGCAGGCCGCCCTGCACGCCAACGGCCGGAATACTCGCAGTTCCCGTCCCGTGATCGATCAGGTCGCCGCGGTTATACTCGTGCAACACGCTCTGGACAGTGAGCGTTCCTCGGGAAAGCCGCCCGGCATCCTCGTCGACCCGAGTCAAGGAAAAGGTAGTGACTGACCGCCAGCCACCAGAGAACCATCCGTTCGCCGAGTTCTTCCGTGCAGAGACGCCCGTGGAGACGAAGGACGGGCGCGCCGCCACGCGCACCGGGCAGCCCGCCACGAGGCGCGACGCGCGGCGCGTGGCCGAGCAACCCGCCCACCACCGGGCCTCGAGTTCGGGAGGCGTCGGAAGCGGACACGGTGGCTACGACGACCGGGGCCACGAACGCAAGCCCCGGCGCTGGCTGAGACGGCTCATCGTCGCCGTGGTGATCGTGGGGCTGCTGACCGCGGCCGGCGTGTTCCTCTCCAACCAGTTCGGCGCCCAGGTCGCCACGCTGTTCGCCGGACAAGAGGTCGACGACTACGAGGGCACGGGTTCGGGCGAGGTGATGTTCGTGGTGAACGACGGTGACATCGGCGAGACCATCGGCGACAACCTCGCCGCCCAGGGCGTGGTGAAGAGCTCGGCGGCCTTCTACGACCTGCTGCTGAAGCAGGATCCGGCCCCGGTCTTCCAGGCGGGCACCTTCAAACTGGCCGAGAAGATGAGCGCCCAGGCGGCGCTCGACGCTCTGCAGAACCCCGACAACAAGGTCGACTACACCGTCACCATCCCCGAGGGCTCGAGCGCGAAGGGCATCTACCAGGAGCTCGCCGACGTGACCGGCCTGCCGCTGGCCGACTTCGAGGCCGCGGGCGCGAACTACGTGGCACTCGGCGTGCCGGCGCAGGCGCCGAGCATCGAGGGCTTCCTCTTTCCGGCCACCTACACCTTCGAACCGGGCCAGACCGCGGCCGACATGATCACCACCATGGTGCAGCGCACCTTCCAGTCGCTGGATGCCGCGGGCGTGGCTCCCGACGACCGCTTCCGTGTGGTGACTCTGGCCGCCCTCATCCAGAAGGAGGCCGGCAGCGTCGACGACATGTTCAAAGTGTCGCGGGTGTTCACCAACCGCCTCGACCAGGGCATGAACCTGGAGTCCGACGCGACGGTCGCCTACGGCGCCGGTCACAGCCGGGTGGAGACCACCTCGGCCGAGCGCGAGGACGCGTCGAACCTCTACAACACCTACGCGAACCCCGGGCTGCCCATCGGGCCGATCTCGAACCCGGGCGACGACGCGATCAATGCGGCGCTGCATCCGGCCGACGGACCATGGCTCTACTTCGTGACGATCAACCTCGACACCGGCGAGACCGTGTTCTCGGAGACCGCCGACGAGCACGCCGCCGCGGTGGAACAGCTGCAGCAATGGTGGGCGGATCATCCCGATGTCCAATAGCGTCGCGGTTCCCGACGACGGGCCCGACCTGCTGCGCGGCCCGCTGAAACTCGGCGTGCTCGGCTCGCCGATCGCGCACACCCGGTCGCCGCTGCTGCACCGCACGGCCTATGCCGCGCTCGGCCTGCCGTGGAGCTACGACGCCTACGAGGTGACGACGGACGCGCTCCCCGGCTTCGTCGACGCGCTCACCCCGGAGTGGCGCGGGCTCTCGCTCACGATGCCGTTGAAGGAGACCATCCTCGGTTCCCTCGATTCGATCGACACGATCGGATCGGCCACCGGGGCAGTCAACACCGTGCTGATCAGTCAGCACGACGGTCAGCGCCGGCTCGATGGTTTCAACACCGATGTCCACGGCATCCGCGAGGCCCTGCTGCGAGCCGGGGTGGAGCGCACGCTGCGCACCCTGGTGATCGGTGGGGGAGCGACCGCCCGGTCAGCCGTGGTCGCGGCCGGCCAGCTGGGCAGTGAGCACGTCGACATCGTGCTGCGGAGCCCGGCGAAGGCGGCCGATGTCGTGGAGGCCGCTCGATCGGCCGGTGTCAGCTCGACCGTGACGGCGCTGCACGACCCTGCGGTCGCCGGGCTCGAACCCGACCTCACGATCAGCACACTGCCCGGCGGCGTCGGCGTCTCGGTGAATTTCGTCGGCACGAGCATCCCGGCGTCCTCGACCCTGCTCGACGTGGCCTACCATCCATGGCCGAGCGAGCTGGGCGGGCTCTGGGAGGCCGAGGGGCGGCTCGCGGTGCCGGGTCTGTCGATGCTCGTGCACCAGGCGGTGGCGCAGATCCGGGTCTTCCTGCGCGGCGACCCCGTGGTGAAGCTCGACGACGAAGAGCGCATCACCGCGGCGATGCTCGACGCGGTGGGCCTCGACGCCGCCGGGCAGCCGCTGCCCTAGTTCCGGGCTGGGCGGACCGGGGTGCCGTCTGTGGGAAGATCGTAATCATGCTTCGTTGGCTCACAGCCGGCGAGTCCCACGGTCAAGAACTCATCGCGATCGTCGAAGGACTCCCGTCCGGCATCCCGGTTACCCTCGATCGACTCCGCGCGGATCTCGCGCGCCGCAAGCTCGGCTACGGCCGGGGAGCCCGGATGAAGTTCGAGCAGGACGAGTTGGCGATGACCGGTGGTGTCGTGCACGGCCGCACGCTCGGCAGCCCGGTCGCGGTGCGCATCGGCAACACCGAGTGGCCGAAGTGGACCGAGGTGATGGGCGTCGAGCCGCTCGACGAGGAGCTGCCCGGCAAGGGCCGCAGCGCCCCGCTCACGCGCCCGCGCCCGGGTCACGCCGACCTCGTGGGCATGCAGAAGTACGCGTTCGACGAGGCGCGCCCCATCCTCGAGCGCGCGAGCGCCCGCGAGACGGCGGCCCGCGTGGCGCTCGGCGCCATCGCCAAGGCCTTTCTCGAGCAGCTCGGCATCGAATTGGTGAGCCACACGCTGGCCATCGGCCCGGTTCGGGTGCCCGACGGCTCTCCGCTGCCGCGGCCGGGCGACGTCGACGCGCTCGACGCCGATCCGGTGCGCTGCTGGGATGCCGCGACCAGCGCGCTCATGGTGGCCGAGATCGATGACGCGCACAAGGAGGGCGACACCCTCGGCGGCGTCGTGGAGGTGCTCGCCTACGGTCTGCCGCCCGGACTCGGCTCCCACGTGCACTGGGACCGCCGGCTCGACTCGCAGCTGGCCGCCGCCCTCATGGGCATCCAGGCCATCAAGGGGGTCGAGGTCGGCGACGGCTTCGAGACCACCCGTCGCCGCGGCTCGGCCGCGCACGACGAGCTCTACCGCGAGGGCGACGAGATCACGCGGTCGACCGATCGCGCGGGAGGCACCGAGGGCGGCATGTCGACCGGCACCGTGCTGCGCGTGCGCGCCGGGATGAAACCGATCGCGACCGTTCCGCACGCCCTGCACACCATCGACGTGGCGACCGGAGAGGATGCGGCGGCGCACCACCAGCGTTCCGATGTCTGCGCCGTTCCTGCCGCCGGCGTGGTGGCCGAGGCGATGACGGCTCTGGTGCTCGCCAATGCGGTGCTGGAGAAGTTCGGCGGCGACTCGGTGGGGGAGACCCGACGCAACCTCGACTCGTACCTCGCCGCCATCCCCGCGGCCCTCCGAACCGACATCGCCCGCCCGTGACGCTCGTTCTGATCGGCCCGCCCGCCTCCGGCAAGTCGCGCATCGGCAAACGCCTCGCGCGCACGCTCGGCGTGGCGTTCGTCGACACCGACAAGCTCATCATCGAGAAGCACGGGCCGATCCCCGACATCTTCGCCACGCACGGCGAGCCCCATTTCCGCTCGATCGAGCGGGCCGAAGTGGTGCGGGCGCTCCGCTCCGACGCGGTGGTGTCGTTCGGTGGGGGAGCCGTGCTCGACCCGGACACGCAGCACGATCTCGCCGATCACGCGGTGGTGCTGCTCACTGTCGAGCCCCACGCCGTGATCGCACGGCTCGGAAACGGCAGACGGCCCCTGGTGCCCGACATCGACGCCTGGATCGCGCTCTACGAAAAACGGCGCGCCCTCTACGAGCGCCTGGCCGACCACACGGTCGATACCAGCGACCGGCCCACCGAGGAGATCGCGGCCGAGATCGCGGACTGGGCGCGCACCCGGCCGAACGCCCGGGCTCGCGCGACCGTCGACATCCGTTCCACCAGCAGCACCGACTTCACCAGCAGCACCGATTCCAGCAGCAGCACCGATTCCAGCAGCAGCACCGAGGAGACCGCCCGATGACCGCCGACGCCACCACCATCCCGGTGACCGGAGACACCGCCTACGACATCGTCGTGGGGCGCGGGGTGCTCGACCGCATCGGCGAGGGTCTGGGGCCCGGCGTCAAGAAGGTGCTCGTGGTGCATCCGCCGACCCTCGCCGTGCTCGCGGCGGAACTCCGCGAACAGCTGCTCGGCCGCTACGAGGTGCTGCTCGCCGAGGTACCGGATGCCGAAGCCGGCAAACGCGTCGAGGTGGCCGCCTTCTGCTGGCAGGTGATGGGTCAGGCCGATTTCACGCGCACCGACGCCGTGATCGGCTTCGGCGGCGGTGCCGTCACCGACCTCGCCGGCTTCGTGGCCGCCACCTGGCTCCGCGGAGTGACGCTCGTGCAGGTTCCGACGACTCTGCTCGGGGCAGTGGACGCCTCCGTGGGCGGCAAGACGGGCATCAACACCAACGAGGGCAAGAACCTCGTCGGAGCGTTCTACCCGCCGAGCATCGTGGTGGCCGACCTCGACCTGCTCACCAGCCTGCCGCGCAACGAGATCCTGGCCGGGTTCGCCGAGGTGGTGAAGGCCGGGTTCATCGCGGAGCCCGAGATCCTCGACATCATCGAAGCCGACGTCGATCGAGCCACCGATCCCTCCAGCGACGAGTTCCGGCGGCTGATCGAGCTCTCGATCGGGGTGAAGGCCCGCGTGGTGAGCAGCGATTTCAAGGAGGCCGGTCTCCGCGAGATCCTCAACTACGGGCACACGCTGGGGCACGCGATCGAGCACGCCGAGCGCTATCAGTGGCGGCACGGCGCGGCAGTGTCGGTGGGCATGGTCTACGCCGCCGAGCTGTCGCGGCTGACGGGCTCGCTGCCCGACGCCGTGGTCGACCGGCACCGCGAGATCCTCACGTCCCTCACCCTCCCGATCAGCTATCCGGCCGGCCGCTGGCAGACCCTGCTCGCCACGATGCAGCGCGACAAGAAGTCGCGCGGCGGCATGCTGCGCTTCATCGTGCTCGACGACATCGCCCGGCCCAGCGTGCTGCAGGGCCCGGAGACCGCGCTGCTGTTCGCCGCCTACCAAGAGATCGCGTCCTAAGGAGCACCCCATGGCATCCGTCCTCGTTCTGAACGGCCCGAACCTGGGGCGCCTCGGCAGCCGCGAACCGGATGTCTACGGGTCGCAGGATCTCGACTCGCTGCGTGAGTTGCTCGTCGCGACGGCCGACGGCCGGGTCGAGATCGACCTGCGGCAGACCAACGACGAAGCCGAGCTGATCTCGTGGCTCTACGAAGCCGTCGACACCGCGACCCCGGTCATCCTGAACCCGGCCGCGTTCACGCACTATTCCTACGCGCTGCGGGATGCCGCGGCCCTGGTGACCAAGGCGGGCATCCCGTTGATCGAGGTGCACATCTCGAACCCGCACGCGCGCGAGACCTTCCGGCACACCAGCGTGATCTCCGGCGTGGCGTCGGGGGTCATCGCGGGGTTCGGGTTCAGCTCCTACCGGCTGGCTCTTCAGGGCATCCTCGACGCCTGAGCTACACTCTTTCAGGACCGAAACGCCGGTCGCACCCCAGACTTCGAAACGGATCACCTCTTTCATGGCTTCAACGAACGACATCAAGAACGGCACCGTGCTGAGCATCGACGGTCAGCTCTGGAACGTCATCGAGTTCCAGCACGTCAAGCCCGGCAAGGGCGGGGCGTTCGTGCGCACCAAGATCAAGAACGTGATGACCGGCAAGGTCGTCGACCGCACCTTCAACGCCGGCGCCAAGATCGACACGGCCAATGTCGACCGCCGTGACTTCCAGTACCTCTACAAAGACGGCGACAGCTTCGTGTTCATGGACACGAGCGACTACGACCAGATCACCCTGCCGGCCACCATCGTGGGCGACGCGGCGAACTTCCTGCTCGAGCAGCAGACCGCCACGATCGCGCTCTCCGAGGGCGAGCCGCTCTACGTCGAGCTCCCGGCATCCGTGACCCTCGAGATCACCTACACCGAGCCGGGCCTGCAGGGCGACCGCTCGACCGGCGGCACCAAGCCCGCGACGGTCGAGACCGGCTACCAGATCCAGGTTCCGCTGTTCCTCGAGATCGGCACCAAGGTCAAGGTCGACACCCGCACGGGCGACTACCTCGGCCGCGTCAACTAGGCGCGGGCGTTGAGCGCACGCACGAAGGCCCGCAAGCGCGCCCTCGACATCCTGTACGCCGCCGATGTGCGGCAGATCCCGATCGCCGAATCGCTCGCCTCCGAGGCGACCCGGGCGGCGAGCGAGCCGGATCGGCAGAACTCCTGGCTCTATGCCCGCGAGATCGTCGACGGCGTCGTCGACCACTTCTCGGAGATCGACGAGACGATCCAGACCTATTCGCAGGGCTGGACCATCGCGCGCATGCCCACGATCGACCGCGCCCTGCTGCGCATCGCGATCTGGGAGATCCTCTACAACGACGAAGTGCCGGCATCGGTCGCCATCTCGGAGGCCGTGGAGGCCGCGAAGACGCTCTCCACGGAGGATTCCTCGAGCTTCATCAACGGCGTGCTGGGCAAGGTCGCCGAGAGCAGCTAGGGTCCTCCCTCCACTTTTCCGCGATGCGCCGGCCTTCAGCTGGCGCATCGTCTTGTGCTCGCGCCGCCGCTACTGCGGCGCGGTCGCGGCCTCGGCCTGGGTCGTCCCGGCCCGGCCCGCGGCTTTCACCACTGTTCTCATTACTCATTCGCCAAAAAAGGTCGGAATTGAGGGTGTCGTTGCGGCGTGTTTTGGCGTTTCGACACTCACGAGGGTGCAGAAGCAGAACCACTCCGATGGCCCGCGGGATGCGTTGCCGCTGGTAAGGTGGACGACGGTAACAACAGACATCCTTTAAGTCCGTCCGAGAGGCGGGGAAGGAGGTCGGTCGCATGGCGCGCACAGTGCTGCAGCAGGCTGACATAGCCCGGGCGTTGACTCGGATCTCGCACGAGATCCTGGAGTCCAACCGGGGAGCGAACGATCTGGTCATCCTCGGCATCCCGACCCGCGGGGTGGTCCTCGCCGATCGGATCGGTCGGATCATCGCCGGCATCGAGCAGGGCACCGACCCGAGTGCGATCGTCGGTTCTCTCGACATCACGATGTACCGCGACGACCTCGCGCGGCATCCCACCCGCACACCGAGCCCCACCCAGGTGCCGCGGCAGGGCATCGACGGCAAGACCGTGGTGCTCGTCGACGACGTGCTCTACTCGGGGCGCACCATCCGCGCCGCCCTCGACGCCCTGAACGACCTGGGTCGCCCTCGCGTGGTGCGGCTCGCGACCCTCGTCGACCGCGGTCACCGCGACCTGCCGATCCGCGCCGACTTCGTGGGCAAGAATCTGCCCACCTCACGCGAAGAGCGCATCAACGTGAGACTGACCGAGATCGACGGCACCGAAGAAGTGAGCATCGAGGAGGCGACGAGCGAGCGATGAGACATCTCCTCAGCACCAAAGACCTCGGCCGGGCAGAGGCGATCCAGATCCTCGACATCGCCGAAGACATGGCCGACGTGCAGAACCGGGAGGTGAAGAAGCTCCCCACTCTGCGCGGCAAGACCGTCGTGAACCTCTTCTTCGAAGACTCCACCCGCACCCGCATCTCCTTCGAGGCCGCCGCCAAGCGCCTCTCGGCCGACGTCATCAACTTCTCGGCCAAGGGTTCGAGCGTGTCGAAGGGCGAGAGCCTCAAGGACACGGCGCAGACCCTCGCCGCGATGGGCGCCGACGGCGTCGTCATCCGACACTCCGCATCGGGCGCACCGCAGGTGCTCGCGCAGAGCGACTGGATCGACGCGGGCGTGGTGAACGCGGGAGACGGCACCCACGAGCATCCGACGCAGGCTCTGCTCGACGCCTTCACGATGCGCCGGCGCCTGTTCCCCGGCGACAGCCGCGGCCGGGGGCTCGACGGGGTGAGTGTCGTGATCGTGGGCGACATCCTGCACTCCCGCGTCGCCCGCTCGAACCTCTGGCTCCTGGGCACCCTCGGCGCCACCGTCACCTTCGTCGCGCCCGCCACGCTCGTGCCCGTCGGCGCCGACACCTGGCCGGTCGACCTCAGTTTCGATCTCGACGCCACGCTCGCGCTGATGCAGCCCGACGTGGTGATGATGCTGCGCATCCAGAGCGAGCGGATGAACGCCGCCTACTTCCCCTCCGCCCGCGAATACGGGCGGCAGTGGGGGCTCGACGACGAGCGCCTGGCCCGGCTGCGCCCGGATAGCATTGTCATGCACCCCGGACCGATGAATCGCGGTCTGGAGATCTCGGCCGGAGCGGCCGACTCCGCGCAGTCGACGGTTCTCGAACAGGTCGCGAACGGGGTGTCCATCCGGATGGCAGTGCTCTATCTGCTCCTGTCCGGCGAACGAGAGGCCTTGAGTTGAGCGAGTCCAGCTACCTGCTGAAGGGCGCGACGCTTCCGAACGGCCAGGCGGCCGACATCCTGATCCAGGATGGGCGGATCACCTCGACCGCGCCCGGCTCGTCGGCCCCGTCGGGCGCGGTCGTCGTCGACGCCGCCGGCCTGGTCGCCCTGCCGGGCCTCGTCGACCTGCACACCCACCTCCGCGAGCCCGGCTTCGAGCAGAGCGAGACGGTGCTCACCGGAACGCGGGCCGCCGCCGCCGGCGGCTTCACGAGCGTGTTCGCCATGGCCAACACGATGCCGGTCTCCGACACGGCCGGCGTGGTGGAGCAGGTGCAGTCGCTCGGCGACGCCGCCGGCTACGCCACGGTGCGCCCGATCGGCGCCGTGACCGTGGGACTCGCCGGCGAACGCCTCAGCGAGATCGGCGCCATGGCGCAGTCCCGCGCCGCCGTGCGGGTGTTCTCCGACGACGGCAAGTGCGTGCACGACTCGCTGCTCATGCGCCGGGCGCTCGAATACGTGAAGACCTTCGACGGCGTCATCGCGCAGCACGCGCAAGACCCGCGGCTCACCGAGAACGCCCAGATGAACGAAGGCGCGCTCTCCTCCGAGCTCGGTCTCAAGGGCTGGCCCGCCGTGGCCGAGGAGTCGATCATCGCCCGCGACGTGCTGCTGGCCGAACACGTCGGCGCCCGCCTGCACATCTGCCACCTCTCGACGGCCGGATCGGTCGACGTCGTCCGCTGGGCGAAGGCACGCGGCATCCCGGTCACCGCCGAGGCGACCCCGCACCACCTGCTGCTCACCGAAGACCTCATCCGCAGTTACGACGCCCGCTACAAGGTGAACCCGCCGCTGCGCCGCGACGAAGACGTGCAGGCCCTGCGCGCGGGCGTCGCCGACGGCACCATCGACATCGTCGCGACCGACCACGCGCCGCATCCGCGCGAGTCGAAGGAGAGCGAGTGGGATGCCGCCTCCTTCGGCATGGTGGGCCTCGAGTCGGCCCTGCCGGTCGTACAGACCGCCCTCGTCGACACCGGGCTCCTCGGCTGGGACGACGTGGCCCGCGTGCTCTCCACCACCCCGGCTCGGATCGGCCGCCTGAACGGCCACACCCACTCCTTCGAGGAGGGTGCGCCGGCCAACCTCACCCTGGTCGACCCGGCCGACCGCAGCACCTTCACCCTCGACCGTCTGGCCGGCAAGAGCCAGAACACGCCGTTCGAGGGCGTGACGCTCGCCGGCCGGGTGCGCTGGACCTTCCACCACGGCTTCCCGACGCTCCGCGACGGCGAACTCGCCTCGATCGAGGAGGCCGCGGCTCATGCCCGCCACCTCGCCCGCGAGGGGGTGCCCGCCCATGGCTAGAGTGCTGCCCGCCGTGCTCGTCACGGCCCTCGCGCTGCTGCTGCTCGCCGCCATGTTCTGGGCCTGGCGGGCCCGCAACAAGCGCCAGACGGCCTTCCACCGGCCGCTCGAGGCGCCGGAGATCGATGCCCGCGGCGCCGAACTCGGCCGCGCCTCCGTTCTCTACGTGGCCACCACCACCGCCGGCGAACCGCTCGATCGGCTCACCATCCCGGGGCTCGCGTTCCGCGGTCGCGGCACGGTGACCGTGTTCGAGCAGGGGGTGTCGCTCATCATCCCCGGCGAGCCGGAGACGTTCGTCCCGCGCGAGAGCCTGCGCTCGGTCGGCACCTCCACCTGGGCCATCGACCGGGTGGTCGAGACCGGCGGCCTGGTGCGCTTCGACTGGACCTACCAGGCCGCGACCGGCCCGGCCGAGGTGGAGAGCTACGTGCGCGCCATCGAGCTGGGCGATGCCACCCGCCTGATCCGAGCCGCGAACGCGATCGTCCCGGCTTCACAGACCCCGCTTCATACGCAACAGGAAGGACCCTCGTCGTGATCTCAACCGAACCCGCCGTGCTCGTGCTGGAAGACGGTCGACGCTACGAAGGCCGAGCCTACGGAGCCCGTGGCCGCACCCTCGGCGAGGCGGTCTTCGCCACCGGCATGACCGGCTACCAGGAGACGCTGACCGACCCGAGCTACGCTGGGCAGATCGTCATGCAGACGGCACCGCACATCGGCAACACGGGCGTGAACGACACCGACAAGGAGTCGTCGAAGATCTGGGTGGCCGGCTACGTGGTGCGCGACCCCTCCCGGGTCGTGTCGAATTTCCGCGCCCAGCGCAGCCTCGACGACGACCTGGCCACCGACGGCGTGGTGGGCATCTCCGGCATCGACACCCGCGCGGTGACCCGGCACATCCGCTCCTTCGGGGCGATGCGCGCCGGCATCTTCTCGGGGGCCGACTACGAACTCAGCCAGACCGAACAGCTCGGCGCCGTGCGCTCGGGCGCCGAGATGGCCGGGCGCAAGCTCTCGGAGGTCGTGTCGACCCCGGAGCGCTACCAGGTGCCGGCGGTGGGGGAGCGGATCGGCTCCGTGGCCGTGCTCGACCTCGGGGTGAAGACCTCGACGCTCAACTACCTCGCCGAGCGCGGCTTCGACGTGGAGGTGCTTCCCGAGTCGGTCACGGCCGACGAGGTGCGCGCACTGGAGCCCGATGCGCTCTTCTACAGCAACGGCCCCGGTGACCCCGAGGCCTCGGAGAGCCACGTAGAGCTGCTGCAGGACGTGCTGCGCGGCGGCACGCCCTACTTCGGCATCTGCTTCGGCAACCAGCTACTCGGCCGGGCGCTCGGCTTCGGCACCTACAAGCTGCCCTTCGGACACCGCGGAATCAACCAACCGGTACTCGACCGCACCACGGGCCGGGTGGAGATCACCAGCCAGAACCACGGCTTCGCGGTCGACGCCCCGCGCGAGGGCGTGGTCGACTCGCCGGCCGGCTTCGGCCGCGTCGAGGTGAGCCACGTGAGCCTCAACGACGACGTGGTGGAGGGCATCCGCTGCCTCGACATCGACGCCTTCTCGGTGCAGTACCACCCCGAGGCGGCCGCCGGCCCCCACGACTCCATGTACCTCTTCGACCGCTTCCGCGACATGATCCTCGCGAAGAAGGCCGCCCCCGAAATCGATGCTTCCTCTGAAGGAGACCACCAGTAATGCCCAAGAGAGAAGACATCCAGAGCGTTCTCGTCATCGGCTCCGGGCCGATCGTGATCGGCCAGGCCTGCGAGTTCGACTACTCCGGCACCCAGGCCTGCCGCGTGCTCCGCGAGGAGGGCGTGCGCGTCATCCTGGTGAACTCCAACCCGGCCACCATCATGACCGACCCCGACTTCGCCGACGCCACCTACGTGGAGCCGATCACCTGGCAGGTCATCGAGAAGATCATCGCCAAGGAGAAGCCCGACGCGATCCTGCCGACGCTGGGTGGTCAGACCGCGTTGAACGCGGCCATCCAGCTGCACGAGCACGGCATCCTCGAGAAGTACGGCGTGGAGCTCATCGGCGCCAACTTCGAGGCGATCAACAAGGGCGAAGACCGCCAGATCTTCAAGCAGCTCGTGATCGACGCGGGAGCCGACGTGGCTCGCTCCCACATCGCACACACCGTCGAAGAGGCGATCGGATTCGCCGAGGACCTCGGCTACCCGCTGGTCGTGCGCCCGTCGTTCACCATGGGCGGGCTCGGCTCGGGCTTCGCCTACACCGAGGAGGAGCTGCGCCGTATCGTCGGCGACGGCCTGCACCAGAGCCCCACCACCGAGGTGCTGCTCGAGGAGTCGATCCTCGGCTGGAAGGAATACGAGCTCGAGCTGATGCGCGACACGGCCGACAACACGGTCGTGGTGTGTTCGATCGAGAACGTCGACCCGGTCGGCGTGCACACCGGCGACTCGATCACCGTGGCGCCCGCGCTCACGCTGACCGACCGCGAATACCAGAAGCTGCGCGACATCGGCATCGACATCATCCGCGCCGTGGGCGTCGACACCGGCGGCTGCAACATCCAGTTCGCGGTCGACCCGGCGAACGGCCGCATCATCGTGATCGAGATGAACCCGCGCGTGTCCCGGTCGTCGGCTCTCGCGTCGAAGGCCACCGGCTTCCCGATCGCGAAGATCGCCGCGAAGCTCGCCATCGGCTACCGGCTCGACGAGATCCCGAACGACATCACGAAGGTGACCCCGGCCTCGTTCGAGCCCACGCTCGACTACGTCGTCGTGAAAGTGCCGCGCTTCGCCTTCGAGAAGTTCCCGGCCGCCGACCCCACCCTCACCACCACCATGAAGTCGGTGGGTGAGGCGATGGCCATCGGCCGCAACTACTCGCAGGCGCTGCAGAAGGCGCTGCGTTCGCTCGAGAAGCGCGGCTCCTCGTTCCACTGGGAGCCGCTCAGCGCCTCGAAAGAGGAGCTGCTCGCCATCGCCGCGGTGCCGACGGACGGTCGGATCGTGACCGTGCAGCAGGCCCTGCGTGCGGGCGCCACGATCGAGGAGGTCTTCGAGGCCACCAAGATCGATCCGTGGTTCATCGACCAGATCGTGCTGATCAACGAAGTGGCCGAGGCCATCCACGCGTCGGAGAACGCCGACACCGCGATGTTCACGCTGGCCAAGGAGCACGGCTTCTCGGATGCCCAGATCGCATCGCTGCGCGGCTTCGGCGAGAAGGAGGTGCGCGAGGTGCGGCACATCCTCGGCATCCGCCCGGTGTACAAGACGGTCGACACCTGCGCGGGGGAGTTCCCGGCGCTCACGCCGTATCACTACTCGAGCTACGACCTCGAGACCGAGGTCGAGCCGTCGGACCGCCGCAAGGTCGTCATCCTGGGCTCGGGCCCGAACCGCATCGGACAGGGCGTGGAGTTCGACTACTCCTGCGTTCACGCCTCGTTCGCGCTCTCGGACGCCGGGTTCGAGACGATCATGATCAACTGCAACCCCGAGACCGTCTCGACCGACTACGACACCTCCGACCGCCTGTACTTCGAGCCGTTGACGCTCGAAGACGTGCTGGAGGTCATTCACGCCGAGTCGCAGTCGGGGGAGCTCGTCGGCGTCGTCGTCCAGCTCGGCGGACAGACGGCCCTGGGCCTGGCGAAAGGCCTCGAGGAGGCCGGCGTGCCGATCCTCGGCACGACTCCGGATGCGATCGATCTCGCCGAGGAGCGCGGGCTGTTCTCGGGCATCCTCGACGCCGCCGGCATCCTGGCGCCGAAGAACGGCACCGCCACCGACTACGAGTCCGCTGTCGCGGTGGCCGAGGAGATCGGCTTCCCGGTGCTCGTGCGCCCCTCCTACGTGCTGGGCGGCCGCGGCATGGAGATCGTCTACGACACCCCCTCGCTCGCCGACTACTTCGAGCGGATCGCCGGTCAGGGCATGGTGGGCGTCGCCAATCCGCTGCTGGTCGACCGCTTCCTCGACGACGCCATCGAGATCGACGTCGACGCGCTGTACGACGGGCACCAGCTCTACATCGGCGGCATCATGGAGCACCTCGAGGAGGCCGGCATCCACTCCGGCGACTCCAGCTGCACGCTGCCGCCCGTGACGCTCGGCCGCGACCAGATCAACCACGTGCGCGAGGCGACACTCGCCATCGCGCAGGGCATCGGCGTGCAGGGGCTGCTGAACGTGCAGTTCGCCATCGGCGCCGGCATCCTCTACGTGCTCGAGGCGAACCCGCGGGCGTCGCGCACCGTGCCCTTCGTCTCGAAGGCGCTCGGCATCCCGCTCGCCAAGGCCGCGTCGCGCATCATGGTGGGCTCGACCATCGAAGAGCTGAAGGCCGAGGGGATGCTCCCGGTACAGGACGGCTCGATCGTGCCGCTCGACTCGCCGGTGGCCGTGAAGGAGGCGGTGCTGCCGTTCAAGCGGTTCCGCACCAAGGAAGGCCTCATCGTCGACTCCGTGCTCGGCCCGGAGATGCGCTCGACCGGCGAGGTCATGGGCATCGACCGCGACTTCCCGCGGGCCTTCGCGAAGAGTCAGGAGGCCGCGTACGGCGGCATGCCGACATCCGGCACCGTGTTCGTCTCGGTGTCCGACCGCGACAAGCGGGCCATCGTGCTGCCGGTGCTGCGACTGCAGCAGCTCGGCTTCGAGATCCTCGCGACGAGCGGCACGGCGGAGGTGCTGAACCGCAACGGCATCCACGCCCGCCTGGTGGCGAAGTACTCCGAGGGACGCGACGGCGAAGGCGGCGAGACCGTGGTCGACCTGATCAACGCGAACAAGGTCGACATCGTCATCAACACGCCGAGCGGCCGGTCGGCGCGGGCCGACGGCTACGAGATCCGTGCCGCCGCGGTGGCCGCCGACAAGCCGCTGTTCACGACGATCGCCCAGCTCGGCGCGGCCGTGGCCTCCTTCGACGCGCTCTCCGAGGGCTTCGAGGTGACCTCGCTGCAGGAGTACGCGACCGCGCGGAGCGCCCGCGGATGACCGCAGCACAGCCCAGCTTCGGGGAGCGTCTCGACTCCGCCATCGCGGCGAGCGGTCGCCTCTGCGTGGGCATCGACCCGCATCCGTACCTCCTCGAGGCGTGGGGACTCCCCACGAGCGCCGACGGGGCGCGGAGCTTCGGCCTCGCGGTCGTGTCGGCGGCTGCCGGACGCGTCGGCGTCGTGAAGGCGCAGGTCGCGTTCTTCGAGGCCTACGGCGCGGCAGGCTTCGCGGCCCTGGAAGATGTGCTGGCCGCGGCCCGGGCCGCGGGACTCCTCGTGATCGGCGACGCGAAGCGCGGCGACATCGGCTCCACCAACGACGGCTACGCGAGCGCCTGGCTCGAACCGGGGGCTCCGCTCGAGGTCGACGCGCTCACCGTGACCGCATTCACCGGCGTCGGCGCCCTCAGCGGCCTGTTCGACCGGGCCGAGGCGAACGGCAAGGGCGTGTTCGTGCTGAGCGCGACGTCGAACCCCGAGTCCCGCGTGCTGCAGACGGCGCGAACGGATGCCGGCGCCACCGTGTCGAGGCTCGTCGCCGACGAGGTGGCCGCCCGCAACACCGACCGCACCCGGCTCGGCGACTTCGGCCTGGTGCTCGGCGCCACGAAACGCCTCGACGACTACGGCTTCACCAACGAGGCCGTGCGGGCGTTGTCCACCACCCCCGTACTCGCTCCGGGCTTCGGCTTCCAGGGCGCGGAGTTCTCGCAGCTGACGAGCGTCTTCGGCCCGCTCGCGCCGAACGTGCTCGTGGCCGTGTCGCGGTCGATCCTGCAGCACGGCGCATCCGGTCTCGCCGACGCGATCGACGCCGACGTCGCCCACCTGGCCGGGGTGAACCGGTGAAGCCGCCCGAAGTCGACCGCGTCGCCGCCTCCCGCGCCGCCGTTGCCGCCCGGCGTGCACGTGCCTCCGTGAAGCGCGCCGTGAACGAGCGACGGCTGAGTGCCGTGGCCGTGCTCGACACCGCTCTCTCGTCGACCGAGAGCGTCGAAGCGACGATGCGGGTGCGCGATCTGCTGCTCAGCATCCCGGGCCTCGGTCCGGTGCGGGTCGACCGCATCATGGGGCGGCTCGAGATCGCCGCGTCGAAGCGGCTCTCCGGTCTGGGCGTGCACCAGCAGCAGCGGTTACGCGAGTTCCTGGTGAAGCGGGCGCCGCGGGTCGAGCAGCCGGAGCAGAGCCGGCTGGTGGTGCTCGCCGGGCCGACGGCCGTGGGCAAGGGCACCGTCTCCACCTACATCCGCGAGAACTACCCGGAGGTGCTTCTCTCGGTCTCGGCCACCACTCGGGCGCCGCGGCCCGGCGAGGTCGACGGCGTGAGCTACTACTTCATCGACGACGACGAGTTCGACCGGATGGTCGCGGCCGGCGAATTCCTCGAGTGGGCGGTGGTGCACAACAAGTCGCGCTACGGCACGCCGCGCACCCCGATCGACACCGCCCTCTCGGCCGGGCGCAGCGTTCTGCTCGAGATCGACATCCAGGGCGCACGCCAGGTCAAGGCCGCCATGCCCGAGGCCACGCTGGTGTTCCTGCTGCCGCCGACCTGGGAGGAATTGGTGCGCCGATTGATCGGCCGCGGCACCGAATCGCTCGAGGAACAGGAGCGCCGGCTCACCACCGCGCGGGTCGAATTGGCGGCCCAAGACGAGTTCGATCACCGCGTCGTGAACCGGGATGTGCAGGCGGCGGCGGCGGAGGTCGTAGAATTGATGCAGATTCAGAAGGCGATCGACCTTCACGGCAAGGAGTAACCACACAATGGCCACCAACAAGCTCGGCATCATCGACCCGCCCATCGACGAACTTCTCTCGAAGGTCGACTCGAAGTACGCCCTCGTGATCTTCGCGTCCAAGCGCGCCCGCCAGATCAACGACTACTACGCCGACCTGCACGAAGGCAGCCTGTTCGACAATGTCGGACCGCTCGTCGACTCCACGATCGACGACAAGCCGCTGTCGGTCGCCATGCACGAGATCAACGAGGACAAGCTCGAGGTCCGTCCCGCCGCACCGATCGAGTAGACCGCACCGGCGCATCCGGAACGGCTTCCAATTGAACATCGTCGTCGGGATCACGGGTGGCATCGCGGCCTACAAGGCCGTGAACGTCATCCGTGGTCTCGTTCTCGCCGGACATGACGTGCACGTCGTGGCCACCGAGGCGGCTCTCCGCTTCGTCGGCCGGCCGACCCTCGAGGCCATCTCGCGCAACACGGTGAACACGGATCTCTACGAGGCCGTCGCGGAGGTGCGGCACGTCGCCATCGGGCAGGCCGCCGACCTGATCGTGATCGCCCCGGCGACCGCGAACACCATCGCGAAACTCGCGGCCGGTCTCGCCGACGACCTGCTCGGCAACACCGTGCTGGCGTCGAAGGCCCCGCTCGTCATCGCACCGGCGATGCACACCGAGATGTGGCAGAACCCGGCGACCGTGGCCAACATCCGCACGCTCGAATCGCGGGGGGTGCACCTGGTCGGTCCGGTCAGCGGTCAGCTCACCGGCAAGGACTCGGGTGCCGGACGGATGGCCGAGCCCGACGACATCGTGCGCGGGGCGCTGGCCGTCGCGGCCTCCGCTTCTGCTCGTCTGCGCGATCTCGAGGGCCGCTCGGTGCTCGTCACGGCCGGCGGCACGCGCGAACCCCTCGACCCGGTGCGCTACATCGGCAACCGTTCCAGCGGGCGCCAGGGCATCGCCATCGCCCGTGCTGCCCAGGCGCGCGGCGCCCGGGTGACGCTGATCGCCGCGCACGTGGAGGTCGAGCTGCCGACCGGCATCGAGATCGTGCGCGTGGAGACCACGGCCGAACTGCTCGACGCCGCCACCGCGGCGGCGCCCCTGCACGACCTCGTGATCATGGCGGCGGCCGTGGCCGACTACCGGCCCGTCAGCGTCTCCGACGACAAGATCAAGAAGGCCCACACGGGAGACCGTCTCACACTCGAGCTGGTGCAGAACCCCGACATCCTGGCCACGCTCTCGCACGCCGAGCGCGACGGTCGGCTGATCGTCGGCTTCGCCGCGGAGACCGCCACCGATCGCGACGACCTGATCCGGCTCGGCCGCGAGAAGATCGCGCGCAAAGGCTGCGACTACCTCGTCGTGAACGGGGTCGGCTGGACCACGGGATTCGCGCGCGACGACAACTCGGTCACCGTGCTCGACGCCTCCGGCGCTATAGTTTTCGAGGCATCCGGCAGCAAATCATCGGTGGCCGATGACATCCTCGGAGTGTTCGCCACCGCCCTATCAGGAGCAGAATGACCTCTCTTCGCCTCTTCACCTCCGAGTCCGTCACCGAGGGCCACCCCGACAAGATCTGCGACCAGATCTCCGACAGCATCCTCGACGCCCTGCTGACGGTCGATCCGCACTCGCGGGTGGCCGTGGAGACCCTCGTCACCACGGGCCTCGTGCACGTGGCCGGCGAAGTGACCACGAAGGGCTACGTCGAGATCCCCGCGATCGTGCGCGAGAAGATCACCTCGATCGGCTACACCTCCTCCGATGTCTGGTTCGACGGCCGCTCCTGCGGCGTCTCCGTGTCGATCGGCGGGCAGTCGCCCGACATCGCGCAGGGCGTCAACAACGCGTTCGAGACGCGCGAAGGCTCGTCGACCGATGAGGTCGACCGCCAGGGTGCGGGCGACCAGGGCATCATGTTCGGCTACGCCACCACCGAGACCCCGCAGCTGATGCCGCTGCCGATCTGGCTGGCCCACCGGCTCTCGGAGCGGCTCGCCGCCGTGCGCAAGGAGGGCATGCTCGACTACCTGCGGCCCGACGGAAAGACCCAGGTCACCATCGGGTACGACGGCGTCGTGCCGAAGACGGTCGACACCGTGGTGCTCTCCACCCAGCATTCGCCGAAGGTCGGGCTCGACCAGCTGCGCCACGACGTGGAGGCCACGGTCATCCGACCCGTGCTCGACGCAGCCGAGGAGGGCGGGCTGAAGCTCGACTCATCCGACGTGCGGGTGCTGATCAACCCCACCGGCGTGTTCGAGATCGGCGGCCCGCAGGGCGATGCCGGTCTCACCGGCCGGAAGATCATCGTCGACACCTATGGCGGGGCATCCCGCCACGGCGGGGGCGCCTTCAGCGGCAAAGACCCGTCGAAGGTCGACCGCTCGGCCGCCTACGCGATGCGCTGGGTGGCGAAGAACGCGGTTGCCGCCGGACTGGCCTCTCGGCTCGAAGTGCAGATCGCCTACGCCATCGGCAAGGCCGCCCCCGTGGGCTTCTACGTGGAGACCTTCGGCACCGGCGTGGTCTCCGACGAGGTCATCACCGAGGCGCTTCGCGAGGTGTTCGACCTGCGGCCCGCCGCGATCATCGAAGACCTCGATCTGCTGCGCCCGATCTACGCCCGCACGGCCACCTACGGCCACTTCGGCCGGGAGCTCCCCGAGTTCACCTGGGAGCGTCTCGACCGGGTCGAGGAGATCCGCACCGCCGCAGGCCTGTAGTCGTGGCCGGCGAGGGAGCGCCGGGCGAGGTGGTCCCGGAAGGCGCTGCGCGGGTGGCACGGGTGATGCTCGAGTCGCCCCTGCCGCAGCTGGATCGCCTGTTCGACTACCTCGTTCCCGCTGCCCTGGCGCCGGATGCGCATGCCGGTGTGCGCGTCAAAGTGCCGTTGCGCTCGGCCGGCCGCACGGCCCGCGGCTACATCGTCGAACTCACCGAGCGGGGCGACTACGGCGGATCGCTGAGCGAGATCGACGAGATCGTCTCGCCGTTGCCGGTGCTCACGCCCGAGGTCTGGGCGCTCGCACGCCGGCTCGCCGATCGCGCCGCCGGGAGCGCGTGCGACATCGTGCGGCTCGCCATCCCGCCGCGATTCGTGCGCGTGGAGAAGGCCTTCCTGGCACGCCAGGGAGCGGCCGGTACCGCATCCCCGGAGGTTGCCGGCCCGCCCGTGACCGGCGTGCTGACCGGGTATTCGGAGTCGGATGCCGCTCATCTCGCCGAACCCGGTGCGCGGGCCGCGATCGACGCGATCGCCACCGTGGTGCCCGTGCACGCCGCCGACGGCGTCGACCACACGGTGGGGCACTGGGCGCTGACCGTGGCAGAGCTCGCGGCATCCGTCTTCCGCCGGGGTGAATCCGTGATCGTGGCGGTGCCCGACTACCGCGACCAGATCTCGCTCGAGCAGGCGCTCTCGCACCTCGGGGTGGGCAACGCGGTGGTGCCGCTCGATGCCCGGCAGGCGCGCAACGACCGCTACGCGCACTTTCTCACCGCACTCGACGGGGCTCCGCACATCGTGGTGGGCAACCGCTCGAGCATCTACGCGCCGGTGTCGCGCCTCGGGCTCATCGTGATCTGGGACGAGGGGGATTCCCTGCAGAGCGAGCCGCTCGCCCCCTACGTGCACGTGCGCGATGCGGCACTGGTGCGGCAGGAGCAGTCCGGCTCGCGTCTGGTCTTCGTGGCGCACTCCCGGAGCACCGAGGTCGAGCGCCTGGTCGAACTCGGGTTCCTGCACCAGGTCTTCCCGGCGCCGCGCTACCTCCCGCGCGTGGTGCCGACGGCGGAGCAGGACGACGCGGATGCTCCGCAGAACGCCGCGCGCATCCCCACCGCCGCCTGGCAGGTGGCCCGCAAAGCACTCGAATCGGGACCGGTGCTCGTGCAGGTGGCCCGGCCCGGCTACGCGCCGGTGCTGGCCTGCCAGACCTGTAACGCGCCCGCGGCCTGCACGGTCTGCGGCGGGCCGTTGCACGTCGGTCGTGCCGGCCAACGCCCGTCGTGCACCCTGTGCGGGGCGATCGCGGCGAACTGGACCTGCTCGCACTGCCAGGGCACGCGCTATCGCTTCGCGTCGATCGGCGCCGGGCGCACGGCCGACGAACTCGGCCGGGCCTTTCCCGGTGTGCGGGTGATCGTGTCCGACGGCGAGCGCACGGTGCTCACCGTCGACGCCCGCCCGGCGCTGGTCGTGGCGACCCGAGGCGCCGAGCCCATCGCATCCGGAGGGTACCGCGCGGTGCTCTTGCTCGACGGGCCCAGGATGCTGGCCCGCGAATCGCTCCGGGTGGCGGAGGACTGCCTGCGCTGGTGGTCGAACGCGATCGCGTTGTCGGCGCCGCGAGCCCCGAACGTGCTCGTGGGCGTCGGTGGGGAGCTGGCGAAGGCCCTCGTCACGTGGCAGCAGGAGGCGGTGGCCGGGTCGGAACTCGCCGACCGACGGCGGCTGCGCTTTCCTCCGGCGGTGCGGATCGCGACGATCACGGGCGCGGCCGAGACCGTCGCCACCGCCCTGTCCGACCTGCGCGCGCTGCTCAGCGACGAGGAATGGGCGAAGATGGACACACTGGGTCCGGTGCCCACCGAAGAGGCAAGCGTGCGGGCGATCGTGCGTTTCGACTACGCGGTCGGCGGTGCCGTCGCCCGGCACCTGCGTGCCCTCGTCGTGAAGAACGCGACGAGCAGACGGGCGAAGCCCGGGCGTGCGCCCGGATTCCGCCCCCCGCCCACGCTGCGCGTGCGGTTCGACGATTCGGAGATCATGGAATGAGAGTCGTGTTCGCCGGCACCCCCGCTGTCGCGGTGCCGAGCCTGGCGGCCGTGGCCGCGCGCCACGAGGTCGTGGGGGTGGTGACGCGGCTCGACGCCCCGCTCGGCCGCAAACGCGTGCTGACGCCCTCTCCAGTTGCCCTCGCGGCAGCGGAGGCCGGTCTCCCGGTGATCAAGGCGAATCGCCTCGACGACGAGGTGACCCGCCGGATCACCGAGCTCGACGCCGACCTCGGCGTGATCGTGGCCTACGGCGGGCTCGTGCGGGAGCCGTTGCTGAGCACGCCGCGCCGGGGCTGGATCAACCTCCACTTCTCCCTGCTGCCGCGCTGGCGCGGTGCGGCGCCGGTGCAATGGGCGGTGATCTCGGGCGACGCGCAATCGGGCGCCACCGTGTTCCAGCTGGTGGCGGGTCTCGACGCCGGGCCCGTCTGGTCGGAGTCGTCGACGCCGATCGGGCAGCACGAGACCGCCGGGAACCTCCTCTCGCGGCTCGCGATCTCGGGGGCGGAGCAGCTGGCCGACGCGGTCGACGGCATCGCCGCCGGCCGGCTCACCCCCACCGAGCAGTCGGGCGAGGTGACGCTGGCGCCGAAGCTCTCCATCGACGACGCCCGTCTCGATTTCACGGCCGGGCTCGACGAGGTGTACGCCCGGCTGCGCGGCGTGACGCCCGAACCGGGTGCGTTCACCGAGATCGACGGCGTGCGTGTGAAGGTCCTCGAGGCCTCGCCCGCCCGTGACCGGGCGCGGCTCGACCCCGGCGTGGTCGTGGCCGAAGGGCAGCACGTCTACGTGGGAACCGCGGGGAGCCCGCTCGAACTCGTGTCGGTGCATCCGGCCGGCAAGAAGCCGATGGCGGCGGCCGACTGGTGGCGCGGCGCGGGCGCGGAACGGATGGTGGCACGATGAGCGGCGCAGCGCGCGAGGGTCAAGGCGGTTCAGCGGGCGGAGGCCGCCGCGGCGCTTCCGGGGGCGGCGCGGATCGGCGCGGCCCGCAGCGGCGCAAGCCGGCGACGCCGTCGCCAAAGCCCGGCCCCGTGCAGCCGGCGCGCCGCATCGCCCTCGAGGTGATCACCGCGGTGCGCGCCGACGACGCCTACGCCAACCTGCTGCTGCCCTCGAAGATCGCCGCGGCGCACCTCGACGCCGCCGACGCGGGGCTCGCGACCGAACTGACCTACGGCACCCTCCGCATGCGCGGCTACTACGACCGGGTCATCGAACTCGCCTCCGGCCGCCCGATCGACGAGATCGACGGTGCGGTGCGCGACGTGCTCGAGCTCGGCTGCCATCAGATCCTCTCGATGCGGGTCGCCCAGCACGCCGCCGTGAACGAATCCGTCGAACTCGCCCGGCAGGTCGCCTCGCGCTCGGCGACGGGCTTCGTGAACGGCGTGCTGCGGGCCATCACGCGCACTCCAGCCAGCGAATGGCTGGAGCGGGCGATGGACACGGCCACCGACGACGACGATCGGCTCGCCGTGGCGGCGTCGCATCCGGCCTGGGTGATCCGCGCCTTCCGCCGGGCGCTGGTGGCCGACGGGGTTCCGCCCGACGACCTGCCGTTCCAGCTCGACGACCTGCTCGAGTCCGACAACACGCCGGCGCGACTGAGTCTCACGGCGCTGCCCGGCCTGATCGAGCGGGATGCGGTCGGTCACGGCACGGAGCCGTCGCCGCTCTCGCCGATCGGGCTGCTCGCCCCGACCGGCGATCCGGCCGGAATCCCCGCCGTTCACGAGGGCACGGCGCGTGTGCAGGACGAGGGATCGCAACTGGCGGCGCTCGCGCTCACCCGGGCGCGGCCGATCACCGCGGGGGAGCGCTGGCTCGACCTCTGCGCCGGCCCCGGCGGCAAGACCGCCGTGCTCGCGGCGGAGGCCCGGCTCGGGGGCGCGACGGTGATCGGGAACGAGCCGGTCGCCGCCCGCGCGGGGCTGGTGCGGCGTGCGATCGCCGCGATTCCGGATGCCCCGGAGGTCTGGGAGCGCGACGGCACGACCATCGGCGCCGACGACCCGGAGTCGTTCGACCGGATCCTGGTCGACGCGCCGTGCACCGGGCTGGGTGCGCTGCGCCGCCGGCCCGAGGCGCGGTGGCGCAAGACGCCGGGCGATGTCGCGGCGCTGGTCATCCTGCAGCAGGAGCTGATCGATTCGGCCGTCAGAGCCCTCAAGCCGGGGGGCCTGCTGGCCTACGTCACGTGCTCGCCGCACGTCGCGGAGACCCGTGGCCAGGTGCAAGGAGCGCTCCGGCGCTGGGACGGCGTTCTCGAGCAGGTCGACGCCCAGGCCGTGCTGCGTGCCGTGACCGATGGAGCGGTGACGCTCGGCGCTCCGGATGCCGCGGTGCAGCTCTGGCCGCACCGCAACAACACCGACGCGATGTTCGTGGCCCTCTTCCGGAAGCTCTGACGTCTCCACCGGCTCTGACTTCTCCACCACATCACGACTCCGTGGGTCTCTGTCCACAGATTCGCGCGGCCACTGCCGTCGACTCGGGCGCTCGGCGATCGTTGATGCATGATCCTCCACACGACGCCGGCTCAGATCGCCGCGCAATTCCCCCTCCGCTCCGACGCCGATCTCATCGAATTGGTCAGTGCCCTCATAGGCGAGGCCGGTCGCCGCCAGCTCTGGCTGATGTTCATCGACGGCGAGAATCGCCCGCTGCCGTTGATCGTGCCGTGCGCCGGTTTTCCCGACGACCCGCCGCCCGACGAACTCGCGACCTTCGGGGCGCGAGCGTGCGAGATCGCCGGGCTGGTCGGAGCTTCGGCGATCGTTCTCACCTGGGAACGACCGGGCGGCCCCGCACTCGACGACGCGGAGCGACGGATGGTTGCCGCCATCGTGGCCGGGATCACCGGCGGGGGAGTCGCCGTGCGCGGTTCGTTCCTCAGCCACTCCGACGGCGTCGTACAACTCACGGAGAAGGCGTCATGACCATGGTGGCATCGCGATTCAGCACCGTGTCGCGCCTCGAAATCGGCTTCGCCACGCGATCGGCGGTCGGTGACTGTCACAGTGGCGGGAGCGGGAGTGAAGCGGGCGGGCGGTAGGGTCGAATAGTGGTAGTGCGCATCAACCCCAGCATCCTGGCCGCCGATTTCGCGAACCTCGAGACCGAGCTCGGCCGCATCGCCAACGCCGACCTGGCCCACGTCGACGTGATGGACAACCATTTCGTGCCGAACCTCACGCTCGGCCTCCCCGTGGTGGAGCGACTGCAGCAGGTGTCGCCGATCCCGCTCGACCTCCACCTGATGATCGAAGACCCGGCGCGCTGGGCGCCCCTCTACGCCGAGACCGGCGCCTTCTCCGTCACGTTCCACGCCGAGGCCACCACCGATCCGGTGGCCGTCGCCCGCAGTCTCCGTGAGCGCGGCGCCCGGGCGGGCATCGCGATCAAGCCGGGCACCGAGATCGAGCCCTACCTCGAGTTGCTGCCCGAGTTCGACCTCGTGCTGATCATGACGGTGGAGCCCGGTTTCGGCGGCCAGTCGTTCATGGCCGGCACCATGCCGAAGCTCGGCCGGCTCTCCGAGGCGGTGAAGGCGTCCGGGCTCGACATCTGGGTCGAGGTCGACGGCGGCATCAACGACGACACGATCGCCGTCGCGGCCGAGGCCGGCGCCACCACCTTCGTGGCCGGGTCGAGCGTGTTCGGCGCCGAGAGCGCCGCCGCCCAGGTCGACCACCTGCGCTCCCTCGCGGCCCGGCACACCCACTGACACCGGTACCCTTGACACGTGAAGACTTTCGACGAGCTGTTCCTCGAGCTCTCCGCGAAGGCGGTCGAGCGACCCGAGGGCTCGCGCACCGTCCGTGAACTCGACGGCGGCGTGCACACGATCGGCAAGAAGATCGTGGAAGAAGCCGCCGAGGTGTGGATGGCGGCGGAATACGAGTCGCAGGAGAACGCCGCCGAGGAGATCTCGCAGCTGCTCTACCACCTGCAGGTGATGATGCTGGCGAAGGGTCTGACCCCGGCCGACATCTACCGACATCTGTAGCCGATTGATCGCTGTCGCGATCGCGAGTGGGAACCGGCAGCCCACGGAATGCTCCGGCCGAAATCCAGCTGACCCTCACTGAAAGTTCGTCGAAATGCTCAAGATCGCGGTGCCCAACAAGGGCTCCCTGTCCGAAACCGCCGCCCAGATGCTCGCCGAGGCGGGCTACGTGGGCCGCCGAGACCCGCGCGAACTCGTCGTGCTCGACCCGCGCAACGACGTGGAGTTCTTCTATCTCCGCCCACGCGACATCGCCACCTACGTCGGCTCCGGCGCCCTCGACGTCGGCATCACCGGCCGCGACCTGCTGCTCGACTCCGAGTCGACCGCCACCGAGACGGCAGCCCTCAACTTCGGCGAGTCGACCTTCCGCTTCGCGCGTCCCGAAGGCACCGCGATCGAGCTGGCCGACCTGCAGGGCGCTCGTGTCGCCACGAGCTACCCGGGCCTGGTCGGCGCATTCCTCGCCACCCACGGCATCACGGCCACCCTCATCCGTCTCGACGGGGCGGTCGAGTCGGCCGTGCGCCTGGGAGTCGCGGATGCAGTGGCCGACGTCGTGTCCACCGGCTCCACACTGCGCAAAGCGGGACTCGAGATCTTCGGTCCGGTCATCCTCGAATCGACCGCCGTGCTGATCAGCTCCGGCACCGAACACCCCGGCGCCGAGACCCTGCTGCGCCGCCTGCAGGGCGTGCTGGTGGCCCGGCAGTACGTGCTGATGGACTACGACGTGCCGGTCACGAACCTCGACGAGGCCGTCGCCCTCACGCCGGGAATCGAGTCGCCCACCATCTCGCCCCTGCACGACCCCGAATGGGTCGCGGTGCGCTCGATGGTGCCGCGTTTCGACACCAACCACGTGATGGACGCGCTCTACGCCGTCGGCGCGCGGGCCATCCTCGTCAGCCCCATCCACGCCGCGAGAATCTGATGTCGCTCGCGGTACGCGTCATCCCGTGTCTCGACGTGGCCGGCGGCCGCGTGGTGAAGGGTGTGAACTTCGAGAACCTGCGCGATGCGGGCGATCCGGTCGAGCTCGCGGCCCTCTACTCCGCGCAGGGCGCCGATGAGCTCACCTTCCTCGACGTCACGGCCACGGTGGATGCGCGCGACACGATGTACGACGTGGTGCGCCAGACCGCCGAACAGGTCTTCATCCCGCTCACGGTGGGTGGCGGAGTGCGGTCCACCGACGACGTGGCCCGCCTGCTCGCCCACGGGGCCGACAAGGTGGGCGTGAACAGCGCCGCCATCGCCCGCCCCGGACTGCTCGACGAGATCGCCGATCGCTTCGGTGCGCAGGTTCTCGTGCTCTCGCTCGACGTTAAGCGCACCGAGCCGCGGGAGAGCATCCCCTCGGGCTTCGTGGTCACCACACACGGCGGCCGGCGCGAGACCGAGCTCGATGCGCTCGCCTGGGCGCGCGAGGCGATCGAACGCGGCACCGGCGAACTGCTCGTCAACTCGATCGACGCCGACGGCACGAAAGACGGCTTCGATCTCGAGCTCGTGGCCCTCATGCGCGAACTGAGCTCGGTGCCGGTGATCGCCTCGGGCGGCGCCGGCACGGTGGAGCACTTCGGGCAGGCGGTGGCGGCGGGTGCGGATGCGGTGCTCGCGGCATCCGTCTTCCACCTGCGCGAGATGACGGTCGGCGACGTGAAAGACGAACTGAGGAGAGAAGGGGTGGTCGTGCGATGAGCGACGTGGATGCCGTGATCGAGCGGGCGACGTTCGACGATGCCGGGCTGCTGCCGGCGATCATCCAGCAGTGGGACACCAAGGAGGTGCTGATGCTCGGCTACATGAACGCCGAAGCCCTCCGCCGCACGCTGACCGAGGGGCGGGTGACCTTCTGGTCGCGCTCCCGCCAGGAGTTCTGGCGCAAGGGAGACACCTCCGGCAACGTGCAATACGTGAAGGGCGCGGCCCTCGACTGCGACGACGACACGCTCCTCGTGCAGGTCGACCAGATCGGTGCCGCCTGCCACACGGGTGCGCGCCGCTGCTTCGATGTCGACCCCCTCGACCCGGTGATCGGGGATCCGGTCGTCGGTTCGCCCACGACCTGAAATACTCGTAAGACCATGACTTCCACCACTCAGAACTCGACCACGCGTGCCGAGTTCGGGCAGCTGCACGCGAGTCACCGGGTCATCCCGGTGATCCGCGAGTTGTTCGCCGACGGGGAGACACCGGTAGGCATCTACCGCAAGCTCGCCGACGGCCGCCCGGGCACCTTCCTGCTCGAATCCGCGGAGCAGGGCGGCATCTGGTCGAGGTTCTCGTTCATCGGCGTCTCGAGCTTCGGGGTGCTGACGGAGAAAGATGACCGGGCGGTCTGGCTCGATCTCGGCCTGCCCGAGCAGCGCGCCTTTCCGGCCGGCCTCCCCGAAGGGCCGCTCGAGGCGCTGAGCGCGCTCTACGATCTGTGGAAAACTCCGGCCGTGGCCGCTCATCCGCCCCTCACCGGCGGGCTCGTGGGCTTCATCGGCTGGGAATCGGTGCGCCAGATCGAGCGCCTGCCGAACCGGCCGCCGGCCGATTACCGGATGCCGAGCCAGGGTCTGTCGTTCGTCTCCGAGATCGCGGTGGTCGACCACAGCACCAGCACCGTGCAGCTGCTCGTGAACGTGCTGACCGACGACGGCGCGGATGCCGACACGCTCTGGAACGCGGCCCAGGCCCGACTCGACGAATTGCAGAACGCGCTCGCGCAGCCCGCCGAGGCGTGGCTCGCCACCGTGGACTTCGCCCGCAGAGCGGAGCCGCGCCACCGCACCGATCGCGAGGATTTCCTCGCCGCGATCGAGGTGGCCAAGGAGCACATCCGCGAGGGCGACATCTTCCAGGTGGTGATCTCGCAGCGCTTCGAGCTCGACGTGGTCGCGCATCCGCTCGACGTCTACCGGATGCTGCGCACGCTCAATCCGAGCCCCTACATGTATCTGCTGAGCCTCGTCGACACCGACGGCACGCCGTACGAGATCGTCGGATCGAGCCCCGAGGCGCTCGTGAAGGTCGAGCGCGGGCGGGCGCACACGCACCCGATCGCCGGTTCGAAGCCCCGCGGTGCGACCCCGCAGGAAGACCTGGATCTCGAGCACGAGCTGCTCGGCGACCAGAAGGAGAAGGCCGAGCACCTGATGCTCGTCGATCTCGCCCGCAACGACCTGCTGAAGGTGTGCGAGGCCGATTCGGTCGAGGTCACGGAGTTCATGCGCGTGGAGCGGTTCAGCCACATCATGCACATCGTGTCGTCGGTCGAAGGCACGATGCGCGACGGCGTCGACGCGATCGATGTGTTCCGCGCCACCTTCCCGGCCGGCACCCTGTCGGGGGCGCCGAAGCCGCGCGCGCTCGAGATCATCGACGCCCTGGAACCGGCCCAACGCGGTCTGTACGGGGGAGTCGTGGGCTACTTCGGCTTCGGAGGCGACGCCGATCTCGCCATCGCGATCCGCACCGCCACCATCCGCGACGGCGTCGCGCACGTGCAGGCGGGCGGGGGACTGGTGGCCGACTCGAACCCGGAGAGCGAGTTCGAGGAGTCGCAGAACAAGGCCGCGGCGCCGTTGCGTGCGGTGGCGGTGGCGAACGCGATGACGAGAGTGCGCTGATGACTGCGGATGCGACGGGCGGCGCCGCGGGTGACGGTGCGACGGCCGATGCCTCGGTGCGCTCCGGCCGGCGCGTCAAGTCGCTCGCCATTCTCGCTGTTCTGGTGCTCAGCGGACTGACCTTCCTGGCTTGGTCGCAGTCGTGGGGTTCGCTCACCATCGTGGCGGGCACCACGAGCGCGGCCACGCTCGACGTTCCGGGCTCGGTGGCCGCGCCCGCTCTCTCGGCGCTCGCCCTCGCGGGGATCGCCCTGGCGGGCGCGCTCGCCATCGCCGGCCCGGTCATCCGCATCGTGCTCGGCGCTCTCGAGGTGCTGCTCGGGGCGAGCGTGCTCGCCTCGGCCATCGGCGCGTTGACTGATCCGGTCGCCGCCGGGGCTTCCGTGGTCACGACGAGCACCGGGGTGGCGGGCACGCAGTCGGTGCGCGATCTCGTGACGGTCAGCACCACCACGCCCTGGGCCGCCGTGACCGCGTTGCTCGGCGGGCTGATGATCCTCGCGGGACTGCTCGTGATCGTCACCGTCCGGCGCTGGCCGAACGCGGGCCGGAAATACCAGGCCGTGGCCTTCGAGAGCGACGACGGGCGGCGCAGCGCCGATCCGGCCGACTTCTTCGACGACGAGCCGGCCGATGTTGAACAGACCGATTCCGAGCAGACTGACCGCGAGGCGCCCGACGCCGGGAACGCGGCGGGCGCCGAGTCGACCGCCGGGGCGCCCGCGGCTGCGCCGGGCACCCCCAAGCCCACCACCGCGAGGCCTCCTGCGACGACCGCGCGAGACGCCGCGGTCGACGACTGGGACAGCCTGACCCACGGCACCGACCCCACCCGCTGAATCCCGATGCCGCTGCCGGACCCCGGTAGACTCTTGGCGTACGACCACTTGTGAGACAGGAAGCGATCGATGAGCTCTGACGTTGAAGAACTAGGCGAAGGCCACTCTCCCGCCGCATGGACGGCCGTCATCGTGTCGCTCCTCGGCATCGCGATCGGAACGGTCGCCTTCGTGCTCGACATCCAGTGGCTCGTCTGGGGCGGTGCCGGGCTCGCCGTCGTCGGCTTCATCCTGGGCTGGGTGCTCGCCCGAGCGGGTTTCGGCGTCAACGGGTCACGTACGCAGCACAAGGAGCACTGACCCTGTGCTCGCCGATCTCGTAGCCGGAGCGCTCGAGGATGCGGCGGAACGGCAGAAGTCACGCGGTCTCGACCAGGTTGAGGCTGCGGCCCTTGCCGCGCCGCCCGCGCTCGATGCTCTGAGCTTCCTCGCGCCCGCCGACCGGGTGAAGATCATCGCCGAGGTCAAGCGCGCGAGCCCTTCGCGTGGCGCCCTGGCCACGATCGCCGATCCCGCCGCTCTCGCCGCGCGCTACGCCGCCGGAGGAGCAAGCGCCATCAGCGTGCTCACCGAGCAGCGCAAGTTCCAGGGCTCGCTGGCCGACCTCGAAGCCGTGCGCGCGGCCGTCGACGTCCCGGTGCTGCGGAAGGACTTCATCGCCACCGACTACCAGGTGCTCGAGGCGCGGGCGGCGGGTGCCGACCTCGTGCTCCTCATCGTGGCGGCGCTCGATCAACCGACTCTCACGCATCTGCACGCGCTCATCACCGAGCTCGGCATGACGCCGCTGGTCGAGACGCACGACGCCGTCGAGGTCTCGCGGGCCGTCGACCTCGGGGCCCGCCTCGTGGGTGTCAACGCGCGCAACCTCAGCACGTTCGAGCTCGACCGCGATCTCTTCGGCCGCTTGGCCGATCGCATCCCTTCCGGCACGATCAAGGTGGCGGAGTCCGCCGTCTCGACGGCCGGCGACGTCGACCACTATCGTTCGTCGGGCGCCGACGTGGTGCTGGTCGGCGAAGCCCTCGTCACGGGCGACGACCCGGTGGCGACACTGAAGGAGTTCCTCTCCGTATGACCGACATCTCCCACTCCCTCCGCGAGGAGGCCGGGCCCTTCTTCGGCGAATTCGGCGGCCGTTTCATGCCGGAGTCGCTCGTCGCCGCTCTCGACGAACTCGCCGAGGCCTACCAGCTCGCGAAGCTCGACCCGGCGTTCCACGAAGAACTGGCTGCCCTCGGCCGCACCTACACGGGCCGGCCGTCGATCCTCACCGAGGTGCCGCGCTTCGCCCGCCACGCCGGCGGTGCGCGCGTCATCCTGAAGCGCGAAGACCTCAACCACACCGGTTCGCACAAGATCAACAACGTGCTCGGCCAGGCGCTGATCGCGCGCCGCATCGGCAAGTCGCGCCTCATCGCCGAGACCGGTGCCGGTCAGCACGGCGTCGCCACGGCGACCGCCGCCGCCTTGTTCGGCATGGAGTGCGTCGTCTACATGGGCGAGGTCGACACCGAGCGTCAAGCCCTCAACGTCGCCCGGATGCGTCTGCTCGGCGCGGAGGTCATTCCCGTGAAGAGCGGCACGCGAACCCTGAAAGACGCGTTGAACGAGGCCTTCCGCGACTGGGTGGCGAACGTCGAGAACACGCACTACCTGCTCGGCACGGTCGCGGGCCCGCATCCGTTCCCTGTCATGGTGCGCGATTTCGTCAAGATCATCGGCGAAGAGGCCCGTCAGCAGATGCTCGACCTCACCGGCGCGCTGCCGGATGCGGTCACCGCGTGCGTCGGCGGCGGTTCGAACGCGATCGGCATCTTCCACGCCTTCCTCGACGACACGTCGGTGGGCCTCTACGGCTACGAGGCCGCGGGGCTCGGCGCCGACACCGACAAGCACGCCGCCACCATCACCAAGGGTCGCCCGGGCGTGCTGCACGGCTCGCGCAGCTACATGCTCCAGGATGCCGACGGCCAGACGCTCGACTCGCACTCGATCTCGGCGGGACTCGACTACCCCGGCGTCGGGCCGGAGCACGCCTGGCTGGCGTCGATCGGGCGCGCGAACTACCGCCCGATCACCGATGAGCAGGCGATGCAGGCGTTCCGCCTGCTCTGCGGCACCGAGGGCATCATCCCCGCCATCGAATCGGCCCACGCCCTCGCCGGCACCATCGAGCTCGGTCGTGAGCTCGGCCCGGATGCGACGATCCTGGTGTCGTTGAGCGGCCGCGGAGACAAAGACGTGGAGACCGCGGGGCGGTACTTCGACGTGCTCGACGAGCAGGGGAACGCGAAGATATGAGCGACACGATCCACGACGTCACGGCCGCAACGCCGTCGGCCGCCGAGTCGCCCGTGGCGCGCACCATCGCGGCCGCCAACGCCGGGCGCGCCGGCGCCTTCGTCGGCTACCTGCCGGTCGGCTTCCCGTCGCTCGACGCCAGCGTCGACGCCGCGGTCGCCCTGGTCGAGAACGGGGTCGACGTGCTCGAACTCGGCTTGCCCTACTCCGATCCGGTGATGGACGGCCCGGTCATCCAGGCCGCCACCCTCGCCTCCCTGCAGGGTGGCTTCCGGCTGGCGGATGCCTTCACCGCGGTCGAGCGCATCCGTTCCCGCGTCGACGCCCCGGTGCTGCTGATGACGTACTGGAACCCCGTGCTCCAGTACGGGGTCGACCGCTTCGCCGACGACCTGGCCTCGGCTGGCGGCGCCGGGCTCATCACGCCCGATCTCACCGTCGACTCCGGCGCCGATTGGCTCGCCACCAGCGACCGTACCGGTCTCGACCGGGTCTTCCTGGCCGCGCCGACGTCGACCGATGAGCGTCTGCGTCTCGCCGTCGAGAACAGTCGGGGATTCGTCTACACGGTCTCCACCATGGGCATCACGGGCGCCCGCGCCGACCTCGACGCTGCGGCCCGCACGCTGGTGGCGCGCCTGCGCGAGCAGGGCGGCGAGAGCCTCGCCGTGGGCATCGGCATCTCCACGGCCGACCAGATCGCCGAGATCCTCGGCTATGCCGACGGCGCGATCGTCGGCTCGGCGCTGGTGAAGGCGCTGGCCGACGGGGGAGTCGCCGCAGTGGGCCGCCTGGCGGCAGAACTGGCCGAGGGCACGCACCGGTAGGGTAGCGGGATGTTCGTGCCCCTCAGCATCCCGAGCCCCGAGGTGAGTTCCTTCGACCTCACCCAGTGGCTCTCGAGCATCGGCCTGACCTTCTTCGGCCAATGGAACCTGCCCATCCGGTACTACGCCCTCTGCCTCATCGCGGGCATCGTGCTGGCCACCTGGCTCACCTCGCGCCGGCTCACGAAGCGTGGCGCGGAGCCCGGCGTCGTGCTCGACATCATCATCTGGGCCGTGCCGCTCGGGTTCGTGGGAGCGCGGGTGTTCCACGTGCTCACGCATCCGGGCGACTACTTCTACGACGGTGCTGACCCGCTTCGGGTGCTCTACATCTGGGAGGGCGGGATCGCGGTGTTCGGCTCGCTGATCGGCGGAGCCGTCGGCGCGCTCATCGGATGCCGGCTGAGCGGCATCCGCTTCTGGACCTTCGCGGATGCGCTCGCCCCCGCACTCCTGGTGGCCCAGGCCGTCGGGCGGCTCGGCAACTACTTCAACACCGAGCTCTTCGGCCAGCCCACGACGCTGCCCTGGGGGCTCGAGGTGCCCTCCGACAATCCGGCGTTCCCCACCGGACTCGCCGACGGCACGCTCTTTCACCCCACCTTCCTCTACGAGATCGTCTGGAACCTCGTCGGCGTCGCCTTACTGCTCTGGCTGGAGCGCCGGTTCCGGCTGCAATGGGGCGAGCTCTTCGGCTTCTACCTCGTCTGGTACGGCATCGGGCGCTCCTGGTTGGAGACGATCCGGGTCGATCCGAGCGAGATCTTCCTCGGCGTGCGCACCAACGTCTGGGGCGCCTGGGCCGCCGTTCTGGCCGGAATCATCCTGATCGCGGTGCAGTCGCGGCGGCACCCCGGGCTCGAGCCGAGCCCCTACCGACCGGGGGCGGAATGGGTTCCGTCTTCTGCTGAGGTAGAATCGACCGACACGTATTCGGACGACGAGCTGGAGGGCGAGGAAGCTCCCGAGGCTTCCGAGAACGAGGTAGTCGAACCGAGCGCCAAAAGTGAAGTCGGAGCGAAGCCCTAGTCCGCGCACTGACAGCACCCTGCGCGGCCACATCGGACCCCCACAGGGAGACAGCATCCCGGTGGAAACACACTGACATCCTTGGGCCATTGGCGTCCCAGTTCCCTAAGAAACACGTAGAGGACGGTTCTCTATGGCCGATCAGCCCGCACAGCGCTCCACGCCCGGCTTCAGCTTCAGCACGCTCCCACCCGCTCAGGGTCTGTACGACCCGAGCTCCGAGAAAGACGCCTGCGGTCTGGCGATGGTGGCCACCCTGCGCGGAACCGCGGGGCACGACATCATCGACACGGCGCTCGGCGCCCTGCGCAACCTCGAGCACCGTGGCGCCATCGGATCCGACGCCGGCACCGGTGACGGCGCGGGCATCCTGACCCAGATCCCGGATGCGTTCCTGCGGGCGGTCGCGCCCGTCGAGCTGCCCCCGGTGGGGCGCTACGCCGTGGGCAACGCGTTCCTCCCGCTGCACGCGGGGGAGCGTCAAGAAGTGATGGACCGCATCCGCGACCTCGCCGAACAAGAAGACCTGCGCATCCTGGGCTGGCGTGAGGTGCCGGTGCGCCCCGGCGAACTCGGCCGCCTCGCCCGTGACGCCATGCCGGCGATCTGGCAGCTCTTCGTGCAGTCGACCCGCACCACGGAGTCGGGCGCCACGCTCTCCGACCTGCCGCTGGATCGCCAGGCCTTCCGCCTGCGCAAGCGCGCCGAGCTCGAGCACCAGGTGTACTTCATGTCGCTCTCGTGCCGCACCATCACCTACAAGGGCATGGTCACGACGCTCCAGCTCGAGCCGTTCTACCCGGATCTCTCCGACGAGCGGTTCGCGTCGAAGCTCGCGCTCGTGCACTCCCGCTACTCCACGAACACCTTCCCGTCGTGGCCGCTCGCCCAGCCGCTGCGGATGATGGCGCACAACGGCGAGATCAACACGGTTCAGGGCAACCGCAACTGGATGCGCGCCCGCCAGTCGCAGCTCGAGTCGGAGCTGCTCGGCGATCTCTCGCCTCTGTACCCGATCGTCACGCCCGGCCTCAGCGACTCCGGGTCGTTCGACGAGGTCGTGGAGCTGCTGACGCTCGCCGGACGCTCGCTGCCGCACGCCATCATGATGATGGTGCCGGAGGCCTGGGAGAACCAGGCCGACTTCGAAGACGCCCGCCGCGCCTTCTACGAGTACCACTCGATGCTCATGGAGCCGTGGGACGGCCCGGCCGCCCTCATCTTCACCGACGGCACGCTCGCCGGTGCCACGCTCGACCGCAACGGTCTGCGCCCCGGTCGCTACCTGATCACCGACGACGGCCTCGTCGTGCTCGCGAGCGAGATCGGCGTCATCGACGTCGAGCCGTCGCGCGTGGTGCGCAAGGGGCGCCTGCGCCCCGGCAAGATGTTCCTCGTCGACACGGCGGCCGGTCGCCTGATCGAAGACGACGAGATCAAGGCGGAGCTCGCCGCCGCCGAGCCCTACGGGCAGTGGCTCGACGAGGGCCGCATCAACCTGCGCGACCTCCCGGAGCGCGAGCACATCGTGCACACGCCGGCATCCGTCACCCGCCGCCAGCGCACCTTCGGCTACACCGAGGAAGAGGTGCGCATCCTGCTCACCCCGATGGCGAAGAACGCGGCAGAGCCGCTCGGCGCCATGGGGTCCGACACGCCGATCGCGGTGCTCAGCGACCGCCCGCGCCTGCTCTTCGACTACTTCACGCAGCAGTTCGCCCAGGTCACGAACCCGCCGCTGGACTCCATCCGCGAAGAGGTCGTCACGAGCCTCCGGCTCGGTCTCGGCCCGGAGCGCAACCTGCTCGACGCCACGCCCGAGCACACCCGGCAGGTCATCCTCGACTTCCCGGTGATCGACAACGACGAGCTGGCGAAGATCCAGCACATCGACCCGTCGTCGGGCAGCCGTCTGACCACCACGATCAAGGGCCTCTACCGCGTCGACGAGGGCCCCAAGGCCATGCAGAACCGCATCGCGGCGATGTGCGCCGAGGCCGACGAGGCGATCGAGCACGGTGCGCAGTTCATCGTGCTCTCCGACCGCGACTCCAACCGCGAGTTCGCGCCCGTTCCGTCGCTCCTGATGCTGGCCGGGGTGCACCACCACCTCATCCGCAAGCAGACCCGGATGAAGGTGGGTCTGATCGTCGAGGCCGGTGACGTGCGCGAAGTGCATCACGTGGCTCTGCTGATCGGCTACGGCGCCTCCGCGGTCAACCCGTACCTCGCCATGGAGACCTGCGAGAACCTCGTGCGCTCGGGCGACATCTCCGGTGTCACACCCGAGAAGGCCGTGAAGAACCTGATCAAGGCGCTCGGCAAGGGTGTGCTCAAGATCATGTCGAAGATGGGCATCTCCACCGTGTCGTCGTACGCGGGCGCTCAGACCTTCGAAGCGGTCGGCCTCGCGCCGGAGTTCGTGGAGGAGTACTTCACCGGCACCTCGTCGAAGCTCGGCGGCGTCGGAATCGACGTCATCGCCGGCGAGAGCGCGGCGCGTCACGCGGCTGCCTATCCCGAAGACGGCGCGACCACCGTGCACGAACCGCTGGCCACCGGCGGCGAGTACCAGTGGCGCCGCGAGGGCCCGCCGCACCTGTTCAACCCCGACACGGTGTTCCGTCTGCAGCACGCCACCCGCGCGCGCCGCTACGACATCTTCCGCGAGTACACGAAGCTGGTCGACGACCAGGCCGAGAACCTCATGACGATGCGCGGGCTCTTCAAGCTGCGCACCGGCGTGCGCCCGGCCGTGCCGCTCGACGAGGTCGAGTCGGTCGAGTCGATCGTGAAGCGTTTCTCCACCGGAGCGATGAGCTACGGCTCGATCTCCAAGGAGGCGCACGAGACGCTCGCGATCGCCATGAACCGGCTCGGCGCGAAGTCGAACACGGGTGAGGGCGGCGAGGACGTCGACCGCCTGCTCGATCCCGAGCGGCGCAGCGCGATCAAGCAGGTCGCCTCCGGTCGCTTCGGGGTGACCAGCATGTACCTCACCCACGCCACCGACATCCAGATCAAGATGGCGCAGGGTGCGAAGCCCGGCGAGGGTGGTCAGCTGCCGCCCACGAAGGTCTACCCCTGGGTCGCCCGCACGCGGCACGCGACCGCCGGCGTCGGCCTCATCTCGCCGCCGCCGCACCACGACATCTATTCGATCGAGGACCTCAAGCAGCTCATCTTCGACCTCAAGCGGGCCAACCCGGAGGCGCGGGTACACGTGAAGCTGGTGTCGCAAAACGGCATCGGTGCGGTCGCCGCGGGCGTCACGAAGGCGCTGGCCGACGTGGTGCTGGTCTCCGGCCACGACGGCGGAACCGGCGCGAGCCCGCTCAACTCGCTCAAGCACGCGGGAACGCCCTGGGAGATCGGCCTGGCCGAGACCCAGCAGACCCTGATGCTGAACGGGATGCGCGACCGCGTCGTGGTGCAGGTCGACGGCCAGATGAAGACCGGTCGCGACGTCGTGATCGGTGCGCTGCTGGGCGCCGAGGAATACGGATTCGCGACGGCGCCGCTGGTGGTGGAGGGCTGCATCCTGATGCGCGTCTGCCACCTCGACACCTGCCCGGTGGGCGTCGCCACCCAGAACCCCGAGCTCCGCGCCCGGTTCAGCGGCAAGCCCGAGTTCGTGGTGAACTTCTTCGAGTTCCTCGCCCAAGAGGTGCGCGAATACCTGGCCGAGCTCGGTTTCCGGAGCCTCGAGGAGGCCATCGGCCACAACGAGCTGCTCGACGTGAACGCCGCGATCGAGCACTTCAAGACCGACGGCCTCGACCTCAGCCCCGTGCTGGTGGGGCCGCACTTCGAGCCTGAGGAGCCCCGTTCGAACCGGCGCCCGCAGGAGCACGAGCTGGAGAAGCACTTCGACAAGCGCCTCATCCACGAGACGGTGGCCGCGCTCGACCACGCCGAACCGGTGGCCGTCACCCTGCCGATCCGCAACACCGAGCGCGCGGTCGGCACCATGCTCGGCCACGAGGTCACGAAGCGCTACGGCGAGCAGGGTCTGCCCGACGGCACGATCCAGATCACGCTGCTCGGCTCGGCCGGCCAGTCGCTCGGCGCCTTCCTTCCCTCCGGCATCACGCTGCGTCTCGAGGGCGACTCGAACGACTACGTGGGCAAGGGCCTCTCGGGCGGACAGATCATCCTGCGGCCCGATCGGCACTCGGTGTTCCCGGCCGAACGCAACGTCATCGCCGGCAACGTCATCGGCTACGGCGCGACCCGGGGCAGCATGTTCCTCCGCGGCATCGTGGGAGAGCGATTCCTGGTGCGCAACTCCGGCGCGACCGCGGTGGTGGAGGGCGTGGGCGACCACGCGCTCGAATACATGACGGGTGGGCTCGCACTCATCCTCGGCTCCACCGGGCGCAACCTCGGCGCCGGGATGTCGGGCGGAACCGCCTACGTCTACGACCTGCACGAGGAGCGCGTGAACGCCGATTCGCTGGCTTCGGGCGAGCTGCAGCTGCTGCCGCTCGGTGGCGCCGACGTGGAGATCGTGCGCGATCTGCTGCAGCGGCACGAAGCCGAGACCGGGTCGCCTCTGGCGGCACGGATGCTCGCCGATTTCGACGCGACGATCGCCTCCTTCGTGAAGGTGCTCCCACGTGACTACGCCGCTGTTCTCGCCACCCGGCAGACGGCGGTCGAAGAAGGACTCGACCCCGACGGCGACGTCGTCTGGGGACGCATTTTGGAGGTGACAGGTGGCTGACCCCAAGGGCTTCCTGAAGGTACAAGAACGAGAACTGCCGCCTCGGCGGCCGGTCTCCGTGCGGCTCATGGACTGGAAAGAGGTCTACGAGCAGGGTGACGCGGCGACCACCCGGCGGCAGGCCGGCCGCTGCATGGACTGCGGCATCCCGTTCTGCCACCACGGCTGCCCGCTCGGCAACCTGATCCCGGAATGGAACGACCTCACCCGTCGCGACGAGGGCCGTCAGGCCATCGAGCGGCTGCATGCCACGAACAACTTCCCGGAGTTCACCGGCCGGCTCTGCCCGGCGCCGTGCGAGTCGTCGTGCGTGCTCGGCATCAACCAGCCGCCGGTCACGATCAAGCAAGTCGAGGTGTCGATCATCGACCAGGCCTTCGCCAATGGCTGGGTCACCCCGCACCCGCCGGAGCGCCTGACCGGCAAGACCATCGCCGTGGTCGGTTCGGGCCCCGCCGGCCTCGCCGCCGCCCAGCAGCTCACCCGGGCCGGCCACACCGTGGCCGTGTACGAGCGCGACGACCGCATCGGCGGCCTGCTGCGCTACGGCATCCCGGACTTCAAGATGGAGAAGAAGCACCTCGAGGGCCGGCTCACCCAGATGATGGCCGAGGGCACCCGCTTCCGCGCCGGCATCGAGATCGGCGTCGACATCTCCTGGGACGACCTGCGCGCCCGTTACGACGCCGTGATCGTGTGCACCGGCGCCACCGTGCCGCGCGATCTCCCCATCCCGGGCCGCGACCTCGACGGCGTGCACTACGCGATGGAGTACCTCGTTCAGCAGAACAAGGTCGGCGCGGGCGACGACATCCTCGGCCAGATCACGGCGGAGGGCAAGCACGTGGTGGTTCTCGGCGGTGGCGACACCGGCGCGGACTGCATCGGCACCGCGCACCGTCAGGGCGCGCTCTCGGTCACCAACCTCGCCATCGGCAAGCAGCCGCCGGCGGAGCGCCCGGAGCACCAGCCCTGGCCGATGTTCCCGACCCTGTTCGAGGTCTCGAGCGCCCACGAGGAGGGCGGGGAGCGCAGCTACCTCGCCTCGACCGTGGAGTTCCTCTCGAACGAGTCGGGCGAGGTGCGCGCCATCCGCGTCGCCGAGACGGAGTTCCTCGACGGCCGCCGGGTACCGAAGGCGGGCACCGAGCGCGAGATCCCGGCCGACCTGGTGCTGCTGGCCCTCGGGTTCACCGGCGCCGAGTCCGACGACATCTCCGCGCAGCTCGGCACCCGCTTCGACCAGCGCGGAAACGTCGAGCGCGACGGCGACTACCAGAGCACCACGCCCGGCGTCTTCGTGGCCGGCGATGCCGGTCGCGGCCAGTCGCTCATCGTCTGGGCGATCGCGGAGGGCCGCGCCGCGGCATCCGCCGTCGACCGCTACCTCGAGGGGGAGACCGACCTGCCGTTCCCCGTGAAGCCGACCGACCGCGCAATCTCGATCTGATAGCCTCCCGGTCGAGACTCCCACCAACCACCACCTCCACCACCACCATGCGTTTCGGCGCAGAACTCGGAGCAATACACACTGATGAGACGCGCGAAAATCGTCGCAACACTGGGTCCGGCAACGTCGACCTATGAAACCATCAGAGCGATCATCGATGCGGGCGTCGACGTCGCGCGGATGAACCTCAGCCACGGCAGCTACGACGTGCACGAGGAGGTCTACCGCAACGTCCGACAGGCGGCCGACGACTCCGGCCGCGCCGTCGCGGTGCTCGTCGACCTCCAGGGCCCGAAGATCCGTCTCGGCAAGTTCGAGAACGGTCCCTACGACCTCGCCGAGGGTGACATCTTCAAGATCACCATCGACGACATCATCGGCAACAAGGAGATCTCCTCCACCACGTTCAAGGGCCTGCCCCAGGACGTCAAGCCCGGCGATCCGCTGCTGATCGACGACGGCAAGGTGACGCTGCGCGTGCTCGAGACCGACGGAACCGTCGTGACCACGCGCGTGGAGGTGCCCGGAGCGGTCTCCAACAACAAGGGCATCAACCTGCCCGGTGTCGCGGTGAACGTTCCGGCCATGTCGGAGAAGGACATCGCCGACCTGCGCTGGGGCCTCCGCCTCGGTGCGGACCTGATCGCGCTGTCGTTCGTGCGCGACGCCTCCGACGTCGATCTCGTGCATGAGATCATGGCGGAGGAGGGCCGCAAGGTCCCCGTGATCGCCAAGATCGAGAAGCCGCAGGCGGTCGACAACCTCGAGGAGATCATCGACGCCTTCGACGGCATCATGGTCGCCCGTGGCGACCTCGGCGTCGAACTGCCCCTCGAGGCCGTGCCGATCGTGCAGAAGCGCGCGATCGAGCTCTCCCGCCGGATGGCCAAGCCGGTCATCGTCGCCACCCAGGTGCTCGAATCGATGATCTCCTCGCCGCGCCCCACGCGCGCCGAGGCATCCGACTGCGCCAATGCCGTGCTCGACGGCGCGGACGCGGTCATGCTCTCGGGCGAGACCAGCGTCGGCGAATATCCGGTGATCACCGTGCAGACCATGGCGCGCATCATCGAGTCGACCGAAGACCACGGCCTGGAGCGCATCCCGGCCCTCGGCACGAAGCCCCGCACCCAGGGCGGCGCCGTGACACTCGCCGCCGCCGAGGTCGGTGACTTCGTGGGGGCCAAGTTCCTCTGCGTGTTCACCGAGTCGGGCGATTCGGTGCGCCGGATGACACGTCTGCGCTCGACGATCCCGATCCTCGGCTTCACGCCGTTGCCCGGCATCCGCAACCGTATGGCGCTGAGCTGGGGCGTGCAGAGCTATCTCGTGCCGCGTGTGACGCACACCGACGAGCTCATGGTTCAGGTCGACGACGTGCTGCTCGGCCTCGGCCGCGCGCAGATCGGCGACAAGGTCATCGTCATCTCCGGGTCCCCTCCCGGAGTCTCAGGCACCACGAACGACATGCGCGTGCACATCATCGGTTCCGCGCACAACCCGCTGAAGCCGGAGACCTTCGACAACTAGCGGGGCGGCAGCCTCACGATCCGGCCAGGATTCGATCAGTTTGTGATCGGCTCCTGGTCGGATCGCGTCAGCACGGGTTATCGCGCTGTTCGTTTCGGGCTCACCCGTACCTTTCGACCCGAAACCGAAAGCATCCGCCGATGCCGTACTGCCGTTCGCCTCGGTGTCCACCGACACGGGTCGGTGCATCCGGCCGCCACGATCGCCGATCAGCTCTCGACGTGTGGGCCGAGCAGAAGACGCACGACAGGACCTCGGATACCGACAAGCGCTTCTCACCTCGGCGGTGAGCGGAGCCGTCGAATCACCGCACGTCTTGAACACTCGGACGCCTACTCCCACCCCCATCCCGGTGGGATGAGGGTGGGAGTTTTGGGTACCGGTGGTGGGACTCGAACCCACACGCCCTCACGGACAACGCATTTTGAGTGCGTCGCGTCTGCCATTCCGCCACACCGGCTTGCTACGAGCGAGGTCCAGAATACCGTAGGGTTGAAACGTGACTGACCAAGAACCAACGACAGCAGTGCCCCGCCGTGTTGTGGTGGCCGAAGACGAATCGCTGATCCGCCTCGACATCGTCGAGATCCTGCGCGACAACGGGTTCGATGTCGTCGGCGAGGCCGGAGACGGCGAGACGGCCGTGGCCCTCGCCACCGAACTCCGCCCCGACCTGGTCATCATGGATGTCAAGATGCCGCAGCTCGACGGCATCTCGGCGGCCGAGCGCCTGTCGAAAGACCACATCGCACCCGTCGTGCTGCTCACCGCGTTCAGCCAGAAGGAGCTCGTGGAGCGGGCCACCGAGGCGGGAGCGCTCGCCTATGTCGTGAAGCCGTTCACTCCGAACGACCTGCTGCCCGCGATCGAGATCGCCCTCTCGCGCTACGCCCAGATCATCACGCTGGAGTCCGAGGTCGCCGACCTCGTCGAGCGCTTCGAGACGCGCAAGCTCGTCGACCGGGCCAAGGGCCTGCTCAACGAGAAGATGGGCCTCACCGAGCCCGAGGCGTTCCGCTGGATCCAGAAGGCGTCGATGGATCGCCGTCTCACCATGCACGACGTCGCCCAGGCGATCATCGAGCAGCTCAGCCCGAAGAAGTAGCTCTACTTCGTCTCGAAGACCTGGCCCTCCGGCCGGTCTTTGATGAAGTTGGTCATGCGCACGGTGGAGAGCCGGCGGCCCTTCTCGTCGCTGATCGCGATCTCGTGCGTCACCAGGGTGCGGCCCAGGCTGATCGCCGTGCAGACGCCGGTGACCCAGCCCTCGGTGGCGGAGCGGGAGTGGCTGGCGTTGATCTCGATGCCGACCGCGATCTTCGTGGGCCCGGCATGCAGATTCGCTGCGGTCGAGCCGAGGCTCTCGGCGAGCACGACGTAGGCGCCGCCGTGCACCAGGCCGAGGGGCTGCGTGTTGCCTTCGACGGGCATCCGCGCCACCGAGCGCTCGGGAGTGAGTTCGAGGAACTCGATGCCCATGCGCTCGGCGAGGGCGCCGATGCCGCGATAGCCGAAGACCTCCATCACATCGAGGGGAAGGGCCTCCTGAGGCTCCTGGGCGGCGGATTCGGGCAGCGTCATCGTCGGTGATCCTGAACTCTGTGAGGCCTCCGGGCCCCGCCTTCGGGCGGTGCCTCCGGCGTGTCGGAGGGGCTGTGTAGGCTTGCCGTGTGCCGGACAAAGAACAGCCTACCCTTCTCGTCATCGACGGACATTCGCTCGCATTCCGGGCGTTCTACGCCCTTCCGGTCGACAGTTTCTCCACCCGCGACGGGCAGCACACCAACGCCATCCACGGGTTCATCGCGATGATGATCAACCTGCTGAAGGCCGAGAATCCCACGCATCTCGCGGTGGCGTTCGACGTCTCGCGGTCGTCGTTCCGCACGCGCGAGTACCCCGAATACAAGGGCACGCGGGGCGAGACGCCACCCGAGTTCGTGGGCCAGGTGCCCCTCCTGCAGGAGGCGTTGCACGCTCTCGGCATCACCACCATCGAGAAGCCCGACTACGAGGCCGACGACATCCTCGCCACCCTCGCTCTGCAGGGTGTGGAGCAGGGTTATCGCGTGCTCGTCGTGTCGGGTGACCGGGATGCGATCCAGCTCGTCAACGACGACGTGACCTTGCTCTATCCCTCGCGTCAGGGCGTCTCCGACCTCACGCGGTACGACGTGGCGAAGGTGCAGGACCGTTATGGCATCCGCCCGGAGCAGTACCCCGAGATCGCGGCGCTGGTGGGCGAGACCAGCGACAACCTGCCCGGCATCCCGAAGGTCGGCGAGAAGACCGCCGTGAAGTGGCTCAACCAGTTCGGGTCGCTGGATGCGATCCTCGAGCACCGCGACGAGATCCCCGGCGTGGTGGGCAACAACCTGCGCGAGTTCGCCGAGAACGCGATCCGCAACCGCAAGCTCAACCGGCTGCTGACCGATGTCGAGTTGCCGGTGGGTCCCGCCGATCTCGCGCGCCAGCCGATCGACGAGCAGGCGATGCGCGACGTGTTCGCGCGGCTGGAGTTCCGCACGCTGCTCGACCGCATCCTGAAGCTCGAGGGCATCGGGGGAGACTCCGAGGTGGGGCAGGCGGCTGCGGCCGCCGCCGCGGCGAAGGCCGAGAAGGCGCCGGTGCCGGTGACGTTGCTCGATGACGAGCTGGCCGCGTGGCTGGCGCGGCACTCGGGGTCATTCGACGCGTCGTCGGCCGATCCCGCCGACCTCAGCGGCGCGGTCGCCGTGCAGGTGGAGACGCTCGACGGGTTCCCGATCGCGATCGGCTTGGCCACGCCGCACGAGACGGTGTACCTGCCGTGGGCGCGCGACAGCAGCGAGCTCGCCCCGTTCGAGGCGTGGCTCGCCGGGCCGAGCCCCAAGATCCTGTTCGACGCGAAGAAGCAGATCAAGTCGCTGCGCTCGGCCGGCCTGGCGTTCGACGGTCTGCTCTTCGACCCGGTGATCGCAGCCTGGCTGCTGAAGCCGGATTCGAGTGCCGATCGCTCGCTCGCCCAGCTCGTCGACCGGCATCTGCTGGAGACGCTGCCGACTCCCGATCCGAATCAGCTCGTGCCCGACGACGACACGATGGTGGGTCCGGCCGAGGAGGCCTGGTACGCCTGGCGGGTGGCGCAGTCGCTCTCGGCGGTGCTCGACGACCGCACCCGTCGCGTGCTCACCGACATCGAGATGCCCACATTGCTCGTGCTCGCGCAGATCGAACTCACGGGCGTCACCGTCAGCCACGACGAGCTGGCGGCGCTCTCGGCCGAGCTCGGCGAATCGGCCGCGCAGATCGCCTCCGACGCGTTCGGCATCATCGGGCGCGAGATCAACCTCGGGTCGCCGAAGCAGATCCAGGAGGTGCTCTTCGATCAGCTCGACATGCCGAAGACGCGCGCCACGAAGACCGGCTATTCGACGGATGCCGGTGCTCTCGCCGATCTGCAGGCCACGAATCCGCATCCCTTCCTCGGGCTGCTGCTCGCGCACCGCGACGCGACGAAGCTGCGGCAGATCATCGAGTCGGTCGACAAGGCGATCGCGCCCGACAACCGGGTGCACACCACCTACGTGCAGACCGGATCGTCGACCGGGCGCATCTCCTCCACCGACCCGAACCTGCAGAACATCCCCGTTCGCACCGAGGAAGGCCGACGCATCCGTGCGGCCTTCCAGGTGGGCTCCGGATTCGAGACGCTGCTCACCGCCGACTACTCCCAGATCGAGATGCGCATCATGGCGCACCTCTCGGGCGACGCGGGGCTGATCGACGCTTTCCACTCGGGCGAAGACCTGCACCGTTTCGTGGGAGCGCGCATCTTCGGTGTCGACCCGTCCGACGTCACGCCGAACATGCGCACCAAGGTCAAGGCGATGTCGTACGGCCTGGCCTACGGTTTGTCGGCCTTCGGGCTGTCGAAGCAGCTGCGCATCGAGACCGCTGAGGCGAAGCAGTTGATGACCGACTACTTCGAGCGTTTCGGCGCGGTGCGTGACTACCTGCGCAACGTGGTGGTGCAGGCCAAGATCGACGGCTACACCGAGACGATCTTCGGCCGGCGTCGGCCCTTCGCGAACCTCAACAGCGCCAACCGGGTGCTGCGCGACAACGACGAGCGGGCGGCGCTCAACGCGCCGATCCAGGGCACGGCCGCCGACATCATCAAGATCGCGATGATCGGCATCTCCGCCGATCTCGCGTCGGCCGGGCTGACTTCGAAGATGCTGCTGCAGGTGCACGACGAACTCGTGTTCGACGTCGCTCCGGGCGAGTGGGACGCGCTGGCCCAGATCGTCACCACGCGCATGTCGTCGGCGGCGTCGCTCTCGGTGCCGCTCGAGGTGCAGCTGGGTCGCGGCCAGAACTGGAACGAGGCCGCGCACTAGGGCGCCGCGGCTGACTCGGGGCGTAGCAGCGACCCGGAGCGGTCGCGCGCTCCTGGTGGCTCGGCGCCGGCGCGTATCTCGCCGGGGAGGGCGCTGACGAGGTGGTGACCGGTATCGTGTGGTTCGAACATCTGTCGTGCGTGCGGATGCCACCGAAGGGGGACCGATGTCGCTCACCACTCCACCCGACCAGCCCGAATCGCCCACCCCAGGCTCGGTGACCCCCGGCTCGGTGCCTGCCGGCTCGGTGCCTGCTGACGACAGCTCCGTGCCTGCGAGCGGGAATCCCGTGCCTGTGGGCGGCCCGCCGTCGACTCCGGGCGGCCCGCCGTCGACTCCCGGCGCGCCGGTTCCGTCGTCTCCTTCGTCACCGCGTGCTCCTCGGCCGGTGACGCTGCCGGTGCTGCTCGGGGTCGCGGCTGCCGTCGTCGTGCTCGTGTTCGGCGCCTCCTTCCTCGGTGCGAGTCTCGCGCGTGGTTCGGATGCGGGCTCTGCCGCCGTCGAGGTGCCGGCGACCGAGGCTGTGACGTCACCAGACGCCACAGACGCGTCAGACGCGTCCGATGACTTCGCCGATTCTGACGACTCGGCCGAGGATGCCATCGACGAGGAGTACCTCGCTGAGGTGCTTCCGGCCGGTTCGGCCATTCGCGCCGGCAAGGGAACACCCGACGAGGGGGCGGGCATCGACGGTGACATCTATCTCGACATCGCCACCGCGAACGTCTACCTGCATCGCGACGGCACCTGGACCACGGTCGGTAACCTGAAGCAGTCGGCTGCCGAGCACCTCACCGGCGCGCAGGGCGAGACGGGAGCCCAGGGTGAGACCGGTGCGCAGGGCGAAACCGGGGCGACGGGCGCGCAAGGCGAGACCGGCGCTCAGGGGCCGGCCGGCAAAGACGGCACCCAGATCGTTCTGGGTTCCGGAGCGCCTCCGGTCACCGATCCGTGCGGCAACGACGGCGACATCTACTTCGACACCGACAACTCGGGCTTCTACGTCTGCACGGCGGGCTCCTGGGTCGCCCGCTGACGCTGCTCATCGGAACGGCGACGCTGCTCATTGGAAGTCCCGGGAGCGGGTCTTGGCGGAGAGCGGCAGCGGTTCGAAGCGGTCGGCGACGAGGTTGGTGACACCCTCCTTCGATCGTTCGAGGATGCCCCGAACGATCAACGCGGGGGAATCACGGGCCACCCGGCGATGTCGTGACCAGACCCCGACGCTACAGATGACGTTGAGGATGCCCGTCTCGTCTTCGATGTTCATGAAGGTGATCCCACTCGCCGTGGCCGGCCGCTGCCGATGCGTCACCACTCCGCCGACTTCGATGCGACGGCCGTTCTCGGCGGTCGCGAGATCGGCGACGGACAATGCTCCGCGCATCCGGAGTTCTTCTCGCACATGGTGCAGCGGATGGTCGTCGGGTGAGATGCCGGTGGCCCAGAGATCGTAGACCACCTGCTCTTCGGGGGTGAGCATCGGCAGCAGCGGTGGCTGCACCGAGACGAAGGTGCCGGGGAGGTACTCAGCACGCTCTTGGGACGCGTTGCCGGCCTCCCACAGCGCCTCGCGCTTGGTCAGGCCGAGCGACTCGAAAGCGCCGGCGGTGGCGAGAGCCTCGAGCTGAGGTGTGGTGAGTCCCACCCGGCGAGCGAGGTCGGCCATGCTCTGGTAGGGGCCGTGGTGCTCGCGTTCGGTCACGATCCGCTCCGCGAGCTTGTCTCCGATCGAGGTGATCTCGGCGAGCCCCAGCCGGACGGCCAGGCGGCCGTCGCGGCGATGCTCGGCCGTGCGGTCGGGAGCCCCACGGTCGAAGGTCTGCGGCTCCGGGGTGGACGGATGCACGCACTCCTCGAGCCCGGTCTCGGCGCACGGCCCCTCCGCCGTCAGCAGCAGCGGCTCGAGCCCGGCCCGCACGCCCGAGCGCTGGATGTCGGGCCGACGCACCTCGACGCCGTGCCGCCGTGCATCCGCCGTCAACGTCTGCGGCGAATAGAAGCCCATCGGCTGCGCCCGCAGCAGCGCGGCCAGGAAGGCGGCGGGATAGTGCAGCTTGAACCAGGAGCTCGCGTAGACGAGCAGCGCGAAGCTCGTGGCGTGACTCTCGGCGAAGCCGAAGTTCGCGAAGGCCTCGATCTTCGTGTAGATGATGTCGCGATCCTCCGGCGAGATGCCGTTCGCCGCCATACCGGCGTAGAGCTTTTCCCGAATCGACGAGATCTTCTCCAGCCCGCGTTTGGAGCCCATGGCGCGGCGGAGGAGATCGGCGTCTTCGGCCGAGCAATCGCCCACCGCCATGGCCATCTGCATCAGCTGCTCCTGGAACAAGGGAACCCCCAGGGTGCGTTTCAGCACCGGCTCCAATTTCGGATGGATGTACGTCTTTTCTTCGAAGCCGAGCTTGCGCCGGATGTAAGGGTGCACGGCCCCACCCTGGATCGGGCCGGGCCGGATGAGCGCGATCTCCACCACGAGGTCGTAGAACTCGCGTGGCTGCAATCGCGGGAGGGTGCCCATCTGGGCGCGGCTCTCCACCTGGAAGACGCCGATCGAATCGGCGCGGCAGAGCATGTCGTAGACGCCTTCCTCCTCTTTCGGGATGCTGTCGAGATCCCATTTCCGGCCGGTGGATTCCTTCACGAGGTCGAAGGTGTACTGCAACGCCGAGAGCATGCCGAGCCCCAGCAGGTCGAACTTGACCAACCCCATCCAGGCGCAGTCGTCTTTGTCCCACTGCAGCACTGTGCGGTTCTCCATCCGCGCATTCTCGATGGGGCACACCTCGCCCACGGGACGATCGGTGAGCACCATGCCCCCGGAGTGGATGCCCAGATGGCGGGGGAAGCCGAGCAGCTCGGTGGCCAGCTCGATCACCTCGGGTGGGATGTCATGGTCGCCGCTTTCGACCATCGGCCCCCAGCGCTCGATCTGCTTCGACCAGGCATCCTGCTGGCCGGGGCTGTGGCCGAGCGCCTTGGCCATGTCGCGTACTGCGAATTTCGGCCGGTATTGGATGACGTTGGCCACTTGGGCGGCGTTGCGTCGGCCGTATTTCGTGTAGACGTACTGGATCACCTCCTCACGCCGCTCGGAGTCGAAATCGACGTCGATATCGGGCTCCTCCTCGCGCAGCGCCGAGAGGAAGCGCTCGAACGGCAGCTGGCAGAGGATCGGGTCGACGGCGGTGATCTTCAGCACGTAGCAGACTGCGGAGTTGGCCGCCGAGCCGCGGCCCTGGCAGAGGATGCCGAGAGAACGTGCCTCCCGCACGATGTCGTAGACGATCAGGAAATAGCCCGGGAAGTCTTTCTTCTCGATGACATCGAGTTCTTTGTCTATCCGCTTCCAGACCTCGTCTCCGGCTTCGGGGTAGCGATCGGCCACGCCCGCGGTGACCAGTTCTCGCAAATACGACATGTCGGTGTGCCCTGGCGGAACCTCCTGCTGGGGGAGCTTCGGCTTCGCCCGCCTGAGCTCGAAGGCCAGCTCGTCGGCGACCTCGACGGTGTGCTCGACCGCACCGGGGTACCGGCCGAAACGGCGTGCCATCTCCGCACCGGTGCGCAGATGGGCAGCCGGTGCCGCCGGCAGCCAGCCGTCGAGCTCGTCGAGGCTGCGGCGTGCCCGCACCGCAGCGATGGCCTCGGCCAGGCGGTGTCGGTCGGGAGTGGCGTAGTGCACGTTGCCGGTGGCGACGGCGGCGAGACGGTGCTTCTGCGCGAGGTCGAACAGGGCGTCGTTGATGCTGCTGTCGAGCGGATGGCCGCGGTCGGTCAGCTCGACCAGCACGTTCTCGCGACCGAAGAGTGCCACCAGGCGGTCGAGCTCGCGCTCGGCCCCTTCTTCTCCCTCGAGCGTGAGAGCGTGGCGCACGAGGCCTTTACGGCAGCCGGTGAGCACCATCCAATCGCCGCCGGAGTCGGCGGAGAGCTGCTCGAGGGAGTAGAGCGGCTTGCCTTTCTCGGCGCCGGGGGCGAGCTGTGCCGTGGTGATGGTGCCGGCGAGCCGGTGGTAGCCGGGCTGCTGTCGGGCGAGCACGAGCAGGTGCGAGCCCTCGGGATCGGCGATGCCGTTCTGCGGGGCGCTCAGGTCGAGCGAGAGCTCGGCGCCGAACATCGTTCTGACGCCGTGCATCTCGGCGGCCTCGGCGAAGCGGGCGAGCCCGTAGAAGCCGTCGTGATCGGTGAGGGCGATCGCGTGCAGCTTCATCCGCGCCGCTTCCTGCACCAGTTCTTCGGGCGAGGAAGCTCCGTCGAGAAAGCTGAAGTTCGAGTGCGCGTGCAGCTCGGCATAGGGCACGACTGTTTCGCCGTCGTCCGTCTCCACCACCGGCGGCGGCACGTAGGCGGGCCGCTTGTGCGAGTGCGTCTCCTCGTCGGCCATCACCCGTCGGGGTCGTGTGCGCCCCGACAACGTCGCCTCGAGTTCCGACCACTTGATCGGTGGATTACCCCATCCCATCAGCGGCCTCCGATGAACTCAGTCATAGCGGGCCTCCGCATACCAGGTGCCGCGTTCGAGGGCGAGGAGCCAGGCGGTGCCATCGGCGTCGATCATCTGGAAACGGTCGAATCGGCGGCGGGCGGCGGAATCCCACCAGCGTTCGTACACCGGCCAGGGCCCCGCCCAGGCCTCGAGCGGCCGGAGCCGCCGGCCGGCGGCCTCGGGGGAGAAGTAGGCGGGTTCTGCAGACAGCTCACCCCGCTCGGTGACCGTCACCTCTTGCTGCTCTGCAGCGAGCACCAAGACCGCGTGCGGTTGCTCGAAGACCGTGGTGGGCAACGGCGGCGGAACGCTCCCCGGCCACGGCGCCGCCTCCTCGCGCCGGCCACGGACACGACTCGTCGGGGCGACGGCGGCCTTCTGCTCGTGGCGGTCGCCCCAGGGCACCAGGACCTGTCGTTCGTGCGGCGAACGCCCCCCGCCGATCGATGCCGTGAGCACCCCCTCGTGCCCCACGATGCTCTGCACCCGGGAGAGGCCGTGATGGATGCGCTCCTCGGAGCCGCTGCCCCAGAGCCCGGTCTCGTGTCGTTCACTGCGGTCGACGGTTTCGGCGACGATGCGCACCCGGGCGATCGGCGAGGTGAGCGCGCTCTCGATGGTGCTCCCGCCCTGCAGCTGCCAGCGCACCCGGTCGACCACGTCGCTCGCGGTGAACCAGCGCGGATGCAGCCAGCCGCGATCACGCCACTCGCCACGCTCACTGGTGATCTCGACGCGCAGTGCGGTGCAGACGAGATGGGCGGCCGCGAGCTCTCCGATGAAACGCTCCGCCGCGGCCCGCACACCGAAGGCCACCTGATCGATGCGGTCGAGGGGCGGTTCGAAGTCGCTGACGCTCTCACGCACCTCGGGTGGGATGCGTGGCTCCACCCGGCGGCCGTCGAGACCGGCGGCCTTGGCGTGGGCGCGGGCGCCGGACTCCCCGAAGCGAGAACGCACGTCGTCAGCCGGCAGCCGGGCGAAGTCGCCCAGCGAGCGGATGCCGAGCCGCCACAGCAGCGTCGTGAGCTCGGGTTCGTCGAGCAGCTGCAGGGGCAGATCGCGCAGGAACTCCGGTGACGCACCAGCCGGCACGATCCTGATCAGGTCGACGCCGGGCAGCCGAGCCGCCTGATCGGCTGCGAACATCCCGTCGGCCACCCCCACCCGGGCATCCGTCACCCCCAGCTCGGCGAAGCGCTCGAGAAAGGCCAGGGCCGCGGCGTGCTCGCCGCCGTAGAACCGTGCCGCACCGCGCACGGCCAGGGCACAGCTGCCTGAGCGCACGATCTGGACGTTCGGGCTCATCTCCTCGAGCGCGCTGATCAGCGGTTCGAAGGCGCGGTCGACCCGCACCGGGTCGTAGGCGAAGTCGCGCAGCCGGGGACTCCGTGCCTGCGCCTCTCGCAGCCGCAGCCCACGCCGCACCCCGTCGGCCCGCGCCGCGGCCGAACAGGCGAACACCAGACCTTTCTCGATCACGGCGATGCTCTGCTCGACCGAGACCCCCTCGCTCGCAGCAGTGGCCACCACCGGCCAGTCCGGGCACCAGAGCACCATCGTGCGAACCGGCGCCACTGCGCTCCGCATCCCGTTCATCCCGCCACTCCCTGCAGCAGTCGGAGACCCGTGGTCGCCACACCGGGGCCACCCGTCTCACCTCGGCTGCCGGCGACATCCGTCTGCTCCAGCACCGGGCGGAACGACTCACGTCGGTCGGGCAGCCACAGTCGTGCCCGCCGCGGCCGCCCCGAGCCCACCCGAGCCGTGGAAGAGACCAGCACCTGCCGGGCGGCGAGATGCCCGTTTCCTTGCCCGATGCCCGCCCACGAGCTCTCGACGATGCGAAGGGAGGCCTCGCTCTGCGGCCAGTCGCCGAGCACGATCAGGGTGACTCCTCGCTGGCGGATGCGGGCCTGCAGCCGGGCCATGGCCGAGTCGGTGACCCGGCCGGGCGCCCTGGTCACCACCACGCCCACAACATCGGCCATCGCGGCCGTGACCGTGAGCCACTCCTCGCCCGGATGCGGCACGAGTGCGAGTCGCTCGAGGTCGATGCCGAAATGCGACGCCGCCTCCACCCCGAAATCGGGAAGCCCGATCACTCCGCACCACACCCCGTCGGCGGAGGGGCCGGCCATCAACGCCATCACCAACGCGGTGGAGGACTCGACCGAGTATGCCGCCCCGGAGCGCAACGATCCCCCGGGCAGCAGCGACTCGAGCGCCGGATGCGTTCGCACCCTCCGGGTGTCGAGCTTCGTGGCCTGCATCTGCTGGATGCGTGACTGCAGCGCACGGATCTCCTCGCCCGCCGGAGCGGGGGAGGAGAGAGTGAGTGCGGCATCGGTCATGCCCTCATGTTCGAATATATGTTCGAATAAGTCAATCCGGTGACGCAGCCTGTGGAGAACCGATTTTCATCCACAGCCTCGACCGCTCATCGACCGGTGTCGGCACCGTGCCCTAGGGTCGAAACATGACCAGCACGACAGTACCGACCCCCGCCGACACCCGTCCTCCGACCGCGATCGACGCCATCGCCGAGCGCTGGGTCGACACCGTGGTGGAGCTCGAACCGGTGCTCGGCACCTACATCGGCCGCTCCGAGGTGAACGACCGCTACGGAGACCTCTCGCCCGCGGGGAACGACCGGTACATCGCCGCCGTGAAGTCGGTGCTCACCGAACTCGCTGCGGCCACCCCGGTCGACGAGGTCGACGAGGTCACCAAGACCGACCTGCGCAACGAACTCGAACTCGCCGTGGCGAGCTCGGAGGCCGGCCTGCACCTGCGCGACCTGAACGTGATCGACTCGCCCAGTCAGCACATCCGCGAGGTCTACGACCTCATGCCCACGGCCACGGTCGACGACTGGTCGGTCGTCGCGAAGCGGCTCTCCGCGGTCGAGGAGGCCGTCGACGGCTACATCGTGACCCTGCGCGAGGGCATGCGCCGCGGCACCGTCCCGGCCCGCCGCCAGGTGGTCGAGGTGCTCGCTCAGGTGCGCAAGAACTCCGGCCCCGACAGCTTCTTCGCCGAGTTCGTCGAGGGCGCCCGGGTCGACGCCGAGACCGAGGTCGAGAGCGAGACGGGTACGGGCGGCGCTCCCTCCGAGCTGCCCGCGAGCCTCCGTGCCGATCTCGAGCGGGCCGCGGAGACCGCATCCGAGGCTTATTCGAAGCTGGCGCAATTCCTCGAGAACGAGCTGGCCCCGGTCGCCGGCTCCCAGGATGCGGTGGGCCGCGAGCACTACGCCCTGCAGTCGCGCCGCTTCCTCGGCGCCACGATCGACCTCGACGAGACCTACGAGTGGGGCATCGAGGAACTCGGCCGCATGGTGCGCGAGCAGGAGGCGATCGCCGAGGAGATCAAGCCCGGCGCATCCGTCGCCGAGGCCATCGCCTTCCTCGACGGCGATCCGAGTCGCAAGCTGCACGGCACCGATGCGTTGCAGGCCTGGATGCAAGCCACCAGCGACCGCGCGGTCGCCGAGCTCGGCAAGACGCATTTCGACATCCCGCAGGAGATCCGCGCCCTCGAGTGCATGATCGCCCCCACCCACGAGGGCGGCATCTACTACACCGGCCCCACCGACGACTTCTCCCGCCCCGGCCGCATGTGGTGGTCGGTGCCCGACGGCGTCACCGAGTTCGACACCTGGCGCGAACTCACCACGGTCTACCACGAGGGCGTTCCCGGCCATCATCTGCAGATCGGCCAGGCCGTCTACAACCGTGCCAAGCTGAACACCTGGCGCCGTCAGCTCGCCGGCACGAGCGGTCACGCCGAGGGTTGGGCGCTCTATGCCGAGCGCCTCATGGAAGAGCTGGGCTACCTCGACGACCCGGCCGACCGCCTCGGCATGCTCGACGGTCAGCGGATGCGCGCGGCCCGCGTCGTGCTCGACATCGGCGTGCACCTCCAGAAGCCGCGCCTCACCGGATCGGGGGTGTGGGATGCGGAGTACGCCCTCGAGTTCATGCGGCAGAACGTGAACATGGATGACGCGTTCATCCGCTTCGAGGTCAACCGCTACCTCGGCTGGCCCGGCCAGGCGCCGTCGTACAAAGTGGGTCAGCGCATCTGGGAGGAGTTGCGCGACACCCTCCGGGCCCGCGAGAAGGAGGCCTTCTCGTCGAAGGAGTTCCACCGCAAGGCGCTCGACCTCGGCGGCGTGGGGCTCGACACCCTGCGTTCGGCGCTGCTGAAGTAGCCGCGGCGTGGTGCGTGCTCCTCGTTCCCCCTATGAGCTGACCTCGGGCTCGGCGCTCGACGATCTGCATCCGGTGCTCCGCCGGTACTTCGGCGCGATTCCGGCCGGCCTGCGTGGCTACGGCAGCGGCACCTTCGAGGTGGTGGGCACACCACGGCGCTGGCTGCGGCCGGCGCTCGCCCTGCTGGCGCGACAAGGCGTCCTCTTTCCGGTGTGGGAGCACAACGTGCCCTTCACCGTCGTGAACGCCCCGCTGGTCGACCGCGACGGGCGAACCGCGGTGGTCGCCGTGCGTCGCTTCCACTTCCTCGGCGGGGCACGCGCGATGGTCGATGCCATCACCGCCGAGAACCCCGGTGCCGACGGTCTGGTCGATCACCTCGGGTTCGATCGTCGCTTCCGCGTGCGGCTCTCCGCCCGTGTGGTGCGGGGTGAGTTCCACCTCGCCTCCACGAGCCTGGAGCTGCGGATCGGGCGCCAGTACTTCGCCCTGCCGGCCGCGATCTCGCCGCGCGTCACGCTGATCGAGCGTTTCGACGACGCGGCAAACGGGGGAGCGGGGGCGCAGCGGGTCTCCGTCACCGTCGACGCGCCGGCGCTCGGGCGCCTCTACGAATACACGGGCACCTTCACCTACGAGCTGCGGCCGGACGATGTGGAGGAGAAGGCCGCGACCGCGGATGCCGCAGTCGCGCACGACGCGGAAGACCCCCAAGACGCCGGGGCGGGCTCCCGATGACCGAGCGCCGTCGTCGCGTCGTGCTGGCCGGCGCCTCCGGTTTCATCGGTGCGCGGTTGGCGGAGGCTTTCCGTGAGGAGGGCGCGGAGGTCGCGCTGATCGGCCGCGCCGGTCCGGCTGCGCGCTGGAACGATGCCGCCGCGATCGCCGCCCTGGTCGACGGCGCCGACCTCCTGATCAACCTGGCCGGCAAGAGCGTCAACTGCCGCTACGACGCCGCGAACCGCGCCGAGATCTTCCGCTCGCGACTCGCGACCACTCGCGCACTGCACGACGCGGTCACTGCGGCCGCGCATCCGCCCCGCCTGTGGATCAACTCATCCACCGCCACCATCTACCGGCATGCCGACGACCGCCCGATGACGGAGTCGACCGGTGAGATCGGGGAAGGCTTCTCGGTGAATGTGGCGACGAGCTGGGAAGACGAGTTCTTCCGTGGCGAGCTCGCCGGCACCCGGCGCGTCGCGCTCCGCATGGCGATCGTGCTCGGCGACGGCAGTGCGCTCACCCCCATCCTCGCGCTCGCCCGCGCCGGTCTGGGCGGTCCGCAGTTCGACGGGCACTGGCCGGCCACCCCGGCTCGGCGAGCCGCCGGCACCGACCATCGCTTCCGTCGGGGCTCGCGCGGCGGCCGGCAGAAGTTCAGTTGGGTGCACCTCGACGATGTGCTGGGCATCATCCGCTTCCTCGACACCCGTCCGGAGATCGACGGCCCTGTCAACGCCGCAGCACCGCACCCCACCGACAATCGCACATTCATGGCTTCGGTGCGCCGCGCGGTCGGAGCGCGGTTCGGCCTCCCGACCGCGCGCTGGATGCTCGAACTCGGCTCGTTCGTGATTCGCACCGAGACGGAGCTGGTGCTGAAGAGCCGCTGGGTGGTGCCCGAGCGACTCGAGGCGGCGGGGTACTCGTTCGCCTTCCGCGACCACGAGACCGCCCTCGCCGACATCGTGCGCGCCCGGCGCGCGAAGCGGGCGACGACGACCCGATCCCCCATTCAGGGGACACCTGTCGATAAACTGCCGACATGAGCACCATCGACCCTCGGATCGCCCGGGCGGAGAAGGCGAACCGGCCGGCTCGCAGCGCCGGCCGCGTCGCGATCACCGCCGTTCTCGGCATCGTTCATGTCGGCCTCTGGGCCCTCGCGGGCTATGGCTTCGGCGAGACCTTCGACACCATGCGCCTGATGGCGATCAACCAGGTCGGTGACGGGTGGGACAGCCGTTTCGACGGCACGCTTCCCCTCCTGTTCATCGTGGGCGTGACACTCGGCGCCATCCTCGGTTTCGCCCTCACCGGCGTATCCGGTCGCGTGCTGGGACTGGCCGGCGCCACCCTGTTGCCGCTGTTCACCGGAGCGACGGGCATCGCGATCGGTCTTGCCCTGTTCTACCCGGAATGGACCCCGGCCGAGAGCTACGGCCAGCTGCTGGGTTTCATGGCGGGCGACGCACCCACGCCGTGGGACACCTCCGCCTGGGTGCAGTACTGGCTGCCGGTGTGGCTGCCGATCGTCTTCGGTGTCATCGCACTGGTGCTGCTCGTCGTGGTCGTGCTCGCCGCATCCGGTGCCCGGCGCAAGGCGAAGCGGATGGCCGAACGCGTGACCACCGGGCGCAGGGTGGCGGGCGTGGTCACCGAGGTGCTGCCGACCGGCGTGGAGATCAGTGGGATGCCGCGCCTGCAGTTCACGGTGACGTTCCGCGATCTGGCGGGCGTCGATCGGTGGGTGACGAAGAAGGGCAACTTCTCGCCGGCAGCGCTCCCACGGGCCGGGGATGCGGCAGTGGTCTGGTTCGATCCGCTGAACCCCGGATCGGAGAAGGACATCGTGGTCGGGCTCGGCCCCGAGGCCGCCGCCGCGGCATCCTGAGCGCACGGAATGCTCGGAGCCTCCCGAGCGTTGTATGAAACGGCACTGAGAACGCGGCTTGCCGCATCCGGCGCCACCTAGCTAGACTAGAGCGTCACTCTTGTGACTTCTATCCGCCTGCCAGTTGCGGACCAGACAATATCACCACCTCGCAACCGGCCCGAACTATGTCCACAACGGAGCAACCACTACATGACAATCGCAACGACCGAAAAGGCAACCAAGCAGGTCGCCATCAATGACATCGGATCTGCTGAAGACTTCCTCGCCGCGGTCGAAAAGACTCTGAAATTCTTCAACGACGGAGACCTCATCGAAGGCACCGTCGTGAAGATCGACCGCGACGAGGTCCTCCTCGACGTCGGTTACAAGACGGAGGGCGTCATCCCTTCGCGTGAACTTTCCATCAAGCACGATGTGGACCCCACCGAGGTCGTCCAGGTCGGCGACTTGGTCGAGGCGCTCGTCCTCCAGAAGGAAGACAAAGAAGGCCGCCTCATCCTGTCCAAGAAGCGTGCTCAGTACGAGCGTGCGTGGGGCGACGTCGAGAAGATCAAGGACGCCGACGGCGTGGTGACGGGTTCCGTCATCGAGGTCGTCAAGGGTGGCCTCATCGTCGACATCGGCCTCCGCGGCTTCCTCCCGGCTTCGCTCATCGAGCTCCGCCGCGTGCGCGACCTGACCCCGTACCTGGGCCAGGAGATCGAGGCCAAGATCCTCGAACTCGACAAGAACCGCAACAACGTCGTTCTGTCGCGCCGCGCCCTGCTCGAGCAGACGCAGTCCGAGAGCCGCACCACCTTCCTCAACAACCTCCAGAAGGGGCAGGTCCGCAAGGGCGTCGTCTCGTCGATCGTCAACTTCGGTGCGTTCGTCGATCTGGGCGGCGTCGACGGTCTGGTGCACGTCTCCGAGCTGTCCTGGAAGCACATCGAGCACGCCTCCGAGGTCGTCGAGGTGGGCCAGGAGGTCACCGTCGAGATCCTCGAGGTCGACCTCGATCGCGAGCGCGTGTCGCTCTCGCTCAAGGCGACGCAGGAAGACCCGTGGCAGGTGTTCGCCCGTACCCACGCCATCGGCCAGGTCGCGCCCGGAAAGGTCACCAAGCTGGTGCCGTTCGGTGCGTTCGTCCGCGTCGCCGAGGGCATCGAGGGTCTGGTGCACATCTCCGAGCTCTCCGGCAAGCACGTCGAGCTCGCCGAGCAGGTCGTGTCGGTCGGCGACGAGGTCTTCGTCAAGGTCATCGACATCGACCTCGAGCGCCGCCGCATCTCGCTGAGCCTCAAGCAGGCCAACGAGGGCGTCGACCCCGAGGGCACCGAGTTCGACCCGGCACTCTACGGAATGCTCACCGAGTACGACGACCAGGGAAACTACAAGTACCCCGAGGGCTTCGACCCGGAGACCAACGAGTGGAAGGAAGGCTTCGAGGCCCAGCGCGAGAAGTGGGAGCAGGAGTACGCCGAGGCTCAGGCTCGCTGGGAGGCCCACAAGAAGCAGGTCGCCGCATCCGCTGCCGATGCAGCCGCGAGCGACATCCCTTCGGGTTCCTCCTCGTTCTCGAGCGAGTCGACCGGCGCGGGCACCCTCGCCGACGACGAGACCCTCGCCGCCCTGCGCGAGAAGCTCAGCTCGAACAACTAGTCACACCGCACCACACACGGATGGCCGTCCCTTCGGGGGCGGCCATCCGGCCGTTAACGAGCCAACCCTCACTAGCGAGTATTGTTCAGGTATGGACATTGTTGCTCCAACAGCTCTAAGCGGAATGTTCGCGGCTTGGATACTCCAACTGGGCGTTTCCGGGCCTCGTCAATCCACCCGAGTCAATGCAGTCACCAAGCAGCTGCTCGACCTGATAGGTCGACACGCGAGTGAGGGCACGGATTGGGCCGATGTCTTCGACGAATTCGGAACATCGTCATGGGCGCGTGGATGGCACGACGCGGTCGGTGTGACTCGAACGATTGCGCCGGACTTCGAGGCTCGCCGCCTAATCCGCGGGCTCCGCACGAGCTGGGAGACTGACGGCAACTACCAGCTCACCGAGATCGCTCGACGTGCGCAGGTGATGGGCGATGAAGTCATCTGGGCGTTCCCAGTCGGCCGCTTGCGCGTCCGTTGCTCCCCGATCAGCTGACCGGCGCCGGCGAGAACAGTGAGACGGATGCGGCGCCCGATACCATGAGCACGTGTACGTGATCGGACTCACCGGGGGAATCGCCGCAGGCAAGTCGACAGTGGCGCGCCGCTTCGCGGAGCACGGGGCCGTGGTCTTCGACGCCGATCAGCTCGCCCGGGAGGCCGTCGAACCGGGAACTCCGGGTCTCGCCGCCATCCGTGAGCGCTTCGGCGACTCCGTGGTCGCCCCCGACGGAAGCCTCGATCGCCCGGCGCTCGGCGCGATCGTGTTCGGCGACGAACAGGCGCGGCTCGATTTGAACGGCATCACGCATCCCGAAATCGCCCGGCTGCTGATAGAACGACTGGAGCAGACCCGCGCCGCCGATCCGGATGCCGTCGTCGTGTACGACGTGCCCCTGATGGTGGAATCGGGTGGGCGCCGGGGCGGGTTGTTCGAGCACGTCGTGGTGGTCGAGTCGCCGGCCGAGGTGCGGATCGCGCGACTGGTCGACCTGCGCGGGATGTCGCGCGAAGAGGCCGAGCGGCGCATCCGCTCGCAGGCCACCGATGAGGAGCGGCGGGCGATCGCCGACACGGTGATCGACACGAGCGGCAGCCTCGAGCAGACGCTGGAACAGGTGGATGCCGCGTGGGAGAAGCTGCAGGGGCGCGGAAGCGCTCGGGAAGCCGCGGTGTGAGGCCATGGCCGTGATCGATCTGAACGCCGACCTCGGTGAGTCGTTCGGCGCCTGGGACCTCGGCGACGACCGCGCGATGCTCGATCTCGTGACCAGCGCGAACGTCGCCTGTGGGTTCCACGCGGGCGATCCCACGCGCATCCTCGAAACCCTGCGGCTCGCCACCACCCGCCGCACCGAGATCGGCGCGCAGGTGTCCTACCCCGATCTCCGCGGTTTCGGCCGGCGCGACCTCGATCTTCCCGCCGCCGACCTCACGGCCGACGTCATCTACCAGATCGGCGCCCTGCAGGGCCTCGCCACGGCCGCCGGAACCCGGGTGCTCTACGTGAAACCGCACGGCGCCCTGTACAACCGGATCGTGCACGACGAACGGCAGGCCGGTGCCGTGGTCGACGCGGTGATCGCGATCGATCCCTCGCTCGCGATCGTCGGGTTGCCCGACTCGGAGGTGGGGCGCCTGGCCGAGGCGGAGGGTCTCCGCTTCGTGCCCGAGGCCTTCGCCGATCGCGCCTACCGGCCCGACGGCACACTGGTGCCCCGCATCGAGGCCGGCGCCGTGCTGCACGATGCCGGCGAGATCGCCGAGCGGATGCTCCGCCTCGCAACCGAAGGCGTCGTCACCGCCATCGACGGAACCGACATCGCTCTCTCGGCCGAGACCATCTGCGTGCACGGCGACACCGCCGGTGCGGTGGCGATCGCCCGGGCGGTGCGCGACTCGATCGAAGCAGCCGGCCTCACGATCGCCCCGTTCGCCTCGTCGTCGCGATGACCGCACGGCTGGTGACGCAACCCGCCGGTGCGGGAGCGTCGCGCCCCGCCCTCACGGTGCTGCCGGTCGGGTCGGCCGCGGTGCTCGTCGAGCCGCCGGATGCGCGGAACGTGGTCGAGCTGTACCTGCGGCTGCGCGCGACGGCGCCAGCTGGCGTGACGGATCTCGTGCCCGCGGCGACCACGGTGCTGGTCGGCTTCGAGCCCGGGACGCAGTCGCGCGTGGCGGTCGTCGAGTGGATCCGGCGAGTGGGCGCGGAGGAACCTCGGGCGGCGCCGGAGGAAGTCGGCGCGAGTGCCGGGCCATTGCGCGAGGCCGACATCGGAGCCGGCGCCGACGCCGCGACCCGCTTGGCAGCCGAGCCGGAGCGTGGTGCGATCGTCGAGCTGCCGCTGCGGTACGACGGGCCCGATCTCGCCGTCGTCGCGGAGTTGACCGGCGCATCCGTCGATGAGGTCATCGGGGCGCACCTCGAGCAGGTGTGGACGGCGGCGTTCATCGGGTTCGCTCCCGGTTTCGCGTACCTCGCCGGTGAGGACGACCGTCTGACGGTGCCGCGTCGGGTCACTCCACGGGCTGCTGTGCCGGCCGGTTCGGTCGCCCTGGCGGCCGGATACTGCGGCGTGTATCCGCGGGAGTCGCCAGGCGGCTGGCATGTGATCGGACACACCGCTGCGGTTCTCTGGGATGCGCAGCGCGCCGATCCGGCGCTGCTGGCGCCCGGGACGCGGGTGAGGTTCGTCCGTGAAGGCTGACGAGGGCGCTCAGGTGGCCAGTTCCACCGCGGCGTTCGAGGTGCTCGCCACCGGCCCGCTCGCGCTCCTGCAGGACGAGGGGCGGCCGGGATACGCGCACTTCGGGGTCACCGCATCCGGCGCAGCCGACCGTTGCGCCTACGCCGCGGCGAACCGGCTCGTGGGCAACGAGCAGGGCGCGGCTGCGATCGAGGTCGTCCTCGGCGGGCTCGAACTACGGGCGCTCCGCACGATGCTCGTCGCGCTGACCGGGGCTGCGGCCGTCGCCACCGTCACGGAGTTCGTGCGGGTCGGCCGCCACTCCAGAGTCGCGGACCCCGAGGCCAGCGCCCCGGTCCCTGCCCGCGCGGTGAACGATGGCAATTCGGCGGGCGGCGGTGACTCGGCGAGCGATGACGATGCACCGGGCCAGAGCGGCCCGATGGGCGGCGGCGGCCCGCCGCGTGCGGCCGATGCGGGCCCCGCCGTGGACGCTGTGCGGCGCATCCGTCGAACCGTCGTGAACCCGGCCGGCACATCGTTCACCGTGTTCGCCGGCGACACGATCGCGGTGGGAGCACCCGAGGGTGGACTCCGCTCCTATCTGGCGGTGCGCGGCGGCTTCGCGGGGGAGCGGGTGCTCGGCAGCCGCTCGAGCGACGTGTTGAGCGGGCTCGGTCCGGCGGCGCTGCGGGCGGGCGACGTGCTCGAACTCGCGGGCGACGAAGAGGGAACACCCGGCGACTGGCCTGGCACCACGCTCATCCCGCCGCCACTGCCGCGGTCCGGTCCCGTGATCCTCGCCATCGCCCGGGGTCCGCGCGACGACTGGTTCGGCGACGCCGGCTGGCAGGCCTTGCTCGGCGCGACGTGGACGGTCGGAACCGACTCGAACCGGGTCGGCGTGCGATTGGCGGCCGACGGGGTCGCGATCGAGCGTGCTCCTGGACACGCCGGCGAACTCCCCAGCGAAGGGATGGTGGTGGGCGCGGTGCAGATCCCTCCGAGCGGCCAGCCCGTCGTGTTCCTCCGCGACCACCCGGTGACCGGCGGCTACCCGGTGATCGGCGTACTCACGGCGGATTCGGTCGACCGAGCGGCGCAAGCCCGGCCGGGAGACCCGGTGCGATTCCGGGAAAGGCGTCAGTAATTACGCAGATGACGAGGACCGACGCCCTATACGGGGTCGGTCCTCGTCATGTGCGCAATCATTCGCCGCGGCTCAGCCGAAGAGCATCGCCGCTTCGTCGTAGCGGTGCTGCGGCACGACCTTGAGCTTGCCGAGCGCCTCCTCGAAGCCCACGGTCACGATGTCGGTGCCGCGCAGCGCCACCATCTGCCCCCAGGCCGATTCCTGCACGATGTCGGATGCGGCCATGCCGAGACGGGTCGCGAGCACGCGGTCGTAGGCGGTCGGCACGCCGCCGCGCTGGATGTGGCCGAGCGTGGTCGCCCGCGTCTCGATGCCGGTGAGGTCTTCGATCATGGGCGCGAGCCGCTCGCCGATGCCGCCGAGACGCGGACGACCGAAGGCGTCGAGGCCCCGCTCGGAGTGCGGGTCGTCGGCGTGGTCGGGCGTGAACCCCTCGGCCACGACGACGAGGGGAGCGCGCCCGCGGTTCGCGGCGCTCTGCACCCACTCCGCCACCTGCGCCATGCTCGTCTTCTGCTCGGGGATCAGGATGGCGTGAGCCCCCGCGGCCATGCCGGAGTGCAGCGCGATCCAGCCCACGTGCCGCCCCATCACCTCGGCCACCATGCAGCGGCTGTGCGAGTCGCCGGTGGTGCGCAGGCGGTCCATCGCCTCGGTGGCGATCTCGACGGCGGTGTCGAAGCCGAAGGTGTAGTCGGTGGCGTCGAGGTCGTTGTCGACGGTCTTGGGCACACCGACGATCTTGAGGCCGGCATCCGTCAGCCGCTTCGCCGCGGCGAGGGTGCCCTCGCCGCCGATCGCCATGATGGCGTCGATTCCGAGACGGTCGAGGGTCTCCTGGATGCGCTCCGGCCCGCCGTTGCCCTCGAAGGGATTCGTGCGCGACGTGCCGAGGATGGTGCCGCCCTGCTTGGCGATGCCGCGCACGTGGCTGCGCTCGAGCGGGAGGATGTCGCCGTTGACGACGCCGCGCCAGCCGTCTTTGAAGCCGACGAACTCCTGCCCGTTGATCTCGGTGCCCTTGAGGACTGCGCCGCGGATGACCGCGTTCAGTCCAGGACAGTCTCCGCCGCTGGTCAGGATGCCGATTCTCATGTGTGTCTGCCTCGAGGTGGTGGTGAGGTGGGATGCGCCGCCATGACGCTGAGAGCGAGCACCGACCGGGATGTCGGTGGCTCTCCCTAAACTTAATGCATGGAACCCACTCGCTCTGTTCACCCCTTCGAGGTCGTCAGCGACTACACCCCGAGTGGCGACCAGCCTGCTGCCATCGCCGAGCTGGCCGGCCGCATCAACGCGGGTGAGACGGATGTCGTGCTCCTCGGTGCCACGGGAACGGGCAAGTCCGCCACCACGGCCTGGCTCATCGAGCAGGTGCAGCGCCCCACCCTCGTGCTCGCGCACAACAAGACGCTGGCCGCTCAGCTGGCGAACGAGTTCCGTGAGCTGATGCCGAACAATGCGGTCGAGTACTTCGTGTCGTACTACGACTACTACCAGCCCGAGGCCTACGTGCCGCAGACCGACACCTTCATCGAGAAGGACTCGTCGATCAACGCCGAGGTGGAGCGCCTGCGCCACTCCACCACGAACTCGCTGCTCAGCCGCCGCGACGTCGTGGTGGTCTCGACCGTGTCCTGCATCTACGGCTTGGGCACCCCCGAGCAATACCTGAACGCGATGATCGCGTTGCAGGTCGGCCAGAAGGTCGATCGCGACTGGCTCATCCGCCGTTTCGTCTCCATGCAGTACCAGCGCAACGACATCGACTTCTCCCGCGGCAACTTCCGGGTGCGCGGCGACACCATCGAGATCATCCCGATGTACGAAGAGCTCGCCATCCGCATCGAGATGTTCGGCGACGAGATCGAGGGTCTCTACAGCCTGCATCCGCTCACCGGCGAGATCGTGCAGAAGCTCGACAACGTCTCGGTGTTCCCCGGCTCGCACTACGTGGCCGACACGAACGTGATGCATCGCGCGATCGAGACCATCCAGACCGAGCTGCACGACCGGCTGGCGGTGCTCGAGCGCGAGGGCAAGCTGCTCGAGGCGCAGCGGTTGCGCATGCGCACCACCTTCGACCTCGAGATGATGCAGCAGATCGGGTTCTGTTCCGGAATCGAGAACTACTCCCGCCACATCGACGGTCGGATGCCCGGTGAGGCCCCGCACTGCCTTCTCGACTACTTCCCCGACGACTTCCTCGTGGTGATCGACGAGTCGCACGTCACGGTGCCGCAGATCGGCGCCATGTACGAGGGTGACTCCTCGCGTAAGCGCACGCTGGTCGACCACGGGTTCCGCCTGCCGAGCGCACTCGACAACCGGCCGCTGAAGTGGAACGAGTTCAAGAACCGCGTCGGCCAGACCGTCTACCTCTCCGCGACTCCGGGCAAGTACGAGATGGGCATCGCCGACGGGGTGGTGGAGCAGATCATCCGCCCCACCGGCCTCATCGATCCGGTGCTCATCGTGAAGCCCTCGAAGGGTCAGATCGACGATCTGCTCGAAGAGATCCGCCTCCGCGCCGCCCGCGACGAGCGGGTCCTGGTCACCACGCTCACCAAGAAGATGGCCGAAGAGCTCACCGACTTCCTCACGGAGGCGGGTGTGCGGGTGCGCTACCTGCACTCCGACGTCGACACCCTCCGCCGCGTCGAACTGCTCACCGAGCTGCGGATGGGCGTGTACGACGTGCTCGTCGGCATCAACCTGCTCCGTGAAGGTCTCGACCTGCCCGAGGTGTCGCTGGTGGCCATCCTCGACGCCGACAAGGAGGGCTTCCTGCGCTCGTCGACGTCGCTCATCCAGACCATCGGCCGCGCGGCGCGCAATGTCTCCGGCGAGGTGCACCTCTACGCCGACAAGATGACCGACTCGATGCGGCTCGCGATCGACGAGACCGACCGCCGGCGCGAGAAGCAGGTCGCCTACAACACGCTGCACGGCATCGACCCGCAGCCGCTCCGCAAGCGCATCGCCGACATCACGGAGGCCCTGGCCCGCGAGGGTGCCGACACGGCGGAACTCCTGCGCGAACGCTCCGGCCGGGGTAAGAAGAGCCCCACGCCCAATCTGCGTCGCGAAGGCATCGCGGCAGCCGGCGCGAACGACCTCGAGGCCATCATCGCCGACCTCAACAGCCAGATGCTCGAGGCGGCAGCCGAGCTCAAGTTCGAGCTGGCCGGGCGGTTGCGCGACGAGGTCGCCGAGCTGAAGCGCGAGCTCCGCCAGATGGAGAAGGCGGGCCACATCAGCTGAGCCCTGAGCGTAATCGGGCGCCAGTGTCAGTGGGTCAACATAGACTTTCGGGGTGTCGATTTCGAGCGTAGATTCCGTTGATTCCCTGGGCCCTCGTCCCGTCCCGATCCCGGTCGAGCCGGTCGAGTTCCGCCATGGTTCCAGCGGAAAGCTGAGCGTCCACGGCGCCCGGGTGCACAACCTGCGCGATGTCGACATCGAGATCCCGCGCGACTCGCTCGTGGTGTTCACCGGTCTCTCCGGCTCGGGCAAGTCGAGCCTCGCCTTCGACACGATCTTCGCCGAGGGGCAGCGCCGCTACGTCGAGTCGCTGAGCGCCTATGCCCGGCAGTTCCTCGGCCAGGTCGATCGTCCCGACGTCGACTTCATCGAGGGCTTGAGCCCGGCGGTGTCGATCGATCAGAAGTCGACGAACCGCAACCCGCGATCGACGGTGGGCACCATCACCGAGATCTACGACTACATGCGTCTGCTCTGGGCACGCATCGGCATCGCGCACTGTCCGGTCTGCGGCGAGGTCATCTCGGCTCAGACCGTGCAGCAGATCGCCGATCAGCTGATGGAGCTCGAACCCGGTGTGCGGTATCAGATCCTCAGCCCGGTCGTCTCGCAGAAGAAGGGCGAGTTCGTCGACCTCTTCAAGGAGCTCTCCGCGAGCGGATACTCGCGGGCGATCGTCGACGGCGATCTCATCCAGCTCACCGAGCCGCCGAAGCTCAAGAAGCAGTTCAAGCACGACATCTCGGTGGTGGTCGACCGTCTGGTGGCCGGCCCTGAGATCCTCGGCCGGCTCACCGACTCGCTCGAGACAGCCCTGCGCCTCACCGATGGGCTGGTGCAGATCAACTATGTCGACGAGAACGGCCCCGAGGCCTGGCAGACCTTCTCCGAGAAGCTCTCCTGCCCCAATCAGCACCCCATCCAGCTCACCGAGATCGAGCCGCGCACCTTCTCGTTCAACGCCCCGTTCGGCGCCTGCCCGGAGTGCTCCGGCCTCGGCACCCGGATGTCGGTCGATCAAGACCTCCTGCTCGGAGACGAAGACCTCAGCATCAACGACGGCGTCATCATCCCGTGGACCACGCAGGGCAAGGGCCTGTTCCAGTACTACGAGAAGCTGCTCGAGGGCCTCGCCCGCGATCTCGACTTCTCGTTGAACACACCGTGGAAGAAGTTGAAGCCCGATGTGCAGGAGGCGATCCTGCGCGGCAACAACTTCGAGGTCAAGGTCAAGTGGAAGAACCGCTACGGCCGGGAGATGAGCTACACCTCGGGCTTCGAGGGCGTCATGCCCTACATCGAGCGCCAGTTCATCCAGGCCGACTCCGACTCGCAGCGCGCGCGGTGGGGTGAATACCTCCGCGAGGTGCCCTGCCCGGTCTGCGACGGCAAGCGCCTGAAGCCCGAAGTGCTCGCGGTCACGGTGAACGAGCGAAGCATCGCGGATGTCGCGGAGCTCAGCCTCATCGACGCCCAGGAGTTCATGGGCGAGCTCACGCTCACCGACCGCGAGGCCATGATCGCCGCCCAGGTGCTGCGTGAGATCAAGGCGCGCCTCGACTTCCTCATCGAGGTGGGCCTCAACTACCTCAGTCTGGCCCGTGCGGCCGGTTCGCTCTCGGGTGGCGAGGCTCAGCGCATCCGTCTCGCGACGCAGATCGGATCGGGCCTCACCGGGGTGCTCTACGTGCTCGACGAGCCGTCGATCGGTCTGCACCAGCGCGACAACCGGCGTCTGATCGAGACCCTGGTGAAGCTGAAGAGTCTCGGCAACACGCTGATCGTGGTGGAGCACGACGAAGACACCATCCGCACGGCGGACTGGATCGTCGACATCGGCCCCGGTGCCGGGGTGAACGGCGGCACCGTGGTGCACTCCGGGCACTACGACGAGCTGCTCGCCAACACCCGTTCGCTCACCGGCGACTATCTCTCCGGCCGCAAGTCGATCGAGGTGCCGAAGAAGCGTCGCCCGATCGATCGCAAGCGCATGATCTCCGTGGTCGACGCCGAGGCCAACAACCTCAAGAAGGTCACCGCCGACTTCCCGCTCGGCGTCATGACGGCGGTCACCGGTGTCAGCGGCTCGGGCAAGTCGAGTCTTGTCAACGACATCCTCTATCGCGTGATGGCCAACCAGCTGAACGGGGCGCGCAAACTCCCGGGCAAGCACAAGCGCGTGCTCGGACTCGACAACCTCGACAAGGTGGTGCACGTCGACCAGGCGCCGATCGGCCGTACCCCGCGCTCGAACCCGGCGACCTACACGGGGGTCTTCGACCGCATCCGTACGCTCTTCTCGGAGACCGCCGAGGCGAAGGCCCGGGGCTACCTGCCCGGCCGGTTCTCGTTCAACGTCAAGGGAGGCCGCTGCGAGGCCTGCTCGGGTGACGGCACGATCAAGATCGAGATGAACTTCCTGCCCGACGTCTACGTCGCGTGTGAGGTCTGCGGTGGTGCGCGCTACAACCGCGACACCCTGGCCGTGCACTACAAGGGCAAGAACATCGCCGAAGTGCTCGACATGCCGATCTCCGAGGCGGCCGAGTTCTTCGAGCCGATCTCGGCCATCCACCGGTTCTTGAAAACACTGGTCGAGGTGGGCCTCGGCTACGTGCGTCTCGGCCAGAGCGCCACCACGCTGTCGGGCGGCGAGGCGCAGCGCGTCAAGCTCGCCACCGAGCTGCAGCGACGGTCGAACGGCCGGAGCGTCTACGTTCTCGACGAGCCGACCACGGGTCTGCACTTCGAAGACGTGCGCAAGCTCCTGCTGGTGCTGAACAGCCTGGTCGACAAGGGAAACACGGTGATCGTGATCGAGCACAACCTCGACGTGATCAAGTCGGCCGACTGGCTGATCGACCTCGGCCCTGAGGGCGGATCGGGTGGCGGCACGGTCATCGCCACCGGTACGCCGGAGAAGGTCGCCAAGGTCGAAGCGAGCCACACCGGACGGTTCCTCAAGGAGGTCCTCGCCGCTCCCGGCAAGCGCTGAGGAGCTCGTGAGGTGCGCTGAGCAGCCGAGCTGCGCGTCGGCGCGCCCGCCTGTCAGCGCAGGCGGAGCGGCGCGAGCAGCCGGTCGGCTTCGGCGACGTCGGCCGACGCCCCGACACAGCGGGGGAGCGGTCGCGCGTCGGACTCCGCGACCCGTTCCAGACGGATCACCAGCCGGCGCGGATCGTCGGCACCGTAGCGGTAGGAGATCTCGTCTCCGACGTCGATGAGCAATTCGCCGAGCTGCACCTCGTTCTCGTCGATGGTGCTGTCGTCGGAGTCGTCGGCCGATCCGACGCCGCCGGCCGGCCCGTCGTCGCCGATCCGGTCGACCGCGGTGATCACCACGCCGGGCTCGGCCGCCACGGTGAACGCGTGGGGTTCGTCGTTCGGCCAGTCCAGACTCAGTTGGGAGGCCAGATGCAGTTCCCCGAGATCGGAGCCGGAGGCCAGCAGCAGCCGCCGCCACTGGGCGGGCCGAGACCCGATCACCGCGACCTTCACCTGGAGCGCCGTTCCTGCGTGGTGCGGGTTGAGCGGGTCGTCGTCGAGGAGTCCCAACTCTTCCGCGATCTCGACCACCGCGTCGGCGAGGGCGGGCCGCAGATCGGCCGGCGTCTCGTAACGGGCGACCCCGGAGGCTTCGGTGAGCCGGAGCAGTCCATCGTGCTCGAGGAGCGCCAGCATCCGTGCCGTGTCAGGGTCGGCGGCGCGCGCCTCCTCGACGGTCACACCGGCGGCGGTGTCGAGCATCGCACGGATGCGTTCCTCCGACCTCTCCGGCAGGAGGCCTGGATCGGCGGCCACGCAGAGCAGCCCCATGACGCGCTCGACCGCCAAGGCTGCCGGAACGGCGGGCTCGACGTCACCCGACACGCGGTCGACCGGGTCGCCGGGCACAGCCCCCAGAACGCCTCGAAGGCGCTGGACCAGCTCGGCCGGGGTACGGATGGTGGCCGGCAGGCCTTCGAAGGCGCGGCGCGCTCGGCCGGCCGGAACGGCTTCGACATCGTCGAGCGAATCCAGGAGGAAACCGAGCAGTTCCGTGCTCAACTCGAACGCCACCTCGAGGAGCTCGGCGCTCTCGTCGATCTCCTCGTCGGTGCCCAGCCACGTGCCCGTCTCCACCACGAAGTCGAGATAGTGCTCGAGCGTCTGGATGACCTCGGGCAGGTCGGCGGATCGCTCCGGGTCGTCGTCGATCCCGGCGAGCAGATCTTCCAGCACGGGGGCGAGCGGCGCGTGCAGCGCGCCCCGGCTCCGGTCGAACAGTTCGCCGAGCAGGGCGACGGCGTCGTCGGCGCTCAAGTGGCCTTCGCTGTCGACGATCAGGTGCCGCGCATACCAGCGCTCGAAACCGATCAAGAGGGCCTTCGTCGCGGTCGCCGACGTCGGGCCGGCCCCCTGACGTACGGGTCGCCGAGGCGGTCGACGTTTGACACCCATCACGAACCTGCTTCCTGTCCGCTCACCGCGCACTCCTCACCGATCGTAGACGCGCCCGATGTCGGTGCCGGATGCGAGAATTGAAACAACCATGGCAGACACCGTCTCTTATCGCCCGAAGGCCGGGGAGATCCCCACGCAACCGGGCGTCTACCGCTTCAAAGACGCATCCGGTCGTGTGCTCTACGTCGGCAAGGCGAAGAACCTCCGGGCCCGGCTCAGCAACTACTTCGCGCCCCTGCGGAGCCTGCACGAGCGCACCCGGCGCATGGTCACGAGCGCCGCGGGTGTCGAGTGGACGGTGGTGGCGACGGATGTCGAGTCACTGCAACTCGAATACACCTGGATCAAGGAGTTCGACCCGCCCTTCAACGTCAAGTTCCGCGACGACAAGACCTACCCCTTCATGGCGGTGACGCTCGGCGACGAGGCGCCGCGGGTGATGGTGACGCGCAACCACAAGATCAAGGGCGCCCGCTATTTCGGGCCGTACCCGAAGATCTGGGCGGTGAAGGACACCATCGACCTGATGATCAAGGCCTTCCCCATCCGCACCTGTTCCGACTCGAGCTACAAGCACGCGATGCAGACGGGGCGACCCTGTTTCCCCGGGCAGATCGGCCGTTGCGGCGGGCCGTGCTCGGGCAAGGTCACGATCGAGGAGCACCGGAAGATCGTCGACGACTTCGTGGCGTTCATGGCCGGCGGCGACACCCGCTTCGTCTCGGCGGCGCGCAAGAACATGAAGAAGGCCTCCGAGCGCCTGGACTACGAGGCGGCCGCGAAGTACCGCGACCAGTTGCAGGCCCTCGAGGCGGTGCTCGCGAAGAGTGCGGTGGTGCTGCGCGACGGCGTCGACGCCGACGTCTTCGGCGTCGAGCACGACGAGCTGGCCGCCAGCGTGCAGCAGTTCATCGTGCGCGGGGGGCGCATCCGCGGTGAGCGGTCGTGGACCGTCGACAAGGAGATCGACGTCGACACGGCCGAGCTGGTCGACTCGATCCTGCAGCAGGCCTACGAGGGCGACCAGGAGCCGCCGCGCGAGATCATCGTGCCGGCGCTGCCCGACGACACGGCCGAGCTCGAGACCTGGCTGGGGGAGCGGCGGGCCAAGGGCAAGGTCAAGCTGCACACGGCCCAGCGCGGCGAGAAGGCCGCCCTGATGACCACGGCGTCGATGAACGCCAAGAACAATCTGATGCTCTACAAGACGCGGCGATCCTCCGATTTCGTGGCGCGGTCGCAGGCCCTCACCGACATCCAGGAGGCGCTCGGGATGACCGATGCGCCGCTCCGGATGGAGTGCTACGACGTCTCGCACCTGGCCGGCACCAACATCGTCGCCTCGATGGTGGTGTTCGAAGACGGGCTGGCGCGCAAAGACCAGTACCGCCGTTTCTCGATCGCCGACTCCACCGACGACACCGAATCGATCTACCAGGTGATCACCCGGCGACTGGCCTACCTGAAAGACCAGCCCGCCGAGGAGGCGTCGACCCGACCCGACCAGACCTTCACCGAGGGCGAAGGCCCCGCCGAGAGTGCGGCAGAGGAGTCGGTGGTGCAGGAGCGACGCAAGAAGTTCGCCTACCCGCCGAACCTGCTCATCGTCGACGGCGGCCAGCCCCAGGTGAACGCGGCTGCTCGTGCCCTCGAGGAGTCGGGGGTGCAGGGCATCTTCCTGGCCGGCATCGCGAAGCGCCTCGAAGAGGTCTGGCTGCCCGACACCGACTACCCGGTCATCCTCCCGCGCGGCAGTGAGGCCCTGTTCATGATCCAGCGCATCCGCGACGAGGCGCACCGTTTCGCCATCACGCACCAGCGGGCCCGGCGCAAGCGCGACATCTCGAGCGTGCTGAGCGACGTTCCGGGCCTCGGGCCGTCGCGGGTGCGCGAGTTGCTGAAGCACTTCGGGTCGGTGAGCGAGCTGAAGAAGGCGGATGCCGCGGCCATCGCCGAGGTGAAGGGGATCGGGCCCCTGCTGGCCGAGAGCATCCGCTCCACTCTGTCCCGGTGACCGACTCCTGTCGATAGGCTAGACGCACGGCCCAGACCCCACGATCACCTTCGAAGCGAAAGCGCACGATGACCCCGGAACCACCCCAGCAGCAGGAAGTGCTGATCGTCACGGGCATGTCCGGCGCGGGTCGTTCCACCGTCGCCAACGCGCTGGAAGACCTCGGCTGGTACGTGGTCGACAACCTCCCGCCTCAGATGCTGCGGCCCCTGGTCGATCTGGCCGAACACGCCGGTTCGACGCTCCCGCGCATCGCCGCGGTGGTGGATGTGCGCGGCCGAGACTTCTTCTCCGATCTGCAGGAGATCATCCAGGCCCTCCGCGGCGGCATCCAGCTGCGCGTGGTCTTCCTCGAAGCCACCGATCAGGCGCTGGTGCGCCGCTTCGAGCAGGTGCGGCGCCCGCATCCGCTGCAAGGCAACGGAACACTGCTCGACGGGATCGGTGCGGAGCGCTCCAGGCTCAGCCCCATCCGCGAGTCGAGCGACATCGTGATCGACACATCCGATCTCAACATCCACCAGCTGGCCACCGTGGTGCAGGAGCGGTTCTCCACCGCCGACACGGCCGGCGTGCAGGTGACCGTGATGAGCTTCGGTTTCAAGTACGGCGCGCCGACGGATGCCGACGGCATCGCCGACGCGCGGTTCCTGCCCAACCCGTTCTGGGTGCCGGAGTTGCGCGCCCACACCGGCCTCGACGCCGACGTCGCCGACTACGTGCTCGGGCAGCCCGGAGCGCGCGAGTTCGTCGACGCCTACGCCAAAGCACTCGAACCCGTTCTCGCGGGGTATCAGCGAGAGAACAAGAGACACGCGACGATCGCGATCGGATGCACGGGCGGCAAGCACCGCTCCGTCGCCGTCGCGCGTGAACTCGCCGACCAGATCGCCAAATACCCGGGCGTGGTCGTCAACGTCAAGCACCGCGACCTCGGTCGCGAGTGACGGCGACATCCGGACCGGGGATTCGTGTTCCCCGCTCCGGATGAACAGAACGTGAATGAACGCCCGCTAACAGAAGAAGGTTTGCATCTTGGCACTCACCGCCGACGTCAAAGACGAACTGGCCCGCGTCGCGGTCAGCAAGACGACCGTGCGCGCCGCCGAGCTCGCGACCGTGCTGCGCTTCGCAGGAGGGCTGCACCTCATCTCGTCGCGGATCGCGATCGAGGCCGAGCTCGACACCCCCGACATCGTGAAGCGCGTGCTCCGCGATCTCGCCGAACTCTACGGAGTGAAGGGCGACGTGTCGATGATCGCCCCCTCCGGCGTGCGCCGCGAGGGCACCTACCTCGTGCGCGTGCTCGACGGGGGAGAGACGCTGGCCCGCCAGACGGGGCTCCTGGATGCGCGCCGGCGCCCCATCCGCGGCCTCCCGAACCGACTCACCACCGGTGGGCGCGACGATCTCGCGGCCGTCTGGCGCGGGGCGTTCCTCGCCGCCGGATCGCTCACCGACCCCGGCCGGTCGGCCGCCCTCGAGGTCACCTGCCCCGGCAACGAGGCCGCCATGGCGCTCGTCGGGGCGGCCTCCCGGCTCGGTGTCTCCACCAAGGCGCGTGAGGTGCGCGGAGTGCACCGTGTCGTCATCCGCGACGGCGAGGCGATCGCCGCGATGCTGGCTGTCATGGGCGCCGCCAACACGGTCACGAAGTGGGAGGAGATGCGCCAGCGCCGTGAGGTGCGGGCCACCGCGAACCGCCTGGTGAACTTCGACGACGCGAATCTCCGGCGTTCGGCGCAGGCCGCGGTGGCCGCGTGCGCGCGGGTGGAGCGGGCCATGGAGATCCTCGGCGACGACATCCCGGAGCACCTGAAATACGCCGGCGAGCTGCGCCTGGCGCACCGCGACTCCAGTCTCGACGAACTCGGACATCACGCCGATCCGCCGATGACCAAGGATGCGATCGCGGGCCGCATCCGTCGCCTGCTCGCGATGGCCGACAAACAGGCCTCCGATCTCGGCATCCCGGGCACGGAGGCCAATCTGCCGCCCGATCTCGACGACTGACCCGTGGAGGAGTGAGCGACGTGGCTGGCGCGCCCGACATCGGCGAGGCGATCTGATGCTGCCCGGGCCGCCGTCGGCCCGATCGGCCGCGGTGATCACGGTGCGCGAGGCGCTGTCACAGGGTGTCGGTGTCTTCGTCGTCGGAGACACCGGTTCGGGCCGCACCCGGTTCGTGCAGCAGGTGCTCGCCACGGTGAGCGCTGAGACGCGTGAACGCCTGTGGGTCGGCGACGACGTGCAGCGTCTCGATGACGCACAGGCGGATCGACTCGCCCGGGCGGTCGCGGCGGGCAAGGTGCTTCCTCTGGCGACGTCGCTGGCCGGCCATCACCTTCCAGCTGACCTCGAGAGACTGTGCCGCGACGGCCTCGCCCAGCGGATCGAGCTTCCTCCGCTCTCGGCCGCTGAGATGCTGCGGATGGTGGAAGAGGCCCTCGGCGCGCCGCTGCATCCGGATTCCGTGCCGGCGTTCGTGCCCCGACGCGCCGGCGGGGACCTCGTCGTGCTGCGGGAATCGGTGCTCGCCGCGCGCGCATCGGGTGCGCTCGTCGAGAGCGGCGGGAGTTGGCGGCTGACGACTCCGCTCCGGCCGAGCGACGGTGTGCGCCGACTGGTGCACGCCCGGCTGATGCCCCCGCCCTCGATGACGCCGGAGACCGCCCTGGTGCTGGACATCCTCGGACTCGCGCCGGAGTTGCGGTTGGACAACTGTGTCGGCGTGGCCTCGCGCGAAGCGTCGCGCGATGACGTCGTGGCTCAGCTCGAGCGTCTCGAGAGCGACGGAGTGATCGACGTGCTGGGCACACCCGGTGAGTTGCGGCTGCGCATCCGCGATGCCGTCGTCGAACTCGTGCTGCCCCAGACGATGGGAGTGCTGCGCCGGCAGCGGCTGACGACCGCGTTGGTCGACCTGCTTGGCGAATTCGAACCCGCGGCGCTCGGGGGCGGCGAATTGGCCGCTCTGGCCAAGTACGCCACTCCGCTCGGCCGCCCCGTCGATCCGGCGGTCTTGACCCGGGCGGCGGTGGCCGCCTTGCAGGCATCCCGGTTCGAGCTCTCGTTCCAACTCGCGTCCGCCGCGGCACGGCACGGCGGGGATTTCGACACCCAGCTGGTGCTCGCCGCAGCGGAGTCGAGACTGGGTCAGGCTCGAGCCGCCCTGGCTCGGCTGAGTGCACTCGAGGAGAAGGCGCGGGGCCGGCCCGACCGGATCGAGACGCTCACGAGGCTGACCGGCGACGTGCGCGACCAGCTCGGTGAGCCGGCTTTCGGCTGGGATCTTCCGTCCGGCGCCCAGGTCGATGCTCAGCGGCTCGATCTCTCCTCGGTTCTCCGGGTGGACTCGACCCGCGCCAATCTCGAGCCGGTGCCCGACGGGGAGCCGCCGGTGCCCGAGCGCCTGCACGAGCTGCTCGGGGGCGAGTGGCATCTTCAGGAGGCCGTGCTCGCGGCGCTGAAGGGGGAGTTGACCGTCGCCCATGAGCATCTGAACGCGAGCGAGGCGATCTTCGCGGGCGTGAACGGCGGCTCGCGCGGTCTGGAACTCCGTCGACTGTTCACGGAGAGTCTCGACGGCCGCCTGGGCGAGAGCATCGACGCCGCTCTCGCGCTGGCCGATCAGGCAGCGGCAGAAGGGCAAGCCGTCGACCAGGCGGTGGCCACCTGGCTCTCGGGCCATCTCCTGCTCTACTCCGGCCGACTGGCCGACGCGTCTCGCGTGCTGGTGACGGCGGCGACGATGATGGACCGGTTCGGCATGCACCGCACCGGCCACCTGTCGCGCGCGGAGGCCGCGATCGCGCTGGCCCAACTCGGTGCGGTGGAGGAGGCGTCGGCGACGTTGGCGCCGGCCTTGGACGCACCGGACGATCAGTTCGCGTTCGCGGCGACCGCGCATCAGGCCTCCGGCTGGATCCACGCGGCATCCGGGCGCCTCGACGCCGCCGTCGAGAGCTTCCTCCGGGCTGCGGACGCGTTCGACGTGCTCGGGCACGAACTGATCGCGGTCGTTCCCCTCGTCGAAGCGGCGCGCGCCGGTGCTGCCCGCCGGGTGCTGTCGCGGCTCGACGAACGGGCGGGCGTCGTTCAGGGTCTGAACGGCACGACCTTGATCCAGCACGCGCGGGTGCTCGCATCGTTCGAGGCGTACGAGGCCGGGGCCGGGAAGGGCGACGTGCCGCAGGGGATGGCCGACGAATTCGACGCGGTGGGCGCAGCCTATGTGACCGCGAGCTTCCATCTGAACGCCGCCGAAGCCTTCTCGCGGGCTGCGCTGCTGCACGGGCGATCAGGGCATGATCGCCACGCCGCAGCCTCGGCGCGGTGCGCCGACCAGCAGCTCGCGATCTGCGGGGTCTCCACCGCACCGCTGCTGCCCTCCCACAGCAGCACGCTGCTCTCGCAGCGGGAGCAGGAGATCGCGGCGCTGGCCGTCGCCGGCTCGAGCAATCGTGAGATCGCCGAGACGCTGGTGCTCTCGGTGCGTACCGTCGAGACGCACCTGCAGCGGGTGTACTCGAAGCTGGGTGTACGCGGTCGTTCCGAGCTCGCCGCTGCGCTGCCATCCGGTGTCATGCGCGGGCAGCCGTCCAGCGGAACGCAATAGACTGAAGAGGTCACTCACAGCCGCCGCTCAACGGGTCGGCGGCCTCTATCACGAGGAGATCATCACAATGGCTGAGTACACTCTGCCGGAACTGCCGTACGACTACGCGGCGCTCGAGCCGCACATCAGTGGCAAGATCATGCAGCTGCACCACGACAAGCATCACGCCACCTACGTCGCGGGTGCGAACACCGCGCTCGGCGCCCTCGCCGCGGCCCGTGAGGCCGGCGACCTCGCCAACGTGAACAAACTCGAGAAAGACCTGGCGTTCAACCTCGGTGGCCACGTCAACCACTCGATCTTCTGGACCAACCTCACCCCCGACACACAGACCCCCGAGGGCGAACTGGCGGCGGCGATCGACGACGCGTTCGGCTCCTTCGAGAAGTTCCAGGCCCACTTCACCGCCGTCGCGCTGGGTGTGCAGGGTTCCGGCTGGGCGGTGCTCGGCTACGACGTGATCGGTGGCAACATCACCGTGTTCCAGCTCTTCGACCAGCAGGGCAACATCCCGTTCGGCGTCGTGCCGCTGTTCATGCTCGACGTCTGGGAGCACGCCTACTACCTCGACTACCTCAACGTGCGTGCCGACTACATCAAGGCTGTCTGGAACATCGCCAGCTGGGCGAACGTCGCGGAGCGCCTGGCGGCGGCCCGCGAGAAGACCTCCGGCCTGCTGGTACTGTCGTAGCGACGCAGGTTTCCGCCGGGGCGCGTCATTGACCGCCCCGGCGTCCTCTCCATCGCTACCCACCACCCTGCCCTCCCGGGCCCCAGCAACAGGAGCAATTCGTGTCTGTAAAGATCGGCATCAACGGCTTCGGCCGCATCGGTCGTAACTTCTTCCGCGCCGCCCTCGCCAAGGGAAGTGACCTCGAGATCGTCGCGGTCAACGACCTCACCGACAACAAGGCCCTCGCCCACCTGCTCAAGTACGACTCGATCACCGGCCGTCTCGACGCCAAGGTGGAGCTCGACGGCGACAAGATCGTCGTCAACGGCAAGCCGATCATCGTGCTGGCCGAGCGCAACCCCGCCGACCTGCCCTGGGGCGAGCTGGGCGTCGACATCGTCATCGAGTCGACCGGCCGCTTCACCAAGAGCGACGACGCGCGTCAGCACATCACCGCCGGCGCCAAGAAGGTCATCGTCTCCGCGCCGGCGACCGGTTCGGATGTCGCGACTCTGGTGCTCGGCGTCAACGAGGGTACCTACGACCCCGCCGTGCACGACATCATCTCCAACGCCTCCTGCACCACGAACTGCCTCGCGCCGCTCGCCAAGGTGCTGCTCGACAACTTCGGCATCGAGCGCGGCCTGATGACCACGGTGCACGCCTACACCGCCGACCAGAACCTGCAGGACGGCCCGCACAGCGACCTCCGCCGTGCCCGCGCCGCCGCGGTCAACATCATCCCGACGTCGACGGGTGCCGCCAAGGCGCTCGGTCTCGTCATCCCCGAGCTCGTCGGCAAGCTCGACGGCTACGCGCTGCGCGTTCCGGTTCCGACCGGTTCGATCACCGACCTCACGGTCGAGCTCAGCACCCCGGCCACGGTCGAGCAGATCAACGAGGCGTACAAGAACGCCGCGAACGACTCGCTCAAGGGCATCCTGAGCTACACCGAAGACCCGATCGTGTCGAGCGACATCGTCTCCGACCCGCACTCCTCGATCTTCGACGCCGGCCTCACCAAGGTCATCGGCAACCAGGTCAAGGTCGCGTCGTGGTACGACAACGAGTGGGGCTACTCCAACCGTCTCGTCGACATCACCGAGTACGTCGCCGACCGGCTGTAAACACCCGTGACGCTCCGCACTCTCGACTCTCTCGGTTCGCTCGCGGGCAAACGCGTCATCGTCCGGTGTGACCTCAACGTTCCTGTGAAGGACGGGGTCATCACCGACGATGGGCGCGTGCGCGCGAGCCTGCCCACCCTGAACGCCCTCATCAACCAGGGCGCCCGGGTGGTCGTGATCAGCCACCTCGGCCGCCCCGACGGCGCCCCCGACACCAAGTACACCTTGGAGCCCGTGGCGCAGCGCCTCAGCGAACTGCTCGGCAAGCCGGTCGTGTTCGCGCACGACACGGTGGGCCAAGCCGCTCAGGATGCGGTCGGCGGCCTGGAAGACGGCGACGTCGCCTTGCTCGAGAACCTCCGTTTCAACCCGGGCGAGACGAGCAAGGACGAGGCGGAGCGTCGCGGGTTCGCGGAGCGCCTGGCCGCGTTCGGAGACGCCTTCGTCTCCGACGGCTTCGGCGTGGTGCACCGCAAGCAGGCGAGCGTCTACGACCTCGCCGAACTGCTGCCGAGTGCGGCGGGTCTGCTCATCCAGACCGAGCTCGAGGTGCTCGACAAGCTCACCGAGAACCCCGAGCGCCCCTATACGGTGGTGCTCGGCGGTTCGAAGGTCTCCGACAAGCTCGGCGTGATCGGTCACCTGCTCCCGCGGGTGGACACGTTGCTCATCGGTGGCGGAATGCTCTTCACCTTCCTCAAGGCGCAAGGTCACGCGGTCGGTTCCAGCCTCCTCGAAGAGGACCAGCTCGACACGGTGCGCGGCTACCTGAAGAAAGCCGACGAGCTGGGTGTCACCATCGTGCTGCCCACCGACGTCGTGGTGGCCTCGAAGTTCGGGGCGGATGCCGATGTCGTGATCACGGCGGCCGACGCCATCGAAGAGACTCCGTTCGGCGCATCCGGTCTGGGGCTCGACATCGGCCCCGAGACCGCCAAGGCGTTCGCCGAGATCATCGTGGCCTCGAACACCGTGTTCTGGAACGGCCCGATGGGCGTGTTCGAGCTCGCCCCGTTCGCCGAGGGCACCCGGGCCGTCGCAGCGGCCCTCACCGAAGTCGACGGCCTCGGCGTCGTCGGCGGGGGAGACTCCGCAGCCGCCGTGCGCGCGCTCGGTTTCTCCGACGACCAGTTCGGTCACATCTCAACCGGAGGCGGTGCCAGTCTCGAGTTCCTCGAGGGCAAGCGTCTCCCCGGCCTGGAGGTCCTCGGATGGTCCTGAAGCGCACGCCCCTGATCGCGGGCAACTGGAAGATGAATCTCGACCACCTGCAGGCCATCGCCTTCGTGCAGAAGCTCGCCTGGTCGTTGAACGATGCGAAGCACGACTTCAGCACGGTCGAGGTCGCCATCTTCCCGCCCTTCACCGATCTGCGCTCGGTGCAGACGCTCGTGTCGGCCGACAAGCTCGAGATCGCGTACGGCGCGCAGGATGTCTCGGCGCACGACTCGGGCGCCTACACCGGTGAGATCTCGGGCCAGTTCCTGGCCCAGCTCGACGCCAAGTACGTCATCATCGGCCACTCCGAGCGGCGCACGCTGCACGGCGAGACCGACGACGACGTCGCGGCGAAGGTCAAAGCAGCGATCAAGCACGGTCTCGTGCCCGTGATCTGCGTCGGCGAGACCGCCGAAGACCTGGAGAAGCACGGGCAGAGCGCCGTGCCGGTCGCCCAGCTGAAGGTGGCCCTCGACGGCCTCAAGGCCGATGCTGATGTCGTCGTGGCCTACGAGCCCGTCTGGGCCATCGGCTCCGGCCAGGCCGCGACCCCCGAGCAGGCGGAGACCGTCGGGGCGGCCCTGCGGGCCGTCGTGGCCGAGAGCCTCAGCGCCGACGCGGCCGCCGCGACGCGCATCCTCTACGGCGGTTCGGTGAAGTCGGGCAACATCGCCGGCTTCATGCGCGAGCCCAACGTCGACGGTGCTCTCGTCGGCGGCGCGAGTCTCGACATTGCGGAGTTTGCGGCCATCGTGCGGTATCAGAAGCACGTCGGCGTGTGACCTCCGGGTTATACTAACCTGTGGTCTTCGGGGGAGCGACCCGGCTCTCCCGTATGTGAAAGGCAAGCAAGCAGTGCAAATCCTTCAGGTCATCCTCCAGGTGGTGCTCGGCATCACGAGCCTGCTCTTGACCCTTCTCATCCTCCTGCACAAGGGGCGCGGTGGCGGACTGTCCGACATGTTCGGCGGCGGCGTCACCTCGAACCTCGGTGCGTCGGGCGTGGCTGAGCGCAACCTCAACCGCATCACCGTCATCCTCGGGTTGGTCTGGGTCGGCAGCATCGTCGTGCTCGGCCTGATCACCAAGTTCGACACCAGCCTTTAGGGGGCAACAGCATGGCATCAGGAGGAAGCGCGATCCGTGGATCCCGCGTCGGCGCGGGGCCCATGGGCGAACAAGACCGTGGTTTCCACGCGGAACGCATCCAGGTCTCGTACTGGGATGCGCTGGGCAACGAGACCGTGCGGTACTTCGCGGCGAACCTGCCCGACGAGGAGATCCCCGAGACCATCGACTGCCCCACCTCGGGGCTGCCGGCCGGTCGCGACAAGGAGAACCCGCCGTCGGTGGCGAAGCTCGAACCCTACAAGACCCACCTCGCCTACGTGAAGGAGCGCCGCACCGAGAAAGAGGCGGAGCAACTCCTCGAAGACGCGCTGCAGCAGCTCCGCGCCCGCCGAGGCACCGCCTCCTGACCCGAGAACGTCAGTTCGTCTCTGAACCCTGAAAGGGAGCCCTCACAACGACGTGGGAGCCTCCCTTTCAGTGTTTGTGGGTTCCGCTCCGCCACATTTCCCGGGCTCGCCCGGCCTCTGGCTGGGCGGGCCCTCACTGCTCGCGCCGCCGCTTCTGCGGCGCGAGGCGACATGTTCGCGTGCGGTCGCAAGGCGGCCGCGCGCTCACCCTGGGTCGTCGAGCGCGGCCCGCAGCCTGCGATCACGTACCGACCCATGCGGGCGGTTGGAACCAGCGCCCTCTGACCGCGCGCTCACATGTGGCAGCTAATAAGACGGCGCGATCAGGGACTCCGGCACCTCGGCGGCCGCCTCACGGTCGACGAAGAAGACCGTGCGCTTGCGGCCCTGGGCACCTGCCACGGGCACCTCGTCGGTGCTCGCGCCCGCGAGGGCCAGACCGATGGCCGAAGCCTTGTCGGCGCCGGCCAGCACCATCCAGATGCGGTCGGCCGACTGGATGACCGGAAGGGTCAGGCTGAGACGCTCGGGTGGCGGTTTGGGGGAGTTGCGCACCGGCACGACCGTCGCATCCGTGATGCGGATCTCGTCGTGGCCGGGAAAGAGCGACGCGATGTGGCCGTCGGGCCCCACGCCGAGGAACATGATGTCGAACCGCGGGTAGGCGGCTCCCTCGGGCGCAGCGGCGGCGAGCTCGCGCGCATACACGCGGGCCGCTTCGTCGAGATCGGCGACCTCGTCGGAGGCCGGGAAGGCGTGCACCCGCGACTCATCGATCGGGATGTGATCGAGCAGCGCCTCCCGCGCCTGGAGGTCGTTGCGGTCGGGGTCGCCCTTCGGCACGAACCGCTCGTCGCCCCACCAGAAGTTGATGCGCGACCAGTCGATGGTGTCCGCCGCCGCCGACGAACGGATCGCCGCGAGCACTGCGCTCCCCATGGTGCCGCCGGTGAGCACCACGGTCGCATCGTCGAACTCGTCGAGGATGTCGATCACCTTCGTGATGAACCGGGCGGCCACGGAGCCGGCGAGCGACTCCTTGTCGGGGTGGACGAGTACACGGCGATCAGTTGTCATAGGGCCACACCTTAAGATCAGACCGCGTCGCGCGCGCTGCCGTCGTTCTTCTCGAGCAACTCGACCAGTCCTTGGGAGATGACTTCACCATACAGGTCATCCGGGTCGAGTCGCCGCAGCTCCTCGGCCAGGCAATCCCGCAGGTTGCGGCGGGGGAGCGAGAGGTCGTGCGTGGGCTGGTTCGGCTGGCTGAGCCGTGCCACGTTGGGCACTTCCCGCACGAGCTCGATCGGCCCGGCATCCCGCGAGAGGATGACGCCGTGGATGCCGCTGGAGCCGTTCGCCCGCGGTGCGAGGCCGTACTTCACCGACACCTTCAACTGGTGGCGGAGCCAGGCGGCCAGCAGCATCGTCGACGGGGAATCGGATGCGCCCGAGACCTCGACGGCGGTGACCGGCTCGTACGGCGGCTGGTCGAGCACCGCGGCGAGCTGTGCCCGCCACAGGGTCAGCCTGGTCCAGGCGAAGTCGGTGTCGCCGGGTGCATAGGTCTTCGAACGGCTGAGCAGCGCCTCGTACGGGTTCGCCTGGTTCGACGAGTCGGTGATGCGCCGTGTGGCGATCCGGCCGAGGTCCGAGGTGGAGACGTTCTCGGGTGCCGCACCCGGCCACCAGACGACCACCGGTGCGTCGGAGAGGAGAAGACCCGTCACGAGCCCCTCCTGGTCGCTCGCCGCGGCTCCGTAGGCGCGCAGCACGATGACCTCGCTCGCGCCGGCGTCGCCGCCGACCCGGATCTGGGCATCCAGTCGCGCACCGCGACCGGTGTTCATGCCGTCGTTCTCATGGTCGGTGGAGACCACGATGACGCGCATCGGATGCTCGCGCGAGGCGTCGTTCGCCGCCTCGATGGCGTCCTCTTCCTCGCCGAGCGAGGTCACGATCACGAGGGTGAGCACGCGGCCCAGTGCGACCGCGCCGCCCTCCTCTCGGATCTTGACGAGCGACTTCGAGATCTTGCTCGTAGTGGTGTCAGGCAGATCGACGATCACGGACGTCTCCAAGTTCTTCCGTCGCGGGCCAGCAGTTCATCGGCCGAAGCCGGACCCCAGGTTCCGGGGCGGTACTGCTCAGGCTGGCCCTGCGTGGTCCAGTACTCCTCGATGGGGTCGAGGATCATCCAGGAGAGCTCGACCTCCTTCTGACGTGGGAACAGCGGCGGATCGCCGAGCAGCACGTCGAGGATGAGGCGCTCGTAGGCCTCGGGGCTGGCTTCGGTGAAGGCGTGGCCGTAACCGAAGTCCATGGTCACGTCGCGCACCTGCACGCCGGCGCCGGGCACCTTCGAGCCGAAGCGGATCGTGACACCCTCGTCGGGCTGAACGCGGATGACAAGGGCGTTCTGGCCGAGTTCGGAGGTCTGGCTCTCGGCGAAGAGATACTGCGGGGCGCGCTTGAACACCACCGCGATCTCCGTCACCCGCCGGCCGAGGCGCTTGCCCGCGCGCAGGTAGAACGGAACGCCCGACCAGCGCCGGGTGCCGATGTCGAGCCGCACGGCGGCGTAGGTCTCCGTGGTCGACTGGGGGTTCATCCCGTCTTCCTCGAGGAAGCCGAGCACCTTCTCGCCGCCCTGCCAACCGCCGGAGTACTGACCCCGTGCCGTGACGGTGCTGAGGTCGTCGGGCAGCTTCACCGCAGCGAGCACCTTCTCCTTCTCGGCACGCAGATCCGCGGCGTCGAAGGAGATCGGCTCCTCCATGGCGGTGAGCGCCATGAGCTGGAGCAGGTGGTTCTGGATGACGTCGCGAGCGGCGCCGATCCCGTCGTAGTAACCGGCGCGACCGCCCACGCCGATGTCTTCGGCCATCGTGATCTGCACGTGGTCGACGTAGTTGGCGTTCCAGATGGGTTCGTACAGCTGGTTCGCGAAGCGGAGGGCCAGGATGTTCTGAACCGTCTCCTTGCCGAGATAGTGGTCGATGCGGAACACCGAGTCGGGCGGGAACACCGATTCCACGACCTCGTTGAGCTCGATGGCTGTCTTCAGGTCGCTGCCGAACGGCTTCTCGATGACGACCCGGCGCCAACGGTCTTCGCGCTGGTCGGCCAGGCCCGAACGGCGCAGTTGCTCGGTGACGAGCGGGAACGCCTTCGGCGGGATGGAGAGGTAGAACGCGTAGTTGCCCATCGTTCCGCGGTCGCGGTCGAGTTCGTCGATCGTGGTCTTCAGCTGCTCGAAGGCCTGGTCGTCGTCGAATTCGCCCGACACGAAGCGGATGCCCTCGGAGAGCTGACGCCAGACGTCTTCATCGAAGGGAGTGCGGGAGTGCTCCTTCACGGAGTCGTGCACGACCCGCTCGAAGTCCTGGTCTTCCCAATCGCGCCGGGCGAACCCGATGAGGGAGAATCCGGGCGGCAGCAGCCCCCGGCTGGCGAGGTCGTAGACCGCCGGCATCAGCTTCTTGCGCGACAGGTCGCCGGTGACACCGAAGATCACGAGGCCTGAGGGCCCGGCGATGCGGTTCAGTCGGCGATCCGTCGGCAACCTGAGCGGGTTGTACTCCGGCGTTATCTCAACGGGAGGCATTGAACTCCTTGTATCTGGCGTGGTGCGGTTCAGCGCAGCGCGGCGACGAGGGCCGGCACGTCGGCGGACGCGTCGGTCAGGTTCAGGCGGAGCACCGGACGACCGTGTTGCGCCAGCACACCGGCGTCGCCGGCGGCCTGCGCTTGGATGAGCTGTCCGAATGTGAACGGACGATCGGGGATGTCGAGGTCGTCGGTGGTGTCCGCCGTGATCTGCAGGAACACACCGACGGCCGGGCCGCCCTTGTGGTACTGACCGGTGGAATGCAGGAACCGGGGCCCCCATCCGAAGGTCACGGGGCGCCCGGAGCGGGCCGCGAGCAGGTCGCGGAGCTCGGCGAGCTGGGCGAGCGCGACGCGATCGACGTAGGCGGTGATCGCCAGGTAGCCGTCGGACGGGAGCTGCGCGAGCAGCGCGTCGACGGCCCCGGCGACCGTGCCCGGGGCGGTGAGGGAATCCAGCGTGCCGCGCACCTCGACGCCGCCGTCGACGAACGCCGGGGCGGTCGGCTCGGGACGGTCGTCGAGCAGACCGCGGGCGGCCTCCTTGGCGGATTCGACGTCGGGCTGGTCGAAGGGGTCGATGCCGAGCAACCGCCCGGCCACCGCCGCGGCGTACTCCCAGGTGAGGAACAGGGCGCCGAGCGATCCGCTCAGCAGTACCTCACCCGGGTGCTTCTCGCGAAGGTGGAACTCGTGCGCATCGCGGACGAGGCGCACGACCTGCAGGTCGGGCAGATTCTCCGCGAGCTCGGGGGAGTTCACGTCGAGCACCACCGGGAGCAGGCCCTTGCCGTCTTTTCCGGTCGACTCGGCGATCAGCTGCTCGACCCAGTCGCCGAAACCGACAACGTGGGTGCCGTCGGCGACGATCCCCAGCTTGGTGCGCAGCGGCTGCGTGCCGGCGATGGCGGCGCCGAGGATGAGGCCGAAGTTCTCGTCGCCGTCCTCGGCGAGGTTCAGCGAGATCGCGTCGGCCTCGTCGAGCAGTTCCCCGACGTTCGCCCCGGCCAGACCCGAGGGCACGAGACCGAACGCGGTGAGCGCCGAATAGCGGCCGCCGACGTTCGGATCGGCCAGGAAGGTGCGGTAGCCGGCATCCGTGGCCAGTGCCTGCAACGGCGAACCGGGATCGGTGACGATCACGATGCGCTCGGTCGGGTCGATGTCAGCCGCGCGGAACGCTTTCTCGTAGGCGCGGCGCTGGCTGTCGGTCTCGAGAGTGCCGCCCGACTTCGACGACGCGATGAGCACCGTCGTCTCCAGGCGGTCGGCGAGTGCCGAACGGATCTGGCCCGGGTCGGTCGAGTCGAGGATGGTCAGCTCGACGCCCAGCGTACGGGTGATGACCTCCGGCGCGAGCGACGAGCCGCCCATGCCGGCCAGCACGAAATGGTCGATCCCCAGCTCGAGGAACTGGGCCCGGAGGGCCTCGACCTCGGCGACCAGCGGCCGCGAGATCGAGACCGCTTCGGTCCAGCCGAGGCGCTTGGCGGCCTCGGCCTCGGCCGCGGGGCCCCAGAGCGCCGGGTCCTGGGCGGTGATGCCTGATGCGACCAGGTCTTTCACCAGCTGCGGAACGACGGTCTGGATCGCCTTCTTGGCGTCCCCCGAGGAGTGGATCGCGATGGTCATTTGGCCGAGTTCAGTGCGGCGGTGACCGTGTCGAGGAGCTCGTTCCAGGAGACGATGAACTTCTCCACGCCCTCCTTCTCGAGAAGCTCCGTGACCTCGGCGTAGGAGATGCCGAGAGCGCCGATGGCGTCGAGCACCTTGTTCGCCGCGGCGTAGGAGCCGGCGATCGTGTTGCCCTCGATCACGCCGTGGTCGGAGACCGCGTCGAGCGTCTTCTCGGGCATCGTGTTGACGACCTCGGGGGCGGCGAGCTCCACAACGTAGGTGGTGTCGGGAACCGACGGGTCCTTCACACCGGTCGAAGCCCAGAGCGGGCGCTGCTTGTTCGCGCCGGCGTCGAGGAGGAACTTCGCGCGCTCGGTGGTGAAGGCCTGCTCGTAGACCTCGTAGGCGAGCTGGGCGTTCGCGACACCGGCCTTGCTCTTGAGGGCGAGGGCCTCGTCGGTGCCGATCGCCACCAGGCGCTTGTCGATCTCGGTGTCGACGCGCGACACGAAGAACGAGGCGACGGAGTGGATCTTCGAGAGGTCGTGGCCGGCCTCCTTCGCCTTCTCGAGGCCTGCGAGGTAGGCGTTGATGACGTCGCGGTAGCGCTCGAGCGAGAAGATCAGCGTGACGTTCACCGAGATGCCGGCGGCGATGGTCTCGGTGATGGCCTCGAGGCCCTCGACCGTCGCGGGGATCTTGATCAGCACGTTCTCGCGATTCACCTTGGCGTAGAGCGCCTTGGCCTGCTCGATGGTGGCGGCGGCGTCGTGCGCCAGCCCCGGCTCGACCTCGATCGAGACGCGGCCGTCGAAGCCGTTCGTGGCGTCATAGACCGGCTTGAAGATGTCGGATGCCGCGGCCACGTCATCCGTGGTGATCTCGAACACTGCGGTGGTCACATCCGTGCCGGCCTTGGCCAACACCGCGACCTGCTCGGCATACGACTCACCCTTGGCGAGAGCGCCCGCGAAGATCGTGGGGTTCGTGGTGACGCCGACGACGTTCTGCTCGTCGATCAGCTTCTGCAGCCCACCGCTCGTGATGCGCGAGCGGGACAGGTCGTCGAGCCAGATCGACACGCCGACATCGGAAAGCTTCTGTGTTGCTTCTGTCATTTCATTTCTCCTTGAATGCTGACGCTGGGTCAGTGGGAACTGACGGCGGCCAGCGACGTCTTGGCTGCTTCGACGGCGGCTTCGGTGGTGATGCCGAACTCGCGGAACAGGGTCTTGTAGTCGGCGGATGCGCCGAAGTGCTCGATCGACACGCTGCGGCCGGCGTCGCCGACGTAACCGCGCCAGCCGAGGCCGATGCCGGCCTCGATCGAGACCCGAGCCTTCACGGATGCCGGCAGCACCGACTCCTTGTACTCGTCGCTCTGCTCCTCGAACCACTCGAGGCTCGGTGCCGAGACCACGCGGGCATTGATGCCTTCTTCTTTCAGGATGGCTCGCGCGTTCACGGCGAGCTGCACCTCGGAGCCGGTGGCGATGAAGATGACATCGGGCGTGCCGTTCGGTGCCTCAGCAAGAACGTACGCACCCTTGGAAACATTCCGCGCGGAGGCGAAGGTCTCGCCCGTGGCGTCGCCGTCGCCGCGCTCGAACACCGGGATGTTCTGGCGGGTCAGCGCGATGCCGGCCGGGTTGTGGTGGCGGCCCAGGATGGTGAGCCACGCGTGGCCCACCTCGTTGGCGTCGGCGGGACGCACGACGTCGAGACCCGGGATCGCGCGGAGCGCGGTCAGCTGCTCGATCGGCTGGTGCGTCGGGCCGTCTTCGCCGAGTGCGACGGAGTCGTGGGTCCAGACGAAGATCGAGGGGACCTTCATCAGCGCGGCCAGACGCACCGCGGGGCGCATGTAGTCGCTGAAGATGAGGAAGGTGCCGCCGAACGGGCGGGTCTTGCCATGCAGCACGATGCCGTTCAGGATGGCGCCCATCGCGTGCTCGCGGATGCCGAAGTGCAGCACGCGGCCGTAGGGGCTGCCGGTCCACTCGTGGGTGGAGTGCACCGCGGGCACGAACGACGCCGCCGACTCGATGGTGGTGTTGTTCGACTCGGCGAGGTCGGCGGAGCCGCCCCAGAACTCGGGGAGGACCTCAGCCAGGGCGTTGATGACCTTGCCCGAGGCGGCACGGGTGGAGACATCCTTGCCGGCTTCGAACACCGGGAGCACCGACTCGAGGTTCTCGGGCAGCTCGCCGGCCTCGAGGCGGTCGAGCAGCGCCTTGCGCTCGGGGTTCGCCTCGGCCCAGGCATCGAAGCCCTTCTGCCACTCGGCGCGCTCCTCGGAGCCGCGGGCGATCGCGCCGCGGGTGTGCTCGAGCACGTCGGCGTCGACCTCGAAGGTCTTCTCGGGGTCGAAACCGAGGACCTCCTTGAGGCCCTTCAGCTCGTCGGCGCCGAGCGCCGATCCGTGGATCTTGCCGGTGTTCTGCTTCTTCGGGCTCGGCCAGCCGATGATCGTCTTGAGGATGATCAGCGACGGCTTCGAGGTCTCGGCCTTGGCCGCCTCGATGGCATCGTTCAGGGCCTGCACGTCTTCGACGTACTCGCCCGTCTTCTTCCAGTCGACGACCTGCACGTGCCAGTGGTAGGCCTCGTAGCGGGCCTTCACGTCTTCGGTGAAGGCAATGTTCGTGTCGTCTTCGATCGAGATCTGGTTGGAGTCGTAGATGCCGATGAGGTTGCCGAGCTGCTGGTGGCCGGCGAGCGAGGACGCCTCGCTGGTGATGCCTTCTTCGAGGTCGCCGTCGCCGGCGATGAAGTAGACGTGGTGGTCGAAGGGGCTGGTGCCCTGCTCCGCCTCCGGGTCGAACAGCCCGCGCTCGAAGCGCTGGGCGTAGGCGAAGCCGACCGCCGAGGAGAGGCCCTGGCCGAGCGGGCCGGTGGTGATCTCCACGCCGTCGGTGTGGCCGTACTCCGGGTGACCGGGGGTGAGCGAGCCCCAGGTGCGGAGCGCCTTCAGGTCGTCGAGCTCGAGGCCGTAGCCGCCCAGGTAGAGCTGGATGTACTGGGTCAACGAGGAGTGACCGACGGAGAGGATGAAGCGGTCGCGACCCAGCCAGTGCTGGTCGCGGGGGTCTTTGCGCATGACCTTCTGGAAGAGCAGGTACGCGGCCGGAGCGAGGCTGATCGCCGTGCCCGGGTGGCCGTTCCCCACCTTCTCGACGGCGTCTGCCGCCAGGACTTTGACCGTCTTCACTGCTTTGTCGTCAATGGGTTCCCATTGGAGTGTCGCCACGAGGTATATGACCCTTCTCGATTGCGATCCCTGTCTAAGGAATCGTCCGCATCAATCATATGGGCGCGGGCGGGGCCGCCGCCCGCCATCGAATAGACTTGGCCAGGGGTTCACCAACGGGCACGTAATGAGGAGTAATGGACGTAGCGGTTGACGGCCGGGTAGAGCATCGGCGAATCAGCCCGATGGAGAAGGTGAAGGCGTACTTCGCCCTCACCAAACCGCGGGTCATCGAGCTCTTGCTGGTCACCACCGTCCCGGTCATGATCCTGGCCCAGAACGGCATCCCGGACCTCTGGCTGGTGTTCGCCACGCTCATCGGGGGCGCCCTCTCCGCCGGCAGCGCGGGCGCCTTCAACTGCTATTTCGACCGCGACATCGACCGGGTGATGAACCGCACGTCGAAGCGGCCGCTGGTCACCGGCGTGCTCTCCGACCGCGAGGCGCTCGTGTTCGCCTGGACCATCGGGGTCATCTCGATCGTCTGGCTGGCAGTGTTCACGAACCTGCTCGCGGCTTCGCTCTCGCTCCTCGCGATCCTCATCTACGTGCTGCTCTACACGCTCGTGCTGAAGCGCCGCACGCCGCAGAACATCGTCTGGGGCGGCACGGCGGGCTGCATGCCCGTGCTCATCGGCTGTGCCGCTGTCACCAACTCGCTCTCGTGGGAAGCGCTCATCCTCTTCGGCATCATCTTCCTCTGGACGCCGCCGCACTACTGGCCGCTGTCGATGAAGTACCGCACCGACTACAAGACGGCCGGCGTGCCGATGCTCGCGGTGGTGCGCGGCCGCGTGGTGGTGGGCCTCCAGATCGTGCTCTACGCGTGGGCCATGGTGGCCTGCTCGCTGCTGCTCATCCCGGTGGGGCACATGGGACTGGTGTACTCGGTCACCGCCGTCGCCGCCGGCGCCTGGTTCCTCTTCGAGTCGCACCGGCTCTACAGCCGTTCGATCCGCGATCTGTCGATCAAGCCGATGCGCGTCTTCCATGGCTCGATCACGTATCTGACGCTGATCTTCCTCGCGGTCGCCATCGACCCGCTGCTGCCGTTCTGAGCGCTGCGATGAAGACGCCACTCGGCTGGGCCGCCGACCGCTGGACCCTCACGCCCCGCGCCCTGCGCTGGGGCACCACCGCCGCGCTCGTGGTGAGCATCCTCATCATCGTCACCGGCGGAGTGGTCCGCGTCACCGGTTCGGGGCTGGGCTGCCCGACCTGGCCCGCCTGCGACAGCGGATCGCTCTCCACGACGCCCGAGCTCGGCATCCACGGGGTGATCGAGTTCACCAACCGCGCGCTCACCGGAGTCCTGATCGCGGCCGTCGGATGGGCCATCGTCGCCGCACGGCTGCAGTCGCCGCGCGATCGCACGATGACGCGACTGGCCTGGTCGCAGTTCTGGCTCGTCGTCATCAACGCGCTGGCCGGCGGCGTGACCGTGCTGAGCGAGCTCAACCCCTACATCGTGGCCATGCACTTCGTGCTCGCCGTTGCGCTGCTCACCACCACCACGCTCACCTGGCACCGGGCGCACCGCAGCCAGTCGGCCGACGTCGTCTTCTCGCGCTGGATCGGGGTGCTCGCGTGGACGTTGGTGGCCGTGACCGCCGTGCTCATCCTGGTGGGCACCATCGTGACCGGTTCCGGGCCACACGCGGGCGACTCGGCCGACGTGCCCCGCATGGCGTTCGTCTGGGCCGATGTCGCCGTGGTGCACGGAGTGCTCGGGTTCGCGACCCTCGGTCTCGGCGTCGTGCTCCTGGTGGCGCTGTCGCGCATCCGGGGCGCCGAGATCGCCCGCCGTCGGGCGCTGACCTTCGTGGTGGTGGTGGTGCTGCAGGCGGCGCTCGGTGTGACGCAGGCATTGATCGGGTTGCCCGAGTGGCTCGTGGTGCTGCACCTGCTCGGCTCGGCCCTGGTCTGGGTCGGCGCGCTCCGGGTGCTGCTCGATGTGCATCCGCAACTCTTCGCCCGGCGTCAGACGGGCACGTATACAATGGAATCTCAGGCACACGCTCTTAACGCGTAGTTCTGCCCGACACACAATCCGCCCTGAATCGCCACGCGACAGATAGATCGCAGCGACGATGGAATGTCGGAGACCTTTGACTCGTTAGAGGTTGTCAGCAGCAAGGAAGGGAGTCAGTCATGTCAGACGTACTCATCGACCGACCCGAACTCGAGAACCTCGGTGTCTATGAATTCGGATGGTCGGACTCGGACACGGCGGGCGCCACGGCCAAACGCGGCATCAACGAGGCCGTCGTCACGAACATCTCCGAGCTCAAGAACGAGCCGGAATGGATGCTGAAGAACCGCCTGAAGGCGCTTCAGATCTTCGGCCGCAAGCCGATGCCGACGTGGGGTGCCGATCTCTCGGGCATCGACTTCGACAACATCAAGTACTTCGTGCGATCGACCGAGAAGCAGGCCCAGACCTGGGACGACCTGCCCGACGACATCAAGAACACCTACGAGAAGCTCGGCATCCCCGAGGCGGAGCGTCAGCGCCTCGTCTCCGGCGTGGCCGCGCAGTACGAGTCGGAGGTGGTCTACCACCAGATCCGTGAAGACCTCGAGGCGCAGGGCGTCATCTTCATGGACACCGACACCGCGCTCCGCGAGCACCCCGAGTTCTTCACCGAGTACTTCGGCACGGTCATCCCGTCGGGCGATAACAAGTTCGCCGCGCTGAACACGGCCGTCTGGTCGGGCGGTTCCTTCGTCTACGTTCCCAAGGGCGTGCACGTCGAGATCCCGCTGCAGGCCTACTTCCGCATCAACACGGAGAACATGGGTCAGTTCGAGCGCACGCTGATCATCGCCGACGAGGGCTCGTACGTGCACTACATCGAGGGCTGCACCGCGCCGATCTACAAGAGCGACTCGCTGCACTCGGCCGTGGTGGAGATCATCGTGAAGAAGAACGCCCGCGTTCGCTACACGACGATCCAGAACTGGTCGAACAACGTCTACAACCTCGTCACCAAGCGCGCGATCGCGCACGAGGGCGCGACGATGGAGTGGATCGACGGCAACATCGGTTCCAAGGTCACCATGAAGTACCCGTCGATCTACCTGGTCGGCGAGCATGCCAAGGGCGAGACGCTCTCGGTCGCCTTCGCGGGCCCCGGTCAGCACCAGGACGCGGGCGCGAAGATGATCCACATGGCTCCCTACACGCAGTCGTCGATCGTCTCGAAGTCGATCGCCCGCGGCGGAGGCCGAGCCGGCTACCGCGGCGAGGTGCGGATGTCGGAGAACGCGCATCACTCGGCCAACACGGTGCGCTGCGATGCGCTGCTGGTCGACACGATCTCGCGATCGGACACCTACCCGGCCATCGACATCCGGGTCGACGATGTGCAGCTCGGTCATGAGGCCACGGTCTCGAAGGTCTCCGAGGAGCAGTTGTTCTACCTCATGTCGCGGGGTCTTCCCGAAGACGAGGCGATGGCGATGATCGTGCGCGGCTTCATCGAGCCCATCGCGCGTGAGCTGCCGATGGAATACGCCCTCGAACTCAACAAGCTCATCGAGATGGGCATGGAAGGCAGCGTCGGCTAAATGGCGGCACCCGAAACAACCGCACCCGCAGCCCGGGTCGAGCCCGTTCAGCACGGATTCCAGGCGCACTCCGACGGCGGATCGGCCTTCGTGCCGGTGCAGACCCGCTCGGAGCGCTTCACCTCCACTTCGGCCGACGACTTCGCCGCCGTGACGGGGCTGGAGTTCGAGTGGAAGTTCGCGCCGATGGCGAAGATCGCGCACCTCACGGCGGAGCCGCTCGACGGCTCGGTGGTCGAGGTGGCGGCCGACGCCGTCGACGGATTCTCGGTCGACTGGATCGCCCACGACGACGCCTTGATCGGATCGGCCGGCGCACCCGAAGACCGCGCCTCGGCCAACGCCTGGTCGACGGCCGAGAAGGCCCTTCACGTGCGCGTCTCGGGTGAGGAGGGCGGCGAACTCATCGTCCGCCGCACCGGCTTCGGCAGCGCGCCCCGCGCCGCCCACGTCGTGATCGAAGCGGCACCGAACAGCCGCGGTGTCGTCATCCTGGAGCACAGCGGTGCGGCGAACCTCGCCGAGAACGTCGAGATCATCGTGCGCGAGGGCGCCCAGCTCACGGTCGTGACCGTGCAGGAGTGGGACGACGAGGCGCTGCACCTGTCGAGCCACTTCGCCACGGTCGGCCGCGACGCCAACCTGCGTCACGTGATCGTCTCGCTCGGCGGCTCGGTGGTGCGGGTCAACCCCGCCATCCACCTCGTCGAGCAGGGAGCCTCGACGGATGCCTTCGGGCTCTACTTCGCCGACGCCGGCCAGTTCCTCGAGCAGCGCCCGTACATCGACCACGTCGCCGCGAACACCCGCAGCCGGGTCAACTACAAGGGCGCGCTGCAGGGCAAGGGCGCGCACACCGTGTGGGTGGGCGACGTGCTGATCGGCCCGCACGCCGACGGCACCGACAGCTACGAGCAGAACCGCAACCTCGTGCTCTCCGAGGGGACGCGGGCCGACAGCATCCCGAACCTCGAGATCGAGACCGGCAACATCGTCGGCGCGGGCCACGCCTCCTCGACGGGCCGCTTCGACGACGAGCAGCTGTTCTACCTGCAGTCCCGCGGCATCTCGGAGGAAGAGGCGCGGCGACTCGTGGTGCGCGGCTTCCTCGCCGAGATCATCCAGCAGATCGGGTCGCCCGCGCTCGAGGAGCGACTGGCCGTGGCCGTCGAGGCGGAGCTGATCCGCTCCCAGGCTGCGGAGTAGAGATGGCAGAGAAAGTCTGTGCATTCGACGACGTTCCCGTGAACCAGGCGATGCGCGTGGTGGTCGGGGGAGTGGCGATCGCGCTCGTGAAGGACTCGGCCGGCGAGTGCCACGCCATCGGCGACACCTGCACCCACGGCGACATCTCGCTCTCGGAGGGCTTCGTCGAAGACGACACGCTCGAGTGCTGGGCCCACGGCTCCAAGTTCTCGCTCGAGACCGGGAAGCCGCTGTCGCTCCCGGCCTACGAGCCCGTTCCCGTCTTCGAGATCCAGGTGATCGACGGGGACATCTACATCGACCCAACCGTGACGAAAGTGATTGATTAGCATGTCGGTTCTGAAGATCGAAGACCTCCAGGTGAGCGTCGAGACCGAGCAGGGGACCAAGCACATCCTCCGCGGGGTCGACCTCACGATCGGCGAGGGCGAGACCCACGCGATCATGGGCCCGAACGGATCGGGTAAGTCCACGCTCGCCTACGCGATCGCCGGCCACCCGAAGTATCACGTCGAGGGCGGCTCCGTGACGCTCGACGGCGAGGAGATGCTCACCAAGACGGTCGACGAGCGCGCTCGTGCCGGACTCTTCCTCGCGATGCAGTACCCGGTGGAGGTCCCGGGGGTCTCGGTGTCGAACTTCCTGCGCACCGCCAAGACCGCGATCGACGGCGAAGCGCCGGCCATCCGCGGCTGGATCAAAGACCTCGACGCGTCGATGCAGGCCTTGCGCATGGACAAGTCGTTCCGCGAGCGCAACGTGAACGAGGGCTTCTCGGGCGGCGAGAAGAAGCGCAACGAGATCCTGCAGCTCGAGCTACTGAAGCCCAAGTTCGCGGTGCTCGACGAGACCGACTCCGGTCTCGACGTCGACGCCCTGAAGGTAGTCTCCGAGGGCGTCAACCGGGCGAAGGCCAACACGGGTCTCGGCATCCTGCTGATCACCCACTACAACCGCATCCTCCGCTACGTGCACCCCGACTTCGTGCACGTGTTCGTCGCCGGCCGGGTGGCCGAGCAGGGCGGCCCCGAGCTCGCCGTGCGACTGGAGAACGAGGGATACGATCGCTTTCTCGAAGGCTCGAACGTAGGATAACGATATGGTCACGACACTCGAACCGAAACTCTTCGACCAGGTCGAAGAGGCGCTGAAAGACGTGATGGACCCCGAGCTCGGTGTGAACATCGTCGACCTCGGCCTCATCTACGATCTCGGCTGGGATGCGGAGCAGGACGCTCTGGTCATCAGCATGACCCTGACCTCGGCGGGGTGCCCGCTCACCGATGTGCTCGAAGAGCAGACGGCAGAGGCGCTCGACGGCGTGGTCGAGCAGTTCCGCATCAACTGGGTGTGGATGCCGCCGTGGGGCCCCGACAAGATCACCGACGACGGCCGCGACATGATGCGCGCCCTCGGCTTCTCCATCTGAACCACCGCGCCCGACCGAAATCGCAAACGTCGCGGCATCCGGCCCCACAGGGGGCTCGGATGCCGCGACGTTTGCGTTTCTGAACCGGATCTGACTTCTCCACAGGCCGGCTGTTCTCCACAGATGCCCGTGCTCGGCCCCCGTTCGGCGGACCGGCCTGCACGATGATGCGATGTCATCCGTCGCTTCTCTCGTCTCCGCGCTCGGTGGCGTCGCGTCCTGTCGCGAGCTCGCCGAATACGGCCACCCCGCCGCCGATGTCACGCGCGCTGTTCGCACCGGATCCGTGCTCAGGGTGCGGAACGGATGGGTGGCGGTGCCGACCGGCGCGCCTGAGAATGTCGTGGCCGCGGTGAGAGCAGGCGGCACGCTCTCGTGCTTGTCCGCGCTTGCCCCGCTCACCGTGTGGACCGCCGACGACGCTCGACGACACATCCGCATCCGTCGGCACGGTGTGGCTCCTCCTGCTGCTGCGGGGGTCGTGGTTCATCGTGCCCTTCCGCTCGTCGGACTGCAGTCTGCGCGCGGGGGAGTCGACAGCCCTGAGTGGGCGATCGCACACGCCGTACTGTGCCAGGGTCGCCGCGACGCGGTGGCCACGCTCGACTCGGCGATCTACCGCGGCGTGATCACGCGCCGCCGCCTCGAATCCGTGCTGGCCCAGCTGCCCCGACGGTATTCAGATCTGCTCCTGTTGTGCAATCCGGAAGCGGAGTCCGGGCTCGAAACCCATCTGCGGCTCCTGTTGCGTTCGGTCGGGATCGACCTGCGTGTGCAGGTGAAGATCAGCGGTGTCGGCCGTGTCGACCTCCTGATCGGCGAACGACTGGTGATCGAGACAGATGGGCGAGAATGGCACTCGGACAAGGATTCCTTCGCGAAAGACAAGTGGCGTGATCTTGCGCTGGCCGAGCGAGGCTACCTCGTGCTGCGCCTCAGCTACCAACAGGTACTGTTCGAGTCCGAGCGCGTTCTCGAGGTCGTGCGCGGAATCGTAGGGCGTGGCGAGCACCGCTGGAACGGGCGGCATCGGCGTGCCGGACTCGTGGGGTTGTGACGCCGATGCCGTTCAGAATCGCACGCTTCGCGCAATCCGAGCCCCATACGAGGCCGGGTAATCCCACGTTTGCGATTCTGAACCGGGTGGCCGCGCGGATGGGCGGATGGGCGGTGGGTGGCCGGAGGATTGCGCTGGGGGCGAGCGGGGTCGGGCGGGGGCGCGGGGCGGAATAGACTGGAGCGTTCCCCCGTCGCAACAAGAATTGGATATCTCTGTGCTCAGCGTTACAGACCTGGCCATCCGGGTCGGCGCACGTACCCTCATGGAGGACGTGTCGTTCCGAGTCGGAGCCGGCGACAAGGTCGGCCTCGTGGGCCGCAACGGCGCGGGGAAGACCACCCTCACGAAGGTTCTCTCCGGCGAACTCCAGCCCTCGGGCGGGGCCGTGCAGCGCACGGGCGAGCTCGGGTATCTGCCACAGGACCCCCGTTCGGGCGACCCGGAGGAATTGGCGCGCACGCGCATCCTGAACGCCCGCGGTCTCGGCTCCCTGGTGCTCGGCATGCAGCAGTCGTCGATGGAGATGGCGAGCAGCGACGCGAAAGTCAGCGAAGCCGCCATGAAGAAGTACGGCAACCTCACCGAGCGCTTCGACGCGCTCGGCGGGTATGCGGCCGAAGCGGAAGCGGCCTCGATCGCGAGCAACCTCAGCCTGCCCGACCGGATTCTCGACCAGCCGCTCAAGACGCTCTCGGGAGGCCAGCGGCGGCGCATCGAGCTGGCGCGCATCCTGTTCTCCGACGCCGAGACGCTGATCCTCGACGAGCCCACCAACCACCTCGACGCCGACTCGGTGGTGTGGCTACGCGAGTTCCTCAAGAGCTACAACGGCGGCTTCATCGTCATCTCGCACGACATCGAGCTGGTGGGAGAGACGGTCAACCGTGTGTTCTACCTCGATGCGAACCGCCAGGTCATCGACGTGTACAACATGAACTGGCGCAACTACCTCAAGCAGCGCGAGGCCGACGAGGAGCGCCGCAAGAAGGAGCGCGTCAACGTCGAGAAGAAGGCCACCCAGCTGCAGATGCAGGCCGCTCGTTTCGGCGCGAAAGCCTCGAAGGCCGCAGCAGCGCACCAGATGGTTGCTCGCGCCGAGAAGATGCTCTCCGGGCTCGAGGAGGTGCGCGCGGTCGACCGTGTCGCCAAGCTGCGCTTCCCGACCCCGGTCGCGTGCGGCCGCACGCCCCTGATGGCGTCGAACCTCTCGAAGAGCTACGGCTCGCTCGAGATCTTCACCGCCGTCGACCTGGCGATCGACCGCGGCTCGAAAGTGGTCGTGCTCGGGCTCAACGGCGCCGGCAAGACCACGCTGCTCCGCATCCTGGGCGGCGTCGACAAGCCTGACACCGGGCAGATCGAGCCAGGCCACGGGCTTCGGATCGGCTACTACGCCCAGGAGCACGAGACCATCGACGTGAAGCGCTCCGTGCTCGAGAACATGGTGTCGGCCTCACCGAACCTCACCGAGACCGAGGCGCGCCGGGTGCTCGGCTCGTTCCTGTTCACCGGCGACGACTCGCACAAGCCGGCCGGGGTGCTCTCCGGCGGCGAGAAGACCCGACTCGCGCTGGCGATGATCGTCGTCTCCGGCGCCAACGTGCTGCTGCTCGACGAGCCCACGAACAACCTCGACCCGGCCAGCCGCGAGGAGATCCTGGATGCGCTCGCGCACTACGAGGGGGCGGTCGTGCTGGTGAGCCACGACGAGGGCGCCGTCGAAGCGCTGAACCCCGAGCGGGTGCTCATCTTGCCCGATGGCGTTGAAGACCACTGGAACAAGGACTACGCCGACCTCATCAGCCTGGCCTGATCCGGCTGACCTGATCGGCTCGGCCTGATTGTCACCGCCCCGTGCGGTCGATGATCTCGTCTTCGATCTCGGCGTCGGTCTTGCGGGCGAGGCGCTTGCGCTCCCGCTCAGCGGCGCGCTCCTGTTCCTCGGGGTCGTCTTCGTTCACGCGGCGGAACTCCTGCCGCACGATGTAGCCGAGGGCCACGAACCCGAGCAGCCCGAACGCGAACCACTGGAAGGTGTAGGAGAGGTGGGCGCCTTCGTCGGGCGTCGGCTTCACGGCGGCGGTGGGGCGCTCGGCGGGCGCAGGGTTCTCCGAGGCGAGCAGACCGTAGGCGGCGGTGTAGGTCGGCAGCCCGACCTGGTCGGCGAGCACGGGGAGTTCGATCGTGGCGATCTGCCCGGCGACCGCGCTGCGATTGTCGAGGTGCGGCTCTCCGGCTTTCAGGCGTGCGACGACCGAGACCGTTCCCGTGGGAGCCGCGGGCACGGCATCCGGAACGTCCTGCTTCTGACCGGTGGGCACCCAGCCGCGGTCGACGATGAAGACCTCGCCGCTCGTCAACTGGAACGGCACCAACACGTCGAAACCCACGTCGCCGCCGAGCGGTCGGTTGCGCACGAGCACCTGGTCATCGACGAGGTAGTGTCCCTGCATCGAGACGGTCAGCCACTCCTGCGAGGGATCGTAGGAATCGAGCTGGGGGAGCGCCGTGGCGAGCGGGGTGGGGTCGGCGTCGAAATTCGTGGCGACGCGGTTGATCTCGGCCACCGCTTCGTCTCGGCGGGCGAGTTGCCACATCGCCAAGAGCACGCACACGATCGCGAACACGATCACGAGCGCGAGATAGCCGGCCCAGCGACGGCTGAGCAGGAACCGCCAGCCCGTCATGCGTCGACCGCTCCCGCCGAGGCCAACGGGGAGACAGTGAGCGGGAAGTCACGCGCATCCAGGAAGTCGCGCAGGTAGTCGACATGGTCGTCGCAGGCGAGCCAGGTCTTGCGCCGATCCTCGGCGTGGATGCGGGGGTTGCGCCAATCGATGCGCCAGGTGGCCGCCGCACGGCAGTGCGCGCGGGAGCATTCCTCGGTAGCCGGATCGAGGCCGAGCGAGATCACGGACGGGGCTCCTCGGTGTTCGGGGCCGCGGCAGCAGCCGTGGATCCGTCGCCCGGCGCGACGGGCGGCACCGGACGCCGGTACACCTCGATCGCGGTGGGCCGCTCGGCGTGGCTGACCCAGGAGGTTCCGACGTTGCCGAGCACCACGGCGAAGTAGGGCAACAGGATGGCGCCGGCCGCGCACACGGCGAGCCACCAGCCCTGCACGAAGAGCATGAGAACGAGGCAGACGATGCGAATGCCCATGGTCACGAGGTACTTGGTCATGCGCGAGCGCCGCTCGTCCTCGGGGGACCGCGGGATGCTCGTGACGGACTGGGGCGCATGTCTCATGGTGTGCCCCTAGCCTACGCTTCGGAAACTGCTCCTAAGCTGGTACGGCACCACTGTCTCCCCGAAGTTAGGACCACCCCGCAGTGACTACTCCGACCACTCCTCGCACCGTGCTCGTCACCGGCGGAAACCGCGGCATCGGCTACGCCATCGCCGCAGAATTCGTGGCCCAGGGCCACCGCGTCGCGGTGACCGCCCGCTCCGGGAAGGGGCCGGAGGGAACCCTCACCGTCATCGCCGACGTGACCGACAGCGCCTCGATCGATGCCGCCTTCTCCGAGGTGGAGAACGAACTCGGCCCGGTCGAGGTGGTGGTGGCGAACGCCGGCATCACGAAGGACACTCTGCTGCTCCGGATGTCGGAAGACGACTTCACGAGTGTCGTCGACACGAACCTCACCGGCTCGTTCCGCGTGGTGAAGCGCGCGTCGAAGGGGATGCTCAAGGCTCGATTCGGCCGCATCGTGCTGATCTCGAGCGTGGTCGGTCTCTACGGTTCACCCGGGCAGGTGAACTACAGCGCCTCGAAGAGCGCGTTGGTGGGCTTCGCGCGTTCGATCACGCGCGAGCTCGGCGCGCGAGGCATCACCGCGAACATCGTGGCGCCCGGGTTCATCGAGACCGACATGACGGCCGAGCTGCCCGAGGAGCAGCAGGCCGAGTACAAGAAGAGCATCCCGGCCGGTCGCTACGGATCGGCCGCCGAGGTCGCCAAGGCGGTCGCGTGGCTCGCGTCGGATGACGCGGCGTACATCTCGGGTGCAGTCATCCCGGTCGATGGTGGTCTGGGGATGGGCCACTAGGGGGTTGGCTCGGTGGGGCCGAGCGGGTCTAGCCGCGGAGGCCCAGGAGGGGCAGGAGCTGGCTGAGGTCGCGGCGGTCCATGATGACGTCGGCGTGCTCGCGCACCAGCGGGCGGGCGTCGAAGGCGACCGAGAGGCCGGCGACCTCCATCATGCGCAAGTCGTTCGCGCCGTCGCCGACGGCGAGGGTGTGGGCGAGCGGAATGCCGCGCGAACCAGCCCATTCGGTGAGCGCATCCGCTTTGCTCTGCGGGTCGATGATGGGGCCCGAGACTTCGCCCGTGAGGCGGCCGTCGCGGACACCCAGACGGTTGGCGCGCCAGTGGTCGAGGCCGAGCGACTGGGCCAGCGGGTCGAGCACCTCGTGGAAGCCGCCCGACACCACGCCCACGGCGCCGCCGTCGGCCTGCACCGCCGCGATCATCTCGGGAACCCCTGGAGTGACGCGGATGGCTGCGCCGACCTCGGCGAAGCAGGTATCGGCCAGGCCCTCGAGCAGCGCCACCCGGGCCGCGAGGCTCTGCGCGAAATCGAGCTCACCGCGCATCGCGCGCTCGGTGATCTCGGCGACCTCGGCATGGCATCCGGCCAGATCGCCGAGCATCTCGATGACCTCGTTCTCGATCAGTGTCGAATCGACGTCGAGGACGACGAGGAATCGCGGTCGATCAGCGGGGTGCTGGCTCGCGGGCAGGGGGTCGGGTGCCAGCATCTGCTGCGTCATGGAACTACGCGGACTCCTTTGCCGACGACCGTGATCCCCGTGTCGGTCACGGTGAACCCGCGTTCCCGATCGCGTTCGGGATCGACGCCCACCTGGGCGCCCGCGAGGACGACGACGTTCTTGTCCAGGATAGCCCGGCGCACGACCGCATCCGGTTCGATGTGGACACGGTCGAAGAGCACCGACTGCTGCACGAGAGCTCCCGAATCGACTGTCGTCCACGGCCCGACGACGCTTCCCTCGACGCGGGCGCCGGAGATGAGGCAGCCGAGCGACACGATCGACTCCACGGTGACGCCCGGGTTGCCCTTGCTGTCGCGAACGAACTTCGCCGGCGGCGAGTTGAGCTGCTGGGTGTAGATCGGCCACTTCTCGTTGTAGAGGTTGAACACCGGGAGTGCCGAGATGAGGTCTTGGTGGGCGTCGTAGAACGACTCGATGGTTCCCACGTCGCGCCAGTAGTAACGGTCGCGGTCGGTGGAACCGGGCACTTCGTTGCGGTTGAGGTCGTAGACCGCGGCGTTGCCGGCGGCCACGAAGTCGGGGATGATGTCGCCGCCCATGTCATGGCTCGACTCGGGCCGCTCGCCGTCGCGGATGACGGCGTCGATCAGTTGATCGGCGTCGAAGATGTAGTTGCCCATCGACGCGAGCACCTCGTGCGGCGCGTCGGCGAGCCCGGTGGCGTTCTTCGGCTTCTCGAGGAACTCGTCGATCAGCGTCGGGTCGTCGGGGGAGACCTGGATGACGCCGAACTGATCGCTCAGCTCGATCGGCTGGCGGATCGCGGCGACGGTGGCGCCCTTGCCCGACGCGATATGGGCCTGGATCATCTGCTCGAAGTCCATGCGGTAGACGTGGTCGGCGCCGACCACGACCACGATGTCGGGCTTCTCGTCGCGGATCAGGTTGAGCGACTGCAGGATGGCGTCGGCCGAGCCGCTGAACCAGCGCTTGCCGAGGCGCTGCTGCGCGGGCACGGAGGCGATGTAGGAGTTCAGCAGGCCATCGAGGTGCCAGGTCTGCGAGACGTGCCGGTCGAGCGAATGCGACTTGTACTGCGTGAGCACGACGATCTGACGCAGACCGGAATTCACGAGGTTGGAGAGCGCGAAATCGATGAGGCGGTAACCGCCCCCGAAAGGCACGCCGGGCTTGGCCCGGTCCGCCGTGAGGGGCATGAGTCGCTTGCCCTCACCTCCGGCCAACACGATGCCGAAGATCTTCTTTGATGCAGCCATGACCCCAACCCTAATGAGGTTTCCCCCGGACCGTACTACCGTTCAACTATGCGAGTAGATGTGATTTCCCGTGAGTATCCGCCCGAGGTCTACGGAGGGGCGGGAGTGCACGTCGCCGAACTCGTCAAAGGCCTCCGCGCCCACCTCGACGTCGCCGTGCGGTGCTTCGGCGCTCCGCGCGACGAAGCGGGCGTCTTCGCCTACCGGGTGCCCGCCGAACTCGACGGCGCGAACCCCGCGCTGACCACCCTCGGGGTCGACCTGCAGATCGCGGAGGCGACCGCCGGCACCGATCTGGTGCACTCGCACACCTGGTACGCCAACGCCGCCGGTCGACTCTCGGCGCTGCTGCACGGCGTTCCCCACGTGGTCACCGCGCACTCGCTGGAGCCGCTCCGGCCGTGGAAGGCCGAGCAGCTCGGCGGCGGCTACCGCGTCTCCTCCTGGATCGAGAAGGATGCGTTCGAGTCGGCCGACGCGGTGATCGCGGTGAGCGACGGGATGCGCCGCGACATCCTGCGCTCTTACCCCGCGCTCGACGAGTCGAAGGTGACCGTGGTCTACAACGGCATCGACCTGGACACCTGGAAGCCGCACTACGACGAAGAGGTGCTCGCCCGGCACGGGATCGACAGCACACGGCCGACCGTGGTGTTCGTGGGCCGGATCACCCGCCAGAAGGGTCTGCCGTACCTGCTGCGCGCCATCGCGCTGTTGCCGACGGAGGTGCAGGTCGTGCTGTGCGCCGGAGCGCCCGACACGCCCGCGATCCTCGAGGAGGTCAGTTCGGCGGTGAAACAGCTGCAGGAGACGCGAGGGGGAGTCGTCTGGATCGACGAGATCCTGCCGCAACCGGCCCTCGCCGCGGTTCTGACGGCCGCCACCGTCTTCGTCTGCCCCTCGATCTACGAGCCGCTCGGCATCGTGAACCTCGAGGCGATGGCCTGCGGACTGCCGGTGGTGGGCACGGCGACCGGCGGGATCCCGGAGGTCGTCGACGACGGCGTCACGGGTCTGCTCGTGCCCATCGACCAGCTGCAGGACGGCACCGGCACGCCGACCGACCCCGACCGCTTCGTCGTGGACCTCGCGCGGGCCCTCACCGAGGTCGTCACGGACCCGGTGCGGGCGGCCCGGATGGGCGACGCCGGCCGGGCACGTGCGGAGGCCGAGTTCAGCTGGTCGTCGATCGCGGCGCAGACGGTGGCCATCTACCGCTCTCTGGTCTGAGCCCGCCCGACGGGCGAATCCACACCCCGGGGCCCGATAAACTTCTTGCATGCCCAACGTGCTCGACCTCCAGAACGTCTCTGTCACCCGGGACGGGAACGAAATCCTCAGCGACGTGAACTGGAGGGTCGACGGCGACCAGCGATGGGTGGTGCTCGGGCCGAACGGCGCCGGCAAGACCACGTTGCTGCAGATCGCGGCCGCGATGAACCACCCTTCGGGCGGCACGGTGCAGGTGCTCGACGGCAAGCTCGGCGAGGTCGACCTGTTCGAGCTGCGGCCGCGCGTCGGTTTCGCGTCGAGCGCCATGGCCCGCCGGTTCCCCGGCAACGAGACGGTGCTGAACGTGGTGCTCACGGCGGCCTACTCGGTCACCGGCCGCTGGAACGAGTCCTACGAAGACATCGACCTCCGTCGCGCCCAGCGCGTGCTCACCGAGTGGAAGCTCGACCACCTCTCCGAGCGGCTCTTCGGCTCGCTCAGCGACGGCGAGCAGAAGCGCGTGCAGATCGCACGTTCGGTGATGACCGATCCAGAACTGCTTCTGCTCGACGAGCCGGCCGCTTCGCTTGACCTGGGTGCCCGCGAGGAGCTGCTCCAGCTGCTCGGAGGCTACGCCTCGGCACCCGAAGCGCCCGCGATCGTGATGGTCACGCACCATGTGGAGGAGATCCCGCGCGGTTTCACGCACGCGCTGTTGCTGAACGACGGCGGGATCGTGGCGAGCGGACCGATCGGCGAGGTTCTGACCTCCGAGAACCTCGAGACCACGTTCGGCCTGCCGATCACGCTGAGCGAAGACGACGGGCGCTACACGGCGCGTGCATCCTGACGCCTGATCGGAATCGGATCTGCTAAACTGTCTAGCTGGCCCGTCTGGCCGTAGATTTCATCCCGTGCAGTACACACCAACAGCCGTGAAACAAGGACACCACTATGAAGACTGACATCCACCCGACGTACGAAGCCGTGGTCTTCCGAGACCTCGCGTCCGGCGCCACCTTCCTCACCCGTTCGACCGTGTCGTCGTCGAAGACGATCGAGTGGGAAGACGGAAACACCTACCCGGTGATCGATGTCGAGATCTCGTCGGAGTCGCACCCGTTCTACACGGGCAAGCAGCGCATCCTCGACTCGGCCGGTCGTGTCGAGAAGTTCAACAGCCGCTACAAGGGCTTCGGCGGCGCGAGCAAGTAACCTCCGCCTCCACGCACGAAGAACCCCGTCGACTCCGGTCGGCGGGGTTCTTCGCGTCGGAGCATCGCTCGCCGGGCAGCGGACCCGCCGGGCATACTGGAGGCATGAGCACGCGGCAGGAGTTCCGCTCGGCGCTGACGGCGCTCGCGCCGCAGGAGTGGCCGCAGTACCTCGCAGAGCACTCCGGGCTGCCGGGTCCACGGGGGAACCTCGAGCTGGCGGCAGCGGTCGGCGACGTCGCGATCGCGTCGCAGATCGCCGAGTTGATCGCGTCGGACGACGAGTTCTCGATGATGTGCGGGGCGATCGGTCTGGGCCGGCTGCTGGCGGCCGATTCCGACGAGCGTGTCGAGAGCGAATTGCGGACGCTCGCCACCGACCCGCGCTGGCGCGTGCGGGAGGGCGTCGCGATGGCGCTCCAGCGCCTCGGCGACGCGGATCTCGATGGGCTGTTGGTGCTCGCCGAGCGCTGGACCGCATCGGCGAGCGCACCGACGGACGCGCCTGATCTGCTCCTGCTGCGTGCGGTGGCGGCGGGGGTTGCCGAGTCGCGTCTGGTGACGGCGGAGCCGGCCGCGCTCCGCGCGCTGCGCATCCTCGACAGGATCACCGCGACGCTGGTAGGCATTCCGATCGGCGCGAGGCGGGGGAGGGAGGACGTGCGGGTGCTCCGTCAGGCGCTGGGCTACGCCTGGAGCGTGGTGTGCGGAGGAGCTCCCGACGAAGGCTTCGCCTCGCTCGAGCGATGGGCGGAGTCAGGAGATCCGGATGCCCGATGGATCGTGCGGAGCAACACGACGAAAGCGCGACTGCGTCGCCTCGATCCGGTGCGCACCGAGGCACTGGGCCGCCTGGCCGGTGCCAGCTGACCGCACCGGCACGAGGGGTCAGGCGGGGCGGGCGGACTCGGGCCAACCCCGACGGGAGGTGAACGTGGGGTCGCGGGTGCGACGCATGTAGTCCTCGAAGGAGTCGGACTGGGCGTCGTGCCAGGCCACCTGAGCGGCGTGCAGCTGGTCGAGCGACAGGTCGAGGTCGACCGCGTACTTGGCGGCCAGGGCCTGGGCCACGCGCCCCGCCGCGATGGCGTCGGCGCCGGCGTCGTGCGCGTCGGTGAGTGCGACGCCGTAGAACGCCGCAGAGACCTCCAGGGTGCGCTTGCCCTTGCGGTAGCGGTCGATCTGCTTGTCGATGACGAGCGGATCGATCACCGCGGGCGGGGTGACGAGCGGGTCGCCGCCGTGGCGGAGCGCCTCACGGTTGAGCAGCGTGAGGTCGTAAGGCGCGTTGTAGACGACGAGGGCGTAACCCTCGTCGAACACCCGGCGCAGCTCCGCCACGATCTCGGCCACCACCTCGGCTGCCGGCCGCCCGGCCGCTCGCGCGTGCTCGGTGCTGACACCGTGCACGGCTGTCGCCTGCTCGGGGATGGGCACTCCCGGATCGGCCAGCCAGTCGCGACGGCTCACCACCTGACCCGCCGCATCCAGCAGGCTGATGTTCGCAGTGACCACCCGACTGGTCTCGACGTCGATGCCCGTGGTCTCGAGGTCGAACACGGCGAGCCGGTCGGCCCAGGCAGGGCGGGGGACGAGCGGCAGCGTGATCTCGGTGTCGACCACGAGCTCGGCCTCGGGGGCGGCCCGCACCGCCTCTTCGAGGTCTTCGAGCACCGCCGCCCGGCCCGTCTCGAGCACGGCCGCGGCATCCACGTCGAGCACGATCGTGTCGTCGGAGGTGAGCGCCGCGTCGCGTTCGAGCACGACCACGGAGCCGACCCGCACCTCGCTGTTCACGGTCGAGTGCGGCGCCACGACGGTGGCGGCGGCCGGCGCACCAGGTGCGGGTGCGGCCGGAGCGGGTGCGTCGGGGGCGGGAGTCGCCGCATCCAACAGCTCGTCGTCGAAGTCGAACAGCGGCACCTCGACCACGACCGGTCGGGATGATTCGGGCATCGGCACCGCTTAGCGCCCCTGTTCTTGTTCGGTGGACTGGCCGACGTGCAGCCAGTAGAACGCCTGGGTTCCGAAGGTGAGCGTAACGCGACCGTTCTCGTCGAAGGCGGGGAACTCGCCGTGCCCGAACAGATCGAACAGCCGCCGCCCGGCGAACTGCGGCGCCGTGATCGTGGCCGACACGGGATTGTGGGCGAAGCTGAACACGCAGAGCACGTCTTCGGGGCCGTCGCCGAAGTAGGCGCCCGAGCCCTCGTACGACCGCACGAACGCCAGCACCGACTCGTGGTCGCTGCCCACCACCTCCATCGAACCCAGGCCGAAGGTCGGATGCGCCTTCCGCACGTGGATCACGTTGCGCACCCAGTGCAGCAACGATCGCGACTGCGCGAGCTGCGACTCCACGTTCACGAGGTTGTAGTTGTAGACCAGCGACTGCACGACCGGCAGGAAGAGCTTGCCGGGGTCGGCGGTGGAGAAGCCGGCGTTGCGATCGGGCGTCCACTGCATCGGGGTACGCGAGGAATCGCGGTCGGGCAGCCAGATGTTGTCGCCCATGCCGATCTCGTCGCCGTAGTACAGGAACGGTGAGCCCGGCAGCGCGAAGAGCAGGGCGTGCGCCAGTTCGAGCTCGGCGCGGGAGTTGTCGAGCAGGGGCGCGAGGCGACGCCGGATGCCGATGTTGGAGCGCATCCGCGGGTCGTAGGCATACCAGCCGTACATCGCCTGCCGGTATTCCTCCGACACCATCTCGAGCGTCAGCTCGTCGTGGTTGCGCAGGAAGACGCCCCAGGCGGCACCCTCGGGAATGGCGGTGGTCTCCGACAGCACCCGGATGAGCTCATCGGCCTTCTGCGACCGGAGCGAGTAGTAGATGCGCGGCATCACCGGGAAGTCGAACGCCATGTGGCACTCCGGCTCCTCGTCGCTGCCGAAGAAGGCGGCCACCTCGCGCGGCCACTGGTTGGCCTCGGCCACCAGCATCCGCCCGGGGTATTCCGCGTCGATCATCTGGCGCAGCCGCACGATGTAGTCGTGCGTCTTCGGCTCACCCTCGCCGTTGCCCTCCTCGGACTCGAAGAGGTAGGGGATGGCGTCGAGCCGCAGGCCGTCGACGCCCATGTCGAGCCAGAACCGGCAGATGTCGAAGATCGCCTCCTGCACCGCCGGGTTCTCGAAGTTGAGGTCGGGCTGGTGGGAGAAGAAGCGGTGCCAGAAGAACTGCCGGCGCACCGGATCGAACGTCCAGTTCGACTCCTCGGTGTCGACGAAGATGATGCGGATGTTCTCGTACTTCTCGTCGGTGTCGCTCCACACGTAGAAGTCGCCGTAGGGGCCCTCCGGGTCTTCGCGGGACTGCTGGAACCACTCGTGCTGATCGGAGGTGTGGTTGAGCGGGAAGTCCATGATGATGCGCATGTTGCGCTCGTGGGCCTTGGTGACGAGGTCGCGGAACTCCTCGACCGTGCCGTAGTCGGGCAGCACGGCCTTGAAGTCGGAGACGTCGTAGCCGCCGTCGCGCAACGGCGACTGGAAGAACGGCGGCAGCCAGAGCGCGTCGATGCCGAGCCACTGCAGGTAGTCGAGTTTCGAGATGAGGCCGGCGATGTCTCCGAAGCCGTCGCCGTTGGAGTCGACGAACGACCGGATCATCACCTCGTAGAAGACCGACCTCCGATACCATTGCGGATCGAGCGTGAGCCCCGGCAACTGGATGGGAGCGGTGAAGTTCACGGGCGTCCTTTCGGAACATGAGTCCTGCCGGCGGAGGTACGTTTTCACGATAGCCCAGGACACCGACACGCAAAGGGGCACCCAGCAGACCTCAGGAACCAGAACGGCCCGCCGTCTATGCTGGACCGGGTGACCGTCGCCTCTCCCTATGCCGTGGAACTCTCCCGGATGCCCGTCACCACGCGCGTGCTCCCGGTGGCCGGCAGCGAGACCCACGTGTGGGAGTACGGCGAGTGCGGATCGGATGCCGAGACGCGGGCGAGTGCCGGCACGCTCGTGGTCGTCGTGCACGGCTATCGGGGCGACCATCACGGGCTGGAACCCGTGATCGCCCAGTTGAACCATCCCGGCTACCGCGTCGTGGCACCCGACCTGCCGGGTTTCGGGGTCTCGACCCCGATGCGGGCGGTGCACGACCTCGACGGGTATGTCGAGTGGCTGCACGAGTTCGTCGAACGGGTGCGCGCCGAGTCGCCGTCGGCCCGGCTCGTGATCGTGGGGCACTCGTTCGGCTCCATCGTGGTGGCCGCCGCACTCGCGGGCAGCCCGGCCGGCTCCGGCACTCCGGCCCGCCCCGGCCTCGCGGTCGACGACGCGGTGCTCATCAACCCCATCGCGGCGCCGGCGCTGAAAGGCCCACGCGGCGTCATGACCCGGGTGGCCATCGGCTACTACCGCCTGGGCGCCGCGGCTCCCGAGAAGCTCGGCCACGTCATCCTGTCGAGCCCCGTGATGGTGCGCGTCATCAGCATCACCATGGCCACGACGAAGAACAAGGCCCTGCGCCGCTGGATCCATGACCAGCACCACCGCTACTTCAGCGCGTTCGCGAACCGCACCGTGGTGCTCGACGCCTTCCGCGCCTCGGTCAGCAACGACGTGAGCGAGTACGCCGGGCGGATCACCGCCCGCACCCTGCTGATCGCCGCCGACAAAGACGACATCACGCCGATCGCCGCCCAGCACCGGCTGCGCGACTCGATGTCCGATGCGCGCCTCGTGGTGCTCGACGACGTCGGCCATCTCATCCACTACGAGCGCCCGATCGAGGCCGCGCGGGCGATCGACGCCTTCCTCGAACCGTCGGCGTCGGCGTCGTGAAGCTCGCCTTCGACTGCCGCTACACCCGCATCGGCCGGCACGACGGCATCAGTCGCTACACCGCGGGGGTGGTGGGCGAGCTGGCGAAGATCGACGGACTCGACCTCACCATGATCATCAGCGACGAGCGCCAGCTCACGATGCTGCCCGATCTGCCCTGGATCAAGGTCTCCGGTCCCACGAGCGTGCGGGAGCCGCTGGTGGCTCGCCAGGTCAACCGCGCGCATCCGGATGTCGTGATCAGCCCCATGCAGACGATGGGCACCGCCGGGCGCAGATATCGCTTGGCGCTCACCGTGCACGACCTGATCTACTATTCGAATCCCGAACCGCCGCACGACCTGCCCGCCTTCGTGCGTGTGCTCTGGCGGCTCTATCACAAGGCCTGGTGGCCGCAGCGGATGCTCCTCAACCGCGCCGATGCGGTCGTGACGGTCTCCGAGACCACCCGCGGCCTGATCGCCGAGCACCATCTCACCAAGCGGCCGGTCGTGGTGGCGCGGAACGCAGCCGACCTGCCCGGCCCGGCCGAGGCATCCGCCGCCGCCGACGCTGCGGACACCCGTGCCGGCGCGAAGTCGCTGCTCTACATGGGCTCGTTCATGCCCTACAAGAACGTCGAGACACTGGTGCGCGCCGTCGGCGACCTGCCCGGATACACGCTGCACCTGCTCAGCCGGGCGACGGATGCCGACAAGCGGCGACTGCAGGCGATCGACCCGGCGGCTCGGCTCGTGTTCCACGACGGGGTCAGCGACGAGGAGTACCACGCCCTGCTGCAGCAGGCGACGGCGCTCGTGACCGCCTCGCTCGACGAGGGTTTCGGCATCCCGCTGGTCGAGTCGATGGGCTACGGCACGCCCGTCGTGGTGAGCGACATCCCCGTGTTCCGGGAGATCGGGGGAGAGGCCGCGCTCTACGCGCCCGCCCGCGACGCCGCGCGATTCGCGTCGACCGTCGCGCGGTTGGAGGAGCCGGCCGAATGGCGACGACGCTCGATCGCCTCGCGCACCCAGGCCGAGGAATTCAGTTGGGCAGCGTCAGCTCGAGCGATAGCGGAGCTCGCGATCGGATTGACGGGTCGATCGGCACCCCGTTGAACTCGGTGATCGAGAGCTCGCCGCTGTCGACCACGAAGTCGTGCGCCGATCCGTTCGGAATGGCGTGGCCCTGCTGCGGCAGCATCTTCTCGGTGATGTAGCGGATCAGGGATCCGATCACGCCACCGTGCGACACCACGATGAGCGACTCGCCCGGATGCTCCGCCGCCAGCCGCTCGAGCGCGGGGAGCACGCGGCGCACGACGTGGGACCGCTTCTCGCGGCCGGGCACGTCGGCCATCGGATCGGGGAAGCGCACGGCGAGTTCGGCGGCGTTCAGGCCTTCGACCTCGCCGTAGCTGCGCTCGACCAGGGCCGGCACGAGTTCGGGCTCGGGGAGGCCGACGATGCCGGCGATGATCTCGGCGGTCTCGCGCGCGCGGCTGAGTGGGCTCGCGACGATGCCGTCCCACGACCTTTCAGCCAGAGCGGCTCCGGTCTCCCGGGCCTGCTCCCGTCCGGTCTCGTTGAGCGGGATGTCGGTCGAGCCCTGGATGCGCTTCTGGAAGTTCCAGTCGGTCTGGCCGTGCCGCACGAAGGTGAAGGTAGTCATCGCCCCCATCCTACGGGGCCGCTCCCGGGCCCCGAAGCGGCCGCCGGACTCAGGGGAGGAGGCGGGCCGCGAGGGTGCGGAGGGTCTCGGTGGTGCCGGCGTCGATCTTCACGGTGGCGCGGCCGTCGCCCTTGGTGACACCCCGGTTCACGATGACGACCGGTAGCTTGCGGCGGCGGGCCTGCTCCAGAAGACGGATGCCCGAGTTCACCACGAGCGACGATCCCGCGATCACCATCGCGTCCGACGACGCCACCATCGAGGAGGCCTCGGCGAACTTCTCGGTGGGGATGAACTCGCCGAAGAACACCACGTCGGGCTTGAGGGTGCCGCCGCACACGGTGCAGGCGGGAACCACGAAGGCCTCGTACTCGGCCACCTCGGCGTCGCCGTCGGGCGCCATCCGCACGAGCTCGGGCTCGGTGAGCCAGGGGTTGGCCTCGCTGATGCGCTGGGCGATGCCCGCGCGGGCGTAGCTCTGGCCGCAGCGCAGACAGGACACCCGATCCATGGAGCCGTGCAGGTCGACCAGATGTTTGGTGCCGGCGCGCGCGTGCAGGCCGTCGACGTTCTGGGTTACGACGCCGGTGACGAGGCCGGCGTCTTCGAGGTCGGCGAGGATGCGGTGGCCGTCGTTGGGCTGCGCCGCGTCGAACATGGTCCAGCCGAGGTGGCTGCCCGCCCAGTAGCGCTTGCGGTACGACTCGCTGCCGAGGAACTGGTCGAAGGTCATCGGGTTGCGCGGCGGCGCGCCTTCGCCCCGGTAGTCGGGGATGCCCGAATCGGTGCTGACTCCGGCGCCCGTGAGCACCACGATCCGCCTGCCGCTGAGCACCTCCACGGCCTCGTCGACGGCGATCCCCGTCGACGCTCCGGATGCCGACGACACGAGCGAAACCATGACACCTCCTCGCCGGTACAGCGCACCGGCCACTTGAGAGTCTAAACAGCGAAGTTTTCCGGAATGTTTCCGGCCTGGCAGAGTTGACCGTGAACCGCAGCACAGAAAGGGTCTCGTGCCCGTCATCCGCATCACCGACCTCGACCATCCGGGGCTCGCCGACTACGCCGACCTCACCGACGTGGCCCTCCGCCGCATCCTGGAGCCGGCCGGTGGTCTCTACCTCGCCGAGTCGAGCAAGGTGATCGAGCGCGCGGTGGCGGCCGGGCACCGACCGCGCTCGGTACTGCTGCAGGAGAAGTGGCTGCCCGACCTCCACTGGGTGGCCGAGCGCTATCCCGAGGTGCCCGTCTTCGTGGCGAGCGACGAGCTGCTCGAGCAGCTGACGGGCTTCTCGATGCACCGCGGAGCGCTGGCCTCGATGCACCGCCCGGTGCTGCCCGACCCGCGCGACCTGCTCGCCGGGGCACGCACGGTGGTGGTGCTCGAGGACATCGTCGACCACACGAATGTGGGCGCCGCCTTCCGCTCCGCCGCCGGGCTCGGGGCCGACGCGGTCTTGATCAGCCCGCGCTGTGCCGATCCGCTCTACCGGCGGAGCGTGCGCGTGAGCATGGGCACGGTGCTGCAGGTGCCGTGGACCCGCATCGGAGAGTGGAAGGATGCCGCGCCGCTCCTGCACGAGGCCGGGTTCACCATCGCCGCGCTCGCGCTGGGCGAGGACTCGGTGCCCCTGCCGGAGTTCGCCGCCGCGCTGCCGGAGCGGGTGGCGATCGTGCTCGGCACCGAAGGCGACGGGTTGAGTCGACGCGCCCTGGCGGCCGCCGATGTGCGTGTCGAGATCCCGATGCTGCACGGCGTCGACTCGCTCAACGTGGCCTCGGCGAGCGCGGTGGCCCTCTATGCCATCCGGTTCATGTCCTGAGGCTCCCTCACCCACTATGCTCTCCCTACCGAACCAAGGGAGGTCCGCCATGAGTGAGAAGACCACCGCCGCGCCCGCGCGCTCGTCCGGCTCCTCCGGGAAGGGCCTGGCCACCGGCACGCTCGGCCTGTTCGGCTCGACCGTGATCGGTCTGGCCTCCACGGCTCCGGTCTACTCGCTGGCCGCGACCATCGGATTCGTCGTGCTGGCGGTGGGCGCACAGGCGCCGATCGCGATGATCCTCGCCTTCATCCCGATGTTCCTCACGGCATACGCCTACCGCGAGCTCAACCGGGCCGTGCCCGACTGCGGCACCTCCTTCACCTGGGCCACGAAGGCCTTCGGCCCGTGGGTCGGCTGGATGGGCGGCTGGGGCGTGGCCGTGGCCGGCATCATCGTGCTCGCGAACCTCGCGCAGATCGGCAGCAAGTACCTCTGGCTGCTCACGAACAACCCCGATCTCTACGACAACGTGCCGCTGGTCACCGCCACGGGCGTGGTGTTCATCGCCGTGATGACCTTCGTGAGCGTGCGCGGCCTCGAACTCGGGGAGCGGTTGCAGAACGTGCTGCTCGGCATCCAGTACCTCACCCTCGCCCTCTTCGTGGGCATCGCCCTCTGGAACGTGTTCGCGGGCACCGCTCCCGAGGGGTCGACGGTGCCGCAGGCCGATTGGTTCAACCCCTTCGCGTTCACGTCGCTCTCCGGCTTCACCGAGGCCATCCTGCTCTGCCTCTTCATCTACTGGGGGTGGGACACCTGTCTCGCGCTGAACGAGGAGACGAAGGATCCCGAACGCACCCCCGGTCGCGCAGCGGTGCTCTCGACCGTCATCCTTCTCGTCACCTATGTCTCGGTGACGGTTGCGGCCATGGCGTACGCGGGCCTCGGCACCTCGGGCATGGGGCTCGGCAACGAAGACAACGCCGAAGACGTGTTCTTCGCCCTGAAAGACGCGTTGTTCGGGCCGTTCGCCTGGCTGCTCGTGATCGCGGTGTGCGTGTCGGCGGTCTCGTCGACCCAGACCACGATCTTGCCGACCGCCCGCGGCACGCTCGCCATGGCCACCTACAAGGCCCTGCCGGCGGCGTTCGGGCGCATCCATCCGAAGTTCCGCACCCCGCGCTTCGCCACGATCTTCATGAGCGTCGTGGCCATCGCCTTCTACATCGGCATGACCCTGGTGAGCGAGAACATCCTCTCCGACACGATCCTCTCGCTGGGCCTTGCCATCGCGTTCTATTACGCCATCACGAGCTACGCCTGCGTCTGGTACTTCCGGCGCGAGATCTTCACCACGATGCGCAACTTCCTGTTCAAGGGGCTGTTCCCGCTGCTCGGCGGCCTGATGCTCACGGCTGCGTTCATCCAGTCGGCCATCGACATGTACGACCCCGACTACGGCTACACCGTCATCTGGGGCATCGGTGGGGTGTTCGTGATCGGCATCGGCTCGCTCGCCGTCGGCGTGGTGCTCATGGTGGTGTGGTTCTTCTTCCCGGGTTCGAAACCGTTCTACCGGGGCGAGAGCCTCAATCGAGACACCGCGGTGCTGGTGCCCGAGGAGGAATCCGTGGTGCTGCGCTCCGTCGACGGCGGCCTGATGTAGCTTCGCTCCCCGACCCGGCTAATAGGATGGCGGGGTGAGTCCGACCCGTGCGCACTACCGGCGGCGGCGGATCGTGGTGGGCTCGCTCGTGGTGATCGTCGCCCTGCTGGGCACCTACCTCCCCGTCGCCTTGCTGGCGCCCGTTCCGGCGGCGACCGCGGTGATCCCGGATGCGCCGGCCGTCTCCTCGACGCCGGTCACGTTGACCACTCCCGGCACCGGCGCCAGCGCCATCGCCATCGCGGCGGGTGGCGGCGAGGTCACCGCGCTCGGCACGAGCGGGCCGGCCGATCCGCTGCCCATCGCCAGCATCGCCAAGTCGGTCACCGCGCTCGTGGTGCTCGACGCGAAGCCGATCCCCGAGGGTGGCGACGGCCCCGAGATCACGATCACGGATGCCGACGCGGCCATCCTGCAGGCCACCATCGCGGTGGGCGGATCGTGGGCATCCGTCTACCCCGGCCAGGTGCTCTCGGAACGTCAGGTGATCGAGATCATGATGCTCGAATCGGCCAACAACTACAGCGTCACGCTGACCGACTGGGCCTTCGGATCGACCGCGGCCTACCTGGCGGCCGCCACGAGCTGGCTGGCCGACCACGGGTTGACGGACACGAGCGTGGTCGACACCTCCGGGCTCGATCCAGGGAGTCGGAGCAGCACCCGCGACCTTCTGGCGATCGCGTCGATGGTGGTCGCCGACCCGGTGCTCGGCACCATCGTCGGCACCGCGAGCGACCAGGTGCCGCAGCTCGGCGAGATCGAGAACACGAACACGCTGATCGGCACGTCCGGCATCGACGGCGTGAAGACCGGAACCACCGATGAAGCGGGTTTCTGCCTGCTGTTCTCGGCCGAGGTCGCGGTGGGGGAGCAGACGGTGCAGCTCGTCGGTGTGGTGCTGGGTGCCACGGGAGAAGACGAGTTGCACGCGGCCGTGCTCGCGCTGCTGCAGAGCGCGCAGAGCGGCTTCCAGACCCTTCCGCTCGTGAGCGCCGGCGATGTGCTCGGCAGCTACACGACTCCCTGGGGTGCCACGGCCGACATCGTCGCCGGCGGCTCGCTCAGCGAAACGGTGTGGTCGCAGGCCGACGTCGCACGGGAGGCGGAGGCGCAGACGCTCTCGAGCGGCGCCTCCGGCACCGAGGTCGGCACCGCCCGCTACACCGTGACGGGCACGACACTCGGCGGCTCGGAACTGACGGTGCCGTTGACCCTCTCGGGTGAGCTCGACGGGCCCGACGCCTGGTGGCGGCTCACGCATCCGTTCCGCTGACCCTCCGACGCGCTGCCGAGCGCTCCCACCCCTCGCCGACCCGTCAGTTCATGTCGCTTTCGGCACTCCACAACGGCATCAGGTGACGGCTCGGCGAAGATGGAAGCACTCGCTCAGGGGCGAGCGTCGTCTTTCTGCACGTACACGGGCTCGGGGACGGGGCGTTTCGGCGTGACGCCGTCGCCGCTCGAACGGTGGGTGATGCGCCGGATGACCCACGGCACCAGATGCACGCGCGCCCACACCAGGTCTTCGGCGCGGGCCTGGCGCCAGCTCGTGCGGGGGAGCGGCTCCGGTTCGCCGGGCTGCAGGTCGTTGTCGACGTTCAACGCCTCGAGCACCCGGCGGGCCACCTCGTGGTGGCCGAGCGGATTGAGGTGCAGGCGGTCGTCGGCCCACATCCGGGGATCCTGGATGGCTTTGAGACCCCACTGGTCGACCACGATGCAGTCGTAGCGATCGGCGATCACCCGCAGGTTCTCGTTGTAGATCGCGACCTTCCCCCGGATGCCGCGGAACACGGGCGTGAAGTTCGTGTCGACCCCGGTGAAGATGGCCACGGTCGCGTCGTCGTGCCGCAAGCGGCGGATCCCGACCTCGAAGCGAGCCGCGATGTCGTCGGGATCGGTACCCGGGCGGATGACGTCGTTGCCGCCCGCAGAGATCGTGACGAGGTCGGGTCGCAGCGCGAGCGCGGGTTCGATCTGCTCGTCGACGATCTGCTGCAGCAGCCGGCCCCGGATGGCCAGGTTCGCGTAGGAGAACTCGCCATCGGCCGATGCGGCCAGCGTCTCCGCCACCCGGTCGGCCCATCCGCGGTAGCCGCCGGGGCTCCCGGGCTCTGGGTCCCCGATGCCTTCCGTGAACGAATCGCCGAGGGCGACGTAGCGCCGCCAGGGATGGGGCTGGGTCATGGTGTGATGCTCCTTTCGCGGTGCACCCTCCAGGGTAACTCCGGCACACCCGAGCAGACCGGACCGGGGGCCGTACCCGACGCAGCAAGCAGGTTATCCTTGAGAACATCGTGACCAACCTGCCGCTGTTCGAACCCGCTCCGGGTACGAGCGCAGCAGGCCACCTCCCGCCGTCGTTCCCGGGCCGCGCCCCCTGGGGCACCGCGGGCCGCCTCCGGGCCTGGCAGGAGGAGGCGCTCACCGCCTACTTCGAGCACGAGCCGCGCGACTTCCTGGCCGCCGCGACGCCGGGCGCCGGTAAGACCACGTTCGCCCTCCGGCTGGCCTCCGAGCTGCTGCATCGCCGCACCGTCGACCGCGTGATCGTGGTCGCGCCCACCGAGCACTTGAAGCGGCAGTGGGCCGACGCGGCCGACCGCGCCGGGGTGCGGCTGAACCCGGGATTCAAGAACAGCGAGTCGCGTTTCGGGCGCCACTTCCACGGCGTCGCGCTTACCTATGCGCAGGTGGCGGCGCGACCCGTGCTGCACCGCGAGCTGACCCAGGGCGCGAACACGCTGGTCATCCTCGACGAGGTGCACCATGGCGGCGACGCACTGAGCTGGGGCGAAGCGGTGCGTGAGGCCTTCGAGCCCGCCACCCGGCGACTCTCGCTCACCGGAACGCCGTTCCGTTCAGACACCTCGCCCATCCCGTTCGTGGAATACGCGCCCGACGAGCACGGCATCCGGGTCTCGCGCAGCGACTACAGCTACGGCTACGGGCGTGCGCTGAAAGACGGCGTGGTGCGGTCCGTGCTGTTCATGGTCTACGCCGGGCACATGCGCTGGCGCACCAAGGCGGGCGACGAGATGGAGGCCCGGCTCGGCGAGGGCAACACCAAGGACATCACCTCCCAGGCCTGGCGCACGGCTCTCGACCCGAGCGGCGAGTGGATTCCGCAGGTGCTCGGCGCGGCCGACAAGAGGTTGAGTGAAGTGCGGCAGGCGATTCCGGATGCCGGTGGGCTCGTGATCGCCACCGACCAGACGGTCGCGCGTGCCTATGCGGCAATCCTCGAGGGGATCTCGGGCGAATCCGTCACGGTGGTGCTCTCCGACGAGAAGGAGGCGTCCGACCGCATCCAGCAGTTCTCGGAGTCGTCGAAGCGCTGGATGGTGGCGGTGCGGATGGTGTCGGAAGGCGTCGACGTGCCGCGGCTCGCGGTGGGCGTCTACGCCACGAGCGCGTCGACCCCGCTCTTCTTCGCGCAGGCGGTGGGCCGCTTCGTGCGGGCACGGCGCCGGGGCGAGACAGCCTCGATCTTCTTGCCCAACGTGCCCTCGCTGATGGCGCTGGCGGCCCAGCTCGAGCTCGAGCGCGACCACGCCCTCGACCGCCGCGATGACGGATCGAACCCCGAGGGCGACTTCTACAACCCCGAAGACGCCATGATGGCCGAGGCGAACCGCGACGAGAAGGCGTCGGAGCGGCTCATGGACGAGTTCTCGTTCCAGGCCATCAGCTCGGGTGCGACCTTCGATCGCGTCGTCTACGACGGCGGCGAGTTCGGGTTCGAGGCCGTGGTGGGCAGCGAAGAGGAGCTCGACTTCCTGGGGCTGCCGGGCATCCTGGAGCCCGAGCAGGTGAAAGACCTGCTGCAGCACCGTCAGGCCCGTCAGCAGAAGCACGCCAAGTCGAACAAGGCGTCCCCAGGCCCCGACACCGAGGGCGACGGGGGAGTGCCGGCGCCGCTCTACCGCACGCTGAAGGAGCAGCGATCGCTGCTCAACAGCCTCGTGGGCCTGTGGTCGAAGACGTCGAACGAGCCGCACGGCCTCATCCACGCCGAGCTCCGTCGCATCTGCGGCGGTCCCGCGGTCGCGCAGGCGAGCGTCACCCAGCTGCAGGCCCGTATTGTGACGGTGCGCAAGTGGATGTCGGCGGGGCACTGATCATGGTGCTGATCAGGGAGGCGGATCTGGTGGGCGCCGATGCCAATGCCGTGGGCGCGGCGGCGCGGGACTACCTCCGCCAGACCGAGCAGGAGAAGGCCGAGCAGGGCCTCACCGCCCCACGAGCCGACGACGCACCCCTGCCACGGCGATATCAGGACGAGGTGGACGATCCGCGGAGCGCCTACGAAGGCTGCCACGTGCTGGTGGCCGAGGTCGACGACGAAGTCGTCGGCCTCGTCGTCCTGAAGCCGCAGGGCGTGGTGACCGAGATCAAACGACTCTGGGCCGCGCCGCGCCTGCGTGGCCGCGGGATCGGCTCGGCGCTGCTGGATGCGGCCATCGCCACCGGCGCGGGCGGCGGCGCGCTCCGGCTGTCGGTGTGGGACTGGCGTACCGGTGCGATTCGGCTCTATGAGTCGCGGGGGTTCGGGCGGGTGGCGTCGTGGGATGCCCGCGACCGGTTGCTCTGTCTCCAGCGGCCGGCCTAGGCCGGTCGGCGGGCCTGAGGTCGCGCTTCCTGGCCCGTGAATGCGGGGTGAGGCGAACCGGGCCTCGGCGCATTCCGCATGCCACTATGTGTGCATGACGACTGAGACAGCGCTGCCTCCGGGAGTTCCGACGAAGAAGGAGCGCACCTTCTTCGGGCAGCCCTTCGCCCTCGTCCACATCTTCGGGGTGGAGATGTGGGAGCGCTTCTCGTTCTACGGCATGCAGGGCATCCTGCTGCTCTACATGTTCTACACGGTGGCCGAGGGCGGTCTGGGCATCCCGAAGCCCGTCGCGGTGGGGATCGTGGGGGCGTACGGCGGATCGGTGTACCTCGCCACCATCCTCGGGGCGTGGCTCGCCGACCGGCTGCTCGGCTCGGAGCGCACGCTGTTCTACGCGGCCATCGTCGTCATGGCCGGGCACATCGCGCTCTCGTTGATCCCGGGGGTGCCGGGACTCGCCGCGGGACTCATCCTGATCGCCCTCGGCTCCGGGGGTGTGAAAGCCAATGCCACCTCGGTGGTCGGCACCCTCTACGGCGAGAAGGACATCCGGCGCGACGCCGGTTTCTCGATCTTCTACCTGGGCATCAACCTCGGCGCCTTCCTCGGCCCGCTGCTCACCGGTCTGCTGCAGACCTCCTTCGGGTTCCACGTCGGCTTCGGGGTCGCCGCGGTCGGCATGGCGATCGGGCTCATCCAGTACTCCTTCGGGCGTCGCTCGCTGCCGCCCGAAGCGAAGACCGTGCCGAACCCGTTGCCGCGCAAGCACCGCCTGATCATGGTCGGCGTCGCGGTGGGGGTGATGGTGCTGATCGTGGCCGCCGTGCTGATCGGCGTGCTGAACGCCGACAATCTCGCCGACGCGGTGGCCATCGTCACGCTCGCGGCCTCGATCGCGTACTTCGTGATCATCCTCTCGTCGAAACGCATCACGAGCGTCGAGCGCAAGCGGGTGTTCTCGTTCATCCCGATGTTCATCACCAGCGTGGCGTTCTGGTCGCTCTACCAGCAGCAGTTCACCGTCGTGACGCTCTACGCCAACGATCGTCTGAACCTGAACCTGTTCGGCTGGCAGATGCCGGTGGCGTGGGTGCAGTCGATCAACCCGATCTTCATCATCATCCTCTCCGGCGTGTTCGCAGCGATCTGGACGAAGTGGGGCGCGAAGCAGCCGGCCACCCCCTACAAGTTCGCGGCCGCGGCCGTCGTGATGGGCCTGGCGTTCCTGCTGTTCATCCCCTTCTCGGGCACGGGTGCGCACGGCACGCCGCTGCTTGCCCTGGTGGGTATCCTCTTCGTCTTCACGATCGCCGAGCTGCTGCTCTCTCCTGTGGGGCTCTCGCTCTCGACGAAGCTGGCACCGAAGGTGTTCCACACGCAGATGGTGGCCCTGTTCTTCCTCTCGATCGCCCTCGGAACGGCCCTGTCGGGCATCCTGGCGGGTTTCTACAACGAGAACGACGAGGTGCCCTACTTCGGCATCTCGGGCCTCGTGGCCATCGGAGTGGGCGCTGCCCTCGTCGCGGTCACACCCTGGGTGCGCAGAATGATGAGCGGGGTCAGGTAAGCGGATGCTCGGCTCACTCGACGAGGTCGTCTTCGACTGTGCAGAGCCCACCGCCCTGGTGCGGTTCTGGCATCAGGTGCTGGGAGGCAGTGCACCCACCGACCGCAGCCCCGACTGGTCGTTCTTCGATGCGCCATCCGGGCTCCGGATCGCGTTCCAGCGCGTCCCCGAGGGCAAGAGCGCGAAGAACCGGGTGCATCTCGACGTCGCGGTCGACGACGTTCCGGATGCGACGGACGCCGCAGAACGCCTGGGAGCCGTCAGGCAGGGCCCACTGCACAGCGACGCCGTGGGAACCTTCCAGGTGCTCCTCGACCCCGAGGGCAACGAGTGGTGCGTGGTACGCGCGAACTAGGTGGTGTCTGACAGGTGCCGTCGGATCGCGCGGGGCGAGTGTGCCTTGTCGCCGCGAGCCGCATCCGGTCTCCTGCTCGGGGTCGGCGTCCCGGCCAAGGGCGACGTAATGGTCCATGACGGCGGGCCGGTAGCGCACGGGGAACGTCTGTCCTGCGGCGAGTCGGGTGAGCTCGGTGATCGTGAGGTCTTCGTCCGCGATACCGCGGAACGAGATGCCGTCGGCCGTCTCCGTGTCGAACATCAGGACCACGCGTGGACTGCCGTCGCTGCTGACCTCCCGCCAGTCGACGAGAACGCCGAGCGCAAGCGCCCCCGTCCGCAGCTCCGCGTTGCGCTTGCGTGCGTCACCGCTGAGGAGCGGATTGGGGGCGATGCCCGGGAAGCCGGGCCCGACGCCGAGTGATGACCGACTCAGATCGGGCCTGAGCTGCGCCATCAGATCGTTGAGCTTCGAACCGAACATCTCGACCCCTCCGCACACCGGTGCGGAATCTCGGCCTGGCTCTTCGCCCTCACCACGTTCGCATGGCACGGCCATGCGCTTTCCCGGGGTGGGGTGGATCAGGCGCCGCCGAAGCGCTCCGTCTTCACCGACATGGGGTCGGCGCCCGACGCGACGAGGGTGTCGGCCGCCAGCTCGACGAAGCGGGTGGGGCCGCAGATGTAGGTGGAGACAGCGCCGCCGTCGGCGGGGGACGTGCTCGCCGCCCACGACGTCACACGAGCGCCGTCGAGGCGGCCCACCGTGCCGGTCCAGCCCTGCGGTGCGTGGCGGGTGTACTGGATCGTGAGCTCCGCGTTCGCGGCCGCCGCCAACGCGTCGAGCTCGTCGTGGAAGTAGACGTAGTCGGGGGAGCGCACGGAGTAGAGCAGGTGCGCGGGCGCCGCGCTCTTCGCCTCGGCGTGCGTGCGCAGGATCGAGACGAGCGGCGCGATGCCCGATCCACCGCCGATCAGGCGGATCGGTTCGGGCTGCGAGGGCTTCCAGACGAACCAGCCGCCGAGCGGCCCCAGCACCTCGAGCTGATCGCCGACGTTCACCCCGCGCACGAGGTAGGGCGAGACCTCCCCGTCGGGCATCAGCTCCACGCTCACGGCCGCGAACTCGGCGCCGGCAGCGGAGGAGAGGGAATACGACCTCGCAGCCTGATAGCCGTCGGGCGCGGTCAGCCGGATGTCGATGTGCTGGCCGGCGAGAGCGCCCGTCCAGCCCGGGATGCGCAGCATGAGCGTGCGCGCCGTCGGTGTCTCCTCACGAACGCCGACCACGTCGGCGACGGCCCACTTCATCGGGCATCAGGAGTCGTAGTAATAGCGCTGTTCCTTCCACGGGTCGCCGTAGGCGTGGTATCCGTTGACCTCCCAGAAACCGAGTTCGTCGGTTTCGTGCATGGTGAGGCCGGTGACCCACTTCGCGCTCTTCCAGAAGTAGAGGTGCGGAACGAGCAGTCGAGCCGGCCCGCCGTGCTCCGGATCGAGGGGCTCTCCGTCGAACTCGAACGCCACCCAGGCCTTGCCCTCGAGCAGGTCTTCGAGCGGCACGTTGGTGGTGTACCCGCCGTAGGAGTGCGCCATCGTGAACGGCGCATCCGTCTCGACCTCGGCGAAGAGCGTGTCGAGCGAGACGCCTCGCCATTTCGTGTCGAACTTCGACCATCGGGTGACGCAGTGGATGTCGGTGTCGATGTTCTCGATGGGCAGGTCCATGAACTCGTCCCACGACCAGCGCTTCACGTCGCCGGACTCGTTGGTGATCGAGAACTCCCACTCACCCTCGTGGATGTTGGGGGTCGGACCGGCGGAGAGCACCGGGAAATCCTTGGTCTCGTACTGGCCGGGCGGCAGGTGAGGGTCGGCCTCACGCCTCTTCCCGAAGAATCCGGGGGTCACGATTCCCATGGTGCTCTCCTCCCGTCGGTGCGACTAAGACTACGCCTGGGGCTGCTCGGCGAGGTCGTGGATGAGGGCCTTCTCGTCCTCCTCGCTCAGCGAGGTCTTGATGACCTTGCCGTTGAAGGGCGCGAGGGCGGCGGCGAACTTGTCTTCGGTGAGCTTCACCGCGTAGATGACCACGGCGGACTTGCCGGCCGAGACCGACTCCTTCACCTGGGACCGGAACTCGCTGTTGAGGCCCGTCTTGTCGATGCCGGCGAACAGCGCGCCGATCAGGCCGCCGAACACCAGGCCGAAGAACGGCACGAAGAACAGGATGCCGATGAGCGTGCCGAAGAGGGCGCCACCGGCGGCTCCGAGGCCGATGTTGCCGGCCGCACCGGGGTGCTCCACGTGGGTCTTGCCCTGCTCGTCGACCTTGACGAGGGCGAGTCCGGAGAGCTCGACGATCAGGTCGCCCTGGAGCTCCTGAACCTTCTCATAGGCGCCCTCGGCGTCTTTTTCGTTGTCGAAGGCGATGACGATCAAATCGGCCATGAGTGTGTGAAACCTTTCTGGTGTTTTTTACGAGCGTAGAGGATGCGGGTTAACGAAAAGAAGACCCGGCGTCATGCCAGGTCTTCTTTCGTTTCACTGTCTCAACCAGTGTGTCCGAGGGGGGACTTGAACCCCCACGCCCTATACGGGCACTAGCACCTCAAGCTAGCGCGTCTGCCATTTCCGCCACCCGGACCGGTGCCGGTGATTGATTGCTCAACCAGCCAAGGAAAGACAATAGCACGGATGCGCACCCGGCAAATCCACCGGTCCCGCCGCCTGGTACGGGTAGCGTGAGGGGTATGACGTCCACTCCTCCGAGCGCCGAACCCGACCTGACGACGCGCATCGCGCGGGACCTCATCCGGTTCGACACCTCGAACTTCGGGGAGGGGCGATCCAACGGCGAGACCGAGGCAGCCGAGTACCTCGCCGCGCATCTGGAGCGACTCGGCCTGACGGTGCAGTCCTTCGACGCGGCGCCGCGCCGCACGAGCATCGTGACCCGGGTGGAGGGCCGCAACCGCTCCAAGCCCGCACTCGTCGTGCACGGCCACACGGATGTCGTGCCCGCCATCGCCGAGGACTGGTCGGTCGACCCTTTCGGTGGCGCGATCGCCGACGGCATGCTCTGGGGGCGCGGGGCGGTCGACATGAAGAACATGGATGCGATGATCGTCACCGCACTCGACCGCATCGTCAGCGCCGGGCAGCAGCCCGAACGCGACCTCGTGGTGGCCTTCTTCGCCGATGAGGAGAACGGGGGAGTGTTCGGCTCCCACCATCTGGTGACGGAGCATCCTGAGCTCTTCTCCGGCGCCACCGAAGCCATCAGCGAGGTGGGCGGATACTCGATCGACCTCGACGGAAAGCGTGCCTACCTCGTGCAGACCGGGGAGAAGGCGCTCATCTGGCTGAAGCTCGTGGCGCGGGGCACCGCGGGCCACGGCTCGCAGATCAACCGCGACAACGCCGTCACCCGCCTGGCGACGGCGGTCGCCGCGATCGGTGCTCGCGAGTGGCCGATGCATCTCACCGCGACCACCCGTCAGCTTCTCGACCGCGTCGCCGACCTGCTCGGGAAGGACGCGCAGGTGCTCAGCCCCGACGAGATCGCCCTGGCCACCGGGACCGCCTCCCGGTTCATCACGGCGACCCTCCGCACCACGACCAACCCGACGGGCCTGACCGCCGGGTACAAGCACAACGTCATCCCGGATCGTGCCGAGGCCATGATCGACGTCCGCGTGCTGCCGGGTGAAGAAGACGCCGTGCTCGAGGAGATCCGTGCGATCGTGGGCGAGGACATCGAGATCGTGATCTCGCACCGCGACATCGGGCTCGAGACCACGTTCGACGGCGAGCTCGTCGACGCCATGGTCGGCTCGCTGCAGCGGCACGATCCGGGAGCCGAGGTGCTGCCATACCTGCTCTCCGGCGGCACCGACAACAAGGCGCTGAGCCTCCTCGGAATCCGGGGTTTCGGGTTCGCGCCGCTCCAGCTGCCGCCCACCCTCGACTTTCCCGCGATGTTCCATGGCGTTGACGAGCGCGTGCCGCTCGACGCGCTAGGGTTTGGCTCAGACGTTCTGACCGACCTGCTGCTGCGGTACTGATCCCGCGCCGCCGGAAGGCCCCACTGCGACCACGTGGTCGCGACCGGCGCGACCGATGCCCCGCATCGGCGCACGATCACTCCAAAAGGGAGACATGGACTTTCTCAACGCCGTCATCCTCGGATTCGTCCAGGGCCTGACCGAGTTCCTGCCGATCTCGTCGAGCGCGCACCTGCGCATCGTGGGCGAACTGCTGCCCGGCGCGAAAGACCCCGGCGCGGCCTTCACCGCCATCACCCAGCTCGGAACCGAGACCGCGGTGGTGGTGTTCTTCTGGCGCGACATCGTGCGCATCGTGAGCCGGTGGGCCAAGTCGCTGGCCGGTCGCGTTCCGCGCAACGATCCGGATGCGCGCATGGGCTGGCTGATCATCGTCGGCTCCATCCCCATCGTCATCCTCGGCGTGCTCTTCCAAGACGACATCGAGACGACGTTCCGCTCGCTCTGGATCGTGGCGACCACGCTGATCGTGTTCGGCATCCTGCTCGGTATCGCCGACTACGTGGGTGCGAAGCGCCGGCGGCTGAAAGACCTCACCATCCCGCACGGCATCATCTTCGGCTTCGCGCAGGCGCTGGCTCTCATCCCGGGCGTCTCGCGCTCGGGCGGCACCATCACGGCCGGGCTCTTCATGGGGTACGAGCGCCGCGCGGCAGCGCGCTACTCCTTTCTTCTCGCCATCCCCGCGGTGTTCGGCAGCGGGCTGTTCCAGGTGGCGAAGAGCATCGGAGGCAGTGAGACCGCGGCGGGGGGATTCGGCCCGCTCGAGACATTGGTCGCGACCGTTATCGCCTTCATCGTGGGCCTCGTGGTCATCGCGTTCTTCATGAGCTACATCTCCAAGCGCAGCTTCCTGCCCTTCGTGATCTACCGCATCGCGCTCGGCGTCGTCCTGATCGTGCTGCTGTCGGCCGGGGTCATCGCGGCGTAACGCCCCTCCCCGACGTTTTCGTTCAGCGAACACAACTAGGCTTGACCGGTGCGTTCCTGGTCCCGACCCGACATCCCCGAGCTCCCCGGGCGCGGTGCGGCGCCGCGCATCCACGACGACTCGAGTGGCCGCTTCCTCGACTCCACCGTCGCCGGTGCCGGCGGTGAGGCCACCCTCTACGTCTGCGGCATCACCCCCTATGACGCGACGCACATCGGACACGCGGCCACCTATCTGGCCTTCGACACGCTGATCCGGTCGTGGATCGACGCGGGGCTCGACGTCTCGTACACCCAGAACATCACCGACGTCGACGACCCGCTGCTCGAGCGGGCGGCCGCGACCGGCGTCGACTGGCAGCAACTCGCGGCAGGCCAGATCGAACTGTTCCGCACCGACATGGCAGCCCTCGGCGTGCGGCCCCCGGATGCCTACGTCGGCGTCACGGAGACCATCGACGACATCGCACGCGCCGTCGACGAGTTGCGGGCCGCGGGTTTCGCCTACACCGTGCCGACTCTGGATGCGCTCGACGACGGATCCGAGGACTGGTACTTCGACATCGCGGCAGCCGAGCGGTCGACGCCCTGGGTGCTCGGCTCCGAGAGCGGTCTGGACCGGGCGACGATGAGCCGCTTGTTCGCCGAACGCGGGGGAGACCCCGATCGGGCCGGCAAGCGCGATCCGCTCGATCCGCTGCTCTGGCGGGTGGAACGCGCGGGCGAGCCGGCCTGGGACACGTCCTTCCCCGAGATCCGGCGTGGGCGGCCGGGCTGGCACATCGAGTGCTCGGTGATCGCGCGTGAGACGCTCGGCGACACGATCTGCGTGCAGGGCGGAGGAGGAGACCTGGTCTTTCCGCACCACGAGTTCAGCGCCGCCCACGCCACCGCCCTGACCGGACAGCGCTTCGCGCGCGTCAACGCGCACGGCGGGCTGGTGGCGTTCGACGGCGAGAAGATGAGCAAGTCGCTCGGCAACCTGGTGCTGGTCTCCGAACTGCGGGAGGCGGGCGTGGAGCCCGCCGCGATCCGCCTGGCCATCCTCTCGCACTGCTACCGAGACGACTGGGAGTGGCACCGCGGCGACGAGCTCCGCGCCGCGGAACGCGTGGCAGCCTGGCGCGCTTCCGCCGCCCACCCGATCGTGGGCGATGCGCTCGACGAGGGTGTGGACGCGGATGACGCCCTGCTCCTGCTCGAGCGCGTCCGCGTCCGCCTCCACGACGATCTCGACACCCCCGGCGCCCTCGACGAGTTCGACGCCTGGTTCACGCAGCCGCACTCGGCGGGGTCGAACGCGCTGGCCGCCCAGGTGCTGGACGCCCTTCTGGGGATCCGGCTGTAGTCAGTCCGCCAAAAACCTCACCCCGAGATCGCAGGCCGCGGGCCGCGCTCGACGACGTAGGGTGAGCGCGCGGCCGGAGGGCCCGACCGCAGGCCGGGCTCTCCGACCGCACGCGAACATGTCGCCTCGCGCCGCAGCAGCGGCGGCGCGAGCAATGAGCGCCTGACCGGCCGAAGGACGGCCGGGCGTGGGAAGTGGCGAGGCGGTACCCACTCCAGCCCGTAAGTCGACTCGGTACCCGTATCCCGGGCTAGTCGCGGCGCCGGGCAGGGACCGGCGACGCCCGAGGACGCCGCGCGAAGCACGGCGCCCGAGGCAGCTAATGCCGCCAGGGCTCGTCGGGGCGGGAGTCGCCGCCGGCGCGACCGTCGCCGCGCTTGCGGAGGTAGCGCTCGAACTCCTGCGCGATGGCCTCGCCGCTGGCCTCGGGGGAGTCGACGGTGTCGCGAGCCTGCTCGAGCTGCTGGATGTAGGCCGCCATGTCCTCGTCTTCGCCGGCCAGGGCGTCGATGCCCGACTCCCAGGCGGTCGACTCGTCGACGAGTTCGCCGCGGTCGATCTGCACGTCGATGAGCTCCTCGATCTTGTCGATCAGGGCGAGCGTGGCCTTGGGCGAGGGCGCGTTGTGCACGTAGTGCGGCACCGACGCCCAGATCGAGATGGCGGGGATGCCGGCGCTCTCCGCGGCGTCGGCGATGACGCTGAGGATGCCGACCGGCCCTTCGTAGGAGCTGCGCTCGATGTCGAGCTCGCTGCGCACGAGCGGGTTCTCGCTGGTGGCGAAGACGGAGATGGGGCGCGTGTGCGGCACGTCGGCGAGCATCGCGCCGAGCAGCACCACGCCGCCGATGTCTTCGGCCAGGGCGGTCGACACGACCTCCGCGGTGAACTTCCTCCAGTTGCGCGAGGGCTCGGACCCGATCAGCAGATAGACGTGCGAATCGTCCCCTGCGTCGACGGATGCGCCGGGCGTGACTGCCGCTTCGGCGTCGAGCGCGTCATCCGGACCGTACACGATGGCGCCGGGCCAGGTCAGCACACGCCGGCCCTCGTCGTCGGCGGACACCGTGGGGCGGTTGAACTGGAAGTCGAAGTACTCCTCGGTGTCGACCTCGGTGATCGGAACCACGTCGAGCTGCTCCTTGAGCACCCGGAGGGCTCCGGTGGCCGCTTCGCCGGCGTCGTTCCAGCCTTCGAACGCGACGAGGAGCAGTCGTCCGCGGAGGAATCCGTTGTCTGTCGCCGTGATGGGTACCTCACTGCCTTCCGAGACATCCGCACGGTGCGGTGCCGTCAGTCAAGGATAGGCGTTCCACCGGGAGCGGAGGAAAAGTGAGGCCGGATCGCGACGCCGTAGACTTGTCGCCCGTGACCGAATCCTCACCCGCCCTTCCCGCCGCTGTCCTGTGGGACATGGACGGCACCATCGTCGACACCGAGCCGTACTGGATGCGCGCCCAGGAGAAGCTGGTGGAGTCCTACGGCGGCACCTGGACGCATGAGGCCGCGATGACCCTGGTGGGCTCCGGTCTCGACCGCAGTGCCCGCATCCTGCAGGAGTTCGGGGTGGACATGCCGGCCGACGAGATCATCCAGCTCCTCTCCACGCGGGTGATGGAACAGATCAGCGAGCACGTGCCCTGGCGCCCCGGTGCGCTCGAACTGCTCATCGCGCTGCACGAGCGCGGGGTGCCGCAGGCGCTCGTCACCATGTCGATCGGCCGGATGGCGCACCACGTCGCCTCCTTCCTGCCCGCCGACGTCTTCTCCACGGTGGTCTCGGCCGACGTCGTGACCGAGAGCAAGCCGCATCCGGAGGCCTACCTCACCGCGGCGGCGACCCTCGGGGTGGACATCGCGCAGACGGTCGCGATCGAGGACTCGGTGACCGGAGTCACCTCCGCCGTCGCCGCCGGCGCCGCCGTGATCGGCGTGCAGCACCTGCTGAACCTCGACGATTCCGGCGCCGACCGCATCTGGAGCACCCTCGCGGGCGTGACGCCCGACGACGTGGCGAGCGTGCTCGCCGAGGTGCGAACGGAGCAGAGCGCATGACCGCCCAGTACAGCGGCCCCTTCCGCGAGGGCGACCGGGTGCAGCTCACCGGTCCCAAAGGCAAGCTCAACAGCATCACCCTCGAATCGGGCAAGGTGTTCCACACGCATCGCGGCTTCATCGACCACGACGCGCTGATCGGCTTGCCCGACGGCTCGGTGGTGAAGAACTCGGTGGGCGTGGAGCACCTCGCGTTGCGCCCGCTGCTGACCGATTTCGTGATGTCGATGCCCCGCGGCGCCGCCATCATCTACCCGAAGGATGCCGCGCAGATCCTCGCGCAGGCCGACGTGTTCCCGGGGGCCACCGTGGTCGAGGCCGGGGTCGGTTCGGGAGCGCTCTCGCTCTGGCTGCTCCGCGCCATCGGACCGGAGGGCCACCTGTCGAGCTTCGAACGGCGCGACGAGTTCGCCGATGTGGCGCGTGCGAACGTGGCCGCCTACTTCGGCCGCGATCCCGAATCCTGGACCGTCACGGTCGGCGACCTGGTCGAAGCGCTGCCGGCGACGCATCCCGATCACACCGTCGACCGCGTCGTGCTCGACATGCTCGCACCCTGGGAGTGCATCGACGTCGTCGCCGCGGCGCTGAAGCCCGGCGGGGTGGTGCTCTGCTACGTCGCGACCGTCACCCAGCTCTCCCGGGTGGTCGAGGCGATGCGTGAGTCGGATGTCTTCACCAACCCGGTCCCGAGCGAGACCATGGTGCGCGGCTGGCACGTCGAGGGGCTCGCGGTGCGCCCCGATCACCGGATGATCGGACACACCGGCTTTCTGGTGACCGCCCGGCGGCTCGCGCCCGGCTCGATCCTGCCCGAACTCAAGCGCCGCGCGTCGAAGAGCGACTTCTCGGAGGAGGACGTCGAGGCGTGGACTCCGGGTGCCCTGGGGGAGCGCGGCATCAGCGCGAAGAGCCTCCGCAAGCGGGTGCGGGCGGCCACGGCGACCGCGGATGCCGCCAAGGCCCGTGAGGCGCGGGAGTCAGGCGGAATTCAGCTTCACGACGATGAAATAGGATAGTTTCGCTCACCGGGCCGACGGCTCGTCGAATGCAGGAAATGAGGATCCGTGCGCAAGTCTCTCGCGCTCATTCTGTCGGCAGGGCTTCTGCTCTCGCTCGCCGCATGCAGCGGCTCGCCCGCCGCTCCCGACTGCTCGACGGCCACGCCGTCCGGTGACTCGAGCGAGGCCATCACCGCCACCGGCGACCTGGGCGCCGACCCGGCGGCCACCTTCCCGTTCCCGCTCGTGGCGGAGCAGGCCGAGCGCTCGGTGCTCATCCCCGGTTCCGGCGACCTGGTGGGGCCCGGCAGCACCGTGGTGGCGAACTACACGGTCTACGACGGAGAGACCGGTGCCGCTGCCGGAGCCCCGCAGTCCACCGCTCTCGTCGTCGCCGACTCCCTGCCGGATGGCCTCCGCAACGGCCTGCTCTGCACCAGCGCCGGAGAGCGCGTCGCAATCGTGCTGCCGAACGACCAGGCAACCGCGATCTTCAGCGGCGCCACCGGCTCCGTCGTGATGGTGTTCGACATCACCTCGACCTTCCCGCGCGCCGCGACCGGCGCCGACCAGCCCGCGCAGGCCGGTTTCCCGAGCGTCGTGCACGACTCGAACGGGCGCCCGGGCATCACGATCGTCTCCGGCGACACGCCGACCGATGCCAAGTCGGCCCTGCTCAAGAAGGGTGAGGGCACGGTCGTGGCGAAGGGCGACTCGATCATCGTGCAGTCGCTCGCGGTGTCGTACGCGACGCCCGACAAAGTGGTGTCCTCGACCTGGGAAGACGGCACACCGAAGCTCTGGGCGATGAGCGACACCCCGTCCACCGGCTCTTCGTCCACCACGCCGCCCGGTATCACGCCGTTCCTGGTGGGCCAGACCGTCGGCTCCGAGGTGCTCGTGGTGCTGCCGGATGCGTCGGGCGGATCGGCCACGGCGTACGTCGTCGACATCCTGGGCATCCTGCCGACCGCGTCGAACTGATTCTGCCGGTCGCGATGCGGTCGTCGCGGTGCGCCCGCGGACCGCATCCCACGAACTAGAATTCTTGCGTGTCGCCGCAGAAGCAATCGCCCGCGCCTGTCCCGGTCGAGGAGAGGCTGTTCAGCCTGGTGCTGGCCCTTCTGGCGACCGAGGCGGGGCTGACGAAGAACGAGATCCTCTCGACCGTGCAGGGTTACCGTCAGCGCTACGACCCCTACGGCGACAACGCCACACTGGAGCGGCAGTTCGAGCGCGACAAAGACGACATCCGGGAACTCGGCGTTCCACTCGAGACCATCGAGACGCCGGGGGATCCGGGCAACAACCAGTCGTCGCGCTATCGCATTCCCCGAACGGCATATGAACTGCCCGCCGACATCGCGTTCTCCTCCGCCGAGACCACCCTGCTGAACCTCGCCGCGATGGCCTGGCGGGAAGGCTCGCTCTCTCGGGAGTCGCAGCGGGCACTGTTGAAGCTGCGGTCGATCGGCGTCGACACCAGCGACCCCGTGCTCGGCTACGCTCCACGGATCCGAACCCGCGACGCCGCGTTCGACCCCCTCTCGGATGCGCTCTCCCGCCGCGTGACGGCATCCTTCTCGTATCTCAAGCCCGGGGACCCGGCCGCCCGGCTGCGTACGGTGACCCCGTTGGCGCTGGTGCAGCACCAGGGCCGCTGGCACCTCAAGGCAATCGACCACGGGGTGGGGGAGCCGCGCACCTTCCTGCTCTCGCGCATCACCGGTGCGGTGAAACTCGGCCGGCAGACGGTCGACGTGCCGCCCGGCAACTACGCCGCCTCGGCGCTCGAGGAGCTCGACGACATCTGGGAGCTCAACGTGGCGGAACTCGATGTCGAACCCGGCACGGACGCCGAGGTGCGACTCTCCCGCCGACGCGGTGCCGAACTCGGCGACCGAGGGCGGGTGCTGTTGCACTTCACCGACGTGAACCTCCTGGCCGACGAGCTGGCGGGCTTCGGCCCCGAGGTGCGCGTGCGCGGCCCCGAGCGGCTGGTCGAAGCCGTGATCTCCCGGCTCGAAGCGGCGGTGCGCTCCCACGCGACGCCGGCAGGGGTGGCCGAGTGATGGCATCCGCTCGCGAAGGGCAGCCCTTGGCCTACGCGCAGGACAAACTCACCTTCCTGCTCGCACTCGTTCCGTACCTGATCGATCACGGCCGTGTCTCGGTGGCGGATGCCGCAGCCCATTTCCAGGTCTCCGAGAAGCAGATCCGCGACGCCGTCTCGCTCATCGCCGTCTCCGGTGTGCCGGGCGACACCACGCAGTACCAGCACGGCGACCTCTTCGACATCTCCTGGGACGACTTCGACGAGCGCGACGAGATCGTCATCACCCACATGGTCGCCCTCGACGACTCTCCGCGGTTCTCCGCGCGCGAGGCCGCCGCCCTGATCGCCGGGCTGCAGTATCTGCAGTCGCTGCCCGAGAACGTCGACAGCGGCGTCTACTCCTCGCTGATGGACAAGCTGGCGCGCGGGGCCTCCGAGAGCCCGAGCCAGGTCGCGATCGCGTCATCCGACTCGGCCGGATCGCTCGCCGAGCTGCGGGATGCGCTCGGCCGCCGGGTGCAGATCGAGTTCGACTACCTCACCTCGCGCGGTTCGCGGGAACGACGACGGGTCGATCCGTTGCGCATCGACTCCGACAACGAGGACTGGTACCTCCGCGCCTGGGACCATCTGCGCGAGGCGGTGCGCACCTTCCGTCTCGACCGGATGACCGACATCCGGGTCACCGACGACCCGGTCAGTTCGACGCACGACGACGTCCGGCTCGGCGACAGTCTCTTCCAGGGCGCGGCCGACGACCTCGTGGTGACGATCGAACTCGACCCCTCCGCCCTGTCGCTCCTCGGCGAGTTCGTCTCGAGCGTCGACACGCGGGCCCCGGATGCGCCGGCCGCCGAATCCGGGCGCGTGCGGGCCCGCATCCGCGTCGCCCACATCCACAGCCTGAAGCGCCTGGTGGCCGCGATGTCGTCGGCGGTGACCATCGTCGACCCTCCGGAGGCCCGCGCCGCCGTGGTGGACTGGGCCGAGGCCGCACTCGCCCGTTACCGCGACGCCGGGCAGGGCGCCGGATAGGCTGTGGCGATGGCGTGGTGGGCGTGGCTGATCATCTGGGTCGTTCTCGGGCTCGGCTTCTTCGGCATGCTCGCCTGGCTCGGCTACCGGCTGTTCCGCAAAGGCGTGGCGGTGATGCACGCGCTCGAGGAGCTCACCGACAAGGTCGCGCAGCTCAACGAGAACATCGAAGAGCTGGCGCCGGAAGAACCCGCCGAGCGTGCCATCCTGATCGGCTACGCCGAAACCGCCCGGCGCCGCGAACTTCATCTGGAAAGGAAAGCCGAATTGAAGCAGGCACGCAGAGAAGCACGCATCAAACGCGGTAAACTGCTGGTGAATCCCGAAACGATTCCGACGATAAGGAAGTGGACCAATGCTCGGTAACCTCAACGGGTGGCACCTGGTCATCATCCTCGTCGTCATCCTGCTGTTGTTCGGGGCGACCCGTCTGCCTGCCTTGTCGAAGAGCCTCGGCCAGTCGATGCGCATCTTCCGCAGCGAGACCAAGGCCATGAAGGAGGAGAACGCCGACCCGGTGACTCCGCCGGCCGAGCCGACCGCATCGGCCGCTCCCGCTGCACCCCCGGCCTCCGGCACGGCGCCTTCTGAGGCGACGACCGCACCGGAGACGAAGTCCGAACCGAAGTCGTAGGGTCGGTGGCCGTCAAGTCTTCCCGGCGGCGCTCCCGTGACGGCCGGATGTCGCTCGGCGCCCACCTCGTCGAGCTGCGCAACCGGCTCTTCATCTCGGCGCTGGCCATCGTGCTCGGCATGGTGGTCGGGTTCATCCTCTCCGACTTCATCCTCTCGGCACTGACCCAGCCGATCGCCGATCTCGCCGCCCAGCAGGGCCGCGAAGCGAGCCTCAACTTCACCGACGTCTCCTCGGCGTTCGATCTGCGCATCCAGATCGCCTTCACCGTGGGGGTCGTGCTCTCGTCGCCGGTGTGGCTCTACCAGGTGTTCGCATTCGTGATGCCCGGGTTGAAGAAGAAAGAGAAGCGGTATGCGCTCGGCTTCGTGTGCGCCGCCGTTCCGCTGTTCCTCGCAGGCTGCGTGGCCGGCTGGTTCGTGCTGCCGCACATGGTGACCCTGCTCACCGGGTTCGCCCCCGAGGGCACGACGGCGCTGCTCACCGCGCGCTCCTACTACGACTTCGTGCTGAAACTCGTGCTCGCGATCGGTATCGCCTTCGTGCTGCCGGTGTTCCTCGTCATCCTCAACTTCGCGGGGGTGCTGAGCGCGGTGGCCATCCTGAAGTCGTGGCGCATCGCGATCCTCGCCATCACCTTGTTCACCGCCATCGCCACGCCCGCCGCCGACGTGATGTCGATGTTCCTGCTCGCCATCCCGATGCTGTTGCTCTACTTCGCGGCGGCCGGCATCGCCTGGCTGCACGACCGCCGGAAGCGGCGGGCGATGGAGAGCCTCGACATCGAATTGGCCGTCTGATGGCTCTCGCAGACGAGACCAGCGCCGTGCTGAGCCCTGCGGAGCGGTTCGCGGCGAGTCGCAAGCGGGCCGGGCATCCGCAGGTCGAACAGTTCCGGAGCGGGCTGGGCTTCGACCTCGACCCCTTCCAGATCGAGGCGGCCGGAGCACTCGAAGACGGCCGCAGCGTGCTGGTGGCCGCACCGACCGGCGCGGGCAAGACGGTCGTGGCGGAGTTCGCGGTGCACCTCGCCATGCAGTCGGTGCGCGACAAGGTGTTCTACACGGCGCCGATGAAGGCCCTCTCGAACCAGAAGTTCCAGGAGTTCGTGACGGAGTACGGTCCCGACGAGGTGGGGCTGCTCACCGGGGACACCAACATCAACGCCGACGCCCGCATCGTGGTGATGACCACCGAGGTGCTCCGCAACATGCTCTACGCCGACTCGGGGCTGCTCAAGAACCTCCGGTTCGTGGTGATGGACGAGGTGCACTACCTGGCCGATCGCTTCCGCGGTGCCGTGTGGGAAGAGGTGATCATCCACCTCCCACAGACGGTCAAACTGGTGTCACTCTCGGCCACGGTCTCGAACGCCGAGGAGTTCGGCGACTGGCTGCAGGCCGTGCGCGGAGACACCGAGGTGATCGTCTCCGAGGAGCGGCCGGTGCCGCTCGACCAGCACGCGCTGGTGAAGACGAAGCTGATCGACCTCTTCGACTCGACCGGGCGGGCGGCGACCAATCGTGTCAATCCCGAGCTCGCGCAGCTGGTGCGGGGCGGGGCGTCGCTCGCGTCCGTCGACCGCCTCGGCGGTCGGGGTGGTGGCGGGGGAGGGCGACGCGGGGGTGGGGGAGGCCGTGGTCGCGGTGGGTACCGCCCGCACGCCCAGAGCCTCGAGCGGATGGATCGACCCGACGTGGTGGCCCTGCTCGACGAGCACCGGCTGCTGCCCGCCATCTTCTTCGTGTTCAGCCGGATCGGATGCGACCAGGCCGTCAAACAAGTGCTGCGCGGGGGAGTGCGTCTCACCACCGCCGAGGAGCGTGAGGAGATCCGCCGCATCGTCGACGAGCGCTGCCGCACCCTGCTCGACGAGGATCTCGCCGTGCTCGGCTACTGGGAGTGGACCGAGGGCTTGATGCGCGGGGTGGCGGCGCACCACGCCGGCATGTTGCCGGCCTTCAAAGAGGTCGTGGAGGAGCTCTACCAGAAGAAGCTCGTGAAGGTCGTGTTCGCCACCGAGACCCTCGCGCTCGGCATCAACATGCCGGCGCGCACCGTGGTGCTCGAGAAGCTCGAGAAGTTCAACGGCGAGGCCCGTGTCTCGATCACGGCCGGGGAGTACACCCAGCTCACCGGTCGCGCGGGGCGACGCGGCATCGACGTGGAGGGGCACTCGGTCATCCAGTGGCGCGAGGGCCTCGACCCGCAGGAGGTCGCCTCCTTGGCCTCGCGGCGCACCTATCCGCTGAATTCCAGCTTCCGGCCCACCTACAACATGGCCGTGAACCTGATCGACCAGTTCGGGCGGCCGCGCACCCGCGAGATCCTGGAGTCGTCGTTCGCGCAGTTCCAGGCCGACCGGGCCGTGGTCGACCTGGCCCGCAAGGTGCGGCAGCAGGAGGAGTCGCTGGCCGGCTACGAGAAATCGATGACCTGCCACCTCGGCGACTTCAAGGAGTACGCGCGCATCCGCCGCGAACTCACCGATCTCGAGCGGGCCGGCGCCGGGCGCTCAGCCACGCAGTCTCGCGGCGAACGGGAGAAGCGGCAGCGGCGCATCGAGTCGTTGCGCAAGCAGCTGCGCTCGCATCCGGTGCACGGGTGCAAAGACCGGGAGGCGCACGCTCGCTGGGCCGAGCGGTGGTTCACGCTGAAGAAGGAGACGGACCGGCTCACCCAGCAGATCCAGACGCGCACCAACGTGATCGCCAAGGTGTTCGACCGCGTCACCGACGTGCTGCTCGGCCTCGGCTACCTCGCCACCGACGACGACGGGGTGACCACGCTCACGCAGCACGGTCACACGCTCAAGCGGATCTATGGCGAACGCGACCTCCTGGTGGCCGAGTGCATCCGTCGGCAGGTGTGGCACGACCTCGACCCGGCATCCCTCGCAGCCATCGCCTGCGCCCTGGTCTACGAGCCGCGACGCGACGAGAGCGAGGCGGCGGAACGCTTCCTGCCGCGCGGCGCCTTCCGCGTCGCGCTCGACAAGACGCAGACGCTCTGGGCCCAGATCGACGACATCGAGCGTGAGCACAAGCTGCCGGGCAGCGATCCCGTGGCCACGGGGCTGTCCACCGCCATGCACAAGTGGGCCCGCGGGGGCGCGCTCGACGACGTGCTGAACGAGGCCGACATGGCGGCGGGAGACTTCGTGCGCTGGTCGAAGCAGACCATCGACCTGCTGGACCAGCTGCAGGGGACCTCGGATGCCCGCCTCTCGTCGACGGCGCGGTCGGCCATCGACGCGGTGCGCCGTGGCATCGTCGCGTACTCGTCGGTGGCATGAGCGGACACGGATGATGAGCGCGACACTGACTCCGGCGACCCGCGCGGCCGCCGCCTCGGCCCCCACACCACAGCTGATCGACCTGCGGCGCCCGCTCGCCGAGCCACAGCGCTTCACGCGACCCCTGATGCCCCTCTGGCTCGCCCTCGTGGGTGCGGTCGGGGCCGGAATCGCCCTCGACGCCGGATTCCCCGACAAGGGCTGGTGGCCGCTCACCCTGGTGGGAGTGGGCATCGTGCTCGTCGGTCTCGTGGGGCGTGGATGGGGGAGTGCGTTCCTCATCGGCGTCGTCGCCGGCGCCACGTTCTGGGGCGTGCACATCTTCTGGCTCACCCTCTACCTCGGGCCCATACCGTGGCTCGGGCTCTCCGGATTCGAGGCGGTCTACTTCGGGCTCGGCTCCATCCTGATCGCACTCGTCTACCGTCGCGCCGACCGGGTCTGGCCGAGTCGCTGGGGTCGCCTCGGGCTCGTTCCGATCATCGTCTCCGGGCTCTGGGTGCTGCGCGAGGGAATCAATTCCATCGCACCGTACGGTGGCTTCTCGTGGGGCCGTGTCGCCATGTCGCAGTCCGAGAGCCCCTTCGCCGACATCGTCGCCTGGCTCGGGATGTCGGGGCTCAGCTTCGCGCTCGTCTGGATGGTCGCGTTCCTCATCCAGCTCGCTCGCGAGTTCGACCTCCGCACCTCGAGCCGGGTGCTCGCCGGCGCGATCGCGATCGCCGCGCTGCTGGCCGTTCCCGCGTGGCCGGCGCCCACATCCGGAACCTCACGGATCGCCGGGGTGCAGGGCAACTCGAACGCCGGCCTGTTCGCGGTGCATCAGCCCGGCGACATCCTGAGCGACCATGTCGCGGCGTCGGTGCCGCTCGAGGGCGACAAGCTCGATGTGGTGGTGTGGCCGGAGAACGCCTCCGACATCGACCCCACGCGCTACCCGGTGGCGGCCGAGACCCTCGACTCGGTGAGCCGGTCGCTCGGGGGAGTGCCGATCGTGGTCGGCACCATCCAGCAGCGTGGCGACAAGGTCTACAACACGTCGCTGCTCTGGCAGAACGGGGGCGTCGCCGACTTCTACGACAAGCGCCACCCGGTGCCCTTCGCCGAGTGGATGCCCAACCGCGACTTCTTCCATGCCCTCCAGCCCGATCTCGTCGACCTGGTGACCCGCGACTACGAGTTCGGCGGCACCGACCTCACCTTCGACATCAATGGGCTGATCGCCGGGATCTCGATCTGCTTCGACATCACCGATGACGCCGTGATGCGCGAGATGAGCGACGAGGGCGCGCAGGTGGTGCTCTCGCAGACCAACAACGCCGACTTCGGCAAGACCGACGAGAACCTGCAGCAACTGGCCATCGCTCGGCTGCGGGCGATCGAGCTGGGCCGCAGCGTCGTGAACATCTCGACTGTCGGCACCAGCCAGATCATCGGACCCGACGGGCGCACGATCACCGGCATCCCGGCCTACCAGGCGGGTGCCATGGTGGCCGACGTGCCACTGGCCACCGTGCCGACGCCGGCCTCGCTGTTCGGCTTCCAGATCGAATGGCTGGTGGCCGGGTTCGGCGTCATCGGTCTTGCGGTGGCGTTAACGACGAGAACGTCGCCCCGGCCCGTGAAGGCCAGGCGACGTTCCTGATCGTGACTGGCGCTCTGCCCTCTGTGTTCAAGCGCCGATCTTCTGCGTTCCGCGACGTGCCCGGAGGTACTGGAGGCGCTCTTCCAAGAGCTCCTCGAGCTCGGCCCGGGTGCGGCGCTCGAGCAGCATGTCCCAGTGACTACGGGGCGTCTTCACGTCTCCGTGGTCGACCTCGACGGGCTCCGAACCGACCATGAGGGTCGCTTCGTGGCTGCAGTACTTGCATTCCCAGGTCTCAGGCGCTTCGGCCTCGGCCGAGAACACCATGTCGGTGTCACGGCCACATGTCGCGCAGCGGTACGTATAGGTCGTTCGGGGCGAGAAAACCACGCCCTCTTCGCTCTGCAGGCTTTGTGCGCCCAGACGCATTCCACGCAAACTGCGATCTGCCATTGTGTGGTCTCCTCTCGCGTTGCTTCAAACGTTATAAACCGCCGGGCTGAGTGAAACCTTTCCGCTGCTGCTGATTGCCAGTACTCTCTCAGCGAAATGAGCCGAGGTCAACGCAGCGCGCGGAACTCCCGGGCGAGTGGCAGCATGAGGTCGGCGCGGTCGGTCACGATGCCGTTGACACCCCGTTCGAGCAGGCCGCGAGCCACGGCGACGTCGTTGATCGTCCAGACGTGCACCTCGACACCGGCAGCGTGCAGGCGCCGCACCATCCGCGCGGTGGTGGTGCGCATCCGGAAGACGGTCAGCGGGATCTGAACCGCGTCGACTCGACGGAGCAACAGGCGCACCAGCGGCACCAGGCCCAGCTTCGCGGCCAGGAGCGCCGGCACGAATTCACCGGCCGAGGCCGAAGCCGCGACCCGGTTGCCGCCGGCCTCGAGCAGGTCGACGGCCGAGCGTCGGCGTCGGGTGGAGAACGAGGTGATCAGAACCCGATCGGAGGCGCCGGCGTCGAGGATGGCGCGAGCGGCCGGTGCGGCGACGTCGTCGGATTTGATGTCGATGTTGAAACGCACGCCCGGATGCGCGGCCAGCACGTCGGCGAGGGTCACGAAGCGCACTCCGCCACCCAGGTCGATCCCGAGCAGTTGCTCCAGGGTCAGCTCGGCGATGCGTTCTGGCCGGCCCGCGAGGCGTTCTAGCGTCGGATCGTGGCTCACGATCGCGACGCCGTCGGCCGAGGCGTTGACATCGGTCTCGAGGTAGTCGACCCCTGCGGAGATCGCCTTTTCGAACGATGCGAGCGTGTTCTCCGGAACGCCGAGCGCGAGGCCCCGATGCGCGAGGATGCGGGGGAGTGCGGGCCGGAACCAGCCCGACTCCCGCCCGTCACTCCTTCGGCGGCTCGGCACCGGGGGTGCCCGTCGCCGGCTCGCCTGATGCCGCCGTGCCTGGCTCTGTCGTGACCGCCGGAGTCGCCAGAGTGCTCGTGGCCTCCGTCGAGGCTGCTGCCGCGGCATCCATCGCAGCGCCCGCAGCGCGTTCCGCGTCTTCGGCCAATTGACTGCGCTCGGCGACTCCCGCAGCCGCATGACGTTCGGCGGCCCCCGGAGCGGCAGCGCCCCGATCGCCGAATGCCTGCCCGATGCCCTTCAGCGCCTCGGTGAGCTCGCTCGGGATGACCCAGAGCTTGTTCGCGTTGCCCTCGGCGATCTTCGGCAGCGTCTGCAGGTACTGGTAGGCCAGCAACAGGTTGTCGGGCTCGCCGCGGTGGATGGCGCCGAACACCGTGGTGATGGCCTCCGCTTCACCCTGCGCGCGCAGCACGGCGGCCTTCGCGTCACCCTCGGCCCGGAGGATCTCACCCTGCCGGTGACCCTCGGCCTCGAGGATCGCCGACTGCTTCGTTCCCTCGGCGGTGAGGATGACCGCGCGGCGCTCCCGCTCGGCGCGCATCTGCTTCTCCATCGAGTCCTGGATGGAGAGGGGCGGATCGATCGCCTTGAGCTCGACGCGGGACACGCGGATGCCCCACTTGCCGGTGGCTTCGTCGAGCACGATGCGCAGCTGGCCGTTGATCTCGTCGCGGCTGGTGAGCGCTTCTTCGAGGTTGAGGCCACCCACCACGTTACGGAGGGTGGTGGTGGCGAGCTGCTCGACCGCGCCGAGGTAGTTGGCGATCTCGTAGGTCGCAGCACGCGCATCCGTCACCTGGAAGAACACCACCGTGTCGATCGAGACCACCAGGTTGTCTTCGGTGATCACCGGCTGCGGCGGGAACGACACGACCTGCTCGCGGAGATCGATCAGCGGCCGCAGGCGGTCGATGAACGGCACCAGGATGTTCAGGCCCGGCATGAGCGTCTTGTGGTAGCGGCCCAGCCGTTCGACCACGCCTGCTCGCGCCTGCGGGATGATCCGCACCGAGCGGGACACCACCACCAGCACGAAGATGACGATGATCGCGATGACGGCGATCAGGATGACCTGCCCGACGATGTCGTTCACAGAGTGCCTTCCTTCCGGTCGGAGGTGCGTTCGGCCGGCACCACGATCGCGGTGGCGCCGTCGATGGCCGTGACGAGCACGCGTTCGCCGCGACGGAGCTCGCGGTTCTCGGTGAGCGGCGAGACCCTCGCCGTCCAGATGTCGCCGTTCGCCAGCTTCACCTGCCCGGCGGTGCTCGTGACCTGGTCGACTACGAGACCCTCGAGACCGAGGAGCGCGTCGACATTGCTCTTCGTGGGGTCGCCTCCCCGTTTCAGCAGGCGCAGCAACGGTGGACGGAGCGTGAGCAGGAGCAGCAGCGACAGGATGCCCGCCACCACGATCTGCAGGTACCACGGTGCGCCGAACACGCCGGCGATCAAGCCGCCCAGGCTGCCGATCGCGATCATCAGGAAGGTGAATTCGAGCGTGAGCATCTCGATCACCACGAACAGGAGGATCAACCCGAGCCAGAAGATCCAGGCGTACGAGTCGAGGAATTCAAGCATCCACGGTCTCCTCTCGGCATCGATCGGCTGTGCTTCGACGCTATCAGTGTTCGACAGGTGAGGGGTTGGAGTATCGGCTACTTGGTAGTCTCGGATGGTCGTTTTCGATCCACGAGGAGTCTCACGTGCCCAATCCACTCGCCCCCGGTTCGCTCGCAGGTAAGCGCGTCCTCGTCACGGGCTCCTCACGCGGTATCGGGGCCGACACGGTCGGCTACTTCGCCGAAGCCGGAGCATCGGTCGTCATCAACTACCGCAACAAGGAGGCGCGTGCGGCGAAGCTCGCGAACAGCATCCGGGAGGCGGGCGGCACCGCGATCGTGGTGGGCGCCGATCTCACCGATCCGGAATCGGTCGCCGCGATGTTCGACCAGGTGCAGGCCGAGCTCGACGGACTCGACATCCTCGTGCTGAACGCATCCGGCGGCATGGAGAGCGGGATGGCCGAGGACTACGCGATGACGCTCAACCGCGACGCGCAGGTCGACCTGCTGACATCGGCGCTGCCGCTGCTCGCTCCGGGCTCCCGTGTGGTGTTCGTCACCAGCCACCAGGCGCACTTCATCAACACCACCGAGACGATGCCGGAATACCTTCCGGTCGCGCTGTCGAAGCGTGCCGGTGAGGATGCGTTGCGCTCCCTCATCCCGCGGCTCGACGAGGCCGGCATCGGGTTCGTCGTGGTGTCGGGCGACATGATCGAGGGCACGATCACGGCGACCCTGCTCGAGCGGGCCAACCCCGGTGCGATCGGCGCACGCAAAGAAGCCGCCGGAAGGCTCTACAACGTGAGCGAGTTCGCCGCCGAGGTGGCTGCTGCCGCCGTCGATCCGATTCCCGCGAACCACACCCGCTACGTCGGCGACGTCTCCGATTTCGGGCCGATCGAGGGCGAGTAGCGGCATGAGCGGAGCGGCGGATGCGGCGACATCCGACGACGCCGTCATCGTGAAGTCGCGGGTGCTGCTGCTCGATCAGGCAGGGCGCGCGTTGCTGTTCTATACGCGAGCCGACGTGGCCACGAATCCGACGCGCTGGCTGACACCGGGCGGGCACCTGGAAATGGGGGAGACCCACGTGCGCGCCGCGGTGCGGGAGCTCTTCGAGGAGACCGGGCTGGTGGCATCCGAGGCTCAACTCGGCCCGGTGTTCTGGTCGCAGGATTTCGTGGGGGAGCCGGCGCCGGGCGTTCGGCGCGCCTACCACGAGGAGTGGTATCTGCTGCGCACCGAGGCGTTCCTGCCGGTCGACACGCACTGGACGCCCGAGGAGCGCATCGATGTCGAGGCCTTGCGGTGGTGGAGCCTGGACGAACTGGAAAGGACGGCCGACTCCCTCGAGCCGACCGTCCTCACCGATCTGTTGCGCCGGGCGCTGGACGCTCCCATGCGGCGCTGAGTGCGAAGCGCGGACTAGACCTTCGCGGTCTTGGGCGTGCGGCCGAGCATGATCGCGGTGATCGCCGACATGATGCCGGTGACGATCAGCAGGATGCCGGCGAACAGCACCAGGACGCCGATCGACTCCAGCGGCAGGAAGATCACGACGATGCCGGCGATCACCGAGATGACGCCGAGGATCGTGCCGAACCACTGCGAGGAGTCTTTCGCGGTCTCGATGACGGCGAGCACGCCCTCGATGATCCAGGAGAAGCCGATCACCAGGGCGAGTGCGAGGAGCGCGACGACGGGGTTCCGCACCGCGACGACGCCGGCGAGGATCAGCAGCACGCCGAGGATGATGTTGAGCGCTCGGATGCCGCCGGTCACGGTGTTGTTCACGATGCCCGAGACGACGCGCACGAGACCGACGATCCAGAAGTAGATCGCGAACAGCCAGGCGATCGTGTAGACGATGGCATCGGGGTTGTTGAACGCGAGCACCAGGAGCACGATGCCGAGCACGACGGAGAGGATGGCGCGCACCCAGAGACCGCCCTTGAGCCAGCGTGCCGCGGTGGCGGTGATGTCGGCGTCGTGCAGCCAGAATCCGAGCGGACTCGGTGCGGTCGGTGTGGTCATGAGATTCCCCCTCGTGGGTGCCGGATGGCGGTGTGTTCTGTCGATCAACAATCTAGCGCTCAGCGTGCGGAGCATGGGAGTTCGCCGAGAGCATGTCGCGTCCGCTGCCGCGATGTCGGAGGAGTGACCTATTCTCACTGCTGAGCAATCGTCATGTCTTCGAGGAGCGTCATGAGAATTCAGCGCAGCACGTCCTTCATCGTCCTCTGTGCGGCCGCCGGGGTGCTTCTCTCCGGTTGTGCCGGGCTCGGCGCAGGGGGAGGGGCGGAGGCGACGTCGAACAGCAGTGGCTCGGAGAGCCCGTTGCAGAAGTATTGGTCGCTGTTGTACGGAGGGCAGGATCAGGCCGACGTCGACCGGCAGAATGCCGAGGTGCAAGACAAAGTCGCCGAATGCATGGGGGAGCAAGGTTTCGACTACGTGCCCGATACGCACAACGGTGCCGTTGTGATGGCGGCCGACAGCGGCCTCGACTGGACCAGCGAGGATTTCGCGAAGACCTACGGATACGGCATCACCACCGATCCGCTCGGCATGGGTGACGGACCGGAAGAGCCGGGCGCCGACCCGAACGCCGACTATGTCGCGTCGCTCAGCCAGTCGGAGCAGGCGGCCTACAACGACGCGTTGTGGGGGCCGAGCCCCCCGGCGACCGATGCCGGCGAACCGACCGAGTACGACTGGAAGACCGGCGGCTGCAACGGAGAGGCGCAGCACGAGGTGTTCGGTGATGCCGGTGTGGGAGCCGATCCGGAGTTCGAAGCCCTCACCGACGGCATGAACGGCCTGTACGACGAGGTGCGCACGTCGCCGGCCGTCGTCGAGAAGGAGCAGGACTGGTCGGATTGCCTCGCCGACGCCGGGTTCGGCGACTTCGAGCACAAAGACGACGCACCCGCGGCGATCAGCGAGGAATACAGTGCGCTGTTCACGATGCCCGACGGGGACGCGAGTGCGAGCACTGCTGCGCCGAAGGCCGATCCTGCGGCCCTCGATGCGCTCCGGCAACGCGAGATCGCCCAGGCGACCGCCGACTACGGCTGTGCGCAGGAGAGCGGATACGCCGAGACTCTGAAATCGGAACAGTTCCGGATGGAACAGGCCTTCATCGACGAGCACAAGACGGAGCTCGACGCCATGGCCGCGCGGTACGGAGACGCCTCGCAGTGATGGACGAGGTGCCACCGGCTTCCGGGCCACCTGAGCGCACCACGCCGCAGCTCTCGCCGGGGCGCGGGCGATTGGCGGCGTTCACCCGCGGGCCGCGGCTGGTCGCGCTGATCGGTGCCGTCGCCGTCGCATCCCTCGTGCTCGGCATCGTGCTGAGCCGGTTCGTCGTTTCGCCGGCGCAGTTGGCCGCCGACGCACAAGCACCGGTGGCAGGTCCGGTGACGGCACCGATCGAGGAGCGGGTGATCCAGAACGTGATCACCACACGCGCCGATGTCACCTATGCGGATGCGGTGGACGTCAAGGTCGACACCGCCGGGCTCGCGGGCCCGGCGGTGGTCACCGGGCACGTCCCCGAGGTCGGCGCGACGCTCGTGGCGGGTTCGGTCGCTCTCGAGGTCGCGGGTCGTCCACTGGTCGTCCTTCCGGGTGATCTGCCCGTCTACCGCACGCTCCACGCCGGCCTCTCCGGCCCCGACGTCGCACAGTTGAAGGCGGCACTCGTGGGTTTGGGACTCGACGTCGGCGACGCGGCATCCGACCTCTTCGATGCGGCGACCGCGGCCGCCGTCGATTCCCTCTATCGCAAGGTCGGGTATTCGCCGCCGGCGTCGAGCCCGGATGCCGAGCGGCAGCTCGCCTCCGCACGGGAGGCCGTGCGCGGGGCATCCGCTTCCGTGGATCAAGCCGTGGCGGCGCTCGACCGGGCGGCCGAAGGTCCGAAGGGCTCCGACGTCGTGGAGGCTGACAATGCGGTGCGGCAGGCGCAGCGCGAGCTGGACATCGCGCTCTGGCGCGGCGACGACGACACCGAGATCGGCCGGTTGCGCGACGTCTTGAGCCTCGCCCAGGCCCGGAGGGCGGAGCTCGATCGACCGGCCGACGTGTCGGCCGAGCAGGCGTCGGTCGAGGCAGCCCGTGGTCAGCTCGACGACGCCCAGGAGGCACTTGCGGCAGCCGAGACCGATGCGCTCACGGTGCTGCCGGCGAGCGAGGTCGTCTACCTCTCGTCGCTGCCTCGCCGGGTGGACAACGTCGACGCGATCCGGGGCACGGTCACGACAGGAACGGCGATGACGGTTTCAGGCGCGACATTGATGCTGGCCGGATCGGCTTCTGCCGGCGACGCCGCGCTGCTCTCAGACGGGATGCCCGGAACCTTCTCCGCTGCCGACGGGTCGTCGTACACCGCGACCGTCGCGTCGATCCATGCGCAGAAGCCCGACGCGGGGGAGGAAGGGCCTGCCGACGGCGACAAGCGGTACGACGTCGCTCTCCGACCCCAGGAACTCGATGAGGCGACGATCGAGCGGCTCCGTGGCAGCAATGTGAAGGTGAGCATCCCGGTGCAGGCGACCTCGGGAAAGGTTCTCGCGGTTCCCGTCGCCGCGCTCACCGCTGGTCCGGGTGGCGAAAGCCGCGTCGAGCTCGTTCCGGGTGGCGTGGACGACGCGGACGGCATGGATCCTGCGGCAGCACAGGTCGGATCTGGGAACTCCGGCGGTTCTTCGAGTGAGTCGACAGAACTGGTCACCGTGAAGACCGGCTTGTCGGCGGGGGGATACGTGGAGATCTCCTCCGACGATCCGCGGGTCACCGCAGGAGCCCGGGTGGTGGTCGGCCGGTGAGCGAACCCCTGCAGCCACTGCTCGACCTCCGGCAGGTGACGCGATCGTTCGGGGGAGCGGGCGCGGTGACTGCTCTGGCAGGGATCGAACTGAGTGTCGCCTCCGGCGATCACGTTGCGATCACCGGGCCCTCGGGGGCGGGCAAGTCGACGATGCTCAACATCCTCGGCCTGCTCGATCGGCCGTCGACGGGGGAGTACCTCTTCGACGGTGAGCCGACGTCGCGGCTCAGCGAGCGGCGGCGCTCGACACTGCGGGCGACCCAGATCGGGTTCGTGTTCCAGGCGTTCCACCTCCTCCCAGGCCGAACGGTGCTCGAGAACGTCTCGATGGCCTACCTCTACGGCACGGTGCCGCGATACGAAAGAGGCAGGCGTGCCCGGGATGCGCTCGATCGCGTCGGACTGTCGCACCGGATCGGGTTCCAGCCCGGCACGCTCTCGGGCGGTGAACGTCAGCGGGTGGCAATTGCGAGGGCGGTCTGCACCGAGCCCCGACTGTTGCTCGCCGACGAACCGACCGGCAATCTCGATCGCGCGAACTCCGAGGAGATCCTGGCGCTCTTCGACGAATTGAACGCCGACGGGCTCACGCTCGTGACGATCACCCACGACCAGCGCGTGGCAGACCGGGCCCGTCGTCGGGTTCGGATCGAGCAGGGCCGGCTGACGGAGCCGACGGCGTGAGCGATCGCAAGTGGAGGCCACGACCGGCGATCGCGCTGCCGAGCCGTCGACGCGGTGCGCACTACACGGTGCGCGACCTGCTCACCGAGTCGTTGAACGGTGTCTCCGCGAAACCCTCGCGGCTCGTCATCAGCGTCGTCGGAACACTGGTCGGGATCGGCGCGTTGGTGATGACGATCGGCCTCGGTCAGACGGCAGCCGGGCAGGTCGCGACGCGATTCGACTCAGTCGCGGCGACGCACCTGGAGGTGCAACCGGCGACCGCGTCCGGGGCGGACGGCAAAGACCACCCGACGGCGAGCATCCCTGCCGATGCGCTCGACCGGGTCACACGACTCGCCGGAGTCGAGGCGGCGGCGGCGCTCGCGAAGGTGTCGTTCGAGGCTCGGATCACGGCCGTGCCGGTTAACGATCCGTCGTCGACGGCGGCCGTCCCGCCACCGATCGTCGCGGTGTCCGGAGACCTGCTCGCCGCCGTGGGGGGAGCCGTGTCGGGGCGGATGTTCGACCGGGGGCACGAGGAGAGGGTCGACCGGGTGGCCGTGCTCGGCGCGGGAGCGGCACAGGCGTTAGGGATCGAGAACGCGGCCAGCAGTCCATCGATCTTCATCGATGAGCACGCCTTCACGGTGGTGGGCATCCTCGAGTCGAGCGAGATCGAGCCCGGCCTGGTGGATTCGGTGATCGTTCCGCTTGCGACGGCCCAGCGTGATCTCCGGGCCGGCCCCGCAGATACGCTGGCGTTGCGGATCGCAGTCGGCGCGGCGTCGACGGTCTCCCATCAGGCGCCCATCGCTCTGGCACCCAACGCGCCCGACGGGTTCACAGCGGCCGCACCCCCGACCGGGGCCGAATTGCACGGAGACGTGCAAGGCGACCTGGACCTGGTGTTCTTCATGATCGGGCTCATCACTCTCGTGGCGGGCGGCCTCGGGATCGCGAACGTCACGATGCTCAGCATCTCCGAGCGTCGGAGCGAGATCGGATTGCGTCGAGCGCTCGGCGCCACGCGGCGGCAGATCGCGGCGCAATTCATGACGGAATCGCTCGTGGTGGGCACGCTGGGCGGGCTGATCGGTGCTGCGGTCGGCGTGCTGACCGTCGTCATCGTGTCGCTGGCCCAGGGCTGGACGCCCGTTCTCGACCTCGGGCTCGTGCTCGGCAGCACTGTGTCGGGTGGCCTGGTCGGTCTCGCCGCAGGCTGCTTTCCTGCCGTCAGGGCCGCGCGTGTCGAGCCGGCGGATGCCCTACGAGACAGCTAGCTCTCAGCAGTCTCCCAGGAATGGGAACGCGCATCCGGTTCCACCACACGCGAACAGCGTCATCATCACGTTCTCAGACCTTCAGGCCGCGCGAGGATTACGAGGGACGCTTCTGTACCATTCCGGCACGAATTCTGGGCGCGAGGAGTTGTGTATTGCGCATCTGGATACCCGAGTCGCAGCCGCTCTCGCCCCTCCTTGAGGCACGCTGATAATGCACATTATGTCAATACAAAGACGGTGTCTTCGCATTGGATGCGAATTGGCCGGTCCCCTCGACACCCATGAGCCACAGTGATCTAGAGCCGACCAGGGTGACGTTGAGGAGCGCGATGAGGGGTGAACTGTCGTTGCGTCCGAACTGCAATGGGATGCTGACCTGGCTATGTCCGGACAGGGTCCGAACGTCCAGCGTCACGCGCGCCGAAGACTCATTCACGGTCACCCCTTCAATAGATCAGCCAAGCGCGAGGCTTAGTGATCTGTTACTCGATATCGAATCGCCGCGAGAGCTCCGCGACATCCGACTGTCAGCTTGTCACGCATGGCATCCACGAACCGCCGGCGGTTGCTCCGCTTCAGGGAAGGCAGAACTCTCTCCGCATATTCGAACGCCCAATTGCGGTTTCACAGCGCGGGATCCTCGTCAAAGATCGCGAGTTCGTCCTGCCACTGGTCGAACCGTTGTCGCGAGATCGATTGTCTTTCGCGAGACGTGATCAGGTTCTCATTGAGCATCAACAAGCCGCGATAGATCAACTCCTCTGGCCCATAATCCACAATTCGCATATTGATGTATTCAGCAGTCGAGGCTCGGTCGGCCGAGCCATCCAAGAACCCTGACCAGCGGTCGAACAGCCCCTGGCGATACGGATGCGGACTAGACGGCACGAACATCAGCCTAGACACCCGCCTGCCTCAGACCGAGAACTGGCCGGTCACGAATCCGCCGGGGAAACACATAAACGAGCACTATTGCAACAGATGCACGATGACGCCCTCGACACGACCACTGGTCTCTGCATGGCTGACGAGGCGGGTTCTGCGGCGATTGTGCTGACTACATCGACTCTCCGGACTTGAACTTCAGAAAAGCCGGGGCTGACTTTCGCTGGATAGTTTCTCGTCGTTTCTCGACCAGCTCATCTGGCAGTGATTCCGAACTTCTCGCATCGCTCGTAGCCAACGATTGGTATGACCACAACTTCGCCGAACCAGCACCCACTCGCCCTTTTCCCGGTGACCGAGTTGAAGGGCCCTATCGCCTTGACGCCATCTCGGCGGCGACCTTTCACGACGAATCCGATGGTGGTGGTAAAAGGATGCCGCCGATAATCACGCCGAACAGTGCCGGCGTGTTAGCGTAGCCGGCCTTCTTGGACCGCCAGATGGCGATAGCGCTGACGATCAGGTCGTCTTTCCATCACGGGCTCAGATCTCACGGCTCTGGAAGTCTACGGCGTCCGGCATTGGATTTGCTTGCATGGGTATTCACTAGTGAATAATATTCATTAACTGAATCCGATCGCACAGTAGGAGTGAAATGCCTCGAAAAAAGAGACTGCGATGGCTCATGTCGCTCTCACTGCTGACCACACTCACGGTGGCAGGGGCTGGGATCTCTGCAGCAGGGGCGTTTGCGTCCCCGGCGGAATCGTCAGCCCCGGCGCAGGTTCCGAGGGTTTCCCGAATTGCGGGCAGCGACCGATTCGATGTTGCCGTCCAGATCTCGCAGCGCATGTTCCCCGCTGGCAACTCTGCTCTTTATATTGCTTCTGGAGCGAATTTTCCTGACGCATTGAGCGCGGGCCCTGCTGCAATTCACTGGGGCAACCCGCTGTTGATCGTGCCGCCCGATCGTGTACCCGCGCAAGTCGCCAGCGAGATCGTGCGACTCCATCCGCTTGTGATTAAGGTTGTGGGCGGGGAGAATTCCGTGTCTCGTGCGGTTTTCGACCAGATCCAAGCTTTGGCGCCGAGTAGCCGCGTGTTCCGGTTAGGAGGCACTGACCGTTATGCGGTGAGTCGCGCCGTCGTCGCCGACGCATTCCCTTTTGCATGGAATGCATATGTCACGACCGGAAACACATTCGCGGACGCGCTTTCCGCCACGCCGGCTGCTGGCCAGGCTCTCGATCCAGTCATTCTCGTTGATGGGCGGGCGGCAACAGTGGACAAGGAGACCTTGGATCTGCTTGGCGATCTTACCCGAAACACGATCAGAATCGTTGGCGGCCGTGATTCTGTCTCCGACGCCGTCGAATCATGGCTGTGGACTGTTCGCCCCGTCCTGCGGATCGACGGTACCGACCGCTTCGACGCGTCCATCAATGTGAACAGAAAGGTGTTCACTTCTGCTAAGACGGTCTACTTGGCTACTGGTCTCAATTATCCCGATGCTCTGACGGGTGGTGTCCTCGCCGGTGTCAGCAACTCGCCACTCTACGTCGTGCCCACGAGTTGCGTTCCGCAGAAGGTCTTGCTCGACATCCAGCAGCTCGGAGCCACCGATGTTGTCCTCATCGGCGGAGAAGCGTCATTGAGCTCAGCCGTATCTGAGCTCACGCCGTGTGTGTTTTAGAAGGGACACAGTCGTCGGCCATCGCTCCACCTGCAGCCGATCCGCACACTCAGCGACGCTGCTGCGAATCGTTCGCTCATTGCGCGGTCTCCACTTCCTCGGGCGCCTCGAGCGCACGGCGCACGCTGGAAACCCCGACGCCGAGAGCGGTGGCGATCGTGGGCCACGTCGCCTTCTCGGCCCGCATCCGCCGGGCGATCTTGACCCGCTCTGGGGTCATCACCGTGGGACGGCCGCCAGCGCGCCCGCGAGCCCTCGCGGCCGCGAGGCCGGCGCGGGTGCGGTCAGAGATGATGCGCCCGTTCATCTGCGCGAACGCGGCGCAGATGTGGAAGAACAGCTCCCCACCCGGGGTGGTGGTGTCGAACGGTTCAGTGAGGGACTTGAACTCCACGCCCCGCTCCCCCAGCTCGGTCACGATCGTCACGACGTCGGTCATCGACCGGCCGAGCCGATCGGTCGAATACACCAGCAGCGTGTCTCCGGCACGGAGGAACTTCTTGGCGTCGATGAGCCCGGGACGCGCGGCGTTCTTGCCGGTGAGCTTGTCGGAGAAGATCGGATCGGCGCCAGCCGCTTTCAGGGCATCGATCTGTGAGTGGAGGTTCTGCTCCTGGGTCGAAACTCGGGTGTATCCGACGATGGCCACCAGCCTCTACCTTCCGTATCCGTAGTCGGTGCTGAGTCCCTGCTGAGGCGGCACGTGCCCGCGACCCGGCGTCGAGCTACCGGGTTCGGGTGCCCGGATCTCGGTCGCGCTCGTAGGGAAGTTGAGCTTGTTCAGGTCGACGATGCGCTGCAGCTCCGGGTGCAACTGAGGCGGCGCGGCCGGCCGTCTGTCGATCGGCTCGATGGCCTTCGACAGCACAGCAGCCAGCTGGGTGTTGCTTCCCGTGTCCTGGCTGTGGAACCGTGCTGCGACGAACTCGTCGCGCAGCGGCGAGCCAACTCTGAAAGCGTCGGTGTCGATCCGGTAGCCGGCGTTCTCGGCGAGCTGAGAGAAGAACACGAACTGCGTGCGAGTGTTGCCCTCGCGGAAGCTGTGGATGACGTTCAACTCGCCCCATCGTTCTGCGAGCTCGTCGACGAACGCGGCCTTGTCGAGGCCGCGGAGGAAGTCTTTGCTCGCCAGCTTCCTGTACTCGGCGTGAGCCGCTTCGGTCAGGGTGGGGCCGGCCGGGTAGTACGAGTGCCCGTCCTTCGACATGAAACCCACGGGGCCCACGCGCTCCTCTCCCGCCCACTCATAGACGTCTTGGAAGATGTGCCGGTGGATGGCCTTCATGTGGTCATAGTCGAACGTCGCCGGCAGAGGTGCGTCGGCCAGCTCGACGAGCCGCACGTGCGCCTGGGCCTCTTCGTAGCGGCGCAACTGATCGCCATCGGTGATGCCCTCGACGTTCCTTAAGACGGAAGTACCTGGGATGAAATAGTCATCCCAGGTACGAAAGCCCTTCGCCACAGTTAGCGGGTGCCGAGAAGCTGCGCCTTCACGAGCGCTGCAGCCTCATCCCCCGTGACCTCACCTGCAGCCAGTCGCCGGCTGATCGCCCGCACGGCGGGGTCGGTGACCTCGTGGCCGGCCGCTCCGAGAGCGGCGTCAGCGAAGCTCATCCGGCGCTCCACGTCGGCCTCGTCGACGACGGGTGCGGTGCGTGCATTCGCGATGCTCATGGCGGCTCCAATCTGGTTGCCACCAGTCTACCGGATCTGTTCAAAAACCTCTAGGAGCAGGTTTCGGCCGATTTGACTTCGGTAATGGGTTTTGAACAGATCGCGACCCTCCTGAAATCAAGGGCGAAGCAGGTCGACGTCGACCTGCTCGCAAACGATCGTTATTGGCAGTCGACATCCGTGGGAAGCTATCGCCCAACGAAACGAGGGGGCGAGGTGGCGAGAAAGCCGCGCGTGCACGAAGTGACGTCAGAGCTCGGTGTCGACGTCAAGGTGGCGATGGCCACCTTGAGAAGCATGGGGGTGTTCGTCAAAGGGCCGAGCAGCTCGATAGAGCCGCCGGTCGCCCGCCGGCTTCGGGAAGCTCTGATCGCTGGTGGACACACCTTGCCACCCTCCGCCGAGCAGCGGATGAGATCGCGAACCTCGGCCTCACGCTAGGCGGCGTGTTGAACAATGCCGGCATCATGCCGACGACACCGGCTAAGTCGAAGCAGCGCTGGGATTCGGCATTCGCAACCAACCATCTCGGGCCCCTCGCTTTCACTGAGGCGCTCATTCCTGTTCTGCCAGACGGGGCGAATGTGGTCTTCATTGCTTCGGCGGTGGAGGACCCGGAACGCAAGATCGCCGTGCAGGCCGGATTCCGCGGCAGCCGGTTCATCTCCGCGGAGGCAGCCGCCCGCGGGGAGTACGCCCCCGGCGGATCCACCCATGCGGGAGCGGATGCGTATGCAACCTCCAAGCAGGGAGCTCTCGCCACGGTGTTCAGCCTCGCGCGTGAGATTCCGCGGCTGCATTTTCGCGCCGTTGAGCCTGGCGTGAACCCGGGCTCGAACCTCGCTCGCGATATGGCAGCACCGATCCGCGTGCTCAGTAGGGTTCTCGCGCCCGTTATGGTTCTCATGCCTTACTATTCGACCCCGAAGCGCGCCGCGAAAGTCATCTCCACCGTCCTTACCGACCCGTCAACGGCCACCGGCATCTACTACGACGAGAACGGCAAGCCTATGCAGGCCTCCAAGCAGGTCAGCGACCCTGCCTACGCCGACTGGTACGTGACGGAAAGCCGCGAGCTACTCGCTACCGTCCCCGCGGGGAAGTAGCAGCCGTGTCGAACGATCGATCTGGTTGCGGGATCGGCGAGTCGTGAGTTTCGACGGCGACCAATCTGACGATCTCCGCGATGATGAACGTGACCACGCCCGCGAGCGGAAGCAGACCCACGATCCGATTCGGCTCCTCGAGGGATCGTCCCGCTGTGTACTCCGGTGTCATCCGTTCCCCCTGGACCCGCTCCTGCATGGAGCCCTCCGCTATCGGCGGGTGAAGACGTAGTGCACCACGCCCGAGGGCGACGCCGTGACCTCGAGATCGAAGCGCTCCTCGAGGCCCTCGAGGCCGTCCCACAACCGCACCCCGCGCCCGAGCACGATCGGCACGACCACGATGTGCAGGTGATCGACGAGATCGGCCGCAAGGAAGTCGCGCACCACGGTGGGACCGCCACCGAGGCGCACATCCTGCCCGGCCGCCAAATCGGTCGCCAACGCGAGGGCGTCGCGCGGTGGCAGGTCACGAAAGAGGAACGTCGTCTCCCCCACCGCGAGGTCCGGGCGCGTGTGATGGGTCAGCACCACCACCGGGCTGTGGAAAGGTGGTTCCTCGCCCCACCACCCGCGCCACGACTCGTCCTCCCAGGCGCCGAGCTGCGGCCCGAACTTGCGCCGGCCCATGATCTCAGCACCGATCCCCCGGTTGGTGGCGGCCGCGAAGGCGTCGTCGACGCCCCGCGTGCCCGACCCGACCGCTTCGGAGTCGTGACCGCTCATGCTCACGAAGGTGCTTGTCGGGAAGAACCACTCCATCAGACGGCCACCGGCATGGCCGAACGGCGTCTCGAGGGCCTGGCCCTCCCCGGTGGCGAAACCGTCGATCGAGACGGCGAGGTTGTGCACCCTGAGCTTTGTCATACCATCACGCTACCAGGATGTGAACACTGTCAACATCACTCGGTGCTCACGCGGCGGGCCCCACGAGAACGGCGAACACCGTGAGCACTCCCCCGATGATGAACAGGGCGGTGCCGAGCTGCATCGTTCGGGTCTTGTTGCGATCGGCGGTGGGCACGTCGACCTCGAGGATCGGGCATCCCGACCACCCGATCAGGCCGAGGCTCCCGGCGACCATCAGCGCTCCGACCCACCAGATCGCCTCATCCAGGCCACCGAGTTGTGCGGGCCGCCACCCGGAGGCGAGCAGCGGACCGAGGAAGAGGGCCACGGAGGCGACGGCGGCGGCGAACCAGATGGTTCCCGTCCGCATGATCCGTTTGACGTTCTTCTCCGGTGTCATCAGCTCGTGCAGGGCACCGGTCTCCCTGCTCGTCATGTGCGTCGCCACGTCGGGCCAACTCCCTTCTGTTCGTTCTGTTCGTGCGTCGATCCGCCGACGCCCACCAGTCAGCTCGGCGTCGAGGCGTCGAGCTCGTCGAAGTCGTCCACTCCCGCTGCAGCGGCGTCGCGGCGGCGGGCACGCAATGACGGCGCGACCAGCGCGGCGAGGATCGCGAGCACCCCGACGCCCGCCGACACCCAGAATCCGATCGTGAACGCATCGTCGGTGGGCGCGCCCTGCGCCGTGACGTTCGACGAGATGAGCGCGGCGATGACCGCGGTTCCGATGCTCGATCCGACGGTGCGGATCACGGTGTTGGCGCTGATCGCCTCGCCGGTCTGGGCGGCGGGCACGCTCTCGACGATCGCATTCGAGGTCGCCGCGAGAGCCATGCCGATGCCGATGCCCGTGAGCACGCCCGAGACCACGATCTGCCACGCCTCGGAGTGCCCGAGAGCCGGGATGAGGAAGGCCACCGTCACCGCGATGCCGCCGACGATCATCGGGATCTTCGGCCCGATGCGGCGGATCAGGATGCCGGCGACGACACCCGAGATGACCATGGCGACAACGGTCGGCAGCAGGAACAAGCCCGCTTCGGTCACTGACTTGCCGAAGCCGTAGCCGAGCACCGTCGGCAGCTGCAGCAGCGTAGGCACCAGGATGAAGGTGCCGAACATCGCGAAACCGAAGGCGAGCGCGACGATATGGGCGGTCCAGACCCCGCGGTGCTTGAACAAGCGCATGTCGATCAGCGGGTTCTTGACCCGCAGTTCGACGAACACGAACACGACGAGCGCGACTCCCCCGAGCACGAGCAGGCCGATGGTCTTGCCGTCGCCCCAGCCCCACTTCTCGCCTTCGCTGATGGCCAGCAGCACGGCCACGAGTCCGACCGAGAGGATGCCGGTGCCGAGCACGTCGAGGCGCCCGGGCGTACGCACCGGCGACTCGGGGATGCCGAAGATCGCGCCGAGCAGGGCGATGGCCACCAGAACTGCGGGAAGCCAGAACAGCCAGTGCCACGACAGGGCCTCGACGATGGGACCGGCGGCCACGATCCCGACGCCGGCGCCGATGCCGAAGATGGCCGAGAGCAGACCGATGGTCACACTCACGCGCTCTCGGGGCAGCTCGTCGCGCACGATGCCGATCGACAGAGGCAACACTGCTCCGGCGGCTCCCTGGAGGATGCGGCCGACGATCAGCACGCCGAGGTTCGGTGCGAGCGCGGCGATCACGGTGCCGATGAGCAGAAGCGCGAGCACGACGATGATGACCTTGCGCTTACCCACCATGTCGCCGAGACGCCCGAGGATCGGCGTGAGCACGGCGGCCGAGAGCAGGTAGGCGGTGAGCACCCAGCTCGCATCCGCCGTCGCGACGCCCAGATCGTCGCCGATGGTGCCGAGGGCCGGGGCCACCAACGACTGCAGAACCGCGAACGACAGACCGCCCAGCGAGAGGAACAGGATGATGGCGGTACTGCGGGTGCGCGGCCCTTTCGCCACCGGGGTCGCCGACCCCGGGTGAGTCGGAACCGATCCCGAGGCGGGGCTCTGTGCTGGGGCGGACATGCATCTCCTCGTCATGTAAGCAGTCGCTGACTTGACGAGTATTCCTTAACGTGCGTGAAGTGTCAACAAGGGTTTACTTTCAGATCCGACCGGGTACAGTAACTCGTGGGAAGTGGGATATGACCAACCAGACACCCGGCGCGACAGATGCTCTCGCCGAGGCCGTGACCGGGGCGGACGACGAGCTCCTCCGCTCGGGCCGAGACGCCGCGGCGACCCGGCGCGCCCTCGTGCGCGCCGCCCGCCGCAGGTTCGCCACCGACGGCTACCGCGCCACCACCGTTCGCCAGATCGCGGCGGATGCGGGTGTGAACGTCGCTCTGATCAACCGCTATTTCGTCTCGAAGGACGGCCTGTTCGAGGCCTGCATGCTGCGGACATCCGACGAGCTCGACACGCGCACACCGAACCCCGCGACGAGCATCGACGACGTCATCGCCCGGCTCGTCGCGCACGTCGTGAACGCGCCCGACGGCGACGATCCGCTCCAACTGCTCCTGCTGCTGCGCTCCTCCGGCGACGAGAACGCCGACCGCATCCGCCGCCGCACGCTCGAGCACTTCACCCAGCGACTCGCCGCCGCGGCCGGATGGGATGCCGACGATCCCGACACGGCCCCGGTGCTCCTGCGGGCACAGCTCGCCATCGCCACGATGCTGGGCGTGGTGATGCTCCGCACCTCCGCGGCGGTGCAGCCGGTCGCGTCCGCCGACTCCGACGACCTCAACGGTCCGCTCGGGCAGGTCTTCCGCGTGCTCCTGGCCGATCCGGATCACTGACGGGCCGGTTCGCGCCCAGGCCGACGGGAGACCGCGACGACCCGACCGCCGGCTTTCGGTCAGATCGAGAGCATCGCCGCCCGGGCAGAGCGGTCTGCGAGCACGGCGAAGGCCTGAGCAAGCTCGGGTGGCCCGATGACGTCGACGGCCGCGTCGAAACGCCCGAGCGACGCGGCGAGGGCGATCCACGACCAGGATCCCGCTTCGACGACGCAGCGGTCGGGGCCGAGGTCTTCGACCGTTCCGTCGCCGACGAATGGGAGCACCTCGCTCGCGGGTCGGTGGAGCACGACCTTGCCGAGGCAGGGCCAGCGGTCGGTTCGATCGGACCCTTTGAATCGCGCCGACACATAAGCCGCGACATCACCACCCGGAACCGCCTTGGGCGTGAAGCGGGGGCCGGTCGGGGTGCGCGGGGCGATCCGGTCGGCGCGGAAGATCCGCCAGTCCTCGCGCTCGAGATCCCACGCGACGAGGTACCAGCGGCCGTTCGAGGTGACGAGATGGTGGGGCTCCACCCGGCGGGCCGGGCGCGGAATCGCCGGCCCGCCTGGATCGGGAGAGTGCGACGCACGATCGTTCGCGTAGTCGAACCGCAACACCTCGTGGGCGCGAACGGCCGTCGACAACGCGATCAGCACATCCGGTGACACCGGATCGGATGCCGCGCCCGGGCCGCTCGGGAGGGCGGTGAACTCCACGGCATCCAGGCGATGACGCAGGCGCGAGGGCATGACCTGCCGCACGGTGGTCAGAGCGCGAACCGCCGCTTCGCCGATTCCCGCGCCGGTGGCGGTGGCCGCCTGCAGTGCGACAGCGAGGGCGACGACCTGGTCGTCGTCGAAGAGCAGCGGAGGCAGCTCGCTGCCTGCATCGAGGCGGTAGCCGCCATCCGGCCCCATCGTGGCCTCGATGCGGTATCCCATCTCGCGGAGCCGGTCGATGTCGCGACGCACCGTCCGATGGCTGATGCCGAGGCGCCCCGCCAGCACCGCGCCCGGCCAGTCCCGCCGGGTCTGGAGCAGCGACAGCAGGGTGAGCAGTCGCGAGGTCGTCGTCATGTTCTCGATCCTAGATCGAGTCGAGGACCGAAACTGTCCTCCATAGCTGCGAGTGTGGACGGGCCGGGAGGCACCCGGCGTCCATCTCTCAAGGAGCAGACATGAGCATCACCACCACCACGCACCTCAACTTCCGCGGCGACGCCCGGGCGGCACTGGAGTTCTACCAGTCCGTGTTCGGCGGACGGATCACCATCGCGACATACGGCGACTTCGGGATGCCGGCCGGCGCACCCGGCGCCGACACGGTCGTCTTCGGTCAGGTGGAGAGCGCTGAGGGTTTCCGCGTCATGGCCTACGACATCCCCGGGCAGGCCGGTGGCGATGCGGCGCGACCCGGCTCGACGCATCGCGAGAACGGCGTGACGATCACCGATCAGTCCTTCTTCGTCTCGGTGCGGGGAGAGACCCTCGAGGAGGTGCAGGCCTACTGGGACGCACTCTCCCGGGGCGCGTCGATCGTCGAGCCGCTTGCCGCCTCAGCCTGGAGCCCCGGCTTCGGCCTGCTCACCGACGCACTCGGTGTGACCTGGATCCTCGACGTCGCGACGGCCTCCGCGCCGGAGTGACCCGGGCGCTCGAGGCCGATCAGACCGAGGTGAGCAGTCCGGCCACCGCGTCGAGCGAGCCCGGTACGATCCGGTAGTACGCCCAGGTCGCGCGCTTCGAGCGGGTGAGGAAGCCGGCCTCGACGAGGATCTTCAGGTGATGCGACACCGTGGGCTGCGACAGGCCGAGCGGTTCCGTGAGGTCGCAGACGCAGGCCTCGTCGTCGTCGTGCGCGGCGACCAATGACAGCAGCCGCAACCGGGCCGGATCGGCCAGCGCCTTCAAGGTGCGCGCCATCACCTCGGCTTGTTCGGCCGTCATCGCGTCGAGCGTGATCGGCGTGCAGCAGGCCGTGACGTCGGTGAGGGGCAGCAGTTCGGCAACGGGCATGAGACCAGCATCGCACAAACATTGACAACCGTCGATGTTTGTCGCGATACTTCATGCATCGACATTCTTCGATGCATGGATGGGCCCCGACGGGCCGGGAAAGGATGCGCAATGGCTGCCGCACCCACTGTTCTGTTCGTCTGCATTCACAACACAGGACGCTCCCAGATGGCCGCCGGCTACCTGCAGGCCCTGTCCGCGGGGCGCGTCCAGGTGCTGTCGGCCGGAAGCGAGCCGGCCGACAGCATCAACCCGGTCGCGATCGAGGTGATGGCCGAAGAGGGCATCGACATCGCGTCGAATCAACCGAAGATCCTGACGACGGATGCGGTGCGCGAGTCCGACGTCGTGATCACCATGGGCTGCGGCGACACCTGCCCGATCTTCCCCGGTAAACGGTACGAGGATTGGGAGCTGACCGACCCGGCCGGCAAGGGCGCCGAGGAGGTCCGGCCGATCCGCGACGACATCAAGGCACGCGTCGAAGCGCTGCTCGCCGAGCTCCTGCCGGTCACCGCCTGAGACCTGTCGTCAGCCGAGAAAGGACTCCCGCCGTGACCATGACTCTCACCGTTCCCCCGCGCACCACCGGTTCACGGCGTGACGGGCTTCCCGTCGCCGTGATCGGTGCCGGCCCGGTCGGCCTCGCCGCAGCCGCACATCTGCTCGAACGCGGGCTCGAGGTGACCGTGTTCGAAGCAGGCGACCGGGCCGGAAGCGCTGTCGCGGAGTGGGCGCACACGCGGCTGTTCTCGCCGTGGACCTATCTGATCGATCCCGCCGGCCGTCGGCTGCTCGAAGCCACAGGATGGACCGCCCCGCACGGCGACCGCTCCCCCACCGGGGCCGAACTCCTCGAGAGGTACCTGACTCCGCTCGCCCGTACTCCCGAGCTCGAGTCGCGCCTCCGCCTGAACAGCCGCGTCGTGGCGGTGAGCCGACAGGGCATGGACCGCACGCGCTCCACGGGCCGCGCCGACACGCCCTTCCTCCTCCGGATCGAGCACGAAGGCGCCGTGACGGAGATGCTCGCGCGGGCCGTCGTCGACACCTCGGGCACCTGGCGCTCGCCGAATCCGCTCACCGCGGCCGGGCTCGATCCCGCCACAGGAGCCTCGGACCGGGTCGTCACCGGACTGCCCGACGTGCTCGGCCGCGATCGCGGCCGCTTCGCCGGCAAGCGCGTTCTCGTGGTCGGCGCCGGACACTCCGCCGCGAACACACTGCTGGCACTCGACCAGCTCGCCCGCACCGCACCCGGCACCAGCATCAGCTGGGCCATCCGGAACCGGTCGGCGGAGCGCATCTTCACCGCCGACGACGACGGTCTGCCCGACCGCGCCTCGATCGGACAGCGCGTCGACGCCCTGGTGCGAGACGGACGGATCGCGCTGGTCGACCGGTTCGAGATCGACGACCTCGAGCCTGCCGATGATTCGGCGAACGAGGGCGGCGACGGCCCCGTGCGGGTTCGCGGCCGTCGCGCGGGCCGATCCGCCGTCGTCGAGGCCGATGTCATCGTGAACGCGACCGGGTTCCGTCCCGACCTCGAGCCGCTCCGCGAAATCCGTCTCGGTCTCGACGAGATCGTCGAAGCACCCCGGATGCTCGCGCCCTTGATCGATCCGAACCTGCATTCCTGCGGCTCGGTGCCTCCGCACGGCGTCACCGAGCTGACGCATCCTGAAGCCGACTTCTTCATCGCCGGGATGAAGTCGTACGGCCGCGCCCCGACCTTCCTGCTCGCCACCGGTTACGAGCAGGTGCGCTCGATCGCCGACGAGCTCGCGGGCAATCGCGACGCCGCACGTGTCGTGAACCTCGTGCTGCCGGAAACCGGGGTCTGCTCGACCTCCACGTCGTCTGACGACTCGGCCTGCTGCGGATGACCGGCGTCGACATCCGCCGTCTGCTGGCTGCGGACTGGCCGGCCGTCGAGGCCATCTACCGTGAGGGGATCGCGACCGGTAACGCGACGTTCGAATCGGAACCGCCCGGCTGGAAATCCTTCGACGCCGGCAAGATCGCGCTGCCGCGTCTGGTGGCGACGACGGCGAGTGGCGGGATCGTGGGGTGGGCGGCTGCTTCCCGGGTCTCCGACCGGGAGGTCTATCGAGGCGTGATCGAGCACTCCGTCTACGTCGCCGAATCCGCCCGGGGAAAGGGAGTGGGCCACGCTCTCCTCGAGGCGTTCGTCGCGGAAGCCGAGGCCGCCGGATACTGGACCATCCAGTCCAGCATCTTCCCGGAGAACGCCGCCAGCCTCGCGGTGCACGAACGAGCCGGGTTCCGCGTCGTCGGCACCCGTCGGGCCATCGCGAGGATGCGCGACGGACCCTGGGCGGGTCAGTGGCGCGACACTGTGCTCGTCGAATGGCGCAGCAGCGTCATCGGGTGGGATCGACCCCTCTGAGATAGTCCTCGAGCGACCGGGGCGGGGTGCCGGTGAGAGCCTCGACGTCGGGGCTCACCTCTGCCAGAGCGCCGCTCGCGATCGCGGTGTAGGTGCTCACCCACGCGTCAAGCTGCCACTGCGGTGCACCATAGTGGGCACGGGAGGCGTAGGCCGCGTCGATGGTCTCGTTCTCGAAGCGCACGTCGCGGCCACGCACCCGCGAGATCGTCGCGGCGGCCTCCTCGAGGGTGATCGCCTGCGGACCCGTGAGGTCGTAGCGGCGGAAGGCGTGGGGCGACGGATCGGCGAGAACGGCGACCGCGGAACGCGCGACATCCGCTCGGGCCACGACCGAGACCCGACCGCCGTCGGCGGGGCCGCGGATGACGCCGTCGTCCCCCACCAGGTTCTCGACGAAGTCGGTGTAGAGGTTGTCGCGCAGGAAGGTCCACGCGAGCCCCGAGGCCTCGATGTGCTGTTCGGTGGCGTGGTGGTCGCGGCCCAGCGTGAAGACCGAATCGGCCGCTGCCGCGAGGAACGAGGTGTAGACGATCCGGCGCACGCCGGCCGCGACGGCGGCGTCGATGAAGGCCATGTGCTCGGCGCGGCGGTCGGCGGTCTCCGCGGCGGACACCATGAAGAGCGTTTCGACGCCCTTCAGAGCGCTCCGTGCGGCATCCTGGTCGCGATACGCGACCTCGTGCACGGTGCTCCCCGGCAGCTGGGGCGCCCGAGCCGGCGTGCGGGCGAGCAGGCGCAGCGGGGTGCCTCGAGCAGCGAGTTCGCGAGCCACCCGTCCTCCGACCGCGCCCGTGACACCCGTGACCGCGATCGCTGGTTGACTCGTCATGCTTGAAGGATACCGACGCCGACGCCCTGGCTGTGACGTGCCCGCGATGTCGGATGTCCGGGTCTGACTCCCGTGTGGGCGTAGCAGATCGAAGGCCGTCTGACCAGTGTCTGGCCGGAATTCCTCGGGCGCGTAGGGTCGGGCGCATCGAGACCCCGAGGTCTCGCCGACGGAAGTAGACCCATGCACCTCCCCCCATCCCGTGGCGCCGTCAGCGCCGCCCTCGCGTCGTGCCTCCTGCACGGCGACGAGCCCGATGCGCTCAACGACCTCGTCGAAGCCGCCCTCGTGCTGGTCGACGACCTGATCGCCGACGACGACATCCAGATCTCCCTGTTCATGCTCTACGAACTGCACTATGGCGGGTTCGACGACGTCGACGACGCCCTGGAGTGGAATCCCGACCTGCTGCGCGCCCGCGCCCGCATCGAAGCGCGGCTCGAGGAACAGCTGCGTTCGGCGGTCTCGGTCACCGAGCATCCGCTGCCCACGGTCGACGCCGTGGCGGGCGCCCTGTTCCGGATGACGGCGCCCACCGCGGGCCCCGGCTTCTCACGCCACGTGGCGAAGAAGGCCGACGAGCAGCAGCTGCGCGAACTGCTCCTGCACCGCTCGATCTACCAGTTGAAGGAAGCCGATCCGCACACCTGGGCGATCCCGCGCCTGCGCGGCGTGCCGAAAGCCGCGCTGGTGGAAGTGCAATGCGACGAGTACGGCAACGGACGGCCCGAGTTGATGCACAGTGCCCTCTTCGCCCAGACGATGCGCGGACTGGGGCTGAACGACGACTACGGCCACTACGTCGATCAGCTGCCCGCGGTGACGCTCGCGTCGCTCAACACGATGTCGATGTTCGGTCTGCACCGACGACTGCGCGGCGCGATCGCCGGCCACCTCGCCGCCATCGAGATGACGTCGTCGATCCCGAACCGCCTCTACGGCGACGGGTTCCGCCGCCTCGGCCATGACAGCGCGACCACGCTCTACTTCGACGAGCATGTCGAAGCGGATGCGGTGCACGAGCAGATCGCCGGCCGCGACCTCGCCGGTGCTCTGGCCGCGGCGTCTCCTGAGCTGCTCGACGACATCCTGTTCGGCGCGGCGAGCTGTCTGCTGCTCGACGAGCTGACGGCCCAGCACCTGCTCTCGGCCTGGCGGAACGGCGAGTCGTCGTTGCGCCAGGCCGAGCGGTCGCGCGGCACGACACGCACGCGAGCACCCGGCCACTACCATGGCTGAGCACACCGGGGACGTCGAGATCGTGCCCTGCCCCGACGGCCCGGTCCTCGTGCGCGGCAGCTTCGCGATCGTCGGTGCGACCGGGCCGAGCGTCGACCGAGGGCGCCCCACCGTCGCGCTCTGCCGCTGCGGGCTCTCCCAACGCAAGCCCTTTTGCGACGGAACGCACCGCATCACCGGATTCCGCACCGACGACGAGCCGACCCCGCTCAGCTGACACGACGGAACGTCAGGGGGCGTGACCGCTCTCGATCCCATCGGTCACGTCGTTGAGAACGCGCGCCACGATCGTCGCATCCGCCGGCGAGAGCCCGTCCATCACCCGGACCATGGTCTCGTGAAAGGTGCGGTAGCCCGCTTCGACCTTCGCGGCCGCGGCCGGTGTCGGGCGCAACAGCTGCGCACGCCGGTCGTCGGGGTGTCGCAGCCGCTCGAGGTCGCCGTTCTGCTCCAGCCGATCGACCACGTTGGTGACCGAGGCGTTCGAGATGGCGAGCATGGTGCCGAGGTCCTTCGGCCCGGTGTCGCGCCCCTCCCGCTGCGCCTGCAGCAGATACCGGATGGCGCGGAACTCGTTGTTGCTGAGCCCCACGGCGGCGCGCACACGGTCGACCTCGGTCTCCTCGGCCCGTTGCAGGCGCAGCAACGCGTCGACGGCTCCTTTCGCCGCGGCGGTGCTCGGGGCATCCGCGTAGAGATGGCGGGCCTCGCGGCGTACGACGTTCTGCGGCATCAGGCCACCCGGCAGGGGGTTCGCCCGATCCGCGGCGCGGATCGATCCTTCATCTTCTGAATATGGCCCTGCGCGATCGATTCGGCCACCGATCCGCCGCGAGATCACGCAACGTGGTGCTGCGGCCTGACCGTCAAGTGAGGATCACCAGCTGCTGCGTGGCGCGGGTCATCGCCACGTAGCGGTCGACCGCTCCCTCGATACCGTGGCCGAACGCCTGCGGGTCGATGAGCACGACGAGGTCGAACTCCAATCCCTTCGACAGTTCCGGCGTGAGCGAGCGCACCCGAGGCCTCGACGGCACGGTGGGGTCGCCGATCACGCAGGCGACCCCCTCGTCGTGCTCGGCCAGCCAGGAGTCGAGGATGCCGTCGAGCTCCTCCCGCGAGCCCAGCCGTACCGGGATGCCGCTCCGGCGGATCGACGTCGGCACGTTTGCATCCGGGAGCACGGTCCGGATGACCGGCTCGGCCTCGGCCATGACCTCCTCGGGAGTGCGGTAGTTGATGGCGAGGGAGGCCAGGGTGACCTGCTTCAGTGCGACGCGTGCGAGGCGCTCCTCCCACGACTCCCGGAAGCCGTGCCGCGCTTGGGCGCGGTCGCCGACGATCGTGAAGCTGCGCGAGGGGCAGCGGCGCAGCAGCATCTGCCACTCGGCGTCGCTCAGTTCCTGGGCTTCGTCGATCACGACGTGCGCGAACGGGCCGGCGAGTTGATCCGGGTCGATGCTCGGCAGCGCCGCGTCGTCGACCAGGCTGTTGCGGGCGTCCTGACCACGCAGCATCGACATCACGAGCAGTTCGGAGTCGTCGGCGGCGATCAGTTCGTCGACCACGCGATCACGTGTCTCCTGCTCGGCGGCGAGGGCGGCCTCGCGCCGGCGACGACGACGGGAGGCCTCGGGGTCGCCGATCCGCAGGCGCGCCGCGTCGAGGTACGGCAGGTCGGACACCGTCCACGCGCGGGCGTCGTCGCGCTGCAGCAGGTGCACCTCCTCGGCGCTCAACCAGGGCGCGCACCGCTGCAGCTGAGCGGGCACCGACCACAGGTCGCCGACCACGCCGAGCGGTTCGAGCAGCGGCCAGGCCCGGTTGAACGTGCCGGTGAGCTCGTCGTGCTGCACCAGGATGCGACGGAGCTGAGACGGTGAGATCTCGTCGTCGCCCACGTGCTTGTCGAGCAGGATCTCGACGAGCGCCTCCCACACCTCGTCGCGGGCGTCATTGTGCGGGGTTCCGGGTTCGGGTGCGTCGAAGGCTTCGGCCCAGTCGTGACGATCGACCTCGACCTCCGACCACGGAGTCTCCACCGTGATCGTCTGCGTGGGCGGCTGTTCATGCAAGGCCACGGCCCGGTCGATCGCGGTCACCAGATCGGCGGATGCCTTCAACCGCGCGACTTCGGCATCGCTCTCCGCCCCGGCATCCGCACCCTCGACCACGAGGTCACGGAGCGTGGCGATCTGCACGCCCTCCTCCCCCAGGCTCGGCAGCACGTCGTCGACGTAGGCCAGATACCCTGCACTGGGTCCGACGAACAGCACGCCGCCGCGGCGGCGCTCGAGGCGAGGATCGGAGTAGAGCAGGTAGGCGGTGCGATGCAGCGCCACCACCGTCTTGCCGGTGCCCGGCCCTCCGTCGACGACGAGTGCTCCGCGGGATCCGGCCCGGATGATCGCATCCTGATCGGCCTGGATGGTGCCGAGCACGTCGCGCATGCGGCTCGACCGACTGCTGCCGAGACTGGCGATGAACGCGGACTGATCGTCGAGCGCCACTGCGCCGCCGAAGCCGTCGGCGGTGAACACCTCGTCCCAGTAGTCGCTGATGCGACCCCGGGTCCAGCGATAGCGGCGGCGGCTGACCAGACCCATCGGATCGGCGAGTGTGGCGCCGAAGAACGGCTCGGCCGCCGGCGACCGCCAATCCAGCAGGAGTCGGTGACCCGCGCTGTCGGTGAGACCGAAGCGTCCGATGTACAGGGGGTCGGGTTCGTCGGCGCGCACCACCCGCCCGAGGCACAGGTCGAGTCCGTAGCGCCGCAAGGCGCGCAGCCGGGCCGTCAACTGGTGCACCTCGAGGTCGCGGTCCATCGCTTCCTGGCCCACACCGCCGGGGCTCCGGCGCACGCGGTCGAGCCGCTCGGAGAGCTCGGCGATCGACTGCTCCAGGCTCTCGGCGAGCGCCGCGAAGTGCCGCTCGTCGGCGGCGATCAGTGCCGGGTCGCCCTTGCGGGCCAGGCGGTCGGGCAGGTCGAACGCACTCGTCGTCAGCGTCATCAGATCCCTTCGATCAGGCTACGGCCGACAAGTCTGCGGCACCGCGGGGGCCTTGCCGCAAGCCCCCCTCTCCGCTATAAATTGAGAAGGGCAAGGTGTGGTCGAGAGATCCGCCTTGTTGTTCGTTAAGCCGGGTCTGCGCGTCAGGCGGAGACGCGTCGATCGACCGCCTCGGGCAGGCAGGCGTGCGGCATCGGTGCGGCCGTGACAGGCGCGGCCGCGGGAGCGTTCGAGACGAACACCGCAGCGATCGCCGCGGCCACCAGGCACAACAGCGCCGTGATCACCATCCCGGGCTGATAGGCCGCGTCGATGGTCTCGGCCAGCGTGTGCACACCCGGACCCGCGAGGGCGGGGATGATGGCGATCGCCACCGCTCCGCCGAGGCGTGAGACGGCGTTGTTGATCGCCGAGGCCTCGCCGAGGTCGGCATTGCGCACCGCCGCGAGCACCGCGGACGTGAGCGGCGTGACGGCCAGGCCGAAGCCGAGCCCCTGCAGGAGATTGCCCGGCAGCACACCGAGCCAATAGCTCGACGACGGCCCGAGGAACGACAGCCACAGGAAGCCGATCCCGGCCACCAGGATGCCGGCCGTCATCAACCATCGCGGTCCGAACGTCGCCACCAGGCTCCCGCTGATCGGAGCCACGATCAGGAAGACCACCGACGACGGGATGAGCGCTGCGCCCGCGAGCGTCGGCGTGTAGTGGAGCTGGAGTTCGAGCCGGAGCAGCACGAGGTAGCCGACCCCGCTGATCGCCGCGTAGAACAGCAGCGTGCTGGCGTTGATGGCCGAGAACTGCTTCGAGCGGAACAGGCGGAGCTTCAGCACCGGGTTCTCGACGCGCAGCTCCACCGGAACCAGCGTCACGAGACAACCGATGCCCACGATGCCGGCCAGGATGATCGCCGGCCGCGCCCAGCCGTTGGCGGAGCCGTCGGTGAGCGCGTAGACCACCGCGCCGAGCCCGATGGCGATCAGCACGGCCCCCAGGTAGTCGATGCCACCGCTGGCCTCCGGGTTCTTCTGCTCGCGCACGCGGATGAGGGCGAGCAGCGCCAGGATGACCAGCGGCACGTTGAGCAGGAACAGCCAGCGCCAGGACCCGTTGTCCACCAGCCAGCCGCCGGCATACGGGCCGACCGTGTAGCCGACGGTCGACAGCGCCGCCCAGAGCCCGATCCCTCGCGGGCGATCCTGAGAGCGGAGCGTGCCGTTGAGCAGAGCCAGGCTGCTCGGCACCGTGAGCGCACCCCCGATCCCCTGGGCGATCCGGCCCACCACCAGGAGGGAGGCATCCGGAGCGAGCGCGCAGAACACGGAGGCCACCAGGGTGATCGACAGACCGATGATCAGGATACGGCGACGCCCGTAGCGGTCCGACAGTGCCCCGGCCACCAGGAGGAGGGCGGTCACGGCCACCAGATAGCTCGTGACCGTCCATTGCAGGTCGGCGACCGCGGCGTTCAGGTCCTTGCCGATGGCCGGGATGGCCACGTTCACGACGGAGGCGTCGAGGAACCCGATGGTGGACGCGAGCACCGTGGCCACGAGCACGAAGACTCCGCGGCTGCTCCGCAGGGGAACGGTTCCGACGTCGTCCATGACGCGATCCGGATCGTCTCAGGCTTCGACGGCCGGGAGGAGTTGCTGGCCGCCGTCGAGGTCGTAGACCACGCCGGTGATGGCCGTGTTGGTCATGAGGTGCAGCGCGAGGTCTGCGACATCCGAGGCCTCGATCACTCGATGCACCGGGAGGGTCTCGCGCAACTGACGACGCCGGTCGTCCAGCCCGTCGCCGAGCAGGCGCGCGGAGAGCGGGGTGTCGACGAAACCCGCGGCGATGAGATTCATCCGCACCGGCCCGATCTCCAGAGCCAGGTTCGCCGCCGCGGCCGCACGGGAAGCGACGGTGGCGCCGATCACCGTGAGTCCGGGCGCGGGGTGCTTCGAGCCGGTGCCCGACATGAGAGTGATGCTTCCGCCGGGCCGCGACAACGGCGGAACGAGCTGCGCCAACCGGATCATCAACTCCAGGCTCTTGCCGATCGCACGCCCTGCCTGCTCCGGGTCGAGATCGGCGAGACGGCCGTAATAGGGGCCGCCGGCCGAGACGAAGACATGATCGACAGGGCGATCGAGCCCGGCGAAGAAGCCGGTCAATGCCGCCGGATCGCCGGCGTCGAACGCCTGTCCCCTCGCACCCGGCAGCTCGCCGAGCGCGGCGCCCAATCGCTCGGAATCCCGCCCGGTAATGGTCACGGCCGCACCTGCCTCGAGGGCATGCCGAGCCACCGCCAGTCCGATTCCGGCGCTGCCGCCGAGAACGACGACGCTCTGGCCGTCGAGCGATTCGGTCATGTCCTTCTCCTCTGAGTCGGCGTGAGCACATGGTACGGCGGCTGAAATCACGAATCAATGACGGATTCGCTCGACAGAGTTCACCCCGTTCGGGTGACGTCTCGACTGCGGGGCGTCGCTATCGTCGGGCCACACGCCGATCCGCTCCGAGACCCCCGGGCCGATCGGCGAGGGAGGTGAGTGGCGCCATGACCCGTCGCCGTCAAGGCCGCCCCTGGAACGTGGTGCCGGAGAACACGAGCGACGATCCGTACGACGCCTACCTGAACTGGGCCTCGAAGAGACAGGAGGCAGCCACGATGCCGACCGCGGCGGAGTATTCCGATCGGCGCCGGCGTCGGCGCTCGCCGCGGCATCCGGCGTCGGCGTTGGCCGAGCGCTGGACCGTCGTCGACGACGTCGACGTCTTCTACCGGGAGTCGCCCGAACCACCGGCCGCCCCGGTGATGATGCACCTGCACGGCTTCGGCCTCTCCGGCCGCTACCTGCTGCCCACCGCCGAGCGGCTGCGCGACGAATTCCACATCCTCGTCCCCGACCTGCCCGGATTCGGGCGCAGCGGGCGACCGTCCGAGCCCCTCGACGTGCCGGAACTCGCTCACGCGGCCACGCGGTTCCTCGACGACCGCGGTATCGAGCGCGCGACGCTCGTCGGCAACTCGATGGGCTGCCCCATCATCTGCGAGTTCGCGCACAACCACCCCGAACGCATCGACCGCGCCATCCTGGTCTCCCCGGCAGGCGGTCTGCACAACCAGCCCCTGAGACGTGCGGTCGGCCAGCTCGCCCGCGACGGCACCCGCGAGCCGCCCCGGATGATGCGTGTCGCGGCTCCCGACTACGTGCGGTTCGGGGTGCCCAGCACGGTGCGGATGTTCCGCGCGCTCACCCGCTATCCCTCCCTGGACCGGTTACTCGCACTCGAGATCCCGACCCTCGTGGTGATCGGTGATCGCGACCCGCTGATGCCGGGTCCCGACCGCATCCGCGAGGTCGCGTCGCTCACCGACAACCACGTGCTCGTGGTGGTGATGGAGGGGGCCGCGCACGCCATCAACTTCAGCAATCCGGGTGAGCTCGCGCACGTCATCCGGTTGTTCATGGCCGACCAGCCCATCGTCGACGACCCGGATTCCCCCGGTTTCACGCGGGCCTACGAGATCCATCGGGGAACCCTGCATCCTGCGCCGAAGGCGCCGCCCGACGGGGCGGCGCCGGCCGGCTGAGCAGGGCTGCCACGAGGAAGCAGACAGCGCCGAGGAAGGTGCCGAGGTTCGCCCAGAACAAGCTCACCAGATCGGCGGTGGACGGGAGAACGTATGCTCCCACCGCGGATGCGCCGAAGAACACCGACCCGAGCAGGTTGAGCCAGGTGCACCGCCAGCTGCGGGCGTTCGGATCCCACAAGCGGTCGCGTTCGGTGGTCGCGACGACGGCGAGGGTGCTCGCCACCAGGAAGCAGACGGAGCCGGCGGCATCCGGTCGCCACCCGCTGTTCACGCGCGTGGTGCTGTCGACGGCGGTGAGCAGGGCGTCGGTGGTGCTGATGTTGAAGAACAGCGTTCCGACCAGTTGAACGACCGCCGCCCACCAATCGAACACGTCGGGTCGAGCGGTTCCGCGGGCGGGGCGATGCCTCCCGCTGAGCGCGAGTTGGATGAACGCGGCAGCCGTGAAGAACAGGGCGCCGACGAAGAAGGTGAGGTCGGTGACCGCGACGCCGACGGCCTCCGCGTACCACGGGATCGCGCCGACCAGGAAGCAGAGCGAACCGATCGCGAACCCCCAGGCCTCACGTCGGAGGCGGATCACGCGAGTGGCCGGCATGAGGCGACAGTAGGCGCTGCCGCGGACGGCGACATCACCCATCTGGTATGACGACGCGCGGTCGGTGGGTTCTTAGTGTCAGGGCATGACCAGGACAACCGCAACGCCGACTTCGACTTCTTCGTCGCGTGGGTTCACCGGCGACGGCACCCACAATCAGCTCAACCCCATGTTCGCCCGCGTCGGGGAGTCGATCGACTTCCCGCTCGACGAACTCCCGCAGCACGAGTCGCTGCCCGAGACGGCCTATCAGATCGTGCACGACGAGGCGATGCTCGATGGCAACTCGCGCCTGAACCTCGCGACGTTCGTGGGCACCTGGATGGACCCGTTCGCCCAGAAGCTCTACGCCGAGACCGCCGACAAGAACATGGTCGACAAAGACGAGTACCCACAGACGGCCGCGATCGAGACCCGGTGCTGGAAGATGCTCGCGAGCCTCTGGAACGCTCCGGACACCGCGAACGCCATCGGCACCTCCACGATCGGGTCCTCCGAGGCGTGCATGCTCGGCGGCCTCGCCCTGAAACGACGCTGGCAGCACGCCCGCCGCGCCGCCGGGCTGTCCACCGACAAACCCAACCTGGTGCTCTCCAGCGCAGTCCAGGTGTGCTGGGAGAAGTTCTGCAACTACTGGGACGTCGAACCCCGCTACGTGCCGATCACCGACGAGCACCGCGTGCTCGACGGCCACGACCTCGACAAGTACGTCGACGAGAACACCATCGGCGTCGTCGCGATCATGGGCGTCACCTACACGGGCATGTACGAACCCGTCGCCGAGATCGCCGCAGCACTCGACCGCATCCAGACCCAGACCGGACTCGACGTGCCCATCCACGTCGACGGCGCATCCGGAGCCATGATCGCCCCCTTCCTCCAGCCCGACCTCGTCTGGGACTTCCGGCTCGAACGCGTGCACTCGATCAGCACCTCCGCGCACAAGTACGGCCTCGTGTACCCCGGACTCGGCTGGGTGATCTGGCGCACGGTCGACGACCTGCCATCCGATCTCGTCTTCGACGTCACCTACCTCGGCGGCCACATGCCCTCCTTCGCCCTCAACTTCTCCCGCCCCGGCGCACAGGTGCTGCTGCAGTACTACCTCTTCCTCCGGCTCGGATGGGAGGGGTACTACAAAGTGCAGAAGACGACCCAGGATGTCGCGGTCTACCTCTCGGGACGGATCGGTGCGATGCCGGCCTTCGACCTCTGGAACGACGGGACCGACATCCCGGTCTTCGCCTGGCAGTTGAAGGCCGGGTACACGGACAAGTGGAACCTCTACCACCTGTCCGAGCGACTGCGCCTCAAAGGGTGGCTGATCCCCGCCTATCCGATGCCCGACGACCTCACCGACATCGTGGTGCAGCGCATCGTGGTGCGCAACGGCCTCAGCCGCAACCTCGCCGAAAGCCTGATGAACGACATCACCGAGGCGGTCGACTACCTCGACGCGCTGGAAGCGCCGATGCCGACCGAAGGGCTGGTGTCGACCTTCACGCACTGACCACGAACGGCTCGTGCCGGTATCCGGAGTGATCGACGACGGCCACGGTCGACTCGGGCACTTCGAGGAACACGCCGGGCACATCGTTCAGCGGCTCGGAGACGATCACGTGGGCGTGGCTGCCGAACAGCTTCAGCCGCTCGGCATCGGGATACATCTCCCGCACGACGTCGACATCGACCGAATGGTAGAGCGTGCGCGTGCGCCCCTGCGAGGAGTAGCGGAACGCCCACACGGTCTCCCCGTCGGTGACCGCGATCGTGCCTTGCATCGGAAAGGCGATGCCGTGCTCGTGGCCGACCGATTCCACCATCCCGATGGCGGCTCCGAGTGCGGCGATCGGATCGTCGCGGAGTCCCAGCGACAGCGCGAGGTGGAAGAGCACCTCGGAATCGGTGGTGCCGAGGATGTGCGGATAGAGCGACGGGTCGACGGCGTAGGTCAGGTCGCGCTTCACTTTCGGGAACTCGGCGAGGTAGCCGTTGTGCATGAAGAGCCAGTTCTCGTAGCGGTAGGGGTGGCAGTTGGTCTGTTGGATCGGCGGCCCGGCGGCGGCGCGAACGTGACTGAAGAAGAGCGGGCTCCGGATGCTCCGGGTCAGTTCACGCAGGTTCTGGTCGTTCCAGGCCGGCTCGATGCTGTGGAAGTAGCCGGGCTCCGCCCCCGGACCGCCGTCGACGGGATACCACCCGAATCCGAACCCGTCGCCGTTGACGGTCTCGGCGCCGAGTGGCGAGTTGAGCGACTGAGCCACCAGCGAGTGCGGCGAGTCGAGGATCACGATCGAGGGTTGAAGCGGCTCCCCCGTGTATGCCAGCCACCTGCACATGTCGATCCGCCTGCCTTTCGTCGAGAGGAGAATGCGCCGACAGTACCTCCGCCCCCGGCCCCGGTCGTCATCCGTTCGGGATGATGCTCGGCCGTTCATGCTTCACCGGCGGCTGCTCGCGATCACAACCGGAATATGTACGGCACGAGCTGAGTGAGCACCGCATCGCTGATCGTGTTCGGGCCGCCCAGCACGACGATCTTCCGCGGGTTGAGCCTGTCGAGTTCCGCCGCGACCCCGTCGGGAATGCCGTCCTTGGTCACGAGGAGCACCGGCGCGTTCGCCACGATCGCGGCCGCCGACCCGGAGAGCGCATCGGGGAAGACGGCCCCGGAGGCCACATAGACCGTGGATGCACCCGTCGGGTAGGTGTCCGCGGAGACGGCTGCGGACACCGCATAGCGATCAGCACCGGCGAGGCGTGCAATGGGTGAAGCCGCTGGTGCATGGGTCGCGACCTCGCTGAGAGTGGCCTCGCTGACGCTGTTGGGGCCGCCGAGGATCACCACCTTCTTGGGCTGCAGGCGCTCCAACTCGGAGGCGACGGTTGCCGGCACGGAGTCCTTCGTGACGAGGAGCACAGGTCCGTTCAGATGGCCCGCGGCAGCGGACCCGGAGAGCGCGTCGGGAAAGTTCTGGCCCGAGGCGACGTAGGCGACGGCGACACCCGCGCTGAAGTCCCGAGCGGACAGCGCCGCCGACACGGCGTACCGATCGGCGCCCCCGACCCGCGTCGTCGGACCGTACACGGCCAGTGCAGTGGCCACCCCGTCGCTGATGGTGGTGGTACCGCCCATGACCACAATGCTTCCCGGCTTCAATCGCTTGAGCTCAGCAGCCACCACGCCGGGAACGCTGTCACGGGTCACCAGCAACACGGGAGCCTTCTTGACGCCAGCGGCAGCAGACGCCGAAAGCGCATCGGGAAAGTTCTCCCCTGACGCGATGTACACCGACGGGACGCCGGGCGCGAAGGAACCCGCCGAGACCGCCGCAGAAACCGCGTATCGGTCGGCACCGCCGATCCGCGACACCGCCGAGTTCGATTGGATCCCGATCACCGAGACCGTGTCGGAACCGCTGTTGGTCACGTACGCGCGCTGCGTGCCCGGGTCGATCCCGATTCCGTCCGGCTGTCTCCCGATACCCGTCGAATCGTCATGGGGAATCACCTCGGTGACGACATCGGACACGGTGTCGATCACGGATACCGTGCCGTCGTTGTTGTTGACGACGAAGGCGGTGAGCGAGGCCGGGTCGAACGCGATCCGCACCGGGTACATACCGATCCCCACCCCGCCTGCCGGTGCATATGGGATCACCTTCGTGACCTTTCGTGCCACCGTGTCCACCACCGAGACCGTCGCGGAGTTGTGCTGCGTCACGTAGACCTTGTGGCCGCCCGGAGCGACCGCGATTCCCTCGGGATGGTCGCCGATGCCGTCAGCACGACCGATCGACGGCAGCACGGTGTCGCTGGAGGTGTCGATCACGGCGATCGAGTCATTCCAGTGGTTGGTGATGTAAGCCCGATGGTCGATCTCGTCGACGGCGATCTGCAGTGGATTGTTGTCGGGGGTGACGCGGAGGACCTTGATGACGGCGTGGGAGATCGTGTCGATGACCGAGACCGTGCCATCCCAGTAGTTGTTCACATACGCGCGGTGGGTGGTCGAATCGATGCCGATGCCGAAGGGCTGCTTGTGGATCCCGTTCCCTTCATCGTGTGGAATGACGTGGGTGACTCGATTGGTCCGGGTGTCGATCACCGACACGGTCGAGTCTTGATGATTGACCACATAGGCTTCGTGCGCTGCGGCATCGACGGCGATGTAGGACGGCTCACCGCCGATCCCATTCGCGGAGTCGTGTGGAATGACCGTCAGCACCGTATCCGTCTGGGTGTCTACGACAGATACGCTGCCACTCTTCCAGTTGGTGACGTAGGCGCGATGAAGCCCCGTGTCCACCCCCACAGCGGTTGGACTCTCGCCGATTCCGGTCGAATCGTCGTGCTGGATGACAGACCGCACCGGAGTCGCAGCCTCTGCCGTGGCCGGCGCCATCGTCGCGCAGAGCATGGCGGCCGCAACGGTCGCAGTGACGCCGGAGATCAAGACGTGGCGGAGTTGCTTCATACTCCCGGATGTTACACGAGGAATGCTCAGTGTTGGCTGCGAGTTCAGTCGACGACGGGGATCGCCGAGGTGATCGTCTCGAGGCCCGAGAGGCGGGCGGGCGAGATGAGCTTCATCACGCGCTCGCGACTCATCAGCTCGGCATCGACGACGAGGTCGGCGATGTTGCGGTGCGTGAGCAGAGCCGTCTTCGCCAGCGCGGAGGCCGCCGCGTAACCGATGTAGGGCGTCAGCGCCGTCACGACGCCGACCGACGTCGAGACCATCGTGTCGAGCCGGTCGAGGTTGGCGGTGATGCCGTCGATGCAGTTGATGCGGAGGGTGCGGCATCCGCCCGTCATCCAGGCCAGGCTCTGCAGCAGCGAGTGTGCGATCACCGGTTCGAACGCGTTCAGCTGGAGCTGCCCGCCTTCCGCGGCCATCGTCACCGTCACGTCGGCCCCGGCCACGGCGAACGCGACCTGGTTGACGACCTCGGGAATGACCGGGTTCACCTTGCCGGGCATGATGCTCGACCCGGCCTGCCGTGGGGGCAGATTGATCTCGCCGAATCCCGCCTGCGGGCCGCTGGAGAGCAGGCGCAGGTCGTTGCAGATCTTCGAGAGCTTGATGGCCGAGCGCTTGAGCACGCCCGAGAGGGTCATGAACACGCCGGCGTCGCTCGTGGCCTCGACGAGGTCGGCCGCCGTCACGTGCTCGAAACCGGTGAGCTCACGGAGGTGGCGGCAGACCGTCGCGGCGTAGGCAGGATCGGCCGTGATGCCGGTGCCGATCGCGGTGGCGCCGAGGTTGATCTCCCAGAGCAGCGGCAGGGTGTGCCGCATCCGCTCGAGGTCTTCGGTGAGCGTCGTGGCGAATCCGTGGAACTCCTGGCCGAGCGTCATCGGCACGGCATCCTGCAACTGCGTGCGGCCGACCTTCAGTACGTTCGCGAACTCGTGGCCCTTCGCGCCGAAGGAGTCGCGGAGCAGTGCGTGCTCGGCCATCAGACGGTCGAGGGAGAAGCACATCGCGAGCTTCACCGCGGTCGGATACACGTCGTTGGTCGATTGGCTGCGGTTGACATCGTCGAGCGGATGCAGCACGTCGTACGACCCCTGCGGGTGCCCGTGTGCCACCAGGGCGACGTTGGCGATCACCTCGTTGGCGTTCATGTTGGTCGACGTGCCGGCCCCGCCCTGGATGACGCCCACCACGAACTGGTCGTGGAACTCACCGGCGCGGACGCGTTCGCAGGCCTCCTCGATCCACTCGGCCTTCCACGCGTCGAGCACGCCGATCTCCCGGTTGGCCCGGGCCGCGGCCTGCTTCACGATGGCCAGGGCGTTGACGAGGTCGGGGTAGACAGAGATGGGCCGGCGGCTGATCGGGAAGTTGTCGATCGCGCGGGCGGTGTGGATGCCCCAATAGGCCTCGGCGGGGATCTCGACCGACCCGAGGCTGTCGGTCTCGAGCCGGGTGGCTCCGGCGACCGGGTCGCCGGGCTGAGGGGTGTTCAGGGTGTGTTCTGCGGACGCCGCTGGGGTTGTCACGGTGAGCTCCATTGCTTGTGTCATGTCGTATCGCTTGTGGCTGGACGACATCGACTCTACTCGCGCACGGATCAGCTGAGGCGGCGCAGCAGACCCCGGATGAATCCGTCTTTGCGCTCCGTGAACGGCGGATACACCAGCTTCATCGTGTCGGGAGTGAGGGGTTTCCGCAGCACGGCCTTCTCATGGCTGAAGGTCTCGACGCTGCGCCGCCCGTGGTAACGCCCCATCCCGCTCTCCCCCACGCCGCCGAAGGGCAGGCCGGAGACGCTGAGGTGGGCCGCGGGGATGCCGAAGCCGACGGCGCCCGACGAGGTCTCGGTGAGGATGCGCCGCGCCGCGGTCTTCGAGTTCGTGAAGGCGTAGAGCGCGAGCGGCTTGTCGCCCGCGCGGATGACCTCGATCGCCTCGTCGAGGCCCGACACCTGCACCATCGGCAGGATCGGACCGAAGATCTCCTGCTGCATCACCGGGGCGTCGCGAGCGACGCCGCCGAGCAGCGTCGGTGCGACGTAGCGCGTGCGCTCGTCGGAGCGGCCGCCCGCGAGCACGCGCTCCCCCTCCAGCAGACCGGTGAGCCGCGCGAAGTGGTGGTCGTTCACGATCCGGCCATAGCTGGAACTCGATCGCGGGTCGCCGTCGTACAGCTCGCCGATCGCCTCGATCAGGTGCGGCGTGAGCGCTGCCGACACCCCGGCCGTGGCGAGCAGATAATCGGGCGCCACGCAGGTCTGGCCGGCGTTCAGGAATTTGCCCCAGACGATCCGGCGCGCCGTGGCGGCCAGGTCGACCGTGTCGTCGACGTACACCGGCGACTTGCCGCCGAGTTCCAGGGTCACGGGCGTCAGGTGCTTCGCCGCCGCGGACATCACGATCCGGCCCACGGTTCCGTTGCCGGTGTAGAAGATGTGGTCGAATCGCTCGGCGAGCAACTCGGTGGTCTCGGTCACACCGCCTTCCACCACGGCCACGGCACGCGGATCGAGGTACTCGGGCACGAGGGCCGCCAGCAGCGCCGAAATGGCGGGTGCCAGCTCGCTCGGCTTCAGCAGCACGGCGTTGCCCGCGGCCAGCGCCCCGACCACGGGGGCGAGCAGCAGCTGCACGGGATAGTTCCACGGTGCGATCACGAGCACCACCCCGAGCGGTTCGAGCAGCGTCGACGCGGAGGCCGGCGCGATCGCGAGCGGCACAGCCACCCGTCGCGGTCGCAGCCACCGGTGCAGGTGCGCGAGCGTGTGATCGATCTCCGCGAGCACGATGCCGATCTCGGTCAGCTGCGACTCGGCGGGGTTCTTGCCGAGGTCGAGGAAGAGCGCGTCTTCCAACTCGGCCGAGCGCTCCACGAGCATCCGCTTCAAAGCGGTGAGCTGCTCGGTGCGCCAGCGCAGCGAGCGGGTGACCCCGCGGTCGAAGGCGCTGCGGAGCGCGGGCACGATCGCGGCCACGGGCACGGCAGCGCGGTCGGCGGGATCGGTGGCGGAACCGGCGGTGGACTCCAGAGTCATGTGCCCATCGTAGGAGCGTGCGGGCTACCCGTGGAAGAACGGCACGATCAGATAGATGCCGTAGAGCACGGCACAGGCACTCAGTCCGAAGCAGAGATACGACAGCACGGTCGCGTAGGCGGGCCGCACCTGCTCACCGGTGCGGGCGTCCGGATGCGTGAGCCCGCGAAAGCGCAGCCCGAACGAATACAGGCTCACCACGACGGCGGTGGAGACCAGCGATGCAATGGCGACCGCCAGGAACGAACCCCACTCGATCATCCGGCCACCCTTCTCTTGCGACGCGTCGCCTTCGGGCTCCGCACCGCGATCGACGCGGCGTCGACCTCGCTGATGGCGTTGTTCGAGTCGACCCGGTTGCGGCGGGAGAGCAGGAAGATCGTGACGATGACGGCGAGCCCCACCCCCAGGTCGATGATGATGCCCGCGGTGCCGATGGTGGCGACGAAAGCCGCCAGGGCTCCCACGACGGCCGAGGCCGGAAGGGTCATCGCCCAGCCGAGGCCGATGCGCCCGGCCGTGCGCCAACGCACCGAGGAGCCCTTGCGCCCGAGACCCGAGCCGATCACCGAACCCGAGGCCACCTGCGTGGTGGAGAGGGCGAATCCGAGGTGGCTGGAGGCCAGGATCGTGGCGGCGGTGCTCGTCTCGGCGGCGAACCCCTGTGCCGGCTTCACGTCGGTGAGTCCGGCGCCGAGGGTGCGGATGATGCGCCAGCCGCCCATGTAGGTGCCGAGGGCGATCGCGACGGCGCAGGTGACGATCACCCAGATCTGCGGCCCGGTTCCGGAGTCCTGCAGGCCCGCCGAGATGAGCATCAGGGTGATGACCCCCATGGTCTTCTGGGCGTCGTTCGTGCCGTGCGCGAGGGCCACGAGCGAGGAGGAGAAGATCTGGCCGTAGCGGAACCGCCCGCGCACGCCCGATTGGGCGCTGGAGGCGGGCATCCGGGTGATGGCGTAGGCCAACCGGGTGGCCGTGAACGCCACCACCCCGGCCACCACCGGGGCGATCAGAGCGGGCAGGATGACCTTGCTCACCAGCACGCTGTAGTCGACCACTCCGAATCCGGCGCCGACGATGGCAGCACCGATCAGGCCGCCGAAGAGGGCGTGCGACGAGCTCGAGGGCAGGCCGAACAGCCAGGTCACGAGGTTCCAGACGATGGCGCCGATCAATCCGGCGAAGATCATCTCGGGCAGGATCTGCACCCCGCCGTCGCCCTCTTTGATCAGCCCGTTGGAGATGGTCCGGGCCACCTCCGTGCTGAGGAACGCACCCACGAGGTTCAACGCGGCCGCGAGGCCCACGGCCACCTTGGGCTTCAGCGCCCCGGTGGCGATCGGCGTCGCCATGGCGTTCGCCGTGTCGTGGAAGCCGTTGGTGAAGTCGAAGAACAGGGCCAGAACGACGACCAGCACGACGATGACGGTCAGATCCACCCGTGCCTCTCCAGCCGTTGATGCCTGCGGCGCGCAAGACGAGAATTCATCGGGAGTTCATGCACGTCGGGTGGCCCGAACAGGAGCCGTCACGATAATCGCATCCGCCCCCGTCGAGGTCAACTCGGGATCGCTCTACGCTGGAGGAATGGATGCTCTCCCTCCCGTCGCCCCCAAGTTCCCGCTCGAACGCTCGCACCACGGCGACGTGGTCGTCGACGACTACGAATGGCTGCGCGAAAAGGAGAATCCGGAGACGCTTCGCTACCTCGAGGCGGAGAACGCGTACACCGATGAGGCGACCGCGCACCTCGCGGAGCTGCGTCAGCGCATCTTCGACGAGATCAAGGCGCGCACGCTCGAGACCGACCTCTCGGTGCCGGTGCGCGACGGGCGGTACTGGTATTACACCCGCACCGCCGAGGGCTCCCAGTACGGCGTGCACTGCCGCGCGCCGATCTCCGGCGACGACGACTGGACTCCCCCGGCCGTGGAAGCGGGCACCCCCATCGACGGAGAGCAGGTCGTGCTCGACGACAACGCCGAGGCCGACGGCCACGACTTCTATTCGCTCGGCTCCTTCGACGTCAGCCCCGACGGCGACTTCCTGGCCTACGCCGTCGACGTGCTGGGCGACGAGCGCTACACGCTGCGCATCCGCGATCTCCGCACGGGTGAAGACCTGCCCGACGTGATCGCCGACACCTTCCCGGGCGCCGTGTTCTCGGGCGACGGCGGCAGCGTCTACTACCCCACCGTCGACGACGCCTGGCGCCCCGACACCATCTGGCGGCACGTCGTGGGCGGCACCGAGCCCGACGTGCAGGTGTTCACCGAGCCCGACGAGCGCTACTGGGTGGGCGTGGGACTCACCCGCAGCAAGAAATACCTCGAGATCGCGATCGGATCGAAGATCACCAGCGAGGTGCTGCTGCTCGACACCAGCGATCCCGATGCCACGTTCGAGGTGGTCTGGCCGCGGCGCGAGGGTGTCGAGTACTCCGTCGAGCACGCGGTGGTGGGCGGCCGCGACCGCCTCCTCATCCTGCACAACGACGGCGCGGAGAACTTCGAGCTGATCGACGTCGACCCGGCGCATCCGCTCGACCGCGCCGGCTGGCACACCGTGTTCGCGCACGATCCCGCCGTGCGTCTGGAAGAGGTGGAGGCCTTCGCCGCACACCTCACGGTCGACTACCGGCGTGATGGCCTGACCCGCATCGGCGTGCTGCCACTGGCCCCCGATGCTCCGGAGATCGACGGCTCGGCCTTGGTCGAGATCGCGTTCGACGAGCCGTTGTTCTCGGTGGGCACCTCGGGCAACCCGGAGTGGCTGCAGCCGACGGTGCGCTACGGCTTCACCTCCTTCGTCACGCCGTCATCGGTGTTCGACTACGACGTGACGACCGGCGTCTCGACACTGCTGAAGCAGCATCCGGTGCTCGGCGGCTACGATCCGGCCGACTACGTGCAGCGGCGCGAATGGGCGACGGCGGCCGACGGCACGCAGGTGCCGCTCTCGATCGTCGCCCGGGCGGGGGTTCTGGATGCCGGCTCCCCCGCGCCCTTCGTGCTCTATGGTTACGGCTCCTACGAGGCGTCGATCGACCCGGGCTTCTCGGTGGCGCGGCTGTCGCTGCTCGACCGCGGCGTGGTGTTCGCGATCGCGCACGTGCGCGGCGGCGGCGAGCTCGGGCGGCACTGGTATGAGAACGGCAAGACGCTCAGCAAGAAGAACACGTTCACCGATTTCGTCGCGGCGGCGGAACGGGTCATCGAACTCGGCCTCACCTCACCGTCGCAACTGGTGGCTCAGGGCGGCAGCGCAGGCGGGCTGCTGATGGGCGCGGTGGCGAACCTGGCGCCGCACCTGTTCGCCGGCATCCTGGCTCAGGTGCCGTTCGTCGATGCCCTGACCTCCATCCTCGACCCGTCGCTCCCGCTGACGGTGATCGAGTGGGACGAGTGGGGCGACCCGCTGCACGACCCCGAGGTGTACGCCTACATGAAGTCGTACTCCCCCTACGAGAACGTCGTGCAGCAGCAGTATCCGCGCATCCTGGCGGTCACGAGCCTCAACGACACCCGCGTGCTCTACGTCGAACCCGCGAAATGGACGGCACGCCTCCGCACGGTCGGTGCTCCCGTACTCCTCCGCACCGAGATGTCGGCCGGCCACGGTGGCGTCAGCGGCCGCTACGAGCGCTGGAAGGAGATCGCGGAGGAGTACGCCTGGATGCTCGACGTGCTCGGTCGCGCGTCGGCCTGACGGCCGTGAGGAGCCCGGCCACCGCTCCGGCCGGGCTCGAATCCGCCTACTCGTCGCCGGCGATGTCGACCGAGATCTCAACCGCCGGAACGCTCCCCCGGTTCTCCAGCCAGTGGACGGTGTCCCGGTCTTCGGGCCATCCCACGCCCGGCCCGTATTCCGTCGCGATCCCGTCTCGATGGTCGGTGATGGTTCCCTGCAACACGTAGACCGTCCCCGGTCTGCCCTTGTGGTCGTGAACCGGGCCGAAGACCGCGCCGGGCTCGAGAGTCACCCTGCGCATCCGGAGCTCTCGCCCGCCCAGACCCGGGAAATCGGGACCGAGATCGACGGAGGTCAGCAGCTCGACCTTGACACCGTTCTTCGCCCGTGCGACATCGTCGTCACTCATGGTCATCCCTCCTCCTGAGACGGGGCCGTGGCAGGCTCTCCTCCCGAGAGTGACGTCTGCGACGTCATGAGTCAAGATCTGTTCGGCGCCTACTCCGTGAGTGCGGAGCGCAGCAGGGACACGAGCGCATCCAGCTGCACGCTGTCCGACGACCCGACCTCTTCGTCCGAGCCGTCGAGGGCCCGGGCCGCGAGTCCTTGCTTCGAGTCGATGAGCTCGGCGATGCGGGTGTCGATGGTCTGCGCGGCGATGATCCGCCACGCCGTCACCGGCTCCTCCTGCCCGATGCGGTGCACGCGGTCGATCGCCTGGGTCTGCTCCGCCGCCGTCCACGACAGCTCGGCGAGCACGACGTTCGACGCGGCCTGGAGGTTGAGCCCCACACCTGCCGCGGTGAGCGAACACACCGCCACGGACACCTCGGGGTCGTTGTTGAAGGCGTCGATCTCGCGCTGGCGCAGCACCGCCGACTGGTCGCCGCGGATCGACACCGTCTTGAGCTCCCGTCGCGCGAACAGGTCTTCGGCCGCATCCATCACGTCGATGTGCTTCGCGAAGAACACGACCTTGCCCACGGAACGCGCCAGCTGGGCGGCGTAGTCGGCGGCGAGGCCGGCCTTCGCCGTTCCGATCTGCCGCACCATGGTGAACACGTTGAGACCCTGTTCGGTGGCCTGTGTGTCTTCGAGCTCCTGTCGGGCCACCAGGCGCATGAGGTCGTCGTCGGGGATGTCGTCGACGTCGTCGCCGCGTGCGTTCGCCCGCGCTGCGATGAGCCGGCGGTAGCGCGTCACCAGGCGGGCGCCGAGCTCGCGCTCGGCCTCGCGGATGGAGCGGCCGAGGTCGTCGTCGAGCTCCACCGGGAGGTCGACGATGCGCTTGGCGGGAAGGTCGGCGGCCACGTCGATCTTCCGCCGTCGCACGATCCCCATGTCGATCACGGCCTCGCGAGCCTCGGTGAAGAACCCGGCGTCGGCGGGCGTCAGGCCCACCTCTTCGAGCCGCTCCATCAGCACCGGCGTCGGCTTCGTGCCGTCGATCCAGCCGAGGAACTGCCAGATGGCGCGGAAGTCGTCGACGTCGTTGATCAGCGGGGTGCCGGTGAGGGCCATCATCAGCGGATTGCCGCCCGGGGCGGTGCGACGGATGCGGTCGGCCAGCGCGAGCACGTTGCGCGAGCGCAGCGACGACAGGTTCTTAATGAAGTGGGCCTCGTCGACCACCATGCCGCGGAAGCCGAGCGTGCCGAGCCAGGAGAGGTGACGGTCGAGCACTTCGTAGTTGACGATCACCACGTCGGCGAACGCGTCGAGGGTGTCGCCGTCGCCGTGCACCACGGTGGCGCGGCGGTGCGGGGTCCAGATCTCGACCTCGCGCGCCCAGTTCATCTTCACCACGTTCGGCACCACGGCGAGCAACGGATAGGCGTCGGCGACGGATGCGGCCAGCAGCGACTGCGCCGTCTTTCCGAGACCGGGCTCGTCGGCCAGCAGGAACGTGCGGTGCCCGGCCTGCACGCTCTGCAGGAATCGGGACTGGTGCACCATCAGCTCGTGCCCGGGAGGCGAGAGACGATCGATCGTGGGTGCTTCGGGCAGCTCCATGCTGGCGGCCTGCCCGCCGGCGCCGTATTCGAAGGCACGGTAGAGCGGGCCGAGCAGCTCCCAGTTCGACAGCCGCCCCACGCCGTGCGGCTTCGCGGGCGTGAGGTCGGGCGCCATGAAGGGGTTCGCGAGCTGGCGTGACTTCACCGAGAGGGGCACCACCTGGCGCTCAGCGAGTTCGGGCGGCACGACCGTGGCGACCGGGCGGGGTGCTTCGGGCTCCTCGTCGGGAACGTCGTATCCGGCGTCCTCCAGGTATTCGCGGCGCAGCTTCTTCGCAGCGGGCGAGAGGGCCGCGTCGTTCTCGAGCAGCGCGATCAGCGAGGTGTCGCGTGCGGCGGTGCGGGCGAGGATCGAGGCGATGCCGTCGAGCCGCTTCAACTGCTCGGCGCGCTCGGAGTCGCTCAACGCGGCATCCGTCTTGATCGTGGCGCGCTCCTCGCGCATCAACAGCGCCACCACGAGGAACTTGGTGCGGTTCGCCGGAGCGACCTTGCCCCGCTGCGCGGCGGCTTCGACCTCGCGCACCTTGCGGGCGAGGATCGGAATGAGACCAGTGTTGTCTGCACTGCGTGTTCGGCGTGCGCCGGACCTTGACATCGTTCTCCTGTGGAGTAAGGGCGGGGCCTCGTCTTCGCCGGAGGCCACGCGGCCAGTCGATCGGTCGGCACCGGAACGGTGCCGCTTCTGACGTGCGGGCAGTTCGAAACGGGGGCCTGGGCCGAGCAACGCGACATAGGTCGCGGTCGGCACGAAGAGCGGGATTCCCCGTCGTCCTCTCAGTCTACGCGATGGACCTTGATGAACAGGCCACTTGCGACGAACAGGGCCGCGCCGAGGATGTGCGCGATCTGCCAGACGAACACGGGCAGGTCGATCGGCAGCACCGGGTTCCACAGCACGGCCACCGCGAGGAGGAACGGGATCCACCACCATTGCTTCGCCTGAAAGGCGAACCAGCACATGATGAGGGCCAGGATGCTCACGACGTAGCGGGCGATGGTGAACCAGCCCGGGTCGCCCACGACGGCGATGAACGCCAGGAGCGCGATGGCCCCGAGGATTCCGGGAGCGAGTGCCGGGCGCGTGAAAGCCGGGGTGGCGTATCGATTGCTCATGTCTCGCCAATCCTACGCGGCGCTCGATATGGTGAACTCATGACACTTCCCACCGGAACCCCTGGCCCTCAGTTCGCCGGCCCGGAGGGGCTCTGGACCGCCGATCCCGAGGAGCTGGCCGCTCGCCTGTTCGTCGCCGTCTTCGCCGGTCAGGGCGCCGTTCCGCTGCCGCAGAAGGAGGTCTCCGAGGTCTATGCGACACTCGCGGCACTCGGCGGCTACTCGCTCCCGGATGTGCGCTCCGGCAACACGCAGCCGCTCGGCCTCACCGTGCAGCTGGCGCAGGAGGCCATCCTGATCTGGGAGCGCGCCACCGTCGCCACCCGCCTCAGCGCCGGAGCCGGCCCCGTCTCGCACACCATCACCATGCTCCGCTTCGGTCCGGGCGTGCTGACCTCGGCCGACCCGGTCGCCGCTCTGAAGGCCCGGCTCCACTGAGCACGGTCGATCGATGAGCCGCGGTACGCATCCGTTCCTGGTCGCCGCCGAGGTGGCCGACGCCCTCGACGAGGGCCGCCCCGTCGTGGCCCTGGAGTCCACGATCATCTCGCACGGTCTCCCCCGTCCGCGTAATCTCGCGGCCGCGCAGGAGTTCGAGGAGATCCTGCGCTCGGCCGGTGTCGTGCCGGCCACCATCGCGGTGCTCGACGGAGTGCCGCGCATCGGCCTCGACGAGGAGGGCGTGCAGCGCATCGCGGGCGACGACATGGCCAAGGCCAGCGTGCGCGACCTCCCGATCCTCGCGGCCAAGGGCGCCAGCGGTGCGACCACGGTCGCGGCCACGGCCTACCTCGCAGGGCGGGCCGGGGTGCGGGTGTTCGCCACCGGCGGGCTCGGCGGGGTGCATCGCGGCGCGTCGGAGTCGTTCGACGAATCGGCCGACCTCAGCTCGCTGGCCCTCTCCGGCGTCACCGTGGTCTCCGCGGGGGTGAAGTCGGTGCTCGACATCCCGGCCACCCTGGAACGGCTGGAGACCCTCAGCGTGCCCGTGGTGGGCTATCGCACCACCGACTTCCCGAGCTTCTGGTTGCGCGCTTCGGGCCACACCCTCGACTGGCAGGTCGATGACGCGGCCGAGATCGCCCGCGTCATGCGCGGACAGGACGAGCTGGGCCACGGGCAGGGCATCGTGGTGGCGAACCCGATCCCGGTCGACGAGCAGTGGGATCCGGTGGAGCATGACCGCATCCTGGCCACGGCGTTCGCCGCCGCCGACGCCGCCGGCGTCACCGGCAAGGCGGTCACGCCGTTCCTGCTGGGCTTCATCGTGGAGGCGTCGGGTGGCAAGAGCCTCGAGGTGAACCTCGACATCGCCCGCAACAACGTGCGGCTCGCCGCCGAGATCGCGATCGCCTGGAGTGCCCTGAACGCCTCGGCGGATGACTGATCCGCGCGGCGCCGCCCCGCACGCCGCTGCCCCGCACGTCTGCGTGTTCGGAGACGTCTTCGACGACCTGATCGTGACGCCGTCGGGCGCCATCCGCGCCGACACCGACACCACGGCACGCATCGAGCGGCAGGCGGGCGGGTCGGCGGCGAACGCGGCAGCCTGGTTCGCGCACCTCGGCTGCCGCGTCGACTTCGCCGGGCACGTCAACGTCGACGACGTCGCCCGCCACGAAAACCTGCTGCGGCAGCACGGCGTCACTCCCCACCTCGCCGGCGCCGACCTGCCCACGGGCACCATCGTCGTCATCCTGCAGCCCGACCGCACCCGCACGATGCTCACCGAGCGCGGTGCGAACGCCCTGACCTCACCGGCCGACGTCGACCGGGCGCTCTTCCGCACCGGGGGCCACCTGCATTTCACGGGCTACTCCGTCTTCCGCCACGGCGCCCCGGATGCGACGCACGCCTTCGCCGCGCTGGTGCAGGAGGCGCGCGCCGCCGGTGTCTCGGTGTCGGTGAACCCCGGATCGGCCGGCTTCATCGCCACCCACGGCGCCGGGAGTCTCCTCGCGGCCATGGCGGGAGCCACGGTCGTACTGCCGAACCTCGACGAGGGCCGGGCGCTGACGGGCGCCCACGACCCCGACGACGTGGTGACCGCCCTGCTCGAACGGCACGAGATCGTGGCGTTGACGCTCGGGCGGGCGGGCGCCCTCGTGGCCAGCCGCGCCCCGGCCCCCGCTCGACCCCACGGCGATGCAGCGCGCTCATCCGGCGCCCCGGGCCCGGTCGACGGCTCGACGCGGGTGCACGTGGCGGCCGTCCCCGTCGCCCCCGTCGACACCACCGGCGCGGGCGACGCGTTCGGGGCGGGGTTCGTGGATTCGCTGCTGCGCTCCGGAGCGATGACCGCCGACGCGATGGACGCCCCCCGGCTCGAGGCGGCCGCGCGCGCCGGAGTCGCCGGCGCGGCACTGGCCGTGACGCACGTCGGCGGCCGGCCGCCGGTGCCGGACGCCGCCGCGCCATCGGCACCATCCACGTCGCGGGCCGTCCGGGCCGCTCATCCCTAGACTGTTCTCGTGATCAGCGACGACCCCCGAGACGCCGACGCGCTCGCCCGCCTCCGCGAGCTGATCCGCATCCCCACCGTGTCACCGCTCGCCACGGGTATCGGTGAGAACACCGAGGCATCCGCCGACTGGTCGCCCTTCGACGCCTTCGCGGCGGCTCTCGAACGCCTGTACCCGGCGATTCATCGAGTCCTCTCCCGCGAGGTCGTGGCCGGCCACACCCTGCTCTACCGCTGGGTGGGCCAGGAGCCCGGGGCGGCAGCCGTGCTCATGGCGCACTACGACGTGGTGCCGGCCACCGACGAGGGTTGGACGCATCCGCCCTTCGCCGCCGAGGTCTCCGGCGAGGGTGCCGATCGCGTGCTCTGGGGGCGCGGAACGCTCGACAACAAGGGATCGGCCACCACCATCCTCGAGGCGGCCGAGAGCGCCGCGGCCGCGGGCTTCACGCCGCGACACGATGTCTACCTCCTGTTCGGGCACGACGAGGAGACCGCCGGCACCGGTGCCGAGGCCGTGGTCGCGCTGCTGCGAGAGCGTGGGGTGACGGTCGGGTTCGTGCTCGACGAGGGAGGTGCGGTGGTGGAGAAGCTGTTCCCCACCGTCGACGTGCCGATCGCCGTGGTCGGGGTCAGCGAGAAGGGCACCACGAGCTTCACCCTCACTGTGGAACAGCAGGGCGGTCACGCGTCGACTCCCCCGCGCCTCACGGCGACGGCCCGACTCGCGCGGGCGATCGTGCGGGTGACGGATCGGCCCTTCCGGGCGCGGCTCAACGCGGTCACGGAGCGGATGATCCGGACCGTGGGCGCTCACGGCCGGGGGCCGCTCAAGTTCGTGTTCACCCGCGCGAACCTGTTCCGGCCCCTCCTCGTGGCCGTGTTCGCCCGCATGAGCGACGAGACCGCCGCGATCGTGCGCACCACGGTCGCGGTGACGCAGCTCTCCGCCGGACTCGCGGCGAACGCCCTGGCCGAACGCGCGCAGGCGGTGCTGAACGTGCGGATCGCGATCGGCTCGACCGTCGAGCAGACCCGGCGGCAGCTCGAACGCGCCATCGCCGATCCGCTGGTGCGGGTCGAGATCCTCAGCGCCAACGATCCGGCGCCCGTGTCACGGATGGACGGGCCGGAGTGGAATCTGCTCGCGGAGTCGATCACCGCGGCCTACCCGACGGCCGTGGTCACGCCGTACGTGCAGACCAGCGCCACCGACTCCCGCCAGTTCTCGCGGGTCAGCCGCACGGTCTACCGCTTCAGCCCCTTCGAGATGTCGGCCGAGGAGCGCGGCACCCTGCACGCCAAGAACGAGCGGATGCACGTGCAGACCTTCTTCACCGGCATCCGCTTCTACGAAGGCCTGATCGCCCGCCTCTGACGCGCCGCTGGCCCCCCTGTACCGCTGTCGCTAATCGACCTTGCCGAGTTCGGGGAGGCGGATCGGGCGGCTCGACGGTGGGAGATCGTGCACACGCTCGAGGGCGGGCACCAGCTCGGAGAGCCAGGCCTCGTAGCCCGCGTCGTTGAGGTGCAGACGGTCGGTCGTGTAAGCGGGGTTCAGTTCGCCGTCGTCGAGCGCCATCACCGGCCAGAGGTCGAGATAGTGCGCCTTCACGGTGGCGGCGAACTGCCAGACGTGGCGGTTGATCTCCTTCACGAACTCGGCGTACTCCCGCCCGCGCGGCAGCACCGACTGCACCAGGATGCGCGCATCCGGCAATGCCGCGCGCAACTCCACCAGGATGGTCTCGATGTTGCGCACCACCTGCTCCACCGCGCGGCGGTTGGCGACGTCATTGGTGCCGATGAGCAGCACCACGGTGTCGGGGTCGTGCGCGGCCACCTCGTCGAGGCGGTCGATCAGCCCCTCGGTGGTGTCGGCCGCGATGCCGAGATTGATCGCCTCGACCTCGGGGAACCACTCCTGCCAGCGCCCGCCCTCGGTGAGACTGTCACCCACGAACACCGTCTTCGCTTTTCCGGTCGTCATCTGAGCCTCCCGCTGAAGATCCTCACAGTTTACCCGCTCGCCTTCACGGCATTCATTCGCCAAGAACGGTCGGTATGCGTGGGCCGGTAGCGGCGTGTTTTGGCGACTCGTTGCGCGTACCACTGGGGCGGCACAGTCAGATCAGGGCTTTGGTGTGCCAGACCGTCTTCGTTTCGGTGAATGCGGTGATGCGCGACAGCGCGGGCGCCGCGGCATCCGGGCCGTTCTCGGGCGGGTAGACGCGCTTCAGGGTGTCGGCGGCGGCGATCTCGAGGTCGATCCAGTCGAGCGCTCCGGCGCCCACCAGGTCGAGCGCGTTCACGTCGGCGTGCGACGCGAGCCACGGTGCGATCTCGGCCGGCGACCCGGTGAGCACGTTCACGACGCCCTTCGGCAGGTCGCTCGTGGCGAGCACCTCCGCGAGGGTGATGGATGAGAGCGGGAACGTCTCGCTGGCAACCACGACAACCGCGTTGCCCGACACCAGCGCGGGCGCGACGGCGCTCACGAGGCCGAGCAGCGACGAGTCCTGGGGCGCGACGATGGCGACGACACCCGTCGGCTCGGGCACCGTGAGGTTGAAGTACGGACCGGCCACCGGATTCGCGTTGCCCACGACCTGCGTGAACTTGTCGGTCCACCCGGCGTACCAGACCCAGCGGTCGATCGCCTCGTCGACCTGGGCGCGTGCAGCGGAGGCCGATACGCCCTCCTGGCGCACGATCTCGTCTTCGAACTGGGCGCGCCGACCCTCGAGCACCTCGGCCACCCGGTAGAGCACCTGCCCGCGGTTGTAGGCGGTGGCGCCGGCCCAGCCCGAGACGGCGCCTCGGGCGGCCACGACGGCATCGCGCGCATCCTTCCGCGAGGCCTTGGCCGCGTTGGCGAGGAAGACGCCCTTCGGCGTCGCGACCTCGTAGGTGCGACCCGATTCACTGCGCGGGAACGCGCCACCGATGAACAGCTTGTAGGTCTTGGGAACCGCGATGTGCGTCATTTCGCGCCTTTCAGGTATGCGGCGAGACCGTGCCGGCCGCCCTCGCGGCCGTAGCCCGACTCCTTGTAGCCGCCGAAGGGCGACGCCGGGTCGAAGCGGTTGAAGGTGTTGGCCCAGATCACGCCGGCGCGGAGCTTGTCGGCCACGGCGAGGATGCGGCTGCCCTTGTCGCTCCAGATGCCGGCCGACAGGCCGTACGGCGTGTTGTTGGCCTTCGCGATGGCCTCGGCCGGTGTGCGGAAGGTGAGCACGGAGAGCACCGGACCGAAGATCTCCTCCCTCGCGATGCGCGACGAGGTCGACACGTTGTCGAAGATCGTCGGCGCGAACCAGAACCCGTTCTCGGGGATGGCGCATTCCGCCGTCCAGCGCTCGGCTCCTTCGGCCTCGCCGATGTCGGAGAGCTCGCGGATGCGCTGCAGTTGCTCGGCGCTGTTGATCGCCCCGATGTCGGTGTTCTTGTCGAGCGGATCGCCGAGCCGCAGCGTCGAGAGCCGGTTCTTCAGCCGCTCGACGACGTCGTCGTGGATGTTCTCCTGCACCAGCAGGCGTGATCCCGCACAGCAGACATGCCCCTGGTTGAAGAAGATGCCGTTGACGATGCCCTCGACGGCCTGGTCGATCGGTGCGTCGTCGAACACGATGTTCGCGGCCTTGCCGCCGAGTTCGAGCGTGACCTTTTTGCCCGATCCCGCGGTGGAGCGGGCGATCTGCCGGCCGACCTCGGTCGATCCGGTGAAGGCGACCTTGTCGACATCCGGGTGGTTCACGAGCGCGCGCCCGGTCTCACCGGCACCGGTGATGATGTTCACCACTCCCGCCGGCAGGTCGGCCTGCTGCACGATCTCGGCGAAGAGCAGCGCGGTCAGCGGCGTGGTCTCGGCGGGCTTCAGCACCACGGTGTTTCCGGCCGCCAGAGCCGGGGCGATCTTCCAGGCCAGCATGAGCAGCGGGAAGTTCCACGGGATGACCTGGGCGGCCACCCCGAGCGAACGGGGGTTCCCACCGAGGCCGGCGTAGTCGAGCTTGTCGGCCCAGCCGGCGTAGTAGAAGAACCAGGCGGCCACGAGCGGAACGTCGACGTCGCGACTCTCCTTGATGGGCTTGCCGTTGTCGAGCGATTCGGCCACGGCCAGCTCACGGGCACGCTCCTGCACCAGACGGGCGATCCGGAACAGGTACTTTCCGCGGTCCCGCCCCGACAACTTCGACCAGGTCTTGTCGTAGGCCTTGCGGGCGGCGGCCACGGCGCGATCGACGTCGGCCGCGCTCGCGTTCGCCACACGGGCGATCTCCTTCTCCGTGGCGGGCGAGATGGTCGAGAACGACTCCCCCTCCGCTGCCACGAACTCGTTGCCGATGAACAGGCCGTATTCGGGCTTCAGATTCAGGATCGCGGTCGACTCGGGCGCCGGTGCGTATTCGAGGAATGTCATGTCAGGTCCTAGTCGATCGTCACGTAGTCGGCGCCGGAGTAGTGCCCGGACTTCATCTTCTGCCGCTGGAGCAGGACGTCGTTCAGCAGACTCGACGCACCGAAGCGGAACAGGTGCGGCTGCAGCCACTCCTCGCCCACGGTCTCGGCCACGGTCACCACGTACTTGATGGCGTCTTTCGACGAGCGGATGCCGCCGGCCGGCTTCACGCCGATCTTCTCGCCGGTGAGGCGGTGCCAGTCGCGCACCACTTCGAGCATCGAGAGCGTCACCGGCAGGGTGGCCGCCGGGGCGACCTTTCCGGTGGAGGTCTTGATGAAGTCGCCGCCGGCCAGAATCGCCAGCCACGACGCGCGCCGCACGTTGTCGTAGGTGTTCAGCTCTCCAGTCTCGAGGATGACCTTGAGGTGGGCGTAGGAGCCGTCCGCGCGGCGGCAGGCCTCTTTGACCGCCACGATCTCGTCGAAGACCTGACCGAAGCGGCCCGACAGGAACGCGCCGCGATCGATCACCATGTCGATCTCGTCGGCGCCCGCGGCCACGGCATCCGCGGTGTCGGCGAGCTTCACGGCCAGCGAGGCGCGACCCGAGGGGAAGGCGGTGGCGACGGCGGCCACGTTGACGCCCTCGTCCGTTCCCGCCGAGTGGGCGGCGCCGAGCGCCTCGACGGCGTAGGGCACCATGTCGCCGTAGACGCAGACCGCGGCGACCCGGGGGGTGCTGAGGTCGGAGGGATCGGGCAGCAGCGCCTTGGCCACCAACGACCGCACCTTGCCGGGCGTGTCGGCGCCCTCCAGGGTGGTGAGGTCGATCAACTCGATGATCCTGTCGAGGGCCCAGGCCTTCGACGTGGTCTTGATCGACCGCGTGCCGAGGCCGGCCGCCCGCTGCTCGAGGCCCACGGCGTCGATGCCCGGGATGCCTTCGAGGTAGCGCTTCAGGGTTGTCTCGGTGAGGTCGTCTCCCAGCACCTGAATGGCGCGCTGGGCGGGACTGACCGCTCGTTCTATCGTCACGACGTCTCCGTACTTCTCTCGTCGTTGCCTGCGCTGCACGGTCTCGTGCCGAGCGCATCGATCAATTGTGCCACTGGTCTTCGAGCATGCGGGGCTTCGAGACCACAATGCCGCAGATCGCGAAGGTGAGGGCGGTCGCGAGCAGGAAGAGCAGAGGAACCGTCCAGCCTCCGGATGCCTCGTGCAGCACCCCGAGCAGCAGCGGCCCGAGCGCTCCCAGCCCGTAGCCGAAGCTCTGCACGAAGGAGCTCAGGGCGACGGCACCCTCGTGTGTGCGGGTGCGCAGGTTGATCAGCACGAGACACAGCGGAAAGAGCATCCCGCCGAGGCCGACGAGGGCCACCCAGAGCCAGGTCACGGCGTCGGGCGCCAGCAGCAGTCCGCCGTAGCCGACGATGTCGAAGATCGCGCCGGCGGCCATCAGGGGATAGACATTGCGCATCCGCGCCGCCAGGATCGGCACCAGCAAGGCGGCCGGCAGACCCATCACGGCGAAGAGCGAGAGCAGGGCGCCGGACTGCTCCTGGCTGACGGTCGAGACGTCGAGCAGGATCTCGGGCAGCCAGGCGAACAGGGCGTAGGAGTTCAGCGCCGTCACCCCGAACACGAGCATGAGCGACCAGGCGATGGGCGAGCGCCAGACGAGCCCGAAGACGGCCGGGGTCGGGACGTCCACGGCCGCCGGCTCCTCCGCGGAGGCACGCCTCTCGACCGCTTCCTGCCGCTCCGCGCGTCGCACCCGACGTTCGCGCGCGCTCAGCAGCACCAGGGGCAGGAGCGCCAGCACCGCGAGCACCGACCACATGCCCACCGAGACCCGCCAGCCCGCGGAGTCGCTCACCTGCACGGCGATGAGAGCGGGCACCGAGGCGCCGAGCGCCATCACCGTCGCGTAGAGCGAAGTGACGAGCCCGATCCGGTCGGGGAAGTAACGCTTCACGAGCGGCGGCAGCAGCACGTTCGCCACGCCCATCCCGGCGAAGGTCAGCGTGCTGGCCAGAACGAGCACGAGATACGACCCGGATGCCCCGCGAGCGAGCTGGCCGAGCAGGATCGCCGTGAGGGCGCCGATGACCACGCGCTCCAGACCGAACCGGCGGTGCAGGGCCGGAGCGAACAGGCCCACCACGGCGAAGCAGACGGGCGGCAGCATGCCGAGCAGGCCGATCCCCACACTGCCGAGCGGGATGTCGGCCGAGATCTCGTCGAAGATGGGCGACAGCGCGGCGACGGCGGTGCGCAGGTTCAGGGCCACGAAGACGATGGCCAGGAGCGCGAGCACCCGGCCGCGCCAGAGCGGACGCACTGCTGCGCCCGCTCCCCCGCCCCTAGGGGGCGTCACTCAACAGGGCCCGAACGCCCGCGACATCCTGATTCATCTGCGTGATGAGAGGTTCGATGCCGGTGAATCGCACCTGACCGCGGATGCGCGCCACGAACGACACGTCCACCACGTGGTCGTAGAGATCCAGCTCTTCGTCGAGCACGTAGGCCTCGACCTGCTTCGGCGGCACGCCGGCGAAGGTCGGGTTGCTGCCGACGGAGATCGCGGCCGGGTAGCGCCGCCCCTCCTCGCTGAGGTCGGTGAGCCAGCCCGCGTACACCCCGTCGGCCGGGATCAGGCCCTCCGACTCGGGCGAGAGGTTCGCCGTGGGGAAGCCGAGCTCGCGCCCCCGCGCAGCACCGTGCACCACCATGCCGCGAACCGACGGCGTGCGGCCGAGCAGCTCCCCCGCCCGCTCGACGTCGCCGGCGGCCAAGAGTTCGCGGATCCACGTCGACGATACCTTGCGGGCCTCCCCCGGCTTCACTTCCGGAATGAGGTCGACGTCGAAGCCGAATTCGGTGCCGAGCGTGCGCAGCGTGTCGATGTTCCCCTCGCCCCGGGCGCCGAACCGGAAATCCGCGCCCACCATCACCACACGGGTGCCGCAGATGTCGTGCAGCACGCGCGACACGAACTCGCGTGGGGGCATCGAAGCCAGCGCCGCGTCGAAGCTGAGCAGGATGGTCACGTCGACGCCGGCGTCGGCGAGGAGCTCCAGCTTCTGCTCCGTGCCCACCAGCGCATCCGGCCGGGCCAGCGGATCGAGCTGGGCGAGCGGATGCCGGTCGAAGGTGATGACGATCGACGTGAGGTCGCGCTCGTGCGCCACCGAGAGCAGCTCCGCGATCACGGCGCGGTGGCCCGCGTGCACGCCGTCGAACTTGCCGATCGTGACGGCCGAGGGGCCGAGACCTCGGGGCGCCTCGCTGAGGCCGTAGTAGGTCTTCACTTGGTCCGCCGCAACCAGAGCATGCCGAGCACGGGGAGCACGAGCGGGATGAACAGGTAGCCCATGCCGTACCACGACCACACCGACGCCTTGGCGAACAGCTCGGGCAGGAAGAGGCTCAGCGTGCCGACGGTCAGCACGCCCACGAGCTCGAAGGTGATGGTGATCCAGGCCACGCGGTACCAGACCGGCCCGGGCGCGATGAGAGCGACGGTGGCGACGATGTACACCACGGCGGCAACGGCCGAGAGCGAATACGCGAACGGCGCCTGATCGAACTTGGCGATGATCTCGTACACCGAGCGGCCGGTGGCCGCGAGGGCGAGGATGCCGTAGACGATGATGAGCACCCGCCCGATTCCACGAGCGCGGGTCCTGGGTCGTTCAGCGAGTGTCTCTTGAGCCATGGCAGTACGAGTTTATGGCACCGCCGTGCCCCACCACGCCCGGCGCAGGACTACTGCCCCTGCACGAACCAGATCACGTTCATCCGGTACACCATCACGGCCACGGCCAGGCAGACGGCGCCCAGGATGACCGTGCTCCAGCGACTGCGTTCGATCAGCGCCCAGAATCCGCCGGCCACGGGAAGCAGCACCGCTGAGATGAGATAGATGTAGAACTCCAGCAGGCTGCCGCGGGGATCGTTGCCGAAGGCGGGCGAGAACAGGGCGATGAACAGCTGCACGATCAGCAGCAGTTCGACCAGCGCCGCGGCGCCCATGGTGAGGTCGTTGGGCTTGCGCCCGGCGAGGCCGAGCACGATGCAGAGCAGGCCGGCGGCCAGAGCCACGACCACCTGCACGATGGTGAACCACTCGATCACGCGTTCTCTCCTGGATACTCGTCAGACGGGGCGTACTCGTCGGGCGGGAAGTTCACGATGCTCTTGCCCCTGCCCCCGGCGATCTCGATCAGGCCGAGCAATCGGCCCTCGGGCGTGATCGCGGCCACGGGGCCCCCGGACGGTCCGTCTGCGACCTCGATGCGCTGCCCGTGACCGAGCGCGACGGCGTCGGCGGCCGAGACCTCGAGCACCGGGAACAGCTGACGGGCCACCTCGGCGGGCCCGAGCAGGGGCAGGGCCTCGTCGAGGTCGGCCGCGGCGGCGAGTCGCTCCAGGGTGTGCGCGGCCGTCACCGGGAACGGGCCGATCCTCGTGCGTCGCAGACTCGTGAGGTGCCCGCCCACGCCGAGGGCGGCGCCGACATCCCGCGCGATGGCCCGGATGTAGGTGCCCGAGGAGCAGACCACGCGCACATCGATGTCGACGACCGGATGTCCGTCCTCGCCGACCGCCGACCGCTGCGGCCCCAGCAGCTCGATCTCGGAGATCTCGACCACGCGGCCGGCCAGCACCACGTCCTCCCCCGCCCGCACGCGGGCGTAGGCGCGCTGTCCGTCGACCTTGATGGCACTGACCGAGCTCGGCACCTGCACGATGTGTCCCTGCTGGGCGGCGAACGCGGCCGCGAGGGCACGTGCGTCGAGAGCGGCGACCGCATCCGGATCGCCCGTCGTCAGCGTCTCGCCCTCGGAGTCGTCGGTGGTGGTGGCGGCGCCGAGTCGAACCGTGGCGAGATATTCCTTGTCGAGGCCCACGACATACGTCAGCAGACGGGTCGAGCTGTTCAGGCCCAGGATGAGCAGGCCCGTGGCGAGCGGATCGAGCGTGCCGGCGTGCCCCACCTTGCGGGTGCCGGCCAGGCGTCGGGTGCGCGCCACGATGTCGTGGCTGGTCAGGCCCCCGGCCTTGTCGACCAGAAGGATGCCGCTGCGTGCGGATCCCGGGCGGCTGGAGCGGGTGGAGGGCTGTTTCGGCACGCCTGACACGCTAACAGGTGCGGTCACGCCGCCGTGCTCAGCAGGAGTCGGCGAAGCTGCGCCGCGGATGCTCGGGGTCGGCCACGTCGATGATCGCGCTTGCTCCGAACCGCGGCCCGGCCTCGGCCTGGTAGAGCTCGTCGGCGCCGATCACGGCGGGGTCGAGCCCGAACTGCCGGCCCTCGAGGTAGGCGGTGAAGTTGAACAGCCCGCGGAGCCCCGGCCGCTGCAGGAAGGGACCGTCGAGCACGAGCACGGCGTCGGCGGGCGCGGTGATCCACTTCGACTCCCGTTCGACGTCGCGGGCGGCATCGAACGAGGCGGTCTGGAATCCCGCGCTGCCGGCGAAGCGGAACGGCTCGATGAGCACCCGCTGCAGTGTCGAAAGGTCGTAGCGGTCGAAGTAGTAACCCTCGGGCGAGTCGGGCCCGCGCAGTTCACGGGCGGCGCGGGGTCGCTGGAAGTCGTCGAGCGACGCACGCACCACGTTCACGTCGGCACGGCGGTAGGCGGCGGCCAATTCGTCGGCGAAGGCACGAGTGCCCTCCACGCCGTCGACGGCCACGAGCACGCGGCCGAGCGCGTAGTTGTGCCGGATCTCCCCCATCAGGGCGTCGGCGAAGTCGCTCGCCGGAGTAGCGGTCTGCACCATGCTTCGAGTCTACGTTCCGTAGGGTGGATGGGTGCCTCTGCCGTCCATCGCTCGCTCAGACGAACTCGCCCCCCTCGTCGTCGACTGGTTCGCGGTGCACGCCCGCGACCTGCCCTGGCGCCGCCCGGGCTTCCCGCCGTGGGGCACGCTGGTCAGCGAGTTCATGCTGCAGCAGACGCCGGTCGTGCGCGTGATCCCCCGCCTCGACGAGTGGCTCACCCGCTGGCCGGAACCGGCCGATCTGGCCGCCGAGCCGGCAGGTGAAGCGGTGCGGGCCTGGCAGTCGCTCGGTTACCCGCGCCGGGCGCTCAACCTGCATGCCTGCGCGGTGGTGATCACCGAGCGTTTCGGCGGCGCCGTTCCGAACGACGTCGACGCCCTGCTGTCCCTGCCCGGTGTCGGCGACTACACGGCGCGCGCGGTGGCAGTCTTCGCGTTCGGCTCCCGCCATCCGGTGGTCGACACGAACATCCGCCGCGTCATCGCTCGCGCCGTCGATGGCCACCCGGATGCCTCGACCCCCAACGCCAAGCGTGACCTCCCGGCCATGACGGCCCTGCTCCCCGCCGACGACACCGCGGCCGCCCGCTTCAACGCCGGCATGATGGAACTGGGCGCCCTGATCTGCACGGCCCGCTCCCCCAAGTGCGAGGTCTGCCCCTTGGCGAACGTCTGCGCCTGGCGCGCCGCGGGCTACCCCGACGTGGAGATCACGCGCAAGCCGAAGCAGAAGAAGTACGAGGGTTCCGATCGCCAGGCCCGGGGCGCCATCATCCGCGTCCTCCGCGAATCCCCCGGGCCCGTTCCCGCCGCCCGCCTCGCCGAGGCAGTGACGGAGCCGGCTCAGTACTCACGAGCCCTCTCGGGTCTGCTCGCCGACGGCCTGCTGGTCGCGATCGACGACGACCTCTTCGCCCTGCCCTGACGGTTCCAAACCACAAACGTCGTGAGCTCCGACCTCCTATGAGGGGCGGAAGCCACGACGTTTGCGGTTTCGAACGCTACTCGTCTTCGTCGATGACTCGCGGCTTGACGTACGGGTCTTCGTCGCCGGCGTACTGCGCCGTCTTCGCGAGACCCTCGACCTCGGCATCCCGCGCCCGCGCTTCGGCGAGCAGCCCCTCGAGCACCTGAGCGTTCTCGGGCAGCGCGTCGGCGATGAACTCGAGCGACGGCGTGAGCCGGGCGGTGATGTTCTTGCCGACTTCGCTCCGCAGCATCCCGGTTGCCGATTTGAGGGCGGCGGCCGAGTCGGCGCGCTCCTCATCGGTGCCGTAGACGGTGTAGAAGATGGAGGCGTGCTGCAGGTCGCCGGTCACCCGAACATCCGTGATGGTCACGAAGCCGAGGCGCGGATCCTTGATCCCCCGCTCCAGCCGCTTGGCCACGATCACTTTGATGCGGTCCGCCATCTTGGCGGCTCGAGCCGGATCAGCCACGATCGTCCTGCCTTTCTGTCGATATCGAAGAAGGAGTGGTGAGACATCCGCCTCACCACTCCTCCGTCAGCTCACGCTAGGCGCGCGGCTTCTCCTTCAGTTCGATCGTCTCGATCTCGTCGCCGATCTGGATGTCGTTGAACTTGCCGAGGCCGATACCGGCTTCGAAGTCCGTGCGCACCTCGGTGACGTCGTCCTTGAATCGACGCAGCGACTCGATGGCGAGGTTGTCGCCCACGACGACGCCCTCGCGGATGACCCGCGCCTTGGCGTTGCGCGTGATCGTTCCCGACCGCACGATGACACCCGCGATGTTCCCGAACTTGGAGGAACGGAAGATCTCGCGGATCTCGGCGACGCCCGACTGCACCTCTTCGAACTCGGGCTTGAGCATGCCCTTGAGCGAGTTCTCGATGTCGTCGAGAGCGTTGTAGATGACCGAGTAGAAGCGGATGTCCACGCCTTCTCGGGCAGCACGCTCGCGCGCCTTGGTGTCGGGCCGCACGTTGAACCCGATGATGATCGCGTTGTCCACGGTCGCCAGGTTGACGTCGGACTCGGTGACCGCACCCACACCGCGGTGGATGATGCGGAGCTGAACCGAGTCGTCGACCTCGATCTTGAGCAGCGATTCCTCGAGGGCCTCGACGGCACCCGAGACATCACCCTTGATGATGAGGTTGAGGGCTTCGACCTTGCCTTCTTCGAGGGCACGGGTGAAGTCTTCGAGCGAGATGCGCTTGCGGGCCTTGGCCAGCGACGCGTTGCGCTCGGCGGCTTCACGCTTCTCAGCGATCTGACGCGCGGTGCGATCCTCCTCGGTGACGAGGAAGGTGTCGCCGGCGCGGGGCACGGTCGACAGACCCTGCACCTGTACCGGACGCGACGGGGTCGCCTCGGTGACGGTGTCGCCGTTCTCGTCGACCATGGCACGAACGCGCCCGTAGGCGGTTCCGGCCACGATCGCGTCTCCGACGCGCAGCGTTCCCGACTGGATGAGCACGGTTGCGACCGCACCACGACCCTTGTCGAGCTTGGCTTCGATCGCCACCCCGCGGGCATCCTTGTTCGGGTTGGCCCGCAGGTCGAGACCGGCGTCGGCGGTGAGGAGCACGGCGTCGAGGAGATCCTGGATGCCGATGTCGTTGCGCGCCGACACGTCGACGAACATGACGTCTCCACCGTATTCTTCGGCCACGAGGCCGAACTCGGTGAGCTGCTGACGCACCTTCGCCGGGTTGGCGTCGGGCTTGTCGATCTTGTTGACCGCCACCACGATCGGCACGTTGGCCGCCTGGGCGTGGTTCAGAGCCTCGATCGTCTGCGGCATGATGCCGTCGTCGGCCGCCACCACGAGAATCGCGATGTCGGTGACCTGCGCACCACGAGCACGCATGGCGGTGAACGCCTCGTGACCCGGGGTGTCGATGAAGGTGATCGGGCGCTCGATGCCCTCGTGCTCCGTGACGACCTGGTAGGCACCGATGTGCTGGGTGATGCCACCCGCCTCACCGGCCACCACGTTCGCGTTACGGATCGCGTCGAGCAGTCGCGTCTTACCGTGGTCGACGTGACCCATGACGGTGACGACCGGGGGACGGATCTCCAGGTCTTCGTCGGTCTCGTCTTCCAGCTCCTGGTCGAGATCGATGTCGAAGCCTTCGAGCAGCTCGCGGTCTTCCTCTTCGGGAGAGACGACCATGATCTTGTAGCCGAGCTCTTCGCCGAGCACCTGGAAGGTGGCCTCGTCGAGCGACTCCGTCGCCGTCGCCATCTCACCGAGGTGGAACAGCACGGTCACCAGGTTGCCGGGGCTCGCGTCGATCTTGTCGGCGAAGTCGGTGATGGAGGCGCCACGACGCAGCCGCACGACGGTGTTGCCGTCGCCGCGGGGTACGCTCACGCCACCCAGCGACGGGGCCTCGCGCAGTTCGAATTCTGCTCTCTTCGTGCGCTTCGACTTGCGCGCCTTGCTCTTGCCGCCACCGCGACCGAACGCACCGGCGGTTCCACCACCGGGGCCACGGCCACGACCACCCGCACCGGGACGAGGTGCGAAGCCACCACCGGGCGCGCCGCCCGGACGGTAACCGGGTGTGCCGGGGGCGGGACGAGCGCCGCCACCCTGAGCCGCGCCGGGGCGGAAGCCACCGGCTCCGGCTCCGCCGGGACGGAAGCCGCCCGGGCCGCCGGGACGCGGGGCACCAGGGCGGGGAGCACCCGGACGCGGAGCGCCGGGACGGGGAGCACCGGGACGCGGGATGGCGGAGTTGCCGCCCGTGCCTCCGCTGGCGCCGCCGCGCTGCATGCCCTGCTGGCTGGCGAAGGGGTTGTTGCCCGGGCGTGGTGCGCCGGGGCGCTGCATGCCCTGCTGGCTCGAGAAGGGGTTGTTGCCGGGGCGCGGGATGCCCGGACGCGGTGCACCCGGACGGGGCGCGGCCGAATCGGACGAGCCGGAAGCGGCAGCCGGAGCTGCAGCTGGGGTCGCCGGAGCGGCCGGAGCCTCCGCCGGAGCGTCGGCCTTGGCAGCGGCGGGTGCCGCTGCGGGTGCCGCAGCCTCGGGTGCCTTCGGCGCGGTGGGTGCAGCAGGTGCAACCGGTGCACTGGCGGCAGGTGCCGCGACAGCGGGTGCCGGAGCCGACGATGCGGGCGCCGGTGCCGGTGCACCCGGGCGAGCGCCCGGACGCGGGCCCGACGAGGTCGAGCGTGGCGCCGCAGCCGCGGGTGCCGCGGCGGGCGCGCCGGAGCCGACCGCACCATCGGCGATCAGTCGTTCCTTCAAGCGTCGGGCCACGGGGGGCTCGATGCTCGACGACGGGCCCTTGACGAACTGGCCCATCTCTTTGAGGGTTGCAAGGGCGACCTTGCTGTCGACGCCGAGCTCGGCGGCGACTTCATGTACACGTGGTTTTGCAGCCACAATTCTCCTGTCTGAGGTCTACCCCAGACAGGGCAGACCGCTAAAAACGGACGGGTCTCATTTCGAGCCGCTCATCAGTTGTCACTCATGGGTTCACGGTGCCGTTCAGCCTGTTCTCTAATGTTGTCGTGTCGAGCACACCCTCAACGCGGAGCGCACGCCCGAAAGCACGACGCGTGACCGCGGTGTGAAAGCACTCGCGTGAGGGATGCAACCATGCGCCTCGCCCGGGAAGAGTGGCCGACTCGTCGACGACCAGAGCACGTCCCTCAGGAACACCGTCCTCAGGAATAACTTCCTTGGCAACGACCCTCAGAAGAGAGGACCGCGTGGCGCGCGCACGACATCCGACGCACGTTCTAACGGGTTCCATGTTACTCCATATTCCCTGAGCGCCCGTCTCACGGCGCACCGGGGCGGGGGTGTCAGTCGCCGTCGAGGATCGAATCCGGCTGGATGTCGATCTTCGCGCCCGTCAGTTTGGCGGCCAGGCGGGCGTTCTGCCCCTCCTTGCCGATGGCCAGCGAGAGCTGGTAGTCGGGCACCAGCGCGCGAACCGCCTTCAGCGATTCATCGATCACGAAGGCGCTGGACACCTTCGCGGGCGAGAGCGCGTTGGCCACGAAGGTCGGCAGGTCGTCGGAGTAGTCGACGATGTCGATCTTCTCGTTGCCGAGCTCTGCGGTGACCGCGCGCACGCGCTGCCCGAGCTCGCCGATGCAGGCGCCCTTGGCGTTCACGCCGGGCTCGGTGGCCCGCACGGCGATCTTCGTGCGGTGGCCGGCTTCGCGGGCCAGAGAGACGATCTCCACCACACCCGACGCGATCTCCGGAACCTCGAGGGCGAAGAGCTTGCGCACGAGCGAGGGGTGGGTGCGCGACACGGTGATCGACGGGCCCTTCGGCCCCTTGGCCACGCTCGTCACGTAGACCCGGATGCGCGAGCCGTGCGCGTAGTTCTCGCCCGGCACCTGCTCTTCAGGAGGCAGGATGGCCTCGATCGTGCCGAGGTCGACGTGCACCATCCGGGGGTTCGGACCCTGCTGGATGACACCGGCGATGATGTCGCCCTCGCGCCCCTTGAATTCGCCGAGCACATGGTCGTCGGCGATGTCGCGCAGACGCTGGTTGATGACCTGCTTCGCCGCGAACGCCGCGATGCGACCGAAGTCGCTCGGGTTCTCCTCGGCTTCGCCGATCAGCACGCCGTCTTCGTCGTATTCCGGCACGAAGATGCCGATGTGTCCCGTCTTGCGATCGAGGTGCACGCGGGCAGCAGGGGTGCCGTCTTCGGTCGTCGCCGGTCGATCGGTGTGCTTGAGGAATGCCGTCAGGATGGCCTGCTCGATGATTCCCACGAGTTCCTCAAAGGGAATCTCTCGCTCGCGTTCCAAGAGACGTAAGACGCTGAGGTCGATGTCCATTTCCGGCCTCCTCTGTTCAGATCTCAGGTGCCGAAAACTCCGGCAGTCAAACGCTCAGACTACCCGAAGCTCGCGGCGACGGCATCCAGAGCGACCTGCGTTCGCTCTCCGCTTGCGCGATCCCACAGTTCCACGACCCCGTCGACCACCCCACGGCCGACGATCACGATCTTCGGAACGCCGATCAGTTCGGCGTCGCCGAACTTCACTCCGGGCGACACCTTGGGCCGGTCGTCGAACAGCACGTCGAGGCCCTGCGCCTCGAGATCGGCCACCACACGTTCGGCCGCGGCATAGATGTCGGGGTCTTTGCCCGTGGCGATCACGTGCACGTCGAAGGGCGCGACGGCCGGGGGCCAGATCAGCCCCTTGTCGTCATTGTTGAGCTCGGCGATGATGGCGAGGATGCGCGTGACCCCGATGCCGTACGACCCCATGGTCACCGTGACCAGCTTGCCGTTCTCGTCGAGCACCTTGAGGCCGAGCGCCTCGGCGTACTTGCGGCCGAGCTGGAAGACGTGGCCGATCTCCATGCCGCGAGCGAGCTCGACCGGCCCGGATCCGTCCGGTGCCGGGTCGCCCGCGAGAACCTCGGCGGCCTCGACCGTGCCGTCGGCCTGGAAGTCGCGGCCGGCGACCAGGCCGAACACGTGTTTGCCGTGCACGTTGGAGCCGGTGATCCAGCCGCTGCCGTCGGAGACTCGAGGGTCGACGAGGTAGCGGATGCCGGTGCTCGACTTCTCGCCGAGCACCGCGCCCTCGGGTGACCACGGGCCGATGTACCCCTTCACCAGACCGGGGTTCTTCGCGAAGTCGGCGTCCGTCGCCGGTTCGATCTCGGCCGGTGCGAAAGCGACCTCGGCGCGCTTCATGTCGACCTCACGGTCGCCGGGCAGGCCCACCGCCACGAGCTCGCGCGTGCCGTCGAGGTGGGTGAGTGCGAGCACCACGTTCTTGAGCGTGTCGGCGGCCGTCCAGAGCCTTCCGTCGGGTCGCGGATGCGCGGCGTTGGCCCGGTCGACGAGCGTCTGGATCGTCGGGGTGTCGGGGGTGTCCAGCACCTCGGCGGGCGTCAGGTTCTCGTAGGAGCGGGGCGCGGGCGCGATCGTGGTGAAGGCCTCGACATTCGCGGCGTAGCCACCGGCCGAACGCACGAAGGTGTCTTCGCCGACCGGTGTGGGGTGCAGGAACTCCTCGCTCTTCGAGCCGCCCATGGCGCCGGCGTCGGCCTTCACGATGACGTACTCGAGGCCCAGGCGCTGGAAGATGCGCTCGTAGGCGTCGCGCTGCGCCTGGTAGGACGCGTCGAGTCCGGCATCCGTGGCGTCGAAGGAATAGGCGTCTTTCATCGTGAACTCGCGGCCACGCAGCAGTCCCGCACGGGGCCGCGCCTCGTCGCGGTACTTGTCCTGGATCTGGTAGATCGTGAGCGGCAGGTCTTTGTAGCTCGAGTAGAGGTCTTTCACGAGCAGTGTGAAGACTTCCTCATGCGTGGGGGCGAGCACGAGGCCCGCGTCTTTGCGGTCGGAGAGCCGGAACATCCCGGGACCGTATTCTTCATAGCGCCCGGTCACCTCGTAGGGCTCCTTGGGCAGCAGCGCCGGGAAATGCACCTCGAAGGCGCCGGCCGCCGCCATCTCCTCCCGCACGATCGCCTCGATCTTCGCCTTCACCCGGAGGCCCAACGGCAGCCAGGCGAAGATGCCCGGTGCCTGGCGGCGGATGTAGCCCGCGCGCACCAGGAGGATGTGGCTGGTCACCTCCGCGTCGGAGGGCACGTCTCGGAGGGTTCGGAGGAAGTAGTTCGACAGGCGAGTAGGCACGAGAACGAGTTTAGCCAGCCCGCTCGACCTGTCTTCTCCTCCCGGTTCTCGGGCGTGCCCGGAATCGTCCACAGATTCACTGGCGGTCTCGGCGTCGTGTCGGCCTTCCCCTACCGTCGGGGCCATGGACACTCTCACTCAACTCCGCTCGGCGTCGCCGTACCTGCAACGCTGCGACACCCCGATCGGGCGCATCGAGGTCGCCAGCGACGGCGACGCGATCACCGCGGTGGCGATCGAGCACAACGGGTCTCTGCCGCACGACGGATTGGCCTATGACTCCAACGCCGTCGCCGACGAGGCGATCGCGCAGTTGCTCGACTACTTCGAGGGGTACCGGCGCGGGTTCTCGGTGCCCGTCGCCCATCGCGGCACGCCGTTCCAGCTGGCGGTGTGGCAGCAGCTCGCGCGCTTGCGCTGGGGGCAGGTCACCACCTACGGCGCGATCGCAGCGGCCGTCGGCAAGACCGGATCGGGGCGTGCCGTCGGAGGCGCGATCGCCTCGAACCCCACTCCGCTGCTCGTCGGCTGTCACCGCGTGCTCTCGGCCACCGGTCGCATCACCGGATACAGCTGGGGCGAAGGGGTGAAGACGAAGGCCTGGCTGCTCGATCACGAGAGCATCGGCCATGCCTGAGCAGGCCGGCCTCACAGACACTCGGGAGGATTCCGCATCCCGAAACCCGCTCGGGAGGACCCGAACTCCTCCCGAACGACCGAACTCCTCCCGAACGACCGCACAGCCGCCGGGGAGAACGGAGGTCAGACCTCGAGCAGGAGTTCGCCGTTCGGGGCGACGGACAGGCGGTGTCCGGATGCGCGGGCCCACGTGTGCAGGGCGTCGATGTCGGCGAAGTCCTCGCCGTGCTCCGCGATCGCACGCACCAAGGCGCCCTTGCCGTGCTTGTTGAAGTGGTTGAGCGCGCGCTGCACGCCGTCGGCGCCCGTCGTCACGACGCGCAGGAAGTACGACGGCGTGGTGGGCGGGATCGGGCCGAGAGCCACGTACGACTCCGAGCGCAGATCGAGCACGAGTTCCCCGCGGTGCGCCGCGAACTCCTTCGACACCGCGGCGCTCCAGGTTGCCTTGAGCGAATCTCCGTCCAGACGAGTGCTGGACGAGAGGCGGTAGGCCGGAATGGGATCGCCCGCGCCCAGGAGCCCGAAGAGCGCGGAATGGATGCGCACATGCTCCGCCGCGAACGCGCGCGCCGCGGGGTCGAGGCTCGGTGCGTCGAGGGCCTCGTAGAGCACACCGGTATAGCGGTCCATCGCCGCCATGGTCGGCGCCGTGACGAGGGCGCGATTGCGCTCGACTTCGAACGCGAGCTTGGGGCCGAGTTTCAGCCGCGCCATCATCTCGTCGGGCGTGCGGGCAAGGGCTCGCACCCGGCGCACGAGTTGTCGACGCGCTCGGGTGAGGCCCGGGTGCGACAGGGCCGCGAAGTCGAGAGGTGCGCCCTCTCCCCCGTCGCGCTTCGTCTCGGAGGGAGGCAGAACAATCAGCACGGGACATCGCCTTTCACGACGAAGACCGCCGCACCGGCTCCGAAGAGCGGATGCGGCGGTCAGAAGACGTCGACTACTTGATCAGTTCCGCGTCGCGGGCCACGATCGTGACGGTGTCGTTCTCGACCGAGAGGAACCCGTCGTCGGCGCGCGCCACCAGGCGCTCGCCGCTTGTCGTGCTCACCCGCACCTCACCGGCGGCGAGGATCGCGAGCAGCGGCTCGTGGCCGGCGAGGATACCGATCTCGCCCTCCACGGTCTTCGCGATCACCATCGACGCTTCGCCCGACCAGATCTCCTGGTCGGCCGCGACGACGCTCACGTTCAGCGGAGCAGCCATGACTAGCCGTTCTCCTTCTGGATCTGAGCCCACTTCTCTTCGACGTCGGTGATCGGGCCGACGTTGAAGAACGCCTGCTCGGCCACATGGTCGAAGTCACCCTTGGTGATCGCGTCGAAGGACTCGATGGTGTCCTTCAGCGGAACCGTCGAACCCTCGACTCCGGTGAACTTCTTCGCCATGTAGGTGTTCTGCGAGAGGAACTGCTGGATGCGGCGCGCCCGCGACACGGTGATCTTGTCTTCTTCGGAGAGCTCGTCGACACCGAGGATCGCGATGATCTCCTGGAGTTCCTTGTTCTTCTGCAGGATCTGCTTGACGTTCGTGGCCACGCGGTAGTGGTCGGCGCCCAAGTAGCGGGGGTCGAGGATGCGCGAGGTCGACGTCAGCGGGTCGACCGCCGGGTACAGACCCTTCGACGCGATCTCTCGGGAGAGCTCCGTCGTGGCGTCGAGGTGGGCGAAGGTGGTGGCCGGCGCCGGGTCGGTGTAGTCGTCGGCAGGCACGTAGATCGCCTGCAGGGAGGTGATCGAGTGACCACGGGTCGAGGTGATGCGCTCCTGGAGCACACCCATCTCGTCGGCGAGGTTCGGCTGGTAGCCCACCGCGGAAGGCATGCGGCCCAGCAGGGTCGACACCTCGGAGCCCGCCTGGGTGAAGCGGAAGATGTTGTCGATGAACAGCAGCACGTCCTGGTTCTGCACATCGCGGAAGTACTCCGCCATGGTCAGCGCCGACAGCGCCACGCGGAGACGGGTTCCGGGCGGCTCGTCCATCTGGCCGAAGACGAGGGCCGTCTTGTCGAAGACACCCGCCTCCTCCATCTCGTGGATGAGGTCGTTGCCCTCACGGGTGCGCTCACCGACGCCGGCGAACACCGACACACCACCGTGGTCCTGAGCGACGCGCTGGATCATCTCCTGGATGAGCACGGTCTTGCCCACGCCCGCACCACCGAAGAGGCCGATCTTTCCACCGAGCACGTACGGCGTCAGCAGGTCGATGACCTTGATTCCGGTCTCGAAGAGCTGCGTCTTGGACTCGAGCTGGTCGAACGCCGGGGGCTTGCGGTGGATGGGCCAGCGCTCCGTGATCTCGATCTTCTCGCCGGGAGCCGCGTTCAGCACCTCGCCGATCACGTTGAAGACCTTGCCCTTGGTGACGTCGCCGACGGGAACCGAGATGGCGGCTCCGGTGTCGCGCACCTCCTGGCCGCGCACCAGACCGTCGGTGGGCTTCAGAGCGATGGCACGCACGAGGTCGTCGCCGAGGTGCTGAGCGACCTCGAGCGTGATCTCGTGGGCGTCGTCACCGATGGTGATCGTGGTCTTCAGGGCGTTGTAGACCTCAGGGATCGAGTCGTGCGGGAACTCGATGTCCACGACCGGGCCCGTGACACGGGCGACACGTCCGACGCCGCCCGGCGTCTCCTCAGCCTGGACTGGCGCAACAGCAGTGTCAGTCATAGTGCTTTCTCTTCTCTTCGGTTACTTCTTGGCGGAGGCCAGTGCGTCGGCCCCACCCACGATCTCGGAAATCTGCTGCGTGATCTCGCTCTGGCGAGCGTTGTTCGCCAGTCGGGTGTAGTCACGGATCAGGTTGTCGGCGTTGTCGCTCGCCGACTTCATCGCCTTCTGGCGGGCAGCGTGCTCGGCCGCGGCCGACTGCAGCATCGCGTTGAAGATGCGGCTCTCGACATAGATCGGCAGCAGTGCGTCGAGCACGGTCTCGGCATCGGGCTCGAACTCGTAGAGCGGGAACACCTCACCCGTCGACGGCTCCTCCCCCTCCACGATCTCGAGCGGCAGCAGACGCACGACCTCGGGAACCTGGGTGACCATGCTCACGAAGCGGTTGTAGACCAGGTGGATCTCGTCGACCCCGCCCTCTTCGTCATCGAGGTTGTAGGCCGTGACGACCGCATCCGCGATCTCCTTGGCCGTCTCGAAGACGGGCTGGTCGGTTCCGCCGGTCCACGACTTCTCGCTCTCGCGACGGCGGAAACTGAAGTAGCCGACAGCCTTACGACCCACCAGGAAGTAGACGACCTTCTTGCCTTCGCTGCGCAGCAGCTCGGCGAGGCTCTCGGCTTCCTTGAGGATCGACGACGAGAACGCGCCCGCGAGACCGCGATCGGAGGTGAAGATGACGATCGCAGCGGTGTCGAGCTTCTCGCGCTCGGTCGTCAGCGGGTGCTCCACGTTGGAGTACGTCGCCACGGCCGACACGGCGCGGGTGATCGCCTGCGAATACGGAGTCGACTGCTTCACCCGCGTCTGCGCCTTCTGGATGCGCGACGCGGAGATCAGCTCCATCGCCCTCGTGATCTTCTTGGTCGTCTGGGCCGACTTGATCTTCGACCGGTAGACCCTGAGCTGTGCGCCCATGGCTTAGCGGCGACCCTTCACGATCTTCTCCTGGCCGACGTTCTCGGGGTCGGTGGCGACGAACTCCTCGCGGCCCACCGAGGCGAGCGGCTTGCCCTCGCCCGTCTGGAACTCGAGCTTGAAGTCGTCGACCGCCTTCTCGAGGGCCTCGACCGTCTCGTCGGAGAGCACGTTCGTGTCGCGGAGGGTGGTGAGGATCTCGGTGTTGCGGCCGAGGAAGTCATGGAACTCCGCCTCGAAGCGCAGGATGTCGTCGACCGGAACCTCGTCGAGCTTGCCGTTCGTGCCGGCCCAGATCGACACGACCTGGTTCTCGACCGGGAACGGCGAGTACTGCGGCTGCTTGAGCAGTTCGGTGAGGCGGGCGCCCCGGGCGAGCTGACGACGCGAAGCCGCGTCGAGGTCGGACGCGAACATCGCGAAGGCCTCCAGCGAGCGGTACTGCGCGAGTTCGAGCTTCAGCGTTCCGGAGACCTTCTTGATCGACTTCACCTGCGCGTCGCCGCCGACTCGCGACACCGAGATGCCGACGTCGACCGCGGGGCGCTGGTTGGCGTTGAAGAGGTCGGACTGCAGGAAGATCTGGCCGTCGGTGATCGAGATCACGTTGGTCGGGATGTAGGCCGACACGTCGTTCGCCTTGGTCTCGATGATCGGAAGACCGGTCATCGAACCGGCGCCCAGCTCGTCGGAGAGCTTCGCGCAACGCTCGAGCAGACGCGAGTGCAGGTAGAACACGTCACCGGGGTACGCCTCGCGTCCCGGCGGGCGGCGGAGCAGCAGCGACACGGCACGGTAGGCCTCGGCCTGCTTCGACAGGTCGTCGAAGATGATCAGCACGTGCTTGCCGCCGTACATCCAGTGCTGGCCGATGGCCGAGCCGGTGTAGGGGGCGAGGTACTTGAAGCCGGCCGGGTCGGAGGCGGGCGACGCCACGATGGTGGTGTACTCCATCGCTCCGGCGTCTTCCAGCGCGCCCTTGACGGAGGCGATGGTGGAGCCCTTCTGGCCGATGGCGACGTAGATGCAGCGAACCTGCTTGTTCTCGTCGCCCGACTCCCAGTTGGCCTTCTGGTTGATGATCGTGTCGATCGCGATGGCGGTCTTGCCGGTCTGGCGGTCGCCGATGATCAGCTGGCGCTGGCCGCGGCCGATCGGGATCATCGCGTCGATCGCCTTGATGCCGGTCTGCATCGGCTCATGCACGCTCTTGCGGGCCATGACGCCGGGGGCCTGGAGCTCGAGCTCACGACGACCTTCGGTGGCGATGTCGCCCAGTCCGTCGATCGGGTTGCCCAGCGGGTCGACGACGCGCCCGAGGTAGCCGTCGCCGACCGGAACGGACAGCACCTCACCGGTGCGGGTGACTTCCTGGCCCTCTTCGATGCCGGTGAACTCACCGAGCACCACGACGCCGATCTCGTCTTCGTCGAGGTTCTGGGCCAGGCCCAGCGTGCCGTCGGAGAAGCGGATCAGCTCGTTGGCCATGACACCGGGGAGGCCCTCGACGTGCGCGATGCCGTCGGCGGCGTCGATGACGTAACCCACCTCGGTGGTCGCGGCCTTGCCGGGCTCGTAGGCCGCGACGAAGTCCTTGAGAGCGTCGCGGATCTCATCGGGGCGGATCGTAAGTTCAGCCATCGTTTTCCCTTTTCTGATGGGGTATGCCCCCAGTGTGTTCCTGTGCCCGCCGATTAGCCAGCGAGCTGAAGTCTCAAATCGTTGATACGCGTGGCGACGCTTCCGTCGATGACGTCGTCGCCGATCTGGATGCGGATGCCGCCGATCACCGAGGCGTCGATCACCTGGTTCAGCTGCACCCGGCGGCCGTACTGGGCCGCCAGCGTGGTCTGCAGCCGCTGCACCTGAGCCGGAGCGAGCGGCGCCGCCGTGGTCACGGTGGCGACCGCCGAACCCGACTGGTCGGCGACGATCGTCGAGGCGAAGCGGATGAGCTCGCCGATCCGCCGGCCGCGCGGCTGGGTGACCAGCTGACGTGCGATGGCGACGGTCTGCGCCGAGGCCCGACCGCCGAGCAGACGCTCGACGAGGCCGCGCTTCTGATCGGTGGAGCCGAGCTTGGACCCGAGGGCCAGCTCCAGCTTCGCGTCGCTGGTGATCGCACGGCCGAACTCGAACAACTCGGCGTCGATCGCGGCCGACGCCGGCGCGGAGCTCGCGACGGCGCGGATGCCGATCTCCTCGATGCCGGCCAGCAGATCGGTGTGACTCGACCACCGGCTCGACGCGATTCCCGACAGCAGCTCCACCGTGGTGGGGCCGTAGCCGGGCGCGAACAGCTGCTTGACGAGCGCCACCTTGATCGCGGCCTCGACTCCGGGGTCCGAAAGAGCACCGAGCAGGTGTGTCGAATCTCCGATGATCCGGCCCGCGGCGAAGAGCTCTTCTCCCGTGGCCAGATCGACCTGGGAACCGAGGCTCGACAAGCGAGCCTTGGCCTCCCCGAGGGCTACTCTGGTCGCGCTACCCATGCGTGATTACTTCTTTCCCGCTGTGTCGGATGCTTCCAGGTCGGCCAGGAATCGGTCGACGAGCGCCGTGGCCTTCTTGTCGTCGGAGAGCGACTCCCCGATGACGCCCGACGCGAGGTCGATGGCGAGGCTGCCCACCTCGGTGCGCAGCGAGACGAGCGCCGACTGGCGATCGGCCTCGATGGCGACCTGGGCGTTGGCCTTCACACGCTCGGCGTCGCTCTGGGCCTGGGCCTGGATCTCCGCGCCGATGCGCTGGGCGTCGACACGGGCCTGCTCACGGATCTTGCCGGCTTCGGCGCGAGCCTCGGCGAGCTGAGCCGTGTACTGCTCGAGAGCAGCTTCGGCTTCACGCTGCGCTTCGTCGGCCTTCTCCATGTTGCCTTCGATGGCGGCGGAGCGCTCGTCGAGCAGCTTCTTCATGCGCGGCAGCACGAGCCGCCAGAAGAAGAAGAGGATGACGACGAAGCAGACCAGCGACCAGATGATGTCGTAGGGCTCCGGAAGCAACGGGTTCGGCTGTGCTTCTTCGGTGGCTGCTACAAGAATGGTCTGAAGCATGGCGCCTCCTTCCTAGGGTGAAAGAGGGTTTAGAAGCCGAAGATGAAGCCGGTGGCGATACCGATGAAGGCCAGGGCCTCGGTGAACGCGATACCGATGTACATCAGAACCTGAAGACGGCCGGCCAGTTCGGGCTGACGGGCGACGCCCTCGATGGTCTTGCCGACGACGATGCCCACGCCGATGGCCGGGCCGATTGCGGCGAGGCCGTATCCGACGGTGGCGATGCTACCGGAGACCTCGGCGAGGATGGCTGTGTCTGCCATTGTTGTTCCCTTTCGTGATGGTGGAGCAGGCGGGTGCCTGGCGCCGTTTTAGTGTTCGTCAGCCAGCGCGAGCTGGATGTAGACCGTGGTGAGCAGTGCGAAGACGTAAGCCTGCAGCACGGCCACCAAGACCTCGAAGAGCGTGAAGACGAAGCCGAAGGCCAACGTTCCCACTCCGAACAGACCGTAGAAGATGCTGGTCTGAGTGGCGGTGAAGAGGAAGAACTGCGTGGCCGAGAAGAACAGCACCAGCAGCAGGTGGCCGACGAGCATGTTCATCAGGAGTCGCAGCGTCAGCGTGATCGGCCGGAGGATGAAGGTCGAGACGAACTCGATCGGCGTGACGATGATGTAGAGCGGCCACGGCACTCCAGGCGGGAACAGCGCGTTCTTGAAGAACGCCCCCGGATGCTTCTTGAGACCGGCGTACATGAACGCGAGCCAGGCCACCACGGCGAGCACCAGCGGCATGCCGATGATGGCGTTCGACGAGATGTTCAGGAACGGGATGATGCCCGTCAGGTTCGCGAACAGCACCACGAAGAAGATCGTCGTGATCAGCGGGAGGAACCGGCGGCCGTCTTTCTTGCCGAGCAGGTCTTCGGCGATGTTCACCCGGGCGAAGTCCAGGCCCATCTCGACGACGCTCTGGAAGCGGCCGGGCACGACCTTCATGCGGCGCGTGCCGATCCAGAAGATCAGGATGATGGCCAGCATCGCGAGGAAGCGGATGAGGATGATTCGATTGATTTCGAACGGCGTGCCAGCGAAGAAAATGGCCTCGGGGAAGAACTCCTCGATCGACGGACCGTGGAAACCACCATCGTCGGAGGTTGCCATTGGGGCTAGCAGGTTCACAGCGTTAGCTATCAGCGCTATCTCCTGTTTCGGGGCGTGGAACTTTTCACAGTTCTCGCGACGACGAACGGTTGGGGGTGTGCTGTATACAAGCCTCGACGGCATTGCTCAACAGCGGAACGATCGTCATAACCCTATCAATACTCAGGGCATCCTGACGAATCGTAGTGGTCTCACTCCCCGCTGGGAAGCTTCACATCGGAGACGTACGACATCCGCGTTCGGGCGACCACGACGACGTCGACCACGAGGGTTCCGATGACCGCTGCGACGATGCTCAGGAAGAGCACCGTGCCGTTGGTCCAGGGCTGTCCGCGCAAGAGCAGCACGATCACGATGAACAGCACGAACTTGAGCATCCAGGAGCCCAGCACGATCACGAAGAACAGCGTCGTGTAGAGCGGCGATGCCGTGAACCGATTGGCCACCAGGATGCTCGCCACGGTGATGCCGGCGAACACCAGCACCAGGGCCGTGCCGATGAGCGCACTGATCGCGCCGGGCCAGCCGTCGACGAGGTAGCCGATCACTCCCCCGATGACGGCGATCGCGACGGCGAGGATGATGTCCCAGCGCAGGATGGTCGAGAAGACCTTGTTGGAGGACGGCGTCGGGTAGTTCCCGCGGATCACCGGGTCGGTGCCGTTCACAGGCTCGGTCACGTGTCTAGGACTCCTTGATTTCGTCGGCGGCCGCGTCGAGCGGGTCGTCACCGGCTTTCACTTCGGCTTCGAGGGTACCCGCATCGGCTGACTGCGCCTCGATCTCGCGGCGTTTCTCCCGGCTCAGCGGGCTCAGCGTGACGGCGGTGCAGACCACGAGACCGACGCCGAGGAAGATGAAGGCCAGCCAGTAGGGCTGCAGCACGAAGAACAGCAGGCAGCCGATGGAGATCACCGCCGTCCAGGCGTAGAAGATCAGCACGGCCTGCAGGTGTGAGTGTCCCATGTCGAGCAGCCGGTGGTGAAGGTGCTTGCGGTCGGCGCTGAACGGGCTCTTGCCCGCGCGCAGCCGGCGGAACACCGCGAGTCCGAAGTCGAGCAGCGGGATCACGAGGATGGCGAAGGGCAGCAGGATCGGGATGAACGCGGGGAAAAGCTGCGAACGGCCGAGCTGCGCCGGGTCGACCTGACCGGTGACGGCGATGGCGCTGGTGGCCATCAGGAGGCCCACCAGGAGCGCGCCCGCGTCGCCCATGAACAACTTCGCCGGGTGGAAGTTCAGCGGCAGGAAGCCGGCGCAGGCGCCGATCAGCACCGCGGTGATGAGCGAGGCGAGGTTGAAGTAGTCGAAGGGCGAGGTGTCCTGCACCAGCAGGTAGCTGTAGATGAAGAACACGCCGTTGGCGATCAGCGCGACCCCGGCCACCAAGCCGTCCAGCCCGTCGATGAAGTTGATGGCGTTCATCACGAGTACGACGGCCAGGATGGTGATCACGAGCGACATCCCGCTCGATCCGATGGTCAGCCCGCCGATCGGCAGCGACACGATCTGCACGCCCTGCCAGGCCAGCAGCCCCGCCGCGATGATCTGCCCGGCCAGTTTCGTGAGCCAGTCCAGGTCCCAGATGTCGTCGGCCACGCCGATCAGCACGATGATGAGCGCCGCGCCGAGGATGGCCCACACCTTGCCGGGCTCGGCGAACACCAGCCGGAACCAGCTGATCTGCGAGGCGACGGCGAACGCCACCACCACGCCGATGAACATCGCGATGCCGCCGAGCCGCGGGGTGGGCCGGGTGTGCACGTCGCGCTCACGGATCTTCGGGTACAGCCGGTATCGGTGGCTGAGCTTGTAGATCACCCAGGTCAACCCGAAGGTGACGACGGCGGAGACGAGGGCGACGAGGAGATAGAACCGCATGCGTCAGGCGCTGGTTTCCGGCGGCAGGAGGTCGCCCACCACGTCGCGGATGCGCTCGGCCGACACGGCGCCGAGCCGGACGATCGTGATGCGTCCACCGGGATCGGTGGCGTCGACGATGGTGGACGCGACCGCCTCAGGGCGCTCCCCGCCGTCGAGGTACACCTCGACGCTGTCGCCGAGCATGTCGAAGGCCGCCGCCGCGGTGGTCGCGGCCGGCTGACCGGTGAGGTTGGCACTGGAGACGGCCAGCGGGCCGGTCTCGGCGAGGAGCTCGAGAGCGAGCGGGTCGTTCGGCATGCGGAGGGCGACGGTACCGCCGGTCTCGCCCAGGTCCCACATCAGCGACGGCGTGGCGCGCAGGATGACGGTGAGACCACCCGGCCAGAACTCAGCCACCAGGGCGCGCACGGAATCGGGGATGTCCGTGGCCAAGGCGTCGAGCGTCGACAGGTTGGGGATCAGCACCGGCGGCGGCGACTGCCGGGTGCGGCCCTTCGCGTCGAGCAGACGCTGCACGGCGGCAGGGTCGAAGGCGTCGGCCGCGAGGCCGTAGACGGTGTCGGTCGGCAGCACCACCAGTTCGCCCTTGCCGAGCGCCGCCCGCGCGAGCCGCATTCCGGTGAGAAGCTCCGTCGGCGCAGAGCAGTCGTAAATGGCAGCCATCTCGCCCTAATGATAGCGGGGGTCGGGGTCGCTACTTGGAGACCCGGCCGCGACCGAAGACAAGCCACAGGATCGAGCCGAGGATCGACAGGAAGAACGCCACCGCCATCCACAGCAGCTTGCCGAAGAACCCGTGGTTCGGGTTGTTCGCGATCGAGATCACGGTGATGACGAAGATCACCAGCGCGACGATGCCGATTCCGAGGCTGATCGGGTCCATGAATGCTCCTAGCGGTGGCGGATTAGCGGATGGCCGTGGTCGCGCGGTCGCGCCCGGTGAGGTCGCGGTGGGTGGCGGCGGCGCGCCAGCCCTCCGCCGTCAGGAGAGCGCGCATCTCCGCCCCCTGCAGATCGCCGTGCTCGACCACCAGGCTGCCCCCGGGGCGGAGCAGTCGCCGCGCCGTGGCGGAGACGCTCCGCACCACCTCGAGGCCGTCCTCGCCCCCGTAGAGCGCGTGCTCGGGGTCGTGCAGCCGCACCTCGGGGTCGCGCGGAACGGCACCGGCCGGGATGTAGGGCGGGTTCGACACCACGACGTCGACGGTTCCGTCGAGCTCGGGCAACGCGTCGGCCAGATCGATGAACACCAGACGGGCGTTCTCGACGCCCACCGTACGGAGGTTCTGCTTGGCCCAGATGAACGCGGCGGTCGAGTTCTCGACGGCCACCACCTCGGCGTGCGGCACCTCCGTGGCCAGGGAGAGGGCGATGGCCCCGCTCCCGGTGCCGAGGTCGACGGCGAGCGGTCGCGCATCCGGAGCCGCCACGACGGCACGCAGGGAGTCGATGGCGAGCCCCGCGACGAACTCGGTCTCAGGCCGGGGCACGAAGACGCCGGGCCCGACCGCCAGTTCGAGCGAGCGGAACCAGGCGACGCCCGTGATGTGCTGCAGCGGTTCCCGCGCGGCGCGACGCTCGACCGCCTCGACGATCGCGAGCGTGTCCTCGACGCCGAGCGGCGCATCCGTGACCGCGAGGGACTGCACGCGGCCGCGCGAGGCGCCGAGCACGTGCCCGATCAGGAGTTCCGCGTCGACCTGCGGGTCGGCGATGCCGCTGGAAGCCAGGATCGCCACGGAGCGTTCGTAGAGCGAACGCACGGTGACGGGCCGCTCGGCGGTGTCGATGGTGGTCATGGGCGGTTCTGCCTTTCACGCAGCGGGTGACTGCGCTGGGAGCGGGGAACGCTACGCGTCGTTGCCGACGGCGGCGAGACGGCTCTCCTCGTCGGCCGTGATGGCCGACTGGATGATCGGCTCGAGCGCGCCGTCCATGACCTGATCGAGGTTGTAGGCCTTGTACCCGGTGCGGTGGTCGGCGATGCGGTTCTCGGGGAAGTTGTAGGTGCGGATGCGCTCGGAACGGTCGACCGTGCGGATCTGGCTCTTGCGAGCGGCGGATGCTTCGGCGTCGAGTTCCTCCTGCTGCTTCGCCAGGATGCGGGCACGCAGCACGCGCATGCCGGCCTCACGGTTCTGCAGCTGGCTCTTCTCGTTCTGCATCGACACCACGATCCCGGTGGGGAGGTGGGTGATGCGCACGGCGGAGTCGGTGGTGTTGACCGACTGGCCGCCGGGACCGGAGGAACGGAAGACGTCGATCTTGAGGTCGTTGGGGTTGATCTCGACCTCTTCGGGCTCGTCGACCTCGGGGAAGACGAGCACGCCGGCCGCGGAGGTGTGGATGCGCCCCTGCGACTCCGTGGCCGGCACACGCTGCACGCGGTGCACGCCACCTTCGTACTTGAGGTGCGCCCAGACACCCTCGGCGGGGTCGGTCGACTTGCCCTTCACCGCGACCTGCACGTCCTTGTAGCCGCCGAGATCGCTCTCGGTGCGCTCGAGGAGCTCGGTCTTCCAACCCTTCGACTCGGCGTAGTGCAGGTACATGCGCAGGAGGTCGGCAACGAAGAGCATGCTCTCGGCACCGCCCTCCCCCGCCTTGATCTCCATGATCACGTCGCGCGCGTCATCCGGATCCCGCGGGATCAGGAGCCGCCGGAGCTTCTCCTCCGACTCCGCGAGACTCTCCTCGAGCGCCGGGACCTCCTCGGCGAACGACTCGTCGTCCTTCGCCAGTTCCCGCGCGGCCTCGAGGTCTTCGACCCCCTGCTTCCAGGCGGCGTGCGCGGCGACGATACGGCTCAACTCGGCGTAACGCCGGTTGACCCGCTTCGACCGCGCGGGGTCGCTGTGGAGCTCGGGATCGGAGAGTTGCTGCTGCAGGTCGTCGTGTTCGGCCAGCAGCGTGCTGACGGACTCGAACATCAGTCGGCCTTGTGACCGTTGTGGCCGTTCTGCGCGGGCGTGGGCATCGACTTCTGCACCTGCATGAGGAACTCCACGTTCGAGGAGGTCTCCTTGAGCCGGCCCAGCACGATCTCGAGCGCCTGCTGCTGGTCGACACCCGCGAGGGCGCGACGCAGCTTCCAGGTGATCTTGGTCTCGTCGGCGCCCATCAGCAGCTCTTCACGACGGGTGCTCGACGCATTGACGTCGACCGCCGGGAAGATGCGCTTGTCGGCCAGCTGACGCGAGAGGCGGAGCTCCGAGTTGCCGGTGCCCTTGAACTCTTCGAAGATCACCTCGTCCATCTTCGATCCGGTCTCGACCAGCGCGGTGGCGAGGATGGTGAGCGATCCGCCGTTCTCGATGTTGCGCGCGGCTCCGAAGAAGCGCTTCGGCGGGTACAGCGCCGAGGCGTCGACACCGCCCGAGAGGATGCGGCCCGAGGCCGGCGACGCCAGGTTGTAGGCGCGGCCGAGGCGGGTGATCGAGTCGAGCAGCACCACCACGTCGTGACCGAGCTCCACCAGGCGCTTGGCGCGCTCGATGGCGAGCTCGGCGACCGTGGTGTGGTCTTCGGCGGGGCGGTCGAAGGTGGAGGCGATGACCTCGCCCTTCACGGTGCGCTGCATGTCGGTGACCTCTTCGGGCCGCTCGTCGACGAGCACGACCATGAGGTGCACCTCGGGGTTGTTCGTCGAGATCGCGTTGGCGATCTGCTGCAACACGATGGTCTTACCGGCCTTGGGCGGCGCGACGATGAGGCCGCGCTGGCCCTTGCCGATGGGGGCGACGAGGTCGATGATGCGCTGGGTCAGCTTGCCCGGCTCGGTCTCGAGACGCAGACGCTCCTGCGGGTAGAGCGGGGTGAGCTTGCCGAACTCGACGCGGTTCAGCGCCTCTTCGACGGGCAGACCGTTGATCGACTCGATGCGCACGATCGCGTTGTACTTCTGGCGGCCGCTCTGGTCGCCCTCGCGCGGCTGGCGGATCGAGCCGACGACGGCGTCGCCCTTGCGCAGGTTGTACTTCTTCACCTGGCCGAGCGAGACGTAGACGTCGCTGTTGCCCGGCAGGTAGCCACTGGTGCGCACGAAGGCGTAGTTGTCGAGGATGTCGAGGATGCCGGCGACGGGGATGAGCACGTCGTCTTCGCTGATCTCGGGCTCGATCTCGTCGCCGCCGCCCTGGCCGCGACGCTTGCGGTCGCGGTAGCGGTTGCGGGCGCCCCGCTCGCTGCGGTCGTCGTCTCCGGCGCCGCGCTGGTTCTGACCCTGACCGCGGTCGCCCTGCTGCGCCTCCTGCTTGGCCGCGTCGCTGTTCTGCTGCGCGCGCTCGCTCTGGCTGGAACGGTCGTTCTGGGTGGTGCGCTCGCCCTGGCCGCGCTCGTTCTGCGCGCCCCGGTCGCCGCGGTCGTTCTGGTTCTGGTTCTGGTTGCCGCGCTGGCCCTGGCCGTTCTGGCCGTTGCCGGCCGGCGCCTCGCCGGCGTTGCCGCCCTGCTGGCCGCCCTCGGTGTTCTGGTTGCGATTGCGGCGGTTGCGGTTGCGACCGCCCCGGCCTTCGGATCGCTCGCTCTGCTCGGCCTGGCCGTCGACGCCGGCCTCGGCCGGGGCATCCGTCTGCTCGGGGGCGGTGGTCGTGGAGTCGGTGGTCGGCGCGGCGAAGTCGTCTGCGGTGGGCAGCAGCGGCGCCTCGGCGGCGCCGTCGGTGTTCACGTGCGAGGCGGCCGACACGCGGCTCCCGGTCGAACGACCGTTGCTTCGCTCGATGGCGATGCCGCCGTCGACCGAGGTGACCCGGCGGGATCCGCGGCGCTTGGGCGACACGGGGCCTTCGGGGAGCTCGATGACGATCGGCTCCTTCGGCTGGGTGTGGGTGACCGGCGCGGCGAGCAGCAGCTCATCGGGCACGATCGGGCCCACCGCATCCGGAGTGGCTTCGACAGTCGGAGTCTCGGCAGCGGTCGGCGCGGCCTCGGCGGCCGGGGTCTCGACCACGGGAACCGGGGCATCCGCTGCCGGAACAGCCGGTGCGGCGTCGAAGTCGAGCGTGGGCAGCTCGGCAGGCAGCCCGGTGGCCCCTGCCTGGGCCTGGCGGATGGCCTCGACCAGGTCACCCTTGCGGAGTTTGGAGGCGCCGGCCATTCCGAGCTGAGCCGCGATGGCCTGCAGTTCGGAGACCTTCAAGGTCGAGAGGTCGGCTTGGGTGTTGACGTCAGTCACGGAGATTGTGTCCTTCCCCTGTCGGCTACGAAAAGCCAGGCAGAGAACTGTCCACGGACGGGAACGCACCAGGATGTGGCTCTCCACGCGGAGAACCGGGGCCGGATACGTCTCTGCACGCGGCAGGAAATGAGTTGGAAGAAATGCGACCGGGACGGGATTCGAAGCAGTTCAGGTGGTGCTGCGGTGTTTCAGAGCAAACCTGAGGGCTACTTGACTTCGTCCGGGTGCAGCACCACTGTAGCACCTTTGAAGTCCACCGCCAGAACCAGCGCTTGCCAGGGTGTCGCGGCCCGCGACCCCACCAGTTCGGCGGCGGCCAGGCGCTGACCCGGGTCGCTGCAGAGCACCAGGATGCTCGGGCCTGCGCCCGAGACGACGGCCGGGAACCCGGCGGCGCGCAGCTCCTGGATCAATCGGTCGGTCTCGGGCATCGCGCTCGCGCGGTAGCTCTGGTGCAGCTTGTCCTCGGTGGCCGCGAGCAGCAGTTCGGGGCTCTGGATGAGAGCGGCGATCAGGAGCGTCGACCGCGAGACGTTGAAGATCGCGTCGGCGTGCGGCACCGATTCGGGCTGCAGGCTACGGGCCAGCGCCGTCGACATGGTCTCCTGCGGCACGAGCACGAGCGGCGAGACGCCGCGGTGCACGATCAGCTTCTTGAACTGCGGGCCGTCGGGCGTCGTCCAGGCGATGGTGAGGCCCCCGAAGAGCGCCGGCGCCACGTTGTCGGGGTGACCCTCGAGCTCGGTCGCCCGGGCGAGCAGCCCCAACGGATCGATCTCGACGATGCCTTCGAGCAGGCCTTTCGCGGCCATGACGCCGGACACGATCGCCGCGCCCGACGAGCCGAGGCCGCGCCCGTGTGGGATCGCGTTCTTCGCCACCAGGTGCAGACCCGGGAGCTCCTGGCCGTAGGCGGCGAAGGTGTGGGCGATGGAGCGCACGACGAGGTTCGTCTCATCGGTCGGCACCTCGCCCTCGCCCACGCCGTGCACCTCGACGAAGGCACCGGGCTCGTCGCGCACCGAGACCGTCAGCTCGTCGTAGAGCGCCAGCGCGAGGCCGAGGGTGTCGAAGCCCGGACCGAGGTTCGCCGTGGTGCCCGGAACGCGCACCGTGACGGTGCGGCCGGCCGGCGACACCGACGACGAGGACGTGTCGGTCACGAGGTGGCTTTCGAGAGTCCGAGCACGCTCGCGATCTCGCCCGCGTCGACCGGCACGACGATGGGCTCGACCTCGGAGCCGTCCTCCGAGCGCAGGGCCCACTGCGGGTCTTTCAGGCCGTGGCCCGTGACCGTCAGCACCACGGTCGATCCGGCCGGGATGACCCCGGCCTCGGAGCGCTCGAGGAGTCCGGCCACGCTGATCGCCGAGGCGGGCTCGACGAAGATGCCGACCTCGGCCGAGAGGATGCGGTGGGCGGCAAGGATGTGCTCGTCGCTGATGGCGCCGAAATAGCCCGAAGTGGCGTCGCGGGCGGCGAGGGCGAGCTCCCAGGAGGCCGGGTTGCCGATGCGGATGGCGCTCGCGATGGTCTCGGGGTGCGCCACCGGGTGCCCGAGCACGATCGGGGCGGAGCCGGCGGCCTGGAAGCCGAACATGCGGGGCAGCTTCGTGGTGGCACCCCGCTCGAGCTCCTCGGTGTAGCCGCGGGTGTACGCGGTGTAGTTGCCCGCGTTCCCCACCGGCACGATGTGGAAGTCGGGCGCATCCTGCAGCACCTCGACCACCTCGAAGGCGGCCGTCTTCTGGCCCGCGATGCGGTCGGGGTTCACGGAGTTGACCAGGTGCACCGGGTAGTTGGCGGCGAGGTCGCGCGCGAGGTCGAGACAGTCGTCGAAGTTGCCCTGCACCTGGATGAGCTGCGCGTTGTGCGCGATGGCCTGGCTGAGCTTGCCCATGGCGATCTTGCCTTCGGGCACGAGCACGGCGGCCGTGATGCCGGCGTGGGTCGCGTAGGCCGCGGCGGAGGCCGAGGTGTTTCCGGTGGAGGCGCAGATGACGGCCTTCGCACCGTGCTCGAGGGCCTTGGAGATCGCCATCGTCATCCCGCGGTCTTTGAAGGAGCCGGTGGGGTTCATCCCCTCGAACTTCACGAAGACGTTCGCGCCAGTGCGGGCCGACAGGGCCGGCGCCGGGATGAGCGGCGTGCCGCCCTCGCCGAGGGTGACGATCGGGGTCGCGTCGGAGATGTCGAGGCGGTCGGCGTATTCGCGCAGAACCCCGCGCCACTGGCGGGAGGGGATGCGGGGGGTGGTGTCGGCCACTAGGGCGTGTCTCCTTCAACTCGTAGGACTGATTCGACCCGGACGACGGCGTCGTTCGAGGAAACAGCCGCCACCGTCGCCGACAAGGCGGCTTCGGGGGCTTCGTGCGTGACAATGACAAGGGTAGCGGTGAGTGCTTCGCCCGGTGACCGCCCGGGCTCGGCCGACGCCACGGTCTGCTGCACCGCCTCCACCGACACGCTGTGCTCGCTGAACAGCCCGGCGACCTGGGCGAGCACGCCCGGCTTGTCGGTGACCTGCAGCGTGATCTGGTAGCGCGTGTTGACCGCGCCGATGCCGAAGATCGGCAGGTTGGCGTGGGTCGACTCCCCCACGCCCGGGCCCCCGGCGACGTGCCGCCGGGCGGCGGAGACGAGGTCGCCGAGCACGGCGGAGGCCGTCTCCAGCCCGCCCGCGCCGGCGCCGTAGAACATGAGGTCGCCGGCCGCCTCGGCCTGCACGAACACCGCGTTCTTCGCCCCGTGCACGGCGGCCAGCGGATGCAGTCGGCTGATCAGGGCGGGATGCACGCGCACCGACACACCCTCGACACCGGTCTGCGCATCCGTCAGCCGCTCGCAGATGGCGAGCAGTTTCACCACGAAGCCGGCCCGCTTGGCCGCTTCGACCTCACCCGCCGTGATCGAAGTGATGCCCTCGCGGTGCACGGCCTCGACCGGCACCGCGGTGTGGAAGGCGAGGCTGGCCAGGATCGCGGCCTTCTGCGCGGCATCGTAGCCCTCGACGTCGGCAGTGGGGTCGGCCTCGGCGTACCCCAGCGCGGTCGCCGTGGCCAGCGCGCTCTCGAAGGTGTCGCCCTCGGTGTCCATCCGGTCGAGGATGAAGTTCGTGGTGCCGTTGACGATGCCCATCACGCGGCGCACCCGGTCGCCCGCGAGGCTGTCGCGGAGCGGACGGATGATCGGGATGGCACCGCCGGCGGCGGCCTCGTAGTAGAGCTGCGCGCCCACCTGAGCGGCGGCGTCGAAGAGCTCGGGCCCGTGGGTGGCGAGCAGCGCCTTGTTGCCGGTGACGACGTCGGCACCGGAGTTGATGGCGAGCAGGATGTATTCCCGGGCCGGCTCGATGCCGCCCATCAGCTCGATCACGACATCGGCCGACTGGATGAGCGTGCGGGCATCCGTGGTGAACAGCTCGCGTGGCAGATCGGCGTCGCGCGGGGCGTCGACGTCGCGCACGGCGATGCCGATCAGTTCGAGTCCCGCGCCTACCCGGGAGGCGAGTTCCTCGCCCTGCTCGAGCAGCAGGCGCGCCACCTGCGAGCCGACCGAGCCGGCGCCGAGCAGGGCGATGCGGAGGTTGCGGTATTCGATCATCGTGGTTCTCCGACTCGTGCTTCGGGGTAGGCGGCGTCGCGGGCGAGCAGGTCGTGCTCGGTCTCGCGGCGCACGATCAGGCGGGCCCGTCCATCGGCGACCGCGACGACGGCGGGGCGGCCGAGGTAGTTGTAGTTGCTCGCCAGCGACCAGCAGTAGGCGCCGGTGGCGGGCACCGCCACCAGGTCGCCGGGCGCGACGTCGCCCGGCAGGTAGTCGGCGTAGACCACGATGTCACCGCTCTCGCAATGCTTTCCGGCGATGCGGACGAGCGCCGGATCGGCCTCCGACACCCGGCCGGCGAGGCGCACGGAGTAGTCGGCGCCGTAGAGCGCGGGGCGTGCGTTGTCGCTCATCCCGCCGTCGACGCTGACGTACTTGCGCACCAGGTCGGCCGCCTCGCCATTCTCCCCCGGCACGCTCACCAGCACGTCTTTGACCGTGCCGACCTCGTAGAGAGTGGTGCCGGCGGTGCCGATGATCGCCCGGCCCGGCTCGAAGGCGAGCGCCGGAACCGGGATGCCGAGGCGAGTGCACTCCCCCGCCACCGCGTCGACGATGGCCGCCGCGAGGTCGGCGATGGGCGTGGGATCGTCGGCGGTGGTGTAGGCGATGCCGAAGCCCCCGCCGAGGTTGAGCTCGGGCACCTCCCCCCCGGCGAGCAGCCCTGCGTGGGCCTCGAGCAGACGCGCGGCCGACTCGGCGAAGCCCTCGGAGCCGAAGATCTGCGAGCCGATGTGGCAGTGCAGGCCGAGGAAGCGGAGTTCCGGATGCGAGCGGATGGCCGCCGCGAACTCCGCCGCCTGGTCGAGCCGCACACCGAACTTCTGGTCTTCGTGCGCGGTGGCCAGGAAGTCGTGGGTGTGCGCGTGCACGCCGCTGTTGACCCGCACCCGCACCGGCTGCACGCGACCGTGCCGAGCCGCGGCATCCGCCACCCGCTCGACCTCGACGGCGCTGTCGATCACGATCACACCGACGCCCACGCTCACCGCGCGGTCGATCTCGGCCAGCGACTTGTTGTTGCCGTGCAGTCCGATCGTGGCCGGGTCGACTCCCGCCGCCAGCGCGACGGCGAGCTCGCCTCCGCTGCAGACGTCGATCGCGAGGCCCTCGGCCGCCATCCAGCGCGCGACCTCGATGCTGAGGAAGGCCTTGCCGGCGTAGTAGATCTTCGCCGTGGTGCCGACGCGCCCGGCTTCGGTGGCGAACGCGTCGCGGAGCTCACGGGCACGGGAGCGGGCATCCGACTCGTCGACGACGTAGAGCGGGGTGCCGAACTCGGCGGCGAGGGCGCCGGCGGAGACACCGCCGATCTCGAGCTCGCCGGCCACCGTGCGGGCCGCGGTGCGCGACCAGATCGGGGCGGGCAGCGCGTTCGCGTCAGCGGGGTGGGCGAGCCACGCAGGGGCCAGCGGGCTGGACGTCATGGGGAATCCCTCTGATGTGTCGTCGCCCGGCTGGGCTCGACGGATTGGCACAAGGGGGCGAGCGGACCCGGATTGGTCCCTGAAGCCGTCCGAACACTCGGAGATGACAAAATTCTACCGGGTGTGTCGCGCGTGTTACGCGGGGTGCCCGTCTGGCCCCCTCAGGGGCAGGTGCCGAGGTTCTTGAGGCTGTCGTCGCTCAGCACGAAGTCGCGCGCGGTGAGGTGCGCCGTGGCGCGCCCGGCGGTGATCTCGAGCGAATCGACCTCGGCGCCTTGCGGCAGGTACTGCGCCACGCAGACCGTGATCGGATCTTTCGTGAGACCGCCGAGGATGGATCCCAGGTCGACGTCGACGTCGTTCGAGCCCTGGGTCAGAGTGGCGTTCTGCGGCTGGATCACGACGTCGGTTCCGGAGGCGGTCACGTCGCCGGTGACGCGGTAGCCCAGTTCGATGCCGAAGATCGCCACCGTGCCCTCGTAGGACACGCCCTCGTCGCCGAGCACGAGCGTCGCGTCGCCCGGCAGATCGACGATGCCGTTCACCGCATCCTGATCGAGCGAAACCGCCGCCTCGATGTCGCCGACCGGCTGGCTGAGATCGGTGGGCACGTCGCGGGCGACCACGTGCGCCGAAATGGGCACGCCGTTCACGGTCAGCGCGGGCGCGTCCAACTGCACTTCGCCGAAGCTGCCGGCGAGGAGCTGGCCGAGAAAGGAGAAGCCGCCGATCTGCACGGTCACGTCGCCCTGCACCGTGTCGGGCAGCTGCGACTCGATCTCCGACTCGGCCTGCCCTTCGGCGTAGGCACGGATGGCGACGTCCGCCACCACGACCAGCACCGCGAGCACCACCACGATGCCGATCAGCCACCACAGCCAGCGCATCGAGTGCCGCCTCGGGGCGGCGGGCTCGGTCGGGGCCACGTGGAACTCAGTGCTCATGCCCCTATCCTGCCGCCTCCGGGCCGTCGGCGGCGGGTTCGCGGGCGATCAGCGCGGCGTGCGACTCACATCCGGTCAGGAGCGGAGACGCCGATCAGGGCCAGTCCGTTGCGGATGACCTGACCGGTGGCGTCGTTCAGCCACAGCCGGGTGCCGTGAATGGCCGAGATCGGCTCCTCACCGAAGGGCAGCACACGGGTGGCGTCGTACCAGCGGTGGTAATACCCGGCGAGCTCCTCGAGGTAGCGGGCGACACGGTGCGGTTCGCGGAGCTCCGCGGCGTGCGCCACGATCCGCGGGAATTCCTGGAGCACTCCGATCAGAGCCGTCTCCGTGGGGTGCACGAGCAGCGCGGGCTCGAAGACGTCGCGGGTGACCCCGGCGTCGGCTGCGTTCCGCGCCACCGACCGGGTGCGGGCATGCGCGTACTGCACGTAGAACACGGGGTTGTCGTTGGTGCGCGACCGCAGCTTCTCGCCGTCGAGCGCGAGCGGCGAGTCGGCCGGATAGCGGGCGAGCCAGTAGCGCAGGGCGTCGGCGCCGAGCCAATCGAGCAGGTCGTCGAGCTCGATGATGTTGCCGGCGCGCTTGGAGAGCTTCGCGCCGTTGAGGTTCACCAGCTGGCCGATCAGCACCGAGAGCCCGGTGTCGGGGTCGTCGCCGGCGGCCGCCGCGAGAGCCTTCAGGCGCCCGACGTAGCCGTGGTGATCGGCGCCGAGCAGATAGATCTTCTCGGGGAAGCCGCGATCCTTCTTGCTCAGGTAGTAGGCCGCGTCGGCCGCGAAATAGGTGACGACGCCGTTGCCGCGGGTGAGCACGCGGTCTTTGTCGTCGCCGAAGTCGGTGGTGCGCACCCACACGGCGTCGTCGGCCTCGTAGACGTGGCCCTGGGCGCGCAGGCGTTCCTCGGCGTCGTCGATGGCCGTCTTGCCCGTGACCGCATCCGGAGCGTGCAGGGTGCGCTCGGAGAAGAACACGTCGAAGTGCACGTGGAAGTTGGCCAGCGACTGCTTGATCTCGGCCAGCTGGTAGTCGTAGGCGAGGTCGCGGGCGATCGCGACCGCCTCCTCCTCGGGCTTGTCGAGCAGGTCGGGCACCGCGGCGAGCACGCGCTGCGCCAGCTCCTGGATGTAGGGGCCCGGATAGCCCTTCTCGGGTGTCGGCAGGCCCTTGGCGGCGTGCAGCACCGAGAGGCCGAAGACGTCCATCTGACTGCCGGCGTCGTTGATGTAGTACTCGGTGGTGACCTGGGCTCCGGATGCCTTCAGCACCCGGGCGATGGAGTCGCCGAGCGCCGCCCAGCGGGTGTGGCCGATGTGCAAGGGGCCGGTGGGGTTGGCCGAGACGAATTCCATGTTGATGGTGTGCCCGGCGAGCACCGCGTTGTGGCCGTAGCCGTCGCCGGCCTCCACGATGGTGCGGGCGATCTCGGCAGCCGCGGCGGTCTCGAGGGTGATGTTGATGAACCCGGGGCCCGCGACATCCACCGCGGCGACGCCGTCGATGGCCTGGATCAGCGGAGCGAGCTCACCGGCGAACTCCCGCGGGTTCGTTCCGATGCGCTTGGCCAGCTTCATCGCGATGTTCGAGGCCCAGTCCCCGTGGTCGCGGTTGCGCGGACGCTCGAGCGCGACATCCGACTCGGTGATCGTGACGCCGTCGACTGCGGCGAGGCGGTCGGTCACGATGGTGAACAGAGCGGCGGAGAGGTCTTCGGGAGTCACGGCGGACAAGCCTATCGCGCGCACCTGGAGGCGGGCGACGCGGTCAGCGCAGGCGCACCAGCTGGGTGATGTCGTCGTTCGGCAGCACGTCGACCACGGCGGAGACCTCGAGGCGGTCGAGCACGAGGTTGCCGCCGTGATTGGTGAGGAAGGCGGTGTCGGCCGCGTCGCGGCCCGTCGCGATGCGCACGAGCGACTGGCGAGGCGCCAGCGTGGTGGCGTCGACGACGTGCCAGGCGCCTTCGACGAAGGCCTCCGCGACGGCGTGGAAGTCCATCGGCGAGAGCCCCGGCGCATACACCGAGACCAGGCGTGCCGGCACGTCGAGGGCGCGCAGCAACGCGATCACGAGGTGGGCGTAGTCGCGGCAGACGCCCTTGCGCAGCAGCAGGGTCTGCACCGCGCCGTCGGTGGGGAGGCTCGAGCCGGGCACGTAGCTGAGCTCCGAGCCCACCCAGGAGCTCACGGCCTCGAGCAGGTCGCGGTCGAACAGACCCCGGAACTCCCCCAGCGCCGTGGGCATCAGCGTGTCGGACTCGCAGTAGCGACTCGGCCGGAGATACCGGATGAGGTCGACCGGCTCCACCGGAGCCTCCATCGCGCGGCCGTCGATCGTCGCCTCGTAGACCGCGGTGAAACGGCCCGGCAGCACGTCGAACTGGTGCAGCCGGGTGCCGTGCGCATCCGTGATCTCGAACGGTTCGATCGGCTTGCCGTCGACCCGGAAATCCAGCACTTCATGGGCGAACGCCGCACCGGGAGCGGCGGCGATCGAGAACACGACGGTGGTCGCCTGGTCGACGGTCGCGCCGATGTGGGCGGTGACGGATCGCTGCATGATCTCGATCCTGTCACGGTTGCGACGCGATCGACGACGGGCCTCGGCATGACCTTCGGGGGCCCGACATCCTGCTAACCTAGTCAGGCACCCCGGGCCCCCATAGCTCAGGGGATAGAGCGTCTGCCTCCGGAGCAGAAGGCCGTAGGTTCAAATCCTACTGGGGGCACATTCTTCCGCCCGCCTTAGTCGGCGGGGCCGCCCGAGGCGGTGTCCTCCTCGGTCTCCGCGTCGTGGTGCTTCTGCTGCGAGGGCTCGGCGTCGGTGCCCGAACCGTCGGCCAGCTCGTCGGGGTCGGTGGCGGGCTTGGTGGAATCGCTCTGATCGCTCATGCCGTGCACGCTACGCCCGAAGGCCGCCGGCCGGTAGCGATCAGAGGATGCGCACGAAGTAGTAACTGCCCCAGAGGCCCGGGTTGTGCGTGACGTAGCGGCCCCAGTCGGGCGAGTGGATGACGCCGCCGTGGCCGTCGTAGATGCCGATGTGAGCACCCGGCCACACGACGAGGTCGCCTGGCAATGCGTCCTGCGGCGAGACCTGCACGCCCATCGCGGCCTGGCGGCTCACCAAGCGGGGCAGCTGGATGCCGAACTGCCCGTAGACGTACTGGGTCAGGCCGTCGCAACCGAAGCTGTCGTTGGGGTCGGCGCCGTAGCCGTAGGGCACCACGCCGACGAACTGCTCGGCGAACGCGACGACCGCATCGCCGCTGATCGACTGCGAGGGAGGCGTGACGACGATGCCGCCGCCACCGCCTGAGTCGCCGCCGCCGTCGTTCGACCCTCCACCGCCCGAGTCCCCGCCGTCCCCGCCGTCGTTCGCCGCGGCCGCGGCCTCGGCACGGGCCCGCGCATCCTGCTCGTCCTGCAACCGCTGCTTCTCCGCTGCGATCGCCTGTCCGGTGTTGAAATCGGCCAGCGTCTGCACCGAATTCTGCTGCAGCGCGGCCAGCTGCACGGTGAGTTCGGCCTGGTGCGCCTCCTGGTCGAGCAGCGCACCCTGCACCACCTTCTGGGCGTCGCGCGCGGCCTGCAGCGAGGCATCCGCCGCCGCCGCGAGGCTCTCGAGCTCCGACTTCGCCACGACCGCCTGACGGCTGAGCGAATCAGCGGTGTTCGCATCCTGCTTCGCCTTGTCGAAGACGCCCTGGCTGGTCTCGCTGAGCTTGCTCATGGTGCCGAGCTGGTAGAGCAGGTCGTCGCTGTCACCGCCGGACACGATGAGGTGCGAGGTGAGATCGTTGCCCGCGCTGCGGGCGAACTGGGCGGCGAGGCCGGCTGCGCGCTTGCTCGACTGCTCCGAAGCGACCTTCGCGGCGTCGGCCTGGGTCTGCAGCGAGTTCGCTTTGGCGGTGCCTTCGGCGAGAGCCTTCTGGGCCACCTGGTCGGCTTCCCAAGCCTTCTGCGCCACCGCCTGGGCTTCGTCGACCTGAGCCTGGAGACCCGAGATCAGGCCCTGGATCTCGGCGATCTGACTCTGCTTGGCCCCCTCGTTCGCCTGAGCGGCGACCACGTCGTCCCACGAGGGATAGTCGGTCGCGGCGGCGGGTGAGGTGACGAGCAGCGTGGCCGCCAGCGCCATCGCCGACACCAGCGCAGCGGCACCCAGACCGCGCTTACCGCTGAACGTGCTTGACGCGGTGACCCGCATGACTCCCCCGACCGTTCGGTGACGCGGCCCTGATTCACTTCAGTCACACGCGTAACAGCAACAACGCTGATCACAATAGCAACTCGCCGGCGTTTCTAACAGCCGGATGCGCGCGGGCAGAGTTATAGTCAGCGCCCTCGATCGAGTGCGGGGTCGCACAAACCGCGCGAAACGCCGCGTGGGGCAGCCCATTCGCGCTACCCGGGCACGCTGGCCGCGAGGTCGGACCGCCGAGTCAGACCGGGAGGTCAGGCCGCGAGGGCGACCGGCACCGCGAGCGTGCCGAGCAGAGCGGCGAGCTGGCCACGGGGTGCGCCCGGGTCTTCAGGGTGCCACTGCACGCCGAGCACCGGCGCGGTCACGTGCTCGATTCCTTCGATCAGGCCGTCGGATGCGCGAGCCGCGACGACGAGCCCGTCACCCAGGCGGTCAACGGCCTGGTGGTGGGCGCTGCGCGTCTGCGCGACCGCGCCGAGTCCCTCGAACAGCCGGCTGCGCGCATCCACGTGCACCGCGTGGTCGGACATGACCCGCTCGATCGGAACGTCGTCGTGACGGTGTGTCGAGCCTTCGCCGAGGTCTTGGAGCAGAGTGCCGCCCAGCGCGACATCGATGATCTGGTGGCCGCGGCAGACACCGAGCAGCGGTGTGCCCCGGCGCACGGCGCGGTGCACGAGCGCGATCTGCGCCTCGTCGGCCCGCTCCGCGTGCGCTCCCTCGCCGCGGTACCCGCGCGCGGCACCGTAGAACTCCGGCGCGATGTCCTCGCCGCCGAGAATGACGAGGGCGCCGGAATCGTCGGTGCGCCGCAGCGTCTCGTGGCGACCCTCGTCCTGCGCTGCGACCACGTCGACCTGCCAGCCGGCCCGGGTCGCCGCCGCGACGGCACGTCCGACGAGCAGGCTCGAGTAGGCGTGGTACTCCGGAGCGTACGGGCGCTCACGCGTCACGATGACGACGCTGAGGCGGGCTGCGGAGGACACCCCTTCATCCTGCCCATGCCGGTCGGGCAGTGCATCCGGCCGCGTAACGGAGCGACACATGCCGCGGCGCGCATCCGATCGTCGCGCTGCCTGCACGACTCCCGGGAATCGTCGGGGCAACATCCAGTTTGCATAGACGGCCCTGGCTTCGCTCTCCTAGAATCTGGGTCAATGAGACACCCGCACCGGAATCGCCGAGCGGCGACGCTCCGCTCCCTGTTCGCCGTCGTCGTCGCCGCGATCGGGCTCTCCGTGCTGGCCCCCGCGCTCCCCGCATTCGCGGGCGATCCGGTCGATCTGAACGGCGCCTACATCGTCGACGAATCGGGCGTGCTCGGTTCGGATCAGGTGGCCTTGCAGAACGCTCTCGACACGCTGTCGACCGAGCACGGCGTGAACCTCTTCGTGGTCTACACCGACAGCTTCACCAATCCCTCCGACCGGCAGGAGTGGGCGAACGACGTCGCGACGATGAATCAGTTCGGCACGAACGACGTGCTGCTCGCCGTGGCCACCGATGACCGGGTCTACCAGCTCTCGGTCGACAAGGACTTCCCGCTGAGCGACGACCAGCTCGCCGCCATCGAGACCGACGACATCGTGCCGGCGCTCCGCGACAACGACTGGGCGGGTGCCGGCATCGGCGCGGCCAAGGGCATCGGCGACGCCCTCGGGGGCGGAGGCGGCTCAGGCGGTGGGGGCGCCGTGCTCGCCTGGGTGATCGCGATCGTGGTCATCGTCGCGGCGGCGGTGCTGCTCATCGTGTTCCTCGTGCGGCGGCGCAAGAAGGTCGATGCGGGAGTGAATGCGAACGCCGCAGCCGCCGGACCCACGCAGAAGGAGCTCGACCGCCAGGTGGGGGCCGTGCTCGTCGACCTCGACGACGCCGTGACCTCGAGCGAAGAAGAGCTCGGCTTCGCCGTGGCGCAATTCGGGGCCGAAGCCACGAAGACCTTCTCCGATGTGCTCAGCGGGGCGAAGGGCAAGCTCTCCGAGGCCTTCGCCCTCAAGCAGAGGCTCGACGACGCGGAGCCCGACACCGACGAAGAGCGCCGCGCCTGGTCGCAGCAGATCATCGCGATCTGCGACCAGGCCTCCGATGAGCTCGACGCGCAGAAAGATTCCTTCGCAGCCCTGCGGGATGTGGAGCGTGATCCCGCATCCGCGCTGCAAACCGCCAAGACCGAGCTGGCCGCTCTCGCCGGCAGCGGAACGGATGCGCGCGAGCGGCTCGGCCGCCTCACCCAGCAGTACGACCCGCCTGCACTCACCACGGCGGGCGGCAGCATCGAGCAGGCCGACCAGCTGCGCACCTTCGCCGACGCCCAGCTCACCGCCGCAGCCACTGCGATCACCGCGGGCGACACGGCGCAGGCCGCTCTCAGCATCAGCGCGGCACGGCAGGCCGTGGCCCAGGCCGGCACGCTGGTGACCTCGATCGCGACCCTGGAGAGCGATCTCCAGACGGCGGGTGCCGGTCTCGCCGCCGCGATCGCCGACGCTCAGCAGGACATCACGGAGGCGGCGCGGATCCAGGCCTCCGGCACGTCGCCCGATCCGAACCTCCCCTCGCTCGCCGCCTCGCTCGGCGTCGAGGTGCACCGTGCGCAGACCGCGGGGGCGCGCGATCCGCTGAACGCCCGGATCGCCCTCGAAGCGGCGAACACTCCCCTCGACCAGGCCCTCGCCTCCGCGCGCACCGAACAAGAACGAGTCGCGCGGCTGATCGCCCAGCGCGACCGGGCGATCGCCACCGCGCAGAGCGAGGTCGCGGCCGCGGCGAGCTACCTGCAGACCCGGCGCGGTGCGGTGGGTCCGGATGCGCGCACCCGGCTCTCCGAGGCCCAGCGCCACCTCGACCAGTCGCTCAGTCTGGCCACCACCGATCCGGAGGCCTCGCTGCGGGAGGCCTCGACCGCGGCGAACCTCGCCTCGCGGGCCACCGCATCCGCGCAACAGGACGTCAGCTGGGCGCAGAGCTCGGGCGACCAGGGCATGCCGACGGGCGGAGGCGGAGGCGACTTCAGCGGCGCTCTGCTCGGCGGAATCCTCGGCGGCCTGCTCAGCGGCGGCGGTGGCGGCCGTTCCAGCGGCGGCTTCGGCGGTTGGGGCGGGGGCAGCCGTTCGGGCGGTTGGGGCGGCGGCAGCCGCGGGGGCGGAGGCTTCTCCGGAGGTCGCTCCAGCGGTGGCAGCTCCGGAGGCCGGCGCGGCGGAGGAGGCCGATTCTGACCCGCCCGACACCCGCCGACGCCCCCGCCTTCCCACCCGGATCCACGACAGCACCTCGAAAAGCCAGTACAGAAGGAGATCACGATGTCCAGTAAGCAGTCCATCTTCGGTCGTATCGCCCAGCTCGCCAAGGCCAACATCAACGCCTTGATCGATCAGGCCGAAGACCCCCAGCTCATGCTCGACCAGCTCGTGCGCGACTACACGGAGAACATCGCCGACGCCGAGAGCGCGATCGCCCAGACCATCGGCAACCTCCGCCTGCTCGAAGACGACCACCGCGAAGACGTGGCGGCCGCAGAAGACTGGGGTCGCAAGGCGCTCGCCGCCAGCACCAAGGCCGACGAGTACCGCGCGGCCGGCAACACGGTCGACGCCGACAAGTTCGATGCCCTCGCGAAGGTGGCTCTGACCCGTCAGCTGCAGTCCGAGAACGAGGCGAAGGACGCCGAGCCGTCGATCGCGTCGCAGACCGAGTCGGTCGACAAGCTGAAGTCGGGCCTGGCGTCGATGAAGGAGAAGCTCAACCAGCTGAAGTCCAGGCGCGACAACCTGGTCGCCCGCGCCAAGACCGCCCAGGCGCAGGGCCAGGTTCAGGATGCGCTGAAGAACATCGACGTGCTCGACCCCACGAGCGACCTCGGCCGCTTCGAAGACAAGATCCGCCGTGAAGAAGCTCGTGTGCGTGGCCAGGAGGAGCTCAACGCCTCCAGCCTCGACGCGCAGTTCGAGAGCCTCGACGACATCGGCGAGCTGACCGAGGTCGAGGCGCGACTCGCCGCCCTGAAGTCGGGCTCGAGCCCGGTCAAGTCCGTCACCAGCGGCGACTAGGCGCGGCGCACGGTGTCCGCGACCTTCGTCGTCGTTCCCGAATGGCAGGGCTCCGGATCGAGCCGCGCCATGCGACTGATCGACGGAGCCGAGGCGATCCGCGGCGACCTGCCCTCGACGGCCACGCGTCTGGTCGACGTTCCGGCGGGAGCCGGTGAGTCCCTGGAGACGGGGGTTCACCGGTTCTCGTCGATCAGCCTGATCGCCGAAGCCGCCGCGCTGGCGCTCGGCGAGGTGCCCGACGTGGCCGTCGTGATCGGAGGCGACTGCGGGGTGGAGTTCGCGGCCATCCGGCACGCCGTGCAGCGCTCCACGGGTCCTGTCGCCGTGGTCTGGTTCGACGCCCACGCCGACCTGAACACGCCCGACTCGTCGCCGTCGGGCGCCTTCCACGGCATGGTGCTGCGCACCCTGCTCGGCGGTGGCCCGGCCGAACTCGCGCCTGAACCACTCCTCGATCCGGGCCTCGTGGTGCTCGCGGGCAGCCGCGCGCTCGACGACGCCGAAGCCGACTACGCCGAGGCGGCGGGCATCGCCCTGCTCTCCCCCGACCGCTTCGACACCGCGGAAGCCGTCATCGCCGCTCTGCGCGACACCGGAGCCACCGAGGTGTACCTGCACGTGGATCTCGACGTGCTCGATCCGAGCGAGATCGAGGGCGTCGCCTTTCCGGAACCCTTCGGTGTGACCACCGCCCAGCTCACCACGGCCATCCGCGCCATCCGCGAAGAGTTCACCGTGGTGGGCGCGGGCATCACCGAATTCGCCCCTTCCACGCCCGACGCGGCGGTGGAGGACCTGCCGACCATCCTCCGGATCGTGTCGGCGCTCGTACGATGAACAGCACAGGCCCGCACCCGGACCACGGCAGCTAGGAGGCCACAATGAGCACGGACGTCAAGGAGTACGACCTCATCGTCATCGGTGCCGGAGCGATCGGTGAGAACGTCGCCGACCGGGCCGTGCAGGGCGGGCTCAGCGCCCTGCTGGTCGAAGCCGAACTCGTGGGCGGTGAGTGCTCCTACTGGGCTTGCATGCCGTCGAAGGCGCTGCTGCGTCCGGCCGAGGCGGTGCACTCCGCGCAGCATGTCAACGGTGCGAAGCAGGCGGTGACCGGAGAGATCGACGTCGAGGCCGTTCTGAAACGCCGCGACTCCTTCACCAGCAACTGGGACGATTCGGGCCAGGTCGCGTGGGTGAAGGGTGCCGGCATCGAGCTGCTGCGCGGGCACGCCGTGTTCACCGGCGTGAAAGAGCTCCAGGTCACCACTCCCGACGGAGAGACCGTGCGGCTCCGGGCCCGCCACGCCGTCACGGCCTCCACCGGATCGACCTCCCTGCTCCCCGACATCCCGGGGCTCGCCGACGCCCGGCCATGGACGAGCCGTGAGGCGACCAGCGCGAAGTCGGTGCCCGCCCGTCTGGTGATCATCGGAGGCGGTGTGGTCGCGGCCGAGATGGCCACCGCCTACAGCTCCTTCGGTACCCGGGTGACCATCCTGTCGCGCAGCAAGCTGCTCGCGAAGGAGGAGGACTTCGCGAGCCTCGCGGTCACCGAGTCGCTGCGCGAACTCGGCGTCGACCTGCGGATCGGCGAGTCGGCGACCGAGGTGCACCGCGACGCGGAGGGCATCGTGCACACCACCCTGCGAGACGGCACGGTGCTCGACTCCGAGGAGATCCTGGTGGCCGCCGGCCGGCTTCCACGCACCGGCGACCTGGGGCTCGAGGCCATCGGATTGACACCCCACCAGTGGCTCGAGACCGACGACACCCTGCTCGTGCTGGGCGACGACGGCAAGCCGCTGCCGGGCGAGTGGCTCTACGCCACCGGCGACGTCAATCACCGGGTGCTGCTCACCCACCAGGGCAAATACCAGGCCCGCGCGGCCGGCGACGTCATCGCCGCGCGCGCCACCGGCCAGGCCGTCTCGGATGCCCCGTGGGGCCGCCATGTGGCGACCGCCGACCACCAGTCCGTGCCGCAGGTGACCTTCACGGAGCCGCCCGTCGCATCCGTCGGCCTCACCTCCGTCGCGGCGGAGAAGGCGGGCTACCGCACCAAAGTGGTCGACTACGAGATCGGCTACGTCGCGGGGGCGAGCGTGCACATCGACGGCTACAAGGGTCATGCCCGGATGGTGGTCGACGAGGATCGCAAGGTGGTGCTCGGGGTGACCTTCGTGGGCCCCGACGTGCAGGAGTTGCTCACGTCGGCCACGATGGCGATCGTGGGTGAGATCCCGCTCGACCGGCTCTGGCACGTCGTGCCCGCCTACCCGACCATCAGCGAAGTGTGGCTGCGCCTGCTCGAGACCTACGGGCGGGACGCCAGCGCCTGATGGAGCGGCTCCGTCGCCTCCTCTACGCACCGCCCGTCGCCCGCGCCGGCTACCTCTACGCCACCGCCGTCGGGCTGACGCTCGGTGTGCTCTTCAGCACCGGGCGCATCCGGCGCGTCGAGGGGTTGTTCGTCTGCGCCGGGATGCCGCGCTGGGCGTTCCGGCGCGGCGGAACCTGTGTGGGCGGCGTGTACCTCACCGACACGAACGACGGGCCGGCGGTGCTGCGGCACGAGGCCGTGCACCGGCGGCAGTGGCAGGAGTACGGGATGATGTTCCCGTTGCTCTACTGGCTGGCCGGACAGGATCCGCTGCAGAACCACTTCGAGATCGAAGCGGGGCTGGAAGACGGCAACTACCTGCCACGCAAGCGCTGACCGGTCGCGCCAGGGGTTGTGAAACCGGGTCAGACGGTGGCGAAGTCGTTCGGCACGTCGCCGCCGACCCAGACGCATACCGCGTCGCCGTCGATCTCGGCGTCGCCGGTCGACATCTCGCCCATCCAGGCACGCACGGCGCGGCCCACGGCCTGGCCGGGCGCGCACGCGAGACCGGAACCCATGTCGCCCGATCGCACGTCGCGAGGCAACCAGGTCACCGTCACGCACTCGGGCGTGGCGATCGGATCGATCTCGGCCGCCGACGGCACCTCGACGAAGATCTGGCCCCGGGCCCTCTCGGTGAGCGTCGCGACGATCGCGCGGATCTCGTCGAGATTCGCTTCCGTGCCGGCGAGCAGAACGCGGCCGACGGCACGGGAGACGAGGGTGGCGTCGGAGGCGATCACATACATGGTGAGGCAAGTATAGGCATACCTAACTTAGGATTGCCATACCAATCACCACCCTGTACCAATCACCACTGAGCGGGATGCACCCGGTCCCAGCGCACCCGCCGCTCGAGTTGGCGGCCCAGCGCGAGCAGCGTCGCCTCGCCGCCCGGGCGCCCGATGAGCTGGGCGCCCATCGGCAGCCCCTCGACGGTGCGGTGCACCGGGAGGGTGATCGCGGGTAGGCCCGCCACGTTCACGAACGACGTGAAGGGCGTGTACTGCACCTGCTGGGCGAAGTTGCGATCGCCGTCTTCCTGGTCGTACCAGCCGAGAGGGCGTGGTGTCATCGCGAGCGTCGGCATGAGCACGGCGTCGTAGCCGTCGAACTGCCGGATGATCGACCGCTCGTAGGCCGACAACGTCGCCAGAGCGCGTGCCAGTTCCGACGCCGGGATCGAGCGCCCCTCGTGCACCAGCCACCGCGTGAGCGGCTCGAGCAGGTCCTCTCCCTCGTCGTCGACCGGGATCTGCGACGCGCCCACCTGCCAGATCACCCGGAACGCCTCCGCATACTGCGGCGCCGGCTCGAGCGTGAACTCCTCCATGCCGTGCCCCAGCGCCACCAGTGCGTCGCGGGCGGCGTCGAGCGCATCCCGCGCCTCCGGGGCGAGGGTGATGTCGTAGGCCGTCTCCCACGGCGACCCCGTGGTCACCCCGATCTGGAACCGCCCCTCCCCACGCACGGCCGCCGCGAGGAACTGCCCGCCGTCGCTCGGCGCCCGAAGCGTGTGGTGGTGCAGGATGCGGTCCCCTCGACGCGCGATCATGCCGTCGAGCAGCAGCGCGGCATCCCCCACCGTGCGAGCCAGCGGACCGGCCACGGGAAGCCCGGCCAGCGAATCCTGCCCTGAGCCGGCGGGCACGAGGCCGCGTGAGGGCTTCAGCCCGACGAGACCGCAGGCCGCGGCGGGGATGCGGATCGAACCCCCGCCGTCCGAGCCCGGCGCGAAGGGCAGCATCCCGGCTGCCACCGCCACCGCCGCTCCCCCGCTGGAGCCGCCGGCGCCGCGCGTGAGATCGTAGGGATCCCGCGCGGGCGGCGCCACCAGGTTCTCGGTGTAGCTCGGCAGTCCGAACTCCGGCGTCGCCGTCTTGCCGAGACTGATCGCGCCGGCCTGGTCGAGCAGCAGCGGCAGTTCGTCTGACTCATCCGGCACGAACTCGGCGAACAGCCGCGAGCCGAACGTCGTGCGCACCCCCGCCCGACGCACCAGGTCTTTGTCGGCGTAGGCGAGCCCCCAGAGCGCCGCGGTGCGGGGAACGGATGTCTCCACGTCGGCCGCACGCGCCCGCGCGGCATCCGGGGTCACGGTGTGGAACGCGCCGAGCTCGGGGTTCAGTCGCTCGATCCGCTCGAGATAGTGCTCGACGACCTCGGTGACCCGGAGCTCGCCCTTCTGGAGGAGCCGGTACTGTTCGAGCGCGGTGAGGTCGTGGATCTCGGTCATGAGACGAGACGATACCGGTAACGTCTCCTCGGGGTGCCCGAGCGGGCAGCGTCCGGAGGGAGCAATCGTGGGGTATCTGTATCTGTCCGTGGCGATCGTCGCCGAAGTGATCGCCACCACCTTCCTCAAGGTGGCCTCGGGCGAAGGCTCGAAGTGGTGGGCCTACCTCATCGTCGCGGCCGGCTACCTGCTGGCCTTCACCATGCTGAGTCTCACCCTGGGCGCCGGCGTTCCACTCGGCATCGCCTACGCGGTCTGGGCGGGTGCCGGGGTCGTGCTCGTGGCCGTGGTGAGCTGGCTCGCGTTCGGGGAGCTGCTCACCTGGCAGCAACTCGTCGGGATAGCCCTCGTGGTGGGCGGCGTGCTGCTGCTCGAGCTCGGTGGCAACCACGGAGACGCCGCTGCCGCCGGCAAGGCCTCCTGAGTCAGCAGCATCCGCTCACTTGAGCGACTTCTGCAGCAGCACCGTGCCGAGCCAGTGGCCGAACTTGAACCCCACCCGGCCCAGTCGGCCCACCTCCTTGAATCCGAAGCTCTCGTGCAGCTTGATCGAGGCTTCCGCGCCCTGATCGGCGATGACGGCGAGGATCTCCTTGATGCCGGCCTCCCGAGACCGCTCGATCAGTTCGCCGAGCAGCACGCGCCCGAGGCCCTTGCCGGTGGCCGCCGGCCCGAGGTAGATCGAGTTCTCGACGGTGCGGCGGTAGGCCGCCTTCTGCTTCCAGGCCGACACGTAGGCGAATCCGAGCAGGGTTCCGCTCGGCGACAGGGCGACCAGGAAGGGATACTTCTGCTTCTGCGTCCAGGCGAACTTGTGGCGCCACTCCTTGAGGGTCATCGCGTCTTCGTCGAAGGTCACCACCGTGTTGGCCACGTAGTGGTTGTAGATCTCGCGGATGTAGGGCAGATCGGTCTCGGTCGCGTCGCGGATGGTGTATTCGAACGGCACCTCCAGCGGAGGGTGCTCCGCCGGCACCGGGCGCAACTCCCGGGGCAGTTTGCGGCGCGGCTGATACTCCTCTTCCAACATGACTTCAGCCTACCGATCGGCGGGTCACGACACGGTCCAGTCGACCGGCGCCGCGCCCTGGGCGACGAACAGGTCGTTGGCCCGGCTGAACGGCTTCGATCCGAAGAAGCCGCGGCTCGCCGACAGCGGGCTCGGATGCGCCGAGGTGATCGACGGCACCCGACCCAGCATCGGCACGAGCCCCGCGGCATCCCGGCCCCACAGGATGGCGACGAGGGGGGCGTCCCGCTCCACCAGCACCCGGATGGCGTGCTCGGTCACCTGTTCCCAGCCCTTTCCGCGATGCGACGCCGGCGTGCCTGGGCGTACCGTGAGCAGGCGGTTCAGCAGCATCACGCCGTGCGCGCCCCACGATGAGAGGTCGCCGTGCTCCGCGGGCGGGATGCCGAGGTCGTCGTTCAGCTCGCGGTAGATGTTCGAGAGGCTCCGCGGCAACGGTCGCACGTGACGCTCCACGGCGAAGGAGAGGCCGATCGGATGTCCCGGTGTCGGATACGGATCCTGCCCCACGATCAGCACCCGCACATCCTGGAGCGGCGCTCCGAAGGCCCGGAGCACGTTCTGCCCCGCCGGCAGGTAGCCGCGCCCGGCGGCGGTCTCGGCCCGCAGGAAGTCGCCGAGCTGCGCGATGGTGCCGGCCACCGGCTCGAGGGCCGTCGCCCAGCCGTGATCGATCAGGCCGTTCGCGGCCAGTTCGGGAAGCGAGAGAGCAGCCATCCTCAGCTCGCGTCGGCGCCTGCCGTCGACACGCGCACGCTGCCCGAGTCGGGGGTGACCTTCCACACGCTGCCCCGCCCGGCGACCCGGAGCGGGCCGTCGCCCACGATCAGTGCCGTGTGCTCGTCGATCGCGACGCCACCGTCGACGACGCCGGCCTCCACCGCGGCGATCAGTCGCGAGACCGAGCCCCACTGCGCCGCGTGCACGTCGACGGCGAGGTCGATCAGACCGATCCCCTGCTCGACGGTGAGCTGCTCGAGGTCTTCAGAGGCGTCTTCGGTGCCGATCTCGACCGCGTCGATCTTCCAGCCGCCCACGATCGCGTGTTCGGCGGCGATGGCCGCGCCGGCCGAGAAACCGAGATACGGCACCCCGGATGCGACCTGTCGCCGGATCTCACCGAACGACGGTTCCAGGGACTGCCGGTAGGCGGGAGTCAGGCCACCCCAGACGACGATGCCGTCGGCATCCGCGAACACGGACGGCTCGATCGGGCGCCCCTCCGCCGAGATGACCGGGACGGGCACGATCTTGGCGAGTTGCTCGTAGGCGGTCACGATCTCCGCGTATTTCTGCGGTCCGTCGCCGTCGCGAACGAGCACGAGCACCAGGCGGGCGCCATCGAGCTTGCCGGCCGTCTCGGCGTGTGCGGTGACCTCGTCGAAGAACGGCCGGTAGACGGCTCCCTCGTCGACCAGCGGCCACCCGCCGCCGACCAGGTGGATGCTCACGCTTCGGTCGGCAGGTCGTCGCTCACCGGCGGATGCGCCGACCACGGGAACACGATCCAGCGATCGGTGACCTTCCAGTGGAAGTCGGGCGCGATGACCGAGCGCGGCTTGAGGAAGAGGGTGGCCGACTTCACCGTGATGTCGACCTTCTCGAGCAGCTCCACGACGAGTGCGAGCGTGCGGCCGGAGTCGGCGACGTCGTCGACCAGCAGCACGTTCTTGCCGATCAACGGTTCGTTGTCGAGGAGCGGGGGAAGGATGATGGGCTCGGGCAGCGTCTCCTCGATGTCGGAGTAGAACTCCACGTTGAGACTGCCGCAGCTCTTGACGCCCAGCGCGTATGCGAGGGCGCCGCCCGGGATGAGGCCGCCGCGCGCGATCGCGATCACGAAGTCGGGCTCGAACCCCGACTCCACGATGTCACGGGCGAGTGCCCGGGAGGCGTCGCCGAACTCGAGCCAGCCGAGTACCTCCCGCTCCGGCGCCACCGGCGCGTCTTCCACAGTGTCTACGTCGTTCGCGCCGGAATTCATGCAGGCAACGCTACCGGATGCGCGGCCGTCGCAACTGTCCCCTGCGCGGCGAAGGCCTCGTGGGGCAATGCTCCCTGCGCATGACCATTCCGTTGCGGTGTGTGCCCATGCGCCTTGGAGCCTCGGAAGCCTGCTGCTCCTCGGGCGTGTTCATGCGCGGCCCGGATGCCGATGTGGTGAACGTGTCCCGTGCGCTGATCTGGGTGGCCCGCCACCCGCCGCCCGCCGCGGTCTACCCATCGGCAAGCGCGGGTGGGGTACGGCCCGGATGCCGGTGTGGCGAACGTGCCCCGCAGGCAGAATTGCGCGGCCGCCCGCCCGCTCGCACGTGGGGTGGGCGCTTGCGACGCCCCGAGGTCTACCCATCGGCGGGGTGGGTGGGGGTGTGGTGGTGTGTTGGCGTCCGTGGGGGCTGCGCCAGTTGAGGTGGCGGGGCTTGTCGGGGTGGGGTTGGACGGTCCAGCGGGACTCGTGTTTCAGGTGGTGGTGGCGGGGGCAGGTGCACCGCCCGACCCCGAGGTCTACCCGTCGGCGGGGGCGCCTGGTGGTGCGGTGGTGTGTTGGCGTCCGTGGGGGCTGCGCCAGTTGAGGTGGCGGGGCCTGTCGGGGTCGGATTCGACGGTCCAGCGGGTGTTGTGTTTGAGGTGGTGGTGCCGGGAGCAGAGGTAGGTGAGGTTCTCGGGGGTGGTGGTGCCGCCGTGGGCCCAGTCCATGGTGTGGTCGAGTTCGCATCGGTTGGCGCGTCGGCTGCAGCCGGGGAATCGGCAGGTCTGGTCGATGGCGGCGAGCACGAGGCGGAGTTCGGGTGCGGCGCTGTACCGTTCCCGCTCGGTGGTCTCGCGGTCGTCGGTGCCGCCGGTGGGGCCGGTGCCGCTGGTGGGGTGGTGGGCGCGGGTGGGGTGGTGGTCGGCGACCGGACGGCCGCGGTGTCGGGTGACCATGGTCGGTTCCCGAGTTGTCGGGTGGGTGAGGACCCGGAGGAAGGTGGGTGCCGTCGCCGCGATCTGACGGGCGGTGTCGGGGTCGATGGGCCCGTACCCGTGGAGGTCGCCGGGCTGGTCGGTGGTTCCGGCGATGGTGGTGGCGGGCACGGTGACGAGCACGTTCGCGGTGATCGATGCGGGCCGGGCGGGGTTGTCGGGGGTGAGGATCAGGCGGGTGAGGGCGTCGGCGCGGCGCTGCAGATGGGTGCGGGGATCCGTATCGGAGCGTTCACTCCTCGCGATTTTGTCGAGGAGGTCATCGACAGCGACCGCGTCGACCGCGGGCAGGTGATGGGTGAGGGTCGCCATCCCGTCACACTCCGGCGACAACCACACGCTCCGTTCCTCCCGGGCCTGCCGGTGACGGACCGTGATCGAGTCCGGGTGGGCGGTCTCCCGCAGACGACGCGCCCGCTCCGCGAACCGGTGCGCCGGCAGCACCGCCGCCTCCGCAAGCAACCGTGCCTCGAACCCGGGTCGCGCCTGGGCGGGCAGGGTGGCGGCGTGAGCGATCAGGTGCCGGGCATGCAACCCGGACACCCTGCCCTCGGACAGCGCAGCCAGGGTGGCGGGGTAGTCGTGGACGAGTTGTTCGGCGTCGTTGATCATCCGCGCCACGGTCCGCTCGGACCGCAGCGTGGCGGTCGCGATCTCCACCGCGACCAGCCGCCGTTCGCCCTCCCGCGCCTCCGACAACCCGCGCCCGGTCGGGGAGGCAAGCGCGGCCCGCTCGTCCGCGATCCGCCCCACCGCGGCCAGACACCGGGCCCGGCGCGCATCCAACCCGGCGGTGGCGAGGTCGATGTCGTGGAGTTCATCGATCTCCGCATCCAGGCGCGCGTCGAGTTCCTCGATGCGGGTCACAACCAAACTCTTCATGAGGTTTATTCAAACACCAGCCACCGACATTGAACCCGCCGAGCCGGACCGGCTGCCGCGCGCTCCGCGCTTGCCGAAAAGGAACCATGGCTAGGTCGAACAGACGGTCACCGGAATCCAGACCAACCGCATCCGTCACGATCTCAGAAAACCCGGGCAGTACCCCTCGTCGGCAAGCGCCCAGCGCCCGGCAGCAACAGCAACTCACCGCCGCCACACCCAGTTCCGCATGCCGCTCCCCCGATGCCGCCCCCAGCCGCTAGCATCCGTTCATGACTTCGTCGTCGACCGGGCTGCCCGGATTCCGCACCGGGGCAATCGGGGTCACCGCCTCGCTCATCGGTTTCCTCTTTCTCGTCGAGATCACGAGCGGAATCATCCAGGGCTACTACGTTCCCCTGATTCCCGACCTCGTGCAGCATCTCGGCATCCACGACGCCGACTTCAACTGGTTCGAGGCCGCACAGTTGCTGCTCTCCGCCATCGTGGTGCCCGTGCTCGCCAAGCTCGGCGACATGGTGGGCCACAAGCGGATGCTTCTCATCTCGACGGTGCTCACCGCGGCGGCGAGCTGGTGGCTGGTGGCCGCCGGCGACTTCACGAGCTTCCTCATCGCCTGGGCACTGCAGGGCTTCTACGTGGTGTGGCTGCCGCTCGAGGTGGCGTTGATCTTCGACCGCGGCCGTCGCACCGGGCGGGCCGCCTCCCAGACCCGCCGCGCAGCGGGACTGCTCGTGGTGGCGCTCGAGGCGGGAGCGATCATCGGCGCGCTCTCCAGCGGCATCCTGTTCGACGTGTTCGGCAAGAACGTGCCGCTCACGATGGCGGTGCCCGCTGTGGCGGTGACCCTGGTCTTCTTCGCCATCCTGTTCGGGGTGCCCGAATCGTCGCCGGTGCCGGGACGGAAGCTCGACGTGGTGGGCTTCACCATCCTCACGCTCGGCCTCCTGCTCATCACGAGCGGCCTGACCTTCCTGCGCATCAACGGACCGGAGACCTGGTGGGTCTGGCTGCTCGTGGTCATCGGCGCGCTGGTGTTCGTACCGTTCGGGTTCTACGAGCTGCGGCAGCCCGACCCGGCGATCGACCTCCGCGTGCTGCGGCAGCCGAGCATGTGGCCCGTGCAGGTGACCGCAGCACTCATCGGCATCAGCCTGCTCGGCGCGCAGGCCCCGCTGAGCACCTTCGCGGGCACCGACCCGGTCAACGGCTACGGTCTGGGCCTCGGGTCATCGAGCCGCAGCATTCTGATCGGCGTCTACCTGCTGTCGATGATCGTCGGCGCCCTGCTCTTCCCGCTGTTCTCACGCCGGTCGAGTCCTCGGGTCGCGCTCATCGGCGCGACCTTCCTCGTGGCGCTCGGCTACGCCCTGTTCCTGCCCTTCCACGCCGAGACCTGGCAGGTGTTCGTCAACATGTTCATCGCGGGCATCGGATCGGGCGCCCTCGTCGGTGCACTCCCCGCCGCGGCCGCCGCCGCCGCTCCTCGGGGCCAGACCGGTATCGCCGCCGGTCTCACGAACACCACCAAGACCATCGGCGGCTCCTTCGCCTCGGCCGTCTTCGGCGTGGTTCTGTTCCAGGGCGCATCGGCGGCCGTCACGGCGACCGCATCCAGTCTCTCCGGCTACATGACGGTGTGGGCGATCTGCGCCGGCGGCGCGCTGGTGGCCGGCGTGCTGCTGTTCTTCGTGCCGAAGCTCGCCTTCGCCGACGCGACGGTGCCGGTCGAACCGGCACCCGCGCCGCTGCCTACTCCGCCGCTCTGACCTTCAGCGCGCCACGCGCCACCTTGTAGGCCGCCGACTGGGCCACCGGCTTGATCACCACCAGGTCGAGGCTCACGTGCGGCGGCAGCTCGAGGGTCGACACGATGGTGCGCGCCACGTCCTCGGCCGAGAGCGGATCGGGCACGTTGTCGTAGACCTTGTCGGCCCGCGCCTGGTCGCCCTTGAAGCGGTTGAGCGAGAACTCCTCGGTCTTCACCATGCCCGGCGCGATCTCCAGCACCCGGATGGGCTCGCCGCTCAGTTCGAGCCGCAAGACGTCGACCATCGCGTGCACCGCGAACTTCGACGCGTTGTATCCGCCACCGCCCTCGTAGGCGATGTGGCCGGCGATCGACGACACGGTCATGATGTCGGCCGATCCACCCGGCTCGACGGATGCGCGCAGGAGCGGCAGCAAGGCGGCGGTCACGCGTTGCACCGCCAGCACGTTCACGTCGAACATGGCCTGCCAGTCGTCGGGATCGGCGGATTCGACGGAGTCGAGCCCCACCGCACCGCCCGCATTGTTGACCAGGGTGCTGACACCACCCGTGGCGGCCAGGTGGTCGCGCAGGGCGTCGACGTCGGCCTGCTTCGTGAGGTCGGCCACATAGACCTCGGCGCCGGTCTCCGACGCGAGCCGCTCCAGGCGCTCGACCCGGCGCGCCACGCCGACGACCTCCCAACCGTGTTCGCGCAGCAGCCGCACGGTCGCTGCCCCGATCCCCGAACTCGCTCCTGTCACCACTGCACGCTTCATCCGCATCCTCTCGCCGCCCGGGCTCGCCCGGTGCCGTTCGTCTCTTCAAAGGTAGTGTGGAACGATGTCCCGCCCGGCCACTCCCGCGGTCGCCCGACCCGCAGCGGGCACCCGGGTGCCGATGTGGGACAACGCGCGTTTCATCGCGATCACGCTCGTCGTGGTCGGCCACGCCATCCTGAAGCTGATCGCCGAATCCGACACCGCCTACGGGGTCTACCTCTTCGTCTACGCCTTCCACGTGCCGGTCTTCGTGGCCGTGGCCGGCTATTTCGCCAAGGCGAACCCACCCGGCGTCAAGCAGCTGAAACGCATCGTCACCGACCTGGTGCTGCCCTACTTCATCTTCGAGGCGATCTGGTCGGCCATCCACAGCATCCGGACCGGCTGGCTGTCGGTCGACTTCGTGAGCCCGTCGTGGACCCTGTGGTTCCTCCTCGCGCTGATCGTCTGGCGGGTGACACTCCCCTACCTGGCGCTGCTGCGCTTCCCGTTCCTCATCTCGGTGGCCGTGTCGGTGGCCTGCGGCTACCTGCCCGGCGTGGGCGGCGACTTCGCCCTCAACCGCACGCTCGCTCTGCTGCCGTTCTTCGTGCTCGGCTGGAAACTGCGCCAGCTTCCCTTCACGGCGATCTGGCTGCGCGCCTCCACCCGCGTGGTGTGGGTCGTGCGGGCCGGGGCGATCGCGATCTTCGGTGTGCTCGCCCTCGTCATCGCCCTCGACGTGCCGCTCTGGCGCGACCTGAAGGTGCGGCGCGTGTTGCTCTACGAACAGGCGTATCCCGAGTTCGGCTACGACCAGTGGTGGGCCGGGGCGCTCCGGCTGGCGGCGATCGCGCTCGCCGTGGTGCTGATCGTCGCGTTCCTCACCCTCGTGCCGCGGCGCACCACCTGGTTCTCGCCGCTCGGCCGGGCCACGATGTACGTCTACCTGCTGCACACCTTCGTGCTCTACCCGATTCGGGAGTCCGGCCTGCTCGACGGCCCGCAGTCCGACCTGCTGCTGGTGGCGATGATCCTGCTCAGCGTCCTCATCGCCATCGTGCTCTCGCAGCCGATCGTGCGCCGGATCTTCCGGCCGTTGGTCGAACCCCGGGCACGCTGGCTGTTCGCCGAACGTTGAGTTACGCCGCATGTCGGGGCGATTGACCCCGCATCGCGGCGTATCTAGGCTTCCAGCAGCAACCCACCGACTTTGAGGATGAACCCATGAGCGACAACGCTGCGAACTGGAAGTTCGAGACCAAGCAGATCCACACCGGCGCCCAGCCCGACCCGGTGACCAACGCCCGCGCGACGCCGATCTACCAGACCACGTCGTATGTGTTCAACAACTCGCAGCACGCGCAGAACCTGTTCGCGCTGGCCGAGTTCGGCAACATCTACACGCGCATCCAGAACCCCACGCAGAACGTGGTCGAAGAGCGCGTCGCGGCACTCGAAGGCGGAACAGCAGCGCTGCTGGTCGCCTCCGGCCAGGCCGCGGAGACCTTCGCCGTGCTGAACATCGCGCAGGCCGGCGACCACATCGTGTCGTCGTCGTCGATCTACGGCGGCACCTACAACCTGTTCAAGTACACCCTGGCGAAGCTCGGAATCGAGACCACCTTCGTGGAGAACCAGGACGACGCCGACGAGTGGCGCCGCGCGGTCCGCCCCAACACGAAGCTGTTCTTCGGCGAGACCATCGGCAACCCGAAGATCAACATCCTCGACATCCAGCTCGTGGCAGACGTCGCGCACGAGAACGGCGTGCCGCTGATCGTCGACAACACCATCGCGACGCCCTACCTCATCCGCCCCTTCGAGCACGGCGCCGACATCGTGGTGCACTCGGCGACGAAGTTCCTCGGCGGCCACGGCACCGTCATCGGCGGCATCATCGTCGACGGCGGAAAGTTCGAGTGGTCGAAGAACGTCGAGAAGTTCCCCGGCCTCACCGAGCCCGACCCCTCGTACCACGGCGCGAGCTACACCGGCGTGCTGGGCGACGGCATCGCCTACATCATCAAGGCGCGCGTGCAGCTGCTGCGCGACCTGGGCTCGTCGATCGCGCCGGCCAGCGCCTGGCAGCTCATCCAGGGCATCGAGACGCTCTCGCTGCGTGTCGAGCGCCACGTGCAGAACGCCCAGGAGATCGCCGAGTGGCTGGATGCCCACGACGACATCGCCACGGTCTACTACGCGGGGCTCCCGTCGAGCCCCTGGTACGCGGCCGCCAACAAATACGCCCCCAAGGGCGTCGGCGCCGTGCTCTCGTTCGAGCTGAAGGGCGGTGTGGATGCGGGCCGCACCTTCGTCGACAGCCTCAGCCTGTTCAGTCACCTGGCCAACATCGGCGACGTGCGCTCGCTCGTCATCCACCCGGCGTCGACCACGCACTCGCAGCTCACCCCCGAGCAGCAGCTGACCGCGGGCGTGACGCCCGGCCTGGTGCGCCTCTCCGTGGGCCTGGAGAACATCGACGACCTCAAGGCCGACCTCGAGGCCGGCCTCGCGGCGGCCCGTGAGACGGTGCGGGCGAACGCGCTCTAGCTGAACACCGAATCGCCAAAACACGCCGCTACGAAGAGTCTGGTAGCGGCGTGTTTTGGCGTCTCGGCGACCAAACACTGGGGAAACGAGATCGAAAGCCGCGGGCCGCGCTGAGACGACCCAGGGTGACGGCGAGGCCGCGTCAGCGACCTCACCGGAACATGTCGCCTCGCGCCGCAGAAGCGGCGGCGCGAGCAAAGAGCGACGCGCGACCGCAGGCCGCGCCTCGCGGGAAGCGGCGAGGCAGCACCCAGCGGCCTTCGTAACAATTCACGGCTGCGTGGTTCGGCAGGCCAGAATCGTAGAGACATGGACTGGCAGACGAACGAAGACACCGTACCCAGTGGGTTCATCACCGAAGCGCAGATTCGGTCGGTGCTGGGCAAACCGCCCGCATCGGGGGCCTGGCGGGAGGGCGACCCCGTGGGGCGCCGTCGGTTCGCGAACATCGGGGACTTCGCGTTCGAGAACGGCGGCTCGGTGCCGCACACCCACATCGCCTACGAGACGTACGGCACACTCTCGCCGGCGCGGGACAACGCGATCCTGGTGCTGCACGCGCTCACGGGCGACAGCAACCTGAACCACCCGGCCGAGCCCGGTCATCCGACCGACGGCTGGTGGCCCGGTCTCGTGGGCCCCGGCCTGCCGATCGACACCGACCGCTGGTTCGTGGTGGCCCCCAACATGCTGGGCAGCTGCCAAGGAAGCACGGGCCCCTCCTCGATGGCGCCCGACGGCGCCGAATGGGCGGCCCGCTTCCCTTACACCACCATCTCCGACCAAGTGCGGGCCCAGCACGGCCTCGCTGACGCGCTCGGCATCGACCGCTGGTTCGCCGTGGTCGGCGGCTCGATGGGCGGGATGCAGGTGCTCGAGTGGGGCGCCCGCTATCCCGACGAGGTGGCCCGGATGGCCGTGATCGCGGCGCCCGCCACCAGTTCGGCCGACCAGATCGCGTTGAACTCGGTGCAGATCCAGGCGATCCGCGCCGATCCGCTCTTCCACGGCGGCGACTACTATGACGCGCCCGACGGCGAGGGCCCACATCAGGGCCTCGCTCTGGCCCGCCGGATGGCGCTGCTCAACTACCGCAGCCCGTCGGAGCTCAACGACCGCTTCCAGCGAAGCTGGCAGAGCGGCATCAGCCCGCTCGGCGGTGGTGGCCGCTTCGCGGTGGAGTCGTATCTCGACTTCCACGGCAACAAGTTCACCCGCCGTTTCGACGCGAACAGCTACATCACCCTGGTCGAGGCGATGAACTCGCACGACATCGGGCGAGGACGCGCGGGCGTCATCCCGGCGCTCGAATCGATCACGGCTCAGACGCTCGTGATCGGCATCGACAGCGACCGGCTGTTCCCGGTGCCCGACCAGGAGCTGATCGCGCGGCATCTGCCGAACAACATCGACGGAGACGTTCCCGTGGTGATCGAGTCGAACTTCGGCCACGACGGATTCCTGATCGAATTCGACGCCGTGGGCCGAGAGATCTCGCGCCTGCTGACGCTCTGATCCGGCCTGATCCGGTCGTACGAAAAATGAGGCCGGGGAACCGCCTTGCCAACGGTTCCCCGGCCAATTCCCCCCAAGATCTGTTTTCGAGGCTACTGACACCTGTTGATATCCACGCTCCCCAGTTCAGGGGGTACGGCGCCGCTGTATCATGCAGACTGTGTTGCTGCACCGTCGATGGAGTCCTGACCTCGCTGGTCTGCAGGAGGCCTGATGCCGAGAACGGATCGTGAACGCCGAAAGCTCCTCACGCGTTCGACGCGCAATCTGGGAATGATGTTCACCGGCGCCGCGGTGCTGACCGTCGCCGTGCCGAACCTCGGTCAGCTGGCGGGATTCGCGCCGAGTCTCACCCTCATGGTGCTGACCGGCGCCGGGTTCTACCTCGTCGGAGAATCCCGCTCGCTGCTCTGGACCGCGGTCACCTATCTGCTGGCGCTCGCGGCGCTCGCCGCCTTCCTCCTGCCCGGCACACCCGCCGTCGACGCCCTCACCGCGAGCGGCATCACCTTCTTCGCGGCAACCGCCGTCCCCTCCCTCATCGCCACGCTCGCCACCTCGCCCCGCCTGCACCTCCTGGTGCTGGCCGGCTACGTTCCGGTGCTCGCACTCACGACGCTCGCCACTTGGCCCTCCGGCCGCGCGGCGGTCGTCATCCTCGCCCTCGCGGTCGGCTGGATCGCGCTCTTCGTGGCCGCCGCCTGGATCTCGGCGAGCCTCCGCCGTGCCTTCGACGGCATGGCGAGACTCGGCCGGGCGCACGCCGTCGAGCGGCAGGCCAGCGAGTTGGAGGCACAGCGCCGCCAGGGTGCGCGGTTGCTGCACGACACCGTGCTCGCCACGCTCACACTGCTCGCCCACTCCGGCATCGGTGTGAATCCGGATGCGCTGCGCAACCAGGCGGGCGAGGATGCGCGCCTGCTCCGCCAGCTGCGGCTCGGTGGCACACCGATGCCGCGCTCCTCGGGCGGTTACACCCTCGAACCCGTGGAGACCGGTGATCTCGGCCACACGCTGGAGTCGGTGAAGCAGCGCTTCGGCCGCATGGGTCTCCAGGTCGCCTGGCACGGCGCCGGCCAGATCCTCCTCCCGAGCCACGTGCTCGACGCCTTTCTGCTCTCGCTCTCCGAATGCCTGGAGAACGTGCGGAGGCACGCCGAGGTCGGCTCGGCCGACGTCACCATCACCCAAGACGATGTGACCGTGCGCGCCATGGTCACCGACTCCGGCGTCGGCTTCGACCTCGAGGCCGTGGACGTCGGGCGGTTGGGGCTCGCCGAATCGGTGATCGCGCGCATCCGCGACGTCGGCGGCAAGGTGCGCCTGTTCTCCGCGCCGGGGTCGGGCACCACCGTGGTGCTGGAGGTGCCGAAGTGAGCGGCGCGGGTCGCAGTCGCGCCCGCACGCCCGATGGCGGCGTGCTCACCCAACTGGTGCGCGCCCGCCGCATCGGGCCGCGTGCCGTCGACGCGGTGCGCCAGGACATCGAGCGCGACTCACGCCTCGGCCTCGGCTATCTCGGCATCGGCGCGGTCATCGTCGGCGTCATGCTGCTCATCCGTGGGCTGGTGTCGTTCGCCTGGACCTGGACGGCGAACGACTGGCGCCTGCTCACCGTGGTGGCCTGGCTGATCGTCATCGGCGCCTTCGCGGTGGCCGTGCTGATGGCCCGGCGCAGCCGCGGCGTTCTCGCGCCCTGGGCGTTCCGCTCCCTGCTCGCCGTCGACGCCGTGGCGCTGGGGCTCGACTACACCGCTCTGCTGCTCGCCGACGACCCGGCGAACTACGTCACCATCGGCATCGGCGTGGGCGCCACCCTGCTGGCCTGCGTCACCTTCCGACCCCTCGGGTCGATCCTCACCTCGACAATCGCCCTGACCGCGATCTCGCTGGCCTTCCTGGCGTGGCAATCGGTCACCGATCCGGAGAACGCCGCTTTCGGCTTCGCCCAGCTGGTGCTCACCGTCATGCCCGCGTTCGCCGGCATCGTCATCGTGCGCTCGTTCGGGCAACTGGTGCAACGCGAGCTCGACCGCACGGTGATCGAGAGCACGATCGACGCTCCGCGCTTCGGCCTGGGCCTGCTCGCATCGTCTGAACTCGCCCGTCTCGACCTCGCCGCCGAGGAACTGCTGCAAGATGTGGCGACCGGCCGCGTCGACCTGCCGCTCGACCGCGACCTCGCCTCGACGGCCTCCTCCCTCGCCACCGACCTGCGGCGCACCCTGGTCGCGGGCCGGCGCGAGACCTGGCTGCACCACGCGATCACCGAGTCGGAGTACCTCGCCCCGGCCGTGACGCTGAGCGACCCGGGCGGCCTCGCCGGCTACCTCGAACCCGTGCAGCGCGACGGCTTGCTCTCGGCGATCTGGCTGATCGTCGACGAATCCGGCCGGTCGAATCCCACCATCGACCTCTCGGTCGACGACCAGGGTGTTCCGAGCAGATCGACGGCTGACGATAGGATGGGGCTCCCGATAGTCATGTCGGTCGGCGGAATACCCCGACGCCGCATCGACCCGGCTGTCTGGTCGGCTCTTTCCCGTGTCGGTCAGTACTCTGTGGATGCCCGTGCCGGTCGCCTGCGGGTCAGTGTCGACGCACACGTTGTCGTTCCGGATGCCTCACGGTGATCCGGACGAAAGGAGAACAGGTGACGATCACCCGCGAACCGATCCGTCTGGCCATCGTCGACGACCACCGCATGCTGCTCGGTGCGTTGACCGAATGGATCCGTGGAGCCGCCGACGACATCAGCATGGTCGCGGCGGTGACGACCTGGCCCGATCTGCTGACGCATCCGGAGTTCCCGGTCGACGTGGTGCTGCTCGACCTCGACTTGAAGGACAACCTGCCGGTGTCGGTGAAGCTGCGCGCGCTGAAGTCGGCCGGGGTGAAGACGGTGCTGATGAGCACCTACTCCGAACCCGTGGTGGTGCGCGAGGCGATCGCCGCCGGGGCCCTCGGCTACCTCGTGAAGAGCGAGGAGGCCGACATGATCGTCGAAGCCATCCGAGCGGCATCCTCGGGCGACAGCTTCATCTCCACCGAGCTCGACCTGGCCCTCGCGGCCGATGATCTCGAGTCGTCGCCGCGTCTCTCGGCGCAGGAGCGCCGTGTGATGGCCCTCTACGGCGGCGGCGAGCCGGTGAAGCAGGTGGCGAAGGCCCTCGACATCTCCGAGGAGACGGCGAAGTCGTATCTCAAGCGCATCCGCGAGAAGTACCGGCTGGTGGGCATCGACGTGGGCACGAAGGTGGCTCTGCGCAAGCGCGCCATCCAAGACGGCCTGCTCCCCCGCGACGAATACCTCGGCAATCAGACCGCCGACACCTTCGAAGACGACGTGCTGCCCAGCTGACCCTATGAGTCGCGCCGTTCCAGAGCAGCTTCCAACCGCTCCACCTTGCCGGTGAGCTCTCCGGTGTGACCGGGGCGGATGTCGGCCTTCAGCACGAGGGAGACGCGCGGGCCGAACGCCTGCACCGCCTCGGTGGCGCGCTTGACGACGTCGAAGACCTCGTCCCACTCTCCCTCGATCGTGGTGAACATCGAGTCGGTGGAGTTCGGCAGACCGGATGCGCGCACCACGGCGACCGCGGCGGCGACCGCGTCGTGCACGCTAGCGCCCGGCGACGGTCCCCCGGAAGGTGCTACGGAAAAGGCCACCAGCATCTTCGACCACCTCTCTCGATGTCTTCCTACTCTGCCACAGCATCATCACGGCGAGCACGAGCAGGCAGACGGTCAGGAGGTTGCGCAGGGTGAGCACGGTGAGCATGAGCGGATCGAGTCCGAGCACCTCGTCATAGGCGATCGGGTAGATGATCTGAGTGAGCCCCGCCATCACGAAGGCGGTGATCGCGGGCACGAAGAAGCGCCGACCCTGGGTCACGATGCCGAGGATGATCGGCGCCGAGAGCCACACCATGAACTGCGGCGACCCCACCTTGTTGAACACGATCAGGGCGGTCACGAGCGCGAGCGCGAGCGGCGGCAGCACCACGGTCGACGCGGCGCCGGACCGCACCACGAAGAAGGCCAGCACGAGGATGGCGGCGACCGCCACCACCAGCAGCGGCGTCATCAGCTTGGCGGCGAGAGCGCTGCCCGGGCCGGTGACCTGGAAGGTGAGGATCTCGTGGTCGTAGTACACCCGGGAGTGGTCGCCGGCGAAGGCGAGCCACATCCACAGGCTCGAGGCCGGCGACTCCACCTGCATACCGCGGCCGGTCTGCTCGCTCACGAAGCTGAAGGCGTTCATCCCTGCACCGAAGGCCAGGGCCCCCGCGGCGACGCCGACCAGGGTGATCACGGCGCCCACGGCCACCCGGAGACGACGGCGCATCGCGATGATACCCGCGGCGATCAGAGCGGCGGGCCACACCTTCACCCAGGTGGCGAGACCGAGCAGCACCCCGGCGACAGCGGGCCGGTTGCGGATGACGAGGAGCCCCGCGATCACGAGATCGACCGTGAAGATGTCGATCCGCCCCACCGAGACCGGGCCGAGCAGCAGGAGGAAGGCCAGCCACCACCAGGCGGCGGTGAGGCGCAGCTCGCCGTCAGCGGTTCCCGGCCGGGAGCGGGTGATCAGGAACGCGAAGATCGCCGCGTTCGCGATGGTGACCATGATCATCCAGCCGATGCCGTACAGGCCCGGGCCGAGCACCATCGAGGCCAGCATCGGCAGGAATGCGAGGATCGGGTACACCCACGGGCCGTCGATGCCGAGACGGAACCCGTCGAGCGACTGCTGCACCCAGGGCAGGTACACGTTCGTGACGTCGCCGAAGGGCAGATTCGGGTGGGTGAGGCCCACATACCCGAGCCACAGATGAGTGGCGAGGAATGCGGCCCAGAGGACGACAGGCCTGGCCGCGAGTCGTCGTACGCGTATCAGCACGCGTCGATCCTATTCTGCGCAGTCTGAAAGGACGGTGACGAATGATTCAGGTGCCGTTCCGCCCGCTCTCAGCCGCCGAACACCTTCGCTTGGTTGACTGTGATGTCCGATCCGAACCGGAAGTCCCCCGTGAACAGCACAGCCAAGTACGCGCTCGCCCTCGTGGCGGGAGTCGCCGCCGTCGGCGTCGTGGCGGTCGTCGCGCTGCCCATCGTGAGCCGCGGCGTCACCCTCGACCCGGGCGCTTCCCTGCAACAGGTGGTGCCCACCGTGTTCGACTCGCCCGAGCAGGGCGACGACGGTGACGGCGAATCGCAGACCTGGCACCTGGACTCCGCCTCCACCGTGGGCTACCGCATCTCGTCGGGCGACGAGGTGGTGAGCGGCCAGACCTCCGAACTCTCCGGCGTCATCATGATGAGCGGCGACCGATTGACCGACGCCGAGTTCATGGTCGATCTCTCGACCCTCGACAGCGACCACGGCCGACTGGATGCGCTGCTGCAGACCCTGATCCTGGCCGGCGGCGGGTCGACGGCCTCGTTCGTGCTCACGAAGCCCGTCGACCTCGGCGAGGCGATCGATGCGGCCTCCGACGTGGAACCCGCTCCCCGCACCGTCTCGATCGTCGGCGCACTCACGGTGCGCGGCATCACGAACCCGGTGGAGGCCGAGGTGTCACTCTCCTTCGACGGCGACTCCGGCGTCATGACGGGGAGCATCCCGGTCGATCTCGCCTCCTACGGCATCGACGTGCCCGATCTCGGAGTGCTCGATCTCGACGACACGGCCTACATCGACGTCGACCTCGTCGCGTCTCCCGCGGGCTGAGAAGCCCGTCAGTCGCGGGTGCCGCTGGCGAGCCGCGCAATGACGCGGGGTACAGCGTGCGCGATGTCGAGGGCCGCGATCGGACCTTTGTCGGAGGCCCGTTCGGCCGCCCAGGCGTGCACATAGGCGCCGGTGGCGGCGAGGGCGACGAGTCGTTCGGCGATGCCGGCGTCGTCGAGCTCCGCCAGCGCGGACGCGTTGGTGGCCACGATCGCGCCCACGATGCCGCCCAAGACGTCGCCCGAACCGGCCGTGGCCGCCCAGCTCGACGGCGCCTCGACGCGCACGGCGACGCGCCCCCGGCCGTTGCGCGCCGGCGCACACACGTGGGTCAGGCGCCCCTTCAGCAGAACGACGTGGCCCGTGGCGTCGGCTGCGACGGCGGCCCAGTGCTCCGGATGCCCCGCGACGGCCGACCGATCGACCTCCGTCCCGTACGCCTTCAGCAGCGTCACCAGCTCGCCGGCGTGCGGCGTGAGCACGGCCGGGGCGCTGATGCGGTCGCTGAGGTCGAGCGCCCCCGCGTCGACCACGAGAGGCGCACCGTCATCGAGGGCGTGGTCGAGCAGCTGGGCGGCGGCGGCACTGCGGGTCGACGCATCCATGCCCGATCCGAGGAGCCAGGCCTGCACGCGCCCCGCCATCGTCACCACTTCGGGCCGGGCCTGCAGCACGAGCCGGCTCGGCCGGCCAGGACCGAGGTAGCGCACCATGCCGAGGCCGGTGCGGACGGCGGCCTCGGCCCCGAGCACGGCGGCTCCCGGGAACTCGGCCGAACCGGTGACCATCCCGAGCACCCCCCGGGAGTACTTGTCGTCGGCCGCGCCGGGCACCACGACGCACCGTGCCGCGTCGAGTTCGGTCCAATCGCGCCACGGGGATCCGGTGGTGGTGTCGCTGGTGTCGTGCGCATCCGTCGTCATGCTGTCCACGATAGGACGCCGCGGCGTCGCCGCACGGGGCGATAATCGAAGAGTCGGCGACGGTCTGCCGAACTCCCTCCGTGAAAGGTCGTCCGTGCCCGCCTCTGCGCTCTTCGCCCCCCTCGACATCCGCTCGGTCACCGTTCGCAATCGCATCTGGGTGGCGCCGATGTGCCAGTACTCCGCCGAGGATCGCGACGGCGTGCCGACGGACTGGCACCTCGTGCACCTCGGCTCGTTCGCCACGGGCGGCGCGGGGCTGGTGTTCACGGAGGCGACCGCGGTGAGTCCGGAGGGCCGGATCGCTCCGCAGGATCTCGGACTCTGGAACGACACGCAGCGCGACGCCTTCGTGCGCATCACCGCGTTCATCCGCTCGCAGGGTGCGGTTCCGGGCATCCAGCTCGCCCACGCCGGGCGGAAGGCGTCGACGTTCCGGCCGTGGGAGAGCCGACGCGGTACCGTTCCGGCGACGGAGGGCGGGTGGCCTACCGTCGGGCCGTCGGCTCTCGCGTTCGGCGACTACGCCACGCCCCGGGCGCTGACGGTCGAGGAGATCCACGAGCTGGTCGCGGCGTTCGCGGCAGCCGCGCGCCGGGCCGTCGACGCCGGATTCGCGGTGCTCGAACTGCACGCGGCGCACGGCTACCTCCTGCACCAGTTCCTCTCGCCACTGTCGAACGTGCGCACCGACGAGTACGGCGGGTCGCTCCAGAACCGGGCGCGCTTCCTGCTCGAGACGGTGCGCGCGGTGCGGTCGGAGATCGGCGAAGACCTCCCGCTCTTCGTGCGGTTCTCGGCGACCGACTGGACCGAGGGCGGCTGGAACGAGGAGCAGACCGCCGTCGTGGCCGGATGGGCACGGGATGCGGGAGCCGACGTCTTCGACGTGTCGAGCGGCGGAAACGTGGCCGGTGCGCGCATCCCGCTGGGCCCGCTCTACCAGGTGCCCTTCGCCTCGGAGGTGAAGTCGCGGGCCGGCGTGCGCGTGTCGGCCGTGGGGCTGATCACGACACCCGAGGAGGCCGACGACGTCATCGCGAGCGGCCGGGCCGACGCGGTCATGATGGCGCGCGAACTCCTGCGCGACCCGCACTTCCCCCTGCGGGCCGCGCACGCGCTCGGCGTCGACATCGACTACTGGCCCCCGCAGTACCTCCGCGCCCGTTGGCAGTAGGTTTCGCCCATTCCCGCGACCGGCCGGCCGAAGGCCGGTCGGTCGCTCGTTGCCGGCGCCGCCGCTTCTGCGGCGCCGGGCGACATGTTCGCGTGCGGTCGGAGGGCCCGGCCTGCGGTCGAGCCCTCCGGCCGCGCGCTCACCCTGGGTCGTCGAGCGCGGCCCGCGGCCTGCGATCTCGTTTCCCAATAGCTCGGGACGTGAAATGTCAGCAGCGAGCCCGCACGGTAGCTAACGCCTGGTCGCGTCCTGCACCTCGCCGACCAGCTCCTCGATGATGTCCTCCAAGAAGAGCACGCCCTTCGTGAGGCCCGACTCGGTGAAGGATCGGGCCAGGTGCGCGCCCGTGCGCCGCATCGAGGCGAGCGCATCCTCCAGGTCGGTCTTCTCGAAGATCGACGGCAGCTGACGGATGCGCTTGGCCGGGATCGGATCGTCGAACTCGTCGTCGTCGAGGTCGATCACGTCTTTCAGGTGCACGTACCCGGCCGGCAGTCCTTCACCGTCGAGCACGACGTAACGCGAGAAGCCGTACTTGGCCACCGCACGCTCCACATCGGCGGGGGTCGCCGACGCGGGCAGACTCACCAGCGACTCGAGCGGCACCGCGACCTCCGACACCGTCTTCGCGGTGAATTCGAATGCGGCCGAGAGCGTTCCGGTGCGGTCGGAGAGCACGCCCTCCCGCGTCGACTGCGCCACGATGGTCGACACCTCGTCGAGGGTGAAGGCGCTCGCCGCCTCGCTCTTGGGTTCGACCCGGAACAGCCGCAGCACCCCGTTCGCCGTGGAGTTGAGCGCCACGATGATGAACTTGAAGATGCGCGCGATTCCCACGAGCGGCGGCGCGAGCATCAGCACCGCGCGGTCGGGCATCGAGAACGAGAGGTTCTTCGGCACCATCTCGCCGAACACGACGTGCAGGAAGGACACCAGCACCAGCGTGATGATGAACGCGACGGTGCCGATCACCTCCTCCGGCAGACCGGTGAGGTGCAACGGCACCTCGAGCAGATGGTGGATGGCGGGCTCCGACACGTTCAGGATGAGCAGCGAGCACACGGTGATGCCCAACTGGCTGGTCGCCAGCATGAGCGTCGCGTGCTCCATGGCCCACAAGGCCGTCTTCGCACTCGACCGACCCTGTTCGGCGAGCGGTTCGATCTGCGAGCGGCGCGCGGAGATCACGGCGAATTCCGCCGCGACGAAGAAGGCGTTGCCGGCCAGCAGCACGACGAGCCAGACGATTCCGAGCCAATCAGCCACGGGTCGCCTCCTTCCACTCGTCGTCGCGGTCTCGGTCGGCGGTGCGCGTCTCCTCGTTCGCAAGGCGACCCCGGGCGGCGTCCTCGGCGGTCTGCTCCGAACCGTCCGGAGACGGGATGAACCGCAGCCGATCGATCCGGCGCCCGTCGAGCCGCTCCACCCGCAAGGCCCCCTCCGGGAGCGACACCGTGTCGCCCACGACGGGCAGCCGGCCGAGCTCGCTCATCACGAACCCGGCGACCGTCTCGTAGGGGCCGTCCTCGGGCACGCGGATGCCGGCCTGATCGGCCAGCTCGTCGGGCCGCAGCATGCCCGGGAACGTCGTGGCGCCACGCGAGCGCACGACACCCGCTCGGGTGCGGTCGTGCTCGTCGGCGAGGTCGCCCACCAGCTCCTCGACGAGGTCTTCGAGGGTCACCACGCCCGCGGTTCCACCGTATTCGTCGACCACGACGGCCATCTGGTAGCCCCGGCCGCGCAGTTCGCCGAGCAGCACGTCGAGCATCATCGTCTCCGGAACCCGAACCGTGTCGGTGAGGATCGCCGCGACCGGCACCTCCGCGCGCCGCTCCCGCGGGATGGCCACGGCCTGCTTCACGTGCACGAGCCCCACCACGTCGTCGATGTCCTCGTCGATGACCGGAAAACGGGAGTGGCCGGTCGAGCGCGCGAGGTCGAGCACGGCCGTGGCGGAGTCGCTGCGCTTGACGCTCGCGATCCGGGGTCGCGGGGTCATCGCATCCGATGCGGTGTGCGACGAGAACAACAGGGTGCGGTTCAGGAGGGTCGCCGTGTCCTCGTCGAGGCTGCCCTGCAGGGCCGACCGGCGCACCAGCGAGGAGAGCTCCTCGGCCGTGCGGGCGCCCGAGAGCTCCTCTTTCGGCTCGATGCCCACCAGCCGCAACAGCGCATTGGCCGTGTTGTTGAGCAGCGACACGGCGGGTTTGAACACCATCGTGAACGCCAGCTGGAAGGGCACGACGACACGTGCCGTCTGCAGGGGCAGGGCGAGGGCGAAGTTCTTCGGCACCAGTTCGCCGACGATCATCGAGAGCAGGGTGGCGATGACGATACCGATGGTGGCGCTGATCGGTGGCACCACCGACGCGGGGATGCCGATGGCTGTCAACGGGTCCCGCAGCAGGCTCGAGATGGCCGGCTCCATCGTGTAACCGGTGAGCAGCGTCGTCAGCGTGATGCCGAGCTGGGCGCTGGAGAGATGCGTCGAGGTGTGCTTCAGTGCGGTGATGGCGGGCTGCAGGCCCTTCTCCCCGCGCACGGTGCGCGCTTCGAGGTCGGAGCGGTCGAGATTGACCAGCGAGAACTCGGAGGCGACGAAGAAACCGGTGCCGACGGTCAGAAGAACGCCGACTCCCAGCATGATCAACTCAAAGGCCACGGGGGCCTCCGGAGGGGAGTCGATCGCGTTCGATCATGGTCGGCGACGGATGATGATGGGCAGAGGGAGGGTCGTCCATTGTCCGTGCGATTATACAGGGCCGGGCAGAGCGCTCACCAGCTGACCGGCAGGGCCTTCCCCTCTTCATAGCCGGCGGCCGACTGGATGCCCACGAGGGCCCGGTCGTGGAACTCCGCCAGTGTCGCGGCCCCGGCGTAGGTGAACGAGCTGCGCACCCCGGAGGTGATCATGTCGAGCAGGTCCTCGACCGAGGGCCGTAACGGGTCGAGGTAGATGCGGCTCGAGGAGATGCCCTCGGCGAACAACGTCTTGCGTGCCAACTCGTAAGGGTCGAGGCGGCCGAACCGCTCGTGCACCGCCTTCGTCGACGCCATCCCCCAGCTCTCCTTGTAGAGGCGGCCCTCGGCATCGCGGTCGAGGGTGCCCGGTGCCTCGAGCGTGCCGGCGAACCAGGAGCCGATCATCACCGCCGACGCCCCCGCCGCGAGGGCGAGTGCCACGTCACGCGGGTAGCGCACTCCCCCGTCGGCCCACACGTGAGCGCCGAGTTCGTGCGCGGCGGCCGCGGTCTCGAGCACGGCCGAGAACTGCGGACGACCGACAGCGGTCATCATGCGCGTCGTGCACATGGCGCCAGGGCCGACTCCGACCTTCAGGATGTCGGCTCCCGCGTCGACGAGATCGGCCACGGCGCGAGCGGTCACCACGTTCCCGGCTGCGATCGGGACGCCCAGCTTCGCCTGCTTGAGTGCGTGCAGTGCCCGCAGCATCCCCTCCTGATGCCCGTGCGCGGTGTCGACAACGAGCACGTCGACACCGGCGGCCACGAGCGCGCGAGCCTTGGTCACGACGTCGCCGTTGATGCCGACCGCGGCGGCCACGCGGAGCCGTCCGTCGGCATCCACCGCCGGACGGTAGATCGTGGAGCGCAACGCGCTCGTGCGGCTCAGCGTGCCCACCACCGTGCCGTGCCGCATCACCGGCGCGAAGTCGATGTCGGCCGCCACCATGGCGTCGAACGCCTCGCGCGGGCCGGCCACATCGTCGGCCGAGATCGAGGTGAGCGCACCGTGCACGAGGTCGCCGAGCTGCGCATCCGGCAGAGCGGTGGCCAGGCGCGACGCGGCGATGCATCCGACGAAGCGGCCGTCATCGTGCAGCACGATGCCGTGCCCGGGCACTGCCGGCACGGTCTTCAGCGCCACCTCGACCGTGTCGGAAGGGTGGAAGTCGAAGGGCGTGTCGAAGGCCACCGGCTGATCCTTCACCCAGCGGATGGCGGCATCGAGGTCTTGCAGATGCATGTCCTGCGGCAGCACGCCGAGACCACCGCGCCGGGCGAGGGTCGCCGCGAGCCGCGGCCCGGTGACCGAGTTCATGTTGGCGGAGACGATCGGGATCGACGCCCCCGTGCCGTCGCTCGGCGCCAGCGAGACGTCGAGCCGACTGGTGACCGCCGAGCGCGACGGGATGAGGAAGACATCGGAATACGTCAGGTCGGTTCGCCCGGCCTCGCCATAGAACTCCATGTCTCAACGCTAACCCGGGCCGGACCCCGACGTGTGATGAGCAGACCACGCTCCGGAAAGGTTTAGGCTTGACGATGCACGTGTCCACGCGTGAACAAGCAGCGCAGCAGACACCGGCACGTGCCCAGTACGAGGCAAACGGAGAGTGGGCGATCGGCTTTGGCTAGCCAATTGACGGGTACGAGCACCGATGACGGAACATCGGCGGAATTCGGAGCGAACGAGTGGCTCGTCGACGAACTGTATGAACAGTACGTCGCCGACAAGAACTCGGTCGACAAGTCGTGGTGGCCGGTGCTGGAGAGCTACCGCTCCCACGTCTCCGGCGGCAGCGGTGCTCCGGCCGAGAGCGTGACGCCCCCCGCGGCATCCGCGTCGACTCCGCCCGCCGAGGCGGTCGCCACGCCGCCCACCGCCAAGACCGAGTCGCAGCAGGTCGCCGAGGCCTCGGGCGCGGAAGCCCGCCCGCTGACCCAACCGATCGCGCGCACGACGAGCATCGAGGCCAAGCCGCAGCCGATCCCCGCCGAGGCGCCGAGCGCCCGGCCCGCGACCCCTGAGCAGGCGGCGAAAGAAGCGGCCGAAGACACCGAGAAAGACACCGTCACCCCGCTCCGCGGCATGTCGAAGTCGCTCGCGACCAACATGGACGCCAGTCTCACGGTGCCCACCGCCACGAGTGTGCGGTCCATCCCGGCGAAGCTCCTGATCGACAACCGCATCGTCATCAACAACCACCTGCGGCGCGCCCGCGGCGGCAAGGTCTCCTTCACCCACCTCATCGGATGGGCGCTGGTGCAGGCGCTCAAGGAGTTCCCGAGCCAGAACGTGTACTACGAGGAGGTCGACGGCAAGCCCTCGGTCGTCGCCCCCGCCCACATCGGCCTCGGCATCGCGATCGACCTGCCGAAGCCCGACGGCTCGCGCGCGCTCCTCGTGCCCGGCATCAAGCGCGCCGACACCATGGGCTTCAACGAGTTCCTCGCCGCCTACGAAGACCTCGTGCAGCGCGCCCGGGCCAACAAGCTCACCGCCACCGACTTCCAGGGCACCACGATCTCGCTCACCAACCCGGGCGGCATCGGCACCGTGCACTCCGTGCCGCGACTGATGAAGGGCCAGGGCGCCATCATCGGCGCCGGTGCCCTCGAATACCCGGCGGAGTTCCAGGGCGCCTCGCCGAAGGTGCTCTCCGATCTGGGCATCGGCAAGGTCATCACCCTCACCTCCACCTACGACCACCGCGTCATCCAGGGTGCCGGCTCGGGCGAATTCCTCAAGAAGGTGCACGAGCTGCTGCTCGGGGAGCGCAAGTTCTACGAGAACATCTTCGCCGAGCTGCGCATCCCCTACGAGCCGATCCACTGGGCCGCCGACATCAGCGTCGACGAGGCCAGCGCCATCGACAAGACGGCCCGCGTGCAGGAGCTCATCAACGCCTTCCGCGTGCGCGGCCACCTGATGGCCGACATCGACCCGCTGGAATACCGCCAGCGCTCGCACCCCGATCTCGACATCGCCACCCACGGCCTGACCTTCTGGGATCTCGACCGCGAGTTCGTGACGGGTGAGTTCGGTCTCACCCGCCAGGCCTACCTCCGCGACATCCTGGGCGTGCTGCGCGACTCCTACTGCCGCAAGATCGGCATCGAGTACATGCACATCCAAGATCCCGGCCAGCGCCGCTGGATCCAGGAGAAGGTGGAGCGCCCCTACGCGAAGCCCGGGCACGACGAGCAGATGCGCATCCTCGAGAAGCTCAACGAGGCCGAGGCCTTCGAGACCTTCCTGCAGACCAAGTACGTCGGCCAGAAGCGCTTCTCGCTCGAGGGCGGTGAATCCACCATCGCGCTGCTCGACCGCATCATCCAGGGTGCCGCGGAAGAGGGCCTCGACGAGGTCGCGATCGGAATGGCCCACCGCGGCCGTCTGAACGTGCTCACCAACATCGCCGGCAAGACCTATGGCCAGATCTTCCGCGAGTTCGAGGGCACGCAAGACCCGCGCACCGTGCAGGGCTCGGGCGACGTGAAGTACCACCTCGGCACCGAGGGCACCTTCACCTCCTCCGACGGCACCGAGATCCCCGTCTACCTCGCGGCGAACCCCTCGCACCTCGAGGCGGCCGACGGCGTGCTCGAAGGCATCGCCCGCGCGAAGCAGGATCGCAAGCCCATCGGCACCTTCTCGACCCTGCCCATCCTCATCCACGGTGACGCCGCCCTCGCGGGCCAGGGCGTCGTGGTGGAGACCCTGCAGATGTCGCAGCTGCGCGGCTACCGCACCGGGGGCACCATCCACGTCAACATCAACAACCAGGTGGGCTTCACGACTCCCCCGTCGGAGTCGCGTTCGTCGGTGTACTCCACCGACGTGGCGAAGACCATCCAGGCGCCGATCTTCCACGTGAACGGCGACGACCCCGAGTCGGTGGTGCGCGTGGCGCAGCTCGCGTTCGAGTACCGCCAGCAGTTCCACCGCGACGTGTTCATCGACCTCATCTGCTACCGCCGCCGCGGTCACAACGAGGGCGACGACCCGTCGATGACCCAGCCGTTGATGTACAACCTGATCGAGGCCAAGCGCTCGGTGCGCAAGCTCTACACCGAGTCGCTGGTCGGCCGTGGCGACATCACCGAGGAGGAGTACGAGGCCGCACATCGCGACTTCCAAGACCGCCTCGAGCGCGCCTTCGCCGAGACGCACGCGGCGCAGACCTCCTCGATCCCGGTCATCACGGGCGACACGAACGCGGTCGCCGACCTCGAGCGGCCCGAAGCCCAGCGTGACGACAGCTCGAAGACCCCGTTCGCCACCGCCGTGGCGGAATCGACCATCCATCTCATCGGCGACGCCTTCGACAACCCGCCCTCGGGCTTCAGCGTGCACCCGAAGCTGCAGCAGCTGCTCGCCAAGCGGCTGGAGATGAGCCGCTCGGGCAACATCGACTGGGCCTTCGGCGAGCTGCTCGCGCTCGGTTCTCTCCTCGTCGAAGGCACCCCGGTGCGTCTCGCGGGTCAGGATGCGCGACGCGGCACCTTCGTGCAGCGTCACGCGGTGCTGCACGACCGTGAGAACGGCCAGGAGTGGCTGCCGCTGGCGAACCTCGCCGACAACCAGGCGCGGTTCTGGATCTACGACTCGCTGCTCAGCGAGTACGCGGCGATGGGCTTCGAATACGGCTACTCGGTGGAGCGGCCGGACGCGCTGGTGCTCTGGGAGGCACAGTTCGGCGATTTCGCCAACGGGGCACAGACCATCATCGACGAGTTCATCTCTTCGGCCGAGCAGAAGTGGGGCCAGCGCTCCTCCCTCGTGCTGCTGCTGCCGCACGGCTACGAGGGCCAGGGGCCGGACCACTCCTCCGCCCGCATCGAGCGCTACCTGCAGATGTGCGCCGAAGACAACATGACGGTCGCACGGCCCTCCACGCCGGCCTCCTACTTCCACCTGCTGCGTCGTCAGGCGTATGCCCGCCCCCGCCGGCCGCTCATCGTCTTCACCCCGAAGGCCATGCTCCGGTTGCGCGGCGCCACCAGCTCGGTGGCCGACCTCACCGCGGGCCGCTTCGAGCCCGTGATCGATGACGCGCGCATCACCGACAAGAACGCCGTGACGAAGCTGCTGCTGCACTCGGGCAAGGTCTACTACGACCTCGCCAGCGAGCTGCAGAAGAACCCCGACGATTCGATCGCCCTGGTGCGGGTGGAACAGTTCTACCCGCTTCCGCTCGAGGAGATCAACGCCGTCATCGCCCAGTATCCCAACGCCGAACTGGTGTGGGTGCAGGACGAGCCGCAGAACCAGGGCGCGTGGCCCTTCATCTGCACCGAGCTGGCCCGCCGCCTCGACGGCCGCACGATCTCGGTCGTCTCCCGTCCGGCAGCGGCGTCACCGGCAGCCGGTTCGGCGAAGCGTCACGCCGTGGAGCAGAGCGACCTCATCGCCCGGGCGGTCGCGCACTAAGTCCCATCGCGTCACATCCTGCCCTATACTGACTAATGCTCGACTCTGAGCATTAGTCAGTAGGGAAGGAAGATCGATGGTGAACTGCACGGGCGTCATCGTGCGCCGCCTTGTTGCCGCGGCTGCCGTGGTCGTCGCCATCGGCTCCACGGCCGGATGCGCCGCAGACGACGGGGGCAGCCAGAGCGTGTTCGCCGTCTCGGTCGGCGACTGTCTGAACGATGCCGGCCAGAGCGGCAACGTCGACTCGGTCCCCGTGGTCGACTGCGCCGAACCGCACGACTCCGAGGTGTACTACGAGTTCGACGCCACGGGCGAGATGTATCCGAGCGACGACGATCTGGCCGCTCAGGCCGACGAGGGGTGCCGTGCAGCCTTCGCCGACTTCGTCGGCATCGCGTACGGTGAATCCCACTACCAATACGCCACCTACACGCCGCTGCTGGCGTCATGGTACGACGACGGCGGCAAGGAGATCAGCTGCGTGATCTTCGATCCCGATGGCCAGACCACCGGTTCGCTCGAGGCGATCGGCGCCTAGAGAACCTGCAGGCCGCGAAGCCGCGCCATCAGCTGGTCGCGGAGCTCCTCGGGGGCGGTCTCCTTGCAGGCGCGCTGCACCGTCTGGGTGAGCACGATGCCGATGTGGAGCTCGGACTGGCAGCCCTCGCAGGTCTCCAGGTGTGCCCGGATCTCCGACGCATCCGTTCGGCAGATCTCGTTGCGCAGATACTCTTCGAGTTCTGCCCGTGCCTTGTCGCAGCCGCAGTCAGTCATTTCTTGCTCCCTTTGACAGAGGCGGTGGCCAGGCCGCGCTCCCGTGCGTAATCGGTCAACAGACCCCGCAGCAGTCGCCGGCCACGATGCAGGCGACTCATGACCGTTCCCACCGGGGTCTTCATGATGTCGGCTATCTCCTGGTAGGAGAAGCCTTCGACGTCGGCCAGGTAGACGGCCAGACGGAAGTCTTCGGGAATCGACTGCAACGCTTCTTTGACGTCGCTGTCGGGCAGGTGATCGATCGCTTCGGCCTCGGCCGAACGGCTGGAGAGGCTGGCGGTGGCCGACTCGGCCGTTCCGAGCTGCCAATCCTCCATGTCGCTCGTCGAGCCCTGGTAGGGATCGCGCTGCTTCTTGCGGTAGGTGTTGATGAACGTGTTCGTGAGGATGCGGTAGAGCCAGGCCTTGAGGTTGGTGCCCTGCTCGAACTGCGCGAACGCCGCGAAAGCCTTCACGAAGGTCTCTTGCACGAGATCTTGAGCGTCACTGGGGTTACGGGTCATACGCAGCGCCGCGCCGTACAACTGATCGAGGAACGGGATTGCCTGCTCTTCGAAGAGGGCGCGCGGGTCGGGGGTGGGTGTGCTCATCACGCCCAAGTCTACGACCGGGGTCACCGGTTCGACCCCGAACGAGAGTTCGACGGGATTCGTGAGCACTGCAGTCGCCACCACGCGTATGACCTCCAGGAGTTTTCTCTGCCGACTACTCTGATAACCGATGCCTGTTTCGAGATATTCCAAGCCGGAGTTCAACCCCTACGGCGACGACGCGCCCCAGACCGCGGAGGAGCACTGGCCGGCGCCGCGTGCCTCCGCGCCCATCGACGCCGTGGTTTCGCTCCCGGGGTCGAAGTCGCTCACCAATCGTGAACTCGTGCTCTCGGCCCTCGCCGACTCCCCATCGCTCCTGCGCGCGCCGCTGCACTCCCGCGACAGCGACCTGATGGTCGAAGCCCTGCGCTCGCTCGGCACCACGATCACGCGGGTCGACGGATCGGGCCGCTTCGGCCCCGACCTCGCCATCACCCCGGCCGAGGAGCTGCTCGGCAGCACGACGATCGACTGCGGTCTGGCCGGAACAGTGATGCGCTTCTTGCCCCCGGTCGCGGCCCTCGCCCTCGGCCCCACCACCTTCGACGGCGACGAGGGCGCGCGACGCCGCCCGATGGCCACCACGATCACGTCTCTGCGCGCCCTGGGCGTCGACATCGGCGACGACGGGCGCGCCGCTCTCCCCTTCACCGTGCACGGCACCGGACGGGTCGCCGGCGGTGCGCTCACCATCGACGCCTCGGCCTCGAGCCAGTTCGTCAGCGGTCTGCTGCTCGCGGCGGCCCGCTTCGACGACGGTCTCGAGCTCCAGCATTCCGGGTCGCGTCTGCCGAGCCAGCCGCACATCGAGATGACGATCGCTGCGCTCCGCGCCCGCGGCGTCGAGGTGTCCGTCGGTGCCGCTGGTGACAGCTGGACCGTGCGCCCCGGCCGGATCGCCGGTGCCGAGGTCGCGATCGAGCCCGACCTCTCCAATGCCGCGCCGTTCCTCGCGGCGGCCGTCGTCACCGGCGGACGCGTGACGATCACCGGGTGGCCAGATGCGACGACTCAGGTCGGCGCCGATCTCGCCGAGATCCTCCCCCTCTTCGGCGCCACCGTGGAGCGTGACGGCGACCGTCTCACGGTCACGGGCGGCGACACCGTCCGCGGCGTCACCCTCGACCTCAGCACCGGCGGGGAACTCGCGCCCACCGTCGTCGCGCTCGCCGCGCTGGCCGACGGGCCGAGCGAGATCACCGGGATCGGGCACATCCGGCACCACGAGACCGACCGGCTCGCGGCGCTCGCCACCGAGATCAACCGGCTCGGCGGCGATGTCACCGAACTCCCCGACGGGCTCGCCATCACGCCCCGCCCACTGCACGGCGGCGTCTGGTCGAGCTATGCCGACCACCGGATGGCCACAGCCGGCGCGGTGATCGGCCTCGCGACCGACGGCGTGCTCGTCCACGACATCGGCACCACGTCGAAGACCCTGCCCGAGTTCCCGGAACTCTGGCGCAGCATGCTCACGGGTGGCGCATGAGCTGGTGGGCCGACGACGACGAGGATGACGACGACGACTTCGACGAGTCGTCCATCCGGGTCCGCCCGAATCCCAAGGGCAACCGCCCACGCACGAAGACGCGACCGGAGCACAAGGACGCGGTGGCCGGTCGCATCATGACGGTCGACCGGGGCCGCTTCTCGGTGTTGATCGATCAGGACACCCCCGAGGAACGGGAGATCACCGCCTCGCGCGCTCGCGAACTGGGGCGCACAGCGATCGTCACGGGAGACTGGGTCGATCTGGTCGGGGACACCTCCGGCGACGAGGGCACACTCTCCCGCGTCGTGCGCGTGCACGAGCGCAGCACGCTGCTCCGGCGAAGCGCCGACGATTCCGACGCGGTCGAACGCGTCATCGTGGCGAACGCCGATCAGATGCTGATCGTGGTCGCGGCAGCGAACCCCGAACCGCGCGCCCGCCTGATCGATCGCTACCTCGTTGCGGCTTTCGACGCGGGGATCACGCCGATCCTCTGCATCACGAAGACCGACCTGGCCGACCCGGCACCGCTGCTGTCCGAATTCGACGCCCTCGACCTCCGGGTCGTCACGTTGTCGCAGAACGACGTGCCGGTGGAGGAGCTGACCGACCTGCTGGTCGGCCACACCACGGTGACGGTCGGTCACTCGGGCGTGGGCAAGTCGACGTTGGTGAACGTGCTGGTGCCGAGCGCCGAACGGGCCACCGGGGTCGTCAACACCGTGACCGGGCGCGGCCGTCACACCTCCTCCTCGACCATCTGTCTCCGGTTGCGCGCCGCTGACGGGCGCACGGGCTGGATCATCGACACCCCGGGCGTCCGGTCGTTCGGCCTCGGACACGTCGATCCGGCGAACATCCTCAAGTCGTTCGCGGCCACCGCGCGTGTGCCCGAGGGGGAGCCTCCGGGCGGCATCCCGCTCACCGAGGCGCACGACTGGGAGATCATCGATCGCGTCGAAGCGGGTGAGCTCGGCGAGAGCGGCAAGGCGCGCATCGAATCGTTGCGCAAACTCATCGAGCACACTGCCTGAGCGGGCACCGGGTGCGACCACGAGGGCGGGATCTCGACGACCTGGCCCGCTAGCCTGGACGCGTGACCTCGAACGCCCCAGCCGCACCGCCCGTATCCGCGTCGCCTGCCGACCTCGCCCTCGCCCTGCGTCTCGCCGATCTGGCCGACGCCATCTCGCGCGAACGCTTCCGCGCCACCGACCTCACGGTCGTGACGAAGCCCGACCGCACGCCGGTGACGGATGCGGATCGCGCCGTCGAGCAGGCCATCCGCACCGAATTGACTGCCCAGCGGCCCGGCGACTCGATCTTCGGTGAGGAGTTCGGGACGGCCGGCGAGTCGTCGCGGCAATGGATCCTCGATCCGATCGACGGCACGGCCAACTTCATGCGCGGCGTGCCCGTCTGGGCGACCCTCATCTCCCTCGCCGTCGACGGAGTGCCGGTGGTGGGCGTGGTGAGCTCGCCCGCACTCGGCCGCCGGTGGTGGGGAGCCACCGGACTGGGCGCCTACACGACGGATGCGCTCGACGACCGCACCGGAGCACCCCGGCCCATCCACGTCTCCGGCATCGGACGACTCGCTGACGCCTCCCTCAGCTACAACAGCTTCAAAGGCTGGGACGAAGAAGGCCGACTCGACCAGCTCACCGCGCTCGCCCGCGCCGTATGGCGCACCCGGGCCTACGGGGAGATGTGGTCGTACATGATGGTCGCGGAAGGGCAACTCGAGATCGCGGCCGAGTTCGACCTGAAGCCCTATGACATGGCAGCACTGGTTCCGATCGTGCAAGAAGCCGGCGGTCGCTTCAGCTCGGCCGATGGCGAGGACGGTCCGTGGGGCGGAAGTGCTCTGGCGACGAACGGGCTGCTCCACGACGACGTCATCGCCCTCATCTCCGGTCGACGTGCGTCGAATTGACCCCTCCACCGAATGCCCCCCATAATGGTGACTCAGGGGCGTTCACAGGCTCCTCACAGGCGAATCACACCCTCACCCACGGAGACCTCATGGCGACTTCTTCCCGTACATCCGGCATTTCCTTGAAGGCCACCCTCACCGCTGCGGCGGTTCTCGCGTTCGGCCTCACGCTCTCGGGCTGCACCGCACTGTTCCCGAGCTCGGCGCCGCCCGCGACCGACTCACAGACCGGCGAGGAGATCGAACAGACCGACACCGACGTCTTCACCCTCTCCGTCGGTCAGTGTCTGAACGACACCGACGGAACCGAGGTGACGGAGGTGCCGATCGTCGACTGCGCCAACGAGCACGACTTCGAGGTCTACGGCGAGTTCGAGATCGCGGGCGACGAGTTCCCCGGCGACGACGTCATCGACGAACAGGCCGATGCCCAGTGCCTCGACCTGTTCCAGCCCTTCGTCGGCATCTCCTATGACGACTCCGTCTACGGCTACACCTACTTCACTCCCACCGAAGGCTCCTGGACCGACGGCGACGACCGACTGGTCTCGTGCCTCATCGGCATGCCCGACGGGAAAGTCGTGGGCAGCCTCCAGGGAGTGGCCAAGTAGCCACCCCCTCGGGGCGCCGCAGCCGCGTCAGAACGTGGCCGCGAAGCTGCCCATCACGTGTTCGATGGCCGGGAGATCGGCATCACTCGCGATGGCGACCGTGACCACGAGCACGTAGCTCTGATCGTCGGGGTAGGCCACCACGATCACGTAGTCACTCTGCCCGCCGCATTGCGAGAAGTACTGGTACTGCCCCTCGTAGACGCCGTCGGAGTAGGCGTCAGCGCTCGCCGGCGTGCACTGGGCGGTCAGACCCGCGTAGGAGTCGAAGATGGCCTGCGGCGTCAGGTCGTCGGCCATCTCGGCCGCCGACACCGTGACTCCGGAGGTGCCCCACGACTCCGAGAACTGCTGCAGGTTCGTGCTCGCCCGCACGTCGATGAACTGGTGGCCGCCGATCCCCTCGAAGGGGGCCCCGTCGACGTCGGTCCAGTCGGCGGGCACCTCGACGCTCAGCACGCCGGAATCGTCGCCGACCGTGACGTACTGCCGGTCGTCGGCACCTCCGCCGGTGTGGGCGCCGATGCCGGGCACGGTGACCGCCGCCAGCTCCTTGCCGTTGAACTGGCCCCGATAGAACGTGTCCTCGGACGGACGGTAGACGTCGACGTCGATCGTTCCGTCGACGCCCTGCGTCTTGATCACGTCGCAGTACTCCTCGAGCGACCCGTCGGCGGCGAGCGTCGTGCCCGCCATCCGCGTCAGCACATCTCCCGGCAGGATGCCCGCCGCGTCGGCCGGCGAGCCGGCCTTCACCGAGCTGACCCAGACACCGAGCGGTGCGCCGTCGTCGTCGAGCGGAAGCGCTTGCGCGTTGACTCCGAGACTCAGCACGTCTTCTCCGGCCATCAGCTTCTTCAGCACTTTCTGCGCCTCGTCGCGATGGATGGCGAAGTTCGAGTCGAGCTCGGCGACGCTGGCGTAGTTCACACCCACGACCTGACCGCTGGCGTTCACCAGCGGGCCTCCGGAATTGCCGGGCCGGATCTTCGCATCGTGCTCGACGATGTGGTCGATCGAGGCCCAGGCGGTCTGCCCGGCCGTGTCGTTCTTCGACACGATGCCCTTGGTGAGTGTGAACTCCGGGTCACCGAGCGGAAAACCGGCGGCGTAGACCTCTTCACCGGTGGTGATGTCGCCCTTCTGCCAGTCGAGGAAGGGGAACCCCGTTCCGTCGACCTTGATCACCGCGAGATCGAGGCACTCCGACGAGCCGAGGATCTCGGCGCTGTACTCCTCATCGCCACCACCGACATGCACCTTCGTGGTGCCGGCGCCTGCCACGACGTGGTTGTTCGTGAGCGCCAGTCCGTCGGCCGAGATGAAGAACCCCGATCCGAGCCCCGCCTCCTCGGAGGTCTGCCCGTCGTCGGGGTTCGCGAACGTTCCCTCCGACTCGATCTGGATGGTAGCGGACTGCACGCCGTCGAAGCCGGCAGCACCGCCCGCTCCGCCGCCCCCACCGCCGGCGCAGCCGGCGAGCGTTCCCGTTGCGAGAAGGACGGACGCGGCGACGGCCGCGCGGATCGGAACGGATCGGCTCATGGTCTCTCTTTCGACAGGTCGTTGCTGAGCGCTGCTCAGCTATCGCACCATCTTACAGAGAAACGAGTATTTGTCAGCCTTGTCGGGTGAGTGTGCCGATCGAGGTTCCCGTGTCGTCGACAACCACGGCGGTGCGGCCGTCGAGCGTCAGCCCCACGGCCTTCGAGAGCCAGGTGTCGACGCCTTCGCAGTACATCATCGTCGACGCCAGACCGGAGAGCACGATCGAGCCGCCGGCGCCCGCGCTCCAGGAGCCCATCAGGTTGTTGCACCCGTCTTTACCGGTGACCTTGCCGTCGGTGAAGGTGAGGAAGACCTCGGCGCCCTGCTGCGCATCCGACGACCAGGTGCCGATGACGCTTCCCGCGGCATCGGGCACCGTCCCTTCCGGTGCGGGGACGAGCGTGACGACGGCCGCTCCGTCGGAGTCGGTGAGCAGAAGAGAGTCGCCGTCGATGAGCGCGAGGACCGCGCCCGTGAGCATCTTCGGCAGAGCGGCGCCGTCGCAGGCGATCAGCGTGCTCATGCCGGCCGACACCGTCAGCGACCCGTCGGCCGCCACGGCCCATTCGCCCTCGACGCCGTTGCACCCGTCGGAGCCGGTCCACGTGCCGTCGTCGGCGAAGTCGAGGAAGGGCACGTCCGGAGAGTCATAGCTCTCCTCCGTCACCCAGGCGCCCACGAGGTCGGTCGCGGTCGCCGGATCGGCTTCGGCCGCGCCGGCGGTGGACGAGGGCGTCGAGGAGCCGGATGCGCAGGCGCTGAGCGCCAGCACCACGGCGAGGCCGATGGCCCCCAGACCCAGATTCGTGGCTGCACCGAGCTTCATCTCGATCACTCCCGTTTCGCTGTGTGCCGGTCGGAGGACCGGATCTGGCTCCACGGTAACAACGGCAGATAACGCGGAGGACACGTTCTGCCGGGAATCAGCTGACGTTCAGAGGCTGTCCAACGGCACATCCGGATCGATGAGGGCAGCACGGTCGACGACGTTCCCGCGGCGGATGACGCCCTGCACCGCCTCGTTGACGTCCCAGACGTTCACGTTCATGCCGGCGACCACCTTGCCGTCGGCCAGCCAGAAGGCGATGAACGCGCGCGCATCCTTGTCGCCGCGGTACACCACCTCGGCGTGCCGGGCGAGCGGCCCGAAGCCGGAGTACTCCATGCCGAGGTCGAACTGGTCGGTGTAGAAGTAGGGGATGTCGTCGTAGACGACGTCGAGCCCCAGCATCGAGCGCGCCGCCACAGCCCCGCCGTTCAAGGCGTTGGCCCAGTGCTCGCTGCGCAGGCGGAGGCCCACGAGCGGATGCCAGGCGTCGGCGATGTCGCCCGCCGCGACGATGTGGGGGTCGCTCGAGCGAAGATGCTCGTCGACGGCGACACCCGTGGTGAGCTCGAGCCCCGCCGTCTCCGCCAGCTCGAGGTTGGGTGCGGCGCCGATGCCGAGCACCACGAGATCGGCGGGCAGCACGGTGCCGTCGGCCAGTTCGACTCCGGTCACGGCGCCGCCGGCTCCGACGAGTCGCGCCACCGCGGCGTTGGTGCGCAGCTCGACCCCGTTGTCGACGTGCAACTGCGCGAACACGCCGCCGAGCTCCGCGCCCAGGGCAGCGGCCAGCGGCACGGCTCCCCGCACCACGACCGTCACGTCGTTGCCGAGGGTGCGCGCCGTGGCCGCGACCTCCAAGCCGATCCAGCCCGCTCCGATCGAGACCACACGCCGGCCGCCGCCGGCCAGGAGGCCCCGGAGCGTCTCCGCGTCGTCGAGCGTGCGAAGCAGGTGCACCCCGTCGAGATCGATGCCATCGAACTCCGGACGGCGCGGATGCGACCCCGTCGCGAGCAGCAGCTCGGAGTACCGCAGCTCGCTGCCGTCGTCGAGCGCCACGAGGTGGTCGATCGGATCGACGCTCAGCGCACGCACGCCCGTGAGCAGTTCCACGTCGTGGTCGGCGTACCACTCCGGCTTCTCGACGAACACGCTGTCGCGATCGGCCGCGCCGCTCAGGAACTCCTTCGAGAGCGGTGGCCGGATGTACGGATGGTGCTCCTCCAGGCCGACGAGCACGACCCGCCCGTCGAATCCCTCCTCCCGGAGCGTCTTGGCGGCGGTCGCGCCCGCGAGGGCCGCGCCGACGATCACGAAGCTCTGCTGGGCATCCGTCATGCTTCTTCCTTTCGGAGACGACCTGCCCAGCGTACGCTCCGCGATATCGACGCGCGAAGTACCCGGGCACTCATGGGAATCCCGGGCTGACGCGGCCTTAGGCTGGAGGGGATGCGACTCCTCCTGATCAGACACGGCCAGACCATCGACAACGTGCGCGGCGCCCTCGGCACCGTGGTGCCCGGACCGGGACTCACCGAGCTCGGGCGCGAACAGGCCGCCGCCGTTCCGGCCGCACTCGCCGGCGAGGAGATCGAGGCGATCTTCGTCTCCACGATGCTCCGCACACAGCAGACGGCCGCGCCGTTGGCAGAGGCGCTGGGTCTGGAACCGACCGTGCTCGAGGGCCTCCAGGAGATCGACGCGGGTTCGCTCGAGGGCCGCTCCGACGAGGAGGCGATCCACACCTACACGGGCACGATCTTCACCTGGTGGACGGATTTCTCCGCACGCATCCCCGAGGGCGAGAACGGAACCGAGTTCTACGAGCGCTACGACGGCGTGATCAGCGCCCTGAGCGAGCGCTACGAGGGCACGATCGCGGTCGTCAGCCACGGCGCCGCCATCCGCACCTGGGCCTCCTGGTCGTCGACGAACCTCGACGCGGAGTTCAGCCGCGCGCATCCGCTCGAGAACACCGGCGTCGTCACCCTCGAAGGCTCGGCGGCGGAGGGGTGGATCTGCACCCACTGGCAGGGCACACCGCTCGGCGGTCTGGCGCTGGAAGACGCGTCGGCCCCGGACCCCACGGGCGAAGCGCTCGGCTGAGTCCGGCTGAGCTAAGCTCGGCGCAGGTGCGAGCGCCGGCAGGGGGCCGGGTCGCAGAACGGACGAACCGATGACCGAGCACCGCGAATCCGACATCCGATCCCGGTCGCTCAGCCGCCGGGGCCTTCTGACGGCAGGCGCGTGGGGCGTGCCGGTGGTCGCGCTGGCCGTGGCGTCGCCCGCGGCAGCCGCGAGCGGCAGCGACCCCGTGTTGACTCCCTATGGCCCGGTCGAGGTCGACTCGCACACGCAGGTGTTCGGGCTCTCGCTCTCGAACCTGCCCGGGCTGCCGCCGAGCGAGGAGGGCCAGTACGACGGCGTCATGCTCGACTTCTGCCTGCCCGAGGGCCTCGCCGTGCTCGCCGTGAGCCCCGGCTGGGCCTTCGCCGGCGCAGTCGACAACGTCTACGAAGGCGGCGACTGTTATGTCTGGAACACGGGCGCGATCGAAGCCGGAACGACGTCGGTCGAGGTGACCGTGGGCCTCGACCCCGCCCTGGAGTCGCTCGAGGGAATCCTCGGGGCCGACTGCAGCATCGCCTACGACTACCTGTCGATCGTGTCGTGGAACTACCTCTACGGCACGTCGAGCGGCATCGTTCTGCCGAACTGTGCTGCCCCGAACGCACGCGGCTGACCCAACGAACGTGCACCAGTGACCGGTGGTGGAGATGGGGGGAATTGAACCCCCGTCCATCGCTGTGATTCTGCGCCTTCTACGGGCGTAGCCTGTGCAGACGTTCTACTCGGCTCCGACCTTTGCCACAGGCACCTAGGTCGACGAGCCCAGTCTCAGTGCAAGTCCCGCGTGGCCCTGAGGCTCAACCACGCAGCAATCTCTCTAGATAATGCCGGAACCCGGGTAGAGAGCATTCCCGGACCGACAGTTGCTATTTAGCTAGGAAGGAAGTCCTACGCCGCAAGGGCGAAGGAGGCCTTCTTGGCCGCAACAGTGCTGTTTGAATTGGCACTTATATTTTGCGGAGGGCGTTAACGAGATAACCCCGCATCCTCGACCCGCTTCTCGCAGTTTCGCAGGCGATGTCGAAACCGATCATCCCCTCGATGGGTCACTGGTGCACGCTGTTGAGTTGTCAAACGCTGTTCCGGGCTTCACCCTGGAGCAGCCCTCTAGTCTACGACAGATTCGCGCAGTCATGTGCATGGAATATCGTGGGAACCATGTCAGAGACGATCATCACCGTGGCCGGGTCGAGTCGCCTGCGCCGCAACCCCGAGCGCGCCCGGGTGCGCATCGGCGTGGGCTTCGAGGGCTCCAAGCGCGACAGTGTGCTCGCCGCCACCCGTGCAGCGCACGAGTCACTCACCGGTTCGCTCGAATCGATCCTCGACGAGCGCGACGGACCGGTGATCGGCTGGCACTCCGAAGACATCCGGGTCTGGGGCCAGCGCCCCTGGAGTCAGGACGGCACGCGGCTGCCGGTGGAGTTCCACAGCGCGGTCTTCGTCGACGCCGAGTTCGACGACTTCGAAGCCCTGTCGGAATGGATCGACGTCGTGTCCATCCGCGACGGCATCGCCATCGACGGCATCGAGTGGCTGCTCTCGCACGAGACCGAGGAGCAACTGCAGGCCGAAGCCCGCCGCGGCGCGGTCGTGGATGCGGTCGCCAAGGCCCGCGAATACGCCGCCGCTCTCGGCCTGGGCGACGTCGTGCCGATCTCCCTCTCCGACCCCGGGTTGCTCGACAACCCGGCGCCGGCCCCGCAGTTCGCGGCGATGACGATGGCCAAGGGCGCACCCGGCGGAGGCGGCGGCATGGAGTTGCGGCCCAGCGCGATCGTGATCGAGGCCACCGTGCACGCCCGCTTCTCGTCGCAGTCCGCCCTCACGTGAGCGGCGCCGGTTCTCGCCCCGAGCGGGGTGCATCACCCGCCGTGCCCGACCTCACGGGCCGCACCTTCGTCGTGACCGGAGGCACCGGCGGACTCGGCTACTGGGCCGGCGAACAGCTGGCGGCAGCAGGCGGCAGCGTCGTCATCGCAGCGCGCAACCCCGAGCGGGGCGCCGCGGCGCTCCGCTCCCTCTACTCCCACGTGCCCGGTGCGGATGCGCGCTTCGTGCGCCTCGACCTCGCCGACCTCTCCTCGGTCGCCGACGCCGCCGCCGAACTAGCCGCACTCCCCCGCATCGACGCCCTGATCGCGAACGCCGGGGTGCTCGCCTCCCGTGGCCGCCAGACCACTCCCGACGGGTTCGAATCGATGATCGGCACGAACTTCCTCGGCCACTTCGCCCTGATCGGCCGGATGCTCCCCGCCCTGCTCGAGCAGCCGGTCGCGACCCGGATCGTGCACCTCGGCAGCATCAGCCACGAATTCTTCCGGCTCGACCTCGACGACCTGCAGGCGAGCACCGGGCGGTTCCGCGAGTTCCGCACCTACGGGCGCTCGAAGCTCGCCGTGATGACCTCCGGTTTCGAGCTCGACCGACGACTCCGGTTGGCGGGCGCCTCAGCGGCGAGCCTGGTGGCGCATCCGGGGTACTCGGTCGACGAGCTCGCACCGCGACGCGACATCCTGCCCACCCCGAAGAGCGCACCGGCACCCGTGCGCACCGCCTACCGCGCGATCGCTCAGGGCAAGGATGCGGGCGCCTGGCCGCTCGTGGCTGCGGCGACCGACCCGGGCGCAGCCGGCGGGCAGTACTGGGGCCCGTCGGGCTGGCGCCAGCTGAAGGGCCGCCCCGCCGTCGTGGCTGCGAAGTCCTACGCCCGCGATCCCGCGATCGCCCGCCCGCTCTGGGCGGCCGCCGAGCACCTCACCGGCGTCACCTACGACTTGCCCTCCTGACCCTCGATCTTCTTGCCCCCATTGGCCCTAAAACCCGGGGTTTGAGGCGGAAGGGGGCAAGAAGGTCGTCAGTCGCCGAGGGCGCGGTGGCTCGACATGGCGCGGTCGGCCTCCCGCTTGTCCTGCCGTTCGCGCAGCGCCTGGCGCTTGTCGTACTCGCGCTTGCCCTTCGCCACCGCGATCTCGACCTTCGCCCGCCCGTCGCTGAAGTAGAGCTTCAGTGGCACGAGGGTGTAGCCGCCCTCTTTGGTCTTGTTGTGGATCTTGAGGATCTGCTCCTTGTGCAGCAGCAGCTTGCGCTTACGGCGCGGCGGATGATTGTTCCAGGTGCCCTGGTTGTACTCCGGAATGTGCACCGCGTCGAGCCAGGCTTCTCCGCCCTCGACGAAGGCGTAGCCGTCGACCAACGAGGCCCGGCCTTCCCGCAGCGACTTCACCTCGGTGCCGGTGAGCACGAGGCCCGCCTCATAGGTGTCTTCGATGGTGTAGTCGTGTCGCGCCTTGCGGTTGGTCGCGACGACCTTCTCTCCGCGTTCGCGTGGCACGGTGTCTCCTTGGTTCAGAACGATGGGCAGCCCGGAATGGGGCAGCCCACCATTCTAGACCTTCAGATAGCGGGTGATCGCGACCTTGGCCGCCAGCGCCGCAAGCAGCGCACCGCCGACGATCAGAATCGGCACCACGAAGAACGCATCACTCAGGCCGATGAAGGAGGTGAAGGGCAGCGCCACCGCCAACTGGTCTTGCACGAAGAACTTCACGACGAGCACCAGGGCGGCGCCCGCCAGCACCGATCCGATGAGCGAGGCGATCACCCCTTCGACGATGAAGGGAGTCTGAATGAAGCGATTCGACGCACCGACGAGCCGCATGATGCCGATCTCCCGGCGCCTCGAGAAGGCGGAGAGCCGGATGGTCGTGGCGATCAACAGCACCGCCGCCACGAGCATGATGATGGCGATGCCAAGAGCGGTGATGCTCGCGATGTTCAGAATGTTGAAGATCTGCTCGAGGTAACTGCGTTGATCCGTCACACTTTGAACCCCGGGAAGACCGGACAGGCTCTCCACCAGCACATCGGACTGCTGTGGGTCTTTCATGTTGACCCAGTACGTCTCAGCAAGCAGGTCCGGCGTCACATACTCCGTGACCGGGTTGTCGGCGAACTGCTTCTGGAAGTTCGCGTACGCCTCGTCGTGATCTTCGAAAAAGTACTGTTTGATGAACGGCTGCAGTGTCGGCGAATCCAGCTGTGCTTTCACCGCGGCCTTCTGATCTTCGTTCGCTTCGCCGCCGGCGCAATTCTGCCCCGTGTCCGTCGCGGTGCACATATAGATGGCCACTTGCGCTTTGTCATACCAGAAGCTCTTCATCTGGTTGATCTGGAACTGCATCAGTACGGCGGCGCCCACGAAGGTCAGCGAGATGAAAGTCACGAGCACGACGGAGATGACCATCGAGACATTGCGCCGGAGGCCGGTGCCGACCTCACCCAGGATGAGTGCGAATCTCACGTCGTGGGCCCTACGTTCTGGTCTTTCGCCGGGTCGGCCGGGGCGCCGGGCGCCCGCAGGCCGAGTTTCTCGGCGAGGGTGAGTGATTCGGTGGCCGGGTCGTGCGGATCCGGCTGCGGCGGGTTCACCGGCATCGGCGGGGTTCCCGGATGCGCGCCCGCGGGCACGACCGGACCGGTCTGAGCGGGTGCGGTCTGAGCCCCGTTCGGAGCAGGCGCGGCCTGCACCGGGCGCTCGTACTGCGGCGTCGGCGGCACCGTCACCGGCTCGGAGACGGGCTGCTGCACGGGCACGGGCTGCGAGGCGGGCACGGGCCGCGACACGGGTTGCATGGGCGGTGGCGCGACCACGGGCGTGGCTTGCGTCGAGGTGGGCACCGGCGGTGCGTAGCGCGGCGGGGCGACGTGCGGCTGCGCAGGCCCGACCGGCCGCGCGAGTCCTTCGGAGAGCGCGATCTCGGCGGTGAGGCCGGAGTCCTGCAAGGCGATCTCGGCGGTCATTCCGTAGGCGCCCTGGTCTTCGTCGCGCACGATCTGACCGGTGACCAGCTCGATCACGCGGCGCTTCATGTGGTCGACGATCGCGTTGTCATGGGTGGCCATGACCACGGTGGTGCCGCCCGCGTTGATGCGCTCGAGCACCGTCATGATACCGGCGCTGGTGGAAGGGTCGAGGTTGCCGGTCGGCTCGTCGGCCAGCAGGATGGCGGGCTTGTTCACCACGGCGCGCGCGATGGCGACGCGCTGCTGCTCACCACCGGAGAGCTCGTGCGGCAGGCGGTTGGCCTTCTCGGCGAGCCCGACCATCTGCAGCACGTCGGGAACCGCTTCCTGGATGAAGCCGCGCGACTTGCCGATGACCTGCAGGGTGAACGCCACGTTGTCGAAGACGTTCTTCGACGGCAGCAGCCGGAAGTCCTGGAACACGACACCGAGGTTGCGCCGGAAGTAGGGCACCTTCCGGTTCGAGATCGCATTGAGGTCTTGGCCGAGCACGTGGATGTTGCCACTGGTCGGCCTGTCCTCCTTGAGGATCAGGCGGAGGAAGCTCGACTTGCCCGATCCCGAAGCCCCCACCAGGAAGACGAACTCCCCGCGCAGGATTTCGAGGTCGATCGAGTTGAGGGCCGGCCGCTTGGTGCCCTTGTAGGTCTTGGTTACGTGATCAAACCGAATCATGACGTGTCGAGACTAAGCAGCGCTGCACGCTTTTCGGGGTCGCGACTCGCTGGACACGCCGATTCATAGAAACGGCATCCGGGCGCACCCGCCTTGCCTACTCCGTCTTGCGCTTGCGCCACCGGATGCCCGCGGCGATGAAGCCGTCGAGGTCGCCGTCGAAGACGGCCGAGGGGTTGTTCACCTCGTACTCGGTGCGGAGGTCTTTCACCATCTGGTAGGGCGCGAGCACGTAGCTGCGCATCTGGTCGCCCCAGCTCGCGGTGATGGTTCCGGCCAGTTCCTTCTTCTGCGCCGCCTCGGCCTCGCGCTGCAGCAGCAGCAGTCGCGATGCGAGCACGCGCATGGCGGCGGCACGGTTCTGGATCTGGCTCTTCTCGTTCTGCATCGACACCACGGTGCCGGTGGGGAGGTGGGTGATGCGCACGGCGGAGTCGGTGGTGTTGACCGACTGGCCGCCGGGACCGGAGGAACGGAAGACGTCGACCCGGATGTCGTTCTCGGGGATCTCGATCGCCCCGGCCTCCTCCATCAGCGGGATGACCTCGACGGCCGCGAAGCTGGTCTGGCGCTTGCCCGCCGCGCCGAAGGGGCTCATCCGCACCAGGCGGTGCGTGCCCGCCTCGACCGAGAGGGTGCCGAAGGCGTAGGGTGCGTCGACCTCGAAGGTGGCCGACTTGATGCCCGCCTCCTCGGCGTAGCTCGTGTCCATCACCGTGACCGGGTAACCGTGCTTCTCGGCCCAGCGCAGGTACATGCGCATCAGCATCTCGGCGAAGTCGGCGGCATCCACTCCCCCGGCGCCGGAGCGGATGGTGACGACCGCGGGCCGCGCGTCCCACTCCCCGTTCAGCAGGGTCTGCACCTCGAGGTCGCCGAGCACCTTCTGCAGGCTCACCAGTTCGGCCTTGGCCTCCTCGGCCGACTCCTCGTCGTTCTCGGAGTTGGCCAGCTCGATCAGCACCTCGAGGTCGTCGAGCCGGCTCTCGATCGATTCGATGCGCGCCAGCTCGCCCTGGCGGTGGCTCAGTGCGCTGGTGACCTTCTGCGCCTTCTCCGTGTCGTCCCAGAGATCGGGAACGCCGGCCTCCTCACTCAGGCGCGCGATCTCGGCCGTCAGCGCGTCGACGTCGACGACCGATCGGATGTCTGCGAAGGTGCTCCGGAGCTGGGCGATCTGTTCTGAAAGGTCAATGTCTAACATCGTCCCGACAGTCTATCGAGTGGCCCTCGCCGGCCCCACGACGGACGCATTGCTTAGCAGGCGTAAAGTAGTCGCAATGAGTGTGCAGGCGGGCGACGACTTCCGGTTCCGGTCGATCGCGCTCCCCGCCCTCCTGCCGTCTCTCCTCTTCGGCATCGGCGAGGGCGCGATCATCCCGATCATCCCCGCCGTGGCCTCCTCGCTCGGCGCGGGACTCGCGGGCGCGGGGTTCATCGCGGCGATGATCGTCGTGGGGCAGCTGGCCGGCGACATCCCGAGCGGCTGGCTCGTGTCGAAGATCGGCGAGCGGGTGGCCATGATCTCCGCCGCCGTGCTCTCGATCGCCTCCGTCACCGTGGCCATGTTCGCCGCCACCGCCACTCTCTTCGGCGTCGCCATCTTCTTCCTCGGCCTCTCGGCAGCGGTCTTCGCGCTCGCCCGTCAGGCCTTCATGACCACCTTCGTGCCGGTGCGCATCCGGGCCCGCGCGCTCTCCACCCTCGGCGGCTCGTTCCGGGCGGGCTGGTTCATCGGGCCGTTCCTCGGGGCGGCGGTGATCGGGCTGACCGGCTCGGTGCAGGCCGCGTTCCTGCTCCACATCACCTGCGCCGTGATCGTGACCGTCGTGCTGATCGCGATGCCCGACCCCACCGCGAACGTCGCGAAACCCGATGCCGGCGAACTGCTCGTGCGTGCCGAGTCGGTGAGCCTGTTCACCACGATCTGGCAGAACCGCGGCGTGCTGCTGCGGATGGGCAGCGGCGCCGGGGTGGTGGGCGCGCTCCGCGCCAGCCGGATGGCCATCCTCCCGCTCTGGGCGGTGAGCATCGGCCTCTCCGAATCGTCGACCGCGCTCATCGTGGGAATCGGTGCCGCCGCCGACTTCGCCCTCTTCTACACCAGCGGCCAGATCATGGACCGCTTCGGCCGGCTCTGGAGCGTGGTGCCCTCGATGGTCGGGATGGGGCTCGCGCTGATCACGCTGTCGTTCACCCACGACCTGCCCGGGGCGGTGCAGTGGTTCGTCGTCGTGGCGATCGTCATGGGGGTGGCCAACGGGGTGGGCAGCGGCATCATCATGACGCTCAGCGCCGATCTCGCGCCGCGGGACGACCCGGCCCCGTTCCTCGGCGCCTTCCGCTTCACCGCGGATGCGGGGGCCGCCGCGGCGCCCCTGGTCGTGTCGGGCATCGTGGCCGTGGCGTCGCTCTCCCTCGCCACCGGGTTGGTGGGCGTGGTGGGACTGGTGGGCGCGGGCATCCTGATCCGCAACGTGCCACGCTATCTGCCGCACATCCCGCGCGCCGCCCGCTGACACCCACGCCCCGTCGAGGGCGCGCACGGCCGGCTCAAAGGATGCCGAGCAGCCACCCCCTACACTGGAATTAGCTTTGCGGGAGTGGTGGAATTGGCAGACACGCAGGATTTAGGTTCCTGTGCTTTCGAGCGTGAGGGTTCAAGTCCCTTCTCCCGTACTCTCGATGTTTAGTGCCGCCGGGTGGATGCACCACCCCGACGACTGGAGAACCCCGCTGTGATCGCCGCCTCTGCCCCCGCCTCGCTCATCCCGTGGCTCGACCCCAACATCCTGCTCGGCGGCGTCTTCGGACCCGTGGCCCTCCTGGTGGTCTGCGCGATCGTGTTCGCCGAGACGGGCCTGCTCGTCGGGTTCCTGCTGCCCGGCGACACGTTGCTCTTCTTCACCGGGGTGCTCGCCGTGACGGGCAAGTTCGGCGTCGACATCTGGTGGGTCTGCCTCGCCATCTCGCTCGCCGCCTTCCTCGGCGGCGAAGTCGGCTACCTCATCGGCCACAAGTTCGGTCCGCGCATCTTCGAGCGCAAGGAATCGGGCCTGTTCAGCGTGCGCAACGTCGAACGCACCAACGAGTTCTTCGAGCGCTTCGGCGGCTTCGCCGTGATCATCGCGCGCTTCGTGCCGATCGTGCGCACATTCGCCCCGGTCGCCGCCGGCATCGGCCACATGAACTACCGCCGGTACTCGCTCTACAACGCCATCGGCGCCCTCATCTGGGGTTCGGGCATCACCCTGCTCGGCTACCTGCTCGGGCAGATCCCGATCGTGAAGAACTTCGCCGAGAACTACCTCGACCTGGTGCTGATCGGAGTCGTGGTGCTCACGGTCATCCCCACCGTGTTCCACTACATCCGCACGGCCCGCAAGGCGAAGCGGGATGCCGCCGCCGCCGACGCCGAACAGGTCGAGGTCACCGGCGCCGCCGAGAAGCTCACGCTCGAGCCCGAGGTGTTCGGCAACGACGTCGACGGCCGCGCGTAAGGCAGGCCGCCCCTCCTGCCCCTCGTCTAGAGGTGCTGCTGGTCCTCGTGCCGGGCGTGCTCGGCCGGCTCGAGCTGGAAGGTCGAGTGCTCGACGTCGAAGTGCGCGGTGAGACACGTGCCGAGCGAATCGAGCAGGGGCCCGGTGTCGCCACGCTCGAACACCTCTCGCGCCACCACCACGTGGGCCGAGAACACGTACTGACCCGAGGTGATGGCCCAGACGTGCACGTCGTGCACGTCGACCACACCCGGCTCCTCGAGGATGTGCGCGCGGATCTCCTGTACGTCCATCGCCGACGGAGTCGACTGGCTGAGCACAGAGAACACGTCGCGCAGCAGGGAGACCGCGCGCGGCACGATCATGGCGGCGATCAGGAGCGAGGCGATCGCATCCGCCTTCTCGAATCCGGTGGCCAGGATGACCACGGCCGCCAGGATGACGGCGATCGACCCGAGCAGGTCGCCCAGCACCTCCAGATAGGCGCCGCGCATGTTGATCGACGTCTTGGCTCCCCCGCGCAGGATCAGCAGCGAGGTGAAGTTCGCCACCAGGCCGATGCAGGCCACCACGAGCATCAGCCCACCACGCACCTCCCCGGGTTCGGAGGAGATGAGCCGGGTGACGGCTTCGAAGGTCACGAACACGGCCACGCCGATGAGGATGAGGCTGTTCGCGAGGGCGCCGAACACCTCGGCGCGCTGATAGCCGTAGCTGTGCCGGTCGTTCGCCGGGCGCGCGGCGACGATGGTGGCGATCAGCGCGATGATCAGGCCGATGAGGTCGGAGAGCATGTGCCCGGCATCCGCGAACAGCGACAGCGAGCCGGTGAAGAAGGCGCCGATCACCTCGACCACGAGCACGGTGGCGACGATGGCGATGGCGAGTGTCAGGCGGGAGCGGTTCGCGCCCGCACCGTGGCTGTGGCCGTGACCACCACCGGCTGAACCGGCCCCGCCGCCGCCACCCGCGCGCGCCGCCTCGTCGCGCGCCACCGCCGCGGCGTGCGCCGACCCCGGCCCGCAGCCGGCGGCGTCTCCGTGGTCGTGGCCGTGCTCGTGCGCGGCGGATTCGTTCGTCATCACCTCAACGGTAACCGCCCGCGAGAGCCTGGTGCCAGCGCGTCGGCTACTCGGGAATGAGGCTCGTTCTCAGTACCGGGATCGCCGCCTCGAAGGCGCGTGCCCGGTGACTGATGGCGTTCTTCTCCTCCGGCTGCAACTCGGCCGCCGTGATGGCGAACCCTTCGGGCACGAAGATGGGGTCGTAGCCGAATCCGCCTCCGCCGTGCGCCGCGGTGGCGAGCCGGCCCGGCCAGCGGCCGGAGACGACCTGCTCGAACCCGGTCGCCGGCACCACGATCGCGATGTGGCAGTCGAAGTGCGCGGCGCGGTGCTCGGGCGCGATGTCGGCGAGCTGGTCGAGCAGCAACGCGAGGTTGGCCTCCGAGCCGCGCCCGTGGCCCGCCCAGCGGGCCGAGAAGATGCCGGGCGCGCCGCCCATCACGTCGACGCCGATGCCCGAGTCGTCGGCCATCGCCGGGAGTCCCGAGTGCGCGGCCGCGGCCCGGGCCTTGATCAGGGCGTTCTCGGCGAAGGTCGTGCCGTCTTCAACGGGCTCGGGGCCGTCGTAGGCCACGATCTCGAGCTCGGGCAGGGCCGACCCGAGGATGCCTTGGAACTCCTGCACCTTGTGGGCGTTGTGGGTGGCGAGCACGACGCGCATCCGGATGCCTACTCCCCCGCTGCGCCGGCGGCGAGCACCGCGTTCTGCAGCACTGCCAGCTCGGTGGTGCCGAGCAGCGCCAGGTCGAGCAGCGAGTTCAGTTCGGACCGGTCGAACGGCGCACCCTCGGCCGTGCCCTGCACCTCCACGAACAGTCCGCGGCCGGTGACGACCACGTTCATGTCGGTCTCGGCCCGCACGTCTTCGACGTAGGCCAGGTCGAGCATCGGATCGCCGTCGATGATGCCCACCGAGACCGCCGAGACCGTGTCGAGCAGCGGCTGCGAACGCTGCCCGATGAACTTCTTCTCGCGCGCCCACTCGATGGCGTCGGCCAGCGCGACATAGGCGCCTGTGATGGCGGCCGTGCGGGTGCCTCCGTCGGCCTGCAGCACGTCGCAATCGATCACGATCGTGTTCTCCCCCAGGGCCTTCATGTCGACCACGGCACGGAGCGAGCGGCCGATCAGGCGCGAGATCTCGTGGGTGCGGCCACCGATCCGGCCCTTCACCGACTCGCGATCCATCCGGTCGTTGGTGGAGCGCGGGAGCATCGCGTACTCGGCCGTCACCCAGCCCTTGCCCGATCCCGACTTCCAGCGCGGCACGCCGTTGGTGAAGGAGGCGGTGCAGAGCACCTTCGTCTTGCCGAAGGAGATCAGCGCCGAGCCCTCGGCCTGGTCGCTCCAGCCGCGCTCGATGGTGACCGCGCGCAGCTGATCGGGGGTTCGGCCGTCTTTGCGGATGATGTCGGTCACGAGTGGCTCCTTGTGGGATCGGTGATGGGGATGGTGCCGGTCTCCACCAACTCGACGGAGGACACCTCCGGCCCGAGGAAGAGCTCGGACAAGCGGATGAACTCCTCGGCGCTGCCTCCGGTCGCCTCGTAGCGGTATTCGGCGCGGCCGGGCGAGGTGCGCTCGATGCCGGCGCGCACCAGGGTGCGATAGACGTCGTTCGCGGTCTCGGTGTCGCTCGAGACGAGTCGCACCCCCTCGCCCACGACGTAGGAGATCGCGCCCTTGAGGAAGGGGTAGTGGGTGCAGCCGAGCACCAGGGTGTCGATTCCCTGCTCCACCAAGGGCGTCAGGTACTTCTCGGCGAGGGCGACGAGTTCGCGGCTCGTGGTGTCGCCGGCCTCGACGTGCTCCACGAACTCGGGGCAGGCCTGGGTGAAGAGCTCGAGGTGCGGCGCGGCCGCGAAGGCGTCGTTGTAGGCGCGCGAGGTGATGGTGGCCGTGGTGCCGATCACGCCGACCTTGTTGTTGCGCGTCACCGACACGGCCGTGCGCACGGCGGGCTGGATGACCTCGACCACCGGCACGCTGTAGCGCTCACGCGCATCCCGCAGCATCGCCGCCGACGCCGTGTTGCAGGCGATGACGAGCATCTTCACGTCTTGCTCCACCAGGTCGTCGAGCACCTCGAGGGCGAAGCGGCGCACCTCGGCCAGCGGACGCGGACCATAGGGCGAGTGCGCCGTGTCACCCACGTAGAGGATGGATTCGCGGGGCAGCTGGTCTCGCACCGAGCGTGCGACGGTCAGGCCACCCACGCCGGAGTCGAAGATCCCGATCGGCGCATCACTCACGATAGGACAGCCTAGCCCGAGTGCCACGGCCTAAGCTCGGAGGGTGACCGCGTCCACCGCCCTGCTCACCGACCGCTACGAGCTCACGATGGTCGATGCGGCCATCCGCGCCGGCACCCATGACCGGCGGAGCGTCTTCGAGGCCTTCGGCCGCTCGCTCCCGGCCGGCCGGCGGTACGGTGTCGTGGCCGGAACGGGAAGGCTGCTCGAACTCATCGAGGGCTTCCGGTTCCAGGATGCCGAGCTGGAGTTCTTGAGCGAGCACCGGATCGTCAGCGCCCCCACCCTCGACTGGCTGGCCGGCTACCGGTTCTCCGGAACGATCACGGGCTACCGCGAGGGCGAGCTCTACTTCCCCAACTCGCCGATCCTGGTGGTCGAGTCCAGCTTCGCCGAGGGCGTCCTGCTCGAGACCCTGATCCTCAGCGTGCTCAACTACGACTCCGCGGTCGCCGGTGCCGCGTCGCGCATGGTCTCCGCCGCGCGTGGCCGTCCGCTCGCGGAGATGGGCTCGCGACGCACGGGCGAGCGCTCGGCGATCGCCGCCGCCCGTGCCGCCTACATCGCCGGCTTCGCCGCCACCTCGAACCTCGAAGCCGGGCGCACCTGGGGCGTGCCGACGATGGGCACCGCCGCACACGCCTTCACCATGCTGCACGACACCGAGGAGGAGGCCTTCCGCGCGCAGGTGGCCGCGCTCGGCCCCGGCACGACCCTGCTCGTCGACACCTACGACGTGGCGGAGGGCGTGCGCACCGCCGTGCGGGTCGCCGGCCCGGAACTCGGCGCCGTGCGCCTGGACTCCGGCGATCTGCTGACCCTGGTCTCGGCCGTGCGGGCTCAGCTCGACGAGCTCGGCAACCGCGACACGAAGATCACGGTCACCAACGACCTCGACGAGTACACGATTGCCGCCCTGGCGGCCACCCCGGTCGACTCCTACGGCGTGGGCACCTCGGTGGTCACGGGGTCGGGCTCTCCCGCGTCCGGCATGGTCTACAAGCTGGTCGCTCGGCAGGACAACGCGGGCGAATGGATCTCGGTGGCCAAGAAGTCGCCGGAGAAGGCGACCCACGGCGGCCGGAAGCATCCGGTTCGCGCGCTCAGCGCATCCGGCATCGCCACCTCGGAGACGATCTACGTCGGGGCGGCGGCGCCGTCGGTGGTGCCGGGACGGATGCTGCACACCCGGCTGATGACCGACGGCGTCGCGGATGCCGTCTTCACCGGCCCGCACGGGGTCGCGTCGGCGCGGGAGCGGCGCGCGATCGCGTTGCGCGAACTGCCGCCCGAGGCGTTCCGGTTGGCGGCCGGCGAACCGGCCCTGCCGACGGTGTACGTCGACGCCGAACCGTCGGCTACTCGTCGATGAGCTTCTCGTAGATCTCTTTGCAGGTGGGGCAGATCGGGAACTTCTCCGGGTCGCGACCCGGCGTCCACTTCTTGCCGCACAGCGCCTTGACGGGCTTGCCGGTGAGAGCCGACTCGAGGATCTTCTCCTTCTGCACGTAATGCGAGAAGCGCTCGTGGTCTCCGGGGTCGAACTGTTCGGCCTCGATGAGCTCCTGGAGCTCGCGGTCGAGCGTGGCCGTGCCTCCACCGGAAGGGATGTCCCCGGGCTCGGAGATGCTGTCGAAAACGGGATTGACCATGGGGTCAATTGTAGATCGCTCCGGCGGCGGTTGGCCCGCCGTTTCAGTTGCGCTGCGCGGCCGCCAGGATCTCGGGACCGCGGCGTGTGAAGATGCGTGCGCCCCAGGCGACACCAAGCACGACCACGACGACACCGATGCCGAGGCCGGTCCAGAGCGACACCCAGAAGTAGTCGGGGTCGACGAACACGCCCAGCACCCCGTAGACGACGGCGGGGGTGGAGAGGATGAGCGTGGCACCCAACGAGAAGCCCTGGGCCAGCACCGAGGTGGCGCCGGTCGACTGCGGCTGCGTGAACGCGCTGTCGCCCGGACGGCTCGCCGGATAGGGGAAGCGGGCTGAGAAGATGCTGCCGAGACCGAGACCGGTGAGCACCAGGCAGGTGCTGGTGCCGAGCACCGCGGGAAGCGCATCCGGGTTGTCGGCGAACACCACGCTGAGGAACGAGCCGATGCCGATCAGCGGAATGGCGATGAGCACGACCGGGATCATCCGGCCGATACGGTCGGCGACCCCCACGCGCCCGGCCACGACGTGCAGCCAGATGGCCGTGTGGTCGAACGCGACGTCGTTGTGCACCACCCAGCCGAGGAAGATGCACATCAGCGGGATCGGCAGGAGCGCCGTGTATCCGATCGGGATGCCCACGAAGACGAAGACGACCACGGTGACGATCGGGACCACGGGCACGATCACGAGTTGGGCGTAGTAGCGCGCGTCACGGCCCCAGTAGGTGAGCGAGCGCGCGGCGATGGCACCGGTGCGCGTGGTGGGGGTGCGCCCGAACCACCCGAGACCGGCATGGTCTCGGGTCTCGCTCTGGTGACCGGGTGTCACGAGCATCAAGGCCACGAGGCCTTTCCAGGCCAGCCAGACGAGCGCCAGGGTGGCCAGCGCGATCAGGAGCTTCAGAACCGAGAAGACCCATTGTCCGTTCGCCGCATCGGCCGGGATCGCCCAGACCGCGCCGAGCGGCGTCCAGCCGAGCACGTTCTCGAGCGCGGAGAAGAAACCGCCTCCGTCGTCGCCCCAGCCCGTGAGCATGAGCAGCAGGATGCCGGGAACGATGACGATGATCGCCAGCACGCCGACGGTCACCCCGATCTCGCGCGATCGGCGGGTGACGAAGACGAACGCCGAGATCGAGGTGGCGAGCCGCGCGCCGAGCACGCAGGTGAGTGCCCCGACGACCGCCGACACCACGGCGAGGAGCGCGGAACCGGGCGATTGCGACCAGGTGGCGATGGTGGCGAGGCTCACCAGGGTGACGATCAGCGAGGGGACGCTGAGGAAGGCTGCGATGAACAGGCCGAAGGCCATCGCTCCGTCACTCACCCCGTACAGCGAGAACGAACGCGGATCCATCGGATCCTGCGTGCTGAAGAACAGCGGCAGCAGGAAGAACCCGGCCACCACGGCCGAACCGCCGATCACGACGATGTTGCGCGTGACCTCGGGCTCCCCCGTGCGGAGCGAGAACAGGATGGCGATGAGCGCGATCCCCATGATCACGGCATACGCGGTTCCGATGATCACCCCGACGAGCTGAGGCGTCGGCCGTTTGACGTTGTTGGCGAGGAGGCGCAGCCTCAGTCGGAGGAACTCAGCAACCATTCCATGCCTTCTGCGCTCTTGCGGCCGCCCGCGAGTTCGACGAATCGTTGTTCGAGTGTGCCGCCGTCGCGCACCTCGTCGACCGTGCCCTTGGCGAGCACCTGGCCTTCGACGATGATGGCGACGCGGTCGCAGACGCGCTGGATCATGTCCATGCTGTGGCTGGAGAGCACGACGGTTCCGCCGCCCGCGACGTACTTCTCCAGGATCTCGACCACGTTCGCGGCCGACACCGGGTCGACCGATTCGAAGGGCTCGTCGAGCACCAGGAGGCGCGGTGAGTGGATCATCGAGCAGGCCAGTGCGATCTTCTTCGTCATGCCGGCCGAGTAGTCGGAGACCAGCCGGCCGAGGGCGTCTTCGAGGCCGAAGGCGGAGGCGAGGTCGTCGCTGCGGTGGGCCACCGTCGCGGCGTCGAGACCGCGGAGCGTGCCCGAGTAATAGAGCAGCTGGCGGCCGGTGAGCCGGTCGAACAGCCGCAGCCGGTCGGGCAGCACGCCGATCAGGCGCTTGGCGGCAACCGGGTCGCGCCAGACGTCTTGCTCGAGCACGGTGATGGTGCCGCCGTCGGGACGGAGGAGGCCGGTGACCATCGAGAGGGTCGTGGTCTTGCCGGCGCCGTTCGGGCCGACGATGCCGTAGAACGAGCCCTGCGGCACGTCGATGTCGATTCCGGCCACCGCGGTGGTGCTTCCGAACTTCTTCACGAGGCCCCTGATGGAGAGCGCGATGTTGTCCGGATCGATGTCGCGCACCACCAGTGGCGGCGTGGACACCGCGGCGCGCGGCTTCCGCGGGGTACGGGGCACCCGAGGTGTGCGGGGAGCCGGCGTCGCCGCGGACGGCCTCGCCGGAGCCGGGATCGCGGGGATGACCACGATCTCCTCGGCGGGGGCGGGCGCGGGGGGAGCTGCGACGACCGCGGTCTCGATCCCCTCGGCCGTTCCGGTCGTCGGCGGAGCCGCCGTGGTGGGCTTGGCGGCGGGTTTGCGCTGCGCGGGCTTCCGCGGCGCGGCGGGCTTCTTGCGGGCCGGTGCCGGTGCCGACGTTCCGGCGGCGGCGACGTCGGGCGCCTCAGCCGGCGCGGCCGGCGCGGCCTTGGCCGCGGTCGACGGGCGACGGGCGGCGGTGGGCTTCGCCGGAGTCGTCGGCTTGGCGGGAGTCGCAGGCTTCTGCGCCGGGGTGCGTTTCACGGGCGTTCGGCCCGCGGTCGCGGAGGCCGAACCGGCCGCTTTCGCGGGGGCGCGGCGAGGAGCGCGTGGGCCGCCAGACCGTGCTCCCCCGGCATCTGGAGTGTCTGACTCTGAGCTCACCGCACTAACCTATCAATCCCTTTGCCGCCCTGCACCGGGCTCGTCGCCCTTCCGGAGGGCTCGGTCACGAAGCCCTCAGTCTGACACCTCTTCGGCCCGGCGCACGCATCACGAAACAGAAACGATACACACAGCCTCCCTTGCCCCGAAATGGGGGCACAGTACACTGATCGGAGGCATGACGAGGTGTCTGGAACGAAACCGAGAGGTTAATCGGGCCTGAACTCTGCACTGCTATTCGGCAGACGGCGCTTCACGCCCGTTCCTCTCCCAGCACCGCAGGATCAGCAATGATCGCCAACCAGAGGAGACAAACGTGACCACCCAGGTCGTCATACTTGCCGCAGGCATGGGAAGCCGGCTCGGCCGGTCACTCCCCAAGCCTCTCACCGAGCTGAGCGACGGCCGCACCATCATGGGGCAGCAGTTCGACAACATCCGGCACGCTTTCGGATCGAACGCGAAGGTCACCATCGTCGTGGGCTACAAGCTCGAGCACATCATCGAGGCGTTCCCCGAGGCATCCTTCGTCTACAACGAGGAGTACGACCAGACGAACACCTCGAAGAGCCTGCTGCGGGCGCTCCAGGCGTCCACGTCGGGTGGGGTGCTCTGGATGAACGGCGACGTCGTCTTCGACCCCAGTGTTCTCGACCGCGCCGTTCCGATGATCGCGCGCGACCAGTCGTTCGTGACGGTCAACACCGCGAAGGTCTCGGATGAAGAGGTCAAGTACACGACGACCGCGGAGGGCTACATCGACGAGCTCTCCAAGACGGTCGTGGGCGGTCTCGGCGAGGCCGTGGGCATCAACTACATCTCCTCGCGCGACAAGGCCTCCTTCATCCGTCACCTGCAGAAGGTGAACGACCAGGACTACTTCGAGCGCGGCATCGAGCTCGCGATCGAGAAGGACAAGGTGCTGATCGAGCCGGTCGACATCTCCGACCTGTACGCGGTCGAGGTCGACTTCCAGGAAGACCTGGAACGCGCCAACCTGTTCGTCTGAAATAGAGTAGGGGCCGACCGACAACGGAAGGGTCCCGGCACGTGAGCGCAGCGACACTGGCGCCGCTGTCTCGTAGGAGCGGCGGGTGGTCGCGGTACCGGCATTCGCTGTGGCTGCTGACCCGCCGCGATCTGCGGGTGCGCTACTCGACCTCGGCGCTCGGCTACGTCTGGTCGATCCTCGATCCGCTCGTGATGGCGGGCATCTACTGGTTCGTCTTCACCCAGGTGTTCCACCGCCCGGTCGGCACCGAGCCCTACATCGTGTTCCTGCTGTCGGCACTGCTTCCGTGGATGTGGTTCAACGGCACGGTGTCGGATGCGACGCGGGCCTTCCTGCGCGAGGCGAAGCTGATCCGTTCCACCAAGATCCCCCGCACCATCTGGGTGAACCGCCTGGTGCTGTCGAAGGGCATCGAGTTCCTCGCCAGCATCCCGGTGCTCGTGCTCTTCGCGGTGTTCGCGGGGGCGACCGTGAACGGGGACGTGCTGCTGTTCCCCCTGGGCATCCTGCTGCAGGCGGTGCTCACGGTCGGCGTGGCGCTCATCGTGGCGCCGCTCGTGGTGTTCTTCCGCGACCTCGAGCGCGCCGTGAAGCTCGCCCTGCGCTTCCTGTTCTACGCGTCGCCCATCATCTACGGCACCCATGACCTGCCGGAGAGCTTGCAGCCCTGGGCGGCGTTCAACCCGCTCTCGGGCGTGTTCTCGCTCTATCGCGCCGGATTCTTCCCCGACCAGCTGGACTGGTATCAGGTGGGCGTGGGAGCCGGGATGGCCCTGGTGCTGCTCTTCATCGGCATCCTGGTTTTCCAGAAGTCCGAGCGCAGCGTGCTGAAGGAGATCTGAGCGTGCCGAGCCAGAGCGACGTCATCACGGTCGACCGCGTCGGCATCCGGTTCAAGCGCAACCGCCGCGCCCGCCGGAGCTTCAAAGACCTCTTCGCGGGGAGCTCGCGACGCTCGCGACCGGGCGAGTTCTGGGCGTTGCGAGACGTCAGTTTCACCGTGCGGCGGGGCGAGGCGATCGGCGTCATCGGGCGCAACGGTCAAGGCAAGTCGACACTGCTGAAACTCGTCGCCGAGGTGGTGCTGCCCGACGAGGGGCACGTGCGGGTGCGTGAAGGCGTCGCGCCGCTGATCGAGATCACCGGAGGATTCGTCGAAGACCTCTCGGTGCGCGACAACGTCTATCTCACGGCGGGGCTGCACGGCATGACCCGCCGCGAAGTGGATGCGCGCTTCGACGACATCATCGCCTTCGCCGAGATCGGCGACTTCCTCGACACCCCCTACAAGCACCTGTCGAGCGGGATGCGCGTGCGGATCGCCTTCTCCGTGATCTCGCAGCTCGAGGAGCCGATCATCCTCGTCGACGAGGTGCTGGCCGTCGGCGACAAGGGTTTCCGCGAGAAGTGCTACCGGCGCATCGAGGAGTTGCTCGACGGCGGGCGCACCCTCTTCTTCGTGTCGCACAACGAGCGCGACCTGCGGCGTTTCTGCACGCGAGGGCTCTATCTCGACAAAGGGCGGCTGGTGTTCGACGGCCCGATCGAGGAGGCGCTGGAGCGCTACTCCTCCGACACAGCCGACCCTTCCTGACGAAGTTATCCACAGTTGGCCGGCGGAGGCCGGTTGAGGGGCTCCATTGTCGGTGGTGGGGGTTTTGCTCTGGGCATGGCAAGCAGTCACATCACTCATCACGAAACCGATTCCGTCGCCTACCCCGTGCCGCTCCGCCTCGATCGACGCGATGCACCACGGAGCTACCGGCTCAGCAACATCAGCGACGAGCCCATCCGGGGCCTGTCGTTCAGCCTGCTGGGTTCGGGGCTGATGCGCGCGACCGCTCCGCTCCTCCTCGCTCCCGGGCAGGAGGTGCTGCTGCGCATCCGGGGCGAGTCGTTGCCTCAGTCCGCGGTGCTGATCATCCGCTGGTTCCGCCCGAACGGAGACGAGTATCTCTGGCGGGTGAGCTTCTGATGACGGCCGTCAGGCCGACGGGCTGGGCTCGTCGCCGGCCTCGCGGGCCCGGATCAGGTCGGCCACCGTGATCTTGTGCGGCCGGTCGGGCAGCATGTCGGCCGACATGCCGTCGAGGAGCACCGCCGGGTTGAGGTTCAGCGCACCCGCGATGCGCAGGATCGTGTGCAGCGACGGGTTCGCCTGACCCCGTTCGATCTTGCCGAGATTCGTGAAGTGGAGACCGGCGAGTTCGGCGAGTTCCATCTGGTTGATCGCGAACCGATGGCGTTCTTCACGGATGCGAGCACCGAGCAGTCGGGCGGCGTCAGACGGAACAGAACTCACACGTCATGCCTACCGGCCCCATGCTCGGGCAACCAGAGCACGCACGGCGCACGTGTTGGAGGCGGTGGTGTCAGCGCTACATCGCTACCGGCCACTGCGCGCGACAAGCGGCGCCGCGACCCGGTTCACCGCGAGGTCGAGCAGGGCCCAGGCCATGCGCCGACGAGCGGAGAGGTGGCGGGTGAAGACGGCCGTGTACTCGATCTCGGGTTCGCTTCCGCGATTGCGCTTGAAGTCGGCGACCCCGCTCGAGTTGTGCAGGTCGACGCCCGCCTCGTGGGCGGTGCGAGCGATCAGGTAGCTGAGCATGCGATAGATGCCCGTCTCCTGCGGGAGGGTCGTGTCGTAGCCCACGAGCGGCGCCGCGAGCAGGCCGTGGGCCACGCGCGAACCGAAGACCCCGTCGATCCGGCCGTCGCGCTCCAGCACGGTGAATTCGAGCAGACCCGTGTGCTGGGCGAGGGCGACGAAGGCGGCGGTGTACTGCGGGTTCGATCGCGAGTACTTCGCGATGTAGAGCCGACGGTAGAGGTCGGCGATGCGAGCGTGGGCCGGGTCGGGATCGGGTGCGGCACTCGACCCCGCCGAACCGGAAGGAAGGCGGCGAGCCGTGTAGCCGGAGGCCTCGAGCACGGCTCGATCGCGCTTGACGTCGCGAAGGGTGGCCCATTCGGAGTCGCGCGTGGCGGTGAACAGCACGCTCCGCGAGGGGATCAGCCGGTACCCGGCGCGCCGAAGCGTCTCCGGAAGCCGACGGCCCCGGCCGTGCACACTGCGCCACGCGATCGCACGACCCGGATGCGCCGCGGCGAGTCGTGCGGTGAGCTCGAGAACGGCGCGCTCATCGGGGTCGGGCAGGAGGTTGGTGGAGAGCAGCGCATTCCCCACCATCACCACGTCGTCGACCTGGCCGGCGCGGAGCGCCGCGTCGAGACCGACCAGCATCGCGCGCGCGAGGCCTCGTGCCGCCGGCGACGGCAGCTCCCGGAGCTCCTCGCGGGCATAGCGCACGTAGTGGGTCAGGGGCGACACGACGTAGCTCGGCGGCATGGTCGAGGGTTTCGCTCGATCGCGCCGGCCGGACGGGCTCGTCAGCGCGAGCACCTCCCCTCCCACCTCGACGCTCCCGAGCTCGACATCGACGTTCTCGACGAACACGCTCGTTCCGCCGGTGGCGCGCACGCCGTCGACGAACGCCGCGACGACGTCAGGGTGAAGCGATGCGTTGCCATGTCCAGAGCCCGGGATCGCGATCGATGCGGGTTCCGGTGGAGGCGGACGGACCGCCATCGCACGGCGGGATGGAAGCTCCTCCCCGTTCCATTCCAGGTCGTGCGTCGAAGCCGCCGTGAGCGAGACACCGGCCTGACCGGCCGTGCGCGCCTGCACCGCGACCGACCGGAGGAGCGTCGGGATCGGGATGCGATCGCCCGGCGGCCGGAGCGCATCCGGTGACCGCGTCTGCGACACCCACCGAGCGACATCGGCGGGTCGCTTCATGCCCGCCGCCGCGTACATCGTGTGCGGGATGGCGAGTCGCGCCGACGGCCGGCTGGGCGGGTGCGCCTCGATGCCCCGGAACGCGCCGGCCAGTCCGTCGCCCCGCGCGAAGAGGTGCACACCGCTGGTCGCTCGCGGGTTGCATTCGAGCACCCGGAGCCCCGCATCCGTCTCCATCAGGTCCAGGCCGAACTGGCCGGTGAGCGAGAGGTGGCCCGCGAGGCGGTCGGCGATCGCGCGTGCCTCGGCTCCCGGCCCGGTCGCGGCATCCAGCCGTTCGAAGGCCACGCCGGCGCCCACCCCGGCGCGCCAGACCGGACGGTAGGCCACGAACGCCGTCACCCGGCCGTCGACGGCGACCGCGTAGCTGCAGAACTCCGAGCCCTCGAGCTGTTCTTGTACGAGCCACGGCTCGTCGCGCGTGATCCGGCCGATCTCGGGGAGCGGCTCGCCCGTGGCGACGAAACAGGTGCGGGTGCCGAACCGGGAGAACGCCGGCTTCACCACGAGTGCGGCCCCCGGATGCGCGGCACGGCGAGCCGCCCGCCGCCGCCAGGCGATGCGCGAACAGACCACCTCGGTCGTCGGATGCGCCACCCCGACCTCGTCGAGCAACCCCACGAAGGCCGCTTTGTCGTGCAGCCGCCTCAGGGTGCTGATCGAGGGCGCGAACAGCAGCTGTCGCAGGATGGCGAGCGAACGCTCGGGCGCCGCCGCGGCCGAGACCGGCGCGGCCGTGTCGGCGGCGTCTGCGACCGCGGCCAGCCAGAAGGTCTCCTCACAGGTCGGCAGCACGAGGTCGACCGCGTGCCGTCGCGCGATGCCCGCGACGGCGTCGGCGAACTCCCACGGCCGGAACCGCGCCGAGGGCACCCGGTAGGCCACTCCGACGGTTCGCGACCTCGAGCTGAGCGCCGGCTGGCTGTCGGCCACCACCACGAACGCACCCTCCTCCGCGAAACGGCGCGCCAGATCGAGGGTCGCGGGCGCCCGCGAACCGGTCAGCAGCACCGCCGTCATCCGCGGCTCAGACCGCGCTGGACGACTGCCAGAGGTTGATGCCGGCGTCGACGGCGAACTCGTCGATGCGCGCCAGCTCGGCCGGGTCGAACGCCAGCGCGTTCGTGGCATCGAGGTTGTCGTCGAGCTGCTGCACGGAGGAGGCGCCGATCAGCACCGAGGTCACCCGCTCGTCGCGCAGAGCCCAGGAGAGGGCGAGTTGCGCGAGCGACTGGCCCCGGCCGGAGGCGATCTCGTCGAGCGCGCGCACCCGGGCGAGCGTCTCGTCGGAGAGCATCCGCGACGACATCGACCCCTCTCGGGCCGCTCGCGACTCGGCCGGGATGCCGCCCAGGTACTTGTTCGTCAGCAGGCCCTGCGCCAGGGGCGAGAAGGCGATGCAACCCACGCCCAGCGCTCCGAGCGTGTCGAGGAGCTCCTCTTCGATCCAGCGGTTGACCATCGAGTAGGAGGGCTGGTGGATGAGCAGCGGGGTGCCGAGCTCGCTGAGGATGCGCGCCGCCTCGACGGTCCGCTCGGGCGAATACGAGGAGATTCCGGCGTACAGCGCGCGGCCGGACTGCACCGCGGTGTGCAGCGCGCCCATCGTCTCCTCGAGCGGCGTATCGGGATCGGCGCGGTGCGAGTAGAAGATGTCGACGTAGTCCAGACCCATCCGCTCGAGCGACTGGTCGAGAGAGGCCAGCAGATACTTGCGGGAGCCGTGGTCGCCATAGGGGCCGGGCCACATGTCGTAGCCGGCCTTGGTCGAGATCACCAGTTCGTCGCGGTAGGGCCGGAGGTCCTCGGCGAAGATCCGCCCGAAGTTCGTCTCGGCGCTGCCGTAAGGGGGCCCGTAGTTGTTCGCCAGGTCGAAGTGGGTCACACCACGGTCGAAGGCGCGGCGCAGGATGGCGCGCTGGGTGTCGAGCGGCGTTTCGTCGCCGAAATTCTGCCAGAGGCCGAGCGACACGGCGGGCAGCAGGAGTCCGCTGCGGCCGGTGCGACGGTAGGGCAAGGTGGCGTAACGGTCGTCGGAGGCGAGATAGCTCATCGTCCGATGATTTCACGCACCGGAGGCCACGCGCACGCACTCCGCCATCGATCGGCGCATGTAACGGTGCCAGATCGGCCCGATCACCCGCTCCACCACGAATCGCCGGCGCGCCAGTGGCCGGAAGCCGTAGGTCCACCGGATGACCGACCCACCGGGGCGGGGCTCATAGTGCCAGCTGGCATAGGCATCCGACACCAGACGTCCGAGCGTCTTCGTGAATCCGGTGACGCGATATTCGAACAGCCCGGTCGCATCCGGCGTCTCCGGGGGTGCGTAGCGCACGAGCTCCTCACGGAACTCGCTGCCGTCGGAGAGGTGCACCGTGCGTCTCTCGCCGGGGTGGTTCCACGGTCCGCTCTGATCGGAGACGCCCACCACGGCCGGGAGCACACGCAGGTAGCCCCGGAAGAGAGTTCGGCCGTCGCGGGGCACCACCCGGTCGAACGCCGACCGCGCCGACACGGCGGTCTCCCCCTCGACACGGAATTCGACGAGCTCCATCCGCCCACCGTATTCCTTCCCCCTACGCTGGGACCATGCCCTCCTACCGTGTCACCATGATCGTCGGAACCCTCGAACTGGGCGTGCGCCCCGAGGAGGTGCTGCCGACTCTCACCCAGGCCATCGCCGACTTCACCACCGTCGAGGCGTCGGACATCGCCGTCGTCGGTGGATCGCCGCGGGTCACCGTGCGGTTCACCGCCGACTCCGACGAAGCCGCGTTCCTGATCGCCGAGCAGGGCATCGACGGCGCACGGGTCTCGGCCGAGCCGATCGCCTGGCAGGTCACCCGAATGGTTCAGGGGCGCTGGGAGTCTCTCGCGTGAGGCGCAGGAACGCCGACAGGGTGGCCAGATCGGCCGCGTTCACCGGGAGGTGGTCGGCCAAACCCGGTGAGAACACCAGGTAGGCCGCCCATTTCGCGCGGGAGACCGCGACGTTCAACCGGTTCTTCATGAGCAGGAAGCCGATGCCCCGCGGAACATCCGCGGCGGAGGACGCGGCGAGCGACACGATCGCCACCGCGGCTTCGCGCCCTTGGAACTTGTCGACCGTGCCCACCGGAACGTCGGGCATCCCGGCGGCCGTCAACACCGCGCGCAAGCGCTCGACCTGCGCGTTGTAGGCGGCGACGACGATCACGTCGGTCTCGATGAGGGGGCGTGAGCCTCCCCCCGCATCCGCATCCGCATCCGTATCCGCCTCGACCGGATCGCGCCACGGCCGCCCGAGCAACCCTCGCACGATCTCCGCCACTCGCTCCGCCTCTTCGAGCGACTCGGTCGAGTTGCCGTGGTGCGCCACCGGGTGCAGGTGCAGACCGGGTGCGATTCCATCGAGCGACCGATCGGTGGTGGCCGGCAGCTTCGCGTGCAGCTCCCCCCCGTAGGAGAGCTGGCTCACCGGCTCGCACACGGCCGGGTGCATCCGCCAGCTCACGTCGAGGAAGAAGCCGAGCTCCGCCGGCAGCACGTCGTGCCCGTCGGTCAGCCAGCCGAGCGCCGACGTGTCGACGGGCTCCGGATGCGTACCCTGCGTCACCTGTGGGAGCTGCTGCGGGTCGCCGAGCAGCAGCAGGTTGCGCGCGGCAACGCTCACCGCGATGGTGTTGGCGAGCGAGTACTGCCCGGCCTCGTCGACCACGAGCAGATCGAGCTGCCGGCGGCCGACCCGGCTGATGTTCGTGAAATCCCATGCGGTTCCGCCGACGACCGATCCGGAGCCGGAGGCCCCCGCCCGGGCCAGGAACCGGCTCAGGCCGTCGCGCTGCAAGGGGGTGAAGGCGACTTCGGGCGACTCGCTCGCCTTGCCCACCAGCTCCGGCGCGACGCCCGCATCGACGATGGCGTCGAGCATGTTCTCGACCACGGCGTGCGACTGCGCCACGACCCCCACGGTCCAGCCGTGCCGGTTCACGAGCTCGGCGACGACCCGCGCCCCCGTATAGGTCTTGCCTGTGCCCGGAGGTCCCTGAACGGCGAGGTAGGAGTCGTCGAGCGCCAGCAGGGAATCGCGGATCGCGTCGATGGCACCCCGCGCGCCCTCGCGCACCGGTTCGAGCGCACGCCCGTCACGCCGCCGCGGCGGGCGACGGCGCAGCAGGTCGACCGCCGCGTCAGCCGGAAAACCGGGCAGAGCATCGGCCAGCCGCTGCCCCCACTCCGCGATCGCGACCTGCAACGAGGTCGTCTTCGGCGGCGCCGACGGCGTGATCGCCACCGGCAAGGCCGGGTAGCCCACGCCGTTCATCGTCTGGCGCTCTTCGAAGAGGTACTGGGTCACGCCGTTGGGCAGCGCGATCACGTCGAGCAACGCCGTGCGCGCATGCGCCACCCGATCGCTCACCCGCGACCGGGGCGCGGGCCACGGATGCGGAGGGTCGTAGACGAAGAACCGCCCGCTCTGCCCCGGCTCGAGCCGGCTGCCGGGCGCCAGCTGCCCGCGCAACCGCACCTCACGGCGATCGGTGCGTTGACCGGGGCCGCGGTACCAGTCGGTCTCGACCACCGCGGCCGACACCACGAGCACGTCGCGCGTGTCGGCCCACTCGTCGATCGGCTGGTCGAGACGGTTGAAGTGCTCCCACCAGAAGGACTTGTCTTCGCGACGGTGGTAGTCGATGGCCGCGGCGGCAAGGGCGATCGCCGTCTCGTCGGCGGTGCGATGGGCGGGATCGGCGTGCTCGATCCGTGAGCTGAGCGACCGGTGCAGAGCACTCGGCTCGAACGGCGCCGCCGCCTCCGCCGCGTTCGCGGGCGGCGGCGCTGCGGCGAACGCATCCGCAACACCGTCCAGCGTGAGATCGCTCGCCGCGAACAGCGCGTCGTCGGCCACCGGGGTCGCGCCGTTCTCGGCGGCCCTTGCGAGCAGCCAGTCGCGCAGCCGCAGCGTCGACACGCAGTCGTACTCGTTGTAGTCGGCGATCTCGCGCAGCTGGGCTTCGGCGGCGACCGCGGCCTCCGCATCCGTTCGGCCGCGCTCGCGCAGCTCGACGTAGTGCACGTAGGCCACGATCGAATCGGCCGCGTTCGTGACCTCGCTGTCGCGGTAGAGCGCGCCCATGTAGAGCGGCTCGAGCTTCTTCAGGCTGTAGGAGGGCGAGCTGACCCGGATGCTCTTCTTGACCACCGGGTAGAGGTCGACCAGCACGTTGCGGCGGAGCAGTTCGTCGAGCTGCTCCTCGCCCACGCCGTGACGCGCGGTGAGCGACTGCAGGTGCGCCCGCTCGTAGTTGGCGTAGTGGTAGATGTGCATGCCGGGATGCTCGCGGAGCCGGTCGGTGGCGTAATCGAGGAAGGCACGGAGAGCTGCCTTCTCTTCGGCGTGGTCGTGCGCCCAGAACGGGCGGAACGCGGTGCCCCCGCCGGGCGCGTGCTCCACCACCCCGAAGAGGTAGTCGAGCCCCCAGTCGGGCCCGGCGTTCTCGCTGTAGAGCGGATCGCCCTCGAAGTCGAAGAAGATGTCGCCCGGATCGGGCACCGGCAGACCGGCCAGCCCGTTCGCGTCGTAGACCCGGTAGGCCAGGCCGTCGCGACCCGCCACCTGCATGCGTGCCTGATCGCGCAGCGTCTCGAGCGTCGATTCGGGCAGATCGGCGACCAGCCCCTCCGACTCGGCGAGCTGATCCATCGTGGTGATGCCCGCATCCCGCAGCCGGGTTCGCTGGGTGATGCGGATGCCGGCGACGAGGAGCAGGTCGCGGTGCGCCTCCACCTCAGGGGTGCACACCTCGCAGCGACCGCAGATCGCATAGCGCGGATCGCCCCATTCCACGGCCGGCGCCAGGAGCCGCTCGTCGAGCATGGCCTCGAGCCGGGCGCGCCGATCGAGGAACACCGGCAGGATGTCGCGCAACGAATGCGTCGACGTCGATCCGTCGCCGAGCAGCAGGTGCACCTGCGGGCCGACCGCCACGCCCAGCCGCTCCAGCTGCTCGGCGTAGGCCGCGACCTGGAGCAGCGCCGTCACCTTCGCGTGCCGGGCCAGTTTCGTGTCGTAGACCTCGTACACCGGGCCGGCTGCGACCGATCCGGATGCGCCTGGTCCGGATGCGGAGCCGGGGCCCCGCGCATCCGGAACCCGCACCAGGAAGTCGGCGAACCCGAGGAACCGGCCGTCGAAGAAGGTGCCCTGGAACACCACGTCAGCCCCGGCACGGAGGGCCTCGAGCGTCACCGCCTGGTGCGCCAGCAGGGCATCGGGGGTGGCGCGTTCGGGCCGCTCGATCTCGGCGACGCCCGCCGGAGTCACCCCGTCGAAGGCCCCGAAGCGCTCGCGGAACGCCTCGAGAGCTCGCTCCTCGTGCGCGTCGCCCAGCCGGGCCGCTCGTTCGAGCATCGCGTCTCCGCCGTCGGGAACAGGCGGGATGCGCCCGAGCTTCGCGTCGAGCCGGCGCATCAGAGCGAACTCGCAGTGCGCGGCGGCGGTGAGGTCGGTGGCGCTGTAGAGCACGGTCTGGGGGTGCTCCGCTCCACCGACGACGATCATCCGCTGCCCTTCCCGCACGGCCCCGGGATCGAGACCACCATCAGGGTAGCCCCGGCCACCGACACCGGAGTGGGCGTGCGAGGGCTAGGGTCGGAGCATGGCGGGCAGGACGGTCGTGATCACCGGGGCGAGTGACGGAATCGGGGCCGCCGCGGCGCGCGAGCTGCAGCGGCGCGGAGACGAGGTGGTGGTGGTCGGGCGCTCGCCCGAGAAGACCGCCGCTGTGGCCACGGAACTCGGTGCCGCGTCGTTCACGGCCGACTTCGCGCGGCTCGACGACGTGCGCACCCTGGCCGCGGACCTGCTGGCCCGATACCCCCGGATCGACGTGCTCGCCAACAACGCGGGAGGCCTGATGGGACCACGCGAGGAGACCGTCGACGGGCACGAGAAGACCTTCCAGGTGAACCACCTGGCGCCGTTCCTGCTCACCCTGCTGCTGTCGGACCGTCTCGCCGAGAGCGGAGCGACCGTCATCGCCACCTCGAGCGTCGCACACCGCCTCTACAGCGACTTCGACATCGACGACCTCGAGTCGCGACGCCACTACCGCCCGGAACTGGCGTACGGCAACGCGAAGCTGGAGAACATCCTCTTCACCCGCGAACTCCACAAGCGCTTCCACGACCGGGGCATCTCGTCGGCCGCGTTCCACCCGGGCGTGGTCGCCACGAGCTTCTCGGCGGGTTCCCGCAGCGGACTGCGGCTGATGTACCGCTCCGTGCTCAATCGCCTCATCCTGCCGGCCGAGAAGGGCGCCGACACGCTGGTCTGGCTCGCCACCACCACTCCCGGGGTCGACTGGCAGAGCGGCGGCTACTATGCCAAACGCAAGCCCGCGCGTCTCAAGAAGGGCGTCGACGATCCGGCGCTGGCCGCCGCCCTCTGGGACCGCAGTTCGGCGATGGTCACGCGCTGACCACCGGCCCGCAGCGGCGGGAGCAGGAGCAGGAGCCTCAGGCGCCGACCGGCGAACGGATGCCCGCAGCCGGCAGGATGACGCCGTCGATCAGCGAGATCAAGAACTCGCGATCGACCGGCTTCTTCAGCACGAGCGTGCGATACGACGCCATCGAGGGCGAGACGAGCGCCAGCGCGTCGATGTCGACATCGGGCGAGATCTCGCCGCGATCCCGTGCCCGGCGCATCAGGATGCGATTCACCTCGGCACGCGGCTCGATGATGGCGGAGTTGATCGCATCCGACAGCTCGGGATTGCGCGACAGCACCGACATCAGACCGCCCATGATCTGCAGTTTGCGCTCGGCGTCCTCCATCGACCGCGGCTTGATCATGGCGACCAGATCGCCGCGGAGGGTGCCGGTGTCGGGGAGGCGGGCGTGGTCGAGGTCGCCCTTCTTCATGCACGCCACCGCGTCGATCACCAGCTCGCCTTTCGAGGCCCAGCGCCGGTAGAGCGTGGCCTTGCCGGCCTTGGCCCGCGCGGCCACCATGTCGATGGTCATGCCGTCGTAGCCCTCTTCGGCCAGCACGTCGAGTGCCGCCTCGAGGATCTCGGGGTCGCGGGTGTGATCGCGCTTGCGGCCGAGCCTGGCCTGTTCAGGCGCCTCAGGCGCGTCGGCGTCGAGCTCGGAGTCGATGAGTTCGGATGCGTCGTCGAAATCGTTCTGCGTCATTGCGGCGATCTCCTTTCCTGACGTTCGGGTTAATTCTAGACCGATTAGATCCGAAACTGCTCAGTACCGTATATAGTCGTCTTCATGTCTCAGACCCTTTCCGACAGCGCCGCCTCCGCCGGCGCCCCCATGGTCTCCAGCCGTCGCTGGTGGACCCTGGTCACCGTCGCCCTCGCGCAGCTCATGGTGGTGCTCGACGCCACCGTCGTGAACATCGCGCTCCCCGCCGCCCAGGCCGACCTCGGATTCTCCGACGGCGACCGCCAATGGATCATCACCGCCTACTCCCTCGCCTTCGGCAGCCTGCTGCTGCTCGGCGGGCGCCTCTCCGACCTGATCGGCCGCAAGCGCACCTTCATCATCGGCCTCATCGGGTTCGCCGTCGCCTCCGCCCTCGGTGGCGCCGCCGACAGCTTCGGCACGCTCGTCGCGGCCCGCGCGCTGCAGGGCGCCTTCGGCGCGTTGCTCGCGCCGACCGCACTGGCCGTGCTGACCACGACCTTCACCATCCCGAAGGAGCGTGCTCGCGCCTTCGGCGTGTTCGGCGCCATCGCCGGTGTGGGCGGCGCGGTCGGGCTCCTGCTCGGCGGCTTCCTCACCGAGGCGTTCGACTGGCGCTGGAACCTCTACATCAACGTGTTCATCGCCGTCGTCGCCGTCATCGGTGCGAGCATCTTCGTGACCACCCTCAAGCGCACCGGCCCGCGCCCGAAGCTCGACATCCCCGGCACCCTGCTGGTCTCGGGTGCGCTCTTCTCGCTGGTCTACGGCTTCTCGAACGCCGAGACCGACGGCTGGGACTCACCGCTCACCTGGGGGTTCCTCGGCGCGAGCGGCGTGCTGCTGATCGCCTTCGTGCTCTGGCAGCGCCGCGCGACGCATCCGTTGCTCCCGCTCTCCATCGTGCTCGACCGCAATCGCGGCGCCGCCTACAGCTCGGTGCTCATCGCCGGCGCGGGGATGTTCGGCATCTTCCTCTTCGTCACCTACTACCTGCAGACGACGTTGCAGTACTCGCCGATCCAGACCGGTCTGTCGTTCCTCCCCATGATCGGCATGCTCGTGCTGGCCGCCCAGCTCTCGACCAACATCTTCGTGCCGCGGTTCGGTCCGAAGATCATGGTGCCGTTCGGCATGCTCGTCGCGATGAGCGGCATGATCTACCTCACGCACCTCACTGCCGACAGCGTCTACGCGGCCGACATCCTGCCCCCGCTGATGATCCTCGGCTTCGGCATGGGCTCGATCATGCCGGCCTCGATGCAGACCGCGACGCTCGGCGTCGACCGGCAGTTCGCCGGCGTCGCGTCGGCGATGGTGAACACCAGCCAGCAGGTGGGCGGCTCGATCGGCACGGCGCTGCTCAACACGCTCGCCGCGACGGCACTCACCGACTACGTGGCCTCGAACCTGCCGGCCGACCCGCAGGTGCTGGCTGACGCGGCCGTGCACAGCTATGCCACCGCCTACTGGTGGGGCGCCGGGTTCTTCGCCTTCGGCGCGGTGCTCGCCGCACTGCTGTTCCGCCGCAAGGGCCAGGGCCTGTCGCTCTCGCACACCCCGGCCACGGCGACGGACGCCGCGCCCGAGCCCGTCATCGCCCACTAGGCAATCTGCACGGGGGCCGCACGCACGGTGCGGCCCCCGACGGCGATGTCCTCGCCACCCAGACGGCGGGTGAGGATGCGCGAACCCGCTCCCTGATCGATCGCCAGGTCGCGATCGAGCTGCGCCGTGAGGCGCACGGCCGCGGCACCCGTCGCCTCGTCTTCGGCGATGCCCATCGCGGGCGCGAACATCCGCGACCTCAGGTGACCGGACTCCTCGTCGATCCACGCCCAGAAGTAGTGCTTGCCCTCCGTGAATGCGGCCGGGTCGAGAGCGTCGACCTCGGCCGCGGTCTCGAGCGGATGCCAGATGAACTCGGGCGCCCAGGATGCGCGGCCCGTGATCCAGGTGAAGTCGCCGTCGTGACGCACCGCCACGTCACCCGCGCGCACGCGCAGCACATCGACGGGCAGGCCGGACTGCGCCAGCCACCACGCCGTGCCCACGCACGGGTGACCCGCGAAGGGCAACTCGGCCGCCGGAGTGAAGATCCGGATGTGCGCCGTGCGGCCATGGGGCACCGGCCCTTCGTCGATCTCGTCGACGAAGACCGTCTCACTGAATCCGAGCGCCGTCGCGATCTCCTGCTCCCGGCCCCGGGTCTCCCCCGACGACCGCAGCAGCCCGAGCGGATTGCCGTGCCCACCCTCGGGGTCGGTGAACACGGAGACGACGTCGACGGTGAGCTGCGATTCCATGCTCCGAGTCTGCGCGCCGCGCCGCCCGCGCTCAAGCCGCCGCCCGGCATCCGGTGGCCTTCTCTGGTGCGGCGTCAGCTGTGCACGGCGATGTTCGCCGAGATCGCCGTCCAGTTCGTGCCCACCGTCATGTATTCGGTGTGCAACCAGACGCGCTGCTCGGGCGATTGCAGCTGCAGGGTCGCGCCATAGCGCCCGAACCGCTCGGCGTCGACGCAGCTCGCCTCGGTCTGCTCGCCGCCGAGGGTGCTCTCGGCGATGAAGCAGACGTCGTCGTCGCGGGTCACACCCACCCAGAACTCGGTCTCGTCGTGCACGGTCAGCAGCCGCAGCGACGAACGCACGAGCTCGGAGTCGGAACCCGGAACGATGGGCGGCGTCTCGCCGCCGGCGAGAACGGTGCCCTGGTCGAGGTGCGCGATCTTGGAGTACGCATCGGTCGGATGCGCGGTGCACCCGGCGAGCACCAGTGCACCCAGCACGAGCACGGCGGGGATCGCGATGGCGACGGTACGCGAACGCATTCGGATTCTCCTGAGGGCTGGCCGAAACGGCATCCGGACTACTCCGACACACCCTAGGACACGAAAATGACCGTCTGCTCGGAGCAGACGGCCAGGCGGCGCGGTGCCGGGTGCGGTTGACTCGGGGCATGCGGATCCTCATCCTCGGCGGCACCGAGTTCGTCGGAACCGCGCTCGTGCAGGCCGCCCTGGACCGCGGTGCCGCGGTCACGACGCTCACCCGCGGCACGCATCCGCCGGCATCCGGGGTCACCGCACTCGTCGGCGACCGGCGCGAACCCGCACGCCGCGGGCTGGCGGCCGTGCTCGACGAGGCATCCCGCTCCGGACGGTGGGATCTCGTGGTCGACACCTGGTCGTGGGAGCCGTTCGCCGTGCGCGACAGCGCCCGCGTGCTCGCGCCACTGGCCGACCGCTATGCCCTCGTGTCGAGCCGATCGGTCTACGCCGACCCGCTGCCGGCGGGTGCCGACGAGTCGGTTCCGCTGGTGCCGGCGAACCCCTCCGACGGCGACCCCGTGGCGGTGGCGGCCGAGACCGGAGCCGGCACGCCGCCCGAGCTCGTGGTCGACTACGCGCGAGGCAAGGCCGGCGCCGAGCTGGCGCTCCGCGAATCGTTCGGCGACCGGGCGCTCCTCCTGCGACCCGGCCTGGTGCTGGGGCCGCGCGAGAACGTCGGCCGGTTGCCGTGGTGGCTCTCGCGCATCGCCCGGGGTGGCGACGTGCTCGCGCCGGGGGTTCCGGATGCGGGCATCCAATACGTCGACGCCCGCGATCTCGCCGAGTTCGCGCTCGACGCTGGTCTCCGCGGCGCCTCCGGAGCCTTCAACGTGGTGACCCCGCCCGGGCGGCACACTCTTGGCGAGCTGCTGGCAGCGTGCATCGACGCGACCGGATCGGATGCCCGCCTGCGCTGGGTGGCGGAAGAACGCATCCTCGCCGCCGGTATCGAGCCTTGGACCGAGCTGCCGATCTGGCTTCCCGCCGGGCCCGATCACGACGCCATGCACCGCGCCGACGTGTCGGCCGCGCTGGCCGCCGGTCTGCGCTTCCGCCCCCTCACCGAGACGGTGGCCGACACCTGGTGCTGGCTCCGCGCGATCGGTGGTGCCGCGCCCCTGCGCCTCGACCGCCCGCCCGTCGGCCTCGACGCGGAGAAGGAGCACGCGGTCCTCAGCGCCAGGAAGCCTCCGGCAGTGATTGGATAGCTTCATGCCCGACACCTCGACGTACATCGACGACTTCGCCGAGTTCATCCGATCCTCGCCCTCCTCCTACCACGCGGCGGCCGAGACGGGCCGCCGACTCGATGCAGCCGGGTTCCGGGCCCGGCGGGAGACGGATGCCTGGAGTGCCGAGCCCGGCCTCTTCTACGCCATCCGCGACGGCGCGATCATCGCGTGGGTGGTGCCCGAGGGCGCCGGTCCGCTCACCCCGTTCCGCATCCTCGGAGCGCACACCGACTCCCCCGGGTTCAAGCTGAAGCCCCGCCCGACCATCGGCTCGAACGGGTGGCTGCAGGCCGGAGTCGAGGTCTACGGCGGGCCGCTCCTCAACTCCTGGCTCGATCGTGAACTCGAACTCGCGGGCCGCATCGTGACCCGCGACGGGGAGGAGCGGCTCGTGCGCACCGGGCCCTTCCTGCGCATCCCGCAGCTCGCCATCCACCTCGACCGCGAGGCGAACAACGGCCTCACGCTCGACCGGCAGCGCCACACCGCTCCCGTGTTCGGCGTGGGCGAGGTGTCGCAGGCCGACCTCGTGGGATTGCTCGCCGGATTCGCCGGCCTCGGCTCGGGCACCGACGCCGCGGCCGAGATCGCGGGCTACGACATCCTCACCGCCGACACCCAGTCGCCCGCCCGTTTCGGTCTCGACGACGCGCTCTTCGCGGCCGGCCGGATGGACAACCTCAGCTCGGTGCACGCCGGCCTCACGGCTCTGCTCGTCGCCGCGGAGTCGCCCACGCCCGGTCACATCTCGGTGGTGGCGGCCTTCGACCACGAGGAGCTCGGCTCCGAGTCACGGTCGGGCGCGAGCGGGCCCTTCCTCGCCGACGTGCTGACCCGCCTCGGCGCCGCGTTCGGCGGCGGGGTCGACGAGCGTGCTCGGTCGCTCGCGGCATCCTGGTGCCTCTCCTCCGACGCGGGGCACTCCGTGCATCCGAACTACCCCGAGCGGCACGACCCCGCCAACCAGCCGGTGGCCGGTCGCGGACCGTTGCTGAAGATCAACGCCAACCAGCGCTACGCCACGGACGCCCCGGGTGCGGCCCTCTGGAGCCGCGCGTGTGCTCAGGCGGGCGTGCCCTACCAGGAGTTCGTGTCGAACAACGGGGTGCCGTGCGGATCGACGATCGGTCCGCTCACGGCGACCCGGCTCGGCATCCGCACCATCGACGTCGGGGCACCGCTGCTGTCGATGCACTCCGCCCGCGAGCTCGCCCACGTCGACGATCTCGTGGCCCTCTCCGCCGCGATCGGGGCGTTCTTCGCGCCGGAGGACTGACCCCGAGCCGTGCGGCGACCGGTCACCGCTGGTCGCGCTGACGCTCCTCCGCGAGTGGGACTCCGCCGTCCGCGCCATTCACATCAGGCGCATCAGAGGCATCAGGCGCCTCGGACACCGTCTCGTCGCCCGCCGGCCGCTGTGCGCGGGCCGCCGCCATCGCGGCCCGGCCCGACGGAAGCAGGATGGCCACGACGATCACCAGGATGGTCGCCACCCCCGCCACCACCAGCAGCGTCTGCACGCTGATCACGTCGGCGAGCGGGCCGAACACCATCATGCCGATCGGGGTGGCCAAGGCCATCACGATGCCCACGTAACTGAACACGCGGCCGTGCTTCTCCGGGTCGACGGTCTCCTGCACCAGCGTCATGAACGGGGCCGAGAACAGCGGCACGAGCAGGCCGAACCCGAACATGAACCCGTAGAACACCCACAGGTTCGGGGCCAGCCCGAGCCCGATCGTGAACGCCGCGAACCCGAAGGTGGCGAACAGGATCAGCCCGATGCGACTGAACTTCGCCAGCACGGTCGACACGAGCACCCCGCCCAGCAGCATGCCGACGCTGAATGCGACCTCGAGCACGGTCACCATCCAGACATCCGTGCCGAAGGTGCGTGCCACCAGGAGCGGGGTGATGAACGAGGGCGCGACGGTGAGCAGGAAGATGATGGCGAACACGAGCAGCAGCCAGCGCACCACCTGGTGCCGCCAGATGTAGCGGAACCCTTCGACCAGGTCGTCGCGGTAGCTCGAGGTCTTCTCGGCGATCGACGCCAGCGTCGGCACGACCACGAAGGCCAGGAAGACGATGCCGATCGCCGCCGTCACGACGTCGATGAAGAACACCGGCACGATGCCGAAGAGACCGAACACCGCCCCGGCGGCCGCGGGGGCGAGCAATGCCATCGCCGATTGGATGGTCTGGAAGATGCCGTTCACCCGCATCAGCTGATCCGGCGGCGCGATCTGCGGGATCATCGCCTGCACCGCCGGGGTCTGCACCCCGGCGCCGATCGAACGAGCTCCGACGGCGAGCAGGATGATCCACAGATCGGTCACCCCGTTCAGCATCAGCAGCGCCAGCACCAGGGTGACGGCTGCGATGGTTCCGTCGGCCAGCATCACCAGCACGCGCCGGTTCATCCGGTCGGCGAACACACCGCCGAAGATCGACACGACGCCCTGCGGTAGGAACGCGGCGATGGCGTAGAGCGCCACCGCGAACCCGGACTGCGTCTCGAAGGTGACGTACCACATCACCGCGTACTGCACGATCATCGACCCGAAGAGCGAGATCGTCTGCCCGCTCAGGAACAGGGCGGTGTTGCGCTTCCAATGCGCGGGGGCCGTGGTCTGCTCGGTCATGTGAACAGCGTACACATGGCCTCCGACATCCAGCGGGCCAGGTGTCCTGCTAGGTCGCGGACTGCGCGATGGTGAGCGTGCCGAAGCCGTGCGTGATGAGGTTCTTGGCCAGATAGATCGGCTTGCCGTCGAGCAGCACGTTGTGCGTCAGCACGAGCACGGGGGTCGACGCCTTCAGCCCGATCCCCTTGCCCCGCTCGGCGCCCGCCCGCCCGACGGTCACGTCGTAGACGGCCGGCCCGAGCACCGGACCGACGATGTCCATCACCGCCGCCAGCAGGCTGCGCCCGTCGACCCGGATCTCGTCGAGCCGGGCCGCGAGCACCGGGCTCCGTTCGGCGAGCACCTCGGCCGAGGGGATGATCTCCAGCAGCTGGGCCACCGCCTCGCCGTCGCGCTTCAGCACGTTCTCCTGCACCCACACCTGCGCACCCGGATCGACCTGGAGCCCGCGCGTGATGAAGTCGGAGGTGGGCTGGAGCTCTTCGAGCATCCGTTCGACCGAGACCGTGCCCGACCCTTCGGCGATCACCTTCTCGAGCGGCTGCAGCAGCTCGAGGCCCACCTGGGGCAGTGCTTCGGCCACGAACCGGCCGATGCCGCGGCGGGTGCGGATGAGCCCGTCTTCTTCGAGCAGCATCAGCGCCTCGCGCACCACGGTGCGGCTGACGCGGAGCGCCACGCCGAGCTCCGCCTCGTTGGGCAGCAACGAGCCGAGCTCGACCCGGCCGCCGCGGATGGCGTCGGCGAGCGAGGTGTAGACCGCCACCCGAAGAGGCTGACCGGTGGGCACCGTCAGGGGGTCGAGTCGCAGAGCGGAAACCGTCGTCGTCATGGGCACCCCTCGAAGTGGTCGGTGGTTGTATGACATCATACTCACCACGTCGAGGAAAATCCTCGAGGCGCGCCAACGGATTTCGAGCACGAGGAGACAACCATGACGTCGAGCACGGTCGACAAGAGCACCGTCGGAGTCGGGGAACGGCAATACCATATCGGCATCGCACCGGGCGAGGTCTCCACCGTCGCGCTGCTGCCCGGAGACCCGTTCCGGGTGCCGCTGATCGCGGAGTTCCTGACCGACGTGAAGACCGTCGCGCACCAGCGCGAGCACCTCACGATGACCGGATGGTACAAAGGCCGGCACATCACGGCCACCTCCACCGGCATGGGCTGTCCGTCGACGGCGATCGCGGCCGAGGAGCTCATCCGGGTGGGCGTCACCTCCCTCATCCGGGTCGGCTCCTCCGCCGGGTTGCAGCCGGGCATCAAGCCCGGTGACCTCCTGGTGAGCGAGGGCACGCTGCGCAACGACGGCACCACGGCCGCCTACGCGCATCCGGGTTACCCGGCGGTGCCCGACCTGCGCATCGCGACGACGCTCGGCGACGTGGCCCGGGAACTCACCGCCGGCACCGCCACCGAGGTGTACTCGGGCCTCAACGTGAGCGACGACGCGTTCTACGCCGAGGGCCCGGAATGGATCTCCCAGCTGAACTCGCTGGGCATCCTCAACGTCGAGATGGAGAGTTCGGCGCTCTACGTGGTGGCGCGGCTGCGCGGCGTGCGGGCCGGCATGATCTGCGCGGCCTCGAGCAATCTGTTCGATGGCACCAGCCTCTACGACGGCGTGAAGGAGGCCCTCTCCGAGGGCTGGACGCGCAGCATCGAAGCGGCTCTCGAGACCGCCGTGCGGCTGGAACTGTGACCCTGATGCGGGCCGGATGCTCGTCGCCGGACGACCGGATGCCGCCGCAACACGATGCGGGAAACATGATTGACACATTGGACGTATAACATCCATCATCATACTCGCAGGCAAGGAGGAACCAGGATGACCGCAGCGGGCCGCATGCCGCTCTACGTCGATTGCGACACCGGGATCGACGACGCCCTGGCGCTGTGCTACCTCGTCGCCTCCCCCGAGATCGACCTGGTCGGGATCGGCACGGTGAGCGGCAACGTCTCCTCGGCCCTCGCCGCCCGCAACACGCTCGACCTGCTGGCGCTCTCCGGCGCGAGCTGCCCGGTCGCGGTGGGAGCCGCGCATCCGCTGGCCGGCCGGTTCACCGAGGGCGCCGCGCATGTGCACGGCGACGACGGGCTGGGCAATCATCCCCTCCCGGCCGCCACCACCGCGCCGGTCGAGGGTGACGCCGCCGACCTGCTGATCGCGCTGGCGCACGAGTGGGCGGGCGAGCTCCGCATCCTCGCCATCGGGCCGCTGACGAACCTCGCGGAGGCCCTGCGCCGCGAACCGCGACTCCCCGAGCTCGTGCGCGACGTCACGATCATGGGCGGTGCCGCCCTCGTGCCCGGCAACATCTCCCCCGTGGCCGAAGCCAACATCGGCAACGACCCGGAGGCGGCGGCGCTCGTGCTCGCCGCCTCCTGGCCGGTGACCCTGGTTCCGCTCGACGTGACGTTGAGCAATCCGCTCCTCGAAGCCGACCGGATGCGCCTGCTCGAATCGGGCCGGCCGGTCGCCACCGCGCTGGGGGGCATGCTCGACTTCTACTTCGACTTCAACGCGACCTTCTACGGCGAACGGCGCTCGGCCCTGCACGACCCGCTCGCTGCGGCGATCGCGGTGGGCGCGGTCGTGCCCGCCGTCGCGCCCCGGGTGCAGGTCGTGGTCGACACGACCGGCGGTCCGGGCCGAGGCCAGACCATCTGCGATCTGCGCGGCCGCTTCCTGGGCTTTCCCGACCAGCCGGGTGCGCACGTGCGGGTGGTGCTGTCGCTCGCCGACGACTTCGCTCCGCACCTGCTCGAGCGGCTGCTGGCGCTCTGACGATCGAGGCGAGAAGGAGAATCCGATGCTGATCAATCTGCACAGCCACCTCGAAGGGCGGCTCCGGCCGGCCACGGCAGCCGAACTCGCCGACTCGCTCGGGGTCCCGACACCCGCCGAAGGCTGGGACCACGCGCTCCAGCTCACCGGCCCGGCCGATCTCACCGTCTACCTGCAGAAGGTGGCGGCCAGCTATCCGTTCTTCGCCCGACGCGAGAACATCGCCCGGATCGCCCGCGAGGCCGTGGAGGATGCGGCGGCCGACGGCGGTGACTACCTCGAACTGCGCTTCGGGCCCACCACGCACGCCTCCGAAGCACTGCCCCTCGACGAGGTGATCGCCGCCGCCTGCGAGGGCATCGCCGAGGGAACGGCCGGCACCGGCATGCCGGCCGGCATCGTGGTGGCCGCGCTGCGGCATCACAGCACCGAGCAGAACTCGGCGGTCGCCCGGGCGGCAGCCCGATTCGCCGGCGCCGGAGTGGTGGGCTTCGACCTGGCGGGCGACGAGCTGCTCCACCCCGAGCTCGAGCCGCACGTCGAACCCTTCCGCATCGCGCGCGCCGCCGGTCTCGGCCTCACCTGTCACGCGGCGGAGTCGGCGCCCGGGCACGCCGCTCGCGCAGCGGTCGAGCTGCTCGGCGCGACGCGTATCGGCCACGGGGCCCATCTGGCCTCCGATCCCGAGTCCCTGGCCTGGATCGCCGGCGAGGGCGTGGTGGTGGAGATCTGCCCCACCTCGAACTGGTACACCGGCGCCATCCCGGCCGTGTCCGCGCATCCGGGAGCCCGCTTCGCGGACGCCGGCGTCGCCGTCGTGCTCGGCGACGACAACCCGGTGCAGACCGGCTCGCTCCTCTCGGGCGAGCGTTCCCTGCTCTCCTCCGTGCTCGGCTTCGACGAGGCCGCACTCGGCCGGCTCGACACCGTGAGCATCGAGGCCGCCTTTCTCGACGAGTCGACGCGCATCCGGATGCGCGACCGGCTCGCCGCCCAGACGCCGGCTCCCTGACACCACCGAGCCGCGTCATCGCACCGCCCGCACCACAGCTCCATCCGTTCCACTCCTGCACCACACGCCAACACAAGCGAAACCTGGAGAACACGATGAACCCGACGGCGAGAAAGACGACGATCGGCCTGGCACTGACGCTCTCGGTCAGCACCCTGCTGCTGACCGCGTGCGGCACGGCGCCCGAGGCCGCCACGACCGACGGCGGCACCGACAGCGCGGGGAGCTTCCTGCCCTGCGCCGTCTCCGACCTCACCGGCTTCAAAGACGGCCAGTTCAACGAACTGACCTACGACGGCGTGGCGAAGGCCGCCGACGCCCTCGGCGTCGAGACCCGCACGGCGGAATCGACCTCCGAAGACCAGTACGCGGGCAACATCTCCGCGATGGTCGACGAGGATTGCAGCCTCATCGTGACCGTCGGTTTCGCGCTGGCCGCCGCCACGCGCGACTCAGCCGCCGAGAACCCCGATGTCGACTACGCGCTGATCGACTCGACCGTCTCCGACGACGACGGCACCCCGATCGAGGCCGACAACGTCAAGCCGGTGCTCTTCGACACCGCGCAGGCCGCCTACCTGGCCGGCTACCTCTCGGCCGCCGCGTCGAAGACCGGCGTCGTCGGCACCTTCGGCGGCATGCCCTTCCCCTCGGTCACCGTGTTCATGGACGGCTTCGTCGACGGTGTCGCGAAGTACAACGAGGCGCATGGCGCCACCGTCAAGGTGGTGGGCTGGGACAAGACGACGCAGGACGGCCTGTTCGTCGGCAACTTCGACGACCAGGTTCAGGCCAAGACGCTGAGCGAGGGACTGCTCGACCAGGGCGCCGACATCATCATGCCGGTGGCCGGATCGCTCTTCCTCGCCACGGTCGAGGCCATGAAGGACCGCAACATCGACGGGGGTGTGCTGGGCGTCAACAACGACGCCTACGAGGCAGCACCCGAGAACCAGTCCTACTACCTCACCTCGGTGCTGAAGAACCTCACGAACGCCGCCGATGAGGTCACCACCGCGGCCGGCAACGGCGAGTTCGACAACACCCCCTACGTCGGCACGCTGGAGAACGACGGTGTCGGGATCGCGCCGCTGCACGACTGGGCCGACCGCATCGATCCGGCGATCGTCGCCGAGGTCGACCAGCTGAAGGCCGACATCATCAGCGGGAAGATCGTGGTGGAGTCGCCGTCGTCGCCGAAGTCGTAGGCGCAGGCGGGCCGGTGGCGCTCGGGAGGCCCGCACGGGCATCCGGTCGCCGCCGGCCACTCAGGCCCGTGAACGGTTCGGTGGTTCTCAGTCGGCCCCGGATGCGCGGAGCCAGCGCATGAGGATGCCCTCGAGCGCCGCGCGGTCGGCCGCCGGGAGCGACGCGAGCAGCCGGTGCTCGTTGGCCATGTGCGCCGTGAACGCGGCGTCGATGAGGTCGAGGCCCTGCGGGGTGAGCGCCACGACGCGACGGCGGCCGTCGCTCTCGGACGGGCGCCGCACCACGAGTCCGGCCTCGGCGAGCCGGTCGATCCGCTTGGTCATCGCCCCCGTCGTCACCATCGTGTGCGCGGCGAGTTCGCCCGGCGCCCGCTCGAAGGGATCCCCCGCCCGCCGCAGGGCGGCGAGCACGTCGAACTCCCCCTCGCCGAGCCCGAACTCGCGGTAGACCTCGACGAGGGCCCCGGAGAGCAGCGCCGACAGGCGGTGCAGACGCCCGATGACGCCCTGCGGGCTCACGTCGACGTCGGGCCGCTCCCGCCGCCACTCCTCCTGGATGCGGGCCACTCGGTCGAGTTCTGCTGCCATGCCTTCACTATAGCTTCCCAGGAAGCTATAGTCGCTTCCATGGAAGCAAAATGGCGCTGGCTGCTCGTCACCGCGGTCGCGCCGATCGCCTGGGGCTCGAACTACTTCGTGACGCGCCAGTTCCTGCCGCTGGACTCACCGCTCTGGGGCGCCGTGCTCCGGGCACTGCCCGCCGGCATCCTGCTGCTCCTCATCGCCCGACGGCGACCGCACGGCTCCTGGTGGTGGAAGTCGCTCGTGCTGGGCGCGCTGAACGTGGGCGCCTTCTTCGTGCTCGTCTACCTCGCGTCGCAACTGCTGCCCTCGAGCGTCGCCTCCACCATCATGGCGACCTCCGCCGGCGTACTGCTGCTGCTCGCCTGGCCACTGCTCGCCGAACGCCCGCACTGGATCTCGGGCCTCGGCGCCGCCGTCGGCTTCGCGGGCGTCTGCCTGATGCTGTTCGAGGGCACCGGGGCCGTCGAACCGCTCGGCGTGGTGGCCTCCCTCGCCGCGATGCTGATGTCGTCGGTGGGCTTCATCCTCACGAAGAAATGGACGGCCGGGCAGCCGATCCTGGCCGTCACCGCCTGGCAGCTGGTCGCCGGGGGCCTGCTCGTGCTGCCGTTCGCGGTCGTCGTCGAAGGCGGCGCACCGGGGCTCGATCCACCGGCCGTCGCGGCCTTCGCGTATGTGACGGTGGTCGCCACCGCTCTCGCCTTCGTCTGCTGGTTCACCGGCCTCCGGCACCTGCCGGCCGGCACCGTCGGCCTCGTCGGCCTGCTCAACCCCGTCACCGGCGTGCTGCTCGGCACGCTCGTGGCCGGCGAGACCTTCGGCCTGCCTCAGGCGTTCGGCACCGCGCTCGTGCTCGCGGGGGTCGTCATCGGCCAGCGCACGCCGAGCTCGCCCAACAATTTGCCGTTAACGGCCCCAAAACGCGCTGTATAGGGCGCTTGGGGGCAAATCGTTCGACTCACGACTACGATCAGGTGCTCGACCTGGTGAACGAGGAGACCCCGCATGACCGACACGACGGCCCCGCTCGGCCGGCTTCCATTCTGCGAACTGCACGTGCACATCGAGGGCACGCTCGAGCCCGCGACGATCTTCGAGCTGGCCGCGGCGAAGGACATCAGGCTGCCCTACGCCGACGAGGCGGAGCTGGCCGCGCTCTACGACTTCAGCGATCTGCAGTCGTTCCTCGACCTCTATTACGCCAACATGCAGGTGCTGCAGACCGAAGACGATTTCGAGGCCCTCGGCGCCGCCTACCTCCGGCGCGCCGGTGCAGCCGGCGTGGTGCACGCGGAGATGTTCGTCGATCCGCAGGCCCATTCGGTGCGCGGCATCCCGGAGTCGGTGGTCTTGGCCGGTCTTCACCGGGCGATCGCCGCAGTCGGCGCCGAGACCGGCATCACGGCGTCGATCATCGTGTGCGTGCTCCGCGATCAGCCGGTCGACTCGGCCGAACGGATGCTCGACCGCGTGCTCGAGAGCGGTTTCGCGATCGAGGGCATCGGCCTCGACTCGGCCGAGGTGGGCTACCCGCCGTCGCTGTTCCGCTCGGTCTTCGAACGGGCGCGCGCGGCCGGCCTCCACGCCGTCGCGCACGCCGGCGAGGAAGGCCCCGCCTCCTACGTCTGGGAGGCACTCGACGTGCTCGGCGTCGAGCGCGTCGACCACGGGAACCGGGCCCTGGATGACGCCGCGCTCGTCGCCCGGCTGGCCGCCGACCGCATCCCGCTCACCCTCTGCCCGCTGTCGAACGTGCGGCTGCGCGTCATCCCGTCGATCGCCGAGTTCCCGCTGCGCCGGATGCTCGACACCGGCATCCTGGTCACCATCAACTCCGACGACCCCGCCTACTTCGGCGGCTACCTCGACGACAACCTACGGGCCCTCCGCGGCGCATTCGACCTCGGCGGCGACGTTCTCGGGCTCCTCGCGCGCAACTCGGTCGAGGCGTCGTTCCTCGCTCCGGCACGCAAGCACGCCCTTCTGGGCTGATTTCGGAGTAGGGGTGGCCCGCTCGCGCCTCGGGGCGTATTGTGTAACCAATCACTTACGTAAGGACCTTCTTACATGCCCGCCACCGATGAGCTCAGCCTCGTGTTCGGCGCCTTGGCCGACCCGACACGCCGCGACATCCTCTCGCGGCTGCGCACGGGGCCGATCACGGTCGGCGAGCTGGCGGCGAACTACTCGATGAGCCGGCCCGCCATCTCACAGCACCTCGCCGTGCTCGAGGGCGCCGGCCTCATCGTGCGCACGGTCAACGCGCAATGGCGCGAATGCCGCATCCGCGAGGCCGGGCTCGACGACGCGCAGGCCTGGGTGGAGCGGCACCGCGCCGAGTGGAACGAGCGCCTCGACTTCCTGGGCGAACACCTCATGAAACACCAGCCACGACGAGAGGGAACACGATGATCGACACGAACAAGGGATTCACCCTGGTGCGCCAGTACGACGCGACGCCCGAGGCGATCTGGCGCGCCTGGACCGACCCCGACGAGGTGGCCGAGTGGTGGCATCCGGCCGGCATGCACACGCCACGCGAGAGTGTGAGCGTCGACGCCCGGGTCGGCGGTCGCTACACCTACACGATGGTGCACGACGACAGCGGCCAGGAGTACCCCACCGGCGGGGTCTACCGCGAGCTGATCGAGAACGAGCGCCTCGTCTTCACCTGGGGCTCGCCGGATGACGACCCCGACGACCAGCCCGTCGTCACCATCACCATCGAATCGCTCGGCGAGCTGACCCGCCTCACCTTCGACCTGCGCGGGGTCGACGGAATGAACGGCGACGGCTCCTTCTACGACGGCTGGAACAGCGCGCTCGACGAACTCGCGCAGCACCTCGGCCAGACGGCGGTCGCCGGCTGAGCCGCCGTCGCTGGTCGGCCGGGATGCGGAGGTAGCCGGCGGAGTCGCTCCCTTGACACGAAGGCGCCCTGGTGGGAGGTTCGGCGCGAAGCAGGTGGCCGCGAACGACGAGCAGCACAGGAGGCCGGATGACGGAACGGGTGCGGATCGCGGTGATCGGCGCGGGCTTCGCCGGACTCGGCATGGCCGCGCAGCTGCACCGGCACGGCATCGACGACGTCCTCGTGCTGGAACGGGCCGACGACGTCGGCGGGGTGTGGCGAGCGAACACCTACCCGGGCGCGCAGTGCGACATCCGCAGCGATCTCTACTCCTTCAGCTTCGCACCGAACCCGGCGTGGTCGCGGGCGTACTCGCCGCAGCCCGAGATCCTCGACTACCTGCACGACGTGGTGCGCCGCTTCGACCTCACTCCGCACATCCGCTGCGGCACCGAGCTGCTCTCCGCTGCGTGGAACGAGTCGGCCGGCGTCTGGCGGCTCGAGACCTCCGGCGGGCCGATCGAGGCGACTGTGCTCGTCAGCGGCGCCGGCCCACTCGTCGAGGCCGCCTGGCCCGACATCCCGGGTCTCGACTCCTTCGCGGGCCCGCGCTTCCACTCGGCGGCGTGGCGGCACGACGTCGACCTCGTCGGTGCCGAGGTCGCGGTGATCGGCACCGGGGCCTCGGCCATCCAGTTCGTTCCCGAACTGCAGAAGATCGCCGGCCGCGTCACGGTCTACCAGCGATCGGCGCCCTGGGTGCTGCCGCGCCGCAACACCCGCACCTCCGCCCTGCGGCGCCGCTGGTTCGCGCGGCACCCCGCGGTGCAGCGGGCCGCTCGGAGTCTCATCTTCGCGCGCACCGACGCCCAGTTCGCCGGGTTCCGCTTCACCCCGATCGGGCGGGTGGTGGAGCGGATGTCGCTGCGCAACCTGGCGCGCCAGGTGCCGGATGCGGGCCTCCGCGACCGCCTCACGCCCCGTTTCCGCATCGGCTGCAAGCGCATCCTGCTCTCCAGCGCCTACTATCCCGCGATCACCCGGCCGAACGTCGAGCTGGTGGTCTCGTCGATCGTGGCCGTCGAGGGTGACGAGGTCGTGACCGCCGACGGCGCCAGACGGCGGGCCGACGTGCTCATCGCGGGCACCGGATTCATCGCGACCCGACCGCCCGTCGCGGCGCGCATCCGGGGCCGGGACGGCGTGCTGCTCGCCGATCGCTGGTCGCCGCACATGGCGGCGCTCCGCGGCACCACCGTTGCCGGGTTCCCGAACCTCTTCCTGCTCATCGGACCGAACACGGTGTTCGGCCACAACAGCATGGTCTACGTCATCGAGAAGCAGATCGGCTACGTGCTGCAGGCCCTCCGGGCGCTCGGCCGGCAGGGAGCGCGGTCGCTCGAACCCCGAGCGGATGCGCAAGCCCGCTACACCGAGAAGCTGCGCCGTCGGCTGCGCGGTGCGGTCTGGAGCGTCGGCGGCTGCACCAGCTTCTACCTCGACGAGGGAGGCGTGAACACGACGGTCTGGCCCGGCACGGCCGTCGCCTTCGGCCGCGCACTCCGGCACTTCGACCCGGCCGAGTACCTCTTCACCCCCTGAAGTCCGCCGCGCCGCGCCCCTCGCTGGCACTCCCTCAGTCGTGGAGGATGCGCTGGAAGAGCACGTGATCCTGCCAGCGGCCCGCGATCTCGAGGTAGCGCGGCGCGAAGCCGATCCGCTCGAATCCGTTGCGCTGCAGCACGGCCTGTGACGCGGCGTTCTCGGGCAGGGTCGAGGCCTCGACACGGTGCAGTGCGAGCTCGTCGCGGGCGAGCCGGACGACCTCGGCCACGGACGCGCTCATCACCCCTCGCCCGGTGTACCGCGCGTCGATCCAGTAACCGAGGCTCGCGCCCTGGAGAGCGCCTCGCGCGATGCCCGTGAGGTTGGCGCGCCCCACGATCTCCCCGCCGCTCTCCAGCACCAGGGGCAGCATCAGACCGGCGAGGCAGGCCTGGAGTGCTCCGTCGACCTCGGCGGCCTGGCCCTGTTCGGTGAAGAACGCGGGCGGCCGCACCGGGTCCCAATGAGCGAGATGGTCGCGGTTGCGCTCGTACGCGTCGGCGAGGCCGCCCGCGTCGCCGGCCCGGAGCATCCGCAGCACGACGCCGGCACCCACGACCAGCTCGGGCACGACGACTTCCACCACCGCTCCAGGCTAGACGACCCGCCCCGATCGCGGAGGCGGGTCGACGGATGCGCACTCGGAATTTAGGCTGGACGACGTGAACGATCGGATGCCGCGAAGCGATTCGCGGCTGAACGCGGCCCGATACCAGGTCGATCGGCTCTCGCAGGAGCTCGACGCCGAGGAGCACGCCGGCGAAACCGCCGCCGTGCGGCCCGACGAGCAGACGCACGACGCGGGCGCCCCGACGATGGAGCAGCGCGCTCAGTTCGTCGAGATCCAGATCGCCCAGGCCATGCGGCGCGGCGATTTCGATGACCTGCCGGGCGCGGGCAAGCCGCTCACGCACCTCACCGAGAGCTACGACCCGAACTGGTGGATCCGCCGCAAGATCGAACGCGAACGCCTCACCGGCCTCGGGCCTCCGGCCCTCACCCTGCGCACGGAGGACGCCGCCCTCGACGAGCGGATCGACGAAGCCGGCTCCGAACGCGCCGTGCGCGAGCTGCTCACCGACTTCAACCGGCGGGTCATCGAGGCGCGCCGGCAGTTGCAGGGCGGACCGCCGGTGATCACCGCGACGCGCGACATCGAGCTCGAGGTCGAGCGGTGGCAGGAACGCCGCGCGGCCCGTCGGCGCGCCCACGAAGCAGAGCGCGAACGCGAAGCAGCCGCCCGGGCGGCGATGACCTGGCGCGGGCGTCGTCGCGCACGCCGGGCCGAGCGCACCCGCGGACGCGAACGCGACCGCGACCGCGCCGCAGGTACCGACACCGGCGCGGACTCCCCGGACCCTGAACCGCCCGTCACAGAATCCCCCCGCCCCCTGTCCTAGCTCGTGACCGCCGTGGACCACCGCGGTGCGGCACGGATACGGAACAGAACGGAAGAGGGACATCATGAAGATCGTCGTCATCGGAGGAACCGGACTCATCGGGTCCAAGCTCGTCGCGAAGCTCAGCGAGCACGGCCACCAAGCCGTCCCCGCCTCGCCCAATTCGGGCGTGAACACGCTCACCGGGGAGGGTGTGGCCGAGGTGCTCGCGGGCGCCGACGTCGTCGTCGACGTCTCCAACTCGCCCTCGTTCGAGGAGAAGGCGGTGCTCGACTTCTTCACCACCTCCACCACGAACCTCCTCACTGCGGCCGCAGCGGCCGGCCTGAAGCACTACGTCGCCCTCTCGGTTGTCGGCACCGATCGCCTGGCCGAGAGCGCCTACTTCCGCGCCAAGATCGCCCAGGAGACGTTGATCACCGAATCGGGCCTGCCCTACTCGATCGTGCACGCCACCCAGTTCTTCGAGTTCGTGAAGAGCATCGCGGATTCCGCGACCGTCGACGGCGTCGTGCACCTGTCGCATGCCCTCATCCAGCCGATCGCCGGAGAGGACGTGGCGGCGGCGGTCGCCCGCACCGCCGTGGGCGAGCCGGTGAACGGCATCCGTGAAGTGGCCGGCCCTGAGGTCTTCGGACTCGACGAGCTCATCCGCGCCGGACTCGCTCTCCGCGGCGACACCCGCGACGTCGTCGCCGACCCCGGGGCCCGCTACTTCGGCGCCCTGCTGGGCGAGCGCACCCTGCTCCCGAGCGAGAACGCGGAGCACTCGGAACAGAAGTACACCGACTGGTTCCCCCTCAACACACCCCCGGTCTAGCCTTCGGAAGCCCTCCGTGGCCGGGGCAGGGCGCGAGCGCCGACCGTTCAGGAGAAGGCGGCGATCCCCGTCAGGGCCCGACCAAGCACGAGCTGGTGGATCTCGTCGGTGCCCTCGTAAGTGCGCACCGACTCGAGGTTCGCGAGGTGCCGCATCACGGGGAACGCGCTCGTCACGCCGTCGCCGCCGAGCAGCGCCCGGGCCTCCCGCGCGATCTGCAGCGCCTCGCGCACGCTGTTGAGTTTGCCGGCGCTGATCTGCGCGGGCGTCAGCGCGCCGCGTTCCTTGAGCCGGCCCAGGTGCAGGGCGAGCAGCATGCCCTTCTCGTATTCGACGAACATGTCGGCGAGCTTGCCCTGCACGAGCTGCCGCGCTCCGATCGGCGCCCCGAACACCTCCCGGGTGCGGGCACGGCCGAGCGCCGCCTCGAGGCACGAGCGAGCCGCGCCCAGCGCGCCCCAGACGATGCCGTACCGCGCCTCATTCAGACACGCGAACGGCCCCGAGAGCCCCTGCGCACCGGGCAGCACAGCCTCGGCCGGCAGCCGGACCCCGTCGAGCACGACGTCGCACTGGATCGACGCGCGCATCGAGAGCTTGCCGGCGATCGGTGTCGCCGCGAACCCCGGGGTCGAGGTCGGCACCACGAAGCCGCGCACGACGTCATCGTCGTCCTTCGCCCAGATCACGGCGACGTCGGCGATCGAGGCGAGCCCGATCCAGCGTTTGACGCCGTCGAGCACCCAGTCGCCGCCGTCACGGCGAGCCCTCGTGGTCATGGCCGCCGGATCGCTGCCGCCGGCGGGCTCGGTGAGCCCGAAGCATCCGATCGCCTCACCCTGCGCCAGCCGCGGCAGCCACTCGCTCTTCTGTTCCTCGGAGCCGTGCTTGTGCAGGGCCGACATCGCGAGCGAGCCCTGCACCGACACGAAGGTGCGCCAGCCGCTGTCGGCCGCCTCGAGCTCGTGGCAGACCAGGCCGTACGCCACCGCCCCGGCGCCGGCGCAGCCGTATCCGCTGAGATGCATGCCGAGGAAGCCCTCGGCCGCGAGTTCGGGCACCAGCGACCGCCGGAAGTGGGCGTTCTCGAAGTCGTCCTCGATCACGGGCAGGATGCGCTCTGTCGCGAACGCGCGCGCCCGCTGCTGCCAGCCGCGCTCCTCGTCGGTGAGCAGCGCATCCAGATCGAAGACGGTGTCGACGAGGAGGGTCATGGGGTCCTAACGTTCCGCGTCCGCCCTTTCTACACCTTCGACCGGTCGATCCCGGTAAAGTTGTCGACGGTGCGCCGGGAAGTCTGGTCGGCGGGCGATCGCTGATCGCTCCAACTCGTCGTCGAGCCGCCTGGGCGGCAGCAGGGACTCCGCATGACTCTCATCCGCTCCGAACGCGTCGCCGCCGTGCTGCTGCTGGCCGCCGCCGCCCTCGGACTTCTCGCTGCGAACAGCCCGCTGGGCGCCGGCCTGATGGCCCTGCAAGACGCCCACCTCGCCATTCCGGGCACCCCGCTCGACCTCTCGGTCGGCCACTGGATCAGCGACGGCCTGCTCGCCGTGTTCTTCTTCGTGGTGGCGGTGGAGTTGAAGAACGAGTTCACGGTCGGGCAGCTGAATTCGGTGTCGAAGGCGGTGCGGCCCGCGATCGCGGCGCTCGGCGGCGTGATCGTGCCGGCCCTGGTGTACCTCGCGTTCACGGCCGGTTCGGGCTACGAGGGCGGCTGGCCGATCCCCACCGCCACCGACATCGCGTTCGCGCTCGGGGTGCTCGCCGTGTTCGGCAAGGGCATCCCGTCGCGGCTGCGGATCTTCATCCTGGCGCTCGCCATCCTCGACGACATCGTGGCCATCCTCATCATCGCCGTGTTCTTCACGGCCGATCCGAACCTGCTGATGCTCCTGCTCGCGGCCGTCGGGGTCGCGGTGTTCGGCCTGCTCAGCCGGCTGCTCGGCACCCGGTTCCGGATGCTCGTCGCCGTCGCCCTGGTGGTCGTCGGGCTGGTCACGTGGTCGCTGGTGTACCTCTCGGGCGTGCACGCGACGATCGCGGGTGTGGCGCTCGGACTCGTGATGGTGCGCAAGCCCGCGCTGCACGTCCGGCACGCGCTTGAGCCCGTGACGAACGGCGTCATCCTGCCGTTGTTCGCCTTCTCGGCCGCGCTCGTGGCGATCCCGGCGGTCGCGCCCGACGAGTTGGCGGCGCCGTTCTGGGGAATCCTGGTGGCGCTCCCGGTGGGCAAGCTGATCGGCATCTCGCTCGGCGGCTGGCTCTCCCGGTTCGTCGGTCCGCGCGAGCGGCGCCCGCACCTGACGTTCCAGGGACTGATCACCGCGGGGGCACTCGGCGGCGTCGGCTTCACGGTGTCGCTGCTGATGAACGAGCTGGCGTTCGCCGACTCCCCTGAGGTGGCCGACGAAGGAACCCTCGCGGTGCTCCTCGGCTCTGCCGTGTCGATCGTCGTGGCGGCGATCCTGGTCTCGCGGCTGGCCGCGTCGTACAGACGGTTGCGGATGCTCCGCCTCGCCGCCGAGCAGAGGGTGCGCGGCGCATGAGCCCTAGTCGGGCACGCGGCCCACGACGTAGCGGAACGCGTTGAGCAGACGGTAGCCGCCCTCGGGCCGGGCGAACGGGCGGGCCGCCGCGAGCACCACCGCTGCCGACGCCCGCCGCTCCTCGGGCGGTGCACCGAGCAGCACGCCCCGCACGAGCGAGTCGTCATCGGCCGCCTCCCAGGGCAGTTCCACAAGCCCGGCCGAGAGCACCTCCAGCCCGGCGTCGCGGAACAGTTCCTCCAGCCCGCCTTCGACCCGCAGATCGCCGTCAGGCAGCGGGTCCTCGCCGTCGGCCGCCGCCACGGCTATCTCCACCGAGTCGATGTCGTTGTGCGCACGATCCGCCCAGTTCGCCACCGCGATCCGTCCACCGGGCCCGGCCACGCGGATCATCTCGCCGAGCGCCTCCAGCGTGTCGTCGGCGAACTGCAGCGCGTTCACGGCCGTCACGACGTCGAACGACACGTCGGCCCAGGGCAGGTCCTCCATCCCTCCCTGCCTCACCTCCGCACCCGGTGCGCGACGCTTCGCCTCGTCGACCATGCCCCGCGCAGGATCGATGCCGACGGCCACGGCTCCGGCCTCGGTGAGCGCCCTCAGGAACTCGCCGCTTCCGCATCCCACGTCGAGCACGCGGGTTCCGGTCGCTACCCGACCCTCGGCGATGAGGATGTGCCGCACGGGGTCCGCGAAATCGCCCCAGAGCGAGGCCCACTCCCCCGCGACGGCCGACCAGCCCTGCCGGTCGCCATCGTCGTGGCCGTCGCTGCTCCCGCTGCTTGTGTCGCCCGACATCCGCACCTCCCGCGCACTGTCTCACCGCTCTGGCCGATTATCGCAGCAGCGGTCTCCTCGACCCGGTCGCGCACCGCTCGTGGCCTGGAACGACTGCCTCGCGTCAGGTGCGCCGGCGCCTCCGGTGGTCACGAATGCCCGAGAAGAACATCCAAGCGGCGTAGCCGAACAGCCCTCCCACGACGACCGGCACGACGAATCCGCGCCACTCGCCGTTGACCGCGTTGTTGACCCACCCGAGCATCGGGATGCTGTACCAGAGCACACCGACGATCTGCACCTCCTGCACGGGATCCTCATCGGCCAGGTCGTTGTTGTCGCCTCGGGTGACGAAGGTGGTGCTGCCGGCGGTGGAGATCGTCTTCTCGATCACCCGGTGACTCACCACCCCGGGCTTGCCCGACTCGATCTGATAGGTGAGAACGTCACCGACCCGGATCTCGCCCACGGGCACGGGATGCACGACGATGAGCGTTCCCGGCGGCAATCCCGGTTCCATCGACTGGGTGAGCACGGTGAGCGGCCGGCCGCCGACGAGGGCGGGCAGCGCGATGGTCAGCACCGCGAGGGCGAGCACCAGCACGAGGAAGGCGGCGCTCACCGCCGTCCCCAGGTAGTGGGCGAGGCTCTTCTCGACGGGCGCGCTCGACGGCACCCGGCTGTGCTTGCCCGGCCCTCCACGCGTCGCCAGCTCGGTCATCCCAGGGCCCTCCGTCGTCGGGACTCACGAACGGCCAGAATCCCCAGCGTCGCCAGGCCGGTCAGCAGCGCGAGGGCACCGGCAGCCAACGGACCATCGATCGCCGCACCCGTGTCGGCGACTCGTCGGCCCGACCCGCCCGATCCGTCTCCCGGCCGATCCGGCCGGTCCGGCACGCCCGGCACCACGGTTCCGGATGCGCAGTCCGCCGTCTCCGAGGCGGGGTCGGCCGGATCGCGGAGCGCCACCACGAAGTCGAGCCCCGCCTGGTCGTCGGCCGCCGCGCGTCCGGTCACCGAGGGCGAGAAGGCCACGGTGATCCGCACCGCCACGGTCTCCTCCGGTTCGAGTCGCGGGCCGCGCAGGATCAGGGCACACTCGGCGGCCGAACCGAGCGTGATCGGCGCATCCGCCGCTCCCCCGTCGATCGCGGCCGAGATCGCGATGGCCGCGGCGAACTCGGCACTGCTCGCCCAGGCGTGGGTGCCGCTCACCCTCAACACCCCGCCGAGCTCGCCGGCGTTGCGCACCCACAGGGTGGCCGTCTCGCGGTCGCCCGGAACGAACCTGCCCCATCCGGTGAACAGAGGCGTCGTGACCGCCCCGCCGTAGTGCGTGCCGTCGTCGCTCACCTCGATTCCCGGATCGTGGCGGTGGCCGGCATCCGGCCCGGCCGAAGCCGAGGCCGGCGTCGTCGGAGCGGCCGCTGCGGCGCCGACCGCGAACACCACGAAGGCGAGCACGGCGCTGCGGCGGGTGGCGCACATCAGTCGACGTCTCATGCCGGGCACTTCACCTGCAGCACGGTCACGAGCAGCGAGTAGCGCAGATTCACCGTCGTGCCGGCCGAGGTGGTGCCATAGGTGGAGTCGAGCGATTGCACGAGCACCGCGACGGTGCCGGGGCTGAAGATGCTCCCCAGCCCCAGATCCAACCCGTTGACCGTGACGGAGGTGGCCGCGTTCGACGCTTTGACGGTGGAGCCGTCGGACGCCTTGACGATCCGGTAGGTCGTCGCGCCTGGGACAGCGGTCCACGAGAGCGTGACGACCCCTGTGCCGAGGCCCGTGCCGTCGACGCAGGTGATCGGTGCCGGATTCGGCACCTGGTAGACCGACTGGGTGAACGCGGCGCCGGGGGCCGTCGCCGTCCAGTTCGTGCCGACGTGACCGGTGAGCGTGAACACCGGCGACACGGTCTGGCCCTGCGAGACGGCCACGGTCGTGTTCAGCCGGGTCGCCGCACACAGGGTGACGGATGCGCCGATCGCCACCGAGGCGAAATCTGCCGGGAGCGCAGGCGGTAGCGCCAACGTGCCGATGGTGGTGCCCGAACCCGGGATGGTGGCTGCGCATGCGCCCGCCGATCCGGCCCAGAAGGTGAGCGCCACGTTCGGCGCAAGGGTTCCGGCCACCCCGGAGACGGCGAGCGTGACGGCGAGCGGGGCGCTGCCGGTGTTTGCGAAGACGAGAGGGGCGATGGTCGGCGTCGAGGCGCTCCCGGCGCCTGTGAATTTGTATTCCTTCGTGAGCCCGGCGGTGCCCGCGAGGGTTCCGGATGCCGTCGCCCCCGTCGTCGTCGACGTCAACGACACCGAAGCGGCGACCCAGTATGCGCCCGCTGTCGAGCCGGTCACGGCGACGAGGAAGGTGACGACGAACACGCCGAGCGCGAAACGCCACGGGCGACGAGCGCGGAGCCGGGTGCGCACGTTCACGGCACCTGCCGTCCGTCGAGTACCAGGGAGAAGCCGGCACCGGCCTGAGCATTGGCGCCGGCGGGCGCGTCCAGGGGCAACGAGACGCTGACACAGACGACGGCCGAGTCTCCCGGGGCCAGGCGGACGGTGAGCTCGGTGGGCACCACCGCGGCGAAAGTCGCCGTCCAGGTCGGCGTGAACCCGGCCGAACAGGCGGCCGCCGAGGCGCCGATGGCGACACCGACCGTGAGTGCGCTCGTGAAGGGGTTCACGGTCGTGCTCTGGGTGAGGCCGGCGATGCGCAGCCGAAGTGGGACTGCGCCCGTGTTGCGCACGGTGCCGGAGCCGCTGACGGTCTGACCCGGGTAGAGGGCGGTGCTCGGGAGCGCGAGCGGAGTGGTGACGACGAGGGTCGCTGTGCCGCCGACCAGCGTCGCCCCCGCTGACTGCGCACTCGACCGAAGGAAGGCGTAGGTGCCGCCGGCGGTGACGGCGGCAAGCACGACCGCGACGGTCGCGCCCAGCGCCAGGGCGAGCATCCGTCGGCTCAGCCCTGAGCGGGACGGGGGCAAGCCGCTGCCTCCGTGCCGGCCGCGGCCGCGCGGACGGAACGACGACCGTGACGGCAGAGCGCCGCGCGACCGAGGATGCTGTGCAACCCCGGCCGCGACGCCGCCCTGCCCTGAGATCACTGGGTCTGCGTGAGGGTGACCGCCAGGTTGCTGAGGTTCACCGAACCGAGCTTGGCGTCATTCTCCGCGCCCGCGACCGCGCCGAACGGGAAGGCGAGCTCGACGCTCACCGTCACCACTTGGGACACACCGGCGGTGCCGGCCACGACCGTATAGGTCGGGCTGGTGCCGGAGATGCCGGTGCCGGTCGCATCGAGTTCGGCGTTGTCGACGAGGTACCCGGCCAAGGCGATGTCAGCAGCATTGCCTGCCGTGGTCGGAGCGATGGAGCCGCCCGCCAGCGCGAGAGTCGCCTGAAGGTTGTCACCGACCGCGGTGACCGTGAGGTCGTCGGTGTAGGTCAGGGTGTCGCCCGGAACGATGCGATACGTGGCGACGTCGATCGTGGTGCCGTTCTGATCGGTCCAGACGCCGGCGGCGCCCGTGTTCGCGACGAGCAGGTTTCCGGCGACGATCGTTCCTCCCGCGACGTTTGCCGTGGAGTTCCAGAAGGCGAAGGTGCCTGCTCCCCCGAGCAGGAGTACGACACCGGCGGCGCCGGCGATCGCACCTTTGGCGAGCTTGTTCATGTGGGTTCCTTTCGAGCGCGGGTCCCCCGGCGCACTGTGCGACTCGTGATCGCGGATGGATGGTGCGTTGACGCAACCTTCGTGCATCGGTTGTCGAACCCCATTCGGTGATCCCGACCCCCGGGCATGTCGCTGCACTCCGCATTGTGCGCCGCACACGGGCAGTCGTCGTGATTCGACGACGACGTGGCGCGCGGATGACGCTACCTGTCGCTCAGGTGAGGGCGCCTCGGTGATCGGCGGATCGGGAAGGCCCGGCCTCCGCCGGTCAGAGTGCCGATTTCAGGGCGCGACGGGCGTCTTCCGCCAAGGCGAGAGCACGCCGGGCCTGATCGACCGAGCGTTGATAGAGCACCCCGTAGGTGAACGACCCCTCGCCCGCCGCTTCGGCCCGCCGCGCGGTGAGCAACATGTACTCGGCGAAGAGCGAGGCATCGCGGTGCCAGCCGAGCGCGTCCTGCAGATCCTCGGCGGCATCGCCCACCGATTCGGCGTGGTCGCCGAGCACTCCGGCAGCGCCGGTGGTGGCGAACTCGGCGGCGTGGCGCAGCCGGCGCGCGGCCTTGCGTGAGTCGTGCAGCGCACCGAGCGCTCCCGCGGCCGCCACGATGTCGGGGCCGAGCACGCGGCGTGCCTCCCGTTCCTTCACCGATCGGGCGAGCGCGCGCTTGCCCGCCTTGCGGAGGGTGCGGCGCGCTTCCTTCTTCGGCTGGCGGGGAGCATCCGGCACGACCGGCGCACCGCCCGTGAACGAATCGAGCACATCCAGCAGCCGGTAGTAGACCGATCCGGTCATCACGGTCACCAGGCGGGCATGGGCCTCGTCGTGCTCGGCACGGGTGTCATCGACCAGACGGCGCCGGGCATCCGGATCGTCGACCCCGCGGTCGGTCTCCAGCTCGTCGAGGGCGAACGCCGCCCAGTCGGCACGCACCTCGAGATCGCGCACCTCGCCGAGCACCGCCCCGAAACGCGACAGCGCGTTGCGCACCTGTTCGACCGGCTCCGGATCGAAGAGGTCACGATGCGTCGCGAGCACGTTGCGCAGACGGCGCACCGTGGTGCGCATCTGGTGCACCGCATCCGGACGGTCGGCTCGCACGGCGGGATCGAGAGCGACGACCTGGGCGACGAGTTCCGCCACTCCGTCGAGCACCCGGGCAGCGGCGGGCGAGGGCGAGCCCTTGCCACCCGGCGTCGACGACGACGCGGACGCCGCGGGCGAGCCGAGCCCGGTACGCCCGATCGCCTGGGCCAGCTTGGAGACGCTCGGCGACACCGTGGCGCCCACGGCGAGCAGGCGGGCCTCGACCTCGTCGAGCAGCGCCGACCGGCCTTCCGGAGTTCCGGGCGCGGCCGGACCGAGTTCGACCTCCCACTCCCGCCACAGCCGCACGGAGCCCTCGCGCGCATCCGTCGCCGACACCGTGTCGTCGGCGACCTCGGCGACGAGCGCTCCGGATGCGTCGAGCAGTTCGGTCACACGCCGCGTCGTCGAGACCCGGGCGAGTGGAGTGAGCGGATGGTCGCGCACGTGCACGCGCACCGGTGCGAGCACCTCGCGCGGAACGGTGTCGTCGGCGAGGGGGTGGTCTTCGTGCCGGCCCACGTCGAGCGGCCACTGCAGTTCGGTGCGACCCTCCGCGGCCGGCAGCTTGATGTGCCACCCCTCGTCGTGACCGCCCTGGCGCCGGCGCAGCGCGATCCGCTGCCGGGCCAGCGCGCCGTCGGCGGTGTCGAAGTACACCGCCTCGAGCTGCACCGCCTCGACGGCACGGGCCGATTCGACCCGGGTGCCGGTGGCTTCGCCGACGCCGGAGAGATCCGGCAGCGGCAACTCCTCGCCCACGGAGTACTTGCGTTCGATCTCGACCTGCTCGGAGTGCGTCGCAGGATCGGTGTGAGTCGGGGATTCGTTCTGGCTCATGGCTCCGGTCTATCTCTTCCCGGCGAGTTCCGCTTCCCGCCGTCGCGATTCAGAGGACACTGACACTTGTGTCCGTCCCCCTCCTCATTCTGGTCACTCGACCCGTCGTCGGCGTAACCGACGGACGAACGGATGCCGTCACCTCCGCCCCCGAGCTGAGCACCGACGCCGGTTTCCACTTCGCGAACGCCTCCCTGCCGCAGCTCAGCGTGCTCGATCTGGGGGTCACGCGCGGCGACGGGGTGTTCGACTCGCTCCTGGTCGCCGACGGCCGCATCCCCGCGCTCGAGACGCATCTCGCCCGCTTCGCCGACTCGGCCCGGCTGCTCGATCTGCCGCAGCCCGACCGTGCGGTCTGGCGGGCCGCCATCGCGGCCGCCGTGGCCACGCATCCGCCCGTTCCGGTGCTGGCGGTGAAACTGGTGCTGACGCGCGGGATCGAGGGCACGGGCGTGCCCACCGCCTGGGTGCTCGCCCAGCCGGCTCTTGACTTCACCGCGGTGCGGCGCACGGGTGTGAAGGTCGTCACTCTCGATCGCGGCTACCGGCACGACGTCGCCGCCACCTCGCCGTGGCTGCTGCAAGGGGCGAAGTCGCTCTCCTATGCCGTCAACGCGGCGGCGATCCGGGAGGCGCAGCGACGGGGCGCCGATGACGTGATCTTCATCAGCTCCGACGGTTTCGTGCTCGAAGCCCCGACCGCGAGCGTGCTGCTGCGCGAGGGCAACCGGTTCTCCACGCCGAGTGCCGAGCTGGGGATCCTGCCCGGAACCACGCAGCGTCGCGCCTTCGAATTCCTGCGCACCTACGGCTACGAGACGGATGCGGTGCGGCTGCGGGCGAGCGACCTGCGGCGGGCCGATGCGATCTGGCTGGTGTCGAGCATCCGGCAGGCGGTCTCGGTCACGCAGCTCGACGGTGAGCCGGTGGGGGTCGACGAACGGCTGACCGAGCAGATGAACGACCATCTCGGGCGCGCCGGCGACTGAGCGGTTGCCCTAGGCGGTCCGCTCGTCGTGCGTCGCGCCTCGTGCGCGGCCGCGGCGCCTCAGGCGGCGTCGGCGGCAGAACGCTGCACGGTGTCGCCCACCCAGCGCACGAGCGGGATGAGCAGCGCGGCGAGCTCTTCGCCGAGCGGGGTCAGACTGTAGTCGACGCGCGGCGGCACCGTTCCCCGGGAATCGCGCAGCACGAACCCGTCGCCTTCGAGGGCTCGCAGCGTCTGCGCCAGCATCTTCTCGCTGATGCCCTCGACGTAGCGGTGCAGCTCGCCCCAGCGCATCGACTTCTGGGCGAGGGCGACCACGACGAGCACGCCCCACTTGCTCGTGACATGGTCGAGCACGATGCGGCTCGGGCAGTTCGACGCGAACGGGGTGACGAGGCCCGTGCGATCGCCGTCGGGCCAGTCGGCGTTGATGGCGTCCCAGATGCTTTCATTCACGTCACTAGCTTACCGAAAAGTGGGTACCTCCCGTCGGGAAGTATTGCGGATACGCTTCGGTTCCACTCCTCGACCGGCCCGTGAGTGCGGGCCGCGGAAAGGACGGAATCCTCATGACCATCGTCGTCACCGGCGCCACCGGACACCTCGGCCGCCTCGCGGTCGACCATCTGCTCGCTCGCGGCATCCCGGCCGCCGACCTCGTCGCCGCCGGCCGCAACCCGGAGAAGCTGGAGGCCCTGGCCGAGGCCGTGCCCGGCATCCGCACCGCCGTCATCGACTTCGCCGACCCTGCGAGTCTCGACGCGACGTTCGCCGGCGCCTCCGTGCTGGTGCTCGTCTCGGCGAGCGAGCCCGGACAGCGGGTCGCTCTGCACGTGAACGCCATCGAGGCCGCTCAGCGCGCCGGGATCGAACGGATCGTCTACACCAGCGCCCCGCACGCCACCACTTCTGCTCTCGTGCTCGCTCCCGAGCACAAGGCGACGGAAGAGGCGCTCGCCGCCTCGGGTCTGGTGACGACCATCCTGCGCAACAACTGGTACAACGAGAATTACACGTCGGCCTTCGCGCAGGCCCGTGAGACCGGGGTGTACTTGACCAGCACCGGTTCGGGCCGGGTCGCCAGCGCCGCCCGTTCGGACTACGCAGAGGCGATCGCCGCCGTGCTCACCACGCCGGGCCACGAGGGCGCCGTGTATGAGCTCTCCGGCGACGTCGCCTGGACCGGCGAGGAGTTCGCCGAGGCGGCGACATCCGTTCTCGGCCGCCCGATCGAGTTCCGTTCCGTGAGCCCCGAGGAGCACCTCGCGATCCTCACCGACGCGGGTCTGGATGCCGGCACCGCGGGGTTCGTGGTGGCGCTCGACGGCAACATCCGCGACGGACTGCTCGCCGAGACCTCGGGCGAGTTGGCCCAGCTGATCGGACACCCGACCACCCCGCTCATCGACTCGCTCCGGGCGTTCTAGCGCGCTGCCCTTTGCCGTGGGCGCCGTGCTCCGCGCGGCGTCCGCAGGCTGCGCCGGTCGCTACGCGGCGCCGCGCGGCATCTGACGGTGAGGTCGCCGGCGCGGCCTCACCGTCACCCTGGGTAGTCGAGGGCCTGATGAGTCCGCCCTGGGCGAGGGCCGGGCACCGGAGTCGGACGTCACAATGTCGGTAGCTCATGGTTGACTTATTCTCATGAACCAGTCGATCGTCGTCTTCACCCCGACACCCGCCCCGGGGTCGGATGCGCGCGACCGCGCCGGGTCCAGTCGCTCCGCCGCCGCCCGCGATGCGTGCAGTCTGGGCGAACTGGGTGCCCGCTTCGATCAGGTGGTGCGCGG
>NZ_FNPZ01000002.1:574978-949525 GCF_900107435.1 Herbiconiux ginsengi
CCACCCCCGACGCTCGCACGCACGCGCAGCGGCGCTGCGACGCCCTCACCGACCTCATCCTCGGCCGCCGCGACCGACCCCGCATCACCCCCACCGTGCTCATCACCGCACCCGCCACCACCATCGCCGGTATCTCGGACGACCCCGGCACCCTGCACGGCTACGGACCCATCGACCCCGACACCACCCGTGCCATCGCCGCGACCGCCCCCACCTTCCTCCACGCCCTCCTCCACCCCGAAACCGGCACCCCCACCACCATCACGCGCCACCGGCACCACCCAGTCGCCAGCCCCACCCCCGCTTCGGGCCACGACCGGTACACCCCGTCACCCATCCTCCGCACCGCCCTGACCATGCTCGACGAAACCTGCCGATTCCCGGGCTGTGGGCGCCGCGCCAACCGCTGCGAACTCGACCACACCAAGCCCTGGGCCGACGGCGGAACCACCACCCCCGACAACCTCGCCCACCTCTGCTCCCGACACCACCACCTCAAACACCAAAGCGGGTGGAAAGTCACCCAAGACCGACACGGCAGACGACACCTGACCTGGACCAGCCCCCGCGGCGCCACCTACACGACCACCCCCGACCCACCACCCCCGTGAACCCGGGACGACCGGTCACGATGCACACAGCGCCGACCCCGACCCACCACCACCCTGACCCCCAGAGCAACCGGCCCGACGTCGCGCGCAGTGTCGACCCCGAATGTTCGAGGGGTGTGGTGGGTTTCGGGTTGGGGCGCCTTTGAGCTCCGCTCAACCGAAGCCCCAACCCGAAACCCACCACACCCCGACCCCACCCGCACAGCACGCAACCTCGCACCCCGACCCCACCGGCTAGGCACCCACGCACCTCGCCGAACCGGCCGATCGATCGATCGATCGAGAGCGAGACCTTACCGGGCCGGCGCAGGCTCCCGCAGGATCGACGTCATCTTCTTGCCGCGAGCGACCTCGTCGACCAGCTTGTCCAGGTAGCGGATCTTCTGCATCAGCGGGTCGTCGATCTCTTCCACCCGAATCCCACAGATCAAGCCCGTGATGAGAGTCGCATTGGGGTTCATCGCCGGCGCCTCAGCGAAGAAGGTCTCCAGATCGACCCCATCGGCGATCGCCTTCTGGAGACCGGACTCGTCGTATCCGGTCAGCCAGGTGATCACCTCGTCGAGCTCCGCCTGAGTGTGCTCCTTGCGCTCGACCTTCTTCACGTAGAGCGAGTAGATGGTGGCGAAGCTGGTGCCGAAAATCCGGTGTCCTGCCATGGCACTACCTCCTCGACCGCGAGTGATCTCATGAACAGGGTAGCGGCCGGGCCGCACGACACGATAGAGAGGACACACGACCTCCACGCAGGAGTAATGACAGGAGATAGACGATGAGCACCTTTGAGTTCGAAGCCGCGATCGCCGGAGCGAAGGAAGCCGCGAGCGCGGCCAGCTACGACATCCAGAAGCTCCCCGAGGACTCGATCGAGCGACAGGCCCTGCACGGCGTGATCACGGCCATCGATCGTCTGATTGAAGCCTTCGACGCGCAGACCGACGCGGAGGACTAGATCCGCTTCAGACCCCGCCCGTGACGGGACTGGGCGCGGTTCCGCCGTACAGTTCGTCGGCTCGCCAGCAATACCAGGCGAGCACACTGCGGTACGGCCGGAACCGCTCCCCCAGCTCCAACAACTCCTTGGGCGTGGGCGTCGGCACCTGCCACGCCGACCCGTAGCCTTTGCGCACACCGAGATCACCGATCGGCAGCACATCGATGCGACCCAGGTGGATCATCGTGAAGATGTCAGCGGTCCACTCACCGATACCGCGCACGACGGTGAGTCCCGCCACGATCTGCTCATCGGTGAGGTCGGCGAGGGCCTCGTCATCGACCACCACGGTGCCGTCGTGCACCTTCGCCGAGAGATCGAGCACGGAAGCGGCCTTCGCCCCGGAGAGACCGACGGCGCGGAGCTCCTCCGGCGAGAACCGCAGGATGCTCTCGGGTTCGACGGCGTCGGACAGCAGCGCGACGAGCCTCCCGTAGATGGCCCGCGCGGCCGACCCGGCGAGCTGCTGATAGGTGATCGCCCGCACGAGGGCAGCGAAGTTGCTCTCCGTCGGAGTCGGCAGCCTGACCGGTCCGGTGACCTCGACGAGATGCGCGATCACCGGATCTCTCGCGACCAGCTCATCCGTGCCCCGATCGTAGAGATCCTGCCGCGTCGTCATGGCGCGAGACTAGCCGTGCCACGACGACGACGGAAGACCGACCCGCATCGATGTCGCTCAGGCCACATTGTGCAGGGCCTCGATCGTGGCATCGTAGCGACCCTCGATCTCGGAGAACCATAAGAACGTCACGGCTTCGACGAGAACCTCCATCGCATCCGGCTGCGCTTGCAGCAGCGCTTCGCGCGATGATGATCGGCACACCGGGCTTCCTGGCCCCCTCAGGGGCTGGCGCCACGGCGGCGAGCCGAGGAGGATGACCGACATGAGCGAGGCATCCGACAGTGCACGATCCGGCGGCGCACCCTCCGACAGCGGCCGGCCCGACCGCTGGAGCAAGGCGACCGTCTTCCCTGACATGTGGGTGAATCCCGATGACGATCCGCGGAACGTGGGAGGGAGCAGCCCCGACGGAGAATTGGCGACACTGCAGGGCTTCCTGACCGACTACCGGCTGACGCTCCGGATGAAGTGCGAGGGACTCGATCCCGAGCAACAGGCCCGCCGCTCGGTGCCTCCCTCGACGATGTCGCTGCTCGGCCTGCTGCGTCATCTCGCCGAGGTGGAGCGCGACTGGCAGAACTGGATCACCACGGGCGATCCGCTGCCGCGACTGTATGGCGACGACGACGCCGATTTCGACGGAGCCGTGGCCGATCAGGCGGTCGTCGACGAAGCCTCTGTCGCGCTCGCCCGGGAGCAGGCCGCGACCGATGCGCTGCTGGCCGGGCATCCGGACCTCGGAGAACGGATCGGCCGCGAGGACATCGCCGTTCGGGAACTGCTGGTGCACCGCATCGAGGAATACGCCCGGCACTGCGGGCACGCCGACCTGCTGCGCGAGTGCATCGACGGCCGCGTCGGCCAATGACCCCGCCGCCCGTCAGCCTCCGGGCGTGAGCACGATCCGGTCGCCCGAGGTCGGCGCATCGGCCCAGGCCTGCTCCACGTGCTCGAGCGGGACGGCTCGCACGGCGAGTGCGAACGCATCACCGCTCACGGCAGCGACCAGGGCCTCGAGCTCGGTGAGGATGTCGCGCGTCGACACCGAACCCTGACCGCTGCCGAGCAGCTGCAGCCGCGTGGCCCGGAGTGCAGCGGAAGGGATCGCGGAATCCGCGCCCGCGACTGAGCCGATCTGGATCCAGCTCAGCAGCCGATCGTCATCCGTCCGGTTCGGCACGATGGCGCGCAGGGCGCTGCTGGTGGGCTCGCCCCAGAGATAGTCGAGCACCACGTCGACGTCTCGACCCGCTTCGGCGAGCGCGGCGGCGACCGCGCGCTCGTCGGGGCCGTCGAGCGCGACCGTCACGTCGGCGCCGAGGCCGGCCAGTCGATCGGCCCCTCGCCCGACCGCAGTCACCCGGCCCGCACCGAGGTGCCTCGCGACCTGGATCGCGAGCCGGCCCGCGTTGCCGGTGGCCCCGAGCACGAGCACGCTCTGTCCGGGCCGGAGATCGATGCGCCGACGAAGGGCCACCCACGACGACATCGCCGGGTTCATCGCGGCCGCGATCCGGATCGGATCGGCGCCGGCGGGCAGCACGACGCTCCGTCGGAGGTCGATGACGGTCTGCTCGGCCATCGAACCGAGCGCGGAATCCGATTGCACGAAGTACCGCAACTCACCATCGGCCGTGCGGGCTACGCCGTCGATCCCCGGCACGAGAGGCAGCTCGTCGGTGCTGGTGTAGTGGGAGCCGTTCGCCTGCGAGAGCACACGCGGATGCAGGCCCGCAGCGACGACCGGCACCACCTGCTCGTGCGCGCCGATCTCGACGGGGAGCGGGAACGTCTCGAAGCGAGGCGCACGATCGAAGCGGGTGACGACGGCGGCTTTCATGGCTCTCCTTGTATAGTTGGTAATACGAAACAGTTTAGTTCGTAATACCAACCAATGCAATCGGAGGCGACGATGACATCATCAGCGCAGAACCCGGCGCCTTCGGATGACACGAGCGCACTGATCGACGGCCTGGCGCATTCGGCCTTCCTCACGATGGGTGCGCTGACCAGGATCGCCGCCGACCACGATCTCTCACTCACCCAGCTGCGCGTGCTGGCCATCCTGCGCGACCGCCGGTTGCGGATGACGGATCTCGCCGACTACCTGGGCCTCGAGAAGTCGACCTTGAGCGGGCTCGTCTCGCGGGCCGAGGCACGGGGGCTGGTCGGCCGGGCGCCCGATCCGTCCGACAAGCGGGCCGTGGAGGTCTTCCTCACCGACGACGGCTTGCACCTGGGTGCGCGCGTCACGGCCGAGATGACCGATCAGCTGGCGCCGCTGGTCTCCGCCCTGCGCCCGGCGGAGCGCCGTTCCCTGCACGAGTTGCTGGCGAAGGCACTCGATGCGACCGTTCCAATGAAAGCTTGACCCGCTCGCCGGAGGGTCCGGCACGGCGGTCAGGTGCCGTCCTCGCCCTCAGCCCGACGCAGCCGAAGTCACCGGCTCGGCGGGCGCCGTCGCGAGTGCTTGCAGGCCGGTGACGCGCAAGAGGTCGAGCTTCGCCTCATCCGCACTCCCGGGCGTGACCGTGTAGACCACGATGCGCAGGTCGCCGCCCGGCACGGTGAGCACGTCGCAGTCGACCGTGATCGGCCCGACGGGTGTGCGCGTGATGGTCTTGCGGCTGGAGCGGTGCTCCGCCACGCGCGCCTCGGCCCAACGGCGCTCGAACTCGGGCGATTCGGCCCGCAGCCGGGCCACGAGCCGGGCGAGCGACGGGTCGCGGGGGTACCGGCCGACGGCCGTGCGCAGATCGGCCGCGAGATCGCTCGCGAAATCCTCCTCGTGCTGGGCGTCGTACTCGATCCCGCTGTGGCCCGAGGTGAAATGCCGCCAGACGAGGTTGCGTTCGATTCCGACGTAGCGCGACGGATCGCCGGTCAGCGCGGCCCAGAGCGGATTCCAGAGCAGGATGTCATGGGTCGTCGTGAACACCGCGATCGGCACATCGCCGAGGCGGTCGACGATGCGCTGCACCCCGGGCGTGACGTGCTGCGGCACCACGCCCCGGGTCGGCGGGGCGACTCCGGCGACCCGGTAGAGATGATCGCGCTCGTCTTCGGTGAGGCGCAGGGCGAGCGCCAGTGCCCCGAGCAATTGAGGAGACGGATGCGTCGCCCGACCCTGCTCGAGCCGCACGATGTAGTCGACGCTCACCCCGGCGAGCGCGGCGAGCTCTTCGCGGCGGAGGCCGGCGGTGCGCCGTCCGGCACCGGCGGGCATGCCGACATCCGCCGGACCGACCCGGTCGCGCCAGGATCGCAGCACGCTGGCGAATTCGCTCATGTCTCCATCCTGCTCCCCCGCCCTGGGCACAGAGTGGTACTCCTGGTCCCCCTGTCGAAGAATGCCTGGGCGATCCGCGTCGCCGCCCGCAGTCTGGACGCATGACAACGACACTCATCACCGGGGCCAACAAGAGCCTCGGCCTCGAAACCGCTCGACGCCTGATCGACGCCGGCCACACCGTCTACGCCGGGATGCGCGACCCCGCGAAGGGCGACGAAGCGCGCGCTCTCGGCGCCCATGTCGTGCAGCTCGACGTCACCGACCAGGCGAGCGTCGATGCGGCCTTCGCCGCTTTACCCGAACTCGACGTGCTCGTGAACAACGCGGGCATCCTCGGAACCTCGTTCGGGGTCGACGACCTCTCCGTCGACGCCATGGCGCACGTGTTCGACACCAACGTGCTCGGCATCGTGCGCGTCACCCAGGCAGCCCTCCCCCTGCTCGGCCGCTCGGCGCATCCGGTCATCGTCAACGTGGCGTCGGGTGTCGGCTGGCCGCGCTTCCTCAGCACGGAGGGCCGCGACGAGTTCCCGGTTCCCGCCATCCCGTACGCCTCCTCGAAGGCCGCCGTGATCGCACTCACGGTGCAGTACGCGAAGAACCTGCCGTCGTTCCGGGTCAACGTGAGCGACCCGGGCTACACCGCCACCGACTTCAACCACCACGGCGGTCACCAGACCGTGACGGAGGGGACGGATGCGACGGTGCGCCTCGCGCAGGTCGCTCCCGACGGGCCCACGGGAGAGTTCCACGACCGGTTCGGCCGCATCGACTACTGAGCGGCACTCGTCACGTCGTCGACGGCCCGGCAGAGCAGCCCGAGTTCCGCGGTGTTGCTCTCTCACGTCGCAGCCGGGGCGTTCGGGCTCGTGCTGCTCGCTTGCCGCAGACATCTCGGACATGCCCTAGGGGCGAGTGAGCACGAACGACGCGACGTGCGCACGCGGCGGCAGAGGCTCCTCGGCCCCGGTTGCCCGAAAGCCCTCGATCGCCAGTGCCGCGAACCGGCGGGCGGCCGCCACGCGGAGTTCGTCCGTGGCGGCCGACACTCCCCGGCCGGCCATCAGCACGAGCACGAGGTCGTCGATCACGATGTCGGAGCGCATCGCCCCGGTGGCCTGCGCCCGGCGGCACAGCTCGGCCAGGGCGCGCAGCATGCCGGCCCGATGGGCGGCGAAGTCGACGGCATCCGGGAAGGTCGACATGAAGGCGTCGATGAAGCCTTGATGGTGCGCGTTCAGCTCACCGATGCGGAACAGCACGGAGCTGAACCCGCGCCACGGATCGGGGTCGGCGCATCCTTCGGCCACGATCGCCCGACACGCCCGGAGCTCGTCGGTGAACGCCGCCTCGATGAGCGCCTGTTTGGTGGGATACCGGCGGTAGAGCGTCGCGGGCCCGACCCCGGCCCGGCGCGCGATCGCCCGCATGGGCACCTCGAGGCCGCGCTCGGAGAAGAGCTCTCGCGCCGCCTCGAGCACCCGCACGCGATTGTCCTCGGCGTCGGATCGCAGGATGTGAGGCAATGGTTCGGCCATGCGTCTCACTTTACCCAAGTGGACGGGGGCGTCCGGTACCGTCACGGGAAGGCTCGGCAGACGCCGGCGAATCGGATGCGAACAGGAGCGACCACGACGATGCAGGCAGTCACGATCCAGACCTTCGGCGATGCGGACGGAATGGCGGTGGTCGACCTTCCGGAGCCATCGGTCGAACCAGGACAGGTGCTGATCGAGGTCGAGGCGATCGGCGTGGGCGGTGTCGACGCGGTCATCCGGCGCGGCACGCTCGGAACATCGGGCTTCCGCACGGGCCTCGTGCCCGGCAGCGAGGTGGCCGGGCGCGTGATCGCTGTCGGCGACGACGCCGACGGGGCCTGGATGAACCGACGGGTGTGGGCCTTCAACGGCCTCGGCGGCGGCTACGCCGAGCGCGCGGTGGCGGCGGTCGACGACGTCACAGAGCTCCCCGACGGACTCTCCGCGACCGATGCGGTAACGCTCGGCAGCACCGGTCCGGTGGCACATTTCGCTCTTGCCCACGCGCGGTTCTCGAAGGCGGAATCGGTTCTGGTGCGAGGCGCGGCGGGCAGCATCGGCATCATGGCGGTGCAGCTGGCGGCGGCGGACGGGGCCGGTGCGATCGGGGTGACGACGTCCTCACCCGAACGCGGGCAGCGGCTGCGAGCGCTCGGCGCGACGCACGTGCTCGATCGCGCGGGCAGCGTCCTCGGCAGCGACGGCGCTGATCCGGCCGACTTCGACGTGATCATCGACATCGTGGGCGGCCCGGACCTCCCGGCCTTTCTCGAACGGCTGGCCCCGAACGGACGCCTGGTCTCCGTCGGTGTCGTGGCCGGCTATCCCCTGGCCGATTTCGGGATGTCGCTGCTGCGGTCGTTCCAGCGTTCCCGGTCGTTCGCGACCTTCAGCCTCGACACCGTGCCCGTGCCGGAACGCGATCGCGTGCGCGCCGAGCAGTTCGCGTCGGCAGCCCGCGGCGACCTGCAGAGCGTGGTGCACGACGTGCTCCCGCTCGCGCGAGCCGCGGAGGCGCATCGCCGCATGGACGCCGGAGAGGTCTTCGGCCGCATCGTGCTCACGCCCTGACACCCCGCTCCTCGACGGCTCCGCCGTTCCACGAGACCTCAGCGAGGGCGTCGACGGCGCAGGCGCGCGAGACGGTTCACGAGGGCGAGGAGGCGGAGGGCGCCGCGTCGACCGACCGCGGCCTCGCTGACCGTGGGGAACATGCGGAACGTCAGCTGCGCCACGACCTCCCCGGCCACCGCATCGACCGGCGCGCTGGCGGGCGCCCCGATGGTCTTCACGGCCTGTCGAGCCAGGTAGCGCTGGAGCAGGCGCCCGGCCACGGTCTGCTGCATGTCCCGAACCGCGGTGTCGAGCGTGTACGAGCCCGGGAGCGCAGCGACATTGGGCGGAAGCGGACGCCCGAGCAGGCGCTCGAAGTCGGCCGCGGGGAATCCGAGTGCCTGCGAAGGAATGCGATAAGCCGCGGGTTCGTCGTGGCGGAGGGGTTCCGCCGCATCCCCCGACAGTTCCACGCCGCCCTGCCACAGGATGTCGCGCGACGAACGCCCCACCCGGATCTCGAAGAGCCCCGGCTCGAGAACCCACCCCTGCGACACCGTGTTCCAGTAGGAGAACGCCCGCCGAGGTAGGCGGATGCTCACCCGTGTGTCGGCGCCCGGTTCGAGCGACACCTTCGCGAACCCCCGCAGTTCCTGCTCGGGCCGGAACACGCTCGACTCGACATCGTGCACGTACACCTGCACCACGTCCGAGCCCGCCCGAGAGCCCGTGTTCGTGACCACCAGCTGCACCGAGACCTCGTCACCGCCGGGCGACACCGCGACCGCGACATCCGACCATACGAAGCTCGTGTACGAGAGCCCGTGCCCGAAGGGGAACGCGACCTCCGCCCCCACACTGTCGAAGTAGCGGTAGCCCACGTAGAGGCTCTCGCGGTACTCGGCCGTGGCCGGTCCGTTCGGCAGACGGGACACCGGATGCGCGGCGTACGTGCGCGGAAAGGTCTCCGCGAGCCGCCCGCCGGGCTCCGCCTCGCCGAGCAGCACCTCGGCCATCGCACTGCCCGAGGCCTGTCCGCCGAGGTAGCCCTCCACGATCGCCGGCACCTTCTGCCGCCACGGCAGCTCGGCGGGCGACCCGTTCTGCAGCACCACGACCGTGTTCGGATTGACCGCGGCCACCGCCTCGACGAGACGATCGTGCGAATCCGGAAGTCGCAGGTGCGTGCGGTCGACCCCTTCGGTCTCGAAGACCTCGGGCAGGCCGATCACCACCACCGCGACATCCGCTGCCCGCGCCGCCGCCTGCGCCTCGGCGAGCTGGGCCGGCGTCGACTCGTGGTGCGTCAGGTCGTAGCCCGGAGCGGAGGTCACGGCGTCGGGCCCCAGCATGGAGGTGAGCGAGGAGAGCAACGTGTCGACCCGCGTCGGCACCACGTGCGAACTGCCGGCGCCCTGGAATCGGGGGTCGGACGCGAATGCCCCGATCACCGCGACCCGGCTGCCCGGCCGGAGCGGAAGCGTCTCGTCGTCGTTCTTCAGCAGCACGGTGCCGGCGGCCGACGCCTCGCGAGCGAGTCGGTGATGGGCGTCGAGGTCGGGCGGGTCGACCGGAGCGGTCGCCGCATCCGCGTGCCGCTCCACCAGGGCCAGGATGCGCTCCACCGAAGCATCGAGCGCCTCCCGCGACAGCGTCCCGGCCCGCAGCGCGTCGAGCACGTACCGGTCGTCGCGAACGCCGAGTCCCGGCATCGCGAGATCGTTGCCGGCCGGGATCGACAGCGTGCGATCCCAGGCCGCGCCCCAGTCGGAGACCACGAGACCCTCGAAGCCCCATTCCCCGCGCAGCACCTCGTTCAGCAGTCGGCCGTTCTCGGTGCAATGCGACCCGTTCAGCTGGTTGTAGGCGGCCATCACGGTGGCCGGCCGCTCCTCGATGACGACGGATTCGAAGCTCGCGAGATACAGCTCCCGGAGAGCACGCTCGTCGACCACCGCGTCGATGCCGTACCGGCGCTGCTCGGTGTTGTTGGCGGCGAAGTGCTTGAGCGAGGCCCCGATGCCGGTGCTCTGCACCCCGCTCACCCAGGCGGCGCCCATCCGCGCCGAGAGGTGCGGGTCTTCGGAGAAGTACTCGAAGTTACGGCCACCCACGGGCGTCCGTTTGAGGTTGACGCCGGGACCGAGCAGCACCGCGATCCCGTGTCCCGCGGCTTCGCGACCGAGAGCCTCACCCACCCGGCGCACGAGGGCCGGGTCCCAACTCGACCCCAGGGCAGCCGCCGTGGGGAAACAGGTGGCCGGATGCGAGGCGAACATCGACATACCCGATCCGTCGTGCGGCTTCCGCACCCCGTGCGGCCCGTCGCCGAGCCGCACGGCCGGGATGCCGAGCCGCTCGACGGCCGATGTCGTCCAGGAATCCGCTCCGGCCGTGAGGGAGACCTTCTCGGCATCGGTCAGCTGCGCGAGAAGCTCGGCGGGAGTCGTGTCTGGCATCTGCCTCCATGGTAGACGGGCCCGGCCTCTGCCAGACTTGCGGCGTGACCACCGAAAACCTGCCCTCTGTCTCGATCGTGATCCCGGCCTACAACGAGGAGTCCGGCATCCGGCACTGCCTCGTGGCGGCCATCGAACAGACCGTGCCCGCGCACGAGATCATCGTGGTCGACAACAAGTCGACCGACGGCACGCGCGCCGCCGTCGAGGCGATGCAGGTGGCGTTCCCGGAGGCGAACCTCCGGCTCATCGAGCAGGATGCGGAGCAGGGCATTACCCCCACCCGCAACGCCGGTTTCGACGCGGCGACCGGCACGGTGATCGGCCGGATCGACGCCGACTCGGCCCTCGAACCCGACTGGGTGGAACAGGTGCAGAAGGCCTTCGCCACGGGCGAGTTCGTGGCGGCCAGCGGCCCGGTGGAGTACTACGACATGCCGATGCGCGCCTTCGGCCACCACGCCGACGACACCTTCCGCAAGATCCAGGTGAAGCTCGCCGGCAAGTACGTCTTTCTCTTCGGCACGAACATGGCCATCACGAAGGAGGCCTGGCTCGCTGTTCGCGACGACACCTGCCCCGACCGCGAAGACCTCATGCACGAAGACATCGACCTCGCGGTGCACCTGGCGCTCAAGGGCCTCAAGGTCGGCTACGTGTCGGCGATGGTGGTGGGGATGTCGGCGCGGCGCCTGGATTCCTCGCCGAAGGACTACCTCTACTACGTCGAGCGCTTCGAACGCACCTATGCCCACCACGGCATCCACGACGTGCGGTTGCTCGCACCCATGGCCGTCTTCCTCGGCATCTACCCCGCGCTGCACGCCGAACGCCGGTTGCACGAGCACCACACGGCACAGGCGTGGGGCGGGGTGCCGCGCCAGGCGGCCGGCGAAGCGCCGAGCGTCTGACGCCCCGGCAGCAGGGTGCGAGCGGGGACTTCGGACTTCCCGGCGGCGATGGTCTCGCCGTGGTGCCCTTCGGTCATGGGTCCTCGGCTCTCTCGATCGAGCGTGCCCTAGACGCGGCGGTTGCCCGTGAGCATCCGCACGATGAAGACGATGACCGCGAGCACGAGCAGGATCAGGCCCACCCAGAGCAGGAAGTTCAGCGACGACACGAAGCCGCCGGTGAACAACAGGATGACCGCGATGACCGCGATGACGATGAGCAAGATGTTCATGGGGTTCTCCTTTGTGGGGGATGTCGGCCGTCGGCCGCTTTCGCCACCCTGCGGTGGACGTCTATTTGTCCTTCCCGGGCTTGTCGGGCTTGTCGGGCCTGTCGTCGCCCTTGTCGTTCTTTCCGCCGTTCCCCGGGCCGCCGGTGACCGATTCCGTGCCGCCGGAGCCGTCGGTGGTCGCAGGTGCGTTCGTCGGCGCAACCTCCGGGGCGGATCGCAGGTCCGAACGCACCTGGTCGATGGCGCCCTGGATCGCTGTCGCCCGCGACGCCGAGAGGTCCCCCGCCGACGATGCCGTGTCGAGTTGTTCTTGCAGTGCGTCCAGGGTCGCCAGCGCTCCGGCGGAATCGCCGGCCGCGGCCTGCTCAGCAGCCGTAACGACGGTCGATTGCATCAGTTCGCCGGTGCCCGACGCGATCTCGGCGGGTGCCCCGGTCGCGCATCCGCTCAGCGCGACCGCGAGGGCGAACGGAATCGTCACGAGCATCTGACGTCGGCGCCGGCTCATGGTGTCACCGAATCCAGGAGCTGACGGAAATGCGTGCCCAGAGGTTCGTCGAGGATGGGCAGTGGCGGCGCGGCGGAAGGGCTCGAGGTGCTGAGAGCCCAGATGAGGAGTCCGACGATGACCACGATGACCACGAGAGCGACGGCGGACACGATCATCAACCGACGCCGCGTCGGCGAAGGCCCCGTGGCGAGGGGGCCGGAGTCGGTCACCGGTTCGATGACCGGCCCACCCGGCTCCGGAAGCACCCGGGTCGCCGCGGTGGGAAGCACCTCCGTCGGGTCGGTTCTGGGAAGGCTCTCCGTCGCGGTGGGAAGCACATCCGTCGGGTCGGCGGAAGTATGCCCCTTCGCGCCGAGACGGCCGGCCGCGAGCACGACCTCGAGCGCGGTCGGTCGCTGGGCGGCTTCCCGGGCGGTCATCGCGTCGAGCAGCGACGTCCACTCGTAGCCCACCGAGCCGGGGATGACCGGATCGCGGGACAGCCGCGCCAGAGCTGCTTCGTGCGTGCCCGATTGCGGAAACGCTCGTTCCCCGGTCAAAGCCTCGATCAGCACGAGCCCGAGCGCATAGATGTCGGACGCCGGTGCGGGTTCGGCGCCGCGCACCTGTTCCGGGCTGAGGTAGGCCGCCGTTCCCACGAGCGTGCCGGGAGTCGTGACCCGAGTCGAGTCGACGAGGTAGGCGATGCCGAAGTCGGCCAGCTTCGCCCGGTATTCCGCACCCGGCACGTGCGGGCGCCGGAGGAGCACGTTCGACGGTTTGATGTCCCGGTGCACGATACCGGCCTCGTGCACGACGTGCAGCGCCTCGGCGAGATCGCGCGCCATCGCGGCGACGTCTCCGCTCGCGAGCGGCCCCTCGGCGATGCGTTCGCGGAGGGTCGGGCCCTCGACGTACTCCATTACGAGATAGTTCGAGCCGCCTTCCGCCAGGTGGGCGTCGAACAGGGTGACCAGCGAGGGGTGGTTGAGTGACGCCAGCAGACGGGTCTCGGATGACGTGCGCTCCGGCTCCGCCGCGGCATCGCGGAAGACCTTCACCGCGACGGTGCGCCCGAGCGTCTCGTCACGCGCCCGGTACACCACGCCCATCCCACCCACCCCGATCCGCGAATCGAGGAGATAGCGCCCGTCGAGGAGTTCGCCGGTGCTCGGCGAACTCTCGGGTGTCACCTCCGACAAGGTCATCCGGCTCAGACCAGCGGGTCGTTCGTGTCGCGCGTGCTGCGCGTCACCTGCTCGCCGCTGGCCGGGTCGACGGCGGTGCGGGTGGTCGCCGTCGACTGGCGGCGGCGGAGCAGGAAGACGAGGCTGATGAGGAACACGACGACGCCGGCACCCATCAGGATGTACCCGATCAGGGAGAGGTTCACGACTCCGCCGAGATCGATGTTCACCGCGAACGCCAGGATGGCTCCGATCACGAACAATGCGATCCCTGTACCGATACCCATGATGTCCTCCTCTTCCGGGGCGACGTCTTCGCCCCATCCGGCCCGCAGGGCTGATAATCCACTGACGAAATACCAGGACCACAGGGCCATCTGGTGACATGCCTACCATGATTGAGTCAATAGCGATTGAGTCAATTTCGATGGGTGCGAAATCATGACCGAACTGAGACGTCGAGTGGCGGTCTTCGCCGCGTTGGCCGATGCGACCCGCCTTCGCATCGTCGACCTGCTGACTCTGGGCGACCTCGCGTCGTCGGAGATCGAGCTTCTCCTGAAGCTCAGATCCAACCTCGTCGCCCATCACCTGCGGGTGCTGGAGAAGGCCGGGATCGTGTCACGATCGCGATCGGAATTCGACAGGCGACGCACCTACATGGGCTTGCGACCCGAGGTCTTCGACACTCTCACGCCGGGCCGGGTCGAGGTTCCGGATCGGGTGATCTTCGTGTGCACGGCGAACTCGGCCCGATCGCAATTGGCCGAGGCGATCTGGCGCGAGTCGAGTGACATCCCCGCGGTGTCGGCCGGTGTCGACCCGGGTGCGGATGTCAACCCGGCGGCGGTGGAGGCGGCGGCCCGGCACGGCCTCGTCATCGACGAGTCGAAGCGCCCCCTCCACGTCGACGAGGTGCTCGACCGCGATGCCGACCACGATCTCGTCATCACGGTGTGCGACGGAGCACACGAACGGATGCTCGGCCGCGACGACCTGCACTGGTCGATCCCCGACCCTGCCCCCGTCGGCAGCCCCGAAGCCTTCGACGCCGCATTCGCGCTCATCGCGCAGCGCATCCGCGGTCTCTCCTCGCGTCTCACCACTGCTTAGGGCGACGGGGCTCCTCCGGCTAAGAAAGCTGGAAGAAATCGGGACGATCGTTGACAGGGTAGACACCCGATCGACTCCCGAATCGAGCCCACGATGACCACACGAACAGCGCCCGCCCCGCTGGCCGACCGCCGCCGAGACCGCGATCCCGTCGATCGCGCCCGCCGCATCCGCGGGCGCCGGCGGATGCGTGCCGCCGACCTGATGATCGCGCTGTGCTGGTCGTCGGTCGCCATGGCCGTCTCGCTCTGGCTGGCCTACGGCGGTCTCGCTCAGATCACCGACACCGCCTCCGCCCTGACCGCGGCGGGGATCGTGACCGGGCTCGTGGGCACGGATCTGATCCTCGTGATGCTCGTGCTCGCCGCTCGCATCCCGGCGATCGACCGGGTCGTCGGGCAGGACACGGCGATGGCGTTCCATCGCCGTCTCGGCAAGCCGGCTCTCTACCTGATCCTCGCCCACGGCGTGCTGCTCACCATCGGGTACGCGATGACCGACGGCTCCACCGTCGTCGCCGAGACGGTCAGCCTCTTCCAAGGGCCCGACATGGCACTCGCCTACCTCGGGCTCGGGCTGCTGGTGGCGGTGGTCGTGACGTCGGTGGTGGCCGTGCGCCGGCGCTTCTCCTACGAGGCCTGGCATCTCGTCCACCTGCTGAGCTATGTCGCCGTGCTCGCTGCCGTGCCGCACCAGTTGAGCGCCGGCGGCGTTCTGGCCGACGGCACAGCGCAGCGCATCTACTGGATCGCGCTCTACGTGCTCGCGTTCGGTTCGATCGGCGTCTTCCGCTTCCTGGTGCCCGCCATCCGGAGCGCGCGACACGACATCCGGGTCGCGGGCGTCGAGCGCGTCGCACCCGGCGTGGTCTCCCTCTACCTCACCGGACGCGATCTCGATCGACTGCAGACCCGCGGCGGCCAGTACGCGATCTGGCGCTTCTGGACCGGCAGCACCTGGTGGCACGCGCATCCGATCTCCTTCTCCGCGGTGCCGACGGCGACGAGCGCGCGGATCACCGTGCGGGACCTCGGCTCGGGCAGCGCGGCGATCGGCCGGGTACGCCCGGGCACCCGGGTCTCGATCGAAGGGCCCTACGGCGTGTTCACCGACGCGCACCGGGTCGCGCCGAAGCTGGCCGTCATCGCGGCCGGGATCGGCATCACCCCGATCCGGTCGTTGCTCGAACACTCCGATCTGCGGCCCGGTGAGGCGACCGTCATCCTGCGCGGCACCGACCCTGCCCAGAGCTACCTGTGGAACGAGATCGGCGCCCTCCGGAGCATGCGCGGCAACGCGGTCTACACGATGCTGGGTTCCCGGCCGCCTGGACTCGCCACCTGGATGTCGGCCGAGGCGCTCTCGCGCGGAGTCACGATCACGTCGGCCTTCCCCGACCTGCTGCACTCCGACCTGTACGTCTGCGGGCCGCAGTCCTGGGCCGATCTGGTCGTCCGCGACGCCCGCGCCGCCGGGCTGCCCGACGAGCAGATCCACCTCGAGAGGTTCGACTGGTGAGGGCCCGCGCGCTCGCTCTGAGCATCCTCTCTTCGGCCGCCGTGATCACGGTCGGCTGGCAGCTCGGCTCGCAGGGGCAGGCCGGCACGTCCGTCGACTCGGCAGCGACCGCGCCGGCGGCACCGACGACGACCGCACCCGAGGCGTCGGCCCCGGCGACGACCGGCCCGGCGACGTCGGCACCGGCGACCACCGCTCCGCAGACGTCGGCACCGGCCGCGACCGGTCCCTCCGGCACGTTCACGGGCACCTCCGCCGCGACCCGGTTCGGCGACGTGCAGGTGCAGATCACGGTCGAGAACGGCTCCATCACGGATGTCGTGGCCCTCCACCTGACCGACCGGGATCCGCGGTCGGTGTCGATCAGCAACCGCGCGGCGCCCGTGCTGCGCGAGCAGGTGCTCGCCGCGCAGTCGGCGAACGTGCAGGGAGTGTCCGGCGCCACCTACACCAGCGACGGCTACCTGAGCTCGCTGCAGTCGGCCCTCGACCAGGCAGGGCTCTGATCATGACCGTGCACGTGTTCGACACCATGGGCACGACCGTCAGCCTGCGATTCCCCGGCGACCTGCCCACGGCCGACACGCTGAGCGGAGTCGAAGACGCCTTCCGCACGTTCGACCTCCGGTTCAGCCTCTACCGCGACGGCTCGGAGATCAGCCGCGTGGCTCGCGGCGAGGTGCCGCTGCACCGGTCGAGCGCCGTGCTCCGCGACATGTACGCCGAGGCGCTCGAATGGCACCGCCGCACGGCGGGCGCCTTCACCCCGCATCGACCCGACGGGATCATCGACCTCTCCGGCATCGTCAAGGCCGCCGCGATCGAGGCCGGCGGGCGCGTGCTCGATGCCGCCGGCGAGGGGCACTGGCTGCTCAACGCCGGTGGCGACATCCTCTCGCAGGGTACGTTCCGCGGCGCTCCGTGGCGCGTCGGCGTCGTCGACCCGGGCGACCGGACCGCGTTGCTCTGCGGGGTCGGGTTCACCGGCGCGCGCCGCGCGCTCGCGACCTCGGGAACAGCCGAGCGCGGCGAGCACGTCTGGCGGGTCGATGCATCCGGTGAGCCCACCTTCCGGCAGGTGTCGGTGCTGGCCGACGACATCGTGACCGCCGACGTGTTGGCCACGGCGATCCTGTCGGGAGGACCCGCCCGCTGCCAGGAGATGCTCGATCGCTTCGATGTCGATGCGCTCATCGTCGACGCCGAGGGGCGATTGACGGCGACTCCGGGTCTGGCGACTTCCGCCGGACTCGCCCCGGCATGAGCCCGGGCCGGCACGGCGATCCCTATACTTCGACCATGTCGGACCACGCCCGCATCCTGCTCGTCGAGGACGACGCGCGCCTCGCGCAGATGCTCGACCAGCTGCTGACGGCCGAGGGATACCACACGGTGGTGGCGCGCGACGGGCAGCGGGCGTTGCACGAAGGGCTCACCCAGGAGTTCGACGCGATCGTGCTCGACCGCGGCCTCCCGATCATCGAGGGCCTCGACGTGCTCACCCGGTTGCGCGGCCGGGGCGTCCTCACCCCCGCTCTCGTGCTCTCCGCACTGGGCAACCCGGCCGACCGCGTGGAGGGGCTCGACCGCGGAGCGGAGGACTATCTCGGCAAGCCGTTCGACATCGAGGAGCTGCTCGCCCGCATCCGCGCGCTCCTGCGGCGTCATCGCAGTTCCGTGCCCGTGCTCGCCCTGCCCGACGGGAGCCTCGACACCACGGGCCGCTCCGTCACCACCTCGGGCGGTGAGAACGTCATCCTCTCCGAACGCGAGGCCCACCTCCTCGAACGGCTCGCCCGCCGGCCGACCCAGGTCTTCGAACGCGACGACCTGCTCGCGACCGTCTTCCCCGACGCCGACGACCCCGGCGTGGTCGACACCTACGTGCACTACCTGCGCAAGAAGCTCGGCCGGCAGACCATCACGACGGTGCGCGGGATCGGCTACCGTCTCGGACCGCTGCCGTGACCGCGGCCCGTTCGGTGCGGAGGTCGCGCGGTCGCCGGCCGGACGACGACCTCCGTGGAGCCGCGCTGCGCCTCACCGCGCAGTTCACCGGCCTCGTCTTGATCCTGCTCGCCGTGGTCGGCGGCATCGTGTTCGCCATCGTGGCCAACAGCATCGCGGAATCGAGCGAACGGGCGCTCGAGGCGGCCACCCAGATCGATTCCCCCGAGGATGCACCCGAGGGCACCTACGTCACGATCGTCGACGGACACACGGGTGGACAGGTCGTCACACCGCCGGGGATGCCGGCCGCGCTCCTCGACACCGCCGCGATCCAGTCGGTGGCCGCCGGTGGGAGCGACGTGCGCTCGGAGCGCACCGTCGACGGGCGGAGCTACCTCCTGCTCACCACCTCGTCGACCGCCGATCGCAACCACGATCGTGTCGTGCAGGTGGCCGTCGATCAGCACGAGAGCGCCGAGGAACTCACGCGGCTCGTCACCGCACTGCTGATCGCCGCCGCCGTGGCCGCCGTGCTCGCCTTCGTCGCGGCCTATCTGATGGCCCGACGCGCGATCCGCCCGCTCGCCGAGGCGCTCGCGCTGCAGCGCCGGTTCGTGGCCGACGCCAGCCACGAGCTGCGCACCCCGCTCACGCTGCTGAGCACTCGGGCCCAGCTGCTCCAGCGGCGGGGCCGGTCGGGCCTGCCGGCCGATGTGACCGCATCCGTCGACGAGATCGTGACCGACACCCGCGCGCTCACCGAGATCCTCGACGATCTGCTCATCGCCGCCGACCCGCGGAGCGTCGCCGAACCGGTGACGGTGGATGTCGCGGCCGTCGCCGACGAGGCCGTCTCGTTGCTCCGTGACGACGCTCTCGCCCGTGGGATCGTTCTGCGCCGATCCGGCAGCACCGCACCGGTGCTCGTCGCCGGGTCGCGAGCCGCACTCCTCCGGCTCGTCATCGCGCTGGCGACAAACGCGCTCGACCATGCGCGCGGAGCCGTCGAGGTGGATGTCCGGGCGACGGGAGCCCTGGCCGTCGTGCGCGTCGACGACGACGGGACAGGCTTCGCCCCCGAGATCGCCGCGAATGCGTTCGAGCGTTTCGCCAGCGGCCGAGCCACCGAGCCCTCCTCGGCCGGCGGCATCCGTCATTACGGGCTGGGCCTCGCCATCGTGGCCGAGATCACCCGCCGGCACCACGGGACGGTCACGATCGACCGCTCCGCTCCGGGCGGCGCGGTCGTGTGTTCGATCCCCCTCCAGGCGCCGGAGCGGGGACGCTGACGCGTCTCGCCGGTGGCGGAGCGTCTCAGTCGGCCGCGACGACGTCGAGGGCGTGCTGCAGGTCGGCCGGGTAGTGGCTCTCGAACGAGACGTACTCGCGTGTCTCCGGATGCACGAACCCCAGTCGCATCGCGTGCAGCCACTGCCGCGTCAGCCCCAGTCGAGCCGAGAGCACGGGGTCGGCGCCGTACATCGTGTCGCCGCAGCATGGATGCCGCTGCGCCGCCATGTGCACCCGGATCTGATGCGTGCGCCCCGTCTCGAGGTGCACCTCCAGGAGCGTCGCCGCCCGGAAGGCTTCGAGCGTCTCGTAGTGCGTGACCGACGGCTTGCCCGCGGCGGTGACCGCGAACTTCCAGTCCGACTTCGGATGCCGCCCGATGGGTGCATCGATCGTGCCGGCGAACGGATCCGGATGGCCCTGCACGAGCGCGTGGTAGATCTTGTCGACCTCGCGGTCGTGGAATGCGCGCTTCAGCCAGGTGTAGGCCGCCTCCGACTTCGCGACGACCATCAGTCCGCTGGTGCCGGCATCCAGCCGGTGCACGATGCCCGCCCGCTCGGCAGCGCCGCTCGTCGCGATGCGATATCCGGCCCCGGCCAAGGCGCCGAGCACGGTGGGGCCGTCCCAGCCGACCGACGGATGCGCGGCCACGCCGACGGGCTTGTCCACCACGATGATGCTGTCGTCGTCGTAGACCACGGTCAGTTCGGGCACGATCACGGGCACGATCTGCGGCTCCTCGCGGGGCGACCACTCGACCGAGAGCCAGGTGTCGCGGCGCAGCTTGTCCGACTTGCCGACCGTGCGTCCGTCGACCGTCACTCCCCCGGCGTCGACGACCTCGGCGGCGAAGGTGCGGGAGAATCCGAGGAGCTTGGCGATACCGGCATCCACACGGACTCCGTCGAGACCGTCGGGAACGGGAAGGGTGCGCGATTCCATCAGACCTGCTCGCGGTTGTCGTTGCCGGGGCCCACCACGGTGTCGTCGGCGTCGGCATCCTGCTCGCTCTGTTTCTGCACCACGTGACGCTTGCCGTCGAGGCCGATGCCGCGGATGGTGAGGATGAGGAACAGCACCATCGCCGCGGTGATCGACACGTCGGCGAGGTTGAAGATGGCCGGCAGCAGCGGAATGGTGATGAAGTCGATCACGTGCCCGACACCGAAGCCGGGCTCCTTGAACAGCCGGTCGATCAGGTTGCCGATCGTTCCGCCGAGCAGCAGGCCGAACACCACGGCCCACGCGAGCGAGCGGATGCGCCGCGCGAACCAGACGATGAAGACGGTGACGGCGGCGGCGAGGATCGAGAAGATCCAGGTGTACGCGTTTCCGATCGAGAACGCGGCACCGGAGTTCTTCACAAAGTGAAATTGGATGAGGTCGCCCACGACCGGGACGACCTCACCCAATTCAAGATTCTGTACGACCAGAAGCTTCGTGATCTGATCGAGGGCGATCGACGCTGCTGCGACGGCCGCCAGGACGATCAGGACCCGGGGACGAACTCTCGAACGTTCCCTATCCGCCAAAACCGCTGAAGCTCGACGACGGGCTCTTCTCGCTGTCGACGCTCGACGACGTGAGATCCTTCAGCTGGTCTTCGATGTAGGTCTTCAGACCCGCACGGTAGTCCTTCTCGAAGGTGCGCAGCTCGTCGATGCGGTGCTCGATGCCGGCCTTCTCCTGGTTGAGGCGAGCCAGCTCGTTGCGCTGCTTGGTCTCGGCCTCGGCCACGATGCGGGCGGCGGTCGCGTGACCCTCCGCGATGAGGGCGTCGCGCTTGTCGGCGCCTTCCTTCACGTGCTCGTCGTGCAGGCGGCGCGCCAGCTGCAGGAGGTTCGTGGTGGAGCCGGCCTCGTCTTCGATGTCGGAACCCGTGGTGGCGGCGACGGGCGCCGGAACCTCGGCGACGGGGGCGGGTGCCTCGACGACCTCTTCGACGACCGCGGCGGCCTCGACCGGCGCAGCGACGGCGGCCACGGGGGCGCCACCGGTCTCGAGCTGAGCCTTCAGCTCCTCGTTCTCCTGTGTCAGACGGCGAAGCTCGACGACGACCTCGTCGAGGAAGTCATCCACCTCGTCCTGGTCGTAACCTTCACGGAACTTGGTCTGAGAAAATCTCTTGTTAACAACATCTTCCGGAGTTAACGCCATGGTTTTCCACCCTTATTGCTTTGACAACAGTGATAACGCGTTGCTAACCGTAGCAACATTCCCGACGAACGTCCCGTGAACGGGGCGATCAGTTTGAGGAGCCGTTGTGTTCAGGATACATGGGCACCCTATTGCGAGCGCACGAAACCGGCCACCGAGAGCGCGATGATGACGATGAGCATCACGATGCTCCACCCGAAATCCAGGGCGATCGAGCCCACTCGGAGGGGTGGGATCACGCGCCGGAAGAACCGAATCGGCGGGTCGGTGACCGTGTAGGTCACCTCGGCGAGCACGAGGAGGGCCCCGGCCGGCCGCCAGTCACGGCGAACCGTCCGGACGAGGTCCAGGATGAACCGGCCCCACATCAGGAAGAAGTACAGCAGCAGCGCGAAATAGACGACGGTCGCGATGATGATGACGAGTGAACCCACTCAGCAATTATGACTGGACGAAGAAGGAAGATTCTGCGCGAGCCTCGCCACCGGCGTCTCCGGAGACCGAGACGTGCGACGGCGAGAGCAGGAAGACCTTGCTCGTGACGCGCTCGATCTTGCCGTAGAGGCCCTGCGAGAGGCCGCCGGCGAAGTCGATCAGACGGCGCGCGTCGGCATCCGTCATCTGCGACAGGTTGATGATGACCGGGATGCCTTCGCGGAAGTTCTCGGCGATGACCTGGGCGTCCTTGTACTGCTTGGGGTGGACGGTGAGGATCTCATTCATTTCAGCAGGAGCCACATTCTTCGTGTGCGAGGTCTTGCGGAGCGGCGTGACCGGAGCGCGGTTCGCGGCGGGCGCCTGGGAGACGGTCGCCTGAGGGTGCGGATGCGGCACAGGAGCCACGGGCGCGGCCTGAGCGGGCGCCTCGTCGTATTCGAGTTCTTCGTCGGCGAGACCCAGGTAAACCATGGTCTTGCGCAGTGGGTTTGCCATGCGAACCTCCGGTAGCGGTAACTTTTCCTACCCCCGAGATTAAACGCGCACGGGCCGGTTTCCCGTGATTGCGGTGCCGATGCGGAGGTGTGTCGCGCCTTCGGCGATCGCTTCGCGGAAGTCGTGCGACATCCCGGCGGACATCGCGGTCGCACCCGGCACCGCCCGCGCGACGGCCTCGCCGAGCTCCCGAAGGCGCGCGAAGGCGGCACGGGGCTCTTCATCCAGCGGGGCGACGCCCATCACACCCAGGAGCCGCAGCCCCTCGGCCGCGGCGATCGCGTCGGCGAGGGCCGGCACCTCCACGGGCCGCGCTCCCCCGCGTTCGGGGTCGTCGGTGAGGTTGACCTGCAGGAAGACGTCGAGCGGCGGCGAGCCCGCTGCCAGCGCCGCCACGAGGGGTTCGCGGTCGATCGAGTGGATGACGCGGGCGTAGTCGCGCACCTGGCGCGCCTTCTTGGTCTGCAATTGCCCGATGAAGTGCCAGCTGAGGTCGAGATCGGCGAGCTCGGCCGCCTTCTCCCGCGCCTCCTGGTGCCGGTTCTCACCGAAATCGCGCACCCCGAGGGCGTGGAGGTCACGCACCAGGGAGGCGGGGTGGAACTTCGTCACGACGATCGTGGTGAGATCGGCCGGATCGCGGCCCGCCTCGCGGGCGGCGTCGGCGATCCGGCCGGTCACCTCGGTCAGGCGCTCGGCGAGCGACGGGCCGCCCGGGAGCTCGGTCACCGGCGGTCTACTTCAGGAAGTCGGGGACGTCCAGGTCGGCGTCGTCGTCTTCGGAAGCCGGGTCGAGGGCGACCGTGCCGGTGAGCCCGAGGTCGCTCGCCGGCGACGACCAGCTCTGCTGCTGGGGCACGGGAGTCTCTTCGGCGGCCTCGGTCTTCTGCTCGCGGCGGAGCGTCGCCGTGGCGGCGCCTCCGCGACCGAATGGGTCGCTCTCCTCCTTCGCCGCGACGAAGCCGCCGCGACGGGTGTCCCCGGCGACCTGGGGATTGGGATCTCCACCGTCGAAGCCGGCCGCGATCACCGTGACGCGCACCTCGTCGCCGAGGGTGTCGTCGATCACGGCGCCGAAGATGATGTTGGCCTCCGGGTGAACGGCATCCTGCACCAGTTTGGCGGCGTCGTTGATCTCGAAGATGCCGAGGTTCGATCCGCCCTGGATGGAGAGCAGCACGCCGTGTGCGCCGTCGATGGAGGCCTCGAGCAGCGGGCTCGCCACCGCCAGCTCGGCCGCCTTGATGGCGCGGTCGGCTCCCCGCGACGAACCGATGCCCATGAGGGCCGATCCTGCCCCCTGCATGACCGACTTCACGTCGGCGAAGTCGAGGTTGATGAGTCCAGGGGTGGTGATGAGGTCGGTGATGCCCTGAACACCGGCCAGCAGTACCTGATCGGCCGTGGAGAAGGCCTCGAGCATGCTGATGCCGCGGTCGCTGATCTCGAGCAGGCGGTCGTTGGGCACCACGATGAGGGTGTCGACCTCGTTCTTCAGCGTGGCCACGCCGTCTTCGGCCTGAGCCGCTCGGCGCTTGCCCTCGAAGCCGAAGGGCTTGGTGACGACACCGATCGTCAACGCGCCGATCGACTTCGCGATGCGGGCCACCACGGGGGCGCCACCGGTTCCGGTTCCGCCACCCTCACCCGCGGTCACGAACACCATGTCGGCGCCGGCGAGGGCCTCTTCGATCTCCTCGGCATGGTCTTCGGCGGCGCGGCGACCCACCTCGGGGTCGGCTCCGGCGCCGAGCCCGCGGGTGATCTCGCGACCGACGTCGAGCTTCACGTCGGCGTCGCTCATCAGCAGCGCCTGAGCGTCCGTGTTGATGGCGATGAATTCGACTCCGCGAAGACCGAGCTCGATCATGCGGTTCACGGCGTTCACGCCGCCGCCGCCGATGCCGACGACCTTGATTACGGCTAGGTAGTTCTGGTTTGAAGTCACGTCCGGCCTCCGCTGGTCTTCAAGGGTCTGAAACCTTAAAGTTCAACTTGAAAGTTAAAGTTATTCCGAGTATGTATTTCCTAGAAATGAACCTAGGTGACGATACCCGGGCGGCCCACGACGCCGCGCCGCGTGTCGCGATTGCTTCCCACATCGACCCGTCAGTTCGTGCCGCTTTGGGCGCTCCATAGCGGCACGAACTGACGGGTCGATGGGGGTGTTCAGCGGATCACGGGGCTCTGCGGGCTGGAGACGTCGTACTCCACCGGCAGCGACGGGTCCTGAGTGGCGATCAGCCGCTCCAGGATGCGCGCCTTCAGGTCGGAGTCCTCGGCATCGCCCCAGACCACACGCTGACCGGCGCCCGTGAACACCATGGTGACGCTGTCGGGGGTGGTGCCGCTGATGCGGTCGACCTGCGTGATCAGGGCGTCCGGGAGCGACATCAGCACTGCCGCGGCCGCCCGGAAGCCCGGACTGCCGATCTCGGTGCCGGTGAGATCGAGCACGGGGAACCCGGCGATGCGCTCCGGCGACTGCTGCACGGTCACGCCCGCGGCGTCGATGAGGTTGAAGCCCGCATCGGTCTGCAGCTGCGCCACCGGGCGACGCTCGACGATCCGCACCGCCAGCGTGTCGGGCGGGCGGGCCTCGACGGAGTACGACTCGATGTAGGAGAACTGCGCCAGGTCGCGCTCGATCGCACCGTAGTCGACCAGGGCGAGCGGGCGGCCGAGCTGATCGTCGAGCGCCGTGGTGACCGTCGCCGGGTCGAGACGGCTGAGCCCTTCGACGGCGACCGTGCGCACCGCCAGGAGCGGTGAGTAGGCGGCGAGCAGCACCACGACCACGAGGGCGGCGACGGATGCGCCGGAGATCAGCCAGGCCATGCGGCGGCGGCGCGACCGCTGCGTGAAGCGCCGCGCTTCCGACTTCTCGTACCGCCGGCGTTCTCGGACGGCCGCCCGCAGCGTCGACTGGGCACGTGCCGGCGCCTTCTCCGCACGCCCCGTCGAGGTCGGACGCGGCAGCGAGGTGCTGGTGGCGGAGGAGTTCGTGCTGGCGGCGGAGCCCGCACCGGCGACAACCGAGCCGGCCGAGCGCGACGACCCGCCGAGGGGTGTGGTCGCGTTCTGGTCGACCGGCTTGCGGGGCGCTGTGCGCCCGGGTTTGCCGGCGAGCGGCGCGATGGCGTTCTCGTCGACCGGCTTGCGGGGCTTACGGCCGGCCTTCTTGCCGAGCGGCACCGTGGCGTTCTGGTCGGCCGATGCGACGGGCGGCCCGGATGGCGGCAGGCCGGCAGGCGACGACGCCGGCGTGGTCCACCACGGCGTGCCGCCCGACGCACGGCGGGACGGACGTGCGGGCGGCGTCGGCTGATCGGCTCGCGGCGATGCGAGCCCTTCGTCCGACGGCGCGGCGGCACGAGAGGAATCCGCGGCCGGGCGGATCGAGCGGGGCAGTGGATCGAGGGGAGCCGTCTCGGCGTCGCGCACGGTCACCGGCGCTCGGCCGCGTGACGCCGCGGGCCGGGGCCGGTCCGTGCCGGACGCCGACCGCGCTCGCGCACCTGCGGGGGGCACTTCGGTGCTCGCCGCATCCCCACCCGCTGCATCGGGGGCGGCACGGCGCTTCTTCGGCGTGCCGCGCGACGATCGGCCGCCCGGGGCCGGAGGGTCGACCGGCGGCGGCGGTGGAGGCGGCGTGATGCCCGGTGGTCGCTTCACTCTCCTCCCGCACCCGCACGGGAGGACGACGAGGCCGAGGCCTGCTCGAGCGAATCGAGCAGCTGCGGCACGATGAGGTTCACGTCGCCGCAGCCGAGGGTGATCACGAAGTCTCCGGGCTGGGCATACGACGCCATGAAGTCGGCAGCGCGCTGCCAGTCGTCGATGTAGGCCACGTGCGACGGGTCGGCGAACCGCGAGGAGACGGTCTCGCCGGTCACGCCCGGGACGGGGTCTTCGCGTGCCCCGCACACGTCGAGCACGATGGTGAAGTCGGCGGTGCGCTCGAGCGTCTCGGCGAACTCCCCCGCCATCAGCTGGGTGCGGCTGTAGAGGTGCGGCTGGTGCACGGCGATGATGCGCCCCTCGCCCACCACCGTGCGCGCCGCCGTGAGCGCCGCCTCGACCTCGGTGGGGTGGTGCGCGTAGTCGTCGTAGACGCTCACGCCGCCGACCGTGCCGTGCAGTTCGAAACGGCGGCCGGTGCCGCCGAACGATCCCACGGCGGCGATGGCCGCATCCGGAGCGAAACCGAGCCCCACCAGCACGGCCACGGCGCCGGCGGCGTTGATGGCGTTGTGGTGACCGGGCACGCGCAGCACGCCCGGGTAGCTCACGCGCTCGTGCTCGATGACGTAGCGCACCGGGCCGGAGGTGTCGATCGAGTGCACCCGGAAGTCGGCGTCGGGCGCCTCGCCGAAGGTCAGCACCCGCGGGTGGGAGACCCGCGACGACACGCGGAGCGCTCCCGCGTCGTCGGAGGAGATCACGACGAACTCGGAGGCCGCGTCGGCGAACCGCACGAAGGCATCCTCCACCGCTTCCACCGAGCCGTAGTGGTCGAGGTGGTCGGGGTCGACGTTCGTGATCAGCGCCACTGCCGTGTCGTAGAGCAGGAAGGAACCGTCGGATTCGTCGGCCTCCACCACGAAGATCCCGCCGTCGCCGAGGGCGGAGCTCGTGCCGAGCTCGGAGATGACGCCGCCGTTCACGAACGAGGGCTCCTGCTCGAGTTCGAGCAACGCGGTCACGATCATGCCGGTCGAGGTGGTCTTGCCGTGCGCCCCGGCCACGGCGATGAGGCGTTGCTTGTTCACCAGCCAGGCCAGTGCCTGCGAGCGGTGCAGGATGGTCAGCCCGCGTTCCTGGGCGGCAAGGTACTCGGGGTTGTCGGCCCAGAGCGCACTCGTCACCACGAGCGTGTCGGCGTCACCGATGTTCGCGGCGTCGTGCCCGACGGTCACCGGGATGTCCAGGGCCCGCAGTTTCGCCGCGGTCTTCGAGTCGCTGCGGTCGGAGCCGGTGACGGTGAGGCCGGATGCCTTGAACAGGCGCGCGATTCCGCTCATGCCGGCGCCGCCGATGCCGACGAAATGCACGGCGCCGAGGGTTTCGGGAATCTCGATCGAGAGGTCGGGCTTGATCACGGGTTCACACTCTTTTCAGCGACAACAGACCGACACAACGTTACGCTCACGCCGACGCCCCCTCGTTCAGGGACTTCTCGATCAGGGCGACGAGACGGGCTGCCGCGTCGGGGATGCCAACGCTCCGGGCAGCCGTCTTCATGCCCGTGATGCGCTCCGTGTCCGCCAGCAGCGGAACGACTTCGCGGTCGACCCAGGCCGGCAGGAACTCGGCATCCGTCACCAGGATGGCGCCTCCCGCGTCGACGAGGTCGCGCGCGTTGTAGCGCTGTTCGCCGTTGCCTACGGGATAGGGAACGAGCACGCCCGGCACGCCGACCACCGCGAACTCGGAGAGCGTCGACGATCCGGCGCGCGAGATGGCGAAGTCGGCCACGGCGAGGGCGAGATCCATCCGGTCGCAGTACTCGAGGAAGACGTAGCCGGGGAGCTCCGGGTCATCGACCTCGGAGCGGTTGCCCGCGATGTGCAGCACGTTCCAGCCGGCGTGGAGCACGGCCAGCGCGGAGGCATGCACGGTGGCGTTGATGCGGCGGGCACCGAGCGACCCGCCCGTCACCAGCAGGGTCGGGCGCGAGGCGTCGAGGCCGAAGAACTCGTGGGCGGCCGTGGCCGCTGCCCTCCGCGCCGCGGGATCGGCCAGTGCCGTGACCTCCGCGCGCAACGGCATCCCCGTGAGCACGGCGTGCCGCAGCGGCGTGGCCGCGAAGCTCACGCCGACCCAGGTCGTGTAGCGCGCGCCGAGCCGGTTGGCGAGACCGGGCTTCGCGTTGCCCTCATGGATGACGAAGGGCACCCGTGCGCGCCGCGCCGCCAGATAGCCGGGCGCCGACGCATAGCCTCCGAACCCCACCACCACATCGACACCGCGCGACCGGATGATGTCGGTCACCGAGGCGATCGTGCGCCGGAACGCACCGGGAAAGCGCAGTGCGGCGCCGTTCGGCCGCCTCGGGAACGGCAGCTTGGGTATGGTCAGCAGTTCGTAGCCGCGCTCCGGAACGAGCCGGGCCTCGAGTCCCTCGGCGGTGCCCAGCACGATGATCTCGGCCGAGGGGTCGCGGCGGCGCAGTTCATCGGCCGTGGCGAGCAGCGGGTTCACGTGTCCCGCCGTGCCGCCTCCGGCGAGCAGATACCTGGTCATCGCCGCCGCGTGCTCTCGGAGGCGCTCGTGAGGGCGTTCTCGCGCGCGATGGAGAGCACGATGCCGATCGCCGCCAGGGTCGTGAGCAGGGCGGAGCCGCCCGACGATATCAAGGGCAACGGCACGCCGAGCACCGGCAGCACCCCCAGCACCACGGCGATGTTCACGAACGCCTGGCCGATCAGCCACACCATCACCGCACCGGTCACGACCTTCGAGAACATGTCGTTCGACGAGCGGATGATGCGGATGAACGCGATGGCCAGCGCGATGAACAGCAGCAGCACCACGATCGCGCCCACGAGCCCGAGTTCTTCGCCGATGATCGCGAAGATGTAGTCGTTGTCGGCCGCGGGCAGCCACGACCACTTCGCCTTGGAGTTGCCGAGGCCCACCCCGAAGATGCCTCCGCCCGCAAGCGCCCACTCGCCGTGCTGGGCCTGCCAGTCGGTGCCCTGGTAGTCGGAACCCGATCCGTTGAAGAACGACATGATGCGGGTGGTGCGGCTCTCGCTCGAGAAAGCGACCACGATGGCGATCAGGGCGCCGGCGATCACCGGCAGCACCAGCATCCGGAGCTTGATGCCGGCGAAGAACAGGGCGCCGAACACGAGGCCGGCCATGATCATCACGGTTCCGAGGTCGCCGCCGAGCAGCACCAGCAGGATGGCACCGCCGGCGACCGGGAGGATCGGGATGGCGACGTGCCCGAGCTTGCCGAGCAGCGCCTCCTTCTTGGCCAGGATGGCGCCCATCCAGATCACCAGCGCGAGCTTCACGAGTTCGGAGGGCTGGAAGGTGTAGCTGCCGATGGCGATCCAGTTGAGGTTGCCGCCGACCTCGTCGCCGAGCGGTGTGAACACGAGCAGCTGCACGCCGACGGCCACGAAGATGGCGAGCCACGCCCAGCGTTTGAAGAAGCGGATCGGCAGCCGCGAGACCACGAGCATGAGCGGGATGCCGATGAGTGCAAAGAGCCCCTGCTTCCAGAACACCCCGAAGAAGCCCTGGCGTTCGGTGAAGGAGTCGATCGAGCTCGACGAGAGCACCATCACGAGGCCGAGCAGCACCAGGAAGAGCGTGGTGCCGAGCAGCAGGAAGTAGTTGCTCGACTCGGCGGTGAACACCTGGCCGAGCGAGATGCGGGCCGACTGGGTGCCGCTGGCCGTGCGTTCCGAACTGCTCGGTCTACGGCCGAATCGGGGGAGGCTCCGGGAGGGTGTCGTCACCATCACTACCTCCCACGTGCTTCCGCACCGCCTCCGCGAAACGCGTTCCTCGGTCGGCATAGTCTGCGAACTGGTCCATCGACGCCGCCGCCGGTGCCAACAGCACCACGTCTCCGGGCCGGGCCGCCGCGGCCGCCAAGGCGACCGCTGCGGACATTACGTCACTAGTCTCTTCGTCGTCGACCTCGAACAGCGGCAGCTCCGGCGCGTGTCGCTGGATGGATGCGACCACTTCCGAACGGTCGACTCCGATCACCACCACGGCACGCACCCGGCCGCCCTCGTCGCCGACGGATGCCTGCACCAGCGGATCGATGTCGACGCCCTTCAAGAGCCCCCCGACCACCCACACGATCGACGGGTAGGCGCGCAACGACGCGGCCGCGGCGTGCGGATTCGTGGCCTTCGAGTCGTCGACCCAGGTCACTCCCCCGGCAGTCACCACGTGCTCGATGCGGTGCCGGTCGAGCGTGAACGACGCCAGGGCGGCACGGATGGCCTCGATGGGCGCGCCGTAGCTGCGGGCGAGGGCGCTGGCGGCCAGCACATCGGCGACGGTGTGCGGGGCGGCGAGTCCGCGCATCCGGAGTTCGTCGACGGTCACGATCTCGAGAGCCGAGTCGCGCCGGTCGTCGAGGAAGGCGCGGTCGCAGAGGATGCCGTCCACCACGCCGAAGTCGCTCGGGCCGGGAACGCCCAGCCCGAAGCCCACGGCGCGGGCGCCCTCGATCACGTCGGCGTCCTCCACCATGCGCATGGTGAGCTCGTCGCCCTTGTTGTAGACGCAGGCGACCCGCGTGTTCGTGTAGACGCGCGCCTTCGCGGCGGCGTAGGCCTCGAAGGAGCCGTGCCAGTCGAGGTGGTCGTCGGCCACGTTCAGCACCACGGAGGCCCAGGGCGACATGCTCGAGGTGGAGTGCAACTGGTAGCTCGAGAGCTCCACCACCAGCACGTCGAAGCCCTGCGGGTCGCGGATGGCGTCGAGCACCGGGATGCCGATGTTGCCGCAGGGCGCCACCCGGAGGCCTCCGGCGAGCAGCATCGACGCGGTGAGCTGCACGGTGGTGGTCTTGCCGTTGGTGCCGGTGACGGCGATCCAGTCGGCGGGCCGGCCATCCGGCCGCACCACCTTGTCGCGCAGGCGCCAGGCCAGCTCCACATCGCCCCATACGGGCGTACCGGCCGCTTCGGCCCAGACGATCAGCGCGTCGTCGGGGTGGTAGCCGGGTGAAGCCACCACGAGCTCCGGTTCGAAGTCGGCGAGCTCGGCCGGGATCTCGCCTGCGGGGGCGAGCACGTGGCGGGCGCCGATCACGGGCACCAGATCGGCGTATTCCTTCTTCGCACCGGCGGCCACGACGAGAACGGATGCGCCGAGCTCGGTGAGCGTGTCGGCCACCGAGAACCCGGTGACGCCGAGACCGAGCACGGCCACCCGGAGACCCGACCAGTCGGCGTGCCAGCTGGTCAGAGTGTCGGGGCGCGAGGAAGCGGAGGCCGAGGCATCCGTCATCGCGAGAGCCACTCGAGATAGAACGAGCCCACCGCACCGGCCACGAACAGCCCCGCGATGATCCAGAAGCGCACCACGATGGTGACCTCGGCCCAGCCCTTCATCTCGAAGTGGTGATGCAGGGGGCTGGCCCGCCAGATGCGTTTGCCCTTGGTGAGCTTAAAGTAGGTGAGCTGCACGGCCACCTGGCCGGCCACGATCACGAAGATGCCGCCGATCAGGATGAGCAGCAGTTCGGTGCGGGCGAGGATGGCGAGAGCCGCCAGCGCGCCGCCGAGCGCGAGCGAGCCGGTGTCGCCGAGGAAGATCTTCGCCGGGTTGGTGTTCCACCAGAGGAAGCCGATCAGGGCGCCGACGATCGTGGCGGCCACCACCGCCAGGTCGAGCGGGTCACGCACGTCGTAGCACTTGTCGAGCACGTCGGTGTCGAGCGTGACGTTGGCGCAGCTCTGGTTGAACTGCCAGAACCCGATGATCACGAAAGAGCCGATGGCCAGGATGCTCGACCCGGGTGCGAGCCCGTCGAGCCCGTCGGTGAGGTTCACGGCGTTCGACGTGGTCATGACGATGAGGCAGATCCACACCACGAAGGCGATGATGCCGAACACCAGGCCCCAGGAGAGGAAGTCGAAGGGCAGATCGCGGATGAACGAGATCTGCGTGGAGGCCGGCGTCTCGCCCTGTTTGTTGGGGAACTGGATCGCGAGCAGCGCGAAGACGATGCCCACGATCACCTGGCCCACGATCTTCGCCACCGGGCTCAACCCGAGGCTGCGTTCCTTGTGCACCTTCATGAAGTCGTCGATGAAGCCGACCACTCCGAGCCCCGTCATGAGGAACAGCACGAGGAGGCCGGAGATCGTGGGCGGCTCGCGCGTCAGCAGGGCCGACACGAAGTAGCCGAAGAGCACCGCGAGCAGGATGACGATGCCGCCCATGGTGGGCGTTCCGCGCTTCACGTGGTGCGCATCCGGGGTGTCGACGTTGATGAACTGGCCCCAGGCGAGGCGCTTGAAGATGCGGATGAACACCGGAGTCAGAAAGAGCGAGAACGCCAGTGAGAGCGAGGCCGAGGCGAGCAGGGTGATCATGCCGTCTCCCCTCCCAGAGAATGGGCCTCCGCGATGCGGTCGCCGAGGAACCGGAGGCCGGCCGAGTTCGACGACTTCACCAGGATCAGGTCGTCGGGCCGGGTGTCGGCCTCGATCAGGGCGTAGGCCTCGTCGGCGGTCTCGACGAAGATCGCCTCCCCGCCCCACGAGCCCTCGTGCTCCGCGGCCAGGTGGATGGCGCGGGCGCCCTCGCCCACCACGATCAGGCGGTGGATGTTGAACCGCACCACCATGCGGCCGATGCGGTCGTGCTCCTCGACGGAGTACGGGCCGAGTTCGCTCATCTCGCCGAGCACCGCGGTGGTGCGCTGCTCGGGCGTGGCGATGAGGGCGATCGTCTTGAGGGCCGCGGCCATGGAATCGGGGCTGGCGTTGTAGGCGTCGTTGATCACGCGCACGCCGTCGCGGCCGCCCATCACCTCCATGCGCCAGCGCTCGGCGCGGGTGACCACCTCGAGACCGGAGACGATGTCGACCGCCGGCACGCCGAGCACATGGGCCGCGGCGGCCGCCGCGAGGGCGTTCATCACGTGGTGCTCGCCGAGCACGGCGAAGCGCACGGCATGCGCCGATCCGTCAGGCAGGTGCAGCACGAAGGAGGTGCCCGACGCGGTGGCGTCGATGTCGGTCGCGCGCACCGCGGCGGAGTCGGAGAGCCCGAACCAGAGCACCTGCGCCGCCGTCTTCTCGGCCATGCCGGCCACCCGCGCGTCGTCGCGGTTCAGCACGGCGACGTCGCCCGGCTCCAGGTCTTGCACCATCTCGGTCTTCGTGGCGAGGGTGGTCTCGATGCCGCCGAACTCGCCGGCGTGCGCGAGGCCCACGGTGAGCACCACGCCGACATCCGGCTTCGCCATGCGGATCAGCCGCGTGATCTCGCCCTTGCCGCTCGCACCCATCTCGGCCACGAGGAAGCGGGTGGAGGGGGTGAGCTTCAGCATGGTGAGGGGGGCGCCGACCTCGTTGTTGAACGAGTCGCGCGGGGCGACGGTCTCGCCCACGCGCTCGAGGATGGCGCGCAACAGGTTCTTGGTGGTGGTCTTGCCGTTCGACCCCGTGATGCCGACGATCTTCAGGTCTCCGGATGCGCGCACCCGGGCCACGACGTCGGTCGCGAAATACCCGAGCGCGAGCACCGAATCGGCCACCACGATCTGCGGAACCGCGAGCTCGACGGGGTGCTCCACCACCACGAGGGCGGCGCCGGCCTCGACGGCCGAACCCACGAAGCGGTGGCCGTCGTCGAACTCGCCGCGTTTGGCGACGAAGACGTCACCCTCGCCGATCAGCCGCGAATCGGTGTCGACCGTTCCGTTCACGACCGTCGCCGGAGAATACCCGGCAGCCTCCGCGGCATCGGTGATCACGAGTTCGCCCTGGAGCGCCTCCGCGATCTCGGTCAGAGTGAGATCGAGCATGTGTCAGAGCCATCCGTGTTCGTGCAGCGCGTTCCGCGCGTCGTCGCGAGCGGAGTAGGGGATCCGCTCCCCCGCCACCTCGTGGTAGTTCTCGTGTCCGGGGCCGGCGTAGAGGATCACGTCACCCTCTCCGGCGATCGAGAGGGCTTTGCGGAAGGCCGCGCGCGGTTCGGCGACCTCGTAGATCTCCCGCTCCGGAACCGCGGCGCGGGCCGCGTCGAGCAGCACCCGGCGGATCGCCGCGGGGTCTTCGTAGCGCGGGTGGAAGTCGGTGATCACCACGGCATCCGCGAGCCGGGCGGCGATCGAGCCCATCTCCTCGCGCTTGGAGGGGTCGCGGTCGCCGTCGGCGCCGAAGAGCATGATGATGCGGCCGTCGGTGACGCGGCGGATCGACTCCAGGGTCGAGGTGAAGGCATCGGGGCTGTGTCCGTAGTCGATGTAGACCACAGGCCCCCGTTCGCCGGAGATCTTCTCGGCGCGGCCCGGGATGTAGACGTCGATGCCGGCGACACGGCCTTCTTCGAGCCCACGCTCGTGGCCCTCGTCGTCTTCGGAGGGCTCGTTCAGGGCGTGGGCGATGGCGCCGAGGTCGAAGCCCGACTCCACCAGCATCACGATGGCAAGGGCCGCGTTGGCGGCCATGTGACTGCCGAGCAGGGGCACCGAGGTCGAGAGCTCACGGCGCTCGGGGCCCCGGAGGGTGAACGCGGTGCGGTCGGCCGTCTCCTCGTCGATGGTGAGCGTCCACTCCGCATCGGCGTTCACGTCGGTGGAGATGGTGGTGAGCGGGATGCGCGACTCGGCCACCAGACGGGCGCCCCAGGGCCCGTCGACGATCACGACGCCGCGGCGGGCCCGGTCGGGCTGGAAGAGCTCCCGCTTGGCCTCGAAGTAGACGTCCATGGTCTCGTAGTCGTCGAGGTGGTCATGGGTGAGGTTGGTGAAACCCACCACGTCGAAGACGATGCCGTCGACACGGTGCTGCGTGATGGCCTGGGCCGACACCTCGAGGATGACGGAGCGCACGTGCGCCTCGCGCATCCGGGCCAGCATGGCGTGGATCTCGGTGGCCTCGGGGGTGGTGAGCTTCGACACGATGGTGACGTCGCCGATCCGTCGCTCCGCCGTGGTGCTGAGGCCCGCCACGATGCCGAGCTGGCGGAGGATCGCCTCGAGGATGTAGGCGACGCTGGTCTTGCCGTTGGTGCCGGTGACGCCGAACATCGTCGGCGGCTCCTCGCGGGTTCGGTAGATCCAGGCGGCCAGCTCGCCGAGCGCGAGACGCGGCTCGGGGGTGACGATCACGGGCAGGCCGGCTTCGGCTGCGAGGGCGACGCCTTCGGGGTCGGTCAGCACGGCCACGGCGCCGGCTTCGCGCGCGGCGGCCGCGAACGACGCCCCGTGGAACTTCTTGCCCTTGAGGCCCACGTACAGGTCGCCGGGCACGACGTCGCGCGAGGAGATGGTGATGCCCGAGACGGTCTCGGAGACCGGCGTGCCCACCTGGTCGAAGCCGAAGTCTTCGACCAGGTGCGGGAGCGACCGTGCGATCGGATGCTCCGGTCGGAGAGCCGAGGAACCCCGATCAGTCACTGGTCTCCTCGTGCTCAATACGTCGTGGGAAGGTCCGGGCCCGGCACGCCCGAAGGCAGTACCCGGTGTTCCTTCAGAACCTGCGACATGATCTTCTGGAAGACCGGTGCCGCCGCCAAACCGTTCTCAATGGTAACGGGCTTCGCGATGGTGACCGAAACGACGTACTGCGGGTCGTCGGCCGGAGCGAGTCCGGCGAGCGAGGTGATGTAGCTGTCGCCGTAGGCTCCCGAGCCGTCGCTCATCTGCGCCGTGCCGGTCTTGGCGGCCACCCGGTAGCCCGGGATCTGCAGGTCGGCGGAGGCGTATCCGCCGGTGGCCACGGTCTCCAGCATGTTGATCGTGTCGGTCGCGGCCTGCGGCGACACGACCTGCTCGCCGGTGGTGTCGGGAACCTGCGTCACCGTGCCGTCGGCCTGCTTGCATCCGGAGACCAGCTGCACCGGCAGACGCACGCCGCCGTTGCCGAGGGCCTGGTAGACGCTCGCCATCTGCACCGCCGTGGTGGCGAGACCCTGGCCGAAGGTGGTGGTGAGGTTGGTCTGGTCGTCCCACTCGTCGACGGGGTGCAGGATGCCGCCCGACTCGCCCGGGAAGCCCACCTCGCTCGAGGAGCCGATGTGGAACTTGGTCATGTAGTCGAAGCGCTGCTGCGGCGAGAGCAGTTCGCCGAGCATCGCCGTTCCGGTGTTCGACGACTCCTGGATGACACCGGCGAAGGTGAGCCGCAACGGATCGACGTGGAACTCGCTGTCGCGGGTCGACGCACCGTTCGGGTCGGTGAAGATGTAGGGCGCCTCCACCTGCGTGCCGACGTTCGCGAGACCGGCGTCGAGAACGGAGGCCGCGGTGAGCGCCTTGAAGGTCGAGCCGGGTTCGAAGGGGGCCTGGAACGCGATCGACCCGCGGTCTTCGGTGGGGGTCGCGTCGAGGTTGTTCGGGTCGACGCTCGGGTAGTCGGCCACGGCGAGCAGCTTTCCGGTTTTGACCTCCTGCACCACCACGGTGCCCCAGGCCGCCCCGGTCTCCTGCACGCGGGCGGCGAGGGCCTGCTGCGAGAACCACTGCAGATCGCTGTCGATGGTGAGCATCGCCGTTCCGCCGGGCTCGGCCTCGGTGGTGGTGACGGTGCTGCCCGGGATGGCGACGCCGTCGGCGCCGCGTTCGTAGGTCTGCACGCCGTCGGTGCCGGTGAGGCACTGGTTCTCGATCTGCTCGACACCCGCGCTGCCGGTGGCCTCGCCCGCCTCGTCCTCACCCATGAAGCCCACCACGCTGCCGGCGACGGCTCCGTTCGGGTAGGTGCGCACCGGGTTCGAGGAGTAGTAGAGCCAGGGGATGCCGAGATCGCGGATGGAGCGGAACGCGTCGACGTCGATCCCGCGCACGACGTAGGCGAAGTTCGATGAGGGGTCGGCGGTGAGGATGCCGTACACCTGGTCGGCCGTCTGCCCGGTGATCGCGGCGATCTCGCCGGCCGCCTGGGTGGGGGTGACCGTCGTCGTCGCGCCCTCGTCGTCCGTGCGGTCGAAGTCGGTGACCGATTTCGGCGAGGCCGTCACGTCGTAGCGCAGCACCGTGGTGGCCAGCACGGTTCCGTCGTTGTCGACGATGTCGCCGCGCAGGCCGTAGGTGGTGGTCTCGGCCGAGAGTTTGTCGAAGGATGCCGCGTTGAGCGTGTCGGCCTGCACCACCTGGATGGTGACGAGGCGCACCACGAAGACGGCCACGACGGCCACCACCGCGAACACCGCCACGGTGGCTCGGCGACGGGTGCTGCGGCTGGCGGTTGCGTTCACGACGAGTTCTCCAGCGGTCGGATCATGCGGCGGAGGTCACCGCGTTGTCGGAGAGGGAAGCGCACCCTGCCACGGTACGTCGGGCTGCACCTCGGGTGCGGGAGGCGCGCTCTCGGCGCCGGCGGCTCCGGCGCCCGCCGCGGTCGCTCCCGCGACCGTCGGCGGCGTCAGAAGTGAGTTCGGCACGAGCGCCTGACCGCCCGTGACCGAAGTTCCGGCGGCCGCGACGGGCGAACCGAGCACGGCCCCGTCGGACAGACGCAGGTAGACCGGCGCACTGTTGGTCACCATGCCGAGGGATTCGGCACTCGCCGCCAGGTTCTGGGGCGAGGAGAGCTTGTCGAACTGCTCGGAGAGCACCTGGTTGCTGCGGTCGAGCTCCTTCTGCTGCGACTGCAGCGAGGAGATCTCGTAAGCGCCGTCGGAGAGGCCGATCGAGAGCAGCAGCTGGGTCACCACGATGGCGAGCACCCCGGTCACCACCACGGCGGCATACGCGATCTTCGGCCGGGCCCGCTTCTGGCTGCGGGTCGGCACGATCTCGATGTGCGGGGTGATCGCGGGGAGGTCGTGAGCGGGTTCGGCGATGCTCGTGCGCGGTCGCGCCATGAAGGCGCCGGCCAGGTTCGTCATGCGATCCTCCTGATCTTCTCGGCTGCGCGGAGGCGCACGGGGATGGCGCGCGGATTGCGCGCACGCTCCTCGTCGTCGGCGAGTTCGGCGCCGCGCACGAGGAGTTTGAGTTCAGGGCGGTGTTGCGGCAGTTCGACGGGCAGGCCGGCCGGTGCGGTCGACGACGCGCGTGCCTGGAACTCGCGCTTCACGATGCGGTCTTCAAGCGACTGGAAGGCGAGCACCACGATCCGCCCACCGACGACGAGGGCGTCGATGGCCAGCGGGATGGCGCGCTCGAGCACCGCGAGCTCGGCGTTGACCTCGATGCGCAGCGCTTGGAAGACGCGCTTGGCGGGGTGGCCCGAGTGCGAGAACTTCGCCGGGGTCGCCGCCTGGATGATCTCGACCAGCCGGCCGGAGCGCAGGATCGGCCCGTTCGCCCGCTCGGCGACGATGTGCCGGGCGTAACGGTCGGCGAGCTTCTCCTCGCCGTAGTCGCGGAAGATGCGGCGCAGATCCGCTTCGGAGTAGGTGGCGATGATCTCGGCGGCGGTGAACTCGGCCGTGTCGTCCATCCTCATGTCGAGGGGCGCGTCTTTGGAGTAGGAGAAGCCGCGCTCCACCTGGTCGACCTGCATCGACGAGATGCCGAGGTCGAAGAGGATTCCCTCGACCGCGTCGATGCCGAGGCTCTCGAGCGCCTCGTCGATCTCGTCGTAGACGCAGTGCACGAGGTCGATCCGGTCGGCGAACGGTGCGAGACGCTCCCCGGCGAGCCGCAAGGCGTTGGGGTCGCGGTCGAGTCCCACGAGGTGGAGTTCGGGAAAGGCACGGAGGAAGGCCTCGGCGTGACCGCCGAGGCCGAGGGTGCAGTCCACGAGCACCGCCCCGGGCGCGCCGAGGGCGGGCCCGAGCAGTTCGAGGGTGCGCTCGAGCATGACGGAGGTGTGGATCTCACTGAAGTCGGTGGGCTGTTCGTCCATCGGCATCCGGATTCTGCTTCGCAACCCCTGATCCCCATCCATTCCGACCTGGCACCGGGGAAGTGCGCCAGGGCGATGAACGGCTGGGAGTCAGGGGCAACGACTCAGAACAGGCCCGGGATCACCTCCTCGTCGGTCTCGGAGAAGGCGGCTTCTTGAGCTTCGAGATAGGTGTTCCAGGCCTCGGCGTCCCAGATCTCCGCCCGGCTGCCGGCGCCGATCACCACGAGGTCGCGGTCGAGCTTGGCGTAGGAGCGGAGGGGCGCCGGAACCGTGACGCGGTGCTGCTTGTCGGGGGTCTCGGCGCTCGCGCCGGAGAGGAAGACGCGGAGGTAGTCGCGCGCCTGCTTGCTGGTGACCGGCGCCTGCCGGATCTTCTCGTGCAGCTCTTCGAACTCACGGGTCGAGAACACGTAGATGCAGTTCTCCTGACCGCGGGTCATGACGACGCCCCCGGCCAGTTCGTCGCGGAACTTCGCCGGCAGGATGATGCGCCCTTTTTCGTCGAGCTTGGGGGCATAGGTGCCAAGGAACATCACCCTCCCCTTACTCTTCCGGCCAGAATTGTGGGCTACAACTCCACTTTACTCCACTTCCCACCACCAAACAATGAATCTCGTTCTATTGGCGCGTCGGAGCTCCCTCAAGGGCCCGATTTCATGCGGATCTCACGGGTGGAGGGAAATGGAGGGATTTCACCTCCACCGGGAGGGTTCGGGGCGAAAAAGGGCACAAAAAAAGACCGGCCCGAAGGCCGGTCTCAATTCAGGGAGGAAAGTGGAGTCACTCCTCGCGGTCGTCGCGACGCTCCCAGCGGTCACCCAGTCGATCCATGAATCCGGACTTGTTCGACGATGAAGACGATCCAGACGGGCGCGCGGCACCCGAGGTGCCGGTGGGGGAAGTGGAGGCGCCTCGCCCGCGCTTGCTGCGGCGGAGGGCGAGCAGCACGCCGCCGAACATGGCGATGAAGCCCACCAGACCGATCAACGGCTGATGGAAGATCACGCCGCCGATGACGATGCCCAGGCCGAGAATTCCGACGAGGATTCCCAGCACGAGCGCGCCGTAGTTCAATCGGCCTCGGCCACCACCGACCGCCGACACGAAATCGGCATCGTTGTGGTAGAGGCTGCGCTCCATCTCATCGAGGAGTCTCTGTTCTTGCTCCGAAAGCGGCATCCTATTTCACCTCAGGCTCGGGACCGATGCGTGGTAGTGCTGATTGTAGTGCGCGCAGTCTGGCTAGGCTAGGCGAGTGATGGAAAGCCCGCGCCTAGTCAATCTCGTCGACGCACGAATCAACGAATTTCTCGCATCGCGTGACTCCATTCTCGTCCGCATCGCCCCGGAACTCCGCCCGTTCGCGCAGTTCTCAAGGGATCTTCTCAGCGGCGGAAAACGGTTCCGCGCGCAGTTCTGCTACTGGGGCTGGCGGGCGGTCTCGCCGGCCAACAATTCCACCGCCGTGCCGGGCGAAGCGGAGCTGGATGCGCTGGTCGACCTCTGCGCCGGACTCGAGCTCTTCCACGCCGCGGCACTGGTGCACGACGACATCATCGACAACTCCGACACCCGCCGTGGGATGCCGGCCGTGCACCGTCGCTTCGAGGCGCTGCACCGCGAAGAGAACTGGCGTGGCACTGGAAACAGCTTCGGCGAAGGCAGCGCCATCCTGCTCGGCGACCTGCTGCTCGCCTGGAGCGACGAGCTCATCTCGCGCGCCGTGCTCGCCGCACCGTCTCTGCAGACGCTCATCGCCACCCGCGAGGCCGTCGACGTGATGCGCACCGAGGTCACGCTCGGGCAGTACCTCGACCTGCTCGAGGAGCGGGCCTGGGCTACCACCGATCCGGCGCAGTCGCTCACCCGCGCCGAGCGTGTCATCGTCTACAAATCGGCGAAGTACAGCGTGGAGGCGCCGCTGCAGATCGGCGCGTCGCTGCGCGGCGCCACGCTCCCCCAGCTGGACAGCCTGCGCCGCTTCGGCCTGCCGCTCGGCATCGCCTTCCAGCTCCGCGATGACGTGCTGGGGGTCTTCGGCGACGCCGCCCGCACCGGCAAGCCGAGCGGCGACGACCTCCGCGAGGGCAAGCGCACCGTTCTGGTCTCGCTCACCCGCGCGAAGCTCGACAGCTCGGCGCGCCGGCTCTTCGACGAACTGCTCGGCGATCCCGACCTCGACGAGGCGCAGATCCGGATGCTGCAGCAGACCATGCGCGACACCGGCGCCGTCGCCGAGGTGGAGACGATGATCGGCGAGCGGGTGCGCACCGCCCTCGGGGAACTCGAGCGAGCGCCGATCGGCGACACGTCACGCGCCGAACTGGCGAGCCTCGCCCGCACGATCACGCAGCGCGAGACCTGACGGGCAGAACCTCAGAAGGCCAGCGCCTGCGCCACCCGGCGCACCTCGGCCTTGCGGCCGGCGCGCAACGCCTCGATCGGCGCGATGTCGAGCAGATCGTTCGGAACGAGCAGCCACTCCACGATCTCGTCGTCGGTGAAGTGGTTGTCGGTGAGCAGGATGATGGTGCCGCGGAGCTCGGTGAGCGGTTCGCCGTCGCGCAAGAAGCTCGCCGGCACCGAGAGCACGCCGTCGCGTCGGGTGCCCACCAGATGGCGGTCTTCGATCAGTCGCCGCACCTTGCTGGGGGTCAGGCCGAGCAGCTCGACGAGGTCGGGAACGGTCAGCCATTCGGTGGCGGGCAGATCAGTCACGCATACAGATTGCCATGCATCCTGGTCGGCGCAACAATTTCCTTTCGTCACGAATAGATAAAGATGGGTGTCGGAACCGCAACCACTCGGTGTCTATGCGGCTAAGTGGATACCGCGCTCCCTAAACTCGAAGCGTGACCACCGCACCACCTGACCCCATGATCGGACGTCTCATCGACGGCCGCTATCAGGTGCGTTCGCGGATCGCCCGAGGCGGCATGGCCACCGTGTATCTCGCCACCGATCTGCGGCTCGAACGCCAGGTGGCCATCAAGATCATGCACGGTCATCTGGCCGACGACGCGGTGTTCAAGGAGCGCTTCGTGCAGGAGGCCCGTTCGGCCGCCCGGCTCGCGCATCCGAACGTCGTGAACGTCTTCGACCAGGGCCAGGACAGCGACATGGCCTACCTGGTCATGGAATACCTGCCGGGTATGACGCTGCGCGATCTGCTGAAGGATCGGGAGCGGCTCACCACCGAGCAGACCGTCGACGTGATGGACGCGGTGCTCGGCGGGCTCGCCGCCGCGCACAAGGCCGGCATCGTGCACCGCGACCTCAAGCCCGAGAACGTGCTGCTGGCCGACGACGGGCGCATCAAGATCAGCGACTTCGGACTCGCCCGAGCCGTGTCGGCGAACACCGCCACCGGCCAGGCGCTGCTCGGCACCATCGCCTACCTCTCCCCCGAGCTGCTCACCCGCGGCACGGCCGACGCTCGCAGCGACATCTACGCCGCCGGCATCATGATGTACGAGATGCTCGTCGGCGCCCAGCCCTACGTGGGCGACCAGCCGATGGCCATCGCGTTCCAGCACGCCAACGACCCGATGCCCACGCCCAGCCACGCGAATCCGGGCATCCCCGAGCAACTCGACGACCTGGTGCTCTGGGCCACGGCCAAAGAACCCGACGAGCGGCCCTCGGATGCGCGCGTGATGCTCGAACGCCTGCGCACGGCCGAGATCGAGATCGTGAGCGCGCGGCCGTCGTCGACGATGACGCAGCGCACCATGGTGCTGCCGCCCGACACCTTCGACGCCGATCTCGACCAGGCGCAGACCCAGGTGCTCGAGGCTCGGCGCCGCACCGACCCGGTGAAGACCATCGCTCCCGAGCAGGCCGCTGCCACCACCGTCTACGGCAACGCCGTCGCCGCCCCGGGCGGTCCCCAGCCGCCGCCGGGCCCGAAGGAGAAGCTCGCCCGCAAGTCGTCGTCGCGACGCAAGCGCGGGTTCTGGATCTTCGCGCTGGTGCTGGTGGTCGCCGTCGCCCTGGGCGGCGGCGCCTGGTACTTCGGCGCCGGGCCCGGTGCGATGACCACGATTCCCGACGTCGCCGGTCAGCAACCGGATGCGGCGGTCGCCACCCTGACCGCGCTGGGCCTCGAGCCCACCCAGCAGCAGCAATCCGACCCCGTGGTGGCCGCCGGAACGGTGATCGGCACCGATCCGGCCGGCGACACCCAGGTGCGCAACGGCTCGGCGGTCACGGTGCTGGTGTCGAGCGGGCCCGCCATCCTGCCGGTTCCCACACTGGCCGGACTCGACGAGGCGAGCGCGAAGAGCGCCATCCAGACGGCTCGATTCACCGTCGCCGATTCGCGATCGCAGTTCAACGGTGACGTCGCCGCCGGAACGGTGATCGAGGCGCTCGGTGCCGACGGCAACCCTCTGGGGGCTGAATACGGCGAGCAGCAGCCCATCACGCTCGTGGTGTCGCTCGGCGGTGTTCCGGATGTCGTGGGCCAGACTCCCGACGAAGCGAAGGCCACGCTCGCGGCGGTCGGCTTGACGGGGGTCGACGGGTCGCAGGACTTCAGCGACACCATCCCCGAGGGCCAGGTCTACGAGGTCAGCTACTCGGCCGATCCGATGGTTCCGGGCGCCGAGGTCACGCTCAACGTCTCCCGCGGGCCGGCCCCGGTCCCGGTCCCCGACGTGCTCGGCCAGACCTGGGACAAGGCGAAGCAGGCGCTCATCGACGCCGGGTTCTCACTCGACTACAACTTCGGCGCCGATCTGGCTCCGGGCCTCGTGCGGGTGACCGGCACGAACCCGGCCCCGGGCACCCTGGTGCCGAAGGGGTCGACTCTCACGGTCTCTTTCGTGTAGAACGCGAACGGCCCCGGTTCGACTGTACCGGGGCCGTTCGCGTTCCAGGTTGTGGCGTCCGCCGCCGCGCTGGTCGGACCGGCGGTCAACGACCGCCGTTCGTGGCCACGAGCTCCTCGGCCACGAGGAATGCCAGTTCGAGCGACTGCATGTGGTTGAGGCGCGGGTCGCAGAGCGACTCGTAGCGAGTGGCCAGGGTCGCCTCGTCGATGTGCTCCGAGCCGCCGAGGCACTCGGTGACGTCGTCGCCGGTCAGCTCCACGTGGATGCCGCCCGGGTGGGTGCCCACGGCGCGGTGCGCCTCGAAGAAGCCCTTGACCTCGTCGACCACATCGTCGAAACGACGCGTCTTGTAGCCGTTCGGCGTGGTGAGGCCGTTGCCGTGCATCGGGTCGGTGACCCAGAGCGGCTTGGCGTCCGACCCCTTGATGGCCTCCAGGAGCGGCGGAAGGGCGTCGCGGATCTTGCCCGCGCCCATCCGGGTGATGAAGGTCAATCGGCCCGGCTCCCGGTCGGGGTCGAGCTTGTCGATCAGCCGCAGCATGTCGTCCGGAGTCGTCGACGGGCCGAGCTTGACGCCCAACGGGTTGCGAACGCGCGACAGGAAGTCGACGTGCGCGCCGTCGAGGTCACGCGTGCGCTCCCCGATCCAGACGAAGTGGCTCGAGGTGTTGTAGGGCAGCCCCGTGCGCGAGTCGATGCGCGTCATCGGCCGCTCGTAGTCGAACAGCAGCGCCTCGTGGCTCACGAAGAACTCGGTGCGTTTCAGCGCCTCGAAGTCGGCGCCGCACGCCACCATGAACTTCACGGCGCGGTCGATCTCGCCGGCCAGCTGCTCGTAGCGCACGTTCGCGGGGTTCGAGGTGAAGCCCTTGTTCCAGGTGTGCACCTGACGGAGGTCGGCGAAGCCGCCCTGCGTGAAGGCGCGGATGAGGTTGAGGGTCGACGCGGCCACGTGGTAGCCGTCGAGCATCCGGTTCGGGTTCGCGGTGCGCGACTCCGGGGTGAAGTCGTAGCCGTTCACGATGTCGCCGCGGTAGGCCGGCAGGGTGACGCCGTTGCGCGTCTCTGTGTCGCTCGAGCGGGGCTTGGCGAACTGACCCGCCATCCGGCCCATCTTGATCACGGGCATCGAGGCGCCGTAGGTGAGCACGACGGCCATCTGCAGCACGGTCTTGACCCGATCCTTGATCTGGTCGGCCGTGGCACCCGCGAACGTCTCGGCACAGTCGCCGCCCTGCAGCAGGAAGGCCTGCCCGTTGGCGGCCGCGGCGAGGCGGTCGCGCAGATTGTCGACCTCACCGGCGAACACCAGCGGCGGGAAGGAGGCGAGGTCACGCGAGACGGCTTCGACGGCGTTCTGATCGGGCCATTCCGGCTGTTGCTTCACCGGAAGGGTGCGCCAATAGTCCAGACCCGCAATCACCGATTCATCCGCTTCGACGATTTGCTCTGTTGGATCTACCACTGGTTCGTTTCCCGTATCTGTTTGGTGTCTCACTGGGAGACAGGCCGCGCGACGCTCGCGCGTTTCTCCTTTACCGAAGTCGCATACACGTCGGCGTATTCCTGGCCGCCTAAGCGGTGGAGCTCGTACATGATCTCGTCGGTCACGGAGCGAAGGATGAACCGGTCGGATTCCAATCCCTCGAACCTAGAGAAATCTAACGGCTTGCCGATGATGATGCCAATTCGCCGGATCTTGGGGATCTTCGACCCGATGGGCATCACCTTCTCGGTGTCGATCATGGCGACCGGGATGATCGGCACGTGCGCTTCGAGCACCATCCGGGCCACTCCCGTGCGTCCCCGGTAGAGCTTCGCATCGGGGCTCCGGGTGCCCTCCGGGTAGATGCCCAGCAGGTCGCCGCGGCCCAGCACCTTCAAGCCCGTGTTGAGCGACGCCTCCGAGGCCTTGCCGCCCGAGCGGTCGATGGGCAATTGACCGGAGGCGATGAAGAACAGCCGCACCAGCCAGCCCTTGATGCCCTTGCCGGTGAAGTACTCGCTCTTGGCGAGGAAGGAGACCTGTCGGTCGACCACCACCGGCAGGAACACCGAGTCGCTGAACGAGAGGTGGTTCGAGGCGAGGATGGCGGCGCCCTTGGCGGGGATGTTCTCGAGGCCGATCACCCAGGGCCGGAAGAAGGTCTTGAGGATCGGGGCGACCACGAGGTACTTCGCGAGGAAATAGAACATCGGGCCTCAGATCGTCTCGGCGTAGCGGCGGGCGAGGTCGGCGGCCCCGACCACCCCGGCATCGTTGACGAGCTCGGCGATGCGGAACTCGGGCTCCGGGTGGTAGCCCCGGGCCGGCAGCGCTTCGAGGAAGGCGAGCCGGATCGGGTCGAGCAGAACGTCGCCCGACTGCGCGACTCCCCCGCCGATCACGAAGAGCTGCGGATCGAGCACCGCGGCGAGACTCGCGCAGGCCTGGCCGAGCCAGGTGCCCAGTGTGCGGAGCGCCGAGAGAGCGCCCGGGTCGCCGATGGAGACCAGCTCCGAGATGTCCTGCCCGGTCAGCACGCCGTTCCGCGAGCGCACCGAGGCGAGCACCTGGCCGATGCCGCCCGCATCCGCGAGCTCGTTGGCCATCCGGAGCAGCGCCCGGCCGGAGCCGTACTGCTCGATGCAGCCGTGCGCGCCGCAGCCGCAGGGCAGGCCGTTCGGCACCACGCGCAGGTGGCCGAGCTCGGCGCCGGCGCCGAAACCGCCGCGGAACAGGCGGTCGCCGCTCACGATCGCGCCGCCCACTCCCGTGCCGATGGTGAGGATGACCATGTCGCTGACCAGGCGCCCCGCGCCGAAGCGGAACTCGGCCCAGCCCGCGGCGTTCGCGTCGTTCTCGATGATGATCGGCAGATCGAGGCGCTTCTCGAGCTTCTCGCGGAACGGCTCCTCGCGCCAGTTGATGTTGGGGGCGTAGTAGACCACCGACTGCGAAGCATCGATGAAGCCTGCGGCCGCCACACCGACGGCGGCGATCTCCTCGCCCTGGGAGAGGTGCTTGACCATCTCGACCACGGTGTCTTCGATCACCTGCGGCTCGGAAGCGGAGGTCGGGCGGCGGTCGTGCGCGATGATGTGGCCCAGTTCGTCGACTACGGCGCCGGCGATCTTCGTGCCACCGATATCGATTCCGATGGCGCGCATGCGAGGTGGTTCCTTCCGCCGGGGTGTCATCGCATCCAGGGAAGCCCCGGATGCACCAAGTAGAGTGTAGATGAGTTGCACTCGACCGGTACCAAAGGAGTTGCCGTGGACCAGTATTCCGTTCCCCCCGTTGTCACAGCAGACCCCGACGCGAACGCCAGCGACCTGCTCGTCGAGCGGGTTCGTCTCACCCCCGACGGCCCGCTGTTCGCGGTGCCCGAGGGCTCCGGATGGCGCGACATCACCGCCGCCGAATTCCTCGCGCAGGTGCGGGCCATCGCGAAGGGCCTGATCGGCTCGGGCATCCAGCCCGGAGACAAGATCGGCCTGATGTGCAAGACCCGCTACGAGTGGACCTTGATCGACTTCGCCACCTGGTTCGCCGGGGCCGTGCTCGTGCCGGTCTACGAGACCTCCGCCCCGGCGCAGGTGCAGTGGAACCTCAGCGACTCCGGTGCGGTCGCCGTGATCGTCGAGACCGCCGACCACTTCGCACGCTTCGACGAGGTGCACGCGGATCTGCCTCTCGTGACCCAGGTCTGGCAGGTCGACCTGGGCGACCTCGACAAGCTGGCCGCCGCGGGCGTCGACGTCTCCGACGAGGAGTTGGAGCGCCGCCGCACGCTGGCCAAGGGCTCGGATCTCGCGACCCTCATCTACACCTCGGGCACCACCGGGCGACCGAAGGGCTGCATCCTCACCCACTCGAACTTCGTGGAGCTCTCGCGCAACGCCGCCGTCGCGATGAAAGACGTCGTGCAGCCGGGCGCCTCCACTCTGCTGTTCATCACCACGGCGCACGTCTTCGCGCGTTTCATCGCGGTGCTGAGCGTGCACGCGGGCGTGAAGGTGGGACACCAGGCCGACACGAAGCAGCTGCTGCCGGCGCTCGGGTCGTTCAAGCCCACGTTCCTGCTGGCCGTGCCGCGCGTGTTCGAGAAGGTCTACAACTCCTCGGAGCAGAAGGCCGAGACCGGGGGCAAGGGCAAGATCTTCCGCCGGGCCGCGGCCGTGGCGGTGGAGCACTCCGAAGCGCTCGACGCCGGCAAGGTGCCATTGGGGCTGAAGATCAAGTTCGCCCTGTTCGACCGCCTCGTCTATTCGAAGCTGCGCACGGCGCTCGGAGGCAACGTGAAGTACGCGGTGTCGGGCTCCGCGCCACTCGGGCACCGGCTGGGGCACTTCTACCGGAGCCTCGGCGTGAAGATCCTCGAGGGCTACGGCCTCACCGAGACCACGGCGCCCGCCACGGTGAACCTGACCGACAAGTTCAAGATCGGCACCGTCGGTCCCGCTCTTCCAGGCGTGGGCATCAAGATCGCCGATGACGGCGAGATCTGGGTGAAGGGCATCAACGTCTTCGCCGGCTACTGGCAGAACGAGGCGGCGACGGCCGAGGTGATGGACGGCGAGTGGTTCAAGACCGGCGACATCGGTTCGCTCGACGACGACGGCTTCCTCACCATCACGGGCCGCAAGAAGGAGATCATCGTCACCGCCGGTGGCAAGAACGTGGCCCCGGCCGTACTCGAAGACCCCATCCGTGCGAACCCGCTGGTGGGTCAGGTCGTCGTCGTGGGCGACCAGAAGCCGTTCATCGCCGCACTCATCACGCTCGACGCGGAGATGCTGCCGGTCTGGCTCGGCAACAACGGCCAGCCGACCACACTCACCCTCGCCGAGGCGGCCGAGAACCCGGCGGTGCTCGCCGAGATCCAGCGAGCCGTGGATGCGGCGAACGCGCTGGTCTCGCGCGCCGAGTCGATCCGCAAATTCGTGGTGCTCTCGACCGACTTCACCGAGGCCAGCGGGCACCTCACCCCGAAACTCACGATCAAGCGCAACGTCATCCTGAAAGACTTCGCTTCCACCATCGAGGGCATCTACAACGCGGCCCCCGCCACCGAGGGCCAGTCACTGGTGCACTGACCCCCTCCCCGACCTCCTCGCGAGACGCCAAAATCCGCCCTTCCCGTCGACCGGGAAGGGCGGATTTTGGCGACTCGGGAAGGCATCAGCAGGGCTTGAGCGCCTCCACTGCAGTGCCGAGTGTGTTGGGGCCGCCGAGCACCACGATCTTCGTGGGCTCGAGCCGCACGATCTCCTGCAGCACCGAGGCCGGCACGCAGTTCTGCTGCACGAGGTAGATCGGGTTGCCGGCCTCACCGGCCACGGGAGCGGCACTCAGGGCATCCGGGAACACCAGGCCACTCGCGAGATAGATGGTCGAGGTCGCCAGGAACTCCTGATTGACTGCGACGGCCGCCTCGAAGCGGTCGGCGCCGCTGGCCCGGGTGACGACGAACGGTGTCTCGAGCGCCGTCTGCAGAGCCTGGCTGACCGAGGCGGTTCCCCCGACGATCTGGATGTTCGACGCCCCGATCGCATCGAGCAGCGCGGTCTCGGCAGCCGTCGGCTTCGTCTCTGCGCCGTTCACGAGCAGCACCGGGCCGTTCTTCGCGACGGCGGCGGGTGAAGCGGCCAAGGCATCCGGGAAGTTGGCCCCCGATGCCAGGTAGACCCAGTTCGACGCGGGCACCCCGACATCGGCGTTCGCGATGAGGTTGCGCGACACCTCGTAGCGGTCGGCGCCGCCGATCCGCTGCACGTCGGCACCGGGGACGGCCGCCTTCAGCGTGGCGAGAACGCCGTCAGCCACCGAGGCCGCTCCACCGACAACCACGATCTTCTTGGGCTTGAGGCGCACGATCTCGGCCTGGGCTCCGGCCGGCAGGGAACCCGCGGTCGTGAGAAGCAGCGGCGCGCCGTGCACACCGGCGACCGACCCGGCGCTGAGAGCATCGGCGAACTTCTCACCACTGGCCACGTACACCGTTTCGGCGTCGGTGAACGTCGCCTTCGAGATCTGCACCGCCTGATCGTAGCGATCGACGCCCTTGATGCGACTGACGGCGGGTGTGGCCGACACGATCATGGTGCAGTCGATCGTCTTCGCCGGCAGGTCTTCGAACGTGGCCTTGACGGTGAAGGTCGTTGTTCCGGTAGCCGTCGGCGTGCCCTCGAACTGGTACGGCACCCGCCTGGCGACGTCACCGGTCAGTGTCACTCCGGTGGGGAGCACACCGGCCGAGATCGACACGGTAGCGCTCTTGTCATAGAGATCGAGGGCCGGTGTCGCCGCGATGGGGATGCCGCGCACCGCCCTCGCGGGCGGACACACCGGGTTGTAGACCTCGATAGCGGAGGCCGGACCGGCGGCCAGAAGTGAGCCGGCGAGAGCGACGAGTGCGAGCGCACCGGCGCCGGAAAGAAGGGTGGGTTTCACGATAGGTTCTTTCTGATGATGGCAAGGACGGGTATCCATCCATCGTCCGAGCGAACCGGCTCCGGGGGTTATGGGTACTTGATACTCAGAACCAGGAGCTCTCCCGCACCTGGCGCATGGCCTCGCGGCGCGTGGGCTTGTCGAGGCGGTCGAGGTAGAGCAGGCCGTCGAGGTGGTCGGTCTCGTGCTGCAGCGCCTGCGCCAGAACTCCCGTGCCGGAGACCTCGACGGGGTTGCCGTCGAGGTCGATCCCGGTGGCCCGGGCGAACGGATACCGCGACGTCTTGAACCACAGCTCGGGCACCGACAGACAGCCTTCGTCGATGAGCTCGGGCTCCCCCGACACCTCGACCAGCACGGGGTTCAGGATGTAGCCCACCTCCCCGTCGACGTTGTAGCTGAACGCCCGCAGGTTCACGCCGATCTGCGACGCGGCGACGCCGGCCCGCCCCGGCACCTGCACGCTGTCGAGGAGGTCGGCGACGAGCGAGCGCACGCGGTCGTCGATCTCGCCGATCGGATCGGACACGGTCTTCAACACGGGATCGCCGAAGAGACGGATCTCACGAACGGTCACAGTAGGGGTGCTTCTCTCAGTTCAGGATCAGGAGTCGGTTCAAGCGCCGGGGGTGACGACCACGATCAGATCGCCGGCCTCCACCTGCTGGGTCTTCGGGATGGCCAGCCGGGTCACGACACCGGCGACCGGCGTGGTGATCGCGGCCTCCATCTTCATGGCCTCGATCGTGGCGACGGCTTCGCCGGCGGCGACGGACACGCCTTCCTCGACCTTCAGGGTCACGACGCCCGAGAACGGGGCAGGCACCTGGCCGGGCTTGGATCCGTCGGCCTTCTCGGCCGCCTTGGTCTCCACGGTGATGCTGCGGTCACGCACGTTGACCGGGCGGAGCTGCCCGTTCAGCGTGGTCATGACCGTGCGCATCCCCTTGTCGTCGACCTCGCCGATCGCCTCGAGACCCACGAACAGGCGCACGCCCTTGCCGATCTCGACCACGTGCTCCACGCCCTGCGTGAGGCCGTAGAGGTAGTCGACGGTGTCGACCACCGAGAGGTCGCCGAACAGCTCGCGCATCTGCTCGAACTGGCGCGTGGGCGCCGGGAACAAGAGCCGGTTGAGAGTGGCACGACGCTCGAGGGCGTCGCCGCTCAGGGCTTCGCGATCCTCATCCGTGATCGGGGTGACCCCGATCTTGATGTCCTTGCCTTCGAGAACCTTGGTGCGGAACGGCTCGGGCCATCCGCCCGGCAACTCGCCGAGCTCCCCTGCCATGAAGCCGATCACGGAATCCGGGATGTCGTACTTCTGCGGGTTCTGCTCGAAATCGACCGGATCGGCCTTCACCGCGGCGAGATGCAGCGCGAGGTCGCCCACGACCTTCGACGACGGGGTGACCTTCGGGATGCGGCCCAGGATCTTGTTCGCCGCCGCATAGAGGTCTTCGATCAGCTCGAAGTCGTCGGCGAGGCCGAGCGCGATCGCCTGCTGGCGCAGGTTCGACAGCTGCCCGCCCGGGATCTCGTGGTGGTACACCCGCCCCGTGGGGCCGGGCAGTCCCGACTCGAACGGCCGGTAGACCTGACGAACGGCCTCCCAGTAGGGCTCCAGGTCGGAGACGGCCTGCAGCGAGAGACCGGTGTCACGCTGCGTGTGTGCGAGGGCGGCGACCAGAGCGGATGCGCTGGGTTGCGACGTCGTGCCGGCCATCGGTGCGGATGCGACATCCACGGCATCGGCGCCTGCTTGGGAAGCGGCCAGGAGCGTCGCCAGCTGCCCGCCTGCGGTGTCGTGCGTGTGCACGTGCACCGGGAGGTCGAAGTTCTCGCGGAACGCCGCCACGAGCTTCGCAGCGGCCGTGGGGCGCAGCAGGCCCGCCATGTCTTTGATGGCGAGGACGTGGGCACCACTGGCGACGATCTGCTCCGCCAGCTTGAGGTAGTAGTCGAGCGTGTAGAGGTCTTCGGCCGGGTCGAGCAGATCGCCGGTGTAGCAGACCGCGACCTCCGCGATGGTCGTGCCGGTGGCCAGCACCGACTCGATCGCCGGACGCATCTGCTCGACGTCGTTCAGCGCGTCGAAGATGCGGAAGATGTCGACACCGGTGGAGGCCGCCTCCTTGACGAAGGCATCGGTCACCTCCGTGGGGTAGGGCGTGTAGCCGACGGTGTTACGGCCGCGCAGCAGCATCTGGATCGCCACGTTCGGCAGCGCCTCGCGCAGGCTGGCGAGCCGCTCCCACGGGTCCTCTCCGAGGAACCGCAGCGCCACGTCATAGGTGGCACCGCCCCAGGCCTCGACCGAGAGCAGCTGCGGCGTCATCCGCGCCACGTACGGCGCCACGGCCACGAGATCGCGGGTGCGCACGCGGGTCGCGAGCAGCGACTGGTGCGCGTCACGGAAGGTGGTCTCCGTAACAGCCAGGGCGGTCTGCGCGCGCAAGTCGGCGGCGAAGCCGACCGGGCCGAGCTCGAGCAGACGCTGACGCGATCCGTTCGGCGCCGGCGTGGACAGGTCGATCTTCGGCAGCTTGTGCGCCGGCTCCGCCGTGCCGACCCGCTGGCCGTTCGGCTGGTTCACCGTGACGTCGGAGAGCCAGTTCAGGATCTTCGTGCCGCGGTCCTTCGACTGGTGGCCGGCCAGAAGCTGCGGCCGCTCCTCGATGAAGGAGGTCGAGAGGTCGCCGGCGATGAAGTCGGGGTCGTCGAGCACGCCCTGCAGGAACGGGATGTTCGTCGAGACGCCACGGATGCGGAACTCGGCCAGCGCACGACGCGCCCGCCGCACCGCGGCCGGGAAATCGCGGCCCCGGCAGGTCATCTTCGCGAGCATCGAGTCGAAGTGGGGCGAGATCTGCGCACCGACGTCGACGGTGCCGCCATCCAGACGCACGCCTGCGCCACCGGGCGAGCGGTACGCGGCGATCTTGCCGGTGTCGGGACGGAAGCCGGCCGTCGGGTCTTCGGTCGTGATGCGGCACTGCAGAGCAGCACCGTGCAGCACGATGTCCTGCTGATGCAGACCGATCTCGTCGAAGGTCATACCCGACGCGATCATCATCTGCGACTGCACGAGGTCGACGTCCGTGACCTCCTCGGTCACCGTGTGCTCGACCTGGATGCGCGGGTTCATCTCGATGAACACGTGCATGCCCGCCCGGGGGCCGACCGTGTCGACGAGGAACTCCACCGTTCCCGCGTTGACGTAGCCGATCGACTTCGCGAACTTGATGGCGTCGGAGTGCAGCGCCTCCCGCAGCTCGTCGCTGATGTTCGGAGCCGGCGCGATCTCCACGACCTTCTGGTTGCGGCGCTGCACCGAGCAATCCCGCTCGAACAGGTGCAGGGTCTCCCCCGCGCCATCGGCGAGGATCTGCACCTCGATGTGACGGGGGCGCAGCACGGCCTGCTCGAGGAACATGGTGGGGTCGCCGAACGCGCTGTCGGCCTCGCGCATCGCCGCTTCGAGGGCGCCGCGCAGCTCCTCGGGGGTCTCGACCCGGCGCATCCCGCGCCCGCCGCCGCCCGCGACCGCCTTCGCGAAGATCGGGAACCCGATCTCCTCTGCACCCGCCAGCAACTCTTCGATGTCACGCGTGGCCGGCGTCGACTTGAGCACCGGAACTCCCGCGGCGATCGCGTGCTCCTTCGCGGTGACCTTGTTGCCCGCCATCTCGAGCACGTGCTCGCCGGGGCCGATGAACGTGATGCCGTTCTCCGCCGCTGCTTTGGCGAGCTCGGGGTTCTCCGACAGGAAGCCGTAGCCGGGGTAGATCGCGTCGGCGCCCGCTTCCTTCGCCACCCGGATGATCTCCGAGACATCGAGGTAGGCGCGCACCGGATGCCCGACCTCACCGATCTGATACGCCTCGTCGGCCTTCAGGCGGTGCATCGAGTTGCGATCCTCGTACGGGAACACCGCGACCGTCTTCGCACCGAGCTCATAAGCGGCCCGGAACGCCCGGATCGCGATCTCACCGCGGTTGGCAACCAGAATCTTCTTGAACATCGAGACCTTTCGGGCGCATGCGCGTACAGCGAACAGTTAGGTTCTCTAAGCCTAGTGAAGGTAACGTAGTCGATTGTGCATGTACTCAGCGTCTCTTCCCTCAAGGGAGGTGTGGGCAAAACCACAGTGACGCTCGGGCTCGCCTCCGCGGCGTTCGCCAAGGGATTGCGTACCCTCGTCGTCGATCTCGACCCGCAGTCCGACGTGTCGACCGGCATGGACATCCGTGTCGCCGGTCACCTCAACGTCGCCGACGTGCTGGCCTCTCCCAAGGAGAAGGTCGTTCGAGCGGCCATCGCCCCCTCGGGGTGGACGAAGGATCGCGGCGGCAAGATCGACGTGCTCATCGGCAGCCCGTCGGCACTGAACTTCGACGGCCCGCACCCTTCGATCCGTGACATCTGGAAGCTCGAGGAGGCCCTGGCCACCGTCGAGACCGAATACGATCTCGTGCTGATCGACTGCGCCCCATCGCTGAACGCGCTCACGCGCACCGCTTGGGCGGCATCCGATCGCGTCTCCGTGGTCACCGAGCCCGGCCTCTTCTCCGTGGCCGCCGCCGACCGCGCATTGCGCGCGATCGAAGAGATCCGCCGCGGACTCTCCCCCCGTCTGCAGCCGCTCGGCATCATCGTGAACCGCGTGCGGTCGCAGTCGCTCGAGCACCAGTTCCGCATCAAGGAGCTGCGCGACATGTTCGGGCCGCTCGTGCTCTCGCCCCAGCTGCCGGAGCGCACCTCGCTGCAGCAGGCGCAGGGTGCCGCGAAGCCGCTCCACGTCTGGCCCGGCGAAGGCGCGCAGGAGATGGCGCGCAACTTCGACCTGCTGCTCGAGCGCGTGATGCGCACGGGGCGCGTGGGCGAATACGCCGACGTCACGAAGGCCTAGCTCGCCGACCACTCACCGCCGTCGCGGATCGACCGGAGGATGCGCCGGCTGATCTCCCGGAGCTGCTTCTTCTGCGCGGTCGTCAGCGGGTCGAGCACCAAGCGGTGCACCGTCTCGACGTGGCCGGGTGTCGCCTGTGCGTACGCCTCCTGACCATCCTTCGTGAGAGTGGCGAGGGTGAAGCGGCCGTCGGACGGATCGGGTCGGCGCCGCACCCAGCCCCTCGACTCCAGGCGTGCGACCGCACGCGAGAGTCGCGACAGCGAGCTGTTCGCGTAGCCGGCCAGCACGCTCATGCGCAGGGTCTGTTCGGGAGCGTCGGCCAGGGCGTAGAGGATGCCGTACTCGAAGTGCGTGAGGTCCCCATCGCGCAGTAACTGGGCGTCCAGGGCCGCTGGAAGCCATTCGAGCACCGTCGCCAGGGTCGCCCAGGTCTGCAGATCGTCGCCCCGGAGGGCCGCGCTTTCGGTGTCATCCGTCATGCCGCCAGACTAGCAGTGTGACTTGACTGAGCAAGTCATCATGCTACCGTTTCACTTGACTGAGCAAGTGAATGGAGAGACATGGATCTCGAGTTGAGTGGAAAACGCGCCTTCGTGAGCGGATCGACGCAGGGCATCGGATACGCGATCGCGAGGGCCCTTCTCGACGAGGGGGCGACCGTCGTCGTCAATGGACGACGTGACGAGACCGTGCAGAGCGCGGTACGACGATTGAAGGCCGAGAACCCCGGCGCGGCGGTTTCGGGAATCGCTGCCGACTTCGGCCGGCCGGCCGAAGTCGCCCGATTGCTGGAACGCCTGGGCGAGGTCGACATCCTGGTGAACAATGTCGGGATCTTCGAGGTCGCCGCCTTCGACGACATCCCTGACGACGACTGGCAGCGCTACTTCGACGTCAACATGATGAGCGGCGTGCGGCTCGCGCGCAACGCGCTCCCCCGCATGCTGTCCGAGAACTGGGGCCGCATCATCTTCATCGGCACCGAGTCGGCGGTGAACGTTCCGGCCGACATGCTGCACTACGGCACCACCAAGGCCGCGATGCTCGCCCTGAGCAACGGTCTGGCGAAGCTCACCCGGGGAACCGAGGTGACGGTGAACACCATCCTGGGCGGGCCGACGTACTCCGACGGAGTCGCGCGAGCCGTCGAGCAGATCTCCGAGGCGCAGGGCATGCCGACCGACGACCTGAAGGCCGCGATCATCGGAGGCAACCAGACCTCGCTCCTGCAGCGCTTCATCGATCCGAGCGAGATCGCGAACCTCGCCGTCTACCTGGCCAGCCCACTCTCCTCAGCCACGAACGGCGCCGCGCTCCGCGCCGACGGCGGAGTCCTCACCACCACCCTCTAGTCGTGCGGCTGCCGCTCCCTCCAAGACGAGAACGAAACACAACAGGCCCTTCTCGACGACCCAGGGTGAGCGCGCGGCCGCTGTGCGACCGCTCGCGAACATATCGCCTCGCGCCGCAGAAGCGGCGGAGCGAGCAACGAGCGACGCGCGACCGCAGGCCGCGCATCGCGGGAAATGGCTCGGTGCCTATACCGCTTTACGAGCAGCGCGGCGGGCGGCCAACTCGTCTGCCGGGTCGAGAACGACGGAGTCGAGTTCGACCAGGCTGTTCTCGACCTCGCGGAGCACCTTGCCCACGGCGATGCCGAACACACCCTGCCCACGGCTCACGAGGTCGATGACCTCGTCGTTCGAGGTGCAGAGGTAGACGCTCGCGCCGTCGCTCATCAGAGTCGTCTGTGCGAGGTCGTTGATGCCCGACTCGCGCAGCTGGTTGATGGCGGTGCGGATCTGCTGCAGCGAGATCCCCGTGTCGAGCAACCGTTTGACGAGCTTGAGCACGAGGATGTCGCGGAAGCCGTAGAGACGCTGCGACCCCGAGCCGGCGGCTCCGCGCACGGTGGGCTCGACCAGTGCGGTGCGCGCCCAGTAGTCGAGCTGACGGTAGGTGATCCCCGCGGCGCGCGCGGCGACGGCCCCACGATATCCGCTCGCGTCATCGAGGTCGGGAAGACCATCGGTGAACAGGAGTCCGAGATCGTAGCGCGAATCGTCGTCCTGGATCAACTCGCTCATCAGCGCCTTCCATCGTCCGGGGCATCCGGTACTCGTCTTGTGCTTACCCCACGCTATCGATGCTGACTCCGCGGGGCAACGACATCACCACTTCGGCGCGCGGCGTGTCGCGCGTCCGACCGAATCGTTATCGGCCTCCGGCCCCGCCGTTCCGGGCTAGGGCGCGATCCGGCCGAGTGCCGAGCGGATGAGACTGGATCGCACGATCTCGAGCTGCCCCGCGATCTCCATCGCCAACTCGGCGACCTTGGCCCGGCTCGACGGGTCACGGCGCCGCGCCACCGGCATCAGCGCGCTCTCGATCAGGCCGAGCTCGCGTTCGGTGGCCTGCCGGAAGCCGCGCAGGTGCCGCGGCTCGATGCCGCTGCGCTGCAGTTCGACGAGGGCCTTCAACACCACGAGCGAATCTTCACCATAGGAATCGGCCGGGGTCAGCACCGAAGCGGAGAACGCGTCCTGCACCAGCATCGGTGTGGCACCGGCTTCGCGGGTGAGGTCGTCGCGGCTCAGCCGGCGACCGGTCTGCAGGATGGACGCCCCGCCGGGAAGAGCCGAACCGGGCATCGGCGGGTTGAGCCCCGCATCCACGTCGGCCAGGTAGTCCTTGATGACGGCCAGCGGCAGGTAGCAGTCGCGCTGCATGGTGAGGATGAGGCGCAGCCGGCTCAGATCGTTCTGCGAGAACTTTCGGTAGCCCGACTGGGTGCGGGCCGGATGCACCAGGCCACGCTCCTCGAGGAAGCGCAGCTTCGACGGGGTCAGGTCGGGGAAGTCGGCGGTGAGCTTCGAGAGCACCTGACCGATGCCGAGGAGTTGCGACGAGCCGGATGCGGTGCTCGCCGAGGATGCGGAGGAACGCGCCCCCCGCTCCGGAGAAGGCTGAACTGCGGCCGCCACTACTCTCCCGCTGCGGTGACCACGTCGATGCGCGACGGGTAGAACGTGAGGCGGAACTTGCCGATCTGCACCTCGGCGCCGTCGTCGAGCAACGCGTCGTCGACGCGCACGCCTTCGACGTAGGTGCCGTTCAGCGAACCGAGGTCGCGCACCTGGAAGGTGTGGCCGTGGCGGGAGAACTCCGCGTGGCGGCGCGAGACCGTCACATCGTCGAGGAAGATGTCGGCATTGGGGTGACGGCCCACCGTGCTGACGTTGGTGTCGAGCAGGAACCGGGCGCCCGAATTGGGGCCACGCCGCACGATCAGCAGGGCCGAACCCGACGGCAGCGCCGCGATCGACTCCAGCTCTTCGCTGGTGACGCCGCCCTCGAGAGCAGCGAGCTGCGCCGCGAACTCGCCCGTGAGCGACAACGTCGTGTCGCCCGTCGTGGTGGGGACGGGGATGCTCGTCGTGTGTTCGATGTTCGCGTCGTTCGTCATCCGGCTGCCCTCCTTGCTCCGACCAGCGTAGCCGATCGCGGCGCCTCGCCAACCGGGAATTGCCCCTGGGAATGCCGAGCGCGGCCTACACTTCTCCCATGGCTCCGTTGATTGCTTCGATCTGGGTGTTCGCCGCGATCTGCTTGGTGGTCTGGGTCGCTTCTCTGATCACCCGGGAGTACTCCTGGGTCGACCGGATCTGGTCGGTCATCCCGATCGTCTACGTCTGGATCTTCGCCGGGGCAGCCGGGTTCGCCGACCTGCGCCTCGACCTGCTGGCCGTGGCGGTCACCCTGTGGGGCGCCCGCCTCACCTTCAACTTCTCGCGCAAGGGCGGCTACGCGCCCGGCGGCGAGGACTACCGCTGGGCCGTGCTGCGGGCCCGGATGACGCCGTGGCAGTTCCAGATCTTCAACTTCTTCTTCATCACGATCTACCAGAACGTCATCCTGCTGCTCATCACGCTGCCCGCCTTCATGATGTTCGAGCATCGCGCGACGCCGTTCGGCCTGCTCGACGCTCTGCTCTTCGTGGTCTTCCTGGCCTTCCTCGTGGGCGAGACGGTGGCCGATCAGCAGCAGTGGACCTTCCAGCAGTGGAAGAAGAGGGAGATCGCGGCGGGTCGGGATGCGCGGCCGCGCTTCGTGCAGACCGGCCTGTTCCGTTTCTCCCGCCACCCGAACTTCTTCTTCGAGCAAGCGCAGTGGTGGGTGGTTTTCTTCATCGGGGCGACGGCCGCCGGCACCGTCTTCCAGTGGACCGTGGCGGGCGCCGCCCTGCTCACGATCCTCTTCATCGGGTCGACCGTCTTCACCGAGAGCATCACGCTCTCGAAGTACCCGGAGTACGCCGACTACAAGAAGCGGACGTCCGCCCTCATCCCGTGGTTCCCCGGGAAGACGACGGACGTCCAGGTGCCGAAATCGGCCGAGGTCAGTTGATCTCGAGCGGATGACCGCCGTTGCGGCCGTCCTCACCGCGATCGAGCGTCGCGATCGTGGCGATCTCGGCCGACGTCAGCTCGAAGTCGAAGATGTCGAAGTTCTCGGCCATCCGGTCTTTGTTGTTGCTCTTCGGGATGACGATGTTGCCGATCTGGGTGTGCCAGCGCAGGATCGTCTGCGGCACGGACTTGCCGTGCGCCGCGGCGATGCCGACGAGTTCGTCGGACTGGTTGATCTTGCCCTGGCCGAGGGGACCCCAGGCTTCGATGGCGATGCCCTGCGCGGCCGCGAAAGCACGGAGCTCGGCCTGCTGGAAGTCGACGTGCAGCTCCACCTGGTCGACCGCGGGAACCACGCCGGTCTCGGCGATCACACGTTCGAGGTGGTCGATGGTGAAGTTCGAGACACCGATCGCTTTCGCCCGTCCGGATGCCTGGATCTCGATCAGCGAGCGCCAGGCCTCGACGAAGGTGTCCTTCTCCGGCGTCGGCCAGTGGATGAGGTAGAGGTCGACGTAATCGGTGCGCAGGCGGGCGAGGCTCTTCTCGAAGGCCTCCTGCGCATTCGTCTGGTCGGCGTTCCAGAGCTTGGTGGTGATGAAGAGGTCTTCGCGGGCGATTCCCGATTCGTGCACGGCGTGCCCGACGCCTTCTTCGTTCTGATAGATCTTCGCGGTGTCGAGGTGGCGGTAGCCCACGTCGAGGGCGTCGCGCACGATGCGGTTGGTCTTGTCCGGGTCGACGCGGAACACGCCGAAGCCGAGCTGGGGAATCTCGATCCCGTTGTTGAGCGTGACGGTGGGAACGGTGTTTTCAGTCATTCGACCACCCTATTCCTCCGCCCTCATGCCCCTAATCGTCTTCGGTGACCAGACTCTGAACGATGAGGTCGAGCACGGCCTCCCCGTATGCGTCTTCGGCGGTGAGCGCTTCGTAGCCACGCAGCGTGCCGCGGATGACCGCGCTCACCACGAAGAGCGGGTCTCCGCCGTCTCGGTCGACCGCGAGCGACCGGAAACCGTCACGCAGCAGCTCCCGCAGCTGGTCTTCGCGCGGTAGCCACAGCGTGTCGGAGACGTCGACCGAGTCGAGGGCCCATTCTGTGGTGCCGTTGAAGCCGATCAGCTGGCCGGACGGGAAATCGTGCACTTCGACGGTCATCTCGGCGACGGTGAACACGTCTCCGGCCGCCTCGGAGGTCTCGATGACGAAGCTGTCACCCGAGCGCGGGTGCCATCGGAGACCGGCGGTGCGGAGGGCGCGGGCGAGCTCGATGGAGATCATCAGCCCATCATTCCAGCGTTCGGTGCCCGGCACCGGGACGGATCGGCAGATCGTTGGCTAACGTGGAGGTAATGGCTATCGAGCGACGGACCTTCCTGGCTGGGGCGATCTCGGCCGCCTCCCTCGCCGCGCTCGCGGCCTGCACCCCTCCCAAGCCGGTGCCGCCGACGGCGACCGTCACCACCACTCCGACCCCACCTTCTCTCGTGCCGCGCCCGGCGTCGTTCCTGCGGAGCGCGTGGGCCACCGATCCCTACTCGCTCGGGTCGTTCAGCATGACGCCTGTGGGCGCGACTCCGGCCGACCGGGCGGCGCTGCGCGACACCGTTGCGAGCCGGGTGTTCTTCGCCGGCGAAGCCACCTCGAGCGAGTTCCCCGGCACGGTGATCGGCGCCGATGCCTCCGGAACCGCAGTCGCCGATCGTGTCGCGGCGCTCGCCCGTCCCGACGATCGGATCGCCGTGATCGGCGCCGGGATGGCCGGCGCGACGGCCGCCCGGGCCCTGGCCGACTCCGGATTCGACGTGGTGGTGATCGAGGCCCGCGACCGCGTCGGCGGCCGGATCGACACGCGGGAGGGCGGCGACTGGCCTTTCCCGGTGGAACTCGGTGCGGCATCCGTCTCCGGCGACACCCTCGACCAGCTGCTGCGGACGAACGCCGTCGGCACCATCTCGCTCGACGCGACGCGCGAGACCCGCACCCTCGACGGCGTGGTGGTGCCGCCGTCGACCGTCGGGCCGAACGCCGTCACCACCGCCGTCGACTGGGCCCGGGCGCAGCCGACCGACACCTCCCTCGCGAGCGCGCTCTCCGCATCCGGCGCGTCTGCCCTTTCTACGGCACCCGCGCCTGACGGCGTCTCGCCCAGCGACGAACTGACCCACTACCTCGAGACGGCGATCGCGAGCGAATACGGCGCGAACTCGTTCCGCCTCTCGGCCGGCTACGGTCTCGACCGCGCGGGCCTCGCGGCCGGTGGTTCGCTCGTGGTGGGCGGGCTCGAATCCGTGATCGAGAGCGCCCTCGACGACCTCGACGTGCTGCTGTCGAGCATCGTCATCCGGATCGCCTACGACGACGACGGCGTGAGCCTGCGGCTCGGCACCGGCGAATCGCTGTCGGTCGACCGGGTCGTGGTGACGGTGCCGATCGGCGTGCTGCAGGCGGGCACCATCGAGTTCGACCCCGCCCTGCCCGAGGCGACGACCACCTCGATCGAGGCACTCGGTATGGGAACCCTCGAGCAGCTCTGGCTGCGCTTCGACGAGCCGTTCTGGTCGACCGATGCCACGGTGCTCTCGGTGGTCGACGAGACCTCCGAGATCGCCGAGTGGATCAACCTGCTGCCGGCGACCGGTCAGCCGATCCTGGTGGGGCTGACGGCGGCCGAAGACGTGCCGGTGACGCTGAAGCAGAGCGACGACGAGTTCATCGAGGCGGCGCTGCGGACGCTCGTTCCGTTCGTCGACGAGTCGCTCTCGACCGCAACGCCCTCGCCGACCCCGACAATCGTGCCCTGAGTCGCGCGTCGGCGCGTTCGCTCAGCGGAAGGAGCGGATGCAATCGGCTGATCGCCACGAGACCTGCCTGGATTCCCGCGAACAGCCCGATCGCGATGCCGCAGTAGAGGGCGAACTCCCCCGGGCCGCTCACCTGGTCGGGGTCGAGGAAGAAGTAGGGGTACCAGCGCACGATCGACCCACGGATCAGCGTGAACACGCCCCAGACCACCGGGAAGACCAGCACGATCGCGGCTGTGCGCCAGGGGATGCGCACCCGGCCGACCCCGATGAACCAGTCGAGCACCACGAACGCCGGTATCCAGAAATGCAGGATCTGGCTCGACCACGGCACGTCGATGCGGTAGTGGTGGCTCCCGGCCTGCGAGACGATCAACCCGAAGACGATTCCCGACACGACGACGTAGGTCGTGACGATGGCGCGTACGCTCGCCAGGAACGGACCCATCCGGTGGCCCACCAGCAACAGGGCGCCGGAGGCGCCGAGCACCACCACGTTCACCAGATTCGACTGGAACGTGAAATAGCTGAAGTAGTTGATGGTGGAGAAGGTGCTGAAACCGAGCACGTAGTCGAAGTCGAAGATCAGGGCGATGGCGCCCAGCACGCCGACCGCGAGGCGCACGAGACCGAAAGCACGTCGCACGCGGGCTCCGATCGTCTGCTCCTGGTCTGCTCCGCACGGCAGGTGCGCCCACGGAACGAGGTCGTCTTTCGAGGGTAGTCGCTCTCGCGTGGCAGGATTTCAGGATGGTGCGTCGGCGTGTGGTGGTGCGGGGACAGGTGCAGGGGGTCGGCTACCGCTGGGCAGCGCGCGACCAGGCCGTCGCGCTGGGGGTGACGGGTTTCGTGCAGAACCTCCGCGACGGGTCGGTGCTCGCCGAGGTGGAGGGCTCGGCCGCTGCGGTCGACGCGATGGTGCAGTGGATGCGCTCGGGCCCGCCCGGCGCCACCGTCACGTCGATCGAGATCGATGCGGATGCCGCGCTGGACACGCCCATATCGGCCGGTTTCGAGATCCGCCACTGAGCACCAGGCGCATCGACCCGTCACTTCGTGCCGCTTTGGTTCTCGCAAAGCGGCACGAAGTGACGGGTCGACGTGTGCGGGTTGCTCAGATCGAGACGCCGTACGCGGTGGGCGACTCGTTCTCGCCGCTCTCGTAGACCCGTTCGGCCGATCCGACGATGAGAGGATCGGGTGCGCCGACGATCTCGGCATCGCGTTCGGCGTAGTCGAAGAGGCTCAGCACATGGCGCATCGCCTCGAGCCGGGCACGCTTCTTGTCGTTGCTCTTCACCACGGTCCAGGGCGCGAGATCGGTGTCGGTGGCGGCGAACATGGCCTCTTTGGCAACCGTGTACGAGTCCCACTTGTCGAGCGAGGCGATGTCCATCGGGCTCAGCTTCCACTGGCGCACGGGATCGACCTGGCGGATGGCGAAACGGGTGAGCTGCTCGCTCTTGGAGACCGAGAACCAGAACTTCACCACGTCGATGCCGTCTTGCACGAGCATCCGCTCGAAGGCCGGGGCCTGTTGCAGGAACTCCTCGTACTGGCGGTCGTCGCAGAAACCCATCACGCGCTCGACGCCCGACCGGTTGTACCAGGAGCGGTCGAACATCACCATCTCGCCGGCGGCCGGGAAGTGCTGCACGTAGCGCTGGAAATACCACTGGGTGCTCTCGCGCTCGGTGGGCTTCTCGAGCGCCACCACCCGGGCGCCGCGCGGGTTGAGATGCTCGGTGAAGCGCTTGATGGTGCCGCCCTTGCCGGCGGCGTCGCGGCCTTCGAACACGATCACGAGACGGCGGCCTTCGAGCTTGATCCAGTTCTGGAGCTTCAGGAGCTCGATCTGCAGGAGACGCTTCGTGCCTTCGTACTCGTCGCGGTCCATCCGCTCGTCATAGGGGTAGCCCTCGCGCCAGGTGTCGACGACGGCGCCGTTGCGATCGACCAGCACGGGGTCGTCGTCGTCGGTGTCGACCACGACGTAGCCGAGCATGTCGTTGAGATCGAGCTGTGCGATCGTGGCGTCGTCGGCCATCGGTTCTCCTTCACGCGCGTGTGCGTTCGGGAGTATCGCGCAGCTCGCGAACCGATGGTCGACGCCGAGGTGAACGGATGCTTAACGCGAGCGGGTGGGGACCTGGTGGTAGCCGTCGCGGGTGAGTCCGCGAGCGGCGGAGACGACGCCCCAAAGAGCGAGTGAGCCGAGTGCAATGGTGAAGACGATCATGATGTCCTGCCTCCGTGAGTTGGTGTGAGTACACACTGCTCGCTGAGGCGAGGCGGGCTCATCCGTCGAATGCCCTATCTTCGCCGGGCCCGAGGAACGCCGTCTAAGGCACCTAGGGGCGGCTTTCGACCACCCGGACCGCCTCGAAGCTCCGGGCGAGGTAGGCGGCCTCGGTGCGGGAGGAGGTGTTCGTCTTGCGCAGGATGTTGGAGACGTGCACGCTGGCGGTCTTCGCGCTGATGAACAGCTGTTCGGCGATCTGGCGATTGCTGAGTCCCTGCGCGATCAGAGTGAGCACCTGGCGCTCGCGCTCGGTGAGGTCGTCTTCGACCGAACGCACGGCGGGCAGCGCGATCTCGTCGGGGGCGGTGGCGGTGGCGCCTCCGCCGCTGTCGCGACCACCTGCGATGCGCACCAGGCCGACCCGGCGCTCCAGATCATCGACCCGATCGACGATGAGGCCCATGTCGATGCGCTCCGCCGCCACGCGCGCCTCGTTCGCGCGAAGCCGGGCGCCGGACCGGTCGCCGGCGGACGCCAGGGCTTCTGCGTGCCGGTAGCGGGCGTAGGGCTCGAGGTGCGCGGGAGCGATCGGTGCAACCGTCGCCTGCACGGCGGCCGCCCAGAGTGCACAATCGCTGCCCGCGCGATCGGGGCCGCCCAGCTCGGCCTCGAAGAGTGCCACATAGGCTCCCGCGGTCGGCCAGCCGGACACCAGGGCGAGTGCCTCGCGCAGACGGCGCTCGATCTCGTCGAGACCACCTTCGGCGCCGGTGCCGGTACCGGCGCCGCTTCCGTCGCCCGCTCGCAGGTCGACACCGGATGCGCGGGCGCAGCCCAGCACGCGCGCCGCGATCGCGAGCACCGGCAGGTCGTGGGCCGGGAAGGTGCGGTGCTCGGGCGCCAGGATGACGCTCACCTCACGCCAGGCTTCCGCGACGTTGCCACGGGCCAAGGCGATCTCGCCGGCGACGGCGCCGAGACCGAGGCGCGACTGCGCGTCGATCCGCAGCTGCAGGCTCAGCGGGGCACGCCAGCCGCGCAGCAGCTTCTCGGCGAGGGCGGCGTCGCCCGACCATACCGTGGCCTGCAGCTTCATCCGTTGCAGATGGGCGCTGAACCCGATCGGCGGGTCGAGCTCCAGGGCGCGGTCGAGCATCTCGTTGGCCCGGCGGGACTCGCCGAGCGAGAACAACGGCTGGATCACGTTGAGCATCAACATCGCGCCGGAGGTGCGCTCGACCCCGCGCTGCCGGGCGCGCTCGGCGCCGGCCTCGGCGATGCGGATGGCCTCCTCGAAGCGGCCCAGCAGGCTCATGGCGTCGGATTCGTTGACCCAGTACCGCAGGCGGGCCGACTCGTTGCCCTCGGCCAGCTCGCCGGCGAGCGCGAGATCGGCGAGACCGGAGTCGATCTCGCCGAGCGACAGGCGCGAGATGCCGCGGATGTTCGCGGCCACCGACATCCGGGGCCGCGAACCGACCTCCTCGGCCTCGGCGTAGGCCGAATCGGCGGTGGCCACCGCTTCGTCGAAGAGCGCCTCGAGCATGAGACGAGCGGCGAGTTCGCCCAGCACGTTGGCCCGCAGCACGCTGCGGGGCCGGCCTTCGAGCACGGTGAGCGCCTCACGCAGCAGCTCGATCGAGCCGGTGTGCCCGATGTTGGCGAGGAACGACGCCTTGTCGCGGAGCAGCTTGGCATAGATGTCGGCGTCGGACGGCGATGAGGCACCGATGGCCTCGTCGATCAGGGCGATCGCCCGCTCGCTCTCGCCCGCGTTGCGGAGGATGTAGCTCGTCTCGGCGAGCAACTCGACCCGGGTGCGGTCGGCCAGCGCCTCGGCATCGGGCACCTGTTCCCAGAGCTCGATCGCGCGCTCCCCCATCCGCGCGGCCGTCGAGTTGGCGAAGGAGGCGCGCGCCTGCGCCATGGCCGTGAGCGATGCCGTGAAGGCGGCACGCACGTTGTGCGCCGCCATCCAGTGGTAGGAGATGGCCGTCGAGTCGACGCTGGGGGCGCCCTGCCGGTCTTCGAGGGCCTGCGCGTAGCAGGTGTGGAACCGCATCCGCTCGCCCGGCAGCAATTCGTCGTGGATGGCCTCGCGCACCAGGGCGTGCCGGAAGGAGTAGGCCGTGTCGTCGACCACGAGCACCCGCGCCGTGACGGCTTCGCGCGCCGCGTCGTCGATGGCGTCGGGCGTGGCGTCGCTCACATCGGCCAGCAGCTCGTGCTCCACTCGCGCGCCACCGGCGGCGATGAGTCGCAGGATGCGCTGCGTGGGTTCGCTGAGGGTCTCGTAACGCGCCAGCAGGATGTCGCGCAATGTGTCGGGAAAGCTCTCGACGGTCTCGAAGTCGCAACCCAGGATCTCTTCGATGAAGAACGGCACCCCGTCGGTGCGCTGGAAGACGACGCCGAGATCGTAGGCGTCGAGCGGGGTGCCGAGCAGCGCCGTGGACAGCTGACGCACCTGCCGGCGGTTCAGTCGGGGCAGCTCGAGCCGCGAGACCCGCCGGTTGCGGTCGAGTTCGGGCAGCCAGGCGCGCAACGGATGCCCGCGACCCAGCTCGTCGCTGCGAAAGGTGAGCACGAACAGGATGCGCGATTCCTCGACCACCCGCAGGAGGAAGCGGAGCAGGCCGAGCGTCGCCTGATCGGCCCAGTGCAGGTCTTCGATGACGAGCACGAGCGGGCGCGTACGCGCCACGTTCTCGAGCACCGTGGCCACCGCATCGTAGAGCCGGTCGGGCCCGCCTCGGCGCTGGCTCTCCGGCACATCCGTCTCCCCCAGTTCGGGCAGCAGGATGGCCAGGGCATGACGCGAGAGGCTCGCAGCCGAACCTGTGGCCTCCAGGATCGCGGCTTCGCCGAGCTCGGCTACGAGCGCCCGCAACGGAGCGACGATCGGTGCGTAGGGCGGTGCATCGCGGTCGAGGTCGATGCACTGCCCACGTAGCACGATGCTGTCGGACGGAACGTGGTCGAGGAATTCTGCGACGAGGCGGGTCTTGCCGATTCCGGCCTCGCCGCTGACGACGACCGTGCGAGTCGACCCGGTTCGGCTCTCGCGCACCGCGGTGCGCAGGGAGTCGAGGTCGTTCTCGCGGCCGATGAGCAAGGGGCTCGTCGTCTGCATACCTACATCGTGCCACCGGCCACCGACATCCGTCGAAGCCAGCGGGTCACCCGCTTGGGCACGCTCGGCGCCGGAACCTGCTGCTCGATCCGCTCTGCGGCGACCCGCCGGAACTCCAGTTCCTGCGTGAGTCGCTCTTCCTGGGCCTGGTGGAGCCAGCTGAACGAATACTCGGTGATCGACATGATGTCCTCCGTGGGGTTTCTCGATGGTTCGAGATTCCTCTCTAAGGCGGAGGCCCGACATCGGGCAGATGCCCTATTCCTCACTGAGGCACCTTAAGCGGTGCTGACCTCCGGTCCCGTCGAGACCACACGGCGCAGCACGAGCGTGACGATCGCGGCCACCACGCATCCGCCCGCGATGAAGAGCAAGGTGCTGAAGAGGCCGAGCGATGCCTGGACGAGCGGGAAGAGGAAGGTGCCGAGTGCGGCCCCCGCCTTGCCGCTGGCCGCCGCGAAGCCGGCGCCGGCCCCGCGCGTGACGGAGTCGAAGGCGAGGGTGGGCAGCGCGAATGTGGTGGAATTGGGGCCCGCATTCATGAAGAGGTTGAACGCCGCGAAGCCGATGAACACCAGGGCGAGCTGCACCGGTGTGTCCTGTGGCATCAGGTTGGTGACCGCCAGCAGGGTGAGACCCGCGGCCATCACCACGAAACCTGCGACCTGCAGCACGATCAGGCCGAGCTTGCGCACCAGGATGAGCGCGGCGGCGAAACCCACCACGAGGAAGAGGTCGAGGAACGCCGCGCCCTCGGTCGAAGTGATGTCGTCGGCGATGAACTGCGTGTTCGAACTCGCGCCGTGCGGCGACAGCGCGATCGCCGCGATGATCGTCGGGGTGAACACCCCCACGCCGTACGTGGCGATGTCCATGAAGAACCAGGGCACACTGGTCAGGATCGTGGCGCGACGCAGGCGCTTCGAGAACAGAGAGCGTTTCGGGATGCCCGGCTCCGCATCCGCAGGTCGGAGCACGCCGGTGATCAGCGGAGCCGGCATGGGCACCGCGACGGACTCGCCACGGTCGAGAGCGGCCACGGTGAGCTCCACCGCGGTGCGCGGCAGTTCCTCCTCCTCGAGTTGTTCGGGAGTGAGCGCCACCGGTTCGGGGCCGCGCGCGGTGAGCTCCTCCACCAGCACCGTGCGCCCGGCGAACACCCGCATCGCTTCCGCCGCCTCGGCGAAGCGCGCCGTCGATGCCAGCCAGAGCGGGCTCTCCGGCACGGTGCGCCGCAGCACCACGATCACGAGGGCGGGCACCACGCCGACGGCGAGCATCCAGCGCCAGGCATCCGGATTCGGATCGAGGGTCAGCACGAACAGGCCCACCAGCGCCCCGAGCAGCTGACCCACCGCCTGAAAGCTGAAGGCGCCGATCAGCAGGCGCGAGCGGAGCCGGGCAGGAGCGATCTCGGAGACGTAGCTGGCGCTGATCGGATAGTCGGCGCCCACGCCGACGCCGAGCAGGAAGCGGAACAGGATGAGCCACCACACTCCCGGAGCCAGCGCGGAGGCGAGGGCGAAGACCACGAAGAGCGTGAGGTCGATTCGGAAGGCGAGCCGCCGCCCGATGCGGTCGGAGAGCGGGCCCATCACGGCCGCGCCCACGATGGCGCCCACGATGGCGGCCGAACTGATGAGACCCGTCTCGAGCGGCGTGGTCGACCAGTCCACCACGATCAGGGGCAGGGCGACACCCATGATGAAGAAGTCGAAGCCGTCGAGCATGATGCCGAGCGACGAGAGCAACCACACCCGCTTGTGCGCCTTGCCGAAGCGCATTCCGTCGATCAGGCGCGCGATGGCGGAATCCGGCATGCCCGCATCCTCCCCGCCCCGGGTGAACTCCGCGTGAACCTCTTCGCCAGACGCCAAAATCCGCCCCGAACCGAGGTTCGAGGGGCGGATTTTGGCGGGTCGCGATGAGGATCGCGGCCAGGTGGGGGTGGGGGTGGGGCTAGTCGGCGAGGATGAGGTAGAGGGCGCGGCGGGCCTCGTCGACCTTGGCGGTCGCCTCGGCGCGCTGCTCATCGGTCGCGGCGAAGCGGAACTGCTGCACCACGCCCATCAGCTTGGCCACCGCGGCGTGGAACTCCGCGTCGGCAGCCGACTGGCCGGGAGTGGCCTCCCAGGCCTTGGTGAGCTCCTCCTGGTGCTCGGCCACGTAGGCCTTGCCCGCATCCGTCAGTTCGAACTCGGTGCGGCGGCCGTCTCCGGTCGACACGATGAGCTCCTCGTCGACGAGCTGCTGGAGGGTGGGGTAGATCGAGCCGGGGCTCGGGCGCCACACTCCCCCGGTCTTCTCCGCGATCGCCTTGATCAGGCCGTAGCCGTTCGAGGGTGCCTGGGAGAGCAGGGAGAGGATGGCCGAACGCACGTCGCCGCGGCTCGCGCGCTGCGGACCGCGAGGCCCGAAGCCGGGGCCGAAGCCCCCGAATCCGGGGCCACCAGGGCCGAAGCCCCGACCGCCTCGCCCGCTGTGCCCGTGGGGCCCGCGCTGCCAGCCGTGCTGTTCGTGAATGGGTTGTGTGTTGTGAATGCCTCGCATGGGATGCATCCTTTCTGTCAGAGTCTGTGTCGCGAGTGTTACGCGATGTGTTAAAGATATATCGCTAATCGGATGATGTCAACTCATCGATATATCGTTCACAGCGAACCTTTAGAATCGCAGCATGCATGAGGATGCCTGGGATCGCACGACCATCGAGCCGCAGAGCGTCAACGCTCCCCTGTCCACGTCGGCGATCTTCCTGACCGTCACCATCCGCGAGGGCGAGGATGCTGCCGACCGGGTTCGCGACGTCGTCTCCGACATCGGCGGGCTGGTGCGCGCCGTCGGTTTCCGCGACCTGAACGGACACCTCTCCTGCAACGTCGGGATCGGCTCCGCCGCCTGGGACCGCTTCGGGCATCCCACGCGCCCCGCTCAGCTCCGCCCCTTCTTCGAGGTGCGCGGCCCCGTGCACACCGCCGTGGCCACCCCGGGTGACCTGCTCTTCCACATCCGCGCCGAGCGCGCCGACCTCGCGTTCGAGCTGGAGCGCCTGCTGCTCGGCAAGCTCGGTGACGCCGTGACCGTGGTCGACGAGGTGCAGGGCTTCCGCTATTTCGACTCCCGCGACCTGCTCGGCTTCGTCGACGGCACCGAGAACCCCACGGGCTCCTCGATGGCCTACTGGTCGCTGGTGGGAGAAGAAGACGAGGAGTTCGCCGGCGGGAGCTACGTCGTGGTGCAGAAATACCTGCACGACCTCGACGCCTGGGGCGCGTTGAGCACCGAAGACCAGGAGCGGATCATCGGCCGCACCAAGGCCGACAACGTCGAGCTCGACGAGGGCCCGCACGACCGCAAGTCGCACAAGTCGCTCAACACCATCGTCGACGCGAACGGGCAGGAGCACGACATCTTGCGCGACAACATGCCCTTCGGCCGCCCGGGCGAGGGCGAGTTCGGCACCTACTTCATCGGATACGCGCGGGAGCTCTGGGTGATCGAGCAGATGCTGCGCCGGATGTTCGTGGGCGACCCCGTGGGCTCCTACGACCGCATCCTCGATTTCTCCCGGGCGGTCACCGGGTCGACTTTCTTCATCCCGTCAGCCGACATGCTGGAGTCGCTCGGCGACTAGACCGCATTCCTTCCGGCCCGGAAGGCGTGGCCGCGATGCGTGTCCGGCAGGTGCGCGTTGCCCTCGCCGAACAGGCGCTCCCGCAGCGTCGCCCCCTCGTACTCGCTGCGGGCGAGCCCGCGGCGGCGGAGTTCCGGCAACAGCAGCTCGATGAAGTCGTCGTAGGTGTCGGGCGTCATGTGCGGCTGGATGAGGAATCCGTCGGCCCCGGTCTGCGCCACGAACTCCTCCACCTGGTCGACGACCTCCGTCGGGCTCCCGACGAACACGCTGCCGTTGATGCCGGTGCGCCGGAAGTTCTCGAGGATGTCCCGCACCAGTGGCGCAGGCTTGCCGTCGCGACCGAGGTAGCGCTCGAGGTTCGACTGGCCCATCTCGGTGCGCGACTGGGCGATCGGCTTGTCCGGATCGAGCGCCAGCAGGTCGACTCCGGTGTTGCCGGCGTAGATCGCGGCGGCGCCCTCGGGAGTGGACATCGCGAGCATCTCGGCGTGCTTCGCCCAGGCCTCCTCGCTCGTCGGCGCCGTGATGAAGAGGGCGCCCACCACGATCTTGATCGCGTCGGCCGGGCGACCGGCGGCGACCGCACTCTCCCGAATGCCCGCGATGTTGCGCGCCACCGTCTCGGGTTCGCCGCCGCCCACGAACACCGCTTCGGCGTTGCGTCCCGCGAATTCGCGTCCGCGGCCCGAGGCGCCGGCCTGCACCAGCAGCGGAGTGCGCTGCGGCGAGGGCGGGAGGTTCAGGATGCCATCGGTGCGGAAGTACGGTCCGTCGTGGTGCACGATGTGCACCTTGTCGGGGTCGGCGTAGACCCCGCTCGCTTTGTCGCGCACCAGCGCGTCATCCTCCCACGACCCCTCCCAGAGGGTGAGGTTCACGTCGACGTAGTCGTCGGCCATGTCGTAGCGGAGGTCGTGCGCGATCAGGTCTTTGCCCATCAACGCCGCTGCGGTGGCCCCCGACGAGCCGGTGACGATGTTCCAGCCGATCCGGCCGTCGGTGAAGTGGTCGAGGGTGGCGAAGCGACGTGCGTTGGCCGCCGGCGGCTCGACCGTGGTCGACGTGGTCACGATGAACCCGAGCTTCTCGGTCACGGCCGCGACGGCCGTGATGAGCGGCATGGGGTCGCCGTGCGGGATGCCGCGTCCCTCCCGCACCGCGGCCGGCAGCAGTTCGCCGTCGAGGGCCGGAAAGCCGTAGCTGTCGGCGAGGAAGAGGAAGTCGAACCGCGCCTCCTCGAACTTCCTCGCCAGGGCGGTCCAGTGCGAGAGCTTGGTGAAGTCGGCCGAGGTGTCGCGCGGATGCTGCCAGGCTGAACCGACGGTGCCGTTCGGACCGATGTACTGGAAGATCCCGAGAATGAGAGGGTTCATGGGATATTTATGTCATAAATATCTTTCCAGCAGATTTCGGGAGGTTTCGTGGCGGTGAAATCCGGGCCTTCGGCGGCGGGGCCCTCGGCGGCGGGGCGATCGACCGGGCCGCTCGACGACGAGGCCGTGGCGATGGGCGGGCGCATCCGGGGTCTGCGCCGGGAGCGCGGACTGACGCTCGTGCAACTGGCAGGTCTCGTCGAGATGTCGCAGCCCTTCCTCAGTCTTGTCGAACGGGGCCATGCGCGGTTGAGTCTCGCCTCGATGGCGAAGCTCTCGACCGCACTCGGCGTGCCGTCGGGGTCGCTGTTGGCGACGCCGCCAACAGCGCGCCTCACCGGCAAGGGTGTCGACGTGGTTCACGCACAGGAACGGCTGGCGACCGGCCACCGCGCGGTGTGGCAACTGGCACAGTTGCCACGCGGCCTCTTCGGCATCGAGATGGTGGGCGTCGAGCGCGAGTTCACCGAGTTCGCGATGCACGAGGAAGACGAGTTCCTCTATCTGCTGAGCGGAACGCTCGAGGTCGGTCTGGTCGACGGCACCGTGCATCCGCTGCGGCCGGGCGACTCGCTCGCGGTCGCCGCCGGCGTCGCGCACGGGTGGCGCGCGGTCGGCCCGCACGGCTTCCGCGTCGTCATCGTCACTTCGGGGGCGCCGTCGCACTGAGGTGTGCCCCGGTTTCGGTGCAATTGAACACGACCGACCTCGTAGAGGGCGCCGGTTGCTCGCGTGTGCACCGTTATCCGTGCTGCACCGTCGGCTCGAAGGGTTGCCGGCTCGATCAGAACCCGACGGCCTCCGACACGGCCAGGGCGTCGATGCGGTCGGGCGAGAGCACATGCTCGATGGCGAGCACACTCGCCCCGATGAGGCCCGCGTCGACCGCCGCCCGAGACTGCACGATCGAGAGATGTTCGGTCGCCAGCGGCATCGAGCGCGCGTAGACGACCTCACGCACCCCGGCGATCAAGTGTTCGCCCGCTTGCGCCATCGATCCGCCGATCGCGATGACCGAGGGGTTGATCAAGCTGACGCAGGCGGCGAGCACCTCGCCGATGTCGCGGCCCGCCTGGCGCACCGCCTGGATGGCTTCCACGTCGCCCGCACGCACGCGCGCGATCACGTCGGCGCCGTTCGGGCAGTCGATACCCGCGCGTCGCAGGGTCTCGGCGATCGCCGGCCCCGATGCGACGGCTTCGAGGCAGCCACGATTGCCGCAACGGCAGGGCGTGTCGGCGCCGTGCGGAACCTGCACGTGCCCGATGTCGCCCGCGATGCCCTGCGCGCCGCGCTGCAGCACACCGCTCGAGATCACGCCCGAACCGATTCCGGTCGCGACCTTCACGAAGAGGAAATGCTGCACCCCCGGCCAGGCGTAGGCCACTTCGCCGAGCGCCATCAGGTTCACGTCGTTGTCCACCAGCACCGGCACGTCGATCCGGTCGCGCAGGCGGCCCGGCACATCGACGCCGTCCCACCCGGGCATGATCGGCGGATTGGTGGGCCGGCCCGAGACGTGCTCGACCGGGCCCGGCAACCCGATTCCGATCGCCGCCAGATCGCCCACGTCGTGTCCGGCCGAGCGCAGGAGCTCCAGGCCCGAGTCGGCGAGCCAGCCGAGCACGCGATCCGGACCGTCGGTGATGTCGATGGGATCGCTGTGCCGGGCCAGGATGGCGCCACTGAGATCGCTGATGCCGATCGTGGCGTGGGTCGCACCGAGGTCGGCCGCGAGCACCACTCGAGCCTTCGGGTTGAAGCCGAAGCGCGACGACGGACGGCCGCCCGTGGAGATGGCTTCGCCGACGGGCGCGATCAGGCCGAGGGCGAGCAGTGCGTCGATCCGCGAGGCGATGGTGGATCGGGCGAGCCCGGTCTGCGCGGCCAGTTCGGCTCGGGTGCGCGGGCGTCCGTCGCGGAGGATCTGGAAGAGTCCGCTCGCGCCGCTCCCCGGCGCCGATGCGACGCCCTGGCCGCCGAACACTCCACTCATGCGGCCCAGTAAACCACAGCGCCGGTGCCGAACCTCCCCCGAAACGTAACGAACCAGTCGCTTTTGTCGAAAAGCCTGCAAAAGACGCCCCTCTGATGTCATAATCCTTGTCGTGGGCGACGATGCCATCGTGTTTCGTCGCGACTGACGACGCAGGAGGCACGGATGCAGCACGAGCTGGAAGTCAACGCCTGGGTGTGGAATGCTCCCCGATCGGCGCGTGACGTACGCTTGGTCACCGAACTCGCGGAGGCCGTCGGCTTTCGCAGCGAGTCCATCGACGCCGATTCCGGCTCCGACTTCGTGGTGCGGATCATCGCCGTCGAGTCGTCCAACGGCATCGCAGCCACGACCGCACCCCGCACCACGGTCACGGTGTGCGACTCCGAGGTCCCGCTCGAGTCGGGCGCCTTCTACGACAACATCGCCACCGCGGTCGGTCGCACCATTGCGCGAACGGACGCCGAAGCCGGGTCGCCGACCACGAACATCCAGATCGACAGCGCCCAGTTCGTCGTGCGGGCCGTCAGCTCCTCGTCGGCGCTGGATACCGTTCTGGGTCATGTGGGCTCGGGTCGCGCCGACCTCCGCTCGACGGTTCCCGAGCTGATCGCGGTCTAAGGGTCGCTCACGCGACTCGCGCCCGCTCGGAGGCCGATTCCCGAATCCTCCGCCATCGGCCGGGCTCGTGCCCTCCGACGGTTTCGCGCGGCTCTCCGAAGCCGCCTTCACCGACGACTTCGTGAACGGCGTCGAACCCGAACGCGCGCGCCTGCCGCCGACCGGATGAAGGCGGAGACCTTCGAGCCCGACAGCGGCCACCTCGCGATGGTCGCCCACCCGCGCGACGTGGCCAACCTCGTTCTCGCCGCAGCAGGTCACTGATCGCTCGAAAACTGCGATCGGCTAGCTGCGATCCTGGGGATAGGTGGACTCCGCCACAGAGATGGAGCGCTCGACGAGCGTCGCGAGCACGTCGAGGTTGACGTCGTCGAGCTGCTTGACATACACGCAGGCCTTGGTGGCTCGGTGCTTGCCGAGCCCCGCCATCGTCTCGGCGTCGAGCGCCTCAGGCGTGACGTAGATCACCAGCTCCGGCCGGCGCGGGCTGAAGGCCGCCAGGGGCGCGTCGCCTTCGCGGCCGCTGGCGTAGCGGTAGTGATAGCTGCCGAAGCCGACGATGGTCGGGCCCCACATCCGAGGCGCTTCACCGGTTATACGAGACATGAGCTCGATCAAGGCGCGACTGTCGGCGCGAACCTTCTCGCTCGGCTGCCCGGCGATGAAGTCGTCGACGCTGGCGTCTGTCCAGTCGGTCGTGTTCCTGCTCCGGCCCATGAAAGCCAATGTAGCCGAGAGCCGATGCAATCGTTCTTCGGTGGACCCGAGGGGATTCGAACCCCTGACCCCCTGCATGCCATGCAGGTGCGCTACCAACTGCGCCACGGGCCCAATCTGTGTTGCCACATCTTGGTTGCCGCTCCCGGATCTCCCCGGAAACAACTTGTCTAGATTACTACATGCGGAGCCCACTCGCGAACCACGAGAGGGTGCGGATGCGCAGACTACGCATCCGCCGCCGTCACCTGGAGAGGCACCACGGGGCAGTCCTTCCAGAGGCGCTCGAGGGAGTAGTACATGCGGTCTTCCTCGTGGAAGACATGCACGACGAGATCGCCGAAATCGAGCAGGATCCAGCGCCCCTCCGACCAGCCTTCCCGCCGGATGACCTTGCTGCCGGCCTCGGCGAGACGGTCGGTGATCTCCTCGGCGATGGCGACGACGTTGCGCTCGTTGCGGCCGGAGGCCAGGAGGAACACGTCGGCCAGCGGCAGCGGCCCCGAGACGTCGAGGGCGACCAGGTTGTCGGCTTGCTTGGAGTCGGCCGCCGCGGCGGCGAGCTGTGCGAGTTCGATCGAGTGGGTTGAAGCAGTCACGAAGACTTTCTGTTCTGTCGGGCAGGCCGGAGCCTAGAAGACCCGGAAGACGAAGACGGCGAGCAGCAGGCTGACGACGCCGACGGCGAGGACGCCCGCCGTGATGGCGAGCACGACGGGAGCGTTGGCGCGCGCCCGCTTCGGAGGGGCGATGAGCGAGGTCGACGATGTGTTCGTCGAGATCGCTCGGCTGGCGCTCACGGGGGCGACGTCGGAGGCGCCGGTCTCGCCCTCAGAGCGCTCGAGCAAGGTGTCGAGGTCGTTGGACTCGAGACCGGATGCCGGAGCACCGGTGGCGCCGAAACTGGCCGGCAGGTCGATCGAACCGGTGATGATGACCTCGCCGGTCTCGTCGAGCGCGGTGCCGACGTCGCCGGAACCCGGCACGTTCGGCAGCACGAGCGCGCTCGTGGTGGAGATCGAGTTGGTGGCCGCCGTGTTGCGCAGCGAGATCAGGTCGTCGAAGGAGGAGGGAAGCTCCTCGCTCGAGACCGGAGTGCGATCGGCCGGGCTCTGGAACATCGGGGCGAGCGTGGGCTCCGACGCGGCGGCCTTGCGCTCCTCGGCCTCGGCGTGCGCGGCCGCCTCGGCAGTCGGGTCGACGGTGTCGGCGATCGGGACGTCGATCACCATCTGCTCGATCACGGTCTCACCGGTATCGGTGGTCTCGGTGATGATCTCGGCGTGCTGGGCCTCGTCGTCGTCACCCTCGTCGGCGAACTGCGTGTCGTTCTCCGACGACGGAACGATCACGGACTCCGACATCGGCACGACATCGATGATCGGCTGGGCCAGCGTCTCGGGCTCCGAGTCATCCTGCAGGTCGTCTTCGGAGTGGACGATCTCGGGGATGATGGTGTCTTCGACGATCTCGGCGTCGGCCGCACCAGCGGCATCAGCCGGAGCAGCCGCATCGGCCGGCACGGCAGAGACGGGCTCGGGCGTGGTCTCGGCCGCCGGCTGGTTGCGCACCTCGCGGCGCGACGGCGCACCGTCGCCGGCGACGACGCCCGCGGCAGCGGCTTCCGCGGCCTCGCGCTCGGCCTGCGCCTTGCGCGCGGCTTCTGCCTCTTCTGCTGCCTTGGCGTCGGCCTCGCGCTCCTTGCGCGGTTTCTGGCGCTCCAGCTCGCGTAGCTGCCGCCGCGTCAGCGGCTGCTCATCGTGGGACGAACTCATTCAACACTCCGATATAGATGGTGCTTGGTGATGTACTGAACGACACCGTCGGGTACCAAGTACCACACCGGAAAACCCCGGCCGACCCGGCCGCGACAGTCAGTGGACGATATCGCAAGCGCCGGAACTTCCAAATAGCTTACGTCTTGGCGCGGTAAAGACGAAATGGCGAAGGTGTGACCCGGCCGGGAGACCGCCACGAAATGGGCGAGTTGCCACAGTTCGTCGACGTCTTTCCAGTTGAGGATCTGCGCGACGGCGTCGGCTCCCGAGATGAAGAAGAGGTCGGCATCCGGATGCGCGGCCTGCAGATCGCGCAGGGTGTCGATGGTGTAGGTGACGCCGCCGCGGTCGATGTCGACCCGGCTGACGGTGAACCGAGGATTGGATGCCGTGGCGATGACGGTCATCAGGTAGCGGTGTTCGGCGGGGGTCACGGGCGATTTGTGCCACGGACGCCCGGTGGGCACGAAGACCACTTCGTCGAGGTTGAAGGAGGTCGCGACCTCGCTCGCGGCCACGAGGTGTCCGTGATGGATCGGGTCGAAGGTGCCGCCCATCACGCCGATACGGCGCCGCCGCTGCTGCTCCGCCGGAGCGTCGGCACGGCGCGAATCGATCGTCATCCGGCGGGTCTAGTGATCCGCGCCTGTGCGGTCGGCGTGCCCGTGGACGTCGTGGGTCTGGGCGAACTTCGCCGACTTGTGCGGGTGACGGTTCGCGACGTCGCGGTAGCTCCAGGTCACGAACGCGAGCGCGGCGAACACCACGGCGGCGATGATGCCGAAGACGATGGGAGGGAACGGCAGCTCGACCGGCACGTCCACACCGACAGCGAGCACGTTTACCAGTACAGACATCTCTTCTCCCAGGGGGTAGAACGAACGAACGTGTCTACGATACCGCTAACTGCGGAATTGCCCTGAACCCCGCACCAGCCACTTGGTGCTGGTGAGTTCCGGCAGCCCCATCGGCCCGCGGGCGTGCAGCTTCTGAGTGGAGATGCCCACCTCGGCGCCGAAACCGAACTCCCCGCCGTCGGTGAACCGGGTCGAGGCGTTCACCATGACCACGGCGGAATCGACCTCGTTGAGGAATCGTTCCGCGTTGCCGAGGTCGTTCGTGATGATCGACTCGGTGTGGTGCGTCGAATAGCGGCGGATGTGCTCCATCGCCTCGTCGACGTCGCGCACGATCCGCACGGCGAGATCGAGGCTCATGTACTCCGTCTGCCAGTCTTCCTCGGTGGCGGCGACCGCATCCGGGAACAGCGCCCGGGTGGCCTCGTCGGCGTGGATGACGACGCCCGATTCGGTGAGACGGCGCAGCACCGGGCCGAGCAGGCGCTCCGCGGCATCCTCGTGCACCAGCAGCGTCTCGAGCGCGTTGCACACGCTCGGCCGCTGCACCTTCGCGTTGTGCACGATGTCGACGGCCCACTGCTCGTTCGCCGAGGCGTCGAGGAAGACGTGCACCACGCCCGCACCGGTCTCGATCACGGGTACCTTCGACTCGGTCACGACCGTCTCGATCAGCTGCGCGCTCCCCCGCGGAATGAGCACGTCGACCGCACCGCGGGCCTGCATCAGCCGCTTGGCTCCGTCGCGCCCGAATTCGTCGATGGTCTGGACGGATGCGGCGGGCAGCCCCGCCGACTCCAGCGCACCCTGGATGAGACCCACCAGCACGCGGTTCGTGTTCTCGGCCGCCGATCCGCCGCGCAGCACGACGGCGTTGCCGCTCTTGATCGCGAGGGCCGCGATGTCGACGGTCACGTTCGGACGCGCCTCGTAGATGGCGCCCACGACACCGAACGGCACCCGCACCTGGTCGATGCGGACTCCGTTGGGCAGGCTGCGGCCGCGAACGGACTCGCCGACCGGGTCGACCAGGGCGATGATCTCCCGCACGGCCGAAGCGAGCGAGGCCAGACGGGCCGCGTCGAGCCGCAGGCGATCCTGCAGGGCGACGGAGAGGCCGTTCTCGCGGCCGTTGGCGAGATCGAGATCATTCGCCGGCACGACCTCCGCAGCCCCGGACTCGATGGCGACGGCGATCGCTTCCAGGGCGCGGTTCTTCTGGTCAGTGTTCGCCGTGGCCAGCACGAGCGATGCGGTGCGGGCCGCGGCCAGCTTCTCGTCGAATCCCGACGCGGTGGCAGTCTCCAGAACGGTAACCTCAGGCATGCCAGAAGTCTACGCGCCGGGAGTGCCGCACCGGCCGGGGAGGGGTGCGGCATGATCGCCGTCGTGCTGCTCAGCGTGGCGTCGAGCCTGTTCTACGGCACCTCCGACTTCCTCGGCGGGGTCGCCGCGCGACGCCTCGCGGTGCTGCCGGCCACACTCGTGAACTATCTCTTCGGCATGGCGGTCATCGCCGTCGCCCTGCTTTTCGGCGGCTGGTCCTGGAGCACGGATGCGACGGTGGCCGGTCTCGCGGCCGCCCTGTTCGCGATCGTGGGGTTCATCACCTTCTACGCGGCCATGGCCATCGGCCCGATGAGCCTGCTCTCGCCCGTCATCGCCCTGATCCAGGCGCTCGTGCCGGTGACAGCCGCGCTCGTCACCAGACAGGGGCTCAGCCCGCTCGGCTGGGGTGCCGTCGCACTCGCAGTGGTCGCCACCATCCTCATCTCGCAGCAGCACGTGGATGCCGCGGTGCGGGTGACGCTGCCGGGCGCGGTGCTGGCCGTGGTCTCGGGGGTCATGCTCGGCGCATCCGTCGTCGCCCTGGATGCCTCGCCCGGCGACTCGGGGCTGCTGCCGGCGTTCCTCGAGATGGCGGGCGGGGTCGTGGTTCTGGCGGCGCTGATCGGAGTGCTGCGACTCGTGCGACGGGAGATCCCGTGGTTCGCGGCTCAGCCCGAACCGGAGCCCGTCGCGGGCGCGCGTCAGCCGCATCCGACCCGCCGCGCGGCCTGGCTGGCCGCCGTGGCCGCGGGGGTGCTGCTCGGAGCCGCGAACGCGTTCCTCATGAGTGCGTTGCACGCCGGCAACCTCGCGGTGGTCTCGGTGCTCTCGAGCCTCTATCCGCTGGCGACCGTGCTGCTGGCCGCCATCGTGCTGCGGGAACGGATGTCGCGCATCCAGCTCCTCGGCATCGCGCTCGCCATCCTCGCCGCGGTGCTCCTCAGCGTCTCCTGAGCCGCAGATTTCTTGCCGCCGACCGCCCCACCGTCGCGATCATGGGCCGGAACGAGGCAAGAAGTTCGAAGGATCAGAGAGGGGCGGGCTCGAAGAAGGTGCCGATGTCGGCACCGGAGAGCGCCTCGGCCACCCGGGGGGTCGCGGTGACCAGGACGGCCGTGCCCGCCGCGGCGGCGAGACGCGCGGCGGAGACCTTGGTGGCCGCTCCCCCGGTGCCGACACCCGAGGAGCTCACGTCGCCGAAGGTCACGCCGGCCAGGTCGTCGCCGATCGGCACCTCCGTGATCTTCACGGCGCCCGGCTCCTGGGGCGGGCGCGTGTAGAGGGCGTCGACGTCGGAGAGCAGGATGAGCGCATCCGCTCCCACCAGCTCGGAGACCATCGCAGCGAGCCGGTCGTTGTCGCCGAAGCGGATCTCGTGCGTCGCCACCGTGTCGTTCTCGTTGACGATGGGGAGGATGCGCAGACCCAGCAGCCGGTCGACGGCGCGCTGGGCGTTCGAGCGGTGCGTGGGGTTCTCGAGGTCGCCGGCGGTGAGCAGCACCTGGCCGGCCACGATCCCGAAGCGGTCGAGGCTGTTCTGGTAGCGGAAGATCAGCACGTTCTGGCCGACGGCTGCCGCGGCCTGCTGGGTGGCGAGGTCGTTCGGACGGGCGTCGAGCTGCAGGAAGGGCATCCCGGTCGCGATGGCGCCCGAGGAGACCAGGATGATCTCGGTGCCGCGGGCGTGCGCCGCCGCGAGGGCGTCGACCAGGGGGGCGATCTGCCCGGCGTTCTCGCCGCTGATCGACGAGGAGCCGACCTTCACGACCACGCGGCGGGCATCCGGGATGCCGGCCCGCGTGAGCACCGGGCGACGGGTCACAGCTCGTCCTCGTCTGCCCAGAGCCCCGCTTCCTTTTCGCGCACCAGTTCGGCGCGCGCCTCGGCCTTGGCGTCCATCAATTCGAAGTATTCCTCGCGGCGCTGGTTGCTGGTGCGGCGGCGCTGACCTTCGAGGCGCGGGTCGGAGCCACGAGGACTCGTGACCAGTTCGGCCGTGGAGGTGAGCGTGGGCTCCCAGTCGAACACCACACCGTTGCCGCGGCCGATGACCACGGCGGAGCCCGAGACGGCGCCGGCCTTGAACAGCTGGTCTTCGACGCCGAGCTTGGCCAGGCGGTCGGCGAGGAAGCCGACGGCCTCGTCGTTCGTGAAGTCGGTCTGCTGCACCCAGCGCTCGGGCTTCGCGCCGATGATGCGGTAGACGTTGCCGTGCGTGCCGCCCTCGACCTTGATGACGAACCCGGCGTCGTCGACGGCGCGGGGGCGGATGACGATCTTCGCCGGCTTCGGGTCGGCGGCGGCCTCGACGCGCGCCTCTTCCACCTGCTCGGCCAGCGCGAAGGAGAGCTGACGCAGACCCTCGTGACTCGCCGTGGAGATCTCGAACACGCGGTAGCCGCGGGCTTCGAGCTCGGGCTTGACGAAATCGGCCAGCTCGCGCGCCTCGGGCACGTCGATCTTGTTGAGAGCGATGAGCTGCGGGCGCTCGAGCAACGGCAGCTGGCCCTCTGGCACCGGGTAGGCGGCCAGCTCGGCGAGGATGACGTCGAGATCGCTGATGGGGTCGCGGCCGGGCTCCAGGGTGGCGCAGTCGAGCACGTGCAGCAGGGCGCTGCACCGCTCAACGTGGCGCAGGAACTCCAGCCCCAGACCCTTGCCCTCGCTGGCGCCCTCGATGAGGCCGGGCACGTCGGCGATGGTGTAGCGCGTGCTGCCGATCTCGACCACGCCGAGGTTCGGGTGCAGCGTGGTGAAGGGGTAGTCGGCGATCTTCGGCTTGGCGGCCGACATCGCGGCGACCAGGCTCGACTTGCCGGCCGAGGGGTAGCCCACCAGCGCGACGTCGGCGACGGTCTTGAGTTCGAGGAGGACGTCGCCCTCCCAGCCCTCGGTGCCGAGCAGCGCGAATCCGGGGGCCTTGCGCTTCGTGGTGGCGAGGGAGGCGTTGCCGAGGCCGCCCTGGCCGCCCTCGGCGACGACGTAGCGCATCCCGGGTTCGGACATATCGATCAGCTCGTTGCCGTCGGCGTCTTTCACCACGGTGCCCACGGGCACGGCCAGTTCGAGTTCGCCGCCGTTGCCGCCCGCACGGTGGTCGCCCATTCCGGGGCCGCCGTTCTCCGACGACTGGTGCGGATGCCGGTGGAAACCGAGCAGCGTCGTGGTCTGCGGATCGCTGACCAGCACGATGTCGCCGCCGTGGCCGCCGTTGCCGCCGTCGGGGCCGGCGAGGGGCTTGAATTTCTCGCGGCGCACCGACACGCATCCGTTGCCGCCGTGGCCCGCCTTGAGGTGGAGGGTGACGTGGTCGACGAAAGTCACCATTCCGGTTCCCTCACTGCCTGTTCGTTGGTTGATGGTGCTGGTGAAACACGACAGGCGGGCCGAAGCCCGCCCATCAGGTCTTGCTCGCTCCGAGTGTTACTCGGCGGCGACGACGATGTTGACGACCTTGCGGCCGCCCTTGGCGCCGAACTCGACCGAGCCCGCCGCGAGAGCGAACAGCGTGTCGTCTCCGCCACGACCGACGTTCACGCCGGGGTGGAAGTGGGTGCCGCGCTGGCGGACGATGATCTCGCCCGCTCCGACGACCTGGCCACCGAAGCGCTTGACGCCGAGGCGCTGTGCGTTGGAGTCACGACCGTTGCGAGTGGAACTCGCGCCCTTTTTGTGTGCCATTAGCCCTGATCCTTACTTGATTCCGGTGACCTTGACGCGGGTGAGCTCCTGGCGGTGGCCCTGGCGCTTCTTGTACCCGGTCTTGTTCTTGAACTTCTGGATGACGATCTTCGGGCCGCGGAGGTCTTCGAGGACCTCGGCGGTGACCTTCACCTTGGCGAGCGACGAGGCGTCGGAGGTGATCTTCTCACCGTCGACGAGCAGCACTGCCGCCAGCTCGATGTTGCCGTCTTTGTCGGCCTTGATCCGGTCAAGGGTGACGATGGTGCCAACCTCGACCTTTTCCTGCCGACCACCGGCGCGCACAACTGCGTAAACCAATTTACGTACCTAACTCTTTGGGGGCCCTCAAAAGCGCAATCTGCGACGCTTGGAAGTCATGGCGTTCAGGAGAGCATTGCTCTACGCACACCAGCGGTCAAGCCTACTCGATCCAGTGATTTCGGTCAAACCGACACGAGTGGGATACTCGGCAGCGTGACCGTCTTGATCGATCGGCCCATGTGGCCGGCCCATGGAACCATCTGGGGTCATCTGGTGAGCGACGAATCGCTCGACGAACTGCACGCTTTCGCTGCCCGCGCCGGGCTGCCGCCGCGCAGCTTCGACCTCGACCACTACGACGTTCCGGCCGACCGCTACGAGGAGCTCGTCGGCGCCGGCGCCCTGCCGGTCTCGTATCGCGACCTCGTGGTGCGCCTGCGCGCCTCGGGCCTCCGCATCCGGGCCAAAGACCGCCCCACCCACTGACCCTTCCCAACCTCTTCGCGACCCGCCAATATCCGCCCTACAATCACGAGGAATGGGGCGGATATTGGCGGGTCGCGAGGAGGGGGTCACTCCGAGGGGTCGACGGGGGCGGAGACGGCGGCCGTGGTGACCCGGCGGCTGCGCGAGCGGCCCTGGCCGGGCTGCTTGGGCTCCGGAAGAGCGTCGAGCACCGAGTCGAGCAGCTGCGTCGCCTCCTGGGGGGCGACCCGCGGCTGACGCGCGGCCTTCTTGACCGGGATGTCGAGGATGGCGATGGCGGGCTCGGACTCGGAGACCGCCGGAGCGGCGGCCACGGGTTCGACCACGGGCGCCTCGGCGTCGACGACCGGCGCCGCGGAGGGCTCGGTGTCGTCGCCCTCGGAGCGGGTGTGTCGCGCCTTGCGGCGACGCGACGACGAACTGGCAGCACGACCCGAGTCGGGCGCCGACTGCTCGACCGGGGACTCCGCTGCCGCCGAAGCGTCGACGGGAGCCTCGGATGCCGCGGAGGGAGCGGATGCGTCGACCGCGGTCTCGGGTGCCGCAGCCGTCGTCGGAGTCGGGCTCGGAGCATCCGTCACCGGCTGCTCCCCCGCCTTGTCGTGACCGTGGGCGGCCGCGATGGTGGACGCCGCGATCTGGGCGAGAGCGTTCTTCGCGTCGTCGGTGATGGCGTGGGTGACGCCGTTGCCGTTGCCGCCGCTTCCGTTGCCGGAGCCGGAGGAGTGCGACGAACCGTTGGAGCCGCCGTTGCCGCCGGAGTTGCCTCCACGACCGCGGCGATTGCCGCCGGACACCTGCTGCTGCCCGCCGCCGTTTCCGTTGCCGGAGGAGCGGTGCTTCACCACGGGGTCGTGGTGGATGATGATGCCGCGGCCCGCGCAGACCTCGCAGGGCTCCGAGAACGACTCGATGAGGCCGAGGCCGAGCTTCTTGCGGGTCATCTGCACGAGGCCGAGCGAGGTGACCTCGGCCACCTGGTGCTTGGTGCGGTCGCGACTGAGACACTCGATCAGGCGCCGGAGCACGAGGTCGCGGTTGGTCTCGAGCACCATGTCGATGAAGTCGACCACGATGATGCCGCCGATGTCGCGGAGCCGCAGCTGACGGACGATCTCCTCGGCGGCTTCGAGGTTGTTCTTCGTGACGGTCTCTTCGAGGTTTCCGCCCGATCCCACGAACTTGCCCGTGTTGACGTCGACGACGGTCATCGCCTCGGTGCGGTCGATCACGAGCGAGCCGCCCGAGGGCAGCCACACCTTGCGGTCGAGCGCCTTCTCGATCTGCTCGGAGACACGGTATTCGTCGAAGGCGTCGCGCTCGCCCTCGTATTTCTCCACGCGCTCGAGCAGGTCGGGAGCCACGGCACGCAGGTAGTTCTCGATGGTGGCCTGCGCCTCGTCGCCCGAGATGACGAGCTTGTGGAAGTCCTCGTTGAAGACGTCGCGCACGATCTTGATCAGGAGGTCGGGCTCGGAGTGCAGCAGGTGCGGAGCCTGCTGCTTCTGCACCTGCTCGCTGATGTCGGCCCACTGGTTGGTGAGGCGCGTGACGTCGAGGGTCAGCTGCTCTTCGGTGGCGCCTTCGGCGGCGGTGCGCACGATCACGCCCACGTTCTCGGGCAGCACCTCCTTGAGGATGCGCTTGAGGCGGGCTCGCTCGGTGTCAGGGAGCTTGCGCGAGATGCCATTCATCGAGCCGTTGGGCACGTAGACCAGGTAGCGGCCGGGCAGGCTCACCTGACTGGTCAAGCGGGCGCCCTTGTGGCCGACCGGGTCTTTGGTGACCTGGACGAGCACGGTGTCGCCCGACTTCAGGGCGAGCTCGATGCGGCGGGGCTGCGAGCCCTTGCCCTCGGAGTTCTCGGCCGCGGCCTCCCAGTCGACCTCGCCGGAGTAGAGCACGGCGTTGCGGCCGCGCCCGATGTCGACGAACGCGGCTTCCATGCTCGGGAGCACGTTCTGCACGCGGCCGAGGTAGACGTTGCCGATGAGCGACGCGTCTTGCGCCTTGGCGACGTAGTGCTCGACGAGCACTCCGTCTTCGAGCACACCGATCTGGATCTTGTTGTTCTTGGCGCGCACCACCATCACGCGGTCGACAGCCTCGCGGCGGGCGAGGAACTCGGCTTCGGTGATGACCGGGCGGCGGCGGCCGGCGTCGCGGCCGTCGCGGCGGCGCTGCTTCTTGGCCTCGAGGCGGGTGGAGCCCTTGACGCGCTGCGGCTCGGTGATGAGCTCGGGCTCGCGGGGCGTGCGCACCTTCACCACGGTGTTCGCCGGGTCGCCCTCCGACCCGCGGTTCTCCTCGCCGGAGCGGCGGCGTGAACGCCGGCGAACGGAGGAGGAGTCGGCGGGCTGGTCGTCGCGGTCACGCGGGTCACGGTCACGCGGATCGCGCCCGTCCCGGTCGCCCCGGGGCGGCAGCGGCGGCAGATCGGGCAGATCCGGCGCCTGGAAGATCAGCGACGTGGTGCTGAGAGCCCGCACGGCCGGCTTCTCGTCGGCCGGAGCCGGGGCCATCCCGTTCGGCGCCGCGGTGAAGGGGGCGAGACCGGGCTCGTCGTCGTGGGAACCGTCGACCACGGGGACCTCCTCGGCCACCGGAGCCGTGGGCTCAGGAAGGATGGGCGGCGCGGCCGCGGGCTCGGGAACGACGACCGGAGATTCAGGAACGACGGATGCCGGAGCATCCGCCTTCTTCACCGCTCGGCGTGAGCCGAACAGCCGGGACTTGCGACGCCCCGTTCCCTCTCCGTTGTTCGAACCAGTGTCATTGTCTGAAATTTTCTCCACCATCTCTGGTGCACTCCTTGCCAGCCGGAGGCTTTCGCCTGCCGGCAGGTACTCTCACGAGCGAAGTTCCGCGTTCGCGAAATACTCCGCCAATCTCGTTGACCAATGCGCGGTTTCGCGCTCTATCCGTTCGGGTCCCGTGCCGCGCGGCGCGCAGCGGGCCCGATAAGTCTTCTTCAGAAGTTCCACGTCGTTCGTGGACTTCCACACCCGATTATCGCATGCATTCCCAGATTGCTCGCGATTGGCCTGTGCGACAATCGGACCGTGCCAGCCGAGACCGAGCCCTATCGCCGCCCCGTCGGCCTCGCCGTCTTTCTCATCCTGGCAGGCGTCGTCGGCTGGTATTCCTCGTTCGATCTGACGCTGGAGCGCATCCAGACCCTGATCAACCCCGACTACGTACCCACCTGCAACATCTCACCGCTGGTGACCTGCGGGCCGAACATGGCGAGCTGGCAGGGCTCGCTCTTCGGCTTCCCCAACCCCGTCATCGGCGTGGCCGCCTTCGTGGCGCCCATCATCGTGGGTGTCGCCATCCTCGCGGGTGCCCGCTTCGCGAAATGGTTCTGGGTGCTGTTCAACCTGGGCTTCGCGCTCGGACTCACCTTCGTGATCTGGCTGATCAGCCAGTCCATCTTCGTGCTCGGCACGCTCTGCCCGTACTGCATGCTCGTGTGGCTCGTGGTGATCCCGCTGTTCCTCTACGTCACCGCGTTCAACCTCAAAGAGGGCAACTTCGGCAACGGCGCAGGCAGCCGGGAGATCGCTGCGCTGCTGTACCCGTGGGTGTGGATCGTCGCGGTGCTCTGCTATCTCGTGATCGTGGTGATCGCGCAGCTGCGGCTCGACGCGATCACCTCGATCATCCAGAGCCTGTAGCTCCGGGGTCGTTCGCTCAGTCGAACCAGAGGGCGAGCTCGCGAGCCGCCGACTCGGGCGAGTCGCTGCCGTGTACGAGGTTCTGCTGCACGGCCAGGCCCCAGTCGCGGGCGAGGTCGCCGCGGATCGTGCCGGGTGCGGCGGTGGTGGGGTCGGTCGTGCCGGCCAGGGAGCGGAAGCCCTCGATCACGCGGTTGCCGGCGATGCGGAGCGCCACGATCGGGCCCGACTCCATGAACTCCACCAGTGGCTCGTAGAACGGCTTGCCCTGGTGCTCCTCGTAGTGCTTCGCCAGCAGTTCGCGGTCGGGCTCGATGAGCTTCACGTCGACCAGCTGGTAGCCCTTCGCCTCGATGCGGCGCAGGATCTCGCCCGTGAGGTTACGGGCGACTCCGTCGGGCTTGACGAGAACGAGGGTTTCTTCGACGTGCGTGGTCACGATGATCCTTCCGGGGTTGCCGCGGACTGCGGCGCGAGTTTTCCGAGAACACCCTAGCGGGCGAGTCTAGACGTCGATGTCGGGAGCGGAGGCGGCCGCCGCGTTCGCCCGATCGATCTGGGCGCCCTTCACCATGCAGTAGATCCAGAGGCCGATGAAGATGGCCGCCACGATGGCCAGAAGCGGCACCAGGATGCACGCGAGCGCGATCACGCCCTGCAGCGCCCAGCCGAGGCCATAGCCCCAGGGATAGCGCAGCAGCGCCGCCGTGGCCAGCAGGAGGAGACAGAGCACCGCGCCGCCGATCAAGGCCACCGGTGCCGGGAGCGCCTTCAAGCCGAAGATGACGAGGGCCGCGAAGAACATCACGACCGACTCGAACCCGAGCACGATGGCGCCGAGGTTCTGGCGGACCGAGCTGCTCCTCATTTCCATTCCTCGGCGGCGGCGATGCTGATGACCTCGCCCACGAGCGTGATCGACCCGGTGACGAGCACGGCGCCCTTCTCGCTCTCACCGGCGAGATCGCGGGCTTGGTCGAGGGCGGAGGTGAGATCGGGTTCCACCAGCACCCGGTCGGCACCCACGATGCGCACGACGATCGAGGCCAGCTCGTCGGGGTCGATCGCGCGATCCGACGAGGAGGAGGTGACCACGAAGTCGGTCACGGCAGGATCGAGGGCGCGGATGATGCCCTCCACGTCTTTGTCGGCCAGCACGGCGATCACGGCCACCACCTTGTCGAAGGTGAAGTACTCGCCGAGCGCGGCCGCGAGCGCCACGGCGCCACCGGGATTGTGCGCGGCATCCACGAGCACCGTCGGCTCGGTGCCCACCAGCTGCAGCCGGCCGGGCGAGGTGGCGGTGGCGAAGCCCTCCGTGACGACCCCCTCGGTGAGCGCCTGCGTGCCGCCGCCGATGAACGACTCGACGGCCGCGACGGCGACCGCCGCGTTGTGGCCCTGATGGTTGCCGTAGAGCGGCAGGAAGATCTCGCGGTAGGTTCCGGCGAGCCCCCGCACGGAGACCAGTTGACCGCCCACGGCGACCGTCGACTCGAGCAGCGCGAAGCGGTCGCCCTCCACGGCGAACGTGGACTCCGAGAGCTCGGCGGCCCGTTCGAGCTCGGCCAGCGCCTCGGCGGGCTGTGCGGCACTCACCACCTGGGCGGCCGGCTTGACGATGCCCGACTTGGTGCGCGCGATCTCGCCGACCGTGTTGCCGAGTCGGGCCGTGTGATCGAGGGAGATCGGCGTGAACACGGCGACCTGACCGTCGGCGACGTTCGTGGAATCCCACTCGCCGCCCATCCCGACCTCGATCACCGCGACATCCACCGGTGCGTCGGCGAAGGAGGCGAAGGCGAGCACGGAGAGCGCCTCGAAGAAGGTGAGGTGCGGTTCGCCCGCCTCCTCGAGCTCGGAGTCGACCAGGTCGAGGAACGGCTCGATGTCGCGCCAGTTGGCTGCCAGCGCCTCGTTCGAGATCGGCACGCCGTCGATCATGATGCGCTCGTTCACCCGTTCGAGGTGCGGACTGGTGAACAGGCCGGTGCGGAGACCCGATGCCCGCAACAGGCTCTCGATGATGCGGCTGGTGCTCGTCTTGCCGTTGGTTCCGGTGATGTGGATGACCGGATACGACCGCTGCGGATCGCCGAGCAGCTCCACCGCGCGCCGGGTGGCCGAGAGGCGCGGCTGCGGCGCGGCCTCGCCGAGGCGGGCGAGCAGGTCGGCGTAGACCGCGTCGCCCTCCTCCACGAACTCGTCGGGCGCGGCCAGGCCGGCCGATTCGAAGTCGCCCTCGCGCTCCCCGTCGAACTCCGCGTTCTCGTCTTCGGGGTCGTCTGCGGGCGGACCGAAGTCTCCACCGAAGAACTGATCAGACATTCTGGGTCACCGACTTCCGGCTCAGGGCGATGAGGAACTCATCCTGGTTGGCGTATTTGCCCGCGCTGACGCGGGCGAAGTGCTCGGGCGCCGCGGACGCCACGGTGCCGAGCCATTCCGAGGCGAGGACATCGCGATATCCGTCGAGCGAAGCGGTGTCGCGGGGCGAGTGCACAGCGAAGTCGGTGGCGAGGGTCTCCCCCGCCACGTCGACGGCGCCGGCGACCGCTGAAGCGACCGCGTCGGCATCCGCGTCGGAGAAGAACACCAGGTCGAGGGCGATGCGGTCGCTCACGTCGAACCCGGCCGACTTGCGGGCATCCTGCACGGCGCGGATGACGTCGCGCGCCAGACCCTCGGCCTCGAGGTCGGGCGTGAGTGTCGTGTCGAGCAGCACGAAGCCTCCCGTGGGCAGGAGCGCGAGGGCGGTGGTGTGCTCCGCGCCGTCGGCGGATGCCGCGGGGGCGGCTTCGAGCACGAGTTCGTACTCGCCCTCGAGCAGATCGATGCCGCCCGACGTCACGACACCGTTCGCCTCCGACCACTGGCCGGTTCGGGCGCCCTGGATGGCCTGCTGCACACTCTTGCCGAGCCGCGGGCCGGCCACGCGCGCGTTGACGGTGAGCCGCGAGGTGATGCCGAACTCGGCCGCCGTCGTCGCGCTCTGATCGACGAACGCCACGCTCTTGACGTTCAGCTCGTCTTTCAGGATGCCCTCGAACTGCACGAGCGCCTCGGCGTCGTCGGTCACGATGGTGAGACCCGCCAGCGGCAGGCGCACCCGCAAGCCGTTGGCCTTGCGGAGCGACAGCGCGGTCGACGAGATGGCGCGCACCGTGTCCATCGTGTGCACGAGGCCGGCATCGGCGGGGAAGCGGTTCTCGCTCGGCCAGTCGGTGAGGTGCACGCTGCGGCCGCCGGTGAGGCCCTTCCACATCGACTCCGCCACGAGCGGGACGAGCGGGGCCGCGACGCGCGTCACCGTCTCGAGCACCGTGTAGAGGGTGTCGAAGGCGTCGTGGTCGTCGCCCGACCAGAAGCGGTCGCGCGAACGCCGCACGTACCAGTTCGTCAGCACGTCGGCGAAGTCGCGGAGCTTCGCGGCGGCGAGCGTCGCATCCAGCGATTCGAAGTCGGCGGTGACGCTCTGCACGAGCTCGCGCGTCTTGGCGAGCAGGTAGCGGTCGAGCACGTCTTTCGAGTCGGTGCGCCACTGCGCCTCGTAGCCGCCCTCTTCAGCCGAGTTGGCGTAGAGGGTGAAGAAGTAATAGGTGCTCCACAAGGGCAGCAGCAGCTCGCGCACGCCCTGACGGATGCCCTCCTCGGTCACGATCAGGTTGCCGCCGCGGAGAACGGGCGACGACATGAGGAACCAGCGCATCGCATCCGAGCCGTCGCGGTCGAAGACCTCCGAGACATCCGGATAGTTGCGCAGCGACTTCGACATCTTCTGACCGTCGTTGCCGAGCACGATGCCGTGGCTGATCACGTTCTTGAACGCCGGCCGGTCGAAGAGCGCGGTGGAGAGCACGTGCATCACGTAGAACCAGCCGCGGGTCTGCCCGATGTACTCCACGATGAAGTCGGCGGGGCTGTGGGTGCCGAACCAGTCCTCGTTCTCGAACGGGTAGTGCACCTGGGCGAACGGCATCGAGCCGGAGTCGAACCACACGTCGAAGACGTCCTCGATGCGGCGCATGGTGGAGCGCCCGGTGGGGTCGTCGGGGTTCGGCCGGGTGAGCTCGTCGATGAAGGGGCGGTGGAGGTCGGTCTCGCCGTCGCGGTTCTTCGGGAGGGCGCCGAAGTCGGCCTCGAGCTCGGCCAGCGAGCCGTAGACGTCGACGCGCGGGTGGTTCGGGTCGTCGCTCTTCCAGACAGGGATGGGCGAGCCCCAGTAGCGGTTGCGCGAGATCGACCAGTCGCGGGCCCCGGAGAGCCACTTGCCGAACTGGCCCTCCTTCACGTTCTCGGGAACCCACTCGATCTGCTGGTTGAGCTCCTCCATCCGTTCGCGGATGGTGGTGACGCGCACGAACCAGCTCGACACCGCCTTGTAGATGAGCGGGTTGCGGCACCGCCAGCAGTGCGGGTAGCTGTGCTCGTAGCTGGCCTGGCGCACGAGACGGCCGGCAGCGCGGAGCATCTGGGTGAGCGGCTTGTTGGCGTCGAAGACGTGCTGGCCCTCGACATCCGGAACGCTGGCGAGGAAGCGGCCTCCGTCGTCGACCGAGATGACGACAGGGATGCCCGCGGCCTCGCAGGCCTTCTGGTCTTCTTCACCGTAGGCGGGCGCCTGGTGCACGATGCCGGTGCCGTCTCCGGTGGAGACGTAGTCGGCCACCAGGATCTGCCACGCGTTCTGCGTGCCGTACTTCTCGGTGTCGGCGTAGTAGTCCCAGATGCGGTCGTAGGCCACGCCCTCGAGATCGCGCCCGTAGTAGGCGGCACGGCGGCCGGTGCCGGGCTCAGCGGCCCAGCGCTCGGAGGCGGCGAGCGCGTCGGCGCCCGACTCGTAGCCGAGGTCTTTGGCGTAGGAGCCGACGAGGTCGCGGGCCAGCAGGAACTCCTGGCCCTGCAGGTGCTCCTGCACCCCGGTGCGCTCCCCCGGCGCCAGAGCGTGCGGAACCACCACGTACTCGATGTCGGGGCCGACGGCGAGGGCGAGGTTGGTGGGCAGGGTCCAGGGCGTCGTCGTCCAGGCCAGGGCCTCGACGCCGGTGAGGCCGAGCGACTCGGCGCGGGTGCCGACGAGCGGGAAGGTGACCGTCACCGTCTGGTCTTGACGCATCTTGTAGACGTCGTCGTCCATCCGCAGCTCGTGGTTGGAGAGCGGGGTCTCGTCCTTCCAGCAGTAGGGCAGCACGCGGTAGCCCTCGTAGGCGAGGCCCTTCGTGTGCAACTCCTTGAACGCCCAGATCACCGACTCCATGAAGGTGATGTCGAGGGTCTTGTAGTCGTTGTCGAAATCGACCCAGCGGGCCTGGCGGGTGACGTAGTCCTGCCACTCGTGGGTGTACTTCAGCACCGACTTGCGGGAAGCCGAGTTGAAGACCTCGACGCCCATCTCCTCGATCTGGCTCTTCTCGGTGATGCCGAGCTGCTTCATCGCCTCGAGCTCGGCGGGCAGGCCGTGGGTGTCCCAGCCGAAGCGGCGCTCCACCTTCTTGCCGCGCATGGTCTGGAAGCGCGGGAAGAGGTCTTTGGCGTAGCCCGTGAGCAGGTGACCGTAGTGAGGCAGGCCGTTCGCGAAAGGCGGGCCGTCGTAGAAGACCCACTCCGGCGCATCCGCTCGGTTCTGGATGCTCGCCCGGAAGGTGTCGTCGCCCTTCCAGAACGCGAGCACGCCCTCTTCGACCGCGGGGAAGCTCGGCGAGGGCACGACGGCGCTGAACTCGTCGGAATCTTTGGGGTACATGGGTCTCCTGCACGGCTTGATCTGTGCTGCACGACCCGCACTGCGGATGCATGCTGCTCTGCCCACGAGGACGGATCGGAGCTCCGCTCCCCACCGTGGTACCACCTCGCTTGCCGGCGCCGATGCTCTCGCACGTCGCCGACCGCTTGTTCTTAGGCTTTGACGGGCCCGACCCGTTCGGTTCTACCGGGTGCTCGCGCACCGTTCTTCCGACGACTCCCCGGTGATCGCCGGTTCACAGCCATGGTGAAGGTCATTCTAACCGATTCCCGAGCGGGGTCGGCGTGTGCGGATGCGCCGGCTCAACCCGTCGAGAAACCCCGCAGCACCGGATGCACCACCCGTTCGACGTAGCTGACCAGCGGCGCGCGGGAAGGGCCGTCTGCGGCCCAGCGCCCGACGGCCGCCGCGGCGGCGCCGAGCACGGCGAGCGCGATCGCCCGCGCCTGCAGGGGGCGGTCGGCCGCCAGGGGGTTCGCCGCCCAGAGGCGGGCGACCAGGTAACGCTCGATGAGGTCGGCGTGGGCGAGCGCACGGGCGAGGCCCGCGGCCTTCAGCTCCGCGTCGATGCCCATCACCTCGTACTGGGTGAGCACCAGCGGGGCTCGCTCGGCGGTGAAGCCGGCGGCGGTGACGAGCAGTGCCTCCTGCACCGCCCCGAGCGGGTCGTCGGAGGTCGCGCGTTCGGCCAGCGCATCCGTCAACGCCTGCAGGCTCGCGTCGAGCTCCACCCAGAGGAGATCGCTCTTCGCGGTGAAGTAGTTGAAGAAGGTGTTGCGACTCACCCCGGCGCGCTGGGTGATCTGCTCGATCGTGGTCTTCGCGTAGCCGCTCTCGAGGAAGAGTTCGGAGGCGGCCTCCTCGAGCATGCGCTGCGAAGACGCACGGGGCCTGCCGGCCATCTCGCCTCCCGGGAATAAATAGATCGAGTCCAACAATTAGACTGGATGGCGATCGCAGCAGATCGCTCCCCCACCATTCCACACCAGGCAGGCTCTTTCGTGTCCAGACGCACCATCACCCTCCTCGCCGTCGCGGCGGCATCCGCTCTCCTCCTGGCCGGTTGCGCGCCCGCGGCGGGCCCCGCCACCAGCGCTCCCGCCGCCGGCGGCACCCTCACCTACGCGACCGGGTTCGGCGAACCCGACTGCCTCGATCCGCACAACGGCGGCAACATGCCCCAGGCCCTGGTGGGCACGAACTTCCTCGAGTCGCTGTTCTCGCAGGATGCCGACGGCGCGATCGTGCCCTGGCTCGCCACGGCGGGCACGCCCTCGGCCGATGGACTGACCTGGGACATCACGCTGCGCGACGACGTCTCGTTCAGCGACGGCACACCGTTCGACGCGGCGGCCGTGAAAGCGAACATCGAGCAGATCCAGGATCCGGCCACCGCGTCGTCGACCGGCATCCTCGCGCTCGGCAAGGTGCAGTCGGTCGAGGTCGTCGATCCCACCACCGCCCGATTCCACCTCTCGGAGCCCGACAGCGCGCTGCTCGAGTCGCTCGCCCAGACCTGGCTCGCCATGGAGTCGCCCGCCGGCCTGGCACGCGGCCTCGAGGCGAACTGCGAGGCGCCGATCGGCACCGGGCCGTTCATCGTCGACAGCTGGACCAAGCAGGACAGCATCACCCTCGTGCGCAACGAGAACTACAACTCGGCACCGGCCGGGGCCGCGCACGAAGGCCCGGCATACCTCGACACGATCGTCTGGCGGTTCATCCCCGACTCGGCCACCCGCTTCGCGGCCCTGCAGTCGGGGCAGGTCGACGTGATCGACGAGATGCAGCCCGACAACGTGGTGGCCGCCGACTCCAGCGACCAGTTCGACGTGCTCACCGGAGCCCTGCCGGGCGCCTCCATCCGGCTCGAACTCAACTCGGGCTTCGCGCCCTTCGACGACGAGCGGGTGCGCAAGGCCTTCGTGCACTCGGCCGACGTGAACCCCGGCATCCAGAGCCTGTTCTTCGGCACGGCCGAGCGCTCGTACTCGGTGCTGTCGTCGAGCACGCCGTATGGCGCATCCTTCCCCGACGACTTCACCATCGACACCGACCTCGCCAACCAGCTGCTCGACGAGGCGGGCTGGACGGGCCGGGATTCCGAGGGCTACCGCACCAAGGACGGGCAGCGTCTCGTGGTCGACTTCCCGGTCTCGACCAACCAGTCGATCCCGGCGGAGCAGTCGCTGTTCGAGCAGATCCAGGCCACGACGAAGGAGGTCGGCTTCGATGTGGAGCTGCACCCGCTCGACCTGTCGTCGTGGTATTCGGCACTCGGGTCGTGGGACTTCGGGGTGACGAGCGCGATCTACACCAAGAACTCGCCCGACGTGCTGCGCATCCTCTACCACTCGTCGAACATCGTGCCGGCGCCGAGCGGCTACCACGCGAACAACGCGCACGTGTCGATCCCGGAGCTCGACTCACTGCTGACCGAGGCCGGCGAGACGACGGACGACGCGCAGCGGGCCTCGCTCTACGAGCAGGCGCAGAAGATCCTCTCCGACGGCGCCTATGTGCTGCCGCTCTACGACCACCTGCAGAAGATCGGCTACTCCACGAAGGTGCACGGACTCTCCCTGCTGCCGACGCTGCAGATCCCGTACTTCGGAGACGTGTGGGTTCAGCAGTAGCGCTCCCCTCCACACCCCCGGCCCCGCATTCCGTGGGCCGGGGGTTTCGCCGTGCCCGCGCAGGGTCGAGCGTGCGGTGGCTGCTGCTGCGTCTGGGTGGCGCGGTGTTCGTGCTCTGGGCCGCGGCGACGCTGACGTTCTTCGGGCTGCGGCTCATCCCGGGCGACCCGGCGCAGGCCATCCTCGGCGGCCCGGGGTCGCAGGCCAGCGCGGAGGCTCTCGCGCAGGTGCGCGCCGAGTACGGACTGGATCAGCCGCTGTTCACGCAATACCTCACCCAGCTGGGGCGGCTCGTCACGGGCGATCTCGGCACCTCGTACTCGCTTCGCACCCCCGTCGTCGAGGTGATCGGGTCGCAGATCGGCGGCACGCTGCTGCTGGCCGCGCTGGCACTGATCGTGGCCTGGGCGATCGCACTCGGGCTCGCACTGTGGTCGACGCGGGGCGGGCGGATCGCCGCCGGGGTCGGATCGGCGCTCGAGATCGTGGCCGCCGCCGTTCCGCACTTCTGGCTCGCGACGGTTCTGGTGCTCGTGTTCAGCACGACGTTGCGGTGGTTTCCGGCGGTGAGCACGGCCGGCCCGGAGGGGCTGGTGCTTCCGGTGCTCACGCTGGCGTTGCCGCTGGCGGGCTTTCTCGGGCAGGTGATGCGCGAATCCGTGCTGGACGCGCTCGACGCCCCGTTCACGCTGTCGGCACGGGCCCGCGGCGAAGGCGAGGGCGGGGTGCGCTGGCGGCACGTGCTGCGGCACGGATCACTGCCCGGCATCGCGCTCTCGGGCTGGGCGTTCGGGTGGCTGATCTCGGGCGCGGTGGTGGTGGAGACGATCTTCGCCCGGCCCGGACTCGGGCGCACGCTGCTCAACGCGGTGCAGCTGCGCGACGTGCCTCTGGTCGTGGGCATGGTGCTGGTGGTGGCTCTGGGGTACGTGGTGATGACGGTGGCGACGGATGCGGCGACCCGGGTCGCTGACCCCAGGATGAGGGCGTCGTGAGTCTGCCGACGAGTGTGATCGCCGGGGGCGCGTCGGCACACGAGCGGGATGCCCACGGCGAGCCGGCGGAGGCCGCGCGCGCGGGCGTCAATATCTCCGGGCTCCGGCGCGGTCACGGGGTGCGAGCGTTCTTCGGGGCGCTCGGCGTGGCGCAGTGGATCGCCGTCGGGTTCCTGCTGCTGCTCCTCGTGGCGGCGCTCCTCCCGTCGCTGCTGGCGCCGGGCGATCCGCTCGCCATCGACCCCGGCGACGCCTTTCGCGCGCCGGGGTGGGGGCATCCGTTCGGCACCGACGAATCGGGGCGCGATGTCTACACGCGCGTGGTGCACGGCACGGCGCCCTCACTCGTGATCGGGGTGTCGGCCACGACCATCGGCATCCTGCTCGCCCTCGTGTTCGGCACCGCCGCCGCTCTCGGCGGTCGGGTGGTGGATTTCGGGGTGAGCCGCTTTCTCGAGGTGCTGTTCGCCTTTCCGGGGCTGCTGCTGGCCCTGCTCGTGATCACCGTCTACGGACCCGGGATCGTGACCTCGACCATCGCGGTGGGGCTGGCGACGGCGCCGGGGTACGCGCGGATCATCCGGTCGCAGACGCGCGCGGTGGCGTCGTCGGCGTACGTGGAGGCGGCCGTGGTGCTCGGCAAGTCGCGGGGGCGCATCCTGGCGCGGCACATCCTGCCGAACGCGGTGGCACCGGTGTTCGTGCTCGTGACGCTCGGCGTGGGTCAGGCGATCGTGTGGGCGGCGGCTCTCTCCTACCTCGGACTCGGCGCGGAGCCACCCGCGGCCGAGTGGGGCGCGATGCTGTTCGCCGGCAAGAACTACGTGACGACGGCGTGGTGGATGACCTTCTTCCCCGGGCTCGCGATCGTGCTGAGCGCAGCGGCCACCACGGTGCTGGGCCGGGCGCTGCAGCGGCGGAGCCTGCGGTGAGCGGGGTGGGCGACGGGGGCGGGGCGAGCGCCGAGAGCGCCGGCGGAGAGCCGCTGCTGCGGGTGCGGGAGCTGCGGGTGGGGTTCGGGCGGGGCGACTCCGCACCCGTCGTCGACGGGGTGTCGTTCGAGTTGCACGCGGGCCGGGCGCTGGCGATCGTCGGGGAGTCCGGATCGGGCAAGAGCGTCACGGCCCGTTCGCTCGTCGGGCTGGCGGGCGCGGGGTCGTGGCAGTCGGCCGAGGCGCTCGACGTACTGGGCGCATCCGTGCTGGGCGGTAGTCGGAAGCGCGCGGGGCGCACCGCCGGCGGCTCCGGCGACGAGCAACTGGACGGGGACGGCCGGCCCGGCGCGGTCGACCCTGGCCGGGTCGGCGCGGACCGAGGGCTGTCGGCGGCGGCCTGGCGGCGCATCCGGGGGCGGCAGATCGGGCTGATCGTGCAGGATGCGCTGGTGTCGCTCGACCCGCTGCGGCCGATCGGGCGCGAGATCGCCGACGGGCTGCGGCTGCACACGAGGCTCTCGGTCGCTCAGCGGCGGGAGCGGGTGCTCGAGCTGCTGGACTCGGTCGGGATGCCCGACCCGGCGTCGCGGATCGGGCAACGCTCGGGCGAACTGTCGGGCGGGTTGCGGCAGCGGGCGCTGATCGCGGCCGGGTTGTCGGCCGATCCGCCGGTGCTGATCGCCGACGAACCGACGACGGCGCTCGATGCGACGGTGCAGGCCCAGATTCTCGCGCTGCTCGAGACCGTGAAGGCGCGGGGCACGGCTCTGCTGTTCATCAGCCACGACCTCGCGGTGGTGTCGCGCATCGCCGACGACGTGCTCGTGATGCGCGGCGGGCGCGTGGTGGAGTCGGGGCCGACTGAGGCGGTGCTCCGCGATCCGCAGCACGAGTACACGCGGCAGCTGCTGCGCGCCGTGCCCACGGGCGTGCCGCGGGGTGTGCGCCTGAGCGCGCCTGCGACGCCGGCCGCCGCACCCCTGCTCGCGCCCGCGCCGACCGCCGCCCTCGCGCTACCGACCACAGTGGCGCCGAACCCCGCACCCCCGACCGCCACGGCACCCACCCCCACACCCTCGACCGCCACGGCACCCACCCCCACACCCTCGGCCGCCACGGCACCACCCGCCATCGGCGCAACGGCCACCCCCGCACCACCGAGCGCCACGACTCCGGCGCCCTCACCACCCGCCACCGGCGCAACGGCCACCCCCGCACCGGTCGCGCTCGCAACCGCGCGCGACGGTGGGTCAGCCCTTCGCGCCGGCCGGTCGGTGCTCGAGGTGCGGGCCGTGAGCAAAGCGTTCCCGATTCGGGGTGCGGGCCGCGGAGCCGAGCGGGTCGCGGTCGACGACGTGTCGATCGCACTCGAGCGGGGCACCACGCTCGGGCTCGTCGGTGAGTCCGGCTCGGGCAAGACCACGCTCGCCCGTATCGTGCTCGGTCTCACCGCGCCCGACACCGGCACGGTCACGCTCGAGGGCGACGCGTGGGTTCCGCTACCCGAACGGCAGCGACGTCCGCGACGCGGCAGGCTCGGTGCCGTGTATCAGGATGCGCTCTCCTCCTTCGACCCGCGGCTCACCGTGCGGCAGATCCTGACGGACGCGCGCTCCGGACGCCGTGACTCTGTCAGCCGCGGCGACACCCACGCCGCGGGCCGCCACGGACTACTCGGCGAGTCCGGGCGCTCGGACGCGCAGGCCGACACGGTGAACCGGCATGGCGACGCGTCCGAGGCCGGCATACTGCGCGACGGGCGCAATGGGTGGGCTGGATCGCGGACACCCGTCTCCGACCTGCTCGACGACGTCGGTCTTGCCACCTCCGTGCTCGACCGCCGCCCACTCGAGCTCTCGGGTGGTCAGCGGCAGCGCGTGTCGATCGCGCGGGCCCTCGCCGCCGATCCGGCCGTGCTGATCTGCGACGAACCGGTCTCGGCGCTGGACGTGTCGATCCAGGCACAGATCCTCGACCTCTTCGATGAGCTGCAGCAGCGGCGCGGCATCAGCTACCTGTTCATCTCTCACGATCTCGGTGTGGTGCAGCACATGAGCGACCGCGTCGCCGTGATGAAAGACGGCCAGATCGTGGAGCAGGGCGAGACCGCGGCGGTCTTCGCGAGCCCCGCGCATCCGTATACGCGGGCTCTGTTCGACGCCGCCCCGCGGGTCACGACACCCTGATCGGCTGCAGGCGTGCCTTCGGGAGGAGGAGAGTGCAACCGGTGCCGAATACGGGGTGGGCTACGCTCTCGTCCTCCCGAAACGGAGAGCGAGAGTGTCGAACCGCGCTCAGCCCCGCACGATGGCCTGGATCTGCAGCGGCACCGCCTCGTCTTGCAGGCTCGTGGTGTCGCCCAGGGCCCGGCCGTCGACGATGTCGCCGAGCAACCGCCGCATGATCTTGCCCGAGCGGGTCTTCGGCAGATCGGGCACGAGCACGATGTCTCGGGGTTTGGCGATCGGGCCGATCTCCTTCGCGACGTGAGCGCGCAGCTCGGCGGTGACCGCGGCGGCGGCTTCGCGCCATCCGTCAGCATCCTCCGCGGCGAGCGCCGGGCCCCCGGCCGCGCGACGATCGGCGGGGATCACGAACGCGGCGATCCCTTGCCCAGTGGTGTCGTCGTGCACGCCCACCACGCCGGCTTCGCCGACCAGCGGATGCGACACCAGGGCCGATTCGATCTCGATCGTCGAGAGGCGGTGGCCGGAGACGTTGATGACGTCGTCGACGCGGCCGAGGAGCCAGATGTCGCCGTCGAGGTCGTACTTCGCGCCGTCGCCCGAGAAGAAGTAGCCCTGTTCGGCATAGCGGCGCCAGTAGGCGTCGAGGTAGCGCTGCGGGTTGCCCCACACCGTGCGGGCCATGCTCGGCCAGGTGCCGGCCACCACGAGGTAGCCGCCGCTGCCCTTCGCGACTTCGGTGCCCGCTTCGTCGACGACGAGAGCGCGGAGGCCCGGCAGCGCGCGGGTCGCGGAGCCCGGCTTCAGAGTGGTGACGCCGGGTAGGGGTGCCATGATCGCGGCGCCCGTCTCCGACTGCCACCAGGTGTCGACGATGGGTGCGCGGCCGGCCCCGATGTTCTCGTGGAACCACACCCACGCCTCGGGGTTGATCGCCTCACCGACCGTGCCGAGGAGGCGGATGCTCGACAGGTCGTGACCGGCGGGCACGCCATCCGGGAACCAGGTCATCAGGGTGCGGATGAGGGTCGGCGCCGTGTAATAGGTCGTCACGCCGTAGCGCTCGATGATCTCGAAGTGGCGGGCGGTATGGGGGCTGTTCGGGGTGCCCTCGTAGATCACCTGGGTGACGCCGTTGCTGAGCGGCCCGTAGATCTCGTAGGTGTGCGCCGTGACCCAGGCGAGGTCGGCGGTGCACCAGTGCACGTCGTCGGGCTTCACGTCGAACATGGCCCAATGGGTCCAGGACGCCTGGGTGAGGTAGCCGCCGGAGGTGTGCACGAGACCCTTCGGCTTACCCGTGGTTCCGCTGGTGTAAATGATGAACAAGGGCGTCTCGGCGTCGAAGTACTCAGGGGTGTGCACGTCGCTGGCGTGATCGACGGTCTCGTGCCACCAGAGGTCGCGGCCGGGCGTCCAGGGAACATCCGAGGTCTCGTCTCCGGTGCGGCGCACCACGAGCACGTGCTCGATGGCGTTGTCACCCGCCACGGCTTCGTCGGCGTTCTGCTTGACGGGCACGGCCTGTCCGCGCCGGAACTGGCCGTCGGTCGTGACGAGCAGCTTCGCCCCCGTGTCTTCGACCCGGAACTTGAGCGCCTCGGCCGAGAAGCCGCCGAAGACGAGCGAGTGGATGGCGCCGAGGCGCGCCACCGCGAGAGTGATGATGACGGTCTCGGCGATCACCGGGAGATAGATGACCACGCGGTCGCCTTTGGTGATGCCGAGGTCGGTGAGGGCGTTGGCGGCCTTGGCGACCTCGCGCTGCAGTTCGGCGTAGCTGATCTCGCGCCGATCGCCGCGCTCGCCTTCGACGTACAGGGCGATCTTGTCGCCGCGGCCGGCTTCAACGTGCCGGTCGACGCAGTTCACGGCCACGTTGAGCGTGCCGCCGGCGAACCATTCGGCGGCGGGGACGGTGAGCCCGGCGTCGGGGTCCGGGTCGCTGTCGCTGTCGCTCTCGGGATCGCTGTCGGCGGTGGCGCTCCCGGCCACGCGCGCGGGCGTCCAGCTGTGCGTGGTGTGCCACGGGGTGTGCCACTCGAGCCGTCGGGCCTGTTCGGCCCAGAACTCCACCGGGTCAGCCGCGGCGGCGGCCCACAGCCTGCCATCGACGTTCGCCTGCGCCGCGAATTCCGCACTCGGCGGATACCGCCGGCTCTCGTTCGACAAGTTGACGATGGTCTCGTTCGAGGGCGCGGCGATACTCACCCTCCGACGCTAGAACGTCGCGCTGGTGAGCCAAAAACGACCCGACACCGAACGTAACGCGCGGTAGTTTGAGCTGTGGACGATCGCATCCGGCCCCAGCACCTCTGCTCGCCCCCATCCGTCGCTGTCACAACGGCGGGCACGGTGTGGAAGTGCCGCACCTGCCGAGCCGGCTACACAATGCGCGGTGCATCCTGGGTGCAGACGAAGAAGCCGCGGAGCCGCGTCTGGGCCATCATCAGAGACATCGTCGACGGCATCTTCAGCATCCCGTGAGCCTGGATGCGGTCAGGGCAGCGGGTCAGTCGCGTCTCTCCGGCTCCGCGCGGGTCGGTCGATGCCGTAAGCGCCCCCTCACCCATGAATCAAGTAGCACCGCGCCGGCCGCCACCGTCGTCACGATCAGGTAGACCGAATATGCGCCGTTCGGAATGACCAGGATCGACACGACGACCACCGAGATCCCTACCGCCGCCATGACCGGCCCGGCGATCCGGGCGCCCCACTCGCTCCGCGTGCGTCGCCGCAACCGCTTACGATCGCGACCGCGTTCCCCGGGAATCATGCGCTGAGCGTCAGCAGTCACTCCGCGAAGCCGCCTACCACTTGCGAGTGAAGGGCAGCGGCTTGCGCATGCGGATGAGCAGGAGGATCGGGATGATGACGTAGGGCAGGTTGAAGGCCAGGAACTTCAGCGGGTTCTGCGTCTGGAACTCCGGCTCACCGAAGAACTCGACACCGAAGACCACCACACCCGTGATCATCGAGATCGCCGAGGCATAGATGACCGCCGGCAGCTGGATCCAGTTGCGGCCCGTGAGCAAGCAGAACGCCAGCAGCAGGTAGAACGGGCCGTAGACGAAAGCCGAGAGACCCGTCACGAACCGCATCCAGACGGGCGGGTCGATGAACAGCGGATCGGCGTCGTGGCCGTACCAATAGTTCGACTGTGCGAGCCAGTTCGTCGAGTCGGCCGTGATCGGGATGCCGATGGTCGGCACGAGATCGCTGATCCCGCTGGTGACGGTGAACAGCAGGAAGATCACCGCGAACGCGATGTCGAACGGACGCTGCCGGAGCGGCAGGTTGATCGGCTTCGGCGCCTTCGCCCCGCGCGCATCGATCGTGACCTCGAGGGTCGGCAGAGGGGCGCGAGAGGGAGCGTCGGCGGCAGCGGCGGCTGGCTGGGCGGTCGAGTCGGCGGTCACCCCTGGATTCTATGACCGGTACGCACGCGATCGAGGGAGCGGCGTGCCCGTTCCGGATGCCACGACCCGGCGCTCCACGGAGACGTCATCATGGTCCTCGTCTGCCTGGTCCGGATGCGCCGCGAAAGCGGGCATCCGCGCCGCCCCACGATTCATCGCGGGCCGCCGCCGTCGGGCCGGCCTGCTGGCAGCGTTACCGACCGGCACAAGGGAGGTTCCAGCGCAGGCCGTCGTGGCCCGATTTCGGACCACGGGAAACGGAATGCTGCGCGCTTGGCTATTGTGATTAATTCTCATTACCAGCTAGGCTTGATTCGGGTCATCCGGGGGGACGTCATCTTTCGAGACTGAGGTCTCGCAGTCCTGGAGATCCAGTGTCGCGTCGCTCCATCAGGATGCCTCTCATCCTGTCCGCATTCACCATCGTCGCTCTCGTTGCTGGCACAGCCCTTCCTGCCTGGGGAGCCGCGACCGACCCCGGTGAGCCCGACTCCGGTAAGAGCGTCGTGCTCGACCCGGCGACACTCGATTCCGAGGCATCCACGCCTCCCGTGACCGAGTCCGGTTCAACGCCAACGGGCGATTTCAGTGACGAACCCGATCCGAATCCGGTGCCCATTCCCGAGCCGGCGCCGCCGTTGCTGGGCGACCAGATGCCCGTTGATGAGACTGCCGCTGTCACCGCTGAGTTCGATCCGGATGCCGCGGAGCTGGTCTCGCGTACCGAGTTCGACTCCACATACCGGAACCTCGACGGAACGCTCACCACGGTGGTGTCGCCTGAGGCGCAGAACATGGAGATCGACGGCGCTTGGGTGCCGATCGAGACGGCCGTGTCCACGTCCGGCCCGTGGTCGCTGTTCGGTATCGGAGGAGCCGCGGTGGAACATCATCCGCTCGCACCCGTCTTCGCTCCGACGGCCAGCGACGACGGCTTGGTGACTCTCAGCAGGGGTGGTCATACGATCCGGTTCACCCTGCACGATTCAGCCGACAGCCCGATCGTTCGCAATGCTGTCGACGGTGAGGCGGGCAAGGGTCATGTCGAGTACGACACGGTCTTCCCCGGAACCGACCTCGTGTACGACGTGACGAAATCGAGTGTGAAAGAGAATCTGCGGCTCGAGGCGGAGCCCGGGAGCCACGGCAGGGTGTCATGGTCGTGGGCGGTCGATGCCGACGGGCTGGTGCTTCACAAGACCTCCGACGGCGGTGTCGAGTTCCAGGACGGCGACGGCGAGGTCGTGTTCCTCGTCCCCGCGCCCAGTATGTCTGATTCCTCGGCCGAGGCTGGAGTGCGGACGAGTGCGGACGCGCCGGTGCGAACCACTGTTCTGCGCCGTGGCGACGCGTGGACGCTGACCTTGAGTGCCGATCGTGACTGGCTGAACGACCCGGCACGGGTGTACCCGGTGCTGGTCGATCCCACCATTTCCACGGCGGCGAACGAGTTCACGCGTGCCTACAAGTCGAACGGGATGACCAGCAACGCCATGCAGGTGGGCAACTCCAACAATGGTGGATTCTGGCGCACGGTCTTCCATGTGGATTACGAGCAGTTCTTCGGCAAGCAGATCATCGGTGCCGGCCTCGAGGTCACGGATATCTACGCCGATAGCTCCTACGACGAGTACGGTGTCGCGTTGTCGACAGCGACAACGTTCGGCTACGACAGTGTCGGGCAGGATCTCGGCGGGTTCTCGATCGGTCCGTCCGGAGGCGCGAGCACCGACGTTCGGCTCCAGAACAAGATCTCCGAGTACGTGCGCACGGGTTACCCAGGTGGATTCTTCACTCTGATCGGCGACGAGAGCCCCGGTGTGTTCAGCTACAAGCACGTCGAGACCCAGCTGGTGGTGAACTGGAAAGAGTATCCGACCCCGGGGCGACCCGGTGCATCCAGCCCCGCCAATGGCGCGGTGAACGTGAGCGTCCTACCGAAGCTCTCGGTGCAGGGCGCAACCGTGGATGCCGCCTGGCAACTGCTCTACCGGTTCCGCGTGTCGACCTCCGCCAACCCTGCTGCCGACCCCAGCCCGGCTTATGACTCGGATTGGGTGGGGTCGAGTGAGGTGACCGTGCCGGAAGCGAAGTTGCAGCCTGGTGTGACGTATCGATGGATGTATTGGGTGCGGGACACGACCGACGGCCATCTCGGCGATTCGACGGTGCGGCAGAGTCCCGTCACCTGGTCGTTCACGACGAACACGGTGCCGCTCACGACGCTCGCCTCGGCCGTTCCTGCCGACAACGGGATCGTCGTGACGACGACACCGACGTTGAGCGTCGCCACACCCGCCGCCACTGCGGGGCGCACCATGAAGTACTGGTTCCGGATCGCGTCGGGCTCCGACTCCAAGACCGGCGTCATCGTCTCATCGGGGTGGCAGACCGGGACGACCTGGACCGTTCCGGCGAACTTCTTGCAAGACGGATCGTCGTACACGTGGACGGTGTTGTCCCAAGACCAATACTCAGATTCCACGACGCCGTGGGTCGGGCGATTCCGCGTCAACCAACGGATCACCGACCCCGGTCCTGCGCCCACTGATGCCGCCGGGCCGGTAACAGTCAACCTCGCGAACGGCAACGCCGGCCTGCAGTTCTCCTCGCCGGTCGTCTCCACGGCCGGTGGGCCGCTCGGGATGGCGTTCTCTTACAACTCGCAGAAACCGTCGAACACAGGTCTTCGTGGCGAGTACTTCGATGCGACCGAACCGGCGTCCGCGACTCCGCCGTTCTCTTTCGATGGGCGCCCGGTCGCGATGGTGCGGATCGACCCCGCGATCAATTTCAATTGGGCGCTGAGTTCGCCGACGGATGCCGCTGCTGGAGCCGCGAAACCGTTGGTGCCGGCCGACCGATTCTTGACGCGTTGGACGGGAATCATCACCCTTCCCGAGGGGAAATACACCTTCGGGGTCACCGGCGACGACGGCTATCGCGTCTGGCTCGATTCGACGAAGGTCGTCGATCACTGGTCAACGGGCGCGTCGACCACCTGGGCGACGTCGACCATCGATGTTCCGGCCGGCGGGCGGGCTTATGCTTTTAAGTTCGAGTATTTCGAGCACGGGGGCCCTGCCGGAGTCGTGTTCAAGTTCAAGGTCGGTGGCGGATCGGAGACTCCTGTTCCGGCGGCGTGGTTCACACGAACCCCTGAGATCCTTCCGTCGGGCTGGGGTGCGTCGAACATCCTGGCCGGCGTCTCCGGAACGTATACCAAGGCCGAGGTCACCGAGGGTGGAGTCAAGATCACCGATGTCTACGGCACGGTGCACTCCTACACGAAGAAGAGCACGGGCGGCTACACGCCACCAAGCGGGGAATACGGCCTCGTGGCGCTCGACACATCCGGGGCGGTGACCTTCACCGAAGAGTCCGGCACTGTCTTCGCCTTCAACAAGGACGGCAGTTTCGCGTCGGCGACCTCCCCGGGCGACGTCCGGAAGCCGACAGCTCCCGTCGTGACGTATCGTTCCGGTAGTCGGCTCGTCGACAGCGTGGCAGACCCCCTGTCGCGAGTCGGCGCCACTCCGATCTCGTACGACCGGAGGGTCGTCTACCGTTACCGCGGAGACAGCCAGTGCGTCGTCGAGGCCGGATTCTCTCCGGCGCCGGTCGGGATGCTGTGTCAGATCGAGTTCCCTGACGCCAGCGTCACGAAATTGCAGTACGACTCGAACGGTTATCTCGTACGCATCGTCAACCCCGGGAACGAGGTCGTCACCTTCGCCTACGATTCGCGGGGCCGGATGACGCAGATCCGGAACGCTCTGGCGAATGACTGGCTGATGGCCGATACCGGTCGAGCCGCTGGCGCCCCGAATCGCACAGACATCGCCTACGACACCGTCGGACGTGTATCGGCCGTGAACCTGCCCGCGGATGACGGCATCACCGAGGCATCCCGCCCAGGAAAGAAGTACACCTACGCGAACGGAACGAGCTACGTCGACTCGACAGGTCTGACGGTCCCGCCGGACACCGGAAGCGACTCGCACGCGGCGAAGGTCACGTTCAACTCGATCCTGCAGGCGACATCGTCAGTCACCGCAGAGGGCATGACCGCTCAAACGGAATGGAACTCCAAGGATCAGGCGTTGTCGTCCGTCGACGCGCAGGGGCTGAAGACGACGACCCTCTTCAACGCTCAGGACAGGGTGACCGACCGATATGGTCCGGCGCCGGCGAGCTGCTTCGGCGCGGATCGCCGACCGGTCGCGACCTGCCCGCTTGTTCCGGCGCACACGGGGTCGACATACGACGAAGGGATGAAAGGACTCAGTGTCGCCTATTGGGACAACGAGTCGTTGTTTGCCCAGCCGAAGGCGTTCAGTCTGAGCCTTTCGGGTGCAACGGATGGTGCGTTCGCCCGAGACTTCGGCGCCGGGTCACCCGCGACGGGCGTCGATCCGGACACCTGGTCGATGCGCGGAACCGGTCTGATCCGTTTCGACCAGACCGGCGCCTACCGTTTCAACGTCTGGGCCGACGATGCCGTCCGCGTCTATCTCGATGACGTGCTGATCATCGACAACTGGACCTATCACGGCGCAGCGTTCGTCGGTGACTGGAAGGTGTTCAATGCAACCGCCGGGCAGACCTCCCGAATCCGGGTCGACTACGCCGAGAACTCCGGATCGGCCAACGTGCAGCTGAACTGGTGGCGGCCGGGCGCAGCAACGTGGGAGGTGACGCCCGGGGCGTTCCTCTCGCCCGATTACGGGCTTGAGACGACTTCGAAGGGATACGACAGCGCTCCCAACGTCCCTGGAATCTCGTCGAGCCAGGTGTCGTCGATCGTGACCTCGACCAGCTACGCGAATCCCTGGCTGGGGCTCGCGACCTCGTCGAGCGTCGACCCGACCGGCCTCAATCTCACCACCCAGACGCTCTACGAGGGCCCGGAACTCTACAACCGCCGCATCGGCCATCTCGCGCCCGCGGATGCGGGAACCTCGAGTCCGGCGAACGGGTCGAGTTACACGTACTGGCCCGCCGACGGAGCCCCGTCCGCGGTCACGTGCGGAGTCGGGAAGTCGGTGCGCCAGTACGGGATGTTGAAGACAGCGACCCTGACGCAGGCCTCGGCTGAAACGGGGGTGGGCCGGATCTCGGTCGACTACGTCTATGACGTGATGGGGCGCGTCGCGGGCACCAAGAAGACCGGCGACAGCGCCTGGTCCTGCGTCACCTACGACTCGCGAGGCCGTCCGACGACGAAGACCTCGGCCTCGCTGGCCGCGCCGGTCCGAACCACGACCTACGGATACGCATCGTCTTCCGGAGACCCCTTAACCTCCTGGGTTCAGGATGACCGCACGACGGGTTCACCGACATCCGGTCGCATCACGACGGTCATGAATCTCCTCGGTCAGGCCGTGTCGAAGACGGATGTCTGGGGCACGCTCACGACGATGGCCTACGACATCCTCGGGCGAGTGACATCGACCGCCGTGCTCGCCGACGGGGTGACCAACACCACCGAGGTCACCTACTCACTCGACGGGCGAGTCGAGACGGTCAGCGACAACGGCAAGCTGATCGCCGACCCGAGCTATGCAACCGGTCTGCTGGCGTCGGTGGCGTACCCAGCCGCCGACGGCACGAACGCGGGCAACGGAACCCAACTGGCGGCAGTGGCGCGTGACGACGCCGGCCGTGACACGGCCCTCGTGTGGCAATTCCCCGAGGAACCGAGCTCGGTCGGCGACAGCGTCGTGCGCTCGCAGTCGGGCCGCATCCTCCGGGCGACGGTCGCCGACCCCGCCACCGGATCGGTCTACAACTCCACCTACTCGTTCGATGCCGCTGGACGGATGATTGCAGCGGCGATTCCAGGACACTCCCTGCGCTACGATTTCGCAAGCACCGGCGGATGCGGCACGGCCGCACGAGCCGGCGCGAACGGCAACCGCACCAGCGCCTGGGACACACCCACCGGTGGTCGAGGTCTGCAGTATTCGACCTCCTACTGCTACGACAGCTCCGATCGACTGACCTCGGCGCCCGAGACGGTCGTCAGCGCCGGCTCCGCTCCCGCATCGATGATCCGGTCGGCCCGCTCCCTCGCGGCGACGGACATCGTCTACGACGCGCACGGCAACATCACGAAGCTGGGCAACCAGACCTTCACCTACGACTCCTCCGATCGCCACCTCTCGACGACGGTCGTCGACGCCGGCGTCACGTCGAGCGTGACCTACGTCCGCGACGCGTCTGGGGCGATTGTCGCCCGCACCGAAACAGAAGGCGCAGCGGCTCCTGCCACGCACCGCTACTCGGGCTCGCTAGTGCTCTCGGAGTCGAACACCATCGAGCAGCGCACGCTGTCACTGCCCGGCGGCGTGACGGTCTCACTCCCAGCGACGGGCGACGCGGTCTGGTGCTACCCCAACCTCCATGGCGACATGACGTGGACGGCCGGCCCAGCCGGCGTCCGTACTGGCCTGTACCTCTACGACCCATTCGGGCAGCCCATCGACCTCACCACGATGGTCATCGGCAGCGCGACGGCCGACGAGTCGATCCCCGACGCCATGCCCGGTTCCTTCGACCCCGGCTGGGTCGGCTCGAAAGGCAAGGGCTACGAGCACCTCGGTTCCATCGCGACGATCGAGATGGGTGCTCGAATGTACTCGGCCATGCTCGGTCGCTTCCTGTCCCCTGACCCCGTCGAGGGCGGCAACACCGGCAACTACAACTACCCCAACGACCCCGTCAACATGTTCGACCTCTCCGGCGAGCGCGCGCTCGGCCCCTACGACAACCACTGGGGTTACAACCAAGGACCAAATCGCCCTTCAACCGGCACCGTGCAGGCGAAGGCCGGCCTCACACCCGGCGGTTCGAACTGGCAGGGCAAGCAGGCCGCCCTCAACCGATTGCAGAGCTCTGCAGCAGGCGGTGGCGCCCTGAAATCGATTGGGAACACACTCCGTTTTGCAGTCAACGTCGTGCCGAGTTTCGCCGGGCTCATCGTCGCCGCCGCCGCGGGATCCCACTCATGCCAATTCGGCAATGATGCAATCGTTATCTGCTCAGGTGCCAAGAACTTCTCAGGTAATTGGGGAATGACGTGGGGCAATGTACTCGTGACCGGTCGAACCTACGCAAGGGCAATGGATGACGAAGAATTCATATCCCATGAAACAACGCATTCCACTCAATGGGCCCTCATGGGTGCATTGGTCTTCGGGGCAACTTGGGCAGCAGGAGGAGGTGCATCATGTGGAAATCCCCTAGAACAGCAAGCCGGAATGATCACGAATTCAGGGTACTCAGATTGCGATTGGTAAAGACGTTGGCCATTGTCGCTGCAGGAGTCGGAATCGCGTCACTCTCCGGCTGCGAAAGTGTCTCTGGGTTCGATCCGATGGCTCTTCGGCTGGAGCAAGGAGCGCTCCTGATCGCTGTCTGTCAGGACATCGACGCGACTGGCATCGGTATTTCAACTGTCAAGCCTGGAGAAGACTGGACGGACTATTGGTCCACAGACGGCGAGGTAAAGATAGCCCGTGGTGACATCGTGAATGCTCTCTCTCCTGTCCAGCCGTGGAAGTCAGCGACCGGACCGCTATCGACTACCGCCGGGACAGACATCGACATTGTCATCCCGTCGTCGGACGAGAGTCCTACCGCCGGAGTGAGCTCCTATTTCCACCTTGAGAGAGATGTGCCGACCGACCGATGGCTGCAGGTCGATGGCGCGCTCACCGAAACACCTTGTCCAGAATGAGACTTCTTGCGGCGGTCGGCTTGGGTCTGGGGGTATTGTCACTGGCCGCGTGCGAGAGCCCGACCGGGCATGACCCGTCCGCTATCCGTCTGGAGAATGGACACCTCCTCATTGCTGTGTGCGAGAACGAAAGTGCCTCGAAGATTCTCGTAGCTACGAGGGCACCCGACTCTGATTGGGTGTCATATTGGTCCGCGGAAGGAGACGTTCAAATAGCAAGCAGCGACATCCTGGATGCGAATACTCCGCCGGCATCCTGGGCACTAGCCACCGGGGTTCTTTCGACCAATGCCGGCACGGAGATCGATATCGTCATCCCCTCGTCTGACGAGAATCCCGCAGCAGGGGTCAGCTCATATTTCGAGTTGGGGTCCGCCCTCCCGACTGATCGGTGGCTCCAAGTTGACGGCTCGCTGACGAAATCGCCGTGTCGGAATTGAATTGGCAGGGCCACCTCTCACGTGCACGAAGGATTGGCGACTGGTCAGCTACTCGTCCGGGAGCGCCGTCGCGTTGTCAAGCAAGCGTCCGGATGAGGTTCGCGATTGGAGCGAGGTCGACACCAGCTTCTGGGTTGCAGCTCTGCACTGCTTGGGCAGCAGGCGCAGGATTGTGGTTGATCCCCTGATGGACGGAGTACTTTGAGGCCCGTACGAACCTTCGGTATTGCCGCTTTCACGTTGATTGGCGTTGCCATACTCTTCCGTCTAGTCATCACCTTCACGGGGTCCAGCTCGGATTCGACTGCCGAACTCAGCGGCATCATGATTGGCCTGGGCGGCGGCGCAATACTCTGCTGGGGAATCTATGCCCTCGTCACGGCACCGGTCGCGAGACTTCTAACCAAGGTCAGCCGGACAAATCCGGAAGCCGCGGTATTCATAGTCGTGACTGACGAGTTCCTGGATTCTGCACTGAACGAACTCGGAATCGAGCGAGCCCGAAAGTCTCGATTCATCGCTTTAGTTGCAAACCAGTTAGGGGTCCAGTTACAAGGGAGTCGCCGAAAGGAAACGATCGCGACCTTCGAGTGGGCGATGGTCGAAGGGTTCTCTGTTGGATCCGCGACCTCGAGGTGGAGCTCCAGCGCGTGGTCCAACATCGTCATGCACGTGCATGGCGACTCGGAGACGGTCGGAGTTCCACTTTCAGCTATGCCAGGTCGCTCCGGTGGAAACTACACGTCAGCTCAGATGCGCACAGTTATTGACGCGATCGTAGCGAAACGGCCTCCTTCGACGGCCAGCAAGAGCACGTGAGCGCCGTCGCGTTGCCAAACGAGCGTCCGGATGAGGCTCACGATTGGAGCGAAGTCGTCACCTGCTTCTGGGTTGCAGCTCTCCAATATTTGTTCCGTGTTGAGACACAGTCGGCGATGTGATCGTGTCGGTCAAAGCCTCGAAATGCGTTACGTTCGCCGTGTTCAATACGGTCGTGATTGTCGTGTGCGTCCGTGCTATCTGGATGCTGGCAGCGTGGCTCGCGGACCCTTCGGGCTCAGGCCTGCTGCCTGCGATCGTGCTTCTGGGTAGCATCGCGGTGATCATCGTGGTTTTCGTCATCCCCGGAGTTCTGGCCGTCCGACGACTGCGAAGAGTGAAGTCCCGCTGGCCGAGCGGACGCGTCTATCAAACGACGCCGCATGAGAACTTCGACGTACTGATTGCCGCGTATGCTGCGGAGAACGGTGTCGGCCCACCCCCCTATCGCCCTTGGGACGTCTATCTGGTCATGGATGACGACCTCGTCACATTTCTCGCTGGGTCCTCGAATCAGGAACTCGTATCGCTCAGGCGAAGCCATGTGAAGCCCACCGTCACGTATCTCCTCGATTGGATCACCGTGATACCGGTCTTGCGGCTCTCGGTTCGCGGCCTTCCTGATGTGTCGTTCGCGTCGTCCGTTCTCATCACGTCGGGCATGCTCTCGCGAGGCCGGCGTTTTCTCGGCCGCATCGCGAAGCAGATTTCCGCCGATGACTAAGGGGTCGCGCCGATAGGTCGTGGTCGTCGGGTGGGTCTATTGTTCCAGCGGTAGCGAGTCCAGGCTTCGTGGATGAGGTGCAGGGTGATGATGATCGCAACCTTCGAATGGGCGATGGTCGATGGGTTCTCTGTTGGATCAGCGAGTTCGAAGTGCGTCAGCTCAGATGTGCACGGTTGTTGACGCGATCGTAACGAAACAGCCTCCTTCGACGGCCGGCAAGAGCTGGTGATTCCAGACGGTTCGCATGGAGTAGGATAAGTGCTCAGACATCTGAGGAGTTCCATGGAAACGCTCAAGTCCCTGAAGCGCAGCGGCCTGGTCGAGCTCGCAGCGGCCACGCTCACCGAGCAGATCGCCGACGGCGCCTGGCCCGTCGGCACGGCGCTGCCCGGCGAGGTCAAGCTCGCCGAGCAGCTCGGCGTCGGCCGCTCCACCGTGCGCGAAGCCACCCGCTCCCTCGTTCAGGCGGGCCTACTCGAATCGCGCCAGGGGTCGGGAACCTACGTGCTCTCCACCACTCCGCGCGACAGCTGGGATTCCGCCCTGCACGCCGCCCAGGTGATCGAGGTCTACGAGGTGCGCGAGGCCCTCGAGGTGCAGGCCGCCGCCCTCGCCGCGCGACGGCGCACCGACGACGACCTCGCCCGCATCCGGGCCACCTACGACGCCCGCGAGGCGCTGGTGACCGATCAGGTCGCCGAGGCCGTGGCGTTCGTCGACGCCGACCTCGCCTTCCATCGCGCCGTGGTCGAAGCGGCGCACAACCCGTTGCTCCTGCGCATCTTCGACTCCTTCGTGCCGAAGCTCACCGACACCCTCGTGGCCGTGGTGCGCCAGCAGTCGCTCGTGGGCCACGACCTCGATGCCACACATGGCGACCTCCTCGACGCGATCGCCGCCGCCGATCCCGCCGCCGCCGTCGCGGCCGTCACCTCGAACGTTCACGAGACCATCCAGATCATGCGCGACTGATACAAGGAACCACGACGCACCCCCGCTCCACCACCCCGGGTCCCGGCCTCTGGCTGCTGATCTCCACCCACACGGTCAACGACTTCTACACCGGCGCCGTCGCCGCACTCCTCCCCTTCCTGGTGCTCGAACAGCGCTACGACTACGCCGCCGTGGCCGGCATCACCCTCGCCGCGACCTCGCTCTCGAGCGTCGCCCAACCCGCCTTCGGCCTCCTGAGCGATCGCTTCGCCTCGCGCTGGCTCATCCTCGCGGGCATGGCGGTGGCCGCCACCGGCATCGCCCTCAGCGGCATGGTCTCGGGCTCCTACTGGCTCACCTGGGTCGTCATCGCCCTCTCGGGCATCGGCATCGCCGCCTACCACCCGGCCGCCACCATGGCCGCCCGCGAAGCCGGCGGCGGATCCAACCGGTCCATGAGCATGTTCTCGGTGGGCGGCAACGTGGGCGTCGCCCTCGCGCCGACGGGCGTCATCCTCACCGTCGGCACGCTCGGCCTCGGCGCCACTCCCCTGCTCGCCATCCCCGCGGCCGTCATGGTCGTCGTCTACCTGCTCCGGATGCGGGCGGTGCGGATGCGCGCCCGCCGCTTCACCGAGCCGGTCCACAATGCGGCGCGCGCGTGGGCCACCGGGCCGCACGACGGTTCGTCACGATCGGCGGCGGTCGAGCCGGCCGTCGAGATCGCCTTGGAGGAGGAAGACCCCGGAACCCACGAGCAAGAGGCCATCGAAGACACCCCGCCCGTGCGCGACGACTGGCGCGCCTTCGCCTGGCTCACCCTGGTGTTGGCATTCTGGTCGGTCGCCTACGTCGGCGTCTCGTCGTTCATCTCGCTCTTCCAGATCCAGCAATTCGGCATCGACGAGGCCGCCGCCTCCATCGCGCTCACCGTCTTCCCGGCCGCCGGCGCCGCAGGTACGCTGGCCGGCGGCTTCCTCGCCGATCGCTGGGGACGGATGCGCACCATCCGCACGGGCTACATCACCGCCGCTCTCGGGGCCGTCGCGATCGTGCTGGCGCCGAACACCGTCGTGGTGGTCGCCGCCACCGCCGTCGTGGGCTTCACGCTGTTCCTGCCGTTCGCGCCGCAGATCACCCTGTCGCACTCCTACCTGCCCAACCGCGTCGGCACGGCGAGCGGCCTGACCCTGGGCCTCACGCTCTCGCTCGGCGGATTCCTCAATCCGCTGCTGGGCCTGCTCGCCGACCACACCACGGTGCAGACCGTGTTCGCCCTGATCGTGCTGCTGCTCGCCGTCGGCTTCGCGCTCTCGTTCATCCTCCGCGAGCGGATGGCGCGGGTGCTGCCGGTGGCGGCGCGGTAGTGCGACCGCAGACGGGCGACCGTCTCAGAGCGCCGTCGCCGCGATGACCACGAGCGCGAAGGCCGCGACGATGATGGCGACCCGGATGGAGTGCAGCCGGTCCCAGCGCTGCTGCTGCTCACGCCAGTCGTCGGGGTGGCTCTCGGCGGTCCAGGTCTTCGACCGGTTGTTGATCGGCACCAGCAACGCGATCGACATCACGACGCTGACGGCCAGGAGCACGGCGGCGACGAGGGCCGTGGTGGCGGTGGTCGTTCCCCAGGTGACCATCGCGAGGGCAGCGACGAGGATGAGCGAGCCGATGTACCAGAACGGCATCGCCCGCCCCAGCATCCGCCCGCCGTGGGCTCGCGCCTCCAGCGAGGCGCCGGCCGGCAGGCGCACCATGATCGGGTTGAGCACGAACGCCACCGCGAACTCGACCCCGACCATGAGGCCGACGACAGTGGTGGTGATGACGGCGAGAACGGATGCCATGGAAGAGTTCCTCTCGAATCTAGCAGTGCTAGAAAACCTAGCAGTGCTACGATAGGTGCGAATGTCCGGCACCGCAAGAGGAGATCCGATGGCCGACCCGACGCCCCGCCAGCAACGCACCGACGAGCGCCGTCGACGCATCCTGGCCGCTGCTCGCGATCGCGCCGACGCCGACGGGTGGGCAGCCGTGACGACGCGGCATCTCGCCGACACCATCGGCTACACACAGCCCGTGCTCTATGGCCACTTCCCCGGCGGCAAGGCCGAGATCATGCTCGCGGTGGCGCTCGAGGGTTTCGTCGAGCTCACCAGGCAGTGTCGCGCCGCCCTCGGCGAGACGCGCGGGCGAGCTGCTGTCGAGGCGATCGCGGTCGCCTACCTGGATTTCGGGAGCAAGCATCCGGCCGTGTACGAGGCGATGTTCCAGCAGCCGATCGGCGCGCGATTCGCCGCCGATGACACTGCCCCCGACCTGCGCGCGGGTTTCGACGTGCTGGCGGAAGCGATCGGCGATCGGGGCGACGGCTCAGCGACCGAGGTGTTCTGGAGTGCCTTGCACGGTATCAGCGAGCTCGAACGCGCCGGCCGCATGCGGCTCGAGCACCGACCGAACCGCATTGCGGAACTCGGCACCCGCTTCGCTCCCGACCGACCCGACACCCACCACTAGCCCGACCCGTCACTTTGTGCCGCTTTGAGCGCGTGATAGCGGCACAAAGTGACGGGTCGACGCCGAGGGGGTGAGCTAGGGGCCGGGATCGGGGCGCACGAGCATGAGCATGTCCATGCGGCCGGACTGCACGACCTCGGACCGCTGGTTGCGGAGGGCTAGGCGGCGCTCGACCACGCCGGTCTTGCCCGACGAGGTGAGCCGCAGGCCCAGGATCTCGACGGTGCAGGTGAGGGTGTCGCCGATGAAGACGGGGGCGGTGAAGCGCCAGTCGTCGATGCCGAGCAGAGCCGCCGACGAGCCCTCGAACACGCCCGTACGGGCGATCAATCCGAGTGCGAGTGACGCGCCGTAGAGACCGTGCACCAGACGCTGCCCATATCGGGTGGCTGCCGCGAACTCGACATCCGTGTGCAACTGGTTGTTGTCGTTCGTGAGCGCGGCGAACATCACCACGTCGGTCTCGGTGACCGTCTTCCCGGGGGTGACGAAGGTCTGCCCGGTCTCGAAGTCCTCGAAGTAGTACGGCAGCGGCATCCGGGGCCCTACGCCGTGACGACCTCGGGCGACCCGACAGCACCGGGCGGCATCTCGGCCGCCAGGCGGTTGGCCTCCTCGATCAGCGTCGCCACGATCTCCGACTCGGGCACTGTCTTGATGACCTCGCCCTTCACGAAGATCTGGCCCTTGCCGTTGCCAGAGGCGACCCCCAGGTCGGCCTCGCGAGCCTCGCCGGGACCGTTCACGACGCACCCCATCACCGCGACGCGGAGCGGAACCGTCATGCCCTCGAGCCCGTCGGTGACGTCGTTGGCCAGCGTGTAGACATCCACCTGGGCGCGGCCGCAGGAGGGGCACGAGACGATCTCGAGCTTGCGCTCGCGCAGGTTCAGCGACTGCAGGATCTGCAGCCCCACCTTCACTTCTTCGGCCGGCGGCGCCGACAGCGACACGCGGATGGTGTCGCCGATGCCCTCGGAGAGCAGGATGCCGAACGCGGTCGCGCTCTTGATGGTGCCCTGGAACGACGGGCCGGCCTCGGTGACGCCGAGGTGCAGGGGCCAGTCGCCGCGCTCGGCGAGCAGGCGGTAGGCCCTCACCATGACGATCGGATCGTTGTGCTTGACCGAGATCTTGAAGTCGTGGAAGTCGTGCTCCTCGAAGAGCGAAGCCTCCCAGACCGCGCTCTCCACGAGCGCCTCGGGGGTGGCCTTGCCGTACTTCTCGAGCAGGCGCGGATCGAGCGATCCGGCGTTCACCCCGATGCGGATGGAGACCCCGGCGGCCTTCGCGGCGGCCGCGATCTCGCCCACCTTGTCGTCGAACTTGCGGATGTTCCCGGGGTTCACCCGCACACCGGCGCACCCGGCGTCGATGGCGGCGAACACGTAGTTCGGCTGGAAGTGGATGTCGGCGATCACCGGGATCTGGCTCTTCTTGGCGATGATCGGCAGCGCTTCGGCGTCATCGCGCGACGGCACCGCCACGCGCACGATGTCGCATCCGGATGCCGTCAACTCGGCGATCTGCTGCAGCGTCGCGTTGATGTTCGGCGTCGGGGTCGTGGTCATCGACTGCACGCTCACCTGCGCGTCGCCGCCCACGAGAACCTTGCCGACCTTGATCTGGCGGGACTTGCGCCGCGGGGCCAGGGTTTCGGGAGCCTTGGGCATCCCTAAGTTGATTGCTGCCACGATTTCAGTCTAGGACCGCAATCTGAACGGGAGGTCAGCCGAAGATGTTGATGGGCTTCACGATGTCGGCGTAGACGAGCAGCGCCGTCATACCGCCGAAGAAGATGACCACCACGAAGGTGAGCGGCATGAGCTTCGCCGCATCGACGGGGCCCGGGTCTTTGCGCTTGAACAGCTTCGCGAAGCCGCGCCGGATCGCCTCCCAGATCGCGGCGGCCACGTGCCCGCCGTCGAGCGGCGTGAGGGGCACGAGGTTGATCACGAACAGCGCGATGTTAAGCGAGCCCAGCAGACCCAGCAGACTCGCGGCCTTCGAGGCCAGGGGGATGGTGTCGATGGAGGCGATCTCGCCCGCGACCCGGCCGACGCCGACGACGCTGATCGGGCCGTTCGGGTCGCGTTCGCCCGATCCGAACGCCGCCTGGGCCACGTCGTAGAGGCGCTGGGGCAGGTTCGCGACGATGCCGACCGTGCTGGCGATGTTCTCGCCGATCAGGGGGAACACGGCAGTGATCGGCTGCGGCACGAGCTCCGACGCAGCCCCGATGCCCACGAAACCGACGTCTTCGGTCTGCTTCGTGCCGTCGGCGTTCTCGACCACCTGGCCCTTGTCGTCGAGCACGTACCGCTGCGTCAGCAACGGGGTGACGCTGAGGGTGGTCTCGACCCCGTCGCGCAGCACGACGAGCGGCAGGGTCTCCCCCGCCGAGTCGCGGATGATGGCGGTCGACTGCTCCCAGCTCGTGATCGGTGTGCCGGCGAGGCTCACCAGCTGATCTCCCGGCCGTAGGCCGGCGGCGGCGCCCGGGGACTGCTGGTCACCGGTCTCGCAGTCCTGCCGGTCGCTCGTCGCGGGGAGCACGCAGGCCGACACACTGCCGACCGTCGTGGAGCTCTGCACGGTGCCGAATCCGACCAGCACGATGGAGAAGAACACCACGGCGAGCACGAGGTTCATGAACGGGCCGCCGAGCATCACGATGATGCGCTGCCAGACCGGCTTGCGGTAGAAGGCGCGGTCTTCTTCGAGACCGATGGAGAGCTGGCTGACCTGGCGCGCATCCTGCACCATCGACTGGAAGAACCCGGTGCTGTTGGCCACCGGCTTCTCGCCCTCACGCCGCGGCGGGAACATGCCCACCATCGAGATGTAGCCGCCGAGCGGCACCGCTTTCACCCCGTACTGCGTCTCGCCCTTGGTGCGCGAGAAGATCGTCGGCCCGAAACCGATCATGTACTGCGTGACCTTGATGCCGAAGAGTTTCGCCGGCACGAGGTGCCCCACTTCGTGCAGCCCGATGGAGACGGCGACGCCGACGGCGATGATGAGCACGCCGAGAATGAACTGCAGGACCGTTTCCACACGAGGACACTACCGTGGGAGCAGAGGCGAGCGCTGATGGTTCGCTGAGCGAACGATGAGGAGTGACGATGGCCGTTCAACTGGTGGTGGGAGCCGGGCACATCGGCGGCCTGCTGGGCCGGCGACTCGCCGAGCGGGGCGACACCGTGCGGGTGGCCACCCGGTCGGGCACGGCGGTCGACGGCTGCGAGGCGGTCACCCTCGACGCTTCGGATGCCGCCGCGTTCGGCCGCGCGGCGGAGGGCGCGGCGACGATCTTCCTCGTGACGAATCCGCCCTACTGGACCTGGCCCACCGAGTGGCCTCCGATCTTCCGGGCCGCGATCGAAGCGGCACGGACATCCGGAGCCCACCTCGTCATCATGGGCAACCTCTACGCCTACGGGCCCACCCGGACGCCGATGCGCGAAGACTCGCCTCTCCTCACCACCGAGACCAAGGGGCTGGTGCGCAAGGCGGGGTGGCTCGAGGCGGCCGCCGCGGCCGAGCGCGGCGAGATCCGGGTGAGCGAGGTGCGCGCCAGCGACTACTTCGGCCCGGGCGTCGGCGGCACGAATCACCTCGGGTCGACGTTCTTCGGCGCGCTCCGCGGCTCGAAGACCGCACGAGTTGTCGGATCTCCGGATGCTCGGCACAGCTGGAGCTACCTGCCCGACATCGTGACGGCGCTGGTGGCCGCGGCGGATGCGGATGCGACGGGACCGGCGGCGACAGCGGGGCCGGCGACGGGGGCGCAGGCCCCGGGGTCGGGCGCCCAGGCGGCCGTGTCGGCGGCACGGGTCTGGATCGTGCCCTCGACTACCCGCACCTTCCGCGAGATCGCTGCCGAGGCGAACGCCCTCTACGGCTCGCACGGCAAGGTCGCGCCCTGGCCGCGCGGCCTCCTCCGTCTGATCGGGGTGTTCTCGCCGCTCATCCGCGAGGTGCGGGCGTCGAGCTATCAGTTCGCCGACACCTTCGTGGTCGATTCGACGCGCACCGAATCCGAGCTCGGCATCCACGCCACTCCCTGGGACGACGCCCTGCGCATCACCGCGGAGTCCTACCCCGCTCGCTGAGGCGCTCGCTGAGGCGATTCGGGCGAACGAGAGCGCGAACGGGCGCAAATACGACCTCGATCCGACGCAGATTCGCCCGAATCGACGCCACCCCGCGCGGCGCGGCTCAGGCGACGGCGATGAGGGCGTCGGCCGTGGCCCGCGCCCACTCCTCCGACTCGGCCAGCGACTCACGGGTGACGAGCTCGGAGGGCATCTCGTGCGCCTCCACCACCCGCGCCACCGTGTCGACGATGTCGAGGAACCCGATCCGCCCGGCGTGGAAGGCGGCCACCGCCTGCTCGTTCGCCGCGTTGAAGACGGCCGGGAAGCTGCCGCCGGCGCGCCCCACCTGCTTGGCGAGCCCGACGGCCGGAAAGGCCTGCTCGTCGAGCGGCTCGAAGGTCCAGCTGTGCGCGGTGGTCCAGTCGATCGGTGTGCCGACACCCGACACCCGGTTCGGCCAGTCGAGCCCGAGCGAGATCGGCAGCCGCATGTCGGGGGGCGAGGCCTGCGCGATGGTCGACCCGTCGCTGAACTCCACCATCGAGTGCACGAGGGACTGCGGATGCACGGTCACCTCGATGTCGCCGTAGGCCACGTCGAAGAGCAGGTGTGCCTCGATCACCTCGAGGCCCTTGTTCACGAGCGTCGCCGAGTTCGTGGTGACCACGAGCCCCATGTCCCAGGTGGGATGGGCGAGCGCCTCGCGCGGCGTCACGTCTTTCATCGACGCCCGGCTGCGACCCCGGAACGGCCCACCGGATGCGGTCAGCACGAGCCGGGACACCTCACCGGCCGTGCCCGACCGGAGTGCTTGGGCGATGGCCGAGTGCTCGGAGTCGACGGGCACGATCTGCCCGGGCCGCGCGGCGTCGCGAACGAGGTCGCCGCCGACGATGAGGCTCTCCTTGTTGGCGAGCGCGAGCGTGCGCCCGGCTTCGAGGGTGGCGAGGGTCGGGCCGAGCCCGATCGACCCGGTGATGCCGTTCAGTACCACGTCGGCCTCGATGTCGCGCACCATCGCCTCGGCCTCGAGCGCGCCGAGACCGGTGTCGGAGACCGCGAACTCGGCTGCCTGGGCGTCGAGGGCCGCGCGGTTGCTCCCCGCGATCAGGCCCACGACGTCGAACAGCTCGGGGTTCGAGCGGATGACGTCGAGCGCCTGAACGCCGATGGAACCGGTGGAGCCGAGGATGATGACGCGTCTCATAGCGCCATCATCCCATCACAGCCCCGGGTCAGCCCGCGTCGGGGGTCGCGGCCGGCGGGGCCGAGGCCGACGCCAGGATGTCGATCACGAACACGAGCGTGTCGGTGCCGGTGATGCCCGCAGCACTGTTGCCCTCGCTGCCGTAGCCCTGGTCGGGCGGGATCACGACGAGCACCTGCGAGCCGACGGTCTGGCCGATCATGGCCGCGGAGAAGCCCTTGACGACACCGGTCGTCGAGAAGGTGCGCGGACCGCCCTGGCCCCAGCTCTGGTCGAACACCTTGCCGGTGCCCCAGATGAGCCCCTGGTACTGCACCGTGACGTTGTCGCCGTCGCCGACGACGGCGCCGTCGCCCTTCTTCAGCACCTCGGTCTCGAGGGTGGTGGGCGGATCGGTCTGCGGCACGGTGACCGTCGGCGCTCCGGAGTCGTCGAGCACCACGGTCGGGAAGCCGTCTTGCGCGGGCTGGTCTTCACCGTCGGCCCGGATGGGCACGATCGCCTCGACGTCGGCCACCATCACCATGGAGTCGGTGGCGGCGATGCCGAGCTGGTCGTTGCCCGTGTCGCCGAAGCCCTCGGCGGGCGGGATGACCGCCACCACGCGCGATCCGACCGTCGAGCAGGCGACCGCGTTCACGATGCCGGGGATGAACTGCGTGTCGTCGACGGTGAGCTGGAGCTGCGTGCCGCCCGCGTCGAGCGTCGAGAACACCTGCTTGCCGCTGGTGCCGTTGTAGATCGTGAAGTCGATGGTGGCGACGTCGCCGTTCTGCACCACGTCGCCGTCGCCTTCGCTCACCACGGTGCGCTGGGTCGAGTCGACCGTCAGCGGCCCGGTGAACGCCGTCTTCGGCGCCGACTTGAAGTCGCCGGTGACCGTCACCCCGTTCGAGGCGCTGCCGGATGCGGTGGGCGAGCAGTCGCCCGCGGCGCCGGTGGCCGACGGGTCGGGAGAAGCGGCACACCCCGCGAGCAGAAGGGTGGCGGCGACGGCGGCTGCGGCCAGTGCCGGAAGTGAGCGCATGATTCCTCTTCGTGAAAATCGGGGGGATTCGCCCAGTCTTGCTCAGTCCTCTTGACGCAAGCTGGTGACCGCCTGTGAGCGACTTATGTGCTTCGGGTTCTGGATGCCGATCAGCGACACCAGGCCGCCCGCGAAGAAGAAGAGCGCCGTCACGAGCACCACACGGTGGAACCCGATCAGGTCGAGCACCGTCATCCCGGCGATGAGGCTCGCGAGCGCCACCGCGATGAGTCCGGCCACCCGCGAGACCGCGTTGTTCACCGCCGACGCGATGCCGGAGCGAGACGGATCGATGGCACCCAGGATGGCGGCGGTGAGCGGGGCGACGGTCAGCGCCATCCCGAATCCGAACACCAGCACCGCGGGGAGCACCTCGGTGAAGTAGGGCGCCTGCTCGGTGAAGCGGAGCATCAGCAAGAACCCGGTTCCCGCGATGATCGGGCCGACCGTCATGAACAGGCGCGGCCCGATCCGCCCACTCAGACGGCCGAAGAAGCTCGACAACCCGATGAGGAGAAGGCTCGTCGGCACCATCGCGAACCCGGCCCAGGTGGCGCTGTAGCCTGCCACCTGCTGCAGGAACACGGCGACGCTGAAGAAACCGAGCGAGAGCGCGCCGTAGATGAGGAACGTGGAGACGTTGCCCACCGAGAAGTTGCGCACGCGGAAGAGCTCGAGCGGCAGCATCGGCTGAGCGGTGCGCCGTTCCCAGAGCACGAACGCCGCCAGCGCGACGATGCCGACCACCATCGGCACCATCACCACGGGCGACCCCCAGCCGAAGTTCGACTGCTCGATCAGGGCGAAGACGGGGAAGCCGAGCCCGACGATGCCGAGCACGGCGCCGACGTAGTCGATGCGCGCGCCCTCGAGGTGCGCGTGGTCGTGGTCGAGCTTCATCAGGAGGAAGAGGGTGACGGCGATCGGCAGCACGTTGATGCCGAAGACGTAGCGCCAGGAGAGGCTGTCGACCAGCACCCCGCCGAGGATCGGTCCGGCGATGTTGGCGACGCTCGTGAACGCCGTCCAGGTGCCGATCGCGCGGCCCTGCCCCATGCCGGTGAAGTTCGCGAGGATGAGGGCGAGCGAGCTCGGCACGAGCAGGGCGCCGGCGATGCCCTGTACGCCGCGGGCCACGATGAGGAACTCGATCGTCGGGGCGAAGGCGCAGGCCAGCGAGGCGACGCCGAAGCCGATGAGGCCGACGAGCAGCACCTTCTTGCGGCCGTAGACGTCGGAGAGCGATCCGGCGAGCAGGATGACGGCGCCGAGTGTGAGCAGGTAGGAGTCGACCACCCACTGCTGCGAGGCGAGGCCGCCCCCGAGCTCCTTGCTGATCGCGGGGAGCGCCACGTTGATGACGGTCGCGTCGAGGAAGGAGATGAACGAGGCCAGCACGGCCACGGAGAGTACGAATTTCTGCTGCCTCGTCATCGCCGTCGCGGTCTTCGCCATCCCCCCAGTCAAGCCCATCGGAGCGCTCACCGCGAACAGCGCGAGAATGAGCGGGTGATGGCTGGAACGGATGCGCAGCGGGACGACGGCGACAGCGCCTGGAGCGATCGGGCCGAGAGCGCTCAGAACGCCCTGACCGCAGCCTTCGGCACCCGTCTCCGCCGCGGCGGATTGCGCAACACCGCACCATGGCGGCTGCGGCAGGCCGTCGCCTTCAACTACTGGTGGCTGGCCCACGCGATCGAGGTGCGGATCGATGCGTTCGAGCGCAGCGGAGATCCGGATCGGCTGCAGAGTGCGGGCCGACTGCTGGAGCTGCTCCGCCGGCGCAACCGGGGCACCCTGGTCAACGACTACTTCGACGACATGGGTTGGCTGGCGATCGCCCTGACCCGACTGCACGCCGCCACCGGCGAGCGCCGCTTCCTCGGCGAAGCGGTGGGCTTGTGGAACCACATCCGGAGCGCCGGATGGAACTCGCAGTGTGGCGCATCCGTCGCCTGGCGCGCGCAGCAGCTCGACTACAAGAACGCGCCCACCAACGGCGTCTTCGCCCTGCTCTCGGCGCGGCTTTTCGCGGTGACGGGCGAATCCGCCCATGCCCACGCCGCCCGGGATGCGCTGGACTGGATCGAGACGACCCTCGTCGACCCCTCCACCGGCATCGTGGCCGACGGTGTGAACCGGCTCGGTGACGGCGGTGTCGACGCCGACTGGGTGTTCAGCTACAACCAGGGGCTCTATGCGGGGGCGCTCGGCGAGGTGGCGGGGTGGCGCGCCGGCGCGGGAGAGGGGGCAGGAGGTGCAGAGCGCACGGGAGGCGCCTCGGGCACGGGCGGCGCAGGGGACACGGGAGCGGGAGGCAGCGCGGGTACGGAGGGGCTGCGCGGTGCCCCAGCGTCCGGCGACGCGCTGGCACGCGCCGAGCGCACGGCAGTGGCGGCCGTCCGGCTCGCGCCGAGGGGCGTGATCACGACCGAGAACTCGCGGCTCGACCAGCGCGGCGGGGGCGACATCGGCCTCTTCAAAGGCGTCTTCGTGCGCTACCTGGGCGAGCTGATCCCCCGGTTGCCGCAGGAGTCGGCCGGGCGGCGACTCCTCGTGGACTTCGTGCGCACGAGTACGGATGTGCTCTGGTCGGGCATCCATCGGTCTCCCGAACTGCGCGCCGGCGACGACTGGAGCCGGCCGGCGCCACCGGTGACCTTCCTCTCGACGCAGCTGAGCGCCGTGATGGCGCTCGAGACCCGAGCCCGGTTGGACCGCGGCGGACTCGTCGGCGGCTGAGCACCGCCCGGTCGCCCGGGGCGCCGCGGCCCCCGGCTCCGGCACGCGCTACTCCGGCACGACCACGGTCACCCGGAAGTCGAGGCGCGCGCCGGGATCGTCGGGTCGCACGCGCACGACGACCCGGCGCGAGCGGTCGACGCCGGGCGGACCCGCGACCGGGCTGATGCCGTCGACCTCCTCGGCCGTCACCTCGAAGATCCGCTCCCCTGCGTCAACGTTCCCACCCTCGTCGCGCCCCGCCAGCGGCCCCGGCGAGGAGCGGAAGGCGGGATCGGCGATGCCCGTGTCGACGCTCAGTGCGCCGGCGCGGGTGACGGCGACGGCGGTGAGCTCGACGGTGCGGCTGAGACCGGAGTGCAGGGGCGCCTCCGCTTCACCGTCCGCGCCTGCGTGCAGGCTCTCGAAGCTCGCGATCACGTCGCGTCGGAACGCGTCGCCGAGGGTGCCGCGCAGGGTGCGGCCGATCAGGAAGAGCTCGACCGGCTCTTCTGAAGGCTCAACCGGTGACGAGGACACGGGGGTCGTGGTGCACGGGGAAGTTCACCGAGCTCGCGATGAAGCACACCTGGTTGGCCTCGTGGTGCATGGTGGCGAGCAGCTCGTCATCGACGGGCTCGGTGACGGTGACAACCGGATGCAGCGTGACACTCGTGAATCGACCGCCATTGCCCTCCTGCTCCATGACGCCCTCCGCGGCATCCGTGTAATCGGTCACGACGACGCCATGCAGCACGGCGACGTGCAGGAACGACAGCATGTGGCACTCGCTGAGGGCGGCCAGCAGGAGCTCTTCGGGGTTCCAGCGGTCGGCGTCGCCGTGGAAGGTGCGATCGGCCGAGGCCTCGAGCGGATGCTTGCCCTCCGCCGTCACGAGGCTCTGCCGGCCATAGTCGCGATAGCCGCTGGTGCCGGTGCCGCGATTGCCAAGCCAGGCCACATCGACGGTGTAGTGATGCTCACGATTCACCTCGCCATGCTATCTCCGGTGCCCGGGATGCCTGGCCTAAACTGGCCGGACTATGACTGACACCATCGACGCCTCGGTTGCGGCCCCCGTCTACTCCGTTTCCCAGGAGCGGAGGATCGTGACCGCGATCCCCGGCCCCAAGTCGCAGGAGCTGCACCAACGACGTCTGGCCGTCGTGCCCCCCGGAGTCTCCAGCGTGCTGCCGGTGTACATCGCCAAGGCCAACGGTGCCGTGCTGGTCGACGTCGACGGCAACCAGTTCATCGACCTCGGCGCCGGCATCGGCGTGACCACGATCGGCCACACCGAGACGGCCGTCATCGCCGCCGCGGCCGCGCAGCTGCACGACGTGGTGCACACCCTCTTCACCGTCACGCCCTACGAGGAGTACGTGCGGGTGGCGGAGCTGCTCGCCGAGCACACTCCCGGCGACTTCGCGAAGCGCACCGTGCTGGTGAACTCCGGCGCCGAGGCGGTGGAGAACGGCGTGAAGATCGCGCGCAAGTACACCGGGCGCTCCGGTGTCGCGGTGCTCGAGCACGCCTACCACGGCCGCACCAACCTCACCATGGCCATGAACTTCAAGGCCGCTCCGTATTCCACCGGGTTCGGGCCGTTCGCGGGCGACATCTACCGGGCCCCGAACTCCTACCCCTACCACGACGGCCTCTCGGGCGCCGAGGCCGCGGCCCGCACGATCAACTACCTCGAGAAGACCGTCGGCGCCGCTGACCTCGCATGCCTCGTGGTCGAGCCGATCCAGGGCGAGGGCGGATTCGTCATCCCGGCCGAGGGCTATCTGCCGGCGCTGCAGGAATGGTGCACGGCGCAGGGCGTGGTGTTCATCGCCGACGAGATCCAGAGCGGCATGGCGCGCACCGGCGAGTACTTCGCCAGCACGCACTTCGGTCTCGTGCCCGACATGGTGCTCACCGCCAAAGGCATCGCCGGGGGTCTGCCGCTCGCGGGCGTGACCGGCCGTGCGACGATCATGGATGCCGCGCAGCCGGGCGGACTCGGCGGCACCTTCGGCGGCAACCCGGTCGCCGCCGCGGCCGCGGTCGCGGTGTTCGAGCAGATCGAGAAGGGCGACCTCCTCGGCGAGGCCGCGCGGATCGAGCAGACCCTGATCACCGGGCTGCGCGCCCTGCAGGACAAGTACGACATCATCGGCGACGTGCGCGGCATCGGCGCCATGGTCGCGATCGAGCTCGTCGAGCCGGGCACCGGATCGACCACCAAGACGCCGCACGCCGAGGCCGTGAGCGCGATCGCCGCCTACGCCGCACAGCACGGAGTGCTCATCCTGACGGCGGGAACCTACGGCAACGTGCTGCGCTTCCTGCCGAGCCTCGCGATCTCCGACGAACTGCTCGACGATGCCCTGACGGTGCTCGACGAGGCGTTCGCGCAACTCGCGCGATGAGCGGCACAGACGTGCCCGGCACGGCGACACTCGCCGAGTCGGTCGAGCTCGCCGTCGTGACCCGCAGCGGCTTCGTCGAGTCGCGGCACGCGGGCTCGGCGGTCGTGCTCTCCCCCGGCGGCGAGATCGTCGCGAGCGTCGGCGCGCCCGACCGTCCGGTCTATCCGCGCTCGAGCCTGAAGCCGTTCCAAGCGCTCACCGTGCTGGAGTCAGGCGTCGAGCTCGGTTCCGTGCAGACCGCGATGTCCATGGCGAGCCACACCGCCACCCCGGCGCACGTCGCCGTGGTGCGTTCCATGCTCGAGCTCGGTGGCCTCACCCCTGACGCGCTCGGCTGCCCTGCCGACTGGCCCGCCGATGCGGCGGCACGCACCGAGGTGATCCGCAGCGGCGGCCACCCCGAACGCCTCTTCATGACCTGCTCCGGCAAGCACGCGGCCATGCTGCTCGCTTGCGCCGCGAACGACTGGAGCACCACCGACTACCTCGACCTGGCCCATCCGCTGCAGCAGCGCATCCTCGCCACGGTCGAGCGTCTCACCGGCGAGCCTGTGGTGCACACCGGGGTCGACGGATGCGGCACACCGGTGCACGCGATGTCGTTGACCGCGCTGGCACGCGGCTACCACCGGCTGCGGCTCGCGGAGGAGGGGCCGGCTCGGCAACTCGTCGACGCCGCCCTCGCGAACGGCTGGGCGGTGGAGGGCCCTGGGCGCCCGAACACCATCGTGATCGATCGCCTCGGCGTTCTCGCGAAGTTCGGCGCCGACGGTGTGATGGTGCTCGTGGCCCCCGACGGCACCACCGTGGCGCTCAAGATTCTCGACGGGAACCTGCGCCCGGCCACGCTCGTGGCGCTCAGCCTGCTCGCCCGACACAGCGCACTCGAGCCGGCTGCGGTCGCCGACGTGGTCTCCGAGCTCGACCTCACCGTGTGGGGCCGCGGCGAACCGGTGGGCGCCGTCATGGTGTCGCCGAACCTCTGACCGGTACGCACTGCCCCGTGGGCTCTACCCGGTGGGCTCTGCCCCGGGGGCACTGCCCGGTGGGCTCTACCACGTTGACTCTGCCCCGTGGGCACTGCCCCGTCGGCCCTGCCCGCTCAGTTCTCGCCCGTAGCCTGGAGGCCCGCAGGCGTCAACTCTGGCGCGCCAGCCGCTTGGCCCGCGCCGCGCGACTCACCTGAGCCACCACCACGATCACGATCGCCAGCAGGAAGACGGCGGATGCGATGACGTTCACCTGCGCCGGAATGCCGCGAGCGGCCGCGATGTAGATGAATTTCGGGAAGGTGTCGACAGCGCCCGAGTTGAAGTTCGTGATGATGAAGTCGTCGAAGCTCAGGGCGAAGGAGAGCAGAGCGGCCGCGGCGATGCCAGGCAGGAGCAGCGGGAACGTGATGCGCCAGAAGACCTGTGTGGGCGAGCCGTAGAGATCGCGACCGGCTTCTTCGAGCGCTGGGTCGAGGCTCGCCACGCGCGCCTTCACCGTCACCACGACGAAACTGATGCAGAACATCGTGTGCGCCAGGATGATGGTGACGAGCCCTTTCTCGGCTCCGATGGTGAGGAACTGAGCCGCCAGACCAGCACCGAGCACAACCTCGGGGGTGGCCATGGGGAGGAACAGCAGCAGGCTGATCGCCGAGCGTGCGCGGAACCGGTAGCGCACGAGGGCGATGGCGATGAGGGTGCCGAGCGCCGTGGCGATCACGGTGGCGATGACCCCCACCAGGATGCTGTTACCGAACGCCTCGCACAGCCCCTGCGTGTTGCAGACCGTGAGCCACTTCTCGAGGGTGAACCCCTGCCAGGCGATGTTGAGCTTGCCCGAGTCGTTGAACGAGAAGACGAAGGTGTACGCGATCGGGATGAGCAGGAACAGCAAGGCCAGCACGGTGTAGATCGGCAGACCGATGCCGCGCATCCGGAATCGCCGGCGTGACGCGGGTGAGGGCTCGAATGACGCCTGTTCGAAGGCCTTGGCCGGGACGGCGCTGGTCATATCAGGTCCTCCGTTCCGGAGCGGCGCACATAGATGCCCACGATGATGAGGATCACCGCCATCAGCACGATCGAGAGCGCGGCCGCGATCGGATAGTTCTGCAGCACGAGGAAGTTCGCCTCGATTGCGTTTCCGACCATCGCCGTCGACGAACTGCCGAGGAAGTCGCGGCTGGCGTTGATGTAGTCGCCGGCCGCGGGGATGAAGGTCAGCAGCGTTCCGGAGACGATGCCCGGCATCGAGAGCGGGATCGTGATCTTGCGGAACGTCGTCCACGGGCTCGCGTAGAGATCGGCTCCCGCCTCGATGTACCGGGTGTCGAGGCGTTCGAGCGTCGCGTAGAGCGGCAAGGTCATGAACGGGATGAAGTTGTAGGTGAGGCCGAAGATCACGGAGAAGGCGGTGCCGGTGAGGTGCCCGTCGGAGGGCAGCACGGCGATGGATTTGAGGAAGACGACGATCGGCCCCTCGTCGGACATGATCTGCTTCCACGCGAGGGTGCGCAGCAGGAAACTGATGAAGAAGGGGGCGATGACCAGGGTGAGCATGAGGCTCTGCAACAACGGCCAGCGCCGGGCCTTCACGCCGATGAAGTAGGCGATCGGGTAACTGATCACGAGCGCGAGCACGGTCGCGATGAGGGCGTAGCCGAAGGCTCGCAGCACCAACGGCCAGTACTCGGCCATGGCATCCGCGTAGTTCTGCCATTGGAACCCGGCCGTGTATTCGCCGATGTCGCCGTCGAGCACCGGCTGCTGGAACGAGGTGATGATGAGCGAGATCAGTGGCGCGAGGAAGAACAGCACCAGGTAGAGGATGCCCGGCAAGAGCAGCACGAGCGCGATGACGCTGCGCTTGCGCGGCGCCTGCTCGACGACGGCCTGGGACGAGAACGCGGTGAAGGCCACGGCGCCGCCCTACGCCTGTTCCAGCTCTTCTTCGAGCGCGATCCGTCGTTGCACGGCGATCGATTCGGTGGAGTCGTCGGGCGCGAAGCGGGGCCCGTCGGCCGGATCGTCTTCCAGACCGAACCCGTGGTCGGCGTTCCACGAGATCCACACCTCGGCGCCCTCGTGCACGACCGGGCCGAACACCATGTTCTGGGCGAAGACGGTGAGCTCCCCGACGCCCGGAACCTGCACCAGGTATTGCGTGCTGACCCCGCTGAACGAGACGTCGGTGACCCGGCCCGGGCCGAGCACGTTACGTGCGGAATCCGGGGCGGGGGCCTCGGTGAGCAGCGAGACCTTCTCGGGTCGCACGCCGATCGTGACCTCCCCCGCGTGCCGCTTGGCGCGCGTGCGCGGCACCGTGATCGGCACCCCGGCGACGTCGACGACGATGGCGTCGGCCGAACTCCCGGTGACCTGGCCCGTGAAGAGGTTCGACTGGCCCAGAAAGTTCGCCACGAACGCCGTGCGCGGCAGCTCGTAGAGCTCCTCCGGAGCCCCCATCTGCTCGATGCGGCCTTTGTTCATCACGGCGACCGTGTCGGCCATGGTCATGGCCTCCTCCTGGTCGTGCGTGACGTGCAGGAACGTGAGTCCCACCTCGGTCTGGATGGTCTTCAGTTCGAGCTGCATCTGGCGCCGGAGCTTCAGGTCGAGCGCGCCGAGCGGTTCGTCGAGCAGCAGGAGGGCCGGCCGGTTGACGATCGCCCGGGCGAGCGCGACGCGCTGCTGCTGGCCGCCCGAGAGCTGTGCGGGCCGCCGCGCCGCGAGATGGTCGAGCTCGACGAGTCGCAGGGCTTCGTGCGCCTTCGCCACCGGGTCGCCCACTTTGCGGCGCCGGAGCCCGAACGCCACGTTCTCGAGAATCGTCATGTGCGGGAACAGCGCATACGACTGGAAGACGGTGTTGACCGGCCGCTGGAACGGCTTCGTCGATGTGACGTCTTTGCCGCCGATCAGGATGCGGCCCGCGGTCGGCTCCTCGAGGCCGGCCACCAACCGCAGCGTGGTGGTCTTGCCGCACCCCGAAGGGCCGAGCAGGGCGAAGAACGACCCCGCGGGGATCGAGAGATCGAGCGCCTCGATGGCGGTGAAGCCCGGGAACCGCTTCGTGATGCCGACCAGTTCGAGGTCGGCGCCCTTGTCGGCGAAGGATGCGATGGCCATCAGCTGCCCAGCAGGACCTTCTGGAACTGCGCCTGGTAGTCGTTCTCCTCTTGCGGAGTCAGGGTGCGGAAGACGTGCACCGTCGAGAGCGTCTCTTCGTCGGGGAAGATCAGCTGATTCTCGGCGAGTTCGGGGTCGAGCGCGACCGCGGCCTCTTTGGCGCCCACCACCGGCGTGACGTAGTTGACCCAGGCCGCGAGCTCTGCGGCGACCTCCGGCTCGTAGTAGTAGTTCATGACGGCCTCGGCGTTCTCTTTGTGGGCCGACCCCATCGGCACCACGAAGGTGTCGTTCCAGAGCGTGCCACCCGCATCCGGGATCGCGAACTCCCACTTGTCGCCGGCCTGGGCGTTGAGCGAGGTGATGTCGCCCGACCAGCAGATGGCGGCGAACGTGTCTTCGCTCTGCAGATCGTTCAGATAGGCGTTGCCCTTGATGTTGCGGATCTGCCCGTCGTCGACCTGCTTGGTGAACGCGTCCATCGCGTTCGCGTACTCGTCGTCGCCCCACTCGCCCGTGATGTCGACGCCCTGCGAGAGCATGATGAGACCCATCGTGTCGCGCATCTCGGAGAGCACGCCCACCCGACCCTTGAGCGCGGAATCCCACAGATCGTCGACGCTCTTCAATCCGCCCGGCACCTTCTCCTTGTTCCAGCAGATGCCAGCGAAGCCGCCCTGCCAGGGCAATGAGAGGTGACGGCCCTTGTCGAAGTCGGGATTCGCGAACGACGGACTCAGGTTCGCGATGTTCGGGATCTTCGCATGATCGAGCTCCTGCACGTACCCGTTGCGCACCAGGCGGGCCACCATCCAGTCGGTGAGGCACACCGTGTCGGCTCCGATGTCCTGCCCGAGTGCGAGCTGGTCTTTCACCTTCGCGTAGTAGCTGTTGTTGTCGTCGACCGCCACGTTGTAGGTGACCGTGATGCCCGATTCGTCTTCGAATCCCATGAGCGTCGGGTAGTTGCCGTCGGCGTCTTCATCCATGTAGGCGGGCCAGTTGTCCCAGATGAGCGTCTTCTCGGTGGCCGAGACGTCTTTCGCCGGCGTCAGTTCTTTCTTCTCGCCCGTCGAACACGCGGCGAGCGCCAAAGCGGTGGCACCGAAACCGGCGGCGCCGAGGAACCCCCGACGGGACAGCGAGAGGGCACGGGCGCGTTGCAAGGCCTGGGAGTGCCGGATCGCCTGCAGGATCATCGGGTCTTGTGGGGGTCTCAGGGTCATCCTCTTCACGCTTTCCTCTTGGGGGCCAGGTCGTGTGCGAGCCACCTTCCGGAGTGCTGTGGAGCTCGGAAAATGGTAGGTCTGATATTGGCACACGAGGTGCTTTCTTCGACAGCATCCACGACGAAAAACCGCACATCGAAACATACTCTTTACGAAATCAGTGCCGAAGCCGCGAATAGACCTCCGTTTTCGTCTGCCCGGGCGTGCCGACCGCGCACGCCGCGAGCACGGATCCGGGCGGCCTCGAGGCGCGCCGGAAACTCGGCGCGCGACACCAGCTGACAGCGGAGGCGCACGGCCGCCTCGGCCTCGAGACGCGCCCACGGGACGTCGTCGATCGTGAGGCGCGGCACGTCACCGTTCGGCGGGGGCCGGTCGGAGCCGGCGGCACCGACGAGGGTGACCACGGGCACCCCGTCGACGGTGATGCGGCCGTCGGCCCGCAGGAGCACCGGACCGGCACTCCGCGACGCCAGCTGCACCATCAGCGACCGTGCGACGGCCAATACCGGCGCCTGGTCACCCGCCACGAGCAGTCCCACTCCGGAGCGGTCGAGCTCGAGCGGCACGGGCTCGCCCACGGCGGTGACACCGAGGAGGACGGGGTAGGAGCGGGGCTGGTGGGTCATGCGCCCAGTCAACGCGATGAGTCAGCAGCCGCGGTGTCGTGCACCGAATCTGTGGAGAAAAACCGCGGCCACGCGATTGTGGAGAGGTCAGTGCACGTCGAGGTACTGGTCGCCGATGCCGATCCGGGTGCCACGGGGCACGCGCATCCGCTCGCCCGGAACCAGATCGATCGGATCGACCAGGTCGAGCCCGAGCCGGGTTCCGTTCGCCGACCCGCGATCGGCGATCCAGAGCCGGTCGCCGTCGACGCCGAACTCGAAATGCGTCTTCGAGACGCTGCGCTCGGGGTCGACGATCTGCACCAGGTAGTCGAAGGTCTCACCCTCGCGGGGCGCAGGATTCCGCCCGACGAGACCACTTCCCGAGACCCGCACGCTCTCGCCCGTGCTGAAGACCAGGCTGAAGAGCGGACCGCCGCGGGCGACGTCGGCCTCGGCCGGAGTACCGGGTTCGGCCGGAAGGGGCGACACGCCGTCGACATCGTCGACGTCGTCGTCGTCGACCAGCGGCCTCGCATGGGCGCCCGTGTGCGAGGGAACACCTGCACGCGCCGGCGCCTCCCGGGCGATCGCCTCGAGCAGAGCCCGGCGGTCGTGCCGCTCGGTGTCACCGAGGGTCGGCCGCGGCGCGATGGCGGAGGTGCCGCACTCACCACAGAGCAGAGCCCCCGCGGTCAAGGTCGTGCCGCACGTTCTGCACTTCACCGGATGTCCCGCCTCTTCTCTTCCCTGCCATGATACGTGCGCAACGACCGGGTCGACAGCCGCGCCAGCAGGCGCTCGAACCGCCCGCGCGACCCGAGCAGCCGCCGCCGTTCCGCGTCGGCTGCCGCCCAGATCTCCTCGATCTCGTGCTCGGCGGGATCGGTGGGCGCGTAGACCGCGCCGTCGATCCGCTCGGCGAGCAGCACCGCCGAATCACCGCCGATCGAGTGCGCGGCCTCGCGCCGGGTCGCATTCGCCGGTGGCGGCTCCGCGACATCGCGCGCCATGTCGACCAGTTCGGCCCAGCCTCCGGCCGCGCGCGCCCGGGCGGAGCCTTCCGTGCGACGGCGGATGCGCCGCCGACGCTTGAGCGCGAGAACGATCAGGAAGGGTGCGAGGAGGATCGCCAGAACGGCCAGCGAGACACCCGCGACCGCCGCGATCCGCAACACCGTCCCCAGCACGTCGTCGGGCGCGCCGGGCTCGTCGTCGTCTTGCTGCACCGGCGCCGCCTCCACGGGATCGTCGAGGTCGTCGGCGGCGGGCGGGACGACGTCGGGCGGCTGCACGGCGGTCGAGCTGTCGTCGAGCGCGGTGTCGGGGATGGGGCGGGGTTCGGGGGTGGCGTCGACGGGCACCCAACCCGATTCGGCGGTGTAGACCTCGGTCCAGGCACCCGCGTCCTGCCCCCGGATGTCGACCGGGCCCGAGGCGGCCCCCGCGGGCACCGTGAACCCCATCGCCACCCGGGCGGGGAAGCCGGCGGATTCGGCCAGCAAGGCGCCCGCCACCGCATACTGCTCGTCGTCACCGAGCATCGGCGACGCAGTGAGGAGTTCCTCGATGCGGTCGGCCCCGTGCCCGGAGCGACTGAAGACCTCACCGTCGCCCGTACCCGAGAGGTAACCCGCGTGGAGCCCTTCGACGATGCCGGCCAGCCGCTCCCCCGGAGAATCCGAGGCGGGCGCCCACTCGGCCGAGCGCACGGCGACCGCATCCGGAACCGCGCTGTTCTGCACCGACGGCGCGCCCCCCGGAGTCAATTCGGTGAGATCGACGGATGCCGGCCCGCCCGTCGAGGGCGACGCATCCCGCGTGGTGACGGTGTACGAATCGCCGTCTCCGAGGCCCACCGTGTCGGCCACCGTGGCGAGCGCGGGGCTGAAGTAGAGAGCGTTCTGCAAGGCGTCGGCATTCTTCCCGCCGAACGTGACGGCGACCGGATCGCCGGTCGTCGGCACCCAGACCGAGTCGTATCGCCCGACCCGCACCTCGACGGTGCTCGTCGACCCACCGCTCGCGGGCTCTCCGGAAGACGCACCGGATGCCGCACCGCCGAGCCGCTCGGGCACCCGGGAGAACAGCGCGCTCCCGTCGCCTGCTCCCCCGATGTTGTAGACGACACCGTCGTAGTCGTTCATCCGTGCCATCACGATCTTCTCGCCCGGCTCCGCGCCGGTGACGGTCAGCACCACGGCGTCGGCGAGCGGCTGCTTCGTGAAAGCGCGGAATCCGGAGAGGGGGCTCGGGTAGTCGCGCGCGTCGAACGGCTGCTCGACCGCATCCCGCGCCACCACGCGGTCGGGAGCCGGAAGCGCGACCGTCACGGCGACGGCCACGACGAGTCCCGCTGCTACCACGCCGGCCGCAGCAGCCAGCGCTCGGCCGGGCACCCGGATGCGGGAGACGACCAGCCAGGCGACGGCGACGACCGCGAACAAGGCTCCGACCGCGATCGGCGCGAAGGCCACCGCGCCGCCGAAGACGATGCCGCCGATCAGCACGAGAGCGGGCACCGCGATCGCGAACGCGGGCCGGGGCGTGCGGAGGGCCAGCGAGACGCCGAGCACGGAGGCTACGAGGAGGGTGACGAACACCGGCACCGACAGCGCCTGGTAGTCGCCCACCGGGAGCTCGATGGTGAGCAGTTGGCGCCAGCCGGAAGCCGTGGTGACCACGAGGTCGGCGAGTCCGGCCGGCGTCGGAAGAAGGCCCCCGAGTGCTTTCGCGGGAACGGCCAGAGGCACGCCGAGCAGCAACCAGGTGAGCGCTGTCGCCAGGAGCACGAGATGACTCGGCCACGACCAGCGCGCGCCGGCGGCGCCGATCGCGATTCCGACGGTCACGGTCACGAGCGCGAGCAGCACGAACGCCGCCGACTCGTAGATCGGCCACCAGGCCGCCGCGGCCACCAGGGTGAGCACCTCGAACACGAGCGCGGCCACCAGGATGCGGCCGGCCGGCATCCGCCCGGCGCGCCCGGTGCGCCCCGTGCGGGTCTCCCGGGCCGACCCGCTCACACGCCCACCGCCCGGGTCAGGGTTCGTAGGAGGTCGTCGAGGTAGCCGATCCGCGTGATGCGGAGCGAGTCGATGCGCACCAGGGTCGCCTCCGCCTCGGGCTCGGCGACCACCGCGACGACCTCGACACCGGTCGCGAAGTGCGACGCGGCCGCACGCAGCTGGCGAGCGGTGACCGTCGATCCGCACGCCAGGAAGACGACCGAGGCATCCGGTGCCGATTCGCCCACCGCCCGGGCCACGGCGGGCAGGCGAGCCGCTCGGGGCGTCGTGGACTCCTCGATCCCGCTCAGGTCGTCGAGCAATTCGCGCGGCGTGCGCACCCGCAGGCGCGCGCCGCCCTGGGCACGACGCCGGGTGCCCTCGCCCGCGAACACCGAGACCGTGATGCCGTCGGCGACGGCGCGCACTCCGATCGAGGCGACCACGCTCACGGCGAGCTCGAACTCCTCCTCGGAGGCGTAGTCGGCCGCGCTCAGCGACTGCAGCACGATGAGGTGACTGCGTCGGGTCTGCTCGAACTGACGAACCAGGAACGCCCCGGTCTTCGCCGTGCTCTTCCAATGGATGTGGCGGCGGTCATCGCCCGCGACATAGGGCCGAAGAGCGTGGAACGACATGTCGCTGTCGGTGAGATCGGCGGTCGGGATGCCTTCGAGATCGCGCAGCAGGCCGGTCGTGCTCACCGGGAGCGACACGATCGTGGGGTGCACGTAGAGCTCGACCGTTCCCGATCGAACGGATTCGCGCCGGGCCAGGCCGATCGGATCGCGCCGCACGATGGTCACCGGCCCGAGCGTGATCACTCCGCGCCGCACCGTCGGCGCCGACACGAGCACCTCGCGCGACTCCCCCGCAGCGAGGGCCGGCAGGTGGATCAGCTCCGTGCGCCCGCCCACCACGAACTCGGCCTGGTGCGCCCGCCGTCGTCGTGCGCCGTCGTTCGTGACCCGCACGGCGACCGTGGCCGCGTGCCCCGCCACCACCCGCCGGTCGAGCACGTCGATCTCGATCCGTCCGCTCGACCGGCCCACCAGGAACCCGGCCGCCGCGACGGCGACGACGAGCGCCACCAGGCCGACGACCAGGAGTTCGGTCCAGCCGAAGGCGATCCCGCAGCCCAGGCCGACGAGGGCCATTCCCAGCACGACCCATCCGCTCGACGCGACCGCGACCGGGAGCCGGCGCCCGCTCATGCGGCCGAGACGTCCCCGGGCGGCGGGACGTCGAGCAGGACCTGCGAGATGACGCCGAGCGAGGTGACCCCGTCGAACTCGGCCTCCGGGTCGAGCACCAGGCGGTGGGCGAGCACCGGGCCGGCCAGCGACTTCACGTCGTCGGGCACGACGTAGTGCCTCCCGTCGGACGCCGCGTAGGTCTTCGCCGTGCGGATGAGCGCCAGTGCAGCTCGCACGCTGGCGCCGAGCCGGGTCTCGGAGGCGTCTCGGGTGGCCTGCACGAGCCGCGAGACGTAGTCGTTGATCGTGGCGTCGACGTGCACCGTGCGGGCCTCGGCGGCCAGCAGCGTCACGCCCTCCGCGGTGATGACGGGCGGCAGCGGATCGCCGTGCGCCTTGTGCGTCGCCCCTTCGAGGATGCGCAGCGTGGTGGCGTGGTCGGGGTAGCCGATCGAGGTCTTGATGAGGAAACGGTCGAGCTGCGCCTCGGGCAGCCGGTAGGTGCCGGCCTGCTCGATCGGGTTCTGCGTGGCCACCACCATGAAGGGTTCGCCCACCGGATGCCCGCGGCCGTCGACCGTGACCCGCCCCTCTTCCATCACTTCGAGCAGCGCCGACTGCGTCTTCGGCGACGCCCGGTTGATCTCGTCGGCGAGCACCACGTTCGCGAAGATCGGCCCGGGGTGGAACGTGAAGGCTCCGCTGTTCTGGTCGTAGACGCTGACGCCGGTGATGTCGCCCGGCAACAGGTCGGGGGTGAACTGGATGCGGCTGCTGGTGCCCCGCACGCTGTCGGCCAGGGCTCGGGCGAGCGACGTCTTTCCCGTGCCCGGGGCGTCCTCGAGCAGCAGATGACCCTCGCTGAACAAGGCCGTGAGCGCGAGGCGGATCACGTGCGACTTGCCGTGCAGCGTGCGCTCGACGTTGGTGGTCAGGCGATCGAAGACGTCGGCGAACCGCGCCGCCTGTTCGGTCGTCATCGTCATGTGGGCACCTCTCCGCTAGCCAACGTACACATAGCCATACCCGCCGATCTGCACATACAGGGCCGCGTCGCCCGCGACCGGTGGTGTGCCCGGGGTGCACGACGTCGGCCCGACCACCTGGTCGTGCGGCAGATTCTCGGGGTGATCCCGGTTCGCGAGGTAGACCGCGTGCGAGCCGCACCAGTACTGCGGCTGGAGGGAGCCGTTCTGCGGTCCGGCGACCCAGGTCCAGGCGCCGCCGCTCCAGCTCGGCGCGGTGGTCGGCGTGAATTCGAACGTGATCGACGGATCGGGTGCGGTGACCGGCGCCGAGTACGGACCGCAGACCTCGACGCCGCTCCACACGTTGCAGGCGCGGATGACGAAACGGTAGTTCTGGCCGAATGCGCCGCCGGTCAACTCGCGCGGGAAGTTGCCGAGCTGGAAGCCCACGGCCGGGCCGCTGGGGTCGCTGCCGTCGACCGGGCGCACGTAGTAACGGGGGTTCGAGACAGGATTCGGGGTGGGCGCCGTGGTCACCCGCACGTCGACGACGCGATCGCCGTCGCGTCGCTGCATCGACATCGTCACGCCCAGGGCGTCGACCTGGCCCGGACTCGGATAGGCGACCGTCGTCACCACGGCGGATGCCACGCAGCCGGCCGCGTTGTATCCCCAGACCACGAAGGCGTAGGTCGAATCGACCTCGGTGAGTCCGTCGAACGTGGCGCTGCGGGCATCCCCGCCCAGATTCTGCTGAGCCACGACATCGCCGCCGGCGCGTGGCGGATCGACCGTGCCGGGCGCGGGCGAGGAGACCGAGCAGGATTGCGCGCCGCCCGGCACCGAGTTCACGCCCTGGGCGAGCAGCTGCGCGAAGTAGCCCGTCACTCGGTCGCCGTTGCCGGCGAACTCGGGCCATGACACGGTGACGGAGCCCGGACCGCTGTCGAGGTTCGCCACCGCCGACACGGTCGACGCCGAGGGCGGGCCGAACGGAGTACCGCTCGCCGACCCCGACGGCCACACGGCCAGCGCCGGATAGGCGCCGTTGCGCGCGGTCACGGTGACCGTGCTCGATTGACCGTTCGCGAGCCCCGTGACCGTCGTCTGACAGTGCGAGGTGTCGCATCCGGGGCCCGCCGCGTCGAGCGTCGCGACCGACCGCCCGTCTGCGGTGACCTCGTATGCGCGCACCGCGGAACCTCCCGGGCCGACCGTGGAGGTGTTCCAGCGCACGTCGAGAGCGCCGTCGCGCGGGGAGACGGTGACGGTGCCCGGGGCCGAGGGCAGCAGATCCGACCAGACGGGCGTCGCGTAGTTCGCCGCGTCGGAGCTGCCGATGGCGTTCTTCGCCGCCACGCTCACGATGACGGCGTTGCCCGGACCGTTGCCGGGGGTTCCGACCACACAGCTGGTGCTGGCGCACGAACTCACGATCGCCGACCCCGAGTCGGTGCGGGTCACGACGTCGAAGCCGACGATGGGCGAGTTGTTCGCCGGCCCGGCGGCGAACGAGACCGTGACGGTGCGGTCGCCGAAGCCGGTGACGGTGAGTCCGGTGACCGGGCCCGGCCGGTCTTGCACCGCGATGCGCACGGTGCCCCAGGTGGCGCGATCGGGGTCTCCCGTGCCGTCGAGCACCTGATATTGCAGGGTGAGGTCGCTGGGCGGCGCATCCTGGGCCACCGTCACCTGCAGCACCCTCTTGTCGGAGCTCGGCACGACGGTGACGCCGGCCGGCAGCGAGCCGGCATCGGCGCCGCGCACCGCCGCGACGGTGAGCGGTTGCTGCGGGAACGGGTTCGTGGCGTCGTCGTTGGCGAGCACGTCGACCGTCGTGGTCTGCCCACGCGGTGCGATCACAGTGTCGGTGGCGGGCACCGCCAGCGGTTTCGTGGAGGGCACCACCGTCATCTCGATGCGGCCGGTGGTTCCGGCACTCACCCCGTCGCCGACCCCGATCGCGAGCGCGCCTTGCGCGCCCTTCTTCGCTCCCACGTCGGCGGTGACCGTGAGCGTCGACCCCAACAGCAGCGCGGTGAAGCCGGGGGGCTTCGGATCGAGAAGCTGGTAGCGGAACGACGACGACGGCGCACCCGAGGGCGAAGTGGTGAGCCGACTCAGATCGAGCACCTTCTGCTGGCCGGGCTCGACGTCGATCGTGGCGCCGGAGAACACGGGCGGCTGGTCGTCGCGGGGCGTGACGGTGATCGGGAGCACGAGTGTCGCCGTGCGAGCGCCCGCACCCCTCCCGTCGGAGACCTCGAACGAGATCGATGCCGGACCGAAGTACTTGTCCGCGCTGCGGAACACGAGCGAGCGGTCATCGGCTACCAGGGGCGACCCGTCGGCGTGCGTGGCCCGCACCGCGTTCGGATCGGTGATCGTGACCTGCCTCCCGCCCACGGCGACGACGTAGTCATTCACGGCGATCGTCAGGGCACTGCCGCTCTGCACCGTGAGCTTCGGGGCATCCGGGCGTAGCTGGGGCAACGCGTCGTCGGTGCCGGGCACCCAGATGAATCCGCTGGAGCGCACGTTCGGATCGTCGGGATGGGCCACGGAGAACGGGATGACCTGCCGCTGCGGCTTCACGGTCACCCGCACCCGGGCGCCGTCGACCTTGGCCACGGGGGCATAGGCGGGGAGAACCGAGAGCCAGAGCTCACTGGCCGGCCCCTCGGCGAAGAACACGTTGTCGAGCACGTCGACCTCGACGCTGCTCTTGTCGAGGATGTCGGTGAGCGAGAGCACCGTGTCGCTCACCTGCGGACGGGCCAACGGCGCATCGGCGCTGACGTCGACGGTGGCGAAGCTCGAGCTCGTGCCCCCGCGTGCGTTCCCGATCGTGTAGATGAACCCGTAGCGGCCGGGGGTCTCGGGCGTGACGATCGAGAGCATGTCATCGACGATCGTTGCGGTCGCCCCTTCGGTGACGGGTGACACATCCGTCACCGCCAGCGCGCCGCCGTCGGGATCGGAGTCGTTCTCGAGCACGCGCACCAGCACTGTCTTGCCGGGGCGCACCAGCACCTCGTCGGGCGTCGCCACGGGGTTGCGGGCGCCGTCGCGACGCGCGCTGACGCCCACGCGGATGGTGCCGGTGGCTCGTGCGCCGAGGCGATCGACGACGCTGTAGCGGAAGTCGTCGGTGCCGGTCGAGTAGTCACCGGCGGTGTAGTCGATCCAGTCGGAACCGGTGTCGGACACGGTGCCCTTGTCGGGCACCGAGTCGATCCCGAGGAACTGCACGGAGTCGCCGTCGGGATCGATGCCGGTGAGCGGGATGGGGATGCGCACCGTCTCCCCGGCGATCACCCGAGCCGTGATCTGCTGCGGCACCGGTGCGGCGTTCGCCGTCGCATCCGCCTCGCGCACGTTGATCGTGACGGGCGCGGTCGCCCACTGCCCGTCGGGGGCTTCGACGCGATAGACCGCGGTGAAGTCGCCCGGGGTGTCGGGCGCGAGATAGCGCAGCCGGGATCCGGAGGTGAAGAGGAGTCCGGAGTCGGCCCCCAGCGTCTGCACGAGCTCGGGGGCCAGGGTGAGCGTGTCGCCGTCGGGCTGCACGTCGTTCGCGAGCACGGGGATGTCGACCACGTCGCCCACCCGCACCGCTGCGGTGTCGGGCACCGCCACCGGGGGCTGGCGCTGGGCCGGTTCGGGGATCTCGACGACGGTCACCGAGCCCTGCGCATCCGCGAGCCCGTTGGTGACCGTGTAGGTCAAGGCGGTGCTGCCGCTCTCCAGCGGTCTCGTGAGGGTGACCCTGATCATCCGCTGATCGATGATCTCCACCCGCAGCCCGTCGACGGCGGAGACCCCGTCGACTCCGCTGACGATGAGCACTCCCCCGGCGGGGTCGAAGTCGGTGGCCAGCACGTCGACCAGCACGCTGGTGTTCTGACGCGCGAAAGCGGAATGCGGCACGGTGACGGGACGGGTGTTGGCATCCGGCGGGAGCGTGGCGATGACGCGGATGACTCCGGATGCGGTCTTCGCCCCGTCGGAGACCGCATAGTCGATGGTGTCGGAGCCCGCCGCCTGCGCGGCGATCCGCACGGTGCCGCCCGCGTAGTCGGGCGTGATCTCGAATCCTTCGTGGGCGGGCGCGTTCGCGAGCCGAAGAGCCGTCGATCCTCCGCGCACGTGCTCGAGGGGGCTCAGCTGCACCGGTTGCCCGACCTTGGCGAGCACCACGAACCCCTCGGCCACGAGCGGCACGTCGGCCGGCTCGTGCACGGACACGCCGAGCGTTCCGGTGGTCGCGGCCTGACCGTCGCTCACACTGAGCGAGACCTCCTTCGTGCCGGTCGACTGCCCGGCATCGGTGAACGTGACGACGCCTTCGGGGGTGAAGGTGACGACGTCCGGCGCCGCCGCCGCGGCCGACTGCACGTAGAACGCGTCGCCGTCGGGGTCGTACCAGTCGCTGCGGATGTCGGATTCCGCGCGGCCACCGATGGCCACGTCGACACCGGCCCAATTGCTCTGCACGGGCGGGGAGTTCTCGGTGGGTGCGCGCACCGCGACGCGCACCGTGGCGTCGGCCGTTCCACCGCGGCCGTCGGAGATCGTGTAGCCGAAGGAGATCTCACCGCTCGCCGCGGGCGGGAGGGTGAGCTGCAGCTGCTGATCGTCGGTGATCCGGTCGACCGTCCAGTCGGCGCCGTCGGGCAACCGCACCTCGTCGATCACGATGACGTCGCCGTTGGGGTCGTAGTCGTTGAGCAGCACCGGCAGTACCGTCGAGCGACCGGGTCGTGCGCCCAGCTCGTCGTCGACGGCGACCGGTGGTCGCTGCGTCGGATCGACGGTGACGGGTTGGTCGGTGACGGTCTCGCTCGACTGATCCTCGGCCGCCGTGTCGGGCAGCAGATCGCTCCAGTTGTCGATCGGCGCGTTGTCGCGCGTGACGTCCCAGGAGCGGCCGCTGACCGTGTCGCTCAGCAGCACGCCGCCCCGGCCGTCGGTGCGGAAAGCGAGTCCGTCGGCACCCGCTGCGCCTTCCAGTGTGCCCTCCACCGGCTCGCCGCCGGCGCAGCGCTGCCACGATCGGCCGTCGGACCAGCCGGCGTACCAGCATCCGCCCACCTCGACGGGCGACGCCGAACCTCCCGTGTGGCCCGATGACAGCGCGCTCGCCGACCCGTCGGCGAGCGAGAACTCGAGCAGGGCCTCAGAGGTCGCCACGAACACACCCGGGGCGTCGGCCGACGCATCCTGCAGCCACGACTCGTCGGCTCCGGTCGGGAGCTCGATCGGGAACGAGCCGCCGGAGGTGATGAGGCGCCCGGCGGTGCGGTCGAGCACCACCCAACGATCGCCGACCGCGGTGATCGACAGGTCGTCGGACGGCTCGACGTCGATCGCGGTCGAGGGGGCATCGACCCCGTCTGCCGCGGGGTCGACCGCGAACACCGATCCGGTCGCGGCCGAGACCGCGAAGACCGTGCCGTCTCCGGCCACGACCGTGTCGCCGCCGGCCCCGAGGGTGAGGTCGGCCGGGGCGGCCGAGTCGAAGACAGCCAGCGCTTCGGGGGTGGTGAGCCAGACATCGCCCGTGGTGCGGGAGGTGACCACGGCGACGGATGCGGTCAGTGCGATCCGCACGTCTCCCACCGGGAGGGAGACCGTGTCGGCCACGACGGCGCCCGAAGTGTCGAGGATGCGTGCCTCTCCTCCGCCGAGATCGCTCACCACCACGGTCTGGCCGTATTGACTCACCGAGAGCGAACCCGACTCCATCCGGATGGCGGTGTTGAGTTCGCCCACCTGCGGATTGGCGCGGCCCACGGCCTGATGCTGATCGCTCGTGACCCACACCGTCGCGTCGTCGAGATCGACCTTCTGCGCCGTGTAACCGGTCGACGCGACGGCCACCACGGCCACCAGCGCCGCGACCACGGTGCCGCTGGTGAGGGTCGCAGCGAGTGACTTGTGCGAGACGACCCAGGCCGCCACACCGGAGCGGGTGATCATTCCAACGCTGCGCACTTCTCTGAACTGGCCGGCCCGGATTTGCCCGCGCGCACGACGGCGACCGAGATGCAGACCGAGGAGTCGTCGGTGGGGAACGCCGCGAACTCGTTGCCGCGCTGCACGGAGCTCTGGCCGGTGGCGGTGGTGACACGGTAGCTGTCTCCGTCGCGCAGACCCGGATCGTTCCAGGAGAAGAGGATGCGGCCGTCGGTCGTCGTGGCGCTGATCTCACCGACGCTCGGAATCGAACGCCCGGCATCCTGCTGCGAGAGCGCGATGCCGCCGGCGGCGAGCCCGCCCACGACGACGACGGATGCCGCCGCGATCACGGCGATCCGGATGCCACGGCCGCCCGATCCGTGGTCGGACCGCCCGCTCCCCGCACTGCTCCCCCACCGCTCGCCGGTGTCGACTCGCGACGTGCGCGATTTGTGACGATCGGCCGATCCGCTCGACGGGCTTCCCGCACCGCCCGATCCGGACGACCCGCCGGCACGCGCCGCGGTCGAGGCGCTCGCCCGGCGCCGTCGGCCCGGCCCCGATCCGGCTCCGTGGCCGGTGCCGGTCGCCGCGCCGGCATGCAGCACGGTGCGGTCGCTGGGATCCCGGGCGTAGTCGCCCGCCCACTCGGCCATCGCGATCTCGGCGCTGGTCTGCGCGAGGCCGAGCTCGGTCTCGACCGCCTGCAGCTCCCGCAGGAGTTCGAGCGCCGAGGCCGGCCGGCGCGCCGGGTCTTTCGCCATTCCCCGCGCGAGCACGCGTTCGAGCGAGGCCGGCACGTCACTGCGCCCGATCGGGGCGAGCTTCGCCTTCGTGATCCGGCGCGCGAGATCGCCCGGCGCGGAGCTGCCGCCCGGCTGCTCGAAGGGTGAGCGGCCGGCGAGCAGGGAGTAGAGCGTGGCGGCGAGCGCCCACACCTCGGAGGCCACCGTGCCCTGGGTGGCTTCGGAGAGCACCTCGGGTGCCGACCAGGGGATCGACAACCCCACCGCGTCGATCGCCGCGTTGCCGCGGGTCGACGCCGAGATGCCGAAGTCGGAGAGCACCGGGGCGCCGTAGGCCGTGAGGAGGATGTTCGACGGTTTCACGTCGCGGTGCAGGATGCCCTGCTCGTGCGCGGTGTGCAGCGCCCCTGCGATCTTCACGCCGATCCGCAGCACCTCGGCCACGGGAAGCGGCTCGCTGCGGTAGCGCTGGCCCAGCGACGACGAGCAGAGCTCCATGACGAGGTAGGGCCGCCCGTCGGAGGACACCCCGGCCTCGTAGACGGTGAGGATCGACGGATGCGCGCTCAGCTTGGCCATGAGATCGGCCTCGACCTGGAACATCCGCCGCACCTGCTCGTTCACCACCTCCGGCAGCATCACCTTCACGGCCACCTGGCGGCGCGGCATGTTCTGCTCGAACAGGAAGACGTCGGCGAAACCTCCGGAGCCCAGCACGCGCACCGAGGTGAACCCGGGGAGCGATGGGGGTGGAGAAGGCAGACGCCGGACCATCGGAACCTCAGTTCCGCCCGGAACCGCGACGCAGACCGTGCGATTCCACCGGCTCGGTGATCGCTTCGTCGGACTCGACGTCGACCACGACCACGGTCACATTGTCGCGACCACCGTTCGCCAGCGCCGCGGTGACGAGCTCGTTGGCTGCGCGCTCGGCCGTGGGCGTGGTGGAGAGGTAGTGGCGGATGCCGTAGTCGGTGAGCTCTTTCGTCAACCCGTCGGAGCAGATCAGGATGCGCTGACCGGCCACCAGGGGAAGCGTCGAGTAGTCGGGCACGGGCTTCTCATGGAAACCGACCGCGCGCGTGATCACGTTGCTGTCGGGGTGGTGCTCGGCCTGCTCCTTGGTGATCAGCCCGGCATCGATCAGCTCTTGGACCACGGAATGATCGACGGTGAGCTGACGGAGCTCTCCGTCGGAGAAGAGGTAGACCCGCGAGTCGCCGATGTTGAAGACCATCCAGGCCAGCTCGTCGTCGATCTCGCTGAGAGCGACGCCGGTGACCGTCGTTCCCGTGCCCAGCACCGATTCGTCGCCCACCCGGTCGATGTCGGTGAGCGCCCGGGCCAATGCCTCTTCGATGGAGCCGGCGTCGGTGACCGCCGAGGAGATCTCCCCCAGCCGGTCGACCACGGCCGCGCTCGCCACGTCGCCCGCGGAGTGCCCGCCCATCCCGTCGGCCACGGCGAACACCGGCACCTCGGAGATCGCGCTGTCTTCGTTGGCGGCGCGCTTGTTGCCCTTGTCGGTGAGCGAGGCCCACGACAGGGTGATGCGGCGCGGATGCTCTCCCGCGCGAGTCACGCTGACGCGCGCGCTCGTTCGACCGATCTGGGTCACGATGTCCAACTCCTGACAGCTATCCGGGAATCCTAAACGGTGATCCCGGTGTTTCCCCGGTCTCGCGACGAGATGTGGATAACGTTTCCGTCGCCGATTTCGACGATAGCCGACCCGGATGCGACCACCGAATCTCCCTGACGCAACCGCACCGCCGGCCGGCCGGGGAGGCGCACGGTCGTTCCGTTGGTCGACCGCAGATCGGTCACCACGACCGTGCGTCCGCTGAGCGCGATCTCGACGTGGTTCGCCGACACCTCCTGAGCCGGAGAATCGACCGCGATCAGGGCTTGTGCCGGAGCGCGGGTGAACGGGCGATCGGCCGATCGACGGGGCTGGGGCCGACGCCCGACGACGACCGCGCCGGTCAGCTCGAGCGGGGGCTGGTCGCCGACCCGGATCTCGTAGACCGGGACGGGCTCATCGGCCGGACCGTCGAAGACACCCTCCGCGCCCTCGTCCGTCCTCTCCTCCACAGCCTCGAGGCCCACGCCCTCGACGGCACGGCGACCGAGGATCGTCTCGCCGTCGGCCGTGTCGGGATCGTGACTCGGGCGCTCCGCCGTGTCGCCGTCGGCGCCGGGCCCGGCAGCGGGCCCACGCTCGCCCACGATGCTCTCCGGCGAGGCGGCCCAGAGCACGCGCGAGGCGTAGGCGATGCCGTGGTCGAGCCGGCGAGCATCCGTCGGCAGGCGAAGGAGCGATTCGGGCACGGGAGGCAGGTCTCCGGTGGAGATGCCGATGACGGACGGGAACTCCGCGAGCGCCCACGGCTGCATGCCCGCCGAGCCGAAGCGTCGCGAGCCGCCGACCGAGAGCAGATCGACGGCGGCCGAGCCGCGGGCGACGACCGTCGCCGACCAGTCGCGGGGCGGATGCGCGGGGTCGAGCGGAACGCCGCCGCCGGGCTCGAAGCGAACCACCGTGAACGAGGAATCGGCCGCGGTGTCACGGATCGGGATGCTCGAGACGACCGACTCGATCGAAGCGTCCGGAGCGCCGAGCGCCGACCAGATCGCCTCGACCACGTCGTCGGGCACGTCGGCCGAGATGGTGACCACCGTCGGCCAGGCCGCCAGCACCGTCCATTCTTGCTCGGCCGGCACGAAACGAAGACTCCCCATGCCGTCACGGTACTACCGCGACGGTCTCGCGGGCCGATGCCGGACATGCCCTCCCACGACGTATGGGCCACCGACTACTGTTGATTTCCTCGGTCGAGTCTTCGATTTGCTGCGGATTCGCTTGCCGACACCCCATTTACCTGACAGTATCGAGCCATGGGCCCCAAGCCGCGACCGTCTCAACTCGACGACACCTCCAAGGCGATCATCGAGCAGTTGCAAGACGACGGCCGCCGCTCCTACGCCGAGATCGGCAAGGCCGTGGGGCTCAGCGAAGCCGCCGTGCGGCAGCGTGTGCAGAAGCTCACGGAGTCGGGCGTGATGCAGATCGTGGCCGTCACCGATCCATTGCAGCTCGGCTTCTACCGGCAGGCGATGATCGGGCTGAAGGTCTCCGGCGACACGCGAGTGGTGGCCGACGCGCTCGCCAAGATGCCCTCGGTCGACTACGTGGTCTTGACAGCCGGCACCTTCGACATCCTGGCCGAAGTGGTCTGTGAAGACGACGACGACCTGATCGCCCTGCTGAATTCCGAGATCCGGCAGCTCAAGGGCGTTCAATCCACCGAAACATTCGTCTATCTGAAGCTGCACAAGCAGCTCTACAACTGGGGCACACGATGACAACCACCGAACAACCCATCTCCTCCGCCCAGGCGCGCGCCACCCGCAGCGACGCCGAGTTGCAGCGGATGGCGAAAGACCACCTGTGGATGCACTTCGCCCGCCAGTCCGTCATGGAGTCGGGCGCTGGGGTGCCGATCATCACCCGCGGCGAGGGCCACCACATCTGGGACTCGACGGGGAAGCGCTACATCGACGGGCTCGCGGGCCTGTTCACCGTGAACGCGGGGCACGGCCGCAAACGGCTCGCCGAGGTGGCGGCCAAGCAGGCCGAGGAGCTGGCCTTCTTCCCGATCTGGTCGTATGCGCACCCTTCCGCCATCGAACTCGCCGACCGGTTGGCGCACCTCGCTCCCGGGTCGCTCAACCGCGTGTTCTTCTCCACCGGCGGAGGCGAGGCGGTGGAGACCGCGTTCAAGCTCGCCAAGCACTATTGGAAACTGCAGGGCCGGCCCACCAAGCACAAGGTCATCTCGCGCGCCGTCGCCTACCACGGCACTCCGCAGGGCGCGTTGGCCATCACCGGCATCCCGGCGATGAAGGAGATGTTCGAGCCCGTGACCCCGGGTGGCTTCCGGGTGCCGAACACGAACTACTACCGGGCGCACGAGATGGGCTTCGACGGCACCGAGGAGGCTTTCGGGCTGTGGGCCGCGAACCGCATCGAAGAGATGATCCAATTCGAAGGCCCTGAGACGGTGGCCGCGATCTTCCTCGAACCCGTGCAGAACTCCGGTGGCTGCTTCCCTCCTCCCCCTGGCTACTTCCAGCGCGTTCGCGAGATCTGCGACAAGTACGACGTGCTCCTGGTCAGCGATGAGGTGATCTGCGCCTTCGGCCGCATCGGCAACTACTTCGCCTGCGACACCTACGGTTTCGAGCCCGACATGATCACCTGCGCCAAGGCGATGACGAGCGGCTACTCCCCCATCGGCGCGACCATCGTGAACGAACGGGTCTACGAGCCCTTCAAGCACGGCCAGACCGCGTTCTACCACGGCTACACCTTCGGCGGGCATCCGGTGTCGGCCGCCGTGGCTCTCGAGAACCTCGACATCTTCGAGGAAGAAGGGCTCAACGAGCACGTGCGCGAGAACTCGCCGATCTTCCGGCAGACCCTCGAGAAACTCACCGACCTGCCCATCGTGGGCGACGTGCGCGGAGACGGCTTCTTCTTCGGCATCGAACTGGTGAAGGACAAGACCACCCGCGAGACCTTCGACGACGACGAGTCGGAGCGCCTGCTGCGCGGATTCCTCTCCAAGGCCCTCTTCGACGCCGGCCTCTACTGCCGGGCCGACGACCGAGGAGACCCCGTCATCCAGCTATCCCCGCCGTTGACGGTGGGGCCGGCGGAGTTCGACGAGATCGAGCAGATCCTCCGGAGCGTGCTCACCGAAGCTTGGTCGCGACTGTAGCCGCGCGCCCGATGCGCGACTATCGCGACGTATCGTTCTGGTTCGATTCCCTCGCGGAATCGAACCAGGACGAATTCACCCCTCGAGCGCCGCTGTCGGGCGATGTCTCGACCGGCGTGTGCATCGTCGGCGGCGGCCTCACCGGCCTCTGGACCGCCTACTACCTCAAGAAGGCCGACCCGTCGCTCTCGATCACCGTGGTCGAGAAGGAGGTCGTGGGCTTCGGAGCCTCGGGTCGCAACGGCGGGTGGTGCTCGGCGCTGTTCCCGCGGTCGACGGATGCGCTCCGCCGCGCCTACGGAGACGACGCCGCCCGCGCGATGCGGCAGGCGATGATCGACACGGTCGACGAGGTGGGCCAGGTGGTCGAGGCAGAGGGCATCGACTGCGATTACCGCAAGGGCGGCACGATCGTGTTCGCCCGCGACGGGGTGCAGCGCACTGCGGCCCTGGCCGACGTCGATTCCGCGCGCGAGTTCGGGGTCGATCATCTCGAACTCGTGACCAGCGGCTCCCACGACGACCCTCGCGCACGCTCTCTGCGCGCCACCTCGTCTCTCGCCGCGTCGTTCGACCCGTCGTGCGCCCGAGTGCATCCGGCGAAGCTGGTGCGAGCCCTGGCGCGGGTGGTTGAAGACCTCGGCGTCGTGATCGCCGAACACACCGAGATCGTCGAGTGGGCGCCGCATCGCGCGCTGTACACCGGCGACGGCGGCGAGGGCCTGATCTCGTGCGATGACCTGGTCATCGCCACCGAGGCATACGGATCGCAGCTTCCCGGCGTCGGACGCCGGATCATGCCGCTGTACTCGCTGATGATCGCGACCGAACCCCTGCCCGACGAGGTGTGGGACGAGATCGGGATCGAACACGGCATGACCTTCAGCGACTACCGGCATCTGCTCATCTACGGTCAGCGCACGGCCGACAACCGTTTCGCCTTCGGGGGCCGCGGCGCCCGTTACCACTGGGGCAGCTCGATCAAGCCCGAGCACGACCGGGTGGATCGTGTGTTCGACCACCTCGAACACACCCTGGGCGAGCTCTTCCCCGCCGCCCGCGGCGCGGCAGTGACGCATCGGTGGGGCGGACCGCTCGGGGTGCCGCGCGACTGGCACGCGACGGCGAGCTTCAACCCGCGCACCGGTGTCGCCTTCGCAGGCGGCTACGTGGGCGACGGATTGAGCACCACGAATCTGGCCGGCCGCACCCTCGCCGACCTCATCGGCCGCCGCTCGACAGCCCTGACCGCGTTGCCGTGGGTGAACCACCTCTCGCCCAAATGGGAGCCGGAACCCTTCCGCTTCGTGGGAGCGAATCTCGGACTGGTGGGCACCGGCGCCGCCGACGTGGAGGAGTCGGTCACCGGCCGTCGCTCGCTCGCCGCGCGCATCCTGGGCCCGCTCACCGGCCACTGAGTGGCACCCAGGCCCCGACCGCACGATCATTGCGGCCGGCAGAGCGTGGGTGCCGAGTCGGCACCCATCCACTCGGGAACGAAGCCGTGCCCGATCATCGCCTGCAGCAGGAGCGCCAGCCGGTAGTCGGGATCGAGCCGCCGGCACTCCTCCAGATAGGCGTCGGCCACCGAGCCGCGTCCGCGCGCCCACTCCAGCCACGCCAGCATGGTGAGGGCGGGCGTTGCCATCGACTCGGGCGCACAGGACACCAGGTGCCGGAGCAGATCGATCGCCGAACGCAGCGCGCCCGGGGTCGGCGGACGCCGCCCGACGCCGAGGAAGGTGTCGTACACCGCCGGGGCGCCGATGGCGGACTCGTCGGGCTCCGTGGCCTCGTGCAGCGCGATCACACCGGCATCGAACCCCCAGGCGCACATCATGAGCACGCAATCCCGGACCACCCGATGGCGGAGCGACCACAGCAGAGCGACGGACCGGGCGTCTGACGGCGGCGGCGACCCGGGCTCGACCGTGAGCACCGCGTTCCAGCGCAGGAGCGTCTCGACGATGTCGACCTCCGACGGGTGGGCGAGCGAGTCATCGCCGCCGGGCACGTCGCGACCTCCGGCGGCCTCTTCGGAATGGTCGAGCCCCAACGCGTTCGTGAGCACACCGAGCGCCGCCATCGATCGTGCGCGCCGAGCCTCCGACGCCGGCGCGATGGGAACGAACGGACCATGGTGCGCGTCGGGCGGATGCCCAGCCAGCTCGCTCGGCGCGACACCGCCGCCCGACGCGGCGACCGGCAGACGACGCCACGAGCCGCGCGCACCGGCAACGGCATCCGCATCCGCATCTGCATCTGCATCTGCATCTGCATCTGCATCTGCCCAATGGCCTCCGACGACGAAATGCGCTCGCGGCACCTCGAACCCCGCGGCCGCCAGCCGCGCACGGATCGCCCGCACCAGCGGCGCATAGCGCCGCATCGACGCCCGATCGTCGGACTCACGCCCGAAGACGGCGATCTCGGCCGACCCCGCGCCGGGCACGCGCGCCACCAGCCCGGTCAGGGCCCGCGCGAGCTCTTCGCCGTCGGGCGAGGGCCCCAGCGGCAGATCGACCCGCAACGCCGCGGGTGGCTTTCGCCGTCGCCGGAGATAGAGCGCGACACTCGCCACCGGCCGGTACCCCAGTAGGGCCTCGACGTCGAGCAAGGATGCGGATGATGCGTGGGCCGCCCGAAGCGGCGCGGAGAGCGTTGTCATTCCGTCAGTGTCGCGATCCGGGCGCCCGCCGGGACGGCTCACGCCGGATCTGTGGAGGAGTCGGCGCGGTGCCCCGATTGTGGAGAACTGCCCCGCAGACAGCGAGACGCCGCCGGCGGGACGGATCCCGACCGGCGGCGTCACGCATCCGGAGCCCTGCGGAGGATCATCGATCCGCAGCGGCGAGGTGGATTACGGCTGCAGAACGGCCTGCACCTCGATGGTGATGGTGACCTTGTCGCCCACCAGCACGCCGCCGGTCTCGAGAGCCGCGTTCCAGTTCACGCCGAACTCGTTGCGGTCGATCTCGGCCTTGGCGCTGAAGCCGGCCTTGTAGTTGCCGTAGGGGTCGGTGCCGAAGCCGCCGAACTCGAAGTCGAAGGTGACCGGCTTGGTGACGCCCTTGATGGTGAGGTCGCCGTCGATCTTGAAGTCGTCGCCCTGCTGACGGACACCCGTGGAGACGAAGCTCAGCTGGGGGTAGGTGGGGGCGTCGAAGAAGTCGTTGGTGCGGAGGTGCCCGTCGCGGTTCTCGTCGTTCGTGTTGACGGAGGCGACCTCGGCCGTCGCGGTGACGGAGGTCTCCAGCGGGTTCGGCGCGGTGACGAACGTGGCGTCGAACTTCTCGAACTTGCCGCGCACCTTGCTGATGAGCATGTGGCGAACGCTGAACGAGACCTCACTGTGCGCGGGGTCGATGGTCCAGCTGCCGACCTTGTATCCGGGGATCTCGATGGTGTCTGTCATTGTGTCTCTCTTCGTGGATCGTCGTTTTCAGGCGCGAAGATGGCCCGCATCAATACAAATGCATAGACCTGAGTGTTTATTCCCACGCGACTTCGCGCGAAGGAGAAGACGTCAGCGGAGGATCTCCACCATCAGCACCCAGGCGTTCACGATCGACACGATGAAGATCAGGATGAATCCGGCCGCCACGAAGAGCAGGCCCGCCGGAACCCCGGACGCCACGAGCACTCCGCCGATGAGCACGGGGAGGAGCTGGCCGACGCCGAGCACCGCGTCACCGATCTTGGCGCGCCGCGTGCCGCCCTCGGTCGTGGCGAACATCTGGCGCAGTGCGACCCATTGCAGCACCAGGGCTCCGCAGGCGAACACGGCCAGTTCGAGCCCGAGAGCGATCGCGATCTGGTCGGGGATGAGCATGGCCACCGAGGCGACCACAATGACCACCACCGAGCCGATCGTCGCGCCTGAGCGGGCCGGCAGCGCCGAGCCCTCGACGATCTCCTTGATGTTGACCGACATGGCGACGATGATCAGTCCCGCGAGCGCGCCCGCGGCGCCCGCCGACGCCACCGCGAAGTCGTGCCAGCCCTCCATGGCAAGGGGATCCATGCCCGAATCGTATCGGGAGACGCGCGCGAGCGCTCAGTTCATCTTTCACTTTCGTCACATAGCCTGGGGCCCATGTGGAAGTCCCCTGCCCGCGCCCTGGGCGTGGTCGCAGCCCTCGTGGCCCTCGTCGCCACGCCGAACCTGGCCGCGTCGGCGAGCCCCTCGGCAAGCCAGGGGCCGGGGGCCTGGCTGCCCGCATCGGTCGTCACCATCGATGACACGCTCCCGACGTGGGACGAGGTGAACGCCGCAAAAGCGAACGAGCAGACCAAGCAGGCGGAGATCGACAAGATCAACAGCGTGGTCTCGAACCTCGAGGCGCGGGTCCAGGAACTTCAGAATCAGGCATTCCAGCGTGGCCAGGAGTACCTGCAAGCTTCCTACGATCTGCAAGCCGCCGCCACGTACGCGGAGACGATCGACGCCCAGGCAACCGCAGCCACCGACAAAGCCAGCACTGCGAAGACGCAGGTGGGTCAGATCGCCGCGCAGCTGTACCGCGCAGGCGGCGATTCGAACCTCAACCTGATCCTCAATCAGAACGATGCTGATTCCCTGCTCTACCAGCTCGGCACTATGTCGAAGCTCACCGAACAGACCGCGGGAATCCGTGACGCCGCCGTCGCCGCTCAGAACACGGCGGATGCTCTCACGAAGCAGGCCGACGTCGCCAAGGCGGACCGCGAACGGCTCGCCCAGGAGGCGAACGACCGCCTCGCGGCGGCACAGCAGGCGCAAGACGATGCCGACGCCGAGCTGGCCCAGCAGAAGCAAGCGCAAGGCCAGCTCGACGCTCAGCTCGCCTCGTTGAAGGGGACAACTGCTGAGCTCGAAGCCGGTGCGCGTGCGCGCGACCAGCAGATCGCCGAGGAAAACGCAAGAAAGGCCGCAGCGGCCATCGCTGCCGCAGAGGAGGGTGGTGGCGATCCCGGCAGCGCGTGGGTGCCCGGCGACGGATCGATCATGTCGCCCGCCGAGGCGCAGGCCTACGCCTCCAGCATCATGGGCTCCTACGGGTGGGACGACGCGCAGTTCAACTGCCTGGTGCGGCTGTGGATCGGCGAATCCGGATGGCGGGCCAACGCGCTCAACGAGTCGAGCGGTGCGTACGGCATCCCGCAGTCGCTGCCCGCGAACAAGATGGCGTCGGTGGCAGATGACTACCTCACCAACGCCGCCACCCAGATCATCTGGGGCATGAACTACATCGCCGGACGCTACGGCACACCCTGCTCGGCCCTCTCCACCTGGACCGCGCGCGACCCGCACTGGTACTAGGGGACCCCTGAATCCACGCGGCGTGCGCCGCCCCGTCGGCCGTCCGTGGACCAGGCCGGAAAGAGGAGCGCGCGGCGGTCATCGCTTGCGCTGCTATGGTGTGGGTATCCGCGGTCTGACTGGATATTCCACCCTGCCTTCGTGGGTCTCAGCGGAGCGACGCGCCGTGCTCGTTTGTTGAACATCCCTTGGGGGATCCAGTTATGCCAGAAGACGACGTCCCGCCTGCTGATCGAGCGGCAGAGCCCTCGCGGCGAGGTGTTCTGCTCGGTGCGGCATGGATCGCTCCTGTCATCGCCGTGGCAGTCGCCGCGCCGACGGCCGCTGCATCGGGCGGCAGCACCCCAGGAACCATCTCTTTCGACTCGGCGAGTTACTCGACCTTCTCGCTGGCTGTTCAGATGCCGATCACCGGGCGTGTTTCTGCCGTCTCGGGCGTGTGGCCGGCATCGGTCGCCATCCTCCCTTCCGCAACCTTTGGTAGCCTGCGCACGGCGGCGGTCGATCAGTCCAGCGGAACGTTCTCCGTCACGGCGTGGGGCACTGCTCAGCCGAAGGTGGGAACGATCATCGCCTCCGCGGTGGGGTACACCAGCGCAGTAGCAACGTTGACCGTGCTGCCGCTGGGTGAGATCACGTTCGACTCCTCCAGCTACTCCGTCAACACGGCGAGCGCCACGTTCACCGTTTCGGGCCGGATCAGTCTGCGAAGCTCCACGATGCCCACGAACGTCCTGCTTCTCTTTCCGAGCGGGTTCACGGGCACTGTCGTCGCCCCCGTCGACCATGCCACGGGCGGGTTCAGCGCTTCGGTCACCGGGCCTGCGACCTCTGCGACGGGCACCCTCCGCGCGATGCAATCCGGATTCGCGACCGGTGAGACGACGCTGACCGCTTCCGTCGCCTAGACCCCTGAGGGTCGGGGCCAGGCTCCGCGGCTCAGTGCCGGCGGTGGTCTTGGATCGTCATGCGCGGGCCGTGCCGCGGTGCGCGGAATCCGCTCGCGAACACGAGCCGGACGATCCGCTGCCGGTGCCCGGCCCACGGTTCGAGCAGCTCCGCCAGAGCGTCGTCGTCGATCGCCTCACCCACCAGCGCCCAGCCGATCTGAGCGGCCAGGTGGTAGTCGCCGAAACTGACGGCATCGGGATCGCCGTGCGAGCGCTGCGAGGTCTCCGCCGCCGTCCACACACCGACGCCCGGCACCGTGCGCAGCAGGCGTTGCACGTCGGCCCCGCCGCGCTCGTGCACGGTGGTGCGCTCGAGGCCGCGCGCGACCGTCGCCGCGGCGATGACCGTGCGGGAGCGACGCGGGTCGACCCCGGCGCGATGCCACTCCCACGACGGGATGCGCCGCCACTGCTCCGGCGTGAGGGGCACCCGCAGCTGCGGCGGCACGGGGCCCGGCGGCCGCTCGCCATGGGCCGTCACGAGCACCCGCCAGGCCCGGAACGCCTCGGTGGAGGTGACCTTCTGCTCGATGATCGCGGCGGCGAGCGAGTCGAGCACCCGCCCGGTGCGGGTCAGCCGCAACCCCGGATTGCGGTGCAGCGCCGTGGCGAGCAGTTCGTGCCCCGACGCGTCGAGCCCGCTCCAGTCGTCGCCGGCGCCCAGCAGCTGCGGCGCGGTCTCCAGAGCAGCGGATGCGCCACTCCCCCACGCGCGCACCAGCACCCGCCCGCGCGTGCCCGAGACATGCAGGCTCGCAGTGCCTTCGGGCGTGCGGAGGGCGATCCAGATTCCGCCACCCGACTCCTCGAACCGCACGCACGGATCACCCGGGCCGCGACGCAGCGGGGCGAGGGTCGCGCGGAAGTCGACCGGATCACGCGGCTCGTAGACCAGCTCGAGCGGCTCACGGGCGACGGGGGGCGCATCCGGCCGCGCCGGCGTCGCCGGGCTCTGCTCCCTCGTGATCGTCATGTCGCAAGAAGACTACGGGAGGGCCCGGACATCGCGGAGTCGGCCGCGCGCGAGCCGCGCGCGGCGAGCGCTTCGAGAGCGGCGCGGAGAACCCTGATCCTGCGCGATCCGCACCCGTCAGGAGCCGAGCCCGCCGTTTGGTCGGGAGAAGTCCGCGGATGAAGAGACGCGCGGCGCAGCCGCCGCAGACGTCTCAGACTGTGCCTAGTCGAGCAGGTCGAGGAGCCAGCGAGGGCCACGCACCTCGGCACCGGCCTTGGCCACGCGGCCAGCGAGCTCACGGTCGGCCGTGATCACCACCGTGGTGGCCGGCGCGCCCCACGAGAGGCTGGTGAGCCGCTCTGTCTCGGCCACGATCGTGTCGTCTCCCGATCCTTCGGAGCGCACCACGTTCACCTCGGGCGTCACCGCCGAGCCCGCGCTCGCGTCGCCGTCGGCTCGCGGGCCGCCGCCGCGAGCGCTACTCGTCCCCGCGCCGCGCGCCTGCCCCTCCAGAACCACCGAGTACTCCGGCCAGATCCGCCCGGCCGGCAGCCCGAACTCCCTCGCCGCCACCCCTGCGGCGCTCAGCGCGCCCACGCGCTCCAGCAGTCGCGACGCCGCGCCCGCTCGATCCTTCCACCACCCGTCAGGCCGCGAACCCACGACGTTCGCGGCGTCGACCACGATCCGCACCGTCTCGCCGAGCCGTTCCCGCAGCCGCGGCCACGACGAGCCGAAGCCCGGATGCAGCGGCAGCGCCTCCACCTCGTCGAGCGGAACCCAGCGCAACTCGAGGCTCTCGGCATCGCCGATGCTCGGTTCGAAGGGCCGCGCCGCCCGGGCGACCACCGTCTCGTACGACCAGAAGCCGACGTCGAACACCGACGTGAACGCGATCGCCAGGGCATCCGCCGGCACACCGGCTTCTTCACCGGCCTCCCGGATGGCGCCGGCCACCGCCGACTCGCCCGCGTGCCGCGCGCCGCCCGGTAGACCCCAGGTTCCCCCGAAATGACTCCACTCGGCCCGGTGCTGCAACAGGATGCCCGCGACCCGGTCGTGCACGAGCAGACCGGCCGCGCCGTAGCGGCCCCAGTAGCGCCGGCCGTCCGGCCCCTCGACCCAGGCGTCGCCGCTGTCGCGCGGCGGAAGGCGGGGCGGGACTTCGGACATGCTCCCAGCTTCTCACGGCGTGCCGCGCGGTCCGAACGGCCATGATGGAGGAATGCACGAAGCTCCTGGCGCGCCGTATCTGCCCCCTCTGGCGCATCCGGAGCGGCAGCTGGGCGCACGGCGCTTCGACTTCGACCGCCAGGTGGCCGTGATGGCGATCGTGAACCGCACGCCCGACTCCTTCTTCGACCAGGGCGCGACCTTCGCTCTCGATCGAGCCGTCGATGCCGCCATCGCCGCCGCCGAGGCAGGCGCCGACTGGGTCGACATCGGGGGCGCCAAGTTCGCGCCGGGGCCGGAGATCTCGGCCTCCGAAGAACTCGATCGGGTTCTCCCCGTGGTCGAAGCCGTCGCCGCGCAGAGCGATGTCGTGATCTCGGTCGACACCTTCCGCGCATCCGTCGCCGCCGCCTGCGTGGCCGCGGGCGCCCATGTGGTGAACGACACCACGGGGCTGAGCGACCCCGAGATGGCTGGAGTGATCGCGGCATCCGGAGCCTCGCTCGTCATCACCCACAGCCTCGCCGAGCCGCGGAAGCCCTACCCGCACCCCCACTACGACGACATCGCCTCCGAGGTACGGGCGTTCCTCGAGGAGCGGATCGGGCGAGCGGTGGCGGCGGGCGTTCCCGCCGAGCGGCTCTTCGTCGACCCCGGCCACGACCTCAACAAGAACACGGTGCAGAGCCTGGAGCTGACGAGGCGCTTGGCCGAGATCACGAGCATCGGACTCCCGACACTGGCCGCCGTGTCGAACAAGGACTTCGTGGGCGAGAGCCTCGGCGCCGAGAAGCACGACCGCCTGGAGGGCTCGATCGTGGCCGCCACCGCGTGCGTGCTCCTGGGCGCCCGGATCGTGCGGATGCACGACGTGCAGGCCTCCGTGGCGGCGATGCGGATGCTCGAAGCGATCCTCGGTTTCCGCGAGCCCGTGTGGGCTGCGCACAACGTCTGAGCCGGGAGGCCCCGAGATGACCGAGATCGTCGAACTCTTTCCGGAGGCGAGCGGAGCGCTCGGCCCCGCTGCACTGCTCGCTCGCTACGCACCGGCCGATCGCAGCGAGCCGCGCCTGCGGGTCAACTTCATTCAGAGCGTCGACGGATCGGCCACCCTCGAAGGACGCTCGGGCGGTCTGGGCGGTCCGGCCGACAAGGCCGTCTTCGACATCCTGCGCGGTGTCTCCGACGTCGTGCTCGTGGGTGCGGGCACCGCTCGCGCCGAGGGCTACGGAGCGCTCGTGGTCACCGACGACCTGGTGGAGTGGAGGCTCGGCCAGGGCCTTCCGGCGCATCCGGCCATGGCACTCGTGAGCAGCAGCCTCGACCTCGACCCGGCGAGCGATCTGTTCGCGAAAGCGTTCTCGCCCCCGATCGTCTTCACCGTGCCGTCGGCGCCGGCGGATGCGCGGGCTCGCCTCGCCGAGGTCGCCACGGTCATCGACGCCGGCGGCGCCGGGCCCGCGTCGGGCCGCGTCGATCCCGTGCTCGTGCGGCGCGAACTGCTCGACCGCGGCCTGTCGCAGGTGCTCTGCGAGGGCGGCCCGCGCTTGTTCGGCGACCTGATCGCCGCCGATCTCGTCGACGAGCTCTGCCTCACACTGAGCCCGGTGCTCGAGGGCGGTGGCGGACCACGGATCGCGCTGCCCGCTCGCGACGGGGTGGTTCCCCGCGGGCTCGAGCTCGTGTCGCTGCTGCGCAGCGGCAGCATGCTGCTCTCGCGCTGGGCGCGCACCTGACGTCCGAGGCGCGAAGGAGCGCGGCGAGCCGCTAATCTCGTCGCATGGGGAGCCCTTCGACCGCGAGCGACAGCGCGGGTGACAGCGGCGTGGGCGCCGCCACCAGGCCGGCCGTAGCCGCCCCCGCCGGCGACGGCTGGTCGCGCCACAGCACCCGCGCCGCCCTCGCGTTCACGGCGGCCGACATCCTCGCCACCCTGCTCTTCGCCTTCGAGGGGGCGCGCCTGGCCGCGGAGGGCGGGCTTGACGTGTTCGGAATCGTGGTGGTGGGCTGCGCCTCGTCGCTGGTGGGCGGCATCCTGCGCGATCTGCTGCTCGGAGACACCCCGCCGTTCGCGTTCCGCTCCCCCTCGCGCATCCTGGTGGCCCTGCTCGGCTCGCTGATCGCGTTCGCCGTGGTCGCCGGCAACGCCTCGGCCCCCGACGATCTGTTCGCGGTGCTGGATGCGCTCGGCCTCGCCCTGTTCGCGATCACCGGCGCCGAGAAAGCCCTCGACCACGGTTCGAACGGATGGGTGGTCGTCATCCTCGGCACCCTCACGGCGGTCGGCGGAGGGGTCACCCGCGACGTGCTGTTGGCCGGTGTCCCCTCAGTCCTCACCTCGAGCGTCTACGCGTCAGCAGCCGCGGCAGGCTCCCTGGCGGTGTTCCTGGCGGCTCGAGCCCGTCTCACTCCGCCGATGGCGATGACGATCGGATTCGTCGTCTGCGCATCGCTCCGCATCCTGGCGATCGTCTTCGACTGGCAGTTGCCCCACCTCGTCGCCCGCTAGAGCTGGTCGACCGCCACCACGCGCACCACCGCCACACCCGCCTCGTTCGAGGCCGCGAGGTCGATCTCGGCCGAGATGCCCCAGTCGTGGTCGCCGGCCGGGTCGTCGAAGATCTGCCGGGCGCGCCAGACCGTGGGCGTCTCGTCGAGGATGAGCAGGGCCGCACTCCGGGCGTGCGGGCCGATGCCCACCGAGTCGTGCACGTCGTAGTAGTCGTCCATCGCGGAGGCCCAGCGGTCGGCCGAGAAGCCCGACGCGGCATCCAGTTCACCGAGCTCCGTCCAGGCCTCGCGTGCCGCCAGCGTGACCCGCCGGAACAGCTCGTTGCGCACCAGGATGCGGAACGCCCGCGGATTCGAGGTGAGCAACCGCGGGGCGGGCGGCACGATCGCCTCTTCCGAATCCTCACGAGCGGCCGCCGCGGCCACCGCCTCGGGGTTGATCAACGCCTCCCACTCGTCGAGCACGCTGGAGTCGGTCTGCCGCACCAGCTCGCCGAGCCACTCGATCAGGTCGAGCAGGTCGTCGTTCTTGTATTCGTCGGGAACCGTGGTACGGAGCGTGCGGTAGGCGTCCGAGAGGTACCGGAGCACGAGACCCTCCGAGCGCGCGAGCCGGTAGAAGGCGGTGTACTCGCCGAACGACATCGCCCGCTCGTACATGTCGCGGATCACCGACTTCGGCGAGATGTCGAAGTCGCCGATCCAGGGCTGTGTGGCCCTGTAGGTATCGAAGGCCTCGCCGAGCAACCCCGCGAGCGGCTTCGGGTAGGTGACCTCGTCGAGCAGCTCCATGCGCTGCTCGTACTCGATGCCCTCGGCCTTCATCGCCTGCACGGCCTCGCCGCGGGCCACGAACTGCTGCGCCGAGAGCACGGGACGCGGGTCGTCGAGGATGGCCTCGGTCACCGACACCACGTCGAGCGCGAAGGTGGGCGACTCCTCGTCGAGCAGGTCGTAGACGGCGAGCGCGAACGGCGACAGCGGTTGGTTGAGCGCGAAGTTCGGCTGCAGGTCGACCGTGAGCCGGATGAGGGTCTGCCCGGTCGTCGCATCCGTCACCTCCTCCACCACCCCGGCGGTGCGCAGGGTGCGGTAGATGGCGAGGGCCTGACGGATGAGGTCGCGCTGCCGGGGCCTCGGCTCATGGTTGTCTTCGAGCAGTTCGCGCATCGACGTGAACACGTCGCCCCCGCGCGCGATGGTATTGAGCACCATGGCGTGCGTCACGGTGAGGTGCGAGGTGAGCCGCTCGGGCTGCGCCGCGATGAGCTTCTCGAAGCTCGGCTCGCCCCAGGAGACGAAGCCCTCCGGCGCCTTCTTGCGGATGAACTTGCGCCGCTTCTTCGGGTCGTCGCCCATCTTCGCGAGCGCCTTGAGGTTCTCGGTCTCGTGCTCGGGCGCCTGCACCACCACGGTTCCCGCGGTGTCGAAGCCCGCACGGCCGGCCCGCCCGGCGATCTGGTGGAACTCGCGCGCGGTGAGCTGGCGCATCCGGGTGCCGTCGAATTTCGTCAGTGCCGACAGCAGCACGGTGCGGATCGGCACGTTGATGCCCACGCCCAGCGTGTCGGTGCCGCAGATCACGCGGAGGAGACCCCGCTGAGCCAGTCGCTCGACCAGGCGCCGGTACTTCGGCAGCATGCCCGCGTGGTGCACGCCGATGCCGAGGCGCAGCAGGCGCGAGAGGGTCTTGCCGAATGCCGTGGTGAAGCGGAACGGCCCGATCAGCTCGGCGATCTCGTCGCGCATCGCCCGTGTGGCGACCGTGATGCTGGAGAGCGCCTGCGCCCGCTCGACCGCGGCGAGCTGCGCGAAGTGCACGATGTAGATCGGAGCGCGCTGAGTGGCGAGCAGCTCTTCGACGGTCTCCTGGATCGGGGTGGTCGCGTAGCTGTAACTGAGCGGCACCGGGCGGTCGACGCCGGTGATCACCGTGGTCTCGCGGCCCGTTCGGCGGGACAGGTCTTCGGCCAGCCAGTCGACCTCGCCGAGCGTCGCCGACATCAGCACGAACTGCACGCCCGGGAGCGTGAGGATCGGCACCTGCCAGGCCCAGCCGCGATCGGGGTCGGAGTAGAAGTGGAACTCGTCCATCACGACCTGGCCCACCTCGGTGCCCTCGCCGTGCCGCAGGGCCAGGTTCGCGAGGATCTCGGCGGTCGCGCAGATGATCGGCGCATCCGGGTTCACGGAGGAGTCGCCCGTGACCATGCCCACGTTCTCGGCGCCGAAGATCTCGACCAGGTCGAAGAACTTCTCCGACACCAGGGCCTTGATCGGTGCCGTGTAGTAGGTGCGGATGCCCTGCGCCAGAGCGACGGCGTGCGCGCCGACCGCGACGAGCGACTTGCCGGTGCCGGTGGGGGTGGAGAGGATGACGTTCTCGCCCGAGACGATTGCGACGATCGACTCGTCCTGCGCCGGGTAGAGCGGGGTGCCGCGGTCGGCGGCCCAGCTCGCGAAGGCGTCGTAGGCGGCATCCGCGTCGTAGGGGTCCGGCATGTCCGGACGGGACGGGAACGCGGATGTCGGCACCCGCCCAGCCTAGGCGGTGGGTGCCGAGTGCCGGACGCGACGATGGTTCCTCCGTTTCGGGAGGAGGAGACGCGAACCGGGGCCGAAATCGACCGAGGTTTGCGTCTCCTCCTCCCGAAACGACGGCACCGGGCCTCCCGGCGCGCATCCGGAGTGATGTGCGAGGCTGTCGGCATGGTTTCGGAAGGCTCCGTGCGCGTCGACAGCTGGCTCTGGGCGGTGCGCGTCTACAAGACGCGGTCCGCCGCCACCGCTGCGTGCCGCGCCGGGCATGTGCGCCTCAACGGCGAGCGCGTGAAGGCCGCCCAGAACGTGCGGGTGGGCGACGAGGTGCGGGCCAGGATCAGCGGCTTCGACCGCATCCTCACGGTGCGCGCGCTCGCCGTGAAACGCGGATCGGCGGCCGTCGCGGCCACCTGCTTCACCGACCTCACGCCGCCTCCCCCGCCTCGCGAATCCGTGGCCTTCGTGCCGGTGCGCGACCGCGGCACCGGGCGCCCGACCAAGCGCGACCGTCGTGAGATCGAACGGCTGCGCGGTGTCAGGGACGACTACTAACCTTGACTCTGACGAGCCGCAGCGACGAGCGCTCGCCATCCCCTTCTCAGCGAGGCCAGTAGGAGCATCATGTCTGACGCACCCCCGACCGAATACCAGCTCACCGGACGCGATCGCACCGCGCTGAAGTTCGTGGGGGCATCGCTGGCGATCGGCAGCCCCGAGTTCCGACAGCGCTACGAGACCATCGTCGACGAGCTCTACCGCCACCACTTCATCGATCCCACCGCCCGGCCGGCCTACGAACCGCCGGTCGTCGTGCCGGTCGAAGAGGTCGAGACCGAAGACCCGCTGGAGATCATCCGCGAGCAGCTCGGCCTCGTCTTCGACGACCGCCGCGCCCGCGACACGGCGCGATCGGATGCGGAGGCCCGGCTCGCCGAGACGTCGGCCCAGCTCGCTGAGATGACCGCTCGCTACGAGGACACACAGGCGCGACTGGATGCGACGGCCGCCACCCTCGCGGCGCGCGAAGGCGAACTGGCCGCCCTGCACCAGCAGTACGCCGTCGACACGGCGGCGCTGCAACAGCAGCTCGCCGACGAGACGGCACGGCACGGCGCCCAGCTCGCCGACGAGACCGGTCGGCTGCAGGCCGAACTGGCCGCGACGACCACACGGCTCACCGAGGAGCAGCAGGCGTCGACGGCCGGATACGAGGCGCAGATCGCCGGCCTGCTCGCCGCCCACGCGACCCAGCTCGAAGAGCTGCACGCCGCGCACACCACCCAGGTGACGCAGCTCACCGCATCGCATGACGCGCAGATCGCGCAGCTGACCGGCGCCCATGCCGCTCAGCTCGAGGAGTTGCAGCAAGCCCACGACACCGAGAGCTCGCAGCTGCGCGCCGGGCACGCGTCCGAGGCCGAGGAGTTGCGACTGCACGACGAGCAGCTGCGGGCGGCCCACGCGGCCCAGCTCGAAGAGCTCGCAGCCCAGCACGCCGCGGAGACCACGCAGCTGCGGGAGCAGTCCGCGGCCGAGATCGCCGAACTCCGGGCCGAGCACGCGGCCGAGACCGACCGCCTGCGCGCCGAAGCCGCCGCAGCAGCGGAGCAGGCGCGTGGCGACTACGAAGCCACGGTCGCCGAGCTGCAGCGCACCCGAGCCGACGCCGCCGCCGAGGCCGAACGGGTGCAGGCCGAGGCCGCCGCCGAGGCCGAACGGGTGCGAAGCGAGGCTGCCGCGGCGGCCGCTCTGCTCACCACCGAGCACGCCGCCGAGGCCGAGCGGCTGCGCGCCGAGGCCACGGATGCCGCGGCTCGGCTCCAGGCCGAGGTGGACGCCGCGCGGGCTGAGGCCGAGGAGCTGCGCGCCGGCCACGCGACCGAGACCGAGGGGCTGCGCAGTGAGGCGCAAGCGGAAGCCGAGCGCATCCGCGCCGAGGCGCAGGCCGAAGCTGAGGCCGCACGGGCCGAGGCGGAAGCAGAAGGTGAAGCCGCCCGGGCAGAGGCGCAGGCCGAAGCGGATGCCGCGCGCGCCGAGGCCGAGCGCATCCGCGCCGAGGCGGAAGCCGAAACCGAGCGCCTGCGCGCCGAGACCGCAGCCGCGCTCGAGCAGCTCGCCGCCGAGACCGAGCAGCTCCGGGCCGAGCACGCCGCCACGCTGGCGGGCCTCGCCTCACAGGGCGAAGGCGCAGAAGCGCAGGCAGCGCAGACCGCCGCCGACCTCGACGACGCCCGCGCCCGCATCAGTGTGCTGGAGAGCGAACTCGCCGACGCTCGCGACGAGACCGAGTCCGCCCGAGCAGCCGTGTTCGCCGAGGAGATCCCCTCGGAGGCCGACGCGGCCGCCCTCGACGAGGCTCGCGCCCGGGTCGCCGAGCTCGAGGAGCAGCTTGCCGAAGCCCAGGCCACGGCGGATGCGGCGACCGCGGCCGCAGCGACCGCATCCGCCGCCGCTGCCGCTGCGGCCGCCGAGCGCGAGGCTGAGGCCGCCGGAGCCGCCGCGAGCGCCGCGGCTGCGGTGGCCGTCGCTGCACCGGCCGCCGACCCGGCCGAGCTGGAAGAAGCCCGCGCCCTGGTCGCCGACCTCGAGAACGAATTGACGGCGGCGCGCACCGAGATCGGCATCCTCGCCGACGAGCGCGACCGGGCGCTCTCCGATTCGGCCATCTCGCTCGAAGACCGCGAGAAGCTGAGCGACGCCCTCACCGAGCTGCAAGCAAGCCGCAGCGTCTCGGTCGCCGCCATCGAGGCCGAGCTGCGGTCGGCGCGTGCCCTCGTCGACGAGATCGAGGAGATCGCCACCGGCCAGCTCTGCGCCGAAGACGAGACGAGCGAGTACGCGATCGGCGCGAACGACGCCGCCGTGCTGGTGCTCAACGCGATCGCGGGCGAGACCGACTGAGCCGCCACGGTGGGCGATCCGCGAGCATCCGGCTTCTCGATGTGTACACTGCCCACAACAGCGCGTGTCCTGCTGACGACCGGATGCGTGCGTGAACACATCGAACACGCCGCCTGGCGGCCCGATCCACCGGTCAGAGAACTCCGATGAGCGACGATCCCGAAAACCCCGGTCGCACCACCTACCGGCACGGCGACCTCCGCGGCGCCCTCATCGCCGCCGGCGTGGAGATGGCGCGGGAAGGCGGCCCGAGGGCCGTCGTGCTCCGCGAGGCCACCCGGCGGGCCGGTGTCTCCCCCAATGCCGCCTATCGCCATTTCGCCGACCGCGCCGCGTTGCTGCACGCGGTCTCCGACACCTGTCTCGGTTTCGCGGCCGATCGCATCCAGCAGGCGCTCGACGAGCATCCGCCTACTGGAGACGCCGAGGCCGATGCCCGGATGGCCCTGCGCGCGGTCGGTCTCGGATACATCGCGTTCGCCCGCGAGGAGCCGGGGCTGTTCCGCACCGCGTTCTCGGTGCCCGACGACTTGCGCCAGGCGATGTCTCCTGCCAAGGCGGGGCGCAACGGACTGACGCCGTTCCAGCTTGTGGGCGGCGCGCTCGACGCTCTGGTCGCGGCGGGTGTCATCCCGCCCGAACGCCGGGAGAACGCGGAATTCCTCGCCTGGGCGGCGGTGCACGGCCTCGGCATGCTCGTGATCGACGGCCCCCTCCGCGGCCTCGACGACCGCATGATCGACTACTCGACGGACCGCCTCCTCGACATGGTCGACCGCGGCCTGTAAGACGGTCCCCCACCCCAAGCTGCCGTACGAGCCCGCAGGCCACGGGCCGCGCTCAGCGATCCGAGGTGAACGCCCCGCCGCACCACCCAAACAGCGCGACACGAGACCGCAGGCCACGGGCCCCGCTCAGACGACCCACGGCTAACACGAGGCCGCACCACCGAAATAGGGCGCCATGAGACCGCAGGCCACGGGCCCCGCTCAGACGACCCAGAGTGAGCGCCCCGCCGCACCACCCAAACAGCGCGACACGAGACCGCACGCCACGGGCCCCGCTCAGACGACCCAGAGTGAGCGCCCCGCCGCACCACCCAAACAGCGCGACACGAGACCGCACGCCACGGGCCCCGCTCAACGACCCAGAGTGAGCGCCCCGCCGCACCACCCAAACAGCGCGACACGAGAAGGCGGGCCGCGGGCAGCGCTCGACGACCCAGGGTGAGCGCGAGGCCGCGAAGCGACCTCACGCGAACATGTCGCCCGGCGCCGCAGAAGCGGCGGCGCCGGCAACGAGCGCCCGCCCAGCCGAAGGCCGGGCGAGCGCGGGAAAGCATGACCCGCTACCCAGCCCCCTCCCACGCGGCACATCACACCCGGAAACTAGACTGGACCCATGACCGACCGCGAAGTCGACACCGCCCACGCGGGGGCTGACGCGCGGATCGTCGCCGCCACACTGGCGTTGCTGCGCGATCGGGGGCCGGGCGGGGTGAACGTCGAGGCGGTCGCCGCGACATCCGGTGTGGCGAAGACCACGATCTACCGCCGCTACGAAGACCGCGAGGCGCTGCTCGCCGCCGCCATCGACGCGGCCACCACCGAGGTCACTCTGCCGAGCGGCATGTCGACCTACGACACCTTGCATTGGCTGCTCGGCGCGGCGCGCATCCGGGTGCAGGACATCGTGGGTCGCGGCACGGTCGCCGCCATCCTCATCGACGACGGCGCCCCGTTCACCGAGCAGCTGCGCGACATGATCCGGATGCGCAGCCACCAGCTGGTCGCGTTCCTCGACGAGGCCGTTGCGCGCGGAGACCTTCGCGCCGGTCTCGACGTGAAGCTCGTGGTGAGCGTGCTGCTGGGTTCGGCGGTCGGCCAGGTCATCCGCGGCGGCGAACCCGACGAGGAGTGGGCCGACCGCCTGCTCACCTTGCTCTGGCCGGCCCTCACCCCGCCGGAGACGACGACCTGAGCCGCCGATCCGTCACTTCTGGTCGCTTTGAGCGCTCCAAAGCGACCAGAAGTGACGGATCGAGGTGGGGCGGGTGGGGTGAGAGGAACTAGGGGGCCGGAGCGGGCGCGGGAGCCTTTGGGGCGTTCGCCACGATCTCGGCCACGTCGTCGGCTGTGACCTGCAGGGTGCCGAGCACCTTGCCGGGGTTGAAGAGGTGCTGCGGATCGGCCGAGTCGAACAGGCCCTGGATGAGCGCCACGCCGCCTTCGGAGATGTCCTGCTCCATCCACGGCGAGTGCTCGACGCCCACACCGTGGTGGTGCGACAGGGTGCCGCCGGCGTCCTGGAACGCCTGCTGGATGGAGTACTTCACCACCTCGTACTGCGCGATCGGGTCGTCGCCGTGCACGAACGCGAAGGTGAAGTAGAGGCACGCCCCCGAATGGTAGGAGTGCGAGAGGTGGCACATGATCCAGCCGTGCACGCCCAGCGCCTCATAGGCCTTGTCGGCGGCAGCGACGGTGGTGTCGTACACCTCCTGCAGCTTCGACCAGGGCGCGGCCGTCTCCGACACGTCGGCCGCGGCACCGCGATCGAGGAGGAAGTCGCGGAGGTAGGGGGTGTCGAACTTCTTCTGGTCGTAGAGGGCGCCGGGGCCCTTGCCGACGCCGAGACCGCCGTGCTTCTTCACGATCGCGCCCACGAGCTTCTTCTCGTACGACACGTGCGACGCGGAGCCCTCGTAGCCGATGAAGGAGAGGCACATGTCCTCGAGCACCCAGCCGCGGCGCTTCAGCACCGACATCAGCACGCTCTGCGCCGCGCCCGAGATGCCCTTCGACGCCTTGCGGGTGGCCAGCGAGAAGCCGCTCTCCCGCGCATCCGACACCCGGGTGATCGACGGCGACGCATCCGATTCCGAGATCTCGTGCATCGCGGCGAGGCCGGCCTTCCAGTTCGGGAAGAAGTAGGCCTGCACCTCACGCACCTCGGGCACACGGTGAACCTGCACGGTGACCTCGGTGATGACGCCGAGTCGCCCCTCCGAACCGATGATCATCTCGCGAACGGATGGCCCGGTGGAGGTGGACGGCAGGGGCCGCAGTTCCACGATCGTGCCGGGGCGCACCATCCGGAGCCCGCGGGCGATGTCGGCGATGTCGCCGTACTTGTCCGACTGCATGCCGGAGGAGCGGGTGGCGACCCAGCCGCCGAGCGTGGAGTGCGTGAAGCTGTCGGGGAAGTGCCCCAGGGTCCAGCCCTTGGCACCCAGCTGCGCTTCGATGTCGGGGCCCTGGGCACCGGCCTGGATGCGGGCGAGACCCGATCCTTCGTCGATCTCGAGCACGCGGTCGAGGCGCCCGAGGTCGAGCGACACGATGGTGCGGGTCTCGTCGGGCAGCGGCTCGAGGCTGCCGGCGATGTTGCTGCCGCCGCCGAAGGGGATGATCACGGCGCCCTCGGCGACCGCCGCGTCGACGATCTGCTGCACGTCCCACTCGTCGGCCGGGTAGACCACGATGTCGGGAACGCGCGCGATCTCGTTGCGGCGGATGCGCAGCAGGTCGCGGATGCTCTTGCCGTAGGTGTGCACCACGCGCACCATGTCGTCGGTGTGCGCGTTCTCCTCGCCCACGATGGCCACCAGGGTCGCCTCGAACGACGGCGAGAGGCGGGGCGGCGCGATGGTGAGCTGGTCGAAGTCGAGCGGCGGAACCGGCGGGGTGCGCACATCGAGGGCCACGGCCTTCTGCACGAAGGGCACGAAGTCGGGCTTGTCCTCGAAGTGGAAGCCGACGCCCTCGAGACCCCAGCCCCACCACTTCATGTGCTTGACGTCGGTCATGCTGCCCCTTTCTCGGAGTTTCGGGTGTCAGCCGAGCTGATCGGCAACGCGGGGATGGCAGCGGTGCCCGCCCCGGTGGAATGCAGTCGGCGCACTTCGCGCTCGATGCGGGTCGAGAACTGGTCGGGCGTCTCGCCCGGAAGCGCGAGCATCGGCTGCCCGAAGACCACCGCGACCGGCGGGCGGCCCGGGATCGGCCAGTTGCGTCCGCGCGGCATGGCGAGGCTCGCGCCCACGATGGCCACCGGAACGCAGGGCACGTCGCACGACATCGACAGCGCGGCGGCGCCGGGCTTGAAACCGGCCATCGCGCCGGTCTTCGAACGGGTGCCCTCGGGGAAGACGAGCAGCGGAACCCCGCGGTTCAGCAGCTTCTTCGACACGCCCGGCTTGGCGGCCGTTCCGGTGCGGTCGATCGGGAAGGCGTTGAAGAACAAGGAGGTGAGGATGCGCCGCCACCAGATGTCGAAGAAGTAGTCGGCCGCGGCACCGGCGGCGAGGTAGCGCCCGAGTCGCCGGGGCAGCGCGCACATGATGAGCGGGGCATCCAGGTGGCTGGAATGGTTCGCCACCGCGATGAACGCGCCGTGCACGCCCTTCACGGCGTCGTGCCCGCGCACACTGACGCGGGTGATCGACCAGACCACGGGTTTCAGCACCATGCGCTGGGCGACGAAGCGCATCCCGGCCATCACGCCCGAGGTGAAGCGGTCTTTGGGAGCCCGGATCAGGTGCGGATGCTTGTCGGTCATGGAGTCACCGTCACTTCTGCCGGTTTGTTCCGGCTCGAGGAGATGCGGCCCGAGACCCAGCGGATGACGCGCCGCGGGAGATGACGGGTGAAGAAGAGGAGCACCTTGAAGCGTGCCGACGGCACCGAGAGCACCTTGCCGCGGGCGACGTCGCGCAGGCACTCCTCGACGAGTTCGTCGGCGTCGAGCCAGAGGAAGCTCGGGATCGACCTGGTGCGGATGCCCGCGCGGTCGTGGAATTCGGTGCGCACCCAGCCGGGCAGCACCGCGGAGACCTGCACGTTCGTCGAGCGGAGTTCGACGGCGAGCGACTCGGTGTATGCCGTCGTCCAGGCCTTCACCGCGGAGTAGTTGCCGGTGGCGATCGTGCCCGCCACGCTCGAGACGTTGAGGATGGTGCCCTTGTGCCGTGCGGTCATCGCCCGGCCTGCTGCGCCGCCCAGGATGAGCACCGCGAGGCACATCACCGTGAGCGCGCGCTCCTGCACGCTCACGTCGCGTTCGAGCAGCGACCCGTGGATGCCGAAACCCGCGTTGTTCACGAGGAAGTCGATCGGCTCGTCGGTGCTCTCCAGCCGAGCGGCCACGCGATCGATGTCGGCGCGCACCGCGAGATCGGCCGAGATCGTCTCCACGCGCGTCGCACCGTCACGGCCGAGTTCTTCGGCCATGCTCTGGAGCCGGGATTCGTCGCGAGCGACCAGCACGAGGTCGTAGCCTCGCAGCGAGAGCGCTCGGGCGAATGCGGCACCGATACCGGATGTGCCACCGGTCACCAGAGCCGTCGCCATCTGCTTAGGATACGCTACGGAGTGCGTAGCGTCAGACGTGCGCACCCGAAATCCACCCCACGTACGCCGCCCACGCGGAGGGATCCCGTTGTCCGGAGAGCAGACGATGTCCGTCGAAGAAGAAGCACCCCTTCCCTTCGACGTGCGCGATTTCGCCCGGACGGCGGTCGGCAGCCACCGCGACTCGATCGACCTGGCCGCCTTCGCCGAGCATCCGCTCGACCCCGGCACCGTGCGCATCCTCGCCTACATGCGCGAGCTCGAGCGCTCGACCATGACCTACCTCCGCAACGTGCTGGTGACGCCCACCCACAAAGACGCGCGGGTCACCGCCTTTCTCACCACCTGGGCGTTCGAGAAGTACTGGATCGCCGACGCCTTCGAGGTGATCGTGCAGGCGCACGGATACGACGCCGCCGGAATCCAGGATCTCCCGCGCCTGCGCGCCCTCGGCCTCGAGATCGCGGAGCGTGCGACCCCCATCGTGGAGTCGTTCCGCGCCAACTCGATCGGGGCCGACGTCATCGGCCTGCACCTCGCCTCGGTGACGATCGACGAGTGGATCACCGAGGCCGCCCACCTCCGCCTCGCCGCTCTCGACCCGCACCCTGAGCTCGTGAAGCTGCTCGCCACGGTGCAGACCGTGAAGGCACGGCACCGCCGGTTCGTGGAACCCGACGCGGTGCGCCGACTCACCGACTCGAAGCGGGCGCGCTCGCTCGCCCGGCGCGCTCTGCCGCGCACCAGCTGGCCGATCGGCGCCTCGAGTCTGCGCCGGTCGGAGACGGCCTTCTTCTACCGCACGCTCGTCAGCGAGGCACTCGCGACGGAGATCGACGAGCACGTGCGGAGCACGCTGCCGGGTCTCAGCACGCTCACGCTGGTGAGCACTGCTCGACGCCGCGCGCTGGCCAGGGGCGGTGCCTCGAACGAGGTGGCACGCCGATTGGGTCGCGCGGCATCGCTGCTCCGGCACCCGCGCGCTGCGACCGCCGCCGGCGGATCCACCGGATCGGCCGCCGCCGACACCACTGGCGCAACACAGACGACCGGCACCACCGACACCACTGGCGCAACACAGACGACCGGCACCACCTCCACCGACACGCACACCGAACAGAAAGGCGGAGCGCCAGGATGACCGACGCCTCCCCGACCGACCCCACCACGCCGCACGCGGCCCCGAACCCCGGCTTCACCCTGGGCTCGTCGCACGTGCTGCTCACAGGGGCCACCGGCTTCGTGGGGCAGGCCGTTCTCGAGCGACTGCTGTCGTCGCATCCGGACACCCGGATCTCGCTGCTCATCCGCCCGAAGTCGACCACCAGCGGCGAATCGCGGCTCACCACGCTGCTCAAGAAGCCCGTGTTCCGCACCTGGCGCGAGGCCGTCGGCGAAGCCGAGGTCGAGCGGGCCGTGCGCGAGCGCATCACGGTCATCCAGGGCGACCTCGCCAACCCGGGCGAGCTGCCCGGCGACCTCGACGTCGTGATCCACGGCGCCTCCACCGTGAGCTTCGACCCGCCCATCGACGAGGCGTTCCAGACCAACGTCGACGGCGCGACCGGCATCTACGGCGCCCTGCTCGCCTCGGGCAGCGACCCGCACGTCGTGCACGTCTCCACCGCCTACGTGGGCGGGATGCGCAAGGGCGTGCGCCTCGAGGCCTCGCTCGAGCACGACATCGACTGGCGCATCGAGAACGCCGCCGCGAAATCGGCCCGCCTCCGTGTGGAGATGGCCTCGCGCCAGCCCGAGGTGCTCAGCAGTCTGCTCGCCGCCTCGCGGGCGAAGCTCGGCAAGGTGGGGCCGCAGGCCGTCGCCGCCGACGCCGAGGCCGCTCGCATCGAGTGGGTCACCAAGCGGCTCGTCGAGAGCGGCCGCATCCGCGCCGAGTCGCTCGGCTGGACGGATGTGTACACGCTCACGAAGGCCTTCGCCGAGCGGGCCGCCGAAGAGCTCTGGGGCACCGCCGGGCACCGCCTGTCGATCGTGCGCCCCTCCATCATCGAGAGCGCTCTGCGGCATCCGTTCCCCGGCTGGCTCGACGGCTTCAAGGTGGCCGATCCGCTGATCATGGCCTACGGGCGCGGACAGCTGCCCGAGTTCCCGGGCGTGCCCGACTCGATCCTCGACGTCATCCCGGTCGACTTCGTGGTGAACGCCATCCTCGCCGCCGCGGTGACGCCCGCGAAGGTCGACGAGCCGAACTACTACCAGGTGGTCTCCGGCGCTCGCAATCCGCTGCCGTTCCACACGATGTACGAGAACGTCAAGGAGTTCTTCACCACCAACCCGATGCCGCACGTCGACGGCCCGATCCAGGTGCCCTCGTGGCGCTTCCCGGGCGGCCGTTCGGTCGAGCGCACCCTGAAGCTGCAGGAGCGCCTCGCCTCGGCCGCCGACGACGTGGTGGGCCGGATGCCGTCGACCACCCGCACCCGACGGTGGACCCAGGCGCTGCACCGCCGCCAGTCGGGCCTCACCCAGTTGCGCTACTTCGCCGAGCTCTACCGGGCCTACGTGCAAACCGAGCTGATCTTCGACGACCGCAACACCCGGGCTCTGGACGCGACCGTTCCCGAGGAGCTGCGCGCCGACGTCTCCTTCAACGTTGTCGACATCGACTGGCACGACTACTTCCAGAACGTGCACTTCCCCTCGATCACGGGGCTCACGAAGGCCTACGCCTCGCGGCCGGCCGGCAAGGCCCGCGCCAAGCGCGCCCTGCCGGTGCGGAGCGACGTGCTCGCGGTCTTCGACTTCGAGGGCACGGTGGTGGAGTCGAACCTCGTTGAGCAGTACCTCTGGGTGCGGCTCGGCCTCATCCCGAAGGCGCAATGGCCGCAGGAGTTCGCGTCGCTGATGCTCTCGGTGCCGAAGTACCTGCGGGTCGATCACCGCGACCGGGGTGAGTTCATCCGCACCCTGGTGCGCCGCTACCGCGGCATCAAGGTCGCCGACCTCGAGCAGCTGGTACAGGGGCGTTTCGGCGCCGCGATGCTCTCGCGGGCCATCCCGGATGCGCTCGATCGGGTCGCGCAGCACCGCGCCGCCGGTCACCGCACCGTTCTCGTCACCGGCGCCACGTCGTCGGCCGCGGAACCGTTCGCGCAGTTCTTCGACGACGTGGTGGCCGGCGAGATGCACGCCAACAAGGGCGTGCTCACCGGCTACCTCGCCACTCCCCCGCTGGTCGACGAGGCGCGCGCCGCCTGGCTGCGCGAATACGCCACCCAGCACGGGGCGAACCTCACCCAGTCCTACGGCTACGGCGACAGCCTGGCCGACGTGGCCTGGCTGCAGTTGCTGGGAAACGCCACCGTGGTCAATCCCGACACCGAACTGTATCGGCACGCGCAACGAACCAAGTGGACGGTCGAGGACTGGACCAGACGTTCATCCGAAAGTCAGCTGGTTCCCGGTAACCTGAGCCTGCTGCCCGACGCCCAACGGCCGACCGCCGCGAAGCCCGCACCCGAGGAAGGAGACCGGTCGAACGCGAACGACGCGCGCTGACCGACATCTCTCATGGCATTCGACATCGACAAGTACACGGAGACCTCGCAGAAGGTCGCGTGGCAGGATCTCGACTTCTCCGACTTCCGCGAGCATCCGCTGCCCGAGGGCACGCTGCGGTCGCTGCGCTACATGTGCGACATCGAATACCACACGGTCTGCTACCTGCGCGACATGCTGGTGACTCCCTCGCACAAGGATGAAGACGTCACGGCGTTCATGACGATGTGGAACCGCGAGGAGTTCTGGCACGGCGAGGCCCTCGCCGCCGTTCTCGCCGAGCACGACGTGATCGTCGACTTCGACGAGCTCAAGGCCACGCGCCTGAAGCTGGGCTGGAAAGACCGCCTCGATCCGGTGAAGCAGTCACTGCTCGGCAACATCGTGGGCTCGGGCTTCATCGCCGTGCACATGGTGTGGGGAGCGGCCAACGAGTGGTCGGCGGTCGCCGCCTACAACCGGCTCGCCGATCTCGAGGCGCATCCGGTGCTCGCGGAGCTCTTGCGCCGCATCGCGAAGCAGGAGGCACGGCACGTGGCGTTCTACGCCACGCAGGCGCGCGAGCGTCTCGCCAAGAGCAAGAAGGCTCAGGTGCTGGCGCGCTTCGCGCTGAAGAACTTCTGGGGCCCGGTGGGCTCGGGTGTGATGACCGACGCCGAGGTCAAGCACGTGATGGGCCACCTCATGGGCGGCCCCGACGGCCGTCGCGAGGCCGCCAAGATCGACGCCCACATCGCCCGCATGCCCGGCCTCGACGGCCTCACCATCGTGCAAGACGCGCTCGACGCCCGAGGCATCGCCGCCTGACCTCATCGCGACCCGCCAAAATCCGCCCCATTCCGCCTGGATTCGGGGCGGATTTTGGCGGGTCGCGGTGAGTGTCAGCGGTTGACGGTCGACATGTCGGGGTAGCGGTCGCCGACCGCGGGCGCGATGGCGTCGAGGCGGGCGAGCTGCTCCTGGGTGAGGTCGAGCGCTGCCGCGCCGACGTTCTCTTCGAGGCGAGCGACGCGCTTGGTGCCGGGGATCGGCGCGATGTCGTCGCCCTGCGCGAGCAGCCACGCCAGAGCCACCTGCGCCGGTGTGGCGCCGAGCTCGGCGGCCACCGCGTCGACGGTCTCGACGATGCGGATGTTCGCCGCCAGGTTCTCGCCCTCGAAGCGCGGGTTGTTGCGCCGGAAGTCGCTCTCGTCGAGTGCATCGACCGAGCGGATCGTGCCGGTGAGGAACCCGCGACCGAGCGGCGAGTACGGCACGAAGCCGATACCCAACTCGCGCAGGGTCGGCAGGATCTCGGCCTCCGGATCGCGCGTCCAGAGCGAGTACTCGGTCTGCAACGCCGTCACCGGCCGCACCGCGTGGGCGCGCCGGATGGTGGCCGGCGCCGCCTCCGAGAGCCCGTAGTGGAGGATCTTGCCCTCGTCGATCAGCTCGCCGAGTGCGCCGACGGTCTCTTCGATGGGCGTGTTCGGGTCCATCCGGTGCTGGTAGTAGAGGTCGATGTGGTCGGTGCCGAGCCGCTCGAGCGACCCTTCCACCGCGAGACGCACGTTCTCGGCGCTGCCGTCGAGGCCGTACGACCCGTCGCCCCGGTGGAGCAGGGTACCGAACTTCGTGGCCACCACGACTTCGTCGCGACGGGAGCCGAGCGCCTTGCCCAAGAGCTTCTCGTTCTCATACGGACCGTACATCTCGGCCGTGTCGAAGAACGTCACGCCCAGGTCGATCGCGCGGTGGATGGTGCGGATCGACTCCGCCTCATCCGTTCCCGCGCCGGTGTAGAACGCGCTCATGCCCATGCAGCCGAGCCCCAGCTGCGACACCTCGAGGGGGCTCTGACGCCCCAGGGTCACTTTTCTCATCGTGTTTCGGTCCTTTCTCGGTAGCCCGCGATCTTGTAGTCGATCGCGGCCAGGCTCTTGGTCATCTCGTCGAGTTGGGCGACCACCGACATCCGGTGGCGCAACAGCAGCTCGAGGCGCGCCTCCTCGGTGTCGTCGCCGCTGCGCGCGAGCGCCGCGTACTCCTTGATGCGCGCGATCGGCATCGCCGTGAGCCTCAATTTGGTGAGGAAGCGCAGCCAGCCCACGTCGGCGTCGGTGTAGCGGCGGTGCGTCGACGAGGCGCGGCCGACCGGGCGCAGCAGCAGGCCCTCACGCTCGTAGTAGCGCAGGGTGTGCGTGGAGACTCCGACCCGCTCGGCGACCTCGGCGATAGAGAGGAGGTGGTCGGTGACGGTCATGATCTTCACGATAGGACTTCGAGTGCGCTCGAAGTCAAAACGGTGGCAGGGTTCAGATCGAACGTCCATACTTCAGTCATGAAGTTCACGAGCACGATCCTGGCCAGCGGCAAGACGGCGACCGGCATCCCGGTTCCCGAGAGTGTCGTCGAGGCGCTGGATGCCGGCAAGCGCATCCCCGTCGTCGTCACGATCAACGGGTACAGCTACCGCAGTTCGATCGTGTTCTACTCGGGACAGTTTCTCATCGCGCTGAGCGCCGAGAACCGCACCGGGGCCGGAGTCGCGGCCGGCGACGAGATCGAGGTCGACGTCGAGATCGACGACCAGCCCCGCGAGGTCGACGTGCCGGCCGACCTGGCGGCGGCCCTCTCGCAGGATTCCGACGCGGCGTCCGCTTTCGCGGCCCTCTCCTACTCGAAGAAACGAGCGATCGTGCTGAACGTCGAGGCCGCGAAAACCCCCGAGACCCGCCAACGTCGGGTCACAAAGGCACTAGCCGACCTGGTCTGACGACCACCCGAAGGCGCAGCCGAGATGGCAAGCTGCGGGCCGCGCTCGACGACCCAGGGTGAGCGCGTGGCCGGAGGGCTCGACCGCAGGCCGGGCCCTCCGACCGCACGCGAACATGTCGCCTCGCGCCGCAGAAGCGGCGGCGCGAGCAACGAGCGCCTGACCGGCCTCCGGCCGGCCGGGCGCGGAGTAGTGACGGAGCGGAGCCTATGGCTCAGTGTCTGCGCTGGCTCGGCAGCACCGAGAACACGATGAACAGCGACGCCGAGACGCAGAGGATGCCGCCGAAGAACACCCAGGCGTTGGAGAACTGGCCGAAGAGGAAAAGTCCGACGAGGAACAGCAGAATCGCTCCGATTGCAGCGAGCACGTTCATTGTCATTCCTCCGTCGTCAGTGGCTTCCTCAATACTAGAGGGTGTGAGCGATCGAGCCGACGAGGTGCCGGGTGTGGTGGTGGGAGACGACGGACTCGCCCGGCCGGTCTGGGCATCCGTCGATCCGCTGCTGCGGGAGTACTACGACACCGAGTGGGGAATGCCGGTGCGCGATGAACAGGGCCTGTTCGAGCGGGTGAGCCTGGAGGCGTTCCAATCGGGTCTGTCGTGGGCCACCATCCTGCGCAAGCGCCCGGCTTTTCGGGCGGCTTTCGACGGCTTCGATCCGGATGTCGTCGCGGCATACGGCGACGACGACGTGGCGCGCCTGCTCCAGGATGCCGGGATCATCCGCAACCGTGCGAAGATCACGGCCACGATCCACAACGCCCGGGCCACGGTCGCGCTGCGCGACGACCCCGACGTGGAGGGCGGCCTGGCCGGCCTGATCTGGTCGTTCCAGCCCGCCGAGACGCCTGAGCCCGTGGCCTTCGCCGACATCCCCACCACCTCGCCCGAGTCGGTGGCCTTGTCGACGGCGCTGAAGATCAAGGGATTCCGCTTCGTCGGACCCACCACCATGTTCGCGCTCATGGAGGCCGCGGGCATCGTCGACACCCACCTCGTGGGCAGCCATCGCCGGGGCAGCTCGGGGGTCTGGGCGCGTTGATCGGCACGTTCTCCGGCGCTGTGCGTCCCGGGGCTCGCGATTCGCGCGCGGGTCTGGTTCGCTAGAGCCATGAGCGACGAGAAGCAGCCGGAGATCGTCATCCGGAACGAACCCGACAAGCACCGCTACACCATCGAGGCCGACGGCCACCAGGTCGGCTTCACGCAGTACACCGACCGCGGCCAGCAGCGGGTGTTCCTGCACACCGAGATCGACCCGGCCGAGGAGGGGCGCGGCTATGGCAGCGCCCTCATGGCCGGCGTGCTCGGCCAGGTTCGCGAGGCGGGCCTCCGGGCGGTGCCGATCTGCCCGTTCATGGCGGGCTACCTCGAGCGCCATCACGAGTTCGACGACGTGGTCGACCCGGCCACCATCGAGTTGCGCGCCTCATTGCGCTGATTTCGGGAGGAGGAGAACACGACGACGCGCTTGCACGCGGGTCGTTCGACGTAGCTCCTCCCGAAACGGCCGTCAGTCGGAGAGCGCGCTGAGGATGTTGCCCGACGGATCGAGGAACCACACGATGTCGGGCCCCCTGTTCGCAGCCTTGCCCCGCAGCACGCCCTTCTCGTCGTGCGGCATCCCCTCGTAGCGCTCCATCGTGACCCCAGCAGCGGTGAGTTCGTCGACCGCGACGTCGATGTCGTCGACTGCGAAATTGAGGATGGTGAAGGTCGCGGGCACGTGGTCGTCTTTCGGGTAGGCGATCGCCGCCGCTCCTCCGGGCAAGGTGATCTCGAGGATGCCCATGCCGTTCAGCTTCACGTCGAACCCGAGGGTCTCGCCGTAGAAGACCCGGGCCGCCTCGATGTCGTCGACGCTGAATCCGCTGAAAGCGTGCTTCGTGGTGAGCATGATCGTCTCTCCTGTGTCTGTCGCCGTGGCCTTGATGTGTACAGTGTCCACAATGTCACGGACGAGGCCGCGCGTCCACCGCTCAGCCGACGGCCGCGTGCCGCCCCACTTTCGAACGCAGGTCCTTCCGCAAGATCTTGCCCGAGGTCGACTTCGGGATCACCTCGATGAATTCCACCATGCGCACCTTCTCGTGCCCGGCGACCCGCTCGGCCACGTAGGCCATCACGATCTCTTCGTCGATCTCCGCCTCGGAGCGGCGCACCACGAAGGCCTTCGGTACCTCCTGGCCGTCGTCGTCGTCGATGCCGATCACGGCGGCGTCGACGACATCCGGATGCGTCAGCAGCACCGCCTCGAGCACCGCGGGCGCCACCTGGTAGCCCTTGTACTTGATGAGTTCCTTCAGCCGGTCGACGATGGCGTACACCCCGTCGCGGTCGACGGTCGCGATGTCACCCGTGTGCAACCAGCCGTCACGGTCGAGGGCGTGCGCGGTCGACTCCTCGTCGCGCAGGTAGCCGCGCATGACCTGCGGCCCGCGAACGAGGAGCTCGCCGGGCGCACTCGGCCCCTTTCGCGGCACCCGCACGGCGAGACCCGAAGCGGGGTCGACGACCCGGCACTCGGTGTTCGGCAGCGCCAACCCGATCGACGACCGGTCGATGTCGGGCCGGTCGACCGGAATGGCGTGCGTCACCGGGCTCGCCTCGGTCATGCCGTAGCCCTGACAGACGGTGCAGCCGATCCGATCCGCCACCGCCCGGGCGAGCTCCCCGTCGAGCGGGGCGGCACCGGAGAAGATGACGTCGACTCCCGAGAGGTCGTAGTCGTCGACGAGCGGATGCTTGGCCAGGGCGACCGCGATCGGCGGCGCGATGAACAGCCACGTGCAGCCGTGCGTGCTCGCGATTCTGAGGAACTCGGCCAGGTCGAACTTCGGCATGGTGACGAGGGCCGCCCGTTTCATCAACGCGAAGTTCAGCAGCACCGTGAGCCCGTAGATGTGGAAGAACGGGAGCACGGCGAGCGCCCGGTCGTCGCGCCCGAGCGGGATGACCTGCTCGCTCTGCAGCACGTTGGCAACGAGGTTGCGGTGCGTCAGCATCACGCCCTTCGGATGCCCGGTCGTGCCCGAGGAGTACGGCAGCACGGCGAGGTGGGTGGCCGGGTCGAAATGCACCTCGGGCGGTGCCGCCCGGTCGAACAGGAGGTCGCGGAGCGAGGGGTGACCCTCGGCGCCGTCGATCACCACGAGGTGGTCGTCGGCGATGCCCACGGCCCGAGCGGCCTCGGCCGCCTGCGGCAGCAGGGGCGAGAGGGTGAACAACCAGTGCGCATCGGCGCTCGTCAACTGGTTGGCGATCTCGCCGACGGTGTAGAGCGAGTTGATGGTGGTGGCGGTGCCGCCGGCGCGCAGCACGCCATGGAAGACCGTGGCGAAGTCGGGCACATTGGGGCAGAGGATGCCGACGGTGTCTCCCACCGCGAGGCCGCGCGCGGCGAGCGCGCCCGCCAGGGCGTCGATCTGGGCGATCAGCTGCCGGTAGCTGGTCTCGTCGCCCGAGGTGCCGTCGACCAAGGCGATGCGGTCGAGGTCGGCCTCGTCGAGGTCGGCGAACAGCAGTTCGTAGACGCTCTCCGCGGGGATCTCCACGTCGGGATATGTCGATCGGGTCATGATCTATCTCCTTCGATAGCGATTGAGCTATTTGACTACCCCTCACCCTTTCTCCGCAACTGTGTTGTTGCCGGGGGCCCGCGCGGCGCGGGAGCCAGCGCGGTACCGTCATCACCATGAAAGCAGTCGTGATCCGCGAACCCGGCGACGCATCCGTTCTGGAGATCGGCGAGGTGCCCGATCCGGTGCCCGGCGAGGGCGAGGTGCTGATCGACGTGGTCGCCGCCGGGGTGAACCGGGCGGACGTGTCGCAGCGGCAAGGCCACTACCCGCCGCCACCCGGATCTCCGGCGTGGCCGGGACTCGAGGTGTCGGGAGTGATCGCCGAACTCGGGCCCGGCGCCGCAGACGGCGGGTTCGCGGTCGGCGACCGGGTGTGCGCGCTGCTCGGCGGCGGCGGGTACGCCGAGCGGGTCGCGGTGCCGGCCGGTCAAGTGCTCCCCGTGCCGAAGAGCGTCGACCTGGTCGAGGCCGCCGGGCTGCCCGAGGTGGTGGCCACCGTGTGGTCGAACGTCTTCCTGCTCGCCGACCTCCGCGCTGGGGAAACGCTGCTCGTGCACGGCGGATCGAGCGGGATCGGCACCATGGCCGTGCAGCTCGGACGAGCCTTCGGGGCCCGCGTGGCGGTGACCGCGCGGTCGGCCGAGAAACTCGAGGCGTGCCGCGAGCTCGGCGCCGACATCCTGATCGATTACACGCAGGACGACTTCGTACGGCGGATCAAGGACGAAGCGGGTGGTGCCGACGTCATCCTCGACGTGGTGGGTGGCGACTACCTCGACCGCAACGTGCGGGCCCTGAACGTGAACGGGCGCATCGCCAACATCTCCAGCCTCGGCGGCGGTCAGGCGAGTCTCGACCTCAACGCGCTGATGATGAAGCGGGGCACCATCCGCTCCACCAGTCTCCGGGCCCGGCCGGCGGCGGAGAAGGCCGAGATCATCGCGAGCGTGCGCGAGAACGTGTGGCCCCTGGTCGAGAACGGCGGCGTGCGCCCGGTGATCGGTGCGCGCTTCCCGCTCGCGCAGGCATCCGGAGCGCACCGCCTGATGGAGTCGTCGGAGCACGTGGGCAAGATCCTGCTGGTGGTGTAGAGCTAGTTCTCCGCCAGCACGATGATGCGGTCCCCCGCGGTGAAGGCGATGCGCGCGGTCTTCGGCGGGTTCACGTGCACGCCGTAGGCTCGGGTGGCGTCGTGCGCGTCGGCAGCGATGCGGTAACCGATCGCGGTCTCTCCGCGGAGGAGTGCGGCCTCGGCCACCGTGTAGAAGTCGACCGCGATGCCGGGCTCGATGTAGGAATCCGCCGGTCGCAGGTAGATCTCGCTGCCCTCGCTCGAGAAGAGGGTGGCGAAGACCTCGGCCAGCAGCCGGTTCTCGCTCACCTGGGAGAGCATCAGGCTCACGAGCTTCTCGCTCACGATGAAATCGTCGGCGTTCGTGACCTCGGCGAGTTCGCGGTTGCGGTCGTCGAGCATCTCGCTCACCACGTTCAGGTCGACGTCGTTCCGTTCGGCGATGTCGCGCAGGTGCAACAGGGTGATCAGGGTGCGGGCGTCGGCGCGCTGGGCGGGCAGCGCATCCTTCTCGGCCAGCACGATGATGTGGTCGTAGCGGTAGACCTCCAGGGCGTCGAGCGTGCGCCGACTGGTGGGATCGGCGCGTTCCACCGTGACGTCGAGACCCCCGAGCACCGGCAGCTCGGGGCATTCACCGGTCGCGACCACGCGCACCGTGGAACCGGCCGCCACGTAGTCGCGCAGTTCGCGGAGCATCATCGCCAGGCCCGTGTTGCACCCGAGCACGAGCGTGTGCTCAGGGCTCGCCTCGGTCGGTCGCGGCGCGACGATGGCGGATCGCTCGGGCGCCACGGGAGCGGCGAGCACGATGGTGCTGTCGTCTTCGGCGATCACGATGAGCTGGTCACCGGGCGCCAGCACCGTGTCGGCGGGCGGGTTGACGGCGACGGATGGCGCGGGCGCACCCGGGGCGGCGTCGACTCCGCTCGCGACGCCGATGACGGTCGAGGTGGCGAACGCCGACTGCACCTCGCCGTAGGTGCGGCCGACGAGCGAGGGCTGCTCGGTGAAGTAGATCTCGTCGCCGCCGAAGTCGAGCAGCTCGGTGTAGACCACGCTGAGGCCGCTCTGCCGGCAGGTCTGCACCGTGACCCGGCTGATCAGGTCGCTCGCCAGCACCCAGTGCGTCTCGTCGCGGCCCACGAGCCGGGCTGCTTCGAGGTTGGCCGGGTCGTCGAGTTCGGCCACGATGTGGAAGTCGCCGTCGCGGCGGTGCGGGTTGTTGGTGAGGGCGAGGGCGGTCTTGATGACGGTGGAATCCGGGTCGTCGTCGCCCTCGGAGGCGAGGATGACGATGCTGCGGGCGTCGTGCGGGCTGCCGAGCTCGAGGTCGTTGAGATTCATCGGGTCGCCGGATCGGCAGATCACCCGGGTGCGACCGGTCTTTCCCGCTTCGGCGCGGATCGCATCCTCCATCTCGACCTTGTCGCGGTCGGCGAGCACCACGATGGCGCTGCGGCCGCGCGACTCGTTCGCGATGGCGAGTTCGCTCACGATCGAGAAGACCTTCGGGCTCCAGCCGAGGATGAGGGTGTGACCGGATTCCAGCACCCGGGAGCGGCCCTTGCGGAGCTCCTCGACCTTGCTGTCGAAGGCGCCGGAGATGATGCCGATGAGGCTGGCCACGATGATCAGGCCACCGATGGTGACCACGAGCATGAGGGCGCGGAAACCCCACCCCGAGTCGCCGCCCATCGTGCCGGGATCGAGGGTGCGCATCAGGTTGCCCCAGAGCACGTCGAGGAAGTCGGCCGAGGAGGCGTCGTCGGGGTAGGCGTGCACGACGTAGACCACGACGGCGAGGATGATGACGAAGACGGCGGTGGCGGCACCCAGGAGGAGCATGAGGGCGACGGTGCCGCGCGACATCCAGTCGTCGAAGCGGTAGCGCAGGCGTTCGCGCAGGGCGGGCTTGTCCATGGGGCTCCTTCGGCCGGGCTGCTCGAACCCTAGTGCCTGAGAACCGCTCACGTCTCGCCCCTCGTTCGGGGGCTGGCTGGTTGCTGCGCGGGCGCTGCGCCGTGCATCGAATCGCCAAGACACGCCGCAACGCAAGCCCCCATACCGACAATTCTTGGCGAATGGGTGGCGGAACCCTTGACGGCCGGGCACCAAACACAGCTCACGCCAGACGGATGCCGCTCTGCAAGCGCGGCCGCAGCTCGAACGCCCGATCGATGCTGGCGCGGTCAGCGGTGCCCACGCCGTTGCGCAGCAGCTGCGGGAGCAGCGATCGGCGCACCACGATCGCGCCGGCCAGCCGCCCGCGTTGCACGACGTGCATCGGTTCGGCGAGGGCCGCATCCGGAACCACCACGACGAGATTCGTGAACTTCACGCCCAGCGAACGACCGAGCGAGCGCGCCCCGCGGCTCAGTTCGTGCAGGGGCTCCTCGTCACGGTGCACGCCGTCACCCACGATCTCGCCCTTGTGCAGACGAACCTCGCCGCCCCAGTCCTCGGACTGGATGGCGAACAGGCCGGCCGGACCGAGCACGACGTGATCGATGGTCTCGGCCACGCCGCCGGCGGTGCGGCCGGTGAGCACGTTGTTCCAGATGGTGTAGCCGATGCCGAGCGTGCCGACGATGCCCGCCGTCGCCTCCTCGGCGATCGCCTTGGCCAGCCAGCCGCGGATCTCCCGCGGTGCCGACCGCACGAGAGCCGGGTCGTAGGGATCGGGGATGCTCGCGCCGCGGCCCACCCATTCGCGCAGCAGCGTGAGGTAGTGCTCGCGTTCCTGCCCGCCCGGATGCCCGTAGCTGCGCGCCCGCACCGAGGAACTCGCGGCGCGGCCGGTGCGGAAACCCGACTGGAAGCCACCGCCGGGCGTCGACGCCGACCCGGATGCGCCCGCCGCGTGCGCCTCGCCGCTCCCGTAGCCGCCGGGCGCCATCGTGCGGGCGCCCTGGCCACGGTCGTAGGCAGCACGGTCTTCGGGCGTGCCGACCCGCTCCCAGGCGTGCTGCAGCTGCACGAAGAGCGCAGCGTCTCCCCCGGTGTCGGGATGCGTCTGCCGCAGCAGCCGCCGGTACGCCCGCTTCAGCTCGTCGTCGCCCGCGGCGGGGTCGACCCCCAGCACCTCGTAGGGGGTGCGGGCGGCGGGGCTGTCGGACACCCGACAACGATATCGGGCCAAGACTGGAGCCCTACCCGAGGCCGGCTGGTTATTCGCCCACAGCGCACAAACGAGACGGACAGCCGCGGGCCGCGCTCGACGACCCAGGGTGAGGAACACGAGATCGAAAGCCGCGGGCCGCGCTCGACGACCCAGGGTGAGGGCGAGGCCGCGACAGCGACCTCGCCCGAACATGTCGCCTCGCGCCGCAGCAGCGGCGGCGCGAGCAAAAAGCGATGCGCGACCGCAGGCCGCGCATCGCGGGAATCACTGCACCCGCAGCACGATGACGGGACACGGGGCGTTGAGGAGGACGTCGTGGGAGACCGAGCCGAGCAGGAAGCGGCTGAGGCCGCGACGGCCGTGGCTGCCGATCACCAGCAGCGACGCCTCCTTCGAGGACTTGATGAGGGCAGCGGCGGGCGCATCCAGTTCGATCCTGGTGTCGATCTCGACGTCGGGATGATCGGGGTCGACCTGCGCGAGCGTCGTCTCGACACGATGACGCGCCTGCTCCTCGAGCGCGTCGTAGAGCTCCGAGCCGTCGGTGAAGTCGGGCATCGAGAGCGGCGGCACGGTCCAGGCGCTCACGACGTGCAGCGGTTCGCCGAGCCGCGCGGCTTCGGCGATGGCCGTCTCGAGCACGTGAGCGGCTGCATCCGATCCGTCGATTCCGACGATCACCCCCGCGCGATGCACCACCGGCAGATCGGGCACGACGGCCACGGGCACCTTCGCCGCGGCAGCCACCCTGATGCTCACGGCACTCGTGGTGAGCCGCTCGTAGGCGTCTTTGCGGTAGGTGCCGACCACGAGCAGGTCGGCCCCGATGCGCTCCGCCTCGGCGCAGAGCACGTCGACCGGTTTGCCCGAGAGCACCCGCGACGTGACCGTCACGTGCGGCGCCTTCGTATCGGCGTTGAACGCGGCCTTGCCGAGCACGAGTTCGCCGTGCTGCTCGAGCAGGGGTCCTGCCGTGAACGCCTCAGAATCCCACGAGGTGTCGGCGACGTAGATCACGTCGACGTCGTGCTGTGTGGCCTCCGCCCGGCGCAGAGCCCAGTCGAGGGCCACCTTGCCCGACGGAGAGCCGTCGTACCCCACCACGATCGTGCCGGTCATCGTGCCTCTTTCTCTGTGTGCTGTTTCTGTGCGTGCGGCGTGCTTCGTGCTTCGTTCCGCCGGTCGTGTTTCGAGCGGATGGATGTCGCGGGCCGGTCAGCCCGTGATGTCGACCCGCGCGATCCGGTCGCCCTCGAGCGCGAACGCCATCGTCCCGCCCCCGTTGTAGCCGTTGCCGGTGACTTTGATGGCCACCGCGTAGACGCCGTCGTTCTCCGTGAAGCCCTCCACCTCGAAATGGCTCTGCACACCCATGTTCTCGTTCTCGTTCCAGGTGGCGATGCCGTCGCGGCCATGGAACGAGCGGCCCCAGTCGTCGAGCACGGCGTCGGCGGAGAACGCCGCCAGGAAGCGCTCCGTGTCGGACCGGTTCGTGGCGTCGAAGAAGTCGGCGATCGCGGGCGGGAGGTTCTCGAGACCGGGCATGCCTCCATCCTGACGGTTTCGGCGGCGGCGCACCAGAGACGCTGGGCGTGTCTTCAGGGTCGGAGCGCGCGGGCCCGACCACGGACGGATGCCGCGCTGACGCGAATGTTCAAGCGCACGCGGGCAGCGCATCCGTACCCTGGACCCATGAGCGAACACGAGACCATCACCGCCCGTTTCTCGGTCACCGGCTGGGATCCGGCCGAGCTCGCCGGGCTCGCGACCGACGACACGGCGCCCGCCGATTGGGTGGGCGCCGTCACGATGCGCAAGTCCTACACCGCGGGGCTCGTCGGGTCGAGCGTGGCGCACTTCGTCTCATCGGGTGAGGAGGAGTCGGGTCGCGGCTACCTCGCCGCCGAGCGGATCACGGGCACCCTCGACGACGGGCGATCCGGCTCGGTCACCGTGCACCACGGCGCCCTGCAGCATCCGGGCGACCCGTCGGCGTTCGGCTACATCGTGCCGGGCACCGGAACGGGCGACTTCGCCGGTTTCCGGGGCCAGGCACGCATCCTGCACGACGCCGAGGGCCCCTACTTCGTGTTCACCCTCGAGGCTTGAGTGCCCCCCGACGACGCCGAGACGTCACTGTGCGCGCGAAAGGCCTGAACATGGCGCGGAAAGTGACGTCTCGGGAGTGAGGCGGAGCGGGCGCGTCAGCTCGCGAGCTGGGGGTAGAGGGAGAGGATGGGGGCGGAGAGGCCCTGCTTCACCGAGGCGCTGAGCTCGTCGGCCAGCACTTCGTACTCTCCCGCCAGGAGGGCGGCATAGGAGTCGCGCACGACCACCGCGGGGTCGTTCTTCGGGTCGCTGGTGTGCGCGGCCATGGGGGTGTCGATCCAGCCCACGTGCAGTCCCGTGACGAGGGTGCCCTGCGGCGCGAGTTCGAGACGCAGTGAGTTCGTGGCCGACCACAGCGCCGCCTTCGCCGCGCTGTAGGCGCCGGCGACGCCGATCCAGCTCAGCACGGAGTGCACGTTGAGCAGTGCGCCTCCTCCGTTCGTGGCGAGCACCGGTGCGAACGCGCGCGCCACGGCGACGGCGCCGAAGAAGTTGGTGTCGAACATGGCACGGAGCTCGGCGTCCGTGCCGGTGGCGATGCCGGAGCCCCCGCCGATGCCCGCGTTGTTCACCACGACCGTCACGTCGTTCGCGGCGGCGGCCGCGGCGGCGATCGACGCGGCGTCGGTGACGTCGAGCTGAAGGGGAACGACACGATCGTCGGCCCACTCCTTCGGCGTGCGCGCGGTCGCGTAGACCTTGGCGGCGCCCGCCTCGAGGGCCTGACGCACGAACTCGGTGCCCAGACCGCCGTTGGCGCCGGTGACCAGCACGACGGCGGAGTCGAACGTGGTGAGTGACATGGATGCTCCTTCTCGGTTGTGAAACCAAACCTAGCATCCTGAGTCCGAACTTCCTACTCAGGGGTAGAATGCCTCACATGACCGCCTTGCTCGGCAAAGACCTCAACTGCTCCATTGCGCGCAGCCTCGAGGTGCTCGGCGAGAAGTGGACGCTGTTGATCGTGCGCGAAGCCTTCCGGGGCCGCACGCGCTTCTCGGAGTTCACCGATTCGCTCGGCATCGCCCGCGACATCCTCGCCAACCGCCTGGGCACCCTCGTCGAATACGGCGTGCTGTCCCGCCGGCCCTACCGCGAGGAGGGAGAACGGGAGCGCGAGGAGTACGTGCTCACCCCGGCCGGCCGGGACTTGCTGCCCGTCATGGCCGCCTTCGCCGCCTGGGGCGACCGGCATCGGCCGAGCGAATCGAGCCCGACCGTGCTCTACGAAAACGCCGGCTCGGGCGAACTCGCCGAACTCCGCTTCACGACGGCCGAGGGGCGCATCCTCGACCTGGCGGATGTCGGCACCCGCCCCGGCCCCGGAACCGACCCCGTCTGAGGCGCGCTCGGAGCCGCCTGCGCTCGGGCGCGACTCACGGAATACTGGACCCCATCCCGTCGTCGGCATCGGCGACGACAATTGATGCAAACGCATGAAGCGCGCCGGAACCTCGGCTCGCGGCGACGGATGAGGAGCACCCCATGGCACAGCAGCTCGAGCTCGGACTCGACACCTTCGGCGACGTCACGTCCGATGAGAGCGGCACACCACTCCCCCACGCCCAGGTGCTGCGCAACCTGGTGGAGCAGGGCGTGCTGGCAGACGAGCTCGGCATCGACTTCATCGGCTTCGGCGAGCACCACCGCAACGACTTCGCGGTGACCAGCCCCGAGGTCGTGCTGGCAGCCGTCGCCGCCCGCACCTCGCGCATCCACCTCGGCTCGGCCGTCACCGTGCTCTCCTCCGACGACCCCGTGCGGGTGTTCCAGCGGTTCTCGACGCTGGATGCGCTCTCGAACGGGCGCTCGGAGGTCATCCTCGGCCGCGGCTCGTTCACCGAGTCGTTCCCGCTCTTCGGTTACGAGCTCTCCGACTACGAGGAGCTGTTCGAAGAGAAGCTCAACCTCTTCGCCGAGGTGCGGAAGCAGGAGCCGGTGACCTGGTCGGGTGCCAAGCGGGCGTCGCTGACGGCGCAGAGCGTGTATCCGCCGGTCGAGAACGGTCTGCTGAAGACGTGGGTGGGCGTGGGCGGCAGCCCCGAGTCGGTGGTGCGCACGGCGCGCTACGGGTTCTCGCTGATGCTCGCCATCATCGGCGGCGACCCCGTGCGGTTCGCACCCTACGTCGACCTGTTCCAGCGGGCGCAGGACCAGTTCGAGACCGGGCGCCAGCCGATCGGCGTGCACTCCCCCGGGCACGTCGCCGACACCGACGAGCAGGCCCGCGAAGAACTGTGGCCGCACTACTCCGCGATGATGAACCGGATCGGCCGCGAGCGCGGCTGGTCGCCGATGGGGCGGGGTCACTTCGAGCAGGAGGCCGGACCCGAGGGGTCGCTGTACGTCGGCTCGCCCGAGACCGTCGCCCAGAAGATCGCGAACACGGTGAAGACGCTCGGCATCGACCGCTTCGACCTCAAGTACGGCAACGGCGGCCTCTCGCACGAGAAGCTCCTGCACAGCATCGAGCTCTACGGCACCGAGGTCGTCCCCCGGGTGCGCGAACTCCTGGCCTAGGAATCCTCTCGCGCGCACTCTTGGCCCGACTCGTCCCAAATCGGCCCACAACGCGTCTCTTGGGCCGATTCGGGACGAGTGAGCGGAGGGTCAGGCTGCCTCGCGCGCCAGGAGGGAGCGCTTGACCTCGACGCCCCAGGCGAAACCGCCCATGGAGCCGTCGCTGCGGAGCACGCGGTGGCACGGCACGAACAAGGCGGGGGCGTTGCGCGCACACGCGCTCGCCGCGGCACGCACCGCACTCGGGCGGTCGAGGGCCGCCGCGAACTCCTGGTAGGTGAGCGGACTGCCGGGCTCGATCTCGCGGAGCTTCTCCCAGCCGAGCATGTGGAACTCGCCGCCCTTCTGCACCACGGCGACGTCGTCGATCGCGTGGATGTCGCCCGCGTAGTAGGCGTGCACCGCCTCGGCCGCGGCGACCGTGCCGGCTTCGAGGGACGTGGGCCGGAGGCTCGGGGTGAGGCGCGCGACGAGCGCTTCGGGGTCGGCGGTCCAGCCGGAGGAGAGCACGCGCCCTTCCTCGTCGGCGATGATGCCGAACCGGCCGTCGGGGGTGTCGACGAACTGGATGGTGGCGGTCATGGGGTGGTCTCCTTCGTGAGGGGTCGTCGGGGTGGATGCGCGACGCCGGCGGGGCGGCGCAACGGAGGTGGTGGGGGTGGGGACGGCGGCCGACGCGGGCTCGGCGGGCGCGGGCTCGGCGCGCTCGGGAGCGACGGAGGCAGCGCCCTGCGGGGCGCCGGCTGCGGCTCGGGCGCGGAGCGGGGACCGACGGTCGATGGACGCGTCGGCGGCTGCACGGGTGCGGGGCGGGGAGCGGCGGGCCGCGGCGGCATCGGCCGCGGCTCCCCAGAGGTGGAGGCAGAGATAGGAGCGCCAGGGTGCGTAGTCGGCGGCCCAGGTGGCCAGCTCGCGCGGCGCATCCGGGAATCCGAGCGCCCGGGCACCCGACCGCACCGCCACGTCGCCGGTGAGCAGGATGTCGGGGTTGCCGAGCACGCGCATGGCGAGGTAGCCGGCGGTCCAGTCGCCGATGCCGGGCAGAGCCGTGAGCCGGCGGCGCAGCTCGGCCGCGTCATCGCCCGAGGAGATCTCCAACTCACCGGAGGCGAGGGCTTCGGCCACCGCGACGACGGTCGCGATCTTGGCACGCGGGCCGTAGAGCACCGATCCGGCGTGCGCGGCGATCTGGGCCGCGGTCGGGAAGAGCAGCGTGGGAACGCTCGCGGCGCGCGCACCCGCACCCGTCGGGCGGTCGGCGTCTGCTGCGGCGGTCTCGAGGGGTGTGCCGGCCGCGACGGCGAGCCGGTGCAGCATGGTGCGCGCGGCGGCGACGGTGATCTGCTGCCCGATGATGGCGCGGAAGAGCATCTCGTGCGCATCCACCGCACCGGGCAAACGGATGCCGGGCACTGCGGCGACCCGGGCAGCGAGCGCTCCGCGCGCGCCCTCGAGGTCGCCTGTAGCGATTTCGGGAGGAGCTGCGTGCGACGCTCCTCCTCCCGAATCGGCGCCCGCGGCCGTGCCCGTCGTGTCTTCGGGCGAATGTGCGCGCGAACGAGCCCGCATACGGGCGTCGTGCGACGCAGGTTCGCCCGAAACGACATCCGCCCTGGCGGCGACGGCCGTCAGGGCCGCGTCGATGGCCACCGGGTCGGCGTCGAGGTCGAAGAGGCGGCGGATGCGCGCCACCAGCACCGGCAGGTCGCCGAGCGCCGTGAGGTGGGCGTCGAGCAGCAGACGCGATCCGCGATCCTGCCGCACCGTGAACCAGGCCGGGCCGCCGGGCAGTGCCAGCGACCGCGTGTAGAAATCGGGGCCCGCGATCTCGATGCCCGGGATCGCCCGCGCCATCAGCCAGGCGAAGACGCCCGCCGCGTCGAAGGGCTCGCGATAGGGCAGGGCGAGCTCGATCGCCCCAGGTGTCGCCGCCCGGGTATGGGCCTGCCGCGCCCGGATCTCGGTGGGCGTCGACTCGAAGACCTCTCCGACGGTGTCGTTGAACTGCCGGATGCTGGTGAACCCGGCGGCGAAGGCGATGTCGGCCATCGGCAGATCCGTCGACGTGAGCAGCGTGCGCGCCGTCTGCGCGCGGTGCGCCCGCGAGAGCGCGAGGGGGCCTGCGCCGAGCTCCTGGCTGAGCACACGGGTGAGGTGCCGCGACGAGTAGCCGAGGCGGCGCGACAGCCCGTCGACCCCTTCGCGCTCGATCACGCCGTCGCCGATCAGTCGCATGGCGCGGGCGGCGAGGTCGTCGCGCAGGTTCCAGGCCGGGGTGCCGGGCACCGCTTCCGGCAGACAGCGCTTGCAGGCGCGGTAGCCTGCCTCGTGTGCCGCAGCACTGGTCTCGTAGAAGGTGACGTTGGCCGCCTTCGGCGTGCGGGCCGGGCAGCTCGGGCGGCAGTAGATGCCGGTGGACCGCACCGCCGTGATGAACTGGCCGTCGAATCGCGGGTCGCGGGAGGCGATGATCCGGTAGCGCTCGTCGAAGTCCATGGGTCGATTGTCACACGGGCCACCGACACCTTCTAGCGGAAATCGGACATCGCGGTGCGGTGTCGGTGGCCCGACGTATGGTCGAGACATGCCGACCTCGTCGCGAGCCTTCTCCGCCCTCCCCCAGCCTCTCCGCGCGCGGTCGATCGTGCCGCCCTACCTGCTCGCGCGCATCGCCCAGGCCGACTCCTTCGGCATGGCGAGAGCGGCCGAGGCGGCACGCCGGTCGCTGCTGGCCGATCCGCCGTTGCGGCTGGAGCGGGAGCACGCAGCGGATCGCAGCCCCGCCACTCCCCCGTCGGCGTTGGCCGTTCCCGTCACCGCCGCGGTGGTCGACCGCACCGTCTTCGACGCCGGCAACACGGAGACGTTGCCGGGGCGCGAGGTGCGGCGAGAGGCAGATGCGCCGGTCGACGACGTGGCCGTGAACGAGGCGTTCGACGGGCTCGGCGCGACGCACGCGCTGCTGCTCGAGGCGTTCGGCCGCGATTCGGTCGACGGCACGGGTCTGCCGCTGCTGGCCACGGTGCACTACGGGCGCGACTACGACAACGCCTTCTGGGATGGCGAGCGCATGGTCTTCGGCGACGGCGACGGCGAGGTGTTCGGCCGGTTCACGGCGTCGCTCTCGGTGATCGGGCACGAGTTGGCGCACGGCGTCACGCAGTTCACGGCCGGGCTGATCTACGAGGGCCAGTCGGGAGCGCTCAACGAGTCGTTCTCCGATGTCCTGGGTGCGCTCGTCGAGCAGCATCAGCTCGGGCAGCGAGCGGATGCGGCGAGCTGGCTGATCGGCGAGGGGCTCTTCACCGACGCGGTCGAGGGGCGCGCGCTGCGTTCGATGATCGCGCCCGGCACCGCGTACGACGACGACGTGCTCGGGAGAGATCCGCAGCCGGCCGACATGGCGGGCTACGTCGACACCCGAGACGACAACGGCGGGGTGCATCTGAACTCGGGCATCCCGAACCGGGCCTTCGCCCTCGCGGCGACGGAGCTCGGCGGCTTCGCCTGGGAACGCGCGGGCCAGGTCTGGTACGACACGGTCGTGGGGCTCGCCGCGCCGCTCGACCCGCGGTCGACCTTCGAGCAGTTCGCGGAGGCCACGATGGGCGCCGCGAGAGCGCGCTTCGGCGAGGAGTCGGCCGAGCTCTCGGCGATCGACCGGGCATGGCGTACCGTGGGCGTGAGGAGCGATGACACCCCAGGATGACGACACAACCGGCCCCGAGGAAGCGGCCCGGTCTTCCGACACGGCCGGCGGCAGCATCCACCCCGCTCACGACAGCGGCGGACAGGAGCTGCGGATCACGGTGGCGCGCTCGGGTGGGATCGCCGGCATCGGTCCGACCTGGACGGTGACCGCGTCGGAGGAGTCGGATGTCGACTCCTGGCTGTCGCTCGTGGAGTCCTGCCCCTGGGACCCGCCGGACGCTCTCGACACCGCCCCGATCGGTGGCGGTGTCGACCGATTCGTCTATACCATCCGCGTCCTCCTCCCGACGGACGAAGAGCGAGACGCGCGAGTCGCCGAGCAGAGCGCCGGCCCATGGCGCACCCTCATCGACCGAGTCAAGAACGCCGCCCCGAACACCGAAAGCCGCAGGCCGCGCCCAGACACCCCAAACTGAGCCCAACACCGCGACCGCGACCGTATCAAATACACCGCCCCGAGGACCGAAAGCCGCGGGCCGCGCTCAGACGACCCAGGGTGAGCGCGAGGCCAAGGCCGCGTCCGCGACCCTGTCAAATACACCGCCCCGAGGACCGAAAGCCGCGGGCCGCGCTCAGACGACCCAGGGTGAGGGCGAGGCCGCGTCAGCGACCTCACCCGAACATGTCGCCTCGCGCCGCAGAAGCGGCGGCGCGAGCAAAAAGGGCCCGCCCAGCCGAAGGCCGGGCGAGCCCGAAAAGCGGCGAAGCGGTACGGTCTCCGCTACCCGAACACCCCGTTCACGTAATCAAACGTGCGCGAATCGATCGGGCTCGAGAACATGGCCTCGGTGCTGCCGTGCTCCACGATGTGCCCCGGCTGTCCCTGAGCGGCGAGGAAGAACGCGCACTGCGTCGACACCCGCTGCGCCTGCTGCATGTTGTGCGTGACGATCACGATGGTGACGTCGTCGACGAGCTCGAGCATCGTCTCCTCGATCACGCGGGTCGAGGTGGGGTCGAGCGCCGAGCAGGGCTCGTCCATCAGCAGCACCTTCGGCGTCACGGCGAGCGAGCGGGCGATGCACAAGCGTTGCTGCTGGCCGCCGGAGAGCCCGCCGCCGGGAGCGCGTAGGCGGTCGCGCACCTCTTTCCAGAGCCCCGCCTTGGTGAGGCAGGTCTCGACGAGGTAGTCGCGGCGGTCGCGGTCGGCGCGAGTTCCGGTGAGCTTCAGCCCGGCCAGCACGTTGTCGTAGATCGACATCGCCGGGAAGGGGTTGGGTTTCTGGAAGACCATGCCGATGTGCTTGCGGGCGTCGACGAGCTTCCGCGACGGGTCGTATATGTCCTCCCCGTCGAGCAGCACCTCGCCGGCGAGGCTCGCCGAGGGGATGAGTTCGTGCATCCGGTTCAGGATGCGGAGAAAGGTCGACTTGCCGCATCCCGACGGCCCGATCAGCGAGGTGATGACCCCGGCGGGCATGGTGAGGGAGACCCGGTCGAGCACCTGATGGTCGCCGAACCAGGCCGAGATGTTCTGGGCGTCGAGCTCCGCGAGCGGCGGCCGGTCGTCGACGGCGAGCAGCTGCTGCTCGAAGCTGCGCGCCGACTCGGCCCCCGAGACCTGCTGCTGCCCCTGGGGCGTGGCGAGAATCGCGCCGCCGTACTGGTCGGCGTTGGCGTACGGGCGAGCGCCCGGTGCACCCGGCGCGAGCGGCATCCCCGAATCCGGATGCGTGGCGACCGTCGGCGGCACCCAGTCGCGCGGACCGGCGCCCTTCATGATGCGCCGCTGCTCCCGCCGGCTGAGCGGAGGCATGACAGTGGTGATGTCCTCGGCCGTTGGAGCAGGCACGTCGGTGGGGCTGTCGCTCATGATTGTCCGTTCCGCTGTCGTCACAGCATGTTGGGGAGGAGTCGGGTGACCTGATCGGCGATGAGCAGACCGCCGAGCACCATCACCGGCACGAAGACCACCCACATCTTCTGGGCGCCGATGCGCCGGTACGACCACACCGCGGCGATCTCGGCGATCACGAAGAACTGCAGCGCGAAGACGAGCGCCCACACCGTGCTGGTGTCGGTGGCGAGTTCGAGCGATTGCGACGGCAGGGTGCGGAAGCTGCTCTGCCGCGCGCCGGCGGGTTCGGTCTCGGAGACGAGGTGGGCATCCACGCGAGCGACACCCGTGGGGATGAACGCGGCGCCTCGGGCGGTCTCGAGGATCAGCCGACTCTCGCCCGCGATCGGGCTGGGCGGTGCGAGGTCGCCGGCATAGCGCACCCCGATCACCTCGAACTTCTGCTCGCCCTGGCCGGTCAGCACGGTGAAGGTCTCGCCGGGCGCGAGTTCCTGGATGCGACTGAACGGCCCACCGTAGGCGGCCGCCCGGCCCATGATGACGCTGACGCCCTCCTGACCGGGCAGTACGGTGTCACGCCGATGACCCGGGCCGCTCGTGAGCTCACCGCTCGTGGTGCCCTCCACGACGACCTCGTTGACCCCGATCGCCGGGATCTGGATCAAGGCCACGGGCGCGCCATCCGGCAGCAGGGTGTCGTCGAACGCGCCTTCACTCACCGGCGCCGTTCCCGCCGAGAGCTGGGCGCGGAACGCGTCGGTCAGTTGCTGCTGCGCAACGAGGTGCTGCAGGTGGCTGAGCACCATCAGGTTCACCGCGAATGCGAGCAGGACGGCGGCGACGAGGGCGAGGCAGCTTCGCAGCAGCAGTTGCGACTGGCTGAGCGGCGCCAGCGGCACCATCGACCGCGGCATGCGCTTGGGCATGCGCGGCGGTTTCGGCGGTGCCGGTGGAGGAGCAACGGATGCGCCGCCGCCGATGAGTGGCGCGGGCGGTGGCGCCTCCGTCGTGCTGGTCACGCGGTCGACTCCTGCGTCGCAGCGGCGCCGACTCCGGCGGGCGCGACGGATGCGCTGCCATCACGCACGATCCTCACGATCACGTACGCGACGCCGGCCACCGCCGCGAGGGCCAGCAGGAACCACGGCGGCAGGAACACGAAGGTATCGCGTGTCATCGGCTCGAGGGCGACGCCGTCGACCGTTGCCGGCGGGGTGAGGGTGTAGTGCGCCGTCGCGAAGGTCCACTGGCCGACACCGGTGAGGGTCGACTGCACGACCACCTTCTCGTTCGGTTTGAGGCCGTTCACGGCTACCCCGTCGACGGAACCGAGTTCATTGCCGAACGGCCCGGTCACCCAGAATCGCGCAGTGCTGTCGATGATGGAGCTCGACACGTTGCGAACGGTGAACTGCGCGCTGAGCTCACCACCGAGCGGATCGATCGACGGTCGGTATTCGGTGTTCAGGCCGGAGACGTAGAGGATGCCCCCGATGCTGTATTCGTCGTCACCGAGCGCGGGGGCCGAGACGGGCCCGCTGGTGACGGTCGAACCGCCCTCGGTCGTCGTGGTGGTGCGGTTGGGCGTGTTCGCAGCCGGCGAGGGGCTGCTCGTCCCCCCGGAACCCGGCACCACGGTGACCTGCAGATTGACACCCGTGGGCGGCACGTCGTCGGCCGCGTACGCGGACGAGCCGGTGCCGAGACCGACGGCGACGAGACCGACGAGCGCGAACGCCCCGAGACCGGCGGCGAGGATTCTCGACGGGCGCATCACGAGCCGTTCGAGATCGTCGACCGCTGCTCGGCCTGCTCGCGCGCTTTGCGACGGGCCTCCGCCTCGGTGTAGGCGATCCAGTCCCGCGCGGTCTTCTCGTCGCGTGCCCGACGGAGACGGATGAAGAAATAGACGCCGGCGACGATGACCAGCAGCACCAGCAGCAGCCAGGGCACCGCGAAGGTGATGGTGTCGCGGCTGACGGTCGGCAGCGGCCCCGGGTCGAGCGCCTCCTCGTCGACGGTGGGCTGCATCATGACGTACGGATTCAGGTAGCCCCACTGCCCGGTGCCGGGCACCGTCATCGTGATGGTGCGGGTGCTGCCCGGAAGCATCTCCGACAGCTCCTGGCGCACCTGGGCCGCGACCCCGATGCCGAGGTAGGTGTTCACACCGGCCAGCATGTTCGCGCCGAGCGCGACGTTGCCGGTGTTCTGCACCGTGAAGGTGATGGTGGTCTTGCCGTCGAGCGGGTTCAGTTCGCCGTGGTAGTCGGCGGCGATGCTCGAGATGGTGAGGGCCGGCTGGAGGTCGCCGGGAACCCGCACGTAGACCCGGGTAGCCACGCGGCGGTCGACCAGGATCTGCCCTTCGGCGCCGGTGACCGAGATCACGATTCCCGCCGCGTGGTCGCCGGGAGCGGCGTCGGCCGGAACGTTCAGGGTGAACGGCACCACCTGGGATGCACCGGGGTCGAGCGGGATGTCCAGCTGCGTCGCCCCGCCGTCGAACGTGAGCCAGGTGCCCGCGTCGGTCGGAACGACACCCGTGTCGAGAAGACCGTACGAGCCGTCTTCGGTGTTGTAGGCGTCGGTGGCGAACACCTTCATGGTCTTGGGTGTCGTGCCGGTGTTGCGCACGATGTAGTTGTCGGTGAGCTGCTGGCCCGGGGCCGCCTGGTAGCTGAAGCGGCTCCGGCCGTCGGCCGATGTCTCGGTGGAGGGTGCACCCGAGATGCCGTCGGTGTCGTCCGCCTGAGCGGAGGCGGCGGGCGAGGCCGCGAGCAGGCCGCCGGTGAGGGCTGCGGCGATCAGGGCGACGGCGACGACACGTCGAGACAGACGATCCAGAGCGGGGATGAGAGGCACAGTTGATTTATCCAGGAGGAGTTGGCGAAGCGGCAGCAGGGAGATGAAGGAGGTGTGAACGAGGAGGTTCGGATCGAGACATCCGGCACCCCAAAAAGGGGGGCCGCGCGGCTGCGCGACCCCCCTCTCGGTGCTACTTCGAGGTCAGCGTGAGCGTGAGCTTCGAGTTGTAGGTACCGGCCGGCATGTTCGCGGGGGCCACGAACGTGAGGGCGGCGTTGAACTTCGACTCCGGCACCGCGCTCGTGTTGCCCGCCTGGGCGAACACAGCCCCGGTTCCCCCGTAGTTCGCCGAACCAGCGACCTGCGGGTTGGCGAGCGTGACGAGCGGGTTCAGCGTGAAGTTCGCGGCGGCTGCCGGAGCGAGACCGAGCTGCGTGTTCGCGATGACCTTGGAAGCGTCAGAAGCGTTCACGAACGGGTCGACCTTGGTGGTCACGGTCCAGCCCGGGTGCGAGACGACGCGGGTGTCCTGCACGGTGAACTCGCCGAGGGTACCGGTGGAGGTCGAGAGGCCGCCGACGATGGTCGGGTTCTCGATCTTGGCGGTGCCGACGGTGGGAGCGACCAGGTTGAGCGTGCCGTCGACGGCGCCGATGGTGGTGGCCTGGAGGTTGATCTCGGCCGAACCGACCGGAGGCTGCTCCGGCACGGTGGTGCTCGGAACCGCGAACTCCCAGGTCGGGTCGGCGCCGCCGGTGCCCGGGGTGACGGTGATGTTGGTGAAGTACGCACCATCGGCCGACACGTTCAGGTAGTTGTTCTTCATGAACGCGAAGCCGACCGAGAAGTTGCCACCGGCCTTGACCGCGGTGAGCGACCCGTTGATGTTGTCGTCCAGACGCATCGAGGGGTAGCTGACGTTCTTCGTGCCCTGGATGAAGTCGTTGGGCGCGTAGGCGAGCCAGGCGCTCGGGTTGGTCTCCTGACCGCGGGGCGAGATGAAGGTCTCCACCCCGGTCGAGTCGTTCGACCCGACGAACACGGCCGCGAGGTCGGTGTCGCTGGCGCGGGCGATGACGGCCTGGCTGAACGGCACCGGCGTGGTGACCGGCCAGAGCGAGCCGTCGTTGGCGTCGGCGATGTAGAGCGGGCCCTTGGAGCCCGTGGTGGGGTCGACCGCGGCGTTGGCCGCGCCGGCCGAGACGGCGATGATCGTGCCGGCGACGACGCCGACCATCGCGACGCGGAGAGCGTTCTTCTTGAACATGTGGTTACGATCCGTTTCTGGTTTTCTCAGCGCTACAGGGTGGTGTATGCGCGAATGGGGGTTGCGGAGGAGGGGGCCAGGAAGCCGAACTTGCGCTTCACGGCGCCGGCGGTGCTGGCGAAGGTTCCGGTGTTGGTGAGGCTGGTCGCGTTGGCCGGGTTGAGCAGGGCGGCGAGCTTGGGGTCGTAGGCCGGGTCGCTCGAGTTGACTCGCTTGTACTCGACCACCAGGTAGGTGTCGCGGCCGAAGCTCGAGGCGTAGAACGCGTCGCTCGGAACGAGCGCGTTGCCGGTGCCGGTGTATGCAGCGTTGCCGTTGGGCGCACCGAGCTTGACGTTGGCGTTGGTGATGGTGTTGAGGCCGGTGGCGCCGTTCGACTGGGCGATCCAGCTGGCGGCCGAGAACGGGATGATCTCGTCGGCGGCGAGCACGCTCGCGTCGTTCTCCGGGGTGGTGCCGTTGGCATCGGTCACGGTCGAGCCGAGGGTGGTGACACCGATTGCGCTCAGGAAGAAGTTGCGGGTGCCCGAGCCGCTCTGCGGGATGCGCGGCTTGACCGTGGTGCTGCCGATGACGACGGGAGTGCTCGACTCGTAGATCTGCTTGAGCTGAGCGGTGGTCAGCGCGGCGAGGTCGGAGTTGGAGCCGTTGTAGGCGTACGCCACGGCGTCACGGGCGTAGGGCACGTAGGAGAGCAGACCGGCCGAGTTCGCGTTCGAACCGGGGCCGCTGGACGAGCGGGCGATGTCGATCTGACCGGTGACGACGCGTGCCGGAACGTTGGCGGGGTTGGGGTTGGGAGTGTAGGGGTTGCCGGTGATCGAGGCGCGCAGCGCGGTCACGCCCGCGCCGGAGCCGGCGGGGCGGCCGAAGTAGGCGCCGTTGGGCTTGGTCTGGATGACCGACGAGCCGAACGCGTCGTAGTTGCCAAGGGTGGCGCCGGCAGCGGTGGTGCGCACGACCGAACCGCTGACGTTGGTGCCGTTGGTCAGAGCGTTGATGGAGTCTTGCAGCGTGTCGGAACCGACCAGCACGTAGCTGTTCGAGACCGGCTCGGCGTTGGCCGGAGCGGCCAACGCGACGCCTGCGAGCGCGACGCCCAGGGCTGCGCCGAGGGCGACTACCTTCTTGATCTTCACGGGAGAGTGATCCTTTCAGGATGTGATTCCGAGCGTCCGCGGCGCGGCTGCTTCGACTTGGTGCACCGGCGGGGATCTGCCCCGGCGTTGACGGGTCCAAGAATGTGGGGCATCAGAGTCGTCTCCTGATGCGGGTGATGAACGGCACGGCGACCGCCGCGAGGAGCCCGGCGAGGATCGCCAGGGGCACGGCACCCGAGATGGCACCGAGCTTCTGATCGGCCGGGGTCGGCTTGCCGACGAGAGCCGCCGCGGCTCCCCCGGATGCGGACGGGTCGGACACCGGCGCACTCACCGGCGGCGCAGGCGCGGCGGGCACCGGCGGCGCCGTCACCGTTCGCGGCGTGGTCGCGGCGGGCTTGGCCGGAGTGGTCGGGGGCGTCGTCGACTTGCCGGAGGCGATCACGGCGGCTGCCGAGACGGCCTGGTCGCTCCACCCTTGCGGAATCGGCGCGTAGCCCGCCGGGAGCTGGCCGAACCCGGTGCCGGGTTCCTGACCGGCGGTGGCGGCGTAGATGATGAAGTTCGCGTAGTCGGCCCGAAGGGCCGCATCGCTCATCTCCTTGTTCACGGCCGCGTACACCGGAACAGCGAGCGGGTAGGCGTTCTCTGCAGCCTTCGCCTGATCGGAGCCCGGATCGAATCGATAGACCTGCGACTGGGTGGGGTCGACGGTCATGGCGGCAGCGGCGGCGGCGAGCGAGGTGTCGTCGGGGGCCACGAACTTTCCGGCGGGATTGCGCAGCTTCGCCTCGAACACCTGGTACTTCGCCGCGGCGCCGGTGTCGGTCAGCCCGATCACCCGCTGCAGACCGGTGAGGCTACGACTGGTCTTGGTGTATTTCGGCGGCGCCGCCACCGGGTCCCACGCGCCGAGCACCTGCCCGTCGCCGCGGAGCACCAGATAGGCGCTCGTGGAGAGGTCGTTGGTGTACGGGCGCCACGTCACGGAGTTGACCGAGGCCGCGCCGTCGGCCGCAACCGGCTGCTCGGTCGGATCGGCCTTCGGGAAGTCGTCTCGAGGGAAGGTGAGCGGGGCGCCGACTCCGCCCGAGACGGCGTTGTAGACATCCGGGTTGAGCGAACTCCACGGATTGACGGTCATCTTCCAGGGGTCGGGTACGCCGGAGAGGAAGTCGACGGCATCCTGATCGCTCATCACGTACGACCAGAGCGCCCACGCGGCATCCGAGCGGCCCTGCGGTGCGATCAGATCCGAGAGCGACGGGGCGTTGATCGACTGATACGCCCATTCTTCGTCGTTGATCGCGAGAAAATCGGGGTCGTAGGTGATGTTGCGCGGGTTGTGTCCGGCGTCGGCCGGGCCTTTGTAGCCGAGATGCTCCTTCGATGCGCCGGTCGGCAACGAGTCGAGGTAGGAGCTGGTGAGCAGTTTCGCCACGAGGCGAGGCGTGAGGTTCATCGACGAAAAAGGGAGCCTCGCCCGCGCCTTGGCGTCGTCGGGCACCTCTCCCAGGGCGTTCGGCTCCCGGTCGATGGCGAACGCGACCGAGATGCCGGTCAACGCGATCGGAGCGTAGGTGAGTTTGTCGGTGACGTCGGGCGTCGAGAGCGCGCGAGATGTCAGCGCGAGAGGCGCCGCCGTGGTGCCGTTCGCCGCGAGCGCGGCATCCGATTCCGCTCCCGTGATCGTGCTGTAAACCGCGCCGCCCTTGGCGCCGCACAACGTGGGCTGCCACGACGCGATGGCCACCGAGGCGAGCTCGCTGCCCGAGAGCTGGCGCTCTTTGGCGCCGATGGTGCAGCGGGCTCCATCGGGCAGGAAGTCGAGCTTCACCGCGAGGCGGTGCTTCCAGTTGTCCCAGAGCAACCCCGACTTGAGCACGTCGTTCTCACCCACGTCGGCTGTGCCGCGGGGAATGATGACGAGCCAGCAGGATGCCCCGGTGATGACGTTGCCGGCACCGGTGACGGGGGCCCCGCAGCCGAGGCCCGACGCCTGGGTGGCGGTCTGCACCTCGAACTTCACGGAGCCTTCGCCGTTGGATCCGGAGCCCGCCCACGACACCTCGTTGGAGGTGAGCCGGGTGAAGAAGGGGTTCGTGTTGACGTCGACGTCGACCTTCTTGCCGTCGACCACCGAGGCGATGGTGACTCCGGTCTTCGACTTGAACGGGATCGAGGTGTACGTGGGGTTGATGAAGTCCGAGCCGTAGGCGGTGTACTTCACGTCTTGCTCCGCGACGTTCTTGTCGTCGCTGATGGTGGAGTCGCGGGTGGCGCCGGGGGTGTTGAAGCCGCCGTACTGGCACGTGGTGCGATCCGGCTGACCCGGGTTCTCGGGGTCGTCGCCCCAGCACTGCATGATCTGCAGGAAGTTCTTGCCGCCGGTCTGTCCGCTCGGCACCTCCGACTTCACACCGCCGGTCCAGCTGACCTCGATTCCCTGCGCGAGCAGGTCGCGCGTCTGGGAGACGGTCACGCTGAGGTCGGGCATGGGTGCCGACTCGAGGTCGAGGTCCTGCTGATTGGCCGAGACGGTGACGACGGACGAGTCGGCCGCGAGAGCGGGCGTTCCCGGATCGGTCACACCCGTGAGCACGAGCAGTGAGCCCACGGAGAGTCCCGTGACCGCTCCGACGGCCAACGAGACCAACCACTGACGCCGGGGTTTCCGGCGATGGCGGGCGGCACGAGACACAGCAGACTCCAAGCTGAAATCCAGCGGATTTCCTGAGAACGACGCCAAGGTATGGGCGCTCGGTGTCGATGGGATGAACAGCGCAGGAAGGAGACTTCCCTCCGAGATTTCGCGCTGACGTCGCGGCTCGCCGACGCCCCGCGAACGGGGTACGTCAGGAACCGCCGCCGCCGCGCTTCAGGCGTCGAGAGGCGAGCGGAGGCACGATCACGGCGGCGAGCAGTAGCACTCCGGCGGCCACCATCAGCCACTGCTGCGGCCCCATCCCCGGGTCGGGGAGGGTGAACGGACTCGACACAGCCGCGCCTGCCACCGCCGAGCCACCGGAGACGAGTGCCCCGTTCTCGTCGTAGACAGCGGCCCCACCAGAGCCCCCGGATGCGGCTGCCGCTCCGGCTCCGGCACCAGTGCCGGCGCCGGCAGCGGAAGCGCCCGCGTCGGCAGCTGCGCCACCGGGCGCGGCTCCGGTCGGATCGGTGTTCTCGGTGGCGCCGCCGGTGCCGGTGGTGCACTGCGAGCCCGATCCCTTCTTGTCGCAGTCCGCCGGCTGCGGCGCCGTGATGGCCAGCTGGTTGTTGTTCGGCGAGTCACCCGGGCTGAAGGTCGGGTTGTTGCACGAGTTCTCGTCGATACCGGTCGCCCCCGCGCCCGGGATTCGACTGATCTGCGTCGACCCGGCCAGCACCAGGTTCATGGGCAGTGGCGAGTAGCCGAGCGTGTCGGCCTGCTGTTGACCCTCACAGAGCATGTAGCGCGCGAACGCACCGAGCGTCTTCCCCTTCTCCTCGGTGAAGATGCCCGCGACCTGAGTGGGAACGATCATGTAGGAGTAGCTCGACAGCGGATACGACCGAGGGTCGCCGTTGTTGTACACGTTGTCGAGAATCTGGGTGAGATAGTCCGGCGAACTCGGGTTCTCGTCGATCTGGGCTTGCATCAGGGCAACGGCCACGGATGTCGCACGCGGCTCGACGTAGTAGCCCGCGCTGTTCAGCACCTTGGCCACCGGGAAGCCGGAGTTCTTGGCGTAGGAGTACTCCACGTAGGTGATGGCGCCCTCACCGTAGCCCTGAGCGACATAGCCTGCGACGCCGAGCGAGCCGTTCTGCGACTTCATGGCCGCCGTTGCGGGGTATTGCGAGGTGAGGCCGGTGCGTCCGGAGAAGGACGACCACAGGTCGGGGTACTGCTTCGACATCCAGAGGGTGAACTGCGCCGTCGATCCCGAGCCGTCGGAGCGCACCACCGGAACGATCGACTGGTCGGGCATCGCGAGGCCGGGATTGTCGTCCTGCACGGCCGGGTCGTTCCACTTCGTGATGATGCCGGTGAAGATCTTCGTGATGACGTCGCCCGAGAGGCGCAGATTCGTCACCCGCTTGCCGTTGATCTTGAGGTTGTACATGAACGAGGTTCCACCGGCCACGATGGGCATGTAGGCGTAACCCGTCTTCGGAACCTCGGGGGGTGACCCGTCTTCCGGATTCGGCTGGAACGGGATCTCACTGACCGCGAAGTCGACAGTGCCGTTGATGAAGTCCTGACGGCCCGCCGACGAACCGACGCCGGAGTAGTTCACGACCATGCCGTAGTTCGCTGCCACGTTCTTACGCCACTGGTCGAGAGCGTTCTGCGACCAGGTGGAGCCGGTGCCCGAGATCTTCTCGTAGATGTCCGCCGCCTGGGCGGGCGCGGCGGCGATTGTTCCGGTGGCGACGACCGCGAGCAAGGCGGTGGCCAGCAACATGAGCACGGCGCGGGCCGCACGGATCTTCGGCGTCACAGGGAGGTCTCCTCGGGGTCGGAGGGCTTCGGGGCGGTGGAGACGATGTTCTGCGTCGCGCGTGCGGGCGGGTAGTCCCCCGCGTAGATCCGGTCGTCGAGCATCGTGATGCGCTGCAGGTCGCGCAGCGATTCTGCCTGGGCGTTGCGGCGTTGGCGGTCGGAGAGCTGGCCTGGGCCACGGCCCCCGATCACGCGGGCGACGATGAACAGGCCGAGCACGAGCAGGATGAGCACCGCCGCGGTGCCGAAGCCGCGAGCGATCATCGTGGGCTCGGGCGAGCGCACGAAATCGAACACCTGCAACGGCAGCGAGATCATCGGCCCCTCGAAGGGGTTGACGTTCATCACCGCGGTGATGCCCGAGGTGAGCAGCACGGGAGAGGTCTCGCCGATACCGCGGGCGGTGCCCAGGATGACGGCCGTGACCAGACCCGACCGCGCCGTCGGCAGCACGACGTGCCAGACGGTTCGCCATCGCGTGGTGCCGAGGGCGTAGGAGGCCTCGCGCAGGTTTCCCGGCACGAGCCGCAGCACCACGTCAGAGGCACGGATCACGATGGGCAGCATCATCACCGTGATCGCGAGCGCCGCCGCGAATCCCGAGCGCTGATGCGTGAACAGCTGGATGATCGCCGCGTACACGAAGAGACCGGCGACGATCGACGGCAAGGCGGTCATGGCATCCGCAATGGTGCGCACGAAGCGGGCGAAGCGTCCGCCCACCTCGTTGAGGAAGACGGCCGTAGCGATGCCGAGCGGCACGGTGATGGCGAGTGCGATCGAGATCTGGATCAGCGTGCCCACGATCGCGTGCAGGATCCCGCCCGACGAAAGGGGGTCGAGAGGTCCGGTGAGCTCCATCGTCTGGGTGAAGAAGTTGACGTACGGCAGCGCTTCCGACCCGCGAATGAGCGTGTAGACGACGATGAAGACGAGGGCGCCGAACAGCATCACTCCGGCGCTCACCATGAGCACGGTCGCGACGCGATCCTTCACCTCCTGGAAGTCGGACCGCATCGACACGAGCAGCATGTAGAACCCGATGAAGGCCAGGTACGCGACGACGAACCATCCGACGACGCCCGTCAGCGGGCTGATCCAGCCGAAGAGCAGGGTGGCCAGGGCCATGCCGCCGGCGAGCGAGCCGACGATGTTGAACCGTTCGTCGAGGGTCGCCGAGCGCACCCCTCGGCGCGGGCCGATCTCGACGCCCTCCGATGACGGGATGCGCGTGGGCGCTTCGCCGCCGAAGTCGGCCTCGTACTCGTCGGTCTCGAAATCGGCGGCGACGACCGCGGTGACGGCATCGGGCCCGCCGGGGGCGGAGGCGGAACCGGGCGCTTCGTAGGTGGTGGTCATCGGGTCACAGGCTCTCTGCGCCGGAACGCGACCGAGCCACGATCGACGACGCGGTGAAGTTCACGACGAGGGTGATGAGGAAGAGCACGAGGCCCGCGGCCATCAGGGCCGAGAGGCCGAACTCGCTGGCCTCGCCGTAGCGCAGGGCGATCAGGGCCGAGACCGAGTTCGTGCCGGTCTTCAGCACCTGCCAGTTGATGCTGAACAGCGGCGAGATGATCATGTAGACCGCGATCGTCTCGCCGAGCGCCCGGCCGAGACCGAGCATGGTGCCGCCGATGATGCCGCCGCGGCCGAAGGGCAGCACGACCGTGGCGATCATGCCCCACCGCGTCGCTCCCAGCGCGAATGCGCCCTCGCGTTCACCGATCGGCGCCTGCGAGAAGGCCTCGCGCATGACGGATGCCTGTGTCGGCACCACCATGAGACCCACGACGATGCCGGCGATGAACGCGCTCGAGGTGAAGGCGCTGGCTTCGGTGAGTCGCGCGCCGTCATCGCCCGTGACGGCGAAGAAGGGGATCCAGCCGAAGTAGGTCGAGATCCATTCGGCCACCGGCACGATCGCCGCCTGCAGGAAGAACACTCCCCAGAGGCCGAAGACGATGCTGGGCACCGCGGCCATCAGGTCGACCAGCGACACCAGGAACGAGCGCACTCGCCCGCGCACGACCTCGGAGAGCAGGAGGGCGGTTCCGAGCGCGAGCGGAAAGCCCACGCAGAGGGCGATGATGGCGATGGTGACCGTGCCGAAGAGCACGGCAGCGATACCGAAGTGCCCCGTCTCAGGCGACCATTCCTGGGTGAAGAGGAACGAGATCCCGGCGACCTGCAAGGCCGAGCCGGCACGGATCGAGAGAAACAGACCCACCGCGAGCATGATGCCGACCGTGGTCGCGCCGGCCGCGAACGCGACGGTCTGGAAGACGGTGTCGGAGCGGGAACGACGCGACTGGAGGGAACGCTTGCGCGGGGCATCCGTGCCGCCGTCGCCCCCGTCGCCTCCGACCGGGGCGAGCAGTTCTGTGCGCTCGTTCTCCAGGAAGACGTCGTCGATCGTCTGAAAGACGTCCTTCTCGGTCACGGGCCACCCACCATGGGCCTGATGTTCGGCGCGGCAGGTGAACGGCCGGGGGTGTGCTGCTGAAGGGGCCGTAGCCGCGGCGTGGAGAGACGGGCGCGGCAGGCCGGCTCACCCCTCGCTCGGGGGGCGCGGTGGGGCGGTGGAGGTGGGATCGGGCGTGGCGGTGGAGGTCGGGGTGGATGTCGGAGTGCTCGTAGGGGTGCCGGCCGGAGGCCGGGGCGCGGCGACAACGACGCTCACCGTGGTGCCCAGACGCGCCACGGTGCCGTCGGACGGTGAGCTGCCGAGCACGGTGCCGGGCGCGGCATCGTCGGCGCGGGTGGTGACGAGGGTCTCGAATCCAGCGCTGCGCAGGGTGGCTACCGCGTCGTTCTGCGCCGATCCGGCAACGCGCGGAACCACGTTCGATCCGGACGCCACGACCAGGTTCACCGTGCCCCCTGCCGCGAGCTCGCTGCCGCTGACGGGGTCGGCCGCGAGCACGGTCTCGGCGGCCAGGGCCGAATTCTCCGGGGTGACGACGCCGACGATCAGGCCCGCTGCGGCGAGCACGTCGCGGGCGGCCGAGAGCGAGCCGGCGGCGAGTTCGGGAACGCGCACGAGAGGTGCCGCGGAGGTCTGCGGCACTGGCGGCGCGGAGGTGGCAGGGGCCGAGACCGGCGGCGGATCGGCCGACTCGGGCCCAGCGGCCTGGGTCGGCGGCGGGGTGGTGCCGGAGGCGAGGGCCCAGGCCACGACCACGACGCTCGCGGCGAGCCCGAGGATCATCCAGAGCCCGAAGCGGCCTCGGGGGGCTGCCGATGCGCCAACTACCGGTGACCCGGAGCGCAGCACTGCCGGCCCGTCGGGTGCTCCCGCTCCGCTGTACGCGAGCGAAACGGGGCGGACACCCGCCCGGCGTGTCGACGCGTCGGCCGGCGCTACGGCACTCGTGCGTTCACGGCTACGGGCGCCGGCGCGCGACAACACGATGGTCTTCGCATCGGCTGCACTCCCGGACCGCGGTGACGGGTCACCATCGGCGGACAGGCCGACACGGGCATCCGCACCCGCCGGGGGCGACGACGCACCGAGGTGGCGGGCCGCGGTGCGCACGGCGAGCTGCATCTCGTCGGCGCTCTCGAACCGCAGACCGGGGTCTTTCAGGAGGGCGCGCACCACGATGCGATCCACCGCGCGCGGTGTTCCGTGGCGCGCCACCGACGGCACCGGCGGAGGCGCCTGGACGTGAGCGAGCATCACGGCGCGGGGATCGTCGCGCACGAACGGCGGATGACCGACGAGAGCGAAGTACAGCATGGCACCGAGTTGGTAGATGTCACCGCGTTCGTCGACCGGGTCGCCACGGGCTTGTTCGGGCGAGAGGAAGTTCACGTTGCCGAGCACGCCGCCGGTGGGGGTGTCGGCGGTGCCTGCCCCGGTGACAGATGCCGGAGCAGGGGTGCGAAGCACATCGGTTCCGACAGCGGCGCGACCCGCGGCGTCCGCGAGCCCGAAGTCGACCAGACGCACGCCCGAGGGGCGCAGGAGGCCCCGCGGATCGCGAGCCACCATGACATTCGCGGGGGACACATCACGGTGGATGAGCCCGGCAGCGTGCGCGTAGGCCAGGGCCGAGAGCACTCCATCGGCCACGGCGAGGGCGTCGCCGAACGTGAGCGGGCCCTCGCGATCGACGAGTTCGGCGAGGCTCGTGCCGAGCGCGTGTTCGAGCGCGATCCAGGCCAGGGGGTCGCTGCCGTATTCGTGCACGCCCACGCCCCGCACGGCGACGATGTTCGGGTGCCGCAGCACCTCGGCCGCTCGCGCCTCGGCGAAGAACGCATCACGCGCGGCATCGGATCGCGAGAGGTGCGGATGCAGCACCTTCAGCGCGATGGTCTCCCCCGTTTCGACGTCCAGCGCCTGATACACCGATGCCGACCCGCCCGATCCGAGCAGCCCGCCGAGCCGGAAGCGCCCCGAGACCAGACCGTCGTTCGCGTGCTCGTCGTCGGTCATCCACCGGCCCCCGAGGTCTCGGAGACCGCGGCGGCCTGCGCGGCGTACTGGTTCGCGGTGGCGGCGACGGAGTCGACGTAGCTCTCCACGTGGTTGTAGGCGAAGACGGCGGTGCGCCAGGTGCCGGCGTCTCCGAGATCGCCGTAGTGGCAGAGGTAGCGGGCGGCGGCGAGGCTCGCGTCGTCGATCTGCTGCGGATCGGCCACGCCGTCCCCGCTGCCGTCGGCGCCCCAGGTCTGCCAGGTCGACGGGATGAACTGCATCGGGCCCACCGCGCGATCGCCATCCGGGTCGCCGTCGAGGGTCCCGGCATCCGTGTCGTCGATCGCGTCGAATTCGCCGCCGTCGAGAGCGGGGCCCAGGATGCGCGGGGTCGTCACGCCGTCATTCGGGCCGCCCACGCCGATCGCCGAGCCCCCGTGGGTGCCATGGCCGGACTCGATCCAGCCGAGTGCGGCGATCGTGTTCCAGCCCACGGAGCACGTGGGTTGTTCGCGCTGCAGGGAGAGTGCGGCACCGGCGTAGCCGATGAGGGCTCGCTGCGGGATGCCGGTCGCCTGGGCGACACCGGCGGCCCAGACCGGGTCGACTGCGGCAAGCGCGGGGGTGACGGAGGGGGTGCCGGGGTTCGCCGAAGGGCCCGAGGTGCCCGTCGCGCCCGGGCCGCCGGTCTCGCCCGGGCCGCCCGTCCCGCCCGTCCCGCCCGGGCCGCCCGGGCCGCCCGGGCCGCCCGTCGCGCCCAGGCCTCCCGTCGCGCCCGTCCCGTCCTGTGCGCCGGTCCCGTTCGGGCCGCCCGCCCCGCCGGTCCCGGATGCGGCGTCGGCGTCGCTCGATCCCCGGGCACCGGCGCCGGTGCCGCCGCCGGGCACGAGCGGCGCGGCGACGGTTTCGCCCGTGCCTGACCAGGCATCCGCTCCCGCCCGCGGCTCGGCCGCCGCGCTCACGGCACCGACCAGCAGCCAGCACGCGAGTACCACCAGTGCGGAGATCAGGAGTCCGGAACCCACGCGGGCAGTCATGCCCGAACTGTCGCGGTCGCAGGTGTCCGCTGTCCGTCCGTCGGGTGAAGAAGGGGTGTCGAGGTCTTGCCGCCCACACACGTCGATGCTCGGGAGGAATACGGCAGCAGGTCGACCTTCGGGAGGACGGGGCGTCCTCCCGAACGCGCATCGTCCGCCCGAGCACTGACGACGACAGGGGGCCTGCGCGGGGGAGGACAGAATGGGGGGATGAACTCCATCGCGGACGCCGGTGCCGCCGCCGTGCTCGAGTTGCGCGACGTGCGGTTCGTGCGCAACGGGCGCGTCATCCTCGACGACATCGACTTCGCCGTGCATCCCGGTGAGCACTGGGCGCTGATCGGGCCGAACGGCGCCGGCAAGAGCACCATCCTCAGCCTCTGCGGCGCGCTGCAGCACCCGACGGCGGGCGAGGTGTTCGTGCTCGGCCATCGCATCGGACGGGTGGAGCTGCAGCGGCTTCGGCGGTCGATCGGGCACGTGAACCCGCGGCATCCGCTCACATCGGCGCTCAGCATCCGTGACGTCGTGCTCACCGGTGTCACCGGCACCGTCGAACTCGTGCCGCGCTGGGAGCCCACAACCGCCGAGCTCGGTCGGGCGAACGACTACGTGCACCTGCTCGGCCTCGACGGCAAGGCCGAAGAGCCGTGGACGACCCTGTCCCAGGGCGAACGCGGCCGCACCCTCATCGCGCGCGCCCTGATGACCGACCCCGAACTGCTGCTGCTCGACGAGCCGTCCACCGGCCTCGACGTCGCTGCGCGCGAGCAGTTGCTCGACACGGTCGACCGGGTGCGGATCGCCCATCCGGCCCTCGCGTCAGTGCTCGTGACGCATCACCTCGAGGAGCTCCCCCGCAGCACCACCCACGCGATGCTGCTCGCCGACGGACGCATCACCTCCATCGGCCGTGCGACGGATGTGCTCACCACGGCGAACATCACCGCCTGCTTCGCGCATCCGATCGAGATCGAGCACCGCCGCGGCCGCTGGCACGCGCGTTCGACCGCGCACGACGCACCCGCGACGTCCCCGGCGCCGGCCGGGCGCTGAATCGCCAAGACACGCCGCTCCGCACCGAGCCGTTGCGGCGTGTCTTGGCGAATCGATGCGAGGGCGGTGGCGGGTCAGGCGTAGGTGGTGCGGATGCGGGACACGTAGTGCCGCTGCGGCCAGCGCCGGAGGGCGCGGGGCAGCACGCGATACACGGGGGCGCCGAAGCGCACCACGAGGGCGAACTTCCGGTCGCGGCGCGGCGACCAGGCGAAGCGGTACTCCCGCCGCACCGACTCCGGCAGCAGCGCGACAGTGACCAGCCGAGCCACGGGCATTGCGGCGCGGATCGGCAGCGGGGCCTTCTCGGCGCGCAACAGCGCATCCGCCACCCCGCGGATCGTGTCGTCGACCCGCAGCGTCGCCACGGTCTCGGTCCAGTAGGCGCGGAAGGCGGCCCGATCGGCCGGCCACAGCTCGGCGGGCATCTGCAGTGTGGTGCCGAGCCGGGCGTATTCGCGGTAGACGTGGTCGGCCGACTCGTCGTCGAGCGGGCCGTACACCGTCTGGTACACGGTGAGCGCCGTGTCGTAGAGCGTCGCGGCCACCCAGAGCTGCAGGTGCGGGTCATAGGCGTCGTAGAGCGGATCGGCCGGATGGGGGTTCTCCGATGCCGGCACTCCCGCCTGTGCGCCGGAGACCGGGTCACCCGGAGGCGCGCCGCCGCCCATCGCATCGCCGATGTCCATCGCTTCTCCGGCGTCGTTCTTCCCGGGAGGACGAGCGCTCGACGAACCCTCCCCACCCCGGTCATGCGCAACTGCTCCTCCGGAAACGGAGGAGGGCGACGCGCGCGGCGGGTTGCGCACCCCCGCGTGCGCCCGGTTGACGGCGCGGCGCATCAGGCGCACGTCGTCGTCCGATCCGGAGGCGAGAGCGTAGATGTAGCTCAGGGTGGCGTTCAGACGGTCCATCGGGCGGTTCGCGAAGTCGCTGTGGCGGGCGACGCCGTAGCCGATCGCGGGGTAGGCGATCTGCAGGAGGATGGCACGACCGGCCCCGGCGAGCAGCACGCTCTCGGGTGCGATGTCGGCGAGCCTCAGCATGCAGCGACCGTAGCATCGTGAACTCGGAGAGCGGCGATAGCCTGAACCCATGGCCCGCGATCCCGAGCACCCCGCCCCGGAACCCGCCGGCCCCACCCACCAGCACGCCACCCCGGACGACGCCTCGCCCATCCACGGTCAGGCCGCCGCGGAACACGCCGCGCCCACCCTTCAGCGGGTTGCCCCGGACGACGTCGCACCCATCCACGGTCAGGCCGCCGCGGAACACGCCGCGCCCACCCTTCAGCGGGTTGCCCCACGCAACGTCGCGCCCATCCACCAGCACGCCACCCCGAAGCACCCCGGTCCGGCGGCCGAACCGGAGAGCGCAGCGGCTCCCGAACCGGTGAATATCGAAGGCGCCGAACCGGCGTCTCGACCGGGGGTCGACCCGGCGCCTGCGCTCGACTGGATCGACACCGTGTGGGACGTGCTCGTCGTCGGCGCCGGCCCCGCCGGCTCGACCGCCGCCCGCACCGCGGCCCTCGCCGGCGCCACCGTGCTCCTGCTCGACCGCGCGCCCTTCCCCCGCTACAAGACCTGCGGCGGCGGGCTCCTCGGCGAGTCGCTGCGGCTGATCCCCGAGCGGGCGCGCGCGACGATCGAGTCCCGTGTCGCCGACTCGCTCGTCACCTCGCGCTTCCGCCGCCCGTTCCGCCTGCGGCAACCCGAGCCGTACCTCGCCATGGTGCGCCGCATCGAGTTCGACCAGGCCCTGGTCGAGGCCGCTCAGGATGCCGGAGCCCGGTTCGTCGACGGCATCGCCGTGCGCGAGATCACCCAGCCGGGCGACCCCCTCGCTGCGCCGGCCGGGCCGCCTCCCGCACCGGGCCGGTCACCGAGGAATGGCCCGGCCGCCGACGACCGCGACCCACCGGATGCGCGGGCCCGATCCGCACAGGGCTCGGCCGACCTCGTGACCGCCGCTGCCACGGATGCGGGCGCCCCGGCCACACGTGGCCCGGCAGAGGGCGACGCCGCCCGCCCGGCAGATGCGCGCACCGTGCCCGCGGAATCCGATCAGCTCGTCACCGTGCGCACCAGCGCCGGCACCGTGCGGGCCCGCGTCGTGATCGGTGCCGACGGCACGGGAGGTCGCATCGGCCGCTACGTCGGCGTCGTGCCCGGTGGCATCGACCTCGGCCTGGAAGACGAGGTCGCGATGCCCGCCGACGACACCCGGTGGCGCGACACCGTGTATCTCGACTGGGGCGGCGCATCCGGAAGCTATGCCTGGGTGTTCCCGAAGGGCGACTCGCTGACGGTGGGCGTGATCCAGCGCAAGGGCGCTCCGGATGCGACGCGCGACTACCTCGCCGCCTGGCGCGCTCACCTGGGGCTGGCCGGGGCGGAGACGCTGCACTCCTCGGGACACCTCACGCAGTGGCGCACCGGCACCTCGCCGCTCCGCCGCGGGCGGGTGATCGTAGCGGGCGACGCCGCGGGGCTCCTCGAGCCCTGGACGCGCGAGGGCATCTCGTTCGCCCTGCGTTCCGGCGCCTGGGCCGGCCAGGCCGCCGCGTCCGCTGCGCGCCTCGGCACGTCCACCACGCCCGCGGCAGACTTCCCGCCCACCGCACCCGCCACCCCCACAGCAGCCGCCCCGCGCAGCGCACCCGCCACCCCCAATGCGGAGGTTCCGCCCACGGCAGCTGTCACCCCCACGGCACCCGCAACCCCCACCGCAGCCGTCCCGCGCAGCGCATCCGCGACCCCAACTGCGGCCGCATCCGCCGATCCGCTCGCCGCCTACGGAGCGCGGGTGGATGCCGAGCTCGGGGCCGAGATGCGCGCGGGAGCCGCCGTCCTCGCCGCCTTCGAACGGCACCGCGGCCTCGTGCACGCGATGCTCCGCTCCCGGCGCGGCGCCCGTTACTTCGTGCGCTTCTGCCGCGGCGAGACGTCGCTCGCCCGCTTCGCGCGCCACCGCTGGGCGATGCGCATCGTGCGCGCCCTCGGCTGACACCCACGCACCCACGCACCCACGCGCAGCCGCACTCATCCGCACGTTTTCGCGCTATCGAGGGCACGGATTCCGCGAAACCGTGCGGATCGACGAATCGGGCACACGGGGAAGCGGGCCGGTCAGCTCCCCACGATCGCGACGAGCGGGTCCCGCCGCCGCAGGCTCACCCGCACCCGCAGCCGCGAGCGTCGCGCGATCAGCAGGCCGATCACCGCCGCGGCGAGCGCCGGCACCGCGCCCGAGAGCACCATCCCGACGTGCGCGCCGAAGTGCTCCACCACCCAGCCCATGGCCGGTCCGCCGATCGACTGCCCGCCGAGCAGCACGAGCACGTAGAGCGACATCACCCGTCCGCGGATCGCCGTGTTCGACGACATCTGCACCAGTGCGTTCGCGCAGGTGATGAACATCAGCCACCCGAACCCGACCAGCACGAGGGCCGCACCGAACAGGTATTCGCTGGGCATCCATCCGCTCGCCGCCTGCAGCAGCCCGTACACACCGGCGAGCCCGATCACCGTGCGCAGCCGCACCACCCGCCGCCGCGTCGACAGCAGCGCGCCGGTCAGGGCGCCGACGGCCACGAGGGTGTTGAACAGGCCGTATCCGCCGGGCCCTGCGTCGAAGACGTCGCTGGCGTAGGCGGCGAGGATGACCGGCATGTTCTGTGAGAAGACGGCCAGCACCGCGAGCATCACGATGGTCCAGAGGATGGCGGGCTTGCCGCGCACGTAGCGGATGCCCTCGACCAGCTGCCCCTTCGCCCGCGGAGCCACCGGGGCCGGGAAGAGCTCGCTCACCCGCAGCCTGCTGAGCGCGAACACCACGAGCGCACACGCCACGGCATTGATGCCGAACGACCAGCCCGCACCCACCGCCACCAGCAGCGCCCCGCTGACGGCCGGCCCGATCAGCCCGCCGAGCTGGAACATCGAGGAGTTGAGGCTGATCGCGTTGCGCAGATACCGCGGGCCCACCAGTTCGTTGGTGAACACCTGCCGCGCCGGGTTGTCGATCACGGTCACGAAGCCGAGCACCACAGCCACGACATAGATGTGCCACACCTGCACCGTGCCCGTGAGGGTGAGGATGGCGAGCGTGAGACTGGTGAAGACGGCGGCGGTCTGCGTGATCATGAGCAGCACCCGCTTCGGATAGCGGTCGACGATCACGCCGCCCACCAGGCCGAACACGAGCATCGGCGCGAACTGCAGCGCCACCGTCACACCCACCGCCGCGACGCTGCCCGAGAGCTCGAGAACCAGCCAGTCCTGGGCGATCCGCTGCATCCACACCGCGGTCATCGCGACGAGGTTCGTCAGAGCGAAGATGCGGTAGTTGCGCACCGAGAGGGAGACGAGGGTGTGACGCCACGGGGGCGGAGAACTCTGGACGGAGATCGGTTCGGTCTGGGGGTACTGGTTCAGTGTCGCGGTCACATCGGTTCCTGGTAGATAGTTCGCTTTCTACAACGGTAGGGGTGGCAGCAGCATTCCGAGACTAAATTGGAGCTATAAGTCCTATTGGTTTTTCGAATGATGAACGGATGCGCCGTGTTCGATCCCGCACTCCTCCGCACCTTCCTGGCCGTGGCCGAGACCCACAGTTTCACGAAGGCGGCGGCCCAGCTCGGGTTGAGTCAGCCGACCGTCAGCCAGCAGGTGCGCAAGCTCGAGACCGCGTCGGGCCGCCTGCTGATCGCGCGCGACACCCGCGTGGTGACGCTCACCGACAACGGCGACGCCATGGCAGGCTTCGCGCGCACGATCCTCGCGGCGCACGCGTCGGCCGCGAGCTACTTCTCGGGGTCGGCGATGCGCGGGCGCCTGCGCTTCGGCGCCGCCGACGATCTCGCCATCACCCAGTTGCCGCGCATCCTGCGCCACTTCCGGCAGCTCTACCCGCAGATCAACCTCGAGCTCACCGTCAACCAGAGCCTGCCGCTCTACCGCCAGCTGAAGGCCGGCCGCCTCGATCTCATCTTCATCAAGCAGATTCCGGATGCGCCCGACGGCGCCATCCCGGAACTCGGCCGGGTGGTGCGCCGCGACACGATGGTGTGGATCGCCGAGGAGAAGACCATCATCGAGCCGGGCGAACCGGTGCCGATGATCGCCTACCAGGCGCCGAGCATCAGCCGGCAGCTCGCGATCGACGCACTGGAGGCCGCAGGGCGCACCTGGCGCATCACCTGCAACACCCGCGAAGTGAACGGGGTGCTGGCGGCCGTGCGGGCGGGGATCGGCGTGGCGGCTTTTCCGCACACGCTCATTCCCGACGACCTGGTGAAGGTGAGCAACAAGTTCGACCTGCCCGACCTCGGCGAGGTCGACTTCACCTTGCTCTCGAACCCCACCGCGCCCGCCGAGCCCGTGGAGGCGCTCTCCTCGGCGATTCTCGGCCGCGCCCTCTCCCGCACCGGCGCCTGAAGCGAGGGAGGCGGCTCGCGAGGTAGCGCAAAGTGTGCCCTAGGAGCCCCTCAAGGGCTACTTTGCGCTACCTGGCGAGGGCGAGTGCTCAGCGCTGGAGCCAGGTGAGCACGGCGAGCACACGGCGGTGGTCGGTGCCGGAGTCGTCGAGGGCGAGTTTCTGGAAGATGGATGTCACGTTCTTCTCCACCGCGCCCACGCCGATCACCAGGCGCGCGGCGATCGCGGCGTTCGTGCGGCCCTCGGCCATGAGGGCGAGCACCTCGTGCTCCCGCGGGGTGAGCGTCTCGAGGGGGTCGTGCCGGCGCCCGAGCAGCTGCCCCACCACTTCGGGGTCGAGCACGGTGCCGCCCGCGGCGATCCGGCGCACCGCGTCGTCGAGTTCGGTGAGCGACGCCACGCGGTCTTTGAGCAGGTAACCGATGCCGCCGGCTCCGGATGCGAGCAGTTCCTGCGCGTAGGTCACCTCGACGTACTGCGAGAGCAGCAGGATGCCCAGGGCCGGCCGGAGCTCGCGGGCCCGGATCGCGGCACGCACGCCTTCATCTCGGAAGGTCGGCGGCATCCGCACGTCGAGCACGGCGAGATCGGGCACCGTCTCGTCGAGGGCCGCGAGCAGCGAGTCGCCGTCGCCGTAGGCGCCCACGACCTCGACCCCGGTCTCGGCCAGCACCCGCACGAGCCCCTCGCGCAGCAGCACGGAGTCGTCGGCGACCACCACACGCAGGGCGCGCTCGTGCACGCTGTCGCCGTCGCCCACCGTCCCCGCCACACTCATCCGCCCAGCCTATGGCCGGCGCCGCCCGCCCGTCCGCGGCCGGCGCCGGCATCAAGCCGGCCGGGGTCGACGTCGCGCCCCGTCGGGATGGAGTTCCTCGTGCCTGACGGCCGCACACCGCCAGATCCGCCCACGGCCCGAGTTCCGCGCTCCGTGCTCCGTGCTCACGCGCGACGGATGCGGGTGCGGATCAGATCCGCGGCGCGGCCGGCGAAGGCGCCGACGCCGTGAACGGCAGGTGCGCCGCGAGCACCGTCGGGCCACCGGCGGGGCTCATCAGCTCCAGTGAGCCGCCGACACCACGCAGGCGCTGCTCGAGTCCGGCCAGGCCGTGACCCTCGAGCGGCGCCGCACCACCGCGCCCGTCGTCGACCACGGTCACGTCGAGCCACGACGCGACGCCGACGGCGCCCGCGCCCCCGTCGGAACCCGCCCGCCCACCGGCCTGGGCTCCCGCGCCGGAACCTGAACCGCGGCCGACGGCGCCCGCGCCTCCATCGGAACCCGCCCGCCCACCGGCCCAGGCCCCCGCAGGGCTACCGGCACCGGCAGCGCCACCCGCAGCGCCCGCACCCCCGCCCCCGGCCCCGCTCGCGGCCGACCGCACCGCGACCCGCACCTCCACCGACCGCGCCTCGGCGTGCTTCGCCACGTTGGCGAGCGCCTCGCTCGCCACGAAGTAGGCGTTCCGTTCGATCTCCTGCGGCACGCGCAGCCCCGCCGGCAGCGAGCTCACCACCCGGGTCGGCACCGGACTCCGAACGGCCGCCGACTCCAGCGCGGCCACGAGCCCGCGATCCAACAGGATGGGAGGCGCGAACCCGCGCGAGAGCGAGCGCAGCTCGTCGAGCGCTTCCCGCGACTGCGACATCGCCTCCTCGAGCAGCTGCCGCGCCCGCTCCGGGTCGGTGTCGATCTGGCGCTCGGCCGCGGCGATGTCCATCTGCAGGCGCACGAGGCGCTGCTGCGGTCCGTCGTGGATGTCGCGCTCGAGCCGCCGCAGCGAGTGCCCCTCGGCCGCCACCGCAGCCCCGCGCGACGCCGAGAGCTCGAGCACTTCGCGACGCAGCGCATCCGAGCGGAACGGGCCGAGCATCCCGCGCGCGATTCCGTAGTGCACCGACACCAGCCCCCGGGTGACGAACGGCAGGGTCGCGAGGAACACCACGCCCGCCACGAACATGACGATGTTGTCGCCGAGCCGCTGGTCGATCCCCGTTCCGGCACCGGGCGAGAAGAAGTCGGCGATCACCTGCAGCAGTCCCCAGCGCCGGTCGCCCTGCGGAATCCAGCGGCTGTAGAACCAGTACGTCGCCCCGCCGAGCCCGGTCGCGACCCAGGTGATCGCGATCGACCAGGTCACCACGCCGACGATGAAGTTCACGACGGCCCCGTGCAGCAGTGCGAGCCAGTAGTGCCCGTTGCGGAACACACCGATCGCACGCGTGAACCAGCCCCCGCCGGCCACCACGCGCCACTCGGGCGCCGGGATGGCAGGGAACCCCGCGGCTCGCAGTCGCCGCACCTCGAAGGCGCCGAAGCCGCGGGCCACCCACATCGTGGCCACGAGCAAGAAGAATCCGACCATGATGATCAGGGTGCCGACGCCGGTGCTGAACAGGGTGACGAGGGTCACCATGCCCGCGATCACGATCGGGAGCGTCGGCAGGAGGAAGCCGAGCTCGCGCGGCACTCCGCGCCAGAGCCGCCCGTAGAGGGTGCCGCGTCGGGTGGGGGGTGGTGACGCCATCCGCGAGTCTCCCTGCTCTTGGTGCTCCTCGAATGCGAGTCGCCGCGCCTCGGCGGCGATCCCGACGACCTCGTCGTTTTGCGTGGTGGTCATGTCCGGTCCCTTCGATTGTCCCAGCCGCCGGCCCGACCGCAGTCGCGCCGGTGCCGTTCCGGCATCCCCCAGCCTCGCGAAAGCCCCGCTCCGCCCCCATCCGGCCCGCTCACCAATCGGGGGTGGGGTTATCCCCCCTTCCCCGTCTCCCCTTCCGACTTCTTGCCCCCAAACGCCCCAAGAACGCCGGTTTGGGGCGCTTGGGGGCAAGAAGTTCGGGGGGGGTCAGCGGGTGCGACGGATGTCGGGGAGGAGGGCACCCCAGGAGCGACCTCGGAGGGCACTCACCCAGACGCCGGCCCCGTAGGCGAGATCGTCGAGGCGGCGGGCCAGCGCGAAGCGGAGCGGATCGAGGCGCACCCGCGTGCGCCGGTGCTCGATCGCGACATCGGCGAGGTGCGCCACGAGAACGGCGCGACGAAGACGGGCGGAGAAGAGGCATCCGATCGCCACCGCCGGCCACCAGTGCCGGAGCAGCAGCGCCATCGCCTGCACCAGCGATGCCAGCAACCCGTTGGCCGTGAGCTCCGCCGCGACCCGCACCGGATGCTCGCTCTTCGAGAGCTTCGACGCCAGCCGCCACACCGTCACGGCGCTGATCCCGAGCGCCACCGGCACCGACCACCTGCGTTGCGCCAGCAGCACCGCCACGACCGCCGCGCTCCACGGCGCGAGCACGGCCGGCGCGATGTCGTGCGGATGCCGCTGGGCGAGCGGATGCGCCCCGGTTCCGTAGAAGGCCTTGCGCGCCATCCATTTCCCCACCGTCGTGCGGTGCTCGTGCCAGACGGTGGCGGCGGGTTCGTAGCGCACACGGAGCCCGCGGTCGGCGAGGCGCCAGACCAGGTCGACGTCTTCACCCACGCGCATCTCGGCGCTGAAACCCTCACCGAGAGCGTCGACACGGGCGAGCAAGAAGGTGCTCGACACCCACGACACGGGGGCACGCTGCCGCACGATCGCGGGATGCTCGCCGAGATCGAGGCTCGATCGGGCGTCTTCGTAGCGCCCGATCCAGTTGAGTCCGTTCTCGCCCGGCAACCCGAGCACCCGCGGGGCGACGAGGGCCACCTTCGGGTCGGCGAAGTGCCGCAGCAATGTGTCGACGGCATCCGGATGCGCCACCACGTCGGAGTCGACGAACGCGACGAACGGGGTGGTCACCTGGCGCAGGCCAGCGTTGCGGGCGGCGGCCGGGCCTCCGTTCTCTTCCAGCTCGAGCACCTCGGCGCCCCACCGCGCGGCGGCGGCGCGTGTGCCGGCCGGATCGACGGAGGCGTCGTCGACCACGATGATGCGTGGCGCTCGCCTGGGCGAGGCCTTGCGGGTGGCGTCTTCCGCGGGACGGGGGCTCGGAGCGTCGTCTCCCGACGCACCAGACGCTTTCTCGGCAGACCGACCCGCTCGTGCCGCCGCGGGGTCCCCGAGCGTCGCGCTCGCCCTCGGTCCCGCCGGCGCGGTCTCCGGCGACGAGAGTGCCGCCAGCAACCGTTCGAGCGCCACCGGGCGGTCGCGCACGGGGATCACGTAGGTGACCTCGGCGACATCGCCGGGGGGAAGCGAGGCGATGACGGGATCGGCGATGCCCGCCTCGAGCAGCCGGTCGGCCAGCACTGCGGTGGGGCGGTCGCGGATGCGCAGCTCGCGCCCCTCGAACAGCGCTGCCGCCCGCGCGGTCAGGTAGAGCACGCGGGTCGGCGCGCCGCCGATGAGCGCGCGCCCGCCGTCCTTCACCCGCACCCGGCGGTTGAGTCGCACGACACTCCCCCACGGCAGCCCGCCGTGCTCGCGCGGCCCGACGGTGGGGTCGGCGCCCGGCGCTCCGGCAGCCCCACCCGCGACACCACCCGACTCCCGCAGGGCGCCGGACTCGCGCGACCGAGCGGTGGGGTCGTGGGCGCCCGCGCCGCCCACCGCCGGCGCACCGCCCTGAGGTTCGCGCGGAGTCACGTCAGCCACCCGAGCACGCCGCGGCCCGAGGCTCGCCAGGCATCACCGCCGCCATCCCCCGATGCGGTGGCCAGACCGCGCCGGGTCTCGCCCGGCATCACCGCAGTCACCCGCTGCGCGTGTCCGGTCACCGTCAGTCGGTGCGGAGTCTCGGGCGTCACCGCAGCATCCCCCGCGCGTCGGGGGCGTCGGCGGCGATGCGGCGGAGCGCATCCGCCACCATCGCGTCGACGAGCGCCGCACCCTCGGCCGCGTTCGCTCCGGTCGGATCGCCCAAGATACCCGACGGCGACACGGCGGCCACTCCGCCCGCCGCCATGAGCGGCAGCAACTCCGACATCGGTTCCGTGTTGCCGGGCAACGGCAGCGGCAGCGTCACCGCCGTCGGCGCGAGGTGCAGCATGAGCGAGGTCTCGATGCGCCCGGCGTGCGCGTCGGGTGCGGGGAGACCCGACCCGGCACGAGCATCCGCATCGGGCCCAGGAGCAGCGGCGGGCGAGACGGCGCACGGGAGCCACGCGACGCGGTGGTTCTCGGCGCGGAGCTGGGGCACCGCCGACGCGAGGGTCGGCACGTTTCCGCCGTGACCGTTCACGATGACGGTCCGCGCGGCCCAGCTCGACAGCGACCGCACCAGCTCGATCAGCACGAACCGCAGCGCTTCGTGCCCGATGGAGATCGTGCCGGCGAACGACTGATGCTCCCCGCTCGCGCCGTAGGCCAGCACCGGCGCGAGCACGACCGCCTCACCGGCCGCGAGCATCCGTTCTCCGACCACGCCCGCGACGGAGCGCGCGATCACGGCATCGGTGTCGAAGGGCAGATGCGGCCCGTGCTGCTCGGTCGAGCCGATCGGCAGAAGAACCGTCGCGCCCGACGGCACGGCCGGCCAGCTCAGCGCGTCGAGTCCGGTCATGTCACCACGCTATCCGCTCGCCTTCCCCGCCCGCCCAGGAAGGTTGCGTGCCTCGACGGACCGGTTTGGCGTTCCGATTCGCAAACGTCGTGGCAACCACGCCCCAATGAGCGTCGGTGGGCGCGACGTTTGCGATTTCGAACGCGAATTCCTCGAGATGAGGCTTCGCACGCACCATCTACTTCTTCTCGGCCTCGGCCTTCGCCAGCGGCTTCACCGTGCGAGTTCGGGTGGTCTTCGCCGCCGTGCGGGCGGGTGCAGCGGCCGACGCGGTCGCGACCACAGCCTGGGCGCCCGCAGCGCCACCCGCGCCGCCCGTCGAAGACGACCCGGCCCCGAGCGTTCGCGTGAACCCCGCGGGGATCACCAGGTCGTCCGGCCCGAGCTCGTGCACCGACGCGTGCCCCGTGCCGAGCACCGCGGAGTCGAGGCCGCCGCGCAGGATGTCGAGCACGTTTTCCACGCCCGCCTGCCCGTTGGCGGCGAGCCCCCAGAGGTAGGCCCGCCCGATCATCACGGCCCGCGCCCCGAGCGCCACCGCCTTCGCCACGTCTCCGCCGCGCCGCACCCCGCCGTCGAGCACGACTTCCACTTGCGAACCCACGGCCTCGGCCACCGACGGCAGCATCCGGATGGTCGCCGGCGTCGTGTCGAGGTTGTTGCCGCCGTGGTTCGACACCGAGATCGCGGTCACCCCGGCGTCCACGGCGCGCAGCGCGTCGTCGACCCGCGTCACACCCTTGAGCATGAACGGCCCGCCCCACTCCTCGCGCAGCCACGCGACATCGTCCCAGGTGGGCGGCGGCGTCTGCATCCACTCGTAGTAGGCGCCGAAGAAGGTCGGCGCGACGCCGCCGGGCGGCTGCAGGTTGGGCGCCGTGAGATCCGGCAGCTCGCGGCGCTTGAGATAGGCGAGCAGCCAAGCAGGATGCGGCAGCACGTTCGGCGCGAAGTTCACCATGGTCTTCAGGTCGAGCTTCTCGGGGATCGACGGGCTCCCCCAGTCGCGCCCGTTCGAGAACGACCAGTCGAGCGTGGCGATCAAGCCCTTCGCCCCCGCCTTACGAGCCCGATCCATCCGCTGGATCATCGCATCCCGCGTTCCCGTCCAGTACATCTGGAACAGCGTGTTCGGGTTCGCCTCCACGACCTCCTCGACCGGCTTCGACGCGAACGACGACAGCCCCATCGTGATGCCCCGGTTCGCCGCCGCCCGCGACACCGCCACCTCGCCGTCGGGATGCACGGCCTGCACGCCTGTGGGCGAGATCATCACCGGGAACGACAACGGCAGCCCCATCACCGAGGTCGACAGATCGCGCGCCGGCTTGTGCCCGGCGACGTGCGGCGCGAACCCGATCTCCGAGAAGGCGCCGATGTTGTCCTCGATCGTGAGCCCGCGCTCCGATCCGGCCACCAGGGCCCCGTACACCGATGAGGGCAACCGCTTCTTCGCCCGGCGCTGCGCCTCGGCGACTGTTTCGAACCAGGGATTCATGATCTCACTCTCTCACTCGTGGAGGGCCGGATGCCGGCCTAGAAGTACTGCGCGCCGGCGTCGATGCTGAGGTGCTCGGCCGTGATGAACTTCGCGTCGTCGGAGGCCAGGAACGCCACCGCATCCGCGATGTCGGACGCCTCGACCGACCACACCGGCAGGAACGGCGTGCCCATCGCGGCCAGCGGCGGATTGCTCTCGTTGGTGTGCGTGATCGCGGCGATCATGTCGCCCGACCCCATCGGCGTGTTCACGGCGCCCGGATGCACGCTGTTCACCCGGATGTGGTGCTTGCCCAGCTCCGCGGCGAACGCGCGGGTCATGCCGGTGACGGCATGCTTCGAGGCCGTGTAGTGCACCATGAACGGCTGCATCTTCTTGCCGGCGTACGAGCTCGTGAGGATGATCGACCCGCCGCCCCGCGCGACGAGGTGCGGGGCTCCCACCATCACGGTGTTCCAGACCCCGGTCACGTTCGTGTCCATGGTGACCTGGAAGATCTCGGGTGTCGTCTCGTCCCAGGTGGCGGGGATGCAGATACCCGCGTTCGCCACCACGATGTCGAGTCCGCCGAACTCGCCCACCGCACCGTCGACGAAGGCCTTCATGCCGGGCAGGTCGCGCACGTCGCCCTGCTGGAAGCTGATGCGCCGGTCGAGCGCCTCGACCTGGCGCACGGTCTCCTCGAGGTCGGCGACCGATGACGAGTCGTAGGGAACCAGCGGGATCTCGCCCGCGAGGTCGATCGCGATGATGTCGGCGCCCTCGCTCGCGAGCTTGACGGCATGCGCGCGCCCCTGCCCACGGGCCGCCCCCGTGATGAACGCCACTTTTCCGGTGAGCCTTCCGGCCATGTCCAACTCCTTCGTCGAATTCCTGAACACACCATATGACACCGAGTGTCATAAATACAGGGATCAGCTGCGAAACAGTTCCCCGAGCGCCGGCGCGATGTCGTGGAATGTGCGGATGGCGTGGAATCCGCCCCGCCCGATCCGGGCCAGTTCGCGCCCGAGCTCGACGTCTTTCTCGCCGCTCGTGTCCAGCAGCACGTCGAGCCTCGGCAGCCGCCCGGCGAACGGCCGCGGGTCGGGTCCGGCGTTGTGCACGCAGTCGGAGAGCAGGATGACGCGCGCGTTGCGCTCGGGCACCCCGGCGAGCTGCGTGGCGGCCAGCTGCAGCGGGAACGCGATGTTGGTCAGGCCCCGGGCCGGGATGCGGAGCATCTCGTCGAGCAACTCCATCGGCCGCACCGGGTCGCCGAGCCGGTGGAGCACGGCGGCATCCGACCAGAACGCGATCACCCCGAGCGCGTCCTGACCGGTCTGCCCGAGCTCGGCCGCCAGCGCCCCCACGGTCGCCGCCGCGGTGCGCACCCGCTCCCCCTTCATCGATCCGGAGACATCGACCGCCAGCACCACCGAGCGGCGGGCGCGCACGCGCTCGCGCACGATGATGTCCTCGTCATCGGGAACCGGACGCTCCGCGAGCATCTCGAGGGTCTGGTCGAGGTCGATGTCGTCGCTGCCGCCCCGATACGGCACGCTCGCGAAATGTCCCGCCCCGCGGTCGCGCGCGGTGTCGACCTTGGGCTTCGGCACCGAGAGCCGGGCCGCGATCTGCGCGGCGCGCGCCCGCACGACCGGATCGAGTTGCGCATCCTCTTCGTCGAGCGGGATGAGGGCGGCCGGGTCGTCGGTGAACCCCGCGCCCGATCCGGTGGGCCGCCGCTCGCCCGCCCCCGCCGAGTGCCCCGGCTGCGGCCGCAGCACGAGACCCGCCCCCGACCCGGCGACGTCGAAGACCGTCGGATCGGCGTCGAGCTGCTTCGGCTTGCGCCGCAAGGGCTGAGCCCCGCGCGGCGCCTCAGAACTCCGCCGCGACACCGGTGAATCGGCCTCGACGGCTCTTCACCCCGGCTCGGCCCGGGCGGGTTCCAGGATGAAGTGGTCTTCCCAGATCTCGCGCAGCACCCGCTCCGGAGTGGTCTCGGCGGCCTCGTCGAGGTGGATGCGCCCCGAGAGCGACACGAGCATCGCATCGAACAGCGTGGCTTGGTAGATCTCGTCCGAGGGCGCTGCCGTCGACTCGTCGAACCCGCGCAACGCGAACAGCTCGTGCGCCACCAGGGCGCAGTCGATCGCGCCGCGCACGCTGGAACCCTGTCGCACGTCGGGATGCTCACGGGTCGCCCGCGTCACCGCCACAGCGTCGGGGATGATCCGCACGGCCAGCGGACCGAGCAAGCCCGTGCGCAGCGCGACGATGCCGCGCTCCGACTCGGCGTCCTGGTAGCCCACGACGATCCGGTTGAGGCGGTCGGCGACGCTCGTGGAGAGCCGCGTCGTGCCGACGTTGTCGAAGGGATTCATCGACGCGATCACGCGGAAGGTCGGCTGTGCCTCGATCACCCCCACCCGCGGCACCTCGATCGCCCGGTCGGCCATCGCGGTGAGCAGGGTGTTGAGGGTGTCTTCGGGCGCGCGGTTGAACTCCTCGATGTAGAGGAACCCGCCCTGCCGCATCGCCTGCACGAGGGGTCCCGCCACGAAGTTGTCGGCGCTGTAGTCCTCGCGCAGCACCCGGGCCGGATTGTGGTGGCCCACGAGCTTCGCCGGCGTCAGGTCGGCGTTGCCCTCGACGAAGAGCAGCGGAATCCCCCACTCCTCGGTGATCGCCTTGAGCGTCGTGGTCTTGCTCGTTCCGGGAGGCCCCTCGAGCACCAGGTCGCGCCCGGCGGCGACGGCCGCGAGCGCGAGTTCCAGCTCCCGCTCGCGGCCCACCAGGTGCGCGGCGATCCTGCGACGGGTCTCCGCGACATCCGTCTCACCCATTCAGGCTCCTCACTTGATCGTGTACCCGGCGTCGATCTTCAGCTCGGTGCCCGTGACGTAGCGCGCCTCGTCGGAGGCGAGGTAGAGCACGGCGTTCGAGATGTCGATGGGTTCGACCCACGGGATGGGCAGGGCGTTGGTGGTGGCGAAGATCTCCGCCGCCGCCTCCTGCGTCGGGTGCTCGACATCCGGCATGAACAGGCGGAACGTCGCCTCGTTGAGGATCATGTCAGTCGCCACCCCGGTCGGATGCACGGTGTTCACGCGGATGCGATGCGGCGCGAGCTCGAGAGCCAGCGTGCGCATGATCCCCACCACGGCGTGCTTCGACGCCGTGTAGGCGACCACGTTCGGGGTGCCCTTCAATCCCGCCGTCGACGAGGTGAGGATGATCGACCCGCCCGTGCCCTGCTCGATGAGATGCGGGATGACCGCCTTGGCGGTGTGCCAGACGCCCTTCGCGTTGATGTCGTTGACCATGTCCCACTCGTCGTCGGTGACCTGCTGCGACTGCTCGCCGAAGGCGAAGATGCCCGCGTTGGCCGACACGATGTCGACGTGCCCGAGCTCGGCCACCCCTTCGTCGAGCGCGGTCTTCAGCGCGTCGTAGTCGCGCACGTCGGCCTTGCGGGCCACGATCCGCCGGTCGAGCGCCTCGACCTGGCGCACGGTCTCGGCGAGGTCCTCCTCCGTCGCGCCCTGGTAGAACCGGTCCATGCCGGGGATCGACTCAGCGATGTCGATCGCGATGATGTCGGCGCCCTCCTGGGCCAGGCGCAACGCGTGGCTGCGCCCCTGCCCACGGGCGGCGCCGGTGATGAAGGCGACCTTGCCGTCTACGCGTCCCATCGCGCCCTCGTCACTTGATCGCCGCGCCGGCATCGACCGGCAGGGTCACGCCGGTGACGTAGCGCGACTCGTCGGAGGCCAGCCAGAGCAGGGCGTTCGAGATGTCGACCGCTTCGACCCACGGAATCGGCAGGGCGTTCATGCCGGTCGCGGCATCCGCGAAGTCCTGCTTCGTCGGGTTCTCGAGATCGGGTCGGAACAGTCGGTAGATGGCGTCGTTCTGCACCATCGGGGTGTCGACCGTGGTGGGGTGGATGCTGTTCACCCGGATGAAGTCCGGCGCGAGCTCGAGCGCCAGGGTGCGCATGAGGCCCACCACGCCGTGCTTGGCCGAGACGTAGTGCGAGATGTTCTCGTAGGGGAACAGCCCCGCATCCGAACTGGTGAGGATGATCGATCCACCGCGTCCGCCGGCCCGGAGGTGCGGGATGGCCGCCTTGGCGGTGCGCCAGACGCCGCCGAGGTTGATGTCGATCATGTTCTTCCATTCCGCATCGGGAATGTTCTCCGAGCGGTTGGGCGAGCCCGAGATCCCGGCGTTGGCCGAGACGATGTCGAGCCGGCCGAGCTGGGCGACGCCCTCGTCGAGCGCGCCCTTCAGCTGGTCGAAGTTCCGCACGTCGGCTTTCGACGCCACGATGCGCCGATCGAGTGCTTCGACCTGCCGCACGGTCTCGGCGAGATCTTCCTCGGTCGCCGGGTCGTACGGGTTCTCGGGGATCGCCTCGCAGATGTCGATCGCGATGATGTCGGCGCCCTCTTGCGCCAGCCGGATCGCGTGCGACCGCCCCTGGCCACGTGCCGCGCCCGTGATGAACGCGACCTTTCCTTCTACACGCCCCATGGCGTGCTCCTTCCGTCATGGGCCCGGAGGCCCGGGAACTACTTGATGAGCGAGCCGGCGTCCACCGGCAGAGTGACGCCGGTGACGTACCGCGACTCGTCGGAGGCCAGCCACAGCACGGCATTCGAGATGTCGACCGGCTCGACCCACTTGATCGGCAGCGCGTTCAGCGTCTGGAACCGTTCGCCGACCACGTCGCGAGTGCGCTCCTCGAGCGGCAGGTCGCCGGCGAACAGTGCGTAGGTGGCGTCGTTGTGGATCATGTCGGTGTCGACGCTGGTGGGATGCACCGAGTTCACCCGGATGAAGTCGGGCGCCAGTTCGAGAGCCAGCGTGCGCATCAGCCCCACCACGCCGTGCTTGGCGGCGACGTAGTGCCCGATGTTCGGGATCGCCATCAGCCCGGCCGTCGACGAGGTCAGGATGATCGACCCGCCGTTGCCACCGGCCTTCAGGTGCGGGATGGCCGCCTTCACGGCGTGCCACACACCCGTGAGGTTGGTGTCGAGCATGTCGCTCCACTGCTCCTCGGTGAGTTCCTCCATGCTGCCGAAGCTGAAGATGCCCGCGTTGGCGGCGACGATGTCGAGTCGGCCGAGCTGGGCCACGCCGTCGTCGAGCGCCGCCTTCACGGCCTCGTAGTCGCGCACGTCCGCCTTGGTCGCCACGATGCGCCGGTCGAGCGCCTCGATCTGCCGGACCGTCTCCTCCATGTCGGCCGGGGTCGACATCGGATACGGCACCGAACCGATCTGGTCTTCGATGTCGACCGCGATGATGTCGGCGCCTTCCTGCGCCAGCCGCAGCGCGTGGCTGCGCCCCTGTCCGCGTGCCGCACCCGTGACGAATGCGACCTTTCCTTCTACACGCCCCATTGCGTGCTCCTTCCTCTCTTGCGAGGCCCGGAGTGCCCGGGTCAGAACTGGGTGTTGCCGGCGTCGACGGTCAGCTCGAGGCTGGTGACGTAGCGCGACTCGTCGGAGGCGAGCCAGAGCACGGCGTTCGACTGGTCGACGGGTTCGGTGATCTCGATCGGCAGCAGGTTCGCGAGCATCCCGCCGAGCTTCGGATGCGCCTCAAGCAGCGGACCGAAAGCGCCGCCGCCGAGAGTGCCCATGGGCGTGTTGACGCCCGTGGGGTGGATGGTGTTGACCCGCACGTTGTACTCCGCGAGCTCGGTGGCGTAGGCCCGCATGAGCCCCACCACTCCGTGCTTCGAGGCGACGTAGGCCGAGAGGAACGGCAGGCCCTTGATGCCCGCGGCCGAACTGGTCATGATGATCGATCCGCCGCCGCCGTCGATGAGGTACTGCGCCGTGGTCTGGAGGGTGTTCCAGATGCCGGTGAGGTTGGTGCCGATGGTCTGCTCCCACACCTCCTCGGAGGTGCCCTTCCAATCGGCGATCACGCAGATGCCGGCGTTGGCCACCACGATGTCGAGCTTGCCGAGCTGGGCGACCCCGTCGTCGACGGCGGCTTTCAGGGCCGCGCGGTCGCGCACGTCCACCTTCGTGGCGATGATCCGGCGGTCGAGCGCCTCGACCTGTCGTACGGTCTCGGCGAGGTCCTCCTCGGTGGCCGAGGGGTAGTCGATGTTCGGGATGTGGTCGGCCAGGTCGACCGCGATGATGTCGGCGCCTTCCTGTGCCAACCGGATCGCGTGCGAGCGCCCCTGTCCACGAGCGGCTCCGGTGATGAAAGCGACTTTGCCTTCGACTCGACCCATTTTGCCTGTTCCTCTCTCTACACACGCGGGTCGTGGATGCGGCCCGTGGCCTTTGTGCCCGGGGTCAGTCTCCCGGGGTGAATCCGGCGAGGGGGTTCTCCTCGCACGCGCTGACCGGCGGATGCGCCGGGCGGCTGAGCGACAGCGTCACCGGCACCGGGCGGCGCGTCGTGACTGCGCCGGCCGTGATCAGACTTGTCGAGCTGGGTTTGCCGTCGCGGCGCGGCCCGCGCACGGTCGAGTGCGAATGGTCGCCATCCGGGCGCGGGATGGAGTCGGCCTCCTTGCGCTTGGTCAACGCCTCTTCGCCGAAGCCGCGCACGCACTCCGGGTCGGGCCCGTCGAGCGGCAGCCCGGTGAAGAACTTCGCCGCCATGCACCCGCCCTTGCAGGAGTCGAAGAACGAGCAGCTCGTGCACGCCCCGCCCGACTGCGGCTTCCGCAACCGGGTGAACAGCTCCGAGTTGCGCCAGACGTCCTGGAATCCGCCCTCGCTCCGCACATTTCCGGCGAGGAATTCCTCGTGAATGGCAAAGGGACACGCGTAGACGTCGCCCACCGGATCGATCAGGCACACCACCCGCCCGGCACCGCAGAGGTTCAGGCCCGGCAGGGCCGACCCGTACGCCGAGAGGTGGAAGAAGGAGTCGCCCGTGAGCACGTTCTCGCCGTTGGCGACGAGCCAGTCGTAGAGCTCCCGCTGCTGCTCGGGCAAGGGGTGCAGCTCGTCCCACACATCCGCGCCGCGACCCGACGGGCGCAGGCGGGTGAGGCGCAGCTGCGCTCCGTACTCGTCGGCGATGGCCTTGAACTCATCCAGCTGGGGAATGTTCTGCCGGGTGCAGACCACCGAGATCTTGAACCCGGTGAACCCGGCGTCCTTCATGTTCTGCATCGCCCGCATCGCCGTGGCGTAGGAGCCGGGCCCGCGCACGAAGTCGTTGACCTCGGCCGTCGCCCCGTCGAGCGAGATCTGCACGTCGACGTAGTCGCTCGACGCGAGCTTCTGCGCGACCTCGGGAGTGATCTTCACCCCGTTGGTCGAGAACTTCACGCCCACCTTGTGGGCGGTGGCGTAGTCGACGAGCTCCCAGAAATCGGAGCGCACGGTGGGCTCACCGCCGCCGATGTTCACGTAGAAGACCTGCATCCGCTCGAGCTCGTCGATGACGGCTTTGCACTCCTCGGTGCTCAACTCCCGCGGATCCCGCCGGCCCGACGACGAGAGGCAGTGCACGCAGCTGAGGTTGCACGCGTAGGTGAGTTCCCAGGTCAGGCAGATCGGCGAATCCAAACCGAACTCGAACAGATCGACCAGCCGCCCCGGCTTGGGCGGCGGGGCGGGCTTGGGGGCTTCGGGGCGGGCATCCAGGAGTGTCATTGCGACCTTTCGACGACCATCGACGACTGAGCGAGCGTGCCGAGAGCCTGCTGGTAGCGCGGCAGATCGGCGTCGCCGACCCCCGCGGATTCGCAGGCGGCGCGCACGCTCGACGCGGTTCCGAGCGATTGGACGACCGCCAGCAGAGTGCGGTCTTTGAGGAACGACAGCTTGCGCGTGCCGAAGTGGTAGAGCAGAGCGCCGAACGGCTCAGGACGGACGGACACTTGCGGATGCAGATCCCACGCCGTGTCCAGATCCAGCGTTACCATGGCAGCGGCTTTAGTAGACGCCGCACATACCGTCGATCGAAACCTCTTCGACCAGCGAATCGGCCTCGATCACCGCCGTGTCGTCTCCGAGGGACTCGGCCGAGGTGGTCTGTTCACGTGCACTCATGGGATTCTCCTCATGGTCGTAATTCGTCTACATCGTCGATTTACTGTGATTGAGACGATACTAATGACACCGAGTGCCGAATGGAAGAGGTGACCCGATGACGACTCCGACCCGACTCGGTCGCGCCCCGTCCACCTCGCAGGCCGAACTCAGTCACATCGCGCTGCAGTTGTTCGTCGAGCACGGTTTCGACGCCACCACGATCGACGAGATCGCGGCGCGCGCGGGCATCGGCCGGCGCACCTTCTTCCGCTACTTCCCGTCGAAGAACGATCTGCCGTGGGGCGATTTCGAGCAGTTGCTCGACCGGATGCGCCGGTACCTCCACGAACTGCCCGCGTCGCTGCCCCTCGTCGAGGCGCTGCGGGAGGCGGTGATCGAGTTCAACCGGTTCCCCGTCGAAGAGGTGCCCTATCACCGGCAGCGGATGGAGTTGCTGCTCAACGTGCCGACGCTGGTGGCGCACTCGACGCTGCGGTACGCATCCTGGCGGCAGGTGGTGGCGGAGTTCGCGGCCGAGCGCCTCGGGGTGCCGGAGGACAGCCTGCAGCCGCAGGCCATCGCCTGGACCTATCTCGCCGTCTCGCTCGCGGCCTACGAGCAATGGCTGAAGCACGACGACGCCGACCTCGCCGAGCTGCTCGATTCGGCGATCCGGATGCTCGAGACCACGTTCGACCCCGGTTCGCCGCACTAGACATGGCCGGCTCCCCCGGGTCACCGTCAGACCCGCCCCACCACGACGTGATCGTGGTCGGGGCGGGAGGAGCCGGAGCGCCCCTGGCGGCGTCGCTCGCCGAGGCCGGACGACGGGTGCTGCTGCTCGAAGCGGGGCCGGCCCCGGCCACCGCCGCCGGGATGCCGCGTGAGTTGCTGGATGCGGGCACGATCCAGGGGGCCGACCCGGCGCATCCCGACAACTGGGCCTTCGCGGCGCAGCTCACGCCCTCCCGGCCGTACTCGATCGCGCGGGGGCGCATCCTGGGTGGGTCGACGACGATCAACGGTGGCTATTTCGTGCGACCGCGCCGCGCCGACTTCGACGACTGGGTGGCGCTCGGCAACCCCGAGTGGAGCTACGAGGCGTGCCTCCCGTTCCTCCGCGCCCTCGAGTCCGACGCGGATTTCGGCACGGATGCCGCGCTCCACTGCTCGGCGGGCCCCATGCCCGTGACCCGCCCCGCCCTGCACCACCTCGCGTCGGCCCCCACGACGAGGGGCGCCATGGGATGGGCGGTCGGTGCACATCCGGTGACCGCGGCGTTCACCGCCGCAGCCGCGGGAGCGGGGTACGCGGACGAGACCGACAAGAACGGTGAGATGGCGGCCGGGCACGGGCCGCTGCCGATGAACGTGCGCGACGGCGTGCGGTGGAACACTGCGCTGGCCTATCTGCTGCCGCTCGCCGAGCATCCGAACCTCGAGGTGCGCGGCGGAAGCGTGGTGCGCCGCGTCGTCTTCGACGGCACCCGCGCGGTCGGCGTGGAGATCGAGGGGCGGGTAGGCGCGACGGGCGGCGGGACGCGCCACGTCGTCCGGGGGCGAGAGGTCGTGCTCGCTGCGGGTGCGATCATGTCGCCCACGCTCCTGCTCCGCTCGGGGGTGGGTCCGCGGGGCGAGCTCGCGCGACTCGGCATCCCGGTGGTGGCCGACGTGCCGGGCGTCGGTGCGGCGTTCAGCGACCACCCGCAGGTGCAGCTCACCTGGCGGCCCCGCCCCGAAGTGGCGAGCATGGAGCCGCATGGCGGGCCCACGATGGAGAGCGTGCTGAACGCCACCCTCGACGACGGCACGGACCTGGAGGTCCTGCCCCTGCTCAAGCCGATGCACTACCTGCTCACCGGCGAGCCCGCCGCCGTGCCCGAGCTCACGATGCTCGTGGCGGTGCAGAACGCGGAATCGCGGGGGCGCATCCGTCTCTCGGCGGACGGGCCGGACGCCCCGCCGCGGATCGACTACGACTACCTCGCCTCCCCCGCCGACCGCGCCCGGATGCGTGCCGCCGTGCGCCGAGCCGCCGCGCTCATCGAGTCGCCGGCCTTCGCCGAGGTCTCCGACGGCCTGACGAACATCGATGCCACCACCTTGGCCGACGACTCCGCGCTCGACGCGTGGGTGCACGCGAATCTCGGCACGGCCATCCACCTCTCCGGCGGCGCCCGGATGGGCCCGCCGGACGATCCGGGCGCCGTCGTCGAACAGCACGGCCGGGTGCGCGGTGTCGAGGGCCTGCGCGTGGCCGACACGTCGATCCTCCCCACCGTCCCTCGCCGTGGCCCCGCTCTCACAGCTGTGCTCCTCGGCACCCGCATCGCCCACTTCGTCGCCACCGACTGAGCCGCAGACCGCGAGCGCGGGCCCCTCGTCAGCGGAGCGACGACGCACCGATGACGGAGAGCAGCTGCAGCTTCTCGTAGCCCTCGCTGCCCGGTGACGCCGTGTACACGAGCAGCGCGTGCGACTGATCCGGATCGATGAGCGTCTGGCAACTGAGCTCGAGCGCGCCGAGTTCGCCGTGCACGAACCGCTTGGTCTCCCGCGGACGGATGCCGACCTCGTGCAGCTCCCAGAGGGTGCGGAACTCCTCGCTCCTCTCCAGCAGCTCGTCGGCCAGGTGCCCCGCGCGCGACGACCGCCCCCGCCTCGCCGCTATGTCGCGGAGGCTTGAGACCCAGAGCCGGGACAGGAACGGATGCTCGTCGGGCGCATAGAGCGCACGGCTCGACGGGTCGGTGAACCACCGGTACCCGATGCTCCGCGACGATCCGGTGAAGTGCGTGGTGTCGCCGGTCAGCGCCACGCCGAGAGGCGTCTGGCGCAGGGTCTCGCCGAGCTCGGTGACGATCTCGGCCGGGGTGTCCTGCAACCGGTCGAAGATGCGCAGCATCCCCGGGCCGATGTAATCGCTCGAGACGCCGCGCACCGGAGGATGGTGCCCCGCCAGCCGGAACAGGTGGTCGCGCTCGTCGGGCGTGAGGTGCAGACCCTGCGCGATCGACGCGATCATCTGTTCCGAGGGATGCGGACCGGTGCCCCGCTCGAGGCGAGCGTAGTAGTCGGTGGACATGTGGCTGAGCACTGCGACCTCCTCGCGGCGGAGCCCCGTGGTGCGGCGGCGCTGGCCCCGCCCGAGGCCGACGTCTTCGGGTTGCAGCGCCTCGCGCCGCCGCAGCAGGAACTCCCCCAGCCTGACCCGGTCGATCTCCATGCGCCCTCCTTCGTCGTGTCTCATTCATACCTGCTCCGGGACTCCTCATCAGTGACTCGGCGAGTCCTGGATGACGATCGCCGGAACGAGGAGAGTCGGATGACGCCCACCAGCCCCAGGAGAAGACCCATGGCACGCACACCCATCGACATCACCGTTCCCGACCTCAGCGACATCCGTGCCGTCGTCACCGGCGGCAGCGACGGCATTGGCCTCCGGATCGCGACCCGGCTGGCGGCCGCCGGCGCCGAGGTGGTGCTGCCGGTCCGCAACGCCCGCAAGGGTGAGTCTGCCCTGGCCACCATTCGGCAGTCCGCACCGTCGGCCCGGGTGTCGGTGCGGCAGCTCGACCTGTCGTCTCTCGAGTCGGTGGCGGCTCTCGGTGAGACGCTCCGCAGCGAGGGCGTGCCCATCCAGGTGCTCGTCAACAACGCCGGCGTCATGACCCCGCCCGAGCGGCAGACCACCGTCGACGGCTTCGAGTCGCAGTTCGGCACCAATCACCTCGGCCACGTCGCCCTGGTCGCCGCCCTCCTGCCGCTGCTCCGGGCCGGGCGTGCCCGGGTGACCGCGCAGATCAGCGTCTCCGCGAACCAGGGTGCCATCAACTGGAACGACCTGAACTGGGAGCACGATTACGACGGCATGCGCGCCTACAGCCAGTCGAAGATCGCCTTCGGGCTGTTCGGCCTCGAGCTCGACCGGCGCAGCGCGGCTCACGGATGGGGCATCAGCAGCAACCTCTCGCATCCGGGCATCGCACCCACCAGCCTCCTCGCGGCGCGGCCGGAGCTCGGCCGCTCAGCGGACACCCGGAGCGTGCGGATCATCCGCTGGCTGTCGGCCCGCGGCATCCTCGTCGGAACCCCCGACACGGCGGCCCTCCCCGCCCTCATGGCCGCGACCTCGCCGGAGGCGGAGGGAGGGCGCCTTTACGGCCCGAAGGGCCCTGCCCACGTGGGCGGCCGCCCAGCGGAGCAGCCCCTGTTCTCCCGCCTGCGCAACGCCGACGAGGCGCGCCGTGTCTGGGCCGTCTCCGAAGACCTGACCCGCGCCCCCTTCCCCGTGGCCTGAGCCCCGACGAACTTCTTGCCCCCAAACGTCCCACAATCCCGAATTTGGGACGTGTGGCGGCAAGAAGTTCGGGAGTCGGGACTTCGGGAGGGAGGATGGGAGCATGGCCAGAGACAAGTCGTTCGCCCTCTCGTTCGGTGGCGAAGCCGCCGCCTACGACAAAGGGCGGCCGGGGTATCCGCTCGACGCGGTGGAGTGGATGCTCACGCGCGCGGCCACCGACGACGGGCGGCTGCCCGACGTGGTCGACGTGGGCGCCGGCACGGGGAAGTTCACGGCGAGCCTGGTCGGGCGCGCGGCATCCGTCACCGCGGTCGAACCGGATGCGCAGATGCGCGCCCGCCTCGCCGCGAACCTCCCCGGGGTGGTCGCCGTGGCCGGCACCGCCGAGGCGATCCCGCTCGGCGACGACTCGGCCGACGTGGTGACCGTCGCCCAGGCCTGGCACTGGGTCGACGTCGACGAGGCGTCGCGCGAGGTCGCCCGCATCCTGCGGCCGGGCGGGGTGCTGGCGCTGATCTGGAACATCCGCGACGATTCGGTCGACTGGGTGGCCCGCCTCGGCGAGATCATGGGCGCCTCCGAGGCCGAGCGCTTCGACAGCATCACGCCGCCCGTCGGCGAGCCGCTCACCCGTGACGCCCATGCCGAGTTCCACTGGACCAGCCCGCTCAGCCACGACGAGCTGCTCGCCATGGTCACGTCACGCAGCTACGTGATCGCGCTGCCCGAACCCGAGCGCGCGGCGCTTCTCGAACGGATCGAGGAGCTGCTGCGCACCCATCCCGACCTCGCCGGCCGCGAGCACTACGACCTGCCCTACTCGACCCGCGTCACCATCGCACGGGAGTTCTGAGGGGCGCCCCGCCCGGGGTTAGCATCGAGTAATGGCCACACCGCTCGAGGCAACCGCATGACCGTGGTCGACGGGGTCGGATTCCGCTCGAAACGCGGCCCCATCCTCATCGCCCTCATGGTCACGACGGGGCTCGTGGCGATCGAAGCCACCATCCTCGCCACGGCCGTGCCGTCGATCGTGAAAGACCTCGGCGGCTTCGCGCAATTTCCCTGGCTGTTCTCGATCTATCTGCTCTCGCAGGCCGTCTCGGTGCCGATCTACGCGAAACTCTCCGACACGGTCGGTCGGAAGCCCATCATCCTCATCGGCATCGCCTTGTTCATGGTGGGGTCGATCCTCTGCGGTTTCGCCTGGAGCATGCCCGCCCTCATCGCCTTCCGCGCGCTGCAGGGCCTCGGCGCCGGTGCGGTGCAGCCCATGGCGCTCACCATCGCGGGCGACATCTACACCGTCGCCGAGCGTGCCAAGACGCAGGGCTACCTGGCGAGCGTGTGGGCGGTGTCGTCGGTGATCGGCCCGACCCTGGGCGGCCTGTTCTCGGAGTTCGTCTCCTGGCGCTGGATCTTCTTCGTGAACGTGCCGATCTGCATCCTGGCGGGCTGGATGCTCATCCGCCGCTTCCACGAGACCATCGAGAAACGCCACCACCGCATCGACTACCCGGGCGCGATCCTGCTCACCGTCGGCATGAGCGCCATCATCCTCGCCTTCCTCGAAGGCGGGCAGGCCTGGGAGTGGGTGTCGCCCGAGAGCATCGGCGCGTTCGCCCTGGGGGCGATCGCCCTGATCGCGTTCTACTTCGTCGAGAAACGAGCGGCGGAGCCGATCATCCCGATGTGGATCTTCTCGCGCCGCCTGCTCGTCACCACCACCCTGCTGGGACTCGGGGTCGGTGTCATGCTGATCGGCCTGACCTCCTACATCCCCACCTACCTCGAGGGCTCGATCGGTGCCTCTCCCCTGGTGTCCGGCCTGGCCTTGGCCGCCCTGACCATCGGCTGGCCGGTCTCGGCCTCCGTGTCGGGCCGGCTCTACTTCCGGATCGGCTTCCGGGGCACCGTGCTGATCGGTCTCACCCTCGCCGTGCTCGGCACCCTCGCCCTCACCCTCTCGGCGTCGTCGCCGTCGATCCCGCTGGTCGCGGTCTGCTGCTTCGTGATCGGTTTCGGCTTCGGCTGGGTCGCGGCCCCGAGCCTCATCGCGGCGCAGTCGAGCGTCTCCTGGAGCGACCGCGGGGTCGTCACGGGCACGAGTCTGTTCGCCCGCTCGATCGGCAGCGCGGTCGGAGTCGCGGTCTTCGGCGCCATCGCGAACGCGATCCTGGCCGGCGCATCTGGTGGCGAGCACGACCCCACGGCCATCGTCGCGGCATCCGGAGCCGTGTTCACGGCGGTCGCGGTGTGCGCCGTGCTCACCGTGACCGCGGGACTGCTGATGCCGCGCTCCCGTGTCGAAGACGTCGAACTGGTCGCCACCCGGGAGTAGCCCGGCGGTATCTTTGCATCATGTCCGAGACGCTCACCCCGGCCGCTCCCCCGGAACCGGCCCCGGGCCCCGCCTCCGGGTCGCCCGCTCCGGGCAAGCGTCGACGGACGTTCTCAGTGAACGCCGTGCTCGACAACCTCTTCTTCGTGGTGGCAGGCCTCGCATCGATCTGGCTCGCCTACCTGGTGCTCACCGACGGCTTCTCGATGGGATGGGCGCAGGTCTGGTTCTACGTGGTGTTCTGGGTGATCGTGGCCTACGTCGCGCTGCCGCGGCTGCACCGCATCCTCACCAACATCTACGTGCCCAATTACTTCATCGGCCGCACCCGCACGAGCGACGGGTTGCTCGGCGATCCGGTGAACCTCGGCCTCCTCGGCACCGAGGAACAGGTGCACACCGCCCTGCTCGCCGCTGGCTGGACCCGCGCCGACGACCTCACTCTGCGCAGCGCCACCAAGATCGTGACCTCCACGGTGCTCCGCCGCAGCTACAACGAGGCGCCGGTGAGCCCCCTCATGCTGTTCGGCCGCAACCAGGACTTCGCCTACCAGCAGGAGGTCAAGGGCAACCCCGCGAAGCGTCATCACGTGCGCTTCTGGAAGTGCCCGGACGGGTGGCTGCTGCCGGGCGGGCACACCACCGACTGGCTCGCGGCCGGCACCTACGACCGCGCCGTGGGCTTCTCGCTGTTCACGTTGCAGATCACCCACAAGATCGACGAGAACACCGACGTCGAGCGCGATCACATCGTGACGACGGTTCAGGATGCCGACCCTGCGGTGACCGTGCGCGTTCTGGAGGACTTCGCCACCGGATACCACTCCCGCAACGGCGGCGGCGACCAGATCGTGACCGACGGCGACCTGCCGATCGTCGACCTCCGGGCCGTGCTGCCGAGCGCCGAGTCGGTGGCCGAGACGCTCGCGCCGGTGCCGACACCGCACACCTCGGCGAACGCGAGCACGCTGCCCGAGAAGGCGGTGCGGCGCCCGGCGCAGATCACCTTCGGCGCCGTGGTGGTGGTGCTGCGCGCGCTGACGCCGGTGGTGCTGATCGCGCTGGTGCTGCTCGACTGGCAGAACCTGCGTGACTCGCTCCGACTCGACCTCGACATGGGACTGCCCGCGTCGCTCGATCCCCGCGACGCCGCGCTCTGGGTGGTGATCGGCGGCACGGCCGCATTCGGCCTGGCCGAGGTGCTGTTCGGGCTCTACGTGTTCTTCGGCAGCAACGTCGCCCGCATCGCGGTGATGACGTTCAGCGTCATCAACATCATCATCGCGGCGGTCGAACATGTCAGCGGACACCAGGCGATCACGCTCGGAACGAACCTGATCGGGGTGTCGCTCGACATCCTCATCCTGATCGCCCTCTCCAGCAGCCGGGCCCGCGACTTCGCCCGCCGGCCGCGCGAGAAGAAGGCGTCGCGCGCCGCTGTCTAGTCGGCTGCGGCCGGCACCCGGATCAGCACGCCTCCCGGCGACACCCAGGTCTTCAGCGACACCGCGCGCCCGAAGCCGTCGCCGTCGAGCTCGATCTCTTCGGGCTTGCTCAACCGCAGCACGAGTTCCCGGCCCTTGAGGTAGTTGAGCGCCCGCACCTCTTTCGTGGCGCCCATCAGTCTGCGGCCCGCCGTGGTGCGGCGCAGCACGCCGTTCTCCCAGAAGATCTTGGTGATGATCTGCAGCCAGCCGATGAAGCCCTCCGGGCGCAAGATGACGATGTCGAAGATGCCGTCGTCGATCGAGGCCTCCGGGAGCAGCAGGATGTTGGCCGGCAGCGATCCGCAATTGCCCACCATGATCGAGTTCGCCCGCACCGAGTGGTTGCCGCCCTGGTCGAGGTTGTACCGGATGCGCAGATGGTTCTTGTCGCCGAGCACCTGCGCGATGGCCTTCGCATAGGCGAGCCAACCCACGCGCTTCTTCAGCTCTTCGTCGGTCGCGGCGAGCATCTTGGCGTCGAGGCCGAGGCCGGCCATCACCAGGTAGGCGTGCTGCGTCACGGTCTGGTCTTCGTGCCGGATGCGGATGAGACCGAGATCGACCGGCCGGTTCTCGCCCTGGAAGGCGGTGCGGAGCGAGTTGCCCACGTCGTCGAGCGTGAGGTCGAGGTTGCGGGCGAGCAGGTTGCCCGTGCCGGAGGGCAGCAGGGCGAGCGGAACCTCGGAGGCGTGCAGCGCTTCGGCCACGGCGCGCACGGTGCCGTCGCCACCGGCCGCGATCACGAGGTCCACTCCCTCTTCGAGCGCCTTCTTCGCCTGACCCTGGCCCGGATCGTCGACCTCGGTCTCGAGCCACATCGTCTCGGCCCAACCCGCGGCCTGCTCCTCCGCCGTGACGGCCGCTCGCAGCGCTTCGAGGTCGACTTTGGTGGGGTTGTAGACGAGAGCGGCGCGGCGGGTCGAGGTCATGCTGGCGACCGTACCAGGGCACGGCTGCGGCCGCGCGGGCGCTGCCGTGCGCTCGTCGCCGGGTCGCCCTCTCAGAGCTCGGGGAAGGCGTCGCCGAACAGCGCGCGCAGGTAGGCCTCCGTCGCATCGAGATCGCCGTCCATGTAGCACCCGATGGCGCCCCGGGCGCTCGACGCGGCCCGCTCGATCGGGAACTGCGCCTCGATCGCCCGCCCGAGCGTGGCGCAGGCGCGCACCGGCTGGGTCTGGCTCGGGCTCGTGAGGTCGGGCACCGGGGCGAGGGCGTCGGTGGAGAGGCGTTCCCAGATCCAGCAGAGATCCCAGAGCAGGCTGAACGATCGCTGCTGCAGGGCTTGGCGGAGCGCGACGGTCTCGAGGTAGTACGACGAGACGGCCACCTCGTGCCGGTGCTTCCAGGCGAGCAGGAGCCGGATGAGCGTGCGCAGCGACCCGTCGTCGTCGATGCGCGAGAGCAGCACGGTGCGCGCGGCCGGCCGGTGCCGCACCCAACGGTGGCCGGCATCCGGCACCCAGACGGAATCGGCCGTGTCGGCCGGATCGCCGCTCGCCTCGTAGGCGGGGATGAGCCGCACACCGGCGCCGCCGAGGCGTTCGATGACGAGCGAGTCGTCGCGGACGGCGGCGGCCGAGAGCGCATCGACCGGGACCACCGCGTGCAGCATCTCGAGCGAGCGGCCGAGGGACTTGGGTTTGGTGCCGCGCAGCACCACGATCACGTCGAACAGGCTTCCGCCGCGCACCGCGGTGCCGTGCTCGAACGAGCCGGTGTCGACCAACCGCAGCACCCGGCTCTCGGTGACCACGGAGTCGGCGATGCGGTTGCGGAGCCGCCGCGACGCGTCGACGTCGGCGGCCGAAGGGCGTACCGATTCAGCGAATGCCAGGAAAGCGTCGGCGATCTGCTCGGGCACGGTGGTCCTCCGTCTCCGAATCTACTCCCGAGGGCATTCGCGACGATACCGGCCGTATGGCGCGAGGGCCCGGGCGCTCAGCGCACGCCGCCGCGTTTCGGCCTGCGGGCGTAGTTCTGGTCGGCCAACTCCCAGAGATCGAACTCGCGCAGGCGGCGCATCCGTTCGTCGCGGTCGCGGAAGTACTCGTCGTCGACCACCACGTTCGACACCCGCTCGACGTCGTCGAGTCGGTTGGACAGTTCGCGCCCGATGTCGTCCCAGGCGGCCCGGCGGGCGTCTTCGACGATGGTCGCCACCCATTCCGGGTCGTCGGCCGATCGGCGGAGGTCGCGGGCGACGTCGTGGTAAACCTGGCGCCGCGCCGCCAGCAGTTCGACGTCGCGCGACTTGTAGTCGTGCTCGTGCTGCGCCACCCCACGGTCGCCCTCGGCATGCTCGATCACCTCGTCGGCATGCTCCTCGTTCAGCTCCTGCTCGAGAGCGACCTCTTCGGCCACGTCGCGCACGATCTCCGCCGCCCGCTCGCGGTCGAAGCGCTGGTCGTCGCGCAGTGCCGCCACGATGAGGCGGTTCTTCACCGCCATCACCACCGAGAACCGGGCGATGAGGATGCCGTCGACGGTCGCCGCCTCGACGTCTTTCGGACCGAAGGGCTCCGGTGCTTCGACCGGTTTGCCGGTCGCCAGCCAGCGCGGTGCCCGTTCCCGCCGCCGCCAGCCCATGGTGCACCCTCCTCGCCCTTCCAGGATACGGGGCGCACCCTCTCCGCGCGGCCCGCGTTCGCCCCGCCGCCTTCACGTCGCCATCGCACGTTCAGAAGGCCGACGACGGTTCGGGAGGCCGTTGCCGCCTCCCGGCCATCCGCCACGCCGCTCGCGGCCTCCCGATTGTCGCAGCGCGGGACGTCAGGCGGCGGGCGGGGCCGCGCAGAGGCGGTGCGCGATCCAGGTCGAGACGTCGCCGAGCGGCAGACGACCGGATGCGACCAGACGCGTGAACTCGATCGCCGCGTCGGTCAGCCGGCCGTCGGCGGAGTCGGGGTGATCTCGCCCGAGGTGCACCGAGGCCCAGCGCGCCGGAGCCGGTCCGATCCGCGCGGCGACCGCGACGATTCCCGCGAAGTGCCGGGCCTGGCCGCGTGTGCTGTCGTCGAACTCGGCCGCGAATCCCCGGCCCGGGAGGCGGTTGCGACCCCCGCGTGCCGCGTCGATCAGCCAGAGCGGCCCGGTGCGCACCCCGGCGGCGGCCCGGCCGAACTCCACCAGGAAGCGGCGCGGCGTGGCGCGCGACGCGATCGCCCGGGCTGCGACCTCGTCGGCGACCGAGCAGAGCCGCGTGCACGCATCCATCCTCCGAGCGTAACGACGCACGCTGGACACCCGCCCGAACGGTGCCGGCGGGATCGCACGCCGCGGGATCGCACGCCGCCGGATTCACGCCGCCGGAGGCCAGCCGATAGCATCGCGGTGAGAGAAGGGGGCGAACGTGGGCACACTCGTGTACGGACCGCACGGTTCCGAGTTCGAATTCGACGACCGCCTGCTCGCCCACCTGCGGGTGGTGATCGTCACGAAGTTCCGGCGGCGCGAATCCTTCACCCTCAGCTGGGAACTGCACCGCGAGAGCGGGGGCGGGCGGGTGTCGTTGTGGCTCGACCCGGCGATCCCGCTGCAGTTCCACTTCCGGGGCAGCCGGGAGCCGACGCTCAACCGCGAGTGGATCGAGCAGCTCGCCATCATCGCGGGCACCACCACCGGGCTCGTGCCCCTCGACGAGCCGGGCGCTCCGGCGTCGTAGGCATCCGCATCCGCAGCAGGCGCGGCCGGTCACGGCGACTCCGGCGCCGGAGGCACCCCACCTGCCGGTGCTACGCCGGCGGGGTCCAGAACGGATCGCGCCCGATGAAGCCGAGCAGGCGCGTCTGCGCATCCGATCCGGCGGGCACGGGAACCCTCGGACCGTACTGGCCCGATGATCGGATGATCTCCTCCATCGGCTCCATCCCGCCCAGCAGCGCGGCGCAGAAGTCGAGGTCGAGCCGGGCGTTCTGACCGGTCGCGGTCGCGAGGTCCCAGGTGTGCATGAAGACATCGGCGGTGTAGAACTGGTCGATCGCCTGCGGGAGCGGGATGTCGCCCACGTGCCGGTTGTGGAGCATCCGCCCGCTCGTGGCGGGGTCGTCGAGCAGGGCCTGGACCCCGTCGGCCTGGGCGCGCCAGGCGTCGGCCGGGTCGTCGGCGACGGATGCGCCGCGCGGCAGCACGACGCCGCTCCCGTTCTCGAGGAAGGGCGGAAACCACCCCACGAGGTGACCCACGACGTCGCGGGCGCTCCACTCGGCGACGGGTGAGGGAACATCCCACTCCCCCGGTTCGACGCCGGCCACTCGCGCGCTGAAGATCGCGGCGACCTCCCGATGCCGCTCGCCCGGCTCCCTCGCGAACATGCCCCCACGGTACCGGCAGCGTGCCGCGCCCGTCGAGTCGCCAAATTCTGACGGAATGGCGCCGGTCGTAGCGGCGCGTCTTGGCGAATCGATGCCCGCTCAGGGCAGTGGCGCGGTGAGCAGGGCGGCGCGCTCGGTGAGGTAGGGCACCAGGGGCGTGAGGCCCGCAGCCCCGGGCTGCTTGTTCCAGCGCACCATCACGGTGTCGCCCGCGAGCGAGAGCAGACTCCCGCCGGCGCGAAGGCCGTCGGCGTCGACCGCGACCGGTGTCGTGTCGTAGTTCACGGTGTCGCCGCGCTCGAAAGCACCTTGGTAGGCGGCGCGGCGGTAGTCGCGACGCTCTTCGGCGCGCGGCGACTGGTTCGTGACGCGACCGGGGTCGACCGCCCGGGTGACCGCACCGACCTCGTGCAACCCGCCGTGCGTATCCAGCAGCAGCACACCGAGACGCCACACACGCCCTTTCGGCACGAGCGCGGACCCCCGGCGGATGCCCAGGATGCTCCGCTTCTGCTCGAACGCCCCGAGCGCCTCGGTTCGCGCGCCCGCCGCGGTGAGGTCGCGCACGAGGTCGTCGAGTGCCGCTCGAAGCGCGGCAACCGCTGCCTCCGCGTCGCCGACCGTCGCGCCGTCACCATCCATGCTCCGACGCTACTATCCGACGACGGATGCCCGCTGCCGCGTCCACTGTGGTGCCCTGACAGCCCAAGCGAGCCCGAACACCGCACCCGCGATGAGCCCCACCGCAAGTCCGATGGCCGCACCGACACGCGCTCCCACCGACGCCGTCATCGCGATCCAGCCGATCGATCCGGTCAGATCCAGGCAGTCCGGCGCGAGCAGCTGCCCCGGAACGGAGTGCATCCGCGCGAACGACACTCGCACGATGACACCGACCGTCGGGCCACCGACCACCGCGAGTGTCGCGACACCTGCGAGTGGGGCGTGGAGTGACAACCTACGCCGAGGTCGCGGTGGCATCTTTCATCGGGCACTATATGAGCGCTTCTCGACTATATCCCAATAGTCGTGCGGTCGAAGCCCGGCCAACCAGGTGAGGAGAATCACCCCCGCCACTCCCCACGTCGAAGTCCACAACGGGACGAGGAGCGTTGCCGGATCGGAGCCGACAGTCACCATCACGAGGGTGGCGGCCGTTGCCGTCATGGCGCTCGACCCGACGACAATGGCGCCCGACTGCGGCGCGCGCATCGCCCATGCCGCCGCCATGGCCGCGCACGTCACGACGCCCACCACGAATCCGTATCCGATTCCGACCGCCAGGCCGACCATCGCACCGAAGACGCTGAGACCGACCGATCCGGTTCCACCCGCCCAGGCCGGATCGAGCAGGAGGTCCAGAACCGTGTAGAGGAGCGAATACTCGACACCCGCGATTGCGCCGACGACCATTCCGCCTGGGATTGCGAGAAGAGCCAGACGAGCGAGCGGTCGACGACGACGTGCCGCCGACCGCCCACCCCTCGGGTCAGACGCCTCCGCCACCACTGGAGCCGCTCGCGTGGTCAGCGACCCGCTGCCAGTAGAGCAGCCAGTTGGCACCGGCGATGTGGGAGTTCTGCACGTTCAAGAACACGCCGAGATCGCGCAGGATTTTCGCGTGCACGTAAAGGTGAATGTAACCGCTCGGGTCGTTGTACCAGGAAAAGGTGATCATCGACCCCGCCCCATCGAAATGACCGGCCTGCGCCACGAACTGCATGGCACCCTGGTTCGCCGTCTGCATCAACACGGGCGCCGCGGTGAGCTCGAGGGAGAATGGACTCGCGTTCAGCAGCAGTACCTGCCCGTCGAACGGGTATGAACGCGGCGCCCCGTTGATCGGGAAGTAGCAGTTGAAGCACGTGTGCAGCAGTCGGTCGACCGCGGTGTCCGTCGCCTTCGGATACGTCGCGTGGTAGCCCGGGAGCGTCGCCGAGAAGTCGTACGTGTAGTACCAGGTCGGGTCGATCAGCACCGGATAGGCCGTGTCGGCCGACAGCTCGACGTGCTGGGTGAGGGTCGATCCGCTCCACGAGTACGACGTCGGCAGGGCCCGACCCCGCGCATCCACCGCCCACGCCTCGCCGAGCGAGCCGATGTAGTGGTGGGAGGCATCCGACAGGATCGTGTCGCCGCCCGGCAGCGCGGTCGAGTACGTGCCCGCGGGCACGTCGAAGGTGTACGAGAAGTCCTCGCCGGCGGTCGCATCGGCCAGAGCCGTGAGCATCCGCACGCCGTTCTGCACGGGCTGCAGATAGGCGGCCGAGGAGGCGCCCGGATCGGCGAAGGCGGTGATGCCCTGCTCGAGCCTGGCCTGCCCGCGGGCGCCGTCGATCGTGACGGCGACGGGCAGCCCCGCCCCCTCGGTCTCGGCGGGCGAGAGGAGCAGCGGATGCGCCGGGTCGGTGGGCAGATCGGCCCGGAACGGCGCGACGCCCGTCTCGGCCTCGACCGCCGCCGCCTCGGCGGGAGTGGGCGGGATGCTCGTCTCGGCGAGGATCCCGGGAGCCAGCCGCCCGATCAGGCCGAGCGGATCGGTGATCGAGGGCGGCGCATCCGGCGGCAGGGTCGACGCCCCGGCCGGAGTGCTGATGAATGCGCTTGCAGCGGTCGCAACCACGGCCAGTGCTGAGGTGAGAAGCCGCAGCTTGAGTCGATGAGAAATGGGCATCGAAAGGCCTTTCGTGTGACACCACCCCCGAGGCCCTGCCGACGACGACAGCATATACACATGAAGCGTTTAATGCTCATGCGTGTGGGGCATTTCTCAGATTCGTGTCGCGGCCACCCGCGGGGTCGATCCGGTGGACGGAGCGGATGCGGGGCGCCGCCGCCACAGCCAGCCCACCTGGAACACCACGAGCGCCAGCAGCAACGCCCCCGCCGCCACCTCGGGCACGAGCTCGCCGCCGCCCAGACCGACGGCGGTGGCGCCGAGCGGCGGAGCCAGAGCGATCCCCGCATACATGGCGGTGGAGAACCACGAGAGCGCGATGCCCGAGGTCGCCGGATCGATCTCGATCAGCCGGTGCTGCAGCGGCAGCGTCGACGCGTTGGCGGATGCCCCCCACAGCGCGAACAAGACGGCCGTGCCCACCAGACTGCCGGCCACGACAGGCAGAGCCGCGAGGGCGGCGAGCTGCAGGAGCAGGGCGGCGGCCGTCATGATGCGACTGCCGAACCGATCGACGAGCCGCCCCGCGAGCACGTTGCCGATCACGCCCGAGACCCCGAACACGAGCAGCAGCAGGGCGAGCAACGATCCGGTGTCACCCGTGGCCTGGCTCGTGACGGCCGAGCTGAAGATGTAGACCGCGTTGAATCCGCAGAACACGAGCAGGGCGGCGGCGAGGGTCAGCAGGATGCGCGGATCGGCGAGCGTGGCGAAGCGGCGGCGCACCGAGACGGCGTGGCCGACCGGCACGCCGCGCACGAAGAACACGATGGCGATCGACACGAGAACGGCGAGACCCGCGAGGGCGAACAGCGGCAGCCGCCAGCCGCCGGCGGTCGCGAGGGCGGTGCCGAGCGGGGCGCCGAAGGCGGAGGCCGCCGTGAACCCCACAGCGACGAAGGCGATGGCGCGACCCCGCCGCTCGACCGGAGCGAGTGCGGCAGCGGCGGCCGTCGCGGCGGGCACGAGCGCGGCCCCGCCGAACGCGGCGACCAAGCGGCCGGCCGTGAAGACCTCGAGGCCCGGCGCGGCGGCGGCGATCACGGTTCCGACGGCGACGAGCGCGGTTCCGGTGGCCATCAGGGTCGTGCGCGAGAGTCGCGGGAGGAGGATGGAGATGGCCGGCGCAGCCACGGCGACGACGATCGCGTAGTACGAGATGGAATAGCTGACCTGATCAGCCGACACCCGGAACGAGGAGGCGATCGACGGCAGGAGGCCCGCGATGACGAACGCGTTCGTGGCCACCACGAACAGGCCCACCGCGAGGATCGCCAAGCGCGGGGTGAGCCGATGCGCGTATGATAGTTCGATCGATGTCATACGATCACGATAGCATAGTTCGATCGTTATCAAACTATGCAGGGCTGCATCCGTGGCCCGCTGTTCGCACAGGAGGGAATCGGCGCATGACGAACGACTACCCGGTGCCCGACATGGCCGACGTCGAACTGGTCGACGTGCTGCGCGCCGTCGCCGATCCGATCCGGCTGCGCATCGTGACCGTGCTCGGCGACGGCGAGCCCCACTCGAAGAGCGCGCCCGACTGGGGCTTCGACGTGCAGAAGTCGACCCTCGCCCACCACTTCAAGGCCCTCCGCGAAGCGGGGATCACGCGCACCATCGTCGAGGGCCGCTCCCACGCCATCCAGTTGCGGAGAGCGGAACTGGATGCCCGCTTCCCCGGGCTGGTGGACGCGCTGACGCACGCGGGCGCCGCCGCGGACTGAGCACCCGACCTGGTCGATGTCGGCGGGCTCGGGCATAGTCGGAGGATGACCGCGAGCGACTCCTCCAGCGAAACCGACCCGATCGCCGATCCCGCCAAGGCCGTGCTCCTCGACTACCTGCGCGTGCGCCGCGCCGATCTGCTCGCGAAACTCGACGGGCTGGGCGAATACGAGGTGCGCCGCCCGATGACGCCGACCGGAACCAACCTGCTGGGTCTGGTGAAACACGTCGCGAGCGTCGAGCTCGGCTATTTCGGCGAAGTCTTCGGACGCCCCACGCGCGAGCTGCCCTGGTATGCGGAGGGGGCGGAGCCCGACGGCGACATGTGGGCGTTCGCCGACGAGACGCGGGCCGAGATCATCGAGCTGCACCGCTACTCGGCCGAGCACAGCGACGCCACGATCGAGGCGCTGCCCCTGGATGCGCGCGGCGAGGTGCCGTGGTGGACCCCGGAGCGGCGCGTGGTCACGCTGCAGCAGATCCTCGTGCACATGATCGCCGAGACCGCACGGCATGCCGGCCATGCCGACATCATCCGCGAGTCGATCGACGGAGCGATCGGCAACGGGCCGGTCGACCCGAACATCCCGCAGCGCTCGGCGGCCGAGTGGGATGCCTACCGCTCACGCCTCGAGACGGCGGCCCGCACGGCGGCCGCCGGCGAAGGCGCGCCGTCCACTCCGCCCCCGCCGCCCGCGCCGCCCGTGAGGTAGCGCCAGGTGCACGATACGGGCACGCCACTCGACACTTCGCGCCACCTCGCGCGAGCGGTGACCGAACGCGACATCGTGACCCGCACGGCCCGGGCTACTCGGCGGGCTGCTCCGGGTCGCAGTGCGAGAGGTCGGTCTCGGCCAGCGGGTCGCCCTCGGGGATGACATAGGTCACGAGCAGCACCACGTCGTCGGTGCCCTCGTTCTTGCCTTCGTGCACGTAGTGCGCACCCTCGACGATCGAGTCGCCCGCGTGGTAGACGTGCACCCCGCCCGGATAGACGGGTGCGTAGTGGGTGAACGTGCCCTGCTCGACCACGGCGATCAGCTGGCCGTCGTGGCAGTGCTTGCCGGTTCCGGCGCCTGGGTGGAGCGTGATGCGGCGGAACGCGACCTGCGTGGGGCCGGCGACCTCCACGTCGACAGCTGCGTCCTGCTCCCCCTTGCCGAGCTCCTCCACCACGACGGGGGTGTCGGTCGCCGGCGCGGACGGGGTCGGGGTCGGGGCCATCGCGTCAGCGCTCGACGACGCCGAGGCGGGCGACGCGGCGGGCGTCGCGGCGCATCCGGCGACCGTGGCCGCGAAGACCACGGCGAGGGCGAGGGCGACGACGGTGGCGGGGCGATGCTTCACGGAGGACCTCTTCGCTGGTGTGGCGGGGCAACGGACAGGATGCGTGTGCTGTCACGCCCGGCCAGATCACGCGCCGGAGAATCCCTGATCATCGTCGCAGAACGCCCCGGCGCGGCGGCCGTCTGCGGCACCCCCACTTCGGGGAGCGACGAGGCCCAGCACATAACGACTCGATTGCGACCATCGACGGCCCGGCGCGCCGGGCGTCACAGTGCGGATGCCGCTGCCTACCCTGGTCTCGGGTGCGGACGGGCCGGGGGCGCATCCGTCGACCGCCGCATCCGATCCAGTGGCGGTCTCTGGCGAATCGGCCGAGAGCTGCGACACGATGACGACGACGAGGGAGAGACTCGAGCGCCGATGGACGCCCGGGCGCGTGGTGCTGCTCGTCGTCGGCATCGTGGCGGCTCTGCTCCTGGTGGCGGCGGGCGTTGCGCTGTGGTGGCTGCCGCCCGTGCTCGCCGAGACACCGCGCGAGCGCCTGATGACGCCGACGCCGGTCATGGTGCGGGATGCGTCGGGCAGCGCGGCCGTCGACGTCGAGGCCGGCTGGGTGCCGCTCGGCGTGGGGCCGTTCCTGCCCGAGGATGCAGCGACCCTCCTGTCTCCCGACGGGGTCTACCGCGCCGAACTGGGACTGGCGCCGCTCCCGGACACGAGTGCGGCCACGGTCGCCTCCGCCCTCTCGCACCTTCTCACGGAGCACGACCTGACGGGGCCGGCCGACACCCTCGGGAAGTCTGCCACCTCCGACCCGGCGATCCCGGGGAATGATGCCGCAGCGAATCCCATCCGCTGGAGCGAGGAGACGCTGACCTCGGGCGTCACGGTGCGCTACGCGGATGTCACCCGAGGCGACACCACCTACACGGTCGCGATCGCGCTCCCACCCGCCGCCGTGGCCGCCGGCACCACGTCGACCGTGCCGCCGGCCACAGCGGCGAGCGACGCGCGTGCCGATGCCGGCGATGTGCCCGCAGATGCCGCACCGAGCACCGACGACCCGGCCGCGCCACCCGGCGTCGCACTCACACTGATCGCCGCCGTGCCCACCGCCGACGCGGTCGCCTACCGCACCGTCACCGCCGACCTGCTCGCCACGGCCACGTTCGCGCGCACCTCGACCACCTCCCCGACCGCTCCCCACCCGTCCCCGGCGGCACTCGGAACCGCCGCGCCCCCGCCCCACCCATCCCCCACGGCATCCCGAACCACCCCGATCGAGTCCGAACCTTTCCCGACGGGCGGCGACCGATGACGCGCCCGGCGCACCGCACCCGCACCCGGGCCCGCGCACTCGCCCTCGCCGCCGCGAGCATCCTCACCGCGGCGTGCCTCGCCGGGTGCGCCGGCATCCCGGCGGCACCGGCCTGGGCGCCGCGCACCGCGGCGCCCGCCGCGCTCGGCATCTCCGACGCAGGCCCCACCGCGGCGCAGCCCGACGCACCCTCCGGCACCCCCGCGGGACTCGACGTGCGCCTCCTCTACAACGACGACCCGGCCTCCCCCGTCGGCGCGCGCTGGGGCGAGATCCCGGGCAACCAACCCTTCACCGACCTCTTGCGCGGTCGCGTCACCACCGCGATCGCCGAGCACGCCGCCGCCACCGGCACGCCCTACGAACCCGCTGCCGACGCTCCCGGCATCGCGCCCGAGGCCCGCGGGTGCGTGCCGGGCTCCTCCACGCGCGCCGCCGCCGATCTCCTCACCGACCCCGCCTTCACCCCTCCCGGCGACGGCCCCACCCTCACCATCACGTGCGAGATCGTCGCGGCCGCCGGCACCGTGCTCGTCGAAGCCCTGCGCATCACCACGGCGGATGCCGGCAAGGTGACGTCCGACACCACCACCGTCTACTACGCCGACACCTCCGGCGCCTTCGTCACCACGAGCGACACGCTGATCAGCGACGACGGCCTCCGCACCCTGCTGCGCCTCGTCGTGCAATCGCTGAAGGTGCGGGCCGGCGCCCTGCAGCCCGAGATGATGCAGAGCGTCGACGAGTTCCCCGTCGAGCAGCTGCGCGCCCTCTTCGCCCACTTCTCCTTCGCCCCCGACGGATCACTCGTCGTGAACCTGCCCGCCGACTTCAGCACCCCGGAGCTCGACCGGCTCGCCACGACCGGAGGCGTTCGCACTGCACCCCTCTTCGTGACCGTGCCGGCGGACACGACGACCGGTCTCCTCACCGAGCCAGGCGTGCGGGTGCAGTCGGTGCTCGCATCCGGAGCCCCGCTCACCCTGCCGGCGGCGCCGTGGCGCGGCACCGAGAACGTCGACTGCGCCCTCTTCGCCTGCGTGGCCGTGACCTTCGACGACGGCCCCGGCGATCACACCGCCGAGGTGCTCGATGCCCTCGACGCGCGCCGTGCGGCCGCCACGTTCTTCCTCCAGGGCGTGAACGTGGGCCGCCACGCCGATGTCGTCGCCCGCATGCAGGCGGAAGGGCACGAGATCGGCAACCACACCTGGAACCACCCCGACCTCACGAAACTCCCCGACCCCGAGATCGCCGACCAACTCGCCCGCACGAGTCAGGCGATCCAGGATGCGGCAGGTCAGCGCCCCTCCACCTTCCGTCCTCCCTACGGCGCCGTCGATCCGCGGGTGCTCGCGCAGACCGACCTACCGGCCATTCTCTGGACCGTCGACACCAACGACTGGCAGCTGCCCGACGACGAGACCCTGCTCGATCGTGCCGTGGAGCAGCCGAAGCCCGGCGCCATCGTGCTGCTGCACGACGTCCACGAGAACACGGCGCGGATGACGCCGGCTATCCTCGACGGACTGCTCGGTCGCGGGTTCACCCTCGTCACTGTTCAGCAGGTGCTCGGCGGACGACTGCCGGCGGCGCACACGACGACCTCACACGGGTGATCTGCAACTCATACAACCAAACGGTTGCGCATTCTGTGGGGTCGCGGTAACGTACAACCAAATGGTTGCACAACTGATGAGCGAGCCCGAGGCGGATGCCGTCTTCCACGCCCTCGCCGACACCACCCGCCGCGACATCGTGCGGCGGGCGATCCGGCGGGAGCAGTCCATCTCGAGCCTCGCCGAGCGTTACACCATGAGCTTCGCGGCGGTGCAGAAGCACGTCGCGGTGCTCGAGCGCTCGACCCTCGTCGTCAAGGAGCGACGCGGCAAGGAGCAGATCGTCCGAGCGAATCTCGACACCCTGCGCCGGGCCACGCGACTCCTCGACGAATTCGAGGCCATCTGGCGCGACCGCGTGGTGCGCATCGACGCCCTCCTCGCCGAGGAGGCATCCGGAGCCACCACGGCACCCTCAACCGAATCAGAAAGGTAAGCACGATGCCGGTCATCAGCACAGACAAAGACACCGACGCACTCACCCTCACCTTCGTCGCCGAATTCGACGCCGATGTCGAGCGCATCTGGCAGCTCTGGAGCGACCCGCGCCAGCTCGAGCGCTGGTGGGGTCCGCCCACCTGGCCGGCCACGTTCACGCAGCACGACGTGGTGGTGGGTGGCGAGTCGCGCTACTTCATGTCGGGCCCGGAGGGCGAGAAGTCGCGCGGCTGGTGGCGCATGACCGCCGTCGAGGCCCCCACCTACCTCGCCTTCGACGACGGCTTCGCGCACGACGACGACACCCCGAACGACGCGATGCCGGTCATCCACGGCTCAGTGCGCATCGAAGACGTCGACGGCCGCACCCGCATGACCACGGTCAACCGTTTCGAGTCGGTCGACCAGATGGATCAGCTGATCCAGATGGGCATGGCCGAGGGAATGGGCCTCGCGATGGGCCAGATCGACGACATCCTGGCCGCCTGACCCGCTGGGCGGTTCGATCGCGTACTCCTCGCGCGATCCGACGCCGTATTCGGCGAGGAGCCCGCCACGTTTGCGATTTCCAACCGTACGCCGCGTCGCGGGGCGCGCAGCACGGAGCGGGGCGCGCGGCCGAGTGGGTGCGCGCACAGCGATGCCGGCCGCGGCGGGCGGCACAGCACCGCGAGCCGCCGCGAGCTGCCGCGAGGTGCCGCGAGCCGCCGTGAGCGGGTGGGGCCGGACGCGTGAAACGGGCCGCCATCGGGGCCGGCGAGGGCTATCCTGAGAGCATGACCGATTTCCGGAATGCCGCAGGCAGAGACCCCGAGACCGGCCTGGGCTCGGGCGAAGAAGTCGACTCGTTCGACCGCGAGCTCGAAGACAAGATCCACAAGTACATCGCGGCCGCCACGCCCACCGACGGCCCCGCACCGGCCGGCTGAACCGCTCACCGCACGCCGGTGACCGACCTGACCGAGCCGCAGCAGGCCCTCTACGCCTCCGCCCTGGAAGCAGTGCGATCCGTCGCGCCCCTCGACGACGCCGATCGGGCCACCCGGATGCGCGTGCTCGGGTTCTTCGAGACCGGGCCGTCGGTCGTGGGCCGCCATCCGCATCCGGTGCACGCGACCGCGAGCGCGTTCGTGTTCGACGCCGAACGGCGGCACGTGCTGCTGTGCTTCCACAAGAAGGGGCGATTCTGGGTGCAACCCGGCGGACACCTCGAGCCGGGCGACGCCACCGTGATCGACGGCGCGGTGCGCGAGGCTCGCGAGGAGACGGGAGCTGAGCCGCCGAACGACCCCGCTCCGACGATCGTCGACGTGGATGCGCACCGCCTCTCGAGCCGCTTCGGGCACTGCGCCGAGCACCTCGACATCGGCGTGTCGTTCACCGCCGATCCCACGGCCTCACTCCGCCCGAACGACGAGGTCGAGGGCGTGCGCTGGTGGCCCGTCGACGCGCTGCCCGACGACGCGGCGGCGGGACTGGATGTGCGGATCGGCAAGATCCTGCAGCGCCTCAGCGCGCGCTGACCCGTCTTGACCGACTCGACGGAGGATGCCGCGTTCACCGGGCATCCGTCCGACTGTGCTAGAGATGACAGGACCCGCCCCCTCCTGGAGACCCGCCATGAGCATCCGGCCGCCGAGCACGCGCCCCTCCCTGGCCGCCACGCTGACCTCCGGCGCGGCGATCGCGGTGCTGGCCGGTCTCGTGCTGACAGGCGGCGCGCATCCGGGCACCTCGACCCCGGATCGCCACCTCGGCGGCGGCCACCTGCGCACGCCCGCGGCGCACTCGACCGTTCTCGACTGGAGCGGCGGCTGCGGGGGCGCCGCGAGTTACAACCGGCGGCCCTGCTGAGCTACGGCGCGTCGCGCAGGAACGGCTCCTGCCGGTATCGCCCCTCCTCGAGCACCGCGACCGTCGACTCGGGCACCTCCACATACGCCCCCGGCAGGTCGCTGAGGGGCTCCGACACGATCACCCGAGCCCCGTCGCCGTATTTCCGCAGCCGGTCGATATCGGGGTAGGTCTGCCGCAGGGCGCCGAGGTCTTCGGAGTAGAAGAGGGTGCGCGACCGGTGCTCGCTCGAGTAGCGGAACGCCCAGATCGTCATCCCGTCGGTCACCGCGAAGGTGCCCTGCACCGGATGCGGCACGCTGAGTGCGGCGCCGATCCGTTCGACCTCGGAGATCGCCCGCGCCATCGCCCCGATCGGATCGGTGGCGAGGCCCATCGTCAGCGCCAGGCAGAACAGGGCTTCGGAGTCGGTCGTGCCCCGGATCGACGTGAACAGCGCCGGCTCGACCTCGAGCAGGATGTCGCGCTTCATGACACCGAACTGCCGCAGCACGCCGTTGTGCATGAACATCCAGTTCTGGTGGCGGAACGGGTGGCAGTTGGTCTGCTGGATGGGCGGCCCGCTCGCCGCCCGCACATGCGCGAAGAAGAGCGGACTCTCGACCGCATGGGCGAGCTCCCGGAGGTTCTCGTCATACCAGGCCGGCTCGACGCTGCGGAACAGGGCGGGCGCCTTCCCCGGCGCCTTGCCCGGCAGGTACCACCCCATTCCGAAGCCGTCGCCGTTGACCGTCTCCTGCCCGAGCGGCGAGTGCAGCGACTGCGCCACGAGCGAGTGCGGGGTGTCGAGAAGGAGGGTCGACGGATGCAGCGCCGGCCCTGCGTAAGCCACCCACCGACACATCTGCCTACCTCCCGTCTCCCCACATCCGACCCTACGCGCGCTCTCGCCGCGCATCCACCCGCTGCGCGCGGGTAGCCTCGATGCATGGCGACGCACCGAATCGTGATCGAGCTGGAAATCGACGTCGAGAACGAGGACGCGTTCAAAGACGCCCAGATCGTCGACATGGATCCGCGTGCCATGGCGCTCTCGGATTCCGACGACGAATCGGTCACCCGCATGGTGACGGCGGCGGTGCTCTTCGACACCCATTGGCGGCGTCGCGGGCTCAACCCGCAGCTGCGTTCGAGCGGCTGGCGGGTGCGCGACGCCGCGGGCGGCTACCTTGAACACGTGCTGCCTGCCGAGCCGGCCGGCCCCACCGGCCCGGCCGATCCCACAGGCCCGGCCGATTCCGACCCATCGCGGTAGAGTCACGGCATGAGTGACGCCACCACCTATCTGGCCCGCCTTCTCGCCGATGAGCCGTCGGGTATCGGGGCCTCAGCCGTGACCGTCGCGGCCGATGACGGCGAGGCGCACGAACTGATCGCCCTGCGCAACGGCGACGACATGTACGACGTGTGGAAGGCCGACTCGACGAAGATCGAGCACGGCAGCTGCAGCTACGAGCTCCTCGAGCACAACATGCCCGACCCCGGCGAAGCCTTCCTGGTCACACCCGTCTGAGCCAGAACGCGGGGCCCGGCCGCCCCCTCAACAGGGGCTGGCCTGGTTTCTTCGACATCCGTAGTGTTCATCCGGGGCACGGATGCGCGACCACCCATCGCGCAGACCCGCCGTGACCCGACTCCCCCGAGTCGCCGCGCACGCCCGACCGAATGCGACCCTCATGAGCACACCGCTGCCCCCTGCCGGCTGGTATCCCGACCCGCATTTCCCCGATCGCCAGCGTTGGTGGGACGGTGGCCGCTGGACCGACTTCTTCCAGCCCGCTCCACCGCCGCTCCCCGTCGCGTCTCCCCCGTCCACCACACGGTCGATCCGCTCGTGGCGACCCGGCACGTCGACGTGGATCGTCGGTGCCATCGCGATCCTCTGCGGGGTCATCGGCATCCCTTCCGGCGGGATCGGCGGTTTCGTGCTGATGGTGTCGCTGTTCGTGCTCGGCGGCGGTCTCTGGACGCTCGCCACCGGCCGCCCCGGCTGGTTGAATCTCGTGCGCACGCGGAAGGCCGGCGGCGCCGCCACGGGTCTCGCGATCGCGGTGCTGCTGCTCGGCACGATCCTCCTCCCGCATCCCGCGGCCGCGCCATCCGCCACGCCCGTCGGAGTGGCGCGTCCGCTCGGCTCCGAAGCGGCATCCCCTTCGCCCACGCCGAAGAGCAGCCCCACTCCCACGCCCGCGCCGACGCCGACGCTGACGCCGACGCCGGTCGTCACGGTGAAATCGGTCGATGTCTCCGAGCCGATCCCCTTCGGCCGGTCGAGCTACGACGAACCGACGCTCGAGGTGGGCACGAACGTCGTCGTCACCGCCGGGGTGCCGGGAACCAAGGTCTCCACCTGGCAGGTGACGCTGACCGACGGGGTCGAGACCGGTCGCACCCTCGTCTCGGAGACCATCACGGTGGCACCCGTCGACGAGGTCACGGCGATCGGAGTGGCCGAGCCCGCCCCGGCGCAACCCGACCCCGCTCCGGAACCGGCCCCGGAGGGAGGCGGCTGCGACCCCAACTACACCGGCGCGTGCGTTCCGATCGCGTCCGACGTCGACTGCGCCGGCGGAAGCGGCAACGGTCCGGCCTACGTGCAGGGACCGGTCTACGTCGTCGGCGGCGATCCCTACGAGCTCGACCGCGACGGCGACGGCGTGGCCTGCGACTGAGCCTTCGGCCGAGCCCGGAGCCGACAGGCGTCGTGCCCGCCCGCGCTCACTCGGGCCGACGGGTGGCGAGGCGCAGCTGCAGGAAGCGGAAGACCTGATCCGATCCGGTGACCCGCCCGTATTCGTCGGTCACGCGAGCCACGAACTCGTCGCGCCGTTCCTCCGGCAGCCTCTCCGTGAAGCTCGTGAAGCCGAGGGCGCACCACGTGCGGAAAGCCGTGGCTCGGCCGAAGTCCCAGGCGAGGTCGCGCTCCGTCGCCTCCTCGACCACGAGCCCCGCCGCTGCAGCGATGTCACGCCACTGGCCACGCGTGCGGTGCACGTGCGGTGCGCTGAACCCCTCGAACCACGGAGCCCACGCCGGCGCCGTGGCCACCGACAACGCCACGTCTTCGATCGAGGGGCGCTCCCCCTCCGGCACGAACTGGCACACGACGGCGGCTCCCGGATGCACGGCCTCCCGCAGCCGGGACAGCGCCGCCACCGAGTCCACCACCCAGTGCAACGCGTTGAGCGACACCGCGAGGTCGAAGGGCTGCGTGGTCACGAAGGCGGTGACGTCGCCCTCCACGAAGTCGATCGACGGATGCGCGTCGTCGCGCGCCTTCCGGATCATCAGCGGTGAGGGGTCGAAACCGACCACCTGCACGACCTCCGGCCGGTCGGCGATGAGCCGGGTGACGTAGCCGTCGCCGCATCCGGCATCGAGCACGCGAGCGCCCTGGGGCGGGCTCAGTTCGGCAGCGAACCGGCGGCCGAGGTCGTGCTGCAGAGTCGCGATCGCGGCGTAACGCTCGCCGTCCCAGTCGGTCATGCGGTGCTTCCGTTCTCTTCAGCGATCAGCTTGGCACGGCTGCGCGGCGCACCGAGCAGCGCGCACCGGGCACGGGGTCATTCGCCGATCTCACCCGCCAGCCGGGCCGCGAACTCCTCGAGCGTCGCGCGGCGGTCGTGGTCGAAGAAGAACGACAACTGCCCGCCGTGCGTGGGACTGATGCTCACCATCCGCTTGTTCACCGTCATCCGCGGCCGGAACGCCCGATGGAACCGGTGCACGTCGGCGAACCCGAACACCTCGAGCACCCGGCCGTCGAAGCTCAGCAGGGTCGACTCGCTCGCCCACACCTCGACCGCGCCCGCATCCGTCTCGCTCATGCCACCACGATGCCGCATCCGTTCACCCGTCGGGCGAACAGCGGATGAACGGGCCCGGGTCGGTCAGCGGGGTGGCCCGAGCGTCGGCCGTGGAAAGAGACGTCCGTGCCGCTCACGCGAGGGGTCGCAGTTCGTCGGGCATCGGCCAGGCGAGCTCGAACTCGCGCAGCGGCACGGTGATGTCGCCGAAGTCGTCTTTCTTCACCCGGATGCGCCGGGTGCTGACCTCGGTGATGCGCACACGCAGCGACACCCCGTCGACGTCGAGCAGGTAGGGATCGGCGAGGTAGTGAAGCCCCCGCTCGTCGAGCAGCTCTTCGGCGTCGAACCAGTCGAGGGGGCCGCTCAGCTCACGGCCGAGCAGGTCGATGACGACGAACCCCTCGCCCTCGGGCCGCATCCATCCCACCAGCTCCCCGTCGCCCCGCCGGTGCTCGATCCATCCGTCCCGTTCCACCCCTCGACGCTAGCCGGTGTGTGATGTTCGAGCCACCCGCCGCGCGAACAGCATCATGGCGAGCACCACACCCACCAGCACAGGGTGTGAAATGTCTCATCCTTGCCGGACATGAGCCATCGTGGACTCTGTGAACAGCGCCGACCGGTTCGACCAGCACCTGTCTCAGGTGCTCGAACCCCTCCGTCGCTATCTCGCGCGCCGCACCGACCCGGCCACGGCCGACGATGTGCTCGGCGAGACGCTGCTGGTGCTCTGGCGACGGGCGGGCGACATCCCGGTGGGCGAAGCGGATGCCGTGCCGTGGGCGATCGGGATCGCCCGGTTCCAGCTCGCGAACGCCGAGCGGGCGGCGCGGAGGCAGCGGCGGCTGTTCGCCCGGATCGTGGCGGTCGACCGGCCCGAGGCGGCCGTCGACGCGCATCACGAGCGGGCGGGCGACGACGGCGGCGATTGGCACGGCGGCGGCGCGGGGCGTCCGGATGACGGCGCGGTCGAGCGCATCCGGTCGGCTCTGGCGGCGTTGCGGCCGGCCGACGCCGAGATCCTCCGCCTCGCGGTCTGGGAGGAGCTGACTCCTCCGCAGATCGCGTCCGTTCTCGGCATCACGCCGAACGCGGCGAGCATCCGTCTGCACCGCGCGCGCAAGCGACTCCGCGCGGAGTTCGAGCGCCTCGGAAAGGTCGGGGGCGCATCCGGACATGACGGGGTGAAGGAGGGAGAGCACGCATGACCGCCCACGATGACGACGGCACCGCACCGCACGCCGACGAGGCGACCACCTCGGATGCCGCGAGCGCCGCGCCCCCCGCGAGCGCCGCCGATGCGGCACGCACCGCGGATCCCGCGGGTCTCGCGCCCCGCACAGACGCGGTGGATGCGGATGGCGCGGTGGAGCGCCTGCTGCGGCGCGCCGATCCGGCCCGGTCGCTGCCCCCGCTCGACCTCGCGCAGATCGCCCACCTGAAGGAGACCACGATGAGCCGCGCCGCCGACGAACGCACCCCGGAATCGACGACCCCGACCCCCGCTCGCGCAGGCGCAGACGCACGCCGACCGCGCCGGCGCGTCGGTTGGGCCGTCGCCGTGGGAGCCGCGGCGGCCGTGCTGGCGGTCGTGGGCATCACGGCCGCCGTGCAGCTGAGCGCGAGCACGGGCGCCGGCGCCTCCCACGTGACCGAGCTTGCGGGCGGTCCGGGCAACGGCGCCGAGATCGCCCTGAAGTGCGCCGAGATCACACCCGAGATGCTGGCCGGCTCCGCGGATGTCGCATTCGAGGCCACGGCCACGAGCATCGCCGACGACGGCACGGTCACGCTCACCGTCACCGACCGTTACGCCGGAGACATCACCGACGTGGTGGAGGTGCCGCAGGGCGACGACGTGCTGCTCGACGGGATGCCGCTGCACTACGACGAGGGGGGAAGCTATCTGATCGCCGCGAGCGAGGGCGCCATCCTCACCTGCGGCCAGAGCGGACCCGTCACCCCCGACCTGGAGCAGCTCTATGCCGCCGCCTTCGGCCGCTGACATCATTCGATACGCGCGGCCGCACGGCGCAGGGTGACGGCATGCCGGACACCGCCTTCTGCCCCGAACCGTTCACCCTGAGCACGTCGACTACCGGGCCAACGACTTCGACTGGCCGGCGCAGGAGGCAGCGCTCGCCCGGCTCCCGCCGTTCCGGGCGACTCTCGGCGGACGGAGCTCCGGAGACGGCCCCGACGCATCGCTCTTTCCCGGCGACATCCTGCGCCCGCCTCGGGCGTGGCTCGGCCGCACCGCGAACTCCGCACGAGTCACCGAGCCCGCGCGCGGCGGGCACTTCGCCGCCTTCGAGCAGCCCGAGCTCGACGCCGAGGAACTCCGCGCCTTCTTCCGCCCCTTCCGGCACGGATGACGCAGGATCGCATCGAGCAGGAATCGAGAAGCATCCGTCGCGCCGCCTCCGTATCGTCGCAGGCATGACAACCATCGACTCCCTCATCCTCGACGTTCCCGATGCCGCCGCTGCAGAGGCGTTCTACACGGCCGCCTTCACCCAGAGCGGTCTGAACGGTCGCCTGCGCGTGCGCCAAGCAGCCCCCGGTGACGGCGCGGCAAGCACCGCGACATCCGGATTCCGCGGCTACACCCTCTCGATCACGGTGTTCCAGCCCGCGACCGTGCACGCGTTCATCGACGCGGCCGTCGCGGCCGGTGCCACCGTGCTGAAGCCCGTCTCGAAGTCGCTCTGGGGTGTGGGCGGGAGCATCCAGGCACCCGACGGTGCGATCTGGAAGGTCGCCACCACGGCCAAGAAGAACACCGACCCGGGCGACCGCCGCATCGACAAGATCGTTCTGCTGATCGGCGCCGACGACGTGGCGGCCAGCAAGGCGTTCTACGGGCAGCAGGGTCTCCCGGTGGGCAAGAGCTTCGGCAAGTACGTGGAGTTCGCGATGCCCGAGAGCCCTGTGAAACTCGGCCTCTACAGCCGCAAGGCGCTGGCGAAGGATGCCGGGGTGGCACCCGAGGGCAGCGGCTCGCACCGCCTCGCGATCATGGGCGACGCGGGCGCGTTCACCGACCCCGACGGGTTCGCCTGGGAGGCATCCGTCACCGCGTCCGCCTGATCGCGGAGGTTGCGGTAGGTGCGCTGCAGCATCGTGCTCACGGTGCCATCCGACCACCGCACCACCGGCATCGCCACGCGCGACCGCTAGCGTGGAGACCATGACTGATCTCCGCCAGACCCGGCCGTTCGGACGCACCGGATTCGACGTCACCCCGCTCGCCCTGGGCACCTCCTCCTGGGGTCGGGTGCGCGCGGGCGAATCGGGCGACGAGCGCGATGCCCGCATCCTCGAGGTGGCGCACGCCTTCTTCGCCGGCGCACTCGAGACCGACCTCCTCGACACCTCCAACATGTACGGGGCGACGGATGCCGGACACCTCTCCGAACTCTTCGTCGGGCGTGCGCTGGCGCAGGCCGGCGGCGTGGCGCCCGGTCTCGTCGTGCAGACCAAGCTCGATCGCGACACCGTCACCGACGACTTCAGCGGCCGTCGGATGCGCCGCTCGCTCGAGGAATCGCTCGACCGGCTCGGTCTCGACCGCGTCGACGTGCTCTACCTGCACGATCCCGAGGTCGTGGGGTTCGAGACCGTGATGGAACCCGGCGGAGCGGTGGACGCGCTGGTGCAGATGAAGGAACAGGGGCTCGCCACAGCGATCGGCATCTCGGGCGGACCGGTGGACATGCTGCTGCGGTTCATCGAGACCGACCTCTTCGACGCGCTGGTCACCCACAACCGCTTCACCCTGCTCGACCGTTCCGCGGCGCCCCTTCTCGACGCGGCGGCCGACCGCAACGTGGGCGTCGCGAACGCCGCGCCGTACGGCGGCGGAGTGCTCACCGGGGAGCCGGGATTGGCGGGCCGTTACGGCTACCGCCCGATCAGCGCCGCGCGGGCGGCGGCACTCTCCCGCCTGCGAGAGATCGCGGAGCGCCACGGCTTGGCGATGGGCGCCCTGGCACTGGGCTTCAGCCTGCGCGATCCGCGGGTGCACACCACCATCGTCGGCGCCTCCTCGCTCGACCGGTGGACGCAGGCGGTCACCGACGCGACGGCCGCGGCATCGGTTCCCGAGGAGGTCTGGGCCGAGCTCGCCGACCTCGCCGACGGCCTCCCGCCCCACGACGCGTAGCGCCGGGGCCCTCGCGACCGACGACCGACACGTCGCCTAGGCGCGCAAGCGGGCCGCCGCGATGCCGGCATCCCACCCGGGTGCCCGCCCACCGCGGGGCGGCACCACCGCGGCGGCGTCGATCCCCGAGGTCTGCAGCAACCAGGAGATGAGGGAGTTCGAGTTCCACATGTCGCTGCCGAAGGCCGCACGACCCCAGACGGGCGTGGGGACATCCGCGACGCGTTCGATCAGCGCCTCTGCAGCCGACGGGCGGAGCGGGAATCGCACCACCTCGCCCACGGCGAAGCGACGATCGGGGAGGATGCCGTCGGCCCAGCACCGCACCTCGTAGCGGAAGAACCGCGACCGTCCGAGCAGGCGCAGGCCGACCGCTCCGGTGGCCACCACTCCGCGCTCTCCGGCCGGCACGTTCCACGCCGGCGCCATCTCGACGAGGTGTCGCCGCTCACCCGCGACGACATCGAGTGCGGCGTGGAACAGCGGGCACGGCGCCCGGTGCTCCCGTCGTGCGCGGTAGAGCTCCCACCAGCGGCTGGTGTGCACGACGACGTGACCTCCGGCGCCCACCGGCAGCCAGGTCAGGTTCGCCGAAGCCTGCTGCTCACCCGTCCGCCCCACCGGCTCAGCCCTCCGTGACGTGCCCGGCATCGACGTGCCAGTGGCGGTTCAGCGCCACCGTGGAGAGCATCCGCCGGTCGTGCGTCACGAGCAGCAGCGTGCCCGTGTACGACTCCAGCGCCTCTTCGAGCTGTTCGATCGCCACCAGGTCGAGGTGGTTGGTGGGCTCGTCGAGTACGAGCAGATTCACGCCCCGCGCCTGCAGCAGCGCGAGCCCGGCTCGGGTGCGCTCCCCCGGCGAGAGCTCGTCGACGGGCCGGCCCACGTGATCGGCCTTCAGACCGAACTTCGCGAGCAAGGTGCGCACCTCCGCGACGGGCCAGTCCGGAACCTGCGCCTCGAAGCTGTCGGTGAGAGTGGCGGCACCCGCCAGCACGGCCCGCGCCTGGTCGATCTCGCCGATGGCGACGGATGCTCCGAGACTCGCCCTCCCCGAGGTCGGCGACACCCGCCCCAGCAGAAGCCGCAGCAGGGTCGACTTGCCGGCGCCGTTGGGCCCCGTGATGCCGATCCGGTCGCCCGCATCCACCTGCAGCGACACCGGTCCGAGCGTGAAGTCACCCAACGAGACCACGGCCTGTGACAGCGTCGACACCACCGACGACGACCGCGGGGCCGACCCGATGGTGAACTGCAGCTGCCACTCCTTACGCGGCTCCTCCACCTCGTCGAGCCGCGCGATGCGGCTCTCCATCTGCCGCACCTTCTGCGCCTGCTTCTCGCTGGACTCGGCCGAGGCCTTGCGCCGGATCTTGTCGTTGTCGGGCGCCTTCTTGATCGCGTTGCGCACGCCCTGGCTCGACCACTCGCGCTGCGTGCGTGCCCGTGCCACGAGATCCGCCTTCTTCTCGGCGAACTCGTCGTATTCCTCGCGCGCGTGCCGCCGTGCCGTTTCGCGCTCCTCGAGATAGGAGTCGTAGCCGCCCCCGTAGACGCGATTCGTGCCCTGCGCGAGATCGAGTTCGAGCACGCGGGTGACGCTGCGGGCGAGGAACTCGCGGTCGTGGCTCACGAGCACCACCCCACCGCGCAACCCCCGGATGAATCCCTCGAGCCGCTCGAGCCCGTCGAGGTCGAGGTCGTTGGTGGGCTCGTCGAGCAGCACGATGTCGAAGCGCGAGAGCAGCAGCGCGGCCAGTCCCACGCGAGCGGCCTGCCCACCTGAGAGCGAGGTCATGAGAGCGTCGGATGCCACGCCCAGCCCGAGTTCGGCCAGCACGACCGGGAGGCGCTCCTCGAGGTCGGCGGCACCGCTGGCGAGCCAGCGGTCGAGGGCGGTGGAGTAGACGTCGGCGGGGTCGGGGGCTCCGGCGGCCACGGGTTCGGTGGCGCCCAGAGCCTCGGCCGCGGCATCCATCTCGGCCGTGGCGAGCGTCGTGCCGGTGCGCCGCCCGACATAGGCGGCCACGGTCTCGCCGGGCACCCGCTCGTGCTCTTGAGGCAGCCATCCGATGAACGCGTCGGCGGGCGCGAGGTCGACGCGCCCCTCCATCGGAGCGTCGATCCCGGCCAGGATGCGCAAGAGCGTCGACTTGCCCGCTCCGTTGGCGCCCACCACGCCCACGACGTCGCCGGGCGCGACCACGAGGTCGAGCCCGGAGAACAGGGTGCGGTGGTCGTGGCCGCCGGCCAGGCCTTTGGCGACGAGTGTTGCGGTCATCCGTCCATGCTCTCGTATTCGCCCCCCGAAGGGTGTGTAGTATTGGTACACACCTGTAAAGCCACAGGTGAAACAGCGACGTTTGAGGAGGGCTGACGTGATCAGCACAGCGACCACCGGCACGATGGCAGTCGACTGGGAGGCGCGAACCGATTTCGATCGCCTCCGCGAAGAACGGCTCGGCCGGCTCCGAGCCCAGTTGAACGCCTCCGACCTCGGGGCGGTGCTCGCCTTCGACTTCTCGAACATCCGTTACATGACGGCCACCCACATCGGCACCTGGGCGATGGACAAGCTGATCCGCTTCTCCCTGCTCACCCGCAACTCCGACCCCATCTCCTGGGACTTCGGCTCGGCCGCGAAGCACCACAAGCTGCACAACCCCTGGCTCGACGTCACGCACTCCGAGATGGATGCCGACCCGCACTCCCCGCACCACGGCGCCACCCGGCCCCGCGCCGAGAGCGGCGCCCGCGCGGGCATCTCCACCCTCCGCGGCGCTTTCCACCCCGAAGCGGGGATCGCCGACGAGGTGGCGGCGAAGATCCGGCGGGAGCTCGAGAAGTTCGGCCTCCTCAACGAGCCGCTCGGCGTCGACGTGATCGAGCTGCCCATCCTGTTCGCCCTGCAGCGCGCGGGCATCACGGTGGTCGACGGCCAGCAGGTGTTCATGGAAGCCCGGCGCATCAAGACGCAGGACGAGATCACGCTGCTCACCCAGTCGGCGTCGATGGTCGATGCCGCCTACGAGAACCTCTACGAGTTCCTGCGCCCGGGCGTGCGCGAGAACGAGACGGTCGGCCTCGTCGCCAAGACGCTCTACGACCTCGGCTCCGAGTACGTCGAGGGCGTCAACGCCATCTCCGGCGAGCGCTGCTCCCCGCATCCGCATGTCTACTCCGACCGCATCATCCGCCCCGGCGACCCGGCCTTCTTCGACATCCTGCACAGCTTCAACGGCTACCGCACGTGCTACTACCGCACCTTCGCGGTGGGCTCGGCGAGCCGTGCGCAGCGGGATGCCTACGTGCGGGCTCGCGAGTACATGGACAACGCGATCGACCTGGTGCGCCCCGGCGCCACCACGGCCGACATCGTGGCGGTCTGGCCGACGGCTCAGGAGTTCGGTTTCCCCGACGAGGAGGCGGCGTTCGCCCTGCAGTACGGCCACGGCGTGGGGCTCTCCATCTGGGAGAAGCCGATCTTCTCGCGCCTGGTCTCCTTCGACCACCCGGAGGTGCTGCAGGCGGGCATGGTGTTCGCGCTCGAGACCTACTGGCCGTCGGCCGACGGCATCGGCGCGGCCCGCATCGAGGAGGAGGTGGTGGTGACCGAGACCGGCTGCGAGGTCATCACGAAGTTCCCCGCCGAGGATCTGCTGGTCGCGGGCGGCAACCGTTACTTCACCATCAACGGTCCGCTCAATCCGCTGCGCAGCAGCCAGTCGCACCTGAACCGGCCGGACGCATCCTGATGCCGGCGGTCGCGTTCGTCGGACTCGGCACGATGGGCAGCGCGACGGTGTCGCGCCTCATCGAGACCGGCCACGAGGTGCACGTCTGGAACCGGTCGCCCGAGCCGGTGGAGCGGATGCGCGCCCTCGGCGCCATCCCGCTCGGCTCGGTGGCCGAGGCGTTCCGGATCGGCACGGTGTTCTCGATGGTGGCCGACGACGCGGCCGCCGAGAGCCTGTTCACCGACGACGTGCTGAGCGCCGCCCCCGAGGGCGCGGCGCACGTGAACCTCGCCTCGCTCAGCGTGGCCGCCACGCGCCGGCTCGCCTCGGCGCACCGGATGCGCGGGATCGACTATCTGGCCGTTCCCGTGCTCGGCCGCGCGGAGGTGGCCGCCGCCGGCGCCCTCAACCTCGTGGCCGCCGGGCCGGAGCAGGCACTGAAACGGGTGGAACCGGTGCTCCAGAGCATCGGCAAGCGCACCTGGTACCTCGGCGACGATGTCGCGGCCGCCAGCGTCGTGAAGATCGGGGTGAACTTCAACCTCATCCACACCCTGCAGGCCCTCGCCGAATCCGTGACGCTGGTGGAGGCCGCGGGCATCGACCCGTCGGTCTTCGTCGACATCCTCACCGACACCGCCTACACCGGCACGGCCTACACCGGCTACGGCCGGCTGATCGCCGAACGGCGATACAGCCCGCCCGGGTTCACGGTCGGGCTGGGCCTGAAAGACCTGTCCCTGGTCGAATCCGCCGCCGCGGACTACGACGTGGTGCTGCCCACCGTGCCGACGCTCCGCACGATGTTCGAAGCGGCGATCGGAGCCGAACTCGGCGACGCGGACTGGTCGGCCATCGCCGAGGTCACCCGCGGGCTGGCCGCACAGCACAGCGAGCGCTGAGGCGCCACCGGCTCACTCCCCGGTGGCGCCGTAGTGGCTGCCGTAGCCGAAGCCCTCGCCCCCGGAGTGGCGGCCGAGCCGCGCCACCTGCTCGGCGATCTCGCGCGGGTGCGCGAACCCGTGGCGACCCACCACGGCCCAGATCGAGACGCAGTCCTGGGTGTAGGGATTGCTGATGCGGTGCGGGATGGTGGAGTCGAACGAGAGGCTGTCGCCCGGCTGCAGGGTGTCTTTGTCGAAGCCGACCTGCAGATCCATCTGCCCGGTCAGCACGTGCAAGTACTCCCAGCCGGCGTGCCGCATCATGTTCTCGACGGAGTTGGACTCGCTGCCGGCGGCGTAGGTGACGCGCAGGTATTCGACCAGCGGGTCGTCCTGCACGGTCAGGCGCTCCCAGCGCACGCCGTCGACCCGGATGTCGGGCGCGGTGCCCGCGCGCTGCAGCCCCGGGATGCCGACCGTGGTCAGCCGTTCCCCGACGGGCGCTGCCGCGGCCTCGCCGGTCGGAGCGCCGGACTCCAACGGCACCCCGGTGACGGCGGTGGCGAGCAGGGAGTCGAGCGAGAGATCGAGTTCGGAGACGATCGTGTAGAGCGTTCCGATCGAGGGCGTCGCGCGACCCAGTTCCACCTGCGAGATGAAACTCGCCGAGACGCCCACGCGCCGGCCGAGCTCGCGCAGCGAGATGCCTTCGGCCGTGCGGGCCTGCCGGATGGCGGCTCCCATGCCGGGCGCACCGTTGTCCCGCACCGCGTCGACCAGACGCTCCCGCGGGGAGCCAGCTCGTGCCATGTCACCCCTCGTCATCGCGCATTTCCGCTCTCCAGGGTAGACCGTGACCGTGATTCTCCGGCCAGGAACTGCCGTGATCGTTCAGAGGGGTGGGGATCCCCTGTAGTTCCCCACCCCCGCTCCGTGGCCGCGACGTGCGGTCAGCCCTTCGGGCGCGGTGTCGGCTGGAATGCGATAAGCCTCCAGCGACCGCTGGCGGGGTCGCGCGCCCACACCGACAACGTGACGCTCTCGAGTTCGAGCGGAGTGCCGGCCGACACGGCCGCGGCGCTCATGCCGCCGACCACCAGAACCGTGTCGGCACCCGCGACCACCACCTCGTGCACGTCGTGGTCGAGCCGGGAGTAGCGCAGGGTGCCGCTGCCGAGCTTCTCGAGCACGGCAGCCTTGCCGTCGCGCAGCGTGTTCGAGTGGCCGTAGCCGAGCCGATCGTCGAGGAGTTCCCGCAGGGTCTCGACGTCGGCGTTCAGGAAGGCCCGGTAGCGCTCGGCGTCGAGGCGGAGCACCTCCGTCTCGACGGCGGTCGCCGCGCCGCCTGCGCCAGCCTCGACGGTCATCGCGGAATCCTCCGCCGCCGGCGCAGCCGCACCGCCATCGGCAGCACGGCGGCCACCAGCACGAAGATGCCCTGCAGCCAGTACTGCCACGAGAGGTCGACGTTGAGGAACGGCAGCGAACTCGTGATGGTCTGCAGCAGGATGGCGGCCGCCGCGACGGCGAGCGCCGATCCCGAGCCGCCGAAGATGCTCACACCGGCGATGACGATCGCGGTCACCGAGGTGAGGGTGAGCGCCTGGCCCACGCCCGCGTCGCCGATGCCGGTCTTCGTGAAGAGCACGACCCCCGCGATGGAGGCCAGCACCCCGGATGCGACGGTGGCGAGCAGGCGCATCCGCGGCACGTCGACGCCCATCCGGTTCGCCTTCACGGCATCCGATCCGGCGGCCCGGAAGCCGCGGCCGACGGCCGTGTTGTTGAGACCGAGCCAGAGCAGCACCGCGATCACCACGGCGACCACGAGCACCAGCGGGATGCCGGCGACGGCGGTTCCGAGAGCCGTCATGAGATCGGCGCTCGCCTGCCCACCGGGCTTCGGCCGCAGCAACTGGGCGGTGCCGAGCACCGCGATCGACGACACCAGGGTGGCGATGACCGGAGGCATCCCGAGTCGGGTGACGAGCAATCCGTTGATCAGGCCCACCACGACGCCGGCCACGATGGCGATCGCGATACCGACCACCAAGAGGCCCGGCCCTCCCCCGCCGAAGAACGACACGATCACCGCCGAGAGCGCCACCACCGAGCCGATCGACAGGTCGATGCCACCGGTGATCACCACGGCGAGCTGGGCCAGCCCGACCAGGATCAGGATGGCCGCGGCCGCGAGCAGCTGGCCGATGCTCAGCGGGCTGAGGAACGACGGCGCGACGCCGGCGGTCACGAACACCAGGGCGAAGGTGATGATGAGGAGCGAGACGGTCTGCACCTCGCCGCGCTGGTAGAACGGGAGGCCCTTCTTCGACGTCAGCTCGCCCGCATCCGCGTCGTCATTGATCGAGGTCTCGGTCGAGAGCACGGCCGCGCCGGTGATCCGCCGTTCGGTGAGGGTGTCGCCCTCGAGTTCAGCTTGCACCCGGCCGCGGGAGAACACCACGACGCGGTCGCAGAGCCCTTCGAGCTCGACGGCGTCGGTGGAGAGGATGACGACGGCCATCCCGTCGTCGGCCATCGCGCGCAGGAAGGCGTAGATCTCCACACGCGCGCCGGCGTCGACGCCCTGGGTGGGGTCTTCGACGAGCAGCACGGCCGGGCTGCCGAGGCGAGCCCGGGCGAGCAGCACCTTCTGCTGGCTTCCGCCGGAGAGCGAGGTGATCGGGGTCTCGAGCGTGGGAGTCTTCACGGCGAGGCCGCCGATGGCCTCGTGCACCAGGGCGTTCTCGGTGCGGGGCGACACGACGCCGGCCGGCATGGCCAACGAGATGTTCGGGGCGATCACGTTCTCGCGCACGCTCAGCTGGCCGAACATCGCCTCGCCGAGGCGGTCGCCCGGGAGGTACACGATGCCGGCCGCAGCCGCACGCTTCGAGGTGAGGCCGCTCACGTCACGCCCGGCCAGCGTCAACGAACCCGTGCCGCGGGCGACGCCGGCCAGAGCCTTCATGAACTCGCGCTGCCCGTTGCCCTCGACTCCGGCGAGACCGACGATCTCGCCCCCGCGGGCGGTGAAGTCGACGTCGCGGAACGCGCGCCCGGAATAACCGGATGCGGCGAGCACCAGGGGGCGATCGCCACCATCGGGCTTGTCGGGGAACGTGGTCTCGAGCGACCGGCCGACGATGAGCTCGACGATCTCGTCGGCGTCGTAGTCGGAGACACGGCCGCGGCCGACCACGCGGCCGTCGCGGAGCACCGTCATCCGTTCGGCGATCTCCATCACCTCGGGAATGCGGTGCGTGATGTAGACCACGGCCGAGCCGGTGGCCAGGAGGCCCCGCACCTGCCCGAAGAGCCATTCGGTCTCGTCGGCGCCGAGCGCCTCGGTGGGCTCGTCGAGCACCAGCACCTTCGGCTCGGAGGCGAGGGCGGCCGCGATCTCCACGAGGTGCGCTTCGCGCTGCGACAGCGCCGAGACGCGCTGCCGCACGTCGACCTCGAGGCCGAGCCGGGCGAACAGCTCGGCCGTCCAGGTGGTGGCGGCGCGCCGGGGCGGGCGCACGGAGTCCGGCAGCAGCAGGAGCATGGCGTCGACGACCGTCAGTGACGGCGCGAGTGCAGGAACCTGGTAGACGATGGCGAGACCGCGTTCACGGGCCTCGCGGGGGTGCATGCGGGGGCGGGGTTCGCCGCCCAGGTCGATCGTTCCGGTGTTGGGAACGACCGACCCGGCGGCGATGCCGACCAGCGTCGATTTGCCGGCTCCGTTCTCGCCGAGGATCGCATGCACCTCGCCCGCGTAGACCGTGACGTCGACGTCGTCGAGGGCACGGACACCCGGGTACTGCTTCCCGATGCCCGAGAGCGTGAGGAGCGGCACGGGCTGGTCGACTGTCTCGTTCATCAGCTGGAGAACGCCTTCTTGACCTCGTCGGCGGTGAGCAGCGACGACGGGGAGCCGTCATCCGGCGCACCCTGCTGGCAGACATCCGAGGGCGACTTGGCGCCGTCGGTCTTGCCGGTGGAGTCCTCGGCCAGCGAGAGGTCGTAGATCGAGGGCTCGGTGTCGGAGGTTCCCGCGACGGAGGCGAGCGCCTTACGCAGGGCGACCCGGCCGACCCAGGTGCGCGACGACACGGTGGCGAGCTCGTACGACGGGTTCGCCGCCTTCAGCGCCTCGAAGCCGCAGCTCAGGCTGTTCTGGTCGGTGGTGGCGATGGGAGGCAGCGAGATACCGGCCGCCTCGTAGGCGCGGATGACACCGTCGGTCGAGGCTCCGTAGTCGGAGATCACGGCGTCGATCTGCGGGTACTGCGAGAGCAGTCCGCTCATGGCCTGCTGCGCCTGCGCCGGGTCCCAGTTCGTGGTGACCGGCTCGTCGGTGAGGAGCTTCACCTGGGGGTTGTCGGCGAGCACTTCCTTGATGCCCTCGAGCTCCTGCGACGAGACGGCGCTACCGGCCGGTCCGCCGAGGAACACGACGTTGCCGCCTGCGTCGCCGAGCTGGTCGACGACCCACTGGGCCCACGACTTGCCGCTGAACTGGGGCGACCAGTCGGTGTAGTCGAGGTAGTCGGAGCCGGCCGTGCCCTCGGGGTCGGAGGCGAACGCGACCACGGTCGATCCCGACTGCACCGCGCTGCGGAGAGCCGACAGGTGCGCTTCGCCGGGGCCCGCATCCGGGATGACGAGCACGATGTCGGTGCCCTTGGCCGCCATGCTGGTGATGGCGGCGGTGGTGGCCTGCAGGTCGCCGCGGCCGGCTTCGTAGTCGATCGACGTGATGGCCGGGCACTTCGCGGCCTCGGCCTCGATCTCGGCGCGCACGGTCTTCGACCACGAGTTGGTGCCGAAGCCGTCGACCACGCCGAGGGTGATCTCGCCGTCTTGCGGACAGATGCTCGAGATGTCGGCGAACTGGTCCATCGTGCCGGTGGTGCCGACCGCGATGTCGGCGCCGGCCGAGGTCGAGCCGCCTCCGCTCGCGTTGGTCGACGAGCATCCGCCGAGCAGGAGGGCGAGTGCCGACGCCGCGGCGATGCCGCCGACGGCGATGGTGGTGCGGGAGCGTGTTGCGGGTTTTTTCATCAGGATGACTCCTCGTTGAGTGCGGTGGGGTGGGCAGGGGTCTTGCGGCGGTGCACCATGGCCTTCAGGCGCGAGGTGTTTCCGCCGAGCTTGAGTTGCACGACGATTCCGACGGCGATGATCACGGCCTGGATGATGTTCTGGGCGGCCGTGGTCTGGGTGAAGGTCTGCACGAGCTGGCCGAGCTGACCGAGGAAGAGGGCGCCGAGCGCGGTGCCGATCACGCTGCCCTTGCCGCCGGTGAGGGCGGTGCCGCCGAGCACGACGGCGGCGATCGAGGGCAGCAGGTAGGCGTCGCCGGCGGTGAGGGTGGGTGAGCGGAGCAGGCCCGCCAGCAGCACGCCGCAGGCGGCAGCGAGCAACGCGGAGAGCGTGTACGCCGCGACCACGTAGCCGTTCGTGCGGAGGCCGATGATGCTCGCCGCCCGCGGGTTGGCCCCGACGAGCTCGAAGCGCCGGCCGGCCCGCAGGGCCTTCAGCACCACGTGCACCACCAGCACCACGATGGTGGCGATGACCACGAGCACCGGGATGCCCAACCAACGCGAGATCGAGAAGCCGGCCAGCGACGCCACCACCTGCCCGCCGTAGCCGCCCGAGACAGCCTGCACGGTGCCGACCATCAGGGCGTTGCTCGCGATCGTGACCACGAGCGGCGGCAGACCGAAGAAGGCGATCACGAGACCGCTCACCAGCCCGAAGGCTGCCGGCACGAGGATGGCGACGACGATCGCCGCTCCCAGTCCCAGCTGATCCGGGCCGCCGAATTTCGCCACGATCAGGGCACCGAGCGTGATGGCGCCCGGAACCGAGAGATCCAGGCCGCCCTGCTGGATGACGAGGGTCTGCCCCACCGCTACCACGGCGGTGAGCGCCGCGAACGGCAGCATCGACGACATCGCGGTGGCCGAGACGCTCCCGGGCGCGATCAACGGACTGATGGCGAACAGCACCACCACGGCGAGCAGCGCCCGCGCCGCCGGCCAGGAGGCGACGCGCGCCCAGAGCGAGACGGGCTTGATGCCGGGTCGCTCGTGTCCGGTCTGGGCTTTCGGCGCGGATTCCACGGTCATGCGTGCACCACGTGCGGGTGCCAGGCTCCGTCGACCGACGCCGTCGGCATCTGCGACAGGATGTAGTCGCGCGCATCCGCTGCGTCGTCGCGGAGCTTCTTCTGGTCGACACCAACGAGTCGGCCGTCGCGCTTGCGCACCACGCCGTCGACCACGACGTCGCGCACGAGGCCGGGATGGGCGTTGTAGACGATGCTGCCGAACGGGTTGTTGAGGGGCGACATCGCGAGGGTGGTGCCGTCGACGACGATCACGTCGGCCGCCTTGCCGACCTCGAGCGATCCGGTGAGCGTGCCGAGCCCGGCGGCGGTCGCGCCGTCGAGGGTCGCGAACTGGATGACGTCCTGGCACTCCAGCCCGATGCGCTCGATCACCGCTCCCGCGTCGACGAGCTCCTTGTTGTCGGCCGCGCGCTGCAGCCCGATGGCGGTGCGCATCGTGCCGAACATGTCGCCGCCGTTCGAGCTGCAGACGTCGATCGAGAAGGAGGGCCGCACGCCGGCCGCGAGCAGGCGCCCGGTGGCCGGGTAGCCGTGGCCCATCTGGGCCTCCACATCCGGAGCCACGGATGCCGACCCGCCGGTCGCCGCGATGATCCGCAGCTCCTCGTCGCTCAGCGTGGTGCAGTGCACATAGGTGGTGGTGTCGGAGAGCAGGCCGTCCTCCTGCAGCATGATGATCGGCCGCATCTTGCCCCAGTGACCGTCGCCGACGTGCACGGTAACGCGGAGGTCGAGGTCTTTGGCCAGCCGGTAGTCCTCGCGGTTCACCTCGCGGGTGGTGAACTGCGGGCCGCGCAGGGCGAGCGCCATCGTGACGAGGCCGTCGTTCGTGGCGAACTTGCCCTCGCGCAGGCGAGTGGCGTCTTCGCGCGGGTGCACGACCGGTGAGGGCATCTCGCCACCCCACTGCGCCGCTCCCCCGCCGTGGGCGAAGACCGCGCGCATCCCGGTGTCTTCGAGCGCCGCGATGGCGGCGTCGGTGTGCTGCTCGGTGCGCAGGTTGTGCGACCAGTCGACGAGAGTGGTGATGCCCGAGTCGAGCGCCTCGAGACCGCCCAGGTAGTTGCTGACGTAGGTGTCTTCGGGGCGGAAGTGACGGCTCAGTCCGACGTGCAGGCCCGCCATGTACTCGTCGAGCGACCAGTCCGAGGCGACGTTGCGCACGATGGCCTGCCAGGTGTGGCGGTGGGTGTCGACGAAGCCGGGCATCACGATGCTGTCGGTGGCGTCGATGACCTCGGCGCCGGGTGCGTCGAGGTTCGGTCCGATGGCGGCCACGATGCCGTCGCGGATGAGGACATCGCTCACCACGGCGGGGTCGCCGGCGCGGCCGGTGAGCACCGTGCCGCCGGTGATGAGGATGTCGGTCTTGTCGGTCATGGGGTTCGGCTCCTTCAGGGGGTGGGGCGGAATTGTCGGGTGGAGGGCGACGCGGTCACGCGCGTTCGCGGTAGAGGGGGATGTCGACGGGCGGCTGCGGGATGAAGCCGCCGTGGCGGTCCATCTGCTCGTAGAGATAGTCGTGCGATTCGCGGAGCAGCCGGAGGGCGGCATCCACGTCGACGTGCACCAGCCGGCCGCCGCGCTTGACGACCCGGCCGCCGAGGAGAACGGTGTCGACGTTGCCCGAGTTGGTCTGCGCGATCGCGGCGCCCGTGGGGTCGCGGCGGTTCCAGCCGGCCTGGCTGATGCCGCTCATGTCGAGCAGCACGATGTCGGCCTGCTTGCCGGGCGTGAGCGACCCGACCTGGTCGCCGATGCCGGCCGCGACGGCGCCGTTGCGGGTGATCCAGGAGAGCGCGTCCTTCGTGGTCCAGCGCATGGTCTGCGGGGCGACGAGCTTCTCGTAGCCGGCGCTGTCGTCGCGCCAGCGTGTGGCCTGCAGCACCAGCCGGGCGTGCGAGAGCATGTCGCCGGAATCGCCGCTCACGCAGTCGATGCCGAGACTCGGTCCGGGGGTGAATTCGGTGGCTTCGCGGATGACCGGGAAACCCATGCCCATCTGCATCTCGGTCTCGGCGCAGACCGAGACGGTGGTGCCCGTGCCGCGCAGCAGCTCCCACTCCTCGGGCGTGTTGAACGAGCAGTGCACGAGCAGCAGGTCGGGCCCGAGCAGGTCGTGGTCGTGCAGCACCTTCACGTCTTGGAAGAGCTGCCGCACCGCGAGCTGGTTCGCGTGCATGGTCATCCGGGCGCCGAGTTCGCGCGCGAGCCGGAACTCGGCGGCCACGTCGGCCACCGGAGCGATCGGCAGCTCCTGCGGCACCAGGCCGAAGCGCAGCGGCTGCGACTCGTCGCGGAAGTACTGTTCCTTGATCTCGCGGGCCAGCCGAGCGCGCGGCTCGAACTCGGCCGGGTCGACCTCGCCCTCCCGGCCGCCTTCGCTCTCCGACCAGGTGTTCGAGGTGACCGGGGTCATCCCGTGCCCGTAGAGCCCGCGGATGCCGGCGTCCAGCAGCCCGTTCACGGCACCGTGGGCGCACTCGGGGTCGAGGATGTTGTGGCAGTAGTCGACCACCGAGGTGATGCCGCAGTTGAGGGCGTCGAGGGCGCCCGCGTAGTTGCCGGCGTACATGTCCTCGGGCCGATAGCGGATGGCCATCTGCAACCGGATGCCGCGCAGATAGTCGGGGATGTTGCCGTCGGCGAGGGTGCCGCGCAGGGCCGTCTGCCAGGTGTGGCGGTGGGTGTCGATCATCCCGGGCATCGCGATCATCTCGGTCGCGTCGATGATGTCGGCGTCGAGGTCGCCGAGGTCGGGCGCGACGGCGGCGATCCGGCCGTCGTCGACCAGGATGTCGGCGCGCTCGAGATCGCCGATCGAGGCATCGCCCGTGGCGACCGAGGCGTTGCGGATCAGGATGCGCGCGCTCATCGGAGTGCCTCCTGCAACTCGTGCCGGGCAGGCCGCGGCGCGTCGATCCACGGGTCGATCAGGGTCTTGATCTGGGTCGACCGGCCGGCGGCGAGCGGTTCGAGGCCGCGCTCCACCAGCTGCGCGAGAGGAAGCACTTCGGCGGCGATGTCGTTCCAGCCCTCGGCCCGGGCACCGAGCAGCCGCACGGCCTCGGGCAGGTCGTCGGCCACCACGTGCGCCACGGTTCCCACCAGGGTGAACTCCGCCAGGGTGAAGCGTGCCAGGTCGAGCTCGGTGCGGCCCTTCTGGATGCCGACGGGCACGATCACGGCGCCGGGCGCAGCGGCCGCGAAGATCGACTCGAGCCCCTGCCGCGATCCGCTCACTTCGAAGAACACCTCGGGCTCGTAGCCGAGCGTCTCGAGCAGCTCACCGAGCGGGGCGCCCGACGCAAGGGCGGTGTGCGAAGCGCCGAGGCGCTCGGCCAGGTCGAGCCGCGCCGGATCGAGGTCGAGCACGAGCACGCGGGCGCCGGTGGCGGCGGCGACGTAGCCGAGGAACGCACCGATGCCGCCGGCGCCGATCACCACGGCGTCCTGGCCGGCGTGCAGCGCGCTCCGCCGCACGGCGTGCACCGCCACGGCCATCGGCTGGGCCAGAGCGAGGGTGTCGGCGCTGAGCCCCGACCCGGAGGCGTCGTAGAGGATGGCCGCGGGCGCGGCGACGAACTGCGCCAGTCCCCCGTCGTTCTGCAGACCGAGCGAGTGGTAGGAGCGGCAGACGTTGGTGCGGCCGGCCCGGCACATCACGCATCGGCCGCAGGAGATGCCGGCGCCGCAGACGGCGACCGCACCGATCGGGAAGCCCTCGACGCCCGGGCCGCGCTCGACCACGGTGCCCACGAACTCGTGTCCGAGCACGAGCTCGCGCGCCGTGCCGTCGGCTTCGCGCGGAGCGAGGTGCGGACCGCTGGCGTACTCGGCCGAGTCGGTGCCGCAGATGCCCGAGGCGCTCACGCGGAGCAGCACCTCGCCGGGCCCCGGTACGGGGACGGCGCGGGACTCGACCGACACGTCGTGCGCGCCGCGGAACACCGCGGCCGTCATCGTGCCGCTCATCGTCTCGCTCGTCGATCCGCTCATGCTTGAGCCGTCACCTTCTGCTCGGTTCCGTCCCACTCGGCGTAGCGGTAGGGGTTCGGGATGTCTTCAGCGGCCGGCAGGGCGGGATGCATCCCCTCGGTCCAGGCCTCCTCGCCGATGCTGCGGCGCACGTGCTCGACGCTCGCGGCCACCTCGTCGCGCACCGGCGCGAGCGGCAGGCCGATCCGCTCGCCCGCGTACTTGACCACGCGCCCGTCGATCACCACCGTGTGGATGTCGGCGGTTCCGGCCTGGAACACCAGGTGCGCCCAGGGGTTGAGGATCGGCGTCATGGCGGGCGACTCGTCGTTCTTCACCAGCACGAGATCGGCCTTCTTGCCGACCGCGATCGAGCCGAGGCTGTCCTCTTTGCCGATCGCGCGGGCGCCGCCGATCGTCGCGTAGCGCACCACGTCCTCGGCGCGCAGCGCGTTCGCCACCACGGTCTCGTTCTGGGCCTGGGCCTCGAGGTGCTCGCGCGAGCGGTCGCTGGAGAGGGTGGCGCGCATGGCCGAGAAGAAGTCGGCGCCCCACCACACGCTGGTGTCCATCGACAGCGAGGTCGGGATGCCGTGCTTGCGCAGCTGCCAGGTGGAGGGGTAGCCCTGCCCCGCGTTCTGCTCGCTCTCGGTGGCAACCGAGGCGCTGCCGCCGGTCGCGGCGATCTTCTGGTAGCTCTCCTGCGACAGGGTGGCGCAGTGCACGTAGTCGACCTCGTCGGTCATCACGCCGGCGGCGTACATCTGGTCGATCGCGACATCCGTCGTCGCTCCCCAGACACCGGCGTGGGTGCTCACCCGCACGCCCAGGTCGCGGGCGGCGCGGAACGCCGCTTCCTCGGGGAAGCCCTGCTGGCCGATCACGTCGAAGGCGAGCTCGAGGGTCAGCATCGAGTCGGCGGATGAGAAGGTGCGCTCGGCGAAGGAGCGGAAGTCGGCGCTCGTCGACCACTCCCAGGGTGCGCCGAGGTAGTCACCGTAGCCGAGCACGAATCGGCCGGGGATGGAACGCAGGGCGTCGACCGCCGCTTCGGCGTGCTCGATGGTGCGCAAGCCGTGCGACCAGTCGAGGGTGGTGGTGACGCCGGTGTCCACCGACTCGAGGGCGCTGAGGCGGTTGCCCGCGTGGATGTCCTCGGGCCGGAACACCGATCCGTGGTCGAGGTAGTAGAAGCTGAAGTACTGGCTGAGCGCCCAGTCGCCACCGTAGCCGCGCATCATCGACTGCCACATGTGGCGGTGCGTGTCGATCATGCCGGGCATCAGGATGCCCCCGGTCGCGTCGATCTCCACGGTGCCCTCCGGCACGGCGAGGCGGGAGCCGACGGCGGCGATCAGGTCGTCGATCACGAGCACGTCGGCGTTCTCGAGCACCCCCGCGGAGTCGACCGTCACGACCGTGGCCGAGCGGAAGACGAGTGGCCGCCCGTCGAATGCGGGGGCTCCTCCATCTGGTGCTGCCATGATTCTCCTCGTCGAGATCTCGGGGTCCGATTGTTCAGTATTGAGAAGCCTGAGCCACTTTGTCAACTATTAGTTGACATTTCTCTGCTGATGTAAAGCATCAGTTAATATCTGGTCAGACGAGCATGCTGAGTGGATTCTCGATCTTCTGCGTGAACGCGGCGAGCCAGCGAGCTGCGAGCGCTCCGTCGACCGCGCGATGGTCGACGGAGAGGGTGCACCGCATGACCGTCGCGACCGCCAGCTGGCCCTCCACGACCACCGGTTGAGGCTTCGCCGCTCCGACGGCGAGGATGCCCGACTGGGGCGGGTTGAGGATGGCCGAGAACTCGAGCGTGCCGTACATGCCGAGATTCGAGACCGAGAAGCTGCCGCCCTCGAGCTCGTCCTGCTTCAGCCGCCGGTCTTTCGCCTTCTGCACGAGGGCGGAGATCTCGCTGCTCACCCGGGAGAGGCTCGCGGCGCCGACATCCCGAACCACCGGAGTGACGAGACCGCCCTCGGTGGCGACCGCCACGGCGATGTCGACGGTGCGGTGCTGCCGCATGCCCTCGTCGCTCCAGGTGACGTTGGCCTCGGGAACGTCGGCGAACGCTGCAGCGACGGCCTTCACCACGAAGTCGTTGACCGAGATCTTCACGGGCGACGTGGCGTTGATGCGCGCACGCAGGGCGAGCAGCTCGTCGACCCGGCACTCCGTCGTGAGGTAGAAGTGCGGCACCGTCGACTTGCTCTCGGTGAGCCGTCGGGCGATGGCGCGGCGCATGCCCGTATGCGGCACGAGGTCGAATTCGGGGTCGCCGGTCTCGCTGCGTGACGCCGCGGGCGACGCGCCGGGAACGGTGGTGGCGGTCGGAGCGGCTGCGCTCGATGAACCGGATGCTCCCGAGTCGGCGACAGGAGCCGCGAGACTCCCGGATGGCGCGGCTTCGACGTCGCGCCGCACGATGCGCCCGCCCGGCCCGGAGCCAGTGAGGGTCGCGACGTCCACGCCCCGCTCGCGGGCGAGCTTACGGGCGATCGGGCTCGCGAACAGGCGTTCGCCGTCTGTGGCGGACTCGGGAGCGGGTGCCGACGGTTCGGCGCGATCCGCGGCATCCGTCGCCCCGGCCTGCGCCGGAGCGACCTGCACCGACGCGGCCTCGACCACGGGTGCGCCGGCTTCGGGGTCACGCGTACCGGCCGCCACGGCTGACTCCGGGTCACGCCCACCAGCCGCCGCGTCGAGCACCTCAGGCGCCGACGGCGACGCCGCGCTCGGGTCGCTCGCGGCAGCGGCGCCCGATTCGGCGGGAGCCGGCGCGGCCACTCCGCCCAGTGCCGCGTCGATGTCGGCGTCGGAGTCGCCCTCGGCGATCAGCACCGCGATCGGCGCGCCGATCTCACCCGAGGCACCCGCGTCGAGCACCAGGCGCCCGACCACTCCGGCCTCCTCGGCGTTGTACTCCACGATCGCCTTCTCGGTCTCGATCTCGGCGATCGGATCGCCCACGGCGATCGAATCGCCGGGGCCCACCAGCCAGTTCGCGATCGCGGCCTCGCTGGAACCGGCGAGCACGCTCGGCATCCGCACGATCGACACCATCTCAGGCCTCCCGTCCGAATGCGGCACGCACGCGCTCGAGGCCTGCGACGACCTCTTCGGTGCGGGCGATGGCGGCGCGCTCGAGCACCTTGGAGATGCTCGGCGACGCCTCGGAACCGGTGACGCGCTGCACGGGCTGATCGAGCCAGTCGAAGAAGCGGCGCTGGATCTCGTCGGCGAGCCAGCTGCCGTAGGAGGTGCCCTGGGCGCCCTGCTCCACGATCAGCACGGCGTTGGTCTTCTGCACACTCGCGCCGATGGTGTCCCAGTCGATCGAGGCGCGGTCGAGGAAGCGCAGGTCGATCAGCTCGCCGTCGACGCCGGTCTGCTCGATCGCCTCGAGCGAGTGGCGCACCATCGAGAGGTAGCTGATGACGGTCACCTCGGAGCCGGTGCGGCGGATCGCCGCCGTGCCGAACGGGATGCGCACGTCGAGGTCGTCGGGGATCTCGCCCGACTCGCCGTAGAGGTCGACGTGCTCGATCACGAGCACCGGGTCGTCCATGGCCAGCGCGGTGTTCATCAGGCCGATGTAGTCGTAGGGCGTCGAGGCGGCGACGATCCGCCACCCCGGGCTGGTGGCGAAGATGCCGGCCGGGTCCATCAGGTGCTGCGATCCGTAGCCGGAACCCATGGCGATCTTCGTGCGCAGCACGAGGGGAACCGGGTTCTCGCCGCCGAACATGTGCCGAGCTTTGCCGATCTGGTTGAACACCTGGTCGGCGGCCACCCACATGAAGTCGGGGTACATGAACTCCACCACCGGGCGGAATCGCCCGTCGAGTGCGATGCCGCCACCGAGGCCGGCGAACGCGTTCTCGCTGATCGGCGTGCCGAGCACCCGCCCCGGGTACTTCTCGGCGAGCCCCTTGGTGGCTCCGTTCGTGCCGCCCTTCAACCGGTGGATGTCTTCGCCGAGCACCACGATCCGGTCGTCCTCGCCCATGCGGCGATCCATCACGGCCGCCACGGCGTCGATGAACTTGCCGGGCTTCGACCCTCCGGCGTAGTCGGCTTCGTCGATCTCCTCGCCGCCCGCGAGCTCCGAGAGATCGCCGCGGATGCCGACGTCGACGAACGCGGGGTCGGGCCAGAGAGCAGGCACGATCCGGCGGATGCCGGGCTTCGCCTCAGGATCGGGCTCGACGAGTTCGGCCATCGCGAGGCGCATGGCCTCCTGCGCCTGGGCGCGCACCGAGGCGATGCCGGCGTCGTCGATCAGACCGAGCTTCGTCAGCTCGGACGCCATCCGGAGCAGCGGATCGCGCTCGCGCCACTGCTTCTCCTCCTCCTTCGAGCGGTAGCCGAAGGCGCTGCCCGGGTAGGGGCCGTTCTGGTGGAAGTAGCGGTAGACCTCGGCCTCGATCACGACCGGACCACGGCCCGAACGCAGGTGCTCGAGCGCCTGTTCCATCGCGAGGTGCACGGCCAGCGGGTCCATGCCGTCGACCCGCCAGGCGGGGATGTCGAAGCCCAGCGCCCGAGCCGAAAGCCGGGGCTCCTTCGTGACCTCGCTGACGTGGGTCGACACGGCATACAGGTTGTTCTCGATGAAGAAGCACAGGGGCAGATCCCACGCGGCCGTGAGGTTCATGCTCTCCAGCACCGAGCCGATGTTCGTGGCGCCGTCGCCGAAGTAGCTGACCGTGACGTCCGTGGTGCCGGCGTGCTTCTGCGACCACGCGTTGCCCGCGCCGAGCGGCACTCCCCCGCCGACGATGGCGTTGGTGCCGAGCGCACCGGCCTCGAACCACTGCAGGTGCATCGACCCGCCGCGACCGCGGCAGTAGCCCTGCGCGAGGCCGAGGATCTCGGCCAGGGTGCGTTGCAGCACCTCCTGCACCGCGGGGGTCACGAGGGCCGTGAGGTCGAGCCCGTCGGGGGCGACGTGGGCGAGGGCCTTGGCGAGGAACTGGTGGTGGCCACGGTGCGAGCCGTTCACCCCGTCGCTCGAACGCAGTCCCACGATGGAGCCGACCGCCCCGCCTTCCTGCCCGATGCTCGAGTGCGCCGGGCCGTGAACGAGGCCTTCACCGGCGAGTTCGAGCACGGATTCCTCGAACGCCCGGATGAGATGCAGCTGACCGAGCATGGTGGCGAGGAGGGCGGGATCGGCGTTCTTCCAATCCGCCGAGGTCGTCTGCAGTTCCACCCAGGGTGAGCCGGGCTTCAGACGCGTGGTGCGGGGCATTCGAGTTGCTCCTTTGCAAAATGCGTGGGGCGCTGCTGTGCGCTCTGAGGAGCACGCTACGGCATGAATGTATCCATTGCAACCGCAATTGCCCTTGAGATCGAGTTAATCTATCCTGGTTGGATACATTCGACGAAGGAGTCCTGAATGGCACTACCTGGCTTGCGCGGCGCCGAACACCTCGGCTTCACGGTGCCCGACCTCGACGAAGCACATCGTTTCCTCGTCGAGACCATCGGCTGCGAACACGTGTACTCCCTGCCCGGGATGCGCCACGACGACTCCGACTGGATGCGCGAGCACCTCGCGGTCGACCCGCGAGCGGCGGTGAAGGAGATCCGGTTCTACCGCTGCGGCACCGGACCCAACTTCGAGGTCTTCGAGTACTCCGTGGCGCCCGGCCAGAGGCCGCAACCACGCAACAGCGACGTGGGAGGGCACCACGTCGCGTTCTACGTCGACGACCTCGACGCCGCCGTGACCCGGTTGCGCGAGGAGGGCATCCGGGTGCTCGGCGAGCCGACGGCCAGCACCAATGCGTCCCGAGGCCAGCGCTGGGTGTACTTCCTCAGTCCCTGGGGGATGCAGTTCGAGTTGGTGAGCTACCCCGAGGGCAAGGCCTACGAGCAGGGCGCTCCGGTGCTGTTGTGGCATCCCGCCCGGCCCGCCGAGTGATCGCCCCGGCCGCGAGCCGCCGCGCGGCTCCGTCACTAGGATCGAAGCGAGGAGGCCCATGACCATCGACGATTCGCTCGACAACGTGGCCAGCCACCGCATCGCCGACAGTCTTCGCACCGCCATCCTCGACGGACAGCTGGCGCCCGGCACCCGCATCCGTCAGGGTGATCTCGCCGACCAGTTCGGCGCGAGCCGCATCCCGGTGCGCGAGGCGCTGCGGATGCTGCACTCCGACGGACTGGTGACCCTGGTCGCCAATTCGGGCGCCTGGGTCGCCAAACTGTCGATGGCGGAGTGCATCGAGGCCTACCAGGTGCGCGAACGCGTGGAGCCGTTGCTCTTGCGCACGAGCATGCCGCATCTCGACGGGGAGGCGATCGACCGGTTGCAGGCGATGGTCGAGGCGATGGAGGCCGACGACTCGGTCGACTTCTTCATGCGCACCGACCGCGACTTCCACCTGGCCACCTACGCCGGTGCTCCTCCGTCGATGCTGTCCGACCTCATCCGGCGCCTCTGGAACACCACCCAGCACTACCGGCGGGCGTACGCGATGCTCGTGCGTGCGCCGTCGATCGGGGTGACCCACATGGAGCACCACCTGTTGGTCGACTGCATCCGGCGGCAGGACGCCGACGACGCCGAACGGGTGCTCGTGATGCACATCCAGCGCACGCGGCTGGAGCTGCAGAAGCATCCCGATCTCTTCCGCTGAGCCGAAGCCGGTCGCCGAGCGGGATGCCCGCTCAGGCGGCGAGACCGGCGCCGGCCAGGTGGCGCAGCAGAGCCGCGTTCTCGGGCGACGGGTCGAGTTCGTGCCGCTCGATGCGGTGGGCCACCTCCACGACGGCCGCGTTGACGGGAGCCTGCAGACCGAGTCGCTTCGCCTCGGTGACAACGTATCCGTTCAGGTCGTCGACCTCGCTGTGCCGGCGTTTGGTCCAGTCCTGCAGGATCGTGGTGGTGGTGTTCGGCAGCACGAAGCCGCGATAGAGCGTGTCGAGCAGGGTCTCCACGACCGTCTCGGGGCGACTCACGTCGTCGTGGCCGAGGCCGAAGATGGGCATGATGCGGTGGCCGGCGGCCACGGCGACGTCGAGCGCCTCCTGGCCGGAGCGCAGCATCAGCTCGCGCATGCCGGGATGCTCGAGGGCGGCCATCATCGGCAATCCGAGGCTCGCCGTGGTGACGAGGGTGGTCGCATTGCTGACGAGCTTCATCCACTTGGCCGAGCGGATGTCGTCGACCACCTCCACCCGCCCCGCGTGGGCCAGCAGATCAGCCACCTCCCGCTCGCGGCCCCGCGTGGCGTCGGAGAGGCTGCCGACCGCGAACCAGGAACGGTCGGGGCCGGAGTGCCGCTCCACGACGCTCGGCGTGAACATCGTCGACGACACCTCGATGACGCAGCCCAGCGTGCGGTGCGCGCCGACCACCTCCGCGATCGCGTCCACGGTCATGCCGTTCTGCACGCCCACCAGCAGGCCGTCGGGAGCCAGGTGCGGCTCGATCAGGTGTGCCGCCCAGCGGCTGTCGTAGGCCTTCATCAGCAGGAGCACCACGTCGAACGGCTCGGTGAGCGTCGCCACCTCGCAGAGGTGGAGCACGCGCACGGCCGTGTTCTCCGAGCGGTCCGGCAGGTTCACGGTGAGGCCGCGCTCACGCATGGCCGCCACGTGCTCGGGCCACTGCTCGATCAGGGTCACGTCGAGCCCGGCGCGGATCAGGTCGGCGCCGATCGAGGCTCCGTTCGCCCCGGCGCCGAGCACGGCGATCCGGGGGCCGGTCATCGGGCGACCACCCCGCTGAGCAGCAGGTCGAGGTTGGCGGGATCGGCCGGGAGTTCGCCGGCCTCCACCTGCCGGGCGAGATCGACGACGAGTCGGTTGAACGGGGCATCCTGACCGGCTCGCTCGAGCACGTCGACCACGAGGCCGTTGATCTCGGCGACCTCGCTGCGGCGGCCCTTCAGCCAGTCCTGCAGCGAGGTGGTCTTCGTGTCGGGCAGTGAGAACCTGGTGAGCACGATCTCGAAGAGCTGCTCGGCGAAGGCGTCGGGCTCGTCGAGGCGGGCGCCTTCCATGCCGAAGATGGGGCGCAGCCGGTTGCCGTCGGCGAGTGCCGCTCGGGCCGCCTCCGTGCCGCAGGCCAACATGAAGTCGTACATCCCGGGCACCTCGGCAGCGGTGTTCAGCTCGAGATTGAGCAGGGCGGAGGGCACGAGCTCGGCGGCGTTGACGATGAGCTTCATCCACTTCGACGAGCGGATGTCGTCGGAGATCTCCACCGTTCCCGCGTGCCGCAGGGCGGCCGCGACCTCTTCTTCGCGGCCCTCGGTCTCGGGCGAGATGCTGCCCACGGCGAACCACGATTCCTCGGGCGGGTTCTGGCGGTTGGTGATGCCGGGCTCCCACATGTTGGAGGCGAGCTCGATGACGGCGCCGATGGTGCGCCCGGCGCCGACGACATCGGCCATGTCGTCGATCGACATGCCGTTCTGCAGCCCGATCACCAGGCTGTCGTCGTGCAGCAGCGGCTTCACGAGTTCGCAGGCCCAGCGCGTGTCATAGGCCTTGACCCCGACGAAGACGAGGTCGAATTTCTCGCGGATGGTCGCCACATCGCAGAGGTGATGGGCCTTCACCGGGGTGATCTCGGTGCGGTCGGGCATCCGCACCTCGATGCCGCGCTCGCGGATGGCCTCGACGTGGGCGGGCCACTGCTCGATGAACGTGACATCGAGCCCGTGGCGGGCCATGTCGGCGCCGATTCCCGCGCCGTTGGCGCCCGTTCCCACTACAGCTATCTTCGTCATCGAGGTGCCGCCTTCCCACCCGCGGGCGGCACAACCGTTGTGCTGTCCGGCCCAGGTGTACGTGTGAAGTAATACTACACACCCCGGCATCAGGCGGAAGGGTCGATCACCTTCCCGTCGAGCTGCTCGGTGGTCGACGCGCCCGCTCGCGCCGTGCGCTCGAGGAAGTCGATGATGCGCGGCACGGCGAACATCGTCACGTCCGGCACCCCGCGCGTGCTCGACTTCTTCACAGCCGAGGCCCTGGAGGAGGGAAAACACAGGGTTAAAGTAAACTCGGCCCCAGAGGGACCGAGCGGTATGCATCGAGTATGGCACACTCTGCATGACATTTCCTCGCATTACGTGCATTCTGCCGGACGTCACCATCCGTCGGGCCGGGAGAGCTTTCCAATCCGCGGCGGCAATTGCACCGCCGACAGGTCCTCGCCGATCAGGCGATGCCACCAGTGCCCGCCAACACCCTCGGCCGGATTGCCGTTGAGCCGGCCTGCTGGAAATCCCTTTGTCGGATTCACGAGCCCCGTAGGCACGCGTTTCCGCGCCTCCCGTATGGGGAATTCGAGATCACTGTCATTGCTCACGACGATCGCCGCATCCACGCGGCGTTCCAGAATGTCGATGAGGAGGTGCGAGGCGACGTTGACGTCGCTCCCCTTCTCCTCGCGGCGCGCGACCGATGCCATGAACCTCGCATCGGGGCGAGGGGCGCCGGCGCCATCCTGCACCATGAGAGGCCAGCACGGATGAGAGATGACAGGCCTGCCCCGCGCATCCGCCGTCGCCAGAGGCGCCGTGGACACTCGCGAGACGCAATTGCCCAAGGCGATCTCGTCAACGGAGCCAGCCGCCCGGAGCGCCCGCAGATAGACATCCTGATCCTGCTGACCGCTCGCATTCCCCGCCCCACTGATACGCGCGGTGCAGTAGACGACCCGCGTCTCGAAGGGCCCTATCCAACCCGAATGCGACGCGATCAACCGCAGGGCGAGTGCGCGCAGATCAAGCCACCGCCAGCCGGCAGTCGATCGACCGCAGACTCCGCGCGCGCCGTAATAGAGATTGAACCCATCGACATAGACACCCACCCTCACGGGGACCAATGTAGTACGCTATCTGATTAATCGTCAGTTCTCCGCGCGGGCGGCGCAATGAGCCGGGATTCATCGAGGCTTCCCTGATCAGCTCATCAACACCGGCCCAGAATGGGGGCTTTCAGGCGGACCAGCGCGGCTGCGGGTCGGTCACGGCGGCGAAGCGAGTGGCCCAGAGGGCGTCGAGGGTGGTGAGGGTGGACTCGTCGAGAAGGATGTCGGCGGCGGCGACGTTCTCGCGCAGGTGGGCGATCGATCCGGTTCCCGGAATGAGGAGCGCGTTCGGCGCGTGCTGCAACAGCCAGGCGAGCCCGATCTGCGCCGACGTGACGCCCAGTCGAGTCGCCGCAGCCTGCACCTCGGGCTGGTCGGCGGCCTTCGGCAGGCCCTCGAACGACGAGCCCAGCGGGAAGAACGGCACCCACGCGACCCCGTTGGCCGCGCTCAGCTCGAGCATGCTCTCGAACTGGCGGGCGACGAGCCCGTAGGCGTTTTGCACGGCGACGACGCCGGCGGGGAGCGATCGGCGAAGGCCATCGAGGTCGACGGCGCTCACGCCGATCGCCCCGACGAGACCGTCGTCGCGCAGCGCCATCAGCGCGGCGAGCTGATCGTCGAGATCGACGACCTGATCACCCTCGGCGCGGATTCCCGGCCCCACATCGAGGCGGCGCAGATACACCAGGTCGAGGCGCTCGACTCCCAGCGAGCGCAGATTGTCGTCGACCGCCGCACGCAGCTCGTCCGGGCGCTGCGCTGCACGCAGGGGCAGCGGCCCGCCCGGGTTCTTCAGCGCCCCCACCTTCGTGGCCACGACCACGTCGTCGCCAGGCCGGAGGGCGGCACGGATGATCGCATTGGACACGCTGTCACCGTAGAAGTCGGCCGTGTCGAGGTGATCGACGCCGAGGTCGATGGCCTCGCGCACGAGCCGCACACCGGCATCCGTATCGCCCGCGAATCGCTCGAGGGCCATGGCGCCGTAGCCGAGGCGGGAGACCGTTCGACCGCCGAGATCGACGACTCCGCCGGGTCGTTCACCGCTGTTCGTCATCGTGTCCGCCATGCTCGCGCACTCCTCGTGATCGTATAATCGACTGAAGCGGAGGTACCTCCGCTAAAACCACTATACGGAGGCTCCTCCACTTTGTCATCCCTGTCGACCTCACCACCGGCTCGCCGACCCCGCGCCCCTCGGGTCGACGCCGCGCGCAACCGCGTCGCGCTCCTCGATGCAGCGCGCGACGCGTTCTCCGATGACGACGCGGATGCCTCGCTCGAGGCCATCGCCCGCGCAGCCGGCGTGGGAATCGGCACGCTCTATCGCAACTTCCCCACCCGGGAAGACCTCGTGGCCGCCGTCTACGCCACAGAACTCGACGCGGTCATCGCCGCTGCCGATCCGCTCCTGCGCACGAAATCGCCCGATCAGGCGCTCCGGGCCTGGACCGACCGCTACGCCGCCTTCGTGGCCACCAAACGCGGGATGGCCGAGAGCCTGCGAGCAGGTGCACTCGTCGGCGCGGCCGCGGCGAACCACACCCGCGAGCGCGTCAACAGCGTGATCGGCGCCTTCCTCGCGGCGGGAACGGAGACAGGTGTCTTCCGCACCGACGTGCAGGCCGACGACGTCACGACCGCTCTGGTCGGCTTCTTCCTGGCCACGCGCGACTCCCCCGACCCCGCTCAGACCTCGCGCTTGCTCGACCTCCTCATCGACGGCCTCCACCCCCGGCCCTGAGCCCGCGCCGGCGAGCCCGCGCCCGCGAGCCGGACCCGGCGAGACGCCGTCGGAGTGCCGGCGGCGAGCTCAGCGCCCGCGGCGGCCCGCGAAGAGGGCGTGCAGCAGCGGGAGAACCGACACCACCATCAGCGCCGTGCCGAACACCGCGTCGTCGGCCCGCACCACAGCGCCGGCGACGAGCAGCGCCCCGAACAGCACCGCCGACACCACGCGACCCACCGACCGCTCGAGCCGCGTCACCCGCTTCTCGAGGTCGGGGCTGCGGAATCCGACCGAGCCCTCCTCGATCCGCGACACGAGCGTATCCACGCGTTTCGGCAGCCGCCACACGAGCCCGAGGGTGGAGAGCGCCTGCGCGCCGAAATCCTGCACCACGTTGCCGCGCTCCTCGCGGATCAGCTGCTGCGCGTAGGGCTCCACCGAATCCCAGAGGTTGAACGCCGGATCGAGCGCGCTGCACACCCCCGACGTGAGCGACATGGCCCGGATGACGAGCAGGAAGTTCTCGGGCAACTGGAACGGCAGCGACCGCACCACGTCGCCGAACTCCACGGCGAACTCGCGGAACTCGCGCGGATCGACCTCCCGCAGCTCGGCGAATCCCATCCCGCCGAAGCGGGCGAACAGGTGCGTCATCGCCCGCTCCAGCTCGCTGGTGTCGGCCGTCGCGAGCAGCACCCCCACCTCGCGGGCCGCATCCACGAGTCCCTTGCCGTCGCGCGAGGCGGCGGCGATGAGCAGCTTGCGCAACCCGCTGCGGGTGTTGGCGCCGACCTCGCCCATCATGCCGAAGTCGATGAACGTGAGCTTCCAGGGGCGCTCTTCCGAGCCCTCGGTCACCGCGACCGGGGTCACGAAGATGTTCCCCGGATGCGGATCGGCGTGGAAGAACCCGTTGGAGAACAGCTGATCGAACATCACCGCGGCGAAGACCGGCGCGACCTCGGCCGGGTCGATGCCGGCCGCCGCGAGCCCGACGGTGTCGGTGATCTTGATGGCTGTGACGTCTTCGAGCGTGAGCACGCGCCGGGTGGTGCGCTCCCACACGACCTCGGGCACGCTCACCCGCGGATCGTTCTCGAACTCCGCCGCGAACCGCACCGAGCTCGCTGCTTCGTGCAGGTAGTCGATCTCCTCGAGCGAGGTCACCGCGAACTCCTCGACGAGGGCGGGCGCGTCGACCCGCGACGAGACGAGCCGCACATGGCTGAGCCAGCCGCCGACGCGACGCAATGCCGCGAGATCCACGGTCACGATCTCGTCGATCCCCGGCCGCTGCACTTTGATGACGACGCCGCTCAGCCCCGTGTCGCGGGCGTCGAGCGGCGCGAGCCGGGCCCGGTGCGCCTGACCGAGGGATGCCGCGGCCACCGGAGTCTCGTCGACCCACGAGAAGGCGCGCGACAGGGGCATGCCCAGCTCGGCTTCGGCCAGCCGCGCGATGAGGTCGAACGGCACGGCCGGCACTTCGTCCTGCAGCCCCTCGAGCTCTTTCGTGATCTCGGGCGGCAGCACGTCGAGCCGCGACGACATGAACTGCCCGACCTTGATCATCAGTCCGCCGAGGTCGACGGCGAGCACGTGGAAGCGTCGCGCGAAGCGCTGCATCCGCTTCGATCGGGTGCGTTCAGCGATGCGCGCGAGTCCGATGCGCGGCAGCAGCAGTTCGTACCACCACGTCACCGCGAGATTCCACGCGGCGAAGCGCAGGATGCGGCGATACCGCGCACGAGCGACCCGGGCAGCGGGAACGTCGTCGCCCCGATCCGGACGGACGGATGTCACCCGGGTCAGTCCTCGGCGAGGATCGAGTAGAGGCGGCGGCGCGCGTCTTCGAGCTCTTTGACGGCCGCTTTCACCTGCTCGGGGGTGCCGGTGCGCCCCACCTGGGCCGCAGCCTGGGCGAGTTCGAAGCCGGCCTTGGGCAGGGCGCCGAAGTCTTTGTCGCCGGCCTTGCCCGCGCCCGTCTCACCGTCGGATGCCCAGGGAGCGGATGTGCTGGAGCTCGCGGCTTCGGCGCGTCCGGCGTCGGTGAGGGCGTAGGTCTTGCGGCCGTTCGACTCCTCGGCAGCGATCAGGCCCTCGTCGGCGAGCAGCTGGAGCGTCGGGTAGACCGAGCCGGGGCTCGGCTTCCACGCGCCGCCGCTGCGCTCCTCGATCTCGTGGATGATCTGGTAGCCGTGCATCGGCTGCTCGGCGAGCAGGGCGAGCACGGCCGCGCGCACGTCGCCACGGCCCATGCGGGTGCCGACGCGCTTCTCGAATCGCGCCTTGAACTCCTCCATCGCCTGCCAGATGCCCTCGGCGTTGACGCCGGCGCCGAATCCGCCGGCGGGGAATGAGTTGCCCATGGTGACCTCCTGTGTGCGATCGCGAACGATACTCAACGATATGCCCGGGCGACTGTCAGCGATAGCTCGTGGGGGAAGCATCCAGCGGATCGTCAGGTCGGGCCGTCAGTCCCCTTCCCGGGGCGTGTTGAAGGAGTGCAGGAGGGCCGTGAACAGGTGCACGTCGTCGACCGACCAGTCCCGGGTTCGGGCGAAGAACGTCGTTCCACGCAGATCCAGAGCCTCGACCACTCGAGCCACGCCGGCATCGGTCAACGACACCATCACCGCGCGCCGGTCGGCGGGATGGCGAGAGCTCTCGACCAGCCCCAACGCCTTCATCCGGCCGATCAGGTTGCTGGTGGAACTGCGGTCCATCGCGACGGCATCGGCCAGCGCGCTCGGTTGGGCCGGGCCGTAGGCATAGAGCCAGCGGGCCAGGTGGAAGGCGGCGGGCTGCAGGTCGGGGTGGAAGGCGGCGGCCGTCCGCTCCGTCAGTGCGCGGGATGCGCTGAGCAGCGCGTTGATCTCCACACCGAGGGCGAGTTCGGCTTCGCGACGCGTCCCGTCCCCGGCAGGGCCGGAGGCGTCATCCTCTGCACTAATGGACATTTCTCCATCAACTCCATATGATTGGCAATTCCCCACTATACCCGCGGTACTCGAAAGGGACACCACCACACCATGCCCACCCCAGCGCGACCCACCATCGTGATCACCGGCGCCACCAGCGGACTCGGACGCCTCGCCGCCATCGAATTCGCGAAGCAGGGCGCCCACCTCGTTCTCACCGCCCGGGACCCCGGTCGGGCCGAAGCCACCCGCGCCGACATCCGGCTCGCCGCGCCCGGCACGCCGGTCGATGTCGTCGACGTCGATCTCACCCGCATGGCCGACGTCCGCCGGGCCGGCAGGGAGATCGCCGAGCGCCACGACCGCATCGACGTGCTCGTCAACAACGCGGGAGTGCACGCCTTCGAGCAGCGCGTCACCGCCGACGGGCATCCGGAGATGATCGCGGTGAACTACCTCGCCCCCTGGCTGCTGACGCGCGAGCTCCTGCCGTCACTGGCCGCCACACGCGGCGCGCGGATCGTGAACGTCGGCTCGGAGGCATCCCGGCGGCACGGAACCCTCGCCCTGCCCGGAGACCTCACCGACACGGAGCCGTTCACGGCCCGCGGTTCCTCCGTTTTCTATGGCAAGAGCAAGCTGCTCGACATCATGTTCACCCTCGAACTCGCCCATCGGCTCGACGGCACGGGGGTCACCGCCAACGTGCTCGATCCCGGGTTCAACGTCACCGGCCTGGGGCGCGAACTCGGGTTCGCCGCCCCGCTCGAGAAGCTGTTGACCCGCCTGCACATCGGTGACCCGCGGCGAGGTGCCGGTCTCATCGTGAAGCTCGCCACCGATCCGTCGTTCGCCGGACGGAGCGGGGGCTACTACTCGGTCAAGGGCACCCGACGCCTCGTGCCCACCCGTCCCGGCGACGACCCGGAGTGGCAGGCTCGCCTCTGGTCCGAGACCGAGCGTCTTCTCGACGCCGCTTGACTCAGGCTCGGCCTGGCTCGACTCGCGGTCAGCGCAGGAAGACGTCGTCGAGGGTCACCGTGCGCAAACCGCGCTCGGCGATGATGCCCTGCAACTGCGGGAAGACGTTGGTGACCGGCAGGTAGTTGAGGTGCCCGATCACGATGTGCTGCGGCAGGAACCACTGCGTCGCGAAGTCGACCACCTGCTGCTCGGTGATGAGTCCGGAGTCGGAGAGCGAGCCGTACCAGAGCACCGGGCAGGTGTAGCCGATGCTCGCGGCGAGAGCATCCACCCGGTCGTCGTGGTAGCCGTAAGGCGGGCGGAAGTAGGGCCGAGCGTCGATCCCGTAGGTGCTCTGAAGGAAACCGTGATTGCGCTGCAGTTGATCGAGCACGTCGGCGTCGCTGAGCTTGGTGAGGTCGACATGGTCGAAGGTGTGGTTGCCGAGCTGGATCTGCCCGGATTGCACGAGTGGGCGGAGGAGGTCGGCGTGCTGCGTCCAGCCGGGGTAGGTGCCGTTCACGAAGAAGGTCAGCCGAGTACCGGAGCGTTCCGCGAACTCCGTGTAGAGGCGGATGACGTCGGCGTTCGAGCCGTCGTCGACCGTCCAGGCGAGCAGATCGCCGTCGCCGGGGAGGCCGGTGAGGGAACCTCCAGGGAGCGGGATCTTCTCGAGGGGAGGGAGGGCGGGCGCGGCCGGAGTGGGGGTGGGAGTCGGCGTGGGGGTCGGGCTCGGCGTGGGCGTCGCGCTCGACGTGGGCCGTGGGGTGGCTGACGGCGTCGGCGGCGCAGTCCTCGCTTGCGGGGCGGCCGCCCCGGACACGGCGAGGATCGCGGACCCCCCGGCGAGCACTCCGACGCCGAGCACGCCGAGAAACACCCGACGATCGACCAGCACCGGCGCCCTGCGCGCTCGTGCATGCCTCGGTGCCACCGTTGTCCTGTCTCCGCCGGTCGACATCGACCGCTCCGAACGACGCTAGATGAGTCGCCCTCATCGTCGCTACCGCCCTTTCGGGGGATGAACTCGACGACTGTCGACACAAGATCGGGAGAATGACGGGGGATGTGGACGAGGAGACACGCATCCCCGACCCCCGCCCACGACACACTCCCCTCTGAGCGCAGCTCTCACGGTGGCTGCTAGCGCTCACGGTCGACCGGCTGCGTTGGGCTGCCCTGGTAGAGGCTCGGACGACGCGTCGGCCTCCGCGACTCCGGCAACGGCTACCCGTTCGACCTCATCGTCGACGACGTCGGAGTGCTCACACTGGCCCTCGGTGTCCTCAGCGCGGCGGCGTGATCGCGCGGCATCGCTCAGGAGTCACCGAAGGAGACGAGGGTCGACGCACCCATCTGCGTTCATCGCGAAGGAGGTGCGGAATCCGGATCTGCGAAAGATGGTGCGCACCATGTGGGTGGTCGCACGTACGACCACGTCGACTCGACCAGGATGAGCGGCCTTCAACGCGGCGATGTACTCGGCTTGCCGCTTCTGGGTCTCGGGATCGTCGATCAGGATCGCGGTGAAGTACTTGACGCGAATGAGCTCATTGCGAGGGCGCAACGCCTCGAACAGTTTCACGAGGTCGAGCCAGAGATAGCGACGATCGTAAGCGTCGTGAATACCGTTGTAGAGATTGAATCCATCGACATCAGCGATCGCCCGACTCGGCGCACCATCCCCCATCATTGCCTCGCTCCTCACGAAATGCTAAGCCTTTCTCATACCCCCCCCGTGGGTCTCGACCAGACCTACGCTTGACGGCCCCGAAAGGGGCCGTCGTTGTTTGTCTGGCGGAAATCGAGCGCCTCGCCCATTTTATCGATTAATCCTCATTACCTGATCCTACGCGAATCGTAGTCGTGGCGGGCGTGGCAGAAATAGGCTCGGACCATGGTGAACGACGCGCAAGCCGAGCGGATGAAATCGGGCCAGGGCTTCATCGCCGCCCTCGATCAGAGCGGCGGATCGACGCCGAAGGCGTTGAGCGCCTACGGCATCCCGCCGAGCGACTACTCCACCGAGGCCGAGATGTTCGACCTCATCCACCGGATGCGCACGCGCATCGTCATGTCGCCCGCGTTCGGCGGCGACCGGGTGCTCGCGGCCATCCTCTTCGAGGAGACCATTAACCGCGCGTTCGGCGGCAAGCCGGCCGCGGACTTCCTCTGGCACGACAAGGGGGTGGTGCCCTTCCTCAAGATCGACAAAGGACTGGCCGACGCCGCCGACGGCGTGCAGCTGATGAAGCCAATCCCGGAGCTGGATGCGCTGCTCGACAGCGCAGTGCAGCACGGCATCTTCGGCACGAAGGAGCGCTCGGTGATCGGCGACGCGAACCGCGCCGGCATCGCCGCGATCGTCGAGCAGCAGTTCGAGGTCGCCCGTCGGGTGCTGTCGCACGGCCTGGTCCCGATCCTCGAACCCGAAGTCACGATCACCATTCCCGACAAGGCGGCCGCCGAGAGCATCCTGCTCGAGCAGATCACGACCCACCTGGCCGACCTGCCCGATGATCAGCACGTGATGGTGAAGCTGTCGCTGCCCACCGTCACGAATGTCTATCGGCCGCTCACCGAGCATCCGCGAGTCCTGCGGGTGGTGGCGCTCTCGGGCGGCTACACGCGCGCCGAGGCCGACGCCCTCCTCGCCGAGGACATCGGCGAGATCGCCAGCTTCAGTCGCGCGCTGACCGAGGGGCTGTCGGCCCAGCAGTCGGATGCGGAGTTCGACGCCACCCTCGACCGCGCGATCCAGTCGATCTACGACGCCTCGGTCTCCCCCACCGCGCCCTGAACCTGCTCACCATTCGACTCAGGCCGGAACGCCGATTCCGGATGCCGCGTCAGAGCTGGTCGGGCAGGCCCGCGCGCCGAAGGAAGTCGGCCCGGTCGGGGTTCAGCGGGAGGGGCCGGGTCGCCGTGTCGTCGGCCGCGCGGTCGGGACCCTCCCACACGGCGTCGTCACCGAAGAGCGCCGCGATCTCCGCGGCCGCGTCGCGGGGCTCGTCGAAGTCGCCTGCCGCCGCCCCGCCGCGGGATTCCGCGAATCCGCGCACGCCCGCCGCATCCCGCGGTGCCACGACACCGAGCGGCTCGGTCGCGTCGTGCCGGTCTCCGAAGCCGAGCGACCTCGCCGCATCCCGCAGGCGGCCGAATCCCCGCGACTCGCGGGCGCCGGGAGCCGCCGCGTCCTGCGGCGCCCCGGAGGCATCCTGCGCCTCCCCCGCCTCGAGCGACCGCTCCCACTCCTCCATCCGCTCTGCAGCACGCGCGGCGGCGTAACCGCCCCAGACCTCGAGCGCCTGCGCGATCACGGCCTCCTGCTGCTCCAGCACGGCCTTATTGATCCGCTTGCCGAACTTCACCTGCCGGGCAGCCCGATCCGACGCCACCGACACCTGCACTCCCGCCTCGGCCTCGATGGCCCGCGCGCGCTCCGAGGCCCAGATCTCGCCACCGGAGACCTCGCCGTCTTCGCGCACATCCACGAGGCGGTCGTACGCGGTCGGCACGCCGAGGTTCGACAACACCTTCACGATCACCGGCAGCAGCTCGATGCAGATGAACAGCAACGCGATCATGATGTGCGCCACGTTCAGCAGCGGATTCGCCTCCCCCAGCCGGAACAGCGCCTCCAGCCGCGAGAGCAACCCCGCGCTGTTGTCGACGGCGCTGTCGTAGGCGGCCTGCTCGGTGGCACGCTCGTCCTGCGCCTTGGCCAGCGAGGCCTTGTCGTCGGCCAGTTGCTCCTTGGCCGCGTCGAGCCGGCTCTGAGCGGATGTCTGCAGGTTCGCCTGCGCCGCCGTCTCCGCCGTCTGCTCGGCCGCCTTCGCCGCGTCGAGCCGTGCCTCGGCCTGCTGCACGGCAACGAGCTTCGACTGCGTCACCGCGCCGTCGCCCCGGATGCCCGTGCCGCCCGTGCCGTCGATCTCCGCCAGGTAGGCGGCCTGGGCCGAGTCGTAGGCGGCCTGGGCGGCAGCGGTCGCTGCTACGGCCGCGGCATAGTTCGGGTCGGACGAGAGGTCGGTCTGCAGCCCCTGGTCGACGATCGCCTGGTTGTCCGCGATGGACGACTGCAGCGACGGGATGGCGGCGAACCGCGGGTCGTTCGCCATCCGCTCTTCGAATGCCGCTTTGTCCTCGGCCTGCATCACCTGGATCTCGGAGTTGATCTCGGCCGAGAAGATCTGCAGCGTGAGCGGCGTGGAGATCACGGTTCCGATGATGAGCGCGAGCGCCACGCGCGGCAGAGCGAGCCCGATGTTGCGCGCCACCCCCTTCTGCTTGGCCATGCCGATGATGAGCAGCCGGTCGAGATTCAGGATGATCGCACCCCAGAAGATCCCCACCAGCACGGCCACCGCGATGGGCGCCCCCACCGCCATCTTCAGCGCGAACGCCGCCGACACCGCCGACAAGAACGCCGTGCTCAGGATGACCCCGCCCATCGCGACGAACCGCGCACGGTCGCCGGGCGCATCCTGCAGCACGTCGAGGCGGGCGCCGCCCAGCCAGGCCATGAAGTTGGAGACGGGGTTGGAGTTGTAGCGACGAGCCATTCAGCGGCGACCTTTCGGGGAGGTGACGTCGGTCAGAACTCCGGATGCGCGCTCGACCACGCCCGCACGTCCTGACACGAGGAGCGAAGCTACCCCACCAGCATCTGCGTTCCCTGGCACACGTCTGTGTTCGCCCGATGCGGCGAAGCCTCACCGGGTCAGGAGGTTCCCCCGGCCCGGCGCCCGCTGCCGCGCCGACGAGGGGCGGCGGAACGCGGCGGTGTCGACCTCATGTGATCGCGAACGAGGGAGAGCGAACGGGCCAGCTCTTCCACGTCCTCGCGCCCGAGGGGCGCGAGGAACAGCTTCTTGAGCACCGCGATGTGCCCCGGAAACACCGTCGCGAGCACGGCGCGGCCGGCCTCGGTGATGGTGACGGTCACGCTCCGCTCGTCGTCGACCGACGGGGCGCGCGTGACGAGGCCGGCCGCCTCCAGCAGCCCGGCCTGGTGCGTGAGACCACTGCGGCTGTAGACGACGCCGTCGGCCAGGTCGGTCATCCGCTTGCTGCCCGCCGGCGAATCGCCCAGGGTCGCCAGCAACTGGAACTGCACGTAACTGAGACCGCCCGCTTCCTTCAACTGCAGCTCGACGGCGTGCCGCAGCAGGCTGCTCACCTCGATGAGTGCGAAATAAGCGCCGAGTTCGACGGGGTCGAGGGAGGCAGATTCGTCGGTCATGTGCCAATTCTAACTTGCTTCGACATCGAAGCACTGTTATGGTCTTCTCAAGTGCTTCGACATCGAAGCATCTGATGCAGATGAGCGAAAGCGAGAACACCATGAAGGCAGTACGTTTCCACCAGCACGGCGCCCCAAGCGTGCTGCAGATCGAGGACGTGGAGATCCCCACCCCCGGCCCGGGCGAGGTACGCATCCGGGTCGCCGGCGCCGGCTTCAACCCCGCCGACAACGGCATCCGGGCGGGCTTCCTGCCCATTCCCGTCACCCTGCCGCACACCCCCGGCTTCGACGTATCCGGCACGATCGACGCGCTCGGCGACGACGTCTCATCGTTCGCCGTGGGCGATGCGGTCATCGCCTTCCTTCCCATGACCGCTCCGGGAGCGACGGCCGAGTATGTGATCGCGCCGGCGAGCGTTCTGGTGGCAGCGCCCACCAGCATCCCCCTGGCCGATGCGGCGGCCATCCCGTCCGCCGCGCTCACCGCCACGCAGGCCCTCTTCGACGAGGCCGGGCTCCAGAAGGGCCAGCGCGTGCTGGTCGTCGGCGCGGGCGGAACGGTCGGCGGATTCGCGGTGCAGCTCGCGAAGCGCGCCGGCGCCTACGTCATCGCAACGGCCAGCCCCCGCAGCAGCGAGAGCGTGCGGGCGGCGGGGGCGGATGAGGTCGTCGATCACACCGCATCCACCGTGCTCGAGGCGGTCTCCGAACCGGTGGACGCGCTGCTGAACCTGGCGCCGATCGCGCCCGACGAGTTCACGGCGCTCGTCGGCCGGGTGCGCGACGGCGGAGTCGTCGTGAGCACGACGGCGTGGATGCCGGCCCCGAGCGACGAGTCGCGTGGGGTGCGCTCCGTGGTGGTCTACGTGCAGAGCGACGCCGAGCAGCTGGCCCGCATCTCATCGCTGGTCGACAGCGGCGAACTCCGCGTCGAGGTCGCGCGGCGCGTTCCGCTCACGGAGCTCGCCGCCATCCACGAGCAGTCGGCGGAGGGAACCCTCCGCGGCAAGGTCATCGTGCTGCCGACCGTCGGCTGAGCGCCGCTCCGGGCGCTCGAGACCGCGCATCCGTCATCGGGCGGCCGTCGTGGAGATCACTCTCCACCCGGCCGCCCGCGGACCGTCGCTTCAGGGGTGACCCGGACGGTGCGCAAGGCGGACAACGCGCCGCTGCATCCGTGCGACGGATCCGTGCAGCCCTGCAGACCGCGGCCTGACGAAGCGCTCAGTCCCGCGGTTTCTGTGCGTCGGCGTCGTTGAGGAACTCCTCGAACGGCGGGAAGAGCCGCTCGCGGGACACCCGTTCGGCCTCGATGCCGAAGCGCATCAGGTCACGCACGGGCGTGGCATCGGCGTCGAGCCGTGCGCGCAGCTCCGCGACGCGGTCGAAGGGCGAGATCTCGCCGCCCCGGGATCCGGCCGACGAAGGAGGAGTCGAGATCCCGAGCGCCGCCTCGAGCGACGCGAGATCGGGCAGCACCCCGAGCCCCGCCGGCACGTCCGGCGACGCGAGCGGAATCTGCGCGGGAGTCGGCACAGGCAGCACGCGCACGACGTTCGACACCGCGACGACGTCGCCGTGGGCATTCGACGCCCGCACCCCGATGCGGCCGCTCTGCCGGGCGGTGAACCGCTCCGACACGACCCGCCCGCCCACGTCGCGCCGGATGTCGGCGCGCCCCGGCATCTCGATGGTGAGCTGCTGCGCCCCCGAGACCTCCACCTCGATTCGCACCTCGTCGCCCTCGGCCACGAGCGCCGGACTCACCACGACGCTGCGGATCACGGGCGCGTCGAGATTCTCGATGATCACTCCGCGCAGGTAGGAGTACCACTCGGATGCGGTCGGCCGCTCCTCGGGCTCGTCGCCCAGGGCGCGGGTCATCATCCGCTGTCCGGCTGCGTCGACCACACCCTGGATGCGCTCGGGGTCCCGGCTCCGCTCGAGCCCGTCGCCGGCGGGCGCGAGCACCCGCAGAATCAGCAGGCCGAGCTTGTAGCGGTCGGTCGCGACCGTCTGCACCGACGGCGCCCTCGACGTCGACGCATCCGTCTTCACGAACGATGCGCTCGACGTCGGAACAGCCGCTCCTCCATCGCCGTCGGCGATCTCATCGTCCGCGCCGCTCCCGCCCTCGTCGCCGTCTCCCCCCACCGTCTCGGGCGCCGCCCACCCGGCACTGTTGCGCTGCAGGGCCCCCTCGCCCGCGAACACCGCACCCTCGCATCCGACCACGAAGGCCTCGGCCACGTCGCCGACTCCGTACAGCACGGACTTCTCCGAGAGATCGCCGAACACCACGCCATGCCGGTGCATCGTCTCCAGCAGCAGGCACACCCGCGCGAGCACGGTGCACCGAGCCACCAGATCCCGCTCGGCCACGGCGACCGCGCCGGCCCGCCGGGCCCGCTTCGGTGCGGCGATCAGCCACTTCGCGTTCTGCGGCGTCTTGCCCGCGCTCTTCTCATCCGAGGGCAGGTAGTAGAACGGATGCGCCGCCAACGGCATCAGGCATCCCACGGCTTCCCCGCCGTCGTCTTCCACCACGGCTGCCGGCCACGCGGCCACCCCGTCGAGCATCGCCCGCGCCTCCGCGTCGAGCCCCAGCCGCAGGGCGACGAGTCGCGACAGCACGGCGGGGTTCCAGAGTTCGTCGGCGCGATCGCGCGTTCGCACGAAGGCGAGTCCACCGTGATGGCCGGGCACGGTGAAGCTGTCGAGCCGATAGACGTCGGTGGCGGCGCCGCTCCCGATCAGTCCCTTGGCGCCGAGGTCGGACTCGCGCAGGCGGATGCCCGCGGCGCGCGACACGAATCCCTCTTCACCCACACGTTCCGACACGAGCAGCGAACCTACCCCACCCGCATCCACGTTCCCTGGAGGTCGCGATTGCGCGGGGGCTACCCATCAAGGTGCGCGCGCAGCGCCTCCGTCACCTCTTCGACGGCGTCGAGACTCGCCTCACCGCCGCCCGCCGCGAACGCGTCGACGAACAGCTCCTGCACCGCCCGCAGGTGCGACGCCGACGCCCGGCGGAACTGTGACGCCCCCGACGCGGTGAGCACCACCTCGGCCCCCCGGTTGTCGGTCGCGCACGGCTCGCGCACCACGAGCCCACGCGCCTCCATGCGCCCGAGGTGGTGCGACAGCCGGCTCCGCTCCCAGTCGATCACCGACGCCAGATCGGATGACCGGAGCCGCTTGCCCTCCGCCTCGGAGAGCGCGAGCAGCACAGAGTAGTCCCCCGTCGACAGCCCCGACTCGGCCTGCAGCCGGGCCGCGAGCAGAGAACGGATGCGGTCACCCGTCTCCACGAAGTCGCGCCACACCCGGAGCTCCTCCGCGGTCGGCGACTTGCGGCTCCGCACCGCCTGGGAATTTTCCACGACTCCTCCTAGTTGACATGTCAATCATATAGACGCGAAGATGGACGCGTCAATCACTTCAGGAGGCATCCCGTGACCACTGGTTCGATCGAATTCGGACTGAACTCCTTCGGCGACGTGCCGACCGACGGCGCCCGCACCCTGTCCGACGCCGAGACGGTGCGTCTGCTCATCGAGGAGGCGAAGCTCGCCGAGAAGGTGGGCCTCGACATCTTCAGCATCGGCGAGCACTACCGCGAGGGCTACGTCGACTCGGCCGGCCCCGTGCTGCTGGCCGGTATGGCCACGGCGACCGAGCGCATCCGTCTCGGCACCTCGGTCACCGTACTGAGCACGAACGATCCGGTGCGCCTCTACAACGAGTTCTCCACGCTCGACGCCCTCTCGAACGGGCGGGCGCAGCTTGTGCTGGGTCGTGCGTCGCAGACGCAGTCGTTTCCGCTGTTCGGCTACAACCTCGAAGACTACGAGACGCTCTTCGAAGAGAAGCTCGACCTCTTCATGAAGCTGCAGCGTGAGATGCCGACGACCTGGTCGGGCTCCGTGCGTGCCCCGCTCGTCGAGCAGACGCTGCATCCCACGATGCGCCCCGGCGGCATCCCCACCTGGATCGGCGTCGGCGGCAGCCCGAACTCCGTCATCCGCGCGGCGCACTACGGCCTGCCGCTCATGCTGGCGATCATCGGCGGTGAGCCGCACCGTTTCGCGGGTCACGTCGACCTGTACTTCCGGGCGCTCGAGCAGTTCGGCAAGCCGATGCAGCCGGTCGGGCAGCACGCGCTGGGCCTGATCGCCGACACCGACGAGGAGGCGTCCGAGACCTGGTGGAAGTCGTGGCAGCCGCTGATCACGCAGATGGGTCAGGAGCGCGGTTTCTACCCGCCGACTCGCGAGCGCTATGAACTCGAGCTGGCGACGGGCGCGCTGTTCGTGGGCTCGCCAGAGACCGTGGCGCAAAAGATCGTGCGCATGACGAAGGAACTGCAGATCAGCCGCTTCGACCTCAAGTACGACATCGGCGGCCTGTCGGTGGATGCACGGTCGCGCACGATCGAGCTGCTCGGCACGCAGGTCGCGCCGCGCGTGCGGGAGCTGCTCGCCGCCGAGTCGCAGCTGGAGACGGCGGGTGCGACGCATGAGTGACCTGCAGTCCACCCTCCCCACCATCGGCATCCTGGGCGCCGGAAAGGTCGGCACCGTGCTCAGCCGCCTGCTCCTCGCCGCCGGCTACCCCGTGCACATCGCGGGCTCCGGCAGCCCGGCGAAGATCTCGCTCATCATCGACGTGCTCGCACCCGGCGCCGTCGCGATGACGGCTGCGGATGTCGCCCGCACCTCCGACATCGTCATCCTCGCCCTCCCCCTGGGCAAGTACCGTTCGATCCCGGCCGACCTCCTCGAGGGCAAGCTCGTCGTCGACGCCATGAACTACTGGTGGGAGGTCGACGGCATCCGCGACGACCTCAACGACCCCCGCGTCTCGACGAGCGAGCTGATCCAGTCATTTCTCCCCACGTCGCGCGTCGTGAAGGCCTACAACCACATGGGCTACCACGACCTCGACGAGGGCCCCACGCCCGCAGGCACGCCGGGCCGCAAGGCGATCGGCATCGCGGGCGACGACGACCTGGCCCTGTCCGACGTGGCCGCGCTGGTGGACGCATCCGGCTTCGACCCGGTGCTCGTCGGATCCCTCCGCGACAGCATCGCCCTCCAGCCCGGCAGCGAGCTCTTCGGTGCCAACTTCACCGCCTCCGGCGTCCAGGATGCGCTGACCCGCTTCCCGACCACGGAGCGCGGTCTCGAGGTGGCGGCGGCCCGGGAACAGGAGATCGCGGCGTAGCACCGCGGAATCATCCGATCCCGAACATCCTCCCGTCCGAGAACCCGACGACGTAGCCTCCGGCCGATTCCCATCGTTCATCCGACGCGATGGGGATCGTCCACAGTTCCTCTCCGCTCACGGCATCGAAGGCGGTGGCCGTTCCCGATCCGGGAATCACCCCGTCGAACACCCTCTGACCGCCGGTGCCGTACCCACCAGACAATTCGTAATCCACGGCCGATCCGAGCGAACCCGGATCGCGACGCGCGCCGACATCGACAGCGTCACCAGTCGCGTAGTCGAATGCGCAGCGTTTGTACACGTCCACCAGCACGCCGTCCGGTTGCAGTGTGAAGAACGCCGAACTCCGATCGAAGCTCGCAGGATCGACATCGCAGGCCGTCGCATCCGCCGTCCACTTCGCCTGCCCGGTGAGGCCCTCGATGAGCTCGAGCTGGTTTCCTGCGGTGAACAAGGCGAGGTCGCTGCCGTCGTTCAGGGCGATGGCAGCCGGCTTCTGGCCCGGAAGGTCGACCCGACCGATGGCGATTCCGGATTCGCTTTCCCGACTCCAGAACTCATTTCCGGCATCGTCGATTCCCGCGATCGCCGACGGGACGCCGTAGGGGGTGAACCCTGTCTCCCGAAGAGTGAAGCCGTCGAAGTAGATGTACGAGCGCTCGGGCACCCCCGCCGCCATCACGGCACCGGTGTCAGCGTCGAGCACGTCGTCGGCCCAACCGCTACCGTCCCGCAAGTAGGGCACGTTCAGAACGGAGCTCGAATTGCCGATCGGGTTGTAGCCCAGCACCTGGTCGGCAGTGATCTCATGCGACCACAGCGGGGTGCCGAGCGACATGGGATCCGCTCGCCTGACCGACCACTCCGTGGTCGGCTGACCGTCGGCATCCAGGCGCGGGGCGGTGTAGATCACGTCTCCGGATTCTCCGGGCACGGCATTCAGCTCTCTGATCGAGTAGCCGTCCGGCACGGTGACAGGGCCCAGTGTCTCGCCGGTGGCCAGCTCGAGCACTTCTGCCGGCCCGACGCCGGCCATCCGGTCCCAGATGAGCACACGCCCTGAGGTCCCCAGCAGGCGCGCCGTGGTCGAATCGCCGTCCGAGGGCTCCCAGCTCCAGTCCCTGCTCCACACGATGGAACCGGCGGCGGTGTCGACCAGCGTGACCGCGAGCCGATTCGAAGAGACATCGCAATGGTCGGGCGATGCACTGGCAGCGATCAGACTCTGCTGAACGACGGCGTATCCGTCGGAGACGTCGATCACCGTGTCGTACGTGCATCCGGGCGCTCCACCAAGTGCCGGCAGGTCGATTGACCACAGCGGTGACGCCCCAGGCGCCGAGACGATGTCGTGAGGCATGATCCGGTCGCCGGTGATGGCCAGCGAATGCGACGGTGCAGTCGGCGTGGGGGCGGGCGTGGCCGCTTCGGTGGCCGACGGCGAGGGCGCGGGCGATGAGGATGTGGTGACCGGCGCCGGCGCCCCGACGGTGAAGAGCGAACCGCCCGAGAGCGCGACCGCGACCGCCGTGCCCCCGAAGGTCACTCCGAGCGCCGCCAATACCGCTGCGAGTGTAATACGGAAGTGCACCCGGCGGGCTCGTGCGGGCTCAGCTTCCACGGTCTGGGTGAGCATGGTTCGGATGGCTGCGCTGCGCTCGGGGTCGAATCGTGGCTCGTTCACTTCCCACCTCCTACGGTGCTCATGGTGTTGAATCCGTCGCTGTTCAGGTCGGCGAGACGCTTCTTCGCCCGCGAGAGTCGCGACTTCACGGTGCCGTCCGGCACTCCGAGCGCCGCAGCGGCCTGTGCTTGAGTGAGTCCTTCGATCACGCAGAGGGTGATCACGTCTTGATCTGCTTTCGACAAGCTCGAAAATGCCCGACGCACCTGAGCATCGCGCGCATCCTGGTCGATCCGCTCTCCGACCGATTCGGCGTGGTCGGGCTGCTCGTCGTGGAGTGACGGCTTCGGCAACCGGGAGAGCGCGGCACGGTATCGACGCTTGCCGCGTTCGACGTTGCGCACCACGTTGTTGGTCGTGACCAGAAGCCACGGCATCACAGAGCCGTCGACGAGTCTCACTGAAGCCCGTCTGCGCCACGCCTCGAGAAAGACGAGCGCCGTCACGTCCTCCGCATCGTGCGGCTCACGGATGAGTCGGAGCGCCTGCCCGAACACCCGGTCCCGATGCAGATCGTAGATCGACGCGAACGCCGCGGAGTCGCCCGCGCATGCCGCGGCCCACGTCTCCGCCTCCTGGTTTTGCATCCCCATACCCACTAATGTCCACTCGCCTCGCAAGTGTTCCATATTGCCGTCAGCCGGGGTCAGGAAGTTTCCGCGCGCACCCGGGGCCGGCGGGCTCTGCGACGGGTCGAGGAGGCTCTCCGGCCGCAGCTTCTGGGTATCGCCGTCGAGGATGCCCGCGCCCGTTCCGAGCGCGGGGCCCCTCGTCAGCACGTCGTCGGTCGTGGAGACGATCTCGCCGGCCGTCCAGGCCCACGACGTGTTCCAGTCAGTCGAGTCGGTGGGGTTGTCAGGCGTCGAGGCGTCGCCGTTCAGCGTGAATCCGCGCGCGCAGGGCTCCGGCATGGCCGGTTGTTCCGACATCAGGTGATCCGTCGGAGGAGACGAGTAGCGTGGCCGCCATGAGAAGCAGAGCCGGGCGCACAGCGCTCATCGTCGTCGGTGTCGTCGCCCTGCTGGTCGGGGTCGTCTTCGCGGGACAGGGCGCGAACCTGATCCCGGGAAGCTCCATGACCGGCGACCGCACGTGGCTCTACATCGGCCTGGCCCTCGCGCTCGTCGGCGTCGTGCTGCTCGTGCTCGGCGTGCGGCGTCGCAAGGACGGCAGCTGACCTCCGACTACTGAAGCCTCTTGGGATGAACAGCTGGTGGGGCATTCTCTCTGGAGAGATACTTGAGGCCAATTGAGATATACGCAGGAGAACGGATGCCCGCCACGAAGACGAAGAAGCTCATCGGCTTCACCGAGGAGCAGGTAGCCCTCATCGACGAGCTCGCAACTCGTCAGGGCACGACGTTCACGGCGATAGTCTCCGACGCCGTGAACGAGTACACCTCAGTGCGCGCCAACGCCAAGGATCAGATCCTCGACCGCCTCCTGATCGAGCACGGAGACGTGATCGATCGCCTGTCGCGTACGTGAGCGTCGCGGTCGTCACGTTTCCCGAAGCGCTCCTATCATCGGCCGTCTCTTCAACACGGATCGGCCCGAGAAGCCGGTTCGTGATTCAGCCCTGCTCCTCTCAGCGCTCGATCGCCAATCGGCCTCGATGTTCGGGCAAGAGGCGTACCCGGGAATCCATCACAAGGCGGCCGCCCTGCTCCACGGCCTCACCAAGAACCACTCGCTCTTCGACGGCAACAAGCGCCTCGCACTCGTGACCGCGCTCTACCTCTACGCGAAGAACGGATATTGGAACACCACCGACATCGAGGCCGAGTACGACTTCATTGCCATCGCGTCAGACGAAATCGACTCCATCGACGAGATCGCTGCGTGGCTGAGCACGCGCTTCGTCCCGTCCGACCGGTCCCCCCTGTGACAAGGCGCCCAGATCTCCCCCGCGCGGCGGACCCCACTCCCCCCAGAGCCTGATCCCCCGCGGCCTCCGCCTCGCGATGATGAGTAGACCGCATTCACCCGAGGCGGCTCAGCTCCAACCGATCGGTTCTCGTGAACAAGCCCGCCAAGATCGCCCTTCTCTCCCTTGCAGTCGTCGTCGGGATCCCGACGCTCGGCCTGATCGCCACGACGACTGTGAACGCGATAGCCACCGCCTCGGAGAACGCCGAGCTGCGCCCGTACGGACAGCTCGTACCGGTCGACGGAAAGAACATGAACGTGGTCGTGAGCGAGGATGCGCCCGATGAGTCCGAGACGATCGTGGTGCTTCCGGGCCTCGGCACGGCATCGCCCGCGCTCGACTTCGCACCTCTTGTGCGCGAGCTGGACGACGACTTCCGGGTGGTGGTGGTCGAGCCGTTCGGTTACGGCTTGAGCGATCAGACCGACGCACCCCGCACATCCGCCGCCATCGCCGGTGAGGTGCATGAGGCCCTGCAGACTCTGGGAATCGACCGCTACGTGCTCGCGGGCCACTCGATCGCGGGGATCTACGGCCTCGAATACCTCAGCCGCTTCCGCGACGAGGTGACCGCGTTCGTGGGCATCGACACCAGTGTTCCAGGTCAGCCGGGCAGCGAGGAATCCGCCCCGCTCGAGGGTATGGATGCGTTGAAGCAGCTGGGCATCCTCCGCCTCCTCGCGTCGTTCACGCCCGGTGCGTACGACGGCCTCGCCGACTACGACGATGACGCCCGACGGCAACTGGCCATCCTGAGCAACCGGAACACGATGACACCCACACTCATCGACGAGGCGACCCGCACCCCCGAGAACTTCGCCGCCGCCCGCTCACAGACCTTTCCGCGAGACCTCCCCGTGCTCGTGTTCGTGGTGGGCACGGACCCCGAGATTCCGGGCTGGGTGAAGCTCCACGAGGCCCAGCTGACTCAGGTCGACCACGGAGAACTGGTGCCACTCGATGGCGGCCACTACCTCCACCACACGAAGTCTGCGGAGATCGCGGCGAAGACGAGGGAGTTCTTGGGCCGCTGACCCGTCGTCCTCGTTGCCGGGTGGGGACGGAGTCTTGTCCGGTTGGAGCCATAGTCCCCCGCCCGCTGCGCGGGCTCCCGCCAAACCCGATGCCAATGGCTCCAACCGGACAAGCCACCATCCCCACCCTCCCGTTTCGACCGTGGCCGCGAGGTCGTCGTGCCCGATCTCAAACGGTGACCGACATCACGACCTCACCGGATGCAGCGATCACCGGTTGCGATGGCAATCACACCAATTCCACTTCGCTCGGTTCAACTCCCATGGCCGACCGATTCCCATAGCCGACCGATCAATCCCAAGGCAGAAGCGAACCATCGTTGGTCAACCGATACCCACGCTTGCCAACCGGCGACATGTCGTTCGCCTTCTCCATCATCACGAAATGGAGCCATCGACCCGCGTTGACGAGATCGGAACCACCCCCGCCCAACGCGCTCCGAGCAGCCTTGGCGAACCCAGCCAAGTTGTTCTCAAACGCAGAAGTCGGTATCAGGAACTGCAATTGACTGCCGTCAATCCTCTCGTAGGAGACCACCTCCTCAGCCTCGTCGGCGCTCAAGATGCCCTCACCCGGAGCAAGGATTTGCTGAAAGAGCTCCCTCCGAAGATCTATCTGCACAATTCAGTCTCCGATCGCACCAGAAGGCCATGCCGTAACGACATTCTCCGTCGACCGGCCCACCGCGACATAGGCCGTGAAGCTCCGCATGCTTCCTGACCTTGTGTCGTAGAGCTCAATGTAGGTCGAATATTGGTAGGAGTTATTGCGATCGAGGCTGACGACACCGTCCGGCCAGACGAGCGTTTGGGTGATGACGAAACTGCGAATGAACGTGTCCATGGTCTTGTCATCCGTAGGCCCGTCCAGGAGCGGCGGTCGAGGACGTTCTTCTGCAGGAGCGCGAAGAACGATTCCATGGCGGCGTTGTCGCCGGTGGAGCCGACTCTGCCCATTGATCCGACCCCTTTCGCTACCCAGTTCTACTCTGGTGGCCTCTCAAGTACGGGTATTAGTACACTCATGGGTGGCTTGCAGTTCGCCCCTTATTAGGAGTGCAGCGTGATTACGATCGGTGAAGCCAAATGAACGATAAGCGAGGCTTTGCATTCGCGGTTGTGGGGGCGCTTCTCGCAGCATCGGGCTTTCTGATACTGCAGTTCGTGCGGACCTCACAATCCACCGGTGATTCCGTGGCCGCGGGGATTCTCGTCGGTGTGATGGCGATCTCACTGGTCACGGTCATGCTTATCGGTGGCTACGTCGTCGCCGTCGCATACGGGTGGGACATTCGAGCCCGGAATCTTCGCGCGCAGGGCTCATGGGATGTTATCGCTTCAGCGCTGCGCTCCGAAGAGTTGATTAGTGAACTTCGGAGGGGAAATCCAGCAGGAGCTCGCCGTGTCATTCCCCGGGGTTTGACTATTGTTGCCAACTCTCAGGGGATCGGAATTTGGTCAGGTCGAAGCACCCTTGCGCTCGAATTGTGGCTTCCCTGGTCAAACATTGACGACATACGGCCCGCGATAGGTCGTGATGTCCTAGAACGGTATCGGGCTGTTGGGTTGCTAGTTCGGTGGGGGCCCACGATGTTGCAGCTGCCGATACCGGTTACTGGCGGTTTCCCTTTTGGCGTACGTCCTGCAAACCAGCGGGTGATCGACGAGTTGATTGAGCAACTGCTTCGAGCACGGTCGCGGGGAATTGCGGCGACGACGAGGCAGGCGGCAGCGGCCTGTCATCGCCCGTACTTCGTGGACGATGGGGATGTGTGCGGATGATCCGACACGGCGAATCGTCGAAAGACGTCCTGTGGATAACTTGCCCAGCTGATTGCCGCAGCCAAGGACGCTGTGAAGATCTTGTCGACAATCTCCACCAGTGCAAGCGTGGCGGCTGCGACCTGGGTGGACATGAACAGGGGACTGCTGCACGGATAAGTGAAGATGTCACCTATTCGCGCAGCAGTCCCCTAACTTGGGCAGGCTCGGTAGTGGCCTGAGATCAGACCGATCAGCCATCAACCGAAGGAACAGTCAATGGATGCACCCAGCGTGATCATCGGCATCATCGTCTACGTCGTCGGCTTCGCCGTCGCGATCCTCGTCCTGTCGGCCGTCATCCGGAATGCGGTCAGGCGCGGCGTCGAAGACGTGCTCTACACGAAGGGCAAGGACGGCCTGTGGTCGGCGAATCCATGGGTTATCTCTATCGCCAAGGAGGTCGCAGCGGAGACGCGCAAGACCGACGCCTGATCGCGGGGCTGCCCGAACGGCTGAGGCAGTGGGTTCCAACAGGCGCCCCGCCTGCAAAGCCCGAGTAGCGTCACGACGATGAGAAGCAGAGCCAGGCGCAAAACGCTCATCGCCGTCGGTATTGCTACCCTGCTGGTCGAGGTCGTCTTCGCCGGACAGGGCGCGAACCTGATCCCCGGAAGCTCAATGACCGGAGACCGCACCTGGCTCGACGTCGGCCTCGCGCTCGCACTCGTCGGCGTTGTGCCGCTCGTGGGTGGAATTCGGCGTCGAGGGACCAGCAGCTGAAGCGCGCGCTTCTGCGTGAGGGCGGGAGGCCCAACACCCGACACCTCGCCGCTCGCCAAACATTTATAGCGGACGTGATACTCAGCGGTGCGGCGGGCCGCCCAACGGTCATCAGTTAGACGACGGGCACTCGGGTGATGGTCACGTCCAAATTCATGTTCTTGAGCTGTCGTCCGTGCTGCATCAGATTCAACTTGCTGAAGAACGGGAGCCAGTTAGTCCCATCGGCGGCGGAGTTGGCGAGCACCACGTAAGACACGGAGTACGCCGACCGATCAATTGGGTCGGCGCTGCCGGGTATCAGCGCGAGCCACCGAGACGTCAACGGTTCAGATGTGTTCTCAACGATGTGGGTGCGCACCTTATCGCGAAAGGTGCCATCGCCGATAAAGGTGGCAGCGGATACGCTCCCCTGCGCAAATAGGTGACTCAGCGTCGATGACCGAGACTTCCGCTTGACATGTATGAACTCGCCCGAAGATGTCAGAATGTCGCACACTTCGATGCCGCTCGCGGCGCCGCCCGGCCGTACTATGCGAGCATCCAAGAGGAGGCGATCGTCAGGGGCCGAGTCCGCAGTCCGCTCATTGAATAGTCTCTCCGCTTCTCCAGACACGGCATCCGGAAAGACTGTCGGTGACGCGCCGAGGGAATTAGCGAACGTGTCCACTTCGTCTACCAAGGACTCACTCACCACGAACCATCGTCCCTCAATGAGTACGTAAAGCTGCAAGTCGATTCGTTGCTCAGTCACGAGGCATTGATAGACCGTCCACCGGGATTCGAACGTCGTGGAGCGACTGAAACGAACTGAGACATGACGCTGTTTCAAAGCCTCAATGGTCAGGTCGACCCGGGCGTCGCCCAGAGCATTCAGGTATGCGTCAATCTCCAGATCGTCATATTCGGTGCTCCGGGTACCCGCGATCTTGAAGGCATCAACGTCTTCCCAGCTCAACGCCTCGGGCATGGCAAAATGCGTAGACGAAGTGTCCGACTCGATCAGCTGTTGGACCAGGAGACCGTCCAATTGCTCGATGATCGTGGCGTCTGTGACTAGTGCGAGATGGTCGATCCATTCAAAATTCGCCTTGTACGAATCTTCTTCATATGCGGCTAGGAACTCCCTGCAGATATCTGGTAGCTCCGAAGCAACAGCCACCAGATTCACGACCAGCGCATCCGAACCGGACAGCCGCTTGGCAATGCTCTTGTCTCTTGGCTCCCCTGTGACTGCTCGAAGTATGTCTCTCGACACGTCTACCCCGAACGTCGGCAGCTCCGAGCTCTTGCTGGCCTGGGTGGTTCTAGTCACAACCATGTCTTCGAACGTCTTGGTGTCGAGACTCCTGATCTGACTCGCGTCGATTCGATTTAGTGCGACGCGTAGTCCGAATTGATGCTCAATCTTCGCTGGGTCGAGAAAGCTGCGACCGTATCCGAAAGTGAAGGCTAGAAACTTGTTGTCGACCTGTAGCACGAGCAAACCCGAAGCTGACGATGAGGTCAGCGATTCTGGCTTGTCTTGTAGTGCGGGTGACACAAAGGAGACCCAACTCGGCGACACTTCCGGTTTCGATTCATAAAAGAACCGACCGACCAATCCGGAGTCGGCGTCTAGCTCGGCACTATGGGGAGACTTGTCGGAAGCCAGTGCGTCGTCAACCGTATCGATGTCCCGTAATAGGTAGATCGTCAAGCGTCTCGATGCCATTGCGAATCCCCGTTCCAGCGCTAAAGAACTGAGTTCGAAGCGTGTAGTCGAACGGAGGCTCGAATAGTCTCCGCGTGTTCGTATATCGCGTCCAGAGAATCAATCGGAATCTTCGTCTCAACCTTCTCGGCGTCGAAAACCCCGAGATACTTCTGCTTCTTCCCGTTGAACCACAACCGCGCAATCGGCTTCCGGTTGTTGTCGTCAAGCAGCACCGCGAAATACGACTTCGCATCTCGATGCACGACCCGCTGCGGCTTCACCTCAGCACAGGCGATCGCCTTCACGATCTGGTAGCCCTCGAGCTCCTCCAGAGTTGTGTCGATCTCGTCCGAGTTCTGCTCGATGTCGAGGTCGGCCACGGGCTGACTTTGGACGGCGGATGGCCCGTGCGCATCGACAGCCGATGAAACGGGGAGCGCGGTCGCCCCGAGCGCCGACTTGAGACGCTCGTTCACCCGCTCGTTGAGGAACTGCCGTGCTGCCTTGCCAACGAGCGTCGTGAACTGCGTTCGCACCTTCTGCGTGTACGCACCGTCGTAGACCCGCGAAGTGAAAAACTTGATCCACTCGTCGGATGGCTCGCGGAATTGGGCCGCAATCTCCCGCTTGAGCGCACCGACGTACTTGAGTTCTTCGGCCGCGCTGATCACCGAGTCGAGATCGAAGACATCCTTCGTGAGCTTCTTCAGCTCCGGGATGAGCGTCTCGTCAATGTCCGCAAGGTCGAGCACCAGGAAGGGCTTCTCGTCCATCCGGTTCGGTGCGTCGAGGTCGGTGTAGAAGTTGTAGACCTGGCCGTTGGTGAGCACGGCGATGCGAGCGTTGGTCACCGCGAAGTAGCGGAACAGCTGCGATGCATGCTCGATCTTCAGCTGTCCCATCGACGCCTTGCACTCGATCAGAATCTGGACTTCGCCATCACGCACGATCGCGTAGTCGATCTTCTCGCCGCGCTTGATGCCAACGTCAGCCGTAAACTCGGGCACGACCTCAAGCGGATTGAAGACGTCGTACCCGAGGATCGTCGAAATGAACGGCATGATGAACGCGTTCTTCGTCGCTTCTTCGGTCTGTATTGCGTCGCGCTGATTCTGCACTTTTGCAGCCAGTGCGACGAGCCGTTCTTCAAACTCCATTGTTTCCCCCGGATCGTTGGTTCCGAAGCTACCTGACAACTGTCGAGCAATGCGGAGCGGCCGCACCCCTACTTGTGGGGGCATGCCGGCCAAATCGAGATTCACGACAAAGAGATCCCGAACTTCCCGCTCGCGTAGATAAGGGGTGCCGCAACGACAATCGAGGAATAGACGTCGCCGGACAGACCGTTACCGACCTCGCCGGTTGTCGCCGTCCTGCTTGAGTACCGTGTCCACGGCGAGCGCCGCGGAGACCACGAGTGTTAGAAGCGGGTCTTCGAGCGACCGATGCATCTGAAGAACGTAGTTGTCGGCCTTGGTGAACATTTCTTTGCTGAAGCCCGCCCAAGTCTTCGTGATCCGAGCGATCTCGGAGCCGTGCGGGTCCTGGATGCTGAAGTCCCAGGCCTGCCAACTCTCCGCATTGATCGTCCCGAGCGTCTCGCCGTCGGCCTCCATGCGGAAGCGGACGTTGAACCTTCCTCCGAGCACTGACGCCAATACGCCGAAGTTCTCCTGCACGATCTGGCCCACATGGGTGCCGTCTTCACGCATGACGCTCACCGTCGACTTGAGAACAGTGGCCGGCCGGGTGAGCGTCAGGATTGGGCGGCCCGCCTCATCAACGATCTGGAACCGCTTGGTGGCGTTGTCCCGCCCCACGGCCATTCGAGACATGCTGCTTCCGAACTGCCGAACGCCGCCGACCTTCCGTCCGTGCTGATTGAAGACCGAATACTCGGCTTTCCTCTCGAACAGCTTCGCCTTCTGGTTCACGACCAAGAGCGGCTCGGTGAACAGCGTTCCACCACCTGCGCGGGCCGCATCTGCGACGCCGAGTTTACGAACCTGCCGTTGCACGCCCTTGTCAACTGGCGTGCTTGTCCCAGCTTGCCCCGTGGGCTGGTTCGCGTGCGTGGCTGTCGGCAGTGGCATCGCTGGCGTAGGCGCGTCGACCGCCTGAGTGCCGGCCGAGCCCACGTGCTCGGTCCACTGATAGCCATCCCAGTACCGGTGCTCATGTCGCCCGAACGGGTCCGGGAACCACCCCGCTGACGAATGCTGACTCATAGACGGAGGCTAACAGCGGCGGTCACCGAGTCCAGCAGGCTCCGACGGGTGATTCTGGTGGTCGATTCTTCTAATACGCTCGATCGAGCAGACTCCAGGGGGAACAGATGACACGTATCCGATCAGCGATCACCGCGACCATCATGGCGATCGGGCTTGTCGCCGGTTCCGTCGCCGTATCCACGTCATCCGCGGCTGCCTCCGACAGCGCGACGCATGCCATCTCGGGTCATGTTGCCAATCTGAGCCCCGCGGGCCAGAACAGCTTTGGCGTCAGCGCGCACATCCTTGTTTTTGACGAGAACGGCAACTACGCACAGTGGGGCGATGCCGATTGGAAGGGCAACTACCGCCTCGAGGGGCTCAAAGACGGGGACTATCGAATCCAATTCACCGAGTATCACTCGCCGTACTCAGCAGATGACGTCGGGCTTGCGCCGACGTGGTGGGGCGACACTCCATTCCGCTCCGAGGCGAAGGTGCTCACGATCGATGGAGCCGACGAGGTGGCCGACGTGGGCATGGTCGCTGGAGCCTCGATCAAGGGCGTCGTGGACACCACCGCCTGGTACAGCGACAACGTCCAGCGAGCAACCACCTACATCCAGAATCCCGACGGCTCGTGGGAACGCGGCGCTGAAGCCACCGTCACGAACGGCAGCTATTTCATGATCGGCGTGCCGGCTGCACCCCAGGTCATCCTGTTCAGCGACTACACGAACGGCATCGGCGGCGGGCGGATGTACAGCCCGCAATACTGGCCGAACCAGCCCACCCGATCGACGGCGAAGGTGATCCAGCCGGCCCCTGGCGACCAGTTGACCGGATACAACGCCACCCTGCTTCCCTGGGCCGCGCGGGCGGTGCAACGAATTTCCGGTGCCGACCGTTTCGAAGCGTCGGCGAACATCTCCGCCAGTCATTTCAGCGCGGGCGTGCCGGTGGTCTTCGTCGCAGATGGAACGAACTATCCGGATGCGCTGAGCGCCGGCCCCGTAGCCGCTCACCTGGGCGGTCCGGTTCTGCTGGTCACGCCGGGTGACGTCCCTGCACCCATCGCGTCCGAGTTGAACCGACTGAAGCCTCAGAAGATCTACGTGGTCGGAGGCCCGAACTCGGTCAACAACTCGACCTACTCACGGCTCGCGCAGTTCGCGCCTCAGATCGAACGGATCGGTGGTACCGACCGCTACGAGGTGTCTCGAAAGCTGGCTCTACTGGCCGCTCCTGCAATCACGCCCGACCCCACGTCGGGCGAGTCGCGCATTCAAGTGCTGTTCGCCGACGGGCGCGGCTTCGCCGATGCACTCTCGGCCGGCTCGGCTGCCGCCTCAGGAGGTGGCGTGGTGGTCTTGGTGAATGGAGCGAACTCGAAACTGGATGCGCCGACCACGGCACTCATTCATCAGCTGCAACCGGAGTCCGCCTGGGTGATCGGCGGCCCGAACTCGATGTCGCCTGCTCTGGATGACAACATCCGGTCGTTAGGAGTGGGCTTCAACCGCATCGCCGGCGCCACTCGCTACGACGTGTCGGCAGAGCTGGGCGACTATTTCGTGGGCTGGGGTGAAGACTCCAATGCCTACTTGGCTCTCGGCTCGAACTTCCCGGACGCCCTGTCGGGTGCGGCACTGGCCGGTGCAACCGACGCGATACTCTTCATCACACCGTCGGATTGCGTGCCCGGCAGGGTGCTGGACCGCATGAAGACGAGCGGCACACCGAACGCCATCCTGCTGGGCGGTCCGAACAGCCTCGGCGCGGGCGTGGAACAAATGCGCCGGTGCTGACGTCGTGGGCCAGGCCTTCGCACTCAACTCCAACGGGTCCAGGATGCACTCCTGCAGCTCGTCGGCGAATGCCCACCCGATGACCTCGCCGAGGATGACCGTCTTGCGGTTGGAGTACTGAGCGCGCCACAGGTGTGGCAAATCTAGACGCCTTACGGCCAGCGACAATCGACACAGTTCGCTCGCGCTCGGCGGCGCCGACGTGCGTCAGGCAGGCTTGCCGGACAGTAGTTCGAGATGCGCGCCGACGCGTTCTGCGAAGAGCGGGCAGTTGGCGTCCTCGAGCGCCTGCACGACGCCCTTGACTTGGCGCCCCGCGTCGGACTTGCCCTTCCAATATGCAACTTGCTTCATCACAACTCGAAGCACCATCTCCGCTGCTCCGTCATCGACAAGCACGAAGAACGCGTCAGGCTCATAGAGCTCGTAAGGAAGAGCGTCTGGATCACCGAAGTCACGACCATCGGACGTAAGAAGAAGGTCGGCCTTTGCGGCTATTGCGGCCGCGTGGACGTGAAGGTCGTCCGGATCAGCGCCCGAGAACTCCACACGTGCGTCGTAGTCCGGCTGAATCTCGTCGAGATTATTGATCAACTGGTCATGGAAGCTTCGCGTGATCGCGCCATCAAGCTGAGGCTTTTCCCGCCTGACCGCCCGCACAACCTCGACAACGACATCGATGGACGAATGGACTTGGAACATGTCGCGTGTTTCATTGCGCAACAAGAACAGCCAATCCCTGGTCGTTCGACTGTAGAGAACGTTGCTATCGACAAAAACTCGCTGAAGCACGCGCTCTACAGTAGTAGGACGCTAGGCGCCGCTGGGGATGTCGCCAAGGTCGCCGACCCCGTCGTCAGTTGCTCGCAGCATCTCGAATGACGCAGCGCGGCGCTGGTCTCGGATCTTCTTGCACTCGAGGACGTCTTTTGTTGCGAGACGAGTGTGCGACCCAACCTTCGTGGACGCGATCTCACCCGCAGCGATGAGTTTCATCAAGGTCGGTCGCGAGATTCCGAGCATTTCCGCCGCGGTTGTCGTCGTGAGTTCGTCGGGGAGCGTCATGACCGAAACCGGACCGTGAGCCAACCGCTCGAGCACCCCGACGAAGAATCGTCCAAGATCGGCACTCACCTTGATCTGCTGTCCATCATCCAACGAGACGAACAGGCCCGAGAGCGATCGATCGTGCGCCTCAGCAACGAGAGCCTCTGCCTGCTTACGAAGATCTTCGTCAACCAGAACGGTTCCATTTGACAGAAGCTTGGTAGACATGGGATTGACTCCAATAAACCGAGGTACACACCGAGGATCCGGCATCTCCCCAGCTTAGTTTGTTGCAGTTATAAGTGCAACAGGGGGCGAATGTCTCGGCAACCATAGAACCAGGTCCAGTCGACCGCACTGCCAGGCCGCGGTGCATCGTCACGGTGATCCTGAACTCGCGTGGAGTTCTCGTTGCCGGGTTGGGACGGAGGCTTGCCAGCTCTCAAACGGTGACCGACATCACGACCTCACCGGATGCAGCGATCACCAGTTGCAACTCTCGCACCGATCCACTCACCCTTCCGCCGAAAGCGAGCATCACCTCCTCCGGAAGCACCATCCCGCCCGACGTCGCGGCCCTCCACTCGTACCGGCCACCCCGATCGTCGCGAAGCTCCAGCCGCAGGGCGAGCACCTGACGCACGAACCCTTCGGCCAGCCCAACCATCCGCACCACGATCCCCCACTCCCACACCTCGACGAAGGACGCCACGTAGGCGGTGCCGCTCGGTAGAACGGAGACTTGATTCACGACGATCAGCGTCGGTCGGTGCCTGCTCACCTCCGACGACGGCTTCACAGAGCCACCTTGATGTCGCCGTCGCTCTGCACGATCGAGCCGTTCACATACAGATCCGCAATCGCCTCCCACCGCGTGCCCTTGACGGGACAGAAGTCGTTGCCGCGAGTCGTGAGATACGTCGACGTGGTGCTCGGCCCTGACGTGCCGCAGCTTTGCCACGACGTCGACGGCCCCGACATAGGCTGCATCCGATAGATGCAGCTGAGCTGCTTCCTCTTGCCATCCCGAGGAATTGAGTTGGCGTAAGCGCTAATCCCCATGAGGCCGGGACTGGCGTTGATCTGAGCGACGACGTTCGCATATGAGGTGAACTGCTCGGATGCATCGATCGCATGGAGGTACTGCTCGAAGGTGATCGCGCTTCCGACACCGGCATCGCAGAGATGCCGCACCTGCGACCGCGCCATGCTCAGTGCCTCCGGGTCGAGCGCTGTTCCCTGCGAATCCGTGGTCGAGAGCGAATTGCCGTCGCAGACTGCAATCTCGCTATTTTCATTGGAGCTGTGAGCTGCGGACGCGAACGCGGCCTGAGCCCCGCCACCCGCAGCGAGCGCGACGAGAACTGCAGCGACAGCAGGAATGGATCTTTTCGGTGACATCATCGAACCCTCTCGGTCTCCGCGCACCCGCTCCCTCTCAGAAGCTACAACTCAGATGAGTTTTTGTCGACTAATATCATGTTCATCTTCCTAAAGCGCATGCGAAGCCCTCAAGGAACAACCTTTGCTGAGCGTCCACCTTTGAGTGACCGGAGTCATTAATGCCCCCACGCCTCACCGCTCGCCAGATGTTCGTGTCGGGTGTGGTCCTCACGGCCATCGGCGCCACTCTCGCGCTCGTCACCGACGGATGGCTGGCCCTGCTCTTCGGGTCCGCCGACTTTCCGCACGCCATCGCCGGCACCATCGCGACGCTCCTCAGAGAGATCGCCATGACGCTCGGGCTGGTACTAGTCGGCGTCTCACTCCTCGCTCGCATCCTGGAGCCGTCCTCGAAGAGTTGATTCTCCAGAAGAAGCTCCCCTTAAGTGGTCTTCACTCCCCCATTTCGAGGGCGAGAATCGTCCGACACCTGTCGGATACGGTGTGCAGATGGGCTCACCAGGATTCGCCACTATCGACTTCGAAACAACGGGCCTCTTTCCAGGCAAACACGACCGCGCGATCGAGGTGGCGGTCGTCCACTCCGATCCGGATGGCACGATCACCGGCCGCTGGGACACGCTACTCAATCCCGGCCGCGACCTGGGCCGCCAAGACATCCACCGCATCTCAGCCGCGGAGATCTTGCGAGCTCCAACCTTCTCCGACATCGCGCCCGAACTGATCGAGCTCCTCGACGGACGAGTGCTGGTGGCGCACAACGCCAGCTTCGACACGCGGTTCCTGCTGGCCGAGTTGGCGCGAGCTGATATCTGGACAAGCCAAGACCTCGTGACCCTCTGCACGATGCAACTCGCTCGCGTCTACCTCCCTGGCTCCGGCCGAGCCCTCGTCGACTGCTGCGCAGCCTTCGACATCCAGCTCGAGGGCGCCCACCGCGCCTCTGTCGACGCCGGCGCGACGGCGCAACTCCTCGCCTCCTACATCGCGCACTCCGAAGACCGCTCAGGATGGACCGATCACCTAGACCGCGCAGCCGCCTATTCGTACGGCCGCGTCCCGAGCAGAGGCGTGGCTTGGTACCCCCGGGAGGACGCCCTGAGCGGCAACGACCACCACTTCCTCGAGCGCATCACCGACAACCTCCCCGAGTTCTCCGGCCCGGATGCACACAACGACTACCTCGCACTCCTCGACCGTGCTCTCCTCGACCGGGTGCTCTCACTGCACGAGGCCGAAGGACTCGTCAAGCTCGCCGAATCCCTGGGTATCAGTCGCCCGGCCTGCGAGAAGCTCAACCTCGAATACTTCTGGATGCTCGGTGCGGCAGCCTGGTCAGACGGCATCCTCACCGACGCCGAGACCGGCGACCTGGTCGCGGTCGCCACCCTGCTGCGCATCCCGCCCACGCAGATCGACAAGGTGCTGACTCCCCCGGATGTCGCACCCGCGTCGCCGAAGCAGCCCGGCGCCTCCCTGGGCGGTTTCGCGCTCAACCCAGGCGACCTGGTGACGCTGACGGGCGAGATGTCCCTCCCGCGCGAGCGCTGGTACGACATCCTCGTGGCGAACGACCTGGTGCCGAAGGATGCGGTCACAAAGAAGGTCAAGCTCGTCGCGGCCGCCGACCCAGACTCCATCTCGGGCAAGGCGAAAAAGGCACGCGACTACGGCATCCCCGTCGTCAGCGAGCAGGGACTCGCCAACTTGCTCGGGATTTGACCGATAGTTCTTGGACACCGCGCGACAACGCGATCAACAAATCGCTGGGTCAGGTTGACTATCCAGCGACGGGGCCGGGTATGTCGCGTAGCGGCCTTTCGAGGCCTGACTCAGGACTAAGTGCTTGGAGACTCATCCCGCTGCTGGATGCATCTGCATGTAGATTGAAGCTGTGACATCGGGGGATGGTCGGTTCGCACCTGAGGCGTACGTTGATTCGGGTGAGCTCTGGTGGGAGCTCGACACTTGGCCAGGCACGAGATCGCCGATGGGTGATGAGCCGAGAATCGCGGCGTGGTTAGCCTTTAACAAGGAGCCTGGCGAGACGTTCACAACCGATGAACTTCGAAATGCGCTCGGGCACAGGCTCAGCAAGACAAGTCGAAACGACATGGAACATTTTCAGCGTCGAATTAGACAGCTGCGGAGTATTCGGGACGGCTGGGTTTTTCCGTCAGCAAAACACGATCGCAATCTTGATGTGGGAGATTACAAGCTCGAGCGGATTGGCTGGCATCCTGCTTTGGGCAAGAGGCCCAAGGATAAATCGAAAGTCACAAAGAAGAATAAGCTGTTCGTCTTGACGCGTGACCATTACCGCTGTTTTCACTGCGGAATCATCGCGGGAGAGCCTTATCCCGATCATCCGGAGCGGACTGCCGTTCTAACAGCCGGTCATATCGTTGCAGCAGCCGACGGCGGCACGGGAGATCCCTCGAACTTGCGCGCGGAATGTTCTGACTGCAATGAGACAGCACGCTCTGACACTCGCGCTCCTGAATCGTTGAACAGCGTACAAACCTCAATCGATAACCTGAACAATCGAGACCGGAAGCGGCTGTTGGAATGGGTTTCGGCAGGCCAGCGCGGTCGGGATAAAGTCGACGAAGCCTATGACAGGTATCGTCTCCTAACCCCGTCTGATCGTTCGGCTCTCGTCACCCATCTACTGCGGACAACCAAGCTTCAATGACCTGCCTCAGCTGATGCGGCCACGGTGCTTTTCCATATAGAGATGCCTTTCGTGATCCTGCTGACCCGTAAATCCCTTGAACTTGCCTAAGCGGTAGGAAGTTCCTGACGTCGTGGTGCGCACATCGATCTCGAAGTCGTGCGACAAGGCCGCGAGCTTCTGCTCGATCACCGCTTGGGTGTTCGAGGGATCTAGCAGGGTGTGAAGGTGCTCAAGGGTGACATACCCAGTTGCGTTTGCGAGAGCCTTGTAGATCGGATCGTGGACCGCTGATCCCAGCCCGACTACGTCCTGGCGGCGCCCCTCATGAAGCAAGGCTGATCTGATAGAACGCCCAATTGCTTCGGCCACCGGCGGTGGGAAGGCATTGCCGATCTGGCGATATTGCGCGGTCTTGCGACCAGCGAAACGCCATTCATAGCCGTCACTCCAGCCCTGTAGACGAGCGACCATTGGAACTGTAAGTTTCGGCATTCGGATCGACGGATGTGGCCAATCCGCGCCCGGCGCCTCGTCGGCGACTCCCCGTCCATCGACGGCAAGATGAGCCCAGGCGGCTTTCGCTCGTGTAGGACCTAGATCCGCTCCCCCGTGCTTCTTACTTCCGCCCACCAATGTGGGCCCGATGTCGTCGGCGAGGCGCGCCCAGTCCTCCGCGTGCTTCCAGCCGTTTGACGCCATCAGGTCTTGGAGTGCGGCGCCGACGGTGACAACCTGCCCGTTCGGTTCAGGCCAGTGAAAGTAGGCGGCGTCCTCTTCCTTCATTGCGATCAGGACAAACCGGGGGCGGAGTTGAGCCACACCAAAATCAGCCGAATGGACTAGGCGCCAGTCCGCGACATACCCGAATTCCGCCAGACGATCAAGTATGCGCTGACGATATCCAGCGAATCGGTTGGAAGCGAGACCTCGCACATTTTCCAGAAGAAGAGCTCGAGGCTGAATCACGCCGACTTGCTCTACTGCCCACGCGAAAAGGTCTCGCTCGTCCGAAGATCCAAGCTGTTTGCCGGCGATTGAGAACGGCGGGCACGGTACGCCTCCCGCCAGCAAATCAATACCGACGTAGTCGGCAGGATCCCACACATTAATGTCGGCTACATCGCCCTCAGCGATCTTCCAAGAAGTGTTCTCCCGCAACGTCTGGCACGCATAGGCATCAAGTTCTACGGCGAGAGCATGGCTGAAGCCTGCGTTATGCAAGCCAAGCGCCTGCCCCCCTGCTCCAGCGCAGATTTCGACGACCGTCAGATCAGATTTCATGCAGCACTCCTGGCCATCATTTCCTCGCCCTCCGCACTCTGTTGCGCAGCGGGGCGAGATTGGTACTTTGAGAATAGATGTACATCATCACCGATACCTCCGACACGCGAGATTCTCCGACTAGCGCCGGACGATCGCGCAACATGCGAGCGATAAAACGCGTCGATACGAAGCCCGAGCTTGAGCTGCGATCTGCTCTGCATCGCAGAGGTCACAGGTTCCGTAAGGATTTCAGAATCGATACTGAACAGCGGCGAGCCCGTCCGGACGTTGTCTTTACGAAGCAAAAAGTATGCATCTTTATTGACGGGTGTTTCTGGCATTCCTGCCCCATCCATGGTCGAAGACCAACAGTCAATCAGGCCTACTGGACACCAAAACTCACGAGGAACAGTGACCGCGACAGGGCAACGAATGATGCCCTCGTTGCTGAGGGCTGGATCGTCATACGAATTTGGGAGCACGTCGAGCTGGCAGCCGCAACCGATCGAATCGAGCGCGCGCTCGCTGACCGAGCAGCGGGCGGTCCTGCGATGCAAAGTTCAGTCATACAGGTGGAGTGACTTGGCCTTCCGCTCAGCGCGTGTTTCAGCCTTGAAGTTGGCTTTGATCCAAATTTCGTCCGCGCAATCCTCCGAACACGCCTTCCACGGCATGACGCGCTCACGCTTCGTCACACGAATTCCGCAGTTGCGGCATCTGTAGAGACGCCGAGGCTTCCATTGTTTTGCGACAAGCCGGTTCATGAGTCTTCCCGCACATAATTGGCGAGTTCCTCGGCTACGACAGCACTTAGCTCGTCGCCATGTTGCACAGCTTTCGATTGGGCAGCCATCCAGAGCTCCGCAGAGACCTCGACGTGAATTGTTCGAATAGTCGGTGTCATGACACCATACTACAGCTCGTCATGACACCCCACAAGGTCAATCGTCATGACACCATTGGAGTTATGCCCAATCAGCCGAAGACACCAATGAAGTCGTTCAGGATCTCTGAGGACCTATATCGATCCGCGCTCTCGAAGGCCAAGTCGGAGGGAAAATCGCTCACCGATGTTGTGCGCGAAGCTTTGGAGCACTACATCAGCTCGTGAACTACGGATTGGTCGGGGCAGCGTCAGGCCTTAAGGACCTTCCAGTTCTTCGACGGTCCCGCGCTCAGGCAGCTGCGGAGCATCTCTGACTACCTCGTCATCGGCCCTCGCGCGTCGCCACCGCTCACCCGCGATCACGGCGCCCGAACCATCATTTGACGGAACAACTCGGACTGAGATGTACTCCATGGCAGACGGCACCGGCACGCCAAGAGCCTTGGCAATGTGAGCATGGTACTTCCCACTCAGTATCACGATGCCTTCGCTAGCTAGCACCGAGCGCGATCCACCGTTTCCGCGCACGCGCTTCTGGGCATCCAGTTGCCGCGCCACCGTCGCGACAGTGGTGCGATGGACTATGCGACCCTCTGCAGCGCGAAACAGTCGGTGAAGGCGCTGCGTTCCTTTTGTGCTGTCGAGAATGTGCGCAACGACGTCTTCCGGAAGCTGTAGCAGAACATTTGGTGGCAATTGAGCATCACGCCACAACCACTTGATGGCTGCCCTGCCCGCGGGACTCAACTGACTCTTCTGATCGCGATTGGTCTTCTCTCGGCGGTTCATTTCGGAGACTCGCACAAGCCCTACGGACCAGCGCGATGCGGCGTCGTCTGCGGTGCCTACAAGCGCAATCTGGTCAAAGACCTCAGGCGGAAGCATCCAGCCGCCCATCGACTGACTCCACTTGGCGTCTACCTCGTACCCCTCAATGAAGAAGTCGAGCTTTGCGCCGCCTTCGAAGGAGAACTCGCGCTGCGCATTGATTTCGAATAGCGATCCAAAGTGGGTCTTCTCGGTTTTCATTAGTTCGTCCCACTTATAACGGCCAGTCTCTTGGCCGTTATAGATCATGTCGAATGTGTGCCGAATCACGCTGCCCCACCGCGAACCGTCAGGGTCAAGTCTCAGTAGCTCTTCAGCGACCGTCTCGAGTGGGAGGTCGACTACTGACATCACGACTTCTTCATGATTGGACACGAGGCGAGCATACAGAGCGCCCGTGATGAGCGATGCGTGGCGGCGCCGCGGACAGCAGGGGCGATGCCCGTCCAAGAACAGGCCCATATGCGCGCGGCCGAAGTATTCGGCTGGTCCACTCGAATCAGTGAGAGCAGCGGGAGTCACGCCGACCTGCGGAAGCGCCCCAGCTCGAGTTGGCGATGGAGTGCACTCCTCAATCTACGGGGAGGGCTGACGCATGAAGATTTGACTGAACCCGACGACTCCAATCCTGAGTATTAGAGATTGGCTCGTGAACGTAGAAATCTCGAATCGCGCAACGATCGTGTCACCCGAATTGGGGATCCGTGAACGAGCGACAATCGCCATGACTACCGATTGACTTCTTCCAACGTAGGGGGAACATTGACAAACTATTCCGGCCTTGAGCTTGGCCCGATCGTGATGCACCAAGTCCGACGTACAGACGACCCGCAGCGGCGATTTGAGGTTCACCTCACTGATGAGCCAGTGGTGCTTGAATCTGAGGACCGCACGTTCCTTACGATGCGATTTTTGAAAGTACTCAGCAATCGCGGAGTTGCGATCATTGCGGACAGTGACGAACCGAGCGAGGTAAGGACGGCGGTTCTTCAAATGTGGGCGCCGGGCACCGACTTCGTAGCGCAGAGTAAGTCCATCGCAATGTCATTGTCGAACGTACAACCGGGGAGTGCATTGGCAGGACTTCTCATGGTGGCCCAGGCGAAACTCGGGGGTGATGACCTACTCGTGGTTGCGAAGGTTGAGCATCAGGAAGCCATGCGTCTGGAGCCCACGACAAACGCGGTCGGCCATCAAGTCTATGAGGTCGAGCACATTCGAGACCTGGTCTTTGGAGACGCTGCTCGGATCTACAAAGTTGCCGTTTTTTCACGCAGCTCATCAGCCGCCGGAATTGTCGGGGGCGAGCTTGTTGACGAACAGAATGGGCGCGGGTTTGCCGAGTATTTCTTGACTCGCTTTCTGGGAATGAAGCTTCGCGAGGAGCCAGCGGTACTCACAGAAAGATTCCTGACAGGCATGACTGCGGCCATCAACCAAAGCACAATGGGCGCCGAAGCCAAGATAGATGCGCAGTCCTCATTGCTTTCGGAGCTTAACTCCAACACGAATTTCATCAACCCGAATGCCTTCATCCAGGCTCACATACCGGCTGGACATGGAAGCGAAATTCGTCACCTCGCGGAGGCGTCCCAAACTCCCACCACCCAGTTCGCGAAGGACACTAGCCGAGTTGATACGCAGACGCGGCGGATGCGCGTGGATTTGGCAAATGGCGTGTTAGTGATCGCTCCCCCATCCGAAATCGGCCCCGAGAAGTCAGTTCGCGTTGAAGAGGGCGCTGACGGCACTGACCTAATCACTATTCAAGGAAGCCGCATAACCTCACTTAAGTCGACCGGCGGCCGTTAGCGTGACTGGTTGGACCCCTGAGCGGTTATACGACCGATTCACAGAGCAGTTCGCGGTGTACAAAGATGCAGCCTCAGAAATCGAGCTTCGTGTCAAAGGCGCCCTGGACCCAAAGATCGTACATTCGATTTCTGCGCGGCCGAAGGATCCACTCGAGCTGTTTAGAAAGCAGCGCCGGAAAGGATACCTCGACCCTTGGTTGGACTGCCCGGACCTAGTAGGTGCTCGGGTCATAGTCCCGGAAGCGAGCCTAAAGTCGGTGGTCACCGATACTTTGAATGCACAAGAAGGATTATCTGTGGTAGTTGAAGATCAGACTCTCGACGCCGACCCCGAAGTGCTTCACTATCGCGGCCTTCATTTACATATTACGTATAAGGACCTCACGAACGCCGACGGAATCCCCATTCGGTGTGAAGTTCAGGTTCGAACGATTGCAGAACACGCATGGTCTGAGACGGTTCACAAGTACGTTTACAAGTCACCGATTGACCTACCGGCAGACGCTCGGCGCGTGTTTAGTCGGCTGTTAGTGCTTGTCGAATTGTTTGATGAAGAGCTCACGAAGGGAGCGGGAATGGTCAGCTCATTGGAGAGCTATCAATGCCTCCAGCTTTCGAGACATCTTGAACGGAAGCTTCAAGATTTTGCGGCTGTCCCCTCTGACATAGGGCTCAGCGTGGAGAACATCGTCGCACTGGCGACGGCGGGGAGCGGAACGATCGAGTCGTTCCAACAGGACACCGATTCGTACATAGAGGAGCACCGCTCAGAGCTTCACGGCATCATGAGCGCCTACGGCCCGTCTGCGAGTGGCTTTGACATTGCGTCAAGGTGGATCTTGACACAAGGCGAAGCTCTCTTGCTACTGGCTCTCCTCGATAAGGACGAATACGCTCTAAGTGCTCAGCTTCGAGACTCTGATCTATACCACGTCGTGGAGCAGCTCGCCCTTATCAGCGGACACAGTGGATTTGTCATTGAGTAGAGATCCGACACCTGCGTCGCAGGCCTTCAACTCTCGAGCGCAGCTCACTCCAGTGTCGCTGACAACGAGAGGGACGACGCCGCGGAGTCTTGCATGAGTTAGAACCTGACCAAGAAGACTGTGCGGGTGCTCTTGGCTGTGATCCAGTCGAGCTGGGGCTTCGACGTGTCTTCGTGGTCGAACAGGTTCGTCAAGGTCCCGAAGGGCTTCCCTTTCAGGGCTCCGCCGACAAGTTCGCGCGCTGGTTCTGGCGATGAGTCTCGTTGAGAACCAGTTGATTCGCGTCGATCGGCGGCTCCGTCGCGCTTGCTCGCGGACTGACGGACTCCCGCTAAGTTCGTTCTCATGACTGACAAGGTTGCGCTCGCCTACTTGCTCCGGTCTGTAAACGCGCGCTATGTAGAAGTGTTTTACGGCGACGAGCGAATAAGCGAAGCTACTGGATTTGTGGTCGAGCACGAAGAGAGACTTTTCCTCATCAGCAACCGGCATGTGCTGGCCGGGATGAAGCCAGGGAGTATGGAATTAGTCGACAAAGCTGGCAGACAAGCAACTAGCGTGCGAATCACCTCATATGTCGCAACCGAATCGAGTTCGGCGACGGTGTGCCAAGACTTCCCTTTGATAGCTCCATCCACGGCTGGAGGATATCCGTCGGCCCTCTGGTTCGAGCATCCCACTTACGGAAACACCGTTGATGTTGCCGCTCTTGAGCTGACCGATCTACAGGCCCCCGACTACGCTCTGCAAGACGAGACCGTGGCGAACGACGAGTCTTCGATGTACCCGATCAGACAACTCGATACGATGACCGTAATCGGTTATCCAGGTGGCGTGCACGGTGGAGTTCGCGGCAAGGCCGTATGGATGAAAGGCACCGTTGCCAGCGACTACGCCGATGAAGTCGACGGACTGCCCAGATTCCTCATCGATAGTCGGACGCGTGCGGGAATGTCCGGTTCGCCGGTCTACTTCAGCGCCGCAGGTCGCAGCGCAGTTGTGAGCGAAGGGATTCTCTCAATCGCAGACCCTGACGCCTTTCAATTCGTCGGTGTTTACTCAGGCAGAATATTTGACGAGTCGGACGTCGGGTACGTCTGGCGAGCAAAGACAATGTGGGAGATCGTTGTCGGCGAAGTGTTAGGGCAGGCGTATCAGCCGATCTGAGCGTTGCCGCTCTCAATATCCCCGCTCCGCGTCAGTGACAACGGAGGATCTAGAGTGCCGGAGTGAAGGGCACTCCACGTTCTCTCGCACGGGACGTTCGTTCCAGCGTCGAACTGGAAGCGCCTGGCCGATTAGTGACCATCCGAGGTGTAGTTGGTTGGTGAGGTGAAATGGCCTCGCGAACGCTGGGAAGCCTTGCGCGATGTGACTCATGTGAATCGAGGATTGAGCATCAGCTCTTCACCTAGCCACTAGTAACGCGACCCGTTATCATTGAGCATGATCCACTCGTTCGCCGACCTCAACACGGAGCGGGTCTGGAATCGGCAGCATGTCCGCCGATTCGGCAGTGACCTGCAGCGCATGGCGAACCGCAAGCTCCTCATCCTGGACGCGGTTGAGGATCTCAATGAGCTTCGCATTCCGCCCGGCAACCGTCTCGAACAGTTGAAGGGCGATCGCGAAGGTCAGCACAGCATCCGAATCAACGACCAATGGCGCATCTGCTTCGTCTGGACTCCCACGGGTCCGGCTGATGTGGAGATCGTCGACTACCACTGAGAGGAGACATCATGGCAACCGCACACGCACCGATCCACCCGGGTGAGATCCTTCTCGAGGAGTTCCTGAAGCCGCTGGAGATCAGCCAGTACCGGCTCGCACAGGCGATCAACGTGCCGCCTCGGCGCATCAACGAGATCGTTCACGGCAAGCGCGGTATCTCCCCCGACACAGCAGCTCGGCTTGCCCGGGCGTTCGGGACCTCGGATCGATTCTGGACGAATCTGCAAACCCGTTACGACCTCGAACTCGTAGCGGAAGCCAAGACCGAGGAACTCGACCGGATCGTGCCGCTGCTCAGCGCGTGACCAATCAGAGGCTGAATCTCCGATTCACCCACTCGGAGGGCTGACTGCGCTTCACCGCAATGTTCGGGTTCCCAACCGCTACTCCGCGCCGGGACAGGTGCGGCGGATGCATGCGGAGGAATACACTCGCCGCATGTCCGATGCCAATGGAGGCAACAGGCCACCGTTTCCGGAGAACGTGCCGGCAGCGGGCACGGGCATGCCGCAGTCTTCTCATGACGGTGCGCAACAGCCGCCCGCGACGGCCGGCCAGCCGGCACCGGCTTCGGCCGCGACTCCGGTGGCGGCGCGGCATCCCAAGAGGGTCTATGCGATCGGCGGCGCGATTCTGGTGGCTGTGGTCGGGGCGACAGCGTCGGCCGTCATCACGCCCGAACGGCTCGACGGGCTCTTCGCCATGTTCGGTGGTGGTGCCGGTGCGGGGGTCGCGGCATCCGCTTCATCGACGCCGCCGGGGCTCGAGACCAAGAACGTCTCGAGTGGCGACAAGGCGCTGTCGTTCGCGATTCCTGCCGAATGGGGTGCGCGCACCGGGAATTACAACGTGAGTCCGGATGCCGGAACCGCCGTCGTCACCGGAACCCAAGTCGACTCACCGGTCGAGTTCGGCGAAGACGGAGCCTACGTCGCGGTGTCGAAGGACTTTGCGACCAGAACAGGGCTGGCCGGCCTCGAATCCACCGACCTCCGCGCCCGCGCCGACGACCTCGTCGGAAAGGCGGACTGGACGATCGACGGATGCATCGCCTCCGACGAGCCGTCCCGCGAGAAGGATGGCTGGCAGCTGGCGACGCGGTATTGGACGGATTGCGCGCAGATCCCCGACAGCAAGCTGTGGGAGATGGTGGCCATCGATGACGAGGGGACGATGGTCGTGACGCTGCAGGTGTTGCTGTCGCCGGATGCATCCCCCGAGGTCATGGACACGATCGTCGGCTCCTTCACTGTCGACCCGCGGAAGGTGGCGTCTGGGCTGGGGGGCGACGTCGTGCTTCCTTGAGGTGGGCATTTGCCGCGCCTGGAGGGATGGCGGCACAGTCGACGTCGGAGCGGGCCGAAATCAGGCGGCGTGGGCAGGGTGGCACGACTTCGCAGCGACGAACTGCACGACGTCATGGCCGCAATCGAGATAGTTGGGCCTGCACGTGCACGTATGTCCCGCGGATGCCTCGGCGCGCCTCAGTTTCGCGCGCAAGCACCACACGTGCAGAATAGGCAAGGGTCGACACCGTAGGCGGCCAAAGGGGGTGGACGCCGATGAAGGCACGATCGATGGTGGCCGCAGCAGGGATTACCGCCCTGCTGCTATCTACCGCACCTGTTGCGGCAGATGCATCCGTGTCGGTTCAAAGCGATGCGGCGGCTAGCCCCGCAACAGCGTCGGCGAATGAGGTCATCGCAACCGTCCAGAGCGAGCCGTATTACTACAACTCGTACGAGACTTTCTTTGCCACCCCAAACAACCTCCCGGCTCCGGTCACCCCGGTCACAACAGTGCTGCATGTCGAACTGACCGACGCGTTCCTCGCGGGAGCATCCGACAGCCTGACCTGGAAAGTCGAGGGCTTAGACGGCCTGACAGGGACTTCAATCATCGATCGAGAGGCGAAGGCCGTCGACATTGCACTTCCGGCCAACTTCTACGACCTGGCATCGACGTCGATCTGGCCTGGAACTCTGTATCTGACCTTCTCCTCGCGTGCGAGGAGCGCCGACCGCCTTCCATCCGTTCCCGCGCGATTCACCCAGGACCAGGCCTTCGGCTGGACCAGCACCACCAGCTATGTGCTCAAACTCAAACCCGCCAGCGCGGACTCTGAATCGACAGTGCAGATTCCGATGTCCAAGATCCATTCTCCTGGGCCCCAACTCACCAGACATTACTGGGCCACGACGGACGAGGGGGCGGTCATCGACGAGACGACGACGCTCCGCTTCGTCTCTTCCGACCCGATCTGGGCGGCGGCGGGCGCGGCCACCGCACCCAGCGCCTACATCCAGCGGCCATCACTCGACTGGAGCGACGGGTATCGCGTTCCGACGAGCGAGCGTCCATCGGTTTCACCCGACAACTCGTCGATCGCGGTGCCGTTCTCATCCGTGACCGGGGTGGACGGGCCCGCGATCGGCGGCGCCTCCCTGATTCAGTTCACTGCCGGCATGGCCAATCAGTACCTGGAAGGAACGCTGGCAACCGCGGTCATTCCGATCGGCACGAACACCTCCATCGGCGACACGCGCTCGACGCGGCTCGCCGGCCCCACTCGCTACGACGGGAGCATCACGGATGCTGCAGTCGCCTTCCCCGACGGCGCGCGGCGCGTGTACCTCGCTTCCGGCGAGGTGTTTGCCGATGCCTTGAGCGCCGGACCGGCCGCCGTGCACAATGGTGCGCCGCTCGTGCTCGTAACCTCGTCGCAATATTCCTCGGCGAAGTATCTCTCGTGGCTACAACCCGAAGAAATAGTCGTTCTCGGTGGACAGGCTTCCACACCGGATGACGTCGTGGCCGACATCCTTCGCGAATCCAAGCTCGACCCCGACTCATACACGCTGCGGCGTGATGCGGGCGCCGACAGGTATGACGCCTCACTTGCCATCTCAGCGGCCGAGTTTCCGGAGGGCGCGGCTACCGCATTTCTCGCCTCGGGGTCCGGATTCGCGGATGCGCTCACCGCGATCCCTGCCGCCTCGCGCGAAGGCGCGCCGGTCATCCTCATCCGTGGCGATCAGCCGCGACTCGATGACGCCACCATTTCCGAACTCGATCGCCTCGGGGTGTCGAATGTCGTGATCGCTGGGGGCCCCGCGAGCGTCTCAAACGGGATCGAGAAGCAGCTAGGGCAGCTCTATCCCGGCGAGGTGACTCGATTCGGCGGGGCCACCCGCTTCGACGTCGCAGAATCGCTCAACGCCGCCTATTTCCCCACGGCGACGACAGCCTACGTGGCGACAGGAGCCAACTTTCCGGATGCGCTTACCGGCGGCGTTCTTGCTGGCGTCAAGGATGCACCCCTCGTTCTCGCTCGCACCGAGTGCATTCCGGCGTCGACGTGGCAGCGTCTGGCCGACTGGGCGCCGTCGAAAGTCACCCTGATTGGGGGCACGAACAGTCTCGCGCCAGTGATGCAGAGTCTCCCGCGGTGTGACTGAGGTGTGAGTCTCGGCGCTGATCCTGAGTCGAGTGTCGACGTAGAGCAATGGGCGGCAACTGCTGAGAAGCCGCTGGACATCAGCCCGTATCGCTTCGCGCAGGCGATCGACGTGCCCGCTCGACGCATCGACGAGACCGTTCAGGGCAAGCGCGGGATTCGCCCGACGGCAGCGCAACTTGCTCGCGCATTCGGCACCTCGGATTGCTTCTGGACGAACTATCGGACCCGGTATGACCTCGAGCTCGTCATCCAGCATTCCTGGTGATCGTAGGTGCGGGCCGAGACTGGGCGACGTGGGGTGGGTGATCCGGTCGAGTCATTGGCATCGGGTTTGGCGGGAGGCCGCGCAGCGGCCGGGGGACTATGACTCGACCGGATCACCCACCCCGCGGCGCCCAACCACCCCGAACTAAACGAGTTTAAATCATCTAATTCTGATAGAATTTCAGTATGAAAAGCACCCTCCGCCTCCACGAGATCGCCGCCGATCTCCGAGGCGTTGCGGGTGAGATCGGCGTCCGGATGGCGGGGCTGAGCGACGACGAATTGCTCGACGTCATGGCCGCGATCGAAGCCGTCGGGCGGGTCGTCGGAGCGGCGCAGGTGCGGGTCGCTGGGGAGGTCGGGGTGCGGTCGCGCAGCGAACTCGGGGATGAGGGGCTGAGTCGGTCGCAGAACTTCACGAGCCCGGTCAAGCTCGTCGCGAGCGTCACGGGCACGTCGGCGCACGAGAGCAAGGTGCGGCTCGAGGTCGGGCGCAAGCTGCGCGGGGCCGTGCTTCTGGGCGGCGGCGAGGGGCCGGCGCCGTTCCCGGTCGTCGCGCAGGCGCTCGACGAGGGAATCCTCGCCGTCGAAACGGCGTCGGTCATCGTGGCGCGGTGCAGCGAGCTCGCGGTGCGTGGATGCTCGCCCGACGTCGTGGCCAGTGCCGAGCAGACGCTCGTCGATGAGACCGTCACGGGGCGTCTGACGACGGATCAGACGTCGAAGCTCGCCATCCATCTGCGCGAGGTCATCGATCCCGATGGAGCCGAGCCGCGGGACGAGGTGCACCAGCAGCAGCGCTCACTCACCATCGCTCAGGCGAGCGACGGCATGATCCGCGGGCGGTTCGCGCTCACTCCCGAGCAGGGCGGGGTGTGGCTGGCGAGCATCCAGGCGATGCAGAGTCCGCGCGTCTCAGATGCACAGGGCGGCGGCCCGCGGTTCCTCAGTGAAGAGGAGTTCGTCGCGCAGACCGTCACCGCCGACATCCGCACCCAGGCGCAGAAGAACGCCGACACCGTCACCGAACTCATCGCGCGTGCCGCCGGCGCCCCCGACATGCCGCGCATCAACGGCTCCGCCACCACGGTCAACGTGCACATCTCGCTCGACGACCTCGAGGCGGGGCGCGGAGTCGGGTGGATCGACGGGGTCGACGAGCCCGTTCCCGCCTCCACCGTGGCCCAGATGCGCTGCCACTCTCCCATCTCCGCGACACTCTTCGGCGACCGCGGCGAAGTGCTCTACCAGGGCAAGACGAAACGACTCTTCACCGCGGCCCAGAACCGCGCCCTCGCCGCCCGAGACGGCGGATGCGTGTGGAACGGATGCGATCGACCCCCGTCGTTCTGCGAAACGCACCATGTAGACGAATGGGTCTCCGACGATCATCCACCCGGCCGCACCGACATCGACAACGGCCTGCTGCTCTGCCATTTCCATCACAGCCACCTGCATCGCTCGGCGTGGAAACTCATCATGCTCGGAGGCGTGCCACACCGCGTGCCGCCCCGATGGATCGACATCGAGCAGACCCCCATCCCCACCACGCGCCGCCGCGCGGGCGGCCCACGCCGCAAGGCCGCCTGAGCGGAGTCGGGTCCGGGGGCGGGTCGGGGCGGGTCGGGCCACATACGACCAGCGGATACGGGAGACGACCGAGAACTCATCGACGATTCCCGACGCGGCGGCTCAGATACAGGCCAACCGGGCGCATCCCACCCCTAGTCGGCGTGATCGTTCAGGGCACTCAAGGCCTCGAAGAGCGCCGCACGCTGGGGCTCGTCGAGAGGCGCGAAGAGCTTCGGCAACTCATCGGCCACCACCCGACGGCCGGCCGCGAGCGCATCGGCCCCGGCGGAAGTGAGCACGTGCTCGAGGCGACGACCGCGGCCAGGCGCCCGCGAGACCAGACCACGATCGATCAGGCGGGTCGCGAGCGTTCCGAACGACTGATCGCTCTGAAAGGTCGCCACGGCGAGGTCGTGCGCGGATGCGCTGGGCGCCTGATCGATGGCCCGCAGCGCGTCCCACTGCACGAGGCTCACCCCGGCTGCCCGGAGCGCGGCATCCATCGTGCGGTGATTGCGGTACTGCGCACGCTTCAACGCCTGCCCGAGGAGTTCCAAATCTGTCGCCATGGTGTTAGCGTATCAGCAGATTTATATAAACATCTTGATTTGGAGTCGCCCATGTCCTCTCGCTTCGTTTCCCGCGCATCCGTCACCGAGGCCGGCGATCCGGCACTGCCGACCGCACTCGTGCTGCACGGAGGCGGCGGACCCCGCACCGTGGCACCGATCGTCGGCCACCTCGCCGCGACACACCACGTGCTCGCTCCGACCCACCCGGGATGGGACGGCACCGCCCTCCCCGACGACCTGACCTCCGTGGCCCAGCTCGCCGGCGACTACCTGGAGCTGCTGCCGAGCGACGCCACCGAGAGCCGCGAGCAGCACGGCGTGACGCTCGTGGGGTCGTCGATCGGCGGATGGATCGCACTCGAGATGGCGATCCAGGCCGCGAGCGATGCCCGCCGCTACGCCGGACTGATCGACTCGGTCATCGTCATCGATTCCGTCGGGGTCGACGTGGCGGGCGAACCGATCGCCGACTTCTTCTCCCTCAGCCCTCGACAGCTCGCCGAACGCGCGTGGCACGACGCCGACCGCGGATTCATCGACCCCGTTGGGCTCTCCGACGAACAGCGAGCGGTGCAGGCGGGCAACGGCCGCGCGATGGCGACGATCGCGGGCGCCGGCATGAGCGATCCGTCGCTGCTCGCACGACTCGCCGCCGTGACGGTGCCGACGCTCGTCGTGTGGGGCGCCAGTGACGGGGTGGTGACTCCGGCATACGGGCGCGCGCTGGCGTCGGCGATTCCGAACGCGAGCTTCGTGCAGATCGAGGAGGCCGGGCACCTCCCCCACCTCGAAGCGGCGGGCGCGACATTCGAGGCCGTCGACCGGTTCCTGTCGCTGCCGCACTGAGCGGCGTCAAGACGCCGCCAGGTGCCGCCAGGTGCGGCCAGGTGCGGCCAGGTGCAGCCAGGCGGTCAGCCGGCCGGCCTGAAAGCGACGCGGGCGGGGCGCCGGGTCGGGGCGACCGTCATCCGGTCGCGCACCGATTCCCGGGGCCCCGGCTCCACTCACACCCGAGCGGCGAGCGCCTCCGCGTAGAACCCCGACGGGTCGTTCGCGAGCGACGACTTCACCAGACGCGCCCACTCATCCACCAGCACCTCGATCGCCCCGGCCTCGACACCGTCGAGCGTGGCCACCGCCACCTCGCGCGGGTCGAGCATCGGGCCGTCGTAGCCGTCCATCAGGCGCGTGTCGGCCGCACCGAGGTGCACGCCCTGCACGAGGGTGCCCTGACCGGCGAGCTCGAGGCGCACACCGTTGGTCATCGCCCACTCCGCCGCCTTCGCCACGGCGTAGGCGTTCGCACCCTCGGTCGAGAACCACGACAAGGCCGACAGGATGTTGACCACCGCTCCCCCGCCGTTCGCCGCGAGCACCGGCTTGAACGCCCGGATGACGGAGAGCGTGCCGAAGAAGTGCGTGTCCAGTTCGAGGCGCAGGCCCTCGAGATCGCCGTCACCCAGCAGGTTCGCGCCCGTCGAGATGCCCGCGTTGTTGACGAGGAGGGTGACGTCGGTGGCCCGCGCCGCCGCATCCGTCACCGATGCCGCATCGAGTAGATCGAGCCGCAGCACCTCCACCCGCGGGTCGGCGAACTCGCCCTCGGCCAGCTGATCGGGCTGGCGCACGCCCGCGTAGACCTTTGCCGCACCCCGCTCGAGCAGCTCGTCGACGAAGCGCCGGCCGATTCCGCGGTTCGCTCCGGTGACCAGGGCGACGGATCCTGCGATGTTCATGGTTGTCCCTTCGACATGGGGCGGCCGCGGTCGCGGGCGCCATCCGTCTTGTAGGCTAAAACCTCACGTTGACGTCAAGGGCAAGTCGACTCAGCGAACCGGAAGCCGGCGAACAGCCGCCGAGAAGAAACGGATGCGCGATGCACGACATGCGGATCGGCGAACTGGCCGAGCGCGCCCGGGTCAGCACCCGCGCGCTGCGCTACTACGAGGAGCAGGGCATCCTGCATTCCGAGCGCACGCCGAGCGGGCAGCGCGTCTACGGCGAGTCCGCCGTCGAGCGGGTGCGTCTCATCCAGCACCTGTTCTCGGCCGGGCTCGCGAGCCGCACGATCGCGGTCATCCTGCCCTGCGTCGACACCGGCCACGCGCCCCCCGAGATGCTGAGCAGCCTGCACACCGAACGCGATCGCATCACGAACGTCATCGCTGACCTCGAACAGGCCCGGCAACGTCTCGACGACGTCATCGAGCTCACCGAGCATCCGGATGCGGAGCACTGCGACCGCGTGCGGGATGCCGCGGAACGCACGAACGCGATCCTCGAACTCGCCGATCAACCCGGGTGAGGTGCTTCTCCAGGGGTTTGCCCCGTGGGAGCATCGACGAGATCGCGGCTCCGGGCGCACAGGGAGTGGACGGGCTCGGGCGCCTGGCCGGGCCAGGCCGACATCCTTGCCGCGAATCCTCAGCCTCTCGTGTCGCTCGGCATCCCCGCAGCACACGTCGACGCGGCGGCGGCCAGGAAGGCACCCGGTGCGCCGACATCCGCGAACTGGAGTGCGGGCGCCGACGAGACGGTGGCGGTCGGGCTGCCGACCGAGCGCAGGTTGCCCTCGAAGGTTTCTCGAGTGGGGTCACCCGTGGTGGCCCACGCCACCACGAAGCCTCCGGCAGTCCCCGTCGACGGGATCGCACCGATCAGCAGCCAGACCGCGTGCTCCGGATCGGGCGTCGCCGTGAGGGAGGGCACCGTGTTCGAACCGCCCGGCAGCGGATTGTCGATCGTGGCATTCACCGCGGCCAGGACAGCGGATGACGCATCCTGACACTCCGGGGTGTCGGCCGAGGCACCCGACGGGTAGTGCAGGGCATCGGACGACGAGTCGAGCGACGAGGAGGACGACGGCGCCGGCGTCTCGGTGGCCCTCTCCGCGACCGTGGCGGCCGGCCCGGCCGTGCAGCCGGCGAGCGCCGAGGCCAGGACGACGACGCACCCCAGCCGCCCGGCCGCCGAATCGAATGAACGTCTGCTCATCCCGCCACCGTACCAACTCAGCAACAGGTGTAGAAGGATGCGACGAGACCGGATCAGCCGATTCCGAACACGCGACCCTGCGAGAAGCCCACCAGATACCCGCCCGCGAGCACCCAGCGCTCGTCGTAGAACGCCGGCACGGACCACAACGCCGCACCCGTCGTCGCGTCGTAGGCCGTTCCCGTTCCGCTCTGCGGCATCGGCGACGGCGGAGCGTCCTGACCCTTCTCGCTGTAGAGCCCTCCGGTTCCGAACGCCCCGTCGAGGCGGTATTGGGCGAGCTCGCCCGACACTCCGAAGTCGGTCGAAGGCCGCTGTGAGACATCCACCACCGCACCCGTCCCGTGGTCGAAGCCGCACACCGCGCCCTTGTCACTCGACCGCATCACGACGCCATCGGCGGTGAGTCCGAACCCGTACGTGCTCACCGCCGTGCCGTCGATGCCCGGACCAGCACCGCAGGCGGCACCGTCGGCGATCCACCGCGACTCCCCCGTCACGCCGTCGACGAGCTCGAGCTGCGTGCCCGGACCGATGAGCAGCACCTCGGAGACGAGCTGCGGCGACGAGCCCGGCTGCCGAGCGATCTGGAGGATCGGCGCCACCGAATAGCCCGAGTCGAGGCTTCTGCTCCACACCTCGTTGCCGGCGTCGTCGATGCCGGCGATCGTGCGCGCCTTCTTGTAGTCGATCTGATCGGAGGCGCGGATCGTGAATCCGTCGTAGTAGCTGTAGCTCCGATCGGTCGTCGCTCCCACCATGAGCGCTCCGGAATCCACGTCGTAGACGTCGAGCGCGCTGCTCTGACCATTCACCCAATGAGTGACCTGCAGGATGGAACTGGTATTGGTGATCTGCGCCATCCCTGCCTGCTCGGCCTCGAACGGCACCGACCAACGGGGGTTCGCCAGATCGGCCGGGTCGGCGCGCATCACCGACCAGGATGTCGTCGGCTGCCCTTGAGCATCTCGGCCCTGTGCGAGAACCGCCACGTCGCCGGAGTCGCCGGGTACGGGATACAGCGTCGTGAGGGCAAGGTGTTCGGGCACATCGATCGAGGCCACCGTCGTTCCGGTCGCAAGATCGAGCACCTCCTTCGGCCCCGGGCCGCCGAGGGCGTCCCACACCAGCACCCGGCCTGACGTGCCGAGCAGGCTCGCGGCCGTGTGATCGCCGTAGGTGAAGTCCCACGACCAGTCTCGGCTCCAGACCTGCGCACCCGTGCTGGTATCGACCAGGGTGAGCGAGAACCTGCTGGCGTCGAGGTCGCAGTCGTAGTGGGAATCCTCCGGCGGCTGCGTCGGCCCCACCTCGACCAGCGCGTAGCCGTCGGCGACGTCGATGACGGTCGGATGCTCGCACATGTCCCCCGCGCCGGGCAGCTGCACCGACCACGCCGGCGTCACCGCGGGCTGCGTGAGGATGTCGTGCGGCGCGATCGGGTCTCCGGTGACGACGAGCGGATGCGCGGCCGGCGCGGGTGCTGCATCCGTCGCCGGCGGGGTGGACGGGGCCGTCGCGGGCGCCGACGTGGTCGGAGGCGCCGCCGTGACGCCACCGTCGCCGAACAGCGAGACACCGGTCACCGCGAAGGCCACCGCGGTGCCGCCGAGCCCCAGCCCGAGGGCGGCGAGAACGGCCGCGACCGCGATGCGCACCTGGCGGCGGCGGTCCCGGCGGGGCGACTGCTCCACGACATCCAGCAGCGCGGAGCGGATCGCGGCGCTCCGCTGCTCGTCGAATCGAGGTCGGTCGTTCATTTCACACCTCCGGTGACACTTGTGGGCGGATCGAGCAGTTCGCTCGTGTGGGCGGCGAGACGCGTCTTGGCCCGGGAGAGCCGCGACTTCACGGTTCCGGCAGGAACGCCGAGCACCCGGGCGGCCTGCTCCATGGTGAGTTCTTCGAGCACGCAGAGGGTCAGCACGTTCTGGTCGGCCTCGGTCAAGCGGGCGAAGGCCTCACGCACCCGTGCGTCGCGGGCATCCTGATCGATGCGCTCGCCGACGGCATCGGCGGGGTCGGGATGATCGCCGACCGATGGTTTCGGGATGCGCTCGATCACCGCCCGGTAGCGTCGCGTGCTGCGGGCGAGGTTGCGCACGACATGGTTCGTGGCCACGAGCAGCCAGCCGACCACGGAGCCGTCGACCACGCGAACGGATGCGCGCTTGCGCCACGCCTCGAGAAAGACGAGCGCCGTCACGTCTTCGGCGTCGTGCGGATCGCGGATCAGCCGCAGCGCCTGCCCGAACACGCGGTCGCGATGGGCGTCGAAGACGCGGCCGAACGCGGCGGAGTCGCCGCCGATGGCCGCGGCCCAGTCGGCCGCCTCGGCCGGTTCGGCAAGCTCGGCCTGCTCGGCCTGATCGCCGTGAGATTCCGTCCTCATACCCTCTACTGTCCGCTCCTGCCCCGAGGGTTCCATTCTGGTGCGATTCTCTCGAGCCAGGCGCCTGCAGGGTGCGGTCAGGCGGACCGCCGGAGCCGGATCCGTGAGGGGGGCCGGCGTCGACGCCACGGCCGACGCCGGTTCTGGTGGCGACTCGCGCACCGCGGCTTCCGCACCGGCCGGGTCGAATCAGCGCGCGGGGGCGCCGCCGGACGGGGCGTTTCCTCCGCCGCCGCCCGCGGGCGCCGCGCCCGCCGTCGGTGTCGTGCTCGTGTCGACCCGCACCGTGAGTGCCACCCGGTAACCCGACGTCGCGTCGCCGGTCACCGTCGCGAGCTGCAGGGCGCCGCCGTCGTCGCCGAAGACGTTGTCCGAGTCGAGACTCACCTTCGCCAGGTTCGCACTCGACCCGTCGTAACCGGAGCCGGCGTAGACGGTGTCGCACGCATCCTGCGGCATGGCCACCTGCGAGGTCGCGATCGCGTTGGCCGAATCGGTGATGTCGTCGACGCCGGGATACACCTCGAAGTGGATGTGCGGCCAGCGACCCGAGTAGCACGCGGGGAAGATCGAGGTGAACGACACCGCGCCGTTGCCGTCGGCGACCTGCACACCGCGCAGGTAGGTCTCGTTCTCGACGCCCTCCGAATACATGGAGTAGTTGCCCGCGGCATCGCAGTGCCAGACGTAGACGGCGACGCCGGTGAACGGCGCATCGCCGTTCGCCATGTCGAGGATCGTCAGCGTGAGAGCGATGGGCACGCCCGCGGCCGTCGCTCCCCCGCCGATGCTGGTGCGGATGTCGCTGCGCACAACTCCCGACTCCTCGAGCGCATCGGCGCCGTTCGAGCCGTCTCCGGGATAGGGGCCGGCGGTCTCGTCCGGGATCTCCCCCGCCGGCAAGGCGGTCCCGCTGCCGCCCGCACTGCTCGTGGCGGTGGGTGTCGCTGTGCCGGTGGCGGTGCCGCTCGTGCCGGTCGACCCGGCGGCGCTGCTTCCACTGCCACCGCCGGTGGTGCACGCCGCGAGGGCGACGGCACCCAGACCGATCCCGACGACGCTCAGCATCGCCCGACGACTCACCAGGGTGCGGATGTCGAACGCGACACCCTGATCCACCACCTCCTCGTCGACACGATCCAGGAGCCGGCCTTCGTAGGCGGGACCGTCAGGGGTGGACTCGGGTTCGGGGATCCTGCTCATGGCTACCTCACTCGTTCGTCGATCGGATGCCCTCAGTGTTCGTGACGTCTCGATGCGCATCCGATGAGGCGGCTACGAGGCCCCTATGAACCACATCGTCGGCGTAGCGTGAGACGCATGGCACGCAGATGGGTTGCAGAAGACTACGGAGACCTCGACGTCTTCGCCGAGATCGACGCCGAGGTTCCGGCGCCCGGGCCGGGCGAAGTCACCATCGAGGTGAGGGCCGCCGGCATGAACCCGGCCGACTACAAGCGCGTGGCCCACGGCACCGACCGCAGCCTGCTGCCGCTGCCGGTCGGCTACGAGTGCGCCGGTGTGCTCACCGCCGTCGGGCCCGACACGGAGATCGGTTCGGGCGGCGGCGCCGTGGGCGACGAGGTGCTGGCCTTCCGGGTGCAGGGCGCCTACGCGACGTCGCTCACCGTGCGCGCCGCCGACGTTTTCGCGAAGCCCGCGAGTCTGCCGTTCGCCGACGCCGCGGGCCTCTTGCTCGCGGGAACCACCGCGGCCGAGATGCTCCACGTCACCGGCGTGAAAGCGGGTGACACCGTGGTCGTGCACGGCGCATCCGGAGCCGTCGGCGTCATGGTGCTGCAGCAGGCCGCCCTCCTCGGCGCCCGGGTCATCGGCACGGCGAGCGAGCGCAATTTCGACGTGGTGCGGCGCTTCGGCGGCGAGCCGGTGGTCTACGGGCCCGGGCTCGAACAGCGGGTGCGGGATGCCGCGCCCAGCGGCGTCGACGCGGCGCTGGACACCGTGGGCACCGATGAGGCGGTGGACGTCTCGCTCGCCCTCGTGGGCGATCGCGACCGGATCGTGAGCATCGCCGCCGCCGGCCGCGCGGCCGCCGAGGGTTTCCACGCGATCGGTGGAGCCATGCCGGCGAGCAAGGTCTTCCGCGACTCCGTCCGGGGGCGGCTCATCGAGCTCGCGGGTGCCGGCCAGCTGGTGGTGCCGATCGCGCGCACCTACCCCCTCGCCGAGGCGCGCGCCGCGCTCGAGGAGCTGAAGGGCCAGCATCCGGGCGGCAAGCTCGTGCTGGTGCCGTGAGGCCGTGAGCTCCGCCACACCGGGCGGAAGGAGAATTACCAGCTTCTGACAGCACACGAGGGAATACCCGACGCCCCTGAGCGTTGAACTTGAGCATAAGGCACTCAAGTTTCACAAGCCAGGAGGTTTCGTGCCCGAGAACTTCACCCCCAACGAGGGTTCACACGCCGAGGGCGGCAGCAACTCGTTCGACGAGTTCCTCGCTCGCTACCTCGAAGGCGAGCGCGCCGCCCGCGCCGGGCGCTCGATCGACCTGAGCAAGCTCATCAGCCGGCGCACACAGGAGCTGCTGGCCCAGGCCGGGCAGTACGCGATCGAGCACGGACACCGTGAGCTCGACGCGCTGCACATCCTGCGCACCATCGCGCCGCAACAGCCCGCGTCCGACGCCATCCGCGGTGTCGGCGCCGACCCCCGGGCCATCGCGGCGGCCGCCGAGCAGCGTCTGCCCGCCAACAGCAGCGACGCGGTGACGCAGCCCGCTCTCACCCAGTCGGCCCAGCGCGCGCTGTTCCACGCCTACCAGGTGGCGCGCGCATCCGGCTCGACCTACATCGACCCCGAGCACCTCTTCTTCGCGCTCGTGATCAACCAGGACTCCCCCGCCGGCCAGGTTCTGGCCCAGGCGGGCGTCACCCCCGACGCTCTTCAGGAAGGGATGCGCCAGAACGTGAACACGGGATCTGAGGGCGCCACCAACGGCGACCCGACCCAGACGGCGGGTGCCGACGGCGCTGACGCGTCCGAGACCCCGACCCTCGACAAGTTCGGCACCGATCTGACCGAGCTGGCCCGCAACGGCGAGCTCGACCCCGTGATCGGCCGGCTCGACGAGATCGAGCAGACCATCGAGATCCTCTCCCGCCGCACCAAGAACAACCCCGTTCTGGTCGGTGAGGCCGGTGTCGGAAAGACCGCGATCGTCGACGGCATCGCCCAGGCGATCGTCGACGGCTCGGTGCCCGAGCAGCTGCGCGACAAGCGCGTGGTCTCCCTCGACCTGCCCGCGATGCTGGCCGGAACCCGGTTCCGCGGCGACTTCGAGGAGCGGCTCACCAAGCTGATGGACGAGATCTCGGCTCACAAGAGCGAGATCATCGTGTTCATCGACGAGATCCACACCGTCGTCGGCGCCGGAGGCTCCGGTGAGGGCGGAATGGACGCCGGAAACATCCTGAAGCCCCGCCTCGCGCGCGGCGACCTGCACCTCGTGGGAGCCACCACGCTGAAGGAGTACCGCGGCATCGAGAAGGACCCGGCGCTGGAGCGCCGCTTCTCCCCGGTCACCGTCGGTGAGCCGTCGCTGGACGACTCGGTGCTCATCCTGCAGGGCCTCCGCCCGGCATACGAAGAGCACCACGGCGTCTCCTACACCGACGCGGCGCTGACCGCGGCGGTGGAGCTGTCGGCACGGTACGTGAGCGATCGCTTCCTGCCCGACAAGGCCATCGACCTGATCGACCAGGCAGGCGCGCGGCTGCGTCTCTCGCTCGGCAAGATCCCGACGGTCGTCGACATCTCCGCTCTGCAGGCCGACCTGGCCTCGCTCGAGAGCGCGAAGAACGCCGCCGTCTCGGCCGAGCACTACGAGGAGGCGTCGCGCATCCGCGACGAGATCGAAGACGTGCAGCAGCAGCTGGCGGAGGCGACGTCGGTGAACCGTCGCGTCGCATCCGAACGGGCCGCGGGCGGCATCGACCTGGATGCGGTTGTGGACGAGGCCGAGATCGCTGCGGTGATCTCGCGGGCCACCGGCATCCCGGTGTCACGCATCGGCGAGGTCGACCGTGAGCGTCTGGCCGCCCTCGAGGGCGAGCTGCACGAGCACGTGATCGGACAGGACGACGCCGTGACCGTGGTGGCCAAGGCCGTGCGCCGCAACCGCACGGGCATGGGCGACGCGCACCGGCCGATCGGTTCGTTCCTCTTCCTCGGACCCACGGGCGTCGGTAAGACCGAGCTGGCGAAGACCCTCGCGGCCTCGCTGTTCGGATCGGCGTCGAACATGATCCGTTTCGACATGTCGGAGTTCGGCGAGCGCCACACGGTCTCCCGGCTGGTCGGTGCCCCTCCCGGGTACGTCGGCTACGACGAGGCCGGTCAGCTGACCGAGCGCGTGCGTCGCAACCCCTACTCGGTGGTGCTGTTCGACGAGATCGAGAAGGCGCACCCGGATGTCTTCAACCTGCTCCTGCAGGTGCTGGACGACGGACGCCTGACCGACGGGCAGGGCCGCACGGTCGACTTCCGCAACACGGTCGTCATCATGACCTCGAACCTGGGGTCGGAGTTCCTGGCCTCGCGGTCGGGGGCGATGGGATTCGTGGCTCGCGCTGCCGACGGCAGCGACGGCAACGGTTTCGGCTCGGACAAGGCTCTGCGCGACCGCGTGATGGGCAAGCTCCGCGAGGCCATGCGACCCGAGTTCCTCAACCGGATCGACGAGATCGTGCTGTTCCGCAAGCTCGAGAAGGCGCAGCTGCGCGAGATCGTGTCGCTGCTGCTGGGTGCCACGCGTGCCCGGCTCGACGCCCACGAGATCGAGCTGACGGTGACGGATGCCGCGATCGACTGGATGGCCGAGAACGGCTACGAGCCCGAGTACGGTGCACGGCCGCTGCGTCGGGTGATCCAGCGCAACGTCGACGACGCGATCGCGGATCTGCTGGTGACGGGCGCGCTCGTCGACGGCGGGTCGGTCACGGTCGACGCGGCCTCCGGGTCGCTCTCGGTCAGGGCTGACGCCGAGGCATTCGCCCAGGCCGCCTGATCCCTCCTGGAAAGGCCGGACACTTCGGTGTCCGGCTTTTTCGCGTGCCTACCCCTTCGCATGCCCGGACGGGTGTCGGAGGGTGGGGTCACACTGGGGGCACCAAACAGAAGGGAACCTCATGACCACGCAACTCACGTCCGTCGACCCGGACTCGATCCCGCGGAGTCCCGCCTTCACCCAGGGCATGATCATCCCCGCCGGGCCCACGCTCTACGTCGGCGGGCAGAACGGCATCGACAGCTCGGGCGCGTTGCTCGAGGGTCTCGGAGCGCAGACCGAACAGGCACTCCGCAACGTTCTCGCCGTGCTGGCCGAGGCGGGAACGGGGCCGGAGCACGTCGCCAAGCTCACCATCTACCTCACCACGGGAGTCGATCCGAACGAGGCCTACGCCGCGAGCGCCGCGGTCTGGCGCCACCGCACCGCGGTCACGGTGATCGCGGTGCCCGAGGCCCGGCCCGGGGTGCTGGTCGAGATCGAGGCGGTGGCGGCGATTCCCGCCTCGTGACCGCGACGCGTGGCACCTGGGTACCGCCGGTACCACTGGCGGGGTAGACGGATCTCCACCTTGGGGAGGATTCGCCGACGCACGCGAAACGCGACGATGGAGAAACCGGCAGGGAGCCGGGCCGGGGTCCGGTGAAGCGTGGAGGATCGACATGTCGCAGGTGTGGTGCATCGTGAGTGAAGACAACGTGACGGCCCGGGAGCTCGCCGAACCGCTGCTGCGCGAGGGGCGGCAGGTCGCCCTGCTCTCCCCCGACGTCAGCTCGTTCGCGATGCTCGTGAACGAGTGGGGCGATGCGGTGGTGTCGGCCGAGATCCGCGAGCCGAGCATCCTCTCACTCAGTGACGCGCTCTGGCAGATCGAGGAGAACTTCGGCGCGGTCGACGTCATCGCCCTCGTCGACGACTCGCGCCGGCCCGACCGGGTTCAGGATGCGGTCGACTTCTTCGCCACACGCTGGCCCGAGGCCGACGTCGTGATCGTGGCCCCGGCCACCGCCCCGCACTGATTTGCCGGCTCCGCCGTTCCTTTCCGGTCAGAGCGCCCAGGGATTGACGATGTCGATCCCGAGGTCCTCGAAGTCCCGCTCGTTCCGGGTGGCGAGCGTCGCACCGTGCGTGCGACAGATCGCGGCGATCATCCCGTCTTCGACGCTCAAGGCGCGACCCGCGCTTCGTCGCGCCTCCGACAGCTCAGCGTAGGCCCGCGCGGATGCTTCGCCGTAAGGGAGGATGTCGTGCCGGAAGGTTCGCACGATCGCCTCGATTCCCTCGATGAGTTCCGAACGACGACGCCCGTCGGGGAGTGAGCGGGCGCCGCAGAGGATCTCCCCGACACTCACCGCCGTGATCGCTGCCGGCTCGTCAAGGCCGGCGAGCCAGTCGAGCACACCCGGCGACGGCCTCGGCCGCAGTGGTTCCGACAGAACGTTCGTGTCGAGCACGATCATGAGAGGTCGAGGTGACGCGGAAGAGAACGCGCGGGAAGGGCGAGTTCAGGCAATCCGACTCCTTCGGTGCGCAACTCGCCGGTCAGCGACAACCAGGCATCGACGAACCGGTTCTGGGACACAGCCGACGTGAGGATGGCACGCGCCTCCGCTTCCATGGAGCGGTTGTTGGCGACCGCGCGCTCTTTGATCCGGCGACGCACCTCGTCGTCGAGATTGCGAACGATGATCGCGGCCATGACACTCCTTCGCTCTGCAGAACGCTATCAACGATAGCAGTCGCTCACTCGCCATGGGAGTGGGAGTCCCATGGCGAAACGGCTAGCCTCGACCAGACCGAGGAACGGCCCTCGGAAGCCGATCGAGGGCGGGGGAACAACGGATGACGACGATCGGTCGCGCGACCGTTCCGCTCCGCATCGCAGCAGCGGCGGGGATCGTGCTCGGCATCCTCGGGATCGTGGGCGCGCTGCTGCTCCCCCACGACATGACCTGCACCAGCGCCGGAGACTGCCGCACCGTCAACGACCTGTTCTTCGCCATCGCGATGATCGGACGCATCGTGGGGGCGCCGTTGGCCGCCGCCGGCAGCTTCGCCATCGGTTTGAGCCTGCTGACGACCGCGTTCCGGCCGCCACCCGCGCCCGAACCCGAATCCGAATCCGATCCGCGCCGGGAGGCGACCATGACCCGTGACCTCGAAGCCGAAGCGACGACACCACGCATCCTCGCTCCCGCCCGCGCCCTGTGGACGTACGCGCTCGTGCTCTTCGCGGTCTGCGCCACCGCCGCCGTCTTCGTCTCGCTCCCCCTGACCCAGATCGCCTTCGGCAGCAGCTGCGACGAGAACGGATGCACCTACTCGGCCCTGTCCACCGTCATCCAGGTCGCGGGATTCCTCGCCCCGAGCGTGATGATCGCCTCCCTGCTGATCGTCGCACTGGCCATCGTCGCCAGCACCATCAACCGGCACGGCGGTATCCGTGTGGGCGGCGCATCCGACCGCGACCAGCATGGGCACCGGCGCGGGCACGGGCACAGCGCGGATGCCGACGGGCTCGACCGCCGCGATCCCGACGCCGAGCTCGACGAACTCCTCGAGGCCGCCACCGACGACATGGGCCGCGTGCGATCCCGCGGCCCGGCCACGTGGCGCGGGGGCGACCTCACCCCGTTCATGCGCCCGCCCAGTGGCGACGGCGCCGACGCCCACGACGTGCGGGACTGACCGGGGCCCTGACCATGAAAGGGCTCGATCGTCAGTACGACGGGCGACCCTTCCGACCGGCACCACCGCCGGATAACGAATCCACCTCTTCGCCGGCACGAACGGGAGCCGGCAGGTGCTCGAGCGACGGGCCGATTCCGACCACCGCGCGCAGCCGCGGGCGCACTGCGCGCGTGCGGTTCGGCCGCCACACCCGCCATGCTGCGAAGAATCCACCCGCCGCGCCGGCGACCACCGCCACCACGATCGTGATGGTCGTCGCCTGCCAGGAGCCGAGCAGCAGCGAGAGCACGATCCAGGGCACCGCCGTGCCGATGGCCACGACGTGCAGCACCGAGAATCCGCGGCGCCGGATGGCGCGCTGCTGCCACCCCGGATGCGCTGAGTGCCGGCGCACCCGCCGTCGCGCCTGCGCATCGAGCACCGGCCACGCGAGCAGAGCGACGAGCGCCGTCCACACCCCCGCGCACAGCCCGACGAGCAGGCCCGCGAAGTTCACCGACGGTCTCGCGTTCATCGCACCGTCGGCGACCACGATCACCGCCAGCTGATAGGAGAGCAGTGCCGCCACCGCCGACGCGGCCGCTCCGTGGAGGACGAACCAGCCGCTGCGATCGTCGGCACCGCCGAGAGTCTCGCCCTGGTCGTCATGGTGCGGTCCGGACGCCGCTTCGGGCGCATCCGTCGCCTGTGTTCTCGGGAACCCCTTTGTTCCGCGCATGTGTATCCTCGCTTCTTGCCCCGGCGACGCTGCCGGTTCGGGTCGCACCCGCACGAGGCGGGGCGGGGAACGAATGGGCACCGGGTCGGCGCGCATCCGTTCGCTACCTCAGTCTTACCGCGCGAAGAACCCCGCGTCCACCAGCAACGCCACACCTGTCGTTCCCGGGCGTCGCCGCCCGCGTCCCCGCGACGGGACGGGTCAGTGGCGCCCGCAGGAGTCGCGCACGGTGAGCCCGACCGGCACCACCGTCGAGTGCTCGAAACGCGCATCCGGAGTGTTGAAGCGCTGGAGGGCCCGCGTGGCGGCGAGTCGACCGAGGCGGGCCGGATCCTGGTCGATCACGCTGACCGAAGGTGTGAGCCGGTCGGCCATCGGGAAGTCGCCGAAGCCCACGAACGCCAGGCCCGACGCCTTCAACGCCGTGAAGGCGTGCATCGTGACCCGCGCGTTCGACGAGAAGGCGGCCGTGGGCGGTTCGGCCAGTCGTGCGAGGCGCGCGAGTTCGCGCCCTGCGCCCTCGTCGCTCCCCGCGTCGAAGGCGATCAGCTGCTCGTCGAGCGGCACGCCGGCGTCGCCCAGCGCTTCGGTGTAGCCGTCGAGGCGACGGCGGGTGCTCGGCGGATGCGTCTGGTCGCCGAGGAAAGCCACCCGGCGGTGCCCGTGGTCGAGCAGGTGACGGGTGGCGAGGTAGGAGCCGTGGCGGTCGTCTTCGACGAAGGAATCGGCATCGAGATCGCTCGGGGCCCGGTCGACGAACTCGATCGGGGTGTGCTCGGTCCAGGGCGCGAGCCAGGCGTGATCGGCTGCCACAGGCGCGAGGATGAGGCCCATCAACTGCGTGCGCAGCAGGGCTTCGAGCACCGGGCGCTCCCGCGCCGGGTCGTCACCGATGCTCGTGACGAGCGTGGTGATGCCGCTCGCCGAGCAGACCCGCTCGACGGCGCGCACGACGGCCGCGAAGAACGGGTCGACGACATCCGGCACCGCCACACCGACGCTCGAGGAACGGCCGGCGCGGAAGGTGCGCGCCAAGACGTTGGGCACGTAGTTGAGGCTGCGCATCGCCTCCTCGACCCGCGTGCGGGTCTCCGGCAGCACGTGCGGGTCGTCGTTGAAGACCCGTGACACCGTCTTGGCACTCACGCCGGCGTGCTGGGCCACGTCTTGCATGGTCGCCACGTGCGCTCCCTCCGTGCCGACTCGGTGCGGCCTGCTCCCCGGGCGACGACAGGCATCCGTCGTCGCCCGAGAGAGTCTACGGGCGGGTTGCTCCGACCGGGCCGGCGAGCACGCCGTCGATCACGGATTCGAGCTCGAGCAGGCGGGGCAGGGCGCGGCCGGTGAGCAGGTCCTCGCGGGTCTCCGAGGAGATCGAGAGGCTGTCCTTCCAGAGCGAGCGGCCGGCCATGGCGCCGCGGGCGCCGTTCTCGACGGCGGTGCGCACCTGTCCCACGAAGGTCTCGTGGTCGACGCCCGCCGACAGCACGGCCCACGGCACGCCCTGGGCGGCAGCGGTGACGGCGGCGCATCCTTCGGCGGAGCCCGCGTACTGCAGCTTCAGCACCTTCGCGCCGGCGGCGACGGAGAGCTCGGCCGCACCCTCGATGAGCGAGGGGAAGATCGCCGCGTACTCCTCGTCGGTCTCGCCGTCGAGCTGGTAGGTGAGGATCTCGACGATGAGCAGCACGCCCTCGGCCTCGCACTCCTTCACGAGGCGCGCGATGTCTTCGAGCACGACGGTCTCGTCGTCGCGACGGTCGGCGCGGAGGTACCAGAGCATCTTCGCGGCGTCGCCACCGAGCTCGCGCACGCGGCGCGGCGTCACGCCCTCGACGTAGCGGGTGCGCTTCAGGCCGTTCTCGGTGGCGAAGCCGGAGGCGTCGAGTGCGACCACGAGGCCGGTGTCGCGGGCGAGGGTGCCGTCGTCGACGACGCGCGGCAGGGCGGTTTCGGCGTCGAGGAGGATCGCGGGAGCCGCGTTGCCGAGGTGGCGCAGCAGGTCGGACTTGGCGTCGGCCAGCCCGTCCTTGGTGATCGAGTCGGCGCCACCGGGGGCGTCCTTCATGACGGCCTTCATGCCGTTGCGCTGATCGGCGGCGACGATGAGCATCCCGCCGGCGGGCGTCGAGATCTTGGCCATCGCGCGGCGTTCGAGTGAGTTCAGTTCGTTCACGGGAGGTTCTCCTTGGTGAGGGGGTGGGACAGGATCGGGGTGAGCAGGCGGGCGGCGAAACGGGTGGCGCCGTAGGCGGTGTCCTGCGAGCGATCGGAGACACGCACGTTCGGCAGCACCTGCTCGCGGGCGCGACGAACCGAGCGCATGCTCGCCCAGCCGCCGGTGAGCAGAGCGGATGTCGCGGGCGGGACATCGCGGTCCATCGCGTCGATCAGCACGGCGATCTCGTCGTTGCCGTGGCGCAGCACCGCGCTGAAGAGATCGGCGGGGCCCGCGCCATCCGCATGCATCACGAGCCGCAGCACGCCGTCGTCGTTGCGGGCTCCGGCGACGTCGACGTCGCCCGGCTGCAGCACGCCCTCGACGGGCTGCTCCATCACGGCGGCGTCGAGCGCGTCGCGCCCGTCGCGGTCGGTCACCCCCACGAGGTGCAAGGTGCGGCGCATGAGCAAGCCGGTCTTCACGCCGGCGACGAGCACCCATTTGCCCGGGACGACATGGCGCACGCAGTTGATGAAGTACTCGGCCAGGCGATCGCGGGCGTCGAACGGCAGGGGCTCGTCGAGCACGCGCAGCAGAACCTCCGCGGTGCCCATGGAGACGTGGTAGCGGTCATCCGCGAACTCGCCCGTCGAGACGGCGGAGACGAGGTGGTCGTGGCCGGCCACGCTGAGGCGGGCGCCGGCGACCGATGCCGGGAGACCGGGCGCCGTGGCCTCGCCGAGCGGCGTGCCGGCGTCGACGAAGGGCGGGAGGAAGTCGTCGGTCACCCCGAGGTGGGCCATCAGCTCGGGCCAGGGTGCTCCGGTGTCCTGATCGAGCAGGCCGGTGCGGGAGGAGAGCGAGTACTCGGCCGCCGCACGACCGCCGAGGCTCGCCACGACGAACTCGGGCAGGTTGAGCCACTGCGCGCCCCGCAGGTCGAGGCCCGCGTCGCGCAGGTGCAGGAGCTTGATGACCGAGACCTGCACGCCGAGCGGGAGGCCGGTGCGGCCGGCGAACTCGGTGCGGATGCTCGCGGGCAGCGCCTCGACCTGCTCGGCGCCGCGCGGGTCGAACCAGGCGATGGCCGGTGCGATCGGGCTGCCGTCGGCGCCGAGGACGATGCCCGACTCCCCCATGCCCGAGACGGCGATGGCCTCGATGCGGGCGTCGGGGCCACGGAGGTCGGCGAGCCCGGTGGCGGCGAGGGCGAGCAGCTCGTGCACGGTGGCGAGGAGGTCGACGGCGTCCATGGTGGTGGTGCCACCGGGGCCCGGACGCCAGGGCGTGGGGAGCTGGCGGATGAGCACCTCGGCGCCGGCGTCGTCGGCGACCAGGATCTTCACTCCGGTGCTGCCGAGGTCGAGGCCGGCGACGAGGGTGGTGGTCACGGTGGGCTCCTGCGGAAGTCTGCGGTGGGGCGATGACTGCCGCGTCTGCTTCGACCGCCATGTCATCGATGTCATGGTGACTCTAACACAGTCATGTCATCGATGTCATGCCTTCTTTCGGAATTCCTTCCGGCTCCGTGCCGCGCCGTCTCCCCACTCAGGCCGAGGCGTCCGCCCATTCGGGAGGAGCTCAGCCAGACCGAGGCTGAAAACGGCGTCGGTTCGGCTGAGCTCCTCCCGAAATGAGGCGTGGGGCCTCAGACGGCGGTGTAGCCGCCGTCGATCACGATGCTCTGGCCGGTGAGGTACGACGAGGCATCCGACGCCAGGTACACGACGAGCCCGTGCAGGTCTTCGGGCTGCCCCATGCGCCCCGCCGGGATGGTGCCGACCCACTGCGCCGCCAACTCGGGGTTCGCCTCGGTGAATTCGCGCGTCATATCGGAGAGGAAGTAGCCCGGCGCGATCGCGTTCACCCGGATGCCGGCGGACGCCCACTCCACTGCGAGCGACGACGCGAGGTGGCTGACGGCCGCCTTCGACGCATTGTAGGAGGCCTGGAACTGCGGCTGGTTCACGATGAACGCCGACATCGACGAGATGAACACCGCAGATGACGGCAGCCCCGCCGCGAGCGCACGCCGACCGAACGACTGCGCGGCGAAGAAGGTGCCGTCGAGGTTCACCGAGAGCACCTTGCGCCAGATCTCGGGCGGCACGTCGACGCTCTCGCCCCAGATGGTGATGCCCGCCGCGGTGACGAGCAGGGATGCGGTGCCCAGCTCTTCCTCGGCGCGCGCGAACGCGCGGTCGACGGCGTCGGCATCCGTCACATCGACCGGGTACCCGCGGGTCTGCACACCCGAATCGGCCGCGAGCCGCTCGGCCGACTCTTCCACGATCGGCAGCAGGTCGAGCAGGGTGACGTTCACGCCCTGGCCTGCCAGGGCCGTCGCTATCGAGTAACCGAGCCCGCGGGCTCCTCCGGTCACGACCGCGGTGCGGCCTTTCAGGTCGTCGAACATCAGGGCTCCTTCGTGGGGGTGGGCGGAGTGGAGGTGGGCGAAGTGGAGCTAGGCGGGGTGGAGGCGGGCCAGGTACGCGTAGGCCAGGTGCGGACCGACCGGATGCGGGCGCTCAGCACCGGGCCCATCAGATCTCCTGGTCGGTCGGCAGGATGACGAGGTCGCGGATGGTGACGTGCCGCGGACGGGTCAGCATGAACAGCACGGCGTCGGCGACATCCTCGGAGCGGATGCCGGTGCGGTCGCCCACCTTCTGGGCGACGCCGTCGGCGCCCTCCGCGAATCCCCACAGCTCGTTGAGCACCACACCGGGCGCCACCGCACCGGCCCGCACTCCGGAGCCCACCAGCTGCCGCCGCAGGGTGTGCACGAACGACTGCATCGCGTGTTTCGTGGCGGAATAGACGGGTTCCCAGTGGATGTCCTGGTGACCCGAGACCGAGCTCGTCACCAGCACGTCGCCCGTTCCCGCCGCGATGAGGTGCGGCAGCGCAGCGCGCACGGTGGCCATGGCTCCGAACACGTTCACCGACACGAGGTGCTCGATGGTCGCCGGATCGGTGTCGACGAAGTCGCCGCCCGTGTAGAGTCCGGCGTTCGCGAGCACGTCGTCGAGGCGGCCGAATTCGGCCAGCGCCACTCGCACCGCCTCCTCGGAGACGGCGGCACGGGACACGTCGCCGGCCACGATGCGCGAGGGTCCGGGCAGGGCGTCGGACACGAGGCGCAGCCGCTCCTCCGAGCGGCCGACGAGCACGAGTTCGGCGCCTTCGGCGGAGAGCGCGTGGGCGTAGGAACGCCCGATGCCGGAGCTGGCGCCGGTGATGAGAGCCACGCGGCCCTGCATGCGGCCGCCCGGTGCGTCAGTGATGGTCATCGGATCGCTCCATCCGGGGTGCGGTCGGTAAGGGTGTCGGGGGTGGTGGATCCAGAGGTGCGGGCGGGACCGGTCGGGGCGACGACAGGCGCGGGTGCCGCGGTCGCCGCGGCCAGCGCCGCCCGTCGCAGCAGCTCGTCGGGGCGGGTGTCGATGCGCGCCACGTCGGCGGCGTGGAGGAAGACCGGGCCGCCGGCGGGAAGCGATCCGAGGATCACCTCCGCCACCTTCACCGCCATCTCGGTGACCTGCAGCACCTCGGCGGTGCTCGCACCGAGGGCGAACATCCCGTGGTTCTGCAGGTACACCACCTTCGGAGCCGCCCCCGTCGCCGCGATACGGTCGCGGAGCATCCGTCGTACCGCTCGGGCGAGCTTCAGGCCGGGGTCCAGGTAGGGCACGAGCAGCGGATCGGTGCCGAGCACCACGATCTGGTCGGGGAACAGCGATCCGTCGACCAGCAACGACGCCAGCGGCGAGCAGAGCAACGCATTCACCGGCACCGGATGCGTGTGCCCGACCGCGTCGACACCGGGCAGGTCGAGGCACACCGCGTGCAGCAGGGCCTCGACCGAGGGGCGGCGTCCACCCGGGGAGGCCGCGGCGAAGAGCGCGCGCACGGCCTCGTCGTCGGCGGTGGTGTCGGTGGCGGGGCGGGTGACGGCGTCGCCGAGGTCGCCGGCGCCACGGTCATCCGGATGTGTTTCCTCCGCCGCGTCCACCAGCCGCAGCACCGCGGCGGTGTCCATCTCGACGAAGTCGCCCGGCTCGGCGATCGCCATCGACACCCCGGAGGCCTTCACGCGCATCCGCCCATCGCCGAGCGTGACCGAGGCGTTGCCCTCCGCGAGCACGGCCCAGCGTCGATCCGGCCGGCCGAGCTGACGGGAGAGCTCGACGAGAGCGGCGGTGGCACTGTCCGTCGTCGCGCTGCCGCCGGTCACCGCGTCGCCGGGTGCGGGGCCGCCGGCCGCGACGTCGCGGGGCGCAGCGTCGCTGAGCGCGGTGCCGCCGGCCGCAGTGTCACCGAGCGCGGGGGAATTCGTCACGCCGTCGTCCTTTCGGTGAGGGGGTCGGGGTGCCGCGGTCGCGACGACGGCTCGTACTGCGCGATACCGCCACCGGCCGCTCCGCCGGCGACGTACACGGCCGCCAGGCTCGAGAACTCCCCTGCCGCGACGAGCTGCACCGCCAGGTTGCCGAACGCCGACGCTTCCGCGGGGCCGGCGATCACGGGCAGTCCGGTGAGCTCGGCCGTGCGGCGGCAGAGCAGCTCGTTGCGCGATCCGCCGCCGACGATCCGCACGCCGCGCACCGGCGATCCGGTGAGCCGCGAGACCGCTCGCGCCGCTTCCGCGTAGGCGGCGGCCAGGCTCTCGACGATGCTGCGCACCGTTCCGAGCATCCCGTCGGGCGGCGCCTGTCCCGACTCCATGCACAGCCGGGCGATGCGCTCGGGCATGTCACCCGGGGCGAGCAGGCGTTCGTCACCGACGTCGAAGACGGGTGCTGCGAGGTCACCGCGCGCCGCCGCCTCCTGAACCAGGGCGATCGGATCGAGCGGATGTCCGAGCTCGTCCGACCATTGCCGCGCGCACTCCACCAACAGCCACATCCCGGCCAGGTTGCGCAGCAGCAAAGTCGATCCGGTGACCCCGCTCTCGTTCGTGAATCCCGCCTCGCGGGCCTCGCGACTCAGCCCGGGCGCCTCGAGGCACAGGCCGGCGAGCGACCAGCTGCCGCTCGAGACCAGCAGCTGCGCGGCATCCGGCTCGGCGAAAGCCAGTGCCGAGGCGGTGTCGTGCTCGGCCACGCGAAACACCGGCACGGGGGCAGCGCTGCCGATCCGCTCGGTGATCTGCGGGAGCGTGACGCCCGCGGGAGAACCGGCCGCGAGCGGATCGGGAAAGGTGAAGCCACCGAGATCCCAGCCGTCGATGAGCTCCGGCGACCACTCACCCGAGCGGGCGTCGAGCAGCTGCGTGGTCGACGCGATGGTGCGCTCGGCGCCCACCTCGCCCGTGAGCAGGAACACCCAGAGGTCGGGCACGAGGAGCAGAGTGCCGCCGGTCGCGCCACGGAGCAGCTCGGCACGCAGGCGGTAGGACGTGTTGATGGGCTGCGCGGGGACACCCGAGATCGCGTAGACGCGGTCGGCGGGGATCGCGATGGCCGCATCCGCGGGGCCGGCGGGATCGGCGCCGCGATAGTGATCGACGTGACCCGAGAGCACGCGGGCCGGGATGGCGGCGGCCCCGACCGCGGTGGGCGCCAGGGTGTCCGCGTCGCGGGCCGGGATGGCCGCGGCCCCGACCGCGGTGGGCGCCAGGGTGTCCGCGTCGCGGCCCGGGATGTCGACGGCCCCGACACCCGCGGTAGCCCGGGTGTCGGCGTCGGCGGCCGGGACGGGTGCGGGATCGAGCAGGCCGTAGTCGACGCCCCAGCTGTCGACGCCGATGCCCGCGAGCACACGACCCTCCGCTGCGGCGGCGCGTGCGGCCGCCGCGAGACCGGTGAGCGTCTCGTCGAACAGCCGCTCGACGTCCCAACGCAAGGTGGCGCCCGGTCGCAGGGAATCGGCGTGGGGGCCGTTCGCGAAACGGTGCACCTCCGTCATCCGCACCTCACCGGCCTCGACCGTGCCGAGCATCACACGGCCGCTCGTGGCGCCGAGGTCGACGGCGGCGTAGGCACGCGAGGACGATGCGGCAGCAGGCATGTCACTCCCTCGTGAACGGTGGCGGCACGGCCCGGGCACCCGGTGCGCCGCACGCGATGTTATTTCTTGTGAAATGTAGCATTGACGAACAAGATCCGGCAAGGTGGGAATCCGGCACGGTGGGATCGGCATCCGATCCATTCGACGAAGGAGCACGGCATGGCACTGAAGGGCACCCTCGACGGCGAGACGCGCCGTGCCGCCCTGCTCGAACTCACCGACGAGCGCGGCAGCCTGCAGCTGGCGGAGGCCGCTGCGATGTGGGGCGTGCATCCGATGACCATCCGCCGCGATTTCGAGCTGCTCGAGAGCGCGGGCCGGGTGCGCCGGGTGCGCGGCGGAATCGTTCCCGTGCAGATCGACGCGTTCGGCACACGCCAGGGCCGCAATCTGCGGGCGAAGGAGCGGATCGCCGCGAAGATCCTGCCCCTCCTGCCCGACGGCGGAGCGGTCGGCCTCGACTCCTCCACCACGGCCTACGTGCTCGCCGACGCGGTGCCGGCGACCAGCGGGCTCACCCTGGTGACCAACGGGCTCAGCGCCTTCGACGCCCTCGCCCGCAAGCCGAACGTGCGAAGCTACCTCACGGGTGGCGAGCGTGAGGAGCAGAACCTCAGCCTCGTCGGCGCCCTCACGATCTCGGCGTTCTCGGCCTTCCACTTCGATTGCTCGGTCCTCTCCGCGCTGGGCGTGCACGGCGACAGCGGCACCAGCGAGAGCACCCTGGCGCAAGCGGCGGTGAAGGATGCGATGGCCCGGGCCTCGGCCTCGGTGATTCTCGCGGTCGACGCCTCGAAGCTGCAGTCGCGGGCGCGGGTGCGGGCGCTCACGCTCGATCGGATCGACGTGCTGGTGACGGAGCTCGACCCCGCCGACCCCCGGCTCGATCCCTATCGCTCGACGGTGCCGCGCATCCTCTGACCCGCCCATCGACACCGACCCGTCAGTTCTTGTCGCTCTGGCGCGGTCTGAGCGGCAGAAAGTGACGGGTCGGCGAGGGGTCTCAGGGGGTGGCGGGCTCGGTGAGAGGGGTCGCGGGGTCGGGATGCGCGGTGAGGGTCGCCGGGGGCGCCTCGGCTACCGAGGAGAGCAGGGTCGTGGCCTGGGAGACGGCGAGCGCTCCCCAAGAGGCCGCGAGCTGCAGGCCGGCGGAAACGTCGACCGTGCCGTCGGGGCGCGACGATCCCACCAGGAACCCGGCCAGCGAGGCATCGCCCGCACCGGCGGTGTTGACGACGGTGGCCACCGCCTTGGCGTGATGCACCCCGGCCGCCGAGACGCAGAGGGCACCGTCGGCGCCCATGCTCACGTAGACGAACTCGCAGCCGGCCTCGTGCAGGCGCCGGGCGGCATCCGTCACATCGCCGATCGTGCGCAAGGCGACGCCGGTGAGCTCGGCGAGCTCGTGGGTGTTGGGCTTGATCAGCGCGACCGGCCCGAGATCGGCGGTCACGTCGCGCAACGCCGCCCCCGCCGTGTCGATCGCGACGCGCACGCCCCGAGCGGATGCGTGACGCACCAGATCGAGGAACGGCACCGGCCGCCCCGACCCGGCCAGCGGCGGGATCGATCCGGAGATCACGAGCCACTCGGCGTCGAGGCGCTCCAACTCGAACTCGGTGCGCTCGACCAGGGCGGCCCAGAGGCCGGCGTCGACGGGCACCGGCCCCTCGTTCACCTTGGTGGTGACTCCGGATGCGTCGAGCAGCGTCGTGTTCACACGAGTGCGACCCTCGTCGGGCACGCCCGCGATCAGGCCTGCGAATCCGCCCTGTTCGGCGAGCGCCGCCCCCTGCGCTCCGAGAGCGAGCACGGCCGAGACGGGCACGGAGGAGAGCGCGACGGCCCGGGCCACGTTCACACCCTTGCCGCTCAATTCGGTGTTGACAGCGGTGGCGCGGTTGACCTCGCCGAGGGCGAGGTGCGGGAGGTGGTAGGTGAGATCGATCGCCGGTGCGGGCGTCAGGGTCACGATGCCGCTCATGCGGGCACTCCTTCGGTGGGGTGCGCATCCATGGTTTCGGCGACGTCGCGCACGTCGTCGCCGCGTTCGACGCGCACGACCGTGCCGCCCTCGACAACGCGCACCGCCACGCCATCTTCGGCGAGGCGCTGCAGGAGGTCGCGCGTCGCGGATGCGGGGTCGAGCAGGGCCTCGTCCACTGCGGCGAGCGGGATCGAGCCGGCGAGACCCGCGGCGGACAGGCCATGCGAACCGCCGATCAGCAGCACCCTCCCGGCGACCGCCGCGACGGATTCGGTGACGGCCGCGCGATCCGGATCCACGGCGAGCACCCGTCCGTTCGCGCCGAGGCCGGTGGGTTCGATCACGGCGAGGTCGAGGCTCAGCGTCGCGGCGAGGTCGCGAGCCCACACCCCGGTGGCGCCGCCGTCGGCGCCCACGGCGCCTCCGAGCAGGTGGATCTCGGACGGCTCATGCACTGCCGCGGCCGCCAGCGCGACCGGAACCGAGGCGGTGACGATGCGGATTCCCCGTCCGGGGGGCAGCATCGCCGCGAGGGCCTCGCCCACCGGTCCACCGTCGAGGTAGACACCAGCATGGTCGGGCAGCAGCTCGAGAACGGCGAGGGCCAGCGCACGGATGCTCTCGGCAGCGTCGGACGCATCCGGGGCCGCCGCCACTACCGCGCCATCCGCTCCCGGCGGAATCGCTCCCCCGTGCGCGCGCACCAGGAGGCCTGCGGCTTCGAGCGAGCGGAGGTCGCGCCGCACGGTCTCCTCGGCCACGCCCAGCGTGCGGGCGAGCTCGCCCACCTCGACCCGGCCGGCGTCGGCCAGCGATGCGAGGATTCCGGCGCGACGCGACCGCACCGCGCTGCTCGCGCCCGGCGTCGGGCCGGAAGTCTTCTGACCGGTGCCCAAACTGGTCGGTGTCGCCGAGGTCATGCGCCGCCCTCGCCCGAGCCGGCCGCTTCGACGCCATCCACATCCCCTGCCGCCTGTGCCGCCTCCTCCCGCGCCCGTGCCGCCCACCAGGGGCCGAGCGCCTCGGTCGCCTCGTCGAAGGAGCGGATGACGCCCGCCCAGTAGCCCGCCGACTCCGCGGTCGGCACGACCGGCACCGAGCGCTCCACGAGTTCTTGCGCGGCCTCGACCGATGCGAACAGCCCCACCGAGGTGCCCGCGACCGCGGCCGCCCCGAAGGCGCCCGCCTCCTCGTTCTGCACCACCGTCACCGGCGAGCGCAGCGCATTCGCCACGAGCTGCACGTAGAGCGGAGCCCGGGCGATGCCGCCGCCGAGCACCACGGGTTCCTCCCAGTCGAACCGCTCGCCGAGGGCCCGGGTGTGCCAGATGTGCATCAGCACGATGCCCTCGAGCGTTCCGCGCAGCACGTGCGCCGGCGTGTGCCAACCCCGCACCCCCGCGAGCGCGGCCGAGCTCGCGGCGCCGAGCGGCGAGTCGAAGAGGAAGGGCAGCACGAGCGGCACCTGTTCCTGCGGATCGAGCGCGGCCGCCTCGGCGAACAACCTGTCGCGCGCCGCGTCGTCGCGCACGCCGAGGAGGCGCAGCACCCAGTCGAGCGAGGGCGAGGCCGTTGCCGAGGTCGACATGGCGATGCGCAGGTCGGGCCGGATGGAGAGCCGCGACTGCCAGCGTGGATCGACGTCGGGGCGCGTGGTGGTGACCCCGTTCGTGCTGAACGACCCGGCCACCAGGGCCAGCCGGCCCGGCACGAGTGCGCCCATGCCGATCGACGCGGCCTGCACGTCGTGCATCCCCGCCACCACAGGCGTGCCGACCGCCAGCCCCGTGAGTTCCGCCGCCGCGGGCAGCACGTGGCCCACGATGTCGCCGCTCGAATGCAGTGGCGGCAGCAGCCGCATCAGGTCGGCGGGCAGCCCGTAGGCCTCGAGAACCTCAGGGCTCCAGCTCGCGGTCGCCGTGTCGAGAAACGAGGCGGTGGCGTCGGAGTAGTCGGTGGCGATGCCGCCGGCCAGCCGCAACCGGATCACGTCTTTGCAGAAGAGCATCGCATCCGCCGCCCGCACCCGCTCGGGGTCGTGCCGCAGCAGCCAGCGCAGGAGGTTGCCCGCGGCTCCCGGTGTCGGCTCCTGGCCGGAGCGCTCGAGCACCACGCGCATCCGCTCGGGGTCGGCCGACAGTTCGTCGGCTTCGGCGTGGGCCCGCGAATCCATCGCGGTGATGGCCGGGCCGACCGGCGCCCCGGCCGCGTCGACGAGATGCAGGCCGTCACCGTGCCCGGCGATGCCCACCGCCACGATCTGCTGCGGATCGACGCCCGACGCCGCCACCGCCTCGGCGATCGCCTCCGCCGCCGCGCTCCACAGCGCATCCTGTGGACGTTCCGCGTGGCGGGGCACGCTGCGGTCGACCGGACTCGACCGCCGGCCGACACCCACCGCCCGCAAGCGCTCGTCGTGCACCACCGCCTTCACCGCGGTCTGCCCGGCGTCGACACCGAGCACGTAGCGCGCCATGCGATCTGAAGCCATGAGGTCTCTCTCCGATCGAGGACAACGGATGCGCGTTTCGCCCGAATCCGTCTGTTTGCCTCAGCATACCAACTCATTCGGTCACTTCTGGAGGGCTATACGGACTAATTCGGGTAGAGTGTGCACGAACCGACCGAGCGACGGAGACACGATGTACCCAGCGGAGCGCCACGCCGCCATCCTGGCCGCCGCCCGGGCGCACGCCGGCGAGGTCGGCGTGCAGGAGCTGAGCGAGTCGCTCGGCGTCACCGCCGAAACGGTGCGCCGCGACCTCGGCGCCCTCGAACGGCGCGGACTCCTCCGCCGGCGCCATGGCGGCGCGGTGCTTCTGCCGCGCGCCCCCTTCGAGCCCACCCTCCAGCAGCGCGGCCTCGCGGAGTCCGACGAACGCCGGGCCGTCGCCCGAGCGGTGGTGGCCGAGCTCCCCGACGAGGGGGTGCTGCTGCTCGACTCCGGATCGATGACCTTGGAGATCGCCACCCTGCTCGCCTCCGACATCCCCACCCCGCGGTCGATCGTGGTGGTCACGAACAGCCTGCCGGTCGCGGCCCTGCTCGGGCCGCACCCCACCATGACCGTGCTGGCGCTCCCCGGCGCGGTGCGCCCCGTGACGCAGGGGGTCGTCGGCCCCTGGACCGAGCAGCGGCTCGCCGAGTTGCACGCCGACGTGGCGGTGCTCGGCGCGAACGGGGTGGTGGCCGGCGAGGGCGCATTCACGACGCTGCCGGAGGAAGCAGCGGTGAAGCGACGGATGCTCGCGGCCGCTTCCCGGCGCATCCTCGCCGTCACCGCCACCAAGTTCGGCAGCCGGTCGCTGTGCCGATTCGCCGGCCTCGACCGTTTCGACCTGGTCGTCACCGATTCCCGGCTCGACCCGGCGACAGCCGATGCGGTCGCCGCCGACGGGCCGGGTCTCGTGCTCGCCCCGCTCCCGCCCCACCCCTGAGAGGACCCCCGTCATGACCCTCGTCTCCACCGGCGACATCCTGAACCGCGAGCGCGCGGTGCTCGCCTTCAACGTGATCCAGCTCGAGCACGCGGAGGCCATCGTGCGCGGTGCGGAGGCGGCCGGCCGGCCCGTGGTGCTGCAGATCTCCGAGAACGCCGCCCGCTACCACCGGGGGCTGGCGCCGATCCTGGCCGCCACGCTGACGCTCGCGCAGGGAGCGGGCGTCGACGCCGCCGTTCACCTCGATCATGCCGAAGACGAGGCGCTCGTGCTCGAGGCGGTGGAGCTCGGAGCCACCTCGGTGATGTTCGACGCGGCCACCCTGCCCGACGACGAGAACATCGCCCGCACGGCGGCCGTCGCCCGCACCGCACAGGCACGCGGCGTCTGGGTGGAGGCCGAGCTCGGCGCCATCGGCGGCAAGGGCGGAGCGCACACGCCCGGTGTGCGCACCGATCCGGCCGAGGCCGCCGCCTTCGTGGCGGCGACCGGCGTCGACGGGCTCGCCGTTGCCGTCGGCAGCTCGCACGCCATGACGTCGCGCAGTGCCACGCTCGACTTCGGCCTCATCGCCGAGCTCGCCGCGGCCGTTCCGGTGCCGCTCGTGCTGCACGGGTCGAGCGGCGTGAGCGATGCCGACCTGGTGCGTGCCGTGGGGAACGGGATGCGCAAGATCAACATCTCCACCCACATCAACGGCATCTTCACCCGGCGCATCCGTGAGATCCTCGACGGCGACCCGGTGCTGGTCGACCCGCGCAAGTACCTCGGGCCGGCCCGTGACGCGGTGGCCGCCGAGGTGCGGCGGCTGCTGGAGCTGGTGGCCTGAGCTGACCGGGGACTGGCTCGCCATATTCTCCGCGCCCGGCAGGCCTTCGGCCTGTCGGGCGCTCATTGCTCGCGCCGCCGCTACTGCGGCGCGAGGCGACATGTTCGCGTGCGGTCGGAGGGCCCGGCCTGCGGTCGGACCCTCCGGCCGCGCGCTCACCCCGGGTCGTCGAGCGCGGCCCGCAGCCAGCGTTCCCGTCCCGATTGATCCGGGAAGCGCAACGAAGCCCGCGGGCCTTTCCCGACCGTCGACAAAGGCCCGCAGCCAGCATTCCCGTCCCGATCGATCTGGGAAGCGCAACGAAGGGCCGCGAGCCTTCTGGGCCGTCGAAAGAGGCCCGCAGTTAACATTCCCGTCCCGATCGTTCTGGGAAGCGCAATGACGCCCGCGGGCCATTCTCGGTCGTCGAAAAAGGCCCGCAGGCCTTATTCCCGTCCCGATCGATCTGGGAAGGGCAATGAAAGCTGCGGGCCTTTTTCGACGACCCAGGGTGAGGCCTCGGCCGCTTGCGACCGAAGCCGAACATGTCGCGGAGCGCCGGGCAAGGACCGGCGCGACCCGGGGACGTCGCGCGAAGCACGGCGCCCCCGGCAGCTGGCTAGCAGCTCGACTTGTAGACCGCGTCCGCTCCCTCACCGTCGATGTTGTCCTTCGTGAGGATGGTGAATCCGGTCTGGATCTCCGGCTCGGTCGTCTCACCCTTCAGCGCCGCGATGGCCTGCTCGACGCCGTCCTTGCCGATGGTGGCCGGCTCCTGGGCGACGAGCGCCTGAACCGTACCGGCCTTCAGCTGCTCGACCTGGGCGGGCCCGGCGTCGAAGCCGACGATGGTCACCTGGTCCTGCTTGCCGGCCTGCTGGACACCGGTCGCGGTTCCTTCGGCGGCGAACAGGTTCGCGGCAAAGATACCCACGATGTCAGGGTCCTTCTGCAGAGCAGCGGTCACGATCTCGGCCGCGGTGGCCGGCTCGTTGTGGCTGTACTGCACGCCGAGGTAGTCGAAGCCGCTGGCGGCTTCGGCGGCCTTCTGGAAGCCCTCGACGCGAGCGTCGGTGGTGGAGATGCCGGGGTCGACCGAGACGACGAGCACCTTGCCGCCATCGGGGTGCGCCTGCTGGATGGCCTCGAATGCAGCCTTTCCACCGCCCACGTTGTCGGATGCGATGGCCGACACGGCGAACGACGGGTCGTCGACCGTGGTGTCCACCAGCACGACCTTGATGCCCGCGTCGGCGGCCGCCTTCAGCGGGGCCTCCATCGCGGTGACGTCGGTCGGGGCGACGAGCAGCGCATCCGGCTTGGATGCGACGACCGAGTCGACGATCGGCTTCTGCAGGGTCGGGTCGAACTTCTCCGGACCCTGGGTGGTGACCGTGGCGCCGGCCTCCTTGGCCGCGGCTTCGATGCCGCACTGCATGGAGATGTAGAACTCGTCGCCCGCCACACCCTGCACGAACGCGATCTTGTAGCCGCCGCTGGCGCTGTCGGTCGAGGTCGAGTCGCCGCCTCCGCTCGAGCAGCCCGCCAGAGCGAAGCCGGCCGCCGCGGTCAGGGCGACGACGCCGAGAGCCTTCTTGTTCCACTTCATCGTGATACCTGTCCTTCTTCTACTAGTGATGCATTCAGGGTTGGTGCTGAATTCCTTGATGCTGTTCTCATGTGTTCTTCCTTCTGGCGAAGAAGTGCCGCCAGAGGCTTGTGGAGGCCCCGCGGGCCGCGGAGGCCCGCCTGACCTGGTCGACGTAGACCGCGGCGATCAGCACGGCGCCGACCGCGACCTGCTGCCAGAACGGCTGCACGCCGGTGATGACGAAGCCGTTCTGCAGCACGGCGGGGATGAACAGACCCACGACGGTGCCGAAGATCGTTCCGTAACCGCCGAAGAGCGACGTTCCGCCGATGACGACCGCCGCGATGACGTTCAGGTTGGTCTGCGACTGACCCGCGATCGCGGTGGTGCTGAACTGCGAGAGCGAGAGGATGCCCGCGACACCCGCGAGCGCTCCCGACATCCCGTAGACCTTGATGAGGTGCCGGTCGACCTTCACGCCGACGCGGCGCGCGGCTTCCTCGCTCGAGCCGATCGCGTAGGTGTAGAGACCGAACTTGGTCTTGTGCAGCACGAACGCGCCGATCAGGATCACGACCAGGGCGATCACCGAGATGATCGGGATGCCGCCGAGCACGTTGCCGTACCCGATCGTGGAGGTCAGCACCGAGGGCACCTGGCGGATGTCGATACCGCCGGTGATGATCTGCGCGAGGCCCAGGGCCATACCGAGCGAACCCAGCGTCACGATCAAGGGCGGCACTTTCGCCTTCGAGATCAGCAGGCCGTTGAAGATTCCCCAGGCCAGGCCCGACGCGATCGCCACCAGGATGCCGATGGTCGCCACCCCCCAGCCGTCGCCGCCGACGGCCCGCATCACCATCGCCGAGACGACGCCGGAGAAGACCAGCACCGAGCCGACCGAGAGGTCGATGCCCGAGGTGATGATGATGAAGGTCATGCCGACACCGAGCACACCGAGGATCGAGGCGTTCTGCACCACGAGGCGCAGGTTCGACAGCTGCGCGAAGGTGTTCGGCGCCATGATGCTGAAGATGATGACGATGACGATCAGAACGATGAAGATCTGGAACGCCTGCGCCTTGAAGATCCGCGGCACCCGGCTCTTGCTCTCCCGTTCGACGGCCATGTTGATGGAGATCGTCTCGGGCCCGGCTTCCGGTCCGAACTCGGCCTTCTTGATGTCGTCTTCTCTCACGTCGTCGCTCATGCTGCACCCCTCGTGCTCGCGCCGGTCATCAGGCCGACGAGTTCTTCCATGTTCGTGTCCTTGGCGTCGAGCGACGCGGCGCGGTGGCCGAGCCGGAGCACCTGGATGCGATCGGAGACCTCCATCACGTGGGGCATCGAGTGGCTGATGAAGACCACGGCGATGCCCTTGTCGCGAACGCGGCGGATCGTCTCGAGCACGTTCTTGGTCTGGCGCACGCCGAGGGCCGCGGTGGGCTCGTCGAGGAACACCACCTTGTTCGCCCAGTGCACGGCACGGGCGATGGCGATGGCCTGGCGTTGACCGCCTGACATCGAACCGACGGGCGAGGTGAGCGAGCGCACGGTGGCGCCCAGCTCGTCGAAGGCGCGGCGCGACTCCTTCGCCATGGCTTTCGTGTTCATGGTTCCGAAGAAGCCGGCGATGCCCTTGTTCATCACCTCGCGACCCAGGTACATGTTCTGCACCGGGTCGAGGTGGGGCGCGAGGGCGAGATCCTGGTGCACGGTCTCGATGCCGAGCGCGCTCGCCTGCATCGGTGTGGTGAGCTGGATCTCCTCGCCCTCGAACGTGATGGTGCCCGTGTCGATGGCGAGGTTGCCCGAGAGGGCTTTCACCAGGGTGGACTTGCCGGCGCCGTTGTCGCCGATCAGGGCGGTGACTTCGCCGGGGTAGACCTCGAAGTCGAGGTCGTCGAGCGCACGGACGTGTCCGAACGCCCGGGAGATGCCTCGTGCCTCCAATACCGGTGTGCTCATGTCAGTTCACTCCTTTCCGGCCGTCTTCGGCCTGCGGGTGGGTCTGTGTGATGGTCAGGGGATGCTCCTGTTGTCCGTCTCGTCGGGCGCGGGTCATGCGACCGTCCCTTCGGCGAGTGATCGGGGCCAGCCGATGCCGGGGGCGGCGACCAGCACGCTCGCCGGCCCTCGAACCTCCCAGGCGCCGAATCCGGCCGGGACGGCGAGTGCTTGGCCGCTGTAGACGGGGAACTCCTCGTCGCCCGCGAGCACGCCGTCGCCGGCGAGCACGAGCACTACGGAGAACCCGGCGGCGATCGGGACGCCGCCGGTTCCGGGAGCCGCATGCAGCACCCGGAAGTAGGGGTCGGCGGCCGGGGCGAGCAGGCTCACGGCCTGGTCGCCGCGGGCGTCGAGGTCGGAACGGCTGATCAGCGCGGCGAGCGCGCCTGCGCCGAGGGCATCGGTGGAAACGGCCGGCATCACCGCGTCGAAGCCGAGTCCCAGGTGCGACTCCTCGCGGGTCGAGGTGGTGATCGACCATTCGAGCACGATCGAGAAGTCGGTGGGCTCCTGCACCTCGGCCACGAAGATGCCGGCGTCGATGGCGTGCACGGTTCCGGCGGGTACGAGCACGCCCATGCCGCGGGAGACCTCGATCCGATTCATCCGCGAGAGCATCCATTCGGAGTCCTGCGCGTCGCGTCGCCGGTCGAGCTCGTCGCGGTCGACGGCCTCCTTCCACCCCAGGTGCACCGCCGAGCCGGGCTCGGCGTCGAGCACGAACCACGCCTCGGTCTTGCCGTAGGGGCAGTCGAGGTGGCTCGCGGCGAAGGAGCGCGACGGGTGCACGTGCACGGGGAGGCGCTGGCGGGCATCGAGCAGCTTCACCAGGACGCCGGTGTCGGAGGCGTTCGCCGCGTCGGCGTGATCCGCGCCCACCCAGGCCGCCGGGTCGCCCGCGACGAGGTCGCGCAGCAGCTCGCCGTCTTCGGTGCGGGCCAGGCCGATGTCACCCTGTCCGGCGCGCGAGACGGTGGCTGCCAGCCATTCCTCGGGCTGGAAGTCGCTGGTCTGCTCGATGCCGCGCAGGCGGGCGATCCGGTCGCCACCTCGGTAGAAGTGGTCGATCAGATTGGGGGCCAGGACAGCCGGCTTCATCGGGCGTCTCCTCGGGTCGTGGTGGTGGATGCGGATGCGGGTGCTGCTCCGGATGCGGGTGCTGCTCCGGATGCCGAGGCGGTTGCCCGGGCGGGCAGCGGGGCGGCGATCTCGCCCGAGCCGCGCTGCAGCAGGGCGGTGGGCACGATCCACTCGCGCGGTTCACCGGACGGCGATTCACGCAGAGCCAGCAGGCGCTCGATCGCCGCGTTGCCGATCAGGAAGGGATCCTGGTCGATGCAGCTGACTCCGGGACGCACCACGTCGGCGAAGGAGAAATCGCCGAAGGCGATCATCGCGGTGTCCTGACGGTGGGTGCGGTGCAGGGCGGCGGTGAGACCGATCGCGGCTTTCGCGTTCGAGGCGAAGAAGGCGGTGGCGGGGCGGTCGAGGGCGAGCAGCCGGTCGGCCTCGCTGCGGTAGTCGAGGCTGCCGTCGATGGTCTCGGAGACGAGTTCGGGATCGAACGGGAGCCCCGCGTCGCGCAGCACGTCGAGGTAGCCGCTCATCCGTCGTTCGATGGTGGAGAAGCGCTCGTCGCGGTCGAAGAAGGCGATGCGTTCGTGGCCGAGATCGACGAACTGCTGCACGGCGAGCACCGTGGCGCCGTAGTCGTCGACCACGATGCTGTCGTAGCCGGCACGCGAGCGGTCGACGGCCACCACGGGCGTGACGGCGCGGTAGGGGTCGAGGTAGGGCTGTTCGGGAGCCACCGGTGCGAAGATCACGCCCGCGACCTGGTGCCCGGCGACGAGGCTGAGCAGCTGTTCGCGCTCCTGGGCGGCGTCGAGATTCGACGACGCCACCAGAACGCTGAGGCCCTCGGTGAGCGCCCGGGTCTCGATGGCGCTCACGAGCGCGGCGAAGAACGGGTCGGCCAGGGTGTCGATGACCACGCCGATCGCGCCGCCGGTGCCCGACTTGAGCGAGCGCGCCGCCGTGTTGGGCACGTAGCCGAGAACCTGGATGGCGTGCAGAACGCGGGCCCGGGTCTCCGGATGCACCGCCTCTTCGGCGTTGACGACCCGCGAGACGGTCTTGATGCTGACACCCGCGCTGGCGGCGACGTCTTTGATGCCGGGGCGGCGAGATCCTGAGATCTTCGGCATTCTGTCCACCTCCAGTGACAGCGTTGTCATGACCGTCGAGGTGAGAAGTCCCGCACCTCGTCGTTGCGTTGTCCGCCTATACTGGCCACACGGCGACAACGTTGTCAAGTGGTCGTCAGGTCTCGATTCGATAAACCCGGGAGCAGCATGATCGTCGTCGTCGCCGGTGCCGCGGGCAGCGGCAAGAGCACCCTCGGCCTCGAACTCGCCCGTTCGCTCGGTGCCGCTCTGCTCGATCTCGACACCCTCACGAACCCGCTGCTGGAGGGTCTGGGCGCCGAGCTCGCAGGCGGCGCGCACTGGAACGATCCGGCCCTCCGTGGGCTCGTGCGGCCGGCCCGATACGCCGCTCTGCGCGCCGCGCTGGCCGACCAGGTGCGCGCGGGCGGGAGCGCCGTGCTCGTGGCGCCGTTCACGGCCGAACTGCTCGGCGGGCCGGAGTGGGAGCAGCTGATCGAGGCGGCGGGGAGCGCGCCTGTGGTGGTGTGGCTCGTCGCGAGTCCGGAGCTGCTCGCCGAGCGACGCCGGCTCCGGTCCGCCGACCGCGACTCGCACGTCGTCGACCCGCCCGCCGGGCACGCGCCCGTCGTGCCGCACCTCGGCGTCGACGCGTCGCGGCCGACGGCCGAGCAGCTCGCCGATGTGCTCGCGCGGCTCGGGGTCGAAGCCGGACGCGCCGACGACGGCCGCGTCAACGACGGCGGCGCAGGCGGGGGCAGCGGCCACGACGGTGGCGGCGCAAACGGGGGCGGCAGCCACGACGGTGGCGGCGTCGACGACAGCGCCCGCGACGTCGGCCGCCACAACGGCAGCACGGACAAGAGCGGCAGCCCCGGCGGCAGCGGTGTCGACGACGGCGCCCGCGACGACAGGGACCGGGACCTCAGTGCCCGATCCGTCGGGGGCGGCCGGACGCTGCCCACCGACTCCCCCGTCTTCGCGCGCACCTTCGACGCGGCGTTGTTCGACCTCGACGGAACGCTCATCGACTCCACACCGGCCGTCGTCCGCTCCTGGGCGCAGCTCGGCCGGGAGTACGGGCTGGAGACCGATCTGCTCGCGTCCGGTCACGGGCGGCCGGCATCGCAGGTCATCGCGGCTGGCTTCCCCGATCACCTCGCCGCGGAGGCGCTCGCCCGCGTGACCGAGATCGAGGCCGCCGATCTCGACGGCGTGGTAGCCCTCGAGGGCGCGGCCGCCCTCCTCGATTCGCTTCCCGATTCGGCGCGCGCCATCGTCACGAGCGGCACGCGGCTCATCGCGGGCAACCGCATCGGCGCGGCCGGCCTCACCCCGCCCGTCGTGCGCGTGACGTTCGACGACGTCACGCACGGCAAGCCGCATCCGGAGCCCTTCCTGCTCGCCGCGGAACGCCTCGGCGTCGACCCCACGGACTGCGTCGTCTTCGAAGATGCGCCCGCCGGGCTCGCCGCCGCTAGGGCGGCCGGATGCACGACGGTCGGCATCGTCGGCACCCACGACGAGCACGAGCTCGACGCCGACCTCCTGGTCGACGGCCTGTTCCAGCTGCGGGTCGTGCTCCAGCCCGGCGGCGGCTTCCGGCTCGCCCTCGCGGACGGCCCCTCGCACGACCACGCCGACCCGCGCTGAGCGCCGCACATCGACGTCCCGGCCCCTCGCCAGGTCGCGCTAAGTGCACACTCCACGCGCGACAAGCGGCACTTCGCGCTACCCCGCGAGCACCTCCCAGGCCAGCCACGCGCCCCCAGCGTCGCCAGGTCGCGCAAAGCGCGCACTCCACGCGCAGGAGGCGGCACTTCGCGCTACCCCGCGAGGGCCTCGAGGGTGCCGCGGGCGCCCAGGGCGGCCAGACGTGCGCGTGCGGCGACGAACGCCGAGCGGAGGCGCTCGTCGGAGCCGAGGTCGCCGAACACGGGGGCGTAGTCGAGGAACGAGCCCGGGGCATCCGCTTCGCCGGCCACGGCCGACCGCAGCTCGTCGAGCCGCTTGTCGACCGGCTCGAGGATGCCGCCGCTGTCGGCCCGGCCCTCGAGGAAGCGACTCCAGGCCGCCAGCACGAGCACCGAGCGCTCGATCGGGCCGCCGGTGCGCAGCTGTTCGCGCAGCACCGGCAGCAGGAACTTCGGGATGCGCTCGGAGCCGTCGACGATCTGACGCATCAGCGTGTCGCGGATGGCCTCGCTCGAGAAGCGGCGCATGAGCTCGGCCGTGTAGTCGTCGAGATCGACGCCCGGCACCGGGGCGAGCGTGGGCCGGGCCTCCTCGTTCATGTAGCCGAGGAGGAAGCGGGCGAACAGCGGATCGCGGCACACCTCGTGCACATACGTGGCGCCCGAGAGCAGGCCCAGGTAGCTCATCGCCTGGTGCGAGGCGTTCAGCAGCCGCAGTTTCATCACCTCGTAGGGCTCGACGTCGGCCACGAGCTGCACGCCTACGGCGCCGAAGTCGGGGCGGCCGTCGGTGAAGTCGTCTTCGAGCACCCATTGCACGAACGACTCGGAGAGCACGGGCCAGCGGTCGTCGACGCCGAACTCGCGCGACACCCGCTCGAGGCCCGCGTCGGTGGTGGCCGGTGTGATGCGATCGACCATCGAGTTCGGAAAGCTCACCTCGGCGGCGATCCAATCGGCGAGGCCCTGATCGATCCGCGCCGCGAACGCGAGCACGGCCGCCCGGGCCACCCGGCCGTTGCCCTGGATGTTGTCGCACGACATGACGGTGAACGGCGTCGCTCCGGCGTCACGCCGCTCCCGGAGACCGATCACGAGGAAGCCGAGGGCGCTCGTCGGGACCGCGCCATCCGGAAGCGCGTCGAGGTCGGCGAGGGTCGCGGCATCCCGCGGTTCGAAGGCGCCGGTCGCGTCGTTGATGCCGTAGCCACCCTCGGTGATGGTGAGCGAGGCGATGCGGATGCGGGGGTCGCGCAGGGCGGCGAGAACCGCATCCGGCCGCTCGGGCGCGTAGAGGTAGTCGACGATCGAACCGATGACGCGCACCTCGACAGCCCCGTCGGGGGCGGTGGTGACGAGGGTGTAGAGGTCGTCCTGCGCGCTGAGGGCGTCGCGCATGGCGCGGTCGCCGGGCAGGGTGCCGACCCCCACGATGCCCCAGTCGGTGGCGCCGGCGCGGAGCACACGGTCGACGAACATCGCCTCGTGCGACCGGTGGAAGGCGCCGACGCCGAAGTGCACGATGCCCGGCGTCACGGCGGTGCGGTCGTAGCCGGGCCGTGCGACGGCGGGATCGAGGGAGCCCAGGGAGCGGGCGTCGAGGGTGGTCATCGTGTCCTCCGGTCGAGGTGGGTGGTGGCGGGCGGGATGGGTGGTGGCGGGCGGGG
>NZ_FNPZ01000003.1 GCF_900107435.1 Herbiconiux ginsengi
CGGGCCCGCGCACGCAGGCTCGCGACCCGCGCCGGTGTGGTCACCATCGTGGTCGCCGCCGCGTTCCTGCTCTGGACCTCGCTCGCCTACGGCACCCTCGCATCCGTCCTCCTCTCCGCGGTCGCGGCGGTGACCCTCATCGGTGCCGTGCTCGCGAACGCGCGGGGCCGTGAAGGTCTCTCGTTCGGGCTCATGGCGGCCACCATCGGGGTCGCGGTGCTGAGCCTGTTCTTCGCCCTGTTCCCCGACGTGATGCCGGCCTCCAACGACCCCGCCAACAGCCTCACCATCACCAACGCCTCGTCGTCGGAGTACACCCTCACGATCATGACGTGGGTCGCCGTGATCGCCTTGCCGCTCGTTCTCGCCTACCAGGGCTGGACCTACTGGGTCTTCCGCAAGCGCGTGACGCGCGCCCACATCCCGGCGGGTGGGTGAGGACCAGGAGTCGCTGGCGGATTGATTGAATGATAGATTCATCAAGTCGTCATATCGAGGAGTCCGCCCATGCAACCGTTCTTGTCCGACGAGCGCCGGCCGCTCTATGAGGTCAAGGCGAACCTCTTCAAGGGACTGGCGCATCCGGTGCGCGTGCGGATTCTCGAGCTGCTGAGCGCCGCCGGCGAGGTCACGGTCGCCGAGCTGATCTCCGAGACCGGCCTCGAGGCCTCGCACATGTCCCAGCATCTCTCCGTTCTGCGGCAGCACCACCTGGTTCTGGCCGACCGGCGTGCGAGCCAGGTCTTCTACCGGCTCGCCTATCCGCAGGTGGCCGATCTGCTCCGCGTGGCGCGGATCCTCCTCGCCGAGATCCTGGAGACCACGCACGACCGACTGGTCTCGACGATCAACCTCCCCTCGCTCGAGCCGGAGACCGCTCGGTGAACGGACCGTCGTGCGCGAGGTGATCGCGCGCATCCGCTCGTTCCTGCCGGCCGCGAACGACTACCGCGGTCTGCGGCGCAGTTGGCGGGCCGATCTCGTCGCCGGGCTGACGGTCGGCATCGTCGCGCTCCCCCTCGCCCTGGCCTTCGGCGTCAGCTCCGGAGCCGGGGCCGGAGCGGGGCTGATCACCGCCATCGTGGCCGGGGTCGTGGCCGCCGTCTTCGGCGGCTCCAACCTGCAGGTGTCGGGTCCGACCGGCGCCATGGTGGTCGTGCTCGCACCGATCATCGCGCACCAGGGCATCGGCGCGCTGGCTCCCGTGTGCATCCTGGCCGGCGGAATCCTCGTGGTCGCGGGAACGGCCCGCCTCGGCCGCGTGGTGGCGCTCATCCCCTGGCCCGTGATCGAAGGCTTCACCCTCGGAATCGCGGTCATCATCTTCCTGCAGCAGGTGCCGACGGTCGTGGGGGTCGCGCCGGGCGGCAGCAGCAACGCCGCCGTGGCAGCGGTCGAGGCGATGACGCGGATCGACTCGTCGACCGCGATCTGGACGATCGGGATCGCGGTGTCGGTGGCCGCGATCATGCTGGTCGCGCCGCGCATCCACCGGCACCTCCCGGGCTCGATCCTCGCCGTGGTGGTGGTCACCGCGGCCGCCGTGCTGCTCCAGGCGCCGGTGGCCAGGATCGGCGTCGTGCCGTCGGCGCTGCCCGCCCCCGCGTTGCCGAGCGTCGATCCGTCGTCCCTCCCGACGCTGCTCGGCGCCGCGGCGACCGTCGCCGCACTGGCCGGCATCGAGTCGCTGCTCTCCGCCCGGGTCGCGTCGACGCTCTCCACCGCCGGCGACTACCTTCCCGACCGAGAACTCCTCGGTCAAGGCCTCGCCTCGATCGCATCCGGCCTGTTCGGCGGCATGCCGGCGACCGGTGCCATCGCGCGAACCGCGGTGAACGCCCGGTCGGGTGCACGAACCCGAATGGCGGCGATCGTGCACAGCCTGGTGCTGCTCGTCATCGTCTACGCCGCGAGCACAGTGGTGAGTGTCATCCCCTTGGCGGTCCTCGCCGGCGTGCTCATGGTGACGGCGGTCACGATGATCCCCGTCCCGGCGATCCGCGCGATCTTCCGGTCGAGCCGGGCCGATGCCCTGGTCTTCACCGTGACCGCACTCGTGACCGTGAGCGTCGACCTCATCTACGCCGTCCTCATCGGTTTCGCGATCGCCGCTCTGTTCGCCCTGCGCAACCTGGCCGGTTCCGGTGGCGTGCATCGGGAGGTGCTGGAAGGACCAGTGAGGGCCGGCGACGAGCGCATCGCCGTCTTCCGCATCGAGGGCGCCCTGTTCTTCGGAACGGCCGAGAAGGTGGTGCAGACGATCAACGACGTGCACGACATCTCCGTCGTCATCCTCCGGCTCTCCCGGATGCAGCTGCTCGATTCGACGGGAGCGCACACGCTGGCCGAACTCGTCCGCGACCTCGAACGACGAGGTGTCACCGTGCTCGTGAAAGGCGTGCGGCCGGAGCACCTGCCGCTCACCACACGCCTCGGGGTGGTCACGGCACTCCGGCATCCGAATCATCTGTTCGACGACCTCCCCGCCGCCGTCGCGCACGCGCGCTCGCACGTGGTCGCGACCAGCCTGGCCAAGCCGGCGAGCGCGTCGTGAGCGGCGCGCTGCGACCGAGCGGCGCACTCAGGGAACGACGAGCTCGACGCCCCCCTCGGCGAGCGCCCGCTGCAGGGCCTGCGACGGCAGCGTGTCGGTGACGAGCACGTCGGCGCCGCTCAACGGAGCCACCTGGGCGAAGAGTCGTCTCTCGAACTTGGAGGAATCGGCCATCACGATCACCCGGTCGGCGCGGCTCATCATGTCGGCCATCATCGCCGCATCACCGAGGTTCGAGGTCGAATAGCCGTCCTCCGACACCGCCCCCACAGCGATCAGTGCCACGTCGCAGCGGAGGTCGATCTCGCTGCCGCCCGGACCGAGATTGAAGCTCACCGGGCCCGTCGTGGCTTGAGTGATCGACCGTACCGACCCGCCGAAGACGTAGAGGTCGCGGAACACGGTCGGCATGATCTCGGCCGGCACCTGCAGGTTGTTCGTGGCGATGGTGAGATCCCGATGATTGCGCAATGCCCGCGCGAGCGCCAGCGCGGTCGTGCCCGCATTGATCATCACCACGGAACCGTCGCTCACCATGGAGGCGGCCAGTTCGCCGATGCGTTCCTTCTCGGCGGCCTGCACCCGCAACCGCACGTCGAGGCCGCGGTCGGTGGTGCGACTCACGGCGGTGAGGCTCAGCGCGCCCCCGTGGGTGCGCACGATCTGCCCGTCGGAGTCGAGCCGGTCGAGGTCCCGGCGGATGGTGTCGATCGACACGGAGAACTCCTCGGCCAAGGCCGCGACCGTCACCTGGCCCTGCAGATTGATCGCCTCGACGAGGGCCGCTTTCCGCCCCGCCGGAAGCCGTCGTGATTCATTCATACGGCAATAAGTAGCACAGAAGTCGAACAAAGTTGAGAAGAACGGCTCATTCTCGCCTCCGTTTTTTGCAGCTTGACGCAGTTTTGTTCGAGGTCTACGATTCGAATACTGCATCAAAGCGCAATTTCCCGCGCGATGTCCTGAATGGAGAATCATGAGCAAAGACGCTCGCGCTCGTCGAGGCACCTTCCGCCTCCTTGGCGTGCTGGCCACAGCAGCCACCCTCGCTGCCACCGCCGGCTGCGCAGCCTCCGGATCGTCGGAATCCTCCGACGGCACCGTCACTCTCGAGTTCGCCCAATGGTGGGAGCCCGAGCTCCCCGAAGGCGCTCTCCGCGGGATGATGGACGACTTCGAGGCCCAGAATCCCGGCATCAAGGTCAACCTGCTGAGCGGCCCGTACGCCTCCACCAAGGAGCAGCTGTTCGCCGGCGCCGCAGCCGGAACCATGTCCGACGTCGTCGGACTGGATGGCGCCTGGGTGAGCGATTTCGCCAAGCAGGGTGCTCTTGCCGACCTCAGCGCGTTGATGGCCGACGCGGGCTTCGACGACAGCGAACTGGCGAGCCAGATCCAGGTCGACGGATCGACCTACATGATCCCGGCCGTCAACTTCGTCTACCCCCTCTTCACCAACGACGACCTGTTGTCGAAGGCCGGCATCAGCGCGCCGCCCACGAATCGCACCGAGTTCGCCGCCGCCGCCAAGGCGGTCTCGGCGCTCGGCGACAACACCAGCGGCTGGATCCTGCCGCTCTCCCAGGAAGCGCCCAACGGAATCCAGAACGACGTCATGTCGTGGACCTGGGCGTCGGGCGGATCGATGCTCAAAGACGGCCAGCCCGACCTCACCAACGACGACGTGAAGAGCGCCGTCGAGTTCGTGCAGGGCATGTGGAACGACGGATCGATCGCTCCCGGCTCCTTCACCATGAAGGAGCAGGACAAGGTCGAGGAGTTCAGCAACGGCCGGGTCGGCATGATGATCGACTCGCTCGCCCACATCAACCTGCTGCGCGAGAACGACCCGAACCTGAAGTTCAGCATCTCGGCCATCCCGGCCGAAGACGGCTTCACAGGTGAACGAGGCATTCCCTACGCGTCGTGGGGCATCGGGGTCTCCGACAGCTCGGCGCACCCCGCCGAAGCCTTCAAGCTCGTGCAGTACCTGATGAGCGAGAAGGTCAACTCCGAGCTCTCCACGGTGGCGAACGCCTTCCCCGGCAACACGAAGTCGGTGCCGGATTTCTCCAACAGCGACCCGCTGTTCCAGACCGCGTTCGACATCTACAAGGCCGGCTACCCCGCGAACGAGTTCACGGGCCTGCCCGTGGCCGAAGACCTCATGCGGAGCTTCGACGGCCAGTTCCAGAGCCTGCTGAACGGCGACCAGTCGGTGGACGAGACGCTCGAGAACGCTCAGAAGGAATGGGAATCGCAGTTCTAGCCGCTCCCCTGCTCTGAGCCTCCGCTCGGAGTTCCGAACCGGCCGCGTCGCGGTGACGCCCCCCATCGTGATCCCGCGACGCGGCCCCTCGATCTCGAGGAGTCCGCATGACCTCGTCGTCAGTCGACAGAACCCTGCGAGCGCCCGGCCGATTCTCGAAGGCGCGCCGCGGCAGCGAACCGTACGCCTTCATCCTTCCGACCGCTCTGCTCATCACCGTGCTGATGATCGTTCCGATCGTGATGGTGATCGGCTACTCGTTCAGCGACAACGTGATCACCAACAAGCACCCCGAATTGGTGTGGCTCGCGAACTACGCCGAGGTGCTCGGTGATCCGGTGTTCCACACCGCTGTGATCAACACGGTCGTCTTCACCGTGGGGAGCGTCGCGGCTCACCTGGTGCTGGGGCTGGCCTTCGCGATGATGCTCAACACCCAGCTGCTCAGCCGGTTCACGAAGGCCCTGTTCCGAACGGTCTACATCCTGCCGTGGCTGTTCACCGCCGCCGTCATCGCGGTGCTCTGGCGGTTGCTGCTCAGCCCGAACGGCGTCGTCAACTATCTGCTGGACTCCACAGGGATCGCCAGCGGACAGGTCGAATGGCTCTCCAACCCCGACCTCGCGCTCGGATCGGTCACCTTCATCAACATCTGGGCCGGTTATCCCTTCTTCATGATCAGCCTGCTCGCCGGGCTGCAGGGCATTCCGCACGACCTCTACGAGGCCGCGACGGTCGACGGGGCGAACGGCATCCAGAAGTTCTTCAGCGTCACCATCCCCCAGCTCAGGCCGATCATCATCAGCATGCTGCTGCTCGACCTCATCTGGACCTCGCAGCAGTTCGCGTTGATCTGGATGACCACCGGTGGTGGCCCCATCAACGTCACCGAGATGCTCAGCACCTACACCTACAAGCTGGCGTTCAGTCGCTACGAGTTCGCCCTCGCCTCGACCAGCGCCGTCCTCGTTCTCGCACTCTCGATGGTTCTCGCCGTCTTCTACGTGCGCCACCAGAGAGCCCGCGATTGACATGACGACGATGACCAAGCGCAACCGCAACCGCCTGCTCATGAAGGTCGGCGTCATCCTGGGCCTCGTCGCCGGTGCGATGTTCGCCGGGTTCCCGATCCTCTGGATGCTCTCCAGCTCGTTCAAGTCGAACGGCGAGATCTTCGAGTTCCCGCCGCGCCTCGTCACCGAGGACTTCTCGTTCGGCGCCTACCTCTCCATCCTCACCGACCCCACGAAAGTGCGATTCTTCGTGAACAGCTACGTGGTGGCGATCGCCGTCACGCTGCTCACGCTGTTCGTGGCGATCATGGCGGCCTACGCCTTCAGCCGGTTCGAGTTCCGGGGCAAGCGCATCATCAACGTGGTGATCGTGAGCGTGCAGGCCGTGCCGCCGATCACCCTCCTCATCCCGTACTTCGGGCTGGTCGTCGTGCTCGGCCTCTACAACACCTACCCCGGGCTCATCCTCACCTACATGGTGTTCACGCTGCCCTACGCGATCATCATGATGACCGGCTACTTCAACACCCTTCCCCGCGAACTCGACGAAGCGGTGCGGATGGATGGCGCCGGCTCCATGACCGCGCTCTGGAAGGTGCTCGTTCCGATCGCGGTGCCCGGCATCGTCTCGGTGGGCATCTACACCTTCATGATCGCCTGGAACGAGTATCTCTTCGCTCTCACCCTCACGAAGACCGAGGACATGCGCACGGTGCCGATCGGCATCCAGCTGTTGATGGGCCAGCACTCCTACCAGTGGAACGAGATCATGGCGATGAGCATCCTGGGCTCGGTTCCGGTGCTGATCCTCTTCCTCTTCTTCCAGCGCTACTTCATGGGCGGACTCGCCTCCGGCTCGGTGAAGAGCTGATCCCCCACGCCCACATGCCCCCCTCTACCAACCACAAATAACAAGGAGAATCACCAGTGCTGATCACAGGCAAAGATCTGCTCGCCGTCGCCCATGAGAACTACTTCGCGGTGCCGGCGTTCAACATCAGCGATTGGGCGATGTTCAACGGAATCGTCGAGATCTGCGAGGCGGAGCAATCTCCGCTGATCGTCGCGATCCACCCCGATGAACTCAGTCACATCACCCCCGACCTGCTGCCCTCCATCATCGCCCGCTCGCACCGCGCGTCGGTGCCGGTGACGATCCACCTCGACCACGGAGCGAGCTACGATCAAGCGCTCGTCGCCATCCAGGCCGGGTTCACGTCGTTGATGATCGACGGCTCGATGCTCTCGTTCGACGAGAACGCCGCTCTCACCAAGCGCGTGGCCGAGACCGCCCACACGGTGGGGCTCTCGGTCGAGGGCGAGCTGGGCACCATCGGCAAGATGGACGAAGAGGCCGAAGACGGCGCCGTCGAGATCATCTACACCGACCCGGATGACGCGGTGCGCTTCATCCAGGAGACCGGTGTCGACAGTCTCGCCGTGGCCATCGGCACCTCGCACGGCATCTACCCGTCGTGGTTGAAGCCGGCCCTCAAGCTCGACCTGTTGAAGGAGATCAAGGTGGCCACGGGCATCCCGCTCGTGCTGCACGGCGGATCCGGCAACCCCGACGACGAGATCGCCGAGGCCGTGAAACTCGGCGTCAACAAGATCAACATCTCCAGCGACATCAAGCACGCCTACCACTCGAAGATGCGAGAGGTGCTCGCCGACGGCGGAGTGCGCGAACCGAACACCATCCAGCCGCCGTCGATCAAGGCCATGAAGGAGACGGCGAAGCACAAGATCCACCTGTTCGAGGCCGACGGAAAGGCCACACTGTACTGATGAGCAACAGGATCGTGCTCGGGCTCGGCGGCACCGTCGACTACGAGATCGACTGGAACGAGCGCCGCCTCGACGAGCTGATCGGCTGGTACGGCATCCAGCCCGCCGAGCTCTCCCGACGGGCGCCGATCGAGTCCGAGCGCGATCTGGTGCGCACCCTCGCCGCCTTCCTGGCCGACGGCACGGGGGGCGAGCGGTTCGTCGCCTCGTCCGACATCCTCGAGCAGTTCGCCGCCCGCTTCGACAAGCGCATCACTCTCGGCGGCACGTGCGTGCGAGCCGCGATCGCACTCGATCGGCTCGGTGTGGCGAGCACGGTGCACCTCGTCTCGATCGACGACCACGTACGACGGCTGCTGCCGGCGTCGGTCGAGGTGATCTGCAGTGCCGACCACGACACCACCGATCCCCATCTGATCGTGCAGTATCCCGCCGGCGCGTCCGTGCGGGTCGGGGACAGCCTGCACCGGGCCAGGCATCCGAACCGGATCATCTTCACCAACGATCCGCCCAATCGCTCGCTCGTGATCAGCCCCGATCTCCGGGTGGCCACGGCGGTCTCCGAGGTGTTCCTCGTGTCGGGTTTCAACACCATTCAGAGCCCCGACGTGCTCGCCGATCGCCTCGACCGGGTCGCCGAGGCGATCGCAGCGGTCCCCGACGGAGGTGTGGTGGTGTACGAGGACGCCGGTTACCACCTGACCGAGTTCACCGCGGCCGTGCGCGAGCGATTGCTCGGCTCGGTCGACCTCTGGAGCATGAACGAAGACGAGCTGCAGCACTACCTCGACCGCACCGTCGACCTGCTCGACCGCGACGAGGTGCACTGGGCGCTGCTCGATCTGCGGCGGCTGTTCCCCGGCCCTGCCCTCGTGGTGCACACGCGGCACTGGTCGGCGGTGCAGGCTCCGGATGCTCGGCGCTGGGCGGCCGTCGTGCAGGGCGGCATCACCATGGCGAGCACTCGATATCTGCACGGCGACGCGTGGAATGCGATCGACTTCGAGGCCACCGGCCGTCTGCCGCGTCAGGAGGAGGCGTCCCGGCTCGCCGAGGCCCTGAACACGGCCGGGCACGGCAGGCTCGTGATGGTGCCGGCATTCGAGCTCGTCACCGCTCATCCCACCACCATCGGGCTCGGCGACTCGTTCGCGGGCGGGATGATCGAGGCGCTCAGCCGCGAGCGCGCGACCGGATCGGAATCCGCACGCGCCGTCTCTTGACGTCGCACTTGTTTTTTGCAAGTGTGGTGGATGTCCGACGACGGACCCACGAGAGGGAGACCACGATGACCACCATGATGTTCGTCAACCTGCCGGTGACCGACCTGGAGCGCGCGAAGGCGTTCTACACGGCCCTCGGATTCACCATCAATCCGAAGTTCACCGATCACAACGCGGCCTGCGTGGTGGTCGAGCCCGACCACAGCGCATTCATGATCCTCACGCGCGAGTTCTTCCAGACCTTCAGCGAGCGCCCGATCGGCGACCCGGCGAAGGACGTCTCGGTGGCCACCGCGATCTTCCTCGACAGCCGCGATGACGTCGACACCGCCGTGGCCGGTGGCCTCGCAGCGGGCGGCACGGAGGCGCAGGCGGCATCCGACTACGGCTTCATGTATCAGCGTCAGCTCACCGACCCCGACGGCAACATCCTCGAGTTCGGCTGGATGGACCCGTACGCCGCCGAGCACGGCCCCGAGGCCTACGCTGCTCAGCAGAGCTGAGGCCGTCGCCCGTGGCTGCACGCGACTACGGGCAGTACTCCGGCATCTCCCGGGCCGTGGAGCTCGTGGGCGAGCGCTGGGCGCTGCTCATCATCCGCGACCTGCTCGTGGGGCCGCGCCGCTACGGTGAGCTCGCCGCGGGGCTGCCCCGCATCCCGAGCAACATCCTCGCGGCGCGGCTCAAGGAGCTGCAGGCGGCCGGCGTCATCCGCCGGGCGCCGCGGTCGCGGGTCATCGTCTACGAGCTGACACCGTACGGGCGGGAGCTGGAACCCGTCGTGCTCGCTCTCGGGGCGTGGGGGTTCAAGGCTCTCGACGATCCTCGGGAGGAGCAGATCATCACGCCCGATTCGATGACGATGGATCTGCGCACCGCCTTCCGGCCCCAGGTGGCCCTCGAGCTGCCCGCGACCGCCTACGCGGCGCGCCTGGGCGCTGCCGAGCTCCTCATCCGCGTCGACGGCTCGTCGCTGGACGTGCGGCGCGGCGACGGGCAGGTCGATCTCGCCTTCGCCTTCGAAGAGGGCGCGGGCATCCGTCGCCTGATCTCCGGCGAACTCGCCGCCGAGTGCGCGATCGCGACCGGAGTCGTCGAGGTGCTGCGCGGACGCGGGGATCTCCTCAATCGCTTCGCCGACACCTTCCACCTCGCGGCCTGATCATTCGCTCCGGTCGCGGAAGCCTTCCGCGACCAGGTCGCGGACAAGATCGTCGTCGACATCGGGGCGGCCGTCCGTTCGCATGCCTACGCTCCCACCGTTCGTGCCGATCATCCCGTTGTCGCCGCCACCAACGCCGCCGGCTGAGGGTGCCGCACCGAGCGCCGACATCGCGATCGTCCCGCGTGGGACGGGACCTGAGTCTATGGTGCAGCGCATTCCGGACCCATAGATTCGTCCTCGACCAGTCCAGGGAAAGTGATGAAGCCCATGTCGAAATCAGCCGCCCCCGCGGAGTCCGATCGTGGTCGCTCCGCGGCCACGTACCGGGCCCTGCTCCTTGCCTCCGTCTTTTTCGTCGCAGCGCTTCTCCTCACTCTGCTTCTGGGCGAGCCATTGGACGCGCGCGTCCTCATCCTCTACGCAGGAGCGGGCCTGTTCGTCGGTGGCCTGGTGACGGCGGTCAGCGAACGGCGACCTGCAAGGGGTGACACGTCCGCCGGTCATCTTCGAGCGCAACCGACGCGGGAGCAGCTGGAGCGTCGACGCCTGATCGTCTTCGCTGTCGCCGCGATTCTCGCTCCGATCTGGAGCCTGACCGGGCGAGGGGCCACCGTGCGACGGATCGCGCATCTCGATCAGCCGTCGACATGAGCGACGCGGATTCGAGGCCTGCGCGGACGCTGCTGATGGAACGGTTCGCAACGATGTACCGGGCACGACATTTCGACACCGATCCATTCGATCTCGAAGGCGGCTATTTGCAGACGACCCTCTCCGACGAGGCGCGTATGCCGTTGCGGTATTTCGTGGAGTACAACAACGCCTGGTGGTTTGAGATCGTGACCGCGGTCGAGGTGCCCGTCGCCGCCTACGATCCGGCCAGTCACTCCGGCTTCATCGTTCTCGAGATCTCCTACGGCGACGATGTTCTTCGCGCGGCCCAACACGTGCACTTCGCCGGGAAGAAGATCGCTCGAATCCGTACGTATGCGTCATCGGCGTTCTTCGCCGGGTCGAACCCCCTGGTGCGGCTTGACCGGATCGGGAACTCCATCTGGCTCGAGACCGGCTACGACCTCACCGCATCGACCGCCGCCGCCCGACGATTCGTGGACAGCCCGACGGGCCGTCGATTCGCTCTGGCGGAACCGACGGCGGCGGCGATCGCGCAGATCACAGCGAATGTGACCGCGCTCGAACGACGGCTCGGCACGGCCTAGACCCAGGTCTATGTCCATCGACCCCGCCGTACTGCACGATGGTGATCATGCTCAAGAAAACGGTCCTCGCTGTCATCGCGCTCGGGACGCTGCTGTCGGTGAGCGCCTGCACATCCGGTTCGGCGACGTCCGGCTCGTCCAATCCCGCGACGGCCGCGCCGGCAACAGCCGAACCCGACTACGCGTCGGCGCTGCAGGATCGGATCGCCGAAGCGATGGAGAAGAACGCGATCCCCGGAGCTGTCGCTCTCGTGCTGTCGCCGTCGCGCGGTGATTGGTCGTCCACCTTCGGAACCGCCGAGCTGGGCAGCGATGTGCCGATGTCTCTGGACGACTACCTCCGCATCGGCAGCAACACCAAGACCATGACCTCGACCGTCATCCTGCAGCTCGTCGAGGAGGGCAAGCTCTCCCTCGAAGACCCGATCTCGAGGTTCCGCCCCGACGTTCCGGATGGGGAGAACATCACTATCGCGAATCTCTCCGAGATGCGCAGCGGGCTCTACAGCTACACCTTCGACCCCCAGTTCAATGCCACCCTCGACGCCGAGCCGCAGAAGGCCTGGACCCCGGATGAGCTGCTCTCCATCGCCTTTTCCCACCCCGCGAATTCGGCTCCCGGAGTGACGTTCGACTACAGCAACACCAACATCGTGCTCCTCGGGGTCGTGATCGAACAACTGACGGGTATGTCGGCATCCGAGGCTTTCGAGAAGCGGATCTTCGCGCCGCTCGGGCTGGAGCACACCGCGCTGCCGGCCAACACCGACTCGTCGATTCCCGAGAACCACCCGCAGGGCTATCAGTTCGGCACCAACGTGCAGACAATCGATTCCTACGCGGTGCCCGCCGCTGAACTGCCCAGCGCACTCGACGGAACCCTGAAGCCTCTCGATCAGACGAACGCCAATCCCTCGTGGGCTTGGACCGCTGGTGCGGCCATCTCTACCCCCGACGATCTCGCGACATACGTGAAGGCGCTCGTGGGCGGTGGCCTCCTCGACGACACGACCCAGAAGCTGCGGCTGGACAGCATCCAGCCCATGGTCGCCGGAGGCTCGCCCGACGTCGGATACGGGCTCGGCATCGCTCAGTTCGCCCCGGGCATTCTCGGGCACGACGGTCAGCTGCCCGGGTACTCCACATTCATGGTCTACAACGTGAACACCGGCGACACGCTCATCATCGGATGCAACCTGTCTGCGTCGCCGGTCGATGGTGAGAACGCAGCGGTCGTGGTGGCAAAGTCCGTGATCGCCACGCTTTACGGTGCGGGTGACGTGCCCGGCGACCCGGCGGCGCCCGCGTCCTGACGACCGTACCCCCGCGATCGGGAACGCACGTTGTCAGGGCGGCGGAGCCACCTGGCAGACGTCCCGCCTGGTCCACTCGATGTGCCGGCGGTACGACGAGGATCGCACCAGATCAGGCTTGTCCAAGGCAGAATCTGCCGGGGTGCTGGCCCGGATGCGGCTCGTCGCGGGCCGCGAGCGGTGTATTCGGAGGACGCGGCCGAATTCGTCGACGAACGCGGAGGCTCGGCGACCGGACGTCGGGTGGTTCCGCGTCTGGCAAGGACCTCCTCGACCGGCTCGCATTCCGGCCATCCTCGAGAGCGACGTCGATGACCGCGCTCGCCCCTGCGACGACACAGACCGCCTACCTCATCGTGGCGGAGGCTCTTACCAACGCGGTCGAGCGCTCCGGCACATCATCCGCCTTCGGATGATTCAATCCACCCGAGGTTCCACGACGCGCGGCGATCGTCGATGACGGTCACAGGAGCCTCGCTCGACGAAGAGCGAGGATTGCGAACATCCGCGCCTGATGTGCCGAGACTGTTCACTGCCTGGTTACCGCCAACCCAGCTCCGGAGCGACATATCGCAGGATCGACTCGATCACGTGGGCGTTGTACGCAACGCCCAATTGGTTCGGCACGGTGAGCAGCAGCGTGTCGGCCTCGGCGATCGCCTCGTCTTCGGCGAGCTGCTTCACGAGGCGCTCCGGCTCGGCGGCATAGCTCCGGCCGAAGATCGCTCGCATGTTGGCGTCGATGTTGCCGATCTGGTCTTCGCCGTCGTCGCCGCCACCGAAATAGGCGCGGTCCTGGTCGGTGGTGATCGCGAAGATGCTGCGACTCACCGAGACGCGCGGCTCGAAGCGGTGACCGGCGGATGCCCACGCCTCGCGGAACTCGCGGATCTGCTTCGCCTGCTGCACGTGGAACGGCTCGCCCGTCTCATCCATCTTCAGAGTCGAGGACTGCAGGTTCATGCCCAATTCGGCGGCCCAGCGCGCCGTCGCGTTCGACGCGGCGCCCCACCAGATGCGCTCGCGCAGGCCCTCCGAATACGGCTCGATCCGCAGCAGCCCAGGAGGGTTCGGGAACATGGGCCGTGGGTTCGGCTGCGCGAAGCCCTCGCCCTTCAGCAATTCCAGGAAGACCCGGGTGTGCTCGCGCGCGAGGTCGGCGTCATCCTGACCCTCACCGGGGCGATAGCCGAAGTAGCGCCAGCCCTCGATCACCTGCTCGGGTGACCCTCGGCTGATGCCGAGCTGCAACCGGCCACCGGAGATCAGATCCGCGGCGCCGGCGTCTTCGGCCATGTAGAACGGGTTCTCGTAGCGCATGTCGATGACGCCGGTGCCGATCTCGATGGTCGAGGTGCGTGCGCCGACGGCGGCGAGCAGCGGGAAGGGCGATCCGAGCTGGCGGGCGAAGTGGTGCACCCGGAAATATGCGCCGTCGGCACCCAGTTCTTCGGCCGCGACCGCGAGATCGATCGACTGTAGCAGCGTGTCGGATGCGCTGCGGGTCTTCGACTGAGGAGACGGCGTCCAGTGCCCGAAGGAGAGGAAGCCGATGTTCTTGCGATTCGATGCGGTCACAGCTTCTGCAACACCGCGGAAACGAGGTGCATTCCTTGCCGGGCCCGACGCCGTCATCGACGGCAACACGCGACCTAGGTCTGTTCCGCGCCCGCCTGCGATCTGCGACGATCTGGATGCAGGAGTCGGTCGACCGTTCCTACCAGGTCGAGGATCGGGGTCGATCGCACAGGCCCGATTGCACGGGGACAATCGAAGGAGACAGAAGATGCTGACCGGGAGAACGTTCGCACTCGTCGGCGTGGCCGCGATCGCCGCGCTGGGCCTCGCCGCGTGCACGGCCCAACCCCAATCGACACCCGCAGCATCGAGCAGCGCCTTCACCGACGTCCCGGGCCTCGACCAGACGGCCCTCGACGTGATGAACCAGCCGGCCTACGCCAACGGACAGTGGGCCATCTCGGTGCAGGACATCGACACCGGGGAACAGATCGTCTCACTCAACGCCGACACCTTCTACGAGCCCGGCTCCATCGTGAAGACCTACAGCATCGGCGCTGCCTGGCAGCAGTTCGGGCCGGATTCGACCGTGGTCACGCCCGTGAAGAGCACAGGCCAGGTGATCGACGGCACCCTCACTGGAGACCTCGTGCTGGTGGGCCAGGGCGACCTGACCATGGGCGGGCGCACCAAGCCCGACGGCACCGTGGACTTCACGAACCTCGACCACAACGACGCGAACGGCGTTCCCGGCGCCACCCTCACCACCGAAGACCCGCTCACCGGATTGAACGATCTGGCGGCACAGGTCAAAGCCTCCGGCATCACCACGGTGTCGGGCGACGTCATCGTCGACGATCGACTGTGGGACCCGGCGGAGCTGGTCGGCGAGCCGATCACACCGATCATCATCAACCAGAACGTGATCGACCTCACGACCACGCCGGGCGCCGTCGGCGAACCCTCCACGACGGCGATGAGCCCCCAGGTCGCGCCATGGACCGTCGACAACCGAGTGACGACGGTCGCGGCCGGCGAGCGGACGGGCATCCAAGCCACCTCCACCGACCAGAAGACGATCGTGCTGACCGGGCAGATCGCAGCCGACGCGGGCCCGACCGTGAGCGTCTTCGCGTTCGATGACCCGGCAACCTTCGCGCGCACGGCCTTCATCGAGGCCCTCGGGCGGGCCGGTGTCACCGTGACGGCCGACCCGGTCGCAACCAACCCCGAGGGCGCCCTGCCCGACACGGCTGCGGTCTCCGCCTTGCCCGCGGTGGCCGAGCTCACCAGCCTCCCGTTCCTGGAAGAGGCCACGTACACGATGAAGATCAGCTACAACCGGGGCGCACAGACGTTCATCTGCCGGCTCGCCGTCGCCTCGGGAAGCACCGACTGCGACGACGGCCTCGGCCAGGCGGGCGAGGTCTGGTCGAAGGCCGGACTCGACACCACGCAGGCCGTGCTCATCGACGGCTCCGGGCTGCCGGGCAACGTCATCACCGCGAACAGTGAGGTGCAGCTGCAGAGCATCATGGCGAAGCGGCCCGACGCCGAGGAATGGCGCTCGACCCTCCCCGGTCTCGGCGTCGACGGCTCCCTCGCGAAGGTGCAGGCGGATACTCCGTCGGCCGGCAAGGTCGTCGGCAAGACCGGCACGCTGGCCTCGGTGGACGGCTTCAACGACGAGCGCTACTTCCTCCCCGCGAAGGCCTTGGGCGGTTACATCGAGACCGAAGGCGGCCGCCATTTCGCTTTCACGATCATCGCGACCAACAGCGTCTTCGACGACGTGCAGGGCGTGTTCGCCGCGAACGACGACGTCGGCAAGGTCGCGGCCTCCATCCAGCAGGCCTACTGACTCGGGCGACCTCACCCGCGCCCCCACCAGAAAGAGACGCCATGACGACACGAACCACGACTCGCGGTCTGCTGGCGGCGAGCGCCGCCCTCACGCTCGCCCTGACCGGATGCACGGCGTCGGGTGGCGGTGCGACCGCCCCGACCCCGAGTTCGGATTCGGCCTCGCTCGCGAGCTCCCTCGACCTCGCTCTCGCCGAGCTGGTCGCCATGCCCGGGGGTCCTCCCGGCGCGATCTCCCTCGTGCAGGTCGGCGACGACCTCACGGTGCACACCGCAGGCGTCGCCGAGGTGGGCAGTTCGACGCCCCCGGCGCCCGACGACTTCATGCGCATCGCCTCCGTGGCGAAGGCATTCAGCGGTGCCACGGCGCTCGCGCTGGTCGACGAGGGCACGCTGTCGCTCGACGACACCATCGGCGAACTCCTCCCCGATCTGCCGCAGGCCTGGGCCGACGTGACTCTACGCCAACTGCTCGACCACACCAGCGGGTTGCCCGACTTCACGAAGAGCCCGTCGCTCGCCGAAGCCGCCGGCGCCTCGCTCGACGTGGCTCCGGCACCTGACCAGTTGCTGACCTTCGCGGCCGACGAGCCGTTGAACTTCCCTCCGGGCAGTGAATACCGCTACAGCAACTCCGACAACATCGCCGTGGGCCTGATGATCCAGGCGGCGACCGGCAAGCCCTACACGGACTCCCTGCAGTCGCTCGTGCTCGATCCGCTGAAGCTCGACTCCACGAGCCTCCCGGTCGGCACCGAGATGCCCGAGCCGACATTCCACGGTTACGACCTGGATCCGCCGGACGCTCCCGTCGACGTGACGACGCTTATCGCTGCGGGCTGGGCCTGGGCATCCGGCGGCGTCGTCTCGACGCCGTCCGACCTCAACACCTTCATCCGCGGCTATGTCGGGGGTGAGCTGTTCGGCGCCGACACGCAGGCCCTGCAGACCGACCTGTTCATCCCGGGCGGCGAATCCGGTCCTCCCGGCCCGGGCGTGAATTCGGCGAGCCTGTCGCTGTTCCGCTACCAGACCCCGTGCGGCACCGTCTACGGCCACACCGGCAACACGCCCGGCTACACCCAGTTCGCCGTGGCGAGCCCCGACGGCACGCGATCGGCCACGATGTCGATCAACCTCGCCCGCAATCTCGACAGCACGGGTCAGGACCTGGAGGTGCTGCACGCGCTGCAGAAGGCCGAAGCCGCCGCGGTGTGCCTGGCGCTCGCTAGCTGACCCGGCCGGTGTCGCTCGCCGCCGAGAGGAAGCGGATGACGGCCAGCACCCGCCGGTGGTCGTCCGCATCCACAGGCAAACCGAACGCGTCGTAGATCTTCGAGGTGTGCTGCACCACCGACTTCTCACTCAGGTGCAGGTGGCTCGCGATTCCCGCGTTGCTCCTCCCCTCCGCCATCAACCCCAGAACCTCGAGCTGGCGGGGTGTGAGCGACCCGACCGCGTCACTCACGCGGCTCGCCCGAGACACCATCACGGCCACCACCTCGGGATCGAGCGCCGTTCCGCCCTGGGCGACGCGACGCAGGTCGGAGGTGAACGTGGTGACGTCGGCGATGCGCTGCTTCAGCAAGTACCCGACGCCGCCGGTGTTGGTATCGAGCAGCTCGGTGGCGTAGCGGCGCTGCACGTACTGCGAGAGCACGACCACCGCGATCGAGGGGTGGGCGCGCCGGATGCGCAGTGCGGCGAGCAGGCCCTCGTCGGTGTGAGTGGGAGGCATCCGGATGTCGGTCACCACGAGGTCAGGCTGGAGCCGCGGCACCTCCGCCTCGAGTTCGACGGCCGTACCGACCGCGGCGACCACCTCGAATCCATCCGACTCGAGCAGGTGTCGCACGCCTTCGCGCAACAGCACTTCGTCTTCACCGATCACGACCCGCATGGCAGCTCGACTCTCATTCGTGTTCCTTGCCCGTTCACGGACTCCAGCGCGAAGATCCCGCCCAGCACGTCGACTCGGTCGGCGAGGCCTTTGATGCCGGTGCCGGCTCCGTTGCCGTAGCTCGCGCCGCCGATCCCGTTGTCGGCGATCTCGAGGTGCAGCCGGGCGCCCACCTGCCCGATCGTCACGCGCACCGACGTGGCGTGGGAATGCTTGACCGCATTGGTGAGTGCCTCGGCGATGATGAGGTAGGCGGTGTGCGTGGTCGCGGGGGCGAGCGAATCGTCGTCGACGTCGGCCTCCAGGGTCGCCGGGATCGCCAGGCGGTCGACCAGGTCTTCGGCGGCCGCTGAAAGGCCCCGTTCCACGAGCGCGGCAGGCAAGACGTTGTGCACGAGCCGTCGCAGCTCCGCGGCTGCTTCGTCGATGCGGCGGCGCAGCTCGGTCGCCGCGCGGCTGGTCGCGACCGAGGCATCCGGTGCGTTTCCGATCTGCTGGGCCTCGAGTGCAAGAAGCACGAGCTGCACCTGGAGCCCGTCATGCAGATCCTGCGCGATGCGGGAGCGCTCGCGGTCGGCGGTCTCCACCAGACGGAGCCGGGACTGCAGCAAGGCGTCATTGCTGGCCAGTAGCTCCGCGGTGAGTCGTTCGCGGTCGATGGCGATCGCCAGCACCTCGCCCGCGCGGCGCACCACGTCGGTGTCGGCGATCATCCGGTTGTCATAGACGATGGCGCCGACGAGGCGGGACTCGACCGACACCTCCAGCCAGGTTCGGCCGGCATCGCCGCGAGCGTCGTCGACAGGCATCCCGAGCCCGTCGACGAAGGCTGATCGGTCGGGTGACCAGTAGACCACCTGGAGCGAGTCGTCGCCCATCGTGCTGGCCAGGGCACGCTCGACCGTCGATCGGGGCGCGCCTGAGAGTCCCAGCCAGGCGGCGAGCGCCTCGAGCTCCCCCGTGCGACGGAACCCGCCGAACAGCACGCCGAGCAGGAAGGCGATCGGCAGCCCCGCGAGGAGAGCGAGTTGGATCACACCGCTCACGGCCTGGGGCTCCCCGAGAGCGCGCACGACGAGCGGCGCCGCGGGGATCAGCAGCACAGCAAGACTCCCGTAGAGGAACAGAGGTGCGAGAACCTTGCGATGCGCGTGGTCTGCGGCGCGCAACCGACCGACGAGGATGATCACGGTGATCACCATCAGGGCGATTCCCAAGGTGCTCTGCACCGTCGTCAAGGCGCTGATGGCCGCTCGGTCGCCGCGGATGGCAATGCTCAGTGCCTGCAAGACGACGGAGACGCCATAGGAACCGATCACCACGGCGATCGACAACCGGCCGTGCAGGCGCCCCGATGGGAAGGCGTGCAGGAGATGCACCACGACGGCCAGCACGCTCGTGGCGAAGACAGCGCTGATCACGCTCAGCAGCTCGATTCCCAAGTTGACGAGGCCACCGAGGAGCACGGTGATGCCGCCGATGACGATCAGGGCGCCGGTGGCGTTGTTCGGGCGCCGCCACCATGCGGTGACTCCCGCCGCGACCCACACCCAGAACGCGGCCGTGAACACGACCACCGCCCAGAGGTTGTCGGGCACGCCGAGCCCGACCGCGATCTGGATGATGCCCAGCAGGAGCGCGCACCCCACGACCACGAGCAGAGCGAGCCGGAGCGATCCCTGACGCCCCGAGCGGAGGCTCATCGATCGAGCGGGCACGACGACGTCCGTTCCGGGCCGAGTCGTCACCGACGAGCCTCTTCCTGAACACCGGCGTATGGACGCATGTCGGCTAGGCTCCCACACTCGCCGGGCATCCTCCATAGACCTGGGCCCATGCGTCATTGGCAGATCCCTCGACCTCTTTCACCATCCGTCGGGACGAGTCGCCAGCCGCGGCGACATCACACCGAGACGGTGGACGAGGCGGGAGATGAAGATCAGCTACAACCGGGGCGCACAGACGTTCATCTGCCGCCTCGCCGTGGCCTCCGGCAGCACCGACTGCGACGACGGATCCCTGCCGTGATTCAGGGGGTCGCCGAAGCACGATGATCGTCTCCGCCGGGCTCCGGGCTGACGCTCTGCGGGTGCCGGAACACGTCGTACGGGTCGTATGCCGCCTTCACCTGCCGCAGGCGTTCGACGTTCGAGCCCCAGTACGAGTGCTGCCAGCCGGCCGCCCCGGCGTTGGGCACGTTGACGTAGGCGCCCTGCACGAATGGCGAGAGAGCATCCTCGAACGCGGCAACCCAGCGGAGACACTCCGGCGTCAGAGGGTCGTCGCGTGCGGGCACGCCACCACGTCTCCCCCAGCCGGCGCCCGGCTCGGCGTAGAACAATGCGCTGCGGTGGGCGAACACGCTCCCGCCGGGCGGTTCGCTCGTCGGCACGACGCCACCGAACGCGTTGGCGAAGTAGTTGCACTCGGAGGTGGGCGCCGACGCCATGAACGACGCGATCACGTCGATCGCCTCGGGTGGGAGCGGTGTGGTCACGAATTGCGAGGCGAACTTCCAGTTCGCCGCCTCCTCGGGAGTGGGGATCTGGAAGCCGCCGTAGATGCCGGCCCAGTCACCCTCGACCGCCGAGACCTCCGGGTGCCCGATCGAGAGCACGGGTTGCAGCAGACCGAGCGTCTCCCCGACGGATGCGCGCACCGACACCGCGATCATCGTGATGTCGTCGCGGTGGATCTCGAGCTGACTCGTGAGACGCACGTCGGCGGTGGGAGCCGATCTCTGCCAGGCCTCGAACACGCGATCGAGATCGCCGAGACCGGTCCAGTGGGCGGTCAGGTAGACGGCCCTCGGCACGGGGTGGATGCGGTACGTCAACGCCGTGACCACGCCGAAGCCGCCGTTGCCGGCGCCGCGGAGCGCCCAGAGCAGATCGGCATGGCGGGTCACATCGACGGTGATCGCCTCCGCTCCCCCGATGCCGGCGGCGGTCACGATCTCCACCGACAGCAGGTTGTCGCTGGCCAGACCGAAGGCGCGGGTCAACAGCCCGAATCCGCCGCCGAGGGTCGCGCCGGCCAGCCCCACCGAGCCCTCCGTCCCGGTGGGCGTCGCGAAACCGGCCGCACCGAGCGCGGTCACCGCCTCGAGCTGGGTGAGTCCGGCTCCGACGGTGGCGGTTCGCGCATCCGGGTCGAGCGCCACCGACTTCAGCTCGCTCACGTCGATCACCAGACCGCCGTCGAGAGACGACCAGCCCTCGAGGCTGTGACGACCGCTGCGCACGCGGAACGCGACGTCGTTCCGGCGAGCCCAGCCGACGGCGTCCACGACATCCTGAACCGCCTGCACGAACACGATCGCAGAGGGCTCGCGGATCACGAGCAGGTTCCAGGATGCGCGCGCGGTGTCGTACTCCTCGTCGCCCGGTCGCACGACCCGGCCCGGGAGTTCGTCGCGGGCGCTCATTCGACCGTCTCGACCGTCTCCGCCACTTCGACGACCCCCACGGTCTCCCCGGTCTCGACTCCCTCGACCGCCGCTCCGCCGTCGGGCTCGGTCTCGAGCACCGAGCGCCTGAAGATCATCAGCCACGCGAAGTAGGCACCGCCCGCGAGGATGAGCCCGAGCACCACCAGCGCAGGAATGAGCGACTCCGGCGGCGTCACGAGCACGAAGAGGGCCACACCCACCCAGAGCAGCGCCACGATCGTCACGGGCAGCTCGAAGCGACCGAGATTGAACCCGCCCGCCTTACGCTCCAGCTTGCTGCGCACCGCGAGATAGAGCACCACGATCGCGCCGTACATCAACGCGGGCAGCAGCGTTCCGCCCACGAGCAGCTGATTCAAGGCGTCTCCGGGCAGCGCCAGCATGAGCACGACGCCGATCACCACGATCGACACCGTCGCCGCGACAGGTGTCCGGGTGCGAGGATTCACCCGGCTCATCAGCCGAGCGGCGGGGAAACGTCCGTCGCGCGCCATCGCGAACACCTGGCGCGAGCAGGCCGCCATCACCACCATGCCGGCGCCGAAGAACGCGAAGGCGATCCCGCCGATCACGATGCGCTCCCACACCGGCCCGAGCTGGCCGCGGATGATGGCAGCGACCGGCGAAGGATCGGCGGTGACGGCATCCACGTCGGTGATCGCGAGCGTCAGCACGATCAAGAAGATCAGCCCGGCGACGCTCGCGGCGATCACCGATCCCACGATCGCTCGCGGCACGTTCCGGAAAGGGTTCTTGGCCTCCTCGGACAGATTGGCGGCCGAGTCGAAGCCGACCAGCGTCGTGAGTCCCATCAGAGCACCGGCCATCAGCCCGCCTCCGATGGCGAAGTAGTGCGGGTCGCCGATCGACACTCCACGCGCACCGAGGTTGCCGACGTCGCCGCCGCTCGTGATAGCCATCACCACGAGCAGGGCGACGACGATCACCGCGATGATGCCGAGCTCGACGCTGACGGCGGCCGAGGTGATCAGACCGAACAATCGCGTCGAGGCGATCACCAGAGCGGCCTGAACCACCAGGATGGCGAGAGTGAGGATGCGGGTCACGCCCTCATCCGCGTCCAGACCGAGCAGTGGCATCAGCGCTTGACTCGCCATGGCGTTGGCCATCGTGACGACGGCGATCGCCAGGTACCAGAAGCTGAGCCAGCCGAAGAACCAGCCGATCTTCGGGTTCGCAAGCCTCGATGCCCACTGGTACGACGACCCGCTGAGGGCGATGCGGGCCGCGAACTGGGCCACGACCAGGGCGACGAGGGTCTGCCCCACGGCGGCGAGCACCCAGAGCCAGATGCCGACGGGCCCGGCCGTCTGCAGCAGTTCGCCGTAGGTGGCGAACACACCCACGGCCACCGAGATGAAGGCGAAGGAGATGGCGAACACCTGAAAGCCCCCCAGGGTGCGTTTCAGCTGCGGCTGATCGCCTGCAGGCGGATCGAATGCGTCGGGTCGGGTCGTCATCGTGCCGGCTCCTCGGTGAATTGTGCGATGAAGTCACCGAGTTGCCTCTGCAACGCGGTGGAGAACGGGTAGGCGATCTGATCGGCGGGCGCCGGCACGTCTGCCGAGCCGACATCGCGCAGGATGTGCACCATGTCAGGCAGCTGCACCGACTGCGCGACCCCCGGCGGGAAGGCGTCGGCCACAGCCAGCACGCCGGAGCCGGATGCTCCGTCGCCGCAGGGGGTGTTGAAGTCCTTCGTGCCGCAGGTGATGAGCGTGGGGACCGTGACCTGTGGGGACAGCTCGCCCGGGTCGACCGCGTCGTATCCCTTGCCGTACGCCGTGCGGTAGGCGTGCGTGATCACCATCTGCGCGGGGTCGCTGCCGTAGATGTTCGACGCGATGGCGTCCTGATAGACGGCCGTGATCCCCGTCGCAGCCGGCAGTGGCACCGGGTCGGGGTCGGGGTAGGGAGGAGTGCCCGTTCTGATCTCGTCGATCCCGTGCGACATCCATTCCTCGAGGTCCGCGGCATCCGGTGCGGTCATCGCTCCGCCGGCCACCGCAGCGTCGATTTGCTCCGTGAACTGGCGGGCGACGATGTCGAGGATGTGCGTGTAGGCGGGCTCGATCAGCAGCAGGCCGGCCACGGCGGGAGCATCTCCGGGGTCGGTCGCGACGACCAGCGCGTCGGCGCCCCCTTCGCTGTGACCGAGGAGCAGCAGACGACTCGCGTCGACGCCGGGCTGCACCGCGAGGAAGGAGAGCGCGTCGCGGATGGGCTGCACCCGCAGCCGGTCGTAGCCGAGCGGAAGCAGGGCGTCGGGGTCGGCGGCGAACGACCCGAGGCCGGTGGCGCCGGTGCCGAGTTTGTCGTAACGGAGGGATGCGACCCCCTCCGCGCTCATCTGGTCGGCCAGCCACCGGTAGGCCTCGGTGGCGAGAGCGGGGGCGTTCCCGTCGCGGTCGACGGCGCCGGTGCCGACGACGATCACGACGGCCGGCACCGCCGCCGACGGATCGACCGGGCCCCGGTAGCTTCCGTGGAAGGTCACGCCGCCGCTGTCGAAGACGACGTCGCGGTCGTCGGCGATCACCGGCGGCGCGGGGGCCGGGGCGGGAGCGGGAGTGGCGCACGCGACCTCCGCCGCCTCGGCGAACGACGCCGCACCGGCGAGCGCGCCGATCCCGCCGGTGCCCACGCCGAGGCCCAGAGCTGCGACCAGAAGAAGCGCTGTCGCACGGCCGTTCGAGCGGGGTGCCCGACGTCCGAGCCCGGCGACCAGGAAGGCGGCGACTGCGGCCGCGACGAGGAGGAGGCCGATGAGCAGGAGGGAGATCAGTCCGTTGGAACCGGTGGCGGCAAGACAAGCGGTCATGGCACGGTTCCCCTCAGGACATGACTCATTGTCCGGATCCGTCCACCCGCCGACAAGCACCGCTTGCGGACATGTCCGCTTGCGGCCACGATTGTCGCGAGTGGCGACGAGAGGACCGGCATGAATGACGACACCGTGCTTGCGGCGGTCTATCGCGGCAGGCCCGCGACGATCGAGGACCTCGCGACGTTGACGCACCTCACCGCGCACGAAGCGGGCGCGGCCGTCGAACGTCTGCGGAGCCGAGGTCTGCTCGGGGGGCTGGGCGACAGCCTGAGCTACCCGCATCCCGCCGCCTGGGCGGCCGGCGCCGTGTCGGAGCGCTCCGCCGAACTGCGACGGAGCACTCGCGACGTGCTCGCCGGCCTGGAGCAGATCGTCACCGATCTCCCGGGAATGCTGCGCCAATGGTCGGTGGGCGAGGCGTCGGCGGATCTGGTCCCGGTGCTGACGCGACACGGCCCTCAGGCCTCCGAAGACCTCTGGTACGACACTGCGCAACACGACTCCGGCACCTTGAACGCGGTGCTCCCAGAAGTCGACCGATTCCTCGCCACCGGTGACGAACGCGTCGTGCGATTCGTGCAGGCGCTCGCCGGCAAAGAATCGGTGCACGTGATCGTCCCCACCTCGGCGGCCGATGACCCGGCTGCGATGGAGCGGATGCGACGCTACGGCAGCGTAGGTGTCGAGTGCCGGCTGCTGGACGACCCGCCGAGCTGGTTCTGGGTCGACGGGGATCAACTGGCCGTGCCGTTCGAGTGGGGCGAGGGTCGCCCCACGAGTGTGCTCGGCGTGCGCCACGCAGCGCTCGCGGGCATGGCACGCGACTATTTCGAGAGCTTGTGGCAGCGCGCCGACCCGATCTCGCCCTCTGGCCACGGCTGGACACCGCTGTTGCGGTTGATGCGGCAGGGCATCACTCTCGAGACGGCGTCGCGCCTGGTCGGGGTCACTCCTCGAACCGGGCGGCGGCGGGTTGCTGCGGCGATGACGCACTACGGCGTGTCGACGCTCTTCGCGCTCGGGGTGGCGTGGGCTGCCGATTCCGATCGGGCGGCTTGATCACGACTGGGCAGCCTATCCCCGGTGAGAGCGCAGGGGTACTCTGAGCGCGTGCCGTTGTCGCCTGACGAATATCGAGCACCGCTCGCTCGGGCGGCGCTGCACGCCGGCGAGTGGCTCGACTCCGTTCCCACGCGGCCCGTGAAGCCTCGCGAAGGCATCGAGGCGCTCGAGGCGGCATTCGCGCGGTCTCTCCCCGAGCATCCGTCCGACCCGGCCGAGGTCGTCGACGAGCTCGCGCGTCTCGCCGAACCGGGGCTCATGGCCATCGGCTCGGGGCGCTTCTTCGGGTGGGTGATGGGCGGCACCCTGCCGGCCGCGCTCGCGTCGGATTGGCTCGTGAGCGCCTGGGATCAGAACAACGGGCTGCGCTTCGCCACACCCGCGACGGCCGCGATCGAAGAACGCGCCGGCGCCTGGATCCTCGACCTCCTCGGTCTGCCCACGACGAGCACGGTCGGCTTCACGACCGGCGGCACGATGGCGAACTTCGTGGGCCTGACGGCCGGCCGGGGCGCGGTGCTGGAGGCGGCCGGCTGGAACGTGAATCGCGACGGTCTCACCGGAGCTCCCCGCGTCTCGGTGCTCGTGGGCGCTGAAGTGCACAGCTCGGTGGAGCTCGCGCTGCGCTACCTGGGCCTCGGCGAACCGACCCGCGTCGCCGCCGACGCGCAGGGGCGGATCCGACCGACCGCGCTGGCCGAGGCTCTGGCGGCGGCAGAGGGTCCGGTCCTCGTCGCTCTGCAGGCCGGCAACCTCCACTCCGGGGCGTTCGACCCGATGCGCGAGTGCATCCGGGTGGCGCACGAACACGGCGCCTGGGTGCACGTCGACGGCGCGTTCGGCCTGTGGGCGGCGGCGAGCCCGCGCTGGGCCGAGACTCTCGATGGTCTCGGCGAGGCCGATTCCTGGGCGACGGATGCGCACAAGACCCTCAACGTGCCGTACGACTGCGGGGTCGCCGTCGTGGCACGGGCGGGCGCGATGCAGTCGGCGTTCACGGCTCACACGAGTTACTTCATCCGCGACGACGCCGGCATCCCCGACCCCATGGACATCGTTCCGGAACTCTCCCGCCGCGCACGCGGCGTTCCGGTGTGGGCGGCGCTCCGTTCGCTGGGGCGCACCGGCACCATCGAGCTCGTCGAACGCCTTGCCGCGAACGCCCAAGCACTCGCGGAGGGGTTGACCGCCGTTCCGGGCGTCGAGGTGCTCAACGACGTGGTCTTCACCCAGATCTCGCTGGCGTTCGGCTCGGACGAGCGCACGCGTGCCGTGACGCAGGCGTTGATCGCCGACGGCGCCGTCTGGATGTCGGGGTCGCGGTGGGCGGGCCGTGACGTGCTGCGCATCTCGGTGAGCAACTGGTCGACGGATGCCTCCGACGTGACCGCCTCGATCGACGCCGTCGTGCGGGCGATGGCCGCAGCCGACGCCCGCCGCTGACGGTGACGGTGCGTCACCGGGAACGATACGTTAAGGGTGACCGCACGACCGGGCCGCAGCGGCCCGCGACGAACGAGCCCAGGAGAAGCAATGACCGAATCGGCGCCCATCGACCCGACCGCAACCGATGCCTGGAAGCAGCTCACCGGCATCGCTTCCGGATTCGCCCCCGACCTCCGCGGCTGGTTCGCCTCCGACGCTGATCGCGCCGAGACCTACACCTTCCCGGCCGGCGACCTCACGGTCGACCTCTCGAAGAACCTGGTGACCGAGGAGATCCTCGCCCAGCTGCTCGAGCTGGCGAAGGACGCCGGCGTCGCCGAGCGCTACCAGGCCATGATCTCGGGCGAGCACATCAACGTGACCGAGGACCGCGCCGTTCTGCACACCGCCCTCCGCCGCCCCGCCCCGGGAACCGAGGCAGCGGCTCAGCTCGATCCTGCGGCCGGCTTCGTGGTCGACGGCGCCGACATCGACGCCGAGGTGCACGCCACGCTCGAGAAGGTCTACGCCTTCGCCGACCGGGTGCGCGACGGCTCGTGGACGGGCGTCACCGGTAAGCGCATCGAGACCGTGGTGAACATCGGCATCGGCGGCTCCGACCTCGGCCCCGTCATGGTCTATGAAGCCCTCAAGCCCTACGTGCAGGAGGGCCTCGAGGCTCGGTTCGTCTCGAACATCGACCCCTCCGACATCTACGAGAAGACGGCCGGACTCGACCCCGAGACCACGCTCTTCATCGTCGCCTCGAAGACCTTCGGCACCCTCGAGACGCTCACCAACGCGCGCCTGGCCCGCCAGTGGCTGTGGGAGCGGCTCGGCGCATCCGGTGCCATCTCCGACGACGACGAGGCCCGCACCGCCGCTGTCGCCAAGCACTTCGTCGCCGTCTCGACCGCCCTCGACAAGGTGGCCGCCTTCGGCATCGATCCCGAGAACGCGTTCGGTTTCTGGGACTGGGTGGGCGGCCGCTACTCCGTGGACTCCGCGATCGGCACCTCGCTCGCCATCGCGATCGGGCCCGACGGGTTCCGTGACTTCCTGGCCGGTTTCCACGCCCTCGACGAGCACATGCGCACCACCCCGCTCGAGCGCAACGTACCCGTGCTGATGGGCCTGCTGAACGTCTGGTACACCAACTTCCTCGACGCGCAGAGCCACGTGGTGCTGCCCTATGCGCAGTACCTGCACCGCTTCCCGGCCTACCTGCAGCAGCTCACGATGGAGTCCAACGGCAAGAGCGTGCGCTGGGACGGCACGCCCGTCGTCACCGACACCGGTGAGGTCTTCTGGGGCGAGCCCGGCACGAACGGGCAGCACGCGTTCTATCAGCTGATCCACCAGGGCACCCGCCTCATCCCGGCCGACTTCATCGCGGTGGCGAACCCGGCGCATCCGCTGAAGGACGAGACGGGCGACGGCAAGGCCGTCACACCCGGCGCCGACGTGCACTCGCTCTTCCTCGCGAACTTCTTCGCGCAGACGAAGGCGCTGGCGTTCGGCAAGACGGCCGACGAGGTGCGCGCCGAGGGCACCGCCGAGTCGGTCGTTCCGGCCCGCGTGTTCAGCGGCAACCGGCCGACGACGTCGATCCTGGCGCCGGCACTCACCCCGAGCGTGGTGGGTCAGCTGATCGCGCTCTACGAGCACATCGTGTTCACCGAGGGCACCATCTGGGGCATCGACTCGTTCGACCAGTGGGGCGTGGAGCTCGGCAAGCAGCTCGCCCTCGAGATCGCCCCTGCGGTCGACGGGGATGCCGCGGCTCTCGCTTCACAGGACTCCTCGACGAAGGCGCTCATCGCGAAATACCTCTCGCTGCGCACGAACTAGTCGCCGAGTTCGAACGCGGTGCCCCGACGACGACGAGCACGGCGGAGAGCTGGGCACGGCAGCCAGGGTGGCCGGTCGCCGATGCGATCAGGCGCGGCCCGGGCCGAGGACCTCACCCTCGACCAGTGCTCCGTCGACGAGTGCTCCGTCGACGAGCCGCACGACCGCGTGCATCCGCGGGAGGTGCACGAGATCGTGCGTGACGAGCACCGTCGAGGTGTTCTGCTCCTCGGTGAGCCGCACGATCAGCTCGATGATGCCGGCTCCACGCTCCTGGTCGAGGGCGCTGGTGGGCTCGTCGACCAGGAGCACGCTCGGGTCGTTCATCAGTGCGCGGGCGATGTTCACGCGTTGGCGCTGCCCGCCGGAGAGCTGGTGCGGCCGCCGGTCGCGGTGACCGCCGAGGCCGACGGCGTCGAGGAGGGCGTCGGCCCGCTCGGCCGCGGCTCGGCGGGCGCGGCGCGCGCCCCGGCCGCCGAGCTCGTTCATCACGGCGAGTTGCTCCTGCGCCGTGAGCGACGGGATGAGGTTCGACTGCTGGAAGACGATTCCGATGCTCCCGCGCCGCAACGCGGTCGTCTCCGTGGCGCTCAGCCGGGTCGCGTCGACCCCGTCGATCACCACCCGCCCGGAATCGGGCCGGATGAGGGTCGCGGCCACGGCGAGCAGGCTCGACTTGCCCGACCCGCTGGGCCCGGTGACGCCCGTGACGGTCCCCGGGCGCGCGGTGAGGGTGACGTGGTCGACGGCCGTGACGCGGCCGTCTCCGTCGGGGAAGGTGAGGGTGACGTCGTCGAGGTGGATCATCGGTTGCTCCCGAGGGCGGTGAGGGGGTCGGCGGAGGTGACGGAACGGAGCGCGAAGGCCGCGCCGGCGAGCCCGAGCGCGATCATGATCACGCCGGGCAGCACGGTGGTGACCGGGCTGAGGAGGAAGGGCAGAGCGGTGCCGGCGAGGGCGCCGAACGCGGTCACGAGGACGATCCCCGCACCGACGCCCGCGAGCAGCACGACGAGCGCTTGGCCGAGGGCATCCCGGATCAGCGACGGCGTGCTCGCGCCGAGGGCTTTGAGCACGGCGATGTCGCCTCGGCGCTGCATGGTCCAGACCGTGAAGAACGCGCCGATGACCAGTCCGGAGATCCCGAACAGCAAGACGACCATCAGGAGCAGCGACCCGATCTCGGAGCGGAAGGCGCTGAGCGCGGTCAACGCTCCGATCGGGCTCTCGGAGAGGGTGGCATTCGCGGTGTCGGCGGCGGCCCAGTCGGGATCGCCGGTGACAGAGAGCACTGTGGCGAAGGCGCCGGGACTCCCGGTGGCGGCCGCGAAGGCCTGCCAATCGTGCAGCGTCATCTGCACGACGGGCGTGTGGCTGTACCAGCCGTCGCCCGCGATGGCCTCGACGCGGTAAGCCGTGCCGGCGATCGTCACGTCGTCGCCGGTGGTGACGCCGAGATCCTTCGCAGCCGGTTCGGAGAGGCCGAGGAGTCCGTCGTGCGAAGGGGCCACGGCGTCGAAGCCGGGTCGCACGCCGAAGACCGCGACGGCCACCCGCGCGTCTCCGGCCTCGGCGCGGGTCTGGCTGATCCCGATGGGATCGGCCGCCGTGACGCCGTCCGTCGACGCCCAGGCGACCGCCTGCTGTTCCGTGATCGTCGAGTCGGAGAAACTGGCGCCCGCGCTCCCCGCGGTGGGAGCGGAGAAGGCGATCCGATCGCCCGGGATGGCCAGGACGGCCGAGATGTTCTGGGTGGCGAGTCCTCCGGTGAGGCCGCTGAGAAACCCGACGAGAACGGTGATCAGCGCGACGACGGAGCCGATGAGGACGAATCGGCCCCTCGCGAAGCGCAGGTCGCGGAGAGCGACGAACATGGTGCGTTCCTTTCCTGCCATCGGATGCGATGACACCCTCCACACTCGCCGTCGCGGCCGCCCGGGTCATCGGCCTCGTGACCACCGTTCGACCCCCGGACGGTGGGCCGGGAAGTCGTTCTTTCGGACGATGACAGCCCGGCACCGACGCGTAGAGTTCGACACATGGCCCACACCGCGCTCACCCCGGTCTTCGTGGGGCTGCGCACCGGATTGCACGTTCTCTTCGCCGCCCTCACGATCCTGGTCGTCGCCCGAGCCGTGCTGTCGCCCGCAGCGGCGAGCGCGGCGGTCGTGGGGCTCGCCGTGGTGCTGCTAGCCACCTACGGACTCGGCGCGCTGGTCACCCGCCGCACGGGGCGGCGGCGCGCATCCGGACTGCTCTGGCTCGGTGTGCTGAGCGTCGAGTGGGTGATCCTGCTCTGGCTGATCCCCGAAGCGGCCTATCTCGTGTTTCCCCTGTTCTTCCTCTACCTGCATCTGCTCGGGCGGTGGTGGGGCTCGGCCGCGATCCTGGCGGCCACCGTGGTGGCGATCGCCGCGCTCGGCCTGCACGGCGGCTGGACCGTCGGCGGAGTGGTGGGGCCCCTGGTGGGTGCGGGCGTCGCACTGCTGATCGGGCTCGGCTATCAGGCGCTGGCCCGGGAGGCCGAGCAGCGCGAGGCGCTGATGCGGGAGTTGCTCGACACCCGCGGCCAGCTCGCGGCCACCGAGCACGAATCGGGAGTGCTCGCCGAACGGGCCCGCCTGGCTCGCGAGATCCACGACACCCTCGCACAAGGCCTGTCCAGCATCCAGATGCTGCTCTACGCGGCGGAACGAGCCGACCCCCTGCGACCGGGGGTCGAGCACATCCGGCTCGCCCGGGAGACCGCCGCCGCGAATCTCGCCGAGGCCCGCCGCTTCATCCGCGAACTCACGCCGCCCGATCTCGACGACCACGGGCTCGGGGCGGCGTTGCGCCGGCTCGCCGCGACGCACTGGGCGAGCCGCGGGCTCCGGGTGGAGGTGCGCGTCTCCGACGCGCTCGAGCTCCCGATGCAGGTGCAGACCGCCCTGCTGCGCATCGCCCAGGGAGCGATCGCGAACGTCATCCAGCACGCCCGGGCCACGACCGCGACGATCACTCTCACCGTCGGCGGCGGCCAGGTTCACTTCGCGATCGCCGATGACGGGCAGGGATTCGATCCCGACGAGGCCTCGCGCGCGCGGTCGGACTCATTCGGCCTCCACGCCACTCGCGAACGCGTGACGCAGCTCGGAGGGGTGCTCGCCATCGACTCCGAACCCGGCCGGGGAACCACCCTCGCCGTCGATCTGCCCCTCGAGCAGCTCGCATGATCCGGCTCGTGATCGCCGACGACCATCCGATCGTGCGTGCCGGTCTCATCGCCTTGTTCGCGCTGGAGAGCGACGTCGACGTGGTCGCCCAAGCGGCCACGGCCGACGAAGCGGTGACCGCCGCCGAGCGGGAGAACCCCGACGTCGTGCTGATCGATCTGCAGTTCGGCGCCCCGGCCACGGCCACGGGGGCCGACGCCACCCGGCGCATCCGGGAGCTCGACGCGGCACCCTACGTGCTCGTGCTCACCAACTACGACTCCGACGCCGACATCCTCGGAGCCATCGAGGCGGGGGCGAGCGGCTACCTGCTGAAAGATGCCCCGCCACACGAGCTGATCGCCGCCGTTCGCGCCGCCGCCGCCGGGGAGAGCGCGCTCGCGCCCGTGATCGCGTCGCGGCTGCTCGACCGGATGCGCGCCCCGCAGGTGAGTCTGAGTTCGCGCGAGATCCAGGTGCTCGAACTCGTCGCCGCCGGGCGAACCAACACCGAGGTGGCGGCGGAGCTGTTCGTGAGCGAGACCACGGTGAAGTCCCATCTCGCCCACATCTTCACGAAGCTCGGCGTCGCCTCGCGCACGGCCGCGGTCTCGGCGGCACGGCAGCGCGGCATCCTGCGGTAGGGGTCGCCCGTGCTCAGGCCGTGAGCACGAGTGGGCCGTCGGGCGTGATGGCCAGGGTGTGCTCGGTGTGGGCGGCACGACTGCCGTCGGCGGAGCGCACGGTCCAGCCGTCGGCGTCCATGCGGATGCGCGACGTCGTCTTCGCCCACCAGGGCTCGAGGGCGAACACCAGGCCCGGGCGGATGCGATAGCCTCGGCCGGGCCGCCCGTCGTTGGGGATGAAGAGGTCGCCGTGCATGGTGCGCCCGACAGCGTGCCCGCCGAATTCGAGGTTGACCGGGTAACCGTACTCCGCCGCAACGGCGCCGATGGCCGCGGAGATGTCGCCGATGCGGTTGCCCGGCTGGGCGGCCTCGATCCCGGCCGCCAGCGCCTCCTGGGTGGAGCGGATCAACCGCTGGTCGGCGGGGTCGGGCCGGCCCACGATCACGGTGACCGCGGCATCCGCCACCCAGCCGTCGACCGAGACGGCGAAGTCCAGGCTCAGCACGTCGCCGTCGCGCAGGCGGTAATCGTGGGGCAGGCCGTGCTGCGCGGCGTCGTTCACCGAGAGGCAGATGACGTTGTGGAACGGGCCGTTGCCGAACGAGGGCGCGTAGTCCCAGTAGCAGGATGTCGCCCCTCGCTCGGCAATGGCCGCCCGGGCCGCGCGCTCCAGGTCGAGGAGGTTCACGCCGACCATGGCCTGCGCGGAGAGGGCAGCCAGTGTGTCGCGCACGAAGGCCCCCGCGGCGCGCATCCGGTCGATTTCGGCAGGGGTGTGGAGCTCGATCATGTTGGTATAATAATACCGAAACTGGTATGAAAATACCGGCCCGTCGATGGAGGTCCCGCATGATGGTCCGCGCTCCGCTCACCCCCGAGCAGCTGGAGGCCGGTCGTCGGCTCGGCGAGTCCCTACGGCGAGCGCGTGGCACCCGATCGCTCAACGAGGTGGCCGCCCAAGCGGGCATCTCCCCCGAGACCCTCCGCAAGATCGAGACCGGCCGGTTGCCGAGTCCGGCGTTCGGGGTGGTCGCCGCACTGGCCGGCGCGCTGAACCTCTCGCTCGACGTTCTCGCGGTGGAGTGGTCCGGCGCTCCGGCCGACGGCGCCGCACGAAGCGCGTAGCCCCGACGCCCCAGGCCCGGGCCCGAATCACCGGAGCCGCGCTACTGTTGACAGCGTCACCGCTGCCCCGTCGGCAGGTCCACGCCCCCATCCAAGGAGATGCCCATGTCGGTCGGCCTGCTCGCCGTCGTCGATGACATCCTCACCGCCGCCCTCAAAGCCAGCGCCAAGACCGCGGGCGTCGTCATCGACGACGCAGCCGTCACACCGCAGTACGTGCAGGGCCTCACGCCCGCGCGCGAGCTGCCCGTGGTGTGGCGCATCTCGCTCGGCAGCCTGTTCAACAAGTTCGTCATCATCATCCCGCTCGCGCTTCTGCTCTCGGCGTTCGCGCCCTGGGTGCTGCCGTTCCTGCTCATCGTCGGCGGAACCTACCTGTGCTTCGAGGGCGCGGAGAAGGTCACCGAATGGTTCGGGCACCATGGCGGGGGCGAAAGCGACGGCGAGCCGCGCGACGAGCGGCGACTCGTGTTCGGCGCCATCCGCACCGACCTCATCCTCAGCACCGAGATCATGCTCATCGCGCTGGACAGCCTCGATCCCGAATTCACGGTCTGGATGACGCTCGCGGCACTCGCGGTGATCGCCCTCGGCATGACCGCCCTCGTCTACGGCGCGGTCGCCCTGCTGGTGAAGATCGACGACGTGGGATTGCGGCTGATGGAGAGTCCCGCACGAGGTGTGCGCCGCACCGGTGCGCGCATCGTGGCCGCGATGCCCGGCGTGTTCCGCGTCATCAGCGTCGTCGGCACGGTCGCGATGCTCTGGGTCGGCGGCCACCTGGTGATCGCCAACCTGGCCGAGACGATCTGGCACGGACCGGCCGACCTGCTGCACGCGGTCACGCACGCCATCGAGGCGGCCGGGCCCGTCGTGGTCTGGATCGCCGACACCGCGATGTCGGCCGTCTTCGGGCTGCTGCTCGGCCTCGTCATCGTCGCGATCGCGACCGCCGTCTCACGCCTGGTCAAGCGGAGGCAGCCGGAGACCGTCGCGCACTGACCCGCCTGTCTCGTTCACGAGTCATGACGGCACCCGCATCGCCCTCAGCAGGGTGTGAGCGACGCGACGCTCGGGGAGAGTGACGCCGGGCCCCCGATGAGGGTGATCCGCTCGATCCGCTGAATTCTCATCGCGTCGAGCACGGCTCGTGGAACGCAGTCCGGTCTGGCGACGTAGAGCGGTGCCGATGACGATCCTGCCCAGGCCGAACCCGCCAGGGCATCGGGGAACTTCAGGCCGGTGGCCAAGAAGGCACGCTCCGCCGAGGGAAACGCGTCTGCGTTGATGTTCGCCGACGCCTCGAATCGGTCGGCGCCACCCTGCCGTGCCGTGTGCGCGATCGTGCTGAGCGAGGCCGCCATACCCGCACTGACGGATGCCGGCCCTCCGGCGATGACGATCTCCTGCACCGCCAAGGAATCGAGCAGAACGCCCGTGGCGACGTCGACCGATCCTGCCGAGCCGTCGACCAGCACCACCGGCCCGCCCCGGGAGGCTGCAGCCGCTCCTGCCGAGAGGGCGTCGGGGAAGTCGGTGCCGGTCGCCACATACGTCACGGCAGCACCCCCGTCGCCGAAGGCGTAGCTCGCGAGGTTGCGCGACGCTTCATAGCGATCGGCTCCACCGATTCTGACGACGTTGCGCTGCAACGAGCGCAGTCGGCCGAGCACGAGCTCGGAGACGGAGTTCACCCCGCCCACCACCACGATCTTCGCCGGCTTCAGACGCGTGATCTCCGCGACGACGACGGGGAGCAGCGCGTCCTTCTCGGTGAGAAGCAAGGGTCCGCCCTCGTGAGCGGCAGCCGGACCGGCCGAGAGCGCATCGGGGTAGTTCGCGCCCGTGACGACGTAGACGACGGGCGCGGTCGTCGGGAACGCCGCCTTCGAGACATTCACCGCGGCCTCGTAACGGTCGGCTCCGCTCACGCGCTCCGTGGACGGCGGCACCGCGACGGCGCTGTCACTGGAGGGTGGCATCGGAGCGGTCCTCGTGAGCAGCGAATCCGTCACGGTGTCGCCGTTCACGAAGGTCGGGTTGTCGCATCCGTCGAGCATCGCCTCGCTCGCACCGGGAATCCGGGACGCCTGCGAAAGCGACTGCTGAACGAGGTTCAGAGGCAGCGGGGCGTAGCCGAGGTCGGCGATGCGGCGCTGGCCGGCACAGACGGAGTGCTGGGCGAAAGCGCCCAGCGTATGCCCCTTCGCCGCCGTGAAGATGCCACCCTCTTCGGTCGGCACGATGAGGTAGGTCGCGGAGGACAGCGGGTAGGCACGCCGGTCGGGGTTCTCGTAGACGCCACGCAACCGGAGTTGCGCGAATTCCGGAGACGCGGGATCCGTCTCGGCGCTCGCACCGAGGAGGGCGATCGAGACGGCGTCGTTCGTCGGCGGGACGTAGTAGCCACCCGCGTTGAGGAGTTTCGCCACCGGAAAGCCGGAGTTCTTCGCGTACGAGTTCTCGACGTAGGTGATTCCTCCCTCGCCGTAGCCCTGCGACACGTAGCCCATCACGCCGAGCGAGCCGTTCTGCGCCTTCATGTTCGGCAACGCCGGGAACTGGCTGGTGGCCGGGCACTCGGCCTCGGCGCACATCGTGTTCCACTGGGCCGGCTGCCGGTCTTTGAGCCAGCTCGTGAACTGCCAGGTCGATCCGCTGCCGTCAGCGCGCACCACCGGAACGATCGGCTTGGCCGGAAGCCGAGTACCGGGGTTCTCGGCCGCGATGGCCGGGTCGGTCCACGATCGGATGCTGCCGGTGAAGATGCCCGCCGTCGTCGCGGCCGAGAGTCGCAGATTCGTGATCCGTGCGCCGTCGGTGCCGATGAGGTTATACGCGAGGCTTGTCGCGCCGGCCGCGAACGGGAGGTAGCTGTATCCCTGTGTCGGCACCTCGGGCGCCGAACCGTCTTCGGGAGCCGCTTGGAACGGCAGCTCGGAGACGGCGAAATCGACCGTTCCGTGGAGGAAATCCTGGCGACCGCCCGACGATCCGATGCCCGAATAGGCGACCGTCATGCCGTAGTCCGTGGCGACTTGCCTGCGCCACTCGTCCAGAGCCCTCTGGGCCCAGGTCGAACCTGTTCCCGCGATCGGAGCGAAAGACGCGGCATCGGCGGATCTCACGCCGGACCCGATCGGCAGCATGACGATCAGGGATGTCACGATCGCAGCGGATAGCAGGACGGAGAGCAGCCGCGGTCGAGAAAGGCGAGACATGGCGCGAGTGTAGGAAGCACCGAAGTCCGGAGCGTGTACGTCGAGAAAACGACAGGTGTCGAGGGCGCTCGGAGGTCGAAGACCCCGGGCGGCCGATCGGTCAGCCCGGGGCGACCGTCAAACGCCCCCGGGCCGCTGGACCGGCATCCGTTCGACCAACGACAGCCGGGCCGAGCGGCGCTTCGCCGACAAGGGCTATACGCTTCTGAGCCCCTCGGTCGCGGTGACCGATACGGACTGCTGAGCCGGATCGTCCGCGCGAACGGAATGCGCACGGGGGCTACGGGAGTTGGATGGAACTATGAGAGCGATCGTCTACACCTCCAACGGCCCGTCCGATGTCATGCGGCTCGAGGAGCGTCCGATTCCCGAACCCGCCGCCGGTGAGGTGCGCGTGCGGGTCGCCGTGTCGGCGGTGAACCCGACCGACTGGAAGAACCGCGCCGGGAGTGGGGCGGGCGGCGCGGTCGAGGGGCAGTCGCCGAACCAGGACGGCGCCGGTGTGGTCGACGCGGTCGGGCCTGGCGTCACCACCGTGGTGCCCGGCGACCGGGTGTGGCTCTTCCTCGCGGCGTATCAGCGGCCGAGCGGCACCGCCCAGGAGTACACGGTGGTTCCGGCGTCGCGAGTGGTGAAGCTGCCTGACGGCGTTTCATTCGACGTGGGTGCGTCGCTCGGTGTGCCGGCGATGACCGCGCACCGCGCGCTGACCGTGCACGACGGCGGGCCGTCGCGCCTGGCCCCGGGCGCGTTGTCCGGCCGGACGGTGCTCGTGGCCGGCGGCGCGGGAGCGGTGGGTCATGCCGCGATCCAGCTCGCCCACTGGGCCGGGGCGACCGTCATCACCACCGTCTCGTCGCCCGCGAAGGCTGCTCTCGCGGCATCCGCCGGCGCTGATGTGATCGTGGACTACCGCACCGAGGATGCGGCCGCGCGCATCCGCTCGGCCGCGCCGGAGGGGGTCGACCTCGTGGTCGAGGTCTCCCCCGCCCGCAATGCGGAGCTCAACGCGGCCGTGCTCGCGAATCACGGCACGGTCGCGGTCTACGCCACCGACGGCGGCTCGACGATGTCGCTCGACGTGCGCACGCACTTCGCTCTCAACGTGCGCTACCAGTTCCTGCTGCTCTACACGATGGGTCCGGATGCGCTGTCCGCGGCGGCGGAGGACCTCACGGCCGCCCTGGCCGACGGCGCGCTGCCGGTCGGTGCCGACGCGGGTCTCCCGCTGACGCGCTTCCCGCTCGAGGAGACGGCGGCGGCCCATGATGCGGTCGAGCACTCGGTCGTCGGCAAGGTGCTCATCGACGTGGCGTCGCTCTGATCGACGGCGGCCCCGTCGGGCGACAGGGCGAAAGGCGCAGCGGCCAGCAACGCACGACTCGACGGTTGCGGGCGAAGTCGGTGCGAAGCGGAGTTCGAGGGGCCGCTTGACTTCAAGCGCTTGAAGTGTGTTGGGATGCCGGTATGACGGCATTGACCATCCACGACGTGTCGCGACGGAGCGGGCTCAGCGAGCCCACGTTGCGCTACTACGAAGAGGTCGGGCTCATCGGCCCGATCGCCCGCGACCCCAGCAGCCGGCACCGCCGGTACGGGGACAACGACCTCGACACCGTGCAGGCGCTCGCCTGCCTGCGGTCGATGGGCGTCGGGATCGACGACATGCGCACCTACCAGGCGAATCGGGCGCGGGGCCGTGCGGCCGCGGGCGAACAGCGCGATCTGCTGCGCCGGCACGCCGAGCGGGTCGAGCGGGAGATCGAGACGCTGTATGTGCACCTCGAGTACCTCCACGCCAAGTCCGAGCTGTGGGATGCACGGGAACGCGGTGATGCAGCCGAAGAGGCGGAGGCGAGCATCCGCGTGAACGCGATCGTGCCGCGGCTGCAGGAGGCCCTGCGATGACCGTTCTCGTCACCGGCGCATCCGGATATCTCGCCACCCGTCTCATCGCCGATCTGCTGCGCTCGGGAACCGCGGTGCGCGGCACGGTGCGGTCGCTCGACAGCGAGTCCGACGTGCGCACCGCCATCCGCCGCGGCGGAGCCGACGACAGCGGTCTCGAGCTCGTGACCACCAGCCTCCTCGACGACGAAGGATGGGCCGCCGCCGCGGCCGGTACCGACGGTGTCTACCACGTGGCCTCGCCGATGATCCTCGGCACGGAGCCCGACGATGTCGTGATCCCGGCGCGAGACGGAACACTGCGGGTGCTGCGCGCCGCACGCGACGCAGCCGTGCCCCGAGTCGTGCTCACGTCGTCGTTCGCGGCGGTCGGGTACTCGCCGAAACCCGTGCGCGACTACGACGAGAGCGACTGGACCGACCCGGACACACCCGGCCTGCCGGCCTATCCGCTCTCCAAGGCGGTCGCCGAGCGCGCGGCCTGGGACTTCCTGTCGCACGAGGGCGGTGGCATGGAACTCGTGGCGATCAACCCCACCTGGATCGCCGGCCCCACGCTCACCACCGCCGCCCGCTCGTCGTTGCAGGTCTTCACGGCCATGCTCGACGGCACCATGACCGCCACCCCGCGCCAGCTCTTCGGCATCGCCGACGTGCGCGACGTCGCCGCGCTGCACATCGCCGCGATGACGACTCCGGGTGCCGCGGGCAAGCGCTACCTCGCCCTCGCCGATGGCCCCACCACCAGCTTCCTCGGTGTGGCGACCGTGCTGCGGGAGCGCGTGGGGGCGCTCGCCTCCCGGGTGCCGACGGTCGAGGTGCCCGGCGACGACCCCGCACCGCTCGTCATCCACAACGACCGGGCGAAGCGCGAGCTCGGATTCCGGCCGCGGCCCGTCGACGACACCATCGTCGAGACCGCGGAGAGCCTCCGCGACCTCGGTCTTCTCGCCGAACACTGATCATCTCTCAGTTCATCTGGTGGCCGCCCGGGGGTTGTGGCATCCTTGCAGGCATGGAACGTGTGGTCGGAATCGGTGGACATTTCTTGCGGGCCCGCGACCCGGAGGCGTTGAGCGCGTGGTATCGCGAGAGTCTCGGACTCGACGCCGACGAGATGGGGCTGTGGCAGCAGGAGGCCGGGCCGACGGTGTTCGCCGCCTTCGACACCGACACCGATTACTTCGGGCGGCGCGACCAGCAGGTCATGCTCAACTTCCGGGTGCGCGATCTCGACGCGATGCGTGCCCAGCTGCGGGAGGCCGGTGCCGACGTCGCGGAGGAGACGCAGGAGATGGACGGGGTCGGCCGGTTCGGGTGGGTGACCGATCCGGAAGGCAACCGCATCGAGCTCTGGCAGCCCGCCTGAGCCCTGCGGTACCGACGCGACGCCCGCCCCGACTCCACTGCCCCGCGCGTCCCCGCGCTGCGCGCGCTCAGCGCCTGGCGCCGGCGTCGATCGTCTCGGTTCCGAGCACGTTCAGCAGCGCCAGCGCCTCCGCGTCGCGCGAACCCTGCGGCGCGGAGTAGAGCACGAGGTGCTGATCGCGACCGGTGAGCGCCAAGGAGTCGCAGTTGACCGTGACGTCTCCGACCACAGGATGCCGGAAGGTCTTCGTGAGCATCGGCACGGTCTGCACGTCGTGCCGCTCCCAGAGGCGGGCGAACTCGGCGCTGCCGGAGCGCAGTTCCTCGATGAGTCCGATCACCGCGGGATCGGAGGGATAGCACGCGACCGTCGTGCGAAGCCGCATCACGACGGTCTGCCGGAATTCGGCGCCGTCGGAGATGCCGTAGAGCGGTACGCCTCGTCGCTCGGCCTCCGGCACGAGGAAGGCCTTTCGGGCGAGGTCACGGTCGGCGGGCGCGAGCGCTCCGAAGTCCTCCATCAAAGCCGCGGCGAGATCGTTCCAGGCGAGCACCTCGAACGCCGCCGACGTCACGAACCCCGCCGTCTGCGGCAATCGCTCGAGGAGCGTCAGGATGCTCGGGCGCACGTCCCGACGGTGGAGTCCCGCCCGAACGGATGCCGTCCCGGCGAGGAGGTGCAGGTGCTCCGACTCCGCGTCGGTCAGGCGGAGACCGGCCGCGATGCCCGCCAGCACCTCGCCCGACGGTCGCGGCGCCCGGCCCTGCTCGAGCCGCACGTAGTACTCGGTGGAGATGTGGGCGAGCACCGCGATCTCCTCGCGGCGGAGCCCCGGTGTCCTTCGTCGCGGGCCCGACGCGAGACCGACGTCCTCCGGGCGCAGCCGCTCACGGCGGGTGCGGAGAAACGCTCCGAGGTCCTGCTTGTCCATGTCTTCAGTGTGCGCGCTCGCCGATCGCCGATCGTAGTACTGCCAGTGCCTGCATCCGGATGCCGCATCCGGTCGACACTGGCGGCATGACAAACACCATCGTCCCCGAATCGACCCCGATCGGCCTGCTCACGGGCAAGGTCGTGTTCATCACCGGCGCCAGCCGCGGCATCGGCGAGGCTGCAGCCCGCCTCTTCGCCCGGGAGGGCGCCTCCGTCGTGCTGGCCGCCCGAGGCGCGGATGCCCTCGAGCGGATCGTCACCGAGATCCGCGGCGAGGGCGGCGTCGCCGACGCCGTCACCCTCGACCTCGCCGATCCGTCGAGCATCCGCGCCGCCGTCGATCGCGTCGATGAGATGCACGGCCGCCTCGACGGCGCGTTCAACAACGGCGCCGCGATCCAGCAGCCGGGCCGGTTGGACGCGACGAGCGACGACGACATCGACGCCCAGTTCGCCGTGAACTTCCGCGCTCATTGGACCGCCATGACAGCCGAGGCCGCGCTCATGCAACGAACCGGCGGCGGCGCGATCGTCAACACCTCGAGCATCGGCAGCCGTCGCGCGAATCCCGCCCTCCCTGCCTACGCTGCGATGAAGCGGGCGCTGAACAGCATCACCGAGACCGCGGCTGTCAGCTGGGCACCCGACGGCATCCGGGTGAACGGCATCACGCCCGGCGGCACGGCGACGGAGATGATCGACGCGTGGGAGAAGGCGACCCCCGGCGTGATCGAGCGGATGTCGGCGACCATCCCGCTCGGGCGGATGGCTCAACCCCGCGAGGTGGCCGAGGTGGCCGCGTGGCTGCTCAGCGATCGGGCATCGTACGTCACGGGCGCGATCGTGCCGGTGGACGGCGGTGCCGGGGCCTGAGCGCGCTCAGCCTGCCGGGCGCGAGAACAGGTTGACCAGGTTGCCGTCGGGATCGCGGAACAGTGTCGAGCGATTGCCCCAGGGCATGGTGCTGGGCTCCAGCACCACGTCGTCGAGCGCGTCGCGAAGACGTGCGAACTCGGCATCCACGTCATCGACCTGGAGCTCGATGATCACGGAGTCGTTGCTGCCGGGCCGCGGGGCGCGATCTCCCAGCATCGCGACGGTGGCCGTGCTGCCGATCGCGAGAGCCGCTCCCCCTCCGGCGGTTCTGATCTCGGCGAACACCGGTGCTGGTCGCGCAGCGACCGTGCCGGTGACGAGCTCGTAGAAGCGGGCCAGGCGGTCGACGTCGTCGGTGACGATGCGGATGGATGCGAACTCCACGGTGGTCCTTTCCGGCGGGTCGTGCGACCCGACGTGGCCATCATGCGCCGAGCCACCGACATCCGTTCACGCGCCTCCGACGAGCAGTGCGATCTCGACCGCGTCGCCCTCCTCGACGCCTTCGTGCTCTCGGAGCGCCGTCTTGAGCGGCACGATGTAGGCGCCGTCTTTCGGCCAGCGCGATGTGGGCAGCGTCGTGTCGCCGACACGGACGGTGGCCGGGATCATGCCCCACCCGTAGCTGACCGCCGGCGCCAGCTGGGCGATGAGTTCGCTCTCGGCGGCCGGCACGGCACGAAGTGGAAGGGCGAGAGTCCGCGCCTCGCCGCGGAATCGGAGTTCCACGCCCACACGATATCCGTCGCGCCGCGGATGCCGTCGCGCCGCGGGTGCCGCCGATGGCGGGCGCCGGGTCGATCCGTGGTGCACTCCGCTCGCCTGCGTTCCGTGGTTCGGTGCCCTTCGCGAGAGTGCCCGACGTGGCGCCCGGGTCGTCGACCTCAATGTCGGTAGCTCGTGATTGACTTATTCTCATGAATCAGTCGATCGTCGTCTTCACCCCGGCACCCGCCCCGGTGTCGGATGCGCGCGACCGCGCCGGGTCCAGTCGCTCCGCCGCCGCCCGCGATGCGTGCAGTCTGGGCGAACTGGGTGCCCGCTTCGATCACGTGGTGCGCGGGATCACGGCGGAAGACACGGTGGTCGCCGCGTCCGACGCGCGCCGCGCCCGCCTGCTCGCCGAAGCAGCCGCCCTGTCCGACCGGATGGCGCGCCTGGACGGGTCTGCGGGCACAGCGACGGGTCGGGAATGGGCGCGGCGGAAGCTCGCCACCGAGATCGCCTGCGCCACCCACCGCTCCGAGCGCGCGGTCACCCTGCTGATCGATGACAGCGAGAACCTCGTCGACCACCTCCCCGCAACCCTCACCGCCCTGGAGACCGGCCGGATCTCCTACCGGCACGCCCAAGCGATGGTCGCCCACGCCCGCACCCTCCCCGAGCCGGCCCGTGGCCCGTTCGAACGCGAAGTCCTCCCGCACGCCGCAGCCCTCCCACCGCACCTGTTCGCCGACCGGGCCCGCCGCCACCGCGAAACCGCCCACCCCGACTCCCTCACGACCCGCACGAAAGCCGCCCGCACCGAACGATATGTCGCGTTCCACCCCGAACCGGACGGGATGGCCACGATCTACCACCACCTCCCCGTGATCGACGCCATCGCGATCGACGACCTCATCGACCGGATCGCCCGAGCCGACCGCACCACCACAGCAACGGAGCCCACCAGGAGAACCGGCGACACTTCCCCCACCACGGGCACCACAACCACCAACACCTCCACCGCCACCGCCACGGCCACCGCCACCGAACCGGGCATGGCCGAGGCTGCACGCACCCACGCGCAGCGACGTTGCGACGCCCTCACCGACCTCATCCTCGGCCGCCGCGACCGACCCCGCATCACCCCCACCATCCTCATCACCGCGCCCGCCACCACCATCGCCGGAGTCTCCGACTCCCCCGGCACGCTCCACGGCTACGGACCCATCGACCCCGCCACCACCCGTGCCATCGCGGCGACCGCCCCCACCTTCCTCCGCGCCCTCCTCCACCCCGAAACCGGCACCCCCACCACCATCACCCGCCACCGGCACCGCCCCACCGCCGGACCCGTCCCACCCCAAGCCGCCGGCGCCACGCCCACGGGCCCGATCAGCCCAGCCACCACGCTCAACACCCCCGCCACAATCACCGACACCGAAACCGGCGAAACCGGCGAAACCACCATCGTGGCGCGGGCGGCTCCGACCGCTCCGTCAGGCCGCGACCGGTACACCCCCTCACCCATCCTGCGCACCGCCCTGACCATGCTCGACGAGACCTGCCGATTCCCGGGATGTGGCCGCCGCGCCAACCGCTGCGAACTCGACCACACCACGGCCTGGGCCGACGGCGGAACCACCACCCCCGACAACCTCGCCCATCTCTGCCCCCGCCACCACCACCTCAAACACGAAGGCAACTGGAAAGTCACCCAAGACCGAGACGGCACGAGACGCCTCACCTGGACCAGCCCCCGCGGCGCCACCTACACGACCACCCCCGACCCACCACCCCCGTAAACCCGAGGCGGCCGGCCCGACGTCGCGCGCAGCGCCGACCCGAGCCACAAAGCGCCGCGCCCTCACCGCGAATCCGTGTGCCCCCGTGATCACCCGCAAGCGAGTCCGTGACGGCCCGCGCCCCGGAGCCGTGCGCTCCCTGCGCCGACGCAATGTCGGGCAAGCGGCGCGTCCGCCGCCGTGAACCGCTCAGCGCGGACGTACGTGGCGGTTCGAGCAGGGGAAGCCCGCCGTGCAGCACGAGGTCTGGGGCGAGGACGTCCCGGTCGTGCAGCCTACGGGTCGAGGCGTGGACGTGGGCACAATCATGTCGACGCGTTTCGCGAGCCGGCCGTCGCCTGACAGGCTGGCACTGTGGGGGCACACGGGATCTACGTCGAAATCGAGATCGCAGCATCACCGGACCGCGTGTGGGAACTGAGCCAGAGCCCCGAAGCGCACACCCGCTGGGACCTGCGCTTCTCCTGCATCACTCCGCTGGAGACACGGGTCGAAGGCGAGCCCTACCGCTTCCGCTACGAGCGAAGGGTGCCGTTCCACACCATCGTCGGCACCGGGATCGCGCTGGGTGAGCGGGAGTCCCGCACGTCCGAGCGCACTTCGGCGTTGCGCTTCACCACCGACGACCGCCTGTCTCCTCTGCGCGACGGACGAGGCTACTGGTGCTACACGCCGACGGCACGCGGCACGCGGCACGCTGTTCGCCACCGGCTATGACTACCGACCCGGCTGGGGGACGCTGGCCGACCGCCTGCTGCTGCGTCGGCTGATCGGTTGGATGACGGCCTGGAGCTTCGATCGCCTGCGCATCTGGGCCGAGACGGGCATCGAACCCGAGCGCTGGTCACCCTGGACGGTATTCGCCGTCTGGCGACGCGGCAGGCCGCGCGCTGCCCGGTGCCGACGGGCTCGTGCGGCCCGCGCGGCCGGCACGGTCGGCGCCCTCGCGGATGCGCCCGACGCGCTGGCCCGGCTCGAAGCGCCGTGACATCGATCTTCGTGGCCGCGCTCGGCGAGAAGTTCCAGCACCTGCACCCGATGTCGCAACGGCGCTTCGGTGTGGGTGTCGACGCGGGCTACGGATGCGTCGGCGCCGGCACGATGGCCCACATCCGCCGCGGACCGTGGTGGACGGTGCCGTTCCTCCAGATCGGGCGGCTCCGCAACATCCTGGTCGCCGACACCGGCACGGGAGTACCTGTCGTGATCGAGAACTTTCCCTACCGCGACCCGTTCGGCCGCGAGACGGTGACCTTCGTGCGCGAGTACGCGGTGCGGTCACGGGCGCGGCCCAGCCGGTTCGACGCGACGATGATCCTCGACCACGGCCGCGTCATCGACTACCTCGGCACCCACCAGCACCTCGCGGTGGATCTCGATCTCGACGTCGACGACGAAGGCGCGCTCCTGCTCCGTTCAGGCGCGCAACGCTTCTACGAGGGCGCACTGGGCTTCCGGTTCCCGATGCTCCTCAGCGGAACTGCCGAACTCCGCGAATCGTTCGACGAGCAGGCCGGGGTCTACCGGATCGCGCTGGAGGTGCGTAACCGGGTCTTCGGCTTCCTCTTCGGTTACGAAGGCGAGTTCACCTGCGAGTTCCCGGCGGCGACGGATGCGCCCGCCCGGCTCAAGCCGAAACGCCACGAAGCGCGCACCTGACGCCCCGAACGAGGGCTGCCGCTCCCAGCACCCACACCCTAGGGTCAAGACCATGTCGACCATCACACCCACCCCGCCCGTTCTCTCGAAGGGGCTCGCGATCGCGACGATCGTGTTCGCGGCTCTCGCCGCCGTCGGGCTCGTCGTCACCCTCGTGCTGCTCTTCCTCACCGTCGGTCACAACGACACCGAGGAGTTCGGCTGGTACTTCGCGTTCTCGCTGATCGCATCGGTGCTCAACGTGATCCCGGCCGTCGTGGCGCTGATCCTCGGCATCGTCGGGCGACGCGCCGCGAGTCGCATCCCGCTCCTCGGGATCGTCATCGGCGCCGCGGTGCTGGTGATCCTCGTGGGGCAGTTCATCTTCCTCGCCACGGTCTGACGGGCCGGCGGGATACCGCCCCGGGCATACCAGTAGGCAGACGCGCCCGATTCAGAAGAGGGTGTCGTCGGCGCGCGCCACCGGCGCGGGCTCGACCAGAGGCGCCGGTCCACCCGGGAAGCCGGGCCCCGTGTCGGGCGTGCGACCCCGCGCGAACGCCTCCGCGGCGCCACGCGCTCGGGTGTCCGCCGCCTCGTTCAGCTCGTGGCCGACGTGGCCCTTGACCCACTCGAAGGTGTAGCGCCTACCGGCCACGGCCTCGTCGATCTCCTTGATCAGATCGAGGTTCATCACCGGCTTGCCGTCGCCCTTGCGCCAGCCCTTGCGCTTCCAGCCCGGCATCCACTTGGTCACCGTGTTGATCACGTATTGGCTGTCGCAGAGCACGTGCAGATCGTCGTCGACGTGCGCGGTGGCCCGGAACAGCTCGAGCACCGCCTTCAACTCACCCATGTTGTTGGTGCCGTGCGGCCAGCCGCCGGCAGCCCAGGTGTCGTCGTCGATGTACCAGGCCCAGCCGGCAGGTCCGGGGTTGCCGAGCGCGGAGCCATCGGCGGAAGCGGTGATTGTCATCGACTCCAGGGTAGCGGCGCCGACGACGGATGCCGGTCACCGGGCCGCCCCGAACGGGTGTTACGGCCGTGTAAAACGTTCCGCGATCCGGGGCGTCTCTCTTGCGCGCGTCCGGAGCACGATGCCAGAATCTCTACTATTGCGATAACGGGTCCTCAGAATGTAAGAATTTGAGAATCCACCGGCTCGACATGAGCCACCGAGCGAGGGGAACCACAGATGGCCGAGAGCCGACGCCATGCCGAGATCTCCGGCGGGGGTTTCGCCGGACTCACCGCCGCCGCAGCACTGGCCCGCATGGGCTGGAGCGTGCGCGTGCACGAGCGGGCCCCGGAGCTCCGCACCGAGGGCGCGGGCATCGTGCTCTGGAACAACAGCCTCCAGGTGCTCGACAAGATCGGCGCCATCCACGACCTGATGTCCGAATCGATGACTCCGCCGGCCTACGAGACGCGCATGAACAACGTGATCCAGTCCCAGGAGACGCTCGACGGCATCCGCTGGCGCACGTTGACCCGACCGCACCTCTACGAGACGCTGCTCCTCGCCGCACGCGAGGCGGGCGTCGAGGTGGTCGCCGGCTCCGAGGTGGTGTCGGCCACCGCCGACGGGCACATCTCCTTCGCCAGCGGCGAGACGGCCGAAGCCGACCTCGTCATCGGCGCCGACGGCGTGGGCTCGGCCGTGCGCGACTCGCTCGGCGTGCCCCTGAAGCGAGAACGCTCGCGCGACGGCATCACCCGCTTCCTCGTTCCCCGCCGCAAGGCCGAGTTGCAGGCGCTCGAGCCCGACACCGAGTGGGACAACGTCATCGACTTCTGGAACCTCGACCCCCGGGTGCTGCGCGTGCTCTACACCCCGGCCAACGACGAGGAGCTCTACATCGCCCTGATGTCGCCGGCCGCCGACGCCGACGGATCGCGCGTGCCGATCGATCTCGACCTCTGGACCTCGATCTTCCCGCAACTGGCCCCCGTGCTCGAAGTCGCCGCCGAGACCCCCGGCAAGTACTACGGCTACCAGACCACACGCCTCGACTACTGGACCGACGGCAAGGTCGCCCTGATCGGCGACGCGGCGCACGCGATGTGCCCGGCACTGGCCCAGGGCGCCGGATGCGCGATGCAGAACGCCTGGACGCTGGCGGTCGCCGCCACGGCCGCCGCCGACGGAGAACTGCCCGAGGCGCTGAAGGAGTGGGAACGCCTCGAGCGTCCGATCACCGACCGCACCCAGGACAAGTCGCAGTGGTACGCCGACACCCGCGAGATGGCCAAGGGCAGCCAGTTCACCGGCGACAGCGTCGAAGCCGCTCTCTACAACCCCACCGATCCCAACCGACACGAGGTGCACGCAGCATGACCATCGATCCGTACTACGACGTCCGGGCCTGGCACTCCTTCGTTCAGGAGACCGTCCACGACCTCGGACCCGCTCCCGAGCAGCCGTTGATCAAGGCGGCGGTGGCCGTGGTGATCGCGAATCCCTTCGCCGGGCAGTGGGTCGACGATCTGTCGCCCCTCACCGATCCGAGCGCGAGCCTCGGCACCGAACTCGGGCGCCGCGCGGTGGCGCTGCTCGGCGGCCGGCCCGCCGAGAGCTACGGCAAGGGCGGCCTCGCCGGGCTGAACGGCGAGCAGGAGCACGTGGTGGCCTGCGTCACCACCGTCTTCGGCAACGCCCTCCGCGACGCCATCGGCGGGGGAGAGGCCTGGATCTCTTCGGCCACGAAATCCGCGGCTGCGGGCGCGACCATCGACATCCCACTGGCGTACAAGGACGAAGTGTACGTACGGTCGCACTATGACGCGATCACCATCACGATCCCGGATGCCCCGCGACCCGACGAGCTCGTCATCATCGCGGCCGTGGCCACCGGTGGCCGCGTCAACGCCCGCGTGGGCGGCATGACCGTCGCCGACGTCGTCGCCCGCAAGAACTGACCGCCCGAAACCGAGGAGCCAGCGTGACCTACGAGCACACGCAGTACTACGAAGACCAGTCCATCGCGAGCGTGCTCGCCGACGTCGCCCGCGCCCACCGCATCCTGGAGCTGGAGGGCCACGGCGATATGTCGATGGGCCACCTCTCCTATCGCGACCCGTTCGGGCGCGGGTTGTGGCTGAAGCGCGGCAACCTCGCTCTGAGCGAGGTCGAGGGCGACGACTTCATCCTCATCGACTTCGACGGAACGGTGCTCGAGGGCACGGGACTCCGCCACCTCGAGTGGCCGCTGCACGCGGAGATCATGAAGGCCCGGCCCGACGTAAATTTCGTGGGCCATTCGCACGCGCACTACTCGACCGTGCTCGGGGCGTCGGAAGAGACCCTGAAGCCCTACAACAACCACGGCGTGTGGTTCGCCTACGAAGGCGTGCCCCGCTTCGCCGAGACCAGCCACATCATCACCACGGTTCCCCTCGGCGTCTCGGCGGCGAAGGCGCTCGGCAACGCGCAGGCGATCCTGCTGGCCAACCACGGCATCGCCTTCGTGGGCAGCACGGTCGCCGAAGTGACCCTCACCGGTATCTTCCTCGAGAAGGCGGCCCGGTTCCAGGTCGACCTCAAGGCATCCGGATTCGTGCCGATCGAACCGGATGCGGAGGAGACCAAGGAGAAATTCGACCGCATCTACCCCGCCAAGGCCCAGCACAACTTCTGGACCTTCTTCAACCGGCGCCTCGAGCGCGTCGAGGGTGTCTACGGCATCGGCATCTCGCCGATCGCATTGCCGCCCGGCATCTGAACCGGCCCGCTCCGAGCCATCCGTTCCGCCCCACCCATCACGCGAGAAAGAGTATTGAGATGAGCAGTCTTCCCAGCATCGCCACCGTCATCGGATCGGGCACCATGGGCCCGGGCATCGCCGCCACCCTCGCTCGTGCCGGCGCGACGGTGCGCCTGTACGACATCTCCGAAGACGCGATCGCCCGCGCCGAGGCCGCCTACGGCGTCGTGCAGGGAGTGCTCGCCGCCGTCGACTCCCCCTCGGCGCCCGGCGGATCGGTGTCGTTCGGCACCGACCTGGATGCCGCACTGGAGGGCACCGAGCTGATCATCGAGGCCGTGCCCGAGAAGCTGGAGCTCAAGCAGAAGGTCTTCGCCGACCTCGAGGCCCGCATCGGCGACGAGGTCATCATCGCCACCAACACCTCGGGCATCCCGATCACCACCATGGCCGAGAGCCTGCGGGTGCCCGGCCGCCTCATCGGCATGCACTGGTCGAACCCGCCGCACCTCATCCCGATGATCGAGATCATCCCCGGCCAGGCCACCGACGAGGCGCTCGTGGGGCAACTCGTCGACATCGTGAAGGCGTTCAACTACGTTCCCGTGCTCGAGAAGGAGATCCCCGGATTCGTGGAGAACCGCGTGCTCTACGCGATCCTCCGCGAGTGCATGGCCCTCCTCGAAGAGGGCATCGTCACCCCGGAAGGCCTCGATGCCTGCGTCAAGTGGGGGATCGGCTACAAGCTCTCGGTGATCGGCCCGACCCGCCTGCTCGACATGGCCGGTCTCGACATCTATCAGGCCGTTTCGAGCTACCTCAACAAAGATCTCGATGTGAGCACCGACACCCCCCAGTTCATCAAGGACAAGATCGCCGAGGGCAAGCTCGGCTTCAAGTCGAACGGCGGCATGTACGAGTACGGCGAGGGCGACGTCGACGCCAAGCGCAAGGAGATCGTCACGGGCCTCATCGCGGCGCGGAAGACGCTCTCGTCCATCCCGAACGTCTGATGCCGCCGGCCGTCTCCGTCGAGCCGATCGACGACGGCCTGTTGCGCACCCGGGGCGCCGATGTCGACATCGCGTTCCGGATGCGCGGCTCGGGGCCCGCGGTCGTGCTGCTGCACGGCACCTCGGCCAACCACGCGGTGTGGGAGCCGGTGGGCGATGCGCTCGCGGGCCGCGCCACCGTGGTCGCTCTAGATCAGCGCGGACACGGGCGCAGCGACAAGCCGGCGACCGGGTACACCGGACCGGATTTCGCTGACGACGTCGTGACCGTGCTCGACGCACTCGGCCTCGAGCGCGCGGTCGTCGCCGGCCACTCGCTCGGCGGCCGCAACGCGTGGCTCGCGGCGGCGCGGCATCCTGACCGGGTGTCGGGTGTCGTCGTGGTCGACTACACGCCGTACGTCGAGGCATCCGTTCTCGACGAGTTGGCGGTGCGTGTGGCGGGTGGCTTCCGCGCCTTCGCCGATCAGGCGGAGATCGAGGCGTATCTGCGCGACCGGTACCCGCGCATCCTGCCCGGCGCCGTCGAAAGGCGGGCGCGGTGGGGCTACCGGCAGCAGGACGACGGCACCTGGGCGCCGTACGCCGACCCGGAGGCGATGCGTCAGCTGATCGAAGGCTTCCGCACGCCGTGGGACGCCGAGTTCCGGGCCGTTCGTTCGCCCATGACCCACCTCCGAGGCGCCGGGAGTACGATCCTGAGCGAAGCCGCCTGGAGCGCCGCGATGGCCGACCGGCCCGCGGACCGCTGGGTGGTGGTGGACGAGGCCGACCACTACATCCCCGAAGAATTCCCCGACCTCATCGTCGCCGAGCTCGATCGCGTGCTCGGGAACTGACCGAAAGGAACACCATGCCCCTGTTCGACAAGCTCGCCGTCTCGAGCCCCGATTTCGAGAACCTCGGCCGCATCCCCGATCGCCTCAGTGCCGACGGCGGCAACGAGACGCCCGTCGTCGAGTTCGCCGGCGCTCCCGAGGGCACGGTCGAGCTGGCGCTCATCGTGAACGACCCGGATGCGCCCCTGCCGAACGGTTTCACGCACTGGGTGGTCTACGGCATCCCCGCCGACGCCACGACCCTCGATCTCGCGGCCGACGGCGTGAAGGTGGCCCCGATGGGAGCCGGCCAGAGCGTCTGGTACGGCCCGCAGCCGCCGGCCGGCCACGGCGTGCACCACTACTTCTTCCACGTGTACGCGCTCGGCACCTCCGTCGAGGGCACCCCTGCGCGCGAGGAGTTCCTCGCGACCTACGCGGGCGACGTGCTCGAGACCGCCCGGTACGTCGGCACGTTCAGCAACGACTGACACCGGATCATGCCCATCACCGACGCCCACATGCACGTGGGGGACTTCCCGACCTTCGGGGTCAGCCTCGACGAAGACGGCCTCGCGGAGTACCTGGCGAAGAACGACATCGACAGCGCGATGGTGTTCCACCAGGACAACGCGATGGTGCAGCGGGTGATCCAGGACATCCCCGGTGCCTACGGGCTGTACTGGGCGAATCCGAAGAACCCCGACGTGGTCGCGGAGCTCCGGGACTTCCTCGACGACCCGAAGTTCCGCGGCGTGAAGCTGCATCCCCTGATGGACGGCTTCCACCCCGACGACCCGCTCGTCTGGCCGATCATCGAGCTGTTGATCGAACGCGACCTGCCGGCGCTCATCCACTGCGGGCATCCGATCTTCTCGCTGCCGTGGAGCATCGAGGAGCTGATCGCGCGCTACGAAGAGGCGAAGATCATCCTCGGGCACATGGGGCACGGCAACGTGATCTACATCGACGCGTCGATCGGGGTCGCGTCGCGGCATCCGAACGTGTGGCTGGAGACGAGCGGGATGCCGATGAGCATCAAGATCCTCGAGGCCGTGCGGAAGGTGGGGGCGGACCGGGTGCTGTACGGCTCCGACGGTCCGTGGCACGAGCCCAAGGTCGAGCAGCTCAAGGTGCAGCTCGCGGGCCTGGAGCCCGCCGACCTCGCCGAGGTCATGAACGGCACGGCCCAGCGCCTCTTCCTCGGTGCCCACGCCTGACCGCCCTCTCGACCCGTCACTTCTCGTCGGAAACACGCCCTCTGAGCGACGAGAAGTGACGGGTCGATGCGGCGGGCGGGACGTCAGGCGTCGAAGTGGGCCGCGAAGGACTCGGCGATCGCGAGCACCGCGGCGTGCACGGGGCCGGCCGTGATCGACGGGATGACGGAGGCGTCGGCGACGTGGAGGTTGTCGAGACCGCGGAAGCGCAAGGCGGGCGTGACCGGCGCCGTGTCGTCGGCGCCCATGGCGAGGGTGCCGACCGGGTGGTGGTGGGTGATCGCGGCCCGGGCGATGAAGGCGTCGAGCACCGCGGCGTCATCGGCATCGGAGCCGACGCCGGCCAGCCAGCGGGCGGGGAGGATCTCCTCCTCGCGCCAGGCGGTCAGCCCCGCCGATCCGCCCACCAGGCGGGCGTGCGCGAGCGCCGCCCGGAACGTGGCGCGATCGTGCTCGGTGTCGAGGTAGTTCGGGTCGATCAGGGGCTCGTCGGCGACATCCGGGCCGGTGATGCGGAGGGAACCACGGCTGGTGGGGTTCGTGACCCCGAAGAGCAGCGTGTAGCCGTCGCCGGGTGGCACGGCCGCGGCGGCGTCGGGGAACGACTCGGAGACGCTCGGCGCCACGACGCAGCCCACCACGATGTCGGCCGCTCCGGATGTCGCGGAGAGGCTCTCGAGCGAGAGATACGTCATCGATTCCGACAGCTGCAGTCGGGTCGGCGGCACCGGCCGGCTCGAACGGTAGAGGTTGCCGGCGCCCAGCAGGTGGTCGTGCAGATTGCGGCCGAGGCCGGGAGACGACAGCACGGGGGAGACCCCCGCGGCAGTGAGCACCTCGGGGTCGCCGACGCCCGAGCGCATGAGCAGCAGCGGATCGCCGATCGAGCCACCCGCGAGGATGACGTCGCCCGCCTCGATGATCTCGTCGACCCCGTCGCGCGTGATGGCGACGCCGGTCACCCGTCCGCCGGCGATCACCAGGCGGTGCACGGTGACCCCCGTGAGCAGGGTGAGGTTCGGTCGCTCGAGCACCGGATCGAGGTAGACGTCGGAGACGGTGACCCGCTGCCCCTCGCGGATGGTGAGCGAGTTGGGGGTGGCACCGAGCATCTCGCCGCCGTTGTGATCGGGGATGCGCGGAACGCCGAGCGCCGTCCAGGCGTCGAGGTAGTCGAGCACCAGCGGGCTGGAGAGGTCGGGCCCGGGGAGCAGCACGGGGAGAGGTCCGTCACCGCCGTGCACCGCATCCGCTCCGCCGGAGAAGGTCTCGGAAGCGCGGAAGAACGGCAGCAGGCCCTCCCACGACCAGCGCGGGTCGCCGGTCGCCTCGACCCAGCGGTCGAAGTCGGCCCGGCAGCCGCGCATGTGCGCCATGGCATGCACCAGGCTCGAGCCGCCCGGGCCCTTGCCCCGCGCCCAGTCGAGGCTGCGCCCCGCGAGACCGGGCTGCGGCGTGGTGCGGTAGGCCCAGTCGTAGGAGCGGCCGTGGATGAACGGCCAGAGTTCTGGCCGGCGCATCTCGGGGTCGGTGACGCGCTCACCGGCCTCCAGCACCGTCACCCGTCGCGAGGGATCGGCGCTGAGCCGGTTCGCGAGCACGCTGCCGGCGGAGCCCGCCCCGATGATCAGGACGTCGGAGAGCGCCACGGTCAGTTGCGGGTGTGCCCGGCGTCGACCACGAGCGTCTGCCCGGTGATCCAGCCCGCCTTCTCCGAGGCGAGGAATGCGACGGCGGGGGCGACGTCTTTCGGCAGACCGCGACGGTCGAAGGCCTGCATCGGCACGACGAATTCGAACCCGGCCTGGTGGGGGCCCGCGAGCACGCCTTCACTCGCGATGATGCCGGGGGCGACCGCGTTGATCGTGATGCCGAGCCTGCCGAGCTCGCCGGCGAGAGCGCGCACGAGACCGATCGACGCACCCTTGGTGGCCACGTAGTGGGCGCAGTCGGGCGTGCCGGCCACGAAGGTGTTCGAGGCGATGTTCACGATGCGGCCGTAACCGGCCTTGCCCATCACGGGGGTGACGGCGTGGGTGACGAGGTAGAGGCCGTCGAGGTTCACCGACATGACCTTGCGCCATTCCTCGAAGGTGATGTCGGCCCACGGAGTGAGGGGAACCAGCGCGGCGTTGTTCACCAGAACGTCGATGCGCCCCAGCTCGTCGACGATCTCGCCCACCACGGCCGCGACCTGCTCGGGGCTCGACACGTCGAGCGTCTTCGCCACGCCGCCGATCCGCTCGGCGACCTTCGCCGCACCCTCGCCGTTCACGTCGGTGACGACGACTTTCAGACCCTCCTCCGCCAGCTCTTCGGCGATGGCGGCACCGATGCCCTGGGCGGCTCCGGTGACGAGGGCGACGCGCTGTTCTGTCTCAGCCATGGTTCGATTTCTTCTCTCTGATCGGGTGATGTCGTGACGGGCGGTCAATTGCCGCCGTAGTACTCCGGGGCGAGCTTCCACTCCTGGAACGACTCGAGTTCGTGCGACGGGTAGACGTCGGCGTTCTTCGTGCGCGCGAGGTAGTTGAGGCGGCGGATCGCCTCGACCGACTTGGTGGGGTCGAGGTGGAAGCCCGCGATCCACTCCTTCTCGAGGGTGGTGCGGGTGTATCCGGCGTCGCCGCAGAAGAGCATGCTCTTCTCGTTCTCCAGCTCCACCAGCAGCGAGTAGTGGCCGATGGTGTGGCCCGGCGTCTCGAACAGCCAGACACCCGGCGCCACTTCGTAGTCGCCGGAGATGGGCTTGTAGGTCACGCCCGGGTGGTCGAAGGTGAGGTCGGAGTAGCCGAGGCGCTCGAAGGGCTCCGGCACTTTCGCGTGCCGCAACTCCTCCTTGTGCACGAGGGTGGTGGCCTTGGTGAGGTGCTTGTTGCCGCCCACGTGATCGAAGTGGAAGTGCGAGTTCACCACGATGTCGACGTCGTCGGGCGTGAAACCGCAGCGGGCGAGCTGGGCCGGGATGGTCTGCTCCGCGGTCTGCTCGGGCAGCTCGAAGGGCAGCACCTTGTTGACGTGGTCGAGGTCGAAGCCGGTGTCGTAGAGGATCAGGGCGTCGGGATGCTCGATCAGCACGCTGTACACCGGGAACCGCACCGGGTTGCCCGCGTTGATGTGCCAGTGCACGTCGGATTCGTCGATGACGAGCGTTCCGCCATCGAGCAGGTAGACCTTGGGGTCCGTCATCGTGGCCTCATTCCATGGTTTCTCATATGGCGCCAATTAACGATCACGTTATGAGAAGCAATTTCTCACTGTCAAGAGGCTCGCCCGGAGTTTACCCATCGGTAACACGCTCAGCCGGCCGTGACCGCGGGGAAGTCGGGGAAGGTCGGTGCGAAGTCGTAGTGCGCCCACCGGTAGCAGTGGTCGAGCTGCGGGTCTTTCGCGAAGTCGCCGATGCAGGTCGCGTCTTGATAGCGGTCGCCGCTGTCGTCGGTGTAGTGCACGCGGCACAGCACCTTCCACACGGTGTCGGCGACCGACGGATCGTCGACCAGGTGGTCGGAGGGCAGCCAGCACTCCGTGGACGTGATGGCGTCGGCGGGCACGTTCGAGGTGGGGCCGGCCACCGCCGCGAGGGTGGTGAGGGCGGCGGCATCCTTCTGCGAGAGGGGAGCGGCCCCCGCGCATCCGCTGAGCGCGACGGCCAGGGTGAGAGCGACGAGAGGGAAATATGCGCGTCGGGGCATTGGGGTCTCCTTTTCCCTCATCGTCGGGGGCCCGTGTTTCCGGAGTGTAAAACCTGCAGATTCGTCGTTGACGCTGCCTTCGTTCTTCTCATACTGTATCGCTACCCCCGCACATTGTGAGAAGAACGTACCGAATTGATAACAACGAAGTTCGGGGGCCCTTACTCGAGAGGAAATCTTCGGCAATGTTCACATTCAGCAGCCGCGGCAACCAGCGCCGCGTTATCACCCGGGTCGCCGTGCTGGCGACCACGGGCGCTCTAGCAGTCAGTCTCGCAGCGTGCTCCGGCGGTCGCGGCGGAGACGAATCCACCGGTGGCGCGACCACGTCGGCCGGAACCACCGTCAGCAAGTTCGCTCTCGTCGCACCCGAGAACGAGTCGGACTTCGGCTGGAACCAGGCCGGTCTCTTGGGCGCCGACCAGGCGGCCACCGAGCTCGGCATCGAGGTCACCCTCGTTCCGGATGCCGGCTGGGACAACACCGAGACCGTGCTCGGCCAGGTCGCCGACGGCGGGGCGCAGTTCATCATCGCTCACGCATCGGGCTACGGCGTGGCCGCCACCAGCGTGGCCGACGCGAAGAACGTGCCCATCCTCATCCAGGACGCCGGAGAGAACATCCCCGGCAAGATCGCGGTCACCAAGACCCAGGCGCAGGAGGGCGGCTACCTCGCCGGCATCGCCGCGGCGATGACGACGAAGAGCAAGACGATCGGCATCGTGGTGTCGGCCGACGACCTCAACTGGTTCAAGATGTCGGCCGGATTCGCGGAGGGCGTCTACAGCGTCGACCCGTCGATCACCGTGCTCTACACCTCGGTCGGCCCGGCTGCCTACGCGGATGCCGCGGGCGGCAAGACCGCGACCGAGCAGCTCATCGCCTCGGGCGCCGACGTCATCTTCGGCATGGGCGACGGTGCCACGCACGGCTACCTGCAGGCCGTCGAGGCCGCACCCGGTGTGAAGTACATCGCCGACATCGGCGACGTCACCTCGGGCCTAAGCGACCCGAGCGTGCTTCTCACCTCGGTGCTCTGGAACTACGGCCCCACCTATGTGCAGGCGATCAAGGACGTCGAAGCAGGCACCTTCGGTGAGGCGGGCTACGAGCTGACCACGGAGAACGGCGGGCTCTCGTTGCAGGAGACCGACCAGTTGACCCCGGAGATGCAGACCGCGATCGACACCGCCAAGGCAGGCATCGCCGACGGATCGATCGTGCCCACCCCGGCCACGACGCCCGACGAGGTCGCCAAGGTCATCGCCGCCAAGGGCGCCTGACCCCACTCGATCAGACAGGACTCGGTGCCGGGCGATCCGGTTCGGCACCGAGTCCGATCCACTCACGCCGAGGAGCCCTTCTTGACACCATCGACCGCGCCGGACGTGATCTCGCTCCGCGACATCACCAAGGCCTTTCCCGGGGTCGTCGCCAACGATCACATCTCGCTCGACATCGTGAGCGGCCAGGTGCACTGCCTGCTCGGCGAGAACGGCGCGGGCAAGTCGACCCTGATCAGCATCCTCGCCGGCATGCAGCAGCCCGACGCCGGCACGATCTCGATCAACGGCGTGCCCGCCGCGATCACCTCGCCGAAAGCCGCGGTCGACTACGGCATCGGCGTGGTGCACCAGCACTCCACGCTGGTGCCCGCGTTCACCGTGCTCGAGAACCTCATGCTCGGCGAGACCGGCCTGATGATGCAGAAGAAGCGCGCGGCGGAACGGCTCGACGAGCTCTCCGAGCTGCTCGGCGCCCAGATCGATCCGCATGCCCTCGCCGCCGACCTCGGTCTCGGTCAGCAGCAACAGGTCGAGATCGCGAAGGCGATCTGGAAGGGCAGCCGGTTGCTCGTGCTCGACGAGCCGACCTCGATGCTCACACCGCAAGCCATCGAGAACCTCTCGGAGAGCGTCGCCCGCGTCAAGGCGCAGGGGCTCGCCGTGGTGTTCATCACCCACAAGCTGCGCGAGGCCTACGCCATGGGCGACTGCGTCACCGTGCTCCGCGGCGGCCGCAACGTGGGCCACATCTCGGTGGAGGAGCTCGCGACCTACAGCGAACAGCAGGCGCAGGACGCCATCCTCCGGGCGATGTTCGGCGACGACCTGAAGACGGTCGGCGCCGAGGATGCGGCCGAACTCGCCGGCGCGACCGAGTCGACGCGGGAGATCCGCAGCATCGACCTGGCCACCCGCCCGGTGCGCCTGGAACTGCTCGGCGTCTCCAGCCACGGGCACGGCCGCGACGTGGAGGTCGACGACGTCGCCCTCCAGGTGCACGAGGGCGAGATCCTGGGGGTGGCCGGCATCGACGGGCACGGCCAGGGGGCGCTCGCCGAGGTCGTCGCCGGCCAGCGGTCGGCGTCATCCGGAACCGTGCGCTTCGACGGCAAAGACGTGACGAGACTCGGCGTGCGGGGCCGCCAGCAGCTCGGCTTGCGCTACGTGACCGACGACCGGCTGCACGAAGGAACGGTCGGGTCGATGTCGGTCGCCCTCAACCTCGTGATCAAACGGATCGGCCAGCGACCGTTCTGGCGGTTCGGCCAGATCCAGAACAAGGCCGTCGACCAGGAGGCCGCTCGGCTGATCGCGGAGTACGACATCCGTACCCCCTCGCCCGCCACGCGTGCCGGCACGCTCTCCGGCGGCAACATCCAGAAGATCCTGCTCGCCCGCGAACTCACGCACGGCGCGCGACTCGTGGTGGTGAACAAGCCCACCTACGGGCTCGACCTGAAGACCGTGCAGCTCGTGCGGGAGATCCTCATCGACTTCGCCTCGAACGGCGGATCGGTGCTGCTGCTGTCGACCGATCTCGACGAACTCGTCGAGCTCTCGCACCGCATCGAGGTCATCTCGCGCGGCCGGATCGTGGGCAGCGTGACGAACGACGGGCCGGGAACGGCGGAGAAGGTGGGCCACTACATGACCGGTGCGATCGAGGGTGTGCAGGCATGATCACCGAGCACAGCAGGGCACGCAACATCGTCGACGGCCTGGTGCGGTCGATCCTGCCGGTCATCCTGGCGCTCATCGTCGCCGGATTCATCATGCTCGCCATGGGCAGCAATCCGCTCGACTTCTTCGCCGGCGTCTGGACCTACGGCATCACCGGCGGCAACTGGCAGCGCAGTCTCGTGCTCATGGCGCCGCTCGTGATCGTTGCGGTCGGTCTCATCGTCGCCTTCCGCGGGCAGCTCTGGAACCTCGGCTACAACGGGCAATACCTGCTCGGCGCGGTGGTGGCCTCCGGGGTCGGCCCGTACCTGTTCGCGGCTCTGCCGGCCTGGCTCGCCACGCTCATCATCTTCGTGGGCGCCATCCTCGTCGGGGCGGTGTGGTCGCTCATCCCGGCCATTCTCAAGGCCCGCTACGGCACGAACGAGATCATCACCTCGCTGGTGATGTCGTTCATCGCGGTGGGCATCGTGAACCTCCTCATCAAGGGGCCGTTCAAAGACCCGAACACGCCGATGCCGCAGACGGCGGTGATCCCCGACGACCAGCTGCTGCCCTACATCCCGGGCACCGAGATCCACGTCGGATTCGTGATCGCCATCGTGCTCGCGCTGGTGGCCCAGTTCGTGCTCAGCCGCACCTCGTTCGGCCTGCGCATGGACATCTTCGGCGCCAGCCCGAAGGCGGCCCGACACGTGGGCATCAACTCCACCTGGATGGTCATCCTGCTCTTTGCGCTTTCGAGCGGGCTGATCGCGTTCGCCGGATCGATCGACGTGCTGGGGCAGTACACCTATCAGCGGGCGAACTGGGATCCGCACTACGGCGACGCCGTGATGCCCTTCGTCTTCCTGGCGCGGCTCAGTCCGCTCGCCGCCATCCCGCTCGTCGCGTTCTACGCCATCCTCGCCACGGGAGGCACGCTGGCCGCGCAGCAGGCGGGGCTGAACGTCGACTTCCTGCTGGTGATCGTGGGCCTCATCCTCATCTTCATGACCATCACCGAGTACGTGGGCGAACGCCGGCGGCTCGGTCAGAGTTATCTGCCGCCGGGATTGCGGCGCACCCTGGTGCGGCCTTTCGACGGAATGCGCGGAAGGAAGTCCTCATGAGCGTTCTCTCTGCCGCCTTCGTCACCGTCTTCATCGCCACGGTCATCGCCCAGGCCATGCCGCTCCTGCTCGCCTCGGTGGGAGAGACCATCGGCGAACAGGCCGGAGTGCTCAACCTCGGTATCGAGGGCGTGATGCTCATCGGTGCGTTCTCGGGCTTCGTGGTGACCCTCGCCACCGGCAACTTCTGGCTCGGGATGCTCGCCGGAGCCGTCGGCGGGGTGATCGCCAATCTGGCGATGCTGGTGCTGAACGTCTGGCTCGGGCTCAACCAGATCGTCATCGGTCTCGCCATCACGCTCATCGGCGAGGGCCTCACGAGCGTGCTCTACCTGCAGAACTACTCCAAATCGAGCACCAGTCTCGGCACGGCGCCGGAGCTGCACATCCCGTTCCTGGCCGACATCCCCGTGGTGGGGCCGGCGATCTTCCAGCAGTCGGGCATCTTCTGGGTCTCGCTCCTCCTGGCGATCGCGGTGGGGTTCTTCCTCGCCAAGACCAACTGGGGGCTCTCGATCCGCTCGGCCGGGCAGAAGCCGTCGTCGCTGGATGCCGCGGGCGGCAGCGTGGTGAAGATCCGGTCGCAGGCCGTCATCCTCGGCGGCGCGTTCGTGGGCTTCGGCGGCGCCTACCTCGCCGAACTCACCACGGCGACCTTCACCCCGTTCATCACGAACGGCCTGGGCTTCATCGCGATCGTCATCACGATGCTCTCGCGTGGCCGGATCGTGTTCGTGGTGATCACCTCGTTCGTCTACGGCCTCGCCGTGGCGATCGGCCCGGCGCTGCAGGTGCTCGGCTTCGCGGTGCCGGCCGACGTCATCAAGATGCTGCCGTTCATCGTGGTCATCCTGACGCTCATCATCTTCGCGCGCAGCTCGGTGGTTCCACCGGCTCTCGGCGCTCCGTACACCCGAGGCGCGCGCTGACGCGGGCCCGAACAGAAAGGCACTCCATGGCACACCCCGACTTCACGCTCTCGGCCGGGCCGGTCACCGTCACCGCCCGCACGCTCGCGGGCCTCGGCTCGCCGATCCTCTACCACTACGACCCCGAATTCCTCGCGACGTTCCGGCGCACGCAGGGCAAGGTGGGGCAGATGTTCCAGACCGACAACGACATCATCCTCATGCAGGGTGAGGCCATCGTCGGTCTCGAGGGCGCCTTGCGCTCGCTGATCACGCCCGGGATGCACGTGCTGAACCTCGTGCAGGGCGTGTTCGGCAAGGGCACCGGCTACTGGATCGCCGACTTCGGCGCCGTGCTGCACGAGATCGAGGTCGGCTACGACGACGCGGTCTCGCCGGCACAGGTCGAGGAGTACCTCGACGCGCATCCGGAGATCCAGATGGTGTGCCTGGTGGCCTCCGAGACCCCGTCGGGCACGGTGACGGATGTCGCGGCGATCGGCCCGATGTGCCGGGACCGCGGCATCCTGACCTACATCGACACTGTCTCGGGCGTGCTCGGCATGCCCTGGAAGACCGACGAGTGGGGCCTGGACCTCTGCGTCGCCGGCGCTCAGAAATGCCTCGGGGGCCCTCCTGGCGTGGCGCTCATCTCGGTGAGCCAGAAGGCGTGGGACGTGATGTACGCGAACCCGGCCGCCCCGCGTGACTCCTATCTCTCGCTGATCGACTGGAAGGAGAAGTGGCTCGGTGAGGGCCGCTTTCCGTACACGCCGTCGGTGAGCGACATGAACGGGCTCGAAGCGGCGCTCGACCAGGCGCTGGAGGAGGGGATCGACGCGGTCGTCGCGCGTCACGAGGCCGCCGCCGCCGTGACCCGCGCCGGCGCCCGAGCCATGGGTCTCGAGCTCTGGGCGAAGAGCGAGGAGATCGCGTCGGCCTGCGTCACCTCCATCCGCCTGCCCGACGACATCGACAACGCCGTGGTGCGCGACCACGCCCGCGAGGTCTACGGGGTGATGCTCTCGCACGGGCAGGGTGCCGGCAACCTCGTGCGGCTCTCGCACATGGGCCCGACAGCCGGTGGCCTCCACTCGGTGGTGGGCCTCGCCGCGCTCGGCCGCACCCTCGCCGATCTGGGCATGTCCGTCGACATCGGAGCGGGACTGGAGGCGGCGCTCGCGCTGCTCAGTACCCAGCGGCGGTGACGTCTCCCGTAACGTTTCCGCGGTGCACGATTAGGATCGACAGGTGGTTCAGATGAGCACACGACAGCCGACAGAGGGCCGGGAGACCGGCTCCGCCGAAGACGGAGACGCAGTGACCGCGCAGCCGCAGCGCACCAAAGGCGTGGACAGCGCGCGCCGGGCGCTCCAGATCCTGCTCCAATTCAACGAGACCACGCCGGAACTGACGGTCGAGAACCTCATCGAGGATCACGACATCTCGGTGCCGAGCGCCTACCGCTACATCTCGCTGTTACGGGAGATGGACCTGATCGAAGAGCGGGAGAAGGGGCGGTTCGTGCTCTCCCCGCAGGTGCTGCGGCTGGCGCGCGCGGCGGAGGCGTCGTTCGACTACCGGGCGCAGGCGCAGCCCATCCTCAACCGCCTGGCGGAAGTGACGGGGGAGACCGCGCTCTATCTGCGCCGGGTCAACGACTCGGCCGTGTGTCTGGCGATCGCCGAGTCGGATCATCCGATCTCCATCTCGTTCCAGCCGGGCAACCTGATGCCGCTGCACAGCGGTGCGGCGGCGAAGCTGCTGCTCAGCGACCTCTCGCCGGCGAAGCTCGCCCAGTACTTCCAGCGGGTCGGGCCGACGATGACGAAGGCGGCGCGCGCGACCCTCGAGACCGATCTCGACGCCATCCGCACGACGGGCTACGCCGAGAGCGCGGGCGAGGTCGATCAGGGTGTGTGGGCGAGCGCTGCGGGCATCCACGTGCGCGGCCGGCTCGTCGGAGCTGTAACGGTGGTGGCGCCCGCCTACCGTCTGTCGGAGGAGCACCGCGACACGATCGCCGACGCGGTGCGCTCGGGTGCGCGCGACCTGGAGGCTGCGCTGGCCGCACGGGGCTGACACGCCTAGAGTGCTGGCATGAGCACGCTGCTCTCGCTGAACGTCGGGCTGCCCCAGGATGTGCCGTGGCAGGGCGAGACGGTGCACACGGGCATCGACAAGGCTCCGGTCGACGGTGCGCGGATGGTGCGCCGCCTCAACGTCGACGGCGACGGGCAGGGCGACCTGGCGGGGCATGGTGGCGAGCAGCGCGCCGTGTTCGTCTACCAGAAGCAGTCGTACGAGCACTGGGCGGAGTTCCTCGGGCGCGACGATCTCACCCCGGGTGCCTTCGGCGAGAACTTCACCGTCGATGGGATGCCCGACGACGAGGTGTGCATCGGTGACCGCTATCGCATCGGCGACGCCGAGTTCGAAGTCACCCAGCCCCGCGTCACCTGCTTCCGGGTGGGCCTGCGGCTGAACGACACGCGGATGCCTGCGCTGCTCGTCGGTCATCGCCGGCCGGGCTTCTATTTCCGCGTCATCACCGAGGGCGAGGTGCGTGCCGGCGACACCATCGTGAAGACGCGCACCGGCCCGCACGGATTGACGGTGGCGCAGACGGACGCCCTGCTCTATCTGCCCGACCGCTCCGAAGACGACCTCCGTAAGGCGGTCGACATCCCGGCACTCAGCCCGGGGTGGCAGCAGTCGTTCCACGACCTGCTGGGCACCGACCTCGCCACTGCCACCGTGATCGGTCCGGCCGTGGGCGCGAAGCCGGGGTGGAAGGGATTCCGGCCGATGACCGTGAGTCGGACCGTGGCCGAGACTCCGGTGACGACATCCGTGTACCTGACGGCCGACGGGGGAGCCGCGGTCACAGCCCCGCTGCCGGGACAGTACCTCACGCTCCGGGTCTCGCTGCCCGACGGCAGCACCGCCGTGCGCAGCTACTCGATCTCGGGCATGCCCGACCCGGCGACCTACCGGATCACTGTCAAGCGCGAAGACCACGGGCAGATCAGTCGCTACCTCCACGACCGGTTGACCGTCGGGGCGTCCCTGGACGTCGCCGCCCCGCGCGGTGAGTTCGTGCTGCGCGATGGCGCGGAACCGGTTCTCCTCGTCTCGGCGGGAGTGGGCGTCACGCCCGTTATCGCCATGCTCCGAGGGCTGGCCGAGGCCGGGAGCGCGCGGGAGATCTGGTGGATCCAGGCGGACAGATCGCCCGACGATCTGGTGTTCGCTCACGAAGCCGCCGGCTACCTGAAGCGTTTGCCGAACGAGCGAGCCGTGACGTTCTACACGCGGTCTCCGCTGCGCCTGGCGGGCAGCGTCGCGGGCCGGCCGACGGAGCAGCGGTTGCGCGAGCTCGGCGTGCCGGTCGGGGCGGACGCCTACGTCTGCGGCCCGGCCGGCTTCATCGCCGCCATGACGACCGCCCTGGGTGACCTGGGGCTCGACCCCGGCCGCATCCACTCGGAACTGTTCACGACGCTCGCGCCTTTCGAACCGGGGGTCGTCGCGCACGACCGGGTGCCTCCGCATCAGCCGGCCGGCGATCCCGGAACCGGGCCCGCGATCACCTTCGCCCGCAGCGGCCTGACCGTGCGCTGGCGGAACACCGACACCTCGTTGCTCGGGCTCGCGGAGGCCAGCGACGTGCCCACGAGGTTCTCCTGTCGCAGCGGCGTCTGCCACACCTGCGTCACCCCGCTCATCGCCGGCGACGTGCGCTACGACCCCGATCCGCTCGAGCTTCCGCCAGAGGGACAGGTGCTCGTGTGCTGCGCCCAGCCCACCGCCGACCTCGTGCTCGACGCCTGACCCCCACGGAGCGAACCTCGTGACGGCTCTTTCGGCAATCCGCGAAAACTCGTCACAGATCCGGAGGCTGTCCGGTCTCCCTTGATGGAGACCCGAATCCACCGCACCGATGTCAGCACCAGGAGGCAACGCCCCATGACCGAATCGCCGTCAGAACCGGGGCCCGCGATCGACGCGAGCGGCGACGGACTCGACGACGCCGCGGCCGTGTTCGCCGAGGTGCGCGGCAGGCTTTTCGGCATCGCCTACCGGATGCTCGGCAGCTCCGCCGACGCCGAAGACATCGTGCAGGATGTCTGGCTGCGCTGGCAGGGCTACGACCGCAGCACCGTGCTCGAGCCGGCCGCCTTCCTCGCCACCGCCACGACGCGACTCTCGATCAACATGCTGCAGTCGGCCCGGATGCGGCGCGAGACCTACATCGGACCCTGGCTGCCCGAGCCGATCAACACCCGAGACGACCCGGAACTCGGCGCCGAACGTGGAGAGGCACTGGAGTTCGCGATGCTGCTGCTTCTCGAGAAGCTCACCCCGACCGAGCGCGCGGCCTACATCCTGCGCGAGGCCTTCGACTACCCCTACGACCAGATCGCGCAGATCGTGCAGCTTAAGGAGCCCGCGACGCGGCAGCTGGTCAGTCGCGCCCGTAAGCGACTCGCCTCCGAGCGCCGCACGACCGTGGCGGCGACCGAACAGCAGCGCCTGCTCGTGGCCTTTCTGCAGGCCGCCCAGACGGGCGACGTCACGGCCCTCGAAGAACTCTTCGCAGCCGACGTGGTGAGCTACACCGACGGCAACGGGGCGAAGCTCGCCGCGCGCATCCCGGTTCTCGGCCGCAGCCGGGTGGCCAAGTTCATCGCCGCGTTCTCCAGCCATTTCTGGACCGGCACGAGCATCGAATGGGTCGAGCTCAATGGCCGGCCCGGGGTCGCGATGGTGCAGAACGGCGTCGTCACCACCTCGCTGACCGTCACGATCGGAGACGACGGGATCGAGCAGCTCCTGTGGACGATGAATCCCGAGAAGCTCGGCCGCGTGCTGCCCGCAGCCGGCCTGTGACGACCAGCACCGACGACCTGTTCAGCGAACGTGAGCGGCTCGTCGACATCGCCCGGCGGATACTGGCGTCTGCAGCCGAGGCCGAGCGCGCCGTCGACCTCACCTTCGCGCGCTGGCTCGAACTGTCGCCGGAGGAGCGCGCGTCGACCGGATCGCGGCGTGACCGGCTGACCGAGATTCTCGCCCGCATCTGCCTCGAGCTGCTCGGGCACACGCCGGGGCCGTTGCCGGTTTCGTCGCCCCCGGCGTCGTCGGCCTCGACCGAACCGGCCGACCGCGTCACCCTCGACGACTCGATGTACATGTTGCTGCTCGTCGTTCTCGACTCCCTCCGCCCCGAGGAGCGGGTCGCGTTCATCCTCCACGACGTGTTCGGTGTGGCGTACCGGGGGATCGCCGACGTGGTGGGCCGGTCTGCGGATGACGCACGAGAGCTCGCCCGATCCGCCCGCCGGCAGATCCACCAGCAGCGCCTGCGGGAGTCGCCGCCCGATCGCCACCGAGCCGTCGTGCTCGAGTTGCTGCGCGCCGTGGAGCAGAGGGACGCGACCGCGGTGTGCGGTCTGCTGCACGACGACGTGATCGCCCTCGTCGACACGGGCGGCACGGCGGATGTCGCACCCGCGCCTGTCGGCGGAGCCGAGAAGGTGGTGCGCCTGCTGATCGCGCTGTCGGGACTCACGCCGCCCGTGACCGTGACGGCTCAGCCGGTCAACGGCCGTCTCGGCCTCGTGGCGCGGCGGGATTCGCGCGTGGTCGGTGTGGTGAGCCTGAGTGTGTCGGGCGGTGCGATCCGGGACATCTGGATCGTGACGGCGCCCGACAAACTCCGTCGCTGGAACGACTCCTGACCCGACGGAAAGGTGACCGACGAGTGTCGACGTGCTCGCTAGACTGCACTCGTGCCCGATCCCGCAGCCGCGCCGTCGCCGCCCGCTGATCGCGCGGATCGACGGCCTGCGCGCTCGGTGCCGGTGAACACCGCGGGCTGGAGCAAGGCGGCGAATCGCTCTCTCCTGTTCGCCTGGTTGATCCCCGCGGCGAATCTCGTCGTCAACTTCGTCGAGGCGTATCTGTTGCGAGGCAACACCTCTCCCGTGCTCACCGTGATCGGCATGATCGTGCACCTCCTGGTCATCGGCGCACTCTGCGTCGAAGCGATCCGGTTCGGCCGCGAAGGGCTGCGGCAGACCGCCGATGACGCGATGAGCGGGCGTGGCCGGGCGAAGGCGGGCATCGGTCTCAGCATCGCCTTCGTGAGCCTCACGGTGGGCCTCACCGTGGTCGATCTCGTCCTCATCGCTCAGCGCTAGCGCCCACCGGCGAGTTGCGCGAGGGGCGGCGACGGGTTAGCGTGTCATCTGTAAACGTTTACGAGAACGTTTACAGACGCCCCGACGGGCGCCTTCCGATGACGTGAGGATTGCCGTGCCCCCGACGAAGAAGTCCACGCTGGTGCTGGTCGCCGAGCGCGCAGGCGTCTCCATCGCCTCCGTCTCTCGCGTGATGAACGGACTGCCCGCCTCGCAGCAGGTGATCGAACGCGTGCGACAGGCAGCCGACGAACTCGGCTATGTTCCGGATGCCACCGCTCGCTCGCTCAAGGCGGGCAAGACCGACCAGATCGCTCTGGCCGTCGCCGACGTCGGAAACCCGGTCTACGCCGGCATGATGCACGAGATCTCCCGGGTGGTCACGAAAGCCGGCTACCGCCTCGTGCTCTCGTCCACCGGGATCGACCCGCACGTCCAGATCGACCTGCTCTCGAGCCTCAACCGCGGATTCGCCGACGGCCTCATCCTGAGCCCCCTCCGCTTCACCGAGGAACTCTGCGTTCAGCTGCGTGCCAGCCGCCTGCCGATCGTCATCATCGGCTCGCTGCCCGCCGGCATCGAACTCGACAACGTGCGCGCCGACTCGGGGCGCGGCATCGCCCTGGCCGTCGACCACCTGGTCGAGCAGGGCCGTCAGCGCATCGCCTTCATCAACGGCCCGGTCGACACGGCGCCGGGCGCGGCTCGCCTCAACGGCTACCTGCGCGCCCTCACCGAGCAGGGCCGTCCGCTGAACGCCGACGCCCAGGTCAATGCGAGCGACTTCACCTACCGTGCCGGCCTGAAGGCCGCCAACGCCCTGCTCGACCAGACCACTCCGGACGCCATCGTCTGCGCCAACGACCTGCTGGCCGTCGCGGCGATGAAGGTCATCTTCAAGCGCGGACTGCGGGTTCCCGACGACATCGCCATCGTGGGCATGGACGACACCGACATCGCCGACCTCGCCCAGCCTGCCATCACGAGCGTCGACCTGCGCTCCACCAAGCGAGCGCGCATGGCGGCGAAACTGCTGCTGCGCCGCCTCGAGAACCCGCAAGCCCCCGTTGAGCAGGTGGTCATCGAGCCGAAGCTGGTCGTGCGCGCTTCGTCGGTGAGTGGATGCGCGGAGGCCGAGCTATGACGTCCACCGCCCACGCCGTCAGCATTCCCACCACGCCGAAAACAGAAAAACAGGGCAAGCGCGGCAAGCGGCCCAAAGTCGGCGGCATCCACCGCGGGGGCCGCGACGCCTGGTTGCTCGTTCTGCCCGCCCTGATCCCCGTGGTGCTGTTCAGCGTCTACCCGCTCGCTCAGGGCATCCTGCTCGGGTTCACGGATGCGAAAGCCGGCCTCAACCAGGCCGTTACCTACAACGGCCTCGACAACTACACGCAGCTGCTCGGTAACGAGCTGTTCTGGAACTCGTTCCGCATCGGGTTGATCTGGGCGTTCGGCGTGACGATCCTGCAGTTCTTCTGCGCTCTCGGCCTGGCCCTGCTGCTGAACCTCGACCTCAAGCTGCGCTGGCTCGCCCGCACCCTCGCACTCGTGCCGTGGGCGATGCCGCCCGTGATCATCGCCATCATGTGGCGCCTGATGCTCAACCCGACCTACGGCCCGATCAACGGCTTCCTCCGCTCCATCGGCCTACCGGGAGACATCAACTGGCTCGGCGACTTCTCCACCGCGCTCCCGGCCGTCATCGTCGTGGGCGTCTGGGCCGGGATGCCGCAGACCACCGTCACGCTGCTCGCGGGCCTGCAGAACGTGTCGGCCGAGTTGCACGAAGCGGCCGCGATCGACGGGGCGAGCACGTTCCGGCGGTTCTGGCACATCACGCTGCCGGCGCTCCGCCCCGTGATCGTGGCGATCACGACGCTCGACCTGATCTGGAACTTCAACTCCTTCGCCCTGGTCTACGTGCTCACCGCCGGCGGACCGGGTGGCCAGACCATGCTGCCCATGCTCTTCGCCTACAACGAGGCCTTCCGCTACGGCAACTTCGGCTACGCGGCGGCGATGGGCAACGTGATGGTGATCATCATCGCGGCGTTCCTGTTCTTCTATCTGCGCAGCCAGGCAAGGAGCCGCCTCTCATGACGACCGCAACGCTCGCGGGCACCCGCTCCCGCCGCATCACGAGGCCGCTGCAGTACGTCGCGCTGTTGGCTTACATCATCTTCCTCGGCTTCCCGCTGCTGTTCCTCCTGATCACGGCCTTCAAGACGCCCCAGGAGTTGCAGTCGCCCACCCCGGCCTTCTTGCCGCAGCAGTTCAACGTGGACAACTTCACCGCCGCGATCGAAAAGGCGAACCTGTTCCAGGCGGCGGGCAACAGCCTGTTCGTGGCCGTGCTGACCACGGTCATCGTGACGGTCATCTCGCTGCCGGCGGCCTACGCCCTGGCCCGGTTCCGCACGAGGCTGCGGGGCATCGCAACCGGCTGGATCCTGCTCAGCCAGGTGTTCCCGTTCATCCTCATCATCATCCCGCTCTTCCTCGTACTGAAGCAGATCGGACTCATCAACAACCTGTTCGGCCTGGTGCTGGTCTACACAGTGTGGTCGCTACCCTTCGCGCTCTGGATGCTGCAGGGCTACGTGGTCGGCGTGCCCGCCGAACTCGAGGAGGCCGGCGCGATGGATGGCGCGAGCCGCTTCCGGGTGCTGCGCACGATCGTGCTGCCGCTGCTCGCGCCCGGACTGGTGGCCACGAGCCTGTTCACCTTCATCTCGTCGTGGAACGAGTTCTTCTTCGCCCTGGTGCTCATCCAGGATCCGAGGCTGCAGACCCTGCCGCTCACCCTCGCTCGCTTCGTCGGCGCCGAGGGCCAGGTGCAGCTCGGTCAGCTGGCCGCGGCGTCTCTGCTCGCGACCATTCCCAGCCTGGTCTTCTTCGCCCTCATCCAGCGCCGACTCACGTCAGGCCTGATGAGCGGCGCGGTCAAGGGCTGACCCGCGACAAATCAGTCATCACCGACCAATCACCATCACTGAGAACACAAACACTGTGATCACGACAAAGGAGAGAACCATGAGAAGAAAGGCGCTGCTCGGCATCGGAGCCCTCGCTGTCGCCGGTCTGCTGGGCGGATGCGCGTTCGGCGGCGGAGGCACCGCCGCGACGAGCACCCCCGACGGGCCCGTCACGCTGACCTTCCAGAGCCTGGCCTACCAGGACTCCACGGTGGCCGCGACCCAGAAGATCGTCGACGACTGGAACGCCGACAACCCCGACATCCAGATCGACCTGGTGCAGGGCAGCTGGGACAACGTGCACGACCAGCTCGTGACGCAATTCCAGGGCGACACGGCGCCCGACATCATCCACGACGAGTCGAGCGACATCATGGGCTTCGCGAACCAGGGCTACCTGGCCGACATCAGTCCCTACCTCAGCGACGACGTGAAGAACGCCGTCTCCGACGAGGTGTGGGAGACCGTCACCACCTCCGACGGCGCGATCGTGGCGGCGCCGACGCTGCTGCAGAGCTACGTCGTGTTCGCTAACACGGATGCCTTCTCGGCGGCCGGCGTGACGGTGCCCGACGGCGACTCGCTCACCTGGGACGACCTGCAGGCCGATGCCAAGCAGCTCACCTCGAACGGCAACTTCGGGGTCGGTTGGGGCCTCAAGCAGCCCACCGCGGCCGTGATGAACACGGCGCTCGGCTTCGGCGGCACTTTCTTCGACGTCGCCGACGACGGATCGGCCACGATCGACGTCGGTGAGGGCGAGCTCGCCGTGCCGGAGAAGATCCACGCCATGGTCTACGACGACGCGTCGCTCGACCCGGTCAGCCTGACCCAGTCGGGTTCGGATGTGCTCCCCGGCTTCCTCGGTGGCAAATACGCCATGTACATCGGCGGCAACTACCTCGCCCAGCAGATCACAGAGTCGGCCCCGGCCGGATTCAACTGGACCGTTCTGCCGCCCCTCGCGGGCAGCGACGGAGCGGCGCAGGCCGCGAACCCTCAGACCATGTCGGTTTCGGCGCAGAGCAAATACCCTGAGCAGGCAGCGAAGTTCATCGACTACTTCATGAACCCCGAGAACCAGGCCGCACTGGCCCAGGGCGACTGGTTGATCCCGGCCTCCTCGGATGCCCGCGACGTGGTGGCCGAGCAGACGGCTGACGTGCCGGTCTGGGCTCGCATCCTGAAGTCGGGGGAAAACCTCTCGGGCGCTCCGTTTCAGAAGGCGACGAACTACCCGCAGTGGAAAGACCAGTACGCCACTCCGGGGCTGCAGCAGTACTTCTCGAACTCGATCGGTCTCGACGATCTGAAGAAGCAGCTCACCGACGGCTGGAACTCGATCGGCGGCTGACCGGGTGCCGCGGGTCGCCGCGCTCCCGAGTGGGGGCGGCGGCCCCCGGCCCCGGCTCCGGCCCGATCAACTCGCTACTCGCAACTCACAATTCACGATTCACAAAGGAGAAACTCACATGGACCTGCTCGAGGACAAGGCAACGGGCGCGCTCGCTGGGGCGGCCGTGGGCGACTCCCTCGGCGGCGCGGCCGAAGGCAACACGCCGGAGGCAATCCAAGAGCGCTACTCGGGGTTCATCGAGGGCATCGTGCCTCCGTTCTTCGACGACTGGCGGAACGCCCGGCCGATCTCGCCCTTTCACAAGGGCGACGGGCACATCACGGATGACACCCTGATGACGAACGCGCTCGTGGAGGTCTACGACGGCCTGCGCGACCACCTCGACGCCTACGCGATCGCCGAGCGCCTAGTGCCGCTGCTGATCGGGGAGCGTCGCTGGATTCCCGAGCTCGAGACCGAGGCGATCCTCTTGCAGCGCCTGTTCTTGGCCGAGAAGTGGCTGGTGGCGCGCCTGCATTATGGGCACGTCGACCCGCGCGAGGCTGGCGTCGGCAACATCGTGAACTGCGGTGCCACCATGTACATGGCGCCCGTCGGCATCGCCAACGCCGGCTCGCCGCTCGCCGCCTACGCCGAGGCGATCGACGTGGCCGGCGCCCACCAGTCGAGCTACGGGCGCGAGGCCGCGGGAGTCTACGCGGCCTGCGTGGCCGAGGCGATGCGGCCGGGGGCGTCCGTGGCATCCGTGGTCGAGGTGGCGCTGTCGTTGGCGAAAGACGGCACGCGCGACGCGATCGACGCGGTCGTGAACGCTGCCTCGGCGCTCGCGGGAACGAGCGATTGGCGAGGATCGCTGGCCGGCATCCGTGCCGCCGTCGAGCCCTTCGATACCGTCGGGCCGAACTATCGTGCCCCTGCTCGCGACGCCCGCATCCCGAGCCGCACCAAGTCGATCGAGGAGTTGCCGGTGGCGCTCGGTATGCTGGTGCTCGCCGGAGGCGACTACTCCGAGACCGTGCTGGGCTCGGTGAACTACGGTCGCGACTCCGATTCGATCGCCGTGATGGGCGGATCGATCGCCGGTGCCCTGGGCGGCCGGGCCGCGGTTCCCGACGCCTGGGTCGAGCAGATCGGCGCGTCCAGCAGGCTCGACCTCGACGCGACCGGTCCGGTCATGGCGTCGGTGGCTCGCGAGGTCTGGGCGAAGGACCGCGCTCGGTTCGAGCAGCGGGCGCACGCGTTCGACGAACTCGTCGGGGCCGGCGTCGGCGTCGGCGCAGAGTGATGGGCTTGCGTCTCAGCTGGAGCCAGCCCGAAGATCTCGTGCCGCATGCCTTCCGGGAGGCCGCACTCGACGGTGTCCCGATCGATGACCTGGTGTCGTCGTGGACGTCTGCGGGTGGGCCGCTGCTCGCCCCGGTGAACGGGGCGACCCCCGATCCGGCGCCGGAGTCGCTGCGGGAGCTGGGGCGGGGCATCCTGTCGCAGCTCGATGAGCGGGCGGTTCCGGACGCCTTGAGGTTGGCCGAGCCCGACGAGCTTGAGGATGTCCTGGCGCTGGCACCGGGCGGTACCGACGGCACCGCGCTCACCCGGCCGGAGCTCGACCCCGCATTCGTCGACCGCGTGCACGGCGCCTGGCTCGGCCGCGCGGCTGGATGCCTGCTCGGCAAGCCGGTGGAGAAGATCCCGCGGGAAGGCATCCGCGCCATCGCGCAGGACACCGGCAACTGGCCGGTCGCCTCGTATTTCACCGAGGTCGGTCTCGACCCCGCGCTCGCGGCACGCTACCCCTGGAACCGCAAGAGCCGCCCCACCAGCCTGCTCGAGAACATCGACGGCATGCCAGAGGACGACGACCTCAACTTCCCGCTGATCGCGCTCGACCTGCTCGAGCGGCTCGGCGCCTCCTTCAGCACCGACGACGTGGCGCAGTCCTGGCTCGCCAACCTGCCCGGCGGTCGCGTGTTCACGGCCGAGCGCATCACCTACCGCAACCTCCTCGACGGCTACGAGCCCGACGTCGCCGGTGCGGTGCGCAATCCGTTCCGCGACTGGATCGGGGCGCAGATCAGAACGGATGTCTACGGCTGGGCGAACCCCGGAGATCCGATGGCTGCCGCGCGGCTGGCGTACACGGATGCGGTGCTCAGCCACGGGCGCAACGGAGTGTACGGGGCCATGTTCGCAGCCGCAGCCTGCTCGGTCGCGGTCGCGGTGGGCGGGGCCGGCGACGACGGTCCCGCCGGTGGGCGCGGTGCCGCGGTCGCCGCCTTCGGAGCGGCCGCGGGTGGGCCGGCCGGAGCCGGCCGCGCCGTCGATGCGGTGGATGCCGTGATCGTGGCGGGCTTGTCGGTGGTGCCGGCGGGCAGCCGGTATGCGCGGGCGATCGCGCTCGGCGCGTCGCTCGGGCGCTCGGATCTCGACTCCGAAGAGGCGCTCGACCGCATCTACGCCGAATACGGCGAGCTGCACTGGGTGCATGTGCTGAACAACGCTGCGGTGCTCGCCTTCGCGCTGACGCGGGGCGCCGGCGACTACGAGGCCACGATCACCGCCGCCGTCTCCGGCGGGTGGGACACCGATTCTGTGGGGGCGACCGCCGGATCCCTCGCGGGGGCGCTGCTCGGTGCATCTGCTCTGCCGTCGAAGTGGATAGAGCCATTGCACAACCGCCTCGCCTCGAGCGTGCCGGGCTTCGACGGCATCGGCTTCGACGAGCTGGCCCGTCGCACGGTCGCGGTCGCGGTCGCGACGACTGCTGCCGGCGCGAGCACGGATCGAGGTGTCCGATGAGTGGCATCGATCCGCGCGGTGCCGCCACCTCCGCCGGTGAGGTCGACGCGGTCGAGCCCGCCGTCAGTGGCACCGACCCGCGCGACGCGGTTCGTGCGGATGCGGTGAGTGACGGGCGTGGTACCGCGGCGGCCGGCGAGGTCGGCCCGGTCGAGCCCGCCACTGGCGGCGTCGAGTTGGAGTCCGACGTTGCCGCAGCGGCCGGCCTGGTGATCGACGTCGACGAGGAGAACACCAATGAGCTGAACCCGCTGGTGCCGCGGCCGATCGACTTGCCGACGGTGCTGCCGGCGGGCGGCGAACTCGCGCCCGAGATCGGCGACGTCGCGAAGATCTTCTCCGCACCCGACGACCCGGCCGAGTGGCCCGCCTGGCGCGACGACCTCGCGCACTGGCGCGACGCCGCCCGCGACCGTCTCGACTACGACGGATCGCTCTACGACCGTCCCTCCACCCGCTGGACCCGCTCGGCCTCCAGCGTCGCCCTGCTCTGGCTCTGGGACGAACGGCTCTTCGACCGCGCCGCCCAGCGCTTCGATGTCGAGCGCTTCCTCGCCCGCGCCGCCGACCACGGTGGCTTCGACGGGGTCGTGCTCTGGCACGCCTACCCGGTGATCGGCATCGACGACCGCAACCAGTTCGACTTCTACCGCGAGGTGCCTGGCCTCGGCGAGCTTGTGGTCGAGTTCCAGTCCCGCGGCATCCGCGTCTTCATCGACTACAACCCGTGGGACACCGGAACCCGCCGCGCCGCCCACGACGACGCCACCGAACTCGCCCTGATCGTGGGGGAGCTCGGCGTCGACGGCGTCTTCCTCGACACCATGAAAGAGGGCGACTCCCGCCTCATCGACGCGCTGCTGCATGCGACGCCGCCGCAGGTGCTCGAGGGCGAATCGCGGGTGCCGAATCAGCGCATCCAGGATCATCAGCTCAGCTGGGCGCAGTGGTTCGCCGACAGCGAGGCACCCGGCGTGATGCGGGCGCACTGGTTCGAGCGACGTCACATGATGCACTCGACCCGGCGCTGGAACCGCGACCACAGCGCCGAACTGCAGTCGGCGCACATGAACGGCACCGGCATCCTGGTCTGGGACACCGTGTTCGGCGTGTGGGTGGGCTGGAACGACCGCGACAAGTCGACGCTGCGCCGGATGCTGCGAGTGCAGCGGGCGCTGAACGAGGTACTGGTGGAGGGGGAGTGGACCCCGCTCGCTGACGCCTCGGCAGCGGCTCTCGCGGCCGGTGTCTACGTCTCGCGCTTCTCGCTCGGCGAGCTGACGCTGTGGACGGCCGTGAACCGGGGCGACGCCGACTACACCGGGCCCCTGCTCGATCCCGCGGCGCTCACCCCCGGGGTTTCCGCCGGACTTCACCGAACGTCGTCGGAACCGGGGGCGTCGGGAGTGGCGGATGCCCGGACGGTTGGAGAAGTCCACGGGGTCGCGCTCTTCGACCTCACCGCGGGGCGACGTGTCGAGGTCGAGTCGGTCGCCGGCGCGGTGGCAGCCGGCGCGGATGCCGGGGTTCCCGCCGCCGCGCCGTCGTCGGCTGCGCGCAGTCACGTCACCGTTCCGGCGCGCGGCATCGCCGCCGTGTTGCAGGTGTGGGCCGAGGAGCCCGCGTGGCTGGCCGGTCTGCTGGCCGCGGCGGCGGCGGATGCGCCGTCGGCCGATGCGACGTTCCCGGCGCGCGTGGCCGTGCGGCGCATCCCGGCCCCGTCCAGGGGGATGCCGTTCGAAAGCGCAAACGTCGCGCCATCCGGCCCGTCGGAAGGCTCGGTTGGCGCTACGTTTGCGGTTTCGAACGGTAACCCGCCGGCCGACGCCGTTCGGGTGGCGGCGGGGGAGCGCGAGCTCACCATGACGTTCCGGCGGCGCGAGACCGGCACCTACCAGGGCGCGCCGTATGTGGAGGAGTGGAAGCCGCTGGCGCCGCGCCTGCACGACGCACGCGCCGAGCAGCACCGCGTGTCGCTGGGCGCGGTGGCCGTGGCCGCCCGCGAGGTGACGAACGCGCAGTTCGCGGCGTTCCTCGCCGCCACGGGGTACCGGCCCGCGGTCTCGAACCGTTTCCTCCCGGACTGGGTCGACGATGCAGCACCGGCCGAACGCGGCGACGAACCCGTCACCTCCATCGACCTCGCGGATGCCCGCGCCTACGCGGCCTGGGCCGGTGCACGTCTGCCCACCGAGTGGGAATGGCAGGTGGCGGCGACGGATGCGGGGTTCGGCCGCGCACATCCGCTGGTCTGGAACTGGACCGAGAGCGAGCACGACGACGGCATCACGCGTTTCGTGATGCTGAAGGGCGGCAGCGACCACGAGAGCCTCGGCTCCGACTGGTACACCGACGGCGGCCCGCGGGAGCCCGAGTTCAGCCTGAAGCTCCTGCTGCCGGGGCTCGGTCTCGACCGCTCGCCGAGCATCGGGTTCCGGCTGGCGTGGGACCTGCACGGCGACGACAGTGCGGGCGGCACTCGATGACCGAGCACCGCGCATCCGTCGCCCCGCCCCTCACCGGGATGCGGGTGCTCGACGTCTCGACGCTGTTCGCCGGACCGCTTGCGGCCACTTTCCTCGGGGACTTCGGGGCCGACGTCATCAAGGTGGAGCACCCGCGCAAGCCGGATGCCGCGCGCGGTCACGGCCCGGCGAAGAACGGCGTGAACCTCTGGTGGAAGACGCTGGGGCGCAACAAGCGCACCGTCACCATCGACCTCGGCAGCCCCGAGGGCGCCGAACTGCTGCTCGCGCTCGCGGCCGAGGCCGACGTGCTGATCGAGAACTTCCGCCCGGGCACATTGGAACGCTGGGGTCTCGGGCCGGATGCGCTGCGCGCGGCGAACCCGCGGCTCGTGATCGCTCGGGTGACGGCGTTCGGGCAGGTCGGACCCTATTCGGGCCGGCCCGGGTTTGGCAGCCTGGCCGAGGCGATGAGCGGGTTCGCGGCCCTCACCGGTGAGCCCGACCGACCGCCGACCCTGCCGCCGTTCGGTCTCGCCGACGGCATCGCCGCGCTCGCCACGGCCTACGCCGTGATGGTGGCGCTGCGTGGAGTGGAGCAGTCCGGGTCGGGGCAGGTGATCGACATGGCCATCATCGAGCCGATCCTGATGCTGCTCGGCGGCCAGATCACCGCCTACGACCAGCTCGGTCTGGTGCAGCCGCGCACCGGCAATCGTTCGGTGAACAACGCACCGCGCAACGTCTATCGCACCGCCGACGGCGAATGGGTGGCGGTCTCGACCAGTTCGCAGTCGATCGCCGAGCGGGTGATGACCCTGGTGGGCCGGGCCGATCTGATCGCCGAACCGTGGTTCGCCAACGGACACACCCGGGCCGAGCACGCCGATGAACTCGACGCCGCCGTGGCGGGATGGATCGGCGCGCGGTCGACCACCGAGGTCGTCGACCGGTTCGAGGAGGCGCAGGCGGCGATCGCGCGGGTGTCGGATGTGCGGGGAGTGCTCGCCGATCCGCAGTACGCCGCGATCGGCACCGTGCAGACCGTCGACGACGACGATCTCGGACCGATCAAGATGCAGAACGTGCTGTTCCGGCTCTCGGAGACGCCCGGGGGCATCCGGTGGACCGGACGCGGACACGGCGCCGACAGTGCCGCGGTGCTCGCCGAGGTGGGAGTGACGCCGGAGCAGCTGGCCGCGTTGCGGGAACGGGGTGTGGTGTGAGCCGGGCAGATGTGGATGCCGGCGCCGGACGGCCGCCGACCACCGGACTCTACGTTCCCGGGGATCGCCCCGACCGCTTCGCCAAGGCGGTGGCCACCGGTGCCGACCTGGTCATCCTCGACCTGGAGGATGCGGTGGCCCCGGCGGCGAAGTCGGCGGCGCGCGCGGCGGTGGTCGCCTGGCTCGCCGCGTCGGCGGCCGACGCGGCGACTGGCACCTCGGCCGCGGCGGCGACAAGCCCTGCGGTCGCGGCGGGCGGCCGAGCAGACGCGCCGCAGCGTGAGCCGGATGGGGCAGTGGGCGGAGTAGGCGCGCCGCGGCGCGAACCTGATGCGGCAGCGGGCCGAGCAGGTGCCCCGCAGCGCCAGACGGATGTGGCGGCGGGCGCAGTGGATGCGACGGCGGGTGTCGATCGTGGCGGCGGGGATGAGGATGGAGTTCCCGACGTCGCGCGACCACGGGTGCTGCAGGTGCGGGTCAACGGGGGCGACGAGGGCGATCTTGCCGCGCTCGCCGCGGTTGCCGCTCAGGCCGGGGCCGCGGCATTCGAGGTGCGGCTGCCCAAAGTCGAGTCGACCGCGCAGCTCGACCGCGTCGCGGAGCTGCTGCCAGGCATGGCGGTGACCGCGCTGATCGAGAGCGCGCTCGGCGTGGAGCGTGCAGCAGAGATCGCAGCGCATCCGGTGGTCACGCGGCTTGCGCTCGGCGAATCCGATCTGGCCGGCGAACTCGGCACCCGATCGCCCGATGCTCTGCGGTACGCGCGCATCCGCCTGCTCTTCGCAGCCCGGGCGGCCGGACTGCCGGCGCCGATGCTCGCGGCCTATCCGGCCATCGCCGACCTCGACGGTCTTCGCGTCGACACCGAGGGCGGCCGCGAGTTGGGCTGGTGGGGACGGGTCGCGATCCATCCCTCGCAACTTCCGGTGATCGCCGCGGTCTTCGCACCGCGGGACGAGGAGCTCCGCTGGGCCCGCGAGGTGATCGCCGCGGTGGGCGACGGAGGGGTGGGGACCCTTGCGAACGGAGAGATGGTCGACGCGGCGATGCTGCCGCGGGCCCGCGCGATCCTCGAGCGAGCAGCGAGGACGCCGGGCCCGCCGCCCGCTCATGACACCGCCGACCCGAGCGGCCGCGACGCCTGACCGGCCATGACGCCTGACCGGCCATGACGACTGACCGGCCATGACGACTGACCGGCCATGACGCCTGACCGGCCATGACGACTGACCGGCCATGACGCCTGACCGGCGACGACGCCTCACCCGCCGCGACGATTGCCCGGGCACGAAGACTGACAGGGCACGACTCGCACCACACGACCGACGACCCACACACACACCACGGCACCGACGCCGACGAGAAGAAGGGAACCACGATGAGGTGGATCAGAACGACAGCGGCAGCAGCCGCGACCGCGGCGCTGGTGGCGGCGGGCCTGCTGGCCGGAGGCGGCGCCTCGAGCGCCGTGGCCGGCGAAACGCGGCCGGCGACGGTGGCGCGAGGGCAGGCATCCGTCGACGCGGCCGTCGCCCCTGCGGCCGCCGCAGCATCCGCGATCGCACCGGCCGATGCCGCACCTCCGGCCGGCCGGCTCGAGCCGGGGCAGCTGCAGAGCGCGGCCGTCGGCGGCCCGATCGACTACACCGTCTATCTGCCCGCCGGTTACGACCCGGATGCCGCCACGCGCTACCCATCCGTGTACCTGCTGCACGGCCGGGGTGACAGCCAGTCGGCGTGGCAGCAGGTCGCCGGCGACCTCGACGAGATGATCGCCGACGGCAGCATCCCGCCGATGGTCGTCATCATGCCGGACGCCCCGTGGAGCGACCGCGGCAACTACTACGTCGACTCGCAGTACACCGGCACCGCGCCCGGCACGAGCCCGGGGGTCGCGGTCGAGACCGCGTTCACCACCGACCTGATCGAGTGGGTCGACTCCCACTACGCCACCATCGACGACCGCGCGGCGCGGGTGGTGGGCGGCTACTCGATGGGCGGGGCGGGGGCGCTGCGCTTCTCCACCGCGCATCCGGATCTCTTCTCGTCGGCGCTCGTGCTGAGTCCGGCGGTCTACTACCCGAGCACCCCGGTCGACTCCTCGACGCGCGAGTTCGGCGCCTACGGCGTGGGCGACTCGCTCTACGACGAGGGTCGCTACCAGGCGCTCAACTACCCGGCAACCTTCGCCGCGTTCGATCCGGCCGAGCCGGTGCACCTGTTCATCGCGGTCGGCGACGACGAGTACGTGATCCCGAACCCGGAAGACGCGATCCACGACCTCGATTACGAAGCGGCCACCCTCTACAACCAGGCCAAGCGTGTTCCCGGCATCACCGCCGAGCTGCGCGTCTACAACGGTGGCCACGACTGGGGAGCGTGGGAGCAGGGCTTCCGCGAGGGCATGCGCGACATCGCAGGCTACGTCGCCACCGAGCCCGTGGAGCCGCTCACCGGAGTGCAGACCGGATCGGCCGGCGACGACTTCGCCGGCGGGGTGCTCGGTGCGGCCGACGGCGGCGTCGTGCAGGCGGTGACCGTCGCGGGTGACGCGCTCGGGCACACCGGGGCTGGCGGGTCGGACGTGCTCGTGCAGAAGCTCGCCGCCGACGGCAGTTCGGAGTGGGTGACGCCCATCGCCACCGCCCTGAACGAGCGGATGTACGGGGTGGTCTCGGGCGGTGAGGACGGTTCCGTGATCACGGCCGGTTACCAGCGCACCGACCACGCCGGGGCCCAGAACGACGACGCCTTCGCCGCCAAGCTCGGGCCTGATGGCGCGGCGCTGTGGAGCGTCGCGGTGGGCGATCCGTCCGCGGCCGATCGCGCCTACGGTGCGGCATCCGACGAGCAGGGCGGCGCGTTCCTCGCCGGCTACACCTCGGGCAGGGTCGGCGACGGCACGCCCGCGGGCGACAAGGACATCCTGATCGCGCACCTGGATGCCTCGGGTGCGGTCACCTGGACCAGCCAGTTCGGCAGCCCCGGCGAAGACAAGGCTTTCGCGGCCGCTCCCGCTCCGAACGGGGGCGTCTACGTGGGTGGCACAGCGGGCGGCGCGATGCCGGATGCCACCTCTGCCGGTGGCTACGACGCCTGGGTGGCCGAGTACTCGGCCGACGGCGAGCAGCTCTGGTTGCAGCAGTTCGGCACGAGCGAGACGGATCAGGTATCGGCGCTCGCCGTGACCGCATCCGGTGTCGTGGCAGCCGGATTCACCGGGGGGACCCTGGGGGAGTCGTCGGCCGGAGGCAACGACGCCTTCGTGGCGGCGTTCGGCGCCGATGGCTCGTCGCAGTGGCTGACCCGGGCCGGGACCTCGGGCGACGACCGGGCCGCGGGCGTGCTGGTGGGCGCCGACGACCGGATGCTCTTGGCCGGGCACACGAGCGGAGCCTTCGGTTCGCCGGCGGGTGGGGTCGACGTGTTCACGCTGGCGGTCGACGCCACGGGCACGGCGGGTGACGTCAGCCAGTTCGGAACACCCCAGCGCGATGGGGCCGACGTGTACGACGAAGCGAACCTGTTCGTCGCGCCGGGTGCATCCGGGGCGGCTTGGGTGCAGTCGGTGACCTACGGTTCGATCGCCGGAGCGTCGAACGCGGGCGGTGCGGATGTCTTCCTCACCTCGGTGCCGTTCGAAGCGTCGGGCCCGGGCCAGCCCGGTGAGCCGGGTGGCCCCGGTGACCCGGGTTCCGGCGGTGCCGGTGGCGCTGGCGGCGGTGGCTCGTCGTCGGTCGCCGGCGGCGCCTCGGGAGCCCTGGGCGCGACGGGCCTCGAGGTCGTCCGCTGGCTCGCGATCGCCCTCCTGGTGCTCGGCGCGGGCGCCTCGATCCTGTTCGTCCGCCGCCGCCGCCTCCGGCCGGGCGCCTGACCGCACGCACCCGCATCCGCATCGATCCGTCCGTTCGTGTCGTTTCACGAAGCCCAGAGCGGCACGAACTGACGGGTCGTGGCGCCCGTCCGTTCAGACGGGGATGACGCGGAGGGTGTAGGCGCGCACGGCGGGGGCGTTCACGTCGGTGACTCCCGGCTCCTGACCGCGGTACTTCGCGGTGTAGGCGGTGTCGACGCGATCGAGCTCTGTGGCGTCGTCGACGCGCTCGATCGTGGCAGGATAGCGCGCCGATCCGTCGGCGAAGGCCACACGCCCCGAGCGCCACGCTCGCGCATACCACTTCGACTTCTCGCCATAGCCGTTGCGGATGTAGGGCACCCCGTCGACGACGACGCCCCAGATCGGCGTGATCAGCTCACGCCCGTCGCGCGTCTCGGTCACGATCCGGATCGTGTCGGTCTCTCCGACGTACTCGACAGCACCCATCTCGCACCCTCCCATCGCGGCGGTCGCGTCGCCCCGTCCAGTCGCAGTGGCCAGAACCGCACCGTGCGCCCATGTTCTCACTCAACTCGCCCAGCGGAAAGGGGGCGGGGTAGCGCGAAGTCGCTCTTCCGCCGCCCGCGAGTCCGGCTTTGCGCTACCTCGCGAAGGGTGTGGGCAGGCGCGGAGCGCCTCACGGGCGCTACTTGAGCAGGCGGGAGAGCACTCGGTCGGCCAGGGGCTTGCCGCCCGTCTGGCAGGTGGGGCAGTACTGCAGGCTCGAGTCGGCGTAGGTGACCTGGCGCACGGTGTCGCCGCACACCGGGCACGGCTGGCCAGTGCGGCCGTGCACCTGGAGGCCCGACTTCTTCTCGGCCTTCAACTCCGAGGCCGCCAGCCCGTCGGCGCGCGCGATCGCCCCGCGGAGCGTCTCGTTCAGGGCCGCGTAGAGCACCGACACCTCGGCGCGCGACATCGCCGCGGGCTTGAAGGGCGACATCCGGGCCGCGTGCAGGATCTCGTCGGAATAGGCGTTGCCGATGCCCGCGATGAGCGACTGGTTGCGCAGCACCCCCTTGATCTGCGCACGCCCGGCGGCGGCCAGGATGCCCGCGAAGACATCTTCGGTGAAGGCCGGGTCGAGCGGATCGGGCCCCAGCCGCGCCACCCCCGGAACCTCGGCAGGATCGCGCACGACGTAGAGCGCCAGGCTCTTCTTCGTTCCCGCCTCGGTGACGTCGAACCCCGATCCGTCGTCGAGCACCAGCCGCGCCGCCAGCGGCCCTTTGCCGGGGCGCCCGGAGGGTGGCGGGGGAGGCCCGTCGCGCCAGCGCACCCAGCCGGCGCGCGCCAGATGGAGCAACAGGTGCAGCGACCCGATCTCGAAGTCGAGGAACTTGCCGTGCCGCGTCACTCCCCGCACCGTCTCGCCGGCGAGGGCGGAGACCGGCGGATCGAAGGTCTTGAGCGCCGCGAACGACACCACGTCGACCCGGTCGACGACGCGCCCCGTCAGCCGCGCGCCGAGATCGGCGACGAGCGCGGTGACCTCGGGGAGCTCTGGCATGCATCCATTCTCCGCCTCGCCACCGACATGCGGTCACTCCGCACTCCGCCCAGAGCGAGCACCAGCGTCCGCAGGCGTGCTGCGCGTTGTGCGGGGCGTCGCGCGCAGCGTCCCACCACACCCAGCCAGCGTGGCCCAGCGGGTGCGAGCGGGGTAGCGTGGGCGGGATGAACAGTGCCGAGTGGATGCCCGTCGCCGGCGACGTCTTCCAGCGCCGCTACGATCCGCTCGACGTCTCGGTGGTGGCGATCGTGGGCGAGACGGGCGTCACGGTGGTCGACACCCGTAACAACCCGGCCGAGGCCGACGAGATCGTGCACGACGTCGAGGAGCGTTTCGCCCGCCCGATCGTCGCGGTCGTGAACACCCACGCGCACTACGACCACACCTTCGGCAACGAGCGGTTCACCCGCGAACCCGGGTTCAGCGGCGTGCCGATCTACGGCCACGCGCTCATCCCGCGGCACTACGAGGAGTTCGAGGCGCCGCGCCTGGCCGCCGTGCAGGCCGATCCGTCGCGCGAGCCCGACAAGCAGTGGGCCGAGGTGCGGCTCACTCCGCCGACCGTCCTGGTGCACGCGCCGGTCACGATGCATCCGGGCGGCCGCACCATCGAGCTGATCCCGATCGCGCCCGGCCACACCGACACCGACCTCGCCGTGTTCGTTCCGGATGCGCGGGTCTGGCTCCTCGGCGACGTGATCGAACAATCCGGTCCGCCGATGTTCGGTTCCGGATGCTTCCCGCTCGGCTGGCCGGGCGCGCTCGACGAGTTGCTCGATCGCATCGAACCGGGCGACGCCGTGGTGCCCGGCCACGGAGCCGTGGTCGACCGCGCCTTCGTCGAACGTCAGGCGGACCACCTCCGCGCCGTCGCCGAACTCATCCGCGCCGCTCACGCCGAGCGCACTCCGGTCGGCGAGGTGGAACTGCCGGCCGGACTTCTTGCGCTCTGGCCGGAGGCGTTCCTCCGCTCGGCGCTGTCGGCCGGCTATGCCGAGATCGACGCCCAGCCGACCGCGCCCTGACGAACGGCTCCGCTACCGAACGCCGTCTCGCCCGCGCGGCCTCGCGGCACCAGCGACGACGCCTTCGAACGACGAAGCGGCCCTGCTCGCTCAGCGAGAGGGCCGCTTCGTCGTTGCGATGGAGCTACCGGGTCACGCGTCCCCGCGGCCGGCCCGCACCCGAGCCCGCACCCGCGTCAGCACGAGGCCCGCGCCGAGCAGCAGGAGCAGCGAGCTGAGCGCGACCCACGGCAGCGGCTCCGCGCCGGTCGAGGCCAGCGCGACAGGCTTGCCGTCACCCGAGGGCGTCGTGGCCGGCGGCGTGGTCGAGGCGGCGGTCACCGTGAAGGCCGCGCTCGCGAGCACCGTGCCGGGGTCGGCCGAAGCGGCGAGGGTGATCGTGTGGGCTCCCACGGCGGTGGCGGCGGGGATCACGACGTCCTTCAGCGTGAGCTTCCCATCACCATCAGCGACGGCGCTGCCGAGCGTCACCGGGTCGGAGTGGAGCACCACCGTGTACTGCGTTCCGGCGGCGAGACCCTCGGCCTTGATCGTGGTCGTGCCTCCGGCCTTCACGGTCGACGGGGTCGCCGTCACGGTCGGGTCGGACTCGGCCGGCGGGTTCGGGCCCTGCGGTCCGAGCGCGAGGTCGCACGAGATCGTGCCCGACCAGAGCGAGTGTCCGCCGTTGTTGCCGTCGTCCGAACGGATGACCTTCTTCACGCCGTCGACACAGGTCGAACTCGGCGCGATGGCGAAGCCCTCGAGGTTGTAATCGGGGAGGCCGGTCGGACGGTCGTAGACGCGGTCGACCACGAAGGAGCCCTCGGCGTCGATCTTCAGCAGGGTGGTGGAGCCGGCCGAGGTGTTGTCGGCGACCGCCCAGACACGCTGCGCATCCGGGTCCCACTGCGTGTCCTGGATCATCGGCAGGCCGGTGGCGATCGTGGCGACGCGGTGGAAGGAGCCGTCGGCGTTCAGCGCGTAGGCGTAGAGGTGGCCGTTCTTCTCCAGGGCGGTGAAGTAGAGGCCGGTGCCGTGACCCGGGTAGTGGGCCGGGTCGTAGGCGGCGTCGGTGCGCTGGTCGACGAACGCGTTCTCGGTGAGGTAGGAGTCCGGGACCCAGGTGATGCCCTCGAAGCCCAGGTTGGAGTCGGCCTTGACGGGGTCGATGGCGTCGGCGAGGTCGGCGGTCAGAACCCACTGCGTGGTCGGCTGCAGGGTCGCGCCCGACTGGCTCGGGTCGTAGCGGAGCACGCTCTCGAGGGGCACACCGCTCGCTGCGTTGTCACGCTCGGTGGTGATGTAGAGGAAGCCGTCGGGGCCCACGGTGATGCCCTCGGAGTCGGGCTGACCGCCGCCGTCCGGGAACACGATGTCCTTGCCGGCGCTCCAGCCGTTCGCGGTGTCGGGCACCCAGAGGTCGCCGCTCTTCACGAGACGGTAGACGTGGCTCTTGTTCTTCACGGCCCACATCACATCGGGGTGGGCCGGGTCGATGTCGAGGCCCGAGACGTCCTGCCCGGAGAGCGGGGTGACGAACTGGCACTCGTTGTCGGCGACCGTCCAGTCCTGGCTGCCCGGCCAGGCGATGCCACCGGCGATCGCCGGTCCGCTGCCCGAGGCGCCCTCGGTCTGGCAGGGCACCTCGCCGCCGTTGCCCGGGTCGCTCGGCGGGATGATGGTTCCGGCGCACGCCTCGGCGTTGGAGGCGCCCCAGCTCGAGACCGCGGTGTGGGCCCAGGCGCCGGTGGCGTCGCCGCAGCGCGACCACGATCCGGGCTGGGCGTCGTTCTCGCCCCAGCCGACGGAATCGACGATCGTGGAGCCGTCGGCCAGGTAGAGCTTCACGGAGTCTCCGCTCGAGCTCAGCCCCTGATTCGACAGGAGCACGAGGTACCCGTGGGCGGGCACCACGGTGCCGTTGGGGGCCTCGACCGGGGCCGGGTTGCTGGTGCTGTCGGTCTGCTTCCATGAGGCGACGTCGACATCCGTGTCGCCCGTGTTCACCAGCTCGTAGCCGTCGTGAGTGGGGTCGTCGTTGGCCGAGGTGACTTCGTTGAGCTTGATCGCCTTCCACGAATCATCGGTCGGATCGGTGGGATCGGTCGGGTCGGTCGTCTCCGGGTTGGGCTCGCCCTTCGAGGGCGTTGCCTGCTCGACGAAGTCGCCCGTGCCGTTCGGCACGCGGCCCCAGGTGTCGAGGTGGAAGTCGCCCCATTCGTAGGAGTCGAGCAAGGTCGTGCCGTCGGGCGCGAAGAGGCTCAGCTTGTCGCCCTTCTTGAGCTTGAAGCTGTCGTTCTCCGCGACGTAGACGTCGCCGGGGGCGATGACCGTTCCGCTCGGAATCGTCAGGGAGACACCGTTCTCGCGCCCGGTCAGCACCGATCCGGATGCGTCGAGCGGCTGCGTTCCCGTGTTGATGAGCTCCGCCCAGTCGGGCTTGCCGTCGGTCTCGATCTCGTTGATCTTGAGACCGGCGACGGCGGTGTCGGAGGGGGCGTCGTCGGCGGCCTGAGCGGCGGCCGGAACGGCGAAGAGGCCGGTCAGCACGAGGGCTGATCCGGCGACGAAGGCCAGCGGGCGAGGGAGTCTTTTCAGCACGAGCCCACGCTGGCCGTGCCGGGCGAACGGCAGGTGACGTGCGGGTGTCGGAAAGCTGAACGCCCCTCCCCGCAACGAGCAGCGAGGAGGGGCGTTCGGTGGAGCAGGAGAGCAGGGGTCAGCGCGCGCCGAGCATGTGCTCCATGGCGAGCTGCTGCAGACGCACGAAGCCGAAGCCCTTGCCGCCGAAGTAGGCGGCGGCGTCGAAGTCCTCGTAGGAGGCTCGGTCGGCGATGAGGGCGTCGTACCCCTCGCCGTCGTTCAGCGTGGGGGTGTTGACCTCGTCGACCTTCGAGGCGGCGAGGGCCTCCTGCACGACCGGGTCGGCGCGGAACGCGGCAGCCCGCTCCTTGAGCAGCAGGTACATCCGCATGTTCGCCTCCACCGAGTCCCACACGCCGGCGATGTCCTCGGTGCGGGAGGGCTTGTAGTCGAAGTGCCGCGGGCCGTCGTAGGCGGGCGTGCCGCCGGGGCCGCCGTTCTCCAGCAGGTCGACCAGCGAGAAGGCGTTCTGCACGTCGCCGTGGCCGAACACCAGATCCTGGTCGAACTTCACGCCGCGCTGGCCGTTGAGGTCGATGTGGAACAGCTTTCCGGCGTCGAGGGCCTGCGCGATGCCGTGGGTGAAGTTGAGCCCCGCCATCTGCTCGTGCCCCGTCTCGGGGTTCAGGCCCACCAACTCGGGCCGTTCGAGGGTGGCGATGAACCCCAGCGCGTGCCCGACGGTGGGCAGCAGGATGTCGCCACGCGGCTCGTTCGGCTTGGGCTCGATCGCGAACCTCAGGTCGTAGCCCTTCTCCACCACGTAGTCGCCGAGCAGGTTCACGGCCTCGCGGTAGCGCTCCAGCGCCCCCCGGATGTCTTTGGCCGCGTCGTACTCGCTACCCTCGCGGCCGCCCCACATGACGAAAGTGGTGGCCCCGAGCTCCGCGGCGAGGTCGAGGTTGCGGATGACCTTCCGCAGCGCGAACCGGCGCACGGCCCGGTCGTTCGAGGTGAAGCCGCCGTCTTTGAACACGGGGTGCGAGAACAGGTTGGTGGTCACCATCTCGACCACGACACCGGTGTCGGCGGTGACCTTCTTGAGACGGTCGATCTCGTGCTGGCGCTCCGCATCGGTCGACTCGAACGGGAAGATGTCGTCGTCGTGGAAGGTGATTCCCCACACGCCGCGTTCGGCGAGCCCTTCGACGGCCTCGACGGTGTCGAGGTGGGGCCGGGTGGCGCCACCGAACTGATCCTGCGCGTTCCAGCCCAAGGTCCAGAGACCGAAGGAGAACTTGTCGCCAGGCGTAGGGGTGAGTGTCATGGTGAAGCTTTCTGTTCTGAAGTGAGGCGGGAGAGTCGGACTGGTGGTGGCTATTTGCGCGCGGCGCGGTTCGCGAAGCGCTGCTGGAGCAGAACGGCGATGACGATGATGACGCCCTTCGCGATGGCCTGCACCGAGGTCGAGAGGTTGTTCTGCGTGAACACGTTGGTGAGCGTCGAGAAGATGAGCACACCGAGCACGGTGCCCATGATCGTTCCGCGCCCGCCCACCAGCAGCGTGCCACCCACGACGACCGCGGCGATCGCGTCGAGTTCGTAGAGCGTGCCGTGGGTCGAGGTGCCGGCCGTCGTGCGGGCGAGCATCATGACACCGGCGATGCCGGCGGTGAGGCCCGAGAGCACGTAGAGGTACATCATGTGCCGCTTCACCTTGATGCCGGCCAGGCGGGCCGCCTCGAGGTTGCCGCCGATGGCGACGGTGCGGCGGCCGAAGGTGGTGCGGTTCAGGAGGAACCAGCCTGCAGCCACGACGATGGCGAAGATCCAGATCAGGATCGAGACACCCAGGATGTCGCCCCGGAAGAAGTCGAGGAAGCCCTGCTGACGCACGATCTGCGTGGTGCGGTTGGCGAGCACCTCGGCGAGACCCCGGGCCGCGACGAGCATGGCGAGCGTGGCGATGAACGCCACCACGTTGCCGTAGGCGATCACGATGCCGTTGATCAACCCCGCCCCGGCGCCCACCGCGAGGGCGATGATCACCATCACGATCCAGTTCGTCGAGTCGGCGAAGTCCTGCACCCACGACAGCGTGGCGACGACGCTGGCCAGACCCAGCACCGAGCCGACCGAGAGGTCGATGCCGCCGGCCGTGATCACGAAGGTCATGCCGATGCTGACGACCCCGATGATCGAGGCGAAGCGGATGATCGTGAGCACGTTCTCGAAGTTCGCGAAGCGGTCGCCCGCCGTGATCGTGCCCACCAGGAACAGGGCCAGGAGGGCGATGATCAACCCGATGCTGCGCCCGGCGGAGCCGCCGAGCACCCGGTTCAGCACACTCCGCTTCTCGTCGTGGGGCGGAATGCCTCCTGAGATGTGGCCCTCGCCCGCCAGGGCGGGGGCGACCGGCGAATTCTGCTCGCTCACGCGGCACTTCCCTTCATGACCAGATCGAGCACGCCGTGCTCGTCGATGTCGCTCGCGGTGGTGGTGTGGATGACTCGTCCTTCGGCGACGACGAGCACGCGGTCGGAGAGGCCGAGAACCTCTTCGATCTCGCTGGAGATCACGACGATCGCCGTGCCTTCGGCGGCGAGCCGGCGGATCAGGGTGTAGATCTCGGCCCGGGCGCCGACGTCGACGCCACGGGTGGGTTCGTCGAGCAGCAGCACGCGGGTGCCGTGCACGAGCCAGCGGGCGAGGAGGATCTTCTGCTGGTTGCCGCCGGAGAGCGTGCGGGCCGGGCGGTCGGGATCGGCGGGTCGCAGTTCGAGTGCCTCGAGCTGTTTCCGGGCCACCGACCGCTCGGCGCGTTCGTTGAGCAATCCGGCTCGGGCCCAGCGGCCGAAGCTCGCCAGCGTCACGTTGCGGTAGACGGGTTCGTCGAGGATGAGCCCTTGGCTCTTGCGCTCCTCGGGAGACAGACCCATGCCGGCGTGCACCCCGGCTCGCACCGAGCCCGCTTCGATCGCCTTGCCATCGATCTCCACGGTGCCCGAGGTGGGTTTGCGCGCCCCGTAGATGGTCTCGATGATCTCGGAGCGGCCCGATCCCACGAGGCCGGCCAGGCCCACGATCTCACCCGCGCGCACGTCGAAGCTGACGTCGTCGAACACGCCCTTGATGCCGAGGTTCTTCACCGAGAGCAGCACGGGGGAGTCGGATGCGACGGGCACGGCGGGCGGGAAGACGTTCTCCACCGTGCGGCCCGTCATCAACCGGATGAGGTCTTGCGTGGGGGTGTCGGCCACGGCGAGGTTGGTGGCCATCGTGCGACCGTCTTTGATCACGGTGATGCGGTCGCCGATCTCGCGGATCTCTTCGAGCCGGTGCGAGATGTAGATCACGGCGATGCCGTCGGCGGTGAGTTCGCGAACCACGCGGAAGAGGTTCTTCACCTCTTCGGAGTCGAGCACGGCGGAGGGCTCGTCCATGATGATGAGCTTCGTGTCGTGACTGAGCGCGCGGGCCATGCTCACGATCTGCTTGTTCGCGGCCGAGAGCGTGCCCACCTCCCGGTTCGACGAGATGCCGCCGTGGCCGAGCCGTGTCATGATCTCGTGAGCGCGCCGGCTGGTCTTGCGGCGCTCGGTCACACCGCCGCGGGCGAATTCGTGGCCGAGGAAGATGTTCTCCGCCACGGTCAAGCCGTCGACGACGTCGAGCTCCTGGTACATGGTGGCGATGCCGAGGCCCAGCGCGGCCACGGGGTCGGAGATGGTGATCGGTTCGCCCTGCCACACGATCTCGCCCTCGTCGGGCTGGTTCACACCCGAGAGGGTCTTGATGAGGGTGGACTTGCCGGCGCCGTTCTGGCCGAGAACGCAGTGCACCTCGCCCGGGAGGATCTCGAGATCCACTCCCTTCAGCGCTTGCACGCCGGCGAAGGATTTTGTCAGTCCTCGCACCATGAGCAGTGGATTTCCCTGGTCGACAGTGATCATGATCGCAAGGTAGCAGAATTGTTACGAGGCTGCATCAAAATAGGGCGACTGGGCCCTAGATGCCCGGTTTATGGCTGCAAGGAACATCACAATATTGCTCAAGAGCAACTAGATTCGCTGGCGACAAACGTCTAACAGTCTGTTATGTTGCATGAAACGTCAATGTGGACAGCGGCACCGAAGCACCTCCACGTTGGCGGGCAGACACCTGCATCACTACCAAGGAGGAACACATGCTTGCACCACGCTCGCTGCGCAGCCGCTTGCTGCTCGCATCCGGAGCATCACTCGCGGCAGTCGCGCTGATGACCGGTTGCACCTCGGGGGGTTCCACGACCTCGACCGACACCGCCGTCGAGGAGAACACGGTCGAGGACAACGCGGCCAGTGGTGAGACGATCACCATCGGCTTCTCCGGCCCCGCGGCCGACCACGGCTGGCTCGGCGCCATCAACTCGGCCGCCATCGCCGAGGCCGACAAGTACGACGACGTCGAACTGGTCGTGGCTGAAGGCACCAACGACGCCAACCTGCAGATCAGCCAGGTGGAGACCTTCATCAACGACAAGGTCGACGCGATCGTGCTGCTGCCGACCGACGGCGCCGCGCTGACGGATGTCGCGATCAAGGCCATGCAGGCCGGCATCCCCGTCATCAACGTCGACCGCGAGTTCTCGAGCACCTTCGCCGCTCGCACCACCATCCTCGGTGACAACTACGGCATGGGCGTGAGCGCGGGAACGTACATCTGCGAGCAGCTCGACGGCAAGAAGGACGCCGTCGTCGCCGAGATCGCCGGCATCGACAGCCTGCCGCTCACGCAGGACCGCAGCAAGGGCTTCGCCGATGCACTCGACGACTGCGGCCTCGAGGTCTCGAACCGCGTCGCCGCCGACTTCACCGTGCAGGGCGGTGAAGCAGCCGCCTCGCAGCTGCTCGCCTCCGCACCGAAGATCGACGCCATCTGGAACCACGACGACGACCAGGGTGTCGGCGTTCTCGCGGCGATCGACGCCGCGGGCCGCGACGAGTTCTTCATGGTCGGCGGCGCCGGTTCGGCGAACGTGATGCGCGACATCCAGGCCGACAACACGGTGCTGAAGGCCACGGTCATCTACCCGTCGACCCAGGCGGCCGACGGCATCAGCCTCGCCCGCCTGATCGTGCAGGGCAAGGGTATGAGCGACCTGGTCGAGTCGGCCGTGCCGCGCAAGATCCAGCTCTACGCACCCGTCGTCACGAAGGAGAACGTCGAGGTCTACCTGCCGAGCGCGTTCGAGTCGTAGGCGATGCGGGCCGGGGTGGCCGCACCGCACGTGCGGCCACCCCGGCTCCACCTCTCCCTCCGACCCGGGCCTGCGCCCGACCCCGCTAGAGGAAGCGACAGACAGTGACGACAAAAGCACCACTCCGAGTGGCGATGGTGGGCTACGGATTCATGGGAGCCGCCCACTCCCAGGGCTGGCGGGTGGCCCCCCGCTTCTTCGATCTCGCCGCCACCCCCGAGATGACCGTTCTGGTGGGCCGGGACGCGGAACGCACCTCCGCCGCCGCCGAGAACTGGGGCTGGGCCGAGACCTCCACCGATTGGCGCGAGACCATCGCGCGCGACGACATCGACATCGTCGACATCGTGACCCCGGGCGACTCGCATGCCGAGATCGCCATCGCCGCCCTCGAGGCCGGCAAGCACGTGCTCTGCGAGAAGCCTCTCGCCAACTCCGTTGCCGAGGCCGAGGCCATGACCGCGGCGGCCGAGCGCGCCGCCGAGAGGGGCGTGCGCTCGATGGTGGGCTTCACCTACCGCCGTGTGCCCGCCGCCACCTTCGCCCGCGACCTCGTGGCGGCCGGCCGCATCGGAACGGTGCGCCAGGTGCGCGCCCAGTACCTGCAGGACTGGCTGAGCGACGCCGAGGCACCCATGACCTGGCGGCTCGACAAGTCGTTGGCGGGCTCCGGCTCGCTCGGCGACATCGGCGCCCACGCCATCGACCTGGCCCAGTTCATCACCGGCAACCGGCTGGTCTCCGTCTCGGGCGTGCTCGAGACGCTGGTCTCCGAGCGTCCCCTGCTCGCGGATGCGCGCGGTCTCTCCGGCACCGCCTCCGACGAGCGCGGTCAGGTCACGGTCGACGACGTCGCCCTCTTCACGGGTCGCTTCGACGACGGCGTGCTCGGCAGTTTCGAGGCCACCCGCTTCGCGACCGGGCGCAAGAACGCCCTGCGCGTCGAGGTCTCGGGTTCGACCGGGGCCATCGCCTTCGACCTCGAAGACCTCAACGCCCTGCAGTTCTTCGACGGCACGGCCGACGCCACCACGCAGGGGTTCACGAAGATCCTGGTGACCGAGCCCGAGCATCCCTATGTCGCCGCCTGGTGGCCCGCAGGCCACATGCTCGGCTACGAGCACGGGTTCTCGCACCAGGCCCGCGACTTCGTGGAGGCGATCGCGGCGGGGGAGCAGCCCCGGCCCTCGTTCGCCGACGGTCTGCAGGTGCAGCGCGTGCTCGACGCCGTGGAGCAGAGCTCGGGCAACGGCAGCGCCTGGACCACGGTCTGACCACCCCACTACTTAAGAGGAGAAGAAACACATGGCACGACCGATCACCCTCTTCACCGGCCAGTGGGCCGACCTTCCCTTCGAGGAGGTCGCGCGACTCGCCGCCGGCTGGGGCTACGACGGGCTGGAGATCGCCTGCTGGGGCGACCACCTCGATCCGTGGCGCTGGGATGAGCCGGGCTACGTCGAGGGCAAGCTCGCGCTGCTCGAGAAATACGGCCTGAAGGTCTACGCGATCTCCAACCACCTGAAGGGTCAGGCCGTCTGCGACGATCCGATCGACCAGCGACACCGCGACATCCTGCCCGACGTGGTGTGGGGCGACGGCGACCCCGAGGGCGTGCGGCAGCGCGCGGCCGAGGAGATGAAGAACACCGCACGGCTCGCCGCCGCGCTCGGGGTGAAGACGGTGGTCGGCTTCACCGGATCGGCCATCTGGAAGTACGTCGCGATGTTCCCGCCCGTGTCGCAAGAACTCGTCGACGCCGGCTACCAGGACTTCGCCGACCGCTGGAACCCCATACTCGACGTCTTCGACGAGGTCGGCGTGCGCTTCGCCCACGAGGTGCACCCGTCGGAGATCGCCTACGACTACTGGACGACGGTTCGCACCCTGGACGCCATCGGCCACCGCCCCGCATTCGGCCTGAACTGGGACCCGAGCCACTTCGTCTGGCAGGAGCTCGATCCGGTGGCCTTCATCCTGGAGTTCCAGGACCTCATCTACCACGTCGACTGCAAGGATGTGAAGATGAACACCGGCAACGGCCGCAACGGACGGCTCGGCTCCCATCTGGCCTGGGCCGACCTGCGTCGGGGCTGGGACTTCGTCTCCACCGGTCACGGCGACGTGCCCTGGGAGAAGAGCTTCCGCGCCCTCAACGCCATCGGCTACGACGGCCCCATCTCGGTGGAGTGGGAAGACGCCGGGATGGACCGCCTGGTCGGTGCCCCTGAAGCCCTGGAGTTCGTGAAGCGCCTGGCTTTCGACGCCCCGACGGCGGCCTTCGACGCCGCGTTCAGCACCCGATAGCAGCAGAGGATGTCAGTGACAGAGCCCCCGATCTTCGGATCGGCGAGCACGGCCACCACCAACGACCAGACCAGGCGCACCAACCTGTCGCTCATCCTGTCGCTCGTTCACCACCGTGGCACCCTCACCCGGGCGGAGCTCGCCCGGGTGACGGGGCTGAATCGCTCGACGGTCGCCACGCTCACCGCGCAGCTCAGCGACCTCGAGCTGCTCTACGAATCGTCGCCCGGCACCAGCACCAACGTGGGCCGCCCGAGTCCGCAGGTGCACGCGAATCCGTCGACGGCCGCACTCGCGATCAACCCGGAGATCGACGCCATCACCATCGGATTGGTGGGGCTCGGCGGACGGGTGCTGAAGCGCATCCGCTACCCCACCGAGCACGTGCCCACGGCGCAGGAGGTGGCGAACATCGCCGCCGCCGTGATCGAGGGGATGCGCGGCGAACTCGACGCGACCTACCGGATCGTGGGCATCGGCATCGCGGTGCCCGGCCTCGTGCGCGCCGGCGACGGCATGGTGACCTATGCTCCGCACCTCGGCTGGCGAGGCGAACCGATCGCCGAGATGGTGGCGACCGCCACCGGGTACCCGGTCTGGGCCGCGAACGACGCCTCGCTCGGCGCCGGGGGCGAGATCATCTTCGGTGCGGGTCACGGCTCGATGGATCTGTTGTACGTCAACGGTGGTTCCTCCGGCATCGGCGGGGGAGTGGTGACGGGCGGCGTGCTGCTCACCGGCACCGACGGCTATGCCGGCGAGCTCGGTCACACGCTGGTCAACTCCTCCGGCGTGCTCTGTCACTGCGGAGCGATCGGATGCCTGGAGACCGAGGTCTCGAAGCGACGGCTGCTCGACGTGGTCGGCCTGCCCGCCGGCGACAGCGAAGAGCTCGAGCGCGCATTGGCGTCGTCGCACGACCCGGCGGTGATGGCCGAGGTGCACCGGCAGCTCGACGTGCTCGCGATCGCGTTGCGCAACGCGGTGAACGTGCTGAATCCCGAGCGGATCGTGCTCGGCGGGTTCCTCGCCACCCTGCACGTGCTCGCGCCGGGGCGGCTGATCGAGCGGGTGCGTGAGAACGGCCTGCAGGCACCGGCGCAGGCCGTGCAGATCATCACCGCCGAGCTCGGCTCGAACCTGTTGATGATCGGGGCCGCGGAGCTCGCCTTCTCGGGTCTGCTCTCCGATCCGGCCGGCGCCCTGCGCTCCACGGGCCCCGAGTCCGCTCACGGTCTTCTACCCGAAGCTGAGAGGCAGCTGCACGTGTCCGATGGATGAGATGTGAAGCTGCGACCCGCGTGGTCACGGCGCTAATTTGTTGTCTCGACGCTGATAATATCGAGTTCCTGCCTTGGCCGACGAGGTGGTATCTCGATCTGCTCCGGAATCCCGGGGCGAAGGCGGTGCGCGATGGTCGTGAGCGACAGGGCGAAACTCCCGGTGCGATCGGGAGCGCGCGGAAACAATCTCGACGACGTGCGCCGCAACAACCTCTCGGCCGTGCTGAACCTCGTGCACACCACGGGTGCGGTGACCCGCGCGCAGCTCACCCGCGAGACCGGTCTGAACCGTTCGACCATCGGCGCCCTGGTGGGCGAGCTGGTGAATCTGCAGTTGGTCGAGGAGACCGAGCCCGACACCACGAACCAGGTCGGCCGACCCAGCCTGATGATCAAGCCCGCGCGGCGCACGGTGGCGCTCGCGGTGAATCCCGAGCTCGACGCGGTCACCATCGGCCTCGTGGCGCTCGGCGGCCAGGTGATCAAGCGCATCCGCTACGACACGGTGCGGGTGCCCTCGGTCGAGGAGGTCGTGAACATCGTCTCGGCCGTGGTGGCCGGGATGCGCGACGAGCTCGAGACCAACTACAAGACGATCGGCGTCGGGCTCGCCGTGCCCGGCCTCGTGCGGGCCGGCGACGGCCTGGTGAACCTGGCGCCGCATCTGGGCTGGCACCACGCCCCGCTTTCGGAGATGCTCGAGCAGTCGCTGCGCCTGCCCGTGCACGCGGCCAACGACGCCGCGGTCGGCGCCCTGGGCGAGAGCATCTTCGGCTCGGGCCGCGGGGTGCGCAACATGGTCTACCTCAACGGCGGCGCGAGCGGTATCGGCGGTGGCGTGGTGAACAACGGCGTGCTGCTCACCGGCGAGAGCGGCTATGCGGGTGAGCTCGGCCACACCCTGGTGAACAGCAACGGCGAACTCTGCCACTGCGGCGCCTACGGCTGCCTGGAGACCGAGGTCAAGCGCCAAGCGCTGCTGGATGCGCTGGGCCTGCCGGTGAACCGGGTGGAGGAGCTCGACGAGGTGCTGCGCGCGCGGCTGGCCGATCCGGCCGGGGCCGACCCCGAGCTCGTGGCGCTGGTGAACCGGCAGCTCGACTTCCTCTCGATCACCATCCGCAATGCCGTGAACCTGTTCAACCCCGAGCTGATCGTGCTCGGCGGATTTCTCGGTTCGCTCTACGAGTCGGCGCCCGAGCGGCTCGAGGGTGCGGTGGCCCGCTCGGCGATGCTCGGCTCGGGCGACACGGCCCGGATCACGCGTTCCTCGCTCGGCCGCGACCTCTTGGTGGTCGGCGCGGCGCAGCTGGCCTTCGCGCCGCTGCTGGCCGATCCGGCCGGAGCCTTCTCGGCATAATTCGACATCTGTCGCATGGTTGCCGCGCAAAACACCCGATGACCGGGGTTTATCTGCGCTGTCGTCCTAATTGGGGCTCCCGCGCATCCGAAGCTATCGGCATGCCGTTTTGATGGGCTCCCCAATTAATCTTGACTCGCAACAAAACCCTCCCTAGGATCGCAGAAGTTGCGCGTCGTCCGGCGCGCTGGGTACTGAGGGGTAACCACGTTGAACAGAGCTGTCCAACCACATCGCTCCGTGAGATCGCGACTCGTCGCGTCTCTCGCGGCTCTCGCCATGGTCGCCACCGGCGTCCTGGCCACCGCCGGCGCGGCATCCGCGTCGACCACACCCGCCACCGGATCGCTGCAGGGCGGGTCCGCTTTCGCGCCGGCAGCGGTCGAGCCCGACTTCAAGGTGCTCGTGTTCTCGAAGACGGCCGGCTTCCGGCACGGCTCGATCCCCGCGGGCATCGCCGCCATCCAGAAGCTCGGCACGGAGAACGACTTCGCCGTCGACACCACCGAAGACGGTGCCTCGTTCACGGCTGAGAACCTGGCCCAGTACGACGTGGTCGTCTGGATGTCGACCACCGGCGACGTGCTGAACGCCGAGCAGCAGACCGCGTTCGAGGAGTACATCGAGAACGGCGGCGGCTACGCCGGCGTGCACGCCGCATCCGACACCGAATACGACTGGCCTTGGTATGGCGAACTGGTGGGCGCGTACTTCAGCGGCCACCCCGCCGAGCAGAACGCCAGTGTCAAGGTCGAAGACCACGCGCACCCCTCGACCGAGCACCTCGGCGACACCTGGGCGCGCTTCGACGAGTGGTACAACTTCCGCACCAACCCCCGCAGCAACGTGCACGTGCTCGCCACGCTCGACGAGAAGTCGTACACCGGTGGCACCATGGGCATCGACCACCCCACCGCCTGGTGCCAGAACTACGATGGCGGCCGCTCCTGGTACACCGGTGGCGGACACACGGATGCCTCCTACAGCGACCCGGCGTTCCTCTCGCACCTGCTCGGCGGCATCAAGACCGCGGCCGGCGCCGAGAACGCCGACTGCAGCGCCACGCAGAGCGACAGCTACGAGCTCGTTCCGCTGGACACCGACACCGGGAACCCGATGGCGATGGACATCGCGAACGACTCGACGGTCTTCTACGCCGAGCGCAACGGCCGCGTGCAGCGCATCGACCCGGTGTCGCTGCAGACCTCGACCGCGCTCACCCTCCCGGTGACGCAGGCGAACGAAGACGGCCTGCTCGGCATCGCGCTCGACCCCGACTTCGACACGAACAACTGGGCCTACTTCTACTGGGCTCCGTCTGACGTGGGCTCCGACGGGCCGCACAACCGCATCTCGCGCTACACCTACGACCCGGCGGCGAAGACCTTCGACCCGGCCAGCCAGAAGGCCGTGCTGAAGGTCACCACGCAGCGCAACACCTGCTGCCACGCGGGCGGCGACATGCTGTTCGACAACGACGGCAACCTCGTGCTCGCCCTGGGCGACAACACCAACCCGTTCGAGTCCGACGGCTACGCGCCGATCGACGAGCGCGCCGGACGTCAGGACTACGACGCCTCACGGAGCGCGGGCAACACGAACGACCTCCGCGGCAAGATCCTCCGGATCACGCCCACCGACGAGGGCGGCTACACGATCCCCGAGGGCAACCTGTTCCCCGAGGCGAACGACACGAACGACAAGACGCGGCCCGAGATCTACGCCATGGGCTTCCGCAACCCGTTCCGCATCGGGCTCGACCCCTACACGAACAACCTGCTCGTGGCCGACTACGGCCCCGACGCCGGCTCCGCCAACGCCAACCGTGGCCCCGGCGGAACCGTCGAGTGGAACATCGTGAAGCAGCCCGGCAACTACGGGTGGCCGTTCTGCGTGGGCATCAAGTGCTACAACGACTACAACTTCAGCACGCAGGTCTCCGGCGCAGCGTTCAACCCGGCCGCGGTCGTGAACAACAGCCCGAACAACACGGGCCTGACGACCCTGCCCCCGGTGATCGTGCCGGAGTGGTGGACCGAGAACGGCTCCACCGCCATATACCAGGAGATCGGCAACGCGGGAGCGCCGATGGGCGGCCCGGTGTACCAGTACGACGCCTCGAACCCGTCTGAGACGAAGTGGCCGGAATACTGGGACGGCAAGGCGATCTTCGCCGAGTGGAACTCGGGCCGGATGTTCTCCTTCCAGCTGAACGAGGACACCACCGACACCGTGGGTCGTCACACCAAGATCCAGGACATCAACCGCATCCTGCCCGACATCTTCGACCCGTCGAAGGGCTTCAGCAAGTCGATGGACTTCGAGTTCGGCCCCGACGGCGCGCTCTACATCATCGACTGGGGATCGGATTTCGGCGGCAACACGGCGAACTCCGGGCTGTACCGCGTCGACTACGTGCAGGCCAACCCGTCTCCGATCGCCCGCGCATCCGCTGACGTGACGAACGGTCCCGGCCCCTCGCTCGACGTGCAGTTCTCGTCAGAGGGCACGCGTCACCCGATCGCCAAGCCGTTCACCATCGAATGGGACTTCGGAGACGGATCTCCCACCACCACCGAGCCGAACCCCGCCCACACCTACGCGCAGAACGGCGACTACACCGCCCGCCTCACCGCGACGGATGAGGACGGCAAGACGGCGATCGCCAACGTGCGCATCGTGGTGGGCAACGCGACCCCGCAGGTCTCGATCGAGTTCCCCGAGAACGGTGGATTCTTCACCTGGGGAGACGACGTCTCCTACAAGGTGACGGTCACCGACCCGGATGCATCCGGTCCGATCGACTGCGAGAACGTGAAGCTCATCCCGGCACTCGGCCACGACTCCCACAACCACGACTTCGGAGAGATCCACGGTTGTGAGGGGAGCTTCCCGACGGCTCGCGACGCCGGCCACGGCCTCGAAGCGAACCTGTTCTGGGTGGTCAACGCCAACTACACCGACGACGGCGGAGCCGTTGGCGTGCCGCAGACCGGTTACGCCACCACGGTGCTGAACTCCACCCACATGGAGGCCGAGTACTTCGACCAGACCGGTCGGGTGAACGGCACCGGCGGCGCGGATGACGGCGTGAAGACCGAGTCCACCGGCGACAGCGCCGGCGGCGGCCGCAACGTCAGCAACGTCGAGACCGGAGACTGGTGGTCGTACAACCCGATCAACCTGAAGGGCATGGACAGCGTCACGCTGCGCCTGGCCAAGGGCTTCGCGGGCGACGCGAACATCGCGGTGCGCTGGAACGACCCGGTCGACGGGCAGCTGCTCGGGAACATCCCGTTCACGCCGACCCTGAAGAACGGCAGCCCCGACTGGCAGACCTACTCCGACTTCACTCTGAACTTCGACGGCGGTCTGCCGGTCGAGACGGGCACGGTGTACTTCGTGCTCACCCAGGGCGGAGCCAACATCAACTACATGACCTGGGGTGGTGACGGCGTCGATTCCAACTCGCCGCCGGCCGTCACGCTGGGTGTCTCGCCGAAGTCGGGCAGCGCGCCGCTCGTGGTGGACGCCACGGTCGACGCGAGCGATCCGGAGGGCACCGCGCTCAGCTACCGCTGGGATGCCGGTCTCGGCGGCGGCTTCGTCGATGGCGACGCCACGGAGCAGTACGTCTACGACCAGCCGGGCAGCTACGAGCTGCGGGTGCGGGTCTACGACGAGCAGGGCTCCTACACCGAGAAGAGCCAGACGATCACGGTGAACCTGGCGGGCGAGAACCTGTGCCTCACCGGTCGCTCCGACGGCTTCGACGGAACCACCCTCGACACGAGCCGCTGGAACCGCATCGTGCGGCCCAACCAGGACGCCCGGGTCGAAGGCGGAAACCTGGTGATCCCGGCTTCCAAGACCGACATCTACGGTGCCGGAGCGGGAACCGTTCCGAACATCACGCTGCAGGATCTGCCCTCGGGCGCTTGGCAGGCCACCGCGAAGGTGACATTCGAAGCCCGCGTGCAGTACCAGCAGGCCGGTCTGATCGTGTACGGCGACGACGACAACTACGCCAAGTTCGTGCTCCAGGGCCGAGCCGGCACGTCGGATGCCGCGCAGCGGATCTTCCAGTACGTCCGTGAAGAGGCGGGAACCCCGAACGAGGTCGCGGCGTCGAACACCGCGAACCTGGGCGTGGACTTCCCCGACACCTTCTTCGTGCGGATGACCAGTGACGGAACGAACCTGAACGCCTCCTACTCGGCCGACGGTGCGTCCTACACGGCGATGAGCGAGACGAAGCCGCTGGCCGGCATCGTCAACCCGCGCATCGGTCTGGTCGCCTTCGCGAACAGCGGCTCGCCGCAGGACGTGATCGACGCCCGGTTCGACTGGTTCCAGATCACGCCGGATGACACCGCCGTGGCCCCGACGCCGAACGACGAGTTCGACGGCAGCGCTCTCGACGGGTGCCGCTGGCAGGTCGTGAACGAGCAGCCTGCGGGCTACCGCGTGTCGGATGGCGCGCTGCGGATCGACACCACGCCGAACGACATCTACGGTGGCGACACCGGAGTGCCGAACTTCGTGGTGCAGAACCAGCCCGAGGGTGACGACTGGGTGATCGAGACGAAGGTCGACGCCTCCGACCTCGATCGCAGCTACCAGCAGGGCGGCCTGATCGCGTACGGCGACGACGACAACTACGTCAAGCTGGACATCCTGGCCACCAACGCCGGCGGATCGCCGATCGCCCGCAACCTCGAGCTCAGGAGCGAGATCGCGGCTACGGTGCAGAACCCGCAGCCCAACGCGCCGGCGCCCGCCGACGGCATCGTCTGGCTCCGCCTGGCGAAGTCGGGTGACGTGTTCACCGGCTGGTCGAGCACCGACGGCACCACCTGGACGCAGATCGCGGAGACGGTGACCAATGCCGGCCTCGACGGCGCCCGAGTGGGTCTGTACGCGCTCGGCAACTCCAACCAGGGCCAGGTCTCGAACACCGCGGTCTTCGACTACTTCCACGTGGTCGACGACTCGGAGCCCGAGGAGCCCGTGACGGTCAGCGCGACGGTCGCGCCGGCTGCCCCGAACGGACTGGCGAACTGGTACACCCAGGCCGTCTCCGTGACGGTGGCCAGCCAGGGCGGCGGCACGAGCACGGTCTACCGCGAGTACAACCTCGACGGATCGGGCTGGCTCGAGTACACGCATCCGGTACAGGTGACGACCGATGGCCAGCACACGGTGCAGTACCGTGCGTCGGCCCCCGGTTCGACGAGTGAGATCGGTTCGGTCTCGTTCAAGATCGACGCCACCGCCCCCTCCGCCGCCGCGAGCCTCGTGGTCGCCGGAGACAGCCGCACGGTCGAGATCACGGCGACGGATGCCACCAGCACCGTCGACACGATCGAATACCGCATCGGCGACGGCGCCTGGGCCGACTACACCGCGCCCGTCGCGGTCGACGGCACGGCCCAGACGGTGCACTACCGGGTGACGGATGTCGCGGGCAACCCGTCGAGCGAAGGCACCCTCGAGGTTCCGGCCGTGCCGGACCCCGAGGACCCGACGCTCACGGTCGAGGTCACCCTCGACCCGGCGATCGCCAACGGTCAGGGCGGCTGGTACACCACGGGGGTCACTCTGACCGCTGTCGGAACCACCAGCGACGAGGAGGGCACCGCCACGGTCGAGTACTCGACCGACGGAACCACCTTCGCCCCGCTCGGTGCCTCCACGGTGCTCTCCGCCGAAGGCGAGACCACGGTGTGGGTGCGGGCGACCGACGGCGCAGGCCACTACTCGGCCACCGTGCAGCGCCTGGTGAAGATCGACACCGTGGTGCCGACCGCCACCGGCTCCGCCGACTCGCGCACCGTCACTCTCGCCGGAGCCGACGCCACCAGTGGTGTCGCCCGGGTCGAGTACCGGTTGCCTGGTGACACGGCCGACGTCTGGCGCAGCTACACCGCGCCGGTCGTCGTGGCAGGCACCTCCGCGGCCACGGTGAGCTACCGTGCGGTGGATGTCGCCGGCAACGTCGGCACCACCGGCGCCGTCGAGGTGGCCGAGACCGAGCAGCCCGAGCCGACGCCCACCATCGTGGTGGACGACCGGAACGTGAAGCAGGGCGAGCTGCTGAACGTCACGGGAACCGGGTTCGCCCCGGAGACCGAGGTCTCGGTGTGGCTCTACTCCTCGCCGGTGCAGATCGGCACGGTGACGACGAACGCCGACGGCGGCTTCAGCTACGCGCTGCAGGTGCCGGCCGGGTTCGAGGTCGGGGAGCACCACGTGGTGATCCGGCTCGGCGACGTCGAACTGGCGCGGAGCCTGGCCATCACGGTCACCGCCGCGGCGGTCGACCCGGGCCCCGGCAACCCCGGCGGACCCACGACCGGCAACCCCGGTGGCGGCAACGGTTCGGGCTCCGGCTCGAGCGGCTCCGGCGCCGGCGGCCTGGCCAACACGGGTGCCGACGGCTGGCAGAACCTGGTTCCGCTCGCCATCATCCTGCTCGTGGGAGGCTTGGGAGGACTGCTCCTCCTGAACCGCCGCCGCGCCGACGGCAGCACCGAGTAGCACCACCCCGCCGACCCGTCAGTTCGTGCCCCTGTGGCTCTCTCAGAGCGGCACGAACTGACGGGTCGGCGAACACTCTTCTGATCTGAAAGGCAATGATGCACACGATCATCACCCCGCGGCGTTCGGCTCTCGCCGTCGTGCTGGGGCTGTTCCTCGCCCTGGCCGCCGTGTTCGGCGCGGTTCCGGCCGCGCAGGCGCACGGGGGCCCGTTCCAGCTCACCGTGTCTCCGGATGGGGCGGGCGGACTGATCGTCAATGCGGCCTACGTGGAAGACGGACATCCGGTGTCCGAGATCATCGACCCTGTGGCCACCGCCATCTCGCCTTCGGGCGAGAGCGTCGGACCGGTCGCGCTCGTCTCCTCGCCCGAGGGGGAGGGCATCTGGGTCACCCCCGAGGCGTTCCTGCCCGACGGGCAGTGGGCGGTCACGGTCACCACCACCACCCCGAGCTCGGCCTCGACCACGGTCGACGTCACCGTGGCCGAGCTGGCGCCGCCGGTGGAGCCGGGTGAGACCATCGCTCCCGTCGTGGAGGAGCAAGGGGGCGCATCCGGATCGGCGGCAGCATCGGGCGCGGCTTCGGCTTCGACCGAGGCCGGCGTCTCGCCTCTCACCGTCGGACTGTGGATCGGCGCGATCGTCGTCGTGCTCGCGGTCGGCGGGGCGCTCATCTACCTCAACCGCGTGAAGCTGTTCTCCCGCCGCTAACCCGGCCGCCCGAACCCGTCTGCCCCGGCGTCCCCCCATCCGCCGGGGCAGACGTGCGCACGGAACAGGTCAGGGCAGGCGGCGGAGCGAGTTCTGCGGGTCGAGCTTCTGCAGCAGGGCGGCCATGATCTCGTCGAGCTGCTCGACCTGTTCGTCGCTCAGCAGGTCGATGACGTGGGAGCGCACGTTCTCGACGTGGCCCGGCGCCGTCGCCACCACCTTCTGCCAGCCCTCGTCGGTGAGGTGGGCGTTCGTGGCGCGGCGGTCTCCTTCGCAGGGCAGACGCTCGACGTAGCCGCGTGCTTCGAGGCGGCTCACCACGTGCGACAGGCGGGGGAGGGTCGAGTTCGTCGTGGCCGCGAGGTGCGTCATCCGCAGCAGGTGCTCCGGTGCCTCGGAGAGCTTGGCGAGCACGAGGTACTCGAAATGGGTGAGGTGTGCGTCGCGCTGCAGCTGCGAGTCGAGCACCGTGGGGAGGAGTTCCACCACGGATTCGAGGCGGATCCACGCGCGCAACTGTTCGGGGGTCAGCCAGCGCGGGGTCTCCATCCTTCGATCCTAAGCTCCTTGTCGCGACAACCAACGTCCGCGATCGATCGACACGAGGCGCCACTGCCGCACCTGGCCGAAACGGGTGGCGGCGCAGGTCGAGAGCATGGGCTCGGAGAGGGCCTCGGCGAGCTCGACGGTGACGGTGCGCGGGCTGTCGCTGTCGCTGTGGCCGTCGCTGTCGCTGTGGCCGTCGCTGTCGCTGTCGCTGTCGTGCAGCAGCACCGTCCAGGTGCCGCCGTCGTGCCAGTGCTCCTCGATCGGGGCATAGGCGTCGATGCGGTCGTCGCCGTATTCGAGGCGGGCGAAATGCTGGGCGGCCTGCACCGGATGCGTGAGCGAGCTGCGGCCGCGGAAGTACTTCTCCTGAACACGGCCCTCGAGATACGACTCGGCGATGCCGACCGCGTCGCCGTCGTCGACCCGCCCGTAGTAGAGGCCGTGCGGAAGCAGCACCATGGTGCCCGCGAAGCGGTCGCCGCCGAGGTGCGAGCACTCCCAGGTCTCCTCGGGAAAGGCCTCGGCGAGGCGCGTCACGACCTGGCGGCCGCGCACCGCGCAGCACTGGTCGTGGCGGGCGTGGGCGCAGACGCAGAAGACGGGGCGATCGGATGCGACACCCGTCGAGCCGTCGAGCGGAACGTGGAGCAGTTCCCGCGGATCGTCGACCTCGCCCCAGCGCACGCTCTCCTGGCCGGGGCGGGAGTCGACCAGGGCCCACCTCCAGGAGTGCTGCGGTGGGCGACGGCCGGTGCGACGGATGGCGAGCGGGCGCATCCCGGCGGCCTCGATGCGGGTCACCAGCGCGCGACCGAGCTCCTCGTCGAACGGCGGATCGAGGAAGGCCCGTGTGCCCCACGGCCCCGACACCTCCACGAGGAACCACTGCAGCCCCCGTGACCCCGTGGCCGCCAGCGGGTCGTCCCGTTCCCGCGACCGGTCGCTGCACGGCAGCCACTCGGCGGCGTCGGAGTCGGCGTTCAGTGCTCCGGCGTCGGGCTCCCCGTTCGCCCCGTCGCTCCTGCCGCTGGCGCTGCCGGTGCCGGTGCCGCTCACGTCTGCCGTCCCGTGCGTCCGACGCGGCGCCTCGGGAGGACATTCACCGTTCGGGAGGCCGTTCCGTCCTCCCGAACGTGTGTCGTGCCGTAGTTCTCCTCCCGAAGGTGCGCCGTGGGGTGGGCAGCTTCCCGAAGGTGTGCCGTGGGGTGGGCGGCCTCGCGAAGGTGTGTCGTGGGGTGGGCAGCTTCCCGAAGGTGTGCCGTGGGGTGGGCAGCTTCCCGAAGGTGTGCCGTGCGGCGGGCAGCCTTCCGAAGGTGCGCCGTGAGGCGGGCAGCCTCGCGAAGGTGCGCCGTGCGGCGGGCAGCCTCCCGAAGGTGCGCCGTGCGGCGGGCAGCCTCCCGAAGGTGCGCCGTGGGGCGGGCAGCCTCCGGGAGGTGAGGGCCGGCGGCGAGGTGCACGCGCTCGGCCGAACCGGACCGGATCATCCGGCCGGAACCAGGATGCCCTCGCGCAGGAGGCGCCGGGCCACCACGATCGCGTCGTCGAGGTCGAGCCCCGGGAAGTCGGCCAGGGCAACGGCGCCGTCTGGCGAGGCACCGGGGCCGAAGCCACCTCCGTGCAGACGGCGCACCGTCGCCTCCGCCTCTCGCGGCAGGGCCACGGTCTTCGTGGGAGTCACGATGCGCACGCGATCTCCTGAGTCCTCGATGCGCGTCGCGAGCGACCCTCGCCAGCGCACCAGCGAAGAGGCGTCGAGGGCGGCGATGGCGTCTACGGTGGCGAGCGGTGCCAGTGGCTCCGGCCGGGTGGCGTCTGCGAACCGCGCCGCGAGCTGCCGAGCGACGGTGGCGGCCGGATCGGCGGCCCGGAATCCCGGAGGGGCGACGGCGTTCGCCACCGCGTCCGACGCATCCGGAATCGCCGTCAAGGCCCGCACCAGGTCGGCCACCGTCTCGTCGACCAGCGGGCGGAGTGCTTCGGGGTCGGAGAGATCGATGCCGAGCGGCAACGAGGCGCGCAAGGCAGGCACCTCGCCGAGGGTCGAGACCAGCGCACGTACCACGTCGGCCCGCGTGTATGCCGCGACACCGACCGTGAGGTGCACCGAGGTTCCGCCGAGCGCCTCGGCCGAGTGCAGCCAGCCGCGCGGGAGGTAGAGGGCGTCGCCCGGCTGCAGCACCGCGTCGATGACCGGCGGATTCCGCGCCTCGCGAGCGACGGCGTCACGATGGTCGCCCCACGGCTGGTCGCGCAGCGGGTCGGGATGCACGGGCGAGTGGATGCGCCAGTGCTTCTCACCCGCGATCTGCAGCACGAACACGTCGTGCACGTCGTAGTGCGGGTCGAAGCCGCGCGACGACGCCGGGGTGACGTAGGCGTTCACCTGAGCCGGATGCCCGAGGTCGTCGACGAGGTGCCGCGTGAAGTCGATCAGCGGCGGCCAGAGGCGATGGAGCCCCTGCAGCACGATCGTCGCTCCGTCCGCGAACTCGGCGAGCACCTTCTCGGAGCTCACCTGATCGCCGACCTCGGCTCCGAACCCGCCGGGCGCAGTGAACGCGGAGGTCGCCAGCACCGACCCTTCCTGCGCCATCCGGATGAACGGTGTGCGGAGCCCGCGCTCGGTGATCAGCTCGTCGACCGCCCGCTCGCTGAACAGGTCGTCGAATGCGCCGGGCAGCGAGGACGCGGGCGAGAGGAGCGGCCGCCGCCCCCAGTGATCGCGCGCGAACTCGTCGGGCGCGACCGAGATGCACCGGGAGAGCGCGGGCCGGGTCTCCGACCCGCGCTCGATCTCGATCGTCACGCCGAGCCGTCGGCCCCGCCGTCGTGGCCGCCCGGGTTGGCCCCGCCGTCGGCAGTGCCTTCGCCCTCGTCGGCCGAGCCGTCGGCTCCGCCGTCGTGGCCATCGGGGTTCGCGCCGCCGTCGGCGGTGCCTTCTCCGCCGGCAGCCGAGCCGTCGGCTCCGCCGTCGTGCCCGCCGGGGTTCGCGCCGCCGTCGGCGGTGCCTTCGCCCCCGTCTGCGGGTTCCGTGGTGATGTCATCGTCGTTGATTGCCATGCAGTCTCTCCATTCGCCTGCGGCGGTAGATGCCGTCGAATCGAGCTTAGGCCGAACCCAAGGCCCCCGTACCGCTTGTTTGCCCGGGTGCCCCGCGGTCACGATGTGGAGGAGTAGAGGTCGGCCAGCTGAGCGGCGATCGAGGCGAGTTCCTCCCGCACCGTGGGAGGCGAGAGCACCTCGTCGAACGCGCCCCACCCGGCCAGCTGGCGGGCGATCATGGTGCTGGTCGGGGCCGCGATCCCCACCCGGCTGCGCCCGTCAGGCAACTGTTCGAGCACCTCGCAGTGCCGGCCGAACTGCGAGCGCAGATACGACAACAGAGGTGACTCGACAAGGGCTATCGCCGAGACCGCCGCCCCTGGCCGCACGCGCCTAGTTCGCAGGCCGAACCCCGCGACCGAGGTGGTGACGGTGGTGGCGGTGGTGCATCGCCGCGAGGCCTCTCGCGCCTGAGCGGCGACGGACCTCCCGGAGCGGGGCGGTAGCGTGGAGGCATGCGCGCACTCACCCACGCCACGTTCGGCGATGCCACCGATGTTCTCGAGGTCACCGAACTGCCGCTGCCCGAGCCCGGCCCGGGCGAGGTGCGCGTGCGCACGGTGCTCGCGACCATCCACAACCACGACCTGTGGACCATCCGCGGCACCTACGGTTTCAAGCCGGAACTGCCCGCTGCCGCCGGCACCGAGGCGGTCGGTGTGGTCGACGCGCTCGGTGACGGCGTGACATCCCTGCGGGTGGGCCAGCGCGTCGCGGCGGGCGGCGTCTTCGGCGTCTGGGCCGAGTACTTCGTGGCCAAGGCGGCCGCTCTCATCCCGGTTCCCGACGGCATCGCCGACGAAACCGCGGCGCAGCTCATCGCGATGCCCTTCAGCGCGCTCAGCTTGCTCGACTACCTCGACGTCTCGCCGGGGGAATGGATCGTGCAGAACACCGCCAACGGCGCCGTCGGCCGCCTGGTCGCGCAGTTCGCCGTGCGCCGCGGCGTGCGCGTGCTCGGCCTGGTGCGCCGCGACGGCGGGGTCGAGGAGCTCGCGGCCGTCGGCATCCACGACGTCGTCTCCACCGAGCACGACGGCTGGCAGGATGCCGCGGCAGCCGTGCTGGACGGGGCGAGCCCGCGGGCAGCGGTCGACTCGGTGGGCGGCAGCTCGGCCCGTGATCTCGTCGGCCTGCTCGGAGAGAGCGGCACCCTCGTGTCGTTCGGCGCCATGGGCGAGGGCGACCTGCAGATCCCGTCGGGCGCCCTCATCTTCAACGACATCACTGTGAAGGGATTCTGGGGCAGCCGCGTGAGCCGGGAGATGGATGCCGCCAAGCGGTCCGCCCTGTTCGGCGAGCTGTTCGAGCGCATCGGCTCGGGCGAGGTCGAGCTGCCCGTCGAGGCGGTCTTCTCGTTCGAAGACGCTCGCGAGGCTGCGGCGGCCAGCGCCGTCCCCGGTCGCGTCGGAAAGATCCTCCTCCGCTTCTGACCGGTGCCGCGGTGGCTCGCTCGAACCCGGGCTCATCCGCGCAGGTTCAGGTGAACACTCGCCTGACCCGATCGACGTCGGCTGCGCTCAGCCCGAGACCGTCGGTGACATAGCCGTCGATCGTGCCGTACCGCTCGGTCATCTGGGCGAACGCGGCCTGGAGGTAGCTCTCGCGCACTCCGAGCACCGGGAGCAGCGTCTCGCGGTCGACTCCGAGGGCTTCTGCTCGGCGGAGTGCCGGCTCGAAGACGGGCAGCAGGTCGGTGTTGGTCTGCAGATAATCCTGGTATACGCTGTCCGCATCCACGCCGAGCAGGGTCAGGAGGGATGCCGCCGCCCAGCCCGTGCGGTCCTTGCCGGTCGTGCAGTGGAACAGCGCCGCGCCGTCCCGGGCGGCATCGGCCAGTCCGAGGTAGAGGTCGCGGTAGGCGACGAGTGCGGAGGGCAGGCGGATGAGGTCGCGGTACGTGTCCTCGAAGAGTCGCTCTGCTCGCCCACCCGAAAGCGCGTCGGCGAACGCCCTCGGGTCTGCCGAGAGGTCGCCCAGCCGCGCCGCGACGCTGACCGAGCTGTCGGCGAGCACATCGAGCTCGACGCTCCGAACCGCCTCGGGCAGCCGGTCGGGCACGGTCACGGTCTCTTCGGCCGTGCGCAGATCGAAGACGGTACGGATTCCGAGCGCGGCGAACAGGGGCTCATCGGCGTCGGAGAGCGACCCGAGACCCGCGGAGCGGTACACGACGCCTCGTCTGATCTGGCCGTTCTCCGCGGGCAGCCCGCCGAGGTCGCGGAGATTCGGGGCGCTCGCGATCGGCACCGTCCGGTCGGACGGGTCGCTCGGGCGATCGGCCTCCCGCTGCTCGACCATCCTTCAGAAGCCCTTCACGAGCTGCGGGCGAGGGGCGACCCAGGTTCCGTCGAGCACGGATGCGTGGGGTCGATAGAGCCGGAGCGTGTAGTTCCAGCCGGGCATGATGGGCAGTGCGTTCGGGACGCCGACCGGATGCTCGCCGAAGCGCACCGTGACGCTGCCGTCGGCATCCGGCACAGCGGTGAGGCTGTTGATGCTGTTCACGCCGAGTGCGTTGGGCTCGAAGTATCCGGCCGCGTTGTAGAGCGACACCGACCAGAATGCGTCGACCGGCATCTCGTGCAGGCGGAGCCCGTAGTCGGCGACGGGCAGCCCCTCGTCGACGCTGATGTAGGTGGCCTCGTACTCAGGCAGGCCGCCCCACCCGCCGGCGGCACCGAGCAGGTGCATCACCGGGTCGACCTCCGTGCGGGTGCCGAACGCGTGGTCGTAAGCCGCCACCCCGCGGCCGAGGGTGAGGAGTGCGTTCCGGGTCTCGGTGTGCGACGGCTCGTCGTACCGGGGCAGCGGGAAGTCCCCGGTTCCGCCGCCGTCGAGGAGAAGGCCGTCTTGCAGGCGGTTCACCTCGGCGACGTCGCCGGGGTCGTTCGGGTCGACGAGGATGCGCACCAGCACCGCCGCGTAGTCGGTTCCGACGAGGTCGCGGCTGAGGACGTGCTCGCCCGGATCACGCAGGATGGCCGACGTGAAGTGATCCTGGCTCACGACGTGCGCCGAGACGTACCGCGCGCCCGCGTCGGGCAGGGTGAGGGAGACGCCTTCGCGCACGTCGACGATCGCGTTGCTGTACAGGGTGTCGCGGTTCTGGCGGATGACGGGCTGATCCTCCAGCGGGGTCAGCCCCCGCGAGTGGTTCCAGGCGCCGAGTCCGGCCCCCGCGGCGAGCCGGGAGAACATCAGGTCGGATTCGGCTCGGGCGAAGTTGACGACGGTCACCGTCGTGTTCGTGGTGGTCACAGGCTTCTTCCTTCCGTCCGGCAGGTCGCCGCCAGTCTCGCCGGGATCGGCCCCTGAGGATGACCCGTCTCATCCTCAGGGGATGAGGGCGGTGGGAGGTGGCCGGGGCGCCCGCGCGGCATCCGTCGCTCGGCGGCGCCGCTATCGTAGGGGCATGATCGAGGCGGTGCGTCAGGAGATCGCCGAGAGCGATCCCGACCGGGTTCGGGACATCCTGCGGAGGAACTGGCTCCGTCTGCTTCTCGAGTCCCACACCCGTGCACTCGAGCAGCTGTGCCTCGACCATCCCGATCCGGGCGATCCGCACATCCTCCTCATCCGAGCCTGCTGCCGTGACCTCCTCGGCGATTCTGTCGGGGCGACGTTCCTCCGCGGTCAAGGATCGCGCGTGGCCGAGGACGACTTCGTCGCCTGCTTCACGGAGCTGCTCCTGGCCCCGGACACCTCATCCAAGGCTGCCATCGCCGACCGTGCGCGCCAGGCGCTGACCCGGTGCGGACCCGACGACGACTACCCCTCCGCGCTGTTCCTGCTCGGCTGGACCGAAGTCCGGCTCCGTCGCGACCTCGCCGGCGCGATCGGCCTGCTCCGCTCGGCCGCCGAAGAAGCACGACTGCGAGGTCATTCGGAGACGTTCCGCCTCGCCCGATCCAATCTCGCCTTCGCGCTCACCCATGCGGGCATGTTCACCGAGGCCGAGGGCATCCTCGACGATCTCCCGGCGGCGCCGTCGGCGTCGGACTGGGACCGGTTCGAAGGGGGCCTCCCGCAAGCCAACCGCGGATGCATCGACTACTGGCGAGGGGACTTCGACGGCGCCATCGTGCAACTCGACTCCATCGTCGTCGAGGGGAGCCCCGGTTCGAACTTCGAGGCCCTCGCCCGCCTCTACCTCGTGATGAGCATCGTGGCCGAGAAACGAGACGATCGCTACTACGCCGCCGCCGACCTGCTGCAGGGTGTGACCACCGCGGACAAGCACGGCATCCCGTGGGACACCTTGCGGCGAGTGGTCTCGGCATGGCTCGCCCACGCCGAGGGCGACGACGAGCGAGCGCTGAGCGTCGCCGCGCCGGCACTCGCCCGCGCCGGCGCCCCGGTGGCGCACGCCCTCCTCGCCGAGCTCTACCGCACGCTGGGGGAGCCCGCGCTCGCCGCGCGCGCCTTCCGCCTCGCCTCCGCGACACCGATGCCCCGCTACGCGCGGGTCACCGCCCTGGTCACCTCGGCGGCACTTCACGCTTCGGCCGGGCAGGGATCCCAGGCGCACGACGACCTCGACCGAGCACTCGAATCCGCCGCGCCCGAGCGCATCCTCGCGCCCTTCCTCGCCGATGACCCCGTCATCGACGACCTCCTCGGCGCGCACGCCCAGCGAGGCACCCGCCACCACCAGTTCCTCCTCACCATCCTCGAACGACGAGGTCGGCTGACCGAACTCCGGGCCGGTGTGCTCACCCGGCGGGAGCACGAGGTGCTCGCCTGCCTGCGCACCACCATGACGGCCGCCGAGATCTCCACGCACTTGGGAATCGCCTATCCGACCGTGAAGTCGCACCTCCGCTCGCTCTACCGCAAGCTCGGCGTCACGACCCGGCGAGACGCCGTGCGCGCCGATCTGCGCCGCGTGGCTGCACTCCGGCCTTCTCGCGACTGAGATATCCGTCCGGCGAGAGACAGTCGATCAGCGCCGCCAGCGGTACTCGAACTCGGGGCGGCCTGGCTGCCCGTAGCGCGGCGCGCGCTCGACGGTTCCCGAGGCGGCGAGGTTCTCGAGGTAGCGACGAGCGGTCACCCGGGAGATCCGGAGCTCGCTCGCGACCTCGCTGGCCGAGAGCGCGGAATCCGTGGCCCGCAGCGCGGCGATGATGCTCGCCCGTGTGTCGGGGGCGAGGCCCTTGTCGAGCACCGGCGTCGATTCGGTGCGCAGGCTCGCGAACGACTGGTCGACGTCGTCTTGCGTGGTCACCCCTTCCACCTCGCCGAGCCCGGAGCGGAAGGCCCGATACCCGTTGAGCTTCTCGGCGAAAACAGGGAAGGCGAACGGTTTGATCAGGTATTGCACGATTCCGAGCGACACCGCCGCGCGCACCACCGCGATGTCGCGCACCGCGGTCACCGCGATCACGTCCACGTCGACGCCCACCGACCTGAGGTGCCGGCAGAGCTCGATTCCGTGCACGTCGGGCAGGTTCATGTCGAGCAGCACGAGGTCGATCCGGCCAGCGCCCGAGGCGGCGGCGGATGCCTGCAGCAGCCGCACCGCCTGCGCCCCGTTCTCCGCGATCCCGGCCACCTCGAAACCCTCGAGGCGCGCGAGGTAGGCGGCGTGGGCCTCTGCGGTGATCGGCTCGTCGTCGACCACCAGCACCCGGAGCGGGCTCATCGTTCCTCCCCGGCCGGCGGGATCGGGACGACGACGGTGAAGGTGGCCCCGCGTTCGCCGTGCGCGTCCGGCGACGGCGCGTTCGACACGGTGACCGTGCCACCGAGCCGCCGCACCGATTGCCCGACGAGCGCCAGCCCGATGCCCCGGCCGGAGTCGCCCGGTTCCTTGGTGCTGTAGCCGCGCCGGAACACCTGCTCGGGGTCGGCCACACCGGGCCCGGTGTCCGAGACGGCGATCACCAGAGACCCGGCCTCTCGCCGCACCGAGACCGTGACCCGCGGATGCTCGGCCGACGCCCCGCGATCCGCCTCGCCCGGGTCGCCCCGCCGATCCATCGCGTCTTCTCCCGCCGCACCAGCGGCGCCGGGCACGGCCCCCACCGGCGACGGCTCGGCCACCGCATCGAGTGCGTTGTCGATCAGGTTGCCGATCACGGTCACGAGCTCGTCGGCCGCGACCCCCGTCGATCCGAGCTCGGGCGCGATGTCGAGCACGAGAGCGATGCCGCGCTCGCCCGCCTGCGCCGACTTGCCGAGGAGCAGCGCGGTCAGCACCGGCTCGTCGACCGCGGCCGTCACCACCTGGTCGACCAGGTGCTGACCCAGGTTCAGCTGGTGCGCCGCGAACTCCAGCGCCTCGTCGGATCGCCCCAGCTCGATCAACGCCACGATGGTGTGCAGCCGGTTCGAGAACTCGTGGGTCTGCGACCGCAGCGCGTCGGAGAGGGTGCGCATCGACCGAAGCTCCCCGCTGAGCTGCTGCAGCTCGGTGTGGTCGCGGAGGGTCGTGACGGTGCCGAGCCGCCGCGCCGGTCCGCTCGACACTGCGGAGACGGCGACCGACTGGTTCACCACGAGCACCCGGTCGTCGGTGAGATACACCTCGTCGACGGCCACGGCGCCGCTGCCGAGCAGCGCCCGCAGCGGCTCGGCGATCGGCACGGCGTCGAGAGCGAGCGGATGCGCATCCGAAGGCTGTGAAGGCAGGCCCAGCAACTCGGCCGCTTGGTCGTTGTAGAGCACGAGCCGGCCCTTGGTGTCGACGAGCACGAGCCCCTCGCGCACCGAGTGCAGCACGCCCTCGTAGTAGGCGAACATGCGGCTCATCGCCTCGGGCCCCCGCCCCCAGGTGACCCGGCGCAGATACCGGCTCAGCAGCCAGGATGCGAGCGCGCCCACCAGGAGGGTGGCGAGAGCCGCCCCGATCACGAGCGGCAGCCGCTGCAGCAGCACAGCCGAGAGGTTGCTCACGGTGACGCCGGCCGAGACCAGACCGATCACCGTGCCCTGCGCATCCGTCACCGGCACGACCGATCGCACCGAGGGGCCGAGCGTTCCGGTGTAGGTCTCGGTGAAGCTCCGCCCGGCGAGGGCGGGGGCGATGGTGCCCTGGAAGGGCTTGCCGATCTGCGTGGGGTCGGGATGCGTGTAGCGGGTTCGATCGGGATTCATGATGGTGATGAAGTCGATCGAGGTGTCGGCCATCAGCGTCAGCGCGTAGGGCTGGAGGGCGGCGCTCGGGTCGGGGGAGGCGAGGGCATCGACCACGAAGGGGTTGTCGGCGATGGAGGTGGCGACCGCCATGGTCTTCTGTGCGGCATCCGTGTCGACGTCGGCTTGCGCGTCGGACCAGAGCCAGGCCACGGCCACCGCGGTGAGCAGGGCGATGAACGACACCTGGAGCGCGAAGAGCCGAGCCGAGATGCTCAGACCGGCGATCCACGCCTTCATCGCTGTCTCCTTCGGCGTCGCTGCCTGTGTTCGATCTGTTCACGATAGCCCGCGGGCACGGCCGTCCGGTCTGAACAATATGAACACAAGCCCGAGCGGATGCCGCACCACGCCCATGCTGATCTCCTCATCACCATCGAGCCGTCGACGCAGACGCGGCGGCCTTGACCGTTAGGAAGACCCATGGCAACGACGCACACGGTTCAGCCCACGAAGAGACGCCGGCTCGACCGCTCCCACTACCTCTACATCGCCGTGATCGTGGCCGTGGCAGGCGGCATCGCGGTAGGGCTGATCTTCCCCGAGTTCGCCAAGGGCCTGAAGCCGCTCGGCGACGGGTTCGTGGCGCTCATCAAGATGATGATCGCGCCGATCATCTTCTGCACCATCGCCCTCGGCGTGGGCTCGGTGGCGAAGGCCGCCACCGTGGGCAAGGTGGGCGGGCTCGCGCTCGGCTACTTCGTGATCATGTCGACCTTCGCGCTCGGCATCGGCCTCGTGGTGGGCAACCTGATCCATCCGGGCGACGGCCTCAACATCGCTTCGACCACCTACGACACCTCTGCGCTGGCTCCGGCGAGCACCACGGAGTTCGTCATGGGAATCATCCCCACCTCCTTCTTCTCGTCGCTGACGTCGGGCAGCATCCTGCAGGCCCTGTTCGTGGCGCTGCTCGTGGGCTTCGCCCTGCAGCGGATGGGCGCCAAGGGCGAGCCCATTCTCGGGGCCATCCGGCAGCTCCAGGTGCTGGTGTTCCGTATCCTCGCCATGATCATGTGGGTCGCGCCGCTCGGCGCCTTCGGGGCGATCGCCGCCGTCGTGGGCACCACCGGAGTGGCCGCGCTGGTGGCGCTCGGGGCGCTCATGGTGGCGTTCTACATCACCTGCATCGTGTTCGTGGTGGTCGTGCTCGGCGGACTGCTCAAGCTGGTCACGGGCATCAACATCTTCCGGGTCATGAAGTACCTGGCCCGGGAGTACCTGCTCATCGTCTCCACGTCGTCGAGCGAGGTCGCGCTGCCCCGGTTGATCGCCAAGATGGAGCACCTCGGCATCTCCAAGCCGGTCGTCGGCATCACGGTTCCCACCGGCTACTCGTTCAATCTCGACGGCACGGCGATCTACCTCACGATGTCGTCGATCTTCATCGCGAACGCCCTCGGAACCCCGCTGAGCCTGCCGGAGCAGCTCTCGTTGCTGCTGTTCATGATGATCGCGTCGAAGGGCGCCGCCGGAGTCACGGGCGCCGGCCTCGCCACCCTCGCCGGAGGGCTGCAGGCCCACCGCCCCGACCTCGTGAACGGCGTCGGACTCATCGTGGGCATCGACCGCTTCATGTCGGAGGCGCGGGCACTCACGAACTTCACCGGCAACGCGGTCGCCACCATCCTCATCGGGAAGTGGACGAAGCAGATCGACACCACCCAGGTGGGGCAGGTGCTCGACGGCACACTGCCCTTCGACGAGCAGACCATGAGCGCCGACGACCACCTCAGCGCCGACGAGAAGAGCCACCACGCCCGCGACCTCGCGGCGCTCGAGGAGGAGGCGGCCGAGGCCTCGCGCGGTGGAGACCCCGAGCGCGTCTCCACCGGCGCCATCGCGAGCATCGTGCACGGGCCGGATGCGCGGGTGCCCTCGCGCAAGTAGCGGCCGGGCGACCGGGCGGAAGCTAGGAACCGGCGGGCCAGGGCTCGTCCGCGTGAGCGAGCCACACCTGGTGTGGATCGAGCGAGCGGATGAGTCGCTGGCCCTCCGTGGTCGGTTCGTCGAGCTCGCCGAACCACACGGCAGAGTCGCCGGCGATCACGACGGGGCCGGCATCCGTCTCGACGACGACGATCTGCGAGCCGGGCGTGTGGCCGGGCGCGGGCAGCAGCCGAACGCCGGGAAGCAGCTCGAACTCGCCATCGACTTCGATGTATGTCATGCCTGGCGCATCCACCCATTCGCGGATCGTGTATTCGTCCAGCGTTCGCGCATCCTCGAGTTCCCGGCGTTGCACGTACACCGGCGTTCCGGCGAACAGGTGGTTGCCACCGCAGTGGTCGAAGTGCAGATGCGTGTTGACGACCGCGGTGATGCCGTCGAGATCGATGCCCTTCTCGGTCAGCGGCTCCAGCTGAGGATCCATGTCGGCGACCGCGGGATGGAGCTCGGTCATTCCGGTGTCGACGAGCACCCGGCCGGCCGGATGATCGATCAGATGCACGAAGACCGGCATCCGCTCGTCTCCGGCGAGGAGGGTGGCGACGCGCACCGGCGTCACCGTGATCGGCGTCGTCATCATGTGGACACTGTACACTTTTGATCGACCAGGAGGAGGGTCTCATGGGCAAGGTGGTCATGTACGGGTCGGTTTCGGTGGACGGCTTCATCGCGGATGAGGACGACGAACCCGGGCCGCTCTTCGACTGGTTGACGAGCGGTGATGTCGCGTTGGACGAGAGCGGCGTGCTGGCGGTGTCGCAGGCCTCGTATGACTACATCCGGCCGTATTGGAACGAGATCGGGGCGACGATCGTCGGCCGCCACGTCTTCGATCTGACGGATGGGTGGGGTGGGGTGCCGCCGAGCGGCGTCGATCACGTGGTCGTGGTGACGCACCGGCCTGAGCCTGACGGTTGGGGCGCGGAGGCTCCGTTTCACTTCGTCGACAGCGTCGAGGCGGCCGTGGCCAGGGCCCAGGAGCTCGTGGGCGACCGCACGGTCGAGGTCGCGGCCGGTGACGTCGGTGGGCAAGTGCTCGCCGCGGGTCTGATCGATGAGGTTCGGATGGATGTCGTGCCCGTCGTGTTCGGCTCCGGCAAGCGCTACTTCGGTGCGGTCGAAGCGCAGCACCTTCTCGAAGATCCCGATGTCGTCATCCACGGCGACCGCGTGCTCCACGTGCGCTATCGAGTGCGTCGCTGACCGTCTCGGCGGAACGAAGCCGAGCTCGACCTCTTAGCGGCCGCGCTCCTCCAAGAAGGCGTTCACCCGACCGTGCGTGTAGGCGAGGCGCTCGATGCGCTCGGCCAACTCCGACCGCACCTGCACGAGTTGGTCTGCCAGGGCGTCGTGAGCGGCGGCGGGCGCATCGCCGGTGCAGGTCAGCACCGACTGCACCACCTCGCGCGGAAAGTCCATGCCGAAGAGCATGTGGACGATCTCGGCGCGCGCCACCGTCGAGTCGTCGTATTCGCGATAGCCGTTGGACTCGCGGCGAGCAGAGATGAGGCCGTGCTGCTCGTAGTAGCGCAGCGACCGGGCGCTGACGCCGCTCCGACGGCTGACTTCGCCGATCCTCATGATGCGGTTGACCTTGACATGATGTCAGAGTATAGCGTCACGGGTGTGCTCGGGCGAAGTCCGTTCGCGCGCACGAAGGATGTGTGATGAAGTCAACTGTCTCTGTCGCGGGTCGCACCCGCTCGTTCACGGCGGTCGGCGAGATCGACGGTCCCGGTGATCGTGCGATCGTGCTGGTCTTCCACGGCTCGAAGCAAGACGGCGAGGTGCATCGCCGCTTCACGGGTAATGCTCTCGATCGGCTCGCCCGCGAAGGCCGGGCCGTGGTCGTCTACCTGGACGGATATCGAGGCAACTGGAACGACGCCCGGGCAACGAGCTCCTTCCCCGCCCGGTTGGAGGACGTGGATGACGTCGCCTTCGCTCGCGCCGTCGTCGCTTCGGTCAGTCGATCCCACCGTGTCGAGGCCCGCGCTGTCGTCGGCGTCGGCTACTCCAACGGTGGTCAGATGGTCTTCCGCCTGATCCACGAGGCGCCGGACCTCCTCACGGGTGCGGTCGTCGTGGCCGCGACGATGCCCGATCGCGCCGGGTTCCTCGGCGGATTCTCGGATTCCGCGGCCGATCGGCCCGTCCCGGTCGTGCTCGTGAGCGGCACGGCCGACCGGATCGTCCCCTTCCGCGGAGGCCGCATGGCGTGGTGGGCGCGGGCGATGTTCAAGGTCGGGGGAGCCGCGCTCTCCGCGCCGGCCACGGCGGCGTACTTCGCTCGCCGCAACGGCATCACCGCGGCACCCGCGGTCGAGATGCTCCCCGAGCGACCCGCGGGACGGAAGGGCGCGCGGATGGAGGAGACGGCGTACCGCGAGCCGGGCCACCCACCCGTCACTCTGTATTCGGTGCTCGGTGGTGGCCACACCGTGCCCGGAGCGAAACCGGCCCCCGCGGTGCTCGGCCGAACCGGCGCAGACCGCGGCATCGACGAGCTGGTGCTCGAGGTGATGGAAGCGCTCGGTCGATCGGCGTGAACGCCGAGCTGGGCGCCTTCGCCTTCTTCCTGTCGGTCGTCGACGACGCGTGACCCGGGCTGCTGAATTCGCTCGGGCGTTCCTGTGTGCGTCACCCGGTCGGAGCCGATCGCGAGCGCGTAGAAGAGCATCACGAGCCGTTCGATGATTGATCGGCTCGTTCACGCGGCGCGCGCCGCAGCAGCGAGCTTGTGCATGGCGCGCACCGATCGCGACACATTGCTCGACGACATCGAGTCGTGGCCGTACGCAGCGCGGGTCTTGAGTGAAAGGAGCGTCGACAGGTGCCCCGCCGATCGCGCGTCAGCCCGGCGCAGGTGTTCGATGGCTTCGTGGTGGTTGCCGCTCTGCCAGTAATAGCCCAGGCGGCGCAGGCAGATCACGTCGGATGCGGCGATTCCCGCGTGCACGGCGAGGGTCACGACGGCGTCGCGCAGTTCGTCGTCGTCGGCGAGAGCGAGGATGATCTCTGCGGCTTCGATGAACTGGAGCATCTTCGTGGCGCGCCCCTCGAGCACGCCGGGGTCGCGATCAACGCGCGGCATGCTCGGACTTCGCCCGGGCGCCACGGCGCAACCGGCTTCGGAAGCCCTCGGGGTCACCGGCCACTGTGACGCCGTCTCTCGCGATGTCGGCGAGCACGCGTTGGCCGGCCATGGTGCCCGACACTTCTTCTTCGCCGTAGATCAGCGGGCGCACCTCGTTGCCCGTGAGACGCGATACCTGCCAGGCGAGTGATTCAGCGTCGACATCGAACCGGTCGACGTCGGCTCGCTTTGGTCGCTCGAGGAAGATGTCGATGTCGCTGTCGTCGCGCATCGTTCCGGTTGCGGCCGAGCCGAACACGGCTGCATACACTGGCGGATCTGCGAACGTCTCCGTGATCAGCGTCGTGATGCGCTCCCACAGCGTGCTCTTCGCGCCGACGATCTCGCGGATGGCGGGGGCGAGGATGTGCTCGGCATTGAACGAATAGAGCGTGAGCTTGCCGGCCGGGCTGGGGAGGACTGTTCCCTGAGCGGTCAACCGGAGCACGCAGCTGCGCACGCCCGCGTAGGAGTTCTCGGTCGACCGCGCGATCTCGGCGATGCTCATGGGTGCGTGGGAGCGCACCAGAGAGTTGAGCACGGCGCCGTCGAGTGATCTCGTGATCGCCAGGAATGGGGATTGGAGTTGCATGGCAACCTCACACTATTTCATTAGTTGTACTGATTTTCCAACATATCTGGTGAAATAACAACACATTTCATGAACCCGTTGGCACCACCGACGACACGTTCGAGGTCTGGCAGAGTCTCTTCCGGGCACGCTCCGCCCCGATCGGCGCTGTTTCGCTATTCTCTGTGCCAGAGCCGCGAACACCGGCGGCGACGACCCGGGGGAGAATCCGTGAGCGGCACCAGTGAGAGCGACCTCATCGAGGAGGCCCGGGCGGCGCTCGGGGAGTCGGAGGAGATCAGGGTCGCCGGGATCTTCGGGCTGGCGAATCTGGTGGTAGCCCAGGCCGTCGGTCTGGCGGCGGGGTCTGCGGCATCCGGTGTCGACGTCGCCGTCGGTGCGGACGTCGGCGGCGGACTCGGCGCCTTCGTGGCCACCAAGGCGGCGGCCGAGGCGCAGGGCGTGACCGTGCAGCTGATCGTCGCCGTCAACGACGACACCATCCACGTGCTCAATCGCGACACCGGCGGCCGGCTCCGCGCGGAGGTGGCCTCGTTCCCGCGCGCCACGACCGAGGTGAGGGTCGAGAAGTTCGGCCTCAGTCGCCAGCTGACCCTCACCGAGCCCGCCACCGGCGACTCGATCCAACTGCACGGATCGGTGTCGTGGATCGTGGCCCAGTCCACGGGTGACAGACTCGTGCTCGACCTCCTCGGCGACTGAGCGGCCGGGTACACCGTCACGTTGTATCCGGTCGGCACCGACGTCTGGAACGATGACGCGTCGCAGATGCAAGGAACATGGCCGCTGCGGATGTCGAGCGACAACGATCTCGTCGCTGTGCCGACGATGCCGTTCAGGCGGCCCTGAGTCCCGCGATCAGGAGCTCCACGGCGGCTCGAGACTCCGCTGCCCAGTTCGGCCGGTCGGTCGCTGATCCGACGCCATGCAGCACGATCAGCACCGCCCCTACGGCGACGTCGTCGCGAATGGCGCCGTCGGCGGCTGCCCGAACCAGGAGGTCGGCGAGCGTGCGCTCGAGCTCGCTCCCGCCCTCGGCCTGCACCGCCGGGTCCACGACGGCCGCGAGCGTGCGGGCGAGGCCGGTGTGTGCCACCACATACTCCACGAAGCCGCGCAGAAAGGCGTCGAGGTTCTCGCCGGCCGACCGCGTCGAGTCGCGGGCCTGATCGCAGAGCGCGGCCACCTCTCCTTCATACACCGCAGCCGCCAGCGCTTCCCGCGTCGGGAAATGCCGGTAGAGCGTGCCCACGCCCACGCCGGCGAGCGCCGCGAAGTCATCGAACCGCAACTGCTCGTCGTGATCGAACGCCGTGCGCGCGGCGGCCACGATCGCCTCGCGGTTGCGGCGGGCGTCGGCTCGCAGCGCTCGGGGCTCGGCCATCGTGCAACCTCTCATTGACAAGTGGAGATTGTCTCCATATTCTCCTAAGTGGAGACAAGCTCCATCTTATGCGAAGGGCCCATCATGCGGATTCTGATGTTCGGTCGTGGAGTGATCGCGACGGTCTACGGGCGTGTGTTTCAGGCCGCCGGGCACGACGTCGAGTTCTACGTGCGCCCCGGTCGCGCCGCGGAGTACGGCGACGAGGTGCAGATGGACTGGATCGACGGGCGCCGAAGGCCCTTCGGCCGGCAGGTGCGCGAGTCGTTCCGTACGACGTTGCGTGAATCCCTCGCCCCGGACGACGGGTTCGACCTGATCGTGCTGAGCGTCGGGCATCATCGGCTCGTGGAGGCGGCTGCGTTCCTGGCTCCCCGAATCGGCGAGGCCACGGTGCTGGTGCTGGGCAACCTCTGGGATGAGCCGCTCGCCGCGGTCGCGCCTCTTCCGGCCGAACGACTCGTGTTCGGCTTCCCGCAGGCGGGCGGCGGATTCGATGACGACGGCGTGCTGCAGGGCGCCATGCTCGCATCCGTCATCATCGGCATGACGGGCGCGTCGCCGAATCGGCGAGAGCAGGACGTTCTCACCGTCTTCCGGCAGGCCGGTCTCACGGTTCGCCAGGAACGGGACATGCGAGGGTGGCTGTGGCTGCACTTCATCGCCGACGCCGGCATGTTCGCCCAGGCGGAGCGGAGCGGATCGCTGGCGGCCATGATCGGAGACCGGCGAGCCTTGCGCGAGGCGTTCCTGACGACCCGCGAGCTGTTGCCCGTTGTCGAGGCTCGGGGCGTCGATCTTCGTCAGCACCGCAGTGCCATGCTGCCGTACCGGTTTCCCCGCTCGGTCGCAACGGTGTTCGGATGGGCGACCGTGCTGATCCCCATCGCTCGAAGGAGCCTCGCAGCGCACACCGATCCGCACGCTCCCGAACCGCGCGCCGTGCTCGAGGACACGCGGCGGGCAGCTCTTCGTCTCGGCATCCCCACTCCGCGCCTCGAGCACTGAACGTCGCTGCGGCGCCTTGGCGTGGCGCGCCGATTCACTCGCCCGAGCGCCTCAGCCGAACCCCGTAGCGGCGCTCGTATGCTCGGCTGAAGTGCGTGGAGCTGTGGAAACCCCACTGGGTGCCGAGGGCGACGACGTCGGATCGGGAGAGCCGCTCGGCCAGAGCGACCTCCAGGTGTGCGCGTTCAAGGCGCAGCGCCCAGATGTACGCGGTGGGGGCCGCGCCCGAGTCGCGGAACGCGGCCTGGAGCGTGCGACGTGACACCCCCAGTCGGTCGGCGATCGTGGCGCTGGTGAGGAGGGGGTCGTCGAGCCCGGCGTTCACGAGTTGCATCGCGCGGACGACCAGGTGCTGATGCGGGGTGACCCGCACGGTGCCCGCCTCGACGCGCTCACTCCCCACCGCTGAGATCAGGTTCCGCACCGTCACCAAGATCTGCCGCCGCAGCAGGCCCTCCGGCGCGCCTGCTTCCTGCGGCATGCTCAGCAGGAGAGCGGCGATCGCGGCGCCGAGCCCTGTCGAGCCGTCGATCGGGTGCTGCTCGATCACGGCTCGCTCGGCCCGGGTCAGCCAGAGGAGCTCGACCTCGGTGATGAGTCTTTCCGAATTGTTCGTGTCACCCGTCGTGGGAGACGTCGGGCGCATCGGCGTCAGGCGGATGGTCGTACCGATGACGCCGATCCAGACATCCGGATGCTTGCGCTGCGAGCCGTCTTCGTGGCCCGTCACTCGCACGGTCGCCGGCACGGGCGCGCGGTGCATCACGGCCGCGGGCCCTCCCCGGTGCCGCCGAGTCGCCGGCGCCGCCATTGGGCCGGCGTGAGGTTCTCGGTGGTCTTGAAGGTACGGATGAAATGGGTGACGTCGAGATATCCGATGCTCTCAGCGATCTGACGAACCGGCGCCGTGGTGCCTTCCAGCTGCTGTCGGGCACGCTCGAGCCGCAAGCGCCGGATCAGCTGTCCCAGCGTCTCCCGCTCGTCTTCGAAGGCGGCATGGAGCGTCCGCACCGATACATGCAGCCGGTTCGCGATCACCGTCGCAGACAGGCCGGGATCGCTGAGGTGCACGCGCGCGACATCGCGGGCAGCCTCGGCGAGACCGGCACGCCCGGAGTCGAGCGTGCCGCCTCCCGCGTGTTCGCGCGTCACCATCCGCACCGCGTCGACGATGGCTCGCGAGAGGGCGTCTCGGCTGTTCTCACCCAGCTGCTGGCCGTGGGCGCCGGCCGCGCGAAGGAGCCTTGAGAGCACGGCGCCGGCGGGGGAGCGATGAGTGGAGCCGCGCTCGGAGAGTGTCTTCAGCACGCCGTTCGACACACCCGTCGATGCGGTCGGCATCTGCACGATGGTGGTGCGGAACTCCTGCGGGTAGACGAACTCGAACGGTCGGCTCACGTCGTAGACCACCACGCCACCCGCGGCCACGGAGGTCTGACGACCACCCTGATCGAGGATCAGTTCGCCGGAGTGCACCAGTTGCACCTGAATGCTCTCCGGGGAACGGGCGGGCACCTCGCCGAGGATCGCCGTCACCTTCTGCGGCACGGAGGCGATGCGCGCCATCGCGAGTCCGCCGAACTCGTGCCGCGACATCCGTCGGTAGGCGGGCGCATCGACGAGGGTCTTCGCGCTCATCTGCACGAGCACGCACGCGGAGTTCGAGGGTAGCTGCACGGTTCACGCTCCTGTTCACGTCCGAACGCAGGTGAATCGATGATTCCACACTCATCGGCGGAGCCTGTCGCTGCTGTCATCCGCTCCGTCGGGAATCGGCTTTTTCTGCGCCGATCACGCCGGCACGCGCACATCGCGATGCGTGCTCGCCAGCGTGAGGCACAGTGAATCCGCGCCGCCCGGATACGGGGCGACCACGTCGTGAACTTCTCTGTCCGAGCAGCTCTCGCGCGCACATAGCGTGCCAACCCGAAAGAAGATCATCATGTCCGCAAAGCCCACCATCGTTCTGATCCACGGGGCCTTCGCCGATGCCGCCAGCTGGGCGCCTGTCACCCTCGAGCTGCTGAATCAGGGCTACACCGTGCTGGTTCCACCGGTGTTCAACCGCAGCCTGATCGGCGACTCGGCCTACATCAAATCGTTCGTCGAGCAGATCGACGGGCCGGTCGTTCTCGCGGGTCACTCGTACGGCGGAGCGGTCATCACCGTCGCCGGCGTCGCCGAGAACGTCATCGGACTCGTCTACGTCTCCGGCTATGCGCTCGACGAGGGCGAGAGCCTCGGCCAGCTGCAGGGCGGCTTCCCCGACTCGCCGCTCGCCGCGAACCTGGTCTACTCGCCCTACCCCATCGAGGGCGCCGACCCCGGAACGGATGTCTCGGTGAAGATCGAGGCCTTCCCCGAGGTCTTCGCCGCCGGCGTACCCACCGACACCGCTCGCGTGCTGGCCGTGGGTCAGCGTCCGCTCGCCGCCGTGGCGTTCTCCGAGACCGCGCCCGTCGCGGCCTGGAAGACCAAGCCCAGCTGGGGGATCGTCTCGAGCGCCGACCACACCATCAACCCGGATGTCGAGCGCTTCGGCTACAAGCGCGCCGGCGCCCGTAAGGTGATCGAACTCGACGCGCCGCACCTGGTGATGCAGACCAATCCGGTCGACGTGGCGACGTTCATCATCGCCGCCGTCGACGAACTCGGCTGAACCGGCCGTCGGCGACCACGTTCACGTCCGAGGCCGACGAGCCGCGTGTCGCAGGCCAAGGTCGTCGTAGGGGGAGCTTCGGCCGCTTCGCCGGCCTCCCTGTGGGGATCGGCAGCACCTCATGGGCAGACGCGGGCGCTGCGCCCGTCGAATCCGACGATGTCGCCGAGCTGGAGCTGTCGTCCGCGACGTCGATCGACCTCGCCGTTCACGCTCACGAGGCCGTCGACGATGGCCTCTTTCCCCGTTCCACCGCTGTCGAGAAGCCCGGCGAACTTCACGAACTGCCCGAGGCGGATGCTCTCACCGCCGATCGAGACGTCGTCGATCGCATCCGGGTTCGTCATGCCCGAATGGTAGCCGACATCCGAAGCCGTCATCCGGCGTCCGTTCGCACCGCTGTCGGCGGAAGTAGGTGTTCGCGTCGCGGGTGTGCCGGAGGACGATGCCGAGCGGGGATGGTCACTCGACGGCGAGCTGGGCCGGGCGCGAATCCTCGAGTTCGCGCTGCGGGCCTGTGCCGAATCGCGAGGTCGCCCCGATGCCGAAGACGGCTGCGCCGGTGAAGACCTCCACGGTCTCCTCGTCGACGAGGATCGTCACGACGCCGGCCGACGCAGGAACGACGGTGGTCGTGTCCATCCACGTGCACACGACACTCGTCGCGGTTCGGCGAACCCGGAGGGTGCCGGCGTCATTCGTCGTCGTCCATTCCTCGTCGCTGTCGAGCGTGTGCAGCGTGGGGCGGTGCTCATCCGTTCCGTCCGCGTGCACCGCGAGAGATGCCATGACCGACGGATGAGGTGCCGATACGAGGGTGTCGCCGTCGAGGCGCAGAACGTGCGGCACGCTCAGCGCGCTGGCACGGCCGGCGACCTCGTCGAGAACGCCGCGCATCCAGAAGATGAGGCACGGCTGCCCCGCTTCATCGCGGAAGAACGACGGCGCGTAGTAGCTCTCGCCGTAGGTGAGACGCCCCCAATGCTCCGGCTCGAAGCGGCCGTCTCTGAACTCGCCGATCGCGTAGACGACGTAGTACAGCTCGTCGTCCTGCCAGACCGACGTCACCATCACGTCGCGCCCGTCGATGGTGAAGATCTGCGGGCACTCCCAGAGCGATCCGGTCCACACGGGCTCGGTCTCCCGGGTGTTGCGCGAGGCGGCCAAGCCCTCGTACGACCACGCCGAGAGGTCGCCGGAGACGAACGAGCTCGCCGCGGCTTCTCCGCCGACGAGGGCGGTGCCGACGAGCATCCGCCAACGATCGCCGTCACGCACGACGAAGGGGTCGCGGAAGGCCACGGGGTCGAGGGGTGGAGCCTCCACGACCACCTCGCCCTTGGCCCAGACCAGCCAGTCGTCGTCGACGGGGGTGGCCGTGCGGATGCTCCCCACGCCGAAATCGGGAACCTGCACCGAGGTGTAGAAGATCGTCGGTCGGCCGTCGTCGTCGATCGCCATCGACCCCGACCAGATGCCGCCGTCTCCGTCACCCGGCTCGAGGGCGGGCGGATGCTCCGTCCAGGTGACCAGATCGGGCGAGGTCGCGTGGCCCCAACGGCAGTCCGGTGCCCAGGTGATGCGGTCGGGAACGAACTGGAAGAAGAGGTGGTACTGACCGTTGTGCCAGGTCAACGCCAGGGGGTCGTTGATCCAGCCCGATCGCGGGGTGAAATGCAGGCGGGGGCGTGGTCGCTGCGCGTCCGTCATGGGGGCGGCTCCTTCTGCGGCCTCCGTCGGTGGTGGCCGTGCTGTGACAATTATGGAGTTGACAAGACGTTTTGGCAAAACGTATTGTCATCACAGTCGCTTCGGGCGACCGACGCCGGACCACCCGGCGCGTACCCTCGCAATCACGCACCGCCGCACAGAATTGGAGCCGAAGTAATGATGCTTCGCACACACCGGCACTTGTCCCGACGCGTTCTCGTCGGAGCCGCAGGAGCCCTTGCCGCACTCACCGCCGTCACCCTCACCGGGTGCGGCGCCGGAGGGGGCACCTCCGCCTCCGGAGACGATTCGATCACCGTGCTCGTCGAGGCCGGCGGCCACGGGGAGCTGCAGCCGATCGCCGACCAGTTCGAGAAGGACACCGGCACGTCGGTGGAGTTCGTCGAGCTGCCCTACGACGGTCTCTACAACCGCCTCAACAGCGAGTTCGGCTCGGGCTCGCTGTCGTTCGACGTCGCAGCGCTCGACGCCATCTGGCTGCCGACCTTCGCCGAGGCGCTCACCCCGCTCGACGACATGTTCACCGACGACGTGAAATCCGATCTCTTCCCGTCGCTGGTCAGCGAGGCACAGGTCGACGGATCGTTCGTCGGCATGCCCGCCTGGACCAACTCCGAGATCCTCTACTACCGCACCGACCTCTTCGAAGACCCGACGCAGCAGGCGAACTTCAAGGCCCAGTACGGGTACGATCTTGCTCCGCCCACGACCTGGGAGCAGTACGCCGACATCGCGAAGTTCTTCACGCAGGACACGAACGGAGACGGCCAGGTCGACCTCTACGGCACCGACGTCAAGGGCGCCGTGGAGACCGAGTGGCTCGCCACCCTGTCGCAGACCGGCGAGACGAACATGGTGGTGGGTGACGACGGCACCGTGTCGCTCGGCGATGCCGACAGCCTCAAGGCGCTCGACTTCTACACCAGCCTTCTGCCCTACGCGCCGAGCGGCGCCGCGCAGCTGGACTGGGCGGGCTCGCAGAACCTCTTCAACCAGGGTCAGCTGGCGATGATGCGTTTCTGGGCGCACGCGTACAAGCAGATCCCCGCTGACTCGGCGGTCTCCGGCAACGTGGGCGTCACCACGATGATCGGCGGCCCGGGCGGAGTCGCCGGAGTCCCCGGCGCGTGGTACCTCTCCGTGCCCTCAGGCACCCCGAAGCAGGAGAAGGCGCTCGAGTTCGTGCAGTACGCCTATGACCACAACGATCTGTCGGTCGACACCGACCTGGGTCTGGCGTCACGGATCTCGGTGCTCGAGAAGTACGAGAGCGAGCCGGGCTTCGAGAACTACAAGCCGCTCGTCGACACCCTGAACGCGGAGGCCACCATCCCGCGGCCGGCCAACCCGAAGTGGCAGGAGATCGTGGACTCGGCGCTCATCCCGATGATCCAGAAGGCTGTCGTGCCGGGGGCGGACAACCAGAAGCTGCTCGACGACGCCAAGGCGCAAGTCGAAGACATCATCGGCGGCTGACCGCCGGCCGGTGGGTTTCCGCCCGCTCGCGGAAACCCACCGGCCTCTCCTGCCCACCACCTCACCGAAAGTCTCATCGTGCGTCTCACCGACCGCCGGTTCGCCTTCTTCTTGATGCTGCCGGCCACCCTCTTCCTCGCCGTGTTCGTGGCGTGGCCCCTGGTGCAGTTCATCTCGGACTCGTTCTTCGAGATCAGCAAGTTCGCCGGCGGCCCGCGCACCTTCGTGGGCCTCGACAATTACATCGAGGCCTTCACCTCCGGCGATTTCGGCAATGCCGCGTGGCGCACGCTCGTGTACACGGTCATCGTGGTCGTCTTCGAATTCGTGCTCGGTCTCACGGTCGCGTTGATCTTCACGGCCCTCGGCAACAGCTCCCGGGTGTTCCGCACGATCTTCCTCTACCCCCTGATGATCGCCCCGATCGTGGCCGGACTGCTCTGGCGGTTCCTGCTGATCGACAACTTCGGCATCGTCAACCAGCTGCTCACCGACGCCCACATCCTGCAAGACCCGGGTCAGATCCAGTGGCTCAGCGACCCGAACATCGCCCTGTTCTCGGTGGCCATCCCCGACATCTGGCTGACCACTTCGTTCATCTCGCTCATCCTCTTCGCCGGCCTGCAGAACATCCCCGGCGACGTCATCGAGGCGGCCCGGCTCGACGGCGCCCGCTACCCGACCATCCTGTTCCGCATCATCATCCCGCTGCTCCGGCCCGTGATCGCGGTCGCCCTCATCCTCCGCGGCATCGACGCCGCGAGGGCCTTCGACGTCATCCTCATCCAGACCAACGGCGGACCGCAGCAGAGCACGGAGACCATGTCGCTGCTCGTCTACCGCACCATGGTGCGCTTCGGCGACCCCGGCCTGGCGAGCGCCATGGGCACCATCTACCTGATCGCGATGCTCGCGGTGTCGGTCGCCGCCATCCTGCTCATCTGGCGACCCGGAAGTGAGAACGATCGATGAACGGCCTCGAAACCACCCGGATCAGTTCCCGCGTCATCCTCTGGATCGCGCTGGTTCTTCTCGTCGTGCTCTACGGCTTCCCGTTCCTCTACATGCTCTTCACCTCGTTCAAGACGCCGCTGGAGACCATCGCGGTGCCGCCGACGGTTCTTCCGTCGACCTGGACCGTCGAGAACTACGCGACGGCGATCGGCCGCGACGGTGTGGTGGCCTCGTTCATCAACAGCATCGTCACGGCGGTGCTCAGCACGCTCATCTCGCTCGTGCTGGCGGTGCCCGCGGCCTATGGCGTGACACGGTTCCGCACCAAGTTCGGACAGTTCTTCATCGTCGGCGCCCTCGTGATGCGGATGGTGCCGCCGATCGTCATCGGCGTTCCGATGATCGCGATCTTCCGCAACCTCGGCATCTCCGACACCTCGTTCGCGCTGGCCATCGCGCACGCCACCATCTCGCTGCCGTTGTCGATCTGGCTCATGTCGAGCTTCTTCGAGGCGGTGCCCGAAGAGCTCGAAGAGGCGGCGAAGATCGACGGCGCGAGCCGGCTCGGTGCGCTCTGGCGCGTCGTGCTCCCGGTGACCGCGGGCGGAGTGGCGGTCACGGCGATCTTCGCCTTCCTCGCCTCCTGGAACGAGTTCCTCTTCGCCCTCCTCCTCACGGCCACGAGGTCGCAGACCACCCCGATCGTCATCGCGAACTTCCAGACCCAGTTCGGCCTCGACTGGGGAGCGATGACCGCTCTGGCGGTGCTCTATTCGGTTCCCGTCATCCTTCTCGCCCTTGTGCTGCAGCGTCACATCGTCGCCGGACTCACCGCCGGTGCGGTCAAAGGCTGACGGGCTCGACGAGAATGGTCGCCAACCAGGTTCGAACCGAACGCACGCAGAGGACGAGAGCAATGGCACGCAACACAGTGGGCATCCGGGACGTCGCTCGTGAAGCCGGGGTCTCGGTCACCACCGTCTCCCACATCCTCAACGACGTCGAATCGGCGAGGGCGAGCGACGAGACGCGCGAACGGGTGCGGGCCACGGCGCAGCGGCTCGGCTACGGGGCCAACCGCATCGCGAGGAGTCTCCGGCGGCAGCAGTCCGAGATGATCGGTCTGCTGAGCGAGGAGATCGCCACCACACCGCACGCGGGTCGCATCATCCTCGGCGCCCAGCAGGCGGCGCGGGAGCGAGGCTTGACGCTGGTCTTGATCAACACCACGCGCGACGCGCTCGACATCCAGCGCGACACGGATGCGCTGCTCCGCCAGCAGGTCGACGGCGTTCTCTACGCCACCATGTATCACCGCGAGATCGCGCTCCCGGAGTCCCTCCGGGCCGTGCCGACGGTGCTGATCGACTCGACGTCGGAGGACGGACGCGTGCCCTCGGTCGTGCCCGACGAGGAGGGCGGGGCGTACGTCGCAGTCGACGAACTCATCCGGCACGGACACCGACGCATCGGCTTCATCACCAACTCCGACGACGTGCCCGCCACCCGAGGGCGGCTGGCGGGGTACCGCAAGGCGCTCGCCGACGCCGGACTGGACTTCGATCCGACCCTCGTCGTCGCCGAGCCCTCCGAGACTCCGGGCGGCTACAAGGCCGCGGTCGAGGTGCTCGGGCGGCCCGATCGGCCGACGGGCCTGTTCTGCTACAACGACCGGATGGCGATGGGCGCCTACCGCGCGGCGGCCGAACTCGGTCTCCGCATTCCCGACGACCTCTCCCTCGTCGGCTTCGACAACCAGGAGCTCATCGCCGAGGGCCTCTATCCCGCCCTCACGACCGTGGCGCTCCCGCACTTCGAAATGGGGGAGTGGGCGCTCGGCGCCCTCACCACGCTGATGGAGGCCGGAGACGATTCCGATCAGGAGACCGTCTACGAGGTGGCCGTGCTGCCCTGCCCGCTCGTGCGGCGGCAGTCGGTCGCGGCACCGGCGCGCTCGAAGGAGAGCGTCGATGAGTGAGCTGCTCGTCATCGGTGAGGCGCTCGTCGACGTGGTGTCGACCGCGGACGGTCGCGAGGCCCACGCCGGCGGAAGCCCCATGAACGTCGCGGTCGGTCTGGCCCGGTTGGGGGCATCCGTGACCCTGGCGACACGGATCGGCACCGACGAGAACGGGCGTCTTCTCTCGGATCATCTCGCTCGCTCGGGCGTGGAGCTGACGCGCGGGTCGGTCGATCCCGCCTTCCGCACCTCGTCGGCGACGGCGACCATCCAATCCGACGGATCGGCGCGGTACGACTTCGACATCACCTGGGACATCGCCGCTCCTCCGGTCGCCGGGTTCGGGGCGATCCATTCGGGGTCGATCGGGGCCCTGCTGTCGCCGGGAGGCGAGGTCGTCGCGGCCTGTTTCGAGGCCGCCGGGCCCGGCGTCCTCCGCTCGTTCGACCCGAACATCCGCCCGTCGGTGCTGGGACCGCGGGAGACCGTGCTCCCCGCCGTCGAGCGTCTCGCGCGCCGGAGCACCGTCATCAAGCTGAGCGACGAGGATGCGGCCTGGCTGCACCCGGGGCTCGATGCGGCCGAGGCGACGGCGCACTACGCGCGACTCGGGGCCACGATCGTGATCGTCACCCAGGGTGCATCCGGGAGCCTTCTCCGGCTCGGCGCGGAGACGGCGTTCGTCCCGGCCGTGACCACCGAGGTGGCCGACACCATCGGGGCCGGCGACTCCTACATGGCGGGGCTGCTCTACTTCCTCACCACGACGGTCGGCATCGATCCGGTCGTGAGCGGGTCGGCTTCGTTGGCCGAGGCTGTGGACGCGGCCTCGTTCGCGGCGGCCTGCGCGGCCGTCACGGTGAGCCGGCCGGGCGCCGACCTGCCGCGGCTCGACGAGGTCGCCTCTCTCTCAACACTCCGTTCCGAAAGCGAGACCCCATGAGCGCCGCCAACCGGTATGACGTGACCGAGTGGCCCGTCGGAGACCCGTTCGACGACGTCGGCGAGGTGATGATGAGCATCCTCGCCGACATCAAGCGACGACAGTCCGCCACCGACGAGAACGACGGCGGCAAGCCGGGCGCCGTCATTTACATCCCGCCGGGGGACTTCCGTCTGCGCACCCAGGTCGTGATCGACGCCAGCTTCCTCCGGATCGAAGGCTCCGGTCACGGATTCACCTCGTCGAGCATCCGTTTCAACGTGCCCGAAGACGAGTGGCCCGATCTGCACGAACTCTGGCCGGGCGGCAGCCGAATCCTCGTCGACATCCCTCCGGAGAGGCGCGCGCAGCGATCCGACGGCGCCGCCTTCCTCGTCGAACGGCAGGGGAGTCCGCGGATCAGCTCGGTGGAGTTCTCGAACTTCTGCATCGACGGTCTGCACTTCACCGCCGACGGCTCCGACCGGCATCCGGAGAACACCTACGCGAACGGGAAGACCGGCATCCACGTCGCCGGCGCCAACGATTCGTTCCGGGTGAACGGCATGGGGTTCGTCTACCTCGAGCACGCTCTCACCATCCACAACGCGGATGCGCTGTCGATCCACGACAACTTCGTCGCCGAGTGCGGGAGCTGCATCGAGCTGCGCGGGTGGGGTCAGGCGTCGAAGATCACCGACAACCTCATCGGAGCCGGCCCGAGCGGCTACTCGATCTACGCCGAGAACCACGGCGGCCTCCTCGTCACGGCGAACAACGTCTTTCCGCGCGGTGCGAGCAGCGTGTACTTCAGCGGCGTCACGCGCTCGAGCATCACGGCCAATCGGTTGCACTCCTTCTACCCGGGCATGGTCGTTCTCGACGCCGACAGCTCCGAGAACCTCGTGGCCTCCAACCATCTGCTGCGCGACCACGAGCCCTGGACCCCGTTCCTCGGAGTCGACAACGGTCTCGACGACGGCTACGGACTGGTGCGGATCAGCGGCAACGGCAACTCCGTCATCGGCAACCACATCTCCGAGGTCGTCGACTCCCGGAGCCTCCGGTCTGCCGGCACCCCGCCGACGATCATCAGACTGGTGGCGGGCACGGGCAACTACGTGGCGACCAACCATGTCGTGGCGAGCGACGTGAGCGCGTCGTCGAGCGGCTCCGCGTTCGAGGCCCAGGTCGACGCCCTGCTGAGCACGGCGGTGTCGAACTCCCTCGACGTGCTGACCGTCGTGGCCGACCCGGAATCGACGGGCAACACGATCCTCGACTCGGGGACCGAGGCCCAGATCGTCGCCGATCGGCGCGCCAACGCGGTGAGGGCCACCCCCACGATCGGCGCCCCCAGCGCCTGACGGAGTCGCCGGCCGAGCGGATGGTCGCGGTCGGCCTCAGACGGATGCCCGGCGCCCGAGTGGATGGCCGCGGTCGGCCTCAGACGGATGTCCGGGGGTCCGACGGTCGAGTGACGGTCGCGGTCGCCCTCAGGCGGATGTCCAGGGGCCTGACGGCCGAGCGGGCGGTCGCGGTCGGCCTGACGGACGCCCGGGGCCAGACGGCCGAGTGACGGCCGCGGTTCGCCTCAGACGGATGCCCGCGGAACCGGCGGGCAGGAGATCGCGAGCGGCGCTCCCGTCGGGGCCTCTTGCAGTCCGAGGAGCACCCGCACCCCCGCTGCGCCGAGTTCGTAGTGGGGGAGCGCGACCGTCGACAGCGGCGGCCGAAGGTGAGCGGCGATGACCTCCTGGTTGTCGAAGCCCACGACCGCGATGTCGTTCGGGATGGTCAGGCCGAGTTCGCGCAGGCCGTCGTAGAGACCCATCGCCACCCGGTCGTTGTGACAGAAGACGCCGGTCACGCCGAGGTCGCGGATGCGGCCGGCGACGGCGTATCCGCCCTCCTGTTCGGGCGCGGCATCCAACACCAGAGTGGGGTCGAAGGCGATACCGGCACCCTGCAAGGCGTCGCGGTAGCCGGCCAGACGGCCTGATCGCGCGGGCGACGGGGTGGTGGTGTTCACGAACGCGATGCGGGTGTGGCCCGCGTTCAGCAGCAACCGGGTGGCCACGTTTCCCCCTTCCCGCTCGTCGGGCACGACCGCGGGGGCGGGCGTCGCGGTGTCGAAGCAGTCGACGAGCACGTACTCGGTCTCGTGCAGCGCCGGCGGAGCGGTGACGGCGCGGTGGTACCACGTGGAGTAGAGGATGCCCCGCACTTTGTGCTCGAGCATCATCGAGATGGCGGCCTCCTCCGCGGCGAGATCGCCCTCGGTGTTGGCGACGAGCAGCACATAGCCGTGCTTCCAGGCCTCGTCCTGGGCGCCGTGGATGATCTGACCGGCGAACGGGGTGGTGGCGATCGCGTCGGCGACGAGGCCGATGAAGTTCGAGCTCCCGCTGGAGAGCGTCTTCGCGAGAGCGTTCGGACGGAATCCCAGCTCCTTGACGGCGTCGAGCACGCGCTGCCGTGCCTCGGGCCCGATCCTCGCCCCCTTCTTGTCGTTGACCACGTACGACACGGTCGCGATCGACACTCCGGCCGCCTCGGCCACCTGGCGCATCGTGATGGGCTGGCCCGCCCGGTCGGCGCTCATCGGTTCACTCGTTTCGGACACGTGACGATCATCCCTTAGTCGCGCCGCTCGCGAGGCTGTAGGTCATGGCTTTGTTCAAGACCAGGAACACCAGGAGCAACGGGGTGATGCTCACGCACACCGCGGCGAAGGTCGCGGTCCAGTCGACCTTGCCCATCGCGCCGATGTAGTTCTGCAGCCCGAGCGGGATCGTCTTGAGGTCGTCGGTCAGCACGAAGGTGTTGGCGAAGATGAAGTCGTTCCAGATGAAGATGCTGTTGACCATCGCCACCGTCACCATCGTGTTCACCGACAACGGCAGGGTGATCTGCCCGAAGATGCGGTAGGGCCCCGCGCCGTCGAGTGACGCCGCCTCGTAGATCTCGCCGGGGATGTACTCGTAGAACGACGAGAAGAGGTAGATCGACGTCGGAAGCGCGAACCCGGCGAGCGGGATGATGATCGACTGGTACGTGTCGAGCAGGTTGACCGCGGCGTAGTCGACGAAGAGCGGCACCAGGGCCACCTGCACCGGCACGATGATGCCGATGAGGAACAGCGCCCGCACGAACTTGCTGAAGCGGAAGCCCAGCACCTGCAGGGCATAGGCCCCCATCATCCCGAGGAAGACGATCACCACGATCGCGCCGACCGTGACGATGAGGGAGTTCAGGATGTTGAGGCCCAGGTTCCCCGTGGCGAAGGCTCGCGTGTAGTTGTCGAAGGTGATCTCGGTGGGGAGGGCGAAGGGATTGCCTCCGGCGAAGTCCTGCTCGGTGCGCACGCTCGTGATGAAGAGCCACGCGAGGGGGTAGACCTGCACGATGACGATCAGCGCGACGATGACGCCGGTGAGCTTGCGCTGCAGATGCAACTGTCGGCGGCGCGGCCGCGGCAGGCTCTCCTGCTCGGAGGGGCGGATGGGGCGGGTCGCCGTGAGCGTCATGCGTCGGCCTTACGTCGGAGGAGCAGGAAGATGAGGCCGACCGCGACGAGGCACTCCACCACCACGAAGACCGAGATCGTGCTCGCGTAGCCGTAGTTCGTGCTCGTGAACGCCGTCTTGTACATGTAGGTCGTGAGGAGCTCGGACGACTGGCCGGGGCCGCCGTTGGTGAGGAGGTAGGGGATGTCGAACCCGCGGAGGGCGTTCGTGGTGGCGATGATGGTCGTCGTGATCCACACGGGGCGGATGTAGGGGAACCGGATGCGCCAGAACGTCTGCCACCACGACGCCCCGTCGAGCTTCGCCGCCTCCTCGAGCTCGGCCGGCACGGCGAGCAGAGCGGCGTAGATGATGAGCATGTAGAGCCCGGTGAAGCGCCATCCCTCCGGCACGGAGACGGCGGCCAGCACCGTGCCGACGTCGGAGAGCCAGGCGTTCTGCAGGTTGCCGAGGCCGATGAACTCCAGCACCTGGTTGATGAGTCCCTCGGGGTCGAGGGAGTAGATGCGCTGGAACAGGAACGCGATCGCCACGGTGGAGATCACCGCAGGCAGGATGTAGAGCGTCTTGACGACTTCGCGTCCCCGGCGGAGCAGGGTGAGCAGGCTCGCCACGATCAGCGCCCCTCCGAGCTGGAGAACCAGGCAGATCACCACGTAGCCGAGGGTGTTGCGGAACGCGATCCAGAACACGGTGTCACCCGTGAACATCCGGATGTAGTTCTCGAACCCCACGAAGAGCATCGGGCTGATGCCGTCCCAGTCGAAGAAGCTGAGGAACAGCGACTGGAAGATGGGCAGCAGCACGGCGATGCCGTACAGGGCGAGCGGCGGTAGCAGGAAGACCAGCACGGAGAGGCGTGACCGCTGGGGAAGCATCGGCGTCCCCTTCCTGTGGGGCCCGGAGGCCCCACATCAGGCGTGGATGGGTGGGCGGTTACTGGAAGGCTTTCGGCCCGTTGTCGGCGATCACGCCGTCCATGGTGCTGATGAACTCGTCGGGGTCGACCTCGCCCTGCAGCAACAGGGTGAGTTCCTGCTGGAGACGGGTGTTCGAGGTCGGGTCGAGCTGGGTGTCCCACGGCATCGCCGTCTTCTCGCCGACGTCGTTGGCCTGGTCGACCGCGCGCTGATAGAGAGGAGTGGCGTTGTCTGGGATGGTGGTCTGCACGTTCGTGGTGGGGGAGAGCGCGCCGGTGGCCGCGTACACCTCGGGGTAGCGCTTGAGGGCGAAGGAGAGGAAGTCGCGCACCAGCGGGTCGTAGGTCTTCGCGTTCACGGCCATGCCGATGCCCGACGGCGAGACGTACTCGTTGGCGGCCGTCACCGAGTCGGCGGTGACCGGAAGCGTGAAGTAGTCGATGTCGTCGCGCACCGAGGGGTCGAGTGCGTCGGTGGCGAGGCTGTTCAGCTCCCAGGTGCCGATGTTGTACACGGCGGCCTTGCCCGAGGTGAAGGAGGCCTGGGCGTCGGAGTATCCGGTCGACGAGAAGCCGTCTTGGAAGCATCCGGCCGATCCGAGGTCGCTCAGCCACTGCACGGCCTGCTCACCGGTCGCGTCGCTGAGCTTCGCGTCGCCCTTCTTGAGCTGCTGCACGTAGTCGGGACCCGCGGTGCGGAAGGGGTAGTAGGCCATGTACCGCTCGAGCGGCCACTGGTCTTGGCCGTCGAGTGCGATGGGGGTGATGCCGGCAGCGCGGAGCTTCGTGCACATCGCGGGGAAGTCGTCGAGGGTCTTCGGCACCTCGACCCCGGCCTGCTCGAACAGGGCCTTGTTGTACCAGAAGAACTCCAGCTGGAACTCGAACGGCACCATGTAGAGGGAGCCGTCGTCGAACCGCTGGTAGTTCAGAGCGGCCGGCCGGTAGTCGTCGTAGACGCCGAGATCTTTCAGCAACGCCTCGGCGTCCATCATCGTGCCTTGCGAGGCGAGCTTCTGGGCGAACGGGGTCGCATCCGTGTCGAACAGTTCGGGCAGCTTGTTCGCGGCGGCCAGAGTCTCGTACTTCTGGATGTACGACGGTCGGTCGGGCGTGGTGATCAGGTTGAGGGCGAAGCCGGGGTGGTCTTTCGCGTACTCGTCGGCGATCTGCTCCATCGCGGTGATCACGCCGCCGTCGGACGGCCGGGAGAGCAGCCAGGAGATCTCGCGGGGAACGATCTCGCCTTCAGGGCTCACATCGGTCGGGTCGCTGCTGCCGGAGCTGCCACCGGAGCAGCCGCTGAGCAGCAATCCGATGGTGGCCACCGTGGCTGCGAGGGCGAGTCGTGTGCGGGTCTTGTTCATGTGTTCCATCTCCATTGATCGAAGGGTAGGTGAGGATTGGTGCTGGTGGCGAAGCGTGAAGGTCAGGCGTACTGCCGGTCGGAACGGGTCATCGCGGAATCCGCGTCGGAGGCGGGGGATCGGTCGGGCCGCGCCGACACCTCGAAGTGGTGCGCGGTCACCGATCCCTCGCCGACGAACACGCCGATGCGGCCGCCGGTGTGGTCGTAGATCCGGGTGCTGAGGGTGGTGCGGTCGTCGAGGTTCACGACGCACAGGTCGTTCTCCACGATCACGTCGAGCCGGTGCCGGCCGGGCGCGAGATCGCACGGGCGCTCCAGCTCGATGAGGAACGGCACGTCGCCGGAGATCTCCCACTGCCCGTCGCCCGTGCGCCGCCGGGGCCAGCGATCGAAGACCATCCGGTTGCGCTTGGGTTCGAGACGCACGATGTAGGAGGCATCGCCGTCGCCGCTGGAGCGGAGGAGAAGGCCGCATTCCGTGGTTCCGTGCTCGATGTCGAGCGTGACCGAGGCGCGGAAGGCGGCCGGTGTTTCCTGGTCGGAGAGCAGCGCGGTGTAGCCGTCCGGGGCGGCGAGCACGAGGGGGTCGCCGCTCGGGCGGCCGGCAAAGGTGGTGGTCACGGCCTCACTGAAGCTCTCTCGCGTTTCGGCGGCGAAGCCGAAGGCGAGCGTGCCGTCCGCGTTCTGTCGTGCTTCGAGCACCGACAGGGTGCCGGCCCACTGCCAGGCCCCGTCGTCGCGGGAATCCTCCTTGCTCGCGATCCAGCCGAAGAAGAAGCGGCGGCCGTTCAGCTCGGCGGTCTTCGAGGCGTAGAAGGCGCGGCCGTCGATGCTGTCGAACTCGGGAACCTGCCACGGGCCGTCGAGGGAGCGGGCCATCCGATAGCGCGTCGTGAAGCCTTCGGAGAACTCCGAGTAGACGAGGTACCACCAGTCGCCCCACTGGAACACCTCGGGGCATTCGTGAGCGATGTAGCGGCGAGGATCCCAGAACGGCTCCACGGGCTCCCACGTGACGAGGTCGGTCGAGATGCACTGGGCGATCACGCCGCGCCGCCGCTCGGGGCCGTCGGTGTGCCGGGCGGCGATGAGCATCCGCCAGACTCCGGCGGCCTCGTCGCGGAACACGAAGGGATCGCGCCAGTCGGCGGATTCGTAGCCGGCGGATGCGCCGAAGGTGTGCTCCGGATGCCGGGTCCAGCTGGTCATCCCGTCTGAACTGGTGGCGTGCATCACCAGCTGCAGCGGAAGTCCGTCGGAGCCCAGGTGGCGCGGGTTCTGGCCGGTGTAGAAGAGGTGGAAGGTGTTCCCCTGCTGCACGATGCTTCCGGTGTAGACGTTGAAGTCGGGATCGTCGGTCGTGCCGTGTTCGAAGGCGAGCCCTTCGTCGTCGAAGTGGACGAGATCGCGCGTGGTGACGAGGTGCCACGGGGTGCCCGGCTTCGGGTCGGACCGCTCTTCGTAGAGGTAGAAGAGCGCGAGGTCGCCGTCGTGCTGGAAGGGGATGATGTCTCCCACCCACGCGCCGCGCGGCTGGAAGAAAGTGTGATCGGGCATCGTCGTCGAGTCCTTTGGTTAAACGCTTGATCATGACCATAAGGGATGAAATTGAGATGATCAAGCGGTTAAGCAATTTAAGCGTCCGGCTGGCTCGTCGCCTGGCGAACGGCCGATCTCCGTCAGACTGGCTTCTGTGACAAGAAGCTCTTCCTACCCCGTCGTCGACGTTCTGCGCACCCGGCATACCGGGTATCTGCTCTTCACCTCGTTGCTCGGTCGCCTCCCGGGCGCGATGGCGGCGCTGGCGATCGTGCAGCTCGTGCGTTCCACGAACGGCGACTTCGGCTTCGCCGGGCTCATCACCGCGGTCTACGTCGTCGCCGGGGCGGTCGGGCAGCCGCTTCTCGGACGGTTGATCGACCGCTTCGGGCAGGTCGCCATTCTGGCGGTCAGCGGCATCCTGAGCTTTCTCGCGTTCACCGGGATGGCGCTGATGCTCGACCCGCTGCCGGGTGTGGCGGTGGTGCTAGCCGCGGCCGCTGGGGTCTTCACGCCGCCGCTCGAGCCGGCGCTTCGGGCGTTGTGGCCGCGCCTCGTGACCCCGGGCCCGCAGCTGAAGGCTGCTTTCAGCTTGGATGCCGGCGCTCAGGAGATCATCTTCATCCTCGGCCCGCTGCTCACCGTCGTCGGTATCGCGGTCTTCGGCCCGGTCGGCAACCTGCTGTGCGCGGGAGGGCTCGGCCTGGTCGGTGCGCTCGCGTTCATCCTCAACCCGGCGCCGCGCGCCGCGTCGGCTCGTCGTCGCAGCCATGTGACCGCCCATCTGGGCATCCGTTCACCCATCCTCATCCCCGCTGTCGCGCGGGTCGCCGTGTTCACGTTCGGCATCGGCGTGCCCGTCGGCGCGCTGACCATCGTCGCGACGGCCTCCGAGGCGGCCCGCTCCACCGACGGCCTCGCCGGCTGGCTCCTCGCCGTGAACGCGCTCGGCGCCCTCGTCGGAGCGACCGTCGTCGGCATCCGCCCTCTCGGCTCCACCCCGGCACGCCTCCTCACGCTCTGCGGCATGCTGCTCGCCATCGGATACCTCCCGCTCTCCGCGACCGCGCTCCCCACGTGGGCGTTCGTCGTCGCCGCCGGCATCTCCGGCTTGATGCTCCCGCCGACCCTGGGCCAGGTCTTCGAGCGGATCTCGCAACTCAGCCCCGCGGCCGCCCTCACCGAGGCGAACGGCTGGATCGTCAGCGCGATGACCCTCGGAATCGGCGCGGGCACTCTCGTGGCGGGCGTGGTGGTCGGTGCCGCCGGCACGTCCGTGGTGACGTGGATCGTGCTCGGTGCGTCGGCCCTCACTGCGCTCGTGTCCCTGGTCGCGCTGCCCAGTAAGAGTGTGATCGCCCCGCAGAGCGCGGCATCGCGATCTGCGGTTGGATGATCGATTTCGTGACGCAGCAGCACCGAGTTGTCCGGCGTAAGCGCCAGTCATGGCCCCGACTCGAGGACTAAGAGGTGACGCGCCAGTGCAATAATTGACAATATGTCAGCAAAGCTTCACGCGAGACGACCTCAAATGGTAAAGTATTCGCATCACGACCGGTTCCGCCTACATGTTAGGTCCAGGGCCGGTCTTCGCTTTACCCGGAGTGCGCGATCGTGACCGCGGTGAAGCAATACCGGGACTACGACGACCTGATAGATCTGCTGATCCACCGCGGCATGGACGTCGGCGATCGCCTACAGGCGACGCAGGAACTCCAGCGGGTCAGCTATTACCGCCTCAGTGGCTATTGGTATCCCTTCCGAAAGCTAGAGAATGCCGCCCGACAGGACGACTTCTATCCAGGCACCACCCTGACAGCTGTCTTGGATCTATACCGGTTCGACCAAGGTTTGCGATCGATGACCTTCGCAGCCCTGGGCAGTATCGAGTTGGCTGTTCGGGCTTCGCTGGGCCACGCGTTAGGCGCTCTCGATGAGTGCGCTCACTTGCGCAGAGACCGTCTTGGCCCGATTGCCCAAGGGGATGCTTACGACGAGTGGGCGGCGAAGCTCGAGAAGTCCCAGAACGAGTCGCGAGAAGACTTCGTCGACCATCATGCACGAAAGTACGGCGGAACCCTTCCCGTCTGGGTGGCGGTCGAATTGCTCGATTGGGGTAGCCTCACGAGGCTCTACAACTTCGCTCCCCGTGCAACTCAAGATCAGATAGCCGGAGAATTCGGACTCTCAGCTCCACAACTCGGCTCCTGGCTCAAATCTCTCAACGTCGTGCGCAATGTGTGCGCCCATCATGGTCGATTCTTCAACCGTGTCTTCGCTATCGCACCAAAGCTCCCGTCTCCTGGCCGCTTCCCCGGGCTGGATGAATGCGGCCCCTTCACGAGAGCCTTCGGGCACCTCTCGATGATTCAATTCCTGCTCGAGCAACGGGGCATCGGCAGACTCGCTGTCTTGCCCGCCGTTTTGAAGGGCTTCCCCACGATGCCCACTGTCAACATCACTCACCTAGGCGCTCCGCCGAACTGGTCGGAGCTCGCCCTCTGGGGAAGTTCGTGATCGGGGTTGCACCGAGGAGGCCAGTGCACCGACGAAGCGAGTTGCGACCAAACCTTCGGGGGATGGCCGCCCGACAGTAGCCTGGTTGCGAACCAGCGAAATGAGCCGCCTGCATCAAGGGAGAGCAACGGATGCGACCACTGCGCTACGGAATCAACGTCACCCTCGACGGCTGCGTCCACCACGAGGCAGGCGTAGCCCCCGACGAGGACTCGATGCGCTTCTGGACCGCCGAGATGGACCGGGCGGACGCCCTGATCTACGGCCGGGTCACCTACGAGATGATGGAGTCGGCCTGGCGGCGGCCCGCCTCGGGCACGTGGCCGAACTGGATGGGGGAGTGGGACATCCCGTTCGCCGAGAGCATCGACGGCAAGAAGAAGCACGTCGTGTCGAGCGCCCTCGACGACGTCGACTGGAATGCCGAACTCGTGCGGGGCGGCCTCGGCGACGCTGTCAGGCGGCTCAAGGAGGAGCCGGGAGGGCCCCTGTCTGTCGGGGGCGTGACCTTGCCCCTGGCGCTCGCTGACCTGGGCCTGATCGACGAGTACGCGTTCGTCGTGCATCCGGTGATCGCCGGCCGCGGCCCGACCTTGCTCGCCGGACTGCGCGAGCGGGTCGAGCTCGAGCTCGTCGAGCGCCAGGACTTCCGCTCAGGGGCTATGGCCCTGCTCTACCGCACCGCCGCATGAAGCCGAGGTAGGCAGATGAGCAAGTACACCGACGTGAACGGCACTCCGTTCACAGATGCAGACATTGAACAATGGGCCGCCGAGACCGAATCCGAGCAGGGCTACACGGGTAAGCACCTCGGCCCTTCGGTGCCCGGACGCCCTATCAGCGTAGGAGCCCAGGCACGCCCGTTCACGCTCCGACTCGATGCTGCGCGCCGAGCCAAACTCGATGAAGTGGCTCAAGAGCGCCACACCACGCCCTCTCAATTGATGCGCGAGCTCATCGACTCGCTCTGATTGTGAGGTCCGGATGCGTCCGCTAACGAAGTCATCCGCCGCCGAGTGGGTCGCGGCCGGCACCGATCACTGGAAGTTGACGATCGAAGGCTTCGTCCCGGCCGAGTACGAGGCGTACGCCCGAGTCCTCCATGAGATCGAGCAGGGCGGCGAGCACGCCACGTGGGTATCCGTCGCGGCTGCCAACGGCCGCCCGTTCGGCCCGCTCGCCCAGTGGACGCGGATCAACGTCGACCCCGACGGCCAGGAGTGGCACGACCGGCCGCGAGTCGGCACGCTCACCCCCTCCGTCGCACACTCGCTCTCCGAGGTGCTCGCCGCCTTCACCATCACTCCCGCGACGTGCTTCTTCGGTGTCTGGGAGGGATTCGGCGGCAGCGAGCTCCCTCCCGACATCCAGCTCTTCAAGTCGAACACGCGAGTCATGGGCTTGTTCGAAGGCCCGCTCCAGGATGCGACTCACTCGTTCAGCGCGTGGCCCGGCTCCCAGCTCGCGAACCTCTGGTGGCCGGCGGATCGCGCCTGGTTCGTCGTGTCCGAGATCGACTCCGACCGCACGATCGTGGCCGGAAGCCGGGCGTGCATCGATGCACTGTTGAGAGCTCCCGGACTCGAGGTGTTCGAGGTAGGCCAGGGGGACACCCTCGCCATCTCATAGCGCCGGTGACGGCTAAACGGCCGATGGCGTCAGGCCAGGCGCGTCACGTGGGGGTGGCCGGGGAGGGGCGGATGGCGGGTGAAGACCTCGGGGTCGTGGCCGGGGGCGACGCGGGTCGGGCTGCCGGCGAGCTCGTTGATACGGTCGAAGCCGAGGTACATGCCGGGCACGTCGTGGAGGATCTCGAAGGGGCGGTCGTCTTCGATGTTCTCGTAGTAGTGGGCCGCGTCGGAGGCGACGACGAAGGGGCCCGCCGCGGTGGCGAAGCGCACCACCTGCATGCCGACCGTGTGGCCGCCGACGAGGTGCACCGAGAAGCCGGGGGCCAGCTCGGCGTCACCGATGACCGCGATCGCCCCGCCCGGATGCGCATCCGTCGTCGGAGCGAGAGCCGCCTGCACGTGCGCCACGTCGGCGGGCTCCATCAGCCAGCGCTCACGCACGATGCGGGCGGCGAGTGGCCCGGTCCAGTACTCGAGCTCCGCCTGCTGCACCACGATGCGTGCGTTCGGAAAGAGCGCGACGGTTCCGGTGTGGTCGTAGTGCAGGTGCGTCAGCACGAGGGTGTCGACCTGCTCGGGCGCGACGCCGAGCGCGGCGAGCAGCTCGGGCGGCGAACCTCGGTACGCGATCTCGGGCACCGAGGCCGCCCGCTCCGGGTGGATGCCCGCATCCACCACCACGGTGCGCGTCGCCGAGACCGCCACCCAGACGAAGTAGGCGGTCTCGTGCGGCGCATCCCAGTCGCTCGTGAGGCAGTGGAAGTGCTGCCCGCGCAGCCCCGAGCGCGTCGCGTACCGCACCGCGTACACGCGGAACTCGCTCGGCGAATCCGGCCGCCGGATCGGCGACGACACCGACGACGAGGGAGGCTGCTGCGGGTTGCTCATGGCTGTTCGCTACTCTGCCACGGCGCCGGCGCGTACCCGATCGGCGGTCCGGGGCTCCCGGAGCCCCAGCTTCTCCATCGGCACCCGGAAGGTCTCCTTCGCGGTGGCGACGGCGACGACGTTGATGGCGACCAGCACCGACAGGAAGACCGCGACGATCAGCCAGGAGTCCGGCCCGTCGCCCGAGATCGCCACCGCGATGGTGGGGGCGAAGCCCGCGATGGCGAAGCCGATCTGGGTGCCCAGCGCGGTGCCCGAGAGGCGCACCTTGGTGGGGAACCACTCGCCGTACGTGGCCGGCCATACCCCGCCGGTGGCGCTGTGCACGAAGCCGAACATCACGATTCCGATGAGGAAGATGAGCGCGTAGTTGCCCACCGAGATCGACCAGAGGTAGCCGAACATCAGCACCGCGCAGCCGATCGAGCCGCCGATGAACACGGGCTTGCGGCCGACGCGGTCGGAGATCCGGGCCCAGAACGGGATGGCGCCGAGCGCGACGACGTTGGCGAGCACTCCCACCCAGAGCATCGAGGTGCGATCCAGCCCCACGGTGTTCACGGCGTAGGTGAGGGCATAGACGGTGAAGATCGTGCTGACCGAGGCGATCAGGGCGGCCGCGACGACCCGCAGCACCGTGCGCCAGTGGTCGCGGAACAGCACCTTCAGCGGCGCCTCGGAGACCTGCCCGCTCGCCTTCTCCTGCTCGAACACGGGCGTCTCTTCGAGTGTGCGGCGGATGAGGAACGCCACCACCACCACGATCGCGCTCAGCCAGAACGGCAGCCGCCAGCCCCAGCTCAGCAGCTGGTCCTCGGGCAGCAGCGCCACGGGGATGAAGATGCCCGTCGCGAGGATCTGCCCGGCCTGCGTTCCGCTCATCGTGAAGCTCGTGACGAAGGCACGCCGACCTTCGCCCGCGTGCTCGAGCGACATCGAGTTGGCCCCGGCCTGCTCGCCGCCGGCCGAGAATCCCTGGCACAGTCTCAGCACGACGAGGAACACGGGAGCCCAGGCGCCGATCTGGTCGTAGGTGGGAAGGCAGCCCACCAGGAACGTGGCCACTCCCATCAGCAGCACGGTGAACACCAGCACGCGCTTGCGGCCGAGGCGGTCGCCCATGTGCCCGAGTACGAGCGCTCCGAGCGGACGGGCCAGGTAGCCGACGCCGAAGGTGGCCACGGCAAGCAAGGTGGCGATGATGGGGTCGTTGCCGGCGAAGAAGATGCGGCCGAACACCAGCGCGGCGGCGGTGCCGTAGATGAAGAAGTCGTAGTACTCCAGCGCGCTGCCGATCCAGGCGGCGGTGGCGGCACGCCGGGGATTGCCGGCGTGCGGCGCGCCGGTGGCAGCCGGGGAGGAGGGGAGAGAGAGGTCATCATTGATCCTTTCGAAGGGTAGCCGGAAGGCCGGCTGGTGCGGTCAGGTGGTGCGGGAAGGGAGGAGGGCCGCCGGGCTCGTGCCCGACGGGAGGGCGCCGGTGAGGCGTCGTTGTGCAGCCAGGCGCACCGGGGCGTTGGCCGCTCCGTAGCCGTCGTAGCCACCGCGACGCTCGATCAGCTCGAAGAACACCCGACCGACCGGCCGCGTGTACGCGTGCAAGAACTCGCCGTCGCCGGCCCGGTCGAGCAGCACATTCGCCGCCCGCAGCTCGTCGAGCAGTCCGGGCGCCAGCCCGTACCGCGCGTCGAGGTCGTCGTAGTAGTTGCCCGGCACCTCGAGCAGAGGCAACCCGTCGAGCCGCCGCAGCAGGCCGAGCAGGTCGTCGGTGACGAGAGCGATGTGGTTGGGGTAGTCGGAGTCGTCGCGAGCGTGATCGGGCAGGGCGTTCAGGGCCAGCCGGATGCCGCCGGCCGGCGACACGAGGCTGCGCGAGCGCACGAGACCGCTGGCCCCCGGCACGTCGACGAACTCGGTGGCGGTGAGGTCGAGCAGGCTGCGGTAGAACAGCACGGCCTCCTCCACGCGGTCCCAGGGCTGCACGAGGGCGACGTGGTCGATGCGCAACGGATGCGCGGAGGGGACCGACGCGTCGCCGTCGCCGAACTCCGCGGTCCACCGGCGCCCCGCGCCCCCGCCGGTGCCGGAGGACAACTCGCTGAAGTACACCTCGGTGCCGTCGGGCGCCCGCACGGCGAGCAATTCGTCCTCGCCGGCGCGATGGTCGCGGTGCAGCACGTCGTTCTGCAGCGCGTCCGCCCGGGCCGCCGCCTCGCGCACCACGCGCACGTCGAAGCCGAGCGCGGCGATGCCCGCCGAGGAGGCCTCGAGTCCGTGGTTCACCACGATGCGCGCGTCGCCCTGCTGCCAGAGCGCCACGTTCTTGCGCCGATGCGAGCCGGTCTCGGTGAAACCGAGGGCCTGCAGCATCCGCTCGACGTCCGACGAGGAGCTTGGCTCGGAGAGCGTCTCCGAGGCCGACCCGTCGCTACCGCGCGGATCGGAGACTCCCGGCGCGAGCTCGACGAAGCTGAACCCGCCGAGCTCGATCGGCGCGGGAAGCACCTCGAGCGCACTGTCGCCGTTCCGCCTCGCCACCTCGTCCTCGAGCGCCACGAGCGATCGCCGCGCATCGACGGCGGTGACCCGGGGATCGCTCTCGCGGAACACGTCGTTGAACACCTCGAGCGAGAGCGGGCCGGTGTAGCCGGCGGCGAGCATCCGCGCCACGAAATCGGCCAGGTCCCACGAGCCCTCGCCCGGGAAGAGGCGGTAGTGCCGGCTCCAGCTGAGCGCGTCGAGGTTCATCCGGGGTGCGTCGGCCAGCTGCGCGTAGGCGATCTTCTCGCCGGGGATGTCGGCGATGGTGTCGAGCGAGCTGCCGCGGGAGAGGATGTGGAAGCTGTCGAGGCAGACGCCGAGCGCGGGATGCGCCACCTGCTCCACGATGCGCCACGCGTGGTCGTAGGTGGAGACGTACTTGCCCCAGGCCAGTGCCTCGTAGGCCATGACCACCTCGTGCTCGGCAGCCAGCTCCGCCAGTCGCCCGAGCTGGTCGACCGCGGTCTCGTCGTAGGGAACGGTGGCGGTTCCCACATTCGAGCAGACCAGGATGCGGTCGGTGCCGAGGCGGTGCATCAGCTCGAACTTGCGGTCGGCTCGCCGCAGGTTGGCGGCGAGCACGCTTGGTTCCACGCCCTCGAAGTCGCGGAACGGCTGGTAGAGGTCGATGGTGAGGCCCAGGTCGGCGCAGCGACCGGCCACCTCCTCGGGGGAGAGCGGGCTGGTCACCAGGTCGGTTTCGAACAGCTCGATGCCGTCGAAGCCGGCGGCGGCGATGGCGTCGAGCTTCTCGGCCAGGGTGCCGCTGACGCAGACGGTGGCGATGGAGGTGCGCATCTAGACCGCCGCCTTCGCGGTGCGCTCGTCGGCGTCGACCAGGTCGAGGAAGTGGGCGCGCATCCGTTCGGCGTCGGGCTCGACGCCGGTGATCAGATGCAGCGCGTCGACGGCCTGGCCCACCGCCATCCGCCCGCCGTCGAGAGTGCGAAGGCCCCGAGCGCGTGCCGCCAGTAGCAGCTCGGTGTCGAGCGGGCGGTACACCACCTCGGCGAGCCAGGCGGTGGGGGCGAGGGCTGCCACGTCGAAGGCGGTGCCCGGGTGCTCCTTCATGCCGGTGGGGGTGGCGTGCACCACGCCGTCGAGTCCGCCGAACTCGGCGGTGTTCAGGGCGTTGCGGGCGTCGACGCGGCGGTCGGGGAAGAGCTCGCCCAGCGACCGAGCGAGGGCCTCGGCGCGCTCGAGCTCGTCGTCGACGAGCAGCAGGTGCCGGGTGCCGGCGTCGAGCAGGGCGTAGCCGGTGGCGGCTCCCGCCCCGCCGGCGCCGATTTGCGCCACGAGATCGACGGCGACACCGGGCAGACCATCGGCGAAGGAGCGGCGGAATCCGGTCCAGTCGGTGTTGTGCCCCAGTGTGCCCTCGGCGCCGCGGGTGACGAGGTTCACGGCGCCGAGCCGCTCGGCGTCGGGGGTGAGGGCGTCGAGCTCGGGGATGATGAGCTGCTTGCAGGGATGCGTCACGTTCACGGCGTCGAAGCCCTCGGCCCAGGCCTCGGCGAGCATCGCCCCGATCTCCTCCGGCCGGCGGCCGAGTTCGAGGATGTCGAGCACGCGGTACTCGTAGTCGAACCCGAGCGCCCGGCCCTCGCGTTCGTGCATGGGCGGTGTGAGCGACTCGGTGATGCCGGCGCCGATCAGGCCCACCAGGTAGCGGCGGGTCATGATGCCGTCGCCGTTCGGCGCGCGAGCAGCTCGACGGCCCAGCCGTACCCGGCGATGCCCGCCCCCACGATGACCGCCGAGGCGATCGCCGAGAGGAAGGAGTGGTGCCGGAACGGCTCGCGAGCGTGCACGTTGCTCACGTGCACCTCCACGAAGGGGATGGCCACGGCGGCCAGCGCGTCGCGCAGCGCGACCGAGGTGTGGGTGAGACCGCCGGCGTTCAGCACGATACCCGCGATCCCGCCGTCTGCCTCTCCCGCAGTGCCGCGCGCGGCCTGGATGCGGTCGATCAGCACGCCTTCGTGGTTGCTCTGCAGGCACTCCACCGCGAATCCGGCGCGCGCACCCGCCTCGACGGCGAGCCTCTCGGCATCGGCCAGTGTGTCGTGGCCGTAGAGCGCGGGCTCGCGGGTGCCGAGCAGGTTGAGGTTGGGGCCGTTCAGAACCAGGATGCGGGGGAGCGGGGCCCCCGAAGGGCTGGGCCCTGTCGGGGTGGATCCGGGAGGATTCGTCATTGAGTGGTCTCCGTAATGTACCGTGCGGTTAATAATGGACGGACATTCACCCCGCGTCAAGGGGCGGGCAATGTACTATTCGGATCATTGATCGCCAGGAGCGAGAGGATGACGTCTGCCGTGGAGCACCAGTCCGGCCGGATCGACGAGCCTCAGATCGACGATGCCGTGGCCGAGCTGCTGCGTGCCCGAGCCGTGCTGAGATCCCGTGGTGAGACGACGCTCGGCGGCCGTGTGGTGTTGCTCGCGGCCGCCCGGGACGCCGAGTTGCCTGCCCGTGCGCTGCTGCGGATCAGTGTGCACGAACTCACCCTCTGGTCCGAATCACCGATCGATGACGGCATCGTCGACGCCCTCGTGGCCGCGAACCCGTCGCGGCGCATCCGGGCGGTCGCCACAGCCTCGCTCGACATGCCCTGGCGCAGCGCGCACGGTGTGCTCGACGCCCGGCCCGGTGTCGAGCCGCTCCCACTGCCGCTGGCGGCGCTCGCCCCGGGGAGCTGGGTGGTGCGCGCCGAAGCGTCAGCCGCCGGCTTCCGTCTCGTGGTCGACTGAGCCGCTCTCACGGGCCACCGGCCCGAGCGTCCTAAACTGGCCGCTGAGGAACCGATCGCGGCGAAAGGGGCGGGTCATCCATGGCTGATTCCGTCGAGGAGCAACCGGCGGTGAAGCGGCGGGATGCGCAGCGCACCCGGGAGAGCATCCTGCGCGCGGCCACCGCCGAGTTCGCCGACAACGGCTTCGCGGGCGGCCGTGTCGACGAGATCGCAGCGCAGACGGCCACCACGAAGCGGATGATCTATTACTACTTCCGCTCGAAGGAGGGGCTCTACCTCGCGGTGATGGAGTCGGCGTACGCCGTCATCCGCCGGCTCGAGCAGGATCTCGACGTCGACGGGCTCGACCCGGTCGACGCCCTCCGCTCGCTCGCCGAGTCCACCTACGACCACCACACCAGCCATCGCGACTTCGTGCGGCTGGTGGCCATCGAGAACGTGCACCGGGCCGAGCACATCCGGCACTCGGGCGTCATCCGCGATCTCAACTCCACGGCGGTGCAGACGCTCGAGCGTGTGCTCGGGCGCGGGGTCGCTGCCGGGGTGTTCCGCTCCGACATCGACGCGCTCGACGTGCACATGATGATCAGCGCGTACTCCGTCTTCCACGTGGCGAACCGCTACACCTTCCGGGTGCTGTTCGAGCGCGACCTGCTCGACGTCGACCGCAACGAGCGCTACCGCCGACTGGCGGGCGACATGATCGTGGCCACGATGACCGCGCCGGTGGGTCCCCGCGTCAGCAGGGGATGACGCTGGGGTGCTCGGGCGCGGCCCTGTGTCGCGCTGCCGGATGTGCCGGCGCGGGGCTCTCCCTCCGGCGTCCGCGATACATCGATCGGCCCAAGAGAAGAGCCAGTAGCTCACGGGGCGGTACGCGATCTCGCCGTTCTCCAAGAGTTTGATCACGGAGGGGCGCGACACGTTCAGGACCTCCGCGGCCTGCACTGTCGTCAACTCCTCATCACGCGACAGCGCACTCACGTGGTGGCCGGCGGCGACGTTCTCCAGAGCCTCGATCACGACGTCGGCCACCTCTGCAGGGATCTCAACCGGGGACTTCTCGCCCACGATGGAGAGTTCGAGCCCGGTGCTGCCTCGGTTGCACGACGGACACAGTCAAGGGCGCGCTTTGCGACGTGCTCCGGGTCACCCGGGAGCTGGCTTGCGGCGATCGACATGCGGCCGGTATCGCGAGGTAAATGCAATAAGTGAAGTGGATGTCGCTGATGGCGCGTAGAGGATGCTGATCGTTGCGGCTCACAACACGGCCTTGTTGGTCAGAACGCCGCTCGTGTGTTCCGAAGGCTCAACGCACAAAGGGCACGTATCACCGCTACCCTGGCGGCATGTCGCTGTTGGATCGCATTGTCATCAACCCGGAGGTCGTGCACGGCCGTCCTGCCGTTCGTGGCACGCGGGTGCGCGTGGCAGATGTGCTCTCGCTGCTAGCTGCTGGGGCATCGGAAGCAGAGATCCTCGAGAACTACCCGTACCTCACGGCCGACGATATTCGCGCGTGCCTCGAGTACGCTGCTGCGTAGGCCGACCACGCAATCGTCCTCGCTTCGTAGCCAGTGCGTTTCCTCGTCGACGCCCAACTGCCGCCGGCGCTTGCCCGCATGCTGGCCGCTCGCGGTCACGTCGCAGAGCACGTGACTCATGCAGTGCTCGCAACCACCTGAAGCCGCCGGGCACGCGACCGTCTTCAACTGCGTTCGCGTCGCCCGGCGCGTTCGGCGAAGCGGTCGATGGCGCCGAGGATCTCGTCGGTGCGCCAGAACGGCCCCGCCCGGTGCTCGGCCTTCGACTTCAGGATGCCGGCTTCCGTGAGTGCCTGCAGTGCCGGGTAGACGTTCGGCTGCTTCACCCCGAGCGCGGCGGCGGCGGTGGCGGAATCGATGACCGGCCGTTGAGCGATCACGTCGAGCAACGCCCAGGCGTTGCTGGATCGTCGTGCCGTCAGCCGCCCCTGCCAGCTCTCCTTGATGGCGTCGATATCGGCGACGAGTTCTCGCGAATTGGCGACTGCTCGGAGCGACGCTTCCGCGAACGCCAGAACGATGGGCGAGACGTCGCCCTCACGAAAGGCGGTGAGGGCATGGTGATACCCCTCGACATCGGCGAGCAACCCCGCCGACACCGGCACAGCGACATTGCGGGTCACCCCGCGGTGCCTCAACAGCGCCTGGGCGAACGCCCGTCCGGTTCGACCGTTTCCATCGGTGAACGGGTGAATGGTCTCGAATTGTGCATGCGCGATCGCGGTCGAGATAAGGGCGGGTACGTCGCGCCTAGCCGAGAAGTCGATGACATCGTCGACGAGCGCCGGTACTCGTTCGAAGTGCGGCGCAACGAATTCGGCACCGATGGGGCTGTTCGACTTCGTCCCGATCCACACGGCTTCGCGGCGCCACTCACCCGGGGTGTGACGCATCTGATCGCCCATGAGCACGCGGTGCATCTCTGCCAGGGCGGCTGGTGACAGGGCATCCGACAGGTCGATCGCGGCCTGCATGGCGCGTGTGTTCGCGGCGATCAGCTCGGCGTTGCGACTGCTCTTCGACCCGAGTTCGGCGCTGAAGATGGCGCGAGCACTGGCTGTGAGGTTTTCGATCTGAGACGAGGATGCGGCCTCGGAGCGTAGAAGCACCGGAGCGAACCCCGCAACCCGACCGCCCAACTCGGCATCGAACCGGCTCAGCTCCTGCACCGCAGCCTCGGCGGCTTCGCGTGCATCTTTGTCGGGTTCGGGAGTCAGTGCGGCGATGGTCGGCGGAATCGAGGACTTGTAGGGCTGACCGCCGCCCTCGAACTCAGCGTTCACGCTCCAGCCGGATGTGGGCAGCCACACCTGGCGCTCCCACGCAAGGCTCGGCCACTGCTTCGGGGTTGGCTCAGAGTCGCGGTTACCCATAATGCTCATCAGTCTACTTTATGACTAACTCAGTTACTCATAAATTCGATCCTGCCGGTTCTGACATCCATGAATGAACACGGTTCTGAATCAAGCCCCGATGCGCCCGAACCATCTCCACAGGGGGCGAGCCGTGACGAGGATGAGCGCCGCAAACAGGCTCTGACTGATGACGCCGAACAACGAGAGCCCGCCGACCATCAAGAAAACGGTCCAGTTCACTGCAATGTCGGCGACGATCACGGCGATGCCGAGCACGATGCCGGAGCGCCGTCGAAAGATGATCAGCGCAGCGGTGGCCGGATCCAGGATCGTCAGTGTCACCCAGAACAGCCGGACGCCGAGAGGGAAGGCGCTGTAGGCGTTCACTCCGCCGATGATGAGATCCGCCGTGTGAGTGGTTGTTCCCACGAGGAAGCCGAGCACCCACACGACTTGGAACACTCTGAGCGCTCGCGCTGATGAGGCGAGAGCGATCATCCGCTCATGCTATCGAGCCAGATGGTGCCGCCGAGTCCTTCGCCTAGTCCACGAAAGCGTCGAACGTCTCCTTGAACCAGAGGTTGTTGGCGCAGTCTTCGGAGCAGGCGCGGTGGCCGTAGACCATCTCGCTGCGGGGCACCCGGATGCCGCATTGCCGGCACCGCCGAAGCCGGCCGCCGAACCGCTCGTGCGCGCTCACAGTGGCACCGCCCCGACGTACTCGCGCAGGGCCGCGCAGACCACTGCATTGATGTCCTCGCCTCGTGCCGCGGCAATAAGACGAGCCGTCCGTTCGAGCTGGTCGGGAACCTCGACGATCAGCTCCATTTTGTTGGCTGTCATAGGGCTATTTTACGGGGTGCTATAGCACCCGCGCCAGAGGAAAGTGATGCATTGTCAGATTGCCGCGTGGCACACTGATCGCGTGCCAAATCAGCCGAAGACCCCTATGCGAGGGTTCAGAATCCCCACCGATCTTTACAAGGCAGCGCAGGCCAAGGCTGCGAGCGAGGGGCGGACTGTCACAGACGTCGTTCGGCATGCGCTGGCCCGATACGTAAAGGAAGAGACGGGACTAAGGCCGGAGCGGTTGCCATGAGAGAAGGCGCGCATCGCTCGCGCACCGGAAATGCGCGTTGCTAACGAACCGTGTCGCTAGGGGATTGGCCAGCGGCCGCAGCTGGCCAATCAGCGTGGGATGGCCCGAGCTACTGAATATCGGTAGGTTCGTGCGCTCCAGCAGCGGTCAGTCTAAGGCGGGCGGACGCTGTCGACGTCGGGAGGTATCTCGGATGTGCCAGCAGCTCCGGATTAGGTTCGGACAGGTTGCCTGAGACGCAAGAACTCGACCCAACCCCTAAGCAGACAATGTTGCATTGCCAATTTGGTCAAAATGTCTTTGAGCCAATCCGCAGGAGTAATCCCAATCATGTCTCGTAAAGCCGACCGATCACAGGTATGACATTTGGACGGCCCAGACGACATTGTGAGACATCGGTTTGTGAAGGCGTCCCAGGGAGGGATCGACCAGTGGGGCGCGCGATGGGTGTCTCGAGAATCTTTAGCTTCTCGAGACACGATCTCGGCTTGGGATGAGACAAAGTGCGCGCGCCCGGAATGAGCTGCCTGCCGGCAAGGGCTGACCGACGCCTTGCGGCGTTGGTGTGCCAGATACTAGACGCATGATTCAGATTGCGGGTGATGAGTCCGGGTCGGAGGGTGAAAACCTGACCGCTCCGACCCATAGGTTCTTCACCTACGGGACGGTGGACTTGTCGGAGGTCGAGGCATCATCGATCATTCGGGACCTTCGGAAAGCTATTGGCTCAACCGAGAATGAAATTGCTTCGGCAGGGGAGTTGAAGTCCAGCGGCCTGGTGAACAAGCATCCGAAGGTACTGGCAGCGTTCCTGTCCCCTAAAGGCGCACTTGGCCAGCGCGCGAGCATCCACGTTACTGACAAGTCGTACTTCATTACGAGCAAGCTCATCTCGCTCCTGGTGGAAGAGGAAGCGCACGAACGCAACGTGAACCTAGCCCCAATTGAGCGTGACCTGGCCAACGAGCTCCATGACGAAGTCGCACCGCATGTCGACCCTGTCGCGTGGTCCGTCCTCTTAGACACTTTCAACCGTCTCGTGCGCTTTTATAAGCTGCCAGCCGGCAAGGCTGCGACACCTTATGACTTCATGAAGGCGCTGAACCGAGTGCGGCGCTCGGCGTCGTCGGCACTCAATGCGGACTCATTTCGGATGCTATGGGAAGCGCGCCTTCAAGCCAACGAATACGGGAACGACTCCGCGGCCCCCATCGTTCGCTACCTTGAGCCCATGGTGCCTGTCCTGCTTTCAGTCACTGCAACCTGGACGGCTCGTTACCCCGGAGAAGAGCTCGAGCTCGTGGCGGACGAACACTCGGCACTCACGGCCGAGGCCCTCGACCTGGTCCGCGGAGCGGCACCGATTGTTGGTTCCGCTATCACTGAGGTCCGGACGGCAGACTCCAAAGCTGACCCGCGAATTCAACTCGCGGATGTCGTAGCGGGCGCAGGTCGTCATTCTGCGGAAGTTCTACAGAACGGTGGTCTCGACGAGCTCACGCGGGCGTGCGTGCCGCTATTTGACCGTAATGGTCTCTGGTCGAGCGGGTCTCCACTCGAGGCCGCCGTCAATGTTTAGCGGTGACGCGCCGAAGCGGGACGGCCTAGTCTTGCCGACGGTTCTAGGGCGTGTTGCTAAACCCGTTCCGATGATTCGCTAGCGAGGCTTGAATCGTGTCGCGTGATGTGATTTCTGATGAGGCCTGGGCTGTGATTGGTCCGCTGTTTCCAGTAGTGTACGCGACTGGGCGACCGCCGGTGGATCGTCGAACAGTTGTTGAGGCCACGGCGTGGCGGTTCCGGACGGGCGCACCATGGCGCGACGTGCCGGAGCGGTTCGGGAACTGGAACACGATCTACAAGAACTTCAATAGGTGGGCCGAACAGGGGGTCTGGGCTCGGGTGCTCGAGCGCGTGCAGTCCCTCGCCCAGCAGGCCGAGGAACTGGATTGGGTCGCCTCGATCGACTCCACGATCGTGCGCGTGCATCAGCACGGCGCAACCCTTCCGCGGGTCACGGGGGGCTCTTCAGAATTACAAGAAGTTCGGTGAAGAGCCGTCCGATCACGCGATCGGTCGCTCTCGGGGCGGGTTGACGACGAAGAACCACCTGGTCTGCGATGGGAAGGGCCGGGCGCTGGCGTTCGTCCTGACGCCGGGGCAGGCTGCGGATACGACCATGCTTGCTGCGACGCTGGAGCAGATTCGTGTTCCGGTCGGGAGAGGCCGGCCACGCACTCGCCCCGACCGGCTGATGGCCGACAAGGGCTACCCATCCCGCGCGAACCGGGCGTGGCTGCGCGAGCACGGCATCGCCACGACGATCCCCGAACGTGACGACCAGATCACCCATCGGCGCAAACGGCGCGGCCGTCCCATCGACTTCGGCGACCAGCAGCGACGCCGTTACCGCGGCCGCAACGTCGTCGAGAGATGCTTCAACAAGCTCAAGCAATGGCGCGGCATCGCGATGCGCTCAGACAAACTCGCCAAGAACTACCACGCTGGCCTCTGCCTCGCCGCAACGCTCCACTGGCTTACCTCGTAGCAGAATAGGGGGATGCGCGCCGAGCTTCCCACAGAGGTCATTTTCATCGGCGGCCGCTCCGGCGTGGGGAAGTCCTCGGTCGCCGCCGAGGCATCACATCTCCTGGAACGCGCCGACATCCGACATGCCGTCATCGAGGGCGACAATCTCGATCAGGCGTTCCCCCAGCCGTGGCGCGAAGGTATAGACCTCGCCGAGCAAAACCTTGCCGCAATCTGGCGCAACTACCGCGCGATCGGCTACTCCCGGCTGATCTTCACCAACACCGTTAGCGTGCTGGAGATCCCTTCGCTCACGGCTGCCCTCGGCGAGCAAGTCCACTCGTTCGGCGTCCTGCTGACCGCGAGCGACACAGCGACCGCGGATCGTCTAGCTAGACGCGAGATTGGGACAGCACTGCAGGAGCACATCGAACGCAGCAAGCTAGCCGCAGCGAGACTCGACGCTTCCAGCACGGCATACAGAGTGACCACCGATGGCCGCCCGATCACCGACATAGCCGCCGAGATCCTTCACGCAGCCGGATGGCTCCGTGGGGTCAGCCCCGACACGTCACAGCTTTAGCAACACGCCCTAATCGCCGGCGCCGGCGCCGCCATCACATTCACATAACAGGGGAGACAGCATGGGGAAAGCCAGCCGGAACAAGCGTGGACGTGCCAACGTGCCTGCGGTGACGCACGAACCGGACGCCCCCCTTGCGAACTGGCCAGAAGGCCACGCTGACGTGGAGCTGACTGGTGACGACGATAGCGAGTGCATCGCCGTCACAATCCATGGAGTGCGGCATTATCTGCACTCCACGACCGCCTACGAGCTCAGCAAGAAGCTCGACGGCCGCATCCGGGAATGGGACGTCTACGCCAAGTCGAAAGGAGCACCCGGCGTCATCGACGAGGACTAGCGAAGATCGAGCCCTCGGAGGTCCCGGTGGTTCGCGTTCAGCGCCAACTGCACTTTGATCGCCTCCTTCTTGTAGTCCGGCATCTCCGGATCGTCCAGGAGAGCATGCAGCGCGGCGTCCGAGTCGACGTGATTCGCCCACAGCTCGGGGAGCCGCTGCGGTCCGATCGCACCGATCAGCGTCAACGCTTCACTGCCCATTCGGGATGCTTCCGCGGAGTCGGTTGACCCGCCGCGGTTGTAGTTCTCGAGCAGGCGCTGCAGGAGCTCCTGCTCTCGGAACAGCCGCTGAAACTCGTGGTCCCGTACCGAGATCCGCTGCGCGTTCCTTCGATCTAACGCGCCGAGCACCACGGCGACCACCGACGCCGTAACCGCGGCCAGCACAGCGGCCACAACGGCGCCGATGGCTGCCAGCACGGCTATTACCTGAATCCACAGCGCGAGTGCGTCTTGAGTCATGTCTTCGATGCTAAGTCGGGAGGACAGCTGACAACCGGGCGGGTCTTCCCTATGCTTGAGTGCAGGCGGTTCTGGACCGCCTCTCTCCGAGCTGAGACCCCCACGCGGTCTCGGCGCTGAGGACAACGGCGGCCGATCCAGAAGAGCAGTTCCTGTCAGTTCATCGTCTCTCTTGAGGGCATGCGCGGCGGGCGTGGGGTGCTGAGCGAAGGCCCGGAACAGAGATTGACATGACGACCGACAACGACATCACCCTGCGCTTGCAGAACCGTGAGCTCCAGCGGGATGCCCGCGCGTGGCAGCGGTTCGCCGGCATGAAGTACACCGAGGCGCTTCGCCTCATGCAGCATCCCCTCGCACAGGGCATCCTCGGGGACAGGATCAGCGCCCGCGAGCTGATCCGAGTTCTCACCGAGCACCAGGTGCTCGTGGACCTCGATGATGGCCAGACGATCACCAACCTGGGTGAGAACGGTTTGTGGTCCGCGTTCGAGCAACCGCTCATCTGCGCCGAGGAGCGCGACTTCCTCGACCTGGTGCTCACCATCGAAGTGCTGCGGATGTTCACGGTGACCCCCGCGCCGAACGACGGGGCGCACAGCTACTCCCTCAAGCACGTCGCGGAGAACTTCCTCGGAAGCGTGCTCAGGGATCATTCTTACGTGTCGAACGGCAAGCTCATCTGGGCGGCGGCGGCCCTGGGGCTCCCGCTCGCGGAGAGTAGCCCGGGAGAGCGGTCGCTGAACGCCAACCTCGGCCTCAACCCCCAGCAGGTACAGTACGCGCGTGGGATGAATCGCCTCGGCACGCAGCCGCGCGCCCATCACCACCGCCCGCCGGGCTACCGGCACCTGCTCGCAGCGCTCGAGCACTACGCGAAGACGGGCGAGACCACCGAACGTTGGAACGGTGTCGACGACGCGGCCGAGCCGCTGACGAGCCCGTTCCACGAGTGGCTGATCGCCCAGGTGGACTCCGCGGGGGAGCGGGGCGCGATCGGCAGTCGGGAGACTCTCGCCTTCGACTACATCGCCGGCATCGCCGACAGCGACCATGGCGTCGCGCGCGTACCGGAGGAGCTGCTGACGATCCTCCACAACGTCGGTGCCGCCGACGAGGTCTTCGACGCGGCCCGCAGCGCCATTGCGGAGTGGGCGAGGACTTCGTCACGGCCGGTGAGCATCCGTACCGAACGGATCTACGGAGACAAGCACGGCCACCAGGGCTGGGGCGCCGGCGGCGGAACAGTCGAGCGGTACGAGTACCTGTGCCCGTGCGGTGAGGGCACGATCCTCGAGGAGCACGACAACATCCCTGGCTTTCGTGAGCACGACGTGAGGCTCATGTGCGGGAAGTGCAGCGCCGAATGGCAGTTCGTCGACGGGCGAGCCACGCGCGACTGGCGCCTCGAGCCGATTCCGGCAGACGTCGGCGTCTGACGTCGCATCCTGGCACTCCGAGCGGCCGGCCTATCCCGGTATGGACGCTCGGAGTGTCAGATTAAAGATCGCAGTAGGCGCCCCTGCCGTCGTTGGAGTAGGCCGGGCAATCGCTTGGCCCGCCCCCGCCCCCGGTGAGTAGGGATGCTGCGATCCAGTAGCCGGCCAGGACTGCGAGGGTTACACCAGCAACTCTCCACCAGGGCCACGGCTGCTTTTTCACCCACTCGCCATCCTTGTTCTGCGCATCCTGAGGTTTCGCGGCCGGGACATTCCAACCGATGACTAGGAACAGCGCGGCGCCGGCGATGTCGAGGAAGAACCAGACCGAGCGATCGAGATAGATCGGGATCGTGAAGTTCCAGACGATCAGCAGAGCGATCGCTCCTGCTACCCAGAGCCGCGCACTCGAGCGAAGCGCCAGAACTCCGACCACGATCGCGATGAAGCTGTTTTCCCACCGGAGCGCGACGTAGTACCAGCCCGGCAGCGGAAACAGGGCGAGCAGGAGGAACAGGGCGCCGATCATCCCCGGGACTAGCGCTGGCTTTGCAGTCAGGAGTGGCGCCCTCTCCCGCTGAACCTCTGCGGTCATCTTTGCCCCCGTCCCCTCAGACTCCTCGAAGAATATCGTCAGCGCCCCGCTGCGATGAAGCGCACAACCCGAGGCAAGAGCGCCCACAGACATCCCTGGAGTCAGCCGATAGCGTGGGCTCATGACTGACCCGATCGTGTCTCCTCGGTCGATCTTCGACCCACGGGTGACACTAGCGACCTCGCTTGCAAGCCAACCCGGCGTCTACGCCCTTCTGGTCGGCTCCGGCGCGTCGACCGGGGCGGGGATACCCACCGGGTGGGGTGTGGTCGAGGCCCTTGTGCGCAAACTCGCAGCCGCGTCTCTCGACGGCATTACCGAAGGGCAGAGCTGGGAGCAGTGGTGGCACGATCACGCCGACGGAGCGCCGCTCGGATACTCGACCCTGCTCGAAGGCCTCGCGTCTACCCCGCCCGAGCGGCGTGCCCTTCTCGCCGAGTTCTTCGAACCGTCCGAGGAGGACCGAGAGTTGGGCCGGAAGGTGCCGGGCCCGGCGCATAAGGCGATCGCGAAGTTGGTCGCGCGCGGCACGATCCGCGTCATCGTGACCACGAACTTCGATCGGCTCATCGAGCAAGCACTCGAGGCCGAAGGCATCATGCCGCAAGTCATCACCTCGGATGCCAGCTTCCAGGGCATGGTGCCCCCGCAACACATGCCGGCTACGGTCATCAAGCTGAACGGCGACTACGCGAGCCTGGATCAGCGCAACACCGTCGAAGAGCTCAGCAGCTATCCCGAATCCACTACCAAGTGGCTGGCTCGGATCTTCGACGAATACGGACTCCTCGTCTCAGGCTGGTCCGGAGACTGGGATCTCGCCCTACTCGCCGAGATTGAACGCACCATCAACCGCCGCTACCCGCTCTACTGGACCGCCCGAACAGAGCTCGGCGCGATCGGGAAGCGACTCACCGCTCGGCCGGGCGCGCACGCCGTTCTCAGCGTCACCGCCGATGACTTCTTCACGGACATCCTCGCCCGAGTTGGAGCCGTCGAGCAGCTGACCGAATCGCCGGTCTCGCTCGCGATGAAGCTCGCGCGTCTGCGCCGTACCCTGCCCGACCCGGTCCGTCACCTCGAGCTGCGAGATCTCTTCGACACCGAACTCGATGAGCTCCGACGATGGGCCACCGAACGCGCGCACGCTCCCGCCGAATCCACCTTCGAGGCGGTAGACGCGGAATCTGACGAGATCTTCGCGCGCATTCGCCCGCTCCTCGACCTCTTCACCCAGGGCATCCTGCTGGACCGAGACCGGCAACACACCGATCTCTGGTGCTGGGTGCTGCAACAGTCGCTCGATGCCCGCCAGGCAATGCTGGGCGGAAGCTACCTCGAGTGGTGGGAGAACCTTGCACACTACCCGGCCTTGCTCCTCTACCGAGCCGGCACCATGGCAGCCCTGACGGCCAAGCACGAAGACGTCATCATCGCCCTCGCGACGCAACCCACCTGGAGCAGCCCCATGGTCATGCAGGGCGCCGAGGTTCAAGCCCACGGCGTCCTGCACCCCCTTGTGGTCCTCGATCGCGAGGTCGTCGAGCAGCTGCCGCGATGGGGCAAATCCAAGCCCTACTTCGCCATCAGCCGGCTATTGCGAAAACAGCTCGAACCCATCGCCCGCGAACTGACCTCACAGCCAAGCCGGCTCCTCGACCGCATGGAATATCGCATCGCGCTCGCTGACTACCTTCACCGACAGCAGCACGCTCTACTACCCGCCATACGGCGGTGACTTCCTCGGAGCGTGGCCCTACCGCGACGACGACCAAGAGCATCTGCAGCCCACCGAAGACTTCCTGAAATCAGGCGACACCACCCCCTGGGCGATCGGACGCGAACCAGACACCTTCGCCACCAAACTCAAAGCGATGGACACCCGCTTCCGTTCTATACGACCCACGTAAACGTCGACAGGTTGTTGGATGATGCCTTTCCATGGTTGTCGACTGCATGTAGTGTCCGGGCGGCTCAATACGATGAGCACATGTCCGAGAACGCAATTGCGCATCCAGATGGAGACAACCTCCGACCGGGAGAGGAACTGCGTCTGACGAGCCTGGCACCGGCGTTCGACGACAAGCAGCATCAGCTGTACTACGACTTGCTCGTCCGCGCGATCGACGCCGAAGGTACACGCAACATCGCGCTCACTGGCGCATACGGCACTGGCAAGAGCAGCATCCTCCAGCGTCTCAGCGAGACTCACGGGGTCCGAACGGTACAGCTCTCGCTCTCGACAATCGCGCCCGGCGACCACGACACAGACGCCGCCAGCCAGAACTCTGCCGAGAATGGGCCGGCGTCGCGCACGAACCAGATCCAGAAGGAGATCGTCAAACAGCTGCTGTATCGGCTGCCTCCCGAAGCCGTGCCGCGATCGAGATTCCGTCGGGCGAGTGCATCGAACAGGCGTCGTGACTGGGTGGTCGCCGGCGCCATCGGCGCCGCCGTCTTCATAGTTCTCCTTGGGTTAGGACTCGTCCAACCGCTAGTAGAGGCCCTCTTACCGGTTCTGTGGCGGCAGATCGTCGCATACGTCCTTATTCTGGGGCTGGCGGTGGGCGCTACTTGGGCGATCATCAGCGTGCTCCGCTCACGGCCGACGATAAGTGCGTCCGTTCAGGCCGGCGCCGCAACGGTCACCCTTTCGAAGCAATCGGACACATACTTCGACGAGTACTTGGACGAGATCGTGTACTTCTTCCAAGTGAGCCGCCGAAACATCGTCGTTTTAGAGGACATCGACCGGTTCGAAGACGTGCAGGTCTTCGACACACTCCGCGCGTTGAACGGCCTGTTAAACAGTTCGGATCAAGTCGGCCAACGCATCATCTTCATCTACGCCATACGCGACAGCGTGTTCGAGCAGATCGGCGCGCCGCGGCGAGACGGTAAAGACCTCCCTGCCGTGATCGAGGACTCTGACCGCGCGAAAGCGACGTTGAAGCGCGCGAGCCGCACGAAATTCTTCGACGTGATCGTCCCGGTAGTGCCGTTTGTCAGCGCCGACAACGCCCGTGACTTGATGTCGGACGCAATGGCGAGCGATGACTTCAAGATCAACCCCGCACTCATACGTCTTGCCGCCCGCCACGTCGCCGACATGCGGATGATTCACAACGTTCGCAACGAGTTCGAGGTGTACCGAAACCGTCTTGTCGTTCCGGCGAGCCGCATTCCGGGTATCGACGACGATCTCGTATTCGCGATCGTGCTGTTCAAGAACACGCATCTCACGGACTTCGAAAGGATCCGTCACCGAGACAGCACCCTCGACCTCGTCTACAACGTGTGGCGCGCTCTTGTACGTCAGAATCTCGCGACACGCGCCCAGCAACTAACGAGTTACAGAAACAGCCGCCACCTCGAGGCCACAAAGAACGCGCGTGCTACTCGCCTCGGACATGCTCTCCTCCAACTTCGCGATGGGCTGCTAGCGGCGGCTCAGGCAACAGCGTCCCAGGCAACTGTCGAACTGACAGGCCCTGCTACAGAGGGCAACCTCGACGACGCCGAAACCTGGGCTCGGATCGCTGCCGGTGAACCCCAACAGCTTCAACTCCGCGATCCGGGCACCTACCGCGCTCCGACGATCAATCTGTCATTCACCGCCGATCAGCTCACTGAAATGTTCGGCATCACCGTCAGCGCGGACGGATGGGAAGCTGCCGACCTCGCCGAAGTAAACGCAGCAATCGTGAAGGAAGAGCAAGCGATCGATTTCCTGCGACACCACACCTGGGAAGAGCTGTGCGCCCATCCCGAGTTCAGAGTCGACACATCTGAACTCGCACTCACGGACTCGTCTGGTGAGCCCCTCGACGGTGTGATCTCGTTCGATGCTGTGGTCCAAGCGGCACTCGAGTCAGACCTGGCACGCGACCTGGTCCGCCACGGCTTTCTCACATCCCACTTTGCGCTCTACTCCTCGAGCTACTACGGCAACCATCTAGGTCCCGACGCGATGGAGTACATCCGCCGTTGCGTCGAGCCCGGGATACCCGACGCATCGTTCCCGATGAGCGACACAGATGTTGTCCAACTCCTACGCGAACAGGACGCTGAGAACAGCGACACCGCCGACTTCTTCGGTGACGCGAGCGTCTTCAACATCGCGATCATGGACTATCTGCTCTCGAAACGGCCCGCAGCAGCGGCCACGGTCGCCCGACACCTGTCTCTCCTCGGCGAACAAGAACACGAGTTCCTAGACACCTACATAGCCCAGGGAGAGCACCCCGCCCGTCTGCTCGCCGCGCTGGCACCCTACTGGCCCGGCGTACTCCGATATGCGGCAGTGACCGCGCCTGTGGACGCCGCTGTCCGCCCCGCGCTTCTCAACGCTGTGCTCCAGGTCGCACCCAACGACGAATTCGAGACTGACCGAGAAGTCGGGCTAGTCATCCAAGCCAACTATAAAGACATGGATGCCATTTGCCAGCCAGTCTCGGCGGATCACGCCGAGATCGTCCTGCGGATCGTGAAAGCAAACGGCGGATCACTTGAGTCCCTCGCCGACCTAGACGACGCCGCAAAGGATATCGCAGTACAACTCCGGATCTTCCCCCTAATCGAAGCGAACCTACGCGCCCTCCTGCCCACTGGTCCGATCTCGCTTGACACTCTGAGACCCAACCAAAACGTCTACGCCTACGCGCTCGACGAGCTCGAGGACTACCTCGACATCGCAAGCACCTCACCGCTGAACGTCCAGACCGTCGCCGATCCGAAGATGTTCGCGACCGTCTTGACCGAAGCAGCAAAGCGTTCGAGCGCTGACTTGCTCGGCCGGCTCGTCGACATGTCCGGCGCTGACTGCCAAGTACCTGCGCTCAGTGACACGGGCGTCCAGGCATGGCCGTTCCTTGCCAGGAGCAACCGAACCGATCCCACGTTCGAGAACGTGTCTGAGTACATCGATCAGTTCGGAATCGACGAGCACATTGGTTCGCTGCTTAACAAGCACAAGAAGATCACTGACTGGCAACGCTTCCCCACTGAGAAGCGGATCGAAGTGGCCATCGATGTGCTCGCTGCAAGTAGCGCGATCACTTCGACCAACACGCGTGTCCGCATCGCCGCAAGCATCGAGCCCGGGACCATCGAAGCAACCAGGATTACCCCAGAGACGGGCGACTTGGTCGCGCGGCTACTGAAGCGTCGTCTACTCGCAGACGACGCGACCGCGTTCTCCGCGGACCTCATGGTCGATTGGGTGACCCTGGAGACAACGATCGCTGCATCTAAGAAGTTCGAGACGTTCGTATCACCCGAAGTGCTCGACGTCGCTAAGATCCCGCCTCTACTACGTAGTTCGTCCATCCCCGCAGCGACCCGACTCGCGGTCGTCTCAAGCATTACCGCTTACCTTGCTGGTGCGAGCCAACTGCAGGTCCGACCACTTGCCAGCGCCCTGGCTGAGAACGGATGGGGCTTGCCATACGAGAGCATTGAGGCGTTGAGAACCGCTGGCGCGACTACCGGTCAAGTTGTCGCGCTCATCGCCGCTCGAGGAGACCGTCTTCCGGTCGACCAGCTCAAGTTGCTGCTGCGAGCACTGGGAGGCGACTACTCGCGCGTCGCGAACGGCGGACGAGGGCGCCCCACGTTCAATGTCGATTCGGCTCACACATACGTCTTGAATCGACTCGTCGGCGACACTATCAAGCAGGTTGAAACCGAGACCTTCAAACTCAAGGGACCGAAGCTGGTCGCGCCTCTCCAGCAGGCCAGCGTCTAAGGAGTTCGCGAACGCGGTACGACGCTCCGCGAGTTGGACAGCTGTGCCTACAGCGCCAGCTGCACCGCAGGCCGATTCCTTCGCCAGATGCAGCTGATCACAGGGGCCAGCTCTAACAGGGTCAAAGATCGCATGTGGTATTCCCGAGATGGCTCAAAGGACGTCAAGAGCACGCTGTAGCTCATGACATGGCTCGCCGCTCCCTAGGCATGTCGATTAGCCCCCCGTCACCGGAATAGTCATCGGGAGGGTCATACGAGAGGAAGTGTGCCTTGGAATGTCGCGGCAGCTCCCGAAGGCAGAGCACTTCGGTGAACGATCCTCAAACGGGACACCCTGATCGCCATCGGATGGCCGGGGGCGCCAGTTCAAGTCCGAGAACCGCGGGGGCATGTGTCAGAAACCGCCTAACGCGGCGCATATTATGCTTCCTCTCCAGCCTTGCCCGGCGATTCGGAATGGGCCGGAACCGTACCGGTTCCAGCCCACTTTCATCGAAGCCGTCGAGCCCGCAGCGCTGCCCACCAGTCGACGATTTGACGCCAGAGTCGGGTGGCGGGGCGTTCGGTCGCCAGCACCGCCGTCTTTGGCTCGTCGTCGATGACTGTCGGGCCACCGGTGAGAACGATGCGGCCGTCGCCGTGAGCGAGTCCGTTCTCGTAGGCGCAGTAGGCGCCACTGGCCGCGTCGAGATGTTCGAGGTGATGTGGTGCGAGCCAGTAACGGAGTGGGGCTGCAACGCCTATTCCGGCGGGGGCGGCGACCAGGCTGACGAATTGGGCGAGTTGGGCGGCGCTGACGGAGGCTGCGAGAGCGGCAACGTTAGGGCTGCCGGCCTGCACGGCGAGACCAGCGTTGCGGATGTATTCCGGGTCATCCAGACGCCCGTCGCGGTCGAGTGTGAGTTCATTAACACGGAGCTGCCCGTTGCACTGCATGCACGGGCGTCCGGGCACGATGGCATGGGCGCGCCACGTCCCGCCCCGCATCTCGCCATTGGGCAGTGTCTCGAGTGCGATGCCGCCATCGATCACGGGGATGAGATCGGAGTACGCGAGTCCGTTGAGAACGGACCGAGGCCAGGGGCGATCGACGCAAGAGAAGATGACGTCGTAGTCTAGGGCGACCTCTAGGCCTGCGGGGTCGGTGATGCTGAGGTTGTGCACGTCGACGGTGAAGCTGTTGGCGGTGGAAGCGGCTGTTGCGATGCGAGCTGCGACCTCTGTCTTGCGCCGTCTTTGTGCGGCGTCGTCTCGGGTCGCGCCAACCATGCGGTCTAGGTTGAGGTCTTCGACAACGTCGATGTCCATGACTCCGAGATGTTCGATGCCCGTTGCGGCGAGTCGGGCGGCGATGTCCAGGCCGACGCTTCCGACGCCGACGACGAGGACCCGAAAGCGTGCGATGTCGGCTTGGCGCTTGGCTCCCCAGGCGGCGACTGTGCGCTTTTGGTAGCGCGTCGCGATTGGGACGGGTCGGGCGACGTCGAACCAGGTGGTCGCCAGGGTGTCTCCGACGACGCGGACGGCTTCCGCGTAGTCCGGCGCTGCGGCAGTCGGCCAGAGTCGCGCAGACCATGCTGCGGCCCCGGTTCCCAGCGTCATGCCGACGAGAGGAAGCCCGGTGATGGCCTGAGCAACGCGCTGATACTCCGATTCCGTGTCTCGGTCCGGACCGCTCAGACCCTGCCAGGACACGGCTCCCGGGTGAGAGTGAAGGAGCACGATCCCCTCGCCTCGGCGTGCAGCTTCGGACGCTGCACGCAACACGTACCCGCCATTGAACGAGGCGTTCCCATGAACCAGGCGATCACCTTCCTGGGGGAGCACCGCCTCACGCAGCAGTGCGGTGCGCCGACCCCTACCTGTCGACCACGCGTAGGTCGCGATGCACACGTCTTCGTCTCCGTCTGCTCGAGTCAAGTGTGCGGATAGCTCGGCAGAGAGGGTCTTGGTCATTGCTACCGAGAAGATCATGATTGCGCTCCTGCCACGATGCCGCGAACGTGCGCGAGCCAGTTCAAGATGGGGGGCCGGTTGGTCGACCAGGTGCCGATGTCGCGGGAGTGCCGCTGCCAACCGTCAAGGCAGTCGGCGGTGTCGGTGTTTGCCTGCTCGAAGATGATCGTCGTGGGGAAGTGGACCCAGTGCGGCGGTACGGCCGGCCACCCGGTAAGTTCGTTGACGCTGACCCCGGTGGGGACCTTCTGGTTCACCAGACCGCCGGAGACGGCGGGGATCGAGTAGATGACGGCCGGCCCCTGCAAGTGGGCCTCGACGCCTTGGCTGGCAAGGTCGTTGATGAATGCCTGGACAAAGGCAGGGGTTTCGGCCGACATCAAGCTACCGGGCTGTTCTGCTTCACCGAGATGAAGATGTCTCCTTCGTGCAGGTCGAGGACCTTCTCATCCTTGAAGACCTTGGGGTCCTTGCCTGCGACAATGCGGGCGAGGTCGTACTCGGCCGGGTCGAGGCCAGCGAGGCGAAGCAGGGAAGCGGATTCCTGGTCGTCATCGCGGGTCGTGTAGCTGACTCCGTCGATAGTGAACGTCAGAGGCATGCGCTCCCTGACGGAGACGAACGCATCGCCGTCTGCCAGATCGATGACCTTTCCGTCCTTAATCACCGTCGGCTCCCCGCCGGGAACGAGCCGAGCCAGGTTGTACAGCTTCGGATCGCGACCAGCCAGGCGCAGCAGGCTCGCGGCCTCCTGGTCGTCGTCGCGGGTCGTGAAAGCCGCGCCGTCGATCGTGATCTGGATCTTCGGGCGCTTTGCGCCCCCACCCTGAGAGTGGTCGTTGACATTGGCCTCAGCCATGAGAGTGCCCTTCTGTCGAATGCAACACGGTGTTGCGGAACTGGAACACCATCCACTGTAGCAGAGTGTGTCGGTACCGAGACACTTGTGTGGTTGCGTACCATGAAGGGATACGATTCAAGGGAGCTCTCCATGGCGCACACCAACATCGACGTCGATCGACTGGTCTCGGTCCTCGACACTCGAATCGAAGCGGACGGCCTTTCATGGCGTCAGGCAGCCGCGCAGATCGGGGTCAGTCCATCACTGCTGTCGAGACTGAGGAACAGGCAGCGCCCAGACCTCGACGCCTACGTACGAATCGTGCGCTGGCTCAGCATGTCCACTGAGGACTTCATCGAACGCACCGGACCGCAAGACCGACAGCCCGAACTCACCAGCGAAGTCGCCGCCCTGCTACGCGCGCGGCGCGACCTCACCGAGGGTGACAAAGCCATCCTGGAAAGTGTTTTCAAATCGGGTTTGCAGGTCGTGCGGAGCACCCGAAACGAGAGCTGAGCATGAACAAAGCAGAACTTGGCCGCCTCGCTGATGAGGTCCGTGCAGAACTAGGGCTGACGACCAGGCAGCCATTCGATCCCGACCGCTGGTCTGACGAATGGGGTGTCAAGATTCTGTCTCTGGCGCAAGCGACCGACGACAAGGCGACATTGCGTCGTCTCACTGTGGAGGCGCCCGAGCTGTGGTCCGCGGCCCTTGTGAAGGACCAGACGGGTCACTTCATTATCTACAACCACGCTCACTCCGAAGCCCGCATACTGTCTGACCTCGCCCACGAGATCGGTCACCTCATCGCCGAGCACCGGCTCGATGTTGCTTGGATGGATGCCAGCGGAAAGAAGTGTGGCGCCTCGCCGTCCCACGAGAGAGAGGCGGCCGAGTTGGGAGGGGCCCTGCTCGTCCCCGCGGGCGAAGCTAAGACACATGCCATCTACGGGCGCCCTGCCGACACCCTCGCCTCGAGGTACAAGGTCAGTGAGGAGATGGCCTCCTGGCGAATGAAGGTCTCTGGAGGTCCGAAGATTCGCGAACGCTGGCTGGCGAGGCAGGCCGGGTCGTCGCTACGACGCGGAGCGCGCTAGCGCTGATTAGGCAATGAGGGCCGGTCCCTCCGTGCGGCGCAAATGAGTGTCGATGTAGGAGAGGGCGTCATCGCGACCGACGTTCGCGCGCTCGCGCCGCGCGCAGGTCAGCGCAGCTCCTGATCAGTCAACTTTTTCCGTCTAAGCGTGAGGAGTACCCGACGATAACGTGGAGGCGGTCTTTAAGAGTGATGTCGACTCTGGGCCGTCGTCTTTGCGGTTCTGGAGCATCCGGATCGCCATCGAACCACCACGTTTGCTGCTTCGCGAGTTCACTCGCGACAACGCCCTCAGTGACGCCGCCTGTTAGGGCGGCGGAGTCCAAGAGCGAGTTTACGGCTGCATCGATCGTGGTCGCTAACGCCCAGAGCATCCTGCGCCCGATCGCTGATGGTCTGTCGCTGTGCGGAGAAGGGCAGCCCGGGGAGCACATTCGGTAAGGTCGTCGAGTGATTCCCACCCAGTCGGCCGCAGGCGGGTCGCATCAGGATCGTCGCGCTCAGGTGGGGGTCATCCTGGCGGGGTCGGTACCGAATCTCGTGCGGTGGTTCAACTTCTAACTCTACGCGACCTTCGCTCCGTACTTCCGGACCGAGTTCTTCGATCCCGACTCGCCCGATTCGCTGATCTACGTCTACGGGCTCTTCGCCCTGACGTTCGTGGTTCGCCCGCTTGGCTCCTGGCTCTTCGGCAGACTCGCCGACACGCGAGGCAGGCAACGGGCACTGGTTGCGGCGGTCACGATGATGTCGGCCGGATCCGTCGCTCTCGCGCTTGCCCCGACCGAGCGCGCGGTCGGGGCGTGGCGGCCGTGATCCTCGTGGTCGTGAGCCTGCTCCAGGGCATCGCCACCGGGGGTGAGTACGCGGCCGCCACGGTGTTGTTGTCGGAGTCGGGCACGCGGGGGAGGCGCGGTCACTCCACCTCGGCGACCGCGGTGCGGGGCAGCAGTGGCACGACCAGGAGGCACGCGACGAGGAGCGCGAGCAGCATGACGAGTGTCACGGAGACCGCGCCCACATCGCCGCCGGGCAGCAGCGTGAGGAAGATGCTCGTGACCAGTGCTGAGCCGATGCCGTTGGCGACCTGCTGAACGGCGCTCAGTGATCCGCTGGCCGAACCTGCCTCGTGGGCGTCGACGTCGCCGAGCGCGGTGTTGAAGATGGAGCTGAAGCAGATGCCCGCACCAAGGCCCATGAACAGGGTGGCGATGGCGAGCTGCCACCAGGTGAGGTCGGATCCGGCGACGGTGACGAACACGAGCATCAGCCCGACACCGGCGAGCATTGCGCCGAGGCCGAGCACGACCAGGCGACGGGCGAGCTTCACGATCAGGGCGGCGGCGATGCCGGAGCCGCCCATGATGCCGAGGGTGAGCGGGATGAGGCTCAGCGACGTCTGGGTGGGGGAGTAGTCGAGCCCGAGCTGCAGGAACAGCGAGATGACATACATCAGGCCGCTGAAGCCGGCGAACACCAGGAGCCCGACAATGAGGCCCGCCGTGAACCCGCGGTTCGCGAGCAGGGTGCGCGGCAGCAGCGGGTCGGGCGTGCGCGCCTGCCGCCAGACGAAACCGGCGAACACGATCGCGCCGACGGCGAGGGAGGCGATCGCGAGGGCACCCCACCCGTCGCTCGAACCCTGGATGAGCCCGAACAGCACCCCGAAGAGCGCCACGACGAGCAGGACGCTCCCGAACACGTCGATGCGCGTCGCCGGCCGCGGCGGAACATGAGGCAGGAACTTCACCGCCATCACCAGGGCGAACCCGCCGAGCAAGAGGTTGATGAGGAACACCGGGCGCCACTCGAGGCCGAACAGGTTCGCGTCGATCAGGAGGCCACCGAGGAGGGGGCCGGCCACCGTGAACACGCCGAGCATCGGAGCGAACACGCCGAATGCCTTCTGCAGGGCGGGCTTCGGGAAGGTGGCGGTCATGATCGCCATGCCCTGTGGGATGAGGAAGGCCCCGAAGACGCCCTGCGCGACCCGTGCTCCGATCAGCATCTCGGGCGACACGGCGACGCCGGCCGCCGCCGAGGCGGCGACGAAACCCGCCATCCCGATGAGGAACGTGCCGCGCTGGCCGAACTTGTCGCCGATGCGGCCGCCCAGCACGAGGAGCGAGCCGAGCGCGAGAGCGTATGCGGCACCGAGCCACTTGATGACGCTCTCGTCTGCTCCGAGGTCGGCGACGATCGACGGCGCCGCGACGTTGGTGATCGTCGAATCGATCAGGTCCATCGCGTCGGCGAGGAGCACCACGATCAGCGTCAGCCACACGCCCTTGGTGGATAACGACGGGGCGGTGGCTGTCGTTGCTGTGCTGGTCATGGGGTTCCTTTCCCGCGGAGATGATTACGAACAGCATCGTAACGAACATGTTCGTTACGATGCAAGCCGAGTACGCTGTGGACATGGCACGACCTGAACCGATCAGTCGCCGGGATCGGCCCGCGAAGCCCCCGCTGTCGAGAGCGGCGATCCTCGACGCCGCCGTCGAGGTCGTCCATCGGGACGGCGCCGCCGCCTTGACCATGCGTCGACTCGCCTCCGAGCTCGACACCGGGCCAGCATCGCTCTACGTCTACGTGCGCAACACGACGGAGCTGAATGCGCTGCTCATCGACCGGTACCTGTCCGAGCTCGATCTCTCCTGGGACGGGCGAGAGCCTTGGCGGGAGCGGCTGCAGCGGGTGGTCGACGACTACGCAGGCCTGCTTGCGAGCCAGCCCGGCCTCGCGTCAGCAGCGCTGACCACCTGGCCAGACGGTCCCCACTACCTCGACCTCCTCGAGTTGCTGATGCGGCTGCTCGATGAGGCCGGAGTCGACATCGAGACCGCGGCCCGGGGGGTCGACCTCCTGCTCCAGCACGCAACGGCTTCCGCAGCCGAATGGGCCGCCCATGCGACCCCGACGGGGCAGGACCTCGCCGACCTCACGGAGACGCTGGACGCGGCGACCGCCGAACGGCACCCGTCGCTGCACCGGGCGGGATCGACGGTCTTCACGTCAGGGACACCGGACGAGCGGACCCGATGGGCGACCACCGCGATCGTCAACGGAATCCTTGCAAGCGGGAGCGAGCATCCGCACCGCTGAGCCCCGGTCGACGGCCCCGTGCTCACCTACGCGGAGTTCAGCACACGAGGCGTCGCCAGCTCGCCGCTAGCCGGCTCGCCGTCGACCCCAGCTGGCATCCGTCTCGGGTCGTCGGAAGACGGCCTGATCGCCGCCTCCCCCGACCTCCGGCAGACCACTTCCCGTTATGACGACACGATGGGACCGCACCCGCACTGTCCGCCTCCTTCAGACATCCACCTGGGAGATCGTCTTCGACATCGGCGACTGACGCTCCTGGGCCCGGGCGCCTGCCCACCGCGACGCGTCATCCGACCGTGCCCGCTCGGGGCCTCGACGTGGTCGACGGCTTCTCCAGCGGCTAGTCTTCGAAGCCAGAACGGTCAACCGCCCGTGCCGGCATCTACCCGAGAAAGCGCGCAATGAGCCAACCCGACATCCGGCTGGACGTGCCCTACGGCACGGCTGCATCCGCCACCCTGCTGCTCGACGTCTACCAGAGCCCGCAGAGCACCCAGGACTCCGGCCGGCCCGCCATCGTGCTCGTGCACGGCGGCGGGTGGTTCCGCGGTGACAAGGCCAAGGAGACGACACTCGCCTCGCTGCTCGTCGACGCCGGCTACCTCGTGTTCGTGCCGAACTACCGCCTCGCTCCCGACCACGTCTTTCCGGCGGGCCGCGACGACGTGCTCTCCGCGGCGCACTGGGCGAAGGACTCCGAGTACGCGTTCGATCGCGACCGCATGGCCTTCGTCGGCGGGTCGGCCGGAGGAAACCTCGTGGTCGAGGCGGCCATCGCCACAGGATGCCCCGCCGTGAGCTGGTCGGGCATCTTCGACCTCGAGGGCATCATCCGCTCGACCGACGCCACCGCGGCGGCGCCCACGGCGCAGGATCTCGACGCGATGCGGAGTGCCGACATCAACCAGACGGGCCGGGATGACGCGTTCCTGCGCTGGGTCATCCTGCAGGAGGTGGGCGGAGACCGCCTGCGGTTGCCCGATGCGACCACGACGACCCGGGTGACGGCGAGCACCGGACCGGTCTACCTCGCCAACTCCCTTGCCGAGTTCGTGCCGGTGACCGACCCGGCCGCCCTGCAGCACGCGTTGGCGGCGGTCGGTGTGGCGAGCACGCTCCAGCTCATCCCGAGCACGCGGCATGCGGAGGGCTACCTGGCCGACGCGCTGCCTGGCTCGCTCGCCTTCCTGGCCGAGGCTCTCGACCTCCGAGCACCGTCGGCGCCCGCGTGAGCAGTGCGACCGCCGCCCCGTCTGCGGCAAGACCCTCCGGCCCCTTGGCTCCGCTCGCGGTCACCATCTTCCGGTGGCTGTGGATCGCCGACGTCGTGAGCAACATCGGCGGCTGGATGCAGACCGTCGGCGCTCAATGGTTCCTGGTCGAACAGAACGCCTCGCCCGCGATCATCGCGCTCGTGTCGACCGCCGCGGCCGCCCCGGTGCTGCTGTTCGGTATTCCGGCCGGCGTCCTCGGGGAGTTCGCGAACAAGCGCGTCCTGCTCATCGGCGTGCAATCGGCGCAAGCCCTCGTGGCCGCCGCGCTCGCCGTGCTCACGGCGACCGGCTCCATGACCCCAGCCCTCCTGCTCGCCTTCACCTTCGCGCTCGGGGTCGCCTCGGCCATCCAGCTGCCCGCCTATCAGGCCTTCGTGCCCGGGGTGGTGCCGAAGGCGCTCATCGCCGATGCCGCATCGTTGTCGTCGATCGGGGTCAATGTCGCCAGGGCGATCGGGCCCGCCGTGGCCGGGATCGTCATCGGGTCGTGGGGCATCCCGTTCGTGTTCGCCCTCAACGCCCTGAGCTTCGCCGGGTTGCTGCTCGTGCTCGCGCTGTACCGCGGATACAAGGCGCCCGTCACCGAACGTGAGCCGTTCATGGCGGCCACCCGGGCGGGCCTCCGCTACGTGTTCCACGCCGGGGTGGTGCGGCGCATGTACGTGCAGCTCCTGATCTTCATCATCCCGGCCAATGCGCTCTGGGCGCTCCTGCCCGTGCTCGCGAGCGGCCGGCTCGGCCTCGACTCCAACGGGTACGGCATCCTCCTAGCCGCTCTCGGGGTCGGCTCGATCGGCGGCGCCTTCATCATTCCCCGCGCACGGGCCGTTCTCGGAACGAACCGGCTCGTGATGCTCACCAGCGCCGCGTACGGGGTGGGGATCGCCGCCACCGCGCTGTCGACATCGCTCTGGGTCACCCTCCCCGTGCTCGTGCTCGTCGGCCTCTCGTGGATCGGGGTGATCGCGACGCTCAACGGCACGGTGCAGGCGTTCTTGCCGGGATGGGTGCGCACCCGAGGGCTCTCGGTGTACCAGCTGGTGCTCTTCGGGGGCACGGCACTCGGTGCGGCCGTGATCGGCGCCCTCGGAAGCGTGTTCGGCACGGCTCAGACGATGGCCGGGGCGGGCGCCGTGGTGGTGCTCGGCGCGGCGCTACTGCTCCTCCTGCCGCTGCATCCCACCGCGAACAAGAACCGCGCATCGTTCCCGATGCCCCTCACCGACGTGCCGCCGGTCGCCACGCCACTGCCGGGAGACGACACTGACGACGGCGTCGAAGCGGATGATCGGAGTCCCGACCCCAAAGGGTCCACGCTCGTGATCGTGCGCTACGAGATCGCTCCCGGCGACCGGGACTCGTTCCTCGCGACGATGCGCGCGGTGGAGCAGAGCCGGCGACGCACCGGTGCCCGCAGCTGGAATGTCTATGACGACCGCGAGCATCCCGGTTACCTGATCGAGGCCTTCGAGGTGGGCAGCTGGCAGGAGCACCTCAGCCAGCACCACAGCCGCACCACCGGCTACGACGCAGAAATCGTTGACGCCGCACGCGCCCTCTCCCAGTCCCCGCCCACGGTCGAGCACCTCATCGCAGCCCCGCTGGCCCGCCGCGCCTCGCGTTCGACTGCGGCGACGGCTCCGGCGAAGCGGTCGCGGAGTTGACGAGTTCGCTGACGAGGTGGTGCGGCAGCGTGTCGAACTCGTCGTTGCAGCCTTGCAGCATCGGTGACACGCGATGACGATTGCGACCGTGCGCCCCCGTCAGATCTCGACCGGCTCCGACATCTGCGACTGATCCGGAACCCGCGTCGGCGTGTCACCCCGATGCGGGTGATCAGCGTCACGCGCCGGCCGAGGCGGGCGAGCCCGATCGCGACGACGGAGGTGGGGAAGTGGGACACGGGTCGGGCCTTTCAGGCGTGGTGACGGCTCTGCCCGCGAGCAGGACCGCGGCCGGAGCCGTCGTTCGCGAGCAGAGCCGTCTGTCGTGGTCAGCTCCCGAGGGGCTGGAGCCAGGTGAGCTGCGATCCGTCCTCGACGATCAGCGGCCCGAGCCGGGCGTTGAATTCGAGTCCGTGGCGAGTGCCGATGTGTGCTGCAAAGGCGTCGTCGTCGCGATAGACCTCGTAGACGAAGAAGCGCGTCGGCTGTTCGGCCAGCCGGAACGGGGCGAACTCGACGCACCCGCGTTCCGCTCGCACCTGCACGGCGAAGCCGGCCAGCAGCGCAGCCACGGTTTCCTCCTCGCCCGGCAGTGCGGTGAACTCGGCGAAGAGCACCCTCCGCCCGCTCACGCCGTGGCCGCGCCCGTCATGATCGCCACCGCGTCGGTCATCGAGTGCGACTGCGGGGTGATCGTCGCCGCGCGCTTGCCGAGCCGCTGGATGTGGATGCGGTCGGCAACGTCGAAGACGTGCGGCATGTTGTGGCTGATCAGGATGACCGGCACCCCTCGATCGCGCAGGTTGCGGATGAGCTCGAGCACCTGGTTCGACTCCCGCACCCCGAGCGCTGCGGTGGGCTCGTCGAGCACCACGACCTTCGACCCGAATGCTGCGGCCCGCGCCACCGCCACGGCCTGACGCTGACCTCCGGAGAGGTTCTCGACGGGCACGGTCACGTCTTGCAGCGTCGAGATTCCGAGGTTCGTGAGCTCTTCCTTCGCAGCCTTCCGCATTCCCGCGGTGTCGAGCACTCGAAACACCGAGCCCAGGATGCCGGATCTCCGCATCTCCCGACCGAGGTAGAGATTCGAGGCGACATCGAGAGCGGGGGAGACGGCGAGGTTCTGGTAGACCGTCTCGATCCCCGCTGCGCGGGCGTCCTGGGGCCGCTTGAAGGTGACCTTCTTGCCGTCGAGGAAGAGCTCGCCCTCATCCGGGATCTCGGCGCCGGTGAGGCACTTGATGAGCGTCGACTTGCCGGCTCCGTTGTCGCCGATGATGGCGAGAACCTCGCCGGGGTAGAGTTCGAGGCTCACGCCGTCGAGACCGACCACGCGGCCGAAGGTCTTCACGAGGCGGCGGGCTTGCAACACCGGCGTGCGCGTGGCCGATTCGGGAGCAGTGTTCTCGGTGATGGTCACTTGCGTACCTTTCTGATCCACTGGTCGACGGCTACGGCCACGATGATGAGCACACCCACGGCGAGCGTCTGGTAGAGCACGTCGAGGCCGGCGAGGGAGAGCCCGTTGCGGAACACGCCCACGATGAGCGCGCCGAGCAGCGTGCCCCACACGGTGCCGCGACCGCCGAAGAGACTCGTGCCGCCGATCACGACGGCGGTGATGGAGTCGAGGTTGAGGTCGGCGCCCGCGTTGGGACTGGCGGCGTTGGTGCGGCCGATCTGGATCCACGCGCCGATGGCCAGGATGGCGCCAGCGGCGAGGTACACGCTGAGCAGCACCCGGTTGACGCTGATTCCGGCCAGGCGGGCGGCTTCCTTGTCATCGCCGACGGCGTAGACGTGGCGGCCCCAGGCGGTCTTGCCCAGGATGAGCGCCACGATCACGTAGAGCAGCAGCATGATCACCACGCCGAAGCTGAAGCGCACGCCGAGGATGTCGAAGGTCTGCCCCGTCCAGGTGAGCAGGGCGGGCATGTCGCCGCCGCGCACCGTGGAACCCGCGGAGTAGAGCAGGGTGAGCGCCACGAAGATGTTGAGCGTGCCGAGGGTGACGATGAAGGGCGGCAGCTTGAGCCGGGTGACGAGCAGGCCGTTGAACAGGCCGGCGGCGATGCCGACGAGCAGGCCCAGGAGCAGCGCGAGCAGAGCGGGAACTCCGTTCTGCGTGGCCGTCTGCGCCATCACCATCGATGCGAGAACCATCACGGCCCCCACCGACAGGTCGATGCCCGCGGTCAGGATGATCAGGGTCTGGGCGACCGCGAGAGTGCCGACCACGGCGACCTGCTGAGTGATCAGCGAGAGGTTGGCCGGGGCGAGGAAGCGGTCGTTCAGGATGCCGAAGACGATCACGGCGATGACGAGCACCACGGCCGGGCTGACAGCGGGGTAGCGGTGCAGCACACCGCGGATGCGGTCGAGGGGTGTGCGGCGATCGAGGAACTCGGTCGCCAGGTCGAGCGAGGAGGTCGGCGGATTCGACGCCGGAGTTGGAGTGCTCACGAGAGCCTTTCTGGTGGAGATGAAGGGGGGCGGGATCTGGGGCGCGCCGTGGCGCGCCCCAGATCAATCGGTCACTCGCCCCAGCAGATCTTGCTCGCGTCGGCGGAGGTGATGCTGTCCAGGCCGTCGACGGGGGTGTCGGTCACGAGGGCCGAGCCGGTGTCGAAGAAGTCGAGACCCTTCGTGGTCTCGGGGGCGGTGCCGTCGGTCGCCAGCTTCGCAATGGCCTCGACGCCGAGTTCGGCCATCTTGACCGGGTATTGCTGGGCGGTGGCGCCGATGATGCCCTCTTCGACGTTCTTCACGCCGGCGCAGCCGCCGTCGATCGAGACCAGCAGCACGTCCTTCTCCTTGCCGGCGGCCTGCAGGGCCTGGTAGGCGCCGTAGGCGGCCGGCTCGTTGATCGTGTAGACCACGTTGATGTCGGAGTTCTTCGACAGCAGGGTCTCCATCGCGGTGCGGCCGCCGTCTTCGGCGCCATTGGTGGCCTCATTGCCGACGATCTCGTACTCACCGCCGCTGTAGGAGCCGGTGGCTGCCTCGTCGCCGTTCTTCTGGTCATCCGCCGTGTCGATGCCCATTCCGGTGAGGAAGCCCTGGTCGCGGTTGTAGTCGACCGAGACGACCTTGTCGTCGAAGAGGTCGAGCAGGGCGATGGTGGCCTTCTTGCCGTTCAGCTGAGCCGCCGTCCAGGTGCCGATCGACTCGCCGGCGGCGAAGTTGTTGGTGGCGAAGGTGATGTCGACGGCGTCCGCGGGGTCGGGTGGCGTGTCCAGAGCGATGACGTAGAGCCCGGCATCCCGGGCCTTCTGGATCGCGTCGACGACGGAGGGACCGTTCGGCGTGATCAGGATGCCCTTGTCGCCCTTGGAGATGGCGTTCTCGATGGCCTGGATCTGGGTGTCCTCGTCGCCGTCCTCCTTGCCGGCTGCCAGGGTGAGGTTCACCCCCGCCTTCTCGGCGGCGGCTTTCGCCCCGTCTTCCATGGCGACGAAGAAGGGGTTGGTGGTGGTCTTGACGATCAGCGTCACGCCGACGTCGCCGGCCGAGGTGGAGTCGGTGCTACCGCCGCCTCCACTGCCGCTGGAACAGGCGGCGAGACCGACAGAGGCCACGAGTGCGATGGAGGCCAGGCTTCCCAGCCGGGCGGTCGTCGATGTGCGATTCTTCATTGAAGTCCTCTTCTGCAATCGGGAGACCTGTCGTCTCCGACAACGATGTCAGATCTAGGTATAGACGGGTTCGCCTAGTAGAGTCAACCCTGAGAAGCAATCAGAAAGCGCGTTTATGACATCGTTATCAGAAAGTGGCATGCCTCGAAAGCGTCCGACCATGAAGAATGTCGCCGATCTCGCCGGCGTCGGCGTGAAGACCGTGTCGCGAGTGATCAACCAAGAGCGTTACGTCTCGGCCGACACCATCGCGAGGGTCATGCGGGCCGCCGAGCAGCTGCAGTACCAGCCCGACGTGCAAGCCGGGAACCTCCGCCGCGCCGACCGCCGCACCGACACCCTCGGCCTTCTCGTCGGCAGTGTCGCCAACCCGTTCTCCGCAGCAGTGCACCGCGCGGTCGAGGACGCGGCGATCCAGCGGCATGTCGCCGTGTTCGCCTCGAGCCTCGACGACGACCCCGAGCGCGAGCGGGCTTCCGTCGAGGCGTTCCTGCGCCGACGCGTCGATGGACTCATCCTCACCACGATCCAGCGCAGCCAGGCCTATCTCGGCCCTCAACTCGAGCAGGGCATGCCGGTGGTGTTCGTCGACCGGAAGCCGAACGGGCTGATCGCCGACACGGTGCTGACAGACAATCTCGAAGGCGCCGCGCGCGGGACCCGACACCTGCTCGCAGCCGGCCATCGCCGCATCGCCTTCCTCGGTGACAGCGAGGAGATCTACACCGCCAAGGAGCGCAAGCGCGGATACCTCGACGCCCTGAGGCTCGAGGGGGTCGCACCCGATCCGCGGCTCGTGATCGAGAACCTGGGAGAGGAGGCGCAGGCCGAGCTCGCCGTGAACGAGCTGCTGGCGCTCGACGACCCTCCCACAGCGATCTTCAGCGCTCAGAACCTCATCACCATCGGCGCCATCATCGCCCTGCGCGCGCAGGGGGCGTCGGAGCGGGTGGCGCTCGTGGGTTTCGACGATGTCCCGATGGCCTCGCTGCTCTCGCCGGCAGTGACCGTCGTCGCCCAGGACCCATCGGCCATCGGCGCCATCGCCGCTCGCCGCATCTTCGAGCGCCTCGATGGTGAGTCGGAGCCCGCCCGGGATTTCATCGTCCCGACCCGTCTGATCAAACGGGGTTCGGGCGAGATCCGACCGGCTTAGCCCTCCGAGCCTCGCGCGGAGACCGGGCGCATCCGTGGGGAACTGCGCGCTGTCGTTCTCGTAGGCCTTCGAGATGGTGCCCGACTCGTGCACCGTCCAGGAGTGCACCGGGATGCCCAGGTGCTCCGTGGCCAGGTCCGTGAAGCGGTGCGCCGTTGTCTCTTGCTCTCATCGATGAACAGACTGCTCATGGGGCGGCTCTGTCGTGCGACGTTGGGCTACCGAGGGAAAACATGAGCACACATCCGTATTGCGTAACCTGGTGCCTCTGATCATCCACTGTGAATTGACATAGCCCACATAGGCTTTCCCGGTCGTGTGACTTTTCCGCGTTCCGCGACATCTCTAGGGTATGGGGGTGCCTGTGGATGACAGCGGAATGACCGATGCCGCGCTGCTCGAGCGACTGGCTCGCGGCGAGCCCGAAGCGCTGGGTGCCGTCTTCGACCGACACGCGTCGGCTGTGACCCGGTACGCCTGGGCGCTGGCATCCGATCGCCGCGACGTGGAGGAGCTCGTGCAGGACACGTTCCTCACGGCCTGGCGTCGGGGCGCCTCGATCCCGCAGGAGTCGCTGCTGCCCTGGCTCCTGGTGACCTGCCGCAATCACGCTCTCAATCTTCAGCGGCTCCGGGCCAAGCACCGGGCAGACGAATTGCGTGATGACCTGCTCGCGACATCCGGAAGCGGAGTCGAAGGCGGGGATGGCGACGACGCGCGCGATCAGCTGCGGTGGGTGATGGCGGAGATCGAGAAGCTCCCCGCGATCGACCGCAGGGTGTGCGAGCTGTGCTTGATCGAAGGCCGCTCCTACGCCGAAGCGGCCGAACAGCTGGGTCTGACGGTGGGTGCTGTGAAGCAGCGCGTACTGAGATCCAGAACGCGACTCAGGAAGGTGGTGACCGACGATGAGAACTGATCCTCCGGCCGGCGACGAGCTCGCCCGCCTGCTCGTGACCATGCGCAGCTCCGTGATGACCGCTGCGCTCCAGGATGCGCCCGAGTCGGCCGTCGCCCGGCAGCAATGGGCGACAGTGCGCCGCCGCACTCTGGGCATCACCATCGCTCTGCTGAGCCTCCTGGTGATCGGAGGAGGCGGAGCAGCCCTGGCGACGGGCCTCATCCCGAATCCGTTCGATGGGCCACCCGCACCCGTCGCTACCGTCACGCCCACCCAGGCGCCACCCAGCACACCGACTGCGACGCCGTCTCCGGAGGCCTCTGCACCTGTCACGCCACCGGAGCCCGTAGTTGATCCCCTTGATCCCGGAACCTGGATCATCGACTACAGCCAGGCGGGCAGTCTCCTGGTGGGTGACCCGATAGCACCGTTCGCCGAGGCCGCGGGTCTGCAGCCGAACCCGTCGCCGATCGACTGCCCCTCCGGCTTCTATCTGTTCAGGGACCAGGATGAGAACTCGGTGGACGTGAGCGTGGCCCTGACACAGGCCGACGCGCGCGCGACCCCGGTGGACGACCCGGTGCTCACCTACGCGGAGTTCCACACACGAGGCGTCGCCAGCTCACCGCTGCCCGACTCGCCGTCGACTCCGGCGGGCATCCGCCTCGGCTCGTCGGAAGATGACCTCATCGCCGCCTACCCCGACCTCCGGCAGACTTTTTCCAAGTACGACGACACGATGGGGTTCACCACCTACGTCTCCGGGCCGGTCGACGGCCGCTACCTCGTGTTCCAGGTCGCGCCGTCTCCCGACGGTCCGCGCACGGTGCGTCTCCTCCAGACCTCGACCTGGGACGTGGTCTTCGACATCTGCGACTGATCCGGGCTTTGGGCCGCCAGAGCGTGCTCGTGACGATCAGCTGCGCCCCGCGATCGGATCGGACCGCGATAGTAGGGTGCCGAGTGAGGCCGGCTGGGAGTGTTGAGGGCGAAAGGGGAGCTGTGATCGCTGAGCTGAACAGGCTGGTCGAGCTGGTCGAGGAGCGCCTCACGAGCGAGATCGACGTAGGGGAGCTGGCGCGCGGGCTCGGCACGACCGAGTACCACCTGCGGCGGATGTTCTCGTCGCTGGCCGGGATGCCGCTGTCGGAGTACATCCGCCGGCGTCGCATGACGGTCGCCGCAACGGAGGTTCTGCACGGCGACGAACTGCTCGGTCTCGCGGTGCGATTCGGGTACGGGTCGACCGAGGCGTTCGGGAGGGCGTTCCGCTCCGTGCACGGTGTCAGCCCCGGCGACGCGCGGCGAGACGGCGGCCCCCTTCGCATGCAACCGCAGATCAGGTTCCGCCTGACCGTCGAAGGGAACATCATCATGGAAACTCGCCTCCTCGAACGACCCGCATTCCGCTTCGTCGGGCATGCCGCCCGCGTGCCGCTCATCCACAAAGGGGTCAATCCGCGCATCCAAGCTCACATCGCCTCGCTGCCGATGTCGGAGCACGCGCGGCTCAAGCACCTCAGCGACACCGAACCCGCGGGGCTGCTGCAGGTGAGCGCGGATGTCGACCCGGACTACCGGGAGGGGAGCGACCTGACGTATCTGCACGGGGTCGCCGTCTCGGAGGTGACGCCCGTGCCAGAAGACCTCGACCGCATCGACGTGCCGGCTGGGATGTGGGCGGTCTTCCGCAGCGAAGGAGAGTACCCCGCGGCGCTGCAGACCGTGTGGGCGGCCACGGCGACGGAGTGGTTTCCGTCGAATCCCTGGCGTCTGCGGCCCGGCCCCTCGATCGTCGCGGTGATCGAGCGCGCGGAGGACTTCAGCACGGCGACGTGCGAGCTGTGGCTGCCGGTCGAGCACGCCTGACCGGATCGCCGCGTGACTGACGTCGGCTGGCGTTGAAACCATCGTGTCGAATCGCTGTCGACGAGAGATTCGGCGACAAGGCGTTCGGTGGGGCTCAGGGTGTGGCGGTGAAGGCTGCCAGGGTCTGCTCGAGGTTGCCGGCCGCCCCATCGGCGCTGTTGTCGAAGAGGATGTGGTGGGCACCCCGCCAGCGGCACTCCGAGGCCTGCGCCGCCGCCCAGAACTCGTCCCAGTGGGCGAGCTTCCACGCGTCGCGTTCGTAGCCGCGGGCATCCACCCGGTTCTTCACCCGGGAACCTTCGACCGTCACGTGCACCACCACGATCTCGACATCGTTCGGCCAGTCGTGCTCCGCGGCCGCCTTCTCCAGGAAGTCGTCGCGCGGGAAGTAGCGCACGAACGGGGCATCGAGCACGACTGCGTTGCCGAGGCGGAGGTTGTCGCCGGCGAGCCGCAACAGCGTGCGGTACTCCAGATCCATCACCACGCGCTGGTAGTACTCGTTGTTGTCGCGTTCGTGCTTGTCGGTGCCGGCCGCCTCGAGCAAGGCCTCGGTGAAGAAGGTCGCCACCGAGTCCTTGTCGAGGTAGGCCGCGTGCATCCGCTGGGCGATCAGCGTGCTCACCGTCGACTTGCCGGAGCCCGCCGGCCCGATCACGAAGTACAGGGTGCTGCCCATGACGTCAGGCTACGCCGTCGCCACGGGCTCGTTCGGCGCGACAGGGCGCTCCTTGACGAACAGCCCGTACGAGAGCGCACCGACGAGCAGCAGCACGCCCCCGATGAGGAACACGAGAGTGTAGTTGCCGCCGGTGGAGGCGAGGATCGCACCGGTGACCACGGGCGCGACTGCGGCGCCGATGAATCCGCCGAAGTTCTGGATGGCGCCGAGCGAGGCCACCTGATTGGAGGGCGCGACGTCGGAGGCGAGCGTCCACAGGCATCCGATCGGCACCTGCGACGCGAAGTAGCCGACCGAGAGCAGCACGATCGCCAACGCGGTGTTGTCGACGTAGGCCACGGGGAGCACGGCTGCGGCGGCCAGCAGGGCGCCGCCGACGATGGGGATCTTGCGGGCGCGCACGGTGTTGACACCCCGGCCCACGAGGCGACCGGAGAGCCAGCCTCCGAAGATCACGCCGATGATGCCGCAGAGGAAGGGCAGCGAGGCGAGCCAGCCGCTCTCGGCGAGGCTGAATCCGCGGGCGGTCTGCAGGTAACTCGGCAGCCAGGTGAGGTAGACCCAGACGGTGTAGAAGATGCCGAAGGCGCCCAGGATCATGAACCAGGTGTTGCGGTACTTGAACAGCTGCCCCCAGCCGACCTTCTCCTTGGTCGCCACGATCCTCGCTTCGGCTTCCGCGCCCTTGATGAGCGCCTGCTCCTTGAGCGTGGGGTCGCGGTAGATGCGCAGCCAGACGAGTGCGATCACGACGCCCAGCACGCCGACGATGATGAACATGCCTCTCCAGCTCATCGTGAGCAGCAGGAAGGTGAGCAGTGGCGGCGCGATCGCGTTGGCGATCTGCGAACCGGTGTTCACGAGCGACACCGGGAGGGCGCGCTCCTTCTTGTTGAACCAGCGCTCATTGACCTTGAGCGCCGAGGTGAAGAAGGGCGACTCGGCGATTCCGAGCGCCACCCGGGCCGCGTAGAGGAAACCGAAGGAGTTGGCGGCAGCGGTGACGATCGACACGAGCGACCACGCGCCCGCGGCGAACGCGAACATCTTCTTGGGCCCGAACTTGTCGACGAGGTAACCGGCGGGCAGGTTGGCGATCGCGTACGGCCAGGAGAACGCCGAGAGCAGGAGTCCCATCTGGAGGGCATCGAGATGGAACTCCTGGGCGATCGTCGTGTTCGCCACGCTGAGCGTCGAGCGATCGAGGTAGTTCACCACCCCGCCCAGGATGAGGAAGCCGACGAGGAACCAACGGATCCTGACGGTCTTCTTCTCGGCCTTGCTGAGGACGGGTGCCTCCGTGGTCGTCTGGCTCATGCCATTCACTCCTTTGTGTGTGGTTCGTGGTGGGTCGGGATGTTCGGTCAGGCTCGGGCGGCCGCGATGGCTGCGAGGAAGGCCTCGGCGGCGCGCGTGACCTTCGAGTAGTCGCCGTCGGGTCGGGCGGCCTTCGTGACGGCGCTGCCGACGCCGACGGCCACGGCCCCGGCGGCGAACCAGGCGCCCACGTTCTCCGGCGTCGCTCCGCCGGCAGGCAGGATCGGAGCCTGTGCGAGGGGGGCTCTGACCGTCTTGAGGTACTCGGGCCCGACGATCTCGGTGGGGAAGAGCTTCACGATGTCAGCGCCCGCCGACAGGGTGTCGACGATCTCGGTGGGCGTGAACGCGCCGCTGATCGACACGGCCTGGTAGCGCGCCGCCGTGCGGATCATGCCCGGGTCGAGATTCGGGCTCACGAGGATGCGCGCTCCGGCTTGTACGCAGGCGAACGCGGCTTCGGCATCGAGCACCGTGCCCGCACCGATGGCGACACCCTGGTCGGCGTATTCGGTGGAGAGCGTGCGGATGACGCCCAGCGCATCCGGCACCGAGAGGGTGATCTCGAGCGCGCGGAAGCCGCCCGCAATGGCGGCCCTCGCGACGTGGAGGGCTTCGTCGGCGCTGTCGAGACGGATGATCAGGACGGCACCGGTGTCGTGGATCGTGCGCAGCACGTCGAATTTGCTTAACATTGAGGATCACAATAGCTCATGGATTCACAAACATTCACACATTCTCCCGAATTGGTCTCGCCGGGCGTTAGGCTCTAGCTCGTGAGTACCGCCCCGCCTCTCATCCCCGAGCAGCGCCACCAGGAGATCCTGCGGTTGCTCCGGAGCGCGGGCGTGCTGAGCATCCGGCACATCGTCGACCTCCTCGGTGTCTCGCACATGACCGTGCGACGCGACATCGCCGCGCTCGAGGAGGGCGGTCAGGTGGTCTCCGTTCAAGGCGGCGTGCGGCTCAGCGAATGGAAGGGCTCCGAGCCACCACGGGAGCGCGCCTCCCGGGCCGGGCTGGAACTCCCTCGCAAACGGGCGATCGCCGAACTCGCCGCCACACTCGTGCAGGATGACATGGTCGTCTTCCTGGATGCCGGCACCACCTGCGAGGCGGTCGTGCCCTTTCTGGCCACCCGCCGCGGCCTCACCGTGGTGACCAACGACTTCTTCGTGGTCACCACTCTGCTCGACTACCCCAGCATCGAGACGATCCACACGGGAGGCGTCGTCGACGTCTCGAGCGGATCGTCGAGCGGCAGCCTCGCTGCGGCCACGCTCGGATCCATCAGCCTCGACCTCGCCTTCCTGAGCACCGGCACGTGGGATCTGGCGCACGGCGTCACCACTCCGGCCACCGACAAGGTGGTGCTGAAGAAGGCGGCCATGGCGGCGGCGTCGTCGTGTGTGCTCCTCGCGGACAGCACGAAGTTCGGCACCTTCGAACGGTTCAAGGTGGCGCCTCTCGACGCCCTCGACAGCGTCGTCACCGATGCAGACCTGCGCCTCGATGCGCGCGCGTCGCTCAACGATCTCGGGCTCGAGCTCCGCCTCGCCCAACCTGCCCAGTGAGTCGGCGGCCGGCGTAAAGCGGCTCGAGCTGCGTTGCTGCTCGGATCGTCTGCCGGACTACGACTCCGCCGGCGCGTGGCGCTCGAGGAACTCGAAGACCTCCGTGGTGTCGACGCCGGTGAATCCGGTCGTGGGCATCGCGGCGAGCAGGGATGAGTTCAGGCGCGCCGACGGATGCGACTGGCCGGCCCAGGCGGCGGTGAGCGCTGCGGGCGGTCGCCGGCAGCAGGACTCGTCGGGGCAGGTGGAGGTGAAGCGGTTCGCGGTGTCGCGACCGCGGAACCACTTCGCGTGGGCGAAGGCCGTTCCCACCGACACCGAGAACTGGCCGGTCGCACCCGGCTGGATGCGCGAGGTGCACCAGTAGGTGCCCGTCGGCTTGTCGGTGTACTGGTGGTACGGGCTGAAACGGTCCTCCACGTCGAACACGCGACGGGCGCTCCAGAAACGGCACACCGTCTGCCCCTCGACCGAGCCCAACGCATCCGTCGGGAAGGCGACGTTGTCGTTCTCGTACGCCTTCGACAGGGTGCCGTTCTCGTGCACCTTCAGGAAGTGCACGGGGATGTCGAGGTGGTGCGTGGCCAGGTTCGTGAAGCGGTGCGCTGCCGTCTCGTAGCTCACGCCGAAGGCGTCGCGTAGGTCTTCTACCGAGAGCTCCCGTGCCTCCTTCGCCTGCAACAGGATGTCGACCGCACCCTTCTCGGGCACGAGCAGGGCTGCCGCGAGGTAGTTGGTCTCGACGCGCTGCTCGAGGAACTCGGCGTAGTCGGCCGGCTCGCCGTGCTTCAGCACGTGCGACGACAGGGCCTGCAGCACCACGGAGCGCGGATCGGCGTCGGCTGACTGGCCGAGCGGCACGTAGATGCGGCCGTTGCGCAGATCGGTCACCGACCGGGTGGAGCCGGGGAGGTCGCCCACGTAGTGCAGGGTGAAGCCGAGGTGGGATGCCAGGTCGGAGACCAGGCGCTGCGACAACGGCCCACCCGCGTGCCCGACCGCCGCGTGGAGCGACGCCGCCGTCTGCTCGAGTTCGGCGAAGTAGTTGTGGCGCTGGCGCATCGCTTTGCGCAGCGACGTGTTCGCCCGCCGCGCCTCCTCGGGCGTGGCCGCGCGCTCGTTGTGCACCCGCTCCAGCTCGCGGTGCAGGCCCAGGATCGTCTCGATCGCATCGTCGCTGAGCGATTTGCGCACCGGCAGCGCCGGCAGGTTCAGCGATGCGAACAACGGACCGCGCTGCGCCCGCTCCAGCGCGATCTCCAGCGCCGCCCGCCGCGATGGCGGCTCCGCCGAGAGCAGCTGGTCGACGCTGATGTCGAAGATCCGCGCGAAGCGCTGCAGTTCACCGAGCTTCAGCTCGCGCTTGCCGTTCTCGATCACCGAGACCTGTGAGGGGGCGCGGCCGATAGCGGCGCCGAGATCGTCGAGCGTGAGTCCGCGATCGGAGCGGAGTTGGCGGATGCGGCGGCCGATGGTGAGCGAATCGAGCATGTCATCATCATCGACGCGCTCGGGGAGCTGTGGGGACATGGAGACAGCTTCTCACCCCCAGTTCTTCAGAAAAACAGAAGAAGCTGTGAATTTTCGCCGCGATCTGGTGTGAAGGGGGAGGAATGCCGCTGAAAAGCCGAATTCAGGTGGCAATTCGGGCGACCCACAGGGTGGGCGATCACGCGCGGCGGCGGCGAGCCCGTGCGAGTGTGGCGAGCAGCGCGCCCAGCAGCAGTGCTCCCGCGGCGCCCGTCACGAGCGGCGTGACATCCGAACCGGTGTCGGCAAGCGTGGGCGAGCCGGGCTCGACCGCGGCCGGCATCGATATGGCGGGGGCCGCGTAGTCATAGGCCGAGGCGAGCGTCGCGGTCGCGCCATCCGGGTTCGTCACCGTGATGCTCGCTACGCCGGCGGTGCCGGCGGGAACGATCGCGGTGAGCGAGTCGCCGCTCGGGTCGATCACGACGCCGGTGGCGGCGTTGCTGCCGAAGCTCACCGTCGTGCCCTCGACGAAGCCGCTGCCGGTGATCGTGGCGGTCTCACCGCCGACAGTGCTGCCGCTGGCGGGCGAGACCCCGGCGATCGACAGTGCCGCAGCGGGCTCCCGGCAACCGGTCTCGGCGAGCGTCAAGCTGGCGATGTTCTGGCGGTCGAACACCTGGCTGCCGTAGGTTCCATCGATGAGCACCGCGGCAGAGAGCGCGACGGAGATCGCCTGGCCGTCCACCTCCTTCACCTGACCGATCACGACGGTCGCCGCGAGAGTACTCAGATCCACCGTGGCGTCCCCGTCGGTGGGATCGGGCGTGGGAACGTCGGAGGGGAGTTGCACGGAGCGCGTAGCGGTGGGCGCCCCATCGGAGAGCGTGACGGGGCTGCCGAGCACGGTCAGATCGTCGGTCTCGGCGAACAACTCGGGAGCTCCGTCAACCGGGCAGGACACGGCGGCGCTCGCGATCTCGACGCTCACCATGGTGACGCCGAAGAGGGAGAAGGTCGAGTCGCCGATGATCGCGGAGGCGTCGGAGCCGCTCTCGTCGCTGTTCACGGCGGTGTCGACCGTGCCGATCACGATCTCGGCGAAGTCGGGGTTCTGACCCGAGGTGAGCAGCGTCTGGTCGACGAACGTCGCAGAGTTCGACCCGGGCTCCTTCTGGGCCAACTCGCCGATGATGTCATCCGTCACGAGCTGGAACGGCCCGAGGGCGATCTGGGCGGAGGCCACACCGCCGATCGAGGCCGCGTCTCCCGGCTCGGCCGCGTGCGCCGGCGCGGCGACCAGCAGCGCGCCGCCCCCGAGCAGCGCGAATGCGGCGATCGACGCCGCTGATCGTGTTCCGGTGCGTGCGCGCATGGACTACCCCCGTAGATCCGCGTAGCGCCGACGTCTGTCGTTGCTCCCGCCCGCTCACCGTACAGGGGTGCGCAGGGGTCCTCTCACCACACCGACCCCCACTTCTTCGAGAAAGCAGAAGAACGCGCCTAATTCTGGCGACGAATCCCGAACGGAAAGGTTGTGGAGGCCGCAGAGTCGAACCCAAGCAGCTTTTCCCGCTGCGACCGCAGTCGAAGACATTGGAGTCGAGAGATGACCACCCGCCCCGGAGACCAGATCCAGACCGCCGCCGAGCTCGAGACGTCGTGGAAGACCGACGCCCGCTGGAACGGCATTCAGCGCGACTACAGCGCCGAAGACGTCGTGGCCCTGCGCGGACGAGTGGCCGAAGACAACACCCTCGCCGCCCGCGGGGCCGAGAACCTGTGGAACCTCATCCACCAAGAAGACAGCTGGGTCGCCGCCCTCGGCGCGCTCACCGGCAACCAGGCCGTTCAGCAGGTGCGCGCCGGCCTCAAGGCCATCTACCTCTCGGGCTGGCAGGTCGCCGCCGACGCCAACCTGAGCGGACAGACCTACCCCGACCAGAGCCTCTACCCGGCCAACTCCGTGCCGGCCGTCGTACGCCGCATCAACAACGCGCTGTTGCGCGCCGACCAGATCGAGTTCGCCGAGACGGGCGACGCCGAGAGCGACATCGACTGGCTCGCCCCCATCGTCGCGGATGCAGAGGCCGGCTTCGGCGGACCCCTCAACGCCTACGAGCTCATGAAGTCGATGATCCAGGCCGGCGCCGCGGGCGTGCACTGGGAAGACCAGCTGGCCAGCGAGAAGAAGTGCGGGCACATGGGAGGCAAGGTGCTCATCCCGACGTCGCAGCACATCCGCACGCTCAACGCCGCCCGCCTCGCCGCCGACGTCGCCGGGGTGCCCACCGTCATCATCGCCCGCACCGATTCGCTCGCCGCCAACCTCATCACGAGTGACGTCGACGAGCGCGACCGTCCCTTCCTCGACGGAACCCGCACCCCCGAGGGCTTCTACGGCACGACGCCCGGCATCGAGACGGTGCTGGCCCGCGGACTCGCCTACGCGCCGTACGCCGACCTGCTCTGGGTCGAGTCGTCCGAGCCCGACATCGAGTTGGCCCGCCGCTTCGCGGAGGTCATCCACGAACAGTTCCCCGGCAAGCTCCTCGCCTACAACTGCTCGCCCTCCTTCAACTGGAAGTCGAAGCTCGACGACGAGCAGATCGCGAGCTTCCAGCGCGAGCTCGCGGCGATGGGCTACGCGTTCCAGTTCATCACCCTCGCGGGCTTCCACGCCCTCAACCACTCCATGTACACGCTCGCCCGCGGCTATGGCGAGCGGCACATGAGCGCCTACGTCGAGCTGCAGGAGGCCGAATTCGCCTCCGAGGCCGACGGCTACACGGCGACGCGCCACCAGCGCGAAGTCGGCACCGGCTATTTCGATCGAATCGCCACGGCCCTGAACCCCGACAGCGCAACGCTCGCGCTCGTGGGGTCGACCGAATCCGAGCAGTTCCACTAAATCGACCGAAAGGGACATCCTCATGTCTGCACAGACCACCATCACGGTGCACGCCGAGCACGGCGACCGCTTCGACGAGATCCTCACGCCCGAGGCGCTCGCCTTCGTCGCCCGGCTGCACGACCAGTTCGCGGGTCGCCGCCAGGAGCGCCTGAACGACCGGATGCTCCAGCGCAAGGCCATCGAGAACGGCCGCAACCTGCGCTTCCTGCCCGAGACATCCGCCATCCGCGAGAACACCGAGTGGCGTGTCGCCGGCGCTGGGCCGGGTCTCGAAGACCGCCGGGTCGAGATCACCGGACCCACCGATCGCAAGATGACCGTCAACGCCCTCAACTCCGGCGCCAAGGCCTGGCTCGCCGACCTCGAAGACGCCACGAGCCCCACCTGGGACAACGTGATCGGCGGCCAGGTCAACCTGTTCGACGCGATCCGTGGGCAGGTCGACTTCACGAGCGACGAGGGCAAGGAGTACCGCGTCGGGGCGCAGACGCCCACGATCATCCTGCGCCCCCGGGGCTGGCACCTGGTGGAGAAGCACCTCGGCTACCGCGACCGTGCCGGGCACACCCGGCCGGCGGCGGCCTCTCTCGTGGACTTCGGGCTGTACTTCTTCCACAACGCGAAGGCCCTGATCGCCGCCGGCCGCGGCCCGTACTTCTACCTGCCGAAGCTCGAGAACCACCTCGAGGCCCGGTTGTGGGACGACATCTTCACCTTCTCCGAGAATGCCCTCGGCATCGCACGCGGCACCATCCGCGCGACGGTGCTCATCGAGACCATCACGGCGGCCTACGAGATGGACGAGATCCTCTACGAGCTGCGCGACCACTGCGCGGGCCTCAACGCCGGTCGCTGGGACTACATCTTCTCGATGATCAAGACCTTCCGCGACCGCGGCCGCAGCTACGTCTTCCCCGACCGCGACCAGATCACCATGACCGTGCCGTTCATGCGCGCCTACACCGAGCTGCTCGTGCAGACCTGCCACAAGCGGGGAGCACATGCCATCGGCGGCATGAGTGCCTTCATCCCGAACCGCCGCGATCCCGAGGTCACCGAGCGAGCACTCGCGAAGGTCGCCGACGACAAGCGGCGCGAGGCCGGCGACGGGTTCGACGGCACCTGGGTGGCGCATCCGGATCTCATCGCCACCGCACGGGCCGAGTTCGACGCCGTGCTCGGCGAAGCGCCCAACCAGGTCGACCGGCAGCGCCCCGAGGTGCACGTCACGGCCGCCGAGCTCGTCGATCTGAGCGCGCTCGAACCGCGGGTGACGGATGCGGGCGTGCGGTCGAACGTGTCGGTCGCCCTCCGCTACATCGAGAGCTGGCTGCGGGGGATCGGCGCCGCGGCGATCGACAACCTGATGGAGGATGCCGCCACCGCCGAGATCTCGCGCTCGCAGCTGTGGCAGTGGATCCACCAGGGCATCGTGACCGAGGAGGGCACGCGGATCACCCGGGCCTCCGTCGAGACCGTGCTGCACGACGTGATCCGGGGGCTCGACCGCTCGCTCGCCGACCGCTACGACGACGCCGAGAACATCCTGCGGCAGGTGGCCCTGGAGGAGGACTTCCCGACCTTCCTCACGATTCCGGCCTACGCGCACTACCTGGTCGACGTGACGCCAGCCCGCGAGGCCGTCGCGGCGTAGCCCGGGCGTTCAGAAACGCAAACGTGGCGGTGACCGCGCCCTATACAGGGCGGGTTGCCGCCACGTTTGCGTTTTCGAACAGGCCCGGCCGGGGTGCTTCCAACGGCAACGAACGCGACGGGCCGCTCCGAGACGACCCGTGGACGCCGCGCGAAGCACGGCGCCCACGGCAGCAAATCAGCCATAATTGCGTTCTATGGACGGCGAAACCGTGGGGACGATCGTGTGGGTCGTGTCGTTCGTCGTGGTGACCGTCGCGGTCACCGGGCTCTCCCGCCGCGTGGGGTGGTCGGCGCCCGTCGTGCTGGTGCTCGTGGGCGCCGTGGTGTCGTTCATCCCGGGCGTGCCGAACATCGAGGTCGAGCCCGACCTCATCCTCTACGGCCTGCTGCCGCCGCTGCTGTTCGCGGCGGCCATCCGCACCTCCTTCGCCGACGTGCGGGCCCGGCGCGACAGCATCCTGCTGCTCTCGGTGGGTCTCGTCACCTTCACGGTGGTGACCGTCGGACTCACCGCCTGGCTCGTCATCCCCGCCATCACCCTCGCCGCCGCCTTCGCGTTCGGCGCCGTCGTCGCCCCGACGGATGCGGTGGCCGTGACCGCCGTCGCCGGCCGCCTCAACCTTCCCCGCCGGCTCGTGACGGTGCTCGAAGGCGAGAGCCTGCTCAACGACGCCACCGCGCTGGTGGCGTTGAACGCCGCCGTCGCCGCGATCGTGGCCACCTTGAACCCGGGCACGGTGGTGCTCGAGTTCGGCCTCGCCGTGATCGGCGGGGTGGGCGTCGGGCTCGCCATCGGCTTCGTGATGGCGTTCATCCGCAAGCAGCTGAAGTCGCCCGTGCTCGACACCAGTCTGTCGCTGATCACGCCCTACATCGCCTTCATCCCCGCCCAGTTCATCCACGGGTCGGGCGTGCTGGCCGTCGTGGTGGCCGGCCTCTACCTCGGCTACCGGGCGCCGGTCATCCAGACCGCCGAAGCGCGCATCGCCGAGTCGCTCAACTGGCGCACCATCCAGTTCCTGCTCGAGAACGCGGTGTTCCTGTTCATCGGGCTGAGCCTGTTCTCGATCTTCCAGGCGGCAGTGGTCTCCGGGCCCGGTTTCTGGGAGACGGTGCTCATCTCGGTGATCCTGCTCCTCGTGCTCTTCCTCTCGCGGCTGGTGTGGATGGTGTTCACCACCACGCTCTACCGTTATGGCCCTCGGCGTCTGCGCTCGAGGGGCTGGAGTTGGCGCAACGGGATCGCGGTGTCGTTCGCGGGCATCCGGGGCGTCGTGACGCTCGCCGCGGTGTTCCTCTTGCCGGAGGAGACGCCCGGGCGGGCGTTCCTGCAGTTCCTGGCCTTCGTGGTGGTGGTGGGCACGCTTGTCGAAGGGCTGACCCTCCCTCTCATCATCCGCGCGCTACGGCTCCCGCCCCCCGACTACTCACAGGAGCAGACCGAGGCGCACATGCTGATGGCCGAAGCCCAGGGCGTGGGACTCGCCCGGCTGGAAGAGGAGGTGAGCGACACCGACGAGGAGCGGGTGCTGCAGCGCCTGCGCCTGAATGCCACCTTCCTCACCGACGCCCTCGAGAACCCGGCGGCAGAAGGCGTCGAGCCACCTGCCAAGGCCTACAACCGGCTGCGGAGGATCATGATCGCGGCCGAGCGGCAGGCCGTGCTCGATGCCCGCTCGGAGGGCCGCTACCAGGAGCGGGCGATCAAGTCGGTGCTCGCCAAGATCGACGTCGAGGAGACCGAGCTCAACATCGGCCGGCCGAAGAAGAGCGACTGAGCGCGGACTTCTCCCGACGTCGCAGCGACCGGGCTCGCCTGCGCGCGGAGCCGCCGTCTCGTTCGGAGAAGTGCGGGCCGAACGCTACTCGGGGCGCAGGCGCAGGTTCTGCATGCCACCGTCGACCGCGATCGACGTGCCGGTGGTGGAGCCGGAGCGCGGGCTGGCCAGGTAGGCCACGGCGTCGGCGACTTCGGATGCCGCGACCAGCCGCCCGTGGGGCTGGCGGGCGTTGAGTGCCGCGCGCTCCGCGACCGGGTCGTCGGCCTGGTCGAGCAAGCGGGCCACCCAGGGGGTATCGGCCGTGCCGGGGTTGACGCAATTGACCCGGATGCCCTCACGCAGGTGGTCCGCGGCCATGGCGCGGGTGAGCGAGAGCACCGCGCCTTTCGTCGCCGAGTAGAGCGCGCGCTGAGGCAGACCGGCCGTCGCAGCGATCGAGGAGGTGTTCACGATCGCGGCGGCAGGGGATTCGCGGAGGTAGGGGAGGGCTGCACGAGCGACGCGCGCCATGCCGACCACGTTGATGTCGAAGACGCGGTGCCATTCCTCGTCGTCGTTGTCGGCGACCGTGCCGACGGCGCCGATACCGGCGTTGTTGACCACGATGTCGATGCGACCGAACTCGGCCGCGACCACCGCGATCGCAGCGCGCACCGAGGCGTCGTCGGCGACGTTCGCGGTGACCGCGAAGTGCTCCGGGTTCGCCCCGGCAGGGTCGATGTCGAGCACGGCGACCTGGGCGCCGCGCTCGCGCAGGCGGTCGGCGATGGCGGCGCCGATGCCCGAGGCGCCGCCGGTGACGACGGCGACGAGACCGTTGAATTCGGTCATGATGTTCTCCTTCGAACGTGCGGGCGTGCGGGCGTGCGGGCGCGCGGCGGGTCAGGCGTCGATGAACCCTTGCCGCTGGTTGCCGAGGCCCTCGATCTCGATGTCGATGACGTCGCCGGCCTTCAGGTAGGGGAAGCGGCCCGAGAGTGCCACGCCTTGCGGCGTGCCGGTGAGGATGAGGTCGCCCGGTTCGAAGGCCAGGTACTGGCTGAGCTGGTAGACGATCTGCTCGACGCTGAAGATCAGGTCGGCCGTGCTCGAATCCTGCCGCGGTTCGCCGTTCACGAAGGAGCGCAGCCGCAGGTTCGTGTGGTCGACCTCGTCGGGGGTGACGAGCCAGGGGCCGACGGGGCTGAAGCCGGGGGCGCTCTTGCCCTTCGACCACTGGCCACCCGAGATCTCGAGCTGCCACTCGCGCTCGGAGAGGTCGTTCGCCACCACGAAGCCGGCGATGTGCGCGAGGCTGTCGGCGGGGGAGTCGAGGTAGGAGGTGTGCTGCCCGATGACGACACCGAGCTCGACCTCCCAGTCGGTCTTGGTGCTGCCGCGCGGGATGCGGGCGACGTCGTTCGGTCCGACGACGGTGTTCGGCGTCTTCAGGAAGATGATCGGCACCTCGGGAGGGGCGGAACCCGACTCGGCGGCGTGCGCGGCGTAATTCATGCCCACGCAGACGACGGCGGAGGGGCGGGCGATCGGCGCCCCGATCCGCAGCTCGGCGGCGTCGGGCAGCACCGGCAGCTCACCGGCGTCCAGGGCCGCCCGCGCCCGGTCGACGCCGCCGCCCGCGAGGAACCCGCCGTCGATGTCGGCCGTGATCGCGGAGAGGTCGAGGTAGGTGCCGCCGTCGAGGAGCACGGGTCGCTCCTGGCCGAGTTCTCCGAGTCGCAGGAATTTCATGGAGCTGCTTTCCTCTTCTCCTGTGGGTCGCTAACATCAGAACTATAGCGGTGGATTCCGGTGGAATTCAGCCCGAAACTGCAACTTCGTCGTGTTTGACAGTATAGACATCCGATCTTTATGCTCGACTCCGACACTCACAGAGGAGGGCTGCACACGGATGCCGCACATCGAATTCGGTTCTCTCGGCTACGGCGCAGCGAACCTCGGCAACCTCTATCGTGAACTCTCCGACGAGCTGGCCCAGGAGATCCTGGAGACCTCGTGGGAGTCGGGCATCCGCTACTTCGACACCGCTCCGCACTACGGTCTCGGCCTCTCCGAGCGTCGGCTCGGCGCCTTCCTCCGCACGAAGCCGCGCGACGAATACGTGCTCTCCACCAAGGTGGGACGGCTCATCCGCCCGAATCCGGAGGGCGCCGGCACGCTCGACCTCGACGCCGACTTCGCCGTGCCCGCCGACCAGAAACGGGTCTGGGACTTCACGGCCGACGGCATCCGCCGCAGCCTCGACGAATCGCTCGAACGCCTCGGCCTCGACCGCGTCGACGTGCTCTTCCTGCACGACCCCGAGCGCAACGATCTGGCGAGCGGCCTGAACGAAGCCGTGCCGGCACTGGCCGCGCTCCGCGACGAGGGCCTCGTGAGCGCCGTGGGTGTGGGCTCGATGTCGACGGAGGCGCTGCTCGGCAGCGCGCGCACCGGAGCCATCGACCTGCTCATGGTGGCCGGCCGCTACACCCTGGCCGAGCAGCCCGTGGTCCCCGAGGTGCTCGATGCCTGCACCGAGAACGGCGTAGGCATCGCGAACGCCTCCGTCTTCAACTCCGGCCTGCTGGCCACGAACGAGCCCGGGGTCGACTCCCGCTACGAATACGGCGGTGTGCCGGCAGACACCCTCGCCCGGGTGCGGGCCATCGCCGCCGTCGCCCGCGAGCACGGCGTCGAGCTACCGGCGGCGGCGCTGCAGTACACGCTGCGCGACCCGCTCGTGCGCACCGTGGTGGTGGGCAGCAGCAAGCCGGCGCAGCTGCGGGAGAACGTCGAACGGATGCGTGCCCCGATCCCCGAGGCATTCTGGGAGCAGCTGCTCGCCGAGGAGCTGGTGCGCCGATGATCGTCGACGGCCACCTGCATCTCTGGACGCTCGGCGACGGCGCCTACCCCTGGCTGACGCCGGCGGCCGGCGAACTCTACGCCGACTTCGAAGCCGATCAGGCCGGCGCCGAACTCGCGGCGGCGGGCGTCGACCGTGCCGTGCTGGTGCAGGCCGACGACACCGACGCCGACACGGATGCGATGCTGCAGGTCGCCGACACCCACGCCTGGGTCTCCGGCGTGGTCGGCTGGGTGCAGCTCGACGACCTCGAGCGGGCGGCGGCGCAACTCGAACGCCGGGTGGCGCATCCGGCCTTCTGCGGCGTGCGCCACCTCGTGCACGGCGACCCGCGCGACGAGTTCCTCGAGCTGCCGTCGGTGCGGCGCTCCCTCCGCCTGCTCGCCGGCCACGGCCTCGCCTACGACGTGCCGAACGCCTGGCCCCGCCACCTCGCCCAGGTGACGGCGCTCGCCGGAGCGCTGCCCGAACTCACCATCGTGATCGACCACCTGGCCAAGCCGCCGCGCGGAGCCGCCGACTTCGCCGACTGGCGTGCCGAGATCGAGCGATCGGCCACGCATCCGAACACCGTCGGCAAGGTCTCCGGCCTCCGGATGCCGGGCACCGAATACTCGGTCGACGCCCTGCGCGAGGTGTGGGATGTCGCGCTCACCGCGTTCGGGCCCGACCGCCTGCTCTGGGGGAGCGACTGGCCGATCACCGTGCCCGACGGAGGCTACCAGCCGACCTATGCGGTGCTGGCGGAGTTGATGCACGAACTCGCTCCGGCCGAGCGCGACGCCGTGCTGGGCGGCACGGCCGTGCGGGTGTACGGCCTCGCGACCGAAGGGCCAGTGGCCTAGAGATCAGACGTCTGGATGACCCGCCTGCGGCCCCGAGGTGCTCCAGCGCCGGAGCCAGTGCTCGATGCCCGAGATGTGCGCGATCATCAAGGCCTCGGCGAGCTTGCCGTCACCGGCCTCCAGGGCGTCGACGATGGCCGAGTGCTCGGAGAGCGTGCGCGCGGTCGCGTTCTCCTGCGTCAGCCCCCGCCAGACCCGGGCGCGGATGGTGTGGCCCGAGAGCGATTCGATCAGCGTCGTGAGGTAGGAGTTGCCCGCCGCCTCGACGATGGTGGCGTGGAACTCGATGTCGTGCGCCACCAGCTCCTCGACCGGCCTCGACTCGTCGACCTCGGCGATCTGGTCGCGCAGCAGCGAGATCCGCTCGGCGTCGATGTGGGCGGCGGCGATGGCGGCTGCCGCGGGTTCCAGGATGCGCCGCACGGCGAAGAGCTCGAGGATCGAGTCGTCGTCGTGCAGGTCGACCACGAAGCTCATGGCCTCCAGCAGCAGCCGGGGTTCGAGGCTCGTGACGTAGGTGCCGTCGCCGCGGCGCACATCCAGCACCCGGATGACCTCGAGGGCCTTGACGGCCTCGCGCAGGGAGCTGCGGGAGAGGCCGAGGCGCTCGCTGAGCTCCTTCTCGGGCGGCAGGCGATCGCCGGGGGCGAGCTCGCCGCGCAGGATCATGTCTTTGATCTTGAGGATCGCCTCGTCGGTCACGGCCATGCAGTGATCCTACCTTTGCGGGTGGTCGCCGAGCCCGGCGCCGCGCGTCACTGCACCTGGCTGGTAGTCACCACCTTCGTCCACGGCCCGGGCGGCACGGCGGCGTCGTCGACGAACCGCCAGGAGATGCCGCCCTGCTCGCCGTTGAGCTCGTCGAAGGCGAGGCAGCCGACGACCGCGGGCGAGACATCCATGCCCGCACCGCCGTAGCGGGCGTTCAGCGGCCGGGCGTCGTCGGTGCCGAAGACGTACTCGGCGTCGTTGTACTCACCGGGGCCGGCGTCTTCGATCTGGGCGTAGCAGGTGGCGCCGTTGTAGCTGAGGGCCACCCAGCGGTTCTTCATGTAGCTGAAGTTCGAGTCGCCGGAGTGCGAGGCGTAAGGCTCCTGCCCCGCCCAGGGCACCACCTGGTCGCGCCGGGCGAAGGCTGCGGGGTCGTTTACGTCGTCGAAGGGGAGGTCGAGGTAGAACGGGTTCTCCTTCGGGGTCAGCTGGGTGGGGAAGAAGTCGTTCGCGGCCGTGCGGGCCTCGGTCTCGCAACTGCCGCCGGCCGTCGTGCCGTCGCAGCCGCCGTAGCTCGCGAGCCAGTTGCTGTCGTAGGTGGAGAGCACCTGACTGCCGTCGGCGGCATTCGGGTCGAAGATCTCACCCACCCAGAAGGTGGTTCCCACGATGCCGGTGTGCAGGGGGTAGTTCCCGCCGCCCGGCGCGGCCGTCGAGGTGGGTGTCTCCACGGTTCCTCCGCATCCGGCCAAGCCGAGGCACGACCTGAACAAGGAACAGCCGGTGAGGGACGCCCCGGCCAGGCCGACGAGCAGAACCCCCGCGGCGACACGCACGAGGCGCATCGTCACGGGGGCTCCGTTCCGGCCGGACCGGGTCATCGGCTTCCACCGCTCGCACCGGTCGACGGGGGCGTCGTCGGTGCAGGGCTGCTGGGCGCTGGGCTGGCCGGAGTCGTGGCGGGTGGCGTGCCCGGTGCGGGGCTCGCCGGCGGTGCCGTCGTGGCCGGCGGCGTCTCGGCGGGCGGCGTCGCCGTCGCGGCCGGGTCGGGGGCCGGGTTCATGTGCACCTCGACCGGGCCTTCGACCTTCGGCGCCGCCGTGGGGGCGGGCGCCGGGGCGATCGACGGCGTCGGTGCCCCGACGCTGTCGTAGAGCGCGTAGTCGTCGGTCACCAGGGTGCCGTTGCTGAAGACGTTGAGTCCGAAACTGATGCCGGTGAACCCGGTCGGCACCGCGGGGGTCGTGAAGACCGCCTCGGTGAAGGTGAGGCTCGACGCGAACCAGGGGCTCGAGGTCCAGTACTGCCAGATGCCCGAGGTGGTGCGCAGGTAGATGGCGAACTGGGTGACCGTGGTCGAATGGTAGAACGCCCTCATCGAATAGGTATGGCCGGGCACGACCGTCGGACTGCAGGCGCCGAGGTCGAAGGTGGGCAGCAGTTTCGCATCGCCGTCGACGTAGTTGGCCACCGACACGTAGCCGGCCACCGTTCCGGTGCGGGCCGGCGAGGTCCAGGTGATGGTGGGGGTGTTGTTGCCGTAGCCACCGGTCATCCAGCAGCTCGGCAGCCCGAACGAGCCCATGGTCTCCATGCTCGGGTTCACCACGGCGTTGACGCCTGGGCCGGCCGCCGGCACGACGGGTCCGGCCTTGGCCGGCTTCAGCGTGCCGCCGATCACCTGGTCGACCGTCTTCACGACGGTGTTGTTGGTGAGCGCGCGCGGGGCGAGCCACTGCACGAACTGCGTGAACACCGTCGGGGTGACGTTGAGGTCGCATCCGCTCGCGCAGATGTTGTGGAAGGTGAAGGGCACCCAGCCGCCGGTCTTCTCGGCGTTGGTGACGGAGGCCTTGAGGTCGGCGAGGGTCCAGGTGTTGTCGACCTGGTCGAGCGCCTTGAGGTAGTAGGGGTTGGCCGGCGGGATCTTCTCGGTGTAACCGCAGCCGGTGCAGCCGAAGCGGCTCTGCAGGTCGCCGAGCATGCGCGCGCTGTTGTAGCCGCAGTTCTTCGCGGCCGTCTCGTTGGCCGGGATGCTCGAGGCGAACGGATACGCGAAGCTCTTCACCGTGTAGCCCCAGCTCATCAGCGTGCTGCGGTCGTTGCAGATCTGCCGGGCCACCTCGTCGGCGGGGAGCACCGCGAGGTCGGGATGGTTCACCGTGTGGCCGCCGATCTCGTGGCCCGCTGCCTTGAGGGAGTCGAGGTTCGCGCGGGTGAAGTACCCGGCTGCGCCGACGAATCCGGACACGATGTAGAAGGTGCCCTTCATCTTGAGCGTGTTCATCGCCGACGCGGCGGCGAGCTGGTTCGCGTTGCCGTCGTCGAAGGTGAGGCTGATCACCGTCTGCGGCTTCACCAGCGGGAGGGTGATCGACGGGGTGGCCGCCGCCGCTGCCGCGCTGGGCAGGGCGACAGCGGCCACCAGTGCCGATACGGCGAGCAGGGTCGCGAACGGGCGCCAACGCGCTTTCGTGGGTTCGGTGGTGCCTCGTTGCACGATGTGCTCCTTAGTTTCTTCGAGTGGCCTTATTCGACGGTGACCGATTTGGCCAGATTGCGGGGCTTGTCGACGTCGCGGCCCAGCGCGAGCGCCAGGTCGCGAGCCAGGATCTGCAGGGGGACGACCGACTCCAGCGGCCCCCAGCGGTCGATGCCGCCGGGCATCGGGGTGCCGAGGCTGAGGCCGAGCGCGGGAATGGTGCTGCCGGCGCCGCCGATCCTGATGACGCGACCACCACGGGCCTCGACCTCGGCGATGTTGCTCTCGATCCGACGATCGCCGGAGTCGATCACGACGACGGGCGTGCCCGCTTCGACCAGCGCCAGCGGGCCATGCTTCAGCTCGCCGGCCGGGTAGTGCTCGGCCCAGCGGTAGCTCAGCTCCTTGAGCTTCAGCGCCCCCTCGGCGGCGTAGACGACGCCCGCGCCGCGGCCGAGGAAGAGATAGCCCTGGGCATCCCGGATCTCCTCGATGAGCGGCGGGATCGCCTTCTGCGACGCCGCGATCGCATGAGCGAGGAGGTCCGGGATGCGCCGGAGGTCGTCGGTCTGACGCCGCGCGTAGTCCCGATCGATCCTCCGTGTCGCCGCGAGGGCCGACAGCGCCATCGCCACCCCGGTGATCACCTGGGCGACGAAGGTCTTGGTGGCGGCGACGCCGATCTCCGGGCCCGCGTTGCAGTTGAGCATGGAGTCGGCGCGGCGCGCGAGCGTGGAGTGCTCGCTGTTGGTGAGCGCCATGAGCGACGAGGTGCCGAGGTCGAGGTCGTCGATCGCCCGCAGCACGTCGGCGGTCTCGCCGGACTGGCTGAGAGCGATGACGAGGGTGCGCGGGTCGACGATCGCCGACGACGCCTCGCTCGCGATGAGCGAGCTGTTCGGCACATCGCCGAGGGCGCCGAACGCGTTGGCGATGACCCGCCCGGCGTTCAGCGAGGTGCCGCAGCCGAGCACGGCCACCCGTTCGAAGGGCGGGAGGTTCAGACCCGCCCAGAGCGAGCCGTCGGCGATCATCGGCGCGAGGCGATCGATGATGCGGGCTGCGGTCTCGGGCTGCTCGGCGATCTCCTTGCTCATGTAGTCGGTGTGCCCGGCGAGGCCGTGCGTCACGCCCGACCAGTTCGAGGCCGCGTAGGCGGGCGCCGCGGAGTGCGCGCCGCTCCGGGTCCACACGAACTCCTCGGCGAGCTCGACGACGTCTCCGTCGCCCATCGCCTGGAACTCGTCGACGAACTCGGCGATCGCGTTGATGTCGCTGGCGGCGAAGACGCCCTTGGCCGAGTGCGCCACGAGCAGGGGCGAGCGGTGCGCGGCGGCGACCATCCGGCCGGTCTCGGCGTCGAGGGCCACGATCGCCCAGGAGCCGTGCAGCCGCAGAGTGGCCGCCGTGACCGCCGAGCGGAGATCGCCCGTGATCAGCAGCTCCTCCTCGATGAGGTGGCTGACCACCTCGCTGTCGACCTCGGAGGCGAAGACATGACCGGTCTGCTCGAGCTGGCGGCGCAGGGCATCCGCGTTCTCGATGATGCCGTTGTGCACGATGCTGACGCGCTGCCGGCAGTCGGCGTGCGGATGCGCGTTCGTCTCGGTGACCGCTCCGTGCGTCGCCCAGCGGGTGTGACCGATGCCGGTGCCCGAGAGCGCAGGGCCGGCCCACTCGTCGAGCTGGCGTTCGAGCGTCTCGACCCGGTTGGTGGTGCGGGAGGAGGCCATCGTGCCGTCGAGCGTGCGGATGGCGACCCCGGCGGAGTCGTAGCCGCGGTACTCCAGCAGCTTCAGCGCGTCGATCAGGAACGGGCCTGCGGCTTCGTCCATCCGACAGGCGACGATGCCGCACATCAGGCACCCCAGGTGTCGAGGGCGACGCGTGGGGAGCTCGCGACCTCGTGCTCGAGCGAGCGCGAGGTGAGCATCTCCGAGGCGACGCGGCGGATGATCTCGTCGAGCGGTGTCGACGGCACGAAGCCGACGAGGCCGTAGGCGCGGCTGTTGTCGGGCACCCGGCGGCGCATGTCCTCGAAACCGGCAGCGTAGGCGTCGCTGTAGGACACGAAGGTGACGCTGCTCTTCGAGCCGGTGACGTCGATGATGCGACGGGCCAGGTCGATGATCGAGACCTCTTCCGCGCCGCCCAGGTTGAACGCGTTGCCATAGGCGGTGGGCTCCTCGATGAGGCTGACGAGCGCCGGCACGATGTCGCCGACGTAGGAGAAGCAGCGGGTCTGGTTGCCGTCGCCGTAGACGGTGAGCGGCTCGCCGCGCAGCGCCTGGCCCACGAGGTTCGGCACCACCATGCCGTAGCGACCGGTCTGCCGGGGGCCCACGGTGTTGAACAGCCGCACGATCGCGACGTCGAGTCCGTACTCGGTCCAGTAGGCGTGGGCGAATGCCTCGTCGATGCCCTTGGCGGCCGCGTAGGTCCAGCGCGACTTCAGCGGCGAGCCGAGGATGCGGTCGGAGTCCTCGTGCAGCTTGTCGGCCGTGTTCTTGCCGTAGATCTCGCTGGTCGACACGAGCAGCAGGGTCGCCCCGTGCTCCACGCAGGCGTCGAGCACGTTCTCGGTCCCGTGGATGTTGGTGCGGAGGCTGGTCAGCGGCTGTTCGACGATGAGCTTCACCCCCACTGCGGCGGCCAGGTGGAAGACCCGGTCGGCCCCGCGCACTGTCGCCATCACTGCATCCCGGTCGAGCACGGAGCCGTGCACGATCGAGAGTCGGGGGTTGACGAGTGAGTCGATCAGATTGCGGGGCGCCCCGGTCGACATGTCGTCGAGCACGACGACCTCGTCTCCCAGTTCGAGGAGGTATTCCACCAGATGGCTGCCGATGAAGCCGGCTCCGCCGGTGATTACTGTGCGCATTGCTTGTCCTATTCGAGTTCGGGTCGGATGGGTCGAGGTGTTACAGGATCACCCGCTGGGGCACGTCGACCCCGCGGTAGGTGGTGTCCAGAACGAGCTGGTGCGGCTCGATCCAGGTCAGGTCGGTCGAGGAGTGCCGCGTGTGCAGCAGCACCAGCTCGGCCTGGAACGCGCCGGGGTCGGTGATGGCGGTGAGGTGAGCACCGCTCGGCAGCGTGACGTCGTCGAAGTGGTCGTCGACGAACGCGACCGTGGCGCCGCGCTCGATCAGGCCGTCGAGGATCTCGAGAGCCGGCGATTCGCGGAGGTCGGCGACATCCGGCTTGTAGGAGATGCCGATGACGAGCACGCGGGTGCCCATCATGCCGGAGCCGGCGCCCGAGAGCACCTCCTGCACGCGGTCGACAACGCGGTTCGGCCGGGCGGCGATCTCCACCATGGCCTGCGTGATCATCGGCGCCGCGACGCGCTGCTTGCGCAGTTGCCAGAGCAGGTAGTGCGGGTCGCACGGGATGCAGTGGCCGCCCACACCGGGCCCGGCCAGGAACGGCATGAACCCGTAGGGCTTGGTGGCGGCGGCGTCGACCACGTCGGCGGGATTCAGATCGAGGGAGCGGCAGATGTCGGCGAACTCGTTGGCCAGGGCGATGTTGACAGCGCGAAACGTATTCTCCAAGAGCTTGGTCATCTCCGCCGCCGCGAGCGAGCGCACGCGGTGCACGTTGGTGACGTAGCGGAGCAGGAGCTTGGTGGCCTCCTCCTCGCACTCGGCGGTGGCTCCGCCGACCACGCGGGGAACCTCGTCGTGGTCGAAGGAGGCGTTGCCCGGGTCGATCCGTTCGGCGCTGAACGCGACGAACACGTCGGACCCGATGGTGAAGCCCCGCTCCATCAGCGGTTTCACCAGCAGGTCGTCGGTGCAGCCGACGTAGGAGGTGGAGGTGAGCATCAGCACCTGGCCGGCGACCGCGTGGTCGACCACCATGGCGGTGGCGCCCTTCAGGATGGAGAGGTCGGGGATGAGGTGCTCGTCGACCGGGGTCGGCACGCAGACGATGACGGCGGCGGCCCGGCTGAGGTCGTCGGGGTTCGTGCTGAGCGTGAAGCCGGGGTGGTCGAGGGCGATCGACAGGCGGGCCTGGTCGACCTCCAGCAGGTCGGCCTGCTGCGAGCGGATGACGTCGATCCGGCGTTCGGAGACGTCGAGCGCGAGCACCCGGCTGTTGGAGCCGTGATAGGCGAGTGCGGTCGGCAGACCCACGTAGCCGAGTCCGACGATGGCGACGTCGAATTCGAATCCGCTGGCGGCGGCGGCCGGCTGAACCGGTACGCTCCATCCCTCGGCTTCCTCGGTTCGCTGTGGGCGGGTGATGCTGTCGAACGTGGTCACGGTGGTCTCCCTTGATCTTCTGGCGCGTGTCAATAGCGGTGGGATCACGGCGGTCTACGACGACGAGAGGAATGAGTGGGTACCTCCGGGTGAGAGGCTCATCCATCTCGTCGCCGTGCGACGCAATCGGGTCGGGTTGAGAGATGAAGTTCGAGTTTTTCGGCCTCTTGCCCCCGGACACACTGTCTCCGTCGGCTCGCAGGGGAGTCAACGGCTTTTCGGAGGACTGCGGTTTTCAACGCGGGGTTCGCGTCCGAGTGCGGTCGGTGACAGTGAAGTGCGGTTTCCCGCACGAGGATGCGGGGGACGGGTGTGCCGCGACGAACTAGCGTTGGCCTCGTGACCAAAGGGGGAAGGCTGCGATGTTCTCGTTCCTGATCGTTCTCGTGCTGGTGCTCGGGCTCAACACGATCCTGTGGACCACGGTGGGCGGGATGCGCGTCGTCGCCGCCCGCATGCGCCGCAAGAACGCCGTGCCCGAGCGTCTCCGAGCCGGCGGCCCGAGCCGCGACGAGGTGGCCATCCTGATCGCCGCGCACAACGAAGAAGTGGTGATCGGCAACACCATCGCCTCCCTCGCCGAGTTCGGCCACGACATCAACGTCTTCGTGGTCTCCGACGGATCGACCGACGACACCGCGGTCATCGCCCGCGCGCACGGCGCCACGGTGCTCGAGCTCAGCCCGAACCGCGGAAAGGCCGGCGCGCTGGTGGAGGCCATCAAGCAGTTCGGCATCGCCGAGCGCTTCGAGGTGCTGCTGCTGCTCGACGCCGACACCCACCTCACCGCCGACTACTTCGAGACCGGTCTCGGCGAGTTCGCCGACCCCTCCGTGGTCGCCGTGGCGGGCCGCGCCTCCACGCTCTTCGTGCCGCGCTCGCCCACCCTCATGGGCCGCCTGCTCGTGGCCTACCGCGAGCGGGTCTACATCGCGATGCAATACCTCTTCAAGTTCGGCATGGCTGCGCGCTACGCCAACGTGGTGCCGATCGTGCCGGGCTTCGCGAGCATGTATCGCACGCGCATCCTGGCCGACATCGACATCGCCGCGCAGGGCCTCAAGATCGAGGACTACAACATGACCTTCGAGGTGCACGCCAAACGCCTCGGCCGGATCGCCTTCCACCCGCACGCGGCGATCGCGCTCACCCAAGACCCGGACACCCTGTTCGACTACGTGAAGCAGGTGCAGCGCTGGAACCTCGGGTTCTGGCAGACGGTCGGCCGCCACGGCTTCCGGATGCGCACCTTCTGGTTCGCGTTGACCCTGTTCATCGCGGAGCTCGTGCTCTCGAGCGTCGTGCTGATCCTGCTCATCCCGGGCGTGCTCATCTCGACCGGTGCCTCGACGCTCGACGAGCTCGGTCTCGACCCATCGGGCTTCGCCGACGACGTCGCCGGCCTCCTGCCGCCGCTCGCCCTCGTGCTCGGCGTGGTGATCCCCGACTACCTGCTGAGCGTGCTGGCCGCCGTGGTGTCGAAGCGGCCGGTGTACCTCGCCTACGGCGTCGTCTTCCCGTTCTTCCGGATCGTCGACGCCCTGCTCTGCATGGTGGCGCTGTTCGAAGCGGTGTTCAGCCGCTCCACCGGCAGCTGGAAGAGCCCCTCGCGGCGACCCGCCCGCACCGAGACGGAACAGCCCGCGCTCAGTTGAGCAGCGACGCCAGGTGCGAGCGCGAGCGCGCCCCCACCTTGCGGTAGATGTGCGTGAGCCGCAGCTCCACGGTGCGCAGCGAGATGTAGAGCTCCGCGGCGATCTCGCGGTTGCGGAATCCCTTGCGCACCATCTCGGCCACCTCGCGCTCCTCGGGCGTCAGGAGGGCCAGCACGGCGCTCGCGGGCACGGCGGGCGGCGTCTCGGTCTGAGCGACGAAGCGGCGTGCCCACAGGGTGGCGCCCGCCTGCTCGAACGCGGCCGTGGCCGCCGTGGCCGCGTGCTCGGCGGCCTGGGCGTGACCGAGCCGGCCGAGTCGCTCCGCCTGGGCGAGCAGGGTGCGCCCGTGGTCGTAGCTGTAGACCGTGCCGTCGTAGGCCGCCGCCGCTTCGCGGAAGAGCGTCGGTGACACGTCGTCGGGAGCTACCAGGGCGCGGGCGCGGGCGATCGCGAGGTCGAGCCACTTCGTGGGCCGGAGCTTCTGCTGCTCGATCATGCGCCGGAGCACCGCCTCGGCCTCCCGCATCCGGCCCGTGGCCACGCAGGCCTCGACCAGGTCGGCGACGTGGCGCAGCAGCGAGGGGTTCTCGATGTGCGCGGCGGTCGCATCCGCCAGCAGCAGCACCCGCACCGCCTCGTCGTAGTTCTTCTCGAGCAGGGCCACCTGCCCGCGATGCGTGAACAGGCGTGCCAGCACGGCCGGGTTGCGCTCGGCCGAGGCCAGCTCGAGGCACTCCTCGGCGAACGCCTTCGACTCGTCGACGCGCTCCTTCGAGAAGGAATACCAGGCCAGCAGCAGCGAACGCACCGACCGGCGGTTGGTGACAGGGAAGGAGATGGTGAGCCAGTCTTCGACCGCCAGGCGAGCGCGGTGGAAGTCGCCCGCCCGGAGCTCGTTCGTGCAGGCCAGGGTGTGCGCCCATTCGATCGCGAGCGGATCGCCGTCGGGCTTGCTGAACAGCACGGCGTAGACGCGGCGGGCCTGTGCATAGCGCTCGCGGTAGGTCAGGGTGGCGGCGAAGGTCACCAGCGACTGCTGGGAGAGCGCCTGCAGCGATTCGGAACTGATGCGCGCCGTGGGCGGCTCGTTGCCAGGCACGTTGTCGGTGGCGTCGACCACGCCGAGCGCCTCTTTGTGCGCCTGCCTGGCTGTCTCGCTGGCGCGAGCGGTGAACTTCTCGGCCAGCAGGGCGCTGCGGCGGGCCTCGTCGACCTCCCAGCGCACGGCGTGCAGCACGGAGGTGAGCGAGAGCAGGTGCACAGCGCCGGAGGGGTCGTCGTCGCCGTAGAGGCTGACTGCCGCCTCGACGTCGCCAGTGGGCACCATCTGCGTCTTCTCGAACTCGATCGCGATGCGATCGGCGGCCAGCCGCATGTTGAGCGCGGCCGAACTCGGGTCGAAGCGCACGTGCAGCAGATAGCGTTCGGCGAGGTCGAGTTCGGCGTGGCTCGACAGTGCCGAGGCGAAGCGGAAGAGCAGTGCGTGGTGCTCCTCGAGGTCGATCGCGATGAGCAGGGCCCGCTCCGCGAGCTCGACGGCGGAGTTGATGTCGCCCTCGTTCGCGAAACGCGTCGCGGCCACGAGCAGTTCGTCGGTCAGCGCGGCATCCGGTGTCGCGAAGCTCGCGTGCCAGACCTGCAGCCGGTCGTCGATGCCGTCGTTCAGTTCGGCCAGCCGGGCGTGCTGCTCGCGGCGCTCGCGGGGCTTCATGTTCCAGTAGAGGTAGGAACGCAGCAGTGGCTCGACGAGGTGCACGTACTGCCCGTGCGCGATGGCGAGGCCGGAGTAGAGGATGTCCTCCAACGCGTCGATGTCGTCGGTGCTGGTGCGGGTGAGCGCCGTGATGTGGCTCACCGGCGCGAGCGCGATGTTCTCCAGCATGCGCCATTGCGGCTCCGCGATGCCGGCCAGGCGGTAGGCCGCGGTGCTCTTGATGGTCTCGCTCGGCCGGCAGGGGAGCACGAGCGGCTCGCGGCCCAGGGTCTGCTCGTGGCTGAGCGAGTGGGCGGCCTCCATCATCACGAGCGGATTGCCGTCGGCCTGATGGGCGATGATCTGCAGGGTTCCCGGATCGGTGCCCGGGCCGAGGTCGGCCAGGGCCAGCTGGACCGACTCGTCGACGCTCAACCGGTGCACCTCGCGCTGCTGGAACCCGGCCAACGGGCTGTCCTCGGCGAGCCGCTCAGCGCTCGCCACGAAGCGCAGGCCCGTGCCGGCGAGCCGCCCCGCCATGAAGCCGAGCAGCGTCTGGCTCTCCAGATCCATCTTGTCGATGTCGTCGATGAGCACGAGCAGCGGTGGCAGGGTGAGGCCGCGCAGCAGCGACAGCAGGTCGCGGGCGGCGGCGAACATGAACTGCGGCTCGGTGGAGCGGAGGGTGAAGCGGCCGCCGAACTCCACGGCGCGGGAGTCGTCGATCGAGGCGAAGACGCGGGAGAACCCGGAGAGCGGCCAAGCCGCCTCGGCCGGATTCGCGTGCAGCAGCACGGCCTGGATGCTCGATTCCCGGCGGGCGGCATCGAGCAGGTGCGATTTGCCGATGCCGGGCTCGCCGACGAAGACCACGGCGCTCTCCGCAGGGGCTGTGGCGATGTGCGTGACGAACTCGAGCTCATCCCGGTGTGCGATGAACTCCATCAACGTCCCTGTCCGGAACGGTCAGCCCGGCGGTTCCACACCATGGCGCCGGCAAGCGCTTCGGGTGCGCTCGCAATCTGTCTCAGCGACTCGGGTCGCGAACTGCATAGCACTCGTCATGACGACACTGTCTACTCGGCCGCACTGGGTGGGTGCGGGTGTTGGTGGGTATTCGAATTCATACCCTATTCAACGGTTGTAAACAAGGAGTTGCACATTCGGAGCTGCATGCTCAGTGCTCTGCCAGGAACCCCTCGACGAAGGCGGCGGTGTCGTGCCACCCCTCCACAGCGTGGGTCGGCACGCCGAGGGCTTTCACCGGATAGTCGTTTCCGCCCTCGTCGAGACGGTCGCCGACGAAGAGCATCTCGTCGAGCGGGATGCCGGTGAGCTCGGCGAGCTTCGTCATCCCGTAGGCCTTGTCGATGCCCTCGCGGGTGATGTCGACCGAGGTCGATCCGCCCGAGCGCACCTCGAGGTCGGGCAGCTGGGCGGCGACGGCGGCTCGCAGCCGTTCCTTCTTCTCGCCCGTCGGGTCCCAGGCGGCCTTCGCGTCGATGGGCGCGGCCTGGCCGAGGGCCGAGTAGGTGATCTGCGAACCGCGATCCTCCATGATGGGGCCCCAGGTCTCGGTCTCCCAGAGGCCGAGTGCCTTGGCGCTGGCCTCCAGCGCGCTCATCGCCCGGGTCTTCTGCTCGTCGGTGAGGTTCTCCGCGTAGATCTGCTTCCATTCGCCGATCTCGTGCCGGTAGTACTGCGTGCCGCAGGTGGGCATGAGATGCAGGCGGGCGAGCTTGTCGTCGGCCCCGGCCGGGAGGTTCGCGACCAGCTGCGACTGGAACTGGCCGAACTGGCCGCCGGAGATCACGCAGACCTCCACGCGTTCGAGCAGCCGCACGAGCAGGTCGGCCATCCGAGGATCGAGCGGCGCCTTCGAAGGGGCGAGCGTGTCGTCGAGGTCGAATGCGACGAGGCGCACGGGGGTCGTCACGGCGAAGGTCTCCTAGGGTTCGTGGATGAGGGGGTGTCGTCGTCGACGGATGAGTCGCCACGGTGCGGCGCACGTCCGATTGTCTCAGACCGGGCCGGGGAGCGGGAATCGGGTCGCCCGGGGGCCGGTAGGGGGATTCGGGCGGCAGCGGATCGGTGCGGCCCGAGATCGGTGAGGCCCGGGATCGGTGCGGCCCGCGATCGGTGCGGCCCGGGATCGGTTCGGCCGGACGGGTTCGGCCGGGCGGCTCAGTCGAAGCCGACGACCTCGTCGCCCCAGGCGTCGCGGATCGCGGCATCCGGATCGTCGACGATCGTCTCGCCGTGATCGACCACGAGGGTCGACCGGGTCGTCTCGTCGTAGAGAAGCCACGCGGGAGCGTCATCCGGCTCGGGCGTGCCCGCCGCGGCATCCGGATCTCCGGCGGTGGCGAACGCGATCCAGCGCCGTTGCAGCGCGGCCGACACCCGGCGGGCCTCAGCCAGGCCGCCGAGGTCGAAGCTGAAGTCCTTCTTCGCGATCTTCAGGTTGCCGAAGATGTAGGCGAGTTCCGCGCCGTGCGTCGCGCCGATGCCGAGCAGCTTCAGGAGCGGCGGCGAGTGGTCGAAGCGGTACATGCGGGTGGGGGCCACCCGGCTGTGCGCGGCGGCCAGCCAGATCGACGGCATCCGGAACCCGGCGTCGCGGGAGATATCGGCCGGGGTCTGGTGGCGCGGGAAGTGCGGGTAGGCGCTCTCGATGCGGGCCTCGGCGCCCGCGAGGTCGGGGCGTTCGGCCGCGATCTCCTCGAACATCGCCTGCACGCTCGCCGAGGTGATCGGCATGAGCGGCGACTTCATCAGCTTGAACAGCGACGCCTCGTCGCGGTTCGTACCGATGATGAGCGGCACGGCGAGCTGGGCGCCGGCGCGGTAGGCGTCGAGCGGGTGCACCGGCACGACGTCGCCGTCGACCACCGGCGCGAGGGCGAGCGTGCCGGGCGTCTCGGCAGAGACGGCGCCGACCAGGTCGAACGCGGCCTGGTTGAGCGTGGCGACGGGGAGCTCGAGCAGACGCTCCGGTTCGTGTTCCGGCACTCCGGCCAGGGCGAGGAATCGCCGGGCGACGTGGGCGGCACGTTCCGCCGAATAGACCGAGGTGGCGGGCGAGCTCTCGGCGATCGCGCGGTGCACGAGACCTTCGGCCGCGGGTGACGTCAGCAGTGTGGTGACGCATCCGGCGCCCGCCGACTCGCCGAAGAGGGTGACGTTGCCGGGGTCGCCGCCGAAGGCCGCGATGTTCTGCTGCACCCAGCGGAGGGCGGCCAGGATGTCGCGGAGGCCGAGGTTGGTGTCGAAGGGCACCTCGGCGCTCCCGAGCGACGAGAAGTCGAGAAAGCCCAGGGCGCCGAGGCGGTAGTTCACACCCACATAGACGACGTCGCCACGGCTCACGAGGTGGGTGCCGTCGAAGAGCGGCTGGGCGCTGGAGCCGGCGAAGTACGCGCCGCCGTGGATCCACACCATGACCGGCTTCAGCGATTCGTCGTCGTCTTCGCCGGTGACGGCCGGGGCCAGCACGTTGAGGGTGAGGCAGTCCTCCGACTGGGTCACGCCCTCCGGGAGCGAGATCGCCTTGTTCTCGTGCTGCGGCGCCGCGTGGCCGTAGTCGATCGTGTCGCGCACGCCCGTCCAAGGCTCCGGCGGGCGAGGGCTGCGCAGGCGCAGGGAGCCGACCGGCGGTGCCGCATACGGGATGCCGCGCCAGCTGCGGAGGCCTTCTCGGAGGGTGCCGCGCACGGCTCCGGATGCGGTTGCGACGACGAGCGGGTCGACGTCCAGGTCGACGGGCAGTGCGGGCATGAGGCCACTGTAGCGATCCGGGCGTCCGGGGTGCCTCTCCGAGCGGGTTGAATGGTCGGGTGGACCACGAATCGATCGACCTCCTGCGCGAGGATCTCACCGCCGCCCGCTACCGGGTCGACGTGCTCGACGCTATCTGGGGCGAGCAGGCGGGATCCGCTCTGTTCCGGGGGCGGCGGTTGCCGGCGGAGCGGGCGCTCGAGCGGCTCCGCGCATCCGGCGACCCGCTGCCGCCGGCCGCGACGCTCGCGGCGCTGTTCGTGCTGGGCGACACCGTGCCGGCCGAGGAGGTGGCGGCGGCGTTGCCGCGACTCGGGGTGGCGGGGGCGAGCGCACTCGGGTTGCTGGGGCGCGCATCCGGTGAATCCGGGTGGAGCGCGCTGCTCGACCTGCGCCCCTACAGCTTCGTCGACGCGCTCGGGGCGGGCAGCTGGTGGGTGGTCTCCGACCTCGGCGAGGCGGTGCTCGGGCGGGCGCTCGACGAAGACCACGTGCTCGGCATCGGCGGCGCCTCGAACACGCTGAGCGGGCTGATGATCCCGACGCCGGCCGACTCGGTGCTCGACCTCGGCACCGGATGCGGCATCCAGGCAATGCACGCTGCCCGCCACGCCCGGCGCGTGGTGGCCACCGACATCTCACGGCGCGCCCTCTCGCTGGCGGCCATGAACGCTCGGCTGAACTGCATCGACTCGATCGAGTTCCGGCACGGCAGCCTGTTCGAACCCGTGCGGGGCGAACGCTTCGACCGGATCGTCTCGAATCCGCCGTTCGTCATCACTCCACGGGTGGAGGGTGTGCCGCAGTACGAATACCGCGACGGCGGGATGGTGGGCGACGCCCTCGTGGAGCAGGTGGTGCGACAGGCGGGGGAGCACCTCACCCCGGGCGGGATCGCGCAACTGCTCGGCAACTGGGAGTACCGTGCGGGGCCGGACGCTTCCGGGATGCTCGACGGCCTCGAACGCGTGCGGAGGTGGGTGTCGGGTGACGCCGGGCCGCAGCTCGACGCCTGGGTGATCGAGCGGGAGCGGCAGGATGCGCCGACCTACGCGGAGACCTGGATCCGCGACGGCGGCACGCGCCCCGGCACGCCCGGATTCGACCCGCTGTACGGAGCGTGGCTCGACGACTTCGAGGAGCGCGGGGTGCGTGAGGTGGGGTTCGGCTACGTGCTGCTGCGGCGGCCCGCGCTCACGGGCGCGCCGACTCTCGCGCGCTACGAGCGGGTCGACTCGGCCGTCGGCTCGAACCCGATCGGGCTCGGCGACCACCTCGCGGCGTGCCTGGCGGGTCACGACTGGGCGGCGCGCCGCGACGACGCGGCGCTGCTGCGCGAGACGCTCGTCTACGCATCCGACGTCACCGAGGAACGGCACTACTGGCCCGGGCACGACGATCCTGTCGTGATGACCCTGCGCCAGGGCGGCGGCTTCGCGCGCTCGGTGCCGCTCGACACGGGCCTCGCGGCGTTCGTGGGCGCGTGCGACGGCGATCTCTCGGTCGGGGCGATCATCGGGGCGATCGCCTCGCTCCTCGGGGTGTCGGAGGAGGCGCTCCGCGCCGACCTCCTCCCGGCCATCCGCGCCCTCCTGGCCGACGTGTTCCTCCGCTCCGCCGCCCCCTGATCCGTCCCGTCCTCCTTTTCGGGAGGAGCTGGGTGTTACCTCCCCCGTTTTCGGCCTCGGTTTCGTCCACGTCCTCCCGAATCGAGACGTTTCTCCACAGATCTCTCGAGGTCGTCCCACCGGGCGTCGGCACCGGGCACGCTGGTGCCCCATGGACATCCTCGAATTCACGGCGCGCAACGGCGGCGTCGTCAGTCTCCGTCACCTTCATGCTGCAGGTTTCAGCTCGCCCGATGTGTCGCGCACCGTCAGCCGCGGCAGCCTGCACCGTGTGGTGCGCGGCTGGGTCGCCGTCGACGGGGCACCGCCGCTCGCGCTCAGGGCGATCCGCGCCGGCGGGCGGGTGTCCTGCCTCGACGTGCTTCGCGCCCACCGCATCTGGAGCGTCAACGACCGGTTGCCGCACGTGCGGGTGGGCCGGCACTCCGGGCACTCCCCGTCGGCCGCCGACGGTCGACGATCGAAGACGCCGATCGTCGTGCACCGCTCTCTCCGGAGTCAGCCACTCGGCGATCGCGCCGTCGATCCGCTCCCTGTAGCGCTCGCACATGCCGTGCTGTGCCAACCCTGGATGGACGCCGTCGCCTCGCTCGATTCCGCGATGAATAGGGGGTACCTCTCGTTCGTGCAGGTGGCCGAGCTTCTCGACCCGCTGCCGGCCTCGAGTCGACGGTTGCTCGATCTCATCGATCCGACCTGTGAGTCCGGCCTCGAGACCAAGGCGCGATTGAGCCTCAAGGCGGTGAACATCCCGTACCGAACGCAAGTCGAGATCCCGATGGCGGGGCGCGTCGACATCCTCATCGGCGACCGGCTGGTGCTCGAACTGGACGGGTGGGAATGGCACTCGGACAAGGTCGACTTCGAGAGGGACAGGCGCAAAGATCTGGCCCTCCATAGCCTTCAATATCAGGTTCTGCGTCTGAGTCACGCACAGGTTTCCTCTGGCTGGTCGGAGGCTCTGGGCGTGATCAGGGCGAAGGTCTCGCGCGGGGAACATCGCTGGTCGGAACGGCAGCGGCGCACGCGTTTCGCGGTATGACGACGATTCGGGAGGAGGAGCGCGCGACCGACGCCGTTTTCGGGGGAGGTTGCGCTCTCCTCCTCCCGAAACGGCGGAGCAGGGTGTGGAGGACAGGAGTGGGGGATGTCGCCGAGCGAGGCGCGACTTTAGAGTGAGGGCATGGCGAATCGCGTAGTGGAGACCGACGTCTGCATCGTGGGCGGCGGACCCGCCGGCATCATGCTCGGCTACCTGCTGGGGCGCATCGGGGTCGACGTCGTGGTGCTCGAGAAGCACGCCGACTTCTTCCGCGACTTCCGGGGCGACACCATCCACCCCTCCACCCTCGGGCTGCTCGGGCAGCTCGGCCTCCGCGAGGAGTTCCTCGAACTGCCGCACAGCGAGGTGCACACGCTCGACTTCGTGGTGAACGGCGTGCGCATCCACGCCGTCGACTTCGGCAAGCTGCCCGCGCCGAACGACTTCCTCACCTTCATGCCGCAGTGGGACTTCCTGAACTTCCTCGCCGGCAAAGCCCAGGAGTTCCCCTCCTTCCGTCTGCTGATGAACACGAACGCCACGGGCGTGCGACGCGCCGGCTCCGCGGTGACCGGCGTGACGGCGACGGATGCGGAGGGCGAGCTCGAAGTGGTCGCCCGGCTCACCGTCGCCGCCGACGGACGTGGCTCGACCGTGCGGGCCGCCACGGGGCTCGAACCCCGCGAGTTCGGCGTGGGCATCGACGTGCTCTGGTTCGAACTGCCGAAGCCTCCCGTCTCGCCTCCGTCGACCCTCGCCTACGTCGACCGCAACGCCCTGGTGCTCACGATCGACCGCCGCGACCACCTCCAGGCCGGCTCGGTCATCCCCAAGGGCCGCTTCGTCGAGGTGCAGGCCGGCGGGCTGGAGGCCTTCCGGGAGTCGCTCGCGAGCACGGCGAAGCCGCTGCGCCCCGTGGTCGACACCCTCACCGACTGGGACCAGGTGAAGCTCCTCACCGTGCAGGTCGCCCGCCTCGAGTCGTGGCACCGCCCCGGCCTCCTCTGCATCGGCGACGCCGCGCACGCCATGTCGCCCGCCTTCGGCGTGGGCGTGAACTACGCGATCCAGGATGCGGTCGCCACCGCCAACCGGCTGGCCGAACCGCTGCTGGGCGACGGCGTGAGCGAGCGCGATCTGGCGGCCATCGAGCGCCGTCGGCTGCCTCCGGTGCGAGCCATGCAAGCCCTCCAGTTGCGTCTGCACAGCGCCATCGGCAAGCCGCAGTCGAAGCCTCTGCTCTCGAACCCCCCGACCCCGGCGCAGCGAGCGGCCCTCAACATCGTGGTGCCCACGATCCGGGCCATCGCCCCGCGCCTGATCGGGCGCGGCTTCCGGCCCGAGACCATCAGCGACGTCGTGGTGGGAGCACAGTGATTCCTCAGTCGCTCGCGGGAGACTGAATACCAGCGACGGCGCATCCGGCGCCCGCTGAGAACGGAGCGATCACCATGGGATTCCTCGACCGCCTCCTGGGCCGAGAAGAACCGCAGCAGTCCGCCCCCTATCCGCCGCAGGCGCCGGCCGGCCAGAGCTACCCGCCGCCCGCGCCCGCTGCGGCACCTGCCCGCACCGACGACGAGATCGCCGTCGAGCGCTACCGCTACCTCCTGCGCACCGCGCCTCCCGAGACCATCGAGCAGGTGCACGAGGAGGCCTTCACCAAGTTGACGCCCGAGCAGCGGCGCATCCTCTTCACCCAGCTCAGCGAGAACGCCCCCGCCGGCGAGCAGCCGCGCGGCGACGACCCGCGCTCCCTCGCGCAGGCGGCGACCCGATCCGAGATCCGGCAGCCCGGCACCCTGGAGCGCTCGTTCAACGGCGCGAACCGCGGCGGCAACGGCGGCATGGGCTTCGGCAGCATGGTGGCGAGCTCCTTGCTCGGCACCGTCGCCGGCTACGTCATCGGGTCGGCGCTCGTCAGCGCCTTCCTCCCGAACCCGGGAGCCGACCAGGCCGCGGGCGACGCCGGAAACGATGGCGCCGACGGCAGCGGCGACGGCTCCAACGACTCCGGAGACAGCGGCGGCCCGGATGCCGGCGGCGACGCCGGCGCGGCGTCCGACGGCGGAGTCACGGCCGACAGCGGCGGCGGCGATTGGTCGGGCGGATCGGGCGACTTCGGCGGCGGAGACTTCGGCGGGGGCGATTTCGGCGGCGGCTTCGACTTCTGATGCGCCGCCGAGTCGGTAGAGTCTGACGTTATGACAGACCTGCGCATCGTCGAGCACGAGCAAGACGACACCGTCACCTACTACGTCACGACCGACCTCAACCCCGACGACTTCCCGGGTGCGCCCTCGCTCGGCCCGTTCGACACACGGGCCGAGGCCGAGCAGGCTCTGAAGGACTGGGACCAGGAGCTCCTCGACGACGCGACCCCTGACGACGACGCGGCTCCCGCGACGGCCTAGCCCGAGCAGCCCCCGGCGGCGCGCCGGCGTCCTGGCACGCTAGGCGTTCTGCAGCACGATGACGACCGAGATGGCGCCGATGCTGAGGGCGACGAGACCGGCGATCACGATCCAGGCGAGCATGCGCGCATGGCCGAGCCGGCCGATGAAGCCGGACGGGCGGTTGTCGTACTCGTCGTCGTCGTTGCTCATGTGACGACGATACCGGGTAGCGTGAGTATCGGCCCAGCCCGTCGACACCGAAGAAGGCGATGAACGCATACGAGAGCCGACCGTGGCTGAAAAGTTATTCCCCTGAGCTCTCCCCGACCATCGATCCCGTCGAGTACGGCTCCATCGGCGAACTGATCCACGAGGTCTGCCACAAGTACGCCGATCGTCCGGCGTTCTCGAACCTCGGCACGGTGCTCTCCTTCCGGCAGATCGACGCCCTCTCCGACCGCTTCGCCGCCTTCCTCGTCGGCGAACTCGGGCTCGCCAAGGGCGATCGCATCGTGCTGCAGATGCCGAACCTGCTGCAGTATCCGGTAGCCGTCTTCGGCGCTCTGAAGGCGGGCCTGGTCGTGGTGAACGCCAACCCGCTCTACACGGCGCACGAGATGAAGAAGGTGTTCGTCGACTCGGGCGCCGTGGCGATCGTCGTGCTGCAGAACTTCGCCGACAAGCTCGAGAAGATCCTCGGCGAGACGTCGATCGAGCACATCGTGCTGACGGATGTCGGCGACCTCCTGCCCCCGGCCAAGCGCATCCTCACGAACTTCGTCGTGAAGCACGTGCAGAAGATCGTGCCGAAGCACGGCCTCACCGGCACGATCGGGTTCCGCGAGGCGCTCGAGAAGGGGGCGAAGCACGCCTCCGTCTCCCTCCCCGAGGTGACCCGGGGCGACACGGCGCTGCTGCAGTACACCGGCGGCACCACCGGCGGCACGAAGGCCGCCATCGTGACCCACCTCAACCTGATGTCGAACCAGGCGCAGATGCTCGCCCCGATGCGGCTGCGGCTCGACGAGGGCGCCGAGACCGTGATCGCGGCCCTGCCGATGTACCACATCTTCTGCCTCACGGTGAACTGCCTGGCCTTCTTCAACTTCGGCGCGCACAACGTGCTGATCACGAATCCGCGCGACACCGCGGGACTCACCAAGACGATCGCCACGACCAAGCCGAGCGTGCTCATCCTGGTGAGCACCCTCGCGGCCTCGCTCCTCGATCGCGACGACTTCAAGGCGCTCGACTTCTCGGGCGTGAAGCTGACGGTCGCGGGCGGAATGGCCCTGCGCGGGTCGACGGCCGCGGCGTGGAAGGACGCGACCGGAAACGACGTGCTCGAGGGCTACGGTCTCACCGAGGCCTCGCCCGTGGTCGCCGTGAACCCCACCTGGATGCCGCCCCGGGTCGGCACCATCGGTCTGCCGCTGCCCTCGACCGACATCGAGATGCGCGACGACGACGGCAACGTCGTTCCGCTCGGCGAGGCCGGCGAGATGTGCGTGCGCGGTCCGCAGGTGATGTCGGGGTACTGGAACCAGCCCGAGGCCACCGCCGACGTGCTGAAGGGGGAGTGGCTGCTCACCGGCGACATCGCCTCGATGTCCGACGACGGCTACATCACCATCGTCGACCGCAAGAAAGACCTGATCGTGGTCTCCGGGTTCAACGTCTACCCGAGCGAGGTCGAAGAGGTCGCGATGGCGTATCCGAAGGTCAAAGACGCCGGTGTGATCGGGGTGCCCGACGAGCACTCCGGCGAAGCGGTGGTGCTCTTCGTGGTGAAGGCCGACGACTCGCTCACCGAAGACGAGCTGCGCAGCTACCTCAAGGGTGAACTGGCCGGCTACAAACGGCCCAAACGCATCCTCTTCCGTGCCGACCTGCCGAAGTCGAACGTGGGCAAGGTGCTCCGCCGCGAGCTCAGGGAGTTGCTGGACTGAATCGATGCTGCGCCGCCGCTTCTGCGGCGCAGGGGACATGATCGCGTGAGGTCGCTCACGCGGCCTCGCGCTCACCCTGGGTCGTCTGGGAGGGCCCAGCAGCCTTCGATTGCGGAGGGCGTCGGTAGAGGATGGTGCCGGCTATCACCAGGGCGATGACGATGGTGATCGCCAGCACCACGCCCGCCAGCGGAAGCACCCCCGTGAGCAGGGGGAGGAGCAGCACCACCGCGGCCGCGCCGAGCGAGAGGGCGGGTGGGATGACGGTCGGCCGGATGAGCGGGCGGTAGAGCGCCCACATCGCCACCAGGAACACCGCCACCGGGATCGCGATCGCGTACGCGACCACCACGGCCGGCGCCTCGAGATGGTGCCCGATCGCCTCCACGCTCACCTCGAGCCCGGCGCCGAGCGCCGCCAACGACGCGAACACGAAGTAGTGACCGTAGCCCCAGAAATACGACCAGTCGCGGTTGCGCTCGAGCCCCACGTGCGCCGGCTCGAGGAAGTAGACCCACCACAGCCCGAACAGCAGCGCCAGACCGGATGCCGCGAGCAGCACGAACTCGCCCGACGACGATCCGGCGCTCACGACGCTCTGCACGCTGACGCTCGACGCGAGCACCGATTCGCCGAGCACGATGATGGTGAACAGGCTGTAGCGCTCGGCCACGTGATGCGGATGCCACGTCGTCATGCCGCGGCGCTCGGCCCAGATCGGCACCGCCATCTCGCAGACCGCCAGGAACGCGAACACGGCGATCTGCAGACCGAGCGAGAAGCCCTGGGTGACGAACAGACGGATGATCCAGAGCGCTTGCACGATCGAGATGCCGAGCGCGTACCGCAGCGCGGTGGGGCGCCCCGCCTCGTCCTGGGTCGCTGCCCGCAGCCACTGCACCACGAGGGCGATGCGCATGATGAAATAGCCGAGCGTGACGAGCGTGTAGTCGCCCGAGGAGAAAGCGGTGGGCACGCCCGCAGCCAACACGAGCACACCGCCCATCTGCAGCATGGTGAGCAGCCGATAGGGCACGTCGTCGGTGTCGTAGGCCGAGGCGAACCAGGTGAAGTTGAGCCAGGCCCACCAGATGGCGAAGAACACCATCAGGTAGTTCGGCAACGCGGTGCCGAGGTGGTCCTCGGCCACGGAATGGGCCAGCTGGGTGACGATCGACGCGATGGCCACCACGAAGGTGAGATCGAACAGCAGCTCGAGCGGGCTGGAGACGCGGCCCGGTTCGTCGATGCTGCGGGCGCGCATCCGCACCACTGGAATCAGACCGCTGAGCGCGTGCACGTCCTTCGACATGCGCTCCAGCTTAGAGCGGTGCCGACGGGGCGGATGCGACCTGCGGCTCAGAGGAAGAGCAGCACGAACTGCAGCACCACGGCCAGTGCGCCGATGCCGAGCAGGATCCAGCCCGTGGTGCGCAGCGCCCGGCCCTCGTGCTTGGGGTCGTCGATGCGGCCCACCGAGGGGTCGCGCGGGCTGACGTAGACCGTGACGTCTTCGCCGGGTTCGAGCACCTGGGTGTCGTCGTCGATCGAGGGAGCCTCGTAGAGCAGGCCGTCGTCGCCGAGCCAGCGGTAGGCGAGATCGCCGCCGGTGTCGATCACCACGACGCCGAGCGTCTCGCTCCAGCCGCGGAAGTAGGCGCCGCGGAGGAGTCCGATCACCAGGAGCACGACGCCGGCACCGAGGCCGATCCAGCTGAACAGCTCCGTGATCAACGACACGGCGTCGATCGCATCCTCCATGGTCAACACCCTATTGGGCCGGAGCCGCTCGCCGCGTCGGCATCCCGGGCCGCTGCGGAGCCCCGGGCCGAGCCGGAGCCCCCCGCTAGAGTGGCAGCGTGAACGGTGTGCAGCTCCTTCTCGTGATCGTGGGGGCGATCGCGCTGACCGGACTCGCGCAACGCCGGGGACTCCAGCCGGCTCTCGTCATCACCCTGGTCGGCTTCGCCGCATCCTTCATCCCGGGCTTCACCGGCATCGAGCTCGACTCCGACATCATCCTGGGTCTCGTGCTCCCGCCGCTGCTCTACTCGGCGGCGCTGAACTTCTCGTTCTTCTCATTCGTGCGCAACCTCCGCCCGATCATCGGTCTCGGAGTGGGGCTCGTGGTCGCGACCACGCTCGTCGTCGGCGTGTTCGCGGCCTGGGCGGTGCCGGCGCTCACCTTCGGCACCGCCATCATCCTCGGCGCGATCGTCTCGCCCCCGGATGCGGTGGCCGCCGTGGCGATCGGCCGAAAGCTCGGCCTGCCCAAGCGCGTGATGTCGATCCTCACCGGCGAGAGCCTCGTCAACGACGCCGCCGCGCTCACCCTCTTCTCGATCGGAGTCGCCGCGGTTGCCGGCACCCACACGATCTTCGAGAACCCGATCCTGCTCTTCCTCTACAGCGCCGTGGTGGGGATCGTGGTGGGCATCGCGCTCGCCTGGGTGTCGATGCTCATCCGTCGCCTGCTGAAGGATGCCGCACTCGAGACGGTGCTGGGTCTGATCGTGCCGTTCGCCGCCTATCTGCTGGCCGAGCAACTCGAAGCCTCGGGGGTGCTCGCGGTGGTGGCTGCCGGGTTCGTGGTGGGCACCAATGCCAGCCGTGCAGGTTACGAGACCCGGTTGCAGGAGCGCCAGGTGTGGAGCTCGCTCGATGTGCTGCTCGAGGCCTTCGTGTTCGCCTACATCGGCCTGCAACTGCGCTTCGTCATCCAGGATCTCACCGATACCGGGCAGTCGGTCTGGGCGGTGTTCGGGGTAGGGCTCCTCGTGCTGCTGGTGGTGCTGCTCATCCGCCCGGCCTGGGTGTTCCTCTCCTTCGGCCGCAACTACTTCACCGACCGGATCATGCGGCGCAAGATGGCGAGCGACGTGCGCATCCGCGAACGGATCGCTCGGGAGAACGAAGTCCGGGTCGCGCGCGGTCGCCGACCGCGGCAGTATCCGGTGTTCCTGAATTGGCGGGAGAGCGTCGTCGTGTCGTGGACCGGGATGCGCGGAGTGGTCACCCTCGCCGCCGCGGCCGGTGTGCCGATGCTGCTGGCGAACGGACAGCCCTTCCCCGGACGCGCCGAGATCCAGGCCATCGCCTTCATCGTGGCCGTCGGCACCCTGCTCGTGCAAGGGCTCACGCTGCCCGCGCTGATCCGTGCTCTGAAGCTGAGCGATCCGAAGCAGGACGCCTACGACCGGGAACAGACCGAGCTCGCCCGGAAAGTTGCGGAGGACGCCTCGAAGAAGGAGTTCGCCGCCTTCGTGTCGGCGCCGCCGCAGGGCATGCCGCTCGAGCTGCTGGAGCGCGTGCAGGCCATGGTGGCGCGGCAGTCGGAGGATGCCGAGCGTGCGCCCGATCCGACGGAGGGCGAGTTCGGGAAGGCGTTCGGCGCGCTCTACCGCCGCGTGCTGCAGGCGCAGCGCATGGCCGTCGTGGCCGAACGCGACGCGAACACGCTCGACGACGAGGCCGCCCGGGAGTTCCTCGAGCAGCTCGACTACCAGGAGGCGGCGATCGTGTCTCGTCTCGGCAATCGGCTCTGACACCCCGGCCATCCTCTTCCATCCGCCCCGAGCTCAGGAGAACCATGATCATCACCTTCGACGGCACCACCCCCGAGATCGACGAGACCGCTTGGATCGCGCCGACCGCGACCATCATCGGCCGCACCCGCCTGGCTGCCCGCTCGAGCGTGTTCTACGGCGCCGTGCTGCGTGGCGACACCGATTCGATCTCGCTCGGCGAGGGCTCGAACCTACAGGACAACGTGGTGGTGCACGCGGATGCCGGCATCCCGACCACCATCGGCGCCGGTGTGAGTGTGGGGCACGGCGCGGTGCTGCACGGCTGCACCATCGACGACGACTGCCTGATCGGCATGAACGCCACCGTGCTGAACGGTGCCGTGATCGGCGCCGGTTCGCTCGTGGCCGCCGGAGCCGTGGTGCTCGAGGGCACGATCGTGCCGCCCGGTTCGCTCGTGGCCGGGGTGCCGGCCAAGGTGCGCCGCGAGCTCGACGGCGAGGAGCAGGCGCGCATCCGGCGCAACGCGGAGACCTACCTGCGGCTGAGCGCCGGGCACGCGGTGGCGACCGTGATCGGCTGAGCGCCGAATCGCCAAAACACGCCGCAACGTCGCACGCCATACCGACGTTTTTTGGCGATTCGATGGAGCACGGCTCCTCGCGCGGGTTCAGGATGCGCGAGTACCCTGAGCGGGTGGCAACGACGACCCCCTCCGACTCGCTGATCGACGACGAACTGCTCGACCGCATCCGTTCGCGTGCGGCCGTGCACGATCGCGAGAACTCGTTCCCGCACGACGACCTGCGGGAGCTGCACGAGGTGGGCTATCTGCGGATGTTCACCCCGGTCGCTCTCGGCGGGCTCGGCTTCGGCCTCGCCCGGGTGGCCCGGGAGCAGACCCGGCTCGCCACCGCCGCCCCGGCCACGGCGCTCGCGATCAACATGCACCTGGTGTGGACCGGCGTGGCGAAGGTGCTGCTCGACCGCGGCGACGCCTCGCTCGAGTGGGTGCTGCGCGACGCGGCGGCCGGCGAGGTGTTCGCGTTCGGCAACAGCGAGGCGGGCAACGACCTCGTGCTGTTCGGATCGACGACGGAGGCCCATCCGCTGCCCGACGGCTCCTACAGTTTCACCGGCCGCAAGATCTTCACCTCGCTCTCGCCGGTGTGGACACGGCTCGGCGTCTTCGGGCGTGACGCCACCGATCCGTCGGCGCCGCTGCTCGTGCACGCGTTCGTCGACCGGTCGACCACCGGGATCACCACCCTGGAGGACTGGGACACTCTGGCGATGCGCGCCTCGCAGAGCAACACGACCGTTCTCGACAGTGCCGTCGCATCCGCCGATCGCGTGTTCCGGAAGCTGCCCGAGGGGCCGAGCGCCGATCCGCTGATCTTCGGCATCTTCTCGAACTTCGAGATCCTGCTCGCCGCGGTCTACACGGGCATCAGTCAACGGGCGATCGAGCTCGCCGTCGCGTCCGCCCACCGCCGCACCTCGCTGAAGGCCGGCGGACGGCCGTATGCGCACGACCCCGACATCCGCTGGAAGGTGGCGGAGGCCGGGATCGCGCACGACGCCATCCCGCCGCAGATCGAGGCGCTCGCCGCCGACGTTGACGGGCTCGTGAACCACGGGGCGGCCTGGTTCCCGAAGCTGGTGGGCCTCAAAGTGCGCGCCACCGAGAGCGCGCGTTTCGTGGTGGATCAGGCGCTGCGGGTGGCGGGCGGATCGGCCATCTACTCCTCTGCCGAGTTGGGGAGGCTCTACCGTGACGTGGTGGCCGGCATCTTCCATCCCTCCGACGGGGAGTCGGCGCACAACACGGTCGCCAACGCGCTGCTCGGGCCCGTCCCCGAGTGATGGTCTCTGCGTCGGAATCGGTGGGCCGCACGATTTCGGGAGGAGGAGAAGCCGAGCGCGCCCGTATTCGGCCTCGGTTCGCGTCTCGTCCTCCCGAAACGACGGTGGCACCGCGTGGGCCGGTCCGGTGGAGGCGCCGGTTCCGTGTCGCCGCGATAGCGTTCGGCCTGTTCGCCCTCACCGGATGCGTGCCGGAGGTGCCGGCCGCCGGCGTCGTGGCCACCGAGTCGCCGTCGGGCGCTGGATCGGCGCCGGGCGCCGGGGCACCGTCGCCGGGCGCCAGCGACAGCGGCACCGGCACCACGCCGCCGCCCGCTGCCACGGGCACACCTGCGCCCGTGTTCACCCGACACCGCGCGACGTTCCCGGCCCCGACGCGCGAGGAGCGCATCCGCTCGTTCGCCGAAGAACGGCTCGCGTCGATGACCCTCGAGCAGAAGATCGCGTCGTTGTTCATGGTGCACGTGGCGGGCGCCGACCCGGTGGCGCTGCAGTCCTATCTCGCCGGCAACGCGCCCGGCGGCCTGCTGCTGCTCGGCGACAACGTGCCCGGCAGCGCGGAGGAGGCCGCCGCCCTCACGGCCACGCTGCAGAGCGGCGACGGGCTCGGCACCCTGATCGCCATCGACGAGGAGGGCGGCATCGTCGCGCGTCTGGGCGCCGACACCTTCGCCGCGGCTGACACCCTGAAGAGCGAACCCGTGCAGGCGACGACGGATGCCTTCACGCAGCGTGCCGACCTGCTGCAGTCGACCGGGATGACGGTGAACTTCGGGGTGATCGCCGACGTCACCGCGGATCCGTCGTCGTTCATCTACGAGCGGGTGCTCGGAACGGATGCAGCCGCGGCGAGCGAACGGGTCGCCGCGGCCGTCGAGGCCGAGAACGGCAAGGTCTACAGCACCCTCAAGCACTTCCCGGGGCACGGTGCCGCGTCGGGCGACTCGCATACCTCGCTGCCGGCCACCGACCTGCCGTTCGCGCAATGGCAGGCCGAGGATGCGCCGCCGTTCCAGGCGGGCATCGATGCGGGCGCGCCGATCGTGATGTTCGGGCACCTCGTCTACCGGGCCGTCGACTCGGCGCCGGCGTCGTTGTCGCCCGCCTGGCATCAGGTGTTGCGGGAGCAGCTCGGGTTCGACGGCGTGGTGGTGACCGACGATCTGTTGATGCTCGAGGCATCCGGCGTTCCGGAGTACGCCGACCGCACCGCGAATGCCATCGCGGCCATCAACGCGGGCAACGACCTGCTGCTCTACAACACGCAGCTCGATCTCCCCGCGATGACGGCGGCGATGGTGGCAGCGGTGCAGGGCGGCCTGATCTCGGAGCAGACCATCGACGACGCGGCGTTGCGCGACCTCTCGCTGCGCCGCGACCTGTGGTTGCGCCAGCACCCCGTTCCCGTGGTGCCGGCACCGGCGCCGGCGCGCTAAGTGTGATGTCCAGGGACGTTGTTTCGGGTATTCGTCGTTGAGGTGCTGACAGGCGAAGGCCTCCTGTTGTGAAGTGGAGCTATCTAGGAACCGCTTCACGAATCAGGAGGCCTTCGTGTCCCACGCTAACGCTGCTCTAACTCCCCGCGCTCGTCTCAAGCTCGCCCAGCTCATCGTTGAGGAGCATTGGCCGGTCGCGGTTGCCGCGAAGATGTTCATGATCTCCCCTGTGACTGCCCGCAAGTGGGCGGCGCGATTACGCGGCGAGGGGCCGGCCGGGATGGTCGACCGGTCAAGCCGCCCGCGGTCGATCCCGAACAAGACCGCGCCGGATGTGGTGCGAAAGATCGTCCAGCTGAGGTGGCGACAGCGTCTCGGGCCGGCTCAGATCGCGGGCGAGCCCGGGATGCCCGTATCCACCGTGCACGCGGTGTTGGTGCGGTGTCGAATCAACAAGCTAAGCCGCATCGATCGAGCCTTCGGTGAACCGATCCGCCGTTACGAGCACGATCATCCCGGTTCGCTGATCCACGTCGATGTCACAAAGTTCGGCAACATTCCTGACGGCGGCGGATGGCGATACGTGGGTAAGCAACAAGGCGACCGGAATCGGGCCGCGACCGTCGAACGAACCGGGACACCCCGGTCAGCATCACGCGGCCCCGTTCTGGGCACCGCATTCCTGCATACCGTCATCGATGACCACTCTCGCGTCGCTTACGTCGAGATCTGCGCCAACGAGACCGCAGCCACCGCGATCGGCGTGCTTCGCAGGGCCGTGGCCTGGTTTGCGGACCGGGGTGTCATTGTCGAGAGAGTCCTCTCCGACAACGGCTCGGCATACAAGTCACACGCCTGGCGAGACAGCTGCTCCGAACTCGGGATCACACCCAAACACACCCGCCCCTACCGACCCCAGACCAATGGGAAGATCGAACGCTTCCACCGCACCCTCGCCGACGGATGGGCCTACGCCCGGTTCTATGCCTCAGAATCAGAACGCCGAGCAACACTGCCCGGCTGGCTCCACTACTACAACCAGCACAGGCTCCACACCGCGATCGGCGCCCCACCCATCAGCAGACTCAACAACCTCCCTGAACACCACAGCTAAGGGACCGGGGGAGCGGGCGGGGCGGGCGTGCGCGGCTTCTTGCCACCGCGGCGGGCCAGCAGCACGATCAGCACCACGATCGCCGCGATCACGGCGAGCGGGATCAGGAACGGGATGAAGAACCCGAGCGCCACCACGAAGCCGGCCAATCCCGCGGTCAAGGCTGCCCACCCGGTGGCCAGGCCGCTCCAGAAGTCGCCCGGAACGCTCGGTGCGAGGGCACCCTTCTCCTGCAGGTCGAGCGTGATGGTGGAGTAGTCGATCTGGTCGGCGAGGTACTCGCGCTGCGACTTCAAGCCGTCGAGCTGACCCTGCCGATCGGAGATCGCCGTCTCGAGCTCGACGAGATCGGCCGTGGTGGCCGCCTGGTCGACGAGGGCGAGCAGACGGTCGACGGATGCCTGCAGCGCCTTGATCTGCGCATCCAGATCGCGCACCTGCAGGGTGACGTCGGTGCTGCTGAGCGAGACCTGTTCGACCGTGCCGAGCTTCTTCAGTTCGTCGATGGTCTTGTCGACCGCATCGGCCGGCACCCGGATCGTCAGTTGAGCGCTGGCGCGCTGGTCGTCGGAGCCGGCCTGCTGGGTGCGTGAGTCGATGCGCCCGTCGAGCGACTCGACGAGGGCGACGGCATCGTCGGTGGCGGCGGCCGGGTCGTCGACGGTGACCGTGATCCAGCCGGTGGTGATGACGCTCTGGTCGGTGGTGGCGGCGTCGCCGGCGAGGCCGCCGTCGCTCGCCGAACCTTCCTTGGCCCCCTGAGCGGGGGCGACGATGCCGGACGGGGCCGACGACGACCCACCGGAGGCCGCGCATCCGGCCAACAGGAGCACGGCGGCGACAGCCGAGGAAGCGAGGATCATTCGTCTCATGACGCTCACTGTAGAGAGGGATCTCTGTGTGCTGCCTGGAACTCCGCGGATGGTTATCCGGTCGTTATCCGGATGCGCCGCTGGGGCTCTGCTGAGAGCTGGCTGACACCCGCGAGCGGCTTCGGGAGGGTCGTCCTAGGGTGAGGTCACCGACGGAAGGAGACCATCATGGGATTCATCGACGATGCGAAAGACGCGGCCGAGGCCACCGGCAAGAAGATCGGCCGGGCCGTGGAAGACGCCAAGGAGCGGATCGACGACAAGGTCGACGAGGTCAAGGCCGACGCCGAGGTCAAGCGCGCCGAGAGCGACGTGAAGCGGGCCGAGGCCGAGCGTGACGCCACCCAGGCCAAGAACGACTACAAGGAGAAGCTGCGCGACTGAGCCCGGGCTTTCCCGCCCGCGCGGGGCGGCTACGCTCGAAGCATCATGGAGCAACGAATTCTCGGCCGCACCGGCCGCTCGGTATCGATCGTGGGCCTCGGCACCTGGCAGCTCGGGGCGGACTGGGGTGACGTCGACGAGACGGCCGCGCTCGACGTGCTGGGCGCATCCGTCGACGCCGGAGTCACCTTCTTCGACACGGCCGACGTCTACGGCGACGGACGCAGCGAGACCGTTATCGGCCGCTTTCGGCGGGAGAACCCGTCGGCCCCGCTGACGGTCGCCACGAAGATGGGGCGCCGTGGGCCGCAGGAGCCGGGCGAGTTCACGCTGGCGAACTTCCGGGCCTGGACCGACCGCTCCCGCGCGAACCTCGGCGTCGACCGCCTCGACCTCGTGCAGCTGCACTGTCCGCCGACGCCGGTGTTCTCGAGCGATGCGGTGTACGACGCGCTCGACACCCTCGTGGAGGAGGGCGCGATCGCGAACTACGGCGTCAGCGTCGAGACCTGCGCCGAGGCGCTCGCCGCGATCGCCCGGCCGGGCACGGCCAGTGTGCAGATCATCCTCAACGCCTTCCGGTTGAAGCCGCTCGACGAGGTGCTGCCGGCCGCGCTGGCCGCCGGTGTCGGCATCATCGCCCGGGTTCCGCTCGCATCGGGGTTGCTCACGGGCCGTTACACCGCCCAGACGACCTTCGCGGCCGACGATCACCGCAATTACAACCGCGACGGCGGCAGCTTCGACGTGGGCGAGACCTTCTCGGGCGTCGACTACGCACAGGGAGTCGCGGCGGCGCGCGAGTTCTCGGCGCTGGTGGAGTCGACGATGCCTGGGACCGCTCCGGCGGCCGCCGCGATCGCCTGGATCGCGAGCCTGCCCGGTGTCACCTCGGTGATCCCCGGTGCGCGCAACCGTGCGCAGGCGGAGTCCAACGCGGCTGCCGGTGCCCTCACCGTGCCCTCCGCGCTCGACGCGGGTGTGCACGAGATCTACGACCGCTCCTTCCGCGAGGCCGTTCACCCGCGCTGGTAGCCCCGCGCCCGATTTCTTGCCCCTAGCGGCCCTCAACCCCGAGTTTTAGGGCTGTTACGGGCAAGAAGTTGCGGGAGTCAGTTGCGGTCGTCGGGGTCGACACCGGTGCGCTCGCCCGTCGCGAGGGAGGCGATGACTTCGAGATCGTCGGCGTCGAGGGCGAAGTCGAAGACGTCGATGTTCTCGCGGATGCGCTGCGGCGTCACCGATTTCGGGATGACGGAGACGCCGAGTTGCACGTGCCAGCGCAGCACGATCTGCGCCGGGCTCTTGTCGTGCTTGCGCGCCACTCCGGCGAGCACGTCGCCGCCGTGGGCCGGGTCGAGCACGTGGCCGCGCGCCAGCGGCGACCAGGCCTGGGTGAGGATGCCGTGGGCTGCGTCGTAGGCGCGCACCTCCGCCTGCGGAAGCCACGGGTGCAGTTCGACCTGGTTGACGGCGGGCGTCGTGCCGGTCTCGGCGATCAGGCGGTCGAGGTGCTTCGTGTGGAAGTTCGCGACGCCGATCGATCGCGCCCGTCCCTCGGCCGCCAGCTTCTCCAGTGCTCGCCAGGTGTCGACGTAGCGGTCGTTGGCAGGCGCCGGCCAGTGGATCATGTACAGGTCGACGTAGTCGGTGCCGAGCCGCTCGAGGCTCTCGTCGAACGAGCGCAGCGTGCTGTCGTAGCCGTTCTCGGTGAACCACACCTTGGTGGTCACGAAGACGTCGTCTCGGGGAAGGCCGCTACGCCGCACCCCCTCGCCGACACCCTTCTCGTTGAGATACATCGCCGCCGTGTCGATGAGGCGGTAGCCGTTGCGGAGGGCGAAGTCGACCGCATCCGCGGCTTCCGCATCCGTCGTCTTGTAGACGCCGAGTCCGAGTTGCGGGATGCGCCGGCCGTCGTCGAGAAGGAGCGTGGGGGAGAGCGCGTCGACCATGAATCGATTATCCCGCGGCGCGCGCGTGCTCAGCCGGTCAGCTGCACGGGCTCCGTGTCGGGGATGGGGCTCGCGTCGCGACCGCGGAGGTCGGGGTGGAAGCGCTTGCCGAGCAGGGGCACCAGGAAGCCGAGGAGGGCGAGCGCGGCCGCCACCACGAAGGCGCCGATCGCCCCGACACCGTCGATCAGGAAGCCGGCCAGTGCCGATCCCACCGCCGCCCCGATCAGCTGTCCCGTGCCGACCCAGCCGTAGGCTTCGGCCGTGTCACTGAAGCGCACGCTCACCGAGACGATCGCGAACATCACGGCGAGAGCGGGCGCGATGCCGATGCCGGCGATGAAGAGCGTGATGGCGAGCCACCAGATGTTGAGCGAAGCGGCGGCGACGGCGGTTCCGACGAAGACGATCGCCATACGGCGGGCGAGCGCCCACGGGCCGATCGGCTTGTGACCGAGCGAGAGGCCGCCGACGAGCGACCCGATCGCGAAGATCGCGAGCACGATTCCCGCCTGGGCGCCGCCCTCGCCGAAAGTGGCGACCACTCCGGCCTCGATGGCCGCGCAGGTGGCGACCAACAGGAACCCGACGATGGTGGCCAGCAACACCGGCGGCTTCTTCAGCACCGCGCCGAGCTTGCGCTTCGAGCGCGGGATGCGCACCCGGCCGAGCTCGGGGCTGGTGAGGAACCAGATGCCACCGCCCACGAGGAACGCGACGGCGAGCAGGATGCCCCACACCGTGCCGATCTGGATCGACACGAACGTCGTGATGACGGGGCCCAGCACCCAGATGATCTCTTGCGCCGAGGCGTCGAGCGAGAACAGCGGGGTCAGCTGCTTCGAGTTGACCATCTTCGGGTAGATCGTGCGCACGGCCGGCTGGATGGGCGGCATCGTGAGGCCCGCGACGAACGCGACCGACATGGCGGCCGGAATCGGCAGCGGCAGCAGCGCGATGGCGGAGATGGCGAAAGAGCAGATGATCATGGTGAGCAGGATGACGCGGCGCATTCCCCACACGCCCATCAGCCGGCTGGTCAGGGGCCCCGCGATGGCCTGCCCGATGCTCAGCGCGGCGAGCACCAGACCCGCGACGCCGTAGGAGTCGTAGGTGTGCTCGATGTGCAGCAGGAACGCCAGCGAGAGCATTCCGAACGGAAAACGGGCGGTCAGCTGAGCAGCGATGATGCGGGCGACGCCGCGCGTCTTGAGGAGGGAGGTGTAGCTGCTCATAACTGATCGAGTCTACGTGGTGTGGGAGGGGTACCGCCCCGCTGGATTCCCGCGATGCGCGGCCTGCGGTCGCGCGTCGCTCGTTGCCGGCGCCGCCGCTGCTGCGGCGCCGGGCGACATGTTCGCGTGAGGTCGCTGACGCGGCCTCGCGCTCACCCTGGGTCGTCGAGCGCGGCCCGCGGCCTGCGGTCTCGTGCCGCGCTATTTCGGTGGCGCGGACTCGGCCTTACCTGGGTCGTTGAGCGCGGCCTGCGGTCTCGTGTCGCCCCATTTGGTGGTGCGGCGTCGCGTTCACCTGAGGGCGTTGAGCGCGGCGCGCGGCCTGCGGCCTGCGGTCTCGTGCCGCCCGATTTGGTGGTGCGGCGTCGCGTTCACCTGAGGGCGTTGAGCGCGGCCTGCGGCCGGCGGGCTCGTGTCGCGCTACTTCGGGGGCGCGAGGAGCTTCGTGAGGCGCTGCAGGGAAGCGGGCTCGGCCGTGCCGAGGGGCTGGGCGAAGAGGCCGATGCGGAGCTCCTCGATGAGCCAGCGGGCGCGCACGAGGTTGTCGGGGGCGTGCGGGCGGAGCGGGATGCTGCCGCCTGCGTCGACGAGGCGCTCGGTCGCCGTCTGCACCTCGTTCATCCAGGCGCGGTCGCGAGCCGGGTTGTCGGGGAGCTTCTCGAGCCGGTAGGTGATGCCCGCGAGGTAACGGGGGAGATGTCCGAGGCGGGCGAGTCCGGTTCCGCTGATGAACCTGGGTCGCACGAGTGCGCCCAGCTGTTCCCGCGCATCCGTGATGGCTGGCAGGAGGGCCATGCTCGTCACCGTCTTCAGCGCGCGATCCGCGTCGCGAGCGGCGCTCAGGATGCGCACGACCGTCGCGACGGTCTGGTCGAGAAGCGGCAGCACGGCTGCCGAGAGCCGGTCGCGAACGGCGTCGAACTCCGCCCGGGTCCAGATCAGGCCGTCGGGGTGCAGCGCCCTCAGGGCCTCGTCGGCGCAGGCGAGCATCGCGTCGTCGAAGAGCGCCTGCACGTTCTGGTAGGGACTCGTGGCCAGCAGCAGCTTCTCGTTCTGCGTGAGATGCTCACGAACGTAGGACGCGGGACTCGGCACCGCGAGCAACAGCAGCCGCAGCACCCCGGCCGGGGTCGCGCGGGCCTGCTCGTCGGCGGTGGCCATGAGGCGCACGCCCACGCTCGACTTCTCATCGACCAGCGCGGGGTAGGCGCGGATGACGCCGCCGTGCTGTCGGGTGTCGACGAACGGGGGGAGATCGCCGATGGTCCAGTCGGTGAGCCCGCTGCGTTCCACCGCGCCTCCGGATGAGGCGCCCGCGATCCTCGAGGCTGCAGACGTGGCTCCGGCCACGGTGGTGGTCTCCGGCTTGCGGTCACGGTCTCGGCGGTCGCCGGCGGTGCGCGCGGCCGGGGCACCCGACGACAACCGGGCGATGCTCGCTCGCGCCGCGTCGGCCAGACGCGCCTGCAGGGCCGTGAGGTCCTTGCCCGCGCCGACGGTGGCGCCGCGCTCGTCGACGACTCGGAAGGTCACCCGAAGGTGGTCGGGCAACCGCTCGCGGTCGAAGTCGTCGGCGGAGACCGGCACGTGCGCGAGCCGCGTCATCAGGGCCGCCAGGCGCGCGAGGAACCCGTCCGTCGCATCCGATCCGTCGACCGGGTCGGGACCGAGCTCGGCGAGCAGGCGCACCGCCCAGTCGGTGGCCGGCACGAAGTTCACGCGCAATCGCTTCGGCATCGAGCGGATGAGCGCGGTCACGAGCTCCTGTCGGAACCCGGGCACCTGTGACTCGAACGCCACCGGGTCCAGACGCGGCAGCAGGGCGAGCGGCACGGTCGCGGTCACGCCGTCGTCGTCGGAGCCCGGCTCGAAGCGGTAGCGCAGCGTGAGTCGTTGGTCGCCCTGCTGCCACTGGGCCGGGAACTCGGTCTCGTCGACCTCGGGCGCCCCCTCGGGCAGCAGGGTGTCGAGCGTCATCGTGAGCAGATCGGGGTCGTCGTGCCGCGCCTTCTTCCACCAGCCCTCGAAGGTGCGCTGCGACACCACGTCGCGCGGAATGCGCGCCTGGTAGAACTCGAACACCGCCTCGTCGTCGAGCAGGATGTCGCGCCGCCGGCTCCGCTCCTCGAGCTGCTCGAGGTCGCGCCGGAACGCCCGGTTGGCCCGGTCGAAGGCTTGCTGCGACTCCCAGTCGCCCTCGACGAGGGCGTGGCGGATGAAGAGCTCGCGCGCGTACTCGGGGTCGACCCGGGCGAACTGGATGCGCCGCCGCGCGACGATCGGCACCCCGTAGAGCGTCACCCGCTCGTAGGCGACCGCCGCGCCCTGTTTCTTCTCCCAGTGGGGCTCGGAGTAGCTGCGCTTCAGCAGGTCGCCCGCGAGCGGCTCGGCCCACGCCGGATCGATGGCCGCGTTCATTCGGGCGAACAGACGACTCGTCTCCACCAGCTCGGCGCTCATGACGGCCGAAGGCTGCTTCTTGGCCAGCGCGGAGCCCGGGAAGATCATGAACCGTGTCTGGCGCGCGCCGAGGTAGTCGCGCTTGGCCTGGTCTCGCAATCCGAGCTGGCTGAGCAGACCCGACAGGATCGACTTGTGGATGCCGTCAGGATTGACGCCCGGCTCACCGATCGTGAGTCCGAGCGGCTTGGCCAGCTGCCGGAGCTGCCGGTAGACGTCCTGCCACTCGCGGATGCGCAGGTAGTTGAGGAACTCGGCCTTGCAGAGCCGTCGGAACGCGCTCGACGACAGCTCGCGCTGCTTCTCCTCGAGGTAATTCCAGAGGTTGAGCAGGGTGAGGAAGTCGCTCGTCTGGTCGGCGAACCGCCCGTGCAGTTCGTCGGCGCGGCCGCGCTTCTCGAGGGGGCGCTCCCGCGGGTCCTGGATCGTGAGACCGGCGACGATCGCGAGCACCTCGCGGCTGGTGCCGGTGCGCTTGGACTCGACGACCATCCGGGCGAACCGCGGCTCGATCGGCAGGCGCGCGAGATCGCGGCCGATCTTCGTCAGCGCCGGTCCGGCATCCTTCGCGGTGGTGATCGCGTTGAGTTCCGACAGGAGGTCGAGGCCGTCTTTGATGCCGCGCGAATCCGGCGGCTGCAGGAAGGGGAAGGCGGCGATGTCGCCGAGACCGAGCGAGATCATCTGCAGGATGACTGCGGCGAGATTGGTGCGCAGGATCTCGGGATCGGTGAACTCGGGGCGCCGCGTGTAGTCCTCTTCGGAGTAGAGCCGGATGGCGATGCCGTCGCTGGTGCGGCCGGAGCGGCCGGAGCGCTGGTTGGCGGAGGCCTGCGAGATCGGCTCGATCGGCAGCCGCTGCACCTTCGAGCGCACCGAGTAGCGGCTGATGCGGGCGGTGCCGGAATCGATCACGTACTTGATTCCCGGCACGGTGAGGCTCGTCTCGGCCACGTTGGTGGAGAGGATGACGCGGCGGCGGACGCCCGGGGTGCTCGAGCGCTGGAACACCTTGTGCTGGTCGGCGGCGCTCAGCCGGCCGTAGAGGGGGAGGATCTCGGTGTCGCCGGAGCGCCCGCCCGAGGTGAGGCGCCCCCGGAGGGCCTCCTCGGCGTCGCGGATCTCGTTCTCGCCCGAGAGGAAGACGAGCACGTCACCGGGCTTCTCGCGCGCGAGTTCGTCGAGCGCGTCGCCGATGGCCTCGAAGAGGTCTTTGGGCTCGCGCTCGCGACCGCCGCCGCTCCCGCTTGCCCCGCCTCTCCCGCCCGAGCCACTTCCTCGATGCCCGCCTGAGGCATTCATCCGCATGTCTTGGCGGGAATCCGCGCCGCCGGTTCTGCCACTACCTGCGGATGAGCGCTCGGCAGCCGCCGTCGAGGGAGCGTCGACGTCGGTGTCGGCGTCCTCGTCCTCGGCGTCGGGGGCGAGCGGGCGGTAGCGGATCTCGACCGGGAAGGTGCGGCCCGAGACCTCCACGATGGGCGCCGGACTGCCGTCGGGCGCCGCGAAGTGCCGCGCGAAGCTCTCGGGGTCGATGGTGGCGCTCGTGATGATGAGCTTGAGGTCGGGGCGGCGCGGAAGCAGCTGCTTGAGGTAGCCGAGCAGGAAGTCGATGTTGAGGCTGCGCTCGTGCGCTTCGTCGATGATGATCGTGTCGTAGCGGCTCAGGAGACGGTCGTGGTTCATCTCGTTGAGCAGGATGCCGTCGGTCATCAGTTTGATGCGGGTCGACGCCGACGCCTTGTCGGTGAACCGCACCTGGTAGCCGACGAGGCCGCCGACCTCCTGGCCGAGCTCCTCGGCTATGCGCTCGGCGATGGTGCGCGCGGCGAGCCGTCGGGGCTGGGTATGCCCAATGTTCCCGCGGCCGAGTTCGAGGCAGATCTTGGGCAGCTGGGTCGTCTTGCCCGATCCTGTCTCGCCCGCCACGATCACCACCTGGTTGTCGCGGATGGCGCGCGCGATCTCGTCCTTCTTCTGGCTGACCGGCAGCTCAGGAGGAAAGACGATGCGAAGAGGAGTGGGGGCAGACATCAGCCTTACATCGTACGACGGGTACGCATCACCCGACGACGACAGCGCACTCGACCCGGCCGCCATGATGGCGCTGCTCAGCAAGCAGCAGCTCAGCGTGCACGACCAGCAGGCGGCCTTCGTCTGGGTGATCGAGCTGGTCTGGGGCCTCGCCTGGGGACTCGGCTTCCTAGCGCTCTGGCTGATCGACGGCGCGAACCCGGTTTCCCGCTCCGGCTGCTCGGCGCGGGTCTCGCGCAATCGAGGGTCGACGGCAGGCGAACCGGGCGTAGGCTCGGAGGGTGACGCAGCACGAGTTCGACGAGTCCTGGCAGAACTGGCACCGGGCGCGGATGCGCACCATCACCGGCCCGCACGGTCTGGCGTCGCTCGTCGCGACGCACTGGCTCACGCCCGAGCCGCAGCGCATCGAGGGTCTCGACGGCGAGTGGTATCTCGACGGCGCCGCCATCGTGGGCGACGACTTCACCATCGAGCAGGGCGGCGAAGCGCTCGTCGGCGGCCGGGTGCTCCGGCACTTCCGCCGCGACGACCAGGTGGCCCTCCGAGTGCTCGATCCGGAAGCACCGACCCGCGCAGCCGTGGCCGAGGTCGACGCCTATATGCCAGACGAGGCATGGGTGTTGACGGGGCGGTTCACCCCGGCCGCGGAGGGGGACACCCTCGCGGTCGAGGAGATCGACGGCTACGTCGAGAACGAGTCGCTGGCCGGAACCGTCGCTCTGGAGATCGACGGCCGGCCGGTCGAATTCGTGGCCACCGGCTCGCGCCAGAGCATGCAGGTGGTGTTCTCGGATGCGACGAGCGGCGACGAGACCTACCGCTTCCGCTTCCTGCGGTTGCACGGGCGGCCCGGCACCGACGAGATCGAGGTCGACCTCAACCGCGCCTACCTGCCGCCCTGCGTCTTCGCCGACTTCTACGTCTGCGCGCTGCCACCGGCGCAGAACCGCCTGTCGATTCCGATCCGCGCCGGCGAGAAAAACGTCGTGACGCGCTAGGGCGGCGCCCGAGCGAATGGGAGGCTGATTGCATGACGAATCGCCTCGCCCACGCGATCAGCCCGTATCTGCGTTCGCACGCCGAGAACCCGGTCGACTGGTTCCCGTGGGGCGAGGAGGCGTTCTCCGCCGCTCGTGCGCGCCGGGTGCCCGTTCTGGTCTCGATCGGGTACTCCACCTGTCACTGGTGCCACGTGATGGCGCGCGAGTCGTTCAGCGATCCAGAGCTCGCGGCCTATCTCAACGAGCACTTCGTGGCGATCAAGGTCGACCGGGAGGAGCATCCGGAGGTCGACACCGTCTACCTCGCCGCCGCCGGAGCCTTCACCCAGGATCTGGGCTGGCCGCTCAACGTCTTCGTCACGCCCGAGGGCAAGGCGTTCTACGGCGGAACCTATTCGCCGCCGACGCCGGCGCAGGGTCATCCGTCGTTCCGGCAGGTGCTCGAAGCGGTGACGGAGGCCTGGACCACCCGCAACGCCGACGTGCTGCTCTCGGCGGACCAGGTTGCCTCGGCGCTCGCCGCCGGGCAGGAGGGGTTGGCGTCCGGTCCCGAGACGGCCGAGTTCGACCCGGCGAGTGTGCCGTTCGACGCGATCGTCGCCGAGCTGGGGCGGTATGAAGATCAGGGGTTCGGCGGATTCGGTGGGGCTCCGAAGTTCCCGGTAGCGCCCGTGCTGCGCTTCCTGCTCGAGGCGGGCACGCCCGCATCGACCGGTCTGGCGACGCGGACGCTCGAGGTCATGGCGGGGTCGGAGCTGCGCGATGCGGTGGAAGGCGGGTTCTTCCGCTACGCCACCCGTCGCGACTGGAGCGACCCGCATTATGAGCGGATGCTCTACGACAACGCCCTGCTGCTCGACGCCTACACGACGCAGTGGGCTCTCGATCCCGCACTCCCGTGGGCGCGAGAAGCGGCGGAGGGGATCGCGCGTTTCCTGCTCGAGGTGATGCAGTTGCCCTCCGGCGGATTCGCGTCGGCGCAGGATTCGGAGAGCACGGTCGACGGATCGCGGGTCGAGGGCGGCTACTACGCGCTGGACGCCGAGGAGCGCTCCCGGCAGGTGCCGCCCGCGCTCGACGAGAAAGTGCTCTCGGGCTGGAACGGCCTGGCGATCGGAGCGCTCGCCCGCGCCTCACTGGTGTTCGGGCGCGACGACTGGGCGATGGCGGCGGAGCATGCTGCCGACTACCTCGTCGAGGCGCACATCTCCGCGTCGGCCGACGGTGCCTCGACGAGGGTGGCCGGCACGCGGCTCGTGCGGGCCTCCATCGACGGGCGGGTCTCGTCGGCCGCGGCGACGCTCGAGGACTACGGGATGCTCGCCGACGGGCTGCTCCGGCTTGCGGTGGTGACGGGTTCGGTGCGCTACGCGACGGTGGGCCGGATGCTCGTCGACGCGGTGCTCGACGTGGTGGTGCTCGATGCGGCCGCGGCCGGCGACGGCTCGCTCGCGCCGAGCTCGTCGGACGCGATGCGCGACGAGACCGTGCCGGGTGGCGGGAAGCGCTCCGCCGGCGCGACGGATGAGGGGAGCGAACGCGAGCCGCTCGGCCACTCCGCGGCCGGCGACGCCCCGACGGGCGCCGCCGCGACGGAAGCGGGCACTGCCAGCGAGCGTGCCGCCGCCCCCGTGTTCCGCGCGCCCGGCGGCGGCGACCCCGTGCTGCGGGCGCAAGGTCTCGCCGTGGAACTCGACCCCTCGGAGGGCGCATATCCGTCGGGAACCAGCGCCACCGCATCCGCCGCCCTGCTGCTGCACACGCTGACGGCCGACCCGCGCTACCGGCAGGCGGCGCTCACCGCCCTCGCGCCGCTCGCGGCCGAAGCGGCGGCCCGCCCGATCTCGTTCGGTGCGACGCTCGAAGTATTCGCGCGAGCGGCCCGGCCGGCCGAACAGCTCGTGCTCATCGAGCCCGACGCCGGCCCGGGCCTCGCCGCGGAACCCACCGAAGCCCCCGACCACGACGCCACCATGCAGGCCGACGGTCTCCGCGCGGAGGTGCGGATGTGGTCGGGTGCGAACGTCGTCGCCATCGCGACTGAGGCGGAAGCCCGGATGCTCGCCGAGGGCGGCTTCGACCTCTTCGCCGACCGCGTGGCCCGCGACGGGCATCCGACGGCCTACCGCTGCTTCGACTTCGTCTGCCGCCTCCCCGCGACCTCGGCCTCGGCCCTCCGGGCCTGATTTCTTGCCCCTAACGGCCCCAAAAGGCGCGATGAAGGGCGGGAAGCGGCAAGAAGTCGGAGTGTTCAGACCGTGGTCACGAGGGGCGCCTCGGGGTCGGCCGCCCACTCGTTGAGGGAGCCGTCGTAGACGGAGACCTGCTCCTCGCCGAGCACCGTCAGCGCCAGCGCCGCGGAGGCCGCCGCGATACCCGAACCGCAGTAGGTCACGACCCGCGATGTGTCGCCGGCCAGTGCCGGAACGAACTTCTCGCGCAACGCGTCGCCCTTCAGCAGCGCCTTCGTCGAGCGGTCGGCGAGCCGCCCCGCCGGCACACTCACGCTGCCCGGGATGTGTCCGGCTCGGGTGCGCGGCGAGGTCTCGCCGGTGAAGTCGGTAGGAGGCCCGGCGAACACGAGGGTGGCCGGGAAGTCCGTCGAACCCGCCACGATCGCCTCCACCTCGGCCTTAGAGGCCCAGAGCTCCGGCCGCTCGACGCCGACGAAGACCGCTCCCGACGACGGGAGCACGTTGCCCGTCTCGGTGGGGCGCTCCTCGTCGCTCCACTTCGCGAAACCGCCGTCGAGCACCGCGACCCGGTCGTAGCCGAAGGCCCGGAACAGCCACCAGAGCCGTGCCGCCCACTGACCGGCCACCGAGTCGTACACCACGACGCTGGTGTCGTTGTCGACACCGACGGATGCCGCAGCCTCCTCGAACTGGGCGAGCGAGGGGCGTGCGAAACCGAACGACCCCTCCGCGTCGGAGAACACGTCGAGCAGGTCGGCGAAGACCGCGCCCGGAACGTGCCCGGCGAGGAGGTACTGGTCGAGACCGCTGAGCCACGCGGTTCCGGCCCCGGCCGGAGACGCGATCGGCAGCACGGTCGCGTCGAGCACGACGAGGCCCTCCGACCCGAGGTGATCGGCCAGCCACTGCGTCGACACGAGGGGCGACGTCAGCAGGGGCGAGAGGTGAGAGCTGTCGGTTGTGGTCACGGCTCCACGGTATTCGTTCCCACCGACACGAGCCTGGGCATTGCAATAGAAAGTAACGAGAACGTAACGGTGCGTCGGCCGACCTGGCGAGCATCCGGATGCGCCCGCTAACGTGGCGAGGCCGCGCATCCGCGTCGCCCCCACCACAAAGGCCGAAAGGACAGAGCTCGTGAAAAGCACGAATCGCGATTACCAGCTCACGAAGCGCGATGAGCGCGTCCTTCAGCACGTCGACGTGGTGCACACGATCTAGGCCGACCGGCCCCGATCGCCCCGCACCCGTCGTGGTCCGGGGCTTTTTTCATGCCTCCCGTCTCTCGCCCACCCCGGGCCGGCGGCCCCGGATCCCCTGGGCACACCAGAGAGAAAGGATCATGGAAAAGATCACCGACCGCTTGTTCTCGTGGGCAAGCATCCTGGACGAGAACGCGAGGGCGCAGGCACTCACGACGTCGACCATGCCGTTCATCCATCCGCACCTGGCCCTGATGCCGGATGCCCACCTCGGCCTCGGCGCGACGGTGGGCTCGGTCATCCCGACGCTCGGTGCCGTCATCCCGGCTGCCGTGGGTGTCGACATCGGCTGCGGAATGATCGCCGTGAAGACGCAGTTCGTACGCGGCGACCTCACCGGCAACCCTCGCGGGCTGACGGAGTTGCGCGAGCAGATCGAGCGTGCCATCCCACTCTCGGCCGGCGGAGCCAACAACAAGATCGTGGCCACCGCCGCGCCGCGAATCGCGGAGTTGGAGGCGCTCGCGGAGGATGCCGGGTTCGACCCGGCGCACTCGGCGAAGCACTGGCGGCAGCAGCTCGGCACGCTGGGCTCCGGCAACCACTTCATCGAGGTCTCGGTCGACGAGGCGGACGCCGTGTGGCTGTTCCTGCACTCGGGCAGCCGGGGTGTGGGCAACCGGATCGCGGGTCGGCACATCAAGGTCGCCCAGGCGTTGATGGAGCGGTACTGGATCACGCTGGCCGACCGTGACCTGGCTTACCTGGTCGAGGGGACCGATGAGTTCGACCGATACATCGCCGAGTTGCGGTGGGCACAGCACTACGCGCTGCTGAACCGCGAGGAGATGATGGACCGCGTTGTACGCCAGGTGAGCGAGTGGATGGGCGCGCCGGTCGACGAGATCGAGCGGATCAACTGCCACCACAACTTCACCGAGAAGGAGCGGCACTTCGGCAAGGATGTCTGGGTCTCCCGGAAGGGCGCGATCATCGCGACCGACGGGGCTCCCGGACTCATCCCGGGCTCGATGGGCACGGCGTCGTACGTGGTGGAGGGGCTCGGCAACCCGCTGGCCTTGAACTCGTCGCCGCACGGCGCCGGGCGGGAGTACTCGCGGTCGGCGGCTCGCAAGACCTTCACGCACGAGCAGTTGCGGGAGGCGATGACGGGCATCGAGTTCCGCGACACGGATGCCTTCATCGACGAGATCCCGCAGGCCTACAAGCCGATCGACCGGGTGATGGAGGATGCACGCGACCTCGTGCGCATCCGCCACACCCTGCGGCAGCTGGTGAACGTCAAAGGCAACTGACCATCGCTTACACGCCGCTGTCACCCGGGACCACCCCACGACAGCGGCGTGTAAGCGCCCGGTAAGCGGCCCGCTTCACACTCGAAGAGAACTTCACCCCACGACAACGATCGAAAGGAGATCGAATGCCGAAATCACGCGAATGGGCGGTCGAGGCCCACGGCCTCGTCAAGGTGTTCGGCGACAACCGGGCGGTCGACGGCGTCGACCTGAGCGTGCGCACCGGAACGGTGTACGGCGTGCTCGGCCCGAACGGCGCCGGCAAGACGACGACGATCCGCATGCTCGCCACATTGCTCAAGCCCGACGGCGGCGACGCCACGATCTTCGGTCACGACATCCGTCGCGAACCGCAGATCGTGAGGCAGCTGATCGGCGTCACCGGACAGTACGCCAGCGTCGACGAGACGCTCAGCGCCACCGAGAACCTCGTGCTCTTCTCCCGCCTGAACGGCCTGAGCCGGGCCGACTCGCGCCGCAAGTCGGCCGAGCTGCTCGAGGAGTTCGGGCTGAGCGAGGCGGCCAAGCGGCCGCTGAAGAACTTCTCGGGCGGCATGCGCCGTCGCCTCGACCTGGCGGCGAGCCTCATCTCGCAGCCGCCGCTGATCTTCCTCGACGAGCCGACCACGGGTCTCGACCCGCGCACGCGCGCTCAGATGTGGGACACCATCCGCCGGCTCGTCGCGACCGGATCGACGGTGCTGCTCACCACGCAGTACCTCGACGAGGCCGACCAGCTGGCCGACCGCATCGCGGTGATCGACCGCGGCATCGTGGTGGCCGAGGGCACCGCCGACGAGCTCAAAGGCTCCGTCGGGTCGTCGTCGCTGCTGCTCAAGCTCGCGGATGCCGCGAACCTCGAGCGGGCGCGGCTCGCGATCCTCGACGTGCTCGGCGTGGAATCGGTGCTCTCGCCCGAGGCCGGCCGCATCACGGCGCCGATGAGCGACCCCGACACCGTCACCGACCTGCTGCTCCGCCTCCGCCAGGAGGGGATCGCCGTCGCCGAACTGTCGGTGCAGCAGCCCACTCTCGACGAGGTCTTCCTCGCCCTCACCGGCCACTCGGCCACGGAGGAAGAGGAGGCCGACGCGGCCGCAGCCGAGGCCGAGGCCGGCAACCCCGAACGCGAATTGGAGGATGCGCGATGAGTTCGCTCACCATCACACCGGGGGTCTCCCGCACCCTCAAGAACCACGTCAGCTTCGGCCAGACCGTGCAGAACTCGTTCAGCATGGCCTGGCGTGGGCTGCTCAAGATCCGCCGCACGCCGGAGCAGCTGATCGACGTCACACTGCAGCCGATCATCTTCACCCTGATGTTCTCGTACATCTTCGGTGGAGCGATCGCGGGAAGTGTGGCGGACTACCTGCCCACGCTCATCCCGGGCATCCTCGTGCAGACCGTCATCACGACATCCGTCGTCACCGGCGTGCAATTGCGCGAAGACATGGACAAGGGCGTGTTCGACCGCTTCAAGTCGTTGCCGATCGCGCGGATCGCGCCCCTCGCGGGCGCCCTCCTCGCCGACACCGTGCGGTATGCCATCGCCACCACACTCACCTTCGTGATGGGTTTCGTGCTCGGCTACCGGCCCGAGGGCGGCATCGGCAACGTCATCCTGGCGGGGCTGCTCGTCATCGTGAGCTCGTGGGCGATCAGCTGGATCTTCGCGTTCTTCGGTGTCATCGCCCGCAGCGCGTCGAGCGTGCAGGGCATCTCTTTCCTCGTGCTGTTCCCGCTGACGTTCCTGTCGAACGCGTTCGTCAACCCCGACACGATGCCGCCGTTCCTGCAGTGGTTCGTGAACATCAACCCGGTGTCACACCTCGTGACGGCGGTGCGCGACCTCGCGAACACGGGCATGTGGACGGTGGATGCATGGCTGTCGCTGCTCGGCGCGGCCGTGATCGTCGCGATCTTCGCGCCGCTCACCGTGCGGGCCTACATGAAGAAGGCCTAGGCGCTTCTAGGCGGTCGCTACCCAGCCCCACGACCACGGCCCGGGTGCGCGCAGCAACGCTGCGACGCGCTCGGGCCGTTCCTCGTTCGGCACCGCGGCGGCGGCGGTGCGGGCGGCGGTGACCTCGTCGGCGCCGAACCGGCGGGTGAACCGCTCGAACAGTGGTCGTAGGTGCAGGGCCGGCGGGTCCTGCCGGGCACCCATCACCTCGGCGAAGGCGAGCAGGTCGAGGCCGATCCGTGGATCGACCGCGGCCGTGTCCTCCACCCAGACCGCCAGTCCGATGACGGATGCCCCGAGCACCGGGCGGTCGACGTAGGGAATCGGCGAGCGCAAGCTCGCGAGCGCGCGTGAGCGCAGCCGCCGTGCCAGGAGCCGGCGTTCTTCCAGGGTGCCCGTGCCGTCGATGACGAGCGCCGAGAGCACCGACGACAGCATGATGCGGAACCACGGCGACGAGCGGGTCCGCGGAGGGTCGAAGGACGCCAGAGCCTGCAGGTGCTGCTCGCGCGCCTCCTCGAGGCGGCCGCGGGCGCGGAGCACCTCGGCGCGGCCCGCTAGCCCGATCGACGCGACGTCGATCCCGTCGGCCTGACCCGGCGACTCGATCAGCCGCTCGAAGAGCTCGAGGGCTTCGTCGTAGGCGCCCACGGCGATGTCGTTGGTGGCGATGGTCCACTCGATCTGCCGGATGTCTTCGGTGGCGCCGAGCTTCGCCAGCCCGATCCGCGCCTTCCGGGCCCAACGCAGAGCCTCCTCGGGTTCGGCGCTCTGGCTGTGCAGTGCTCCGAGCATCTGACCGGCCATGGCGCCGCCCCAGGTGTCGCCGAGGCTGTCTGCGATCCGCGCCGCGCCACGAGCGAGGGCCACGGCGTCGTCACGACGGCCTTCGTTCTCGGCGGCGACGCTCCCGATGATCGAGCCCAGCATGGCGGTGCCCTGGTCGTCGGAGGCTATGGCGGCCTCGACCTGTTCGATCGTGCGGCTCTCGTGGCCCGCGTTCAGCACCAGGGCGGCCATGGCGCCCAATCGCGAACCGGAGACGTCGCGGCTCGAGACGATCTTCCGCAGCCGCGACCTCGGGCGCACCGCGAAGCGCATGTCGGTGAGGATCGTCGTCATCGAGATGATGACGAGCACGGCCACGATCAGGTCGACGCTCTCGGGACCGGGTTCGTAGTCCCGGATGCTCTCGAAAACCGGCTTGCCGAAGGCGAACACCTCGCTGTGCGCGCTCCGCAGCGACCAGTAGTAGCCGAGCAGCGCGAACACCGAGACCACGATGTCGGCCCGCTCGGCGTCGATGGCCCGGCGCAGCACGTCGACGAGGTTGTCTTCCTCCACGGCGATGGCTGTGAACGTGGCGACCTGTTCGACGCCGTCGGTGCGGGGGTGCAGGTGCCGCGCGAACCGGTCGGCCCAGTCGAAGACGGCATCGCGCACCTCGTCGCGGGTGCCGGCGCGGTCGAGCTGCAGCTGGCCGAACTCCCGCACGGTCTCGAGCATCCGATAGCGCACGCCCGAGTCGGTCTCGCGCATCATTACGAGCGACTGGGCCACCAGGCCGTCGAGGAGGTCGGGCACGTCGTCGACGGCGCAGCCGACCACGGCCTCGGCGGCCTCTGCGCCGAAGCCGTCGGCGAACTCGGAGAGGCGTGAGAGCGCCCGCTGCTCGGCCGTGTCCAGGAGGTTCCAGCTCCACTCGATCACCGCCAGCAGCGTGCGGTGCCGCTCGGGCGCGGAACGATCGCCGCCGGCCAGCAGGGCGAATCGGTTCGAGAGGCGACGCTCGATCTCGTCGATCGACATGGAGCGGATGCGCGCAGCCGCGAGTTCGATGGCCAGCGGCAGGCCGTCGAGCCGGTCGCACAAACGCGCCACGGTGTCGAGGGGGAGCGACGCGTCGGGGCGGGCGGCGGTGGCGCGGTCGACGAACAGGCGCACCGCGGCATCCTCCGGGCTTGGCGATCCGCCGCCGGCAGTCGCCCGGCCGAGCGGAGCGAGAGCGAAGACCCGCTCGGCCGAGATGGCGAGCGGCGTTCGGCTGGTGGTGAGGACGGTGAGGCCACCCAGTTCGGCGGTGAGGGAGGCGCTCCACTCGGCTGCGGCATCGATCACGTGCTCGCAGTTGTCGAGCACGAGCAGGGTCGGCGCGTCGCCCAGCCGCGCGACGATGCGGCCGCGGAGGTCGTCGCGCACCATCCGATCGCCGATCCGTTTGCTCGAAGCGACCTCACGGATGCCGAGAGCAGAGGCGATCGCGAACACCACGTCGTCGGCGTTGCGCACGCTCGCGAGCTCGACCACGATCACGGCGTCATACCTCGTCAATGCCCGGGACGCGATCTCGTGCACCACCCGTGTCTTGCCCAGGCCGCCCGGTCCGAGAACGGTGGTGACGCGCGAAGTGGCGAGCAGCCCCTCGATCTCCCGCAGCGCGTCGTCCCGGCCGATCAAGGCGTTCGGGGCCGCACGGATCCCCCGGGCGACCGCCGCACGGCGGGGCGCTGCGGGGGAGGAGGGCTCGTCGACCGGTCGTCGCGCTGCGGATGCAGCCGGAGTCTCGTTCGGTGCCTCCCCGCTCGTCGGCGCGGCGGATGCCGCAGCAACCGTGTCTGGCTCCGTGATGTCAGGCACGGGATGTTCGGCGGTGGCGGTGGCGTTGACCGGATGCCTCGGACTCGCGCCGTCGCGCGCCAGCAGATCGAGGTTGAGCGCCTGCAGCTCGAGCGCGGGGCTGGTGCCGAAGGCGTCCTGAACCCGCTCGCGGAAGGTGGCGTAGACGCCGACCGCCTCGGTGGAGCGGCCTTGGGCGTCGAGGGCGCGCATCAGCAGGAGGTGCGCATTGTCGTCATAGGGTGATCGCTGGCAGAGGCGCCGGGCCAGCTCTTCGGCGTCGAGGGCCTGCCCGACCGCGAGAGCGGCGGTGGCGAGCACGCTCTCCAGCCCGTCGAGAACGTGACCCGACCGCTCGGCGAGTGCTGAAGAGAGTTCGTCGGTGTCGAGGTCGGCACCGGGATCTCCGCGCCAGAGCGAGATGGCCGAGCGCGCCACGGCCGCGGCTTCTGCCGGGCGGTGCTCGCCGACGTGCGACCGCGCGGCGAGGAGGAGGTTCTCGGCGAGGGTGAGGTCGAGCTCGTCGGCGGTGGCGGCGAGCCGGTAGCCGGAGGGGAGCGATTCGATCAGGTCGTCGCCGAGCGCCGCCCGGATGCGTGAGATCTGCGTCTGCAGAGCTGCCCGTGATCCGCGGGGCGGCTCGTGCTGCCAGACGTCGTCGATGAGTCGATCCGCGGAGACCGGATGCGGCGCAGCGAGGGCGAGCGCGGCGAGCAGGGCCTTGGCGCGATGGCCGGCGGGTTCGACGAACGCCCCGGATGCCGTTCGCACCGCGACCGCGCCGAGTACCGCCACCCGCACGGGTGCCAACCCTTCGGCAGCAGAACGCTCACTCACCCCGGCAAGCCTAGTTCCTGCGCTCCCCGCCCGACCCCCGAGCGCCACGACTCCCGCCCTCTCCCGTCTGCCCCGCCGAAATATCCCTCCCGCTCGACCAGGTGGGACCGAGAATGCAACGCAACAGGCCGTTGTCGACGACCCAGGGTGAGCGCGCGGCCGCGCCAGCGACCGCACGCGAACATGTCGCGCGGCGCCGGGCAAGGACCGGCGACGCCCGAGGACGCCGCGCGAAGCACGGCGCCCTCGGCGACCAACGCACCCGCGCAAAGCACGGCGCCTCCGGGACAGCTGACGCAGCTACCGGATCGTCTTGCGCGCCGAGATCTGCCCCGTGTCGAACCCGAGCAGGTGCAGACCGCCATGGAAGCGGGCGTGCTCGATCTTGATGCAGCGGTCCATCACGACCGTCAGGCCCTTCGACTCACCGTATTCGGCCGCCTCCTGGTTCCAGATGCCGAGCTGCACCCACACCGTGGGCGCACCGATGGCGACGACGTCGTCGATCACCGCGGGGATGTCGCTGGCGCGGCGGAACACGTCGACGATGTCGGGCACCTCCGGCAGCGAAGCCAGGTCGGGGTAGGCCTTCTGGCCGAGGATCTCGTCGGCATTCGGGTTCACGAAGTAGACACGGAAGTCGCTCGACTGCTGCAGGTAGGTGCCCACGAAATAGCTCGATCGGGCCGGGTTGGGCGAGGCTCCGACGATCGCGACCGACTTCGCGTTGCGCAGGATGCGCAGTCGTTCCTTCGCCGACGGACCCACCCAGGTGCGCTGCGATTTGAGCAGCTTCGCCAGCGGCGAGTCGGCGGGCAGCTCGCAGGTGAGGCCGTTGGTCAGCTGGGTTGCGACGAGTTCGGTGGTGGACATGGTTCCTCCGCGCCGGTCAGGCGGCGGTCGCCGTTGCGAGCGCCTGGTCGAGATCGTAGATGATGTCGTCGGGATCTTCGATTCCGACGCTGATGCGCACGAGCCCGGGCAGCACCCCGCCGTCGATGAGCTGCTGCTCGGTGAGCTGCGCATGGGTGGTGGATGCCGGGTGGATGACCAGGGTCTTCGCGTCGCCGATGTTGGCCAGGTGGCTCGCGAGGTCGACGGACTCGATGAACGTGCGGCCTGCATCCCGCCCGCCCTTCACACCGAAGCTGAAGACGGAACCGGCGCCGAGCGGCAGATACTTGGCAGCACGCTCGTGGTGCGGATGCGCCGGAAGGCCGGCCCAGTTCACGTACTCCACGCGCGGATCGGCATCCAGCCATTCTGCGACGATCTTCGCGTTGTCGACGTGGGCCTGCATCCGGAACGGCAACGTCTCGACGCCCTGCGCGAGCAGGAACGCCGAGTGCGGTGCGAGCACCGGGCCGATGTCGCGCAGCTGCTCCGCCCGGAGTCGCGTGAGGAAGGCGTATTCGCCGAAGTTGCCTGACCACTGCAACCCGCCATAGCTCGGCACCGGCTGGCCGAAGGCCGGGAATCGGTCGCTGTGCCACTCGAACCGACCCGATTCGACCACCACTCCGCCAAGCGTCGTGCCGTGCCCGCCGAGGAACTTCGTGGCCGAGTGGATGACCACATCGGCGCCCCATTCGATCGGCCGGTTGAGGTAGGGCGTGGCGATGGTGGAGTCGATGATGAGGGGAACACCGGCGGCGTGTGCGACCGCCGCGAGACCTTCGATGTCGGCGATCTCGCCCGACGGGTTCGCGATGGTCTCGGCGAAGACGAGCTTGGTGCGGTCGGTGATCGCGGCGGCGTAGTCGGCCGGGTCGGAGGAGTTCACGAAGGTGGTCTCGACACCGAAGCGGCGGAGCGTGACGTCGAGTTGCGTGATCGACCCGCCGTAGAGGTTCGCGCTCGCGACGATGTGGTCGCCGGCTCCCGCGAGCGAGGCGAAGGTGATGAACTGGGCGGACAGACCGCTGCCGGTGGCCACTGCGCCGAGACCGCCTTCAAGGCTCGCGATGCGTTCTTCGAAGGAGGCGACTGTGGGGTTCGCGAGGCGGCTGTAGATGTTGCCGTACTTCTGCAGAGCGAAGCGGGCTGCGGCATCCGCCGTGTCGTCGAACACGAAGGCGCTCGACTGGTAGATGGGCAGGGCGCGTGCACCGGTCACTGCGTCGGGGATGTTGCCCGCGTGGATTGCCCGGGTGCGGAAGCCGTATTCGCGATCTGCCATGCATTCACCGTACTAGCCCCCGATGGCAGGTTACTGCGCTCCTGACTCGGGCCGTAATACGTTCTCATGCCTCCCCGATTGTGGAGGAGAGGTAGGCGTCACCGGGTGTGCCCAGGGGGTGATCAGGGCGCCGTGCGAGAGTGGAAGCAAGGCCGCCGAGCGGCTTCCGGACGAGGGCGCAGTACCCGGAGAGCGACAAGACTGACCACGAGGAGTGGACTGTCATGTCATGGATCGTGCTGATCGCATCTGGTGTTCTCGAGGCCGTCTGGGCAACTGCTCTCGGCAAGTCGGAGGGTTTCACGAAACTCTGGCCGAGCGTGATCTTCGCGGGCGGGCTGCTCGCCAGCATGGCCGGGCTCGCCTTCGCATTGCGGAGCATTCCGGTCGGCACCGGATACGCGGTCTGGGTGGGCATCGGTGCGGCGCTCACGGTCGGCTACGGCATGGCGTTCGGCGGCGAGGCCGTCTCGGTCGTCAAGGTGCTGCTCGTGCTCGGCATCGTGGCCTGCGTGGTGGGCCTCAAGCTCTTGCACTGAGGAGGCCCACCACGCGACGGCTTGGAGCGTCAGGCTCGGCGGCGACGTTCCGTCACAAGACCGGCGACACCGGCAGCGGTGAGCACGAGTGCCAGGGCGCCTGGGAGCATGACCTCGGCGCCGGTGCTCGCGAGCGAGCCGGAAGCGCTGCCACCGCGCCCGCCCGCGGCTGAACCGGACCCCGAGCCAGGAGTCGGGATGGCGGTGGGGGTCGGCGTCGTGACCGCCGTCACCGTCAGAGTCGCCTCTTGCGCGCTCGAAGACCCGAACATGTTGGTCGCCACCACGCCGAAACGATACGTGCCCGCGGTGTTCGCAGGCCCGCTGATGACGCCGGTCGCCCGATCGATCGACACTCCCGGAGGCACCGCGCCCGTGAGGGAGAAGGTGAGCGGCTCGTAGCCGGTCGCTTTGACGGTAGCGCTGAACGCGCCACCCGCCGCAGCGTTCCCGTTCACGGGAGCGGACGTGATCGACGCTGCCAAGGAGATCTTTGACACGATCGGGTTGCTGAGTCCTACGGCATAAACGGTGTCGGTCGATGTGACGGCCAATGGCCCGTAGTCAGCGCCAGGGGTCAGCGTCGCGATGGAGGGGACGAGAGCGCCTCCGGGCGGCACGAGCCCGATCGACTTGGTCGGACGCAGGGTCACGAAGAGATTGTCGTGGCCGTCGATCGCGATCCGCCCGGCCAGACCCGGGAGCGCAATGGCGCGCACGAGGGTGCCGGTGGCGTCGAACTCCTCGATCTGGTTGATGCCCGACTCGAGCGCGAACACATGCCCCGTCGAGCTGACCATCACGTTGACGGGCGTGACGGCGGGGGCGAGCGTCGCGAACACCGCTGTGACGGTTCCACTCGCCGTCACCTTCGAGACCGTGCCGTTCTGATTGAGCGTGTAGAGATCGCCGGCCTTGCTGACCACCACGTCGAACGGCTTCGATCCGGATGCGAGAGTTGCGAAGGGCGTGACCGCGCCTGACGAGTCGATAGCGGAAATCGAGCTGGTGCCCGCATTCGCTGTGTACAGCGTTCCGTTGTCTGCCATCACCAGGCCGAATGGACTGGACAGCCCGGGCAGTGACGCGTAGGTGAGATTCACCGTTCCGTCGGGCATCACCCGGGAGATCGTGCTGTTGCCCGCGTTGGCCGTGTAGAGCGTGCCGTCTGTCGTGGAGACGATCTTGCTCGTTGCGAGGGGCAGCGGCAACGTCGCCCACGCGGCGGTGAGCGTGCCGTCGGATCCCACCTTGGAGATCGTGCGGGTGGTGGCGTTCAACGTGTACACGTTCGCGGCGCCGTCGACCACCAGAGTCGTCGTGAGCGAACCGGTCGGCAGAGTCGCCAGCACATTGGTGACCACTGGAGCTCCCGTGGCGGCTGCAGCGACACCTCCTACGGCCAACGCTGCGGCAAGTGGAAGGACGGCAAGTCGTGAAAGTCGCATGGAACCCCATTCGGAAAGTGGCGAATATACCTCATCTTCCCATATTCCGAGCAAAACTCACAATGGATCAGGCGAGAATCCACACCCCGAACAGCGACAGCGCCGCGATCAACACCCACGACGCGAGACCGACGATGAGCGCTCGCCATCCCGTGCGGGCGAGCGCCCTGAACCGGATGTTCGATCCGAGCGCGAACAGGGCCATCGCCAGCAGGACCGTCTGGCCGATGTCGGCGGCAGTGAGGACACCACTCGTCGCAGCGTCGCCGAGCAACGGCAGCACGAATGTGCGCACCAGGACCGCCGCGATGAAGCCGGCGATGAACAGCGGCACGATCGGCGGCCGCTTCGCCGCCGGACGCTCGACGTAATCGGGGTGACCGGCGCCGAGGGCCGCGTTGCGCGCATCCGCTCGCCGTTCGACGAGCCCGACGATCGCGATCATCGGCGCGAGGGTCAAGACGCGCGTCAGCTTCACCACGACGGCCGACGCGAGTGCCACGGGCCCGGCGATCTGCGCCGTGGCCACCACCTGCCCGACGTCGTGCACGCTCAGTCCGACCCAGACGCCGAAGTCCTCCGCCGACAGGCCGAGCGGGATGCGCAGCACGGGCAGCACGAAGATCGCCAGGGTTCCGCAGAGGGTCACCAGCGCGATCGGGGTGGCCGTGTCCTCATCCTTCGACCGGGTCACCGCGCTCATCGCGCCGACCGCGGAGGCGCCACAGACGGAGAAACCGGCCGCGATCAGGATGGGCTGGGTTCCGGGCAGGCGCAGCAGCTTGCCGAAGAGAAGGGTGGCGCCGAAGGTGATCGACACGATCAGCACGATCACGACGATCGCCTCCCAGCCGAGGCCGGCGATGTCGACCAGGCTGAGCTTCAGCCCGAGCAGCACGATGCCGATGCGCAGCAGCCGCCGCGCCGCGATGCCGAGCCCGGGTTTCAGCACGCCGTCGAGCACGCGCTGCGCCGCCGGGATCTGGCCGGCGATCATGCCGAGTCCCACCGCTGCGGTGAGCATCGGCACTGCGGGGATCGCGAGGTGGATGCCGAACGCCACGACGGTCGCCGCCGCGGCGACCGCGAGGCCGGTAAGCCACGGTGCGCGCCGGCGGACGGGCTCGGCAGCAGTGCCGCCGGGGCCGGTCACCGCCACGTCGGCAGCCAGTAGTGCAGGCTCAGGAACCAGGCCGGCACGGGCATCCCGACCCAGACCGGGTAGAAGAACGCCGACACCACCACGCACAACCCCAGGAACACGCCGACCACGGTGAGATTGCGCGTGCGCATCCACCGCGGATCTCCACGTGACCCGAGTGCCAACCCGATCACGAACGTCAACCCGAGGATCATGTAGGGCTCGAACGCGATCGTGTAGAACTGGAAGATCGTGCGGTTCACGTAGAGCAGCCACGGCAGGTAGCCGGCCACCATGCCCATGAGCACGAGGCCCACCTGCCACTCCCGCTTACGCACCAGGCGGTAGACCAGGTAGAAGAGGGCGGCCGTCGCGCACCACCAGATGATCGGGTTCGCGATCGAGGTGATGTTCTCGTAGCAGGTCTGCCCGCCGCACTGACTCGGGTCGACCGATTGCACGTACATCTGGGTCGGCCGCACCAGGAAGAGCCAGCTGAACGGATTCGCCTGGTAGGGATGTGGCGAGTGCTCGTTGACGTGGTAGTTGTACACCGCCGCCTCGAGGTGCCAGAAGTTCTGCAGCGACAGCGGCACCCAGGAGAGCGCACCCGTCCACTCCCCGTTCGAGGTCTGCGCCCACGTGCGGTACATGCCGCCGGATGTCGCGAACCAGCCGATCCAGGTGATGAAGTACGACACGGCGGCCACCGGAACGAGCAGCAGGAAGGTCGCCGGCCCCTGCTTCAGCACGGCCGAGCTGAACCAGAACGGGATGCCGAGCCGCCGCCGGGCCAGCGCGTCGACCACGATGAGGTAGACGCCGAATGCGGCCAGGAAGTAGAAGGCCGACCACTTCACCCCCGAGCCGAAGCCGAAAGCGAGCGCGGCGGCGAGAAGCCACGGCCGCCACCAGATGACCGGCCCCCAGCTGGGAACGGAACGCCGGCCGTCGGCATCGGGCGGGCCGCTCCGCGCCGCGACCGCGGCCGCGAGCCGGCTTTCGTGCCAGTGGCGGTCCATCAGCACGGCCCCGAAACCGAGTAGGCAGAACAGTGCGACGATTCCGTCGAGGATGCCGACGCGACTCATCACGATGGCGTGCCCGTCGATGGCCAGCAGGAAGCCGGCGATGGTGCCGAGCAAGGTCGACTTGAACAGCTTCGTGGCGATGAGGGTGGTGAGCAGCACCAGCAGGATGCCGCAGACCGCCACGGAGATGCGCCACCCGAAGGAGCTGTCGGCGCCGAACACCGCGAGCCCCAGGGCGATGATCCACTTGCCGAGCGGGGGATGCACGGCGAACGACGGATCGGTGCGGAAGATGTTCGTGTCACCCGCCGCGAACTGCTGGTCGGGGTTCGCCGGCCAGGAGGCCTCGTAGCCGAGGTTCCAGGTGGTCCAGGCATCCTTCACGTAGAAGGTCTCGTCGAAGACGATGGCGTGCGGATGCGCGAGGTTCACCAAGCGCAGGACGGCGGCCAGGAGCGTGACGGCGATCGGACCGCCCCACCGCCAGAGCCGCTGACGGGCGGGCGTGCCCATCGCGCGGAGCCACCAGTCGTCGAGGCGCGACCCGACCGGCTCGGCGACGGGAGCGTACTCCTGGGCAGAGATCTCGTCGGCTCCGCCGGGCACGCGCCCCGGCTCGGGCGGGGTCGTCACCTCTGTGCTCACCGGGCCATGCTAACGGGTGCGTCTGGTCGCGATCGGCTGCGCGGCGGCAGTGCGAGACTGTGGGCATGCTCATTCTCGCGGCGACGCCCATCGGGAACCTCAAGGATGCGTCGCTGCGGCTGATCGAACTGCTCTCCGAGGCCACTGTGGTGGCGGCCGAAGACACCCGGGTGACGGCCAAACTCCTGCGCGGACTCGGCATCGAGAACCGGCCCCGACTCATCCCTCTGCACGAGCACAACGAGCGGGAGAAGTCCGCGTCTCTCGTGGAGCTGGCACGCGAGACGGATCTGGTGCTGCTCTCTGATGCGGGCATGCCGACGGTGTCCGACCCGGGATACCAGCTGGTGGTCGCGGCGGTGGAGGCCGGTGTCGACGTGACCGTGATCCCAGGCCCGTCGGCCGTGGTGACCGCGCTCGCGCTGTCGGGGCTGCCGACCGACCGCTTCACCTTCGAGGGCTTCTTGCCGCGCAAACAGGGCGAGCGGTTGCAGACCTTCCGGATGCTCGAGCGCGAGCCGCGCACGATGGTGTTCTTCGAGTCGCCGAACCGGCTGGCCGACGCGCTGACCGACCTCGCGACGGTGCTGGGCGCTGAGCGGCGGGTGGTGGTGGTGCGCGAACTGACGAAGATGTTCGAGGAGGCGCGACGCGGCACGGCGGCAGAACTCGCCGAATGGGCGGCCGGGGGAGTGAAAGGTGAGATCTGCATCGTCGTGGCGGGCGCCGAGGCCCTGGTCGCCGACCTCCCCTCGGGAATCGCGCAGGTGCTCGAGCTCGTCTCCGACGGCTACCGCCTGAAGGATGCCGCCGCGAGCATCGCCGAGGCCACCGGCCTCGGCAAGCGCGATCTCTACGAGGGCGCCCTCGCGGCCCGCCGCCCGTCCTGATCCCCGGTGCGCTCGCCGCAGAGACCGAGCGGGCATACGGTGGCGTGCGACGGCGTTGCAGCTGGTGGGCGGCAGGAGGAGGACCCGATGACGAGAGCGGTTCGATTCGATCGCTACGGCAGCACCGAGGTGCTGCGCGTGGTCGAGGTGGCACGGCCGGAACCCGGGCCGGGCGAGGTGCGCGTGGAAGTGGTGGCCGCCTCCATCAACCCGGGTGAGGCGGCGATCCGTCGCGGACTCTTCGATGCGGTGTTCCCCGCCACCTTCCCCTCCGGCCAGGGCAGCGACTTCGCCGGCCGGGTGACGGCGCGCGGCGCCGGCGTGCAGGGCATCGGCCTGGGCCAAGAGGTCATCGGGTTCAGCGACGACCGCTCGTCTCAGGCGACCGAGGTGGTGGTGGCGGCCGCGAACGTCGTGCCGAAGCCGGCCACCGTCACCTGGGAAGAGGCCGCGACACTCTACGTCGCCGGCACCAGCGCCTTCGCGGCGGTTCGTGCCGTGGGCGCTGACCTGGGCGACGTCGTGGTGGTGGCGGGGGCCTCCGGGGGCGTGGGGATCTTCGCTGCTCAGCTCGCGCGTCACGCGGGCGCCACGGTCGTCGGCACGGCCCGGGAAGAAGAACACGACTTCTTGCGCAGCCTCGAGATCATTCCGGTGAGCTACGGCGACGGGGTGGCCGAGCGCATCCGCGCCGCCGTTCCCGAAGGCGTCGACGCCTTCATCGACACCCACGGCAGCGGGAACGTCGCGCTCGCCATCGAGCTCGGCGTCAGCCCGGACCGCATCGACACCATCGCCGACTTCGCCGCGGCGAAGCAGTACGGCGTGAAGTCCGAGGGCAACGCGGCCGGCGGCGGAGCGCAGACGTTGAGCGAGCTGGCGGCCCTCATCGTGGAAGGCGAGCTGCGCATCCCGATCGACACCATCTATCCGTTCGAGCGCGTCGCCGAGGCCTACGGCCACCTCGAGAAGCAGCACGTGCGCGGCAAGATCGTGCTGCGGATGGAGTGACTTCGCCCATCCCTTCCTCCACTTGTCACACGAACACCCCGGCCGTTCGCGGCCTTTAGGATGGTCAGCATGTCCGACGGCTCTTCGTTCTACATCACCACGCCGATCTTCTATGTGAACGACGTGCCGCACATCGGGCACGCCTACACCGAGGTGGCCGCCGACGTGCTCGCGCGCTGGCACCGGCAGGCGGGCGATGACACCTGGTTCCTCACCGGCACCGACGAGCACGGCCAGAAGATCTTGCGCACCGCGACGGCCAACGGCATGAGCCCCAAGGAGTGGGCCGACAAGCTCGTGGCCGAGTCGTGGCAGCCGTTGCTCAACACGATCGACATCTCGAACGACGACTTCATCCGCACCACCGACGAGCGGCACGAGGTCAACGTGCAGCTCTTCCTGCAGCGCCTCTATGACGCCGGATTCATCTATACCGGCGAGTACGAGGGCTACTACTGCGTGGGCTGCGAGGAGTACAAGCAGCTCTCCGACCTCGAAGACGGCACCGGGCAGTACGAGGGTCAGCTGGTCTGCAAGATCCACTCGAAGCCCGTCGAACTGCTCAAGGAGCGCAACTACTTCTTCAGGATGAGCGACTTCACCCAGCCGCTGCTCGACCTCTACGAGTCGCGCCCTGATTTCGTGCAGCCCGAGAGCGTGCGCAACGAGATCGTGCAGTTCGTCAAGCGCGGCCTGACCGACCTCTCCATTTCGCGGCAGACCTTCGACTGGGGCATCAAGGTGCCATGGGACGAGACGCACGTCGTCTACGTCTGGTTCGACGCGCTGCTCAACTACGCCACCGCGGCCGGCTACGGCTACGACCAGGAGAAGTTCGACCGGCTCTGGCCGGCCACCCACATCGTCGGCAAGGACATCGCGCGCTTCCACGCCGTCATCTGGCCGGCCATGCTGATGGCCGCGGGGCTCGAGGTGCCGAAGCAGGTCTACGGTCACGGCTGGCTGCTGGTGGGCGGTGAGAAGATGTCGAAGTCGAAGCTCACCGGCATCGCGCCTGAGCAGATCACCGACACCTTCGGCTCGGACGCGTTCCGCTACTACTTCATGCGCGCCATCAACTTCGGACAGGACGGCTCGTTCAGCTGGGAAGACCTCTCGGCCCGCTACCAGGCCGAGCTCGCCAACGGCTTCGGCAACCTCGCGTCGCGCGTGATCGCGATGGTGACGCGCTACCACGGCGGCACCGTGCCCGCGGCTGTGGAGTCGGCGCTGACGGATGCGGATCGTGCCATCCGAGCCACCGAGCGCCGGGCGACCAAGGCCGCCGACGAAGCGATCGAGCGGCTGGCCGTGCACGAAGCGATTGCCCGCGTGTGGGAGCTGGTCGACGAACTGAACGGGTACATCACTCTCCAAGAGCCGTGGGTGCTGGCGAAAGACCCGTCGCAGGCCGACAGGCTGGCCACCGTGCTCAACACCGCGGTGCACGGGCTCGGTACGCTCACGGTACTTCTCTCGCCCGTCGTTCCCGAGGCCGCCGCGAAACTGTGGACGGCGCTCTCCGGAACGGGATCTGTGCAGGACCAGCCGATCCGCTCGGCCTGGGAATGGACGGGCGGCGCGCGCGTCGAACCCCTCGAGGCGCTCTTCCCGCGGATCGAGGTCGACGCGTCGTGACGTCGCTCTCGCCGGCCGAGGGAGAGCCGCCCGCGTACCTCCGCAAGCGGGAGCCCTCCGAGCGCGGCGACCAGACCTATCCGCCGCTGCCGGAGGCGCTCGTGGTGCCGGTCTACGACAACCACACGCATCTCGAGGTGGCCGACGGCGACGATCCGATCGATTACCACGAGCACCTCGACCGAGCCTCCGCGGTCGGCGTGCGCGGTGTCGTGCAGGTGGGTACCGACCTGGAGACGAGCCGCTGGTCGGCTGAGCAGGCCGCCCGGGAACCGCGGATGCTCGCGGCCGTCGCCATCCACCCGAACGACGCGCCTTCCTACGACGAGGCGGGCGGGCTCGACGACGCGCTCGCCGAGATCGCCGAACTCGCCTCCTGGCCGCGGGTGCGCGCCGTGGGCGAGACCGGTCTCGACTTCTACCGCACCGAGTCCGAGGCGGGGATCGCCGCGCAGTACCGCTCCTTCGAGGCGCACATCGCCATCGCGAAGGAGAACGGCATCGCGCTGCAGATCCATGACCGGGACGCCCACCGTGAAGTGGTCGAGACGCTCCGCCGGGTGGGAGCCCCCGAGCGCACCGTGTTCCACTGCTTCTCGGGTGACGCGGAGTTCGCGGCCCTCTGCGCGGAGAACGGGTGGTACATGTCGTTCGCCGGCAACGTCACCTTCAAGAACGCCGGCGCGCTCCGCGAGGCCCTCGACGTGGCTCCGCGCTCGCTGATCATGGTGGAGACGGACGCGCCGTACCTCACTCCCACCCCGTTCCGTGGCCGCCCGAACGCGCCCTACCTGATTCCGCACACCCTGCGCGCGATGGCCGCGCACCTCGGCACCGACGTGTCGATGCTCGCCGCGCAGATCTCCTCGAACACCGAGCTGGTCTACGGGCGCTGGGATGACGACCCGGTGCAGGCCTCGTGAACTCGACCTCGTCGACGGGCGGCGAACCCGCATCCGTCTTCCTGCTCGGCCCGGCCGAGATCCGCGATCTCGCCGCCCTGCTCGACCTCACCCCCACCAAGAAGCTCGGGCAGAACTTCGTGATCGACGCGAACACCGTGCGCAAGATCGTGCGCGTGGCGGGCGTCGAGGCCGGTGACGTGGTGCTCGAGGTGGGGCCCGGGCTCGGATCGCTGACGCTCGGTCTGCTCGAGGCAGGCGCGGAGGTCGTCGCGGTCGAGATCGACCGGCGACTCGCCGAGCAACTGCCGTTGACCGTGTCGCAGCTGGCTCCGGATGCGGCGCTCACCGTCGTTCGCGACGACGCGTTACGCATCCTGTCGCTCCCGTCGTCGCCGTCGCGACTTGTGGCGAACCTGCCCTACAACGTCTCGGTGCCGGTGCTGCTGCACCTGCTCGAGCACTTCCCGTCGATCCTGTCGGGCGTGGTGATGGTGCAGGCCGAGGTCGGGCACCGGCTCGCTGCCGAACCGGGATCGAAGGTCTACGGCTCGCCGAGCGTGAAGGCCGCCTGGTACGGCGACTGGCGCACCGCCGGGAACGTCAGCCGGCAGGTGTTCTGGCCGGTGCCGAACGTCGATTCGGTGCTCGTGGGGTTCTCGCGGGTCGGCACAGGGCTCGACACTGAGGAGCTGCGCGTGCGCACCTTCGAGATCGTCGACGCGGCGTTCCAGCAGCGGCGCAAGATGCTGCGGCAGGCACTGTCGGTGGTGCTCGGCGATTCAGCGCGGGCGTCGGAGGTGCTCACGGCCGCGGGCGTCGCGCCCACCGCACGCGGCGAGGAGCTGACGGTGAACGACTTCTTGGCGGTGGCGCGAGCGTCGCTGACCGCTTGGGAGTAGTGAGTACTCATACCGCTCCGCTCGCACTAGCACGAAAATGAGATAATCTCGATCGTGAAATCTTGGAGCTTCGTATGTCTGTCTCGTTCCGAACCCTCGGCAACCGGATCGTCTCTGCACTTGGCGTCGTGCTGGCATGCGCCGCGTTCTTGAGTGCGCCGAACGCTGCGATAGCTGCCGTCGCTGCCGTCGACGACAGCTACATCGCGAAACCGAATGTATTCTTCAACTCTCCCGTTGACCGAGGGCCACTCGCAAACGACCCGGGGGCCGATCCCGCTTGGTCGATCGCGATAACGAAGGGTCCGAACCATGGCGGCGCCTCGGCGGTCGGGTCAGGAGGTTCCTTCGCATACGCGCCGACTTTCGGGTTCAGTGGTGAGGACTCGTTCAGCTATTGCGTGACAATCAAACCCCAAGTGCTTCCGTGTATGAGTGGGTCGGCGACCGTCCACATCACGGTAAAGCCTACGCTCGACCGGATCGACGGCGCTGACAGGTTCGCCGTCTCGGCCGCCATTGTGTCTGAACTCTTTTCCCCGAACCCCGACGTTGTATACGTTGCCTCGGGCGAGGCCTTTCCCGATGCCCTCTCGGCATCATACGCAGCGGCTTCGCGTGGCGCGCCAGTGCTTCTCGTGGCAAAAGACACAATCCCCGCCCAGGTCAAAAGCGAGCTCGAGCGACTCAGGCCGAAGGAGATAGTGATCATAGGCGGAGAGAACTCCATCGGCGTCGCAGTTCAGGGTAGCCTCGGCGCCTATTCCCACAACGTCCGTAGGATCGGGGGAGCTGATCGGTTTGCGGTGTCTTCTGCGATCTCGGCGGACACGCCTGCGTTGCCAGGATCGATCGTCTGGATCACGTCCGGCACTACCTTTCCCGACGCGCTATCGGGGTCGCCGGCTGCCGCACATATGAATGGCCGTATTCTTCTTATCGCGAAGGACAACGTCCCCGCTGCGATCAAAGCAGAACTCATGAACTTAGCGCCGAGCAAGATTGTCGTGCTTGGAGGTCCGGATTCCATCTCACAGGCCGCTATCGACGAACTGAAGACGGTTCAGCACGATACCACGCGCATCACGGGAGCCGATCGCTTCGACGTCTCGGCCGCCGCCTCGGCGGAGGCGTTCACTAGCACGGGGACTCGCACGGTCTTTGTTGCCTCGGGGGAGGTGTTCCCGGATGCCCTGTCGGGCTCTGCAGCAGCGATCAAGTTCGAAGCGCCCGTGCTGCTTGTCAAGAAGGACTCCATTCCGGCTGCAGTGGAGAGGGAACTCAACCGCTTGAATCCGATTCGTCTGATCGTCCTCGGGGGCGTAAATTCCATCTCTGCAGACGTTTTGACGCGGCTCAGGATGTATCTCGCCGCCTGACTTGATCGCAGTCTAGAAACGTTCGACTCAGCGACGCCAAGCGATCGGGCATTTCAACCGATAGGTGGCCGGGCGTGTGAGGATCGAGGGGTGACCTCGAACGCCGCCACCCCGTTCCCCGTCGGCCTCACCACCCTGCACTGGGGTGAAGCGGATGCGCATCCCCGGGCTTTGCTCCTGCACGGCCTCACCTCGGCCGGCGGAACGTGGTGGCAGGTCGCGAGTGCGCTCGCGGCAGGCGGGTGGTCGGTCACGGCCCCCGACCTGCGCGGGCACGGTGGTTCGCCGCGGACCCTCCGGTATCGACTGGCCGACTACGCCGCCGACGTGCTGGCCCTGGACCCTCCGGCGAGGTCGACGGTGACGGCGTCGACCTCGACCAGCGCAGCGGGCCGGCCGTGGGACCTCGTCGTGGGTCACTCCCTCGGCGGTGCGGTGGCGACGGTCGCCGCCCAAGCGCACCAGGACTGGACACGGGCGCTCCTGCTGCTCGATCCCGTGTTGAGCATGCCTGACGACCAGCACGACGCCGTGATCGCCGATCTGTTGGGAGACCTCGATCACCTCGATGCCGACGATCTCCTGCGCGCCAATCCGCGCTGGCACACCGAAGACGCCGTGCAGAAGGTGACCGCCGCCCGCGTCGTCAGCCCGTTCGTGGTCGAGCGCACGGTGCGGGACAACGTGGGGTGGAACCTCGAACCGGTGGCAGCCCGCATCCGTTCGCACGTACGCGTGCTCGGCGCCGACCCGCAGCTCGGTGCCTCGTTCACCGCGGCCGAGGGCGACCGCCTGTCGGCTGCGTCGCCGGACTCCTTCTCGTTCGCGGTCGTGGAGGGAGCGGGCCACTCGATCCACCGCGACGACCCCGATCGCGTGGTCGCCGAAGCGCGAGCCCTGATCGCCCCCTGAACGGGGGAGGACGGCTCGTGGGATAGGTTGGATGCATGACCACTCGGGGCCTAGAGAAGACCGTGCATGTGCGGGCCCCGGGCAAGATCAACGTGTTCCTCAAGGTCGGCGCGGTGATGGACGACGGATATCACGACGTCGCCACGGCCTACCAGGCGGTCTCACTCTACGAAGACGTCTACGCCTCCCCGGCGAGTGATTTCTCGGTGCGTTTCGGCGGTCACATCGACACCAGCGGACTGGAGACGGATGGCTCGAACCTCGCCATCCGGGCCGCTCGCCTGCTCGCGCGCAAGACCGGTTTTCGCGGCGGCGTGAGCCTCGCGATCGACAAGAACGTGCCCATCGCCGGCGGCATGGGCGGCGGTTCGGCGGATGCCGCGGCGACTCTCCTCGCCTGCGATGCGCTCTGGGGAACCGACGTGGGTCGCGAAGAACTCCTCGTGCTCGCCTCCGAACTCGGGGCCGACGTGCCCTTCGCCTTCACCGGTGGCACGGCGATCGGCACCGGGCGGGGCGACCAGTTGAGCCCGGCACTCGCCAAGGGGCAGTTCCACTGGATCCTCGTGCTGCCCGACCACGGGCTGAGCACTCCCGAGGTGTACCGCGAGCTCGATCGGCACCGTGAACGCCACTCGCAAGACATCTTCCCGGCCCGGGGTCAGCCGGTGGTCGACACCGACGTGCTCCAGGCCCTCCGCGCCGGCGACCCGCACATGCTCGCCGAGTCGCTGCACAACGACCTGCAGGCGCCGTCGTTGCACCTCAACCCGGGGCTCGCAGCCATTCTCGAAGTGGGTGAAGCGAACGGTGCGCTGGCCGGACTCGTCTCCGGATCGGGCCCGACGGTCGCCTTCCTCACTGCCGACATCGACAGCGCCCTCGAATTGCAGATCGCCCTCTCCGCGGCCCGCTACCACGTCGTGCGGGTGACGGGTCCGGTGGCCGGGGCCCGCATCGTCGGCGACTGACGCGCCCGCTAGCGAGCCGCTGCGGCCGAGCCCCGTCCGCTCGCTAGAGTGACGCCATGCGCACAGTGTTCGGGGTCATCCGCATCATCGCGGCCGGGATCATCATCGCTGCGATCGTCGGTCAGTTGATCTACAGCATCGAAGTCGTCCCCGACATCCCGTTCTTCCTCGTGAACTTCTTCAGCTACTTCACGATCCTCTCGAACGCGCTCGCCGCGATCGCGCTGTTGATCGGCGCCTACTACTCGTTCACCGTGCGTCGCGATCCCCCCTGGTACAACCTGTCGTTGGCCGCCGTGGTGACCTACATGGCCACCACGGGAGTGGTCTACAACCTGCTGCTGCGCACCATCACGCTCGAACAGGGGCGCACGCTCGCCTGGTCGAACGAGGTGCTTCATCTCATCGCGCCGATCTACATCGTTCTGGTCTGGCTCCTGACACCGGGCAAGTCGCCGTTGAAATGGACGTCGATCTGGGCGATCATCGCGTTCCCGATCGTCTGGGTGGTCTACACGATGATCCGCGGCCCTCTCGTCGGCTGGTACCCGTATCCGTTCCTCAACCCCGCACAGCCGGGCGGATACGGCGCGGTCATCGTCTACGTGGTCGCCATCGCCGGCTTCATCGGGCTGATGGCCTGTGCGGTGATCGGCCTCAGCCGCACCCGCATCCTCCGCAGCTGAGGTCGCGCTCCGGCGCTACCATCGGTGCCATGGTCGATTACCGAGATCCCGGGCCCCTCGAGTTCGATGCCGTGATCCTGCGCAACACGGAGGTCGTGAACTCCACCGCGTGGGTGGCTTTCCCCCACAGTGTGCCCGAGCTCTTCGGCGTGAAAGGACGCGTGCCCGTCGTGGCGACCTTCGACGGCGAGCCCTATCGCGGGTCGCTCATGAAGATGGGCGGTGGAGACACCCACCTGCTCGGGATGCTCCGCGAGATCCGCGAGACGATCGGCAAGCAGCCCGGCGACACGGTGCACGTCACGGTGGCGCTCGACACCGCGCCGCGCACGATCGAGCTGGCTCCGGATGCGCGGGCGGCTCTCGAGGAGTCGGGTCGGTCGGCCGCATTCGACGCCCTCAGCTACAGCCACCAGCGCGAATACCAGCAGTGGATCGAGGGCGCGAAGCGACCCGAGACGCGTGCCTCCCGCATCGAGAAGATGACGGAGATGCTCGCGACCGGCGCGCGCCTCAAGTAGTCGGGCGTGAGGTAGAAACTACTCAACCGGCAAGGCCGGGTGGGCGGGTTACGGTTGCCGGGTCAGAGATCCGATCCGAGAAAGGCGACCCGATGGGCACGCTTCCCCCCAAGCCGCGACCGTAGCACGTGGCGGCGGGCCGGCCTCCGATCACCGGGCCGGCCCGCTTCCGGGTCGAGTCAGGTCAGGCCGGGAAGCGCGGGTCGTACGGGTCGGGGGAATCGACGGCTGTGGCATCCGTCGCCGGAGGCGCGTCGCCGATCCAGAGGTCGAGTCGGGCACCGCTCAGCACGGTGGGGCGGGGGCCGGCCGGGTCGTCTTCGTCGTTGTCGTTGTCGTCGAGGAGCTCCGGATGCTCCGCGACGGCGATCGGGGTGTCGCTTGCGAACACGACCACGTTGTCGACCGGCGGATGCCCGAACGGCTCGGTGTCGAGCACGACCGCGACGTGCTCGAAGAGTGTCGCGAGGGTCGCAGCCTGCCCCCGGGCGTAGTCGAAGGTGCCGCCGTCGAGCAGGTTCACGGCCATCACGCCGCCGGGCGACATCCGGGCCGACACGAGCGTGTAGAACTCGGCACTGGAGACGTGCGCGGAGACGCGCGCCGCATCCCAGAGGTCGACGATCGTGAACGGGACGTCACGCCAGCCGGTCTCGGGCGTCGTCGTGGCGGCGAGTTCGCGCGCGTCGCCCCAGAGCATCGTCACGTCGGCGCCGGGCGGCAGGGGCAGTGCCTCGAGCACGGCCTCGCCCAGGGTTCGCTCGTACTCCACCACGATCTGGGGCGAGCCTGGCCGCGTGGCCGCGACGTAGCGCGGCAGCGTGAGCGCGCCGGCGCCGAGATGCACGACGAGGAGCGGTGTGCCCGTGGGAGCGGCAGCGTCGAGCATCCGCGCGATATGCCGCACGTAGGGGTAGTCGAGCAGCTCGGGGTAGGCCAGCGAGACGCGCGATTGCGGGATGCCCCCGACGATCAGCTCGTAGCTCTGGCTCTTGCGGTAATAGAGCACCAGTTCGGCCCGGTGGTGCGCCAGGTCGAGCGTGAAGGCGCGGCGGTCGGCGTGCATCCGCATAGTCTAGGCGCGGGCCGGCGGGCCGAGCAGCCGGGTCTCGGGCAGGGGGCTGACCGCACCCGCAGGCCGCTCCCGAGCGGAGCGGGTAACCTCGACGGGTGGCTCATCTCCTGGGCGCTGAGGCGCTCCATCTCGAATACCCGACCCGAGTCATCTTCGACTCCGTCACGCTGGGCCTGAACGAAGGTGACCGCGTCGGCATCGTCGGGCGCAACGGCGACGGCAAGTCGACCCTGCTGAAACTCCTCGCCGGGCGCATCGAACCCGACGGAGGCCGCGTCACCCGGCGCCGAGGCGTCACGCTCGGCATGCTCGACCAGGCCGACACCGTCGACTCGGCGCTCACCGTCGCTCAGGCCGTGGTGGGCGACATCGACGAGCACGTCTGGGCGGGTGACGCGAAGATCCGCGACGTCATCGGTGGACTCCTCTCCGACTTCGACTGGCACGCCGTCGTCGGCACCCTTTCCGGGGGACAGCGCCGCCGTGTCGCGCTCGCTGCCCTGCTGGTGGGCGACTGGGACGTCATCTTCCTCGATGAACCCACCAACCACCTCGACGTCGAAGGAATCGCCTGGCTCGCCGAGCACCTCAAGCGGCGCTGGTCGGCCGGCAGCGGCGGCCTCGCGGTCGTGACCCACGACCGGTGGTTCCTCGACGAGGTCTCGACCGCCACGTGGGAGGTGCACGACCGCATCGTCGAGCCCTTCGAGGGCGGTTACGCGGCTTACATCCTGCAGCGTGTCGAGCGCGACCGGATGTCGGCCGCCACCGAGTCCAAGCGCCAGAACCTCATGCGCAAGGAGCTCGCCTGGCTCCGCCGCGGGGCCCCGGCACGCTCGACGAAGCCGAAGTTCCGGATGGACGCGGCCGCCGAGCTCATCGCCGACGAGCCGCCGCCCCGCGACACCGTCTCGCTCACGCAGATGGCCACGGCCCGCCTCGGAAAAGACGTCGTCGACCTGCTCGACGTCTCGGTCTCCTTCGACGACAAGCTCGTGCTGAAGGATGTCGAGTGGCGCATCGCTCCCGGCGAGCGCACCGGCATCCTGGGCGTGAACGGGGCCGGCAAGAGCACGCTCCTCGGTCTCGTCACCGGCACGGTGCAGCCCACGACCGGGCGCGTGAAGCACGGAAAGACCGTGAAGATCGCGAGCCTCACCCAGCAGCTCTCCGAACTCGAAGACGTCTGGAACGACCGGGTCAGCGAGGTGATCGGGCGCCAGCGCACCTCCTACATCGCGGGTGGCAAGGAGCTCACGCCCGGCCAGCTGCTCGAGCGTCTCGGCTTCACCAGCGCACAGCTCTCCACCCCCGTGAAAGACCTGTCCGGCGGTCAGAAGCGCCGCTTGCAGCTGCTGCTCATCCTCCTCGACGAGCCGAACGTGCTCATCCTCGACGAGCCCACCAACGACCTCGACACCGACATGCTCGCGGCCCTCGAAGACCTGCTCGACTCCTTCCCGGGCACGCTGCTCGTGGTGTCGCACGACCGGTATCTGATCGAGCGCGTCACCGACCAGCAGTACGCGGTGCTCGACCACAAGTTCCGCCACCTGCCGGGGGGCCTCGAACAGTATCTGGCGCTCCGCAAGTCGGGGGCAGCATCCGCTGCTACCGCCGCGTCGGATCAGAAGGCGACGGATGCCCGTGACGCCGAGGCCGCGAAGCCCGCCTTGAACGGCGCCGAGCTCCGCAACGCGCAGAAGGAGCTGGCGTCGCTCGAGCGGAAGATCGCGAAGTACACCGAGCAGATCGATGCGCTGCACGTGCGCATCGCCGAGCACGACCAGTCCGACTACCAGGGCCTCGGGGTGCTCACGGCCGAGGTCGCGCCGCTCGAGCGCCAGATCGCGGAGTTCGAGACCCGCTGGCTGGAGCTCTCCGAACTCCTCGGCTGAGGTCGGTGGAGCCCCGCAGGCGCTCGCTGCTCAGGCCATGTCGAGGGAGAGGCGGCGGAGGAGGCCGGCCAACCGGTCCTGATCGGCTTTCGACAGGCCCGCGAGGAGTTCCGTCTCGGCCGCCACGAGGTGCGAGATCGCGGCATCCACCCGGTCGCGTCCTTCGGCGGTCATCGACACCAGCACGCCGCGCCCGTCGTTCGGATGCGTGCGCCGCTCCACGAGACCGCGCCGCACCATCCCGTCGATCCGGTTGGTCATCGTGCCGCTGGAGACGTAGGTCTGCTCCAGCAGCGCCTTCGGGCTGAGCTCGTGCGGATACCCGGCACGACGCAACGCGGCGAGCACGTCGAACTCCCAGGGCTCGAGATCCGCGGTGGCGAAGGAGGCTCGGCGGGTCTTCTCCAACTGCTTGGCCAGCCGGGTCACGCGCGACAGGATCTTCAGCGGTGAGAAGTCGAGACCGGGGTGCTCGCGCATCCAGGCTTCGACGATCTCGTCGACCGTGTCGCGGCTTTCCCTGGAGTTCATCCCCCCATTATCCTCGCGGCCGTCGCTTCGTGGCGGCGCGCGTCTGGCAGACTTGTTCTCTGCCGGTGCGTCCGGCGGTCCGCCTTGGTGTAATGGCAGCACGACAGCCTTTGGAGCTGTTAGGTCCAGGTTCGAGTCCTGGAGGCGGAGCGGTTTGGGTTGCGCCGTGTGGTCTCGGTCGGTTTTCCTTTCTGCCTTCGGTTGGGCTTCGCCCAAAGGCGGCCGAAAGAAAAACCGACCGAGACCACACGGCTCGCCCACCTTGAAGAGTGAAAGAGGCACGCATGACTGACGAAAGACTCGCCATCGTGGTCTTGGCAGCGGGCCAGGGAACGCGGATGAAGTCCCGCACCCCCAAGCTGCTGCACGAGATCGCGGGCGTTCCGCTGATCGGGCACGTGCTCGCGACCGCGGGGCAACTGGATGCCGCCTACACCGTCACCGTGGTGCGGCACGAACGTGATGCCGTGCAAGAGGTCGTGCACGACCACTTCCCCAGCTCGCTGATCGTGGACCAGGACGAGGTGCCCGGCACGGGCCGTGCGGTCGAGCAGGCCGTCGCCGCCCTCCCCGCCGACTTCGAGGGCGACGTGCTCGTCGTGAGCGGCGACGTTCCGCTGCTCGACGCCGCGACACTCGGGCAGCTGATCGAGGCGCATCGCGCGAGCCACGCCACCGCCACACTGCTGTCGGCCGTGCTCGACGAACCCGCAGGTTATGGTCGCATCGTGCGCACCGACGACGGCATGCTCGACCGCATCGTGGAGCACAAAGACGCCACCGACTCCGAGCTCGCCATCAGCGAGATCAACGCCGGTGTCTACGTCTTCGGGCTGGCCGAACTCCGCGACCAGCTCGCGCAGGTCACCACGGCCAACGCGCAGGGCGAGAAGTACCTCACCGACGTCATCGGTCTTCTCCGTCGGGCCGGTTCGGATGTCGCGGCGGTGCCGGTGAGCGAACCCTGGCTGGTCGCCGGCATCAACGACCGCGCCCAACTCAGCGACGCCGCCGCGAAGCTCAACGCGCTGATCGTGCGCGGCTGGCAGCTGAACGGCGTCACCGTGGTCGACCCGGCGACGACATGGATCGACCTCAAGGCGAGCCTGGCCGAAGACGTCACGATCCTCCCCGGCACCCAGATCAAGGGCGCGACGAGCATCGCCCGGGGTGCGATCGTGGGCCCCGACACCACCCTCGTCGACTGCGAGGTCGGCGAGAACGCGGTGGTGAAGCGCACCGACGCGACCCTCAGCGTGATCGGCGCCGGCGCATCCGTCGGTCCGTTCGCGTATCTCCGGCCCAACACGGTGCTCGACGCCGACGGCAAGATCGGCACCTTCGTCGAGACCAAGAACTCGCACATCGGCGCCGGCAGCAAGGTGCCGCACCTGTCCTACATCGGTGACACGGAGATCGGCGTCGGCTCCAATGTGGGCGCCGGCACCATCACCGCGAACTACGACGGCGTCAACAAGAACCGCACCCAGGTGGGCTCGCATGTGCGCACCGGGTCGCACAACGTGTTCGTCGCCCCGGTTAGAATCGGAGATGGCGCCTACACGGGTGCAGGGACGGTCGTCCGTAAAGACGTCCCGTCCGGTGCGCTCGCGATCACCGTGGCTCCTCAGAGGAACATGGCCGGCTGGGTCGAACAGAACCGGCCCGGAACGGATGCGGCGACGGCGGCGCAGGCGGCCGGGTCGCAGTCCGATTCCGCGGCCGAATAGCCCAACAAGAGCGGAGAACAGTGTCCGGAATCAAGGCCAGCGGAGAGAAGAGCCTCGTCGTCGTCTCGGGGCGAGCGCATCCGAAGCTGGCGCAGGACATCGCTGCCGCCCTCGGCACCGACCTCGTCGACACCGAAGCGCGCACCTTCGCCAACGGTGAGCTCTACATCCGCTACGGCGAGAGCGTGCGCGGCTGTGACGCGTTCGTCATCCAGTCGCACACGGCTCCGATCAACGAGTGGCTGATGGAGCAGCTGATCATGGTCGACGCGCTGAAGCGGGCTTCGGCCAAGCGCATCACCGTGGTGGCCCCGTTCTACCCCTACGCCCGCCAAGACAAGAAGGGCCGCGGCCGCGAACCGATCTCGGCCCGGCTCGTCGCCGACCTCTTCCTCGCCGCCGGCGCGAACCGCATCATGTCGGTCGACCTGCACGCGGCCCAGATCCAGGGCTTCTTCGACGGCCCGGTCGATCACCTCTTCGCCATGCCGGTGCTGCTCGAGCACATGCGCAAGTCGCTCGACCCGTCGACTCTCACGGTCGTCTCGCCCGACATGGGCCGGGTGCGGGTAGCGGATGTCTGGAGCGACAAGCTCGGCGCCCCGCTCGCCATCATCCACAAGCGCCGCGATCCACGGGTGCCGAACCAGGTGAGCGTGCACGAGATCGTCGGCGACGTGTCGGGCCGGGTGTGCCTGCTGGTCGACGATCTGATCGACACCGGCCGCACCATCGTGGCCGCCGCCGAGGCGCTCAAGGCCAACGGCGCGATCGGCGTCGTGGTGGCGGCGACGCACGCCGTTTTCTCCGACCCGGCCACCGAGATCCTGCAGTCGTCGTTCATCGACCAGGTGGTCGTGACCGACACGCTGCCGCTGCCGCCCGAGAAGCACTGGGACAGGCTGACCGTGCTGCCGATCGCCCCGCTGATCGCGCGCGCCATCAACGAGGTCTTCTCCGACGGATCGGTCACCACGATGTTCGACGGTGACGCATGAGCGGCGCACCGGCCGCGACGCCGACCCTCGAGTCCTTCACCCCGGCCGATGGCAGGGTCACGATGTTCTCCACCAGCTGGTGCGGCTACTGCGCTCGCCTGAAGAAGCAGCTCGACGCATCCGGAATCGGCTACACCGAGGTGAACATCGAGGAGGTCGACGGCACCGCCGAGCTCGTGGCCTCGGTCAACGGCGGCAACCAGACGGTGCCGACGGTGGTGTTCCCCGACGGCTCCACGGCCACCAACCCCTCGGCTCGCGACGTGGCGGCCCGCCTTGGCTGATCGCACTCCCTGGTCGCTCTCGGGCGCGCTCCGCGGCATGTTCGCGAAGCGCACCATCGACGCGGAGACCTGGGAAGACCTCGAAGACGCCCTGCTCAAGGCCGACTTCGGCCCGGCGATCACCGACGACGTGGTCGAAGACCTGCGGGCGAAGGTGCAGCGCTACTCCACCACCGACCCCAAAGACCTGCAGCGGATGCTCCGCGAGTCGATCGAGGAGCGGCTCGCGAAATACGATCCCACGCTGAAGCTGACGGAGCGCCCGGCAGTGGTGCTCGTCGTGGGCGTGAACGGCGTGGGCAAGACCACGACGATCGGCAAGTTCGCGCGCTTTCTCAAGACCTACAACCGCACGGTGGTGGTCGGTGCGGCCGACACCTTCCGCGCAGCCGCCGTGGAGCAGCTCGCCACCTGGGCCGAGCGGGCGGGAGCCGACGTGGTGCGGCCGCAGCACGAGGGTCAGGATCCGGCATCCGTCGCCTTTCAGACCATCGAGCAGGCGAAGGCGCGCGGCACCGAGATCGTGCTGATCGACACGGCCGGCCGGCTGCAGACCAAGGGCGGCCTGATGGACGAGCTGGGCAAGATCCGCCGCGTCATCGAGAAGCAGGCGCCGGTGGCCGAGGTGCTGCTGGTGCTCGACGCCACGACGGGGCAGAACGGGCTCGCGCAGGCGGATGCGTTCATCCAGCACGCCGGAGTCACCGGACTCGTCATCACGAAGCTCGACGGATCGGCGAAGGCCGGCTTCGTGCTGGCCGTGCAGGAGAAGACGGGCATCCCCATCAAGCTCGTGGGCCAGGGCGAGGGAATCAACGACCTCACGGGTTTCACGCCCCACGTTTTTGCCCAGAATCTGGTGGGTTAGAAACTAGCCGGGGTCACTCCCCAAGCGCGGAGGCACGAGATCGCAGGCCGCGGGCCGCGCTCGATGACCCAGGGTGAGCGCGAGGCCGCGTCAGCGACCTCACGCGAACATGTCGCCCGGCGCCGCAGCAGCGGCGGCGCCGGCAGCGAGCGACGCGCGACCGCAGGCCGCGCATCGCGGGAAAGTGGCGAAGCGGTACCCCAATTCCCGCGCCCAAACCACTCAGTCCCCGAATCGCGCCAGGAACTTCCGCACGGCCGCTAGTGTCTCCGGCTCGCGCGGGGTTCCCGAGTGGGTGGCGCCCTCCACCACCACGAGCTCCGCCGTGGGGAGGGCCGCGCGCACGTGCTCGGCGGCTCGGAGACGCTCGGGGTCGCGGGTGCCCGCCACCAGGAGCACGGGCATCGGCAGGGCGGCGAGTTGCGCATCCGTCACCCGGCTGTCGCGCTGCGTGGCGCGCATGTAGGCGGCCAGGGCCACCTCGTCGTTGGCGCTGAAGGCAGCGTGTGTCGCCGGATCGACGGGGTGACCGGATGCCCGCTCCCAGCCGGCGAGGAAGCCCGCCATGCCGCCCCGTTCCAATTCGTCGAGGGCGCCGGGGAAGAACACGCGGTCGAAGGCGCCGTGGCCGGTTCCGGGCGCTCCGGCGATGCTGATCAGGCTTCGGAGGCGGTGCGGATGCGACACTGCGAACGAGAAGCCGACCCGCGCGCCGAGGGAGTAGCCGAGGTAGTGCACGCGATCGAGGCCGAGGGTGTCGAGCACGGCGACGACGTCGCCGACGAACAGGTCCATCGCGTATGCCGTCTGCTCGTGCGGGGCGGAACTGCGGCCGTGCCCGCGGAGGTCGAGTGTGACGACCGGTCGATCGGGGGAGAGCGCTCGGAGATATCCGAAGCCGCGCCAGATGGCCTGCGAGAGGGCGGTGCCGTGCACGAGCACGATCGGAGTCGCATCCGGAGCGGCCTCGGCGCCTGCAGGGGTCATTCGGTACGCGATGCGGGCGCCGTCGGCGGGGTTGATCGCGTAGTCCACGTCACCACGCTACCGCGCACCCGCAGTCCATTGCTGCCAAGGTGGCATCTTGATTGGACTTCTCAATGCCGAGAGGATTGAGCCAATCAAGAACACTGGACTAATTGGACTGCTGCACCGGTCTGATGCGGACGCATGGAGGTGCGCTCATGATCATCCTGCTGGTATTGCTCGGAATCGGTGCCGTCGTCGGCATCGTCGCGACCGTCGTCGATCTGCGTCGCGACGGCTACCGGCGCATGCCGAATCGGCCCGAGCATGATTTCGGGCCGATTCGGGAGGAGCGGAGTGGAACGACGCCTCTCTAGGGGCTTCGTGTCACCCTGCTCCTCCCGAACGGGAGGAGGCCGTCAGAGTCCCTGCGCGAGGCGGTAGTACGCCTGGTTCCAGCGCACCTCGTTGGCGAAGCCCTTCAGCGTGGTGTCGGCATCGATGGTGAGCAGCTCGGTCTTGGCGATCGCGGCGAAGTCCTCGAACACCTCGACGCCGACGGCGGTCGACATCACCGTGTGGTGAGCCGCGCCCGCGGTGAGCCAGGCGGCCGCCGACACCGCGAAGGAGGGCGCCGGGCGCCAGACGGCGCGGCCGACGGGCAGGTGCGGCAGCGGCGCACGCGGTTCGACGACCTCGACCACGTTCGCCACGAGACGGAACCGGTCGCGCATGTCGCTCATCGCGACCACGACGGCCGGGCCCGGGTCGGCGGTGAAGACGAGGCGCACCGGGTCGTCTTTGCCGCCGATGCCGAGCGGGTGGATCTCGAGCGAGGGGCGCGCCGTGGTGAGCGACGGGCTCACCTCGAGCATGTGCGCACCCAGGATGGTCTCGGCGCCCTCGACGAGGTCGTAGGTGTAGTCCTCCATCAGTGAGGCGCCACCGGGAAGGCCGGCACCCATGACGTTGGCGGCCCGCACGAGGATGGCGGTCTTCCAGTCGCCCTCGGCGCCGAAGCCGTAGCCCTCGGCCATCAGGCGCTGCACGGCGAGGCCCGGAAGCTGCTTCAGCGAGCCGAGGTCTTCGAAGCTCGTGGTGAACGCGCCGAAGCCGCCCTCCTCGAGGAAGGAGCGCAGCCCGATCTCGATCGCCGCGCCATCACGCAGGGACTGGTGCCGCTCGCCGCCCGCGCGCAGCTCGGGAACCACGTCGTAGAGTTCCTCGTACTCGGCCACGAGAGCATCCACGGCCGCGACATCCGCTTCGGCCACCTCGACGGCTGCCGCGAGTTCGTTCACGCCCCAGGTGTTCACCTGCACGCCGAAGCGCAGCTCGGCCTCGGTCTTGTCTCCCTCGGTCACCGCCACGTAGCGCATGTTGTCGCCGAAGCGGGCGAGCTTGAGGGTCTTGACGGCCTGCCATCCGGCGGCCGCGCGCGACCAGTCGGCGATCTGCGACTGCACCAGCGGGTTGGAGGCGTGCCCCACCACGGTCTTGCGCGCGACGCCCAGACGGGTCTGGATGTATCCGAACTCCCGGTCGCCGTGCGCGGCCTGATTGAGGTTCATGAAATCGAAGTCGATCTCGGCGTAGGGCAGCTCGACGTTCGCCTGCGTGTGCAGATGGAGCAGCGGCTTCTGCAGCGCGTCGAGGCCGGCGATCCACATCTTCGCAGGGCTGAAGGTGTGCATCCAGGCGATGACACCGATCACCTTGTCGTCGGCGTTCACGTCGAGCGCTGCGCGGCGGATCGATTCCGAGTCCTTGAGCACGGGCTTCCAGACGATCTTCACCGGAACGACGGATGCGTCATCCAGGGTCGCCACGATCTCCTGCGACTGCGCCGCCACCTGGCGGAGGGTCTCCTCGCCGTAGAGGTTCTGGCTGCCGGTGAAGAACCAGATCTCGTAGGGGGCGAGGGAGGTTTCGAGCTTGCTCAATTGAGGGATCCTGTCGGGTCTTGTCCGTAGACGTTCTGGTAGCGGTTGAAGAGGGAGTCGACGGCTTCCGGTGCGATGGGCGTCGGTTCGCCGAGCTGTCGCGAGAGGTGCACGGTGCGGGCGACGTCTTCGGTCATCACGGCGGCCTTCACGGCGTCGCGCGCATCCTTGCCGATGGTGAAGGGGCCGTGGTTCTTCATCAGCACGGCGCGCGAGCGGTGGCCGCGCAGGGTCTCGACGATGCCGCGGCCGATCGAGTCGTCGCCGATGACGGCGAAGGGCCCCACCGGGATCTCGCCGCCGAACTCGTCGGCCATCGCGGTGATGACGCACGGGATCGCCTCGCCGCGCGCCGCCCAGGCGACCGCGTAGGGGGAGTGCGTGTGCACGACCCCACCGACTTCGGGCATGTTGCGATAGACGTAGGCGTGCGCCGCGGTGTCGCTGCTCGGCGAACGGTCGGAGCCGGGGGAGCCCGCCACGACGGTGCCGTCGAGGGTGCAGAGGATCATGTTCTCGGGGGCGAGGTCGTCGTAGTCGACGCCCGAGGGCTTGATCACGAAGAGGTCGGCTCCGGGCACGCGGCCGGAGATGTTTCCGCCGGTCCACACCACGAGGCCGTAGCGGGTGAGTTCGGCGTGCAGGGCGGCGACCTGGGCGCGCACGCGATCGATCGCCTCCTGGAGCTCGGTGTCGGCGATGGCGGATTCGGCGGATGTCGCGGGGTCGGTCACGCGGTCGTTCCTTTCAGGGGGAGTGCGTCGACCGCTGCGCGCTCGACGGCGAGGCCGGCGCGGTAACGGTCGAGGTAGGCGGCGAATCCGGCGACATCGGCCGGATCGGGGTCGGCGGTCTGGATGGGGGCGCCCGCGAACACCCGATCGCGCAGGTAGGCGTCGAGACCGGACGCGGCGACGACCCGGCCGGCGGCGTTCGCGGAGGTGTCGGGTTCGTCGGCGTCGCCGGTCGCCTCGGACACGTACGTGACATACGACGCCAGCACCGCGATGCCCCAGGCGCCGCCCTCCGACGCGGTCTCGGCGACCGCCACCGGTGCAGCGAGCGCTCCGGCCAGGAATCGCTGGGCCACGCCGGCGGTGCGGAACAGGCCGCCGTGGGCGAACATCCGGTCGAGGGCCACGCCTTCGTCGGCCAGCACGCGCATGCCCAGGGCGAGCGTGCCGAACACGCCGTAGAGCTGGGCGCGCATGAAGTTGGCGAGGGTGAACCGGCTGTCGGGCGCGCGCACCACGAGCGGCCGGCCCTCGGTGAGCCCTGCGATCGGTTCGCCGGCGAGGTGGTTGTAGGCGAGCAGGCCACCGGCATCCGGGTCGCCGTCGAGGGCTTCGCGGAACAGCACGTCGAACACCGCGTCGGAGTCGGCGGATGCGCTGGACCCGGTCGCTACGCCGGCCGCGGCCGAGAAGCGGCCGAAGAGGCCGGCCCAGGCGGCGAGTTCACTGGCTCCGTTGTTGCAGTGCACCATCGCGACAGGGTCGCCGGCCGGCGTGGTCACCAGGTCGAGTTCGCGGTGCACCTCGTCGAGGGGCCGCTCGAGCACGACCATGGCGAAGATGCTCGTGCCCGCGCTGACGTTGCCGGTGCGCGGGGCCACAGCGCCGGTGGCGACCATGCCGGTGCCGGCATCGCCTTCGGGCGGGCACAGCACGACGCCGGGGCGCAGCGCCCCGCTCGGGTCGAGCAGCGCGGCGCCTTCGGCCGTGAGTTCGCCGGCCGGCTGCCCCGCCACGAGAACGTCGGGGAGCAGGTCGGCGAGGTTCAATCCGGGCGCCGTCGCGGCGACCAGGCCGTCGTAGCGGGCGACGAGTTCGGCGTCGTAGTCGTGGGTCGCCGCATCGATGGGGAACATGCCCGACGCGTCGCCGACGCCGAGCACCGAGCGCCCGGTGAGGCGCCAGTGCACGTATCCGGCGAGCGTGGTGATGTGGCGGATCTCGGGAACGTGCGGCTCGTGGTCGATCACGGCCTGGTGCAGGTGGGCGATCGACCAGCGCAGCGGGATGTTGACGCCGAAGAGCTCGCTGAGCTCCGCCGCCGCGGGCCCGGTCGTGGTGTTGCGCCAGGTGCGGAAGGGCACCAGCAGGTCGCCGGCGGCATCGAAGGCGAGGTAGCCGTGCATCATCGCGGAGACGCCGATGGCGCCGAAGCTCTCGGGGCGCACGCCGTAGCGCTTCTCGACGTCGGCGACGAGGTCGGCGTAGGCGGACTGGACGCCCGTCCAGACGTCGTCGAGCGAGTAGGTCCACCTCCGGTCGACGAACCGGTTCTCCCAGTCGTGGCTGCCGACGGCCAGCACGATGGAGGGATCCTCGCCCACCAGGCATGCCTTGATGCGGGTCGACCCCAGCTCGATGCCGAGGGAGGTGTGCCCGGCGAGGATGGCATCGCGGATGGGGTCGGGCGTTTCCGCGACGGGCTCGCTCATGATGCAGGGACTCCTTCGGCTCTCAATGTGATCGCTCACATTTCGGATCGAGCATACGACATCCGGCCCGCCTCTGGGAAGCGAGCACCCCCGTCGCCCCGAACTTCTCGCCTCTTCCGGTCCTTCGTTCGCCGTCATAGGGCTCTTGGCGGCAAGAAGTCGGTAGGGGTCAGGCGGGAGAGGGTGGGGGCGCCGTCGAGGCGCGAGGCACGAGTAGGGGGAGCACCGAGGGCGGCGGCTCGTGCTCGCCGAGGAGCAGGGCGACGCAGCGCCGGCCCGACTCGGCGAAGTCCTGCCGCACGGTGGTGAGCGGCGGCAGGTAGTGCGCCGCCTCCGGCGTGTCGTCGAACCCCACGACGCTGAGTCGCCGTGGCACGTCGAGCCCTGCATCGTTCGCCGCGTGGAGCACGCCGAGCGCCATCTGGTCGTTCGCGGAGAAGATCGCGGTCGCCCCTCGCTCGATCAGGCCGAGCCCGGCGTGGTATCCGGATGCCGCGCTCCAGTCGCCCACGGCCACCAGATCGGCCAGGAGCCCTCGCCCCTCGAGCTCGGCCGTGAATCCGGCGAGACGTGAGGTGGCGTCGATCCAGTCGGTGGGGCCGGCGAGGTGCCCGATCCGCCGGTGTCCGAGGTCGGCGAGGTGGGCGGTGGCGATCCGGGCGCCCTCCACCTGGTCGAGGGCGAGTTCGGAGGCGCCGACCGTCGCGAGCGTCTGCAGCGTCACGTACGGCACGCTGAACGAGCGGCTCGAGAGGCTCTCCAAGACCTGCAGTTGCGGCGCGATCACGACCAGCCCCTCGGCGGAGAGGTCGATCAGATGGTTGATGGCCTCGTCGATCGACGCCTGGTCGAGCCCGTCGGCGTTGGCGATCGTGACGCTGTAGCCACGGCTGCGCGCGGCGGCCTCCACGGCGCTGATGCTCGACGCCGGGCCGTATTCGCCGCTCGCGGTGGAGAGGATGCCGATGATGCGCGAACGGCTGGTCACCAGTGCTCGTGCCGCCAGATTCGGCCGATAGCTCAGGGCGTGCATGGCGTCGAGCACCTTCTGCCGGGTCGCGGGCCGCACGCTCGGGTGCCCGTTCAGCACTCGGGACACCGTCTGGTGCGAGACTCCCGCCGCTTTCGCCACGTCGAACACGCTGGCGGCGCGCGGCGTCGAGCGCGGCGCGGTGCCCGGCGCGCTCTGTGACGGCCTGGCGGCGTCGGGTGTCGGCTCGGGCGTCATGCGTCGATTATGCCCGCATCCGTCGCGCTCGCCGTCGAGCCCTCGGTCGAGAGCGAAGGGTCAGCCGAGGGCGGGCGCGGCCCTCCCGGCGGGCGCGGGCGCGGACGCGGACGGGGACGCGGCTGGGGTGGCCGGGATGTCGGCGGTAGTGGATGCGCCCCAGCGCTGTCCCCACGACACGAGCGGCTGCAGCGACTGCAGCAGGTCGGCCCCCTGCGGCGTGAGCGAATACCGAACCTGCACGGGCGTCGTGGCCACGACCGAACGCGCCACGAGGCCTGCGCGCTCGAGTTCTTTGAGTCGCTGCGCGAGCAAGCGATCCGAGAGCCCCACCACGGAAGCCACGATGTCGCTGAAGCGGGTGGCTCCCTGGCCGATGGCGAGCAGGATGCCCGAACTCCAGCGCTTGCCGACGAGTTCCACCGACGCGGTGAACCGGCGGCACGCGGCGTCGTCGATGTGGTGCCAGGCGGGGGTCGGCGCGGGTGCGGGGGATGACGTCACTTACCTAGTGTAAGTCACTAATGCCAGGTTTGGTCCGAGCGTGAGCACGGCGCATCCTGAGGTCATGCCTCACTACGGTCACCGCTTGCAGTTCGGAACCTTCATCACCCCGGTGAACGCTCCACCCACGGCCGCCGTCGCCCGAGCCCAGCTGAGCGAGCGCCTGGGCTACGACCTCGCCACCTTCCAAGACCACCCCTATCAGCCCTCGTTCCTCGACACCTGGACCCTGATGACCTGGGTCGCCGCCCAGACCGAGCGCATCCACCTCGCTCCCAACGTGCTCAACCTGCCGCTGCGTCCGCCCGCGGTCACCGCGCGCGCGGCGGCGAGCCTCGATCTGCTCTCGGGCGGCCGCTTCGACCTCGGACTCGGAGCCGGCGGCTTCTGGGACGCCATCGACGCCATGGGCGGCCGCCGCCTCACCCCCGGACAGGCCGTCGACGCGCTCAGCGAGGCGATCGACGTGATGCGCGGCATCTGGAACACCGGCGAGCGCGCACCCCTGCGCGTGCCGGGCGAGTACTACCACCTCGACGGCGCGAAGCGCGGCCCTGCGCCCTTGCACCCGATCCCCATCTGGATCGGGGCCTACAAGCCCCGGATGCTCCGTCTCACCGGCCGTCAAGGCGACGGCTGGCTGCCCTCCTTGGCGTACTTGAAGCCCGGTGACCTCCGAACCGGCAACGCCACCATCGATCAGGCGGCGACGGATGCGGGGCGCGACCCGCGCGAGATCCGTCGTCTCCTCAACATCGGCGGCCGGTTCTCCGCGTCCGCGAACGGTGATCGAGCGGGGAGCCCCACCGTTCCGCTCCGAGACGGCGGCCAGCTCGCCGGTCCACCCGCTCAGTGGGTCGAGCAGCTCCTCCCACTCGTGGTCGAGGAGGGCATCGGCACGTTCATCCTGATGGGTGACGACCCCGCCACCCTGCAGCAGTTCGCCGAAGAGGTCGCGCCGGCGCTCCGGCAATCCGTCGAGCGTGAGCTCGGGGTCGACAGCACCGTCGAACGCATCGTGCGAAGCTCGATCGCCCTCGCCAAACGCCGCGACGGAATCGATTACGACTCCGTGCCCGACTCGCTCCGCGACACCGTGGTCGAACCCGGCGATCTCGACTTCGCCCGCGTGCGCTCGACCTACATGCGCGGCGGTTCGCCGGGACTCGTCTTCCGGGTGGGCTCGGTCGAGCAGGTCGTGGAGGCGCTCGCCTTCGCCCGTCGGCACCCGGATGCGCCGCTCGCGATCCGTAGCGGGGGTCACGGCATCAGCGGCCGCTCCACGAACGACGGCGGCATCGTGATCGACCTGTCGAAGCTGAACGGCGTCGAGGTGCTCGACGAGGCCACCCGGCGGGTGCGCATCCAGCCCGGTGCCCGCTGGATGGACGTCGCAGCCGCCCTCGCCGAGCATGGCTGGGCGCTGAGCTCGGGCGACTACGGGGGAGTGGGCGTCGGCGGTCTCGCCACGGCCGGTGGCATCGGCTGGCTCGTGCGCGAACACGGGCTCACCATCGATCACCTGCGCGCCGTCGAGGTGGTGCTGGCCGACGGCCGCGTGGTTCGAGCGAGCGACGAGGAGAACTCCGAGCTGTTCTGGGCGGTGCGCGGCGCCGGCGCCAACTTCGGCATCGTGGTCTCCTTCGAGTTCGAGGTCGACGTGGTGGGCGAGGTCGGCTGGGCGCAGCTCGCCTTCGACGCCAGCGACACCGCCGGCTTCCTCGAGCGCTGGGGCGCGGCCGTCGAGAGCGCACCGCGCGATCTCACGAGCTTCCTCATCATGGGCGGCCCGCGGCCCGGCCAGCCCGCCATCGCGCAGGTGCTCGCCGTGGTCGACTCCGCCGACCCCGAGACGATCGTCGACCGCCTGCAACCGCTCGCCGACGCCGCGCCGCTGGTCGACCAGTCGGTGCAGCTCCTGCCGTACTCCGCCGTGATGGCGAACGCTCAGGGCGGCGACCACGACGGCCGCGGCGAGCCGACCTCGCGCTCGGGCCTGCTCGAGCACATCACGCCGGAGTTCGCGCGGGCGGCCACGCGGATGCTCGAGACCGGCGCCGTCTACTTCTTCCAGATCCGCTCGGTCGGTGGTGCGGTCGCCGACGTCGAGCCCGAGGCGACGGCCTACGCTCACCGCTCGGCCAACTTCTCCGTGGTGGCGTTCGGTTCGCGCCGCGAGCGTCTCGACGACCTCTGGGACGACCTCGCCGAGCACTTCCAGGGCCTCTATCTCAGTTTCGAGACCGACTCGCGACCGGAGCGCCTGGACGACGCCTTCCCGCCCGCGACGCTCGCCCGCCTCCGCGCGCTGAAAGAGGAGCTCGATCCCGAGCATGTGTTCCGCGACAACTTCGCGGTGGGCAGGGCTGCTCTGCTGCCGTGAGCCGACCGACCCGGTTCAGGACGAACGGATGCGCGCCGCCGCCTCCAGGAGCACGTCCTCCGACCCGGCGTAGATGCCGTCGCGTCGCGGCCAGTGGCTGATCACGTCGGTGAAGCCGAGTTCGGCAGCCCGCCCCGTGGTGTCGTCGAAGGCCGCGACGCTCGACAGCGAATACGTCTCGGGGTTGTCGAGCGAGAGCACGCGATCGATCGAGAGCGGATCGCGCCCGGCCGCCTCGGCCGCGTCGTCGAGGCGGCGCGACAGCTCGCCGACCGATCGCCACCAGTCCTCGCCGGTCGCCCCCTCGGCGCCCGTGGTGACCCAGCTCTGCCCGTAGCGGGCCACCAGCGCGAGCCCCTTCGGCCCGTTCGCCGCGAGCATGAACGGCATCCGCGGAACCTGCGCGGGCGCCCCCACCATCCGGGCCTCGTGCGCGGTGTACCACTCTCCCGACGCCGAGATCCCGTGCGAGCCGGCGGGTTCGAAGCGCAGCAGCTCGTCGAGCACACCGACGAATTCGGTGAACCGCTCGTGCCGCTGCCGCGGGGTCAGCTGCTCCTGGCCGAGCACGAACGCGTCGAAACCGGTGCCGCCCGATCCGACGCCGAGCGTGAACCGGCCACCCGAGATGTCGTCGAGCGTGGCGAGGTCTTTCGCGAACGGAACCGGGTGCCGGTAGTTCGGCGAGGCCACGAAGGTGCCGAGACGGATGCGCGTGGTCGCCGTCGCTGCCGCGGTCAGCAGCGGAATGGTGGCGCACCACGGCTCATCGGCGAGCGAGCGCCAGGAGAGGTGGTCGTAGGTCCAGGCGTGATCGAAGCCGAGCTCCTCGGCCAGCACCCACTTGCGGCGGGACTCGGGCCAAGGGTCTTGGGGGAGGATGACGATTCCGTAGCGCATGTGGCTACTCTGCCACTTGGCTCTGCGCGGGGCTGTGTTAGTTGCCGGTGAGGCCGTGCTGCGCGCGGCCTCACCGGGCGTCGCCGGTCCCTGCCCGGCGCCGCGCGACATGTTCGCGTGCGGTCGCCAGCGGCCGCGCGCTCACCCTGGGTCGTCAGGGAGCGGCCCGTGACGTTCGGTGCCGTGCGGACGCCGAGGTGCGTGCGGGCACACGGGCCGGGACGCGTCCGCCCACCCGCACCACCTCAGGCTCGCTTCGCATCGGCCTCGTCTAGGGCGAAGTCTTCCTCGAGTTCCTCGCCGTGATCGGTGGCGGCCACGATCGGCTCTGCGGCGACCGCACCGAAGGAGCCGGTGAGGGTCTCGTTGCCGGCGCGGCCGAAGACGACGTGGGGGCGGTGGTCGGGGCCGAGGTGCACGCGGAGTCTGCGGTGGAGCACCAGCCAGGCGGCGCCGATGAGGAAGGCGGCGACGCCCGCTACGGCGGCCACACCGAGCGCCCACCTCGGGCCGAGAGTGTTGGCGATGGCGCCGACGAGGGGCGCGCCGATCGGGGTGCCGCCCATGAAGATCGCCATGTAGAGCGCCATCACACGGCCGCGCATCGTCTGGTCGGTGGTGGTCTGCACGGTGCCGTTGGCGGTGGTCATCAGGATCTGCCCCGAGAACCCGATCAGCACCAGCGCGCCCGCGAACACCCAGTAGCTCGGTGCGAGTGCGGCGGCCAGCGCGCTGACGCCGAACCCGGCGCTGGCGAGGAACACCAGCTGCACCCGCGGCCGATCGCGGCTGGCCGACACCAGCGCCCCGGCGACCGATCCGATCGCCATGATCGAGGTGAGCAATCCGAACCCGGCCGAGCCTTGCCCGAATTCCACCGTCGCCATCGTCGAGGTGAAGATCTGGTAGTTGAACCCGAAGGTGCCGATCACGAACACGATGACGAAGATGATCAGGAGGTCCGGCCGCCCCCGCACGTAGCGGAAACCGGCCAGCAACTGCCCCTTGGCCCGCGGTGCCTGCTTCATCAGCTGGGCGGCCCCGATCCGGATGAACTTCAGCGACACCACCACCGCGGCGAATGTGACCGCGTTGATGACGAACACCCATCCGGCGCCGATCACCGCCACCAGCAGCCCCGCGATGGCGGGCCCGATGGTGCGCGCCGCGTTGAACGACGCGGAGTTGAGCGCCACCGCGTTCGACACGTTCGCGCCCGAGACCAGCTCGGCCACGAAGGTCTGGCGCACAGGAGCGTCGATCGCCGAGGCGACGCCGAGCAGCAGGGCGAAGACGTAGACGATCCAGAGCTGCGCCGTGCCGGTGAGCACGATGATGCCGAGAGCGAGTCCGAGCACCCCCATCGAGATCTGCGTGACCATCAGCGTGTGCCGCTTGTTCAGCCGGTCGGCGATCAGCCCCGAAACCGGCACGAGCAGCAGCTGCGGACCGAGTTGCAGGGCCACCGTGATGCCGAGCGCCGCGGCGTCGTGGTCGGTGAGTTCGGTGAGCACGATCCAGTCCTGAGCCGTGCGCTGCATCCAGGTGCCCACGTTCGACACGAGTGCGCCGGCGAACCAGATGCGGTAGTTGATGCTGGAGAGCGAGCGGAACATCGCGCTCATTCGTCGACCATCCGGCGGATCACGACGGCGGCGCGGTCGAGCAGGTCGAGCTCCTCGGCGCTCAGCGAGGCGAGACGCCGGTCGAGCCAGGCGTCTCGGCGGCGGCGGGTCTCGAGCACGACCTGACGGCCCGCATCCGTCAGGGTCACGAGCACGAGCCGGCGGTCGTCGTCGCTGCGCACGCGCACCACGTAGCCCGCGTTCTCGAGCGCGTTGAGCGTGCGGTTCATCGAGGGCGGGGTGACGTGCTCGAGGGCGCTCAGCGCCACCGGCGTCATCGGGCCGTCGCGCAGAACGACCGCGAGCACGCCGGCCTGCCCATCGCTCAACTCGTCGTCGGCCTTCTCGCGACGGAGCCGCCTCGCCAGCCGCATGGTCGCTGCGCGCAGCTCGGTGCTGAGCGTGCGGGCGGGGGATTCGTGGGCCATATAGTTAGCATACGCTTATTAGCTTGGCTAATGAAATCGGATGCGCGACCCGGCCTGCGCCGCACGCCGCCGCCCCTCGCCCGACTGTCAGGCCGGAGCGGTTAAACTGGGTGCACGATGGCTACTTTTGGAACTCTCTCGGACAGGCTCGCCGAAACCTTCAAGAACCTCCGCACGAAGGGAAAGCTGAGCCCCGCGGATGTCGACTCGACCGTGCGCGAGATCCGTCGCGCCCTGCTCGACGCCGACGTCGCGCTCGAGGTCGTGAAGGACTTCACGGGCAAGGTGCGCGAGCGTGCACTCGGCGACGAGGTCAACAAGGCCCTGAACCCCGCGCAGCAGGTGGTGCAGATCGTCAACGAGGAGCTCGTGCAGATCCTCGGCGGCACCCAGCGCCGACTCGAGTTCGCGAAGAAGCCGCCGACCATCATCATGCTGGCCGGCCTCCAGGGTGCCGGTAAGACGACGCTCGCGGGCAAGCTCGCCAAGTGGCTCGCGAAAGACAACCACACGCCTCTGCTCGTCGCCGCCGACCTCCAGCGCCCGAACGCCGTCAACCAGCTGCAGATCGTGGGTGGGCAGGCCGGCGTGCCGGTCTTCGCTCCTGAGCCGGGCAACGGAGTCGGCAACCCGGTCAAGGTCGCGAAGGACTCCATCAAGTTCGCCACCGACAAGCTCTACGACACGGTCATCATCGACACCGCCGGCCGTCTTGGCGTCGATGCCGACATGATGAAGCAGGCGGCCGACATCCGCCGCGCCGTCGACCCCGACGAGGTGCTCTTCGTCATCGACGCCATGATCGGCCAGGATGCGGTGGCCACCGCCCGCGCGTTCCAGGAGGGCGTCGACTTCACGGGCGTGGTGCTCACCAAGCTCGACGGAGACGCGCGCGGTGGTGCGGCGCTGTCGGTGGCATCCGTCACCGGCCGGCCGATCATCTTCGCGTCGACCGGTGAGACGCTCGACGACTTCGAGCCGTTCTACCCGGATCGCATGGCCTCGCGCATCCTCGACCTCGGCGACGTGCTCTCGCTCATCGAGCAGGCCCAGTCGGCCTTCGACGAAGAAGAGGCCCGGGCGGTCGCGGAGAAGTTCGCCACCGACTCCTTCACTCTCGAAGACTTCCTCAAGCAGATGCAGCAGCTGCGCAACGTCGGCTCCATCAAGAAGATGATGGGGATGCTGCCGGGCGCGGGCGGGCTGAAGCAGCAGCTCGAGAACTTCGACGAGAAGGAGATCGTGCGCACCGAGGCGATCATCCAGTCGATGACGAAGGCGGAGCGCCAGAACCCGAAGCTGCTGAACGGATCGCGGCGCCTGCGCATCGCGCGGGGTTCGGGCATGACGGTCACCGATGTGAACTCGCTCATCCAGCGCTTCGAGCAGGCCTCCAAGATGATGAAGACGGTGGCCAAGGGCGGCGTGCCGAACGTTCCGGGCATGGGGCCCATCCCCGGCGCCGGATTCGGCGGCGGCCGCGGAAAGCAGCAGGCCAAGAAGAAGAGCGGATCGCGGTCGGGCAACCCGGCGAAGCGCGCGGCGGAGAACGCGGCGCGGGCCGCCGGCGAGAAGCCCGCGATCGCGGCCGGCAGCGGCGGGGGAGCCGGCTTCGGCCTCGGGGCGAAGGCGGCCGACGGCACGCCGAACCCGAGCCCCGAAGAGCTCGAGGCGCTGCAGCGCTTCCTTCGCTAAACCGTCCACCGGTCGCCATATGCTTGCTCCATGACAACTTCTTCTCGGCCGATCCGTGTCGGCGTGCAGATCGCCCCGCAGCACTCGACCTACCAGACCATCCGCGACACCTTGGCCGAACTCGAAGACCTCGGTGTCGACATCGCCTTCAACTGGGATCACTTCTACCCGCTCTCGGGTGAGCCCGACGGACTGCACTTCGAAGGCTGGACCATGCTGGCGGCCTGGGCCGAGCAGACCTCGCGCATCCAGTTCGGGCCGCTGGTGACCTGCAACAGCTACCGCAACCCCGATCTGCTCGCCGACATGGCACGCACGGTCGACCACATCTCGGCGAAAGACGGCGGCGAGGGCCGATTGATCTTCGGCATCGGATCGGGCTGGTTCGAGCGCGACTACGACGAGTACGGCTACGAGTTCGGCACGCCCGGCACCCGTCTCGACTCCCTCTCCGAAGCGCTGCCGCGCATCGAGGCGCGCTGGGAGAAGCTGAACCCCGCGCCCACGCGCGACATCCCGGTGCTGATCGGTGGCGGTGGCGAGAAGAAGACGCTCCGCATCGTGGCCGAGCACGCCGACATCTGGCATTCCTTCTCCGACACCGAGACGCTCGAGCGCAAGCTCGTCGTGCTCAGCGACTGGTGCGAGAAGGTCGGGCGCGACGTCGGAGAGATCGAGATCTCGACGGGCGTGCGCGGAGCCACCGGCGAGGCTGCAGCCAACCTCGACAAGCAGCTCGACCTGGGCGTCACCCTCTTCACCCTCGGCATCACGGGCCCCGACATCGACATGCAGGGCGTGCGCGACCTGGTGAAGTGGCGCGACAGCGTCAGCTGACCGTCTCGCTCACCGCGCCGCGCGGCGTAACGCCATCCATACAGTTCCGACGGGATGGCAAGCCGCGGGCCGCTCTCGACGACCCAGGGTGAGCGCGAGGCCGCGAAGCGACCTCACGCGAACATGTCGCCCGGCGCCGCAGTAGCGGCGGCGCCGGCAGCGAGCGACGCGTCAGCCGAAGGCCGACGCATCGCGGGAAAGCGGCGAAGCGGTACCCTGATCCCGCGACCCAGGACAGCGGGGTTCCGGTGTCAGGACAACCCGTGCCTCAGCTCATGGGTGAGCGACGCCACCACCGCGCGCAGGCTGCCGCCGTTCGCCTCGGCGACGCGGAGCTGGCGCTGGTAGCTCGCGCCGCCGGACAGGATCAGGTTCACCTGGTCGAGTTCGGTCGCGCACCCCAGCCGTTCGGCGGTCGGCGCGAGGCGGTCGAGTTCGCGGCGCACGGCATCCGTCACCAGCTCCTCGTTGCCCGCGGAATCGAGGATGATCTCGGCGTCCATACCGTAGCGGGCGGCCCGCCACTTGTTCTCGCGCACGAACCAAGGCTGCATCGTGGGCAGTTCCTCGCCGGCGTCGAGACGCCCCGACATGTCGTCGACCAGGCACTGGATGAACGCGGCCACGGCCCCGATCTCTTCGGGACTGGAGAGCCCGTCGCAGGCCCGCATCTCCACGGTTCCCCATTGCGGGGAGGGCCGGATGTCCCAGCGCACCTCCGTGTGGTCGCTGATGACCCCCGTCTTGATGAGGTCGTCGACGTACTCCTCGTAGTTCGCCCAGCTGCCGAACTGGTAGGGGAGGCCGGCCGTGGGGAGCTGCTGGAACATCAGCGCACGGTTGCTGGCGTACCCGGTGTTGACCCCGCCCCAGAACGGGCTCGAGGCGCTGAGTGCCTGCAGGTGCGGGTAGTAGTTGAGCAGCGAGTTGACGATCGGCAACGCCTTCTCGCGGTCGTCGACGCCGACATGCACGTGGATGCCCCAGATCATCATGTTGCGGCCCCACCACTGGGTGCGGTCGATGAGCTTGTGGTAGCGCTCCTTGTCGGTCACCGTCTGCTCGAACCACTGGCCGAACGGATGTGACCCGGCACACATCAGCTCGACGTCGAGCGGGTCGGTGATGGCGCGCACCTCGGCGAGCTGGCCTTGCAGGTCTTTGACCGCATCCGCCACCCGGTCGTGCACCGTCGTGACGAGTTCGACGGTGTTGAGAAGCAGTTCGTTGGTGATCTGGGGGTGCGGTTCGCCATCCGGTCCCCGCAGGGTCTCGAGCACCTCGCCGGCCACCGAGACGAGGTCGCCCGAACTGCGTTCGACGAGGGCCACCTCCCATTCGACTCCGAGGGTGGAACGCTTCGACTCGGCGAACGTGATCTGCATGGGAGCCCTTCGGGAATTACCGCTTCGGCCGCGTTATCTGTCAGAATAGCCAGTCGAGTCCATCCTCGCCCGACCCTCTAATCAGGCGGCATGGATTCCCTTAGAGCTTTTGCCGAGTGTGCCCCCACGCTCACGGCTGTCAGTTCGCCCACCTTTACATCACACAGGAGAATTGTGGCTGTCAAAATCCGTCTGAAGCGCCTGGGCAAGATCCGCGCGCCCTACTACCGCATCGTCGTCGCCGACTCGCGCACCAAGCGCGACGGCCGCGTCATCGAAGAGATCGGTCTCTACCACCCGACCGAGGAGCCCTCGGTCATCCAGGTCGACTCCGAGCGTGCCCAGTACTGGCTGTCGGTCGGCGCTCAGCCCACCGAGCAGGTCACCGCGCTGCTGAAGCTCACCGGCGACTGGGGCAAGTTCAAGGGTGACAAGGACGCCGTGTCGACCGTGCGCGTCAAGGGCGAGAAGGAAGCCTACGTCGCCGACGAGAAGAAGAAGCCGGTTCTGAAGCCCAAGGCCGAGCCGAAGGCTGCTCCGGTCGAGGCGGAGGCCGCTGCTGACGCCGAGGCCGCTGAGGCCACCGACGCCGAGGCCAACGAGGTCGCCGTCGAGGCTGCCGAAGACGCAGCGGACAAGGCCTGACCTTGCTCGCTCCGGCTCTCGAGCACCTCGTCAAGGGGATTGTCGACAATCCCGACGAGGTTCGTGTCATCACGAAGAGCTCCCCGCGCGGCGAGGTCCTCGAGGTGCGTGTGCACCCCGACGACCTCGGCCGCGTGATCGGGCGCTCCGGTCGCACCGCCAAAGCGTTGCGCACCCTCGTCACCGCGCTCGCCGATGGCAAGCGCGTGCGTGTAGACGTGGTGGACACCGATTACTGAGAACAACAAGACCCAACTCCGGGTGGGTCGGCTGCTGAAGGCCCACGGCCTGAAGGGCGCGATCAAACTGGAGCTGTTCACCGACGACCCGGAACGACGTTTTGTTCCGGGCGCGGTGTTCACCCTGCAGGTGCCGACCTCGTCGCCCTGGCACGGCAAGTCGCTCGAACTGACTGAACTGCGCTGGTACAACGGCCACCCGGTCGGCTTCTTCAAGGGCGTTCCCGACCGCAGCGCGGCCGAGGGTCTTGTCAAGGCGATCCTCTGGATCGACCTCGACGAGGCGGCCGAGGAGCCGGAAGACGACGCGTGGTACGACCATCAGCTGATCGGCCTGCGCGTCGTGCGCGACGGTCAGCCGGTCGGAACCGTGCGGCTCGTCGAACACATGCCGGCGCAAGACCTGCTGATCGTGAAGACCCCGGCGGGAGACGTGATGGTGCCGTTCGTCAAGGCGATCGTGCCCTCGGTCGACCTCGACACGGGAATCGTCACGGTCACGCCCCCGGCGGGCCTCTTCGAGGACCTCCCCGAGGAGCCCGATTCTCCGTCTCCCGTGGCCGCTGACTAGTTTGTGCACAAATAGCGAGGACCGACGCAAATAGAGCGTCGGTCCTCGCTATTTGCACAAAAACTAGCAATCCTCAATACTGTCATGCGTGTCTCACGTGACGGATCAACTGCAAGCTCTCGGCGGCGTCGCCTCGACCGCGCAGATGGGCGCCCGCGGTATCGCTGCGGGCGAGCTCAACCACGCTGTGCGATCCGGCACGATCGAGCGGGTTCGGAGTGGCTGGGTCGCGCTCCCGGGCGCGCCGCGCGACGTCGTGGCGGCCCTGCGGATCGGCGGTCGACTCAGTTGCCTGTCCGTGCTGAAGTCCCACGACCTCTGGTGTGCGACCGACTCTCGCCTGCATGTGCGAGTTCCGGCGAGGCCTCGTAACCTTTCCTCGCCGCTCGACCGACGGGTTCCCCTCGGTCGCCCAGAACGTTTCGGCGTCGTCGTGCACCGTTCCCGTCCGGCGCCCTTTCTCGAAGAGCCTGACGGACCTATCGATTCCTTTGCGTGGGCACTGTTGCATTCGATCGAATGTCAATCCCAGAACGATGCCATCGTCACTCTCGACTCGGCTCTCCACTCCCAGCGCGTCTCGCGCACGGAACTCGAGTTCCTGTGCGCGGGACTCCCGAAGACGTACCGCGCCTATCTCGAGCTGACTGACGCGAACGCAGCCTCCGGCCTCGAGACGAAGGCGCGCCTCGGGCTCCGCGGCTACAACATCTCTTCCCTGAGTCAGGTCAAGATCCGTGGTGTGGGAAACGTCGACCTTCTCGTCGGAGATCGGCTGGTCGTCGAAACCGACGGCCGGGAGTGGCACACCAAGCCGGCGGCGTACCTCGAGGATCGCCGCCGCGATCTCGCGCTTACGGAACTCGGCTACATCGTGTTGCGGCTCAGCTATTCGCAGGTGATGGAGGAGTGGGACCGGGTGCTGGGTGTGATCCGTGGGATCGTCGCCCGTGGCGAGCATCGTTGGGCCGCGCGGCACCGCAGGGCGGGTCTGGGCACGGGAACCGAGCTGCTCTGACCCCGCGGTTAGGCTGGGGGGATGCGCATCGACGTCGTCACGATCTTCCCCGAGTTCTTCGACGTGCTCGACATCTCGCTGCTCGGCAAGGCCCGACAGAGCGGCATCCTTGATGTTTCGGCGCACAACCTCCGCGAGTACACGCACGACCGTCACCGCACGGTCGACGACACACCCTATGGTGGCGGAGCGGGCATGGTCATGAAGCCGGAGCCCTGGGGCGAGGCGCTCGACGAGCTGCTCGGCGACGCGACCCCCGGCGACTCCGCCGCGTCCGCCCCGCTCGTCATCTTCCCGTCACCCGCAGGCCAGGTGTTCACCCAGAAGATGGCTCGCGAGCTGGCGCATCGCGAGCACCTGATATTCGGATGCGGCCGCTACGAAGGCATCGACCAGCGCGTCTTCGACCATGCCGCCACGCGCGCGGAGGTGCGCCTGGTGAGCATCGGCGATTACGTGCTGAACGGGGGAGAGGTGGCGGTGATGGCGATGATCGAGGCGATCGGCCGGCTGATCCCCGGAGTGGTGGGCAACCCCGAGAGCCTGGTCGAAGAGTCGCACGAAGACGGGCTGCTGGAGTATCCGAGCTACACGAAGCCCGCGGAATGGCGCGGACTCGAGGTGCCGCCGATCCTGCTGAGCGGCAACCACAAGGCGATCGACGCGTGGCGCCGCGAGCAGCAACTCGAGCGCACGCGCCGGGTGCGGCCCGACCTCCTCCCGGTCGAGCCCTCGGAGGAGTAGGCGCTACGACCGGGCCGTGAGCACGAGCGGCCCGTCGTCGGTGATGGCGACGGTGTGCTCCATGTGGGCGCCGTTCGAGCCGTCGGGGGACCGCAGCGTCCAGCCGTCTTTGTCGGTGTAGATCTTGTCGGTCGTCTCGAGGAACCACGGCTCGATCGCGATCACCAGGCCCGCCCGCAGCGGCAGTCCGCGCCCGGCGCGGCCGTTGTTCGGCACGTGCGGGTCGCCGTGCATGGTGCGGCCGACGCCGTGGCCGCCGAAGTCGGTGTTGATGCCGTAGCCCGCCGCCGTGGCGACAGCGCCGATCGCGGCCGAGATGTCACCGAGGCGTCCGCCGGGCTGTGCCGCGGCTATGCCGGCCGCGAGCGCCTCGGTGGTGACCTCGATCAGCCGGGTGTCCTCGGGCGAGCGCGGCGTTCCGGCTATCACCGTCAGCGCGGAGTCGGAGACCCAGCCGTCGACGGATGCCGCGAAGTCGAGACTCACGACGTCACCGTCGCGCAGGGCGTAGTCGTGCGGCAGCCCGTGCAGCACGGCGTCGTTCACGCTCGTGCAGAGCACCTTGCCGAAGGGTGAGGCGCCGAAGGAGGGGTGGTAGTCGATGTAGCACGACTCGGCTCCCCGGGCGCGGATCATCTCGTGCGCGATCCGGTCGAGCGTCAGGAGGTTCACGCCGACGGCGACGCGCGACGCCAGCTCCGTCAGCACCTCGGCGACGAAGGCGCCCGCCGGACGCATCTGCTCGATCTCGGCCGGTGTCTTGAGCTCGATCATCGTGTTCCTCTCCCCGGGCATTTCATGGCGCCCATGAAGACCCTACCGACCGGAGTCTCAGCGAACATCCGGAGTAGCTGCATACTCTGGACAGGTGATCATCCGTCGGGCCTTCTTCTACTGGCAGTTCCCTGCCGCGGTCATCCTGCCCGCCTGGATCCTGGTTGGTTGGGGAGTGTTCGCCGCCACCGGCTGGCAGATCATCGGGCTGATCGTCGGCGTCATGATGCTCACAGTCGCGATGCTGGCCGTCGCGGGTCTCATCTTCGCCCGCAAAGACGTCCGCGCCGAGCGTGCGGTCTCGTGGCTCGATGTGGGCCTGCTGACGGTTTTGCAGGGTCTCATCGTCGCGATCGGGTTCTTCACGCCGGCCACCGCCCTCCTCAGCACGCTCTCGGTCGTCGCGGTGATCGCCCTGTTCTGGTCGGGCATCATCCAACTCGTGGTCGAGACGCGCCGCCGGGTGCGGGCCACCCTGGCCGCTTTCGAGGCGCAGGCGCAGCAGGCGACCCGCCTGCAGAGTCCGCCGCGGAAGCCGCGGATGGATGGCGAGTACATCGTGATCGAGACCAGCGAGCGCACGGTGCCGCCCCGCATCTGACCAGCTCTCCGTGGAGCCGGGGCGCTTTTGCGCGGTCCACGCGATCTATGGCACAATTGACCCTTGTGCCACGGCCCGGCTCTGCCACAGGGGAGCCAGCAATCATCCGGCACATCATCCACTGACTTCGAAGCCGTGCTCGACCTGTGAGCGGGCGCAGATTGCGAACACACCATGCATATCCTCGATTCCGTCGATGCGGCCTCGCTCCGCACCGACATCCCCGACTTCCGTGCCGGCGACACCGTCAAGGTGCACGTGAACATCATCGAAGGTACGCGTTCGCGTATCCAGATCTTCCAGGGCGTCGTCATCGCCCGCAAGAACGAGGGCGTGCGCGAGAGCTTCACCGTGCGCAAGGTCAGCTTCCAGGTGGGCGTCGAGCGCACCTTCCCGGTGCACTCGCCCGTGATCGACCACATCGAGGTCGTCACCCGCGGTGACGTCCGTCGCGCGAAGCTGTACTACCTCCGCAACCTCCGCGGCAAGAAGGCGAAGATCAAAGAGAAGCGCGACGCGTAGTCTTCGAATTCGCTGCATGCCGCAGGGCAGGCGTCGTTTATCCTGAGCTCCCGACCACTACAGTGGTTCGGGAGCTCAGGCGGTTAAATGACAGAAACATCCCTGCCCTCGCGGGCAGAAGAAGCGGACGACCAGCGTCCGAGGCGATCCCGGAGCGCGTGGCTCTTCCTCCGCGATCTGCTCATCATCTTCGTGATCGCATTGCTCGCATCCGTTCTCATCAAGACCTTCCTGGTGCGCTCGTTCTACATTCCCTCGGGGTCGATGGAGAACACGTTGCAGATCGACGACCGCATCCTCGTGAACCAGCTCGAACCCAACGTGATGCCGCTCTCGCGCGGTGACGTCGTGGTGTTCAAAGATCCGGGTGGCTGGCTGCCGCCGACCGCCGAGCCGCAGAAGAACCCGCTGGCCGCGGCGATCGACTGGGTGCTCGAGGGCGTCGGTCTCGCGGCCGACGACGCCAACGATCACTTGATCAAGCGCGTGATCGGGCTGCCGGGCGACCACGTGGTCTGCTGCAACGCGCTGGGGCAGATGTCGGTGAACGGCGTTCCGCTCGACGAGACGGCCTATCTGAAGCTTCCGGATGGGGTCTCCGCCGTCTCGCAGGAGCCGTTCGACATCACGGTGCCCGAGAACTCGCTCTGGGTGATGGGCGACAACCGCTACAACTCCGCCGACTCGCGGTTCAATCAAGACAAACCGGGCAACGGGTTCGTGCCCGAGGGCAACGTCGTGGGTCGCGCCATCCTCGTCACCTGGCCGGCCGACCACTGGACCTGGCTCGACAACTACGGCGACGTCTTCAGTGGCATTCCGGATGTGGCGCCCGCCGAGGTGGGGGCTCCCCAGTCCACGAGCGCCGGTGCGGGGCCCGACGAATGACACCGGTCGCCGACCCCACCCTGAAGTTCGAGCGCGAGATCGTCGGGCTCGGGCGGCGGCGCCGGGCGGTTGCGCCCGCTGACGGAAGCCTGTCGATCGACGTGCCGATCGACGTCGAGACCGCCGAGCCGCCGCACAGCGGTCTCGTGATCGGGTGCGACGAGGTCGGCCGGGGCGCGCTCGCCGGACCGGTCGCGGTCGGGCTGTGCGTGATCGACGTGCGGGTGACCAAGTCGGTGCCGAAGGGTTTGCGCGACTCCAAGATGCTCGCCGAACCGCGCCGCGAAGAGCTGGCGCCGATCGCTCGTTCCTGGAGCCTGGCGCACGCCGTGGGCTACGCCTCAGCGCTCGAGATCGATCGGATCGGCATCAGCGCCTGTCTCGGCCTCGCGGGAGCCCGGGCGCTCGACGAGCTGGCCGCCGCGGGTGTCGACGTCTCGTCGGCCACGATAATACTCGACGGTCAGTGGGACTGGCTCACGCCCGCCGTGTCGCGGCCCTTGACGATCCGCACGAGGATCAAGGCCGACCGGGACTGCGCCTCGGTCGCCGCCGCTTCCGTCATCTCCAAGGTGGCCCGGGATCGGCTGATGATCGAGCACGACGGCACCTTCCCGCACTACGGCTGGGTGCGCAACAAGGGCTACGCGAGCGAAGAGCACCGGGATGCGATCCTCTCGCACGGTGCATCGGAACTGCACCGGCACACCTGGCTGAGCAAGATGATGGCCGCTCCGCTGGAGGAGCCCGCCGTCGCACTCGACGGTCTCGACGCCGTGGACGGTCTGGAGCGCCTCGGGGCGACGGCCGACGATTCCGCGGCCTAGACTGGAACCACGATGGACGACGACGAATTCGAAGACTACGACCGAGAGGTCGAGTTGGCGCTCTACCGCGAGTATCGCGACGTGGTCTCGCAGTTCAAATACGTGATCGAGACGGAGCGCCGGTTCTACCTCGCCAACGAGGTCGAACTGGCCCGCCGCGACACCGAGCACGACTTCTACTTCGAGCTCACCATGAACGACGTGTGGGTGTGGGACGTCTACCGTTCCGACCGCTTCGTGAAGTCGGTGCGGGTGCTCACCTTCAAAGACGTGAACGTCGAGGAGCTCTCGAGCAAGGACTTCGAGCTGCCCAAGGAACTCGCACTCGACGAGTAGGGGTCTTCTCCTTCACATCTCGCCGTCTGGCGAACCTCGTCCCCAGATCCAGCCCATCCGCCCCGCGCGGGTTGCCACCCCGGCAGCCTTGTCGCGGAGGTAGTGATGAAGGCGAAAGACGAATTGGGTCAGCGCGGCGAAGACCTCGCCGCGGAACATCTGGCGAGGTCGGGATACCGAGTGGTGGCGCGCAACTGGCGCTGCCCGGTGGGCGCGATCGACATCGTGGCCCACGACGGGCCGACCCTCGTGATCGTGGAGGTGAAGACGCGACGATCGGATGCGTTCGGGCATCCGTTCGAGGCCATCACGCCCGCGAAACTGCGGCGGCTCCATCTGCTCGGATCGGCGTGGCTCGCCGAGCACGCCGAGACGCGACATCCCGAGGTGCGGGTCGACGTGCTGGGCATCCTCTGGCCGGAATACGGTGAGCCGAGCATCCAGCACCTCCGGGGCGTGTGCTGATGGTCGCGCGCACCTTGTCCGTGGCGCTCCTCGGCATGACGGGCGCGGTGGTCGAGGTCGAGGCCCACATCGCCAATCAGATCCCGGGTTTTCAGCTGATCGGGCTGCCGGATGCCGCGCTCTCCGACGCGAAAGACCGCGTGCGGGCGGCGGCCGCGAACGACGGATGCCCGTTGCCGGCCAAGAAGATCGTGGTGAACCTCTCCCCGGCGTCGTTACCGAAGCAGGGCTCCACCTACGATCTGGCCATCGCGGTCGCGGTGCTCGCGGCCGAGGGGGCGATCGAGGTCGACGCGATAGCCTCCGTGGTGCACCTCGGCGAGCTGAGCCTCGATGGCCGGGTGCGGCCGATGCAGGGGCTTCTGCCCGCCGTCGTCGCCGCTCGCGCCGCCGGTTTCCGGCGCTTCGTGGTGCCGCAGGGCAACGAAGACGAAGCCCTACTGGTGCCCGATGTCGAGGTCACGACGGTGGCGTCGCTGCGCGACGCACTGATCCGTCACGGTGCTGAGCTCGAACCGAATCCGGTGGAACCGATTCGGCAGCCGCCCGCTCCGCCGGTCGCCGAGTCGGTCGGCGATCTGGCCGACGTCGTGGGCAACCCCGACGCGGTGGAGGCCCTGGTGGTCGCGGCCGCGGGCGGACACCACCTGATGATGCTCGGTCCGCCGGGCGCGGGCAAGACGATGCTGGCCGAACGCCTGCCGGGTCTTCTGCCTGATCTCGACGCCGAGCAGGCGCTGGAGGTCACGTCGCTGTCGTCCCTCTCCGGCCGGCCGGTGAACGGTCTGCTGACGAGGCCACCCCTGGAGAGTCCGCACCACACGTCATCGGCCGCCGCCCTGGTCGGAGGAGGGTCGAAGGTCATCCGGCCCGGCGCCGCCGCCCGGGCCGCGCACGGGATCCTCTTCCTCGATGAGGCGCCCGAGTTCCCCACTGCGGTACTCGATGCACTGCGGCAGCCCCTCGAATCCGGGTCGATCACCATTCACCGCGCGGCAGCGGTCGCGCACTTCCCCGGGAGGTTCCAGCTCGTGCTCGCGGCGAACCCGTGCCCCTGCGGGCAGTTCGGCACGTCCGACATCCCCTGCAGCTGCACACCCATCATGCGCCGGCGCTATCTGTCACGGATGTCCGGCCCCCTTCTCGACCGGGTCGACCTGCAGTTGCGGGTGAACCGTGTCACCACGTCGGCGGTGAGGCTGATGAGCGACGAAGGCTCGCGGGTGTCGACCCGAGCGGCTCGAGCACGGGTGGAGCAGGCGCGGGCGATTGCGCGGGAACGCCTCGCCGGTACGCCCTGGAAGACGAATGCCGAGGTGCCCGGTTCGTGGTTCCGCTCCAGTGGGCGCCGCCTTTCGCCAGGTGCCACGGCAGCCATCGACCGCGCGCTCGAACGCGGCAACCTGACGATGCGCGGCTATGACCGCGTGCTCCGAGTGGCCTGGACCATAGCCGATCTCGAGGAGGCCTCGGCACCGACGAGCGATCACGTCGGCTGGGCACTCTTCTTGCGGAAGTCGGTGGCAGCATGAGGGTGCATCAGCTCGAACGGCCGCTGGTGCGTTCCCTCGTGCAGGCGGTGAGCCGAGGAACCGCCGAACTGGATGACGATGCTGTCGCGCGCATCTTCGCCACCGCCACCTGGTCGGTACTCGTCGAACCGGGAGACGGCGTGGCCGGCCTCCTCCTGGAGTCGATCGGTGCCGACCGCGCGTTGTCGATGCTGATCGAAGGGCGCCCACCCGGAGACTGGCTCGCCGCGTCGGTCGACGCCGGATCTCCGGTCGAACTCGGTCTCGCCGACGTCGCGGCAGCGTGCGAGCGCTGGCGTCCGAGACTCTCGTCGAGGCTCGTGGTCGCCGCGTTGCGAGCCGCGGTCCAGTGCCGAGCGGGGTTCGTCACGCCCGGCGACGCCGCCTGGCCGGATGCGCTCGAGGTCTTGGGGGCGCACGCCCCGATCGGCCTCTGGGTGCGCGGCAGCGTCGGTGCACTCGATCACCCCGGTGGAGCGATCGCGATCGTGGGTTCGCGCGACGCCACGAACTACGGCGAACACGTCGCGATGGACCTGGCGTCGGGTCTCAGCGACCGTGGCTTCGCGGTCGTCTCCGGTGCGGCCTACGGCATCGACGGCATGGCGCATCGGGCCTGCCTGGCGAGTCGAGGCACCACGGTCGCGTTCCTGGCAGGAGGCGTCGACCGGCTCTACCCCGCTGCGCACCACGACCTGTTGCTGCGCGCCGCCGTCTCCGGTGCGGTCGTGTCCGAGCTCCCGTGCGGATCGTCTCCCACCAAGTGGCGGTTCCTGCAGCGCAACAGGTTGATCGCCGCCGCCAGTCACGCCACGGTCGTGGTGGAGGCGGGCCAACGCTCAGGGTCGCTCAACACGGCGGGCCACGCAGCGGCCCTGGGCCGCCCGCTCGGCGCGGTGCCCGGGCCCGTGACGAGCGTCACCTCGGCCGGCTGCCACCGCCTGCTGCGCGAATTCGACGCGGTGTGCGTGACATCGGTGGCCGACGTGGTCGAGATGGTGCTCGGGTCGCCCGACGCCCGCCCGGTCGGCGCGTCCACGACCTCAGGCGCAGCACCGGGCGCAACGGCGACCGGTCGCGCGGGGGAGCGGCGTTCGGCCGACGGCCCTGATACGACACGGGTTCTGGATGCATTGAGCTCCCGATCGCCCCGCGGCGTCGCCGATCTGGCTCGACGAACGGGAATGGCGCCCCGGGCCGTGGCCGTGACGCTCGGCACGCTTGCTCTCGACGGCGGAGCGTACGAGAACGAGAACGGCTGGTTAAGGATGTGAGCGAGGGATGAGTCCGAACTCGGAGATCTGCGAGACTGGAAACCATGGCCCAATACGGCGAGCCCCTGCACACGATCGTCCACATCAGCGACACGCATTTCCTGGCGGAGGAGCAGCCGCTCTACGGCACGGTCGACACCGATGCCACGCTGACGCAGGCACTGCGGCAGTTGGAGGCTTCGGGCATCCGCCCCGAAGCGCTGGTATTCACGGGCGACATCGCCGACCTCGGAGAAGACGACGCCTATCGTCGAATCCGGGGGATCGTCGGACCGGCGGCGGAACGACTCGGGTCGCGCGTGCTCTGGGTGATGGGTAACCACGACGATCGCGCCCGCCTGCGAGTGGAGCTCCTCGACGAGGCGCCGCTGGCCGATCCGGTGGTGACGAGCATCCGTCTCGGAGGGCTCCGTCTGATAGCGCTCGACACCAGCGTTCCGGGCTACCACCATGGTGAACTCTCCGCCGAACAACTCGAGTGGTTGAGGGGCGAGCTGGCCACGCCCGCGCCCGAGGGCACGATCGTGGCGTTGCATCACCCGCCGATCCCCACCACGATCCCGCTCATGCCGATCCTCGAGCTGCAGCGGCAGGAGGAGTTGGCCGAGGTCATCCGGGGCACCGATGTCCGAGCCGTGCTCGGCGGGCATCTGCACTACTCGACCCACAGCCTCTTCGCCGGTGTGCCCGTCTCGGTCGCCGCCGCCACCTGTTACACCATGGATGTCGCGGCGCCGCGTGGGCGGCTCACGGGGCTGGGCGGCGGTCAGTCGTTCTCGATCGTGCACGTCTACGACGACCGGATCGTGCACTCGACGGTGCCGATCGGCGACTTCCCGGTCGTGTCGGGCTTCGACAACGCCTTCGTCGAGCGGGTCTACGCCCTCTCCGACGACGAGCGACTCGAGGCCTTCTCGCGCCAGCAGCAGCGCTGACGCGGGAACACGCGCCGACCGCTGAGAGGATTCACCCGTTCGCGGTGGATGCTTGAGGGGTGGACATCTCCGGAGCGCGTGCCGAGTACGAGCGCTACCTGCGCCTCGAGCGCGGATACTCGGAGCACACCGTCCGTTCGTACGGCGCCGATCTCACCGACCTCGAGACCTTCGCCCGATCGCGCGGCATCACCGACGTCGCCGATCTCGATCTGCCGTTCTACCGGGACTGGCTGTGGGCGGCTTCCCAGCGTGAACTCGCGAAATCGACCCTCGCCCGGCGCGCGGCCACGGCCAAGACCTTCTCGGCCTGGCTGCGGCGAACCGGGCGGATCGAGATCGACGCTGCCATCCGTCTCCGCGCGCCGAAGCCCGACCGCACGCTGCCTCGCGTGCTCTCCGGCGACTCCATGAATGGTCTGCTCGACGTGCTCCACATCTCGGCTGCCGATGGGGATCCGGTCGCGGTGCGCGACGTCGCCGTGGTCGAACTGCTCTACGCCTCCGCGCTGCGCGTGTCTGAACTCGTCGGCATCGACATCGACGACCTCGATCTCGACCGGCGCACCGTGCGCGTGGTCGGCAAGGGCTCGAAGGAGCGCATCGTGCCGTTCGGAGTGCCCGCCCATCACGCCCTCACCGACTATCTCGGCCGCTCGCGCCGCGCCCTGCTCGAGCGCCGGCCGGCGACCGCCGCGGCCCGGCCCGGTGCGGCCCTGTTCCTCGGTGTCCGCGGGGGGCGGCTCGGCACCCGCTCGGTGTACGAACTGGTCTCCGGACTGCTCGAGGCCGTGCCGGGTGGAGGGCCGGCCGGCCCGCACGCCCTCCGGCACACCGCGGCGACGCACCTGCTCGATGGCGGCGCCGACCTCCGGGCCGTGCAGGAGATGCTCGGCCATGCCAGCCTCGGCACGACCCAGATCTACACCCACGTCACGGTCGAGCGCCTGCGCGCCTCCTACCAGGCAGCTCACCCGCGCGCCTGACCCCTGGCTGCACCGTGGCGTCCGCCTCCGTGGTCGGCCCTCGACTTCACGGTCGCGCCCGGCCCCGCGCTCGACCAGTTCGACACCGCGGCGGCGACCTGCCCGCAGCGGCGACAGCACCATCGCGCCCGACCACCTCGCCTCGAGACGATTGCGGCCCGGCGCCCGGGAGGGCCGCGAGCCGCGGGAGCAGGATCGCGCGCGGGATCTCGCCGACCAGACCGCGGGGGTTCAGGTAGTCGCCGTGCAGGCGCACGCCGAAGTGGAGGCACACCGCTGCGCAGTGTCCGCCCGTGCCGACCGTTCCGATCACCTGTCCGTGCAGCACGACATCGCCCACGGCGACCGTCGCGACGACGGGTTCGACACTCGAGCGATAGTCGCCCGGATGGTCGATCGAGACGACAGGCCGGCCCGCGACGGCGCCTGCGAAGGCCACCACTCCGTCACGGGGCGCAAGCACCGGCGCGCCCGGCGCGGTCGCGAGGTCTGCTCCCCGGTGCCCAGCACCGTATCTCGTGGCGGGCGCCACGAATTCCGCGGTCACCAGCACCGGTGCGTTCACGGGCCACTGCCACGGGCGAGTGGCGTCGGCGGCGGCCGCCGCCGACGTTCGAGCCGGCCCCGCCCCACCCTCAATCGGCGGCCCGACCCAGGGCCCGGCCGCAGCAGTGGCCGGTCCGGCCCCGGCAGCAGGAGGCGACCCGCCCCAGGCCGCAGCCGCGCCTCCCACATCGACTCCGCTCACCACGACGACACCTGCGGCCACCGTCACGGCTACACAGCGCCGAATCCACCTCATCGCACGACGACTCATTCCGACACGATCGCGGATATTCTGCCGGGGCGGAGCCCGATTGCGACGTGTGTGGAGGAACCGTGCCAATATCGGATGTGTGGGGGAGTGGACAAGACAGCCTGCACCCCGATCCGATCGGCACGAAGGAGTCCGTCATGAGTTCGAATGAGCCTGCCACCCGTTCAGCGGTGGATGACCACGCCAGCGCACGACGACTCCGACGCAAGGTCATCGCCCTGTCGATCGCCGCCGCCCTGGGCGGCTTCCTCTTCGGCTTCGACTCCTCCGTCATCAACGGAGCGGTGAAAGCGATCGAAGAGGACTTCAATCTCGGAGACCTCCCGCTGCTCAGCGGCTTCACCGTCGCATCCGCCCTGCTGGGCTGCGCGATCGGCGCCTACTTCGCCGGCCGTCTCGCCGACCGGATCGGCCGCATTCCGGTCATGCTCATCGGCGCCGGCCTCTTCCTCATCAGTTCCATCGGCTCCGGCTTCGCGTTCGCGGTCTGGGATCTCATCATCTGGCGTGTCATCGGCGGTCTCGGCATCGGCATCGCGAGCGTCATCGCTCCGGCCTACATCGCGGAGATCGCGCCGAAGGCCGTGCGAGGTGCGCTCGCCAGCCTGCAGCAGCTCGCCATCACGCTCGGTATCTTCGCGGCGCTGCTCTCCGACACCCTGCTGCAGGGCGCAGCCGGCGGCGCGAACGAGCCGCTCTGGTTCGGAGCGGATGCCTGGCGCTGGATGTTCGTGGCCTGCGCCGTCCCCGCCATCGTCTACGGTCTCCTGGCCTGGCGGTTGCCCGAATCCCCGCGCTACCTCGCGGGCAAGGACCGCCAGAGCGACGCCCGCGACGTGCTCGCGAGCGTGATGCCCAAGAGCGAGGTCGACGACGCGCTCGCCGAGATCGAGCAGTCGCTGAAGGAAGACCGCGAGAACGCCCGCACCGCGAGCCTGCGCGGCAAGATGTTCGGATTGCTTCCGGTGGTCTGGGTGGGCATCCTGCTGTCGATGTTCCAGCAGCTGGTGGGCATCAACGTCATCTTCTACTACTCCACCAGCCTGTGGAGTTCTGTCGGCTTCGACACCACGAACGCCTCCACGAGCTTCACGATCTCGGTCGTCACCAGCATCATCAACGTGGCGGTGACCTTCGTGGCGATCTTCTTCGTCGACAAGATCGGCCGGCGCCCGCTTCTGCTGACCGGTTCGGCCGGCATGGTGGTCTCCTTGGGCCTGATGGCGGTGGCGTTCTCGCAGTCCGTGCTGGTCGACGGCGCGCCGCAACTGCCCGGCGCCTGGGGCCCGCTCGCCCTGGTCGGCGCCAACCTGTTCGTCATCTTCTTCGGCGCCACCTGGGGTCCGATCGTGTGGGTGCTGCTCGGCGAGATCTTCCCGAACCGCATCCGCGGCAAGGCGCTCGGAATCGCGGCGGCCGCCCAGTGGCTCACGAACTTCGCCATCACCGAGACCTTCCCGGCGCTGTCGAGCTTCTCGCTGGCCTTCACCTACGGCCTCTACACCTTCTTCGCCCTGGTGTCGTTCGTGTTCGTCTTCTTCGCGGTTCCCGAGACGAAGGGCCGCTCGCTCGAGAGCATGGACAGCCTCAAGGTCGTGCGGAAGCGCGACCGGGTCGTCGCCCAGCAGTAGCCGACTGCGGAGTGTTATAGTTCTCGGAGCACCCTGCATGTCGGGGTGACTTCGCGTGCCCACGAGGCAGCAGCATCCAATCGGTCCCATGTTCGAGAGAACAGCTCGAAAGAGCGGGCTGGATGCGCGCCGGGCACCAGGATTCGCGGCCATCGTCGCGGAGCAAACCGAGAACAGAAGGAGTACGGCAATGGCCGTCGTCACCATCCGCCAGCTGCTCGACAGCGGCGTTCACTTCGGGCACCAGACCCGCCGTTGGAACCCGAAGATGAAGCGATTCATCTTCACTGAGCGTTCCGGCATCTACATCATCGACCTGCAGCAGTCGCTGGGCTACATCGACAAGGCCTACGACTTCGTCAAGGAGACGGTCGCCCACGGCGGCACCGTGCTCTTCGTCGGCACGAAGAAGCAGGCTCAGGAGTCCATCGCCGAGCAGGCGACCCGCGTCGGCCAGCCCTACGTGAACCAGCGCTGGCTCGGTGGCCTCCTCACCAACTTCCAGACGGTGTCGAAGCGACTCGCCCGCATGAAGGAGCTCGAGGAGCTCGACTTCGAAGACACGTCGAAGAGCGGTTTCACCAAGAAAGAACTGCTCATCAAGAAGCGCGAGCTCGACAAGCTGCACAAGTCGCTCGGCGGTATCCGCAACCTCACGAAGACGCCGAGCGCGCTCTGGGTCGTGGACACCAAGAAGGAGCACCTCGCGATCGACGAGGCCAAGAAGCTGGGCATCCCGGTCATCGGCATCCTCGACACCAACTGCGACCCCGACGAGGTCACCTACCCGATCCCGGGCAACGACGACGCGATCCGCTCCGTCGCTCTGCTGACCCGTATCGTGGCCGACGCCGCCGCTGAGGGTCTCATCCAGCGCCACCAGAAGCCCGAAGAGGGCGACGCCCCGGCCGAGCCGCTGGCCGAGTGGGAGCGGGAGCTCCTCCAGGCCTCCGAGAACCCGCAGTCGGAGGCCGAGAAGATCGAAGCCGTCGATGGCGAGATCACGGGTGAGGTCGACACTGAGGCCGTGGCCGAGGTCATCGCCGCCGAGACGCCCACCGAGGAGAACGACGCCGACGCACAGGCCGAGGCCGACCTCGCCGCGATCACGGACGAGACGCTGGTCGTCGAGCACCACGTGGTCTCCGACGCCGAGGCCGAGGCGAAGATCGAGGCCGAGGCAACCGAGGCCGAGAAGGCTCCCGCCGCCGAGTAGTCGCCCGCCGTTCACGCGTGGACCACGCGGGAACGGCATGCTGACACCGACACCAACTTTTCAAGGAGTTTGAACAAACATGGCAACAATCAGCCTGGCTGATGTCAAGGCGCTGCGCGAGCAGCTCGGCACCGGCATGGTCGACACCAAGAACGCCCTCGTCGAGGCCGACGGTGACATGGAGAAGGCCGTCGAGATCCTGCGTCTCAAGGGTGCGAAGGGCAACGCGAAGCGTGCCGACCGCTCCACGAGCGAGGGACTCGTCGCCGCGACCCAGGAGAACGGCGCCGCCACCCTGATCGAGCTCGCCTGCGAGACCGACTTCGTGGCCAAGGGTGAGAAGTTCATCGCCCTCGCCGACAAGGTGCTCGCCGCCAGCGCCGCCGCCGGCGCGTCGACCGTCGAGGAGGCCCTCGCGGCCCCCGCTGACGGCAAGACCGTGGCCGACGTCATCAACGACGAAGCCGCGATCCTCGGCGAGAAGATCGAGCTGCGCCGCATCGTGCGTCTCACCGGCGACGCCTTCGAGATCTACCTCCACAAGACCAGCAAAGACCTGCCCCCGCAGGTCGGCGTGGTCGTGGCCTACACGGGTTCGGATGCCGAGACCGCTCGCTCCATCGCGCAGCACATCTCGTTCGCCGACCCGCAGTACCTCTCGCGCGACGACGTGCCCGCCGAGGCCGTCGAGAAGGAGCGCGCGATCGTGACCGAGATCTCGAAGAACGAGGGCAAGCCGGAAGCGGCTCTGCCCAAGATCGTCGAGGGTCGCGTGCAGGCCTACTTCAAGCAGGTCGCCCTGCTCGAGCAGGACTACGCGAAGGACAACAAGCTCTCGGTCGCCAAGGTGCTGGCGGATGCCGGCATCACGGTCACCGGTTTCGCCCGCTTCAAGGTCGGCGCGTAACCACGGCGTGAACTCAGGGAAGGCCCGGGTCGATCATCGACTCGGGCCTTTTCGCTGCCCGGACGCCCGGGCACTCGACAGGTAACGGTAGCCTGAACACGGGCACGACGAAGGGATGCATGACGGATGTCAGAGCCGGAAACCACGCGCAGGGTACTACTCAAACTTTCCGGTGAGGCGTTCGGGGGCGGAGCCCTCGGAGTCAACCCCGATGTGGTGAGCAGCCTGGCACGCGAGATCGCCGAAGCGGCCAAGGAGGTCGAGGTCGCGATCGTCGTCGGCGGAGGCAACTTCTTCCGCGGCGCCGAGCTCTCGCAGCGCGGCATGGACCGCGGGCGCGCCGACTACATGGGCATGCTCGGCACGGTGATGAACGCCCTGGCCCTGCAGGACTTCCTCGAGCAGGCCGGCGCCGAGACCCGCGTGCAGTCGGCGATCTCGATGACCCAGGTGGCCGAGCCCTACATCCCGCGCCGCGCCATCCGTCACCTGGAGAAGGGCCGCGTCGTGATCTTCGGCGCCGGAGCCGGACTGCCCTACTTCTCCACCGACACGGTGGCCGCCCAGCGGGCGCTCGAGATCCACGCCGTCGAGGTGCTGGTGGCCAAGAACGGTGTCGACGGGGTGTATTCCGCCGACCCGCGGGTGGATGCGGACGCCGTGAAGCTCGAGAAGCTCACCTACAACGAGGCGCTGCAGAAGGGCCTCAAGGTGGTCGACTCCACCGCGTTCAGCCTCTGCATGGACAACGGGATGCCGATGCACGTCTTCGGCATGGAGCCGGCCGGCAACGTGGCGAAGGCCATCCGCGGCGAACGGATCGGCACCCTGGTGGCCACGAGTCACTGAGCCGCCTGCCGGGTTCCAGGCCTCCGGCGCCCCCACTGACTACACTTGTCACGACTGATTCACTAAGGAGTTCCCGTGATTGCGGATGTACTGGCCGATGCGACCGAACGCATGAACAAAGCCCTCGAGGTGACGAAGGACGACTTCTCCAACGTCCGCACCGGGCGCGCGAACCCCGCGCTGTTCCAGAAGATCCTGGTTCCCTACTACGGCACCCCGACGCCGCTGGCCCAGTTGGCATCGCTGCAGAACCCCGAGGCGCGCACGCTGATCGTCACGCCCTACGACAAGGGGGCGCTCCGCGACATCGAGCAGGCCATCCGCGACGTGCCGAACCTCGGTGCGAACCCCACGAACGACGGCAACATCATCCGCATCACCCTGCCCGACCTCACCGAGGAGCGTCGCAAGGAGTACGTGAAGATCGTGCGCACCAAGGCCGAAGACGGCAAGGTGGCGATCCGTAACATCCGGCGCAAGGCGAAAGACGACCTCGATGCGCTGAAGAGCGAGGTCGGCGACGACGAGGTATCCCGCGGCGAGAAGGAGCTCGAGCAGATCACCAAGAAGTCGGTCGACGCGATCGACGACGCTCTGAAGCGCAAGGAAGCCGAACTCCTCGAGGTCTGACCTCGACCGGCCGCCCATGAGCCACGACTCCGAGCCCGAGCCTCCCGGGACGCCCCAAGCCAGGCGCGGGCGCTCGTTGTCGCGCGCCGACATCCAGGCCCAGGTGCGGGCACGCAAGGAGCAGTTCGACGAGGCGAACGAGAAGATCACGGAGCGAACAGGCCGCAACCTGATCTCGGCGATCGCGATCGGCATCGTCCTGGCCGCCGTCATGGTGTTCAGCCTCGTGGTGATCAAAGAGATCTTCATGGCTCTCGCGGCCGTGCTGGTGGCCTTCGCCACGCTCGAGCTCGCTGCAGCGCTGAAGCATGCGGGCATCCACGTGCCGCGCATCCCGACCGTCATCGCCGGAGTGGCCCTGGTGCCCGCGGCCTACTACTGGGGCGCTGAGGGGCAGTGGCTCGTCTTCGTGGGCGGAGTCGTGCTCGTGGCTGCCTGGCGTGTGTTCGAGGTGGCCTTCATCCCGCCGCGCCCCGGGTTGGCCGGAACGGTGCGGGATGTCGCGGCCTCCACCTTCGTGCAGGTCTACGTCTCCTTCCTGGCCAGCGTCTCGGTGCTGCTGCTCTCCAAAGAGGGCGGGCAATGGTGGGTTCTCGCGTTCATCGTGGTCGTGGTGCTGGTCGACGTCGGGGCCTACGCCAGCGGACTGAACTTCGGCAAGCATCCGATGGCGCCCACCATCAGCCCGAAGAAGACCTGGGAGGGTCTGGCGGGAGCCGTCGTGGTGGCCCTGATCGGCGGTGTGCTGCTGGCGATCTTCCTGCTCCAGCAGCCGTGGTGGTTCGGCCTCATCTTCGGAGCCGTGATCGTGACCACCGCGACCGTCGGCGATCTCTGCGAGTCGCTGCTGAAGCGCGACATCGGCATCAAAGACATGAGCAGCTGGTTGCCCGGTCACGGGGGATTCCTCGACCGCCTCGACTCGATCCTGCCCTCGGCGGCCGCGGCCTACGTGCTCTGGGTGATCTTCGCGAGTTGATCCGGAGGGCGCTGCGAGGCCGATCCGAGCGCTGCGTGCGGAGTTGCCAGGCAATCATTGGCACAATAGAGCCGTGAGCGTACCGTTTCCCCGCACCCGCAACTCGACCCTCGGCTACGACGTCGACGAGGTCGACGACTTCCTCGCCAAGGCCCGGCTGGCCTACGACGAGCGCAACGCGACCTCCGGCGCCTACACGCTCACGAGCGACACGGTACGGCACACGGCGTTCACGATGCAGAAGGGCGGCTACTACGCCCCGGCGGTCGACGCCGCGCTGGAGCGCCTCGAAGACGCCTTCGCCCTGCGCGAGCGCGACCGGGCCTACCAGGCCGCCGGCGACGAGGCCTGGTTCGCGAGCGCCCGCAGTCGCGCGGCCGAGATCCTCGCCCGCCTCGAGCGGCCCGACGGCCAGAGGTTCCGGCGCGCCGGCTTCCTGCGGGTGGGCTACAACGTGAAAGACGTCGACGCCTTCACCTCCTACCTCACCGAGTACTTCCGGTCGGGGGCCGACGTGACGGTGACGGATGTGCGAACCGTCGTCTTCCGTTCCCGCCGCGGCGGGTACAGCGAAGCCCAGGTCGACGCCGTGCTCGACGCCGTCGTGGATGTGATGCTCGCCGTTCGGTAACGGCGGCGGAATACTGCGTCGACGACGGATTTCGCTGCACGATCGTGCGCGCGCATCCGATTTCGTGCGTCGAACATTTCGATCACGTAAAGAAGTACCGCTCGGTGCGTCCCCCGGTTGGGTGACGGCGGTCGAGTGTGTTAACTGTGTCTCACAGCAAATGCGTGCTGTGCGCCGTTCTGTGCGCCCGGCACGCACCGCAACATGATCAGGAAGAGGTAATGACGGATATGACATCCGCATCCAAATTCGCCCGACGTACTCTCGTCGTGGCCGCCGGTGGTGCCGCCTTCGCGTTGGTGCTCACCGGTTGCGCCGGCAACTCGGGCAGCACCGCCTCCGCGGGCGATGCCATCATCGTCGGCACGACCGACAAGGTCACCACGCTCGACCCGGCCGGCTCGTATGACAACGGCTCCTTCGCCGTCATGAACCAGGTCTTCCCGTTCCTCATGAACACCCCCTACGGCAGCCCGGATGTCGAGCCCGACATCGCCGAGAGCGCCGAGTTCACGGGCCCCACGGAGTACACCGTGAAGCTCAAGGAGGGTCTGACCTTCGCGAACGGCAACGAGCTGACCTCCTCCGACGTCAAGTTCACCTTCGACCGCGACATCGCGATCGCCGACCCCAACGGCCCGTCGTCGCTGCTCTACAACCTCGACAGCGTCGATGCGCCCGACGACCTCACGGTGGTCTTCAACCTGAAGAACCCCGACGACCAGGTCTTCCCGCAGATCCTCTCGAGCCCGGCCGGCCCGATCGTCGACGAGGACGTGTTCTCGGCGACCGAGATCACGCCCGACGAGGACATCGTGAAGGGCGAGGCCTTCGCGGGTCAGTACACGATCACGAACTACGACTTCAACAACCTGATCTCCTACGTGCCCTTCGATGGCTACAAGGGTGTGCTTCCGGCCGCGGTCTCGCCGATCAACCAGAAGTTCTACGCCGACTCGTCGAACCTCAAGCTCGACGTGCAGGAGGGCAACATCGACGTGGCGTTCCGGAGCCTCTCGGCCACCGACGTCGACGACCTGTCGAAGAACGACAAGGTGAAGGTGTGGGACGGCCCGGGCGGCGAGATCCGCTACATCACGTTCAACTTCAACACCCAGCCGTTCGGCGCCACGACCGCTGACGCCGACCCGGCCAAGGCCACCGCGGTGCGCCAGGCCGTGGCCGACCTGATCGACCGCCAGGAGATCGCCGACCAGGTCTACAAGGGCACCTACACCCCGCTGTACTCCTTCGTTCCCGCCGGACTCACCGGCGCCACCGAGGTGCTGAAGGAGACCTACGGCGACGGCAACGGCGGCCCCTCGGTCGACAAGGCCAAGGCCACCCTCGCAGCGGCCGGCGTGACCGGTCCGATCGAGCTGAACCTGCAGTACAGCCCCGACCACTACGGTCCCTCCTCCGGCGACGAGTACGCGCTGATCAAAGACCAGCTCGAGTCGTCGGGCCTGTTCACGGTCAACCTGCAGTCGACCGAGTGGGTGCAGTACGCGAAAGACCGCACGGCCGACGTCTACCCGGCCTACCAGCTGGGCTGGTTCCCGGACTACTCCGACGCCGACAACTACCTGACGCCGTTCTTCCTCAAGGAGAACTTCCTCGGGAACCACTACGACAACCCCGAGGTGAACGACCTGATCCTGAAGCAGGCGTCGACGCCCGATCCGGCAGCGCGCCAGGCGATCATCGAGGACATCCAGGCCAAGGAAGCCGTCGACCTCTCGACGGTGCCCTACCTGCAGGGTGCCCAGGTGGCGGTCGCGGGAACGGATGTCGACGGGGTCACCCTCGACGCGTCGTTCAAGTTCCGCTACGCCCCGCTCACCAAGGGCTAGGCCCGAGCGCCAGAAATACCGCGGGCTAGAGTACTTGCTAGCCCACCGCACGGGGGCGGCCGGTCACACCGGCCGCCCCTGCTGCGCCCGGCATCGACTGATTGGCAATGATGACGACTAGTACGCTTCCGACCGACACTCCGTCGGTGGTCGCTCCGAAGCCGAAGAGCGCGGGAGGCGGTCTCGGCCGCTACCTCCTGGTGCGCTTCCTGCTCATCTTCCCGACCATCTTCATCCTGGTCACCCTGGTCTTCCTGCTGATGCGGAGCATCGGCGACCCGATCACCGCGGCGCAGGGCGGCAAGCTCCCCGCCGATCAGCTGCAGGCCCTCATCCATGCCGCGGGCTACGACCGGCCCGTGATCGTGCAGTACTTCGAATACCTCGGCCAGATCTTCACCGGCAACTTCGGCAACACCCTGAGCGACAACCGCCCGGTCACGGAGGTGCTCCTCACCTACGGCGCCGCCACGCTCGAGTTGGCCTTCTACGCCCTCATCGTGGCCTTCATCGTCGGCATCCCCCTCGGCATGCTCGCCGCCTACTTCCGCGACCGGTTCCCCGACGCGGTGCTGCGCATCTTCGCAATCCTCTGCTACGCCACTCCCGTGTTCTTCGCGGGCATGCTGCTCAAGCTCGTGTTCTCGGTCTACCTGCAGTGGCTGCCGGTGGCCGGGCGCGCGTCGACCCGTACCGAACTGGCGATGCAGAGCCTGCCGAACAAGACGGGCATCTACCTCGTCGACTCGATCGCGCTCGGCAGCCCCGCCGCGATCGGGGACGTGCTCTCGCACGCGGTGCTCCCCGGTATCGCCCTCGGCCTCCTCACGGCCGGTGTCTTCCTGCGCCTCGTGCGCACGAACGTCATCGGAACCCTCGGCACCGACTACGTGGATGCCGCCCGATCGCGCGGCGTGAGTGAAGGGCGGCTCGTGCGCAAGCACGCCTACAAGCCGGCCCTCATCCCGATCATCACCGTCATCGGCCTGCAGATCGCGATCCTGCTCGGCGGTGCGGTTCTGACCGAGACCACTTTCGAGTGGAAGGGTCTCGGCTTCCAGCTCGCGGCCTACCTCGCCGCCCGCGACTTCGTGGCCGTGCAGGGCATCGTCGCTCTGCTCGCCGTGATCGTGGCCCTCACGAACTTCGTCGTCGACGTCATAGCCGCCTTGATCGACCCGAGGGTGAGGTATTGACATGAGCACCACGACAGAAGCCGTCGCCACCCTCCCGCCGCGGAAGAGCGGGTTCTTCGGGCGCCTGCCCGTGCTGAAGCAGTTGCGCCAGAGCGTGGGCCTGCAGCGCGGGATGCTCATCACCGGCCTCGTGGTCACGGCGATCTTCGTGCTGGTCGCGATCTTCGCCCCGCTGATCGCCCCCTACGGCTTCGCCCAGCTGCGCGGGCCCGACGGCCCGTTCGGGGCCCAGCAGCCGCCGAGCCCGGAGCACATCATGGGCACCACGGTGGGCGGCTACGACGTCTACTCCCGAGTCATCTGGGGTGCCCAGACCGCGATCCTCGTCATCATCATCGCCGTGATCTTCTCGATCTTCATCGGCATCCTGCTCGGTCTCATCTCCGGTTACATCGGGGGCTGGCTCGACCGCGTGCTCGTGGTGATCGGCGACGCCATCTACGCGTTCCCGTCGCTGCTGCTCGCGATCGTGCTCTCGATCGTCATCTCGGGCGGCCAGTCGAGCCTGTGGGGCGGCATCTTCGCCGCAGCGCTCTCGATCACCGTGGTGTACATCCCGCAGTACTACCGGGTGATCCGCGCGGAGACGATCCGCATCAAGGCGGAGCCCTACGTGGAGTCGGCCAAGATGCTCGGGGCGTCGACACCGCGCATCATGTTCCGGCACGTGCTGCGCAACGCCACCCGCACGCTGCCGATCATCTTCACGCTGAACTCCTCCGAGGCCATCCTGACCCTCGCGGGCCTCGGCTTCCTGGGCTTCGGCATCGAGCCGACGGCGGCCGCCGAGTGGGGCTACGACCTCAACAAGGCGCTCTCCGACGTGACCAGCGGCATCTGGTGGACGGCGCTCTACCCGGGCCTCGCGATCGTGCTCGCCGTGCTGGGCATCACCCTGGTGGGCGAGAGCCTCAACGACCTGGCCGATCCGCGACTGCGCGGCCGCAAGCGCGTGAAGGCCAAGTCGGGAGCCATGTCGGCCACCTCGGTCGACGCTCCGCTCCCGTCGGATCTCGACATCCTCGACGAGAACGCGACTGCCCCGAGCTCGACGGATGGACTGGAGAACAGCAAATGAGCCGCGTCGTCGACATCAAAGACCTCTCCATCTCCTTCGCCACGGATGCCGGAGCCGTCAAGGCCGTCGACGGCGTGAGCCTCTCGGTCAACCGCGGAGAGGTGCTCGCCATCGTGGGGGAGTCGGGCAGCGGCAAGACCGTGACCGCCAAGACGATCCTCGGGCTCCTGCCCGAGACAGCGACCACCGGCGGCGCGGTGCTGCTCTCGAACCGCGCCGGCACCTCGGTCTCCGACGTCGTGTCGCTCTCGAAGAAGCAGCTGCGCGCCGTGCGTGGAGCCGACGTCTCCATGGTGTTCCAGGAGCCCTCGACCGCGCTCAACCCGGTGTACACCGTGGGCTGGCAGATCGCCGAGGGGCTGCGCGCCCACGGCAAGCTGTCGCGAGCCGAAGCGAAGCGCGAAGCGATCGAGATCCTGCGGAAGGTCGGCATCCCGGAGCCCGAGGTGCGGGTCAACTACTACCCGCACCAGTTCTCGGGCGGCCAGAAGCAGCGCGTGGTCATCGCCTCGGCGCTGGTGCTGAACCCGGGCCTGATCGTGGCCGACGAGCCGACGACGGCGCTCGACGTGACGGTGCAGGCCGAGATCCTGGAGCTGCTGCGCCGGCTGCGTGACGAGTTCGACACGGCGATCGTGCTGATCACCCACAACATGGGTGTGGTCGCCGACCTCGCCGACCGGGTGGCCGTGATGTACCAGGGCAAGGTCGTGGAGGAGGCGGATGCGAAGACGCTGTTCGCGCATCCGCAGAACGACTACACGAAACGGCTGCTCGATTCCGTGCCCCGCATCGGGCAGGGCCGGGCGCGCACCGAGGAGCGGCAGCGGGTGCGGGCCGAGCGCGCATCCGGTGGCGTCGTCGACGTGCCCGTGGTGGAGGCGACGAATCTCACGATCGAGTACGCGGCCCGGTTCGGCCGCAAGGGCTTCCGCGCCGTCGACGACGTGTCGTTCCGCATCGGCCCCGGCGAAGTGCTGGGACTCGTGGGAGAGAGCGGATCGGGCAAGACCACGATCGGCCGCGCCATCGGGGGCCTGACCCGCATCACGAGTGGTTCGCTGAAGGTGCTCGGGTTCGAGATGCTCGATTTCGCCGAACGCCGCTTCAAGCCGCTGCGCGCCGACATCGGCTTCGTGTTCCAAGACCCGGCCGCGAGCTTCAATCCGCTGCTGACGATCGCCGACGCGGTGGCCGAGCCGCTCGTCATCCACGGGCGCGCGAAGAACCCCGCGCAGGCGCGGAAGAGGGTCGACGAGTTGCTCGAGGCGGTGCAGTTGCCGAAGAGCTACGGCGATCGGTTCCCGCACGAGCTGAGCGGCGGGCAGCGTCAGCGGGCGAGCCTCGCACGCGGTCTCGCGCTCGAGCCGAAGCTGCTGATCGCCGACGAGCCGACCTCGGCGCTCGACGTCTCGGTGCAGGCGCGTGTGCTCGAACTCTTCGCCGAGCTGCAGCTCGAGTTCGGCTTCGCCGCCCTGTTCATCAGCCACGACCTCGCCGTGGTCGATCTCTTGGCCGACCGGATCGCGGTGCTCTACCACGGCCGCCTCGTGGAGGAGGGCACAGGCGCCGAGGTCCTCGGCGACCCGCGCGACCCGTACACCCGCCGGCTGCTGGCGTCATTGCCGGTGCCCGACCCGGTCGAACAGGCCGCGCGCCGTACGGTTCTGGCGCGGATTCAGGCCGAAGCCGGTGCGAACCCAGCGTGATGAGCTAAAATCGGTCGAATCGTGGCCAAGCACTCCCTGATCGAAGCGCGCACGCAGACCTCCACCCGGGTTCGTGGCGGCGCTCGGCGAACCACGAACCCCGGCCGACTCTCCTTACAGGTGCTCGGCCTGGCCGCTGTCACCGGCTGCCTCTTCGTGACCGTGGTGGCGCCGAACGTGGGGTCGACCGCCACGGCGTCGTCGTCGTTCGCGGGCGAGTTCTCCGACTCTGAAGCTTCGGCGCAGACCCTCGCGGTCACCGGTGCGGTGGCGACGGGCGTCTTCCGCGACTCCTACGGCGTCACCGAAGCGCCCCCGCCCCCGCCGCCCGTGATCGAGAAGGCCTCCGCCGGGTCGACCGCCGACACCGGTTGCCCCGATCCGAACCTCGCGGTCGCCGATCCGGCCGGCGCCCAGGTGATCGCCGCCGCCCTCGCCGCCGAACGCGGCTGGACCGGCGCACAATTCGACGCGTTGATCGCGCTGTGGAGCCGGGAATCCGGATGGCGCGTGAACGCGCTCAACAGTTCGAGCTGCGCCTACGGCATCCCCCAGGCGCTGCCGGGGTCGAAGATGGCCAGCGCCGGCGCCGACTGGGCCACGAACCCGGCGACCCAGATCACCTGGGGGCTCAACTACATCCAGGGCAAGTACGGGGATCCGGCCACAGCACTTGCGCATTCCGACGCGAACCACTGGTATTGATACCGATGTCTTCCACCCGCGTCTCCGCCAACCCCGTCATCCGTACGGGGATTCAGGTGATGGCGTTCGGCGTCGCCGCCGCCTTCGTGCTGCTGTTCGCGGTCGATCCGCACTCGGTCGGCGCGAATGCCTCGCAGAGCTTCGCCCCGACGGTCGTCGCCGCGGCGGGCGGCGAGCAATCGCTCGACGTGGCGGCCGGAACGGTCCCGTCGGTGACGCGCGACGGCTATACGGTGAAAGACCCTCCCGCGCCCGAGCCGGTGGTCGTGCCTGTCGCGGTGAAGGCGGCACCGTCGACCGACAGCTCCGCTCCAGCGGCGGGGGGATGCGAAGCCAACTCGGTGCCGACCCCCGGACCCCCGGAGTCGGGCAGTCTGCAGGACATCGCCTACCAGGCCGTCATGGGCTACGGCTGGGGCGAGCAGAACTACTACTACCTGTTGGCGCTGTGGAACCGGGAATCGGGCTGGAACCCGACCGCCTCGAACCCCTCAGGTGCCTACGGAATCCCACAGGCCCTCCCGGGGTCGAAGATGGGCCCGGGCTGGGAGTCCGACCCGAACGTGCAGATCAACTGGGGTCTGCAGTACATCGCGGGGACCTACGGCACCCCGTGCGAGGCCTGGGCCTCGTCGGAGAACCGCGGCTGGTACTAGGGCATGTCCTAGGCCCGGTCGAAGAAGCGGCGTGACGCATCCGTCCGCCGTCCGGAGGACACCGTGAGCGTTCAGTAGGCTGATCGCATGAGGCCCGAGCTCGTCGCAGTGATCTGTCTGATCATCATCGTCGGGGTCTCCGTGCTCTCGCCGAAACTGCGGCTCGCGACACCGATCGTGCTCGTCGTCATCGGCATCCTCATCTCGCTCATTCCTGGCATCCCCCCGGTGCACGTGCCGTCGGAGATCATCCTCGCCGGCGTGCTGCCGCCGTTGCTCTACTCCTCGGCCATCAACCTGCCCCTTGTCGACTTCCGCAAGAACTTCGGCGCCATCTCGATGCTCTCGGTGCTGCTCGTGATCGTCAGCGCCATCGTCACCGGGTTCCTGCTGTTCGCGATCCTGCCCGATCTCAACCTCGCCGCGGCGATCGCGCTCGGCGCCGTGATCAGCCCGACGGATGCGGTGGCCGCGACCTCGATCGGCAAGAAGCTGGGTCTGCCACCGCGGCTGATCGCCGTGCTCGAGGGCGAGAGCCTCGTGAACGACGCCTCCGCCCTGGTGCTCTTGCGCACCGCCATCGCGGCCACCGCCGGCACGCTGGCCTTCGCCGGGGTAGGCGGGGTGGCCATCGACTTCGCGTACTCCTCGGTGGTCGCGATCGGCGTGGGACTGGCCGTGGGCTTCCTCACGGTGTTCCTGCGGTCGAAGCTGCGCGACTCGGTGCTCACCACTGCGGTGTCGTTCGTCATCCCGTTCATCGCCTACATCCCCGCCGAAGCGATCGGCGCATCCGGAGTGCTCGCCGTGGTGGTGGCGGGGCTCTACACAGGCCACATGGGGGCGAAGTACTTCTCGGCCTCGACCCGCATCAGCGAACGGCTGAACTGGCGCACCATCCAGTTCTTGCTGGAGAACGGTGTGTTCCTCCTGATGGGGCTGGAGCTGAAGGACATCTTCCTCGCGGCCATCGCGCAGAGCGACGAGAACAACAACCTCAACGCCGTCGGAGCCGTGGTGCTCGGCATCGGGGCCGCCTTCGTGCTGCTCGTCATCCGGTTCGCCTTCGTGGCGCCGTTGCTCTCGGTGCAGAGAATGCGCGCGCGCCGACGCGACCCCGGCGGCGCCGAGGCGGCCGAGGCGACCGGCTGGAAGGGCGGCGTCGTGCTCTCCTGGGCCGGGATGCGCGGGGTCGTCACGGTCGCGGCCGCCCAGTCGCTGCCGGAGTCGACGCCCTACCGCAACCAGCTCGTGCTGATCGCCTTCACGGTCTCGATCGTCACGCTCATCCTGCAGGGCGGCACCCTGCCCTGGATCATCCGCGTCACGAAGCTCAGAGGCGTCGACGAAGCAGCGGATCACGCCGAGTTCGCGACCCTCGTCGACGAGCTGCGTGCCGCCGGTCTGCAGGTGCTGGAGAGCCCGGAGGTCAGCCTCCCGAACGGCGAGATCGTCGACGAGAGCGTGGTCGACCGGGTGCGCAGCGACGCGGATCTGCGGAGCGAATCGGCCTGGGAGCGGGCGCACTCCGAGAACGAGGCCGTCGGCACGCCGCACCGCCAGTACCGCGTGCTGCGGCTCGAGGTGCTGAAGGCGGAACGCACGGCGTTGCTCGAGGCCCGGGGGCGGGGGGAGTACGCCTCGCGCATCCTGGTGCGGGCCCAGCTGATGCTCGACCAGGAGGAGTCGCGGCTGCAGCAGACCGACGGCTCCGACATGCACTGACTCCGGCGCTCGTAGACTGGAGGCATGCCTCGCAACAACCGTCCGCGCCGCCGCGCGGGAGACGGCGACGAGGAATCCGACCTGACACACCTGATGGCCGGGTGGAAACGCGTGGAGCGCCGCCGCGACGGCGCCTGGAACGTGCAGCCGGTCTCGGGTGCCTCCGCGGTGAAGGAGTACCTCTGCCCCGGCTGCGGTCTCGTGGTGGCTCCCGGAGTCGCCCACCTCGTCACCTGGCGCGCCGACGGCGTGCTCGGCGATGCGAGCGACCTGGCCGCGCGCCGGCACTGGCACAGCCACTGCTGGAGGATCGGAGCCTGATCGTGAGGGGAACGACGCGATGACCGAGATCGAGATCCGCAGCGGCACCGAGCTGCCCGCTCGCCGCGAGGAGATTGAGCTGCACACCGACGACGGCCTCACGCTCGTCGGCGAACTCGCTCTGCCGCTGTCCGGCAGCCCGGTCGCCACCCTGGTGACGCTGCACCCGCTTCCCACGCACGGCGGGTTCATGGACTCGCACATCCTGCGGAAGGCGGCGGCCCGCCTGCCCGCCCTCGCCGATCTCGCGGTGCTGCGGTTCAACCTGCGCGGAGTCAGCTCGCCCCGCGGCACGAGCGATGGCTCCTTCGACGGAGGGGAGAGCGAGCGCTTCGACGTCAAGGCCGCGATGGACTTCGTGGCCGAGCGCGCGCTGCCGCATCCGTGGCTCGTGGGCTGGTCGTTCGGCACCGAGCTGGTGCTGCGCTACGGGGCGCAGTATCCGATCGACGGCGCCATCCTGCTCTCCCCGCCGCTGCACCGGGCGAGCGAGGCGGATGTCGCCGCCTGGGAGGGCAAAGGAAAGCGCCTGGTGGCCATCGTTCCCGAATTCGACGACTACCTGCGACCCGCGGAGGCTCGCGAGAGATTCGCGTCGGTGCCGAGCATCGAGCTGGTGGCGGTGGAGGGCGGAAAGCACCTCTGGGTGGGCGAGCAGCAGACCCGGCGCGTGCTCGACGAGATCGTGGCCCGCGTCAACGCCGCCGCGTATCCGTTGCCGACGACCTACCGCGAATAGGCGCGATCACCGTTCGTTCTGGATCGGGATGACGACCTGCTTGATGATGAGCAGGAACGACGCCGCGATCGGGATGGCGATGAGCGCTCCCAGCACGCCGAGCAGGGTTCCGCCGGCCAGCGCCGCGATCACCACGATCGAGCCGGGCACCGAGACGGCCCGGTTCATGATCTTGGGGCTCAGCAGGTAGGCCTCGACCTGCATGTAGACGATGTAGTAGATGGCGGCCACGAGCGCGGTGAGCGGCGATCCGAGACCCGGGATGAGGCAGACCAGCACGATGATCACCGAACCCGAGAGCGTGCCGACCAGGGGGATGAGCGAGAGCATGCCGGCCAGGAAGGCCAGCACGGCCGAGAACGGGGCGTTGATGATGGAGAGGAAGATGAAGCTCAGCACACCGTTGATGAGCGCCAGGCTGATCTGCCCCACGACGTAGCGGCCGACCGCGCCGGTGACCTGCTCGCTCAGGTCGGCGAAGCGCTCCCGCTTCGAGGCGGGAACCAGGCGGTAGACGGCCCGCTTCATGCCGTTCAGCGATGCTGTGAAGTAGAGCGTCAGGATCAGCACGATGATGGCGCCGAACACGCCGCTGGCGATGCCGATGCCCACCTCCAAGGCGCCGCCGGCCAGAGCCGTGACGTTGCCGGCGTCTTTGAAGTAGTCGACGACGGCGTTGTAGACCTCGTTGACGTCGATGAAACCACCGAGCTGATCGGTGACCGCGTCGCGCCAGTTCTGGTCGAGCACCTGGTTGATGAGGTTGGGCACGAGGGTGATCAACTGGGAGGTCTGCTCGACGATGATGGGCACCACGGCGAAGACCAGGCCTGTGAAGACGCCCAGAACCGCCACGAGGACGGTGAGGATCGCGAGCCAGCGCGGCCAGTGCTTCCGTTCGAGCCAGGAGATGATCGGATCCAGGCCCAGGGCGATGAAGATCGCGACGCCGATATAGGTGAGGATGGTGGCCAGGGAGGCCACGGCGCCAAGGATCAGAAGGCCGACGCCCACCCCGAGAGTGGCGACGAGACCGAGGGTGAACGCGTTCTGGATCTTCACTGACTTGCTCCCTCGAAGGCGTCGTCCGGGTGGGCGTTGCTCAATACTACGGGCCCGTGAAGGTCACGATCCGGTATCTCCTCGCACCATAATCGTGTCGCGGTGAACGCCCCCTGAACGTTCACTGTGGGAGACTGTCGGCGGCATCGGCTATCTTTTAATGTCTTTGTCAGGAGTCTTCGTGCGCTTTATCTTCGCCATCTTCGCCTTCATCATCGCCACCGCGCTGATCGGCGTCGGTGTCGCGCAACGAACCGTGTTCCTTCCGCCGAGCACGGTCGCCTCCTCCGTCACCCTCGACGGCGACGAGGCCTACGCCTTGATCGACTCCTCAGCCCTCACCGCGCACACCGGCAAACAGACGATCGTGCTCACCGGCAGCGACACCGTCTTCGCCGCCTACGGGCGCACGGCCGACGTCGAAGCCTGGCTCGACGGCTCCGAGTACGCCTCGATCGGCTACGACGCCGACAGCGGTGAGCTGACCTCCACCACCGTGCCGGCGAATCCGGATGCGGCCGACAACGTGGCCAGCGGATCGGCCAACCCGGCGAACAGCGACCTCTGGCTGGAGCAGTTCACGGCCGACGACGCGATGTACCGCACCCTGGCCCTACCGGCCGGCTACTCGATGATCGTCGCGTCCGACGGCACGCAGCCCGCTCCGACGCAGATCCGGCTGTCCTGGCCGATCCCGAACGCCACACCCTGGGTCGGTCCGCTGATCGTGGCCGGGGTCGCGTTCCTGCTCGCCGGCCTCGTGCTGCTCGTGCTGGGCCTCCTGCACATGCGCCGCTCACAGCGGCCGCGCCGCAAGCCGCCCGCACTCCCGAAGGGCAAGCGCTTCTCCTCGTCACGCACGAACGCCATCGAATCCGGCGTCAAGCGGGGTCGTCGTTCGATCGCCCCGGCCATCGCGGTTCCGGTCGTCCTCGTCTCGCTGCTGGCGCTCAGCGGCTGCTCCGCCGACTACTGGCCCCAGGCGGCTGCTCCGGCGACGGATGCGGCGACCGCCCCGGCCACACCCGACGCGTCGTCCGACGGCGCCGCCGCGACTCCCGACCCGGATGCGCCGGTCGCGGTCGACGACGCCGACAACGCCCCGACACCCGCCGTCACCGAGACGCAGCTCGAAGGCATCGTCGCGAACATCTCCTCGGTGACTGCCGAGGCCGACGCGGCGAGCAACAAAGACCAACTGGCCGGCCGGTTCACCGGACCCGCGCTCGAACTGCGCTCGGCCACCTACGCGATCCGCGCCGGCTACCCGGAGTACCCCGCGCCGCAGGCGATCCCGGCGGGGCCGCTGCAGGTCGTGCTGCCGCAGGCCACCGACTCGTGGCCGAAGTCGGTGTTCACCATCGTTCAGGGCGACGACACGTCGGTTCCGCCCGTGGCGCTGATGCTGGTGCAGGAGACGCCCCGTTCGAACTACAAGGTGTACTACGAGATCACCCTCGAGCCCGACACGAGTCTTCCGCCCGTGGCTGCCGCGAGCGTCGGCACCACGCGGCTGCCGCTCGACACGAAGCTCCTCACGATGACGCCCGATCAGCTGAAGACCGCCTACGCCGACATCCTGTCGGTGGGCGACGCGAGTCAGTACATCGACCAGATCGACGCGACCGGCGACACGCTGCGCACCCAGGTGGGCGTCGACTACAAGAACGCCAAGAAGGCCGGGATCGGCTCGTCGGCGACGATCGACTTCGCTCAGGTGGCCGGTACCGGGCAGAGCATCGCCCTGGCCACGAGCGACTCGGGCGCCTTGGTGGCTGTCGACCTCCGCGAGTCGGAGACGGCGAAGCCCGTCGAATCCGGCGCCACGGTGAGCGCGGAGGGCGCCGTGAAGGCTCTCTCGGGCATCACCGAGACGGCCAAGGGCGTCGAGGCGACCTACGGCTACCAGTTGCTGTTCTACATCCCTCCCTTTGGAGACCCCGGTAAGGCAGAGCTCCTCGGCTTCTCGCAGGGGCTCGTGCAAGCGAAGGAGTTGCCGTGAGCATGCCCCCGCCCCCTGCAGGCAATCTGCGCGGAGCCGTCGACCTGTCGTCGCTCGTGAACCGTCCGGCCCCCGGAGCTCCGGGGGCCGCGGGCGGCCCGGCTGCGCCCGGCGCATCCGCAGCGCCGGCGGGCGTCGTTCCGGCGCTCGTGCTCGAGGGCAACGACGCGAACTTCACCCAGTTCATCGAGCTCTCGAACTCGGTTCCCGTCATCGTCGACCTGAAGGCCGAGTGGGCGGAGCAGAGCAAGGAGCTGACCGCCGTGCTCACCAGCGTGGTCACGAGCTATGCCGGGCGCCTGGTGCTCGTGGGCGTCGACGTCGAGGCCAACCCGCAGCTGGCCCAGGCCTTCCAGGCGCAGTCGGTGCCCACCGTCGCCGCGCTCGTCGGCGGTCGCCCGGTGTCGCTGTTCCAGGGCAACTACCCCGAGCAGGAAGTGCGTGCGGTCGTCGAGCAGGTGCTGCAGCTCGCCGCCCAGAACGGCGTCACCGGCACTGTCACGGTGGAGGGTGCCGATGCGGAAGCGACATCCGCTGAACCTGTCGAGGAGCCGCTGCCTCCGCACCACGCGGAAGCCTATGAAGCGATCTCGCAGGGCGATTACGCCACCGCGATCACCGAGTACCAGACCGCGATCGCCCAGAACCCGCGCGATGCGCTCGCGGTCGCCGGCCTCGCCCAGGTGAAGCTCTTGCAGCGCCTGCAGGACAAGTCGCTCGACGAGATCCGCACCGCGGCATCCGAGAACCCCGACGACCTCGACGCCCAGCTCCTCGTCGCCGACCTCGACCTCTCCGGCGGTCACATCGACGACGCCTTCGACCGCCTGCTCAGTCTCTTCCCGAAGCAGGACCAGGCCGGGAAAGACCTCATCCGCACGCGGATTCTGGAGTTGTTCGAGGTCGTGGGCGTGGAGGACGCCCGGGTTGCGGCGGCGCGGCGCAGGCTCGCCGGGCTGTTGTACTAGGCGCAGTACTTCGTGGGGCGAGGAACGAAGGTTCCGCCCCGCCACCCTTCGGGCTCGCCCGGCCTTCGGCTGGGCGGGCCCTTGTTGCTCGCGCCGCCGCTTCTGCGGCGCGAGGCGGCATGTTCGCGTGCGGTCGCTGACGCGGCCGCGCGCTCACCCTGGGTCGTCCGGGAGCGGCCTGTTGCCTGCGATGCCGTTCCGTTCCTCTTGGGGTCCGAACGCGCAGCGGAGGGGTGGCGGGTTTCGTGCTCCCGCCGCCTTTGAGCTCCGCTCAACCCCTAGGCGGGAGTGCGAAACCCGCCACCCCTCCGCGTCCTACCCCTTGCGAGGCTTGAGGTAGAGAGCGGCCAGAGGGGGCAACGTCAACTCCACCGATGCCGGACGGCCCGACCAGGGCACGTACTCCGCCTCGACCGAGCCGTAGTTGCCGACGCCCGATCCGCCGTACTCGACCGCGTCGGTGTTGATCAGCTCGTCCCAGCGGCCACCGAACGGCAGGCCAACGCGGTAGGGCCCCACCGGCTGGCCCGAGAAGTTCATCAGGATCGCGATCGGGTTCCCCTCCGAGTCCCAGCGCAGGAACGACACGAGGTTCTGCGACGACGACCCGCCGTCGATCCATTCGAATCCGGCCGGCTCGTTGTCGAGAGCCCACAGGGCCGGGTTCTCGCGGTACACGGTGTTGAGGCGCGACACGAGCCCCAGCAGCTGTTGGTGCACCGGCTGGTCGAGGATCCACCAGTCGAGTCCCCGCTCCTCGCTCCACTCGGAGGGCTGCCCGAACTCCTGGCCCATGAACAACAGCTGCTTGCCCGGATGCGCCCACATGAACCCGAGGTAAGCGCGCAGGTTGGCGAGTTTCTGCCAGTGGTCGCCCGGCATCTTCTGCAGCAGCGAGCCCTTGCCGTGCACGACCTCGTCGTGCGAGATCGGCAGCATGAAGTTCTCGCTGAAGGCGTAGAGGAACGAGAAGGTGATCTCGCCGTGGTGGTACTGCCGGTACATCGGGTCTTTCTCGATGTAGTCGAGGGAGTCGTGCATCCACCCCATGTTCCACTTCATGCCGAAGCCGAGTCCGCCCCGGTCGGTGGCGTGCGTGACGCCGGGCCACGAGGTCGACTCCTCGGCGATCATCACGATGCCGGGGTTCGTCTTGTAGGCGGTGGCCGTGACTTCCTGGAGCAGGCTGATGGCCTCGAGGTTCTCGCGGCCGCCGTACTGGTTGGGCAGCCACTCGCCGTCTTTGCGCGAATAGTCGAGGTAGAGCATGCTCGCCACCGCGTCGACCCGGAGCCCGTCGATGTGGAATTCCTCGAGCCAGTAGAGGGCGTTGGCCACCAGGAAGTTGCGCACCTGGCGGTTGCCGAAATCGAACACGAGCGTTCCCCAGTCGGGCTGCTCGCCGCGGCGGGGGTCGGGATGCTCGTACAACGCCTCGCCGTCGAAGCGCGCCAGCGCCCACTCGTCTTTCGGGAAGTGCGCGGGCACCCAGTCGACGAGCACACCGATTCCGGCCTGATGCAGGCGATCGATCAGATACCGCAGGTCGTCGGGGTGGCCGAAGCGCGCGGTGGGCGCGTAGTACGAGGTGACCTGGTAGCCCCAGGAGCCGCCGAAGGGATGCTCGGCGAGCGGCAGGAACTCGACGTGCGTGAACCCGAGGTGCTGCAGGTAGGGGATCAGCTCATCGGCGAGCGAGCGGTAGTCGAGTCCCTTCTTCCACGAGCCGAGGTGCATCTCGTAGACGCTCATCGGGCTGGTGTGGGGGTTCGTGGCGGCACGGTGGCGCATCCACTCGTCGTCGTGCCACTCGTAGGAACTCGTGCCGATCACCGAGGCGGTGAGCGGCGGAACCTCGGTGTAGCGCGCCATCGGGTCGGCCCGGCGCACCCACTGGTCGTATTGGGTGAGGATCTCGAACTTGTAGTTGCCGCCGGTGGTGAGCCCCGGGATGAACAGCTCCCACACGCCCGTGCCGCCGAGGCTGCGCATGGCGTGGCGCACGCCGTCCCAGCCGTTGAAGTCGCCGATGACGCGCACGGCCTTGGCGTGCGGGGCCCAGACGGCGAAGGCGGTGCCGGCCGAGGGCGAATCGATGCCCTGCTTCTCCTCGACCCGTGAGCCGAGCACCTCCCAGAGCTTCTCGTGCCGGCCTTCTCCGATGAGGTGCAGGTCGAGGTCTCCGAGGGTGGGGGAGAAGCGATAGGGGTCGTCGGCGGTCCAGACGCTGCCGTCGTCGTAGCGCGCCTCGATCAGGTAGTCGTTGAGGCCCGTGATGGTGATGCCCTGCCAGATGCCGCCGTAGAGGTGCGTCAGCTGCGTGCGCGCCCCGTTCTCCAACACGGCGCTCACCTCGCTGGCGAGCGGGCGGAGAGTGCGGATGACCGTGACCGGGTCGGAGACGCCGGCCGCGTTCACGAGGTGCTGCCCGAGCACCTCGTGCGGGTTGTAGTACGACCCGGTGGCGACCCGCTGCAGGATCTCTTCGGGGATCGCGGGCAATGCCAGCGCGGTCGTGCCGTCGGGTGAGGCCATCAGGATGCGCCGCCTTCGTCGTGCGGGCCGGAGCCCGGGGTGAGGTGCAGGATGTGCGCGGGCTGCGTGAACGCATCCAGCCGCACGTAGTTGTCGGCCGACCACTCCCAGACGTTTCCGGAGAGCAGGTCGGTGACCTCGAAGCTCGCCCCGGCGGGGAGGCCGAGGAGCTCGAGGTCGAGGTGCACGGTGGTCTCCCGCACCGAATGCGGATCGACGTTGACCACGACGATCACGGTGTCCGAGATGCCGTCGGGAGTGAACTCCCCGTCGAGGTGCTTGGAGTAGACCACGATCGAATCGTCGTCGCTGCCGTGGAAGCGGAGGTTGCGCAGCTGGCCGAGCGCCGGGTGGGCGCGGCGGATCTCGTTGAGGCGCGTGATGTCGCTCGCGATCGACCGCCCTGCCGCTTCGGCGGCTGCGAAGTCGCGCGCCTTGTACTCGTACTTCTCGTTGTCGATGTTCTCCTCGGCGCCCGGCCTCGCCACGTTCTCGATCAGCTCGTAGCCCGAGTAGACCCCCCAGGTGGGCGCTCCGGTGGCGGCGAGCACGGCACGGATCCTGTAGGCCGGCATCCCGCCGAACTGCAGGTACTCCGTCAGGATGTCGGGCGTGTTCACGAAGAGATTGGGGCGGAAGAAGGCATCCGTCTCCTGCGAGATGCTCGTGAAGAACTCCTCGATCTCCGGCTTCGTGTTGCGCCAGGTGAAGTAGGTGTACGACTGCTGGAAGCCCACCTTCGCGAGCCCCTGCATCGGCGCCGGCCGGGTGAAGGCCTCCGCGAGGAAGACGACCTCCGGATGCGCGGTGGTGACCTCGTGGATCACCCACTCCCAGAAGTCGAGCGGCTTCGTGTGCGGGTTGTCGACCCGGAAGATCTTCACGCCGAGCGCGATCCAGTACTCCAGGATGCGGAGCGCCTCGGCGCGGATGCCGGACGGGTCGTTGTCGAAGTTGATCGGGTAGATGTCCTGATACTTCTTCGGCGGGTTCTCGGCGTAGGCGATCGACCCGTCGGGCAGGGTCGTGAACCACTCGGGGTGCGCTTTCACCCAAGGGTGATCAGGGGAGGCCTGCAGGGCGAAGTCGAGGGCGAGCTCGAGGCCTGCCTTCGTCGCCGCTTTGAGGAAATAGGTGAAGTCGGCGACCGTGCCGAGGTCGGGATGGATCGCGTCGTGCCCGCCGGCCGCGCCGCCGATGGCCCAGGGCGAGCCGGGATCGCCGGGCCGCGGGTCGAGGGTGTTGTTGCGGCCCTTGCGGTAGGCCTCACCGATCGGATGGATGGGCGGCAGGTAGAGCACGTCGAACCCCATGGCCGCGACATCCGGAAGCCGCTTGGCCGCGCTCCGGAACGTGCCGCTCTTCCAGCTGCCGTCGGTGGCCTGCTTGGCGCCGACCGAACGGGGGAAGAACTCGTACCAGGCGCCGGAGCCGGCGCGCGTGCGCTCGACACGGAGGCGCATCCAGTCGGAATGGGTCACCAGGCTCTGCGCCGGGTGGCGGCGGAGCGCCTCCGTCACCTCGGGGCCGTAGGCGAGGCCCAGACGTTCGGCGGCGGGGCCCGCCGTCTCGCTGAGCTGGGCGGCGACGCGCGCGAAGAGATCGCGGTCGGCCGCGGGCCGCCCGACCTCGCCGGCCAGGCGGGTGAAGAGCCGGGCGCCGAGAGCGAACATCAGCTCGACGTCGATGCCGGCCGCGATCTTGATGGTGGCGTTGTGCTCCCAGGTGGCGTAGTCATCGGAATAGCCACGGATGCGGAAGCGCCAGTCGCCCTCGCTGGTCACCTGTGCGAGACCGCGCCACTCGTCGTCCCAGCTGTGCGTGCGGGTGAGCGGGCGGTCGATCAGGGTGCCGTCGGGGGCCTCGAGCTCGAGGTGCGCACCGACCGCGTCGTGACCCTCGCGGAACACCAGCGCGCCGAACGGCATGACCTCGCCGACATAGCCTTTGGCCGGCCACCGGCCGCCTTCGACCTGGGGGAAGACGTCGAGGATCGGGATGCGCCCGACCGCAGGTTCGAAGGGCGCTGCCGCCGTGGTGTCACGCGCGGGCTGCACGGGCGCCGCTGCCTTGTCGTTTCGAGTTGCTGCCACAGTCCGACCCTACCGACAAAGGGCACCGGCGCAACGGTCGGGCGTGCGGGGACTGCGCGGCATATCCGCGACGTTCACGCCCTGGTAACGCGTCTGCCCTAGGCTAGCGGGGGCCGCCGCCTTGCCCATCGGCGGCGATCGTTCGACCGGCGCTGCAGCGCCGATGAAGGAGATTCTCGCGTGAAGGCGATCCGCAGGTTCACCGTCCGATCCGTGCTGCCGGAGTCGCTCTCGGCGCTGGGTGAGCTCGCCGCGAACCTGCGCTGGGCGTGGCACGAGCCCACCCGGCAGATCTTCGCTCACATCTCGCCCGAGGACTGGCACACCACACAGGGCGATCCGGTGGCGCTGCTGGGCGCCGTGCGACCGGAACGGCTCGAGCAGCTCGCTGCCGATCCGGGGTTCGTGGCCTGGGCCAACAGCCTGCGCGACGACTTGAACGCGTACCTCAGGGAGCCGCGCTGGTACCAGGGTCTGGAGGGCCCTCGGCCCGCGTCGATCGGGTACTTCTCGCCGGAGTTCGGCATCGCCGCAGCGCTCCCGCAGTATTCCGGCGGGCTCGGCATCCTGGCCGGCGACCACCTGAAGGCGGCCTCCGACCTCGGCGTGCCGATCATCGGCGTCGGCCTGTTCTACCGTTCCGGCTACTTCACCCAGGCGATCTCGCGCGACGGCTGGCAGGAGGAGAGCTACCCCGTGCTCGACCCCGACGGCCTGCCGCTCTCGGTGCTGCGGCTGGCCGACGGCACCCCCGCGCAGATCGTGCTCGCCCTGCCCGGCGACCGGGCGCTCTACGCCCGCATCTGGCAGGCCCAGGTGGGTCGCGTGCGGCTCCTGATGCTCGACACCGACATCCCCGACAACGACGACGACCTGCGCAGCGTCACCGACCGGCTCTACGGCGGTGGGGGAGAGCATCGCCTGCTGCAGGAACTCCTGCTCGGCATCGGCGGCGTGCGGGCCCTCGAAGTGGTCTCCGAGCTCACCGATTCACCGATGCCCGAGGTGTACCACACCAATGAGGGGCACGCCGGGTTCCTCGGTCTCGAGCGCATCTCGAACCTGATCGGCGGCGGGCTGTCGTTCGACGAGGCGCTGCAGGTCGTGCGCGCGGGCACCGTGTTCACCACGCACACGCCGGTTCCAGCCGGCATCGACCGCTTCGAGCGGTCGCTGATGGAACGGTACTTCTCCACCGACATGCTGCCCGGGCTCGACGTCGGCTCCGTGCTGGCACTCGGCGCCGAGGACTACGACGGCGGCTCGCCCGACGTCTTCAACATGGCCGTGATGGGCCTGCGCCTCGGACAGCGCGCGAACGGCGTCTCCCAGCTGCACGGTGCGGTCAGCCGCGGCATGTTCGCCGGGCTCTGGCCGGGATTCGACCGCGCCGACGTGCCGATCACCTCGGTGACGAACGGGGTGCATGCACCCACCTGGACCGACCCCCTCCTGCAGGAACTCGCCCGCACCAAGCTGGGCACGGGCGACACGACTGCGGCCGACTGGGCGTCGGACGCGGTGACGGATGCCGAGCTGTGGGCCGTGCGCGGCGACATGCGCCGGCAGCTGGTGCAGGACGCCCGACGCCGGGTCACCGAGGCCTGGCGCGACCAGAACCCCGATTCCATCCCTCCGGCGTGGTTCCAGAGCCTGCTCGACCCCTCGGTGCTGACGATCGGATTCGCGCGGCGGGTGCCGACCTACAAGCGACTCACGCTGATGCTGCACGATCCCGAGCGGCTGAAGTCGATCCTGCTGAATCCGCAGCGGCCGATCCAGCTCGTGGTGGCCGGCAAGTCGCATCCGGCCGACGAGGAGGGCAAGCGGCTCATCCAGAAGTTCGTGCAGTTCGCCTCCGACCCCGAGGTGCGGCACCGCATCGTCTTCCTCCCCAACTACGACATCGGCATGGCGCAGGTGCTCTACCCGGGCACCGACGTGTGGCTCAACAACCCGCTGCGGCCCCTCGAGGCGTGCGGAACCTCCGGCATGAAGGCGGCGCTGAACGGCGGGCTGAACCTGTCGATCCTCGACGGCTGGTGGAACGAGTACTTCGACGGCGAGAACGGCTGGGCCATCCCGACGGCCGACTCGGCGGGTGACGCCGAGGAGCGTGACTCCCTCGAGGCCGAGGCCCTCTACGACCTCATGGAGAACCAGGTCGCTCCGCGCTTCTACGACCGCGACGCCGACGGGATTCCCGAACACTGGATGCAGTCGATCCGTCACACGCTCTCGACCCTGTCGCCCGAGCTCAGCGCCGAGCGCATGGTGCGCGAGTACGTGCAGCGGCTCTACATCCCCGCGGCCGCGGCCGAGCGGGTCATGACGGCCGACGACCACGAGGCTGCTCGTGAGCTGTCGGAGTGGAAGGAGCGGGTGCGAGCGGCGTGGCCCGGTGTCTCGGTGGTGCACGTGGAGTCGGGCGGACTCGACGACACGCCCCAGGTGGGCGACGTGCTGCACGTGCGGGCGCACATCCAGCTCGGTGGGCTCACTCCGCCGGACGTCGCGGTGGAAGTGGTCTACGGGCACGCGGTGCACGGCGACGACCTCACGGATGCGGCCACGGTGGAGTTGTCGACGCCGCACCTCGGCGACGCGCATCCCGCCGCCGACGGTTCGCCGCTGGTCTACTCGGGCACGGTCGAACTGGCGCGCGCGGGGTCGTTCGGGTACACCGTGCGGGTGGTGCCGAAGCACGCGAACCTGGCCTCGCCGGCCGAGCTGGGGCTCATCGCGGTGGCGCACTAGAAATTGCGCAAATAGCGACAACCGACGCGTATAGGGCGTCGGTTGTCGCTATTTGCGCACAATCTCGTCAGGTGACGCGGGGCGGGGTACTCGCCGGGAGGGGCGGGTGGCCCTTCCGGATGAGTTCGAGCTTCTCGGGGAAGACCGCGCCGAGCAGCTCGCGCACCGCGGGGTCGGTGGCGTAGTCGTCGAAGAGACGCATGCCGAGCACGACGTTCGCGAGCATGCCGCCGGCGAGGAACTCGGATGCCTCCTCCGCGCTCATGCCGGCCTCCTCACGCAGCAGGCGGTACACGTCCATGAAGCCGCAACGCGCCTGCACGCCGATGACGGGGTCGGCGCCGAGCACGAAGGCGTGCATGAGGTTGAGCAGGATGCTGCGATCGGCCGTGAGAGTGAAGTAGGCGTTGCCGAGGCGACGAGCCACCGGCACCTCTGGGTCGCCCGCGATTGCTTCCCGGAACGCGCTCATGATGCGCTCGAGCGCGCGATGCAGCACCTCGAGGAAGAGCTGTTCCTTGGTACCGAACATGCGCACCACGTAGGGCTGGCTGACGCCCGCCGCCCGCGCCACCATGTCGGTCGTCGCGCCGGCGTACCCGGCGTTGCCGAACACGGTCGATGCCGCGTCGAGCACCAGCACGCGGCGCTCGTCGGCGGCCATCCGGGACTTCTTCTCGATCACGCTTGACATGGTATCAGTTGATTACTTATGGTTGCGTTGTAATCATCCGATTACCTAATTCGTGGAAGGATTGCTCGTGGCAATCACCGAATCGGCGGCCGAGACGACTGCTCCGGCGGGCTCGACCGCGTCTGGCCGTCGCATCCCCATCTGGCTTGCCATCGTGGCGGCCTCCCTGCCCATGTTCATGGCCACCCTCGACAACCTCGTGGTGACCAGCGCGCTGCCCGTCCTGGGCGAGCAGCTCTCGGCCTCGGTCGAGCAGCTGCAGTGGTTCGTCAACGCCTACACACTGAGCTTCGCCAGCCTCATGCTCTTCGCGGTCGCCCTCGGCGACCGGCTGGGGCGGCGCACCGTCTTCCTCTGGGGCATCGGCATCTTCACGGTCGCCTCGGCTCTCTGCGCCGTGAGCACGGAACCGTGGATGCTCATCGCGGCCCGCGCGGTGCAGGGTGCGGGAGCCGCAGCGCTCATGCCGCTGTCGCTCACCCTGCTGGTCGGCTCCGTCGGCGCCCGGATGCGCCCGCTCGCCATCGGCATCTGGGGCGGTATCTCGGGCCTCGGCGTCGCGCTCGGCCCGCTCATCGGCGGCGCCGTCATCCAGGGCTGGAACTGGGACGCGATCTTCTGGATCAACGTGCCCGTCGGCCTCGTCACCTTCCCGCTCGTGCTCCTGGCTCTCCCGAACTCCTTCGGTGCGCGGCTCCGGGCCGACGTCGTGGGTGTGCTGCTCGCGGGGGTCGGCGTGCTCGGCGTGGTCTACGGCATCATCCGGGGCAACGACGCGGGATGGGGGAGCCTCGAGGTGCTGGGCGCGATCATCGGCGGCGCCGCGCTGATCGCGGCCTTCATCGTGTGGGAGTCGCGGGTGCCGAACCCGCTGTTGCCGCTGCGGCTGTTCCGCGACCGGAGCTTCTCGGTGGCCAACGTGGTGGGTCTCGTGTTCAGCTTCGGGGTGTTCGGGTCGATCTTCATCCTCATCCAGTTCCTGCAGATCGTGCAGGGCAAGTCGCCGCTGGAAGCCGGTGTGCTGACCATGCCGTGGACGCTCGCGCCCATGGTGATCGCGCCCCTGGCCGGCTTCATCGCGCCGCGGGTGGGCACGCGGCTGCTGATCGTCGTGGGGCTGCTGTTCCAGGCGATCGGCGTGGGCTGGTTCGCCTCCACGATGGCTCCGGATGTCTCCTACGGCACGATGCTGCCGGCGTTCGTCTTCGCGGGCGTCGGCATGGGACTGGTCTTCGCGCCCTCGTCGACGGCCGTGCTCGCCAACATGACGCCGCAGGACAACGCGAAGGCCTCGGGCACCAACTCCACCCTCCGCGAGATCGGTGTCGCCCTCGGCATAGCCGCCCTGACGGCCATCTTCACGGCCAACGGCGGAGTCTTCACCCCCACGGGCTACGTGGATGCCGCCATCCCCGCGATCTGGGTAGGAGCCGGCGCCCTGGCGCTGGCAGCCCTGATCTCCCTGGCTCTGCCCGCCGGCCGGGCGCCACGGACCCGCGAGGTTCAGACGGCGCGGTAGAGCTGCATCGACGTCGCCGCCACGTCCACCACCTCCCCCGGCGCGAACCGGGGGAGTGGTGCGTCGTGGTGGTGGGGCTCCGGCACGTCATGCGCCGAGTCCCACAGGAGTTCGTACGCGGTCACACCGTCGTGCAAGGGCAGCGTCACCCGCTCCGGCGCCTCGACGCCGTGGATCACGGTGAGGATCCGGTTGAACTCCTCGTGCTCGGGAGTCGACGCCGCTACGTAGATGAGGGTGCGGTTCTCCGGCGAGTTCCAGTCGGGAACCGACATGGTGTCGCCCCCGGCGTCATACCAGTCCATCTGGCTGGCGCTCGGCGTGCGCTCGCCGAACACGCCGTAGCGCACCGGGCGCAGCGCGGGGTTCTCGCGACGCATCCGGAGCAGGTGCTGGGTGGTGCGCCAGAGGTCTTTCTGCCAGGTCCGTCTGTCCCAGCTCAACCAGGTGAGTTCGGAGTCGTGGCAGTAGGCGTTGTTGTTGCCCTTCTGGCTGCGGCCGAACTCGTCGCCCGCCGTGATCATCGGCACCCCTGCCGAGAGCAACAGGGTGCCCATGAGGTTGCGCATTGCGCGCCGGCGCGATTGCTCGATGGTGCGCGAGGAGGTGGGCCCTTCGATGCCGTGGTTGTACGACATGTTGTTTTCGCTGCCGTCGCGGTTGGCCTCGCCGTTGCCCACGTTGTGCTTCACGTTGTAGGCGGTGAGGTCGGCGAGGGTGAAGCCGTCGTGCGCGGTCACGAAGTTCACCGACGCCAGGGGGCCGCGAGCCTGGGCGAAGGTGCTCGACGATCCCGCGATGCGCGTGGCGAGCATCCCGACCCCGTCGCCGGGCGATCCGTTCTCGCGGATCGACTTGATGTCGCGCAACCAGAACTTGCGCATGCGGTCGCGGAAGCGGTCGTTCCACTCCGACCAGCCGCGCGGGAAGTTGCCCGTCTGCCAGCCGCCCATGCCGACGTCCCACGGCTCGGCGATCATCTTCACGCCGGCCAGCTCGGGGTCGTCGACGATGCCCTTGATGAGCGGATGCTCGTGGTCGAAGTAGTTGTCCTGGTTGCGGCCGAGCGTGGCGGCCAGGTCGAAGCGGAACCCGTCGATCTGCACGTCGTTCGCCCAGTACTTCAGCGAGTCGAGGATCATCCGCGACACGGCCGGAGTGGCGGTGTCGATCGAGTTGCCGCATCCGGTCACGTCGATGTAGTCGCCGCGCGCGGTCTGCCGGTAGTAGCCGGCGTTGTCGATGCCGCGGAAGCTCGAGGTCGGGCCCATCCGCCCCTCTTCGGCGGTGTGGTTGTAGACCACGTCGAGGATGACCTCGAGCCCGGCCTCGTGTAGCAGTTTCACCATGCCCTTGAACTCGCGCAGCACCGCACCCGGCCCCTCGGCCTGGGCGGCGCGTGAGGCGTAGAGGTTGTGGGGTGCGAAGAAGCCGAGGGTGTTGTAGCCCCAGTAATTCGTGAGCCCCTGCTTCTGCAGCCGCTGCTCGGAGACGAAGGCGTGCACGGGCAGCAGCTCCACGGCCGTCACTCCGAGGCTCTTCAGGTAGCCGATGCTGGTCTCGTGGGCGAGACCTGCGTAGGTGCCGCGCAGGTGTTCGGGGATGCGGTTGTTGAGCTTGGAGAGCCCCTTGACGTGGGCCTCGTAGATGACCGTGTGGTCGAGCGGCGTGTTCGGCTTGGTGACGCCGTTCCAGTTGAACTCCTCGTCGATCACCACGCTCCGCCATTGCTCGCGGCCCGAGCGCACGAGGCCGCGGGCATAGGGGTCGAGGAGCGGGATCTCGGGGTCGAAGGCGTTCATCGGCGAATCCGGACCCATCGGGCCGTCGACGCGGAGCGTGTAGCGGCGGCCCGGGGTGAGGCTGCGGGTGCGCGCCGTCCACACGTTCGAGGCGGGGTCGCGGGTGAACGGAACCGTCTTCACGATCCAGTTCGGGTCTTTGTCGTCGTAGAGGCAGAGTTCGATGCTCGAGGCGTTCTCCGACCACACCCGGATCTCGCCCCCGTGAGAAGTCTGTCGAACGCCCATCCGAGCGAACGGATCGGCCGCAGTCATGAGACTTAGAGTAGTTGTCACCGATCATCCGCTGAAATCCGCAGGAAACCATGCCCGTCTACCTCGACCACGCCGCCACCACGCCGATGCTTCCGGTGGCGCGCTCGGCCTATGTCGATGCGCTCGGGCTGGTGGGGAATCCGTCGTCGATCCACAGTCAGGGGCAGCAGGCGAAGCGGATGCTCGAGGAGTCGCGCGAGGTCGTCGCCGCGTCGCTCGGGGCCGAGCCCATCGAGGTGATCTTCACCTCCGGTGGCACCGAGTCGATCAATCTCGGCGTCAAGGGGCTGTACTGGGCGCGGCAGACCGGCGGGCTGGTGCCCGGGGCCGGTTCCGGTTCGGCGGCATCGCGGCCGGTCGTGTTGATCCCGGGCGGCGAACACCACGCCACCGTCGACGCCGTCGAATGGCTCGCGCGGCACGAGGGTGCGCGTGTGGTGCAGCTGCCCGTCGATTCGCTGGGGCGGCTCGACCCCGCGGTGCTGGCGGCCGCGCTCGAGCTGCACGGCGCATCCGTCGCGCTGGTGTCGCTGCTCTGGGCCAACAACGAGGTGGGCACGGTGCAGGATGTCGCCGCGCTCGCCGCGGTGGGGCGCGCGGCGGGGGTGCCGGTGCACGTCGACGCGGTGGCGGCCTACGGGTATCTGCCGTTGTCGTTCGCGGCGGTGGGGGCGGATGCGCTGAGCGTGTCGGCGCACAAGATCGGCGGGCCCGTGGGGATCGGCGCCCTCGTCGTGGCGCGACGGAGCGTGGTGGAGCCGCTCATCCACGGGGGCAACCAGCAGCGCGTGCGGTCGGGCACGCAAGACGTGGCGGGCGCGGTGGCGTTCGCGGCCGCGGCCGCCCTGGTGCCGCAGCCGGGGGGCGAGCGCACAGAATTCGTCGCGGAGCTGGCGCAGCTGCGCGATCGGCTGATCGCGGGGGTGCGGGCGGCCGTTCCGGATGCGGTGCTGCGCGGCGACCCCTCACCCGCGGGTCGGTTACCCGGCAACGCGCACTTCACGTTCCCGGGCTGCGAGGGCGATTCGTTGCTGTTCCTGCTCGACATGCAGGGTTTCTCGGTGTCGACGGGCTCCGCCTGCCAAGCCGGGGTGCCTGAGGTCTCCCATGTGCTCACGGCGATGGGTGTGCCCGATGACGAGGCGCGCGGCGCGCTCCGCTTCACCCTCGGCCACGGCACCACGGCCGCCGAGGTCGACGCCCTCGTAGCGGCCCTCCCGGCCGCCTACGCCGCCGCGCGCAAGGCCGGCTTCGCCGACCGCGTCCCGGTCTCCGCACCGCGCTCCTGACGGCGGGCGCGCGCCCGTTTCGGGAGGACGAGAAGCGAACCGGGGCCGTATTCCGAGGTGGTCTGCTTCTCCTCCTCCCGAAACGGGCGACCGTCAGAGGTTGAGGGTGGTGAGCACCGCGAGGTGGTCGGAGGAGCCGGCGCGCAGGGTGGTGTTCGAGGTGACCTCCATGCCGCGCTGCAGCACGTGGTCGGGCCGCGTGACCGGCATGGTGGCGGGCCAGGTGAACCCGAAGCCGCCCTCGGACTGATTGGCTTCGCTCAGCTGCCCGGTGAGTCCGGCGATGTTGCGGTCGGAGGAGCCGGCGTTGAAGTCGCCCACCATCAGGATGCGGTCGTTCTCGTCGCGCGGGATGTAGTCGGCGAGGTTGGCGAGCATGGTGTCGCGGTCGGCGTGCTCACCGGGCCGGGCGGATGCCGCGTGGATCACGTAGATGCTCACGAGCCCGGTCGGCGTCTGCAGATCGGCGGCGATCGCCCGCTGCCAGCCGAGCCCGAGGTCGAGGGCCTGCGCGTTGAGGATCGGGTAGGTGCTCCACACACCCACGGTGCCGATGCCGTAGGAGTAGGGGTACTTGTCGCTCAGCACGGCTTCGACCTGGTCGCGTGCGTCGGAGTCCATCTCCTGCAGGGCGATCACCTGGGCTCCGGATGCCGCCAGCGCCGTGGCGGAGTCGGCCGCCGTTCCCGAGTCGGCCTCCACGTTCTGGCTCGCCACGGTGAGGGTGTCGGCGGATGCCGCGGGAGCGCTCCAGGCGAGCGGAACGATCGCGGGCACGAACATCACCGACCAGACCAGGGCTGGAACGACCGCCGCGATCACGGCGCCCTTGGCGCGGCTGACGAATGCCAGCACGAGCAGCACCGGAATGGCCAGGCCGAACCAGGGGAGCGCCGACTCCACCACGAGACTGAAGCCGAAGAACTCCGGAGCGAACACGTGCAGCGCCGTTCCGGCAGCCAGCGCGAGGGCCAGCACGCACACGAACACGGCAAGGCCCGTTCGGGTTCTCGGCCTCCGGCGCGGTGAGGGCTCTCGGGTCTCGCGCGGTGCCTCGAGGAGTGCTGACATCGCACTCATTCTGCACCGGGACACTGTGCATTCACTCCATCCACAGCGCGACTCGCGCACAGGCGGCGTGTCGGGGGTCCACCGTATGCTGGAGGGCATGAAAGTTCTCGCAGCAATGAGCGGTGGTGTCGACTCCGCCGTCGCCGCCGCCCGAGCGGTCGAGGCCGGTCACGAGGTCGTCGGAGTGCACCTGGCCCTGAGCCGCATGCCGGGAACCCTGCGCACGGGCAGTCGCGGCTGCTGCACGATCGAAGATTCGATGGATGCGCAGCGCGCCGCCAACAAGATCGGCATCCCCTATTACGTGTGGGATTTCTCAGAGCGGTTCAAGGCCGACGTGGTCGACGACTTCATCGCCGAATACACCGCCGGGCGCACCCCCAACCCGTGCATGCGCTGCAACGAGCGCATCAAGTTCGCCGCGCTGCTGGAGAAGGCGCTCGACCTCGGGTTCGACGCGGTGTGCACGGGGCATTACGCTTCGATCACCACGGATGCCGCGGGCAACCGCGAACTGCACCGCGCGGCCGCCTGGGCGAAAGACCAGTCCTACGTGCTCGGCGTGCTCACCACCGAGCAACTCGCGCACAGCATGTTCCCGTTGGGCGCCACCCCGTCGAAGGCCGAGGTGCGTGCCGAGGCCGCCGAGCGCGGCTTCTCGGTGGCCACGAAGCCCGACAGCCACGACATCTGCTTCATTCCCGACGGCAACACCAGCGGCTGGCTGGCCGACAAGGTCGGCACGGCCACCGGGTCGATCGTCGATCGCTCCGGTGCGGTGGTCGGTTCCCACGAGGGCGCGCACGCGTTCACCGTGGGGCAGCGGCGCGGGCTCAAGCTCGGGATGCCGGCGGCCGACGGCAAGCCCCGCTTCGTTCTCGAGGTGCGCCCGAAGGAGAACACGGTGGTGGTGGGGCCGAAGGAGGCGCTCGACATCGCCGAGATCGCCGGTTCGCGGTTCACCTGGGCGGGGCTGGCGCCGGAGCATCCCGAACTCGACTTCGACTGCCAGGTGCAGATCCGGGCACACGCCGACCCCGTGGATGCCGTGGCCCGGGTGCGCCCCGATTCCGCCGGTTCGCCGGAGCTCGTCATCACCCCCGTCACCCCGCTGAACGGGGTGGCGCCGGGGCAGACCGCGGTGGTCTACGTGGGCACTCGCGTGCTGGGGCAGTGCACGATCGATCGCACCGTCGCTGCCGACCTGGCCGGAGTCGGTGCGGTCGACGTTCCCGCCTCCGACGGTGCTGCGCGCGTGGGGGCCGGTGCCTGATGGCCGCACGGGGGAGGGGCCGTAGCACGAGCGACGGCGCCGGCGCGGCGACGGAGACCCTGCCGCAGGAGACGCCGAGTGACGTCGAGGCCGCGAGAGCCGAGGCGCGCGACCTGACGACGCGCATCCTGGAGCTGCGAGACGAGTACTACGAGAAGAACGCCTCGACGGTCACCGACAAGGATTACGACCTCATGGTGCGGCGGCTCGGTGAACTCGAGCGGGAGCATCCGGAACTCCAATCGCCCGACAGCCCCACCCAGACGGTGGGCGGTCGCGCGGTCACCACCATGTTCAGCCCCGTCACCCATGCCGAGCGGATGCTGAGCCTCGACAACGTGTTCAGCGAAGAAGAGCTCGACGAGTGGGCCTCGAAAGTGGAGCGGGATGCGGGGCGCGCGAAAGTGCGCTACCTCAGCGAACTGAAGATCGACGGGCTCGCCATCAACCTCCGCTACGAGAACGGTGTGCTGGTCACGGCCGCGACCCGGGGCGACGGCGTGGTGGGCGAAGACGTCACCGAGAACGTGTTGCAGATCAGGTCCATCCCGGCGCGCCTGGCCGGAACGGGGCATCCGCCTCTCGTCGAGGTGCGGGGCGAGATCTTCTTTCCCGTGGCCGCGTTCGACGAGTTGAACGCGGGGCAGGAAGCCGCCGGCGAGCGCGTGTTCGCGAACCCGCGCAACGCGGCGGCGGGGTCGCTGCGGCAGAAGTCGGAAGGCAAGAACGAGAAGCAGCTCGCCCTCGTGACCGCGCGGCTCAGCCGCCTGCAGATGTTGGTGCACGGCATCGGCGCCTGGGCGAATCCGCCGGTCGCCGCGCAGAGCGAGGTGTACGAGCTCCTGAAGAGCTGGGGGCTGCCCACCTCCACGCACTACCGGGTGTTCGACACCATCGGCGAGGTGGCGGAGTTCATCCGCTACTACGGCGTCCACCGTGCTGCCGTGGAGCACCAGATCGACGGCATCGTGGTGAAGGTCGACGACCTGGCGCTGCACGAAGAGCTCGGTGCCACCAGTCGCGCGCCGCGCTGGGCGACGGCCTACAAGTACCCGCCCGAAGAGGTGAACACCAAGCTGCTCGACATCGTGGTGAGCGTCGGCCGCACGGGCCGGGCCACGCCCTTCGCCGTGATGGAGAAGGTCGAGGTCGCGGGCTCGGAAGTGCGCCAGGCGACGCTGCACAACCAAGACGTGGTGAAGGCCAAGGGCGTGCTGATCGGCGACACGGTCGTGCTGCGCAAGGCCGGCGACGTGATCCCCGAAGTCCTGGGTCCGGTGGTCGAGCTGCGCGACGGCACGGAACGCGAGTTCGTGATGCCCGAGTTCTGCCCCGAGTGCGGCACGAAGCTCGCTCCCGCGAAGGAGGGCGACATCGATCTGCGCTGCCCGAACGCGCGCAGCTGTCCAGCCCAGGTGCGAGGCCGCGTCGAGCACGTGGGGTCGCGGGGTGCGCTCGACATCGAGGGGCTCGGCGAGGTGTCGGCCGCCGCGCTCACGCAGCCGACCGAGCCGCCGGAGCCGCCTCTCGTCACCGAGGCGGGGCTGTTCTCGCTGCGCATGGAAGACCTGTTCCCGATCCGCGTCATCGTGCGCGACAACGAGACCGGGCTCGAGAAGCTGAACGACGACGGTTCGCCGAAGCTCGTCACGCCGTTCCGGCGCAAGCGTCGCAAGACGGGCCGCGACGCTGATCCCGCCTACGACCCCGATGCCGAGGTGTTCTGGGGCGATGAGGATTCCGTGCCGTCGAGCAACGCCGTCGAGCTGCTCGCGAACATCGAGACGGCGAAGACCAAGCCGCTCTGGCGCATCCTGGTGTCGCTGAGTATCCGCCACGTCGGTCCGGTGGCCGCGCGGGCTCTCGCCGACTACTTCGGGTCGCTGGAAGCCATCCGGGCGGCCACTCGCGAAGAACTGGCCTCCGTCGACGGCGTCGGCGGCATCATCGCCGACGCGCTGATCGACTGGTTCGCCGTCGACTGGCATGTGGAGATCATCGACCGCTGGGCGGCCGCGGGGGTGCAGTTCTCGACACCCGGGCATCCCGGCCCGGGTGCAGCCGTCGGAAGCGGGGGAGTGCTCGAGGGCGTGACCGTCGTGGCGACGGGCTCGCTCGAGGGGTTCTCTCGCGAGGGCGCGCTCGAGGCGATCATCCAAGCCGGCGGCAAAGCCGCGTCGAGCGTGAGCAAGAAGACCGATTTCGTGGCCGCCGGCCCCGGCGCCGGCTCGAAGCTCGGCAAAGCCGAGGCGCTCGGGCTGCGGATCATCGACGCGGCCGAGTTCGCGATCCTGGTGAGCCGGGGCCCGGGCGCGCTGCCGCCCATGCCCGGCACGGAACCGCCCGGCACGGAACCCGCCGGCGCGGAGCCGGCCGGTGACGTCGCGGATGATGCGGCGACGGATGCGAAGCCCGACACCGTGACGGATGCAAAGCCCGACACCGCGACGGATGCGGGGGGCCCGCAGGGCGACCAGCCGGCCTCCGGCGACGTCTCGGCATGAGCCGGATGACGCAGGCCGGAGCCGCCGGCAGACCACGGCGCACCGTGCTCGGCGCTGTGCTCGGCGCCGCGGCCCTCGGGGGTGCCGTCACCGCCGTGCTGCGCGCGACGCCTTGGCCGGCGGTGCTCGTCATCCGGCGGGTGTTCGAGAAGGGCGCCCGCGAGACGCGCGCCGAGATGGTGCCGGCCGTGCCCGACGTGGAGTTCACGAGTCACCGTGACGTCGAATACGGCGACGCGGGCTTCACCCCCGCGCTCGACGTCTTCGCGGCAGAGGCGAAACCCGGCGAACGACGGCCGGTGGTGGTCTGGATCCACGGGGGCGCCTGGATCTCGGGCAGCAAGGTCGACGTCGAGCCCTACTTGAAGCTGCTCGCGGCCGACGGTTACGTCGCCGTGGGCCTCGACTACACGATCGCTCCCGAGGCGGTCTACCCGGTCGCCGTCACCCAGCTGAACCGGGCGCTCGGCTACCTGGTCGAGCACTCCGAGCGATTCGGCATCGATCCCGAGCGCATCGTGCTCGCGGGCGACTCGGCCGGCGCGCAGCTCGCCAGCCAACTCGCCGTCTTGGCCACGAACCCGGAGTACGCCCGGCTCGTCGGCATCGTCCCCGCCCTCCAGCGGTCGCAGCTCGCGGGGGTGCTGCTGCACTGCGGTCTCTATGACCTGCAGGCGATGACGAGCGCCACCGGCCTCATCGGCTGGGGTTTCAAGACCGCGCTCTGGGCCTACACCGGCCACAAGAACTGGTCGGAGACGGCGGCCGGCACCACGATGTCCACCATCGACTTCGTCACCGCCGACCTCCCGCCCGTGTTCGTCTCCGGCGGCAACGGCGACGGACTCACCCACATCCAGTCCGTGCCCCTGGCCGAGCGGATGCGCGCGGCCGGCGTCGACGTCACCTCGCTGTTCTGGCCCGCCGACCACGAGCCGGCGCTGCCGCACGAATACCAGTTCCACCTCGACTTCGAGGAGGCGCATCACGCCCTCGAGCGCACGCGCGAGTTCCTCGACCGGGTCACGACCGCCCGCCCCACCGCACCCGGCGCCACCGAATAGAATCAAGCCACACCCCTCGCGAATCGAAACACGGAGCACCATGTCCGAAATCACCCAGGAGCAGGTCGCGCATCTCGCGAACCTCGCCCGGATCGCCCTGACACCTCAGGAGATCGAAAGCCTGACGAGCGAGCTCGGTTCGATCGTCGACAACGTCGCGAAGGTCTCCGAGGTCGCCACTCCCGACGTGCCGGCCACGAGCCACCCGATCCCGCTGCAGAACGTCTACCGCGACGATGAGCCCGGCGTCACACTCACCAGCGAGCAGGCGCTCGCCGGTGCCCCCGACCACGACGGATCGCGCTTCCGCGTGACCGCCATCCTCGGAGAGGAGCAGTGATGGGCCACCACGAGCACGAACTCATCCGTCTCTCGGCTGCGGCGCTCGCCGAGAAGCTCGGCTCCGGCGAGGTCAGTTCCGTCGAGGCCACGAAGGCGCATCTCGACCGCATCGCCGCGGTCGACGGCGAGGTGCACGCCTTCCTGCACACGGCTCCGGAGGCGAGCCTCGCCACCGCGGCCGCGATCGACGCACGTCGCGCGGCCGGGGAGGAACTGCATCCGCTGGCCGGCGTGCCCATCGCCATCAAAGACGTCATCGTCACGAACGACATGCCCACCACGAGCGGGTCGAAGATCCTCGAGGGCTGGGTTCCGCCCTATGACGCCACCGTCATGGTGAAGCTCCGCGCCGCGGGTCTCATCCCGATCGGCAAGACCAACATGGACGAATTCGCGATGGGCTCGTCGACCGAGCACTCGGCCTACGGTCCCACGCACAACCCGTGGGACCTCGAGCGCATCCCCGGCGGCTCCGGCGGCGGGTCGGCCGCGGCCGTCGCCAGCTTCGAGGCGCCGCTCGCACTCGGCAGCGACACCGGCGGCTCGATCCGTCAGCCCGCCCACGTCACCGGCACCGTCGGCGTCAAGCCCACCTATGGCGGCGTGAGCCGCTACGGCGCGATCGCGCTGGCCTCGAGCCTCGACCAGATCGGCCCGGTCAGCCGCACCGTGCTCGACTCCGCGATGCTGCACGACGTCATCGCCGGACACGACCCCTTCGATTCGACCTCCCTCACGGATGCCTGGCCGAGCATGGCCGAGGCCGTGCGCCGCGCCGACGTGAAGGGCCTGAAGATCGGCGTCATCCAGCAGCTCGACGGCGAGGGCTTCCAGACCGGTGTGCTCGAGCGCTTCCGGGAGGCGCTCGACGTGCTCGCGGCTGCGGGCGCCGAGATCGTCGACGTGAGCCTGCCGAGCCTCGAATACGCGATCGCGGCCTACTACCTGATCATGCCTGCGGAGGCCTCCAGCAACCTGGCGAAGTTCGACTCGGTGCGCTTCGGCCTGCGGGTCAACCCGCCGGGCGGCGGCACCGTCGAAGACGTCATGTCGGCCACTCGCGAGGCCGGTTTCGGCGCCGAGGCCAAGCGCCGCATCATCCTCGGCACCTATGCGCTGAGCGCCGGCTACTACGACGCCTACTACGGCAGCGCCCAGAAGGTGCGCACCCTCGTGCAGCGCGACTTCGCGGCCGCGTTCGAGCAGGCCGACGTGCTCGTCTCGCCCACGGCGCCGACCACCGCGTTCAAGCTCGGTCAGAATACGGGCGACCCGATGGCGATGTACCTCAACGACATCGCGACGATCCCTGCCAACCTCGCCGGCATCCCCGGCATCTCGCTGCCCGTCGGCCTGGCCCGGGAGGACGGTCTGCCCGTCGGCATCCAGTTCCTCGCCCCCGCTCGCGAAGACGCCCGCCTCTACAACGTCGGCGGTGCGCTCGAAGCCCTGCTCGAGCAGGCCTGGGGTCACACACTGATCAGCCTCGCTCCCGATCTCGCTCCGGGCGAGATGGCCGCGGCACAGGAAGGAGCCGTCTGATGGCGAAGGCGAAATTGATGGACTTCGACAAGGCCCTGGAACTCTTCGAGCCGGTGCTCGGCTTCGAGGTGCACGTCGAGCTCAACACCCGCACGAAGATGTTCTCGACCGCGCCGAACTACTTCGGCGGCGAGCCGAACACGAACATCACGCCGGTCGACCTGGGTCTGCCCGGATCGCTGCCCGTGGTGAACGGCCAGGCCGTGCGCTACAGCATCAGCCTCGGGCTGGCGCTCGGCTGCTCGATCGCCCCTTCCAGCCGCTTCGCGCGCAAGAACTACTTCTATCCCGACCTGGCGAAGAACTACCAGATCTCGCAATACGACGAGCCGATCGCCTTCGAGGGCTCGGTCGACGTGGAGCTCGCTGACGGCCGCACGTTCACGGTGCCGATCGAGCGCGCGCACATGGAGGAAGACGCGGGAAAGCTGACCCACGTCGGCGGCGCGACCGGGCGCATCCAGGGCGCCGAGTACTCGCTGGTCGACTACAACCGGGCCGGCGTGCCGTTGGTCGAGATCGTCACCAAGCCGATCTTCGGCGCCGGTGCGGATGCGCCGGAGCTCGCCAAAGCGTACGTCGCCACGATCCGCGACATCGTCGTGGCACTCGGCATCTCGGATGCTCGGATGGAGCGCGGAAACCTGCGCTGCGACGCCAACGTCTCACTGCGCCCCTACGGCCAGGAGAAGCTCGGCACGCGCACCGAGACCAAGAACGTCAACTCGCTGCGCTCGGTGGAGCGCGCGGTGCGCTACGAGATCCAGCGGCAGGCGCAGATCCTCGCTGACGGCGGCACCATCATCCAGGAGACGCGGCACTGGCACGAAGACACCGGCGCCACCTCGGCCGGCCGGCCGAAGTCGGACGCCGACGACTACCGCTACTTCCCCGAGCCCGACCTGCTGCCCGTCGTGCCGTCGGCCGAGCTGATCGAGGAGTTGCGGGCCGCCCTGCCCGAGCCGCCCGCCGCTCGCCGGCGCCGGCTGAAGCAGGAGTGGGGCTTCACCGACCTCGAGTTCCAAGACGTGCAGAACGCCGGTCTCCTGGTCGAGGTCTCCGAGACCGTCGCCGCCGGGGCGTCCCCCCAGGCCGCCCGCAAGTGGTGGTCGGGTGAGATCTCGCGTCTCGCCAACGCTCGTGGGGCCGAAGCCGCATCGCTCGTCTCACCGTCCGACGTGGCCGCCCTGGTCTCCCTGATCGACAGCGGAGCGCTCAATGACCGCCTGGCCCGCCAGGTGCTCGAGGGCGTCATCGACGGCGAGGGTTCGCCGCAGAAGGTCGTGGATGCGCGCGGTCTCGCCGTGGTGTCCGACGACGGTGCGCTGATCGCCGCCATCGACGAGGCGCTCGCGGCCCAGCCCGACGTGCTCGCCAAGATCAAAGACGGCAAGGTGCAGGCCGCCGGCGCGGTGATCGGTGCGGTCATGAAGGCCATGAAGGGCCAGGCCGACGCGGCTCGCGTGCGCGAACTGGTCATCGAGAGGGCCGCTGAATAGTTCAGGAGGCCGCTGCTTCGCGGCGGCTTCCTGCTGCGCCGTCCCCTGTGCGGCGCAGGCGACGTGTTCCGGTGAGGTCGCTCGCGCGGCCTCGCCGTCACCCTGGGTCGTCGAGTAGGGCCTGTCGCGTTCGATCGCGTTCCATTGCTGCGGCTCGATGTGCGGGTCGAGCGGGACGGAGAGGCGCGCCGTCGACCCCCGTTCGGGTGTCGGTGGTGGCTCGTAGAGTGACGGTATGGACGTTCTCGTAGCCCAGATCATCGTGACGACGATCAGCGTCACCGGCGGGGCTCTCCTGGCACTGCTGATCGATCGCGGCAAGGGCCGGCGGGTCGAGCGCATCGCCGAGGTGAACGCGCTCCGCCTGCTCACCATCGAGATCGGCTCCCGCCGTGCGCTCTCACCCGAGCAGAGCGCGGCGCCACTCTCGATCGACCGCGCCGACCCCGATTCCGACCTCAATCGCGTGATGCGCTCGGTGGTGCTCCTGCGCAAGGAGATCCGCACGGCGCGCAAGTCGCTGCGCCCGCGTTCCACTGCGTGGAACCCCCTCAACTACATGGTCGCGGCGTGCAACATCTTCATCGAGAACGTCGACGAACGGCCCTCCTCGATCGTCTCCGAGCTGGAGATCCTCCGCATCGATCTGGATGCGCTGCTCATCGAGCTCTGCGCGGCGCATCCGAAAGACCTGGTCTACCGCCCGGCGGGCTCGACGGCGTATCGCCGGCCCTCCGAATTGCGGAGCTAGCACGAGCGGGCGGCGGTGACGCCCCGAGTTCATTCCAGGAGCAGCAGGATGTCGGTGCGGAGCTCGCCGGGCGCCGTGGTCGCCGGGTCGGTGAGGTACTCTTCGACCACTGGTTGATCGCCAGGCGTGCGTCCGCTCGACGGCAGCCAAGAACCGTAGAGCCAGGTGTAGGCCGCGTGCATCGAGGCGTACGGTCCGCGGTAGCTGAGCACCGCGTACTCACCGGCGGGGAGCTCGAGGAGTTCGAGCGACGGTGGAACGGCGTGATCGGCGGCGACCACGACTCCGGCGGCGGAGCGCAGTTCGTGGGCGTCGGTCGCATCCGGGTCGTCGTAGTAGACCGCGAGCATCCGCCCTTCGACGCCGCCGACGGCGAGCTCCTGGCGCACCCGTGTGAAGACGCGGCCGATGTCGAGGTACGAACCGCGGTGCGGCGAGGTCGCGACGACCCGGGCCTCGATCCCGCGGATCGCGACCGGATGACGGCCTGCGGCGGCAGGTTGCGCGGCTGCGGCCACCGCGCGGGTCTCGGACCCGGCGGACGGCTCTCCGGGATCGTCGGCGGTTGGGCCAGAAGCAGCCGTCGGCCCGGGTACCCCGGTGCCCGCCCGGAACTGCACATGCGCACCGACACTGCGGTACTGTGCCGGCGGCATGCCGTACGCGGCCGAGAAGGAGCGCGAGAACACCTCGGTGCTCGCGAACCCGCTGCGGGCCGCCACTTCCCGCACCGTCAGCGTCGTGCCGGCCAGGTAGTCGGCCGCGCGCTGCAGTCGCAGGCGCCGCACGGTCGCAGCCGCGGTCTCCCCGCACATCGCCCGGTAGATGCGGTGCCAGTGGAACGGCGACACGTGGGCCACCTCGGCCAGTCGGTTCAGGTCGAGATCTTCGTCGAGATGCTCGTAGATGAAATCGGACACCGCGACGACCTGGCGCACGTAGTCGGCTCTGTTCACTGCGGCGTCGTCACTCCGATCGAGATCTCGATCCCTCCGTCGGGAGCATACCGCTCGTAGTCGGCCACGAAGGTCTTCGGCAGGTCCGTGCGGGCCCAGATCTCCTGCCACGCGGCTCCGACGAGATCCGACCGGCCGGCCGCGACCGGAAAGACCACCCGATCGGATGCCGGCACCACGACCCGCACAAGGCTGGCCGGCGGAGCGGCGTCATGGGCCACGCGGCATCCGATCACCAGGGTGTAGTAGCCGGAGTTGGACACGCCCTCGTGCTCGAAGTCGGTGTAGACCGCGAACACGTCCTCGGAGAGCCGGCCCGGTACCTGCTCGGTGCCACCGGCGGTCGAGAAGGCCTCCCAGTGCGGCGGGATGGTCGTCGCGGCCGCCTCGTTCGAGGTGCGGAGCGGGAGTCCGACCACGGTCAGCGCTGATTCGAGTGCTTCTGTTCTCATGCCCTCACGCTAGAACGGGGCGGCATGACGATACTTGCGAAGCTGCGACGAACCAGCGGCGATCGGGCAGGAGCCTCAGACCACCACCCGGTCGTCGCGTCCGGTGAGCGCGAGCAGGCGCGACTGCAGCGGCGCGTCATCCGCCACGGGTACGGGTGACGCGTAGAGGCCGCTCGCCTGGAGGGTCTCCTTCTGCGGTGCGAACACGGTCCAGACGTGCTCGATGAGCTCCTCGTCGATCCGCTCGTCGGTTCCGACGGCGCGCGCCAGATCCCAGGTGTGGATCGTGACGTCGGAGACCTGCTCCTTGAGGTAGTCGATCGCCGCCACCGTGTCGTACGACAGGTTCACCCGGTCGTCGGGCGAGGCGTCGTGCCAGGCGATCGTGGCGGCGAGCGAATACCGGTGCCATTCGTGAGTGAGGTCGTCGCTCAGCGGCATCAAGCGGCCCTTGGCCTGTCTCGTGGTGAGCCCGGAGAGCAGCCACGGCACCCACTGCTGTTCCTCGATGACGTGACTCACGAGCTGAGCGACGTTCCAGTCGGTGTCGGGAGTCGGCGCCTCCCAATCGGTCACGGCGGCGACCCGGATCGCGAATTCGCGATGGGCACGCTCCTGCAGGCGCAACCAGGTCGTCGCCTCGGTCTTCGGGGTGCGGGTGGCGGTCATGCGGGTCTCCTTCGATCTCTATTGTCAATGACGGGGCCCGGATGCGCATTCCTCCGATCCGCGAACGCGGCACCCGGTACGCGGCAAGCGAACAGCCGATAGGGTCGCGGTGTGTCATCTCCGTCCGCGGCCCCGGCCATCCGTCCGCTCTCCCGATCCGACGTCGAACGGCTCGTCGCGCTCAATCGCGCGGCGGTCCCCGCGGTGAACGACATCGACGAGGCGGAGATGAGCACCCTCGTCGGGCAGGCGCAGCTGGCCGTGGCGGTCGTCGATGCGGCGCATCCCGACCCCGCGCATCCGGACGCCGTGCTCGGCTTCGTGCTGGCCCTGCCGCCCGGCCTCGACTACGCGAGCGAGAACTACCGCTGGTTCAGCGAGCGCGGCGAAGGGTTTCTCTACGTCGACCGGATCGTCGTGGCCGACGGGCACCGCAGCGCCGGCCTCGGTGCCGTGCTCTACGAGGCCGTCTTCGCTGCGGCCCGCGCCGGAGGGGCCGCCGAGGTCGACTGCGAGGTCAACGTCGAGCCGCCGAACCCGGGTTCGCTCGCGTTCCACGCGCGCCTGGGCTTTCGGGAGGTCGGCCGCCAGGCCACCAAGGGCGGCAGCGTCGTGGTGGCCCTGCTGGCTCGCGAGGTCGCCGCCCCCTGATTGCCAGGACGCACTTCGGCGGTGCGGCGGAGTCGCGGACGCCTAGACCAGGCGGTGCGCCGGCGACTTCGTCTGCGCCGGGTCGCGCTCGGCCAGGTCGCCGATGATCTCGTCGATCTGCCCCAGCACCTCGGGCGGGAGCGTCACACCCGAGGCCTTCACGTTCGACTCGACCTGCTCGGGCCGGGAGGCGCCGATGAGCGCCGAGGCCACGTTGTCGTTCGAGAGCACCCAGGCGATGGCGAGCTGCGCGAGCGTGAGTCCGAGGTCGGAAGCCACCGGCGCGAGGAGCTGCACGCGCTCGAGCACCTCGTCGCGCATCCAGGTCTTCACCATGTCGGCACCGCCTTTGTCATCGGTGGCGCGGCTGCCCTCAGGGGCCGGCTGACCGGGCAGGTACTTGCCGGTGAGCACGCCCTGGGCGACCGGCGACCAGACGATCTGCGAGATGCCGAGCTCGCGCGAGGTGGGCACGACTTCTTCCTCGATGACGCGCCAGAGCATCGAGTACTGCGGCTGGTTCGAGATGAGCTGGAAGCCGAGCTGCTTCGAGAGCGCGTGTGCGTCGCGCAATTGCTGCGCGTTCCACTCGCTCACGCCGATGTAGAGCGCCTTGCCCTGGCGAACGATGTCGGCGAAGGCCTGCATCGTCTCTTCGAGCGGTGTCTCGTAGTCGTAGCGGTGCGCCTGGTACAGGTCGACGTAGTCGGTCTTGAGACGGCGCAGCGAGGCGTTGATCGACTCGCTGATGTGCTTGCGCGAGAGGCCGGTGTCGTTCGGGCCCATCTCGCCGGTGGGAAAGTAGACCTTCGTGAAGATCTCGAGCGACTCGCGCCGCTGGCCGGCGAGGGCGTCGCCCAGCACCGTCTCGGCGGCCGTGTTGGCGTAGGCATCCGCCGTGTCGAAGGTGGTGATCCCGGCGTCCAGAGCCGCCTGCACGCATCGCGTCGCGATGTCGTTCTCGACCTGCGACCCGTGGGTCAGCCAGTTGCCGTAGGTGATCTCGGAGATCTTGAGGCCGCTGCGACCGAGGTATCGATACTTCATACGTTACAACTTACTCCCGACCGGAGAGTGCGCGAACCGCCTGGCGGGCCGACAGCGTGGGCAAGTAGGCGCGAGCGAGAGCGAATCCGATCGCGGGCAGGGTGAGCGGGTCGCGGTAGACCAGGTGGAGCTGGTGGAATGAGGGCTGGAACTTCATCTTGAACCGCAGCAGGGAGCGGAATCCGTAGACCGGTTCGAGCGTGCGGCTGAGGAACGGCAGGATGCCCGTCGACTGCTGTTCGCTCCCGTCACCGGCGACGGCGAGGGGTGCACCGGAGAGGCTCACGAAGCCGACGCCGTCGTCGCGGGCGCGCAGGATGGTCTGCGCGATGAGGAATTCCATCAGGCCGTTCATGCTGTCGGGCCGCCGGCGCATGAAGTCGAGGGTCCAGCCCACCACGCGACCCGCGGAGTAGGTGGGCAGCCAGCTCGTCACCCCCTGCACCCGGTTGTCGTCGTCGAGAGCCACCATGAGGCGCACCTCGGGTGCGATCAACTCATCGAGACCGCCGAGCGTGAAACCCATCTCGGGCAGGTCCTTCTCCGCCACCCAGAGCTCCGAGATCTCGCGGATCTGCCCGGTGACGAACGGCCCGAGCTCGGAGTAGCTGCGCCACTCGGCCCGCACGCCTTCCTTGGCCGCCCGGTTGATCGAGGTGCGGATGTCCTGCATCTTCTTGCCCTCGAGTGACCACTCGGCCGGATGCACGACGGTCTCCTCGGCCACCTGCAACGATGACCAGCCACCCTCGCCCAGGGCATCGCGCACGACGTCCGTCACCGAGTAGAACGCCGGCGTCCAGCCGCGGTCGGTGCAGTAGGTGGCGAAGGCGAAGGCGGTCGACGGATGCGTCTCCGGCGGCCCGAGCGGATCCCCGGTCGTGATCGCCACGTTGTTCACGACGCGGTAGGCCACCGCGCCGCCGGGCGCGAACCAGTAGTGGTTGCCCGTCCAGGTCGTCATCCACGACAACGTGCCGCCCGAGCCGGTGAAGAGCAGGTCGCGCACGCGGGCCTCGTCGGTGACCGCGCCGAGCGGATGCACGTGTCGCATGCCGAGGAATGCCGCGACGATCGTCGCCGCCCAGAACACCGGACCGACCCATTGCGAAGCGATGACGGCCACCGGGCCGACGGGGAAGATGTCCTTCGGCTCGAAGGAGAGGAAGCCCACCGGCACGAATCGCTCCGGCAGATCGAGCAACAGGTCGCCGAGTTCGGCCACCGGCCTGAACTGGTCGCGTGCCGCGTAGACGATCACGAGGTAGACGATCGAGAGGCCGACGAAGAGCGCCGCCACCAAGGCGAAGAACCGTAGCGTCGATCCCGCGCCCACCTCGGCCGGGAACAGGCGCAGCGACGCCACCAATGTCAGGGCGATGACGAGTGGAACGAGCGCCGAGACGGTCTCGAAGGCGCGGAAGTCGTCGGCCGCGGCCGTCTGGAATGCGGTGTACTCCGAGCTCGACAGCAGCGGCAGGAAGCCGAAGTAGACCGCTGCGAGGAACGCCAGCGCCAGATTGATCCACACCGCCAGCCAGAGCGCCACCCGCCGGCCGCGCTGGATGCCCCAGGCTGAGACGAGGAGGGCCAGCAGGGGGAGGAGGGTGAGCAGCACCGCCCCCGGCCCGTCGAGGCGCGAGAGGGCGAGCGCGTTCACGCAATGCCGCGTGTAGTCACCCGTCTGACAGTGGGCTGCGATGGCCGCGTAGTCGCGCAGGGGATCGCGGAAGAGCAGCCCGAGCGGGTTGAGCGCACCGGTGCCGGCGGGCGCGGCGATGGTGACGAGGGGGCCCAGCGCGGTCACCGCCACCACGGCGGCGAGCAGGGTGCGGGTCTCGCGCCGGGTGGCCCGGGGGCGGCGCACGACCAGCGGTGTGCGGGCCAAGAGCATCCCGAGCAAGAGCCCGACCACGCCGGCGAACAGCCGGTAGACGTCGGAGGGCTGCCCCGAGTAGAGCACGAAGACGAGGATGACCGCGAAGCCGACGATCCGCACGCGTCGCTTCAGCAGCGGGCCGGCGAAGGCGCTCGCGGCCATCACCACCCCCACCACGGCGATGATCGGATCGACCGTGCGGTGCGTGCGGGTGATCTCGGCCGAGTAGAGGTCGAGCCCGACGCCGAGAGCCTGGGTGACGAGCCCCAGCACGATGCCGAGCACCGTCACCACCACGAACGCCAGCACCGTGCGCCCGTGGCCCATCCGGCGTTCGGACCAGCCGAGGCCGATCACGATCGCGGCCACCACGAACACGAGCAGCAGCGGGTTCCAGACGAAGAACACCGAGGTGATGGTCGAGATCCAGTCGTGGTTGACGAAGACGGTGTCGAACCCGGTCGACACGAAGGCGTCGATGCCGCCGCGCGCCCTCCCCGGGTGCATCGACATCCGCACGATGCTCGCGGCCAGCACCAGGCCGAGCACCGCCCAGGTGACCGGGATGGAGCGCGCCCAGCGCCCGGTCTCGCGCAGGAGCCGGCGGCGGGCATCCGGAGCTCTCGTCACCGCGTCACCGGTTCAAGCCCCAGTGGTCGGCGATCAGCCCGAGGCCCTGCTGGAACACGTAGGTCCAGGTGGTCGCGTCGTGCGCACTGCCCGGTGATTCGAGGTAGGTCGCCGTCATTCCGGCGGCCTGCGCGTCGGCATAGAGGGTCTTGATGCCCGGCATGTAGGCGCTGTCGGCGCTGCCCACGCCGAACACCGCGAACATGTCGCTGTAGGGCGCGTGCGCGGCCATGATGGCGGCCGGGTAGGCGGCGGCGTACTTCGCCGCATCCCCGCCGAAGCCCTTGTCGATGGTGGTCTGAGCGTCGCCGATCTTCGGGAACTCCTCGCCCGAGGCGTCGAGGATCGCTCCGAAGAGTTCCGGATGCGCGGCGCCGAGCTGGATCGAGCAGGTTCCGCCCTGGGAGTAGCCGCCGATGCCCCAGTAGTGCGGGCCCGGGAGCACGGGGAGGTTCGCGGTGATCCAGGCCGGCACGTCGACCGTGAGGTAGGTGGCCGAGTTGCCGATGGGGGAGTCGACGCACATCGGGTTGACGTCGGGCGCACTCAGCTGGTCGGGCGACACCACGATCGGCGCGAGGCCTTGGTGGGCGGCGGCGTAGGCGTCCAGGCTCTGGCGGAGTTTCGCGGCTTGGAGGGGCGCATCCGGGCTGCCCGGCTGGCCCGACAGCATGATCAGCACCGGGAGCTTCGGCGGGTTCGCCGTGAGCGCGGCCGGCGGCAGGTACACGACGGCTTGACGAGCGTGGAATCCGGATTTCGTCGCGGGGATGGTCACCATGCCGACGGAGCCCTGGGTCGGCATCCCGGCCGGAGCCGTCCAGGTCGCGATCGTGGGCTGGGTGGCCGGATCCGCCGTCGCGACCGCCGGCAGCACTTCGCCGGCGTAGGCGCTGAGGCCGAGAGCGCTGCGCACCGTAGGGTACTGGCCGAAGTCGATGTTGATGGTCATCGCCGTCGCGCCGGCGAAGAGCACGATGGCGAGGATCGACGCGACCACGCGCTTCCAGGTCGCACGCCAGAACGAGGCGATCGCGATGCCGAAACCGGCGAAGCCCAGGGCGATCCAGACCCGCACCACGGGGGTGAGCTCGGCGCCGAACAGGTCGAGCGTGTCGTTGAGCAGCCAGGTGAGGCCGAGGCCGACGGCCGCGCCGAGAATCGCGGCGAGCAGCGCCACGAGCATCCAGTGCGAGAGCCGCCAGCGCGGTCCGGGGCGCACGAACAGCAGGAGCAGTACGGAGATCGCGGCTGCCGCGTACACCGCGATGACGAAGGGCCCGGACAGGAGTCCCACGTCGAGGAGTGCTTTCACGGGTGGATCCTGTCGGCTCGGCGCGCGCGTCCGGCGGTGGCCGGGCGTCGATCAGTATTTTCCCACTATCTGGACGATCTCTGGGAGAACGCCATGCGGAGGCTGCATCCGAGGTGCCCGCATCGGCGCAGCTGTCCGCCGTTCCGCTTAGGCTCGGGAGTATGGATGGCGTCGGGCGGATCGGTGAGCCGAGTCCGTCGATCCTGCACGTCGACATGGATGCGTTCTTCGCCTCGGTGGAGCTGCTGTCGCATCCGGAACTCCGGGGCAAACCCGTGATCGTCGGCGGGCACTCGCCGCGAGCGGTCGTGACCAGCGCCACCTACGAGGCGCGCGCCTTCGGAGTGCACTCGGCGATGCCGGTCGGCGCCGCGCTGCGACTGTGTCCCAAGGCCATCGTGCTCGAACCGCACATGCACCTCTATCGCGAGGCGTCGCAGACGGTGATGGCCCTGTTCCGCGAGGTGACACCCCTGGTGGAGCCCCTGAGCATCGACGAGGCGTTCCTCGACGTGGCCGGCGCCCGGCGCCTGCTCGGGGAGTCCGACGTCATCGCCGCACGGCTGCGAGCCCGCGTGTTCGACGAGACCGGGCTGCCGTGCTCGATCGGGGTCGCGCCCTCCAAGTTCATGGCCAAGCTGGCCTCGGGCCGGGCCAAGCCCGACGGCATGCTCGTCATCCGTCCCTCGGAGGTATTGGCCTACCTGCATCCGTTGCCCGTGCGGGCGCTCTGGGGCGTGGGCGGCAAGACGGCCGAGCAGCTCGAGCGACTCGGGTTGCGCACGGTGGGCGACATCGCGGACACCCCTCTCGACGCGCTGGTGCGTGCGGTGGGAGAGGCGACCGGGTCGAAGTTGCACGAACTCGCGCTCGGCATCGACACGCGGTCGGTCGAGACGGTCAGCCAGGAGAAGAGCGTCGGCCACGAGCGCACCTTCGATGTCGACGAGCGCTCGCCCGAGGTGCTGCGCCGCGAGCTGCTGCACCAGTCGAACCGGGTGGCCGTGCGCTTGCGGTCGGCCGGGCTCATGGGCCGCACCGTGGCGTTGAAGCTGCGCTTCGCCGACTTCACCACCATCTCGCGGTCGCGCACCCTGTCCGAGCCCACCGACCTCGGAAAGCGCATCTTCGACGAGGTGACGGCGATCTATGAGGCCGTCGGCGCGCGGGGCGAGGCAATCCGGTTGATCGGCGTGCGGGTGGAACAGCTCTCGGCGGCGGGCTCGTCGGTGCACCAACCGGCCCTGTGGGCCGACGAGAGCGCACCCTCGGAGGGCTGGCGCGACGCCGAGCTCACCATCGACCGCGTGACGGCCAAGTTCGGCACCGACTCGGTCCGCCCCGCCTCCCTGGTGAACGCCCCGAAGTCCGGCGAGACCGCCGACCGCAACGGCACCCGTCGCTGACCCCCCCCGATCCTTTTGCCCCCTCCCGCCCTTCTTCGGCGATTTTGGGGCGGGAGGGGGCAAGAAGTCGGGATCAGGCGGGGGAGGACACCGCCACGGAGTGCGGGGCGAGCGAGGCCAGGGCAGACGGGAGGGGCTCGCCGCGCAGGTGCTCGTGCGACGAGAAGAGAGGTGCGCCGAACCGCGGGGCGATCGTCGTCAGGTCGAGCGGGGCATCCGAGAGGTTCACGGCGAGCACGAGCGGTGGGCGCTCGAGCACCAGCCAGCGCTGCTGCTCGTCGAAGTCGACGCGCACGTCGGCGAGCCGCAGTTCCTCGCCCGGCGGCAGGGTGGCGCGGATGGCGGCGAGCGCCCGGTAGACCTCGAGCACGGCGCGGTGCTCCGGATGCGCCGGGTCGCCGATCTCGGCCCAGTCGAGTTTCGAACGCTCGAATGTCGCCGGATCCTGCGGATCGGGCACCACCGACTCGTCCCACCCCATCTTCGCGAACTCCGCGATGCGCCCCTCGGCGGTCGCCCGGCCGAGCTCGGGCTCCGGATGCGAGGTGAAGAACTGCCACGGCGTCGACGCCGCCCACTCCTCGCCCATGAAGAGCATCGGCGTGAACGGCCCGAGCAGCGTGAGCGCGGCGGCGATCGCGAGGTCGTCGGGCGAGAGCGTGGCGGTCAGCCGGTCGCCGACCGCACGGTTGCCGATCTGGTCGTGGTTCTGTGAGGCCACGACGAGTCGCCAGGGAGCCGTGCGGGTGCGGTCGAGCTCGACCCCGTGCATCCGGCCGCGGAAGCTCGACCAGGTTCCGTCGTGGAAGAACCCGCGCGTCAGCACCTTCGCCAGGGCGCCGACCGAGTCGAAGTCGGCGTAGTAGCCGCTCGTCTCGCCGGTGAGGTTCACATGCACCGCATGGTGGAAGTCGTCGCTCCACTGCCCGTCGAGGCCGTAGCCCTCGTCGCGCTCGAGGAACATCACCGGGTCGTTGAGATCCGATTCCGCGATCAGGGCGCGCCGGATGCCGGTGGCCGCCGACAGCTCGTCGACCGAGGCCGCGAGCTCGGCCAGCAGGTGCACCGGACCGTTGTCGACGAGGGCGTGCACCGCATCCAGCCGCAGGCCGTCGACGTGGTAGTCGCCGAGCCACATCAGCGCGTCGTCGATGATGAAGCGGCGCACCTCCGGCGAGCCCTCGTCATCGAGGTTCACCGAGGTGCCCCAGGTGTTCTTCGAGGCGTCGTTGAGGTAGGGGCCGAACAGCGGCAGGTAGTTGCCGCTCGGACCGAGGTGGTTGTAGACGACGTCCTGGATGACGGCCAGACCGGCCGCGTGACAGGCGTCGACGAAGCGGCGGTACGCATCCGGCCCGCCGTAGCCCTCGTGCACGGTGAACCAGGAGACCCCGTCGTAGCCCCAGTTGTGCGTGCCGTTGAAGCCGTTGACGGGCAGCAGCTCGACGTGGGTGACGCCGATCGAACGCAGGTGGTCGAGACGCGTTGTCGCGGCGTCGAGCGTGCCCTCGGGGGTGAAGGTGCCGATGTGCAGCTCGTAGATCTCGGCGCGGTCGAGGGGGGCGCCTCGCCAGTCTCCGTCGTGCCATTCGTAGGCGGCGGGATCGTCGGTGCGCGAGAGACCGTGCACGCCCTGGGGTTGGCGACGGGAACGCGGGTCGGGATACGGCCCCGCGCCGTCGAGCAGGTAGCCGTAGTCGAGCCCGGCGTGCCACTCCGGCGCGTCGGAGCCGGCGTGCCACCAGCCGTCGTCGCCGCGGGTCATCGGATGCGCGGTGCGCGGTCCGCTGCCCGTTCCGTCGGCCGCACCCCGGCTTGTATCGTCGCCGAGGACGAGCTCCACCCGCTCGGCGCGGGGTGCCCAGACGTCGAAATCACGCTTCGTCATCGCTCGTCGATCCTCTCCAGCAGGGCCACCGGGTAGCGTTCGAGCACGGCCGCGAGTCGCACCTCGCGGTCGCCGAAGATGCGCCCCGTGAACGCATCGACGTAGCCGTTGCCGGCTTCGGGCAGCTCGAGCGTGGTGTCGTCCCACCCGCCGTGCCGCGCGAGGCCGAGCGGAAGCCGGGTGGCGACGGTCACAGCGCCGCCGCGGTCGAAGGCCAGCACGTGCTCGGCCGCCGAGCCGCGCGCCTCGAGCCCCTGGTAACCCGTGAACAGCTCGGGGCGGTCGCGCCGCACGCGCAACGCCGTCGACACCACGAGCAGCTTGGCGGCGCCGGTCTCGTCGACCTCGGGCAGTTCGCCGGCCTCCTGGATGCCGAGCAGCTCGCTGCGCTCGTCGTAGTCGACGGGCCGGCGGTTGTCGGGGTCGACCAGCGACAGGTCCCAGAGCTCGCTGCCCTGGTAGACGTCGGGCACGCCGGTGGTGGTGAGCTGCACGAGCTTGGCCGAGAGGGCGTTGCTCCAGCCCGCAGCCCGGATGGAGGCGAGCTGGCTCTCGAGCACCCCACGCGGGATCGGGTCGGTGTAGACCGCATCGATGGCGTTCGCCATCCGCTGTTCGAACTCCTCGTCCGGGTCGAGCCAGTTCGTGGAGACGCCGGCCTCCCGAACGGCCTTCAGCGCATAGGCCTGCGCGCGCTCGCGGGAGAGCGGCCAAGCGCCCAGGAGCGCCTGCCAGAGCAGGTTCTCGAACGAGCCGTCACCCAGGGGGAGGAGGCTGCGGAGCTTCGAGAGGGTGCCCGCCCAGCCGTCGGGGATCTCGGCGAGCACCGAGATGCGGGCCCGCACGTCTTCCGAACGCTTGGTGTCGTGGGTCGACAGTGTGGTCATCGAATCGGGCATGCCGTCGAGACGGCGGCGCTGGGCAGCGTGGAACTCCTCCGTACCGAGGCTGAACTGATCGGGGTCGGCGCCCACCTCGGTGAGGCTGGTGAGCCGGGTGAAGCGGTAGAACGCGGTGTCCTCGACGCCCTTGGCCATCACCATTCCGGAGGTCTGCTGGAACCGGATGCTCGGGGCCGTGCCCGTGCGGCCCAGCACCTCCGCGGTCTCGACCAGCACGGCGTCGAGGTCGGGACGGTTGTCGCGGGCGAGCGCGAGGGCGTGGTCGAGGTGCTCGCGGCCGTTGGGCAGGTAGGAGCGATAGACGGCGAAACACGCCAGGAGTTCCGCGAGGGCATCCGCCACCACCGTGTCGTCGGTCGGCGTCGGGAGTCCACCGGCGCGTTCGATGTCGCGGGCGAGGCGCAGCACTTCGGCACGGAGGATGCCGTCCGCGATGCCGCGCTTGGTGCCGTGGATGAGCGTGTGCCAGGCGTGCCGGGCGCGGGTGTCGGCGACGTCGTCGCGATCGGCGGCGGCCGGCTCATTGCCCGGGTCGCCTGCGGGCAGATCGAAGGGCGTCTGGTCGAGAGCGGCGGCGAGCCCCGTGAGCCCCAATTCACCCGCCGGGTCGACGAAGACGCGGTCGATCCCGGCCAGCGCGTCGTATCCCGTGGTTCCGGCCGACGGCCAGTCGGGTTCGAGAGGTTCGTCGCCCTCGAGGATCTTCTCGATCAGCACGTAGGCGCCGCCGGTCAGCACGGCCAAGCGCTCGAGATAGCCGCCCGGATCGGCGAGCCCGTCGGGATGGTCGACCCGCAGGCCGTCAACGAGCCCCTCCCGGAACCAGCGTCCGATCTCGGCGTGCGACTCGTCGAACACCCACGGCTCCTCCACCCGGATGGCCGCGAGCGACGACACCGCGAAGAAGCGGCGGTAGTTGAGCTCCGCGCTCTCGCGACGCCAGTTCATCAGCTCGTAGTGCTGGCGGGCGTGCACGGTGCGGGCGTCGGCGCCGTCATCGGCCGTGCCCGGCGCGATCGGGAAGTGGTGGTCGTAGTAGGCGAGAACGGATGCGCCGCCGGGCCCGTCCGGCTCGATCCGCAGGGCGTCGAGCGAGTCGTCGCCGAGCACCGGGATGCGGATGCGCCCGCCGCCCGCCTCCCAGTCCACGTCGAACGCTTCGGCGTAGCGCGATCCCTGGCCGTGGGTCAGGAGATCCCACCACCACGGGTTCGCCGACGGCGTCGCGACGCCGACGTGGTTCGGCACGATGTCGACGAGCACTCCCATTCCCGCCCCGTGCGCGGCATCCGAGAGGGCGCGCAAGCCGTCCGGGCCTCCGCGCGACTCGTCGATCCGCGAGTGGTCGGTCACGTCGTAGCCGTGCTGCGAGCCTTCCTCCGCCTGCAGCACGGGGGAGAGGTAGACCCAGTCCGCGCCCAGTCGCGACAGGTACGGCACGAGGCGCGCCGCATCCCAGAGGGTGAACTCGGGCGTGAGCTGGAACCGGTAGGTGGAGCGGGGGGCGCGCATCCGGGGCTCCTACGACACGAACGGGATGGTCGGAGCGATCTGGCCCGAGGAGTCGGCCTGCGCGGTGAGCGAGGCGGCCACCGAATGATCGGGCTCCACCTCCTGCTCCTGATGCACCCGCAGCACCACCATCGAGCGGGCGTCGACGGTCATCTCGCTGGAGGCGGCGAAGATCTGCGAGTCGGCCGCTTCGCCCGCGGTGTCGATCACGACATCCCATGAGTCCGAGTACTCGGCACTGGGCAGGGTGAACACCTGCTCCTCGTCGTGGGCGTTGAAATAGAGCAGGAAGTGCACGTCGAAGAGCGGATTGCCCCGCGCGTCGCGGGCACGGATGCCCTGGCCGTTGAGGAACACGCCGACCGAGCGGGAGAGGTTGGAGTCCCAGTCCTCCGGCTGCATCTCGCTCGCATCCGAGTCGAGCCAGACGATGTCGGGCAGCGGTTCGCCCTTCCCGCGCTTGACCGGCCGGCCGTCGAAGAAGCGGCTGCGGCGGAAGGTCGGATGCTCCTTCCGCAGCCGCGCGACGGCGGCGGTGAACTCGATCAGCGGCTGGTCCTCGGAGTCCCAATGGATCCAGGTGAGCTCGGAGTCCTGCGCGTAGGTGTTGTTGTTGCCCTGCTGGGTGCGGCCGAGCTCATCGCCGTGCAGCAGCATCGGAACGCCCTGGCTCAGAAGGAGAGTGGCGATGAAGTTGCGCTGCTGACGGGCGCGCAGGGCCAGCACCTTCGGGTCGTCGGTGGGGCCTTCGGCGCCGCTGTTCCAGGAGCGGTTGTGCGATTCGCCGTCGTTGTTGTCTTCGCCGTTGTCCTCGTTGTGCTTCTCGTTGTAGGAGACGAGGTCGCGCAGCGTGAATCCGTCGTGCGCGGTGACGAAGTTGATGCTCGCCACGGGCCGGCGGCCGGAGTGCTCGTAGAGGTCGGCGCTGCCGGTGAAGCGGTTCGCGAACTCGCCGAGGGTGCTCGGCTCGCCGCGCCAGAAGTCGCGCACGGTGTCGCGGTACTTGCCGTTCCACTCCGTCCACTGCGGCGGGAAGTTGCCCACCTGGTAGCCGCCGGGGCCGACGTCCCACGGCTCGGCGATCAGCTTCACCTGCGACACCACCGGATCTTGCTGTACGAGCTCGAAGAAGGTCGACAGCCGGTCGACGTCGTAGAACTCGCGTGCCAGTGCGCTCGCGAGGTCGAAACGGAAGCCGTCGACGTGCATCTCGGTCACCCAGTAGCGCAGCGAGTCCATGATCAGCTGGAGGGAGTGCGGATGCCGCACGTTCAGCGTGTTGCCGGTGCCCGTGTAGTCCATGTAGTACCGCATGTCGTCTTCCACCAGGCGGTAGTAGGCGGCGTTGTCGATGCCCCGGAACGACAGGGTCGGCCCGAGGTGATTGCCCTCGGCGGTGTGGTTGTAGACCACGTCGAGGATGACCTCGATCCCCGCGGCGTGCAGGGCCTTCACCATCCCCTTGAACTCCTGCACCTGCTGACCGAGGTCGCCGGTCGCCGAGTAGGAGCTGTGCGGGGCGAAGAAGCCGATCGTGTTGTAACCCCAGTAGTTGTTGAGGCCCTTGTCGAGCAGCACGCTGTCGTTGACGAACTGGTGCACGGGCATGAGCTCGATGGCGGTGACCCCGAGCTTGGCCAGGTGCGCGATGACGGCCGGATGCGCGACGCCGGCATACGTGCCGCGTTGCTCCTCGGGCACATCCGGGTGCAGTTCGGTCAGCCCCTTCACGTGGGCTTCGTAGATGACGCTCTCGTTGTAGGGGATGCGCAGCTTGCGATCGCCCGCCCAGTCGAAGAACGGGTTGATCACCACGCCGTAGATCATGTGGCCGGCGGAGTCCTCGTCGTTCTGCGAGTCGGGGTCGCCGAAGGTGTAGGAGAAGAGCGACTGGTCCCAATCGATCTCGCCGCTCGTCGCCTTCGCATACGGGTCGAGCAGGAGCTTGTTCGGGTTGGCGCGGCAGCCCTTGTCGGGGTCGTAGACGCCGTGCACGCGGTAGCCGTATCGCTGTCCGGGCTGCACCTGAGGGAGGTAGGCGTGCCAGACGTAGGCATCCACCTCGGCGAGTTCGACGCGGGTCTCCGTGCCGTCTCCGTCGAAGAGGCAGAGCTCCACCTTCTCGGCCGCCTCGCTGAAGAGGGCGAAGTTGGTGCCGCTCCCGTCGTAGGTGGCGCCAAGGGGGTAGGCCGATCCTGGCCACGATTGCATGTGTTCTCCTGTCGGGGTCGGGGTCCACGCTACCCGGAATCGCCATCCGCCCCATGGGGTTGCGGAGTGGTCTCCGGGACCTATCCCGTCGAGGGCGATCGCGGTAGCGTTGGCACATGGCCAACCTTGTGGAGACTCTCACCGACGCGACCCGCACCATCGGAGTCGGAGCCGCCTACGGCGATCCGGTCACGATCGACGGGGCGACCATCGTTCCCGTTGCGCTCGTGTGGTCGGGTTTCGGTGGCGGCAACGGCACCGCATCCTCGCCCGGGGCGACGGTGGCGTCATCCGACAAGCTGGGTGCGGGCGACGCGAACGGCGAGGGATTCGGCGGCGGTGGTGTCTCGATCCCGATCGGCGCCTACGTCACGCGCGATGGCGCGGCCGAGTTCCAGCCCAACCTCGTCTCCCTCCTCGCGGTCTCCATCCCCGTCATCGTCACGGCCGGCTGGTCGCTCTCCCGCATCATCCGCGCCCTCAAGAAGTAACCTCCCCCTCCCGCCAAGCCCATCTCACTCGTCCCTAAGTGGGCAGTTTCGCGTCTTCTTGACCAGTTAGGGACGAGTCACACGGGTGCGCCAGCAGCGCGGAGGGCGTGGCCCACGAGGCGGGGTGCAACCGCGAGGGTGGAGTTCCGGATGCGCACGACGCGATGGCCCGCCTCGCGCAGGTCGTCGAGGCGACGGATGTCGCGTTCGTACTGAGCGGTGCTCGTTCTGTGTTGGTCGCCGTCGTACTCGACGAGCACCTTCCACGCGGGGTAGATCATGTCGACGCGGGCGATCCACGTTCCCGATGCGTCGAACACGTTGACGCCGATCTCGGGTTCGGGTAGCCCGTCGGCGAGCAGGCGCAATCGCAGCAGGGTCTCCCGCCGTGATTCGGCCCCGTCGCGCACCTGCGCGATGACTCGCCGGGCGCGCACACTGCCGCGTCCCCGGAATGCTGCAACTCGTTCTGTCAGTTCTTCGAGCGCGCAGTAGGGGCGAGGGTCGCGAGGCACCTGTCTTGCCGGGGTGAGTACGAGATGGTCACCGGCCGCCACGAGATCGTCGTCCGACAGGGAACCCGCCAGGTGACACCACGTCGTGGCGGCGTCGGAGAGGGGCAGCCCGTACCGCGTTGCAATCACGAGGCGCTCGTCGAAGATCTGATGCCCGATGACGCCGCGAGCCTTGGCCGCACGTCGTGGGCCGACCGTGGAGACGTGAAGGTCAGCGCCATCACACCACTCGGTCGGCAGCGGCACGCCCCACAACTCCGCTGCGGTGAGGTGCGAGAAGAACTCGACGTCGCGCATCCGCCGTGCGTATGCATGGCAGTGCCGGACAAGGGACGGCGGGCCGCCTCGGGCGACGCGCACACCGCGGAACGGACGTACCAGGTCGCCGCCGCGCAACCGGTCCGTTCCCACGCCGAGGGCGAGCGCCTGCGCCAGCGCGAACGGCGCGCGTCGCAGAGGCTCGGGAAGCGGATCTCTGCGGGGCACCCACCCATCCTCCCGTGCCTGCGCCTCCATCCTGAGTTATCCCCAGCTCCGCCCTCCCGGAGTCGTGCGACTCGTCCCTAACTGGGCACGTTCGGCGATTTCTGCCCAGTTCGGGACGAGTCGCGCGGGGACGGGCGGGCCTATACTGGGGGCACACGGGAGTCCGGTGAGCCGGGCTGAGAGGAAGGTTCTCAACCTTCGACCGTCGAACCTGATCTGGATCATGCCAGCGCAGGGAGGCATCTCAGGGTTTCGGCGTGGTGGCTGTCCGCGGAGCGGACAGCACCTACGCCCGAGCCACCCGTGCCCCTTCCACTGAATGAAAGGGCACGTACAGTGCACACCACAACCGCATCCCGCACCCGCACCACCTACCGGTGGCGGGTCGTCGACATCGTCGTCGCCAGCGTCATCGGCGTCGCCTCCGGACTCATCTTCTGGGTCTGGAACCTCACCTACACCCCCGTCAGCGCACCTCTCGAGGCCCTCCTCCCCGGTGCGCAGTCGCTCGTCTACGGCTTCTGGCTGTTCGCGGGCGTGCTCGGCGGTCTCATCATCCGCAAGCCCGGCGCCGCCGTCTTCACCGAGCTCGTCGCCGCCGTGGTCTCGGCGCTCGTCGGCACCCAGTGGGGAGTGCTGACGCTCGTCTCCGGCATCGTGCAAGGGCTCGGCGCCGAGATCGTGTTCGCGATCTTCCTCTACGCGAACTACCGCGTCTACGTCGCGATCCTCGCGGGCGCCGGCGCCGGCCTCGCCATGGGGATCAACGACTCGATCCTCTGGTATGCCGGTAACGGCATGGACTTCAAGACCATCTACGTCGTGTGCGGCGCCATCGGCGGCGCCGTGATCGCGGGCTTGCTGTCGTGGGTGGTGGTGCGCGCGCTCGCCCGCACCGGCGCGCTCAACCGCTTCGCCTCCGGGCGCGAGGTGACGGCGAGGGCGTAGCGGATGCCGCGGAGGCACGACCCGGCGACGCCGGCACCACCCCCTCCCGCCGGCCTCCGCGCCGCGGGCTGGGGGTGGCGGCACGCAGGGCGTTCGTCGTGGGCGGTTCGCGGACTCGACCTGGTGATCGAGCCGGGCGAGCGCGTGCTGCTGCTCGGCGCATCCGGAGCCGGCAAATCGACGCTCGTCCAGGCGTTCGCGGGTGTGCTCGGCGGGGCCGACGAGGGGGAGGAAGAGGGCACGCTCGAGGTCGCCGGCCTCGATCCCCGCCACACCCGCGGTCGAGCGGGACTGGTCATGCAGGACCCCGATTCGCAGATCGTGCTCGCCCGTGTGGGCGACGACGTGGCGTTCGGATGCGAGAACCTCGGCGTGCCGCGCCCGGAGATCTGGCAGCGGGTCGGCCGGGCATTGGGCGACGTGGGGCTCGACCTGTCGCTCGACCATCCCACCTCCGACCTCTCCGGCGGGCAGAAGCAGCGCGTGGCGCTCGCGGGTGTGGTCGCGATGCAGCCCGGGGTGCTGCTGCTCGACGAGCCCACCGCGAACCTCGACCCCGAGGGCGTCGTGGAGGTGCGGGATGCGGTGGCCGCAGTCGTGCGCGAATCCGCGGCCACATTCGTGGTGATCGAGCACCGCGTCGACATCTGGCTCGACGTCGTCGACCGCGTCGTCGTGCTGGTGCCCGGCGGCGGAGTGCTCGCCGACGGCGACCCCGCGACCGTGCTGGGAGAGCAGGGCGACGAGCTCGCCCGCAGCGGAGTCTGGGTGCCGGGACGCGACCCGCTCGGCGGTCGCCCGGCGCGGCCGACGCACGCGCCGCGCCCGCACCACGGAATGGCGGAGCCGGTCGCCGGCGCGGATCGCCGCATCCGCGGCACCGCGGAACGGGCGGACGCTCGCGGGGACGAGTCGGGGTCCAGTCAGAGTACTCGTGCGGTGCGCGCGGCTCTCGGCGCCGAGACGGCCTCTCCAGCGGCGGATCAGCGCGGCGGCGTGCTCCTCACCGCCCGTGGGCTCGACGTCGCGCGCGTCGAGGGCACGACGGTCGCCCGCGGGATCGGTCTCGAGCTGCGCGCCGGGCAGGCGACCGCCGTCACCGGGCCGAACGGCGCCGGCAAGACGACCCTCGCGCTCACCCTGGCCGGCCTCATCCCGCCGGCCGGAGGCGTCCTTGAAGCGTCGGCCGAGCTGGCCGCCGGCATCCGTCCCAGTGGCCGTCGTCGCCGCGGCGCGTCGTCGCCCGACACCTCGCCGATGGCGTGGCGCTCGCGCGAGTTGCTCACCCGCATCGGGATGGTGTTCCAGGACCCCGAGCACCAGTTCGTCACCGGAAGTGTGCGCGCCGAACTCGAGATCTCGCTCAAGGCCTTGAAGCTGTCCGCCGAGGAGATCGAGGAACGCATCGCGGAGGTGGCGGGCCGCCTCCGTCTCGACGGATTGCTCAGCGCCAACCCCTACACGCTCTCGGGCGGTGAGAAGCGACGCCTGTCGGTCGCGTCGGCCCTGGTGGCCCGGCCGCGCATCCTCGTGCTCGACGAGCCGACCTTCGGACAGGACTCCCGCACCTGGGCCGAACTCGTGCGCCTTCTCGCCGAGCAACTCGCCCGGGGCACCGCCGTCGTCGCCGTGACCCACGACCGCGCCTTCGTCGATGCCCTGGCCGATCAGGAGATCGTGGTGGGGGCCGAACTCCCCGCCACCACCGAGCCCGCTGGGGCGGTGCGCCCATGACCGTCCTCGCCCCGCCCCGCGGCACCCAGCGCATCCACTCGATCAACCCCGTGGCGAAACTCGCCGCCTCGCTCCTGCTGAGCGCGATCCTGCTCGTCACCATCGACTGGGTCTCCGCGGCCGTCGCGCTCGCGCTCGAAAGCGTGCTCTTCGTCTGGGCGGGCCTCGGGCCGCGCGCTTTCTTCCGCCGCACCTTCGCGATCTGGATCGCCGCACCCCTGGCCGGGCTGACCACCCTCCTCTACGGCGTGACGTCGGGTCAGGTCTACTGGCAGTTCTGGCTGATGGAGATCAGCGACGGATCGATCTCCCTGGCCGTCGCGACGGTGCTGCGCATCCTCGCGATCGGTCTGCCGGCGGTGGTGCTCTTCGCCACGATCGACCCCACCGATCTCGCCGACGGCCTGGCCCAGGTCTGGCACCTGCCCAGTCGCTTCGTGCTCGGTGCGCTGGCCGGGATGCGCCTGATCGGCCTCTTCCTGCAGGACTGGCGCCAGCTCGAACTCGCCCGCCGCGCCCGCGGCCTCGGCGATTCGGGCCGCGTCCGCCGATTCGCCGGCCAGGCCTTCGCCCTCCTCGTCCTCTCGATCCGGCGCGGCAGCAAGCTCGCCACCGCCATGGAGGCGCGCGGATTCGGGGGCTCGACGGTGCGAACCTGGGCCCGCCCGTCGCCGTTCGGCGCACGCGAGTGGCTCCTCGTGGTCGCCGGCGCCGTCATCGGCGCGGTCGCCATCGCCGTCGCCGTCGCGACCGGCTCGTTCAACCTCATCATCGGATGAGCGCCTCATGACCGTGATCCTCATCGACGGCCCGAGCGGCTCCGGCAAGACCGACCTCGCGCTCCGGATGCGCGACCGCTGGGTCGGCGCCGACGTGCCGGTCGTCGTGCACCTCGACGACGTCTATCCCGGCTGGGACGGCCTTGACGCCGCGAGCGAGCACATCCGGCAGCACCTCCTCGAGCCGTTGCGGGAAGGCCGCTCCGCGGGCTGGCAGCGCTACGACTGGACCACGGGCGAACCGGCCGAGTGGCGTGGGGTCGATCCGTCGCATCCGCTCATCGTCGAAGGCTGCGGCGCGCTCACCCGGCGCAACGCCGCCCTTGCCGACCTCACGATCTGGGTCGAGACCGACGACGAGACCCGCAAGGCGCGCGCGATCGCCCGTGACGGTGAACGCTACCTGCGGGAATGGGACCGCTGGGACGCCCAGTGGCAGCTCTTCGTGCGCCGAGAGAGCCCTCGCGAGCTCGCCACGATGATCGTGCCGACCTGAGCCGGGTCAGTGCTGCGTGCGCGACTCGATGAATGCCGAGATCACGGGCACCGGATTCGTCAGCCGCCACAGCGGCCCCGGGTCGCCGATGCGCCGGTCGAGTTCGAGCAGCACGTTGACGTCGCCGTCGGGCGTGGTGACCGTGACGCTGCCGACCTGCTCGCCCTGGGCGCCGGTGCTGAGCGGCTTCGCGTCGACGCTGTATTGCAGGGCCGAGGCGTCCCAGAGCATCCGCGACTCCGTGGCCATCGCCACGCCGTGGGCCGTCTCGCCCCAGGGCGTCGTGTAGGTCACGAACGCCTGCCCTTCGGTCACCACGTCGGTCTGCGTGATCGTGCCCGCCGCGGAGCCGGCGAGGGCTTCGAGGTCGGCATCGAGGGTGTCCCAGTCGGGCTCGCGGATGAATGCTCCGTAGACGGTCGCTTCGGTCGCCGCGGCCCCGGATGCCCCTGCCACCGGCACGGCCAGGGCGAAGAGGTAGCAGATGCCGGCCTGGTCGGTGTAGCTGCGCGAGACGCCGGTGTAGCCGAGGTCGGGCAGATAGGCCGCGAGGTTGTCGACCCGCCGGTTGCCCGGCAGCGTGATGTCGTCGGCGTCGGAGGCCATGATCTCCGAGATCGAGGCCTCGGAGAAGGCGAACGCGCTCACTCGTGCGAGATCGGATGCGGTGCCGACGTCGTTCTCGTCGAGCCCGGTGGCATCGACCACGGTGATGCCGGTGAGGCCCCGTGCGGTGAGCCAGGCCTGGGCGGCCTCGAGATAGGCGTCGATCGAGCCATAGGCCCAGCGGGCCAGCGTGTCGGCGTGGTTGTTGCTCGACCCGAGCAGCATCGCCTCCATCATCTCGCGCTGCGTCCAGTTCTCACCCTGGGCCACCGCCACCGTGCGGGCGCTCTCGGCGACGTATTTCTGGTAGCCGTCGGCATCGGCCTTCGACACCGTGATCGTAGGCCCCTGACTGCCGGCGGCGAGCGGTTTCGCCGCGAGCACTACGAGGGCGGTGATGATCTTCGCCGATCCGCCCATCGGCACCGCGTCGGTGAGGCCGGCCGAGGCGATCACCGGAGTCGCGACGTCGGCCACGATCGCGCTCGCCCCCGTGGTGGGCATGGTGGGGGTCACCGAGGTCGCCGCGCCGCTCACGGTCTCGTCGACGGATGCGTTTGCCGGCGGGAGGGGGCCGACCAGCGTCGCGGGGCCGTACAGCCCGAGCGCGAGGATCACGAACACGCCGAGCACGACGACGACGGCGCGCACCGCCTTGCGCCCGACCGAAGTTGCCATGCGTCCAGGCTACGGGCGCGACCATACCCTCCTGGGTATCGACTCGGTTGCGAGTTGCTGTGCATCCGCCGACAACGCGCCTCCGGCGGTGGCGCGGGGCGCGGACGGCGCCTTCAGCCCCAGCCGAGCTCGTGCAGCTTCTCGTCGTCGATGCCGTAGTAGTGCGCGATCTCGTGCACCAGCGTGACGTGCACCTGATCGCGCAGTTCGTCGACATCCGCGCAGACCGCCAGCAGGGGCTCGCGGAAGACCGTGATGCGGTCGGGCATCTCGCCGAAGCCGTACTGCCCGCGCTCGGTGAGCGCGACGCCGTCGTAGAGGCCGAGCAGATCCAGCGACCCGTCTTCCGGGCGGTCTTCCACCACGAACACCACGTTGTCGAGGCCGTCCATCATGTCGTCGGGCAGGTGATCGAGTTCGTCGCCGACGAGTTCTTCGAAGGCTTCCGCATCCATCTCGACCATGAGCATCCTGTCGCGCCTGTCGTTCCGTGAGACGACGATGGCCCGGGGAAAACCCGGGCCATCGCACTCCATGGGGTGAATAACGGGACTCGAACCCGCGACATCCGGCACCACAAGCCAGCGCTCTACCAACTGAGCTATATCCACCATGTTCACCTCGCAACCGCGATTGCGTGGCAACGATAGAAGATTCTATTACATCCGCGAACCGAATTCGCGCACCACGTCGGCCGAGATGGTTTTCAGCTCGGTGGAGGTGGGCCCGGGCTCGGAGATGAACACCGCTTTGCGGTAGTACTCGAGCTCGCGGATCGACTCCAGGATGTCGGCGAGGGCACGGTGCCCGCCCGCCTTCTCGGGGGCGTTGAAGTAGATCCGGGGGAACCAGCGGCGCGAGAGTTCCTTGATGGAGGAGACATCGATGCTGCGGTAGTGCAGATGCCCGTCGACCCGCGGCATGAATTTCGCCAGGAACGACCGGTCGGTGCCGATCGTGTTGCCCGCGAGCGGCGCCTGCTGGGGGGTGGGAACGAACTTCAGGATGTATTCGAGCACCTGGTACTCGGCATCCGCGAGGCTCACCCCGTTCGGGATCTCCTCGGCGAGGCCGCTCGTCTCGTGCATCTTCGTGACGAAATCATTCATGTTCGCCAATGCCGAATCATCGGGTTTGATGACGATGCTGAAGCCCGGGTCGACCAGCGCGAGGTCGAAGTCGGTGATGACCACCGCCACCTCGACCAGCTCGTCGACCTCGAGGTCCAACCCGGTCATCTCGCAGTCGATCCAGACGAGACGGTCTGAGGAAGAGCTCATGAGGCGAGTCTAGCGGCGGCCTCGGACAGTGCGGGGCCCTCGTAGACTGGCGCCGATGATCACGACACTCGCCATCCTCCTCTTCGTCAACGCCGCCTGGAACGCCATCGTGTGGCCGCAGTTCTTCAAGCGGGTGAACCGCGACGAACGCGCTCGTGACGCGTCCGGCAAGCCCACTCCTTTCCTCATCGTGCACGCGGTGCTGATCGGCATCTCGCTGCTCATCGCGGTGATCTCGGCGGTCGTCGGAATCGTCGCGCTCGTCAACCCGTAGCGGGTTTTCCCGAATCGCTTGCGGCGGAGATCGCCACCGAATACTCTGAGTAAAGTATTTGGAGGTGAGTATGTCGCGTCGGGCCATTGCCAACCCGCTCGCCCTGGCCGTTCTCTCGTGCCTGTGGGAGCGGCCGATGTACCCCTACGAGATCACCACCACCCTGCGCGAGCGGGGCAAGGAAGACAGCATCCGATTGAATTTCGGATCGCTCTACGCGGTCATCAAGTCGCTCGAGAAGCACGGCTTCATCGAGGAGGCCCGGTTCGAGCGCGAGGGCAACCGTCCGGAGCGCACGGTCTACGAAATCACCGCTGCCGGCCGCGTCGAGACCACCGACTGGCTGCGCGACCTGCTGGAGCGGCCGGCGAAGGAGTACCCGTCGATCGAGGCGGGGCTGTCGCTGATGGCGATCCTTCCGCCGCAGGAGGTCGCCGGGCTGCTGCGCACCCGGGCCGAATCACTCACCGCCGACCTCGATGAGCGCGGTCGCCTGGCAGAGTCTCCGGGCGTCGCGGGTCTGCCCGAGATCTTCACCGTCGAGTTCGACTACAAGCTCGCGCTGCTGCGCGCCGAACGCGACTTCATCGCCGCTCTCGCCGACCGCCTCGACAAGGGCGAGGTCGGCGGCCAAGACGTGTGGGCCCGGATGCACGAGCTGCTCGCGCAGGGCCGGCCGGCCGACGAGGTGCAAGCGCTCCTCGCGCCTCACCTCCCGGGGGAGGCGGCCACCGGCACACACGAGTAAGGGCATCGCCACAAGGCATCGCCCCCCATGAAACGGCGGTCCGGATGCGCCAACATCCGAACCGCCTGAACCCGAGTCGTCCGTTTCCGGACCTGCGTCAACAGCTGCCTCGAGGCTCTTCGCCATCGTACTCATGTGCACAGGGCCCCTGCGCGTCGGTCTCTGCCCGATCCCGCGATCCTGCGGGCCGGGTGCCGGCCGGGCGACTCCTCACCAGAAGGAGAACACCATGGCGAACACCACCGGCGCGCCGGCCCTCGCGGCCTCCGCGCTCACCAAGACCTATCGCGGCGGGCGGGGCAAACCCTCCGTCGCCGCTCTCGGGGGTCTCAGTTTCGAAGCGGCCGAAGGAACGGTCTTCGGTCTGCTCGGACCGAACGGGGCGGGAAAATCCACCACCGTGAAGATCCTGTCCACCCTGTCGCGGGCCGATTCGGGCCGCGCCTTCGTGGCCGGAATCGACGTCGCCGCGCGGCCCGACCAGGTGCGGCACAGGATCGGGTTCGTGGCCCAGAAGCAGGTCTCCGACCCGATGGACACCGGGCGCGAGAACCTCGTGCTCGCCGGCCGGCTGCAGGGGATGGCGGGTGCAGACGCCAAGGCGCGCGCTCGCGAGCTGCTGCAGCGCTTCTCGCTTGACGAGGCGGGCGACCGCCTCGTCAAGACGTACTCGGGCGGGATGGCGCGCAAGCTCGACGTGGCGATCGGCTTGATGCACCGCCCGGCGGTGCTCTTCCTCGACGAGCCCACCACCGGCCTCGATCCGGAGGCGCGTGCCGACATGTGGGCCGAGATCGAGCGGATGTCGGCCGAGGAGCGGATGACCGTGCTGCTCACCACGCACTACCTCGAGGAGGCCGACCGGCTGGCCTCGCGACTGGCGATCGTCGATCACGGCCGGGTCGTCGCATCCGGAACGCCGGAGGAATTGAAGAACGAGTTGCGCGGCGATGCCGTGGTGGTCGAACTGAGTCACGAGGCGGATGCGCCGGCGGCTCTGGCCTCGATCGGGCGCCTCGACGTTCTCCGCGAGGTCGCCGCCTCCGGCACCGTGCTGCGGGCGCGAGCCGACGTGGGAGCGAGCGCGCTGCCGCTCGCTCTGGCCCTGCTGGAGGAGGCGGGCATCCGCGTCGCCTCTGCCACCGTCGCACGGCCGAGCCTCGACGACGTCTACCTCAGCCACACCGGGCGCACCTTCGCCCGCGCCCAGGGAGAGGAACTGTGATGACTTTCCTCAGCCACACGGCATACCTCACCGGTCGCCAGCTGCGCGCCTTCTGGCGCATGCCGGCCTTCCTCGTGATGAACCTCATCCAGCCGGTCATCTGGCTGCTGCTGTTCGGGCAGTTGTTCAGATCGGTGATCGAGATCCCCGGGTTCGGTGCGGCCGGAACCTATCTCGAGTTCCTCACGCCCGGCATCGTGATGATGATGGCGTTGTTCGGCAGTGCCTGGGCGGGCACCGTCTACATCCAGGACATGGATCGCGGCGTGATGGACCGATTCCTCACCTCGCCCACCAGTCGGGGCGCGCTGATCGTGTCGACGATCGTCTACCAGGGCGTGCTCGCGGTGGTGCAGTCGCTGCTCGTCTTGCTCATCGCCTGGCTCGCGGGCGCCCGGTTCGCCGGGGGAGCGCTCGGCGTCGTCGTGCTACTGGTGGCTGTGGTGCTCTTGACGGCCGTGTTCGCCGCGTTCTCCAACGCGATCGCGCTGCTGGCCCGTCAGCAGACGGCGCTGATCGGCATCTCGCAGCTGATCTCGTTTCCGCTGATGTTCCTCAGTTCGGCCATCATGAACACCGCGCTGTCGCCGCAGTGGGTTCAGGATGTCGCGCGCTTCAACCCGTTCGAATGGGCGGTGATCGTGGGTCGCTCGGCGCTGTCGGATGCGCCGGACTGGGCGTCGATCGGGCTGCACCTCGGGCTGCTGGCCGCTCTCGCCGTGGTGATGGCGTGGCTGGCGACACGGGCCTTCCGCAGCTACCAGCGGAGTGCGTGACGATGCCACCGGTCGGGTGCCCCTGGCTGGATTCGAACCAGCGACAAACGGATTAGAAGGCCGGTGCTCTATCCACTGAGCTACAGGGGCGACCCCGAAAGCGTACTACGCGACGGCGGGAGCCCCTGTAGCTCACAGGGCCTGTTCGGTCACAATCGGTCGGACCGCACGGTCGCACGAGGTGGGCCTAGTCGGTGGCGCGCGGTGGGAACGCGTGCACCGGCGGCGGGATCTCGCCCGCCGCGCGCGCCTCTTCAGGGTCGACCGTGTACTCCAGGTCGGTGAGCGGTGCCTGCGCCCCCGCGACGACCCCGCGGGTGCCGTTGCCCGATGCCACCTGCTGCACCGTCGGCCGCGGTTCGTGCGTGGGCGGCAACGGAGCTGCGGGAGCGATGACCGCGGTCGACGCTCCGGAGCCGAAGGAGGGCGAGGCGTAGCTCGAGGCGCCGGATCCGTAGCTCACGGGCTCCGCGGCCGGAGACGGGGCCGATGTCGTCGACGCACCGCTCAGGGCTTCGGTGCCCGCGTACTGCGAGTGGTGCTGCTGCGCCACCCATGCATCCTGCTGCGCGAGCAGTTCGCGCTGCGTCGACGCGTCTTCGGCGGCCCAGCGCTCCAGGTCGCTCTGGAAGACCCGCTTCGCGCGGCCCGGACGCTGCTGCCACTCGATCAGGCGGTCGCGGAACTCGAACACCGCCGGCTCGACCTGGTAGCCGAAGGTGGCCGACTCGCGCTTCATCTCGGCGAGGGCGTGCGCGGCCCAGTTGGCCGCGACATCCGCTCCCTTGATCGGCAGCAGGCGCACCTGGATGTCGGCCTGGCCGGTGGCGCGGTCGGAGAGGATCTGCTCCTGCGGCGTGAGCGAATTCCACACCGAGGCCTGCTCGGCGGCGTCGATGAGCGAGGCGATGGCAGAGATCTTGAGCTCGCGGTCGTGCTTGGCGAGCAGGCGCTTGACGGAGCCGTGCGCGATCCACGCGGCGAGCAGCCCGGCCACGATGATCGCGAGCGCGGGCAAGACGATGTCGGAGACGACGAACTCTCCCGTGGGAGAAGTCAGCCACCGGACGAATGCATTCCACCATTCCATGAGCCGCACACTACCTCGCGGGTTTCAGATGTCTGCGGCGACGAGCCGGTGTCGCCCGAACTGGTGTCACGATCGTCATCGCAGGCACTCGGTCGCCTCATCGAGAGCGGCGAACTCGCCGATGCCCACCAGACGCAGCGGCGGGTGGAGTCGCGTGGCGCGGTAGCGCGGGCGGCCATCCACCTCGACCTCTTCGACGTAGCCGAGGAGGATGCCGGACGGGGCGGTGACGCGCCAGTACCCGTCGTCGCGGACGCGACGGAGGTGCGGGCCGTTCAGGATCGGTGTCGTGGTGGTCATGGTGCGACGGTAGAACCAGCCACCGACATCGGCGGCGGCGGCGGCACGCCGACACGACGCATCCGGCCCGACGTAGAATCGGGCCATGGAAACCTTCGTTCTCGCAGGAGGCTGCTTCTGGTGCCTCGACGCGGTCTACCGCACCCTCGAGGGTGTCGACGACGTCGTCTCGGGCTACACCGGCGGCACCGTCCCGAACCCCAGCTACGAACTGGTGTGCACCGGCACCACCGGTCACGCCGAAGCGGTCGAGGTGCGCTTCGATCCGGCCGTGATCCCGGCCGACATCATCCTCGACGTCTTCTTCACCCTGCACGATCCGCGGCAGCTGAACCGTCAGGGCAACGACATCGGCACGCAATACCGATCGGCCATGTTCTACCAGGGCGAGGAGCAGAAGGTGCTGTTCGAGGCGGCGCTCGTACGGGCCGGCGAGCTGTGGGACGGCGGGATCGTGACGACACTCGAGCCGCTCGGCGAGTTCTACCGCGCCGAGGATTACCACCAGGACTTCTTCGCGAAGAACCCGGGCCAGGGGTACTGCATGGCCGTCGCGCTGCCGAAGGTCTCGAAGGTGCGCAAGGCCTACGCGAGCTACATCAAGGCGGCCTGACCTCTCCACCACAATCTCCGACGGCCGAGGCCCTGTACACAGATGCAGGCCTCGGCCGTTCGTCATCGGCGCTCCCGGCACACAATCGGGTGGTCACAACGACCACAGACCACCGATCCACAAGGAGTACAGGATGCCCGACCACTTGACCCTCACCGGAGTCGTCGCCACGTCGCCCCGGCACATCACCACGAATTCGGGGCTCGACATCACGAGCTTCCGGCTCGCCTCCGGTCAGCGCCGCTTCGACCGGGAGCAGAAGAAATGGGTCGACGCCGAGACGAACTGGTACACGGTCACCACCTTCCGTCAGCTCGCCCTCAACGTCGTCGGCTCCGTCGAGCGGGGCCAGCACGTTGTGGTCACGGGGCGGCTGCGCGTGCGTGCGTGGGAGAACGGCGACAAATCTGGCACCACGATCGAACTGGAGGCCGAGGCGGCGGGGCACGATCTCAGTTGGGGCACCTCGGCGTACACGAAGACCGTCTTTGCCGGTTCGTCGGGTGACGCGGCCGCGACTCCGGGCGGCGGATTCATTCCTCCCGAGACGCCGAGCGGGCCGGGGCTCGCTCAGGTGGGCTGGGCGCCACCGCTCTCGGGAGGAGGAGGTCCGGATGCCAGTGCCGGATCGTCCGGGTCGCCGGGTGCAGACGCGGCCGCAGAAGATTCGGCGGCCGCGGCAGAAACCGCGGCTGCCGAAGACACCGAGGCCGACGTCAAGGCGGAGCCCGGTGGACTGCTCCTGCCGTTCTGATCACGGAGTCGTCGGGTGCGGCCGGCGGGGCGCGGGGCGGGAGTCTCACAGCCGGAACGCGCCGCGACCGCATAAACTCGTGCACGGCCTACGGGCCGTGGCATGGGGCACCGCGAACGAGAGGACACTGCGAGCGATGCACACGAAACGAGGCGCGACCGCACCCGGCCGCCAGACCGGGCAGGGGCGCCCCCGTCGTGCGGCGGCGCTGGCCGTGATCCCGGTGGGTCTGTCGTTGCTGCTGGCGGCGTGCACCGGCGGTGCTCCGGCTCCGTCAGGTTCCGGAACCCCGGCGCCGAGCACCAGCGCGACGTCGAACGCCACCGGCACACCCACCGCGGTGGCCGGCCAGCTGAACCCCGGCGGTTCGGCGGCCGACAACCAGGCCTTCTTCGATTCCGTCAACCAGGCCCTCATCGCGAGCAATCCCGCCGCCGGCGGCGTCGATTTCACGAGCAATCTGCGCACCAACGGATTCGACATCACGGCGATGCAGGTCACCGCCGACACCACGACCGTGGGAGTCGCGGCCGACTCCATCCAGTTCTCGGTGCACTGGGGCGACGACTGTCTGATCGGGCAGTACGGGCAGGGTCAGTACACGAGCGTCGTGGCCCCGGAGCTCGGCACGGGAGCGTGCCTGGTGGGTCAGACCCGCGCCATAGACTGGTAGGCATGGCCGAATACATTTACTCGATGGTGCGCGCCCGCAAAGCGGTGGGCGACAAGCTGATCCTCGACGACGTCACGATGGCGTTCCTTCCGGGGGCGAAGATCGGTGTGGTCGGCCCGAACGGCGCCGGAAAGTCCACGATCCTCAAGATCATGGCCGGTCTCGACACCCCGTCGAACGGCGAGGCCAAGCTCACGCCGGGTTACACGGTCGGCATCCTGATGCAGGAGCCCGAGCTCGACGAGTCGAAGACCGTGCTCGAGAACGTGCAGGAAGGCGTCGGCCCGATCAAGGGCAAGATCGACCGCTTCAACGAGATCAGTGCCGAGATGGCCGAGCCCGACGCCGACTTCGACACCCTGCTCGCCGAGATGGGCACCCTGCAGGAGGAGATCGACGCAGCCGACGCGTGGGATCTCGACTCGCAGCTCGAGCAGGCCATGGATGCGTTGCGCACGCCCCCGGGCGACGCCACGGTCGCGAACCTCTCGGGCGGTGAGAAGCGCCGCGTCGCGCTCTGCAAGCTGCTGCTGCAGAAGCCCGACCTGCTGCTGCTCGACGAGCCCACCAACCACCTCGACGCCGAGAGCGTCGCCTGGCTCGAGCAGCACCTGTCGAAGTACCCCGGCGCCGTGCTCGCCGTGACCCACGATCGGTACTTCCTCGACCACGTCGCCGAGTGGATCGCCGAGGTCGACCGCGGTCGCCTCTACCCCTACGAGGGCAACTACTCCACCTACCTCGAGAAGAAGCGCGAGCGCCTCGAAGTGCAGGGCAAGAAAGACGCGAAGCTCGCCAAGCGTCTCTCCGAGGAGCTCGACTGGGTGCGCAGCAACGCGAAGGGCCGCCAGGCCAAGTCGAAGGCCCGTCTCGCCCGCTACGAAGAGATGGCCACCGAGGCCGAGCGCACCCGCAAGCTCGACTTCGAGGAGATCGTGATCCCCGTGGGCCCGCGCCTCGGCTCCCAGGTCATCGACGCCAAGAAGCTGCACAAGGCCTTCGGCGAACGCGTGCTGATCGACGACCTCTCCTTCACCTTGCCGCGCAACGGCATCGTCGGCGTCATCGGCCCGAACGGCGTCGGCAAGACCACGCTCTTCAAGACGATCGTGGGCCTCGAGCCGCTCGACGGCGGCGACCTCAAGATCGGTGAGACGGTCGACATCTCCTACGTCGACCAGAGTCGTGGTGGCATCGACCCGCAGAAGTCGCTCTGGGAGGTCGTCTCCGACGGCCAGGACTACATCCAGGTCGGCAAGACCGAGATCCCTTCGCGCGCCTACGTGTCGACCTTCGGATTCAAGGGCCCCGACCAGCAGAAGCGCGCCGGCGTGCTCTCCGGCGGTGAGCGCAACCGCCTGAACCTCGCCCTCACGCTGAAGCAGGGCGGCAACCTGCTCCTGCTCGACGAGCCCACCAACGACCTCGACGTCGAGACCCTCGGCAGCCTGGAGAACGCGCTCCTGGAGTTCCCCGGATGCGCCGTGGTCATCACCCACGACCGGTGGTTCCTCGACCGCATCGCCACGCACATCCTCGCCTACGAGGGCACCGAGGACGACCCGGCGAACTGGTACTGGTTCGAGGGCAACTTCGAGGCCTACGAGGAGAACAAGATCGAGCGCCTCGGGCCCGATGCCGCGAAGCCTCACCGCTCCGCCTATCGGAAGCTCACGCGCGACTAGTGCGCGCCGCCCGCTGAGCCATGCGACTGCACGTACCGATCCAGCTCCGCTGGAGCGACCTCGATGCCTACGGACACGTCAACAATGCCTCGATGCTGAAGATCCTCGAGGAGGCACGTGTCTTCGCCTTCTGGGTCGACGGCGATCTCGCCGACCCGACGCAAGCGGAATGGACGACGGCGGTCATCGACGCCAGCCCCACCACGCGCACGAAGAGCGTCATCTCGCGCCAGGAGATCGAGTACGTGCGGTCGATGCCTTACATCCGGCAGCCGATCGACGTCGAACTCTGGATCGGGCATCTGGGCGGGGCCAGCCTCGACGTCTACTACGAGATCAAGAGCCCTCTGGCCACTCCGCCACAGGTCACCTACGTGAAGGCCTCGACCACGCTCGTGCTGGTCGACGCCGACACCGAGCGGCCCCGACGCATCCTGCCGCACGAGCGCGAGGCCTGGGAGCCCTACCTCGACGAACCGCTCACGTTCCGCCGCCGCGGCTGACGCCCGTCAGTCGGCGTCGGCGACGCGCAGCATGCCCTCCTGGGCGACGGAGGCGATCAGTCGGCCACCGCGGTCGTAGATGCTGCCGAGGGCGAATCCGCGGCCGCCACCGGCGCTCGGCGAGTTCTGCGTGTAGAGCAGCCACTCGTCGGCGCGCGCGAAACGGTGCCACCACATCGCGTGGTCGAGGCTCGCCATCTTGAGGTCGGGCCGGCCCCAGGCGATGCCGTGCCGCCGCATCACCGGCTCCAGGATGGCGTAGTCGCTCGCATAGGCCAGGGCGGCGCGGTGCAGGTTCGGGTCGTCGGGGAGCCGGCCGAGCGCCTTGATCCACACGGCCTGATGGGCGATGTGCTCGCCCTCCACCGAGAGGTAGATCGGCGAGGGCACGTGGCGCATGTCGAAGGCACGCTCCCGGGCCCAGGTGCGGGCGATCGGGTGGTCGATCTTCGAGAGCACCTCGGTGGCGCTCGGCAGCTCTTCGGGCTCGGGCAGATCGGTGGGCATCTCGACCTGGTGCTCGATGCCGGCATCCTCGGTCTGGAACGAGAAGATCGCCGACAGGATCGGCACGCCGTTCTGGTAGGCCTGCGTGCGCCGGGTGGAGAACGACCGGCCGTCATGGATGCGGTCGACGGCGAAGGTGATCGGCAGGGCGGAATCGCCGGGCCGCAGGAAGTATCCGTGCAGCGAATGCACCACGCGGCTGGGCTCGACGGTGCGCACGGCCGCGATCACCGACTGGGCGAGCACTTGGCCGCCGAAGACGCGGCCGTTCGGCATCGACTGCGAGGGGCCGGTGAAGATGTCCTCCTCGGTTCGCGCGCCGGTGTCGGCGAGATCGAGGGTGGTCAGGAAGCCGGAGAGGGCGTCGGACATGGTTCCTCCGAAGAGTTCAGGACGCGGCGTCGTGACGAGACTCGTTCCCGTGCACTGTGAAGTAGTTTAGACAGCAGAGATGGTCCAGTTCTTCACGCTCATCGACGCCGCGTCGCTCGGCGACCTCAAGGTCTTCCTCGGCCGCGCCGCGCGGGTCGAGGACGGCTCGGTCCGGCTGATCGGCGGACTCGGCGTCCTCGCCGCCTACACCGCCGTGCTCACCCCCAAGGGTCTGCTCGATTCCACACCGACGGTGCTGGGGCTCCGCACCTTCGCTCTGGGGAGTCCGGATGCCTTCGACGTCGTGGTCTCCATCCGTGCGCTCCTGGATCGGCTGGCTCAGCTCTCGTTGGTGAGCAATTCGGAGTCGGGCCCGATCGACGTGCCGTTGCCGCCCCCGGCGACCGGCGTCGCCTGGGCCGGGATCAGTCCGCCGCGCGGTGGCTGGGAGCCGGCCGGAACGCTGCCCTCGAATCTGCTCGAATCGGTCGCGCGCACGGGCATCGCCGAGGTCGCGGCCGCCGTGCCCGCCGACACCGGCGAGCAACTCGTGCACCGCGTGCGGTCCGAGGTCTGGGGCCGTGACCTCGCCGAGGAGGAGCTGCCGGAGCTGCGCCCGCGCATCCCGGCCGGCGCGGCCTTCTGCGCCGTGAGCCTGGGTTTCGTTCGTCGGGACGACGAAGACGTGCGCGTCTTCGTCGCGGGGCCGTGGCTCCGCCTCACGTTGCGGCGCGGTCACGTCCTTGTTTTGGTCAGGCGCTAGAGGGTACCGCTTCGCCCCTCCCGGGCTCGCCCGGCCTTCGGCTGGGCGGGCCCTTCTTGCTCGCGCCGCCGCTGCTGCGGCGCGAGGCGACATGTTCGCGTGAGGTCGCTTCGCGGCCTCGCGCTCACTCTGGGTCGTCTAAGAGAGGCCCGCGGCCTTCGTCTCCCTTTCCGACACTCATTAGCCAAAACACGCCGCAACACTTTGGCGCGTTACGGCGTGTTTTGGCGTCTCGCCGCCCCCGCTCACACCACCCGCGCTACCGCCCGGCCCGCCTGACGGCCCGAGAACAGGCAGCCACCCAAGAACGTCCCCTCCAGGGCCCGGTAGCCGTGCATGCCCCCACCGCCGAATCCGCTTACCTCGCCGGCCGCGTAGAGTCCGGCCACGGGGGAGCCGGAGGCGTCGAGCACCCGCCCGTCGAGGTCGGTGGACAGACCACCGAGGCTCTTGCGGGTGAGGATGTGCAGCTTCACGGCGATCAGCGGACCGGCTTTCGGATCGAGCAGCCGGTGCGGCTTCGCAGCCCGGATCAGCTTGTCTCCGAGGTAGCGGCGGGCGCCGCGCACGGCGGTGATCTGCGCATCCTTCGTGAAGGTGTTGGCGATCTCGCGGTCGCGAGCGAACACCTCGCGGGTCACCCGCGCCGGGTCCAACGGGCCGGACGGCTCGAGTCGCGCCATGCCGTGCAGCAGCTCGGGCAAGGTCTCGGCCACCACGAAGTCGGCGCCGCGCGACTTGAAGGCCTCCACCGGTCCGGGAGCGCCCGGACGGATGCGCTGCGCCAGCAACCGCAGGTCTTTGCCGGTGAGGTCGGGATTCTGCTCGCTGCCCGAGAGGGCGAACTCCTTCTCGATGATCGCCTGCGTGAGCACGAACCAGCTGTAGTCGTAGCCGGTGCCGAGGATGTGCTCCAGCGTGCCGAGCGTGTCGAAGCCCGGGAACAGCGGCACCGGCAGCCGCGCGCCCGTCGCATCGAGCCAGAGCGATGACGGCCCCGGGAGGATGCGGATGCCGTGCAGCGGCCACACCGGGTCGTAGTTCCTGATGCCCTCGGTGTAGTGCCACATCCGGTCGGTGTTCACGAGACGGGCGCCGGCGCGCTCGCTGATGGCGAGCATCCGGCCGTCGACATGCTCGGGAACCCCGGAAAGCATCGTGGCCGGGGGAGCGCCGAGCCGCTTCGGCCACGACGCCCGCACCAGCTCGTGGTTGCCGCCGATGCCGCCGCTGGTCACGATGACGGCTCCGGCCGCCAGCTCGAAGTCGCCGACCACCTCCCGTGAGCTCGATTCACCCCGGGCGGCCGTGCTGGGCGCGAGAACGGCGCCGCGCACACCGGTCACGGCGCCGTCCGACGTCACCAGGTCGTCCACCCGGTGGCGGTGCAGGATGCTCGCCCGTCCGTCGTCGACTCCCGCCCGGAACCGCGCGATGAACGGAGCGAGCACGCCGGGCCCGGTTCCCCAGGTGATGTGGAACCGGGGCACCGAGTTGCCGTGCCCGTTCGCCGTGTAGCCGCCGCGCTCGGCCCAGCCCACCACAGGGAAGAACCGCACGCCGCGCTCGTGCAGCCAGGCGCGCTTCTCGCCGGCCGCGAACTGCAGGTAGGCCTCGGCCCACTTCTCGGGCCACTCGTCTTCGGGGCGGTCGAAGCCCGCGCTGCCGAACCAGTCCTGGCGGGCGAGCTCGAGGGAGTCGCGCACGCGCATCCGGCGCTGTTCGGGGCTGTCGATCAGGAAGATGCCGCCGAACGACCACCAGGCCTGCCCGCCGAGCGAGGCCGCGGGTTCCTGCTCGACGATGGTCACCGACTTGCCCGCGTCGAGCACCTCGCACGCCGCCACCAGGCCGGCGAGCCCGGCCCCCACCACGATCACGTCCGGCATGCGACCCCCTCGTCGTCAGCTGTCAATCACAACGCGCGGCCGCGCGCTACTCGTCGAAAGTATTCACCATCGCATGCGCGGCGCGCTCGAGGTAGCCCCAGAGGATTTCTCTGTCGAGCGGCGACAACCCGATCGAGTCCACGGCCACCTGCATGTGTGCGAGCCAGCGGTCGCGCGCGTCCGGGTTCACCTTGAACGGGTTGTGGCGCATCCGGAGTCGCGGATGCCCGCGCTGCTCGCTGTAGGTGCCGGGGCCGCCCCAGTACTGCTCGAGGAAGAGGGTGAGGCGCTCGATCGCGCCATCCCAATCGTCGGCCGGGTACATCGGCTTCAGCACCGGATCGGTCGCCACGCCCTCGTAGAACTTCGTCACGAGCGCGACGAAGGTCGGGTGCCCGCCGATCTGCTCGTAGAACGGGTGCTCGGGCATTTTCGGGGAGATCTCGATCACGATCTAATTCTGGCCCTTCGAACCGGGCGTGGTCGCCTGTGTGGAGATCGGCTTGGTGCGCGGCGGGCGCGCACCCTTCACGCTCGCCGCCCCCTCGAAGCCCGAGAGCACGACGGTGTTCAACGACGGAAGCGTCACGTCGAGCTCGTCGAGTGCGCGCTTCAGGCGGATGCGCAGATCGCGCGCCACGTCGTCTTTCGCCGAGGTGCGGGTCTTCACCACGACGCGGATCACCAGGGCCTCGGCCGAGATCGACTCGAGCCCCCAGATCTCGGGCTTCTCGATGATGCGCGAACGCCACTTGGGTTCGTTCGACATGGCGACGGCGGTCTCGAGGATCTTGTCCTGCACCGTGTCGAGATCGGCGTCGTAGGGGATGGCCAGATCGATGATGACGCGCGCCCAGCCCTGCGACATGTTGCCGACGCGCAGGATCTCGCCGTTGCGCACGAACCAGAGCGTGCCGTTCACGTCGCGCACCTGGGTGACGCGGATGCCGACCGCCTCGACCACGCCCGTGGCCGGCCCCAGGTCGACCACGTCACCCACGCCGAGCTGATCCTCGAACACCATGAACAAGCCGTTCAGCACGTCTTTCACGATGTTCTGCGCGCCGAAACCGAGGCCGGCGCCGAGCGCGGCCGTGAGCAGGGCCAGCGAGCCCAGGATGTTCGGATCGAGCGTGGTGACGATGAGGATGATCGACACGATCACCACGGTCACGTTGATGACGTTGGTGAGCACCGTGCCGAGGGTGCGGGTGCGCTGCACGATCCGCACGGCCGCGAGCGGCGACGCGTTCAGCGCCTGGGTGTCGGTGACGTTCTGCTTCTTCTTGACGCCCGACACCACCTGTTCCACCAGGCGTTTCACCGAGAACAACAGGATGGCGCGGATGATGATGGCGCCGAGGATGATGCTCAGGATGCCGATGGGCACCTTATAGGTCTCGAGGAACGAACCGACGTTCGCCCAGATCGTGTTCCAGTCCATATGCCGACGATCCTACGGTGACACCCTTGGCAGATCCTCCGGGAAGTCTGCAAACTATACAAACATGCATGTATAGTTAGGTCAGACCTTCTGAACGGATGACTTCATGCTTCTCGACGCCAAACGGCGGTGGATCCTCCTGGCGACCGTGTCGGCCGGACTCCTGCTGATCACGCTGGACAACTCGATCCTCTACACCGCCCTCCCGACGCTCACCCGCGAACTCGGAGCCGGTGCCACCGAGAGTCTCTGGATCATCAACGCGTACCCGCTCGTGATGGCGGGCCTGCTCCTCGGCGCCGGCACCCTCGGCGATCGTGTCGGGCACACCCGGATGTTCGTCATCGGCCTCACGGTGTTCGGTGCCGCGTCGCTGCTGGCGGCGTTCTCACCGACAGCCTTGGTGCTGATTGCGGCCCGCGGGCTGCTCGCCGTGGGTGCCGCCGCGATGATGCCGGCGACGCTCGCGCTCATCCGGCTCGCCTTCGCCGACCAGAGGGAGCGCAACGTCGCCATCGCGGTGTGGGGGAGTGTCGCGATCGTCGGCGCCGCCCTCGGTCCCATCGTGGGTGGGCTGCTGCTCGAGTGGTTCTGGTGGGGTTCGGTGTTTCTCGTGAACGTGCCGATCGTCGCCGCAGCCCTGGTCGTGACCCTGCTCGTGGCGCCTCGCAGCGTTCCCGACCGCTCGCGCCGTTGGGATCTGCTCTCCTCGCTGCAGGCCCTCCTCGGCCTCGCGGCCCTCGTCGTGGCGCTCAAGGAACTGACGAAGACCGGCACGTCCTGGCCGGTCGCCGGGGTGGCGATCGCGCTCGCCGTGGTGGCCTTCGGGTTCTTCACCCACCGCCAACGCCGGCTCGAGCATCCGTTGCTCGACCTGGCGATCTTCCGAGACCCGGTGCTCGTCGCCGGCGTCGTGGTGGCCGGGGTCTCGCTGTTCGCGGTTGCCGGTGTCGAACTCGTCACGGCACAGCGCTTCCAGGTGGTGGAGGGATTCACGCCCCTCCAGGCCGGATTCGTGGTGGCGAGCCTCGCGATCGGCTCGCTGCCGACCTCGCTCCTCGGCGGGGCGGTCCTGCATCGCACCGGGCCGCGCCTGCTCATCGTCGGCGGGCTGGGCATCGCGACCGTGGGTGCAGCAGCCTCGCTCGTTCTGCTGCCGGCCGGCTGGGGATGGCTCATCGTAGGACTCGTCGTCGCGGGCGCCGGGCTCGGCTTCGTGATGGCCTGTGCCTCGTCGGTCATCATGAGTCGCGTGCCGGCGCACCGGGCGGGCATGGCGTCATCCGTCGAGGAGGTGTCGTACGAACTCGGCAGCCTCGTGGCGGTCGCCGTGCTCGGCAGCGTCGTGACCTCGGCCTACGGTGTCGGGCACGGGGTGGCGGATGCCGGTGGGGCCGGCGTCGTGGTCGCGGCATCCGACATCGGGTTCAGCACTGTGATAATCGTGGTGGCGGCCGTGCTCGCGGTCTCGACTGCGCTGGCGGCAGTTCTGCTCCGCGGTGCGGGACGGCCGGCGGGGCACGATCCGCTGCCCGAGACCGGCGTGGAAGACTCGGCCGAGCAGCCTCACACCGAACACCAGACCCAGCCCTGACCGGAGGAGCACGGATGCGCCAGAACAACAAGACGCGCGTGCTCGACGCGGCGATCCGCGTGGTGGAGCGGGAGGGGTTGCGCGGCCTGACGCTCGAAGCCACGGCGGAGGAGGCGGGGCTGACCCGGGGTGGCATCACCTACCACTTCCGCGGCAAGGCCGCACTCGAGCTGGCCCTGCACGAGCATCTCGCTGCGCTCTGGGAGGAGCAACTGGAGGGCTTCGCCGGAAAGCCCGCTGCTGAAGCCACCCCTGACGAGCGCATCGCCGCCTACGCGCTGGCGTCGCAGGGCGCCTCCAGCGCCGAGATGGCCCTGCTGCTCGAAGGCTCGAAGAACCCCGAGTACGCCGCGCTGTGGGACGCGATCCAGCACCGGTGGACGCCGACGACCGCCGAAGCAGCGACCGACCCGGCGGCCTTCGACCGCTTCGTGCTCCGCTTGGCGGCCGACGGTCTCTGGGCCTACGACGCGATCAACACGGAGGAGATCCCGCCGTCGCTGCGCGAAGCCCTGGCCAACCGGATCGCCACTCTCCTGCGCACCTCATAGCTCCGCACAGGCGCGATGAGACCGAACGCAACGAGCCGCTCCCGGACGCCCGTGGAGGCCGCGCGAAGCACGGCCCCCACGGCGGCTGACACAGCCCGGTCACCCGACCCGGCGACTCAGGAACCTAACCCCTGTCGCGCTTCTGCGCCGCCAGCGCGCGATCGACGCCCGCCAGGTTCTCGATCACCAGGCGACGGAGCGCCGGGATGCCCGCGTTCGCCGGGTCGTCGAGCCAGGCCTGGGTCGCATCGCGCAGCTCCTGGTTCGCCAGGGCTGCCGGGTAGAGGCCGTTGATGACGGAGGCGGCGATGGCGTAGCTGCGATTCGCCCAGAGCGACTGCAGCGCCGCGAAATAGCGCGGCACCAGCGGCTCGAACAGCGACGGGTCGCTGCCCCGCTGAAACCCGAGCCCGGTGGCCCGCACGATCGCGTTCGGCGCCGTGTCGGTGTCGACGAGCGACGCGAACGCGGCCGTCTTGCCCTCGGGTGTCGGGATGGCCGCGGTCGCGTGCGCCGCCGACTGCTGACCCGAGGCCGTGTTGTCGGACGCGAGGGTGGCGTCGATCTCGGCCTGACCGGCCTTCCCGCCCGCCACGAGCGCGATGAGCAGCTCCCAGGTGAGGTCGGTGTCGATGTCGAGACCCTCGAGCATCACGGTGCCGTCGTGCAGGTGTGCGACGTTCTCGAGCTGCTCTTCGGTGCCCGCGAGGGCGGCGAAGAACTTCACGAACTGGAACTGCGCATCCGACCCGGGTGCGGCGTCGAGAGCCAGCTTCCACAACGCGTCGGCGGCGGTGCGGATGGTCTCGGTGCGCACCTCGGGAGCCACGTACTGTGTGGCGGTCAGCACGAGCTGCCCGAGCACCGTGCGGATCGTGGTCGACTCCGTCTCGGTGGCGATGTTGCCGAGCACGAGGCGCACGAAATCGCGGCCGCGGGTCTCGGCGTCGCGCGTCGCGTCCCAGGCCGACCCCCACACCAGCGAGCGCGCCAGCGGGCTCTCGATCGAGGCGAGGTGGTCGATCGCGATGTCGAGCGAGTAGGCGTCCAGGCGGATCTTCGCGTAGGCGAGGTCGTCGTCGTTGAGCAGCACCAGATCGGGTCGCTCGCGCCCCACCAGTTCCGGAACCTCCGTGCGCTCGCCGTCGACGTCGAGCTCGACCCGGTACTCGCGCACGAGACGGTCGTCGGACACCGAGTAGAAGCCGATTGCCAGACGGTGCGGACGGATGGTCGGGTAGTCGAGCGGCGCCTCCTGCAGCACGGCGAACGAGGTGATGACCCCATCCGCGTTCACCTCGATCTCGGGCCGCAGCGTGTTCACGCCCGCGGTCTCGAGCCAGAGCTGCGACCACTCGGTGAGGTCGCGGCCGCTCGTGGTCTCGAGCTCGGTGAGCAGGTCGTTCAGCTCGGTGTTGCCGAACTGGTGCTTGTTGACGTAGGCGGCGACGCCGGCCATGAACTCGTCCTGGCCCACCCAGGCCACGAGCTGCTTCAGCACGGAGGCGCCCTTGGCGTAGGTGATGCCGTCGAAGTTCACCTGCACGTCTTCGAGGTCGTTGATGGTGGCGACGATCGGATGCGTCGACGGCAGCTGGTCCTGTCGGTAGGCCCAGCTCTTCTCCATGGCAGCGAAGGTGGTCCAGGCCTCCTTCCACTCGGTGGCCTCGGCGGTGGCGAGGGTCGACATGTACTCGGCGAACGACTCGTTCAGCCACAGGTCGTTCCACCAGCGCATGGTCACGAGGTCGCCGAACCACATGTGGGCCAGTTCGTGGAGGATGGTGACGACCCGGCGCTCGCGCACCGCATCCGTCACCTTCGAGCGGAACACGTAGGTCTCGGTGAAGGTCACCGCACCCGCGTTTTCCATCGCACCCGCGTTGAACTCGGGCACGAAGAGCTGGTCGTACTTGGCGAAGGGGTAGGGGTAGTCGTACTTCTGCTCGTAGAACGCGAAGCCCTCGCGGGTCTTCTCGAAGATGTAGTCGGCATCCATGTACTGCGAGAGGGATGCGCGGGAGAACACCCCGAGCGGGATCTCGCGGCCGTCGGCGCTCGTCAGCGAGCTGCGCTCCACGATGTAGGGGCCGGCCACGATGGCGGTGATGTAGGAGGAGATGCGCGGGGTGGGCTCGAAGGCCCACGTGGCGGACTCGCCGGCGACGGCCGCGACGGGCTCGGGCGTGGGGGAGTTCGACACGACCTCCCAGTAGTCGGGCGCCGTGACGGTGAAGGTGAAGGTGGCCTTGAGGTCGGGCTGCTCGAACACCGCGAACATGCGGCGGGAGTCGGGCACCTCGAACTGGCTGTAGAGGTAGACCTCGTCGTCGACCGGATCGACGAAGCGGTGCAGGCCCTCACCGGTGTTGGTGTAGATCATGTCGGCGTCGACCACGAGCGTGTTCTCGGCCTTCAGACCGGGCAGCTGGATGCGCACGCCGTCGCTGACCTCGGCGGGGTCGAGCGACTCGCCGTTCAGGGTCACGGCGTGCACCGTGCGCGTGATCGCGTCGATGAAGGTCTCAGCGCCTTCGGTCGCGGTGAACTGCACGGTGGTGGTGCTGCGGAACGTCTCGGGACCTGTTGTGAGGTCGAGCACGACGTCGTAGCTCTGCGTCGCGATGAGCGCGGCACGCTCCTGGGCTTCGGCGCGGGTGAGGTTTTCTCCTGGCACTGGTTGCTCTCCTTTTCGATTGCCCGATCAGCCTAACGGGGGCGCGCGGGCCGGGGCATCCGGAATGGTGGCGATGGATGCGTGGTTCGACGAAGCATGACCTCTACGAAGACAGCTGTTGATTTCTGGTTCGACCCCTCCTGCCCCTGGGCCTGGATGACCTCCCGCTGGGTCGACGAGGTGGCGGAGCACCGCGACCTCGACGTCACCTGGCACATCATGAGCCTCGCCGTGCTGAACGAGAACAACGACGACATCCCGGATTCGTACAAGGCCTTCTTCCCTCGCGCCCTGCGCTACACGCGGCTCGTCGCGGCCGCAGCGGAGCTGCACGGCCAGGAGGTCGTGAAGCCGCTCTACGACGCGCTCGGCACGCGCATCCACCCGGGCGGCTCCCTCGACCCCGACGAGGTCATCCCGGCGGCGCTCGCCGAGGTCGGGCTCCCGGCGTCGCTCGCGGCGTACTCGGAGTCCGACGAGTACGACCCGCAGATGCGCGCCTCGCACTTCGACGGCATCGGCCGGGTGGGGCAGGATGTCGGCACCCCCGTCATCGCGGTGAACGGCACGGCCTTCTTCGGACCCGTGATCAGCCCGGCCCCCACGGGCGATATCGCGCTTACGCTGTGGGACGGCGTCGTGGCCGCCGCCTCCTACGACGGGTTCTTCGAAATCAAGCGCACCCGCACCCGCGAGCCCATCTTCAACTGACGCGTCGGGCGAGTTGGACGACGGCGCCGGAGAGAACCGCTGCGATCGCGAGCCACCCGCCCGCCGCCTCGACAACCCCGAGCCCGAGATCGAAGAGCCCGGATGCGCCGGCGCGGTGCGGGGTGATCGCAAGGGCGACGGCGGCTCCGGCCGCCGCGCCCAGGGCCACCGCAGCCCAGAAGAACAGCGCTGAGACTCCGCGCGCGTCACCCCGCTGGGCAATCGAGCGGCGACCGATCAGCCACACGACGAGCCACACGATCAGCGCCACGAGTCCGAGCAGAGAGCTGAGGTAGTGCAGCCAGACGGCGAGCGGGATGCTCGCGATGCTCTCGTCGAGAGCCGGGAGCAGTGCTCCACCCCATCGACCCGCGTGGGTGAATCCGTCCCACACGACGTGCGTCGCGACGCCGATCGCGAGGGCGGCGACGAGCAGGGCGGCTTCGCGTCCGGAGCGCGCGAGCGACCGCCATCCGTCTGCGGCCGAGCCCGACCACTCGGCGGGTAGCCGCTCCGCCAACGCTCGCGGCGACACCTCCCGCGCCACCGGGCGCACCACCACGCGCCACAGCGCGAATGCCGCGAACGCCAGCACCAGTCCGGTCACCGGGAACCACGGCAGCTCGTGCGTCGATTCGTAGTCGAACCCCACGGGCAGGAAGAGCGGCAGGTCCGGCGCCATCGCTCCCGCGGCCACCGCACCGGCCGGCAGCGCCGTGCGGGCGAACGGCACGGCGACGATCGCATGACTCACGGTGAACGGCACCCCGGCAGCGTACCCGGCCGTCCTCCTCCACCAATAAACTCATTCCATGCGAATCCACATCGGCACCGACCACGCCGGGCTCGAGTTCAGCAAGCAGATCCAGAAGCACCTCAGCGCCGCCGGTCACGAGGTCATCGATCACGGGCCCGAGTCCTACGACCCGATCGACGACTACCCCTCGTTCTGCATCAACGCCGCTCACGCGGTGGTGGAAGACCAGCGTGCGGGCGTCGAGGCGCTCGGAGTCGTCTTCGGCGGATCGGGCAACGGGGAGCAGATCGCCGCGAACAAGGTCGAAGGGGTGCGCGCCGCCCTCGCTTGGAGCGAGGCCACCGCCAAGCTCGCCCGCCAGCACAACGACGCGAACGTGGTGGCCATCGGCGCCCGCCAGCACACCGTCGAAGAGGCGCTGGCGCTGATCGACTTCTTCGTGAACGAACCGTTCTCGCTGGAGGAGCGGCACGTGCGCCGCATCGCCCAGCTGGCCGAATACGAGACCACCGGCACGATCGCCGACCGCCACATCGACGCGTAGGCGCACGTCGTCACCAGAGGGAGAACCGATGCCCGAGGGTCATTCCGTCCACCGGATCGCGCGTCAGTTCGCGCGCAATTTCGTGGGCAGACGGGTGACGGTGAGCTCCCCGCAGGGCCGTTTCGCGGAGGGCGCGTCGCTCCTCGACGGCAAGACGATGACCGCGTCGCGCGCCGTCGGAAAGCAGATGTTCCTCGAGTTCGACGGGGTCATCTGGCTCCGCGTGCACCTCGGCATCTACGGCGCCTGGGACTTCGCGGGCGACATCACGACGGATGCCACCATTCGCTCGGCAGGCGGCCGGATGGGGCAGACCAACCAGCGCGGCACGACCCTGGGCGACACCCCCGAGGGCACGATCGACGAGATCGCGATCGGCGAGGCGGCGAAGGCGGATGTCGCGACCGCGACGACCACGGATGCGGCGCGCCCGGTTCCCGAGGGCCCTGACGACGCCGACGGCGAGGACTCGATCAGCTCCATCGGCGCCCCGCGCCGCGCCCGCCTGAGGATGGCCGAGCAGGAGAAGGCGGGGGAGGAGTACGGCAGTTTCCCGCCCGAGCCGGTCGGTGCCGTGCGCGTGCGCCTGCTCACGGAGACCGCTGTGGCCGACCTGCGCGGCCCCACCGCCTGCGAGGTGCTCGACCCGGCGCAGGTCGATGCCGTGATCGCGAAGCTCGGCCCCGATCCGCTTCTCGACGATTCGCCGGCGGCCGAGGAGCGCTTCGTCACCGCAGTCATGAAGAAGCAGACGCCCATCGCGCTGCTGCTCATGGATCAGAGCGTCGTGAGCGGGATCGGCAACGTGTATCGCGCCGAAATGCTCTTCCGCGCCCGACTCGAGCCGCACACCCCGGGCAAGCTCGTGCCCACCGACACCGTGCGCGCCCTCTGGCGCGACTGGGCCTACCTGCTCGACCTCGGTGTGCGCACCGGGCAGATGCTCACCATGGACGGCCTCGACGACGCTGCCTACGCCAAGGCGATGGCGAGTCGCGCCGACCGGCACTGGGTCTACAAGCGCGAGGGCCTGCCCTGCCGCGTCTGCGGAACGAACATCCTCATGGAGGAACTCGGCGGCCGCAAGCTCTACTGGTGCCCGAAAGACCAGGTGTAGGGGTGCGGCACAACCCCGTCTTCGACCTGACCGACCCCGACGAGATCCGCCGGCTCATCGGCGAGAACCCCTGGGCCACGATCGTCTCGCCGACCTCGAACGGCCTCGTCGCCTCGCACTATCCGGTGCTCGTCGACGACACGCGCGACGAGCTCGCCATCGTCAGCCACGTCGGCCGCCCGGATGAGCGTCTGCACGAGTGGGGCGAGCACGAGGTGCTCGTCATCATCCAGGGTCCGCACGGCTACATCTCTCCGGGTTGGTACGACCCGTCGCCCGCGGTGCCCACCTGGAACTTCGTGACCGCGCACCTCTACGGGGTGCCCGAGATGCTCCCCACCGACGAGAACCTGCGGGTGCTCGAGCAGCTCGTCGACCACTTCGAAGACCCGATGCCGGAGCCGCGACGGATGCGCGGCACCCTCGAGAACTCGGCCTACGCCGACCGCATCAGCGCCGGCACCGTCGGCTTCCGGCTGCCGGTGACGCGGTTCACGGCGAAGCTGAAGATGAGCCAGAACCGCGACGAGGCGACCCAGCGGCGGATCGTGTCGGAACTCGAGGGTTCGGGGCCCTATGCGAGCCCCGAGCTGGCGCGGGAGGTGCGGTTGGCCAACCCCGAGGTCTTCGGCGCGTGAGCGCTCCCGACCCGGTGCTGCTGGCGGGTGCGCGGATGCCCGGCGAAACGGAGCCGGTCGACGTCACGATCGTCGACGGCCGGGTCGCCGCGATCGTGCCGGCGGGCACCGCCGTCGATTTCGGGAGGAGCACAGCGCGACCGACCCCGAATACGGCCACGCTTCGCCCCACGTCCTCCCGAAATGACAACGACGCGGTGTCGCCGGAGGGTGTCGGCAGCGGTCCCGTCGAGCGCATCGACCTCGACGGACGCTGGGTGATCCCGGGCCTCTGGGACAACCACGTGCACTTCAGCGCCTGGGCCGCGGTCTCGCGCCGCCTCGACGTCTCGGCCGCGCGCTCGGCGGGCGAGACGGTGGCGCTGGTGCGCGAGGCGGTGGAGCGCGGCGCGGGGGCCGCGGGCAGCGTGAGCGCGACCTCTCTGTCGGGTATGTCCAGTGCTGCATCCGCGGAGGGCTCAGCGGGCGCGGTCGGGGCAGCGACCGGTGTACCAGCCTCCGTCGCCCGGGCTGGCGTGGGGGGCGACGGGAACGTGCTCGTGGGGTTCGGGTTCCGTGACGGGTTGTGGAGCGACGAACCGACCGCCGTCGCGCTCGATGCCGTCAGCGGCGACCGCCCGGTGGTGCTCGTGTCGGGCGACCTGCACTGCTGCTGGCTCAACTCGGCGGCACTGGCCCGGTTCGGCCGCGCGGGGCATCCGACCGGGGTGCTGCGCGAAGACGACGCGTTCGCCGTGCAACGGGCCCTCGACGACGTGCCCGCCGCCACCGTCGACGCCTGGGCGCTCGACGCCGCCCGCGCCGCAGCGGCCCGCGGCGTCGTGGGCATCGTCGACCTCGAGATGACCTGGAACCACGAGGTCTGGCAGCGTCGAGCGGCGGCCGGCCACGACCTGCTCCGCGTCGAGTTCGGCATCTACCCGCAACACCTCGACCGCGCGATCGCCGAGGGCCTGCGAACCGGCGACGTGGTCGACGACGCCGGGCTCGTGCGGGTGGGACCGTTCAAGGTCATCACCGACGGATCGCTCAACACCCGCACCGCCTACTGCTTCGACGAGTACCCCGGGCTCGAAGGCCGGCCGAACTCCCGCGGGCTCCTCACCGTGCCGCCCGCCGAGCTGCGCGACCTCCTGGAACGCGCGACCTCTGCCGGCTTCGTGCCCGCGGTGCACGCGATCGGCGACCATGCCAACCGCCTGGTGCTCGACGTCTTCGAGAGCGTCGGATGCGCCGGCTCGCTCGAACACGCGCAGCTGCTCGACCTGGCCGACGTCCCGCGCTTCGCGGCTCTCGGCGTGGTGGCGAGCGTGCAGCCCGAGCACGCGATGGACGACCGTGACGTCGCCGACCGCTTCTGGGCCGGTCGCACCGACCGCTCCTTCGCGCTCGCGAGCCTGCTCGAGGCCGGGGCGACGCTCGCGCTCGGGTCTGACGCCCCCGTCGCACCGCTCGACCCGTGGATCACGATGGCGGCCGCGGTCGGCCGCACCCGCGACGGGCGTGAGCCGTGGCATCCGGAGCAGCGCATCCCGGCCGAGGCCGCGCTCGCTGCGTCCACCCGCTCGGGCACGCGCATCCGTGTCGGCGCCCCCGCCGACCTCGCGGTGACGGATGCCGACCCGCTCGCGGCCGCCCCCGGTGCCCCCGGCGACGCCACCGCGGACGCCGCTCGCCTCCGCACGATGCCGGTCGCCCTCACCCTCCTCGCGGGTCGCCCCACCCACCGCGCCCTCTGAATCATCGAGTCGCCAAGACACGCCGTAATGCCTGGTGCGATAGCGGCGGAATCTGGCGATTCGATGGAGGGCAGCGCCGCACACGAAAAAGCGGGCGCCACCCCGGAGGGCGCGCCCGCTTTCGCGAGGGGGAGGAGCTACGCGGCGATGTGCGCGAAGAGGAACCAGCGGTCCTTGTCGAGGCCGCGAGCGATCTCGATCGCCACGTCTTGGCTGGTCTGGTCGATGGCGTCGAGTTCCTTCACCGCCTTGTTCACAACGGCGAGCGCCACGTCGATCTGCTCGATGATCGAGGTGATCATGGCATCCGAGGCGAGGAAGCCGGCGGGCATCTTGCCGGCGCCGGTCTTCTCGGCGACGGTCTGGATGCGGGCGTCGATCGGCAGGCCCAGGGCGACGACGCGCTCGGCGGCGGTGTCGGCGTAGTCCTGCGCGTGGTCGACGACCTGGTCGAGCAGCTCGTGCACGCCGATGAAGTTGGCGCCGCGCACGTGCCAGTGGGCCTGCTTGCCGTTCACGGCGAGGGCCTGGAGTTCGATGACCACCGGGCCGAGGAACTGCGCTGCGGCGGCGGCGACATCCGGGCTCGTGGTGCTGGTGGGGGTGGTGATTACCTCAGTCATTGGGTGTCCTTCCGATTCCCTATGCCTCAACGGTACTCAGCCAGAAAAATGCCGCAAGCAAGCTGAGGCTCGGCTAAATATCCTCGGAGGCCGGGAACGGGCGCCGGAAGTAGGCGTTCGAATTGGGCAGGTACATCGCCACGATCGCCACGATCGTGACCAGCGCGTGGGCGATGGCGGTGCCCGGGTTGCTGAGGAACTCGTAGTAGACCCCCACCAATCCGATGACGCCGAGCACGGTGAGGGTGTTGCGAGCCCAGACGCGGCCGCGCAGCATGAAGACCGCGGCCACGATACGGAGCACGCCACCAGGGCTATCAGGATGCCCGCCGTGACGAACAGCCCGACCAGCACGGCGGCCTCGGAGTCTTCGACCCCCACCACGAGAGGGATCGCGCCGGCGACGAGAGCGAACCCCAGCCCGCCGATGACCGACAGGATGGCCTCGGCGAGCCAGAGCCAGAACGAGATCTTCACCTCGAGTGGCGAGGCCTGCAGGGCCGTCTCGCCGGTGAACTCGGGGCCGGACAGTTCTTCATCGGACATGGCTCGCCTCTCGTCGCAGGTGTGCTGACGAGACTAGCGCTCGTCCCACTCCGTGATCGGCGTGGCGCAGGTGTTGCGAAAGACGTATTGCGAGGGCCGCTTGCGCTCGTGGCTCGACCAGTCGATCGCCGGCCGTTGCTGCTCGACCGGGAGGTAGCCCAGCCGGTAGACCGCCATCAGCTCGAGGTCGTCGGGAACGCCGAGCAGTTCCTGGATGAGCTCCCACTTTCCCGGCACCTCCATCGGGAAGGAGACGAACTGGATGCCCATCCCGAGTTCCACGGTGGTGAGCCAGAGGTTCTCCATCGCCGCCCCCATGCTGAACACGGAGTAGAACGAGGAGAGCTCGCCGGGGCGGTACTCGGCGCGGTCGAGCATCACGCCGATGAGCAGCGGCGACCCGGCCACGAGCTTGCGGTTCTCCTCCCCGAGGGTCTGCGGCACGCGGAAGGTGTTCATCATCCTCTGCCCGCGCGCGGTGAAGACCTGCTTCGTGAACGGCCGGAGAGCCGCGGGCAGCTTGTCGAAGAGCATCCCGCTGCGCTTCTCGGCCATCTCGGCGGCGGTGAAGCGGAAGTAGGGCTTGTAGCGCTCGAAGAAGGTGCCGTTCGACATCGCCTCGGTCATGCTCTCGCCGCTGATGCCGGCGATCCGCTCGATGGTGGAGCGGTCGTCGACGATCACGAAGCGCCAGGGCTGGCTGTTCAGCTGCGACGGCGCGCGACCGGCGACCTCCATCAGGAGGCGTTGGTGCTCCTCCGACACCGGATCGGGGCGGAACGGCCCGTTGGTCGTCTTGCGGCGGCGCACCACGTCGAGAAAATCCACCGGGCTACCTCCGGGATCGTGAGAAGGAGAGGATGAGGCTGGTCACGAAGAAGGGGGCGGCCGTCAGGGCGAGAGCGACGTGGCCGCGGGTGCGGGCGCTGACCCGGGGGATCGCCGCGAGCGGAGCGGCGGCCGGCAGCAACGCCAGCGCGGCCCGGTTGTCACCTGGGTGCCAAAGGAGGGAACTGCCGGCGGCTCCGGAGAGAGTCGCCGTGCTGATGTAGACGGCGTGATGAACCCAGCGGATGCGTCGCGTGTCGATCGTCCGCGTCGCCACGGCGAGACCCAGCGCGCAGTTCGCGAGGTAGCTCGCGGTCGCCGCGACGAAGAGCGGCCGGGGAGTCATTTCGTCAGACTACCGAACGCGGCCTCGGGGCTGAGCGGCGAATTCACCCCCGGATGCGGGTGCATTCCGCCTTTCCCAGTGCCACACTGGGAAAGGTGACGAATCTTCCACCCGGCCCAGGGCCCACCGACAATTCCGACGACGAGAACGACGGCTCGATTCCGCCCGTTCCGCCGCTTCCCGAGGAGCCGCAGCAGCCGGCGCCGGCCGCGGCTCCGCCAGCACCCCCGGCCCCGCCCGTGCCCCCGGTCGCTCCGCCGGCCCCGGATACGACGCCCACGACCGCGTATCCGCCCGTTCCGCCCGCGCCCCCGGTGCCGCCGGTCGCGCCTCCCGGAGCGGGCGCCTCCGGTTCGGATTCGCCGCCGCCTTACCAGCCGCCGCCCGCCTACGTGCCGCCGCCGGCTTATGCGCAGGCGCCCGGGCAGGTTCCCCCGGGCCAGGCCCCTCCCGGCCAGTACGGCCAGCCGCCCGTTCCGCCGCAGTACGGCGGCCCGCCGCCCGTCGCCCCACCGAGCGGCGTCAACGGCCTGGCCATCGCCTCGATCATCGTGGGCGGTGTCGCCTTCATCGGCGCGTTCATCCCGTTCCTCAACTACGCGGTCTGGTTCGTCGCCCTGGTGGGCCTCGTGCTCGGCATCATCGCCCTGGTGCGCAAGGGCCGGAGCAAGGGTCTTGCGATCGGCGGCACGATCCTCTCGGGAGTGGCCCTGATCCTCTCGATCGTGCTCGCGATCGTCTACACCTTCGGCTTCATCGGAGCGGTGAACCAGGCCATCGACGAGGGCTTGTCCACCATCACGCCGATCCCGATCGATCCACTGCCGAGCGACGACCCCTTCGCCACCGACGCGCCCGACGACGGCACGGATGACGGCTCCGGCGACGTGATCGCGGCCCAGTTCGGCCAGGTCGTCACCTACGACGACGGCATGGAGATCTCCGTCTCCGAGCCCACGCCGTTCACCCCGTCGGGCAACGCCGTGGGCACCGATCAGGCGGTGAACCTCCAGTTCACGGTCACGATCGTCAACGGCACCGCCGCCGACTACCAGCCGTTCTCGTTCTCCACCGTCACCTCAGGCGGCGTCGCCGCGAGCCTCATCATCGACCCCGACAACGGGATCCAGGGCCTGCCGCCGGTCGACTCGATCCCCGCGGGGCAGACGGTGACCTACGTCGAGGCCTATTCGGTCGCCGATGCGAACGACATCGTCTACGACGTGGCTCCCGGATTCGAGTACACCACGGCCCGCTTCACGAACTGAGGGCGGGCGGCTTCAGTCGCCCCGGGCTCCCGGTCGGCGGGGTGAGTTCGACTCACCTCGCCGACCAGCCCCCGTCCATCGTGTAGCTCGCGCCCGTGACCATGCCCGCGTCGTCGGAGGCGAGCCACGCCACGAGCGAGCCGACCTCCTCGGGCTCGACGAGGCGTTTGATGGCGCTCTCGGTGAGCAGCACCCGGCTGAGCACTTCCGACTCGGCGATGCCGTGCACGGCCGCCTGGTCGGCGATCTGCCGTTCGACCATCGGGGTGCGCACGTAACCGGGATTGACGCAGTTGCTGGTGACGCCGTGCGGCCCGCCTTCGAGCGCCGTGACCTTCGAAAAGCCCTCGAGGCCGTGCTTGGCGGCCACGTACGCGCTCTTGAAGGTGGACGCGCGAATCCCGTGCACCGACGACACATTGATCACCCGGCCGAATCCCCGGGCGTACATGTGGGGCAGGGCCGAGCGCACCAGGAGGAACGGCACTTCGAGCATCAGCGTGAGGATGCGGCGGAAGTCGGCGGGATCGAAATCCTGGATCGGACCGATGCTCTGCACCCCGGCGTTGTTCACCAGGATGTCGACCGGCGCGAGCATCTCCGCCAGCCGGTCGTCCTGGAGCGCATCCGGATCGAGCAGATCCACGGCCCAGGCGGTGCCCCCGACTTCGGTCGCCAGGGCCGCCGCCGCCTCATCGTCGCGATCGGCCACGACCACGTGCGCGCCGCGTTCCGCCAGCGCCCGCACGCTCGCGGCACCGATGCCGCTCGCCCCGCCGGTCACGAGAGCGTGGCGGCCCTGGAGGGGCAGGGCGCCGGGGTGGTAGCTCACGAGGATCGGCTTCCCGTCGTCTCGGAGGCTGCCCGGCGGGCGTCGGCCGCGTCGATGTCGCGGAGCGAGGCCCCGCGCGTCTCACGGAGGGTGAGAACGGTGACGGCCGTGATGGCGCAGGCGATCAGGATGTAGATCGCCACCGGCACCCAGGAGTGGTATTGCTGCAGCAGGGCCGACGCGATGATGGGCGCGAGCGAACCCGCGAGGATCGACGTGACCTGGTAGCCGAGCGACACGCCGGAGTAGCGCATCCGGGTGGGGAACATCTCCGACATGATCGCGGGCTGCCCGGCGTACATGAGTGCGTGGAAGCAGAGTCCCACGGCGATCGCCAGCACGATCAACACCGGGTTGAGGGTGTCGAACAGGGGGAAGGCGAAGAACGCCCAGGTGGCGCCGAGCACTGCGCCGGCGAAGTAGACGGGTTTGCGTCCGATCCGGTCGGCGAGTCGGCCCACCTGGGGGATCACGACGAAATGCACGGCGTGGGCGATCAGGAGCGCGAGCAGGAGCTGACTGGTGTCGTACTGGTGCACGGTCACGAGATACACGATCGAGAAGCTGACGATGATGTAGTAGAGGATGTTCTCCGCGAACCGCAGGCCCATGGCCTTCAGCACGCCGCCCGGGTAGCGCCGCACCACTTCGAGGGCGCCGTAGCGTGCGGCGCTCTCGGTCGCGGCGCGCGCCTCGAGGAAGATGGGTGCCTCGTTCACGTGGGTGCGGATGTAGTAGCCGACCAGCACGATCACGGCCGAGAGCCAGAACGCGACTCGCCAGCCCCAGCCGAGGAACTGGTCGGCGGGCAGGATGCCCGACATGGTCAGGAGCACCAGGGTGGCCAGGAGGTTCCCGACGGGAACGGCTGCCTGCGGCCAGCTCGACCAGAAGGCGCGTGAGCGGTCGGGGCTCTGTTCGGCGACGAGGAGCACCGCACCGCCCCATTCGCCGCCGAGGGCGAAGCCCTGGATGAAGCGCAGGGCGACCAGCAGCGCCGGCGCCCAGTAGCCGATGGTGTCGAACCCCGGCAGACAGCCGATCAAGAAGGTGGCGGCGCCGATCAGGAGGATCGTGACCTGCAGGGTGTGCTTGCGGCCCAGTCGATCACCGATCTGCCCGAAGACGATTCCGCCGAGCGGACGGGCCACGAATCCGACCGCGTAGGTGAGGAAGGCGGCGATGATGCCGTCGAGCTGGGTGCCGGCGTTCGGGAAGAACACCGTGCCGAAGACGAGGCTGGCGGCGGTGGCGTACAGGAAGAACTCGTACCACTCGACCACCGTGCCGGCCATCGACGCCATCACGACGGTCTTCAGACCTTTCGGGGCGGCCTCTGTCTCGCGGGATCGCCGCGCATCCGGGCCATCGGTGGTGAGGCGTTGGTTCACGCTCATGACTGCTCCTTCGGGGTCATCGTTGACAGGACGAGTATTCGTGCAGATCGATGCGTCAGCAATGGCCACTTCGTCGCAGGCGATGTGCATAATTGCAGATATGCCGCCTCGATCGCCCTCGATCGCCCACCAACCGCCCGACCCGCAGGATCTGCTGGTGCTGCTCGCGGTCGCCCGGAGCGGACGTTTCACGACCGCTGCGGCGGCTCTCGGCTTGAACCACACGACGATCTCACGGCGCATCGCGGCTCTCGAGCGGTGCCTGGGTGGGCGGGTGCTCACGCGGGCCGGCGGCGGCTGGCAGGTCACCGCACTGGGGCGCCAGGCGATGCGGGCGGCGGAGGGCGTCGAGTCGGCGATGGCGATGCTGGAGTCGGATCCTGCCGAATCGCCTCGGCTGTCCGGCGTCGTGCGCATGTCGGCCACGGACGGGTTCAGTGCCTTCGTGGCGGCGCCGGCGGTCGCCCGGCTGCAGGGGCAGCGCCCCGATCTCCGAGTCGAGATCGTGACCGTCACGCGCCGGGCGCTGCAGCACAGATTCGGTCTCGACATCGAGGTCGTCGTCGGGCGCCCCCAGGTGAACCGCGCCGAGACCTTCCTGCTCGGCGAGTACACGCTCGGCATGTACGCCTCGCGCGACTATCTCGAGCGCCACGGCGTGCCGGCGACGGCGGAGGAGTTGTGCGAGCATCCGCTCGTCTACTTCATCGACTCGATGCTCGAGGTCGACGACCTCGACGCACCCCGTCGGCTCGTTCCGACCATGCGCGACTCGCTGACGTCGACGAACGTCTTCGTGCACGTGGAGGCCACGAGAGCGGGCGCCGGAATCGGATTCCTGCCCTGCTTCGTCGCCGACCGGCACCCCGACCTCGTACGCCTTCTCCCGGATGACTTCGCGGAGAGGCTGGCCTACTGGATGGTGTTACGGCCGGACTCACTGGTCCTGCCAGCGGTCGCCGCGGTCGTCCAGGCCGTCCGCGACCAGACCAAGGGCATGTCCCAAGAACTCCTCGGCGGCGTCCCCGTGACACGTGAGTAGTGGCCCGCACATCGACGCCCACAACGGGCCGCTGCGACGCCGCAGGAGCGGCGGCGTCGCGAACAACACAGAGGGGATGACGGGAATCGAACCCGCGTGATCAGTTTGGAAGACTGAGGCTCTACCATTGAGCTACATCCCCGCGAGGGGCTTTCACCCCAGGCACCCGAACATCGTAGTACAGCTTCGGGGGTGCTGTGTGTCGGCCCTCGGGCGTGCAGTAGACTTGCCGAGGCCATTTCGCCGCCGGGGCGTAGCTCAGCTTGGCTAGAGCGCCCGCTTTGGGAGCGGGAGGTCGCAGGTTCGAATCCTGTCGCCCCGACACGACGCCGAACCTCACAACCATCAGGAGAGACCCCAACGTGAAGACCACGGTCGAAAAGCTCAGCCCCACGCGTGTGAAGATCGCCATCTTCGTCACCCCCGACGAGCTGAAGCCCAGCATCGATCACGCGTACAGCCACATCGCCGAACAGGTGAACATCCCCGGCTTCCGCAAGGGCAAGGTGCCGCCGCCCATCATCAACCAGCGCGTCGGCAAAGAGGCCGTGCTCGAGCACGCCGTCAACGACGGTCTCGACGGCTTCTACCGCGCCGCCGTGAACGAGAACGAGCTGCGTCCGCTCGGCCGCCCGCAGGCCGACATCGTCGAGTGGCCGAAGGCCGCCGACTTCTCCGGCGACCTCGAGCTCGCCATCGAGGTCGACGTGCGCCCCGAGATCGAGCTTCCCGACTACGAGGGCTTCGAGGTCACCGTCGAGCCCGCCGTCGTGACCGATGCGGATGTCGACGAGGAACTCGAGCGCCTGCGCAGCCGCTTCGGCACCCTCGTCACGGTCGACCGCCCCGCCAAGACCGGCGACTTCGCCCAGCTCGACCTGGTCGCCACCGTCGACGACGTGGAGGTCGACACCGCCTCCGGCATCTCCTACGAGATCGGCTCGGGCGAGCTGCTCGAGGGCATCGACGAGGCGCTCGACACTCTCACCGCGGGTGAGACCACCACCTTCGAGGCACCGCTCCTCGGTGGCGACTACGCCGGGCGCGACGCGCTCGTCACCGTGACGCTGAACGCCGTCAAGGAGCGCGAGCTGCCCGAGGCCGACGACGACTTCGCCCAGATCGCGAGCGAGTTCGACACCCTCGACGAGCTGAAGGCCGACCTCAAGAGCCAGGTCGAGAAGCAGAAGGCGTTCGGTCAGGCCTCCGAGGCCCGCACCAAGATCGTCGAGAGCCTGCTCGAGAAGGTCGACGTGCCGGTTCCGCCCGCGCTCATCGAAGACGAGGTGCAGCGTCACCTCGAGAGCGAGAACCGCCTCGAAGACGACGTGCACCGCGCCGAGGTCACCGAGTCGAGCGAGAACACCTTCCGCACGCAGATCCTGCTCGACGCGGTCGTCGACAAAGAAGAGGTCAAGGTCTCGCAAGACGAGCTCACCCAGTACCTCGTGCAGTCCTCCGCCCAGTACGGCATGGACCCGAACGAGTTCGTGAAGATCCTCTCCGAGTCGAACCAGATCCCGGCCATGGTCGCCGAGGTCGCCCGCAACAAGGCGCTCGCGATCATCCTGTCGAAGGCCAAGGTCGTCGACACCGACGGCAAGGCCGTCGACATTTCCGAGTTCACCACCCTCGCGGCCGACGACGAGGGCGAGAACCTCGTGGGCGCAAGCACCCTCGGTGCCGACGACCACGCCGGTCACGACCACGACCACGCGGGTCACTCGCACTAGACCTCGCGGCACGCCACGAAGGGCCCTCATCCGGTGACGGATGCGGGCCCTTCGCCGTTCCCGGCTCTGCCGACGGCGAACACAGCCCCCGCGGCCGGTTGCACCCAGTAGATTCAAACCACTGCAAGTGAATTGGAGCGACACACATGGCCGAAACGGCTCTTCCATCCAGCGTCTTCGACCGTCTGCTGAAGGACCGCATCATCTGGCTCGGGTCAGAGGTTCGCGACGACAACGCGAACGAGATCTGCGCCAAGATCCTTCTGCTCGCGGCTGAAGACCCCAAGCGCGACATCTACCTCTACATCAACTCGCCCGGCGGCTCGATCACGGCCGGCATGGCGATCTACGACACCATGAAGTTCGTTCCGAACGACATCGTGACCGTGGGCATCGGAATGGCCGCATCGATGGGCCAGTTCCTCCTCACGTCGGGCACCAAGGGCAAGCGCTACATCACGCCCAACGCTCGTGTGCTCCTGCACCAGCCGCACGGTGGCTTCGGCGGCACCGCGTCCGACATCCAGACCCAGGCCCAGCTCATCCTGAGCATGAAGCAGCGTCTGGCCGAGCTCACCGCAGCCCAGACCGGCAAGACCGTCGAGCAGGTCAACGAAGACGGAGACCGCGACCGCTGGTTCAGCGCCCAGGAGGCGCTGGAGTACGGGTTCGTCGACCACGTGCGCGAGTTCGCGAGCGACGTCATCGGCGGCGCGGGCACCGCGGCGGACCAGGCCTAGCCGGCACCGGATTCACGAGAAAAGGAAAAGGACTCATGGAGACCCCCACATTCGGTGCGAGCGCGTACGGCAACGGCACGACGCCCTCGAGCCGGTACATCCTCCCCAGCTTCGAGGAGCGCACGGCCTACGGCTTCAAGCGCCAGGACCCCTACGCGAAACTGTTCGAGGACCGCATCATCTTCCTCGGTGTGCAGATCGACGACGCCTCGGCCGATGACATCATGGCCCAGCTGCTCGTGCTCGAGTCGCAGGACCCGGATCGCGACATCGAGATGTACATCAACTCTCCCGGTGGCTCGTTCACCGCGATGACCGCGATCTACGACACGATGCAGTACGTGCGTCCGCAGATCCAGACCGTGTGCCTCGGCCAGGCGGCCTCCGCCGCCGCCGTGCTCCTCGCGGCCGGGACGCCGGGCAAGCGACTCGCGCTGCCGAACGCGCGCATCCTGATCCACCAGCCGGCCACCGGCCAGGGCGGCGGACAGGCATCCGACATCGAGATCCAGGCGCGCGAGATCCTGCGCATGCGCGAGTGGCTCGAGGGCACGCTCTCGCACCACTCGAACCGCACGCTCGAGCAGGTCAACAAGGATATCGACCGCGACAAGATCCTCTCGGCCGAGGAGGCGCTGGAATACGGCCTCATCGACCAGGTGCTCTCGTCGCGCAAGAACGTCCCCGCGCTCGTCAGCTAGAGAAGAACCCATCCGGGCCATGCCCGAAACGGACTGGTTGAGTGACAGCCGGGCCGTCCGCAGAATCTCCTTCTTCGCGGACGCCCCGGCTGTCGCTGCATCTTGGCCCATGACCGTTCCGGCCGTGGCACAGCTCCACGACGACGGCCTCGATCTCGCGCCCGGGGTCACGTTCCTGGTGGGTGAGAACGGCAGCGGCAAGTCCACCGTGCTCGAAGGCATCGCGATGGCCTTCGGATTCCCGGCCGAGGGCGGAAGCCGGAACGGTGGCGTCTCGACGCGCCGCAGCGAGTCGCCGCTCGGCGAGTGGCTGAAGCTCGAACGCGGGCTCGTGGCGCCCAAGTGGGGCTTCTTCCTGCGCGCCGAGACCATGCACGGCTATTACAGCTATCTCGAGGCGCTGCCGGATTCGCCGGATCGCGACTTCCACGAGATGAGTCACGGCGAATCGTTCCTCGCCCTGCTCGACCGCAAGATCGACTCGCCCGGCTTCTTCTGCCTCGACGAACCCGAAGCGGCACTCTCGTTCTCGTCGACGCTGCACTACCTCGGGCAGCTGGACACCCTGGCCAAGGCAGGGGCGCAGATCGTGTGTGCCACGCACTCGCCGGTGCTGGCCTCGCTGCCGGGCGCGACCATCCTCGAACTCGGCGAGTGGGGCATCCGCGAGTCCGAGTGGGACGATCTCGAGATCGTGCAGCACTGGCGCAGTTTCCTCGACGCCCCCGGACGGTACCTGCGTCACATCGTCGATTGACCGACGGATGAGGGGAATGTGGCGTCGTTGGCCGTGCTTGTCCGGGGTTCGGGTTAGGCTCGTCAGAACACAGCGTTTAGGAGGCTGGGCATGGCACGCATAGGAGAGAGCGCCGACCTGCTCAAGTGCTCGTTCTGCGGAAAGAGCCAGAAGCAGGTTCAGCAGCTCATCGCCGGTCCCGGTGTCTACATCTGCGACGAGTGCGTCGAGTTGTGCAACGAGATCATCGAGGAGCGTCTGTCCGAGGCCAGCGAAGAGGCGGCCAGCGAGTTCGAACTCCCGAAGCCGAAGGAGATCTATTCCTTCCTCGAGGAGTACGTGATCGGGCAAGACGCTGCGAAGCGTGCCCTGAGCGTCGCGGTCTACAACCACTACAAGCGAACCCGCGCCCGCACGGCGATCGTCTCGGCCGAGGCGCAGGCCTCCGAGGTCGAGATCGCGAAGAGCAACATCCTGCTCATCGGGCCCACGGGATGCGGCAAGACCTATCTCGCGCAGACCCTCGCGAAGCGGCTGAACGTTCCCTTCGCGGTGGCGGATGCCACGGCCCTCACCGAGGCCGGCTATGTCGGAGAAGACGTCGAGAACATCCTGCTGAAGCTGATCCAGGCCGCCGACTACGACGTCAAGCGCGCTGAGACCGGCATCATCTACATCGACGAGGTCGACAAGATCGCCCGCAAGGCCGAGAACCCCTCGATCACGCGCGACGTCTCCGGCGAGGGTGTGCAGCAGGCGCTGCTGAAGATCCTCGAGGGCACGGTGGCGAGTGTTCCGCCGCAGGGCGGGCGCAAGCATCCGCACCAGGAGTTCATCCAGATCGACACCACGAACGTGCTCTTCATCGTGGCGGGCGCCTTCGCGGGTCTCGAGGAGATCATCTCGCAGCGCGCCGGCCGCCGCGGCATCGGCTTCAACTCGCCGCTCTACAGCAAGAAGGCCGAAGCCAACCTGTTCGGCGAGGTGCTGCCCGAAGACCTGCACAAGTTCGGGCTCATCCCCGAGTTCATCGGCCGCCTCCCCGTGGTCACCACGGTGACGCCGCTCGACCAGGCCGCGCTCATGCAGATCCTCACCGTGCCGCGCAACGCCCTCGTGCGCCAATACCAGCGCATGTTCGAGCTCGACGGCGTCGAACTCGACTTCGAGCACGACGCCCTCGAGGCCATCGCCGATCTCGCAGTGCTCCGCCAGACCGGCGCCCGCGGACTCCGCGCCATCATGGAAGAGGTGCTCGGGCCCATCATGTTCGAAGTGCCCTCGACCGACGAGGTGGGCCGCGTGATCGTGACGCGCGAGGCCGTGCTCGAGAACGCGGCGCCCACGATCGTTCCGCGCAAACCCCGGCGTGAGGAGAAGTCGGCCTAACCGACTCGACGCCGGCCGGGGGAAGGCACGCTCATCATCCAACCCATCTCGGCGGGGATCGTCTCCGCCATCACGGGGTTCGCCAGTTCGTTCGTTCTCGTGGTCGCCGGCCTCCATGCCGTCGGAGCCACGGATGCTCAGGCCTCCAGCGGTCTGCTGGCCGTCTGCGTCATCAGCGGCCTCTGCTGCATCCTACTTGCGTGGTCGTTCCGGATGCCGATCTCGTTCGCGTGGTCGACACCGGGCGCGGCCTTGCTGGTCGCCGCGGCCGCGACCACCGACGACTTCCGGGCCGCCGTCGGCGCCTTCCTGGTCTGCGGGGCATTGATCGTGGTCTGCGGACTCTGGCCGGCTCTCGGGCGGGCGATCACGCGCATCCCGAAGCCGTTGGCGAGCGCCATGCTCGCGGGAATCCTGTTCCCGATCTGTCTCGCGCCCATCCAGGCCTCGGTCGAGATTCCGTGGCTGGCGCTGCCCGTGGTGGTCACCTGGCTCATCTTCTTCCGCCTCGCGCAGCGCTGGGCCGTTCCGGCGGCGATGGTGGTGGCCGGGATCGGCATCGGTGTGACGGCCGGGTCGGGCTGGCTGACCGAGGCGAGCCTCGCGCCGAGCCTCAGCTTCGTGGTGCCGGCCTTCGATCCGCTCGTGATCGTGAGTCTGGGGCTACCGCTGTTCATCGTCACGATGGCCGGGCAGAACGTTCCCGGCTTCGCCGTGATGGCGACCTTCGGCTACGCCGTCCCGCCGCGCCCGGCGCTCCTCGCCTCCGGGCTCGGCACCGTGACGGCATCGTTCTTCGGCGGCCACGCCGTCAACCTCGCGGCGATCACCGCGGCCATCATGGCCGGGCCCGACTCGCACCCCGACCGCGACAAGCGCTGGGTGGCGTCGGTGACGGCGGGCATCCTGTACGTGGTGTTCGGGCTGGCGGCCGGTGTCGCCACGGCCCTCATCTCCGCGGCGCCCCCGATCCTCATCACCGCCGTCGCGGGGCTGGCGCTCCTCGGCGCCCTGGTGGCGGCCGTGTCGAACGCCATCGAAGACCCGGCGCACCGCATCCCGGCCATCGCCACCTTCTTGGTGACGGCATCCGGAGTCTCCATTGTGAGCATCGGATCGGCGTTCTGGGGCCTGCTCGTGGGGGGCGTGATCATGCTGTGGAGCGCCTTCCCGTGGCGGCGTCGTAAGGTGATCGAGGGGTCGTGAGACCCGCCGTCACATCGAAGGGGAATCGGATGCAGTACACACGCCTCGGCCGGTCGGGTCTCGAGATCTCGGCGATCGTGCTGGGCTGCATGAGCTACGGCGAGCCGGGCCGCGGCACCCATCCGTGGTCGCTGCCCAAGGAGGAATCGCGACCGTTCTACCGCCGGGCGCTCGAGGCGGGCATCACCACGTTTGACACGGCCGACAGCTACTCTGCCGGGTCGAGCGAGGAGATCGCCGGGCGCGCGCTCGGCGAATTCGCTCGGCGCGACGAGATCCAGATCGCTACCAAGGTCTACTTCCCGCTGCACGACGGGCCGAACAGCCGTGGGCTCTCCCGCGCGCACATCCTCAGCTCCATCGACGGCAGCCTGCGCCGGCTCGGCACCGACTACGTCGACCTCTACCAGATCCATCGCTGGGATGACACGACGCCCATCGAGGAGACGATGGAGGCACTGCACGACGTGGTGCGGTCGGGCAAGGCGCGCTACATCGGTGCCTCGTCGATGTGGGCCTGGCAGTTCGCGAAGGCCCAGCACACCGCCGAGCGCAACGGATGGACGCGCTTCGTCTCGATGCAGGACCAGTACAACCTGCTGCAGCGCGAGGAGGAGCGGGAGATGCATCCGCTCGCCCTCGATCAGGGCGTGGGCGTGCTGCCGTGGAGCCCGCTCGCCCGGGGCCGCCTCACCCGGCCGTGGGGTGTGGAGACGGCGCGCACCCAGACCGATGAGGTGACCAAGCGGATGTACGGGCAGGCCGAGGAGGCCGATCGCGCCATCGTCGACGCGGTGGGCCGGATCGCGGACGCCCGCGGTGTGAGCCGGGCCCAGGTCGCCCTCGCCTGGGTTCGGCAGCAGGAGGCCGTTTCGGCGCCGATCGTGGGCGCGACGAAGGTGCAGCAGCTCGACGACGCGATCGCCTCGCTCGACCTCACGCTGGACGCCGAGGAGCTCGCCGCCCTCGCGGCGCCCTACACGCCGCGCCGCCCCGAAGGGTTCTGAGCGCCGAGCGCGGCTCCTCCGCCGTCGAATCGCCAAGAACCGACGGAATGCGGGGGAGCATTGCGGCGTGTTTTGGCGACTCGATGGGTGGGTTACGCCCCGGGCGTGACGACGGCGGTGTCGGTGTCCGCGTCGTATTCGATGACCGTCTCGTCGTCGAGTTCGACCACGGGCTTGCCCTCGAGCCAGGTGAGGGTCCAGCTCCACTCGGCGGCGTCGACGCCGGCCTCGGCGAGCTCGCCCTCGACCTCGTAGATCGCGTCGATGACGACTTGGGGCAGGCGCGACGGCGGTTCGTCGCCCACCAGCCACCGGGTTCCGAGCTGGATCATCGGGCTGTTCCTCTCACTCAGAGTTCCTTGTCGTAGGTGACCCACTGGGTCTTCTCGGCCACGTTCTTGTAGAGCGAACGCGCGGTCTCGTTGTCTTTCGCGGTGATCCAGCGCACGATGCTCGCTCCCCGGGCTCGGCCGACGTCGGCCACGCCCTCGATCAACGCGCTGGCGATGCCCTGCTTGCGCTTCTCGGGCAGCACGTAGAGGTCGTCGAGGTAGAGGCCGCGGCTCCCGGCCAGGGGCCGGGCGAACTCGCGGAAATGGGCCAGGCCCACCACCTCGCCGTGCTCGTCGACCGCCACCAGACACTCCAGCTCGTTCGCGGGGTCGGTGATCCAGCTCCACACCAGCACGGCCTTCTCGTCGTGCAAGGGCGTCTCGTAGAACTCCCCGTAGCCGGTGTACACCGCGTGCCACGGGAAGAATTCGCTCGTCTGGACGGGTCGGACCTCGATCGGCATCGTCGCCTCCTGGCTCACTGGGGGCCCTCCGTCGTCTCGTCGGGCGCTAGAACTATATCGCTGACGACGAGCTCCGGAGCCGAGGCGAACCGCAGTTCTGCGATGCGGCCAACCGCCTTCAGATCCGCAGCGGCGAGCTGCAGCACTGCGATCTCGTCGTCCGGCCCGGCGATCGTCGCCGACGCCACCGCGGTCTTCTGCGAGGCCTTCGCCGCGGTCTTCGCGCCGCGGATGCCCACCAGGGCCTTGCCGGCGAGTCCGAGCAGCGGAGCGTGCGCGGGCAACTCGGCGGTCACGCCCGCGGGGAGCGACGCGGCGACGGATGCGGGCCAGGCCGCATTGTGCACCGAGCCCTCGTGCGTCCACGACCAGACCTCTTCGGTGGCGAACGGGAGGTAGGGCGCGAACAGGCGCAGCAGCACGTCGATCGCGCTCTGCAGGGCCAGCACGGCCGAGGCCTTGCCCGCCGCTTCCGACTCCTCGCGGTAGGCGCGCTCCTTGACGAGCTCGAGGTAGTCGTCGCAGAAGGTCCAGAAGAAGGTCTCGGTGATCTCGAGCGCCCGGGCGTGGTCGTAGTTCTCCAGCGCCGTCGTGGCCTGCCGAACGACCTGGTCGAGCGCGGTGAGCATACTCTGGTCGACGGGCTCGGAGATCGTGGTGTGCCCCTCGGGCAGCGCGAAGCCGTAGACGAACTTGGCCGCGTTGAGGATCTTGATGGCGAGCCGGCGCCCGATCTTGATCTGCGTGGGGTTCTTCTCATCGAAGGCCGCGTCGGTGCCGAGCCGTGACGACGCGGCCCAGTAACGCACCGCATCCGAGCCGTGCGCCTTCAGGATGTCGGCGGGCGTCACCACGTTGCCCTTCGACTTCGACATCTTCTTGCGGTCGGGGTCGACGATGAAGCCCGAGAGCGCGGCGTGCGCCCACGGCTTCTCGTTCGTCTCCAGGGCGCTGCGGAGCATGGTGGAGAACAGCCACGTGCGGATGATGTCCTGCCCCTGCGGCCGGAGATCGTAGGGGAACACCATTCCCCAGAGCTCCTCGTCGCGCTTCCAGCCGCCGGCCAGCTGCGGGGTGAGGGAGGACGTGGCCCAGGTGTCCATCACGTCGACCTCGCCCTGGAAGCCGCCGGGGACGCCGCGCTGCGATTCGTCGTAGCCGGGCGCCGCATCCGACGACGGGTCGACCGGCAGGATGTCGCGAGTCGCCAGAATCGGTTCGTCGAACTTCGGGTTGCCGTCGCCGTCGAGGGGGTACCACACCGGCAGGGGCACGCCGAAGAAGCGCTGGCGGGAGATGAGCCAGTCGCCCGTGAGGCCCCCCACCCAGTTCTCGTAGCGCACGCGCATGAAATCGGGGTGCCAGTCGAGCTCCGCGCCGAGCTCGAGCAGCCGCGCGCGGAGCTCCTCGTCGCGGGCGCCGTTCTTCACGTACCACTGACGGGTCGACACGATCTCGAGCGGTCGGTCGCCTTTCTCGAAGAACTTCACCGGGTGCACGATCGGCTTGGGTTCGCCGATCAGCTCGCCCGATGCGCGCAGCAGCTCCACCACGGCCTGCTTGGCCGAGAACACCGTCTTGCCGGCCAGCTGCGCATAGGCAGCCTTGCCGGCATCGCTCGTGATCGCATCCGGGGCCTCGCTCACGATGCGGCCGTCGAAGCCGATGATCGCGCGGTTGGGGAGGTCAAGGTCGCGCCACCAGATGACGTCGGTGAGGTCGCCGAAGGTGCAGATCATGGCGATGCCCGAGCCCTTGTCGGCCTGGGCGAGGTGGTGGGCCACGACCGGCACCTCGACACCGAAGAGCGGGGTGGTGACGGTGGTGCCGAACAGCTCCTGGTAGCGCTCGTCATCCGGATGCGCCACCAGCGCCACACAGGCAGGAAGCAGTTCGGGGCGGGTCGTCTCGATGAGCACGTCGTCGCCGTTCGGCGCGTGGAAGGCGAGGCGGTGGTAGGCGCCCGGCTGCTCCTTGTCTTCGAGCTCGGCCTGGGCGACCGCGGTGCGGAAGGTCACGTCCCAGAGCGTCGGCGCCATCGCCTGGTAGGCCTCGCCGCGCTTGACGTTGCGGAGGAAGGCAAGCTGCGACGCGGTCTGCGATTCAGGGGAGATGGTGCGGTAGGTCTGGGTCCAGTCGACTGACAGGCCGAGGTCGCGCCAGACGGCTTCGAACTGCTTCTCGTCTTCGACGGTGAGGCGCTCGCAGAGCTCGATGAAGTTGCGGCGCGAGATCGGCAGCTGATCGGCGGCCTTGGAGCTCTTGTTGTCGCCCCCCTCGAACGGCGGCTCGAAGCCGGCGTCGTAGGGGAGCGAGGGGTCGCAGCGCACACCGTAGAAGTTCTGCACGCGGCGCTCGGTGGGCAGGCCGTTGTCGTCCCAGCCGATGGGGTAGAAGACGCGCTGGCCCTGCATGCGGTGGTAGCGCGCGATCACGTCGGTGTGGGTGTAGCTGAAGACGTGCCCGATGTGCAGCGAGCCGGAGGCGGTCGGCGGGGGCGTGTCGATCGAGTACACCGTCTCGCGCGTGGCGCCCTCGCGGGGGAAGAGATAGGTGCCGCGGGCGGCCCACTCGGCGTCCCATTTGGCTTCGAGCCCTTCGAGGGCAGGTTTGTCGGGCACGTTCGCGGTCACGGGAGGCCTCCTGGCTATAGACGGCACCGTGTCAAGTGGTGAGGTGCCTGATTGTTACTTACCAGGATAGTGGACTCGCTGTTCCGGGGCGCCTATGGGTGTCCGGAGCCCCGGAACAGAGATCTGAGATGCAAAGGCGACAGGCCGTACTCGACGACCCAGGGTGAGCGCGAGGCCGCGAAGCGACCTCACGCGAACATGTCGCGGAGCGCCGGGCAGGGACCGGCGCGACCCGTGGACGCCGCGCGAAGCACGGCGCCCACGGCAGCCAGCACAGTTCGCTGTTCCGGGGCGCCGTATGGTGTCCGGAGCCCCGGAACAGAGACCTTTACTTGATGTTCGCGCGCAGGGTGGCCAACTGCTGCGTGAGCTGCGCGGGGATGGTCCCCGCCTCGCCGAGCTCGTCGAAGTAGGCGCCGATCTGGTCGACCTCGCGGGACCAGGCGGAGCGGTCGACCGAGAGGATCGACTGCAGGTCCTCGTAGCCGAGGTCCAAGCCCTCGACGTTGAAGTCGCGCACACGCGGCAGCTTGCCGACGGGGGAGTCGACGACCTCGACCTCGCCCTCGATGCGGCGCACGATCCACTCGATCACGCGCGAGTTCTCCGAGAAACCGGGCCAGATGAACCGGCCGTCGGTGTCTTTGCGGAACCAGTTGACCGAGAAGATCGGGGGAGCATCCGTACCGAGCTGCTCGCCGACCTCCAGCCAGTGGCCGAAGTAGTCGGTGATGTTGTAGCCGCAGAACGGCAGCATCGCGAACGGGTCGTGGCGGAGCCGGCCGACGGCGCCCTCGGCCGCGGCCGTGGTCTCGGAGGCCATCGTGGCTCCCATGAACACGCCGTGCGACCAGTCCCGGGCCTGCGACACCAGCGGCACCGTCGTGGGGCGGCGCCCCCCGAACATGATCGCGTCGATCACGACGCCCTCGGGCGCGTCCCAATCCGACGCGATCGAGGGGCACTGGTCGGCGGTGACGGTGAACCGGGAGTTCGGATGCGCGGCCGGGGTCGCCGAATCCGGGGTCCAGTCGTTGCCCTGCCAGTCGATGAGGTGCGCAGGCGCCTTCGGGGTGAGGCCCTCCCACCAGATGTCGCCGTCGTCACGCAGCGCGACGTTGGTGAAGATGGTGTTGCCCCAGACCGTGTCGACCGCGGTGGGGTTCGTGGTGATGCCGGTGCCCGGAGCCACGCCAAAGAAGCCGCGCTCGGGGTTGATGGCTCGGAGCTTGCCGTCAGCCCCGGGGCGCATCCAGGCGATGTCGTCGCCGATGGTCTCGACCTGCCAGCCGGGGATCGACGGGTTCAGCATGGCCAGGTTGGTCTTGCCGCACGCGCTCGGGAACGCGGCCGCCACGTGGTAGACCTTGCCTTCGGGGCTCGTGATCTTGATGATGAGCATGTGCTCGGCCAGCCAGCCCTCGTCGCGCGCCATCACACTCGCGATGCGCAGGGCGAAGCACTTCTTGCCGAGCAGGGCGTTTCCGCCGTAGCCCGATCCGAACGACCAGATCTCGCGGGTCTCCGGGAAGTGCGAGATGTACTTCGTCGGGTTGTGCGGCCAGGCCACGTCGTCGTGACGGGTGCCGTCCTCGTCGACGAGCGGAGCCCCGACCGAGTGCAGCGCGGGAACCCAGGGGGTCTCCTCCTCGATCAGGTCGAGGGCGGCGGCACCCATCCGGGTCATCAGCTGCATGCTCACGACCACGTAGGGGGAGTCGGTGACCTGCACGCCGAGCTGCGAGATCGGCCCGCCGAGCGGGCCCATCGAGAAGGGCACCACGTACATCGTGCGGCCGCGCATGCTGCCGGCGAAGAGCTTCGTGAGTTCCTCGCGCATGGCGAAGGGGTTGCGCCAGTTGTTGGTGGGGCCGGCATCCGCTTCGTTCTCGGAGCAGATGAAGGTGCGGTCCTCGACGCGCGCGACGTCGGCCGGGTCGCTGCGGGCGAGGAAGCTGTTGGGACGCCATTCGGGGTTCAGACGGATGAGGGTGCCCTGGGCGACCATCATCTTGGTCAGTTCGTCCCACTCGCGGGTGGAGCCGTCGCACCACACGATGGAGTCGGGCTTCGTGAGCAGCGCGACGTCGCGCACCCACTCGTTCACGGCGGCGTTCTTGCTCGGGCCGTCTACATCGATCATGGTCCTGGTTTCGAGGATGCTCATCGGAGACCTTTTTCTCGTCAATTCTCTGGCGGTCCTTCCACTATGCGAGCTATTCGCGGTAAATTTGGGCGTCAAGCGCGAAAAGATCAGCGGATCTTTACAGGAGAAAAAATTGAACGACAGCAGCGACCTGATCACACTGGGGCGGCGCATCCGTCACCACCGCAAGCTGAACGGGCTGACCCTCGACCAGTTGGGCGCTCGCGTGGGCGTCGTGGGCAGCCAGTTGTCGCTGATCGAGAACGGGCGCCGCGAGCCGAAGCTCTCCTTGCTGCAGTCGCTGGCCACCGAGCTGGGCGTGCCGGTGCCCGATCTGCTGAGTGCCGAGGCCCCGGATGCGCGCACCGCCCTGGAGATCGAGCTCGCCAAGGCGCAGCAGGCGCCGCTCTACGCCTCGCTCGGACTGCCCACGGTGCCCGCGAGTCGTTCTCTGCCGCTCGAGACGCTGGAGTCCCTCGTGGGCTTGCACCGGGAACTGCGTCGCCGCGCCACCGAGTCGATCGCGACGCCTGAGGAGGCCCGGCGGGCGAACACCGAGAACCGTCTGGCGATGCGTCTCAAGAACAACTATTTGCCCGATCTCGAGCAACTGGCCGAGGAGACGCTCGCCACCGTGGGCCACAGCTCGGGCGCCCTCACGCACCGCAGCGTGTCCTTGCTGGCCGAGAACCTCGGGTTCACGCTGATCTACGTCGACAACCTGCCCCATTCGGCACGTTCGGTCACCGATCTCGAGAACGGGCGGATCTACCTGCCGCCGGCGTCGATCCCGGGCGGCCACGGTCTGCGCTCGATGGCGCTGCAGGCGATGGCGCACCGGTTGCTCGGGCATCAACCGCCGCAGAGCTACGCCGAGTTCCTGCAGCAGCGGCTCGAGATCAACTACTTCGCGGCGGCGTGCCTCATGCCCCGCACGGCATCCGTCGCCTTCCTCAGCGCGGCGAAGCAGCGCAAGGACCTGTCGGTCGAAGACTTCCGCGACGCGTTCGGCGTGACCCACGAGGCCGCGGCGCTGCGGATGACGAACCTCGCCACCTCGCACCTCGACATGGGGGTGCACTTCCTGCGGGTGGGGGAGGACGGCGCGATCTACAAGGCGTATGAGAACGACGGACTGCCCCTGCCCGCCGACGTCACCGGTGCCGTGGAGGGGCAGCTGGTGTGCCGCAAGTGGGCGGCGCGCGGCGCGCTCGGGCGCACCAACCGCACCACCGAGTTCTACCAGTACACCGACACGCCGGCCGGCACCTTCTGGTGCGCCACTCAGACCGGCAAGACGGATGCCGGCGAGTTCTCCATCTCCTTCGGCGTGCCGTTCTCCGAGGCCAAGTGGTTCCGTGGTCGTGACACGCAAGGACGGGTGCAGTCGACCTGCCCCGACGAGTCGTGCTGCCGCAAGCCCGCCTCCGAATTGGCCGAACGCTGGTCGTCGGCGGCGTGGCCGAGCGCGAAACTGCACGCCCACATCCTCGCCCCCTTGCCGTCGGGCAAGTTCCCGGGCGTCGACGAGAACGAGGTCTACCAGTTCTTAGAAGCGCACTCGGCCAGTTAGGTGAGCTTCGAGAGCTTGTCGCTGAGGCCCGCGCCGTCGGGGGCGAAGACCCAGGGGGTGGCCGCCTCGGCGGGGAGCTGGTCGAGCTTCGAGCGACCGCCGGCCAGCACCGCCTCGCTGGTGGAGAGCTGACGGATGGCGATCGCCCGCACGTGATCGGGGTGGTCGAGAGCGAACTCGCCGTAGATCTCCTCGTCGTGCTGCCCGTCGTCGCCGATCAGCACCCAGCGGATGTCGGGGAACTCCGCGGCCAGGCGCCGCAGGTTCGTCTCCTTGTGCTCGCGACCGCTGCGGAAGAAGCGGTCGTGCGTCGGGCCCCAGTCGGTCAGCAGCAGCGGGCCCCGCGGGTAGAGGTTGCGGGAGAGGAACCGTGACAGCGTCGGCGCCACGTTCCAGGCTCCGGTGGAGAGGTAGATGACGGGGGCTCCCGGGTGCTCGGTCATCATCCGTTCGAGGAAGACGGCCATGCCGGGGGTCGGGATGCGCGCGTGCTCGTCGAGCACGAAGGTGTTCCAGAATGCGAGGAAGGGCCGGGGCAGGACCGTCACCATCACCGTGTCGTCGATGTCGCAGACCACCCCGAAGTCGGTGCCGGGCGCGACGATGTAGATCGGCGCCTCGACCGCATCCGATCCCTCGGTCTGCATCGTGATGGTGTGCCAGCCGGGCTCGAGTTCGACGTCGACGGGAGTGTCGACCACACCGCCGCGGTCGGCCTGCACGGTGCGCACGATGCCTTCGACCTCGATGGTGACACTCACATCACCCACCGGAACACTGGTGAAGCTGCGCCAGCCGCGCACCCGCTCCTCGCGGCGCTGCATCGTGCGGGCGGCGCGCGAGCCGGGTTTCGGCTGCTTCGTCAAGAGCACCCGGCCGAGCACCCGGATGCGGGTGGTCGAGCCGTATCCGGTGTAGGGAATCACCGTCGGGAGGTGCCCACGACGCCTGGCCCACCTCTCGCGGACTGCGTGGATCGCGTCGTCGATACGGGCGGCACGGTGCAGCCGAGGTGCCGCGACTGTCTTCTCTGGCACCAGACCAGTCTGTCACGTCTTCGCGACCGGCCGTCGTTCGTGTATGCGACTGCCAGTATGTCGGAACTAGACTTGGGTGTCGGGATTCGGGAAGGAACGGGCGGAGTGTCATTCAACGACCTAATCAACGGAGCACTCACGTCGACCGGACAGGTTCGCAACGAACCGGTCCAGGCGCGGAGCAGTGAGCGCATCGGCGCGCTTCTCGACGCTGCGTCGGCCGTGGTCGCCGAAGTCGGGATCGAACGGCTGACCACCGCGATGGTGGCCGAGCGAGCCGGTGCTTCGATCGGAACGGTCTACCGCTACTTCCCCGATCGCATCGCCGTGCTCAGTGCCATGAGCCTGCGCGGCTTCGAGCGTTTTCTGCGGCTGGGGGTCGAGAACCTCGAGCGGGTGCGCCCCACCACCCTCGACGGGGTGTTCGACTGCCTGATCGACGCGTCGGTGCAGCTGCACCGCACCGAGCCCGGCTACACCTCCATCCGGCTGAGCGACCAGATCGCCCTGCCCGAGGTGGAGGGGGGCACCGCCGCCGCGCGCGTCGCCGGCCCGCTGGCCGCCATCGTGGCCGACGAGCTCGGAGTCGACGACGACGGCTTGGCCGCTCGCATCGACATCGCGCTCACGATCGCCGACGCCCTGCTGGTGCGCGCGTTCCTCGGGGCGCCCGAGGGCGACGAGGCGGCCATCGCGGCGGCTCGCGGAGTGGTCAGCTCCTACCTCGCCGGGTCGACCGTCTCGGCCTGACGAGCACCCCTTCGCGCGCTCGCCCTGGGTTGCGAGCGCGTCCCACGCTCTGGGCGGCACATCGTGTTGGAAGGCGCAAACGTCGTGGTGATCGCCCTCGAGAGGGGGTCGGTGGGAACCACGTTTGCGGTTCTGGACATCCCGGCACCAGCGGGCGGGTGATCTGCCCGGTGTCGGTGCTCCCCGCTACGCTCGCACCATGAGCAAGCGCATCACCCGCGAAGACGTGCTCGAGGTGTGCGCCGGCCTGCCCGCCACGGCCGACGTGCGGCCGTTCGGGCCCGAGACATCCGTGTTCAAAGTCGTGGGCAAGGTGTTCGCGCTGACGAACCTCGACGACGAGCCGTGCAGGGTCACCCTCAAGGCCGCCCCACCGCACGCCGAGGCGCTCGTGCGCGACCATGACTGGATCATCCCGGGCTACCACATGAACAAGCGGCACTGGATCACGGTCACCCTCGGCCCGACGACCGACGGCGAACTCGTGACCGACCTCGTCGTGAACTCCTACGACCTCGTGGTGGCGGGGCTGCCGCGGGCGAAGCGCCCGTAGGGCTCGCGGGGCGCGAATACCGGCGCTCAGAGGCGCGCGATGCGGTCGATGTCTTCGAGGAACTCGGAGGCGACCTCCTCCGAGACGGTGCGACGGGTGGAGCGAACGGCTTCGAGGTAGTCCGAGGTGGTGGGGCCTGCTTCCACCCCGGCTCCGGTGCCGCCGGGCGAGTGCAGCGCCCGCTCGAGCGCCGCCTGCGACGCCCGGCGTGCGGCGAACTCGATGTCGGCAGGGGTGAAGCCGTCGGTGTGCGCCACGAGCGCATCGAGGTCGACGAGGCCGGCGGCCGCGACATCCGAGGGTAGATAGCCCGACCAGATCGCGCGCCGGGCGCCCGTGTCAGGCAGTCCGATCGGCACCACGTAGTCGAAGCGGCCGTGCCGGAGGAATGCCGTGTCGAGCGAGCGGATGAAGTTGGTGGCGCAGATGAGCAGCCGGCCCGACTGCTCGCGGAACTCCGGGATCAGTTTGAGCAGCTCGTTGGTGACTCCCTGGAGCGGCGAAGGCGGCTCGCCCTGCCGGTGGGAGGCGATCTCCTCGACCTCGTCGATGAACACGACGGCGTGCTCGAGCTCGGAGATCTTCTGGAACGTCTCGCGCAGAGCGCCGGCCAAGCCTTTCGGGTCGCCGGACAGGCGCGACGGGAACACCTCGACGAACGACCACTCGAGGCGCGACGCGATCGCCTTCGCGAAGGTGGTCTTTCCGGTTCCCGGCGGCCCGAACAGCATCACGGCGCGCGGCGGCACCACGCCGAAGCGCTCGGCGAGATCCGGTTCGGCGAGCGGGGTCACGAGGCGCAGCTCGAGCAGCTCCTTCTCCTTCTGCATGCCGCCGACGCCCTCCCACAGTCCGCGGGAGAGCAGCCGGCCCCCCAACTCGCGCAGCACCACGAGTTCCTCGCGCTGTACGGGGAGTTCGCGTTCGACGTAGCGCAGGTTCTTCTTCAACTCGAAGCCCTGTGCCACGAAGTCGTCGAGGCGGGTCTGCGACTCCGGCATCAGTGCCGAGAGCTTGGCGAGGCCGAGCGGGGCCATGTGTCGTTCGAGCGCGGCGAGCATCCGTGCCCCGACGGCGGAATCGCGCACGGAGGCGACGGTGCGGTCGGTGGCGAAGAACACGATCCAGCCCTGCGCGTGGGCGGCTCGGCCGACCGCGGCGCCCACCACACGGTCGCCGTCGACGGCCACGACGGCGTGGTCGATCTGGCAGGAGGCGATCACCTCCGAGAGCGCGTAGACCGGCTCGGCGTCGGAGGTCTTGGCCTGCTCCCAGAGGTGCAGGATGCCGTCGAGGTCGTCGGGATGGAAGTCGCGGATGTGCGGGGTGGTCATCGATCCTCCTCGATCGCGCGGTGCGGGACGCGGTGCGTGACTCAGGAGGCTAACAGCGGAAGGACGCGCGGTGGGGTGGATGGCGGAGGCCCGCCCCCGAAAGATCGCCGGAAGTTTCGGAAATCAGCAGACGGCGGGCCGTCGGGAGGCCGCGGGGGCGGAGCGCACGTTCGGGAGGCCGCAGTGGCCTCCCGAACAGTTCACGGCCTCCCGGCGCGTGGGACCGGCGCGTCAGGCGGCCCGCTCGGTCGAGGGCAGCCACTCGTCGAGACGGGTGTCGCCGAGCTGGGCGCCCTCGACGGGGAGCAGCGTGCGCTCCTCGAGATGCCCCCCGAAATACGGCGCGGCCGGATCGGTGACGACCGAGCGCTGGTCTCGCTGGGCCGCGAAGGTGCGGCGGATGAGGTCGTCGAGACCGAAGACCTCGGGCCCGGCGAGCTCGACGTCGGCGTTCAGCGGTCGGCCGGCAGCGGTGCGGGCGATCGCGGACGCCGCCTCGTCGAGTGCGAGTGGCTGGATGAGCGCATCCGAGACCCGCACCACGTCGCCGTCGGTCGAGGTGAACACGATGCTGGCGATGAACTCGAACAGCTGCGTCGAGTGCACGATCGAGTAGGGAACGCCCGATTCGCGCACCGCCTGCTCCTGCGCCGCCTTGGCGGTGAAGTAGGCGATGTCCTGCGGCCGGTCGGTGCCGACGACGGTGAAGACGACGAGGTGCCCGACACCGGCCGCCTTCGCCGCCGCGGCGATGTTCGCGCTCGACGCGGTGAAGAACGCGAGCAGGTCGGCGGGGGCGAAGGAGGGCGACTGGGTCAGGTCGATGACGACCTCGGCGCCCGCGAGCGCCTCGGCGAGGCCCTCGCCCGTGACGGAGTCGACACCGGTGCGCCGCGACACCGCGACCGCGTCGTGCCCGTGGGCGATGAGCTTCTCGACGACGCGCGACCCGATGTGGCCCGCACCTCCGACGACGATGATTCTGGCCATGATGAGCCTTTCTGCTGGACGGATGCCTGTTGCACCCTCTGTGAGGATGACCGGGCGGCCCCGTCCGTTGTGACGACCAGCACGGCGGAAGCGCGTGCCGGACGGCGGGTGGGCAGGGGATTCGCCCGGCGGCCCGGGCCGACCGGGCTCAGATCGTCATGCGCTGCGCTGCCAAGGGGCAGGCGAACGGGTCGCGGTCGCCGAGGCCGACACGATCGATGTAGTGCAGCACGATGCGGTACGACTCGAACAGACCCGTCTCGAGGTAGGGCACCTCGCGATCGCGGCAGTAGGCGGCGACGATCGGGGCGGCCCGCCGCAGGTGCGGGCGCGGCATCGACGGGAAGAGGTGGTGCTCGATCTGGTAGTTCAAGCCCCCCATCGCCACGTCGAGCACGCGGTTGCCCCGGATGTTGCGGCTCATCATCACCTGGCGGCGCAGGAAGTCGAGCTTCATCGACTTCGGCACCAGGGGCATCCCCTTGTGGTTCGGAGCGAACGACGATCCCATGTAGAACCCGAACAGGGCGAGTTGGACGCCGAGGAAGGCCGCAGCGACACCGGGGGAGAGCACGAGGAACGCCAGGGCGATGAACCCGCCGATCCGGATGAGGAGGAACGCGATCTCCACGCGGCGACGTTTCAGCGGCTCGCGACTGAACACCCGTCGCACCCCTGAGGCGTGCAACGACAGGCCCTCGAGCGCCAGGATCGGGAAGAAGAACGCTCCTTGATGCGCCATCAGCCACGACGTCACGACCCCGCGGCGCCGCTGGATCTGCTCGGCCGTGAACGAGATGGCGGGCACGTCGATGTCAGGGTCGGAGCCCAGCTTGTTGGGGTTCGCGTGGTGCCGGGTGTGCTTGTGCTGCCACCAGCCGTAGCTGAGGCCGACGAAGAGGTTGCCGAGCACCAGCGTCGTCCAGTCGTTCCACCTGCCCGACCGGAAGATCTGCCGGTGGGCGGCGTCGTGGCCGAGGAACGCGGTCTGGGTGAACAGCACGGCGAAGAGGGCGGCCGTCGCGAGTTGCCACCAGGTGTCGCCGATCTGCACGAACATCCAGATGCTCGCGGCGAAGGCCACGGGCACCAGGAGCAGCTTGGTCCAGTAGTAGCCGTAGCGCCGGCGCAGCAATCCCGACTCCTGGATGCGCTGGGCGAGCTCCGTGAACTCGCTGTTGCCGCGCCGCGCGGCGGTGGCCTGTGGGAGAGATTCGACCGTGCTCACGATGGCCCCTGCCGTCTGCGGCACCGGCCCGAGCGGCCGGCTGCATCGCAACCGGGTCCAGGGGAACGTCTATTGCTCACGCTACGTCTCGGGCCTCGATCCGGCAAGAGTGAGGAGCGCTCGCGCGCTGGGTATCTGCTTCGGGTTGCCTGACGGCCGGCCGGGCCGGCGGTCAGTGGCGGCTGGCCGACTCCACCACGTCGCGCGCCACGATGGACAACAACTGGCCGCTGTTGCGCGCCCGGGTGCGCAGGCGCTGGAACGCCTCCTCCATGTCGACGCCGTCGGTGTGGGCGATCACACCCTTGGCCTGCTCGATGATCACCCGGCTGTTCAGGGCGTGCTGCAGCTGGTCGCGAGCGATATCGGCCTCGCGGATCGCTCGTTCGTGCAGGATGCCGATGGTCGCGACATCCGCCAGCGCCTGGGCGGCCGCGGCATCTTGCGGGTCGGTCGGCCCGGCGCCGTCGCTGAACAGGTTGAGGGACCCGATGGTCTGGTCGCGCAGTCGCATCGGGATGGCGTACATCGAGTGGTAGCCGAGCCCCGCCGCCTGGGTCGCGAATCGCGGCCAGCGCGACGACGTGGCTGCGATGTCGTCGACCGAGACCACCTTGCCGGTCTCGTAGGCGTCGACGCACGGTCCTTCGCCCGACGAGAGCTGCAGCAGGCTGATCAGACGGCTGCGTTCGCTCGTCGAGGCGATCACCTCGAGGTTGCCGTCGGCGTCGGGCAGCAGGATGCCGGCATCCGCGGCGCCCAGGATCTGCGCGCACCGTTGCACGAGGGTGTGCAACAGCTCCACGACGTCGTAGTCGGCGACGAGCGTGTCGGCGAGGCTCACGAACGTCTCCGCGAGCTGCTCCTCTCGAGTTCGACCCGTCATGTGCCCAATCTACCGCCGGTGCGGGGCGACGTCACGGCTCCAGCGTGATCCGCCGCGCGGTGATGTCGGCTGCGACATCTCGCACCGGGCGGCCGGATGCGTAGGAGTGCGCACGGATGAGGAGCAACGCATCCTCGGCCGCGATCCCGAGCTGCGCGATCACCATGCCGGTGGCCTGATGCACCTCCCGGCGGGAGTACGGGCCGTCCGACTCGGCCTCGTCGTGGCGATGGGCCAGGGCGTTGCGCATCACGTCGGTGGCGGCCTGATCGGCGAGGGCGGCGGCATCCGCGACATCCGTGCTGCTGAGGGCACTCGACGACTCGGCGTAGAGGTCGACCGCGCCGATCTTCAGCGATCCGATAAGGAGAGGGAAGGAGTAGACCGCCCGCACGTTCCACGCGGTGAGGCTCGGCCGGAGCAGGGGCCAGGTGCTTGGAGGCAGCGTGGCGAGATCGGGCGCCAGCACGGCCGCCCTGCTCGCATAGGCGTCCCAGCCGGGGCCTTCGCCGAGGTCGAGCTGCAGCTCGCTGATCTTCGCGGCGAGGTCGTCGCTCGTGCACACCGTCTCGGTGTCGAAGGGCTGGCCGAGAGTGGCGATGGCGGCCCGGGAGATCGGCAGCGCGGTGGTGAAGGCGCCGCAGAGATCGGCGGACGCTCCTGCTTGTGCTGACGGGATGGAGTCCTCCTGACCCTGTGCCGGCGATCGGATGGTGCGTGCGAGCGGCCTGGGTCCAGGACTACCTACCCGTCCAGCTTCGCACGATTCGGTCGTCCCGTCTCCTCCTGGCGCCGGAAGACCCTCTGAAGCAGGCTGGGGCATGGCCCATGAAGACCAACGGACTGCTGACCGGCGCTTCGAGCTGGTGCAGCTGAAGCCGGTGGCGATCCCGGGGGCACCGCATCGGCGCCACCGCGGTCCGAACGCTCGGCGGCTACGGGCGCGGCACCGCCGTTCGCCCAGTCGAAGGAGAGCGAACCGGCTTAGACGGATCGGCCGCCCACGGCCGCGCTCACGATCCGCGCCAGGGCGAGGCCGGCGGCGGCCACCAGGGGCACGGCCACCACCATCAGGGCGATCGGGTTGGGGCGGAATCGCAGGCCGTCGGGCCCGGCGACATAGGCTCCGACGGGCAGGGCGTAACCACCGCCACCACCGCCGCGCCCTTCACCCGTGCCCGCCGGCGTCGGGCCGCCTTCCGGCGACTCGCCGGAGCCCTCACCGGCGCCGAAGCCGAAGATCACCAGTGCGGCAGGTACGAGCTCCTGCCCGCCCACCGTGGTCTTCTCGCCGTAGGCCATGGTCGCGCCCCAGGAGGGCACCGATTCCGCTAGTTTCTCGATGAGATTCGTCATGCACCGACGCTACGCGGATTCAGTGCGACCCTCCAGCGAGCGCGCGCCGATCGAGCTCGGACTCCTCGGAGCGGCCATCCGTCAATCCACCGGCACTCGACGGCCCGGCCGCGACGCCGGCGAGGAGACGGGCGCGCTCGGCGCCGTCGACCGGCGCGTGCACCTCGACGTACTCGCCTCCCGGCAGCCGCACGATCCGTCCCGTCTCGAAGCCGTGCTCCAGGATGTCGAGATCGCGGCGCTGCAATCCGATGGCGGCGCGCCGCGTGATCCAGAAGGCCACCGGTGGACCGGCCAGGACCGTGATCTGGAAGAACAGGATCACGCCCTCGAACGTCACGTGGAACTGCGCGGCGATGACGTCGGCGCTGCCGGCGGCCCAGAGCGTGCCGGAGAACACGACGGCGGCGACGCCGATGCCGGTGCGCGTGGGGCGGCTGCGCGGGCGGTCGAGCAGGTTGTGGTCGCGGTGGTCGCGTGTGATCCATTCCTCCAAGAACGGGTAGAGCGCGACGATCGCGAAGAAGAGCGAGACCACGACGAGCGGGATCAGCAGCGCCAGCGTCCAGGTGTGTCCCAGCCACTCGAACTCCCAGCCCGGGGGAATCAGGCGCAGCGCGCCGTCGAGGAAGCCGGTGTACCAGTCGGGCTGGCTGCCGGCCGACGCATCGCCGGGGGAGGAGGGGCCGTAGGCCCAGATCGGGTTGATGGTGACGGTCGCGGCGATCAGCAGGATGACGCCGCAGACCAGCGCCCCGAGGCCCACCGCACGCACCGCGGCATTGGGCAGCGGAATGCCCACCACGTTCTCCTCGGTGCGCCCGACCCCGCGGAACTGCGGTGGTTTCCGGGTCCACCCCGCGAGGGCGCGCAGCCCGATGAGCACGATCAAGGCGGCGGGCACCACGGCGACGTGCACCGGGTAGAGATGTTCGATGATCTCTCCCGGGAACTCGCCGCCGAAGAGCAGGCCGGAGGCCCAGGTGCCGATCACGGGGATGCCGAGCACGATTCCCTCGACGATGCGGAGCCCGGTGCCCGAGAGCATGTCGTCGGGCAGCGCGTAGCCGCTCCAGCCGCCGACGAGGCTGACGATGAGGATGAGGAACAGCAGCACCCACTGACCGCGCCGGGGACGGCGGAATCCGCCCGTGAAGAAGGTGGTGAGAAGGTGCAGGACGAGCGCCGCGGGCAGGATGAGGGCCGCCCAGTGGTGCGCCTGCCGCAGCAACAGCCCGCCCTGCACGTCGAGCGAGAGCTGGAGCGTCGAGGCGAAGGCCTTCGAGGTCTCGACGCCCGCGAGGGGCGGGTAGTGCGTCGTGGTGGTGACGGTCTCGCTGGAGGGCACGTAGAAGAACATCAGGAGGAGCCCCGTCACCAGGATCACGACCAGACTGGCCATCGCGACCACACCGAACAGCCTCGACCAGTGGTTCGGCACCATCCGGCGATTCAGCTCCGCGCGCACGTCGCGAATGCGGTGGCCGAACACGGTGCTGTCATCCAGGCGCACGGCGATCCGGTCGCTGAGCGATCGGCCGCCTCTCGCGTCCCTCGCTCTGCTCATCTCTCCGCCTTCCGTCATTCCTTAAGACAGATCGGGGCAGAGATTTGTGACGTCGGGCCAGAGGTCGAGCTTCTCCTCCGTTCGAGGCGAGATCGACCGCGAGCCGTCAGTGGTGCTCGAGGCGTCAGTGGTGCTTGTGCTTGCGGGCCGTGATCTCCGACTTCGCGCCGTGCTCCACGAGAACCGCGATGTAGTCGCGGAGCTTGGCGTTCTGGAACGCGGCGTAGTTGCTCTCCACGATCTTCTCCAGATCTTTGCCGGGCACGTCGGGGTATTTCTTCTTCAGCCGGCGGATCACGTCGTCGATGGCTTCGCGCTCGTTCTTCTTCTGGGCCATGTCGTCAGCGTTCCCGCCCCAGGTTACGAGCACCTGGGAACGCGCGGCCTCAGGGCGGGCAGGCCTCCGCTTGAGGTTCGGGATCGACATCCGGACCGGCGCGCGGTTCCCCTGGACACGCCGCGGGAGTAGTCTCTCAGCCACTTGCACCCTTAACCGCTCCAGCAAAAGGAAAGCCATGTCGAAACCCACGATCGTCTTGGTGCACGGGGCCTGGGCCGACGGCTCCAGTTGGAACGCCGTGACCTCGGAACTGCAGAGCCAGGGCTTCACGGTGCTGGTGCCGCCCAACCTCCTCCACGGTGTCGTCAACGACGCGGCGACGGTCGCGTCGTTCGTCGAGCAGCACACCGAGGGTCCCGTGATCGTCGGCGGCCACTCGTATGGCGGGTTCGTCATCACGAACGCGCAGTTCGGCGACGACGTCAAAGCGCTCGTGTACGTGGATGCCTTCATCCCCGACGAGGGGGAGTTCGTGTTCCAGATCCTCGGCGGCTCCGGATCCGCGCTCGCCGTCGAAGACCCGACCACCGTGCTCGACCTCGGCAGCTACCCGGGCGCCCCCGAGGGCGACCTCGAGGCGTTCCTCAAGCCCGACACGGTGCACAACGCCTTCGCCCAAGACCTTCCGGAGGCCGACCGCTGGCTGATCGCCGCCACCCAGCGCCCCATCTCCCTGAGTGCGAACACCACGCCGTCGGGCCCGCCGTCCTGGAAGGGTCGCCCGGTGTGGGCGGTCATCGGGACGGAGGATCGCGTCATCCCGCCGGCCACCCAGCGCTCGATGGCCGAGCGTGCGGGGGCGATTATCAGCGAGGTCTCGGCGTCGCACGTGTCGATGGTGTCGCATCCGGATGCCGCCATCGCGGCCATCCTCGCGGCCGTGGAGGCCGTGGGCGAGTAGCCGACCGATCGCGGGGGCCTGGCGGAAGGATCGCCGGGCCCCTTTCGCGCGACCCCGCGCGTGCGTAATAGAGGGCAACAGAGGAGGACGGGAGCGCGGAGCTTCGTACAGTGTGACTTGTTGACAAGTTGCACCGCCGACATCCGGCACTCCCACATTCCAGAGAGGCCCGACCAATGCTCCGTCCCTCCGCCGCGCCTGCCGAGTCGGCGGGGGTGCGCGCATGACGAAGCGTCCGCCGCTGATCTTCAGCGCCTTCAACGAGTTCGTGCTCTCGCACCACGACCACGGCGCCTGGCGCCGGCCCGACAGCCGCCAGACCGAGTTGAACACGACGGGATACTGGATCGATCTCGCGAAACTGCTCGAACGGGGGAGGTTCGACTTCCTGTTCTTCGCCGACGTGCTGGCTCCCTACGACCTGTACGGCGGCAACCGGGACGCGGCGATCGCCACGGGCATGCAGACGCCCGTGAACGACCCCGCCGTGCTCATCCCGATCCTCGCGCACGAGACCACGGACCTGTCCTTCGCGCTCACCGAGAACATCCTGCAGGAGCCGCCTTACACTTTCGCCCGCAAGATCTCGACGCTCGACCACCTGAGCGGCGGGCGGATCGCCTGGAACATCGTTACCAGCTTCCTGCCGGGAGCCGGCCGCAACCTCGGGCACTCGGGCCTGCCCAGCCACGAGGAGCGCTACGGCCGCGCCGAGGACTACGTCACGGCCGCCTACAAGCTCTGGGAGGCGAGCTGGGACGACGACGCCGTGATCGCCGACCGGGAGCGCGGCATCTACACCGATCCGAGCAAGGTGCACACGGTCGACCACGTCGGGCCCTACTACGACGTGCCGGGCCCGCACCTCACCGAGCCGTCGCCGCAGCGCACGCCGTTCCTGTTCAACGCGGCGGCATCCGGAACCGGCATCGAGTTCGCCGGCAAGCACGCCGAGGTGCTCTTCACCTCGGGCGGGCGCGAGGGCGCACCGGCGAGCATCCGCACCTTGCGCGCCGCCGCCGTGGCGGCCGGCCGGGCCGCGAGCGACGTCAAGATCCTCGGTGGGCTCGGCGTCGTGGTGGGCAGCACCGAGCAGGAGGCGCGGCGACTGGATGCCGAACTGCGCGACATCCAGTCGCTCGAGTCGATCCTGGTGAAGCTCTCCGGATTCTGGCAGGAGGACCTGTCGCGCTACGAACTCTCCTCCACCGTCGCCGACATCCTGAACGACGGATCGCCGGGCCCGCTGGCGAAGCAGGTGCTGTCCGGGGCTCCGGATGTCTCCTGGACCTTCGAGACGCTGGTGCGCTGGGCGGCCAACCGGCACGTCGTCGGTACGCCCGAGCAGGTGGCCGACGAGATCGACGCCTGGCAGGACGCCGGCATCGACGGCCTCAACCTGCAATACCTGGTCTCGCCGGGATCGTTCGAGGACTTCGTCGACCAGGTGCGCCCCCTGCTCGTGGAGCGCGGCACGATGCGCGCCGAATACGAGCCGGGAACGGCGCGCGAGAAGGTGACGGGTTCGGGCCCGTACCTGCCCGAGCGGCATCCCGCCCGGCGCATCCGCGCCGAGTTCGCCCAACGCCGGGCTGCCGGGCTTCCCGTGAACGCCGACGCACCCGTCGTCGACACACCGCGCGTCGACGCATCGCCGGTCGACGCTCACCACCCCATCGAGGAGCGAGCATGAGCACCACCACGACCCTGACCTCCGGGCCCGCCTCCGGGCCCACCGACGCCGAGCTGCTCGCTCGGTTCCAGCCGCTCTTCGAGTCCATCGCAAGCGGCTCGGCCGAACGTGAGCGCACGCGAACGCTGCTGCACGCCGAGGTCGCCGCCCTCCGCGAAGCGGGCTTCGGGGCGCTCCGCCTGCCCGTCGAACTCGGCGGGCACGGAGCGTCGGTCCGGCAGCTCATCGTGCTTCTGCGCGAACTCGGTGCCGCCGATTCGAACCTCCCTCAGGCGCTGCGGCAGCACTTCTTCCAGGTCGAGCTGCTGCTGCGTGCACCGGGCGACGAGGTGAACGCCGTCTGGCTCGACCGGGTGGCGGCGGGTGACCTGTTCGGCAGTGGCACGACCGAGCCGCACGGCTCCGCGATCGGCCAGGTGTCGACCGTGCTGCGTCGGGCATCCGACGGGTCGTACCGACTGAATGGGCGCAAGATCTACGGGACGGGCAACGCGTATGCCCAGTGGATCCCGGTGGGTGCGGTCGACGAGGAGGGTGTGCCGGTCGTGCCGGTGGTGCCCGTCGATCGCGAGGGCGTCACCCTGCTCGACGACTGGAACGGCTTCGGCCAGCGCCTCACGGCCACCAGCACGACGCTCTTCGAGGACGTCGTGGTGCAGCCAGACGAGGTGCGGCGTTTCGCGGCCGGCGGCCCGACACGCGGCGGTTCGGGCCTGCACCAGGCCGTGCTGCTCGCGGCGCTCAGCGGTGTGATCGAAGCGGCGACGCGCGAGCTCACCGACATCCTGCGCGCCAAGCGGCGGGTGTACTTCACCGGCACGGGCGAGCTGCCGCGGCACGACGCCGTGGTGCAGGAGCAGCTCGGGCGCGCCCGGGCCGCCTCGGATGCGTCGTCGCTCATCGTCGACGGGATCGGCCGCCGGCTCGAAGCGGCTTGGGCGACCTGGGGCGATCCCGCGGCCACGGACGAGGAGATCGACCGGCAGTTCATCGACGTCGAACTCGCCGTGAGCTCGGCCCAGGTTGTGATCTCGGAGCTCGCCCTCACCACCACGGCGCATCTGCTCGACGTGCTCGGCGCCTCCTCGCTCGACGCCGCGGCTGGCCTCGACCGCCATTGGCGCAACGCCCGCGCGCTCGCGTCGCACAACCCCTACCCGTTCAAGGCGCGCCTGCTCGGCGACCACGCCCTCAACGGCACCGAGCCGCCCGAGTTCGCCGTGGGCCGCGACGTGGGCGAGAAGACGAGCTGACGGCAGCGCGCTCATCCGCGGGTTTTGGTGAAATGCCGCGCCCGAGTACTGTCAAAACGCGCGGACGAGCGGGCGCGGACTCGCGGGCGCGCGCGGGTCAGCCGCGGGGGAGCGCGCCGGCGAGCAGGCGGCCCCGCGCGACGACCGCGACGATCCGGTCGCTCGTGAGGTTGTCGAGGTCGCGCCACGGCCGCCCGCGCACCACCACGAAGTCGGCGCCGTAGCCCGGCGCGAGGGTGCCGACGATGTCGCCGAGACCCACGGCGTCGGCCGCGTCGGAGGTGCCCGAGACCAGGGTGCGTTCGGCGGTCCAGCCGAAGAGGTCGCGCATCCGCCGCAATTCGTCGAGCTGGCCGCCGTAGCGCACGAGGTGACCGTTGGCATCCGTGCCGAGAACGAACCGCACGCCGGCCTCGGCCGCGGCGCGGAACGCCGGGTCGCGCCGGGCCAATGTGACTCTGGCCTTCTCCCGGGCCGCGGCCCGGCGCGGGTCGGTGCCGGCGAGGATCGCGTCGTGCACGATCACCGTGGGCGCGACGGGCAGTCGGCGGCGCAGCAGCTCGCCGTGGTGCTCGGTGGTGATTCCGGTGCCGTGTTCGATCGAGTCGACGCCCACCGCCAGGGCGATGTCGAAACCTTCGGTGCTGTGCGCGTGCGCCGCCACGCGCAGGCCCAGCGCATGCGCTTCATCGAGGATCGCCTCGGTCTCGGCGCGCGTGTGGTTGCGCCAGCCCACCTTGTCGCCGGTGGAGAGGATGCCGCCCGAGGTGTAGATCTTGATGCCGTCGGCCCCGGCGCGCGCCCACTGCCGCACGAGCTTGCGGCATTCGTCGACGCCGTCGGCCACCGGCGGACGGTCGCGCAGGGCGGGCGGGGTGAAGAGGTCGCCGTGACCGGCCGTCATGCCGACCGGTCCGTAGGCGAGCAGCCGCGGCCCGGCGATCACGCCCTGCTCGAAGGCCCGAGCGACCGCGATCTGCACCGGCGACGACGCGAGGTCGCGCATCGTGGTGACGCCGTGTGCGGCGAAGCGCAGAGCATTTCCGGCGACGTGCATCGCCTTCTCCGCATCTGGGGTCACGATCGGCCAGGCGGCATCCTGCGGGCGGCCGTCGTCGGCGATCTCGGTATCGAAGTGCACGTGCGTGTCGACGAGGCCCGGAATGACCGAGAGACCGGAGTGGCGATCGGATGCCGCGCCCTCGAGCCCCTCGATGGTGCCGCCGTTCCAGCGCAGCGAGACGATGCCGCGCTCGGAGCGCCCGTCCCAGAGGGTGATGCCGTCGATCAGGCCGCGGTTGTCGATCAGGTCCATGGTTCGGGAAACCTCCGTACGACCGAGTACTGCACGATGGCCGGGTTGTGGCGCTCGAAGGCGTGGAACACCCGCCGCCCCGAGCGCAGCACGCCGACGATGGTGAAGGTCATGCAGGCCGCGCCGGGCGCGAGACCGAGCAGCGTGGCATGGGGTTCGGCCACGTTCTCGACGCCGGGTGTCGCGACCTCCCAGACCACGGGCTCGTGCCAGAGCTCCTCCACGAGCGGGAAGATGGAGCGCCCGGCGTCGATCGGGTCGGAGCCCGTCGCGGCGTCGGGCCCGCCCGTCGTGTCGGGACCGGCCGGCAGCAGCAGCACGTTCTCGGCGAGCATGGCGGGTCGGCCATCGGCGGTCCATCGCTTCCTCGCGAGGATCGCCGGGGCGGGCGCGGGCGCCGCGAGCACCTCGGTGAGGGGGGAGGTGAGCTCGATCCGCTCCTGGCCGAGCAGCTCGACGCCGGGTTCGTAGCCGAGCCGGTCGAGCAGCTCGCGGTGTTCCAGCTGATCTTCGAGCCGCACGGTCATCTGCAACGCGATCGGATCGACGGTCGTGGCCGCACCCTGGTGCCGCCGCACGATGCCCTGCTGCTCGAGCTGGGCCAGCACGCGGCGCACCTGGGGCCGGTTGGCATCGAGTCGCCGCGCCAATTCGTGTTCGCCCGGCAGAGCGCCGCCGGTGGTGCTCACCTCGCGGGCGATGGCGAGAACGCCGCGCCGCAGTATTTCGGCCGGATCGGTCATGCTCGCACCCCCGGAGCGACCTGCTCGGTCGCCCTCGCCTGCTCGAACAGGTCGGCGAGATCGATGGCTCCCTCCAGGTGCACATGAACCTCCGCCTTCGGAAGGGCGCGGATCATCCGCTGCCCCGTCGGCGTGACCACCTCTTCCACGTGCTCTGCTTCCTGCGGCCGTCGAAAGCCCCGGCCCTAGCGTACAACCTGTTGACATGTTGCTCCCGGCGGCCCGATCCGATCGCCGTTGTGTCGTCGGATGGCCGTGGGCTACTCTGCTCGAATCGGACTCGTCGATGCCCGCGACAGTCCGAATTCGTGAATCGAGAAGCGGATGGCAGCTCACGACCGGCCCGGCACCGAACCGGCGCAAGGCTGATCGCACACGTCGAGGTCGGCATGGACCGAGAGTCACGCGCTGCTGCGGCCGAGCCCGACCGTTCGGCGTCGGACACGGGGCGCTGGTTGCGCGACGTGGGCGCACTGCTCGCGTTGCCGGCGCTCTGGGTCGACCACGAGCCGCCGGAGATCGCGGAGGGACTGCTCAGCGTGCTCTTCGGGGTGCTGGATCTCGACGGCGGGTACGCTCGGTTCGAGGATCCCGGGGGCCGCGCGCTCGAGACCTGGCGCCCGTCGGGTCCGGCCGTGCCGAGCGAGCTGAAGGTGATGCGCGAGGCGGAACGCACCCCGGCGTCGGCGCTGACGACGAGTGCGGCCTCGGCATCGGTCTTCGCCTGGGACTCGGCTCCGGCCGCGGGGAGCGGGGCCGGCACGGTGCGCGTCGCAAGCCTTCCGCTCTCCCTCCCCTGGGGCACCGCTCTGGTGGTGGTCTCAGCGGCGCGGGCCGATTTCCCGACCGAGCTGGAGACGCATCAGTTGCGCGTCGCGGCCAGTCAAGCGGCCATCGCCATCCACGCGGCCCGCCGGCTCGCCCGTGAGCACGCCGCCCGGGCGGTCGCGGAGGAGGCGCTGGCGCAGCAGAACCGGTTGCTGCGGTCGCTGGTCGACGACGTCGAGCCCTCGCTCGCCGAGATCGCGCGCCGCGTGCACGAGGCGTCGAGGGTCGTGACCGAGACCGGGACCGATCCCGCGCATCGGTCGCGATCGCCGGGGCACGCATCCGCGCTGCCGCACACCACGGAGGGAGCGGGCACGGATTCGGCCTCCGCGACCGCCCGTGACCTCGTGACGCTCTCGCGCCGGGAACTCGAGGTGCTGGGCCTGCTCGCCCAGGGGCTCAGCAACAAGGAGATCGCCGGCGTCATGTGGTTGAGCGACCGCACGGTCGAGCGGCACATCACCGGCCTCTACCGCAAGATCGGCGTGGCGCGGCGCAGCGAGGCCACCGCGTTCGCGTTGCGGCACGGGGTCGTGTGAGTCCGGGCGCGACCTGCACGATCATCCGAAGGTGAAGCAGTAGGCCTCGGCTCCGCGCTCGAGGAACTCGATCTCGAACACCCGGTCGACGATCGGCTCGTGCTGCCGGATCAGCTGGTAGGTGTTCGGGCTGTCGAGCACACCGCGGCCCGCATCGTCCACGTCGCTGCCACCCGCGTGGTCCAGGGGTCGACCGTCGAGCGACACCCGGAACGGAACGGCCGCGCCCTCGGCGTCGGGCGCCATCACCAGGTTGACGTCGCGGGCGTGGAAGGCGAACGCGATCCGTCCACCGGACTCGTTGAGGATGGCGGCGTGCCGGGCGACCGTCCAGTCGCCGGTCAGGTCCCAGGAATTGAGCGCGAGCCGTTCGTGCCCGGTGTAGACGTGCGGCCGATCGTACCGGGCGGGGTTCTCGGAGGCGAAGCCGCTGCTCTGCCCGTAGCCGAGGTAGGTCTCCGGCGAGCGGACGGAAGACCAGTCGGCGGCGACCTCGAGCCCGGCCGCCTCGGGAGCCACCAGGCCGAGGTCGACGTTCTTCGCGCCGGCCTCCACGAGCAGTTGCTGGATGGCCATCTCGGTCATGGCGTATTCGCCCTCGCCGAAATGGTGGAACCGGATGCGCCCCTCCGCGTCGGCGAGATAGACGGCCGGCCAGTAGTGGTTCGCGAATTCATCCCACACCCCGTACGCGGTGTCGACCGCGATCGGGAACTCCACGCCGAGGGCTCGGGCGTGTTCGGTGACATTGTCGATGTCGCCCTCGAAGCCGAATTCCGGTGTGTGCACGCCCACCACGGTGAGCCCCGCCGCCGCGTACTTCTCGTGCCAGGCCCGGAGGAAGGGGAGTGTGCGCAGCCAGTTGACGCAGGTGTACGTCCAGAAGTCGACCAGCACCACCCGGCCCCGGAGGCCTGCCGGGGTCAGCGGTGGGGAGTTCAGCCACCCCGTGGCCCGGTCGAAGGAGGGCAGGCGTCCCTCGTCGGGGAGCGCTCGGGCGTCGCCCGACAGGCGATGGGCGAGCGTGCGCACGATCCCGCTCATCGCAGCGACCGGAATCCGGCGCGCATCTCCTGCGAGAACAGTTCGGGCTGCTCCCAGGCGGCGAAGTGGCCGCCGCGGTCGAGCCGGTTGAAGTGGATGAGATTCGGGTAGGCCTCCGTCGCCCAGCTGCGCGGTGCGGCATAGATCTCGTCGGGGAAGACGCTGACCGCCACCGGGAGCGTCACTCCCTTCGGGGCGAAGAACGCGAGCTTGCTCTCCCAGTAGAGCCTCGCCGACGAGACCGCCGTGTTCGTGAGCCAGTAAAGCGTCACGTTGTCGAGGATGTCGTCGCGCGTCAGGCCCTCGGTTGCGCCCGCGAACACCCGGGCGATCAGCGCGTAGCTCGCGGCGTCGTGATCGAGCATCCACGCCGCCAGTCCCACGGGCGAGTCGGCGAGGGCGTAGAGGGTCTGCGGACGGTTGCCCATCTCCTGGGCGTAGCCCAGACCGTGGGAGTAGAAGGTGGCCAGTTGATCCCAGGCGCTGCGTTCCTCGGCGGTGAGGTCGGTGGGAGGTGGCTCACGGGCGTCGAGTGCGGCCTGGATGGCATCGGGCACGGTCGCGGGCATGTTGGTGTGGATGCCGATCAGGCCGGGCGGCGTCTGCAAGGCCAGCTGCTCGGTGACGGCGTTGCCCCAGTCGCCGCCCTGGGCGACGTAGCGGTCGTAGCCGAGTCGGTGCATGAGCTCCGCCCAGGCCCGGGCGATGTGGACCGGGTCCCAGCCGGGTTTCTCCGGCTTGCCCGAGAATCCGTGACCGGGCAGGGACGGGATGACGAGGTGGAAGGCGTCGGATGCGCTCGCGCCGTGCGCGGTGGGATCGGTGAGAGGCCCGACGATCTTCAGCTGCTCGATCACAGAGCCCGGCCAGCCGTGTGTGACGATCATCGGCAGCGCGTCGTCGTGCGCCGACCGTACGTGGAGAAAATGGATGTCGACGCCGTCGATCTCCGTGACGAACTGCGGCAGTGCGTTCAGGCGGTCCTGCACCTTCCGCCAGTCGTGCTCGTCGGCCCAGTAGCGGATCAGGTCGTCGACGACCTGCCGCTGCACGCCCTGGGAGGCGTCGTCGACGGTCTCCCGTTCGGGCAGCCTGACCGCACGCACCCGGCGTTTCAGATCGTCGAGCTCGGACGCCTCCACGTCGACGGTGAAGGGGCGGATGGCGGTGCGGTCTTCGGTGATGGTCATGGTGCTCTCCTCGGCATCGGTGGTGAGGCGGCGGAGGTCGTCGCCGATCCGACTCTCGCGCGGTCACCGGTCCGGCGGCATCGGGGCCATCCCTCAATTCAGTTGGGGCGATCCCTCATTCTGCGGAGAACCACGCAGGCGCAGCCCCGGGCGAACTCAGTCGGTCACGTCGATGACGACCTGACGCCAGTCGGAGTCGGACACCACCTGGCGTGACGGTTCGACGGTCGCGCCGATCCACTTGCCCTCGCGGCGGCTGATGTGGGCGATCAAGGCCTCTTCGGCATGGAGGGTGTAGGTGGGTTCGTCGTCTTCCGAGCCGTCGGCACGGATGGTGTGCTGGACTCCATCGCGCCAGAAGGTGGCTTCTCCGGACTCGGGAAGCTCTACCTCGTCGATGGACGGTTGGTCATCCTGATTCGTCATGCCACGCACACTATGCCTCTGTCGCTGCGGGGGCTAGACCCTTGTTGCGGTCGGTCGTGGGTGGGATGAGTGGGGCTCGGGTCGGGTCGGGTCGGCTCCGGTCGGGTCGGGGTGGGGCTGCGGCGTCAGGGTCTGGCAGCTCTGCCCGTAAACGCCCGCCACACCGGAGCTACCAGACCCTGACGCCGCAGCCCCGCCCCTCGCGTTCGCGGGTCGGCGCTGCGCGCGACAGGTGGCCGGATGATTCCGGGGCGCACGGGTGCAGGCCACTGCGTCCGAGCCTGAGGTAGGCAAGTACGAGGTGCTTGGCGTCATGGGAGTTCGGTCATCGTGCGGTGTGCGGTGGTGGTGGGTCGGGGGTGGTGGTGTAGGTGGCGCCGCGGGGGCTGGTCCAGGTGAGGCGTCTTGTGCCGTGTCGGTCTTGGGTGACTTTCCAGTTGCCCTCGTGTTTGAGGTGGTGGTGGCGGGGGCAGAGGTGGGCGAGGTTGTCGGGGGTGGTGGTGCCGCCGTCGGCCCAGGCGGTGGTGTGGTCGAGTTCGCAGCGGTTGGCGCGGCGGCCGCAGCCGGGGAATCGGCAGGTCTCATCGAGGAGGGTGAGGGCGGTGCGGAGGATGGGGGAGGGGGTGTACCGGTCGCGGCCTGAGGGAGCGGTCGGAGCCGCCCGCGCCACGATGGTGGTTTCGCCGGTTTCACCGGTTTCATCGGTTTCACCGGTTTCACCGGTTTCACCGGTTTCGGCGTCGGTGAGCGCGGCCGGGCTGTCGAGCGTGGCTGGAGTGTCGAGCGTGGCGGGGGTGGGGAGCGTCGTGGCCGGGCTGATCGGGCCTGCGGGCGTGGTGCCGGCGGGCTGGGGTGGTACGGGTCCGGCGGTGGGGCGGTGCCGGTGTCGGGTGATGGTGACCGGTTCGCCGGTTTCGGGGTGGAGGAGGGCGCGGAGGAAGGTGGGGGCGGTGGCGGCGATGGTGCGGGTGGTGTCGGGGTCGATGGGGCCGTAGCCGTGCAGGGTGCCGGGGGTGTCGGTGGTGCCGGTGGTGCCGGCGATGGTGGTGGCGGGGGCGGTGATGAGGATGGTGGGGGTGATGCGGGGTCGGTCGCGGCGGCCGAGGATGAGGTCGGTGAGGGCGTCGCAGCGGCGTTGTGCGTGTGTGCGTGTGTTCTGGCTGTTCGTGGTGCCGGGGTCGGTGTTGTCAGTGCTGCGGGTGGTGCGGTCGGTGCGGGCGATGCGGTCGATGAGGTCGTCGATCGCGATGGCGTCGACGGCGGGGAGGTGGTGGTGCAGGGTGGCCATGCCGTCGGGGTCGGGGTGGAACGCGACGTAGCGTTCGTCCCGGGCCGTCTTCGAGCGAATGGTGATGGTGTCGGGGTGGGTGTGTTCGCGGTGGCGGCGGGCCCGGTCTTCGAACTGGTGCGCGGGTAACGCTTCGGCGTGGGGGAGGACGTGTTGTTCGAAGGTGGCGCGGGCGGGTTCGGGGAGGGTGCGGGCGTGGGCGACCATCGCCTGGGCGTGCCGGTAGGAGATCCGGCCGGTCTCCAGGGCGGTGAGGGTTGCGGGGAGGTGGTCGACGAGGTTCTCGCTGTCATCGATCAGCAGGGTGACCGCGCGCTCGGACCGGTGGGTGGCGCAGGCGATCTCGGTCGTGAGTTTCCGCCGCGCCCATTCCCGCCCGGTCGCGGTGCCCGCGGATCCGTCCAGTCGCGCCATCCGGTCGGTGAGGGACGCGGCCTCGGCGAGGAGACGGGCGCGGCGCGCGTCGGACGCGGCGACCACCGCGTCTTCCGCCGTGATGCCACGCACGACCGCATCGAAGCGGGCACCCAGTTCACCCAGACTGGCGGAGGTCCGGGTGCGACCGAACGGCTCGCTCGGAGTGGCCAGTTCGTGCGCGCCCTCACCAGGGTCGATCTGCGAACCGCGCTCGCCCGGCACGGCGGCGGGTGCCGGGGTGAAGGCGACGGTCGACTGGTTCATGAGAATAAGTCAACCATGAGCTACCGACATTGGAGCGAGCGGGGGAGACGCGACGGGCGCCCAGCCGTGTGGATCACCTGGATGCTCCGGCGAAGGCCGATCGCGCCCGACGCATGACGCCCTGAGGCGTGCGAAAAAGACTGCTACGGCACCCGACTCGTCAGGACGATGACTAGGTCAGAGCTCGCGCAGCGCGGTCTAGTACCAGACCTTGACCTTGCCGACCAGCGTGTAGACCGACGTGAGCAGCGCCGCGAAGGGCACGAACATCCGCAGGAAGTAGACGACGACCTGCACGTCGTTCAGGTCGGCCCAGAGGAACAGCAGGATCGCGATGGCACCGGCGATCAGCGTGTTGCGGAACGGCTTCGTCCAGGTGATGCCCGGTGCCGCGAAACCCACCGAGGCCAAGACGATGCCCGTGTCGACGACGAAGGCTCCCCAGCGCGGGTCGGAGATGGTGGGAGCGATGATCCAGAGCACGATCGCGATGATCCAGAAGAGCACGAACACGCCGCCCTTGGCCGCCTTCGGCAGCTCCCGACGGGGGGATTCGTGAACAACAACACTCGTCACGTCGAATGCTCCTTCTTCGAGGGGTCTACTCCGAGCACTCTACCGGTTCTGCGGCACCCGCACCGGCAGGCCAGGGCAGGGCAGCGGCAAAGGGGGGAGAGCGGATGCCGGACGCATTTTGTCATGCACGCCTCCCGATCCGTCCGACGGGCGATGATGCAAAGACCATGCACCGCTTCGACTCGATCTCCGCCGCCGAACTCGACGTGCCGAGCAGCCGCAAGTGGAGCCTGCACCCGGGCACGATCGGCGCCTGGGTGGCCGAGATGGATTTCGGCACCGCTCCGGCCGTGACGGATGCCCTCCATCGCGCGATCGACGACGGCGTGATCGGCTACCTGTCACCCGGCACAGCGCGGGAGCTCGGTGAGGCGACCGCCGAGTGGCACTCCGACGAGTTCGGCTGGGAGATCGACCCGGAGCGCGTGCATCCGGTCTCCGACGTGATGGCCGCACTCGGCGTGGCCGTCACCGAGTATTCGCGCCCCGGATCGGGCGTCATCGTGCCGACACCGGCGTACATGCCGTTCCTCACCTATCCGCCGACCCTCGGGCGGGAGGTGTTCGAGGTGCCGGGGGTGATCGAGGGCGGGCGCTGGCGACACGATCTCGACGGCATCGACGCCGCGTTCCGCGCGGGAGCGGACACCCTCCTGCTCTGCAACCCGCAGAACCCCACCGGCACCGTGCTCGACCGCGCCGAACTCGAGGCGATCGCCGCCGTCGTCGACCGCAACGGCGGACGCGTGTTCGCCGACGAGATCCACGCCCCGCTGCGCTACGACGGACGCCGCCACATCCCCTACGCCTCGCTCTCCGAGACCACCGCCGGGCACACGATCACGGGCACCAGTGCGTCGAAGGCCTGGAACATCCCCGGCCTCAAGGCGGCGCAGCTGATCACCTCGAACGACGCCGACCAGGAGCGGTACCGCCGATTCGGATTCGCGGTGCAGCACGGCGCCGCCACCCCCGGAGTCATCGCCTCGACCGCCGCCTACCGGCACGGCCGCGAGTGGCTGGGCGACGTGGTCGACTACCTCGACGGCACCCGCCGCCTGCTGCGTGACCTGCTCGACGAGCACCTGCCCGGGGTCGGCTACGCCGTTCCCGAGGCCACCTATCTCGCCTGGCTCGACGTGCGCGGGCTCGGAATCGACGAGAAGCCGGCCGACTTCTTCCGCGAACGAGCCGGCGTGACCCTCACCGACGGCGCGCTCTGCGGCGTCGGATACGAGGGTTTCGTGCGTCTCGTCTTCGCCATGCCGCGCCCGATCCTGGGTGACGCCGTGCTCGCCATGGCCACCGCCCTCACGACCATCCCCTGACCCCTCCACGAAAGGACACCATGGCCGACTACTTCGACCGCACCGAGGACCGCAAATACACTGCCGTCTACAAGAAGGAGACGCCCGACATCCTCACCGCCTTCACCGCGTTCGACAACGCGGTGTTCCAGGCGGAGGGCCGGGAAATCCCGTTGAAGTACCGCGAACTGATCGCCCTGGCGGTGAGCATCACGACCCAGTGCGTCTACTGCATCGACGCCCACAGCCAGAACGCGGTGAAGACCGGAGCGACCGAGGGCGAACTGGCCGAGGCGGCGTGGGTGGCCACCGCCATCCGGGCCGGCGGCGGCTACGCCCACGGCCGGCTGGCGTTCAAGCTCTCCGGCGCCCACCAGCACTGAGCGCGCCGGGCGGGCCGGACGGATGCCCCGGCTCGCCCGCCCGGCCCCCTCAGGCGTACTCGCGCACGCCGAGACGGTGCCGGAGCGTCTCCCCGTTCTCGTACGAGGTGCGGTACACGCCCCGGTTCTGGAGCTCGGGCACGACCGTGTCGACGAACTCGTCGAGCCCGTAGGGGTTGGTGTGCCCCACGATGACGAAGCCGTCGGACGCGCGCTCCTGCACGAAGCGGTTGATCTCCTCCGCCACCCGCGACGGCGTGCCGACGAAGCCGTGCCGCGCCGACAGGGCGATCACGAGTTCCCGGATGCTGAGCTTCTCGGCCTCTGCCCGTGCCCGCCAGGCGTCGGCGGTGGACTGGGGATCGGCGGCGTTGTTCGCACGCCCCTGCGTGATGCCCGCGCCGGCCGGATCGGGGTCGATCGACGGCAGAGGGCCGTCGGGGTCGTAGGCGGTGAGATCACGCCCCCAGATGCGTTCGAGGAACGCGATGGCCGTCGCCCCGCTGGTCTGCGCGAGCGCGATGTCGCGGGCGCGCTCCTCGGCCTCGGCCTGAGTGTCGCCGAGGGCGAAGGTCACCGCCGGCAGCACCTTGAGCGAGTCCTCGTCGCGGCCCAACGCCGGCAGCCGGGACTTCACGTCGGTGTAGAAGGCCTGAGCGTCGGCGAACTCGCTGTGCAGCGAGAAGATGACGTCGGCGTGCTGAGCCGCGAAGTCGCGTCCGGCGGCCGAGTCGCCGGCCTGCACGATGAGCGGATGACCCTGCGGGCTCCGTGACACGGTGGCCCGGCCGGTCACGTCGAAGAAGTCGCCGTGGAAGTCGACCTCCGTCACGCCCGCCGGGGAGAGGAAGCGTCCGCCGGCCTTGTCGGCGACCACCGCATCCGGTGCCCAACCGTCCCAGAGCTGCCTCGAGACCTCGAGGAATTCGGCGGCGCGGCGGTAGCGGTCGTCACGGTCGAGGAAGGCGCCCCGCCGGAAGTTCGCGCCGTGGAAGGCGTCGGAGGTGGTGACGACGTTCCAGCCGATCCGTCCGCCGCTGAGGTGGTCGGCGGTCGCGAGTTGCCGGGCGAGCTCGTAGGGCTCGTTGAAGGTGGCCGAGAGCGTGCCGACGAGGCCGATGTGCTCCGTGACGGCGGCGACCGCGGCGAGGATGGCGAGCGTGTTCGGCCGGCCCGCGACATCCGCTTCGTAGATGCGCCCCTTGTGTTCCCGCACGCGGAGGCCCTCGGCGAGGAAGAGGTAGTCGAAGTACCCGCGCTCGGCGTTCTGCGCGAAGTGGCGGAACGATGAGAAGGCGATCTGGCTCTCGGAGCTCGGATCGCTCCACACCGTCGTGTTGTTGACGCCCGGGAAATGGGCGGCCAGGTGCACCTGGCGGAGCTCGGACGTGCTCATGCGCGCACCTCCGTGGGGCGCGTCGAGGCGGTGAACAGGTTGGCGGGCCGTTCCAGCCCGAGTCGGTCGCGCAGGGTCGCTGCCGAGCCGGAAGCCGACGCACCGGACTGGTCGGATGCCGCGGCGGCGCGCACCCCGGCCGCTTCGAGCGCCGGGATCACCGACCCGGCGATCGCGTCGAGATCGGCGGGCAGCCGCGCGGGCCGCAGCCGGAAGCCGTCGAGGCCGCGCCGGTGCCCGTCGAGCAGGCGCTCGACCAGGGCGGCCGGGGTGCCGGCCACTACGAGCGCGTCGGAGGTGAGGGGTGCGCCGGCCAGGTCGTCGAGCAGGCGCAGGGCGTTCTCCGCGGCATCCGCCTGCTCCTCGAGCAGCACCACGAGGTCGGCGTACACGAGCAGGGGCGGCCGCACGGGGTCGCGCAGTCGCGCCTCGGCGTCGTGCACCTCGGCCAGGATGCGCTCGAGGTCGTCGGGGGAGTGCGGTGTCACGTAGACGAGATCGGCGTGTTCGGCCGCGAGTTCGTAGGGGATCGTCGCGTGCGCGAGCGCGGTCACCGGCGGCTGGCCTTGAGGGGAGCGCGGGGTGATCGACGCCCCCGTGACGCTCACGAACCGGCCCGCGAAATCGGTGTAGTGCACCTTCGATCCGTCGAGGAAGCGGCCGTTCTCGACGTCGCGCACGATCGCGTCGTCCTCCCAGCTGTCCCAGAGGCGCCGCACGACCTCGATCACCTCGCCGGCCTCGTCGAAGAGCTCGCGCATGAGCGCCTCGCCCTCGCCACGGCGGTAAGCCTCGAGGTCGAGGGGCTCGATGGTGCGCCGCCCGAAATGCCGCGCCTCGGCGGAGGACGCCGACACCTGAACCCGCCAGCCGGCGCGGCCCTCGCTGGCGAAGTCGAGCGTCTGCAGAGCGGTGGCCACGTGGAAGGGTTCGGTGTGGGTGGTGGTGACGGTGGGCACGAGCCCGATCCGCGTGGTCAGCGGGGCCACCGACGAGGCGATCAGAAGCGCGTCGAGTCGGCCGCGCACCTGGTCGGTGCGGTCGTCGGGCGCGGCGAACACGGAGGACTGCAGCGAGAGCGAGTCCTCGATGGTCACGAAGTCGACGCCGCCGCGTTCGGCGGCGAGCACGAGGTCGAGCCAGTAGCGGGCGGTGAAGATCTCGGTGGGGCGGGCGGAGGCTTCGCGCCAGGCGGCTGGATGCCAGCCGGTGCCGTCGAGCGCGACCGCGAGGTGGAGAGCACGTGTCATGCCTCGAGCCGATCACGCGCGACATCCCTTTCCGCAACGCGTCCGTAACGAATCGGAATGTTCGCCATAGTGCGAAACATTCCGGCGATCGGATGCCGCGTCTGTGCAAGCTCGGAGTTCGGGTGCGAGGCGACTGCACCCGTGCTCCACGAGGGGAAAGGCCGGTCGATGAGCGTCTCTGCATCGCTCCCGCGTCGCGAGGGCGCCGTGGTGCTCGGCGCCGCCGTGCGCACCCTGGGCGCCTTCCCGTCGGGGTGGCGCGTCGAGGGCGCGCACCGCGACCCGGCCGGCGATCCGCAGGCCTTGAAGCGTCTGGCCAAGGAGGCGGAACGGGCGCACCTCGACTACCTGTTCTTCGGCGACTGGCTCTCCGGAAACCTCGAGCTGGAGTTCACCGATCCCTATCTGCTCGCCCGCATCGATCCGCTCTCGGCCGTCGGCTTCTTGGCGTCGTCGACCAGCAGGATCGGCCTGATCGCCACGGTGAACACGAGCTACTCCGATCCCTTCGCCGTCGCGCGCACGGCGGCGTCGCTCGACCACCTGAGCGGGGGTCGCTTCGGCCTCAACCTCGCCGTGGGCGCCGAACCACGGGCCGACGCCAACCATGCGCCCACCAGCCCGGGCGCGAACCGGCACGAGGTCGCGGCCGAGTACCTCGCCGTGCTCACCGGTCTCTGGGACAGCTGGGCCGACGACGCGGTTGTGGCCGACGCCGAGCGCGGCGCATTGATCGATCGCTCGAAGATCTCGCCGATCGACCACGACGGCCGGCACTTCCGCGTCGCCGGCCCGGCACTCGGGCTTCGGCCGGTGCAGGGGCACGTGCCGATCGTGCACGCGGATGTCTCCCCGCGCGCCCGCGAGTTCGCCGCCGAGTACGCCGAACTGCACATCGTGTCGCCCGCGGGGCTCCGCGAGGGCGTGCAGCTGGTGCGCGACATCCACGCGGCCGTCGCCGCGCACGGGCGCGAGGCGGATTCGGTGACCGTCGTGGTGCCGCTCCTCCCGGTGGTGGCCGAGACGCGCGAGGCCGCGTGGCGCCTCTACGACCGACTCGTGGAACTGGTGCCCGTCGACGAAGGTGTGGGGCGCGGAGGCGGCGACGCTCTGCCGGGCCTTCCGCCGCATCGCACGGCCGCCGCGATCCGCCGCTTCGTCGGGGTACCGCTCCTTGACCGCGAACTCGACGATCCGGTCAGTCTCAGCGATGCTGAACGGTTCAACGCGGCGGGGCAGCGGCTGATCGAGACCGTGCGCCGCCGCTCGGGCCGTGTTCCGGGTGGGCCGCGCGCCACCGACTACCGGCACCTGCTCGTGGCACACCTCTTCCCGGCCCCGCTCGTGGTGGGCTCCGCGACCGACGTGGCCGACCACATCGAGACCTGGTTCCGCGCCGGCGCGGCCGACGGGTTCACGGTGCAGAGCGCCTACCTGCACGAGCAGTTCGAGGCGTTCACCCGTCAAGTGGTGCCCGTGCTGGTGGAGCGTGGCCTGTTCCGCGCCGACTACGGGTCGAAGACCCTCCGCGGCCATCTCGGATCGGCTCGGCCCGAGTGGACCCCTCGGCCGGCTCGTCCGCGCGAGGCCGACCGCCGCGTGGCGGCGAGCGCGAGCGCGTTCGACGGTGTCGTAGGATTGCGCGCGTTATGACCGACCGTTCCGCCACCCGTGTCGACGTCGTCGTGGTGGGCGGCGGGGCGATGGGCTCCGCCGCGGCCTGGCAGCTGGCGAGCCGCGGTCGCGACGTCGTGCTGCTCGAACGGTTCGCGCCGGGGCACAAGAACGGCGCCTCGCACGGCGCATCGCGCAACTTCAACCTCAGCTACGCCGATCCCGACTACCTCGCCCTGCTCCAGGAGGCCCTGCCGCTCTGGCGCCGGCTCGAGGGCGAGACCGGCGAGCACCTGCTCGACCAGGTGGGCATCGTCAACCACGGCGGCGCGGTGAACCAGGGCGGTGCCGGATACGACACTGTGGCGGCCGCCCTGGCGCGGCACGGCTTCGACGCCGAGTTCGTCGACCCGGTCGAGGCCGGGCGCCGCTGGCCCGGCATCCGTTTCGACACCCGCGTGCTCTTCACCCCGCAGGCCGGCCGGCTGAACGCGGATGCCGCGGTGCGCGCCCTGCAGACCGCGGCGGCCGCGCACGGGGCTCGGGTGGCCCACCACCGGCGGGTGACCTCGATCGAACCGGTCGACGACGATCACGTCAGCATCCGCGCCCTCGTGCTCGACCCGGCCACGGGGGAGGAGACCGGCGACACCGAGCACTTCGATGCCCGCCGGGTGGTGGTGGCGCTCGGCGCCTGGACCACGAAGCTCCTCGGCGGTGTGCTCCCGCTCCCGCGTCTCGTCGTCACGCAGGAGCAACCCGCTCACTTCGCCGTGCGCGACCCGGATGCCGCATGGCCGGGCTTCAACCACGCGCCCACTCCCGGCGATCCGCGTTTCGATTTCTGGCCCTCACCGGTCTACGGCATGCTCACCCCCGGCGAGGGCGTGAAGGCGGGCTGGCACGGCGTCGGCCCCGTCAGCGATCCGGATGCCCGCACCTTCCGGTCCGAGCCCGAGCAGCTCGAGTTGCTGCGCCGCTACGTGCGGGAGTGGCTGCCGGGAGCGGACGCCGAGGTGCTCACCGAGATCAGCTGCACCTACACCACGAGCCCCGACTCGAACTTCGTGATCGACTCCCGCGGCCCCGTGGCCGTGGCCGCAGGCTTCTCGGGCCACGGCTTCAAGTTCACCCCGGCCGTGGGAGCCCTCCTCGCCGACCTCGTCGAGGGCACACGGGCCACCCCCTCCCTCTTCGCGCTCACGGGCTGAACCCAGAGCGGGCTGAACGCAGAGCGGGCTGAACGCAGAAACGACTCGTCCCGAAGTGGGCGAAACCGGGAGGTTCTGCCTACTTCGGGACGAGTCGGAGGTGGATCGGCTCAGCTGTTGTCGAGGGGGAGCCCGGGCGGGTTCACCAGGGAGGTCTCGACCGCTTCGTTCTGCAGGTCGTAGGCGGCCAGCCACTGGTCGTACTGGCCGTTCTCGATCAGGTAGTTGATGGCATCTGCGATCGGCTGGGCAAGCCCGGAGTCCTTCTTCACGGTCGCGGCGATCAGGCCGTCGAGGGTCGCGCCCGCGCCCGAGAAGGTTCCGGCCGTGCGGGTGGGGTTCGCGCCGTCTTTCGACACCGTGTTCTGGTAGGCGATGCCCGGGTTCGGGTTGAACTGCGCATCGATCTGGCCGGAGTTCAGGGCCAGCGTGATGGAGTTCGCGTCGGGGAAGTAGACCACGTTCAGTGTCTTGCCCTCGGCCTCGAGCTTCGACTTCCACTCCAGCAGGATCTTCTCCTGGTTGGTGCCGCTGGCGGTGGCCACGGTGAGGCCGTCGAGGTTCTCATAGTCGCCGTCGAACTCCCAGTCGTTCGAGGCGAGCACCTGGAAGGCGAGGTTGTCGCCGCGGTAGGAGGCGAAGTCGTACTTCTCCTTGCGCTTCTCGGTGTCGGTGATGTTCGAGAACCCGGCATCCGTCGCGCCGGTGTCGATGCCCACGAAGAGGTTGTCCCAGGTGGAGTTCTTCACCACGGGCTTGAGGCCGAAGACGGCGGCGACCAGGCGGCCGAGGTCGGGTTCGGCGCCGGTGAGCGTCTCGTTGTCGTCGCCGGTGTAGGCGAGCGGCGGGAAGCCGGCGGGCAGCGCGCCCACGCCGATCGTGAACTCACCGCTGTCGAGCACCTCCTTCGGCAGGGTGTCGCGGATCTCGTCGACCTGCGAGACCTCGATCTCGGTCTCGGTGGCGGCGCCGTTCGAGAACGCGCCGACGGTGACGGTGCCGGATGCCGCGGCATCCGTCTCGCCCGAGGCGGAGGCGTCGCTCGCGCAAGCCGCCAGTCCGGCGACGAGCGCGGCCGCGGTGGCGAGAGCCCCGAGGACTCGAAGGCGGGTGGGTCTGGTCATGGTGGTTCCTTTGCTGTGTGGGGTTGCGGTGGGACGGATGCGTGCAAGCACGCCTTCAGAACGGGCGCTGCTCAGGCGAGCACCTTGTCCAGGAAGTCGCGGGTGCGCTGGTGGCGGGGGTTCGACAGCACGTCGGCGGGGGAGCCCTGCTCCACGATGACGCCGCCGTCGACGAACACCACCTGGTCGGCCACCTCGCGGGCGAAGCCGATCTCGTGGGTCACCACGATGAGGGTCTTGCCGAGGCCTGCGAGGCCGCGGATGACCTGCAGCACCTCGCCCACGAGCTCGGGATCGAGCGCGGAGGTGGGTTCGTCGAACAGGATGACCTCGGGCTCGAGCGCCAGCGCCCGGGCGATGGCCACGCGCTGCTGCTGGCCGCCCGAGAGCTGCCGGGGATAGGCGCTCTCCTTGTCGGCCAGGCCCACCCGGGTGAGTAGGCCGCGGGCATGCTCGCGCGCCTCCTTCAGCTTGGCACCCTGCGAGACGGGCGCCTCGCTGACGTTGTCGAGCACGGTGAGGTGCGAGAAAAGGTTGAAGTTCTGGAAGACGAAGCCGATCTTCGCGCGTTGGCGCAGGATGTCCTTCTCCCGCCGCTCTTTCAGCCGGTCGCCCTGTACGCGCACGCCGATCAGCTCGCCGTTCAGCGCCACGTAGCCCTCGTCGAGCTGTTCGAGGTGGTTGATGGCGCGCAGCAGCGTCGACTTGCCGGAGCCGGAAGGACCGAGGATGACAGTGACTGTGCCGGCCTCCACGGTGAGGTCGACGCCTTTCAGCACGGTCTTGTCGCCATAGCTCTTCGTGGCGTTGTGGATCTCGATCGCGATGCTCATGCGACAGTCTCCCGTTCGCCGGAGCGCACGCCGGCGAGGGTACGCCGCACCCGCTGGAACGGCGTGGGCGGCAGCTCGCGCACGGAGCCGCGGGCGTAGAAGCGCTCGATGTAGTACTGCACGATCGAGATCGCGCTGGTGAGGATGAGGTACCAGATGGTGGCCACCACGAGCAGGGGGATGATGTCGGTGGGGTAGGTGCTGCCGAGGTTCTGCACCACGCCGAACAGGTCGAGCAGCGACACGTAGAACAAGAGCGAACTGGCTTTGAGCAATCCGATGATCTGGTTGACGTAGGCCGGCACGATCGAGCGCAGGGCCTGCGGCAGCACGATCCGGGTGAACTGCCGTCGCTGAGGGATGCCGAGCGCCTTCGCCGCTTCGTGCTGCCCCTGGTCGACGGCGAGGATGCCCGCGCGCACGATCTCGGCGCTGTACGCGATCTCCGAGAGGCTCAGCCCGATGACGCCCAGGGTGAGTGAGGAGAGCACGGTGAAGGTCGGCACCTCCCACTGCGGCCCGAACGGGATGCCGACGCCGATGGTGGGGTAGAGGTTGCCCAGATTGAACAGGAAGATCAGCACCAGGATGAGCGGAACCGAACGGAACAGCCAGATGTAGAGCCAGCTCACCGTGCTGAGAACCGGATTCGGTGAGATACGGCCGAGCGCCACCACGATGCCACCGAGGAAGCTGACCACGGCGCTGATGCCGGTGGCCACCAGGGTGAGCTGCAGGCCCTTGAGGATGGCGGGGCTGAAGAACCACTGCCCGACCTTCGCCCACTCCCACGACGGGTTCGTGAAGAGCGTCTGCACGAAGTTGAGCAGCAGCACGAGCACCACCGCGGTCACGATCCAGCGCAGCGGATGCCGCAACGGCACCACCTTGCGTTCTGCGAGCTTCTTCAGGTCGATGCCGGGTGGGAGGGCGCCGGATGCGGATGCGCGTTCGGGCTCGGGTTCGAGGGTCTCGGTCGGGCGGGCCGAGACGACGCCGGTCATTCGGCCGCTCCGAGTCCGTCGCCGAGCCGCCCGCCGGGAAGCGCTGCGTAGAACTCAACCAGCGAGGCGTCGTGCCGGCGCCGGATGTCGTCGACATCGAGCGGCTCGTCGGTGAGCGACTTGGCGAAACCGTGCACCACGACCTCCTCCGGCGTCAGGGTCACGTCGAACAACGGCGTGTACCCGGTCTCGAAGTAGAGCCGCTGGGCCTCGGGCTGGCGTGGCCCGGTGGTGAGGTAGACGCGGCGGAAGCCGCGGCGCTGCGACTCCTCCTCGAGCTCGGCCACCACGCGCCGGGCGAGGCCCTGGCGCCGGTGGGCCGCGGAGGTCCAGATGCGCTTGAGCTCCGTGGTCTGCTCGTCGAAGGTCTTGAAGGCGCCGCCGGCGACGGGCACGCCGTCGCGCAGCAGAAGCACGAAGGCGCCGCGAGGCGCGCTGAACTCGGCCACCGGGTAGCGGCTCAGCTCCACCGAGGCCGGCTCGCCCCAGGCGTGGCCGTAGCGGGAGTCGTACTCCTCGGCGAGTTCGGTGAGCAGGGGTCTCGCGAGCTCGTCGTCGGCGGCGACGTAGACGAACTCCTCGGTCACCGGCTGGTTCTCAAGCAGCGACACGGTCGGACTCCTCCGCGGATTCGGGGGCGGGCGAGGAAGCGGCGGCGGCAGCGTCACGGCGCGCGACCTCCTCGCGCACCAGGGGGATGACGTAGCGGCCGAAGTCGATGGTGTCGTCGACGAAGTCGTACCCGCGGGCCGAGATGATGTCGACCCCGAGATCGATGTAGTCGAGTAGCGCCGCCGCGACGGTCTCCGGGGTGCCGACGAGGGCGTTGGAATTGCCCCGGCCGCCCGATGCCGCCGCCACCTTGGTCCAGAGGGCCCGGTCGAAGCGGTCGCCCTGCTCGGCGATGGAGAGCAGGCGCTGCGATCCGGCGTTCTCGGGGTTGCGGAGGTCGCCGACGGCCGCGGAGATCGCCTCGGTGCGCTGCTCGACCCGGCCGAGGATGTCCTCCGCCTTCTTCCAGGCCAGCTCCTCCGTGGCGCCGAGAATGGGACGGAAGGCGACCTGGATGCGCGGACGCGACGGGCGGCCGGCGGCGAGGGCCGCATCCGTGATCGTCGCGATCTGCTCCGCGGTGTTCGCGAGCGGTTCGCCCCAGAGGGCGTAGATGTCGCTCTCGGCCGCGCCGATCGCGTAGGCCGCGGCCGAGGAGCCGCCGAAGGAGACCTGCGGGCGGGGCTGCTGCACCGGCCAGACGTCGCTGACGAAGTTCTCGAAGCGGTAGTGCTCGCCGTCGAAGTCGAAGGGTTCGCGGCTCGTCCAGGCCTGCTTGAGGATGCGGATGTACTCCCCGGTGCGCGCGTAGCGCTGGTCTTTCGTGAGGAAGTCGCCTTCCGCCGCCTGATCGGCCGTCGACCCGCCGGTGATGATGTGCACGTTGACGCGGCCGTCGCTGATCTGGTCGAGGGTCGCCACGACCTTCGCGGCGTAGGTGGGGTAGGAGACGTTCGGCCGGTGGGCGAGCAGGATCTTCAGGTGGTCGAGCTTCGACGCCACGAACGCGGCCGCCGTGGCCGGGTCGGGGGCGCCGGAGTGGTAGGCGAAGAGGATGCGGTCCCAGCCGTTGTCCTCGTGCGCTCGCGCCAATCGCAGCGTGTAGTCCTTGTCGAAGCTCGATCCGCTTCGGGCACGGGTCTCGCTGCTGTCGTTCAATCCGGCGATGCCGAGGAATTCGATGGGCACGTCAGGCTCCCTTCCGGTGGGTGATTGCCTGACGGTAGGGCGGTCCGCGTGGGCCGGGCAACGCCGCTCGTTCACATTTCGTCACCGGTGTCACGCACCGTCACAATGCCCCCGCGTGGTGGACAGGATGCCGACGCTTGTGGAATGACCGCCTCTTTTCCACCGTCGTTCACGGCCTCCTCGCGCACGCCCGTCTCCCTCGCCGTGATCGGCGCCGGTCCCCGCGGCGTCGGCGTTCTCGAGCGGATCGCCGCCAACCTCGGCGAACTCTGGAGCGACGGCACCCCGCTTCTGGTGCACCTCGTCGACCCGCACCCGGCAGGCCCGGGTCGCATCTGGCGCCACGATCAGTCACCACTGCTGAAGCTCAACTCGATGGCCGCCGACGTCACGATGTTCACCGACGAGTGCTCCACCATCGATGGACCGGTGCGACCGGGTCCCTCGCTCGTGGAATGGGCCGAGCAGGTGCGATCGGGCGTCATCCGGATACCCCCGACCGACCTCGACGACGCGCTCCGGTCGGAGCTGCTGCACCTCGCACCGGCGAGCTTCCCCACCCGCCGGCTGCAGAGCCTGTATCTGCGCTGGTTCCACCGGGAGACGCTCGCCCAGCTGCCCGACACCGTCGAGGTGCGCGAGCACCGGGCACGGGCGCGATCCGTGCAGGAGACCCGCGACGGCCGGCAGCGGGTGCTTCTCGAAGGCGGCGAGGCGCTCACCGTCGACCTCGTGCTCTACTCCCTCGGGCACACCGGCGCCGATCCGGAGCCGGAGCACGCCCGCCTCATCGACTTCGCGGCGCGCCGGGAGCTGTATTACCTGCCACCCGCCTTCACGGCGGACGCCGACACCCGGGCGATCGCGCCCGGCCAGCGGGTACTCGTGCGCGGCTTCGGTCTCGCCGCGGTCGACCTGATCGTGCTGCTGACCGAGGGGCGCGGCGGACGGTTCGTGCGCGAGGGCGCGGGCGACGGCACCGGCCCGTTGCGCTACGAGCCGTCGGGCCGCGAACCGCGGATCGTCGTGGGCTCCCGGCGGGGTGTGCCCTACCATTCGAAGATCGGCTCCACCTTGGTGGGCGAGGCCCCCGTGGCGCGATTCTTCACGCCCGCCATCGCGGCGGCCCTCGAGGCCGAGCGCGACACCCTCGACTTCGCCTCCGACGTCTGGCCGCTCATCGCGCAGGAGATGCTCTGGGGCTATTACCGCGAACTGTTCACCGGGCATCCGGAGCGCGTGAGCCTCGGCTGGGCGGAGTTCGCAGCGCGGTTCGAGGTCCTCGACCCGCGGGCGTCGATCCTGGCCGAGGCGTCGGCGACCGGGCCCGCGCAGGCGTCCGCCCCGTCGCGTTCGCAGGGTCACGCCCGGCCCGATCTCGGCGACCCCGACGACGAAGCCCGGGTGCGACGCGACGCGACGGCTCTGACCGCGCTGATCGAGACATCCGTGATCGACGAGATCGACCGCGTGTTCCTGCCCGCGCTCGACCGGCCCCTGCACGGCGCCCGTTTCGACGACGCCGAGGGACTGCAACGCGCCGTGCGCGAGTACATCGAGCGCGACCTGCGTCTGCGCACCCTGCCCGAGCACAGCGCGACCCTGGGCCTGTTCATCGCGTTGCTGACGGCGCTCTTCGCTTTCGCCGAACTGATCCCGTCGCCGAAGTGGACGGCCCGATCACGGGTGCGCGACATCAACGGCTGGTGGCTGGGCTGGTTCAGCTTCATCGCCAGTGGTCCGCCGGCCCATCGGCTCGAGGAACTGCTGGCGCTCTCGGAGGCCGGGGTGGTGGAGTTCCTCGGCGGCGAGATGTGGCTCGAGGCCGACGAGGAGAACGGATGCTTCCGCGCCGGCAGTGCGAACCTCGACCGGGTGGTCACCGCGACCGCCCTGGTGGATGCCCGCCTGCCCGACACGAGCATCGCCCGCAGCGACAACGAGCTGCTGCGCGCGCTCGTGGCGTCGGGCACGGGCCTGGAGGAGATCGCCCGTGACGCGGACTTCTCGTCGCCGACCGGGCGCCTGGCCGTGCGCCCGGCCGACCGGCGTGTGCTGCACGGCACCGAGCATCCGTCCGACCGCAGCTACGCCATCGGGCCGTACACGAACTCGCCGTTCGTCGGTGCGTTCTCGAGGCCCCGCACCAACGCGGTGGCGTTCCGTGAGAACGACCGCGTGGCGCGGGCCCTCCTCCAGCACGCGGCCGAGATCGCGGCCGAGCGGGAGGCGCTGCCCCTGCCCGGTCGCTTCTCCGACCAGCTCTGGAACGAGTTCGTAGCCCAGCCACGCTGAACCGGAGTCCGCCTCAGCGGCGGAATGCCTTGCGCGCCAGCCAAGGTCTCCTCGGTTCGGGGTGCAACGGTCCTGTCGACCCTAGGCAGCCGCCTGCCCTCGGCGCCCGCCCGCCTCGTCACACGGCGTCGTGCGCCGTAACACCGTTACGCGCCGCCCGGGAAGAGCTCGCCGAGCGCCGGCCAGGCCTCTGCCCGCACATACACCGGCACCTCGCCGATCGGCGTCGGCCGCTCCAGCATCCGATCGCCGCGGGACTCCTCACCCGTCCAGGCATCCACCCAGCGGCCCTCCGGCAGCAGCACCTCGTGGGTCGTCTCGCTGGGCTGCACGACAGGAGAGACGAGCAGGTCGTCGCCGAGATACCAGTGCAGTGGATGCTCCCACACCCGTTCGTCATGCCCGTGATCGAAGTAGAGCGGTCGCATCAGCGGGCGCCCGCTGCGGATGCTCGAGGCAGCCGCCGCGGTGAGATACGGCACGAGCCGCTCCCGCAGCTGGGCGAACTCGCGGAACACCGGCAGCACCTCCGCCGAGCCGGTGCGCTCGGCGATGTTCCAGGGCGTGCGGTCGCGCGAGGGCAGGCGGTGGTGGTTGAACTCGGAGTGGTACTGCATGATCGGCGCGAACACCGAGGTTCCGGATGCCCGCAGGTACAGTTCGGCGTCGGGAACGTCGCCCGAGAACCCCGCGATGTCCCAGCCCCAGTAGAGGATGCCGCAGGCGGCTGCGGAGAGCCCGGCGTTAAGCGACCAGCGGTACGCCTCCCAGGTGGAGTTCTCATCGCCGGCCCAGAACGCGCCGTGCGCCTGCGAACCGGTGAACCCGGCGCGGCTGAAGGTGACGGGTGCCTTGCCGGAACGCTCGAGCAGATCGCCGTAGGCCTTCGCGTAGGCGACGGGGAAGCGGTTGTTGCCCTCGTCGCCGCGGGTGCCGTCGAGGTAGAGCAGCTCCCGACCCCAGGCGTGCTCGCCGCCATCGGTCTTGAACCCGTCGATGCCCACCTCGTCGACCAGGTAGCGTCGCTTCTCGGTCCACCACCGCGCCGCCCGTTCGTCGGTGAGGTCGGGCATGAGACCGAGGGGGAACCACCAGCCGCGGTTGCGGTACGGACGGATGGTGCCGTCAGGCGCCTCCTCGCGGATCAGCATGTTCTCGCGCACCGCGGCTTCGGCATCCGCTCGCACCTGCCCGGCCGGGTGCGGCCGCATCTTGATCAGCGGGATCTGCCACAGGTGCAAGCGGATGTCGCGCGCATGCAGCTCGTCGACCATGCCCTTGGGGTCGGGCCACGCGCCTTCGGCGGGGAACTCGAATGCGTCGAGCGTGAGCGGTCCGCCGTCGGCGGCGACCTGGTAGCGCGCATCGCGGAAGACGGTGAAGGTGCTCTCGTCGCTCCAGGCCTCGATCACGATCGAGCCCACGGGGATGTCGTGCTCGCGGTGGAGTTCGGCTTGTAGCATCACTTCGTGCTGCGTGTTCCACTCGTTGCCGCTCGCCCAGAGCCGGAAGACCCACGACGGCAGCTCCGTGGGGCGGCCCACCTCGGTGAGGAAGGCATCGAGCACGGAGGTGGGGTCGCCCGGATAGAGCGCGACGTCGACCCACGGCTCGGCAGACTCGAGCGGCGCGTCCGTCTCGACCTCCACGGCCAGCCGGGAGCGGTCGGCTGCGCCCACGTCGAACAGCACACGACGTGAGGTGCGCACGTGGAATCCCCAGCCCTCGCCGCCCACCACGTGGGCGAACGGCATCGGCAGGTAGGTCTTGCGCTCGGCGCCCTGGCTCTTGTACTGCTCGAACAGCACCGAGTCGACTTCGGAGCCGCGGTGGTCGACGGTGTCGAAGCGCTCGCCGAATCCGGTGACGTGCTCGGTGGGAGCCAACTCGAGAGCGAACGCCACCCGGCGCACCCGCTCGCCGTCGGTGAGCACGCGCACACTGCCCGGAACCAGGCGCTCGAAGCCCCCGGATGCCTCGGTCGACACCCCACTGTCGGCGGCGTCGCGCCAGGCATGCACCGGGGCCTCGAACCAGCGGGTGCGTTCGGTCGTGCCGTCGGCCCGGGTGCCCGCGAAGCGGTAGCGGATGCGTTCGTCCGCCACCAGGTCGTCGAGCACCACGCGCCAGCCGCCCGAGCTGCGGGCGAGCCGCGCCTGGGCCGAGGCGAGGTGACCGCCGTCGATCGTCTGGCCGCGCGAGGTGCGCTCGACGGCTTCAGCGGGGAGCACGGCGCTCGTAGCCGATTCGCCCGGCCGGTGCCGTTCGAGCTCCAGCTCGACGCCCGTGACGCCGGGGGAGGTGCGCACGCCGAGAACGAGCGGCTCGCCGGCGACGGGGAAGTACGGTTCGCGCTGCTCGGTGTCGACCGAGAACGGATGCCCGGAGCCGGCCGGCCGGTGACGGATCATCGGTCGCCCTCCGCTCCGAGCGGTGCCACGACGCCGAGGTCGACGGCGAGGCGGAGATACATCGCGTGGCTCCAGAGGAGCGGCGACGCCACCTCGCCCCACCGGTCGACCCATTCGGCCGTGCGGTCAGGGGCGAGCAGGTGGCGGCCCACCTGCTCGGGCAGCTGCCCGTCGTCGGCGGCGGTCGAGGCCGCCCACTCCAGCGCGTCGAGAGCTCCCGCGCGGTCGCCTCCGGCCAATCGGGCCAGCCCGAGGAAGCAGCTGAGCAAGGGCCATTGACCCCCGCCGTAGAAGGTGTCGGCGAGGTACCGGTGCACGCCGCCGTCGGCGTTCAGCTGCTCGTCGACCGCGGCCACGGTGCGCCGGCCGAGCTCGCTCCGGGCATCCACCACGCCCAACGGGCTGATCACCGCGAGCAGGCTCGCATCGACCTCGGCAGAGCCGAGCCACTTGGCGAGATGCCCGTCGCTCGTGCCCTCGCGCTCGATCAGGTCGAGAATGGCCGCCACCGCGGCATCCGCCCCCGCCCGCCGCTCGCCGCCGACGAGCCCGGACCGCGAGACGGCCCGGAGGCCGGCCGCGATGCAGCCCAGGGTCGAGACGTGCACCTCGCTCGCGTGCTCCTCCCACCAGTCGAAGCATGACCGGCGCCACGACGACAGGAGGTAGTCGACCGACAGCTCGACGGCCACCTGCCACCGCTCGGTGTCGACGCCGTGCCGCTCGGCGTGCTCGGCGAGCGCCCACAGCCAGGTGCCGTAGCCGTCGAGCTGGAAGTCCCACCAGTCGTCGGTGCCCTCGGTTCCGTCGAGAGCGAACCGGGTCGCCAGCATCTCGGCGTCGGGAACCGGGTTGCCCGCCCCCGCCCGCTGCACGATCCGCTCGATCGACGCCGAGCGTGCCTGCAGCACCCCGGCGCACCAGTCGAAGAACCGGCCGGCCGACTCCACTCCGCCGTACGCGGAGACCGCGTCGGCGGTGAACGCGCCGTCGCGGAACCAGCTGTAGCCGGCATACGCCGAGAAGGTCGGGCTCGCGGGGTAGGCTCCGGAGGCGTGCTGCTCGGCCACGATCAGCTCGTAGCTGCTCGAGGCGAGGGCGGCCAGTGATGCGGGCGTCTGCGCAGCGGCTGGCCGGGTGGCGGCGTCGGTCATCATTCTCTTTCTGGTGCGGAGTCGGTCGACGGATGTCGCGACGGAACGGGCGGCGGGACGGGGCGGGATGCGGGATCAGCCGCCGATGACGGCGTCGATCCGTTCCTGAGCCGAGGAGAGGGCGTCTTCGACGCTCTTGCGTCCCGATTGGGCTTCCACGAGCTCCTCGGTCATGATGTCCTGCATCTCTTGCTGACCGGTGGCCACCACGGGAGGCAGGGCGATGCCGTCGAGCGAGTCGAACACGGCCTGGCGGTTGGCGGGGTCGCCCTTGCCGAGGTAGGTGTCGAGCTGCGCCTCGTCGGAGATGGGCGGGAGCTCCCAGCCGGCGTCGAGCCGGGTCTGCACCATGACGTCGGACGAAGTGAGGTACTCGGCCCACTTCGCGGCGGCATCCTGGTGCTTCGACGACGCCGAGACGGCGACGGCGTTGGAGAACACGGCACTCGCCTTGTCGGTGTTGCCCGGCTCCACCGCGATGTCCCAGCCGAACGGCACGTCGGCCATCGAGCTGAACACCCAGATGCCGGTGTGCAGCATGGCGAGCTTGCCGTCGGTGAAGAGCTTCGTGTCGAAGTCGGGGGTGCCCTGACCCTGCTCGATGGTGGGCATCACGGTGCCGCTCTTCTCGGTGAGCCACTTCGCGGCCTCGATGCCCTCGGGAGTGTTGAAAGCGGTCTTCGTGCCCGAGTCGTCGAGGAAGCTGCCGCCGTTCTGGGCGAGCGTCTTGTAGTACTCGTAGAAGCTCACCGGCTGGTGGTCGCCCCAGATGCCCGCTGCCTGATCGGTCAGCTTCTCGGCGGCGGCCTTCTCGTCGGCCCAGGTCCAGTCGGAGGTGGGGTACGACAGGCCCGCGGCGTCGAAGAGATCCTTGTTGTAGTAGAGCACCACGTCGGAGAACGAGCTGGGCAGCGCGTACTGCGTGCCGTCGGTCTGGTAGGCCTCGAGCAGGGTGGGGCGGTAGGCGGCCGGATCGGCGACGGTCAGCGGCGCGAGAACACCGTTGGCCTGGTACTGCGCGTAGTTGGCGTACTCGATGTCGAACACGTCGGCGGCGGTGCCGGCGGCCAGATCCGTCTGCAGTGCGGTGCCGTAGTCGGCGTAGGGGAGCGTCTTCACGTCAACCGTGATACCCGGGTTCGCCTTCTCGAATCCGTCGACGATGGTCTGCAGGTTCTCTTCGTTCCCGTCGTTGGAGATGAAGTTCGAGTAGGTGATGGTGACGGCGTCGTCGCCGCCGGTGCCCGACGACGAGCATCCGCCCAATGCGAGGACGGTGGCCGAGGCCGTGAGGCCGGCGACGACCAAGAGGTGGCGTTTCATGCTGGTATCTCCTTTGATGTGATGGTGCTTCGGGCTACTTGATCCCGGAGTTGGCGACGCCCTGGATGACGTATTTCTGGGCGAAGAGGTAGAGCGCGAGCATCGGGATGATGCTCACGACGGAGCCGGCCATCACGATGTCCCACTGCGTCGTGTACTGGCCCTGTAGCCCGGCGAGGGCGATCGGCAGGGTCTGCAGCTCGGGCGAGCGCAGCACCACGAGAGGCCAGAGGAAGCTGTTCCAGCTGCCCATGAAGGCGAACACAACGAGGGTGGCGATGGCGGGCCGGATGTTCGGCAGCATGATCGTCCAGAAGATGCGGAAGTGCCCCGCGCCGTCCAGCGTCGCCGCCTCGTCGAGTTCGAAGGGCACCTGGTTCATCGCCTGCCGGAGCAGGAAGATGCCGAACGCCGAGGCGAAGGTGGGCAGCAGCGCGCCGAGGTAGGTGTCGATCAGGCCGAAGGCCTTGAGCTCCGCGAACAGCGGCACGATCAGCACCTGCAACGGGATCATCATGGTGGCGAGATAGACGCCGAACACCGCGGTGCGGCCCCGGAACGCCAGACGGCTGAAGGCGTAGGCCGCCGTCGCACTGGTGAACAGCTGCACGATCGTGGTGATCGCGGCCAACAGGATGCTGTTCAGCACCACCTGCGCGAACGGCCGCTCGGTGAACAGCTGCTGGTACGCGGCGAGCGACGGATCGGTCGGCACCACCTCGGGCGTCACGCCGAGGCCTGCCCCGGGGCTGAGCGAGGTGACGAGCGTCCAGTAGAAGGGGAAGAACATGATCAGCGCGCCGGCGATCATCACCACGTGCAGCACCACGAAGCGCACGCTCACCCGGCGGCGCCGGCGCACGGGGGCGAGACTGGCCACGGGCATCCGGGTCGTCAGCGACTCAGCCATAGTTCACCCACCTCCTCTGACCGCGGATCTGCACGACGGTGACCGCCAGGATGACGATGAAGAGCATCCACGAGAGCGCGCTGGCCTCCCCGGCCCGCCCGTAGCGGAAGGTGAGGTCGTAGATCTGCTGCACCACCACCTGCGATGCGCCGGCCGGACCACCGCCGGTCATCGCGTACACCTGGTCGAACACCTGGAAGCCGTTGATCAGCGAGATGATCAGCACGAAGAACGTCGAGGGCGACAGGAGCGGCAGCGTCACCGAGAACAATCGTCGCCACCAACCCGCGCCGTCGACCTTCGCGGCGTCGTACATGTCGGGGTTGATCGTCTGCAGGCCCGCCAGCAGGATCACCATCACGAAGCCGAGATCCTTCCAGGCCGAGGCCAGGATGATCGAGGGCATCGCCCAGTTCGGATCGGTCCACCAGCCGGGGCCGGCGATGCCGAAGAACCCGAGCACGGTGTTCACCACGCCGTTCGACGGATTCAGCAGCCAGCGCCAGACCAGGGCCACGACGATCCAGCTCGTGACGACCGGGAGGAAGTAGACGCCGCGCAGGAGGGTGCGGCCCTTCAGCGCCGAGTTGAGCGCGAGCGCCAGGGCGAGCCCGCCCACGTAGACCAGCGGCAGGTAGCCGACGATGTAATAGAGGGTGTGCAGGAACACGTCTCCGGTGCGCGGGTCGGTGAGCAGCGATGCGTAGTTATCGAGACCGATCCATTTCGCCGGGGCGAGCAGGTTCCAGTCGGTGAAGCTGATGCCGGCCGCGGCCACCATCGGCCCGAGCACGAACAGCAGCATGGGGATGGCGCTCGGCAGCAGGAAGGCCAGCACCACGAGGGCGTACCGGAGGCGCGAGCGGCGTCCGGGCCCGCGCCCTGTCACCGGGCGCGGGGGAACGGGCCGGCGTGGCGCATCCGTCTCCTCCGCGGCGATCGCGGTGGCGGGAACGGCGGTCACGATGCGCCGGCCTCTCGCGAGCTCGACTGCTCGACGAGCCGCTCGCGCACGAGGCGACCCTGGTCGCCGGCGACGCCCTCGGAGTCGAACGGCGTGGCGAGCACGAGGGCGGCGGCGCCCTGCGCCCAGCTGTCGTCCTGCCAGGTCTCCACCTCCACCGGGATGCCGCGGCGGCGCGCCATGAGGTGGGAGCGGAGGGCTGGTTCGAACCCGAACGACCAGTGGCGCCAGGCCGCGGTTCCTTCGCCGAGCACCACCACGAGTTCCGGATCGACGGTGTGCACGACCCCGGCGATGGTGCGGCCGAGGAGCGCACCCGCCTCGCCGAAGATGCGGGCGGCGCGTTCGTCGCCGTCGTCGGCCGAGGCGCGCAGCTCGGCGATGCCGCTGTGCTCGCCGAGTGCACCGGCCTCTCTGGCGCGGGCCACCAGGGCGGCTTCGCCGATGTAGCTCTCGAGGCAGCCGTGGTCGCCGCAGACGCAGAGCGGACCGTCGTCGCTGACCGGGATGTGGCCGATCTCGCCGGCGCCCCCGCTGCCGCCGCGCAGGATGATCCCGTCGGTCACGATCGCGGCGCCGATACCGGTACCGATCGTGACCACGAGCATGTTGTCGGCGTTGCGGCCCAGGCCGTAGAGGCGCTCGGCGACGGCGAGGGCGTTGACGTTGTTCTCCACGATCACCGGCAGCGCGAGCCCGCGCCGCAGCACGTCGCCGACCGGCACCTGGTTCCAGCCCAGCTGCACCGAGTCGACCACGCCGTTGCCCTGCCGGTCGACGCTGCCCGGCACGCCGACGCCCACGCCGAGCAGGGGGAGGGCGTTGCCTCCTTCGATGAATCTCTGGATGAGTTCCATCAAACGGCTGAGGAACATCGAGTCGGTGGCGTCGAACGGTTCGCTCGCCGATCGGAGCACCCGGCCGTCGAGCCCCGACTCCACGAAGGCGAGATGATCGGCCGACACCTTCACGCCCACCACCCGGCCGGCGTTGGACACCAGGCCGAGCAGTCGCGCGGGGCGGCCGCCCTGGGAGGGGAGCTGCTCGCGTTCCTCCACCAAACCGTCGGCGATGAGGTCTTTCGTCAGCTGCGTGATGAGAGCGGGGGAGACGCCGAGCGTGCGGGCGAGCTCCGCCCGCGAGGCCGGCCCGACCGCTCCGAGCCGTGCCAGCACGGCGGATCTGCTGACGTCAGCGCTGTTGTATCGTGCCACGATGCATCCGTTACTTCAGGAATAAATTAAGTCCTGCACAAAGTAACACACGTCGATGGCCGAGCGCCAGAATCTCTTCGCCACGATTTCGTCACGGCCCGGAGATGGCCCCGAGACGCCGCGTCACGGCCCTCTTCACCCGCGACCGGCTGATCGATAATCTGAGGGCAACTCTCCAGGAAGGTTCCGACGATGGCCGCACCGCAGAACATCACCCCCGACTCGCGCCAGATCCTCGACCAGATCGAGTACCACGCCACGACCCACAAGATCGGGTGGAACGACCTTGTCACCATGCTGAAGGAGGTGGCGGAGGTCGAGGAGAGCCACGGCGGCGGCAAGATCGACGTGCACCTCGGCAACCAGCGCCTCGAGATCCGGCGCCCCGACGGCGTACCGGTCTCCGAGGCGACGGTGCTCGAGGTCCGTCGGATGTTCAAGCACGCGGGCTGGATGGGCTGACGTCCACGCTTCTTCGGATCAGCGACGTGCTCAGCCGTCGAAGCGCGCCCGGCTCGCCTCGATCTCGGCCTGGTGCGTATGCGTCCACTGGATGAAGGCCATCACCGGTTCGATCACCGTCTCACCCAGTTCCGTGAGTGAGTACTCCACGCGCGGGGGCGACTCGGCGTAGCTCTGCCGGCGCACCAGCCCGTCGCGTTCGAGCGCGCGAACCGTGCGGGTGAGCATCCGGTGGGAGATGCCCTCGACCTCCGCCATCAGGCGAGTGAAGCGGTGCGGGCCGTCGTCGAGCGCCTTGATCACCCGCATCGACCACTTGTCGCCCGTCATCGTGAAGATGTCGCGCACGAGCTCGCGGCTCTCATTCACATCGCAGACTCGCTCCAGTTCGTCGTAGGAATCCACGAGCTCTGCCGTCATGTCGGGTTACGTCCTCTCATGTTCATCACGCACCTCAAAGTGCGTGGCCGGGAGCGGGACTAAATCCGCATCGGCGTTGTTGTGCATCACTGACAACGCGCATTACGCACGATTCGTTCCTGAAGGAGACACACCACATGACCAAGATCGGGATCATCCTCGGCAGCACCCGTCCGGGACGCAACGGCGAAGCCGTGGCGAGGTGGGTGACGGAGATCGCCTCCCGCCGCGACGACGCCGAGTTCGAGCTCGTCGACCTGGCCGACTTCCCACTGCCGCACCTCGACGAGGCCGTGCCCCCGTCGATGAACGCCTACCAGAACGATCACACGAAGGCGTGGTCGGCCAAGATCGCCGAGTTCGACGGCTTCGTGTTCGTGACGCCGGAGTACAACCACTCCACCTCGGGCGTGCTGAAGAACGCGCTCGACTACCTCTACACCGAGTGGAACAACAAGGCCGCGGCATTCGTGAGCTACGGCGGCGTGGGTGGAGCCCGCGCGGTCGAACATCTGCGTCTCATCGCCTCGGAGCTGCAGCTCGCCACCGTGCGCGCCCAGGTCGCCATCTCGATCGTCACCGAGTTCGAGAACTACTCGACCTTCAAGCCGGGCGACCACCTCGAGCCGCAGGTCGGGGTCATGCTCGATCAGCTCGTGGCCTGGTCGAAGGCTCTGGCGCCGCTGCGCGCCGGCTCGATCGACCTCGACGAGCTCGAGGAGTCCGTCGCGGCCTGATCGGCCTCGACCTCCGCGCGTCACCGCGCGACCGCACCACCCGGGGGCCGGGTCAGCGGGCCGATACCGGCTCGATGGCCCGGCCTTCTCGTCGACCCGCTCGGGCCGGCCGTCGTCGCGATGGCAAAGCCGATTCGCGCGTCGTCGGCGGGTGGAGTTGTCGCCCGCGCGGGTTCGGACCAGAGTGGAAGGGCCTTGACCGTAGGGGGAACACGCATGTCAGACCATTCCGCGCCGGTGCCCGCCGCCGCGCCACCGGCCATGTCCGCCCCGACGGCCGTGCCCGGCCCGGCGGCCGCATCCGGTCCCGCATCCGCCGGGCCGCCCGCTCTGCAGCTCACCGGCCTCACCAAGCGCTTCGGCGAGAAAGTGGCCGTCGACGACCTGAGCCTCACCGTGCCCGTCGGCTCGTTCTACGGTCTCGTGGGCCCCAACGGCGCCGGGAAGACGACCACCCTCTCCATGGCCACGGGCCTGCTGCGACCGGATGCCGGTCAGTCGCTCGTTCACGGCGTCGACATGTGGCGCGATCCGATCACGGCCAAGTCCCTCGTCGGCAACCTCTCCGACGGCGTCAAGCTCTTCGACCGTCTCACCGGCGAACAGCTCGTCACCTACAACGGCCTGCTCTTCGGTCTCGACCGCGCCGAGGTGGCCGAACGCGTCGGCGACCTCCTGAAGCTGCTCGACCTGGAGCAGGCGGCCGGCACCCTCGTGGTCGACTATTCGGCCGGCATGACGAAGAAGATCGCCCTCGCCTGCGCTCTCGTGCACGCACCTCGGCTGCTCGTGCTCGACGAACCGTTCGAGTCGGTCGACCCGGTGTCGGCGGCGAACATCCGCGACATCCTCACCGGCTACGTGCAGAACGGCGGCACCGTGATCGTCTCCAGCCACGTGATGGACCTGGTGCAGCGGATGTGCGACCACGTCGCCGTCGTCGCCCACGGCCGCGTGCTGGTGGCCGGCACGGTCGACGAGGTGCGCGGCTCGTCGACGCTGGAGGACCGTTTCGTCGAACTCGTCGGCGGCCGCACCCACGCAGAGGGGCCGGAATGGTTGCGACGCTCGTAAAGCTCCGCTTCCTGGTGCTCCGCAACTCGCTGAAGCGGAGCGTCTGGCAGCTGGTGGCCGTGATCATCGGCGCCGTCTACGGGCTCGGCATCCTCGGCGTCGCCGTGGCGGGTCTGGTGGCGCTCGGGTTCGCGCCCACCGAACTCGCGACGACCGTGGTGGTCCTCGCCGGGTCGGCGGTGGTGCTGGGCTGGATCGTGGTGCCGCTCGTGGCCTTCGGCGTCGAGCAGACGCTCGACCCGGCGCGGCTCGTGGTGTTCCCTCTGCCGATGAGCAAGCTGCTGGTGGGCCTCACCGCCGCCGGCGTGCTCGGCGTGCCTGGCATCGTCACCTCGATCGCGGCGCTCGCCACGATCGCCACCTGGATCCGCTCGCCGTTCGCCGCCGTCGCTGCGGCGGTCTGCGCGGTGCTCGCCGTGCTGACCTGCGTGGTCGGGTCGCGCACCGTGGCCGCCCTCTCGACGAGTCTGCAGTCGCGGCGGCGGTTCCGCGAGCTCGCGGGCATCCTCGTGTTCATCCCGCTCATCCTGCTGGGTCCGATCATCGTCGGGCTCTCGCGCGGCATCGCGCTGTCGGCGGATGCGCTGCCCGGCATCGCGCGGGCGCTCAGCTGGTCGCCGCTCGGCGCGCCCTGGGCGGTGCCGGCCGACATCGCGATCGGCGATTTCGGGGCAGCCGGGCTGAAGTTCCTCATCGCGTTGGCCACCCTGGCGCTGCTCGTGGTGATCTGGCGCTGGAGCCTCGGCGTTGCGCTCGTCTCACCCGTGAGCTCGGGCGGCAAGCGCGTCGCGCGCGGCAAGACGGGGCTGTTCGGGGTGCTGCCGGCCACACCGGCCGGTGCGATCGCGGCGCGGGCGTTGACCTACTGGCGGCGCGATCCGCGCTATGCGCGACAGCTCATCGTGGTGCCGCTCATCCCGGTGCTGCTCTGGTTCTACTCCAACAACATGGGCTCGCTCGCTCTGCTGAACGCGGCCGGCCCGATCATCGCCTTCCTGCTCGCCCTCGGCCTCTACACCGACATCTCCTATGACGGCACGGCGTTCGCCACTCACATCGCTGACGGCGTGCGCGGGCGCGACGATCGCATCGGCCGGGTGGCGGCTCTCGCCATCATCGCGGTGCCTCTCGTGATCCTCATCACGGTGGGCTCCGTGGCCGTGAGCGGGTCCTGGTCGTTGCTGCCGATGCTCTTCGGCCTGTGTGCCGCCGCGCTCCTCGGCGGCTTCGGGGTGGTGAGCGTCTCGTCGTCGCAGCTCATCGTGCCGGTGCCGGCGGCGGGTGACAATCCGTTCAAGTCGGCGCCCGGCGCGGGTTTCACCACGGCGCTCTCGGCCTTCGCAACGTGGGGGGTGCTGCTGCTCCTGATGATCCCGGCATCGGTGCTCGCCGTGCTGAGTCTGGTGTTCTCGTCGGTCCTCCTCGGCTGGTTGACGCTGGTCGTGGGGATCGTGCTCGGAACGGTGTTCTTCGTCATCGGGGTGCGCATCGGTGGCGCCCAGCTCGACCAGCGGGCGCCCGACCTCCTGGTGCGCCTCCGTGCCCAGCGCTCGGCGGCCTAGCCGCCTCGTCCACTCCTACCCTCATCGGCGCGGAGGGTGATCTCTCCACAGATCGTTGCCTGAGGTTCCATCGATACTGCTAGCAGTATCAGATGTAGGGTATGACCATGAAGACGACGTTCGACATCCCGGAACCCCTGGTGAAGGAGATCAAGCGCATCGCGCGCGAACGGGGCGTGACCGCGCGAGCGATCGTGCAACAAGCGCTCACGCGGGTGGTGGAGGAGGCGTCGACGGAGAAGAGCTTCAGGTTGCCCGATGCGAGCGTCGTCGGGTGGAGCGCCATGGAGCAGACCATGCGCGGGCGCGTCGAGCGAGACCGCGGGTTGCACGACCTCGTGCTGCAGTCGTACGAGCGGTAGACGGATGCGCGCCGTCGACACGAACGTGCTGATCTACGCATTCCTCGCCGATTCGCCGTTGCATGACCGGGCCGCGGCCGCCGTTCGCGAACTCGCCGAGAGCCCGGCGGCCTGGGCCATCCCGTGGCCGTGCATCCATGAGTTCTACGCCGTCGTGACGAATCCGAAGATCTTCGCGGGTGGGTCGCTCGCCTCGGCGGCGCGACGGCAGATCGACGTCTGGCGGTCGTCGCCGTCGCTGCAGCTTCTGGGTGAGACGAGTTCGCATTGGGTGACGCTCGAGCGCATCCTCGACGGGGCCGGCGTGGTGGGGCCACGTGTTCATGACGCCCGGATCGCCGCGATCTGCATCGATCACGGCGTGACCGAGATCCTCACCCAGGATCGTGACTTCGCGAGCTTCGAGGTGGCGGTGGTGGGGCTGAGTTAGCGGTACCGCCCGGGAGCGTGGCGGCCCCGAGGGGTCAGAGACGAGCCAGGCGGGCTCGGGCGCCGAGGAAGAGGCCGTAGAAGATGAGGCCGACGCCCACCGCGACCAACACCACGACGCCGAACGGCAGGTCGGTGAGCGCCTTCAGGGCGCCGTCGAGACCGGAGGCCTTCTCGGCGTCGTAGGTCGCCGCCGCAACCACGAAGAGCACGCCGACCACGCCGAGCGCCACGCCTTGGGAGAGGTACCCGACCACGCCGACCACCGTGACCACTCGGCCGGCCGTGCCCGCCGGCGTGTGGATGAGTTTGCGGAAGGTGCGTCGGATACCGATCGAGACGAACCCGATCCCGAACCCCACGACGGCGAGCCCGACCGCCACGAGCAAGAAGACTCCGCCCGGCGTGGCGAGCAGCGTGGCGCTCGCGGACTGACTGTTCTCGGAGGAGTCGCTCGATCCGCCCAGCGCGAAGATCAACGCCGTGCTGCCGAGCACGACGTAGACCGCGGCCTTGCCGGCTTCGGTGGCGCGCCTGCCCCACTTCTTCTTGGCATCCGGATCGGAGGCGAGGATGACCTGAGCGACCTCCCAGAGGCCGAGCGCGAAGAGGCCGACCACCGCGATCCACAGCACCACGAGTCCGCCGGGGGTGTCGGAGAGCCCCTGGAGCGCTCCCGTCTGGTCGGCGTCGCCGCCCTGCCCGCCGTGGAACGCGATGCCGATCGCGATTCCGCCGATCAGGATGTGCAGCAGTCCGTTCACGGCGAAGCCCGATCGGGCGAGCACGTGGAAGATGCGGCTCCGGCTGACGTCTCGTACGGCGCGTTTCGGGGTCGCGGTCATCTCCCCAGCGTGGCACCGCGTCTTCTCCACGGCACGCCTGTGGAGAAGGCGGATCGCTCCACAGGATGCGCGGCCCGGCACCCTCGACGAGCGCCGCCCCGTAGAATCGACGGGTCATGAGCGCAACTTCCCCGCATCCGTTCTCCACCGCCACCGGAGCCGACGTCCGCGTCCGGTTCTGCCCGAGCCCCACCGGCACTCCGCACGTCGGTCTCGTGCGCACCGCCCTGTTCAACTGGGCCTACGCCCGGCACACCGGCGGAAAGATGATCTTCCGCATCGAGGACACGGATGCGAGCCGCGACTCCGAAGAGAGCTACGAGCAGATCATCGACGCGCTCACCTGGCTCGGCCTGAACTGGGACGAGGGGGTCAACGTCGGAGGCCCGCACGCGCCCTACCGGCAGTCGCAGCGTTACGACATCTACCGCCGCGTCATCGCGCAGCTGCTGGAGTCGGGCCACGTCTACGAGAGCTTCTCCAACGCCGAGGAGATCGACGCCCGCAACGAGGCCGCCGGCCGCGCGAAGCAGCTCGGCTACGACAACTTCGACCGCGACCTCACCGAAGAGCAGAAGGCCGCCTTCCGCGCCGAGGGCCGGGAGCCGGCCCTGCGGCTGCGGGTGCCCGACACCGATCTGTCGTTCGACGACCTGGTGCGGGGCGAGATCACCTTCCCGGCCGGGTCGTTCACCGATTTCGTGATCGTGCGGCCGAACGGCCATCCGCTCTACACGCTGGTGAACCCGCTCGACGACGCGTTGATGGGCGTCACCCACGTGCTGCGCGGCGAAGACCTGCTCTCGTCGACCCCACGGCAGATCGCGCTCTACCACGCGCTCATCGACATCGGCATCACCACGTTCGTTCCGCGCTTCGGCCACCTGCCCTACGTGATGGGCGAGGGCAACAAGAAGCTCTCCAAGCGCGACCCCGAGTCGAACCTGTTCCACCACCGCGACCGCGGCTTCATCCCCGAGGGTCTGGTGAACTACCTCGCGCTGCTCGGCTGGTCGCTCGCGCCCGATCGCGACGTGTTCTCGCTCGACGAGATGGTGGCCGCCTTCGACGTGGTCGACGTGCTGCCCAACCCGGCGCGCTTCGACCTCAAGAAGGCCGAATCGATCGACGGCGACCACATCCGTCTGCTCGCGGTCGACGACTTCGCCGAGCGGCTCGTGCCGTATCTCGAGGCGGCCGGTGTGGTGAGCGCTCCGCTGAGCGAGGCCCAGCGCGGCATGCTGTCGGCGGTCGCGCCGCTCGTGCAGACCCGGATGGCGCTGCTCGGCGAGGCGCCTGACCTCGTGGGCCCCTTCTTCGTGACGACCGAGGAGCTCGGCTACACCGAAGACGCGCTGGCGACCCTGCCCGACAACGTGGGGCTCGTGCTCAACGGCGCCATCAACGCACTCGAAGACGTCGCCCTGCCGGAGTGGTCGCATGACACCATTCAGGCGGCGCTCGCCACCGCACTCGTCGACGGGCTCGGTCTCAAGCCGCGCATCGCCTACGGTCCGCTCCGCGTGGCGGTCGCGGGCCGCAAGGTGTCGCCGCCGTTGTTCGAGTCGATGGAGATCCTCGGCAAGGAGGAGACCATCGCCCGCCTCGACAAGCTGGTCAAGGCCCTCTAGTCACCCCGCCGAACCGTCGGTGAGCTGCGGCGGACAGGTGCCGGTGTCGTCGGCCGCGAGTTCGAAGTGCCAGGCCTCGTTCGCATAGATCTGGCAGAGGCCGAACTCGCCACCGAAGCGATTGAGCCAGTCCATGGCGTCGGCGGTGGCGATGTCGACGGCTTCACCGAGCACGTGCTTCGACTGGTCGGGCTGCTTCACCCACCGGGCCGCTTCGTCGACGCTGCCGTACTGCGCGACCGCCTGGTCGAAGAGGTACTGCTGGTAGCGGGCGCTCCGCCAACCGTCGACCAGGGTGAACCGCACGTCGCTGGCGGCGGCGGCCTCGGCCGCGCGCTGCAGTGCGTCGCGCAGCCGGCTGTCGAGCTGGGTGACGGCCGGCACGTCGTCGGTCAACGCCACGCTCTCGCCCACCGGGATGAAGCCGTCATCGGGGCCGAGCTCGGCGGAGGCGCCGACGGGGAGGCGGTCGGGTGTGCCCGCGCTCTGCGCCGCGGCCACACCGCCCACGAGACCGCAGCCCGAGAGGGCGAGGAGAACGGATGCCGCAGCGGCGGCGGCGAGGAGGGAACGGAGATGCACGAGAGATCCTTTCTGATCGGATCCAGCCTCGCCATCGCCGCCGGCTCGCGAATCCGCACGCGGTTCCGATCGGCTCCACCGCAGGTGCCCGGATCTCTGCACCTCGGACCCGGACGAGTGACCTCAGGTGCCGGAGACCGGCCGCTCAGACCAGGTCGTACTCGTAGGCGAACACGACGATCTGCACCCGGTCGCGCAGCGCGAGCTTGCGCAGGATCGAGCCCACGTGGGTCTTCACCGTCGACTCGCTGGTGAAGAGAGCCTTCGCCACCTCGGCATTGGAGGCTCCCCGTGCCACGGCGTCGAAGACGTCGCGCTCCTTCTCGGTGAGCGTGCCGAAGCTCTCCGGCGCCGGGGCCCGCTCCGGAAACCGCCCGCTCAGCAGCGCCGCGAGGTTCTGCGGTGCGAGCACGGCGTTGCCAGCATGAACAGTGCGGATGGCGTCGATCAGCATCGCAGGAGTGGTGTCCTTCAGGATGAATCCGCTCCCGCCGTGTCGGATGGCGGTGGCCGCGCGGTCGTCGAGGTCGAAGGTGGTCAGCACCAGCACGCGCACCGGGTGCGAGCGCTGCTGCGCGCGGTCGGGGAGGAAGATCTGGCGGGTGGCCTCGACGCCGTCGAGCTCGGGCATCCGGATGTCCATCAGCACGACGTCGGGGGCGAGTGCGTCGACGAGCTGCACGGCCTCGGCCCCGTCGCTCGCCGTTCCCACGACCTCCAGGCCTGGCTGGGCGTCGATGATCACGCGCATGCCCTCGCGGAAGAGGTCCTGGTCGTCGACGAGCAGCACGCGGATCGTGGGCGGGTCGCCGCTCACCGGTTCGCTCACGGCAGCGCCGTCTCGAGCGGGCGCCCCGCGCGCACGGGCAGGGAAGCGGTGACACTGAAGACCGGGGACCCGGTGGGGGAGTCGTGCACCTCGAGCGAGCCGCCCACCGATTCGAGCCGCCGCGCCATCCCGGCGATGCCGCTGCCGCCGGGGAGGCCGGTCGCGGGGTCGTCGCCGGACGCGCCCTCGGACTCCCCGCCGACAGACGAGACAGGATCGGTGTGGTTCGTCACGGTGATGCGCAACCGGTCGTCCCACTGCCGGGTGACCGCGATCGCGCCGTCGCGCCGACCGTGTTTCAGGGCGTTCGTGAGCATCTCCTGCAGCACCCGGAACGCCACCGTGGCGAGCTCGGGCGGCAGCGGCCGCGGCGACCCGAGGTCGGTCACGAGGATCTCGTTGCCGCTGGCGCGCGTGGTGTCGATGAGCGTGTCGAGGTCGGTGCGGTGCTCCGGATCGCCGTCGGGTGACGCGAGCACCCCCCGAACCTCCTGCAGCGAGGTGCGAGCCGTGGAGGCGATGTTCGCCATCGTGCGCTTGAGTGCGACCGGGTCGGCGCTGTCGAGAAACTGGGCCGACTCCGCCTGCGCCAGGATGACGGTGAGCGAGTGCCCCACCACGTCGTGCACGTCGCGGGCGAGTCGGGCCTGACTCTCCCGGAGTGCCGCGATCTCGGTCATCCTCGCCCGCTCGAGCTGAGCGCTCAGCGCCTCGGCCTCCGCCTCCGACTGGGAGCGCTGCGAGGCGCGAGCCGCACCCCAGTAGCGGGCGGCGAGCCCGGCGAACCAGGGCAGCGCGAGCACGCCGGCGATCATCGGCAGCACGACCAGTGGCCAGGAGATGCCGCTGTCGACGAGCGGCACGATCACGTTGCGCAGCACCCGGGTGCCCCAGAGGCCGTTGGCGAGGATGCCGACGTAGCTGATGGCGAAGAACGTCGCGATCGGGATGGAGAGCCCGCTGGCCCAGAGAAGCGGCCGTGAGCCCCAGCGCGCGAGCCCGAAGGCCACGCCCACCACCGCGAGCTCGATCACCATGAGATCGGTCGTGGTGGCGGCCTGCAGCACCAGGAGTGCCCAGAGGATGCCGAACGACCACCATCCGGCGTGCCGCACGAGCGCGACCGCCACGGCGGTGCCGAGGGCGACGACCAGCGTGACCGTGCCGCCGGCGTAGCCGGAATACGCGTTGGTGTAGGCCTCCCAGAAGCCCAGCAGCAGGATGACGAACCCGATGGCGACATCGGGGGCCCAGGTGCGCACGATCGGCGAGTGCATCATGCCATTATCTCCGGAGAGGCTGAGCATCCTTCGACCTGCTGAGTGGGATGGGCAGAGGGCGGAGCATCCGGCCGAGCATCCGCCGTCTGCCGCTGGGCCAGGGCGCCTTCGACCAGCAGATCGAGCAGCTCGGAGTAGCGGATGCCGGCCGCCGCGAACATCCGCGGCACCTGCGATTGCGCGGTGAAACCGGGAGTGGTGTTGACCTCGTTGAGCACCGGTCCGTCGGAGGTGAGGAAGAAGTCGATCCGGGCGACGCCCGAGCAGTCGAGGGCGTCGTACATCCGTTCCGCCGCCCGCTCGAGCTCCCAGCGCTCCTCGTCGTGCAGCACCGCCGGAACCCGGAAGACGGCGTGTCCGCCGTACTTGGTGCCGCGGTCGAACACGCCGTCGACCACGATCTCCAACGGCGGTGTGACGATCGTCGCGCCGCCGGCCAGACGCAGCACCGCGACATCGATCTCGCGGCCCTCGAGTCGCTCTTCGACGAGGATGTGGTCGTCGACGGCGAGCGCGGCCGCGACGGCATCGGTGAGCGCGGCCGCCGAGGTCACGAGCGACACCCCGACGCTCGATCCGGCCGACACCGGCTTCACGACCACGGGCTCCCGGAAGCGATAGGCGTGCGCCGTGGTGCGGTCCAGCAGCACGGCAGCGGCGGTGGGGATGCCGGCGGCGTTCGCGAGCAGTTTGGTGACGCGCTTGTCCATGCCGATCGCCCCCGCGCCGATGCCCGACCCGACGTAGGGCACGCCGGTCAGCTCGCAGAGAGCGGCGAGGGCGCCGTCTTCGCCGAGTCGCCCGTGCACCATGGGGATCGCGACGTCGCATCCGCGGAGCACGTCGATCGCGCGCGCCAAGCCGATCTCGATCCCCGCGTCGTCGCGCCAGTGCCCGGCCCGGTCGATGGTGAGGGCGATGACGTCGTAGCGCGATCGGTCGAGCCCCGCCGCGACCGCTGCGGCCGAGGCCAGCGACACCTCGTGCTCGGGGTTGCGTCCGCCGCCGATCACGACGGCCTGCAGGCGGCTCACGCGACACCCCCGGTGGCCTGCAGCTGCAGCGGCTCGCCGGCCGAGCCGCGCCGCGATCCGCCCACCGTACGCCGTCGCACCCGGCTCCCGACGCGGGTGACGATCTCGTGCTCGATCGTGCCCGCCCAGTCCGCCCACTCGGTGACCGTGGGTTCGCCCGATCCACCGGGCCCGAACACGGTGACCGATTCGCCCACGCCGGCGCCGGAATCGCCGAGGTCGATCACCGCCTGGTCCATCGACATCCGCCCGACCACTGGATGCCGCCGCCCCCGCACCAGCACCTCCGCCCGCCCGGTCGCACTGCGGGGCAGGCCGTCGGCGTAGCCGAGACCGATGAGTCCGAGCCGGGTCGAGCGTGGAGCCGCCCAGTCGTGCCCGTAGCCGACCGAGGTGCCGAGCGCGACCTTCCGCACGAGGAGCAGGGGTGCGGTGAGGGTCATCGGCGACGTGAGTCGCGCGGTGCGGGAGAGATCGATGCCCACCAGTCCGGCTCCCACCCGGCAGGCCGTGAAGTGGGTGCTCGGCAGGGTGAGGGTGGCCGAGGTCGCGGCGAGGTGGAGGATCTGCGGATCCAGGCCGGTGAGCCGGGCGACATCGAGCGCCCACTCGAAGAGCGCGCGGCCGAGGCGGTTGCTCGGTGCTCCGGGGTCGTCGCCGTCGGCGAGGTGACCCATCAGGCCCACCACCCGGATGCGGCCGGCGAGCTCGGCATGCCGCGCTTCGCGGCAGAGGTCGATCCAGCCGGTCGGCTCGGCGCCGTCGCGGGCCATGCCGGTGTCCAGGTGCAGGTGCACCCGGGCGACGCCCGTGGTGCCGGCGATCGATCGCAGGTGGTCGACGCTCGGAGCGGCGAGGTCGACACCGGCGTCGACGGCGCCCTGGTAGTCGTCTCCCGGATGGCTCAGCCAGCAGGTGATCGGCGCGGCGATGCCGGCTCGGCGCAGCGCGAGCGCCTCGTCGATCGTGGCGACGCCGAGCCGCGCGGCTCCGTTGGCCAGGGCCGTCTCGGCCACGGCGACGGCGCCGTGGCCGTAGCCGTCGGCCTTGACCACGGCCATCAGTTCGCCTGCGGTGCGCGCGGCGAAGAACCGGGTGTTGGCGGCGACCGCATCGAGGTCGACGGTGAGCAGCGGACCGGCGGCCGTGATCGCCGTCGAAGGGAGTGACGTCATTCCCGGCACGTTACGGCGGCCGCAAGTGCCGCTGCATCCGCCGGAGGTACAGGCACGCCCACCGCTGGTACCGATCGGCGCCGACGCCCCTTCTACGCGATGCGGATGAGCTTCTTGTTCACGAACTCTTCCAGTGCGAAGCGGCCCATCTCGCGGCCGGAGCCGGAGCGCTTCACGCCGCCGAAGGGCAGTTCGGCGGCGTCGCCGAGCACGAGGTTGATCCACACCATGCCGGCGTCGATCGCGTCCGCCACGCGGAGGGCCTGCTCGGGATCGGTGGTGTAGACGTAGGAGCCGAGGCCGAACGGGGTGTCGTTGGCCAGGCGCACGGCGTCGTCTTCGGAGGCCACCCGGTAGAGCGCGGCGACAGGGCCGAAGAACTCCTCGTGGTAGGCGTCCATCTGCGGGGTGACGTCGGCGAGCACGGTGGGGCCGAAGTAGTTGCCCGAGCGGGAGCCTTCGGCCAGCACGGTGGCGCCCTGCGCCTTGGCCCGGTCGACCTGCTCGCTGAGCCGCTCGGCTGCGGCGGCGGAGGAGAGCGGGCCCAGCACGGTGCCTTCGGCCATCGGGTCGGCGGGCTGCGCCGCGGTGAACGCCTCGGTGAACTTGGCGGCGAAGTCGTCGTAGAGGCCGTCGAGCACGATGAAGCGCTTGGCGGCATTGCAGGACTGGCCGTTGTTGTCGAGACGGGCGTTCACGGCATCCTGCACCGCCGCATCCACGTCGTCGGTGGAGAGCAGGATGAAGGGGTCGGAGCCGCCCATCTCGAGCACGACCTTCTTGAGGTGCTTGCCCGCGAGCTCGGCCACGGCGGCGCCGGCCCGTTCGGATCCGGTGACCGAGACGCCCTGCACGCGGGGGTCGGCGATGACGGTGGCGATCTGCGCGTTGGTGGCGTAGATGTTCACGTACACGCCCGCCGGTGCACCGACGGATGCGGCTGCCTCGGCGAAGATGTCGGCGATCGCGGCGGCCGACTCGGGGCACTGGGGTGCGTGCTTGAGCAGGATGGTGTTGCCGGCGACGATGTTCGGTCCGGCGAAGCGGGCGACCTGGTAGTAGGGGAAGTTCCACGGCATGATGCCCAGCAGCACACCGAGTCCGGCGCGGCGGATGAACGCGGAGCCGGTGCCGTCGGAGAGTTCGATGGGCTCGTCGGCGAGGAACTCGGCGCCGTTGTCGACGTAGTACTGGTAGATCGCGGCGGCGAAGTCGACCTCGCCGAGGGCCTGCTCGAGCGGCTTGCCCATCTCGCGCACCACGATCTCGGCGAGCTGCTCGCGGCGTTCGGTGTGCAATTCGGCGACCCGCGCGATCAGCGCCGCCCGCTCCGCCACACCGACCTTGCGCGACCAGCCCTCGAAGGCGTCAGAGGCGGCGCCGATCGCGGCCTCGAGCTCGCTGTCGCTGATCGTGGGGTACTCCCGCAGGGTTTCGCCCGTGGCGGGATTGATGACGGCGTAGTCGCTCATGTCGTGCTCCTTCGATGGTGCGGGGTTGAGAGATGGTATCGCTCGGCGGTCGGGCGTGGCACCGCCGATCTGGCAGGTCTCGCCGATTCTCGCGCCAAGTCGGCAATCAGGCTTCGCCGCGCATCCGGCGGAGCCACAGCCGTCGCCCGTCGATGTACGGCTCGATGTCGGTCACGCGGAGGAGTGCGACGTCTTCGAAGGGCACGTCGCGGGCCACCACCGCGAGGGTGCGACCGCCGAGCGTCGTGGCCGCCCACCACACGGCGCCGCGCACCCAGACCTCGAACGGCTCGCGCCGGCCGTCGACCTTGAGGTCGACGATGCGGTCGGGCAGGTGCTCGGTGGGGGAGACGGGACGGTACCAGGAGGTGGTGCGCGCCTGGAGCAGGCTTTCGCGGTGGCGCAGCCGGTCCACGACGGCGCGACTGTCGCCGGTGCGCCAGTGCACGTGCACGTCGAAGGGGTCGGACAAGGCGGCGGCCGACGCCGCGACCGTCGAGGCACCCTCGGCGGCGGCGCTGCCGCCGGCGCCGGTGAGGCGTGCCTCGAGCGACGCGAGGGTGGCGGCGTCGTCGTCGGCGTCGGCGTGGTCGCGGGTCGCCGGGGAATCGCGGTAGCCGTCGCGATCGGATGCGAACCCACCCACCGCGGCGGGATCCTCGTCGGCTCGCGGGCTCGGCGGGATGACCGCGGGCATCGCCCGGGCATACGACAGCACGCGGGTCTGGCCGCCGAAATCCCACTCGGTCACCATCGAGAATCCGGGCCAGCGCACCAGGCCGAAGGCGTGGGTGGGCGCGAAGGTGGAGCGCAGTCGCGCATCCGTCTCGTCGACATGCGTCCAGAACTCGTCGGGTGTCAGTTGGCGACCGAACTGCATGCTTCCAGCCTGCCACTCCGCAGGGCCCCTGTCGCCCACCGATCCGGCTGAGAATGCATGGATTCGCTGTGCAGGCGAACGCACTAGGGTCAGATCCATGGCGCCCACCGACCTCTTCAACATGCAGGGCGCCATCGAAGGTGCGGGAGCGTGGGGCCTTCTCATCGTCTGCGCGATCGTGTTCGCCGAGACGGGCCTCCTGATCGGTTTCTTCCTACCCGGCGACACCCTCCTCTTCTTCACCGGACTGCTCACCTTCACCGGGGCGATCCCGTTCCCGCTCGCGGTGGTCATCCTCTGCGTCTTCGTGGCCGCGTTCCTCGGCGACCAGCTCGGCTACGTGATCGGCCGGCGCGCCGGGCCGGCGATCTTCGAGCGGCGCGATTCCGGCATCTTCAGCCGCAAGAACGTCGACCGCACGCAGGCCTTCTTCGACCGATTCGGCGGCTGGGCCGTCACCATCGCCCGCTTCGTCGGAGTGGTGCGCACCTTCGCCCCGGTCGCCGCCGGTGTCGGCAAGATGAAGTACACCCATTTCGCGGGGTTCAATGCCCTCGGAGCGGCGCTCTGGACGACGGCGATCATCGGGCTGGGCTACGCGCTCGGCTCGATCCCGTCGGTGGCGTCGATCGTCGAGCGCTACATGGAGTGGGTGCTGATCGGCATCGTCGTGCTGACCGTCGGTTCCGCCCTGTTCGCCTATCTCCGTCAGCGGGCAGCCGCTCGCAAATCGGGGGTTCGCAAGGCCGCCGACCAGGAGTAGATTTCTTCGCACAGGATTCGCCCGACCGGCCGGGGGTGATGCGATGGAGAGCGTGACGCGCTCGCTCGCCTGGGCGCCCGCATCCGGAACCGGGCTCGAAGAGACCACGGTGATCATCGACGACGGCGGATGCGTCGCCGTGGGTCACATCGTGGGCACCGATCCGGTCCCCTTCGACGTGTACTACCGGGTGGAGGTCGACGAACTGTGGCGCACCCGGTACGTCTGCGTCTCCGAGACGTCGAGCAGTCGCTGCGTGGAGATGCGCTCGCGGGGCGAGGGCCGCTGGACGAGCGACGACGGACGCCTGCTGCGCCACCTGGATGCCGCGATCGACGTCGACATCAGCGCGACCCCGTTCAGCAACACGCTGCCCGTGCGACGGCTCGGGATTGAGGTGGGTCAGAGCGCCGACATCGTGAGCGCCTACGTCGATGTGCCGACGATGACGGTCACGGCCGACCCGCAGCGCTACACCCGGCTGCTGCCCGACGTCTACCGCTACCAGTCGCTCGACAGCGACTTCACGCGCGACGTGGTGGTCGACGAGTTCGGGTTCGTCGTGGAGTACCCGGGCCTCTTCTCCCGGGTGCCGGCCGGCGTCGAGCCCGTCTGACCCCGACTTCTCGCCCCTTCCCGCCCAAGAATCTCGGATTCAAGGCGTTTCGGGGCAAGGAGTTCCTTCAGGCGGTGCGCCGGCGCAAGGTGAGGGAGCCCAGCACGATCGCGCCCACGGCGAAGGCGGCGATGACGAGCAGGTCGAGGCCCACCTCACCCACCGCGTCGCCGGCCGCTACGGAGTTCAGGGCGTCGACCGCGTAGGAGAGGGGCAGCCAGTCGGAGACGGCCTGCAGCACCTCCGGCATCTGATCGCGGGGCAACAGGATGCCGCCGAGAAGCACCTGGGGGAACACGAGCGCCGGCATGAACTGCACCACCTGGAACTCCGTGCGCGCGAAGGCGCTCGCGAGCAGACCGAGTGCGGTGCCGAGGATGGCGTCGGCCACGGCGACCACGACGAGCAGCCCGATCGGGCCCTCCACCTCCAGTCCGCACACCCAGACCGCGAATCCCACCGCGACGAGAGCCTGCGCGATGGCGAGCAGCGAGAAGGCGAGGGCGTAGCCGAGGATGAAGTCCGATCGGCCGATCGGCAGGGTCAGCAGACGCTCGAGTGTGCCGGAGCGGCGCTCCCGGAGGGTGGAGACGCTCGTCACGAGGAACATGGTGATGAACGGGAAGAGGCCGAGCACGGCCGGGCCGATCTGCTGGAAGGTGCCGGTGTCGGTGAAGAGCCAGGCGATCAGGCCGATCAGGAGGCTCGGCACCACGAGCAGCAGAGCGATGGTGCGCGGATCGTGGCGGATCTGCAGCAGCACCCGGCCGGTGGTGGCGAGGGTTCGGCGGGCGTTCATGCGGCACCGCCGGGCTCGGCGGCGACGAGCCTCAGGAAGGCGTCCTCCGCATCCGTCGCCCCGGTCGCGGCGAGCAGGGCGGGGAGCGTGTCGTCGGCGAGCACGGTGCCCTCCCGCAGCAGGATCAGGCGGTCGCAGCGGGTCGCCTCGTCCATGACGTGGCTCGAGACGAGGAGGGTGGTGCCGGCGTCACAGAGAGCGCGGAACTCGTTCCAGAGCTGCACGCGGAGCACCGGATCCAGTCCCACGGTCGGCTCGTCGAGCACGAGCAGTTCGGGTTCGCCGAGAAGCGCCGCAGCGAGCGAGACGCGGCTCCGCTGACCGCCGGAGAGCGACGCGACGAGCCGGCCGCCGAGATCGGCGAGGCCGGTGGCGTCGAGCACGCGCTCGACATCGCCCCGGGGTGCGCCCACGATGGAACGGAAATAGCCGAGGTTCTGACGCACGGTGAGGTCGTCGTAGACGCTCGCCTCCTGCGTGACGTACCCCACGCGCCGGCGGAGCGCGGCCGAACCGGCGGGGGAGCCGAGCACGGTGACCTGCCCTCCGGTGATGCGCTGTGCGCCGACGATCGAGCGCAGGAGAGTGGTCTTGCCGCTTCCGCTGGGGCCCAGCACGGCGACCAGGCTGCCCGACTGGATGCGCAGGTCGACGTCGTGCAGCGCCTCCTCGCGGCCCCGCCGCACGCGCAGGGCGTCGCACTCGATCGCGAGCGAATTCACCATGTGATGAATTATTCGACCCGAGACCCTCGGCGTCAAGAGTGTGCGGGAAGCATCCGTTCGCCGTCAGTCGTCGGTACGGGCGGCGATGCCCTCCGGATCGCCCGCGAGATGCCACTGGATGACCGGTCCGACCCGACGGACGAGCTCGTCGACGGGTGCGCTCGCGAGGGGTTCGACTCGGAGTCCGTAGCGGGCCACGATCAGGCCCACGATCTGCGAGGCGGCGAGCGTGGCACGGAGTTCGCCATCGTCTCCCGCATCGTCGCCGAACTCCTGGGCCACTTGATGCAGCACCTCGCGCACGAGGAACTGCCGCAGGATGCCGGCCGCGAACGGCTGTCGAAGGGCGGTGGCGATGATGCCCAGCACTCGGCCCTGCGCCGGCTCGGAGTCGAGGGTGGTGAGCAGGATGCGCACGAGCGCCTCTCCGACCTGGTCACGCGGGCCGCGGAGCACCTCGGCGAGAACGCGGTCGGGCCGCACCGGAGCCCCGATGCTCTCCGTGAACAAGGCCGCCTTGTCGTCGAAGTAATGGTGCAGGAGTGCGGGATCGACGCCGGCCCGCCGGGCGACCGCCCGCATCGACACGGCGTCGTATCCGTGTGCGGAGAACTCGGCGGTGGCGGCCTCGAGGATCATGCTGCGTGTGTCGCCCCGCGCTGCGCGTCGCCGCCCGCGTCGCCGCCCGCCGAGTTCCGCATCCTCGTGACCCGATCCCGCCATGCCGAGAGCCTACCCGCCGCCTCGCTCTGGGTGCGGGCGCTCCCGGAACGCACGCAGCTCAGAGCAGGCGCAGCTTCTTCACGAGGGCGTCGACGGTGGCGCGCGGGCCCACGACGCTGAGGGCGCACACCGCGAGGTCGGCCGGTGCGGTCTCGGCGAGGGTGGCGAGGTAGTCGTCGTACACGCGGGTCGTCTGCGCACTGAGCGGCATGTCGGCCAGCCAGACACCGTCGGCGGCGATCGCCTTGGTGCGCACGTTCTCGAGCCGCTCGGCGGTGGTGCCGAGCACCGTGCATCCGGCCCAGGGCAGTCCCGGATGCGCCTGACCGCTCGCGTCCGTGCCGTCCGGCCCCTCGAGCCCGCCGATCGCGACCCCGGTGGCCGACGCGACGCACGCCACCGCGTTCACCATGCGCCCGGGCGGCAGGGCGGTGTCGACCACGATCGCCCACTTCAGGCGGGCGGATCGGGTGGACTCGCCGGTCTCGATCTCGTCGACGGCGAAGGCGGGTGGCGTCGGATGCTCGATGGTCACGGTTCTCCTCAATTCGGCTGGCGAGGAAGAGGGTAAGCACACATCCGAGATGTCTACAATGTGGCCGTACTTAATACGATCTGAGAGGATTTTCCGCGATGCTCGACGAACTAGATACGGCCATCCTGCGCGAATTGCAGACGGATGCGCGGCGCACGAATCGCGACGTCGCGGCGGCCGTGGGGGTCTCGCCGACCACCGCGCTCGACCGCACGCGGGCGCTGCGCGAACGCGGCGTGATCCGTGGTGCGACGCTCGACGTGGACCTGCCCGCCATCGGCCGGCCCGTGCAGGCCCTGATCGCTGTGCGCATCCGGCCGCCCTCGCGGCGCAACATCGAGGCGTTCCGCAACTGGGTGAGTGCGCTGCCGGACACGCTCGGGGTGTTCGTGACCTCGGGATCGGAGGATTTCCTCATCCACGTCGCCGTGCCCGACAACGAGAGTCTGTATGCCTTCGTCATCGATCGTCTCACCGAGCGGCCCGAGGTCGCGGATGTGCGTACGTCGGTGGTCTACGAGCACCTGCGCAACGACCGCATCCGCCCGGTGCGCAGCTGATGGCGAGTAACGGTGCATTTCAGAGTGACCGAGCCCCTATAGGCCACCACTCATGCTCAGATGCACCGAAACCCGGCGTCACACGGGCGGTTCGGGGTCGTACTGGATGCCGCGCCGCACCTCGACGGCGCGCTCTCGCCCCGCAAGGCGGGCCACGAGGTGCAGGGCGAGGTCGATGCCGGCCGAGACGCCCGAGGCCGTGACGACGTCGCCGTCGTCGACGAAGCGCGCCTCTGCCTGCACCTGGATGCTCGGGTCGAGTTCGGAGAGCAGGTCGAGCGACTGCCAGTGCGTGGTGGCGGGTCGGCCGGCAAGAATTCCCGCGGCGGCATACACCAGTGCGCCCGTGCAGACGCTGGCGAGAAGGGGAACGGATGCGCGCTGCTGGCGCACCCAGTCGAGTTCGGCCGGGTCTTTCAGTCGCGGGCGGGTGCCCTGCCCGCCCGGGTAGATCAGAACCTCGAGCGCGGGAGCCTCCGCGAGCGTCGTGTCGGGCAGCAGGCGGAGGCCCTTGGCGCAACTGACGGGGTCGAGCGTGTCGGCGAGCATCCGCACCTCGTAGCCGTCTTCGGGGTGGTGGAGGGTCCAGTAAGCGAGCACCTCCCAGGGCCCCACGGCGTCGAGTTCCTCGACGTTCTCGAACAGGAGGATGCCGATCGTCTTCGTGCTCACGTCCTCCACGCTACGGCCGGGGCCCGTCTCGCGCGAGCGCTCGGGCGCTTTTGGACAGACGGCCCGGATAGGCTAAAGTAAACCGTCGGCCCGGGCTTCGGTGCGGCCGGTGGGGTATGGTGTAATTGGCAACACGGCTGATTCTGGTTCAGTTGTTCTTGGTTCGAGTCCAGGTACCCCAGCAAGACGAGGCTCCTCACTGAGGGGCCTTTTTTGTTGCTCGTTTTCCTTCGGTGAGGATGCGGATCGCGAACCGAATCGCCTTTTGTGGTATCCAACCATTCCCCAACTTGTATGACAAGAACGCGTAAGTTGTGGGACATGTGCGAGAATCAGACGCAGGCCGCTGAGCTGTTCTGATCCCCTCGCGACAAGGAATCGATCCCGATGAGTGCGCTCCCGTTGATTCTCGACATGGACTTCGGCATCGACGACTCGATGGCTGCGCTGTATCTGGCGCGTTCGGGAAGAACGGAGATCGTGGCCGTAGGAAGCGTGCACGGCAACACGTCGTCAGCTCAGGCCGCGCGAAATGCCCGCCAGGTGCTAGCCGAACTCGGTTTGGGCGCCGTTCCGATCGCTCGTGGAGGCGCTGAGCCGCTGAACCAGCCGGTGAGCTACGCATCCGAGGTGCACGGTGACGACGGGATCGGCGGCATGGCCTCCGCCAGCGAACCACCGGGGGCTCTCGTCGACTATTCGGCGGCCGAACAGATCGTTCGACTGGCCCGCGACCGCCCGGGCGAGCTCACACTTCTCGCGACGGGCCCACTGACCAACGTCGCCCTCGCCCTCGCCCTCGAGCCGGCCCTGGGGTCGTTGCTTCGCTCGGTCGTGATCATGGGTGGTGCGATCGGTGTGCCCGGCAACATGGAAGCCCATGCCGAGGCCAATATCCGGCATGATCCGGAAGCGGCCGATCAGGTCTTCGCCGCGCTCGAGAACATCACGCTCGTGCCGTTGGACTTCACGATGCAGTGCCGCATCACGCAGCGTGAGATCGAGAGGATCTCGTCGGCGCCGCACAGGGCGGGGGTCGACCTCGTTCGCGGGATGCTTCCCCGGTATCTCGAGTTCAATCGACGCGACCTCGGCGTGGTCGGGTTTCCCCTGCACGACCCGGCCGCGGCCGTGCTCGCCATCGATGGCGGCTTTGCCGAATGCCTGGAGGCACCGGTCGTGGTCGAGTTGACGGGCACCGCTACTCGTGGGATGACCTGCGTGGACCGACGGCCCGTCGCGAGCGCGGTGTCCCGGCCCACGGTGCGGATCGCGACGAGACCGCTGAGATCGGTCGTCGACGAGTTCGTGAGGATCGCCTTCGAAGAAGACCGCCGGGCCTGAGACATGACGGGTGCCCACGTTCTCGGCGGATTCAGCATCGATGCCGTGCGCTACCCCGATGGCTCGTACGATGTGAATCGTCTGGGCGGAAATGCCTTCTGGGCCGCCCTTGGCGCCTGGCTCGTCGGGCGAGCCGCCTCGGTGCACGCCGTCGTCGGCGCCGACTATCCGGCCCGGGCACTCGCCCGGCTCGCCGAGCTGGGGATCGACGCCCGCGGCGTCATACGCCGGAACGAGTTGGCGAGCACCCGAGTGACGTTCAGTTACGCGCAGGATGGATCTCGCATCCAGCCCGCCGACGAAGCGATGCTCGCTGACATTCCCCCTCACGACCGGGCGGGATTCATCGACAACACCCGTCGCGAGGAGCTCGTGCTCGCGCTGCTGCCGACCGTGCACGACCTGAGCCTCTCGGCGGATGGCCCGAGGGACGAGCGCAATCGGCAGGCCTGGCACCTCGGTCTGCTGCCGGCTGTTCGCGTGCGTGATCTGGTCGCCGGCCTGCGAGGGGTCGGATACCTGCAGCTCGACTGTCCCGAGAGGGATCAACTGCGACGAGAAGGAAGCGGGGTGCTCCGCGAGGTCCTCCCCGCAGTGGACGTGTTCTTGCCCAGCACCTCGGACGCAGCGGTGTTCCTGCCCGGGATGAAGCCGGCGGAACTCCTCGACGCCTTTCATGCGTGGGGCGCCGAGTCCGTCGTGCTGAAGTGCGGTGAGGAAGGCGCCGTGGTGTCGTGCGAGGGGCGACGATGGCACGTTCCGGTGTATCGCGACTCAGGGGAGTTCGACCCGACCGGAGCCGGCGACGTCTTCGGGGGTGCCTGTGCTTCCGCCATGGCGGAATCCGGCGACCTCGTGGCCGCTGCCGTCGCAGGGGCCTCCGCGGCATCCTTCGCCACAGCGGCCAGGACGCCATTGGATCTCGCCACGATCAGGTGGCAGGACTATGAAGACCGACGCCTGATCATCGCGGCCGGTGTGGAGGAGATATGAGGAAGACGACGATCGGGGTCATCGGGAGCTCGGGAGAGATCCCGGGTAGCGCCGGAGACGAGATCATGCGCCTTGCCCGGCAGGTCGGCGCGGAGATCGCAAAGGCGGGGGCCGTGCTGGTCAGCGGCGGGACCACTGGAGTGATGGCGGCTGTCTCTCAGGGCGCCCGTGAGGCGGAGGGCTTCGTGGTCGGCTTCCTGCCGGAGGCAGACTATTCGCGTGCCAGTCCTGACCTCGACATCGCCTTCCCGACCGGCATGGGCACCATGAGGAATCTGCTGACCGCCCGGTGCTGCGATGCCCTGATGATGATCGGCGGCGGTGCCGGAACCCTCAACGAACTCACGATCGCGTACGACTTCGGCACTCCCGTCGTCGTGGTGGAAGGCAGCGGTGGTTGGGCGGACAGGATCCGCCCCGCGCTGTTCGAGGGAGCCTGGCTCGACGAGCGCCGCACCGTCGCGATCGGGTTCGCGAGCAGCGCGGTCGCTGCCGTCGACGAGGCGATGCGGAGAGCCGCCGAGCCGAAGAGCACCCGATCCCTTCCGGTGCACGTCGGGTCGGCGGGCGCGTGATTCTCGCGTCGCTGCCGGGTGTCACCCGGCGGAGTCGGTGATGGAGACGTGCGCCATGCGAATGCGCCATCCGTCGGGGTCGCGCTGCCAGGTCTGGGTCTGGTAGCCGCAGACGCCCGAGGGGACCCGTCGGAAGCGCAGGGCGGTGATGGCGATCTCGTCACTCAGTGACTCGACGGAGACATGCAGGAATTCTCTCGGAGTCGCCGGCCGAGTCTGCGCGGTGCGCAAGGCCGCGATGGACGACCGGTCGTAGGCGGCTCCTTCCGGCGCGAAACGGATGCACGGGGAACTCGCCGCGAACAAGGCGTCGAGGGTGTCCAGGTCACCGCACGTCAGAGCGCGCTCGTAGCGGTAGAACTCCGTCAGCAGGGCGTCGTGATGCGGCAGGGGCGCGACTTCGCCTTCTGACAGCGTTCGAAGGAGCATCCGGTCCGTCCCCGGGGCGGAGACGTAGGCGATCCCTACCTCGCTTTCCTTCTGCGGCCGCACCAGGCACGGGGCACCGAGTAGTCCGGCGAGGGCGTTCAGGGCGATGCTGAGATCCCGGTGCGCGGCATACGCATCCGAATCGATGTCGTCGCGCGTCGGGGCGGGCCCGCCCGCCGCAGGGAGCACCAGGACCGCGCCCTCTTCGAGAGCCGCGAGAAGGTCGAGCACTGCCGCCTCGACGCGGGAGATGAGTTCTGGTTCCACCCGGGAGGCCACTGCCCCGGCGAATCTCTCGCGCACGCGGGGGAGCGCTGCGTCTAGCCCGGCGGAATCCCGGGGAGTGGCGGCGATGTCCTGCAACTGCAACTGGCGGAAGGCACGTCCGATCTCCCGGAGCGAGATGCCCAGACGGAGCCGGTGCGTCGCCCATCCGTGCTCACGCCCCAGCGCGGCCGTCGCCTCGAGGACCGAGGCCGCCAGGCCCGGATCGAGCGCACTCATCACCTCGTCGACCAGGAGCGCCGAGCGCAGCACGGAGGGCGCCGATTCAGGTTCCTCGGGCAGGAGCACCGCGCCTACCCTCGCCGCCGTCCGCACGTCGCGCGCATGCCAGCCGAGCGTGTCGAAACGAGGCGCGAGCGGTGTGACACCGGTGAGGGGGACAGCGCCCCAGCTCGGCCGGAATCCGACGACTCGGCAATACGATGCCGGGACACGCACGGATCCGGCGGTGTCGGTGGAGAGCGCGAAGGGCACGAGCCCGGCGGCGACGGCGGCAGCCGACCCCGACGAAGAGCCGCCGACCAGACGGGACGGGTCTCGGGGGTTGATCGGATGTCGTGTCGCGGTGTCGGCTCCGCTCAGCGAGAAGGCGAACTGGTCGGTCGTCGTCTTCCCGACGCAGCTCGCGCCCGCGTGGAGCAAGGCGGCGACAGCGTGGCCGGAGCGCTCGGCGGCCGGCCCCGAGAACTCGAGACCGCATCCGGTGGGCAAGCCGCGCACGTCGATGATGTCCTTGACCCCGAAAGACAGACCGTCCAGGCTGCCCGGGCCGGTCGGAGGAACCATCAAGGACGGGCCGTGCACGAAGGCATTCCACTGGTCAGGCACGTTCGTGCCTCCGTGCGGACGGGAACAGCTGGGCATCGTCCCGCGGTCCGATCACGACTCCTGCAGGGGTGTCGAAGCCCAGGAACTGTTCGAGAAGCGCAGACGAAGCGTCGCGGAAGAACCCGTCGGCTATTCCATCGACCAAGCGGCGCACCCCGCCGTACAGGCCGGAGATCTGGTGGCTGAGCACTCCCGTACTCAGACGTGCGCCGTGGTTGAACAAGTGGATCCTCCTCAGCCGCTGCTCGTGGCCGGCATCCGCGCTGCGCAGCCCGAAGTGCTCATCGAGATAGGGGTAGGCCCCGAGGTGCGGCATCAGCTCGATCAGCTCCGGGGCCAGCCTGTCGCGCCAGAGCATGATGTGCTCGGCGAGATCGCTCAACTCGGGACGCTGGGAGACATCGACGGAGATGCCGGTGGCGGCGATCACGAAGTCGTAGCGCTCCTCGCCCTGTGGGGTGCGCACGACGATCTCCTCTCCCGTCCAGGTCGCCGAATTCCACGGGGAGGCGCAGCGGAAGGCGAAGGTCTCGAAGGCGAAGGCCCGCCAGATCGCGTTCTGAGTCGCCGGCTGGTCCACCCGGCTCAGATGCACGTTGAACGCCCACTTCTGCTCATCTGTGAACGATGCGTAGTGCTCGATGATCCCGGGGAACTCCATCCAGCGATAGGGGCTCACCGTGGGCATCGCCGGGCGCCGCAGATGCACCACGGCGCTGGCGGCTCCGGCTTCCAACGCCGTCGCCGCGTTGTCGAACGCTCCTGTACCCCCGCCCAGAACACCGATCCGCTGGCCAGCGAGGGCTGCGAAGTCGATTCGGTCGTGCGTGTGCGCGTACCGGTCGGTGGGGATGCCGGCGAAGAGCTCGCGAGGGATGTTCCTGCCCCCCGCGCCTTCCAGGCCGGTCGCGAGCACCACACGCTGAGCTGTGACGGTGTGACGGGAGCCGTCGTGGTGGCGGACACCGACACGGAACGGCGAATTCCCCGAGCCGCCGCTGATCTCGGTCACCGTCGTGTCGAAGCGCACCGTGATCCCCATCGAGATGCGGTACCACTCGAGGAACGCGTGCCAGTCCGCGGTGGGGAATTGGTCTATCCGCTCCCAGGCGTCCTCCCCGTACCGCGCGTCGAACCAGGCGCGTGGGCTCGCCGCGGGCACCCCCCAGGTGGGCCACTTGATGTCCTTCGGGGTGCGGAGGGTGTGCATCCTCGCGTAGGTGTCCCAGGGGCCGGCAGAGCCTTCGGGCGCGGCGTCGACCACGAGAACCCCGGCTATCCCCTTGCGGCGGAGCCCGTAGGCGGTGACCAGACCGGCTTGCCCACCGCCCACGATCAGCACACTCGTGCCCGCCTGGTGGTTCGTGTTCCAGGGTGGAGTCGGGTAGTCGCTGATGCTGGCCTGTTTGTGGGCTTCGCGGCTCAGCCGTGCGAGCCTGGCGGGGGCGTCGGGCAATGGGACCGGGAGCGTCGCGCCGATCATGCCGGGTCGATGACGATGCGGATGCCGAGTTCGCGATCGAGCTGGTACGAGTGGTGGTCGACGATATTGGTGTCGGAGAGCTCCAGGTTCACGAAGGCGAGTTCCTCCGCCGCGAAGTACGGTCCGGAATGCCACGTCCCCTTCGCCATGGTGATGGCGACGTCGCCGGGGATCGCGAAGGCCTTGATGTCGTCCACGAGCGGCACCTCGCCTTCCGACAGCCCTCTTGCCGGTGCCACTGCGATGAACCACTCGGCACCCCCGGCCGCCATCAGCGTCTGTGTCGTGTGCAGATGGCGGGTGATGCGAGTGAACTGGAGCGGCTTGTCTCGCAGGGTCATCAGGTAGAAGCGCGGTGTTCCCTCGCTGACGTCGAGCGCGGCCTCCTCGTCGGTGAACGGTGTCCCGTCCTCCAACGCATGGAGCACGACGCCGAACGGTCGGAAGTTCTCGTCGGTCACCGCTTCGGCGGTGAGGTGAACTGTTTCGGTGGGCGCACTCATGTCGGTCCTATCTCCTCGCGGGACGTTCGAAGCGACGCCCTCGTGACAGCAGAGTACACTTGTCATACAAGTAGTTGGCAAACTTGTTGGACAAGTTTCGATAGGGTTTACATCCTTGTTACATGGAAGGGCTGACATGATCGTCCCCCGCTCCGCGCATCCACTGCTCGATCCCGAGCTGGCGACCGCACTGGCCCAGTTGCCCGCCGACATCCGATCGACGATCACTGCGGATGCGATCCCGCGCCTGCGCAGGGAGCAGACGGGGGAGGTGACGCAGCGCATGCTCGACGACGCCGGGATCGAAGCGGACGACGCCGTCGTCACCGGCTATGACGGAGCGGAGATCGGCGTGACGATCCTGCGGCCGAAGGGCAGAACGGGAACGGGCGCCGGTTTCTACCACGTGCACGGTGGCGGAATGATCCTCGGCGATCGCTGGACCGGGGTGACCGCCCTGTTCGATGCCCTCCACCGATTCAATGCGGTGGCGGTGACCGTGGAGTACCGGCTCGCGCCGGAGTTCCCCGACCCGACGCCGATCGAGGACTGCTACGCCGGACTGCTCTGGATGGATCGGCACGCCGGGGAGCTGGGAGTCGATCCGGATCGCCTGATGATCGTCGGCGGTAGTGCCGGAGGAGGACTTGCGGCCGGCACGGCGCTGCTCGCGCGCGATCGCCACGGGCCGGCGCTGTGTGGTCAACTGCTGATGTACCCGATGCTCGACGACCGGGAGACGACGACGTCGACGTCGAGTCATCAGGCCGATGGCGGCGGGCCGTGGAACCGGGAAAGCAATCGCACCGGGTGGACCGCTCTCCTGGGCGAGCGGCGGGGAACGGATGCCGTGTCGATCTATGCCGCCCCCGCGCGAGCCACCGATCTCTCCGGACTCCCGCCCGCGTTCATCGACTGCGGCTCGGCCGAGATCTTCCGCGACGAAGACGTGGCGTACGCCTCGGCGATCTGGGCTGCCGGGGGCGACGCCGAACTGCACGTCTGGCCCGGAGGATTTCACGCCTTCGACGTCTTCGTGCCGGAATCGTCGCTCGCGCGCAGGATGATCCGAGCGCGGCAGGAGTGGCTGGCTCGCATTCTCGGCTCCGGGGTGTCCCGCGGGACCCCGGGCGGCATGCCGTAGAATCGGCGCCGATGGTCGTATGCCTGCTGCTCGATCTGATCTGGGGGAGGTGTCTGGATGTCGAAGGGTCGCTCTGAGACCGAAGATCTCATCGACACCCTGATCGCGATCTGGACCCGGGTCAATGAGGCACACGGACGGATGCCCTCCGAACCGCAGCTGGCGGCCGAGACCGGAGCGAGCCGCACCTCGGTGCGCGAAGCCCTCATCCGCCTCGAGGAGCGCGGCTACATCCATCGCTCGCACGGCGCCCGAACGGTCATCAACTCGAACCTCGGAATGCTCGGGACCCGCGTCGATCAGCAGCGCGATCACCTCGTGGCAATCGCGCGAGCGGGTTACGAGCCGGGGCTGAGGCTGGTGTCGGCGTCGTATGACGTGATCGCCATGCCCGTGCCGGGTGCCCCTGAGCCCTTCCATGATCTTCCCCCGGGAACGCCGGTGCTGCGCACGCGCAAGGTGTGGAGTGCCGACGGCCGGGCGTATGTGCTCGCCGACGACGTCATCCCGATCGTCGGCGGGCGCTCCGGTGCGGATGCGCGCGACGAGCTCGATGCCACCGAACCGGTGTTCGACCTCGCCGAGCGACTGAATGGCGTGGCTGTGGCCTGGGAGACGGTGTCACTGGCCGCCGAGGCTCTCTCCGACGACGAGCGTGCGGCGATGCATCTCGATGCCCCCGAGCCTGCTCTCGTGCTGAGCTACTGCGGCCTCGGTGCGGCGGGCGACGTGGCGTACTGGTGCCGTGAGGTGCAGCTGCCGGCGCCGACGCAGCTGCGCAACGTACTGGTACGGAGAGTCACCCGGGGCTGAGCCTCTGCGTGCCTCTTTCGGGGGTGCTTGTTCGGACGTGTGCCCGCCCGACGTTTCTCGCGTGTTTCGACTTCATTAACTTGTATGAGAAGTGTGGTCAACTTGTCCTACAAGTGACAGACTCGTTGTCACCACAGCACGATCCTGGTGCTCGTGCCTCTGCACCTCCCTCTTCTGACGTCGGCACCCCGGCGCCCATCCGAAAGGCTCATCCCCATGATTCACAGCCCCGCACATCGTCTCCGGCGTCCCCTCGTCGCTGCACTCGTCATCGTGGTCGGTGCGTCGCTCGCATCCTGTGCCGGCAGTACCCCGGCTCCCACCTCGGATGCCGCCATCCCTGCCGCCGATGCAGCCAGCACGCTCAGCGGAGTCTGCCCGGCCACGGTCGTGGTGCAGGCGACCTGGGAGCCCGAGGTCGACCAGGCCCCCTTCTACAACCTCGTCGGACCCGATCGCGTGATCGACACCTCCAAGAAGAGCGTCACCGGCACGCTCGTGGATGGAGGGAAAGACACCGGAGTCACGATCGAAGTCCGATCCGGGGGGTCGGCGATCGGCTACCAGCCCGTGGCCTCCCAGATGTACACCGACACCTCGATCACTCTCGGCAGCGTGACCACGGAGGACCGGATCGCCGGCGCCACCTCCCAACCCACGATCGGCGTGTTCGCAACCCGGCAGCTCAGCCCCCTGATGCTGATGTGGGATCCGGCGACTCACCCTGACTGGAACTCGATCGCTGACATCGGAAAGACGGATGCCGCCGTCGTCGTGCCCAAGGGCGCTCTCTTCGCCGACGCCCTGGTGGCCCAGGGCGTGCTGAAGGCCTCGCAGATCGACCCGACCTACGATGGCACCCCCGCGCGATTCGTGAGCGACCCGAGCATCGCCCAGGACGGCTTCGTGACCTCGGAGCCGTACATCTACGAGCACGAGGTCGCACAGTGGGGGAAGCCGGTCAAGTACCAGCTGGTCAAGGATGCCGGGTACGACGTCTACCCTGACTCCCTCTCCATCCGCTCCGGCGACCTCACCACGCTGGCGCCCTGCCTGGAGAAGCTCGTTCCGGTGCTGCAGCGCTCCGAACTGGCGTACCTCGCCGATCCGACCGCGACGAACGACCTCATCGTGACGCTCGCCGAGCAATACAACACCGGCTGGGTCTACTCGGCCGGTGTCGCGGACGCGGGAATCGCGGCGACCAAGAAGTACCAGACGATGACCGGCACCGACCTCTCTGTGCCGATGGGGAGCTTCGAGCAGACCCGGGCCGACAGCTCGTTCGAGCTGCTGACGAAGACCTTGGGCGCGTCGGGAGTGACGATCAAGCCCGGCCTGACCGCGGCTGACGTCTTCACCAACCAGTTCATCGACACGTCGATCACCAGCGAGTAGCCCAGGCGTCCCTGCCCACCCGCTCCATGCGACCAGGAGAAACAGACATGTCAGCACCACAACACCTCCCAGTGGGCAGGGAAGCCGGCTACCCGGATCCGGACCCAGGCCGCTCGCTGACGGAGCGTCCGCGACATCCGGTGCTCTCCTTCGAGCGCGCCGGCTTGACCTTCCCCACGGGGACGACAGCGCTGAAGGACATCGACTTCGACGTGCTGCCCGGGGAATTCGTGACAGTGGTCGGCCCCTCCGGCTGCGGCAAGAGCACCTTGCTGCGCGTGGCATCCGGCCTGCAGACGATCACCGACGGCGACGTCCGCGTCGCGACCGAGAAGATCGGCTACGTGTTCCAGGATGCCACGCTGCTGCCCTGGCGCTCCGTGCGCCGCAACGTCGAACTCCTCGCCGAGATCGCCGGGGTTCCGGCGGCGGAGAGAGCGCAGCGTGCGGCCGACGCCATCGATCTCGTCGGGCTCACCGGCTTCGAGCAGCACTATCCACGCGCGCTTTCCGGGGGGATGAGGATGCGCGTCTCCCTGGCCCGCTCACTCGTGCGCGACCCGCAGTTGTTCCTCTTCGACGAGCCCTTCGGTGCGCTCGACGAGATCACACGGGAGCGCCTCAACGACGAGCTGAGCAGCATCTTCAGTCTCCGTCGATTCACCGGCCTGTTCATCACGCACTCCGTTGCCGAGGCCGTGTACCTCGGTACCAGGGTCATCGTGATGTCGGGGCGGCCGGGAACGATCCGCGCCGACATCCGGATTCCCGAAAGCCATCCGCGCGACCCCGACTTCCGCTTCTCGAAGGAGTTCGCCGAGGTCACGAGCCAGGTCGCCCACCACCTCCGCGAAGGACATTCGGCATGAGCGCCTCCTCGAGTACCCGACAGACCCTGCTCCGCCGCCGTCGCGGCCGAGTCAACTGGGTCGCGCCCCTCCTGGTGCTCCTGATCGCGATCGCGATCGCCTATCTCGTCAGCTACCTGGTGCTGGAGCCGAGCCGGCAGTTCCTCCTTCCGCCACCGCACCAGGTGATTGCGGTGTTCTTCGATCCGGCCACTCTGAGCGACATCGCCGTCGGTCTCTCGCGCACTGCGCTCGTCGCCGCCCTGGGACTGGCCGCCGCGATCATCATCGGCATGGCCTGGGCCATCGCGATGAGTCAGGCGCGCTGGGTCGAGGATTCGCTGTTCCCCTATGCCGTCATCCTGCAGTGCATCCCTATCCTCGCGCTGGTGCCGCTGATCGGATTCTGGTTCGGCTACGACCTCCCCGCGCGGATCGTGGTGTGCGTGATGATCTCGCTGTTCCCCATCGTGTCGAACACGCTCTTCGGTCTGCGCTCGACCGATCCCGGGCAGCGGGACCTGTTCCTGCTCGAGAAATCGAGTCGTTGGGGGCGACTCTGGCGACTCGAACTGCCCGCGGCGATGCCGGCGGTCTTCGCCGGACTCCGCATCGCCGCAGGGCTCACCATCGTCGGTGCGATCGTCGGCGACTTCTTCTTCAGCCGCGGAACGCCTGGTCTGGGCTCATTGATCAGTACCTATCAGTCACGCCTGCAATCTCCTCAGCTGTTCGCAGCGATCATTGCCGCGTCACTCTTCGGGGTACTGGTCTTCTTCGCCTTCGGCTGGTTGGGCCGCCGGGTGGTGGGCCACTGGTACGACTTCTAAGAACGTGACGAGGTGTTCGTCGGCTCGGACTGTGAGTCGGTTCACGTGCCGTTCTCCTCGCGGAGGCGCGTGAGGATGAGGGCGGTCAGGGCGGCGATCTCGTCGACGTACTCCTCACCGTCCTGCGAGATCGGACCATGGACGACGACGTCCGGGCGTGCGGCGTCGAGGTCGCGCAGCGCGAAGCTGAGCTCGGCGACCGCCGCTATCAGGTGGGGAATCGGGTTGGGCCGGGTGCTTTTCATGAGGCTTCCTTTCGACCTTCGAGCGCCGCTGTCCCTATCCACACCAGTCACTCCCAGGGCGTTGTCAAACGCGATTTCCTGGTACGCGGAATCACGGGAGAGTCCTCTGCCCCCTGGGAACTGCCGGGACCTCCTGGGACGTCAGCACCGGTTCGAACGTGCTCCGCAGAGCCGCTAACGTACGTTGTATGGGGAGGCTGACGGACGACCAGATCGCAGACGCGCTGCGGGATCTGCTGCTGTCGGGTGGCGCCCGGGCAGGTCGCAAACGTACGCCGACAGCGGTCGATCTCGACCAGGTGCTTGTCGACCACGTTGCCGACCGGCTCGACCACGTCGCGCCGGATCGCGACCGGGAGCTCGATCGCTCGGCGGCGTGGGCGCTCCTGATCGGGGCGGTAACGAACGGCGCCCCCGAATCCGCACATGACGCAAAGCTGCTCATTGCCGCGTCCCACATGCTGGAGGTCGGCACGGATCCGAGGGACGCCACGAAGCCGGCGCCCTATGACGACACGCGTGCCCTGATGAAGTCGATCAGCGTCAACAGCGTGACACTCAAGAAGCAAGGCGGGGTGAGCTCCGACTCGGTCACGTACGGCACGAGCATCGCGTTCCGCCGTTACTATGCCGCGGTCGTGTCGAAGCTCGGAGAGAACGCACAGACCCTCCGCCCGGACAAGCACATCGAGAGCGACAACTTCGGTGATGCGGTGGGACGGGCATTCCGACGGCTCTCGCGAAACGATGTCGCGCTCGTGAACCTGATGGAGGCGCACACCTCCGCCTCGCCGCTCGAGGATGCGCCATCGAGTTCGCGGAGGCGGAAGTCCCTCCTGTGGGCCGGCGTGGCTGTGGCCGCGGTCGCGGTTGTGACAGCGGGGATCCTTCTCGCCAACGGGATCACGGGCGCCGCTCGAGGAGCAGCCGAAGCGTCAGCCTCGCTGGCAACGGTGGAGTCGGTGGCGAGCGAACCGCCGAAGTGGACGATGAACACCGCGTTCTGGGTTCCCGCCACGGCACCGCTCGAGGAGCTCGAAGAGACCACAGACGGTTGCTTCGACCCACGAGCGAGGGCGTGGCTGCAGAAGTACGGCGTCTACCGTGATGTATTCCTGTTCACGGTGAGGAATGTCAGCGGCGGGACGGTCGGCCTTTCCGAAGTCGCCTCGCGTGGAACCGTCTCGCCAGCGCAGCCCGGTTTGATCGTGAAGTGCAGTGGCGGTGGCGAGGGCGGCGACATTGACTGGTCGGTTCTCGTGCTCGAACTCGGTGAAGACGCTGTCGCGACATTGAGGGACTCTACGCGTGTCAGCGACTATTTCTGGCGCGACATGACGGATGGCGAGACCGTTGGTGTGATGATCCACCCGACCGGCGAGGAGGACTTCACCGGGACCCTGACGGTCGACGTACTCCCTACTGAGGGAGAGGCGTCCCGGCTGACCATCCCGGCCGTCGAGGGGGCGAACGTTCGGGAGATCGAGTGGCATGCCATGCCGAGTGACAAGAGCGTCGTGTTCACCCTCCCTAGCTCCGACGATGCCTCCCGTTGCAAGGTCAACGGCTCTGAGCTCCCGACGTGCACCACAGCGAGCTTGCGTGCGGCGCTAGACGACCTGTGGGGCAAGGAATGAGGCGGCGTTCGCTGATGGTGGTCGCGTGCATTGCGGCGCTCGCGGTCGCCTCGGTCGTGATCGTGGTGCTCCAGCCCGCGTCCAGCTCCCTTACGGTGACCAACGAGGGGCGGCCAGCCCAGTTCGACAGCAAGGCTACGAACGTCGCGTACTGGGTGCCGCTCTCGGCTCCGCTCGAAGAACTCGATGCGACGGGTAGCGACGCGACGAACTGCGGCGAGGAGCTTTCGGTGTGGCTGACGGAGTACGGCACGCTGTTGCCATCCCCGCAGGCGCTGCTCCTGCGATCGAAGTCCACCGAGCCCCTTCCTGTCTCGTTCAGTGCAGACGGCGCGTTCTCCGAGCCGCGCGACGGGCTGCTCGTCCAGTGCGGTGCGCCGCAGCTGCAAACCGGCGAGGCCGAACCCGGAGAGCTTGACTGGACGCCGCTTTTGCTCCGGCTGGAAGAGGATGCGGAGGGTGCCCTGCGTGCGCTCACCCCGACTGCCGATGGACCAGAAGCGGCAGACATCACGGCAAACGCAGCAAGCCCGGTCGGGCTCATCGGACTCATCCAGGGTGACCTCGCTTTCGAAGGGACGATTCGTGCGCACGCCGACGGCGCGCCGGTGCCGGTGCCGTTCGAGGGTGCGCGCTCGGATGACATGACGATCTCATGGCCCGGTATGCCAAGCCGTGGGACGCTGCGCGTCGCCGTGGGCCTGACCAACAGCGGCAAGGCCGCCTTCTTCTGCCAGGTCGCAAGCTCCACGAGTCGTGGTGGCGAGTGTCTCGCCCAGGAGGACGATGAAACGCGCACGATTCGTGGCCAAGCGGAGAATCTCCGCGCCGACTATCTCACCGTCCGCGACTCCGTCGCAGAAGCGTTCCGCCAGCCGCGGCCCACTCCCGACACCGGCTCGCGCACCGAGTTCGTGCGCGTCGACCCCTGGAACGATGCGGCCCTCGAAGCTCGCGGCGTCGAGGAACAGTTCGTGGGTTGGTGCAACCAGAGTGCATTTCGCGCTGACCGAGTCACCTGCGAAACAGGCGCTGATTGCTTCCTCAATCACGACGCCAGCAAGGCCGCGTGTGGCGATCCGGCAACCGATACGTGGACTATCTACGGCTTCACGGCGCCGGTGCAGCCTGCCTTCGATGACGGAACCGAGCCGACCGTCTACCCGGTCGCGCTGCGCCTGGTTAGCGGTGCCTGGTGCACGTTCAGCTCATCCGGCCCAGAAGTCGAAGTCGTGGGCTGGGGCGGGTCGGCCGGTAGCTGCGTCGAAGACGATGGGACTGCTTACGCCTTCTGGAGCACGTACCCGAGCGGTCCACTGGGACAGCCATACCTGTTCAAGCCAGGGATGAATGACTACCTTAGGATCGCCGCCCGGGATGGCACACCCGAGAACCCCGACTACGAAGACGTCGCCGAGATCTACTACTGACAGCAAGGAATCGGTTGCTGGCGCATTTCACAGGACGAGCCGCCCGTCGTCACCATCGACGGAGTCGTCTACCGCGTGAACACGCTCCGCCTCGTCCTCGAGCACGCGCGGGCGGGAGGCGAGGATGCCGGCCACGAGCAGAATCGCCAGGCTCAGGTAGAGGAAGACGAACGACCCGCCCCAGCCGCCCTGCGCATCGTGCAGCAGGCCGATCAGCAGCGGGCCGACGCACGCGATGGCGTAGCCGATGCCCTGCATGCGACTGGAGAGCAGCGATGATCCGGCCGTGCTGCGCGTGCGGGCGTTCACCAGCGTGAGACACATCGGGAAGGTGCTCACCCCGAGCCCGAGCGCGGCCACCCAGATGACGGCGCCCGCGAGTGGGGCGACGAGCAGGCCCGTGTAGCCCACGGCCAGCAGCGTCACACAGACCACGACGATCGCCACCGGGTTGCGCAGGTGCAGGGTCAGCGGCGGCACGAGGAACGCCGCACCCAGTCCGAACACCGAGAAGAACGCCAGCAGGGTTCCACCGAGCGCCGGCTCCGCCCCGGCCTCGACCAGGATCGTGGGCAGCCAGGTGATGATGACGTAGGTGTTGAGCGCCGTCATCGCGAACAGGAGCACCATCGACCACAGCAGGGGGGTTCGCCAAGCGCCGGGCACACCGCCGAGCGGGGCCGGGGGAGCGGATGCGGGTGAGGACCCGCCGGCGACGGAACCGGAGCCGACTCCCGGCATCCGCACCCGCCCCGACACCGCGACCACGACCCACAGCACCGTCGCCGTCGCCGTGAGGATCGCCCACATCCCGATCGCGAACCGCCATCCGGCCGAGAGCGCGATCGGCACCGCGATGAGCGGAGCCACGAACTGCCCGAACTGCAGCAGCGCGAGGTAGAGCGAGCTCACCGTCTTCAGTCGCGAGGCGAAGTAGCGCTTCACGATCGGCACGATGAGCACGTTCGACGTGCCCACCCCGGCGAACGCCACGATCGTCGACGCCACCAGCACGGCCGGATCGGGACTGAGCGCCCGCAACGCGATGCCGAGCGTCGTCACGAGGGTCGCCGCCGCCAGCGTGGGCTCGAGACCGAACCGGCGCGACGCCGCGGAGGCCACGAAGCCGAAGATGGCGAACGACGCGGTCACGATCGTGCCGAAGGCGCCGTAGAGCGCCGTTCCGAAGCCGAGGTCACCGCCGATCTGCTCGAGCAGCGGACTGAAACCCGTCACCGCCGTGCGCAGGTTGACGGCGGTGAGGATGAGCGCGGTGAGCACCAACAGCGTCGTGCGTCGCGGGGTGAACAGTGACGCCGGAGCGGCGGCCGGAGCGGGAGTCGTGGTCATGGCGATCCAAAAGATAGGATGATGGGATGAATCCCGAGAATAGCGTCTCGCCGCCCGCCGCGCCATTCACCCGCTCCGGCGTGACCGACTACCTCACCGACCTGTTCCACGAGGAGATCCGCTCGGGCCGCTGGGCCGTCGGCGCGAGGATCCCGGTGGAGAGCGAGCTCGTGAGCTGGACCGGAGCGGGCCGCAACTCGGTGCGCGAAGCCGTGCAATCCCTCGTGCAGGCCGGCCTCGTGCGCCGCGAACAGGGCCGCGGCACCTTCGTCATCGCACGCTCCCAGCTCACACAGACCCTGCAGCGCCGGGTGTCGTCATCCGGTCGCCGCGACGGCCTCGAACTGCGCTTCGCGATCGACGTCGCCACGGCCGAACTCGCCGCCCGACGACGCACCGATGACGACGTGCGTGACCTCCACGCACTCCTCGACGCCCGTGCCCGGTCATGGCGACAGCCCGACATCGAACAGCGGATGGCCGCCGACACCGCCCTGCATCGCGCCGTCGCGGCCGCCACCCACAACGAGCTCTTCGTCGAGCTCTACGACGGGCTGCTCGACCTCTTCCGCTCCGTGCTGCGCGCCGATGTCGAGGGCGACGTCGATCAGCACGCCCGCCAGCACGAGCGGCTGGTGCAGGCGATCGCCGACCAGGATGCGCCGGCGGCCCGCGCCGAGATCGGCGACCTCCTCACCCCGCTCATCGAAGACGGGATCCCGCACCAGCGCTGATCGTCGCGGCGCGACCTCGGTCAGTCCACCGGCTGCGGTGTCCTGCGGTCGAGGAGGCGCCGGAGCTCCGTGTACCGCGTCTGGAAGGCGGCGTTCTCCGCGAACCCCTCGGAGGCGTGCAGTTCCTCGATGGCCGCAGACAGCCGATCGAGTTCACTGGTCGTGAGCCGGTCGAGGCGTATCTCGTCGATGGGCGTGCTGATCGCCAGCGCGGCGATGTCGTCGGTCCAGTATCCGTTCGTCATTGTGCACCCCTCGGAGGTAGGTTGCTCCGTGCCGGCGAGGTCCAGGCGAACGCGAAAGTCTGTTTCGTCAAGGGTAGGGCCAACGGCGCCACAAGTCGAGGAACGCCAGGTCGGAGAGGGAGACACCGGGGTCGTGGGTCGGGCAGGATGCTTCCTATGATGCCCAGCGGCTTCCGGCACACGGATCGGAGCTTCTTCGAGCGCGACGTGCTCGAGGTCGCGCCCGACCTGCTCGGGTGCCTGCTGAGGAGATCCGGCGCCGACGGCACGGTCGCGATCCGCATCACGGAGGTCGAGGCCTACGCCGGCGAGCGCGATCCGGGGGCGCATTCCTACCGCGGGAAGACGGCCCGCAACGCGACGATCTTCGGACCGGCCGGGCACATCTACTGCTACTTCAGCTACGGACTGCACTACGCGATCAACCTGGTCACGACCGGAGTCGGCAAGCCCTACGGATGCCTCGTCCGCGCCGGGCGGGTCGTCGAGGGGGAGGAGCTCGCGCGCATCCGGCGGCAGTCGCGACGACGGTCGCCGGTGAGTGAGCGCGACCTCGCCCGAGGGCCGGGTCGCGTGGCCCAGGCGTTCGCCGTGACCCTGGCCGACGACGGCGACGACCTCTTCGGCGGGGAGTGGGAGTTCCGGATCCCCGACGCGCCTCGTATCACACCGGCCATCGGTCCGCGGGTCGGGGTGAGCGGTGTGGCGGGTGACGGGGCGGAGTTCCCCTGGCGCTTCTGGGTGCCGGGCGATCCTACGGTGAGCGCGTATCGGCCCGCGAAGAGCCGGCGTCCGGTGCCCGGATGAGCCGCGACAGGAAGAAGGACGATGATGGATTCAGGGAGAAGACACGACGCGGCCGCCGCTGACCCCGATGCCGGCATCCACGTTCGCCGCATCTACGACGCCCCCGCCGCCGACGACGGTGCGCGCGTGCTCGTCGATCGGCTCTGGCCGCGCGGGGTCAGCAAGGAGCGCGCGCACCTCGATCACTGGAGCAAGGAGGTCGCGCCGTCGACCGAGCTCCGGCAGTGGTACGCGCACCTCCCCGAGCGGTTCGAGGAGTTCCGCAGCCGCTACCTCACCGAACTCCAGGAGCCCGAGCGGGCCGCCGAGCTGCAGCACCTCCGTGACCTCGCCGGGGCGGGGCCGCTCACTCTGCTCACGGCGACGAAGGAGGTCGGTCTCAGCGAGGCCGCGGTCATCGCCGGGTCGCTCCGGGGGCCGCGCGGCGGCTGATCGGGCGGCGAAGACGGCGGGGTTCCGCCAAGCGCTTGTCGGGAAACCGACGCATCATGGGGCTTCGACCGTCTTATCGTCGAAGCGGGGCTTCGCACGACGCCCCTTCCTCATCGGAACACGACCGGTGGAGTCAGGAGAAGGCGGCATGAGCCTCATCGACGACGCGCTGAGCGCCAACGCCACGATCGCCACCGACAACGATCCCGATCGCGAGAGGCCTCCGGCGCCGAAGATCGCGATCGTCACCTGCGCCGACCCGCGCCTGAGCGGCATCCTCGGGGTGCTCGGGCTGAACGAGGCCGACGTCGACATGATCCGCAATGTCGGCACCGTGATCGACGAGGACTCTATCCGGTCCCTCGTCATCTCCACCCGGGTGCTCGGCACCACCGAGATCATGATCATCAACCACGACGGCTGCGGGATGACGGTGTTCACCGACGACGAGCTGCAAGACCGTCTCCGGCACGAGACCGGGGCCTGGCCGATCGCCCCGGCTCGGTTCTACAGCTTCACCGACACCGAGCAGAACACCCGCGAGCAGATGCAGAAGGCGCGGTCGCACCCGTGGATCTCGGCCGACGTGCCGGTGCGCGGTTTCGTCTACGACCTCGCCTCGCGCCGACTGACCGAGGTGTTCCCGGTCGACGCGACTGTCGCGGCGCCGTAGTCGTCCGGCCGGGAACCAGGACCTCGCGATGCCGAGCCAGGCGATGCTCGACGCGCTGGCACTGCTGCGTGACCGGCAGCGTGCAGCCGCCGACGCGCCACCGCCGACTCTGGCAGATCTGCGCGCCGGCTTCACTCCTGCCGGGGTCGTGCATCCGATTCCCGACGACGTGCGGGTGAGAGAGGCGTCGGCCGGCGTCGTGGCCGCGTGGCGGTGGCTGCGGACCGACCGGCGGGCGGACCCGCGTTCGATGGCGGTGGCCGGCGACTCGGCCGGCGGCGGACTCGCCGTCGCGCTGATGGTGGCCATTCGCGACGCCGGCGACACCGAACCGGCGGCGGGCGTGCTGATGTCGCCGACCGTCGATCTGACCGGTTCGGGCCGGTCGATGACCGAGCGCGTGGATCAGGATCCGATCTCCACCCCCGTGCTGCTCGCCCGGTTGGCTGCTGACTACCTGGCCGGCGCCGACGCTCGGACGCCGCTGGCCTCGCCGCTGTTCGCGCCGCTCGACGGCCTTCCGCCCCTGCTCGTGCAGGTGGGAACGGCCGATCTGCTGCTCAGCGACTCCGAGCGCCTCGCCGAGGCGGCGACCGCGGCCGGGGTCGAGGTGCGGCTCGAGGTGGGCGAGGGTCTCCCGCACGTCTACCCGTTGATGCTCGGCACGCCGGAGGCTGCCGAGGCGACCGACCGCGCCGGATCGTTCCTGCGCGACCGCATGCCCTGACACGCTCGCCCAGGCTCTGCTCGCACTCTGCAGCGACGCTACGACGCTACGACGACCGACGGATGCCGCGACGCACCAGCAGCAGGGCGGCTCCCGCTCCGGCGAGCAGCAGCACGCCCCAGAGGGCGCCGGAAACCCCACCGTCGCCCGTGTTCGCCAACGCCGGCCCCGCGGTCGGAGTCGGCGTCGACGGGGACTCCGCCGCCGTCGGCACGATCTGCCCGGCAGCCCGCACGCGCTGACCGACGCCGTAGTCGTTGGCCGCTGCGACGGAGACCCAATAGGCCTGGCCCGCGACGAGCCCGTCGACCTTCTTGTGCGTGGCATCCGCGTCGGCCTTCATCACCACCGGAGCGCCGCCGTCGACCGGGGCGACCCGGATCAGGTAGTGCGTGATCGCCGAACCACCGGCGTCCTGCGGCGCCTGCCAATGCGCGGTGATCGATTCGGTGCCGGCATCGGCGTGCACCTCCGCGGGCCCGGTCGGCGTGCCGGCCGTCGCGCTGATGATCACCTCTCCCGTGGTGTTGTCGAAGCCGATCGTGTGCTTGAGGTAGAAGCCGTTGCCCGCGTTGAAGGTCTCGTTCTTGTCGCCGCTGAACAAGCCGTAGCGGTAGGGATTGACACCCGGCTCCTCGATCTCCGCATACGGCTCGGCGGTGGAGGAGCTCGCCCACGACACGGAGGCGCCCGTCTTCACCCAGCCCAGAAGGACCGCCCCCGATCCCGGCTCCGGTGTGGAGTGCACCGGATCGACGATCGGCGTGAACTGGTCGCCGCGGATCATCCCGGTGCTCTGCCCGGTGTCGAACACGGTGTCGTTGCACGCCTTCGCGTGGTCGCCCTGGTAGTCGATCGTCCAGCAGACCTCGGGTTCATCGAACACCGGCTGGCCCGTCGGATAGAAGAGGTCATCGTCTTGCGTGCGTTGCAGCACCGTGTCGGTCTCGCCCGCATCCGTGGGCTTGCCGACCCGGATCACGGGGTTCTCGGCGGTGAAGTCCACCGTGAAGCCCACGCTCTGCTGCTCGTCGAGCTGGGCGAGGGGCGAGAAGAGGTCGTTCTTCGGATCGCCCTGGTTGTGCGCATCCGCGAGCCGCTGCCCGATTCCGATCACACCGCCGATGTCGTCCTGATAGCCGAGGCAGTGCGGGGTGCAGGAGGTGGCGTCGAGGAACGCCACGTCGCCCGGAGTCGAGACGACCCCGCCCACCTCCACGCGGGCGCGGGCGATCGTGCCCGACGCCGACGTGCCGTCGTAGTCGATGCCCTGGGCGATGCCGGTGTCGAACACCGGTTCGGCGGGATTCACGATCGCGCCCGGGAACACCACCATGAAGTTGGTTCCCGTGTCGATCATCATCGGGATGGGGTCGCTGCCGTTGATCGACACCTCCACCCGGGGCAGATAGCTCCCGGTCTCGGAGGTCAGCAGCGTCACCGGGATCTCCGGTTGCGCCGGTGGTGCCGCGTGCGCTGATGTCGCGATCCCGCCCAGCAGAGTCGCCGCGGCGAGTGCCGCCGCCGCTCCGATCCCGGCGAGTCGACCCGCCCCCCGCTTCTGCCGACGTCGTGGCATGCCCATCCCCTTTCGCACCGGCCATCCCCCCGGATGCGGCGGATTCCAGCATAGAGGTGGCCAGGGCGTGTCGGAGAAATCTGCGGCGGCTGCGCGGCGCAGATCTCTCAGGCACGCCCTACCGACGCCCGGCAGCCCCCGGACGGAGGCGGATGAGGCGCTGCGGGCCCTCTTCTTCGAGCTCGGCCACGTCGGACCGCGAGGAGAGGAAATCGGTGAAGGAACGATAGCCGAGCGGCTTCTCGTTGAACGACGGGTCCATACGGCGCATCTGGTTCTTCACCGTGCCCGTGTTGAGCCACTCGTCGGCATCGCCCTTCGCATGACCGATCTGCAGGGCGCGCACGAGCAGCTCGGTCGCCACGGTCTGCGGATCGATGTCCTCGGCCGGTTCGGGCTCGTCGTACGCCGCGTCTTCGCTGTGCGAGAACGTGGGGATCGTGGTGACGCGGCGCGACTTCGTGGGGGCCTTCTTGGGCTGCTCGTCCGCAGCGTCCGTGGAGTCGGCAGCGGCCGCCGCGGTCGTGTCGACCGGTCCGGTGGTCGAGGCGCGGCGACCCGATCCCCTCCGGCCCGTCGCCGTCGTGGCGGTGCCGGTGGCCGTGGTCGGAGGCGGCGAGGCCACCACCTTCTCGATGCCGGGAAGCGAGTCGTAGTCCTCGAACTCGTCGCACGCGGCGGCGAGCGAGGTGCTGGTCGAACCTGCGACCCCGATGCCCACCACGAATCGGCCGAGGCGCTTCGACTTCTGCGCGAGCGCGATGTAGTCGGAATCGCCCGCGACGATGATGACGTGCGTGAGATCGGGCAGCCGGAACAGGTCTTCGACCACGTCGACGGCGAGCCGGATGTCGGCGCCGTTCTTCGTGCCACGGGTGGTGGTGGTGAACAACTGCGTGAGGTCGACCGCGCGCGACATCAGCTGGCGCTGGTAGGCCGCGTTCACCGGCACCGACCAGTCGGCGTAGGCGCGGTTGACCACCAGGGTGCCGAACGATGCGGCGAAGTCGATGATGGCGTTGAAGTCGACCGTGGCGGCGGCCAGGCGGGCGGCGATCTCGGGGTCGGCATCCGGCGCCGACTTGTCGAAGTCGCGGATCCCGTCGCGCTGGAACGCGTTGCGCCCGTGCAGCTGCTGGTACCGCGAGATGACGATGTTGTCGAAGTCGATGTAGAGGCCGACGCGGGATTCGTTCGGTTCGGTGATGGCGTGCTCCTTAGCGGCTGGCGGAAGACCCAAGCGCGATCCGGTGCCTTCAGTCTAGGGTCGATTCACCGTCGCCGGCTCGGTGAGGCGGGTGCGCGCTCGCGCACCGGAACCTCGGCCGGGATGCCGCGGGAGAACAGCAGAGCCAGCACCGAGACCGCGGTGAGGCCGAAGAACGCCACCCGCAGCGACGAGAGCTGCGAGTCGCTGTAGATGGCCGAGAGTGTCTCGGCTTCGTCGGTGCTGAGCCCGGCCTCTTGCCCGATCTCGGTCACGCTCGCCGCCGGCACGATCGTGACACCACCCTCGGTGGCCTGGCTGATCAGGGTTCGCGCATCCTCCGGCAGGTCGCTCGCCGCCACTCCACCGGCGAAGGATGTCGCGAGCGCGCCGATCAGGATCGATCCGATCAAGGCGGTGCCGAGCGAAGATCCGAGGTTCTGGAACACGCCCTGCAGGCCGCCGACCTCGCTCGACTCCTTCTCCGACACCGCCGACATGTTCACGTTGCCGAGTTGGGAGGCGAGGAGGCCGAGCCCCGCACCGGCCAGGAACATCCCACTGGCGAACAGCACGCTCCGGAGGTCCGCGGTGGCCGAACCGAGCAGCAGCAACGCGCTGAACACGAGGATCAGCTGCCCCACGCGCACGATCCGCCGCGCCGACCAGATCTTCGACAGCCGGGTTCCGATGATGGAGAGGAGCACCAGCGAGACCGAGAGCGGGAAGATCTTGACACCGGTCTCGAGGGCGTTCAGCCCGAGCGTCATCTGCAGATAGACCGGGACGATGAAGAACAGTCCCGCGGTCACCGTGTACTGCAGGCCGAGCACGCTGAGCCCGCTGCGGAGCGGCCGGATGGAGAACATCTGCATGTGCACGAGGGGCGGGCGCCCTCGCCTCACCAGCGTGAGCTGCCGCGCCACGAAGGCCCAGATCAGCAGGCCGCCGACCAGCATGAACCAGGCGGTGAGCGAGACGCCGAGCGGCGCGATCTCGACGCCGCCGATCTCGGGGGAGGCGAGGGGGCGGATCCAGCCCCAGGTCTTGCTCTGCAGCATCCCGAACACCACGAAGACGAGGCCGGCGGCCGAGAGCAGCACGCTCGGCAGGTCGATGTGCGCGGACTGCCGCGGCGTCGCATCCGAGACCCGTCGCGCGAAGATCACGACCACGGCCATGATCACCACCTCGGCCACGAAGACGTAGCGCCAGCTGAAGTAGGTGGTGACGAAACCGCCGATCAGCGGTCCGATCGCGACGGCGCCTCCGGAGACCGCGCCGATGATCGCGTAGGCGGTGATGCGCTCCCGGTCTTTGTAGTTGTCGGCGACGAGGGCGGCGATGGCCGGGATGACGAGCACGGCCCCGAGGCCTTCGATGATCGACCAGCCGAGGAAGAGCACGGCGATGTTCGGACTGAGTGCCGTCGTCAGCGACCCGAGCGCGTAGACGCAGGAGCCGATGACGAACGCGCGCCGCCGGCCCCAGATGTCGCCGAGTTTGGCGCCCAGCAGCATCACGGCGGCCATCGTCAGCGTGTAGAACGTGATCGCCGCCTGCAGGGCGGAGACCGTCGTGTCGAGGTCGGCCACCACGGTGGAGATCGACACGTTCATCACGGTGCCGTCGAGCACCATCACGAACTGCGCCGCGCCCAGCACGACGATGACCGACCATTTCCTCATGCCTGAGTGTGACCTGCAGGCGCCCTCGCACGCATCGCCCTCCTGGGGTGATGCGCGCCGCTCAGTCGCGGCGGTAGCGGGGGCGGTCCTCGCGCTTGGCGGAGTTGCCGCCGCGGTCGGGGCGCAGCTCGATCAGCACACCGCTGATGCGGGTGTTCTCGAGACGGCGGAGCGTGTCGTCGGAGAGGTTCGCGGGCAGCTCGACGAGTGAGAAGTCGGGCCGGATCTGGATCGCGCCGAAGTCGCCGCGGTTGAGACCCCCCTCGTTCGCGAGCGCACCGACGATCTGGCGCGGCTCGACCTTCTGGCGCTTGCCCACCGCGATGCGGTAGGTGGTCTTCGGGCCGCCGTCGCCGCGCGGGGCGCGGTCGGGGCGGTCGCCCCGGGCGCCGCGGTCGTAGGAGCCCGTGGCGCCGGAGCGGTCGTCGCGACGCCCTCGTTCGGGGCGGTCTCCGCGCATCCGCTCGCCCCGGTCGTCCTTGTCGAAGCGGTCGAAGCGCTGCGCACGCTCGGCCTCGGCGTCGAGCAGGAGCGGGGTGTCGCCCTGGGCGACCACCGCGAGTGCCGCTGCGACATCTGCCTCGGGCACATCGTGGTGCTCCACGTAGTGGCCCACGATGTCGCGGAACCGCTGGATCTGCTCCGGATCGGCCAGCGCCGCCGTGATCGAGTCGTCGAAGCGGGCCAGGCGGGTGGAGTTCACGTCGTCGACGCTCGGCAGCTGCATCTGGGTGAGCGGCTGGCGGGTGGCCTTCTCGATGCTGGTGAGCATCCGGCGCTCGCGCGGAGTGACGAAGCTGATGGCGTCGCCCGTGCGGCCCGCGCGACCGGTGCGGCCGATGCGGTGCACGTACGACTCGGTGTCGATCGGCAGGTCGAAGTTCACCACGTGGCTGATGCGTTCCACGTCGAGACCGCGGGCCGCGACATCCGTTGCCACCAGGATGTCGAGCTTGCCCGACTTGAGCTGGTTCACCGTGCGCTCGCGCTGCGCCTGCACCACGTCGCCGTTGATGGCGGCGGCCGCGTAGCCACGGGCGCGGAGCTTCTCGGCGAGGGTCTCGGTCTCGTTCTTGGTGCGGGTGAACACGATCATGCCCTCGAAGTTCTCGACCTCGAGGATGCGGGTGAGCGCGTCGACCTTCTGCGGGTAGGACACCACGAGGTAGCGCTGCGTGGTGTTCGCCGAGGTGGTGGTCTTGTTCTTGACCGTGATCTCTTCGGGATCGTGCAGGTACTTCTGCGAGATGCGGCGGATCTGGGCGGGCATCGTGGCCGAGAACAGGGCCACCTGCTTGGTGTCGGGAGTGTCGGCGAGGATGGTCTCGACATCCTCGGCGAAGCCCATCTTGAGCATCTCGTCGGCCTCGTCGAGCACGAGGTACTTGAGCTCGGTGAGGTCGAGGGTGCCCTTCTCGAGGTGGTCCATGATGCGGCCGGGGGTGCCGACGACGATGTGCACGCCGCGGCGGAGGGCGGAGAGCTGCACGCCGTAGCCCTGGCCGCCGTAAACCGGGAGCACGTGCACGCCGCGGAGGTGCGCCGCGTACTTCTCGAAGGCCTCGCACACCTGGAGCGCGAGTTCGCGCGTGGGCGCGAGCACGAGGGCCTGCGGCGTCTTCTGCGAGAGGTCGAGCCGGGAGAGGATCGGCAGCGCGAACGCGGCCGTCTTGCCGGTGCCGGTCTGGGCGAGGCCGACGACGTCGCGGCCGGCGAGCAGGGGAGGGATCGTGGCGGCCTGGATGGCCGAAGGCGTCTCGTAGCCGACGTCTTTCAGTGCCTTGAGCACCGCGTCGTCGAGGCCGAGGTCGGAGAAGGTTTGCGAGTCGGGGGCAGTGTCTGCCTCGGCCGACGCGGTGGTGGTGCTGGTGGAGGCCATGCGACAACGGTAGTCCCTGTGGCTGGGCGGTTCTCCTCTTCTCTGCATAACTATTGTGCATAGAAAGTGTGCATGCGACACTGGGGGCATGGGTTCTGACGACGACTACACCGGCATGCGACTGGACGCACATGCGGTTCGGGTGCTGGCGCATCCGCTTCGCTCGCGCATCCTGGGCCGCCTGCGGGTCGAGGGTCCGGCGACGGCGACGTCGCTCGCCGCGATGCTGCAGACCAACACCGGCGCCACGAGCTATCACCTGCGCGCTCTCGAATCGGTGGGCCTCGTCGCCGACACGGGCGAGGGAGTGGGCAAGCGCCGGCTGTGGCGGGCCTCGACCGACTACCACTCGTGGACCAACTCCGACTTCGCCGGCGACGAGGATGCCCGCACAGCACTGGACTGGCTGCAGCGCGACTACATCCGCCAGTTCGCCGTGCGGGCCGAGCGGTGGCTCGACGCGGCCGAGGCGTGGCCGCAGGAGTGGGTCGACGTGCTCGGCCTCAACGATTCGTTCGTGGAGGTCACGCCGACCCAGGCGGCAGCTCTGCGCGACGAGCTCGACGCGGTGCTGGCGCGATACCGCGCGGCCGGAGCGGGGGATGCCGCGGCGCGGCGCATCCACGTGTCGCTCCAGTCGAGCCCCCTCGACCTCCGTCCGCCGATCGAGAATGCCGCGAGGGCGCCGGAGAATGCAGGGAATTCGTGACACCGACCCCATATACGGCGTCGGTCGTGCTGATTCTGTGCACAATGTCGGCGCCGTCGCCGTCGCCGCGTGTGTGCCGAGGCCTGACGATGCGCCCCTACCCCGTTGGGTCGCACGTTCTGGCGCTGAATCGGGACGGCGTTCTGCACACGATCGCGGACGAGCGGGCGTGAGCCGGGTGGGGCGCGACGACCTCACCGTGCGGGCGGCCGAGCGGCGGCTCGTGCTGCTCACCGCGACCCGGTGGCTGCCGGTGGGGCTCGTGTTCGGGCTGACGGTGCTGCTGCCGCTCGAGCGGGGGATCTCGCTGGTGCAGGTCGGTGGACTGCTCGCCATCCAGGGCGTGGTCGTGCTCGCGCTCGAACTGCCGACCGGTGGGCTGGCGGATGCGCTGGGCCGGCGACCGCTGCTGGTCGCCTCGGGCGTGCTGGCGGTCGGGTCGACGGTGCTCTTCGCGTTCTCGACGGAGTTCTGGATGTTCGCGGTCGCCATGATCGCGCAGGGCGTGTTCCGCGCGCTGGACTCCGGGCCGCTCGAGGCCTGGTACGTGGACACGGCGCACGCGGCCGATCCCGCGGCGCCGATCGAGCGTGGGCTGAGCCGCGCGGCCACGATGCTCGGCGTGGCGATCGCGGTCGGGGCGCTCGCCGGCGGCGGCCTGGTGGCGTGGCATCCGGTGGGCGGTGTCTCGGCGCTCGTGGTTCCGTTCGCGGTGGCGATCGCCTTGTACGCCCTGCACACGGTGCTGCTCGCCCTGCTCGTGCGCGAGCCGCCCCGAGCGGGTGCAGCGGGTGGAGCGGGTGCGGCGGGTGCGGGCGGAGTCGGCGGGGCGCTTTCGGGTGTGCACAGCGAGGGCGCCGAAGCCGTAGGGAGGGCGAGAAAGTGGGGCGCCGGGCCCGCACTCGCGGCATATAGGGAGGCACCGAGGGTGGTGCTCGCCGGGCTGGGGCTGCTTCGGCGCTCGCCGGTGCTGCGCGCGATCGTGCTCGTGGAGGTGTTCTGGAGCGTCGCGATGATCGCGTTCGAGACGCTCACGCCGGTACGCCTGGCCGGCCTGCTCGGCGGAGAGGATGCCGCGGGCGCGCTCTTCGGCCCCGCCTCCGCCGCCGCGTGGGCGCTCTTCGCCGCGGGGTCGCTGCTCGCGGGGGTCACGAGCCGTCGGGTGGGCGTGGCGTGGACGGCGATCGGGGCGCGCATCCTGAACGGCCTCTTCGTCGTGGTGATGGGGTTGACGGCGGGAGTCGTCGGCCTCGTGGCGGCCTACTGGCTCGCCTACCTCACCCACGGCGCGGCCGGTCCGATGCACAGCACGCTGCTGCACCGGCAGGCCACGAGTGCGAACCGCGCCGTGGTGCTCTCGATGAACTCGATGGTGGCCGGGGGTGCCTACAGCCTCGGCCTGCTGCTCTTCACACCGCTCGCCGAGGGCTTCGGCACGGGCGTCGCGTTCGTGGCGGCCGGCGCCTTCAGCGTCGTCGGTGCCTTGCTCTACCTCCCGGCGCTCCGCCAGGAGAACGGGGGTCGCCCGACGGCACCGGTCTCGTGAACCGAGCCGCCGCGCGACATCCGTGCCGAACGATCAGACACGGCCGAACGCCTTGCGCAGCACGTGCACGGCCTGCTCCACGGCAGCCGTCGCCGCGGCGCTCGAGCGCACCGGGTTGAGCATCATGAAGTCGTGGACGGTGGCGTTGTACCGCACGCTCGTGGTGCGCACGCCCGCCGCCGTGAGCTTGCGGCCGTAGGCCTCGCCCTCGTCACGCAGCACGTCGTTCTCGTCGACCGCCAGGAAGGTCTCCGGCAGCCCGGCGAGGTCCTCGAGCGAGGCGCGCAACGGGGAGGCCGTGATCTCGCCGCGACGGTCGACGTCGGGGAGGTAGCTGTCCCAGAACCAGGCCATGGCCTTGGCCGTCAGGTGCGGGCCGTCGGCGAACTCGCGGTAGCTCGCGGTGTCCTGCGCCGCATCCGTGACCGGGTAATAGAGGGACTGGTGGATGAAGGTCACGTCGCCGCGCTGCTTGGCGAGGAGGGCCACGGCGGCGGTCATGTTGCCGCCGACCGAATCGCCCGCGATCGCGAGGCGGGTGGAGTCGAGACCCTTCGAGGCGCCGTCGGCGACGATCCAGCGGGCCGTCGCGTAGGCCTGCTCGATCGCGACGGGGTAGCGCGCCTCGGGGGAGCGGTCGTATTCCACGAATACCATCGCGGCCTCGGCGCCCACCGCGAGCTCGCGCACGAGGCGGTCGTGCGTCACGGCGTCGCCGAGCACCCATCCACCGCCGTGGATGTAGAGCACCGTCGGGAGCGGGTCGTCGACTCCCCGCGGCTTCACGATGCGCACGCGCACCTCGCCCACCTCGGCGGGCACGGTGATCCATTCCTCGTCGACGTCGGGCTTGTCGATGGGAGCGGATTGCACCTCGTCGAGCACGGCGCGGGCGCCGGCGGGGCCGAGGTCGTAGACGAACGGGGGTTTGGCGACCGCGTCGGCGAAGGCTTGGGCTTCGCGTTCGAGGATGGGCTCGGTCATGGGATTCGTCCTTTCGTGGAGGAGGAGGGAACACGAGCTAAGACCGCGATGCCGCCACGCCTGTGACCACCGCTAGCATGGTGCGGGCGGAGGGGCCGCTCTCGGGGGGAGCACGAACACATGAACGAGTCGATTTCGGCGCAGCCGACGATCGTGACCGGCGGAGGCACGGGCCGCATCCTGGCCGCCCGCATCTGGTTCGGCGGCATCGCCGTGGTGGTGGGTGCAGCGCTCATCATCCAGATCGTGCTCATCTTCACCGGCGGGCAGGATGTCAACGCCTTCCAGAGCACGGTGGGCCAGAGCCTCGGCACCCGCTTCTTCCACCTGTTCAGCTACTTCACGATCCAGAGCAACCTCTTCGTGCTCGGCACCTCGATCGTGCTCGCCCTGAACGTCTGGAAGAACGGGCCCGTCTGGCGGGTGCTGCGCTTCGACGCGATGCTCGGCATCATCATCACGGGGCTCGTCTACGAGGGCATCCTCGCCGCGCTCGTGCATCCCACCGGCTGGGCCCTCGCGGCCACCATCGGCTTCCACTACATCTCGCCGTGGGCCACCCTCATCGGCTGGTTCGTGTTCGGTCCGCGCCCCCGGATGCCCTGGACGACCACCGCGCTCGGCTTCATCTGGCCGGTGGCCTGGCTGGTGTTCACCTTCGTGGTGGGCGCGATCATGAACTGGTATCCCTACCCGTTCCTCGACGTGTCGCTCATCGGCTTCGCCGACTCCGTGCGCAACTGCCTCGTCATCCTGCTGATCGGCGTGATCATCGCGGTCATCCTGACACTGCTCGACCGCCGTCTGCCGGCGCTCGTGCACGATGGCCCGCCGCGCACGCCTCGCGTGCGCCGCGCCCGTGGCTAGCGCGGCACGGCCTGCGGGAAGGTCCAGCTCCCGTCGATGATCTCGGCGTGCGGCCGGTACAGACGCACGGTGTAGTTCCAGCCCTCGACGATCGGGATGGTGTTCGGCGCATCTCCCGACCCGAACCGGACGGTGATCGATCCGTCATCGTTCGTGACTCCGGTGATGCTGTTGATCGAGTTCACGCCCTTCTCGTTGGGTTCGAGGTAGCCGTCGGCGTTGTAGACCGTGACCGACCAGAACGCGTCGACCGGCACGTCCCGTGCGGTGAGCTCGAAGTCGGCGACGGGAAGGCCCGGGTCGACGTTGACGTAGAAGGCCTCGCTGGCGGGCAGGCCGCCCCACCCGGTGGCCGTGCCGATCAGGTGCTTCACCGGATCGACGTCGGCCGCACGACCGAAGGTTCCGGAGAAGTCCTTGATTCCGCGACCGAGGTCGAGGAGGCTCTGCCGGACGGCGTCGAGCGAAGCGGTGTCGTAGGCGGGGGCGGTGAAGCTCGCGTCGGAGTCGACCGCGAGACCGAGCGAGTCCTGCACGCGGGCGACCGCGGCCACGTCGGCGGGGTCGTCGGGATCGACCAGGGTGCGGACCGCGACGAGCACCCAGGGGGTGTCGTACTTGTCGACCGTCAACTCGTGGTCGCCGGGCTCGTGCAGCACGTCGTTGATGTAGTGATCCTGATTCACGATCATCACGGAGAGGTAGCGGCTGCCGGCATCCGGGATGGTGATCGTCGCCCCGTTCGAGATGTCGACGATCGCCGAGCTGTAGAGGGTATCGCGGTTCAGGCGCACGACCGTCTGCTCGTCGAGGGGAGCAGGCTCACGGACGTGCCGCCATCGGTTCGATCCGCCGGCTGCGGCGGCGAGTCCGGCGAACATGCGGTCGGTCTCCGCGCGCACGAAGTTCTCGACGGTGACGATGATTGGCTCTGCTGTCATGCCTTCAGCATGCCCGAAGCGCGAGCCTTTCGCGACCGACGGTTCAGCCGGCGGGGGCGGGAGCCGCCGTCGGCAGCGGGGAGGGGGTCGGGACGGGGCTCGGCGCCGTCTGAGCGCTGCCGGCCGGAGCGCAGGTGGTCGGCGCGGGCTCGCCCGCGAAGCGGTCGGCGATCCACGAGGTGTACTCGCCCTTCGCATCCGTGGGGATGGTCTGGTGGGTCGCACCGTTGTAGATCGTGTACTCGACCGGTTGCCCGAATCCGCAGGCCCTCTCGAAGTACTGCGTGGTGCCGTTCGGATTCACGACCGTGTCGGCCGTGCCCTGCATCACGAGCACCGGAGCGGTCGGCGCCGCGTATCCCGGCGTGTTCTCGTCGAGGCGCTTCTGCCAGTCGGCCGGCGTGGTCGGCTGGATCAGCGTCTGGAACGGCGTCGTGAGGTTCGAGCTGAACACGTAGGCGAGGTGGTTGACGCACTGGACCCCGGCGGCGGCGAGGGCTTCCTCGCCCTCCTTCGTCACCACGTCGGAGGCCTTCAGCTCCGGATAGGCGGCGAGGAACCCGCGGTAGACGTTGAGCTGCAGGGCAGCGGCGTGCGCGACCGAGACGGAGTTCTCCGGTCCGGGTGCCACCTGTCCGGCGAACTGCGGTCCGTTGTCGGCGGCGGGGGCGAGTGCCGCCGTGCCGAGCAGGTTGAGCGGATGCCCGTACTCGGTGTTCTGCGCCATCCAGACCGATGCGCCACCACCCTGCGACCAGCCCAGCACGACCACGTCGTCGCCGGCCTTCGTGGCGTCGATCTGCTGCGCGGCCTTCACCGAGTCCCAGACGTTGTTGGCCTCGGAGTCGAGCACGGTGTACTGCTGCACGCCCGGGGTGCCGAGCCCCTGGTAGTCGGTCGCGACCACGACGTAGCCCGCGGCCAGCATCTCGGTGAGCGCCGGCACGCCGACATCCTGCTGGAAGGGGCTCTCGTAGGTGAAGTAGTCCACCAGGTCGACCGCGGGTTTCGGCGCGAGCGACGGGGCGCAGTTGCGGCCCCCGCCCTCAGTGCCGTGCGCCCAGGCTACGACCTTGCGGCCGCCCTCGGGGGCGTCGCCCTCGGGCGCCACCACGAAGCCCGACGCGGCGACGGGCGTGCCGTCGTGCAGTTCGGAGAGGTAGAGGATGCGCCAGGCACGCGCACCGTCGGGCGCCGGCACCTCCTCGGAGTCGATGATGTCGCCGTGCTTGCCGTGCGGCAGCGGCGACGGCGGCGTGTAGAAGTCGGGGATGCCGAACTGCCCGTCGGTGGTGGGATCGACCGTGCCGACCCCGGTGCCGCCGGCATAGGCGCCTCCGGTGACGTCGGACGGAGCCCCGGTGCTCGCGGCATCGGCTGCCGTCTGCGCCCCCGCATCCGTGCTGCAGCCGGCGACCGTGATCCCGACGAGAACGAACAGCGAAGCCGTGGCGACGATGCTCTTGGACAGGCGCGAGCGCGCGGAAAGATCGACCCCGAAGAACCCCATGCTCCGGATGTTAACAGCTTTCGAGGATCGTGCGGCAGATGAAATGCTCGCGGCATCCGTTCGCGAACCGGTCACCGATCGTTCACCCGGCGTCCGCATCCGGAACTTACGCTCCGACGATGACCACCGGATGCGGGCGCCGCGCATGATCGACCACGTCGATCCCTTCATCGGAACCGAGCCCACGGCGCTGCCCGCGCCGACAGGTCTCGCGGCGACCTGGTGGTGGCCGAAACCGCAGATCGGCAACACGCATCCGGGGGCCACGCATCCGCTCGGCATGGTGTCGGCCTGCGCCTACTCGGGCGCCTACCCGACGGGCTACGGCCGCTACGACCTCAGCCTCGAGGGCGTGCCGCCGACGATCTACGACGCGCAGCTGGCGTCAGGGTTCACGCACTTCCAGCAGTCGGGAACCGGCGCGATCCGCAAGTACTACAACTACTTCCGGGTGACGCCGATGGTGGAGCCGCTGGATGTGCTGGGCCGCACCTGGGCGCTCACCGAGGAGGAGGCGTCGCCCGGCTATTACACGGCCACCCTCGACTCGGGCATCTCCGCCGAGATCACGGTGGGGCCGAAGAGCGCCGTGCACCGCTACACCTTCCCGCGGCACCAGAACGCCCGCATCGTGATCGACTTCTCGCTCGGCGGCCTGGCGATCCCTTACGGGTCGACCATCCCGCTGCGGGCGCACCTCGAGACCATCGAGCCCGGTGTCGCGAGCGGTGTGGTGGTGGCCGAGGGTGCGCCGATCGCCGTGCACGTGGAGTGCGACGCCCCGCACTGGCGGCAGATGCTCTGGTACGACCGGCGGCTGATGCCGGGCGGCACGCGGCTCGACTTCGACCACATCCGGCCCACCACCCTGCGGCCGTTCGGCCTGATGTGGGCGGGCCCCAGCGAGCCCGGTCAGACGATCGAGTTGCGGATCGGGTTCTCGCTGCGGGGCGTCGAGCAGGCCGAGCGCAACCTGCGCGCCGACTGCGGGCCGGGGCCGGCGCGCTTCGATTCGCGGCGCGAGCGCACGCAGAAGACCTGGCGCAAGCACCTCAAGACCATCACCGTCGACACCCCGTCGCCCGAACGCAAGACCGTGTTCTCCACGGCGCTCTACCACTCGCTCATCAAGCCCTCGCTCGCGCCCTCCGAGAGCCCGTTCTGGCCGAGCGAGGGCCCCTTCGCCTTCGACATCGCGACGATGTGGGACATCTACCGCACCCAGCTGCCCCTGCTCACCGCGATCCAGCCCGAGAAGGCCGTCGAGCTCGCGAATGCGCTGCTCACCATCTGCGAGGAGGAGGGCAACTTCCCGATCGGCTACCGGATGGCGCGCGGCAGCGACCGCTTCTCGCGCCAGGGCAGCGCCCTCGCGCACACCTTCCTCGCCGACCTCTGCCAGCTCGGGGTGTCCGGCATCGACTGGGACTGGGCGCTCGTGCACATGAGCGACGACCTGCGCCGCACCTACGGCGAGGAGTACCTGCTGCGGGGGGAGGCGCATCCGATCACGCACACCCTCGACATCGCGTTCGGCTACTGGTGCACCGCCCAGGTGGCGCGGCACGTGGGCGACCGGGCGCTCGCCACGCAGTTCGAGGCGCTCGCCGCGCGCTGGGTGAACGCCTACGACCCGTCGACCGGATTGCTCAAGGATTCCACCTACTACGAGGGCAGTCGCCACAACTACTCGTTCCGCCTGCAGCACGACATGGCGGGGCGGATCGAGGTGAGCGGCGGGCGCGAACGGTTCGTCGCGCACCTGGATGCATTCTTCGGCTTCGGTGCGCCTCCCGTGCGCCAACTCGGCATCGCGCCCGGGGTCGCCGAACTGGTCGCGGGCTACGAGCTCGGCCGCTTCGAGGGCCTCAACAACGAGCCCGACATGGATGCGCCCTGGGCCTATCACTACGCCGGCCGCCCCGACCGCACGGCCGAGGTGGTGCACAACGCGGTGCACCAGCAGTTCGGCACCGGGCGGGGCGGACTGCCGGGCAACGACGACTCGGGCGGACTCAGCTCGTGGTTCGTCTGGGCGTCGCTCGGGCTGTTCCCCGTCGCGGGCCAGAACCTCGTGCTGGTGAACGCGCCGTCGTTCCGGGCCGCGGAGATCGCGGTGGGCGGGGGGACGTTCTCGGTGCGCACCTCCGGGTTCCGCGAACCCGTCGCCGGCGGGCCGGTGCAGTACGTGCAGGCGGCGGCCCTCAACGGGCATCCGCTCGACCGAAGCTGGCTGACCGGCGCCGAGTTCCACGGCGGCGGAGAGTTGCTGCTCGAACTCGGCCCGGAGCCGAGCGACTGGGGTACGCGACTCGTGCCGCCCTCCTCGTCCACCGCATCATCATTCACGACAGCCACGACCCTCACGACAGGAGAGACCCCATGAACGCGATCCGCAACCGCCTCGTCATCGTCGTTCGCGCCGATCCGGTGATCTGCGGCCACTCCGTGGAGGGCCGCAACCTCGCCGAGACGGCACTCACCCGCGGTTTCGACGAGGTGCGCATCGTCACCTGGCCGATCGAGCGCCTCGAAGCCGCCGGTCTGCCCCTCAAACCGCTCGATTCGGTGCTGCCCTACAGTCCAGGCATCATCGTCGAGCGCCCGGCGCCGGTCGGCGACTACAAGGTGCCGGACGGACGCTACCTCGCGGGCATCACCGGCCGCCTGGTGGAGCTCTTCACCGACGGTGTGCCCACAGTGGCCCTGTCGCTCTACCTCTCACCCCACACCATCGCCGTGGCCGACGCCGTGCGCGCGGCCTGGGGCACGGGCCTGCCGGTGAACGTCACCACCATCGCCGAGGCGGTGGGATCGGACGTCACCAACGTCGTGCGCACCGCCGTGGAGGAGGGGCGACTGGGCGCGGCCGCGCACATCCTCTCGTCGTACCTGTCGCAAGACCACTGCGTCGCGGTCTCGGAGTACACCCGCGACCTCATCATCTCGGAGGCGGCCCGCGTCGACGAGCAGCACGGCACCCGCTTCGCCGAGCAGTGCCGGGAACGCATCGCGGTGTCCTACCCGGCCATCGACGCGGCAGCCTACCTCGACCTCGATCCGGGCACCACGGATGCGCTGCTCCAGGCCCGGGGATTGTCGCGTGACGGCTACCTCCTCTTCCTTTCCCGGCTGACGGATGCGAAGGGGGTCGACGACTTGATCGCCGGCTTCGAACGCAGCGCGCTCTCCCGCTCGTCGGACATGCCCCTGGTGATCGCGGGCCGGGGCCCGCAAGCCGACGCGCTCCGCGACCTGGCCGCGCGCTCGCCGCTGGCGTCGCGCATCCGTTTTCTCGACGACGTCGGAGACGCCGAGAAGCCGCACCTGATGGCGGGCTGCGCCGCCTTCGTGCTGCCGTCGAAGCCGCGCCCGGAGTTCGTGGAGACCTTCGGCATCGCCCTGGCGGAGAAGATGCTCGCGGGTGGCGGCCCGGTCATCACGACGCTCACGGGCGGCATCGGGGAGGCCATCGGCGACCACGCCCTGGTGGTGCCGGTGAACGACCCCGACGCGATCGCGGCGGCGATCGACGAGGCGGTGCTCCACACGACCCCCGCCGCTCGCGCCGCGGCGGCCGACGCCGCTCGCGCGTACGCCCTCCAGTTCGACCGTCACGCGGTCTTCGACAAGCTCTTCGCCTCGGTCGCGCTCGCAGAACCGGTGCCCCAGTCCTGAGGCCGTCGTCTCTCGTCGTTTCGGGAGGAGGAGAGCAGAACCTCGGCCGTATTCGGCCTCGGTTCGCTTCTCCTCCTCCCGAAACGCGGCCTCGGCGCTGATCGGCACCGAGTGCTCAGGCCTCGGACTGCACCACCGTCGTCGCCAGGGGGATCTCCTTGACGAAGCAGAGCAGCAGTGCCGCGGCGAGCATCAGCGGCACCAGGTACAGGTACACCGGGCTGAGCGCGTTGGAGTAGGCATCGACGATCATCGCGTGCAGCTCCGGCGGCAGCGCGTTGATCGCGGCGGGTGTCAGCGAGTTGGTGTCGCTCGGCACCGCGCCGGCCGCCCCGCCCGCGGCTGCAGCGGATGACGCCAGCTGGTCGGTGAGCCGTGCCACGAACAGCGAGCCGACGATCGCCGATCCGAGCGACGCCCCGATCTCGCGGAAGAAGTTGTTGCCCGCGGTCGCCGTGCCCACCATCGAGTGCGGCACCGAGTTCTGCACGATCAGCACGAGCACCTGCATCGCGAGTCCGATGCCGAGCCCGAGGATGGCGAGATACGAGAGGATCAGCCAGAGCGGCGTGTCGGCCCGCATGGTGGAGAAGAGCACCAGGGCGGCCGCGATGATCAGCGAGCCGACGATGGGCATCCACTTGTAGCGGCCGGTCTTCGTCACGAGGAATCCGCCGCCGATCGCGGTGATCAGGAGGCCGCCGAGCATCGGCAGCAGCATGAAGCCCGACTGGGTGGCGTTGACGCTGTTCACGATCTGCAAGAACGTCGGCATGTAGCCGATGGCGCCGAACATCGAGATGCCGATGGCCAGACCGCCGAGGGTGGTGAGGGTGAAGTTGCGGTTCTTGAACAGCGACATCGGGATGACGGGCTCGCTCGAGCGGCGCTCGATCAGCACGAAGGCGACGGCCGAGACGATGGTGAGGATGATCAGGCCGATGATGACGGGGGAGTCCCAGTCGTATTCGGTGCCGCCCCACGACGCGGTGAGCACCAGTCCGGCCGCGGCGAGGGCGAGGGTGACCATGCCGGCCACGTCGATGCGCGGTTTCGATCCCACGCCCACCGGTGGCAGTTTGATGAAGGCGACGGCGGCGAGGATGGCGGCGATGCCGAGCGGCACGTTGATCCAGAACGCGAGGCGCCAGCTGAGCACGTCGGTGAAGAGCCCGCCGAGCAGCGGCCCGGCCACCGAGGAGAGGCCGAAGACGACGCCGATGAAGCCCATGTACTTGCCGCGATCGCGGGCCGGGATGACGTCGGCGATGATGGCCTGCGAGAGGATCATCAGCCCGCCGCCGCCGAGCCCCTGGATGGCGCGGCCGGCGATCAGCCACTCCATCGAGTTGGCGAATCCGCCGACGATCGAGCCGAACACGAAGATCGAGAGGGCGATGACGAAGAGCGACTTGCGCCCCATCAGGTCGCCGAGCTTGCCGTAGACGGGCATCACGACGGTGGAGGCGAGGATGTAGGCCGTGGCCACCCAGAGCATGTGGTTCACGCCGTCGAGATCGCCGACGATGGTGGGCAGGGCCGTGCCGAGGATGGTCTGGTCGAGCGCCGAGAGCAGCATCGCCACCATGAGCGCGGCGAAGATGAGGCCGATCCGCTTCTGGGAGAGCTGCGGGGGCCCGTCGGTGGTGGGTGCGGCGGCGGACGAGCCGGCTGCGGGTTCGTCGCGGTCGGCGACCTCGTTCAGTTCAGGGCTGGACATAGTTCTTCCTCGGAATGGTGTCGGACGGTGACGTGGGCGGGGCGGGTGATGTGGGCGAAAGCGGGTGACGCGGGGTGCGGTGGGTGGCGCGGGCGGTTCAGCAGAGGTCGGCCGCGAGGCCGAGCAGGTGGAGGCGGGCGGATTCGATGTGCTCGGCGATGGGACGGCGCACGCCGGTCTCGTGCGTCCAGGTCTGCAGCCCGAGCCGCAGCACCGCGCCTGCGAACATCACGATGGCCCACGCCCGATCGGCCCGCTCACGCGCGGGCACGCGGCCCTCCTCCCGCAGCAACCGCTGAGCCTGCTGCGCCAGATCTTCTTCGATCGCCCCGAGCCGCTGGAAGTCCTTCACCAGCAGCGACGGATTCGCCAGCGCGACGGCTCGCCGCTGCGCCTGCAGTTCGGGGGTGCCGAAGTCGATCGAGGCGATCTCGTCGCGCACCGCTGCGATCAGCGTGTCGAGCACGGGAACCCCGGGTTGGTACGCGATCGGCGGCACCACGGGCGGACCGAACGCTTTCGAGGCACCGATCACCGCATCTTCTTTGCTGGCGAAGTAGTTGAAGAAGGTGCGGCTGGTGACGTCGGCACGGTGGCTGATGGCATCGACCGTCACCTCCGAGAGACCGAACTCCGCCACGAGTTCGACGGCGGCCACCTCGATGGCGCGCGCCGTCTCACGCTTCTTGCGCTCCCGCAGCCCCAGGGTCTCGTCGACCGGATGCGGTGCCACGGATGTCATGCCCAAATACTTTCACACTGCGAAAACTTTCGCAATGAGAAAGTTTGCGCGACACGCGGGTCACTCCCGCTCGGTGTGCAGGCGCAGTTCCTCGTGGTCGAGATCGCCCTGCACACGCAGGAACACCAGGTCGTCGATGCGCCCCGACGCACGGAGCTGCTCGATGGCGTGGCGCTTGCGGCTGATCGCCGTGAGCAGCAGGGCTCGCACCGCGGCATCGGCCTCCCGGTCGGTGAGATCGCCCGCTTTCGCAAGAGTCTCGTCGATCCGCTCGCGCACGATCCGCTGCGCCTCCGGCGAGGCGCCTGCCGCAGCGGCATCGGCGTCGAGGTGGTCGAGTGCCTCGTGTGCCATGGTCGTCACGGCCAGCCGGTACTCCTCCGACGATCCGTCGTCGTGGGGCAGGTGCGCCCGCTTCAGGATCAGGGGCATGGCCGCCCCCTGGCCGACGAGCAGCAGCACGATGACGCCGAAGGTGACGGCGACGAGCAGTTGGCGGTCGGGGAAGCCCATGCCGTCGGCGATCAGCGCCGGCACCGAGAGGGCCGCGGCCAATGAGACGGCGCCGCGGAATCCGCCGCCGATGAGGATGGCGCGGATGCGGAACGGCACCCGCCGATCGCGCTGCGAGGGCCGGCGATCGAGCAGCCGGATGGCCGGAGCCATCGCGACGACCCAGAGGAATCGCACGGCGAAAATGGCGACGGTGACGGCGAGGGTCAGCAGGAGCACGCTGAGCCAGCCGTCGGTCGCGTAGGTCTCGACCACACTGTGGGCCTGGAGGCCGATCAGTACGAAGAGCGCTCCGTTGATGACGTAGCTGGCCACTCGCCAGAAGTCGAAGGAGAGCGTGCGGGCATTCGCCGACACGACTCGTGGCAGGAGGAGGCTGAGCAGGAGTCCTCCGGCCACGACGGCGACGACACCCGACCCGTGTGCCATCTCCGCCGGTAGGTAGAGCACGAACGGCGTGATGACCGAGACCGTGGCGGCGAGCGACGGTGTTCGGGCGATGCGCCGGAGCAGATAGAGGGCGTAGCCGGCGGCGAGGCCCAGCGCCACACCGATCACCACGGCCCAGACGAAGCTGAGCGAGATCTCGCCGATCGACGGATCGCGCCCGGCCACCACCGCGGCCACGGCGACGGAGTAGAGGGCGAGGGCGCTGGCGTCGTTGACGAGACTCTCGCCGCGGAGCATGGTGTCGATGCGCCTCGGCAGGCGAGGGGCCATGGCCGAGACGGCCGTGGCATCCGTCGGCGAGAGCACGGCGCCGAGCACCAGGGCCACCGGGAAGGCGAGCCCCATGAGAGTGCCGATGCCGGCCACGGCAGCGGCGGTGACGAAGACGAGGCCGATGCTGAGCAAGGAGATGACCCGCAGGTCGAACCGGAAGCCGTGCACCGAGATGTTGAGCGACTCCCAGTAGAGCAGGGCCGGCAAGAAGATGTAGAGCACGATGTCGGGCGGGAGGGCGACTTCGGGAACACCCGGCACGAAGCTGACGATGATGCCGACGGCGAGCCAGGCCCAGGGCGCCGGCACGCGGAGATAGCGGTTCGCCAGGCCACCGGCCAGCACCGTGAGGCCCAGCACGACGGCGACTTCGAGTCCCTCCATAGGCGACAGAATAGTGTCGCCGGGTGCGCGGGGCGGGAGCGATTCCGGCCCTCCGCCGCTGATGGCCCATCGCACGGCGCATCTGATGGCGCATCGCACGGCGCATCCGATGGTGCATCGCACGGCGCATCAGACGGTGCGCCGCTCGGTGTCGGGGCGTGATCCGGGCGCGCTCGTGAACCTCGACTCCGGCGCGAACGTTCGTCGTCGGGTGACGGGGATCGGAGTCTGGCTCGGGTCTCTCCACCGTGGGGGCACGATGTGCGGCACCCCGTGTCGCATGGTGAGCCGCCAGGCCGGTTTGTGGATGCGGGCATGGTGGAACCGGCAGAGCAGCACGCCGTTCTCGACATCCGTTCGCCCGGGTGGATGCGCCGGCGACCTCCACTCCTCAACGTGATGGGTCTCGCAACCGGATGGCGGCCGGTCGCAGCCCGGCCAGACGCATCCGCCGTCGCGGGCCGCGAGCGCGCGATTCTGGGCAGGACTGAACAGACGCCGGGCCTTGCCGTGATGCAGTACCTCGCCATGATGCCCGAACACGGTCACCACCTGGGGAGAATGGCACCGCAGCCGCTCGACGGTGGACATCGGCACCGGTTCATCGATTCCGTCGATCCACCCCGGGCCGCGACCACTCTCGAGGTCGGCCACGCTGACGTGCACGTTCACGGTGGTGGTCGCCCCAGCCAGGTGAGGCATCTCGGGAGCGCCGGCCGCACGGGCGATGAGCCCGGTGGCGGCATCCGCCATCTTCTGCGGCAGAGTTCTGGGGTCAGCCGTGATCGTCTCCGTGACGAACTCGTCTTCCGACCGGAACCTCGGCGTCGTGCGCGGGCTGATCATGGCCTGAAGGGCACCGAGCCAGAGCGCGCCGTCTTCGGGCGGCAGGGCCAGTCGCCCGCGGTACATCCCGTCGGTGCTGCGGTTCAGGGTGAACGAACGGGCCTCCCGCTGCGCCTCGGCACGTGGTTCGAGGCCATCCGGGTCGAGCGATTCCCGGATGCGCACGGCGAGCCGGGGCACGTCGTCCACGGTGAGCAGGGGGTTGCGGGCGGCCGCCACGAGGTGCTCTTCGGCCTCGGAGACCAGCACCGGGTCGGTGCCCCGTTTGACGAGGGCGGCGCATTCAGCGGTGATCACCGCCGCGCATTCGACGCCCACCTCGCCGCGCGACATCGCCTCGCGAACGAGCGGGAACGGATCGGGCGCGACTCCGCCTCCGAGCAACTCGGCTCCGCGCATCCGCTCGCCCAGATCGAGCCTGGCCTTGGCCTCCCGGGTCGACGTTCTCGTGACGGCAGCGAGCAGTTTGGCCGGCGTGGAGAAGTTCTGCGATCGACTCAGGCCGTCTTCACCCAGCTCGGAGCGCGACCGAGCGCCGATCTCGCCGGCCACCCTCGTCTGCACCGCCCCCACGACCCTCGCCACCTGGTCGAACGCCGCGGCGAACGCGAGCAACGCCCCGTCGTCGAGCGCGGCCGCGGAGTCGCCCCAGGCGCTGAAGCGCGCGGCGATCTCGCGGAACTCTGACGGGGTGGGTTGCATGGGAACAGTCAAACATGAGCCACTGACATTCACTCACTTTCGATCCTTGCGCCGGATCGGCTGCGCTCAGACGCGCCTGTCCCGCTCGAACAGCCAGGTATTCCACTCGCCGAACTGCTCCACGGTCATCAGCTCGGCCCGATCGAGCAGCGCGACCACCTCGCTCGTCGTTGCTCCGAGCCAGCTCTGCAGCGTCATCGGCGGCCTGCGCGGAGACGGCCGTCACGAGCCCGATGAACAGCGGATGCAGCACCCTCGACGCGGGGGCCGTGGCCTTCGCGTCGTCGTGCTCGTTCATCCGGAGCCCCCGGTCGAGCGATGAATCGACTGCACGGGCGGGCGTATGCCGCTCGGGGAATGTGGTCGCCGGCATCGTCGGTGCGCGCTGGGATGGCGCGGCAGGCCCCCGTCGGGAGCTCGGGCCCGAGACGGGAGAGCGATCCTCGACGGCGCGGCCTTCGCGAGCGCCGAGGTCGTCGACGGTTGCTACCGTTGCCGGCGCGCATCGGCGCATCCCCGGCCTCAGGCGAGGGTGAGAAACAGCTTCTCGAGCTCGTCGGGCGTCAGCGGTTCGCTGTCGGGGTCGGCGATGCAGTTGCGCATGGCGGTGGCCACGATGGTGTACCCCGCCCGGTCGAGTGCTTTGGACACGGCGGCGAGCTGGGTCACCACGTCGCGGCACTCGGCACCGGCCTCGACGGCGGTGATGACCGCCGCGAGTTGCCCCTGAGCTCGACGCAGCCTGTTCACGATCTTGCGCTGCTGTGCGGCACGGTCGGCATCGGCATCGGGCACGACCGGGATGTCGGCGCTGGACGGGGAGGTCATCGCGTCCTCATTTCTTCGAGGTGGATTTCTTCGAGGTGGGAAGCCCGGCAGCGATCCAGGCGGTGGTTCCGCCGCGCAAAGAGGAGACCGTGTGCCCGTGTTTCGCGAGGCTGCGGGCGGCGATCGCCGAGCGCGCCCCGGAGTGGCAGATCGTGACGATGGGGGCGTCGTTCGGAAGCTCGTGAGCGCGCCCCGCGATCTGCTCGAGCGGGATGTTCCGCGCAGCCGGGGCGTGGCCGTTGGCGAACTCCCGGGCCGAGCGGACGTCGATGAGGATCGCGCCGCTCGCCAGCTGACGTTCCGCCTCTTCCGGCGTGATCGTGGCGTAGGACTTGCCGAACAAGGAACGCAGTCCCATGATCATGCCCTCTCCACCGGGAGTCCGGCGGAGATCCAGGCACCGGTGCCTCCCTCGACATTGATCGCGTCGATGCCCTGGCCGGTGAGGAAGTCGGTCGCGCGAGCGCTGCGGCCCCCGGACTGGCAGATCACGAAGACGGTGGAGTGCCGGGGAACGGCGTCCAATCGATCGGCGAGCTGTGAGAGCGGGATGTTCACCCCGCCGGGAACGTGCCCGCCGGCATACTCGTCGGCTTCCCGCACATCGATGACGATGGGTGCGTTCTCGGTAGAGAGGGCGGTGACGGTGGTCGAATTCATACGAGTGCTTCTTTCATCGTGGGCTGATGGGTGGTGGTCGTTCCGGCGAGCCAGGTGAGATACCCGCCGTCGAGGTTGGTGACGTCGCGTCCGGCCTGCGACAGGATGCGGGTCGCTGTGCTCCCGCGTTGCCCGACCTGGCAGTGCACGATCACCCGCCCGGCCGGAATCCCGTCCATCCGGTGACGGATCTCGTCGAGCGGAACGTTGAGGGCGCCGGGGATGTGACCACTGTCGTACTCGGCCGGAGTGCGCACATCGACGACGGAGGCGCCCGCAGCGATGTGCCCGGCGAGCTCGTGCCACTGCACCGTGCGAACCAGCGCTCGCGCGGTGTTCTCGGCGACGTATCCGGCGATGTTCACCGGATCTTTCGCCGACCCGTACTGCGGCGCGTACGCGAGCTCGAGGTTCTTCAGGCCCGAGGCGGTGATGCCCGCGCTCATCGCGACGGCGAGCACGTCGATGCGCTTGTCGACCCCGTCCCGCCCCACGACCTGCGCCCCGAGCAGGAGATCGGTGTCGGGATCGATCAGCAGCTTCATCGCGAGGGCCGATCCGCCGGGGTAGAAGCTCGCATGCGATGACGGATGCACGTGCACGATCCGATGCGGTCGTCGTGCTGCACGGAGGCGGGTCTCGTTCCAGCCGACCGCGGCGGCGGTGACGCCGAACACCCCGATGATCGACGTGCCGAGCGCGGGAGCCGTCGGTTCGCCGATCCCGGCGATGGCGTCGGCCACGGCGCGGCCGTCCCGGTTCGCCAGGCCGGCCAACGCGATCAGCGTCGGCGCGCCGGTCACGTGATCGGTCTTCTCGGCCACGTCGCCGATGGCGTAGATGTGGGGGTCGCTGGAGCGATGCAGTCCGTCGACCCGGATGCCGCCGCCGGCGCCGATGCGGAGACCCGCCGCTTCGGCGAGAGCGCTTGCCGGAGTGATCCCGGTGGCGTCGATGACGAGGTCGGCGGCGATCGAGGCGCCGTCGTCGAATGTCACCTGGGTTCGATCGACGCGGTGCACGGTCGTGGAGGTCAGTACCGTGATGCCGTGTTCGACCAGCTCGTGATGCACCGCGGTCACCATCTCCGGGTCGAGCGCCGGGAAGATCTGCGGGCCGCGCTGAACGAGAGTGGTGTCGAGGCCGCGTCGCCGGACGTTCTCCGCGGCTTCGAGCCCGATGTAACCGGCCCCCACGATCACGACCGACCGGACGTCGGGCCGGTCGAGACGTTCGGCGATGGCGTCCATGTCGTCGATGGTGCGGAGCGCGAAGGTGTGATCCGAGACCAGCGTCGGAGGCAGGTCGGCGGTGGCGCCGGTCGCGATGATCAGCTCGTCGTATCCGAGCGTGTCGACCTGGCCGGTTCCTGCGATGTCGACCGTGACCGTCGCCGCGCGGGGATCGATCGAGGTCACCCGGTGACCGACGCGCACGTCGATCTCGAACCGGAGCGCGAACCACTCGGGCGACCGCGGGAGGACCGCCGCTCGGTCGTCGATGACGCCGCCGAGCCGGTAGGGGAGCCCGCAGTTCGAGAACGACACGTACGGACCCGCCTCGAGCACGATGATCTCCGCGCTCTCGTCGAGCCGCCGGAGGCGGGTGGCCGCTGCCATCCCGCCCGCCACGCCGCCGATGATGATGATCTTCATGACGATCAATATACCCCCGGGGGTATTGGAATCCGCTGAGAGGAACGGGGCTCACCGCATCCGGACGTTCAGCGGAGGGCGAGCCTGGTCTGCGTGTGGGTCGCGCCGCCGTCGCGCTTGAGCCGCCGCAGCAATCTGTCGAGCGCCCCGGTGTCGGCGACGCGGATCTGCACGAGATAGTCGTAGGAGCCGGTGACGTGCACGGCATCCCTGATCTCCGGCACCCGCCGGGCCCAGTCGAGGAAAGCCGCCGAGTCGAGAGCGGGGTCGAGGCGCACGTCGATGAACGCCTCGAGTCCGTCGGCGGCATCCGTCGTCTCGGCGTCGAGCACCACCCGGTAGCCGAGGATGACGCCGGCCTTCTCGAGGCGGCGCACACGAGCCGCGACCGCGTTCGTGCTCAAGCCGACACGGCGTCCGATTCCGCTGAACGATGCGCGACCGTCTTCGCGGAGAACATCGATGATCTTGTCGTCGGTCGCATCCATACGACACATCTTCTCAAGTGACTGCCCGAACACACAGTGCCGGGTGGGCGGATGTCTCAGAGTCGATCCATGGACTGGCTGCTCCCCTTCGCCTCTGGACTCGTCGCCGGCCTCGCTCTCGCGGCCCCGCTGGGCGCGATCGGCGTGCTGCTGATCCAGGAGGGCATCGCGCGCGGTCTGCGTCACGGACTCCCCGCGGCGGGCGCGGTGGCGGCCGTGGACACGGCGTACTGCGCCATCGCCGTGATCGCGGGCGTGCTCGTCGGCCCGATCGTGCGAGCCTGGGAGCCGTGGCCGCAGATCGTCGGCGGAGCGGCGCTCGTCGTGCTGGGTGGATATGGTCTGATCGCGAGCAGGAGGTCGAGGTCCGATCCCGGCGCGGAGATCGCGACGTCATCGAACTCCGTCCGTCACTTCGGCCTCTTTCTCGCCCTGACCGCGATCAACCCGGCGACGCTGGTCTACTTCGCCGCGCTCCTACCGGGGCTGGAGCAGATCGCCACGTCGGCGCCGGCCAAGGTGGCCTTCGTCGCGGGCGTCGGTCTCGCATCCTTCGGCTGGCAAGCCCTGCTCATCGCGCTCGGGGCGGGCCTGCGGCGCAAGGCGACGCCCTCGTTCCGGAGGGTGTCGGCGGTGATCGGGAACGGCGTGGTCGCCCTGCTGGGCGTGCTGCTGATCGTTCGGGCCCTGTGACCCGAGTGTCAGCAGGATGCCGCCGCCCCGCGGGACGATGGCCTCGCTGCGGAGGGGGCCAGGTGGAACATCGGCACGCCCGGGCAGTTCGCGCCGCCGAGCCCGACTTCAGTTCTGCTTCAGCGCTTGCGCCAACATCACGAGGATGCCGCTCGGCCCGCGGAGGTAGGTGAGCTTGTAGATGTCGTGATAGGTCGCCACCCCGCGAAGGGGATGGTAGCCGTGCCGGGCGGCGATCTCGAGCGACGCGTCGATGTCGTCGACCGAGAAGGCGACGCGGTGCATCCCGATCTCGTTGGGGAGGGTGGGCGTCGTCTCGATCGCGTCGGGATGGATGTATTCGAACAGCTCGATCTGGCCCTGGCCGTCCGGGGTCTGCAGCACCGCGATCTCGGCGTGATTGCCGTCGAGGCCCACGGCGGTGTCGGCCCACTCGCCGCTGACCGTGTCGCGCCCCAGCACCGTGAGGCCGAGATCGGTGAAGAACGCGATGGTCTCCTCGAGGTCGCGCACCGCGATCCCGACGTTCTCCAGTCTGATTGCCATGCCCAGCATGGTACTCACGCACTCCGTGGCGACGAGCAGTGGGGCTTCCCGCCCGCCTCGGACTCTCTGAACGCCCGCTGGGGGCGCACCGGCTCAGGAGCGCCGCATCAGGGCGGCTTGGAGGGCACGGATGTTCGCCCCGAGTGCACCCGACGCGAGGAGTCCCTCGCCGAGCGGGCCCGAGGAGTCGTCCCCGAGCAGCGGAAGGCGCCGGAGCGCGTCGCTCGCCGGATCGCTCAGGTGCTCGATCTGCCATGCGATCTCGGCCGGCCCGCGCCCGCCGTCGGGACCGGCCGCGGCTGCCGCCTTCGCGGCGTAGGCGGCGGCGCCGAGGGCGTGGGCTCCCATGTGGGCGACTCCCGAGGCTTGGGCCGCAGCCCAGGCGGCGGCTTTGGCCGCGGGGGAGGTCACGGAATGGGCGGCGCGCCCCGCCACGAAACGTCGGCGGATCTCGCCGGCGGCATCCAGCTCGCCCCGGGCGAATGCTCGTGCTCGCTCGATCGCATCGCGTGGCCGGCCATCGGCAGGAGCCTCCGCTTCGAACAGGGGGAGGACTCTCTCGGCGCAGTCGGCCGCCCAGGCGGCGACCAGCCGGCGATCATCGAGGCTCAGCGACTGCGAAGAGGGCACGCCGACACCCTCTCACATCGAGGCAGGCGGGCGAGCGGCTCTGGCTCGCGCCTTGATCGCGACGATCACCTCGGTCTTGGCGTCGGCGTAGTCGTTCATGTCGTCCCACCGCGTGGCCAGCAGATCCCGCTTGGTGCTCTCGTAGAGAGCGCGGTCGTCGGCGTCGGAGCGCAGCCGGTCGCGCAAGAGGATGTACTCCTGCACCGCAGGATCACCGCGCCCGTAGACGTGGACATGAACGTCGCGGGCCGGCGTGCGCACGAGGCGATGCCCGGGCTCCCGCACCCGCAGCTCGTATCCGGCTGCGAGAAGCGCATCGAGGTAGTCCTCTTCGGCGGTGATGTCGTCGACCGCCACCACGATGTCGACGATCGGCTTCGCCGCCAGCCCGGGAACCGAGGTGGAGCCGATGTGCTCGATCGCGACATCCGCTCCGGTGAGGGCGTTCCGGATGCGCTCCCGATGTTCCCGATACGTGCCCGCCCACCGCTCGTGGTCGTCACGCAGCCCGACCTCGAGCCTCTCGGGGCCACCGATGAGTTCGACGGTCGTGACATCCGCTCGACGCGGCTGACGGTGCATACCCATGCCACCCATCCTTCCACCGCTGCACGTCGACCCTCGACGGGGACGCCCGGCGAGGGTCGCCCACGGAGGGGGATGCTCGATGTCGCCGGTGCGTGCGACGATCGCCGTGACGGATGAGCGCGGGAGGCAGGATGCGAGGCGAGGCGACCGTGCTGCACGCCGATCTCGACGCGTTCTACGCCTCGGTCGAGCAGCGCGACGCCCCGGCGCTGCGGGGGCGGCCCGTCATCGTCGGCGGCGGTGTGGTGCTGGCGGCGAGCTACGAGGCGAAGGCGCGCGGGGTGCGTACGGCCATGGGCGGGCGGCAGGCGCGCGACCTGTGCCCCGATGCTGTGGTCGTGCCGCCGCGGATGGACGCCTACTCCGCGGCCAGCAAGGACGTGTTCGCGATCTTCCGCGACACGACACCGCTGGTGGAGGGGCTCTCCATCGACGAAGCGTTCTTGGAGGTAGGCGGTCTCCGGCGCCTCGCCGGCACCCCCGAGCAGGTCGCGGTGCGGTTGCGTGAGCGGGTTCGCACGGAGGTCGGGCTGGCGATCTCGGTCGGGGTCGCGCGCACCAAGTTCCTGGCGAAGGTCGCCAGTGCGGTGAGCAAGCCCGACGGACTGCTCGTCGTCGAACCAGAGAGGGAGCAGGCCTTCCTCCTCCCTCTCCCGGTGGAGCGCCTGTGGGGGGTCGGTGCCGTGACGGCCGAGAAGCTGCACCGGCTCGGCATCAGCACCGTCGGGCAGCTGGCCGAGCTCGAAGCCGCGACCGCCGGGCGGCTGCTGGGCAAGGCGACGGGAGCGCACCTGCACGCGCTGGCGCGGCTGCGCGATCCGCGCCCCGTCGACACCACGCGGCGCCGCGGGTCGATCGGGTCGCAGCGTGCGCTCGGCAGCCGGCCGCGCGCGGCCGGGGAGCTCGACGTCATCCTCACGCAGATCGTCGACCGGCTCGCCCGGCGCCTGCGCGACGGCGACCGGGTGTGCCGCACGGTGGTGCTGCGGCTCCGCTGGGGCGATTTCGCGAAAGCGACCCGGTCGCGCACCGTGGGTGTTCCCACCGACCGCACGTCAGTGCTGCTCGCGGTGGCGCGCGAGCTTCTCGCCTCTGCGCAGCCGGAGATCGCGGAGAGGGGCATCACCCTCATCGGCGTCTCGCTCTCGCAGCTGTCGCGCGCCGACAGCATCCAGCCCGAGCTGCCCATCGACTGGAACGACCGAGGGCGCCTCGACGCGGTGCTCGACGCGGTGCACGATCGCTTCGGCGCCACGTCGGTCGCGCGGGCCGCGCAGCTCGGCCGCGACCCGGGATGGTCGACGCCGCTGCTGCCCGAACACGAGTGACGCATCACACCCTAGGCGTGCCAGCGGGTGAAGTCGGCAGCGGTGGTGGAGTCGACAGGTGCCGGCCCGATGCGGGTCGTGTCGGCGGGGCGGGCGGGGTCGTCGAGAACGCTGGCGGGGTCGCCGGTGGCGGGGAGTTCGCGGCGTGACCACTGGCGAGACGGCGAACACCGTGGCCGAGGCCACTCTCGCCCAGGTGCGCGAGGCGACGGGAACGATCTATGAGCGGAGCCGGAGGATCAGGCGGCGACCAGGTCCAGCCATGCCGCGACTGCGGCGCGTGCCGCTGCCGGCTGCTCGTGGAGCAGGAAGTGCCCCGCATGATCGATGACGGTGTGCGTGGCTGCAGGGATCGCTGCTGCCGACTCCTCCGCGGCAGCCGGAGGGATCAGGCGATCGCCGGCGCCGTGGATGATCGCGGTCGGGCAGGTGATCGTGGGCAAGATCGAACGCAGGTCGGCCCGGCCGAGCGCTGCCTGCTGTTGCCGGAGGAATGCCTCGGCGCCGACCGGGGTGGTGACGTCGCGCCAGGTCGTGAGGAGCGCTTCGTCGGACTCGTTCTCCGCGGCGACCACGCCGGGAAAGGCGGCATCGATCAGAGTCGTGAACTGCCCTGCCTCGACGAGGGCCGATTGCCGAGCACGGGCCGCCTTCTGCTCGTCGGTGTCGGGCCGCGCCGACGTGCTGACGAGTGCGAGTGCGGTCACGCGCTCGGGTGCCTGCCGCATCACTTCGAGGGCGACATATCCGCCCAAGCTGGTTCCGAGCAGGGCGAAGCTCCCGTCGTTCTCTCGCAGGATCCTCTCCGCCATGGCCGCGATGGACGTGTCGCGGCGGGTGTCTGCGACGGTGACCTGCCCTCGAGACCACAGCGTGTCGAGAACGGGGGCGTACACGAGCGCCGAGCAGAGGAGGGGAGGGACGATGACCGACTTCATGGCTTCATTGTTCCTTCGACCACTGACATCGCCCGGGCGCCGACGGGCCGAGGAATCGCGCTACGGTCGGTGCATGTGGGAATCGGATGCCTCGGAGTACGAGGCGGTGCAGACCGCCGAACTCGCCCTCCTGTCGTCGGCGGTTCGAGGCGACACGGAGCGCGTGGCATCCCTGCTCTCGGCCGATTTCGCCGAGATCGGCCGCTCGGGACGCCGTTGGACGCGTTCCGAGACGGTGGCGGCGCTGCAGAACGAGTCCCCGCGCGACGCGCCCGCGACCTCGGAGTGGATGTTCAATCGGCTCAGCCCGGAATTCGTGCTCGTCACCTATCGGGTTCACGGCGTGGATCACGACAGCAGGCATTCGTCGCTCTGGGAGATCCACGGACCGCGCATCCGGTTTCACCAGGGAACGATCATCCCCACCGATCGACCGAGCTGAGCCGTTCGGCCGGCTCGCCTGAGGATGCGCGTCGGATCACGCGAATCGGTGTCGTCGTCGCCGTTGCTGCGACCCGCCCCATCCGCCCTCACCGGCCGGCCGCGTAACCCCTCGCCGTCAGCGACGAAGGTGAGCCACTCCTCGTCCCGTTCATATCCGACGGCCCGGTTGGCCGCGATGCTCGCGGGGTTGTCCATCGAGCCGCCCGTGCGGAAGCGCACGTGCCCCTGTTCGCTCAACGCCAGCACAGACGCGGACTTCACCGCTGACCCGAGGCCTTGGCCGCGCCATCCTCGACGCACCACCGTGAAATCCGTTTCGACGACCTCGCGGCCGATGTCGACGAACGTCATGGCAACGAGATGGGCATCGTGTGCGAAGGCGCCCCACCCGCGGTGGTCTGGGGTCGGCGTCGCCCGGGCCTCCGTCAGCGCCTCATGAGCGGTCGCCACATCGCCGGGGTAGTCGTCGAGGGTTTCCCGATCCAGGGCGAGCACGGCGTCGACGTCTGCCGGCTCGAGTTCTCGGACGGTGACGAGCGGTTCGACCCCATCACGGAGAGCCGACAGCCGCGGATGGCTGGCGTCGTCGACCGTGAGTCCGGCTCCCCACGACCGAGCGATCACGACCCATCCACGGGCCTCCAATTCCGATCGAGCGCTCGAGTCGGCCTTCACCACTCTGCGTTCCTGCATCGGAAAAGTAGATCATGCCGCGGAGGATCCGGCACGGATGCCGCGTCGGTCGCGCAGGCTCCTGAGCCCCGCGCGGAGCTCCTCGACGAGGATCTCCGGCTGCTCGAGCGCGGCGAAGTGCCCGCCGTTGTCGGCCTCGCCGTAGTGGATCAGATCGCTGTAGGCGTCTTCGATCCAGGTTCGCGGCAACCGAGGGATGTCCCGGGGAAACACCGTCACAGCGACCGGCAGGGTGAGTTTCGGCCCGGCCATGGTGGCCGACCGGTTCTCCCAGTAGATTCGCGCTGATGAGGCGGCACTGTTGGTGAACCAGGCGAGGGATATCGCATCCAGGATGGCGTCGACGCTGAGGGCGTCCTCCGCCAGTCCGCGGTTGTCGGTCTTGGACTGGTACTTCTCGTAGATCCAGGCCGCTTGGCCGGCCGGCGAGTCGGCCAGCGCGAATCCGACGGTCTGCGGTTTCGTGGCCTGCAGGTGGTTCGATCCGCCGAGCGGTCCGGAGTAGAGGGCCAGGCCGTCCACGGCGTGCTGCTCGTCGGCGGTGAGCGTGTCGGGGATTCGATCCGGGAAGGCGTAGGGCGTGCTCAGGTGGATTCCGAGGAGGCCGTCGGGCCGCAGGGCGCCGAGGGCCGTGGTGACGGCCGCGCCCCAGTCGCCACCGTGCGCCGACCACGCGCGGTAGCCGAGGCGACTCATGAGCTCCACCCATGCTTCCGCGATGCGGGTGACGGTCCAGCCGGTGTCGGTCGGCTTGCCGGAGAACCCGAATCCGGGCAGCGACGGGATGACGACGTCGAACGAATCGCTGACGGCCCCGCCGTGCGCGACGGGGTCGGTGAGCGGGCCGATCAGCTTCAAGAAGTCGGCGTTCGCACCCGGCCAGCCGTGCGTCAGGAGCAGAGGCATCGCACCGGGGTTTCCCGACCTGACGTGGATGACGTGGATGTCGACCCCGTCGATCGTGGTCACGAACTGGGGGAAGGAATTCAGCTCCGACTCGAAGCGGCGCCAGTCATAGTCTCGCTGCCAGTAGGAGACGAGCGATCGGGCGTTCTCCACGCGAACGCCTTGCGACCAATCAGGAACGGTCTCCGGAACGGGCCACCGGGTTCCGGCCAACCGCTGTGTGAGGTCGTCGATCTCGGAGTCCGGGATCGTGACGCGGAAGGGACGGATTGCTGTCGGGGGAGTGGATGCGGTCATCTGGTCTCCTGATCTCGATCGAGGCGCGCAATCGAATTGCACACCGGTGTGCAATGCACACTGCTGTGCAGACTACGCAATTGCACACGCGTGTGCAATGATCGGATCGTGACGATCGAATTCCGGGGCGTGTGACGTGGTTGAGACGAGAGACCGGATCCTGGATGTCGCGATCGAGGTGCTCGGCAAGAACCCGGATGCGGGCATGGCCGACGTCGCCTCGGCTGCCGGCGTCGTCAGGCGCACCGTCTATGGATACTTCCCGTCACGATCCGGTCTCGTGCTGGCGCTCACCGAGCGCGCGGTGAGCGAGATCACCGCCGTGCTCGCCGAAAGCGCCGCCGTCGACGACGCGGGCGATGCCGCCGCCGACGAGGCGTGGGCCGACTTCATCGAGCGCCTCTGGCCGCTGGTGCACCGCTACCGCGTGCTAGTGGTTCTCCGACGAGGTGAATTCGGGAAAGACATCCACGCCCTTCTCGCACCGATCGAGAAGACGCTCGCCGAACTGGTCCAACGGGGCCAGGATGCCGGGGTCTTCGGCCGACACCTCCCCGCAGACATCCTCAGCCAGGTGGCCTGGTCGGCGGTGTTCGCCATCGCCGACGACGACCTGTCCCGCGGAGCGCGCGGAAGGCGCGACGCGCTCGGAGTCGCGGCGCCGACGATCACGAGCCTGCTCATGCTCGGAGTCCCCGAGCCGCGCGCACGTGCCTTGGCCGAGCGTCGATCCTGACTGCCGTCTTTCATCCTGCCGTACTGCTCCGGCTAGAGAACGATCACGCCTGGATTTCCGTCGGTCGGCTCGATGAGCGCTTCCTGACCTCACGCAGAACGATCTGCTCGGGGCACACGGTCGAGAGGAAGTCTCCGACCGAGAGAGCGAGCCTTTCGCCCACGAGTGAGTAGAGGATGCGGTTCGCGTCACGCCGCTCGGTGACGAGGCCGGCCTGCCGCAGCACGCTGAGATGGCGAGAGATCGTGGGGCCCGTGGCGTTGAACCGCGCCACGATCTCGCCGGCCGCCATCTCGCCGTCTTTGAGGTCTTGCAAGATCTGCCGCCTTGTCGGATGGGCGAGCGCGGAGAAGATGTCCGACGCCGAATCTGTCATGTTTGCAATCTAGCACATTAGCGATATACGGTGTAGCCAAATAGCTAATTAGCGAAGGAGTGTCGTCATGCGGATCGCAATTACCGGGGGTGCTGGGTTCGTCGGCCGTCACCTGGCCGAGAGCCTCGACGCAGAAGACACTGTCATCGTGTCGCGGCGTACGGGCGTGGAGATCGATGACGTCGACGCTCTGACGGCGGCGTTCGCCGGGTGTGACGCGGTCGCGCACTGTGCCGGCATCAATCGCGAGATCGGTGACCAGACATTCCAGCGGGTGCACGTCGAAGGAACGCGTGCGGTCGTCGAGGCCGCACAGCGAGCCGGAGTGAAGCGGATCGTGATGTTGAGCTTTCTGCGGGCGCGGCCCGACTGCGGTTCGGGCTACCACGAGACGAAGTGGGCGGCGGAAGAACTGATTCGCCGTTCGGGAATCGACCACACCATCCTCAAGGCGGGAATGATCTACGGTCCCGGCGATCACATGATCGATCACGTCACGAAGGCGGTGCGCTCGTGGCCGGTGTTCGGAACCGTCGGATTCACGGAGAAGAAGGTTCGCCCGATCCCCGTGCAGGAGGCGGTGGCGGTGCTCCGTGCGGCGCTCGCCGGACAGGTGCCGGAGTCGACGGTCGCGGTCATGGGGGCGGAAGAGCTCGAGCTCGGCGCCGCGGTCAGGCGTATCGCCCGAGTCGCCGGTCGGCGGCCCCTTTACGTGCCGCTGCCCGTGTGGGCGATCAAGGCGCTGGCGCAATTCACGGAGTGGACGATGGTCACTCCTCTCGTGGCGAAGGCGCAGGCGCGCATGCTCGCCGAGGGCGTCAATGAGCCTGCGCCCTACGCGCCAGAGCCTCCGGTCGGTATCCGGCCGTCACTGCCGTTCAGCGAAGACCTGATCAGAGCGGCACTCCCCGAGGGCCGGTTCGGCGCGGGAGATCTTCGCGTGGCGCGGTGGTGGGCGTCGGGCGCACGCGTGCGGGCCGATCGTGCGGTGGGCAGTGCTCGGTAGCGTTGACCGCGTGCAGACCAACGACTACGACAGCTTCGCCGAGGCATACGCGGCGGAGAACGAAAGCAATTTCGTCAATGCCCACTACGAACGGCCTGCGGTGCTCGCCCTGGCCGGTGAGGTGACCGGGCACAGGATCCTCGATGCCGGATGCGGCGCCGGCCCGCTCGCTGCCGCACTTCGTGAACGGGGCGCCACCGTTACGGGGCTGGACAAGAGTGCCGAGATGATCGCCCTGGCCCGGCACCGCCTCGGCGATGACGCAGACGTGCACGTGGGGGATCTCCGCGACCCGTTCGCGGCTACGGGATTCCAACTCTCGGTCATCAGCGAGCTGCAGCCCGATCCGGCGGCGCGTGAGTCGTTCCCGGATGATTTCGAGCGGCTGGCTTCCCCCATGGGATTCCTCTTTCGTCGTCGTCAAGGTCACTGACACCGCACCTGGCCGCGGTGTCGCAGAAGCCGCGTTCAGGCGCGGCCAGGGTCAGAACCCGCTCGCGAGCGCTTCGAGCTGGCGGAGCCGCTCGCTCGGGCTCCCGACGACCTCCACCACCTTCAGTCGCGAACCGACGAGATCAGGGTCATCCACCAGATCCATCAGCACGTCGTTCATCGCGCTCCTCAACTCCGGGTCTTCATCGGCGCCGACTTCGATCGCATCGGCGGAGTTGAGCGGCAACACGACGAGCAGGTCGACATGACCAAGCGCCTCCGCGGTGACGATCGCCGACCGCTCGAGGAGTTCGGGAGAGCTGGATGCGCCCGTCACCTCCTCGAGAGCCATCAAGTAGGCGAGGAAGTCGAGTGGCCCACGCTCCGCGATGACGTTTCCCGCCACCTCGTCAGAACCGAGCCGCTCGGCTGCGACACGCAGCTGCCTGGCGAACAGGGCGGCGCTCGGTTGGTCCCAGGCCTCGTCGATGAGGTCGAAGGGGTCGGGCAACACCGCGAAGTCCGGGTGGCGAAGCGCGAAATCGGAGATCAGCGTGCTCTTTCCGCTCGCGTGTGTGCCCGAGACGACGATCCGCATGTCGTGATGCTAGCGCGGACACGGGTGCTCTGAGGCATCGGCCGGCCAAGGCGAGAACGCCGTCGATGAGGGCGACTCGGCCCTCCGCAATCAGCACCGGGTTGCCTAACCGTGTCCCACCCGATGTTCCACGGCCGTCGCCGCCGGGTCACCCGACTCCATCGAGGGCGCGCAGCCGATCGCAAATCCCGTCTGAGAGTTCGTCTGAAGCCGGGTCTCGTCACACCGGCCAACCTGGTTGCGGAGTTCGATCATCATTCCGACCGAGGCGTCCTGTCCACGATGGCGTCAGTGAACCATCTCGACCGGGAATGATCCCCAATTCCTCACCCGTGAATCGGAAGCCGACCTTCTCAGCAACCCTCAACGAGGGCGTGTTGCCGACGACGCATTCCCACAGGATCTCAGCCCGATCGCTCCGCTCGAAGACGGCGTCTACCACTGCCGCGAGTGCTTCGGGCATGATGCTGCGCCCCCGATGCGGAGCACCGAGCCAGAAGCCGACCATCCCGCTGTGCGTGCGAACTCCGATGGCGCCGAGCATGTCCTGACCACGGCGTTCGCGAATCGCCCAGGTCCATTCCTCGCCGCGTAACCACCCATCCGGCACGAACGAACTGACGAAGTACTCCGCGTGCTTTCGTTCGTATGGCCACGGCGTCGTCATGAACCCTTCGAACACCGGATCAGCGCAGTACGAGGCGATGAGATCGACGTCCCTCGCAACCGGTTGGTCGAGTACCAGGCGCTCAGTGGTCAGAGAGAACGGTTCCATGGCGGGCAATCGTAGCGGTGTGATGGACGTCAACCGCGCGTGTTCGGGGTCGTTCCTACAAACGTTGGATAACTGCAGACACACAGCCATAAACTGAACGGCCACCATCCGCTGATCGAAGGATCCTCGTGCTCGTCACCGTCACCTCGACCGCGCCCACGGCATCCAATCTGAGCCACCTGCTACGCAAGCACCCCGATCGCGCACAGGAGTTCTCGCTCAGCGTCGGCACGGCGCACGTCTTCTACCCGGAGGTCTCCGACGAGCGCTGCACTGTGGCCATGCTCCTCGAGGTCGATCCCATCGGGCTGGTGCGCGACAAGAACTTCAAGGGAAGCGATGCCGCAGCTCTCGCCCGCTACGTGAACGACCGGCCCTACGCCTCGTCCTCGATGGTCGCCGTTGCGCTCGGCCAGGTCTTCCGCACGGCCATGAACGGAACGAGCGAGTCGTTTCCGGAACTCGCGGCCGCTGCGCTGCCCCTCGAGATCACCGTCGCGGCGGTGCCCGCCCGGGGCCGCGACACCGCCGGCCTGGTCACTCGCCTCTTCGAACCACTCGGCTGGGTCGTCGAGGAGACACCGATCCCTCTCGACCCCGAATTTCCGGAGTGGGGTGACTCCGTCTACGTCGACCTCGTTCTGCGCGGCGAGATCCGGCTGAGCGACGCGCTCCGTCACCTTTATGTGTTGCTGCCCGTGCTCGACGACTCCAAGCACTATTGGGTGAGCGACGACGAAGTGGGCAAGCTCCACCGAGCCGGGCAGGGCTGGCTGCCCGATCACCCCGAGCGCGAGCTCATCACGCGCCGCTACCTCGCCCATCAGCGTTCGATGGTCGATGCGGCGACGGATCTCCTGGCGGCCGATGCGCGACTGACCGAACTCGACGATATCGTCCCGGATGACGGCGCAGGGCCCGGTGCGCTGACCCGTCCGGCGCCGCTCGCCCCGCAGCGCGCGGAGGCGGTGCTCTCGGCACTTCGCGATGTGAGCGCCCACTCGGTCGCCGATGTCGGCTGCGGCGAAGGTGCCCTTCTCAAACGGCTGGTCGCGGATCCCTCCTTCACGAAGATCATCGGCTCGGATGTGTCGCCGAGCGTCCTCGCGAAGGCAGACCGTGCTCTCAATCTGCGCGAGGCGAGCGATCGCCTGCGGGAGCGAGTGCAGCTGGTTCAGTCGTCTGTGACCTATCAGGATGACCGTCTGGCCGGCCTCGATGCGATCGTGCTCATGGAAGTGATCGAACACGTCGACCCGGAGCGGCTGGCTGCACTCGAGGCCTCGGTCTTCGGCGCCGCAGCGCCCGGCGCGGTCGTCGTGACGACGCCCAACGGCGACTACAACGCGCTGTTCGAGTCGCTCGCTGCCGGCACCTTCCGGCACGCCGACCACCGCTTCGAGTGGTCACGCGCCGAGTTCGCGGCCTGGGCGGACGGGGTCGCCCTGCGCCGTGGTTACACGGTCGAATACCGCACCATCGGTGACATCGACGCGGATCTCGGCTCCCCGACTCAGCTCGCTCTGTTCCGAAAGGCCACCGACCGATGACGCGCCTGCCCCTGCCCGACATGTCCCTTGTCGTGCTCGTCGGAGCCTCGGGCTCCGGCAAGTCGACGTTCGCCGCCCAGCATTTCGGGCCATTCGAGACCCTGTCCAGCGACTTCTTCCGCGGAATGGTCTCGAATGACGAGAACGACCAGGCAGCAACCCCCGCAGCCTTCGAGGCTCTCCGATTCGTTGCGGGGAAGCGCCTCGACGCCGGTCTGCTGACGGTCATCGACGCGACCAACGTGCAGCCCGAATCCCGGCGCTCACTCGTGGCGCTCGCCCGCGAGCACGATGTGTTGCCGGTGGCTGTCGTGCTCGATGTGCCGCAGAGCGTGTGTGTCGAACGCAACGCCGCACGCGATGACCGATCGTTCGGTGCATCCGTCGTGAAGCGTCAGTACGATCAGCTCCACCGCTCCCTCAGGCACCTCGGTAAGGAGGGCTTCCGGCGTGTGCACGTGCTGTCCGGCGTCGACGAGATCGCGGCGGCGGAGTTCGTTCGCGAGCCGCTGCTCAACGACCGCCGCGCCGAGATGGGGCCGTTCGATGCCATCGGCGACGTGCACGGCTGCCGTTCCGAGCTCGAGGTGCTTCTCGGCAAGCTCGGTTACGAACTCGTCCGTGACGACGAGGAACGACCAGTCGACGCCGTTCACCCGCAGGGCCGCCGAGCGATCTTCCTGGGCGACCTCGTCGACCGGGGTCCGGATTCCCCTGGCGTGCTGCGACTCGTCATGGGCATGGTCGCGGCAGGTCATGCTCTGGCAGTACCCGGCAACCACGAGGCGAAACTCGTGCGCGCACTCGAGGGCAAGAAGGTCCAGGTGAGTCACGGCCTCGCCGAGACGCTCGCCCAGCTTTCGGATGAAACACCCGAGTTCCGCAAGCAGGTGCTGCAATTCTGCCGCGATCTGGTGTCGCACCTCGTGCTCGATGACGGCCGATTGGTCGTGGCGCATGCCGGTCTGATCGAGAAGTACCAAGGGCGGGCATCCGGGCGCGTTCGCGCATTCGCACTGTTCGGCGACACGACGGGGGAGACCGACGAGTACGGGCTGCCCATTCGTTTGCCGTGGGCCGATGATTATCGCGGAGCGGCGACCGTGCTCTACGGTCACGTCCCGACTCTCGAGGCCGAGTGGGTCAACGGCACCATGTGCCTCGACACCGGGTGTGTGTTCGGCGGCAAGCTCAGCGCTCTCCGTTACCCCGAGAAGGAAGTGGTCGACGTTCCGGCCGAGAAGGTCTGGTACGAGCCGACCAAGCCGCTGGGTAGCCGGGGCGCGAACGGCGGATCCTCTGCACGAGATGCAACGCGTGATCCCGCTCTCCTCAGGATCGACGACGTGCTCGGCAAGCAGGTCGTCGAGACCCGGGCGTTCGGCAACGTCGGTATCCGCGAAGACAACGCCGCGGGTGCGCTCGAGGTCATGAGCCGGTTCGCGACAGACCCTCGGCGGCTCGTGTATCTGCCTCCGACGATGAGCCCGCCTCAGGTGTCGAAGCGAGAGGGGATCCTCGAGCATCCGGCCGAAGCATTCGACGCCTATCGCCGCGAGGGCATTGATCACGTGATCTGCGAGGAGAAGCACATGGGCTCTCGCGCGGTCGTGCTCCTGACCCGCGACGCATCTCGATTCGGTGCGCCTGAGGGCTGGCGCGGTGCGGTCCACACCCGCACCGGACGGCCGTTCTTCGACGAAGCAACGACGGATGAATTCCTGTCGCGCCTTGACCGAGTGGCGGAGACCGCGGGGCTGTGGTCTGAGCTCGGCGCATCCTGGCTCCTGTTCGATGCGGAGTTGCTGCCCTGGTCGCTGAAAGCGGGGGCGATGATCCGCGAGCAGTACGCGGGCGTGGCGGCAGCAGCGACGTCGGCGCTTCCTGCCGCTTCGCGTGTTCTGCAGACCGCTGTCGCCCGCGGTGTCGACGTCGCCGACCTGCTCGCCCGCACCGAGCGGCGCGCGTCGAATGCCGACCGCTACCGCGACGCCTACCGGCGTTACAGCCAGCCTGTGTCGGGGCTCGATGGTGTCCAGCTCGCCCCGTTCCAGTTGCTTGCCTCCGAGGGCACCAGCCACCTGGGGAAGGATCACGCCTGGCACCTCGCAAGAGCGGACAGTCTCGCGGATGCGGACGGGGACCTCATCCGCCGCACCCGGCGCATCGAGGTGGACCTGTCGTCACCTGGGTCCGAAACCGCAGCGACGAGCTGGTGGGAGGAGCTGACCTCGGCGGGCGGCGAGGGCATGGTCGTGAAGCCGGTGGCCGGTCTCATGCGCGGAACCCGATCACTTGCGCAGCCCGGCATCAAGGTGCGTGGGCCCGAGTACCTGCGGATCATCTACGGACCCGACTACCTCGATCCAGCGAATCTGGCGCGCCTCCGCAACCGGGATGTCGGACACAAACGGTCGATGGCGCTCCGGGAGTACGCACTCGGCGTCGAGGCTGTCGAGCGATTCGTCGCCGATGAGCCGCTGTGGCGGGTGCACCAAGCCGTGTTCGGAGTGCTGGCCATGGAGTCGGAGCCGGTCGATCCGCGACTCTGACGACAACGCGCCGCCTCGCCACCCCCAATCCACCGAGCGCGCGCCGATGAGTGTGAGGAATGCGAGTCTCATCGCACTTCGCTAGCCTCGACCTACCGAGCCCAGACTCGTACCTGGGAGTCACCGACTGGGGGGCGCCTCGCAAGCACTCAACGAGGTTGATGCAGCCAATGGCATGGAACTAGTGATCAGCACGAAGCATGGCGGATAGCGACGCGCCGCCCATCCCTCACGCTGCTGTCACCTACGCGACAGGGGCGGGGCTGGTGGTGCTGTCTGCCCTAGGAATCGTCATCGGCGGGTTCGCTGCCGAACAGACGTTGGTCGTGCAATTCGCCCTGTGCCGACCAGCCCTCGAGCCGTTCGATGAACCCTTCGTGTATTCAGCCGCGATTGCTACCTTGGCCGCGGTCTTCGCAGTTGCCGGGTGGTTGGTTCGCCGCGATCCTCTCCGGTGGGGCTTCGCTGGTTGGCTTGTGGCTGTCGCCTGCGGGGGCGTCCTGTGTTTCGGCTGGGTCTCTCTCCTCGGCGTCGGATTCTGGGGCATGTCACGCGAGGAAGCTTCCACGGGCGAGAGCTGGTGGGGCATGGGGCTGTTGTTCCTGATCGCCTTGGCCGGGCCTGCCCTAGCGTCGCTTGCCGCTGCGATCAGTGTCCTGGCCGTGCGGTCGCCACGGGTCTCTGCGCTCCTCCCTGCTTGTGTGTTCCTTCTCGGGACAGGAGTCAGCATCGCAGTGCTCGCGCTGCACTCCGCAGCGTCGTGCACCGGATATGGGGGTTGAGCGGCTTATTCAGGGCGCAGCGATCATCGTCTCGTCTTAGAGGAATCGAAGGCTCTCGGCCACGCTCCGCCGGCCGAGGGGGATGGCTGATCGACCGACCGTCGGTTTCGGCGCAGGGACGCCGAGCGCGATCGCGTGTCGGGCCGCCCATCCCGGATCTGCCGAGACGAGATCCGCCGCGATCCGCGAGTTGGCTTCGGGGTAGAGGCTCGTGATGCACGACCCCAACCCCAGTTCGGCAGCGACGAGTGTGATCGATTGTGCGACCCGGCCGAGATCGAACTCCGTATCCAGCTGCTGTGCCACCGGGCTCAGAAGCACGAGCACGACCGGCGCTGCCTCGAGATGCCCGGCATAGGCGCCGAGGCCGGCGAGCTGCGATCGGATGCCCTGATCGTAGACGGCGACGAATCGCCACGGCTGCCGATTTCTCGCCGACCCGGTCCAGCGCGCCTGATCGATGATGAGGGCCACGGTGCTTCGCGGAATGGGTGACGCTTCGAACGTGCGCACCGAACGTCGAGCAATTACAGAGCGGATGTCCACATGCTCATCCTGCCCGTAGGGCGGCCGGTCACTGCGCAACTGAGCCGTCGGTCAGCACCGACTCACCTGTCGACCACGTGGCAGAGGCGTTGACAGACTGACGAGCATCCTCACCTGACGAAGTAGGGCCACCCGCGGAGATGGGTGATGAAGCGCTCGCTCAGGCCGGCGTCTCGAAGGTACTGCACGGAAACAGGAATGGGCGGGCTGGTGTAGCCGGGATTGGCCTGCACCTGGCGCGGGCAATCGCGCTGCAGGATCGCGGCACGGCCGATCAGCACGAAATCGCATCCTTCGTCGAGAACCTGGGCGGCGCGTTCGGCGGATGTGATCTTGCCCGCGGCCCCGACGCGCACGCCCTTCCGGGGCAATGTCGTGAAGACACTGAGCATGGTCTGCCCGCGGAATGCGCCCTCGGTGACGATCTGCTCGGAGTTCCACAGCGCTAGATCGAGGTAGTCGATCATCTCGCGGTGCAGGATTTCCCCCGCGATCTCTCGCAACTCCTCCAAGCGGAGGCCGTATCGCTCGATCGAGAGGCGCCACCCGAGCTGGAAGTCGGGGCCGCATGCGCGCCGGATGCCCTCCATGACTTCCATCGTGAGGCGGGCCCGATTCTCGACGCTGCCCCCGTATCGGTCTGTCCGGTCGTTGAGGACGGGGGACAGGAACTCCGAGAGCACCCAGCCGAACGCCCCGTGAAGTGATACCCCGTCGAATCCGGCACGTTCTGCGCGCACGGCCGCCTCGATGAAGCTGTCGCGTATCCGCTCCACCTGCTGGGTGGTGAGTGCGGCGATCCCCGGCCACGTGGTGCTGGAGGCTGGAGCAGGGATGCCCCCGAACTCGGGATTGCCGCGGTGGCCAGCATGGTGGAGTTGCGCCGCGGACAGACTGCCACCAGCTCGGACTGACGAAGCGATCTCGCGCAGACGAGGGAGATGACTGTCGTCGTGGATGCCAAGTTGTCGACCGTATGCGATGCCGCCGGCTTCTACGGTGGTGGCGCCGGTTTGCACCAGCCCGAAGCCGCCGTCGGAGACCTGACGGTACCAATCGAGGTCGAACTCAGACGCCGAGCCGTCGTATTCGCTTTGCTGCGTGACCAGCGGTGCCAGCATGATGCGGTTCCGCATCGGCCGGCCGTGGAGGAAGGTGAGTGGTGCGAAGAGATCGGACACGGTCATGCGATGGTTCCTGACTCATTGATGGTGCGGTGGCCGGCATGACATCAGCTCGGCAGACGACCTCTGCCGGTATGTTGTCTCCGCCCGTCCCAGGGGTCTGTCACCGGGCCGGTGCGTTTCCCGCGGCTTCTTTGATCAGGTCGACCACCTGGGCGGACTCGGGGATCCCCACGGTGTGCGAGCCACCGGCCAGCTCGACCGTCCGTCGCGAGTGAGCCCGCTCGGCCATGAACCGGTGGCTCTCGACAGGGATGTTCTTGTCGTCGGAGCCGAACAAGAACCACGAAGGGATCGACGTCCACGCCGCCGCTCCCGCAGGCTCGTTGAGCGCAGATTCCGTGATGGGTCGTTGCGTGGAGGCCATGACGGCAGCGTCTTCGGGCGAGGAATCCGCTGCGAACTGGTCGTGGTACCGGTCTTGGGCAATGTACAGATCGGTCTCACCATCGGGGAGAGGGATGGCGACGAGCGTCTCTCCCAGCGTGCCGCCCGGGAACCTGTTCGACAGGTCCGCGGCGCTCTCTCCCGGGAGGGCGGCGAAAGCGCAGATGAAGACCAGCGCTGTGACCCGAGCATTCCCCTCAGCGGCTTCGGATATCACCAAGCCGCCATACGAATGCCCGACCAGCACGACGTCGCCGGAGACGGTCGACAGCAGTGCGCGCAGATGCGTGGCGTCGTGCGCCACTCCACGGAGGGGGTTGGCCATGGCGATGGTCGGGTAACCCTCGGCCTGAAGGTGCGCGAGAACGGCATTCCAGCTCGCGGATTCGGCGAACGCGCCGTGCACGAGCACGACAGTGGGACGTTCTGTGGACGGATTGACGATGCTCATGTGGGTCTCCTTGCTCTGACAGGAGCGAAGCTAGTGGAAAGTTCCTAACCTGTCAAGATGTGTTCACTGGTAAGATAATTGAGCTGATGAGAGGATCGACGGATGCGGATCAAACAGCTCTCCGAGCAGGTCGGTGTGTCGACCCGCCTGCTGCGCTACTACGAGGAACAGGGCCTTCTCACGCCTCGGCGAGAAGAGAACGGCTATCGCTCCTACGATGACGACGCGGTGGCCCGGGTGCAGCAGATCCGCGGCCTCCTCGACGTGGGGTTGACGACGGAGATCATTCGCGAGGTTCTTCCCTGTCTGGCCGAAGCAGCGTGCTCCAAGTACGACGATCCGGAGTTCGTCGCTCGGATCGCCCGGGAACGAGACCGGCTCCGGGAACGGGTCTCTCTGCTGTCACACAACCTCAAAGCACTCGACGAGTACTTGACCTCGGTGGGCGGGAAGCGCCCGACCGAGGCCGCTGCCTGACACGTCACCGACTACCGGGCAGCACGAAGTCTCCCCATCCTCGGAGATGGTTGATGAACCGCTCACTGACGCCTCCTCGGCGGAGGAAGTCGGCGGGAACCGGGAGAGCCGGGCTCTCGTAGGAGGAGTCCGATCTCACCTTCTCGGGGCAGTCCCGCTGGAGGATTCCGGCCCTTCCGATCAGCACGAAGTCACACCCCTCGTCGAGCAGTTGCGCTGCGCGTCGAGCGCTTCGAATCCTCCCCGCAGCTCCGAGCCGGACGCCTTTGCGGGGGAGTTCCGCGAAGACGCTGAGCATCGTCTGCCCGCGGAAGGCGCCGTCCGTCACGATCTGGTTGTAATCCCACAGGGCGAGATCCAGGTAGTCGATCAACTCCCGGTCGAGGATCTCGGCGGTCATCTCCCGCAGCTCCTCCAAGCGCAAGCCGTAACGTTCGATCGAAAGCCGCCACCCGATCTGGAAGTCGGGTCCACAGGCGTGACGGATGCCCTCGATCACCTCGAGGGTGAAGCGCGCCCGGTTCTCGAGGCTGCCGCCGTACTTGTCCGTGCGGTCGTTCAGGAGCGGTGACATGAACTCGGACAGAATCCACCCGAACGCCCCGTGCACGGACACTCCATCGAAGCCCGCCCGTTCGGCCCGCAGGGCACCCGCGATGAAACTGTCGCGGATGCGTTCCACGTCGGCTGTCGACAGCGCCGAAACGCCCGGGACGGTGCGACCCGAGGCCGGCGACGGGACGCCGCCGACATGGGGATTCGCGCGGTGCCCGGCGTGGTGAAGCTGAACCGCCGAGAGGCCGCCGCCGGCGCGGATCGACGTCGCCATCTCCGTCAGGCCCGGGATGTGGTCGTCGCTGAAGATGCCGGGCTGCCGCGCGCACGCGATTCCGCCGGCCTCGACGATGGTGGCGCTGGTCTGGATGAGTCCGTACCCGCCGCCCGCGAGCTGGCGCATCCAGTCCTGGTCGAATTCCGAGAGGAACCCACCGGGCTCGCTCTGCTGATTGGTCAAGGGCGCCATCATGAACCGGTTTCGCATCGCCGGTCCGTGCAGCAGGGTCAGGGGTTCGAGAAGGTCGTTCACGGTCATGGGAGCAACCCTCACACCTTCACATCGGTGTGAATGCAAGTCCGTTCATCAACTCGACTGTGGCTGCTTGCTTTCACACCAATGTCAAGGTTGCACGATCGTTGAGGTCCCGCCATCGCGGGCACTGAAACGCGGACCGGCGGCGCCTCACATGCGCTGCCCGGTCAAACGAAGGAAGAAGAAATGACCACAGTCCGGGACATTCAGGTAGGGGCTTCACGAACCGATCGCTTTCCAATAGCCGGTCTGATCGCGCTGTTCACAGCCGGCTTCATCACCACCCTCACCGAGGCACTACCCGCTGGGGTGCTGCCGCAGATGAGCAGCGCGCTCGGCGTCTCCGAGTCGGTTGCCGGGCAGACCGTCACCATCTACGCGGTCGCCACCATGCTCACAGCGATCCCCGTGTCGATCCTCACGACGAATTGGCCGCGGCGCCATCTCATGATCGTCGCGCTCGCGGGATTCCTCATCGCGAACATCGTGACCGCGATCTCCCTCGACTACACCATCACCATGATCGCGCGGTTCATCGCGGGCGCGGCATCCGGAGTCACCTGGAGCATCCTCGGCGGCTACGCGCAGCGCATCACCCCCGACGCCCTGAAGGGTCGAGCGATGGCCTTCGCGTTCGCCGGAACGCCCGTCGCCCTGTCACTCGGCGTTCCCCTGGGGGCGTTCCTCGGACAGGCCGTCGGCTGGCAATCGACGTTCGGCCTCATGTCCGGCCTGACGGTGCTGCTCATCGGCTGGACCCTGTGGAAGTTGCCGAACGTTCCCGGTCAGAGAGCGGCCGAACGACTTCCCCTTCTCCACCTCCTGCGGATCAAGGGGCTTCGCACCATCCTGGTGGTCACCGGCGTCTTCGTGCTCGCCCACACCATCCTCTACACCTACATCGCTCCCGTGCTCGCCGGGGTCGGCCTGGCCGACCAGGTGCAGTGGATTCTGCTCGACTTCGGAATCGCCTCGATCCTGAGTATCTGGCTCACCGGCGTCTTCGTCGACCGGCATCACCGGCGCCTCGTGCTTCTCAGCACGATCTTCTTCGGCGCAGCCGCGGTCGCTCTGACACTCTGGTCGGGGAACGCGATCGTCGACTACATCGCCGTCGCTGCCTGGGGTCTGGCATTCGGTGGTTCGGCGACGTTGTTCCAGGGCGCCCTGATGGCGGCCTCCGGTAAGCACGCCGACGCAGCGCAGCCACTCATGGTCACGATGTGGAACGGCGGAATCGGCCTCGGGGGACTGATCGGCGGCATCCTCCTCGCTGGGCTCGGCTCGGCATCGCTCCTGCTCGCCGTCGCGGTGCTGGTGCTCTTCACCGTCATCGTCGTGATCTTCGCCCGCGGGCACGCCTTCCCCCACCGGGAGGCGAACCGATGAGCGAGACGACGCCGATCAAGGTCGATGTGTGGTCGGACATCGCCTGCCCCTGGTGTTACATCGGCAAGCGGAAGTTCGAATCCGCCGTCACGGAAAGCGGCATCCCGGTGGGGATCGAATACCACGCCTACGAACTCGCTCCGGATCTGCCCGAGGAGTTCGAGGGCAGCGAACAGGACTATCTCGAGATCCGCGGATATTCGGCCGACGAGGTGCAGCCTCTGCTGACGCGATTGGTCGGCGCCGCGAAAGCGGTCGGGCTCGACTTCGACTACGACATCCTGCGGCACACGAACATGCTCAAAGGTCATCAGCTGATTCGCTGGGCCCAGACCGAAGGTCGCCAGCTCGACATGGTGGAACGCATCCTGGCCGCCCACTTCGAGGAAGGGCGGCATGTCGGCCGCGACGAAGACCTCGCCGACCTGGCGGCCGAGATCGGACTCGACCGGGAGAAGGCGTTGCAGGCGCTGAAGGAGAACCGCTTCCGGGAGGATGTGCGCGCCGACGAGCTGCTCGCGCGCCAACTCGGTATCCGGGGTGTGCCGTACTACGTGTTCGATGACACCTACGGAGTCTCGGGTGCCCAGGACCCGTCCACCTTCGCGGACATATTGCGGCAGCTCGCGCAGCGGAAGGTGGTCGAGGAGTGATGAGAACGGCGAGGTCGAAGCTGGTCGCCCTTGACGTTCCGGACGCCGCCGCCTGCGTGGACGGCGTGTGCGAGATGCCGATGAATTCTGCCGCGACGGATTGCGACGACGACCTGGACCAATGAGATCCGCCGCCCGCGACCTCAGGGCCGCGGGCGGCGGCGGTCGTTCAGTAGGTGAAGCTCGTGAACCGCGCATCCTGGCCGCCGAGCCATCCCATGGCCGACTTTCGCAAGTCGGGACCGACGCTGACGAAGAAGCTTCGACGTCCTTCTGCGCCTTCGGCGAGGAGGTCACTCTGCTGCATCCGACGGCGGCGAACACGGGCTCCGGCCTGCTCGAGCATCCGAATTTCGTCGCCGTGGTCAGCCTGTGCTTCTCCGGTAATGAACATCGTCGTCAAGGGGGCCAGGCCGTCGATCCTCCGGAGGATGTCGATCGCCAGAGGGAGGTCGTCGGCCCTCACGCTCCACAGCACCCTCAGCAGACACCCCGCTTCGATCAGGGGAGCCGCCTGGGCCACGAGGGGAGTGATCCCCACGCCGGCCGCGACAACGACGGTGTCGACGTCGGCATCCGTGCCCGGCTCCACGAGGTTGTCACTCCCGAAGCCGAGCACGGCAGCGGTGACATCGGCGCCGTCCTTCCACTCGGCCAGGTGCTCAGTGACCGGCCCGTGTTCGCGAACCGTGATCTCAAAGCGCATGCTCCCCGGTTCCCCGGGGCGGTTCGCGTCGGCAGCGGCGGGATCGACTCGCTGCGGTGGCGCACTCGTGATCGTGAACGATCGGATGTAATCGTCGTTCAGCGACGCAGGGTCGTGATCGCGCATGTGCGACCAGCCCCGGTCGAGGTCGGCGGAGAAGTCCAGGGTCACGTGCTGGCCCGCACGCCATGGTTCGAGCGTCGAGTACGCCTCGGCGGCACCGGGCGAGGATGTGTCCGGCGCGAGAGCGAAGGTGTACCGTGCGACGGTGGGGGTGATCGGCGTTCTGCCGACGAGCGTCGCCCTGGCGACCGGGTGGGTCGTCGCGGGAGACAGGCCGAGGTCGCCGAGCTCTTCGGCGAGCGGGCGCACGGGCGGGTCATAGGGCGAGGGATCGAGCAGGCGTCCGCGGAAGAAGAGACCGTCCTCCACGAAGCGGGCGGCATCGACCTCGATCCGCACGGCGACGGTGCTGTGCGGCATGACCGCGGCGGCTGCCACGCCGACGAGGATGTCGGCTCGCCCGGTGAGGTAGAGGATGTCGCCGGTCTCGAAGTCGGGGAATGTCACGCCCACGGCGGGGTCGGTCGTGAGGTTTCCCAGGGTCTGGAGGAGTCGATTGCCGGAGTATTCGGGGTAGACCAGGGTCACCCCGTCAGCGGCTGAATTGCTCAAGACCCGCACGAAGCCGGGCGCACCGCCGCGGTTGTTGGTGTCCATGCTCTCGTCGCCGTGCCGACTGGAGATGAAGAAGATGTCCGCCTTGTCGATCAATCGCACAGCCGCGTCGTTCAGCGGCATCGAGTCGCTGATCAACGCTGGATGCGCTTCGTGCGGCCAGACGGTCTTGCGGTTGAGGTACTTCGGGCAGTTCCCGAGCGTCTCATCGATCGTGATCGCCATCTGCACGTCGACACGCGGGGCGTCGGCCATCGATCCGAGACGCGCGGCCGGCGGTTCGTCGCCGCGGACGATGCCTCGCACCATGCGGCCCGCGAGTTTGACCCTCGTTCTCTCTTCGAGGTCGATGGCCAGTCCCGCGACCAGCTTGCCGCCGGCGGCGCCATCGGTCTCGTTGGACAACAGGGCGTTCAGGACGGGATCGAGCCCTGTCCACGCGCCGGTCTCATGGCGGGATGCGGGCGACAGGTGCGCGGGTGTGCTCACGCCCAGAATGCCAGGAGCGATCGGGATGGTGACGCCCGGTTGGCCGCCCAGCAGCGTCGTCCACACGCGACCCCGATCGTCGACGGTGCCGAGGGCAAGAAGAGGGGTCTGCGCCATCCAGTGCGCGTATGCGTCTGGCAGACCTCGGATCGTCGGGTTGCCGCTGGGCGGCACATGCAGCAGTCGGTGCATCTCCTCTTCGCCCTGGTGCCACTGTCGTGGTGAATGATCGTGGTGCGTCGACATCGGTGGCTCCTGGTGGGTTGGACTTGGTGGGAGATATGCAGCGCGCGTCGCACCCCGGTGCCGTCTTGGCACCCGGGGTACGACGCGCGCGACGAGGTCAGCTGATCTTGCGCTCGAGGAAGTCGTGGATGATCGGGAACACCTCGTCGGCACGGTCTTCGAGCAGGAAGTGTCCGCTGTCGAAGACGTGGAACTCCAGGTCGGTCAGGTCGCGCTTGTAAGGGTGGGCGCCGGCTTCGGGGAAGATGACGTCGTTCGCGCCCCACACGATGAGAGTTGCGGGCTGCTTGGTGCGAAGCCATTCCTGCACCGCCGGGTAGAGGCCGGGGTTGGTGCCGTAGTCGAGGAAGTAGTCGAGCTGGATCTCGTCGTTGCCCGGACGGTCCATCAGCGCCTGGTCGGTGATCCAGTTGTCGGGCGAGATGCGGGAGAGGTTCGCCATGCCGTCGGTGTACTGGAAGCGCGTCGTCTCGATCGTGAGCAGCCCGCGGAGCGCGTTGCGGTTCTCGGCGCTCTGGTCGGCCCAGTAGCGCTTGATCGGAGCCCAGAACTCGTTGTCGAGGCCCTCGTCGTAGGCATTGCCGTTCTGCACGATCAGGGCTGTGATGGCGTCGGGATCGGCCAGGGCGAGGCGCCAAGCCGTGGGAGCTCCGTAGTCGAACACGTTCACCGCGTAGCGGGTGATGCCCAGGCGCGTGAGAAGCTTCTGCACCATGTCGGCAGCGTTGTCGAACGTGTAGTCGAACTCGGCATGGTCAGGCGCTGCGCTCTGTCCGTATCCGGGGAGATCGGGCGCGATGACGCGGAAGCGGTCGGCGAGATACGGGATGAGGTTGCGGAACATGTGCGACGAGGTCGGGAAGCCGTGCAGCAGCAGCACGACGGGCGCATCCTTCGGGCCGGCCTCTCGATAGAACATCTCGAAGCCATCGAGGTCTTCGATCTTGTTCTCGACGACCGGCACGGGTGTTGACGTGGTCACAGTGAATCTCCTTGTCTAACTATCAACTGTGTGTTGAATGGTTAGAACCATTCCACGCACATTCCAACCTGTCAAGCTGGTTTGAGTGGTAAGGTAAGGGCATGGTGCAACGACTTCTCGTGGGCGAAACCCTGTCGCTCGACCTCGTGAACACGGAATGGGTGGAGCACGGTGCACCGGTCGACTTCCTCGCCGATGCCGATGCCGCCGATGTCTGGTTCCGCGACTATGGATTCGATCCTGAGTCGGAGAGACTCGACGCGCTCCTCGCGTCACGCCGGGCGATCCGCGAATGCTTGGACGAACCGGGCGATGCGGCGGATGCCGCACTCAACGATGTCCTCAGCCATGGCCACGAACGTGTCCTCATGGTCGAGGGCCGCCCGGAAAAGGCGATCGAGACCGACCCCGGCTGGTATGCCGCCTGGAGCGCGGCGTTCGCCTACACGACGCTCTTGGCCACGCAACCCGACCGGGTAAGGCAGTGCGCCCACCCCGACTGTGTCCTGTACTTCTTCGACACCTCTCGCAATGGTGGCCGCCGCTGGCACTCCATGGAGACCTGCGGTGCACGCACCAAGTCGGCGCGGCATTACCGCCGCCAGGTCTCCGTCGAAAAGGCGACCGATCCGCGCTGAGCCCGATGGCGCATTCGCTCAATCGTCAACCCAGACGCTGAATCCATCCACACCCGCGTTCCACGGCGGTGACTCCTCGTGGAACTCGAGATACAGATGCCGGGCGGCGGCGTGGAGATCCAGCTGTCCGCGCGAATCGGCGACGTCTCATCCTGTTCGCGTCAGGAGCGTCTCGAGCGCCAGACATTGGTGTCAGCTCCTCGGACGATTGGCTGCAGAGTCCAACGCCGCGGGCTCACAGCGGCCCCAGCACGTCGCGGACTGCGTCGTGCAGCTCGAGGCCCTCCAGGACGGTCAGCAGTTGCCGCTCCTCGTAACGGAAATGGTTCTCCATGATCGCGGCCACGCCCTCGAGGTGACGGTCGAGTTCGGCCGGAGATGCAGCCCGGTCGACCGCGTCTCTGAGGCCGCCGAGCAGGTGGCCGATCATCGAGTGGTCCCGCTCGAGGGCGCGCAGCACGGGTGCCAGGTGCGGATGCGCCTTCTCGATCGCGGGAAAGAGGGCGCGGTCTTCGCCCCGATGATGACCGTCGAGGGCTGCGCAGAATCCGTGGCAGTAGATCAGCAGGTCCCGCCCTGCCTGCTCCGCAGACCCAGGCTCGCGCGCAGCCTCGCGGGTGACGCGCAAGGCGTCACGGATGCGCCGGTGCACGGCGCGCAATTCGGTGCTCCAGGCGATGAGCCTGGTCGTGTCGCGCTCAGTCACGCGACGACGAAGGGAATGATGCGAGCATCAACGGTCCTTCGGTTCGGCGCCTCCATGCCTGACACGGACTGCCACCAGCACGCGACGCACCCACGATCTTAGCCCGGCTGTGCCGAGGTTCTTACTCGGTCTGACGGGTCGGGTGGGGCCGGCCTGTGCCGTGAATGCGAAACGGGTCCGGAATTCACCTCCGGCCGCTCACTCAGGTGGATGCCACGGTGTAATCCGACGTCGAGGGCGTCTGTGGAGGTTTCTGCGATCTCGTCCACGTCCCGAAGGTACTGAATGGTCGCGTCGATGTCGTCGGGGGAGTCGCCGAGCTGCGGTTGCTTGTGCCCGCTGACCACGAAGCGCGGGTTGAGCGCTTTCAGCCGTGTCAAGGCGGCGATCCAGTTCTGTCGAGCCTCCGGGGTCGTCTCGACGGGATAGGGGTACGTGGCGTTGTAGACCACGTCGCCGCGCACGATCAGGCGGAGGTTCGGCACCCACAGGGATGTGGTTCCTTCTGTGTCGGTATGGCCTGCCTCGATCACGCTCAGCTCGTTCCCCTCGAGCTCGAAGTGGACGCTGTCGAGGGCTTCTGGGAACTCGACCGGAGGGATCTGGCCGGGGAACAGCTTCTTCCAGAAGCCTGTGAGGTACGCCGGCTCGGTCTGGATGCGCAATTCGGCGATCGTTCCCTCTGTGGCCAGGATGCGGGCATCCGGGAACGCTGCACGCAGCATCCCGACGCCGAACGCGTGGTCGCCGTGCCCGTGGGTGAGGTACCTTCACGATTCACTCTGAATCTAGGGGCGGTCGAGGAGTGTCACGGAACTCGGGGTGCCTCAGTGCCTGTTCAAGTTGAAGATCGAGTGTCGAGCGCCGTCGCGAGAGCCGGTTGTCCGCGCCGGGCGCAACACCGACGTCGTCGCTCGCCTGAAGTCGCACTCCGTGCCGCGCGAGCTTGGCTGAGTCCGGCACCCCCTACAACGACACGCCCGTATCCATTGACGATGCGGTTGACAGGACGATCGGTCTCAGCACCCTCCTACGGTCAGCGGGACTCCCAGGGGATGCTCATCGGTAGGAGTCTGTCGATTGCTTGCCGACCAACTTAGTTGCCACGTGCCCGGGGCGATGTCGGCTGAGGAAGACACAGGATACATCGCGGAGTTGCCGCTGACGATGATCCTTGCGTTTCCCTCGCTGTCTGCCGTGCCGAACCCTTGGAAGCTGTAGCTCGTGGGCCCTCCGGTCTGGACGCTCCCCACGAACACGGTCTCGTCAGGAAGGAGGCCGGAGAAGCTAACCGGAAGCCCGGCCTGGCCGGCGAGGAGCTGGGCTGGTTCGATACAGGAGGGTGCCGTCGCGGTCACGGCCTCGATCGGGAGGAACTCGATCGTCAGCGGCTGGCTGAGCACGATCGGATCCGCGAAGCCCGAAATCGAATCATCGTGTTGCGGTCCGTCGCTGCCATCCACGCGCACGTAACTGCCCAGGAGATAACCGCTTTCGCCGCTTTCCGTGAAGTTCTCGGGGAAAACATCCGGGGTCCAGGTGATCGTCGCCGCGCCGTTCTCGTCGGTTCTCACCATGGTCGGGTTGCTGAAGACCGAGAAGTACGCGTCGGGCGCGCTCGATTCGCCGCGATATCGAGAATCGATCGAGAGCATGTACTCCGTGTCGGGTGCGAACCCTGAGAGGTTCGCGGTGACTCCGGCGCCCCAGTCGGGAGGGCTGAAGGCGACACTGCCAAGGGAGACCGTCGGTGTCGCCGGGATCGGAGGTGCGACTGTCGGGGGGACAGTCGGCGAGGGCGTCGGCGACGAGGTCGTAGGCAGCGGGGCGGGCGGCGCATCGTCGGCGTCTCCGGATCCGAAAACGCTGAGGCCCACGGCCAGGGCGCCACCGGCAGTGCCCAGTCCGAGCACGATGAGTACGGCAACCACGACGGCGCCAAACCGGAAGCGACGTCGGGGCAGCGCTACGGGTGGGGGCACCTGCAAAGATGCGTCGGCGTTGAGGAGGACGTTCTGGGTGATGCGGTCGAGCAGAAGCTCGAATTCATCTCCCGCGGGAGGTTCAGTTCTCATTGTCAATCGCCGCCTTTCGAAGCTTGCTGCGGCTGCGAGAGACTCGTTGCCGCACTGCGCCCACACTGATGCCGGTCGCTTCCGCCGCCTCGGCGTACGTGCGGCCTTCGATGAGGCAGAGTTCGCACACGCGTCTGTCGAGCGGAGACAGACGTTCTATCTCGGCTGTGACCCATCGCAAGCGATCGCGAGCTTCGTCGTCGTCGTTCAGGATCACGATGTCGTCGGGAAGCTCATCGGCGGCGTGCCGCGCTCGAGACCTGTTCAGGTTCAGCGCGAGGTTGCGACACGTCAAAAGCAGCCACGGCAGCAGGGATCGGTCGACCACGTCGATGCTGTCGGCCTTTCGCCAACACGTGAGAAAGGTGTCCTGCACAACTTCTTCGACGTCATGCTGGTTCGCAACCAAAGCCCACGCGTATCGAGTGACGGCGGGAGAATGACGCCGAAGAATGCCAGCTAGCGCTCCCTTGTCTCCGTTCGCCATACCACTCAACAGTTCAGCATCCGAAGTCTCGACTACGTCCATGCGCACCCCCTCACTATAGGAATGTCGCTACCGAGGCAAGAATCACGAAATGTCATGAAGAATATTTGTCGCTGCTGCCATAGCTCGCAATTGCTGGCGACTGGCTGCCCGCTGAAGGACCGTTTTACGGGCGCGTAATACAGCACCGACCTCATTACGCTTGCGGTCATGGGCACTTCAAAAGATGGCGACAAAGATCGCCAGAACGTCCTGCTGCTCTGGCCCGAGTGGGGCCCCAGGGATCTACTCGGTTCTACGCCGATCTCCGATTCACTGCGCCTGCGCCTGCGGAACTGGAATCACACCTGGCAGACGGTGCTCGATCCCGTGAAGGAAATTCGGTGGCCGGACGCCGAAGTCGGCAGGCGATGGATTGCCGAGGGCGAAAGCTTGGTGCGAGAGCTGCAGGTCGAACTCGGACCGCAGGTGCGCGTCGTGGAGGGGTTCAGGGTCTATGACCCGGACGGAGAGCCACCACGCTGGTCGTAGTGCCGTGGCGGCTGTCAGCATTGGGTGCAATCCGAGAACTGCTAGTTGTCGCTGAGGATAAGTTGTCGCGACGACGACGGCGGGCCACCGCATGCCCGACAGTCGATCGTCTACTGTGACGGCACGGTTGAGAGAAGCCTGCGTACCGGGCGCGCCGGTGTCCAGCACGGCATACCCAATGGTCGGAATCGCAAAGTAGAGCACGGCCGAAAATGACGATCAGGGCCACCCCAAGGGTGAGAACGCGCTTTCCGTAGTTCATGACGCCTCCAAAGTGTTGCCGCGAGCCAAACGCACCCCTTGCGCCGGTGCTCTTTTCCGAGGATGCTTCACCAAGACTGAGTGATCCTCAGTAATAACACATCTATCTGGAAGGCACACAATGGACCGAACTAGAGGAACCATCCGCAGCATCTCGCTTTCGGTGGCTGCGATCAGCGCAGGGATACTCGCTATGACCGTCGCCCTGCCGGCGCAGGCCGACACGATTTCCCAACCAACGCCGGTGACGGTAGAAGCGCATATGAGCGTCACTGGGTTCGACGCCGAAGCCGCCGCCGCTCACGGGTAAGAGTTGCGGGTGACGGATGCGGGGGAGCAGTTCTCGGTTCCCGTAACCAACGCGCCCGGGGATTTCAGCAATTCCTATAGCGACGGTCGGTCGTCCGGAGTGGCGAGCCTGGAAGCGAACGGTGATTGTGGAACATCGTGGATCTACTTCCAGTTCGGCAACACGCAGTTCCGCACCGGGTACCGAATCAAGCCCGACCGTGGGCAGGCATTCAGCCATCTCTGGAGCGCCACGATCTCGACTGGGCGAACCGGAGGAACCGGTTCGTACAACCTCTCAGGTGCGGCACCCGCGAATAGCGCGACGTGGCAAGCGATCCGGCGAATCGTCGAGCCCTACACGAGTATCGGATCGGCCATGGCGGGCGGTACAGCCGTGACCACTGCCGGGTGGATCTGCAGTTCCGGCAACCCGATAGCGACGTACTGAACCGTGACAGGCGATCGGATGGGGTTCGGCGAATCGGTCGAGTCGGTGAGTCGACAGTTTGGGCATCCGATCGCCCTGTCGACGAGCGAGGATGTCGAGCTGCGCGCGTTCTCGACCCAGGGCCACGACGGTGTTCTCGACGTCGTTGAGGCCTCCTACGTGGTGCGCGGCGACGAGGAAGGGCGAGTGCAACCCTCGGTGTGGACGTGGCTCGCGAACGGTATTTCGCAAGAGGAGGCTGCCGTGAACCACGGCGTGACCCACCACATCAGTCACTTGGCCGAGTTCCGCGCCGGCACCCGGGTGCCGGATTCGGATGAGACGGATCGGCTCCACCAGACGTTGGTCGAGTCGCCCCGAACCAGCACGGTGCTTGAGATCGAAGGCGCGTCGACCATGGGGGCCGTCTTTACCCTCGACGCTTGGACTTACAGCTCGTCCGACCTTGGGGCAACATTTGTGACCGTCGCGGGGCCGGGCTGGTTCGTCACGTGCCCCCTGCGCCTGCGAGCCGTGTAGAAGCCCCGGCCTCGTTGTTTGGTCGTCGCGCAGCGCCAGCCGGATTTTCAAATCGGTCGGCGACGTCCGAGGGAGCACTCCTCACGGGGCTCCTTCGCCCCGAAGGTACCGACTGGGAACACGTGGCGCTCTTTTTTCTGGTGCCTGCACACGCAGAGCCATACCTCCAGCCCGGGACACCGCTCTGGGTATTCCAGGGTCACCAGCTGGTGGCCAAAGGGGAGATCGCGACCTCGGCAGCACCGCTGCCGGAGTGACTACCTGAACAGACCAAAGAACCGATCGACTAGCGAGGCATAGCTGTCGAGGTCAAGACGCTCGTCCCATCCGACTGAATCGATGATCTCCACTTCGGTGCGCGGGTCGAAGAACATCAGATCCGTCCAGCCGCCGTCAAAGAGTACGAGGCTACCTTCTGCTTCCGCTCGTCGCGCTCGGATGCCGAATGAGTCAGGGTTGGACACGGAGCGCCGATCGGTCCGGAATTTCTGTGGCCAGGGCTCATCGGCGTCGCGCCACGTCAACGGGTCGACTTGGAGACCAGGCATTGTGAGCGCGGCGATCTTCGCGGAAGCAGCCTCCGCGGCGAGATCCAAGTCGATCTGGCAATCCATGTCTGAACGATACCTCCGACCTACCGAGCGCTTCGAAGTCTCCGTCCTAGATCGATCGGTGCGAATGAAGCGGTCGGAGATGTTCTCCGCCAGTCCTCACTCGGGGCGAACGGTGAATGGCCCTAACGGCGTGCCGGGCGCCAAACCTCGAGTCTTCGCGACGAGCTGACTGACGAGCACCCAATGCACGCTCGTGTCCACGAGCGCCAGATTCTCCTGTGTCTGATCTCCGCCGAGAAATGGAGGGATGGCGTACTCGACGCACTCATCGAACGCGAGCGCCTCCACGCCCGTTGCCTGGCGCCAGGATTCGAACTCTGGCTCCTCGAAGGCTTGTCGGTACTGATTGCTCGCGAGGATGCGGGCCAGCGAGTCCGGGTGACCGATATCGTCCAGTTGAGCGAAGTCGACGTCCGCCAGCAGCAACCGCGGCTCGGTCCAACCGAACCTCTTCTTCGTTCGGGCGCACACGATCTGCCGGCCCATCCAATCGAACGCGACAGCGGATGCGTGTGGATCGGTGATCGACGGGAACGCCACGCGCACAGACTCGAGGAATTCCGGTCCCGAGGCGGCGTCATGAAACCGCAGCAGGCCTCTGTTGAATGAGCGTCCGCTGTAGCCGGCTCTTGCGAACTCATCCGTGAAGTAGCGCGGAGTATACGCAGGGCCGCCGTGGCTGATGTCGGCATCGAGGATGAGCTTCACACGGACATTCTGCTCCCGGCCGGGACCATGCCGACAGCGGCTCTACTTCATCAGCTCAGAGTGAAGAGACCGCTGGTGGGGGAGTACCGCAAGATCGGCGGACCACTTGCCCCTTCGTGAAGGATGATGACGTCTCCACCGAGGGCGTCGCCGAGCCTCTTCATGAGGTCGGCCAGCGCGTCCATCGCCGCCTGGTTGACGAACTCGCGCAAGTCGATGTCGAAGTACACCACTTCCGGGCCGGGAAAAAAGTTCACCTGTACTCCGACGGCCGGCCAAACCGCGATGCTCTCACCCTCAGGAAGCTCGCGCCACGTCGGCGGGAGGGGTGAAACATGGTCGCGGCGAGTCACCTTCCAGCCGCTCGCGCGAAGCAACGCGAAAACGGCATCCCAATCGTCTTCTGAGGTCCCGAGCACCTCGCCATCGGGAAGGATGCCTGGTTCTTCGCCGAATGCCGCCCGGAATCTCGTGTAGTCAATGCCTGACGTCATACCCACATCATTGCGCAGGTGAGGTGGTCTCAGCTGTGCATTCGAAGGTGCGACAGCACGGTGAGGCGAGCCGAAGCGGTGGACGGCCATGACGAACATGGCGGGTTTCACCTCGTGGCGGCCTCGCTAGGCTCTGCGCATGACCGTGCCGTCCGTTCGCTTCCTCCCGTTTTCGGATGGTCAGGGCGGCATGATCGAAGTATTCGACGGGGAAGCCGTCTTCGGTTGGCTCTATTACTCGCTCTACGGTGACGGCTCGGCCTGTATCGATACGGTGGAGGTCGTCGTCGTACCGTCGGCAGGGTTTGGCGAAGAGGATGCTCGAACTCCTGATCGAGCGACACCCAGGGGTCGTAATCTATCGCGCGGCGATTGCGACAGACGCGGGCCAGAAGCTCTTCGACTCGCTGGCCGGTGCGCGTCCCGACTTGACGTTCGACTTGCACTGAACGGGACCTTCAGAGCAATCACGCTTCTGGTCCTAATCCCACTTAGCGCGCATCCGGAGCAGTAGTCGTGGCTCGGGCGTCATCGGGTCGTGCGTCGATGGGCCAACGAGAAGACAGTCGGAGCAGAAACGGGCGTGACCTCGGTGCTAGTCGTCCCGATCGTGTGCGCCGTCGGACTCGAGATAGACGGTGGCATAGACGTCGACGCCGAGCGCGGCGATCGCACGCAAAAGCTCAGCAGGAAGCACGAAGCCACCCTGCGTCGAATCGGAATCCGCAGACCACCAGATGGCCACATCGCAGTCCGCCGGAAGATTCTGGATGTTCTCCGCCACGGGACTGATGAGAGATACGAGCTCCGCTAGCGCAGCCTTGCCGGTTTGGTCCGTTGCGGTGTTCTCAGCCCGCGGTCCATCGATGCTCCAGTGATGATGAGAGCGCGGCTTCCCGAGGCGGCGTTCTGAACCGGCGTGAGCAACGGTGGTCGGAATAAGACCAAGAATCTCTGAGATTCGCTCCGGAGTGGTCGCGGTGGAGTTCACGGAGAAGGTCGCGCGTCCCCACTGGATCATGCTGTCGTCGACCGCGGTCTCATTTCATCCTGTAGTTCAGGTCCAACCCGTCTTTGCTGGGCTTGGTGTGGTAGTTGATGACATGCTTCCAGATGGCTTTCTGAAAGGCGATCATCCCAGCGACCAAGCCGAGCGCGAGCGCGAAGGCGACGACTGACAAGACGATCCCACCGAGGGTCATGGGTGGAGTCTATCGCCGGACCCTGTACTTCATGATTAGCGTCGTGAGGAGGTCACGCACATTCCGTTCTTCTCCCTCTCTCGGTCTGGGGAGTTGTATGCCGCGAGGCAGAATGAGTTGACCCGGACGAACAGCGAATGACCCCCGCACTCGAACCATCGAGTGGGTTCCTGCGCCGGGCCCGGGCACGTTCCGAGGAGAATTCGCCCATGACAACTGCCATTGAAGAGCTTCGACGTGAAGTAGCAGCCGCCATCGAGCTTCTAGAGGAGTGTGGACATCCTCAGCCCGCCGACTGGTTCCGCGAGAAGGATCGAATCTTGGCGGCCCCCCGACGTCGATGGGATACACCTGGCCACCGCGAAGATCCTCGCGGCTTCGGCAGCGGGCATGGGCCGGCCGCTGGAGGCGATCTATCCGACGCCGCAGTCAGGTATCTCGTTTAGGGAGGCGGAGAGGCGCCGCGATCGAATCATCGACTCGATGTGGCAGATCTCGTTGCGGATGGCCGCATCCGAAGGATCACATCTCCAACACCCGACCGAACCACGACCCTGACAGCGGGACCACCGGACTGACATTCGCGACCGCACACCTGCCGCTCCGCTAGATTTCCGATATGCCGATCTTCCGACGACACTCGAGCTACACCGGCGAGTGGAGCGGCGGCCGTATCCAGCCATCCTCGTTGGCCAGCCAGGCCGATTCGGAGGTCTGGCTCGCGCTTCCCAACGACAATGAGGGGGAGCAGGTTTGGGAAGCTCTGAACGCTCAAACCATCGATACCGACCTCCTGGAGCTTCGAGCGGTTCCTGCGCTGGCGTACGGCGTCAGGTTCGGTGATCGAGTGTCCGTGGTTGGCGCGGGCGACAACGCTCTCGTCGTGGACGCCATACGAGAGCGCAGCAGCTTCGTTACGTTCAGGATCTGGATCGGCGAGGATGTCGCGCCCTCCCTCACATGGAGACCCCTCGCGGAAGCTCTCGCGCAGCTTGGCTGTCTCGTTGACGTGTATTCGACGAGGTTGATCGCGGTCGCATGCGCTGAACCCGACGTCGGCACGGTTCGCGCAGTTCTTGAAGCACAGGCGGACGCGTCGGGCCTGGTGTGGGAGCAGAGCGCGTAGCGACACACAGACCTGCTATTGGTCTCACGCGATCCCTGTGGCACTCACTCAGCCGGCGTCACGACGTCGTGCAGCGATACGCCAGATCTGCGGTCACGCCGCGCGAACCGGAACTTGACGTCGGGACTCCATAGCCGACGCTCGCCTCCCGCTACCGAATGCCGGCTAGAGCGCGTTTCCGCGAGCCACATCGCGCGGAAGTCCCCTTCGCCTGCCTCGAAGCGCACCAAGGCGAGCCCACCCCGGCCCTCAGATGACTCGACTTCGATCCAGCTCAGCGAATCGTACGTGGGAAGGTCGAAGTCGTACCGCGCAAGGGGTGCTGCTCTCCGATTGGCTGGGTCCAGAAAGATCGGTGACTCGACGAACACGCGAAAGGCCATGTCGACCAGCCGCTCCCAATCGTCGTGAGTATCCTCGTCACGCCAACTGAGATGCGCTCGTTCGGCAGCCGGAATCAAGGACAGAACCGCGTCTCGGAACGTCGCGATCAATTCCCCAATTTCGAACGAAATCATTTCCTCAGATGTCCCCACCTGGTGAGTCTAGGCGCCCAAACCGGGCCCACTAGTCTCTGCCGCGCCGCTCCACATGGACGACTACGATTCCCGCTGCCATCAGCGATGCTCCGAAAGCAGGCAACACTGAACCTATGAATCGCACGATGACCTCGATCGCCACCAGCGTTCCCTGGCCCGATTGAGTGCTGGCGTTCAACACTGAATATCCGATCGTCGGAATCCCCACCACGAGTGCCGCGGACAGGATGATCATTCCTGCTCCGAGGATGACCATGCGTCTTCCGATATTCATGATGCCTTCCACTCACTTTGCACAGTTTTCGATGTGGGGCTTGCGTTCCTTCAATACCGCGAGGATGCTTCACCTCATGCTGAGTGATCCTCAGTAATAGCATATCGATCTGGAAGGCACACACAAATGAAGCGGACTAGAGGAAACACCAACCGCCTGGCAATCACAGCAGCCATCATTGGCGCGACAATGATCGCCCTGACGGCGGCGCCTGCAGCATTCGCGAGTCAGAATGACTCGTCGGAAGGTGGACAGTCATCAACTGGCACACTCGATCCCCTGACCTATGAAGGCAGTGTGATCGTAGCCACAACAGCCGGCGACGTCCTGACAACAGTGCACGCCGGCGAACTCCCTGAAGTCGCCGCCAGCATCCGCGCCCGAGTTGCCGCCGGAACATTGGATCCGACTACTGCGGGCGAGGCAGACGGGGTCCAGCCGCTCAAGTCCGGCGGTTGCCACGACTGGGCGAACGCTGTGGCTGGAGCGTTCTCCTACGCTGAATCAACCACGGGGTGCGCCGTCATCGGCTATCCGGGTTACAACCGCGTCTACAACTGGTCGAACAAGTCTGGGGTTCAGCTGTGCGTCCAGGCCAAGAGTTTCAAGAGCCCTGGAGGTATGGCTTGGACCGCGATCGGTTGTCAGGGTGGCAAAGACGTTTCGGTTTCGTGGGGGAACACGTTCGCCTACACGCAGGTGCGTGGACAATCGCTTTCGTCGGTGACGGGTGCTGCTTACATCTGGTGGGACTGATCATCGAGGAGTCCGGCCCGCGAGTGACCGTGGCATGACGGGCGGTCGGATGGCTCGGTGGGCCTGTCAAAAGGATGCCCCGACGGCCCGGCCATCCGACCGTCCCAACGGCCAGCGGAAAGTCGAGCTCTGAGCACTCCCAATGAACGGGGGCGGGCTCCACATCACCAAAGTTCCGTCTTGGTTCCAACTGAAGAGAAGGCGCGCGTGCGGACCTCGGTGCGGATGTCGCTGGCTCCAGGGAGTCCTGGGTCTCCGTCGAACGCGAGTGGAGACTTCTATCGCGGCACAACCTCAGAGGGTGTGGGCAGTTTCGTGGGCATCTCGTCGGTCATCCAGTAGTACTCGAAGCTGCTGATTCTGCCCTCGGTAAGCCAGACCACAACCCCGCCGGTGCAGGTGTCGCCCTCGTACACGTCGCGGTCCGTCGGCGCGAGAATTCCGTTGGGCCGAGGGATCAGCGGACGGTCTAAGTCGACCGCGATATCGAAACTCTTCGAGCCGGTGAACCACCAGCCTTCATGCGTGGCCGTATCGAGCTGGAGTCGCGCTTGCTCTGCCCCTTCCCATTCGCCTTCGAGGAGGGATGCGAGGAGCGCATGCTCCTCTGAGGTGAGAGGTCGAGATGGTGCCGTCACTCGTCGACGTCGACTTCGCTCGGAGCGCCGGCCCTGAAAATCGCAACACCGCCGCCCGGGGTCGCCACTGCCATCTCGCCGCTCCCACGGGTCAGCGCCCAGGCCTCGAAATTGATGTCCGAAGCAACGTTCACCGTGAAGCCGTTCGAGAATCTCAGTTCGAGCCTTCCGTCATCGAAGCAGTCGCCGTCGACGTATGCCTGGTGCAGCTCCAGTAGTTCGTCCGCGCGGCTCGGCTGCTCAGGGTCGATCATTCGAGTCTCAGCGTCGAGGCCGATGAGCTGAAAGGGTGTCTCGATCCGGATTTCGCTGCCCTCGGTCACGATGGTGAACCCGAAATCGAAGCGCAACTGGGTGACGAGTTCGCCGCGGATAGAAAGGACGACTTCGCCGCTCGTGGGATCGGTCATCTGGTCATTATGGCGCTGTCGGGCTGCTCGTCTGGTCTATTGCGCGCCCATCGATTCTCACGCTGGGAAGCCAGGTCGAGAGAGAAGCTCCGAGAGTTCGGATGAGTCGGTCGCCCATGACGCACAGGGTGCGCTCCCACGGGTGGCCGAACGTTCCTTCGCGCAGATCGGTGGTCAGGAATGCGTAGTAGTCGCCGTCCGGAAAGACAGCGGGGTAGTGGCTGAACGGGCTGTCGTACTCGAGGTTGGAGGCTTCATCCGTCGGAGAGAACGACCATGTCGGGTGCTGCCAGTCGAGAACAACCATCGGCTCGCCGGCGAGCGCCCAGATGAAGCACCGCCGCGCTTCATTGTTGATGGCGCGCGCGGCTGCGGCTCGCGGTGCTCCGTCGGGAATTGTCGAGAGATCGAAGGTGATTGACGGGGCGGGTTCGTGGATCGCCGGCCACGTCGAGGGAGATACGCCCGGCCGGAACCGGTAGAGCTCGTCGAAGGCATTCCAGCTATTCTCGGCAGCGAGATCGTCGAGTTGTCGCCATCCAGCTCGATCCTGACGGCCGTCATTGCGCATGACGGAAACGATAGCCAATAGCTAACCTGCGGCGACATCCTCACACAAGAAGGCGACAGTCAAGCGGTTCGCGCTGCGTTCGCTTACATATGTCGCGTGGCTGGCAGGATGTGGTTGGTAACTGAATGGGGGAGCGACCGTGCTGGCTCGTTACAGCAGCGAAGAAATTCGCCGGGCTTGGGCGGAACTCATCGCCGTCCACATCTCGGTCGGATCACCCAGATTCGAGTTCTTCCGCAACGCAATAGCAACGGGCGGTTGGTCGGACGACGGAACGAACGATCCGGTCTACTGGGATGACTGGATCACCGCTCTGTTCGAAGGCCGTGGCATCCGCTGGGCCGATCGAAAGCCTGACGGTGAAAGGCGATTGGGCATGCAGCGGGTGATTCTTGCCACGGGAGAAGTCTCCGAGGTGGAGGTCCGCGAGGGACTGGACACCGAATGGGTGTCAGACCCTCACTCGACCGTTGGCGGGTTGACCGAGGTCCAGGGTCTCCGTGCTTTGGAGCTGCTTCTCGACGTCGAGTGGGCAGAGGGCCGCACTGATTTGGTCGAGCTCCGTGAGCGGTTGTTGAGGGGAGTGCTGCGGTGATCGTTCGGTGTGATCGCATCGGGTCGAGCGCTTCGCTGACCGTCGGCGTCGAATACCCGGTGATCGAGTCTAATTCCGCACCAGACGGACGGGGTTGGATTCGCATCATCAACGACGAGGGAGAACCGCCGATATACCCGGCATCGCTGTTCAGCGTGGTCGACGACTCTGCGCCACCGAATTGGATCACGACCGTTCGAGGTGATGGAGCGGTGAGCACGGCTCCGGCGTCCTGGGGCGAACCTGGGTTTTGGGAAGCCTTCTTCGACAGCGATCCCGTCGCACTGAATGTCTACTACGACGAACTCGCCACCATTCTGGAAGGCCATCCCGACTGGTGGGACAAAGCCCAGATCCACCCTGGCGATCGGATCGAGCGCGAATCGATCGAGATCGCGATGGATTACGGCCAGTTCACGATCTCGGGTGGGGGAGAGTCCGACCCGGTCGCCCTCGTCGAGGCGGCCATCGCCTCCCCGCCCAGCACTGACGACGGGCACACCATCCTCGTTCTGAGTCCGCATCAGAACAACTTCGCGATGCCGATCGACATCGAGCTGTGGAACGGCCGCCCGCGGGACGATCGTCGTGATTGGGAACAGGTCTCCGAGCATGCGCTCGCGGTGGACGCCGCAGGAATCCTCATCGCCTCCCCGACGCTCGACGAGCATCGATACGCGCTCGCCGCGGGCGACTACCTCGTGGAGATCAGCGGTCGCGGTTTCGTTGCGATCGGCTGGCCCGGCACGACGAACCCCAATGACACGTGGCGGATTCGACTCTGGCCGCGACTGGGTCAGAGGCTCGGGCCGGCCAAGACCTGGGATGGGCCAAACTGATTCTCGTCGCCGACGCTATGGTCGCGTTCACGCGGGCCCGGTGAGAGTCGCTTCCAACCCTTTCGCCTGGAACTCGATAAGGCCGCGGAGTAGCCCCTAGCCGACAACCGCCGCGCGCAGTTCGGCGCCCGACGTGACCACCACGAGCCCTGCCTCTGCGAGTTCGAGGGGGATCGATTCGAGAAGGCGCTGAGAAGGCACACACACAGGTCCACCGACGGGAAGCACCGCCCACTCGCCAGTCGCCGCGACCCGGTAGATCGCGTCCCACGCCTGGTCACCGTGGATGTGATTGAACATGAGGCTCTCGAGCGGAACGTCATTGACACCGAAGACCGCTGCCGATCCGTCGTCGGTGAGGATGTTCGCCTGCTGCGCATCGAGCAGGGGAGCCAGTGTGTCCTCCACGAGACCCCGACGATCCAACGGCGCCTCGGAAAAGTCTTGAAGAAACACATCCATGCTCACGGTGTCCCCATCCTAGAAGAGCGGCGGTCGATGACTTCAAACGACTCATTGAGATGCGCGCCCGTCGTTACCGAGCGGGTCACAATCGTAGCTGTGCGTTGTGAGTCTTTCAGGCAGTTTCGGGGTCGAGCCACTCCAAGAATCGGGCGTATTCGTCGGGTCCCGAACCGTATTGGTGAACGCGACCCGTGACCTTTTCGATGACCAACGGGCAGCGGCCGACGAGCTGATCGCTGACCGACCGCGTTTCGAGCCAGCGTTCAGTCGCGAAGTGCGCGATCCACGCACGATCGTGGTCGTCGAGTCTCCAGATGACGACTTTGCCGTTGTCCTCCCGGACTGCCCACCCAGAGACGACCTCATCGGCAATCGCCAACGCCTCTGATCTCTCCACCATGACTTGAGAATAGAGAATAGGGGGACTGCGCCTTCGTGATGACACCTTCCCGTCGGCGATGACTCCTCACAGTACGTCCTGGTTCGTGAGGGTGGCGACGAGGGCGCAACCTCATGTACTTTCGCAGTGGGACCCTTCCGTCGACTTGTGCGGGCTCGCGATTGCCAGTCAAGGATTAGCTGCCACCGCTCGGGGTGGAGCGATGCTCGGGGCGGATGTCTCGCGAAGTAAGCGTCTCGCATCCAATGCGATGAAGGAAGCGTCGGTTGCAAACCATGTCGCGCCGACGACATTCCTGCCCACGGAACTAACGCATAGCGTAGAACCAGCTGCCCTCGTAATCACGTTCCACGGTTTCTTGGGATTGCACGACGACGCCCAGCTCGTCGAGTTCTGCGCGCAAGAATCCGGCTGTTCGCAGCGCGCTAATGACGTTGGCCTTCAGTTCCGGAACTTCTCGCAGAGATTGGGCCGTTGAGTCCGATTCCGTCACCAACCAAACTCCGAGACCCGACAGGGGGAAGGCGGCGACGAAACGTACCTCGATGACTCCGCGAGCCGAGAAAGCGGCTGAGAGTAACGGTTCGGCGGTTTCCAACAGGTTCCAGCGGGGGTCGTTCATCTTCAGATAGTTGCACGAAACTGCCCGACGCGGATCGACCAACGGCCACACTGTGCCAGTTGCCGTCGCGACAACCTTCCTCCACGAGCGCGAGTCCTCACGGTGGCGGTTGTACTCGCTCGGCGCTGACATACTGCCGGTATGAGGATGAGTTCGCGATTTGCAATTCGGATCGTGCTCAGCTTGTTCGGTGTGGCAAGCGTCACGGTTCTAGCAGCAGGATGCAGCCTGCTTCCTGCCCCCATGACCCGAAGCGATGTGCTTGGCGTTTGGGAGGCGCGGGAGGGCCAAAACGTCCTGCAGATCGAACTTTCGGGTGATGGAACGTCGACGGTTTCCGGTCTACCTGCGGCCGTCGTCGCGACTGACCGACCAGCGCAACTCAGCTGGGCAGACACGATCGATTCGACCGGCGATTGGTCATTCTGGACGCCCGGCGCCGACATTGACGTGTCGCTGAGCGACACGGCGCGAGAGGGAATCTACAGCAGCGTCCGTCTAAACCCTCAGGGCAGCGAACTAGTCCTCTACTACGGCGACATCGACTTCCCGTCGCATCTGACCTTGACGCGTGTTGAGGCTCCGTCGACCCCGCCCCCGGAGACCCTTGTTCCTCGGGACCTCGTTGGCTCGTGGGCGTCGAGAAGCGATGGCGATCTCGAACTGCGCGCCGACGGCACCTTTCAACTGACAGACGTGCCACTGCGACTCCTGGCGGTTGACGACACCGAGATCGTTCGAGACGAAGACATCGATGTTTCCGGACGCTGGACCATGATCGAGACACCATTGCCGCTCAGTGAAGTGAGCGGTCCAACATTGTCGCTGTCTGACACATTCGGTCACGACCCAAATCTCTTCGATTCTCTCGGACTGACCTTGCACGAAATGGACGGCGAACTAAGCCTGACGCTCAGCGATGGTAAGGCCAAGTGGAAGTTGCCATAGCCGCAGATAGCGCCCTCCAAGAGATCGGGTCGAGTAACGGGCGCTCAGGGAGAGCAGGAGAATGGAGGCATGATGCCTCCGCCCGCAAATCCTTCTTGGATCGGTTTCACCAAGGAACAATACGAAATTCTCGAAACACTGCACTTCATCGGCAATAACGGGTGGGATCGGAATGGGCAGACCGATGAAATGATGCCGAGGCTGCTTGAACGCGCAGTCGCAGAAAATCTCTCGCTCCCCCGCATCAAGGAAGCGATGTCGGCGGTCGGTCATTCACGGGAGGAACTGCACCAGCTGGACCGGTGGGAGTCCAAGCGCACGACCGGGAAGTTCGGACGCTGAGGGATCGTCCACCGGTCACATCCGTGGGGTGCACGACCTCGCAGTGATCCACGAGGTGAGCAAGCACGCTCGGCGTAGCAAGCCGCTCAAGTGCGGCTTATTCCGACAGGCGCTCGTTTGCCTGTGTAGCAGGATGACGAATCACCATGTTGGTGCCCGGTGCGAACTGCCTTACGCCGTCTGGTCGTCCAGCGGGCGTAAATCACCTACGCGGGGCGCGGGCGTCCCGTTGTTACTGGTATGTCCCAATGTCCCGCCCGATGAAATTGCCCGCTGGGTGCCTTATCCGCAGTACCGAATGGGCAACTAGGGCGATCACTTCATTGCGAGCCGGCCGGACCGGCGACTTGCGGGGGAGGCTCCGACCGAGACACGTTTCCGACCCGCCGCGCGAGCGCTGAGCAGACCGAATATACGACTCGAGTGGAAGCCCCCTCCGCATCCCGCGGATGCACGGCGCCTCTAGTAGAAGTCCGGCCCGTATGTGTCTTTGAGCCACAGGTGGTCGGCGCAGTCCTCGGAGCAGGCCCGGTGGTTGTAGATCATCTTCCCGCGGGGTACCCGGATGCCGCAGTGTCGGCAGCGCCGGAGCCGGTTGCTGAACCGCTCGTGCACGTTCATCGTGGCACCGCCCCGACGTATTCGCGCAGGGCCGCGCAGACCACTGCATTGATGTCCTCGCCTCGTGCCGCGGCAATAAGACGAGCCGTCCGTTCGAGCTGGTCGGGAACCCCGACGATCAGCTCCATTTTGTTGGCTGCATGGGTCCACTTTAAGCAGTGTTCGAACACTGGTCAAGCAAAAACTGATAAAAAATCACGCGCGTCGTGTCACACTAAATTGTGCCCAAGACGCCGATTCATGGATTCCGTATCCCAGCCGACCTCTACGCAGCTGCAGTTGCTAAGGCGGAGAGCGAAGGGCGAACGGTATCGGACGTAGTGCGAGAAGCGCTCATCAACTACGTAGCGTCGAGCGTCTAGCTCACTCTCGATGCTTCGCCCATGTCAACAGGCAGACCCTATGGCTACAGGTCCTGATTTACAGGTGCCGTAGGTGATGCGAGGGGCGGCGCGCTATGTGACGATTGACTGGTGAAGCGTGCTGACCCTCTGACGGTGCGGCCGACCCGATCTGGCACTGAGTCAACTGGAAAGCGCTGCGCCTTTTGTCGTGTACTCATCCCTCGGAGCCAGAGCACGCAGGAGCACATTATTCCTAAGTGGGCGCGGAAACTGCCGACAGTGGAACAAGGCTACGCGGCCCGAGATCCTCGTATGCGACGCGAGTCCCTGCCTGGATACATTCCCGTCTTCGGAACGGGTTCGAATATCCGATACAAGTTGCCCACACGTGCTATCGATCATCCGCTCCACGCGACAACCTCAGTTTGTTTTTCGTGCAACAACGGCTGGATGAGTAGCCTTGAGGAAGCTACCAAGCCTATTCTGGCGCCAATGACGCACATGGGCTTGCCCGCGCTGCAGCCCTTTGGCAGTTTCACCCTGGCTCGTTGGGCATGCAAGGTCGCTATCGCCCTTCAGAATGAGCGAGTCGATGGCTCATCATTTAGTACCGAGCAGATTGCTGACGCCACGGAACTGCGCCCTAGTCGAGCGACACGCGTGTACGCCGCGACTCGGTCATCGCCCGACCAAGTGATGCTCGCAAACCGCATCTTCTTTTTCGCCAGCGACGTCACCGGTTCCGCACTTAGTCCGCCGCGAGCGCAGTTTGGTAACCACGTAGTCGCACTTGGTAGGGTTGCGCTCCTCACTCGCCAGATCAACCCTGCGATTGCAGCGCGCCGATGGAGTAGCTTCTTTCGTGAACCAGGGCCGGGCTGGACTCAGGTCTGGCCGACGCAGACGCTCAGTGACCGCGTGGAAATTGACGATGCAGCGATCCGGCGGACGATGAACGACCTGGCATCCTAGAGTAATCCGGTCGCTCCCAATGTGCGGACGAGTTGGAATCAAGTCCTGATCGGCGCGCTTTGAGGTGACGAGCGCGACGATGAGCAACGGCTGCTCACGTTCTAGATCCGCGTGGTCCCGTAGTCGGTACGACCTATGGCAATACCACCGCGTGAGCGCTGCATCTCCCGGGCAAGGAGTCGATACCCGCGCAGGCGCACTTGGCTACTCCTGCCGCCAAAACGAAATGGGTCTGCCGTAGAGTTTGGGCGTGCCGTCGCCTGAATTGCGTCTAGCGGTCAGATCGAAGATCGCGAAGGCGGAGGAATTTTTCATCATGGCAAACTACGCATTCGAATCGGGAGCATTCGACGCGGCTGTCAGCATGAGCGTATCTGCATCGATCAATGCGTCTGACGCGATTATTCTGAGCCACGGGGGCCTAATTTCGAACGCCGCCGATCACAATCGAGCGACTCGCACCCTGGCAGGCCTTGATCGTGCTGCAAGTCGCCAACTCCAGCGCGCGCTCAGCATCAAACATAAGGCTCAATACTCAATTCAGCGATGCACACAAGCGGACGCGACCACTGGTCTAGCGTTGGCGGAACGATTACTCGAAAGGAGCCAGTCGCCGCATGACTGACCCGATGACCCTGGAAAGCCGGATTCTTCGCTGCTTCGTGATTGGCCCAATCGGAAGTAAATTCGCACCAATAGGGGACCCAGCGCGGGATATCTACGAGGATGCCCTTGACGTATTCGAGAAAGTGGTGCGTCCCGCGTGCGTCGCATTCGGTCTTGATCCGGTGCGAGCAGACCAGATTGCCGCGACCGGCGAGATCACGGAACAAGTATTTCGGCGGTTGCGCGACGATGAGGTTGTGATTGCTGATCTGAGCGGCGGTAATCCGAACGTCATGTACGAGCTTGGCTTACGACACACCAAGCCGCTACTCACAATTCAGATCGGAGAGTACGGCCAACTCCCTTTCGATATTTCAGCAATCCGCACCATCCAATTTTCGCGTTCTGAGCGAGGGCTAATCGATGCGCGAAAGGAGTTGGAACGCGCGCTCAGTATTGGTTTGGCCGAAGGAAGCGGCGAGGTCTCTGCGACGCGCCTTTGGAACGAACGAAGCGCGGGAGGTGCCAGCTTTCTAGAGATCGAAGAGCCGCCCACTGCGGAGAGCGAAGCCGAATTGTACGATCCGGAGTTGGAAGGCGACGGATTCATTGAGCGGATCGCAGCATTCGAATTAGTGGTTCCCTCTGTTGTCGCTACTACAGCGAATATTGGCGAGGTGGTTGAGGGAATGGGGCAGTTGGCCGTGCTGTCGTCGGCAGACATGCAGTCTGCGAACAACAGCGGGGCGACAGCGCAGCAGCGTCTGGGAGTCATCGCGAAGTTCGCGACAGAACTTCAACCCAAGGCAAATGAACTTGATGGCCTGACGCTCGAGTTTGAAGAGCAGATGGCGAACGTGGATGCTCAACTGTCCGGAGTTCTTGCGTATCTCGACGAACATCCAGAAATGGTTAATGACGACACCGGAGATTTCTTCGATAGCATCGGCGGGCTTGCTAGGTCCACGCGAGAAGCGATGGAGAATTTTGGCCAGTTCAAGAGCTCCCTCGACGCGCTTGCCGGGATGAGTAAAATGCTGCGAAAGCCCGCCCGAGACGTATCCAACGCGGTGCACCGCATGATCAAGTCAGCTCAGCTTGCCGACAACTGGGAGACAGCGATTGTCGGGATTCGCCAAAAGTTGCTCGCAAAGCAAAGTGAGGACTTGTGACGAGAGCTAATAAGGCATGTCTCGCCTAGCCGCACATTGAGATGCGGCGAGGTTCAACCAGGCGGAGACACCCATCGAGGCGGCCTGGCATACTTAGGTAATGCTTACCTATGCTGCGAGCTCCGAGACCGTGCGCGACAAGCGACCCTCGTACCGGCCTTACCGCGCCACCGTGGCGCGGATCGTGCAGGTGAGCCCTAGCTTCAAACGGGTCACGTTCACGGGCGAGGAGTTCGCGACGTTCGGCAGCGCCGGACTCGACCAGCGCATCAAGGTCGTGCTCCCGCACGCCGACGGCGGGTACGGGGAGTGCGGATGGTTCGATCCCGACGTGCTCGCCGCCGGCACCTGGTATCAGCGGTGGCGCGAGCTCGACGAGTCCGAGCGCAACCCGTTCCGCACCTACACCGTGCGCGCCATCCGGCAGGCCGAGCGCGAGCTCGACGTCGACTTCGTCGTGCACGACGAGGGGCATGACGCGCCCGCGGGTCCCGCCGCTAACTGGCTGGCACGCGCTAAAGAGGGCGACGAGATCGTCATCGTCGGGCCCGACGACCTCAGCGTCGACTACAGGCTCGGCCTCGACTGGCGACCCGGCGACGCCATCGACTACCTGCTCGCCGGCGACGAGACCGCCGCGCCCGCCATCTGCAGCATCCTCGAATCGCTGCCCGCCGGCACCCGGGCGCACGCGTTCATCGAAGTGCCGCATCCGGATGACGCCGTCGACATCAGCACGGATGCCGACGTGTCCGTCACGTGGCTGGGGCGCGCATCCGGGAACCCTGACCTGCAAGACGCCGTGCGCGCGTGGGTCGGAGAACACCGCGACCGCATCGCCCCGGCGCTCGCCGCCGAAGAGCAGGAGCTCGCCGACATCGACGTCGACGTGGAGATGCTGTGGGATTCGCCGGAGCCCGACGCCGAGCATCCGTCGACCAACTTCTACGCGTGGCTGGCGGGGGAGTCCGCGTGCATCAAGGCGATGCGGCGGCTGCTCGTCACCGAGGTGGGGGTCGACCGGCACCGCGTGGCCTTCATGGGCTACTGGCGTCGCGGCAAGGCCGAAGCGCAGTGACGCGCCCCGCGCCGGCGACGGTCGCGGGACCCGCGGGCTCGGCGCCCGCATCCGCACCCGGCCCGGCGCTCGTGCGGCGGCGGCTCGCGCGCATCCTCGGGCTCGTCGCCCTGCTCGTGGTAGTGCTGCTGGCCGTGGGGGCGAGCCTCTTCCTCGGGTCGCGGGCTATCGACCTGAGCGCCGTCATCGCCGCCCTCACCGGCCACAGCGCCGACGCCACCGAGCAGATGGTGGTGCTCGACCTGCGCGTGCCCCGCACCGTGATCGGGCTCGTCGCCGGCGCCTCCCTCGGGCTCGCGGGGGCGCTCATGCAGGGGCTGACGCGGAATCCGCTCGCCGATCCGGGACTGCTCGGCGTCAACGCCGGCGCCTCCCTCGCCGTGGTGGTGGCCATCGCCGTGTTCGGCGTCGGCGCGCCCAGTGGATACGTGTGGTTCGCATTTCTCGGCGCCGCGCTCGCCGCCGTGATCGTCTACGCCGTCGCGTCCGGACGCAACGGACCCACCCCGCTCTCCCTCACGCTCGCGGGCGCCGCCGTTACCGCCGTGCTCACGAGCGTCATCACCCTCGTGCTGTTACGCGACCTCGACACCCTCGCGCAGTACCGGTTCTGGTCGGTCGGCTCGCTCGTCGCCCGCGATCTCGGCACCGTTCCGCCGCTCCTTCCCTTCCTCGTCGTGGGCGCGATCCTGGCGCTGCTCCTCGGCCGCAGCCTCAACGGACTCGCCCTCGGCGACGACGTGGCCCGCGGCCTCGGCCAGCGCGTCGGCCTCACCCGCGCGGTGGCCGGGATCGCCATCATCCTGCTCTGCGGATCGGCCACCTCCCTCGCCGGACCCCTCGTCTTCGTCGGACTCGTCGTCTCCCACGTCGCCCGCCGCATCGTGGGGCCCGACTACCGGTGGATTCTCGCCTACTCCATCCCGCTCGGCGCCATCCTGCTCGTGCTCGCCGACACTGTGGGGCGGCTCATCGCCCAGCCCGCCGAACTCGAAGCGGGCATCGTGGTCGCCATCATCGGCGCACCCCTGCTGATCGTGCTCGTGCGCCGCGACCGGGCGGTGATCCGGTGACGTCGACACTCGACTCAGACATCCGGATGCTCGGAGCCGTGCGCTCGGCGACCCGTCGGCGTGTTCTCGTGGTGACCGGCATCCTCGTCGCCGTTCTCGTGGTGCTCGCCATTCTGGCGCTCATGCTCGGCAACCGGATCGTGGCGCCCGGCGACGTGCTGGCCGCCGCGTTCGGCCAGGGACCGGGCGGCGACCGCTTCGTCGTGCAAGGTCTCCGTCTTCCCCGTCTCACCCTCGCACTGCTCATCGGTGCCTGCTTCGGGCTCGTCGGCGCGGTGTTCCAGAGTCTGCTGCGCAACCCGCTCGCGAGCCCCGACATCATCGGCATCTCGCAAGGAGCCAGTGGCGCGGCCGTCGGCGCCATCCTGCTTCTCGGATGGAGCGGCATCTCCGTCTCGTTCGCCGCTTTCGGGGGCGCCGTGATCGTCGCGGCGGCGATCACTCTGCTCGCGGGTGGCTTCGGGCCCGTCGGGAGTTCGGGACGATCCGGGGCCGTCGGCTCCCGCTTCGTGCTCATCGGCATCGCCCTCGCCTTTCTCGCCCAGGCCATCATCGGCTACCTGCTCACCCGCGCCGACGTGCGCGACGCGCAATCCGCCCTGGTGTGGCTCGTCGGCAGCATCGGCACCGTGCAGCCCGCCGAGCTCGTGGTGACGGCCGTCGGGGCGCTCGTGCTGTCCGTGGCGCTCGCTGTTCTCGCACCGCGGCTCCGGATGCTCCAACTCGGCGACGAAGCCGCCACCGGACTCGGGGTGCGCGTCACCCGCACCCGGCTGCTCCTCACCCTCGTGGGCGTCGGATTCGCGGCGGTTGCCACTGCGGCGGCCGGGCCCGTGGCGTTCGTGGCCTTCGTGTCGGCGCCGATCGCGCGGAGGTTGCTCGGGGGGACGGGGCCGGCGCTCGTCACGAGCGCGCTGGTGGGGGCCGTCGTGGTGACGGGTGCCGACATCGTGGCGCAGCACGCCTTCCCTGGGCTGCAGGTGCCCGTCGGCATCGTGACGGGCATCATCGGCGCGCCCGTCCTGCTTCTCCTGCTGGCGCGGGGCAACCGAACGAAGGGGGCCGCATGAGCCGTGCGCCGAACCCACCCCCGCTGCCCACGGGACCTGACCGAGCGGGCGGTGAGAGGACCAGCGCGACCGCGCGCATCCGGCTCGCCTGCTGCGATGAAATCGACCGAAGGAGAGGGGCTGCATGACCTCGCATGAACTGCGGGCCGAGGGGCTCGCGCTCGGGTACGAGGGGCGGCGGGTGGTCGAGGGGCTCGACCTCGTGGTGCCGGACGGGCGCGTGACCGTCATCGTCGGGCCGAACGCGTGTGGCAAGTCGACGTTGCTGCGGGCGCTCGCGCGGTTGATGCGGCCCGAGGAGGGCGTCGCATCCCTCGACGGCACGGATGTGCACAAGTACCCGAGCAAGCAGCTCGCCACCGTGCTCGGGTTGCTTCCGCAGCAGCCGATCGCTCCCGAGGGCATCACCGTCGCCGATCTCGTGGGGCGCGGGCGCTTCCCGCGCCAGGGGCTGTTCCGGCAGTGGACGGCGGCCGACGACGAAGCCGTGGCGCATGCGCTCCGCTCGACCGGCACCGACGACCTCGCCGCCCGCCACATCGAAGAACTCTCGGGCGGACAGCGCCAGCGCGTCTGGATCGCCATGGCCCTCGCTCAGCAGACCGACATCCTGCTGCTCGACGAACCCACCACCTTCCTCGACGTCACCCACCAGATCGAGGTGCTCGACCTGCTGCAAGAACTCAACCAGGAGCGCGGCACCACCGTCGTGATGGTGCTGCACGACCTCAACCTCGCCGCCCGCTACGCCGACCACCTCGTGGTGATGTCGGCGGGGCGGATCGTGGCCGAGGGCGGGCCTCGCGACGTCATCTCGGCGTCGTTGGTCAAGGAGGCGTTCGGGCTCGAGTCGCTCGTCATCGACGACCCCGTGAGCGGCTCCCCGATGGTGGTGCCGATGGGTCGGTTCCACGGGCGGGGCTGAAATCGGGGGAGCGGATGCGTTAGGGTAGTTAGGTAAGGCAATCCTTACTGCGCGACATTCTGTCGCATCCACAGCCCCGACTCGCAGGAGAACATCCATGCCCCGACGCCTGAAGCTGGCCGCTCTCGTCGCATCCACCGTCGCCACCGCCCTCGTGCTGGCCGGATGCGCCGGAGGCAGCAGCGCCGAATCCACCTCGTCTGCCGAAGCCGACGCCGGTGGACCCGTCACCATCGAGCACGCCTTCGGCGAGACCACCGTTCCCGCCGACCCGCAGCGCGTCGTGACGCTCGGCTGGGGGAGCACGGATGCCGCGATCGCGCTCGGCACGATCCCCGTCGCCATCCCGTTCGACTCTTACGCGGGCAACTCCGACGGCGTGCTGCCGTGGGTGGCCGACGCCCTCGACAAGGCCGGGGTCGACACCCCGACGGTGCTGCCCGAGTCGCCCGACGAGCCACCCTACGAGGCGATCGCCGCGGCCGACCCCGACGTCATTCTCGCCGTCTACTCGGGCATCACCGAGGAGCAGTATGAGACGCTGTCGCAGATCGCCCCCACCGTCGCCTACCCCGACCAGGCGTGGAGCACCCCGTGGCGCGACGTCGTGACCACGGTCGGCAAGGCGCTCGGCAAGTCCGCCGAGGCGGAGACGGTGCTGGCCGACATCGACTCCCAGATCGCTGCCGCGGCGGCTGCGCATCCGGAGTTCAAGGGCAAGACCATCGCCGCGGTCGTCGACTCGGCGGGCACGTTCTACGTGTACAAGAAGGAAGACCCGCGGGTCGAGTTCCTGCTCGACCTCGGCTTCGTGAACGCCCCCTCGGTCGACGAGCTGGCGAACGGCGACTCCACCTTCTACTACACGCTGAGCTACGAGCAGCTCGACAAGCTGAGCTCGGACGTGCTGGTCGACTACGCCACCACGCAGGACGAAGCGGATTCGTTCCTGACCGCCCCGCAGACATCCGTCATTCCCGCGGTGGCGTCCGGGCACGTGGCGCAGGTCGTGGGCACCTCGAACATCTCGGCGGTCTCCCCGCCCACCGCGCTGTCGCTGCCGTGGGGGCTCGACTCGCTGGTCGACGCGCTGGCGGCGGCCACCGCCGGCACGAAATAGGGTCGCCGGCCGACTCGCTCAGCGTTCGCCTTCCGTTTCGGGAGGAGGAGAAGGACACCTCAGCCTGAACAGGGCACGGTGATCGTCTCCTCCTCCCGAAATGCATGTGACCACCGACGTTCGTGAAATCGGGCGCCGACTACCCGCCGCTCAACCTGCCGCCGCGCTACCGCCGGCGGAGACGTGGACAGACTTCCCATCGCGCTCGTGGCCTCCCGAACCACTAGCCCGCGCTGGGCAACCACGTCACCTGATCGACGACAGGTGTCGATAGAGTGTCCTCCGGACAGCCCGGATCTGCGCGGGCGCGAGCAACAGGCGGGGTGGCGACGGTGTCGAACGGGGACTACGGATGGGGCGCGTCCGAGCGCAGGCGGGGTCGGGATGACGACCGGTACTTCGGCCGGGGGCTGGGCTACTCGCTGCTGGTGGTTCCGATCGCGGTGCCGGTGTGGCTGATCATCTGGCAGTCGGGCTGGATCTCGAGCATCGTCGCGTTCGGCACGGCCTTCGGGGCTGCCGCACTCTTCCGCTACGGCGCGAAGGGGCACGTGTCGACTCGCGGCGCCGTCGCCATCTCGGTGGTGGCATCGGTCACCATCCTCGTCTGCGTGGGCGCCTCGATGCTGTTCGACGCGAGCACGATGTACGCACCCAGTGAGCCGACGTTCGGCGGGCTCTCCGAACCGGGCTTCTGGAGCTGGCTGACCGACACGTATCTCGCCGACCCGTCGGTGGCCGCGGCCGTGGCCTGGAGCGCCGCGCTCAGTCTCTTCCTCGGCGCGCTCGGAGCGCTGCCGACCCTGATCGGGTTGTTGCGCGGCCGTACCGCCGGGGGTCGGGTCGCGATGTTCCTCGCGCCGCTGGGAATCGCGGTGACGTCGATCGCCATCCTCGGGCTGCTCACGGCGAACGGATACGGCGGCGGCATCGGCGCACCTGCGACGGCGCTCGGATCGGGTGGCGGAGCGGCCGGAAACGCGCAGGCCCCGGCATCCTTCGAACCCGTCATCGCGGTCGGATCGTGCGTCACGGGCGTCGGCCAGGCCACCGAAGCCGAACAGGAGATGGATCAGCCCGACGTCGTGTCATGCGATCAGGCACACGACGCCGAGGTCGTCTACGTGGGCTCGGTCGACGAGGCAGCGGCCGGGCCCGATTATCCGGGCGCCGAGTGGCTGTCGGATGCCGCGGCCGCGCAGTGCACCCCGGCCGTTTCGGAGTTTCTCGGGGTGCCGTGGGAGCAGTCGGGTTACGGGATGCAGATGGTCTACCCCTCCGACGGCTCGTGGGCCGCCGGCGATCGCGCGTTGGCGTGCTGGCTGCAGAACCCGGCCGGGCCGACGATGGGCAGCCTGCGCGGCGCGGGCGCGCTGCCGGGCGGCGCGGGCGCCACGGCGTAGGCGCTCGCCCTATCGCTCTTGAGGTGCCTCGTGCGTGTCTTGCGCAGTGCGGGCGATGATCGCCGCCTGCGAACGCTGCCCCGCGGTCTTTCGAACGTGCGACTCGGTCACCTCGAAACCGGCCGACTGCAACTCCTCGCCGAGGGCGTCGACCGACCACAGGTAGGCGGGGGTGACCGCGTGCGCGTATCCCTCCACCACGGGCCCCTCGAGAAACCCGATCAGCACTTCGCCGCCGGGTCGCAGCACGCGGCGGAACTCGCGTAGCGGCATCCCGATCGTGCTCGGCTCGTGGTGGATGAGGGAGTACCACGAGAGCACCCCGCCGATCGAACCGCTCTCCGCGTCGAGCGTGTTCAGACTGCCGAGCGTGAACGGTACCCCTGGGTAGGTGCTGCGGGCGCGAGCGATGAACTCGGGCACTTGGTCGACACCACGGGCATCGAGTCCCCGTTCGGCGAGGTGGTCGGTCCAGTGGCCCGGTCCGCACCCGGCATCGATCACGGGCCCCTCGAGCGTGTCGGCCCAGGTCGCGATGAGGTGGCGATCCGACGGATGCGCGGCGCCGATCTCGCCGAAGAGCTCGATGTACTCGGCAGCTCGACGCGAGTAGGCGAGCCCGACGTCGTTCATGCGCCCACAGTAGTGGAGCCGTGAGGCTGGTGAGCGACCACCGTGCCGCGTGAGCGGTGACTGCCGCCCGATACACTCCGAGCATGACGGTGGCGATCTACGCCCGAGCGGCATACGACCCTGCGCTTCTGATCTTCTTCGGCATCCTCCTGGTCGTCGTCGGGATCGTGATGCTCGTCTTCGCCCGATCCTTAGCGCGGATGCGAGCGCGCGGATGGCCCGGCTCGCGAGAGGCGACAGAGAACGACGTGCGATATGCCCGCCTGTGGGCGATCGGGATCATGGTCGTCGGAGCGATCTGCCTTGTCATCGCTCTCGTGCGAGGGCTGACGGGATGACGCCGTACGTCGACTGGACCCGGGCGCCCGGCGAATTTCCGCCGACCTGTCGAAATGACCCCGGCCCGTTCGTAGCAGGAGTGAAGGCACCCACCGGGGGCGGCCCGCACGACGAACAGGGAGAACCATCATGAGCACCACATTGACCGTCGACTTCTTCAGCAGCCTGGACGGCTACGGATCGGCGGAAGGCTGGCCCGGATACTGGGGCAAAGAGGGCCCCGAGATCATCGCAGACCGCGTGCGCACCTTCGAGCAGGAGCAGGTGCTCGTCTTCGGCGCGAACACCTTCCGGGGGTTCAGCAAGTTCGTCAAGATCTTCGACGAGCCCTACTACGACAGCCTGACCGCCCTGCCGAAGATCGTGTTCTCGAGCACCCTCGAAGAGCCGCTCGAGTGGGAGAACTCCACCGTCATCAACGAAGACGCCGTCACCGCGATCGAACGACTGAAGCGCACCACGGATGTTCCGATGCGATCGCATGGCAGCATCTCCTTGAACCGCGCCCTGCTGGCCGCCGGCCTCGTCGACCGGCTCGAGGTCATGGTGTTCCCGGCCGTCACGGGCAAGTCGGGCTACGCCGCTCTCCTGCACGACGGCGCCGAGTTCGACCTCGAGCTCCTCGAGTCGACCGTGCTCGACGGGCGCACGGTGAAGCTCGTCTACAAGCCGACGCTGCACACCGGCATCCCCGAGGGCGTCGGACCTCAGCCACGGAACGCGGAATAGGGGCAGGATCGGATCATGCAGTATCTCGTCAACGTCATCGACGGCCGCAGCAACTCGGGCACAGCCGAGGAGATGGTGGCCATCGACGCCTTCAACGAAAAGCTCCAGGCCGGCGGACACTGGGTGTTCGCGGCCGGTCTCGCCGATCCCACCGTCTCGACCGTCATCGACGGGCGCGGCGACGAACCGATCTTCAGCGATGGCCCCTTCGTCGAGACCAAGGAATGGGCCGCCGGGTTCTGGATCATCGAAGCGCCCGACCTCGACGTCGCCCTGAAGCTCATGGCCGAAGGCTCGAAGGCCTGCAACCGGCGACTCGAGCTGCGGCCCGTCCTCCCGGAGCCCCAATAGACGCGCAGGATGCTCTGACCCGCGCCCACCGCGAGGAGTGGGCGCGGGTGGTCGCCACGCTCGCGAAACGGTTCGGCGATCTCGACATCGCCGAAGACGCGGCCGCGGAAGCCTTCGCGACCGCCATCGAGCGGTGGCCGGTGGACGGCATCCCGCCCAACCCCGGCGCCTGGCTCACCACCACGGCGACCCGCAAGGCGATCGACCGGATGCGCCGCGAGAGCACCCGCGACGCCAAGCACAGGGAGGCCGAGCTCGTGTACGGCAGAGTCGACGATTCAGGCGCTGAACCGCTCGGCGCCATCGACGACGACCGGCTGCGGCTGATCTTCATCTGCTGCCACCCGGCGCTCGCGATGGAGGCGCGCGTCGCGCTGACACTCCGGATGGTGGGTGGACTCAGCGTGCCCGAGATCGCCCGCGCGTTCCTCGTACAGGACACCACGATGGGGGCTCGCATCACGCGCGCCAAGGCGAAGATCTCTGCGGCGGGCATCCCGTTCCGGGTGCCGTCGGCCGAGGACCTCCCCGCGCGGTTGACCGGGGTGCTGGCGGTGCTGTTCCTCATCTTCAACGAGGGGTATCTGGCATCCGCACCCGACACCGCGCCCGTGCGGGAGGAGCTGACGGGTGAGGCCATCCGCCTTTCACGGATGCTGCACCAACTGCTCCCCGACGCCGGCGAGGTGACCGGGATGCTCGCCCTGATGCTGCTCATCGATGCGCGCCGTTCGGCCCGGGTCTCATCGGCGGGCGAGTTGGTGCCCCTGGGCGATCAAGACCGAGGACAGTGGGATGCCGCGCAGATCGCTGAAGGACACGCGCTCGTGCGCTCCCGGCTGGCTTCGGGCATCGCGCCGGGGCGCTACCAGCTGCTCGCCGCCATCAACGCCGTGCACACCGACGGCGACGCGACCGATTGGGCGCAGGTGGTGGCGCTCTACGACCAGCTGGTGCGGCTCGACGGTTCGCCGATCGTGCGGCTCAACCGTGCGATCGCTGTGGGGGAGCGCGACGGGCTGGAAGCGGGCCTCGCGCTCGTCGACGACCTCGAGCCCGAGCTGGCGGGGTATCACGCCTACCATGCCGCACGCGCGGATCTGCTGCGGCGCCTGGGCCGGGTCTCGACAGCGCGCGAGGCGTACGACACCGCGATCGGCCTGGCCGGCAACGCGGCCGAGATCGCCTTTCTGACGCGGCGGCGTGACGCTGTACGACCGTCGTGAACGGGGATGGCGGGGGAACTGCGGCGGTTGTGCACCGTGCGGGCCGCGTGCTAGCGTACGGGCGATCGTGACCCGTCAGATCTATCGGCAGGAGGTGAGACCCATGAACGCAGTATCCGTAACGGGTGCTCCCTCGCAGTGCACGATCGCGCGACTGACGTAGTCGCCACCGGGAGCGCCCTCCTCGCATCGCGAAAGGCACCCCCATGAACACACAACCTTCTTCTCTGCACGAAACGTCTCCTTCTGCGCCCTCGCGTGAGCGCGCCCTGGTGCTCGGCGGCGGCAGCTCCGCCGGCAACGCCTGGCTGATCGGCGTGATCGCCGGGCTCGCCGACTCCGGGCTCGACGTGACCGAAGCCGACCTCATGATCGGCACGTCGGCCGGATCGACCGCCGCCGCTCAGATCACCAGCGCGAGCCCGGCCCGGCTGTATGCCGACATCCTCTCCACCCCGGTCCCGCAACGGCATGCCCCGGTCGCAACCAACGGCTCCCGCGGGTTCGTCGGCTCACCCGACGACCAGTTGCGCCGGATGACCGAGATCATCGCCGCCTCCGCGGACGTCGTCGACATGCGCCGTCGGCAGGGCGCGGCGGCTCTCGCGAAGGACGTCACGTCGGACGGCTCGGAGCACGGGCGCTGGCGATCGACCGTCGCCGCCCGGTTACCCGGCCAGGACTGGCCCGAACACCGCATCGCGATCACGGCCGTGGATGCGCACACCGGCGAACCGGTCGTGTTCGACCGTGACAGCGGGGTCGACCTGGCTGATGCGGTGGCCGCCAGTTGCGCCGGCGGCTTCGCCTATCGCATCGGCGCCCGCCGATACATCGACGGTGGCTACCGGCGATCCAGTGAGAACGCCGACCTGGCCGCGGGATACCAGCGGGTGCTGGTGCTCTCGCCCCTCGGCGGGCGCACGCTGCTGCCGCTCGACTGGGGAATGCAGCTGGCCGTGCAGGTCGACGAGTTGAGGGCAGGCGGGAGCAGCGTCGAGACCGTGCTGCCCGACGGTGACTCGCTCGCGGCGTTCGGCGGTTCCATGATGAATCTCGCCTCGCGTCCCGCTTCGGCACGAGCCGGTTTCGATCAGGGGCGAGCTCTCGCTGCGAGGCTCGCCGGGTTCTGGCGCTGAGCCCTGTGACGGAGTACCGACGCCTCGGCGTCTGTGCTCCGTCACGCCCTCAGGGAGCGGTGGCCGCGACGCCGGATCCGGCGAGCGGGATCGGCTTGTCGCCGTCGGGGTGCACGATCATCTCGGGGGCCTTCGTGACGATCAGCCAGGTCGGCAGGATCGCGAGACAGAGCACGGGCAGGATGATGAGACTGCCGCTGACCGCCGTGGCGATGAAGAGGGCGATCCAGCCGTCGCGGGCGACGGCGAGCACCATGCCGAGCACACCGGCCGACACGGCGAGGGCGACCGGGATGCCGGGGACCAGGGCATTGGCCAGCACGCCGACGGCGGCGCCGATGAACACGGACGGGAAGATGCGGCCGCCCCGGAAGCCGGCGGCCGCAGCGACGGTGAGCGCCACCACCTTGACCAGCACGATCACGATCAACGCCTCGACGGTGTAGTCGGCGCGGTTCGTGGCGAGTTCGGCTGTCTGCTGCAGTCCCTTGAAGAGGGTGATCGGCCCGCCGATGGCGCCCAGCACACCGAGCACGATGCCGCCGGCCGTGACGTAGAAGACCGGATTGCGCAGCAGGCGGAAGGCGCCGTGCAGGCGTGGGAACACGGCGGCGGCGCCCACCCCCAGCACGGCGGCGACCGCGGCGATCACAGCCGCGCTCAGCAGGTCGAACGGCTGCACGGTGTCGTAGGCGGGCAGCGGGAGGGCGAAGGTCGGGTGACCCAGGAAGCGCATCGTGATGGCGCCGGCGCCGGCTGCGACCAGGGGGAGGAAGAGCTTGTCCCAGAGCGCGCCGCCGCCCGCGATCGAACCGACGACACCGGTGAACACCAGGGCGGCGGCCACCGGGGTGCCGAAGAGGGCGCCGATGGTGGCGGCGGCGGTGATCATGATCACGAGCGCGGGGGGAATCGCCTTCCAGAGGCGTGCGATGAGGGCGACGAGGAGGCCGGTGTTGATGGCGATGATCGGGTTCTCGGGGCCGAGGCTCACTCCGCCGGCCAGGCCGACGACCGCCACGAGTGCGAGGGAGGGCAGTGCGCTCAAGGGCAACGGCGGGGCGATGAGCTCCGTCGTGGCGGAGTCGCGGCCACCGTGACCCGGCACCAGCCACAGGCACAGGCCCACCACCAGCCCGGTGAGCGTGAGGATGCTGAAGATCCACCACCCGTTGTCGGGGTCGATTCCCGCGGCGTGCGGGAACACATCCCAGATCACCGACTCGAGCTGGTCGGCGACCCACTCGATGCCGAACAGCAGCAAGGCGCTCACGACGCCGATGAGGATCGCCGGGATCGACAGCTGGACGAGACGCTTGACGCTCGGTGCAGCCTGCGCGAGCGCTCCGGAGGCGGGGGAGGTCATGTGCTCACGATATCGCCACGCGGGTGGACCCCGTCGAGTCAGAAATCGTCGACGTGCAGGTGGTCGCAGCTGTCCTCGAAATCGATGAAGTTCTGGAAGTTCGGCTCGTCGCCCGCGGCGTAGCGGCACTGCGACTGGCCCACCCGCGATCCGTTGGGCATCATCGGGTCGAGAACCGCGATCAGGTTGAGCGAGGCGTCGTTGGCGCCCGTCAGTCGCACGCCACCCACCGAGGTGAAGTCGACCGCGTGGCCGCCGCCCTGCCGATAGTGCGCGGATGCGGTGCCCGCGCCCTCGATCTGGCCGGTGCAGCGGCGGCTGATGTCGCTGACCCCGGCGCTGCCGAAGGCTCGCACGGCGGCCACCATCGCCTGGAGGATGGTGACGTCGATGCCGCAGTTCGCGACATCCTGGCCCTGCGCGATCCAGGCGATCTCGAAGATGTGGTCGGGCGTGGAACCCCAGAACTGGCCGGCGGCGACGTAGCCCATGAGCTCCTCGGCGAGGGCCTGCGCATCGCCGGAGACGGGGCCGACGACCTGACCGCCCTGGTGCGCGGCAGCTGCTGCAGCGGCCGCGGCAGCAGCTGCCGCCGCGGCTCGGGCCGCGACACCGGCCTGGTATTGCTGCTCGGTGGTGGCGAGATTCTGCTGCAGGCTCGCGAGCTGTGCATTCATCTCGTCTTTGTGGGCGTAGTTCTCCTGCAGGATGGCCACCGCCTCGCGCTGTGCCGCAGCAGCGGCCTCGAGCGCGGCCTGGGCGGCATCGGCGAGTTCGGTGAGTTCCTGCTTAGCCACCTCGGCCTGTTGGCTGAGCGACGTCGCCGTGTTCGCATCCTGCTCGGCGGCGGTATAGACGGCGCTCACCGACTGGGTGAGCTGACTGGCGGCACTCAGCTGGGCGAGCAGGTCGTCGACATGGGAGGAGTCGCTCGTGAGAAGCATCGTGGTGAGGTCGGATCCGCCGGAGCGCACGAACTGGGCAGCCATCTGCGCGGCCCGCTTCTTCGATTGCTCGGCCTTCGTGGCTGCGGCCGCCGCGGTGGCGGCCAGGGTGTCGGACTTGAGCTGACCGGCGGTGAGGGCCGCGCTCGCCTTGTCGTAGGCGTCGGAGGTCTCGGCCACTTTGAGCTGGGCGGCGGCGGCTTTCGCCTCGTTGTCGGCGATCACGGTCTGCAGCTTCGTGATCTCGTCTTGCTTCGCGGCCTCGTTGCCGCGGGCTGCGATCACGTCGTCCCAGCTGGGGTAGTCGTCGGCGTAGGCGGCCGGTGCGCCGGTGATGGCGGCCGCGGCGGTGAGCGCCACGACGAGGAAGGCGGTGCCGGCGGCACGGATGCGCGTACGGCGGCGGGCGCGGAGTGACGTGTCCATGGATCCTCTGAGCTCGGGCACGTCGCGGATCGGCGCCCCAGGGGAATATTCAACCCCGACCCGGCCCTGCGGCCGGGAGGTGACGACGGCAATTCGCAAATCGTTGACGAGGCACAACGAGGTCGGGCGATAGGGTCGGCGTATGAGCGGCAGAATCGACGACCAGGGCGGCAGTCCCGGTCGCTACGGCGCATCCGCCACCGTGGAGATCGACCCCCGGTCGGTGGGCCGCGTGGGTGTGGCGTACAACCCGGTGACCGATGGCGATGCCGATCCGGGCGAGATCGTGTGGACCTGGGTGCCCTACGAGGAGAACGACGGCCGGGGCAAGGATCGCCCGGTGCTCGTCGTCGCCACCGAGCCCCGGGGCACGGTGCTGGCGATGCAGCTCACCTCGAAGCCGCACGACGACCAATACGACGTGGGCATCGGCAGCGGCGCCTGGGATTCGGCGGGCCGGCCCAGCTGGGTGCGCCTCGAGCGGGTGTTCCGGTTGCATCAGGATGGCATGCGGCGGGAGGCGGTGGCGCTCGATGCGGCGCGCTTCGCGCTGGTGGCGGCGGCGCTGCAGAAGCGCTTCGGGTGGCGCGCGGGTGACGCCCCCGCCGTGGCGCGGCGCTCTGGTGTCATGGGCGTGTTCCGCCGACTTTTCCGGTCACGCTAGCGGTGCTAGCTGCCTCGGGCGCCGTGCTTCGCGCGGCGTCCTCGGGCGTCGCCGGTCCCTGCCCGGCGCCGCGCGACATGTTCCGGTGAGGTCGCTTCGCGGCCTCGCCGTCACCCTGGGTCGTCGATAAGGGCCTGTTGCGTTCAGTCTCGTTGGAGCAACCTGGGTGGGGACGAGTCGGAACCCTCGTCACTCCAGCGGGTTGGTGTCCAGCCGTCCCGCCACCCCTGACGCGATCGCATCCGCCGCCGAGCTCACCGGCTTGCGGTCGGCCTGGTCGCGGAAGCACTGCAGGAACTCGTCGCGCAGGGTGAGGCGCGGGTAGCGCTCGAGCACCTCGGTGCGAAGCGTCTCGGGCCAGAGCTCGACGTTGCGGCCCGAGATGTCGAGCCCGGTGCCGATGCAGAGCAGGTGGCCCTCGGGGTCGACAGCAGGGTCGACCTCGTCCCACATGTGCCGCACGATCACCTCCGCCGCGCGGGTGCGCCGCTCCCGCGACCAGCCGGCTCCGGCTCCGAACACCCACGCGATGTGGCCGCCGGCGTTTTCGAACGACAGGGTGTGGTTGTCGAACTCCGGCTCGAGGGCGAGGTCGTGCAGCATCGCCGACACGAACAGCAGCTCCTCGTCGAACGCGAGCCCCGTGAGCCGCCCCTGTGCCGCGCCCCACAGATATGACCGCACGCAATGGTTGACGAACGCCTCCGACTGATACTCCTGAGCGACGTCGAGCGCAGCCAGCGAAGCCGGACCGGTAGGCAATGGCAGTTCGTCAATGTGCATACAAATATTCTCCCGCAAAACCCCCACCGAGACTGCACGTATCGGGCCCTGCTCGATGACCCAGGGTGAGGCCGAGGCCGCGTCAGCGACCTCAGCCGAACATGTCGCCTCGCGCCGCAGAAGCGGCGGCGCGAGCAATAAGGGCTCGCCCAGCCGAAGGCCGGGCGAGCCCGAAGGGCGGCGGGGCGGTACCCCCGTCCGGTCGCCCCCTCAACAAGCGGCACCCCTCCCGGCACCCCCTACCGCTGCGGATAGGAGCTGTTCGCCCGCAGCACCTCCAGCCGCGCCCGGTACTCCACCTCGTCGATGTCGCCCTGCGCGAAGCGCTCGGCGAGCGTCGACTCGGCGCGGCGGCCGGGCTGGTCCCACCCGCGGGCGGCCCAGGCGTTGCGGCGCCAGCGGCGGCCGACGGTGGCGAAGAGGATGACGAACAGGGCGATCCAGAACAGCGGGATCAGGAAGAACAGAAAGCCGAAACCGCCCACGAAGGGGCCGGCATGGGCGGCGACGGATGCGAGCGCGACGGTTGTGAACACGATTTCCTTCTCTCTCGGGCTCCGGTGCGGAACCCTCTGTTCACAGCCTCGCCGCATCGGCCTTCGGGCGAATCTGCCGACGGGCGGCATTCCCCGTACGCCCGGGGGAGTACGGGGCGCGGAGAGGCCGACGCCGCCTACGCCCGTCCGGGTGTCACGAGCCCGGTCTCATACGCGATCACGACGAGCTGCACCCGGTCGCGGGCCGCGAGCTTCGACATGATCCGCGAGACGTGGGTCTTCGCGGTGAGCGGGCTGAGGAAGAGCCGCGCGCCGATCTCCTCGTTCGTGAGCCCGGCGCCCACCAGCGCGAGCACCTCGCGTTCGCGGGCCGTCAAGGCGTCGAGGCGGGATGCATCCGGTCGGTCGGTGAGATCGTGCGACACCCGCTCGAGCAGGCGGCGCGTGACGCCCGGGCTGAGCAGCGCGTCGCCGGCTGCGACGACGCGGACGGCCCGGATGAGCTCGACCGGCTCGGTGTCCTTCACCAGGAACCCGCTCGCACCGGCCCGGATGGCGCGGCCCACGTATTCGTCGAGCTCGAAGGTCGTCACCACCACGATGTGCGTCGCGGCGAGCTCGGGGTCGGCGGTGATCTGCTCGGTGGCCCAGAGCCCGTCGCCGTCGGGCATCCGGATGTCCATCAGGATGACGTCGGGGTGCTGCGTGCGCACCAGCTGGACGGCCTCGGTTCCCGATCCGGCCTCGCCCACCACGTGGAGGTCGGGCTCCGACTCGAGCAGACTGCGGAACCCACCGCGGATGAGCTGCTGATCGTCGGCGATGGCGACGCGGATCACGGGGCCTCCTCGGGTGGCGTGGCTCCAGCTGTGGGCGGGGTCGGAGGTGTCGGCGCGGTCGTCGGGGTCGGTGCGATGGGTGGGGTGGGTGCGGTCGGCTCGCTCGGTGGGGTGGGTGCGGTCGGCTCGCTCGGTGGGGTGGGTGCGGTCGGCTCGCTCGGTGGGGTCGGTGCAGTCGACGCGCTCGGTGCTGCCGGCGCGGTGGAGGTCGTCGGTGCGACGGGCGAGGCCGATGCGCCGGAGGGGGATGGCGGCACGGGCGAGAGATCCGGCCGGCGCGGGATGGACGCGGCCACGACGAAGCCCCCGTCGGGTCGGGGCCCGGCGGAGAATTCGCCGCCGAGCAGCTCGGCGCGCTCGCGCATGCCGAGCAGGCCTCGGCCGAGGCGCACCGGCTCCGCGTCGGGTGCCGCATCGCGCGCCCGCGACGCCCTGGCGGTCTGGTCCGCACGCGTAGCCGCGCCCGAGCCCGCGACTGTGCCGTCGTCGATCACCGACACCGTGTAGGCCTCCGCGGTCTCCGCGAGCGTGACCGTGGCGCGGGTCGCGTCGGCGTGGCGGATGACGTTCGTCAGCGACTCCTGCACGATGCGGTAGAGGGCGAGCTGGACCGCCTTCGGAGGTGGGCCGGTGCGGGGCGCGGCGTCAGCGCCTGGCGCGATGCCGTTCTCGAGCGTGACCGGGAGCCCTTGTGACACGACGGATGCGACGAGCCCCTCCAGCCGCGAGAGGTCGGGTTCGGGAACGAGGGGCGCGGCGTCTTCTTCCGCACCCGGGGCATCCTGGCCCGCCCGCAGCACGCCGAGAACCGAGCGCACCTCGTCGAGCGCGCTCTTGCTGGCGTCTTTGATGTTCGCCAGGGCGCTCGCCGCCAGCTCGGGCTGCGTGTCGATGAGGTGGAGTCCGACGCCGGCCTGCACGTTGATCTGGCTGAGCGAGTGGGCCAGCACGTCGTGGAGTTCCCGCGCGATGCGCACGCGCTCGGCCTGCACCTCGGTGAGCCGGCGCTCCGCGGCGCGGCGGCGGAGTTCGTCGATGCGGGTGCGGCGCGTGCGGATGCCTTCGCCGATGCCCAGCAGCAGCACGAGTCCGAGGGTGACGGCCACCACGGCGGCGGGCTGCCAGTCGACGCCGATGAGGATGCCGGCGCCCACCGTGAGCACCCAGGCCACGCCGAGCGACCACCAGGCCCAGACCCGCGCGCCGCGCACCACCGCGCTGACGACCGCGAAGGCGAGCGCGATGTAGGGAGGAGCGAACTCGCCGGCCACCAGGAGCGCATAGGCGCCCGCGGCGGCCGAGACCACGGCGACCACCGGGCCCGGGAAGCGGCGCGCGGCGATCAGCGCGAGTGCGCCGAGCAGAGCCAGACCGACGCGGGCCGCGAGGTGCCACGGTTCGTCGGCGCCGACGGTGACGAGCCGACGGAGGCGCCACGTGAACAGCGCCGCCGGCACCTGCACCACGAACGAGATGATGACCGGGAGCCACAGCCGCGCCCAGCGCGAGAACCGGAAGCGCGGCTCGGCGCCGAGGTCGTCCCAGCCGCTCCACCTCCCGTGCGGGCCCCATCCGGCACCGTCGCCAGCCGACCACCCGCGCCGGCCCGGCCACTCGTGCGGCGCGCGCTCCTCTTGCCCCGCGCGGGCGCTCTCGTCTCCGCGTTCGTCGTCAGCGCGGCCCGGGTACGGCATGGCTCGATCGTATCCGTGCCCCTCGCGCGCGGCATCCGCCGTACGTCGCGTCCGCTCTACTCTCGGGGGAGTAGGCGACCCTCGTCGACCCGTCACTTTGTGTCGCTCTGGGCGTCTCAAAGCGACCACAAGTGACGGGTCGACGCAGTGTGGGGCTGCTCAGGCGGTCGGGGCGCCCAGCTCGCGGGCGAGCGCGGCGGCGGCTTCGTGGGCCTCGACGAGCTCGCGGCGGCTGCGATCGATCTGGTCGGACAGGGCCGGGACCGTCTCGGCGAGCGTGAGGTTCGTGGCGATGACGCTCACCGTCATGCCGAGTGCCGTGCCGAGGATGAGCCGCAGGGCCGGCACCTCGTGATCCCAGCCGTCGGTCGGCGATCCGGGGTCGTAGGATGCGCCGCGACTGGTGACGATGACGGCCGGTCGCCCCGCGAGCGGCTGGGTGTCGACGTCGAACGGCGCCGTCACGGCCGGAACGTGGATGTTGTCGATCCAGGCCTTGAGGCTCGACGGCAGCGAGTAGTTGTAGAGCGGGGCGCCGATGAGCAGGGCGTCGGCCGCGAGCAGTTCGGCGATGAGCGAGGCCTGCAGCGCCTCGGCGTCGGCCGGCGGCGTCGACCCGGCAGGGCGCAGCCGCGCGGGCCAGTGCAGTGCCGCGTCGGCGAGGTGCGGCAGCGGGTCGCGGTGCAGGTCACGATGCGTGACGGTGTTGCCGGGTGCCGCGGCCAGCCAGGCTTCGCTGAAGGTGTGCCCGATCGCCCGCGAGCGGGAGGTCTCGAGGTCGGCGGAGGAGTCCAGGTGCAGCAGATTCGCCATACAGCCACGCTATACCGCGTGGCCGCGGCGCGTCAGGCGCACTCGTGCGGTGCATTCGCCTCGAGGCATGGACGAAGTTCTAGATTGTCACCACGGGGACGGGGCGGATCAGGGGGCATCGATGACGAGTGAACACACGAGCGACGCGGGCAGCGCGGCAGCAGCCGGCAGACCGGCACTGACCTGGCGGTATTCGCTCATCGTGGTCGCTGCTGCGCTCGTCGCGGTGGTGGCCGTGCGCTGGGCGATCGTGCTGCTCGGAGACGTTCTGCGGCGCCAGGCGGAGGAGGCCTCCCCGAACTCGTGGGCCGGCGTCGGCGTGGCTCTGCTGATGCTCGGCGTCGCTCAGCTCGCCACCGTGCTCATCTTGGCCCTCGGCGTGCCGATCGCTCTTCTACGGCGATCGGGGAGCCGGCGATTCGTGTGGGCCTTCGAAGCGGTGCTGGTCCTGTTCGTGCTGATCCTGATCGCCGGATACGGCTTCGCCGCATTCGGCTTCCCGTTCGTCTTCGGGGGAGTCGAACTCGGGTTCTTCGTCTTCTTCGCGCTGCCACTGCTGTGGGTGGTGCCCGCGTTCGCTGCATCGCTCATCCCGGTCCGGGCAGCCGGCGTCGTGGTCGCCGCGGGACTGGCCGCCTCGCTCGCCTCGTGGGCCGTCACGGCCATCGCGGGCGGCGCCGAACAGGCCGCCTACAATGCGGCCTACCACGGCCCGGTCTTCGTGCCGGCGGGCGACCCCGACGAGCTCCTCGACGGCTACGACCTGGGCTGGGTGGAACTGCCCGACGAGTACGGCGGCGGATCGACCCCCTCGATGCAACTCACCTTCTCCAGCGAGAGCGGCACGGGTGGCGGCTTCTTCGTGGAGTTCTACGACGGTCACGAGCACGACCCCTGCGCGTACGGCTGTGACATCGTCGGCTCGGCACTCGGCGGCGCAGTGACCCACAACGAGGCCACGCCGACGTACTACGACGTCACGCTCGACAGCGGCACGGTGCGGGTGTCAGGGCTCTCCGAGGAGCAGGCGTTGACCGTGCTCGGCGGACTGAGGGAAGCGAGCATCGACGAGTTCGCCGGGCTTCGCTAGGGCCTCAGGCCGACAGACGGCCGAGCTGCTCCTCGACCAAGGGCAGCAGCTCTTGGAAGCGTGAATCCAAGTGCGGTGTCATGTACGCGGCATCTTCCCGCAGATCTTCGATGAGGGCGCGGAGTCGCGCGAGTTCATCGGTGGAGAGGGTGGAGAGCGAGATGTCCGAGTAGGGGAGCGCAACCGCTACGGCTGCGACCTCATCGGTCCAGGTGATCCGGCCCACGATCCTCCATCTGTGCGTCGAGATGCGATGTCAGGGGGAGCTTATCGTCGCGCGCAACGGTCGCGGTGTCCCCAGTACGGGAGCACCGCGGCGTGTCGCACCGCACACTTTTCAGGCGGCGAGGCGGCGGGCGGCGTCGATGCCCTGGCGGGTGGCGCGCACGGCGTCGACGCGGGAGGCGTCGAGGGCGCCGCCGACGACCTCGTGGCGGATGCCCCGGGCCGCGAGACCGGCGCTCAGGGGGTCGTGGGAGACCTGCCCGGCGCAGACGATGACGACGTCCGCGGGAACCAGCGACGACGTGCCGTCGGCGAAGATCACCTCGACGCCCTCCGGCGTGATGCGGCGGTAGTCGAGGTCGGAGACGAACTGCACGCCCGCCTCCCGCAACTCGCCGAGCGCGACCCAGCGCGATGTGAGACCCATGCCGGCGCCGAACTTGCCGGTGCGGCGCAGTACCGTCACCGAACTGCCGGGCCGCGGGGCGAACGGTGCCGCTCCGGGGCGCTCGCGCACCCGGGTGCGCTGAGGGAGCGCATCCGACTCCAAGTACGTGCTCGGCGACGCCAGCTGGAACTGCTCTTCGAAAGCCCGGGCCCGAACGGCCGGGTCGTGCGAGAGCACCAGGAACTTCGCCGTGTCGATGCCGATGCCGCCACCGCCGATGATCGCGACGCGCCCCTCGGGCACCCCGTCGAGGATCGCCCGCTCGTAGGAGAGCACGTGCGGCAGCGACGCCCCGGGGATGTCGACCGTGCGCGGCCGCACTCCGGTCGCCACGACCACACCGGCGTATCCGCCTTCCGCCAGTTCGTCGACGGTCACCGGATGCGACACCTCCACCCGCGCGCCGAGCTCGGACAGGCGGGCGGAGTAGTGCGCCACGGTCAGTGCGTAATCCTCTTTCGTGGGGATGCGGGCGGCCAGCGTGAACTGCCCACCGAGGTGCGCATCCGCTTCGAAGAGGGTGACCCGGTTGCCCCGGGCGGCGAGGTCTTCGGCCGCGATGAGCCCGGCCGGACCTCCTCCCACCACCGCGTAGTGCGCGGGGGCGGCGCTCAGCGTGAGCGGATACCGCGTCTCGGTTGCGGCCCGGGGGTTCACCAGGCACGACACCGGCTGCTTCACGAACGAGCGGTCGAGGCACGCCTGGTTGCAGCCGATGCAGGAGTTCACGGCGTCGAAGTGGCCGTTGCGCGAGCGGTCGACGATCGCGGCGTCGGCGAGGAACGGCCGCGCCAGCGCGACGGCCGTGATGGCCCCGCGGGCCAGGATGTCCTCCGCGTCGCGCAGGTCGGTGAGCCGGTTGCTCGCGATGACGGGGACGGCCGTGGGCGCAGTCGGGTCGGACGGCAGGGCGATCGCCCGCGCCACCGCCTCGGCGTAGCGCAGCCACACCCCGTGCGGCACCGCCGCCTGAACCGTCGGCACCTTCGACTCGTGCCAGCCGATGCCCACGTTGAGCGCATCCGCTCCCGCCCGCACGAGGTCGCGGGCGAGCGCGTCGGTCTCGTCTTGCGTGCTCGACTCCGGCACCAGGTCGGCTCCCGACATCCGCACGATCACGGGCACGTCGAAGCCCACGCCCCGACGCACGGCGCGCAGCACCTCCACCGCGAAACGTCGGCGGCGGCGGGCGTCACCGCCCCACTCGTCGTCGCGCCGGTTCGTGACGGGCGAGCAGAACTGGTTGATCAGGTAGCCCTCCGAGGCCATGATCTCCACGGCGTCGAACCCGAGTTCGACGGCGCGTTCGGCCGCGACGCGGAAGTCGTCGATGGTGCGGAGGATGCCCAGTTCGTCGAGTTCCACCGGAACCTGTGCGCCGGCGCTCCGCCAGGCGAGGGGGGAGGGGGCGACCGGATGCACGGGCCGGCCGTGCGCATCCGTCACCCCGTCGAGCAGGGCGTAGCGCCCCGCGTGGAAGAGCTGGGCCGCGATGAACCCGCCGGCCTCGTGCACGGCGGCGGCCGCGGCGGCGAAGCGCGCGTCGCTCGCCGGGTCGCCGAGCACGCTGAAGTCGTCGGCCCCGCAGCCCTCGGCATTCACCGCGAGTCCGCCCGTGATGATGAGCGTCGCTCCGCCCCGGATGCGTTCGGCGTAGTAGGCCGAGAGCGCCGCGCCCCCGTCGTCGAGCGTTTCGAGGCCCGTGTGCATGCTGCCCGTGATGACACGGTGCGGCAGCTGCAGCGCGCCCAGTCGCCAGGGCGAGAAGGTGCGCTCGAGCGCGGGGGTGGCGTCGTCGCCGTGCATCCGGATGCTCCGATGTGTCGAGGGTTGAGGACGAAGGAAGGTGCGGGTACCCGGAAGGCTACCCGCCCGAGGCTATTCCCCCGAATATTCGGCCGGTGTGACGGCGGCCCCCGATGCCCCCTCGCCCAGAACCGCTTCGCGCAGATCACCCGTCGTGTCGGCCCAGAACGGGGGCGCCACGATCGTGAGCCCGCCGTCGACCTGCAGCACCTGACCGGTGATGTACCCGGCCTTCGCCGAGAGCAGGAAGTCGGCGGCATCCGCCATGTCGTCGGCCGTGCCGGGGCGGCCGAGCGGGATCTTCTCGAGCACCGTCTGCATCGGCGCCATGCCCGGCACCTTGTTGTAGAAGTAGTCGAGCGAGTCGGTGTCGATCAATCCGCCGTTCACCGCGTTCACGGTGATGCCGCGCGGGCCGAACTCGGTGGCCATGAACTTCACGTAGGCCTCGTTCGCCGCCTTCGCGGCACCCAGCGCCGCGTAGGTCGGGAAGGCTCGCAGCGATCCATAGCTCGTGATGGTGACGATGCGGCCGCCCCGGTCCATGAGCTCGGCGGCACGGATGGCGCCGAGCACGAAGGAGCGGGTGTTCATGGCGTAGCTGCGGTCGAGGTGGTGCACCTTCAGCTGCGAGACCGGCTTGAACGCGCTCGCCGCGGCATTCGCGACGAAGGCGTCGAGCCGGCCGTAACGGTGGCGCACCTCGTCGAAGAGGCGGTCGATGTCGTCGGGGTTCTCGATGTCGGCCTGCACGGTGAAGCCCGATCCGCCGGCCGCCACCACGTCGGCGAGCGACTCCTCGGCCAGGTCGGCGTTGACCTTGTAGTTCACGACCACCGCGGCGCCCTGGGCGCCGAGCTTCTGCGCCAGCAGGCGGCCGATTCCGCGGGAGGCGCCGGTGATGACGACGACGCGGGGGTTCTGGTTCTCGGTGTTCTCGGTCATGCTCAGGCCTCGGCGTTCTCGGTCGTCGGATGGGTGGCGGCGTAGTCGAGCAGCACGGCCCGCGCCACGACGGTCTTCTGGATCTCGTTGGTGCCCTCTTCGAAGCGCTGGGCGCGCGCATCCCGGTAGACCCGCTCGATCGGGTTGCGGGCCCAGTAGCCCTGCCCGCCGTGGATCTGCAGCGCCTTGTCGGTGACCCGGGCGAGCATGTCGACGGCCACGATCTTCGAGGCACTGGAGAGCGGCGCCGCATCCGGGGCGTCGTTCTCGTAGGCGCGCGCGGCTTCCAGCACGAGGGCGCGGGCGGCCGCGATGTCGGCGTAATTCTCGGCGAGGTAGGTCTGGATGACGGGCCGCTCGGCGAGTTTCTTGCCGAAGGTCTCGCGCTTCAGCGCGTACTCGATCGCCAGCTCCTGCGCTCGTTCTGCGAGCCCCACGGCACTCATCGCGACCGAGACGCGGCTGGGCAGCAGGAAGCCGCCGAGCGCGACCTTCAGACCGTCGCCTTCTTCGCCGAGGCGCGCGCTCACCGGCACTGGTGTGTCGGTGAAGTGCAGGATGGCGTGGTCGGTGCCGTGCACGCCCATCGTGTGCGAGTCGTCGATGACCTCGGCGCCCGGGAGGCCCGTGTTCGGCACGAGCAGGGCGACGGTGCCGTCTTTGCCGATGGTGCCTTCGAGCCGGGCGAAGAGCAGCCAGTAGTCGCACTTGACGCCGAAGGTGATGAGGTGCTTCTCGCCGTTGAGGTAGTAGGTGTCACCCTCGCGGCGCACGGTGGAGCGCAGGTCGGCCCCGGTTCCGGCGGTGGCCTCGGTGAGCGTGAACGCCACCAGCACCTCGCCCGACACGGCCTTCTTCACGAGCTCGCGCTGCTCCGCGTTAGCGAACGGCTCCATGGCGCGCCAGGTGCCGTTGTTGACGTGCACGAGCATCCGGATCGACGCGTGCGAGCGCGACACGATCTCGAGCAGCTCGAGGTAGCGGGGGAACGGGATGCCGCGCCCGCCGAGCTCCACGGGGGCGGCGAGGCTGAGGTAGCCGCGGTCGCGCAGCTCCTCGTAGAGCTCGCGGGGCACGTCGCCCTCCGCCTCGATGCGCTCGGCCCAGATCTCACCCGGGCCGCGCACCCAGGCCTCGATCTCGGCCTTCAGCTGCTGGAACTCGTTCTCGTCGATGGCGGTGTCGGTGTTCACGCTTCTGTGCTCTCCAATGCGGTGCTGTCGTTCTCGGCTGCCAGCAGCGCGGCGACGCGCTCCCGCAGCAGGTTCTTCTGGATCTTGCCGACCGGGTTACGGGGCAGGGCCTCGATGGCCTCGAGCCGCTCCGGCCAGTAGTACTTCGACACGCGCGCGGCGGCCAGGAACTCCTGCATCTCGGTGAAGCCGAGCGGTTCCTGCCCGTCGGCGGTCACCACGAACGCGCAGGCGCGCTCGCCGAGCCGCGGATCGGGCATCGCGACGATCGCGACATCCTTGACCCGCGGATGCGTGAACAGCAGGTTCTCGATCTCCACCACCGGGATCTTCTCGCCGCCGCGGTTGATGACGTCTTTGACCCGCCCGGTGACGTGCAGGAATCCGTCGGTGTCGACGATGCCGAGATCGCCGGTCTTGTACCAGCCGTCGGGCGTGAACACCTCGGCGGTGAGGTCGGGGCGGTCGAGGTAGCCGAGGAAGAGGGTGGGGGAGAGCAGCTCGTAGTTGCCCTCGCGCCCGGCCGGCAACTCGGTGCCCTCGTCGTCGACGATACGGATGCGGATGCCGTCGAGCGGCCGCCCGTCGGTTCCCCAGGCGGAGCCCGGCGGGTCGCTCGGGGCCGACAGGGTGCCGAGGCAGGTCTCCGTGGTGCCGAACGCGCCGCAGACCGCGGTGTCGAGCACGCGGGTGGCGCGCTCGGCGAGCTCGCGGGGCACGGCGGCGCCGGTCGCCACGAAGATGCGCAGGCTCGACGGTTGCGTCTCACCGCCCTCGACGGCTTCGACCACGTCCATCAGGAACGGGGTGGCCGCCTGAACGAAGCTGGCGTGCGCGCCGCCGAAGGCCTGCCGGAGGGCGACCTTCGGATCCCAGATCGGCTGCACGACGGATGCGACACCCAGCTGCCAGCTGAGCAGTAGGCCGTAGAGAAAACCGGTCTGGTGGGCGAGCGGGGAGGGGATGTAGATGCGGTCGTCGGTGGTGAGGCCGAGGTGAGCGACCTCCATGGCGGTGGCGAGATCGAGTGAGCGGTGCGCGTGCTGCACGCCCTTCGGCTCGCCCGTGGTGCCCGAGGTGAAGAGCAGTTGAGCGACATCCGTCTCGCTGGGCCGTCGCGCCGCGATCGCGGCCGGCTCGGCGTGCGCGGCAGCGGTGGCGGCGTCGAAGTCGTGCCATTCCCACGCCTGGAGCGTCGGCTCACTCGTCCCGAAGTGGGCAGAACGACCCCTTTCCACCCCACTTTGGGACGAGTCGGCGGGAGCGGCGCCCGCGCGGGGCGCGCCCGAGGGGTCGGTGTCGCCGATCACGAGAACGTGCTCGACGAGCAGGGTGCGACCGCTCGCGGCGGCCTCGCGCACCACGGCGGCGAGCTCCTCGGCGTGGTGGCGCTTGCGGAACGAGCGCGGCAGCACCAGCACGCGTGCCTTCGCCCGGGCCAGCACCATCGCCACCTCGCGCTCGCCGAACACGGGCATGATCGGAGCGACCACGGCGCCGATCTGCAACACGCCGAGTGTCACGGTGACGCACTCGGCCCAGTTGGGCAGCTGGAAGGCGACGGATTCGCCGGGCTGCACGCCCAGATCGAGCAGAACCGCGGAGACGCGGTCGGCCTCGGCCTTGAGCTCCGCCCAGCTCAGGGTGCGCGGGCGATCGCCGACCTCGATCACGGCCGGCGCATCCGGTTGCTCGCGGGCGAGCACATCGACGGCGGCGGTGACGCCGGGTGCAAAGGCGAACGGAGCCGTTCCGGTGCCGCTCACGAGGCGAGCGCCTGCTCGGAGCGCGACTTCTCGGCGCCCGCGAGCGAGGTGATCGCCATGTCGAGCCCGACGCTCGTCATCGCTTGGAGGAACGTGGGATAGGAGATGCGGTAGGCGCGCGGATAGGTGAGCCGCGACTCCCCGTCGGCGCGTGTGGCCGCGACGGAGAGCGACATCAGCACTCGGTGGTCGTTGAACGACGACATCGGGGCCCCGCGCAGCTCGTCGACGCCGGTGATGAGCAGCTCCGATCCGGTGTCGACGAGGTCGCCGCCGAGCTTGTTGAGCTGCAGCATCGCGTTCACCCGGTCGGACTCCTTGAGCCGGATGTGCGACACGTTGCGGAGCCTCGAGGTGCCGTGCGCGAAGCTCGCCAGGGCGGCCAGCACGGGCAGCAGATCGGGAATGGGCTGGCAATCGATGTCGAGCGGGTTCAGCTCGATGCCGTCGTGCCGCACGCGCACGAATCCGGTCTCCTCGTCGTGCTCCATCGGGAGGCCCATCGCGGCGACGAGGTCGAGGAACTCGGCCTCGGGGTGGTCGGTCTCGGCCGAGGTGGTGGCGGTGAGCCCCCGGAACAGCACGTCGGAGGGGTGGATCGCGGCGGCCGCGAGCCCGAACGCGGCCGAGCCGATGTCGGGCGGGATCGTGTAGTCGGTCGCGGTGGCCGTCTGGCCGGCGGGGATCGTGAAGGTGCGCCAGTCGTCGGAGTGCTCGACCACGAGCCCCCAGTGCCGCATCATCCGCACCGTCAACTCGACGTAGGGCCGTTCGTTGAGCTCGCCGATCACCTCGACGGTCGTCTCCTTCTCGGCGAAGGGGGCGAGCAGGAGCAACCCCGAGAGCCATTGCGACAGCGTGCCCGGGATGGTGACGTGACCGCCGGCGGGGGCGCCCGGCTGCACCGTGATGGGCGGGCGGTCGTTGTCGGCGGAGTACTTCACGCCGAGCTGCCCGAGCGAGTCGAGCAGCGCCTTGATGGGGCGGCGGCGGAAGTACTTCATCCCGGTGAGGGTGATGGGCCGGTCGGCGAGCGACGCGAGACCCGTCATGAAGTACAGGGTGGTGCCGGAGGAGCCGACGTTCAGCACGCCCTGAGCCGAGATCGAGCCGTGGTCCACCACGTCGTTGCGGGTGTGGTAGCGGCCGCCGTGCACCACGTAGGTGTCGCCGTCGATGTCGATACGGGTGCCCAGCGCGCGGAGCACGCCCACCGTCCAGACCACCTGCCGGGTCTCGGAGAGGCCGCGCACGACGCTGCGCCCTGGAGCCAGCGACGCCAGCACGAGGGCACGATGCGCATGGTATTTGGATACGGGGATGTTCAGCTCACCGCGGATCGGGGTCTCGGAACCGCTTACGAACAACTGCACGCCAGTGCACCTCCTGAAGATGTGTCGCGGGCTCCGGCAAGTGGAGTCGCACAGGCAACGAAAAGGTATCGGGGTCAATCTTGCCACTTCGGATGGGGTGGCGTTGCCCGATCCGATCAGAGCGTGGTGCGCGTCAGGGGGCGATCGCTGCCGGCGACGCGGATGTCGACCGACTGCAGCTCGCTGGTCGGGATGCTCGTCGAGGCCGACAGGTTTCCTGCCCTCTCGCCGCCCGCCGACCAGCTGGCGACCGTGGTCTCGGCGCCCTGCGCATCCGTCACCACCAGGTCGTAGGTGATGGTGTCGGATCCGGGGTACACGGGGCGGTCGGCGCCGTAGGTGCAGCTCCAGTCGAACCGGGTGCCCCAGGTCTTCTCCGTGATGGCGAGTTCGGCGTCGACGAATCCGGGCTCGACCTGCGCCATGGCGCGCGCGATGCCGTCGCCGGGTGTGCCCTCGGTGCCTGCACCGTCGGTCGGGACAGCCGTCGGGCTCGCCGTGTCGATCGCGAGCGGCGTTTCGGGCGCGCCGGCCGACCCCAGCCCGAATCCGGCGAACAGGCCGGCGACGGCGAGCACCGCGCCGACCCCGGCCACCAGGCCGATCGTGCGGCGCCGCGTGCGGGTGCGCCGGCGCCGCACCGAGCGAGCGAGATGCCGCACGAGGTCGGGCTCGGCGGGAGGGAGGGCAGGCGGCGTGGTCGGCGTGACCGACTCGTCGAGCAGCGCCACGGCTTCGGCGGGGCTCAGCTTGCCCAGGATGCCGGGGAGGCCCGCGAGTTCGGCGACCGCGGCGGTGCAGGCCGGGCAGGAGGCCAGGTGCCGTTCGAAGGCGCGGCGCTCCTCAGGTCCGAGCATGCCGAAGACGTAGGCGGCATCCCAATCCCGATACGGATCGTGGGCGCGGTCGGGGTCGAAGGACGCGTTCGGGTCGGTCATTCGGTCACCCCCCTTTCCTGCAGGGCGAGGCGGAGCGCTCGCAATGCGTAGTGGATGCGGGAGCGCACCGTGCCCACCGGCACGTTCTCCCGCTCGGCGATCTCGGCGGCGGATTGGCCGAGGTAGTAGGAGCTCACGATGGCGGTGCGGTGCTCGAGTGACAGCGACAGCAGCGCGTCGGAGAGCAGCCATTTGTCGAGCACCGCATCCGTCTCGTCGTGCACGCCACGATCGGGTACCTCGTCGGTCGGGAACTCGTGCGCATGGCGGGCGCTGCGGCGATCGTCGATCACCAGGTTGCGGGCCACGGTGAAGAGCCAGGAGCGGGCGGCCTCGTCGCTCTGCTCGAGGATGGCCGGCGACCGCCAGGCGCGCAGCAGCGACTCCTGCACCACGTCTTGCGCGAAATTCTGGTCGTGGGTGAGGCGCACGACGTACCGGAAGAGCGCCGGCCCGTGGGCGTCGTGGATCGCCCGCAGCAGCTCGGCTTGATCCTCGGACATCGATACCTCCAACCACCACAACGGGAGGAGGGGCGGTTGCGTTCAATTGTGGGCCCGATCCGGTGCAGATCAGGCCCACAACTGGGATCCGGCTGGGAGCCTGAACGATTCCGGGTCATGCACCGTCTTCCCCTTCGACAGGCTGAAACCATCGAAGGAGCCATCATGAACACTCGAATCACTCTCGCTGCCGCCGCCGCCGCGGTCGCCCTCCTGGCGCTCGCCGGATGCTCGTCCAGCGGATCGTCGGGCAGCTCGGCCGGCACGTCACCCGACAGTTCGTCCAGCTCGTCGTCGGGCACCTCCTCGGGCACGGCCGAGGTCAGCACCGCGAATTCGTCGCTCGGTGAGATCGTGGTCGACGGCACGGGCATGACCGCGTACTACTTCGACAAGGACACCGCCGGCTCGGGCACGAGCGCGTGCACGGGCGACTGCGCGAAGCTGTGGCCGGCCATCGAATCGGCGACCACGACCCCCGTCGTCGACGGCGTCAGCGGAACCGTCGCCACCATCGAGGGCGTCGACGGCGGCAACCAGATCACCATCGACGGACGCCCGATCTACACCTTCGCGAACGACAAGAAGCCCGGTGACGTGGCCGGACAGGGTGTCGGAGGAATCTGGTTCGCGGTCTCGCCCTCGGGTGAGGAGCTCACCTCGGCCACTCCCGCGTCATCCGGAGCCGGCTACTAGGGCCGCTACGGGGTCACGAACACCCCCGCGGCCAGGTCGGCGGGCGCTTGGCTCTTCATCAAGAAGTGCTGCTTCTTGCCCGTGGCCGTGTAGGGCAGTTCATCGACGAAGGCGTAGCGCCGCGGCCGCTTGAAGCGGGCGAGGGCGACGCTGTCCTGGCAGAAGCGGTCGAGCTCGGTCGCGGCGGCGGCCGGGTCCTCGAGCGAGCCGGGGCGGCGCTGCACGTAGGCCACGACGACCTCGCCCCATTCCGCATCCGGAACCGCCGTCACGATGCTGTCGGCGACTCCCGGATGCCCGGCCAGCACCTCCTCGATCTGCACCGGATGCACGTTCTCACCGCCCGAGATGATCATGTCGTCCTTGCGCCCCACGATCGTCACGATCTCGTCGCCGTTCCAGGTGGCGAGGTCGCCGGGGTACACCCAGCCGTCGCGGAACTTCTTCTCCTGCTCCGCGGCGTTGTGCATGTAGGCGTAGCCGCTCTTCACCGAGCGCATGATCACTTCGCCCACCGTGCTGCCGTCCTGCGGCACGGTGTCGGTCGGATCGGCCATCCGGTCGGGGTAGACGTTCACCACCACCACGTCGTCGTCGAGACAGGCGCGACCGGATGCGCCCGCCGCGTCGGGCAGGTCGTCGGGGCGCAGGTAGGTGTTCCAGAACGCCTCCGTGGTGCCGTAGCCGTTCGCGATGCGCGGCGTGATGGTGCGCTGGTAGCGCAGGGCTGCGGCACGCTCGAGCGGCGCGCCCATGGTGACGATGCCGGAGAGCGAGGAGAGGTCGCGCGGCCGGGCCTCCTGCTCGTCGGCCAGGCGCTCGAGGTTCGTGGGCGCCCCGATCACGTAGGTGAGGCCGTGCCGCTCCACGAGGTCGAGCACGAGCCCGGGCTCGAACTGCGGCAGCGTCACCACCTCGGAGCCCACGTAGAAGGCGGTGTTGGGCCCGGCGCAGTAGTTGCCGCCGCGATGGAACCAGGGCGACATGTTCATGGTCTTGTCGGTGGGCCCGAGCGGGAAGTGCATGATCGCGTCGTGCGCGGTGAGCACCTCGTTGAGGCTGGTCAGCGGCACTGCCTTCGGCATGCCGGTGGTGCCGGAGGTGTAGAGGCGGGAGGTCTCATCCCACACCGAACCGCCCTCGGGGGCGCGGAAGGTCGGGGCGCCTTCGACGAGCAGGTCGGCGAACGGGATCGTGCCCGGCACGAGCTCGATCGCGGCGGCCACGGCGGCCCCGTCGCCGACCGCGACGAGCACCTCGGGAACGAAATCGGTCAGGCCGAGCGCGGTGCGGACATCCGGGGCCGCCGACGCTTCGTAGACGAAGATCCGCGGCTTCGACTCGCCCAGGATGTGCGCCGTCTCGGCCGGCGCGAGCCGGAAGTTCATCGGCGACGACACCGCCCGCAGCCCCTGGGATGCGACGTACAAGAAGGCGAACTCGGGCCGGTTCATCAGCTGGTAGCCCACGATGTCACCCACCCCGATGCCGTGTTCGGCGAGCCCGGCGACGAGCGCTCCGGTGATCTCGCCGAGCTGCCGATAGGTCCAGGACTCGCCCGTGGTCGAATCGGTGATCGCGGCGCGGTTCGCGTACCGGTGCGTGTTGCGCTCCACCGCCGAGGCGTAGGTGAAATGCTGCTCGAACACCTGGCGCAACGCCGTGGGGTCGTAGTCGGTGTTGCCGGCCGATGCGGCCGCGGCGGTGGTGTGTGCGGAGGGGGCGCTGATGCTCATGAGACCTCGTTCTGTTCGGATTCCAGGTATACAGCGCCGAACACCGCGCAGTCATCCCGAACCCTTGCGCCGGCGTCTCCGACGTGCCCAGACTGTCTCATGGCCGACGACGTCACCGCCCCTGTTTCCGCCTGGATCGACGGCTACCGCCGAGCGTGGGAGTCGAATCATCCGGATGACATCCGGGCCCTCTTCGCCGAAGACGGCGAGTACCGCACCGAGCCCTACGCCGACCCCTGGACGGGTCACGAGGAGATCGTGGCCGGCTGGCTCGAGGCGCAGGACGACCCGGGCGAGACGACGTTCTCGTGGCATCCGGTCGCCGTCGACGGCCCCGTCGCGGTCGTGCAGGGCACCACCGTCTACTCCGGCGGGCCGGTCTACAGCAACCTCTGGGTCATCCGCCTCGCCGACGACGGGCGGGCCAGCGAGTTCACGGAGTGGTGGATGGAGCAGAACATCGACGCCGGGGGCTGACCGCCGCGAGGTCTGTACCCGCGAGGCGTCGACTGTTAGGGTGAGCGGCACCGACGGCGGGGTCGAGCCTGCCGTCCGTGGACCTCAGGGGGACCAGATGGCAACGACGCCAGGGCAGAAGACCGACCGACGCGCTCACGGGCGCTCGCGCATCCGCACCACCGTCGCCGGGGGAGGCGTGTTCGCCCTCGTGGCCGGCGGCCTCTTCTTCGGCGGCGGCGCCGGTGCCGCCAACGCCGCGCTCCCGCAGGCGCCGGTGGAGTTCACCGTTCCGGGCAGCGTCGACACCTGGACCGTGCCCGCCGGAGTGACCTCCGTTCAGCTCACCTTGAACGGCGCCTCGGGCGGCCGAGGCGGCGGCACCAACGGCGGAGCGGCCGGGGTGGGGGCGACCATTTCGGGAACCCTCGCCGTGACGGCGGGCGACGAACTCGAGGTGCACGTCGGCGAAGCAGGCACCGACGGCTACCGCCTCGAACCCGGCGACGACGGCTACGACGGGCCGAGCGACGGTGACGCCGGTGTCGGCGGCCAGGGCTGGACCGAGGGCGGCGAGGGCGGCCACGGCTCGTTCCTCGCGCGTTCGGGTGGTGGCGGCGGCGGATCGACGGCCGTGGTGGTGAACGGCGACACGGCGAACGCGATCGTGGCGGCGGCCGGAGCGGGCGGCGGAGGCCGCGGTGTGGTGGGCTTCTGCTTCGGCGGCGACGCCGGCGATGCCGGCGAAGCCGGTCATGCGCCGCGCGACGACGACGCGTTGCCGGCCGACCCCGACTTCGGGTTGCACTGCCTGGCCGAAGGCGCCGGCGGTGTGCTGAACGACTCGGATGACGGCGACGGCACCAACGGCGGCGACGTCGACTTCCTCGGCGGTGGAGGCGGCGGCGGTGGCGCCTCGTACTTCGGCGACGGGCTCTCCGGCGGCGAAGGCGGCCACGCCGGCGCGCTGCCGTTCGTCGACGACAGCGACCCGTCGACCCCCGACGCGGCCGTGGGCTCGCCCGATGAGGGCATCACCTTCGGCCTGGGCGGCGGCGGCGGTGGCGGAGCCGGCGGCGGATCGTCGACCACCGGCCTCGAAGACACGAGCACCGGACTCGCCGCACTCGGCGACGGATCCGTGACCATCGTCTACAGCATCGAGTACGCCACGGCGACGTCGATCGCGATCGTCCCGGCCTCGCCGGTGTTCGCCGACGATCTCACCGTGACCGTGACGGTCGAGAACCTCACCACGGCCGACCTGCCCACCGGCACGGTTTCGCTGATGATCGGAACCGACACCCCGCTGACCGCTCCGGTGGTCGACGGGCAGGCGGTGTTCACGCTCACCGCTCCGTATCCGGCCGGCACCCACGCGGTCTCGGCGGCGTTCGTCCCCGACGACATCTCGCCCTACGCGCCGTCGTCGAGCGAGACGACGCTCACCATCGCCAAGGCGCCGACCACCACCACCCTCGTGGTCGACCCGGCCAGTGTGCGCACCGGATCGTCGGCGCGCCTGACCGCGACGGTCGGATCGGCCACCGACGTCGTGCCCACGGGCACGGTGGCCTTCTATCGCGGAACCCAGCACCTCGGCGATGCCACGCTCTCGGCGACGGGAACGGCGTCGCTCTCGGTGACCACGACCGGCACGGGAACCGGGCAGATCACCGCCCGGTTCCTGGGCGACCCGAACTTCCTCGCCTCGACGAGTGCGCCGGTCGCCCTCACCGTGACTGCGGTTCCCGTCGTGCCGGCGGTGCTGGCGAACACCGGGTTCTCGCTGAACGACGTGCTGCCCTGGGCGATCGCGCTCCTCGTGGCGGGCGCTCTCGCCTACGCGATCGGCACGATCCTCCGTGTGCGCTCCCGCACCCGCTCTCAGGGCCCCAAGGAGTAGCCCCGCCCGCTCCGACTCGTCCCATTTCAGGCAGAAACTCTGATTCTCGCCCGATCTGGGACGAGTCGTAGGCGGAGTGCGTGAGAAGAGGCTCGGTAGTCTGGCGACATGAGTTCGGGGCCGGTCGACGTCGTCGTGGTGGGCAGCGGGCCGAACGGGCTCGCCGCCGCCGTCACCATGGCGCGGGCAGGCCTTTCGGTGCGCGTGTTCGAGGCAGCCGGATCGGCGGGCGGTGGCTCCCGGTCCGCCGAGCTCACGCTGCCGGGGCACTGGCATGACGTGTGCTCGGCGGTGCATCCGATGGCTCTGGCATCCTCGTTCTTCCGCGAGTTCGGCATCGAGCAGCGCGTGTCTTTCGTCACCCCGGAGGTCTCCTACGCGCAGGTGCTCGACCACGGCCGCGCCGGAATCGCCTGGCGCGATCTCGACCGCACCGTGGACGGGCTGGGCGTCGACGGTGCGGCCTGGCGCCGGCTCTTCGGCCCGCTCCTCGAACATCAGGACGCGGTGGTCGAATTCGCGATGTCGCCGATGCTGCGCCTGCCCCGCCGGCCGTTCGCGGCGGTGTCGATGGTCTCCCGGATGCTCGCCTCGGCTCGAGCGGCCGATGCCGGCTTCGAGACCGACGAGGCGGGCGGGATGCTCGCCGGCGTGAGCGCGCACTCGATCGGCCCGATCGCGTCGCTCGGCGCGCGCGGGGCCGGAATCCTGCTCGGCATGCTCGCCCATGCACCCGGTGGCTGGCCCATCCCGGTCGGCGGTTCGCAGGCGATCGTCGACGCACTGGTGGCCGACCTGCGCGCACACGGGGGAGAGGTGGTGACCGAGACGCGCATCCACTCGCTCCGGGAACTGCCCTCGGCGCACGCCGTGCTGCTCGACGTCACGCCGCGCGCGCTCGACCTCATCGGCGGCGACCTGCTGCCGAGCGGCTACCGCGGCGCGTTGCGGCAGTTCCGCTACGGCAACGCGGCCGCGAAGGTCGACTACGTGCTCGACGGACCGGTGCCGTGGGCGAACCCCGACGTCGCCCGCGCCGGAACGGTGCACCTCGGCGGCGCCGCGGCCGAGGTCGACGCGGCCGAACGCGAACTGGCGCGGGGAGCGCATCCGAAACGCCCCTACGTGCTGGTCTCGCAGCCGAGCGGGTTCGATCCCGGCCGGGCGCCCGAAGGGCGCACGATCGTCTGGGCCTACACGCACGTGCCCCGCGCATCCGGCCGCGACATGACGGACGCCGTCACCGCCCGCATCGAGCAGTACGCACCGGGCTTCCGCGACCGGGTGGTGGCCTCGGCCGCGATCCCGGCCTCGGCGCTGCAGCTCTACAACGCCAACTACGTCGACGGCGACATCGCGAGCGGCGCCGCCACGGTGGGCCAGTTGCTCGCCCGGCCCGTGCTCTCGGGCACTCCGTGGCGCACGCCGCTCGACGGCGTCTACCTCTGCTCGGCCAGCACCGCGCCGGGCCCCGGGGTGCACGGCATGGCCGGCTGGCACGCCGCCCGCACCGCGCTCCGCGACGTCTTCGGCACGGAGCCCCCGTCCCTGGCCCCCTGACCCCTCCTCGCGACCCGTCGATTTTGGCCCTAAAACGCGCCGGGAAGGGCCAAAATCGACGGTTCGCGAGGAGGGGACGGGGAGGAGCGCCCTAGGAGTTATTCCTAGAGGTCGAGCGTGTCGCCCGGCTGCAGGGCGAAGTACTCGCCGCCACCCTGCGCCGTCGCCCAGCCGAGACGGTCGTTCGAGAGGTTCTTGCCGGCCACCGAGAGCACCATCTCATGGGTCGGGAAGGCGCGCTTGGGTTTGACTTCGAGCACGTAGTCCATCGCTTCGCCGACCTTCATCCACGGGGCACCCGCCGGCACCGCCAGCATGTCGACGTCGACGCCCTCGGGCACGGCGAAGGAGTCGCCGGGGTAGTAGAGCACGTCGTTGATGAGCACGCCCACGTTGTCGATCAGCGGGATCGAGGAGTGGATGAGGGCGTGCACGCCGCCGAAGAACCGCAGCGTGAACGGCCCCACCTCCACGGTGTCGCCCGGGTCGACGCGAGTGATCGCGAAGTCGGAGGCGGCCTCGACGACACCCTGCGGTCCGTAGATCACGGCGTTCGGCGAGGCCTCGAGGATGCGGTTCAGCTGGTCGGGCGTCCAGTGGTCGGCGTGCTGGTGCGTGATCACGACGGCGACGGTCTCCGAGGCTTCGGTGATCGGGGTCGTGAACGATCCCGGGTCGACGAAGAGCTTCTTGCCCGATTGCTCGAGGAGGAGGGCCGCGTGTTCGAATTTCGTGAGTCTCATGTCTTCAGACTCAACACCAGCGCATCCGGTTGTGCAACGTAGTGAATAATCGGTCGGTATGGTCTCCCCTGCGAAGCGGATCGTCGTCGCGATCAACCCGAACGCCTCCTTCGGCAAGACCCGGCGGGTGGGCCCGGCCGCCGTCGCCGCGGTGAAACAGCGCGGGCACGAGGTCGTGCCGCTGAGCGCCCCTGATTTCGACGGACTCGTGCGGGTGGCCCGGGAGGCGCTCACCACGCCGACCGACGCCCTGGTCGTGGTCGGGGGCGACGGCATGGTCAATCTCGGGGTGAACCTGGTGGCCGGCACGGGCATCCCGCTCGGCATCGTGCCGGCCGGCACCGGCAACGACTTCGCGGCCGGCGTCGGCATCCCCACCGGAGATCCGGATGCCGCCATCGCGGCTCTCTGCGCGGCTCTCGACCGCGAGCCCCGCGTCATCGACGCCGCCCGCGTGACCGGGGTCGAAGGGGAGGGCGACGCGCCTCACCGCTGGTTCGCGGGCGTGCTCTCGGCCGGCTTCGACGCCCGGGTGAACGAGCGGGCGAACGGCATGCGCTTCCCCAAGGGCGCGTCACGCTATGTCTTCGCTCTCGTCGCCGAACTCGTCACACTGCGCTCCCGGCCCTACGAGCTGACCGTCGACGGGGTGCGTCACGAGGTGGACTCGTGCCTGCTCTCGGTGGCCAACAACACCACGATCGGCGGCGGGATGCGGGTGGCCCCCGACGCCCTGCTCGACGACGGGCTGCTCGACGTGTTCATCGTGAAGCCGGTGTCGCGGTTGCGGTTCATCCGGCTGTTCCCCAAGGTGTTCTCAGGCACCCACTCCCAGCTCGAGATCGTGGAGTTCCTGCGCGGGCGCACCGTGACGGTGTCGTCGCCCGGCATCGTGGGCTACGCCGACGGGGAGCGGTTCGGGCCGCTCCCGCTGACGGTGGAACTGGTGCCCGGGGCGCTCTCCGTGCTCGTCTGAGCGACGGGTGGTGCCCGGCTCCCGCACCGACGCGCCGGTTTTGAGAAGGCCTCCGGTGTGTGGCATACTCGATGAGTTGTCTGAACGGCCCCATCGTTTAGCGGCCTAGGACGTCGCCCTCTCACGGCGGTAACGCGGGTTCGAATCCCGCTGGGGTCACAACATGCGAAACCCCCGGGAAACCGGGGGTTTTCGTGTATCTGCTGCCGTCGAGTACGGCCCGCGGCTTTCGCCAAGGCTTCCGGTCACCGAATCGCCAAAAACGGTCGGTATGGGGCGTGTCGTTGCGGCGTGTTTTGGCGTCTCATCGCCTTAGAGGTGGGAACTCCAGGTGCAGGCCGCGGGCCGTACTCGACGAGCGCCTGGCCGCTCGCCTTTCTCGCGGCCGCCGGATTCGGCTGGATCGACGTCACGACGGGTCTCGTCTTCGCGATCGGCACCATGGCCCTCGGCCTCGCGGTGATCGCCTTCGCGGCCGTGGCACGCGCCGGACTGCCGTGGTGGGCGAAGCTCGCGGTGTTCGTGGGCGAGTTGTTGTTCGCAGCGGTCGTGATCGTGGTTAAGCTGCTGGCACACGGCTGATCCACCGATCGCCGTCGGCCGACCCGGGAGGACACCATGACCGACAAGAACGAACCCGACCTCAGTGACATCGAATACCCCGACGGCGCCGGCTACCCCGACGGTCAGGGCGTGGTGGGCAACGGGCCCACGACGGATGCGGCGCCGTCGGGCGTCGACGAGACCCTCGCCGACGAGCCGGAAGACCCCGATCAGGAGATCGACACCGACGAGCAGACGCTCGAAGAGAACGACGGCTGAGGCTCTTCAGAGGGTCTTCGTAGCGCCTTCCCAGGCCATTCACCGCGATCGTTAACACAGAGCAATCGGGTGTTTCCTCATCCGCCGTCTACCTCTTCTTCAGCCGGTGGGCGTGCATCCGTCATCCGGCGACCCGATCGTTTCCCCGGTAATCAATCCATCGGGGGTAACGGCATGTCGGAGACGTCACGCGTCGTCTTCTCGTCGTTCCGTGCGGGCGGCGATCCGATGCTCGACTCGTGGAACCGCTTCCGTCAGGTCGTGGCGCCCGTGTCGTCGGCAGGCTCGCCCGAACGGGCGGGCTCGCGCCCGGGGGTGGCCTCGACGATCGCGTCAGGAGCCGCCGAACGAACCGGCATCTGGCGCATCCTCGCCACCAACAACCGGGAATTGTGCCGCTCGGCCCACGTCTATCCGAGTTTTTCGAGCGCCCGTGCGCACGTCTTGCAGCTGCGCGACCGCATCGACGAACTGGTGGTGACGCCCGTCATCGGTCCGCGCCCCGGCAGCCGCGGCTGGTACATGACCCTCAACGGTGTCGTCGTGGTGACCTGCGGCCGGTGGTACGGCGCGGCGGCCTCGAGTGCGGAAGCGGCATCCGCCAGCCTCGAGGAGCTCGCTCGCGCCGCGATCTCGGAGGCCGCTCGCGACGTCACGGCGCCCGGCCGCCGCGCCCCCGGCCGTCCGGCCCCGCGCACCGCCACCGATCGTCCGGCGTGGTGACTCAGCCCGCGCGGAGCACGTCGTCGGTGAAGGAGTTCAGGCGGGAACTCAATCCCTCGGCGCGGGAGGCGATCACGTCGGCCGGGTCGGGCTGCATGTCGGACTTCGGTGGCACGATGCGGATGAGCATCGAGCAGGTCAGGTCGGAGCAGATGTAGGTGCCGATGGTGCTGCCGTCGATGCCCGCCTGCCCCGCGCGGGGTGCCGTGAACAGGGTGACCTGGCCACCCGGCAGGGGAGTGCGGCAGAGCGAGCACATCGCCGAGATGCCCGGCCGCATCCGTGAGCCCGCTGCCTTCAGCAGGATGCCGACGGGCCGGTCGTCGCGCCAGTAGACGATGTAGCCGCGGTGGATGGCGTGGGCGTCGCGCCAGCCGAGGAACTCCCTGTCCTCCCACACGATCTCGTGGAGGCCGGGCAACGTCATGCGGGCGATCTCGTGCGCGCTCGTGTTGGTGAAGGAGGCGCGGATCTCCGACTCGGTGAGTGGCAGCATCGATTCGAGCTTAATCGCTCGCCCGGCCACCGCAAGCGCTGCAGGGCTCGGTGGAACGGCGGGATGATCAGGTACAACCCGGAGGACGCGGCCGCACTGCGTGTCGTCGGTGCCGTGCCCCAGCCACGCGGGCTCCCGCCGCGCCGCGCGCGCTCAGGGTTCGAGCAGAGGCGTGTGGGTGACCCCGATCGACACGGTGGCGATCGCATCCGCCGCCCGCACCAGCGCGAGGTGCGAGAAGGCCTGCGGGAAGTTGCCCACCATCCGCTTGCCGGCCACGTCGTACTCCTCGGAGAGCAGGCCCACGTCGTTCGCCAGTGCGACGAGCCGGTCCATCAGCTCGCGGGCGTCGTCGAGGCGCCCCGAGTGGGCGTATTGCTGCACCAGCCAGAACGAGCAGGCGAGGAACGGATGCTCCCCGCCTTCGAGCCCGTCGACCCCCGATTCCGTGCGGTAGCGCAGCAGCAGGCCGTCGTGCAGCAGGTCTTCTTCGATCGCGGCGACCGTGCCGAGCATCCGCGGGTCGGTCGCGCTCACGAACCCCACCTGCGAGAGCAGCAGCAGCGAGGCGTCGACCTCGGTCGAGCCGTAGTGCTGCACGAAGGTGTTGCGCACCGGGTCGTAGCCGTGCTCCTCGACCTCGGCGCGGATCGTGTCGCGCAGCTGTTCCCACCGGTCGGCGTCGCCCGGGAGGCCGTACACCCGCACGGCTTCGACCCCGCACGCGAACGCCGCCCAGATCATCACCCGGGAGTGCGTGAAGGGCACCTGCGGACCGCGGATCTCCCAGATGCCGTTGTCGGGGCGCATCCAGTTCTCCTCCAGGAATCCGAGCAGCGCGCGCTGCAGGGGCCAGGAGAACTCGTCTTCGTCGACCCCGATCCGCCGCGCCTCGCGCAACGCCACCATGAGCTCACCGAAGATGTCGCCCTGATATTGGCCGGATGCGCCGTTCCCGACGCGCACGGGTGACGCGCCGAGGTATCCGGGCAGGCTCTCGATCACGTACTCGGGCAGGTGCCGCTCGCCGGAGAGCCCGTACATGATCTGGATGTCGGCAGGGTCGCCCGCGATGGCGCGCAGCAGCCAGCGCCGCCAGTGCCCGGCCTCGGACTCGTAGCCGTGCAGCATCAGCGCGGCCAGGGTGAGCGAGGCGTCGCGGAGCCAGGTGTAGCGGTAGTCCCAGTTGCGCGCCCCGCCGAACTGCTCCGGCAGGCTCGTGGTGGCCGCCGCGACGATGCCGCCGGTGTCTTCGTGGGTGAGGGCCCGGAGCACGAGGAGCGAGCGGCGCACCTCGGCCTGATAGGGCTCGGGCAACTCGGTCGACGCCGCCCAGTCGCGCCACCACGCCGCGGTGTGCTCGAGGCGCTCGTCGACGTCCATCGGCTCGGGCGGCGTGCGGTGCGACGGGAACCAGGTCATCACGATGTCGGTCTGCTCGCCCTCGGCGAGGGTGAAGACCGATTCGTGGAAGTGATTGGTGGCCTGCAGCTTGGGGCCGCGCACGACAACGGCATCGGGGCCCGCCACGCCGACCACGGCGTTGTGCCCGTGTTCGGGCGCCTGGCGCATCCAGGGGAGGGCATCGGCGTAGCCGAAGCGGATGGCGAGCTCCTGGCGCATCTCGACCGTTCCGCTGACGCAGCGCACCCGTCGCACCAGGTCGGCGCGGCGGTCGCCGTGCGGCATGGCGTCGATCACCTCGGCCACCCCGGTCGAGGTCTCCCACCGGGTGATGAGGATGAAGGTGTCGTCGAGATAGCTGCGCGTCGACGTGGCTGCCGGGTCGGTGGGGGCCACCAACCAGCGCCCGTGCTCCTCCGTGCCGAGGAGCGCCCCGAAGGTCGAGGCGGAGTCGAAGCGGGGGAGGCAGAGCCAGTCGATGCTCCCGTTGCGGCCGACCAGCGCGGCCGTGTGGCAGTCACCGATGATGGCGTAATCCTCGATCGGAAGTGGCATGATCCGATTCTGTCCCTTCTCGCCGGGAGCGTCGTGCACGACGCGACGATGAGCGCTGTCCGTGGTGCCTCCGGTTGTGTTGTGCGGGTCCGGCCTGTTGAATGGGGCGGATGAAGTACCAAGGCCCACTGCTCGGCGTCGTCGCCATGACGTTCGTGTTCGGTGTCGCCGTCGCCACATCGGTGCCCGCGGCCTCGTTGACGACCCCGGATTCCTTCGACAACGTGCAGATCGATGCTGCGGTCGGGGGAGAGCAGTCGTTCTCGGCCCTCGAAGGGGAAGGCCCGGCCGTCTCGCGCGACGGCTTCGTCATCCACACGCCCACCCCCACTCCCACGCCGAAACCCGTGGCGTCGTCGGGCGGCTCGAGCGAGGGCGGCTACGGCGGGGCACAGTGCCAGGCCGGCGCCGACGCGGTCGGCGAATCCGCCGCGTTCTCGCCGGTCTACCCCGACGGCTACCGGATGTCCGACGGCTTCGGCCCGCGCGCCGAGGGCTTCCACAAGGGCGTGGACATGCTGAACGGCCCCGGTGTCCCGGTGCACGCCATCGCCGACGGCGTCGTGATCGCGGCATCCGGCAACGGCGGAACGGGCGGCGTCTACACCTCGATCGCCCACAAAGTGGGCGGGCAGGCCGTCTGCAGCATGTACATGCACTTCCTCGACGGATCGCTGACCGTCGGCGTGGGCTCGATCGTCACTGCCGGGCAGGTGATCGGCCTCACGGGCCGCACCGGCAACGCCACCACCGAGCACACCCACTTCGAGATGTACGGCGCCGACGGCGTGCGCTACGACCCGATGCCGTTCCTGAGCGAGCACGGGATCGGGTAACGCGCGAGACCCGTCCCGCGCATCGTGCCCTTCCCAAGGCGTCTGGGACGAGATAGCAAGCCGCGGGCCGCGCTCGACGACCCAGGGTGAGCGCGTGGCCGGAGGGTCCGACCGGAGGCCGGGCCCTCCGACCGCGCGCGAACATGTCGCCTCGCGCCGCAGTAGCGGCGGCGCGAGCAATGAGGGCCTGACCGGCCGGAGGCCGGCCGGGCGCGGGAAGGTGGCGAGGCGGTACACGATCGAGATATAGCTTGACACCTAGCCAAACGCGATATAACGTGTCTTCATCATCAACGCGATATATCGCGACGCAGGTTTGGAGAACATCGTGGTACTGGAGAAGTGGATCGTCGACGGGCCGAAGGTCATCGACATCGAGTTGGTGCGGTCGCTCAAGGTCGGCCTCATCGGCGGGCAGATCGACATCATCGGGCACGACGAGCCGGGCGCCCGCATCGAGGTGCACTCGGTCACCGGCAAAGACCTCAAGATCTCGATCGACGGCGACAGCCTCGAGATCGACCACCCGCAACTGCGGTGGGACAACTTCATCGAGGTCTTCAAGTCGTGGCGCGGCAACGCCCGGGCCGACATCAGCCTCATGGTGCCGCGCGACGTGGCGCTGAAGTTCGGCGTCATCTCCGCCTCGGCTCTCATCTCGGGCCTGACGACGGATGCGCGCATCAGCACGGTCACCGGCGAGGTCGTCGTCGACTCGGTCACCGGCGATCTCGACATCAACACCGTCAGCGGCGAGGTGTCGATCCGCGACCACACGGGTCTGGTGAACGCCCACACCGTCTCGGGCGACATCACGGCCTCCGGCGCCATCCGCCGTTTCTCCTCCGACGGCGTCTCGGGCGAGGTCTTCGTCGACACCACCGGAACCCCTGACGAGATCCAGAACAACACCGTCTCGGGCGACCTCACCGTGCGCTTCGACAACGACGTGGCCGCACGATACAACGTCAACTCGGTGTCGGGCACCCTGCAGCTGGGGGCCAGCACCATCAAGGGACTGCGCGGCGGCGGCTACAACGGCCACACCGGCGCCCTCGACGGGCAATGGACCGAGTTCCGCGCGAACTCGGTGTCGGGGAACATCACCGTCGTCTTCCGTGACGAGACGGCCACGCCCGCGACCGACCCTCAAGCCGGCGCGGGAGCCACCGCCACGAGCACCTCCGCCGAGGAGGCGTCGGCATGACCCCCGTGTTCGGTCACGGCCACCTGCGCCTCTACCTGCTGAGCCTCCTCGACGAATCGCCGAAGCACGGCTACGAGCTCATCCAGGCGCTCAGCGACCGCTTCGGCGGCACCTACAGCCCGAGCGCCGGCACGATCTACCCGCGCCTCGCGAAGCTCGAGGAAGAGGGTCTGGTCACGAAGACCGCCGACGGCCGCAAGACCGTCTACGCGATCACGGATGCCGGCCGTGCTGAACTCGACGCCCGCCGGGGCGAACTCGACGACATCGAGGCGGAGCTCTCCGACTCGGTGCGGCGGCTCGCCGACGAGGTGCGGTCGGGGGTCGACCAGGCCATGAAGAGTCTCAAGGCCGACCTCGCTTCGGCAGCTCGCGAGGCGCGCACGAGCGCCAAGTCAGGAGCCTCCGGTGGCGTTGGCGGTCCGTCGGGCTCAGCCGGCTCGCCCACCTCGGGCGCGGGCTGGACCATGTCGGGCGGTTCGGTGAACGGAGCGTCCGATGCCCGTGCCTCCCGTGCCGATTCGGCCGAAGCGCTCCGCGACGCCGACGCGGCGATCACCGATTTCCGGCAGCGACTGCGCCTGGATCTCCGCAAGGCGGCCACCCGCGAGGGCATCTCGCCCGAGCTCGTGACCCGGCTGAAGCAGCGCCTCAACGACGTCACCGCCGAGGTGCGCGACGAGCTCGCCCGCGCCTCGGCCCGCTGACCCACCCGTCGCGGAGGGGTCGCCGGCCGGGCGGCTGCCGGCCGTCGAGCGGCTCAGGCCTCGATGAACTTGCCGTCGACGAGGTACCCGCGAACGGCGGTCACCGGCACCGGCGCCTCGCCGGATGCGGAGCCCACCAGCTGGGGCTGACGGTCGCGCGGGGCGACGGCAGGCCCAGCGGGGAGCGGTGCTGTGGGTTCGGTGTAGTCGGTGCGCCCGCGGTTCTTCGGGCCCGAGACGGGCTTGTGCGACATCCGGTCGATCCAGGCCAGCGCCAGCGCCGACACCACGAAGGAGAGGTGGATGACGACCTGCCAGAACACGCCGGCCTCGGTGTAGGTCTCGCCGGTCTCCGACTCCTGGTGCTCCGACCCGATGTCGCCCACCTCGATGAAGGTGCGCAGCAGGTGGATCGACGAGATCGAGATGATCGAGACCGCCAGTTTCACCTTCAGCAGGTTGGTGTTGACGTGCGAGAGCCATTCCGGTTCATCCGGATGCCCGGTCACCTTGATCTTCGACACGAACGTCTCGTACCCGCCGATGATCACCATGATCAGCAGGTTCGCGATCATCACCACGTCGATGAGGCCGAGCACGGCGAGCATGATCTTCGTCTCGTCGATCTCGGTCATACCGGTCGCGACGTCTTCGACGATGTGCGCGAGGTCGACCATGAACACGATCACGTAGACCAGCTGGGCCACGATCAGGCCGAAATACAGCGGCGCCTGCAGCCAGCGGCTGGCGAAGATGAAGTAGCCGAGCGCGGTGGATGTCGCGGAGGTGCGATAGGTGCGCGGGGGCTGATCGGCGGTCGGGCGGTCGGGGCTCTCGTCCTGGCTCACGAGGGGAATTCTACCGAGGCGCTCCCTGTAGTATTGCCGTGAGAAGGGGAGTATCCCACCTCGCCGTTGTCGTCATCACGGTATCCGTCGTCGGGTGCCCGGGAGCGGTGGCGCGGAGGCCGGTTCACCGGTGCCGCGCGGGAGAGACTTTCGGCAGTTCGTGCTGCCTGAAACTCTGACCGAAAGGTTCCCCTTGCACCTCGAGCTCCCTTTGGCCTTCGAGATCACCTCCTTGGTGGTTCTCGTGCTCATCCTGGCCGCCGACCTCATCATCGCGTTCAAGCGTCCGCACGTTCCCTCGTTCAAAGAGGCGACGCTCTGGGTCGTCTTCTACGTCGTGCTGGCGCTGATCTTCGCGTTGCTCATGCTGGTGTTCGCCGACGCGGAGCACGCGGGCCAGTTCCTGGCCGGGTGGCTCACGGAATACAGCTTGTCGATCGACAACCTGTTCGTGTTCGTGATCATCATGGCGCGCTTCAACGTGCCGCGGAAATACCAGCAGGAGGCGCTGATGGTGGGCATCATCATCGCGCTCGTGCTGCGCGGCATCTTCATCCTCATCGGCGCGCAGCTGATCGAGAGCCTCAGCTGGATCTTCTACATCTTCGGCGCGTTCCTGCTCTACACGGCTTGGAAGCAGGCCTTCGGCAGTCAGGACGAGGGCGACGGCGAGAACGGCCTGGTGCGGATGCTGCGCAAGCGCATCGACATCTCGCCCGACTTCGACGGTGCGAAGGTGCGAACCACGTTCAACGGCAAGAAGATGTTCACGCCGATGCTCATCGTGTTCCTGGCGCTCGGCTCCACCGACCTGCTGTTCGCGCTCGACTCGATCCCGGCCATCTTCGGCATCACGCAGTCGCCGTTCATCGTGTTCACGGCGAACGTGTTCGCGTTGATGGGTCTGCGGCAGCTCTACTTCCTGCTCGGCGGGCTGCTCGAGAAGCTGGTCTATCTGCACTACGGCATCGCGTTCATCCTGGCGTTCATCGGCGTGAAGCTGGTGTTCCACGCGCTGCACGAGAACGAGGTGTTCTTCATCAACGGCGGTCACCCGATCGAGTGGATCCCCGACATCGACACCTGGACCAGCCTCGCGGTCATCATCCTCTCCATGGCGGTGGCCACGATCGCCTCCCTCATCAAGATGCGCCGCACCCCCACCCCCGCGGCCTGACCCCCCCCCACCCCTCCTGCCGATCCGTCACTTATGGTCGCTTTGAGCCCGTCATACCGACCACAAGTGACGGATCGAGGTGGGGATAACTCGGGGGTGGCGCGTGGAGCTGTGGAATAGGGACGTGGGTGGCGGGTGGTCGGGGAGCATGGGGGCATGCGAACGCCATCTCCATTGCCCGACCCGCTGAGTGCGAGGGCGTTCGGCGTGAGGGAAGCACGCGCACAGGGCGTTTCGCCCAGACGGATGCGCGCACGCGACCTCGCAGCTCCGTTCCGCGGTGCGCGGGTCGCGAACTCCTCCGCTGTGACGCACGCGCAGCGATGCCGCGCCTTCCGTGCCGTCATGTCCGCCGACCACTGCTTCAGCCACGTCACGGCCGCGGTGATCTGGGGGTGTCCTCTCCCCGTCGGCATGGATGACGGCCCCGTGCACGTAGCGAGCCGGGCCGGTGCATCCCGAGTGCGGATGCGCGGGGTCGTCGGGCACGAGCTCAGCGGCGCACATGTGCGGGTGGTGCGACGCGAGGGCATGTTGGTCACCGATCCCGTCACGACCTGGTTGCAGTTGGCCGGCGTCCTCGATCATCGATGGCTGGTTGCGGTCGGGGATCACTTCATCCTCGATCCCATCGTGCAGGTTCTCGACGATCCCCGCCCCTACGTCGGCGTCGACGAGTTCGCGCGGCGCGTCGGAGAGTTCGCCGGCCGCCACGGTCGGTTCGCGCGCGCCGCGCTCGAAAGGGTGCGGCCGAGGGTGGAGTCGCCGCGGGAGACGTTCCTGCGGTTGGAACTCGTCGATGCCGGTTTGCCGGAGCCGCTGACGAACCATCCGATCTACGACTCGTTCGGGCGCAGGATCGCCATCGGGGATCTGGTCTACCCGAACGAGAAGGTGCTGGTCGAGTACGACGGCCAGCAGCATCGAACCGACTCGCGGCAATACCAGCGCGACATCGAGCGCCACGACGATCTGCTCGCCGATCGCTGGACGCACATCCGCATCGGCAAAGACTCCGCGCCCAGGGTCGCCGTGCCGCGCACGCGCGCTGCTCTCCGCGCCGCCGGCCTCGAGGTCTGATGCCCCCACAACGCTGCGGGCATCGATCCGTCACTTGAGGTCGCTATGGCGGTGTTATTCCGACCAGAAGTGACGGATCGATGGGGTGATGGAGTGGTCGAGTGATGGAGAGCGGCGGTGGGAGGGGCGCGGCGGGTTGGGGGTGGGGAGCAGGGGCGGTGGTACGATCGGGAGGTGCTGTTCGGTCGGCTTCTCCTTCGTTGCCGCGACGAGTCCTAGTTCCAGGCCTCCCTCGTCGCGGAGTTTGTCGATGGCTGACCCCCTACTCTTCGAAGGACACGCGATTCCATGAGCACCCCATCGTCTTCGGCACCCGGCGCGGGCTCCGAAGTACCCAACGAATCCTCTGACAACGCCCCCGAGGGCGTCGACACCGCGGCGGCGGACTCCGCCTCGCTCGACACCGTCGCGATCGACACCGTCGCGATCGACATCCGCGAGCTGCTGAGGGCGGATGCCGAAGCGGCCGCCGCCGAGGCCGAGTTCGCCGACACCGACCTCGACGCCACGGATGCCGCCGCAGCGGAGGCGGCCGACGCCACGCCCGCCGCGGACCCGGCACCCGCCTTCGACGCGCAGGACACGGGCGCCGGTGCCGGACGCCCGCGCACACTCGCCGAGAAGGTGTGGGACGACCACCTCGTCGTGAAGGGCGAGAACGGCAGCCCCGACCTGCTCTACATCGACCTGCACCTGGTGCACGAGGTCACGAGCCCCCAGGCCTTCGACGGCCTGCGCGCGGAGGGCCGCCCGGTGCGACGCCTCGACCTCACCATCGCGACCGAAGACCACAACACCCCCACCCTGGCCATCGACAAGCCGATCGCCGACCTCACCAGCCGCACCCAGATCGACACCCTCCGCGCCAACGCGAAGGAGTTCGGCGTGCGGCTGCACTCCCTGGGCGACCTGGAGCAGGGCATCGTGCACGTCGTCGGCCCGCAGCTCGGCCTCACGATGCCCGGCATCACGGTGGTCTGCGGCGATTCGCACACCAGCACGCACGGCGCGTTCGGCGCCATGGCCTTCGGCATCGGCACGAGCGAGGTCGAGCACGTGCTCGCCACCCAGACCCTGCCGCTCAAGCCCTTCAAGACCATGGCCATCACGGTCGAGGGCACCCTGCGCCCCGGAGTCACCGCGAAAGACATCATCCTCGCCGTGATCGCCAAGATCGGCACCGGCGGCGGGCAGGGCTACGTGCTCGAATACCGCGGCAGCGCCATCCGTCAGCTCTCCGTGGAGGGCCGGATGACCATCTGCAACATGTCGATCGAGGCCGGCGCCCGCGCGGGCATGGTGGCCCCCGACGACATCACGTTCGACTACCTGAAGGGCCGCCCGCACGCGCCAGCCGGGCAGGACTGGGACGACGCGGTCGCCTACTGGCGCACCCTGCAGACCGACGACGACGCGGTGTTCGACGCCGAGGTCTTCCTCGACGCCGACACCCTGGAGCCCTTCGTCACCTGGGGCACCAACCCGGGGCAGGGCGTGTCGCTGAGCGAGAGCGTGCCCGATCCGTCGACCATCATCGACCCCAACGAGCGCGCGAGCGCCGAGCGGGCCCTGGAGTACATGGACCTCGAGGCCGGCACGCCGCTCAAGGAGATCAAGGTCGACGCCGTCTTCATGGGCTCGTGCACGAACAGCCGCATCGAAGACCTGCGTGCCTTCGCGAGCGTCATCAAGGGTCAGAAGAAGGCCGACGGCGTGCGCGTCATGGTGGTGCCCGGCAGCGCACGCGTGCGCATCGAGGCCGAGGCCGAGGGCATCGACAAGATCGTCGAGGAGTTCGGCGCCGAATGGCGCTTCGCGGGCTGCTCGATGTGTCTCGGCATGAATCCCGACCAGCTCGCGCCGGGGGAGCGCTGCGCCAGCACCTCCAACCGCAACTTCGAGGGCCGTCAGGGCAAGGGCGGCCGCACCCACCTGGTGTCGCCGCTGGTGGCCGCAGCGACCGCCATCCGGGGCACGCTCTCGAGCGTCTCCGACCTCAACGAAGACGCCAAGCGCGAGACTGTAGGAGCCTGACCATGGAGAAGATCAGCACTCTGACCGGCGTCGCCGTGCCGCTGAAGCGCGGGAACGTCGACACCGACCAGATCATCCCGGCCGTCTACCTCAAGCGCGTGACGAAGACGGGCTTCGAAGACGCCCTGTTCGCCGCCTGGCGCGGCGACCCCGAGTTCGTGCTCAACCAGGAGCCGTACAAGAACGGAAAGGTGCTCATCGCCGGGCCCGATTTCGGCACCGGATCGAGCCGCGAGCACGCCGTCTGGGCGCTCCGCGACTACGGCTTCACGGCCGTACTGAGCGCGCGTTTCGGCGACATCTTCCGGGGCAACTCGGGCAAGCAGGGTCTGCTCACGGGACAGGTCGACGAGGCCGACATCGAGAGGCTCTGGGCCGCCATCGAGGCGCAGCCGGGCATCGAGGCCACGGTCGACCTGATCGAGAAAACCGCCACGGTCGGCGACCTCACAGTCTCTTTCGCGATCGACGATTACACTCGGTGGAGGTTGCTCGAAGGTCTGGACGACATCGGGCTCACTCTCCGCGACGAGGCGGCCATCACGGAATTCGAGAGCCGACGAGCGAGTTGGAGACCTCGAACTCTTCCCGTCAAATAGCGAAGGGCGCCGACACGACCGGCACCCTGAGCGCGAAATATCGTCAAATCAGACAGTGCAGGTGATTCAGTGAACAGTCTCGTACAGGATGCGCGCAATGCCGCCGAGCGAGTCGGGCTCAAGTCCGACACGATCGTCATCAACGGCGGCCGGCCCCTTCGGGGAACCATCGACGTCCGGGGGGCCAAGAACCTCGTGACCAAAGCGATGGTGGCGTCGCTCCTCGGAGACACCACCTCGACCCTCCGCGATGTCCCCGACATCAGCGACGTGCACGTGGTGGCGAGCCTGCTCGAGATCCACGGGGTGAAGATCACCGGCAGCGCCGCGACCGGCGTGCTGCAGCTCGACCCGGCGAACGTGGCCACGGCCACCAGCGCCGAGATCGACGCGCTCTCCGGCTCCAGCCGCATCCCGATCCTGTTCTGCGGCCCGCTGCTGCACCGCCTCGGTCACGCCTTCATCCCCGACCTCGGCGGCTGCCGCATCGGCGACCGTCCGATCGACTTCCACCTCGATGCGCTCCGTGCCTTCGGCGCGATCGTCGACAAGCTGCCGAGCGGCATCAACATCACCGCTCCCAACGGCCTGCGCGGTGCGAACATCGAGCTGCCCTACCCGAGCGTCGGCGCCACCGAGCAGGTTCTGCTCACGGGCGTGCGTGCGATGGGCACCACGGAGCTCAAGAACGCGGCCATCGAGCCCGAGATCATGGATCTCATCGCCGTGCTGCAGAAGATGGGCGCGATCATCTCGGTCGAGCCGAACCGCACCATCTTCATCGAGGGCGTCGAGAGCCTCAACGGCTACAACCACCGCGCGCTCTTCGACCGCAACGAGGCCGCATCCTGGGCCTCCGCCGCGCTCGCGACCGGCGGCTCGATCTTCACCACGGGTGCCAAGCAGTCCGAGATGATGACCTTCCTCAACGTGTTCCGCAAGATCGGCGGCGCGTTCGACATCGAGGAGGAGGGCATCCGCTTCTACCACCCCGGTGGCGAGCTCAAGCCCGTCGTCATCGAGACGGATGTGCACCCCGGCTTCATGACCGACTGGCAGCAGCCGCTCATCATCGCCCTGACCCAGGCGCACGGCACCTCGATCGTGCACGAGACGGTCTACGAGAACCGCTTCGGCTTCACGGATGCGCTCATCAAGATGGGCGCCAACATCGAGGTGCACAAAGACGGGCTGGCCGACCCGAACCGCCGCGTTCCGCGCCGCGCCCTCGAGCAGGCCGCCGTCATCACCGGCCCCACGCAGCTGCACGGCGCCGAGCTCGAAGTGCCCGACCTGCGCGGCGGCTTCAGCCACCTCATCGCGGCGCTCACCGCAAAGGGGCAGTCCTCCGTCAGCAACGTGGGCCTCATCGCCCGCGGCTACGGCGACTTCGTCGGCAAGCTGGAGAAGCTCGGAGCAGACTTCTACTTCGCGGAGTAGGGCCGATGGCGAAACCGGGGGAGCAGACGGACGTCGACGTCCAGAAGCGGAAGAACACCGAGAAGACGGTGTCCTTCCGCGTGCTCGAGGCGCTCGCGATACCGTTCCTGAACGTCATCGCGAAGCTCGAGATGCACGACACGGCGAAGCTCCCGGTCAAGGGCGCCTTCATCCTGAGCCCGAACCACTACAGCAACATCGATCCGGTCATCATGGCCTGGGCGGTGTGGAAGCTGGGGCGGGCGCCCCGGTTCCTGGCGAAGGCGTCGTTGTTCCGCATCCCGGTGGCCGGCTTCCTCCTGCGCAAGAGCGGTCAGATCCCCGTCGACCGTGCGGGGGGCAACCGCACCAACGCCCCCATCTCGGCGGCGACCCAGCTGGTCGACCACCAGCAGGGGGTCATCGTGTATCCCGAGGGAACCCTCACCCGAGACCCGGACATGTGGCCGATGCGCGGCAAGACCGGCGCGGCCCGGATCGCGCTGGAGCACGACATCCCGCTCATCCCCGCCGCGCACTGGGGCACGCAGGCGGTGCTGCCGCGCTACTCGAAGAAGCTCAGCGTCTTTCCGCGCAAGACCATTCGGATCGTCTTCGGCGACCCGGTCGATCTCGACGACCTGCGTGGCAGGCCGGTCGACCAGAAGTCGCTGGTGGAGGCGACGGATCGGCTGATGAGCGCGATCACCGGCCTCCTCGAGGGCCTGCGCGGTGAGAAGGCCCCGGCCGAGCGCTGGAACCCGGCGGCGCACAACCAGACCGAGTTCGGGCGCATCGAGGCCCGCGACGGCGAGGCCGCCGAGTGAGCCGCGCGTCCGCTCGCGTGCCGGTGCGGCCGCGGATCACCGTCCTGGGCGCCGGGAGCTGGGGGACCACGTTCTCGAAGGTGCTCGCCGACGGCGGCTCCGACGTCACCATCTGGGCCCGCCGGCCCGAGGTGGCCAAGGAGATCCGCGAGGCCAAGCGCAACAGCGACTACCTCCCCGGCGTCAACCTGCCGCTCGCCGTGACGGCGACATCGGATGTCGCGGCAGCGCTGAGAGACGCCCAGTTCGTCTTCGTCTCCGTGCCGAGCCAGTCGCTCCGGCAGAACCTCGAGCAGATCCGCGACCTCATCCCCGCCGAGGTGCCCGTGATCAGCCTGATGAAAGGCGTCGAGAAGGGCACCGGGCTCCGGATGAGCGAGGTGCTCGAGGAGGTGCTGCAGATCGACCGCGATCGCATCGCCGTCGCCTCCGGACCCAATCTCGCGCTCGAGATCGCCAAGGAGCAGCCGACCGCGGCCGTGGTCTCCTCGACCAGTCTCGAGACGGCGGAGGCGGTGGCCAAGGTCGCCACCAACCGCTACTTCCGTTCGTTCGTGAACACGGATGTGATCGGCACCGAGTTCGGCGGCGTGCTGAAGAACCTGATCGCGGTGGCGATCGGCATCGTCGACGGCGTCGGTTATGGCGAGAACACGAAGGCCTCGATCATCACGCGTGGACTCGTGGAGATGACCGATTTCGCGGTGGCCTACGGCGGGCATCCGGAGACCCTCGCGGGCCTCGCCGGCCTCGGCGACCTCATCGCCACGAGCGGTTCGTCGCTCTCCCGCAACAACACGGCCGGCCGCCTGCTCGGGCAGGGGTACAGCTTCGCCGACGTCGTGAAGTCGATGCAGCAGACCGCCGAGGGGCTGGCATCCGTCGCCCCCGTTCTGGCGCTCGCGGCGGCCAAGGGCGTTGACATGCCCATCTGCCGTCAGGTGAGCGAGGTGCTGGCCGGTACGCTCGATCCGAAAGACATAGCCCCCCACCTGACGACCGACGACGATTCGGGACCGCAGGGCGAAAGGACTCTCGATGCCAGGCAAGACGACGGTGGTTCTGCTCTTCGGAGGTCGCTCAAGCGAGCATTCGATCAGCTGCGCCACCGCGGGCGGAGTTCTTGAGGCGATCGATCGGTCGCGCTTCGACGTGATCCCCGTGGGGATCACCCGCGAGGGCGCGTTCGTGCTCGAAGACGACGATCCGGCGAAATTCCGGCTCGACGTGACCGCTCTGCCGCAGGTGCTCGACAACGGCTCGCGCATCCTCTGGCCGGATTCGATCGACACCCGGGAGCTCTCCGTGCGGTCGGCAGGCGGCTCAGTGCGCTCGCTCGGCGACGTGGATGTCGTGTTCCCGATCCTGCACGGGCCCTACGGCGAAGACGGCACGGTGCAGGGGCTGCTCGAGCTGATCGGTCTGCCGTATGTGGGCTCGGGCGTGCTCGCCTCGGCGCTCGGCATGGACAAGCACTACACGAAGACCGTGCTCGAGAAGGCGGGCATCGCGGTGGCGCCCTGGCGCACGCTGACGGCGCGCGAGTGGGCGGCGGCTCCGGATGCGATCACCGCGTCGGCGTCGACGCTCGGCCTGCCGTTGTTCGTGAAGCCCGCCCGGGCCGGTTCGTCGGTGGGGGTCAGCAAGGTCTCGTCGCTCGACCAGCTGCCGGCCGCCATCGAGGTGGCGCTACGGGAGGATTCGCGCGTGCTGATCGAGCGCGGCATCGCCGGCCGCGAGGTGGAGTGCGGTGTGCTCGGCGGGCGCGGCGGCGGCTCGCCGCGGGTATCGGTGGCCGGTGAGATCGTGATGACCACGCGCGAGTTCTACGATTTCGACGCGAAGTACCTGGATGCCCCGGGCGTCGAGCTGGTGTGCCCGGCGGTGCTGACGCCCGACGAGCTCGCCACCATGCAGTCGATCGCGGCGCGTGCGTTCACGGCGATCGACGGGGCCGGACTCGCGCGGGTCGACTTCTTCCTCACGCCGACGGGGTTCGTGGTGAACGAGATCAACACGATGCCCGGATTCACGCCGATCTCGATGTTCCCGAAGTGCTGGATCGCGTCGGGCATGAGCTACCCGCAGATCATCGACGAGCTGATCGCGCTGGCCCTGGAGGGCTGAATCCTCTTGGCGACCCGTCGATTTTGGCCCTAAACGCGCCCTCTTAGGGCGAAAATCGACGGGTCGCGTCGAGGCGGGCGTCAGTCGGCGGGGATCGGGACGGGGGTGCCCGTGGACGTGCCCGTGCCGTCGTCGAGGCTCAGGCACTGCTGGGTCTGCGGGATCGACGAGATCGCGTTCGCGAGGTCGACCAGCGTCGACGAGCTCGACACCGCGTCGCTGTCGAGCACGACCTCCACGGCGGGCGTGCGACCGAAGGTGGTGAAGCGGTACATCGGGGCGTCGCTGTCGTCGCGGATCCAGTCGACACCGTTCACGTTGTCGCAGGGCAGAGTGGTGGGCCCGTAGGGCTGCACGCCGCAGCGCAGCAGCACGGAGGCGGGGTCGCCCCACGCGCCGGTGGCCTGCGCATCCGTCTCCCGCTTCGCGAGGTCGGCGACCGTGTCCGGCAAGCGCACGATCACGTCGGCGCACGACGGGTTGGTCGCGTCGGCGGCGGGGTCGAGGGCGACCGCTCCCGCGCATCCGCTCAGCAGCGCGGCTGCCAGCAAGGCGAGCGACAGGATGCCGGCGGTGCGGCGACGGGCCGAGGGGGCCGAGAGGGAACGGGCCGAGGGGAGACGGGTACGAGCGGGCATCGCTGTTCAGGCTACCGTTGAGAGGTGGCCCTCGACTTCGGTTTACCTGCGAACGCCCGCCCGGAGACCCTTGCGGAGGTCGGCGAGGTCGAGACGTTGCGACGCATCTTCCCGCGGTTGCCGCACGCGTCGGCGGAACTGCTCGGCCCGGGCGACGACGCCGCGGTGCTGGCGGCGCCCGACGGGCGCTACGTCGTCACGACCGACATGATGATCCACGGTCCCGACTTCCGGGCCGCGTGGTCGACGGCTCATGACTTGGGCTGGAAGGCCGCCATGACGAACCTCGCCGACGTCGCCGCGATGGGCGCGCGGCCGACCGCGCTGGTGATGGCGATCGCGGCCCCGCTCGACACGCCCGTGGAGGTTCTGCTCGGCATCGCCGACGGTCTGCGGGATGCCTGTGCGGCCGCTGCTCCCGGATGCGGCGTGGCCGGGGGAGACCTGTCCGTCTCGGCGACGCTCACGCTCGCCGTCACCGCCTTCGGCGATCTGGAAGGGCGGGCGCCGGTCACGCGCGCGGGGGCGCGGCCGGGCGACACGGTGGCGGTGGCGGGCGCGCTGGGGCGGGCGGGGGCCGGCATCTGGCTGCTCTTCCGCGACGGCGTGGTGCGGCACGGACCTGGTGTCGGCAGCGTGCGGGCTGACGGCGCGCGCGTCACGTCCGACGGGAGCAACGCGGGCGTCGGATCGCACCCGCATGACGAACCCGGCGTGTTCGCCGAGTCCGGCGAGTCCCGCGCATCCGGTGAACCCGACGCCGTGCTCGGGGCCGTGCTGCGACGGGAGCACCCCGACCTGCTCGAGGCGCAGCTCGCGCCCACCTCGCCCATCGCATCCGGGGTGGTGGCGGCTCTCGGAGGAGCGACCGCCATGCTCGACGTCTCCGACGGTCTCGTGCTCGACGCGCGGCGCATCGCCCAGGCCAGCGGATGCGTCATCCGCCTCGACCCCGCCGCGATCGCTCGCGAGGCGCGTGCCCTGATCGACCTCGACGCGGTCGTCGGCGATCACGCCCCCGACTTCGTGCTCGCCGGCGGTGAGGACCACGCGCTGCTCGCGACGTTCCCGCTCGGCACGGCGCTGCCCGACGGCTTCCGCCCGCTCGGCGAGGTCGCGGCGGTGCCCCCGGTCGCGAGCCCCGACGTGCTCCTCGGCGATCGCCCCTACGACGACCGCGCCGGCTGGGACCCCTACGCCGACTGGGACGGCCACGCAGGCTGACACCCGTCCTCCTCCCTCCTCCTCTTCGCGACCCGCCAATATCCGCCCCAGAAATGGCCCGGAGAGGGCGGAAATTGGCGGGTCGCGTGGAGGGCGAAGGGGCTCAAGACGGGGAGGCCCACCAGAGCGTGGTCTCGCCATAGGTCTTGGTGCGGTCGTGGGCGAGGCCGGCCGGCCACGCGGGCTCGGGGGTGCGACTGCTGCGCTCGACGAGCACCGTGGCATCCGGCGCGAGCAGGGGCACGAGGGCGGTGAGCGTCTCGGTGAGTTCCGCCTCCGGCAGTTCGTAGGGCGGATCGATGAACACGACGTCGTATCCGGCGCCCACGACCACCGGCACCGCGCGGAGGTAGGGCAGCACGGCCTGAACGGGCACGTCGACCCGCGGGCGCGCATCCCGTGCCGCCGCCTTGGTCACCATCTCGGCGTTCTGCCGGGCGATGCGTGCCGCGGCCGCGTTCTTCTCCACCAGCACGACGGATGCCGCGCCTCGGCTCGCCGCTTCGAGGCCGAGGGCGCCCGATCCGGCGTAGAGGTCGAGCACGCGCAGCCCCTCGAGACCGCCGCGGGCCTCGAGCGCGGAGAAGATCGCCTCCCGCACCCGGTCGCTCGTGGGCCGGGTGCCCGAGCGGGGCACGGCGAGGCTGAGCGATCCGGCGAATCCGGCGATGATGCGGGGCACCCCAGCACCCTACCGCCCGCCGGCCGCTCCCTCGTCGTACCGAGGCCCGCGAGGTCACGCGAAGTGCGGGAAAGGGCGTCGCGAGGCGGCACTTTGCGCGACCTCGCGAGTGACCGACCTCCCACGTGGCGTGTCGGCGGGGCGACATAGGATTTACGCATGAGCAACCCGGTTCGCGTGTCAGCCCCCGAGGCGAGCGCGAGCGGGCGCGCCGCGTTCGACGCGAAGCTGTCGGGCACGCTCGGCGGGCGCACGGCGTCGGCGTTCGAGAAGGCCTTCGGCATCCAGACCGTCGCCGACCTGCTGAGCCACTACCCCCGCCGTTACGCCCGGCGCGGCGAGCTCACGGCCATCGACATGCTCCCGATCGACGAGAACGTCACCATCGTGGCGGAGGTGCGCACCGTCAGCGAGCGGCAGATGAAGGCGCGGCGCGGAAACATCCTCGAGGTCTCGATCTCCGACGGCCAGGGCTTCCTCACGCTCACCTTCTTCAACCAGGCCTGGCGGGCGCGGGAGTTGCGACCCGGAGTGCGCGCGATCTTCGCGGGCAAGGTCTCCAACTACAAGGGAGCCCTGCAGCTCGCGCATCCGAACTACCAGGTGCTCGACGACCTCGCGCTCGCGGCCGGCGCCGGCGAGGCGCTCGACGACGCCGAGGCCAAGCGCTGGGCCGAGATGCCGATCCCGATCTATCCCGCCACGGCGTCGCTCGCCAGCTGGCAGATCGCGAAATCGGTCGAGCTCGTGCTCGACGGCCTGCGCGGCGCCATCCCCGATCCGGTGCCCGACGACGTTCGCGAGGAGCGCGGGCTGATGACGGCTCAGCGCGCCTACGAAGGCATCCATCGCCCGCAGAAAGACGCCGAGTGGATGCGCGCCCGCGACACCCTGCGCTTCCACGAGGCATTCGTGCTGCAGACCGCGCTGGTGAAGCAGCGCGCCGAGTCGCACGCCGTGCACACCGCCGCCCGCTCGCCGAAGCCGGGCGGCTACCTGGAGCGGTTCGACGCGGCCCTGCCGTTCCGGTTGACAGCAGATCAGGAGCTCGTGGGGTCGGAGATCGCCCGCGACCTCGCCGCCTCGACACCGATGATGCGACTGCTGCAAGGCGAGGTGGGCTCGGGCAAGACCCTCGTGGCCGTGCGCGCCATGCTCGCGGTGGCCGACTCGGGCGGGCAGTCGGCGCTGCTCGCTCCCACGGAGGTGCTCGCCTCGCAGCACCTGCGCTCGATCGTGAAGGTGCTCGGCCCCGACCTCGCCGCCGAACTCGTGCCGACGCTGCACACCGGTCAGCTGCCGACCGCCGAGCGCAAGAAGGCGCTGCTCAGGATGGTGTCGGGTCAGGCGAAGCTCGTCGTCGGCACCCACGCGCTGCTCTCCGACGTGGTGCAGTTCTACGACCTCGGACTCGTGGTGGTCGACGAGCAGCACCGCTTCGGCGTGGAGCAGCGCGACACCCTGCGGCAGAAGGGCGCCACGCCCCCGCACGTGCTGGTGATGACGGCCACGCCCATCCCGCGCACGGTGGCGATGACGGTCTTCGGCGACCTCGATGTCTCCACCATCAGCGAACTGCCGGCCGGCCGCAAAGGCATCGAGAGCTTCAGCGTTCCACTCGCCGACAAACCGGGTTGGGCGGGCCGCATCTGGCAACGCGTGGCCGAGGAGCTCACCGCCGGGCGGCAGGCCTTCGTGGTGTGCCCGGCGATCGATCCGGCCGACGACAAGGGCGACGGGCTCGACGACCCCGACGAAGGGAACGAGCAGGGCTCGAAGGATGCCGGGCCTCCGCCGCCCCCGAAAGCCAACGTGGTCGAGACCCTCCAGCAGCTGCGCGCGACCCCGCTGCTCGCCGGGCGGCGCATCGAGGCCTTGCACGGCCGGCTGCCGAGCGAGGAGAAGGAGGCGCTCATGCGTGCCTTCGCCGCCCGTGAGATCGACGTGCTGGTGGCCACGACCGTGATCGAGGTCGGAGTCGACGTGCCGAACGCCTCCACGATGGTGGTGCTCGACGCCGACCGGTTCGGTGTGAGCCAGCTGCATCAGTTGCGCGGCCGGGTGGGCCGGGGCGGGGTGCCGGGGCTGTGCCTGCTCGTGACGCATGCCGAGGCCGATTCGCTCGCCCGCGAGCGGGTCGACGCCGTGGCCTCCACCCTCGACGGCTTCGCTCTGGCCGAGATCGACCTCGAGCTCCGGCGCGAAGGCGACGTTCTGGGCAGCGTGCAGTCCGGCGGCCGGTCGTCGTTGCGGCTGCTGCGGGTGGTGAAAGACGCCGACGTGATCCAGGATGCGCGGGCCGTCGCCGCCGGTATCGTGAGCGACGATCCGGCCCTCGACGAGCATCCAGCCCTCCGCGACGCGCTCGAGCGGCGCTTGCGTGAGACGGAGCGGAGCTTCCTGGCCAAGACCTGACCCCCTCACGCGCGAGATCCGCAAGGGCAGGTCGAAGAACGCGCGGGATCCCGCATTTCCCGGCGCACCCATTGAAATATCCTCCGCACGGGAGCACAGTGGAATCCAGTGGAGATGAGGTGGCTATGAAGACCCTGAAGTCACGCCGGATGCCTGCAGCCTTGCAGCCCGACATCATGCCGGTGCTCTCCGCGGGGCGGCATCGTTCCCCGCGCTCGGGCGCTTGTTTCATGGAGTTCGCGTCGTTCTTGGCGGGTGAGCGCTGGAGCGATCATCCGTCCTGCACGCATGCCGGGCTCGCTCACATGGCCCGCGCCGTCAACGACCTGACGTCGAACGAGGGGCGGAGTGCGCTCGCGCCCTTGATCCCCTCGGTGATCGGGCTGACGACCGACGACCCTCGGCTCGATCTCATCATCGCGGTCACGGCCGCGTCGGCGGCGATCCCGATCGCGTCGATCGATCGTCAGCACGCCCTCGCCGTCGGCGCCCTGGTGTGCCACGACGCCTTGGAGCGCGCGGGCGGCAGCGGGCCGATCGACGTCGACACGCCGCTCCGCGAAGCGCTCGACGCCGCGCCCGAGGCCGAGGCCTGGGCCCGGCGCTTCCTCGACCGCAACGTGCGGTGGCGGCGGGCGGAGATCTCGGCCCGGCAGACGCACGTCACGATCGCGATGTCGGTCGACGGAGTGCGCTCCGCCTGCGCCCCGTTCCCCGACGAGCGGCTCCACGCGCTGCTGGAGTCGACCATCGCGCTCTGCGCTGACTTCGTGGCCCGGGAGCAGGAGGAGGCGAGCGCTGCGGCGGCCGTGGCATCCGCATCCGCGCAACCGGCGGAGGAGGAGCCGGTGCCGACCGAAGCTCGGAGGGACTTCACCCGTCATATGTGACCGGAGGAATTCCCGCGTTGATAGCCTGGGACCATGAGCAGTGTCGCCGTGGTCCCCGGCTCCTTCGACCCCATCACCCTCGGTCACATCGACGTGATCGAACGTGCCGCGAAACTGTTCGACGAGTTGCACGTCGTGGTGGTGCACAACCCCGACAAGCACGCCCTCATCCCGATCGCGCACCGGGTGGCACTGATCGAGAAGTCGCTCGAGGAGCGCGGGCTCGCGAACGGCAACATCATCATCAACTCGTGGAGCGTGGGGCTGCTGGTCGACTACTGCACCGACGTCGGAGCCTCGGCGATCGTGAAGGGCATCCGTTCGCAGGTGGATGTCGCCTACGAGACGCCCATGGCGATCGTGAACCGCAATCTCGCGGGAGTCGAGACGATCTTCCTGCTGCCCGATCCGGCGCACGCGCACGTCTCGAGCTCCCTGGTGCGGCAGGTATCGGCGCTCGGCGGTGACGTGGCGCCGTACGTGCCCTCGGCGGTGGCGGAGTTCCTCAAGCACACGACCGACTGATCTCCCGACGTTCTCCACAGCTTCGGCCGGGGCGCGAACCGGTGCACGCCCGCGACCTATAGTCGAAGGAGAACAACCGGAAGGTCACCGATGTCGAACATTCAGGTCGGCTACGCCGCGATGCTGGAGCAGTTCCATCCGAGCGAAGCCGTCGCCCTCTCGGCCTACGCCGAGGAGCACGGGTTCAGCGGGGTGATGGCGGCCGATCACTTCCAGCCCTGGGTTCCGCGCCAGGGTCAGTCGTCGTTCGTCTGGAACGTGCTCGCCGCGGTGGGGGAGCGCACGCGGGGCGATTTCGGGCCGGGCGTGACCTCGCCGAGCTTTCGCTGGCATCCAGCCATGGTGGCGCAGGCGTCGGCCACGCTCGGAGCGATGTATCCCGGTCGGCACTGGCTCGGGCTCGGGTCGGGCGAGGCGCTCAACGAGCACATCGTGGGCGGCTACTGGCCCGAGGCGCCGGAGCGCATCAACCGCATGTTCGAGGCCGTCGACGTCATCAACAAGCTGTTCACCGCGTCGCTGGCCGGCAAAGACGTGAAGCACTCGGGCACGTTCTTCAAGCTGGAGTCGACCCGGGTGTGGACGATGCCCGAACAGGCGCCCGAGATCCTGGTCGCCACGGCGGGTCCCGTCACCGCCCGGCGGGCCGGGCGCACGGTCGACGGGCTGATCACCGTGGGCGCGCCGCTGGAGAAGATCTCCGGGCTGTTCACGAAGTTCGACGAGGGGGCGCGCGAAGCGGGCAAAGATCCGTCGACGATGCCTCGGGTGCTGCAGTTGCACCTGTCCTGGGCGCCCACCGACGAGGAGGCCATGGCCAACGCGCTGCGGGAGTGGCCGAACGGCGGCATGCGTTTTCCGAAGGCCGACATCCGGAGCCCCTTCGAATTCGAGCAGATGGCCAAGATGGTGCGGCCGGAGGACTTCGAGGGGCGTCTCGTGATCTCGAGCGACCCGGATGCGCATCGCGCCCACATCCAGCGGTTCGCCGATCTCGGGTTCGACAAGATCTACCTGCACAACGTCGGCCGCAATCAGCGCGAGTGGATCGACGTGTTCGGCCGCGACGTGCTCCCGAAGCTGCACCGATGAGCGGCGTCACGATCGTCGGCCTCGGCGGCCTCCCCGAGATCGAGGAGGGCGCCGATCTCGTGGCGCTGATCGGCGACGCGCTGGTGGCGGCGGAGCTGGGGCCGGCCGATGGCGACATCCTGGTGGTGACGAGCAAGATCCTGTCGAAGGCCGAGGGGCGTCGCATCGCGGCGGCCGACCGCGAAGACGCGATCACCGCCGAGACGGTGCGGGTGGTGGCCACGCGGGCCTATCCCGGTGGGGTGACCCGCATCGTCGAGAACCGGCAGGGGATCGTGCAGGCCGCAGCCGGAGTCGACTCGAGCAACACGCCGTCGGGAACGGTGCTGCTGCTGCCGGTCGATCCGGATGCGTCGGCGCGTGCTCTTGCCGCCGGGCTGCGGTCGCGGTTCGGGGTGCGGCTCGGGGTCATCGTGTCCGACACGCTCGGCCGCGCCTGGCGCGAGGGCCAGGTCGACCTCGCGATCGGCGCCGCCGGAGTGAACGTGCTCGACGACCTCAGGGGCAGCCGAGACAGTTTCGGGCAGGAGCTGTTCGTGACGCAGGCGGCCGTCGGCGACGAACTCGCCTCCGCCGCCGATCTGGTGAAGGGCAAGGCGAGCGGGATGCCGGTGGCTCTGGTGCGTGGCTACGGTCACGCCGTGGTCGACACCCTCGACACGCCCGCGCGTGCGCTCAGCCGCACGGGCGAGAAAGACATGTTCCGGCTCGGCACCGACGAGGCGATCGCCCTCGGCCGCGAAGAGGGTCGTGCGGAGGGTCGTGCGGCCGCGCTGGCGGAGGCGGCTGACGAGGCGCGGGCGCTTGCCGCGGCTCGTGAGGCTGAGCTCGCCGAGGCGCGTGCGGCCGCTCTCGCGGAGGTGCGGGCTGAGGCGTTGGCTGAGCTGCGTGGTGATGAGGCGCTGGCACGCGAGAACGAGACAGCCCTGGCAGCGGCCCAGGAAGCGGCGTTCACCGAGGGGCGGCGTGCCGGTCTGACCGAGGGGTGGGAAGCGGGCTATGCCGAGGGGCGCTCGGCCGGGCTCCTCGACGGTCGCGAATCGGGCTTCACCGAGGGCTACGAGCGGGGTCTCGCGGAGGGCTGGGCTCGCGGTCTCGACTGCTGACCCCCGCCGACCGTCCGCGCTCGTTCGCGTCGGCCCCGACGCTCCGTTCGGAGCCCGCCCGCGGGGCCTCGTGTCCGGGAGGCCGAATGTGCCGACGCCCATCGTGAGTCCGAGGGTGTGAGTTCGTGCCTCGGGAGGCAGCAATAGCCTCCCGAGGCACGAACGGCCTCCCGAGGAGCGTCGATGCGACGAGTGCGCGCGATGGCGGATTGCTCGGGTCGAGTCCGGTCGACCCGGCGGCGCCGGTCACACGATGACGCGGCGCAGGATCTCGCGCTCGCCGAACGTCCAGGCCGTGGTCACCAGCAGGTAGAGGCTGGCCGCCAGCGGCACGAACGATGCGAACACCACCGTGATGAGTGGCAGCCAGCTCAGGATGCGCGTGGCCGTCCCGCCCGGCGCGAACGCCGCCAGCGCACCGGCTCCGGCATCCCCGCCTCCGGCGAAGGCGGGAACAGGCGCACCGCTCCCGCCCGCGCCGCCGCGGCCGGCCGAACTGCCACCCGGCGCCCCCGGCGCGACCAGGAGCGCCGCGCGCAGCCCCTGGCGGCGCGACAGCAGGGCGATCCCCGCGATCACCGCCAGGATCACCGCACTCACCGCGACCCCGACCGGATCGCTCCCGCTCGTGACCGCCGTCGCGAAGCTCGTGCCGAGCGGCGCGCCGGCGAGCGTGTGCCCGAGCAACTCGTTCGGGTGCCCGTTGATGGCCGGCAGCAGGAACAGGCCGTAGATCAGCGACAGGACGGGCGCCTGGATGAGCAGCGGCAGGCATCCGGCCAGCGGTGACGCGTTCTCCGAGGCGTAGAGCGCCATGGTCTCACGCTGCAGGCGTTCCGGGTTCGAGGCATGACGCCGCCGGAGTTCGGCGAGGCGCGGGGCGAGGCGTCGCCGCATCCGCTGAGCGCGGGCCTGCGAGAGCCCCACGGGGATGAGCGCGAGGCGCACGAGAATCGTGATGAGCACGACCGCCAGGGCTGCGGCATTCACCCCGGCGAACGGCACGAGCAGGTCGGACAAGAACAGGACGACGGAATACGCTCCGTCGAGCGCGGCCGCGACGGGGCCGAAGGCATAGATGTTCACAGACACTCCAGACGAGCAGGAAAGCACGGATGAGGACACCGACGTGCGGTCGTCGAGGAGTGCGTTCGCGTGAACGCGGGCATCCGGATGCTCGGTCTCGGTCGTCCACGCCGGTCGACGGCGGGGAGGCGCGAGCGAAGCGCGGAGAGGCTCCTAGGCGGCCGCGAGCCGGCGGCCGGGAGCGCGCGGTTGCGGACGCCCGGGGGCGTCGGGTCGGCTCTGCGTGATCGTGGCGGGGAGATCGATGCGTTCGGCGGGTGCGCGCGCGACGGATGCGCCCGAGAGCGCCACGATGGTGGCGATCAGGATGCGCAGCGTGGCCGACAGCGCGACGACGGCGACCGTCGTGGCCGCGACGAGGGCCACGGCAGCGATCAGGCCGGCGCCCGCTCCGGCGCCGGCGCCTGGACCTGCGGTCGCGGATGCGCCGACACCGGCACCGACGATGTTCGCCGTCAGGAGCCACGCGACTCCGAGGCCGAACGCGACGGCCAGAGCGCGCCACACGGCTGAGCCGCTGTCGCGCATCCGCTCCGCCGTCATGCTGCGAGGATACCCCGTCGAGCGCCCGGCGCGCAGTCAGCCTGCCCAGCCGGCACCGGGAGGTGCACCGGATGTCGCAGCTCGGAGGGCAGGGTGGGGCGCCTCGGCTGACGGGCCCGAGCGGTGCCCACCCGCCGTCGCGCAGCTCGGCGCGCGGTCGCCGAACGGCTCAGCGGCTTGGGCCGCGCCGGTCAGCGGTCGGGGTCAGGACCGGGGCCGGGGCCGGCGCCGCGCAACGGTGTCGCCAGGGCGCGGGTGAAGAGTGCCGGCTCGAAGCGGGTCGTGGCCGAGACCACCAGGGTGCGGCTGTTGATGCGCTCAGCGAAAAAGCCGGCGTACGGCAGCTGCACGATGTCCGTCAGGCCGGTCTGCCACGCCGCGATGAGCGCGGGCAGAGATCGCCGTTCAGGCGTCGCGTCGAGGCTCGTCGGATGGTGATCCGATTCGGTGAGCCGCTGTCGCCAGGCCCCGAGGGCTCCACGGTCGATACCCCGGCTCCAGAACTCGGAGGGCACTCCCGAGACCGCTTGCGCCAGCTGCGCGTCGTCGAGCGTCGCGAGCATCCGTGCGGTGCGGGCGTCGGGGCCGGTCGCCTCGGGGTTGGGCGGATCGAACTGCTCCCATGCGCGCGCCCAATCCCGCCGCCACAGCGAGGCCATCTCTCCCGAACCGAGCCGCGGTCCGGATGCCAGACGCGAACTCGCGCCGAGCGAGGGCACCGGGTCGAGCGGGGGCACCTCACGGATCTCGAACCGCCACAGCTCCCGCGCGAACAGCAGCTCGATCAGCCCGAACGGCGTTGGATCGATGCGGAGCATCATGTCGTGCGGCCACGGATTCCCCGGCAGTTCGTGCTCGGAACGCATCGTCCGAGGCTAGCCGCCACCGGCCGATTTCAACAGGGGCGATGCCGGATGCGCCGTGGAGCGCATCCGGCATGCTCATCAGGATGCCGGCCGGTCAGGCAGCCTTGGCGTAATCGGACTCGGTCGAACCCGAAGACGACCCCGAGCCTGCGCCGACGCGGCCCACTCGGGCACCCGGCACGATCGTGGAATCGCTGTCGATCAGGGTCTCGTCGGCGATGATCGCGTTCGCGCCGATCTTGGTGTGGCTCCCGATCTTCGAGCGCCGGCCGATGCGCGCGTTCTCGCCCACGTGCACGTTGGCGCCGACGAAGACGCCGGCTCCGATCGCGGCACCGCTCTCGATCCAGGTGCCCGACCCGAGCCAGGCCTTCTGTCCGATGTGGACGCCGGTCTCGACGTAGGTCGTGGGGTCGACGTAGGCCGTCGCGTCCACTTCCGCTCCGACTGCGACGTATCCCTTGCCGTTGGGGTGGCGGCGATACCGCGAAACGACTCCGCGTTCGCCCTCGATCTCTAGGAATGTTCTGCTCACGTTGTCTACAACAAACAATGCATGTGCATCATTCCTGAGAATGGGCACAACGAACCGATCGTTCTGTCTCGTTCGGTCCGCCCCGAGTAGTGCGGGATAATCGAACCGGTGAGCGACATCCGACAGACCTGGACCGTGGTGGTTCCCGTGAAGGGAACCGCCGCCGGCAAGACCCGGATGGCGCCCGGCCTCGATCAGCGGCAACGGATGCTCCTCGTCGAGGCCTTCGCGCTCGACGCCGTCTCGGCGCTCTCCGCCTCGGCGCTGGTCGACCGGGTGATCGTGGTGACGGATGCCGCGGCCGAGCTCTCCGGCTCGTTGCGCGCTCTCGGGGCCGACATCGTCGCCGATCCGGGCGCGGGTCTCAACGCGGCCGTGGCGGCCGGGATCGAGGCGGCTCGCGCCACGCGCGCGGCTCGCGCCGAGGCTGTCGACGGGCGCGCCGCCGCCACATCTGGCGTCGACGCAGGCGTGGCCGTCGCCGCCCTGCTCGGCGACCTCCCGTGCCTCGTGACGGCCGACGTCGATGACGCGCTCACCCGCGCCTCGGCGCATCCGCTCGCCGTGGTGCCCGATGCCGAGGGCGGCGGCACGACGCTCATCACCGCCCTGCCCGGCATCGCATTGGTGCCGCGCTTCGGCGTCGGGTCGGCCGCCCGGCACGCGGCGGCCGGCCATGTGGTGCTCGACGTCCCTCCCGCCTCGACGCTGCGACTCGACGTCGACACCGAGGAGGATCTCGCGGCGGCCCTGTCTCGCGGCGTCGGACCGCACACGCGAGCCGTCTGGGCCTGAGCGGCGGCTCGGGCCTGGCGAGGCGCGGAGCGACCCACCGCGGTCCGGTCCGGCCCGGCCGCTGTCCAGCCCCCTCCGCCGGGTGCGCCCGCCCCCTTACGCCTCCAGCAGCGAGTGCGCGGTCGCCTCGTCGACGATCAGATCCGTCATCACGCCCGCCGCCAGGGCCCCACGGAGCGCGGGCAACTTCGACCGCCCCGACACCACGCACACGCGCCGCGATACCTTCGACAGCAACGAGAGCGAGGGCCCGGAGGAGCGCGCGTTCATCGGGATGTCGTCACTCGACCCGTCGGCGCGGTAGAACACCGTGGCCACGTCGCCCACCACGTCGGAGTGCGTGAGCTGCTCGAAATCGGCATCGTCGAGATATCCGCCGACGTACACGTGCGACGGCACGTCGGCGAAGGCGGAGCCGAGCCCGAACAGCGCGATGTCCATGCGCTTCTGGATCTCGAGCACGCGCCGGATGCTGCGCTCGCGCCAGAGCACCTCCTTCGTGCGCGGGTCGTCGAAGAAGGCCGGAACCGGGAACTGCTGCACGTAGGCGCCGAAAGCCCGGCCGAACCGGCTCATGATCTCGCTGGCGTAGCCGATGCCGGTGGTCTGCGCGTTCGACGCCCCGTTCAGCTGCACGATCTGGGAATTGTGGGTGACCTTCTCCTGGAGGTGCCGGGAGACGGCCGAGAGGGTCGAGCCCCAGGCGATGCCCATCGTCATGTTGGAGTCGAAGAACGGGCCGAGAATCCGTGCAGCACTCATCGCCACGCGCTCCAGCCGATCGATCTCGTTGGTCGAATCCGGAACCGGCACGACGTGGGCGGTCACCGAATACTGGTCGCGGATGCGCTCCTGCACCGAGGAGATCCGGTCGGCCGGCGAGTGCACCTGGATCTCGACCAGGCCGATCTCGCGTGCGAATCCGAGCAATCGCGACACCGAGGAGCGGGAGGTGCGCAGCTCGCTGGCGATCGCCTCCATGGTCAGATCCTGCATGTAGTACAGGTGGGCGGCGCGCAATGCGTCGCGCACCTTGTCGCTGCCGAGACCCTCGTTCGCCATGCTGCGTCGCATCCTCTCCGACCGATCTGCACATATGTGCAATGCGCTTGATCATATGTGAAAAGAGTCGTACAACAGTAGCCGTCGCATGGATTGCCTCAACGCAACCCTCACGAGAGCACGAAGGCGAGTACACAGTGAGCACCCACGAATCCGACATCCGGCCCGAGGTCGCAGCCATCCGTTCGAACCCCAAGGCACAGGTTCTGATCATCGGCGGGGGCATCAACGGTATCGGCACGTTCCGCGACTTGGCGCTGCAGGGCGTCGACGTCATCCTGGTCGAGCGCGGCGACTACGCCAGCGGCGCCTCCAGCGCGTCGAGCCACATGATCCACGGCGGCGTGCGCTACCTCGAGAACGGCGAGTTCCGGCTCGTGCGCGAGAGCGTGCAGGAGCGCAACCGCCTCCTCCGCCTCGCTCCGCACTACGTGAAGCCGCTGCCCACCACCATTCCGATCTTCTCGACCTTCTCGGGCATCCTCTCGGCCCCGCTGCGCTTCCTCACCCACAAGCAGGGCAAGCCGAAGGAGCGCGGCGCCCTGCTCATCAAGCTCGGCCTGCTGGGATACGACTCCTTCTCGCGCGACGGCGGCAGCGTGCCGCGCCACAAGTTCGTGGGCCACAAGAAGTCGCTGCAGAAGCTGCCGAAGCTGCGCCCCGATGTGAAGTACACCGCCACCTACTACGACGCGGCCGTCGAGAACCCCGAGCGTCTGGCGCTCGACCTGGTTCAGGATGCGCTGGCGACCGGCCCGCAGGCCCGCACCGCCAACTACGTCGAGGCGATCGGCGCGAACGGCGACGCCGTGGTGCTGCGCGACGTGCTGAGCGGCCAGACCTTCAAGGTCACCGCCGACGTCGTCGCGAACACCTCCGGCCCCTGGACCGACCTCACCAACGCGGCGCTCGGCCAGGTCACGAAGTTCATGGGCGGCACCAAGGGCTCGCACATCGTGCTCGACAACCAGGAGCTGTTCGACGCCACGGCCGGCGGCGAGGTGTTCTTCGAGAACGACGACGGACGCATCGTGCTGATCTACCCGCTGAACGGGCGTGTGCTCGTGGGCACCACCGACCTCGAAGCCGATCCGGCCGAGCCGAGCGTCACCACCGACGAGGAGATCGACTACTTCTTCGGACTCGTGAAGCACGTCTTCCCGACCATCCACGTCGACCGCGATCAGATCGTCTACCGGTACTCCGGCATCCGCCCTCTGCCCGGTCACGGCGACACCGCTCCTGGATTCGTCTCGCGCGACTACCGCATCGAGCACGGCTCCTTCGCGGGTTCGGCCACGGTGAAGCAGCTCAGTCTGGTGGGTGGCAAGTGGACCACGTTCCGCGCGCTCTCGGAGCACCTCGCCAACGACACGCTCGCCCTCCTGGGCCGCCAGCGCACCGTCAGCACCACCGATCTCGCGATCGGCGGCGGCGTCGGCTTTCCGCAGACCCCGGCGGCGGAGGCGAACTGGGTGAAGGCGCACGGTGCCGATCTCGGTGAAGCGCGCGCCCGCATCCTGCTGGGCCGCTACGGCACGAAGGCGGCGGCCGTGATCGACTTCATCGTCGCCCACACCGATACCTCCGGCGACACGGTCACCGACGCCCCGCTCGCGACCCTCCCGGGTTACAGCGTGGCCGAGATCGCCTACCTGATGACCGAGGAGCACGCCGTGCACCTCAGCGACCTGGTGCTGCGACGCAGCATCATCGCCTTCGTCGGAGCGCTCGACCAGGGCGTCTTCGACGAGCTGAGCGGCATCGCGGCGGAGGCGGCGGGCTGGTCGCCCGAGCGCCTGGCCGACGAGCGCGCCCAGGCGGCCGAGAATCTCCGCTTCTTCCACGGCATCGTGCTGGAAGCGGCGAACACGACGGCAGCTGCCGTCAACTGAGTCGGGCGGCGTCGCTGCCGCCCCTGAAGGAAGGTCAATGTGGACAATCTCGGTATCGACTTCGTGTCAGAACTGGTGGGCACCGCCCTGCTGGTGCTCCTCGGCTGCGGGGTGGTCGCCAACGTGGCGCTGGTTCGTACGAAGGGCTTCAACGGCGGATTCCTGATGGTGAACATCGGCTGGGGCCTCGCGGTCTTCTCCGGCGTCATCGTCGCGTACGCCTCGGGGGCGCACCTCAACCCGGCCGTGACACTCGGACTGGTGGCGAACGGAGCGAAGACCTTCGGTTCCGAAGCGACCCTGGTCGACGTGAACTTCCTCACGGTGATCGCGTACATCGGAGCGCAGCTCATCGGTGCGATCATCGGCGCGGTGTTCGTCTGGCTCGCCTACAAGCAGCACTTCGACGCGGAACCGGATGCCGCGAACAAGCTCGGCGTGTTCTCCACCGGCCCTGCGCTCCGCAGCTACGGCTGGAACCTGGTGACCGAGATCATCGGCACCTTCGTGCTGGTGTTCGTCGTGATCGGCTTCGGCCGCAACGCCGACGGGGGCGGCCTCGCCGCGCTCGGCGCCCTCCCGGTCGCCCTCCTGGTGATCGCGATCGGCGCCTCGCTCGGTGGCCCGACCGGCTACGCCATCAACCCGGCCCGTGACCTCGGGCCGCGCCTGGCTCACGCCTTCCTCCCGATCAAGGGCAAGGGGAGCTCCGACTGGGCCTATTCCTGGGTTCCGGTGGTGGGTCCGATCATCGGCGGACTGATCGCCGGATGGGCCGCCATCCCGCTACTTCCGATCCTGACCTGATCAAAGGCTGACAAGCGCCTCCGTTCTTGCAAGAATCCAATCAATAACAAAGGAGTTAGACGTGTCCGAACAGAAATACGTCCTGGCCATCGATCAGGGCACAACCAGTTCACGAGCCATCATCTTCGACCACGCCGGCACCATCGTGTCGACGGGGCAGAAGGAGCACGAGCAGATCTTCCCGAAGGCGGGCTGGGTCGAGCACGACCCGATCGAGATCTGGGACAACGTGCGCGAGGTCATCGGCCAGGCACTCTCGAAGGCCGACCTGACCCGCCACGACATCGCCGCGGTCGGCATCACCAACCAGCGCGAGACCGCGGTGGTGTGGAACAAGAACACCGGCAAGCCCGTCTACAACGCCATCGTCTGGCAGGACACCCGCACGCAGGACATCGTCGACCGCCTCGCGGCCGACGGCGGCGTGGAGCGGTTCAAGCAGATCGTGGGCCTTCCGCTCGCCACCTACTTCTCGGGCACGAAGATCGTCTGGATCCTCGAGAACGTCGACGGCGCCCGTGAGGCGGCGGAGGCGGGCGACCTGCTGTTCGGCACCACCGACAGCTGGGTGCTCTGGAACCTCACCGGAGGCACCGAGGGTGGCGTGCATGCCACCGACGTCACCAACGCCTCGCGCACCCTGTTCATGGATCTCGAGACGCTCCAGTGGCGCGACGACATCCTCGAGGCCTTCGGGGTTCCGAAGTCGATGCTGCCGGAGATCAAGTCGTCCTCCGAGGTCTACGGCACGGTCGAGCCGTCGAACCTGCTGCGCGAGGTGCCGGTGGCCGGCATCCTCGGCGACCAGCAGGCCGCCACCTTCGGCCAGGCGGCGTTCGACGCGGGCGAGTCGAAGAACACCTACGGCACCGGCAACTTCCTCATCTTCAACACCGACACCGAGATCGTGCACTCCAAGAACGGACTGCTCACCACCCTCGGCTACAAGCTGGGCGACCAGCCGGCGCACTACGCGCTCGAGGGATCGATCGCGGTGACCGGGTCGCTCATCCAGTGGCTGCGCGACAACCTCGGCATCATCTCTTCGGCCCCCGAGGTGGAGGAGCTGGCCAAGACGGTGGAGGACAACGGTGGCGCCTACTTCGTGCCGGCGTTCTCGGGCCTCTTCGCCCCGTACTGGCGGCCGGATGCTCGTGGTGCGCTCGTGGGCCTCACCCGCTACGTGAACAAGGGCCACATCGCGCGTGCCGCTCTCGAGGCGACCGCGTTCCAGACCCGCGAGGTGCTGGATGCGGTCAACGCCGACTCCGGCGTCGACCTCACGGAACTGAAGGTCGACGGCGGCATGATCGCCAACAACCTCCTCATGCAGTTCCAGGCCGACATCCTCGGCGTGCCCGTGGTGCGCCCCGTCGTCGCGGAGACCACGGCTCTGGGCGCCGCGTATGCGGCAGGCCTCGCGGTGGGCTTCTGGGCCAACCTCGACGAGCTGCGCGCCAACTGGCAGGAAGACTCGCGCTGGACGCCGCAGATGGACGACGCCGAGCGCGACCGTCAGCTCCGCAACTGGAAGAAGGCCGTCACGAAGACCTTCGACTGGGTCGACGCCGACGTGAACTAGCCCCACAACGACAAGGCCCGCAGCCCGCTGAACCGCCCAGAGACATCGGGACGAGACGGCGGGCTGCGGGCCTTTCTCGACAACCCAGGGTGAGCGCGAGGCCGCGTCAGCGACCTCACGCGAACATGTCGCCTCGCGCCGCAGAAGCGGCGGCGCGAGCAGCGAGCGACGCGCGACCGCAGGCCGCGCATCGCGGGAAGCGGCGAATCGGCACCCGCCGGCCACGGACGTACGACTACCGAGGCTCGTGAAACTCACTCAGCGTGAGGATCGCCCCCTGCGGGTCTTCGATCCGCGCCAGATCCGTCCACGGCGTATCCTCCGTGCTCAGCAGGGTCGCGCCCAGCCGTTTGGCCCGCCGCACGCTGTCGGTGCGGGAGGCGACGCTGATGACGACCTGCCAGTTCGGTTGCTCGGAGCCGGTGGTGGGCTGGATGGCGCCGATCACGTCGGCGAAGCCCTCGGGGGCGCCCGCCTGGCGCTCGTAGATCTCGGGGTCGACCGTGTCGGCCAGGTGGTGGCCGTAGCCCTCGACGGCGATCATCGACTCCACGCTCTCGCCGAGGTCGAGGTACTTCCAGCCGAAGAGCCGCTCGTGGAAGCTCTTCGCCGCCGGGATGTCGCCGGTGCGGAGGTTGCTGAAGTTCCAGGCGCCCGGGACGTTCACGACCTGAGCGCCCAGCCGACGCCTGGCTTGCCAGAGGCGGAACTCCGCACCCTGCGAGTCCCGGCAGGTGGCGGTGCGGCCGCCGGGGCCGGCGTCTTCGGGGCCGGATGTCACGAGCCCACCCGCCCGCACGACCTCGGGCGCGACGGCATCCACGTCGTCGACGGCGAAGTAGGTGTTCCACGTGGCCACCGATCCGGGCACACCCGCCCCGATGGCGGCCACGTCGCTGCCGTCGAGCTGCGCGATGAGGTAGACGCCCGGCGCGTCGGGAGGCATGGCGTTCTCGAAGGTCCACCCGAACAGGCCGCCGTAGAACGCGACCGCGGCATCCGGATCGCCCTGTTCCGTGTCGATCCAGCAGCTGACGCCCTGCGGGTAGGATCTCTGCGACTCGGCCATCATGCCCTCCTCGCGCGCCACCTTACGCCGCACGCGGTGGCGCGCGCCGTCGAGTCGCCAGATTTTGTCGGAATCCGGCTCGTCGTTGCGGCGTGTCTTGGCGACTCGGTGGGCGCTACGCCATGGGGAGGAGGCGCAGCGACTTGCCGGTGGCCGCGAATCCGCGCGACGCGAACTCGCGGGCGACCGCCACGCGCTCGGGGGTGGGACGCCCGTAGGTCGTGGTGCGCTGCACGGGGGTGCGCCCGATCTCGGCGATCATGCGCTCCAGCTCGTCGACCGTCTTCTCCGAGCCGTTGTCGGCGCCGGCCATGCGGCTGATCGTCTCCTCCATCAGGGTGCCGCCGAGGTCGTCGGCACCGCCCTGCAGCATCTGCTGGGTTCCGCCGTTGCCGAGCTTCACCCAGGAGGTCTGCACGTGGTCGATCCGCCCGTGCAGCATGAGCCGCGACACCGCGTGGATGGCCCGGTTCTCCTGCACCGTCGGCCCCGGCCGCGCCACACCGGCGAGGTAGACGGGGGAGTTCATGTGGATGAACGGCAGCAGCACGAACTCGGTGAACCCGCCCGTCTCGTCCTGGATGCGCGAGAGCGTGCGCAGGTGCCCCACCCAGTGCGTGGGGTTGTCGACGTGCCCGTACATCATGGTCGACGACGAACGCAGCCCCACCGAATGCGCGGTGGAGACGATCTCGATCCACTGCGCCGCGGGCAGTTTGCCCTTGGTGAGCACCCAGCGCACGTCGTCGTCGAGGATCTCGGCGGCCGTGCCCGGAATGGTGTCGAGCCCCGCCGCCTTCGCCTCGAGCAGGAAGTCCCGGAACGACAGCCCCGTACGGGCCGCCCCGTTCACGATCTCCATCGGGCTGAACGCGTGCAGGTGGATGTCGGGCTGCCGCTGCTTCACCGTGCGCGCCAGATCGAAGTAGGCGGTGCCCGGCAGGTCGGGGTGGATGCCGCCCTGCATGCAGATCTCGGTGGCCCCGATCGACCAGGCCTCGTCGACGCGGTCGCCGACCTGCTCCATCGACAGGGTGTAGGCGTCCGCGTCGTTTCGGCGCTGTGCGAAGGCGCAGAACCGGCAGCCCGTGTAGCAGACGTTCGTGAAGTTGATGTTGCGGTTCACGACGTAGCCCACCTCGTCGCCGACGGTGGCGCGCCGCACCTCGTCGGCGAGGGCGGCGAGGGCTTCGAGGTCGGGGCCGTCGGCGCCGAGCAGCGTGAGGTACTCGGCATCCGTGAGTCCGGCGGGGTCGACGGATGCTCGCAGCAGCGCCGAACGCACCGCCGGGTCGCCGGATGCGCGGGTGGCGTTGGCGGCGTTGGCCCCGACGTGCTCGCGCAGCTCGGACCAGTCGCCGTAGACGTCGTCGAAGTCGCTGCGGCGGTCGCCCGTGCGCCCGATCGTGTCGATCTCGGTGTGGAGCTCCGTGCGACCGGAGCCCGACGAGCCCCACTCCGGTTCTTGCCACGGCAGGCCGACCGGGATGCGACTCTCGACGGCCAGCCCGTCTTCCGACGCGAGCGCCCGCACGTGCGGCAGCACCCGCGGGTCGATCCACGGCTCCTCGGCGCGCACGAAGTGCGGATGCGCGGTGAGCCGCTCGCGCAGGGTGAACCCTGCCTCGGCGGTGAGCCGCGCCAGGTCGTCGATGTGCGGCCACGGCCGTTCGGGGTTCACGTGATCGGGCGTGAGCGGCGACACGCCGCCCCAGTCGTCGATGCCGGCGCGCACGAGCAGCGACAGCTCGCGCGCATCCGTGAGGTTCGGCGGAGCCTGGATGCGCGCCTTCGGCCCCAGCACCAGTCGCGCCACGGCAACCGCGGCCACGTACTCCTGCGTCTCCAGGTCGTCGGCGCCCATCATCGCGGTGGCCGGCTTCGCCCGGAAGTTCTGGACGATGACCTCCTGCACGTGCCCGTGCCGACGCGCGGCCGAACGGATGGCGAACATCCCGTCGACCCGCTCCTCGTAGTTCTCGCCGATACCGAGCAGCAGCCCCGTGGTGAAGGGTACGTTCGAACGCCCCGCATCTTCGAGCACGCGCAGGCGCAGCGCCGGATCTTTGTCGGGCGAACCGAAGTGGGCGTTGCCCTTCTCGGTCCAGAGCCGGGTCGCGGTGGTCTCGAGCATCATGCCCATCGAGGGCGCCACCGGCTTCAGCCGCTGGATCTCCTCCCAGGTCATCACGCCGGGGTTGAGGTGGGGGAGGAGGCCGGTCTCCTCGAGCACCCGGATGGCCATGGCGCGGAGGTAGGCGATGGTGGAGTCGTAGCCGTGCGCATCCAGCCACTCGCGGGCGGCGGGCCAGCGGTCTTCGGGGCGGTCGCCGAGGGTGAAGAGCGCCTCCTTGCAGCCGAGCGCCGCGCCCTGGCGCGCGACTTCGAGCACCTCGTCGGGCGACATGAAGGGAGCCTTGCCCTGCTTGGCGAGGCCGCCCGGCGTCTGCACGAAGGTGCAGTAGTGGCAGCGGTCGCGGCAGAGGTGCGTGAGCGGGATGAACACCTTGCGCGAGTAGGTGATGACGCCCGGGCGACCGGCGATCTCGAGCCCCGCATCCCGCACCCGGGAAGCGGCCGTGAGCAGCCGGTCGAGGTCGTCGCCGCGCGCGTGCAGCAGCGTCTCCGCCTCCGTGGCGTTCAGCGAGACGCCCTCGTCGGCGCGTTTCAGCGCCCGGCGGATCGCGGAGGCGTTCGGCACGAAGGCCTGCACGATCGGCTGCGGTTCGGCCTTGCGACGGGTGGGGGTGGGCAGATCAGCAGGCATGGGCGACGACCTCGAAGTATCGAAAGAGATAAGAAGAGAGCAGGGCCCAAAGCCAGACCCAGAACCAGAATAGAACGAGCCTACCCCCTGTTCTGGAGCACGATCGAACCACCCGCCCCCGGGGTCGCTGTGGCACGATGGCCCCATCACGACGAATGGGGATCGACTTGGCTGAGACAGCTATCCGCGGCACTTTCCTGGACTTCATCGACGACCCGTGGAAGCACGTGGGCAACGAGGAAGCCGCGGTGCGCTTCCACGCCGACGGTCTGCTCGTCGTCGAGGCGGGCAAGATCGTCGACTTCGGTCCCTACGCCGAGGTCGCGCCGAAGCATCCCGGGGTCGCGATCACCGAGATCCGCGACCGCATCATCCTCCCCGGATTCATCGACGGCCACATCCATCTGCCGCAGACCCGCGTGCTCGGTGCCTACGGCGAGCAATTGCTGCCATGGCTGCAGAAGTGGGTATTCCCGGAGGAGCACAAGTACGCCGACCGCGCCTACGCCGAAGAGGGCACCAAGCACTTCTTCGACAACCTGCTCGCCTCCGGCACCACGACCGCGCAGACCTTCACCACCGGCAACCTCACCTGCAACGAGGTCTTCTTCGAAGAGGCCACGAAGCGCAACATGCGGATGATCGGCGGCCTCACCGGCATCGACCGTCACGTTCCCGACTACTTCGCGAACACGCCCGAGCAGTTCTACGACGACTCGAAGACCCTGATCGAGAAGTTCCACGGGGTGGGCCGCAACCTCTACGCCATCACCCCCCGCTTCGGTTTCGGCGCCTCGAACGAGCTGCTCGCGGCCTGCCAGAAGCTCAAGGAAGAGCATCCGGATCTCTGGATCAACACCCACATCTCCGAGAACCCGGCCGAGATCCACGGCGTGCTGGCGCTGCACGACGACTGCCACGACTATCTCGGCGTCTACGAGAAATACGACCTCGTCGGACCGAAGTTCACCGGCGGGCACGGCGTGTGGCTCTCGAACGACGAGTTCCGTCGCCTCTCCGACTCCGGCGCCGCCGTCTCGTTCTGTCCCTCGTCGAACCTCTACCTCGGCAGCGGATTGTTCCGTCTCGGCAAGGCGACCGATCCCGAGCACCGCGTGCTGCTCAACTTCGGCACCGACATGGGCGGCGGCAACCGCTTCAGCCTGCTGAACACGCTCGAAGACGCCTATAAGGTCGGGATGCTCAACAACACCATCCTCGACGGCTCCATCATCCCGAGCGATCAAGACCTGGCGGAGTCGGAGCGCAACAAGCTCTCGCCGTTCCGTGCCTTCTACTCGCTCACCAGGGGCGGGGCCGAGTCGCTCTACATCGACGACCTGGTGGGCACCTTCGACATCGGCAAGGAGGCCGACTTCGTGGCCCTCGACTGGACCGCGGGCCCGCCCGCCACCGCGTGGCACCAGAGCCTGCTGCACGACGGCGGCGAGCTCACGCTCGAGGCAGCCTCCGATCTCCTCTTCGGCATCATGATGGTGAGCGACGAGCGTGCGGTCGACGAGACCTGGGTGATGGGCGAGCGCGCCTACAAGAAAGCCTGAGCATGACGGTCGCCTTGGTGGTGCACCGCCGACTGGCCGAGGACAGTTACGCCGAATACGCCGCCTGGCAGGAGAAGGTCGGGCGACGGATCGAGACGTGGCCGGGATTCCTCGATCGCCGCGTCATCCGGCCCGATCCGCCACTCCAGGTGGACTGGGTGATCGTGCAGCGCTTCCGCGACATCGATTCGGCGCGCGGCTGGTTGCAGAGCGCCGACCGGCTGGCCCTGCTCGACGAGATCAAGGGCCACTTCGTCGGCAACGACGACGTGCACCTGTTCACCGAGGACACCGAGAAGCCGGCCGAAGCGGCGTCGGTGCTCATCTCGAGCCGGGTGCCCGAAGCCGACGAGGGGGCCTTTCTCGACTGGCAGCGTCAGATCTCGGCCGCCGAGTCTCGATTCGACGGCTTTCTCGGCCACAAGATCGAGCGCCCGATCCCGGGCGTGCAGGAGGACTGGGTGGTGGCGCTCAGCTTCGACACCCCCGAGCACCTCGAGAAGTGGATCGAGTCGCCGGAGCGCAAAGCGCTGCTCGCCGCCGGCCGCGACTACAACGAGCAGCTCACCCTGACCCGCGCCAGCTACGGGTTCGGGTTCTGGTCGGGGCAGAAGGGCAAGGACCTGCCCGATCCGGTGTTCAAGAGCAACCTCCTCGTGCTGCTCATGCTCTACCCGATCGTGTTCCTCTGGGGCTACTTCATCGCCGATCCGCTGTTCGCCGATCACGGGGTGCCGTTCTGGCTGTCGCTGTTCATCGGCAACGTGGTGTCGACGCAGCTGCTCGGCTGGTTCTTCGTGCCGTGGGCCTTCAAGCTCTTCGGCTGGTGGGTGAAGCGCAACCAGCCGGCGCGCGTGCATGCGGCCGGTTACGCGATCATCATCGCCCTCTACATCGTGTCGATGGCGGTCTACGCCGGGTTGCTGGCGCTGCGGGGGTAGGCGCGCCACGATGGGGTGATGACATCGACCGGATATCCCGCCTTCCGTCAGGTCGTGCTCGACACCGAGAACGCCCGCGAACTCGCCGAGTTCTACCATCACCTTCTCGGCCTCGCCTACGAGGCGGGCGACGAGCCGCCCGTCGATGGATCGCCCGACACCGACGGGCAGGACTGGCTGGTCTTGCTCGGACCTGACGGCAAGCGTCTGCTCGCGTTTCAGCAGGTGGCGAGTCTGGCTCCTGCCACCTGGCCCGAGGGGCCGCGCCCGCAGCAACTGCACCTCGACTTCTCGGTGCCCGACCTCGACGAGTTGACGCGGCATCGCGACCGGGCGCTCGAACTCGGGGCGACCATTCTGCGCGAAGAACTCGACGACCCCGACGAGCCGATCTCGATCCTCGCCGACCCCTCCGGCCACCCCTTCTGCATCTTCGTGATCGCGCAGAGCGGCTGACGCGTCATTTCGGGAGGAGCTGAGCGAAACCGAGGTCGAATACGGTGTCGGTTCGTCCCAGCTCCTCCCGAAACGAACTCGGCTCAGTGAAGTGCGGCGGCGAGGGCGTCGGAGGCGAGCTGAGCACTGGTCGCGGGGTCGCGCATCCAGAGCGGAACGACGGAGGTGCGGATGCCGGCCGCCTCGAGAACCGGGGCGCTCACCGCATCCGTCTCATCGACGAGCCACGCGTCGAGGAGGCCGTTGCTGGAGCGCTGGCGCGAGCCGTAATGCTTCGCCACGGCGGCGGCCGTGGTCTCCACGCCGATGGCGGTGAGGCACGCGTCGGCGTAGCCGCGCACGGCGGAGCCCGAGATGATCGGGGAGACGCCCACGATCGGGGCCCGGGCCGCTCGGAGAGCCGAGCGCACCCCGTTGACGCCGAGGATGGTGCCGATCGACACGACGGGGTTGGAGGGCGCCAACAGGATGACGTCGGCGTGCTCGATGGCGTGCAGCACCTGTGGCGTGGGCTTGGCGGCATCCACGCCGACCTGGATGAAGCGCTGCGCGGGCACGTTCGCGCGGTACTTCACCCACCACTCCTCGAAATGCACGATCTTGCGCTGGCCGTCGACCTCGATGGCCACGTGGGTCTCCACGGGCTGGTCGCTCATCGGCAGCAGGCGCACCCCGGGGTTCCAGCGTTCCGCGAGGCGGGCGGTGGCTTCGGTGAGGGTGAGGCCGTCGCGGAGAAAGCTGGAGCGGGCGATGTGGGTGCCGAGATCGAGGTCGCCGAGCGTGAACCAAGGCCAGCCGACGCCGTAGGCGGTGAGTTCGGCGCTCACACGCTCGCTCTCGTCCTTCCGGCCCCAGCCGCGCTCGTCGTCGTTGGCGCCGCCGAGGGTGTACATGATCGAGTCGAGGTCGGGGCACACCCGGAGCCCGGTCAGCCACATGTCGTCGCCGGTGTTCACCACCGCGGTGATCTCGGCGGTCGAGCCGCCGTCGCCGTTCGGATACCGCGACCTCAGGTGCGTGCGCAGCCCCCGCAGGAACCGTGCCCCTCCGACGCCGCCCGCGAGAACCGTAACCTTCACGCCCCCATTCAACCCCATCGCCGCCCCCTTCCCGGACGGATGGCCGGCACCCCTCAGGTGGCGCGGGCGGCGCTCGCGAGGAGCGCGCCGACCTGGTCGAACTCGTCGCGCACGCGGCCCGCGGTCACCCGCAGGAACTGGCCGGTGCCGTGGTCGGGGCCTGAGCCGGCCGGTGGCCCGCCCGCCGCGAACGTCGATCCGGCCGCCACCCGGATGCCCCCGGCCGCGAGGGTCACGATCGCCGCCTTCTCGTCGGCCACCGGGATCCAGGTGTTGATGCCATCGGACGGGGGGTGCGGCAGGCCGTGCGCCACCAGCGCCTCGGCGAGCTGCCGCTGCCGTGCCTGATAGATCCGCCGCGCGTCGTGCACGGTCGAGACCGAGGAACTCGCGGTGAGCAGGTCGTGCAGGATGGTCTGCAGCATCCGGGAGGTCCAGCCCGGTCCGAGCATCCGCCGGGCCACGATGCGGTCGATCAGGAGCTCGGGGCCGCCGATCGCCGCGATCCGGAGGTCTGGCCCGTGGGACTTCGCGTAGCTGCGCACGTGCAGGGTGCGTTGCGGCAGCCAGGTGCCGATGCTGAACGCGGGCGCGCTGGAGATCTCACCGGAGTGGTCGTCTTCGATCACCACCGGATCGCCGAGGTGCTCGTGCGCGCGCAGCACCCGGGCGAGCTCGCGCACCCGCTCCGCGGTGAACGACGCGCCCGTGGGATTGTGTGCCCGAGGCTGCAGGATGATCGCCACGGGGTTCAGCAGCAACGCCCGGGCGAGCTGGTCGGGCCGCAGGCCCTCCGCATCCACGTCGACCGGGATGCGCTCGACACCGAGGTGCTCCAGCAGGTCGAAGAAGGGCGGGAACCCCGGGTTCTCGACCACGACCCGGTCGCCGTAGCGCACCAGCGTCTCGAGGGCGCGGGAGATCGCATCCAGTGCGCCGTCGACGATGGTGAGCGCAGCGACCGGATAGGGCCACGACGCCCGCAGCTGCAGTTCGAGCTCGGGCAGCACCGGCGCGCTGAGGTAGCTGGCGGTGTCGGCGCGGGTGGGCACGCGGGTGAGGGCGGCCGTGAGGTCGGGGAGGAGCTCGCCGTCGGGCGTGCCCGTCGAGAGATCGAGCCGCGCGCTGACGTGCGATCCGGCGAGCTCTCCGAAGTGCGGCGGCATCCAGGCCGTGGCCGCTTGCAGCACGTAGCTGCCGGCCCGGCCGCGCGACGTGATGAGCCCGACGCCCGAGAGCGCCTGCCAGGCGTTGCTCACCGTGGCCGGGCTCACCCCCAGGATGGCGGCGACGTCGCGCACGGTGGGCAGGCGGTCGCCCGCGCTCAGTGTGCCCGAGCGGATCAGCCGCGAGATGGCCGCGGCGATGCCTTCCGGTGTGCGGTATTCGACTGCGTCTACGATCTGATCGAGCATCCGTGTCCGATTCTTCGAGGGGTATCAGTGGATGTCTTGCTCGGAACTCTTGACATATTTACGCTCGCGTCACACGCTGAAACACACGAGAAATGTTCAAACCGAATAATAACAAAACCGGGGTGTCGAGGACACTCCGGTCGTCGTTCGAAAGGAACTGCCGATGACGACCGTACGCGCTGCGATCACCCAGACCACCTGGACGGGCGACAAGGAGTCGATGCTCGACAAGCACGAGCAGTTCATGCGCGATGCCGCGGCGCAGGGCGCACAGGTGATCTGCTTCCAGGAGCTGTTCTACGGGCCGTACTTCGGCATCACGCAGGACAAGAAGTACTACCGCTACGCCGAGCCGGCCGACGGCCCGATCGTGCAGCGTTTCGCGGCGCTGGCGAAGGAGCTGCACATGGTGGCGATCCTCCCGATCTACGAGGAGGAGCAGACCGGCGTCTACTACAACACCGCGGTGATCGTGGATGCCGACGGCACCATCCTCGGCAAGTACCGCAAGCACCACATCCCGCACCTGGAGTCGTTCTACGAGAAGTTCTACTTCCGCCCCGGCAACCTGGGCTACCCCGTCTTCGACACCGCCGTCGGCAAGATCGGCGTTCACATCTGCTACGACCGTCATTTCCCCGAAGGATGGCGCGAGCTGGGCCTGAACGGCGCGCAGATGGTGTTCAACCCCAATGCCTCCAAGCCCGGCCTGTCGAACCGCCTGTGGGAGCTCGAGGGCCCGGCGGCCGCCGGCGCCAACCAGTACTTCGTGCTCGTGCCGAACCGCGTGGGCAAGGAGGACAACGAGTACGGCGACCTCGCCGTGAACTTCTACGGCACCTCCTACGTGGTCGACCCGCGCGGGAACTACGTCGGCGAGCTGGGGTCGAGCGAGCACGAAGAGGTACTGATCCGCGATCTCGACCTCGACGCCATCCGGGACACCCGCGACGACTGGCAGTTCTACCGCGATCGCCGGCCCGACGCCTACGGCGAGATCGTGGCACCGTAGGAGGGGGAGACGCCATGAAGACCCTCATCACCGGCGGCACCGTCGTGAACGCGACGGGCACGGCTCAGGCGGACGTGCTCATCGACGGCGACACGATCGCGGCGGTGCTCGCCCCGGGAAGCACCCTCCTGGGGTTCGACCTCGCGGGCAACGTCGACGAGGTCGTGGATGCGTCGGGCAAATACGTCATCCCGGGCGGCATCGACGCGCACACCCACATGCAGATGCCGTTCGGCGGCACCGAGGCCAGCGACACCTTCGAGACAGGCACTCGGGCGGCGGCGCACGGCGGCACCACGTCGATCATCGATTTCGTGGTGCAGTACGCGGGCGAGAACATCCTCGACCAATACAAGCTGTGGCACGAGAAGGCGGCGGGCAACTGCGCCATCGACTACGGGTTCCACCAGATCCTCTCCGACGTGCAGGATTCGTCGTTGACGGCGATGGATGAGCTGATCAACGAGGGCGTCACCTCGTTCAAGCTCTTCATGGCCTACAAAGGTGTGTTCCTCAGCGACGACGGCCAGATCGTGAAGGCGATGCAGCGGGCGAGCGACAACGGGTCGCTCATAATGATGCACGCCGAGAACGGCTCCGTCATCGACCTGCTGGTGAAGCAGCACCTCGAGCGCGGCGAGACCACCCCCTACTACCACGGTGTCTCGCGGCCGTGGCAGGCGGAGGAGGAGGCCACGCACCGGGCGATCATGCTCGCGAACCTCACCGGCGCACCGCTCTACATCGTGCACGTCAGCGCCAAGCAGGCCGTGGAGCAGATCGCGGCGGCCCGCGACAACGGGCAGAACGTGTTCGCGGAGACCTGTCCCCAATACCTGTACCTGAGCCTCGAAGACCAGCTCGGCGCATCCAGCCCCGAGTGGGGCGACTTCGAGGGCGCGAAGTGGGTGTGCTCCACTCCGTTGCGGTCGAAGCACGAGGGCCACCAGAACCACATGTGGCGCGGCCTCCGCACGAACGACCTGCAGGTGATCTCCACCGATCACTGCCCGTTCTGCATGAAGGGCCAGAAGGACATGGGCCTCGGCGACTTCTCGAAGATCCCGAACGGCATCGGCTCGGTGGAGCACCGGATGGACCTGATCTACCAGGGCGTGGTGATGGGCGAGATCAGCCTGCCGCGTTGGGTGGAGCTGACCTCCACGACGCCGGCGCGGATGTTCGGGGTCTACGGCAAGAAGGGCGTCATCCAGCCTGGCGCCGACGGCGACGTCGTGATCTACGACCCGAACGGTCACACCTCCATCGGGCTCGAGAAGACGCATCACATGAACATGGACTACTCGGCCTGGGAGGGATTCGAGATCGACGGCCACGTCGACACCGTGTTCTCCCGCGGGCGCAAGATCGTCGACGAGAACCAGTACCTCGGCCGCAAGGGCGATGGCGCGTACTTCAAGCGCGGACTGAGCCAGTATTTGATCTGAGCCTGTTCTGCGATCCGGCAGGCGCATCCGCCCACTCGCCCGAAAGAGAGACACAGCACATGGAATTCGGCGCGGTCGTTCAGACCAATCCTCCGGCGGCCCGCACGGTCGGGCTCGCCAAGCTCAGCGAGCAGTACGGCTTCGACTACTTCTGGACCTTCGATTCGCACCTGCTCTGGCAGGAGCCGTACGTCATCTACAGCCAGATCCTGGCCGAGACGCACAAGATCAAGGTCGGCCCGATGGTCACCAACCCGGCCACCCGTGACTGGACGGTCACGGCATCCGTCTACGCCACGCTCAACGAGATGTACGGCAACCGCACCATCTGCGGCATCGGCCGCGGCGACTCCGCGGTGCGCGTCACCAACGGGGCGCCCACGACGCTGAAGACGCTGCGGGAGTCGATCCACGTCATCCGTGAGCTCGGAAACTCGCGCTCGGTGGAATACAACGGGGCGACGCTGCAGTTCCCCTGGAGCCACGGATCGCAGCTCGACGTGTGGGTGGCCGCCTACGGCCCGCTGGCCCTCAAGGTGGCCGGGGAGGTGGGCGACGGCTTCATCCTGCAGTGCGGCGACGTCGACATCGCGAAGTGGATGATCGCCTCGGTGCGCGCCGCCGCCGAGAACGTGGGGCGGAATCCCGACGACATCGCGTTCTGTGTGGCCGCTCCGATGTACATCGGCGACGACTGGGAGCACATGCGCGACCAGTGCCGCTGGTTCGGCGGCATGGTGGGCAACCACGTGGCCGACATCGTGGCCAAGTACGGCGAGCACAGCGAGGTTCCACAGGCGCTGACCGACTACATCAAAGACCGCGAGGGCTACGACTACAACGAGCACGGCCGCGCGGGCAACACGCACACGAGCTTCGTGCCGGATGAGATCGTCGACCGGTTCTGCGTGCTCGGCACCGCCGAGCAGCACATCGAGAAGCTCAAGCAGCTGAAGGACATCGGGGTCACCCAGTTCGCCGGTTACCTGCAGCACGACTTCAAGGAGGAGACCCTCCGCGTGTACGGCGAGACCGTCATGCCCGCTCTCCGCGACCACATCACGGCCAAGGCATGAGCGAACGCTCCCGAGCGGGTTCGAGCGGCCCGCGCACCAACCAGACGGCGAAGCGGATCGCCTTCGGCGTCGGGGGTGTGGTGCTGCTCGTGGCGATCTGGGAGCTCTACAAGGCGCTCGGCCCGGCGACCGGGGTGGTGGTCGGCGACCTCACGATCCTTCCCCGCACCACCGATCTCGCCATGCCGCACGTCTGGGACATGATCGGCCGCCTGTTCGAACCCACCGGCGGCGGGCGCGACGCGATGCCGGTGTGGCTCGCGGTGGTGCAGGCCTCCGTGTTCAGTCTCGGCGTGGCGGCCGTGGGCTGGGTGGTGGGCGTGGTCGTGGGGCTGCTCCTGGCCATCCTGATGCAGCGTTTCCGCACCGCGGAGTCGGCCGTGCTGCCGTGGATCATCCTCAGCCAGACCGTGCCGCTCATCGCCATAGCACCACTCGTGCGGCGCTGGGGCTCGCAGCTCGAGTTCGGCGATTTCAGCTGGGAGAACTGGATGTCGGTGGCCGTCATCGCCTCCTACCTAGCCTTCTTCCCGGTGTCGATCGGCGCGCTCCGCGGGCTGAACTCGCCCGACACCATCCACGTCGAACTGTTCCGCAGCTACGGCGTGGGCTGGTGGAAGACCCTGTTCGTGCTGCGCCTGCCGGCCAGCGTGCCCTATCTGCTGCCCGCCCTGCGGCTCGCCGCCGCCAACGCGGTGATCGGCACCGTGGTGGCCGAGGTCTCAATCGGCCTGCGCGGCGGCATCGGCCGCATGATCATCGAGTACGCCCAGCAGGCTTCGGGCGACCCGGCCAAGACCTGGGCGCCGATCTTCGGCGCCGTCGCGGTGGGCCTCGTGGCCGCCGGATTCATCGCCCTGCTCGGAGTGCTGCTCCGCCGTTACCGTCGAGGGGAAGTGCCCGCATGAGCGACGCATCCGACATCACCACCGCACCCGCCACAGCGCCTGTCGTTCCGGATGCCGCCGTGCAGGTCTCCGGGGTCGACAAGATCTTCACCGGCAAGAAGAAGGCCACGGTCACCGCCCTCGAGTCCATCGATCTCACGGTGGCGCCCGGCGAGTTCGTCTCGCTGATCGGGCCGTCGGGATGCGGCAAGTCGACGCTGCTGCGCCTGATCGCCGATCTCGACACGCCCTCCACGGGCACCGTCACCGTGTTCGGCAAGACGGCGCGTCAGGCCCGCATCGACCAGGAGTACGGCATCGCCTTCCAGCAGGCCGGCCTCCTGCCGTGGCGCACCGTCACCGGCAACATCGAGCTGCCGCTCGAACTGCACGGTGTCGGCGGCGCCGCCCGCAAGGCACGGGTGAGCGAGCTGCTCGCCCTGGTCGGGCTCTCCGACTTCGCCGAGAGCTACCCCGACCAGCTCTCCGGCGGCATGCAGCAGCGTGTGGCGATCGCCCGGGCCCTCGCCGAGAGCCCGCGCCTGCTGCTCATGGACGAGCCGTTCGGGGCGCTCGACGAGATGACCCGCGAACGGATGCAGACCGAGCTCGTGCGCATCACCGGCGAGACCGGGGCGGCCGTCGTGTTCGTGACCCACTCCATCCCCGAGGCCGTCTACCTCTCGAACCGGGTGGTCGTGATGTCGCCTCGGCCCGGACGCATCCGCGACGTGCTCACCGTCTCGCTCGGCACTGCGCAGGAGCGCACCGAGGAGCTGCGCGAGAACGAGGCCTTCTTCGAGAACGTCAGCAAGGTGCGCGAACTGCTGCACGGTGAGGCGCCGGTGGGCATCCGGGGGGTCGAGACCCGATGAGGAGCTCTGCCGGCATCTACCGCACCGTGCTCGCCCCGGTGCTGCTCGGCCTCGTCGCACTCGCGCTGTGGCAGCTGCTCGTCGTCGCCTTCGACATCAAGGCGTTCATCGTGCCGGGCCCAATCGCCATCGGCACCGAGTTCGGCGCCAACCTCTCAACGGTGCTGCAGGGCGCGCTCGTCACGGGCGGCAACGCGCTGGTGGGGCTTGTCATCGGCGGCGTCACCGGCATCCTGTTCGCCATCATCGCCGCCCTCGTGCGCGTGATCGACGAGTTGAGCGCCGCCGTGGTCGCCGCGATCGCCGTGGTGCCGATCGTGGCCCTTGCGCCCGTGCTCTACACGATGTTCGGCGCGGCGGCCGAGACCGGGCGGCAACTGGTGGCCGCGATCGCCGTGTTCATCCCCGTCTACATCAACACCCTGCGGGGACTGCGGCAGGTGCGGCCCGTGCATCGCGACCTGATGCGCGTGTACGCGGCATCCGCGTGGCAGACGACGCGCACCGTGACCGTGCCGGGCGCGTTGCCGTTCATCTTCACGGGGCTCCGGATCGCGTCGAGCCTCGCCGTGATCTCCGCCCTCATCGCCGAATACTTCGGCGGCCCCATCGGCGGTCTCGGCAAGTCGATCACCTCCGCTGCGAGCGGCTCGAACTACAGCCTCGCCTGGGCTTACGTGCTCGGCGCCATCATCGTCGGGCTCGTGTTCTACTGCGTCACCCTCGCCATCGAGAAGATCGCGACGCGGCACTACAGCCCGAACACCTAGGTCTGCACCATCCGGCACCACCAAGAAGGAGGAGCAACATGAAACACAGCACCCGTCTCATCAGCGGCGTCGGCGCCCTCGCCGTCACCGCGCTCGCGCTCGCGGGCTGTTCGAGCGGCGGCTCGAGCGATTCCACCGACTCGGCCGACTCCGGCGACCTCACCCCGGTCAGCCTGCAGCTGCAGTGGTACTCGCAGGCCCAGTTCGCCGGCTACTACGCGGCCCTCGACCAGGGCTACTACGAGGATGAAGGCCTCGACGTCTCGATCCTCGAAGGCGCCGCCGACATCGTCCCGATCGACGTGCTCACCGGCGGCGACGCCGACTTCGCGATCTCCTGGGTTCCGAAGGTGCTCGGCTCGATCGAGCAGGGCGCCGCGGTCACCGACATCGCGCAGATCTTCGAGCGAAGCGGCACCACGCAGATCTCGATGAAGGATGCGAACATCACCTCGCCCGCCGACCTCAAGGGCAAGACGGTCGGCAGCTGGGGCTACGGCAACGAGTGGGAGCTCTTCGCCGGGATGCAGAAGGCCGGCGTGAACGTGGGCGACATCTCACTCGTGCAGCAGGCCTTCGACATGAACGGCTTCCTGGCCGGCGACATCCAGGCTGCTCAGGCGATGACCTACAACGAGTACGCTCAGGTGCTCGAGACGGTCAACCCCGCCACCGGCGAGCTGTACACGCCCGAGGAGCTGAACGTCATCAACTGGAACGACGAAGGCACCGCGATGCTCCAGGACGCCATCTGGGCCGACTCCGACCGCCTCGCCAGCGACTCCGACTACGCCGACACGGCCGTGAAGTTCATCAAGGCCTCGATCAAGGGCTGGGCCTACGCCCGCGACAACCCCGAAGAGGCCGCGAAGATCGTGACCGCGTCGGGATCGCAGCTCGGCGAGAGCCACCAGCTCTGGATGACCAACGAGGTCAACAAACTGATCTGGCCCTCCGAGAACGGCGTCGGCATGATCAACCAGGACGAATGGGACCAGACGGTCTCCATCGCCAAGGGCACCGAGAACGAGACGGGCGCGACCATCATCACGTCCGACCCGCCGGAGACCGCGTTCTCGAACGAGTACGTGGAGAAGGCGCTCTCGGAGCTGAAGGATGAAGGGGTGGACGTGAACGGGGCGGACTTCAAGCCGATCACGGTCACTCTCAAGGAGGGTGGCCAGTAGGTCACGCCCGTCGATTCCGGGGCGGTATTCACCCTCCGCCTAAGGGTTGAGCGGAGCTCAAAGGCGGCGGAGGGCGAACACCGCCCCGGAATCGACTACCAAGAAACATCGAACGAGAGAGAGAAACAGGCAGCACCATGAATCTTGACCCGGCAGACCAGCAGCTTGCGCTCGAACTGGATCGTGCACATGTGTTCCACTCCTGGTCGGCTCAGGCGACTCTGAAGCCGATGGTGATCGCCGGGGGACTGGGGTCGACGGTGTGGGACTTCGAGGGGAACGAATTCCTCGACTTTTCTTCGCAGTTGGTGAACACGAACATCGGGCATCAGCATCCGGCTGTGGTGGCTGCGATCAAAGAGCAGGCGGATGTCCTCACCACTGTTGCTCCGGCTCATGCGAATCTGACTCGGGGGAAGGCTGCCCAGCGGATTTTGGCGCGGGCGGGGAACACGTTCAGCAAGGTGTTCTTCACCAACGGTGGGGCGGATGCCAATGAGAACGCGATCCGGATGGCGCGGCTGTACACGGGGCGCGACAAGGTGCTGTCGCACTATCGCTCCTATCACGGCAACACGGGGGCGGCCATCGTCGCCACGGGGGACTGGCGGCGGGTGCCGAACGAGTACGCGCGGGGGCACGTGCACTTCTTCGGGCCGTTCGCGTATCGGTCGGAGTTCTGGTCGGCCTCGGTCGAGGAGGAGTCGGCGCGGGCGCTGCACCACCTTCGGCGGGTCATCCAGGCCGAGGGGCCGACCTCGATCGCGGCGATCCTGATCGAGACGATCCCCGGCACCGCCGGCGTGCTGGTGCCCCCGCCCGGTTACCTCGCGGGTGTGCGAGCGTTGGCCGACGAGTACGGCATCGTGCTGATCTTCGACGAGGTGATGGCCGGATTCGGCCGCACCGGGTCGTGGTTCGCCTTCCAGGCCCTCGCCGAGCAGGAGGGCGGACTCGTCGAGCCCGACCTGATCAGCTTCGCGAAGGGCGTGAACTCGGGCTACGTGCCGGCCGGCGGCGTGATCATCTCGCCCGCCATCGCCGACATCTTCGACGACAACGTCTTCCCGGGCGGCCTGACCTACTCCGGGCATCCGCTCGCCATGGCGTCGATCGTCGGCACGCTCGACGCGATGGAAGACGAAGGGATCGTCGACAACGCCGCCCACATCGGGCGCGACCTGCTCGAGCCGGGGCTCGCGGCTCTTGCGGCGAAGTACCCGATCATCGGCGAGGTGCGCGGGGTCGGCGTCTTCTGGGCACTCGACCTGGTGAGCGACCCGGAGACCCGGGCGCCGCTCTCGGCCGGGGGAGTCGGCGCCCTCAAAGCCGCTCTGCTCGCGCGTGGGCTGCTGCCCTTCACGGCCGACAACAGGCTGCACGTGGTGCCGCCCTGCGTCGTGACGGATGCCGAGGTCGAGCGGGCGCTGGCGATCTACGACGAGGCGTTCGGCGCGGTCGGCGACGTCGACTGAGCCCGGGCGGTGCCCCGCGTGGGGGCCGCCCGGTAGCCGTCGCGGGCGATCACGACCACGCTCGCCGCGATACCGCATGCCCCGAGGGCGCCGAACAGCAGGAGCGCGATGACCATGGTGAACTCCTCCTCGTGAACCCCGTCGGAGGGCTCAGAGCCACGATGGCAGCGCGAGAGCTGTAGAACAATCGCAGAGTTCTTTGCTATTCCTGTAGAGTCCCTACATGGATCTGCGTCGCCTCGAATTGCTGCGTGAACTCGCCGAGCGGGGCAGCATCACCGAGGTCGCGCGCGCGACGCACCGCACGCCCTCCGCGGTCTCGCAGCAGTTGCGCATCCTGGAGCGGGAGGCGGGCCTGCCGCTGACCGAGAAGGCCGGCCGCGGCATCGTGCTGACCGATGCCGGCCGGGCGCTCGCCCGCAGCGCCACCGACGTGGCTGTGGCCATCGAGCAGGCGACGGCGCTCTGGGACGAGTTCCGCAACGACCCGACCGGCGAGGTGTCGCTCGCCACCTTCCCCACCGGCGGCCAGATGCTGCTGCCCGGCGTCGTGAACCGCCTCGACGCCGTCGGCGGCCTCACTCTGCACTGCTCCGACCGCGACCCTGAGAGCGACGACTTCCCGGCCCTCACGGCCGACTTCGATATCGTGCTCGCCCACACCGCGTCCTCCGCCGCCATGAATTGGCCCACCACCGACGTCACGGCCGTGAAGCTGATGACGGAGCCACTCGACATCGCTCTGCCGCCGGGGCATCCGCTGGCCGCGAAAGAGCTGCTCGACCCCGAAGACCTGATCGGGGAACGCTGGATCGGCGTGCCGTGGGGTTACCCCTTCGAGCGCACGATCCACGACATCTCGGCCGCCGCCGGCTCGCCGATGAACGTCGTGCAGCGCTTCGGCGACACGCGGGTGACCGAGGCCTTCGTGGCCGCGGGGCTCGGCATCGCCATCCTGCCCTGCTACACGGCGGGCGGCGCCTATCGCAGCGAGATCGTGCTGAAGAACCTGCGGGGAGTGGTGGCCGAACGTCACATCTTCGCCCTGATGCGACCCGACCGTGCCGAACGGTTGGCCGTGCGCACCGTCGTCGACGCGTTGCGCGCCGAAGCGGATGCGGTGGTCGCCGCGAACCTCCACCGCAACCCGCCCCGCCCCTAGGCCGCCCCGCGCCGGGGCCCCATCGCCGACCCGCCCGGCTGGGCATCGGCTGAGTCCCGTCTGATCGACGGTAGAATCTCTCGGTGAGCACATTCAAGAAGACCCCTTACACGGTCAACGTGCGCGATCTCATCCACAAGCCCGGCGAGATGAGAGAGCACACGCTCGACATCCCCGTCACCGAGAAGCTGGGCGAGGGCCTCGTGGCCGTCGAAACCGGCGAAACCCTGCACGTCGACCTCCGTCTGGAGTCGGTGCACGAAGGCATCCTGGTCAGTGCGGAGGTCACTTCAGAGGCTGCCGGGGAGTGCGGGCGCTGCCTCCGCGACATCCGCATTCCGCTTGAACTCGAATTCCAGGAGCTTTTCGCGTATTCTTCTGACGAAGCTTTTGATTACGAGGTTCACGACGACCATGTCGATCTCGAACCTCTGATCAGGGACTCGGTGGTGCTGGCACTGCCGTTCCAGCCGGTTTGCACGCCGGATTGCCCAGGCCTCGACCCGGTGACGGGCGAGCGACTGGCCGATCATGCGGCGGCCCCAGCACCCGAGGTGATCGATCCGCGATGGTCGGCGCTCGCCGGTCTGCGTGGTTCAGATACAGTGGCAGCTTCCCGAGACACGGACACCGACGACAACTAGTCACGGGGTCTTGACCGCCGGTCACGGTGTCATCAACACGGTGCCGACAGAGTAGAAGAGAGAAAACAATGGCTGTTCCGAAGCGGAAGAAGTCACGTTCCAACACGCACGCGCGTCGTTCGCAGTGGAAGGCCGAGGTCCCCACGCTCGTCAAGACCGTCGAGAACGGCAAGACGACCTACAGCCTCCCGCACCGCGCGAAGGTTGTCGAAGACTCCGCCGGCACTCCGCTGTTCCTGGAGTACAAGGGCCGCAAGGTCGCCGACGTTTAGCAGTCAGCTGAAGGGTGCGATTCGTGTCTTCTGAAATCGAGGAGACCGGGTCGCACCTTTTGGCGACCCTGCAGATCGAGCTCGACCCCGCGTTGCTCGATCTGGCACTGACCCACCGCTCGTACTCCTACGAGCACGGTGGCATCCCCACGAACGAGCGCCTCGAGTTCCTCGGTGACTCGATCCTGGGGCAGGCCGTCACGGTCATGCTGTACACCACCTTCACCGACCTCGACGAGGGGGCGCTCGCGAAGCGGCGGGCCTCCCTGGTGAGCACGGTCGCCCTCGCCGAGATCGCCCGCGCCATCGGGCTGGGCGAGTACATCAAGCTCGGCCGGGGCGAAGAGCTCACCGGCGGGCGCGACAAGGCGTCGATCCTCGCCGACACGGTCGAGGCCATCATCGGGGCGACCTACCTCGACCAGGGTCCGGATGTCGCGACCGCGCTCGTGCTGCGCCTCGTCGCCCCCCTGGCCAACGATCCGTTGCGGTTCGGGGTGTCGATGGACCCGAAGACCTCGCTGCAGGAGCTCGCCAACCGACTCGGTCTGGAGGTGCCGGTGTACGTGCTCGAAGAGAGCGGTCCCGACCACCAGAAGACCTTCGTGGCGACGGTGACCATCGCCGGCCCCACACCGGTCGTGGCGACCGGCACCGGGTCGAGCAAGAAGCAGGCCGAGTCGGGAGCCGCGGCCGCCGCGTTCGCGCTGCTCGGCGCATCCGCCGGTGCGGATCAGGCCTAGGAGACACCCGTGCCCGAGCTGCCCGAGGTGGAAGTCGTTCGCGCGGGCCTCGAGCCGGCCGTCACCGGGGCCCTGATCACCGGGGTCGAGGTGTTCGACGAGCGCTCGCTCAAGCGGCACAGCCCGCTCGAGGGCCCCTTCGACGGGCTGCTCGAAGGGCGGCGGATGCTCGCCGCCGGACGGCGGGGCAAGTTCCTCTGGTTCCCGCTGTCGGATCGCGGCGGGGCGCCCGCGCAGGCACTCGTCACCCACCTCGGCATGAGCGGGCAGGTGCTGCTGCGCACGCCCGGTGTCGAAGAAGACGGTCTGCTGCGCATCCGGCTGCACATCGAGCATCCGGAGCGCGGCGAGTTCTGGGTGAATTTCGTCGACCAGCGCATCTTCGGCTCGATGGCCGTCGACCGGCTCCTCCCCACGTCCGACGGCCATGACGGGGGCTACTTCGGCTTCGCCGCACAACTCGGGCTGGAACCACACGGAGAGGCCTGGCGCGCCTCCGTTCCCGCGCAGGTGGCCCACATCGCGCGCGATCCGCTCGACCCGGCCTTCGACGACAGTGCGTTCTTCGCGGCCCTCGCACGCAAGAAGACCGGCATCAAGCGCGCGCTGCTCGACCAGACGCTGATCAGCGGCGTCGGCAACATCTACGCCGACGAGTCGCTCTGGGCGGCGCGCGTGCACTACGAGTACCCGAGCGACAAGCTCTCGCGGCCACGGGCCCGCGAGTTGCTCACCGAGGTGCGGATCGTGCTCGAGAAGGCACTGGCCGAGGGCGGCACCAGCTTCGACGCGCAGTACGTCAACGTGAACGGCGTGTCCGGATACTTCGCCCACAGCCTGAACGCCTACGGGCGTGAGGGCCAGCCGTGCCCGCGCTGCGGCACGCCCATCACGCGCGAGCAGTTCATGAACCGCTCGTCGTACTTCTGCCCGCGCGACCAGCGCCCCTACCGCCCGCGTGCGCCCCGAACCTAGGCTGGGCGCATGGAGCTCACCGCCGCGGCCTTCCTTTCGGAGCTCGACGCGCGTCGGTCGGATGCGGAGCTCGCCAAGTACGAGCGCTACTTCCCGCTGGCCGAACGCGGCGACGACGTGTTCATCGGCGTGCGGATGGGCGAGATCTTCGCGCTCGCCAAGGAGCGTACGGCCCTGCCGCTCGACGAGATCGAGGTGCTGCTCGAGAGCCCGGTGCACGAGGCCCGCGTCGCGGCCGTGAGCGTGATGGACTTCCAGGCACGGGCTCGCAGCACGACTCCGTCGCGGCGGCACGAGTTGTTCGAGCTGTATCTGCGCCGGCACGACCGCATCGACACCTGGGACCTCGTCGACCGCAGCGCCATCCATGTGCTGGGCGACTACCTGGTCGACCACCCGCGCGACGTTCTGGACGAGCTCGCGCGCTCGGCGCATCCGACTCATTCCGGCTGGCGCGGATGCTCGTCGACGACCCCGCCGACGTGGTGCAGAAGGCGGTGGGCTGGGTGGTGCGCACGGCCGGAGGCCCGGGGCTGATCGAGTTCCTCAACGCGCCCACTACCTGTCCCTCGCGAAGTCCTCGCGCCACTGAGCCCGCGCTCACTCGTCCCTAATCGGCCCAAATCCGGAGTTTTTGCCCGCTTCGGGACGAGTGGGAGCGGCTTGGGGGCGCGGGGGAGTTCTACTTTGCGGGGGCGGGAGGCGTGTGCTTCGCGTGGGCGGCGAGGTGGCCGATCAGGGCCGCCACCAGGGTGACGAGGGCGGCGGCGGCGACACCCCAGCCGATGTGCAGGCTCAGCAGCAGGGCGCCCACACCGGCGCCGGCCGCGATGAGCACGATCGCGGCCGCGCGACGGAACCAGGGCTGGCCCTTGCCTCCGGCGAGGCGTGAGTCGGCGGCGAATCCGGTGATCGTGGATGTGACGACGACGGTCGTGACGTCTTTCACCGCGATGTGCCGCGCCGTGGCGGCCTGGAGCCCCATCGCCCCGGCAAGCAAGACGGTGACCAGCAGCTCCCACGGCTGCGGCGGCTTGCCGTTCAGGATGAACAGCGCGATCGCGAGCCCCGCCATGATGGCGCCGACCACGGCGAAGGTCGCGGTGGTGCGCGTCGTCCATCCGGCCTTGACCGGACGGAGCACGCGGCCGCCGACGACGGCGCCACCCATGAATGCGAACAGTGCCAGCAACGGGCCGACCCAGGGGAGGTCATCGGCCCCCGCGAGTGCCATGCCCAGGATGACGACGTTGCCGGTCATGTTGCCGGCGAAGACCTTGTCGAGCCCGAGGTAGCCCACCGCGTCGACGATGCCGGTGGAGAAGGTGAGCGCGAGCATCAGCGCGAGGTGGAGGTTGTCGCGCTTGGCGCGGAGTCTCTGAAGCACGGTCGTCCTGTCGGTGAAGTGATTCGGGTGTTGATCGTGCACGTTTCGTGTGTGTGAACACCGGTTTCAGCCGTGCAAACAATGCCTTGAACGGTAGCCCGTGCATCCGTCGCGGTGCAAACGGGCGATACTGTCGGGATGATCGCCGGTGAGTCGGATTCGCCTGGGCGCTCGGACGAGAACGGAAGCGACATGTCGATGCTGGCAGCCCTGCAACCCGGCGCGGGAGAGATCCGCGCCACGGAATACCTCGCGGCCAGCCGCCACAACGTGCTCTGGGGGCGCCTGCCCTGCGCCACCGACCGCCCGGTGCTGGAGATCGATCCGGGCACCGACGTGACGATCGACACCATCAGTCACGAGGGCGTTCTCGAAGACCAGGGACGCGATCCGGTGGCCTTCTTCGGTTCGCACGGGGTCTCGCGCGATTTCGTGCTCGAAGACGCCATCGCGCTCGCCGCCTCCGACTACCCCCGCAGCTCGGCCGACGGGCCGCACGTCGTCACCGGACCGATCGCCGTGCGGGGTGCGCGGCCCGGCGACCTCCTCAAGATGACCGTTCTCGACACCACCCCTCGCGTGCCGTACGGCGTCATCTCGAACCGGCACGGCAAAGGCGCCCTGGTGGGCGAGATGCCGCTCGGGCCGGCCGACGTGAGCGTCTTCGCCGAGGTGCAGGATGCGCTGAGCGGCATCCGCTTCGGCACCCTTCCGCTCGTGCCCGGCGGGGAGCGGTCGGTGCGTTTTCCGCTGAACCCGTTCCTCGGCATCATGGGTGTGGCCGTCGCGGGCTCCGAGCGGCCCCATTCGGTGCCGCCGGGTCCGCACGGCGGCAACATCGACATCAACCTGCTCACGGTGGGGTCGTCGCTGTATCTGCCGGTGCAGGTACCGGGGGCGCTCGCCTATGTGGGCGATCCGCATTTCGCGCAAGGCGACGGCGAAGTGGCGCTCACCGCGATGGAGGCGTCGTTGCGGGTGACCGTGCGGTTCGACCTCGTCGACCGGTCGGATGCCCTCGCGAGCTTCGGCGACCTGGCCGGGCCGCTCGCCGAGACGAGCGAGTTCTTGGTGCCGACCGGCATGGACCGCGACCTCGACGTGGCCGTGCAGAACTGCGTGCGCGCGGCGCTCGGTCTGCTGGAGGCACGGTGGGGGATGGATCGCACCCTCGCCTACGCGTATCTCAGCGCGGCCACCGACTTCGACATCTCGCAGGTGGTCGACATCGTGAAGGGGGTGCACGCGCGCATCCGGGTGGCCGACTTCGCGGGCGTGGGCCATGCGTCGGGAGGGCACGCGGGGTCGGGCGGGGTTGCTCGTGGCTGAGCGCGGGCTGCCCGCCGAGGCCGGCGCGGGTGCCCCCGTCGAGGCGCTCCCGGCCGGCGTGACCTCGCTCGACGGGGCCGGCATCCTGTCGTCGGTGGCACTCGACGAGGTGCTCGCGGCGTTCCGCGGGTACGAAGCGGCACTCATGGCGAACGATCTCGACGCGCTCGACCGGTGGTTCGCGCCCGGACCGGCGACCCTGCGGGGCGACGCCTCCGGGCTGCTCGTGGGTCACGACCGCATCAGCGCGTTCCGGAGCCTCCGCGGGGGCGTGCCGCCGCGCACGATCGTCGAGCTGCACCTGCGGGTGCTCGACCCGGCCTCGGTTCTCGTGGTCTCGGTCAGCGCCTTCGCGAAGGGCGGCACCGGGCTGCAGACCCAGCTCTGGCGGCGGAGTCCGGATGCCGCGGGCTGGACGATCGCGGCCGCCCACGTCACCGGCGCGGCGCCCGCCGTGAACGGCGCCGTCTGGCGCGTCGTGGGCGCGCCGCTCCTGCCGCCGCATCCCATGGGCACGAATGATGCCACTTCGGCGCACGAGCGACCATTCGTGTCCGCGCGATCGAGTGAGGGCGTGTTGGCTGGGCTGAGTGTGGCGGTGAAAGACCTGTACGAGGTGGCGGGGTTCGCCGTGGGGGCGGGCGTGCCCGCGTTCCTCGCCGAGGCGACGCTCGCGGCGGCCGACGCGGACGCCGTCGCGGCGCTGCGGGCGGCGGGCGCGTCGGTGCAGGGGATCGCGCAGACCGACGAGTTCGCCTACAGCATCGCCGGGCGCAACGTGCACTACGGAACCCCGCCGAACCCCGCCGTGCCGGGAGCGATTCCCGGTGGCTCGTCGAGCGGTCCGGCGGCGGCGGTCGCGCTCGGGCAGGCCGCCATCGGGTTGTCGACCGACACGGGCGGATCGATCCGGGTGCCGGCCTCGTATCAGGGGCTGTGGGGACTGCGCACGACGCACGGGTCGGTGAGCGCCCGCGGACTGCTGCCGCTCGCCCCCTCGTTCGACACGATCGGCTGGATCACGCGCTCGCCGCAGACCCTCCGCGCCGCCTCGGCGGCGACGTTCGCGGGCGCCCCCGGCCCGACGCCCGTCGGCGGGGGTGGGCCTGGTGACGGGGTGGCTGCCGACGTGGTGGGCGGAGGCGCGCAGGGCAGCACCGCCGACGGCGGGCAGCCGGGGGCGGGAGCGCCGAGCGCGCTCGAACCGCGATACGTCGTCTCGGCCGACCTGGTGTCGAGCTGCGACGACGACGTGCAGGCGGCGTTCGGAGCGCTGGTCGCGCATCCGGTGTTCGGGCAGGTCGAGAGCGTCGACCTGGGCGACCTCGACGACGTGTTCGCCGGCTTCCGGACGGTGCAGGGTGCTGAGGCCTGGCGGAGCCACGGGGAGTGGGTGGCGGCGCATCCGGGTGTGCTCGGAGCCGACATCGCCGAGCGGTTCGACATCGCCTCCCGCATCACGGCTGCCGAGGAGACGGATGCACGGGCGCGACTCGCGGAGGCCCGGGCCCGCTTCGACGCCGTGCTCGCCGGACGCATCCTGCTGCTTCCGTCGGCGTCGTCGCCGGCGCCGGCGCTCGACGCCCCGCCCGAGGTGATCGGCGCGGCCCGGGCGGCGACGTTGCGGATGACCGCCGTCGCGGGAACGGGCGGCTATCCCGCCGTGTCGGCGCCGCTCATGCGCGTGCCGGCTCCGGGAGGGTCTGCGCCCGTGGGGCTCTGCTTCGTCGGCGCGCGGGGTGCTGACCTCGCGCTGCTCGACCTGGCCGCGGGAGTCGCCGAGGTGCTGGCAGGGGAGTGACCCGCGTCGATCTGCTTGCGACCCGTAACACGGCTGAAACGTTCGTTTCGTAGACTGGGATCTGAGAAACAGGTATTTCGCCGACGCCCCGAGGAGCAGCCATTTCCAGCCAGCCGATCAACCCGCCGCCGCGACTGCTCATGGGCCCGGGGCCCATCAACGCCGATCCGCGGGTGTTGCGGGCGATGTCGGCGCAGCTGGTGGGCCAGTACGACCCGGCGATGACGGCCTACATGAACGAGACCATGGCGCTGTACCGCGCGGTGTTCCGCACCGCGAACGAGCAGACGCTGCTCATCGACGGCACGTCTCGCGCCGGCATCGAAGCGGCGATCGTGTCGCTCGTCGCGCCCGGCGACCGCGTGCTGGTGCCGATCTTCGGCCGTTTCGGGCACCTCCTGCGCGAGATCGCCGAGCGGGTGGGCGCCGAGGTGCACGTCATCGAGCGCGAGTGGGGCACGGTGTTCACCGAGGCCGAGATCGAGGCGGCCATCGTCGAGACCCGGCCGAAGCTCCTCGCCGTCGTGCACGGCGACACGAGCACCACGGTGGCGCAACCGCTCGAGGGACTCGGCGAGCTCTGCGAGAAGCACGGCGTCTTGTTCTACACCGACGTCACGGCCTCCCTCGGCGGCAACGCATTCGCGACGGATGCGCTGGGTCTGGACGCAGTGACCGCGGGCCTCCAGAAGTGCCTCGGTGGTCCTTCGGGATCGGCGCCCGCCACCTTCTCGGCGAAGGCGGTCGAGGTGATCAACGGCCGCAAGAGCATCGAGGCGGGTATCGCCGGGAGCGACGCCGAGATCGCGCACACGCGCATCCGCTCGAACTACTTCGATCTCGCGATGATCTTCGACTACTGGGGCGAGAAGCGCCTCAACCATCACACCGAGGCCACCACGATGCTCTACGGGGCTCGGGAGTGCGCGCGACTGCTCGTCGAGGAAGGTCTCGACGCGGCGGTCGAGCGCCACCGGCTGCACGGCGCCGCGATGCTCGCCGGGGTGCACGGTCTGGGGCTCCAGGTGTTCGGCGATCTCGCGGTGAAGATGAACAACGTGGTGGCGGTGGTGATCCCGGATGCGGTGAACGGCGACGCCGTGCGCGGGGAGCTGCTGACGGACTTCGGCATCGAGATCGGCACCTCGTTCGGACCGCTGCACGGCAAGGTCTGGCGCATCGGCACCATGGGCTACAACGCCCGCACGGATGCGGTGCTCACGACCCTCGCCGCCCTCGAGCAGGTGCTCCGCCGCCACGGCGCCCCCGTCGTCGGCGGTGGTGGCGTCGGTGCGGCCTACGACCTCTACGAGGACGCCAAATGACAGACGCCTCCAGCATCCTCGCGCGCTGCGACGAGCTCGCCACACACTCCTCCCTCCCCGACGGCTTGATCGAACGGGTCTACCTCTCGAAGGAGCACGCCGAGGTCAACGCCCTCGCGGCCGAGTGGATGACCGAGGCCGGCATGACCACCTGGCAGGACGCCGCGGGCAACCAGTGCGGCCGCCTCGAGGGTGTCGTGCCGGGGCTTCCGGCTCTGTTGCTCGGCAGCCACCTCGACACGGTGCCCTCGGCCGGACGGTACGACGGCATCCTCGGCGTCTTGACCGCCATCGCGGTCGTGCAGCGCATCCAGGCATCCGGCCGCCGCCTGCCCTTCGCGCTCGAGGTGGTGGCCTTCGCCGACGAGGAGGGCACGCGCTTCGGCCGCGCCCTGCTCGGCAGCCGTGCCCTCGCCGGCACCTGGGACGACGCGTGGTGGGAGCTCCGGGGCGAAGACGGCGTCTCGCTGCGCGATGCCTTCACCGCGTGGGGCCTCGACCCTGCGCGCATCGGAGATGCTGCCCGCCGCCCCGACGAGCTCATCGGCTACCTCGAGGCCCACATCGAGCAGGGACCATACCTCGAAGACGAGAACAAGGCGCTCGGCATCGTCTCCTCGATCGCCGGCGCCCGTCGCTTCCTCGTGACCGTGATCGGCAGAGCCGGGCACTCCGGCACCCCCTACGAGCGGCGTCGCGACGCTCTCGCGGGAGCAGCGGATGCGATCATCGCCATCGAGCGCATCGCCCGCTCGGCCCAGCTCATCGCCACCGTTGGGCACCTCGAGGTGTTTCCGGATGCCGTCAACGTCATCCCGGGCAAGGTCGAGTTCAGCCTCGACCTGCGCGGCGAGTACGACAGCGAACGCGATCGTATCTGGACCGTCATCCAGGACATGCTCTCCGACATCTGCCGTCAGCGCCGCCTTCGCTGGGAGAGTGTTGAGACCCACTCCGCGCCGGCCGCGGTCTGCAGCGCGCGGCTGCGCGGGGTGATCGCCGAGGGCATCCGTTCGACCGGCGACCACCGCCCGATGTCTCTGTTCTCGAAGGCCGGGCACGACGCGATGGCGGTGGCCGAGATCGCGGAGATCGGGATGCTCTTCGTGCGCTGCGAAGGCGGCGTGAGTCACAACCCGGCCGAGCACGTGACCGAAGACGACGTGGCGAAGACCATCGACGCGTTCGAGCGCGCGGTGCTCGCTCTGGCGGATGCGGAGGACGCCCTGACGGCGGAGGCGACGCTCGCCCCGGCTGCGCCGCCGCACGGAGTCTGAGCCATGACCACGGAGATCATGAACATCGGGCAGCGGATCGACCGCTCCTACGGCGAGCTGTCGCCGCAGGAGCAGCGGGCGGCCGACTTCATCCTCGATCACCTCAGCGATCTCGCGGTCTACTCCGGCACCGAACTCGCGCAGCGCAGCGGGGTCTCGAAGGCCACGGTGTCACGACTGTTCCGGCGGCTCGGCTTCGAGAACGCGCAGGAGGTGCGGGAGCACGCGCGGTCGTTGCGGTCGTCGGGCGTTCCGGTGGGCGGGATCGCACCCGGCGCATCCGCCGACCTGTCGGCCCACCTCGTGCGCGAGGTGGAGAACCTGCGGCGCTGTCTCGACGCTCTCGGGCCGGAGCGCCTCGAACAGACGACCTCGCTGCTCGTGCGCAGCCGCTCGGTGACCGTCGTGGGGTTGCGCAACAGCTACGCGCTCGCGCTGCACCTGCGTGAGCAGTTGGCGCAGTCGCGCGCCGGGGTGCACCTGGCACCGCAGCCCGGGCAGACGCTCGCCGAGGAATTCGCCGACCGGGATGCGCGAGACGCCGTCGTGTTGTTCGGATTCCGGCGGCGTCCGGCCGGCTTCGGCGCCCTCATCGCGGGGGTGGCGGCGCGAGGGGTGCCGGTGATCCTGATCGGCGACGCGTCGGCGCGGCGGTATGCGGAGTTCGCGGCCGTGTGGTTGGAGTGCCCGATCGACAGCGTGTCGGCGCTCGACAGCTACGCGAGCGCGATGAGCCTCGTCAACGTGCTCGCCAGCAACGCCCTGGCCGCCCGCACCCGCGAGAGCCGAACGCGCATCGCGGCGATCAACGGGTTGCTGGACGGGCTGGGGGAGCTGGAGTAGCTATCGCGTGGCTTGCGCGAGCTTCTCGCGCGCCTCATCCGCGGTCATGCGGGTGACGTAGGCGGGCGTATCACGCTGGTAGCGCCAGCCCTCCGCGAGGGGACCGGCGTCGACGGCGTCGAAGCCGAACTCGTCGAGGAGGGCGGTCACGGTGGCTTTCGCCGCGTCGTCGTCGCCCGCGATCGGCAGGGCGCGGCGGCCGGGAGTGCCGGCGGGCGAGCCGTCGACGGTGAGGTCGGCGGCCATGATGTTGTTGAAGGCCTTGACCACTTTCGCGCCGGGCAGGTGTGCCTGGAGCAGCTCGGAGACGGTCGTGGTCTGCTCCTCGAGCGGGGTGATGCGGCCGTCGCGTTCCCAGTAGTAGTTGTTCGTGTCGATCACGATCGTGCCGGCCAGGGGCGCGGCGGGCACGTCGAGGTAGTTCTTGAAGGGCACGGTTACGACCACGAGATCACCCGCGGCGGCGGCTTGCTGCGAGGTCGCAGCGGTGGCCTGCGGACCGAGCTCCTCGACGAGCTCGGTGAGGGTCTCCGGTCCGCGCGAGTTGCTGAGCACGACCGAGTAGCCGTGTGCCACGGCGAGGCGGGCGAGCTGGCTGCCGATGTGGCCGGCGCCGATGAATCCGATGGTGGTGAGTCCGGTTGCTGTCATGTCGCAATTCAACGCCTGACGGCGGTTCGGACTTCCCGATTCCCGGGGAAGTCGCGGGGGAGCATCAGCCCGCGCGGAGGGGCGGCGCATCCACGTCGTCTCCACCGCCGAGATCCGTGCAGTCGACGGCTTCGGCCCCGTTGGCCCGGAGGTAGGGGCGCGCACCGACGTCGCCGTGGAGCGTCGCGCGGAGGGCGTCCAGGTGGGCGGCGCCGATGACCACCGGATGTCCGGGGCGTCCCGCGTAGAACGCCTGTCGCAGGGAGGTCTCCGTGGCTCCGGTGGCCAGGCGGCGGATCGCCTCGGGGCGCAGCTCGGGCAGGTCGACGAGGGTGACGACCGCGAAGCGGGCGGCGGTGCTCGCTTCGCCGGCATTCCGGACGTCGGCGAGACCGGCGCGCAATGAGGCGCCGATGCCTTCGAGCCAATCCGCGACCTCGACGATGCGGATGTCGCCGGGCGGAGGGGACGAATCGGGTGGGTCGGATGCGGTGGGTGGGTCGGCCTGGTCGGGTGGGGTGGGTGCGGTGGGTGTGTCGGATGAGCTGGGTGCGTCGGCCGGGTTGCCGGAACGGGCATCCGTGCCGGTGCCGGCGCCGCTCGAGCGGCTGGGCGTCGAGGCCGCCAGCAGCGCCCGGGCGCGTGCCGCTTCGGCGCCGAGCACGACGACGACATCGGCGCATCCGCCCTCCCGCAGCACGCGCACGCCGCGCACCAGCCACGGTTCGCCGTCGTCGCCGACCACGAGAGCTTTGGGCCGCCCCATCCGCCGCCCGGCGCCGGCCGCGAGCAGCACACCCACCGCTCCGGGCAGCGCCGGCGAGCTCGGGGGATCGGCAGGGCTCGTCACCTCCTCATCGTAAGCTGGACGACATGGCCGACTCCTCCGCTGCCGTCATCGATTCCGCCGAGCTCCGCGAGGCCCTGCATTCGTGTCTCGGTGTCGAGCGGTTCGTCGCCGAGGTCGCCGGCGGGGCGCCGTACGCGACGCCGGCCGAGTTGCTGGCGACCGCGGATCGGGTGGCGGCGTCACTCACGCCCGACGAAGTCGATGCGGCCCTCGCGCACCATCCGCGGATCGGCGAACGCGCCCAGGGCGACGGGCGGTCGCAGCGGTTCAGCCGGGGCGAGCAGGCCGCGGCCGAGGCATCCGACGCCGACCTGGCCGATGCGATCGCCGCCGGCAACACGGCCTACGAGGAGCGGTTCGACCGGGTGTTCCTGATCCGGGCCGCCGGGCGGTCGCGGGCCGAGATCCTCGCCGAGCTCACGCGCCGTCTCGAACTCGACGACGCCACCGAGGCGGCGACCGTCGCCTCCGAATTGCACGACATCACGATGCTCCGGCTACGGTCGTTGTATCCGGTCTGACGCCCGCTCGGCTCTGCGTGGCAGTCCGCGCCGAGAGCTATGTCATCCGCTCTCTCCACCCTGTTCACCGACCTCCGCCTCGTTCCCACCGACCTCCGCCTCTGCTCAACGACCTCGACAGGAGCACCATGACCACCGCGAACGACACCGAACGCAGCCACGTCACCACCCATGTGCTCGACTCGACCATCGGTCTCCCGGCCGCCGGGGTGCCGGTGATCCTCGAGCACGACGATGTCGGCAACTGGGTGATGATCGGATCGGCCGAGACGGACGCCGACGGCCGCGCCAGCCGGCTCGGCCCGGTCGCGCTGCCTGTCGGCCGCTATCGCGTGACGTTCGACACGGCCACCTACTTCGCCGAGCAGGAGGTGCGCGCCTTCTATCCGGAGGTGCAGATCGTCTTCGAGCTGTCCGACGCGGCGGCGCACTACCATGTGCCGTTGCTGCTGAGCCCGTTCGCGTACTCGACCTATCGGGGGAGTTGACCCCGATTCGCGGGGTTGAAAGCAGGCCCGCCCGTGTGATTAGGCGAGCATTTCTCGCCTTGTCTTGGTAGAATGAAGGCATGCCAATCGCACCTCGACTCGACTCGGTGTTCGCCGATCTCGGTGTCGATCTCGGTGCCGTTCTGAGTGCCGATCCGGGTGGTCTTTCGGATGCGGGTCTGCTCGCTGAGGTGGCGGGGTTGGAGCGGCTGGGTCGGCTGGTGGATGCGGCTCGGGTGCGGTTCGCGGGTGAAGTGGGGGCTCGGTCACGGCCGGAGTTGGGTGATGAGGGGTTGAGCCGGTCGCAGAACTTCACCAGCCCGGCGAAGCTCGTGTCGGCGGTGGCCGGGGTGTCGGTGGCCGAGAGCCAGAAGCGTCTCGCGCTCGGGCAGCGCCTGCGGGGCGCGCTGCAGCTCGGTGGCGTGCAGGGGCCGGAGCCGTTTCCTCGCGTGTCCGAGGGGTTGAATCGTGGGGTGCTCGCCGTCGAGGCCGCGGTGGTGATCACGAAGCAGTGCGCGCACCTGATCGGGCGGGGTCTGCCCGCTGACGCGGTCGCCGAGGCCGAGCAGAGTCTGGTCGAGGAGACCGTGACGTGGGGTCTGACACCGGATCAGACGGCGGCGCTCGCTGTCCGGTTGCGGGAGCTCCTCGACCCGGATGGTGCGGCGCCGCGTGATGAGGTGCTTCAGCAGCAGCGGTCGTTGACGTTCTCCCGGTCGGCGGATGGGATGGTTCGGGGCCGGTTCGCGCTCACCCCGGAGCAGGCCGGGGTGTGGTGCTCCAGCATCGAGGCGCTGCAGAGTCCGCGTATCACCCGCCCCGGTTCTTCTGGCACGTGCGCCTCCGGTTCCGATCCGGACCGGTCGGGTGCCGCAGGGTCGGGTGTCGCCACGCCGGATGCTGTGGGGCCGGAGGGGGCGGATGCGCGTGTCACCGGTCCGCGGTTCGTGTCCGAAGACGAGTACGTCACGCAGACCATCACCGCCGATGACCGCACCCCGGCGCAGAAGAACGTCGACACCGTCACCGAACTCATCGCCCGCGCCGCGGCCGCGCCCGACATGCCCCACCTCAACGGCTCGACCACCACCGTGAACGTGCACGTCACCCTCGCCGACCTGGAAGCCGGGCGCGGGGTGGGCTGGATCGACGGCATCGAAGAGCCCGTTCCGGTGGCCGCCATCGAGCAGCTCCGCTGCCACGCCCCGGTCGTGACCACCGTGCTCGGCGACCGCGGCGAGGTCTTGCACCTCGGCAAGACCCGCCGATTGTTCAGCCCCGCCCAGAACCGGGCCCTCGCCGCCCGCGACGGCGGCTGCGTCTGGCACGGCTGCGACCGGCCGCCCGCCTGGTGCGAAACCCACCACGTCACCGAGTGGGCATCACCCGATCACCTACCGGGGCGCACCGACATCGACAACGGAGTGCTGCTGTGTCACTTCCACCACAGCCACCTCCACAAATCGGCCTGGAAGCTCATCATGCACGCCGGTGTTCCCCACCTCGTGCCACCCCGCTGGCGCGACCCCGAGCAAACCCCCATTCCCACGACCCGCCGCCGCACCACCCTGCCCCCACGACACCACACCGCCGCCTGACCCACACCCACAACCCCGGCGGCATGCTCCCGCCCCGAGAGCGCGCACGCGCGAACCAGGCTCGCCGCCCGGAGACCATGCCGCCGCGCCTTCGATCTCGGCTTGACCGGCTGAGGATGGAGCGGTGGCAACCGCTGCCCGGGTGGTGAGCATGGCTCCACTGCACCGGCCACCGGTTGGGCGGGTGCGAGCCATCACGATGCTGCGGCCGGCCTTGGGGCGGCAGGCTGTTCCGACACATCGGCCGGGCATGGGACAGATGCATGCCATCCCGCGACGTGGTGGGATGGGGTTCGGTCAGTGCGCGAGACTGGTCGGGATGGGCCGGGTGCGGCCATCCTGTGACACGGGCCGGGGTGGGCCGGTAGAGCGATCCTGCGGCGCTGACTCGGGGTAGGGCGGCCGGGTGTCGGCGATCGTGACGCGGTAGGACTCATCGGCGGACCCGCCGTGGGTCCGGGGACGGGTCGGCGGGCTTAGGCGAAACCGCCGGCGATGGTCCAGGCGGGGCCCGCATCCGGAGCGTCGTCGCGGAGCACCGAAGCCTGGATGAGGCCGTAGGGGCGATCGTCGGCGTTGAAGACCTCGTTGTCGTTCGTGAGACCGAACGGAGCCAGGTCGTAGAGGAAATGGTGCTTGTTCGGCGCCGACATCCGAATCTCCGCGATGAACGGGTAGGCCTCCAGCACCGCCTTGCCCATCTCGTAGAGCGTCTGCTGCAACGCCAGCGAGTGCACGGTGGCGAAGGTCGACACCATGATCTGCTTGATGCCGGCGTAGGTGGCCTCCCAGTCGACATCGGTCGTCGTGAAGCGCCATTGCGCCACCAATGAGGTGGCCATGATGCGGTCGGTCGTGGGCTGCAACAGCGTGTACTCGTCTTCGAGGAAACCGTGGAACTCCGACCCCGTGGTCTTCAGGATGACCAGGTCTTTGAACCCGCCGATCACCCATTCCCGTTGCGCGTCGCCCGAACCCTCGACCGTGATCGCGGCCGTGCGGATCTCCTGACCCTTGCGCACGAAGGTGAAGTCGTGCTCGGAGCCGTCGACCAGCACGCGCTCCCAGGCGAACTCCTCGATCTCGATCCGGGCACCCGACACCGGCTCCACGTCGTCGACGAAGTGGCGGGCCAGCTCGAGACCGTAGCTCTCGATCGAGAGGAGCCCCTTCTCCTTCGCGTAGGAGTAGGCGGTCTGCTTCTGCGTGTCGGTGGGGAGCACCGTGCCCTGGTCGCCCCGCAGGTGCGCCGCGTCGAAATCGCCCCGCAGCGCCGTGGAGACGTTCACGTCATGGATCTCGTGGCGCGGGGAATCACGGTAGATCCGCACGATGCGGTTCTCCGCTTTGCCGTACTGATGCGGACCGAGGATGATCGACATGGTTCCTACTCCCTGCGCGGCGAGACATCGCAAGGCCACGCGCTTCCAGTCTGACGTGCGGTGCTGCGGGCCCGAGACGGATGCGCGCCTCGCCCGCAGGAATTAACGATCAATTTACGTGGCGACTCAGGGCGTGGAACGCCGTTCGAGCAGGCGCCCCCGCGGCATCCGCTCACCGTCGGCCTCGCCGCGGAGGTACACCACTTCACCCGCCAACCACGTGGTCTCGACGACCCCACGCAGGGTGCGGCCGTCGTAGGCCGAGACCGCGTTCTTGTGCTCGAGCTCCTCGGCGTGCACGGCGAACGATTCGTCGGGCGAGAACGCGACGAGATCGGCATCGGCGCCCACCGCGATGGCGCCCTTCACCTCGTCGAGACCGAGCAGGGCCGCCGTGTTCACCGCCATCCAGCCGAGCACCCGCTCGAGCGGAATGCCACGCTCTCGTGCCGCCGTCCAGACCGCGGGGAAGCTCAGCTGCAGCCCGGAGATACCGCCCCAGGCCTCCTGGAAGTCACCGTCGCCAGCGAACTTCAGCTCGGCGGTGGAGGGGGAGTGGTCGGAGGCGATCAGGTCGATCGTGCCGTCGAGCAACGCCTCCCAGAGCAGGTCGCGGTTCGCCTCGTCGCGAATGGGCGGACAGCACTTGAACTGGGTGGCCCCGTCGGGGATGTGCTCGGCCGAGAAGCTGAGATAGTGCGGGCAGGTCTCGACCGTGATCGGCAGCCCCTCGGCCTTCGCCGCGCGAATGGCACCGAGGGCCCGTGCGCTCGAGAGGTGCAGGATGTGGGCGCGTGCCCCCGTGGCGCGCACGCCGTCGATGACATGGGCGATCGCATCCTCCTCGGCCAGCTCGGGCCGTGACGCCACGAACGCGCCGTAGTCGGCGCCGCCGTGGTTGCCCGAACGATCGAGCACCTCGGGATCTTCGGCGTGCACGATGAGCAGCCCCCCGAACCCGGCGATCTCCGTGAGCGCCGAGCGCAGCTGGGCGGTCGAGAGATGCGGGAACTCGTCGACCCCCGACGGAGAGAGGAACGCCTTGAACCCGAACACGCCGGCCGCCCAGAGCGGCTCGAGGGCGCCGAGGCTCGACGGGATGGCTCCGCCCCAGAACCCCACGTCGACGCTCGCCTGAGGAGCAGCCGCCGCGCGCTTGAGGTGAAGTGCCTCGACCGTCGTGGTGGGCGGGATGCTGTTCAGCGGCATGTCGACGATCGTGGTGACCCCTCCGGCCGCGGCCGCGCGCGTCGCCGTGGTGAAGCCCTCCCACTCCGTGCGACCCGGCTCGTTGACGTGCACGTGCGAGTCGACGATGCCGGGCACCAGAACCTGACCCTCGGGCAGGGTGACGACGGTGTGCGCCGGCACCTCCTCGTCGTGGTCGGCGATCGCCGCCACCACGCCGCCGCGCACGGCGATGGTGGCCGGCCGCCACCGCCCTTCGGTGAACACGGAAGAGGCGCGGATGGCGAGATCGTAGGGCTGAGACATCCGGGCTCCTGAGGGTGAGGCGGGTGGGGGCGAGAACGGGCTGACTGCTATTCCACACCATGTCGCTCACCCCGCGCACCCGACCGCCTCCAACGGGGGAGGGATTCGGGAGTCGTCGGCGATGTGGAGGAACGGACGCGAAACACAGCGGTCACAGGCCCCGGTTACCATGAGCGGATGGTCGTCACCACCGAGCAGCGCCTCGCCTGCCCCAAGCACATGGAGTACGGTCCCTGCGGCGGCGTGGAGTTCGACGGCAGCTGCGAGGTCGGCGACTTCCGCTGCGTGTTCCTCGAGACGCCCACGGTGCGGTGGCACGGGATCGCGCCGAACCCGCTCTCGCCCACGGGCGTGGCGAACGCCGCCATCGAGGGTGCGGGCGCCGCCACCGGGCACGCGGTCGTGGCGGCCGGGCACGCTTCCGTCGACGTGCACCACCTCGCCGATGCCCACGAGTTCCCGGTCGCTCCTCAGCGGGGCGCGGCCGCGATGCGCGCCCTGCTGGCCGCTCGCCCCATCGTGGTCGCCGACTTCCCGGGCCGATCCGTCGACCGCGCCTCGCTCACCGACTGCGCGCAGGCCCTCGCCGGGCGGGTGGATGCGACGCTCGCCGGCGACTCCGGCCGGTCACGCGTGCAGTTCTCACCGAGCTACCGCGCCCAGCTGGTGCAGAACGAGGGGCTCGCCGTCTGGACGGGCCTGAATTGCCGTGACCGCAACCGCGTCGCCCTCGAGGGCGAGCTCGCCGGCCTCGCCGACGTGGGCGTGGCCGGCGTGCACTGCGTGACCGGCGATCACACGGCCACCGGCAACCGGCACGACGCCCTGCCCGTCTTCGACCTCGACTCCACCCAGCTCACCGCCCTCGCCCGCCAGGCCGGCCATCTCGTGTCGGTGGCCGAGGCGCCGCTCACTCCGCCCGTCGACCGCCGCGCCGCCCGCCTGCACGAGAAGGTGCTCGCCGGCGCCGACGTCTGCTTCGTGAACCACTCGGGCGGCGTCGAACCCGTGCGCCGATTCATCGCCGAGAGCCACGGGCTGGGCATCGCGCCCGCCTTCATCCCGTGCGTGCCGATGGTGATCGACGCCGGGAGCGCGTCGCTGCTGAAGTCGTTCACGACACTGGTGCTGCCCGAGGGGTTCCTCGACGGCATCCTGCACGCCGCGCATCCGTACGACGCAGCACTGGATGCGATCACCCGGCTCTGCGAGGAGTTCCTGGCGGTCGATGGAGTGGCCGGCGTCAACCTCTCGGGCGGCCCTGCGGCGGGCGCCGAAGTGGCCTTCGCCGACGCGATGGGTGTGGTGGCCGAGCGACTCGGTCTCGGCTGACCGAACGCGTCCGCGGCACCGGATGCGCGGGGTCGCGCCGGATGAGAAGCTGTTCCTCATGAGTGACCAGACACAATCCGGAACACCCGCCCCCCTGACCGTCACCGTCGGTCAGTACCTCGCCACCCGCCTCGTGCAGCTCGGCGCCCACCACGTCTTCGGCCTGCCGGGAGACTTCAACCTCAGCCTTCTCGATCAGATGGCGACGGTCGAAGGATTCCACTGGGTCGGTTCGACCAACGAGTTGAACGCCGCCTACGCGGCCGACGGCTACGCCCGCGTGCGCCGGGGCCTCGGCGCCCTCGTCACGACCTTCGGGGTGGGCGAGCTCTCGGCCATCAACGGGGTGGCGGGCAGCTACTCCGAAGACGTGCCCGTTGTGCAGATCACCGGGATGCCCACCACCGGCGCCCGCGCGGCCGGCACCCACCTCCACCACACCCTGATCGACGGCGACTACGACCACTTCTTGCGCGCCTATCGCGAGGTCACGGTCAGCGCGACCGTCGTCAAGGCGCAGACCGCCACACGCGACATCGACGCCGCGCTGATGACCGCGCTCCGTGAATCCAAGCCGGTGTACCTCGGCATCCCGAGCGACGTCGCCACCCTGCCGGTGCACGCCGCGAACCTGCGTACGCCTCTGGTGGCCGCGTCGAGCGACCGCAACGAGCTCGAGCGCTTCACGGCGATGCTCGCCGAGACGGTGGCCCGCCACGACCAGGTGACCATGCTGGTCGGCTCGCAGGTGCACCGCTGCAGCCTCGAGGCGATCGTCCGCCAGATCGCCGACCACGACGGCGTGTACATCGCTTCGCAGAACATGTCGAAAGCGGTGCTCGACGAGTCGCATCCGGCCAGCCTCGGCACCTACATGGGCGCCTTCACCCGGGTCGACGAGGCGCGCGCCGCCGTCGACGACGCGCCGCTCCTCGTTCTCGCGGGAACCGTGATGAGCGACTTCCTCACCGGCTTCTTCACGCAGCGCTTCGACGAGGACGCCGCGATCGAGCTCGGCCTCACCACAGCCCGCATCGCCGACACCACCTTCTACGGCGTGCGGCTCGAAGACTCGCTGCGCGCCCTGCACGTCGTGTTGGGCCAGACCCCGCGGGCCGAGGTGCTGCCGGTGGGGCATCCGTCGGTCGCGGTCGCCGCCGCGCCCCTGGCGGGCGAACCGCTCGACCAGGAGTTCTTCTGGGCGGCCATCCAGGGCTGGCTGCGGCCCGGCACCACGGTGATCGCGGATGCCGGCACCTCGTTCTACGGCGCGCTCGATCTGGTGCTGCCCGATGAATCCGACCTGCTCGGCCAAGCCGTCTGGTCGTCGATCGGCTACACGATCCCGGCGACGCTGGGCGCCTGCCTCGCGCAGCCGAAACGGCGGTCGGTGCTCTTCGTGGGCGACGGTGCGGCGCAGTTGACGGTGCAGGAGCTCGCCACGATCCTGCACCGCGGGTTCACTCCGGTGATCTTCCTGCTCAACAACGACGGCTACACCGTCGAGCGCAAGATCCAGAGTCCGTCGGCGGTCTACCAGGACATCACGCCGTGGGACTGGACGCTGATTCCCGCCGCGTTCGGCGCGGCCGACCGTGTGGTCACCGCATCCGTCGGCAGCCAGGACGAGCTGGCGGAAGCGCTGGCGCTCGCCCACGAGAACACCGAGAAGGCGGTGCTGATCGAGGTGCGCCTGCCCGAGATGGATTCGCCGAGGCTCCTGACCGTGCTGACCGAGGGGATCGCCGCAGCCGCAGCGAAGCGGTGACCACGCAGGGACGTCGAGGCGTGGCGGTCTGTTCGCGGCACCGGATCCACCCCTAGGGTGTGACCAACGAGAAGCGGGGGACGACATGGGTCAGGTCATCGGCGAGGTGCTCCCGCTGGCGCTCGGCGTCGCGATCAGTCCGATCCCGATCATCGCCGCCATCCTGATGCTGCTCTCGCCGAAGGCTCGCGGAACGAGCGTCGGCTTCCTGATGGGCTGGGTGCTCGGCATCGTCGTGGCCGTCGTGGTGTTCGCGCTGCTCTCGTCGTTCCTGCCCGAGTCGGGGTCGGATGCGCCGAAGCCGATCTCGGGAGTCATCAAGATCGTGCTGGGCATCGCCCTCCTCGCCCTGGCCGTGCGGCAGTGGCGCTCGCGGCCCAAGGAGGGCATCGCGCCCGTTCTCCCGAAGTGGATGGCGGCCATCGACTCGATGACGGCAGGGCGCGGTTTCGCTCTCGGCTTCGTGCTGGCGGCCGTGAACCCGAAGAACCTCCTCATGGGTGTGGCGGCCGGCGTCGCGGTCGGTTCGGATGCTCCGAACGCCGGAGCGAGCGTCGTCGCCGTGGTGGTCTACGTGGTGATCGCGGCATCCACCGTCGCCGTTCCGGTGATCGCCTACCTGGCGGCCGCTCAGCGCATGGCCACGCCGCTGGAATCCCTTCGAGGGTGGCTGACACGCAACAATTCGACGGTCATGGCCGTTCTGCTGTTGATCATCGGCGTCGTCGTGATCGGAAAGGGTCTCGCCAACTTCTCCTGACCGCTACTGTGATGGGTGGCATGCCCTACGCGCGCCGGGGAAGCCTCGCCCGACACGAGGCAGATTGGGAGGACTCATCATGAGCTTCTGGGGAAATTTCTGGGACGTCATCGGCTGGTTCCTCTGGGCGTTCGTGTTCATCGCCTACCTGATGGCGCTGTTCGCGATCATCGGAGACCTGTTCCGCGACCACAAGCTGAACGGCTGGTGGAAGGCGCTGTGGATCCTCTTCCTGATCTTCGTGCCGTTCATCACCGCCTTGGTCTACCTCATCGCGCGCGGTCGCGGCATGGCCGAGCGTCAGAACAAAGAGGTCAAGCAGGCGCAGACGGCGGCCGACGACTACATCCGTAACGTGGCGGGTTCGAGCGCGTCGGACGAGATCGCGAAGGCCAAGGCGCTGCTGGATGCCGGCACCATCACCCAGGACGAGTACAACCTGCTGAAGGCGAAGGCGCTGCAGCACTAGTCGCCTCGGGCGCCGTGCTTCGCGCGGCGTCCTCGGGCGGCGCCGGTCCTTGCCCGGCGCCGCGCGACATGTTCGCGTGAGGTCGCTGCGCGGCCTCACGCTCACTCTGGGTCGTCGAGTAGGGCCCGTTGCGTTGCGTCTCGGATGTTGCGTTGTGTCTCGGATGCGGTTCGGGTAGCGAGTTGTACTTACTCGGGTCGCACGTCGAGACGGAGGGCCTGGGCGATCGTGACCGCCTGATCGATGGTCACGATCGCCTTCGCCAGCTCGACCGTGAGCGGATCGAGCGACGAGAGGTCGCTGCCCCGCAGATCGCAGCCCGCGAGCTCGGCCCGGTGCCAGAGGGCGCCGCTCAGGTCGAGATCGCGCAGCACCGCCCCACCACAGCGGGCGCCGCTCAGGTCGGCCTCGCGCATCCGCACCCCGGTGAAGGATGCGCCGCTCAGGTCTTTGCGAGCCAGTGACACGAAGCCCCAGTTGCCGCCGTCGACCTTCGTCAGATCCCACTCGCAGGAGACGAAGGCGCTGCCCACCAGCTTGCAGCGGGTGAACGAGGCGTCGAAGGAGGAGCACCGCTCGAAGGTGCAGTTCGTGAACGCGGCATCCGTGTGCTCGGACACGTTGAAGCGCACGCCGCGGAACACGCAATCGGTGAAGCTCGCCCCGTGATCGATCAGCTCGGTGAAATCGCAGTCCTGGAAGAGCACGCCCTCGAACACGTCGTCGGCCCCGAGCTCGCGGCCGTACCAGTCTTCGCCCGAGACGCGGCTGGTGGGATCGGGCCGGCGGTCTGTCACCCCTGAAGCCTAGGCGTGACGGCCGACACCGGGGGTCTTAATATCGAAGGATGGTTCCTTTCGGCAACTGGCTCGCGTACGCACTCGCGGCGCTCGTGATCATCCTCATCCCCGGGCCCAGCGTGCTCTTCGTGATCGGGCGGTCGCTCGCCTTCGGCCGGCGGGGCGGGCTGCTCAGCGTGCTCGGCAATGCCCTCGGCGCGCTGCCGCAGGTGGTGGCGGTGGCGGTCGGCGTGGGCGTGATCGTGGCGCAGTCCATCGTGGCCTTCACGATCGTGAAGCTCGTCGGAGCCGCCTACCTCGTCTACCTCGGGGTACAGGCCATCCGGCACCGCAACGTCGTGGCGGGGGAGCAGGCGGGCACCACCGTGCGCTCGTCGTGGCGACTCGTGGCGGAGGGCTTCGTGGTGGGGCTCACCAATCCCAAGACCATCGTCTTCTTCGTGGCCGTGCTGCCGCAGTTCGTCGACTACTCGGCCGGCTCGGTGCCGCTTCAGATGCTGCTACTCGGGCTCACCTCGATCATGATCGGGTTGGTCTGCGACTCGGGCTGGGCGCTCTCGGCCGGTTTCGCACGCAACTGGTTCGCGAAGTCGCCGAAGCGGATGTCGCGGATGCGCGGCACGGGCGGCGTCATGATGATCGGACTCGGCGGCACGATGGCCCTCACGGGCAACAAGTAGCGCCGCTCAGCCGGGGAGCAGCGCGGTCTGCCAGCCGTCGGTGGTGCGGCGGAACTCGGTGCGCCGGCTCGCGGTGTCGGGGCGGCCCTCCCAGAAGGTGAGGCGCACCGGGCGCACCAGGAATCCCGACCAGGTGGGCGGCGGGTCGAGGGCGCCCTCCGGATGCGCAGCGTCGAACTCCGCCCAGCGAACCAGGCGTTCTTCGAGGGGCAAGGCCGCGAACTCGGGGGTGTTCAGCCAGGCGAGCAACTGCAGGTAGCGCGAGCGGTGCCGGTAGGCCCAGAGTTCCTCGGCGTCGTCGGCGCGGGAGACGTCGCCCTGCACCACGAGCTGCCGGCCGGGCCAGAGCAGGGTGAGCGCTGCCCGCGGATCACCGGTGACATCGGTCACCTTGCGCGAGCGCGAGTCGGTGTGGAAGAAGAAGCCCCGCTCGTCGTACTCGCTGAGCAGCACGGTGCGCGCATCCGGGTACCCGCTCGAGGTTCCGGTGCTGAGCGTCATGAGCGGGCGCGCGGGGTCGTCGTTCGACGGGAGCCAAGCGGCGAGCAGCCCGGCGATCTCCTCGGCGGCGGATGCGCTCACGCCGCTCCCGAGGCGTCGAACCGGGCAACCTCGGCGAGGGCCGCGACCGTGTCGACGACCGATGCCTCGAACAGCTCCGCGCCGTAGGCCGCCGTGGCGCCGGTCGGGTCGCCGACCGTGCCATTGGTGGCGAAGTCGTTGGAGAGCCAGCCGAAGGTCACGCGCTTCTTGAAGCCGATGTGCTCGTAGCCGGCCAGGTGCTCGGGAACGCTGCGCTCGGCGAGCGAGAGGTCCACCAGCTCGGGGCGCAGGTGCAGCACGAGCGAGGTCTCGGCGTGTCCGGCGTGGATGCCGAGGCCGAACTCCTCCGGTCCGTCGTGCGCGCCCGACGGCACGGTCGCCCCCATCAGGAAGGTCTGCAACCCGAAGCGGCGTCGCAGCTCTCGGCAGGCCACTTGCAGCAGAGCCAGGTTGCCGCCGTGCCCGTTGAAGAACACGAGCTTGCGAGCCGGGGTGGCGGCGATGGAGTTGCCGAGCTCGACGACGGTCTGCATCAGCGTGTCCCAACTGATCCACATCGTGCCGGGCGCCCAGTGGTGCTCGTCGGATTTCGTGTAGGCGATGGTGGGGAGGATCCAGACGTCCTGACCCTCGGCTGCGGCCCGCTCGACCGAGGCGTTGGCGACGCTGTCGGCGATGAGGTAGTCGGTCATCAGCGGCAGGTGCGGGCCGTGGTGCTCGATGGCACCGGTGGGCAGCACGATCACCGAATCGGACGAGAGCGCCGCGGTGGCTGCGGTGCCGGAGAGTTCGACGAGTCGGCGACTCATGCCCACTTCACCCCCGTCGGCACGGTCTCGGCCAGCGGGATCTTGCCCGGGTTGAGGAGTCCGTCGGGATCGGTCTGCGCGGCCAGCTCCTTCGTGCGCTCGACCTGGTGGTCGACGTACCACTGGTGCGGGCTGTGGAAACCGACACCGATGGCGGCGAGCCGGTCGTAGCCCGCGTACACCTCCTCGGCGCTGACGTAGGGCGCGGCGAGCATCCCGATCGGATGATCGCGCTGGGCCTCGATGTGCAGCATCCCACCGGGGTAGACCTCGTGCACCTCGTCGAGGCGTTCGACAAGGGCCGCACCGGAGACCTCGACGTGGAAGTAGGTGTCCTCGGCCGACTTCTGCAGCCACTCGATCGGGTGGTTGTAGGAGAGCATCGAGATCTTCACCGTGGCCTGCGGGCCCTCGCGCACCTCCTCCACGCGGCCGCCGGCACCCTCGACGAGCGCCGTCGCCGCGGCGACGGTCGAAGCATCGAGGATGGCGCGCATTGACGCACGACCCTTCGGGATGGCCGGGTCGTCGGGCAGGGCATCGGCGATGCGCGGCAGATCGGCCGAGACCAGGCGGGGCGTGGGTTCCAGCCAGCCGACCTGGCGGATGACGGAGGTCGCGTCGGCGAACGACGGGAAGCTGGCGTAGAAGCCGACCCACTCCTGGACCGGCTCGAGCGCGATGGTGGCGCGGGCGATGATGCCGGCCGTGCCGTAGGTGTGCACGTAGGGTTGTGCGGCTTCGCCCTCGAGGTGCACGAGCTCGGCGACCGGAGAGGCGTGCACGACGTCGAGCGCCAGCACGTAGCGGCCGCTCATGTTCGAGCCGTGCTTGATCGATCCCGTGCCGCCCGAGCCGCCGGACAGGAAGCCGCCGATCGTCGACTGGGCGGTGGAGGGGTACATCAGGATCTGCTGCCCGGCTTCGCGCGCGGCCTGTTCGATGGCGACCATGGTCGCGCCGGCTTCGGCCACGAGGTAGCCCTCGCCCACCTCGACCACGGCCCGGGCCTTCGACGTGTCGAGCACCAGCCCGCCCTCGAGGGGGATGGCCTGGCCGTAGTTGCCCGTGCCCTTGCCGCGCGGCGTCACGGCGACGCCGTGGCGCACCGCAGCGGCGACGGTCTGGACGATCTGCTCGGCGCTCGCCGGGAAGGCCACGATGTCGGCGAGCCCGAGCGGAAGCTGCTCGGCCAGGATCGGCGACATCTTCGCGCCGTCGAGCGAGGCCTTCTCGCGGCCACGGAGTTCGGTGGTGATCCCGCGCTCGCCGAGCAACTCGGTGAGTTCGGCAGCGAGAGCGGCGATCTGGTCGGGGGAGGCGGTCATGGTGAAGTCCTCTGGTGCGTGGATGATTCGAATGAAGCGGGTGACGGGCGGGGTCAGTGCATGACCATGCCGCCCGTGACGTTGACGGCCTGGCCGGTCATGTAGTCGGCGTCGGCGGAGGCGAGGAAGGCGGCGACGCCGGCGACGTCGGCCGGGTCGGCGAGCCGGCCGAGCGGCGAGTAGCTCGACCACTCGGTGACATCCGCCTCGGTGCGGGTGGCGGCGCCCATGTCGGTGAGCACGTAGCCGGGGCAGATGCAGTTGGCCGTGATCCCGGATGCGCCGAGTTCGAGCGCGGTCACCCGGGTGAGGGCGATCACGGCGGCCTTGGAGGCGGCGTAGTGCGCCTGCCCTGCGCCGCCGGTCTTGCCGGCCATGCTGGCGAGGTTCACGATCTTGCCGCCCGTGCCGGCCGCGATCATCGATCGGGCCGCCACCTGGGTGGTGACGAGCATGGCCGTGGTGTTGATGGCGAAGACGGTGTCCCACTCGTCGACGGTGATGTCGAGCAGCGAGCCGAAACGCAGGATGCCGGCGTTGTTGACGAGCACGTCGATGCCGTCGAGGGCCTCGATGGCCCGGCCCAGCGCATCCGTGGTGTTCGACGGATCGCTGAGGTCGGCGGGAACGAAGTGGCAGCCCAGTTCGCCGGCGAGGGCGGAGCCCTGCTCGGCGAGGCGGTCGAGGACGCTGATCTCAGCACCCTCGGCCGCACAGCGCCGGGCGATGGAGGCGCCGATCCCCCGCGCTCCGCCCGTGACCACGATGCGCGTTCCGGCGAGCCGGGAGCTCGTCGTGCGGCGATCGGTCACGGGGCGGAGCGACATGGGATCAGTGCCTTTCAGTGGGTTTGTGAATCAGTGCGGTTTCGAAGGGTCGGGATGCAGCCGCTCAGCTGGCCGGGAGGCCGATCGAGGTGTCGATGTACTCGTTGGTGTAGATGTCGTCCACGGTCAGACCGTCGGCCGGGGTGGCGCCGATCTTCTCGAGGATCGGCACGGCCTTGTCGAAGAACGACGACATCCGGGCCTCGTCGAGGTCGCCGATGGTGTCGTTCGCGCCGTTGGAGACGAGACCGAGGTCCTGCATCTGCTTCACCGAGAAGTCGGCGACGCCCTGCGAGTAGACCCAGCCGGTGTCGAACTGGTCGACCAGGTCGAGGATCAGCGAGTTCACCGGCGCGGGGTCGGCGAAGTAGTCGACCTCGGCCTGCTGCAGAACGGGCACCAGGGCCTTCAGGCAGTCGGCGTTGGCTTCGAGGTCACCCGTGCGGACGGCCATCACCGACTGGTAGTAGTCCCAGCCGGTGTCGTTGATGAGCTGGAAGTCGACCGGCTTCATCCAGTCGCTCACCTCGTTCTCGTAGATGTAGGGTTCGGCCGAGGCGAAGCCCTGCTGGGCCGCCTTGCCGGCGTCGGCGACGAAGTTCGCCGGCGTGCCGTCGTAGCTGCCGTCGGCCTGCGCCTCGGGCACGATGCCCTGCTCCTTCAGGTACTCCATGTAGGTGGAGTCGGCGAAGTAGCGCACGATCGCGCCCTTGCTCGTGACGTCCTTGATGGTCTTGGCGTCGGGGTAGGTTGCCGGGTCCCACATGATCATCAGCGGGCTCTTCTCCAACGGGGCGAAGACGCCCGTGGTGGGGAAGTCGGCCGAGTTCTGGATCTGCTCGTCGGTCGAGACGTAGCCGAGCATGATGTCGGGGTCCTGGTACATGATCGAGGTCACGCTCTGGAAGCCGATGGCCGGGCCGCCCGAGCGGATCTCCACGTTGACGCCCGTGTACTCGCCGCCGCTGTAGAGCGGGCCGCTGACCTTCTTGTTGGCCGCGTCGATCTTCGGGTCGGGGCCGAGCAGCTCGTAGAGGTGGCCGTGCTCCGCCTCCGGGTTCCAGTCGGTCTGCAGCACGATGTTCGACGGGCAGACGCCCGACAGGTCGGTCGCGCCGATGGTGAGGTCGGCCGACGGGGTCGAGTCGTCGGTGGCCGACGAACTGCTGCTACAGGCTGAGAGTGCGATCGCGGTGGTCGCGACGAGTCCGGCTGCGAGGACGAGCCGGGTTCGGGTGCTGCGCATGTCATCTCCTTCTAGGTGCTGCGGGGTGGTGCTGGACGGGATGGTGCGGGTGGTGCAGGGTGGGACGGATGAGTCGGAGGCGGCTCAGTTGGCCGAGAAGTCGTACCACTTGCCGACGACGCGTTTGCCGATCCAGCCGAACAGCGCGAAGATCGCGACGCCGAGCAGGGCGGCGACGAAGATCGTGGCGAACAGTTCGGCCGAGCGGAGCCGCGCGGTGTAGGTGCTGAGCAGCGAGCCGAGTCCGGGCTCGCCGCGACGGAAGAAGAAGTCGCCCACGATCGCGCCGACGACGGCGAGACCGGCGGAGATCCGCATCCCGGCGAAGATCGCCGGAAGGGCGGCGGGGAACTCCAGCTTCGTGAGGATGGTCCAGCGGCCGGCACGTTGCAGCTGGAACAGCTCGCGCTGACCGGGGTCGACGGACTGCAGGCCGAAGAGCGTGTTCGACACCATCGGGAAGAGCGCGATCATGATGCAGACGATCACGCGGGCCGGGTATTCGAAACCGAACCAGAAGCCGATCAGCGGCACGAGGGCGAGGATCGGGATGCACTGCAGCACCACCGCATAGGGGTAGAGCGAGCGCTCCACCCACTTGGCCTGGCTCATGGCCACGGCCCAGAGCACGCCGATCACGATGGCGAAGGCGAGCCCCACGAGCGCGACCAGGGTGGTGCGGCCGAGGGCTTGCATGATCTCGACGAAGGTGGCCGGATCGAAGAACGCGGCCACCACCTCGTGCGGCGGGGGCATCAGGAAGCGGCGCTTCTCGTCGAGCACGAGGAAGGTGATGGCATACCAGACCCCGATGAGGCCGAGGAACACCAGCAGCGGAGGCAGCCAGGTGCTCGTGCGGTTCTTCGCCTTGCGCACCGTGGCCGAGCGGGCGAGCGTGCGCACCTTCGGGGGTGCGGGGGGAGTGGTGGTCATGAGTGTCCCTCTCGGAGAGCGTGCGAGACCTTGCCGCAGAGTTCGGCGTATTCGGCCGTGAAGCGGATGTCGGGATCGCGCGGGAACGGGAACTCCACCGGGAACTCGTCGACGATGTGCCCCGGTCGCCCCGACATCACGATGACCCGGGTGGAGAGGTAGACCGCCTCGGAGACCGAATGGGTGATGAAGAGACCGGCGAACTGCTGCTCGGTGAAGAGCCGGATCAGTTCGTCGTTGAGGCGCTCACGGGTGATCTCGTCGAGTGCTCCGAACGGCTCGTCGAAGAGGAAGAGCTCGGGGTTCAGGGTGAGCGAGCGGGCGAGGCTCGTGCGCATCTTCATGCCGCCGGAGAGCGTCTTCGGCAGGTGCTTCTCGAACCCGGAGAGCCCCACCAGGTCGATGGCCTCCTTCGCGGTGGCGGTGCGCTGCTTCTTCGGGATGCCGTTGAGCTCGGCGAGCAGTTCGACGTTCGACTGCACGTCGCGCCAGGGCAGCAGCGTCGCGTCCTGGAACACGTAACCGATGCGGCTGGTGTCGACCTGGGTCACGCCCTCGGTGGCCGGTGTCAGGCCCGAGGCGATGCGCAGCAGGGTCGACTTGCCGCATCCGGACGGCCCGACGACGGTCACGAACTCGCCGCGATTGACTGTCAGGGAGACGCCGGAGAGGGCGGTGGTGCCGTTCGGGAACGTCATGGCGACGTTCTCGAAGCGCAACAGCTGATCGGTGGTGGTCGCCGGAGCGACGGGGGAGGGGGCGATGGTCATGGAGCTTCTCACCTCGTTTCGAGAATGGGTTCGGCTGGTGCGGGGATGGTTGGCGGTGCGGATGCGGTCAGGTCGGGCAGCGCGATCGACCGGGTGACCTGGCTCCGGGCGACCAGGCGACCGGCGTGCACGACGAGACGATCGGCGGAGGCGTTGGCGATCGCATCCGAGAGGCTGCGGCCGCGCACGGCGAGGAATTCGGCTCGCGCGCCCACCTCGACGCCGGCGACCGGGAGGCTCATCACGTCGCGGGCCCCGCAGCTGACCGCGGCGTACGCCTCGTCGAGCGTGAGATGGCCGGCCGTGACCAGCAAGGAGGCGGTCTCCAGGGCGTCGCTCCGGCCCACGGGGTTGAACGGATCGCGCACGTTGTCGGCGCCCGCGCCGAGCCGGGCGCCCGCGTCGAGCAGGCTCCGCACGGCGGTGAGGCCGCGTGGGGTGGAGACCGGATGCTCCCAGCCCTGCAGGTAGAGATTCGTGATCGGGAGGGTGACGATGCCGATGTCGCTGCGCACGATCTCGGCGATGACCTCGTCGAGTTCGGCGGGAGGAAGGGTGCCGAGGCGAACGCAGTGACCGGCCGTCACGGGGCGGCTCGCATCCCAGTCGCGCACGACCTCGGCCAGGGTGCGCAGGGTGAGTGCGCCGTCGAGGCTCTCGTCGGTGTGCATGTCGACACCGACTCCGCGGAGCTCGGCCAGGGCGAGCAGTCGGCGCAGGTCGGCTTCGGGGTCGTCGGCCAGGTGCGGTGCGCCGCCGACGAGATCGACACCGAGGTCGAGGGCTTCGAGCACGTCGTCGGAGGGCGCCGTGGGGCCGGCCAGGGCGACGAGTTCGAGGTCGAGGAGTCCGCGGAGCTCTTCGCGCACCTGAGCCAGGGCGCGCACACCGCGCATCGGGTCGGGGCCGCTCAGGATGTCGACGTGGCAGCGGATGGCCGTGGTGCCGTTCGCGAGCATCCGGAGCGCCTGCTCACGGGCCCGGTCGGCGATGCTCTCGGTCGACATCGTCGCGGCGTAGCGCTTCCAGGACTCGATGGCGAGGCCGAGGTCGCCCATCGGAGGCTCGATCAGGTCCCAGGAGAGCGCCTTGTCGAGGTGGGCGTGTGGCTCGGCGGGGGCGGTGAGCAGGAGAAACCCGTCGAGGGCGAGGGTCGTGTCGTTCGCGAGGTCCCTCGGGTCGGGTCGACTCGAGCCGGCCGGCGTCACCGCGATGACGCTGTCGCCGGTGATCTCGACGTCGACGACGCGGCCGTCGGGGAGCGTCGCATCCGTCAGTCGGGTGAGTCGCTGGGGGAGGGTGTTCATCGGATCGATCTCCCCGCTGTCGATGGGCATGGTTGCCCGGGTGATGATCATCGCGACGTCGGGGTGACCGTGGTGGATGTTGATGGGTTCAACACGGCTCACGCTACGGACGGCTCGTTTCCGGCACGTAACGCAAACATTTCCGATTGTTAATTGCCGCTGATGCCGATTTCGCGCGCGGGTGGGTTCGTGGTTACTGTCTGAGGTGTTCCGACCGAAAGGGGCGCGAATCGTGTCCGGAAGCGTCGCCCTCGACGAGCAGACCGAGCGCCTCGGCGCGCGCATCCGTTCGGTGCGCCAGGCGCGTGGGCTCACATTGGTGGAGCTGGCCCGTCTGGCCGAGCTCTCGCATCCGTTCCTCAGCCAGCTCGAACGGGGGCAGGCACGGCCCAGCATGCTCTCGCTCGAGCGGATCGCCCGGGCACTCGGGTCGAGTCAGATCGAGCTGATCGCGGCGGCGACCGACGACCTGCTCCCCGGGGCCGGCGTCTCCCGTGTGTCACTCGTGCGGAAGGCCGAAGGGCCGCAGGGGCCGTTCGGCGGAGGCGCGGCGCGCATTCTCGTGCACGGCGACGGATCGTTCATCCCGATGGAGTTCCGCGGTTCGAACCGCGAGCCGGGGGAGTTCTACCACCACGCCGAGGCCGAGTTCCTGCACGTCGTGAGCGGGGCGGTGCTCGTCGACCTCGCCGACGACGGCGAGTTCGAACTGGTGCCGGGCGACTCGATCCACTACGCCGGAGGCACGCTGCACCGGTGGTGTTCGCTCGGCGAAGACGAATACCGGCTGTTCATCGTCAAGGAGCGGAGGGCCTCATCGTGACCGCAGTGCTCCATGAGATCGATACGGTCGTGACCGCGGCGACGCCGGTGGCCGAGGATGTCGTGCTGCTCGAGCTGCGGGCGGCCGATGGTTCCGCGCTGCCCGCGTGGGAGCCCGGCGCGCATGTCGACGTCGTCGTGCAGCCCGGCGTGGAGCGGCAGTATTCGCTGTGCGGCGACCCGGGCGACCTCTCCCGCTACCACGTCGCGGTGCTGCGTGAACCCGACGGACGGGGTGGATCGGAGCACCTGCACGCGCACGTCTCGGAGGGGTCGTCGTTGCGCATCCGGGGTCCACTGAACCATTTCGCTCTCGTGCCTCCGACCGCGTCCTCGAACTATGCCTTCGTGGCGGGCGGGATCGGCATCACGCCCGTGGTGCCGATGATCCGGGCCGTCGAGGCCGCCGGCGCCTCCTGGACCCTCGACTACGCCGGGCGCTCGCTCGAACGGATGCCCTTCGTCGACGAACTGGTGCGGGAGTTCGGCGAGCGGGTGCGGGTGCATGTGCCGGGTTCGCCCGTGGAGCAGGAGTCGTCGGGGGCGACGGATGCCACCGGGTCCCGCTTCGACGTGACGTCGCTCTCGGCGCGACTGGCCGACGGGCCGGTGTCGGTGTACTGCTGCGGCCCGGCACGGATGCTCGCGGCCCTCGAGCAGGAATCCGCGGCATCCGGATGGCCCGCCGGCACGTTGCACCTGGAGCGGTTCGAGGCACGCGAAGTCACCGAACCGGTGCGGCACGAAGCGTTCGAGGTGGAGCTCGAGATCTCGGGCATGACCCTGTCGGTGCCGCCCGACCGGTCGATTCTCGAGGTGGTGGAGGAAGCCGGCGTGCTGGTGCTCTCGTCGTGCCGCGAGGGCACTTGCGGAACCTGCGAGACGCCCGTGGTCTCGGGCGAGGTCGACCACCGCGACTCGGTGCTCACCCCCGACGAGCAGGAGGCGAACGAGGTGATGATGATCTGCGTCTCGAGGGCGGCGTGCCCCCGGTTGGTGCTGGAGCTCTAGGCTCGACGGGTGGCGAGCAAGGTCGTCAGATCGGATGCCAGGGCGCGCTGGTCGTGGGCGACGAGTTCGTAGTCGCGCACCACGACCCGGCCGCCGACGACGACGTGGCGGGGGCGACGGCCGGGGGAGGCCCACAGGAGTCCCGCCACGGGATCGGCCACGCCGGCATCCGCGACGCCGGAGACGTCCCAGACGCAGAGATCGGCGGCCGCCCCCGGGCGCAGGTGGCCGAGCTCGGGGCGGCCCAGACCGATCGCCGATCCCTCGGACGCCATCGACAGGATGCTCCGCGCGTCGATCGGAGGGCCGGCGAGCGGCGCCACCTGCATCGCGAGCCGCGCGTCGGCGAGCAGGTGTCCGGCGTCGTTGCTGCCGCCCCCGCTCGTACCGAGGCCTACCGGGATCCCCGCCGCGCGCAACGCCGCGACCGGCGCGATGCCCCAGCCCATCGGCAGGTCACAGCCCGGAGCATGCGTGGCGGTGACGCCGCGCGACGCCAGCAGCGCGATCTCCTCGTCGGTCACGGCGCAGAGGTGGGCGAGCGTCACGTCGGGCGCCAGCCAGCCCCACTCCTCGAGGAGCGCGATCGGCCGCTTGCCGTACTTCTCGAGGGCGATCGCGACGTCGACCTGTTCGTTCGCCTGGGTGCGGCGACGAAGGCCGCGCCGCGCAGCGACCTCGCCGAGCAACCGGAACGTGGCCTCGCTGTCGCTGTGCACGCCTGCCGGGCCGACCGCGAGCTGGAACATTCCGTCGGCGGAGACCCCGCCCCGCGCATCCGGCACCAGGGCCTCGGCGATCGCGTCGGCCGAGGCCGCGGCCTCTTCGGGATCGTCGCGGGCCGAGCCGCGCACGAAGGCGAGACGGCCGCCGAGTTCCCGGGCTGCGTCCGCCGTCGCTCGCGCGATGCCGACGGTGTCGCTGCCGGCCGGCCAGGTGAGGTGATGATCGGCCACGGTCGTGACCCCGGCGAGCAGGCCCTCGGCCACCCCGACGAGCGCGGAAGCGCGGGCGAGTTCGGGATCGATGCCGATTTCGGCATACGCCGCGGCCATCGTGGGCAGCCAGACGTGCATCGGCACTCCGCGGGTGCCCGGCAGTGTGCGGAATGCGCTCTGCAGCAGGTGGTGGTGGGCGTTGACGAGGCCGGGGGTCACCACGCATCCACTCGCGTCGAGGTGCTCCACCGGGCCGGTCGCGCCGGCTGAATCGACGAGTCCGTACGGCCCGGAGGCGTCGGGTGACGGGGCGTCAGGGGCGGCCATGGTCGGGCCGACCACGAGCCGGGCGGCATCATCCGCACTCCGTTCCGTCGTGGCGTCGATGACGATGTGGGCGGCGTCGTGGATGATGAGCATGGTGATTTTCTAACACTTTCATGTGTCAGGCTGATGACGCCGGGGCCGGAGGCCCGGGCTCTCAGGCCGCGGATCGGAGGGACGGATGCTCGAACTCGCTTCGTCGGTGCTCGCATCGCTGGGTGGCGGGCACCGGCTCGCAGTCGCGACGGTCGTCGGAGTCGACGGCAGTGCGCCGCGGGCGCTCGGCACCTCGATGGCGGTCGACGACGAGGGCCGGGTGATCGGCAGCATCTCGGGTGGCTGCGTCGAGGGTGCGGTCTACGAGGCCTGCGAACGGGTGCTGGCGTCGGGCGTCGCCGAGCTCTGCGAGTTCGGATTCAGCGACGCCGACGCCTTCGCGGTGGGTCTCGCGTGCGGGGGACGGCTGCGCGTGTTCGTGCAGGAGTTCGGGCTTCCGGATGCGCGCAACGCGCTTTCCGGGCCCGTTCGCGACGAGCTCGAGCGAGCCCGTGACGGGCGCGCGGCCGGGCTCGCACTGGTCATGACGGGCGACCTGGTGGACGTGCTGGCGGCGAAGGACGGCCCCGAGGGGTCCGTCGTGCGTGCGCGGGTACTCGCGGCGCTGGACGCCTCGGTTCACGCCGGTCGTTCGGTGCGACGACGCGTCGAGTGTGACGGCGAGACGGTCGAGGCGGTATTCCTGGTGAGTGCCCCGCCGCCGCGGATGATCATCTTCGGAGCGGTCGACTTCTCCGTCGCGCTCTCGAACGCCGCCGCACTGCTGGGCTATCGGGTCACGGTCTGCGACGCCCGGCCGGTCTTCGCGACGCCCGAACGATTCCCGTCGGCCGAGGTGGTGAACCAGTGGCCCTCGGACTACCTGGCGCAGACCGCCGTCGACGAGCGCACAGCCCTCTGCATCCTGACCCACGACGACAAGTTCGACATCCCGCTCCTCGAAGTGGCCCTGGCGCTTCCTGTCGCCTACGTCGGCGCGATGGGATCACGGGTCACACACGACCGGCGCGTTCGGGCTCTGCTCGACCGGGGCCTCGATCCCGCCGCCCTCGACTCGTTGCACTCGCCGATCGGACTCGACATCGGCGCATCCTCGCCGGAAGAGACGGCCGTCTCGATCCTCTCCGAGATCCTCGCCGTGCGCACCCGGCGGTCAGGCGCGTCGCTGCGCACCACCGAGGGCCCCATCCATCGACCGAGCGCCGTGGAGGCCGCGAATGAGCAGTGACCTGCGGATCGTCATCGAGAACGCCTACGTCGCGACGGTGGACATAGCCGGAACGGAATACGACTCCGGGCATGTGGTGGTCGACGGGCGGGAGATCGTCGCCGTGGGTGCCGGGCCGGCTCCGGCATGGGCGCTGGCGGGGTCGTCGAACCCGGCTTCGGCGGTCGCTGCGCCGGCATCCGCCGCCGATCGCTCCGTGACTCGCATCGACGGCACCGGGCATCTCCTGACGCCGGGTCTCGTCAACACGCACCACCACCTCTACCAGTGGCTGACCCGGGGGATCGCGCAGGACTCGATCCTCTTCGATTGGCTCACCGCGCTCTACCCCACCTGGTCGAAGATCACGGCCGACACGGTGGGCGCCGGGGCTCTCGGCGGGATGGCGGTCGGCGCGCTCTCGGGGTGTTCGACGATGGGCGATCACCATTACGTGTTCCCGCGCGGGGCGGGAGACATCCTGGGCGGCATCGTCGACGCGGCCGGCTCGCTCGGCGTGCGGCTGCACGGCACGCGCGGATCGATGGATCTCGGCGCGTCGCAGGGCGGGCTTCCCCCCGACTTCGCCGTCGAGACGACCGCCGACGCGCTGCAGGCGAGTGCGGATGCGGTCGCCCGATTCCACGACCCCTCGCGGGAGGCGATGGTCAAGATCGCGATCGCGCCCTGCTCACCCTTCTCGGTCACCTCCGATCTGCTCCGCGAGGCCGCCGTTCTCGCCCGATCGCTCGACGTTCGGCTGCACACGCACGGCTCCGAGACCGTGGAGGAAGACGCGTACTGCCTCGAACGCTTCGGCCGCACCCCGACCGAGTATCTCGACGATCTCGGCTGGCTCGGCGACGACGTCTGGATGGCGCACTGCGTGCACCTCGACGAGAAGGCGATCGCGCGCTTCGCCGCCACGGGCACGGGCGTCGCGCACTGCCCCTCGTCGAACGCGCGGCTCGCGGCCGGCATCGCGCCCGTTCCGCAACTGCTCGCCGCGGGTGTGCCGGTCGGACTCGGGGTCGACGGATCGGCATCCAACGAATCGGGCCAGCTGGGCACGGAGATCCGGATGTCGGTGCTGGTCAACCGGCTGCGGGCGGGCGCCGACGGGATGAGCGGCCGGTCGGGACTCTACATCGCCACGATGGGTGGGGCGCGGGTGCTCGGCCGCGACCGCGAGCTCGGCTCGATCGAGGTCGGCAAGCTCGCCGACCTGGCCCTCTGGAAGATCGACGGCGTGGAGCACGCGGGGATCGTCGATCCCGTCGCCGCGCTCACGCTGGGTGCGCAGCCACCTCTCGCCCTGCTGCTCGTCGACGGGCGCGAGGTCGTGCGCGACGGTGCGCTGGTGCGGGTCGACGAGCGGGACGTCGCCCGGAGGGTCACCGCGGCGGTGGGAGAGCTCCTCGACCGCTGAGAGCGTGAGTGGTTCGTCGCTCCATCCGGTCGCGCCGCTCGTGCTCGATGAACGACGAACGCCTGCTGCACCGAGAACGACGGGTTCTCGGATGCTTCGTCAGATGCCGAGGATCAGCGAGAGGGCTATGGCGAACATCACGAGCGCGATGACCCCGTCGAGGATGCGCCAGGCGAGCGGCCGCGCGAAGACCGGGCGCAGGAGCCGTGCCCCGTAGCCCAGTGTCGTGAACCAGACGACGCTGGCGATGGCCGCGCCGAGACCGAAGAGCCACCGCGCGTCGCCGTGCGAGTTCGCCACCGATCCGAGAAGGACGATCGTGTCGAGGTAGACGTGCGGGTTGAGCCAGGTGAGCGCCAGGCAGGTGGCCACCGTGGCGGCGAGCCCCGCGGAGGCGCGCCCCGCGTCGGGGGAGAGCGTCGACGGCCGCAGCGCCCGTCGTGCCGCGAGGATGCCGTACACCACCAGGAACGCGGCCCCGCCGATCCGCACGATGGTCATCACGACCGGGAGGCGGTCGATCACAAGCCCGACCCCGCTGATCCCGATGCCGATGAGCACCGCATCCGAGACCGCGCAGACGGCGACCACCGCGAACACGTGCCGGCGCAGGAGACCTTGGCGAAGCACGAACGCGTTCTGCGCGCCGATGGCGACGATGAGCGAGAGGCCGAAGCCGAAGCCGGCGAGGGCTGCGAGGGCGTCGATCGATACGGGCACCTTTCGACCGTAGGGGGCTCGTGCGCAGCAATCCAGCTAAACATTCTGAGGCTGCATTAGATTGACTAATCATGCAGCTGGATCTCGCCCAACTCGCCGCTCTGAGCTCCGCCGTCACCGAGGGCACATTCGAGGCGGCCGCGCGCGCGTTGAACGTCACGCCGTCGGCCGTGAGCCAACGGATCAAGGCACTGGAGAGCACGGTGGGCCGCGTGCTGCTGCAGAGGAGCAAACCGGTGCGCGCGACCGAGTCCGGCGAAGCGATCCTGCTCCTGGCCCGGCAGATCGAGACGCTGGCCGGCGACGCGATGCGCGGGCTCGGCGACCCCGACGATCCGCTCGCCGACGGCGCCGTCGGTGGGCGGGCGGATCTCGGCGTCCGGACGGCGCCCATGCGGATGCCGATCGCCGTCAACGCCGACTCCCTCGCTACGTGGATTCTGCCGGCCCTCGCGGGGCTCGCGTCCACCATGGCGTTCGACCTCCACCGCGAAGACCAGGCGCACACCACGACCTTGCTTCGTGAAGGCACCGTGATGGCGGCGATCACCGCTGTGGCGGAACCGGTGCAGGGCTGTTCGTCGACCCTTCTGGGCACGATGCGCTACCGCCCGATGGCCAGTCCGGCGTTCGCGGCGACGTGGTTCCCCGACGGCGTGACAGCCGAGGCGCTGGCCCGGGCACCTGTGGTCGTCTTCGACCGGCGTGACGACCTGCAGGACGCGTACCTCCGTTCGCGCGGGTCGGGCGGGCCGGCCGCGCTCGACCCGCCGCGCCACTTCGTTCCTGCCTCGGGCGACTTCGTGGCGGCCGTGCGGCTCGGCTTCGGCTGGGGAATGGTTCCCGACCTGCAGAGCGACACCCCGACCGGGCCGGAATTCGTCGATCTCGACCCGCGGGGTGCCATCGACGTGCCGCTCTACTGGCAGCAGTGGCAACTGCACACGCGCTCCCTGGAACGCCTCGCCGCTGTGATCGCGGATGCCGCTCGGAGAACCCTCCGTTGAGGCGGCACCGGTCTGGATCGACGGGCCTGCGATCGATCCACGGTCAGCTGTTGAGCATCCTCCAGACCCGGTCGCGCGAGATCGGAAGCTCATGCGGCCGAACGCCGGTGGCGCGCCGGACGGCGTTCGCCAGGGCCGCGGCGACGGGATTGTAGGGCGCCTCGCTCATCGATTTCGCTCCGAACGGCCCGACCTCGTCGTCCGTCTCGGCGAAGTACACCTCGGTCACCGGAACGTCGACCATCTGCGGAACGTGGTAGCTGCGGAACACCTGCGTCTTCACCAGACCCTGGTCGAGGATCATCTCTTCGTAGAGCGCCGACCCGATCGCCTGCGCGACACCGCCCTCCACCTGCCCGCGCAGCTGGGCGGGATTCATGACGAAGCCGGGATCGGCGGTCTGCACCGATTGCAGGATCCGCACTTCGCCGGTCGCGGAATTCACCGCAACCCGCATGCCGTGCACGTTGAAGGCGAGCGAACGCCGCGAGCCGTCTTCTGACCCGTCAGCGCTGAGGGAACCGCCCGCCGCGGCGGCGATCTCGGCCAGCGTGATGAGGCGATCGCCGATCCGCACCCCATCCGGGCCCAGTTCACCGGCACCCGAACCGACGTCCGACCCGACTCCGTTGCCGGCGATCTCCGCGGCGACGCGCAGCACATCAGCCTTCAGTGCCAGTGCGGCAGCGTGCAGGGCTTTTCCGGCCACCACGATTCCCGCCGAGCCGAAGGCCCCGGTGTCGTATTTCGCGGCATCCGTGTCGGACTGCTGGATGCGCACCCGGTCGACGGAGGTGCCGAGCGCGCTCGACGCGATCTGCGTGTGCACCGTCGTGGTGCCGTTGCCGAACTCCGAGGTGCCGACTCCGATGAGGTATCGGCCGTCGGCCTCGAGGGTGACGGTCGCCTGGGAGAAGTGGCCGCGGGGCGGGAGGGTGGCGATCATCGTGGCTGCCATCCCTTCGCCGACCGACCACTCGGATCCGGCGGGTGCCGTCACCCCGTTGCCCCGTGCGAGCGCGTTCTGCGTGAGATCGAGGCACTGGTCGAGCCCGTAGCTGCCGAAGATCAGGTCGTCGCCCTCCACATGGGCTGCGACGAGTGGTTCTCCGGGTCGCACCGCGTTGCGGCGACGGAGCTCGAACGGATCGATCCCGAGTTCTACGGCGAGCTCGTCCATCGCCGATTCGATACCGAAGACGACCTGCCCGAGACCGTAGCCGCGGAACGCGCCCGACGGGATGTTGTTCGTGTAGACGACCTCGGCATCCACCTTCTTGTTGGGCGCGGTGTAGAGGCTCACGGTCTCGCCGACGCTGTGGAACATCACGCCCGGCCCGTGGTTCCCGTAGGCTCCGGTGTCGCTCAGCACGTCGACGGCGATCGAGGTGAGCTTGCCGTCGTTCGTGGCTCCGAGTTCGACCGAGACCCGCATGGGGTGCCGGCACGGCGCCATCGTGAACTCGTCGGTTCGCGTGAACTCGAACTGCACCGGCCGACCCGTCTTCAGCACGGCGAGGGTCACGACGTCTTCGGTGAGGATCTCCTGCTTGCCGCCGAAACCACCGCCCACGCGCGCGGTGAAGACCCGCACCCGGTCGGGTTCGAGCCCGAAGATGTGACTGATCTCGTCGCGCACGAGAAACGGAACCTGCGAGCTCGTGCGCAGCACGAGGCGCTCGTCGTCGTCGATCCAGCCGATCGTGCCGTGGGTCTCCAGAGCCGCGTGCGAGACACGGTGGGTCTGCCAGGTGCCGGACACCCGCACGTCTGCGGCTTGCAGTCCCTCGTCGACCGACCCGATCTCCGAGTGGACGGATGCGATGACGTTGCGCTCCGGCTCCGCCACGCGGGACTGGGCCGACGGCTTGTCGGCGTGCAGCAGGGGCGCTCCCGGCCGACGAGCCTCTTCGGGATCGAAGACGGCGGGCAGCACCTCGTACTCGACCTCGATCAGCCGGCAGGCGGCCTCCGCGATGGCGACGGAGTCGGCGACGACGGCCGCGATCCGCTGACCGCGGAAGCGCACGACGGAATCGAAGACCCGGGTGTCGTCGGGGTCGTCGGTGCGGAACTCGTGCCGGGCGGTGGAGTACAGCGTGTCGGGGGAGTCCGCGGCTGTGAGCACGGCGTGCACGCCCGGCAGGGCTTCCGCGGCACTGGTGTCCATCGCGAGCACGCGCGCGTGAGCGTGCGGGCTCTGCAGCAGCTTCAAGTGCGTGAGTCCGGGCACGGCGACGTCGAGGGTGTAGGGCTCGCGGCCGCTGACGATGCGTCGCCCGGCCGGGGCACCCACCGACGTTCCGACCGTCAGCGGAGCGGCGCTTGCCGTCACGGTGCCGGCATCCGTCGACACGTCTGAGGCGACATCGGCCGAACCGGTCCCGCCACTCTCAGCGGGCGCCGAGCGACCCGTCTTCCGCACCTCGCCGCAGGGTGCGCCGCAGCCGGCTTCACTGTCGTGCTCATCACCCCGGAGGGCTGCCGCTTCGCACACTCCCTGTCGGATCGAGGCTTCGATCGCGCGATATCCGGTGCAGCGGCAGAGGTTGCCCTTCATCAAGCGAGGCAGGTCGTCGAGCTGCTCGGGCTTCAGCGTGCTGGCCGTCACGACCATGCCAGCCGTGCAGAATCCGCATTGGAAGCCCGCGTTCTCGACGAAGCTCTGCTGCACGGCGCTCAGATCCGCAGGGTCGCCGAGTCCGGCCACCGTGGTGACGATCGCGTTCTCGGCCCGGTAGGCCGGGAAGACGCAGGAGTGCACCGGTGTTCCGTCGACGATCACTGAGCAGGCTCCGCAGTCGCCCGCGTCGCAGCCCATCTTCACCTCGAAATGACCCTGATCGCGGATGAAGGTGCGCAGGCACTGACCGGGTGCGGGATCGGCGTCGAGCTGCTCGCCGTTCATGATGAACTTCATCGCACGACCTCCGAACCTGTCGCGAGGAAGGCGCCCGGCGCCGACAACTCGGCCAGGATCTCCCGGCCGAGTTGCGCGGACACCGCCCGCCTCCAGTCGGCGGCTCCATGCGGATCGGTGAACCAGGTCTCGATCCGTTCGACGTCGCTCGTGAGTTGCTGCGCATCCGGGAGCGACGGGTAGCTCAGCTGCTCGGGATGCACCGTCGCTCCGGACACCGTGAGGGTGAAGGCGCCGTCGGCGTCGAGCCGCCCGACGATGACGGCTCCCGACCGCCCGAGCGGGGAGAGGGCGATCTTGCGATAGGCCGTGCGGGCCCGCAGCGAGGAGTGTGGCACCTCCAGGGATCGCAGCACGTCGCCCTGTCGCAAGACGTTGGTGCCGTTACCCGTGACGAACGACGCCACCGGAATGCGCTCGTCGGTTCCGTCGGCCCGCCAGATCAGCGCAGTGGCATCCAGCGAGGAGAACAACGAGGTCATCGGCCCCGCCGGCAGCGATGCGCAGATGTTTCCGCCGACCGTCGCCACGTTCCACACCTTGAACGAACCGAGCAGTGCCGTGCAGCACTGGAAGAAGAGCGGATGCGCCGGCCATCCCCGGTCGTCGGGCATCGCGGCGAGTTCGGCGAGCGTGCAGGTGGACGCCACCTCCAGCCCCGTCTCGGTCACCGTGAGCGAGGGCCAGCCGAAAGCCATCAGATCGACGAGGGAGGTGAGATGGTTCTGCGGCTCCGAGAAGAGCCATGACCCACCCGCGAGCGGTGCGGCGGTCGCGCCGAGCGCGGCGAGATCGTCGCGACGACGGGCCGGGACGATGGCTGCGATGGTGTTCAGGTCCACGTGGTGCTCCGTTCGAATCTGCTGATGCACCATTAGTAGACCTCAGCGATGTGTCGGGAGTGTAACGACGGCCGTTCTGGGGGTAGTTCTTCTCGTCGAGCGAATTGTGCAGAAGTGGACCGGACCATCCGTTCGGCCTGGTCAGACGCGGTTTCGGCTTCACCCGAGAGAGGCGACCCACTCCGAGGTGCCGTCGTCGAAGGCTTGCTCCTTCCAGATCGGCACCGTCGCCTTGACCTCGTCGACGAGCGCCGCGCATGCCGCGAAGGCCTCAGCACGGTGAGCGGATGCGACGGCGCAGGCGAGAGCGACGTCTCCGATGCCGAGGTCGCCGACGCGGTGGGCGACGGCCAGTCTGACTGCGGGATGGGCGCGGGCCACCTCGAGGGCGACGGTGCGGATGACCTCGGCGGCGCTCGGATGCGCGCTGTAACTCAAGGCGACCACCCCGCGCCCCTCGTCGTGGTCGCGCACCACTCCGGCGAACGTCACGACCGCTCCCGATCCGGCGTCCTCGACGGCCGCCGCGCACTCCTCGACGGAGACGCCCGACTCCGACACCCGGGCGAAGACGACCCGCTCCGACTCCGGCGTCGGGCCGGCCGGACCGCTCGTCGCCCCCGAGTCCGGGGCGACCCCGTCGATGTCAGTCGTGTCTGGCATGGTCGCCTCCATGAATCTGGTCCACGAGATGATCGAGCACCCCGTCGAGCACCGAGAGTCCGTCGCGCACGCCGCCCGACGAGCCCGGGAGGTTGACGATCAGGGTTCGTCCGGCCACCCCGCTCAGCCCGCGCGAGAGCACGGCGAGGGGCGTCGTGACGGCGCCGACCCGCCGGATCTCCTCTGCGAGACCCGGCACCTCGAAGTCGAGCACGGCGCGGGTCTGTTCTGGCGTGCGATCAGTAGGCGAGGCCCCGGTGCCGCCGGTTGTGACGACGAGTGCCAGCGCGCCCTCGACGGCCTCGCGCAAGGCCGCACCGACGGGCTCGCCGTCGGGCACCACGACGACGGACGGCTCCCACCCGCGCGCGGCGAGCCAGTCCCGGATGACGGGGCCGGTGGTGTCGTCGTAGACGCCGGCTGCGGCGCGGTTCGAGGCCACGACGATCAGAGCCCGGCGGAGCGATGGAGCGGATCCGGGGTTCTCGGCGCGGTGGGCGCGCTCGCCGTGCCCCGTCATCGCCGAGTCCACTCGCCGCTCGCGCCGCCCGACTTCGAGAGCACCTCGATATCGGTGATCGTCGCACCCCGGTCGACGGCCTTGATCATGTCGTACACCGTCAGCGCGGCCACGGACGCGGCCGTGAGCGCTTCCATCTCCACACCCGTGACACCGGTCGTGGTGACCGAGGTCTCGATCCGGATGCTCGATTCGTCGGTGCTGAACTCCACGGTGATGCCGGAGAGAGGCAGCGGATGGCAGAGCGGGATGAGATTCGGGGTCTGCTTCGCCGCCAGGATTCCGGCCACCCGCGCCACCGCGAGAGGCTCTCCCTTCGGGAGGTCGCCGGCGATGAGGAGTCCGATCACCTCGGGCCGCGTGCGCACCACGGCTTGGGCCGTCGCGACGCGCTTGGTCACCGCTTTGCCCGACACATCGACCATGTGCGCCGATCCGTCGGCCGTGATGTGGGTCAGTTCGGTGCCGTCAGCCATCGATCCTCCAGTAGTCGAGCTCGTCTCCGGCCGCGACGGCCGACACCCCCACGGGAACGTGCACCAGCACCGTGGACTCGGCGTACGAGTGCAGCAGATGACTCGAGGGGCCGCCCACCAGTTCCAGGGTGCCGTCGTCGTGCACGATTCCGCGCCGCAGCTGGTGGGTTGCGGGAGGGGAGTCGAAGGCATGCGCGGCCCGTCCGCGCCGCAGCTCGCGCTGCGGGTCGGAGTCGCCGAGCGCCGAGAGGATGGCGGGCCGCAGGAAGGCCTCGAAGGAGACGAGCGCGCTCACCGGGTTGCCCGGGAGGCAGACCACCGGAACCGGTTCCGGCACGGTCGCGAGCCCGAATCCCTGTGGTCCGCCCGGCTGCATGGCCACTTTCTCGAAGCGCACCCCCCGCGATTCGAAGGCGTCGCGCACGACCTCGCGGGCACCGGCGCTGACGCCGCCGACCGTCACCACCAGGTCGATGCCGGCCGCTTCGCGCACGACGATCTCGAGAAGGTCGGCCGCGTCGTCGGAACGGCACGGGATCGCGGTCACCGCGCATCCGATGCTCTGCAGCGCCGCGGTGAGAGCCACGGTGTTCGCGTCGTAGATCTGCCCCGGTTGCAATCGCGAACCGGGGTCGCGGATCTCGTGGCCCGTCGACACGAGCAGAACCCTCGGTCGCCGGCGTACCGGCACCGTCGTCGCACCGGTTCCCGCGACGACCCCCAGCTGCGGCGGTCCCAGGCGGCTTCCGGCGCGCAGCAGGATCTGGCCGCTCGCGACGTCGGAGCCGGCGGTGCGCACGAAGGTGCCGGTCGCCACGGGCTCGGCGAACCGCACCGCGGCCTCGCTCGAGGGCGCTGGGAAGACCGGGGGATCGGCGCGCTCGATCGGGATCACCGCATCCGCACCTTCGGGCAGGGCGGCACCGGTCATGATCGGCGTCGCGGTGCCGGGGAGATGACGGGTGAACGAGTCGCCCGCGGCGACGCGGGCAGCGACCGGAAGACTGACCGGCGAGGTGGGCGACGCGATCGCGACGTCGGCGGAGCGCACTGCGAAACCGTCCATCTGCGAGTTGTCGAACGACGGGAGACTCGACGGAGCGACGAGATCGGAGGCCAGCACGCGGTTGGTGAATCGCTCCGGATGGGCCGTCAGTTCCTCGCCGGACACCCTCAGCACCTCGGCCTCGAGTGCGCTCGAGATCCCCGCCACGAGTGCCGACACGGCGCGGCGATGGTCCTCGATCGTGCGCATCATCCCAGTCTGCACCATCCCCGTCGGCGCCACCGGTCGAGCGGTCGGGCGACGCATGCGGAAGGGGCGGAGCTCAGCGCTCCCGGAGCGCCCGCAGCGGCACCGTTCCCGCGCACGGGACGGCGATCAGGTCGCCGACCGCCAGATCCTCGGGCACCGGTACGACGAGCGTCGGCTCGTCGCGGGAGCAGCACTCCGCGAGCACCCGACGGCTCGTCGACACGCGGCCGACCAACCGCGCTTCGCTCGGCACCGGATGCGCGTGGCCGAGATCGCCGTCGACGGTCAGACGGAGAACGGGTGTCGCGGTCGACGTCGGGTCCACCGGCATCCGGTCGATCCGAAGGACGCACACGACCACCACGCAGGCCTGCCCCGTGGGTGAGGGGCGTCCGTGTGTGCCCGGCACGACCGCGGCCGCCGTATGCACGCAGGGTGTGCCGCAGACGTCGACGAGACGAAGCAGGGAGATACCGGCGACGAGCACATCGGTGGTGGTCGCGACGGTGTGTTCGGGCCAGCGGTCGGTCGAGAGGGGGTCGGGGATGCTGCGGCGCAACGACGGGAGGAGGGTGGTGAGGGTCATCGGCGGTGTCCTGAGACGACGTGCCCGGAATCGGAATGGCTGTGCATGTCTCAGCTCTACGCCCGTCGAGCCCGGGGTGGAGCCGTTGCTGACGAGATCCTGGCGCGCCGGACGGACTTCTCTACGTCGTGCTGACGGGGAACGCTCTGCGGTCGCCGGCCCGCTTTCGCCGGCTCGCCGCGTAGGCTTTGCGTATGAGCGTCGTTCTGGGGATGCCGCAACCGCGTCCGGCGGCCGGGTCGAGTCGCGCGTCCGCGCCGCGAGGGGTGCGCCCGGCGGTCGCTCTGCCTGCGGAGCGGCCGGCCGCATCCGGTCTGGTCGACCGCTTCGGCCGCGAGGCCACCGACTTGCGCATCTCGCTCACCGACCGCTGCAACCTGCGCTGCACCTACTGCATGCCGGCCGAGGGCCTTCCGTTCCTCGCGCCACCCGCGCTAATGTCGCTCGAGGAGATCACTCGGTTCGCGCGCATCGCGGTGACCGACTTCGGCGTCCGTCAGGTGCGTTTCACGGGTGGCGAGCCGCTGCTGCGCAAAGACCTCGTGGAGATCATCCGGTCGGTCGCTGCGCTCGAACCCCGACCGGAGATCTCGCTCACGACCAATGCGATCGGACTCACCAGCCGGGCGACGGCGCTCGCCGATGCCGGTCTCGACCGGATCAACGTGTCGCTCGACTCGATCCACCCCGAGACCTTCGCGAAGATCACGCGTCGCCCGTTCCTCGACCGGGTGCTCTCGGGCATCGATGCCGTGCGTGCCGCCGGGCTGAAATCGACGAAGATCAATGCGGTGCTGATGCCCGGGATCAACGACCACCAGGCGGTGGAGCTGCTCGAATGGGCGTTGGCGGGCGGACACCAGTTGCGCTTCATCGAGCAGATGCCCCTCGACGCCGACCACACCTGGGAGCGCGAGTCGATGATCACGGCGGCCCAGATCCGTGAGCGTCTGGCCGTTCGCTACCTCCTGACCCCCGACGACGCGCCGCGCGACGGTGCGCCCGCCGAGTTGTTCCAGGTCAGGGAGCAGGCCGACGGGCCGGATGGCTCCGTGCTCGGTCTGGTCGGGATCATCGCATCCGTCAGCGAGCCGTTCTGCGCGGATTGCCGTCGCACCCGGCTCACGGCCGAGGGCGCGGTGCGCAGCTGCCTCTTCTCGCACACCGAGACCGATCTTCTCGGGCCTCTGCGCGCGGGCGCCGACGACGCCGAGCTCGCCGACCTGTGGCGTGGTGCGATGTGGGCGAAGCCGTCCGGTCACCGCATGAACGAGGCCGGATTCGCGCAGCCCGACCGCCCGATGAGCGCGATCGGCGGCTGAGTGAGCATCCGAATCCGCTACTTCGCCGCGGCGAAGGCCGCCCTCGGCGTGGGCGAGGAACAGCGCGAGGCCGCCGGAGACACGATCGACGCCCTGATGCGGGAGCTGGCCGCCGGTGCTCCGGATGCGGATGCCGCGACGGCCGTACTCGACCGGTGTTCCTTCATCCTGAACCGGCACGCGACGACGGATCGCGCCACCGTGCTTCACGACGGCGACGAGCTCGACGTTCTCCCGCCCTTCGCGGGCGGCTGACCGAAGAGTTCGGCCCGGCACGGCGGCGCGGGACTAGTACCTGGGCTTCGTGGGCTCCACGTCGGTGACCCAGGCGTCGATGCCGCCGCGCACGAAGACCACGTCGTCCCATCCGTTCGCCCGCAAGGCTGCGGCGGCGCGCTGGGAGCGGGCGTCGTGGTGGCAGTGCACGATCACCTTCTCCTGCGGGGGAAGGATCTCCCGTGCGGCGTCGCTGAGGATCTGCCCGAGCGGCACCAGTTCGGCGCCGTCGATCGAGACGAGGGCGTGTTCGTGCGGCTCCCGCACGTCGACGAGCACGAAGTCGGCGTCGCCTCGTTCGCGGGCGTCGAGCAGGTCCTTCAGCTCCGCCGGGGAGACGGAGTCGAGCGCGGCGGATGAGGCGGGTGAAGCGGATGCGTCGGTCACGGACTGCCTTTCGAAGAGTTTGGTCGCGGGGCCGGTCACGCCCGCTCCCTGATTGGTAACGCTGTAGGGCTCGCCGATATTCGCGGCCTTTGCCCGTGGTGTCGCGTGCCCGAACGGCACTTCGCGCCAGGATGCGTCGAGCGCGTCGTGAACGAGCAGGCGGCCGAGCAGAGGCTCGCCGTAGCCGCCGAGCAGTTTGAGCGTCTCGGTGGCCATGACGGCGCCGAGGGCGGCGCAGACCGGCCCGAGCACGCCGGCGACGGAACACGACTCGGCGGGGTCGGTGTCGGGCTGTTCGGGGTAGAGGTCGTCGAGAGTGCGGTCGAGGCCGTCGGGGGCGGTGGCCCAGAATACGGTGACTTGGCCGTCGAAGCGGAGCACGGACGCCCAGACGAGCGGCTTGCCGACGAGCGCGCAAGCGGCGTCCACGACGTACTGCACCTCGAAGTTGTCGGTGCCGTCGACGACGACGTCGTACTCGGAGACGAGTTCGAGCACGTTCGAGGTCGTGACCTCCTCGTCGTGCTCGATGACGTCGACGAGCGGATTGAGGGCGCGCACGGCGGCGGCGGCGGAGGCGGTCTTGCGTTCGCCGACCCGGGCATCCGTGTGGATGGTCTGCCGCTGCAGGTTCGACACCTCGACGACGTCGGAATCGGCGATCCCGATCGTGCCGACGCCGGCGGCTGCGAGGTACTGCAGCACAGGGGAGCCGAGGCCACCCGCGCCCAGCACGAGCACGCGCGAATCCTTCAGGCGCCGCTGGCCCTCGATGCCGAGGTGGGGCAGCGCGATCTGCCGGGCGTAGCGCAGGAGCTCCTCGCGGGTCAGGTCGGGGCCGGGGGAGACCAGTGCTTTCAGGGCCATCCGGGTTTCCTTTCGCGTCCTCTCCAGCGTACGGCTGTGGAGAACCCTCGTGACGCCGCTCGTTGTCCACACCCCTTCCGGAGCGAGGCGGATGCCGCCTACCGTGGTCGGCATGACACTCACCTGGACACAGATCGTGATCGATGCTGAGAATCCGCGCAGCCTGGCGCACTGGTGGAGCGAGGTGCTCGGCTGGCCCGTCACCTACGAGGCCGACGACGAGTCGGAGGTGGAGATCGCGCCGCACGCCGAGGCACAGCCCTCGATCTTGTTCGTTCCGGTGCCCGAGAAGAAGTCGGTGAAGAACCGGCTGCACCTCGACTTCCGGCCCGATGACCAGTCGGCCGAGGTCGAGAGGCTCCTGGCGGCCGGCGCGACCAGGGCCGACGTGGGTCAAGGAGACGACGTGAGCTGGGTGGTGCTCGCCGATCCCGAGGGCAACGAGTTCTGCGTGTTGCGTGCACGATGAGACCACGAAGCCCGTCATTGCACGGGAACGGGCGTGGGATTCGATACCGTAGTGCACACCGGAGGCGCGAAAGCGGGATGAGAGGCGGCGCGTGTACCTGAAGAGCTTGACCCTCAAGGGATTCAAGTCCTTCGCCAACCCCACCACCTTCGCATTCGAGACGGGCGTGACCTGCGTGGTCGGCCCGAACGGTTCGGGCAAGAGCAACGTCGTCGATGCCCTGGCCTGGGTGATGGGCGAGCAGGGCGCCAAGACCCTGCGCGGCGGCAAGATGGAAGACGTCATCTTCGCCGGCACGAGCACCAAGGGTCCCCTCGGCCGCGCCGAGGTCACGCTCACGATCGACAACGCCGACGGGGCGCTGCCGATCGAATACTCCGAGGTGACGATCAGCCGAACCCTGTTCCGCAACGGTGGGAGCGAGTACGCCATCAATGGCGACAGCTGCCGGCTGCTCGATGTGCAGGAACTCCTCTCCGACTCCGGCCTCGGCCGCGAGATGCACGTCATCGTCGGCCAAGGGCAGTTGGATGCGGTGCTGCACGCGACTCCCGAGGGCCGGCGCGGCTTCATCGAAGAGGCGGCGGGCATCCTGAAGCATCGACGTCGTAAGGAGAAGACGCAACGCAAGCTCGAGGCGATGCAGGCGAACCTCACGCGGTTGAGCGACCTGGCCGGTGAGATCCGCCGGCAGCTGAAGCCGCTGGGCCGGCAGGCGGAGATCGCGAAAGAGGCGCAGTCGATCGCCGCGATCGTGCGCGATGCGCGGGCTCGGCTGCTGGCCGACGAGATCGTGGGGCTGCGAACGGCTCTGGATGCGCACTCCCGCAGCGAGAGCGAACGCCATACGGAGCGGATCGTGCTGCAGGAGCGCCTGGAGCAGAACCAGTTGCGCGTGAACCGGCTCGAACAGGCACAGGTCGGCGACGCCGTCGACCTGGCTCGCCGCACGAGTTTCGGGCTCGAGTCCGTGCAGGAGCGGTTGCGCAACCTCTACAACCTCGCCACTCAACGGCTCGCCCTGCTCGGCAGCGAGGAGAGCGTTCCCGATGCGGGCCCGAGCGTCACGCCCACCATGGTCAGCGACTCGAAGGCCGAGGTGGTGCGTCTGCAGGGCGAGGTCGCCGTCGCTCAGGCGGCGTGGGAGGCCTCGCAACAGGCCACCATCCGAGCGCGCGGTTCGCTCGACGCCCTCGACGAGCAGATCGCCTATCAGAGCGCCCTGGTGTCCAAGCACGACCTCGAGCTCTCGAAGCTGACGGGGCAGCTCGAGTCGGCGAACACCCGGCTGGCCACCGTGCGCGGCGAGGTGCTGCGACAGCAGAACGCCCTCGATGCCGCCACGGCGCGCCGGGAGACGGCACAGGCCGATTTCGCGCGTGCGGAGGCCGAGGCGGCCGTGGGCGAGGTCGATGAGACCGACCTCGACGAGGCGTACGAGTTCGCCCAGTCACAGGTGTTCGAGGCCGAGGCCGAGATCGAGCGCCTGCGTGAGGAGCTGCACGCCCACGAACGCGAGCGCGATGCGCTGGCGGCCCGCACCAGCGCCCTCACGATGGCGCTCGACCAGAAAGACGGATCGGCCGAACTCGTCGCCGCCCGCCTCGAGGGCGTGCGCGGGCTGGTGGCCGAACACGTCAAGGTCACCCCCGGTTTCGAAGCGGCCATCGCAGCGGCGCTCGGCACCCTCGCCGACGCGGTGCTCGCCGACTCGGTCGACTCCGCCGTGGCAGCCGCCAACGCCGCCGCGGAGGGCGACATGGGGCGGGTCGAGCTGATCATCGCCGACGCGGTTCCGGATGCCGGCGCCGCACGCGGCGGTGCGGCGCCCGACGGCGCCATGGCGTTCGCCGACATCGACGGCATCGTCCCCGCGACCTCGGTCGTCAGTGCCCCAGGCGGTGTTCTCGGCGTGCTGCAGTCGATGGTCGTCGCCGACGACCTCGACACCGCTCGCCGCGCGTGGGGGGCGCTCGAGCCCTCCGCCGGAGCGGGGCTCACCGTCGTCACCCGAAGCGGCGAGGTGCTCACCCGCTTCCTCCTGCGCGGCGGCTCGGGTGCGACTCGGTCGCGTATCGAGCTGGTGGCCGAGCGCGATTCCGCCGCGATCTCGCTCGACGAGGAGAACTCGACGATCGAACGGGCGCGGTTCGCCCTGGCCGAACAGCGCGGGATCGCCCAGGTGGCCAAGGAACAGTCGCAGGCGGCCCTGTCGGCGCTGCGCGAATACGACGCCAAGCTCGCTGCGCGCACGGAGAAACTCGGTCGGCTCAAGGCGCAGGTCGAGGCCGGCACCGGTGAACTCGAACGCCTGCAGAAGGCCTTGCAGCTGGCTCAGGATGCGGTCGGGCAGGCCGAACAAGCCGCCGACAAGGCCAGAGGCGACCTCGAAGCCGTGCGCGAGCGGCCGCGGCCGATCCTCGACGTCAGTTCGCGAGACGGGCTCCTGTCCGAGCTCGAAGCGGCTCGCGACCGCGAGGTCGAGGCACGCCTGGGCGTCGAGACCGCGCGTGAGCGCGTGCGCGCCGAGCAAGCCCGCACCGCCGCGCTCGAGAAGCAGCTCGACGCCGATCGGGCGGCCGCCGAGGCCGCGGCCCGGCGTGCCGTGATCCGGCGGCGGCAGATCGAAGCGGCGACCGACGTGGTCGAGTCGCTGCCTCCCGTGCTGGACTCGGTCGACCGTTCGGTCAGCGAGGCGACGGTGCGGCTCGCCCAGCGCGAAGCGGAACGAGCCGAACAGAACGAGGAGCTGCTCGCGCTCCGCCGCGACGAGGCCGGGTTGCGCGAGCGCCTGCAGGCGATCACCGAGAACGTTCACGGCCTCGAGTTGCAGATCTACGAGAAGAAGCTGCACCTGTCGAGTCTGCTCGAGCGCGCCGGCTCCGAGCTGGGGCTCGTCGAAGACGTCTTGGTCGCCGAATACGGGCCCGATCAGCGGATTCCCGACGACGGCGAGGTGGTGTTCATCGACACCAGCGCCGCGGCCGTCGTCGCGGCGACCGCCGAGATCGAGGGCGCCGGAGCCGACGCGGGTGATCGCGACAGGGGCAGCGACGACGCGGGCGACAACGACGCGGGCGAAGACGACGATTTCGGAACAGCGGTCGACGACGACCTGGAGGAGAGCGCCGCGTCCGGCGCGGGCACATCCATCGGCGGCGACGAACCACGCCGCGCGCCGGCAGGCCGGCCGTTCGTGCGGTCGGAGCAGCAGCAGCGTCTCGCGAAGGCCGAGCGCAAGCTCGCCGAACTCGGTCGCGTCAACCCGCTCGCCCTCGAGGAGTTCGACGCCCTAGAGCAGCGGCACAAGTTCCTCACCGAGCAGCTCACCGACCTCACGAACACCCGCAAAGACCTCCTGACGATCATCGAAGAGATCGACGACCGGATGCAGACCATTTTCGAGAGCGCCTTCGCCGACACCAAGGAAGCATTCACGCAGGTGTTCCCGATTCTGTTCCCGGGGGGAACGGGCTCGATCCACCTCACCGATCCGGGCAACATGCTCACCACGGGAATCGAGGTCTCGGTGAAGCCCGCCGGCAAGAAGATCGAGCGCCTGTCGCTGCTCTCGGGCGGGGAGCGCTCGCTCGCCGCCGTCGCCCTGCTGATCGCGATCTTCAAGGCCCGGCCCAGCCCGTTCTACATCATGGACGAGGTGGAGGCGGCCCTCGACGACGCGAACCTCGGCCGCCTGCTCACGATTTTCGAAGACCTTCGGCAGACATCCCAACTCATCGTCATCACGCACCAGAAGCGCACGATGGAGATCGCGGATGCCCTGTACGGCGTCTCGATGCGCCAAGACGGCGTCTCGGCCGTGGTCGGCCAGCGAGTCAAGGCCGAAGAGCCCGCCTAGTGTGGCGTCGCCGCCAGGCCTGAAGAAATTGCCCCCAAACGTCCGAAATCCCGGCGGGAAGGACGTTTGGGGGCAAGATCTCCGGGTGAAAACCTAGTGGGTCGAAGGCACCGTCGCGATCTCGCTGCGGTCGCCCGACCAGAGGGTGTGGAAGACGCCCTCTTCGTCGACGCGCTTGTAGGTGTGGGCGCCGAAGAAGTCGCGCTGTCCCTGCACGAGGGCGGCCGGAAGGCGCTTCGACGCGAGCGAGTCGTAGTACGACAGGGCCGATCCGAATCCGGGAACGGGCACGCCCGAGAGCGCAGCGGTCGAGACGACGCGGCGCCAGGCCTCTTCACCCGACGCGACCGCGGCGGCGAAGTACGGGTCTTCGAGCAGCGAGGTGATGTCGGGGTTGTTCTGGTAGGCCTCGACGATCCGGTTGAGGAACTGGGCGCGGATGATGCAGCCCGCCCGCCAGATCTTCGCCACGGCGCCCTTGTCGATGTCCCAGCCGTACTGCTTCGCCCCGGCGATGATCTCGTCGAAGCCCTGCGCGTAAGCCACGACCTTCGACGCGTAGAGCGCGGCACGGATGTCGTCGGCGAAGGTGTCGACGTCGACCTCGACGACCGAGGGCCGCGAGGTGATGGTGGCCTGCACGGCCGAACGCTGCTCGGGGTGCGACGACACCGAGCGGGCGAAGACCGCTTCGGCGATGCCGCCGACCGGGGTGCCGAGATCGAGGGCGTTCTGCACGGTCCAGGCGCCGGTGCCCTTCGCGCCGGCCTGGTCGAGCACGATGTCGACGAACGGCTTGCCCGTCTTCGCGTCGACCTGCTTGAGCACCTCGGCGGTGATCTCGATCAGATACGACTCCAGGTCGCCGGAGTTCCACGTCGTGAAGACCTCGGCCAGTTCGGCCGGGGAGCGCTTGGTGATGGTGCGGAGCAGGTCGTAGGCCTCGGCGATGAGCTGCATGTCGGCGTACTCGATGCCGTTGTGCACCATCTTCACGAAGTGTCCGGCGCCGTCGGTGCCGATGTGGGTGACGCAGGGCTCGCCCTCGGCGACCGCGGCGATCGAGGCGAGGATCGGACCGAGCGTCTTGTAGGCCTCCGCGGTGCCACCGGGCATGATCGAGGGGCCGTTCAGCGCGCCTTCCTCGCCGCCCGAGATGCCCGTCCCGACGAAGTGGATGCCCTTCGCCGAGACATCCTTCTCCCGGCGGATCGTGTCGTGGAAGTTCGCGTTGCCGCCGTCGACGATGATGTCGCCCGGCTCGAAGCGCTCGGCGAGCTCGGAGATGACCGCATCCGTTCCGGCGCCCGCCTGCACCATGATGATCGCGGTGCGGGGCTTTGCGAGCGAGGCGACGAAGTCGTCGACCGACTCCGAGGCCACGAATCCGGCCTCAGGATGCTCGGACACCAGTTTGCGGGTGCGCTCGGGGCTGCGGTTGTAGACAGCGACGGTGTTGCCTTCACGGCTGGCGAGGTTGCGGGCGAGGTTCGATCCCATCACCGCCATTCCGACGACTCCGATATTGGCGGTTCCAGCAGGCGTAGACATGGCTGATGCTCCTCGTGAAGTTGGGACACTCTCAGCGTAGTAGAGCGGATGCGCTAGGCTGGGCCACTGAACTTCGGCGAGGGATGCACGCCCCTGAGCGCGCATCCGTTATCGACGCGGTGGATGAGGCTTTCGCACGTCTTTCCTCTCGCTTCATGCGGTCGAGTTGAACAATCACAACAGTGCGGGCTGAATCGGCTCGCGAAGGAGCACACAATGGCAGACGACACCCGGGTCTCCGCGGAGACCCGCACCACCTTCGGCAAGGGCGCTGCGCGCCGCATCCGCGCCGCCGGCAAGATCCCCGCCGTGATCTACGGACACGGCACCGAGCCCCAGCACGTGACCCTCCCGGGCCACCAGGTCGGCCTCATCCTGCGCAAGGCCAACGCGGTGCTCGAACTCGACATCGAGGGCAAGGAGCAGCTCGCCCTGGTCAAAGACGTGCAGAAGGACCCCGTTCTCCAGATCATCGAGCACATCGACCTCATCGTCGTGCGCAAGGGTGAGAAGGTTCAGGTCGAGGTCCCGATCCACCTCGAGGGCGAGTCGTACTCGGGCACCATCGCCACGCAGGACGCCTCGACCATCCTGGTCGAGGTCGAGGCCACCAACATCCCGGAGCGCATCGTCGTCTCGATCGAGGGCCTCGAAGAGGGCACCCTCATCCACGCGAAGGACGTCGAGCTCCCCAAGGGTTCGACTCTGATCAGCGACGAAGACCTCGTCATCGTCGGGATCACCGTACCGGCTGCGGTCGAGAGCGAAGAGAACGCCGCCACCGAGGGCGAGTCGGGGTCGGCCGAGGCCGAGTCCGCGTCCGACGAGAGCGCCGAGTAGTCCTTCCGCTCCGCACCGCATTCGAGAACCTCTGACGACGTGAGTACGGATCTCTGGCTCGTGGTCGGGCTCGGCAACCCCGGGCCCGGCTACGCCGCCAACCGTCACAACGTGGGGCAGATGGTGGTCGCCGAGCTGGCGAACCGGATGCGCGCGACCTTCACGTCGCACAAGGCCAACGCCGTCGTGGCCGAGGGCCGGCTCGTTCCGGGCGGCCCTCGGTTCGTGCTGGCCAAGGCCAACACCTACATGAACGTGTCCGGCGGCCCGGTCAACGCGCTGATGAAGTACTACGATGTCGCGCCCGACCATGTGATCGTGGTGCACGACGAGCTCGACATCCCGTTCGACACGGTGAAGCTCAAGGCCGGAGGCGGCCACGGCGGACACAACGGGCTGCGCGACATCATCGGGGCATCGGGCAGCGCCGACTTCATCCGGGTTCGTGTCGGCATCGGCCGCCCACCCGGTCGGCAGCAGGCCGCCGACTTCGTGCTGCAGAATTTCTCCTCCACGGAGCGGGAGACGCTGCCGAACCTCATCGTCGACGCCGCCGACGCGGTCGAACTGATCGCCTCGGAGGGACTGACGGCGGCGCAGCTCAAGGTGCACACCGCGCCGCCCGCTTGACCCTCCCGCCGGAAGTGTCCGGGCGTCGGCGCGTCAGCGCTGGAGCAACTCCGGCGCCGCCGCGAAGAGCACGGCGTAGAACACGATCACACTCGCGATCGGCGCGAGCACGCTGCAGACGATCGCCAGGATGCCGAATCCGCGGCCTCGGTTGCTCGCCGTCGCGACGATGCCCTGCACGAGGGCCCAGAGTCCGAAGACCACGGCGAAGAGGATCGTGGCGATCACGCCCACCCCCGCGCCGGAGACCGCGGCCATCTGATCGGCCGGGATCTCCGAGACGTCGATGCTGCCGTTCGCGTAGTAGGTCATCAGGGGCGAGATGCCCTGGGCCACGAATCCGCTGGCGATCGGTGAACCGATGAGCACCACGAGGCCCACGACGAATGCGATGACGCCGACCGTCTTCGGTCGGGCGGCGGCGGGCGCCAGGGCCTGGCCCGGATAGGCGTAGCCGGGCGCGGAGGTGCCGAGCGGGCTCTGGTAGCCGGTGTACTGCGGTGCCGAACCGTACTGCGGTGCCGAACCGTACTGCGGTGCTGAACCGTACTGCGGCCCGGAACCGTACTGCGGAGCGACGGGCGCCGGCGTGACCGGGGCCGGGGGAGCGGGCGGAGCCGGTGTGCCGGACGTCGGCGCGTACTCGCCGAAGCGGGGCCGTTCGCGTTCCGGTGCTGCCGGGGGTGCGGCAGGCACATCGGCGGCAGGGTCGGCCGGGGTGGGGTCGTCGGGTGGCGTCGTGGTCACGGTGTCCTCGGGGTTCGTTCGTGCTGTTCGCTGCAGGCAGCTGTCGCCCAGACTCTACTCGCCGCCTCCGCTGCCGGAGTGTCGGCACCCCCGCGTAAGATTGCCGGAGTGATGCTTCAAGGCTTGATCCCGGCGCTTTCGCGCGCCTCCACGTTCGAGAAAGCCTTGGCCGAGGCCGGGCGCAACGCCGATTTCTCTTTGCCCGAGGGTCTGCGCGCGCCGCTACTGGCGGCGATGCTGCGGCGCCGGGTCGAGCGCGGGCTGCCCGAGGCCCTGATGGTCGTCACCGCGACGGGCCGCGAGTCGGAGAAACTCCGCGAGTCGCTCGCCGGCTTCCTGCCCGAGGCGCAGATCGTCGAATTCCCGGCCTGGGAGACGCTGCCGCACGAGCGGCTCAGCCCGAGCGCCGAGATCGTGGGCAAGCGCATCGACGCCCTCCGCCGCCTGGTCGACTGGCAGCGGGCGACGGATGCCGCGGCGGCCGACCCCGGCGCCACCGCTGCTCCGGCTCCCATCGTGGTGGTCGCATCCGTTCGCGCCGCCCTGCAGCCGATCGCGTCGAACCTCACCGAGCTCGACCCCATCGACCTGGTGCGCGGCGGCCGTGGCTTCGACCTGTCGGCCCTCAGCCGCCAGCTCGTCGAGCTCGCCTACTCCCGGGTCGACATGGTCACCCGGCGCGGGGAGTACGCGGTGCGCGGCGGCATCCTCGACGTGTTCCCGCCCATCGCCGAGCATCCGTTCCGCGTCGACTTCTTCGGCGACGAGGTGGAGGAGATCCGCGCCTTCTCCGTGGCCGACCAGCGGTCGCTGCCCGACGACGTCGAGAGCGTGAGCCTGCCGCCGAGCCGCGAGCTGCTGCTGAGCGAGGCCGTCCGGCAGCGTGCCCGCGAGATGCAGCACGAGTTCCCGAGTCTCGCGGGCATGCTCGAGAAGATCTCGGCCGGCATCCCGGTCGAGGGCATGGAGTCGCTGGCTCCGGCACTGCTCGATGAGCTCGTGACCGTGGCGCACTACCTGCCGGCCGGAGCGGCCATCGCCGTGGTGTCGCCCGAGCGGGTCGCCACCCGGGCCGTGAACCTCTCGGAGACGAACCGCGAGTTCCTGGCCGCCGCCTGGACCGCCGCCACCGCCGGCGCCGAAGCACCGATCGACCTGGAGTCGGGCGAGTTCATCACCCTCAACCAGCTCCGCGACGCGGCCGGCACCGGCCGGGCCTGGTGGACGCTCAGCGAATTCCAACAGGGACCGGCCGAGGAGGACATCCTCCCCGAGCACCGCGAGATCGAGGAGCATCTCACCATCCGCATCGCCGCCGACGCGGTGCCGAGTTTCTCGGGCAATGCCGACGGCGCGATCGAGCACGTGTCACGTCGCCTCGCCGACGGCTGGACGGTCGTGGTCGTCGCCCAGGGTCAGGGCCTCGTCGAGCGCGCCGCCGACGTGCTGTCGGAACGGGAGATCCCGGCCCGGATGGTCGACGACTTCCCGGCCGATGCCGAGCCGCGGATGGCCTATCTCATCCGCAGCGCGGTGGAGCACGGCTTCGAGCTGCCGGAACTCAAGCTCGCCCTGATCGGCGAGACCGAGTTCTACGGCCGCACCGCGGGCTACGACACGCGCCAGGTGAAGAAGCTCGCGAGTCGCCGCAAGAACGTGGTCGACCCGTTGCAGCTCAAAGCCGGCGACTTCGTGGTGCATCAGACCCATGGCATCGGCAAGTTCCTCGAACTGACCCAGCGCGAGGTCTCGTCGGGCGGCCGCAACGCGGTGAAGACCACCCGCGAATACCTGGTGATCGAGTATGCGCCCTCCAAGCGCGGCTACCCGGGCGACAAGCTCTACGTGCCCACCGACCAGCTCGACCTGCTGAGCCGCTACGTGGGCGGCGAGGCACCGGCGCTCAGCAAGATGGGCGGCAGCGACTGGGCCCAGGCCAAGGGCAAGGCCCGCAAGGCGGTGCGCGACATCGCGGTGGAGCTGGTGAAGCTCTACTCGGCCCGGATGGCGTCGAAGGGCTACGCCTTCGGCCCCGACACCCCGTGGCAGCACGAGCTGGAAGAGGCGTTCCCCTTCCAGGAGACGCCCGATCAGCTCACGGTGATCGACGAGGTGAAGGCCGACATGGAGCGGCCGATCCCGATGGACCGTCTGCTGAGCGGCGACGTGGGATTCGGCAAGACCGAGATCGCGGTGCGCGCGGCTTTCAAGGCGGTGCAGGACGGCAAGCAGGTGGCCATGCTCGTGCCCACCACTCTGCTCGTGCGGCAGCACCTCGAGACCTTCCAGGAGCGTTTCGCCGGGTTCCCGGTGCACCTCAAGGCGCTCAGCCGGTTCCAGACCGAGAAGGAGTCACGCGAGACCATCAAGGGGCTCGCCGACGGCACGGTCGACGTCGTCATCGCGACCCACCGCATCCTGGCCGACAACATCGCCTTCAAAGACCTCGGGCTCCTCATCATCGACGAGGAGCAGCGCTTCGGTGTGGAGCACAAAGACCAGCTGAAGAAGCTCAAGACGAACGTCGACATCCTCGCGATGAGCGCGACGCCGATCCCGCGCACGCTCGAGATGGCGGTGACCGGCATCCGCGAGATGTCGACCTTGGCCACGCCGCCGGAGGACCGGCATCCGATTCTCACCTTCGTGGGGCCCTACTCCGACAAGCAGGTGGGCGCCGCCATCCGGCGCGAGCTGCTGCGGGAGGGGCAGGTGTTCTTCGTGCACAACCGGGTGTCGTCGATCAACCGCGTCGCCGCCCAGATCGCCGAGCTCGTGCCCGAGGCGCGGGTGGCGGTGGCGCACGGTCAGATGAACGAGCACGTGCTGGAGCAGGTGATCGTGGACTTCTGGGAGCGCAAGTTCGACGTGCTCGTGTCGACCACCATCATCGAGACCGGAATCGACATCGCCAACGCGAACACGCTGATCGTGGATCGGGCCGACAAGTACGGGCTCAGCCAGCTGCACCAGCTGCGCGGGCGCGTGGGCCGTGGGCGCGAACGGGCATACGCGTATCTGTTGTTCGACGAGCACAAGCCCCTGTCGGAGACGGCCAACGACCGCCTCTCGACGCTCGCGGCCAACAACGAGCTGGGATCGGGCATCCAGGTGGCGCTGAAAGACCTGGAGATCCGTGGTGCCGGCAACCTGCTCGGCGGCGAGCAGGCCGGGCACATCGCGGGGGTCGGTTTCGACCTGTACCTGCGGATGATCGGCGAGGCCGTCTCGACGTTCCGCGGCGACGTCGCCGAGGGGCAGACCGAGCTGCGGCTCGAGCTGCCGGTGGACGCGCACATCCCCGAGGACTACGTCGACAGCGAGCGGTTGCGGCTCGAGGCCTATCAGAAGCTCTCCACGGCCAGTGCGCCGACGGCGTCCGACGACTCGATCGACCGGGTGATCGAGGAGCTCACCGACCGCTACGGTGAGCCGCCGGTGCAGGTGTCGAACCTCATCGCGGTGTCGCGGCTGCGGCGCCAGGCGCAGAAGGCGGGGCTCAGCGAGGTGGTGACGATGGGGTCGAACCTGCGGGTGGCCACGGCCGAGCTCGCCGACTCGATCCAGGTGCGGTTGCAGCGGATGTATCCGGGCGCGAAGTACTTCGCCCAGACCGCCGCGGTCTCCGTGCCGATGCCCGTGGTCGATGGCAAGCCCCTGCCCGACGCCGAGCTCATCGCCTGGACCCAGGGCCTCCTCGACGCCATCTTCCCGCCCGCGAAGGTGCCGGTCGCCGAGGCGAAATAGGCTGGCCTCATGGCCGAGATCCCGGATGCCCCCACCAAGCTCGATCAGCTCGTCGAAGTGACCGCGGTGCTGCGGGCGCCCGGCGGATGCCCGTGGGATGCCGATCAGACGCACGCCTCGCTCGTGCAGTACCTCGTGGAGGAGACGCACGAGCTGATCGAGGCGATCGAGTCCGGCAGCCGCGAGGAGATGATCGAGGAGCTCGGCGACGTGCTCTACCAGGTGATCTTCCACGCCGACATCGCCTCCCACACGCCCGGTGAGGACTTCGACATCCAGGACGTCGCGGAGCACATGACCCAGAAGATGGTGGGGCGGCATCCGCATGTCTTCGGCGATCTGGAGCTGGAGTCGGCCGACGACGTCGTAGCCGCCTGGGATGGCTTCAAGGCGGCCGAGAAACCCTCGCGCACGAGCGTGCTCGACGGCATCCCGCTCGGCATGCCGTCGCTGGCCCTGGCCGACAAGCTGCTGGGCCGGGCCCAGAAGGTCGGCGTGCTCGACCAAGATGCGCCGTCGATCGTTCCCGTGCAGAACGAGGACGAACTGGGTGGTCTGCTGCTCGCGATCGTCGCGTCGGCGAAATCGCAGGGCCTCGACGCCGAGCGGGCCCTTCGCGCGACCCTCCGGGGCCTCCGCGAGGAGATCGCGGCCGCGGAGTCGACCCTCGATACTTGACGGCCCTCAACGACCGCTACACTCAACCGACGAGTGTCGATCAACGGGGGAGTGACAGATGCGGTTGAGTATGCGGCTGGCAGGAGCAGCAGCGGCTGCGGTGGTTCTGATGGCGGGCTTCGCTGCTCCTGCGAATGCGGCGCCACCGGCACCGGCGTCCGTCGCCTTCACCCAGAACGTGACGCCGATGCTCGATTCCATCAACGCCTCGTGGGGATCGTTCATGGCGCCGACCGTCGGCGGATTCATGGTGTCCGACGACACCACGGCGTTGCAAGTGACCCTCCCCTCGCAACTCTCGAGCCATTTCGCGGAGTCGTGGGACTATGCCGTACGAACCCGTGAGGCCGCACAGACGCTCGTGAGCGGTGCCGTCGGAAGCACCAGCGGAACGTTCACCGTGCCGGTGCCGCAATCGCTGCAGGGCTTTTCCGAACTCGAGCTCCTCGTGACCAACGGCTACAACACCGGATCGGTCGCCGTGCCGGTCACTTTGAACGCCATCCTGCACGTGCACTCGGATCTGAACTCGACATCGGCAGCCATCCCTCTCACGAAGGCGACCGCGACCTCGTACGGCCGCACGTCGTCGTTCGGGTCGTCACCGGTGAACGCGGACGTCGTGGCGGGTCAGACCATCACGATCACCTCCCCTCCTGGCTCCTGGACGCATGGCCCGGACGGCGACTGGGCGACACCGGGAGCGATCTCCGTCAGCCTGTTCGCTCCCGGGGGAGGGGGATTCTTCGGAATCACCACCGGCACGGCCTCGCCCGACGGATCGACCGTCACGGTCCAGATCCCCAGGAGCCCTCTGACTCCGTACTTCCCTGATGGAGCGACCTCGCGCTCGGTCACCGTGCAGGTCACCCTGCCCCAGGCTCCTCACTCTCCGGCCAGCTTCAACGTTCAGGCCTACATGAACGTGTTGCCGCCCACCGGTCCGGTCACGGATCGCATCAGTGGTGCCGATCGATACGAGGTCGCACTCGGTCTCTCCTACCGGTCGTACCCGCAAGGAGCCGACACCGCCTTCGTCGTGACCGGCGAGAACTATCCCGACGCCCTTTCCGCGGCGCCAGCGGCCGTTCACCGCGGTGCCCCACTTCTGCTGACCCCCTCGGGATCGCTGCTGCCGTCAGTCAAAGCCGAACTCCAACGACTCGGCGTCAAAGACGTCTACGTGGTGGGCGGGGTGAACTCCGTGTCGGAGTCGGTGGTCTCGCAGATCGAGGGCATCGGCGCCACCGTGCACCGCATCGCGGGCGCCGACCGCTACGAGGCCTCGCGGGCCGTGGCTTCCGGAACGTTCGCCGACAGCCACTCGGGCCTGGCCTACATCGCCACCGGAGCGAACTTCCCCGACGCGCTCGCCGCCGGAGGGGCCGCAGGCCACGCGGATGCCCCGGTGATCCTCGTCAACGGCGGCGCTCCGAGGCTGGACGACGCGACGAAGCAGCAACTCGTCGACCTGGGCGTCACGAGAATCAAGATCGCGGGCGGTCCGAACTCGGTTTCTACGGGGATCGAGCACGACCTCTCGCTCATTGCTCCGACCACGCGGCTCTGGGGCGCGGACCGCATCGAGGCCGCTGCCGCCATCAACCTGGACGCCTATGGCACGAGCGATCGCGCCTTCGTCGTGACGGGCTACAAGTTCCCCGATGCTCTGGCCGGCGCTGCCTGGGCCGGAAAGCTCGGTGCGCCGCTGTACGTCTCCGTGCCGGACTGCATACCCACAGCGGTCACGGGCGCCCTGGCGCAGCAGAGTGTGAAGCAGTTGACACTCATCGGTGGATTGGCTTCCTTGTCCTCGAACGTGCAGGAGTACGTCGAGTGCTGACCGGAGCGATGTCTGCGCTACCGCCGATGACGGCGGCACCCGGGATCGGGGCGGCTCGCACGAGTCGGTAATCTGGACGAATGGCTTCTCCCGTCTCACCCCCTCGCGGCATGCGCGACTTCCTGCCCGCCGAGAAGGCGAAGCGCGAGCGCGCGCTCGGCCTCATCCGCGCGAGCTATGCGGCGCACGGCTTCGACGAGATCGAGACCCCGGTCGTCGAGGACTTCGGGCGCCTGCACTCGGGCCTCGGCGGCGACAACGAGAAGCTCGCTTTCAACGTCATGAAGCGGGGTCTGGATGCCGCGGCTCTCCAGGCGGCCGCCGAAGCCGACGATCCCGACCAGCTGGCCGACCTCGGCCTGCGCTTCGACCTCACCGTGCCCCTGGCCCGCTTCTACGCCACCCACCGCGCGAACCTCCCACAGGTGTTCCGCGCGGTGCAGATCGCTCCGGTCTGGCGCGCCGAGCGCCCGCAGAAGGGCCGCTACCGCCAGTTCGTGCAGTGCGACATCGACATCATCGGCGAAGCCGGCATCCTCGCCGAGATCGAACTCCTCACCGCCACCCTCGCCACCCTCGACTCGCTGGGACTCGAGGGCTGCAGCATCCGCATCAACGACCGCCGGCTGCTGATCGGGATGCTCGAGGCGTTCGGATTCGCCGCCGAGGAGCACGCATCCGTTCTGATCACCGTCGACAAGCTCGACAAGGTCGGCCCCACCGGCGTGGTCGAGGAGTTGCGGAGCCGTGAGGCGACCCCTGCTGCGGTCGAGGCCATCGAGGCGTACTTCGCCGGTGCGCCCGTGCTCGCGCAGGCAGTCGGACTCACCGGGTCGGAGGTCGCCGCAGCGCTTCCCGCCGGGGTGGCTCCGGATGCGGTAGCCGAACTGGTGTCGATCGGCGCGGCCCTCCGCGAAGCCGGCGTCGAGGGCGTGCTGAAATTCGATCCCTTCCTCGTGCGCGGCATGGGCTACTACACCGGCACGATCTTCGAGATCGAGCACCCCGACTTCTCGTTCTCGCTCGGCGGTGGCGGCCGCTACGACGGCATGATCGGCCGCTTCCTCGGCGAGGAGGTGCCCGCCTGCGGCTTCTCGATCGGTTTCGAACGCATCATCGATCTGATCGACGAGCCCGAGGCCGCGCACGCCGAGGCGATCGTGCTGGTGCACGACAAGGCCGCCGACCCCACCCGGCTGCTCTCGCTGAAGGCGCAGCTCGTCGCCCGCGGAGCCCGGGTGCGTCTGGAACGCCGCACCAAGAACCTCACTCCGCTGCTCGACCGAGCCGCTGCAGCGGGGTTCACGAGCTTCGCGCTGGTGGGCTGGGACACGACGGATGCCGCCGAGCTCGACCTCAAATCGCTCTCGGCTTAACGCCGAAAACGGCCGTGGTGACAGATGCATAGCTGAGCTATGTATAGTAGTTGACCGTGAACAACGAAATCACCTCCACCAGCACAGCCACCCGATCCGAACTCTCCGAACTCCTCTCCGACCTCGTGTCGGTGACGAACCGCCTCACCCGCATCGCCGCCCAGGCCACGGGCGAGTCGACCTCTCCCGCCACCTGGCGAACCCTCAGCGTGCTGAGCTCCTTCGGCCCGATGCGCCTCGGCGAGCTCGCCAAGCAGAGCCGCGTCTCGCAGCCCACGATGACCAAGATCGTCGCGAACCTCAATGAGGTCGAATGGATCCGCCGCATCGCGGACGTCGACGACGCCCGCGCCTGGCAGATCGCTCTCGCCCCGAAGGGCATCAAGGCGCTCGACGAATGGCGCGACCGTCTGGGCTCCGCTCTCGCGCCGCTCTTCACCGACCTCGACCACGAGGAGATCGACGTGATCAGCCGGGCGGTCGACCTCCTCCACGAGTGCACCGACGTGCGGGCGGCAGACGTCGTGAAGGCCGCCTGAGGATGACCGCAGCGGCGGAGAAGTCGACCACGGCCGGCGCCCCGGCGAAGAAGAACCCGATCCTGCACCAGCCCAAGGCCGTCTGGGCCGTGGCGTTCGCGTGCGTCATCGCGTTCATGGGCATCGGCCTGGTCGACCCGATCCTGCCGGCCATCGCGGACAGCCTGCACGCCACGCCCACCCAGACGAGCCTGCTGTTCACGAGCTACCTGCTCATCACGGGCTTCGCGATGCTCTTCACGAGCTGGCTCTCCACCCGCATCGGCGCCCGCAAGACGCTGCTCTTCGGTCTCGCACTGATCGTCGTCTTCGCTCTCGCCGCCGGGCTCTCGCAGAACGTGGAGTCGGTCATCGGCTTCCGCGCCGGCTGGGGCCTCGGCAACGCCCTCTTCATCTCGACCGCGCTGGCGACGATCGTCGGCGCGGCGAGCGGCGGCGCGAGCTCGGCCATCATCCTCTACGAGGCGGCGCTCGGCCTCGGCATCGCGATCGGCCCGCTGCTCGGCGGACTCCTGGGTTCGATCAGCTGGCGCGGCCCGTTCTTCGGCACCTCGGTTCTGATGGCGATCGGCTTCATCGCCATCGCCACCCTGATGAAGAAGGAGACAGCGCGGCCCACCCCGACCCCGCTCTCCGCTCCCTTCAAGGCGCTCACCCGGCCCGCCTTGGCCGTGCTCGCCGTGGCCGCGCTGTTCTACAACATCGGCTTCTTCATCCTGCTCGCCTACACACCGTTCCCGCTCGGTCTCGACGCGATGGGATTGGGGCTCACCTTCTTCGGCTGGGGCCTCGCCGTGGCCATCACCTCGGTCTGGGTGGCCCCGCTGCTCACCCGGCGGCTCCCGCGCACCCGCGTGCTCTGGGCGGTGCTTCTCCTGCTGGCACTCGACCTCGTCGCCGCCGGGCTCTTCGTGTCGAGCACGGTGGGCCTGATCGTCGCCGTGATCGTGGGCGGAGCCCTGCTCGGTGTGATGAACACCGTGCTCACCGAATCGGTGATGGCGGCGACCGATCTGCCGCGGCCGGTAGCGTCGTCGGCCTATTCCGCTGTGCGCTTCATCGGCGGCGCGGTCGCTCCTCCTGTCGCCTCGTTGATCGCCGTCGCCTTCGCGGCGGCCACCCCGTTCTACGTGGCGGCCGGATCGGTGGTCGTCGCCTCGCTCATCGTCATCGTCGGTCACCGCCTCATCGCGCATGTCGATCACGAAGAAGAAGGCGAGATCGAAGAGGCCGAGGCGATCACCGCGGGGGAGTAGCGCAGCGCCCGGCGAACCCGTGAGTACCGCCGACACCCTGGGCCCTGTGACCTCCGACGACCGACACGATCGAACGGATGGAGAGCACCCGCCGAGGCGTCCACGCCGGTTGCGCCGACACCCTCGCCGGCTGGAGCGAGAACGACCTCGCCCCGTTCGTGCGTCTGCTCGGCGCCGTCAACGACGGGATCGAGCGGCGACGACGACCCTGCGCACCGAGAGAGGCCCCAGGATGCCGGGCGGTCGAGACGGCTGCGAATCGTTAGACTAGCCAGCGGCGGGCGCACGGTCAGCGCTCCCGCCCTGCCTGAACGCATCTGTTCGAAAACCTGAGGAGAAAACCACCCGTGGCACTCATCGAAGCCGTTGGCGCTCGCGAAATTCTTGACTCCCGAGGGAACCCGACCGTCGAGGTCGAGGTTCTGCTCGAAGACGGCGTCGTCTCGCGCGCCGCTGTTCCGTCCGGCGCGTCCACCGGCGCCTTCGAAGCCTACGAGCTGCGCGACGGCGACAAGGGCCGCTACCTCGGCAAGGGCGTGGAGAAGGCCGTCGACGCCGTCATCGACGAGATCGGCCCGGCCATCGAGGGCTTCGACGCCACCGACCAGCGTCTCGTCGACGCCGCGCTCATCGCGCTCGACGGCACCGAGAACAAGAAGCGCCTCGGCGCCAACGCCATCCTCGGTGTGTCGCTGGCCGTGGCCCGCGCTGCAGCCGACTCGGCCGACCTGCCGCTGTTCCGCTACGTCGGCGGACCCAACGCGCACACCCTGCCCGTGCCGCTGATGAACATCGTGAACGGTGGCGCGCACGCCGACACCGGGGTCGACATCCAGGAGTTCATGGCTGTTCCGCTCGGCGCCGAGACCTTCTCCGAGGCGCTCCGCTGGGGCGTCGAGACCTACCACTCGCTCAAGTCGCTGCTGAAGTCGAAGGGCCTCTCCACCGGCCTCGGCGACGAGGGCGGTTTCGCCCCCGAGCTCCCCAACAACCGCGAGGCGCTCGACTTCATCCTCGAGGCCATCACCCAGGCCGGATTCACCCCCGGCAAGGATGTCGCGCTCGCGCTCGACTGCGCTGCCTCGGAGTTCTTCGACGGCGGGGTCTACAACTTCGAAGGCCAGAAGCGCACGGCTGAAGAGATGTCGGCCTACTACGCCGACCTCGTGGCGAACTACCCGCTGGTCTCGATCGAAGACCCGCTGAACGAAGACGACTGGGACGGCTGGGCGCACCTCACCTCCGAGATCGGCTCGAAGGTGCAGCTGGTGGGCGACGACCTGTTCGTCACCAACCCGGCCCGCCTCGCCACCGGCATCGCCCGCGGCACCGGCAACTCGATCCTGGTGAAGGTGAACCAGATCGGCACGCTCACCGAGACGCTCGACGCTGTCGCCCTGGCCCAGCGCTCCGGCTACACCGCCATCCTCTCGCACCGCTCCGGCGAGACCGAGGACACCACGATCGCCGACCTCGCGGTCGCCGTCGACGCCGGCCAGATCAAGACCGGTGCGCCTGCCCGGAGCGAGCGCGTGGCTAAGTACAATCAGTTGCTGAGGATCGAAGAAGAACTCGCCGAAGCGGCGGTCTACGCCGGTCGCGGCGCGTTCCCTCGTTTCTCCGCCTAGGCATCCCGCCCAGGAGTCGATCGAAGGTAGTTCTCATGCGGCAGCGCACACCGAAGACCCGGCCCGCCCGGGTGCCGGTGGCGCTGCCGCAGAACTCCCCCGGGGGCGCTCCGGCGCCGGGGAGCTGGCTGCGCAGCATCCGCTTCTCCGGATTCACGGTGCTGATGTTCGTGGTCATCGTGATGTTCGTGATCATCATCGCTCCCGGCCTCCGCGTCTACATCGAGCAGCGCCAGGAGCTCGCGGCACTTCAGGCGGCCGTGGATGCGAAGTCGGAGCAGAACGACGACCTGACCTCGCAGATCGCCCGCTGGAGCGATCCGGCCTACATCAAGGCCGAAGCCCGCGACCGGCTCTACTACGTGATGCCGGGCGAGACCAGCTTCCTCATCATCGACGACGTGCCGAGCGCGGGGTCGACGGATGCGCCGGTGAGCGACTCCATCACCACCACGAACGTCGACTGGCTGTCGTCGCTGTTCGCCTCCGGCATGACCGCGGGCCTCTCCACCCAGACACCCGAAGAGCTGCAGTCGAACGGAACCGTGCAATGACCACCCCGCCTTTCGAGCCGGCCAGCGAGCACGACCTGGCGGTCGCCTCCGCTCAGCTCGGGCGGCCGGTGCGGAACGTGCTGGGCATCGCCGCGCGCTGTGTCTGTGGCAACCCCACGGTCGTGGCCACTGCTCCTCGCCTGGCCGACGGCACCCCCTTCCCCACCCTCTATTACCTGTCGCACCCGGCCGCCACTGCCGCGATGAGCGACCTCGAGGCCGAGCACGTCATGGTGGAGCTGCAGGATGCGCTGGCCGACGAGGCACTGTCGGCCCAGTATCACTCGGCGCATCAGGCCTATCTGGCCGACCGCTCCGTCTTCGGAGAGGTGCCGGAGATCGCGGGCATCTCGGCCGGTGGGATGCCCACTCGGGTGAAGTGCCTGCACGCCCTCGCCGCTCACGCTCTGGCGGCGGGCCCCGGTGTGAACCCGATCGGTGATCTCGCCCTGGCGCGCGGCGACTGGTCGCCCGAGGTCTGCGAGTGCGTCGACTACCTGATCGACGCCTGATGCGACGGCGCCGAGTGCACGGTGGTCGGCCGGCTCTCCTCGTCGGCGCGTTCGCGGCGGTGTGTGTCGTGGGCATCGCGCCGGTCGGCGCCGTGCTGCCGGCGCGCGCCGACTCGATCCGTGACATGGAGTACTGGCTCGGCGACTACGGCTTCAGCGACGCCTGGGACACGACTCGCGGTGCCGGCGCCACGGTTGCGGTGATCGACACCGGGGTCGACGGCAGCGTCGCCGAACTGCAGGGCGCCGTGGTCGACGGCACGGATGTCTCGGGCATCGGCTCGACGAACGGCCAGACCCCGGTGGGCGAGAGCTCCGAACACGGCACGATGGTGGCCTCGCTCATCGCGGGACGCGGCACGGGCGACGGGAACGGCGTGATCGGCGTCGCACCCGAGGCATCGCTGCTCTCGATCTCGGTGGCGCTGGGCACGGGATCGGTCGACTCCGACGAACAGATCGCGCACGCCGTGCGCTGGGCGGTCGACCACGGGGCCGACGTGATCAACATGTCGCTCACCCGCAACAGCCTCGACTGGCCGCAGAGCTGGGACGACGCGTTCTCCTACGCTTTCGATCACGACGTCGTGGTCGTGGCCGCGGCCGGCAACCGGGGGAGCGGCACCACCGAGGTCGGCGCGCCCGCCACCATTCCGGGGGTCGTCGCCGTCGCGGGTGTCGACAAGGCGGGCGACGCGAGCTTCGACGCGTCCTCGCAGGGCATCACGATCGCCGTCGCCGCTCCCAGCGAGCAGCTGGTCGGCGTGGTGCCGGGCGGCGGCTACGTGCTGTGGGACGGCACGAGCGGCGCGGCGCCCTTGGTCAGCGGGCTGGCGGCCCTGGTGAAGTCGGCCTACCCGGATCTCGACGCGAACAACGTGATCAACCGCATCATCGCCACGGCAGAACCCAAGGGCGATCCGGTGCCGGGGCCGATCTACGGCTACGGGCTGGTCGACGCGGAGGCCGCGGTGACGGCATCCGTCGACCCTGTCGCGGCGAATCCGATCGGCGACCTGGCGGCCTGGATCGCCACCTACCGGCCCGCTTCCGGCGGTGGGTCGCTCGACTCGCTGCTGATCCCACCGCCCTCACCGGCCCCGACGGGAGCGATGTCCGGGTCGGATTCCCCGTCTCGGGGCAGCGATCGACCGGAGGTGTACACTCTCATCCATTGGGCGGTGCCGCTGGGGCTCCTGCTCGGGTTCCTCATCCTGATGGCGACGTTCGCCCTCGGGGCGGTCTCGCATTTCAGAGGGCTGCTTCGCAAGTAGTAGATTGTAACGAAGGCCCCCCCTACCTAGGAGATCGTTTCACTGTGCCCAAGATCCTCATCGTCGGCGGCGGATACGCCGGGTTCTACACTGCGTGGAAGCTCGAGAAGTGGCTGAGGTCCGGCGAGGCCGAGGTCACGGTCGTCGACCCGCTGCCGTACATGACGTACCAGCCCTTCCTGCCTGAGGTGGCGGCCGGATCGATCGAGCCGCGTCACGCGGTGGTCGGCATCCGTCGTCACCTGAAGAAGACCCGCGTGATCGCGGGCAAGGTGACCGGTGTGAACCACGACGCGAAGACGGCCACCATCACTCCCGCCGCCGGTGAGGCGTGGGAGGAGAGCTACGACCAGATCGTGATCACGGCCGGTGCCGTCTCGCGCACCTTCCCGATTCCGGGCGTGGCCGACGAGGCCATCGGGCTCAAGACGATCGAAGAGGCGACCGCGATCCGCGACCGCGTGCTCACCAACTTCGACAAGGCGGCACTCCTGCCGCCCGGCCCCGAACGCGACCGCCTGCTCACCGTCGTGGTGGTCGGCGGAGGCTTCGCGGGCATCGAGGTGTTCGCCGAGCTGCGCTCCTTCGTCAGCGCCCTCGTCGAGACCTACCCCGAGATCGAGTTCGAGGACACCCATTTCCACCTGATCGAGGCGATGGGCCGCATCATGCCCGAGGTGAGCCTGCCCACGTCGCTCTGGGTCATCAAGAACCTGGCCGAGCGCGGGGCTCAGATCCACCTCGACACCCAGCTCAAGTCGGCGGTGGGCGGCGTGATCGAGCTGTCGACCGGTGAGAGCTTCGAGTCCGACCTCATCATCTGGACCGCCGGTGTCATGGCCACGCCCGACATCAAGCACTACGGCCTTCCGCTGGAGGAGCGCGGGCGACTGCGCGTGCGCGCCGACCTGCGGGTCGAGGGCGACGACGGCATCGTCGAAGGCGCCTGGGGTGCTGGCGACGTGAGCGCCGTGCCCGATCTCACGGGTGGCGGCGTCGGCGGATACTGCGTGCCGAACGCCCAGCACGCCGTGCGCCAGGGCAAGCTGCTGGCGAAGAACATCGTGGCCGACCTGCGTGGCGAAGGGGTCAAAGACTACTTCCACAAGAACATGGGTGCGGTCGCCGGTCTCGGTCTCGGCATCGGAGTGTTCCAGTCGGGCAAGCTGGCCATCAAGGGTCTGCCGGCCTGGTTCGCGCACCGTGGCTACCACGGTCTCGCGATGCCGTCGTGGGAGCGCAAGTTCCGCGTGATCTGGGGCTGGGTGAACAACTTCTTCCTCGGCCGCGACAACGTCTCGCTCGAGGCCCGTGTGCACCCGCGCGCCGAGTTCGAGAAGTTCGCGGCGCGCCCGCGTCCGGCGGCTCCGGCCGTCGAGGTCCCTGCTGCACCCGCATCCGCCCCTGAGCCGTCGCCCGCCCTGGTGGGCGCTCCGGCATCGGCGCCCGCTCCCGAAGCAGCCGTCGACGGCGAGTCCTCCGCTCCGGCGGCCAAGGCCCCTCGCGCCACCAAGGCTCGCACCCCGAAGGCGGCTCCGGCCGCCGAGTGACCTCGCCGTGGGGCCTCCCGGCTGCGGCCGGGGGCTCCCGGTACGATGGGGTGCCCGCGGCACGCCGGTGCCTGGCCCCCATAGCCCAATTGGCAGAGGCAGACGACTTAAAATCGTCACAGTGAGGGTTCGAGTCCCTCTGGGGGTACGGCCTCGCCCGCTCGGTCGACCCGATCAGGCGAAGCGCAGAGCCGCGACGACGACCAGACCGGTCACCGCCGCCAGCAGAACCAACCCGGCGAGGATACGGAACGTCCAGCTGCCGGCAAGCCGTTGCCACCCGGTCTCGAGCTCCGGACGGTAGAAGCGGCCCTTGCGGTGGTCGATTCGTCGTTGCATTGTCCGTACGCTACGTGCACCTCCGCTTCCGGATGCGCCGTATCGCCCGGGGTTCACCCCGATCTTCACCCGATGCCGGTGGGTGCGACCGCCTTCCTGCCGTCGGACGGCCTTCGAGGTCGCTCGAGGGGTGCCCGGGCGATACGATGGGCGCATGGTGGGGATCTGGACGCTCGTTCTGTCGATCGTGGTGCTGGCCGGCGGGGTCGCCGCGACGGCGATCGCGTTGCGCAGCGAGAATCAGATCGCGATCATGCTCGCGCTCGACGCGGCCGTGCTGAGCGGCGTCGGTGTGCTGCTCAACGTCTTCTCGGCGGGTGAGCTCCAGCTCACCGCGATCGTCTGCTTCGTCGTGCTCCCCGCCCTCGCCGCCGGCGCCGGGGCGCTCCTCGGGCGGTTCCGTCCGACGCCCCGGATGCGCTACGAATCCACCCAGATCGCCGCTCGCTGAGGCCTCGCCCCGCCCTCTTCGGCGTGTTAGTCTGGCGGACTTTGCAGTTCGTGGAGGTCGAGGAAGGGGCGTCGTGATCGACGACGAGCGGGTGATCGTGAGTGCCGAGTACGGTTCGCGCGCGGTGGGAGTCGCGACCGGCGACTCCGACCGCGACCTGATGAGCGTCTTCCTCGAACCGCCCCGCTTCGTGACAGGCATCGACGCGATCGACACGGTCACGGGCGGCACCGCTGCGGTGGGCGAGCGCTCGACCCGGAATGATACCGACACGGTGAGCTACCCGCTGCGCAAATGGGCGCGTCTCGCGGCCATCGGCAACCCGACAGTGCTCTTCCTGCTGTTCGTTCCGTGCCATGAGGTGATGACCTCCGAGTGGGGGCGCATCCTCGACGTCCGAGACGCCTTCCTCTCGCGTGATGCCGGCCGCCGGTTCGCCGGCTATTCCTGGGGCCAGCGGGAGGCGTTGCTGGGTCTCCGGAACAAGCGCACGAACCGCCCGGAACTGGTGCATCGGCACGGCTACGACACGAAGTTCGCCTACCACATGATCCGCACCGCCCTGCAGGGGATCGAACTGATGAACACCGGAGCGCTCCGGCTGCCGATGGGCCCCGAGGAGGTCGCGCTTCTGCGTTCCATCCGCCGCGGCGCCCTCGACAAGGATGACGTGATCGGCCTGTCGAACGACCTCGACGCCCAGCTGGCGAGCGCGATCGGAGCGTCGGCGTTGCCCGAGAACGCCGATCGCGCGCGCATCAACGCGACCTTGCACGGCATCCATCTCGACGCTTGGCAGGTGCACGTATGACGGCTCAGCCGGCGGTGCCGGACAGGACGGCGGCGGATGCGCGGCCTTCGGTGATCGTCGACATGGACGGAACACTCGCCGACGTCGCCGGCATCCGCCATTACGTGCTCGACGATCTGCACCGTCGCAACTTCGACAAGTTCCACGCGGCCGCGAGCTGGGTGCCGCCGATCGCCGACGTCGTGCGGATCACCCGGGCTCTGCATGGGGCCGGCCTCGGCATCGTCGTGCTGACCTCGCGCACCGAGCGCTGGCGTTACCGCACGCGCGCGTGGCTCGTGAAATGGGAGATCCCGGTCGACGCGCTCGGTATGCGGGCCGAGACCGACACCCGGCGTGACGACGCCGTGAAACGCGACCTGCTCGACCGGATGCGCGCCCTCGGCTACGACCCGGTGCTCGCGATCGACGACAACCCCGTGGTCATCGCCCTCTGGCGCTCCCTGTCGATCCCGACCGTGACCGTGCCGGGCTGGGCGCACGACGACTGACTAGCGATCGCGCTGGAAAGCCGACTTCGGCGCGCTCGAACCCGGGCCCTGCGTCTCGAACTCGTCGACGATGGCTCCGGTCTCGTCGAACTGCCAGCCGAGCACCCGCCAACCCTGCACGCTCACCTTCACCGTCACTCCGTCGACGCTCGCGGTGCTCGGAACATCCAGCGGGCCCTCGAAATACCAGTACTCGGCCGCGGCGAGCTCCTCCGGTGTCTCGATCACCCGGCGGTCGGTGGTGGTGTACACGAAGGCGTTGGCCGGATGCTCCTCGAACACGGCCAGCTTGTCGCCCGCAAGGAGCGCCCGGTAGGGCGCCAGCTCGTCTTCTTCGGCCTGGGCCGCACCGGACAGACGCGACCGGGCGGCGGCGAAGACCGCTTCCATCCGCTCGCGCAGGTCACCGACGCTCGCCGGACCGGAGGCGATCGTGACCGGATGTTCGCCCGGCACCGAGACGACCTTGTCGCGCATCTCCGAGTACTCGGCCTGCTCCCGCAGCACCGCGTCTGCGGCCAGCATCTGACCGGTGTCGAACGGCGGAGTCGAGTCGAGAAGTCCGGCCTCCCAGGTGGTGAGGAGTCGTTCTGCGCGGTCGACGAAGGCCTGCAATGCCGCGGTCGTCTGATCGTCAAACACGGGATCGGGGGCAACGGGGCGGTCGATCCGCCGGGCATACACCGCGTCGACGCCCACCCAGCTCGCCGCGGTCACCGCATCGCCGTAGAACGCGGGGGCGCCGTCGGTGCGCCACGCGCCGTCGAGCGACCCCTCCACGGCCGCGTCGACGAGGATGACCGCCCCGCTGCCCGGGTCGTCTTCGACGGCGCCCTCGGTCGTGATCCGTCCGTCCGACACCTCGAACCGGATGACCCGCGCCACCGTCGAATCCCGCGACAGCGTCACCTGGTACGCACCGTCGTGCTGGTCGAGCAGGTGCCAGTCGCTGCCCCATCCGGAGTCGCGGAGATTGTTCCAGCCGCGCACATCGTCGAACGAGACCGTGATCTCCTGGCCCACCACCGTGCCGTCGTTGGCGGTGAACGCGTGCCGGTTGTCGACGAACGTCGCGCGGGCGATCCGCCGACCCTCGTGGAAGCAGTGTGCTTCGAGTCGAGAGGTGTCGACCTGACCCTTGAGGAAGATCGTGGCCGTGAGCCGAGGGGCGTCGTATTCGTCGACCGCGTTCAGGCAGAGCAGGCCGAGTCCGAGCATCCAGTCGTTGTCGATCGCGTAGCGCTGCTCGCCGTCGAGCGCGACCGCCGTGAGGGAGCCCGTATGGAGCGGCAGATCGACGCCGTCGAGCGCCGAGACGATCCGCAGGGCGAAGGCGACCGTGCCGGGTTCGCCGAGGTCGCCGCCGTCGACCCACCGTTGCAGATCGAGCACCGTGGTCTGCTGGGCGTCGAGTTCGGGAACCGCGACGCGATGCTCGAACCAGGGCGAGCCGTCGGGCCGGGCGACCGACCACACCAGTTCGCCGCCGGCGGGAGCGGGCCCGCGCAGGTGCACCCTGAGCCGTGGATTCCAGCCTTCGGGCCGGAAGCTGCCGAACATTCCAGCACTCGCTCGCAACGCATGCTTGATCACAGTTGTCATTGAGGAATGATCACTTAATCGGATCTGATGCGCAAGCGAGCCGAATGCTCCCGAACGACGTAGCGTGGCGCGTAAGGCGGCTGCGCCCCGGTGCACTGTGGCAGCATGGACGACGGGAGCGAGTGCTCACGACGGTGACGCAGCTCAGGGGGAGACGAGGATGTCGGAATCCCGGATGACGACGGTCGCCGTCGTCGACGCGGACGAGGAGGCGCTGGCTGCGAAAGTCGCGGCCTTGGCGGGTGCGCCCGGGATCGACGTGCGGATCGGAGCCGTCTCGCTCGGTCAATTGCTGACCCATCCGGGATTCCCCCCTGATGTCGTGGTCATCCAGCAGCGCGAGGGCGAGCGGGTCTCGGTGAACTACAAGATCCGCGTCTGCCGCCTCGCCGATGCCCGGGTCATCGTCGTCTCCGACGACGGGCACGAGCTGGCGCCGGATGTCGGTCAACTCATGACTCCCGTGAGATCCTTCGCTCAAGCGGTGGCCCTGATCGCCTCCTGAACCGCTTCCGGATCGGTGTCGGCCACCGGTCATAGACTCGGATCATGACGATTCCCCTTCGCTTCGGCTACAAGGCCTCGGCCGAGCAGTTCGGCCCGACCGAGTTGCTGAACTACGCCGTGCTGGCCGAGCAGGCCGGCTTCGACTCGGTGTTCGTGTCCGACCATTTCCAGCCCTGGAATCATGAGGGAGGTCACGCGCCGGCGGCGATGCCCTGGCTCGGCGCGCTGGGCGCCCGCACCGAACGCATCCTGATGGGGACATCGGTGCTCACGCCGTCGTTCCGTTACCACCCGGGTGTCGTGGCACAGGCGTTCGGCACGCTCGGCGCGATGTTCCCGGGCCGGGTCATCCTCGGCGTCGGCAGCGGGGAGGCGCTCAACGAGGTGGCGCTCGGCATCCCGTGGCCGGAGGTGAAGGAGCGGTTCGCGCGCCTGAAGGAGGCGATCACGATCATCGAGACGCTCTGGAGCGAAGACCGGGTGACGTATGAGGGTCAGTTCTTCCGCACGGAGAATGCGACGATCTACGACAAGCCGGTCACGCCGGTGCCGATCTACATCGGCGCCTCCGGGCCGGCCGCGACCCGCTTGGCCGGCCGGATGGCTTCGGGGTTCATCACGACGTCGGGCAAGGCGCGCGAGCTCTACACCGAGACGCTGCTGCCGGCCCTCGCCGAGGGGATCGAGAAGGCCCATCGCTCGGCCGACGACGTCGACACCCTGATGGAGATGAAGGTGTCGTTCGACCACGACCGCGAAAGGGCGCTGAACGACACCCGGTATTGGGCGCCGCTGGCTCTCACTCCCGAGGAGAAGATGGCGGTCGAAGACCCGATCGAGATGCAGCGACTCGCCGATGCGTTGCCGATCGAGCGCACGGCGGCCCGCTGGATCGTGTCGACCGATCCCGACGAGCATGTCGAGCGCATCCAGTCGTACATCGATCTCGGCTTCCGGCACCTCGTCTTCCACGGGCCGGGAGCGGATCAGGAGCGATTCATCCGGCTCTACGGAGAGGAGATCCTGCCGCGTCTTCGTGCGCGCCACGGGTGAGTGCGGCGAACCACGGGCGGCTGGCCTCGAGTGAGGTCCAGAGCCGGTCGGCGCGCACCTGACCATATCGGCCGGCTTCGAAGACGAGGCGTTCGCGCACCCAGCCGATGGGTTCACGGCGCGAGTCGTTCTGGTCGACCACGAGCCAGTAGTCGGCTCCGATGCGCTGGTAGCGGATGTCGGTGGAATTCGTCATGGATCGGACTCTCCCCGGCGGGCGCGGTGCGGTGTCCGTCGGAATCAGGATGGTTCCGCGAGCCCGCAGCGGCGGGTGGGTAGCCCGGAGACCGGAGCTCGAGGTCATCTCCAGAGGAACCGGAGGATGTTCCGTCCCAGTCTCGGCCGGATGGACTTAAATTGATCGCCCCAGTACGGGGGGTAGACAGCAGCCCTACTGGATCTTGGAGTGCTCGCCGAGGCGGTGCCAGGTGCGGTTGTGATAGACCAACGGCTCCGCTTCGGCGGCGTCGGCCGCCGGATCGCCGGCGGGAGGCGCCTTGGTCTGCAGGGCCTGGACGGCGACCACGGTCGAGCCGCCGGCCTCCATCTTGTTGACCACGCGGCCCCGGATCCACGCGTGCGCTGCGGGGAAGTAGGGCTCGCCGGTGGGCAGCCTGTCCCAGATGGCGGTGTCGGCGAACCGGTCGATGCCGCTGGTGGCGCCGAGTTTCGCGATGTCGAGCTGTGCCGCGCCGAGCAGGTGCACCACGACCGTGTCGGCCTTGCGGATGGTGGGCGTGCTCGAGGAGAGGTCGGAGATCGAGAACACCAGCAGCGGTGGCTCGACGCTCACCGAGAAGACCGAGGTGGCCGTCAGCGCCACCGGTCCGTCGCCCGCGTCGGCGGTGATGAGCGCCACCCCCGCGGGGTGGTTGCGGAAGGCGGCCTTGAACTCGTCGGGCGTCACACTGTCGGCGCTCGGATGCGTGACCAGGTTGTTCGCGTGCCTCCCGTGGGAGCGGGCGAACTGGTCACCGGCGGGGGAGGTCTGGGCGTTCGTCACCCTTCGATCCTAAATCGCGTTCGGGAGCGGGGTGTTTCCCGCGCGTAACAAGGCGCAACGGTCGCCGCGGTCAGACGGCGGCCGCGCGTGAGAGGCGGCGGCGGCGTCACGGAGCGTCGTCGGCCACGAACCGGGTCCACGCCCAGGCCGAGACGCTGACCGCGGCGAAGGCGAGCGCACCGACCAGCAGCACCACGAGCCGTCCCTCCTCTGCGGCGGCGGCGAGGGAGGGTACGAACAGCATCGCCAGAGCGCTGAACGAGGCGATCGCCAGCAGCAGCCAGGTCGCGGGCGACCAGGCCAGGAGCCGTCGCCCTGCCGAGCGGCCGATCGGCAGGAGCAGCAGGGAGGTCGCGCCGAACGACGCGAGCACGACCACGTGCAGGAATTCTGCGTAGCCGGCCATCAGGATGTCGGTCGACCCGGTCTGATCGCCGAGCGCCCCGGCGGCCAGCCAGGCCACCGCGCCGAGCACGCCGAGCGCGAGCACCTGAACCGTGGCGAGCCGTCCCCACGCGTCCGGAGCGGCGGGCCCGATCGCCTTCGACGCGGCCCCTGACCGGACCGCAGCGGGGGTGGGGTCGGTGGACCGTGACGGAGCGGAGTCGGGCGAGCCGGAGTCGGCGATCACCAATCCGGCCACGAGCCCGAACACGAGGCTCGGCTCGAGGTCGGCGAGCCGGGAGACGAGCGCGAGCCCGGCGGCCACGAGGAGGAGCCCCGGGCGCAGTCGCACGCTGCTCGAGATGCCGAACGCGAGCGAGGCGACCCGCGCCGGCACGACCGTGGCGATGAGGTTCACCAAGCCGAGGGCGGCGACCACCGCCACGAAGAGTCGCAGGTAGGCGGGTTGGTTCTCGACCGGGGCCGAGAGCGTCACGATCGCCGCGGCGGCGAGGACGGCGGCTCCGGCGGTGGCGATCGGGCTGATCCGCAATTCCGGTGCCCGGTCGTATTCGTGCCGCGAGCGGTTGCGGCCGAGCAGCGCGGCAAGCATCCGGCCGCCCAGCGGGGTGCGCCCCCTTTCGGCGCCGTCACGGGCCGCGACGGTCTCCATCGTGCCCGCGAGAAGCCGCGCCGGAAGGGCGACGAGGAGCAGGGCGAGGCCGCCGACGGCCAGCGCGATCCACCAGACCGGGCCGGCGCCCACCCCGACGGCGGGCTGGAGTGAGGCGGTGAAGCGGGTGGCGTCGCTCCACGAGCCGGAGGGAGGCACCACACCGGGGGCTGGCGTGCCGTCTTGCCCGGGCGCCGTCGGATCGCCTGAGCCGTTTCCCGGCGGGAAACCTGGGCTTCCCGAGCTGCCCGATCCGCCGCCCGAGGGGGCGGACGCATCCGGAGACCCGGGCTGGCCGCCCGACGTGGCCGGCGGGGTGGCGGACGAGCCGGTGCCGCCGGGTGTGCCCGGGGCGGTGGCGGTCGCATCCTGGAACACGAGCGTCAGGGGTCCGCTCTGCACGCTGACGTTGCCCGCGGGGTCTTGTTGGAGCACGGCGACCGGATAGCGGCCGGCCGGGACAGGGGCGGCCGAGCACGACCACGTGGTGCCCGACACGAGCACCTGGCAGAGCGAGTACGCACCGGCGAAGATCGACACGGTGGCGCCGTCTTCGCCCGATCCGCTGAAGAGCGCGCCCGAGGTGGGCAGCGCCTGACCGGAGCTGGGCGAGAGCAGCTGGGGTGCGGGGGGAACCGTGACGTCGACCTGGATGCCCAGCGGCTCGCTCGCCGGCGAGGAGGCGCCGTTCGACCACGGCGTGGTCTGACGGGCGGTGACCACGTAGTCGCCGTCGGTGATGCCGTCGGCGAGGGCGCACGACCAGGCGCCCGAGGCGTCGGCCGTGCCGCTGCAGGCGAAAGCGCCGGCCGTCGCGGTCACGGTCGCGCCGGGAACCGCGGAACCCTGCACGACGGCGTTGGTGAGCGTGCCGCGCGGGCCACCGGTCACCGTGGGAGCGTTGAGCACCCGGAGCGACACGGTGTCGTCGGGTGCACTGCCGCCGGCCGCCGGTTCGACCGCGCGCAGAGTGGTGGAGGAGGAACTGGGCAGACCGGTCGCGGTGCACGACCAGGCGCCGTCGGCGTCCGGGGTCACGACGCAGAGCGGTTCGGACGAACCGGCGACGAGGATCTGCAGGGAACCGCCCGGCGTGCCCGTGCCGGTGATCTCGACCGGCGAGGAGACGAGCGCGTCCTCGGCGGGGGAGAGGATGTCGGGCGCGACCGGCGTCGGAGGCGGGGTGGTCGCATCCGGGGGATCGGTGGGGTCGTTGCTCGGCAGCGGAGCCGACGGCGGCGGTGCCGGCTCCGACGGCACCGCCGAGGCCGTCGGAGCGGGGCTCGGAGTGGTTTCGGGGGCCGCGCTCGCCGCAGGTACTCCCGCGCCGAAACCGAGCCCTCCCGCCACCAGGAAGGCGGCGGCGAGAGTGGCCACGACCAGGTGCGGTACCCGATTGCGGGATCGCGATTCGCCGGCGTCGCGCAGTTGCGACGCCGTTCCACCCCATTCTTTTCGTGACGACACGTCTCCCTATTAAGTCCGACGCCGCCGCGGATCCCAAGAACACGATCGGGGTTTCGGATGAAATTCGGAGCCGGCCGTGTACAGAACGGCGTGTTTACGGCATACTGACGCAACTGGGACGATTGACCCAGTCGCTGGTTACGACGCGGTGAAGCAGGAGGCTCATGGCGCACATGCCGGTCACCGAGCGTCGCACCCGCCTGCTCTCCGCCGCCTTCGAGGTGATCGCCCGCTCCGGCGTGAGCGGCGCCACCACCCGCGCCATCGTCGACGAGGCCGACATGAAGCTCGCCAGCTTCCACTACGCCTTCGAGTCGCGCGAGGACCTGCTGGCGCAACTGGTCGACGTGGTGGTCGACACGCAGGAGGTGGTGCTCGGCATCCCCGCCGACACCGCCGGAGGGCTGCGCGAACTGCTCGAGCGGGGCCTGCTCAGCTACTTCGATCAGGTGCGCGCGAATCCCCTGCACGAGCGGGCGATGTTCGAGCTCACCCAGTACGCGCTGCGCACCCCGAGCATGGCGGGCGTCGCCGAGCGGCAATACGGGCGCTACCGGGCGCTCGCCGAGGCGTCGCTGCGCGAAGCGGCGGCGCGCACCGGATGCGCGTGGCAGACGCCCGTGCCCGAGTTGGCGGCCGACCTGGTCGCGCTCACCGACGGCATCACCCTGGCCTGGCTCGCCGACGGCGACGACGAGCGGGCCCACCGCACCATCGCCTTCGCCGCCCGGGCGCTCGCCGCCGAGGCCACCCCCGACCCCTCGCCGAGACCTCACTTTCCGCGCAACAAGCCTCTGCCTGGCGCGGACAGTGACGTCTCGGCGAACGAGCACGCCGAGACGATGGAGACGTCATGACCGCAGAACGCGAAGACACCGCGCCGAGCGCCCTCGCCGAACCGGTGCGCCGGGTCGGCGGCCTGTGGATCGGCCTGTTCGGCGCCGCCTGGCTCGGTATCTGGATGGCGCAGCTCACCCCGGTGCAGTTGCTCCTGCCGTTGCAGGTGGAAGAGCAGCTGGGTGCCGCGAGCTGGACCGAGAACGTCGTGGCCTTCGGCGTCATCTCGGCCATCGCGGGCGTCTTCGCGCTGATCGCCTTCCCGATCACGGGAGCGCTCTCCGACCGCACCACCTCACGTTTCGGCCGCCGCCGGCCGTGGATCGCCGGCGGCGCTCTGCTGTTCGCCGTCGCCCTCTTCGCGCTCGGCTTCCAGAGCGAGATGGTGGGCATCGGGGTCTGGTGGACCCTTGCGATCGTCGGCTTCTGCGTGCTCTCGGCAGCACTCACCGCGGCCATCTCCGATCAGGTCCCGGTCGGCCAGCGCGGCTTCGTGTCGAGCTGGATCTCGGCCCCGCAGGCCATCGGCCTCATCCTCGGCGTGCTGCTGGCCACCACCCTCTTCACCGGTCAGTTCCTCGGTTACAGCGCCGTGGCCGTCCTGCTGGTGGTGCTGGTGGCGCCGTTCTGCCTGTGGATGCCGGACGCCCGCCTGCGCCGCGCCGAGCGGCCCCCGTTCACCATGAAGGCGCTGATCGAGGGCATGTGGGTGAGCCCCACCGCGCATCCGGACTTCGGCTGGACACTGCTCAGCCGCATCCTCGTCAACATCGGCAACGCTCTCGGCACCACGCTGCTGCTCTACTTCCTGATGTTCGGCCTGAACGACGCGAACGCCGAAGACGACCTGCTCGTGCTGATCGTGATCTACACGATCTTCGTGGTGGTCGCCTCGATCGTGGCGGGCGCGCTCTCCGACCGGCTCGCCCGCCGCCGGGTGTTCGTGCTCGTGGCGTCGGTGCTGCAGGCGCTGGCCGCGCTGTTGCTCGCCTTCGTGCCCGAGTTGACCGTCACGATGGTGGCAGCCGCACTGCTCGGCCTGGGGTACGGATGCTTCCTCTCGGTCGATCAGGCGCTCGCCACCCAGGTGCTGCCCGACCCGGCATCCCGGGGCAAAGACCTCGGCATCATGAACATCGCCACCGCGGTGCCCCAGGCCATGGCCCCGCTGCTCGGCGCCGCGATCGTCTCGTGGCTCGGCGGATTCCCCGGCCTCTTCCTGCTCTCGGCCCTGTTCGGGTTCGCGGGTGCGTTCGCCGTCTCTCGCGTCAGGAGCGTTCGATGACCCTGCCCTCCCGCCTCGACCTGTCGCCGGCCGCCGTCGCCGACGCATCTGTCCGGCCCTGGCGCGACGAGCAGCGCTACTGGCGCGGCCTCACCGAGGCGACGGCCGACCGCGAGCCGCCCGTCGCCGTCATCGGCCTCGAAGCGCTGCGGCACAACGCGCGATCGATGCTGCAGCGCGCCGGTGGAACGCCGATCCGGGTGGCGAGCAAGTCGATCCGGGTGCGCGCGGTTCAGGATGCGGTGCTCGCGCTGCCGGGATATGCGGGCGTGCTCGCCTACACGCTCCCCGAGGCGCTCTGGCTGGCCGAGACGGTCGACGACGTGGTGGTGGGCTATCCGACGGTGGACCGCGCGGCGATCCGTGCCCTGGCCGCCGACGAACGGCTTGCGAGCCGGGTGACGTTGATGATCGACTCGGTCGCGCACCTCGACCTCATCGACGCTGCGGTCGGGCCCGGGGCTCGCCCGCGCATCCGGGTGGCCATCGAGCTGGATGCCTCGTACACCGCTCCCGGGCTCGGCCGCCTGGGCGTCTGGCGCTCGCCGATCGTCACGGTCGACGACGCCACGGCGCTCGCCCGTGAAGTGGTCGCCCGCCGCGGCTTCGCCCTGGTGGGCATGATGGCCTACGAATCGCAGATCGCCGGCGTGGGCAACCGGCCGACGGGCAACCTCGTGCAGGGCGCCGGCCGGGGGCGCGTGATCGACTGGATGCAGTCGCGCTCGGCAGCCGAGCTCGCCGAGCGGCGCGGTGCGGTGGTCGCCGCGGTGCGGCGGATCGCCGAGCTCGAATTCGTGAACGGCGGAGGCACGGGATCGCTGGAGTCGACCAGCGCCGACCCCTCGGTCACCGAGATCGCCGCGGGCAGCGGGCTCTTCGGCGGTCACCTCTTCGACACGTACTCCCGCTTCACGCCGGCGCCCGCTGCCGCGTTCGCGTTGCCGGTGGTGCGGAAGCCGCGGCGCGACATGGCGACGCTCCTCGGGGGCGGCTGGATCGCATCCGGACCCCCGGCGCCCGATCGGCTGCCCCAGGTGGTGTGGCCTCGGGCGACGCGGATGCAGGCCCGTGAGATGGCGGGGGAGGTGCAGACCCCCTTGTCGGGCCGGGGAGCCGCGGGGCTCGCGGTCGGCGACCGGGTGTGGCTGCGGCACACCAAGTCGGGCGAGCTCTCCGAGCACGTCAACGAATTCTGTGTGGTGGAGGGAACCCGGGTGGTCAACGTGGTGCCGAGCTACCGCGGCGAGGGGAAGGCGTTTCTGTGACGGCGCTGAACGGGGTGTGGCGCAACTGGGCGCGCACCGAATCGGTGAAGCCGGTGCGCATCGAACGGCCGGTGAGCATCCCGGCCGTGCAGCGGGCCGTACGGGGTGCCGCGCGCTCCGGGCTGCGCCTGAAAGCCGTGGGTGCGGGGCACAGCTTCACGGGCATCGCCGTGGCCACCGGGGTGCTGCTCGAGCTCGACGAGCTCAGCGGGATCGTCTCGGTCGACCGCGAACGCGGCCGGGTCACGCTGCTGGGCGGCACGCGCCTGTTCGACCTGCCCCGCCTGCTGCGACCGCACGGCCTGGCCATGGCGAACATGGGCGACATCGACCGGCAGTCGATCAGCGGTGCGATCTCCACCGGCACGCACGGCACGGGTGCGCAGTTCGGCGGCATCTCCACGCAGGTCACCGGGCTCACCCTGGTGACAGCCGATGGCGAGTTGCTGCGGATCGACGAGAGCGAGAACAGCGAGCTGCTGCCCGCCGCCGCCCTCGGGCTCGGCGCGCTCGGCATCGTCGTCGAGGTCACGCTGCAGTGCGTCCCAGCCTTCGTGCTCGAAGCCGTGGAGCGGCCGCTGCCGCTCGACGACGTGCTCACCGAGCTCGACGCGCACGTCGACGGCGCCGACCACTTCGAGTTCTATTGGTTCCCGGGCACGCGCACGGCGGTCACCAAGACGAACAACCGCGCCGACGCATCCGTCGCCCGGCGTCCGCTGCCGCGCGGACGGGCCTTCATGGACGACACCCTGATGGCGAACGGGATCTTCCGGGTCACCTGTGCGGCGGGAGCCGTGGTGCCCGCGATCGTGCCGGGTGTCAACGCGCTCGCCGACCGGCTCTGGTCGAACCGGGAGTTCTCCGACCACTCGCACAAGGTGTTCACCACCAAGCGAACGGTGCGATTCCGGGAGATGGAGTACGCGCTGGCGGCTGCCGAGGTGCCGACGGTGTTGCGGGCGATCGACGACCTCATCCAGGATCGCGGATGGCGGATCTCGTTCCCCGTGGAGGTACGCTTCGCGAAGGCCGACGAGCTCTGGCTCTCCACGGCGTCGGGGCGCGAGAGCGGCTACATCGCGGTGCACCGCTACTTCCGCGAGAACCACACCGAGTATTTCGAAGCCGTCGAGGAGATCATGAACGAGCATCAGGGTAGGCCGCACTGGGGCAAGCTGCACACCCAGGACGCGGCGTCGCTGGCCGCCCTCTATCCGCGGCACGGCGACTTCGTGGCCCTGCGCGACCGCCTCGATCCGGAGCGGATGTTCTCCAACGCCTATCTCGACCGCGTGCTGGGGGCCTGAGGATGGCTGCCGCAAGCCCCGAAGAGCGCCGCGAGTTCGCCCGTGACCTGGGTGCGCGGCTCCCGGCGGGGTTCGTGCTGGGCGCGGCGACGAGCGCCTTCCAGATCGAGGGTGCGACGCACGAGGGCGGCCGCGGCGAGTCGGTGTGGGATGCCTTCACCACGCAGCCCGGCCGCATCCTCGACGGCTCGACCGCCGACCGGGCCACCGATCATTTCCACCGCGTCGACGAGGACGCCGCGCTGCTCCACGACCTCGGCGTCGACTCCTACCGCTTCTCCTTCGCCTGGCCGCGACTGCAACCCGAAGGCAAGGGTTCGCTGCGTCAGGCCGGCGTCGACTTCTACGAGCGGCTGCTCGACCGGCTCGACGCCGCCGGGGTGTCCACCCTGGCCACGCTCTTCCACTGGGACACCCCGAACGAACTGCGCGGCGGCTGGTTCAACCGTGACACCGCGCAGCGCTTCGGCGACTTCGCTTTTCAGATGGGGGAGCGCTTCGGTGACCGGATCGGCTCCTGGGTCACCGTCAACGAGCCGGCCACGGTCACCCTCGACGGCTACGCGCTCGGGGTGCACGCACCCGGTGCGGCCCGGCTGTTCAACGCACTGCCGGCCGCGCACCACCAGCTCCTCGGCCACGGACTCGCCGTGCAGGCGCTCCGGGGCGCCGCCGTCAGCGGCCCAATCGGCATCGTCAACGTGCACTCGCCGGTGGTGCCGGCTTCCGGCTCCGACGCCGACGCGGCCTTCGCGTCGTTGTTCGACGTGCTGCACAACCGCATCTTCGCCGACCCGGTGCTGCTCGGGCACTACCCCGACGCGCCCGAGGGCTTCGAGGCGCTCTTCTCGGCGATCACCGAAGTCGACCCGGCCGACTTGCTCGTCATCTCCGAGAAACTCGACTTCTACGGGCTGAACTACTACATGCCCTCGAAGATCGCCGCCGGGTCGGGTGGATCATCGACACCCGACGGCGTCTCCTCGGCGATGGCCTCTCTGCCGTTCCATCTCGCTCCGTGGCCGGAGTTCCCGACGACGGGCTTCGGCTGGCCGATCGCACCCGAGTTCCTCGGCACCGCCCTCGACGAACTCGCCACGCGGTACGGATCGGCGCTGCCGCCGGTCTACATCACCGAGAACGGGGCGAGCTTCCCGGATGCGATCGACCTCGACCCCGAGAACGGCACGCCCCACGTGCACGACGGCGCCCGCATCGACTACCTGGCGGCGCACCTCGACGCGGCGCTGCAGGCCGTCACAGGCGGGGGAGCGGCATCCGGAATCGATCTGCGCGGCTACTACGTGTGGTCGCTGCTCGACAACTTCGAGTGGGCCGCGGGCTACACCCAGCGCTTCGGACTCGTGCATGTCGACTTCGAGGACTTCACCCGCACGCCCAAGGATTCCTACCACTGGCTCCGGCTGGTCGCCGAGTCGCGCTGAGCGCGGAGGCGGAGTTTGCCCCCGAAAGCTGTGAGCCCGCCTCGATCCCGCTGAATACGAGGGCTGCGCTCGTTATAGTGGTCGCATGGAATGGCTCATCCCGGTAATCATCGTCGTCGTGATCATTGCGATCATCGGCATCTACCTCTGGGCGACCTACAACTCGCTTGTCACGCTCAATGTGCGGGTCGACGAGGCCTGGAGCGACATCACCGTTCAGCTGAAGCGGCGCGCCGATCTGCTGCCCAACCTCATCGAGTCGGTGAAGGGCTACGCGGCGCACGAGAAGGCGGTGTTCGAGAACGTCACGAAGGCGCGGGCGGAGACGCTGTCCGCCCAGGGGCCGGCTGAGGCATCCGTCGCCGAGAACCACATGCAGACGGCCTTGAAGAGCATCTTCGCGGTGGCCGAGGCCTATCCGCAGTTGCAGGCGAGCCAGAACTTCCTCCAGTTGCAGGCCGAGATCGTCGACACCGAAGACAAGGTGCAGGCCTCGCGCCGGTTCTACAACGGCGGCGTGCGCGAGCTGAACACCAAGATCAAGGTCTTCCCCAACACCCTCTTCGCTCGCAACCTCGGCTTCACCGAGCGCGAGTTCTTCGAGGTCTCCGACGTCGCGGCCATCGCCGAGCCGCCGCGCGTGCAGTTCTAGCCGCGCGATCATCGAGACCCCGACCGTTTAGACCCAGAACGGCTCCATGTACAGCGCGATAGCCAAGAACAAACGCAACACCGTCATCATCATCGCCCTCTTCCTGCTGATCATCGCCGGGCTGGGATACCTCGCCAGCGTGATCTACGGCAACCTGTCGATCGTCATCATCACGGTGGTCGTGTCGCTGGGGTACGCCCTCATCCAGTACTTCGCGGCCAGCGGGCAGGCGCTCGCGATGAGCGGGGCGCGGGAGATCCAGAAGCGTGACAACCCGCGGCTCTGGCGGGTGGTGGAGAACCTGTCGATCACCACGGGCACGCCGATGCCGAAGGTCTACATCATCAACGACCCGGCACCGAACGCCTTCGCCACCGGCCGCGACCCGCAGCACGCCATCGTGGCCGCCACCACCGGACTGCTCGACATCATGGACGACGCGGAGCTCGAGGGCGTGATGGCCCACGAGATCGGCCACGTGCGCAACTACGACATCCGTGTCTCGATGATCGTGTTCGGGTTGGTGGTGGCTGTCGGCTTCATCGCCGACATGTTCCTGCGCATGGCGTTCTTCGGGCGCAACAATAACAACAACAACCCGATCGTGCTGGTCTTCGGCCTGGCCGCGATCATCGTCGCGCCGCTCGTGGCGACGGTCGTGCAGCTCGCTGTGTCCCGGCAGCGCGAATACCTGGCCGACGCCACCGGCGCCATCACCACGCGGCATCCGGACGCTCTGGCCAGCGCCCTCGAGAAGCTGGCCGCCTACGGACGCCCGTTGCAGCGCCAGTCGTCGTCGATGTCGCACATGTGGATCGCCGACCCGAACAAGCCCGGCATCATCGACAAGCTCTTCTCGACGCACCCCCCGATTCCCGACCGTGTGAAGCGCCTCCACGAGATGGGCGGCGCCTTCTAGCCGCCATAACGCAGGAAATGAAGAGGACCGGTGCCACATGGGCCCCCGGTCCTCTTCATTTTGTGCATTACGGCGTCCATCATAATAGTGAGCATGAATCAGGTTCGTCAGATGCTCGCGCGACTCGGGGGCGTGGGCTCACTAGCGCAGCTTTCGGCGGTCGGGATCCGGACCAGCGACGTGAAGAACGCCGTCGCGCGCGGAGACGTAGAGCGTGTGCGACGCGGGTGGGTCGCCCTCCCGGGTGCTCCCGAATCCGTGGTGCGTGCCGTGCGCGTGGGCGGTCGCGTCTCCTGTCTCTCCGTGCTGCGACATTCGGGTCTCTGGTGCGCGACGGATCACCGACTGCACGTCCGGGTGCCGGCCGACTCGACGCGTCTCTCCTCGCCGCATGACCGCCGCGTTCCGCTCGGTCGCCCCGAGCGTTTCGGCATCGTCGTCCACCGCTCGTACCGCGCCGACGGCCTCGACGAGCCCGATGGCCCGGTCGACTCCGTCGACTGGGCGCTGCTGCACTCCATCACGTGTCAGAGCAAGATGGACGCGATCGTGACCCTTGATTCGGCGCTGCACTCCGGGCGCATCTCCCGCACCGAACTGGAGTTCCTCTGCGCAGACTTGCCGGCGAAGTACCGTGCGTACCTTGCGCTCACCGACCCGAATGCCGCGTCGGGGCTGGAGACGAAGGCGCGGCTCGGCCTCCGCCGCTACAACATCGCCTCGCGCAGCCAGGTGAAGATCCGCGGGGTCGGCTACGTCGACCTGCTGGTCGGCGACCGGCTCGTCATCGAGACCGACGGTCGCGAGTGGCACACGAAGCCGGAGGCGTACGCGGAGGATCGTCGCCGCGACCTGGCCCTGGCAGAACTCGGATATCTGGTGGTGCGGCTCAGCTACGACCAGGTGATGGGGGAGTGGGATCGGGTCGTGACCGTGATCCGGGCCATCGTCGCCCGGGGTGAGCATCGCTGGTCGGCACGGCACCTGGGGGCTGGGTTCGGCACCGGTGCCGAACTAGGGTGACAAGACTGGATGCTCGCACCACCGGAGTGGAGACGTGCGCGCGCTCGCGGTCTGCGATCGGTGCGTCAGATCGCAGCCAACTCGGCGCGGAGTGCGTCTGCCAGGGTTCCGCGGGCCATGACCTCCACGTCGCCGGGAAGCCCCTGCCATCGGGCCGCGTCGCGGAGGAGCTGTGCGATACGGGGCACGTCGTCGGGCAGGAGACCCGGCTCCGCCCAGGCGGCCTGCACGCGGAGCACACCGGCTTGCCGGTCGCTCTTCAGGTCGACGCGGGCCGGGATGCGGTCGTCGATCAGCACCGGGAGCACGTAGTAGCCGAAGACCCGCTTCGGCTGCGGGGTGTAGATCTCGATGCGGTAGTGGAAGTCGAACAGGCGCAGCGCCCGATCCCGCTCCCAGACCACCGGGTCGAAGGGTGACAGGAGGGCAGCGGCCGAAAGACGTCGCGGCAGCCGGGCGTCGCGGTGCAGCCAGGCCTTACGGTTCCAGCCGTCGACCGTCACCGGCAGCAGCTCACCGCTCTCCACGAGCGAGTCGATGGCGGGCTGAGCATCCACCTGCTTCAGCCGGAAGTAGTCGGCCAGGTCTTTCGCCGTGCCGATACCGTGCGCGCGTGCCGAGATCGACACCAGCTCCCTCACGGCCTCGGTTCGCGGCACCGTGGTGTTCAGCACCGCAGGAGGCAGCACCTGCTCGGGCAGTGCGTAGGCACGCTCGAAGCGGATGCGCCCCGCCGACACGACGTCGCCCTGCCGGAACATCGTCTCGAGCCCGCGCTTCACGTCCGACCAGCCCCACCACGGCCCCTGCCGCTTGTTCGACTCGTGCTCGATGTCGCTCGCCCGCAACGGCCCCTTCGCCTCCAGCTCGGCCAGCAGCCACGCCATCGTCTCGGGATTGGAGGCTCCCCACGACTCCGGATGCGACGCGTAGTAGTCGCGGTAGTCGGCTTTGCGCCACTCCATCAGGGGCAGCGTCTCGATCGGGAGGAAGGATGCCTCGTGCGCCCAGTACTCCGTGACCCCGCGCCCGTAGGTGAGCTTGTCGAGCAGGGCCTTGTCGTAGCCGCCCAAGCGCGCGAAGACCGGCTGGTAGTGGCTTCGTTCGTACACGTTCACCGAATCGATCTGCAGCAATCCCAGCCGCCGCAGCAGGAGGCCGAACTGCCGGGTGCCCGGCTGTGCGACGCGGGGCGCACCGAACCCCTGCGCGGCCAGGGCGACGCGGCGCGCCAGTGCGGGTGAAATCGTCTCGACCATCGGATACGACCCTACCGACAGCGTCGGACATCCGGTCCCGACGCCCCCGGCGACAGCGTCATCTGCCGTTCATCACCGGTTCAGAACGACGACGGCGCCCAGACGACCCCCCGACCACTCGTGACCCTAGCCTCCAAGACGTCGGCCCTTCCCGGCAGAGAACAGCCCGTACACAGCGCGGGCGGCCTGGGGCCGTCACCATGGAGGACCACTTGTTCACGAAGCGCATCGCGCTCGCCGGCGTCGCCGTCGCCGCAGCCCTCGCCCTCGGACTCACCGGATGCTCGGCCAGCGCCACCGCGACCGGTGACGGAAACGGAACCGACGCCGCCACCGCCACGAACCTCGACGCTTTCGGCGGCCTCTCGGGCCTCGAAGAGGCGGCCAAGGCCGAAGGCGCCTTGAACGTCATCGCCCTGCCTCGCGATTGGGCCAACTACGGCGCCGTGCTCGACGCCTTCGCCGAGAAGTACCCCGAGATCACGATCAACGAGGCGACTCCGGATGCTTCGAGCGCTGAGGAGATCCAGGCCGCGCAGAACCTCGCCGGCCAGGACACCGCGCCCGACGTCTTCGACGTGGGCGCTGCCGTCGCACTCGCCAACACCGACCAGTTCGCGCCTTACCAGGTGGCGACCTGGGCCGACATCCCCGACGCCCTGAAGGAGCAGTCGGGCCTCTGGGTCGGCGACTACGGCGGATACATGGCGATCGGCTACGACCCCGACGCGGTTCCGGAGCCCACCAGCCTCGACGACCTGCTCGGCGCCGACTACAAGGGCAAGGTGGCCATCAACGGCGACCCGACCCAGGCCGGTGCGGCCTTCGCCGCCGTCGGCATGGCCGCCGTGCAGAACGGCGGATCGGTCGACGACTTCCAGCCCGGCATCGACTTCTTCTCCGAGCTGAACAAGGCCGGCAACTTCGTGAAGATCGACCCGACCCCCGCGACCATCGCGAGCGGCGAGACCCCCGTCGTCTTCGACTGGGACTACCTCAACGTCGGCTACGGCAAGGACCTCGACGGCCAGCGCAACTGGAAGGTCACCATCCTCCCCGGTGACGGCTACGCGGGCTACTACAACCAGGCCGTGAACAAGGATGCGCCGCACCCGGCGGCCGCGCGCCTCTGGCAGGAGTTCCTCTACAGCGACGACGCCCAGAACCTGTGGCTCGCCGGCGGTGCCCGCCCGGTGCGCGCCGACGCCATGGCCGAGGCCGGAACCATCGACAAGGAGCTCTTCTCGGCTCTGCCCGCGGTCGACGGCGACACCGTCGTGCCCGATGCCGACCAGGCCGAGGCCGCATCCGCCCTCCTCGGCGAGAAGTGGGCCGCTGCCGTCCAGTAGGACGCAGCAGACAGGGACGACCGATGACAGCCACGATCACCTCACCGGTCGTCCCTGCCTCCCCACGGGCAGCGCGCCGGGTGCGCTTCCCCACGAGCGCGCTCGGCCTCGTGCCGTTCGCCGCCTACGTGCTGCTCTTCCTGGGCCTGCCGACCGTCATCGCCCTGGTGACGGGGTTCCTCGACGGCGACGGCGGCTTCACCCTCTCCAACCTCATCGCCCTCGGCAATCCGGTGGTGCTGAACGCCTTCGGCAACTCGCTCTGGCTCTCCGCGCTCACCGCCGTGATCGGCGCCCTGCTCGGTGCGCTGTTCTGTTACGCCCTGATCGGCGCGAAGCCCACGGGCGTACTCCGCTCCGTCGTCGATGCGGCCAGCGGCGTGCTCGCGCAGTTCGGCGGCGTCATGCTCGCCTTCGCCTTCGTGGCGACCATCGGCATCCAGGGCATGATCACGGTGTTCCTCCGCGACAGCCTGGGCATCGACATCTTCGCGAACGGCGTCTGGCTCTACGACACGCCGGGCCTCATCCTGCCCTACATCTACTTCCAGGTGCCGCTCATGATCATCACCTTCTCGCCGGCGCTCGAGAGCCTCAAGCCGCAATGGGCCGAGGCGAACGCGATGCTCGGCGGCAGCACGCTCAGCTACTGGCGCCACGTCGGCGTTCCGGTCTTGCTGCCGTCGTTCTTCGGATGCCTGCTGCTGCTGTTCGCGAACGCGTTCTCCTCCTTCGCCACCGCCGCCGCCCTCACCAGCCAGGGCTCGCAGATCGTGCCGCTGCAGATCCGCGGTGCGCTCACCAGCGAGACCGTGCTCGGCCAGGAGAACCTCGCCGGGTCGTTGGCCCTCGGGATGATCGTGGTGATGATCGTGGTGATGTCGATCTACTCGGTGCTGATGCGGCGGGCTGCGCGGTGGCAGCGATGAGCCGGCTGATGGAAGACGTGCATCCCGGCCCGTCGCGGCGCGCCCGCTGGATCATCGTGGGCGTCATCGGTCTGCTCTTCCTCGTGCCGATCGCGGCGATGATCGAGTTCACCCTCCGCAAGGGACTCGGTGGCGGCTACGACTTCAGCCGCTGGGCGGCCGTCTTCGGCGGCGGACTCGGCAACGAGTACAAGCCGATCTTCACCGGACTCGGCAACTCGCTGCTGCTCGCCGTGGTGACCGTCGTGGTGATGCTGGTGCTGCTCGTGCCCACCATGGTGCTCGTGCGCATCCGGTTCCCGAAGCTGCAGCGGGTGCTGGAATTCGTCTGCCTGATCCCGATCACCATCCCGGCCATCGTTCTCGTGGTGGGCCTGGCGCCGGTCTATTCCGTGATCGCCCGGATGTTCGGCAGCGGGGTGTGGACGCTCGCCTTCGCCTACGGCGTCATCGTGCTGCCGTACGCTTTCCGGTCGATCCAGACCAACCTGGTGGCGGTCGACGTGGTCACCCTGAGCGAGGCGGCGCGGTCGCTCGGCGCCGGCTGGCTCACCATCCTGTTCCGGGTGGTGGTGCCGAACATCCGGCGCGGACTGCTCGCGGCCTCCTTCATCTCGGTGGCCGTGGTGCTCGGCGAGTTCACGATCGCGGCGCTGCTGAACCGGGTGAACCTGCAGACGGCCCTCGTGGTCGTGAACAAGGCCGACCCCTTCGTGGCCGTGATCTTCGCTCTGCTCGCCCTGGTGTTCGCCTTCGTGCTGCTGATCGCCATCGGCCGCATCGGCGGCACCCCGTCCGGCGGCGGGCGACGAGGTCGCCGCGGCCGCCGCCCCCTGCCCACCCCTTCAGAGAAAGCAGTCGCATGACGCTCTCGATCTCCCGCCCGCAACCCCTGCCGGTCGCGGAACGCTCACCCGGGTCCCAGGTGGAACTCCGGGGCATCGTCAAGGAGTTCACCGGCGGTCACCGCGGCCTCGACGGCATCGATCTGGTGATCGAACCCGGCGAGTTCGTGGCCCTGCTCGGCCCGAGCGGCTGCGGCAAGACCACCGCCCTCCGCGTGTTGGCGGGCCTCGAGGTGGCCACCAGCGGCACCGTGCTCATCGACGACACGGATGTCTCGCACCTGCCCGCCCGCAAGCGCGACATCGGCATGGTGTTCCAGTCGTACTCGCTCTTCCCGCACATGACCGCGCTCGCCAACGTCGAGTTCGGGCTCCGGATGCGCAAGGTCGACGGCGACGAGCGTCGCCTCCGCGCGGGGAACGCGCTCGAGATGGTGGGCCTCGGCTCCTTCGGCGCCCGCTACGCCCACGAACTGTCCGGCGGCCAGCAGCAGCGCGTGGCGCTCGCGCGTGCCCTGGTGACCGAGCCCCGGGTGCTGCTCCTCGACGAACCGCTCTCGGCCCTGGATGCGCGGGTGCGGGTGCAGCTGCGCGACGAGATCCGGCGCATCCAGCAGGACTTCGGCATCACGACGCTCTTCGTCACCCACGACCAGGAGGAGGCACTCGCCGTCGCCGACCGGGTGGCCGTGATGCGCGCCGGCACGATCGAGCAGATCGGCCCGCCCGAAGACCTCTACGCCCGGGCGGCGTCGCCCTTCGTGGCCGAGTTCGTGGGGCTGAGCAACCGACTGCGGGCCACCGCGAAGGCGGGCTGGGCGGAGCTCTGCGGCGTGCGGCTGCCGCTGCTGGACACGACCATCACCGACGGCGACGTCATCGTGTTCGTGCGGCCGGAGGACATCCGCTTCGCCTCCTCCGGGGTTCCAGTGGACGTCGTCTCGACCAGCTTCCTCGGCTCGTTCCGGCGCACCGCGGTGGCGCTCGAAGACGGCACCGTGATCTCGGTGCAGCACCCCGCCGGCTTCGTGCCGGAGATCGACTCGCGGCTCCATCTCGAGTTCGACCCGGCCCCGGTGACTGCAAAGCCCTGGGAGTCCTGAGCGCGCGGGCTGGGAGTCTCGAGCGCATGCGGGCGGGTGCATACATCCGCTCCTAGACTTGGCTCATGTCAGACACGGAGCCGACGCCCAGGAAAAGGCTGACGCGGCGCAAGACGGTCCTCGCCGGGCCGGGGTCCGCATCCGGCTCCTCGTCGCGCGGTCGCTCGGGCGACGACTCGGTGCCGCTCGGCATGCGCATCGCCGGCGCCTGGTCGTGGCGCATCCTCGTCGTGCTGGCGGTGCTGGGCGTTCTGGTCTTCCTCATCATCCAGCTGCGACTGCTCATCATCCCGCTCCTGATCGCCGTGGTGCTCGCGGCACTGCTGGTGCCGTTCAAGAACTTCCTGGTGCGGCACAGGTGGCCGCGCTGGGCGGCGATCGCCGCCGCGGAGCTCGGCACCATCGTCGTGGTGACGGGGCTCGTCTTTCTGGTGGTCACACAGGTGACCTCCGGGTTCGACGATCTGCGCACCCAGTCGATGAACTCCTACAACGACCTCAAGACGTTCCTCGCGAACTCGCCGCTGCAGGTGTCGGAGGCCGACTTCAACGCCTACGTGGCTCAGGCCTGGGCCGCGATCCAGCAGGACAGCGCGGCCCTGCTCTCGGGCGCGGCGGCCGTCGGCTCGAGTGTGGGTCACATCCTCACCGGCGTTCTGCTCACCCTCTTCTCGACCCTGTTCATCCTCATCGACGGCGCGCGCATCTGGTCGTGGATCGTGCGGCTGTTCCCGCGGCGGGCCCGGGCAGCTACCGACGGCGCGGGCAAGGCGGGCTGGAACACGCTGCAGAGCTTCGTGAAGGTGCAGATCCTCGTGGCCTCGATCGACGCGGTCGGCATCGGGCTGGGCGCGTTCATCCTCCAGGTTCCGCTCGCGATCCCCATCGCCGTGCTGGTGTTCCTCGGCTCCTTCATCCCGATCATCGGCGCCGTCGTCACGGGTGCCGTGGCCGTGTTCATCGCCCTGGTCTACAACGGTCCCGTCATCGCGCTCATCATGCTCGGCGTCGTGCTGCTGGTGCAGCAGATCGAAGGCCACGTGCTGCAGCCGCTCGTGATGGGCACGGCGGTGCGCGTGCATCCGCTCGCGGTGGTGCTGGCGGTGGCGGGCGGTTCGATGATCGCCGGAATCGCCGGCGCCTTCTTCGCGGTGCCGGTCGTCGCCACCCTCAACGTCATGATCAACTACATCGCCGGGGGAACCTGGCGTGACCCGACCCTACTGAGCCGTAAGGAACCTCCCCTGAATGTCTGAGTCCGACACCACTTTCGCGGGCCCCACGTTGTCCGACATCGAGAACGCGCGCGCCCGCGTGGCGAAGGCCGCGCAGGTCACGCCCATGGAGAGCTCCCGCTACCTCGCCGAGATCGTCGGTTCGCCGGTGTTCCTGAAGTGCGAGAACCTGCAGCGCACCGGGTCGTACAAGATCCGCGGCGCCTACAACCGCATCTCGTCGCTGAGCGACACCGAGAAGGCGGCCGGGGTGGTGGCCGCCTCCGCGGGCAACCACGCCCAGGGCGTCGCCTTCGCGGCGCGGGAGCTCGGCATCAAGGCCACCATCTTCATGCCGATCGGCGTTCCGCTGCCGAAACTGCAGGCAACCCGGAGCTACGGGGCCGACGTCATTCTGCGCGGCCACTCGGTGGAAGAGGCCATGCGCGCGGCGGCCGAGTTCTCGCAGGCGACCGGGGCCGTCATCATCCCGCCCTTCGATCACATCGACGTCGTCACCGGTCAGGGCACGCTCGGCCTCGAGATGCTCGACCAGGTCCCGGATGCGGACACCTTCGTCGTGTCGATCGGCGGCGGCGGTCTCATCGCCGGCATCGCCAGCGCGGTCAAGCAGCGCGCGGCGGCCGAGGGGCGCACCGTGCGCGTGATCGGCGTGCAGGCGGCGAACGCGGCCGCCTACCCGCCGTCTCTGGCAGCGGGGGAGCCGACCCAGATCACCACGAGCCCCACCATCGCCGACGGAATCCACGTGTCGAAGCCGGGCATCCTCAACTTCGAGATCATCCGCGAGCTGGTCGACGAGGTGGTCACCGTCTCCGAGGCCGACATCGCCCGAGCCCTGCTGGTGCTGCTGGAACGGGCGAAGCAGGTCGTCGAGCCCGCGGGCGCTGCGGGAGTCGCCGCGATCCTGTCGGGTCAGGTGCACGACACCGGCAAGACCGTCGTCGTGCTCTCCGGTGGCAACATCGACCCGTTGCTCATGCAGCGCGTGATCAGCCACGGTCTCGCGGCATCCGATCGCTATCTGAAACTGCGGATCATGCTGCCCGACCGCCCGGGTCAGCTCGCGCGCACGGCCGAACTCGTCGCCGAGGCGAACGCGAACGTCGTCGAGGTGCAGCACACCCGGCACGGCAAAGGACTGCAGATCAGCCAGGTGGAACTGGAACTGCACATCGAGACCCGCGGCCCCGACCACCGCGACCAGGTCATTGCGAAGCTCCGCGACGCGGGCTTCGAACTCCGCGTCGAGCAGTAAACCCCTCGCGACCCGCCAAAAAACGCCCTTGAACCTTCCGGTTCAGGGCGTTTTTTGGCGGGTCGCGAAGAGGGGAGAGGGGAGAGGGAAGGGGGTCAGCCCTCGAAGGTCTCGACGTTCGTGACCTCGACCGTGATGTCGCGGCCGTTGGGGGCCGTGTAGGTGGTGGTCTCGCCGATCTTCAGGCCGATGATCGCCGAACCGAGTGGGCTCTGCTCGCTGTAGACGTCGAGATCCGCATTGCCCGCGATCTCGCGGCTGCCGAGCAGGAAGCGCTCCTCGCCGCCCGCGACCAGCGCCGTCACGACCACGCCGGGCTCGACCACGCCGTGGCTCTCCGGCGTCTCGCCGACCTCGGCCGTGCGCAGCAGCTGCGTGAGCTGACGGATGCGCGCCTCGATCTTGCCCTGCTCGTCTTTGGCGGCGTGGTAGCCGCCGTTCTCCTTGAGGTCGCCCTCTTCGCGCGCCATCTCGATGCGCTTGGCGATCTCGATGCGGGCGGGGCCGCTCAGCTGTTCGAGCTCGTTCGACAGGCGGTCGTAGGCCTCCTGGGTGAGCCAGGTGATCTGAGTGTCTTCAGCCATCGAAATACTCCCTTGAGCATGCGTTCGCCCGAGCCGATCCGGCCCGGACGATCAAGAAAGACTATGTGAGCCAGCAGTCGTAAATCAAACCCGTCGACGCGAGTTCACTGGTTCTGACGGTCTCCGAGAACGAGCGGGTGGCCTGATCGGATGCGGGCACGTCGATGATCTTCCAGCCCACCACCGCGAACTTCTCACTGAGCGCCTGCACCGCGCAGCTGGCGGTGGACCCGCGCGGGATGGTGACGTCGAACTCCACCTCGACACTGCGTGAGTCGATCACGGTGTGTGCGGTGTCCTGTGTGTCGATCGTGGCCGAGCTGCCGTCGAGTCCTGCCCAGACCACCCAGACCGTCACCACCACGGCGACCCCGGCCCCGGTGAGCCACGCGATCAGTCGGCCGCGCAATCTGCGGCCAGGGGTGCGGCCGTAGCGCTGCTGCATCGCTGCCGACTCCGGAGGTGCCGCCGGCGCGACTGGCTGCATCTCGTCGTCGGTGCTCACGCGCATACTCCTGGGGGAAAACAATTAGTCTTGGTGGTGGCTTGGTACCAGGCTAATTGCTATTCCTGAGGAGTTGAGACCGCTGACGTTGCGCCTCATGGCCGTGCACGCCCACCCCGACGACGAGTCGAGCAAAGGCGCCGCCACCTACGCTTATTACCTCGACCGCGGAGTCGACGTGATGGTGGTCAGCTGCACGGGCGGTGAGCGCGGGTCGATCCTCAACGAAGGGCTCGAGCCCCGCGTCTGGGCCGAGCGCGACATGGCGGGCCTCCGCCGGGTGGAGATGGCGGCCGCGCAGGCCGCCGTGGGCTTCCAGCACCGCTGGCTGGGCTATGCCGACTCCGGATATCAGGAGCCCGGATCGGGCGACCCGGTGCCCGTGAACTCCTTCGGCGCCATCCCGGTCGCCACCTCGGCGGCACCCCTGGTGAAGCTGATCCGCGAGTACCGGCCGCACGTTCTCATCACCTACGACGAGGCCGGCGGCTACCCGCACGCCGACCACATCCGCTGCCACGAGATTTCGGCGCTGGCCTACGAGGCGGCTGCCGACGCATCCGCCTACGCCGACGCGGGGCCGGCCTGGCAGATCTCGAAGCTCTACTACGACCGCATCATGAACCCCAAACGGTTCCAGGCCGTCTACGAGTTGTTGGAGTCCGAAGACCCGGAGAACCCCTTCCTCGCGTCGCTCACCGAGATGCGCGGCTGGATGCAGGACCGCCCGTACCTCGCGACCATCAGCATCCCCTCGGGCGGTTTCTTCGACGTGCGCGACACCGCTCTGCGTGCTCACGCCAGTCAGGTCGCGCCCGACCACCCCTTCTTCTTCTGGCCGAATGACGTGCAGCAGCGCGCCTGGCCCTATGAGGACTTCCAGCTGGCGGACTCGAAGGTCGCCGTGCCGTCCCCGGAGACCGACCTCTTCGACGGGATCGAGGACTCCGAATGATCGGCGCCGTGCTGTCGCTCGCCGGCTCCGTTCTCGCGGACGATGCCGTCACACCCGATCCCGACACCGTCACGCCGGGCATCATCGGGTTCATCGTCACCTTCCTCGTGGCGATCGTCACCGTGCTGCTCATCATCGACATGGTGCGCCGCGTGCGCCGCGTGAACTACCGCGATCAGGTGCGGCAGGAACTCGAGGCGGAGCTCGCCGCGAAGAACGCCGTCGAGGGCGATTCCGGCCCCGAGGGTGCCGGGAGCGGAACCGACCCCGCCGGTCGCTAGCCGTTGAACGGCGGGTTGACGGCGAGCAGCAGGATGGCGGTCCAGTGGCAGAGGAACGCCACGACGGTCAGGGTGTGGAAGATCTCGTGGAACCCGAAGCGCCCCGGGAACGGGTTCGGGCGCTTGAGGCCGTAGGCGACGGCACCGAGCGTGTAGGCGAGACCGCCGACGATGACCAGCACCATCGAAGCGGGATTGGCTTGGAAGATGTCGACCAGGTACATCACGGCGGCCCAGCCGAGCGCCAGGTAGAGGATGACGTAGAGCCAGCGGGGCGCGTGGATCCAGAACACCCGGAACCCGATGCCGAGCAGCGCGCCCGCCCAGACCAGGCTGAGCAGCAGCACCCCCTTCTCCGGGGGCAGGGCGAGCACGGCGATCGGCGTGTAGGTGCCGGCGATCAGGAGGAAGATGTTCGCGTGGTCGATGCGCTTCAGCAGCAGCTTGGTCTTCGGCTTCCAGTTGAAGCGATGGTAGAGCGCCGAGTTGCCGAACAGCAGCATCGAGGTGAGCATGAAGACCGCGCCGGCCCACTTCGCCGGTGCGCCCTGGGCCACCGAGATGAGCACGATTCCCATGGCGATGGTGAAGGGGAACGTGCCGGCGTGGATCCACCCGCGCCAGGTGGGCTTGAGGTCGGCGGCCGGATGCTCGATGACGTCGTCGAGCAGCGGGATGTTGGGCAGGTCGGGGCCGCCGTCGGCCGGGGAGTCGTTCGCCGCAGCGGCTCGAGCCGCGGCATCCGTCGTTCCGGCGAGCTGGTTCGCGCGCGTCTCAGGACCGGGGTGAGCGCCCGGCTGGCGCCCGGGGTCGGCGGGGGCGGGGGATTCGGGCGCGGCCATGAGGCCAGACTACGCCAGCTCCGCAGGGCGGCCGCTGAGAGGCCGGACGCCCCGTACTCGGCCTCCGTGGAGGTGGACCGCGCCGCGAGCGAGTAGCGTATCGATGTGTCGAATCGCCAGCAGAGGGTCGGGAAGGGGTTGCTCTACCGTCTCTACCAGCGGCGCATCCGTAAGCATCTCGATGAGGCGGTGCTGCCGAAGCACGTGGCGATGATCCTCGACGGCAACCGCCGTTGGGCGAAGCAGCGGTCGCTCGAGACCGCGGCGCACGGGCACCGGGCGGGGGCCGCGAAGTTCCTCGAATTCCTGGTGTGGTGCGATGACCTCGGCATCGAGGTGGTGACGCTCTACCTGCTCTCCACCGACAACCTGAAGAACCGCTCGGGGGAGGAGCTCGGCGAGCTGATCGAGATCATCGCCGACCTCGCCGACGACATCTCGCGCTATCGAGACTGGCGCGTCAAGCACGTCGGAACGGATGTCGGTCTGCCGGAACCCCTGATCGCCGCCCTGGACGGCGCGGAGGCCCGCACTGCGACGAACCCGGGCATGCACGTGAACCTCGCGATCGGCTATGGCGGCCGCTCGGAGATCGAAGACGCCGTGCGCAGCATCATCCAGAAGCATCGGGCGCTCGGTCATGGACTCGACGAACTCGAGGCGGCCATCGACCAGGAACTCATCGCGGAGCACCTCTACACCGGTGGGCAACCCGATCCCGACCTGGTCATCCGCACCTCGGGCGAGCAGCGGCTGAGCGACTTCATGCTCTGGCAGTCGGCGCACAGCGAGTTCTACTTCATGGAGGCCCTGGGGCCGGACGTGCGTGAGGTTGACTTCCTCCGCGCCCTGCGCGACTACTCGCGTCGGCAGAGGCGTTTCGGCAGCTGACGCGGGTGCCGACGGGTCTTGGGCGCGTGATATCCGGGTACCGCCTCGCCACCTTTTCGGGCTCGCCCGGCCTTCGGCTGGGCGGGCCCTTATTGCTCGCGCCGCCGCTTCTGCGGCGCGAGGCGACATGTTCGGCTGAGGTCGCTGACGCGGCCTCGGCCTCGGCCTCACCCTGGGTCGTCTGAGCGCGGCCCGCGGCTTTCACCTTCGTGCCCACCTCTTCGGCCACGCTCATCACGCGCGTCACGAATTACAGCCGTGTAACACGAAGTTAATCTCTTCGGCTGCGTGTCGTAACCCGCTCGGGCTCCGACAGTCGTAGCGTCGGACACATCAGGCATGGCGCCTGATCGAGACGGCCACATAAGTACGTTTCGACTCTCTGACTGTGGCCTGATCGCCTACTGAACCGAGCGCCGCGCGCTCGGGGTTGGAGTGGATGTGGCCGAGCCCATGACTCAAGACACCAGCGGGACCAGCACCGGAAAGGACGCACGAAGCACCACCCAGACCGCGAGTACGACATCGACGACCGAGGTGACCTATGTCTTGGACACCTCGGTTCTTCTGTCCGACCCGAAGGCCATCTTCCGGTTCGCCGAGCACGCCGTCGTTCTTCCGGTGATCGTCATCACGGAGCTCGAGTCCAAACGCAACGACCCCGAGATCGGGTATTTCGCCCGGCAGGCCCTCCGCAACCTCGACGAGCTGCGCGTTCAGCACGAGCGTCTCGACTTCCCGATCGCGGTCGGCACCGAGGGTGGCTCGCTCCGGGTCGAGCTCAATCACTCGAACATGTCGGTGCTGCCCTCCGGTCTCCAGCTCGGCGACAACGACACGCGCATCCTGGCTGTGGCGATGAACCTCGCCAATGAGGGCTACGCCGTCACGGTGGTGTCGAAAGACCTCCCGCTGCGCGTCAAGGCGGCGTCGATCGGTCTCGCGGCCGAGGAGTACCGGGCCGAGTTGGCGGTGGACTCCGGATGGACGGGGCTGGCCGACATCACGCTCGGTTCGGATGCGATGTCGCGGCTCTACGACGAGGAGACGCTCTCCACGCCGCTGGTGCGCGACCTGCCGGTGAACACGGGTCTCGTCATCCACTCCGATCGCGGATCGGCTCTCGGGCGCGTGACGGGCAAGGACTCGTTCCAGCTGGTGCGCGGCGACCGCGACGTCTTCGGCCTGCACGGCCGTTCGGCGGAGCAGCGCGTCGCGATCGACATGCTGCTCGATCCGGAGGTCGGAATCGTGTCGCTGGGGGGTCGAGCCGGTACGGGGAAGTCCGCTCTGGCCCTCTGTGCCGGTCTCGAGGCCGTGCTCGAGAAGCAGCAGCACAAGAAGATCATGGTGTTCCGGCCGCTCTACGCGGTGGGTGGCCAGGAGCTCGGCTTCCTGCCCGGAGACGCGGCGGAGAAGATGAACCCCTGGGCGCAGGCGGTGTTCGACACGCTCGGCTCTCTGGTGTCGCAGAACGTGCTCGACGAGGTGATCGACCGGGGCATCCTCGAGGTGCTGCCGCTGACCCACATCCGCGGGCGCTCGCTGCACGACGCCTTCGTGATCGTCGACGAGGCGCAATCGCTCGAGCGCAACGTGCTGCTCACGGTGCTCTCGCGCATCGGTCAGAACTCACGGGTGGTGCTCACGCACGACGTGGCGCAGCGCGACAACCTGCGGGTGGGTCGGCACGACGGTGTCGCGAGCGTCATTGAGACCCTGAAGGGGCACGCGCTCTTCGGGCACATCACGCTCACCCGCTCGGAGCGCTCGGCGATCGCGGCCCTCGTCACCGAGATGCTGGAGTCGAACGAACTGGCCTAGCGCTCGGTTCGAGCCACACTGGTTCTGACGCATCCGCTCCACCTCGTCGATCCGTCAGTTCGTGCCGCTTTCCGACCGGAATTGCGGCACGAACTGACGGATCGACGTGTGTGCACAGCACCCGCGGGTCGCGCACTTGTGCACAGACGTGTCGGATACCCGAGACGCGATTAGCGGCTCGGTTAGTGTCGGCGCCATGTCGACCTTCGCGCTCGTGCCGCTGCTCTACCTCGCCGCCGTCAGTGCGCCCTTGGCTGTGACGGATGCGCGAACGCATCGTCTGCCGAATACGGTCGTGGTGCCGGGGCTGGTGCTGCTGTCCTGGGCGCTGGCGGGTGTGGGGATGCGTGATCCGCCTGCGGTGCTCGGGCCGCTCGCGGCCGCCGGGGCGGCCGTCGTCGTGTTCGGCGTGGGCTGGGCTTGGGGTGGGGTGGGGATGGGCGACGTGAAACTCGGCTTGTTGCTCACCGGGGTCGCGGCGGTGACGGATGCGCGAATCCTGCCCGCGGCGGCGGCCGCCACTGCCGTGCTGGCCGGCGCGGCCGTGGGCGCCCGAGCCCTGGCGGGAGAGCAGCTCGCCGGCCTTCGCATCCCGCTCGGACCGCCGCTTCTAGGCGGGTTCTGGTTCGGTGCGCTGGCGGCGTTCGTCGCCTCGTGAGCTGGGCGCCTGCGTCAGGCGGCCGTCCGACGGATGCCTCGGCAGGTCGCCGGAGGGCGGCCCAGGATGCGGGTCGGCGGACGCCCCGGGAGGGGGCCGTTGTTCGGGAGGGCTCCGGACCGGGATCGCCGTTCGGGAGGACGGAGGGTCCTCCCGAAGCGACCTCGCCCTCCCGAAGCGAACCGGAACCCGCGGGCGGGCGGGGGAGCCGGCGGGAGAGGGAGGGCTACTTGGCGGCCGGGGGGCGGGTCATGGAGAGGACGTCGAGCGCGGAGTCGAGCTGCTCCAGGGTGACCTCGCCGCGCTCTACGAAGCCGAGGTCGATGACGGCCTCGCGCACGGTGATGCCCTTCGCCACGGAGTGCTTGGCGATTTTGGCCGCCGCCTCGTAGCCGATGATGCGGTTCAGCGGCGTCACGATCGACGGCGACGACTCGGCCAGCGCGCGGGCGCGCTCGAGGTTGGCCTCGAGTCCGGCGACGGTCTTGTCGGCCAGCAGCACCGCCGAGTTCGAGAGCAGGCGGATCGACTCGAGCAGCGCCGTCCCCATCACGGGGATGGCCACGTTCAGTTCGAAGGCTCCGGATGCCCCCGACCAGGCGATCGAGGCGTCGTTGCCGATCACCCGCGAGCAGACCTGCAGCACGGCTTCGGGGATGACGGGGTTGACCTTGCCCGGCATGATCGAGGAGCCCGGCTGGAGGTCGGGGATGTGCAGCTCGCCGATGCCGGTGTTCGGGCCGGAACCCATCCAGCGGAGGTCGTTGCAGATCTTCGTGAGCGAGACCGCGAGCACACGGAGTGCTCCGGATGCCTCGACCAGGGAATCGCGCGCGCCCTGCGCCTCGAAGTGGTCGCGAGCCTCGGTGATCGGCAGCCCCGTCTCTTCGGCGAGCAGCTTGATCACGAGCTGCGGGAACCCGGCCGGGGTGTTGATGCCGGTGCCCACGGCAGTTCCGCCGAGCGGAACCTCGGCGACGCGGGGGAGCGCCGACTGCACCCGCTCGATGCCGAGGCGGATCTGCATGGCGTAGCCCCCGAACTCCTGGCCGAGGGTGACGGGCGTCGCATCCATCAAGTGGGTGCGGCCTGACTTCACCGCGTTGGCCCAGAGCACCGCCTTCGACTCGAGAGCCTCGGCGAGGTGCTCGAGCGAGGGGATCAGGTCGTGGATCAGAGCGCTCGTCACCGCGACGTGCACCGAGGTGGGGAAGACGTCGTTCGACGACTGCGAGGCGTTGACGTGGTCGTTCGGGTGCACGAGCGAGCCGAGGGCGGTCGACGCGAGGGAGGAGAGCACCTCGTTCATGTTCATGTTCGAGGAGGTGCCGCTGCCGGTCTGGTAGACGTCGATCGGGAAGTCCTTGTCGAACTCGCCCGAGACCACGCGGTCGGCGGCGGCGGCGATCGCGTCGGCGATCCCGGTGTCGAGCACGCCGAGTTGCGCATTGGCGATGGCCGCAGCCTTCTTGATGCGGGCGAGAGCGGCGATCTGCGCGGGCTCGAGCACGTCTCCCGAGACGGGGAAGTTCTCCACCGCACGCTGGGTCTGCGCGCCGTACAGCGCCGACGCCGGCACCCTGACCTCACCCATGGTGTCGTGCTCGATGCGGTACTCGATGTCCTGGGCGTTGTCCACCACTGTGTGGTCGTCCTTTCGTTTCTGCCGGCGGCGCGGAGCAGCGGCGTTGTTCGGAGTTCGGGGTTCAGCCCGGTTGCGGCCGGGGGTCAGATCTCGCCGATGGCGATGTCGGCGACGGCGCGGCCCTCAGCCAGTCGGTAGTTCGCACCGACCACTGCCAATCTACCGTCTGCCACTGCCGCCGTGATGATCTCGGAGGACTCCAAGAGCTGGCGAACGGTGTCGCGCAGGTGGGCTCGACCCACCTCGGCCGCATCCGGCACAGTGAGCAAGGTGCCGTCAGGCGAGCGCTCGGTGGAGACATGATCGATGGCCGGCACGATGCGGTCGACCAGCGTCTTGATGTGGCCCGGCAGCGGGGCGGCGTCGGGCAGCTGCGAGTCGATCGCGGCGCGCACCGCACCGCAGGAGTCGTGCGCGAGCACGACCACGAGGGCGACGCCGAGCACCTCCACCGCATACTCCAGGCTTCCGACCGCCGATTCGGAGACGATCTGCCCGGCATTGCGCACGACGAACAGGTCGCCGAGCCCCAGGTCGAAGATGATCTCGGCGGCGAGTCGCGAATCCGAGCAGCCGAGCAGTGCGGCTCGCGGAGTCTGGAGGTGTGCGAGCTCGGCGCGGGTCTCGACGTCTTGACGCGGATGCTTCGGAGTGCCGGCGATGAACCGCTCGTTGCCGCGCACCATGGTGGCCCAGACGCGCGACGGTGTCGTGGGCTCTGTCGCGGATTCCGGATCGGACCCGGAGGCAGGAATGTTCGCCATCACTTCTCTCCGTCGCCGGCCGGAGCCGTGCCGTCTGTGCCGCCGGTGAGGCCCGTGCCGCTGGCCCCGTTCGCCTGTTCGCGCACGTTGTGGGCGAGAGCCGCCGCCACCGTCTCGATGTCGGCAGGATCGGCCGTGCCGAACACCACATAGGTGGCGCGGCCCGACTCCGTGGTGAGCGCGTACGCCGCGTTGCCGACGTCAGCACCCGTGCTGCGGTTGTCGTAGACATCCCAGTCGACGCCGCCGATCGAGACGACGTCGGAGGCGCGCCCCTTCGCCACCTGGTCGTTCAGCCAGCTCGGATTCGCATCGAGCGCCTGCGTGATGCCGATGTAGTCGTTGCCGGGTGTGAGCAGGCCGATGTACCACGACACGATGTCGTCGCCCGTCGAGGTGCGGATCTCAGCGGCGTTCGACGTCCAGCCCTCGGGCAACTCCGGCACGGCCAAGGCGATCGGCATCGAGGGCTGTGCGTCGGCGGCGACCTTCTGGTAGTCGACGGCTTGCAGCAACGAGCCTTCGCTGCGTGGCACGAGGAAGACGATCACGGCCACCAGACCCACGCACACCAGCAGCGCGTAGAGCAGGTTCTGCAACGTCTTGCGGTCGCGGTAGAGCCGTGACTGCTCGGCCTTGCGGGCAGCCGTCTCCTCGGGTGTCTCGGGCCGGCCGAGCTCCGCGACGATCGGTCGCCCGCCGCTCGTTCCGCTCGCGCTCTTCGCCATCCGGAGCCCTACTCGCTCGCCGAGCCGCGGGCGGCGTCGAGCCGTTCCTTGGCCCCGATCAGCCATTCCTCGCACCGGGAGGCCAGAGCTTCGCCGCGTTCCCACAGCGAGAGCGACTGCTCGAGCGTGGCGGAGCCCTGCTCGAGCTCGGAAACCACCCGGATGAGCTCATCGCGGGCCTCTTCATAGCTCAACGCCTGGACGTCGGATGCGGGCGAGGATGCCATGGTTCAATCCTATCGATCGCTGCGGGGGCCGCTGGAGACGGCGTCGAGTGAGCCGTCGGCGACGGTGATGGTGAGAAGGGCGCCCGTCGGGGCATCCGTGGCGGCGCGCACGATGTGCCCGTCGGCGCCCTGCACGATGGAATATCCACGGTCGAGGGTGCGCTGCGGCGACAACGCCCGCAGGTGCCCGGCCAGTTCGCGCACGGTGTTGCTCTCTCGCTCGATGACCCGGGTGACGAGTTCGTCGCCACGGGCCACGAATCGCGTGAGCTCTTCCGACCGGGAGTCGATGATCCAGGTGGGTGTCGAGAGCGCCGGACGACTGCGGATCTGCTCCACCCGCTCGACCTCGCGCGACACGAAGGCCGAGATCCGGCTCCGGATGCGCGTGCGCGCCTGGTCGACGCGCGCGAGCTCCTCCGAGACGTCGGGCACGACGCGCTTCGCCGCATCCGTCGGCGTCGAGGCGCGCAGATCCGCGACCGAGTCGAGCAGGGGCCGATCGGCCTCGTGCCCGATCGCGCTCACGATGGGGGTCGTCGCGGCGGCCGCGGCGCGTACCACCGATTCGTCGCTGAACCCCAGCAGATTCTGGAAGTCGCCGCCGCCGCGCGCCACGATGATCACGTCGATCTCGGGGTCGGCGTCGAGCAGTTCGATGGCGGACACCACTTCGCGCGCGGTGCGGTCGCCCTGCACGGTGGCGTGAACCACCCGGAATCGCACCGACGGCCAGCGCAGCTGGGCGTTCCGCAACACGTCTTTCTCGGCGTCGCTGTCTTTGCCCGTGATGAGACCGACACCGCCAGGCAAGAACGGCAGCGGCTTCTTTCGCGATGCATCGAACAGACCCTCGGAGGCGAGCTGGGCGCGCAGGCGTTCCAGCCGCTCGAGCAGGTCGCCGAGCCCGACGTGCCGCATCTCGAACACCTGCATGGTGAGAGTGCCGCCGCGCACCCAGTAGTTCGGCTTGATCAGAGCGATCACGCGATCGCCCTGCTTGAGGTCGGCGGGGATGCGGGCCTTCACCGACGACCAGATGGTGAACCCGATCGTCGCGTCGCCCTCGAGGTCTTTGAGCTTGCCGTAGACGTTGCCGCCCGAGACACCCCATTGGGTGATCTCGCCCTCGATCCACGCGGTGCCGAGTCGCTCGATGTAGCCGCGGATCTTCTGTGCCAACTCGCCGACCGGCCACGGGTTGTCCGCCGTGGGCGGCCCGGAGACGAAGGTGGGGGCGTCGGTCACAGGGCGTTCTCTCCTTCAGGCCGTTGCACAGATCGATCGAAGTAGACTCGGGGAGTGAGCAATGCGACCATCAGCCTCCCGATGCCGAGGATTCCCGGCACACGGAACAGGCTAAAGGATAACCCCGTGCCCGGTGCCAAGCGTGTGCTGCTCGCAGCCCCTCGCGGCTATTGTGCAGGAGTGGATCGGGCCGTGGTCGCGGTCGAGAAAGCGCTCGAGCACTACGGCGCTCCCGTCTACGTGCGCAAGCAGATCGTGCACAACGTGCACGTCGTCACGACGCTCGAGAAGCGCGGCGCGATCTTCGTCGACGAGATCGACGAGGTGCCGGAAGGCGCGCACGTCGTGTTCTCGGCGCACGGAGTGTCTCCCGCCGTCGTGCAGGGCGCATCCGATCGGGGCCTGCAGGCCATCGACGCCACCTGCCCGCTCGTCACGAAGGTGCACCGCGAGGCCGTGCGCTTCGCGCGCGACGACTTCGAGATCCTGCTGATCGGCCATGAGGGCCACGAAGAGGTCGAGGGCACGGCCGGTGAGGCTCCCGAACACATCACCCTGGTCGGCAGCCCGGATGCGGTCGCCGACATCGAGGTGAAAGACCCCGACAAGGTGGTCTGGCTCTCGCAGACCACGCTCTCGGTCGACGAGACGATGGAGACGGTGCGCCGGTTGCGCGAGAAGTTCCCGAACCTGCAAGACCCGCCGAGCGACGACATCTGCTACGCCACCCAGAACCGGCAGGTCGCCATCAAGAAGGTGGCTCAGGATGCCGATCTCGTGATCGTGGTGGGTTCTGCCAACTCCTCCAACTCGGTGCGCCTGGTCGAGGTGGCGCTGGAGTACGGCGCGAAGGCGGCCTACCGCGTCGACTACGCGCACGAGGTGAAGCAGGAGTGGCTCGACGGGGTGCAGACCGTGGGTGTGACCTCCGGTGCATCCGTTCCCGAGGTGCTCGTGCAGGAACTGCTCGACGACCTCGCCGGCGCCGGTTACGGCGACATCGAGACCGTGCAGACGGCCGAAGAAGACCTGGTGTTCTCGCTCCCCAAGGAACTGCGCCGCGACACCGCCGGCAAGAAGGACACCCGCGCCTTGGGCGGCCGCCACCGCGGCTGATCCCACAGGGGCCTGAGGCGCTTAGCCGCCTTGGGTCTCGACGATCGCGTTGATCAGCGCGCCGTCGGCGAAGAACGCCAGCATCAGCACGAAGAAGAGCGCCATGAAACTGAGGATGGCGCACGCGATCGGGATGAAGTAGGCGCGCCGCCGTGCCCGCAGTGCCTTCACCGAGAGCCAGACGGCAGCCGCGTAGATGAGCGCGAGCACGACCGCGCCGATCGTTCCGAGCAGACTCGCCGCCGTGGTGGCGGTGTAGGTGACGTCGAGTTTCTGGATGTCGAGCACCTGCTGGATGATCGTCGGCAGCTCGAGAAGACTCGAGATGCTGTTGATCGTCGTGATGAGACCGATCACGAGCAGCACCGAGGTGACGATCAGGTCGCCGGTCGCGATGGGGCGCGGTGCTGCGGGAGTTCCCGGTGCTGCCGGGCCTCCCGCAGCACGCGCTGCCGTCGCGGGTGCCGACGGCGCCGTCGCCGAAGTGGGGGATGCGGACTCGTCCGCATCCGGAACCGCCTCCTGCGGCGGCTTCCAGACCCAGCCCTCGGGGGCCAGCTCTCCGTACTTCGGCTTCGGTCGCTCGTCGGTCACGCGATCTGCTCCTGGACGCTTACTTCCCCGAGTGCCCGGCGGAGCCGAGCTGCTGGGTGGCTTCGACGACGCGGGCGGCCATGGCCGTCTCCGCGATCTTGCCCCAGGCGCGCGGGTCGTAGACCTTCTTGTTGCCGACCTCGCCGTCGACCTTCAGAACACCGTCGTAGTTGGTGAACATCGTGCCGGCGATTGAGCGGGTGAAGGCGTACTGGGTGTCGGTGTCGATGTTCATCTTGATGACGCCGTTGGCCACGGCCTCGGCGATCTCGGCGTCGGACGAGCCGGAACCGCCGTGGAACACGAGGTCGAGCGGCTTCGGGCCGGTGCCGAACTTGGCCTGCAGGCCGTCCTGGATCTCCTTGAGCAGCTCCGGCTTGAGCTTGACATTGCCGGGCTTGTAGACGCCGTGCACGTTGCCGAAGGTGAGGGCTGCCATGTAGCGCCCCTGCTCGCCGAGGCCGAGGGCGTCGACGGTCTTGATCGCGTCGTCGAGCGTCGTGTAGAGGTGCTCGTTGATGTCGTGGCTGACGCCGTCTTCTTCGCCGCCGACGACGCCGATCTCGACCTCGAGGATGGCGTTGATCGCCTTGGTGCGCTTCAGCATGTCTTCGGCGATCTTCAGGTTCTCGTCGAGCGGAATGGCCGAGCCATCCCACATGTGCGACTGGAAGATGGGGTTGCGACCGGCCTTCACCTCTTCTTCGGAGGCGGCGATGAGCGGCAGCACGAAGTCGGCGAGTGCCGGCTGCGGGCAGTGGTCGGTGTGCAGTGCGACCGTGATCGGATAGTTCTTCGCCACCTGGTGGGCGAACGCGGCGAAAGCGAGGGCGCCGGTGGCGCGGGCCTTGACGGTCTGGCCGGCGAAGTAGTCGGCGCCGCCGGTGGTGACCTGGATGATGCCGTCCGACTCCGCCTCGGCCAGTCCCTGCAGAACCGCGTTCAGCGTCTGCGACGAGGAGACGTTGACCGCGGGGTAGGCGAAGCCTTTGGACTTCGCCTTGTCGAGCATCTCTGCATACTGGTCGGGGGTTGCAATGGGCATGTCATCTCCTTTGGTGGGCGCGTTCAGCTGCGCGCCGGCCGGTGCCGTGTCCCTCCGAGTCTAGCGAGGCCCGCGAGGGCGGAACGGGGCCGATAGGCTGGAATCCCTCGAAAGGACGGGCCAATGACGGACAGCGGACACCTCTACGAACACCCGGATCGCAACCTCGCGCTGGAGCTGGTGCGGGCCACCGAAGCCGCGGCGATCCGAGCGCAGCCGTTCATCGGCAAGGGCGACAAGAACGCAGCCGACGGCGCAGCGGTCGACGCCATGCGCAAATTCCTCGGCACGGTCGACTTCGACGGCGTGATCGTCATCGGCGAGGGTGAGAAGGACAAGGCGCCGATGCTCTTCAACGGCGAGCACGTCGGCACCGGCCGCGGCCCCGCCTGCGACATCGCGGTCGACCCGATCGACGGCACCTCGCTCACCGCCGCCGGCCGCCAGAACGCCATCTCGATGCTGGCCGCCTCCGACCGCGGCACCATGCTCGACGCCTCCTCGGTGTTCTACATGAACAAGATCGTGACGGATGCCGACGGCATCGGCGTCATCGACATCGACCGGCCCATCGGCGACAACATCCGCGCGCTGGCGAAGGCGAAGGGGAAGGATGTCGGTGACATCCGCGTCGCCGTGCTCGACCGTCCGCGGCACCAGCAGTTGATCGAGGACATCCGGGCCGCCGGCGCCGGCACCCGACTCATGCTCGACGGTGACGTCGCCGGCGGCATCAACGCGGCTCGCTACGGAACCCGCATCGACATGTGCGTCGGGATCGGCGGCAGCCCGGAGGGCGTTGCGACCGCGTGCGCCATCAAGGCGCTCGGCGGCTTCATCCAGACCAGGCTCGCGCCGAAGGACGACGACGAGCGACAGAAGGGCATCGACGCCGGGCTCGACATCGACAAGCTCTTCGAGGCCGACGACCTGGTTGCGGGCGACAACACCTTCTTCGTGGCGACGGGCGTGACCGACGGCGGCCTGGTGGCCGGGGTCAAGCGCCTCGGCCCGATCATCCGCACGGAGTCGATCGTGTTGCGGTCGCACTCGGGAACGATTCGGCGCATCGAGGCCGACCACCTCGTGTCCAAGTGGTTGTAGTTCGCGTCTTCTCGGTGGCGCGGGCGTAGTTTCTCGCTGGCGCCGGCGGGGCGGCGGGTTTCACCTCCCGCCTAGGGGTTGAGCGGAGCTCAAAGGCGGCGGGAGGCAAAACCCGCCGCCCCGCCGGCTCGTGTTCTACGTCGCGTCGCCGCGCGGGGATGGGGCAGGCATCATCGAGGTCGCCTCGCCTCTGTGTCAGGCTGGCGGTCTGACCTTTGTTGCCGACGTCGGTGGGTGATTGCGGTCTGTGTCCCGAGACGTTGATAACTGGGGTGGGTGATAGGGGTCTGCGGACCTGGATCGTCGGTGCTTGGGGTGGGTGTTTGCGGTCTGCGGGCCCGGGTCGTCGGTGCTTGGGGTGGTGGATTGCGGTCTGTGGGCCTAAGTCGTTGATGACGCGGGTGGTGGATCGCGGTCGGTGGGCCGGTGTTGACGGTGACGGGAATCGTGGATTGCTGTCGGGGGCCCGACGGTGGCCGTCCAGCCGGGTGGTGGCGGCAGTCGGTGGGCGTGGGGTCGTCGGCGACCGGGGGCTAGCGGTCGGTGGTGCCGGACTTGTCGTCGAGGTCGAACTCGACTTCGATGACTCGGTCGTGTTCGCCCTCGAGGAAGAGGGCGTCGCGGAGGGCCGCACCGCTGCCCAGGGCGTCGAGTTCGGCCACGGTGCGTTCGACCTCGGCGACTCGCTCCTCGTCGGACTCCTCGGCTTCGCCATCGGGGGCCTCGGCAGTGTCACCGGGTGTCCCGGCAGTGCCATCGGCCGCCTCGGCGTCGTGGGCGGACGCGGGGGCGGCGGTGCGGGCATCCGTGCCACCCTGGTCGGCCTCGCGATCGGCGGCGGGCTGCGCGCTCATGTCGGGAGCATCGGCGACGGCTGCGTCGGACGAGAGCACGATCGCGGGGGTGGGGGACTCGAGTTCGGCCAGGAGTTCGCGGCCCGTGATCTCGCGCGGCGCCTCCTCGATCGCGGGGCGCTCGGGAAAGAGGTTCTCGCTGTTGAGAGCCGCCAGCTTGCGGGCGGTGGGGTACACCTGGCGCTCGAGCGAGCCGATGAAGGCGTTGTAGTCCTTCACGGAACGCTCGATCGTGTTGCCAAGCTTCTCGATGTGCTGCGCCGTCTTGCCGAGGCGCGTGTAGAGCTCCTTGCTCAGGTCGAAGAGCTTGCGGGCGTCTTCGGTGAGCACCTCCTGCTGCCAGCTGAACGCCACCGTCTTGAGCACCGACCACAGGGTCACCGGCGACGCCAGCGCGACCTTCTTGCCGAAGGCGAACTCCATGATCGAGGGGTCGGCCTCGAGAGCGCTGGACACCAGCGACTCGCTCGGGATGAAGGCGATGACGAGGTCGGGGGAGGCTTCCAGCCCGTTCCAGTAGCCCTTCGTGCCGAGCGCCGAGATGTGGTCGCGCAGGGCCTTCACGTGCTTCTTCATCAGCTGCGTGCGGTGCTCACCCTCGAGGCCTGTCGCCGATGACGAGATGGCACTCGCCTCGAGGTAGGCGTCGAACGGCACCTTCGCGTCGACCGCGATGTTCTTGCCGCCGGGGAGGTGCACCACCATGTCAGGTCGGCCCGCCCCCGAGTCGCTCAGGATGCTCGTCTGCACGTCGAAGTCGACGCGCTCGATGAGCCCCGCGGCCTCGACCACGCTGCGCAGCTGGGTCTCGCCCCAGACGCCGCGGGTGCTGTTGGAGCGCAGGGCCGAGGCCAACGACTCCGCCGTCGACCGCAGACGCTCTTCTGACTCGGTCGCCGACTTCAGCTGCTGCGAGAGCTCGCCGTACTGCTGCTGGCGCTGCGTCTCGAGCTCGACGACCTTCGCCTGCACCGCCTTCAGGCTCTCCTGCACGGGGCTGAGGGCCACGAGCACCTTGCCGTCTTCTTCGACCCGAGCAGCTTCAGCCGCCTGGATGGCCCGCAGCCGCTCCTGAAAGTCGGCGAGCCGATGCTCCTGCGTGGCGATCTGGTCTTTGTACTGCGTCTCCTGCTGGGCCAGACGCTCCTGCGCCTGCTCACGGAAGAAGACGAGCTGCGCGTCGAACTGCTCGCGCGCCAGCACTCCCTGCTCGCGCAAGGCGGTGGTGGTGGCATCGGATGCGGCCAGCCGGCTCTGCAGCGAGGCGCGTTCTTCGGCGAGTTCGCGCATCCGCTCGTCTGCCTGCAGCACCTGGGCCTCGAGACGGGCCTGGATCTCCGCATCGACCGCGGGCACGGCGGATCGGGCGCGCAGCACCAGCCACACGGTGGCGGCGCCGAGGGCGATTCCGACCAGGAGACCGATGACAAGGGGGGCGAGTGCGTCCATGCGGACAGTCTGACACCGGCCACCGACACCGGCGTCCACGCCACGGTGGTAACCGTCAGAGCCACCATCTAGGCTTGCCTGCAACAGCTCGTAGGAGAGAAGTAGGAACCATGTCTGAAGCACTTCCTGTCATCGACGTCCCGACTGAGTCCGACGCCCTGCCCGTGGTGAACCACTGGATCGGCGGCCAGGCGTTCGTGAGCACGAGCGGCCGCACGGCGCCGGTCTACGACCCCGCCCGCGGAGTCCAGACGAAGAACGTCGCGCTCGCCAACGGCGCCGAGATCGATGCGGCGGTCGCGGCGGCCAAGGCCGCGTTCCCGGCCTGGCGTGACACCTCCATCGCCCGGCGGCAGCAGATCATCTTCGCGTTCCGGGAGTTGTTGAACGCGCGCAAGGGCGAGCTCGCGGAGATTCTGACGAGCGAGCACGGCAAGGTGCTGTCGGATGCGGCGGGCGAGATCACGCGTGGCCTGGAAGTGGTGGAGTTGGCGACGGGGTTCCCGCACCTGTTGAAGGGTGAGTATTCGGAGAACGTGTCGACCGGGGTGGACGTGTACTCGACGAAGCAGCCGTTGGGTGTGGTGGGCATCATCAGCCCGTTCAACTTCCCGGCCATGGTGCCGATGTGGTTCTTCCCGATCGCGATCGCAGCGGGGAACACGGTGGTGCTGAAGCCGAGCGAGAAAGACCCGTCGGCAGCGAACTGGCTCGCCGCCCTGTTCAAGGAGGCGGGTCTGCCGGATGGCGTGTTCAACGTGTTGCACGGTGACAAGGAGGCCGTCGACGGGCTCCT
>NZ_FNPZ01000007.1 GCF_900107435.1 Herbiconiux ginsengi
CATCCTCATCACCGCCCCCGCCACCACCATCGCCGGCACCACCGGCACCACCGACACCCCCGGCACCCTGCACGGCTACGGCCCCATCGACCCCGCCACCACCCGCACCATCGCCGCAAGCGCACCCACCTTCCTCCGCGCCCTGCTCAGCCCGGAGACCGGCGAACCGGTCACCATCACCCGCCACCGACACCACCCAGTCGCCGGCCCCGTACCACCCCAGCCCACCCCCGCCACGCCCGCAGGCCCGATCAGCCCAGCCACCACGCTCCCCACCCCCGCCACGCCCGACACCCCGGCCACGATCACCGACACCAAAACCAGCGAAACCGGCGAAACCGGCGAAACCACCATCGTGGCGAGGGCGGCTCCGACCGCTCCCTCAGGCCGGGAGAGCTACACCCCATCCCCCATCCTCCGCACCGCCCTGACCATGCTCGACGAAACCTGCCGATTCCCCGGCTGCGGCCGCCGCGCCAACCGCTGCGAACTCGACCACACCAAACCCTGGGCCGACGGCGGAACCACCACCCCCGACAACCTCGCCCACCTCTGCCCCCGCCACCACCACCTCAAACACGAGGGCGGGTGGACAGTGGCGCCCACCCGAGACGGCACCCGCGGCCTGACCTGGACCAGCCCGAGAGGCGCTACCTACACAACCACCCCCGACCCACCACCACCGCAAACCGAACGATGACCGAACAGGCATCGCGAGAATCCCCCACTTATCCGCACGACACCGAGGACCGCTGTGACGCCGCACACGCAGGCCAACACCCGCGCGAGCCCGGGTCACCCGACCACGCTGTCGCACCCAGCGCCGCCCCACAGGCTCGGAGAGGTGGGACCCCGACCTCGAGCCTGCCGCCGATCGCAGCGCCCGTCGACATCGACCGTGCCACGAATGCGCTAACCCCGCGGCGGCTCGGCGACCGAGAATTCCTCCGCCACCCGCAGGGTGGCCGGACCGAGCCGCAGCACGCCGTCGGAGAGCGGCTCGGAGCGTATGCCGCCTCGCCGGTGCAACGCCTTGTGCGCGCCGTCGGCGAGCGTCACATTCATCCAGGCACACGGATTCGCGGGCCGATGACCCTGGAACAGCACCGGCCCCCCACCCGAGTCGAGACTGAACGTCACGCCAGCCAACGCGTCCACCGGCACCCCGCGCAGCACGATGTTGCGCCGCGTCGCCGCGGGATCGAGCGGATGTGCGAGCCCGAGTTCTGCCTGCACGGCGTCGAGCGACTCGGCCGCCATCACCGTCACTGCGGCGCGCTTGTGGGCAGGTCGCCCGAAGTAACGGTCACCGACGATGCCGAGACCCGCCCGCACCTCGACCGACGACGGCGATTCGTTCTCTCCTGCCGGCACCGGCAGAGGACCATCGGCGGGCCGCCCCTCGTAGCGGTGCACCGACGACACCAGCAGGTGCACGATCTCGACCGGGTACTCCACCAGAAGCTCCGTGACGCCATCCACCCCCGTCACCGCTGATGGTCCGATTCCGCGTGCCGGATCGCGCCGTCGGCGTCGGCGACGTCGAGATCGGCCGCGAGATACTCCGCCGACGACGGAAGCCGCACGGTGACACCCGAGTAGCTCTCGACCGCCAGTGTGCCGGTGGCCCCCGCGATGCCCAGCACGTGCCCGCCGACCGATCCGTCGCGATCGACGAAGTGGAAATGCGCACCCGCCACCGTCACACCCTGGAACACGTGCGGCGCGATGAATCCGAGCAGCGTGCCCGAGACGTCGGTCACGACGTTCTCGCGCTGATCGTGCACGGCCTCGGCCAGCGGGAGGTAGGGCTTGGACTGCCGCTTCGCCTCACGCAGGCTGATCGACGTGAAATGGGCGTCGAAACGCACCGCGTGGAAGATGTTCTCACTCACCACCCGCTCGTGGATCGCAGCGATCAGTGTCGCCAGAGACGGCACCGACTCCACGAGTTCCGAACTCTCCGGCTCGAAGTCGACGACCTCGGCGAAGGCCAGCGAATCGGATGCGCCGAGCACCGTCATCCGCCCGTCGCCGTGGAAGAGCCGGAACTCCCCGTCGAGCACCACGAGTTCGCCATCCATGTGGTCGCCGCAGCCGAGCCCGAGGGTGCCGCTGCGGGCGATGCGCCCCACGGTGAACACGCCGTCGAACAGCCCGGCGACCAGCGCGTCGACGATCGAGAACTGGACGACCGACTTCTCGGCCCGGCGATTTCGGCGCATAACCCGCCATTCTCCCGCACTCTTCAGCAGAACACAGCAGAGTAGAAGTATGTCCTCTCGACTCGAGCGCAACATCGACCGACTGCTGAGCATCCATCGCCCGGTCGTGCTCGCCCATCTGCGCAGCATCCGGCGGCTGCATCCCGACGCCTCACCCGAACAACTCCTCGTCATCCTCGAACGCCGTTACGTCACAGCGGTGACCAGCGGCGGCGCCGCCGTCGGCGCGAGCTCGATGCTGCCCTTCGTCGGCACCGGGATCTCACTCGGACTGAGCGCCGTCGAGACCGCCGGATTCCTCGAGACCACCGCCCTGTTCGCCCAGTCGGTCACCGAGGTGCACGGCATCGCCGTGGACGACCCGGATCGGGCACGCGCGCTCGTGATGACCCTGCTGATGGGCAAGGCCGGCAGCGACCTGCTGAAGCAGATGGCCGGCCAGGCGACGGGTGGAGTGAGCCGGAACGCCTATTGGGGCCAGGTGGTGACGAGCAGTCTGCCGCAGTTCGTCGTGGGACCGGTGGCCGACCAGCTGCGCAACGTCTTCGTGAAGAGATTCGCCGTGGGGCAGGGCGCCAATGTGGTCGGCCGGGCCATTCCGTTCGGCATCGGCGCAGCCATCGGCGGCGTCGGCAACCTCATGCTGGGGCGCACCGTCATCCAGAGCGCCCGCACCGCGTTCGGTGCTCCGCCGTTCACCTTCCCGATGGAGCTCGCCATCACGGTGAAGGCGCCCAAGGCCGTGTCGGACAAGCGGGAGAAGGGCCAGAAGAAGGCCGGAAAAGGCGAGAGGAAGGGCATCTCGAAGCTGGTCCCGTCGCGCAAGCGCACGGAGATCACCGAGGCGCCCGGACCGCGCGACGGATCCGTCACAGAGCTTCCTGACATCCGCATCTGAATATCGGCTATTCACAGCTGAGTGGTAGCCTGGATGTTCAGTCGAGGCTTGTCAGCTTTCGGGTCGGTCGGTCACGGTGAGGGGGATGTCATGAAATACCGCATCGTCGCCGCCGTGCTGGGCACCCTGGCTCTGCTCGGTTTCGGCGCCACGGCCGCCCTGGCGAATTCCGATGCGCACTCCGCCTCGGGTGTCCACGTCGATCCGTCGGCGGGCGAGCCGGCGCTTGCCGCCACGGGCTACGACTTCACGCCGATGCTCGTCACGGCCGGCGTCTTGCTGCTCATCTCGGGCATCGCCGTGATCGTCGCGAAGTATCTGCTCGCGCGCTCCCGGCACAGTTAGCTGCCTCGGGCACCGTGCTTCGCGCGGCGTGTTGCCTCCCGAACACGTCGGTGGTCGGCGGGCGAGGGTGCGTCTAGAAGCGCTCTTCGTCGTGCTCGGCATACACGTCGTGCTCGTCGATCGGCTCGTCGCGCGCGTGCAGTGCCGCGTTGCGGTCCCATTCCGCCAGCAGCCCCTCGACCGCGCCATGGAATCTCCGGGTAGCGGCCCCGGGCGAGGTGTCGCCGAAGTAGTGCGTGACCCACCGGCCGAGCCGCACCTTCGCGGCCGAGTCGTGCGAGAGCCGATCGATCCGGGCACGCACCTGGGGCGCATCCTCGGCGAGCAGCCACTCGGCATCCGAGAGGTATCCGCCGGTGTCGATCTCGGCATCCGGCGACACCGGACGGGTGATGAGCAGCGGTTTACCGGTGGCCAGGCGGTCGTAGACCATCGCCGACACGTCGACCACGGCGACGTCGGCCACCGCGAGCTGCCAGCCCAGTTCGGCTCCGGTGTCGTGCACGTGCTGAGCGGTGGCGTCGTCACGGTTCGCCGCCGCGATGGCCGCCACGATCTCGCGGTTGGCCGCAGCGTAGGCCGGATCGAGCACACCGCTCCGGGGGTGCGGCCGGTAGATCAGCCGGTGATCGGGCGACGAGAGGATGTCGCGCACGAGCCCGACCCCGTGCGAGGCGATGGAGCCGTAGGCGGCCGCAGCCCGGTCGCCCTCCCAGGTGGGGGCGTAGAGCACCACGGTGCGGCCGTCGCGCTCGAACGGCACGATGCCGCTGTAATGGTCGGCCTGAGGGCGGCCGATCGGGATGGCGCGCTTGTCGAAGTCGTAATCCCAGAGCACGCGCTTCAACCGGGCGATGGCCGCGTCGCCGGCCACGAAGCTGTAGTCGTAGGCCTTGAACTGGTTGGTGGTCATGTACATCTTGTCGCTCTCGCCATGATTGATGAACACGTGCCACCGGCGGCCGTAGCGCATCATCTGGAAATTGCGGGCGTTCTGGTTGACGTAGAACACGATCTTGAGATCCTGCTCGGCGATGAAGTCCTCGAGTTCGCTCACCTTGCGCACGTAGGCGACGGGCAGCGGGCATTCGTCGAGCAGAGCGCTGGCTCCGCTCGGATTGCGGCTGAGGATGACGACGGGATGCGTCTTGGAGAGCTCGAGCAGCGGCTTGTACCACTGCCGGACCTGGTAGAGGTTGACGTCGCCGTCGGCGAAGTAGACGCCGATCTCGAAGCGGCGGCGGCTCAGCGGAGCGCGCGCGGCGAGCTGGCCGGCAAGCTTCGAGCGCACCCGTCGGGCACGCAGGAGATCGCGCAAGACCGTCCAGCCCAGCTTCGCATCGTTCAGCACACCCACACGTTTCAGGCTAGCGACGCGAATCGACCGCGCCGTTCGGATCGGCCCCCTCAGGGCTCTTCTTTAGGCAATCGTGACCTTCGGTGCGGAGCGCTGAGCCGCGCTCAGACGATGGGCGGCCGGCCGGCCCAGGTCATGCGCCAAACCGTGCGCCAGGAGATCGGGCGCCGCTCGCCGGCATCCGTTCGCCAGCCCTCGGCCCACCCGCCGAACCAGGCACGGAGAGCTGCGGGACGACGAGCCCAGCGGAGGATCTGGATACCCGTCCAGCTGCCCACGTAGAGCGGCACGAGCACGGCGGGCAGGTTGCGCTTGGCCAGCCACACCCGGTTGCGCGCGTTGAGGCGGTAGTAGTACGCGTGGCGGGTGGGCTCGATCGCGGGGTGGTTCGCGACGAGATCGCCGTCGTACCAGGTGCGCAGACCCTGATCCCACACCCGCCAGGCCAGCTCGATGCCTTCGTGGGCGTAGAAGAACGGCGCGGCCCACCCGCCGGTGGCGTCGAAGACGGCGCGGGGCAGGAGGGTCGCGCCCTCCCAGACCGAGAACACGTCGCCCGAGTCGGTCGCCGCCCCCTTGCGGATGCGTGGCACCCAACGGCGCGGATTCGTGGCGCCCGACGGATCGACCACACGCGGCTGCAGGAGGCCGATTCCCGGGTCGCTTCGGATGCGCGCGACGGCGTCGGCGAGGAACGACGGGTCGGGCAGGCTGGCGTCGTCGTCGAGGAAGAACACGAACTCCCCCGAGACCTGTCCGACGCCCGCGTTGCGACCGGCCGGGATGCCGACGTTCTCGGGCAGGGCCAGCGTGCGCACCGCATCCGGGAGCCCCGCGGGAATCCAGCCGTTGCCGACGCAGACGATGTCGAGCACGACCCCGGTCTGCGCCAGCAGCGATTCGGCGCCGCGGAGCAGGTCGCCCGGGCGCTTGCCCTGGGTGAGCAGCACCACGCCGATGGTGGGAGCCGGCTCGCTCAGGAGCGCACCCGCTTCGATGCCATGATGGCCACGAAGTGCCCGATCAGCGCGAGGATCGACAGTGGCACGAGCGCCACCAGCAGGATGCGGTCGGCCAGGACGCCCCCGATGAACAGTCCCACGATCGCGAAGGCGAAGATCAGCATCGTCAGCTCGACGGAGTGGTAGAGCCGGTGGAACGGCACGAACCGCGCCGCGCGCCGCAGCCGCGCCACGAGCGCTTGTGAAGGCTCCGACTCACCGTGCTTGTCGGCCAGCTTGTCGAGCCCGGCGTTGGCCCGCGCCACGTGCACCATGTCGTTGAGCGCCTTGTTGAGCACGATCACGAGGGCGAGCAGGAGGCCGAGGGTGGTCCAGAAGAAGTCCTCCGGCGCCTCGAAGGGGTAGCCGGCGGCGCGGATGCCGAGCGCGATCGGAATGAGCGACTCGGTCGTGTAGTGACCCACCTTGTCGAGGAACACTCCCGCGGGCGAGGAGGTGCCGCGCCAGCGCGCGACCTCCCCGTCGCAGCAGTCGACGAGCATCTGCAGCTGACCGAGCACGAGAGCGAGTGCCGCTCCCCCGATGCCCGGGATGAGCAGGGCCGCGGCCGTCGCCCAGCCGGTGAGGATCATCAGGCCCGTCACGCCGTTGGCCGAGATCGAGGTCTTCAGCAGCACCCAGGTGACGTAGGGCGAGAGGCGCCGGAGGTAGAGCGACGCCGTCCAGTGCTCGGCGTTGCGGCGGCCGCGCACCTCGGGGGGCTGAGCGACGGCCTTGAGCTCGGCGATCGAGGAGGGCCGGGCCGGGCGCGGAGCAGCGGGCCGGCCGTGCGGGAATTGCGACACTGTCACCTTCCCGTGTGCGCCGTGATGTTCTTCGTCAGGGTGAGGAACCCGAGGATGAACCCGAGCCCCCAACTGAAATGGATGCACGGCAAGACTATGAGAAACCAGGCTCCCGTGCGACCGCCGCCACGGCGGGCGGCGTCGATCGCCGCCACCGCCACGAAGAGCAGGTAGACGATCGGCACGACGAAGCCGAAGACCAGACCGAGGCCGACCGCCTGGAGTGTCGCGTCCGTCCGGCCTGCGCCGACACCGAGCAACACCAGGCCCACGACGCCGGCCAGGAAGCCGAGCACGACGAGCGTGACGGTGACGGGCGGCACGAAGTACTTCAGGGCGTTGGCGGTGAAGAAGCGACGTGCGAGCTCGCCACGCCAGAGACCGGTGGAGAAGAACTGACGGGCCAACCGCTCGAGCGACGGGCGCGGCCGGTAGATCACGACGAGGGCCGGCGTGAACCACACCACACCCCCGGAGGCGCGCAGGCGCCGGTTCAGCTCCCAGTCCTGCCCGCGCCGGATGTCTTCGTTGAACAGCCCGACCTTCGTCAGCCACTCGCGCCGGAAGACACCGAGATACACCGTCTCGGCCGGCCCCTCCTTGCCGCCCACGTGGTGGGCGCCGCCGCCCAGGCCCGCCTTCGAGCCGTAGGCGACCGCGACCGCGCTCTCGAACGGCGTGGTGCCTTCGGCCTTCATGATGCCGCCCACGTTCGCCGCACCCGTGCGGAGCATGGTCTCCACGGCGATCCGCGTGTAGTCGCGCGGGAGGAGCGAATGGGCATCCACCCGCACCACGATCGGATACTGCGACGCCTCGATGGCGACGTTCAGCCCGCTCGGCGTGGAGCCGGTGGGGTTGTCGATGACCCGGATGCGCGGATCGACCAGCGAGAGCCGCTCCAGCAATTCAGTGGTGCCGTCGATGGACGGGCCGAGCGCCACGATGACGTCGAAGGGCCCGTCGTAGTCTTGGTCGAGCAGGCTGGCGATGGCCGCCTCGACGTGCGTCACCTCGTTGAGCACCGGCATCACGTAGGAGACGCCCGGCCGCTCGGCCGTGGGTTCCGGTGTGGGCTCGGTCATCGCATCCGCTCTTGTCTGTTCCGGCTGACACGGAGAAAAGGCCGGTGGCCCGCCGCCGCGTTACAGCGACGACGAGCCTACCAGCCTGGTTCCGGGGCCCCGGGGCCCCGGGGGCCCGACGAGCGCGGCCGATTACGGCGCGAGCTCCCCGAGGGTCACGTCGACCGTCTTCGACGTGCCGCCACGGGTGAAGGTGATCTTCGCGGTGCCGCCCGCGGGCTGCGTGCGCACCTGAGCAGTCAGGTCGATCGAGTCGGTGATCGGCAGTCCGTTGAACGCAGTGACCACGTCGCCGGCCTGCAGCCCCGCCTTCTCGGCCGCTCCACCGGAGGAGACCGACTGGATGATGGCGCCGGCAGTGGTGCTGTCGGCTTCCGAGGAGGCGTCGCCCACGGTGGCGCCGAGCAGGCCGTGCGTGGCCGACCCGTTCTTGATGATCTCGTCGGTCACCCGCTGCACGAGGTTCGCCGGGATGGAGAAGCCCACACCGATGTTGCCCGACTGGCCTGAGCTGTCGCTCGATCCGGCACTGGCGATCGCGACGTTGACGCCGATCAGCTTGCCCTCCGAGTCGAGCAACGCGCCGCCCGAGTTGCCCGGGTTGATCGCCGCGTCGGTCTGGATGACCGAGAGCGAGATGCTCGACTGCTGGGTGGGAGCCTGCTGTTGCTGTTGCTCCTGCCCGCCCTGACCGGGGAGGTCGAAGTTCCAGAAGTCGTAGGGGCCCTGATTGCCGTTTCCGTTGCCCTGATCGGGCGAGGGGTTGGTCTCGGTGTCGTCGGGCGCCGCGGAGGAGGCGACGGTGATGCTGCGGTTCAGTGCGCTCACGATGCCGTTGGTGACGGTGCCGGAGAGTCCGAGCGGAGCTCCGATGGCGATCGCGACGTCGCCCACATTGAGCTTCGACGAGTCGCCGAACTCGATCGGGGTGAGTCCGGAGGCGTCGGTCAGCTTGATCACGGCGAGGTCGGCGACCGGGTCGGTGCCGACGACGGTGGCGCTGTAGAGCTTGCCGTCGTTGGTCTGCACCTTGATTTCGGGCTTTGCGGTTGCGCCGTCGAGCGTGACCACGTGCGTGTTCGTCACGATGTAGCCGTCGTCGGTGAGCACGACACCCGAACCGGTGCCGGCCGCCTGGTCGCTCTGCACCGAGATGGTGACGACGGAGGGCGAGGCCTTCGCGGCGACCGCGGTGATGAGGTTCGCGTTGTCCGGGTTGTTCACCGTGATGCTGGTCGGGCTCGACGCGGTGTTGCTGGTCGATCCGCTGTTCTGACTCACGGCCCAGGCGGTGACGCCCGCTCCGGATGCGCCGCCGATCAGGGCGCCGATGGCCAGTGCCGCGATGAGGGCGACACCGCCGCGACGCTTCTTGACCGGGGTGGCCGGTGCCTGGGTGTAGGCGCCGGATGCGGCGTACATCGCCGAGTTGAAGTTGGGGTCGGGAACCGCGCCGTAGGGCGGGGTGCCGGCCACGGGGGTGCCGAACGATCCGTTGCCGTAGTTCGCGGTGGGAGCGGTCTGCGGGGTGGGGGCGGCCTGCGGCGCCTGGCCGTAATGGGCCGGGGCGGCGGGGTTATGGGCCGTCTGGCCGTAGGGGCTCTGGGGGGCCGGAGCCGCAGCGCCCGGAGCCTGGGGCGCCGGGTATCCCGCGAGGTGCGGGTTCACCGAGGTCGGCTGCGGGAGGGTCGGCTGCGCGGTGGTCGGCTGGGCGGGTGTCGACTGGGTCGGCACGGGCGGCACGATCGGGGGCACGACGGCGGTGGTGTCGTCGCGGTGGGAGAATTCGGGGGTGGCGGGGGTCGGTGCCACGGGCTGCGGTGCCACGGGCTGCTCCGCCTCGGGCCGGCCGGCCTCGGGCTGCTGGACCGTCGGCTGCTGCGCCTCGGGCGTCGACTCCGAGGACTGGGCGTCGTGCGCGGCGCCCGCGTTGTCGGCCGGAATGCCGTCGGGGTTCTCGGTGCTCTCTGACATGTGTTGCTCCTTCCAAGCACTCGCTAGCATCCTCACCGAAGCTGGGGGAATTCTATGGACCGGCTGTACGCAGTCTGCCGTCTCGTTATGACTGAGCTAGGAGACTCGCGCCGGTCGCGATGCGAGTGCTGCGTCATCCACGTTAACGCGTGTGCCGGCGCGGACTTCCCGATCCTCGGCACACACTAGGTTGGAATGATGACGATCAGCGGTTCCTGGCAGCGCACCGCGCGTGGAGCCGGACTCCTCGCTCCCGACGGGCGCATCGCCTCCACCATCTTCGCCGAGATGAGTGCGCTCGCGCAGTCGACCGGCGCGATCAATCTGGGTCAGGGTTTCCCCGACGAAGACGGCCCTGCGGAGGTGCTCGACGCCGCTCGCCGCGCCATCGCCGACGGCGTGAACCAGTATCCGCCGGGAACCGGCATCCCGGCGCTCCGTTCGGCCATCGCCCGGCACCAGAAACGGTTCTACGGCCTCATCGTCGACCCCGACCGCGAGGTGCTCGTGACCGCCGGCGCCACCGAGGCGCTCGCCGCGAGCATCCTCGCCCTGGTCGACGACGGCGACGAGGTCGTCACCCTCGAGCCGTTCTATGACGCTTACGGAGGCCTGATCTCCCTGGCTCGCGGCGTGCACAAGACGGTGCCGTTGCGGCGCCCCGACTTCCAGCCCGACCACGACGAGCTGCGCCGGGTCGTGACCGACCGCACCCGCGTCATCCTGCTGAACAACCCCCACAATCCCACCGGATCGGTGCTGTCACGCGAGACCCTCGAACTGATCGTGGAGCTGGCGCACGAGCACGACGCGATCATCGTGACCGACGAGGTCTACGAACACCTCACCTTCGAGCAGCCGCACATCCCGGTGGCCACGCTGCCGGGCGCGCGTGAGCGCACCGTCACGATCTCCTCCGCCGGCAAGACCTTCAGCACCACCGGCTGGAAGATCGGCTGGCTGGTGTCGACGCCCGAGCTCGTCACCGCGATCCTCGCCGTGAAGCAGTTCCTCACCTACGTGAACGGCGCGCCGTTCCAGCCTGCGATCGCGGTGGGGCTCGACCTGCCCGACTCCTTCTTCGAGGGGATCGCCCGCACGCTGCAGGCCAAGCGCGACCTGCTGTCGCAGGGGCTCGTGAAGGCGGGTTTCGCGGTCTCCCGGCCCGGCGGCACCTACTTCGTGGTGGCCGATGCCGCCCCCCTCGGCTACGCGGATGCCGCGACCCTCTGCCGTGAGCTGCCCGCGCTGGCGGGCGTGGTCGGCGTGCCGATCAGTGCTTTCGTGCACGAGGAGCACGCACACGACTACGCATCGCTCGTGCGCTTCGCCTTCTGCAAGAAGACCGACGTGCTGGAGCGCGCGGCGGCGCAGCTGGCGCGCTTCTAACCGCGTCGGACCGCTACTCCAGCACGCGAGTGCCGAAGCGGCGGAGCGCCAGCGCCGGGTTCACGCGGCGCACCTCGTCGATCCGCCGGGGGTCGATCCAGGCCACCGCCACGTCTTCGCGCTCCCCGAGCGAGGCGATCGTGACCCCCATCGGGTCGACCACGAGGCTCGCTCCCACACCGATCGGCGGTGTCTGGTCGGCGGCCGCGACGTAGATCGTGTTCTCCAGCGCGCGGGCCGTGACGAGGGTTCGCCAGTGGTGCTCCTTGAGCGGGCCGCGCACCCACTCGGCGGGCACCACCACGAGGTCCGCGCCGGCATCCACCAGCCACCGCGACACCTCGGGGAACCGGATGTCGTAGCAGGTCTGCATGCCGATCGTCACGCCCTCGATCGAGAATGTCTGCGGGGTGCCGATCGGCCCGGCCTCGACCCAGTCGCTCTCCCGGCCGCCGAACGCGTCGTAGAGGTGCACCTTGCTGTACTGCGCGATCACCCCGTCGACGGGCGAGATCGCGACGAGGAGGTTGGCGAAGTGGCCGGCCTCTCTCGACTCGGCCACCAGGCCGGCGATCAGGTGCACGTCGAGCTCGGCCGCGAGAGCACCGAGCGCGGTGACGAACGGGCCGTCGAGCGGCTCGGCGTTGGCGACGGTCTCCGCGCCGATCGGGTCGCTGAAGTAGGAGGAGTACTCGGGGAAGACCACGAGCGCCGCACCGCGCTCCACCGCCCGACGGGCGAGCCGGGCGATGGTCTCGAGGTTGGCGGCCTTGTCGGGGCCGGGGGCGAACTGGGCGATCGCGACGCCGAAACCGAGATCACGGGCGGTGTCGCCGCTGCCGTCGCCGAGGGCGGGATCGATGCCGCTCATGCGAGACGGGCCATCGCCTTGATCGCGAGCCGTTGGTCCATCGCGGCGTAGCCTTCCGGCAGATCGTCGAAGGCGACCTCGAGGTCGAACACGCGGCCGGGCTCGATGCTGCCGTCGAGCACGTCGGCGAGGAGTTCGGGCAGGTAGGCGCGCACCGGCGCCAACCCACCGCCGAGACCCACGTTGTTGTCGAACGCGATACCGATCGGGAACACCACCTCGTGCGGCACGCCCACGAAGCCCACCCGTGAACCGGGCCGGGCGATGGCGAAGGCCGTGTTCATGGCCTCACCGGTGCCGACGCACTCGAGGGTCGCATCCGCCCCGACGCCGCCGGTGAGTTCGAGCACGGCACCCACCGCATCCGGACCGCGCGCCTCCACCAGGTCGGTGGCGCCGAACTCGGTGGCCACCGCCTGCCGGGCCGGGTTGCGGCTCAACGCGATGATGCGCTCCGCGCCGAGGCGGCGGGCCGCCAGCACGCCGCTCAGGCCGACGGCGCCGTCGCCGACGACCGCCACCGTCATGCCGGGCCCGACGCCCGCACCGACGGCGGCATGATGACCCGTGCCGCAGACATCGGAGAGGGCGAGCAGATGCGGGATGAGCGCGGCATCGGGCCGACCGCCCGGCACCACCACGAGGGTGCCGTCGGCGAGCGGAACCCGCACGAACTCGCCCTGACCGCCGTCGTTTCCGTGGGTTCCCCAGAATCCACCGTGCAGGCACGACGACGGGACACCGTGCAGGCAGTGCGGGCAGGTGCCGTCGCTGTACATGAAGGGGGCGATCACGAAGTCGCCCACGGCGACGGTGCCGACATCCGTGCCGACGGCCTCGACCACACCGACGAACTCGTGACCGATGCGAGAGCCCGGACGGCGATCGCTGACGCCGCGGTAGTACCAGAGGTCGGAGCCGCAGACGCAGGTGGCGACCACCCGCACGACGGCGTCGGTCGAGGCCTGGATCTCCGGATCGGGGACCTCCTCGACCGTCACGTCGAAGGCGGCGTTGAAGACGAGTGCGCGCATGCCTCGATGCTACCCGCGGTGACTCGGTGCCGTCAGCGCGCGAGGGAGAGGCGGGAGTACCCCGGAATGAGGGTGCCGCGCTGAGCGCTCCGTCCGACGATCCGGAGCGGGGCCTCGGCGGCGGCGTCGAGCACGGCTCCCAGGGTGGTGCCGATCTGCGCCATCGCCAACGGCGCACCGAGGCAGAAATGCACGCCGGCCCCGAACCAGAGTTGCTTGAGCGACGCGGCCGGGTTGCCGACGGGGTCGAAGCGGCCTGCGGCCCGATCGGCGAGGAAGGTGGCGAGAATGAGTCGATCACCCGGATGCACGGCCACGCCGCCCACGGATGCCCCCGCCCGCACACTCCGCAGCATCACCGGTGACGGGGTGGTGACCCGCAGCCCTTCGGCGACAGCGGCGTCGACGAGAGTGCGGTCGCAGGCGAGGGCGCCGAGCCATCCCGTGTCGACGAGGATCGCGATCATCCGGGGGAGGTACGACACCAGCGTCTCGGTGCCGGTGAGCACGAAGGCGCCCACCGCGCCCATCGCCTCGTCTTCGGAGAGCCCGAGTTCGCGCATCCGACCCGGCACGGTCGTGGCCTGCGGCGAGTCAGGAGCGCCGGGGCCACCGCTGCCGGGCGTTTCCCGGTAGGCACGCCGGGCATGCTGCGTCAGCTCCTCGAGCACCTCACGCGCGGCCTCCACCTGCCGCGGTGTGAAGCGTGGGCGGGACAACCGCACGTATCCGGTCACGGCGGAGACCCGCGCGAACAACTCCTCGCCGATCACCCCGCGTTCGAGTCCCACGAGCCGGCTGATCACTTGCCCGGCGTATTCGCGCACCTCTGCCACGAGGTCGACGGTCTCCCCCGCCACGAGTCGGGCCGTGAGCGCTGCTGCCGCGTCGCCGATGGTCGCTCTCGTCAGCTCACCGACGTACGCCGGTGCGAACAACGGGCCGAGCCGACGGCGGAGCGCGAGGTGGTCGAGGCCCTCCATGTTGAGGAGTACCGACGGGCCGAGCACGGGCGTCCACAGCTCGGCCGGGGAGCCGGGCCCGGTCTTGGTGAAGCTCACGGTGTCGAGGAGAACGGAGCGGAGGAGTTCCGCATCCGTCACGACCACCCCCAACCCGGGCACGCGCACGGCGGGTCGCCGGATGCGCGACAGCAGCGGGTAGACGACCGGGTGCGCGGTGCGCTGCACCCGCTCCTCCCACGCCCGCTCGGCGCCAGGCCGCACTGCCGGCGCCTCGGGTGCCCCGACGTCGGGCGTCACAGCCGCACCACCATCGCACCGAGCGAGATCCCGCCCGCGAGGCCCACGAGCGCCACCAGGCTGCCGTCGCCCACCAGGCCGCGCTCCCGCGCGAGTTGCAGCTGCAACGGGAGCGTGACCGAGGCGAGGTTGCCGTGCTCGGAGATGGTCACGACGGTTCGCGCCGGATCGATGCCGAGCACCTCCACGATCGTGTCGTGATACGACCGCGCCACCTGATGCACGGCCACGAAGTCGAGATCGCCCACCCGATGCCCCAGCTCCGCGATCGTCTGTTCGACGAGCCCGACGCCGACCTCGGCGAAAGCGCGTTGCAGGGCCGCCCCGTCCATGTCGAAGTAACTGCCGCCCTCGGCGTGCGGGTTCACCGAGCCGCCGGCGGGCAGCGTACCCACCGCCCAGTGCTCGGAATGGGCCACGAACCTGCTGCCCAGGATGCCGGGACCCGCTTCCTGCTCTCCGCCGACCTGCTCGAGCAGGACGGCGGCTCCCCCGTCACTCATCGTGTAGCCGGCGAAGGAGCGCAGGAACTGCCGCTGGTCGTCGAGCCGCCAGCGCACCGCGTGCGAGGGTTCCTCGCCGCTCGCGATGAGCACGCGACGGTACTGCCCCGACGTGATGAGCGCATCCGCCACCTGCATCGCATTGAGCACGCTGTTGCAGGCGTTCTTGATGTCCATCACCGGGCAGCCGAGGCCGAGCTTGGCCGAGACGATATGGCTGGTGGCGGGCTCGATGAGGTCTTGGCTCGCCGACGCGAAGAGCAGGAGGTCGACGGGACCGGGCGATTCCTCCAGGGCACCGCGCGCCGCGGCGACGGCGAGGTCGGAGGTCTGCCAGCCGTCGGGGCGGAGGTGCACGCGCTCGACGCCGGTCAGACGGCCCACGAGTCCGGTGGGGAGCGCGAGGCCGGGGTTGAGCCGGCGCAACTGCTCCTCGGTCTCGGCCGTGCTGCGGGTGGTGGGCGGCAGGTAGGTGGCGACCGCGGCGATGCGCGAGCGGATGCGGTCGGTGGCGCTCACGAGATCATCCGCGGATCCGTGGTCGGCACGAGCGACTCCGCGACACGGTCGAGCCCCTCGCTCACCGACACGACTGGAGGGCCGAAGAGCTCGCGACAGCGTCGGGCGTCGAAGGTCTTCGAAGTGGCATACACGATCACCGAGTATCTCGTTATCGGCGGCTCACCGCTCCTCCGCGACATCCGCCACGCTCCCTCCACCACGGTCGCGAGCCAGATCGCGACGCCGCGCGACACCGTCCGACGGGGGCGCGGAACCCCGACTCGATCCAGCAGCGCGAACACGGTCTCCTGCAGCGGCACGGGTTCGCCGTTCGTGACGACGACGGTCTGCCCGAGCACGGCGGGCGAGGTCGCGGCGACCACGAGTTGCTCGACAAGGGTGTCGATGTAGACGAGATCGGACATCGCCGGGCCGGCGCGGCCCGCCCGGAATCGCGGCAACGAGCCGCGCCGCGCTGCCGCGAGCAGCCGGGGCAGCAACGTGGTGTCGCCCGGCCCGAACACGGCCCGCGGCCGTAGCACGACCCATTCCGCGGCGTAGTCGCGCACCACGAGTTCGGCCGCGTATTTCGAAGCCGCGTACTCGTTGACGAATCGCGGCCCGGCGATGGCGTCGTCGGGCACGTCGAGTTGGTCGCCCGCCGTGTAGAGAACGGAGGCGGTCGACACGAACACGAACCGAGGTCGGGCAGCCTGCCGGGTCGCGAACTCCACCACGGCGCGGGTGGCGTGCACGTTCTCGCGCTCGAACTCGGCTCGGGTCCCCCACGGCGAGCTGCGCGCCGCGGCGTGCACGACGACATCGGGCCGGAACCCGAGACCGTCGAGCCGCTCCGCCGCGTCGGGGGCGCTGAGGTCGAGCACCCGGTAGTCCGCGCGATCGACCGCCCGCCGCCCGAGTCCGAGCACCTCGAACCGGGCGTCGGCGGCCAGGCGCCGCACCAGTGCGCCGCCCACGAATCCCGAGGCGCCCGTGACGAGCACCCGCAGCGGCCTGAACGCCCCGGTCTCCGGGCCGATGCCGGGGGTCACGAGACGTCTTCCCGCACGATGCGGCGCACCTTCGCGGCCGGATCCGGCGTCGCCCAGGGCTCCTCGACGACCGACGCCATACACCCGTAGGTCGAGAGCAGATCCCGGAGCACGGAGGCGACCCGCGCCGGCGCATCCGGAGCGGCATCCGCCAGCGAGACGCGGACATCGAGACCGGTCTGCCGGATGCGCCAATCCGCGTAGCCGTCTGAATTCAGCGCCATCGCCCGCCGCACCGCGTCGGGGAACACCTCCACCACGGTCAGCCCATCGGTCCCCGGCAACCGCAGCACCGCGTCGGCTCGGCCGTCGATCGCAGCAAGCACAGCGGTCACCCTCCCGCAGGCGCACCGCTCGGGCGCCGCCGGATCGACGCGCAGCACGTCGTCGAGTCGATACCGGGCGATGATCTGGGTGCGCCGATCGAAGTCGGTCACCACCGGCGCGAAATGCGTGTGCTCGGCATCCAGCCACTCGCGCTCGACGAAGACCGACTCCTCGTTCAGATGCAGCGCCCCGTCTGCACAACTGACGCCGAGGAGTCCCTCGGTCGCCTGGTAGACCTGCCGAGTCGACACGCCCCATGCCGCCTTCACCCGGCCGGCCGTCTCCGGTTCGAGAACTTCCGCGACCGAGACCACGAGCCCCGGCCGGATGCCGAGCGACCCGTCCAGTGCCCTCCGGGCGAGGGCATCGAGAACGGAAGCCGGAGCCACCAGCACGTCGGGCCCCACACCCCGAGCGACGGCGCCGTCGAGCGCCGCGACGTGACCGTCGAACGGTTGGGTGAGGTCGTGGAAGGCGAACCGGATGCGCGAACTCGCCACCGACTCGTAGAGGTTGCCGCCCGCACGCAAGAAGAAGGCGATCCGCAGTGGCGACTCCCACGGACGCAGCAGCTGCCCGAGCGCCCGGTGGTCGAGCACTCGGGCGAGGATCGTGCCGGCCCAGAGCATCCGCTCGCGCGGACTCACGAGGAACGCTCCCCGCCGGCCCGAGGTTCCGCTCGAGAGACCGACCGTGAGATCGCCGTCGACCAGGGGCGCGAAGTCGCGGCTGCGTTCGGCTTCCAGCGCGACGTCGAGCGCGTCGACCAGGCGCACGCCTCGGGTGTTCAACTCGTCGAACCGCTCGAGCAGGGTCGACTTGTCGACGATCGGCAGCTGATCGAGCCGCATCCGGGAACCGTCTGACCGGTAGAACGGCGCCGCGGGAATCCGCCTCAGGAACGAGCGGATGCGCCGGCGCTGCCACGCCTCGAACCGCGCCCGGGTGCGGAACCGGAACCCCCACCGCGCACGAACGAATCGGCCGAGCATCACGGCGACGAGCGCGCGGTCCGTCATCGACCGTGTCACCCCGTCAGGATAACCGCACGCCGCGAGCCGGCGCCGCCGACGTGTGCACGCTCGCGGAGCCCGGGACTCATAGAATGGCGCAATGGCGGGCATCATCGGACACATCCTGCCGCTCGCCCTCGGCGTGGCCCTCAGTTCCGTTCCCATCGTGGTGATGGTGCTCATCCTGCTGTCGCCGCGCGGCCGCTGGTCGAGCCTCACCTATCTGATCGGGGCCGTCATCGGCCTCGCCGGCCTCACCACGCTCTTCACCGCCGTGGCCACACTCCTCCCGCCCGCGCCTTCCTCCAGCAAGAGCCCGCTCATCGCCACCATCGAAGTCGCCCTGGGGGCGGGTCTGCTGTTCATCGCCGCTGTGCGCTGGCGGCGCGCCCGACGTCTCCATCACGAGCAGACCGAGGGGCATGCGGCCGCCGCCGCCGGCGCACCCGGCGGCGGCACCGGCACCGCCGCGAAGTCGCAGACGGGAGCCGCCAAGTGGATGGCCAAAGTCACCACTCTCGGTCCGATCCCCTCACTCGGCGTCGGCTTCGTACTCATGCTACGCCCGAAGAACCTCCTGCTCACGATCGCCGCCGGAGTCGCCATCGGTGCCGGCGGAGCGACCTTCAGCGAGGTGGTGGTCGGCATCGCCCTGTTCGTGGTGCTCGGCATCTCGACCCTCGCGGCCCCGATCATCTTCGCCGTCGTCGATCCCTCACGGATGCGCCGCCCCCTCGAAGAGACGCGCATCTGGATCGAGGGCAACAGCGCCACGGTCACCACCATCGTCGTTCTGGTGCTCGGTACCGTGATCATCGGCAGCGGCCTGGCCCACTACTGACAGGCTTGGCCCCGCTACTGAACCCGGCGGCGCTTCACCCGAAGTCGCGGATGAAGCGCTCGAACTCGCTCCGCCCGGTCGTGCCCGATGCCGTCACGTCGGAGATCCGCAGGATCGTCAGGCCCGAATACGCGGTCGCACCCGAGAAGGCGTCGCGGATGTGCGACCAACCAGGCCCCGACGCCGATCCGGTGCTGCCGAGATTGCCGGCCAGGGCGTTCTCGCCCTTGAGCACGATGTGTGCCTTGGTGGCGGCCGCGCCGACCCAGGAGACGAGAGAAGCGGCATCGGAGTAGGCGTGCGCCGAACCGTCCCACTCCCGCCCGTCGGGCATCTCGAGGGCGGTGAAATGCAGGAGCACATGGTGCGTGGGCGTACGGGTGCCGTCGCCGTTCACGTCGAGGTCGTGCACGAGGTTCGCGATGCCGTCGTAGCCGTGCGAGGTCGACGCGGCGTTGTAGGCCTGGTCGGTGTGGATGAGCCCGGCGGCGACCTCGGGCGCCCGCTGCATCGGGCTCGTCGACATGGTCTGCCAGTGCACCCCGGGAACCTTGAGACCGAGCGGCACCGAGGCGAGACCACCGTCGAAGGCGTCGATGGCCTGCGTCATCACCTCCCGGCCGTGGCGCAGCAGGCTCTCGTTGTACCAGCGGGTGAAGTCGCGCCCGTAGGTGATCGAGTGGTAGGCGCCGGAATCGATGAACCGCTCATGGTCGGTGGGTGGCGAGATCATCGAGTAGGTCAGACCCGGGATACCCCAGGCCGCCGCGACACCGGCGACGGAGCCGTAGCGGGCGACAGCCCAGTCGGCGAACGCCGTGACGGCGGCCGGGGTGTAGCTCTGGAAGGTGCCCCGGTTCGGGTAGCCCGCCGGGTTGCCGGCGACCTTCGAGTCGTGCGCGGCATAGGACGGGTAGCGCAGCTCGCCAGCCGGCCCCGTGCCGATCGTGACCTCCTGGATGCGGTCGGCGAAATCGGTTCCCGGGGTCGTGACGTGCGTTTCGAACGCGTTCATGAAGTCGCGCATGTCCTGGAGCGTGCGACGGTTCGCGGAACCCCAGGGCGACGGGGCTTCGTGGTTGTCGTTCCCGTACTCGCTGCGGTAGAAGTTGTCAGCCGGGATGCTGGAGCACGCGCCGGTGAAGCCGCAGACCTCGAGGGGCTCCCAGACGAACGAGGGAACGGAGATGTCGCAGACATCCCCCACGTTGCTCTTGCACTCGTGGAACGACATTACCGGCACCAGGTCGAGCCCAGCCCCCACGACCGCACCGAACAGCTTGTCGTAGTAGGCCCAGTCGAAGGTTCCCCGCGAGGCCTCGACGGCACCCCACCACACGTCGACCGCCACGGCGTCGACGCCCTGCGCGTCGGCCACCGCCAACGACGCGGTGAAGGCCCGCCACTGGGGCCCGGAGGTCTGCCAGTCGTCGATCCAGAGCGGCGCCATCACGTTGACGGTCGATGCTGTTCCCGAACTCGCCGAGGCGGCGGGAGTAGCGAGCGGCGCGACCGCGAGGGCCAGCGACGAGAAGGTGGAGAGAACGGCGGCCGCGACTGCGACCCGGGTGCGGGGATGGGTACGAGATGCCATCCCCCCACGCTAGGTTCGCGCGACCGCCGTCCGACGTGAGTAGTTTCTCCCTAATTCACGACCGCCCCGCGGCTAACCGCGACGTGCGCCCGTGCGCACCGTGCGCATCCGCAGCACGGCGAGCACGGTGCCCGCGCCGAGCAGCAGGACGCCCACCGGAAGGGCGCTCAGGGCGCCGTCCGCGCCCGTCGCCGCCAACTGCGAACCGGTTGCGGCCGGTTCGGCCACCGGCTCCGGCACGGGTGCCGGATCGACCGGCACGACGACCGGCGGGTACTGGTTGATCGCCGTGGTGTCGTTCGCGAGCGACGCCGTCACCGAGGCGATGGCGCCCGCCATGATGCCGAGCGCATCCGCGTTCACGTTGGCGATGCCGTCGGCCGCCGAGTGGTAGTTCGGGTCGGGCGTGATGCCCGGCCCTCCCGTGCCGCCGAAGAGCGCGGCCTGGTCGACCGTCTTCTCGTCGTCGGCGCCGGTGAACAGACCGGAGGCCGCCACATCGTTGGCGATGAACGCGTCGTAGTCGCTCCGGGCGTCGAACGCCGTGTCGATCCACGGCTGCCCGATCGCGTCGAAGTAGTCGGTGAACGCCTTCTCGGTGGCGATCGAGCCCTCGGGCACCTCGACCGGCGCTTCGTAGGTCGACTGATCGGCGTCGTACACGCTGATCACGTAGTTCGGCGAGGCCACCATGTCGAAGTTGAGGTAGGTGGCGATCTCGTCGAGCTCATCCGGATCGTTCGCCGCCAGGTCGTCGACGTAGTACGTCGAACCGACGAGGCCGACTTCCTCCGCGCCCCACCAGGCGAAGCGCACCTGGTTGTTGAGGTCTCCGGATGCGGCCAGCTGCACCGCGGTCTCCAGGATGGCGGCCGACCCCGACCCGTTGTCGTTGATGCCGGGCCCTTCGGGAACCGAGTCGAGGTGCGCCCCGAGCATCACCGTGTTGTCGTCGCGCCCTGTGGGCGTCTCGGCGATGATGTTGAAGGTGTCGACGGTGGTCGTGGTCTCCTGCAGCGTGAGGCTGACCGTGGGGTTGCCGGGCAGCGCGGCCACCAAGGCCGCGCCCTCCTCCTGGGTGAGCCCGACCGACGGGATGTACTCCGGCACCTGCTCGCCGAGGGTGCCGTTGAGCGGCCCGGGCTCGTTGTTGTAGATCAGCACCGCGGCGGCACCGGCTCCGGCGGCGGCGAGCGACTTCTCGGCGAACGAGCAGGCCCCGCGGCTGACCACGGCGACCTTGGCCGTGGCGACCACACCGCCCCACTCCTCGGTGGTGCATCCGGTGGCGGTGGCGGGAACGACCATCTCCGCGTCCACGATCCCGCCCACCGCGGTCTCGGTGGTTCCCTCCATGGGGATGCGGTCGCCCTCCGGCCCCGTGGTCGTGCCCAGCAGGGTGATCGAGAAGTCGTCGATCGTCTGTGTCGTGGCCTGGAACGGCTGACGCACGGGCGTGTATCCCGCCGCGGTGAGCACGCTCTCGATGTACTGCCCGCTGGCCTCGTAACCCGGCGTGCCGATGGCGCGGTTGCCGCCGTTCGCGTCGGCGATGTCTTGCAGGGCCTGCAGGTGCGTGGTGATGCCCGCGACCGTGACCCGTGACTCCAGATCGTCGGGATCGACGGCGAAGGCCGCGCTCGACCCGAAACCGGCGACTCCCGCGACCACCACCCCCGTTCCGATGCCGAATCCTGCGAGTCTCCGATGAAGCATCTTCACGTGGTTCTCCCCTTGATCGCGTGAACGTTTGTCGAAGACTACCCCCGTTCAGGGGGCGGAAGGCAAGCGTCCGTCGGAAAACCGCAAATACCGCCGACTTCGCTCCGCCCCGGGCGCGCGGGCGCACCGAACAGCAGAATGAGAGCATGAGCTCGCCCGCGCCCACCACCCGGCCCCTGCGCGCCCTGCGCACGGCGCTGGTGCTGCTCGTGGCGGGGTCGGCGATGCTGTTCGGAGGATGCGTGTCCGACCTGGCTGCCGGTGAGGCGATCGACCCGTCTTCCCGCCCTGTGCCCGACGGAGGCACGCGCACGCCCTCCCCCCTCTCCGCCGGACCGGGAGGCCGGATCACCCACACCGGCAGTTCGCAGACCGATCCCTTCGGCGTCGAGGGCTACCTCCTGGTCGACGGCGAATCGGCGCGCCACGTGGCCGCCAACGCGGGCCTGGTGACGATGATCGGCGTCGACGGCGTGATGGTGTCCGACGACGGCGCGAGCCTCGTTCCCGAGCCGGACGGATCGGCCGAGGCGGTGGCCGAAGCGCACGCCCGTGGCCTGCGCGCCGAACTCCTGATCGCCAATTACGATCTCGAGACGAAGGACTTCTCGGCCGAGATCGGCTCCGCTCTGCTCGGCAGTCCGGCGAATCGCACGGCGGTGATCGACCAGTTGGTCGACGCGGTGGAGGAGGGCGGCTACGACAGCGTGCAGCTCGACCTCGAATACCTCGGCATCGCCGACGCCGCCGGATTGACCGCCTTCGCGCGCGAGCTCGACTCCGCCCTCGACCGGATCCCGGGCCACGGCCCCGACTCGCTGCCCGACAGCGGCACCCTCACCGCGACGGGCGAGATCCCGATCTCCATCGCCGTGATGGCCAAGGCCAGCCCCGCCGACTACCTCGCCGCCGGGTACGACTTCCACGGCCTGCTCGCCAGCGTGCAGCGGGTGGTGCTGATGGGGTACGACCAGCACGGTCCCTCCTGGAGCGAGCCCGGGCCGGTGGGTGGTCTGCCCTGGGTGCGGGCGTCGCTCGACGCGCTGCGCGCATCCGGAGTCCCCGGCGCCTCGATCGACCTCGGCATCGGGGCCTACGGCTACTCCTGGCCGGGCGACGGCTCCCCCGGCACCACCCTGCGGGTGACGGATGCGCGCGCCGTCGCCGGCGACCGCGCGGTCTTCGACCCCGAACAGGGCGAGTGGACGGCGACGCTCGAGGACTCCACGGTGCTCTGGTGGTCGGATGAGGCCTCCCGCAACATCCGCGTGCAGCTCGCGAAAGACGAGGGGCTGCACGGCGTCGCCATCTGGCAGCTGGCCTCCGCGGAGTAGAATCGGCGGCAGCACGAGCACAGGTAGGTGCCACACGAACGCGGTGGGGTGCTCGGAGACGAGGCGCACGATGGACGACGATCCGACGAAGGTCACCAACCAGCCCGCGCTCACGACCTCCACGGGGCGGATCTGGCTCATCCTGGGCGCAGTCATGGCCGCCATCGCGGTGGTGCTGCTCTGGGCGCTGCAGCAGGTGAATTCGACCGGAGTCGCGATCGTCGGCATCGTCGTGATCCTGCTGCTCTACGTGGCGATGGTGGAGGTGCGGCTGCTGGTGCACGGCGGGCGGCTGCGACTCATCCTGATGGCCGTCTGCTTCGGTGCCATCGCGGCCGTCGCGCTGGTGTGCGTCATGGTGATCGGGATGTCGCAGATCCCGAGCTGACCCCCGCTCGACAGCTAGCCATGCAGCCACGCGACGGCGTCGATCCGTGGCACACTGTCGCCCATGCTTCCTTATCTGGCGGTTCTGCTCGCCGCGGTCTGCTTCGGCACGACCGGCACCGCGCAGGCCTTCGGACCCTCCGACGCGTCCTCGGTCTCGATCGGGGCCGCCCGCATCCTGATCGGCGGTGCCGTGCTCGCCGCGGTCGCCCTGCTGCTCCGGATGCGGGGTCGTGCGCGTGCCGGCAGCCCCGCGCCCGCGATCCCCGGCCCGGGCGGGCGGCGCACGCCGTCGTGGCTGCTGCTCCTGATCGGCGCCGCGGGGGTGCTGGCCTATCAGCCCGCGTTCTTCCTCGGCACGAGCCAGAACGGGGTGGCCGTCGGCACCGTCGTGGCCCTCGGCTCGGCTCCCATCATCACGGGCCTCCTCGACTGGGCGCTGCACCGCCGCTTCCCGGGCGCGATCTGGCTCGTCGCCACGCTCGTGGCGACCCTCGGCGTGGTGCTGATCAGCGGCCTCATCGGCATCGGCAGCGGGACGGGCGCCGGCGGCGGGGGCGGTTCGGGCACCGGCGGAGCCGGCGCCCCCATCAGCTTTTCCGGTCTCCTCGCCTCGGTCGGCGCCGGCGCCTCCTACGCCGTCTACACCCTCGCCAGCAAGGCGCTGCTGGAGCGCGGCTGGACGCCCAGTTCCACCATGGGGTCCGTGTTCGGGCTCGCCGCAGCATTCAGCATCCCGCTGCTGCTCACCACCGACATCCGCTGGCTCGCCACCGCACCGGGGCTCGCGATGGCCCTCTGGCTCGGCCTCGTCACCACCGCCGTGGCCTATCTGCTCTTCGGCTGGGGCCTCGGGCGTCTGCGGGCCTCGACGGTCTCCACACTGACCCTCGCCGAGCCGCTCACCGCGACCCTCCTGGGCACCCTGGTGCTCGGCGAGGTGCTCTCGGGCGTGGCCGTGGCGGGTCTGATCGTGCTCGCCGCCGGCCTGGTCATCCTCGCCGTGCCCTGGCGCGGTCGGCGAAGCCCGGCGCCCGCGGTCAGCCCTTCCTCGTGAGCCTCAGCGCCGCTTCGTCACGATGAGGTGCGCCACCAGCGCCGTCCAGCCGGTCTGATGAGAGGCGCCGAGGCCTTGCCCGGTGTCGCCGTGGTAGAACTCGTAGAAGGTGATGTTGTCGCGCCAGCGCGGGTCGGTCGAGAGCAGCGGATAGCGCGCATCGGCCGGCCGCGGCGCCTCCGGGCCGCCCACGAAGAGCGAGATCAGGCGCCCGGAGAGGTCGTCGGCCACCTCGCCGAGCGTGTGCTGCACGCCCGACCCGGCCGGATACTCCACCCGGTGCGTCTCACCGAGGTTCGCGTTGTAGCCGCGCAGCGACTCGATGATCAGCACGTTGAGCGGAAACCACACCGGCCCACGCCAGTTCGAATTGCCGCCGAAGAGTGCGGATGTCGACTCCCCCGGTTCGTAGTCCACCACCGCCTCGACGCCGTCGACCTCCACCCGGAACGGATGATCGCGGTGCCAGGCCGAGATGCTCCGCACCCCGAACGGCGAGAGCATCCGCTCGGTGGAGAGCACGCCGGTCAGGATCTGCGTGAGGCGCTCCGGATCGACCAGCGCCATCAGACTCGACACCCGCTCGCCGCCCTGCCCGTCGGGGTCGACCCGGATGTGCACGTGCTTGCGGTAGGCCGGGTTGCGGTTGAGGAACGCCTGTCCGCGCTCGACGAACTCCTGCAGCCGCCCCATCTGGCCGCGGTCGAAGACCAGGGCGGCCGTCACCGGCACGAGCCCCACGAGCGAGCGCACCTTCATCGGCACCTCCCGGCCGTCGGCCAGGTGCAGCAGGTCGTAGTAGAACGCGTCGTCCTCGTCCCAGAGACCGGCGTCGTTGGCGGAGGCGGCGATCACGAGGAAGTGCTCGAAGAACTTCGTCGCCACGTCTTCGTAGGCGCGGTCGTGCATGGTGAGCAGGAGCGCCATGTCGAGCAGGTGCAGCGCGTAGGTCGCCATCCAGGCGGTGGAGTCGGCCTGCTCGAGCACACCCACCTCGGGCGGCAGGGTGGAGCGGTCGAGCGGCGCGATGTTGTCGAGGCCCATGAAGCCGCCCTCGAAGAGGTTGTTGTCGCCGTGGTCTTTGTTGTTCGTCCACCAGGTGAAGTTCATCAGCAGCTTGTGGAAGATGCGGCCGAGGAAGTGGTAGTCGCGGCCCCCGTCGATCTCGAAGACGCGCAACGCCGCCCAGGCCTCGATCGGCGGGTTGACGTCGCCGAAGTCCCACTCGTAGGCCGGCAGCTGGCCGTTCGGATGCATGTACCACTCGCGCAGGATGAGGATCAGCTGCGCCTTCGCGTACTCCGGATCGATGTGCGCCAGGGTCACGCAGTGGAAGGCGAGGTCCCAGGCCGCGAACCACGGGTACTCCCAGGGGTCGGGCATGAGGATGACGTCGTGGCTGGAGAGGTGCCGCCAGTCGCCGTTGCGCACGGCCTGCCGGCCCGGCGGGGGCGGCGGTGCGGTGGGGTCGCCGGCGAGCCAGCGCCGCACGTCGAAGTGGAAGAACTGCTTCGACCAGAGCAGCCCGGCGAAGGCCTGCCGCGCCACCCGCCGCTCTTCCGGAGCGCTGGTGGCCGGGATGACCTCGGCGTAGAACTCGTCGGCCTCCGCCTCGCGGGCGGCGAGCACCTCGTCGAAGTCGGCGAACGCGGTCGCCGCGGGAGGCGCATCCTGAGCTCTGGACAGGCGCAACCGGAGCTCGCGCCGGCCCCCGGCCGGAACGGTGAGCGTCTCGTGGAAGGCGGCCTTCGTGCCGCGCAGCTCCGGGTTCACGGTCGCCGCCCCCGCGACCACGTGATCGTTGATGCCGTCTTTCGGGTACGGCGTGGTGTTCGGCTCGCCGAAGAGCAACTCGCGGTTGGTCTCGTTCTCGCAGAACAGGGCTTCGACTCCCGGAGCTGAGCTGCGGTCGATGCGCAGCACCAGGTCGTCGCCGTCGGGGCGGGCGGCGAGCAGGGTGTCGACACCGTCGCCTCCGCCGCTGCGGTCTCCGGATGCGCGGATCACGGGCTTGGCGGGCGGCTCGAGATCCCAGTCCCACACGTTCCGGAACCACAGACTCGGCAGCACGTGGATGCTCGCGGTCTCGGGCCCGGCGTTCTCCACCGTGACGCGCATGAGCAGGTCGTGCGGGCCGGCCTTCGCGTAGTCGACCGTCACCACCCAGTACCGGCCGTCGTCGAAGACACCGGTGTCGACGAGTTCGAACTCCGTCTCCTCCTTCGAGCGGCCGGCGTTGGCCTCGATCAGCTGCTCATAGGGGAAGGCGGCCTGCGGGTAGTGGTAGCGCCAGCGCTGCCAGGAGTGCGAAGGGGTGGCGTCGAGGTACCACCAGTACTCCTTGACGTCTTCGCCATGGTTGCCCTCGGGGCCGGAGAGGCCGAACATCCGCTCCTTGAGGATCGGATCGACGCCGTTCCACAGCGCGAGGCCGAGGCACCAGCTCTGCTGGTCGTCGCTGAAGCCGGCCATGCCGTCCTCGTTCCAGCGATAGGTGCGGGACCGGGCGTGGTCGTGCGGGAAGAAGCGCCAGGCGTCGCCGTCGGCGCTGTAGTCCTCGCGGACGGTTCCCCAGGCGCGCTCGGCCAGGTAGGGGCCCCAGTCGCGCCAGCCGCCGGCCTCCGCGTCGGCGATCCGCCGTCGTTCGGCACCGGAGGATGGGGTCATGCTGCGATCCTATGGTCGCAATGCGTCCTCGAACGCCACCCAGGGCAGCATGGCGCACTTGATGCGCGTGATGTAGCGCGAGACGCCGCCCAGGGCCACGGCGTCGCCGAGCAGGTCCTCGTCGCCCTCGATCGCGCCCTTCGACTGCATCAGCTCGCGGAACGCGCCGATCCGGGCGCTCACCTCGTCGTCGCTGAGGTCGTGCACCAGGTCGCTGAGGAGCGACGCCGACGCGGTCGAAATCGAGCAGCCCTGCCCTTCCCAGCTGATCGAGGCGACCGATCCGTCGGCCCCGCGGTGCACCTGCAGCGTCACCTCGTCACCGCAGGTGGGGTTGATCTGGTGCGAGGAGCCGTCGGCGGCGGCCTGCAACCCGAAGCCGTGCTTCTGCTTCGAGTGGTCGAGGATGACCGCCTGGTACATGCTCTGCAGTTCGCTGGAGACCATCACGCCACCCCGAAGAATCCGCGGGAGTCGGCCACGGCGGCGATCGCCGCGTCGACCTCGGCCGCCGTGTTGTAGAGGTAGGTGCTCGCCCGTGTGGTGGAGGTGACGCCGTAGCGTCGGTGCACCGGCTGCGCGCAGTGGTGGCCCACCCGCACGGCGATCCCGCGGTCGTCGAGGAACTGGCCGACATCGTGCGAGTGGATGCCGTCGACCACGAAGCTGGCGAGCCCCACCCGTTCGACGCCGTCACCGGGCGCCGGACCCAGCACCCTGACTCCAGGAACGGCGCTGAGGCCCTCGTAGAGGCGGTGGCCGAGCTCGGCCTCCCAGCCGGCGATCCGGTCCATGCCGATCCCACCGAGATAGTCGACGGCGGCGGCGAGGGCGATCGCCTGCGAGACCCGCTGGGTGCCGGCCTCGAAGCGCATCGGCGCGGGCAGGAACTCCGACTCGGTGAGCCCGACGGTCGTGATCATCGACCCGCCGGTGAGGAAGGGCGGCAGCGCGTTCAGCAGCTCCGAGCGCCCGTAGAGCACGCCGACCCCGGTGGGCGCGAGCATCTTGTGCCCCGAGAACACGGCGAAGTCGACGTCCAGGGCGGCGAGGTCGAGCGGCAGGTGCGGCGCCGACTGGCAGGCGTCGAGCACGACGAGCGCGCCCACCTCGTGGGCGAGCGCGACGAGCACGGCCACGGGGTTGACGGCGCCGAGCACATTCGAGACGTGGGCGAAGGCCACGACGCGCGTGCGCGGGTTGATGATCTCGGCGGCCTGGTCGAGCCGGAGGCGCCCCTCGTCGTCGAGACCGATGTGCCGGAGCGTGGCCCCGGTGCGGAAGGCCAACTCCTGCCACGGGACGAGGTTGGCGTGGTGCTCCAGCTCGGTCACCACGATCTCGTCGCCCGCGCCCAGCCGGAAGCGTTCGGCAGCCGCGCCTCCACGCCCGAGCGAGGCGTTCGACATCCCGTAGGCGACGAGGTTGATTCCCTCGGTGGCGTTCGACGTCCAGACGATCTCGTCGTCGGCCACGCCCACGAAGCGGGCGACGGCGGAGCGGGCGTCTTCGAAGAGTTCGGTGGCCTCCCCGGCGAGGGTGTGCGCGCCGCGGTGCACGGCCGCGTTGTTGAACTCGTAGTAGGAGCGCTCGACGTCGATGACGCGCTGCGGTTTCTGCGAGGTGGCGCCCGAGTCGAGATAGACCAGCGGATGCCCGTTCACCGTGCGCGAGAGGATCGGGAAGTCGGCGCGGATGCGTTCCACGTCGGCCTCGCCCAGGGTCGCGGTGGTGGTCGGGTGGTTCAGATCGATCGTCACAAGAGCCTCGGTACCTGGGGAGTCGTCGGGTAGGCCGGCCGCCGAAGCGGGCGCAGCCACACCTCTATTGCACCATCTATAAGAGCGGCGTGGGCGGGATCATTCCGAAAAGACAGGGAGCCGACATCCGGAGACCTAGAGCAGGCCCGCCCGATCGGGCACCTGCAGGTGCAGTTCACGCAGCCAGCCGGCCGGATCGGGCCACGCCCGGCCCGTGGGCAGGGCGCCGAGCATCCGCTGCACCGCGGCCGTCGCGGCCTCGACCGGCAGCACCCGGCTCGGCGCGATGGCGGCGAGCACGCCAAGCCACCACTGGCTCTCTGCCTCGTCGATGCCTTCGGGGTCGAGCACCAGGTAGTAGTCGGGCAGCACCGATTCACCGGCCGCGAAGGCGGTGAGGGCGGACTCGGTCTCGACCCGCAGCAGGGAGAGCGTCGACGGGTCATCGTAGAAGCCGCGCCAGGCGGCGGCCACGGCGGCCAACGGATCGAGGTCGTGCACGAGGAACGGACGGCTCGCCGCGCCGAGCACCTCGCGGAGCGTCGGAGCGCCCTGCTCGGTGAGCCGCAGCGCCTGCACATTCGGTAGTCGCCCGAGTTCGCGCAGGATCACATCCGTGACGCTGCCGACCACGACCACGACGGTGCTTCCCGGAGAGCGCATGCCTTCAGCCTAGAACGGTTCAGTTCTGCAAACGTGGCGCGCATCGAGCCGCAGAGAGCGTCGGTCGCCACGACGTTTGCAGAACTGAACGGTCAGCGCACCCCTCAGGGCGCCGCCGAATCTCCCGCGCCCGCCGAGAGCGCAGCGGCCTCCTCGAGCAGGATGGGCGCAGCGGTGGTCACCGCGTGGATGCCGAGAGTCGAGGCGATCTCCATCACCTCGAGGATCTCCTGCGCCGTCGCCCCGTAGCCGATCGCGTTCTCGATGTGCAGCTTCAGGCCCTTCACGTAGAGGTGGGTGGCCGCCGTGTCGAAGGCGATGTAGATGAGCTCCTTCACCTTCGGCTCGAGGGTTCCGGTGCGCCAGGGCACCGAGGAGAAGTCGGTGTACGCCGCGAAGAGCTCGGGGTCGAGTTCGAGCATCTCGTCCCAGAAGGCGTGCCAGTAGCCGCGGGTGCGGGTGAAGTCGGCCTTGACCTCTTCCTGGTAGTCGCTGAGCTCGGCGGGGCCGGTGCGCATCCCCTTCTCCTCCAGCACCTGCACGAGAATGGGCACGCCGATGTTCATCGCGTGGATGCCGAGAGTGGCGGTGCATTCCAGCACCTCCATGATCTCCTGCTTCGTCGCCCCGGCCGCGAGAGCCGCCTTGATGTGCTGGCGGATGCCGGGCACGTAGAGATGCGTCGCGGCCGCGTCGACCGCGATGTACATGAACTCCTTGGTCTTGGTGTCGAGGTGATTCTTGCGCCACGGCACCGCCGAGAACTCGAGATACGACTTGAGGAATCCGGGATCGAGCTGGAGGATCGCCTCCCACGAATCACCCCAGGTGCCGCGCACCTCGATGAACTCCTTCTTCAACTGCTCTTGCTCAGCACTGAGTGCCATGGTCTTCTCCTTCGAATGATCTGTGACAGACAGGGGAAGACCGTACGACCGTGCGGCAGCTACTCCGCTTCCGATTCACGCAGACTGTGCAGGGCGGTGACGGATGCCTTCCGCACGTGCTCCGCACACAGCCGGGACGCCTTCTCGGCATCCCTGTCGGCGATCGCGGCGACCACGGCGCGGAGCTCCCGCACCACCTCGAGCGAACGGCCGGCCTCCGACAGCGAGGTCGCCCGCAGCACCTGCACGCGCGCCTGAATGCCCTCCAGCAGTTGCTGCAGCGCCGCACTCCGCGCTCCCGCGATCAGGACGGTGTAGAACTTGTCCTTCGCGGCGAGGATCTCGCGGATGTCGTGCGAGTTGTCAGAGACCACGGCGAGGTCGTCGATGGTGGCACGGAGCCGCTCGATCTCCTCATCCGTCGCCCGCTCCACGAACCGCTGCGTCACGAGCGACTCGAGCGACGCCCGCACCTCGTAGAGGTCGACCGCGTCGGCGAGCGAGGGCGCACTGACCATCGCACCGCGCTGCGGCACCACCGTCACGAGCCCCTCGGAAGTCAGCTCGCGCAGGGCCTCGCGGATGGTGGTGCGCGACACGCCGAGCTGCTCGATGAGCTCCCGCTCCACCAGGCGCTGACCCGGCTTCAGCTGGAAGTCGAGGATCGCCTGCCGGAGGGCGGAGATCACCTGCTCGCGCAGCGGCGCCGACACCCGACCCATGGGCTCGGCCGTCCAGGAAGCAGCGAGGGAATTCGTGGAAACCATGTCACCTACCGGTCTGCAATTGAACTACGGTCATACGATCTTGAATTCTACTGCTCGATGGCGCCTCCCTCGGCCGTTCGCACCCATTCGGCGATCCGCGTGTGATCGGCGGTGGGCTCGAGATCATCGGCGGCCTTCGCCCAGAGGCCCACGGCGTCGGCGCCGAGCACGCTCGGCCGGCCGACCTGCTCGCCGAGCTGCACGGCGATGCGCATGTCCTTGAGCATCAGTCGCAGTCCGAACCCCGAATCGAAGGTGCCGGGGAAGATGAAGTTCGGATACTTGTTCTCGGTCGATCCACTGCGTCCACTCGAGGAGTTGAAGACCTCGAGCATGGTCGCCGGGTCGAGCCCGAAGCGTTCGCCGACCTCCATGGCCTCGGCCGTGATCCACAGGTGGGTGGCCGAGAGCAGGTTGTTCAGCGCCTTGATGGCGTGCCCGGCGCCGATCCCGCCGACCCGCACGACGCGGCCCATCGGCGCCAGCACCGCGGCCGCCTCGTCGACGTCGGCCGGCTCGCCGCCCACCATGATGGTGAGGCTGCCTTTGACCGCGCCGACGACCCCGCCGGAGACCGGCGCGTCGACCAGACGGATGCCCGTCTCCGCCAGCTGGGCGGCCAGGGCCCGCGTGCGCAGCGGCTCGGAGGAGCTCATGTCGATCACCAGCGAGTCCGGCGCGAGCAACGAGGCGATGTCGCCGACCACCGCGGCCACGATGTTCGAATCCGGCAGCATGAGGATGACGACCCCGCTGCGCGCCGCCACCTCGCGAGCCGTCTCGACGGCGCTGGCTCCGGCCGCGGCTGCCCGCGCCCGGGCATCCGGAGACAGGTCCGACGCCACGACCGTGTGACCCGCGGCCACCAGGTTGGTGACCATCGGCACACCCATGTTGCCCAGGCCTATGAACCCGACCGTCACCGCTCCGGCCCGCTCCGTGCCGGTCTGCACCCTGCCGTCACTCGGCATTGTGGTGCTCCTTCACGACGCGGTCGGCGATCCGGAACGACTCCAGCGCTGCCGGCACCCCGACGTAGATCGCGGTCTGCAGCAGCACCTCCTGGATCTCGCCGTCGGTCGCTCCGTTGTTCAGCGCCCCGCGCACGTGCACGGCGAGCTCGTGCGACCGGTTCAGCGCCGTCAGCATCGCGATGTTGATGAGGCTCCGGGTCTTGCGCGGCAATCCGTCGCTGGTCCACACGATGCCCCAGCAGTACTCGGTGACGAGCTCCTGGATCGGTCGCGAGAACTCGCTCGTGGCACCCAGCGACGCATCGACGTGGGCGGCCCCGAGAACCTCGCGGCGCACGTTCAAACCCTCCTCGAACGTGTCCTGATGGCTGTCGTTCCTGTCGATCATTGTTCGCTCCCCTCGGAGTCGCGGGACGGTTCGTATTCGTGGTCGGCCACCGGATGCTCCCAGCTCGTCGTGCCGAGCGAGATGGCGGTGTGCGAGAGGAAGGAGTCGGGCGCGGCGCCGTGCCAGTGCCGCTCCCCTGGCGGAACCCAGACGGTGTCGCCCGCCCGCAGCACCTCGATCGGGCCGCCCTCGCTCTGCACCAGGCCGCGGCCGGCGAGCACCTGCAGGATCTGCCCGTTCTCGTGGCTGTGCCAGTGCGTGCGCGCGCCGGGGGTGAACACGACCGTGTTGATCGTGACGCCGTCGGTCTGCGCCATCGTGACGTAGGGGAAGGCGGTCCCGGTGAACTGCGACCCGGGCTTGCCGGCGGTGCCGGCCTGCTCCTCGGGGGTGATGTGGATCATGCGTCCGTCCCTTCGTGCAGCCGGATGCCGCCGGAGACGTCGCCGATGGCATCCACCACGGTGTTGCTGATCTCGTCGGCGTAACCGAGCGCGCGGGCGAGGCCGAAGCTGGCGACAGGCCCCGAGGAGTTGAGGCTGGCGACGCCGAGCTGACCGAGCAGCTCGACGTAGAGCGTCACGTCTTTCAGCATCAGCGTGTTCGTGAGGCCGCCCTTGAGGTAGTCGCCGTGGATGATCTTCGGAAAGCGGTTCACCGTGGCGAAGTTCGTGCCCGAGCTCTTGTTGAACACGTCGAGCACGGTCTCGAGGTCGAGCCCGGCTTTCTTCGCCGCCACCATCACCTCCGCCGTGGCCGAGAGCGCAATGGCGTTGAGGAAGTTGTTGAGCAGTTTCGTGGTGTGCCCGGCGCCCGACTCGCCGACGTGGAACACGTTCGTGGCGAACAAGGCGAGCACGGGTTGCACCCGTTCGAGCGCGTCGGATTCGCCGCCGACCATCAGCGTCAGCTGCCCCTTCTCGGCGGCGGCCGCTCCCCCGGAGATGCCGGCATCGAGATAGGCGACGCCCCGCTCGGCGAAGCGGGCATGCAGCCCGCGCGTCGAAGCGGGCGCCGAGGTGCTGAGATCCACCACGATCTGGCCCTCGCGCACCTGGGCGAGCACCCCGTCGTCACCCAGTGTGACCGCCTCGACCACCCGGCTGTCGGGCAGCGAGAGCAGGATGACGTCACTGCCGGCCACGAGGTCGGCGACGGATGCCGCGGCCTCCGCTCCGGCGGCGCCGATGTTCTCGGTCTTCGCGTCGTAGCCGAGCACCGTTCGCCCCGTGTCGACGATGCAGCGGGTCATCCGCCCGCCCATGTTGCCGAGTCCGATGAACCCGACCCTGTCCTGTGTCACTGCTGTTCCTTCGTCTCGGTTCCATAGAAGACGCGGTCGTGTTCTGCCGCGTCCCACGCTCCGGCGCCGCCCGAGGGCCGCACCGTGTTCACCACGGTGGCGCCGCCGTCGGCCGACACGATCTGACCGGTGACGTAGGCGGCGTCGTCGCTGAGCAAGAACGCGGCGACGGCCGCGATCTCGTCTGCGGTGCCCGCACGCCGCAGCGGCGTCGTCGACGCCCGCGACTCCATGTCGTTCTTGCCGCCGGTGGTGGTCGCGGCGGCAGCGAAGAGCTCCGTCGGCACGATGCCCGGAGCGACCGCGTTGACCCGGATACCGAGCGGCCCGCCGTACACGGCCGCACCGTGCACCAAGCCGTTCACACCGTGCTTCGACGTCTGATACGCGAGCAGATCGGCGCTGCCGGTGAGCCCCGCGATCGACGCGGTCACCACCACCGCGCCCGTCGACTGCTGCACGGCGTAGCGGCGGAACGCCGCCCGGAGTCCGAGGAACTGCCCGCGCACGTTCACCGCCATGACGCGGTCGAACTCCTCCACCGTGAGGTCGGGGATGGGCGTGAAGGTGCCGAACACGCCGGCGTTCAGATGATGCAGGTCGATGCGCCCGAACCGGTCGACGGCCGCCGCGACATAGGCGTCGACATCCGTCTCGCTCGAGACATCCGCCCGCACACCGATCGACTCGGTCGGCAGCCCACGGGCCACGGCAGCCGCCGCGTCGCCGTCGATGTCGACCACCACGACGTTCGCCCCCTCGCCCGCCAGCCGGGTGGCGGATGCCCGCCCCAACCCGTTGGCCGCGCCGGTCACCACGGCCACCCGGCCGTCGAACCGCCCGCTCACCGGTTCACCATCGCCGGCTCGCCGATGGTCACGACCAGTTCGGAGTCGCTGCGCCCGATCGCGCGGAACCGGTCGAGCGTCGCCGGGTCGTGCCCGGCCACCAGGTGCTCGACCTCACCGGTCTCGAGCATCCCCCGGATGCGATCGAATCCGGCGTACATCGCGACCAATTCGGCCACCGAGCTGAACGGCATGTCCTTCTCGAACTCCTCGTAGTAGTGGATGGCGTCGCTTGCGAGCAGCACCACTCCGGCTGCCGTCGGCACCCGCACGACGCTCTGCCCCGGGGTGTGCCCACCGATCTCGATCATCTCGATGCCGGGCGCGATCTCGATCCGCTCGTCGAACGCGGTCACCCGCCCGGCGTCGACCGCCGCGAAGAGTTCGGCCAACTCGACGTCTTCGACCGAGTGGTGGAACTGCACGCGCTGCGCGTGCCGGCTCGACCAGAACTCGAGCTCCCTGCGCGCGATGACCACGGGCGACTCGCGGAAATGCGCGAGATTGCCGATGTGGTCGTAGTGCGCGTGGGTGATGAGCACGAGCGGCGCGTTCTCGGGATGCACACCGAGGGAGGCGAAGAGCTCCGGCGGGTCCATCAGCAGCGTGCGGCCCCGGCTCTCGCCGCCGGCAACGGAGTATCCGGTGTCGACCACGATCTCCACGCCCTCGCCGCGCACCAGCCAGACGAAGTAGTCCATCCGGATGTCGTCGTCGGGCTCGTGGTAGAGCGCGTGGTTGAGGTACACCTCGCTGCGGCGCCCCACGCGGGTGCCGTAGCGGGCGATCGACACCTCGTACTGCGGCATCGTCTCGTCGGGGGCCATCGTCAGGCCAGCACGGTCGCGACGGCCGCCGCGGCATCGGGCGCCGCAGGGAACTTGGCGCGCACCCGGGCGTCATGGCCCGGGATGATCGTGGCACCGGTCTCGCGCGCCAGACGGTTGATGAAGCTGAGCCCATTCTTCATCTCGTCGAGGTCGGTGAAGGCGAAGAACGGCCACTCGTGCTCGATCTGCTCGTAGAAGTGGGCGGCGTCGACGGTGAGGATGAGGGAACCGTCGGCGGTCTGCACGCGGGTGAGGAGTTCGCCCGGGCAGTGCCCGCCGATCGGGTACACGGTGACGCCCGGGAAGACCTCGGTCTCCTCGCTCACGAGCGTCAGCCGGCCCTCCGCGTCCGCCTGTTCGATCACCGCGAGATCCTCGGCGGTGGTGAACTCGCCCTCCAGGGCGTCGGCGACCTTCTTGGCGAACCAATAGTCGTATTCGGCCTGCCCCGACACCACCCGGGCGTTCGTGAAGAGCCCGAGGTAGCCGATGTGGTCGTAGTGGAAGTGGCTGGTGATCACCAGATCGACGTCGGCCGGGTCGATGCCCACCAGGGCCAGGCCCTCCGGGGTCGGCGTGACGCTGATCTCGCCCAGCCAGTCGCGCTTCGGGATGTCGTAGCCGGTGTCGACCAGGATGATCGATTCGCCCTGGCGCAGTATCCAGAAGTTGTAATCCATGTCGAGGTCGCCGTCGGGCACCCCGTACTGCTCGAAATCGTGGAAGACGTCGCTCATCCGGACGACCCGTTCGCCGTATTTCACTTGCCAGATGGACAGTGTCGGCGAGATCTCGGGCGGTGTGGACATGGTCGAAACTCCTTCGTTTTGCACCATTCGGTAGTTGCTTGTCTGACTATAGGATTGTCATACGAAATTCGTCAAGCTCTTGACACTGCGCTAACTTACCCTCGTACAATGCCAATTATTGTCATACAGTCACACATATCACCATGACAATGTCCCTTCCATTCACAGTCAACGAACGACGAAAGTGCGAACGCAATGAAGCGATTGGCAATGGCGGCCCTCACGGCCGCGGCGGCTGTGCTGCTCACAGCCTGTTCGAGCGGAGCACCGGCGGAGAACACCTCCTCGGGCTCGGCGGAAGGCGAGACCCTCGGGGTCGTCGCGTACATCGGTACCAACGCGATCAACCTCCAGGCCATCCGAGGAGCGACGGAAGTCGCCGAGAAGGCCGGGTGGACGGTCAACGTCACGGACACTCAGGGTAACGCCGACCAGGCGAACGCCGCGATCACGAGTTACGCGACGCAGGGCGTCGGCGGCATCCTGGTGCTCGTCTATCCGGCCACCGCTCTCGGCGCCGGCCTCGCCTCGGCGCAGGCCGCCGACGTCCCCGTAGCCATCTGGGGCGGTGGACTCGCCGATGGCGTCATCGCCACCACCAGCAACGAAGCCGTGGGCGCGGCATCGGCCAAGGCGCTCGTGGAGTCGATGGGCGACGAGGGCGACCTGCTCGCACTCACCTTCCACCCGGGAAAGCTCTGCCTCGACCATCAGACCGAGTTCGACAACGCGGTGAAGAAGGTGCCGGGCCTGAACATCACGTACAACGAGGTGGTCGTGCCGGGTCAGCAGACCTCCGCGGCGAACTTCACCACCGCCTGGCTCGCCAACCACCCGGCCGGCCAGGGCAACTACGGCATCTGGACCTGCTGGGACGAGCCGATGGAGGGCATCATCTCCGCCCTCGACCAGGCCGGGCGAACCGATGTGAAGACCTTCAGCACCAACGGCAGCGCGCCGGGCATCCTCGACGTGCAGGCCGGCAAGGTCACCTCGGTGGTCTGGCAGCCCTCCGAAGACGAGGGCGCCGCACTCATGCAGGCCATCCTCGACTGGCACGCCGACTCCACCGACTGGGAGCCGCAGACCATCAAGATCGACGGCGTCGTCGTCGACTCGTCCAACGTCGAGGAATTCATCTCCGAACACCCTGACGCCATCAAGTAAGTCCTGCAGTCCCCCCACACAGAGAGGTGTGAACGATGAAGAAGAAGTTTGCCCTGATCGCACTCGCGACAACGGCCGTACTGTCGCTCGCGGCGTGCAGTACGTCATCCGGAACAGCATCCACCGACGGCGCCGACGGCGGTGACGGCGCCCAGAAGACACTGGGCATCGTCGCTCTCGTCGCCACCGACGCCCTGAACGCCGCCGTCATCACCGGCGCGACGGATGCCGCGGAGGCGGCCGGCTGGAAGGTCACCGTCACCGACACCCAGGGCTCGCCCGACAAGGCGAACGCGGCGATGACCGCGTTCTCCACCACGCAGAAGGTGGATGCGATTCTCGTCTCGGCCTTCGCCTCCTCCTCGATCGGCGCCGGCCTCCAGTCGGCGATCGCCGCAGGGGTTCCGGTGGTCAGCTGGGGCGGTGAACTGGTCGACGGCATCGTCGCCACCACGAGTGCGCTCAAGGTGGGCGAGGACTCCGTCGACGCGATGCTCGCCGACTTCGGCGACCAGGGCGACGTGCTCGCCCTGACTTATCACACCGGCGTGCTCTGCCTCTATCGCGGCATGGCCTTCGACGAGGCGATGGGCAAGGAGTCGGGAATCACCGTCGTGAGCAACGAGGTGGCCATCCCCGGCCAGGTCGAAGACGGCACCGCCTTCACGGCCGCCTGGCTCGCCAGCCACCCGGCCGGCGGCAAGCCGCTCGCCGTGTGGGGCGCGTGGGACGAACCGGGCATGGGCGCCATCGCGGCCCTCAAGCAGGCCGGGCGCGACGACGTGAAGGTCTACTCGATCAACGGCAGCCCCGCCGCCCTGCAAGCCGTCAAAGACGGCACGATGACGCAGATCATCTGGCAGGACGGCTACACCGAGGGCCAGGAGCTGTTCCAGGCGGTGCTCGACTCCGAAGCGGCCGGTGACTCCTGGGAGTCGAAGACGATCGACGTGCCGGGTGTGCTCGTCGACTCCTCCACCATCGACCAGTTCCTGACCGACCACCCGGATGCGCTGAGCTGACATGACGACGACCGACGACGCCTGGTTGCAGATCCATGGCCTCAGCAAGCAGTTCGGCGGGGCGCACGCCCTGCGTGACGTCGACGTCGACATCCACTCCGGCGAGGTGCACGGACTGGTCGGCGCGAACGGCGCCGGCAAGTCCACCCTCATCCGCTGCCTCGCCGGGGTGACCGCACCCGATTCGGGAACCATCACGCTCGCGGGCGAGGAGATCTCGATCTCCTCGCCCCGCGACGCGGAGAAGGCGGGGCTCGCCTTCATCCACCAGGAACTCAACCTGGTGCCGCACTTCACGGCCATCGAGAACATCCTGCTCGGGGCGCCCAAGGAGAAGCGCCTCGGCATGATCGACTGGAAGCGGTCGCGGCGCCTCGCCCGCGAGGCCGCCGACCGCATCGGTGTGGGCTTCTCGCTCGACCGCCGCGTCGACGAGCTGAGCGTGGCCGAGCAGTGGCTCGTGATGATCAGCAAGGCCTTGGTGCGGAACTCCTCGATGATCGCGATGGACGAACCGACCGCATCCCTCTCCGACCAGGAGAGCAACCATCTCTTCCGCGTGACGCGCGATCTGGCGGCCTCCGGCGTGGCCATCCTCTACGTGTCGCACCGTCTCGACGAGGTGCTCGAGCTCTCCGACCGGATCACGGTCTTCCGCGACGGCCGGGTCACCGACCGGGCCGTGCGCGGCCAGCTCGACAAGGCCGGCCTGATCCGCGCGATCGTGGGGCAGGACGTCGAGAAGCCGTCACGGGAACGCCATTCCGGTGTCGACCGCTCGGCGACCGCCCTGTTCAGCGCCCGCAACGTCGCCGGAGCACCGCGGGTGCGCGACGTCTCGTTCGAGCTCTACCGGGGCGAGGTGCTCGGCATCGGTGGGCTCGTCGGCGCCGGGCGCTCGGAGCTCGCCAAGCTGGCCTTCGGCGCCGGCAAGCTCGACGGCGGCGAGTTCCAGCTCGCGGGAAAGACCCTCAAGCCGGGCTCCATCCCGCGCGCCGTCGCCAGCGGGGTCGGTCTGGTTCCCGAGGAGCGGCGATCCGAGGGCCTGATGCTCGACAAGTCCGTGGCCTACAACATGAACATCGCCGTGCTGAAGCAATTGCGCAGCGTGCCGAGCCTCCCGTTCGTGTCGGGCGGCAAGTCGCGCGCCCGCGCCCAGCGCCTGATCGAGCAGCTCAGCATCAAGACGCCGTCGCCGGCGCAGACCATCGGCAGCCTCTCCGGCGGCAACCAGCAGAAGGCGCTGATCGCGCGGTGGCTCACCCCCGACGTGAAGGTGCTGTTCTTCGACGAACCCTCGCGCGGTGTCGACATCGGAGCCCGGCACGAGATCCACGAGGCGATCCGCTCGCTCGCCGCCGACGGCATCGGAACGATCGTGATCTCCTCCGACGTGGAGGAGCTCGCGGTGCTCTGCGACCGCATCGTCGTGATGTGCGAGGGCGTCGTGAGCGGCGAGCTCGTCGGCGACGAGATCTCCGAGAAACGGATCATCGAGCTGAGCTACGCCCACCTGCAACCCGCCGGCTCCCCTGAACATCCTTCCACCCCTGACCCTCTCGAAGGAGACGTCGCATGAGCACCACCGTCGCCCCCGCCGGACCGGCGCAGTCCGTTCCGCCCGCCGACCAGAAGCAGAGGAAGAGCTCCAAGCGCGTCGCTCTGGTGATCCTGTCGCGGTACGGCACGCTGATCGGGCTCGGCCTCATGATCATCGGGTTCACGATCAAGGCACCCACCACGTTCCTGACGCTGCCGAACTTCCTCAACATCCTCAACCAGTCCTCGCTCACCGCGATCATCGCGGCCGGCCTCACGATGACCCTGGTGGTGGGCGAGTTCGATCTGTCGATCGGGTATGTCGCGAGCTTCGCGGGGCTGCTCGTGGTCGGCTTCATCGCCCGCGACGGGATGCCGGTGCTCGTCGGCGTGCCGCTGGTGCTGCTCATCGGAGCGGTGATCGGCGCCACCAACGGCATCCTCGTGACGAAAGTGCGAATAAACGCGGTGATCGCCACGCTCGGCGTGGGCACCGTGCTGGTGGGGCTCGGCTTCGCCTACAGCGCCTTCCCGATCGCGGCGGGCGTTCCGCAGGAGTTCATCCAGATCGCGCTCTCGCGTCTCATCTTCGGCGTGCCGAACCCGATCTTCATCATGCTGATCGTGCTCGCCATCCTCTGGGTGGTGCTCAACAAGACCGACCTCGGGCAGAAGATGCAGGCCGTGGGAGGCAACATCGAAGCGGCACGGCTCTCGGGCATCCGGGTCGACCGGGTGAAGATCTTCGCCTTCGCCACCGCCGGCGTGTGCGCGGCCATCACCGGCACCCTGCTCTCTTCAACTCTCGGCAGCGGAACCCTCGCCGCCGCCGACGGCTACCTGCTCGACGCCTTCGCCGCAGTCTTCCTCGGGTCGGCCACCCTGCGCGACGGCGAGTTCCACATCGTCGGCACGCTGGTGGGTGTGCTCATCATCGCGGTCGGCTTCAACGGTCTCAGCATCTTCGGAGCACCGACCTGGTTCCAGCCGATCTTCAAGGGCGCGATCCTCATCCTCGCGGTCGGCCTCTCCACGCTCGCCCGTCGCTACGCCAAGGAATAACGAAAGGAATCACCACCATGGATCGACTCGCCGACAAGGTCGCGATCATCACCGGAGCCGCTCGTGGACAGGGCCGCGCGATGGCCGAGCTGTTCGTCAAGGAAGGCGCGACCGTGGTCGCCGCCGACGTGCTCGAACCCGCCGACCCGCAGGGCTCCGGCGCCGGCATCGACTTCGCGACGATGGATGTCACGAAGGAGGCCGAGTGGGACCGCGTCGTCACGGAGACCGTGCAGAAGTACGGCAAGCTCGACATCCTCGTCAACAACGCCGCGATCATCACCTACGAGCCCATCCTCGACACCACGCCGGAGATCTGGGACCGCATCATGGATGTCGACCTGAAGGCGCTGTACCTCGGGATGCGAGCAGCGCTCCCCCACCTGATCGCCACCGGCAACGGCGCCATCGTCAACGTGTCGTCGATCTGGGGGCTGGCCGCCGTGCCGAGCGCTCATGCCTACCACGCGGCCAAGGGCGCCATCCTCAACATGACCAAGAACGTGGCCGCGGCGCACGGGCCCGACGGGGTGCGCGCCAACTCGCTGCACCCGGGGTACATCCTGTCGCCGATGAACGAGGACCAGGCCGACGACATCAACGCCGCGCTCATCGCCGGCACGCTGCTGAAGCGCCCGGGGGTACCCGCGGAGACTGCAGCGGCCGTGCTGTTCCTGGCCAGCGACGAGGCCAGCTACATCACCGGCACCTCGCTCGTGGTCGACGGCGGGTATCTGGCGCCGTAGCGACGCTCTGGCCGGCATAATGCACGGAATGCGTGCGACCGACGCCGTATGGCGCACCACTCTCACGCATTCCGTGCATTATGCGGTCGTTACGCCGCGTCGGGCGGGAACTCCACGGGGAAGGGTTCCGCGAAGTCGGCCGAGCGGCTCACGGCACGCCACTCCTCGTCCTCCGCGAGCAGTCGCCGATCCTGCGCGATCGACATCTCGGCCGCGTTGACACCGAGCGGCAGGTGGTAGGGCACGTTCTGCCGCTTGGCGACCTGCACCAGGATCTTCGCGGCACGGTCGGGGTCGCCCGCCGGGCCCTCGGTGCTCTGCCGCACCCGGGCGTTCATGGCGCCGACCGTCTGCTCGTAACCCTCGCCGGGTTCGTGCACCGTCATCGACGAGCCGGCCCAGTCGGTGGCGAAACCGCTCGGCTCCACCACGAGAACGCGGATGCCGAAGGGCGCGGTCTCGGTCCGCAGCACCCGGCTGAAGCCGTCGATGGCGAATTTCGCCGCCTGGTAGGAGGCGATTCCGGGTGAGCCGCCGACGCGGCCGCCGACGGAGGAGAACTGCATGATGAGCCCCCCGCCCTGCGCACGGAGAACGGGGATCGCCGCCTTCGAGACGTTGTAGACACCCCAGAAGTTGGTCTCGAACTGGGCGCGGAAGTCGTCGTCGGGCGTGTGCTCGATCGGCGAGACGTTCGCGTAGCCGGCGTTGTTGACGATGACGTCGAGCCGGCCGAAGCGCGCGACCCCTTCGGCGATGGCCGTGCGCGCCTGCTCGGGGTCGGTGACGTCGAGCGCCACGGGGAGGATGCGCTGGCCGTACCGCTCGACGAACTCGGTGAGCTGCTCCGGGCGGCGCGCGGTGGCGACCACGCGGTCGCCGCCCTCGAGCGCGGCGGAGACGAGGGAGCGGCCGAAGCCGCGGGAGGAACCGGTGATGAACCATATCTGTTCTGACATGACAGGTAGTACAACACTGTTTTGCTATTAATGCAACCCGGTTGCGCTATGCTGGAAGCATGACCACGACCGGCGCCGATTTCCAGCGCGCACGTAGTGCCGACGCGAAGCTGCAGCGCGAGGTGGCGATCCTGGATGCCGCCCGCCGATTGGGCGCCGCGCGCGGCATCCGCACCGTCACCCTCACCGACATCGCCGAGGCCGTCGGCATGCACAAGTCGGCCCTGCTGCGGTATTTCGAGACCCGCGAGCAGATCTTCCTGCGACTGACGGCGCAGGATTGGCGCGAGTGGGGGCCCGCTCTCCGCGCGTCGCTCGAAGCCTCTGCCGACACATCGCCGGCCGGCGTCGCCCAGACCGTGGCGGCCTCCCTCGCGGCACGGCCGATGTTCTGCGACCTGCTCGCTCAGGCGCCCCTCAACCTCGAGCGCAACGTCTCGCTCGACTCGGTGCGGGAGTTCAAGCTCGTGACGCTCGAGGAGGTGTCAGCGCTCTCGGAGGTGCTGCGGCGCATCCGGCCCGGCCTCACCGTCGAGCAGTCGATCGATCTGATCGCCGCGGCCACCTCGCTCTCCGGCGCGTACTGGCAGATGGCGACGCCCGGGCCCGCGGTCGAGCAGCTCTACCGCAGCGATCCCCGCCTCGCCCACGCGGTGGTCGACGTCGAACCTCGTGTCGCCCGCACGCTGGCGGCCATGCTCGAAGGGTTCGCACGGCACTGAGACGCGGCCGCACAGCTCCAGATCGATGACCGGGGCATCCCCTGTCAATCCCCTGCCGCCGGCCGCCCGGAGGCGTAGACAGGAAGCATGACCACGACAATCGACCGCACCGCCAAGGCCCCCTCCGACGCCGGAGCGAAGACCACGCGCCGGCAGAACGCCGAGCGCGGCTTCACAGCCTCCAAGCAGCTCACCGACAACCTCCAGAAGGTGCTCGCCGACCTGATCGAACTCCACCTGCAGGGCAAGCAGGCGCATTGGAACGTGGTGGGCAAGAACTTCCGCGACCTGCATCTGCAACTCGACGAGATCATCGACGCGGCCCGTGAATTCAGCGACGTCGTGGCGGAGCGCCTCCGCGCACTGCACGCGGTCCCCGACGGCCGCAGCGACACCGTCGCCGCCACCACGACGCTCCCCGAGTACCCGAACGGCGAGGTGGACACCGCCGTGACGGTCGATCTCATCACGGTGCGCCTGGAAGCCGTCGTCGGCACGATGCGCGATGGGCACGACGAGGTCGACGACGCCGATCCGACGAGCGCCGACATCCTGCACGGCATCATCGAGAAGCTGGAGCAGTACGCCTGGATGGTGAGCGCCGAGAATCGCTCGCCCGCCAAGCAGCGCTAGGCCGTTACGACGCGGTTCCTGTGCCGCGCGCTCGAATGAGGTCGGCGACCGTGATCCGGTGCGCTCGATCGGGCAGCATGTCGGCGGTCAAACCGTCGACCAGCACCGCCGGATTGAGATTCAAGGCGTCGGCTATGCGCAGGATCGTGACGAAGGTGGGGTTGCTCTCACCGCGCTCGACACGCCCGATGTTCGTGAAATGCACTCCGGAGAGCTCGGCGAGATCCCACTGGCTGATCGCGAAGCGCTGCCGTTCATCGCGGACGCGCTCACCGAGCACGCGCGCGGCTTCGGATCGGACAGAGCTCACACCACATGTCTAACCGCCTGCTGCGCGTGCAGCCAGAGCGTGTAAGCGTCTATCATCTGCGCTTGTAGCATAAATGCTTCGTGATCGACGCGCCCGCGATCGAGCAGCTTTCGAGAAGGGCCGGAAGTCGGCGAACAGTACATTGGATCCGTAGCCGCACTCGCGGAACGGGAAAGGACTGCCGACCATGTCGTACGCCGTGGACTTCACCACCGTCTCACCGATCGGCCTGGAGTCGTCTCCGGTCGTCGACGCCCTCGCCGGACTGCGCGCGAACGAGGCGCGCTATTTCAAGAACAAGTACGACCACGTGTTCACGGTCGTTCCGGCAAGCGAAGCCACGGAGATCATCGACTGGGTGCACGACATCCTCAAAGACGAACGCGACATCGTCATCGCCTCCCCTCCTCTGGAGGCGACGGAGTTCGAGGTCGAGGGCGTGCGGTGGGCCTACGTGTTCTACGAGAGCGGGCTCTCTATCAACGTGCTCTACTCGCTCGATGACGCCGGCAAGCGCGCGGTGGGATTCAAGCTCTCCGACGGCATGGAGATTCCCGAGGAACTCGCCTCGCGATTCAAGTTCGCGCGCCAGAAATCGAAGCTGGCCGGCACCATCCGCGGTTCGTACTTCACCATCAAGAACGCGCATTGACGGGCGCCCGGCCCAACAGAAAAGGCCCCGCCTGACGGCGGAGCCTTTTCTTTCTTGTTGCGGGGACAGGATTTGAACCTGCGACCTCTGGGTTATGAGCCCAGCGAGCTACCGAACTGCTCCACCCCGCGACACCGACCGCGTGCGGCCGCCCGACAATGCTACCCCACGACGCGGGTCCGCTCGGCTCGGCCGCCCGCCCCGACGCGAACTATTGCTGGATGAAGGTGAGGAGGTCGGGGTGGATGACGTCGGCATGGGTGGTCAGCATGCCGTGCGGGTAACCCTCATAGATCTTCAACACCGAATTGGCCAACAGCTCATGCTGCTTCACCGACGCATCCTTGTAAGGCACGACCTGGTCGTCATCACCCTGGGGCACCAGAGCCTCATCTGCGCCCGGACGACGATCGGTATTCGCGCTCCTCGATGAGGTGAGGACCACCTCCACGCCAATCCCGACCCCCGAGCGGTGGTTCAGATCGCCCGGCGGGTGCCGGCGCGACCGGCGCACCGGGCGCGCTCACCGTGAGGTCACGCCTCTCGCGCCGCTGGTCATTCCTTGCCCTGCAGGTAGTCCGCGTGGGTGAAGAGCCGTCGGAGGTCGAGCACGGTCTGCTCGTCGACGTCTTTGTGCCGCGGCTTCGTGAGCACGATCCGGTCGTCGCCGAGCTTCACCACGAACTTGCCGTCGTGCTCCTCGCGCACCTCGGCGACCTCTTCGAGAAGCGAGATCACGTCGTGCCACTCCAGGTTGTGGGTGGTGGGATGCCGAGCGATGTGCTCGAGGGTCGTGCGGTGGTGGTGCGAGAGCTGTCCGTGAATCGACTCGTCCATGGCTGTGTTCCTTTCGTTCGTGCTCAGCGGAGCGGGGTGATGCCCTGAGTTCCGCGCGGGAACGTAGCGAGCACTTCTTCAGGGATGTTGAGGTGGGCCGACACCAGCGAAGGCGGCACGTGGCCCAGCCAATTGGCGAGGGAGACCTCCTCGTACTTGTCGGCCTTGAACACCTCGAGGAACTGCAGCACGTCGTCACCGGTGTTCTCGACGTAGTGGCCGTAGTTCTTCTTCACCACGCCCACGTCGCCGGCGCGGAAGTCGGTGGTGTTGGCGTGCGGCCCGGTGTTGAACACCGTCATCCGTGCGGAGCCGCGCAAGTAGTACTGCCACTCGTCGGCATTCGGATGCCAGTGCAGCTCGCGCATCGAACCGGGCTCGACGGTCACGAGTGCAGCCGCGACGGTGCTCGAGAGCGGGAAGTTGGTGCTGTCTGCGATGCGGATGCTGCCGCCGGAGTTCTGGTGCAGCGGCTCGGAACGGGAGAGCCGGAAGATGATCGGCTCGGCGGCGCCCCAGGTGACGCCGGCGTCGCTCTGGTCCTTCTCGAGCTCACCGGGCACCTCGCCCGGGAAGATCCAGAGGTTGTGCAGCGGGATGTCGGCGAAGGTCTCCTGCGCGACCCCGAAGTTCTTCGCCAGCACCTCCGGCGGGGTGTGGGCGAACCAGTCGGTGAGCAGCAGGGTGTTGCTCTCCGACTGCTCGCCGTCGTCGAAGGCGAGCACGAACTCGGCTCCGTCGGGTCCGAGCCCCTGCAGCGAGTGCGGGGTTCCGGCCGGGAAGAACCAGAGGTCGCCCTCCTCGACGTCTTCGACGCTCGGCAGGCCCGCCCGGCTGAGCGTCGTGACACGGCAGCGACCGCGCGTCATCACCGCCCACTCGGCGGTCTGGTGCCAGTGCAGTTCCCGGATGCCACCGGCCTCGAGGTACATGTTCACGCCGGCGATCTCGTCGGAGATCGCGAAGTCGGAGCTGGTGAGCTCGCGTGCCCACCCGCCGCGCTGCACGCGCCTCGGCGAGATGTTGAACGATGACCAGAAGAACGCCTGGGTGCTGATGTCGGTCGGCGGAGCGTCGATCTGGTTCGGGAACTGGCTCGCGATGACCGGGTTCTGCGGGCCGGTCATCACGGTGGCCGCCGGGTCGTCGACCGTGTTCACTTCGCCCTCCTGGGGCAGATCCGGGTTCCCGAGCGTCGGAGTCTCGTGGTGTGGTGCGGTCTCGGGTGATTCCATGGCGTCTCCTCGGAACAGGGTGTGCTTCGATGACACCGCATCGGCCGGTTCAGCACAACGACAATTGTCTGAGACTCTCCCGTCGTCCGTCCGATGCGATGGCGCTAACGGATGACGGCCGCGGCCTCCGGGGTGGCGACGCGGAAGCTGAGGGTCTCCTCGAGATAGAGCGTGACCGATTCGCTCGAGTGCGAGGCGTATCCGAGGGAGATGTCCTGCCCGCATTCCAGAACGAAGTCGCCCCCGCGGAGGCTGACGACGACGGCACCCTCGATCCCGGGCACCCACTCCACCGGGCCGTCGAGGATCTTGCGGAGGTGGGTCAGCAACGGGCTCCCGCCCGCGTCGTTCCCGCCCACGGTGTTGATCCAGGTGTCCGAGTCCAGCGCGACGCCATAGGGTCCTTCGATGCCGGCACGCTTGAGCTGCTCCGTGGCCGCGGCCACCTGCTGTGCGAAGCGATGCACGTCACTGTCGCGCGGAGTCGCCGCGTTCGGCGTGGCCGGGATGATACCGCTGAAGCCGACTGCGTCCCATCCGTTGAAGACAGCGGAGTTCTCGGTCGTCGCCAGACGTGCGGCGGCCTCGTCGAGGGGACTGAGATCGACGTCGATCGCGCCGCGTGCGGCGGCGTCGAGCTCGGAACGGGCGAGGGAGAATTCGGCCCGCACCTCGACCAGCGGAAGCACGGCTCGCGTGCGTGCGATGACGGCCTCGGCCGGAGTGGAGACGACGCCGCCGACCCGCCCCAGCGAAGTGGCGGAGTGCTCCCAGCCGAGCGGGCCGGTGAAATCGACGAGCTTCCTTGCCCCGAGCATGGGCACGAGTCGGGTGCGTGCTTCGTCGTCCAGCATGGTCCAGGTGTCGGTGGTGACCGGGGCCAGTTCCCGGAAGAGGTGGTTCATCGTTCGTCTCCGCTCTGTTGAGGTGTGGTGGGCGTGCGGCGCAGGCCGCCGAGGCCGAGGGATCCCGTGCCGGCTTCGGGCGGATCCGATTCGTCGGACGGCGGCGAGGCCTCGGGGGTGCTCGACACCGGCCGTGTCGCCGGCGCCGGCGGTGGCGGTGGCGGTGGCGAACCCAGGTTCGAGAGCGCCTCGGCGGACGGGGCGAAGAACACCGTCCCGGTTACGGCCTCGCTGAAATCGAGGAGCCGGTCGTGCAGGCCGGGCGGATCGCCGATGAACATGCGTTCGAGCATCCGCTCGATCACCCAGAGCTCTCTCGAGTAGCCGATGAAGTACGTTCCGAAGGTCGCCGTGCCGGGACTCCCGAACGGCATGTTGTCGCGCAGGATGTCGTGCTCGACCCCGGCGTCGTCGACGATGGTCGCGAGGGTCTTGTGCGCCTTCTGCCCGGAATCCGCGTCGTCGAGTTCGACGTTGTCGGCCTTCCGGCGCCCGATGATGGCTTCCTGCTGTTCCGTCGTGAGAGCTTGCCAGGAGGCCAGTGGATGCAGATACTTCTGCACGACGACGTAGCTGCCGCCCGCCGCCGCGAGGTCCTCTTCCCCGACGAGCGTCGACTCCGGGAGGTGGTCGCCGACGGGATTCGCGGTGCCGTCCACGAAGCCGAGGAGGTCGCGGGTGTCGAGGTAGCGGAAGCCGATCGTCTCGTCCTCCACGGCCACGGCTTCGCCCAGCGCTTCCAGCAGCAGGCGCTCGAACTCGTAGCGGAGATCCTGACGGTCGGAGCGGATGTGGAACAGCAGGTCGCCGGGGGTCGACGGCGCGGTATGCCGAGCGCCCGCGATGGTCGTGAACTCGTGGAGTTCCCGCGGAAGCGGCAGTCCCGCGAGGCCGGGCCAGATCGCGGCGCCGATTCCGACGGTGCAAGTGAACGACGCTCCGAGGTCCCGGAAGCCGACGGTCTTGACAAGGCCGTCCACGTCACTGAGCACCGAACGCACCGCGTCGAGCGAGTCGGAGCCGGGTGCCACGGTCAGCACGAGGAAGACGGCGTGGCGGGTCAGGGGCGCATCGATCGTCTGCGGCTCGATCGGCACCCGGCCGTCGCTGCTCCTGTTTCCCAGATCAGCCATGTGTCCTCCCTTTCGGAGTATGGGGTTCGGCCCGCGGTGCGACCGTGGATATCGCCGCCAGTCGCGCGAGGGCGCCATGAGCGTGTTCGTCGGCGGCCCGCCACACGACGAGGGTCTGATCGAATCGGCGATGCTTGTCATGCACGAAGGCCGGGGTCTCCGTCCAGGAGTCGATCAGCCGATGCACGTCGGCGGGGACGGCTTCGTCGCGGACATCGACAACCATGCCGCAACGATAACCAACGACCCGCGCCCGTGCGTAGCCCTGCCATGGCTAGTCAGCCACTCCGCGGCGCGCCCACACGCGCCCCGGAGAGCCGGAGAGACGATCGAAACGTCCGCCTATGTATCGATCATGTGCGAACTACTGGCCGACGATGCGCACATGAGAAAGCACGCGTTGATGGAAGCGCTCTCCCGCCGCTGGATCGACCGCGATCGTCGCGAGACGAAGAAATCCGGCGCAGCTTGGGGCTGCGCCGGATTTGCACCGAATCAGTCGATCTCGGCTCCCCAAGGGGGGAACACAACTGATCTGACCTGGACTTTTGGTTGCGGGGACAGGATTTGAACCTGCGACCTCTGGGTTATGAGCCCAGCGAGCTACCGAACTGCTCCACCCCGCGGCACAAGAAATAACACTACCACGGGTTCAGACACCTCGTGTTCACATCGACGGGAAGGTCGTGCGGATGCGCTCCACGTCCTCCGCTGCAATGCCTGCCTGATCAGCGAATCCCGCCCACTTCCCGATGGCGTCCGAGACCTGCGCGATCACGTCGAAACGGTGCGGCACCTGGAACCGGTCGGCCACCACCAGCAGGTCGTCTCGCGTGATCTCGCCGAAGCTGCCGTTCACCGACATGAGGTGCTGGTAGGTCCACTGCCCGCTCGGGTTGAAGGCGTAGGTCACGTCGTACGCCGGCGCCAACCGCCATCCCCCGCCGTTCGCCGGTGGGTCGAGCAGGAACGAGAAGTTCTTGGTGTGGTCGTCGCAGTTGCGGGCGAGAACATTGAACACCATGCGCCGGAAGGCCTCGGTGCGCGCGTCGTCGCCCAGCCCGAGGTTCGCGATGACCTGGAAGTATTGCGCGTAGTCGTGCGTGGCGCGCTGCTTGTAGTCGAGCTCGGCCATCGCGCAGAGGGTCTGCAAGTGGATCTTCTCGTGCGCCTCGTCGCCCGCCACGCGGTCGAAGCGCTTGGTCATGAAGTGCGCCCGGCCGTTCTCCTCGAGCAGGCGCGAGGGCGACATCGCGATGCCGGCGGCGGTGGCCATGAGGTAGTAGGCGTACTCGATGCGCCCGTACCCCGCCGAACTGCCGAGTTCGGTGTCTCGCCCGACCCCGTCGAGCTTGATCATCCATTGCTCGAAGCCCGCCTCGGCCGGCAGCTGACCCGAACGCACCTCGCCGGTCACCGGATTCCAGGCGATGATGGCCTTCGCCCGCGCCCCTCCCGCCGACGTACCCACCTGGATGAGGTTCGCCAGAGCGGCCGCCGATTCCCGATCGCCTTCGATGCGCCCGGAGAGCGCCCCGCGGGCGCCGAGAACGAGTTCGGAGAGCTCGAGAGCAGTGGGCTTCCGTCGCTGCGGGCCGCGGGTGGGCCGGAACTCGAGCGCTCCCATTCCCCGGCGGCCGAGGTAGGCCAAGCGGTCCAGCGCGGTGATCGAGCGCCGCTCGACACCCTGCGACGCGAGATAGGCGGTCACCAGTGCGTTGCCGAAGTCGTCGGGAAGGGCGTCGGCCACGAATGGCGGCAGGCGATGATAGGTGGGCTCCGGAAGACCCGGATACACCTGCACCCGCTCGCTCAGCGGCGTGCTCAGCGGGGCCAGCTCGATACCGCCGTCGACCCAGCCCGGGTCGTACTCGAACGCGAAGTACCCGGAGCCCGGATCGAGCGCGATGGCCCCCACCAGACGATCCCAGGCGCGCACCTCGATCACCGACACCGGGGTGTAGGCCATCAGCGGTCGCCACCCTCGATGCTGGCGCCCGTCTCCGGCCTGGGCGTGCGCCGGGGTCGCGACGCTCTTTGCGGCGTGACGTCGCGCCGCTCCTGGGCGAGCATCCGGAGCGGACTGATCGCCACCGCGGGCTGGAGCGCGTCGAACCACTCGCTGCGCCCGAGCGCCCGCACCACGCGCACCAGCGTGGCCACACTCGAACCGCGTCCGTTCTCGAGGTTCTTCACGGTGCGTAGGCTCACGCCGGCCCGTTCCGCGACCGCGGACTGATCCAGGTTCTTCGACAGGCGGAGTGCGCGGATGCGCTCACCCAGCCGCTCTTCCGCTTCTTCCGTCGTGGTCGACTCCACCGCACTTCCGCTGATATCGACAGCATTCATAAGTGCATTATCGTGCACTTTAGAAACGATATCCACCCTTAGGGGCAATAAATTGCCCTTTATGCGGGAATCAATATTCGATCCGCAGATCCGGTCACTTGTTGGAGGCGGCGATCGCCTGAGCGATCGCATCCTTCAGGCGCTTATCGGCCTCGCCGTAGGCAGTCCAGTCGCCGGACGCCATCGCCGCATCACGGTCGGTGAGCGCCTGCTGCGCAGCCGCAAGAGCGGCCATGACCGCAGGGTCGCCCGTGGGTGTCGTGGTTCCCCCGTCGGGCGGCGTCGCCGTGCCACCACCGGTGTCGGGGGTTCCGGCGCTGCCGTCGTCGGTCGGCGGCAGATCGCCGTCGCCGGCCACCGCCCCCGAGTCGCCGCCGAAGAGCGAGTCGAGCGCACCGTCGAGCGTGCTCTCGAACGCGATCTTGTTGCCGAAGGAGACCAGCACCTTCTGCAGCAACGGGAAGCTCGTCTCACCCCGCGATTGCACGTACACCGGTTGCACGTAGAGCAGCCCACCGCCGACCGGCAGCGTCAGCAGGTTTCCGCTGATCACCTGACTCTCGCCCTGTCTCAGCAGGTTGAGGGCAGAGCTCACCCCCGGGTCGGAGGAGAAACTGTTCTGAACCTGACCCGGGCCGGGGATCGTATCGTCTTTCGGCAGCGTGAGCAGCCTCAGCTTGCCGTAGTCGCCCGACTTCTCCCCCGTCGTGTCGCCGGCGTTCGCGTCGACCGCCAGATAGCCGGTGAGCACGCTCCTCGACGACTCACCCTGCTGAGAGAGCGGGATGAACGTCGAATACAGCGAATACGAGGGATTGTCCTGCGTCGGCATCTGCAGGGTCAGGTAATACGGCGGCTGCAGCGTCGGGTTGGTCGACGGCGAGGTGGGGTCGTTCGGCGTCGTCCACGCGTCTTCCTGCGAGTAGAACGCGCCTGCATCCGTCACGTGGTACTGGCCCAGGATCGACCGCTGCACCTTGAACAGGTCGGCCGGATAGCGCACGTGGCTCATCAGATCGCCCGACATGTCGCTGATCGGCTTCACGGTCGCCGGGAAGATCTTCTCCCAGGTCTGCAGCACCGGGTCTTTGTCGTCCCACGCATAGAGCGTGACCTTGCCGTCGTAGGCATCGACCGTGGCCTTCACCGAGTTGCGGATGTAGTTGATGTCGTCGACCGGATACGCCGGTGACGGAGTGTAGGTGTCGGCGATCGTCTCGCTGAGCGACTGCACCTTCGAATACGGGTAGTTCGCCGAGGTGGTGTAGCCGTCGACGATCCAGACGATCCGGCCGTCGACCACCGAAGGATAGGGGTCGGAGTCGATGGTGAGGTACGGCGCGACCTTCGAGACGCGCTGTGCCGGGTCGCGATCGTAGAGGATCTGCGAATCGTCGTTCACCGCGTCGGAGAGGAAGATCTGCTCCGACTGGAACTTCAGCGCGTAGACCAGCCGCTTGAAGATGTTGTCGAGCTTCGGCCCGCCGTCGCCCTCGAAGGTGGTGTAGGTCTGCGACGCGCCGTCTTCGCCCGAGGGGTAGTCGAGCTCGATCTTCGAGGAGCCTTCCGGCCCGCCGACGATCGAGTAGGGCGGCGAGTTCTCGCCGAAGTAGACCCGGGGCTCGAAGTCGCCGAGCTGACCGACCGAGGGGATGCCCGACTCGATGAACACGGGCTGGCCGTCGGCCGAACGCTGGTTGCCGTAGGCCGCCACCACGCCGTAGCCGTGGGTGTAGACGACGGTCTGGTTGTACCAGGTGGCCGAGGAGCCGAGCTGGTCGATGTTGATGTCGCGCACCGTGACCACGGCGTCCTGCACCTGACCGTCGATCTTGTAGCGGTCGACATCCAGGTGATCCGGGAACTGGTAGTACTGACGGAACTGCTGCAGCTGCTGGAACGACTTCGTCACGAGGGCCGGGTCGAGGATACGGATGTTCGCCGTGGTCGCGGCGTCGTTGCGCAGGGCGCCCTGCTCGGCGGTGGTGGTGGCGTCGTACGGCGTCTCCTCCACGTCGGAGACGTCATAGGCGTCGCGCGTCATGTCGATGTTGCGCTGGATGTACTCCTGCTCCAGCGTTCGCTCGCTCGGGTCGACCTGGAAACGCTGCACCACCCAGGGGGCGAGCGAGCCGAGGATGAGGGCACTCACGATGAGCAGCGCCGTTCCGATGATCGGCAGCCTCCAGCGCCCGATCACCGCCGCGACGATGAAGAGGATGGCGACGATCGCCGCGATCCCGGCAAGGATCTGCAGGCCCGGAATCGTGGCGTTGACGTCGGAATACGACGCACCGGTGATGATGCCCGAACTGTTCGCGAGCGTGGCGAACTGGTCGAGCCAGATGCTCACGGCCTGCAGCAGCAGGTAGATGGCGGCGGTGACGGCCATCTGGATGCGCGCGATCTTCGAGATGCGCACCTCCCGCTGGCTGAACCGGATGGCGCCGTAGAGGTAGCTGGTGGCGATTCCGGCCAGGCCCGCCACGATCACGACGGCCGAGGCGAAGCCGACCACTCCCCGCCAGAACGGCAGGTCGTAGATGTAGAAGGAGATGTCGAGGCCGAACTGCGGATCGGTCTGACCGAACGCCGTGCGGTTGAGGTACTGCAGCGTCAGCTGCCAGCGCGAGGCGGTGGCGACACCGGCGAAGAGGCCGAGCACGGCCGGCACCCCGAAGGTGGCGAGGCGACGAAGCGGCTCGATGACCTGCTGATAGCGGTCGAGCTGCGAATTGAGCTTCGCATACACCGGCCGCCAGCGGAACGCGATCTCGATCGACGCCCAGACCGGAACGGCCATCGCCAAGAAGCCGATCACGAACATGACGGCTCCGGCGACCCACTGCGTGGTGAGCACGCCGAGGAAGCCGAGCTGGTCGTACCAGAGGATCTCGGTGTAGAGGGTCGAGAAGACGAAGAAGAGGATGGCGAGCACGACCACGATCGCGATGGCGATCGCGAGAGTGACTCTCGAACGTCGTGCGGGCTTCTCTGCTGTTTGGGAAGTCACGTGTGCCTCTGTGCTCGATTGCTGCTGTGCTCGATGCGGCGGCGGTGCTCGCTGCGCGGTGTCCATCAATCCTAGACAACTGAATCGTAGGCGCGGCTCGCTGTGAACACCCTGGCGGGATTCCGTGGGGAACCTGGGCCGGTCCCCGGGATGTGCAGGAGAGGTTACGAGGCGGGTTGCGAGGCCATCACCGCGTCGCAGCTCGGCAATGCGGACGTGTCGCCTCCGTCGGCGATCGTCTTCAACGCGGTCATCGAGTCCGACAGCGTCGACACCGCGAACACCGTCAGGCCGTCGGGCACATGGCCCACCACCTCGTCGCAGTTGGTGGCCGGTGCGAGGAACCAGGTCGCTCCGGCATCGCGGGCGCCGTACAGCTTCTGCCGGATGCCCCCGATCGGCCCCACGTCGCCGGCCGCGTCGATCGTGCCGGTGCCGGCCACGTTCTGGCCCCCGTTCAGCTCGCCCGGGGTGAGCATGTCGATGATCCCGAGCGCGAACATCATGCCGGCGCTCGGGCCTCCCACGTCGTTCAGCTGGATCTCCACGTCGAAGGGGAAGTCGTAGTCATAGGTCGCGCTGATGCCGAGCGCCGGCGCATCCGTCTGCTCCGACACGGTCGGCGTGATGGAGACGGTCTCCTCGGTGCCGTCGGCGTGGCGCACCACGATCGATGCCGGCGCATCGGTGCCGTTCGTGGCGAGCGCCGCCCGCAGTGCGTCGACGTCGGTGGCGGTGGCGCCGTTCACCGAGAGGATGACGTCGCCGGCGACGAGCGCATCCGCTGCAGCGCCGGAGGGGTCGACCGCACCGACCGCGACGTTCGTGGTGTAGTCGATGCCGAGGTCGGTGAGCGCGGCCGCGATGGCCTCCTGCTGGCTGTCGACCATGAGCGCGGCGTTCTGTTCGTCGCGTTGCTCGGTGGTGACCTCGGGCGGGTAGATGGCGTCGATCGGCACGACGGCGTGGCTGGAGTCGAACCACGAGCTGAGGAGCTCGGCCCAGGAGGGGCGCGATTCGCGGGTGCCGCGCACCGAGACGGTGAGCATGTCGAGGGTGCCCGCCGTGGGATAGGTCTGGGCGCCGTCGATCGAGATGAGGGGAACGTCTTTGCCGCCCTGCTCCTGCGTGCCGAGCGTGTTGTAGACGGGGCCGGGCTGCTCGATCACGTAGGGCGCCGGCAGAAAGCTCATCAGGAGGCCGAGTATGAGGGCGACGACCAGGATGGTCCAGCCGCGGCGGGCACGACGCGAGGCGCGGGGGCGCTCCTCGTTCTCGAACAGACTCACGGAATCCTCTCGCTGCGGATCGGGTCCGCGGGCCGCTGCACCGGTGTTCGCCACGGGCGCACGGTTCAGCGCTCAAGCTTATGGGAAAACCCAGCCTGGGCGGCGGGCCACGAGTTAGCGTAGAAACACTAACTGACAGCCCGCATGGAGGTTCTTCTGAGCCCGCCGAGCGGCTGCCGCCGAGGAAGGACACATCGTGAGCGACGAGCCCCGCGACGAACCCGAGGACGAGTTCCGCGACATGCTGCGCGCGTTCCTCTCCGGAAACTCCGACATCGATCCGTCGAAGCTGGCGAGCGCGGCTGGTCTGCCCTCCGACCCGGCAGCGGTGTCGCAGCTGATGGCACAACTGCAGAACGCCATGCAGTCCAGCGCCGACGGGGTGAACTGGGATGCTGCGCGCACCCAGGCGCAGGAGATCGCCGGCAAGGCGAGCCTCAGCATCACCGATCAGTCCCGCGCGCAGCTCGATCAGGCCCTGCACGTCGCGTCGCTCTGGCTCGACGAGGTCACCGCACTCTCCGACTCCGCCGTCGCGCCACGGCTGATGACCCGCACCGAGTGGGCCACCGCCACGGTTCCGGTCTGGACCCAGTTGGCCGAGCCGGTCGCGGTGAGCATCTCGGATGCGCTCACCGAGGTGCTGCGCGATCAGGCCCCCGAGGAGATGGCCGGCATGCTCGCGGGAGCCAGCCAGCTGATGCGCAATCTCGGCGGCACCCTGTTCGCCATGCAGCTCGGGCAGATCGTGGGTCAGCTCTCGCAAGAGGTCGTCTCCGGCGGCGACGTCGGCATCCCGCTCCTCGAAGAGGGGCAGGCGGCGCTCGTGCCGCAGAACGTGGCCGACTTCGGCGAAGGCCTCGACATCCCGATCGAAGAGGTGCAGCTGTATCTCGCCATCCGCGAGCTGGCGCACGCGCGCCTGTTCCGTCACGCACGCTGGTTGCGCCTGCACGTGATCTCGTCGATCACCGAATTCGCCAAGGGCATCGCCATCGACACCAGTCGGCTCGAGCAATTGGCCGAGAGCTTCGATCCGTCGAACCCCGAGGAACTGCGTGACGCCATGGCGAGCGGGGCGCTCATCCCACCGAAGACGGAGCAGCAGCAGCACGCGCTCGCGCGGCTCGAGACCACCCTGGCGCTCATCGAGGGCTGGGTCGACATCGTCACGGCGAACGCGTCGAGCCGGCTCCCCCGTTGGAACGCGATCGCCGAGACGGTCCGTCGCCGCCGGGCGACCGGTGGCCCGGCGGAGTCGGCCTTCGGCGCCCTGATCGGGCTGGAACTGCGACCGCGGCGACTGCGCGACGCGGCAGCGATGTGGCAGGCGGTGACGGAGGCCGTGGGCCAGGAGAAGCGGGACGCCCTGTGGTCGCACCCCGATCTGGTGCCCAGCTCTGCCGACCTCGACGACCCGGCCGCCCTGGTCGCCCGGCTCCTTGCCGGCGCTCCCGAGCCCGACGAGATGGACCAGGCGCTCGAGGATCTTCTCCGCGAAGAGACGTCACAAGATGGGGATGACCAGCCGCCGGCGCCCTGAGCTGTGGATAACTCCGATCGGGGATGAATCGTCGGGCAGTATTCCGGCATGGTTCTGCGACTCGACCCCGATCATCCGATGGTATGGCGCACGCCCGCGCTGCTGCAGTTCGGCATCGAGCGGCCGGTCGCGGTCGTCCCGTCGTTCTCGCGAGCGTTCGGAGGGCTCGAGGCGCCTCGCGAGCTGATGCTCGACGTGCTGGCGCGCGGGGTCACCCGCCCGGTGCTGGAGCTCCTGGCCGAGGAGAACGGCCTGCCGTCGGCGGCGCTCGACGAGTTGCTGGGCGAGCTCGCGGGCGTGCTGCTGGAGAGCCGGTCGCCCGCGGTGCCGCTCGAGGGGCGGTGGATCGCGGTCGACGGGGCAGGCGCCGCCGCGGAGGAGATCGCGTTGCTGCTCCGGCGGCTGGGCGCACGGCTGTGGGGCGCGGGCGAGTCCGGCGCCCGCCGCAGCGGCGGTGGCGGCAGCGGCAGCGCGGGCGCCCCAGGTGATGTTCCGGGCGTCACCGCGGCGCCGACCGCCGGGCACGAGCCGGTGGCCGCGGCTTCCACCCGTGGGCGGCCCGCGGCGCCCGAGCTCGCGGTGCTCGTCTCGCACTACGCGACCGATCCGCGCCGGGCCGCCGTGTGGTTGCGCGGCGACGTGCCGCACCTGCTCGTCGAGTTCGGCGAGCACTCGGTGCGGGTGGGTCCGGTGGTCGCTCCAGGGATCGATACCCCTGGCGACGCCGGCCCACGTGACGACGCCGGGTCGGCTGACGATGCGCCTCCGGCTGTCGTCGACGGCGAGCCGGGGCCGTGCGCGCGGTGCATCGAGCACACCCGGAGCGATGCCGACAGCGCGTGGCCGGCCATCGCCCTGCAGGCACTGCGCCGCACCGCACCCTCGGCGGATGCGCTCGGAGCGGCGACGGCGGCACCGGTCGTGGCGCGAGTACTCGCCGAGTTCGGGGCGGGCGAGTCGTCGTGGCGAACCCACGCGGTTCGCCTACTCCGCCCCGGGCGGGCCGGTCACACCGTGTCGGTGGAGCGGATCAGACCGCATCCGAGCTGCGGATGCCGCTCTCTTCCAGGAATCGAGAGGGCCGGCGATCTCCGCTGCGCCGTGATCCGGCCGCCGCCCAGGAGAGCGAGAGCAGCCGCCGTGCCCGGGTGATGCCCACGTAGAGCAGGCGCCGTTCCTCGTCGATGCCGTCGAATCCGGTGGCGTAGCTGATCGGCACGAGCCCTTCGGCGACGCCGACGATGAACACCGCCGGCCATTCCAGGCCCTTCGCCGAATGCAAGGTGGCGAGCGTGACCGCACGCACGGTCGGTTCGTGCTGAGACGACTGGCGCTCCATCAGCTCGTCGGTGAACTGCCGGAACGTGGTGCCCGGCGGCATCCCCTCGGCCAACCCCATCAGTGCGTTCAGGGCTTCCCAACGGTCGCGCACGGCGCCGACGCCTTCTGGCGGGTCCTGCGACCAGCCGCGAGAGCGGAGCACGTCACTCACCGATTTGAACAGGGGCTCGTGGGAGATCGAGACCGAGGCGGCGCGGAGCTCCATCACCGCGCGCTTCACGTCGGGCTGGTCGAAGAAGCGGGTGGCACCGCGCAGCTGGTAGCTGACGCCGGCCGCGGTGAGCGCCTGCTCGAGCACGGCCGACTGCGCGTTCACACGGTAGAGCAGGGCGATGTCGTGCGGCTCGGTTCCCGAAGCGATCAGCTCGGCGATGGCGGCGGCGACGCCCTCGGCCTCGGCGACGTCGTCGCGGTAGGCGGTGACCCGGGGCTCCGGTGCGGGAGCGGGAAGTGCCGCGGCCGGAGCAGTGGGTGCGCCGGGAGCGGCATCCGGACCGCCGACCTCCTCGTCGGCCACCCCGACGGCGGGTGCCCCGCCCGTCGACGAGGCGGAGTTCGCCGCGTGCAGGGTCAGGGCTCCGGGGCGGCCACGCATCAGACGGTTCGCGAGCGCGATGATCGGCGGCGTCGAACGGTAGTTCTGCTCGAGCGTCACCACGGTCGCGTTCTCGTGATGACGTTCGAAGTCGAGCAGGTATTCGGCGCTCGCGCCCGCGAAGGAATAGATGGTCTGACTCGCGTCGCCGACCACGCAGAGGTCGCGACGGTCGCCCAGCCACTGCTGGAGGAGGTGATGTTGCAGCGGAGAGACGTCCTGATATTCGTCGACCACGAAGAACCGGTACTGCTCGCGCACCTGGATGGCCACGGAGGGTTCGAGTTCGATCATGCCCGCCGTCACGAGCAAGACGTCTTCGAAGTCGAGCTGGCGGCGCTCGTCTTTCAACTGCTCGTAGCGCTCGTGCAGTGCCACCATCTGCTCGACCGAGACGTTCGTGGGCATCGTGCGCACGGTGCGGGCCTTCAGCTCGTATTCGTCGAGGCCGAGGTTCGCGACCTTGCGCCACTCGATCTCCGCGGCGACGTCACGCAGGGTCGCGGTGTCGACACGCAGACGGAGCAGCTCGGCCGCGTGGGCGATCGCCTTCGCCTTGTTGTCGATGATCTTCGGCGCCTCGCCGCCGATCACCTGGGGCCAGAAGTAGTTCAGTTGCGCGAGCGCGGCGGAGTGGAACGTGCGAGCGGCGACTCCGCCGGCGCCGAGCGGGCGCAGCCGGGTGCGCAGTTCGGCGGCGGCGCGGGCGGTGAAGGTGAGCGCCATCACCCGGTTCGGCGAGTAGACCCCGGTCGCGACGCCGTAGGCGATCCGGTGCGTGATGGCCCGGGTCTTGCCGGTGCCCGCGCCGGCCAGGATGCAGACCGGCCCGAGCAACGACCGGGCCGCGACGCGCTGCTGGGGGTCGAGAGCGTCCAGCAGGTCGTCGGCAGAGGATTCGGTCACTGCTTCTCGGGCTCCGGGAGGGGTCCGCCGTACCACCGCTCGATGATCGCCCGCGCGATGGACGCGGCGCCCGGGAGCAGCACGTCGCTCGCCGGATCGGCCAGCTGCTCGCGCGTGAACCAGCGCAGATCGAGAATCTCGTCGCCGTCGGGGCGGAGCGCCGCCGGGTGCTCTTCGGACACCCGCGCCATGAAGCCGACCATGAGTGAGGCGGGGAAGGGCCAGGGCTGCGATCCCACGTATTCGGGGTCGTCGATGATCACACCGGATTCCTCCGCGATCTCCCGGATCGCGGCCGCCTCGAGCGACTCCCCCGGCTCCACGAAGCCGGCCAGCAGGGAGTACCGGTTGTTCTCCCAGAGTGCGTTGGAGCCGAGCAGGATGCGGTCGTCGTGATCGACGATTCCCACGATCACCGCCGGATCGGTGCGCGGGAAGAGTTCGATGTCCTCCCGCGGACAGCGCCGCACCCAGCCGCCGCTCTCCACCACCGTCGCCTCGCCGCAGCGAGGACAGTGGGTGTGGGTGGTGTGCCAGTTGACCATGGCGAGGGCTTCGGTGAAGATGCCGGCACCCACGTCGTCGAGATCGGCGGCCACCATGCGCAGGTTCAGCCAGCTCGAGCCGGGCGTCTCGAGGGCACTGGCACCCGCATCCGTCACCGAGATCGCGAACACGGGCGCGCCGGCCGGGAGGTCGTCGGAGTCGTCGAGCCCGAAGCCGAGATAGAGCCGAACCCCTCCCGATGCGAGATGCCGCACGACGGAGTCGGGCAGGTCGGCGGGCGATCGGAGGTCGAGCCGCGGATGCACGGCGACGGTCGGCTTCGGCCCGAAGCCGTCGTAGTCGGCCGGATTCGCACCCGCGATGGCGAGCGCCTGACCGCGGTGCAACACGAGCACGCGCGCTTCCGGACCGTGCCAGCGTTCGTCGAGCAGTGCGGCGTTCGCGCGCGAGACGTGATCGCGATCGATCCGGTGGCGGGAGAGCGGCAGCAGGGACTGGAAAGCGCGTGACATGGTTGACCAATCGTGCGTGGCGAAAGCCGTGACCGGCGGGAGCCGCCCTACCCTAGAGAGCATGGCGAGATCCCACCTCACTCTAGCCGCGCTCGCGACCTCTGCCGTCGCGGGGGCGGACATCGTCGCGACCCGCGCGCTCTCGAGCGCGACCCACGGCCGATTCGATTCGGCGGTCGTCACGCTGCGGTCGGGTGAGGAGTACATCGTGCGGGTCCCGGTGAATTCCGACGCCGAATCGGAGCAGTCGCGCGACCTCGTCGCCCTCAACGCGCTGACTCCGGGCGTGCGCTCCCGGCTGCCGTTCCACATCCCCGCCTACGTCGGCCAGGCGCCGATCGCCGAGACCCGTGCGGTGGTCTACGACTACATCCAGGGCTCCCCGGCCTCGCTCCACGACATCGGCGGTGAGCACAGCGCCTCCGATTCGATCGGCCGCGCCATCGCCGCCGTGCACTCCCTGCCGACCTCGGTGGTCTCGGATGCGGGGCTCACCACGAACACACCCGCCCAGATCGCCGCCACCTCGCGCAAGCTGGCCGACCGCGCGGCCGCGTCGGGCAAGGTGCCGAAGGAGCTGCTCACCCGGTGGTCGCTGGCGCTGGAAGACAGTGCGCTCTGGCAGTTCCAGCCCACCGTGGTCAACGGCGCACTCGCGCCCGAGTCGTTCCTGCTGGCCGACGACCAGGTCACCGGCATCATCGGCTGGCAGAACCTGCGCGTCGGCGATCCGGCTCTCGACCTGTTCTGGCTCAACTCGGCCTCGAGCGCCGAGAGCGCCGATCGCGTCTACAGCGCCTACGAGAACGCCGTGTCGAAGCCGGCCGACCGGCAGCTCCGCAAGCGCGCGCGGCTCTATGCCGAGCTCGAGATCGCCCGCTGGTTGCTGCACGGAGTCGACAGCCGCGATGCGTCGATCGTCGCCGACGCCGAGTCGATGCTCGGCAGTCTCAGCTCCACGGTGCAGAGTGACCTGCTCAACCCGCTCTCGACCGACACAGGCCAGATCATGGCCGTCGAAGACGTCGAGGCGATGCTCGATCGCACACCCCTGCCGGGGCGGTCTTCGACCACCGAACACGCGAATCGCATCGCCGAAGACTAGCGGTGCGGCGCGCCCTCCCCGCTAGAGCAGGGAGTCGCGGATGAGGGCCACGAGTTCTGCCTCGCTGAACAACCGCTCGGGGCGCACCACCTCGTCGTCGGCCACGAAGTAGAACGCCGCGTCGACCCGCTCGACGTCGATGCCCTTCCACCGCGCGTAGGCCAGACGGTAGAGCGCGAGCTGCAGCTGCTTCAGCTCGAGGTCGGCTTCGTCGGCCGGTGCCTTGCCGGTCTTCCAGTCGACCACCTGGAACGAATCGCCCTCGGCGAAGATGGCGTCGATCTTGCACACCACCACGCGATCGGCGAGCACGAGATGGATCTCCACCTCGACCTCGACCGGCTGCCGGTCGGCGAATTCGGATGCCTCGAACGTCGCCACCAGCTCCGCGAAACGCCGTTCATCGGCCTGCTCGGGCAACTCGGACGGCTCAGGCGACCCGGCCGCAGCTTCGCCCGACCCGCCACCGGATTCCACCGCGAACCCGTCGTCGGCCGCATCCGACTCGTCGTCGAAGAGGTCGAGGTTCTCCCCGGACACGAGCGCGAGATCGATCAGCGAATTGCCGCCCTGCTGCCGGAACCGTTCCTCCACCCAGCTGTGGAACCGCGTGCCGAGCCGCGTGGCCCGGAACGGTCGCTCCGGCATCGGGCGTTGCAGTGCACGCACCACGGCCTGGGGGTCGGAGACGTAGTCCTTGAAACGGGAGGCCGGGATGCGCACCGGCACGTCGAGCATCCGTTCGCCGCGCAAAGCGGCCCGCTCGGCGAGCAACAGCTCGATGTCGTGGTCGTAGGGCGTCGACGCCCCCGGGTCGGCTGCCAGAACGGCGGAGGCCGCCGCCGCCACCCGCGGCCGCCGGGCTCCGAGCGGATCGCGCGGCCACGCCGCCCAGCTCTCCGACTCGGCCAGCGGATTCTCGTCGTGCACCGTGGCTTCCGGAAGCGCACCCGACGCCACCAGTCCGATCTCGTCGAGCTCGCGGAGGTACTGGCCGGGCCCGCGCAGCTTCTTGACCCCCGTCGTCCAGAACGAGCCCGACAGCAGAAGATCGGAACGGGCTCGGGTGACCGCGACGTAGATCAGCCGGCGCTGCTCGGCGGCGTAGTGATCGGCATTCGCCGCCTTGAAACACTCCAAGGCCGGCTTGAACTCGTTCTGGCCCTGGAGACCGCGCCAGGCGAGCGCCGGAAGCTCGGCCGAGTCGCCCCGGAAGTCGAACGGCAGCTCGCCGAACCCCAGCCAGCCGAGGTTCGACATCGGAGCGCCCGGAAGCTCGCTCTCGACCATCCGCGGGATGGCCACCACATCCCACTCCAGGCCCTTCGACCCGTGGATGGTGAGGATCTGCACCGTGCCCGGCTCCGGTTCTTCGGTTCGCGGCTCGAGCCGGTCGCGCTTCTCCGCCTCTTCGAGCCACGCCAGGAACTCGCCGAGCCCGGCCGCCGGATCGAGCGCGAGAAAGGAGTCGAGCTGCTCGGAGAAGGCGTCGAGACTCGCCCGTCCTGACGCGGCATGCGGACTGGCGAGCACCTCGATGTCGAGCAGCAGCTCCTGTTGCACCAGATCGACGTAGTCGACGAGACCGAGGCCGGCCCGCGTGCGCAGGTAGGCGAATTGGGCGGCGGCCTGACGCAGGCGCGAGAGGCCGGCCTCGCTGAAACCGGTCACCGCGCCGTGCTCGGCCGACGCGGTGGCGAGGAAGTCGAGGGCGTCGATGATCGAGCGGTCTTCGTCGGCCACCACCGATCCGCGCAGCTGCCCCGAGACGCTCGGGTCGAGCTTCTGAAAACGGTGATCGCGCTGCGCGATCCACGACGCCAGGTTCCGGAGGGCCATCAAGTCTTTGGTGCCGATGCGCCAGCGTGCCCCACCGAGCACCCGCACCAGGTCGGGCCCCGCGGTCGGGTGATAGAGCACCCGCAGGGTCGAGACCAGGTCGGCGACAGCGGGTTGTCCGAGCAGGCCGCCTATGCCGAGCACGTGATACGGGATGCCCCGCTCATCGAGCGCCGCGGTGAACGGCTCCACCTTCTTCACCGAGCGGCACAGGAGCGCGGCCGAGCGCCGGCGACCCTCCGCGTCGCGCACGGCCAGCTGCTGTTCGAGCCAGCTCGCCACCTCCCGGGCCTCGTCGCGCACGGTCTCGGTGAACGAGACCTCGAGGGTGCCGCGCGTCACACCCGGCCTCGGCCCGAGCTGCTCCACGGGCACCCCGGCGGTCGCCGACAACGGCTCGACCAGGGCGTTCGCCGCGTCGAGCACGAGCCGCGGATTGCGCCAGCTGGTCGACAGGGCGAACGGATGCGCGTTCCCGTCGAAATCGGCGCCGAACCGCGCCAGGTTGGCTGCGCTCGCGCCGCGCCACCCGTAGATCGACTGGTGCGGGTCGCCGACGGCCATCACGGGATGCGACCGGAACAGCGCGGAGAGCAGCCGCGTCTGCACCACACTCGTGTCCTGATACTCGTCGAGCAGCACCACGCGATAGCGGTCGCGGTAATCGGCCACCACCCGCGGGGTGCCCTCGACGATCGCCAGGGCGAGCGCGATCTGGTCGGAGTACTCCACGTAGCCACGGCGCACCTTCTCGGCGGCGTAGGCATCCGCGAGTTCGAGCAAGAGCGGCAAGGTCGCCACGTTCTCGACCGCCTTGGCGAGTTCGGTCGGCACACCGCGCAACCGCGCCGAGCCGAGCGGGAGCTCGGTGAGCGCGCTGAAACGCTCCGCGTAGCGACTGACCGCGGCCGACTCCACGACGTTCTCGGCCAGCGCCCGGCTGAGCGCGAGCACGGCCGAGGTCACGACGTCGACCGACTTCTCCACCCGCAGCAGGCGCTGATCGGCGCTCGACACCACGACCTTGCGCGCGAGCTGCCAGGCCGAGGCCTCGCTCAGCACGGCGGCCTCGCCCTCCCGGCCGATCACCACCGCGTTCTCGCGGAAGATGCTGTTCGCGAACGCGTTGTAGGTGGCGATCGAGGGCGTGTCGAAGGGATCGAAGACGAGCTCCGTGAGGTGCGCGTCGGCGAGTTGCTTCAGGCGGTGCCGGATGCGCTCGGCGAGTTCGCCGGCGGCCTTGCGCGTGAAGGTGAGACCGAGCACCTCGGGCACGCCCACCAGGCCGTTGGCGATCAGCCACACCACACGGTTCGCCATGGTCTCGGTCTTGCCGCTGCCGGCGCCGGCCACCACGATGCGCGGGTCCAGCGGCGCCTCGATCACCGCCCGCTGCTGTTCGGTGGGGCGCGGCAGGCCGAGCCGCTCGGCGATCTCGACGGCGGAGAGGCGGGCGCCCTCGACCGGGCCGAGGGTCGCATCCGCGTCGTCACCGGCTCCACCGTCGGCTTCGCGGGCGCCGAACGGATGGCGCGGCAGGGCCCCGAAGGCCTCGGGATCGTCGAGGGCCTCGAGATCGAAGAGCGCGTCGGTCACTCGGAGACCGCCTTGATCAGCTGGATGCGGTAGTCGTAGGAGTTCTGGTGGTCGCGCTCCTCGGGTTCGGCGACGCCCCGGAAGGTGGCGCCGGCCATCCCCTCGGCCACCTCTTCGATGCGCCGGGCGATGTCGGCGAGCGCCTCGTCGTCGAGCGGCTCCTGCGCGCGGAGGGTGAAGCGCAGGCCGCGCTCGCCCTTCGCCACGTAGAGCAGGGCGGCGCCCCCCGCCTCCGTCGCCGCGAGCGACGTCTCGGCCACGTCCATCGCCACGAGCGACTTCGCGGGCGCAGCCTCACCGGCTCCCCCGGCACCGTCGAAACCCTCGACGGCCCCGGACCGCACCGCGAGCTGATAGCTGGCGAGCTGGGCGTGCCGCGGCAGGTCGGCCTTCGAGGCCGGGTATTTTCCGGTCTTCAGGTCGATCACGAGCACCCGGCCGTCGGAGCGGCGCTCCACGCGGTCGATCGACCCGTTCACCTGGGCGCGCCCCTGCCGGAAGGCGAAGGGCGCTTCTGCGCCGAGCAGCTCGTGATCGGCCGCCGCGAAATGACGCAGGTACTCCGACAGCCCGTCGAGCTTGGTGCGCAGTGCACGCTTCTCGCGCTCCTCGATCCAGGGCGCCTCGAAGCGCAGCTCGCTCCAGCGCTCCTCGGCCGCCCGCCACAGCTCCTCGGTGCTGAGTTCGGCCTCCGGATCGGCCGCCACCTGCTCCATCACGGAGTGCACGATGGTGCCGATGCCGGCGGCGAGGCCCTTCGACCCGCCGGCCACGTGGTCGATGAACCACACCAGCGGTGACTGCTCGAACGCCTCGATGCGCGACGGCGAGACGCGCACCACCGCCTCCTCGTCGTCGGGGTCGACGATCGGCTCCTCGGTCGAGGCGGGCAGCAGGCCGTACCAGTCGGCGGGATGCGCACCGGGCACCTGCTCCGTGGCCAGGCGGGCGAGGGCCGAGGCGGCCCGTGGGTCCCCTTCCTCCACCAGACGGCGACGCAGGTGCCCGGTGAGACCGCGCAGGGAGAGCGGATGGCGCGCCGGGCGCACCGGATCGGCGTCGGGCGCCAGGCCGAAGAACGGCGAGGGCTGCTCGTCGTCGTTGGAGACGCAGCTCAGCACCGTGAGCTCGCGGGACCGTGAGACGGCGAGTGCGAACATCCGCAACTCGTCGGAGAGCACCTCGGCCCGGGTGTCTTCGAGCGGGGTCGTCGGGCGGGCGCCACGGTCGCTGTCGCCACTCGCGCCGACCTCCACATGGCCGCCGAGGTCTGCACCTCCGCCTCGGGGTGGGACGTCAGCGGGCAATCCGCCCCATTCCGCGCCGGCCTCGGCCAGAGCGCTCAGGCGCTGCGCGTGCAGCAACGAGCCGCGCTGGCGGAGGTTCGGCCAGACCGACTCCTGCAGACCCGCGACCACCACGACCGCGACGTCGACGCCCACCGCACCCGTGGGCGTAGTGACCAGCACCGAGCCGCTGCGCGAGCGCGGCGACAAGGTGTCTTCGGGTACTTCGGCCGTGAGGAACTCGTCGATGAAGAGTTCGGCCGGGCGTTCGGGCTCTCGCTCGACCGAGCGCTTCGCCGCGGTGAACAGGGCGACCGCGCCGTCGAGGTTGCGGTTCGCCTCGTCGGAGACGATGCCCGACCCCGCGGCGAGCTCGCCCCAGCGCTTGGCGAGGCCGGTGCGCTGCCAGAGCTCCCAGAGCAGTTCTTCGATCGTCGCACCGCGCCGGTGGCTCTCGGCGAGCTTCGCGAGGGTGGTGCCGAGCGCCGCCACCCGACGGGCCGGCGCGGAGTCGATGGTGACCAGCGCACCGGGCGTCAGCACGGCCTCGCGCAGGAGCTCGTCGGCGTGGCGTGCGCCGCCACCGGCCAGCTCGTCGTGCCGGAGGGCGAGCCGCAGGCGGCGCAGGCCCACCGCATCCACGCCGCAGAGCGGACCGAGAATCACCGAGGTCACCGTCTCGGGGGTCAGCTCGGCCGCCCCGATCGCGATCGCGAGTCCTTCGACGAGATGGCGCGCCGCGTAGTCGTCGCGGAGCGCCTGCACGGCCGAGAGTGTTCGCGTGGGCACCTCGGCCAAGGCGAGGCCCCGGGCGATGGCGGGCACCAGGGCGCCCGAGCGCACGACGACCGCCATCCGCGACCAGTCGGTGTCGTGCAGCAGGAAGCGCTCCCGCAGGATGTGCGCGATCGTGGCGATCTCCGCCGCCCGCGAATCCGCCTGCACGGTGAGCACGCGCCCGCCCGCGCCCGCCTCGCCCACGACCACATCACGCGTGTCACGCTGCGATCCTGCCGCCGCCGTGCCGATCCGCTCCGTCACCCGCCGCGTGAACACCCGCAGCGCCCCGGTCTGCCGGTAGGAGGTGCGCAGCACGACCGGCGACGCCGTCGGGACGCCGAGGGCGCGGGACAACTGACCGAGCGCCCGCACGTCCGATCCGCGGAAACCGGCGGTCGCGGCATCCGGGTCTCCGAACGCCACCACGGCGGCCCCCTGGCGCGCCAGCTCGCGCACGAGGTTCACGGCCCCCACCGCGAGGTCGTGGAAATCGTCGACCACCACGAGCCGCACGCCGGAGAGTGCGCCCGAGCTGCGCACGATCCGCCGCCCCTCGGCCAGCAGTTCGGCGGAGTCGAGCCGAGCAGCCTCGAAGCCTTCGACCGTCGCGTGGTAGTCGCGCAAGAATGCCGATGCGGCCACCCACTCCGGCACCTCATGGCGCAGGCCGAGCTCGCGCAGCGCCGCCGCCGAGACACCGTTCTCGGTAGCGCGCATCATCAGCTCGCGCAGCTCGGTGCGGAACGCGCGCAATCGCCGCACCTCCGGCGGCAGGTGCTCAGGCCAGTCGACCGCGGCCCGCCCCGCCGATGCGTCTTCGAGGGCACCCTCGAGCAGTTCGGCGATGATTCTGTCTTGCTCCGCCCCCGTCAGCAACGCGACCGGGCGACCGGATGCGGCGGAGTTCCGGCGCACCAGTTCGAACGCGGCCGACGTGGGCGTGCGCGCGAGCGGCCCGTTGCTCGGCACTCCGAGGCGCAGCGCCACCCGATCGCGCAGCCGCGTGGCGCTCTGCCGCGTGGGCGCCAGCACGAGAACGCTCTCGGGGGCGAACCCGCAGCGCTGAACGCGGTCGGCCACCAATTCGAGCAGGGTGACCGTCTTACCGCTGCCGGGCGCACCGATCACGGCGAAGGAGGCGTCGGCCGGCCGTTCGAGCACGGACCGCTGCACGGGGTCGAGTTCGATGGCGGCACCTTCTTTCACGGCCCCCACGCTAGCGGCCTCCTCCGACATCGGACGCCTCCCCGACGGCTGTTCGCTCTGGGCTGCTGCCCGACCCTCGCGGATCGGCCGGATGCGCCGGAGCGGTGCCGTAATCTGGGCAGGTGGTCGTCAATCCGATCACGTGACGTGAAAGGCACACCAGATGGACATCCGAATCGGTATCGCTAACTCGCCCCGTGAGCTCAACTTCGAGTCGAGCCAGACTCCCGCTGAGATCGAGCAGGCCATCGCGGCGGCGCTCGGCGGCGGCGGCACGCACGTCTCGCTCAGCGACAACAAGGGCAAGGTCTACCTCGTGCCCGTCGCCTCGCTCTCCTACGTCGAGATCGGCAGCGAAGAGTCGCGCCGCGTCGGCTTCGTCGGCTAACGTCCCCAGTATGGAACTGCTGTTCATCACCCTCGGCGGAGTGATCCTCGGTCTCGGCGCCCGTTACTTCCTGCCGAACCGCGATCGCCACGGCGTCGTGCTCGTGCCCGCCATCGGCGCCGTCGTCTCGGCGGTCGTCTGGGTGGGCCTCACCTGGCTCGGCTGGGCGTGGGACGGCGGGTGGATCTGGGCGGTCACGCTGGTCGTCACCGCGGCCGTCGTGGTGATCGCCGACCTGCTCATCGGGCGCACGCGCAAGCAGCACGACCAGCGTCGGCTCGAAGCGCTGCTGTCGCGGCACATCCCGGTCGCGGGCTGACCCGCAGGTTGTCGGCGCGGCTCAGGCGGTCAGCCCGAGCTTGTCCATGCGTCGCGTGTGGGCGGCGATCATCTCGGTGAACACCGGCTCGATCCGTTGTTCGTCCGACTCCGGGTTGCCCGTGAGGTGGATCGCGGATCGCGCGACGAGCAAGGTGTCGCCCACCACCCGGCGACCCCACATGGCCAGTCGTGATCCGAGCACCGGATCGGCGGTGATCGCCTCCGAGAGCACGTCGACGATCGCCCGGCGGCCGGTCTCGGCGTCGAGGATCGCGATGCAGCGCGGACCGATGTCACCCGGCAGCCCGGCGGCCAGCAGCGAGAAGAAGTCGTCGAGGATGCCGGCCGTGAGGTAGACGCTCGCGAGCTGCTCGTACCAGTCCGATCCCTTCACCAGGGCGCGATACCGATCGATCCCCACCGTGAACGGGGCCATCACCTCCGCCGGGGTGTCGACCCGGCGGCGGATCTCCGCGACCAGCCGCTCGTGCTTGTCGAGCGCCTGGCTCGCGGCCGGGGCGAGAACCTGCTTGGCGGCCACCGTGGGAGCCGCCGCGATCGCATCCGAGACCTCTTCGAACACCGCGAGCTGCACGTAGGCGGCCTGCCCCAGGTAGGGCAGCACCTCGGGAGTCAGCTCGGCCAGATTCACCTTGGGATAGGTCGACGTGTCGACCCTCGGCTTCAACCGCGGGATGTCGATGCGCACCTTCGGGCGGCGGAGGAATCCGAACACGACGCCAATCCTATCGGGGCGCACCGGCGCGCTTTTCGCGCGTCGCGAGCCGTTTCGCCGCCCTCACCCCACCGGTCGACTAAACTCGTGCCGGGCCCTGACGAAACTCGGGGCAATCGCCGCCGCCCGACGCCATCGTCGGTTGTCGCCGCGCACGTCTCGCGCAGCACCGATCTCACCACCGGCGGCCTCGCATCCACGACAGGTATCCAAGTGACTTTCACCGAACTCAACATCGATCAGGACATGGTCGATGCTCTCGCCTCCAAAGGCATCCTCGAACCGTTCCCCATCCAGGAGCAGACCATCCCCCTCGCCCTCGACGGGCAGGACATCATCGGCCAGGCGAAGACCGGCACCGGCAAGACCTTCGGATTCGGTCTGCCCCTCATCCAGCGCCTCGGCCTCGACCCGGCTCCCGGCGTCAAGGCCCTCGTGGTCGTGCCCACCCGCGAACTCTGCGTGCAGGTCACCGAAGACCTCGACTTCGCGGCGCAGAACCGCAGCACCAAGATCGTGTCGATCTACGGCGGAAAGGCCTACGAGGGCCAGATCGAGCAGATCAAGGCCGGCGCCCAGATCGTCGTCGGCACGCCGGGCCGCCTCCTCGACCTCGCCGGCCAGCGCCTGCTGAACCTCGGCGCGGTGAGCGAGATGGTGCTCGACGAGGCCGACAAGATGCTCGACCTCGGCTTCCTCGCCGACATCGAGAAGCTCTTCGCGCAGACTCCCCCCACCCGCCACACCATGCTCTTCTCCGCCACGATGCCCGGCCCGATCGTGGCCCTGGCGCGCCGCTTCATGAACCGGCCCATCCACATCCGTGCCACCGACCCCGACGAGGGGCTCACGCAGGCCAACATCAAGCACCTGGTCTACCGTGCGCACAACATGGACAAAGACGAGGTCATCGCCCGCATCCTGCAGGCCGAGGGTCGCGGCAAGACCGTCGTGTTCACGCGCACCAAGCGCGCCGCCGCGAAACTGGTCGAAGAGCTCAACGACCGCGGCTTCAACGCCGCCGCCGTGCACGGCGACCTCAACCAGGAGCAGCGCGAGCGCGCCATGGCCGCCTTCAAGGCCGGCAAGAAAGACATCCTGATCGCCACGGATGTCGCAGCCCGCGGCATCGATGTCGACGACATCACCCACGTGATCAACCACACCATCCCCGACGACGACAAGACCTACCTGCACCGCGCGGGCCGCACGGGCCGCGCCGGCAAGACCGGCATCGCGGTGACCTTCGTCGACTGGGACGACCTGCACAAGTGGGCGCTCATCAACCGCGCCCTCGAGTTCGGGCAGCCCGAGCCGGTCGAGACCTACTCGTCGTCGCCGCACCTGTTCACCGACCTCGACATCCCCGAAGGCACCCGCGGGCGCCTCAAGCCGACCTCGCGCACCGCCGAGTCGGGATCAGGCTCGGGTTCAGGCGACCGCGACCGTGGCGGGCGAGGCAGTTCCCGTGGCGGTTCGTCCGGCGGCAGCGCCGCCGACAGCCGTCCTCCGCGCAACCGCAGCCGCAGCCGCTCGGGCGGCGCGGCGGGCTCCGACAGCGCCCCGCGCAGCTTCAACGAGACCTTCCCGACTGCGACCGGCGACCAGGGCTCGGCCGCGGCCACGGAGTCCACGTCGACCGGTGCCGGCTCCGAGCACCACGACGGCAACAGTGCGCCCCGCCGCCGTTCGCGCACCCGCCGTCGCGCCCCTCGCGCCGAATAGGGGTGCTGGTGCCGTCGACAAGGGCCGACAGCGCGCAGTCCCGACCCGCTTGAATGGGGACGGGACACGAACGCAGCAGGCCCTTGTCGATGACCCAAGGTGAGCGCGAGGCCGCAAAGCGACCTCACGCGAACATGACGCCCGAGGAAGCCGCGCGAAGCACGGCGCCCGAGGCAGCTAGCCAGCGTAGACGGGTGTGATGCCGGTTGCGCGGGCGATCAGGGCGTCGACCACTTCGGGGGCCGTGGTGTTCTCACCGAGACGGTTGGGCTTGCCCTCGCCGTGGTAGTCGCTCGATCCCGTGAGCGCCAGGCCGTACTTGGCCGCGAGTGCACGCAATCGCACCCTGCCTTCCGGGGTGTTCTCGCGGTGATCGATCTCCAGGCCGAACAAGCCCGCGTCGGCGTAGCTGCGCATCCGTCCTTCCAAGGCGACATCGGTGCGGCTGCGGGTGGCCGGATGTGCCATCACCGGCACTCCCCCGGCCGCCACCACGAGTTCGATCGCGGCAAGCGGATCGGGCGCGTAGTGCGGCTGGTAGTAGCCGGCGCGCCAGTGCAGGATGCCCTCGAAGGCCTCGCTGCGCGTGCCGACGAGGCCGCGCGCCACGAGGGCGTCGGCGATGTGCGGGCGTCCGACGGTGGAGCCCGGATCGGTCTGGGCGACCACGTCGTCCCACTCGAGGTCGTAGTCGCGGCCGATCCGCGCCACCATCTCCTCGGCCCGATGCAGACGGGCCTCCCGGATGCGCGCGGTCTCCGCGACCAGCTTCGCGTTGTTCGGGTCGAAGAGATAGGCGAGCATGTGCACGCTCGACCATTCGACGCGCGTGCTGAGCTCCATGCCCGGGATGAGCGTGATGCCGTTGCCGACGGCCGCGGTGGATGCCTCGGCCCAGCCGGCCGTGGAATCATGGTCGGTCAGGGCGACGGTTCCGAGCCCGGCCTCGGCGGCCGCACGCACGAGCTGCGCAGGCGACTCCGTGCCGTCGGAGACCCTGCTGTGGGTGTGCAGATCGATCGGCCCCCGGAACAGCCGATCGGAAGACATTCCACAATCGTAGCCAGTCGGCGACTCGTCCACAGACCGCGGCCGTCCGGCGAAGCTCGGAGGATCGAGTGGGAGAATGGATGCATGGCAGAGACGACCGAGACCAGCACCACCGCCGAGCAGAACACGGCCGCGCACAGCACCGCCGGCCACCAGGCGACCGAGGCGCCGACGCCTCGCGCCACGAGCAACCGCTCCACCACGCCGGCGTCGGAGGTGTTCCGCGAGTACATCGGCAGCCGCTGGGCCGAGCGCGCCGATGTGCTGCCGCCCGCCCGTGCGCAGGCGCCGTTCGCGGCCGAGCGCCGGCGCCGGCTCTCCGGAGCCTTCCCCGGCAAGCGGCTGATCGTTCCGTCGGGCGCCGCGAAGCAACGGTCGAACGACACCGACTATCCCTATCGCGCCCACTCCGCCTTCTCCTACCTCACCGGCTGGGGCTCCGACTCAGAACCCGGCGCCTTCCTGGTCGGCGAACCGACGGCCGAGGGGCACGAATACACGCTCTACTTCCGCGAGCGGGCCGGGCGCGACTCCGACGAGTTCTACGCCAACCCCGAGATCGGGGAGTTCTGGATCGGCCCGCGCCCCTCGCTGGCCCAGGTGGCGAGCGACCTGGCGCTGGCCACGCGCGGGATCGCGGCGTTCGAGACCGTCGAGTTCGACGCGTCGACGCTGGTCGTCCGCGAAGCGGCCGGGGATCTTCCGGCAGGAGCGGGCGACGAGGGTGACGCCGGATTCCACCAGTTCCTCTCCGAGATGCGGCTCGTCAAAGACGCCTACGAGATCGAGCAGATGCGCCTGGCCGTGGATGCGACGGCTCGCGGGTTCGACGACGTGATCGCCGATTTCCCGCGCAGCTCGCAGCATGAGCGCGGCGAGCGCCTCGTCGAGGGAGTGTTCAACACCCGGGCGCGCCTCGACGGCAACACCGTCGGTTACGACACCATCGCGGCCTCGGGCCCGCACGCCTGCATCCTGCACTGGACACGGAACGACGGCCCGGTCGTGCCCGGAGACCTCATCCTGATGGATGCGGGCATCGAGCTCGACAGCTATTACACGGCCGACATCACCCGCACCATCCCCGTCTCGGGGCGCTACACCGAGGTGCAGCGGAAGATCTACGAGGCGGTGCGCGAGGCGGCCGATGCGGCGTTCGCGATCGTGCGTCCGGGCATCCGATTCCGTGAGATCCATCAGACGGCCATGGCCGTGATCGCGCGACGCACTGCGGAATGGGGGCTCCTGCCGGTCACCGCCGAGGAGGCGCTCGAAGCCGACAACCAGCAGCACCGCCGCTACATGGTGCACGGCACCAGCCATCACCTGGGCATCGACGTGCACGATTGTGCGAAGGCACGGCGTGAGCTGTACCTCGACGGCATCCTCGAGCCGGGCATGGTGTTCACGATCGAGCCGGGGCTCTATTTCCAGCCCGACGACCTGACGGTTCCGGAGGAGATGCGCGGCATCGGCGTGCGCATCGAAGACGACATCCTGGTGACGGCCGACGGCGCGGAGAACCTCTCGATCGCGATCCCGCGCACGGCCGACGACGTGGAGGCCTGGTTCGCCCGCCTGAACCCGGAGGGGTGAGCAGCCCGGGCACCCGGAGAGCCGAGCCGAGGCCCCACGCCGGGCACGTGCGGCCGAGGGGCGCGTGAGCGCGGGTTACGGAGCCGCGGGAGCGTCGAGCAGGTTGCGGGCGCGGTTGGCGAACTCCGCGCCGACGAGCACCGAATACGACGTCGCGATCACCTGCATCACCGAGGTGAAATCGCGGCGACGGCGCCCGATGCTGTAGACCGCGATGTTGAAGAACAGTCCGAACCCCGCACCGATCAACGCGGCGGCACCGATGAACAACGGGGTCGTGCCGGTGGGCGAGAGCAGCACCAGCAGCAACCCGAAGAACAATCCCACCCAGAGGCCCGACAGCGCGCCGGCGAGCGCCGACCGGCCGTAACTCAGCTTGCCGGTCACCCGTTCGACACTCTTCAGGTCGCTGCCGACGATCGAGACCTCGCGGAGCGGGAACTCGGCGTGCGCGAGGCGGTCGACCGCCGCCTGTGCCTCCTGGTAGCTGTCGAAGGTCGCCACCACCTCCCCGCGCGGCAGCACGGGCTCACGCGGCATCCCGCGGCGGGTGAAGGGTGGTCGATCGGTCACGCGCTCATTCTTCCACGGGCATATCCATGCCGGGTGGGAAGGCGGTCGGCACCGGGATGCGGCGACGCGGCCGGCGCGCGCCGCGCACGCCCCGGAAGCACACGGTTCGAAGGTCTAAGTTAGACATGTGAGTGCCACCAGAGTCTTCGTCGCCCGTTTGGCGGGGTGCACCGTTTTCGACCCCGCGGGCGACCGGCTCGGCAAGGTGCGCGACGTTCTCGTGGTCTACCGCAAGAGCGACCCCCCACGCGTCGTGGGTCTGATCGTCGAGATCCCGGGCCGGCGCCGCGTGTTCGTGTCGATCGGGCGCGTCACCAGCATCTCGAGCGGTCAGATCATCACCACCGGTCTCATCAACGTGCGCCGCTTCGAGCAGCGCGGTGGTGAGGTGCGGGTGATCGCCGAGTTGCTCGGCCGCACCGTGGTGTTCACCGACGGCTCCGGCCAGGCCACGATCGAAGACGTGGCCATCGAGGAGTTCGGCCCGGGCGAGTGGGCGGTGGCCCAGCTCTTCGTGCGCCGTCCGAAGACGAGCTCCTCCCCCTTCGCCAAGGGTGCGACCGTGTTCGCCAACTGGAGCGACGTGCGCGAGAAGACCGCGGTCGGCCAGGCGCAGTCGGCCGAGCAGCTCATCGCCACCTACAGCGACCTGAAGCCCGCCGACCTCGCGAACACCCTTCTCGACCTCCCCCAGGCCCGCATGCTCGAGGTGGCCGAAGAACTGCCCGACGACCGTCTCGCCGACGTACTCGAGGAGATGCCGGAGAGCGAGCAGGTGGAGATCCTCTCCCAGCTCGACGACGACCGGGCCGCCGACGTGCTCGATCAGATGCAGCCGGATGACGCGGCCGACCTCATCGCTCAGCTCTCCGAGGAGCGCGGCGAGCACCTTCTCGAGCTCATGCAGCCCGAAGAGGCCGACGACGTGCGCATGCTGCTCGCCTACGCCCCCGACACCGCCGGCGGGCTCATGACCACCGAGCCCATCATCGTCTCCGCCGACGCCACGGTGGCGGAGGGTCTCGCGCTCATCCGCCGGCATGAGCTCGCTCCGGCCCTCGGCGCCGCGATCTGCGTCACCCTGCCGCCCTACGAGCCGCCGACCGGGCGCTTCCTCGGCATGGTCCACTTCCAGCGGATGCTCCGCTACCCGCCGCACGAGCGCCTCGGCACCATCCTCGACCAAGGCCTGGAGCCGGTCACCGCCGACACCAGCGCCGCCGTGGTGTCGCGCATCCTCGCGAGCTACAACCTCGTCTCCGTGCCGGTTGTCGACGACAACCACCGACTGGTCGGGGTGGTGACCATTGACGATGTCCTCGACTACCTCTTGCCTGACGACTGGCGAAGTAACGACAGCGATGACGACGCTCCCGACCGGGTGCCGAATCGCACGCCGACGCGAGCGCAGAGCGGAGCGCCGCGACTGATGAACCGCGGAAGGAGGACCACCAATGGCACGTCGTAACACCAAGCAGGACAACTCCCTGGATGCCCCGAAAGGGCGCCGCAGCAGCGTGCTCCCCCGCCGTCGTTCGGTCGCCGCCCCCAATCGCGATCGTTTCGGCCGCCTCACCGAGGCCATCGCGCGCGGGATGGGCACACCGTGGTTCCTCTTCGGCCTGAGCCTGTTCGTCGTCGTCTGGATGCTGTTCAACACCCTCGGCCCCGAGGCGTGGCGTTTCGACTCCGCGGCCATCGGGTTCACGGCGCTGACCCTCATCCTCTCGCTCCAGGCCTCGTATGCCGCTCCGCTCATCCTGCTCGCCCAGAACCGGCAGGACGACCGCGACCGCGTGCAATTCGAGCAAGACAGGCAGCGCGCCGAGCGCAACCTCGCCGACACCGAGTACCTCGCCCGCGAGGTGGTGGCGCTCCGGCTCGCGCTGCAAGACATGGCGAGCAAGGAGTTCATCCGCGCCGAGCTGCGGTCACTTCTCGAAGAACTCGATCGCGACCGGCCGGCCACCGGGCCCACCGGTGCCGTCGGTTCGGCCGCAGCGTCCAGCCCTCCCGGCGCCTCCCGCACGACGAGCGACTGATCGTGTCCGCAGCAGACGGCGCTCTCGCGGAGGCCGTGCGCGGTGCCCTGGCACGGGTGATCGATCCGGAGATCCGCAAACCCATCACCGAGCTCGACATGGTCGGGTCGGTCGACGTGAGCGAGAGCGGCCACGCGACGATCGGCGTGAAGCTGACGATCGCCGGATGCCCGGCCGCCGACACCATCGAACGCGACGTGCGCGAGGCTGCCGCGGCGGTTCCCGGCATCGCGGGTGTGCTCGTCGACGTCTCCGTCATGTCCAAGGAGGAGCGCGCCGCCCTCACCCTGAAGCTCCGGGGCCCCGGCCAGCGGGTCATGCCCTTCGGGCCTGGCTCGCTCACCCGCGTCTACGCCGTCACCAGCGGCAAAGGCGGCGTGGGCAAGTCGACGCTCACGGCGAACCTCGCCGTCGCGTTGGCCGAGCGCGGACTCTCGGTGGGTCTCATCGACGCCGACGTCTACGGGTTCTCGATCCCGGGCATCCTGGGCCTGGTCGACGACGCGGGAGTGGCGGCCCGCCCCACCCGGGTCGACGACATGATCCTCCCGCCCGTGGCCTTCGGGGTGAAGGTGATCTCGATCGGCATGTTCATCGATCCCGATCAGGCCTCTTCCACCGGTGGCGCGGTCGCCTGGCGTGGACCCATGCTGCACCGCACGATCAACCAGTTCCTCACCGACGTCTACTTCGGCGACCTCGACGTGCTGCTGCTCGACCTCCCGCCCGGCACCGGCGACATCGCGATCTCGATCGGTCAGCTGCTGCCGAACGCCGAGGTCATCGTGCTGACCACCCCCCAGGCTGCGGCGGCCGACGTCGCCGAGCGCTCCGGGTTGGTCGCGATGCAGACCGGGCAGCACGTCTACGGCGTCATCGAGAACATGGCCGGGTTCGCGGCCCCCGACGGCAGCATCCTCGACATCTTCGGCGCGGGCGGAGGATCGGATGTCGCCTCCCGGCTGAGCGCCCGACAGGGCTCGGAGGTGCCGCTGCTCGCCTCGGTGCCGATCAGCCTGGGGCTGCGCACCGGCGGCGACCAGGGCTCACCGGTCGTGCTGGCCGACCCGGCCGATCCCGCCAGTGTCGCCATCCGTGCCGTCGCCGACCGGATGGCCCGGCGCGGACGCGATCTGGCGGGCCGCAAACTCGGTCTCTCGCCGGTATGACCCTGCGGCGTCGTCGGCGTGGCGTCGTGCTGGCCGGCGGTCTGGTGGCGACCTCGCTCGCGCTCAGCGGATGCACGGGGCCGGGCGGTGCGGATGCCTCGCCGTCGGCGCGCCCCACCCCCACAGCCGCCACGACCCCGGCACCAGCCACCGTCGTCGACGGCCTCGGGCTCTCGATCCTGCAGAACCGGCCCGACTACGCCACCCGAGTGCTGCAGGTCTCGGTCACGAACGAGGCCGGTGACCCGATCACGGTGGTGGGCGCGCGATTCGAATCGGCGCAGTTCGCCGAGCCCGCGGCGTGGACGAAGGCCGCCTCGTCCGCGGTGCCCGCGGGTCTCACCCGTCACCTGCCCGTGCAGCTGCCCGCGGCGGTCTGCCCGACCCCGGACGCGACCACGCCGAGCCTCACGATCACCGTGGCCGACGCATCCGGAACCACCCGAGAAGTGACGGGCCCACCCGCCGACCCGTTCGGCGTGCTCCCCCGGATCGCCGCCGAGGACTGCCTCGACGAAGCGGTGGCCGGGATCGCAGCGCTGACCCTGGATGACACTCTCGAGGTCACCGGTGCCGGCGGCGACTCGGTGGCGCACCTGACCCTGCGCGTCGACCCTTCGGGCGGAACGGGTGAACTGCTGCTCGATGAGGCGCGCTTCACCATCCTGCTCGCCCCCGCCGACGGCACGACCTGGCCGCTGGACGCAACGGTGCCGGGTGGCGGCGCGGTGCGGGAGTTCACACTCGACGCCGTACCGGCCCGCTGCGATCCGCACTCGATCGCGGAGGACAAGCGCGGCACCTTCCTGCCCGTGGTGCTCGAGGTGACCGACGGCCCGTCAGGCACGGTCCCGGTGCCGTCGAGCGACACCTTGCGGCTCGCTCTCTACGACTTCATCGCGGCCCACTGCGGTTTTGCGGCGACGCCCGCGCCCGCGCCCGCAGGCTGACGCAGCACCCTCGGGCACAGACCGCACCCCAGAACTGCACCGGCGCACAACGACTTCTTCGACGTCAGCGCTTCTGGCGGTACCCGGGGTTACGCGAGTCAGGTGGCTTCGGAGTCGTACGCCGGGGTGGGCTCGGCGACCGCACCGGCAGCGTCCACCGCCACCGGGGTCTCGGCCCCGTCGAGCGTCGCATCCGAGGAAGCAGCACCCGCGTCGGCATCCACCGCACCATCGGCACCGGCGGCTCCGGCGGCACCGGCGGCTCCCGCAAGGCCGGCTCCCGCAACCGCGGCCCCGGCGCCCGCGCCGGCGACCGGCACCGGCCCGCCCGCGGACTTCGCCTTGTGCTGCAGATACGCCGGCTCCGGTCGTGCGGCTCCGGGCGTTCGGGTCACCGGACGCACGGCCGGCGCGGCCGGCTCGTCGTCGAGCAGCGCCTCGCGGATGATGCGCCGTGGGTCGTACTGACGCGGATCGAGCTTCTTCCAGTCGACCTCGTCGAAGTCGGGGCCCATTTCGTCTTTCATGCGCTCTTTGGCGCCGTTGGCCATGTCGCGAACGGTGCGGACGAGTTGAGCGAGCTTGGCCGCGTATCCCGGCAAGCGTTCCGGGCCCAGCACGAAGACCGCGATCACACCGATCAGCAGCAGCTTCTCAAAGGTCAACCCGAACACTCTGAAATCATACAGCCGTCGCCGAGAGCTAGCTGTGGGGCGTGGCTCCCAGGGAGCAGGCGGCCGGTTGCCTAAGCTGGCATCGGAGGCCCACCGTGTCAAGCAAAGAATCCAGTTGGAAGTACGCCGACGACATCGTCGTCGAGAGCCCGCAGATCATCGCGGCCCGATCGCACGCGTCCGAGGTCGGTGTCGAGTCCGTCTCGCCCGCCATCGGCAGCCAACTCGCCGTCGTCGCCGCGGCGACGGCCGCCAAATCGATCGTCGAGATCGGCACCGGACTCGGCGTCTCCGCCCTCTGGATGCTCAAGGGGGCTCCGGATGCGACGATCACCTCCATCGACACCGAGCTCGAGCACCAGCAGGTCGCCCGGGCGGCGCTGCTCGAGGCCAAGGTGCCGGCCAACCGCATCCGCCTCATCACCGGCCGGGCGGGCGACGTTCTCCCCCGCCTGAACGAGAACTCCTACGACCTGGTGCTGGTCGACGCCGACGCCGCATCGGTGATCGAGTACGTCGAGCACGCCCTCCGGCTCGTGCGCCGCGGCGGGACCGTGCTGGTGCCGCACGCGCTGTGGAAAGACAAGGTGGCCGATCCTGTGCAACGCGGCGACACCGTGGGCGACTTCCGCACCCTGATCACCGAGCTCTCGGCTTCCGAGGCGGTGCTGGTGGCGCTCTCCCCCGCCGGAGACGGGCTGCTGCAGGTCACCAAGATCGTCAGCTGAGCCGTCACCCCCGGCGCGTCGGCGAGCGTTAAAGCCGACGACCCCGGTGCCAGGCACCGAGGTCGTCGTGAGCAACTCGCCTAAGCGGGGTTGACCACCCCGGCGAGTGCATCGTGAAGCTCTTTCGCCTCCGCGTCGTTGACGGAGACGACGAGGCGCCCCCCGCCCTCCAGCGGCACTCGCACGATGATGAGGCGTCCTTCTTTCACTGCCTCCATCGGTCCGTCTCCGGTCCTGGGTTTCATGGCGGCCATTCGGCTCCCCTTTCGTGGTGTCGGTATCCATTATCGCCGATGCGCCACGCGTGATGAAACTCATCGGGTGTCGAACATCCGTTTCACCCGATGTTCGACCGGGGTTCACGGTCGGAAGATCACGGCGGTGTCCAGTCACGACCGTCGACTCCCCAGGCGATCGTCATCCACCCCACCTGCCCGGCGATGCAGACCAGCACGAGCGCGATCCGGTAGATCTTCGAGCGGGGCAAGGCCAGCGCGCCGAGCGCCGGGAACAGTGGCATCAGCAGCCGGAAGGTGCTCGACTGCGGAAAGAACACGGCGAGCAGATAGATCGCGTAGCTCGCCAGCCACAGCCGCAGATCGACGCCGAGCCGCTTCACCGGCCGAAGGAACAGGAACACGGCGAATCCGATGATGAGCAGCGCGACCACGAGGATGCCCCACGGCTCCCCCAGCCACCAGTTGCCGCCCTGGAACCATGCGGTGAACGGCACCAGCTCCCCGTAGCCGATGTACGACGCCCGCCAGGCCAACTCGGTGTCGGTGTAGGCGCTCATCGATCCGGTGCCGATCCAGGCGATCAGCGGCCACACCAGACCCATGACCCCGCTGAAGGCGGCCAGCGCCACGGTGATCACCCGCTCCCGCACCGGGAAGGGATCGGTGCGCCGCACCAGGAACCGGTGCACGAGATGCAAGCCCACGAACAGGGCGAAGGCGAGCCCGGACGGCCTCGTGAGGGCCATCACGGCGACGATCGGGAACACCCAGGCGTAGCGGCGCCTGACCACGAGGTAGAGCGCCGAGACGAGCAGCAGCAGCGACATCGACTCGGCGTAGGCGAACTGGAACAGCGGCGAGAGCGGGGCCACGCAGAACAGCACCACGCTGAAGAGCGCGGCATTCGAGTCGTTCAGCACGTGCCGCATCAGGCGGTAGAAGACCAGGGCCGCGCCCAGTGCGCAGGCCACGGCTACGACGACGGCGATGAGCTCCCAGCGGGCCCCGGTGATGAAGCGGATGCCGCCCACGAGAAAGGGGTATCCGGGCATGAACGCCCACGCACTCTCGCCCACGTGCCCGTCGGCCGTCACCGGCAGCTGAGCCGGATAGCCGTAGAACGAGATGATCTTGTACCAATTGCCGTCCCAGATCGCGGCGTAGCTGAGATAGGGCGGATTCGGGCCCGTCCACGGATTCGCGCCCTGTGCTCGCGCGAAGAGCAGCACGATGATCGTGGTCACCACGCGGGAGAGCGCAAACACGACGATCACCCGGAGCCACCACGGTGTCATCCGGTAGCGCAGCAGCAGCCGAGACGGGCGCGGGGAACGCACCGGCGGTGCGGGCTGCGCGCCGAATGCGCGGGCGAGCTGCTGCGACACGGGCGGGCTCAGTCGGCGACGGGTTCGGCCACGGGTTCGGCCGGCTGACCGTCGGCCGGCTCGCCCGCGGTCAGCCAGGCCCGGAGCCCGGCCTCGCAGTCGATGATCTGCTGGATGCTCACCCGCTCGTCGTCGGCGTGCGCCTTCAGCGGGTCGCCCGGGCCGTAGTTCACGGCGGGGACCCCCATGGCCGAGAAGCGGGCCACGTCGGTCCAGCCGTACTTCGGCTTGGCGACCCCGCCCACGGCCGCGAGGAAACGCTGCGCGAGTGGCGCGTCGAGCCCCGGGCGCGCTCCCTCGGCGAGGTCGACGATCCGGACGTCGAAGCCCGGGAAGAGTTCGTGGATGTGCGCGATCGCCTCTTCTCCGGAGCGGCTGGGCGCGAAGCGGTAGTTCACGTGCACCATCACCTCGTCCGGGATGACGTTGCCGGCCACTCCGCCCGAGATGCCGACCGCGTTGAGTCCCTCTCGGTAGACCAACCCGTCGACCTCCACCTCGCGCGCCCGGTAGTTCGCGAGGGTGTCGAGGATGCTCGAGGCTTTGTGGATGGCGTTGTCGCCCACCCAGCTGCGGGCCGAGTGGGCGCGCAGCCCGTAGGCGCGGATCTCGGCACGCAGGTTGCCGTTGCAGCCGCCCTCGATCTGGCTGTTGCTCGGCTCGCCGAGGATGGCGAAGTCGGCGGCGAACAGGTCGGGCCGGTTGGCGGCGAGCCGGGTGAGGCCGTTCAGGTCGTTCGAGACCTCTTCGTGGTCGTACCACATCCACGTGATGTCGACCGTGGGCGCCACCAGCTCGGCGGCGAGCTTCAGCTGCACCGCCGTGCCCGCCTTCATGTCGGCCGTGCCACGGCCCCAGAGGTAGTCGACGCCGTCGATCGTCTCGTAGCGCGTGGGCAGGTTCGCGTTGAGCGGCACGGTGTCGATGTGTCCGGCGATCGCCACTCGCTGGGCGCGGCCGAGGTTGGTGCGGGCCACGATAGTGTCGCCGTCGCGGAAGATCTCGAGGTGGGCGGCATCCGCCAGCGCCGCCACGATCGCGTCGGCGAGAAGGGTCTCGTTGCCCGACACCGACTCGACGTCGCAGATCTGCTGGGTCAGCACCACCGACGACTCGGTGAGATCGAGAACCGGATGCGCGGGGTCGAAAGCAGGCATTCCACAAGTTTAGGGTTCCGGGCCCAATACGCTTGAGTCATGCCTGATGAAGTCCTGACCGAGCCCACGCACGCCTGGGGCTACGGCCTCACCACTCTCGCCGGCGACGGCACTGTGCTCGACACCTGGTTCCCGGCTCCCGCGCTGGGCCGCGCGCCCGCAGAAACGCAACGCCCTGACGATCTCGTGGCGTTCGCGAGCCCGGATGCGCGCCGCAACGTGACCATCGAGGTCGCGACCGTGGAGATCGAGCTGGCGGCGGCTCCGCAGTCGACCCCGGATGCCTACCTGCGGCTCCACCTGCTCTCCCACCTCCTGGTCGCCCCCAACTCGGTGAACCTCGACGGCATCTTCGCCCACCTGCCGATCGTGGTGTGGACGAACGCCGGCCCCGTGCATCCCGACGACTTCGATCGTCTGCGCCCCTCGCTCCAGCGGGCGGGCATCCAGGCCTACGGTGTCGACAAGTTCCCCCGGATGCTCGACTACGTCACCCCGGCGAAGGTGCGCATCGCGGATGCCTCGCGGGTGCGTCTCGGTGCCCACCTCGCTCCGGGAACCACCGTGATGCACGAGGGCTTCGTGAACTTCAACGCCGGCACGCTCGGCGCCTCGATGGTGGAGGGGCGCATCTCGCAGGGCGTCGTCGTGGGCGACGGCTCCGACATCGGCGGCGGCGCCTCCATCATGGGCACCCTCTCCGGCGGAGGCACGCAGCGCGTCTCGATCGGGCGGCGCGCGCTGCTCGGCGCGAACGCGGGCATCGGCATCTCGATCGGCGACGATTCCGTGGTGGAGGCCGGGCTCTACGTCACGGCGGGCACGAAGGTGGTGCTCATCGACGGATCGGGTTCCGACGAGGAGAACCGCATCGTTAAAGCGGTCGCCCTCTCCGGCGTGCCGAACCTCCTCTTCCGCCGCAACTCCCTCTCGGGCGCGGTCGAGGCCGTCTCCCGCTCCGGCGCCGGCGTCACCCTCAACCCCACCCTCCACGCCTGACCCTCCCCTCCCCCTCCTCATCCTCCGCTCCTCCTCCCCTCCTCCTCCCTGCCTCCCGACCCGCCAATATCCGCCCTTCTCCCCCGGAAAAGTGGGCGAGTATTGGCGGGTCGCAAGGAGGAGCGGCGGTCATGGTCGCCAGCCGCGCACACGGAGAGCCCGCTCGGTGCGCCAGGGGGTTGAGCGCGGTCCGGAGCGTGGAGTCTCCTTCGTCTCCCGAAGATGCAGCCAGTCGGCACGCACGAGCGCCTCGTGGCGCTCGATGTCGTGCAGGAACTGCTTCGAGTCGGTGCGATGCTGCTCCCCGTCGTACTCGACGACGACGCGGAACTCCGGGTAGACGTGGTCGCCGAACCCGATCCGCCCGCCGCGAGCATCCAAGAGGGGAAGATTCAAGGCGGGCTCCGGGAGTCCGTGCCGAATCAAGGAGAGCCTCAGCAAGGTCTCCCTCGGTGATTCCGCCCCGTCTCGAGCCTGACCGATCGCGATGAGGGCGTTCCGCCGTCCGCGCCCGCGGAATCGCCGGACTCGATCGGAGAGTCGATCCAGGGCGACGTAGGGACGAGGATCGCTGAGGTCGGCGCGGCGAGGGGTGAGAACGAGATGATCGGCTGCGGCGATGAGGTCGTCGAGGGGAAGCCTTGCTGCGAGCTGTAACCAGACCGTCGCCGGATCGAGCACCCGAACCCCGAGTCGTGTGACGATCCGGAGCGCCGGATCGGTGAGTTCGTGCCCGACGACGCCGATCAGCCGGGGTCGATTGGCGCCATCGACGGTCGAGACATGGAGTCGCGGGTCGGATTGCAGCCATGCCGGCAACGGCACGCCCCAGAGTCGGGCAGCCGTCGCATGGCTGAACACCTGACCCGCGCTCTGTCGCGTCGAGTAGGCGAGGCAGCGGGCCAACAACGAAGCGCCGTCGCCACCTCCTATCGACGCCTCGGCGACCATGCGCACGCCGGGGAAGGGAGTCGTCAGGTCGCGGCCACGCATCCGCTTGTCGGTCAGACTTGCTTCAGCACCGGCGTCGACATGAAATGGGACCTTGGTCAGGTGAGGCGGTAGCGGCGTTCGTTCCATGCCCCATGGTCACGATTACGCCACCCCCACGGGACCACAATCCGCCATCTGTGCACAATCCCTTGTCCACAACCACGCGACCCGCCAAAATCCGCCCAGGAACGGCCTTCCGAAGGGCGGAATTTGGCGGGTCGCGAGGAGGAGAGGAGGAGGAGGAGGAGGAGGGGCGACGCCTAGGGGCGGGGGGCCCGGAAGGTGGGCGGGAGGTCGCGGGCGGGGGCGCCCATGTAGAGCTGCTGGGGGCGACCGATCTTCGTCTGCGGGTCGGTGGCCATCTCGCGCCAGTGGGCGATCCAGCCGGGGAGCCGGCCGATCGCGAAGAGCACCGTGAACATCCGCGTCGGGAAGCCCATGGCCTTGTAGATGACGCCGGTGTAGAAGTCGACGTTCGGGTACAGCCGGCGCGAGATGAAGTACTCGTCCGACAGGGCGACCTGCTCGAGCTCCTTAGCGATGTCGAGCAGCGGGTCTTGCACCCCGAGCGCCTCCAGCACCTCGTCGGCGCTCTCCTTCACGAGCTTGGCGCGCGGGTCGTAGTTCTTGTAGACGCGGTGCCCGAAGCCCATGAGACGGATGCCCGCCTCCTTGTTCTTCACCCGCTCGACGAACTTGCCCACGCCCTCGCCGGAGTCGCGGATCTGAGCGAGCATCGTCAACACGGCCTCGTTCGCTCCACCGTGCAGCGGCCCGAAGAGCGCGTTGATGCCGGCCGAGATCGAGGCGAACATGTTGGCCTCGGTCGATCCGACGAGCCGCACGGTCGACGTCGACGCGTTCTGCTCGTGGTCTTCGTGCAGGATGAGCAGCCGCTCGAGCGCCTTCGACAGCACCGGGTTGATCTCGTACGGCTCGGCCAGGTTGCCGAAGTTGAGCCGCAGGAAGTTGTCGACGAACGACAGCGAGTTGTCGGGGTAGAGGAATGCCTGCCCGAGGCTCTTCTTGTGCGCGTATGCCGCCATCACGGGCAGCTTCGCGAGCAGCCGGATGGTGGAGATCTCGACGTCTTCCGGCTTGTGCGGGTTCAGCGAGTCCTGATAGTACGTCGACAGAGCCGAGACGCCCGACGAGAGCACCGACATCGGATGCGCGTTGTGCGGGAGCGCGTCGAAGAACCTCTTGAGGTCTTCGTGCAGCAGGGTGTGGCGGCGGATCTTCTCGTCGAAGTCGGTGAGTTCGGCGGGCGTGGGAAGCTCGCCGTAGATGAGCAGCCAGGCCACTTCGAGATAGGTGAGATTCTGCGCCACTTGCTCGATCGGATAGCCGCGGTAGCGCAGGATGCCCGCATCGCCGTCGATGTAGGTGATCTCGGAGCGCGTGGCCGCCGTGTTCACGAAACCGTAGTCGAGAGTGGTGAGCCCGGTCTTCTTGGTGAGCGTGGAGAGGTCGATCGACGACGCTCCGTCGACGCTCTGCAGCAGCGGGAATTCGGCGCTGCCTCCCGGGTAGCTCAGCGTGGCGGTCTGACCCTCGACGCTCGGCGTGGCCTCGGCGACCGGCGCCTCGACGACGTCGTCGATACCGGCGATCGTGCCCTCTGCTTTTTGACCGACGTCCGTCACGGCGCCTCCTTGAGTGATCCTGCCTGCGTGTCAGTGGCGGGACGCAGTGAGGCTTTTGTGAACCCGTGACCGCGTTGACCCTCATACAGCCTAATGTGACCAGAACCCTACTGTTGCATCCGATCACGCTTGCACCGGGTTGTTGGAGGAATGCTCCTAACGCAATCCTGACGCATCCAGGCGGGCTGCCGTGGCGGCGATCCGCTCGTCGGTGGCGGTCAACGAGAACCGCACGTGCTGCGGGAAATGATCACCGTAGAAGTGCCCCGGACCGGCCAGGATGCCGCGGGAGGCGAGCGCCGCGATGGTGTCCCACCCGTCGCGCTGCTCGGTCGCCCAGAGGTACAGACCGGCCTCGCTCGCGTCGATCCGGAGCCCGGCCCGCTCGAGCGCGGGACGCAGCACGGAACGGCGGGCCCCGTACCGTGCCTTCTGCTCCGCCACGTGCGTGTCGTCGCCGAGCGCGGCGACCATCGCGGCCTGCACGGGGGCAGGCGGCATCATCCCGGCCTGCTTCCGCACCGTCAACAGCCGGGCGATCACCGCCGGGTCGCCCGCAGCGAAGGCGGCACGATAGCCCGCGAGGTTCGACTGCTTGCTGAGCGAGTATGCGGCGATGACGCCCGTGGGATCGCCTCCGGTGACCCGGGCGTCGAGGATGCTCGGCACGGGCTCGGAGGCCCACCGCCCGGCCCAGCCGAGCTCGGCGTAGCACTCGTCGCCGGCGATGACCGCTCCGAGCTCGCGGGCCCGCGAGACGGCGGCGCGCAAGGCGTCGACGTCCAGCACGCTCCCGTCCGGGTTGCCGGGACTGTTGGTCCACACCAGTCGCGTGTTCGAGGGCCACTCGTCGGGATCGTCGGAGGCGAACGAGGTCGCCCCCGCGATCGTCGCCCCCATCGCGTAGGTCGGGTACGCGGCGCGCGGGTGCACCACCACGTCGCCCTCGCCGAGACCGAGCGTGAACGGCAGCCAGGCCACGAACTCCTTCGAGCCGATGGTGGGCAGCACGTTCGCCTCGGTCAGCCCGGTGACGCCGCGACGGCGCGCGTACCAGTCGACGACAGCCTCCCGCAGCAGCGGGGTGCCGGCTGTCTGGGGGTACGCGTGCGCATCCGTCGCCGCCGCGAGCGCGTCACGGATCACCGGTGGCGTCGGGTCGACCGGCGAACCGATCGAGAGGTCGACGATGCCGTCGGGATGCGCCTTCGCCGTCGCCGCGAAGGACGCCATCTGATCCCACGGATAGTCGGGAAGTTCACCGAGGGCCATGGCTCAGGCCCCGGAACTCAGTGCTCGCCCTGAGGCGGGAGCGCGGCGATGACCGGGTGGTCGTGCTTGATCACGCCGACCTTCGCGGCGCCGCCGGGCGACCCGATCTCGTCGAAGAACTCGACGTTGGCCTTGTAGTAGTCGGCCCATTCTTCGGGCAGATCGTCTTCGTAGTAGATCGCTTCGACGGGGCACACCGGTTCGCAGGCACCGCAGTCGACGCACTCGTCGGGGTGGATGTAGAGCGAACGTTCGCCTTCGTAGATGCAGTCGACGGGACACTCGTCGATACACGCGCGGTCTTTGACGTCCACGCACGGGAGGGCGATGACATAGGTCACAGTGCTTCAGATCCCTTCGATGACCGGAATACGAGTCTACTTCGTCGCCGGGCGCGCGCCGCCCAGCCGGGGCCAGGCGAGCACCACCACGGCGACCAGCGTCGATCCGATGAGCCACACGGTGCCCAGAACGTTCTCCGCCCCGGCCACACTGCCGGGGATGAGGATGGAGCCGCCCGGGCTCGGGAGCGCCAGCAGGGCCACCATGCCCACCAGACCGACCCCGGCGAGGATCGAGGCGAGCCGCGAGGCGAAGCTCATCCGCAACCCCACCAGCAGCAGTGTCTCAGCGGGCAGGGCGATGATCAGGCCGATCGGCACGTCGAACAGGCCGAACACGCTGAAGCTGATCTGGTGCACGATCGTGCCGAGCACGCCGAAGAGCGCACCGAGCAGGAGGGCGACCAGGTAGCCGAGCACCCGGGTGAGGATCGACGCACCGACGGGGGTTCCGGAATCGGCGACGACGACCTCGCGCGAAACGGGCACGCTCGGCCCGTCGGCACCGGTCGTGCGGATGCCGTAGGCCGGTTCGCCCTGATCGGCGCCGTAGTGGCGCGGCTCGTTGTCCACCGATCCAGCCTACGACGTGCAGACCGTCGCTACCGCCGTCGACGGGTTCCGAAGACCCCTTCGATGACACCTCTCAGGATCGTCTGGGTGGTCTTGGACCCGAGAACGTCGGTGAGGATGTTCGGCTCCGGCTTCGTGGTGCGGCTGCGGGGAGCGGACCGGGGCGCGGGCGCTCTCCGGGCATCCTTCGCGGCCTGCGCCTTCGCCTCCCGCGCCACCTGCGCCTCGAACTCCGCCTGCTGCTTGGCGTACTCCTCCGCGGCTTCGTCGGCGGCCGCGGCCGCCGCCGCCGCGTTCATCTTCGCGGCCAGCAGCTCCCGCGCCGACTCGCGATCGATCGGCGTTCCATAGAGGGGCAGCAGCGGCGAGGCCGCGACGGCCGCGTCGATCTGCGCATCCGGAGTCGGGGCCATCGACCCCTGCGGAGCGCGCACGCGCGTCCAGGCCACCGGGCTCGGCGCGCCCTTCTCGTTCATCACCGTCACCACGGCCTCACCGGTGCCGAGGTTCTGCAGCACCTGGTCGAGGTCGTAGGCCGAGGTCGGGTAGGTCGACACCGTCGCGCGGAGGGCCTTCGCATCGTCGGGCGTGAAGGCACGAAGGGCGTGCTGCACCCGCGAGCCGAGCTGGGCGAGCACGTCACCCGGAACGTCTTTCGGCGTCTGGGTGACGAAGAAGATGCCCACGCCCTTGGACCGGATGAGCCGCACGGTCTGCACGATCGCCTGTTCGAAGTCCTTCGACGCATCGCGGAAGAGCAGATGCGCCTCGTCGAAGAAGAACACCAGCTTCGGCTTGTCGAGGTCACCGACCTCCGGCAGGTCGTTGTAGAGATCGGCGAGCAGCCACATCAAGAACGTGGAGAAGAGCGCCGGCCGGTCGGCGACGCGTGGGAGCTCGAGCAGGCTGATGATGCCGGCGCCGTCGTCGGCCGTGCGCAGGAACACCGAGGTGTCGATCTCCGGTTCACCGAAGAACGCCTCGGCGCCCTGGGCGGCGAAGGCGATGAGCTCGCGCAGGATGACGCCGACGGTGGCGTTGGAGAGCCCGCCCATCGTCTTCAGCTCCTCTTTGCCCTCGTCGCTCGTGAGGTGGGTGAGCACGGCCCGGAGGTCGCTGAGGTCGAGAAGTGGCAGTCCTGCCTGCTCGGCATAGTGGAACACCAGGCCGAGACTCGACTCCTGCGTGTCGTTGAGGCCCAGCACCTTGCTGAGCAGCAACGGGCCGAAACCGGAGAGCGTGGCCCGGATCGGCACCCCCTTGCCGATGCCGCCGAGGCTGAAATACTCGGTTCGGCTGGCCTTCGGAGTCCAGTCCTGGCCGATCGCAGTGGTGCGGGCGAGCAGCTTCTCGGTGCCGTCGCCCGGCGTGGCGACACCCGAGAGGTCGCCCTTCATGTCGGCGGCGAACACGGGAACCCCGGCGGCTGCGAGCTGTTCGGCGAGGGTCTGCAGGGTGCGCGTCTTGCCGGTGCCCGTGGCGCCGGCCACCAGACCGTGCCGGTTGGTCATGGCGAGCGGGATGCGCACCTGCACCCCGGGCAGCGCCTCGCCGTTGACGAGAGCGCCGATGTCGAGCGCCGGGCCCTCGAAGGCGTACCCGGCGCGGATGACCTCCACCTCGGCGGCGTCGAGCGGCCCGACCGACGGCTCCCCGCCGTCGAGCGGTGCAGCGGGCGGCTCGGCCGCCCCCGCGCGTGACTCCGCAGCGGCTGCCGGCGGGTCATCCGGAGCCGCCGGAGCCGCCGTGGCCACTGTGGCCGCCGCAGCGGCCGCCGCCTCCTCGGCCCGCTTCACCGCGGCCTCCGCCGCCGCCTGCGCCAGCCGGGCCGCCTCCACCGCTGCCGCGGCATCCGCCTGAGCATTACGAACCTCGTCATCCGTCATGAGCACAGCCTAGGAGAACCACGCCTCACAGAGATGCTTCGGGTTGGACAATCACCGTCGCGATCATTACGCTCGACCCTTGGTAAGGCTAGGCTTACCCAAGTAAGGCTCCCCTCTCCCGGAAATGGTGCTCGTGCTCGCCAACTATCTGATCGGTCTGCGTGAGGGCCTCGAGGCCGCGCTCGTCGTGGGCATCCTCGTGGCCTACGTGCGCAAGATCGGCCGTCGCGACGTGCTGTTCCGGCTGTGGATCGGCGTGGGACTGGCCGTACTGGTGGCTCTGAGCGTCGGCGCGATCCTCACCTTCGGCGCCTACGGCCTCAGTTTCGAGGCGCAGGAGGCGCTCGGCGGCTCGCTCTCCATCGTCGCCACCGGTTTCGTGACCTGGATGGTGTTCTGGATGCTCCGCACGAGCCAGAACCTCAAAGGAACGTTGCAGAGCGACATCGACAGGGCCCTGATCGGCGCCGGCTGGGGCCTGGTGCTGGTAGCGTTCCTCGCCGTCGGCCGCGAGGGCATCGAGACCGCCCTGTTCATCTGGGCCGCCGTCCAGGCCACGGGAGAGACGACGCTCCCCCTCCTCGGCGCAGCCCTCGGCATCCTCAGCGCCGTGGTGCTCGGCTACCTCATCTACCGCGGCCTCGTGCGCATCAATCTCGCCCGGTTCTTCGCCTGGTCGGGTGGTTTCCTCATCCTGGTCGCCGCCGGCGTGCTCTCCTACGGCGTGCACGACCTGCAGGAGGCGGGCATCCTGCCCGGTCTGGGCAGCCTCGCCTTCGACGTGAGCGCGATCGTGCCGCCCGACAGCTGGTACGGCACGCTGCTGAAGGGCACCGTCAACTTCTCCCCCGCCACGACCTGGCTCGAGCTCACGGTCTGGCTGCTCTATTTCGTTCCCACCATGACCCTGTTCATCCGCGCGGTGCTGCGGGGCCAGAAGTCCAAGAAGAAGGCGTCGGCGCCCGCACCCGCCGTCGCCCACACCGCCCACAGCTAGGAGCCCAACGTCCATGACGATCCTGAAGACCAGACCCCTTCTGATCACCGCCGGCGCGGCGATCACCCTGCTCGCCCTCGCCGGCTGCGTTCCGAACAACGCCTCGTCGACGGATGCAGCCGGCGCGATCACCGTCGACAGCTCGGCCGACGACTGCGCGGTCAGCGCCACCACCGCGACCAGCGGCACGCTCACCTTCTCGGTCACCAACTCCGGCGACCAGGTCACCGAGTTCTACCTGCTCGCCGACGACGGACTGCGGATCATCGGTGAGGTCGAGAACGTCGGCCCCGGCATCTCCCGCGACCTCGTGGTGCAGGCCCAGCCCGGCGACTACTTCACCGTCTGCAAGCCCGGCATGGTGGGCGACGGCATCGGCCGCGCCTCCTTCACCGTCACGGGCGACAAGGTGCAGCTGGCCGGCGACGTGCAGGACCAGGTCGACCAGGCCGCCGTCAACTACGTCGCCTACGTGAAAGACCAAGTGGGCCAGTTGGTCACGGGCACCCAGACCTTCCTCGACGCCTACCTCGCGGGCGACGACCAGAAGGCCCGCGACCTCTACGCCATCACCCGCGCGAACTACGAGCGCATCGAGCCGGTGGCGGAGTCGTTCGGCGACCTCGACCCGAAGATCGACTTCCGTGAGGCCGACGTCGCGGAGGGCGACGAGTGGACCGGCTGGCACCGCATCGAGAAGGACCTCTTCCCGCCGGCCGCCGCCGACAACGGCGGTGTCACCTACGTGCCACTGACCGCCGCCGAGCGGCAGGACTACGCCGCCAAGCTCACCACCGACACCCAGGCGCTCTACGACGCGGTGAACGCGTCCGACTACACGGTCACGATCGACGCCATCTCCAACGGCGCGATCGGGCTCATGGAGGAAGTGGCGAGCGGCAAGATCACCGGCGAAGAGGAGATCTGGTCACACACCGACCTCTGGGACTTCCAGGCCAACCTCGAGGGCGCGAAGGTCGCCTACGAGGGTGTGCGCGACATCGTGGAGGCCAAGGATCCCGAGCTGGTGAAGAAGCTCGACGACCAGTTCGGCTCCCTGCAGACCCTCCTGGCCGAGTACGGCAACCTCGACGACGGATTCACCTATTACAACGACCTCACGCCCGATCAGGTGAAGCAGCTGGCCGACGGCGTGAACGCGCTGGGCGAGCCGCTCAGCCAGCTCACGGCGACGCTCGTCGGCTGAGATCTAGAGTAATCACCATGTCCGATCCCACGACGCCCGCGCCGTCGACGTCCGGCATCTCCCGAAGGGGCTTGTTCGGGCTCGCCGGGGCGGGCGTCGTGGGTCTCGGCGTGGGGGCCGCGGTCGACCGCTTCGTGCTGCCGCCCACCGCCTCCGCCCAGGAGAACGCGGCGGTGTACCCCTTCTTCGGCGAGCACCAGTCGGGCATCGTCACCCCGGCACAAGACCGCCTGCACTTCGCCAGTTACGACGTGGCCGACATCAGCCGCGACGAACTGGTCGAACTGCTGCAGGACTGGAGCGCCGCGGCCGCCCTGATGACCCAGGGCAAGGAGGCGGGCCAGTTCGGCGCCGTCAGCGGCAACTACGACGCCCCGCCGGATGACACGGGCGAGGCGCTCGGGCTCCCAGCATCCGGTCTCACCATCACCATCGGCTTCGGCCCCACGCTCTTCCAGACCGCCGACGGCACCGACCGCTTCGGCATCGCATCCCGGCGCCCGGCCGCGCTGGTCGACCTGCCGCACTTCCCCGCCGACATGCTGCAGGATGCGCTCTCCGGCGGCGATCTCTGCATCCAGGCCTGCAGCGACGACCCGCAGGTGGCGGTGCACGCCATCCGCAACCTGTCGCGGATCGCCTTCGGGCGCGCGAACATCCGCTGGTCGCAGCTCGGGTTCGGCCGCACCAGCTCCACCACCAAGGCGCAGCAGACGCCGCGCAACCTGTTCGGCTTCAAAGACGGCACCGCGAACATCAAGGCCGAAGACACCGGCGTGCTGAGCGATCAGGTCTGGGCGTCGGGCTCCGACGGTGCGGACTGGATGACCGGCGGGTCATACCTGGTCTCGCGCAAGATCCGTATGACGATCGAGACCTGGGACCGCACCTCGCTCCGCGAGCAGGAGGCGGTGATCGGGCGCACGAAAGGCGAGGGCGCGCCCTACTCGGGCGGCACTGAATTCTCCGAGCCCGACTTCGCGGCCACCGGCCAGGGCGGCGCCCCGCTCATCGCGAAGGATGCGCACGTGCGGCTCTCGCACCCCGACCAGAACTCCGGCGCGCAGCTGCTGCGCCGCGGCTACAACTTCGTCGACGGCAACGACGAGCTGGGCCGCCTGAACGCGGGCCTCTTCTTCATCGCCTACCAGCGCGACCCGCGCGAGCAGTTCATCCCCATCCAGATGAACCTCGCCAAGAACGACGCGATGAACGAGTACATCCGCCACGTCGGATCGGCCATCTTCGCAGTGCCCCCGGGTGCCCACCAGGGCGGCTACGTCGGCGAGACCCTCTTCGGCGCGTAACCGACGCTCATCCGCACGTCTTGGCGCCTCCGGCCGCGGGCGCAGCGCGAAAACGTGCGGATCACGACCCCTGGCCGGGCGACGCGCTACGGTCGAGGGTGTGAGCAGCACGACGAGGACACCCGGACTGTTCTCGCGGCACTACCGGCTGATCACGATCGGGGCCATCTCTCTGGTGTTCGTGAGCGCCTTCGAGAACCTCGCCGTCACAACGGTCATGCCCGTCATCAGCGCCGAACTCGACGGCGCGGCGCTCTACGCCGTCGCGTTCGCCGCTCCGCTCGCCGTCTCCGTGCTCGGGATGGTCGTCGCCGGCACCTGGGCCGATCGCGCCGGCCCGCAGACCCCGCTCTACGCCTCCGTCGCCCTGTTCGTACTGGGGCTGCTGCTCGCCGGCACGGCCGTCACGATGGGCGCCGTGGTCGCCGGCCGACTCGTGCACGGACTCGGCGGAGGCGCCATGACCGTGGCGCTCTACGTCGTCGTCGCGCGCGTGTATCCGCCGTTGCTGCAACCGCGAATCTTCGGCATGTTCGCGGCTGCCTGGGTCATCCCGGCCCTCGTCGGCCCGTTCATCGCGGGCGTGCTCGGACAGACGGTCGGCTGGCGCTGGGTGTTCCTCGGCGTGGCGGTACTCACCGTATTCGCGGCCGTGATGGTCGTGCCTGCGATGCGCTCGATGCGGGCTCCGGATGACGCGCCGAGGCCTGCCTGGAGCGCCCCGCGCATCCTGTGGTCGCTGTTGCTGGCCGTCGCGATCCTCGGGCTCAGCCTGTCGACCGAACTCGACGGAGCCGCCGTCTTCGTCATGGGCGGCGCCGCGCTGGTGGTGGCGCTCGTGGCCCTGCGCCCGCTCGTGCCGCGGCGCACCCTGCTCGGCGCGCGCGGTCTGCCCACGGTCGTGCTGCTCCGGATGCTCCTGGCCGGCGGTTACTTCTCGGCCGAGGTGTACCTGCCCTACTTCCTCACCGGAGGATTCGGGTTGAGCCCGGCTCTCGCGGGGCTCGCGCTCACCGTGGCGGGCGTCGCCTGGGGCGCGTCGTCGTGGCTGCAGGGGCAGTTCAGCGACCGGCTCACCACGCGCACGAGCCTGCGCATCGGCACGGTGTTGGTCTGTGCGGCGGTGTCCGTGGTGCTCGCCACGGCGTTGCTCGGCCTGCCCGCGTCCGTCGCCATCGCGGGCTGGGCGGTCTCGGGCGCGGGCATGGGGCTGTGCTACCCGCGGCTCTCGGTGCTCGTGCTCGAATACTCGGCTCCGGGAAACCAGGGCTTCAACAGTGCGGCGCTGAACATCGCCGACGCCGCCGGCCCCGCGATGGCGCTCTCGCTGGCCGGCATCCTGTTCCAGGCCGTTGCCGGCCCCGGCGCCGCAGCGACCGCGGGAGGCGCCGGGGCGTTCGCGGCCGTCTTCGCTCTGGGCTTGCTGTTCACGCTGGGAGCCCTGGCCCTCAGCGGCCGCACCGGAACAGCGAAAGCGGCGACGGCCGAGGCCGCCACCGCTTCACGCTGACCGTGTGGTCAGGAGTTGTTGGCGCGCTTGAGATTCGCGGTCTTGCGAGCCCGCAGGTTCTGGTCGAGCTCGACCTTGCGGATGCGCACCGTCTCCGGCGTCACCTCGACGCACTCGTCTTCGCGGGCGAACTCGAGGCTCTCTTCGAGCGAGAGCTGACGTGACGGGGTCATCGACTCGAAGTTGTCGGCCGTTGACTGACGCATGTTGGTCAGCTTCTTCTCTTTGGTGATGTTCACGTCCATGTCGTCGGCGCGTGAGTTCTCGCCGATCACCATGCCCTCGTAGACCTCTTCGGTGGGGTTCACGAAGAAGGTCATGCGCTCCTGCAGAGCGATGATGGCGAACGGCGTGACGACACCGGCGCGGTCGGCCACGATCGATCCGTTGTTGCGGGTCACGATCGCGCCGGCCCACTCGTCGTAGCCGTGCGAGATCGCGTTGGCGATGCCGGTGCCGCGGGTGATGGTGAGGAACTCGGTGCGGAAGCCGATCAGGCCGCGCGAGGGAACGATGAACTCCATGCGCACCCAGCCGGTGCCGTGGTTCGACATGCCGTCCATCCGGCCCTTGCGGGCGGCGAGCAGCTGCGTGATGGCGCCGAGGTACTCTTCCGGGGCGTCGATCGTGAGGTGCTCGTAGGGCTCGTGCGTCTTGCCGTTGACCTGCTTCGTCACCACCTGGGGCTTGCCCACGGTCAGCTCGTAGCCCTCGCGGCGCATGTTCTCGACCAGGATGGCGAGCGCGAGCTCTCCACGGCCCTGCACCTCCCAGGCGGCGGGGTTTCCGATGTCGACGACGCGGAGGGAGACGTTACCGATCAGCTCGCGGTCGAGCCGGTCTTTCACCATGCGCGCGGTGAGTTTGTGGCCCTTGACCTTGCCGACCAGCGGCGAGGTGTTGGTGCCGATGGTCATCGAGATGGCGGGGTCGTCGACGGTGATCGCGGGCAGCGGTCGCACGTCGTCGGGGTCGGCGATGGTCTCGCCGATCGTGATGTCCTCGATGCCGGCGATGGCCACGATGTCGCCGGGGCCGGCCGACTCCGTGGGGAAGCGCGTGAGCGCCACCGTCTTCAGCAGCTCGCTGATGCGCTGGTTGGTGACGGTGCCGTCGTGCTTGACCCAGGCGACCTGCTGACCCTTCTTGATCGTGCCGTTGAAGACACGGAGGAGGGCGAGACGGCCGAGGAAGGGCGACGAGTCGAGGTTGGTGACGTGGGCCTGGAGCGGCGCCTCGTCGTCGTAGGTCGGGGCCGGGATGTGCTCCAGGATGGCGCCGAACAGCGGCTCGAGGTCGTCGTTGTCGGGCAGCGTGCCGTTCTCGGGCTTGTTGAGGCTCGCGGCGCCGTTACGGCCGGAGGCGTACACCACCGGCACGTCGAGGATGGCGTCGAGGTCGAGGTCGGGCACGTCGTCGGCCATGTCGGAGGCCAGGCCGAGCAGCAGATCCTGCGACTCCCCCACGACCTCGTCGATGCGCGCATCCGGACGGTCGGTCTTGTTCACCAGCAGGATGACCGGCAGCTTCGCCTCGAGCGCCTTGCGGAGCACGAAGCGGGTCTGCGGCAGCGGGCCCTCGGAGGCGTCGACCAGCAGCACGACGCCGTCGACCATCGACAGGCCGCGCTCGACCTCGCCGCCGAAGTCGGCGTGGCCCGGGGTGTCGATCACGTTGATGGTGATCGCCTTGCCGTTCGCGTGCTTGCCGTTGTAGGAGATCGCCGTGTTCTTGGCGAGGATCGTGATGCCCTTCTCACGCTCGAGGTCGTTCGAGTCCATCATCCGGTCGTCGGCATCGAAATGCGCGTCGAAGGAGTTGGTCTGCGTGAGCATGGCGTCGACCAGCGTGGTCTTGCCGTGGTCGACGTGGGCGACGATCGCGACGTTACGCAGGTCATCACGGGTGGCATGTGCCATGGGAAAAGTCCTCAGGAATTCGGGGGAAAAAGGGGGCGACGAGGCCCGATCCGCTAAACGCCCAGGGTGATTCCAGCGCCCGGAATGGCGTTCAGCAACTCCTTAGTATATTGCTCCTGCGGGTTGTCGAAGACATCGTCGGTCGAAGCCGCCTCCACGATCCGCCCCTTCTGCATCACGCAGACGTTGTCGGCGATGACGCGCACCACCGCGAGGTCGTGCGTGATGAAGAGATAGGTGAGCTCCAACTCGGCCTGCAGATCGGCCAGCAGCTTGAGGATCTGGGCCTGCACGAGCACGTCGAGAGCGGAGACCGCCTCGTCGAGGATGACGACGTCGGGCTTCAGGGCGAGCGCGCGGGCGATGGCGACACGCTGCCGCTGACCGCCGGAGAGCTCGTTCGGGTACCGCGTGATGAGCGACTGCGGCAGCGCGACCTGGTCGAGCAGCTCGAGCACGCGCTCCTTGCGCGACGTCCGGTCGCCCACCTTGTGCGTGTGGAGCGGCTCACCGATGGTGTTGCCGATGTTGCGCAACGGATCGAGCGAACCGTACGGGTCCTGGAACACCGGCTGCATGCGCCGGCGCAGATCGAGCAGCTGCTTCCCCTTGAGGGGAGCGACATCCTGGCCGTCGATCATGATCGAGCCGCTGGTGGGGTCTTCGAGGCGCAGGATCATCCGCGCGACGGTCGACTTGCCCGAGCCCGACTCGCCCACGAGGGCCGTGGTCGTGCCCTTCTCCACCGAGAAGTTCACCTTGTCGGAGGCGATGACCTCACCCGACGCACCCCGGCCCTGGCCGCGGATCTTGTAGACCTTCGTGAGGTCCTTCACCACGATGGCGTCGGGACGCTTGGTCGTGGGCAGGTGCTCGAGACGCTGCTCCGCGGCGGCGATCAGGTCGAGACCCTCGGTCACCGAGGTGGGCGCGTAGTCGAGGTCGCTCAGCGCGTGGGTCGCCGACTCGTGCGTCGCCGACTGGATGCGCCGCGAGGCCAGGCTCGGAGCCGCGGCCACGAGACGCTGGGTGTAGGGGTGGATCGGGTTCTGCAGGATCTCCTTCGAGGGCCCGGCCTCGACGATCTTGCCCTTGTACATCACCACGAGCTGCTCGGCACGCTCGGCCGCCAGGCCGAGGTCGTGCGTGATGAACAGCACTGCGGTACCGATGTCTCGGGTGAGCGTCTCGAGGTGGTCGAGGATGCGCCGCTGCACGGTCACGTCGAGAGCCGAGGTCGGCTCGTCGGCGATGAGCAGCTTCGGGCGCGACGACAGCCCGATGCCGATCAGCACCCGCTGGCGCATGCCTCCGGAGAACTGGTGCGGGAACTGCTTCAGCCGCTTGTCGGCATCCGCGAGTCCGGCCTCCCGGAGCACCTGGATGGCGTGGGCGCGCACCTCCTTGCGGCCGGTGGCGATGCCGTTGGCCCGGATCGTCTCCTCGACCTGGAAACCGATGCTCCACACCGGGTTGAGGTTCGACATCGGGTCCTGCGGAACGAAGCCGATCAGCTTGCCGCGGATCTCCTCCATCTCCTTCTCTGAGTACTTCGTGAGCTCCTTGCCGTCGAACTCGATCGAGCCGCCCGTGATGCGGCCGGGGCCGGGGAGCAGGTTGATGATCGCGTGCGCCGTGGTGGACTTGCCCGAGCCCGACTCCCCCACGATGGCAAGGGTCTGGCCCGGCATCAGGGTGAGGTCGACGCCGCGCACGGCGGGAACGACGCCCTCCGTGGTCTGGAAGCCGACCTGCAGGTCGCGGATCTTGAGCAGCGGAGCCTGCTCGTCGGACGATGCGGTGATGCGGTCGCTCATCGCTGAGCCCTCGCCTTCGGGTCGAGAGCGTCTCGGATGACCTCGCCGAGCATGATGAAGCTGAGCACGGTGATCGAGAGCGCGAGGGACGGATAGATGAGTGTCTGCGGCGCGGTGCGGAGGTCGGTCTGCGCCTGGCTTATGTCGTTGCCCCACGACATGGTCGAGTTGGGCAGGCCGACACCGAGGAACGACAGAGTGGCCTCGGCCACGATCGCCGCTCCCAGCGAGATCGTGGTGACCACGATGACCGGGGCGATCGAGTTGGGCAGCACGTGTCGGATCAGGATACGGAACCGCGAGACGCCGAGCGCCTGCGCGGCCATCACGAAGTCGGAGTTCTTCACCCGCAGGATCTCGGCTCTCAGCACGCGCGCGGTCGCCGGCCAGGCGAAGATGCCGATGGCCAACGAGATCACGAACACGTTCCGGTAGGCCGAGAACACCGACATGATGACCACGGCGGCCAGGATGTAGGGGATCGAGAAGAAGATGTCGCCCGCGCGGGAGAGCACGGAGTCGAGCCATCCGCCGTAGTAGCCGGCGAACATGCCGAACAGGATGCCGAGCACGGTGGTCAGGATGACCACGATGATGCCGACCGAGAGCGACGTCGAGGTTCCGTGGATGATGCGCGAGAACACGTCGCAACCCTGCTTGGTGAAGCCGAGGATGTGCTCCCCCGTCGGGGCGCCGTTGCTGTTGGACAGCTGGCAGTTGTCGTTCGGCGGCACCTGGGTGAACAGGTTCGGGAAGAACGCGACGATCAGCACGAGCAGGATGATCGCGGCCGAGATCCAGAACATCGGGCGGCGGCGCATGTCGCGCCAGGCGTCGATCCAGAGGTTGCTCGGACGGTCGCCGACCTTGACCGCGTCGATCGCGACGAGAGGGGTCTCCTCCAGGGGCGCGACGAAGTGATTCGAAGACGGAGTGTTATTTGACATAGCGGATCCTCGGGTCGAGAAGGCCGTACAGGAGGTCGACGACGAGGTTGACCACCAAGTAGATGAGCACCATCACGGTCACGAACGAGACCACGGTCGGGCCCTCGCCTCGGATGATGGCCTGGTAGAGCGTGCGCCCGACGCCGGGGACGTTGAAGATTCCCTCTGTGACGGTGGCACCCACCAGCAGCACGCCGAAGTCGGTGGCGGCATAGGTGACGACCGGGATGAGCGAGTTGCGCAGGATGTGCACGGGGATGATGCGGCGCCGGGTGAGGCCCTTGCCGTAGGCGGTACGCACGAAGTCGAGGCTCTGGGTCTCGATCACCGACGCGCGGGTCAGTCGCACGATCTGCGCGAACGTGATGCTCGCCAGCACGAAGGCCGGGAGTATCAGGTCCTGGATCGGAGCTCCCGACGAGACGGTGGTTCTCGCCCAGCCCAATTGGATGCCGAAGATGAACTGACCGACGAACGCGATCACGAAGATGGGCAGCGAGATGAAGATGAGGCTGACCACGAGCGCCGATGCATCGAAGAGCTTCCCCTTCCGCAGACCCGAGACGAGACCGATCAGCACGCCGCCGACGAATTCGATGAAGAGCGCCATGATGGCGAGCCGGATGGTGACCGGGAAGGTGCGCGCGAGGATCGCGGAGACCGGTTCACCCGAGAAGGAGGTGCCGAAGTCGCCGCGGAGGATCCCGCCGAGGTAGAGGAAATACTGCACGATGAACGGCTGGTCGAGGTGGTATTCCTGGCGCAGGCGTTCGAGCAGAGCAGGATTCGGGGTCTTGTCACCGAAGAGGGCGAGAAGCGGGTCTCCGGGCATCGCGAAGACCATGAAGTAGATGAGGAAGGTCGTACCGAGCAGGACGGGGATCGCCTGCAGAATACGCCTGAAGATATATCCGGCCAAAGGTCAGACCGTACCAATCGGGCTAATGGGCATCGTGTGCCACCTGGACTAGAGAACATGATACGGGGGCGACAGCCGATGGCCGTCGCCCCCGATCGAGCGAGAACTAGCTCTTGGTGACTGCGTAGTAGAGCGGAACCGAGTTCCAGCCGAACTCCACGTTGCTGACGGACTCGCTGGAGCCGCCCGTGACGTTCGAGTACCACAGTGGGATCGCCGGGAGGTCCTTCAGCAGGATCTCCTGGGCCTTCTGGAAGTCGTCGTTCGCCTCCGCGGTGTCGGTGGTCGACGAACCGGCCTGGAGCAGAGCGTCGAAGTCGGGGTTCGAGTAGTCGCCGTCGTTCGAGGATGCGTTGGTCGCGTACAGCGGGCCGAGGAAGTTGAACAGACCCGGGTAGTCGGCCTGCCATCCGGTACGGAACGCCGTCTGGATGGTGCGGTCGGTGATCGCGGTGCGCTGCTCGGCGAACGTCGGGTACGGAGCACCCGAGGCGTCGATTCCCAGCGTGTTCTTGATGCTGTTCGACACGGCGTCGACCCAGCCCTGGTGACCACCGTCGGAGTTGTACGCGATCTGGAACTTGGTGTCGCCCCAGGGCGAGATGGCGTCGGCCTGGGCCCACAGCTTCTTCGCCTCGTCCGGGTTGTACTTCAGCACGTCGGCGCCTTCGAGGGAGTCGCTCCAGCCGTCGATCACCGGGGAGGTGAAGTCGGAGGCGGGGGTGCGGGTGCCCTGGAAGATGACGTCGGTGATCTCGTCGCGGTTGATCGCCATCGAGAGGGCGGCGCGGCGGAGCTTGCCTTCCTCGTCGTTGCCGAAGTGCGCGAGGCGCTCCGGGATGGTGAACGACTGGAACACAGCGGACGGCTGGTTCACGGCGCGGTCGCCGAGGTCGGACTCGTAGGTGCCGAACGCGCTGTCCGGAACCGCGTCGAGAACGTCGAGGTTGCCACCGAGGAGGTCGGCGTACGCGGCGTCCTGGCTGGCGTAGAACACGAAGGTCACGCCGCCGTTGGCCGGCTTGCGGCCTCCGGTGTACTCGTCGTTGACGACGAGGTCGATCTTCTCGTTGTGCTGCCAAGCGTCATCGGAGGCCAGCTTGTAGGGGCCGTTTCCGATGGGGGCCTGACCGAAGGCGTCCATGTCGTCGTAGGCCGACTTGGGCAGCGGGTAGAAGGCCGAGTAGCCCAGGCGCAGCGGGAAGTCCGCGCGGGGCTCCTTGAGCGTGACGGTGAACGTGGTGGGGTCGACGACCTTGAGGCCCGTGAGGGGGCTGTCCTCGTCGTAGCTGAAGCCTTCGATGTCTTCGAAGAAGTAGCTGTTCAGCTGCTCGTTCGAGAGGAGGGCGCCATACTGCCAGGCGTCGACGAAGCTCTGCGCATCGACCGGGTCACCGTTGGTAAAGGTCAGGTCGGGCTTGATCTTGATCGTGAAAGTCTGCGAGTCGTCGGTGTCGATGGACTCGGCGACGTCGAGCTGGGGAGCGCCCGTCGCGTCGTAGTACTCGAGTCCGGCGAAGAGGGAGTCGATGATGCGCCCACCACCGGTCTCGTTCGTGTTGGTGGGGATCAGCGGGTTCTGCGGTTCAGAACCGTTCGCCGTGATGACCGCGGAAGAGCTTCCCGTGGGAGTGTCCGAGCTGCCGCTGGCGCAGCCGGACAGTGCGAGTGCACTCGCGGCAGCCAGCGCGATGGCGCCGATGCCTAACCGTCTGATTTTCAATTTTCCTCCTGTGCAAAATGCGGGCAAGGCGAAACCCCCTTATGGAGGGCGCAGCCTAAGGAAGTACCCTAAGTGGGGGTACCAGGAACGACAAAATGGTGGCCAAAAAAGTTACATACACGAAACTATCTCCGCTGGTTTATTGTGGATTTCCCACAGATTTCGTCGAAAACGAGCGCTGCGCGCAAGAAAGTGGAGTGATGACCCGAGCCACCGAATGGGCCCGTTTTCGCCGCCGTCGTCTGTGGACGGAGATCGGGATCGTGCTCGGGGTCTCGCTCGGCGCATCCGCGGTCTACTCGGTCGTCAATCTGATCGGCCGGCTGACCGCCGAGACCGCTCTGGCCGACCAGACCGCGACGATCAACGGAGCGCTGAGCGACCGCGCCTGGCTCGACCTCACCTATCAGCTGCTCGCGATCTTCTTCGACCTGGTGCCCGTGGCGCTGGCGTTCTACCTGCTCGCGATCTCCGGCGGCAATCCCTTCCGCCGCATCGGCTTCGACCTGAAGAAGCCGGCGAGCGACCTCGGGCGAGGTCTGCTGCTCGTGCTCGTGATCGGCGTGCCGGGCATCGCCCTCTACTTCGTCGGCCGCGCTCTCGGTTTCACCGTGAACGTGGTGCCCGCTCCCCTCGACACCTACTGGTGGACGACGCCGATCCTCATCCTCTCGGCCCTCCGTGCGGCGCTGCAGGAGGAGCTGATCGTGGTCGGCTATCTGTTCACCCGGTTGCGCCAGCTCGGCTGGGGGAAATGGCAGATCATCCTGTCGGCCGCCGTGTTGCGCGGCAGCTACCACCTCTACCAGGGCATCGGGCCCTTCTTCGGCAACGTGGTGATGGGGATCGTGTTCGGCTGGTGCTACTGGCGCTGGGGGCGCGTGATGCCGCTGGTGGTCGCGCACTGGATCATCGACATCGCCTCGTTCGTCGGCTACGCCTGGGCCTTGGCCACCTTCCCGGCGCTGTTCGGCTAGGCCTTCCGGCCTTTGCGATTGGCGAGGATGAACGCGACGATGCCGAGCACCACGAGCAGCCCGCCGCCGATGAAGCCGCCGATCATCAGGGTGTTGGGGGTCTCGCCCGAGCCGCTCTGCGCATCCGGGGTCTCCGCCACGGCGGTGAAGATCGGATCACTCGTGGCCGGGGCCGTCGGCGAAGCCGTGACGTTCACCGTGATCACGGCCTGGGCGGTGCCCGGGTCGTTGCCGGCGAAGGTGGTCGAGAGCTGACAAAAGATGTTCGAGGTGCCGATCGGGAAGGCCTGGCCGGACTCCACGGGAGTGCCGACGATCGAACAGCCGTCGAGCGTCAGCCCGGTCGGCAGGTTTGCGGCGAATTCGACCGGCGCTTGGCCGGAGGCGTCGGCCGTCACATCGATGGTGCCCGGCAGGATGCTCGAGTTCGTGAAGTCGGCGCCCACCACGCGCGTCGCACTGAAGTCGGCCCCGTCGAGCACCGCGCCGTCGAACTTGGCGCCCTGGACGTCGCCACCCGCGAAATTCGCGCCGGTCAAGGCGGCGCCGCGGAAGTCGCCCTCACCGAAGCGCGTGCCGCTCAGGTCGACCCCGGCGCATTGCGCGCCGCCCGGCCCGTTATCGCTCAACCGGTAGACGACGCAGTCGCCCTCGGCGAACACGGGGTCGGCGGCGAACGCCGGAGCTGCGCCCACGCCCACGAGCGCGAGCACGACGCCAACGATCAGGCCGGCCTGGAGACGAACGGAGCGGAAGCGCGGAGCGGCGGGCATGGCGAGAACCTTAGCAAAGCGCGATGACGCCGAACCTCGTTCGAGCGCTCGCGCCCTACTCGAAGGCCTCCGGTGGCGGGCAGGCGCACACCAGGTTGCGGTCGCCGTAGGCCTGGTCGATGCGGCGCACCGGTGGCCAGTACTTGCCCCGCACCAACAAGTGCACGGGGTACACGGCCCTCTCGCGGTCATAGGGATGCGCCCACTCGCCCTCGATCACCGACTGCGCCGTGTGCGGAGCGTTCCGCAACGGGTTGTCGTCGGCCGGCCACTCCCCGGCCGCGACCGAGTCGATCTCCTGCTTGATGCGGATCATCGCCTCGACGAAACGGTCGATCTCGGCCAGGTCTTCGCTCTCGGTCGGTTCGACCATCAGGGTGCCGGGCACCGGGAAGCTCATCGTGGGTGCGTGGAACCCGTAGTCCACGAGGCGCTTCGCGACGTCGTCGACCGATACTCCGGATGCCGCGGTGATCGCTCGCAGGTCGAGGATGCACTCGTGTGCCACCAAGCCGTTCTCGCCCGTGTAGAGCACGGGGAAATGCGGGGCCAACCGCGCGGCGATGTAGTTGGCGGCGAGCACGGCCGAGGCCGTCGCATCCGCGAGCCCCTCGAGCCCCATCATGCGCACGTAGGCCCAGCTGATCGGCAGGATGCTGGGGCTGCCGTACGGCGCTGCCGAGATCGGGCCGCCGGCGTGCTCGACGCGGCTTCCGTCGATGAGCAGGTGCCCGGCATCCTGAGCGAACATATGCCCCGGGAGGAATGGAGCCAGGTGGGCCTTCGCGGCGACCGGTCCGACGCCCGGACCACCGCCGCCGTGCGGGATGCAGAAGGTCTTGTGCAGGTTGAGGTGCGAGACGTCGCCCCCGAAGTCGCCGAAGCGGGCGAAGCCCAGCAGCGCGTTGAGGTTGGCCCCGTCGACATACACCTGTCCCCCGGCCTCGTGCACGAGCCGGCAGATCTCGGTGACCTCGTGCTCGTAGACGCCATGGGTCGACGGGTAGGTGATCATGAGCGCGGCGAGGCCGGCCGCGTGCTGGTCGATCTTGGCGCGCAGGTCGTCGAGATCGACGTTTCCGAGTTCGTCGCAGGCCACGACCACGACCTTCATGCCCGCGAGAACGGCGGATGCCGCGTTGGTGCCGTGCGCGCTCGACGGGATGAGGCACACCGTGCGATCGACGTCGCCGCGCGAGCGATGGTAACCGCGGATGGCCAGCAGGCCCGCGAGCTCGCCCTGGCTGCCCGCGTTCGGCTGCAGCGACACGGAGTCGTAGCCGGTGACGTCGGCGAGCCAGCGCTCGAGCTGGCCGATCAGCTCCAGGTAACCGCCCACGTCGCTCTTGGGCGCGAAGGGGTGGATGCCCGCGAACTCACGCCAGGTCACCGCCTCCATCTCACTGGCGGCGTTGAGCTTCATGGTGCAGGAGCCGAGTGGGATCATGCCGCGGTCCAGCGCGTAGTCGTAGTCGGCGAGACGCTTGAGGTAGCGCATCATGCTCGTCTCCGAGCGGTGGGTGTTGAACACCGGATGCGTGAGGAAGTCGCTCGTGCGCACCAGGTGCTCGGGGAGGGACGGTGCCACCTCGGTGATCTCCTCCGCCGCGGCGCTCGCTCGCCGAGCGCGCTCGAGGTTCGCCTCGGACGCGGCGCGCGCGTCGGTCGTCGCGATCGGTGGAGCGGTGACCGCGTCGAACACGATGGCGAGCTGGAGCAGTTCGGCATCGCCGGTGGTCTCGTCGACCGCGATGCCGATCGTGTCGTCGTCGTCGACCCGCAGCAGGATGCCCTGCGAGTGCGCATGCTCCGCGAGTCCGCGGGCCCGGCCGGGCACCCGCACCTGGAGGGTGTCGAAGTAGTCACCGTGCACGATCTCGTACCCGGCGGCCGCGAGCCGGGCAGCCAGGGAGCGAGCGGCCCGGTTGACCTCGCTGGCGATCGCACGGAGCCCGTCGGGACCGTGGTACACCGCATACATGCCCGCCATCACGGCCAGCAGCACCTGTGCGGTGCAGATGTTCGAGGTGGCCTTCTCGCGCCGGATGTGCTGCTCGCGCGCCTGCAGGCTGAGCCGGTAGGCGGGGTGCCCCGCGGCATCCACGCTGACCCCGACGAGCCGCCCAGGCAGCTGACGCTCGAGACCGGCCCGCACCGACATGTAGCCGGCGTGCGGCCCGCCGAAGCCCATCGGCACGCCGAAGCGCTGGGTGGTGCCGATCGCGACGTCGGCGCCGAGCTCTCCGGGCGAGGTGATGAGCGCGAGCGCCAGCAGGTCGGCGCCCACCACGGCGATCCCGCCGGCCTGGTGCACGATCTCGATCACGTCGGCCGGGTTCCAGACCCGCCCCGAGGCGCCCGGATACTGGATGAACACGCCGAACGCGTCGGCGGCCGGATGCGCGGGATGGTCGACCGCGTCGAGCACCATCTCGACGATCTCGATGCCGACCGCCTCGGCGCGCGAGCGCAGCAGGGCCTTCGTCTGCGGGAATGCGTCTGCATCGACGATGAAGCGGCGCGAAGTCGACTTGCTGGCGCGGCGGGCCAGCAGCATCCCCTCCACCGCCGCCGTCGACTCGTCGAGCATCGAGGCGTTCGCGGTGGCGAGGCCGGTGAGATCGGCCACCATGGTCTGGAAGTTGATCAGCGCCTCGAGCCGGCCCTGCGAGATCTCCGGCTGGTAGGGCGTGTAGGCCGTGTACCAGCTCGGGTTCTCGAGAACGTTGCGCTTGATCACCGCGGGCGTGATGGTGTCGTAGTAGCCGAGCCCGAGGTACGAGGTGGAGACCCGGTTCTGGGCGGCGAGGGCCCGGAGCTCGGCGACGGCCTCCCGTTCGGTCGCCGCCGGCGGCACGAGCGAGTCGGCCAGGGAGCGGTCGAACTGGATGGCGCGCGGCACCGCGGCGGCCATCAGCTCGGCGACGCTGGAGTAGCCCACCGCTTCGAGCATGTGCGACTGGGCCGCCGCATCCGTTCCGATGTGCCGGGAGGAGAAGGGGAGCTGGGTCATCGTGTGGTCATTCCCCGATCAGGGCGTTGTATTCGGCGAGCGAGAGCAGTTCGGGCAGCTCGGTGAACTCGACCTTGAGCAGCCAGCCGGCGCCCAGCGGGTCGCTGTTCACGAGCTCGGGCGCGTCTTCGACCGCGGCGTTCTTCTCCACCACCGTGCCGTCGACCGGGGCGAAGAGCTCGCCCACCGACTTGGTCGACTCGATCTCGCCCACGACGCTGCCGCCGGCGATCTGGGTGCCGGCCGCGGGCAGATCGAGGTACACGATGTCGCCGAGCTGGGCGGCCGCGTAGGCGGTGATGCCGATGGTGGCGACCGTGCCCTCGACGAGCACCCACTCGTGTTCGGAGGTGTAACGGAGTTCGCTCTGGTCAGTCATGTCAATCCTTCTTCCGGCGGTAGAACGGGAGGGTCGTGGTGCGGAACGCGAGGCGGGTGCCCCGGATGTCGACACTGAGCTCGGTGCCGGGCTCGGCGAACGCCGGAGTCACGTAGGCCATGGCGATCGGATGCCCGAGCGTCGGCGAGAGCGCCCCGCTCGTCACAATGCCGATCGGCTCCGTCGCCGTGTCGTCGGCGTAGATCGGATAGTCGGCACGCGCAGCTCGACGGCCGTCGGCCACGAGACCCACCAGCGCCGGAGCGTCGGCGGCCGGGCCCTGTTCGACGGCCGCACGGCCGACGAACGCGGCTTTCGCCATCGCGGGCACCCGACCGAGTCCCGCCTGCACCGGGAAGGTCTCGAGGGAGAGTTCGTGGCCGTAGAGCGGCATGCCGGCCTCGAGGCGCAGGGTGTCACGGCTGGCGAGCCCGGCGGGCACGATGCCGTGGTCGGCTCCGGCCTTTGCCACGGCGGCCCAGACGGCCTCGGCCAGATCCGGATGCACGTACAGCTCGAATCCGTCCTCACCCGTGTAGCCGGTGCGAGCGACCAGAACGCGCTCGCCCCGGAAGGTGCCCTCGATGGCCCGGTAGTACCGCAGCTCGTCGAGGCCGGGGGCGTCGAAGCCGGCGGTCGCTTCGAGGACCGACCGGGAGACCGGACCCTGCACGGCGATCAGTGCCGTCTCGTCACTGACGTCGCGCAGCACGGCGTCGAAGCCGCCGATCCGCTCGGTCAGCGCGGCGGCCACCGGATCGTGGTTCGAGGCGTTGGCCACGACGAGGAAATCGGAGTCTCCGGTGCGGTACACCACGAGATCGTCGATGATGCCGCCCTCCGGGGCCAGCAACAACGAGTACTTGGCCTGGCCGAGCTCGATGGCCGAGAGCAGACCCGCGAGCGCATGATCGAGGAACGCTGCGGCCTCGGGGCCGGACACCTCGAACTCCGCCATGTGCGAGAGATCGAAGAGCCCCACGGCCGTGCGCACGGCGTGGTGCTCGGCGAGATCGCTCGAGTAGCGAACCGGCATCTGCCAGCCGGCGAAGTCGGTGAAGGTGGCGCCCGCGGCGACATGCACCGCGTGCAGCGGGGAGTAGCGAGGAGGGGAATCCGTCGATTCGGTCATGAGTTCTCCGGTTTCGTCGCAGGCGGTGCCGGCGAGTGGCGGGAGCAGCATGCACGATCACCGTGCAGGTCTGCCCTGAGAACTCCCCCTCTGTCATCGTGCCTGAGAGTTTCACGCCGCGAGCGGCGCTTTCACCGTGGGCGAGCCGCTGTCGATGCTGCGGACTGCTTTCCAGAGCGGCCAGTTCGATGCGGTACGAGGACCTGAGAGATTATCGGGGAGGATTGCTCCTTCGGTGCCGTTCCGGAGTGGATCGGCTCTCCCGCGTCGAGCTAGTGGCCAGCGGTATTCAGTTGAGGTGCTACGCGAACGAGCTTAGCGCCCCTCACTGGCCGCCGTAGCCTCCGCCACGGCCGCGGCGCACGACCAGTACGACGATCGCCCCGATGACGCCGAGGCCCACGAGGCCCAGGAGCACGGCGATCGGCCAGGGCACGACCGCAGCGGATGCCGGATTCGGCGCATCGGTCGCCGTCAGCGTGACGTCGGTCGACGCAGCGGCCGGCACCGGGGTCGAGGCGGTGGCGATCGGTGTCGGAGCAGCCGCCCCGGCGGCGGGAGTCGGGGTTCCGTCGGGCTCCCCCGCCCAGGGCTCGCCGCAGGCGGGCGGATTCGTGAGGCCGTCGTGGGCGCCGGCCCGGGTGGGCGGCTCGTAGTCGAACTCGTACTGCCCGGAGGTGGGATGGCCGTCGGAGGAGACGACCTGCCAGAGCACCACGTAGCCGCCGGCGAGGCCGAGGGCGATGGGCGTGTCGATCGAGGAGCCCTGCACGCTCACGCAGCCGGATTCGTAGTGCAGGCCCTCACTGTCGACGACCTGGATCGCGAAGCCGCTGGTGTCGGCGCCGAGAGTGATCAGTTCATCCGAGAAGCCGAGGGTCACGAGCCCCGGATCGGTGGTCAGGGAATCACCGGCGGCCGGCGACGACGACTCGAGCGCGTCGTGCGCCGTGGCCGCACCGGCCGAGCCGGCCAGCAGGAGCGCGACGACGCCGGCGGCAGCGAGGCCGCCGGCGAGGGCGTTGGAGCGGGTTCGGGTGCGCGCAGTTCTCACCCGACAACGATATCCGTCAGCCGCGGCGAACCCGGTACTGGTTGACCAGCGGGCAGTCGAAGGGATCGGGCGCGTGCATGCCGACGCGGTTCATGTAGGCGATCACCGAGGCGTGCGCCTCGAGCAGAGAGGTCTGCGTGTAGGGGATCTTGTGGGTCGCGCAGTACTCCTGCACGATCGGGCGGGCCCTCATCAGGTTGGGGCGGGCCATGTTCGGGAAGAGGTGGTGCTCGACCTGCAGGTTGAGCCCGCCCATGAACACGGTCATGCCCCAGCCGCCGGCGATGTTGCGCGAGGAGAGCACCTGCTTGCTGAGGAAGTCGATGCGGGTGCCGGCCGGGAAGACGGTCATGCCGATGTGGTTCGGGGCGAAGGATGCGCCCATGTAGAGACCGAACACGGCCAACTGCACGCCGATGAAGGCGAACGCCATGCCGAGTGGCAGGAAGTAGAAGATGACCGCCACATAGGCGACGAGGCGGATGCCGATGAACCACAGTTCGAAGCGGCGACCCTCGACCGGCTTGCGGCTGAACAGCGTCTTGAACGACAGGTAATGCAGGTTCAGGCCCTCGAGCAACAGCAGCGGGTAGAGCGCGTAGCCCTGCCGGCGGGTGAGCCAGGCCATCAGGCCACGGCGGGAGGCGGCATCCTCTTCGATGAAGGAGACCGTGTCGACCTCGATGTCGGGGTCTTTGCCGATGACGTTCGGGTTGCCGTGGTGGCGGGTGTGCTTCGACATCCACCAGGTGTAGCTCATGCCCACGAATGCGGTGGCGAGCGTGCGGCCGGCGCGGTCGTTGGCGGGGCCGGATTCGAACACCTGGCGGTGGCTCGCCTCGTGCGCCAAGAAGGCGAACTGGGTGAAGATGATGCCGAGACCGCCGGCGATCAGCAGTTGGTACCAGGACTCGCCGAGCAGCACGAAGCCGGCGGCTGCGCCACCGAGGGCCAGCACGAGCACGGAGAACATGCCGATGTAGAAGGCCCGGCGCTTGCGCAGCAGGCCCACGTCGCGCACCGTGGTGAGGAGTTCGGAATACGCGGCGGTCGGATGCGCGGCACCGGCCTTGCGAGGGACCGTGGCACGGGCGGCCGGATTATTGATGACGGTCAACGGGACCTGCTCACTGGTGTCGGGTTCGACTTCCCAGTCGTTTCTTCGAGCATTCGCCCACTTCAGATAGCCACAGGCTACGGGGTCAACCTGCGTATTGACCCTGCCGACGCAAAAAGAAAGAACCCGTGTCGCCTTGCGGCGACCACGGGTTCTTCTGGTTCAGTGCTTATGCGCTGAGCGGCGTGATGTTCTCCGCCTGCAGGCCCTTGCGGCCCTGGGTGACGTCGAACGAGACGCGCTGGTTCTCTTCGAGGTTCTTGTAGCCCGAGCCGGAGATGCCGGAGTGGTGGGCGAACACGTCTTCGCCACCGTCATCGGGGGAGATGAAGCCGAAGCCCTTTTCGGAGTTGAACCATTTCACGGTGCCTGTAGGCATTGTTTTTCTCTTTTCGAGGTAAGCGGCCCCGCCTGTCGGGACCTACCGTCGCGGTGTACTTTGTTCCGCTCCTCAGAAAAACAAGTCTGCGACTCGATCGAAATCGAGCAGTAGACCCTATTCAAGATTCATGGGTAACACAACAACTCAGGCCAGCTTAGCCGGGGACAGCGGATTTCGCTACGAATCGCCTAGGAAACCGCGCTGATCAGATCCGTCGCCATCATCGAGACGAGACCGGCGAAGAGGATCGCGGCCACGATGACGCCGAAGAGGATGCGGTTGCGGCGGGCCGGCGACATCCGGCCCCGCGCACCCGAACCGGTGCCCGTGTCGCGCTCGTCGCCCGTCCACTCGGTGCCGTTCCACCAGCGCTCCCGGCCGGCCGCGCGGTCGCCGATGGCGGGATACCAGCCGGGGCGGCTCGGCCGATCGTCGCTCATGCGTCGGTTCTACGCCGCGAAGCTGGGTCTCGGCCGAACTGCGAATCGCGGCGACGGCCGTATCCTTTAGAATTCGACGTGGCCGGGTCGATCCGGTGCATCGCGCAGCTCTCCGCGCTTTCGTGAAAGGTCGCAGATCATCAGCCCGCTCAGCATCCCGAGTCCCGATCACTCGTTCGCGGTGTTCAACGTCTGGTTCCTCCAGATCCACATCTACGCGCTGTTCATCCTCGCGGGGATCATCGTCGCGATGATCATCGTGAACCGGCGCCTCACCGCCCGCGGCGGCGAGCCGGGCATCGTCATCGACATCGTGCTCTGGGCGGTTCCGCTCGGCATCATCGGGGCTCGTTTCTACCACGTGTTCACGCACCTCGGCGACTACTTCTACCCGGGCGCGGATCTCATCAAGGTGTTCTACATCTGGGACGGCGGCAACGCCCTCTACGGTTCGCTGATCGGCGGGGCCGTCGGTGCGCTGATCGGTTGCCGTATCACGGGCATCCGCCTCTGGTCGTTCGCCGACGCTCTCGCCCCGGCGTTGCTCGTGGCTCAGGCGATCGGGCGCCTCGGCAACTACTTCAACCAGGAGCTGTACGGGTTGCCCACGAACCTGCCGTGGGGTCTCGAGATCGATCCCAAGATCAGTGCCGCGTTCCCCACGGGGCTGCCCGCCGACACGCTGTTCCACCCGCTGTTCCTCTACGAGATCATCTGGAACCTCGTCGGCGTCGCCCTCCTGCTGCTGATCGAGCGCCGCTTCCGCCTGCGCTGGGGCCGCCTGTTCGCGCTCTACCTGGTCTGGTACGGCCTCGGTCGCAGCTGGCTCGAAGCCATCCGCATCGATCCCTCGAGCGACGGTTTCCTCGGCATCCCGGCCAACATCTGGGCATCGTTCGCGGCGATCGCGCTGGGCCTCGTGCTGTTCTTCGTGCAGGGCCGCCGGCACCCGGGCCTCGAGATCTCGGTGTATCGCGCGGGCCAAGGCCCCAAGGGCGTCAAGACGCCCGAAGAGGTGGCCGAAGAGGAAGCCGCCGAAGCGGAAGGGCGCTGGACCGACGAGGAACTCGCCGGAACCGCCGTCGAGAAGTCACCGGAGTCGACCTCGAAGTAGTCCCTTCCGCCGCCTCGCGCCGAGTGCCAGCATGGGGTCACCCAGCGGCGAGCGAAGGCGGTAGACGATGTCGATCATCACGACGATCCCGGATTCCGAGGCGACCGGATTGGTGGCCGAGCAGTACGAGAGCGATCGGCGGGCGCTCGGCTACGTGCCGTCGCACACCCGCGTGATGAGCGTGAACCCGGAGGCCGCTGCGGCCTGGGAGGGCCTGGTGCGGGCGATCGTCGCCTCCTTGGGCCTACGGCGGTACGAGCTGATCACGTTGGCCGCCGCGCGCGGAACGCGATCTCGGCACTGCCGCCTCGCGCACGGCAACCGTGCCCTGGCGCTCGGCCTGTTCGACGAAACCGACCTGGTGCGGATCGCCTCCGAATCCTCAGCCGACGAACTCTCGGAGGCGGGCCTCTCCGACGCGGAGATCGCCATGATGGCCTTCGCGGAGAAGGTGAGCACGGATGCCGCGTCGATGACGGATGCGGATTCGCTGGCGTTGCGCGCACACGGCTTCACCGACCGCGAGATCGTCGACATCGCCCTGGCTGCTGCCGTGCGCAACTATTACGGCAAGGCGCTGCAAGCCCTCGCGGTGGAGGTCGACGTTCCGCCCACGCTCAGCGAGCCGGTGCGGGAGGCGCTGGTTCGCGGGTTGTGACGTTCTCGGGCGAACCGGGTTCGATCGCTTCCGGTTGCGGTTCCGCCGGACGGTCGCGCAGAGCTTTCTGCTCGCGGGCGGCGATCGCGCGCTCGATGCGGGCCTCCGCCGTCGAGTGTCCGCTCCCCGCCGCCGAGTCGAATCGGGCGAGGCCCGCGCCGTAGAGCGCATCCGCCTCCCCTGTCTCTCCGGTGCCGACGAGCAGCCGGGCGCCGAACACGGAGAGCCGCGCCGCGCCGACCGGGTCACCGGCCACGTCGTACAGCGCGGCGGCATGGCGCGCGGATGCGACGGCCTCGCTCTCCCGGTGGAGGTCGTCGAGGGCTCTCGCGCGCGACTCCGCGACGTTGGCTTCGAAGAGCGGCGCGAACCGCTGCAGTGCGACCGCCTCCTTCACCACGTCGTCGAGCGTGCGGAGAGCCGCCGGATCGCCGAACGCCGCCTGGGCCCGGCCGAGCAGGTGCAGGGCGTCGATGAGCAGGGTCGCCGCCGGGACGTCGCGATTCGTCGTGCGGTGACCTTCTCGCCGCATCGCGGCCCTCGCCCGGCGCGAGGCCTCCCGCAAGACCTCGACCGAGGCCGGATCGTCGTTGTCGAACAACAGCCGCCCCAGGGCGATGCCCACCCGGGCGGAGGCGTGGTCGTCGTCGGCACGAGCGAACTCTTCGAGAGCGAGACTCCACGCCCCGTAGGCGGCCGGATCGTCGTCGTCTTGGCGGCAGGCGTGCGCCAGCCAGTAGAACATCTCGCCCCGGAGCGACCGGTCGCCTTCGAGCGGCATCCGTTCGACGACGTCGTCGAGCAGCTGCCGGGCCTCGCCGCCGCAATCGGCCCGCACCAAGGCGCAGGCGAGCCGAAAGGCCATCGCATCGACGTCGGGGTGCTCGAAGTGCTCGGCCGTGCTGTGCGCCGTGCGCAGCGCCTCGAGCGACCCCTCGACCGAGCCGATGCGACCCAGCAGATGACCCAGCACACCGCAGGCGTCGAGCACTCCCTCGCAATGCCCGAGTTCGACGAACAGGTGCAGCGCGCGATCGGCGTCGTCGATGGCCCGGTCCATCGCCTCCATGGCCTGCACCGGATCGAGCGTGAACACGACGGTCGACCGGCGGAGGAGAGCGGAGGCTCGCAGCGCGCGATCGATCGGATCGCCGAGGAGCAGATCGATGGCCGAGAGCGCGTCCTGGAAGCGCCCGAGCGCGAAGTAGGCATCGGCCAACACGAGGAGGCCGGCGCTCCGGCGCACGTCGACGACGCCGTCGAGCGCCTTCGACAGGAGGTTCTCGGCCTCGGTATAGCTGCCCTCGCGCATGAGTTGGGTGGCCAGGACCACGGAGATCCGCATCTGCGCCGCCGGGGCGAGCTCCAGCTCGCCGGCGCGCTGGAGCCCCCTCTCGAGCTCCGACCGACGGCCGGCGAGCGGGGCGCCGAAGAGCAGCAGCCCGAGTTGGAGATCGACCTCCGCATCGTCGTCGAGGCCGTCGACGATCAGGCAGTCGACGCGGAGCGCGAGCTGCTCCTCGGCGGCGCGGAGGTCGCCGCGCTCGACGTGCATCCTGATGCGGAGCGCGAACAGCTCGGAGCGGGTGATCGGATCGGCGCGCGGAAGGGCCTCGTCGACAGCGGAGTCGGCAGCTTCTCGATCGCCGACGGCGGCGCACTCCCGGGCCCGAGCGAGGAGGGCGCGCGGCTCGGACAGACGGTCGTCGGTCGCATCGGCGCCCGACCGACCTCCAGCGTCGACGGCATCGGCGCGCGGCCCGCCGGTCAGGGTTCCCCGGTGACGTCCGTCGCCACCCCACGCAGACGGCTCCCACGCCGTCACCGGCCGGATGGCCCGGGCCGCGCTCAGGCGACGGGCGAATCGGCCGTTCCCGTCGCGCGTGTCGAAGGCGTGGGCGAGGCTCGATGCCGCCGTCCAGCAGGCACGCGCGAAGGTCGTCGCCGTCCAGGCGCCGACCCGGGAACCCAGATGGGCAGCGAGCACGGCGGCATTCAGCGGCGTGACGGTCGTGCCGCCACGCCCGGATCGGGTGAGCGCGTCCATCGCTCCCCCGGCGGCGCAGAGGAAGGCGAACTGCGCCGACCCGGCCAGCGGATCGGCCGCGAGCCAGCACGCGTGCCGTTCCACCAGCCGGAGGGCACGCTGCGTCGCGCCGACCATGACCGCGAACTCGACGTGACCGGCGACCGCCTCGAGGTGTTTCGGGTTGTGCCGCACCCGTTCGTAGCCTTCGAGGTGCCCGTGGCGGGCCTCGTCGAGGCGGCCGGTGAGAAGGCAGGGCACGAGCCCGCGCGACAACCCGAGTTCGGGTTCGTCGGCGCACCCCGAACCACTCTCGCGCAGACGATCGGCCGCCGCGGCCGCTCGATCGAGGTGACCTCGTTCGGCGTGCCACGCGATCTCGGCGCTCAGCACGCAGGCGTCGCAGAGCAGAGGTTCGGCGCGCCCTTGCTCCCCGCGCGGCGCCCGCATCTCTCCCGCCACCCGCGCGAGGCTCTCGCGGGCGAGCGCCTCGTCGCCACACAGCGCGGCGACCTCGAAACGCGCGAAGTCGAAGGCTCGCAGGTCGGCGCCGTGAAACGAGAACACCTCCAGCATCTCGTCGAGGCACCCCGCGATCGCCTCACGGTCGTAGCTCGGACTCCCCGCGAGCAGGCGCGGGATCGACGCGAAATCCCACAGCAGATCGAGATCGCCGACGGCCGAGGGAAACCGATGCGGGTCGCCCAGGTGGAGCTCCAGACAGCGGTCGAAGGCGCGGAGACGCACGGAAGAATCCCCGGATGCCGCCGCCCACGCGCTCAAGCGCATCCGGGATTCGTAGGCGAGCACCTCGTCGCCGAGTGCATCGCTGAGATCGACCGCACTCTGCAGCAGTGCGCGCTCGAGCTGCCCGGTGGGCGTGCGATCGCTCTGCCGGAGCAGCCGGCGCACGTGGTCCTCCGCTCGCATCTAGTACGGCAGCCTTCCGAGGGCCTGCCCCGGTGTCCACTGCGTGGCCGCCGTGACCGGGTCGACGGGGCCGATGGTCTGTCGACGCAGCGGATGCGCATCCGGAGGTGCGACGCCGGCATCGGCCCCCGGGGCCCTGGTGCCCGTCGCCTCGGTCGCGGCATCCCGACCAGCCATCAGGGCGTCGAACGTGCTCTCGACCGGAGGAACCTCCGCCTCCGCGGGCGACCGGAGCTCGTCGGGCACCCTCGTCGCGCCCGCACCGATCGCCTTGACGAGGCGTTCGACCGGGCCGTCGCCGAGGAACAAGCGCCAGACGATGCAGGCGAGGGCCACGAGCACGACCAGCGCGCCTGCTGTCGCCGTGGAGCGGAGCGCTTCGGGAAGCGCGGTCGCCAGGCTCTCCACCACACCGGAGCCTGACAGGGCGGCGGGCACGGATTCCAGCCCTTCCGACGCCGTCGCCGGGGCGAAGATCCACAGTCCACCGATGACGGCGAGTGATGCGATCCATAGGGTCAGCGCCATCGATCCCGCGGCCGAGAACGGCACGAGCACCCAACGCAGCGGGCGCCCGACGATCAGCGCCAGGGCGACCAGGGCCAGCGCGACGCCGCCTGCGCCGAGCAGGGCCAGCGGCGTCATCGCGCCGGGCACGGCCGAAAGAAGAGGCGGCAGCGACGCCCCGAACCGCGCAGAGACCGCCGCACCGGCCGCGAATGCCAGGATCGCGCATCCGGCCGCCCCGGCGAACACGATCAAGCGCCGGCCGATCCGCACGGCGTCGAGGCGGCCGACCGCCATTCCGGCGAGGAGAACGCCCACGAGAGGAACGGGTGGGAAAGCGCCGGCGAGTGCCCACTCAAGCGCCGGCGCGATCAGTGTTCGGGAATCCACGACGAGCGACACGAGACCGGCATCCAGCACCGGAACGACGATGGTCCAGAGCACGGCGGCGAGGAACAACGTGCCGGCACGCCAGCCCACCACGGCGAGCGCGACCAGAGTGAGCGCGCCGATGGTCGCCACCAGGCCGGCGAACGGGGCAGCGGAGAACGCGGCCACTCCCCCGATGCCGAGCAGGACGATCGCCCGAAGGGCGAGACGCATGCGGCAGCGGAGTCGCTCGACACCTTGAGGTGGCGTCGCTCCTCCGCTCGACAGGGCCGTCGCGACGCCGGCGATCAGCACGAAGGCGAGTGCCACCACGGTGCCCCCGAACGCCAGGGCATCCTTCGGCCCTTGCTGCCCGACGCCCGCGATCGCGGCGAGACGGCTCGCCTGCGCCACACCGGAATCGGCCGAACCGAACCAGACGACGAGTGCGAGCCCCGCCAAAGCCGCTCCCCGTGCGACATCCAGTCCGATGCTGCGCGAGGGCCGGCCGAACAGCCGGGCGACCGCGCGACGCCCCGCTCCGTCGCGATCACCCGGCACCCGCGCGACGCCGGCGGACCAGCCGGTGTCCGCGCCCGCCCGGGCTCGCGTTCGCCCGGCCGCCTCACGGCGACGCGCGACCCGCACGACGAGCAGCACCAGGAGGCCCAGCACGAGCACCACGGCGGCGCCCGCAACGGCCGACAGCAGGAGCGAACCGTCGAGGCCCGCTGCGGTTTCAGCAGTGATCGTCGTGCGGCGGATCATGTCTTCCTCGGGGTGTCGGTATCGCTCGAATTGCGAGCCTACCCGAGAAAGCGGGATTCAGTGAATATTTCTCATCTGACCGCGAGGGGGGCCGCTCCGGTCGCCGCCTGGACCTCAGGCGGGAGTTCGTGGAAGCGGCGCCGGTCGCGAATGGTCACGAAGCCGACACACACCACCCAGACCAGCCAGGGGAAGGTGGCGAGCATCGCGTTGGCCGCCCCTCCGGCGGCGAAGAAGGAGTCGGGACTCGTTCCGCCGAACATCGTCGGAACGGCCAGCAGGTTGAGCCCCGCGACCACGTAGGCGACCCAGCCGGTCCACGCGGGGAGCGCCCCCGAGGCGAGGGTGACGTAACCCGACGCCGCCGCGATCAAGGCGGTGAGGGTGCATCCGATCGATCCGAACAACAGTGTGTGGCCGACGGTGAGGGCGCGCAGCGAGGAGGCGTCGAGGGTCAGCCCCATGGTGTCGAGAGCGGTGCCGCCCTCCATCCCGTCGCCCACGAGGGTCACACCGATGAAGAGCAGCCCCGAGCCGAAGGCGAGATCGGCCACCCATTGCAGGTCGGGCCGGGTGTGCGTGATGATCTGGCGGAATCCGCCGAGGAAGACGATCAGGGCGGCCATCAGGAAGGTGTCGATGAGGATCGTGAAGAGCGTCTGGTTCGCGGTGCGTGCCATGAACTCCTCGAGCGCGACGGAGTCGTCGAGAGCGGGCCGCGCACCGACGAGGAACACCTGCACGAGGAACTCGGCCAGGGTGAGCGCCGCCACGGTGACGGCCGAGATGCCCGTCCAGAGCCGCACGTCAGGATTCAGCCGGCCGTTCTTCACCACGGTGATCATGTGCATCCGAGGTCCCCATTCCTCTCGAGGGCGCGTTCTGCCTCCGACAGTAGCAACGGGGCAGCTGACCGCTGTTCAGGCGCGGCGGGACTCCCCGGGGTAGCCGTGGAAGAGTGCCGTCGGGTCGAGCTCCGCGCGCAGCCGTTCGACGCGGTCGCGGTCGGCGTAGGTGAACGAGCGGGCCACGCGGGAGGGCGAGTGACGGATGTCGGATTCACTGAGGAAATGGCCGGTGGTGGTGGGCAGCAGCGCATCCGCGACCTCGTCGAGCCAGGCGCGGTTCGCCGCGTCGTCGGCGGGGTCGCGCCACACGACGTACACGATGAGCAGGGTGCGGTCGTGCATGCCGTAGGCCGCTTCGCCCCGAGGCAGCAGCTCCGCGCCGCGGCCGTTCGCCGGCATACCGGTGAGCACGTAGCTCTCGCCCGAGGGGGCGCGCTCCATCAGCGCCGCGAGCGGGGCGACCGCGTCGCGCAGGTCGAGGTCGGTCCAGAAGGTGTCGGCGAGGTAGCGGGCGCCTTCGGGATAGGTCGCGTCGGCGGGAACATGCAGCTCGTCGAAGGCCACCGGCGCGGCGTCGAGCTGGTCGAGCAGCGTCAGAGCCGGTGGAACGGATGCGCGCAGAGGCTCGAGCGCCATCGTCGCCTCGGCGACGTCGTCGGCGAACACGGTCGCCGCGACGCTCACCACGAGCGGGTGCGGCTCGCCCGGGCCGGCGGCACCCGGACGCCCCGCGCCGGCGGTCACGAGCGAGACCTCGACGTTCGACGGGAGGCGGGACGAGGCATCCGTGATCCACGCGGCCACGGCGTCGAGCTCGGCGAGCGGGAACTGCCACGTCGACACGCGGATGGCGCCGGGCAGCGGCTGAAGGGTGAGATCGAACTCGGTGACGATCCCCGGGAAGCCGGGGCCGGCCCCGCGCGCCAGCCAGAACCAGTCGGCATTCTCGGTCGCCGTGGCATCGAGAACACGGCCCTCGGCGGTCACGACCCGCACCCGCGTGACCGAGAAACACGCCGGCAACCAGTGCCCCCAGTTGACGCCGAGGCCGCCGCCGAGGAGGTAGCCGCCGACGCCGGGGTTGCCGCAGTGACCGACCGGGAAGGCCAGCCCCGCCGCGGCGAGACGGGACGAGAGCTGAGCGCCGCGCACAGCCGGGCCGACGGTGGCCGTACGGGCGGCCACGTCGAGGGCCAGGTGGTCGAACGCCGCCAGATCGACGAGCAGGCCGTCGCCCCGCACCGAGGAGGCCACCCAGCTGTGTCCACCGGAGCGCACCGCGAGGCGCTGCCCGTTCTCCGTCGCGGAGCGCACGATCTCGACCAGGTCGGCCTCGTTCTCGGGGAAGACGATGGCGTCGGGTTCGGCGGTCGCGGCGCGGTCTCCGCTCGCGCTCGCGGTGCCGAGAGCGGCCTCGAGCGAGTTGAAGAGCCCGTCGGCCAGGGCGGCGGCGAAGCCCGTCTCGCCGCGCATCAGGCCGAGGGGCCTCTCGGAGTCGTGTCCAGGCATCCGCGCTTCCTCCCGGGCCGTCACTCACTCAGAGGTCTCTGAATGGCCCGAGCCTAGCCCGCGCGCTGTCCCACCCTCTGCCCCCAGAACGGGCTTCGGCCCGCCTGCCATCCCTGGCACCGAGGAATGACCGGGCGTCGAATCATCGGTCGGTTCGTGGCGACCTATCCCGGTGTCGGCGTATCGGCGAGAAGGTGCACCCGAGCGCCGAGCGCTTCGTAGGTGGACCTTGCGCGCGCATCGCGCGTGACGAGAACGGCGCCCTCTTCACGCGCCGCCAGCGCGACCAGGCCATCGTAGGCCGCTCCCCCAGACACGCCGAAACGTGCGAGTTCCCGATGCGGTGCGAGAGCGACGTCCGTCGACAGGGTGAAACTCTCCGCGAAGTTCTCATCGATCAACATCACGGCGTCCGCCGGACTCACCCGCGCATCCCCCGGCAACCGTGTCAGTACCGAGTACGTCTCCACGAGCGCGTGCCCGCTGAGACCGAGCACGCGACCTCGCGCCCACGACACCACCAGCTCATGGGCCTCGTGCGATTCGACGAGCAACGGCACGGCGACGCTGGTATCAAGCGCGAATCGCGACCCATCGGTCACCGTCGTGCGGAATCGATCAGGGCGAACATCATGTCGTCGGATACCACGGTCTCGGCGCGAGCCACCAGCCGCCCCTCCGCATCGCGGACCAATCGGGCGGTGCGGCCTCCCGGGGTGATCTGAACTGCGCTGCCGTATTGCGACACATCCACCTTGGAGCCCGGCGTGAGACCGAAGGCGTCTCGCAGCGTCTTCGGTATGAGCAGCCGCCCGCCGGAATCGATCGTCACTTCCATGGGAAAAGAGTACCATTCAGATCCCACCCGAGAACAGATCCTCCTCCACATCCTGGGTCGACGAAGGCCACCCGCCCAATCCCTGTGGACGCCGCCCCGAGTGCGACCGCGACACACAAGAAGGCCCGCATGGGAATTCACTACTTCGCCTATCCGACCCACCCGCTCTTCGTCGACGCGGCGATCGCCGGTCCACGCGCGCATCTCGACAGCGACGAGTTTCATCAGTTCTTCTCGCACGGCGAGCCCGACCTGCCGCCGCCCGATCTCGGCGAGTGCCGGCGCGAAATGGAACGCCCTTTCGGTAGCAGACCCGATCGGCCGAGTCGTCCGGCGTTCCAGCTGGCCGAAGGCGAAGTCGGTCCCTTCTCCTTGCGCTACTTGGCGGTTCGCCGCAGGAGTGAACCGGCGATCACGAAGAGGGCGCCGAGCCCGGTGACGAGGGCGCTCACTCCGTAGGCGAGCACAGCGGTCATGAGGGATGTGCGCAACGACGCCGCCGTCGAGAGCGCGAGGCTCTGCTTGCGCAACTCGGCGGCCTCGTCGCTGCTGCCGTCGACACCACGCAGAGCGGTGCTGATGTCGGCGAAGGTGCGGCCGCCGGCCCCGCGTTCCGCGTTGCTCCGGATGACGAGAGCCTCGACGTACGCCGTTGCAGGCCCCTGAACGCGCTTGCCTTTGAACGCTGTCGCGTTACCCGGAACCTCGATCTTCTCGTCGCGGAGCTGCTTCGAGACGGCAAGCCAGGCGCCCGTTCCGACCGCCACGAACACCGAACCGGCGGCCAGGGCGAGTCCGCCGACCTGGCGGAGGGCGGAGGCGCGGGGCAATGACGTCATCGGTCGTCCTTCTCTCGGCAGATGGCTAGTTGTTGAATTGGTGTTCGTAGTATTTCGTAATCGCTTCAAAGTGGTTGGCAGCCTCCACGGTCCACGTGAGTCTTGCACCGGGCGTCAAGGTGGCACGAGCGTCATCGCCCTAACGGACCTGCGAGCATGAAGGCGTACGGGTCGCCGTCCGGGTCTTCCCAGAGTTCATGAAGCACGAGTACCTTCCCCTCGACTGAGTCCGTGCGAGATTCCAGAAGTTCACGACTGCCGGAACTCGACGACGTCGCAGGTCAATGTTTCTCCCGCCCAAGGAAATCATCAATCACCTGCACGACGACGTCGTGAGCCTCGTTCGTGTTTGCGAACTCCGGGGCAGCCACGATTTCGACCTCAGCGGTCATCCCGGCGATATCCGCCCAGCCGCCAGTCCAGACGACCACGTGGATCTCACCATCCGAAGTCTCGACATGGATACCCAGTGATTCAGCAACCCGCACCGAACTGCGGTCTTCCACGATCGGGTGGGGCCACGACGATAGTTCGTCTCTCCACGTGGTTGGCCCCACGGCTGCCCGCTGCCTCCATCGCTCCATTGAAACTGCAAGCCGAACCGAGAGGGCGTCCAAGTCGATGATGTGGTTCATGCGAACTGCCTGAAAATCCTTCTGCCCGGATGCCGCCTGGAGGTGCAACTCGACCACGTCGCCGCCCTCACTCGAATTTCTTGATCTCTTCGATCAGGCCGACGATGTTGTCGTTCAATTGCTCTAGGTCTTCCGCAGGAATCCAGTATTCGAGGATGGTTTGACCGCCCACTTGGCGCACGTCGTACTTGTCGAGGAACGCTTTGCGAACAGCGAACCGAGTCACGTATCCGACCCCGGAGGCGGGCACGTTCCACTGCCGCGCAATTCGCTCTGCATAGTCCTCGTTGAGAACCGGATAGAAGATCGGCTGGTCAGCCAGCCGCGGAGGCCAGCGTCGGGATCCGGACGCACGAACGAGTTCCATCTCCTCCGGACCCGTTGGTCGCCACAGCCAGACAAGGTCTCCTTCGTCGGTCATCGCTGCTTCCTTTCAGATGTTCATGAGTGGCTGAACGTGACCACAGCGCCGTTGTACACCAGCCCACATCGCATACCGTGCGACCGACTGTCCCTGGCCTGGCTATCGGTGGATGGCGATGGGCTTGATAACCGGAACAGGCGCGGAGACTCGAAGTTATCACTGACCTGATGTTGCTTGGGAGCGGAACTCGACGAGATCGCCTTCGACCAGCATTCCGCTCTCGACGAACATCCTGGCAGCCCTCCTTCGGAAATTGTCGCCATGCAGTCTGCTCAGAAAGCGGAGCGCGAAATAGCGATTCCATGTGATCGGTTCATCGTCCTAGATCTGAAGCTGCTCCATCCAGTCCCAGAGCGTGCGAAAGATGTCCTCCGTCGCCATGACCGTTCGGTCGTGAGCCATGTCGGAGAGCCTCATCAGCCCGCGGCAGGTCACTTCATCACTCCAGTCGCCCTCGATGAGTTGATCCTGCGCCCAGAGCGCTGCGTCGAGCTGTGAACTCTCACCGGAGAGAAGCAACTCCCACTGCTTCCGAACTCCGTCGCGGATCGCTGAAGCCACGCTACGTGTTTCCTCTATGTGACGTTCACGAGTGCGGAACTCGACCACGCCGCCGTTACTCAGCGCGAATGATGCCGACGGCGGCGAGGGTGCCCACGGCGACGCCCAGGCACATGAATATGATCCCGCCGACTCGGTAGAACGTCGCCATCCACGGCCGTGGAGCCATCCGACGTCGAAGTCGCTTACCGAGGGGATAATTGCCGAGGTTCCACGTGTACATGCGAATGACGAGGTCAGGCCGGAACGCGAAAAGCGATCCCAGGAGCACAGCTCCGACGCCCCAGAGGACGACGAATACCTGGGTTCCGGTCACGTCGGGTCAGTTGTTGAAGCGGAACTCGACCACGTCGCCGTCTTGCATCACGTAGTCCTTGCCCTCGATCCGGGCCTTGCCCTTCGCCCGGGCCTCGGCGATCGAACCGGTCGCCACGAGGTCGTCGAAGGAGATGATTTCGGCCTTGATGAAGCCCTTCTGGAAATCGGTGTGGATGACACCCGCCGCCTGCGGAGCCGTCCAGCCCTTGCCGATCGTCCAGGCGCGCGCCTCCTTCGGGCCGGCCGTGAGGTATGTCTGCAGGCCCAGGGTGTCGAATCCGATGCGGGCGAGCTGGTCGAGGCCGCTCTCCTCCTGACCGGTCGACGCGAGTAGTTCTGCGGCGTCCTCCGGGTCGAGGTCGATCAGCTCGGACTCGAGCTTGGCGTCGAGGAAGATCGCCTGGGCGGGCGCGACGAGCGCGGCCAGTGCGGCCTTCCGCTCGGGATCGTTCAGGATGGCCTCGTCGACGTTGAACACATAGATGAAGGGCTTGGCCGTCAGGAGACCGAGTTCGCGGATCGGCTCGAGGTCGATCGACGAGGTCGACAGGGGTTTACCCGTGTCGAGGTATTCGCGGGCCGCCTGGGCGGTGGAGAGCACGGTCGGCTCGAGCTTCTTGCCGCGCACCTCTTTCTCGTAGCGCGCCTCGGCCTTCTCGAGGGTCTGCAGGTCGGCGAGAATCAGCTCGGTGTTGATGGTCTCCATGTCGGATGCCGCGTCGACCTTGCCGTCGACGTGCACGACATCCGAGTCCTCGAACCCGCGGATGACCTGGGCGATCGCATCCGCCTCCCGGATGTTGGCGAGGAACTTGTTGCCGAGACCTTCGCCCTCGCTCGCACCGCGCACGATGCCCGCGATGTCGACGAACGAGACGGGCGCCGGCAGGATGCGCTCGCTCGAGAAGATCTCGGCGAGCTTCGTGAGACGCGCGTCAGGCAGGTTCACCACGCCCACGTTCGGCTCGATGGTGGCGAACGGGTAGTTCGCCGCCAGGACCTGGTTCTTGGTGAGGGCGTTGAACAGGGTGGACTTGCCCACGTTGGGGAGTCCGACGATCGCGATAGTTAAAGCCACGGTCGTCAATCCTATCGGGGCGGCCCCCGGGATCAGTTCTGGGGGAAGCCGAGGTTGATGCCGCCGTGTGAGGGGTCGAGCCACCGGGAGGTGATGGCCTTCTCCTGGGTGAAGAAGCGGAACCCGGCCAGACCGTACGCCTTGGAATCGCCGAAGATCGAGTCCTTCACCCCACCGAACGAGTGATATGCCACCGGCACCGGGATCGGCACGTTGATGCCGATCATCCCGACCTCGACCTCGTTCTGGAACCGCCTGGCGGCCCCACCGTCGTTCGTGAAGATCGCCGTCCCGTTGCCGTAGGCGCCGTTGTTGATGAGGTCCACGCCGTCGTCGTAGGAGTGCACCCGCACCACCGAGAGCACCGGGCCGAAGATCTCGTCGAGATACACCTTCGACGTCGTCGGCACCTTGTCGATCAGGGTCGGGCCGAGCCAGAACCCGCCGGCCTCGCCGTCGACCTCGATGCCGCGCCCGTCGACCACCACGTCTGCGCCGTCGGCGGTGGCGACATCGATGTAGGAGGCGACCTTGTCGCGGTGCACCTCCGTGACGAGCGGGCCCATGTCGCAACCGCGCCGGCCGTCACCGATCTTCAGGGTCGCCATGCGCTCCTTGATCTTCGCGACCAGTTCATCGGCGATGGGCTCCACCGCG
>NZ_FNPZ01000005.1 GCF_900107435.1 Herbiconiux ginsengi
CCACCAGGTACGACAAACTCGCCATCACATACCGCGCTGGCGTCACCCTCCGCGCCATCCTCACCTGGCAACACCTATTAGGAGACACGCCCTAGCCGACTATTCCTTGGGGATTACCATCTCGAGAAAGTCCGCAATTACGGCACGCATGTGCATTCTGTCTTGCTCATACAGCCATTGCACTTGAAGTCCGTCAAGCAAAGCAATGAATGTGATAGCGAGAGCCTCGGGTGACATTGTGGAGTTCGATTCACCGCGCGAGGCCAGTACTTGGAATATGCCGGTATAGAACTGCCTCAGTGCACGATACCGGGACTGAAAATACTCGTAGGCCGGGTGGTCAGGCGTAGTTGCTTCAGACGACAATGTCGAATGGAGGGCAATGAGACCGGGTTCCGTCTCGTTCTGAACCGCCACTTCTAGCATCGCCCGCACCGCGTTGGCGGGCGTGTCCTCGATAGAAGAACTCGCTTCGAAGTAAACCTGGGTTCCTTTGCTGTCTCGGTACTCGAGCACAGCCAAAAGCAAGGTCTCCTTCGTGGGGAAGTGGTGAAGCAGTCCTGTGTAGCTGATGCCTGCGCGCGCTGCGACATCCTTCATCGTTGCCCCGTAGAAGCCAGAGATACCGAAGGCGTCAACGCACGCTTCGAGAGCGCGTTGGCGCACGGCCGCACTCTTCGCGTATCGGCCGCGAGATCCGGGGTTTGTCACGATCATCGACGTACCTGCCTTCATCTTTGTTGCTTCGCTCACATGCGAATGCCGTAGTTCGATTCGGTTTATGGTAGCGTCTGCGTGAAGTTCGTATTGTGATTCTAGTTTCAAGCGACGTTGATCAAGGGAGATCAGATGACAACCCATAGTTCTGCCAGCGCGCCAAGCTCACTCGAGGAGCTGGCGCCGTCCGCGCCAAAACTCTTGAAGCGGGAGCTGGTCGCCCTCTTTCTGGCGCAGTCCACGCTGTACCTGGCCCTCGTCGTCCCCCCAGCTTTTCACTGGCCATCAAGATCGGGGCGATCGACCCAGTCAACAAGGACACGATCCTGGCCTTGTGCATCGGCATCGGCGGGACACTCATCCTCTTCACGAACCCCATCGCAGGAGTGCTCAGCGACCGGACTCGATCGCGTTTTGGTCGCAGGCGACCTTGGTTCCTCGGTGGGATGCTCATCGCCCTCGCCGGTTCCGCTCTCGTGGGGCTTGGAAACGACGCCGTCACCATCGTTGCTGGATGGGCAGTGGCAGTTGTTGGCTACACCCTGAGTACTTCCATGCTTCTCGCGTACCTCGGTGACAGGCTGCCGGAGGAACAACGCGGGAAGGTCATGGGCATCAACGGCGCGATTACTCAAATCGGTCCGATCGTGGGAATTGTGATTGCTGGTTCTTTCGCCTCGCAGCTTGGGCTGATGTTCCTCATTCCCGCTGCAATCGCATTTCTCGGACCAGTCTGGTTCCTGGTGTCCATGAGAGACAGCCAATACTCCGGTGCTCTCCCGCCGTTCCGTTTCAGCGACTTGACGCGAGGGTTCTACTTCAATCCCCGCCGGCACACGAATTTTGGTTGGGTCATCCTGAGCAAGCTTTTCGTGTACGCATCGCTTGCCTTCGGCGGTCTCTACGGTATCTATTTGCTGCAGGCCCGTCTGGGGCTCGACACAGGCGCGGTCGCCACGCTGATCGCTACAGTGGCGGGTCTCGGAGTCTTCACTGCGATCATTGGTGCCATTGGCGCCGGTTGGCTCTCAGACAAGTTGCGGTCGCGCAAGCCGTTCCTAATCGCCAGCGGTGTGCTACTCGTCGCGAGCCCTCTTATTGTCGGAACGACCACGAGCACGTTGCAGTTCATTGTGGGCGGACTAGTTGGGACATTCGCAATCGGAATCTACGGTTCGGTTGATCAGGCTCTGGCTCTCGACACCCTCCCGTCCGATGAAAACGAAAACGGGCGCTACCTAGCAATCTTCGGTCTGGCCAATGGGATCCCCCAGGCGTTCGGGCCCTTCGCGGCGGCCTTTGTTCTTACCTTGGCGGGCGGTGACTACAGCTGGGTCTACTACGTCGCCGCTGCTTTCGCGGCACTCGGAGCCCTAAGCATCATCCCGATCAGCGTCGGCAAGCGTGCATCCCTGTCCACCGTCAGCATCGACGCTGTGAGCTAGACCAACCGGCAAGCCGACAACGCGCGCACACCGCTCCCTCAACCAGTGACACGAAACCTATGAAGTTGCCTTATCTCAATTCCGACGAGCACACAGAAACGGAGGAACCATGAAGACGTTCAAAAAGAGCTTTCTATGGGGGGCGGCGACAGCGCCGCATCAGGTCGAAGGCAACAACACCAACAGTGACTGGTGGATGCGCGAGGGCCTGATCCCTGGCATGGAACCCAGTGGCGATGCCGTGGACAGCTACCACCGCTACGAAGAGGACATGCAACTGCTGGCCGACGCGGGACTGAACGCGTATCGCTTCGGCATCGAGTGGGCACGCATCGAGCCGCGCCCCGGGCAGTTCTCACTTGCGGAACTTGCTCACTACCGACGAATGATCGAGACCGCGATCAACTTCGGCTTGACTCCGGTCGTTACGCTTCAGCACTTCTCTAATCCCCGGTGGTTCGCTGAGGAGGGGGGCTGGTATGGCCCGCATGCAGTGGAACGCTTTCGGTCATACGTGACCAAAGCCACGACGATCCTCGATGGCGTGGAATGGGTCGCCACCATCAACGAACCAAACATGCAGGCGATGATGGGAATGATGATGGAGGCCTTCGCATCCGGGCCCGTACCGGACTGGCAAAGCCCAACCGTCGAAGGTGAGCCGGACGTGGGAGCTCACTCACTGCCGACACCAGAGCCTCGATTCGGCGCTCCGCTGGTGGAGGCACATCACGCGGTGCGAGACATCATCCGCGAACGTGTCGGCGCAAAAGTGGGCTGGACCGTCGCGAACGGTGCGCTCACAGCAAAGCCCGGGGCTGCGGCGACGCTCATCGACATCCGATATAGAACTGAGGACCTTTACTTAGAAGCTGCGCGCAACGATGACTTCATCGGTGTCCAGTCTTACTCGTCGCAGGAAGTTGACGAGAACGGCCTTGTGCCCCACCCCGCCCACCCCGACAACACCATGGTCGGCACAAGCTATCGGCCCGATGCGCTCGGCATGGCAGTGCGCCACGCGTGGGAGGTCACTGGAGGTGTTCCGGTCCTCGTAACGGAAAACGGAATTGCCACAGATGACGATCGACGGCGCATCGCTTACACCTCCGGTGCGTTGACCGGGCTGCAGGCCGCCATCGCTGATGGCGTGGACGTGCGCGGCTATCTCCACTGGAGTGCGCTGGACAACTACGAATGGGGGCATTGGGGTCCCACTTTTGGCCTCATCGCCGTCGACCGCGCAACATTCGAGCGAACGCCCAAACCGAGCCTTGCGTGGCTAGGCAACATCGCCCTGGACGGGCACCTGTGATCAGCTCGGTACTGCCAGACAAGGACCGATTCGGAACAGATCTGGGCGTGCTCAACATCGCTTCCACACTGCCCGGAGTCATTGGACCGGCCATCGCCGGCGTCATCGTCATTGCCTTTGGTGGGTACCTCGCGATCTACATCGCAGTCGTCGTCATCGCTCTGCTGGGTGCCCTCGCCGTCCTGCCCATCAAGAGTGTGCGCTAAGCGACGCCTCGCACGCTCAGCCAGTCTTCGCCGCCCCGCCCCGCCCCGCCCCGTCACGGACACCACACAGAGTTTGTCGCACCAAAGGAGAAGCACTTGACCACTCTTGCCGTCAATCCATTCCTACCCGACTGGGAGTACGTTCCGGACGGTGAGCCACGCATCTTCGGCGATCGTCTGTACCTTTTCGGATCGCATGACAGGTTCGGCGGACTTAAGTACTGCATGAACGACTATGTGGTGTGGTCGGCGCCCTTGCACGATCTTGGGAACTGGACGTCGCACGGCGTCGTGTACCGCAAGGATCAGGATCCGGGGAACCCGAAGGGAAAGATCGCGCTTTGGGCCCCCGATGTGGTCCAAGGAGCAGACGGGCGATTCTATCTGTACTACGGGATGCAGTTCGTGCCGCGCCTGTCGGTGGCGGTGGCGGACGCCCCCGAAGGGCCGTACGAGTTTCTCGGTCACGTCACTGATCGGGACGGCGCGCCTCTCGGCTCTATCGCCGGCCAGCCATTCCCCTTTGATCCCGGCGTGTTGGTAGACGACGACGGGCAGGTATACCTCTACTTCGGATTTGCGCCGGACAACGCGCTCACCTCGCGGGTGATGGATAAGCACAAACTCGAACACGAAGGAGCCTACGTCGCGACTCTCGAGCCCGACATGATGACGATCGCGGTCGGGCCACGGTTGATCGTGCCGATGGTGGGAAAGAGTGAAGGAAGCGGCTTCGAGGGGCACGAGTTCTTCGAAGCTGCGTCCATCCGGAAGATCGGTGACACGTACTACTTCGTGTACTCCTCGATACATGGACATGAGCTCTGCTACGCGACAAGCAGTCGCCCCAGCGAGGGCTTCCGATTCGGTGGGGTACTGATCAGTAACGGCGACATCGGACTCAACGGGCGCACGCCGAGGGACGCGCTGAACTACACCGCGAACAATCACGGCGGGCTCGTCGAGATCGATGGTCAGTGGTACATCTTCTATCACCGACACACCAACCGGGATCAGGTCAGCCGTCAGGCGGCTGCCGAACCCATCGCCATCGATGGCCATGGGCAGTTCACGCAAGCCGAGATGACCAGCTCTGGGCTAAACAACGGTCCATTGCCTGGAATCGGAGAGTATCCGGCGCGTATCGCCTGCGTACTGCAGTCCGCCGCTGGTGCGAAACCCGTTCCGTACCTGAGCTTTTTTCGAAGCAGGAGCTCGCATCCGTACTTCACGCAGACTGGCCGGGATCGAGAAGGTGACGGCGATCAGTACATCGCAAACCTCCGCGATGGTGCCGTCGCCGGATTCAAGTACTTCGATCTCACCGAGACGCGATCGATCGCGGTGGATTCTCGTCGTGGCGACGGCAAGATTTTCATCAGTACCGAGCTCGACGGCGCCCCCATCGCCAGCGTTCGAGTGCCCACTCATTCGGGACTCAGTCGCGCGTCCCTTCCCGAGGGCCTCGGCAAAGAAACGGCACTGTACTTCCGGTATCGCGGAACGGGCGCAACGGACTTCCACACATTTACCCTTGGTGGCGCCAGCGATGTTTGAGCAACGCTGCAATTCGCACGACTTTGACAGGAGATTCAGATGACCGACACCTTTGAGATCGAGGCCGCTGATCTTGTAGCGAGGTTGAGCCTCGCGGAGAAAGCAACGCTAGGGGGTGGGGCATCTTTCTGGGAGTCGGCGCCAGCGCAAGGCGTGCCGACGTTCGTTATGTCCGATGGCCCGCACGGACTTCGCAGACAGGAAGGTGACGCGGCTGATCACCTAGGTCTCGGCGCAAGTGTGCCTGCTACCTGCTTTCCTCCCGCCGTTGGGCTTGGACAGAGTTGGGATCACGATCTCGTTCGCCGTGTTGGCGGGGCACTCGCGCTGGAAGCACAAGACCAAGGCGTGAACGTACTTCTCGGTCCGGGTATCAACATCAAGAGAGATCCGAGGTGTGGACGCAACTTTGAGTACCTCAGCGAAGACCCGTATCTCACGAGCTTCCTTGCAAGCTCGTGGGTGAATGGTCTCCAGGCGGGCGGTGTGGGCGCATCACTGAAACACTTCGCCGCGAACAATGCTGAATACGACCGCATGCGGCTGAGTTCAGACGTCGCGGATCGGCCGCTCCGAGAGATCTACCTACGTGCGTTCGAACGAGTCATCCGTGACGCGCAACCTTGGACCGTGATGTGCTCGTATAACCGCATCAACGGAGTGCTCGCGTCCCAGAACAAGTGGCTGTTGACGGACGTCCTTCGTCGTGACTGGGGCTTTAAGGGTGCTGTTGTGAGCGACTGGGGTGCGGTCGAAGATCGTGTGGCCGCTGTTGCCGCGGGCCTGGACCTCCAGATGCCCGGAGGCACGGAGTTCTTCAACGGTGCGGTCGTGGACGCGGTGCTCGAGGGAGAACTGTCTGAGACCGACGTGGATCGCGCGGCAACTGCAGTGGCTCGTACTTCGCTGCTGGCTCAACATCACGGTCGAGATGTTTCCGTCGACTACGAAGCGCACCACGCTCTGGCGCGCGAAGCGGCAGTCCGAAGCATCGTGCTCCTCAAGAATGACGGCAACCTGCTGCCCCTCGAGCCTCACGGACGCATCGCCGTGATCGGTGCGTTCGCGTCAGCGCCGCGATACCAGGGTGGCGGTAGCTCACATGTCCGAGCCACCCATCTCGACATCCCCCTTTCGGAGATCCGGACTGCGGCTCCTCGGGCGACCGTGGAGTACGCACTCGGATTCACAACTGATGGATCCGGTGACGCGGCTGCTCTGCGACTTGAGGCAGCGCAGCGGGCACACGACTCCGACATCGCAATCGTCTTCCTGGGGCTCGCTGAGGCGCACGAATCTGAAGGGTTCGATCGCGAGACGATCGACCTGCCCCCAGAACAGCTGGCTGTTCTCGAAGCGGTCGCTGCGGAGCAACCAAATACCGTCGTTGTTCTCTCAGCCGGCGGCATTGTGCACCTCGCCCCCGTGCATCAGCTCGCACCGGCCATTCTATCTGGCGGCCTCCTTGGTCAGGGCGGAGGCGCCGCGATTGCGGATGTGCTCTTTGGGGCAGTGAACCCGTCAGGACGTTTGGCGGAGACCGTGCCTCTTCGTTTGCAAGATGCGCCCAGCTACCTCCAATTTCCGGGTGAGCACTCCCGCGTCGTGTACGGTGAAGGACTGTTCGTTGGCTACAGGGGTTACGACGCCCGCGCGCAAGACGTCCTCTACCCCTTTGGACACGGACTGTCCTACACGGACTTCTCCTTCGATGCTCTGGCGGTCGAAGGGGACCAGGACGGAATCGCTATCGCTGTCAGCGTCCAAAACCTCGGCCCGGTCGCCGGGCGGGAGATCGTCCAGATCTATGCCTCGAAGGTGGATTCGGCCGTAAGTCGAGCCCCTCGCGAGCTGGTCGGTGTTTCTGTCGTCGAGGTGGAGCCCGGAGACAGCGTCACCGTGCATATTCGGGTGGATCGACGAGACCTGGCGTACTGGGATGACCGCTTCAACCGATGGATCGTCGAGGACGGCGTCTATCGCGTTGCCGCCGCGAAGTCCAGTCGCGACATTCAGCTTGAATCCCTCGTTGAAGTCGTCGGCGACGTCGATCGCAGCGTCTTCACGCCGAACTCGACTGTTGCTGAACTGATGTCGAACCCCGCCGCCTCGCCCATCGCGATGGCAGCGTTCGGTGGACTGATGCCCTCCGCCGACGCTGGCGCAGAACTGGGGATGGACGTGATGAAGATGGTTGCATCGATGCCATTGAATCGGCTCATCACCGGAACTCCCGAGGCAGAAGGGCAACTTGGAGCGCTCCTCGAAGCTGTCAACTCCGCTGCTACGGCTCCCAGTGCCGACAACAACTAAGCGCTTCGCCAGACCACCTCAACGAAAGGATCGACTATGACGGAACGATTGACTGGAAAGACCGCCCTCGTCACGGGTGGAGGCAACGGCGTCGGCAAGGCTGTGGCGCTTGCACTCGCAGCTCAAGGCGCTCGGGTCGTTGTCAACGACCTGGGCACAAGCGAACAAGCCGAGGGAGTCAGTCGTGGCGCGGCCGACATCACTGTAGAAGAGATCCATGCCGCAGGTGGCGAGGCCGTCGCGAGCTACGATTCGGTCGCGACCGCGGAAGGCGTGCAGAACGCCGTGGCGATTGCCGAATCGGCCTTCGGTCCAGTTGACATCGTCGTGGCGTGCGCGGGCGCCATCTTCCCGGGAGACCTGTCCGCGACCGATGAGACATGGCACCGCTTCATCGATCTGTTCCTCTCCCAGAAGTTCTTCCTCGCACGCGCAACCGTTCCCGGAATGGCAGAGCGCGGATGGGGACGGTTCATCACAGTCACCTCTGAAGGCGCTCGCGGAACTCTGGGTAACCCGATCTTCGCCGCAGCAATGGGCGGCGTAATCTCTCTCACGAAAGCGATCGCGAATGACTACCGCGCGCACGGTGTCACCGCCAACAGCTTCAACCCCGCAGCTGCCACTCGCCTGTACCACGCGACGATCGCCGACTGGAAGGTCAAACACGACGCGGGAGAGATCACAGACGAGATGTGGGCAGCCATTGAGGCGGGTCCGGGTCCGGCCAGCTACGTCGCACCGATGGTCACTTGGCTGACCACGGATGCGGCGGCGAAGACGACCGGCCAGGTCTTCACCATTGGCGGTGGCTCGGTCACACGGTGGTCATCGTTCGAGCAAGTACGGAGCATCTACAAGGGCGATCATAGATCCACGCCCGAATGGTCTTTGGACGAGCTCGACCAGACCGTTCCTACCGGCCTCTTTGAAAACTAGCCGCCGGCCGCCGGCTCCATTGCCGCCGAACCAAGGACTCTCCGTTGTCGCGATTTCCTGCCAACATCCTCTGGGGTGCATCCGCGCCACCGCATCAGACCGAGGGGAACAACGTCAACAGTGATGGGAGGGCGCGGGAAGGAGTGATTCCGGGGATGGAGCCGAGCGGCGACGGCAATCGACGAGGACGCCCTCGCGGACGTGCTCACGTCGATTGCCGTCTCCGCTCTCTCGACGGGGTCATTCTCAGCCCCCCACGCCGCGCATTTCAGCGTCGAGCCGCTGGGGAGACCTACTCGAAGTCTTACGACGAAGTGCACAGAGCTCTCAGCGGTGTCCCCCTCACAAATGTTGTCAACGCCCCCACGCTCGCCACGATTTGATCCCGGAGCCCTAATGACTTTCATTGACTATCAGGACAAGCGCGTCGTAGTTACCGGCGCCTCGTCGGGCATCGGCGCTGCGGTTGCCACAGCGCTTGTCAAACTCGGCGCGGAAGTGCACGCAGCTGCACGACGCGAACCTGAAGCGAAGAGCGCCGAGTTCCATCCGTTGGACCTTAGCGACCCTGCATCAATCGAGGGGGCAGTGCACAGCATCGGAGGACCTGTCGACGCACTGTTCAACTGTGCCGGCGCCGTGCCCATGAGTCCGGCGCTCGACATCCTCAAAGTCAATTTTCTCGGCACGAGGCTGTTCACCGACCTGGTTGCGGCGAACATGACTGCCGGAGGCGCCATCGTCAATACCTCCTCTGACGGAGGATACGGTTGGCGACACAAGCGGACCCTGCTCCTGGACTTCGTCTCCCATGACTTCGACGACGCGCTCGAGTGGTATGTACGGAATCAGGAAGCAGCGGGACACGCGGACGCGTTCGCGAAGGAAGCACTCAACGTGTGGACGATGCAGCAGTCCGCGGTCCTGATCCAGCGTGGCATCCGGATCAACACCGCAAGCCCTGGCGCTGTGCAAACGCCAATGCTCGAGGCGATCGAAGCCGCGTATTCGACTGAAGCGATCGATCCTGTTCTTTACCCGAGTGGTCGTCGATCGACCGCGGAGGAGCAGGTGGGGCCCCTGCTGTTCCTCAATAGCGACAGCGCCTCCTACGTCAACGGGGCCGATCTGTCCGTGGACGGTGGGTTCTGGGCGAGCTTGTCGCTGACGGGCAGTCTCTGGAACTCCGACGGGGGCCTCAAATGAGCAAGACGAGACCGCAGTGGCTCGGTAGCGGTGACCGATTCGCGCGCTTGAAGCGCATCCAGACGCTCGATCCCGAAGTCGACTACCGCGAAATCACCGAACTGTTCTACACCGATTTCCAGTCCGTGATGGTCGTGCAAGGCGTCTCCGGCTTTCTCTTTACCTTCGCCGCTCCTCGAATGTCGCGGATCCTCAAGGCAAGCGGACAAGCTGAGCATCACACCGCTAAACGATTCGTCGACACGAGCCTCCTCACCGGAGCCGTCATGTCCCACGGCCTGGAGCCCGGGGAAGGCAGGCACGCCGCCCGACGCGTAAACGCAATGCACAGACACTACGACATCCATCCCGACGACTTCATCGCCGTCGGGTGCGATGTTCCCATCATGTCGCTCGAACTCGCCGACAGGTTTGGATGGAGGCCGGTCACCGACACGGAACGCCGCGGCGTGTTAACCCACTACGCGAAAGAAGCCCGCGCGTTCGGCTCACACAAGCCCATCCCTGACACGATCGAAGAGGCGCGTGCGTTCTGGGAGAACTATCTCGACACCGAACTCGCGTTCGAGCCGCAGAACAAGGAACTCGCCGACGCGCTGCTGCAATTCATGCCGACACTAGGGCGTGTCTCCTAATAGGTGTTGCCAGGTGAGGATGGCGCGGAGGGTGACGCCAGCGCGGTATGTGATGGCGAGTTTGTCGTACCTGGTGGCGATGCCTCGTCATTGTTTGGCGAGCGCGAAGAATCGCTCGACGACGTTGCGGCCCTTGTAGGCGTCGGCGTCGAGCCCGGGCGGTCTGCCGCCCTTGCTGCCGCGCCGTTTCCGCGCAGCCGCCTGGTCGCGCTTGTCGGGAATGACGGTCTTGATCCCGCGGCGGCGCAGCTCGGTGCGGATCACCCCGGTCGCGTACGCCCGGTCCGCGATCACCGCATCCGGCCGGGTGCGCGCACGGCCCTTCCCGTGCCGGGGGACGTGGATCTGGGCGAGTACCTCGGCGAGCATCGCGCCGTCGTTGCGCTGCCCGCCGGTGACGATCATCGCCAACGGCCTGCCGCGCCCGTCGACGGCCTGATGGATCTTCGTGGTCAGACCGCCGCGGGAGCGGCCGATGCCGTGGCCCGCCGGTTCAATCTCGTGCCAGGGCAGATTCTTGTGATTCGATCCCGCCCCCTGTGTCCTGCTCGGGCCGGGTGGTGTTCGTCGCATGCTGATGCGCACGCGCGATCGTCGCGTCCACCGACACTGCCCAGTCGATCTTTCCCGCCGCGTCCGCCTCCGCGAGAATCCGCGTCAGCACACGGTCCCAGGTGCCATCCCCGGCATAGCGGCGGTGCCGCTTCCACACCGTCTGCCACGGACCGAACTCGTCACCAGGCAGGTCACGCCACGGGATCCCCGTCCGGAACCGATACGCGATGCCCTCCACCACGCGACGGTTGTCACCGAACGGGTGACCACGCCGACCAGAATTCGACGGCAGCAGCGGCTCAATCCGCTCCCACTGCTCGTCCGTGAACACCCGATACCGCGAACCCGTCGACCTCACCCGACCAGACTGCCGCGAGCTTCACCGAACATATGGGAGACACGCCCTAGTTGGCTCAGCCCGGATGCGATTTGAGGTGAGTTCCGAGCGTTGGATGGTCAAACCGTTTGGGTACGCCTGTTGACTAAGGCATCGACCGGGTCCTCTTTGGAGCCAGATGCGTTGGCTTTCGGGGCGCTCTTCCCGAGCGCCCTCATCGCTGACGGCGAAGGACGCTTGCGCAGACGGGAGGGCGAGCCAATCCCGTAGCCTTTGGGAATGCGTTGATCGAAAATCTCTTTCCGGAGCTCGTCCACCCGGTACTGGGCGGCTTGTGGGTCGCCGCTTGCACTGGCCGCAATTTCTTGCAAAGTCGCGGCGTACGAATCAGTCGGATTCGCCGACCGTTGCCAGCGCACGCGGTGACGACTTCAAAGAACTCAAGAATGATTTCCGCCATACTGATGCTCGGGTCGTACAACCAGCGTACCTGCAGCCATCTGCTTGGAGTTCCGAGAGTCTGTCGGCCGTGGTGACGGGCATCCTGACCGCCGCCATCCCGGCGCTCGGCTACCTCTTCGCCCTGCTGCTCGGCGAACCGTTCGTGCTCGTCACCGCCCTGGGCGGGGTGATCGCCCTCGTCGGCGTCGCCGTGGCCTCGACGGCCCGTGATGCGTCTAGGCGCCGAGAACCTGCAGCGACCGTCGCGCGGCGCGGGCCTCGACGCGGCCCTTCAGCGCCTGGTTGAACGCGACGTAGCCGCCCTCGTTGTGGTTCTTCACGAACAGGCCCTCGAAGGGCTTGGTGAGCGCACCGGAGAAGGTCTCGGTATTGGTCAGCCGCGTCATCCCGTCGCTCATCGGCTCGAGGGTGAAGGTGTGCCCACCGAGGAAGAGGCCGGCGGTGAGGATGCTCGCCGACCACTGCAGCTCGCGGTGCTCGGTGACCGCGGTGACCGTCGAGGAGAACCAGAACCCGGGCATACGCATCTTCAGTCGGGCGCCGACTCGGGGGTGCCGTCGACGCGGGAGAAGTTGCTCCACTCGCCGTAGGCGGGGAAGTCGGAGAGAACCTCCCAGACCTCGTCGGGGGTGGCGGCGATGTCGATCGTGGTGGTGAAGACGATGCTCACGGTCGTGATCCGTTCGTTCGGTGCTGCGGCGAGTGGGTGTTAAGCTAGCTTTCATCGCCTACACGCTAATGTCAATAGCTTCGGCCCAGAGAAGCTATTGACATTAGCCAAATGGGGCGGCACGCTTAGCCACATGACTACTGACGACTGCAGACCCCGTGCCTAGGGCCGGGCTGAACCGCAACCGGGTCGCCGAAGAAGCGGCCGTGATGTCCGACGAGGTGGGCCTCAGCCGACTCACGCTGGCGACTCTGGCCGAGCGACTCGGAGTGCGTCAGCCCTCCCTCTACAAGCACATCGACTCGATGGCCGGACTGCACCGCGACATCGCCGTGCACGCGAAACGTGCTCTCGGCGAGGTGCTCGCCCGCGCATCCGTCGGTCGCTCGGGGCCCGACGCGATCGCGGCCATGTCGCACGCCTACCGCGACTGGGCGGTGACGCATCCGGCCCGCTACGCGGCCTCGAATCTGATGCCCGCGCCCGGCGACGTCGAAGACGAAGCGGTGTCGGTCGCGGCCATCCAAGTGATCGCCGACGTTCTGACGGCCTACCGGCTCGAGGGCGACGACGCGGTCGACGCCATCCGGGCGTTCCGCTCGACCCTGCACGGCTTCGTCTCGTACGAGACCGCCGGCGCCTTCCGCTGGAGCGCCGACGTCGACGTCGACCGCAGCTTCGACCGACTCGTCCGTGGATTCATCGCCGCGCTCGACAGCTGGGCGGAGACCTCCGGCCACACCCTGACCACCCACCTCACCACCATCGGAGAAGACCATGACGATCGCACCTGACCCCGCTACCGGCCCCGACCGCGACGCCGCCACCCGGCTCGTCACGAACTGGGTCGCCCTGTGGAACGGCGACTACGCCCTCGCCGACGAGATCATCTCACCCGACAACCGCGTGCACGCCGCGATGTTCGACGGCGGCGACGGCAGCGCCGTGGCCGGGGTCTCGGGCATGAAGGATCTCGTCGGCCAGATGAGATCGCTGATGTCCGACCTCGACTTCTCGGTCGAGGTCGGCCCGGTCGTCGACGGCGACCACGTCGTGATTCGCTGGGTCGCCACCGGACACTACGGCGGCGGCATCCCCGGTGCCGGTGCGCCGGTGGGCACCGAGGTGAGCTTCCATGGCACCGACATCCTGCGCGTCGAGAACACGCGGGTCGTCGAGTACTGGCTCAACGCCGACACCCTCGACCTGATGACGCAGCTGCAGGTCGGGGCAGGTTGACCGGCGGGCGGGCTACAGCTAGCGGCGGGAGGCCGCCGCGACGGCCTCGTTGTGCACGCGGGTGGGGTACGACTTCGAGATGACGGCGGCGAGGCCGACGGCGGCGAAGGGGATGACCCAGTAGCAGATGATCGAGAGCGGGCAACGCCGTCTTGGTGCCTGGCTTTGCTAAGCAAGCCTGACGACGGCAGGAAAGCTCATCCCCCTTACCCGGCTGCGAGTTTAATCAGCGAGGCAGCACTTAGTGCGGAGGTTACCAAGGACCGAACGCGGAGTTTGGAGGTCTTGGCCGTCTCCAGTGGGGACGTTGTCAGCCAAGAGATCTGGTCGGAAGGGGCCCGATCGTCATGCTGACTGGTACCTAACCGTCGCCACACGCGACAACCGGACCCCGGTACTTGCGGCCATCCAGGCAGTCACTTCGGACTGGGCGAGAGTTCGAACCCGCCCGCTCCGTTGGGCACTCTGCCAATCTGCCTTGGTAGCTCGCCTAACGGCGGATGCCTACCTTTTCGCGCACCCATTCTGCGATCTGTTTGATCGCACGGTCGGCCTCGGGTACTCGTCCGGCGCCGACCACGTACGAGTGCTGCAGCCCGGCGACCGGTAGCTCGCTGACATCCACGCCAGCACTCCGCAGTCGGTCGGCGAAGATCTGGTCTTCGCCGGCCAGGACCTCGTATGTGCCCCACGACACGAGGATCGGCGGCAGACCGCCGAGGTCGCTGTGGATCAGATTGATCCGCACGTCGTCGGACGCAACGTCGGTTCCGCCGATCCATGCCTCGCGGAAGAACTCGAGGAGTTCTTTGCTGAGCAGGAGGTCCTTCTCGGCATTCGTGCGCATGGTTTCGTTGTTGATCGACAGATCGGCCCACGGCGAGATCGAGACGACCGCGAGCGGAGTCGGCTTGCCCGCGTCGCGCAGCCGGATGGCGAGAGCCGCCGCGAGATAGCCGCCGACCGAGTGGCCGATCGTGACGATGCAATCAGGCGCATACCCCTGATCGACCAACCACGTGACCGCCGACTCAAAGTCATCGATCTGCGCCGGATACTTGTTCTCTGGCGCGAGCCGGAAGTCGACCACGAGAGAAGGGATCCCGATCGCGGCAGCAATGTGCCCGGCCGTCTTGCGATCCATCGCTGCCGAACCGACCACGGTTCCGCCATTGTGTCCGTGCAGCAGCACGAACCGAGTATCAGCGCCGATCGGTTCGCACCAGATCGCGGGAACGCCACCGGCATCAATGTCGCGATAGGTCACGTTCTCGGGTTCGGTCGCCATGCGGTGGTTCGCCTCGACGAGCGCTCGGTTGACCTCGAGCTCGGTCGGCGGAACGCGGTATCGCAGGAACCACTCGGCGAACGCAGTCGCCTCGGCGCTCAGGTTGACCTCGGTGGTTTCGGACATCGCTTCTCCTTATTATCGATCGGGAAGGTGCAGGGCAGGTCTTCTTCAACTCGAAAGGCCTAGACGCCTTGGATACTCACTGACTCAGACGACGTTCACGACGGTGCGACCCCGCACTGCGCCGTGCAAGATGGCGCCGCCGTGGCCGATGACCTCCTCGAGCCCGATGGTTGTGGTCAGCCGGTCGAGAACATCGAGATCGAGCTCGTCTGCTAGCACGGTCCAGGCCCGTCGGCGGAGCTCGAGCGACGCATCCACGGAGTTGGCACCGACCAGGGTCACAGCACGCAGGATGAAAGGAAGGACGGATGTCGGCAGGTCGATGCCTTGGGCCATGCCGTTGGCGACGACGACACCCTCGTAGCGTGACTGGGCGAGCACGTTAGCGAGCGTGTGCGATCCGATCGAGTCGATCGCTCCGCTCCACCGTTCGGGCTGTACCGGGGGGCCTCCCGGCGCCGCCAGATCGGTTCGGTCGATGACGTCGTGCGCACCCAGCGAGCGGAGGAACTCGCCTTGGTCGACGGCGCGACCGCTCGAGGCTACTACAGCATAGCCGCGGCGAGCCAGAAGACTGATGGCGATCGACCCGACTCCGCCCGCAGCGCCCGTGACCAGGATCTCTCCGTCACCTGGCTCCACTCCCTCGCGTTCCAATGCGAGCACGGCGATCGCCGCAGTAAATCCCGCGGTACCGATGGCTGCAGCTTGCGACAGTGAGATTGCCTCTGGAACGTAGATCAGGAATTCTGACGACACCCGCGCTCGTTGGGCGTACCCTCCGTTGCGCAGCTCCCCGAGACCCGAGCCGTTCAGCGTCACCCGGTCCCCTGGTGAGAATCTCGGAGAGGATGATTCGGCCACGACTCCGGTAACGTCGATGCCGAGAATCAGCGGCCACCTCCGCACGATCCCCCTGCCTGTTAGCGCCATTCCGTCCTTGTAGTTCAGGCTGGAGTGGGTAACGTCGATGAGCACGTCTCCCCCACCGAGATCGTGCTCATCCACTTGCGTCAGTTCGGCCGGAAGATTCTTGTTCCGAGAGATGATCGCGCGCATCAGGCTGCCTTCCGTCCGATGTCGACGAGGGAGGGGACGAACGACATCGCGTGCTCGGCGAGAGCGGTGATGGTAAGCGCCGGATTGACCCCAGGGTTGGCCGGCAGGGCTGCGGCATCGCAGACGATCATGTTGCGATAGCCGAAGACCCGCAGCTCGGGGTCGATCACGCCGGAGGATGCATTCTCACCGATCACCGCACCGCCGAGCATGTGAGCGGTCTGCGGAATGTTGAAAAAGGCCTCGAAGATACTGCTCTGCGCCACGCCGCCCTTCTGCTCCGCCACCCACGAAGCGACCCGGTGCCCGATCTCGATGTAGGTCGGGGCAGGACGGGCCGGATCGATCTCGCTCACCAGCCGACACCCTCCGCCTCGCCGCTTCTTCGCACGGAATCGGATGGCATTGTCTCGGGGCTGCATCACCAGCATTTGCAGCGTGCGGGTGCTCCACCCATTCTGCGGGCGCACGGCCCAGAGCCGGCGAGGGTGCCGAAGCGCACCGACGATCCAGCGACCGACTCTCTTCGATCTGCTCCCGGATCCGGTCAGCACCGTGAACAGGCGTTGCTGCGTGTCTGCGTTCGGACCCAACGTGAGGAACTCGATCTGCGCATCCTGATCGAGGATGACGCGGCTGCTGGCGGTGACGTCACGCCAGGTCTCCAGGTCTTTCGGAAAGAGCACACTGAGCACCGTCTCGCTGTTGGTGCGGACGAGGTGACCGAGTCTGTCACTGATGCGCGCGAGCGACCCGCGATGCTTGCAGTCGGCGAGCAGCTCGTTGGTGGCGATCGCGCCGCCCGCGAAGACGACGCCCTTCGCGGTGAAGTCGGACCGGACGTCGTTGTGGGCGGAGTTCCGCGACTCCACTGTGACCCGATACCCGTCGGCGCCGTCGAGGGCGCCCAGTGGCGCGACATCCACCACCTCCTGCTCGGCGATGATGCGGGCCCGGCTTTTCTCGGCGAACCAGAGGTAGTTCTTGGTGAGCCTATTCGCCGCGCCGGTGTGACATCCGACCATGCACTCGCCACAACGGCGGCAGCCGGTGCGGTCGGGCCCTTCTCCCCCGAAGTACGGGTCGGGTACCGTCTTGCCCGGCTCCCCGAAGAACACCCCGGTGGGCGACAGGGCGAATGACTCCGGCGTACCGAAGTGAGCCGCTACCTCTCTCGATAGTGACATCGTCGTCGAATCCCAAGGGGCAGTGCGCACACCGAGCATCCGCTCGGCCGTAGCGTAGTGAGGAGCGAGCGTCGCCTCCCAAGAGCCGAGGCGCTGCCATTGCGGATCGTCGTAGAACGCCGGCTGAGCACGGAATAGCACCCCGCCGTACATCAGGCTGCCTCCCCCCACCCCCGTCTGCGCCGCGCTGACGACGTGGCGGAAGAGAGCCGGCCTCATGATTCCATAGAGGCCCTTGCGGGGATTCCAGTCGTACCGCTCATGGTCTGAGGCGGACCGAGGCAGGTCGTCGTCCTCGTAGCGACGTCCGCGCTCAATCACGCCGACGCGATAGCCCTTCTCGGTCAGACGGAGTGCCGCGACACTGCCGCCGAATCCCGAGCCGACAACCAGCCAGTCGAAATCGAATGACGGATCGATTCTGGGAGCGCTTGCCTGCGTCTCGGTGTCGGGCACACCGGCTTTCAGGGAGGACACGTGGCCACCTCTCCGTGACGGGCCCGTAGGGAACGGGCGGTGCTGTGACGATACGGATGCTGAGTGCATGAAATCAACCGAAAACGGGATGCTTCCCGGCTAGACACCAACTTCGGATGGGGTCTTCCCGAGCGTGTTGAGGCGTGTGACCGGCGAGCCATCGAGGCTGAACGTGTAGCGCCCGAATCCCAAGAAGCAGAGGATTCCCGCTCCGACCAGCGACACCAGCACCACCATCGGAACGGTGTAGCCGCCCGTCGCCACGTAGAGCTGGCCGATCAAGAAGATCCCGATGGCTCCGCCGATCGTGAGCATAAAGAAGACCAGGCCCACCACCCGGGCATAGGCGCCGAGCGGAAAGAAGCGTCCGACGATATAAGACGCCACATCCCCTTCGGCACCGAAGGCTACTCCGACCAGGATCGCCCCGAGGAATGACATCGGCAGGGTCGTCGAGGTGAACAGCAGAACCGTTCCGACTCCGCCGAGCACGAACAGCACCACCGCGATGCCGGGCGCATAGAGGCGGTCGAGCAGGAAGCCCACAATCCCATGTACGACCAGGGAGCTCACAGCGAGAGATGACAGCAATAAGGCTGCGGTCTCCGGAGCGTAGCCATGGCTCGCCGAAATGGGAAACACCTGGCTGAGCAAACCGAACAGCGCGGTCGAAACCAAGAGGATACCGCCGAGCAAGAGCCAGAACTGACGACGACGAGCGACCAAGCGGATGCTGGATGAGGCGGCCGCATCCGTTCCCGCGCTCTGCTGCATGGTGGTTCCGGCGGGCAGCCGGGTGACGAAGGCGTAGACCGCGGGCGGGATGATCACGCAGAGCACGCCGACGGCGATGTAGACACCACGCCACCCGTAGCCTGCCTCGATCGCCGTTGCGATGGGGGGCATAAGGATCGTACCCAAAGCCGATCCCACCGCCAAGAGTCCGAGAGCGACTCCACGTCGATCGGAGAACCAGGCGGTCACAACGGTCACATGGGCGACGGGCGTCGACGCTCCGGCCACCGCTCCGAGCAGGATGCACAAGAAGTACCAGTACCCCACGCTCTGGTTGGCCGTCCCCAACAGCACGACGGCGCCCCCGAATGCGAGCGAAATGGGCACAGTGGGAATTCGCGGCCCGAATCGTGACACCAGGATTCCGACAGCGAGAGCACTAATGCCGGCCGCCACGGTGGCGAAGGAGGCTCCGTTGGTGAAGTCGGCGAGCGTCCATCCGAACTCCTCGATCATCGGAACGGCGGCCACGTTGAACAACACATTCAGGGTGCCGGCGCCGAGGATGAGTGCCAGCATCGCGGTGATCACGAACCACCAGCGATTCGGAGAGCGTCGGACGGTGGCGGGCGGGACTGTGATCATGGTGGAGACCTCTCTGTCTCGGGTGGTTCTTCTGTCTCGGGTGGGTCTGTTGCGGAGCGCGGACGCGCGAGCCGGCCGTCGTCATTGACGGCGTGATCGGGTGCCGCCCATACAACTGCCGCAGCCCGAAGCCGTCTACCACCGAAAGTTGGGATACGCCCCCGCGCGGCGTATTAGAGTACGCATTATGTACTCAGCGACGAGGTGCAGATGAAGATGAACGATGCATCTGCCGTAAATCCGGCCGACGACCGCTTGCTCCGTCAGTCCCTCGACGAGTTGATGCGCCGAACACGGTTTCCCGTTGTGTTCGGCGGCTTCGCCCACGAGCAGCGGATCTCCATTTCGCACCTCATCGGCAACGAGCGCAATTCACTCCGCGGGCTGCTCGTCTCCGAGGGCTCCGGTCTGGGTGGCCGTGTGCTCGCCGAGGCTCGACCGCGGCTCACCGCCAACTACGCGTCGTCGCGGGCGATCACGCACGACTACGATCGCGCCGTGCTCACCGAGGGCATCACCACCCTGCTCGCGATCCCTGTCGTCGCCTCCGGTCACGTGCTGGGTGTGCTCTACGGGGGCCTCCGCTCGCACTCCACGATCGGCGGAGTGTCGATCGAGCCGGCCACCATGGTGGCGAAGGAACTCGCCATCCGACTGGAGAGACGTCGCAGAGGTGAGGCCGATACGCACCTAGATGCGAGTACCCCCCGGCGCGTCGCGCCGGCTGATTCCCCCGTTTCGGAGCCGTCGCCTACGTTCACGCCAGCACAGACCGAGGAGCTTCGAAGTATCTACGCGGAGATGCGACGAATCAGCGCTCAACTCCACGATCCGACGGTGCGCTCGGAGCTCGAGTTGGTGGAACGACGTCTGATCGGAATGGCTCAGGTCGACGATGAGCCCGAGCAGCCAGACGAGCGAGCTGTGGCCGCGCTGCTGACGGCCCGCGAGTCGGACGTGCTTAGCCAGGTTGCCCTCGGGCACACCAATGCCGCAGTGGCCATTTCGCTCGGCCTGACCGAGTCCACGGTGAAGAGCTACCTGAATCAGGCGATGCGCAAGCTCGGCGCCTCCACTCGCTTCGAGGCTCTGGCGATCGCCCGGCGCAATCACCTTCTCGTATGACCGCCACGACCGTCCGTGCCGTGCTCTTCGACACCTTCGGTACGGTGGTCGACTGGCGCAGCGGTATCGCCTCGGCCTTCGACACGGTTGCGGCGCGCCACTCCAGCCGTCTCGACTCGGTGCATCTCGCGGATGCCTGGCGGCGTCGCTACGCACCCTCGATGCAGCGGATCACATCGGGCGATCGGCCGTACACGGATCTCGACACCCTCCACCGCGAGAATCTCACGAGCGTGCTGGCAGAATTCGAGCTCCCGTTCGAGACATCGGAGGCAGACGTCTACGATCTCGTCCACGCGTGGCACGAGCTCGCTCCCTGGCCGGACAGCGTGCCCGGTTTGCACGCGCTCAAAGCGCAGTACACCATTGGTCCGCTTTCGAACGGACACACTGCTCTCCTTCTCGAGATGGCGAAGTCGGCCGGGCTGCCCTGGGATCTGATCATCGGCTCGGACCTGACGCAGGCCTACAAGCCTGACCCGGCCGCCTACCTTCGCCCCGCGGCGATTCTGGGGCTCGCTCCCGCCGAAGTCATGCTCGTGGCCGCCCACAACGACGACCTGCGCGCCGCTCGGGATTCCGGCCTCGCGACCGCCTTTGTCGCACGGCCGCTCGAGCACGGCTCCGACCAGTCGATCGACCTCGAGGCTGAGAGCGATTGGGATGTGGTGGCCGACGACATCGTGCACCTCGCCGAACTGCTCCACCCGCGACTCGCGCGGTGAGCTCGTCGGTCAGAATCAGTCCCGGGCCCTCAACCGGGTTGAGATCATCGCGCTGAGGCGGGCGGGCTCGATGCTGCCGTCCATCTCCAGCACTCTGGTCAAGGACCTGTAATGCTCGATCAATGGGGCGGTCTCAGCCTCGTAGATGTCCAGGCGCCGGATCACGACTTCCGGGTCGTCGTCGGTTCTCGCCTCCACCCCCGCCCGGGTGCGCATCCGCTCGATCACCGTCGACCGTTCCACGTCCAAGGCGACCACCGCGGTGAGTGCGGTTCCCTGCGCGGTCAGCACGCGATCGAGGGCATCGACCTGGGCAAGAGTGCGAGGATAGCCGTCGAGGATGAATCCCTGCTCGGCATCGGCGGAGCCGAGTCGCTCCCGTACCATCGCATCGGTGATTTCATCAGGCACGAATGCTCCCGAATCGATGTAGCCGGCTACGGCGACACCCAGTTCGGTTCGCCGCCGAAGGTGGTCTCGGAACAGATCCCCCGTCGAGATCGCGGGGATACCGAGTTTCCGGCTCAACAAGCGGCCCTGAGTGCCCTTGCCCGAACCCGGCGCACCCATCAGAACGAGACGGAACCCACGGTCGACTCCGGAGGAGGGCGAACCGGTCGCCTCAGCATCCGACCTCATATGATCGGCGCTCTCGCCGCTTCCGCGGCAGCCAGGATGGGATCCAGTACCGAGGTGTCCTCGATGGTCGCCGGCACCCGGTAGGGCTCACCATCGATGATCTGCCGCAGCGTCTTGCGCAAGATCTTGCCCGACCGAGTCTTGGGCAGCCGATCGACGAACATGACATCGCGGAAGGCGGCCACCGGGCCGATCCGGGTGCGGACGAGATCGACCAGCTGTGCCCGGAGTTCGCTCTCATCGACCGAGCGACCCGACTTGAGGGAGACGAAGCCCATCGCCCGCTGCCCCTTGAGAGCATCCCTCACCCCCACGACCGCGCATTCAGCCACATCGTGGTGGAGTGCGATGACCTCCTCCAAGGCGCCGGTCGAGAGCCGATGTCCGGCGACATTGATGACGTCGTCGGTCCTTCCCATCACGAAGAGGTAGCCGTCATTGTCGAAATAACCGGAATCGCCGGTGGCGTAGTAGCCGGGGAACACATTCAGATAGGAATCGCGCAAGCGGTGAGGTCCACCCCAGACACCAGTGAGAGTGCCGGGCGGCAACGGCAACCGGATGGCGATGTTGCCCTCCCTGCCGGTTTCGACCTCCCGCCCCTTCGAATTCACGATCGCCACGTCGTAGCCCGCCATCGGAACCGTGCTCGACCCGGCCTTCAAGGGCAACGCGCCGAACCCGACCGGATTGGCGCTGATCGCCCAACCGGTCTCGGTCTGCCACCAATGATCGATGACCGGCACACCGAGTCCTGCGGTGATCCACTGGTAGGTCTCCGGATCGAGGCGCTCCCCGGCCAGAAAGAGCGCGCGCAGCGACGACCTGTCGTAACGGGCGAGCTGCTCGAGATCCGGATCGATCCTGTGGATCGCCCTGATCGCCGTGGGAGCCGTGAACATGACGTTCACGCGGTGCTGCTCGACGACGCGCCAGAACGCTCCCGCATCCGGCGTCCCGACCGGCTTCCCCTCGTAGAGCACGGTCGTCGCACCGATCAGAAGAGGAGCGTAGACGATGTAGGAATGCCCCACCACCCACCCCACGTCGCTTGCCGTCCAGAACACGTCTCCCGGACCGGCGCCGTAGATGTTCCGCATCGACCAGTCCAACGCCACGGCGTACCCCCCGCTGTCCCGCACGATCCCCTTCGGATTGCCCGTGGTTCCGGAGGTGTAGAGGAGATAGAGCGGATCATTCGCGGCTATCGGAACCGGTACGGCGGGGTTTGCCGACTCCGCGAGTTCCGACCAATCGAGCCACGTCGCTCCCGCGCCTGCCGGCACATCCTCGATCGAAGTCGGGAAGCCGTCGCGTTCCTTGAGGATCACCGTGTCGATGGCGCCGTCGCTCAGGCGCAGCGCCTCCCGAACCAGAGGTACGTAGTCGACGACTTTTCCGGGCTCCAACCCCCCGGATGCCATGACCAGGATCCTGGCACCGGCATCGACGATTCTCGTCGCCAATTCGTTCGCAGCGAAACCACCGAAGACGACCGAGTGAACGGCGCCGATCCGTGCGCACGCGAGCATCGCAACGACGGCCTCCGGGATCATCGGCATGTAGATGATCACTCGCTCGCCTCGGCGCACACCCTGTTCTCGTAGGACGCCGGCGAAGATGGCCGTCTCGTCCCGTAGCTGGTGGTAGGTGTAGGTGCGGGACTCCGACGTCATCGCCGAATCGAAGATCACGGCGGCCGCGTCGCCACGGCCCGCTTCGATGTGTCGATCCAGGGTGTTGTAGGACAGATTCAACTCGCCGTCTGGAAACCACGACCAGGAATCCCCCGCGTCTTCGATCGCGGTGCGCGGAGCCCGCGACCAATCGATGCGCTTCGACTGTTCCAGCCAGAAGCGGTCGCGGTCGTCAATGCTCGTCCGCCATTGTTCATGGAATCGGTCCAGCGAGTCGGTCATGTCTAAGCCCTTCAAGCGTTCGTGGCGCACCACTGACGGATCATCCGCGATCCGACATGACCATCACAACGGCTACCGTGCAGAGCCGACACCACCGGAAGTTGGTGCCCTGCTCGAATTACGCCCGGCACGGTTGACTTTGTAAACTCACGCGTCATACAGTCAACGCCAGCAGTCGGACCGGCTGTCGAGAATTCGCTCTTCGAACCCTCTGGCACTGAGTTCCGGGGGTCGGCGAGGGCGAAATATGTCACATGGAGGTGACCACGTGTCCAAGAGCGATGTCGTCGAACTGAGCCCGGAGGCAATTGCCTTTGAGAACCTGCTGCAGTCCGGAGGAGCGCCCACGGAGCTGGATATCCGGCGGAATGCCACCGAGAACCTGCACCGGGCCGCATCCGAACCCGAGGGAGTCACCTATCGGGAGGTCGACGCGAACGGAGTGTTTGGAATCTGGGCCGAGCCCGTGGGTGCGAATACTGATTTCGTGCTCCTACACTCCCACGCCGGAGGATCAGTCGTCACCTCCGCATTCGTCGATCGCAAGCTGGCCGGCCATATCGCCAAGGCCGTCGGCATCCCGGTGCTGGTGGTCGACTTCCGGCGGGCGCCGGAGAATAAGTACCCGGCCCAGCTCGACGACGTCGAGACCGCCTTCGAGTGGCTGCTCGAACAGGGCTATCCGTCCGAGAACATCGTCACCATCGGACACTCGATCGGCGGCTTTCTCTCTCTCGCGGTAGCGCTCCGTCGCCGTGACGCCGGCAAGTCGCTCCCCGGAGCAATCGTGTCGATCTCCCCCTGGGCGGACCTCGGGATCGCCAACGACACCATCGAGTCGAACGCCGAAACCGATAAGGTGTTGAGCCGCGGTCTGCTCGAGTTCTTCCGAGAGGCGTGGATTGGTGGCACCGAGACAGCGGCAGACGATCCCAAGGTCAACCTGAACGCGTCGGATCTGTCGAACCTTCCGCCGACGTTGGTGTCGTGGGGAACCTACGAGGTGCTCGCCGGAGAAGACGAAGAACTCGCTGGCCGTTTGAAGGCCGCCGGGAACCACGTCCAGTCCTTGCCGGTCGCCGGCGCTCAGCACTCCTACGTGTGGGCCGCGGGGCGAGTTCCCGAGACTGACAAGGCTATCCAGGAGATCGCAACCTGGGTTCGCACCTCCCTCGCTTTCTGACCCGCCGAACAGACCTTCTTCACGAAAGAGAAACGACCAATGCTTGCTGCAAGACTGAACCTGGAGACAGGCGAATTCGGCGTGAAAGACGTCCCCATCCCAGATCCCCAAGCCGGTTGGGTACGCGTCAAGGTTAAAGCGTGCGGCGTCTGCCTCACCGACCTCCACATCATCGGCGGCCATCTCCGTGGACCTCACCGGCAGACCGGCGAGATCACCCTCGGGCACGAGATCTCCGGCGAGGTGGATGTGGTCGGCAGCGATGTCGAGGGCTGGACCCAAGGAGATCGCGTTGCGATCTCCTTGCTCCACAATCAGGCTGACGGCGAGCACACCGTCGGGGTCGATTTCGACGGCGGGTGGGCCGAGTACGTCGTCGCGCCTGCATCAACGCTCGTACGAATCCCCGACACCCTCCCGTTCGACGTGGCCTCCATCGTCCCCGATGCCGTGTCGACCCCCTGGGCGGCAATCACCCAGACTGCCGACGTGAGGGCCGGCGAGTCGGTGGCGGTCTGGGGCGTCGGAGGCGTCGGAACCCACGCCATCCAGATCCTGCGATTCGTCGGAGCCGCACCGATCATCGCCGTCGACCCCCTGCCTGAGGCACGGGAACGTGCGCTCCGGCTCGGCGCCGACTATGCGATCGATCCGAACGCCGAAGACGCGGTCGCGACCATCAAGGGCCTCACCAAGGGCACGGGGGTGAACGTCGCCTTCGACTTCGTCGGCATATCGGCTGTCGAGGCACAACTGCTTCAGGCAGCCGCACCATTCGGCCGCACTATCTGGGTCGGCGCCAACTCCCAGCCATTCACCCTCGAGACACCGGGCTTACTGCTGTTCCTCCGCCAGCAGATCCGGGGGCACTATGCCAGCGGCCCTGAGGCGGTCCCCGAACTCCTCGACCTGCTCGCGCTCAACCGCTTGGACTTCTCGGAGTCGATCTCGGGCCACTACCCCCTCAGCGACGTGGCCGAGGCGATCGAGCAGCTCCAAAGCAAGAAGGGCAATCCCGTCCGCCTGGTGATCGTGCCGTAGCCGAGCGCCTATCCGGACAATGCTGACACTCCCGGAACAGACGAGCCGGTCCATTGCGGGAGTGTCAGCGCGTCAACGTCGTCGACCACGTGGCCGTCCTCGCAGATCATCACGGCGTGGACACGGCCCCCACAACGGCATTTGGCTGGCGCGAGCTGATTCATGTCCGCCAGCCGGTTCTTCTGCCCCCAATCGAAAAGGGCTACCAGTGTCGGCGCCAACTCACGACCCGCATCCGTCAATTCGTAGCGCACCCTCGAGCGCTCTCCCGAAACCTCGTACAGTTCGGTGCGCATGATGCCATGGTCGCAGAGCATACGCAGACGCGTCGCGAGCAGGTTTCTGGGGCAGCCGAGTACCGCTCCGAAATCCGAGAAGCGCTGCACTCCGTTGAAGGCCTCACGGATGATGAGGAGGGTCCACTTCTGTCCCAGGACTTCGAGGGACAGCCCGATAGGACAGGTCGAGAGGTCAAGAGTCGCACGCTCATGCATCTGCAGATCGTACGGGGACCGAAGGACTATTGCCAGCTTCAGCGCTGGCCAGCCGGCATGTGTTCCTCACAGAGACCACAGGAAATGACTCGTGGCTGCCGTCGACCAAGTGGCATCGCCGGGCGGGACGATCAACGTCGCCGTGAGCGGTCGCATCGCGACCATCACCCTCACTGATCCAAGCCGCCGTAACGCTCTGAACCGCGAGATGCTAGAGGTCCTCTCTCGTGAATTCGCCCGTTTGTCGGCTGACGTGTCTGTGGCAGCAGTTGTGATTACTGGTGCCGGCGACCAATTCTCGGCCGGCCTGGACATTCGGACACTGGACGAAACGCTTGGGTCGCCATTCACGGACGCGATCGCCTCTGTGGCTCGCTTTCCAGGCGTGACCATCGCCTCCATCCGCGGCATGTGTATAGGCGGTGGCGTCGGGCTCGCCGCGGCCTGCGACCTGAGAATCGCGTCACAGGACGCCGTGTTCGGCGTCACCCCCGCGCAACTCGGCGTGCTCTACCCCGCGCAGGCGACCCAGGCGCTCGTCGCGCTAATCGGCGTAGGTGCGACGAAACGGCTTCTTCTCACAGGAGAGCTTGTCGACTCGCTCACGGCCTCAAACCTAGGACTGACCACCGAAGTTGTTCCCGACCACTCTCTGGAACAGCGGGTCGCGCAACTCGGCGAGACCATCGCTTCGCGATCGGACTACTCCGTCGCCGGTTCGAAGAAAATGATCGATGCAATCGTTTGGGGTGCCGACCCGGAAGAGGTGGAGCGGCAGTGGAGGCAGCAACCTGCCGCCCCAGTCGACGGCGACATCGGCCGACAAGCCTTTGCAGCGAAGACGAGACCGTCATTCCGCTGGAGACGCACAGTCAGGTGACCTTATGACCGTCGCCGCCGACAGGCAGGAGCGGCCGCGAACGGACGGACACCTGATTCGGGGAATCGTCCGGCCGAATGTCGGATCGACTCGCGTGCCCCCTTCAGGGTGAAAGAGCCAGATCAAAGGCATGAGTCCACGCGTGCGGATCGCGGATGAACCGCTCTAAAGGCCCCGTCAAACGATCCAGCCCTGATGATGAACCGTCCTTGACGCGGCCGTCGGCCACCGTTCGGCTGCGATCGTACGCCGCTCCGTAATCGAAGGTGACCTCGCCGCTGATGCCGAAGAGCTCGGCGTCGCGATGGAAGGTGTGAGCCAATTCGGCGTTGCGCAGCAGCGCTTTGGAGGGGATGCAGCCGACGTTGAGGCACACGCCTCCCCAGTATTGCTTTTCGATCGCCGCGATCTGCTGCTTGATGTCACCGAGGACGTCTTCGAGGCTGCGCTCCAGGTGGAGGGTTGCGGTCGTACTGCCCTGGCCACCGTCGCCGCACAGGATACCCCAGGTACGGATCTCGAGCAAGAAGCCGGCCGGTTCCTTGCTCGAGACGCACTGAGAGATCCCGTTCCATGGGATCACCGAAGAGGAGTTCGTGCAGATAGGCGCGACCATTCTCGACGTGCTCTCGGATGCACGCGACGACCGGTCGCAGCAGCGCGAGGACGGTCGCGAGGACGTCTTCGCCATCATTCTCGGCGGTGGCTGCCGCCGCGAGTCCCTTCTCGATCGCCGCCTCGAACTTCCCGTTCTGAACCATAATCATCAATTCGGCGTTGGTCGAGGCATAGAGAAAAAGCGTTCCGACCGCGACATCGGCCCGGTCGGCGACCTGCTGGGTCGTGACGCCGCCGACGCCGTGGGCGGTGAACAGCTCCCGGGCGGCGATCATGATGCGCTGTCGCTTGTCTTCTTGGCGCGTTTCCGACGCCCCTGTAGCCCTTGCTCTTCTCGCATGGGGACGTCTGTTGACAAACTTACTGAGTTACCTCACAATTGAGTGTACTCGGAATAGCGACGAAGGAAGGAGAAGAAGAAGAATTGACAATGGAGGGCTCGGCGCCACACGGGAGTGCCCAACGGACGCGCACGCGAACGGTGCCTGTTGGAGGTATCGACTTCGCTTACCGCGAGACCGGTGACGGGCAAGGCATTCCGCTGGTGGCGTTGACCCACCTCGGCGCAAACGTCGACAGCTGGGATCCGGCTGTCGTCGACCTCCTCGCTTTCGATCGAGGACTCGTGCTCATCGGCTATCGCGGAGTCGCTCCTCTCACGGTCGGATCCGGGACTCGATCGAAGCCATGGCCGCCGACGCGGTCGCTGTGATTCGCACCCTCGGACTCGAGCGGGTCGACCTCTTCGGACTGTCGATGGGGGGCATGGTCGCCCAGTCGATCCTCGGCCACGCGCCGAACCTCGTGGATCGGATGATCCTGGCCGGATCCGGGCCCGAGGGCGGACCGAGTTTGACGACGATGACCGGTGTCACCATCCGCGCAACCGCCCGCGCCATCGCGACAGGGACCGATCCCAAGAGGCTGTTGTTCTTCACCCGTTCCCCCCTCGGCAGATCGGCCGCGACCTCATATCTGCGGCTCCTCAAAGAACGCACCGCCGAACGGGATGCTGCCGTCACACCGGCAGTCTTCCGAGCTCTGCTCGGCGCCGTGGAGCACTGGGGCCACCAGACGGCCTCCCCGACGTCATTTGCCGGGTCCTGATCGTGCACGGCGACAGCGACACGATGGCGCCCCTCAGCAATGTCGATGCCCTGGCACGTCGATTCCCGCAAGCGACCGTGCAGGTCTTCCCTGATTCCGGTCACGGAGTCGTCTTCCAGAACTCCGAGGCACTTACTGAGATCGCGCGTAACTTCCTGCGCCGCTGACCACATCGGCATCAACTCATCCGTCCATCCATCCCCGAACAAACTCGACCTGATCGATTCAAGGAGAATCACCCGCGATGAGAGCATTTGTTTTCGACAAGTACAAGCAGCCACTCCACGAGGTGGACTCACCGGAACCCACCATCGGAGACCGAGACGTGCTCGTGCGGGTTGCTGCCGCCGGGCTGAATCAGCTGGATGAGAAGATCCGCACCGGCGAGTTCAAGCGGATCCTCCCTTACGCCCTCCCCCACGCATTGGGTCACGACGTTGCGGGCACGGTCATCCGCACAGGGGCGAAAGTGCGCACCTTTAAGCCTGGTGATCAGGTCTACTCGCGCGTCGGAATGGCCCAGGTCGGCACCTTCGCCGAGCGGGTCGCAGTCGACGAGGCCGACCTGGCACTCGCTCCTACCACCATCAGCACCGTCGAGGCCGCCTCGCTCCCCTTGGTCGCGCTGACCGCGTGGCAGGCACTCTTCGTCAAGGGCGAGGTCGCGGCCGGGCAGAAGGTGCTCATCCACGCCGGTGCCGGCGGGGTGGGGTCGATCGCGATCCAGCTCGCCAAGCACCTTGGAGCGACCGTGGCAACAACGGCCAGCGGCTCCAACGCCGACTTCGTGCGCGAACTCGGGGCGGACATCGTGATCGACTACCGCACGCAGGACTTCGAGCAGCAGCTCTCCGGCTACGACCTCGTGCTTGACAGTCTCGGCGGGGAGAACCTCCAGAAGTCTTTGCGAGTGCTCAGGCGCGGCGGCAAGGCGATCGGGATCGCCGGCCCGCCCGACCCCGCGTTTGCTCGAGCGGCTAGCCTGAACCCGGTGCTCCGCCTGGCGATCACCGCTCTGACCCGCACGATCCGCTCGCAGGCCACCAGGCTCGGCGTCTCCTATGAGTTCCTCTTCATGGCCTCAAGCGGCACACAGCTCCGCGAGATCGCCGGCCTCATCGACAGCGGCGCACTGCGCCCTGTCGTGGGGAGGACCGTTCCGTTCGAAGAGATCCCGGCCGCCCTCGCAGCCCTCGAGGGGGGCGGAATCAGGGGCAAAGCCGTCGCCATCGTCGGCCTCTGACCGACACCGCCCCCCACCCACCCACGACGTCCCAAGAAAGGACCCCTCATGAGTACGACCAACAACGAGCCCATCATCTCTTCGTACGCGAAAGCGCCCACGAAGACCATCAAGATAGGGGGCACCACCTACGCCTACCGGGAACTGGGCCCGAAGGGAGGCATCCCGGTGCTCTTCTTCGTGCATCTCGCCGCAACCCTGGACAACTGGGATCCGCGCATCATCGACCCCATCGCCCAGAACCGGCACGTGATCACGTTCGACCAGCCCGGCGTCGGCGGGTCCAGCGGAACCTTCCCTGGGACCCTGGAAGAGGCCGCCGACCAGGCGTACAACTTCGTCAACGCGCTCGGTTTCGATCTGATCGACATCTTCTCCTTCTCGATGGGCGGGATGATCGCCCAGGACGTCGTCGTGAAGCATCCTGAGCTCGTCCGCAGACTAGTGCTCACCGGCACCGGGCCACGAGGTGGCAAGGACATGGACAAGGTGGTCGGTGCCACCTACTACGACATGGTCCGCGCCGCCCTCACCCGCTCCGACCCGAAAGAGTTCCTCTTCTTCAACCGTGACGTCGCCGGCAAGCGTGCCGGCAAGGAGTTCATCGAACGCCTCAATGAGCGCACCGTCGACCACGACACGCCCATCACGATCAAGGCGTTCCAGACGCAGTTGAAGGCGATCCAGCGATTCGGCCGCTCCGTTCCTTCGGATCTGTCGATCATCACCCAGCCGACGCTGATCGCCAACGGCGACAACGACCGCATGGTGCCCTCGGCGCTCTCAGTCGATCTGCATCGGCGCATCGCGAACAGCGAACTGATCATCTACCCCAACTCCGGCCACGGTGGTGTTTTTCAGTTCCACGAAGAGTTCGCGCTTGTCGCTGTGGAATTCCTCACGCCATGAGCTGATTCTCAGGCGGCGACGGAGACTCCCTATAAATGTCAGCAGTTTTTCGCGCCTCGAGGATAGACGACAGGTGTGGACAGGTAACCGTGGTGCTGCCCCGAAGGTTGGGTTACATGGGTTACGTAGGTTTGTTCGACAAGCACTGACCGTATCATTCCGCCTCGAGGTTTCCGAGAGCGCGCTCCCGTTTTGCCCGTCTGAAGGCCATCGGTTACATCGCGAGCGGAAACGCGTGGTAATCGTTCTTGAACGTAGGGCATTTCAAATGCCTTGGACTCCGACCTGCGCGCCTCTCCATTGAGAGAATGACTACCAATTCGTCCGAGCCACGCTGCTAGTGACTCGCCTCGGAACCGAAGAGAACTACGTTTGTACACGAGAAGGAGCACGATGTCTGCAAACAACGCATCTCCGAGCCGTCGCGAGCGAAACAAGCAGGCCAAACTCGAGCGGATCATCGCGGCCGCGAGCGAGCTGTTTGCCCTTCACGGCGTAGACGAGGTGACCACGCAACAGATTGCCGATCGCGCGGACATCGGCACCGGAACCTTATTCCTGTACGCAAAGACAAAAGGAGAATTGCTGCTCCTGGTGCAGAACGCCCGCTACGAGGCCGCACTTAAAATGGGACAAGCTGAAGCGCAGACGATCCCCAACACTTTGGATGCTGTGATGGCGATCGTGCGGTCTATCGTCGAATGCAATCGCACCCAGGTCGACAATGGACGCACGTACCTACGCGAAGTGGTCTTCGGCGATGCCCAGGAAATCCACCACGTCGAGGCCCTCGCTATCGTCGCACGCACAGAAGAGGCAGTGGCCACTATTGCCCGTCGTGGCGGCGTCTCGGCTTCCGATTCGGCGATCATGTCCAGAATTACATCAGCAATTATGTTCCTCAGTATGGCCGCGGGGCTTAACGCAGCGTTGGACGTCGACTCAGTCGTCGAGGACATACGTCAGCAGGTTTATCTTCTACTCGGCCCCGTCCGATGAATTGTCTTCAAGCAGCCCCGTCGAAATCAGCTCAGAGTTGGTATGGCTTGCTTGGCTGGCTCACCCGGTTGGCCTTCGATTTCGATTTCGATAAGTCAGCAACATGACGACGTTCGAATCGGGACGACTTTCCGCCACCGCAGCACGGCAGCGCTGCCGGCCCCTCTTCAGCGGCCAGCCCGCTTGATATGGTTGTTCGCTTAGGCGGGCGCGGTTCACAGCCCAACTGAAAACGCTCGTAGCGGCATCTGCTTCCTCGCGCTAAAGGCGAGAGCAGGACAAGAGTGCGCCCGGTGCCGTACCCAGGCATTTGTGGTCGCTGGCTAGTGGCAAATCACTGCAATGTGCGCTGCGCAATCACTCTATCGCTCTAGCACGACCGCGAGGCCCTGACCGACGCCGATGCAGATGGCGGCCACGCTGACGCCGCCGCCTCGGCGCTTCAGCTCGTGCGCGGCGTGGCCGACGATGCGGCCGCCCGAGGCGCCCAGCGGGTGCCCGATCGCGATCGCGCCGCCGTGCACGTTCAGGTTCGCCGGATCCAGGTCGGGCCACCCCGCCAGGCAGGCCAGGCTCTGCGACGCGAACGCTTCGTTCAGCTCGACGAAGTCAACGTCGGCCCAGGTCTTGCCCGCCCGCGCGAGCGCCTTGTTTGCGGCCTCGATTGGGGCGATCGGGAAGTCGTCGGGGTCGACGCCGTGCGCGGCCCGGCCGGCGATCCGGGCGAGCGGCTCTCCCGGCAGCACGCCCTCGCCGGCGAGTAGCACCGCAGACGCGCCGTCGTTGATCGACGACGCGTTGCCGGCCGTCACCGTTCCAGTGCCGTCGGTGGCGAACAGGGGCTTGAGAGAGGACAGCTTCTCCACCGACGTGTCATCGCGGATGCCCTCGTCGCGCACCAATTGGTGTCCGGGCACCTGCACGATCTCGGTGTCGTACGCGCCAGCGGCCCAAGCCGCAGCTGCCCGTCGATGTGACAACACCGAGAACTCGTCTTGCGCCTCACGGCTGATACCCCAGATGTGGGCGACCTTCTCGGCGGCCGCGCCGTTGCTGATGGTCCAGTGTGTCGGTAGCGCCTTGTTTGTCATCCGCCAGCCAATCGAGGTATTCCACATCGTCTGATTGCCCACACCCGGCCAGGGTTTGGCCGACTTCTCCACCACGAACGGCGCCCGGCTCATCGATTCCACACCGCCGGTCAGCACGACCTTCGCGTCGCCGGACTCGATCGCCCGCGCACCCTGGATGACCGCCTCGACCGAAGAGGCGCAGAGACGATTGACCGTGACCCCGGTCACCGAGCTCGGGAACCCTGCGAGAAGGGCTCCGAATCGTGCCACGTTGCGGTTGTCCTCGCCGGCCTGGTTGGCGTCGCCGAAGATGACGTCTGCGATCAATGCCGGATCGATTCCGGTGCGCTGGATCACGGCGCGCATAACGAGAGCCGCCAGGTCATCGGGACGCACGCTGGACAAAGCACCGGCAGCCCTGCCGAAGGGCGTGCGCACAGCGTCGTAGACGAAGGCTCCAGTCATCGTTCTCCTCCAGAAGATGGTGTTGTGATGAAATCCGCTATTGGCAGCCCCACAAGGTCGCGCAGGCCGTCGATAGTGGTGTCGCCGAACAGCTCGCGCACGGCGAAGCCATCGTCGGTGACATCGAATACCGCGTAGTCGGTGTACACCCGTGACACGCATCCCAGACCGGTGAGCGGGTACGAGCAGGAGGCGACCAGCTTGGACTCACCCTTCTTGGTGAGCAGGTCGGTCATCACGTAGAGCTGCTTCGCCCCGATAGCGAGATCCATGGCGCCACCGACTGCAGGGATGGCGCCGGGAGCGCCGGTCGACCAGTTCGCCAGATCACCGTTCGCGGCCACTTGGAAGGCGCCGAGCACGCAGATATCGAGGTGCCCTCCGCGCATCATGCCGAAGGAGTCGGCGTGATGGAAGTACGCGGCCCCGGCGACAGCCGTGACCGCCTGCTTGCCGGCGTTGATGAGGTCGGGATCCACCTGACCGGGCTCCGGCGCCGGGCCCGTGCCGAGCATCCCGTTCTCGGTGTGCAGCACGACCTCCCGGTCTTCCGTCAGGTAGTTGGCCACGAGAGTCGGGGCCCCGATCCCGAGATTCACGTACGAGCCCGAGGGGATGTCGTCGGCGATCCGCTGTGCCAGCTCTTGGCGACTGATGGCGCTCATGACGCCTCCTCCGTGTCGCCCGATCCTGCGGGGGCCAGTGGGCGCCCTTCCAGGTCCACTCCGCCGATGAAGACGCCGTCCTGCAGCCAGGAGCGCTCCCCCACCTCCACGACTCGATCGACGAACAGTCCCGGCGTGACGACGGTCTCAGGGTCGAGGCTGCCGAGCGGCACCACCTCGTCGATCTGGACGGCAGTGGTGGTGGCAGCGGCGGCCATGATGGGCCCGAAGTTGCGTGCCGTCTCGCGGTAGACCAGATTGCCCCAGCGGTCTCCCGCCCGGGCGCTGATGAGCGCGAAGTCGGCGCGGATGGGATATTCGAGCGCGTACAGCCGGCCCTCGATCTCCCGGGTCTCCTTGCCCTCGGCGAGTTCCGTACCCACACCGGTGGGGCTGTAGAACGCACCGATGCCGGCACCGGCCGCCCGGATGCGTTCCGCCAGGTTGCCTTGGGGCACCAGCTCGAGCTCGATGGCGCCCTCCCGGTAGAGACCGTCGAAGACCCACGAATCGGCCTGCCTCGGGAAGGAGCAGATCACCTTGCGAACCCTCCGGGCCGCCATGAGCGCGGCGAGGCCCGTGTCACCGTCCCCGGCATTGTTGCTCACGATGGTGAGGTCGCCGGCACCCTGCGCGATCAGCGCATCGATGAGCTCCACCGGCTGGCCGGCGCGGCCGAAGCCGCCGACCATCACGGTGGCGCCATCCGGGATGCCGGCCACGGCCTCGTGCGCCGAGGCCACGGTCTTGTCGATCATGCTGTCCGCTCCTTCGTCACGAGAAACCTCAGTGCTTCTTCGTGCGATCCGCGGCGCGCGCCACCAGCCAGGCGCCGGGAACGATGAGTGCAGCCGCAGCCGCCTTGATCAGTCCCGGGACGATGAACGGCCACACGCCGGCCTCGAGCACTCCGGCCACGGTGACGGGCTGACCCATCACAGCAGCCAGGATGAGGGCCATGTACGGCACCCCGATGAGGAACGGGATGATCGAGGCGCCGACGAACCCGACGAAGGCCAGCACGGGCTTCCGATCCCAGGCCCGCTCCGCGACCCACCCGGCCAGGAACGCGGCGGGGATGAAGCCCAGCACGAAACCGAACGACGGCATCAGAACGTAGGCGGGGCCGGCGAGGGCTCCGGCGAACACCGGGGCCCCGGCCAGACCGAGGAGCATGTAGGTCGTCATCGCGACCGCTCCGCGCCGGGCGCCGAGGGCCGCGCCGACCACGATGACTCCCAGGGTCTGGCCGGTGATCGGGATGGGGCCGATGAAGAACGAGACCTTCGCCAGCAGAGCGACGAGGGCGACGCCGGCGAGCACGAGGCCCGCGTCGACAGCGAGAGCGCGGGCTCGAGTCGACGGCCGGCCGACCAGGTCGGCGAGGACGGGACGTCGGATGGGTGCTGCAATAGACATGATCGATCTCCTTGTGAAGCAGTCAGGGGGTGGTGCTGAGGTACTCGGCGACGAACGCCGTGTTGAAGTCGCCGCTGCGGAAGCGCTCCGTCTCGAGGACCTTCTTGTGGAAGGGCGCGGTGGTGATGATGCCATCCACGACCATCTCGTCGAGCGCTCGGATCGTGCGGGCGATCGCCTCGTCGCGGGTCTGACCCCAGCAGATCAGCTTGCCGATCATGGAGTCGTAGAACGGCGGGATGGTGTACCCCGTATCGATGTGGGTGTCCATCCGGATGCCGAAGCCGCCGGGGGCGCGGAACGACGAGATGGTGCCGGGGCCCGGTGCGAAACCGCGATCCGGGTCTTCGGCGTTGATGCGGCACTCGATCGCGTGGCCGTCGATCCGCACGTCGTCCTGCGTGATGGCGATCGGGATGCCGCCGGCGATCTGCAGCTGCAGCTTGATCAGGTCGATGCCCGACACCATCTCCGACACCGGGTGCTCCACCTGGATGCGGGTGTTCATCTCGATGAAGTAGTACTCGCGCGAGATGTTGTCGAACACGAACTCCACCGTGCCGGCGTTCTTGTAGCCCACCTCGTGGCAGAGCGACACCGCGGCCTCGGCGAGACCGGCGCGCAGCTCCTCGTCGAGCACCGGCGAGGGCGACTCCTCGATCAGCTTCTGATTGCGGCGCTGCGTTGTGCAGTCGCGCTCCCCGAGGTGCAGCACGGTCGTTCCGTCGGAGATGACCTGGATCTCGATGTGCCGGATGTCGGTGAGGTACCGCTCGATGTAGACGCTCGGGTCACCGAAGGCCACCTCGGCCTCGGACATGATCTCCTGCAGATCCTTCTCGAGGGTCTCGGCCGCCTGCACGACGCGCATGCCGCGACCGCCACCGCCGGCCGCCGCCTTGATCAGCAACGGGTAGCCCACGTCGCTGGCCACGGCCAGTGCTTCGGCGTACTCGGCGATCGCGCCGACGGAGCCGGGCACCGTGGGCACACCGGCGCGGCGGGCGATGATCTTCGCCTCGATCTTGTCGCCCATCCGCTTGATGACGTCGGAGGCGGGCCCGATGAAGGTCACCCCCTCCTGCTCGCACATCGCGGCGAAGTCGGCGTTCTCGGAGAGGAACCCGTAACCGGGGTGGATGGCGTCGACCCGGTACGCGAGTGCGGCACCCACCACGGCGTGCGCGTTGCGGTAGCTCGAATTCGCGCGGGCCGGGCCGATGCACACGGCCTGGTCGGCGAGCTTCACCGGCAGCGAGTCCGCATCGGCCTCGGAGTAGGCCAGCACGCTCTTGATTCCGAGCTCCTTGCAGGCGCGGATGACGCGCAGCGCGATCTCGCCGCGGTTCGCGATCAGCACGCTCTTCACAGTCGACGCGGGCGGGTTGGGGCCGACCGGCGTGGAGCCGGCCGAGGTCGTCGAGACGGCTACGGATGCTGCGTGCTCAGCCATTGCGCTTGATCACCAGCAGGGTCTGACCGTACTCGACCGCCTGCTCGTTCTCGACCAGGATCTGCGTGACGGTGCCGTCGAACTCCGCCTCGATGTTGCTCATCAACTTCATCACCTCGACGATGGCGAGCACCGAGCCCTTGCTGACGGTGTCGCCGACCGAGACGAACGCGGGAGCGCCGGGCTTGGGCGAGGAGTAGTAGGTGCCCACCATGGGCGCCTTGACGGCCACTTCGTCTGCGGCGAGGCCGCCGGAGGCGGCGGGAGCAGCTGCGGCCGGCGCCGCGGCAGGGGCCGGGGCTGGCGCAGCGGCCGGCACCGGCGCGGCAGCGGCGACAGACGCGGGTGCCACAGTGGCGACGGGAGCCGGCGCGGGAGCGGCGGCGGGTGCCGGGGCAACGGCAGCCGGAGCCCCCGGAGCCTGGCGGTCGCGGGAGATGAACAGCTCGACGTCGCCGAACTTGATCGAGAGCTCACGCACGTCGTCGGTCAGGTTGACCCAGTCGACGAGGGCGCGCAGTTCCTTGTTATCGGGCTGGTCAAGCGGCATTTTCGGTCTCTCCTTTGTTGATGCGGATCTGCAGGTCTCCGACGGTCAGCGATTGCGTACCGGTCGAGCTCTTGGCGTACAGCGACTTCACGAGGCCGAGGATGGGGCCGTAGACCTCATCCGGATTGCCGCCGGCCTTCACGGTGCGGATCATCTCGTCGACCTGCGTGCCTGCGAACATCGCGCGCAGGAGCAGCAGGTCGATGCCCTCATCGGGGTAGCGCTCCCGTAGGCCGGGCAGCATGGGGGCGATCGGCGAGGGCTCCAGCGCGATGGTGGAGGACCCGTTGGAGATGATCTTCTCCAGCACGTCGGGGTCGATTGGCCCGAGCAGCTCGCCGTAGTAGCCGAGTGCATACTTCTTGATCTCGTTCGGCACGATCTTGTATCGCTCGCCCGAGATGACGTTCATCACCGCCTGGGTGCCCACGAACTGCGCGAACGGCGTGATCATGATCGGGAATGCAAGCTCTTCGCGCACCCGCGCCACCTCGTAGAGCAGTTCGGTGAAGCGGTGCGAGAGCCCGGCCGTGGCCAGCTGGGAGTGGAAGTTCGAGAGCATGCCGCCGGGCAGCTGGTGCATGAAGTGCAGACCGTTGTAGGCGACCGGGTGACCGACGGGCTTGCCCTCGGCCTCGGCGATGGCGATCAGCTGCTGCGAGATCGTCTCGATGCGCTCGTCGTCGACGTTCACGACGTAGCCCAGGGCGCGCAGGTCGCTCACGATGTCCTGGGTCGAGGGCTGCGCGGCGCCGTTGGCCATCGGGGCGATCGAGGTGTGCAGGGCATCGGCGCCGAGCTCGACGGCCTCGAGGTACACCAGCGGGGCGAGCCCGGTAAGGCAGTGGCTGTGGATCTCGAGCGAGCGATCGCCGATCACCGCCTTGAGGGCCGGCACCAGAGTCCGGATGCGATCGGGCGTCAACAGTCCCGCCGCGTCTTTCAGCATGATGGCGTCGACGTCGGCCTTCTCGATGAGCTCGATGGCCTTCGACACGAAGAGCTCGTCGGTGTGGACCGGGCTCTCCGAGAACGACACCGCTCCGAAGGTCGAGGCGCCGAGCTCCTTGGCGCGGATGAGACCGGGAGCGATGTTGTCGACATCGTTGAGACCGTCGAACGAGCCGATCACCCGGAAGCCGTTCTTGTACAGGCTCTCCACCCAAGCCTCGATCACGTCGTCGGCGAGAAAGTCGAACGCCGCGATGTTCTTCGAGCGGATGAGAGCACGGAACGTGGAGTTCGGCGCGTACTGATGGGCCAGCCGCACCCGCTCCCACGGATCCTCCTTCAGGTAGCGCACGGCCACGTCGAACTGGATCGGCGCGACGAGGTCGACCTGCTCGAATCCGACCTTGTCGAAGTCGGGAGCCATCTGCACGATGTGCTCGGTGCGCATCCGCGTGGCCCACAGGCTCTGGTGCGCATCGCGCAGAGTGGTGTCGATGATCTTGATCTCGCGGCAGCTTCCCGGGGGTCGCCCTCCGTTGGCCATCACCGTGGTGATCGATTCGCGTTCGCCCGTCATCTCTGACCCAACTCCTTTGTTGATTGCATCCATTTTCATATAATGAAAGTCGCTTCTGCTATCTGCCGAAATAATAGAATGTCTGGGCGATGTGTCAAGGTCGAAGTCAGGAGGATCTATGGTGACGACAATCCAGTCCGTCGAGCGCGCAGCCCGAATACTGCTCTTCGTCGCGGACAACGGCGGCGTGCAAGCGGCAGAGATCGCGGCGCGATTCGACCTGACGACGCCGACGGCCCATCACCTGCTGACCACGCTCGTGCAGGAGGGCCTGCTGCGGAAGGACAGCGCTCGACGCTACGAACTCGGCAATGCCAGCGAGCGGATCAGCGAGGGTGTCGCGCGGCAACTGCGACCACCGGCCGAGTTACGGCACGCGCTCTCCGAGCTGGCCCGGCGAACGGGAGAGTCCTGCTACCTCACCGCATGGAGGGGTGACCGCATCCGCGTCATCGCCGTGGTCGAGGGCGACCACGCCGTGCGCGTCTCGGGCCTCGTCGTGGGCTATTCGGAGGACATCCACGCTCGCGTCGGTGCCCGGGTGATGCTCACCCACGCCGACACAGACCTCCGCGACTGGGTGCTGTCCGGCTACGACTACACGCCGCTCACCCCGAACACGCCGCGCAACCGATTCGAGCTCGACGTCGAACTCGAACGGATCGCGGCCACCGGGATCGCGCACGACCGCGAGGAACTGCGCCCTGGGGTCTGCTCGATCAGCGCACCGGTGTGGCTCGACGGCCGCGTGCGGGCCGCCCTCTCGCTGACGGCACCCGCCGAGCGTTTCCGCTCGAACGAGGACGCCTACATCACAGCTCTGCTCGACTGCGCAGCGCTCTGATAGCCGGGAGGAACACCCGAGTGAACAGGAGGAACGCCCGAGTGGAAAAACACCCAGCGAGATACTCCTCGCGCCGCAACGTTGTAAAGCACGAGACCTCCCAGTTCTTGAGCGCCCGATCGCATAACCGCGTAGCTTGCCTTGAGGTAGCGACATGTCGTGTCGATCTCCATGCATGGGTTGCTATCGATTGCATCGACGCCCGCCGGGCCGGGCGAACGCTGGTCGAACAGGAGAGGCTCCGACGTTACGGACTAATGATCGTCTCTGTACTCAGGCTTGCCACATTCGAACAAGACGCCGCGAACCTGTTCTCCGACTCGTGTCGTTCCGTTACGAACACGCCTCGCCCACCCTTGCCTCGACCGGCTATTCAGCGGAATGGGCGAAGGACTCGACGACCCGCTTCCACGATCGACCGCATCGTCCACCTCGCCGAAGTCTTCGCACTGAAACGCGACAGCTACCGACTCCGCGGCCGAGCAGCCGAAAGCCTCCCGGTCATCAGCACTCAACATTTGGCAGACTACAAAACAACCCGGTGGCCTATGCGCCCGTCGCATTGGGTTGCTTCTTGAACGTTGCCGACACTTATGCCCAAACTATCGGTCCAATGTGTTTTCCGTCGCGATACGTCCAAGCCACTTCAAGCTAGGTTTTGGGGTTCGTTTGAACGTTCGTCGGTCCACCGCGATGAGCCCAAATGTGGGTCCCCAGTGCCCCCACTCATAGTTGTCGAGCAGACTCCAATGAAGGTAGCCGCGAACGTCTACCCCATCATTGATCGCCGCCGACAAGTGTCCGAGCGCCTCACGTGTGTACTCGATGCGCCGCTCGTCAGCGTCGGTCGCGATGCCGTTCTCGGTAACGAGAATCGGGAGGCCTGTGCGCGCCCACGTATGTCGAACGGCCATTCCGAGAGCATCGGGTCGATAGGCGGAACCTACAAGTGTGTTGTCCGGGTGTGGCGGGTGTGGAACTAATCCGTCTGCGTCAACTTCTTGCGAGGAGTAGGACTGTACTCCGACGAAGTCATCCCCCGCTGTCGCGTTTAGGTAATAGTCTTCCCATTCGTGGCGAACTACCTCTAGTCGGGCTTCTCCGCCCGGAGCCGCGGTGAAGGCTTGATTGGCCACGGTCCAGCCGACCTTCGCGTCAGTCCTCTGGCGGAGGACATCGCGAGCGGCATGGTGGGCATCAACGAGAGGCACTGCGTAACGGATGTCTGGAGTAAGAAGCGCAACGACACCCTCTTGATTAACGGAGTCGCCTTCGACGGTCGGGCTCTGCCATTCTGTTTTCTGACCTTTCGCGTACGCGGCTTCCATGGTGATCATCATCGCGAGCATGTTCGGTTCGTTGATGGTGGCCACCCACTCAACGTCGTCTAGGATCGGCGCGGCTGCGGCTGTGAAGGCTGCAAACCGTGCGGGAGCATCGGCGGACGTCCACCCTCCGCGTTCGGCGAACCAGCGAGGGCTGCTGAAGTGGTGCAGCGTCACCACTGGAGTAATGCCGAGCTCTCGCGCCGTTTCGATCATCCGTCGGTAGTGCGCAAGCTCAGCCAGAGAGATGTGACCTGGGCGGGGTTCGATTCGGGCCCATTCGATCCCGAAACGATAGCTGGTCAGTCCAGCTTCTGCCAGAAGTCTCATGTCCTCACTGAAGCGGTGGTAGCTGTCGTCGGCGTCGCCACTTGGCTCCATGCCGGGAATCAAGCCTTCGCGAGCCCACCAGTCGCTGTTGACATTGTTGCCCTCGGTCTGGTGTGGAGACGTTGACGCTCCCCAGAGAAAGCCGGATGGAAAGTGTGACATGGGAATCCTTCGTTTAGTTGGAGGAGGGCGGGGGGCCGCCCTTAGGTCCTCAAGGGACGGACCGACATTCTTGGGTACTAGGCGACCTCGACTTCTTGAGCAGCGACGGCTGAGTTGACGGCTAGGAGGAGAGCGTCGATTTGAAGAGTTGCTTCAGGTCCGCCAGCGATTAAACGGTTTAGAGGCATCGAAGCGACCATCTTCATCACGTCCATTCCTAGTTCTGCTCCAGCGTCCGCAGAGGGCATTAGCCCTTCGAAAGCTGCAGTTGCGATTAATGCCGCTGAAGGGTGCGACATCAACTCGGCGACGGTGGAATCTGGCGTGAAATCCGCGACGAGGGCGTCTCCGCTGATCTGCACCTCACATTCGAGCTCGAGTTCTCGGCTGGACTTCGCTGCATAGAGGCGGTACTTGCCGCCCTCCACGACCCAGCGGTCAAGTCGATCGTCCCAGTAGGCCAGATCTCGTCGATGCACACTGACGGTGACGGTGGACGTCGCGCCTGGTTCTAGATCGACAATTCCCACACCGACTAGTTGTAGTTCCTCGGGACGTTGTGGTCGGGTGAGTTAGCGAAGACCTCCGGGCAGGATGTGGGTTACCACACTCGCATCATGCAACCGGAGGTCTTCGTGACTCACGCTAATGCTCCTTTGACGCCCGAAGGGCGTCGTCGTCTCGCTGTTCTGATCGTCGATGACGGCTGGTCCGTCCGTCGCGCGGCGGAACGATTCCAGGTCTCGCCCGCGACCGCCGCGAAATGGGCCGCCCGATACCTGGTGGCAGAACCGATGACCGATCGCAGCTCCCGCCCGAGGACATCCCCGACCCGGTCATCGGACCAGCTGGAACGCCGGATCCTGGCACTGCGATTCACCCGCCGATGGGGGCCTCACCGAATCGGATACCACCTCGGTGTTCCCCGCTCCACGGTCGGGCGGATCCTGGCCCGTCACGGGATGCCACTCCTGCACCATCTCGATCGAGCCACCGGGCTACCGGTCCGCCGCCCAGCTCCGGTGCGCTACGAGAAAACCCAGCCGGGCGAGTTGATCCACATGGACATCAAGAAACTCGGCCGCATCCCCGATGGCGGTGGGCACCGCATGCTCGGCCGGCAGGCCGGCGCCCGAAACAACGATGGTCACGGCCGGAACGGCCGCGGCTACGCGTTCCTGCATCACGCGATCGATGATCACTCCCGGCTGGCCTACTCCGAAATCCACACCGATGAGCGCAAGGAAACCGTGATCGGTTTCTGGCAGCGAGCAAGCGTGTTCTTCGCCGACGCCGGCATCCGCGTTCAAGCCGTGATGACCGACAACGGGTCCGCCTATCGGTCACGAGATCTTGCGGCGGCGCTCGGCCCGGTCCGCCACCAATTCACCCGCCCCTACCGACCACAGACCAACGGGAAAGTCGAACGCTTCAACCGCACCCTCGCCACCGAATGGGCCTACGCCGCGACCTACACCAGCGACGAAGCCAGAGCCGCCACCTACGACACCTGGCTTCATCACTACAATCACCACCGACCCCACACCGGCATCGGCGGCCAAACCCCATCAGCCCGCGTTCACAACCTCACAGGGAACTACAACTAGTTCGCGGGGTGCACGGGATACAGCTGAATCGACTTTTGATGCATAGATTTGGACGATCTCTCGTCCTGCGGTGCTTCCGGTGTTGCGAATCGACACCTTGACAGCCAACCCGTCGTTGCCGGGCTCGACTGCGAGATCTTCAAAGGCAAACGTTGTGTAGGAGAGCCCATATCCGAAGGGGTAGAGCACCTCCTGCTCCCGAGCGTCGTATCCTCGGTAGCCGACAAATGTGCCTTCTCCGTACACCGCCCGCGAGTGTTCACCCGGAAAATTTAGGTAGCTGGGAGCATCTTGCACACGGAGCGGGATGGTCTCGGTGAGACGTCCCGATGGATTTACCGCGCCGAACAGCACGTTGGCGATAGCAGCTCCGCAGCCATGCCCGAGGAGACCGCCGGAGAGGATCGCGGGCACGAGAGCATGCACGGGTGCAAGATGTAGGACGCCGCCGGCCGAAAGGACAACGACTGTATTTGGTTGTACCGCGACAACGGCTTCGAGAACGGCCAGCTGTTCCACTGGCAGATCGATGGTGTCGCGATCGAACCCTTCGGACTCGTTAGATTCTGCCAGTCCAAGGAAAACTACCGCGACATCGGAGTTCCTTGCTCGCTCCACTGCCTCGGAGCACAGAGCGTCGGAGCCACCTGATCCGTCGGTAGTGAAGCCAACTGCATGTTCGACAGTCGCCTGAGGAGCGGCAGCTCGAATCTCGGTCAGCGGAATGTCAAGGTCAGTGACTCGGACGTGCGAGCTACCGCCGCCTTGATACCGAGGCTCAACAGCGAAAGCGCCGATGACAGCGATGCGTCCACTGCGGTCGAGCGGTAGAAGCGCTCCATCGTTCTTCAGGAGTGCGATGCTGCGGGTCGCAGCTTCACGCGCGAGTGCGTGATGAACTGTGTAGTCGACCGAAACGTCTCGCCGGTGGTACCGCGCGAGTAAAGCAGTTCGGGCAACTGCGGTCGCCGCGCGATCGACGTCCCTTTCGTCGAGTGTGCCGTTCAAAACTGCATCTACCACGCTCGCGTTGAAGAATCCGGTGTCGCCTGGCATTTGAAGGTCGAGGCCAGCTGCGACCGCGGCTACACGATCGCCGACGGCACCCCAATCGCTTATGACGGCGCCTTGGAATCCCCAGTCTCGGCGGAGAACATCTGTAAGCAGGAACTTGTTCTGCGAGGCTAGGACTCCGTTGATGCGGTTGTATGAGCACATCACCGTCCACGGGTGCGCGTCTCGGATAACTCGTTCGAACGCGCGCAGATAAATCTCGCGGAGGGGACGATCTGCGACGTCTGAACTCAGACGCATACGGTCGAATTCAGCGTTGTTAGCAGCGAAGTGCTTCAGGGATGCGCCGACACCGCCCCCTTGGAGCCCGTTGACCCATGGGGTTGCCAGATGACTGGTCAGGAATGGGTCTTCACTGAGGTACTCGAAGTTGCGGCCGCAACGAGGGTCCCTCTTAATGTTGATTCCGGGACCGAGAAGCACGTCCACTCCCTGGTCTTGCGATTCCCGAGCTAGTGCCGCTCCGACGCGCTCCATCAGCTCACCGTCCCAGCTTTGCCCCAAGCCGACAGCCGGAGGGAAACATGTCGCCGGGGAGCTAGCACCTAGGCCCAAATGATCTGCTGCCGAACCCTCTTGTCTACGGAGCCCGTGTGGCCCGTCAGACATGACAAACGAAGGTACTCCACGCGCCGCGCTTGACTCCCAGAAAGATGACCCACCTCCAAGCGATGCCTTTTCTGAAAGAGCAAGTTGCGCGACGGCGGCGGACGCTTCTACCTCGATTGTGCTGGGCATCTGAGTCTCCTGTTCCAGCTTGTTATCTCGACTTGTTCGGATCCACTGTTCGGGGTGACACTTCAGCCAAGGGTGAACGCATGAAAGTCCACTGCTCCCTTTCCGCGGTATCGGAAGTACAAGGCAGACGACTCGCTGAGTCCCGGCGGGAGCTCTGCGAGGCTTCGTCCTGACGAGTCGGAAACCCGGACGCTGGCGAGGGGGACGCCGTTGAGCTCGGTGCTGATCTGTAGGTCACCAGAACCGCCTCGAGTGTCGATCTCGATAGAACGGGTGTCTTTGAGGTCGAAGTACTTGAACCCCGCCACGGCGCCGTCGCGCAGGTTGGCGATGTACTGATCACCATTGCCTTCGCGATCCCGTCCGGTTTGGGTGAAGTAGGGATGTGCACTGTGGCTTCGGAACAAGCTCAGGTAGGGAACTGGCTTTGCGCCGGCCGCGGACTGCAGTACGCACGCGATCCGTGCTGCGTATTTTCCGACTCCCGGCAGTGGTCCGTTGTGAAGCCCCGAACTGGTCATCTCCGCCTGGGTGAAGCGACCGTTCTCGTCGATGTCGATTGGTTCTGCGGCTGCCTGGCGGCTGACCTGGTCACGATGCGTGTGCCTGTGATAGAAGATGTACCACTGGCCGGCGATCTCGACTAAACCACCGTGATTATTTGAGGTGTAGTTCAGAGCGTCCTTCGGAGCGCGACCGTCAAGGCCGATATCGCCGTTACTGATCAGCACGCCTGCAAACCGGTACCCCTCTGCGGGGTGGCTGCTGGTCGCATAGCACAGTTCGTGACCGTGGATAGATGAATAGACGAAGTAATACGTGTCGCCGATCTTACGAATCGATGAGGCTTCGAAGAACTCGTGCCCCTCGAATCCGGTCCCCTCGCTCGTACCTGCCATAGGGACTATGAGCCTCGGCCCCGCCGAGATCGTTGTCATGTCGTCTTCTAGAGCGACAACGTAAGCGCCCTTGTGTTCGAGTTTGTGCTTATCCGCGACCCGCGAGGTAATGGGATTATTTGGCGCGAACCCAAAGTAGAGGTATACCTGGTCCATCATCATCTACAAGCACCCCAGGATCGAAGGGGAACGGCTGCCCGGCGATCGATCCGAGTGGTGATCCACTCTGGTCGGAGACATGCCCCAGGAACTGGTATGGCCCTTGGGGAGCATCCGCGACGGCGACGGAGATGCGTGGCACGAACTGCATCCCGTAGTAGAGGTAGAAGCGGCCGTCGCCGCCCTGGACCACGTCGGGTGCCCAGAGGGCGATCTTGCCTTTGGGGTTCCCCGGATCTTGGTCTTTTCGGTATGCCACCCCATGCGACGTCCAATTGCCGAGATCCGTGAGCGGAGCCGACCAGACAACATAGTCGTTCATACAGTACTTACGTCCCCCGAACCGGTCGTGAGACCCGAAGAGGTAGACGCGGTCGTTAAAAATTCGAGGTTCTCCGTCGGGTATGTATTCCCAGTCGGGGAGGAACGGATTGACGGCGAGGTGGGTCAAGATCGCGGCTCCTTATTCGCGGTGACGCACGGGAAGATGAGGGTGCGCAGCTCAGCGACGTGGATGTCAATTGGATTGGGCTCTAGCGCACGCTCTTGATCGGCATGACTGCTAGGGCTCCGAGCAGGGCGATGACAACCACAGCGACGTAAATCGCGAGATACCCACCGAACACAAGCACGATGACTCCAGCGACTGCTGGACCGATGACTCCGGGCAGGGTCGACGCGATGTTGAGCACTCCGAGGTCTGTTCCGAATCTCTCCTTGTCCGGCAACACCGAGCTGATTAGGGCTTGGTCGACCGCGATGAACGTTCCAAATCCAAGTCCGACGAACACAGCGGAGACGATCATCCCCGGCACGGATGGCATCAAGATCGGCACTAGCGCGGCGAGGGCGATGACAAGGCCGCCTGCGAGCACGAGTGGCTTTCGACGTCCGATTCGGTCTGAGAGCGGACCAGAAATGGCCGTGGAGATCAGGATCGTAGGCAGTGTAGCGAGCCCGAGGAGAGGAGCCAGTTGCAACGACTCTTCGACCGGGACGCCGATGTAGTCCTGAAGTATGTAGAGGGAGTAGGTGTTGAGGAGGCTGAATCCGCCAAACAGAAGGAACCTTCCCAGAAACCCCCAGAAGAAGTCGGGATGTTTGATCGGGCTGACCCAGAAGGCTTTGAGGAACGCGAGCACGTTAAAGGGCTGCCGGTGTTCTCCACGATTGTCTCGGTCCTTGACCGCGACGACGAACCAGATGGTGAGCAGAAGTACGGCACCCGCTATAGACGTATATCCAAGGGGGATGTTCTTCACGAAGAAGGATCCGATGATTCCTCCGAGGACGCCTGCAAGCAAAGTCCCCAGTCCGACGAGAGTCGAGTAGCGACCCCTGAACCTAACGGGCACCCGGTCAGGGAGAATTGCCGTGAAGGGCGCGCCCATGGCGTTGAATCCGAACTGTACAAAAACTACTGCAATGGTGAGCGCCGCGATCGAGGGAGCTAGACCGGCTGTAATCATGGCCACCGAGCCAATGACAGCACCCACCAGAATCCAGGGCCTGCGAGCGCCGAATCGAGTTCGAGTCCGGTCAGTTAGAACGCCGGCGAGGGGCATCGCAAGCATTGCAGCAAAGGCGGAAATGGCGCTAATTGTCGCGAGCGCGCCTACCTTTCCGGCGTCGTCGATCTGCTGCGCCTGAACTGCCGCGAAGTAGTTCGTCGCGCTGAATGCCAGAAATGGAACCGCGGCAACGAAGGGGGCAAAGCGGAACAGAGGGCGAAGCTCTCTTGGAAGTTTCTCTTTGGTCTGTTGGCCCATCTTCATCGCCTCTCCAGGCCCGGCCGGAATGGAAGAGGTCAACGGGGTGATGGGTTCAGATGACCTGTTCGGTCGTTGGGTGGGCTCCATTGCCGCTTCTTTCTCGAGTAGTGCGGGATGAGATGACACAAACCGACGCAGTGGCGGTTTCCGCTTGGTGAGAAACCATACTTGAGTCGGTTTCTTGGCGCAAGTGGCATTTGTTCAGAGATCGAGTTGCTCGTTCGTCACGCGGAGCGGACGCACACGTTCACCGATTGGTGACCGTAGGACGCTCGCGCATCGCCGAAGTGTTGGCGAAGAGCAGCCGCCCGGCCACACTCAAGGACAGGCGCCATCGCCGAGTTGCGACTCGTCTGGTACGGGGAGGACCGAGTATTGTGATCGCCACGGTCGCGCATCAGCCTTCAGTGTCGAGTCAGTCCCGTCCGCCTTGGTTCGGCTGAATAGCAATAGCCTCAAAGAAGTCACCGATCAGTTCAGCCATATCTATACTCGGGTCATACAGCCAGCGGATCTGCAAACCATCTTGCAATGCGGCGAGAATAACCGCGAATTTATCAGGATCTAAGGTCGCGGCGAGTCGCCCGCTTGATTGCATGTCTGCGAGCAGGGCAGATGAAGCAGCCTTGTTCTGCTGATACCTGTCCGCGAAAAACTCGTGTGCGGGGTTAGCTGGGTCGGTCGCCTCCGCCGAGAGCCGAGCAAAGAGCTGCACCAGCCCTGGAACCTTTGCGTTCTCGCGAATAAGGTTCGCGATAAACTCCGCGGGGTCAACCGATGGCGACTCTCGCTGTTGAACCCATGCATCCGTGACGAGGTCGTCGCGCCTCCGAAGAACCTCAGCGAAGAGCTCTTCCTTCTTGTGAAAGTGATGCAGCAACCCAGCCCTACTGAGGTTTGCTGCTTCAGCGACCTCGCCGATCGTCGCGCCGTTGTACCCGTGCTCCGCTACCACCTGCAACGCAACATCAACCAACTCGGCCTGTTTGGCGACACCCTTGGGGTACTTGCTATTCGGACGCATGGCTAGATGATATCTGTCTTGCCAAGAGATACCGATCGAGGTATGGTTTCAGCACCCGTTCAAAACAAACTGTGTGCTGGTTTGTTTTTTTAACACAGGAGTTCCGGCGATGGTGCCACGAAACGATGTCGGCGCGACCAACGAGGATCCCACCGTACAATCACTACGAATTGGCATACTCGGGGCGGCGCGAATCACGAAGATCGCGCTCATTGACCCCGCACTCTCGACGCCGGCTGTCGAGATATCCGCTATTGCGGCGCGAAACCGGGACCGTGCATCCCGTTTTGCGCGAGATCACAACATCGGTCGCGTCCACGACAACTACTCCGCCCTCCTGAGGGACCCTGACATTGATGCCGTTTACATTCCCCTCCCGGCCTCCGCGCATGCCGAGTGGACGCTCGCCGCGATCGCAGCAGGGAAGCATGTGCTATGCGAAAAGCCGTTCACTGCTAACGCAGTCCAAGCCGAAAAAGTCGCATCAATCGCCGCCAAGAGCGAATTCGTAGTGATGGAGGCCTACCACACGGGCCATCACCCCATGATGGGACAACTTCGGCAATACCTGTCCGCCGGCACCCTCGGCGAGGTAGTGAGTGCACATGCGAACTTCGCGGTTGCCATCCCACCCGGAACAGATATCCGCTGGAATGCCGATCTCGGAGGCGGCGGACTGCTCGACGTCGGTTACTACCCAGTCAGGCTCTTACGCGACTTGTTTGGCGAGGCAAAGGTGGCCCAGGCACGCGCGCGCGACCGGCAGGGCATAGATTCCTCTCTCACCGCACGCCTGGAGTTCGCCGGCGGCGTGCGCGGCCAGGTCGCCTGTTCGCTGTGGCCCCCAAGGCCTGCGTTCCCTTCGCTGACCATCACCGGCTCGCTGGGAACGTTGCGTGTTCGTATGCCCTACCACCCGCAAACTGCGGGCCTCATCAAGTTCACATCCAAAAGTCACCGGTGGTCGGTCCGTCCAGCCCGCACGTCTACTTACGTCGCACAGTTGACGGCTTTCCGCGACGCAGCGCTCCGCGGCGGGCCAAATATCACTGATGCACCCGCCGCCGTGCGTCAAATGCGAACGATCGACGAAATCTACCAAGCGGCCGGCATGAATCCGCGTTGCTACTCCACCCCACCAGTCTCTCGAGAGGACTAACAATGACAACCACACCCTCACTCACACTCGCGGAGAAGGCCAGCCTCGGCAGTGGCGCAGACTTCTGGTCCACCAAAGCCCTCCGGGGCATCCCTTCCGTCTACCTCACCGATGGCCCGCACGGAGTTCGCAAACAGGGGGACGCTGTCGATCATCTCGGAGTCTCCATGAGCGTCCCCGCAACCTGCTTCCCCCCTGCCGCGGGACTGAGTCAATGTTGGAACAGCGATCTGGTCAGGCAGGTCGGCGCAGCGCTCGGGCGAGAAGCACGAGCGCTCGGCGTCCATGTCCTGCTCGGCCCAGGTATCAACATCAAGCGACACCCACTAGGCGGACGCAACTTTGAGTACTTCTCGGAGGACCCAATCCTTACTGGAGTGCTTGGTAGCGCTTGGGTTGACGGGATCCAGAGCGAGGGTGTTGGGGCATCCCTCAAGCACTTCGCAGCGAATAATCAGGAGAGCGATCGGCACCGAATAAGCTCCGACATCGACCCCCGCACTCTGCGGGAGGTTTACCTGCGCGCATTCCAGCGAGTGGTTGAGGTTTCAAAGCCCTGGACCGTCATGTGCTCATACAACCGAGTCAACAACATTCCCGCGTCTGAGAGCGCATTCCTGCTCACACGGGTACTTCGAGATGACTGGAAGTTCGACGGCGTGGTCGTCAGCGATTGGGGCGCGGTCTCTGATCGGGTCGCGGCCGCTCGCGCCGGACTCGACCTAGAAATGCCCGCCGCCGAGGGTAGCGACGACAAGCTACTAGACGCCGCGATGGACGGTTCGCTCAGTTCGGCAGTCCTGGACAGAATCGCGGAACGGGTCACAGCCCTTGCTCGGAAGGCGCGACTCAATGTGGGTCGCGAGAACGCAGTCGACTTCGACGCGAATCACGCGCTCGCGCGTGACGCGGCGACGCAGAGCATCGTGTTGCTGCGAAACAACAACGGTCTCCTCCCCCTAACTCCGGGCCAGTCGATTGCCGTAATCGGTGAAGCTGCGAGAACACCTCGTTTCCAGGGCGGCGGCAGTTCCTTCGTCAATGCCAAGCGCGTCGATAGCCCGCTGGACGAGATCCGACGAATCGGTGGTATTGATTCAATCGTTTTCGCTGAGGGCTACGCCAGCGGGGACAGCATCTCGAGCGGCGAGTTGATTGAGGAAGCAGTCGAGGCAGCGCGCGAGGCCGAGGTAGCAGTGCTATTCCTCGCCGCACCGCTGGAATCCGAAGGGATCGATCGCAAAGACCTCGAACTCCCCGCAGATCAGATTGCGCTAGCCCGGGCCGTACTTGACGCCAACAGCAACACAATCGTTGTTCTCGCCCGGGGTGGGGCAGTCCGAGTTGGAACGTTGGGCCCGATCCCGGCGATCCTCGATGGTGCGCTACTAGGTCAAGGAATCGGCAGAGCAATCGCAGATGTCATCTTTGGGATCACGAGTCCGTCTGGACGGCTGTCGGAAACTGTTCCCCTGCGGCTCGAAGACACGCCAGCATTCGGCGCCTTTCCTGGCGAGCATGGGCACGCCCTATACGGAGAGGGCCTTCTGGTTGGGTACCGTTGGTACGACACACGAAAAATGGATGTCGAGTACCCATTCGGCCACGGATTGTCCTATACAACCTTCGCTTACTCCGAACTCCAACTCGCGGTCACCGATGAAGGCATAACCGCCACGGTGGTAGTCACCAACACAGGTGACCAGGCAGGGCGTGAGGTCCCCCAGTTCTACGTATCCGTCTCGGATTCCGAAGTTACGCGTCCCGCCCAAGAACTCAAAGCGTTTGACAATGTGTTCCTCGAAGTAGGCGAATCCAAAGCCGTACAGGTGCTTCTTCGCCGCGGGGATCTCGCTTATTGGGACGTGCGAGGCGATAGGTGGACGCTAGAGAGCGGCGAATATATCGTCTCCGTCGGAGCGTCCAGCCGCGATATCCGAGCCCAATCAACGGTCCTCGTCGAAGGCGACTTTGTATTCGTCGAGCTGACTATGCACTCGACAATTGGCGAACTGCTAGCGAACCCGGTGACCAAGAGTGCTATCGCTAACGCACTCACCACAGCTTTCGGACCTACCGACAACCCGGCCGTGGGTGGAAATGTGGTGCAGATGATCTCGCCAAGCCCACTCCACTCCGTTATTGGATTGCTGGGTGAGGCACTTGACGTAGACAAGTTCCAAGTCCTCCTCGCAACCGCGAACTCACAAGAGGTCGAGGGCTAAATATTATGCGATCTGTATCCTTGAACACGCATTGGTTCGTTTCCCCGAAGCGGGGATTGTTCGATGGGATGAACCCAACCATCGCACCGCCGGTCGGGGTGACCCTGCCACATGATGCGATGGTGTCCCTCCCCCGAAGCGCTCAAGCCGCGTCAGCTGAACACAGCGGCTATTTTCCAGGCGGCGCGGTCGAGTACACGCGAGAGCTTAATCTCGACACGGAAGAAGCGGCAAATGTTCACTATTTAGTCCTCGATGGGGTCTACCGCGACGCCATGGTTTACGTCAATGACCATTTCGCAGCACAGCGCCCTGCCGGCTACTCACGGTTCGTAGTGAACCTCGACCCATTTCTGCGACTCGGGGACTCGAATGAACTTCGAATCGAGGCACGAGCCCACCGGGATTCGAGATGGTACTCGGGACTCGGAGTCCACAGAAGCGTTCACTTACTCACAGGACCACGGATCCACATAGCGGTCGATGGAGTGCGGGTATGCACCCCTGATATTGATGACGCTGGCACCCTCGTGGAAGTGGCAACCACGATCGTCAACGAGTCGTCACACACTCAAACCACAACCTGCCATGTCGCGATCCGTAATCCTCGCGGCGAAATCATCGCAACCGACCAGGTGCCAATCACGTTGATCGCCGGTGAGTCGGGAGTTGCGAGGAAGCGAATTTGGATCGCAGCACCAGAACGCTGGAGCATTGATAGCCCCGCCCTCTATCGAGCTGAAGTCTCGATAGGCGAAGGTCCCGAGAATGACTCCGTCTCCACCACGTTCGGTGTCAGAACTCTTCAGCTCGATTCGCGGCACGGTCTTCGAATCAACGGCGACACGGTGAAACTGCGCGGCGCCTGCATCCATCACGACAACGGTGTCCTGGGAGCGCGCTCCATCGCACGTGCCGAAGAACGACGCATTGAGATCCTCAAATCCGCTGGCTTCAATGCCATTCGCAGCGCGCACAATCCATTGAGTCCAGACCTTCTCGACGCCTGCGACAGATTAGGCATGGTGGTACTGGACGAGGCGTTCGATATGTGGGCAGAAGCAAAATCCGCGTTCGACTACTCACTCGCCTTTCCAGAGTGGTGGGAGCGCGACATCGAATCGATGGTTGCAAAGGATTTCAACCACCCCTCCGTAGTGTTTTATTCGATCGGTAACGAGATTCCTGAAACCGGACGCACACATGGCGCTCGGCAAGGCCGACTCTTGGCGGACAAAGTGCGGTCTCTCGATCCGTCACGCTTTACGACCAACGGCATCAACCCTCTCGTCTCAGTCGTAAAAGAGCTACCCGCACTCGCCGGCCACGGCGACGCCAACCGTGACGTAAACGAAACGATGGCCGAAATGGGGTCCTTGATGGACGCGCTGGTCACCTCCGACTTGGTCACGGCGCGTACTGAGGAGAGCTTCGGGGCAGTTGACGCTGCTGGCTTGAATTATGGCGATAGCCGGTATGTTTCTGATGGCAGCACATTTCCACACCGCGTCATCATCGGCACCGAGACTTTCTCGACGCGCGTCCAGGATGCTTGGCCCACGATCCTGGCCAACGATCACATCGTCGGCGAGTTCACATGGACTGGATGGGACTACCTGGGCGAAGCAGGAATCGGCCGGGTCGAGTACACAAAAGAAGGTGGAGCACTGGCAGGCACGTCAGGAGCATTCCCCTGGCAACTGGCATGGTGCGGAGACATTGACATCACCGGTCACCGGCGCCCATCGTCTTATTTCAGGGAGATCGTGTTTGGCCTGCGAGCCCAGCCATACATCGCGGTGCTGCGGCCGCGAGCCGACGGACTTCTACCCTCCGCTGGACCGTGGTCTTGGACTGACAGCATCTCTTCATGGACTTGGTCGTGCGATCCAGGAACGATAGTGTCCGTCGACGTCTATAGCGACGCCGAGACTGTGGAACTGTTTTTGAACGGAACGTCTCTAGGATCTGTTCCAGCGGGATTGGCTCACGGATTTGTTGCCAGGTTCGACGTTCCTTATGGGGTCGGAGAGCTCCGCGCCGTCGCATCTTCCGGAGGCATCGAGACGGGACGATCAATCCTGCGGTCCGCCGTCGGGGAGGTTGCCCTCGCGGTCGAAGCCGAACGGGCCGAAATCCGAGCAACTCCGGACGATCTGGCCTACGTAAATATCATCCTGGTGGATGGCAACGGCGTGCCCTGGCCCGAATCGGATCGGAAGGTTGAGGTGGTCGTGGATGGACCAGGAGAACTCATTGCCTTGGGTAGCGCCAACCCGAAGACAATCGAGTCCTACCTTGACTCATCACACACCACATTTGACGGCCGCTCTCAAGCCGTCGTGCGCCCCACAGGCGCAGGCACGATCGTCATCACTGTGAGCGCCGAAGGGCTAGCGTCGCGCAGTATCACGGTGACGTCTCATGAGTGATCGCGACCTCTCCATAAGCGAGTTGAACTCCACATCGGCAGTTTTGCACGGCATCCGACCCCCATGGTTCCGCAGAGTTGCATGATACTGGGTGCGGGCAGGGCCGCCTTGAGGTCTGCCGGACTGTGAAGGGATGGAGTTTCACGCGAGTCTGAAAATGGGCATCTGGAGAAAGTCTCGGAGACGCATCACGTCGAGAGCCGGCTGGGTGTCGGGCGGAGCCGAGCTGGCATGCTCCCAACAGAAACGAACCTCCCGGATCTTGAGTCGACTAGTTTGAGCAGACCGATCCCCCGGCCGACTCAGCACCGTCACCGTCTACCGGCATCTGACGCGACCATCTCTCTCCAACTGCTCGCGAGACCAAGATTCGGCGAAGGCCAAATAATCAGGATTGCCTGAACGGTGGTCGCGCAGAACCAGGTTTCGTTGCCCCCTGTGTAACTACCATTACTCGCGCTAGCCGCCAAAACACGACGCGGCCTGGCTACTTGTCGAGGTCGACCGGATAGTCATGAGAGGAACCTCGAGTGTCCTGGCCGAAGACCACAAACACCCAACTCAAAGGTGAGCCGCGACGTCAGCCGAGAGCCGTCTCCCCGATGCCCCGAGGCGCTCCTGACAGGCTCCTACCGGAGCGTCGTCCGCGAATGGTGGCGACACCCACACAAATTACCCAGAGCAACCACGGGAAAACGGCAAGCATGGCGTTGCCGAATCCGCCCGACGCGAAAAAGCTGTCCGGAGATGTTCCAGTGAATCCCATCGGCGCCCAGGCCAGGTTAGACAGCGACGTGAGGACAGCGAGCGTTCCCGTCCAGCGCGGAACGACGCCGGATGCAAATGTGAGCAACGCCCCGGTACCGGACACCAGAGCGAGCAGCACCGCGCCCGCAGATCCGAACAATATCGCATGGCCCTCGATCAATGCACGAATGGCAGACGGATCGGGTTCGAGGCCGATTACGTCCAGCGCGGCCCCACCATCCATCGCATCTCCGACGAGAGTTACCGAGACGAACGCGATGCCAGCGCCAAAGAAGATGTCGGCGATCCACTGCAACTCCGGCCGCGCCGTAGTGACCAGCTGACGGAAGCACGCCAAGAAAACAATGAGGGAGGCCATCAGGAATGTGTCCGCGAAGATGACGAGAAAGATCGGCCCGCTGGTCTCCTGTACATGGGAGACCAGCGCCTCCGAATCGTCAAGGTCCGGGCGGCGTCCGGTCGTGAGCTTTGCAGCCACCTCGATGGTCAAGAATAGCGCGACCGCGAGCGCCGACAAACCCATCCAGCGCCGTACGCCTGGAGTTCTCATGCTGCCCTGCTCAGTTCAGGCTGCAGGAGCCATCGTCGAATCTTCGAGTTCGATACGTCGCTTCTTCCCCTGCTTTCGCATTACCGAGCGACGAACCCGCGCCAGTGCGACGTTCGAGGGTACGAACACCTGGCTCTTAATTTGAGCCGCGAATTGGTGCTTCTTTATGAAGGGGCGCAGCCCCTCCTCCCATTCGGTCAACGCAGCATTAATCGATTCCGGATGCTTTTCGAGAGCAGCACCGAGCGCGTCGGCTCCCAGGAGTCCAGCGGTCGCACCCATACCGGAGTACAGCGTGAGGCACCACGCCGAATCGCCCACAAGCACGACCCGGTTGTCGTGCCAGGTGTCCATCTTCACCTGATGAACGGAGTCGAACAGAAAGTCCGGTGCGTTCTCGAGTTCCTCGAGAACATGACCGATCGCACCGTCGCCGTCCACCCCGGCGTACCGCTCGCGGAGGGTCTCGATTGGAGGGCGGTCGAACTCCGCGTTCTCGTTCTTCGTGCGGTAGGTCAGCAGTGCAGTCGGTGGCCGGTCGCCGAACGGGAACACCCACAGCGAACGCCCCGGTTCAGCCAGCACGATACCGTCGCGGTCGGCAAGATTCGGCACCTGCTCGTTCAGAGCGAATGCACAGACGATGGCGTTGAACGGTCTCATGTATTTCTCGTTTGGCCCGAATGCTTGCTCCCTGACCGAGGAACGCAGACCGTCTGCACCGATGACGAGGTCGAACGATTCCTCTCTTACCTCGCCTGTCGCCAAGTCTCGTAGCGCGACCCGCGCATAGTCTGGGAGCGAGTTAATCGCCTCCGGTGAGGTTGCGAAGCGAACCGCGATTACATCCCGCACCCGATCCCACAAAGCTGCCTCGATGTCTCCTCGCAGTACTCCACGCGGCTCTCCAGGCTGGTCGAGGAACCCGACGCTGCGCATCCGGCCGCCGTCGGAGCCAACCTCCCAGGTTCGGCTCCCGACGGGGTTCTCACGCGTGATCGAGTCGAGCACTCCGAGCCGTTCCGCCGCTTCCCGACCCTCAGCGAAGAGTCCGATGAAGTAGCCTCCTGCGCGACGCGCCGGTGCCCGCTCGACGATCAGCGGCTCCCAGCCGATGCCGTGCAACCGGACGGCCGCGGCCATGCCAGCGATGCCGAGACCGACCACGAGAACCTTCTTTTTCGCACTCATCCAGTTTCCCCTTCTCTGTTTACGACGTCTTGTCGCAAAGATTACGACGGGTCGTCCTATAAAAGATGGGAGATTGCTGGAAGCTGGTGAATACTGGGGGCATGCCGAAAATTATGGCTGGGAATCTTGCCGACCACCGCCAGCTGGTGCGGGGCTCGCTGCTCGATGCGTTAGACGAACTGTTGGATGAGCGGGAGTACGACCGCATCACCCTTACTGATGTGGCCGCACGAGCCGGCGTGGCCCGCAATACTATCTACAACTACGCGCCCGACAAGGCGTCCCTCTTGTTAGCCGCGGTTCGACGCTCGACCGACCAGATTGAGCAGCAAGTTGAAGCCCTCGCCCAGGCTTGTCATCTTTCCGCAGCGGAACGACTCACCAATGTGATCGCCTTTCTGCTCACCTCGTTCACCAAAGGCACGCACCGAGTGTTCGTGCTGCAGGCACAGGTGGGGTCCCTCGAGGTCAAAGATCAGGCAATCGCGGTCGACTCGATCAACGCAGTACAGTCGCACATCACGCTCGTGCTCGAGCAGGGCGTTCGTACCGGAGAATTCCGCGCCAGCTCGAGCGCCAGCCTCGAGCTGGCATTCATCAGCGGGGTGATGGCCGCTGCGGTGCGGCAGATGGCACTGGACCCCGCCCGCACGGCTCAGGCCGTCTCGGAGGCGACTGCCTTCATTCTCCGAGCGGTACAGACCTGATTACCCATCCCGAGGCCGCCCAGCAGAAAACCACTACGGATTCAATTGGCCACGGAATCGATCGCAGCGCGGGCTCACCGCTCACGTCCGCCGAGAACCGCACTTTGAGCGGTTCGATGTATTCAGGTGTGCGATAGTACGGAAGATTGTGACAGCAAGGGCCTCGGCGTGCGGGACCCACGGCGTGTCCAATCGCCAAAGGTGTCGCGACGCTGTCCGCAGCGACGATCGAGGCAAGACCCAAACACGGAGACCGTCAGTGTCGCGCACAGAGACGCCCTGCGTGTGGCGCTGCTCGATTCAGCGTCGACAACCCTAGACAGTCCGCTCGGGTGTCGAATGACTCGACTTGGCTTACATGTCACTTCGACTCCCAATCGAACTGGCTGGATCAGTAACTCGAATGCAACGACGATGAGGTTTGCACGGGATCCACGGGTCCGCCGGCATTTGACATTCACCCCATCCCGAAGATCCGCCCACAGGTCTCGCGATGTCGAGCATGCAGAAGCCGTCCGCGGCCTCGCCGAGCTTGGGGGAACCCAAGTTGTGCCGCCTAGGCAGTCAACCTGGCGGGCCTGTGCAGGTGTCTCCGACTAGCCCGCACATAAGGTCGCCAACGGTTCGGCGGCTAGAGAATGTGTGCAGAGCAGTCGCAGCGTCGACTGTAAGCCCACCGGACGCGCCGTGGCATTCTCCAAAATCTTCCGACAAGGACCTGTTGTTGCAACCGCGTCTACCCGACCGTGCAGGGTTCACCCGGTCGCATCACCGGTGTCGGTCTAGTGACAACTTTCCGAGTGGAGGAAGAGTCCACCCGCTCAGTCAAATCTATTGGGTTGCCGTCGGGCGGTGCTTGTTGTTTCGAACCACAAAAGGTAAGAGATCTCCGCGACGACCGTGGGCATCAAGACCACCAGCGGGAGCACGTATTCCGCCGACGCCATGCACGGCTGGCCCACGAAGAGGATGCCTAGCGCGCCACTTTCAGTGAGCACGAAAATGCCAAGCCCACGGCAATCCTGAACAACGGGGCGAGAAGGTGCACGCCGGGGAGTTCAACATGATTCTTCGACAGAAAGTCTCCCTCATCCTGCTTGGGCACGGTGTTGCGGGCACCGTCGTCAAGGTCGGTGCTGCCCTTGGTCGTCTCTATCGAGAAGATTAGCGAGACAAGCAGTCTCGCTAATGACATAATTGAAGTGCGGGCCCACCCATCGCTGCCGACGAGACATCGGCCTGCATCGAGGAGTGTGTCCGAAATCCAATTTCCACGGGCCGCTTCAGCGGCTCTCCAGTTAGGAGCTGACAATGAGTGATCGTCTGACGGGCAGAGTTGCCCTCGTAACAGGCAGCGGCAACGGAATCGGGAAGCAACTCGCCCTGAGCTTGGCAGCGCAAGGCGCAAGTGTCGTGGTCAACGACCTTGGTACCGATGTCGGAGGCCAGGGCCGCAGCTCCGCGGCTGCCGACCTCACTGTCGCCGAAATCGTCGCAGCGGGAGGATCGGCCGTTGCGAACTATGATTCGGTCGCCGAATCCGAGGGTTGCGACAGCGCGGTCTCAACCGCTGTCGCGGAGTTCGGCTCCTGCGACATCGTCGTCGCCAACGCCGGTGCGCTACTGCAAAACACCCTGGCCGGCCTGCAGGCCACAGATGATGCCTGGCTACAACTGCTCAAGCTCTACGTCGGCCAGAAATTCTTCCTGGCCCGTGCTGCCGTGCCCGCGATGGCCGAACGAGGCTGGGGGCGGATGCTGTTCGCGACTTCCGAGATCGCTCGCGGAACGCAAGCGAACCCCCTCGGCGCGATCGCAATGAGCGGTGGCATCGGCCTCTGTCATGACCTGGCGAATCAGTACAAGGGTTCCGGTCTGACCTTCAACTGCTACGCGCCTGCAGCAGGCACACGCACGTTCGACGCGTACAAGAGTCACATGGATGACGCCCTTCGCGCCCAGGGCGTTCCTGAGGACCAGTTCAGCGCGTTCTACCTGCCGCCGGCTGAGTTCATCGCCCCTATGCTCACTTGGCTGTGCACTGACGCCGCCTCCGACGTCACCGGCCAAGTATTCAGCGTTAAAGGTTCCGAGGTCACGCGCTGGACTGGCACAGAGGACGGGCCAAGCATTACCAAGAACGGCGACCTTCGCTCCCTGTGGACTCTGGACGAGCTCGATGCCAAGGTTCCGTCACACCTCCTCGCCTAGCCCGGCGCACCTTCGGCACGCCGGGCGGGAGGCGGGTTCACTCGCGTCCCGCCGGTGGCCGCCCGCGCCGTGAGGGCCGAAACTGCGAGATGATGGACCGGTGTCTGCACGAGGTCCTGGAGCCCAGCGCTCCGAACGCGCGCGGAACGCGATCATGAAGGCCACGCGCGGCGAACTCGCTGCGGAAGGCTACGACCGCCTCTCGATCGACCGCATCGCCGCGGCTGCCGGAGTCGGAAAACAGACCATCTACCGCTGGTACTCGTCGAAGAGCGCGCTAATAGCGGAGTGCATCCTGCGCGGGGACGTCCTCCCACTGGGATTCGTCGTACCTCAGACGCAGGATTGCCGTGCGGATATCGCGCAGTGGATCGACGAATTTGCCACGGAGAGCCGATCGCCCCTGTCCGCCGCCTTGACTAGGGCCGGCGTCGCAGCCGCCGCCGAACATCCCGAGGTCGCGGCCCGCTATGCGGACGTGACCCGCGCGACTGAGTCAGCCCTGATCGCGCGGCTGGATTTGGGGGTCGCCGCCGGCCAAATCTCCGACGCGATGTCGACCGCGACCATGACCGAAATGATCCTCGGCGCCTTGCTGTACCGCGTACTCAACCGGCAGGAGATCACCGAACAGTACTCAGAGCAGTTGCTGGAACCGTTCTTCATAACTGCTGTACGAGTGTCGCGCGACTAGCAACTCACCCGCAGGCGTTGTCGCTGAGCGCTCAGCTCTCAAGGCTGGGGTCGATTAGGATCTTCACCGCCCCGCCGGAAGCGAGCTGGGCCAACGCATCCTGAAGTCCGCCCAGTCCTACGGTCTTGTCGATGAGGGGCGCCGTCTGCAATCGACCGCTGATCATCAGCTCGATAGTGACGTAGAATTCCGGGTTGAGGTGCGCCAACGATGCCATGAGGCTGACCTCGCGCCCCAGCCAGATCCCGGGATTGATGGTCACGGGTTTGAGTGGAGTGCTAACTAGCACCACAGTGCCGCCCGAGCGGGAGAGTAGAGGTCCAGCCTCGAGGGTGGCTGCCAATCCAGCACAGTCCACGACTAGGTCCGCGCCGAGACCGTTCGAGAACGCTCCCACCGCCGACTCCGCGTCATCCGGATGCACCGAGCCGTCAGCGCCAAGCGCGTCTCCTAAGGCTCGACGGCTGTCCACCGGCTCGACGAGCAATACCTTCGCGCCGCTGAGCTTCAGAAACTGCACGGCGAACAGCCCGACCGGTCCGCCACCGAGTACCACGGCGACGTCTCCGAGGCCGACGGGCTTCCTTCGCACACCATGAAGTGCTACCGTGGCCGGTTCTACCATCGCAGCCTGTTCATCGGTGAGTTCGTCCGGGATCCGCATGACCTTCTCGGCCGGGATCTGAATCCTCTTGGCGTAAGCGCCGTGCGGAGGTTGATGCGGGTGCGTACCCATTGAGAGCAGGTGAGCGCGCTCACATCGTCCTCCGTGGCCCGCGACGCAGGTGTCGCATTCCTGGCACGCCTTTGGGGTGCAGTTCAGAACCCGGTCCCCCGCCTTCAACAACGTAACGTTTTTGCCCACCGAGATGATCCTGCCTGCCCACTCGTGACCCGAGAGATACGGCGTGTAAGGCTTACCGTCCTTAAACGCGGCCACGTCGGAGCCGCAGACTCCCACGCGAGAGATCTCGACGACCACAGTGCCCTCGTCGGCCTGCTCGGGAAACGGCGCATCGATCACCTGGTAGCGAGCATCGCCACCGACGAGCACTGCTTTTTGCGAATATGTCATGGCTTTAGCTTTCATCGTTGATGATGGTGATGACCCGAGCCGGGCACACCGCGGCACCCTCCCGGGCTTGCCGGCGCGATTCGACGCCTTGTGGATCATGGTCAAGGACGACCACCACACCATCCTCGTCCCGCTGGTCGTAGACGTCGGGGCCGGCCATGACGCAGCTCCCCGCTGAAATACATCTACTTTCGTCGATCTGTATCTGCATGTTCCTACGCCTCTCCGGACACGACGGTCCGCTCTATTGCATCTGCCAGCTCGCGACGATGCTGCGCGAGCTGGGGGCCGAACCCACTGGTCAAGAACCCGGTGATCTCACCGTTGTGACGACCGACGAGTCCCCACTTGCGCGAATCAAGCTCGCCCCAAGCCAGGTCGTACTCGTCTCCGGGCCCGATCATGCCGAATGACTGCAGCTTGAAACCAAACTGATCGGTCCAGAAGAACGGGACCGGCACGTAGGCAGAACGCGTGCCGCTGAGGGTGAGCGCCAGATGTGCCGCGCCCTCGGTCGCGTTCGCCCGGGTCTCGAAGCGCATGTGCCGCCGGTAGCCGGGGTGGAAGCCGTTTGCGACATCACCGACCGCGAACACGTCCTCGCAGGCCTGCTGATATTCGTCGACGACCACACCGTTGGTGATCTCCACACCGCTCCCCTCCAGCCACTCGACATTGGGACTCGCTCCAATGGAAATCAACACCACGTCGACCGGCACTCGCGACCCATCGGAGACCACCAGTTCCGTGATCTCCCTGCCATCGGCGACGATCTCGGTGCACGATGCGCCGAGCACCAGATTGACCTCGTTGCTGCGATGCTGCTCGAGTAACCACGCCGACAGCTCCGGTGTGATCCGATTGGCGAGGGGCTGCTCCGTCGGCTCGATGACCGTGACGGTCACACCGAGGTTCACTGCGCTCGCTGCGACTTCAAGGCCGATCAGGCCACCGCCGACGATTCCCAGACGCGATCCCGGCGTGAGTCGCCTGCGCAGCTCGGCGGCATCACTCAGAGTCCTCAAGACGAACGCGTTGCCGTAGCCGTCGAACTGCGGCAAACGCCTGGGCGAGGCGCCCGTAGCGATGACCAACGTGCCGTAGTCGATGTCCTCCCCATCGCTCAAGTGCACCGTCTTTTGGGCGAGATCGAGGGCGGTCGCGGCCACTCCCAACCGGCAGACGATCCCCTTTTCAGCGAGCTCCTCATGGCTTGTCAGAGCGATGTCCTCGAATTCCTGCGTGCCGCTCAGCACTCCTTTGGACAATGGGGGACGGTCGTAGGGGAGGTGGCTTTCCGCTCCGATCAGGGTGATGCGGCCGGCGTGACCGTGTGCACGCAGGTCGAGTGCGGTTCCGACACCGGCCCCGGAGGCCCCGACGATGACGACGTGATCGGCCGCGGGCATAACCGACCCCATCAGCTGCGTCCCCACTCGACGACGACCTCGGCCGAACCCTTGCAGAGGGCCCGCTCCCGCCACCCCTCCGACGGAAGCACGTTCTCGAATCGGCTGTACCGTTTCACGATCTCTTGGAGTGCGAGCGTGATCTCCATCCGGGCCAGCTGAGCTCCGGGGCACGCGTGCGGCCCCAGCCCGAAGGTGACGTGCCGAGCCGGGTCGACACGGTCCATGTCGAAGGTCAGCGGATTGGGGAAAGCGGCCGGGTCGGTGTTCGCGGCTAGGAGACTGCCGCCGACGCTCTCGCCTCGCTTGATGGTCGTGTTGCCGAGGATCGCGTCCTCTTTTGCCATGCGGGCGCGGGGGAAGCTGATGCCCACCGTCAGGAGGCGCAGCATCTCTTCGAACGCTCGCGGGAGCGCCTCGGGCTCCCGCTTCAGCCGCTCGAAGGTGGCGACGTCATATGAGAGCCATTCGATGCAACTGTTTAGCATCACGCCGGTGGCGTCGTGAGCGGCGGTGAGCAACGTCATACCCATTCCGCGTAGCTCGTCCTCGGTCCACTTGCCCTCTGCGGTGTCCTGGATCATGGCGCTCATCAGGTCCTCTCCCGGCTCACGCTTCTTGCGTTCGTACAACTCGACGAAGACCGGCGTGATCTTGGAGTACGCCTCGTACACCTCCTCCATGCTCGTCACCCGCGAATCCACGATCGCTGAGCACGCGTCGATGAACACAGGGTCTGTAATTGTCGGCATGCCCAGGATCGAGCACAGGACATGCATTGGCAGCACCTTGCCGATCGTGGAGGTTATATCGGAAGGGTTTCCGCGCGCCTCGAAGTCGTCGAGGCACTGATTCACGAACTCCTGCGTGCGCGGGCGGAGGGCGTTCACGCGCTTGACCGTGAGGTGCCGCATGAGCACACCGCGCTTGGTCTGGTGGTGCTCCCCGTCCGTCGACAAGAACGACTGCGTCAGGGTCGTACTCTTCTCGGTCTGGCGCATCCTCGGGAAGTCTTCGTCGCCGAAGAACTCGACGGTGTAATTGGGGTCCGTGTAGAAGTCTTTGACGAGGTCGTAGGTCGTTGTCATCCATCCTTCGCCGCCGAAGGGGAAGTCCACGCGGACGACGTCGGAGTCCTCACGCAGCGCTGCGTAAGCGTTCGCCGTCTCGGACCAGTTGACCAGATTTTGCTTCGACTGAAGTTTGTAGGGTGTCATGTCTGTGGAGCCTCTCTTAAATCCTGGATCTGTATTGGGGAGGGCACCGGATCGGTGTCGCCTTGAAGAAGTAGGGTCATTGGATCGAAGATCTGGCCGGCCGGATACTGGTTTCCGAACATCCGCGCCCCGTTGGGACTCAGGTGAGGCTCGAGCGAGAACGATCCACCGGCGGAGCGGGCGACGACGAGGAGATCGGCGATCGCTATGCGCGCGTCCGGAACACCGGGCGTGGCGACCGTGAAGGAGCCGGTGTCGCCGATGATGACAATCCCAGGCTCGTTCAGATGAACCGCCAGCAGACCGCCGTGGCCCAGGTAGCTAATTCCCGATGTGGAGCGCCACACGATGGTGTCATCGGCAGTCGTCAACTGACCCGAGAAGGCGAAACGTCCATGCCCCACCGGCCGGACCTCGCCGGCAATCTCTATAACGCCGTCAGGCATGCGTGCAATGTAACGGGAGAAGGACGATTTCACGGCCCAAAGGAGGATCGCCTCTCGTTGTGACATTCAGACGCCCCCTTCCGGCCTCATCGCCAATCGATCTCGACTTCTTATCTCGACAGGTAGATGTTAGGTCGCAAAAGAAAGCGAAGTCAAGAAAATCATACTCGGTTCTGGTTTTAAGACCATATCAAGCACTTCTAGTGTGAGGGCTGATGTTCTTTTAGCAGAACTGGTACTGGTTAGTTGGGGGTGGTATCTGGCGCCTGTACCTAAGTCATCCGCGCTTTGACACAATGGTGCAATGTGGCATTCGTCGTCGACCCCCGTCCCGCCGAACGAGCTGGTCTTTCCCGCGGCATCTCAACCATCCACCCGGCCACAGATCGAGCGCGCAGAGCGCATCCTCTCGATTGCCGCCGACCTCCTGGAATCTGGCGGGGACGGAGCCGTTCAGATGAAGGATCTCGCCGAGCGGGCCGGCGTCGCTCTGTCGACGCTCTACCGATACTTCCCATCCAAGCGCTGGGTCGTAATCGCAGCTGCTGTTCGGCGTCGTCAGGCTCGCACCCGCGATTCTGGCCGCCCCGTAGAACACGCCGGTCGACCCTCGCAACGTGTTGCGGGGTTCTTTCTCGAAAATTTCCGCGACGAGCGGAGGCATCCGCACTTCATGGCAGCCCTTCGGCGGGCGACCTCGGCCGTTACTGGTCCCGGAGAGCGGTCGGCCGTCGAACTCCTTCGCGACCAGTTCCTACGCAACCTTGTGCAAGACGCCGGCCCGTTCTCGGCGGAGCAGCTCCCCATCGTCGAGTTCCTCGTGGAGGTCGTCGACCTCGTCGAATCCCGCTGGGCTTCCGGGGACCTGACCGGCCGCCAGGCGCGGACACGAATCATCCTCGCCTGCAAACTGCTCGACTTGCCCAGCGCAGAGGTCAATGCCGCCACGGCGGCTGCGATCGAGTCCAGCTGATTCAGGCTTCAGTCAAAGAGGCTGAGCGTGGTGGATGGTCTCACCCGTCCACCACGCTCAGTGAAGCTCAGTTACCCGGACGCCATTCCGCGAGTAGCGGAACACTGCGGGCCTCGGTCACCGCAACGTTCTCCACGGTCCCCGTGGCGTAAACGTCAGCTATTGGATTACCTATCGGCACCAGATACGCCTCCTCCGTCGCCCGTTCGCTGATCTTTTCCCAGTAGGGATTGGGATCAGCCGCGCTAGCGCCCTCAAGGAACTGGCCATCGATTTCGGGGTCCGTCCAGCTTCCGGGGTGCGCGAACCCACCGGGTGCGAAATAGGTGCCGTACTGAGAGAACATCGAGCGGTCGAATTGGGGAGCGACTTGGCCGACCGGAGCACTCTTCAGGTTGGCGATGTAGTCAGTGGTCGAGTTGCTTGGGACGATATTCACCCTGATGCCGATTTCCTCCCAGTTCTCCACCACCGCCTGGGCGACGAGACCGTAGTCTGGTCCGGCGAAGTCCTCAGACACCACGTCCATCTCGAACCCATCCGGATAGCCGGCCTCGGCAAGAAGCTCCTTGGCCTTGTCCTGGTCAAACTCATAGCGATCCTCTAGCTCGAGCACGTACCCGTCGAGACTTGCGAGCTCCGAGCTCGGGGTCGCGATGCCTTTGTAGACGGCTTTCGCGATGGCTTCACGATTGACGGCGTAGTTCAAGGCCTGCCTGACGCGCACATCTCCGAGTGCAGGAACCTGCTGACCATCGGCATCCATGATTGCGAACGCCTGCTGGGCCAGCTTGAATGACTGGACGTCCACACCGGGGATCTGCTTTGCCGCCTCGGTGGTGGAATAGTGACCGTTCGCCGCGTCGACCTCGCCTGTCTGCAGCGACTGGAGTCGGGTGTTCGGATTGGTCATGATCCGAACGACAATCTTGTCCCAGTTGACCTTCGAAGGATCGTAGTAGTGCTCATTCGGGACGAATGTGTAGGTGTCCCCCGCCACGGACTGGGTGGGGTCGTAAACATACGGCCCTGCTCCAAAAGTGCTGGTCGCGAGCATCGCCGGATCGGACTGGACTGCCGCCGGCGAGACCAGTCCGCCCCAGTTAAGGCCGGAGTCGGAAAGGATGCGCGGGACGTTCGGGTTCGGCCGGCCGAGATTCAGCGTCACCGTGTTGCCGTCGACGTCGATCGAGTCAATCGGACCCATGAGCCCCGAATATGGGCCCTTCGCCGCTGCGAAGTACTCGAGCCAGATCTTCGCAGACTCCCCAGTCACGGGAGTGCCGTCCGAAAAATACGCATCGTCGCGCAGGGTGAACGAGAAAACTCTGTTCCCATCTCCCACGTAGCCCCACTCTGTTGCGAGGCCCTCCGTGACCGTCCCGTCGGGTTCGAGGTGCAGAATTGCCTCGTTGGTAATCTCGTGCACGGGATTCTGGAAATCTTTCGAACTGTCGAGCGAATTCGGCGCGTAGCTGCCGCCGAAAGTGAGGATCTTGTCGGATGCCGCTGGTGCGCCGGCGCCGCTGCCGCCGCACGCGCTCAGGACGAGCGCCGAGGCAAGGGCCGCAACGACGGCGACGCGTCCGCGGAGTTTACTTCTTCGTACTGTGTTCATCAGTGTTGCTCCTCGTTGAGTGATGACGGAATTGCAGGAGAGAGACAGAAGGCGACGGCGGCGGTCACGTGGTCGCGGCGGCGGCAGATCGCGCGAGCCGACGTAGTCTCTGTCGGGCGGGATCGGGGACCGGTGCGGCGTCGAGCAGCGCGCGGGTGTAGGGGTGCTCGGGATTGTCGTACACTCGAGCCGATTGCCCCCGCTCGACGATGGAGCCCCGCAGGAGTACGAGAATCTCGTCGGAGACGTGCCGGACGACCGCCAGGTCGTGAGAAACGAAGAGGTAGCTTAGGCCAAGTTCTTCTTGAAGATCCATCAGCAGGTTGAGTACCTGCGCTTGGACGGAGAGATCGAGTGCGCTTGTCGGCTCGTCGCAAATAATCAGCCGAGGCCGCCCGATAATCGCCCGCGCGATTGCGATTCTCTGCCGCTGTCCGCCCGAAAAGTTACCCGGGTAGCGGGCAGCAGCGCTCCGCGGCATTCCGACCTGATCGAGCGCCTCCTCAATCCGGTCCGCTCGCTCACTGGCGGACAAATCCGCCACGTGACGCAGACTCTCGGCAATGGTCTGCCCGATGGTGCGCGTCGGATTGAGGGAGCCATAGGGATCTTGGAAGATCACCTGCAGTTCCGAGCTGAGAGCGCGGCGGTCACGAGACGTGATCGCCGCGAGTTCGCGCCCGCCGAATGTCACCGATCCGACTGAGATCGGTGACATTCCGAGGATCGCCCGACCGATAGTCGACTTGCCGGATCCCGACTCGCCGACCAGGCCGACTGTCGTGTTGCTGGGCACATCGAAACTAACGTCCCGGACCGCCGTGAAACCGTCACCCCGACCGCGGGCGGGGTAGGTCACGGTGAGGTCGCGTACCTGTAGAAGCGCGTGCTCAGACATTATGGTCTTCCAGTTCGTCCGCTCGGATACAACGAACGTCGTGTGCCACCTCGACCTGCCGGAGAGCCGGCGATTCGCCCTCCGCGCAGGCCTCAACCGCGAAAGCGCAGCGGGTGCGGAAGTGACACCCGGACGGCCAGGAGCCGGGCGGCGGCACACTGCCCGCAATCGAGATCAGGCGATGTTCACCGATCGAGCGATGCGGGTCGGAGGCTAGGAGACCCTTCGTGTAAGGATGCAGCGGAGCCGCGAACAATTCGTCGATAACTCCCCTCTCCACAACTTCGCCCGCGTACATGACGATCGCTCGATCGCAGACGTCGGCGACGACACCCCAGTCGTGCGTTATCAGGATCATCGACATGCCGCGCTCTGCGACCAGACGTCGGAGCAGGTTCAAGATCTCTGCTTGGATCGTCACGTCCAGGGCTGTCGTGGGCTCATCCGCGATTAGTAGGCGAGGCTCCCCGGCGAGTGCCCGAGCGATCACCACTCGCTGCGCCATGCCGCCGGAAAGCTCGTGAGGGTAGCGTCGCAGCACCTGCTCCGGGTCACGAAGCTCCACCTGCTGGAGTAGCTGAAGCACCCGCGCCTTCGCTGCTCGCCGCGACAGACCCGTGTGGTTGCGCACGACCTCGGCGAGCTGCCAACCGACGCGGAAGCCCGGGTTCAGGCTCACTGAGGGCTCCTGCGAGATCACGGCTATTTCCTTGCCGCGATAGGCACGCATGATTCGTGCGTCGAGGTCGAGGAGGTTGACGCCGTCGAAGACGATACGGCCCGACTCGACGTATCCACCGGAGGGCAGGGCGCCGATGATCGACATCGCGGTCGCCGTCTTTCCGCAACCCGACTCCCCGACCAGGCCGACGGTCTCTCCGCGCCCGACATGGAAGGTAACACTGTCGACCACCCGGACGGGGCGCCCGTCGGGGCGCCGAAACTCGACGTTCACATCCTCGACTCGCAGAAGTGCGTTGCGATCAGCGGGCTCGACCTCAAGACCCTCCTGGGCACGGCGTGATCTCGGCTTCTTCGCTTTCGTGCTGGAGCCCGCCCAACCCTCGGTCGTGGCATCACGGACCGAGTCCCCGAGCAGCCCCAAGGCCAGAGTGGTCAGCGTGACAGCCACTCCCGGAGGCCAGATCAGCCAGGGATCGACCAGGAGATTCTGTAGGCCCTCAGCGATCATGCCTCCCCAACTCGGTGCGGGCGCTTCGACGATCAGGCCCAGAAACGCGAGCCCCGTCTGGCTTATCAGGGCAGCCGCGCTGATCAGGGAGGCCTGGACGATGATCGGCCCTGCAACACGCGGCAGGACGTGCTGCGTGATGATGTACGCGTCGCCAAGGCCCGACACGCGGGCGGCTGACACGTACAGCTCCTCCTTGACGGGGAGCACAGCCGATCGAACGATACGAGCAAGGCCAGGAGCGACGAGGACGCCCAGTGTCACCATCGCTGCAGTCATGCTCAGCGGGAAGACCGCGAGAACGACAAGGATGATGATGATGCCGGGGAGGGCGAAGAGGAGATCTGCGATCCAGGAGATCACCCGATCCGTGCGGCCGCCCACGTACCCGGCGATCAGGCCAAGCGGAACGCCGAGCACCAAGGCGACAGCGAGGGCCTGAGCCACCCCTATCAGTGTGATTTGGGCTCCGACCAGGATCCGCTGGAACACGTCACGGCCGAGCGAGTCGGTGCCGAGTAGATGCTGGAGGCTAGGAAGTTGATTGACGTCGGCGAGGTCACCGGTGCGCTCGGTGAGCACCTCAGGCCAGATCATCGGCGCTACGATCGCGACGATGACCAGAAGGAGGATGTAGGCGAGGCAAACCCGAGCGAGTCCTCGCTTCAACAGCCGGCGAAGAAAACGCGGGGACTGCGCCGCGTGTGGGGAGACTTCGGCGGCGGCCGACTCTTTCCGGCTCGACTTGGTGGCGGTCATCGGGCACTCACTCTCGGGTTCAGCCAGCTGTAGGCAAGGTCGATGGCAACGTTGATGAGCACGACGAAGACCGTGAACACCAGCACGATTCCTTGGATCACGGGTAGATCGTGCCGTCGGGAAGCTTCGACGGCCAAGCCACCGAGTCCCGGCAGTCCGAAGACGGATTCGACGAGGACTGTGCCACCAAGAAGCCCGATCGCCTGGAGGCCGAGAACTGTCGAGATGCGAAGCCCCGCATTCTTCAACGAGTGCCGCAGGACGAGGGAGACCTCGCCGACTCCATTGGCCCGCGCCATTCGGATGTGCTCGCTGCCGAGCACATCCAGCATCGCCTCGCGCGTCTGCTTAGAGATTGCGGCAACAGCGTGCGTCGCCAGAGCCGTAACAGGAAGCACTAGACACAGAAGCCAGGCCATAGGGTCCTCCGCGAACGGCACATACCCCGACGCAGGTAGCCAGCGGAACCGTACGGCGAACAACCCGATCAGCAGCGCACCCACCCACACGGTGGGCAACGCAAATCCGACAAGCGCAAGCGAATCGACAAGCTTGCCGCTCCACCCGCCACGAGCCGCACTGTATACACCGACGATCATTCCGATTATCAACGAGAGGAGGAGCGAAGCGACAACCAGGGAGATGGTGACCGGCATCCTCGCAGCAATCGCCTCGGACACGCTTCCCCCCGTGTAGATCGATGTGCCGAGGTTCCCCTGCAGCGCGTTCAGCAGCCAGGAGATGTACTGCTCCCACACGGGTCTGTCGAGACCGAGTTGGCTACGGAGCGCGAGATACGCTTCCTCACTGGCATCGATCCCGAGCATCTCGCGCGCTGGGTCACCGGGAGTGAGGGAGACCAGCACGAAGCTGAACGCCGTGACGACCAGGATGAGCGGGATCGCCCACAGCAGCCGTCTGATCAGCACCGCCACTACACCGGGCAGACGCGGCTTTCGTGGGGAACGCTGTAGGGCACTCCCCTGCGGCGCGGCGGTCTTCTCGCCAACAGACGTAGTTTCGATCACTCCTGCTCCTTTGCGGGGTGGTGATGTCGTTGAGGCGGCCATCTCGCCTCGAAGCCTTCGCCGACACGATCGGAATGATGTCGACGTACTGTTTTAAGAGACTTTCGATAGTCAGTTCTTGAAGTCCCTCACGCTATTGACGCAAGGTTGGTGACCTAATGATTGCCTTCGCAACCCTAATTCCGTTGACTCAGTGGACTGCACCGATGCTAACCTCTGAGCGGGACCGGGTCAATAATCGGATTTGATTCTGGTTTTCCACTTGCAGACAACTTGGCGTCGGCTATCGCCGCCCACTCAAAGGAGAGCACGTGAGCATCGAGAGTATTGACCTGAGCGGTTTCGAGGGCCTCTGGGTCATGGACCTGGGACATTCGAGGATCCGCGACGAGAATACGGGGGGCTGGAAAGCGGAAGACCTGGAAGGTCAGACAATCGAGATGCTCCACCACGGCGACGTTCAGGAGTACAGGATCCGAGTGGATATCGCTCCGGACCTCACCACCTACATGGGGTACACGTGTACGTTCGGCGACCCGGAGTGGGTGCCCTATTCCGTCGTCGAGATCGCCGGAGATCCGAATCATCCTCGACTCAAGCCGAACAAGGTCCTGAAAGGTGGAACCCGACTGGGCGAGCCCATCGCGTGGGTGAAGCAGGTCTACGTCGACCCGCGAACCCACTACCGCATCACCAAAAACCCTGATGGAACGGCTCAGTACGCGATGCTTCGCAGACTGTCTGAAGACGGCACGACGCTCGTGTCAACCGTACTCAGTGCTGATGGAACCTCCGACGTCGCGAAGCACTTCGTCCGCGCGACTTGAGTGCCATACGCACGCGTCCAACATTCCGGCGTCAGTGCCGTCAGCAGGGACACTTTAGACGCGCCGGCGGAATAAACTCTCGGTATGGCGACGCGAAACTACTCGAAGGGGGCAGCAAAGCGGGAGGAGATCCTCGACGTCGCTTTCGAGACGGTTGCGCATAGCGGATACAACGCCGCGACGATCCGCACGATCGCTGAGGCCGCCGGCCTAAGCAAAACGGGCGTCGGCCACCACTTCGGCAACAAGCATGAGCTGCTGACCGCGGTTCTCACCAGACGCGACGAGATCGGCACTGCGGCTGCGCGCGATGGTGGCGATCACTTCTTCGAGACGCTCCGGGTCATCCTCACGGAGCGAGCCAAGGACGTCGGTCTCATGGAGCTGTATGTCCGGCTCTCCGCGGAGGCCGTCGACCCGATGAATGGGGCACACGAATTCTTCGTTGAGCGTTATCAGCGGATAGATGAATACGGCGTGGCGGAGATCAAACGACAGCAGCGCTCCGGCGCCATCGCGGCAGACATCGATCCGCACGTCCTCTCTCTGTTAATCGCGGCGATCGTAGACGGTCTGCAGCTCCGCATGCTCTACGACCCGAAGGTGACTCCTGCGCCGATCGCGGATGCGCTCCGGGATCTGCTCGCGGCTCCCGCCCGGCCCACTTCGCAGGGCTAGTCGACCCGGCTGGCCCCTTGCCCGGACTCCGCCGCTACCGTGCCCGCACGCCTTTAGGCACCGCGAAGCTGCTTCTCCTTCTTCGAGGTGAAAGGCGGATGAGTGAATTTCACCAGATTCGGCAACCAGGTCACTTTCTTGACGACGGAACGCTCGTGGCTGAACGTGCGCACGCTCTGCTCGCCATGATACGAACCCATGCCGCTCGCTCCCACCCCGCCAAACGGCAGTGCCGCAATCCCGTTCTGAATGAGCGAGGCATTGATGGCCACCGACCCTGACGAGGTCCTCGTCAAGAAAGAGTCGATGGGCATCTGGTCGGTGGAGAAGAGGTACATCGAGAGCGGCTTGTCGCCCCGATTGACAACCGCGATTGCCTCATCCACCTCGTCCACGGTAATGATCGGCAGGATTGGCCCGAAAATTTCTTCATGCATAGCCGGATCGGTCACACGGACGTCGCGGAGGACGGTCGGTGCGATGAAACGATCGTCGCGTGCGACCTGACCACCGATCGCGATGTCGGCTCCCTCGAGCAGGACCGTCAGCCGATCGTGGTGGCGGTCGTTAATGATGCGACCATAGTCAGGGCTTGAACGCGGGTCGGTGCCGTAGAAGGCCGTGATCTCCTTTTGCAGGGCCTCGATCAGCTTCGGCTGCACCGCTGGTGTGGTCAGGACGTAGTCGGGCGCCACGCAGGTCTGGCCGGTGTTCAGGAATTTGCCCCAGGCGAGCCAGTTCGCAGCCGTAGCGATGTCGGCAGACGGATCGACCCAAGCGGGGGTTTTTCCACCGAGTTCGAGTGTGACAGGAGTGAAATGTTCGGCGGCGGCCTTCAGCACGATCCGACCTACCGTGCCGTTACCGGTATAAAAGATGTGGTCCCAAGCAAGTGACAGCAATTCGGTGGTCTCGGAGATGCCTCCTTCGACGACGGTAACGGCTCGGCCATCGAGGTACTTCGCCACCAGGCGCGCTATCAGGGCGCTCGTCCTCGGAGCGAGTTCACTTGGCTTCATCACGACTGCGTTTCCCGCGGCGATGGCGCCGACGACTGGCGAGAGGAGCAGGTTGACGGGGTAGTTCCATGGTGCGATTACGAGAACAGTGCCGAGCGGCTCGCGTTGGATGAAGCCTTGCGACATGACCGCTGGCGCAAACGGGATCGAGCGTCGCCCCGTCCATTTTTTCAGATTCTTGAGTACGGTCTTGATCTCCGATCGCACCCCCTTGATCTCGGTGATGAAACTCTCGAGACGCGGCTTATGGAGATCTGCGTAAACCGCCTCCTCGATTTCGATGTGATTGTCTTCAAGCAAACGGTCCAGTGCTGAGAGTTGTTCACGCCGCCACGCGAAAGGGCGGGTGATGCCCCGTTCGAATCCACGTCTGATGTCTGCCACTCGGACAGGGATGTCAGTGATTTCCGGATTGACACTCGATTCCACGCTGATACTCATGTCGCAACTCCTTCGTTATGCCGGGATGACTTCCACTGTCGACGCCTCGAGAATAACAGGACAACGTCCTGTTTTGGCAACTACACTCGACTCAGCGCCGTGGCGAGCGGCACGCTTCTATCAATGAGGAAGAAGGATTGAGATGACCCGAGCCGATCAGAAGGCCTGGCTAGGTAGCAGCGATCGCTACGCACGACTTCGCCGTATCCTCGCCCTGGATCCGGCGACCGATTACCACGAGATCACCGAACTGTTTTACTACGACTTCCAATCCGTGATGATGCCTCAGGCCGTTTCCGGCTTCCTGTTCACGTTCTCGGCACCTCGGATGTCGCGGATCCTGAAAGCGAGCAAGCAGGTCGAGCACCACACCGCAAAGCGAGTGGTCGATACCGCCTTGCTCACGGGTGCAGTTATGCAGCACGGTCTCGAGCCAGGCGACGGGCGCGAGGCGGCGAAGCGCGTCAACGCCATGCACAGGCAGTACGACATCCATCAGGACGACTTCCTCGCCGTCGGTTGCGAGGTCCCGATCACGTCACTTCGTCTGGCCGAACGGTTCGGGTGGAGAACCGTCACAGAGACCGAGAAGGCCGCCGTTCTACTGCACTACAGCAAAGAAGCACGTGCCTTCGGCTCGCATAGACCACTCCCAGGCACGCTCGAGGAGGCCGAGTCGTTCTGGAACTCGTACCTCGACACCGAGTTGGCCTTCGAAGCGCAGAACAAGGAGCTGACCGATGCCCTACTGCGCTTCGTCCCGACCCTGTTCCCCGCGGGTCTTGGAAGCGTCCTCACCCCCCTGATGCTCGCGCAGGTGGACCAGCGCATCCTCGCGGCCTGCGGTCTTCGGGAACCCTCTGGAACGAAGAAACGTCTATCCGCCACCATGATGCGTCAGCTCGGAAAAAGCGATCCAAAGCCGGATTCTGTAAAATCCGCGACCGACCCGATCGGAGACCTACAGAAGAAGCTCTACCCGAACGGATTCGACATCAAGGGTCTCGGCACCCATCTCAGCCAGCACGCGAAGGCACAGCCGTCGCCCTCTGCGCAGAAGTAGCTGCTGCCGGAATAACTCGAGGAGATCGAAGCTGCAGCAGACGGCATCGGGTTGCAAATTTGCAACCCTCCGTTCACCAGGGATGCTATCGGCTAAGTCCACCCCGTTCGCGCTGCATGCGCGAACCATTGGACACCGTGCGCGCCCGAGTCTGCTTGCCAGGGGCGCTGTCTACGGCAGCAGTCGCAGGCAGGGCGTTGTCGCGGTCGCTGATGATTCTCACGCGAATTAGCTCCGGGTCGAGCCCGGACTCCTCCAGCCGGGCTGCGGCGTGCCGCCGACTTTGGGCGCTGTCGTATGCGTGAGCGGAAGAATTCCGGTTGGTCGCTGCCGCAGTCGAGACCTGTTCGCGGGCGAGCCCCTGTGTCGGGGCGTCGACTTGCGCATCTCGCAGCTCGTGATCGCTCTGCTCGACGTCGAGCTCAACTTGTTCGGCTGCAGCAAGCAGCGCGATGCCCTCGGCATCGTCCTTCCTACTCTCACCGCGCTGTGCGGCCGCATCAGCGCGATCGCGTTCGGTGCGCTCAAGCAGTGCTCGAACACGGATTGAATCGGCGCCAAGTTCGGCAACATCGATGTCGTATCGGACCCGAAGTTCATCGCCCATCTGGTCTGCAGTTCGGGCGATGCCCGGGTCGACTGGTCGCCACGCTTCGGCAGTTTCGTATGCGGCGGATATCTCTCCCACGCTCGTATGGTTCCACCATTCGGCCTGCTGGACTAGGGTCAAGCTCGCGGCAGCCGCGGAGCGTTCGGCATCAAAGCGAGCTTGCAATTCCAGCGTCTGTTGCTCGGTGTGGGACTGAGTCACGCGCGCAAGCTCTTCGCGGAGTCGGGCGAACCGCTGCGCGAGCTGCAATGCGACGGCGAGTGCCGTGCGGAGTTGGCCGTCAAGCGCTTCGCCCATACCGTCACTATCCTCAGCCATTGTCGTTGCCTCCCTGGTCATCTCTCGTGGCCGTCGCGCTCGATGGGCGTGGCGGTGGTTCTGGGTCTCTGCTGCTCGATCGGGTTCGGCAGCGGGCTCCCGGCGCCGGGGATGACCTGGCCGCGTCGCGCGACCTCTACGACGCGTGCGAGCTCGGGGTCGATGCCTTCGGCGGGGCCCGGCATAACCGCACCCTGGGCTGCTGCGTCGGTCTTCGGGATCGCGGGGAGGCGATCGCGCACGGTGGTGTACTGCTCGCGCAGGGTGCGGTCCAGGTGCGCGGCACGTTGGGTGTCTCCGACCGCCTCGTGCATCTCCATCACAGCCTTGACGGTCGCGGCGAGCTGGCGCAGCATGAGCGCTTCGACCATCGAGCCCTTGCCCTGGTCGTCGGCCTGGAGAAGCATCATGGTGGCGCCGGCGACGGAGACGTGGCCAGCAGGGCGGGGCTTGGATTGGTGGGCGCGGATCTGCGCTGTTCTGGACAGATCGCGGGCGGTCTGAGCGAGCGGTCCGGGTGTCACCTCGACGCGCTGCGACCACGCGGCGAACGCGCCGGCCGTGTCGCGCGCGAGGTGCGCCCAGCTGGCCCGATCGTCGATCGGCACGTCACGCATCTGCGCGCGGAGCTCCGCGATCTCGGCCGTGTAGTGCTTCCACAGCTGCGGGTCGGGCGTTGACTCTTCCCGGCCGGGCGTCACGGGCCGGTACTGCCACGGGTTCTTTGCAGTGGCCTTCCACTCGTCGACGGCGCCCTGTGCGGAGTGCACACTGTCTGGCCATCCCTCACGCATGCGCGGAAGGGTTAGGTCGCGAGCGAGGCGGCCGCCGCCGTACCAGACGACCTGCTTGTCGGGCTCGGGCCGCAGCGCCACGGAATAGCCGGCCACCACGTCGTCGCGGCCGGCCGCGAACCGCGGGCGGATGAGCACTCCGCCGCGGCGCAGGCGCCGCACGAACTCTGCCTCGTCGAGTGATGACGTGGCCGCGGCGCGTACGGTGCGCTCGAGGCGGTGCACTCCGACCTCGGCGCCGGCGCGCGTTGCCCTTGCACGCTCGGCCGGCTTCACGCCACGCTCTCCGATGCCGCGCTCCCGCGACTCCAGCTGCTCAAGGCCGTGCTCCTTCTCGAGGTCGCGGCAGATGTTTTGCGCCCGCTGGTAGTCGTTGTGAGTGTTCGCCTTGGTGCCGTCCTCGCGCACAAGCGAGACGGCTACGTGGATGTGATCGTTGCCGCTCGTCGACAGGCCGTGACGGACGGCGACCCACCGGCACGGTGCCCTGCTGCCGCCCTCGGTGGTGAAACCCATGCGGTCGACGAACTGCTGCGCGATCGCCCCCCACCTCTCATCCGAAAGCTGCCCCTCCTCGGCGCGGAGCGAAAGCGAGCAGTGCCACACGTCAGCCGGCACAGTGATGCTGGTCACCTCGCCCGTCTCCGGATCTGCAATCCGCTCCTGGCGGGTGACGTCCACGCCGAGCCGCACGCGCGGTTCGTCGAGATCCTTCGCGATCGCCAGAGCGCTGTCGCGGTCGAGTACTCCGTAGCCATGCATCGTGACGATCGCGGAATCCCCGGCGACGAGGTGCTGCTCTTCGTGCTCGTTCGATCGGCCCTGGCCGACCAGGTAGACCATCAATCCACCCATCCGATCGCCGCGGCTGATGTTGGGCATCATGTGTCGGCCAGCGTCTCGATCGCGGCCGACAGGCGAGGGACGAAAGCACGGTACTCCGTGATGATCGACTCGGCCTCAGCGGGGAACGAACCCTCCGTGTTCGCGAACCGGGCAAGCTGATTCGCGTTGTTCGCAATGCTCGCGAGCAACCGGCGCACCTCAAACATCTCCACGATCGCGGCCTTGCGATCGGTATCCGTCTCGACGTCCGCCACCATCGCCGATTCGAACAGAAGCCGCGGCACGGTGACCTCGCGAACGGCCGCCCGGGCCTCCAGCTGCACCTGCTCTTCGGGGGTGACATAGACGCTGTAGAACTTCTGGCGAGCACCGGTAACGTTCTTGCGCCGGCTGCGGCCGAAGAGGCGCCCTTTGTCTGGTTCAGCCATCGTTCCACCGCCCTTCCTGGCCCAGCGCAGCGACCCCGCATCCCGGGGACCACACGTCCAGTATGCACACGAGAACGCCGCCGCGTCGAGAGGAACGAGCAAGTTACCCTGGGTAACTTCATAGCTTGCTCCGTTTGAAACTCCGCCCTGACGGCCCGTTCGAGCTGGTGGGCCTGCACCTGTAAGGTGCGCTTCGCTCTGTCGCGAACGACGTGCGCGACAGTTAGTGTCGGAGGATGAGTGATGCTTTGGTGAGTTCTCAGGAGGCGGCCGATAAGGCCCGTGCGCTGGTCGAGGCTGAGGTGAATGCGAAGGTTGAGGTCGTCCGTGTCCTCGCGGACGCAGCGAATGCCGCGGACGCTGCCGAGCTGCGGGCCAAGGAAGCGGCGGCGGCGCACGAGTCAGCGTGGACGGCCGCGCTGAAGGCCGGTTGGTCGGAGAAAGAGCTCCGCGCGACGGGTGTCCGTGCACCGGGTCAGGTTGGTCGCCGAGCTCGTCCGCGCGCGTCAGCGGCCACCACGTCCGAGGGGTGAGCCTGCGGCTCTCCGTTCTTCCACAAAGCCCCGTCGAGCTGCGCTCTCGGCGGGGCTTGACGTACTGCAACACGTTGCCTTTTGCACCAGGTGAGCGTACGCGTCGGCTGCGCTCCGGCAAGGGCTTTCGCGGCATATCCTCACTCCGCTGCGCTGCGGTGCGGTATTCCACGGTCTCTTGCCTCCACGCCTCCGACGACTTTCTTGGCGGGTGCCAAAAGGCAATGAGTTGGAGAGGGAAGGAGCACCCTGATGGACAGCATCGTCACCGTGTACGTGAAGCCGGGATGTGTACAGTGCACGGCCACGGAGCGTGCGCTCGTGGCCAAGAAGGTCACCTTCGAGATCATCGATCTCAGTGCCGATGAGGTCGCGCTCGAACACGTCAAGGAGCTCGGCTACCTGCAAGCCCCGGTGGTCGAGACGACCACCGCACACTGGTCCGGATTCCGCCCCGACAAGATCGACGAGCTCGCCGAGACCCTGGTGGCGTGAGCGTGACCATCGTGCCGCTTCTGCTCACTCCCGCGCAGACCGCCGCCATCCTCGGCACCACGACCGCCACCCTCAGACGGTGGCGTGCCAAGGGCACCGGGCCGCCCTTCCACACCCTCGGGCCCCGATCCGTCCGCTACAACAAAGCCACCATCCGCGCCTTCATCACCACCAACCGATAGGAGAACACTCATGTCCACTCGCACCATCACGGGGAACCTCCCTGCCGATCCTGAACAGATCACAGTCGGCAGCATCCAGATCACCAAATTCCGCGTCATCGAGAACACCGGAGACTACTGGCGCGGCGAGTGGGTCGCACACGACACCCCAACCACCCACTTCGTCGAGGCCCGCTTTGAACTCGGCCAGAACGCGCTCGGTTCCCTGAATAAAGGTGACGCGGTCATCGTCATCGGCGCCGAACACACCAAGTCCTGGGGCGACGACACGAACCGGCAGTACGGCCGCGTGCTCCAGGCCCATCACATCGGTCTCGACCTCGCCCGCGCGAAGAGCGGCACCACCATTACGACCCCGAACTAGACCGCACCCGGCAATGCTCCGACGCGGTGTGGGCCGCGTCGGAGCACTGCCCGTTATCGTGACATACAGAGCCGCGCGAGCGAAGGGTTGGTCGATGGTGCAATTGGTGTGGCTGCCGGCCAAGGGCCGACCGCCGGGCACGGCCGCGTTCTGGTTCAACCCCGATCACGTCATTGCCCTCACCCCGCGCTTCAACGACGCCGGCGCGTCCGTGACTCTGTATGTGCGGATGAAACTGCAGGGCCTCCCCGAAGGCGACTATTGGCTGGGCGATTTCGAATCGATGAGCGACGCCGACACCGGCTGGCAGGACTTCCTGGCACGCCTGACGTGACAGAATCCGTGATGAGTCAGGCGAACCGCCAGCCCCCTTCGAAGCAGCCGCACCGGTATCCGTCCAGCACAGTGGTCTCGGTCACATACGGGTGCCATGCCATCGCAGCCCCGCACAATGGGCATTCTGGCACCGAGCGCTCTTCCCACGTCCCCATGCCGCGACGATAGCGGCGCTCTGGGCCGTGTGTCTATGAGCCGAACCTGACTGCTGATACCGCCAGTCGCACACCATCTCGGCGGATCGTGTCTACACGGGGCGAGCGCCCCAACTCCCGATTCACGTGCCGCGACTATTCCCCGATTCCGCGGTCTCCCCGACGGTCATGCCCTCTTGTCGGTGTCCGCGATCGAGGCATGGATTCCTCACGAGCGTGTGGTTGCCTCCCGGGCGAGGGGTGATCAATGCGGGAGAGATCAGCGATGCGCTGGATGTCCGGATCGAGCTGGGCAGAGCTTCCCGCGCCCGGTTCACCGGATACGAGTCGGTCTGCGAGGTAATCGGCAAGGGGGCGCTCGTGTCCCGCGACAGCGTTGAGTCGGAGCGCGCGAAGGGTGTCGACGTCGACACGTTCCCAGTCGATTGGGTGGCCGGCGCGCTCGGCGAGAGTGGTGATGTAGACCGCCTGGGACCGGGTGTTGCCGTCCCGGAACGGGTGGATGGCGGACAACTCACCCCATCGGTCAGCGAGTCGATCCGCGAACTCGCGCCCACTCAGTCCGGCGAGGTAGTTCTCTCGGTCGAGTCGACCAAAGAGCGTTCTGAGGTTCTCGTCAATGAACTCGGGGCGACAGTACGGGATCCCTGTGCCGGTGGCTTGCACATCGACGTCACGGACCCGCCCGGCGATGGCTGGCACGAGGTGCTGAAAGAGACGGGTGTGGATGTGGCGAAGGTAATAGAATCACGGCCGCTCCGGAACCGGCTCCCGGCGCAGCGCAATCATCTCGAGGGTGGCCGTGTCATTCATGGCCTCGTCAAGGAGCGCCTGATCGCGGACTTCGAAGGTGTTGACCAGCACTCCCCCGCTACCGGGGTAGGTGTATTTGTCGTCCTGGGCCACTACCGCGAGTACTTCGCAGCGATCTCCGCGCGCGCTTCTTCAACCGTCAGGTCGCCATCAAGGACTCGGCGGCCGCGCTCGAGCGCTTCGGCGTCCGGGAAGTGGCCCGCGAGCTGCTGCCCCTTCTCGACCATGGCCATCTCGCGGTCCGGGTCGAGTCGGCGGCCGTCGGCCGTGGTTATGATGCTGCGGGTCTTGCTGGCCATAGCGAGCTCCCCTTCCTGAGCGTCAATTCTACCAGCGCCTCCCGACATCCCGGCGAGAATGTAGAGCCTCGGGGGTGCGATCCGTCGCGTTTCCGCGACGATAGGCCGCCGTTGGCGGGCCCGCCCCGGGGAGTGTGAGGGGCCCGCCCCTCACGACCGGCCCGTGACGGGCCGGTCGCCGCGGTCAGACCACTTCTATGGCGTGGGTGAGAATCCGCGCCATGTTCTCCCGGATGAGTACGTGGCAGCCTACCGACGTCGGAGAGGTGACAGGCCCCGGGACGGCGTAGACGGGCGTTCCCATCTGGTTTGCCTGTGCGGCCGTTCTCAGAGCACCCGATCGGGATCCTGCCTCAACGATGATGAGCCGGTGGCCGAGCGCAGCGATGATCCGGCCCCGTTGTATGAGGCGCAAGCGGGTCGGTGAGGTCGTCGGTGGCAGTTCACTGACGACTGCTCCCCCGTTGGTGGCGACGCTGTTGATGAGATCGCGGTGACCAGCCGGGTACGGTCGGTCCACTCCCCCGGCGAGAACCACAATGGCCGTTCCGCTGTCCGCCAGGGTGGCACGGGTGGCCGCTCCATCGATGCCATACGCTGCCCCGGTGACGATCGCGTGCCCTTCTCGGAGCAGATCGGAAGCCAGGGTCATGGCTACGTGCTCGCCGTAGGAGGTCGCAGCACGCGATCCCGTGATTGCGGTGGCCTGCTCTTCATTGAGAGTGGAGGTGTCCCCCGCGCACCAGAGAAGGAGCGGCTCGGCGTCGCCGAGTGCGGAGAGGCGAGCGGGCCAGGTGTCGTCTTCGGGGGTGAGGATTGCGAAGCCGAGGGCCTCGGTGAGGTCGAGGTGACGGACAACGCGTTCAGGGTTGTACCCAGTCCCGGCCAGGCGAGCGAGCTGCACGGGCGCGGCAGGTGTGGAGGTGTTCACGACGAGTTCGAGAGCACGGATCGGTCCGTGCTCGGCGATGAAGGCTCCGGCCTCGGTGTCGCCGGGGTGGATGATGACCGACCATGCAGCGCGGGCGATCGCGTCGTCGCTGTGCCGAAGTGGTGCACATGCGGCGCGGCGGATCGCCTCGATCGGGTTGTGGAACCCGCCAGCGGTGGGGACGTGGTCGTTTCCGGTGCTCTGGAGGGGGTGCTGTTCGCCAGTCATGCTGGATGTCCTTTCAAGGTTGGTGAGAGGGGGCGCGTGTGCGCCCCCTCAGGTGGGTGTTTAGAACGGGTTGGGCTCGTCGGCGGGCTGCTCAGCCGTGTCCTCGGTTCGGGGGGTTTTGGTGTAGACGGTGGTGCCCCAGCTGAGGTCGTGCCCGATCGCGTCAGCATCGATCTCGACACTGATTCCGCTCTTGTCCTCGGTCTCCCAGGCGCGAACCCGGAGCTTGCCGGTGACGATGACTCGCTCGCCTCGGCGGATGCTCTCGGTCACGCCCACTGCGAGCTGGCGAAATCCGGTGACGGTGTACCAGTTGGTTTCGCCGTCGACCCATTTCTGGGACTCGGAGTCGTAGCGGCGCTGGGCGGATGCCAGCCGGAAGCTCGCGATGTCCAGACCCGCCTGGGTGACGATGTGGCGGGGGTCGGTGGCGACGATTCCGGTGATGGTGATGATGTCCGACATGAGTGGTTCTCCCTGTGGTTGGCTGATCATTTTTCTGTGCGTCTCCGCGGGAAGATCCCGTGTGAGCGGGAGCGTCGGAGCGTCGGGACCGTGGAATACCGGACCGGGCGAAGCCTGGGAGGATATGCCGCGAAAGCTCGGCGTGTAGACGCGAGAGCGAGCTAGGGTCTCCACCCGGAGATGCGCAGAAACCTCTAGGGCTGCCGCCGGCTGCGCCGGCGTCCATTCGGCGTCGCTCCGTCGACGCTGCCACGCAGTGGCCACCAGCTGTGCCGAGCCGGCGTTGTACGGTGGGTGGCATGTGCGGGCGCTTCGCGATCGACGGCAAAGTCAATGAGGCCATCAGTGAGTACGTGCACGCCGGCGGGAAACCCCAGGACTGGCGGCCCTCCGACTGGGCACCGAACTACAACGTCGCGCCCACTGACCCCTCGGTGATCATCCGCGACCGCATCGACGACAGCTCGGGAGAGATTCGCCGAGAGGTCGACTGGGATGCCATCTGGGACTTCCGGCCGCCGTGGCTGAAGACACCCGCACCGCAGATCAACGCGCGCATCGAGAATCTCACGAGCTCCAACCTGTGGAAGAAGGCCTTCATCGGCCGCCGGGCAATCGTTCCGATGCTTGGCTACTACGAGTGGAAGACCATCGCCGGCAAGAAGCAGCCGTACTTCATCCACTCCGACGCCGACTTCCTCTCGGCGGCCGGCATCTATGTTCCGGTCGAATCGGGCGACGGCTGGGAGGTGCGATTCGCGATCATCACCCGTGAGGCGCGAGACGCGTCCGGTGAGATCCACGACCGGATGCCCGCCTTCTTGACCCGCGAGTCGTGGGACACCTGGCTTGCTCCGGACGATCTCTCGGACCCAGCGGACGCACTCGAGATGTTGAAGGCATCTTCCGAACAGGTGGCGACCTCGATCACTGCGTATCCCGTGGGTATGGCGATCAACAACGTGCGGGCTCGCCCGGAGTGGGACGATCCGGATCTGCTCGAACCGGTCGACCTCGACACGCCCTCGCGGTAAGGCAGGTGAGCCTGTCCGGGCGCGTTCATGATGTGAGCAGCGAGGGGCCGGCTTTCACGGCCACGGCCAGATTGCATCGATGGCGCGACGCCCGGCTTTGGCGCCTCTGGTTGGGGACTCAGTTACCGCGCAGCGCTGCTGCGAGGTCGTTCTCCGAGGGAAGGGCTGCCTGCATCGCAGGCGGGAGCATGTCGTAGCTGGCGACGCCGATCGGAGTCTGCTGCGAGCCCAGGGCGTAGCGAACCACGGCATCGTTCTTGTTGGTGACAAGGAGCAGTCCGACGGTCTCGGCGTGCTGTGGTCGGCGTAGCTTGTCGTCGACGAGCGCGACGTAGAAGCCGAGTTGTCCGAGGAATTCGGGTTTGAATCGCCCGGTTTTGAGTTCGATCACGACGTAGCGGAGCTGCTCTACGTGGAAGAACAGGAGGTCGACGAAGAAGTCGTCTCCGTCGACGTCGAAGTGGACTTGTTTGCCGACGAACGCGAACCCGTCCCCGAGTTCCCGGAGTGTGTCGATGATGCGATCGACAAGAGCCTGCTCGAGCTCGCGTTCTTTGGCGTCGCCGTCGACGGCGAGGAAATCGAGAACGTACGGGTCTTTGGTGATCTGTTGGGCCAGGTCGGAGTCGCCTGGGGCGAGGACACGGCCGAAGTTGGATGGTGCTGCCTCGAACCGGGTGTGAGCGCTTGTGCGAATGTGGTGTTCGAGGACGTTCCGCGACCACCCGTGGGCGAGCGCGTTGGCGGCGTACCAGTCCCGCAACGGTTGATCACTGATCCGGTCGAGGAGGACGGTGACGTGACCCCACGGCAATTGCGCAACAGCTTGTTGCGCAATCTCGGCATCGGGCCAAGCGCCGGCGAATGTGCGCATGTAGGTCAGATTCCGGGGAGAGAAGCCTTTCATCTCGGGGAATGACTTTCGGAGGTCGGCGGCAAGCCGGCTGACGACTTTGGCGCCCCATCCTTCGGCGTCTTGGCGATCCGCGATCGTGTGCCCGATGTGCCAGTAGAGCGCAACGAGTTCGGTGTTCACGCGTCGCTGCGCGGTGAACCTGGCGGCACGAACTTGGTGCTTGAGTTCGGCGAGTGTGGACTCGTAGGAGGACGGCACCGGGGTGTTCTCGGACATGATCCCTCAGTCTGACTCATTCACCGGGAGTATCCCCGTTCACCACTCCCCCACCCTGACAGCTCACCCGGGGGTGCGTCCGGCTCCCTCCGGGATCATCGCACTCCGTGCGATCACGCAACGGGCTGTTGCGCGATTGAATTGCTTAGCCCCACGGCAGCGATCTGCCGACGACTCGCCGTCTGGGTATTCGAATGTCGCTACCGTCGCGCATACTTGACTATCGATTCTTTGTTCGCTTGGAGGTGTGGTGCTCGCCCTTCATCCTCAACCCATCTCCCCAGAAGTCGTGGCCGTCTTACTGGCGGCTCCGACCGCGGTGGCGTGCGGGTTCCCCTCCCCCGCCCAGGACTACTACGACGGCCCGATAGATCTGACCAGCATGCTGGTTGAGGATCAGGCGGCGACATTCATCGTCCGCGCTGCCGGGCATTCCATGACAGGCGCGGGGATCAGCGATGGCGACGAATTGCTGGTTGATCGCTCGAAGAGGCCGCGGCACGGGGACATCATCGTGGCGATCATCGACGGCGAGCTCACGGTGAAGCGGCTCGCACTCACCGCTGACGGCGTCGTGCTTCGCTCCGAGAACTCCGAACACCCTGACATCGTCGTCGCCGAATTGTCCGACTTGCAGGTGTGGGGCGTCGCGACCTACTGCCTTCATCACCTTCGGTAGGCGGCGTTGCTCGCTCATGTCGACGTCAATTCGGCATATGCGTCGTTCGAACGGGTCTTCAATCCATCTCTCGACGGTCGCCCACTCGTCGTCCTCAGCAATAACGATGGCATGGTCGTGGCCGCGTCGAGAGAGGCGAAGGCGATCGGCCTGGATCTCGGAAAGCCGTGGTTCGAGCTGCGGCCTCACGCACAGCGATTAGGTGTTGCAGCGGTGTCGAGCAACTATGAACTGTACGGCGATATGAGCCGAAGGGTGATGGAAGTACTGGAGCGGTTCACCCATGAGCTCGACGTGTACTCCATCGACGAGGCTTTCTTGACGGTTGATCGTCGTGCCGCCACCGATGCCGCCGCGATGACCCGTCTGGGGAGGGAGATCAAGAACACTCTGCGACGTTTGCTGGGCGTTCCGGTGTGTGTGTGGATCGCCCCGAATCGCACCCTGGCGAAACTAGCCAATCGGACAGCGAAAAAGCTTCCCGTGTTCGACGGCGTCTGTGTGTGGACGGCCACTCGCCCGGAATGGCGCCAGCAGCTCATGGAGGCACTGCCGGTGTCGGAAGTGTGGGGCATCGCCAGCCGGCTCGAACGTCGGCTTCTCGGTTATGGGGTCCGGTCGATTTGGGATCTGGCCACGGCGGAGCCGGTGCAGGTCCGGAAGTGGTTTAACGTCGTCGTCATGCGGACGGCGCTCGAGCTCCGTGGGGTTGCTGCTATCGGCCCGGAGGAGGACCGCACCGGCCGGAAGGATCAATTGATCGTGTCCAGGTCATTCTCGGAGAAGGTCACAACGCGAGCGGGTATCCGCCAGGCGCTATCGGTGTATGCGCAACGGGCGGCTTCACGTCTCGTCCGTCACGGCCAGGTCGCCAAGACGCTCACGACCTTCGCCGGCACGAGTCATTGGACGGAGCAGATGCATCATCCGAGCGCGACGGTGCGGCTGCCCTTTCCGACTGCGGATCCTGTTGAACTGACCCGAGCGGCTCATCTGCTTCTCCCCCAGATTGAGGAGGGCATTCGGTATGCCAGGGCGGGGATCATGCTCACAGATCTGATGCAGGCGGGTGCGCAGCTCCCCCTCGAGCCGTTCCGCCACCGCCACGAGGATGCCGGCATATCGACGTTGATCGACAGCGTGCAGAAGATGGCCGGGCGGGAGTCCCTGGCGCTCGGCTATGCGGGACTCCGGCCAGGTCCGTCGTGGCAGATGAAGCGGGAGCTGCTGACACCGCGTGCGACGACCCACTGGTCCGAGCTCACCACGGTGAAGGCGTGATGTCGTCGCAGGCGGGTGTCAGTTTCAGGTCAGCTTGTCAATGAGATCGGGACGGTAGCCGGACCAATGGTTGTGGTCATCGACGACCACCACTGGTGCTTGGGCGTAGCCGAGGTCGTCGGTGACGTACTCGAGAGCTGCACTGTTCTCGGTCATGTCGACGTCTCGGTACACGAGGCCTTTTCCGTCTAGGTGCCGTTTGGTGGCGGTGCACTGGACGCATGCGGGCTTCGAATAGACCGTCACGGTTGTCTCGTTCATGGTTTCTACCTTTCTCCTTGGAGCGCCTCTCTCGGTGCCTGACGTGTCGATTGAGTGCGAGGGGGCGTGTCCCGTGCCGGGTCGTGGAATACCGGATCAGGCGCAGCCTGGGAGGATATGCTGCGAAAGCCCGACACGGCGGCCGCGCCGCTTGCTATGGTCGGACCGGCAGGCGGCCGAGTGGCAATGCATTGGGGGAACTGAAACCAAAGCATGGGCGAGACACCCACCTAGGGCCCGAATACATGTTCGATTAGGACTCTGGCTTTAGGGGCCCATAGTCAGGCGGCAACTCGTTCGCGCTGGTTTTCCGCCACCGCTCCCCCGGCCCTTGACGGCCGCTAGGGCCGCTTTCACCCCCGATTTGGGCCAGCCACCCATCACGGCCGCCGTTCGTCGATTCTGAGCCAATTCCGCGTCAGTATGCGGATGTTCTGCCGGATTTTGCTACACCAGTAATACTGGTATTTCGGGTTTTGCTGGTGTTACTTGTTTCGATTGCATAATTGGATTTCCCAGTAATCCTGTAAACCCTTGTATTGCTTGGATTCCGATTCGGCCCGCGCGAAGCAGTAAGCCCTGGAATCACCGGCCCTGCCTTATGCCTTGGAATACCCGGATTGCATGTTTTACTTGCTAACCTGGTTTCACCTGAATAGCCAGGAATACTTGCATTACTTGTTTTAGGAGATTGTCGTGGCGGAGATCGATCGGAGCGTGCTGCAGCGCACCGTTGCTGTCATCAATAACAAGGGTGGCGTCGGCAAGACGACCTTGACGACGAATGTCGGGGGACTGCTGGCGGCGTCGGGGTGGCGCGTTCTGATCGTCGATTTGGATCACCAGGGCAATGCCGGTTTGGATCTGGGGTATCGAAATACGGAGAAGGACGATGACGGCGCCAACCTTCTGAAGGCGCTGATCATGAACGAGGATCTGCACCCAGTCGAGGTGCGGCCGAACTTGGATGTCGTGGTGGGGGGGAGTCTTCTCGAGAACGCAAACGGACCGCAGCCGGCGTCGGCGTCGAAGAGGGGAGATGCCCGACTTTCGGTTGCACGAGCGCTGGAGCCTATTGCGGGCGATTACGACATCATCCTGTTGGATTGCCCACCGAGCAGCGATGTGATTCAGTCCGCTGCGGTCGCGGCAGCCCGCTACGTGCTGGTTCCAGTGAAGACGGACAGGGCGAGCTTGGAAGGCCTGGCGCTGACAGCGAATCGTCTAAGTGCCATCTACCAGCTGAACCCAGACATTGACCTGCTCGGCATTGTGCTGTTCTCGTCGACGACGTCGGCGGTGAAGGTACGCGAGGAGTTCGTCAACCAGATCGTCGAGGTGCTGATCAGCGACGACGCGGGCCCCGAGGAGCGGGATGCGGCGAAGAAGTCGATCTTCGACAATTTTGTCCGCAACGCCGAGGCGGTGGCGAACTCCGCTCGGAATAAGGGCGTTCTCGTGCACGAGTTGGATGAGCAGGTGCGGAAGGCTGACAAGTGGTGGGTGTCGCTTCGGAAGGGGGAACCGGCGAAGCGAGTTGGACCTGCGTCCTCGAAGAGTGTCGCTGATGATCTGCAGGCCATCACGCAGGAGCTGGTAGCGCGATTGACAGAGCTTGAGGCTGAGACGGAAGTGGAGGAAGCGAATGTCTGATGACGCATCCCGTTTTGTGGGCGCGCCGCCTCCGCCGCCCCGAAAGGCGCGTGGCCTGACCCGAGCCAGCCGGCCCCCGGTCACCGCAGAGCCCGAGCCAGACACCACGCCGGCGGCCGACTCGACACCCGTCAATCTGGGGAGCGACGTACGGCTGGAGCAGGTGGCAGCCGTCGCGGCGCCGGCTCCTCAGCCAGAGACGGAAGCCCTGACGGCACCTGTCGTCCTGCAACGCGCGACTGAACTGCAGCAACCCGCTACCGTGCAGCAGCCGTCGGGGGAGGAGTTCGAAGTTCCGGGAGCCCGTCGGCACAGGATCAAGGTGACGTTCGAGCTCGATTCTGACCTGCGGATGCGGGCGCGGACGATGTTCAAGCTGACGGGCGATGACGAGGGTGATGTGTCCTTCGGTGGCATGCTTGCAACGCTGATCGAGAACGAGTGCATCCGCCGTGAGCGGTTGTATAACGGCGGTCGTCCTTTCGAGGGAACTGACCGCAGGCTGCGTCCGGGCCGCCCGTTGGGCTGACCGGGTAAACACAGTGCCGCCCGCGGCGGCTCCGCTCGCCTGCTCTCACCGGTTCCCGTGTGCGAGTGCCCGCATGGTCCGGTGAGGGTGCGTTCTGGTTTAGTCGAGTTCTGGCTGCTCTGGGTTGTCGGTGAGCGCGTTCGCGAGGGTATGGGCTGCTCGGAGTACTCGGCTGGCGGTGTTTCGGATGGTGTCGGGGTCGCAGTTGCTCCAGCCAGCGACGTATCCGATGCTGTATTTGCTGGTGTCGAGTCCCATGATGCCGGCGACGATGTAGGCGACGCTTTCGGCTTCGGTTTCTTTGATGCCGCGGTGCTCGATGTACTCACCGGACTCCTCGTCGGTGTGTAGCAGGACGTGTCCGGCCTCGTGTAGGACGGTTTTGGCGGCTTGGGCGGGGGAGAGGTCGGCGTCGACGATGACGCGCTTGCTTCCGTCTTGGGTGGTGTATCCGTTGACCTCGCCGGGGATGGGTTCGCGGGTCACGGTCCAACCAATCGACGTCAGGTAGTCGGAGGCGGCGTCGTAGATGCCAGCCGGGTCGTCGCCGGTAAGGCGCTGTCCCAGCGCGCCGGGGTCGGGCTGCGTGGGGTCGATGAGGTCGGTCTGTGCCCGGTCGAAAACGGACAGGACGGGGAAGTAGGCTACAGTTTTCGCGCCGTCCTCGCCTGCATCGACTTTCTCGCCGTCGCCTGCGTCGCCGGTGAGCTTCTTCTGCCGGAACCCGAAGATGCGGATGCCGCGCTCTCCTTTACGCACCTGGCGGCCGAGTTGCTGCCACTTCCGGAACCCGGCGACATAGGTCGCGGTGGGGCATTGGGTGAGGATCAGGACGAGGTTGTTGAACGAGTAGTTGTGGAACGCCTGAGCGAACGTGAGGAATCGCTCCCATTCGCCGGTTTCGCGCAGCTTCTCGACCTCGGTAACGATCGACGCCTGCAGCGTCTCGGCGTGGGCGCGGCGCTCCTCGGGGGATTTGCTGGGGCGGGTGCTCGTGACCTTGCGCATTGCTCTCTCCTCTCAACCAACCCCTCACGTTGTTTTGCCGTGAAGGCGGTTGACCGCCGCCAGGGAGAGGCGACCGGAGCGCCAGTGACCGTGGAATACCGGACTGAGCGCAGCGAGGGAGGATATGCCGCGAAAGCACTGGCGCTCAGGTCGGCCGACCGCACACTGCCGAAGGCTTCACGGCACAAGAACGGCACCCGTGGGTGCCTGACAGTCGGCCGGTTCGCCGGCCGTCCGATTGCGGTGCGGGCTCCGTCCCGTGCCAGCCGCCCTATTCGTGAGCTGTGCGCGCCAAATCGCCGCCGATCGACTGCGCGAGAGAGGGCGGAACAACCGGTGGCGACAGCGTGGGGGAGTGGGTGGTGTCAGTTGCTTACCTCGCAATCGAGGCAGATCGGCGCAAGCACGGTTCCTCCGAGACGGTGTGACATGCCGGTGGAGGGGCAGGACAGGTTCCTGGTGCGCTTTTGCACCTGGCCTTCGACCTCCAAGGCCTCGTCCTGAGTGAGCTCGCCCGCGTGCTCATCTGCGGGGTCGGTGCGAAGCTCCCATTCGACGCGCTCCCACGCGAGCACGATGAGGTAGGCGTGCGCCGCTTCGTCGCCGTAGTCCTCGAATTCGCCGGCGCCGGGTTTTCCGTACCCGGTGCCACGTTCCGGGAGGTAGCAGGAGTCGGTGACGTACCGGTAGGTGGTGGCCTGGTCGGGGAGGTCGCTTGGGAGCATCCACTCTTCGCGAATGCACTGGGCCTGGATGAAATCCACGGCGGCCGCGACCTTTTGGGGGAGCGGGATGGTTGGGGGTTCGATACTCATGGTGCCCTCCTTGGGCTAGTGGTATGTGGATGGAGGGTGCGGGGCCGGCCTCCGTGGCCGCCCCGCACCCGGGCGGGTTAAAGAGACCGGAGCATGGCGATGATCGGCACGAACGCCGGGTGCACGCTCAGCGTCGCTACCACGGCGTCGACAACCTCGGGGGAGGGCTTCTGCTCGATCGCGTCGGTGACGGCCTTGGCCTGCTCGTCGCTGAGTCCTTTCGTGTCGCCCTCGTCATCGGCGGTCAGCGCGAGCGCCGAGCCGAACAGGGCGGTGGGGTGGCCGAGCGTGTGGGCGATGATCGTCAGTGGCAGGTTGAATGGTGCCCTGTTGATCGCGCCTTCGTCGTCCACGTAGAGGTCGATGCCGTCTCTGCAGCGGACGACGTCAAAGTTCCGGGCGTCGATCGCCTGCTGGATGGCTCGCCAGGTCTGCTCGGCGGGCACGGTGACCTGTTGCAGTTGGGCGGCGCCGATCAGGATGCCGCGAAAGGTGGTGGTCATGGTGTGTCTCCTCAGTGGTCGTAAGTGGTGGGTTCGGTGACGGTGAATCCGTCGATCAGGCCGGAGCGCATCAGGTCGAGCTCTTCGACGGTCGACCACACGGCGTCGTGCTCGTCGAATGGAATGACGCCTCCTTCCCAGCCTTCGCCGTGCTGCTTGTCGAGCCATTTCGAGGCCAGCTCGATCTCATTGGCGGCGGTGATGGTGTCCCCTGCGGGGGTGGACAGAGTCAGCACGACGGCTCCTTGTTCTCGGGGAGGGTGAATCCGCGGGTGCCCTCGAAGTAGGCGCGGGCCTTTGCGTTGGTCTTGATCGCCTCCCACGCCTCGGGGGATACGACGTAGGCCGGGTCGCCTTCGGCATCGGTGAATGCCACGCATGTCCGCGCGTCGAGCACCGCTCCGGTGACGGGGCAGGTGATGGCCCGCCCGACGAGGTAGGCGACCATCTGGCCACGGACGATGTTTTCAAGGGTTGTGCTCATGGGTTCTCTCTCGTTCAACCGTTTTTTTGCCTGTCTGGCAAGCGCAGTGATTGAGAGTGGACGGCCCGTAGTGCGTGCCAATTCGGGCGAAATGAGCCCGTCAGGGCGCGTCCGGATTGGTGGGCACGGAGGGCCGGGAGCGAACTATCGTGAAGTGGCCAGACAGACGGAAAAGTGCTCGAGCGGCACTGTGCCGCGCAGCGGCTCAGATCTCGATCGGGACCGGCGCCGGCGGCGCCGGCGCTCCACTTCGATAGGGCTGGCGCCGGCCGCGACGGCGTTCCGCTGTCGGTCGGAGGTTCCGGCCTCCGTGCCGGGGTCGGGGGAGTGGCCCGGCGTGACAGCAGTAGGGGAGCCGCCACGCCGGGGGCTTGCTACTCCTCGGACTGGTCTGCCTCATTGCCCGAGTCGTCCTGTTCGGCTCCAGGGGCTTCGGTCGGGGCGTCGGCGTGCGCCTCGGCGGTGACGATCTTCTCGACGTCGCTGAGGGTGTAACCCCAGGCTTCGAGCTGGGTGAAGTAGTGGCCGTCGCGGGAAGCGGGGGAGCGCCAGGTCGTCTTGCTCGTGTTCGACTCGATGCCTCCGAGCACCACAGCAAGCGTCACGTGCTGTGCCTTCGAAGGGGTCTTGGCCACGATGCCCGCGAGCTTGTCGCGCTCGTAGTACCCGCCGCGCTCCACGCCCATCAACTCGTGCGCGAGCGCGTTCCCGTCGCGCGATGCGGAGCCGACGGTGAGCCCGTGGACGGTGAGTCCCTGGGCGATGAACTGTGCGGCATCCTTCGGAAGGGTTTTGCGGGAGAGGAATGACGCGAGCCACTCTCGGCGGACGACCGCGGCGCTGGCCCATGCTTTGTTGTTGGCGATCAGCGTCTTGCGCTCGGCTTTCTGCTCGTCGGTCATCGGTCCGGTGGTCGCACCGTGTCCGCTGGATTTCCGGAACCCTGCGCCTTTCGGGTCGGCGATGTAGAACATCGCTCGCACCTGACCGCCGAAGTAGGTTCCGACGTAGACGGCACGACCCTCGGCAGCATCGACCTGCTCCTGGGTAAGGCTCTCACCGTCTGCGCTCACGAGGTTGCGGACAAGGGTGTAGTCCGTTTCGTAGTGGCCACGCTCTCGATCGAGCACCGTGTATCCCCGTGCGGCGTACTCGGCTTCAACTGCGGCTTTCTCCTCGGCCCGAGCTTTCTCATCGCGTGCCCGCTGGGCGGCGTGGGCGAACTGGCCCGGGTCGGTGGTCGCGGTCTCGATTAGGTCCGCCACGGTGTCGTCGTCGCCCTGAAACTCGATCAGAGTTGCTGCCTGGTCGAGGGTCAGCGAGTGCGACACGATGGCGGACGCGGCGGCGGCGTTTTCCGCCACGGCGATTCCGGCCTTCACGGTCGCGGGCTTGGTGTTGAGCCGTTTGGCGATCACGGTCGGCGTGAGGCCTTCGAACGCAAGCTGCTGGTAGGCAGCTACCCGGTCGGCGTCGGTGACGGCCTCGCGGTGCTCGTTCTCTGCCATCTGCTGAATGATGCGATCCACGGTCTTCTCGTCAGCATCGACGATGTAGGCGGGGATGCTCACCAGCCCGACCTCACGGGCCGCGAGGGTGCGGCGCTGACCGGCTCGCACGATGACGTTCCCGTGCTCGTCGCGGCGGGCGAGGATCGGTGTCAGCACCCCGTTCTGCTTGATGCTCGCCAGGAATTCGGTGGGCAGTTTCGCGTCCGTCCGCACGTTGGCTTCGACGACGATCTGGTTCGGGTCGATGTGCTCCACGGTGCCCTGCGCGGTGGAGTTGGCGTTGGTGGTTGTCATTTAGGTTCTCTCCCTCAACTGTTTTTTCTGCCTGTCTGGCAGGCGCAGCGATTGAGAGCGGACGTGCCGGAGTGCCGGGTCGTGGAATACCGGAGCGCAGCGAGGATATGCCGCGAAAGCCCGGAACGCAGGCTCGGGAGCGAACTATCGTGGAGTGGCCAGACAGACGGAAAATCTCGGTCAGCACCTGCCGCGTCGCGGCTCCGCTGGCTGGCGTAGCCAGCACCAATGTCCCACCTCCCTGAGCCGTCAGCTCGAGGCGGCGAGCTTGGGCCGTATTCGACGCGCCGGGGATGAATCCGCGGGGCTTCCACTGGGGGCGTCAGGATTGATAGCACGCTAGCGAGCTATCTAGCACTGTGGAGGAATGATGACGACGATCGACAGCAAGCCCCCGAGGAAGCGTGATGTCGCTGTCCAGCTGAACACTCGGGTGTCGCTTGATAACCGCGAGTTGCTGGACGAGGTGGTGGCCCGTGAGGGGATCAGTCTGCGTGCCGCGGTCGAGATGGCGATCCGGTCCACGTGGGGGAGTGGAGCTCAGAAGGCTGATCCGTCATGAGCGCCGTCGAACCGTCGGTGCCGCGAATTTCGCGGGATCGCCTCAAGGCGCTGAATTTCGCCGCGGCTCAGGAGCAGGACGACAGCAATCCTCTCGTTGGCTATAGCGCACGGGTGTGGGCCCAGGTGTCGTTGCCGTACCGAGACCCGGGCGATGTGCCTTTCTGGACTCGCAAGAACGGCGATGTCGAGTTGACGATGCGTCCTGCTCTTCTGTCGAACGCGGATGGCACGAAGTACGAGGGGTTTGCGTACGGGCTGTTGCCTCGGCATGCGCTCACCTGGATTGCAACAGAAGCGGTCCGCACGCAGACCCCGGTCCTCCAGCTGGGCTCGAGCATGAATACGTTCATGCAGAAGATCGGCTTGGCCAAGGGCGGGCGGGATGCGAAGCGACTCACCGAGCAGCTGCAGCGGTTGTTTGGCTCGCAGCTGTTCGTACGCGGCCTAGCGATGAATGAGAACGGCCGCGGTGAGGTGACGAAGTACTTCCAGATCGCTGACACCGTGCAGTTGTGGTTCTCCAAGGAGGTCGGCGACGAGAATAAGGGTTTGTGGTCGTCGTCGGTGACGTTGTCTGAGTCGTTCTACCGGTCGATCGTCGATGCTCCAGTGCCGGTGCACCTGGAGGCGATGCGCGCTTTGGGTTCGTCGCCGATGAGGCTCGATATCTACCTATGGGCGACGTACCGAGTGTTCACCTTGACGAGGCCGGCGAAAATTCGGTGGACGGAGTTGAACGATCAGTTCGGTGGCCAGTACGGGTCGATCCGTCAGTTCAAGGCGGCGTTCATCAAGAACCTGCACGAAGTGAAGTTGGTGTACCCGGAGCTCAACGTTGAAGTGACTCCTGAGTTTTTGGTGCTGCGGCCGTCGCGCCCGCATATTGCGCCGACGAAACGTCGGGTCGAGCTCATTTAGCCGGCCGGCCCGTTGGCGGAGTGACAAACGGCGTCACAGAGTACCCATGACGTGGGGTGTCACCAATTGCCCACGGGCGGCTGTCACAAGTTACCCACGGGCCGCGATCAGGCGCGGTGGCCTTGGGTTCGCGGTGACGGGCTCAGGTGTGCCGGAACGACCGCGGGGACTGGTGACGGGGGTTTTATGGCCGTAGGACGTCGCTGAGCGCCGTGCTGGCAGCGCGTGTCCGCTGCCGGTAGTCGCGTGGGTGGGTTTGGTTCAAGATTTGGGCCGCTCGAGTCCGAGTCCTAAGACTCAACGCCGGTCCGCTGTGTGGTCGGCTCGAGAAGTGATGTCTTCTACCGGTGGATCTATCTGTAGAACTACAGGGGGCCACCTGATGCGTGCCCGGGATCGCCGTCATTGCAGGCATCGAAGCCTCTGGGTCTGTTCTGGGCTGTCACAAGATACCCACGTCGGCGTCATCAGACACCCACGAAGGCGTCACTGAAGACCCACGTCTGTCACCAATTACCCATGGATTTCGCGGGGGACTTTGGTGACGAGCTTGTGTGGACAGCGCAGGGCCGCTGTTCGTCACCAGATACCCACGATTCGGCGCTCTGGGCCGTCACCAATTACCCATGAGACATCGCCGTCGAACCGGTCGAACGCTGCGTTCGGCGGCGTAATCAGATGCCCATGGCGGACATCATGCAGCGGATCGAATTTTGTTGCGATCTTCATGGGTATTTGGTGACGGCTCGGCCCGCCATGTCACAACGCCGGAGCCGCAGTCTCCTGCTCCGTGGTCGTCTACGCGACGTCGCCGAGCTGCCAGCGGCTGTCGGGGTTGAGGTACCCGGCGTTCACGTATTCGCGTGCCTCACGATGGTTTCCACGGCCATCTGCTGAGCGTGGGTATCTGGGCCAATTCCGTTCCCCGGACCCTGTGTCGCGAAAAATGGGACGAGCAGAGACGTGGGGTCTTTTTGGTCGTTCACGTGGGCTGCTGGTCATGGTGTCGTATTCAGCGAGCCACCAGGCCCAGACCTCTCGTTCTTCGCTGTAGCGTCGCGCTCGGGCAGCGAGGGTTCCAAGTATCCCGAGCTTCCGTGCAGCGGCATCCCGGAGGTCACGAACGGACCGTATCCAGCCGCCGCCACGTTTGATGACGAGTCGCGAGTGACGCAGGCGGCTCAGAGCGGTGGTCGCCGTCCGTCGATCTACACCGAGGAGCTCTGCTGCCCCGTCGACAGTGATCGGGTCCGGACGGTCCCGGAGTTCTGCGTAGATTCGTCCGGCGGTGTGTCCGTGGCCAGCGCGAGTAAAGACGTCATGCCGGCCGTCGGTCAAGAGATGGGTCAGCTTGCTGAGGATCACGGTGCGGTTGCTGAAGAGTTGGCCCGGGGGGCGGGGGTTCTTAAAGGGTTGTGACCGGTCCTTGTCGGAGGGTGTGGAAAAGTCGGGGGTTAGCCTGAATTCGCGGGCGTTGGGACCGTCTGCTGTCCTGATCGTTTCGATCCAGCCGTCCGTGGTGAGCGCTTTGAGGGCCGTGTTGGCGGTGGTGCGTCCGATGCCGGCGAGGAGGGCGAGGTCGCGGATGGAGGCGCCGATGATCTCCTTGCCGGTGTGCATGCTGAGGTACGTCAGAGCGAGGAGGACGGAGCGTTGGCTGACGGCGGCTTCGGTGCGTCCCCACCGGCCGGGGCTTGCGTGCAGGCGCTGCAGGAGTGCCTCGGTGGTGGTGATGATGCTGTCCAGCTGGCTGAGGTCCTGGATGCGCGTGGTGGGCGGAAGGCCCTGGCGGAAGGTTGCGATGTCTTGTGCTTTGGCCCATTGCCGGTTGAGGCGTTCTGCCGCTTCGTGCGCGGCTCTGGGGCGTCGTGCGCCGCGGCCGGTGTTTTTGGTGCGGTAGTGCTCCATGCCGGGGGCGGTGCGGGCGGCGTGTTCGATGTCGCGGGTGCTCCAGCCGGCTGTCGCGGCGGCGAGGAGGCACATGAACCCGGTCCAGGAAGGGTTGCTGCCGCCTCGCACGGTGGCCATGTGGGCTTCACCCCAGCTCGTGAGCTTGCGGTGGGGGCGATGGTTGTTGGTGGGCCCGGAAGGTCCGCTCTGTTCCGTGTGCGCGCGGGGGGCCGCGTTCTCGAGGGCGACGGTCACGGCGGCGAGTGCGGCCGGTTCGGCGTTTGCGTCCAGGAGGCTGTCGATGGTGCCACGAAGCACGGTGGAGTGGCTTCCGTTGCGGTGGGGCGACAGGGGCGGGCGGGCGGCGCCTTCGCGGGCGTTGAGGAGCATGCCGTGGTCGAGGCTTCGGTAGTGGGCGCGGGCTGCGGTGGCGAGGGCGGCTGTGGCGATGGCGGAGAGCCCGCCTCGGGGGGCGATCCAGATGTGGCGGCCGCCGGAAGTGGAGGATTCGCAGATCAGGTGCGGCACGTTGTGGGTTGCGAGGAGGGTACTGAGTGCGTCGCAGTCGTCTTGTGCGGTTTCGGGTTCGTCGGCTTTGGCGTCGAAGTCGAAGCAGAGCAGCCGGAAGGTGCCGTGTTCATCGGCGAGCCTCATGCACCAGGGCGTGGTGGGGGTGTGGGGGTTGAGGCGGTGCAGGTGGGGGTATTCGTTGGCGTGGAGTTGGCCGTCGGCTTCACGAACCATGATCCGGACTTGGTTGCGGGGGCTGATGCGGCGGGTGAGTTCCCATGCGGTGTGGGTATTTTGTGACGGGTGGGTATTTGGTGACACGCCGCCCGGTTGTGCTGCATTTCTGGGGGGTTGGCGCGTTACGATGGGAATATCTCCACTCCGGTGGGTGGGTACGACAAATGCCCGGAGCTCATCCGGTCCATGTTGGGAGATCGGCCGCGGTACCTGTTTGGGTCGCCAAACTTTTCGCAGGTTCGTGGCTGAGAGGCTTTGGCCCGTCGCGTTGCGGCGGGCCGCTTCTTGTTAAGCGGCTGTGATGCGGGCCTCCTTGGGTGGGGGGCGCACGCTGTCGGTTGCAGCTGCGAGCTGTGGGGCGTGGGTATTTGGTGACACGCCGGTGTTGCCGCTGTGCTCAGTTGTGGCGGAGCCTACAATCCTGAACATAGGGAGACCTCCCGTGAGGGTTGGTTGATCTGGTTGAGCTCGAGCCTTCGTGCCTGGAAGCTGGTGGTTCGAGCTTGTTTGTGGGAGATGCCCGCCGCTGTTGCGGCGGGCTCTTTCGTTTTAAGCGGAGATCGGCAGCTCCTCGTAGCGGGGGAGGAGCGGGGCCTGGGGTGCGAGTTCAGCCATGCCGACCTCGCGGGCGAGGACCGAGGCGATGTAGTCGTTGACGCTCATGCCGTGAGCATCCGCCTTTTCGCGGACTGCTTCGCCGAGGGGGGTGGCGACGCGTGAGATGAGCGCTTGGCGGTCGCCTTTGCTTTGCCGGCCGCCTCGGTATCGCTGGCTAGTCATGGCACTGAATCTAGGGGGGTTAAGAATCAGATTCTGGGAGGGTGGCCGGTGTGTCAGAGGTTTTCTGAATCTGATTCTTGATCCTGTGGGCGCATGCCAATGGACACCGTCGATGAGGCCGCCGGCGATGTCAGGGAGAGGGCTTACTCGCTGAACGCCGTTGTCTGGTTGCTGTAGCCGCGAAGGGCTTGTCGCAGCTGCGATTTCTGTACGACCCAGCGGCTTCCGACGTGGAAAGCGGGGATCACGCCGGATTCCATCCATCGGTAGATGGTGGGTTTCGATTTCGCGAACAGAATCATGAGGTCGCGGTAGGTGAGTTCGTCGTCGAGGCCCTGAAGCACGTCCACCGGCGATGCGGGTGTCTGAGGGGAGCGGCTGTTGGTGGTCGCCAGCCAGGAGCGCACTTCGTCGCGGAAGACCACCCAACTGCGTTCGATCCGGTAGGCGGGGATGATGCCGCTGGAGAGGCGTGTGAAGACGGTGACGCGTCCAACGCTGAGAATCTTGGCCAGCTGTGCTGTTGTCAGGGTCGGCGGGTATGACGCCCAGTAGGCGTCTTCCTCGTCGGCGGGAGGCGGGTGTGTCATGAGTCGTCCGGTCTCGGTTGTGGGAGATTCGGTCAGAGTTTTGGCACAGCTGACGTTCGTCGGTGGTGCGGCCAGGTCTCGGCTCGTATCGAGTATCATCCCAGGATCTGCTCGCGGACGCTCGTTCCGAAGCGGCGTTTTGGACACGTAGTCCCAATGGTTGACTGGATGCCTGATGCGGACCGAAGGCGGTGGTTGTTGTCATTAGTAGTTCCTTGCGCAGCTGTCGGCGGGGCAGAGTTCGACGCCAAAGAGGGCGAAGAATTTTTCGGGATCGATGAACCCGGCGACGGGTGCGCCGAGGGTTTCGGATGTCGGGAGGGTAGCGACCTGGGTGTCGGTGTTGCCGTCGACGTTGATGCGGATGTCGAGGTGGCAGCCGGTTGAGGGGCCTTCGTCCCCGGTGAGAGCGATCTGTTGGCCTGCGGTTACCGCGTCTCCGACGCTGACGGTGACGTCGGCGAGGTCCATGTGCAAGTAGGAGACGGTGTATCCGGCGGGGGACTTGATGGAGACCTGGTAGCCCTCGACGAGCGCGACGGTGCCGTTCTCGATGGAGTAGATCGGGTCTTTGCAGTTACCGGGCCAGTGTTGGAGGTCATCAGCGGGGTGCCAGCTCGAGGCACCGCTGGTAGGGGCACCTCGGGGCCCGAAGTCGTCGGTCATGTTGAACCCGGGGGAGAGGGGCAGGACGACGCTGCCGCTGGCGCAGCCGGGACCATTGGGGCCGCCGGCGAGGGCGGTCGCGATTGCGTCTGCGGCTTCGAAGAAGGGGGCGTAGTAAAACGGGTCGGCGTTGCCCTGGACTTTGTGCGCGGCGAGGGTCGGTTCGAGGTTCTGCCAGTCGGGCACGCCTATGAGGCGCTCGAAGAACGCGGTGGCGGCGTGTGTCGGGTCCACGACCTGCTCACGTGTGCCCCAGGTGCCCTGGCACCATTGCTGCTGGAAGAGGCCGAGGGAGCAGGTTGGGGTGCCGTCGGGGTTGGTGACGCCGTTCCCATCGTCTCCGTAGTGGACGTTCACGAGGGTGCTTTCTCCGATGGCGGTCATGATCCCGATGACTTGGGCTTTGTGGTCGAGGCCGAGTGCGCTGGCGGCGTTCATGATGTGGGCCGCGTTGGTCAGTTGTTCGCCTTCGAACCCGGCGACCGAGTCGGTGGGTATCTTGTTCGGATCGACCGTGCTTGCGGTAGCGGCGCAACTCGCGGCCGCACCGCTTCCTGTGAAGACCAGCACGATGAGCAGGAAGACCGTGGCGAACACGATCAGGGGCGCGCCGACGGCGATCAGCGCACCTGTGTTTTTGTGGTCCGCCATAGCATCAGCTCTGGGCGGGCCGGATTCGATCGGCGAGCCAGGGGGCACCTGTCCCGGCACGGCTCAGGCTCACGTTGTAGGGGCCGGCATCGGTCGGCACCTGGACGATCAGCGCGACGTCGGTCGAGCCGTCGAGGATACGACCTGTCCCGGTGACATTGTGTACGGGGACTTTAGCGGGGTCGGTGCCTTCGTGAGCCTTGGCACCGGCCTGACTCATCAGGGGGTAGAGGTTGTTCATCCAGGTCTCGGCATCGAGTGTCGGCTGGCCGAATGTGGCTACGACCTTTTCAGCTGCGACGATCGCGGAGCTCTTGCTGTCGCCGCTGGCTTCGGGAACAGGAATGATCATCGCGTCATCGCTGGGCGGGGTTGGGTTGGGGCTGGCGGCGAATGTCGGCGTAACGGTGGTCGCCGGAGGGCTTGTGTGGTCTACCGCCGGCTGAGCGACGCATCCGACGAGGGTGAGTGCTGCGAGGAGGGGCAGCGCCGTTGCTGCACGGTTCATAGGCCGTCCGCCACGGTGGCAGTGACTTGGAGCCATGCTTCACGGGTGGCCGGCGCGAGGGCGTCGAATGCGAGCGTGCCGCCGTCGACGAGGGCGTCGTCGTGGGGGACGTGGTGCACGGCCCGGGTGAGTGAACGGAAGTGGGAGTCGAGCCGGCGGACGAGCTCTGGGTCGGCGACTTTCGATGGGGAGGCGAGGACGGTGACGGCGTTGCGGACTTTGTCTTCGTGTCCCTTTTCGTAGAGGCCGTCGACGAGCCATGCAGCCGAGTTGGCGGTGTCTTCGCGGATGGTGGAGACGATCACGAGTTGGTCGGCGGCGGCTAGCGCGGCTTCCCAGTTGGAGGCTCGCATGTTGTTTCCGGTGTCGACGACGATCACCCGGTAAAAGCGGCTGAGGGTGTGGTGCAGGTTGTCGAAAGCGGCTGCGTCGATTGTGCTGGAGGCGGCGGCGTCTTCGTCGGAGGCGAGCACGTGGAACTGAGTGGGGTTTTGCGCCCGTACGTAGTTGTCGAGGTCTCCGACGCGGGCGTTGCGGATGTCGTTGAAGCGGTCGAGGTCCCGCAGCAGGTCGACGGCGGTGTTCTGATGGCGGGCCGGTTGTGCTCGCCAGCCGAGCGTTCCTCGGGTCTCGTTGTTGTCCCAGGCCAGGACGGAGCCGCCCCGGTGGATGCCGAATGTGGCAGATAGCAGCATTGTCGATGTCGTCTTGTGGGCGCCGCCTTTGGGGTTGATGACGACGATGGTGCGGGGTCCGCTGAGGCTGCGCGCGACGCGTTCGATGGCGTCGCGGTGGGCGAGTTCATCGGCGCTGGGGGCGGGTTTAATGAGTCCACCGGTGAGTCTTCGAACTGTGCCTTGCCAGCCCATCGTCGCGGGCCCGATAGGGGCCGGCGGGCGGGACTGCAAGAGGTCATCCAGTGTTGGTCTCGGCCGACGCATTAGGACCTGCGGCATTGAAGACTTAAAGTCGTCCGGTGAACCGTCGGCGTGCGCTGGAGAGGGTGGCTCGGTCGGCATTACGGCCCCCGCGGCATCCAGTCCCGACAAGGGTTCGATGTGGCCGTCCGGGTGCACTGCAAGGTCTTGTTCGCCGAGCGGGTCGCGTGTGTGAAGGCGGACGGGTCGGCCGAATTCGATCGCAGTCGCGGTTACGAGGGCCACGATCTCAGCACGGACGGCAGAGTCCGTGCTCGCTGAGACGTCCTGCACGTGTCCGTTGATGGAGACGGTCCCGGTCGCATCTGTTTCGACGGTTGCTTCAATCTTGGGAAAGGTCGGAACGGTGAGGTTCATAGTGTCGAGCGTAACCGGAATTGGGCATATGCGTATCAATGCGAGCAATTAGTAGCTAATTGGGTAATGTGAATTCCGTGCCCCGGGGTCACCCCTCAATGGGGGCCATGACTTCATGTTCTACCAGTGTCGAGGGTGATGCAAGAAACATGACATTCGGTACTCCAAGTCTCAAAATTGGGAGGTGCGGCAGTTTGACGAGTTTGAATCCGTGGTTAGTTCCTCAGGATCGATCGACGGAAGAGGTCCCGCCGTCGAGGGAATTTCCCACCCGGGAGAGGGCCCGGACGAAAGTCACGTCTCCGCAGCCGGGTATTCCCACACCGGACGTGGTTGATCGCTTACCGCGCCGAGACGCAGTGTGGCCAGCGACGGTGTGGTGGCTTGGGGTGCACGGTGGCGCGGGGGAGTCAACGCTCGCGATGCTCGCCGCCGGTTCTCGCCCGGCAGGGCACGCGTGGCCTGTCCCGACCATGCCGGGCACAACGCATCGAGTGGTGCTGGTGGCGCGCAGCAACTATGCCGGCATCAGCGCGGCACGGCTCGCCGCCATCGAATGGGCGTCCAACACGTTGGGTGACGTGATTGACCTGGCCGGACTGGTTGTGATTGCAGACGCTCCCGGCCGTACGCCTAAGCCACTCCGCGACCTCGAACGAGTTGTTGCCGGCGGACTACCGCACGTGTGGCGTCTGCCGTGGGTCGATGCCTGGCGCGTCAGCCCAGTTGATTCACGCTTGCCACTGCACAAAGAGTTCCGCCAGCTGTTCTCCGACCTCGAAATCACAACCGCGAGCACTCCTGCTCACCACTGAAAGGACACACCTTGTCTCTCTCACTAGTAGCCGCGCATGTGCTCACGACAGCCGGTCAGTACGCCGGCCTTCTCCCCGACCCTGACCCGGTAGCACCACCCGGCTTCGAGGGAGTTGCGACGATCCTCAGCTGGGCGAAGTGGGTGGGCCTGATCGCCGCGATTCTCGCTCTTATCGCCGTGGCCGTGATGTTCATGTTCAACTCTCGCCGCGGCGAAGGCGGCGAGCACATCAAGACCTTCGTCGCCATCCTGATCGGCGTGATGATCATCGGCGCCGCCACCGCCCTCGTCGGATTCCTTTCCGGCTCCTAGACCGCCGCCACTCTGCCGAAGGGAACCACGCATGAGCAGCACCGAGACCAGAAGCCCGTTCAAGAGCCGCGGATTCATCGCCGCGGCCATCGTCGTCGGGATCATCGTCCTGGCCGGAATCGTCGTGCTCGTCAACTCACTCACCCGCGGCGGCGACCCGGTGACCACCGCAGCACCGACACCTGCGGGGAGCGCCGAACCAAGCTCGGCAGATGCGAGCGTCTGCGGGCTGGAGGGGTTCGAGGAAGAGAGCAGCCTGACCTCCGCACCCGAGAACGAGTGGGTGCTTGTAGGCACGATGGCTGCGCCTGCAGAGGGGTCGGACGCGGGCCCCGGTGAGGTCGATGGCACGTTCCGGTCCTGCTACGCCCACACGGCAGAGGGCGCACTGTTCGCGGTAGTCGGCTACTTCGCGGTGAGTTCGGACGCTCGGAACACTTCGCGGCTGTACGAGTTGCTGGCTTCCGGCGGTGTGCGCGAAGAGTTGGAGGCCAATCCGCAGGAGGGCGATCCATCCACGGTGCGGTTGCAGGTGGCCGGATTCAAGGTGAACAGCTACACGGCCGAAGAAGCGACCATCGACGTTGCCTGGTCCTCAACCACGCAGCAGGGTGCGCTCATCAGCCTGCCAATGGTGGTGCAGTGGGAGGGCGGCGACTGGAAGGTGCTCGTACCTGACTCCGGGGTGCCGTACGCACCGACCCAGATTCAGAACCTCGGAGGATACATCCCGTGGGCGGGGGTCTGATTTTGGCCGCTGCGGCGGACCCGTGTAGTAACCCTCTCTATTTTGCGACCCACGCCCCGGAGTGCGCGTCCAGCGGGGTAGGCAACATCATCTCGCAGGCATCAAACGACGCCGTGCAGGAGCTGATGAACCGGGTGTTGGAAGGGCTTGGGAAGGCGCTGGCAAGCATCGGGACGATGTGGGTCAACGTGCCCACGCCGGTGCTCACGGCCGGCAACGGCGCAGGGGTGCTGCCCACCAACTACCCCGGCGCCGACCAGTTCACGACGATCCTCTCGTACGTGAGCTACATCGGGTTGACGATCGCCGTTCTGTCGATCGTCGCGCTCGGCGCGCTCATGGCATTGCAGTCCCGCCGCGGTGAGGGCATCCGGAACGCGGGCAAGCTCGGCGTGATCTTCATCGCCATTACGCTCATCTCGGGGGCGTCCGCCCTTGTGGGCGGGCTTCTCTCCGCTCGAGCGCCGGAGGGCTCGTCGTCGACGGTCGGCTTCCTGCAGAACGCTCTCTGGTACTGGGTCGGCGGGCTCGCGATCCTGTCCATCATCATTGCCGGTATCCGGATGGCGTGGGAGCAGCGGGCACAGCCCGGCAAAGACCTGATCCAGTCGCTCATCACCCTTGTTGTGGTGTCCGGCACCGGCCTGGCCGTGATCACTCTGGCCACGACCGCTGCCGACCAGTTCTCCGTGTGGATTCTCCAGGGGGCGACCAACTGCGACGTCTCCGCGGCCGGTAGCCAGTGCTTCGGCACGAACATGGCCGCTCTGATCACCCTGACCGCAGGGTCACCTATCGGCGTGATCGGTGTGCTCATCCTCGGCGCGATCGCCCTCCTGATGACCTACGTGCAAGTCGCGCTGATGGTCATCCGGGGCGGCCTACTGGTCGTGCTCGCGGGCGCGCTCCCGCTCACGGCGAGCTTCACCAACACGCAGATGGGCAAGCAGTGGTTCGGAAAGATGATCGGCTGGACGCTGGCGTTCATCCTGTACAAGCCCGCGGCCGCCCTGATCTACGCGGCCGCGTTCAGCCTCGCCGGCACGGACGCCTTCCAAGACGACGGCGGGGGCATCTACTCGATCCTCACCGGCCTGGCTCTCATGCTCATGGCGCTGATCGCGCTGCCGGCGCTGCTGAAGTTCGTGGCACCGATGACGGGTGCAGTCGCTGGAGGTGGCGCTGGGGGGCTCGCTCTGGCCGGCGCCGCTGGAATGGTCGGCGGCGAGGTTGCCAGCGGTGCGGTTCGACGGATGAGCAGTGCTGGCAACAGCGGAGGTGGGGTCAGCGGGGGTGGCGGTGACTCCAGCCCGAGCGGCGCGAGCATGGCCGGGAAGGGCAGCGCCACCCCGGCACCCTCACCTGCGGGCGCGAGTGGCGGCGGTAGATCGGGAGCGAGCGCCGGTGCATCCGGTGGCGGCGCGGCCGCTGGCGGAGCCGCTGCGGGCGCAGGTGCGGGAGCCTCGGCAGGTGGGGCTGCCGCGGCCGGGCCCGCCGCACCGATCGTGATGGGCGCGCAGATGGTCAAGGAGCGGGCCAAGGCCGTGGGTGAGGCCGCTCAGGGAGCGGTCCAGTCGGCCACAGACGATGCAACCGGAGCGTAGGGAGTTCGTGCGATGACAACGACAGATGGTGCGCCCCCGGCGTACGGCAACTGGACCAAGCCCAAGACGGCCGGCCTGCTCGGCCTGGGCACGATCGGGACCGCGATCCTGTTCTTCGGGGCGGGGTTCAGTGTGATCGTCACGATGGCGTCGACCATCGTCAATGGCCTGCTCACCGCTCTGGTGTTCGGGCTGTTCTTGCTGACGGTTTCCGTCAAGGACAAGCACGGCCAGAGTCTGCTGATGCGGACCACAACACGGATGGGATGGATCGCTACAAAGAGCAAGGGATCGAACATCTACCGGTCGGGGCCGCTGGGCCGCGCCGAGTGGGGAACGACGCAGCTGCCCGGCCTGGCGGCAGGCTCCCGGCTGACGGAGTGGCGCGACAGTTACAGCCGGCCGTTCGCGCTGGTGCAGGTGCCGAACACGTCGGACTTCACGGTCGTCATTGGCACCGAGCCTGATGGGGCTGCGCTCGTCGACCGTGAGCAGGTCGACGTGTGGGTGGCCGAGTGGGGCATGTGGCTGGCCAACCTCGGAGACGAGCCAGGGATCGAGGCGGTGTCGGTGACGATCGAGACGGCACCGGACACCGGCACGAGGCTGCGGCGCGAGGTGAGCTCGCGCATCGATCCGAACGCACCCGAGTTCGCCAAGAGCATCCTCAACGACCTGGTGGAGCACTACCCGGCCGGATCGGCCACGATCAAGGCATACGTGGCCATCACCTTTAACGCAGCCGCGCGCGCCGGGGGCAAAAAGCGCACCCCAGACGAGATGGGCCGCGAACTCGCCTCACGACTTCCGGGCCTGACCCAAACGCTCTCAGCCACCGGCGCCGGTGCGACGCACCCGCTGAGCGCCCAGGAGCTCTGCGAGGTCATCCGCGTGGCCTATGATCCCGCGGCCGCGCGGTTGATCGACGATGCCAACGCGGCGGGCGAGCCGCCCGAGCTGTATTGGCCGGAGGTTGGCCCGACCGCGCATCAGGCCAACTGGGACACCTACCGGCACGACTCCGCCCTGTCGGTGACGTGGATGATGAGCGGCGCCCCACGCGGCAACGTACCCTCGAGCATCCTAGCCAGGCTCCTCGCACCTCACCGCGACGTCGCCCGAAAGCGAATCACGCTGCTGTACCGCCCGATCGACGCAGCCAAGGCGGCCGCACTCGTCGAGGCGGATGCGCGTGCGGCGATGTTCAACCTCCAGTCCTCGAATAAGCCCACTGCTCGGAGCGTTACCGCGACGAAGTATGCACTGGCGACCGCGCAGGAGGAGGCGTCCGGGGCGGGTCTGGTGAACTTCGGCATGCTCGTCACCGCCACGGTGACGAATGCCGCCCAGGAGGCCGACGCGAAAGCGGCGATCGACAGCCTGTCGGCCACCGCACGGCTGAGGCTGCGCGTCGTGCACGGATCGCAAGATTCCGCGTTCGCGGCGGCGCTCCCGCTCGGCCTGGTACTTCCCAAGCACCTCCGCATCCCCACCGAGGTCAGGGAGCAGCTGTAATGCCCGCGATCGACAACACCCGCCGCAGGATCCGCGCATCGAAACCGAAGGAGCTCGCTGCCGCCAAGCCATCGAAGGCCGACCGCGAACGGGAGAAGAAGCCCGCCGTAAAGCGGCCCGGGCCCCGCGGGTGGCTGGGTCGTGCACGAGGTGAGGCGAGCGTCGTCCAGCCCGTTGACGAGTGGCGTGGCACTACCGTGCAGGTCTGCGGGCTCCACCCGTTCTCGGTCGGCACTGGGACGCCGATGATCGGTGTTCCACTGGGCTTGCAGCTGTTCACGGGTGCGACTGTGTGCGCCGACCCGATTTCGTGGTTCCAGGACGCCGGACTCATCTCCAATCCCTCGGTGTTCGTCCTTGGCCTGCCCGGTCTGGGGAAGTCGACGCTGATCCGGCGCATGGCCGCGGGCGGCGCCGGCCTCGGCAACCTGCCACTAGTGCTGGGAGATCTGAAACCCGACTACGTGGACATGATCAAAGCCCTCGGCGGCCAGGTCATCACCCTCGGCCGCGGCCGCGGCCACCTCAACATCCTCGACCCCGGGGAGGCCACGGCCGCTGCCGAGCGGCTGCGAGCGGCGGGCAAGGAGAAGGAGCGAGCGATCGTGCTCGCGGACGCCCACGGCCGCCGCCACACGATGGTGTCGGCGCTGCTGACGATCCTGCGGAAAAACCCGCCCTCCGCCCGCGAAGAGGCGATCATCGACCGCGCTCTGAAGGTACTCGACGACCGGGCGGCCGGCGTCCCGGTGCTCGGTGACCTGCTAGCGGTCATCCAGGAGGCGCCACCCGAAGTGCGCGCGGTCGCGCTCGACCGCGGCGACGACGACCGCTACCGGCGCATCACCGAAGAGCTGGAAGCATCACTCATCAGCCTCACCACGGGCGGCCGCCTCGGAGAGACGTTCGCGCACCACACCGATGTGCCGATGATGCGCGACCGCCCAGTGGTCTACGACGTGTCCTCGATCGACGATTCCGATACAGACATGCAGGCCGCCATCCTGCTCGCCTGCTGGTCGGCCGGCTTCGGCACGGTCAACATTGCGAACGCCCTTGCGGATGCCGGGCTGGAGCCACGCCGCCATTACCTCGTGGTGCTGGACGAGCTGTGGCGTGCTCTCCGCGCCGGTCAGGGCATGGTCGATCGCGTCGACGCGCTCACCCGCCTCAACCGGCAGCGCGGCGTCGGCCTGGCAATGATTTCGCACACCATGAGCGACCTTCTCGCGCTGCCCACCGAATCCGACCGGATGAAGGCGCGCGGCTTCGTCGAGCGCAGCGGCATGGTGATCGCCGGCGGCCTGCCTGGCGCGGAGATGCCCATGCTGACCAGCGCCGTGCCACTGTCGCGTGCGGAGCAGGAACTGTTGGCGTCATGGCAGGACCCCGGAGCGTGGGACACCGGCGCCGGCCGCGAGGCGGAGCCGCCTGGGCGCGGAAAGTTCCTGATCAAGGTCGGTGGCCACCCGGGCATCCCCGTGAAGGTCGAGCTCATCGAAGCAGAGCGCGCGATCAACGACACGAACAAGCTCTGGCACCCGGCCGATTCATTCCCGCAGCCGGACGAGTCCAACCCGGTGATCGGCCTGGAGAGCGCCGACGAGGTGGAACGCGAGTTCGAGGCTGAGGTGCCGGGCGCAGCTCGAGCAGAGGAAGGCGCAGCATGAGCACCTCGAACCGGCGCCGCGCACCTGGCCTCGACGGCTCAACGATCCTGCTCCTGGTCGGGCTCACGCTGGCTGTGCTGGTGCTCGGCACGGTGTGGGCGGCCGTGGCGTTGGGATCGAAGCTCGACGACGTGAATCCTGAGCTCACTGGTGACCCGTTTGAGCTGTTCTTCGGGGTGCTCCGCGGCAGGGTGACCTGGCCTGGCTCAGCCACCTGGATCGCCGTGGCGGCCGGGGTGATCATCCTCGCTCTGGGCATTCTGCTGTGGGTGGCGATCGCCCGCGCCCGCTCGCGGCGCACGCGCGTCGACGAGGCCGCCCAGTTCATGGGCAAGGGCAAGGATCTTGCCTCGCTGTCGGCCAAGAACGCACGCGCCACGGCGCAGCGCCTCGGCGTCGACGGCTGGATCGGCGTCACGATCGGCGTCACCGTCGTGGGTCGGCAGAGGCTCTACGCCTCCGCGGAGGACATGATCGTCATGGTTGCCGGCCCCCGAGTCGGCAAGTCGACCTCCTACGTTATTCCGGCGATCATCGATGCTCCCGGCGCAGTCGTCACGACGTCGAACAAGCGCGACGTCGTGGATGCCACCCGGGACGTGCGTGCCGCGAACGGGTCGACCGTCTGGGTGTTCGATCCACAGGGCATTGCGCGGGAGGAACCGACCTGGTGGTGGAATCCACTGTCTTACGTCACCGACGACACCCGCGCAGCCCGCCTGGCTGCGCACTTCGCATCATCAACGCTGACGGGCGGCTCGTCCGAAAACTCGTCGTACTTTAACCGTGCCGGCGAGAATCTGCTTGCCGGCTTCCTTCTCGCAGCCGCGCTCGACGGCCGGCCGATTACGCAAACGTTCACCTGGACGACCCGCCCAGGAGAAATCGAGCCAGTGAAGATCCTGGAGCGGCACGGATTCAACGGCATGGCTGACGCCGTCGCCGGTGAGGTAAATGGCGAGCCCAAGCGCCGCGACAGCGTCTACGGCACCGCCGCGCAAATGGTGGACTGCCTGAAAATCGGCAAAATCGTCCGCTGGGTAACCGCACTGGGTGGCGACGCGACCGCCGACCCGCGGCCGCAGTTCTCACCCGAAGCGTTCGTGCGGAGCGAAGACACGCTGTACAGCCTGTCAATGGAAGGCCAGGGATCGGCCGGTCCGCTTGTCACCGCGCTAACCGCGATCACAGTCGAGGCCGCGGAGGAGTTGGCCACCACTCAGCGCGGTGGGCGCCTCAAGGTGCCGATGCTAGGGGTGCTAGACGAGGCTGCAAACGTGTGCCGTTGGCGAAACCTCCCAGATCTCTACTCGCACTACGGATCGCGGGGGATCGTTCTCATGACGATTCTGCAGTCCTGGTCACAGGGCGTTGAGGTGTGGGGGAGAGAGGGCCTTCGCAAACTGTGGTCTTCGTCCAACGTCAAGATTTACGGCGGCGGTGTCGCGGAAACGGAGTTCCTCGGAGAATTGTCTCAACTGGTGGGGGATTACGACAAGCACACCTCCTCGACATCGGTCGGGCGCGGCCACCGGTCGACGTCGCATCAAACGCACCGAGAGCGCAATCTCGACATCTCGGAACTCAGCGCCCTTCCCCGTGGCCGAGCTGTCGTGTTCGCTTCTGGATCACTGGCCACACTCGTCGAGACATTGCCATGGATGCGCGGCCCTCATGCTGCGATGGTCCAACAGTCGATCGCGGCGCATGACCCGGGCGGGCGTGGTCTGCAATTCGTTCGTGAATTCAGGGAGCGCACGGCTCAACAATCGAGCGGTGACGAAGCTTTTGAGGACGTTCCTCATGGGCGATAGTTATGATGAACTGGACGCCGCGGATTTCGATGCACTCGACGTCGTGCCCTCAAGTGCTCCTCCGTCGCTGGTCTTTGGATCCGTCGACGAATTCGTACGCGAGAAGCTGATCCAGCAATACCGGCGCGTGGTGGGCCCGCCGGGCAGAGCCCATCGGCGGTGGGCGGCTGAATGGTGGCGCTACCCCGAGGCCGTGTCTCGGCTGGAGGCCCTCTGGCGGTCATGGGAGCATCTCAGGCTCGACGGTGCGACCGGATCTAGCATCTGGTGGCGGGACCATCTCGACCCGCACATGGCCGTGCTCATGGATGTGGATGGGCCATTCGCAGAAGCGAAGGATCAGAACGACCCGGGAGAGCCGCTGCCCTACGCGCACCCCCCGACCGGGATGTTTCCGGACGTGCGTACCGCGGACGTGGTGTGAACTTTACCCTCAGGGTTGAGGGGTCGCAGGTCCAAGTTCTGCCGTACCGACCAAAGTCGTCTGTCTCAAACCTAAGGGCCGAGAAAGTCCGCGAGTGAGCCAACAGAGGCATAAACCGCAGGATTTCCCGCCGAGAGGCCGGGGCTCCTGCTGTTCTTATCGGCCCGAGATTCGCGGTGAGCCTCCGCGGCGGCTTCGAGTTCTCGAACAGCCCGCCAACTCTCACCTATCGCGGAGATGGCGACATTTGCGGCGAGGTGAACGGGGTTGAAGAATGCATCCAGGAGTTGTCTGCGAATCGGATCCGGCGCACCCTTGTACAGCTCTTCTGGGTGTTCGAGCATGTCCAGATTGGTCAAGAGCATCTTGCTTGGCGGTCCAAGGTAATCGTCGCTAGACGTGCCTTCAACTCATCAGTCGCGAGCTCGCAAGTAGAGTTGCTTTAGTTAATGTCTCCCGCAATGCGCGGTCTGCCATCCGCGTGTCGTCAAGCGCAGCCGCCACCTTAGTGCGCAAGTCAGCCGTGAAGGCCTTGTCCAGATGTGTCCGTCGAGTAGATCGGGCCTCCGAATATCGACGTCTCAAACGAGGGCGGCTCGAACTCCTGAAGTTGAACGCGAGTTCGATTTTGCGTTCGAGACAGGCACGTTCGGGTGTTTGGCAGGTCAGCGGCGGATGTGACGTGCAATGTCCGGTGGTTCTCACTTGGGGTACATGGTGATGATCATCTCTTGGGCCTGGTGACGAGCTGATCTACCGGAACCGTTGCCACCCATGGTGCTGAAGGTTGCGCGTGAAACTGAAGAATCCACCTCAAACCATTGCCGTGCATCGGCGACGATATCCATGCCAGACATTCCATTGCTGGCTCTGCCTTGGGGGAATGTTGCTATAACTCGACAACTTCGATCGGCGAGGGTCTCGAGCAGGCGTCCTAGGCTCGCCCTGGCAGTGCTAACCATGCTGTACTCCGAACGACTTCGATCCGAGATATGAGGTGCCCGACCCGCACCGAACACGTCGGTATAGCCCCCCACCGCAACGGCTTCCAACACATGGTAGAACCGGCTGTACTGAGCGGCGGAATAGGGTGGATCCAGGAACACGACCTCGTTGCCCTCGAGGTTCTGTGCGAACTCATTTGCGTCGGCCTGTACGGCCCGTCCTTCGACTTGTGCGTGCTGACTAGTAATGCCGTCGAGTGACGAGGCCACTTCCTTGAGCAGATTCCTTCGCCAGATCGCGTCGATGTGAGGTAGGGCATTCTTCGTTGGCTGGAATGGTTGCGCGGTATGTCCCGGTGACGCCGAACTGCGACTAGAGGATGAGATGAGGGCGGCAAGTGCGGCTTCCGCCTCAGTCGGTTTGGTCGGCAAATTGGCTCGCAACGTGCCTATCGCGAGAGCTTGCTCAATGCTGAAATAGTGCCCCCCGTACGAGCGAACGAAGACATCACTGTGCTGAGTTGCGATCTCCCGGAGCGCCTGGACCTTTTCCGCGTCGAGCGCTTCGCTAAGCATCCTGCGCTCAAGAGCCACCGAGGCGTCTCGCTCGATTAGCTCGCTCGCCCGACTAGTCCACTTCGAGCCGAACTTGCCTGGGTCGAGGGGCACTGTTCGCCGAACCACGGCGCCACTGAGGGCCACTGCGTACATCTGCAAATCCACCGCCGTGACATGAACCGGCAGTATCTGTGAGGCGAACATTGCGACGGCGCCAGACCCCGAGAACAAGTCGACAAATCGGTCGCCAGGCTTGAGGACCTTCTGGAGCTGGAGACCCAGGCCGTTCTGCAACTGAGACCGTTTGGATCCCATGTACTTCACGCCGACATTCCCCACAGTCCTGGCAGCTCGAACTGAGCGAGGCGGCTGAAAATTCGTGGGCACGCTGCAGCTAAGTCCAAACTCGTGTAATTGCCCACATCTCGATCGAGCCAGTCCTCAACGACGTCAAGTTCATCACTTATGTCTTCCCAGAAGTCGCGTAGGTCATTCGTAGCGGGTGCCGTGCGCCAGATACCTCGTTCAACACCCAATGCTTCCCACCAGAACGACGTATCGTCTAGGCCCGATCCTGCGTCCTCGATGAGTCGACGAGACGCTGTGGTTGCGAGAACTAAGAGAAGCGCTGCGCGTGACATCACGTGCATGTGGTGGGAACGGTCAGAGGAGGCGCTGTCCTGTGCAGCGTTCCGGAGGATGTCTAGATCCAGCGGCTGCTGTGAGCGCATCAAAAAGTTAGCCGTTCTTGAGCTTGTCTGGCCGACACCCGCGACCTTCGCTATTGCGTTCGCCGCGGCTGCGAATGGCCCGGGGCGTGCAGTGGGCCCAGCTCCTTCTACGGCCTCAAATGCTCGCTCGAAGGTCACTCGGAGCAAATGTAGGTCAAGGTTTGGAAACCCATTGGGTCCGGGCTCAAGGGCGCGCCACAAGTTAATGGCGAACCGAGCACTCGCCGACGTGTCGACGAGATCTGGTTCCACTACTCGGTTTGGGCGGTAGCTGGCTTCATTTCGCGAGAATTGGTCGTTAGCAACCCGTTGAATGTCGAGACCGAGAGATTCGATCCAGCTCGTCGCGATCGGACCCCAGCCGGAGTACTTAGGGGCTGCTCCGAGCCATTCGCTCAGGTTTCGCCCGTATGGGCGAATGACGTCTCCCACCAATGACCACGAACCAGGCTTTGTTGACCACCACTGAAGCGCCTGCCAAGTAAATGTGTGCGTAGCTCCCGCACCACTGACCTTGGTGACTGACGTGGGGCTCGTGACAACGAAGTGCTGTTTGTCGAACACTCCAACGCCGTGGGCTGCAAGGATTGACATCGCCGCTCGGAGCTCTGCGTAGTACGCGAGATGACGAGCTGCTCCAGTGTCACCTGCGAGATGCGATTGCATCGCCCGTCCCAGAAAGCTCCAACCGTCCGAAGCGTGAAGTGGCGCCGAAGCAGCAATGTACTCCGCTAGGTGCTTCTGGTTGACGCCGCCATTCGTGACATCATTTTTTATTGCCATGACCGTATCGCGGCGATAGGAATTTTGTGCTCCAAGCCAGCGATCCTTCCTGAAGTACCGATCGAGCTTGGCGTAAGTGTCTACGACCGCCTGAGCACTGGCAAGCGCGAGGTCATTCTGGGCGGCAGCGCTAAGGCTTACATTCACTCCCGTCCCTGATTGGGTCATCGACGGTCCAGACCCAGCATCGATAGCACTTCCGATGCAACTTCGGCGATTTGTTCGTTCCGGCCGTTGGCGAGATGAGAGAGAACATCCTGACGCAGCTCCCGATAACCAGTGCTTCCGCGGAACCGCGCCTTGGAGCTGCGTTGTGAATCGGTCAGCCCCGGGGCGCCGTAAGTTCTCCAGTCATATGAAGCAAGTTCAGTCGCGATTTCCCGCAGGAAGTTATTAGCTCTCAAGGTCGAGAGCGACCTAAGGCTCTCGCTGAGCCCAATCTCTGATGTGCCTTCAGCAAAGTCGCTCGCCGGCCAGTTCCTCAGATCCAATTCGTCCGCACGAACGAACGACAGGTCGTTCAACACCGAGAGTACTGCTCGCACGCCCTGATCTGTATTAGGGAGGGTTGTTGGGCCGGCGAACGCAACATCACCATCAGCCTCCGGATATTCTTCACGAAGGGCGGCCGCCCACGGTGCCTCGGTTACTGCGATTTCGTCGCGCAGATGTGACCAGGCTGCAATCAAGAACGCGGCCTGTTGGGATCGTGTCCAGGGAAGCACCGCCTGATCAGCTCCTGCGGGCGCGCCGTAGAGGCCTCCAATAGGCACCCGGTTGCTCTCCCATTTCTTGACGAAGGTCGACAATAGCGAGCGAATCCATGCGGCCTGCGTGACCGACCTGCGTCCGCCGTCACCTAGCATGTCGATTCGCTGATGCCACGGGCTCTTTGGATAGGACCACAGCGCTTCCGTCAATTCCTGGGCTCGGGACTCGCGGTAAATGGTAGGACCACCCGCATGCTCGAGCCAGTCCTCGGTTCGCAGCAACGGGTAGAGATCGAACCCAAGGGAAGTGTTGATCTTGGCCGGCTTGATGTTGATTGTGTAGAAGAGGTACGCCTGCCAACTGACGTCAAGTCCGTGGAATATGACCACGGGCAACTCGAAGTCTTCGTCGGTATTTTCGTCGAAGGCCCAAAGACGATGCTGACCATCAATGACCTCGACGGGCGCCGTCTGCTTGGGCTTCCAATTGCTGCTCATACCTTCTGGCAGCGTGATTTCCGCGAACGTTCCCGTCTGCGAAATCTTTACGATGTCATTGGGGGCAACTGCACCGCCTTCTCGAACGTCGTCAGGCAACAAGACGTTCACCACAATCGCGGTCGGCAACCATCCTGGCTTCTTTAGATCGTCGTACCGTCCAGAGCGACGATCAGCACCCGACAACGCAGACCAGGGGAACCCATGTTGAACAAATTCAGCGATTTCCTCGCTTCGTTCTTCATTGTGTCTTCGCTGAACACCGAGATCACTTTTTCTCGACCCCTTGTGGGACGAAGAACGACGATGAATGTCGCAGAGCGCTCGGAGTTGGTTGGCTCGAATGGACGCAACGTAAAACTGTTCGGGTGGCCGTCGCCGATGCTGTGACTCGTCGAACTTGATCTCTTCCCAAGTTCTCAACCACTGACGAACGGGGAGTGCAGGAATGCTCGGCTGCTTGTCCTTGGGCTGTTCATCCTTGGGCATGACTTCATAGTAGAGGTGCCGGATCTCTCGGCGGTGCATTCGTCGAATCTGCGTACGTGCGCCACTTAACTCTGGTCGTCAGTTCTCGGTTACGGCATCGACCATAACTTTCAATCTTCGTGTAACGGCTAGCTACACAAGGCTGTCGCGGCTGTCGCGGCTGTCGCAAACGGTCTGCGCCTGCCCGCCGGTCTTCGCTCATGCGCACTGAGAGATTACGCACGGGACTCATGGTCCTGGTCGTGCCGGCCACGGGACTGCTCTCACTCATGGTGAGCTCCTCATCGGAATCGGCGGATAAACCCGGGCTGGATTCTTCGCCACCGCAGCCCGACAACGGGTGGATGACCGAGTTTGAACAATCGTTCAGGAACGTCGATGCTCGTTGTCTATTCGTCAACACCTGCAAGATGAGAACGGGCGTCGGGTCTATTCCTCGCCGGCCTCATCGACCGCAACCCAGCCCAATTCGACAAGCACCTTGGCAAGCACAAGATTTCCGGTCAGACCGTCGTACGGCGACTTGTTTCCGATCAGCGTCGATTCTGCAACCGCGAGCGTTGAGTCTTGCTCGCCGAGACGAGAAACCATGCGGTCGTACGCCTGGCCACACTGGTAAGCCACTGTGGAAGCTCTTTCGTGGGCGCAGCCAGGTGCGCACAAGGAAGGTTGTTCATCGGCAACGCGCTCGAGAGCTTCGCGGAACGCCTGCCCAGTCCAGCTCTGGTCCGTCCGAAGCCACTCGATCAGCCCCGTTCGCTCCGGTATTCGCCAATCACACTCCCGGCGCAGTTGTTGATCCGGAGAACCGCCGAGCGCGTCAATCACTTCGCTTGGCGTTGCGCGCATCGGCTGCATTCCGAGGACGACGCGGAACACGATGTCAGTGGCAGCGCTCAGCGGAAGGTTGAGCGTGTCTTCATTGAATGGTTCTCCGAGACTGTCGGGATTGTCGAGCGCACGCTGAACCCATTGTCCGAATCGATTGACTGCATGGGTGGCCGCGTTGTCTTTGCTCATCCCTCGATTCCGCTCATGAGCGGCTAATGCGTCGCGCGAAGATGACCACGCCATTCGGTAGATCTGCCCTAGTGGAAATTTCGTTGCAGCCTTTGCCGTATGTGAACGCAGTGTCTCAAGGTGCGCGACCGCAGGGTCCGGGAGGTTCAGCGACATCATGAAATAGCTGAAATAGCGGATCGCCTCGTCGGCAACGAGCTCTACCGAGAGTGCAATGAGGTCGCGTCGGTCAGTCGACCAGAGCGACTCGACATCGAGCGCCGATCGTAATCCGCTCGAGTGATCTTCGAGGCGCCTCGTAAGCAGACCTTCTCCAGGAGCAACAAATCTCGCTTGTTCCGGATAGAACGATCCAGTCATCGCCAGCGGGTCCTCGTCGTCCCACACAAACGCCGACGGTGCAGAAGTCGGATGAATGAGAAAAAGTTTCGCCCGAAATGCAGCAACAAAGAGTTCTCGGGACGTTTCGAAGCTGGGCGCGAGAGTGGCGTCATACTTCACGGGATAGACCAGACCCGAAGGCGTCTCGAACGCATGAATTGCGGCGAGCGCCCCGACCTTTGCGCGGAGAGTGGCGTTTGCTAGGGCGTTCCCTCCGTCGTCAAGTTCAGCCGGATACTCGGCCTCTACGACATTGCGCCGAGCCTCGACTAGTCGCTGTTCCTGCTCACGCGCTTGCTGACGTTCCGCAATCTTTGCTTCGTATGCATCTCGCGAGACTCGCTCGTCCTCGAGACGACGCGCGCGTTTCGCGAGAGCATTCGGATTGAGGATCGCAGCAGACCGATCGTTTACCGTGCCATTGCAGTTACGGCATTGCACGGATGATCCCCGCCGCGCATCAGCCAGCGTCTGACGAGACGACAAGGTGAGTGGCTTCTCGCAATTGGAACATGCAAAAGTCGGGGATAGCGCCTGAACTCCTGCTGCAGCGGCGTAGTAGGCAGTTCCTGACCATGGCTTGTAGTCGATGACGCTGGTCTTTCTCGTCCACCAGATCTCGTCGGTGTCGGGGTCAATACCTTCGAACTCCCAATACTGCTCGGCGACGACACGAAGTCCCTCCGGCGCCTCAGGATTGGGCGTGAGTATCAATTCGAAATCGATCGGATCTGCAACGCGCGGCATGGGTGAATCGTAGTGACTCCCGGAAGTCGGTGATCAGTTACACGCCACGATGCATACTCGTTGAGGGCTCTTTCTTGCCCGCGGAATCGAGGACGACAACTACATGGTCGTCCAGGAGGTCGACGGTGCGCTCGTCGAAACACCGTGGCGGATCGAGCGGGAATTCGATGGGTACCGGCTGAGCCATGCCGATGACAATCTGCAATCCGGTTTGATCGACGGCTTTGGCGCATCTAACTCGCCCGAGGCAGCTGTCGAACGACTGCGAGGGTCATCATGAGACGGTCGCCATGGAAGGCTCGGGGGCTGCCCCAAAGTTGTGGTCATGGCTGAGGTTGCAGTTCTCCGTGTCATGAAATCCGTCCTAATCGAGGAGGGAGCCGACAGCGTAACCCTCACTTGGGGGCTCGGGGATCCAGTGCCATCATCGTCGCCAGAGCATTTCGGATACGGGGGTGTATCAATACGACCCGACCGGCAACGGAGGCAAGCGATTGGGGTGCGGTTCGGATCTGAAGTGACGTCATAGGTCTTCGAGCACTCCACCAGCACTCAGGCGAACTACGTGGGCGAGCGTCACGATCTCCGACGACTCGTTGGTCATCCACTACCGAGATGCCGACCTTCGCCTTGAAGCGATCGGCACAATCGCGGCATACGCCCCATCAATGGGGTTGATCATCAGGTGGACATTTCAGTGAGTCTTCTGCGTTAGTCGAACTTGCCGGCGGAGTCTACTCGCCGGCACCTCGCTTGATGGAGGTAGTGAGCGATATGGATCGCGTGATCGATCTGAACGGTGGGTCTTCACGAGAGATCACCACAACGATAGGGTCTGTTTCACAGGAGCGGAGTTGGTACTTCTCGTCCTGGACCATGACGGGTCGGCGAGGGCCACCGTGGGGAGCTGGGCCACGAAGTTCTGCGCCGAGGCGAGGTGAACGTGAGCGTCGTGACACTACACCCATTGAGCGTCCCACTGAGAGCTGCTCTGCCAGGATGTGGGAATGACCCTCGATGAGTTCGAATACGCGATAGAACGGCTCCTGAGAGCCGTCGAGGCCGGTCCCAGCTTGACGGATTGGATAGGTGCGGCCGCAGCGGTAGTAACGGCGGTCGTGGCGGTTGTCGCGATCATCTACGCGAGAGGGCAGCTCAAGGAGGCTTCTGCCGCGAGGGAGCAGGCAAAGAGTCTCGAACTTGAGAAGTCGCAGCCGTATGTTGTCGTGACAATGGAGGGTGTCGATGGAACGCCCGAGATCCTGAATCTAGTCATCAGGAATTACGGAACCACGATCGCCCGTGATGTCCGGGTGACTATTGAGCCAAAACCGCAGTCGAGTAATGGCGGGGGTGTGATCCAGGAAGTGGGCTACCCAGACCTGATACCAGCACTAGCTCCAGGTCAACACTGGAGCACGGTTTGGGACTTTGGCAGGTATCGCCGTGACACGACTCTCCCAGATATGCACACAGGATCGGTTACTTACCTCGGTGTGAATGGCAAAGAGCTGTCCACCGACATCGTGCTTGATTGGTCCATCTACAAGATGCGGCACTGGATTGTTAGACGGGGTGTGCACGACATCGCAGAGGCGGTTCGTGACATCCGAGCGAACCAAAAGAAGTGGACAGAGAGCGCGAGCCGCGGGGGTCTGAAAGTGTTCTCGCGCGACGGACATAAGTTGGACAAGCGCGCCGAGAGGGAATACAAGAAGCGCATGAAACAGGCTGATGAGTGGAATGCGCATCAAGCCACAGCGCGAGAAGCCATCGAGTTTGACGAGTCGAGTCAGCAACTCCAGATCGAAGAACCGTCGCGTGACCTCCAATAGACATCACTAGATGCAGTCGATCTCCTGAAGTAGGCAAGGAGGTCACAATTGTTCTTCGTGGATATGTCTTATTGTGACTGTCTCCGCTAGGTAATTCCGCCTATCAAGAATGGCATTCAAATCCATTCGCGTCTCGGATTTGTCCGGGGGCGAAGGCGGCTGGGGAGGAGTTGGCCACTGTCGTTGTTCGTCAACACCCAGACCTCGAAGAGCCCGTATAGTTCGATGCCCAGCCGGACGCAGTGAAGGGTCTGCTCAGCGCGGTGATCTCGTGCACCTCGAGATCGAAAACGGGGAAACCCGGTCCATCGTCGTCATGCTCGCGAAGTTCAACATGCTGTCGCCCACCATCAAGGGTGGCCTCGCCAACCCTGACCCCCGACGGACTCCGCGGGCGTGGGAAGAGATTCCCGCCCCGGCCAGTAGGCCAACCCTCGACCCCGCTTACGTCACAGTCCCTGGCTCACGTAAGCGGGGTCCATAAAACTTCTACGGTGTTGAAGGCAGGAGATCGAAGCCGGGCAGACAGGCCCGAGCATCGATCAGACCGTCTTTGCAGGACTCTAGCCATGCGTACAGGAGGGCAGTGACCAACCTGACGAGTGCGGCGACATTGACCAACCCTAACCACCTGCGGCGAAATATAGGCCTGAAAAACGACCTCGTATGTGAGCGGCGGGTTTCGGGGCCCGGCACATCGGGGCTACCATTATTCATGTATCTAACCTTTCGACTTGACTGGAGAACGGAATTGATGCATGACCAGCGGTTGCCGCCGCTGATCGAAGACTAGATCTCAGTTGAATCAACTGAGATCTTTTCTTTTGCTACCTGAAGGATACCAAGGGTCCCTGACACAGCTCATTGAAGTTGCAAACTGTGGATCAAATTCCGGCCCCACAGCCGTGTATCGAACGTCTTGCCCCCCTACGAACTGCTCTGACATGCCAAGAATGCTCGTTTTTCAAGTAGTGGGTCTAGACCACCTCCGCTTGGGTGCATTCAAAAAACACCCATTTTTGCGAACCTTCGAGTTCTCTGAATGTCTGTAGCAATCCCGGAGGTTAATATGGCCAATGAAAAACCCGCCTTGCAGGGCGGGTCTTCTACGATGAGGCCGGAACGACTCTGCATCGCTCGACAGCGGACCTTCGTCGAACTCGATCAGCGAGTGGGTGATCGCGTGGAAGTAGTCGGCGAACTCTCGCTGATTGGCGGCGTACGCATCCGGGTTGTCGGCGGTCGGGAATAGAACGCGATAGCTCGGAGTGTCGAACAGCGCTGCTGCCATCAGGATCGCGGAGGGCTTGAACATGCCTGCGCCGACAAGCATCAGCAGGAGCCCCGGCTTCCTGAAGTTCGGGCCCGGAGAGTCGATGTGAGTCACCACGAAGACCGTAGAGTCCGCCTAGTTAGCTATGCAGCCATGCAGAGAGAGTAGCGATCGTGTCAAGGGAATCGTCGTGCCTCTGCCGCAACTGTCCGTTTTACTTGTCATAAGGTACATTATCAGCGGTGCCGGATTTGGAACTCAGCTGGCGGGCGCTAACGGCCGATGCAGATGATGACCGTCACCTGCGCCACTCCGAAACGCATGCAGCCCTTGCGCCGCACCTCCACTCTGTGACCGACTGCGTTGACTCCATTGTCGTTGAGGTTTATCGGTGAGGTGCGAGGCACGCCCTCGGCGCCGCGGGCGGCCGTATCGTCGTCCGCGCCGCCCACGAACTCGCCCGCCGAGGCGGCGGCGTCGCCGTCGCCGCCATCTGCATCGGTGTCGGCCAGGGCCTCGCCGTCGTGCTCGAACGCTGATTCAACAGAATAAGGAGTGATTCGTGATCGTCATGGCCAGTGGTCGTTCGCTGACCGAACCCGTCGAGTTGCTCGAGCCGGAACGCTTTGATGACCTGCACGTCGAGCAACCGAGGAATGCACTCATCCCGGCTGGCCTGCCCCTCGAGGCGCATAAAGATCGGCTTCGCCGCCGGAGACGGCCAGGTCGCCCTGCGAGTGGACTGGCTCGCCTCTCTGCGATGATCGGCTACGCCACGAGCAAAGGGTGGGCTGACGACCCGGCCCGCACGGTGACGGCGCACGTGGAGCTTATCTAAGCGCCTCGTGTCAGCCGTGATGCGAAGATGTAGGCATGAGCGACTTCGATGACGACGCGTCCGACCTCGAGGAGAGCCCCTTCTTCGTGCAGTCGCTCGCGAAGGGGCTCTCCGTGATCACGGCGATGGGAACTCAGCATTCGCAGGTGTCCTTGGCTGACGTCGCCCGTGCGACCTCGCTGACGCGCGCCACCGCGCGACGCCTCGTTCTCACCCTGGAACGGCTCGGCTACGTACGCGGCACGGACGGACTGTACTCGCTGACTCCGAAGGTGCTTGAGCTCGGCTTCAGCTTCCTCGGCTCCACGTCGATCCCCGAAGCAGCTCAACCCCATCTGGAGGCGCTCTCACGCTCGGTGGGAGAATCGACCTCCGCGTCGCTCCTGGACGGCACCGACATCGTCTACGTCGCTCGCGTATCCGCCCGCCGCACCGTGTCGCTCTCCATCGACATCGGCACCCGCCTGCCCGCCTACGCCACCGCCATGGGGCGAGTGCTCCTCGCGGCCCTGCCCGACCGCGAGCTGAACGAGATGTTGGCCGGGTTGACTCTGCGACAGCTCACCGAGCGCACAATCAGGAGCAAAGACGCGCTCCACGCTGAGATCGACCGCGTGCGCGAGCAGGGGTGGGCGATGGTCGATCAGGAGGCCCTGGAAATCGGGCTGCTCTCCATCGCCGCGCCGGTCTCGCGCGCCGGTCGGGTGGTAGCGGCGATAAACATCTCCTCCTCCGCCAACCGGGTCGCGGCCGTCGACCTGGTCGCGGAGTTCCGCGCCCCGCTTCTGGCCACCGCCCGGGCAGTCTCGGCAGAGCTGGAGCACCGCGACCTTCGATGACGTACCGGAGGTCGACCGGAGCCGGGGCGCGCTTACAGGTGTGCGCATTTCGCACACCTGTACGCAATGCGCTCAGACTGATAGCGTGTACCTGGGTTTGATTCACACCTACGAAACGGCAGGGACACATGCGTCACTACGGGCACTACATCAACGGCGAGGAAGTGTCCCCCCACTCCGGGGAGCATTTCTCGACCGAGAACCCTTTCACGGGCGAGCCATGGGCCATGATCAGCCGCGGCGACGGGATCGACGTTGATCTCGCCGTCGCTGCTGCGAAGCAGGCCGGAGAGGGCGAATGGGGAGCGCTCAGTGCGACCGATCGCGGCAGACTGCTCCGCGGACTGGCCGACCTGGTACGGGAGAAGGCACCGCATCTCGCACAGATCGAGATGACAGACAACGGCAAGCTCTTCGCCGAGGCCCTCGTGCAGGCACGGTACATGAGCGACTACTTCCACTACTACGCCGGCCTGGCCGACAAGGTCGAGGGTCGTGTGATCCCCACCGACAAAGCGGGCGTCTTCACCTACACGAAGTACGAGCCGAAGGGCGTGATCGGCATCATCACTCCCTGGAACTCGCCACTCTCCCTCGCCAGCTGGAAGATCGCTCCCGCTCTCGCAGCCGGGTGCACCGTCGTGGTCAAACCGAGCGAGTTCACCTCCGCCTCGACCCTGGAGCTGGTGAGCCTGTTCGAAGAGGCAGGCTTCCCGCCCGGCGTGATTAATGCCGTGACCGGGTTCGGAGCGGAAGTCGGTGAGCCGCTGGTGGTGCATCCGGATGTCGCGCACATCGGCTTCACCGGAGGCGGGGAGGCCGGGCGTCGCATCTACTCCTCGGCGGCCTCGCATCTGAAGACCGTGACCTTGGAGCTCGGTGGCAAGTCGCCGAACATCATCTTCGACGACGCCGACCTCGATCAGGCCCTCAAGGGTGCCATCGCCGGCATCTTCGCGGCGACCGGGCAGAGCTGTCAGGCGGGTTCCCGCCTGCTCGTGCAGGAGTCGATCCACGACGAGTTCGTGGAGCGGCTCGTCGCGTACGTCGCCGACATCACGCTTGGGGACCCTGCAGCGGCCGACACCCAGATCGGCCCGGTGGCCAACCGGCCGCAGTTCGACAAGATCCTGCGCTACATCGACATCGCCACCTCCGAAGGTGCGACCTGCGTCGCCGGGGGCAGAGCGCGTCCGGACATCGGATCCGGTCAGTTCATCGAACCGACCATCTTCACCGGGGTCGAGAACGGCATGCGCATCGCCCAGGAGGAGGTGTTCGGCCCGGTTCTGTCCGTGATCCCGTTCAAAGACGAGGAAGACGCCATCCGGATCGGGAACGACGTCGTCTTCGGCCTTGCCGGCGCCGTCTGGACCAGGAGCCTGCGGCGAGCGATGCTCCTAACGGACAAGCTCAAGGCCGGAACGATCTGGGTCAACAACTACCGGGCCACGAGCTTCACCTCGCCCTTCGGGGGCTTCAAGCAGTCGGGTGTGGGTCGCGAGAGCGGTCAGGAGGCCATCAAGGAATACCTCGAGACCAAGTGCGTCTGGATCTCGAGTGATCTCGACGTCGCCAATCCGTTCGTGAAGCGCTGAGAGAGGCTGGGGAATGTCCATCGATTTCGACCTGGACGGCAACGCCGCCGTCATCACGATCAACCGCCCGGAGCGTCACAACGCCATGGACGCCGAGCACTACGCCGGCCTCTCCGAGGCGTGGACCCGAGTGCGGGACGACAACGACATCCGGGCGGCCATCATCACCGGTGCCGGTGAGAAGTCCTTCACCGCGGGGGCGGATCTCAAGACCTTCGCCGGTCGCCAGGAGCCCTACGCCGACCTGTGGCTGACCCAGCGAGGGCAATTGCTCAATCGCGGACTCGAGGTCTGGAAGCCTGTGATCTCCGCCGTCAACGGGTACTGCGTGGGCGGCGGGATGACTCTGCTGTTCGCCACCGACATCCGCGTGGCCGTCGACACGGCGATGTTCAGCATCTCAGAGGTCAAGCGCGGCCTCATCGCCGCCAACGGCGGAACGCAGCGGGCGCTGCGACAGCTGCCGTACGCGATCGCCATGGAGCTGCTGCTCGTGGGTGACAAGCTCAGTGCCGAGGAGGCACTGCGCTGGGGGCTGATTAACAAGGTCGTACCGCGGGCCGACCTGCTCGAGACGGCCTTGGACTACGCCCACCGGATCTCGGCGAACGCCCCGCTGGCCGTGCAGGCGACGAAGGAGCTGGCGATCCGCAGCCAAGACGTCGACATCGCGACGGGCCTGCGTTTCGAGCAGCTGATCCAGCGCACACTCCGCAACACCACCGACGTCGCCGAGGGCGGGAAGGCCTTCGCCGAGAAGCGTCCCGCCGTCTTCCGCGGCGAGTGAGGCGCGACGTCATGGGCGAACGGATCGTGATCGCCGGAATCGGTCACACCGCCTTCGGTTCACTCCCGGGGCGCTCGACGGTGTCGATGACCGTTGAGGCCACGGCCAACGCGCTCGCCGATGCGGGCGTGGAGCGCGATGTCGTCGACGCCTTGTTCGTGAAGCCGCCGACATCGTTCTCGGAGACGCTGTACGGGGCGAAGATCGCGGAGGCGCTCGGGCTGAAGGGCCTCGGCATCTCCGGAGCCTGGGACCAGGGCGGAGCCGCGAACATCTCGCTCGTAAACTTCGCCTCCTACGCCTTGGCCGCCGGCCAGTGCAAGGTCGCGGTGATCGGTTTCGCCGACAACCCGAAGACCGGGAGTCGGGCCACCTACGCCCGCGCGCGGAACGCCGAGGACAACCTCTTCGGGTGGTACTCGACGATGGCCTACTTCGCCCTGTTCGCCCGCCGGCACATGCTACAGCACGGCACCACCCCCGAGCAGCTCGGGCACGTCGCCGTCACCATCCGGGGCAACGGCGCCCGCAACCCCGCCGCTCAATTGCAGAGACCGCTGACGCTGGACGACTACCTCGACGGCCGGATGGTGGTCGACCCGCTCCGACGCGACGACTGCGCCCTCATCAGCGACGGCGGAGCAGCCCTCGTCCTGATGACCGAGAAGACGGCGGCCGAAGTGGGTGTGGAGCGCCCCGTTCCCATCCTCGGCTTCGGCCAGGGTCTCACGTCGCCGTCTCGGCCCGATCTCACAAGGACCGGACTAGCGGTCGCGGCGGCGAGCGCCTTCGCGATGGCCGGCCTCCGCCCATCCGACATCGACGTCGCCCAGTTCTACGACTGCTTCACTCCAACCGTCATCACGGCGATCGAGGACTGCGGGTTCACCGCGAAGGGCACCGGCGGCCGGTTCGTCGAGGAGGGCCGGATCGCCCTGACGGGCGACCTGCCCGTGAACACCTCCGGTGGTCTTCTCTCGGAGACCGGTATGCCGGGCATGCAGCTGATCGTCGAGGCCGTCCGGCAGCTGCGCGGAACCGCCAATCTGCAGATATCCGGGGCCAGGAAAGCGCTCGTCACGGGCCAGGGCGGCGCGATGCAGACCCATTCGGCCATGATCCTGGGACAGTGAGATGACACCGAAACTCCCCGAAGCACCCGACCCCGCCGTCGAATACTGGCAGAACCTCTCCGAGGGTCGTCTGACCTTCGGCCGGTGCAGACAGTGCGACCACGCCTGGCTTCCCGTCTCCCGCGAGTGCCCCAGCTGCCTCGCTGCGGATTGGCGCTTCGAAGCGTCCACCGGCGATGCCGTCGCCCTGAGCTGGGTGGTCTACAACCACGCCTACAACGACCTGTGGGCAGACCGCCTCCCCTACGTCGTCGCCCTCATCGAACTCGCTGAAGGACCACGACTGATGTCCAATCTCGTCGGCGACTTCGACCCGACGCAGCTCAGGATCGACCACCCGGTACGACTGGTGATCGAGTCCGAGGGAGACACTGCCGTGCCGCGATTCGTACCCATCGAGCAAGTTCCCGAAGACGGAGACACCACGTGAACGACACCAGATCCCTTGACGACCCCACCACACCGCTCGCCGGGGTGAAGGTGGTGGAACTCGGGCAGATGCTCGCGGGCCCCTTCGCCGGAATGATCTTCTCCGACCTCGGCGCCGAGGTGCTGAAGGTCGAGAAGCCCACGGGCGGCGACGACGGGCGCAGGATGGGCCCGTCGCACAAGGGCGGCGACGCCATGGTGTTCTTGGAGTTCAACCGCGGGAAGAAGTCCGTGACCCTCGACCTCGATGATCCAGGAGATCGGGATCGTCTGCACGATCTGCTCGATGAGGCGGACATCTTCCTCCACAACATGCGTCCTGATGTGATCGAGAAGTTCGGCCTGACCTACGACGACCTCGCCGACCGCCATCCCCGGCTGGTCTACTGCGAGCTGTCGGCCTTCGGACACGTCGGTCCCCGTCGCAACCAGCCCGGATTCGAGCCCCTGGTCCAGGCGTTCAGCGGGCTGTCGAGCATCAACGGCTACCCCGAAAATCCCCCCGTGCGCGTCGGACCGTCGGTGTGCGACCTGGGAACTGGGATGTGGCTCGCGATCGGAGCGCTGGCCGCCTTGCGCCAACGCGACCTCACCGGCCGCGGCGGCCGCGTCAGCACCTCGTTGTTCGAGACCGCGCTCACCTGGGCGATGTCGCCGGTCGACGCCTGGGTCAACGAAGATCGCGTCCCCCGTCGCTACGGCACAGGACAACCCAACCTGGTGCCGTATCAGACCTTCGCTGCGAGCGATGGCGACATGATGATCGCGGCGGGCAACGACCGGCTCTTCGGCAAGCTGGCCACGGTGCTCGGGCATCCCGAGTGGATCGACGACGACCGTTTCCGCGGCAACCGTGACCGTTTGGCCGCCCGCGACGTGATCGTCGGGCTGGTCGCCGATGTCGTTCGTACGAGACCGCGCGACGAGTGGCTGCACGAGCTCTCCGCCGTGGGTGTTCCGGCCTCTCCCGTCAACACGATCCCGGAGGCGTTGGAGGAGGCGCAGTTCGCCGCCCTGCAGAACCTGCAGGCCGTTCCCGGCTCGGATCTGTCTCTGCTCGGGCTCCCGATCTCCTTCGGAGGCGAGCATCCCCGTATTCTGGGAGCGGCCCCCGCTCTGGGTGCGGACAACGGCTGACGGAGAAGGAGGGCGAGCGTGAATCCGGCACCGGAGCAGCTCGACTGGCGGATGGTTCAGCACACCCATCCGGTGATCGGTGAGAATCCCATCTACGAACCGCGCAACGACTCGCTGTACTGGGTGAGTCTTTTCGAACCCGCCCTGAAACGGATCGGACTGAGCGACGGTGTCGCTCGGTCGTGGTCACTGCCGTCGGAGTACGTGGGGGCGTATGCGCTGTTCGACGACGGTTCCGGGGCCCTGATCGCGGCGGCGACGGGGTTGTACGATCTCCAGTTCGACTCCGGCCGCACCGAGCTCGTGCACGACACCCCCTACGACCAGCAGCGATCCTGGTTCAATGACGGGCGCTGCGATCCCTCGGGGCGATTCTGGGTGGGGACGTTCCCTCAGGTGCTGGCCGGCGCGACACCCGGTCAGGAGCACTACTACCGGGTCGACGAACGCGGAGTGACCGCGCAGATCGACGGCATGACGATCGCGAACGGCACCGCCTTCTCGCCCGACGGGCGGCGGATGTACATCGCCGACCGAGTGAATCACCGCATTCTCGCCTATGAGTACGACCCCGTCACGGGTACCCCGAGCAACGGCCAGGTCTTCGTCACCGTCGCCGTCGCCGATGTCCCCGATGGAGCGGCCGTCGACGCGCGCGGGGGTTACTGGATCACGATGTACGGGGGCGGTCAAGTGCGCCGCTACACCCCGGAAGGCCGGCTCGATCGGGTGATCCGCACGCCCGTGTCCAGGCCGACCATGTGCGCCTTCGGAGGAAAGCGCCTCGACCAGCTGTTCGTCACGACGTCGAGGCTCTTCATGGATGAGGACCAGCAGGCGGCGGAACCGGACGCCGGCGCGGTGTTCGTGGTCGATGTCGGAGAGACCGGCATTCCCGAACCCCACTTCCCGAGGGCCTGGGCAGACAGCGCGCGATGAGTCTCGCGATCAGGCGAAGAGCGACCAGTCCTCGAGCAGATCCCGCTGGTTGAGAGGAAGGTCTGGCGTGGGAGCCGTCGAGTTGACGACCCGCGGAACGAGCTCGGCCACGGTCCTGTAGTTGAACGTGAGCCGTTGCTCCGCGATCAACCATCGACCCCCCACCCGTCGCATCCGGTTGAGGTAGGTGCCGCCCACGATGCCGGGGGTGCCTGTCTCCCCCACCCAGAAGTTGATGTGGCGGGCGGTCAGCAGTGCGGCGTCCCGATCGTTGGGATCGAGCGTCACCAGTACGTTGGTGCCGTGGTGGATGATGAACTTCTGATTGGTCATCAGGTACTCGTAGGAGCTGCGCAGGCTCTCCTTGCCGATGAAGGTGCCCCGCCCGTTCACCTGGATCGCATCGTCGGTGAAGAGATCAAGGGTGGCTTCGAGATCCCGGCCCCCATAGAAGATGTGGTAGAGCCGGAAGGCGTCTTCGATGGCCTTGATGTCCTCGAGGCGGGCAAGCCTCTCCTCGATCCGGAGATCGGGGTCGACCGGTGTCGCGAGCAGCCTCTTGCCCTGCTCGATTCCTGGCCGCCAGATCCCCTCGGCCCAGCCTCTGACCTGCTGTTCGATATCGTTCTCGGTGTCGCTCATGGTCCTACCTCGATTCCGTCTTCACGCTAGCACCGGCGCAAAATGCGCACAAGCGTGCGTAATGCGCACACTATCCCATCACTCGGAATCGGTCGCCCTCGCGCTCGAGATACAGCGCGGGGTGTGCCGCGATGTGGCCGGCGAGCAGAGGCACGCCGCTGTCCGCGCTCTCTGCGAAGACACGCTTGCGGGTGGCAACGGCTTCGTCGGGGAGGGAACTGAACCGCGAGGTGAGCGCCGGATCCTCGAACTGCAGAGCGTGGTGGAAGACGTCGCCGGTGATGAGCGCCACGGTGCGACCCTCGTCGACGAGTCGAACGACGACGTGCCCCGCGGTGTCTCCGGGGCCGGGCTCGAGCCGCAGGTGCGCCGTCAGCTCGAGCGGCGCGTCGAAGACCTCGGCGAGACCCGCATCGAACACCGGGGTGATCGAGTCGGCGACGAAGTCGCCGTTTCGCGCGAGCGACTGCGTGACGCTGTCGTCGCCGAGGGCATCGATCTCCAGACGGTTGAACAGATACCGGGCCCGCGGGAACGTCGGAATCCACTGTCCGCCGTCGAGCCGCGTGTTCCACCCGACGTGGTCCATGTGCAGGTGCGTGGAGACGACGACGTCGACGTCGTCGGGGTCGATCAATGCGGTGAGCTGCTCGTACCAGTCCGTGTCCATCTGCCGGAACATCGGCCGGAGGCGGTCGCGGGAGTTGCCCACCCCGGTGTCGACCACCAGCACGAGACCGGGCACCCGCACGAGGTAACTGGAGGAGGAGAGCACGATCTTGGCCGCGGCCGCGTCGTACTCATCGGGGCCGAGGGTCACCACCGGATGCACCGCGGGATCGTAGTTCGCGAAGAACTCGTCCAGTCCGAACATCGGGAGGGTGGTCTCGAGTATGCGATCGATCCGAACATTCGGAGTCACAATCAAAGGCTGCGCATCGGCGGTGGATTCCACGAGGTTCTCCCTGTCGGTCAGATCACGATGTACCGCATTCTAGATCTACTCACGAGTCAGCAATCAACTCACGTGACGACGAAGGTCGCTCGGCGGCGAGATCCCGACAGCAGACCGCGGGGATTCGGCGATAGAATCTGCACGCTCGCGATGTGGCGCCGCCTCCGGCACCTCGATGTGAGCGCACCCGAATGACGGCGACCACGATATCGGTGAGGAGTGGGAATGGCCGACCACCGACCGGTCACCGAACCCGGCATCACCATCGCTCACCTCGAGGACCGCGACCTCATGTCGATGTTCCGGGCGACCCTGTCTCGCCATCCGACGCGGACGATGATCCGGTACTTCGACGGCGAACTCACCTTCCAGCGGATCGACGAGGAATCCGAGGCATTCGCCGCCGCACTGGAGAGCCGGGGCTTCACCCACGGAGATCGCCTCGCCATCGTGGCGAACAACATCCCGCACTTCGTCATCACGATGATCGCGGCCTGGAAGCTCGGCGGCATCATCGTACCGATCCCGCCCGCTCTCGGCGACCACGAGATCCTCGAGCTCGTATCGCGATCAGGCGCCTCCACTATCGCCTGCGAGGAGGCCCGAATCGGCGACTGGATGGACGGCATCCCCCTCCCCACCCCGGTCATCTCGCTCTGCCCCCATGAGTACCACGACGCCGGCAGCGAGGAGTTGATCCCCCAGCACGCCGCACCCCGGGCCGACACCGTGGAGTTCCGAGACCTGGTCAACCGCCACCGGGGCGAGCCGGTGGCGATGGTGGTGCCGCACCCGGCCAGCGCCGCCGCGATCGTCTTCACATCAGGAACCACCGGCGCCCCGAAGGGCGCTGTGAACAGGCACGAGTCGCTGGCCTTCGTGGGGCAGGTCTATCGGGACTGGGTAGCGCTGACGGAACATGATCGGGTGCTGGAAGCTGCTCCCTTCCCCACCATCATGGGGATCGCGGCGGGGATCGCGCCGGCCATCGTCACCGGCTGCAGCGTGTCGATCAGCTACCGATTCCACGTCGCGACCCTGGCTCGGATGGCTCGGCAGCACCGAACGACCTTTCTCATGGGCGCGCCCACCATGTACCTTTCCCTTCTGAACGAGCCCTCGATCCGACGCGAAGACCTCGAGTCCTTGAACCACCTCTACTGCGGAGCGTCGACCGTGCCTATGGTGCTGGTCGAGCGCTGGCGAAGCCGCTTCGGCCAGCAGATCGGAACGGCGTACGGCATGACGGAGGCGTCCGGGCCGACGCACCTCTCCCCGGCCGGTGTCGAGGTGCCCATCGATCCGGCCAGTGGCGCACTCGCCATCGGCATGCCCGTCTACTCGACGGAGAGCCGGATCGTCGACCCGGCGAGCCAGCCCGGCGACGAGCTGCCGGAAGGAGAGGTGGGTGAGATGGTGGTTCGCGGACCGCAGATGATTTCCCGGTACTGGAATTCGGGCGAGGACGCTGCCGGCACCATCGCCGACGGGTGGATCCGCACGGGGGATCTCGCGATCCGCCGCGGTGACTGGTTCTACGTGCTCGACAGGATCAAGGACACCATCGTCACCTCCGGCAACAACATCTCTCCCAGGCAGGTGGAGGATTGCCTGCTCCAACACCCGAGCGTCGTCGAGGCGGCGGTGGTGGGCGTGCCGGACGGGCATCGCGGAGAGTCGGTCCAGGCGTTCGTCGTCGTCGACCGATCGCTCCCCGTCACCGCCGAAGAGCTCATCGAGCACTGCCGCAACCGACTGGCCTCCTACAAAGCACCACGCGTCGTGCGGTTCATCGAGTCGCTGCCCGTGAACCTCACCGGCAAGGTGCTTCGGCGTCACCTCAGAGAACTTGTCGCTTCGATCGATTCTTAAATCAGTTATCTACTCACGAGTGGAAAAACGTACGCCCAGAAGGGTAGGATGGGGCGTCGAGACCACGCGGGCTGCGGTGCAGCGCCTGGGATCGTTGCGCCGCTCTCACCGTCGGCGTACCGGAACGATTCGAGAAGCATCCTCCGGGATGACGAGGACCGAAAATGAGCGTCAAACGAGTAGCGATCATCGGCGGCGGAGCCGCCGGGCTCATCAATGCCCAGCGGTTCACCAAGGCCGGTGCCGACGTGGTGATCTTCGAGATCGGCACCAAGCTGGGTGGCCTGTGGATGTTCGGCAACGACAGCGGCCGAAGCTCGGCCTATCGGTCATTGCACATCAACACCACTCGCGATGCCACGCACTTCGACGAGTTCCCGTTCCGCACGGCGCCGAAGATGTTCCCGAGCCACGAGGACATGGCGGTGTACCTCAACACCTTCGCCGACGACAACGGACTCCGCGAGCGCACCCGGTTCCGCGCTGAGGTCAAGCGGGTCGAGCCCGTCGTCGAGGAGGTCGACGGAGTCTCGGTGACGAAGTGGTCGGTGACCGCGGCCGACGGCTTCGAGGGGGTCTTCGACACAGTCGTCGTGGCGACCGGGCACCTCACCGAGCCCCGGATGCCGGCCTCCCTGAGCGCTTTCGGCGGCGAGCTGCTGCACTCGCACTCCTACACCGAGCCCCAGCCCTTCCGCGGAAAGCGCGTGCTGGTGATCGGCACCGGCAACAGCGCCTTGGACATCGCCGCGGACCTCGCCGTCGTCGCGGGCCGCACCGTGATCTCGGCCCGCTCACCCGAACTCATCATGCCGAAGATCATCTTCGGGAACCCCGTCGGCAAGTACGAGGGGATGGTCAAGAAGAAGTGGCTGCCGAAAGACACTCACATCCTCGTCAGGCGCATCATCACCCGCATCGTGCACGGCCGGATGGAGACCTGGGGCCTGCAGACCCCGAAGGGCCGCACGCACCCGATCTCGCACGCGACACTCGTGAACCACATGGCCTACGACCGGGTCAAGGTGCGGCCCGGGATCAGGACCATCTCCGATCGGGCCGTGACCTTCACCGACGGCACCCGCGAGGAGTTCGACACGATCATCGCGGCGACCGGCTACGACCTATCCTTTCCCTTCTTCGACGAATCGATCGTCTCGCTGGACTCGGGGGGCAGCCTCAACCTCTACGGGCGAGCCGTCTCGCCCCGATGGCCCGGACTGTACTTCGCCGGCTACTTCAACACGACCGGGCTCTCGAATCTCCGCATCGACGACTACCAATCACGCTGGTTCGTCGCGCTGGAGACAGGAAAGACGATCCTCCCCGACCTCGCGACGATGAGGGCGGAGATCGATGAGGTCAAGGTCTGGGTGAAGCGTCGCTACCCGAACACGCCTCGTTACGCGTTCGAGCTCGATCCGCCGCTCTACCTGAAGTTCCTGCAGCAGGAGGAGCGGCTCGGCCCCAAACGCATCGCCGAGTCCGGGAGGCCCGCCGCGTTCCTCGCCGCAAACCGCTCGGCTGCCGACCGGTCGACGCTGCGGTCCGCCTCGGCCGCATGACGCTCTTCGCGCCTTCGAGGCGCCTCAGGCGGGGAATCGGTAGAGTGTAACCATGGCTCAACAACGCGACCTGTGGCTCTCGACGCCTGAGCAGGAGGGTCAGTCGCGGCAGCAGCGGCGGCGCGACCGCAAAGTCAACGACATCATGGCATTCACGGCTCTGACGGTGGCCGAGCACGGGTACCACATGACCAGTCTCGACGACATCGCGGAGCACCTCGACCTCTCGAAGGCCTCGATCTACCACTACTTCAACGGCAAAGAAGCGCTTGTCCTGGCAACCCTCGAGTCATGTTCCGACTACTCCTTCCAGGAGTTGACCGCTGTTCTCAACAAGGGCGGCACGCCGACAGAGCGTCTGCAGGGCCTGATCCGCCGCCACATCCAGATGACCTCGATCGAGAACGTCGAGATGTCCCGACTGTTCCTGCAGCCCCTGGATTGGCCGCCGACCATCGCCGAATCGGTGCTCCAACGCAACCGGGAGCACGTCGCCATGTTCCGCGACGTCATCCAAGAGGGAATCGATTCCGGCGAGTTCGAAGCCGGCGACGCCCGCGTGGCCAACATGTCCATCCAAGGGGCGATGATGCTCGCTCCGGTCTGGTACGGCAAGCAATTGCGTGGCCGCGGAGGCGCGGCCGTGCTCGACCGCCTCGTGCGGAGCCTGATGCTCCTCGTGGTGCCGGCGAAGGCCGCCGCGTCCGCCTGAGCGAGCGCCCCGCAGCGGCCGCCCACCCCGAGGGTTAGCTGCCCTTGGCAGAGTCGGCGGGCCGCTCGTACTCCGTGGTCTCCGGCCCCCCGACGAACGAGCCGAACGACGCCCGCACGGCACCGCGCGGGGTCACCAGCGAGCTTCCACCGTCGGCGATGATCGTCTGGCCCGTGACCCAGTCCAGGGCCAGGATGCCCGCGATCGACTGCGCGAGCAGTTCGGGCGTGCCCACACCGTGCAACGGAGTGGTCTCCACCACGAGGTTCAGGTAGTCGCTCCGACTGAGCGTGCGTTCGGTCATCGGCGTTCGGGTGGCACCGGGGTTGACGAGGTTCACCCGGATGCCGTGCTTGCCGAGCTCCACTGCCGCAAGTCTGGCCAGGTGGTTCAATCCCGCCTTGGAGACGGAGTACGGAACCGTCTCGGGGTCGGCGAGGACGCCCGACGTACTTCCGATCAGCACGATCGATCCTCCCGTGCCGGCCTCGATCATCGCCTTCGCCGCCGCCTGGAGTGTCAGGAAGGTGCCCCGGGCGTTGACCTCCATGATGCGGTCCCAGTCCTCGACCGTCGTCTCGACGAGCGGCCGTCGACCGTTGATGCCGACTCCGGCGACGAGTACGGTCGGCACGCCGAACGTCTTGACGGTCTCGGCCATGGCCGCAGTCACCGACTCGGGGTCGCGCACGTCGACCTGGACGTCGGCGCCGTCCGCGAGATCCCAGACCACGACTCGAGCGCCCAGATCGGCGAGGTGCTCAGCGGTGGCCGCTCCGATTCCGGATGCTCCACCCGTGACGATGGCGATGCGATCTGTGAACTCCACGGTGAACGTCCTTAGTCTTGACTCGAAAGTTGAATATCATCATGGTAGTAGAATTACATCCGATCGCAAAGAGATCGATCGACATGCCTCGCGACGTCAGGAGCGCCTTCATGGAAGCTGCCCGAGCCGCCCGGGAGCGCCGTCGCGGATTCGCGGTCTGCATCGCCGTCGCGACGCTCACGATCCTCGATCTCTCCAAGGTCACCGTGGGCGTGCCGTCCATCGAGTCATCACTGAAGGCGGCACCGTCTGAGCTGCAGCTCGTGGTGGCGGGCTTCGCGCTGGCGTTCGGACTCGCGCTGATCCCCGCCGGCCGCCTCGGCGACCTGCGCTCGAGAAAGCGCATGCTGATCATCGGCGTGGTGCTGTTCACCCTGGCGAGCGCGCTGTGCGCCCTCGCGCCGACGATCGAACTCCTTGTCGTCGCCCGGATCGCCCAAGGGGTCGCGGCGGGAATCCAGATGCCCCAGGTGCTCGGCATCATCCAACAGTTGTTCCAAGGCGATGATCGGGCCCGGGCCTTCGGAACCTTCGGCGCCACGGTCGGTCTCGCCACCGCGCTGGGCCCCGCGCTCGGCGGCCTGCTCATCGCGATCGGCGGCCCGGTCGACGGCTGGCGCTGGATGTTCTGGATGAACGTGCCGCTCGGAATCGCAGCGGCGCTCCTGGCGATGCGCTTCCTGCCCGGTGACGGCGCGCGCAAGCACGGACGTACCGACCTCGATCTGGTCGGTACCGGCCTGCTCGGCATCTCGACGGTCAGCCTGATGCTGCCCTTCGTGCTGACCACCGGTGGACCGGAGGACGACCCCCGTCGGTGGTTGTGGCTCCTCCTCTTCGCCGGCGCAGCGGCGGGTCTCCTCGGCTGGGAGCGGCGATACGTCAAGCAGGGCCGTTCTCCCGTGCTCGACGTGAGGCTGTTCTCGATCGCCTCGTACCGCAACGGACTCCTGGTCGTCACGGCGTACTACGCCGGCTTGCCGGCACTGTTCTTGCTCACCACGCTTTTCCTGCAGCAGGGACTCGGCTTGCCCCCCGTGTTCGCCGGGATGGTGAGCATCCCCTACGCGGTCGCGGCGGCCGGCACCGCCTGGCTCGGGGGGAGGTTGATCGGCCGCTATGGACGGAGGGTCGTGCTGGTGGGGCTGGTCGTCGCCCTGGGAGGGACCGGTCTCATCGCGGCCGCTTCCACGCATCCGACAGCAGCCACCGTCCCCTGGCTGATCGCCGCGGCGATGATCGTCGCGGGTCTGGGTGGCGGCCTGGTCATCTCCCCGAATCAGACCCTCGCGCTGGCCGAGGTCCCCCTGCCGGACGCCGGTCTGGCCGGATCCATGACCCAGGTCGGTCAGAGGGTGGGAACAGCGCTCGGTGTCGCGGTGGTCCTGTCCGTGTTCCTCGGAACTCTCGCGCGCCGGTCACCTGTCACCGGGGAGTCGGCGGCCTACCACGACGCCTTCATCCTCGGACTGGCCGCGACCATCTGCCTGATGGCCGTAGCGCTCGTGTTCAGCCTGTTCGACCTGAAGCACGGCCGGCGACGCGCCGGGTGACATCACCGTCCGCGCAGCCGGGGTGCGATGTCCCGTTCGAACAGATCGAGGAACCTCCGCTGGTCGCTACCGGGCGCATGGAAGACGAGGTGGTTGAAGCCCCAGTCCACATACTGTCCGATCGCGTCGACGATCTCATCCGGCTCGATTCCGACGATCCACCGCCGCGCCACCGTCTCGATGGGCAGTGCGTCTGCCGCGGCCTCCATCTCGACCGGATCAGTGATGGAGTGCTTCTGCCCGGCACTCAGCGACAACGGCGCCCAGAAGCGGGTGTTCGCGAGTGCCGCTTCCCTGGTGGTCTCGTAGGAGAGCTTGATCTCGATCATCCGATCGATGCCCTCGGCGGCGCGGCCGGCGGCGACCGCTCCCGCTTCGACAGCCGGCAGAAGCGCGTCCTCGTAGAGCTCACGCCCTTTGCCGGAGGTGCAGATGAAACCGTCGCCCGCCCGCCCGGCGTACTTCGCCACGACCGGGCCGCCTGCGGCCACATAGACCGGCACGCCCCCGCTCGGCACGTCGTAGATCGAGGCGTCGTGCGTCGAGTAGTAGTCACCCTCGAACGAGACCCGCTCACCGTTCCAGAGAGCGCGCATGAGGCGAATGCTCTCGCGGAGGCGAGCGAACCGTTCCTTGAACGGCGGCCACTCCTGCTCACCCGCCCCGCGGAAGCCCGTTGCGATCTCATTGAGCGCCTCACCGGTGCCCACCCCCAGGAACACACGGCCGGGGTAGAGGCATCCGAGCGTGGCGAAGGCCTGGGCGAGCACAGCGGGGTTGTACCGGAAGGTGGGGGTGAGCACGCTAGTTCCGAGCGAGATCGTCGACGTGCGCTCTCCCACAGCGGCCATCCAGGCGAGCGAGAATGGGGCGTGCCCGTCCGTGTGGCGCCACGGCTGGAAGTGATCACTCACGACCGCTGTCTCGAAGCCGTGAGCCTCGGCTTCCACGGCCAGCTCGACGAGCTCGCGCGGAGCGAACTGCTCCGCCGAGGCCTTGTATCCCAGTTTCAGTTCCATGCCATGCCCTTCCGTCGGGTCAGTGAGCGTCTTCGAGCGCGCGGCTCACGAGCCGGCCCAGCTCGGCCACAGCCGGATAGGCGGCGTCGACGGAGTCGAACAGCGCCATGAAGCCGTGGATCTGCGTGTCGTAGTGGATGAGCTGAGAGGCGATGCCGGCGGCGTGCAGCCGTGCGTGGTAGATCGCCCCCTCGTCGCGGAGCGCGTCGAACTCCGCCGTGATGATGATCGCCGGCGGGAGTCCCGTCAGGTCTGGCGCCGCCGCCGGCGAGAAGTACGGATTCGAGTCGAGTCCCGCCTGCGACCCTCTGTACTGAGCCCAGTACCAGCGCATGTGGTCAGCCGAGATGAAGTAGCCGGTTCCGTTCACCTCAGGCCGGTACGACTCCGTCGACATGCTCGCGTCGAGCACGGGATAGATCAGGGCCTGAAGTGCGATCCTGGAGCGACCGCGATCCCGGTCCCGCAGAGCCGACGCCGCGGCGAGGGCTCCTCCGGCACTGCCGCCCATGACCACTAGTTTCGAGGTGTCCGCGTCGAAGAGACGCTTTGCGTTGTCGGCCGCCCACTCGAGGGCGCTCTCGGCATCGTCGAGCGGCTGCGGGTACGGGTGTTCCGGCGCGAGGCGGTACTCGACGCTGACCACCACCAGGTGACCCTCGGCCGCGAGGATGCGGCACGTCGTGTCGTTCATGGCGATGCTGCCGGTGACGAAGCCGCCGCCGTGCAGGTACACCACCACGGGCAGGCCGGCGCCACCGGCCTCGGGAACGTAGCTGCGCAACGCGAGTCCGCTGTCGGACACGTGGTCTGCGACTTCCACCGCGCGGGCTTCCGGGCTCAGCAGCGCGCGACCGGGCGTCGAGAGCAGCTGAGCGCGCTCGCGCCCGATCTGGGCAGTGAGTTCGGGCTCGACATCAGCCCCTCCCTGCGGTAGTTCGAGAGCGGCTCCGTAGAGCTCGATGAACCGGGCGCTGGCAGCGTCCAACGGACCGCGATCCGGCCCGGGCATCAGGCGGGCATCCGCTCGATGGCGACCGACACGGCCATCTCAGTCAGCCTCGGCGGGACCCGCCGGGAATCGACTGGTCAGCGCCTGCGAGACGCCGTCGGGGGTCCACGCATCGGAGCTCTCGATCAGCGAGACTGTCGTCTGGTAGACGCTCAAGTCTCGGGCGTCGAACCTGACGAGTGCGCCCGACACGGTGGCCGTGTCATCGGAGAGCAACGAGACCACGACCGGCGCGACGCGATCTGGGGTGGGGAAGCGGCCCGGGTCTGCCTTCGTTTCATCGAGCGTGTCGATGGTCATCTGCGTCATCGCGAACGGCGAGACCGCGTTGACCCGGATACCGCGTTCCGCTCCTTCGATCGCCCAATTCACCGTCATGCCGGCCACTGCACCCTTGCTCGCGCCGTACGCGCTCATGCCCTTGAAGCCGTACATCGCACCGGAGACCACCGTCACGATCGATCCCCGGGTACCGGTGTCGATCATCGACCGCATCGCATGCCGGATGCAGAACTGCACACCGAGGATGTTGACCTCGGCGATGGCCCGCAACCGCGTCTCCTCCTCGGCCCAGGGCTCGACCATGTGCAGGATGGCGGCGTTGGCCACGAACCCGTCGATCCGGCCGAACTCGGCCACGGTCGTGTCGACCAGACGCTTTGCATCATCCCAGTCCGCGACGGAGCCGACGACGGCCAGAGCCCGGCCACCCGCCTCCGTCACCTGACGAACGGCAGCCTCGGCCGCGTGGGCGTTGACATCGTTGATCACGACGGTCGCTCCCACGGCGGAGCAGGCGAGTGCGTACTCGAGACCGAGACCGGTCCCCGAGCCGGTGATCACGACGATCTTGTTGTCCAGGCGGGTCATGTACGCGCTCCTCTGCTCAGCCCCATCGCTGCGCCGACAATCATCTGCGTCGTCGGCCCTGCATCGAAATTCATCGACGCTTCGTTCATATGTTGAACCTCTAGTTGACTATAGTGGCAGTTGCCCGAAGTGCGGATGCCGCGTTGGGCTTTCCTCCGAAACTGCTAGACAAGACCAAGGAGCAAGCGATGAAGCTTGGAGTGTTTCTCATGCCGTCCCATCCGCCGGAGCGAGCGCCGTCCGACGCCTACGCGTTCGACCTCGACGTCATCGAATGGGCTGATCAATTGGGATTCGCGGAGGCCTGGCTCGGAGAGCACTTCACGGCGCCGTGGGAACCCGGCCCCGCACCCGATCTCATGATCGCTGCAGCGCTGAACCGCACCAGCCAGATCAAGCTGGCGCCCGGAGCGCATCTGCTCCCCTATCACCACCCTGCGGCTCTCGCCCATCGGCTCATGCAGTTGGACCACATGTCCGGCGGCCGGCTGATGGTCGGATTCGGTGCCGGCTCGGTGCCAACCGACTTCCCGCTCTTCGGCATCGACCCCTCGACCGGTGTCCAGCGCACCATGATGATGGAGTCGCTGGAGATCATCCTGAAGATCTGGACCGAGGAAGGACCCTGGAAGTACGACGGCGAGTTCTGGAAAGTCGAACTCGCGGAGGAGTACCTGGGCTTCAAGCCCCACATGAAGCCGTTCCAGAGCCCGCATCCGCCGATCGCGATCGCCGGGCTCACCGAGCGCAGCAGCAGTCTGAAGTTCGCCGGAACTCGAGGCTACATCCCCCTCAGCCTGCTCTTCAACCCGAAGTACCTCAAGGGTCATTGGGACGTGTACGAAGAGGGCGCTGCAGAGAGCGGACAGACCGCGAGTCGCGACATCTGGCGGATCGTGCGGGACGTCTTCGTCGCCGACACCGACGACGACGCCTACGATCTGACGGTCAACGGAAACCAGGGCCGCCAGTGGGAGGCCAACATGGTCGTCAACAACGCCGTCGGCTGGACGCAGTATCTGAAGCACGATCCCTCCGTGGCCGACGAGGACGTGACCGTGCCGTATCTCGCTAAGAACCTCTGGCTCGTCGGTGCACCCGACACGGTTGCACAGAAGCTCCTGGACATCTACGACGCCGTGGGCGGGTTCGGCACACTGCTGATCGAGGAGTACGACTTCTTCGACAACCCCGGGCCGTGGCGGCATTCGATGGAACTCCTCGCCCAAGAGGTCGTTCCCCGATTCGATCGCCTGCTCGCGAAGAGGTCCTGACCTCTCAGAGGCCCACACAGAATGGCCGGCCCGTCAGAGGACAGGCCGGCCATTCTCGTCCGTAGCGGGAACGATCCGCTACTGCGGGCGCTTCTCCGGATGATCGGGGTCGATGGGCTCGAGGCCCTCTTCGATCGCCTTGATCATGAGTGCGCTGAACTGGGAGTAGAAGCGGGCCATGCGGATGAAGCCCGCACCGAACCACAGCCCGGGCTGCGCAGAGCGACGCCAGGTGTTGGCGTACTCACCGTCATCCGCTCGGGAGTAGGCGCTCTCGATCTTCGAAGCCACCGATCCCAGTGTCGGCCCCATGTGGCCCCAGAACTGGTGGTAGCCGGTGGCGAACACGATGACGTCGACCTCGAGTTCCGTGCCGTCGCTGAACAGGACGGAGTTCCCACGGATCTCGGAGAGCTCGACACCATGCTTCAGGTGCACGGAGCCGTTCGCCACGAGCTGTGACGCACCGATGTCGATCTGGTACCCGTCACGACCGGACTGGTGCGCACCGAGCACGCCTGTGCCGTCAGGACCCCACTCGAGGGCGAACCCGGCGGAGACCAAGCCGTCCAGCAGCTCCTTGTCGGTCTCGGCGCCGTCCTTTACGAGCTGCTGGAAGCGGGGGATGTTCTTCACGAACGGCACGGCATTGCCGACCTGATCCGCGAACTCGGGAGCCATCGGCATGTCTTCGGTGAAGAGCGGATTCCAGTACTTGTGATACGACTCGTAACTCAGCACGTAGGTCGCGCTGCGCTGCAGCATCGTCACGTCCGCACCGTGCTCCCACAGGTCGTGAGCGATCTCGTGCGCGCTCACGCCGGCACCCACCACGAGCGCGCGCTTGCCGGCGAAACTCGCCCCGTCCTGGAACTTGTCGGAGTGCATGGCCTCACCCGCGAAGGTGTCGAGGCCCGGGATGTCGGGCGTCTTAGGAGCCCCGAACATCCCACCGGCGACGAAGAAGTGTCGGGGGTGCAGCTCACGGATCGAACCGTCCGGCCGGCGGACGCGGATCGTCCAGCGCTGCGTGTCGTCGTGGTACTCGCCGCCCACGTACTCGGTTCCGGTCCACACGTTCAGGTCGAGGAGTTGGGCGTAGGACTCCAGCCAGTCGGCCCACTTGTCCTTGGGCGTGTGCGCCGTCCAGGTGGGAGGAAGCGGGAGGTATGGGAGGTGGTCGCCGAACACGCTGCTGTGCAGCGCCAGCGCGGCATAGCGGTTGCGCCACTGATCTCCGACGCGATCCTCCTTGTCGATCACGAGGGTGGGGACGTCGAGGGCACCGAGTCGGGCGGCGACGGCGAGGCCGTTGTGGCCGGCACCGAGAATGAGCACGGCAGGATCGCTGTCCTCGAATGCGGACTCCTTCGTGCGGTCGCTCCTCCACCTCGTGCGATTGGGAACCAGTCCGTAGACCTTCCCCTCCGGCCGGTTGTGTCCCGTCCGTTCGGGGAACTCCTGCAGCGAGATGATCTGCGTCTGCATGCTCCTCGCCACGAAACGCGAGTCGACCCGTACCAGGTGCACGTAGCCGCGATCCACCCGATCGCGGGTCTGGAAGTCGAAGAAGCCCTGGATCGAGTCGCCGTCGGTCAGCGGTTCCTGATCGGTGTTGACGGAGAAGGCGGTCGCCTGCCAGACGGACGCCGCCTCCAGGAACGCCGGCACGAGCGACTCGCGGTCGAGCTGGTTGGAGAAGTCCCACCGGAAGGCCATGAAGTCGCGCCAACTCGCGTCGGCGTCGAACAGGCCCGCCAGTCCGTCCTGGTCCTGCGATTCGACCGCTCGGGCGAATTCATCGAGCCAGGTCGCGAAGAGGCGTGCCGCATCCGCCCGGTCGAGTTCGATCGGGGCCGTCATTAGCGTGTCAGTCAATAGCCTTCAACTCCTCATTGATCAGATCGATGGGTTCGATCATTGTGCCTCTACTTCGCTGCGTCCGAGGTAGGCGTCTCGAACGGCTGCGCGCACTCCGGGCGCATCGGCGCGACTCGAGAACACGAGATGGCCGAGGTCGACGACGACCACATGCGACGCCAAGGAGAGCGCGAAGTCGACGGACTGCTCGACCAGGACGATCGACATCCCTGTCTCCTGCAGTCGCGCCAGGGTGTCGAGCACGTCGCCGACGATCGCGGGTGCCAGGCCTGCTGACGGCTCGTCGACCAGCAGCAGACGCGGCTCCGGCATCAGCGCCTGGGCGATTCCGAGCATCTGCTGCTGCCCCCCGGAGAGCATCGCCGCCAAAGACGAGCGCCGGTCGCGGAGAACGGGGAACATGTCGTACGCCCACTCCATCCGCGGAGCCAGCTGCCGCCGGTTCCACCGCTTGACGTTGGCCCCCAGCCGGAGGTTCTCGTCGACCGTCATGTCGCCGATCAGCCGCTTGCCCTCCTGCACGAACCCGAGTCCGCGGCTGACCCGCTCATACGCGGGCAGCGATCCGAGATCGTCACCGTCGTATTCGATGGAGCCCTTGTGCACGGCGTTCAGGCCCATGATGGCGCGCAGGATCGTCGACTTGCCGGCGCCGTTGCGGCCGAGGAGCGCCAGCACCTCGCCCTGCTCGACCGAGAAGCTGACATCCCAGACCACTCGGAGGTCGCCGTAGCCCGTTGCGAGAGAATCGACCTTCAAGATCTCGCTCATGCGCGATCCTCCTTCTGCGAGGCCGTGGCGGAGGCCGCAAGCGGAGTGTCGTCCTGGTCGGACACCGTCGTGCCCGAGACACCGGCCCCGGATCCGAGGAACCGTTCGAGCACGTCCGGATGCTCGGCGATGGTCTGCGGGCTCCCATCGGTGAGCACGGTGCCCTCGGCGAGCACGACCACGTGGTCGGCCAGGGACTGGACGAGACTGAAGTTGTGCTCGACCAGGATCACGGTCGCACCGGCGTCGCGCACCCGGCGCAGCACGGTGGCGAGCTCCTGCACCTCGTCGCGGTCCAGACCCGACGCGACCTCGTCGAGCAGCACGACGGACGGGTTCTCGCAGAGCGCCCGTGCCAGCTCGATCATGCGTCTCGTTCCGAGCGCCATCGACGCCGCCGGCGCATCGGCCAGAGCGGTGAGTCCGAGGATCTGCAGCCACTGCATGGCGACGCGGTGGTTCTCCTCAGCGTTCCGACGGTACTTCGGGGTGCGCAGGATGGTCGACAGCAGGTTCGCGTGGTGACCCTGGATCCGGCTCGAGGCGACCACGTCGACCACCGACAGATCGGTGGGGATCGCCGGCGTCTGGAACGTGCGCGACACCCCGTGGCGGGCGATGCTCACCGCGGGTTGGCCGGTCACGTCCTCGTCACCGAGCAGGATGCGACCACTCGTGGGCTTCTGGAAGCCGTTGATCATGTTCAGGGTGGTCGTCTTGCCCGACCCGTTCGGGCCGATGAGAGCGGTGATCTGCCCGGCACGCGCCAGGAGGGAGACGTCTTTCACCGCCTTCACTCCGCCGAACGACTTCGACACCGATTCCATGCGCAGATCCTTGCCGGCCAGCGCAGGGATCGAGATCGAGGTGTCGGCGACCATGCCGGCCACCTTCTCGGGCGCCGCCTGCTTGCGGAAGCGCCGAACGACCCACCTGCCCAGTCCCGAGACCCCGCTGCCGAAGGCGAGCCCGCCGACGATCAGGAACAGACCGAAGGCGACCTCCCCGAACTCGCCGAATCGCGTCGACTGGGTGCTGATCACCTGAACGAAGGCGACTCCGACGAAGATCGCGAAGATGCTCCTGCGCCCGGCGACGATCGACGCCACCAGCACGTTGATGATGAGTGCGAGCCCAAGACTCTCGGGTGCGATGATGCGGTCGGTGTAAGCGAACAGCGCACCCGCCATCCCCACCGGCATCGACGCGAAGGCATAGGTCGTGAGCTTGAGCCGATACCGCGACATCCCGAGCGACGGCGCGAGCACCGACCCGTGCTGCAGGATCAACAGGGAGTTGCCGAACTGCGACTTGACCGCGCTCCGGTAGATGGCGAACCAGACCGACGTGACGACGATCACCACGACGAAGAACCCGCTGCGATCGAGTTCGAGACCGAGGAGCGACGGTCTCGGAATGCCCGTGAAGCCCGACTGGCCTCCCAGGAACTCGAACGGGATCACCTGGAGCGTGGTCGGGATGAGCAGAACCAGGAGGAACGAGCTCACCGCCAGCATCCAGCCTCCGAGGCGGAGTCCGGGGATGCCGGCCAACAGCCCGACGAGCACCGAGGCGATCGCCGCCAGGACCAGGCAGAGCAGGATGTCGTTGAAGATGCGACTGGCCATGTACCCGGTCAGGTACGCTCCGACCGCGTACATCGCGGGGAGCCCCATGTTAAGCTCGCCGGCCCAGCCCAGGTTCAGGTTCAGACCGATGACCAGGAGCGACATCACCGACATCAGCAGCAGCGGCCGCGTCAAGGAGGGCGAGAGGCCAATCAGAGGAAGCACCGCCACGACCGCGGTGACCACGACCCAGATCAGCGGCAGGAGGAACTTGTTCCTCGTGCGCATCGGGGAGATCGTTGTTGCGCTCATCTCACACCAGCCTCAGGTTCTTGTTCCCGAACAGCCCACGCGACCGGAACAGCAGGACCAGCACGAAGACGATGAAGACCGCGTAGTCGCCGAAGAACGGACCGACGAACAGAGCGACCATGGACTCGATCAGCCCGATGATGAAGCCGGCGATGATCGCCCCGACCTGACTTCCCAGCCCACCCAGCGCGAGCACGACGAAGCCCTTCAGAGCGAGACTCAACGCGAGATACGGGCTAGCCGAGGTTGAGACGAGCACCAGGGGCCCGACCAGCCCTGCGAAGATTCCCGCGATCGCGAACGCGCTCAATGAGAGCCACCGCACATTCACGCCCCGGAGCGTCGTCGCCTCGCGATCGAAGGCCTGGGCCCGGCTGTTCAGCCCGAACCGCGTGTGGTTCAGCAGCAAATGCATGGCCACACCGAACACGATCGGAAGCGCGATCAGGATGAGATCGATCGGCGAGACGCGGAATCCCAACAGCTCGAACGGCTGCTGCTCGAAGAGCACCAGCCGCTGGGGGTCAGACCCCCAGATGATCGCGGTAAGCGCGGTGAGAACCGTGGCCGCGCCCAGTGTGGTGATCAGCTCGGCGTGGCTCCCCGCGGGCATGAACCGGATCGCGCCACGCTCGACCAGGGCCGAGACTACGGCGCACACGACGGCACTGATTAGCAGCGTCAACGGCAGCGGCAGGCCGGCGGCCGTCGCCGTAAGGGCGACGAACCCACCGAACACCAGCGTGTTGGCGAATGCAAAGTTCAGAACACCCGACGACGTCAGCGTGATGTTGTAGCCGATGGCGATGAGTGCATAGATGGCGCCGGTCGCCAAGCCGGCGATGAGGGCGATCATCATGGTCGGTCACCTCTTCCTTCGGTGGTTACTCGCGGTGACGGGCGGGCGGGACCGGCCGGGGACAGGCGATCAATCGACAACGTAAAGACCGTCGACCTTCTCGGAGTCGCAGGGGATCAGCGTCAGGCTGCCCTCGCGCAACTCGGGGAACCGGTAGTCCGCCGTGTAGCTCGTGCCCGTCGGGAAGAAGGCCAGGTAGTCGGCCGGCACATCCTCGGAGACGATCGCATCGGTTAGCGCCTGAGCGCTGGTGTCGTCGCCGGCACGCTCGAAGGCGAGCGCGATCAGGTGGATCGCATCCCACCCGTAGCCCCCAGTCGCGACGCTCTGGTTACCACCCGCGAACGCCTCGTAGAGCGGCGCGAGGTAGTCGGGTTCTTGTTCCTGCTTGATCGTGAAGTTCGAGGCCGGCGCCTGGCATCCTTCCAGGGCTTCCTCCGACACTAGGGTCGCAATGGGCGAAGATGCCACGGATGCTCCGCCGTAGATCGGAATATCGGTCGCGCCGACGGCGACCCGAGCTTCGAGCGCGCGTGCGATGGTGTCGTAGCCCGTGAACTCGAAGTAGATAGCGTCGGGATCGGCCGCCTGAACGCGCTGCATCTCGACCGTCAGGTTGAGCGCGGCCGGATCGGGCCGTTCGACGTCGACGATCTCGATTCCCGCGGCCTCCGCCGCATCCTGCATCCCACTACTCACTGAGTCACCGAAGGCGTCCCCGGACGTCACGACGCCAAGCTTCTTGACACCGTCGGCTTTGAGCTCGGTGACGACCGAGGCGACGAGGTCGGCCTGGGTGGCGGAGTTGCCGAACACGAACGGATAGGTCGAGGGGTCGTTCACGAGCGGGTTCGTGGCCGACGTGGAGGTGAAGAGCTCGTCTTCGGTCGTCAGCGGCAGGAGGGCTAGTGCCTCGTTACTGACCGAGCCCGGGATGACGGCGTCGGGAAGACCTCCCGAGTCGATCGACTCGGTGAGAACGCTGACCGCTTGCGTCGGATCGCTTCCGTCGTCTAGTGCCAGGACTTCGATCATGCGGCCGTTCACCCCGCCGTCGGCGTTGATGGCCTCGACCGCCGCGTCGACCCCTTTGCGAAGGTTGCCTGTGAAAGAGGAGAACTGACCCGTCTGGCCATAGACGAGCGTGATGTTGATGGGATCGTCTCCCGACGCGGTGGCGGCGTCCTCGCTCGTCCCGGAGCATCCCGCGAGCAGCAGCGCTGCAGACGAGCCGAGCGCGACCAGTCCGATGAAAGGGCGTTTCACAGTGTAAGTCTCCTTTGACCTTCGGTTGTTCGATAACCAACTTGGAATTAGAATTCCGACTACTTGTTGGAACTGTATCGCATCACATTCATGTTGTCAGTTCTGAAGGCACATCCTCTACTTTGAGTTTGAAGTTCAACCCATGATTAGAGTAAATTCGGTCGTAAAGTTGTATTCGGCGGAAGGCCCGCTCAATTTCACGACGAAGTGACGAGGAATTTCCCCTATGACGCAGAAGCCATCAGACGACTCCTACGACGTAATCGTGCTTGGGAGCGGAGCGGCCGGGCTCACCGCAGCGTTCACCGCCGCCCATGAGGGCGCCACCGTCGCCGTGTTCGAGAAGAACTATCGCGTGGGCGGCACTACCGCGTGGTCCGGCGGCCACATGTGGGTTCCCAACAACAATTTCATGGGAGACATCGGTCGTGCCGACAGCACCGAGGAGGCGGTCACCTACCTCATGTCGATGAGCCGCGGCATCGCGGACGAGACCCTGGTGCGCGCCTTCGTCGAGGCCGCCCCCAAGATGGCGGACTATCTCAGCGAGAACGGCGGAATCGCATTCTTCGCAGTGCCCACGCCTGACTACCACCCCGAGCACCCGGGCGGAAAGCCCACTGGCGGCCGCAGTTTGGGCAACGAGTTGTTCTCGTTTGACGAACTCGGCGAATGGCGCGACCGCGTGGAGGTCAGCCCGTACTACTCCGTCTACTACCGCATGGACGAGCTGGGGATTGGGTCAGCGGTCCCCAAACCGCCGTCGGCCGCCGAACTGGCCCGCCGCGAGGTTAAGGACGAACGCGGAGCCGGAGGCGGGCTGATCGGCGCCCTGCTTCACGCGTGCCTGAGATCTGGAGTGCACGTGGAGGTCTCCACGCCCGCGGTCGACCTGCAGATCGAAGACGGGAATGTCGTCGGAGTCGTCATCGACTCGGAGCAGGGCCGCCGTACCATTCTTGCCCGGCGCGGCGTAGTCCTCGCCACGGGCGGATTCGAATGGAACGAGGAGTACCGGCGCACTTTCCTCCGCGGAACAGTTCACAAGCCGGCATCGATCCATACCAATACCGGTGATGGGCTCCGCATGGCGATGAAGGCCGGAGCCGCCCTCCAGAACATGCGCGAGGCCTGGTGGATCCCCATCACCGTGCTGCCCGAGGGCATCAACAGCATGGACCTCGACATGATCAACGCCGACCGCACTCGACCCCGCAGCATCATGATTAACCGCCTCGGTATGAGGTACACCAACGAAGCCACCAACTACAACACGATTGTGGGGGCCTTCCACCAGGAAGACGTGAACGAATTCAACTACGCGAACCTTCCCACCTGGATCATCGTCGACCAGAGAAACATCGAGACCTACGGCTCGCGTGGCGTGCCCTACAACGGCACCACACCCGACTGGCTGATCGAGGGAGCGACCCTCCGCGAGCTGGCGGAGCGGCTTGGCGTGCCCGCCGACGCGCTCGAGGCAACCGTGGCCCGCTGGAACGCGAACGTGGCCGACGGGGTGGACCCGGACTTCCATCGCGGCGAGAGCGCTCACGACCGCTGGTGGGGCGACCCCTACAAGAAGGGGTCGATCGATGGAACGCTCGGCCCCCTGGACACCGGCCCCTACTACGCGATGGAACTGAAGCCCGGGGTCATCGGCACCAAAGGAGGTCCGAAGGTCGACATCCACGCCCGCGTGATCGGCCTGGACGATGAGGTCATCCCCGGCCTCTACGCCGTCGGCAACGCCTCGTCGCCGACAGGCGCCGGCTACGGCGGATCCGGCGGCACCCTTGGACCCGCCATGTCCTTCGGCTGGCTCGCCGGGCGTCACGCCGCACAGCGGGCCGAGCGATGAGACTCGGCGTCGCCTTCCCGCAGAACGAGCTCGGCGGGGATCCGACGGCGTTCCACCGATTCGGTGTCGCGGTCGAGCAGCTGGGATACGACCACATCCTGATGTACGACCACCTGGTGGGGGCCGTGCGCACCGGGCGCGACCCCTCGGTGCCCAAGCTGGCCTACGGCGAGAAGGACACCTTCCACGACCCGTTCGTCGCCCTGGGATACCTGGCCGCTATGACGGAACGGATCGAGCTCGTCACCGGGGTGCTCATCCTCCCCCAACGCCAGACCGTGCTGGTCGCCAAGCAGGCGGCGGATGTCGCGCTGCTCTCCGGAGACAGGCTCCGGCTCGGGGTGGGCCTCGGCTACAACCCGGTCGAGTATCACGCGCTCGGCGAGGAGTTCACCACCCGAGGTCGGCGCATGGCCGAGCAGATCCCCTATCTCCGACGGCTGTGGACGGGCGAGCCGCAGAGCTTCGACGGCGAGTTCGACCAGATCGACCGGGCGGCCGTCATCCCCTCACCCGTCGATCAGATCCCGATCTGGTACGGCGGTTCCTCCGAACCGGCGTTCCGCCGCGCCGCAGCACTCGCCGACGGCTTCATCTTCAGCTACGGCTTCCGCCAGCAGGCCGCCGACGCGTGGGCGCGCATCCAGGAGCTGCTCCACGAGGCCGGAAGGCCGGTGGAAGGGTTTCGATCGCTGTTCCACCTGCTCCCCGAAGAACCCGGGCCGTCGCTGGAAGCCAGCGTCGAGGCGCTCCCGCGCATCCGAGACCTCGGGGCGACCGACGTGTGCTTCGCCAGCACCAAGAACGGCCTCACGACCGTGGAACAGCACATCGACTTCATCGCCGAGCTGAAGGAGCGGGCAGACGTCGCCCTGCGCTGAACAAGATCGATGAACGACGAGGGGGGATGGCGGAGTCCGCCATCCCCCCTCGTCGCCGATCCGGTCACGCCATGAAGCTTCCTCCGTTGACGTGGAGGGTGGTTCCCGTGGTCTGGTCGGAGTACGGGCCGCAGAAGTACAGCACCGCTCCCGCGATCTCGTCGGCGTCGATCAACCGGGTCGGCACGGTGATGTGACCACTCGAGCGCGCTTCATCGGCCTGGCTCTCCGGAGTGGGGAACACGCTCGCGAGCATCGGCGTCAGGGTGTTGCCGGGAGCCACGTTGTTCACGGTGATGCCCCACTCCGCCGTCTCCATCGCGAGCACTCGGCCATACGCGAGCATGCCGCCCTTCGCGGCGGCATAGGGCCCGTTGCCGATTCGCCCTCGGTGAGCAGCACGGGACGTGACGTTCACGATGCGGCCCCAGCGCCGGGTGCGCATGTCGGCCAGTACTGCCTTCGTCGCGACGAACATACTCCCGAGGTGAACGGCAACGACCCGATCCCAGGCCGCCTTCTCCAGGTCGACGGTGCGGTCGGTGGTCACGATTCCCGCATTGTTAACCAGGATGTCGATCTTCCCGAGCCGGTCCAGGCCCGCAGCGACCAGCCATGCAACCTGACCCTCGTCCGTGCTATCGGTGGGGATCGCCACTGCGCGGCGCCCGAGCGCTTCGACCTCGGCCACCAGGCTCTCCCCGCCCTCGGCGTTGAGGTCGCAGACCACGATGTCCGCCCCCTCCCTGGCCAGCATCAAGGCGGTCGCCCGACCTATCCCGCTGGCGCCCCCGGTGACCATTGCGACATGGCCCTCCACGTTGCCCCGCGATTCCGATGTCATTGTGATCCGTGCCTCTCATTCGTCGTGTACCGTGTGTAGGCTACTGGCCGATCAAGTTCCATACAAGAGTTGATATTCGACTTCTCAGTCACCTTTATACTGCTGATCCGGCATCCAGAACGCGCCCGAAGCCCGCAGGCCGTCGCGCTCGGAGTGCCCGAGCCGCAACCACTGCTCGAGCACTGAGTCGCCGTCCGAGCCCAACCTTGGCGCGCCCCGGGGGCGGCGCGGCGGGTCGCCCACCAGCCGGTGGACCGGCGCGATCATCCCGCACACGCCGAGGTCGGGATGGTCGACTTCGACGATCTCGCCCCGTGACCGCAACTGGGGATCTCGGAAGACGTCCTCGACGTTCTGCACCGGTGCGGCCGGGACGCCCGCGCCCTGCAGCAGTCGCGCCGCCTGAAACGGCGACCTGTCGTCCAGCCAGGCCTGAAGTGCGGCACGGAAGCCGGCGGGCTCGCCGTCGGCATCCCGCTCGACCACGCGGGTATCGGTCGCCCACCCCACAGCACCGGTCAGCGCCCACCAGTCCGCATCCGTCTCGGCCTCGATCGCGATCCAGCCGCTCCCGCCGCACGGCAGCACGTCGGACCACACGGAGCCGGCCACGCGGTTCCCGCTCCTCACCGGTTCGCGACCGTTCGCGGTCCAGTCGAGTACCATCGGACCCATGATCGAGCCCGCAGCGTCGATCATGGCGAGGTCGATGAAGATCCCCTCGCCGGAGCGATCCCGTGCGGCGAGCGCCGCCACCGCACCCAGAACCGCGTGCCCCTGCGCGACGTAGTCGAAGTGCACCAGGTTGGCGTACCCCCACGCCCTCGTCAGGCCCACGAAGGAGCACACCGTACCGCCGTAGGCGACATGGTGCGCCTTAGACGACCCCGTGTGCCCGTACCCGCTGATCGACACGTGGATCAACTGCGGGTTCACTTCGGCCAGCCGCTCGTGTCCGACACCCCACCCCTGCAGCACACGGGGGCTGAAGCTGTCGATCAACACATCCGCTTCACGCACGAGGTTCAGGAACAGGGCGATCGCCTCCGGATTCGTCATGTCCAGGGCAAGACTCCGCACGGAACGGTTGAAGCTGCCGAAATTCGGAGAGGTCGGCACCCCGGACGGTTCGCGAACCACGGGCGTTCCTGCCGGGGGCGCGACGAATCGCAGGGCGTCGGGCTGATTCGGATTCTCGATCTTCACGACGTCGGCTCCGAGATCGGCCAGAACCGCAGCGGCCTGGGCGCCGGCGAGCGCCGCGCCGAAGGAGAGCACCCGCATTCCCGAGAACGGAGCGACCGGGTGCGTCGGAGCTGCCGCGCGGGGCGAGGTCTCGCGCCATCGCTCCGCGACCGCTGCGGGAGACGCGCCCGGCAGCGCCGGCGCAGCCGAGCGGTAGAGATCGAGCAGCTTCGCACTGGAGCGGAACGGCGCGCCCGGTGCCCTCACCAGCCGTCCGGCCACATCGATGTCGACGAAGAACCCCCGGCTCGACGGCGGATCGTCTGAGGTGTAGTCGGCCATCGACGAGACGATGGAACTGGGCACACCGGCCTCCTGTGCGCGGGAGACCACCTCCGCGCAGGTCATCGCGCCCAGGAGGGGTCGGACGATCCGCGTCAGCTCGTCGCATCGGGCACGCCGCACGGACGCCTCGGCGAACTCGGGCGCCGCGAGCCCGGCCGGCCGGCCGAGGAGACCGAGCAAGGCGTTCCATTGCCGCGCTGTGGTGGTGATCAGGATGACTTCGCCATCGGCACAGTCCCAGACACCGCCGTACTCGTTGACCTCGCCGGTGAACCGCTCGGGGATGTGACTGGAATGCGCGTAGGTCAGCAGGTCGAAATTCGTCGATCCGAGGATCTGATGGGCCGACAGCTCCGCAGCGATCCGCCGGGCCGGAAGGCCCGCCCGGCGAGACCGCTCCCGCTCCCGCAGGGCGACGAAGATCGTCGTCGCCACGTCGATCCCGACCCGCGCGTACATCTGCTCACCCGGGATGACCTGCGGCGGCCCGATCGGAGGACCTTGCTGGCCGAGAAGCCCTGCCATCGCGCAGGACACCAGGTGCGTCGCCCGCCACCCGCGCAGCGGACCGGTGGAGCCGAGCGGGGTGATCGCCACCACGATCGCGCCCGGCGGAGCCCAGTCGAGGAGGGTCTCGACCGGGTCGAAACCCACTACCGGGTTCTCGGTGCTCGGCGTGACCAGGATGACGTCGCAGTTCTCGGCGAGGCGCTTCAGCGTCTCACGCGACGACGATGCAGCCAGGTCGAGGCGGATTCCGGTCTTGTTGGCCTCGAAGTAACCGAAGGCGAGCGAGTCCTCTCCCGCATCACCCAGGAACGGCGGCTGGGTGCGCAGCGTCGCTCCCGCGATCGGTTCGATCTTCACGACATCCGCTCCGAAGTCGGCGAGAAGACGACCGCCGTAGGCGCCCAGCCGATCGGTGGCGTCCAGAACCCGAATCCCGTCGAGGGGAAGCCCTGCGGTCCGATCGCCCACTGCCGCCACCTCCATCGATTTCACCATGGGTTAAGTTATCGACTATTAATTCAAATTTCGAGCCTTGACGGAAACTCAACTTGATGGTAAATACCAAACCACTTGATGAAATCTGACCGATGGGTCACACTTTGTTCCACGCGCCCACACAGCGATATCAAGTCAAAGGAGACTGAGATGCAACGAATGCCCCGCACCATGGTGGCTCTTGCCGCTTCGACCGTTCTGCTAGCCGGCTGCGCGGCCGGCGGAGGAGGAGAGGGAGGAGGCGACTCGACGGACAGCGCGAGCGATCCGTTCAAGATCGCCTATCTCTACGGCGTCACCGGCCCAATGGCCGGATACGCCGAGAACTACTTCACCGGCGTGCACGCAGCCGTCGACCAGATCAACGCCGAGGGAGGAATCCTCGGTCGGCCGCTGGAGCTCAAGATCGTCGACACCAAAACGGATGCGACCATCGCCGTCAGCGCGCTGACCGAACTGCTCGACTCGGGATACAAACCCGATGCGGTCGTTCCGGGTGTGGTCGCCGGTGACGCCCTGGCTGTGCTCCCCATCCTCACCGAGGAGAACATCTTCACCGTCTCCCCGGCGGTATCGGCCAATCTGATCGATCCGGAGGCCTATCCGTACTTCTTCGACATCTCGCTGCTGTCCACCGGCCCCATCGGCGTCGTCGGCGCCGACATGAAGAAGAACGGCGTCACGAAGATCGGAGTGCTCGCGGGATCCGACGCCGCGGGCGACGACCACCTCGCCAGCATCAAAGAGGTGGCCGAGAAGAACGGCATCGAGATCACGGCGATCGAACGCCCGAACCCGGAGGCGCTGAACTTCACGGTCGAGTACGAGCGCGTCATGTCGACCGGGCCCGACGCGGTGTTCGGCGACTTCAATACTCCCGACACCCTGGCGCGCATCTTCACGGCGCGACAGACCGTCGGCGCGACCGACACGCCGTACTACGGAGGCATGTCCGTCTCGGCGAGCGAACCGTACACTCTCGTCGACCCGGCAGCGATCACCGAGTGCAAGATGCCTTCGATCGCCGAGATGATCACCCAGGAGTCACCGCCCGAGTACATCCAGCCCCTTCTCGACGCCTATGAGGGCAGCGGAACTGGCGCGTACCCGGGGGCGATCGGCTACGACTCCATCCGCCTCGCCGCCCTGGCCATCGAGCGGGCGAACGGGGAGACGACAGGCGAGGCGCTCACCGCGGCGCTGCTGTCGGAGCCGGTTCCCGCCGACTACCTGGCCGAGTACCCCGGAGGTCTGGAGTACACCGAGGACTTCCGCTTCCCCGTAGCGGTGGAGGGCGACCTCATCCTGATCCCGTGCGGCTCGTCGATCGAGAACGGCCTGTGGGTGACCGAGGAGTAGAGGTACGAACCCACTGAAAAGGGTGGCTGGCCGGTGAGAACCGGCCAGCCACCCTTTTCAGTTCCCCTCCGACTCACACAGGCAGCTGCTCGTAGCGGTGGTGGTCGACCGCGTCTGTGACGAACCGCCCCCAGCGCATGCCGGGGAAGTGCGACGCGGCGAACGGGACCCCCGTGTCGAAGAGAACGCCCCTGAACTTCTCGATCGCCTCGATCGCAGCAGGACTGTCGATGTGGGCCCCCAGGGCCCAGTCGTCACTGAGTAGCTCGGTGTAGCCGTGAACCAGGTCGCCGATGATCAGCCCCGACTCCCGCGAGTCGCCCACCTGCAGCACCGTCGTTCCCGGGGTGTGGCCGGCGGCGTCGAGCGCCTCGAGCCCGGCGAACACCTCGCCGTCACCCTCCCAGAACTCCATCCGATCCGCGATGGGCGCCAGTCTCACCTGGGGTGCGTCGAACTCCGGCTTCGACAGGAACGGTTCCCACTCCGGCAGCTCGTACTCCGCAGCCATGAAATGGTTCCAGTCACGACTGTCACAGCGATAGGTCGCGTTCCGGAAGAACGGCTTGCCCCCCAGCGAGGCCCAGCCGATGTGGTCAAGGTGCAGATGGGTGAACACGACATCGGTGATGTCGTCGGGATGCACGCCCAGCGCCAGCAGGCTCGACCGGAGGGCACCTCCCGAGAACGGGAAGGTCGGATTGTTTCCGAGACCCGCGTCGACGAGCACCAGCCGATCGGCGATGCCTTCGATCAGGAAACTGCCCACGGTCTGCACCGGATTGCCGGTCAGGTGACACAGCAGCGGTGAGAACTCACCCCACTCCTCGTTGCTGTGACCGGCCCAGACCCCTTCGGTGGGGATGGAGATCTCCCCGTCGATGATAGATGTGACAGTCAGACTTCCGATTCTCATGATCTTCTCCTTTGCTCATCACGACTCTGGTCATCACGACTCAGACGCCCGGCCAGCGCGAGCTGACCGGGCGTCCGGGTGATCTTCTCGTGTTCAGTGCGACGCGAGTTCCTTCTCCTTAGGAGTCTGGCTCGGGTGATCGGGGGAACGAAACGACTCGGGGACGATGCCCTCGAGCTCCGCCTGCACCTGCAGGGCGACGAGCGGGGTGTACCAGCGCCCCGGGCTGATGCCGCTCTCCATGATGATCAGCCTCGGCTGTCCCGGAATCGGGCGCAGGCAGCCGCGGAACGGCTCGCCTCCGGCATCGAAGCCGTCGATCTCGCCGATCCGCTCGGCCACCTCGCTCCCGAAGAACCGCTCCAGGATCTGGTTCTGCTTCGCATACCCGGTGGCGAGTACGACCGCATCGAAGGGCAGAACCTCGCCGCTCTTCAGCCGCACCCCCTCGGGCACGAAACGATCGATGTCCGAGTACTGACGGACGTGGATGTTCCCGTCGATGATGGCCTGCGAAGCGCCGACGTTGATGTAGTAGCCCCCGGCGACCTCGTAGTACTTCGTGAACCAGCCGCCTTCATGCCAGTCGATCTTGAACCCGGCAGCCTCCAGTCCGCGGTGCAGCTCCACATCCGCTTCGTTGCCGATGGCCGTCGCCGTCTTGAAGCCCATCCTCACACGCGGTTCGATCATCGTGGACTGCCACCGCTTGTCGAGGGCTTCCGTCGGACGCTGGCGGGCGTTGTAGTGCCCGTAGTTGAGGTTCGCGGTCGGCAGATCGACGATGGCGACGGGGCCGCGCTGGAACATCGTGGCTTGACCGCCGTGGTTGAAGACGTCGAAAGCGATGTCGTGCGCGCTGGTCGCTGCTCCGATGACCAGCACCCGCTTGCCGGCGTAGTCGGCGCCCGTCTTGAAACCCTCACTGTGGCTGACCGTTCCGGCGAAGTCCGAGAGCCCGGGCAGGTTGGGGATCTGCGGCGTGCCACTGCCTCCGGTGGCGAGCACCAGATGCTTGGGGTGCAGGGTACGGGTGGCGCCGTCGGCCCGGCGGACCACGGCACTCCACTGCTTCGCGGCCTCGTCGTACTCGCCGTGGACGAACTCCGCCGACGTCCAGAGGTTGATGTCGAGCGCCGCGACATAGGCATCCAGCCAGTCCGCCATCCGGTCTTTCGCGACGTAGTCGGGGAAATTCTCGGGAAAGGGCATGAAGGGGAAATGGAGCATGCCGTGAGGCTGGTGCAGCACGAGGGCGTCGTACCGGTTGCGCCAGTTGTCGCCGGCACGGTCGTACTTGTCGACGACCAGAGTGTCGATCCCGAGGCGACCGAGTGCCGCTGCGACGAAGAGGCCGTTGTGCCCGCCGCCGATCACCAGCACCTCGGGGTCGTGTTCGGCGTAGTCCGCACGGGCTTCCTTGCGGCGGCGCTCTTCGACCAGCTCGTCGTGGTTGTATCGCCCGAATCGCGGCCACACGGCATCGTGCCCCCGCAGCCCTTGGAGACGTGTGAACAGCAGATCGGCCCGGAAGCCGACGGGCGAGGTCTCATCGGGGACCACGTTGACGAGACCGTCGGCGTACCCGGCGGCGGTCTCGAAGGTGAAGTTGATCTCCCAGGTCTCGGTCTCGACGAATTCGACGGGCGAGACCGCACCTTCCACGAAGTCGATGTCGAGAGCGAAGTTGCTCGGCCGGATGTCGTCCAGCGTCGTCCAGATGTAGTCCCTGATCTCGGTCCGACCGTAGAATTGCCGGAAGTTCCACGTGAACGCGACCAGGTCACGCCAATCGCATTTCTCGAGGAAGAGGCTGTCGAAGAGACTGACGTCCCGATTCGTGATTGCGGTCTCGAATTGCTGCAGCCACCGCCCAGCGCTCTCGTAGATGTCCGTCACGTCTGCCACTCCCTTGTGATCGATCCGACTGGCTCGACGCGGCCGGTGGCCACGAGCCGAAGTTGGTCTAACGATACGAAGGATTTGGTTTTCATACAAGGGACATCTATTCAACTCTAGAGTCAGCAATCCGTGCCTAGTATGTTTATTGGTCTTTGAGTAGAGTTCAGAAACACGGATACCAGCTGGAGGATCGATGGAGATCTCTGACCTTGACCGACTGATCGCGATCGAAGCGGTCAAGCGGCTGAAGTCCCGACGGGACCGGGCGCTGGACACGAAGGACTGGGCGACCTTCCGGTCCCTCCACGCCCCGGAGCACGAGTCGGCGAACGACGGCTTCGCGTCGTGGAAAGGGCGCGACACCCTCGTGGAGCGGTCGATGGCCCTTCTCTCGGGCATGACGACCGTTCATCAGTGCCACACCCCCGACATCGTCATCGATGCTCCGGATCGAGCATCCGCCGTCTGGTACCTGGAGGACCAGCTCTACTGGACGCAGGACGATGAAGAGCACTGGATCCACGGCTTCGGTTTCTATCACGAACGCTCTGAGCGTCGGGACGGCGAGTGGGTCTTCACGCACCGTCGCCTGCAACGCACGCTGCTGTTCGCCTCCCCCGGGGCCGAACACCCGGCGATAGCCGGAGCCAAGGCCGCCGGCGTCTTCCGCGCCGGCCACCGCTGAATCGACGCGCACAGGCCGCGTCGGACACCCCGAGGAGAAGAGACATCATGACAGTCGATGACGCAACCCACATCCAGGTGCTGGAACGCCTCCAGCGCCTCGAGGACCGTCTCGAGATAGCCGAGCGGACGGCTCAGTACGGCCAGGCCGCCGACAGCGGAGCCGGAGCGACGGCTTCCGCGCTGTGGACGGAGGACGGGATCTACGACGCCGGAATCATGTCAATGCGAGGCAGCGCCGCCGTCGAGGAGATGCTCGCCGGAGACGTGCACCAAGGTTTTCTCGCCCAGGGAGTGGGCCACATCAGCACGACGCCGGTGATCTCACTGGACGGAGACCGCGCCGTCTCGACCTGCTATTCGCTCGTGTTCCGACGTGATGAAGCGACTGACGCCTTCAGGCTCTGGCGGATGTCGGCGAACCGCTGGGAGTGGATCCGCACGCCCGAGGGCTGGCGCGTCACCTCCAGGGTCAACCGCCCACTCGACGGCACCGCCGACGCCCGAGAGCTGTTCCGGGCATCCTTCGACGCCCGCTGATCGGCTCGATGCGGATCCGGTCACTCCCGGGGCGGTTTCAACCGAGACCGAGCTCGCTCTTGGAGAAGGGCAGCCGGTGGTAGAAGTCATCGTCATCCAGCGGCGCGGTCATGATGGCCTCGGTCATCCCCCCGTCGACCAGGATGCTGGTTCCGTTGATGAAACCGGCGTCCTCCGAGAGCAGGAACGCCGTCGCACTCGCGATGTCCTCGGGCGTGCCCAACCGCGGAGACGCGACCCGGCGCAGGAACGGCTGCAGCATCGGCTCCTCGGCCTCGGGGATGTTGCCGGTCACGATTCGCCCGGGAATGACGATGTTGCACCGCACACCCTGCTTGCCCCAGCGCGCCGAGACGTGACGGGCGACGGCGAACAAGCCGGACTTGGCGATTCCGTAGGTCACCCGCGTCGGCTCCCCCTTGATTCCGGCTATCGAACTCGTCATGACGATCGAGCCGCCCCCGGCCGCGATCAGGTGTGGGATCGCGAACCGCGCGGTGAACACCTGGCCACGGAGGTTCACCTCGAGCAGGGTGTCGAGCAACCCGAGGTCGACGCTGACGATGTCCGTGTCGTCGGCTCCGTACATCGCTGCGTTGTTCACGAAGCCGTCGAGTCCGCCGAGCGCCTCGGCCGCGCCATCGACGAACGCCTGCGTCGAATCCGCATCGGCCAGATCGACCGCTGCGACTCCCGCGATCCGGTCGCGGCCGGCCAGATCGGCGGTCACCTGCAACCGCGACACGTCGCGGCCGCCGATGTACACGCGTGCACCCTCGGCGGCCAGGCGTGCGACGATGGCGCCGCCGATCTGACCCGGCGCCGCGCCGATTACGGCGATCCTTTTTCCTTCGAAGCGATTCATCCTGCGGTTCCTCCGTATACGGCGGCGTCGACGACGCAGCCAGGGTCAGTCGTTGGTGATGAGGGGCGTGAGTTCGTCGTACACCACGGCACTGAACGTCGTGTGAAGGGAATCGCTGAGCACCATCCCCTGCGCGACGGCCTCGCTCATTCTCGCGAGAGCCTCGGTGGCGTCACCCTCGAGCTCGTACAGGGCCATGTACCTGAAGGGGGCGTCCTCGTTGACGTCGGAGGCGATGTACCGTTGCGCCGAGACGAAGCCGGGAACCGCGATGACGTCTTTCAGATGCTGGTTCGTGTACCAGTCGTTGTACTCGTCCTCCCGGCCTTCGACCGGGTTGCTGTGCACCACATAGTAGTTCTTCGGCATGATCTTCTGTTCCTCCTTGAATCGGTCAACGTGTGGGCCCGGTCGTCGGGCGCACCTCACAGTGCTTTCAGTTCCTCCGAGATGGAGGCCACCGACGCCTTCGCGTCACCGAACAGCAGCGACGTGAACGGTGCGGAGAAGAGCGGGTTGTCGATTCCCGCGAAACCCGAGCTCATCGAGCGCTTGAGCACGATCACCGATTTCGATTGGTCCACGTTGAGGATCGGCATCCCGTGGATGGGCGAACCGGGATCGTTGCGAGCAGCCGGGTTGGTGACATCGTTGGCGCCGATCACGATCGTGACATCCGTTCGCGCGAACTCGTCGTTGATGTCGTCCATCTCCTTCATCGCGTCGTAGGAGACGTCCGCCTCGGCGAGCAGCACGTTCATGTGGCCCGGCATCCGCCCCGCCACCGGGTGGATCGCGTACTTCACCTCGACGCCCCGAGCCTCGAGCATCTTCGCCAGGTCTTTCACCGCGTGTTGGGCCTGGGCGACGGCCAAGCCGTAACCGGGAACCACGATGACCTGATTGGCATAGGCGAGTTGGATGGCCGCATCGGCCGCCGACGTCGCCTTGACCGGCCCTCGCTCCGAGGCGAGGGCACCCGCCGGTCCTCCGGCCGACGATGCACCGAAGCCGCCGGCGACGATGGCCGGGATCGACCGGTTCATCGCCTTCGCCATGAGATTGGTGAGGATCGTGCCGGAGGCGCCCACGATCATCCCCGCGACGATCATCGCGACGTTGTTCAGTGCGAGCCCGGCTGCCGCCGCCGACAATCCGGTCAAGGCATTCAGGAGCGAGATCACAACCGGCATGTCGGCGCCCCCGATCGGGAGCACGACCGTGAGACCGAGAACGCTGGCCGCAGCCAGTACGATCACGAACCACCACAGCGGAGCACCTCCCGTCGCCGAGCCGATCCCGACGCCGACCCCCGCCGCGATGGCGACGAGCAGCAGCACCAGATTCATCGGCTGCTGTACCGCGCCCAGGCTGATGGAGCGACCGGGCAGGATCTCCTGCAGCTTCAGGAAGGCCACGACGGATCCCCAGAAGGACAGCGCCCCGATGATCGTGGCGAACACCGACGCGATGATTATCGCCAGCACGGGGGTCGCGCTGTCCCCTGTGTGCGAGAAGCCGTCGCTCTCGAGGAACTCGGCGAACGCTATCAGGGCCACCGTTCCGCCGCCCAGCCCGTTGAACAGGGCCACCAGTTGCGGCATCGCCGTCACCTTGACGCGACGCGCCGGCGGGATGCCGAGTACGATCCCCACGACCAGACCGGCGATGATCAGGATCCAGTTGCCGGTCTCCCGGATCGAGATGAGTGTTGCAGCGACGGCCACGGCCATTCCGGCAGCGGCGACGAGATTCCCCCGCACAGCAGTCCTGGGCCCGGCGAGCCCCATCAAGCCGTAGATGAACAGCGCGAAGGCGATGACGTACAGGCCGTAGACGAGCGCGGTCACGAGCGCTCGCCCTCTCGGCGCGTGCCCGGTTTGGCCTTGAACATCGACAGCATCCGGTCGGTCACCACGAACCCGCCGATGACGTTCACCGTTCCGAAGACCAGCGCGACGAAGCCGACGATCTGCATCAGGAGGCTCGGCTCCGGCGTGGTGCCCAGAACGATGAGCGCCCCGAGCACCACGATTCCGTGGATGGCATTGGTACCCGACATCAACGGTGTGTGCAGGGTGTTGGGCACCTTCGAGATGACGGCGAAACCGGCGAAGCCGGCGAGCACGAGAATGGCGACGTTCGTGAGGAAGGCGGTGTAGTCCATGGTCAGCGGGCTCCTTCCGAGGCGGCCTCGGCCATCGGCCGCGCCCGGGCCACGCAGGATTCGGCGACGATCTGATCCGAGAAGTCGGGATCGAGTGCGCCGTCGGTGATTAGCAGCTCCAGAAGCGAGGTCACGTTCTTCGTGTAGAGCTCGCTGGCATGCTCGGGCATCGTCGCGGGGAGGTTGAGCGGCGAGGCGATGATGACGCCGTCGCGTCGGACCGTCTCGCCCGGCTCGGTGAGTTCGCAGTTGCCGCCCGACTCTCCGGCGAGGTCGACGATCACGCTGCCCGGCTTCATGCCCCTCGCCGCGGCTGCCGTCACCAGTCGCGGCGCGGCCCGGCCCGGAACCAGCGCCGTGGTGATAACCACGTCGAACCCCATGATCGCGGTCTCGAGAGCCTTCTGCTGCGCCTCACGCTCAGCGTCGTCGAGCGCTCGCGCATACCCGCCCTCACCTTCCGCGGCGATGCCGAGATCGAGCCACTGCGCGCCGACCGACCGCACCTGATCTGCCACTTCCGGCCGCACGTCGTAGCCCGTGGCCCGCGCTCCGAGTCGCTTGGCCGTGGCGAGCGCCTGCAGTCCTGCCACGCCGACCCCGAGAACCAGGAGGCGGGCAGGCCGCACCGTTCCCGCGGCGGTCGTGAGCATCGGAAAGAACCGCGTGCAGAGCGACGCCGCCAGCACCACGGCCTTGTAGCCGGCCACGTTGGCCTGCGAGGAGAGGGCGTCCATCGTCTGGGCGCGCGAGATGCGGGGGATGGCCTCCATCGCGAAGGCGGTCACACCGGCCGCCTCGAGCGCGGCGATGCGGTTGTCGGCACTTCGCGGGGACAGGAAGCCGATCAACGTGGATCCGGCTGCGAGCTGGGCCACCTCCCCCTCGGAGGGCGGTGCGACCTTCACGACGACCTTCGAGCGCCACGCCTCCGCACGGTCCACCACGGGGGCTCCGGCCGCGAGGTACTGGTCGTCCCCGATCAACGACGCCTGCCCCGCGCCCCGCTCGACCACGACCTGCATCCCGCTCGCGATCAGGCGCGCCGCGGCGGCGGGAACGAGGGCGACCCTGGTCTCGCCGGCGCCGGTCTCGGCGACGACCCCCACGATCAGCCGGTCGGATCGATCGGTCATGCTTCTCCTTCGAGGCCGGTGTGCGAGCGGAACGGTTCCTACCGCGGGTGAGTTTAGTCGACTTGCCGAACATTTATCAACCAATAAGTCAGTTTACAACTCATAGATCAGCCAAGGCGGTATGGTTTCCGCCTCGCGGGATCACCAGGTGGAATCGCCGCGGATGACGGCGTCGCTGCCGCCGTCGACGAAGACCACCTGGCCCGTGACGTGCGTTTTTTCCTCGCTCACCAACCAGGCCAGCAACCGGGCCGGAACGAGGGCGTCGGCGAACCCGCCGAGCGGCATCGGCACCGCCGCCCGCATCTGCTCCCGCCCTTCCTCCGTCGCGCGGAAGGGCGCTGTCCTGGGAGTGACGACCATTCCGGGCGCGATCGCATTGAGTGGGATGCCGGCTCCGGCCCATTCATCCGACACCGCGGCGCGGCGCACCCATTGGGCGAATGCCTTCTTCGTCGCCGGATAGATGAGCTGACCGACCTGGGGATCGGCCGCGAGCTCCTCTGCGCGGGTCAGCGCCCGTGCCTCGTCGCCCTGGCTCAGGAGGTCGACCAGTCCAGCATCCAGCGGCTGGATGCTGGACATGGAGGAGACCCCGACGGCACGCGGCGCCGATGACTGAAGCAGCAGGGGCCGAAGCAGCTCGAGTGTGGCGATCATGCCGAAGTAGTTGACGGAGACGGTCCCCGGAACGGGCGCCGCCAGACCCGCCGCCGCGACGACGCCGTCGATGCTCCCGTTCGCGTGCTCAGCCACCTGATCTCGGAAGGCGAGCCGACCGTCAGGGCTTCCGAGATCCGCCACAACGTCCGCGTTACGGAGGTCGACCCCGATCACCCGGTCACCTCGCTGCCGGAGCAAGCCGGCCACTGCCTCCCCGGTCCCCGACGCGGCACCGGTGACGACCATGGTTCTCGACATTGAGCTTTCCCTGGTCCATCGACATAATTCGACTAGTAAGTCAATATTAGACGAACACTAGGTTTACAAACTTGATAGTCAAGAAAGGGAGACCATGATCGCTCTCGCATCCGCCCCCCACCCCGGCGCCAATGACCCAGCCGAGCAGAACCTCGGAGGCGCTGCCGTCACCCCCCTCCCCGGAGGGCGATCCGTCTCTCCCGACGAGTTCAAGGCCGCGTTCCGCAACCATGCCGCCGGTGTCGCAGTGATCACGGCCGACGCGGGCGACGGACCGGTGGCCCTCACCGCCACCTCGGTCTTCTCCGTGAGTGTCGAACCACCCCTGCTGGTATTCTCGGTCTCGGAGCTGTCCTCCAGCACGCCGACGATCCGTCGCGCTGAGACGGTCGTCGTGCACCTGCTCGGAGCAGGGCAGATCGACATCGCCAAGCTCGGGGCCACATCAGGAATCGATCGTTTCGCGGATGTCTCCATCTGGACGCGGCTGCCCACCGGCGAGCCTTGCTTCCCTGCGGCACACGCCTGGATCCGGGGCCGGGTCGTGAACACCATGGCGGCGGGCGGCTCCACGATCATCGCCGTGCAGGCCCTCGAGACACACGCACCCGCACCGGAGGACATCTCGATCGCCGACGCGCGGCCGCTGGTCTACCACAACCGCACCTGGCACAGCTTGGATGAGCGGTCGCAGATCGACTGACATCGCATCCGGAGCCGTGGGCGAGATCCGCCACCCACGGCTCCGGATGCCGGATCAGGTGAGGGTGAAGCCGGCGTAGCCCTGCTCGGTCGCCCGGTGCACATGGAGCACGTACTCCTTCATGCCTCCGCTGAACGGCTGGAAGAACCGCGAACCGTCGTCGTTGACATGGACCATGTACTGATTCTCGGCCCTTCGGATCGGGTAGAGCTCCTGCGCATAGCCGTCGACCGTGTGCATCCACTCCTCGGAGGCCGCGTCCGACGCCTCGATGGAGGAGAATCCCTGCGAACGGACGTGGGTGATGCACTCCGCGATCCAGTCCCCGAGGAACTCGGCGAGCAGCATCGCGTTTCCGAGCACCGAAGGGCTCCCGGCGTTGGTGACATGGAACATGTTGGGGAATCCGGGCGTCATCAGACCGAATAGGGTCCGGGGCCCGTTCGACCAGACGTCGGCGACAGTGGTGCCGGCCTCGTTGCGGATCCCGGCGTCCTCCAGCGGGCCGATGAAGGCGCGGAACCCCAGGGCGAACACCACGAGATCCGCCTCGTGGTCCCCCGCCGTCGTGCGCACTCCCGTCTCGGTGAGCTCGACGATGGGCGTCTCGAGCACGGAGACCAGATCGACGTTGTCCCGGGAGTACGCCTCGTAGTAGTCGATGTCGAGGATGAGCCGCTTCGTGCCTGCCGGATAGTTCGGCGTGAGTCTCTCCGCGAGTCGGCTGTCTCCGATGCGCTCGATGGTCATCTCCCGGATGAAGTCGGTGACGTACTGGTTGGACTCCAGGTTGGTCGTGGTGTCGGAGAAGACATAGGTGAGGCCGTGACCGCCGAACTCCCACTGCTTCTCGAGCACGTCCCGGCGCTGTGCAGGGGTGTAGCTGCTGGCAGGGCGGGCCGCCTCGCCGCTCGCGAACGCCCGCGGGCTTCCCGGCTGGTTGAGAGCCAGGGCATCGACGGTGGCGGCATCTACGGGGAGGAAGTCGCGGTAGGACATGCGAACCGCGTCACCGAGCGTGCTCGCGACTGCATCTTGTTCGGCCGACCCGAGCGGGCGGTTCCGCGCGGGGATCGACCAGTGCGGGTGGCGCTGGAACACGGTCAACTGGTCCGCGTCCTGCGCGAGAGCCGGGATGGATTGGACCCCTGAGGATCCCGTGCCGATCACGGCGACCTTCCGACCCTCGACGTCGACGCCCTCCCGAGGCCAGTGCGCGGTCTGGGCCCACTGGCCCTTGAACCGCTCGAGCCCGGCGAAGGCGAGCTTCTTCGGCGCGCCGAGCGACCCCGTGCACATGATCAGGAACTGAACCCGAATCTGATCGCCGTTGCTCGTGGAGAGGTGCCACCGCTGGGTGACGCTCGACCAGACAGCGCCCTCCAATCGCGTGTTGAAGCGAAAGTCATCGCGCACGCCGAGCTCGTCTGCCACGAAGTTGTGGTAATTCTGCAGCGTCGGTGCGTCTGAGTAGCGTTCGTGCCAGCGCCACTTCTCATACAGCTCCTTCGAGAACTGCAGGCTGTAATCGACGCTGTCGCTGTCGATCCGCGCCCCGGGGTACCCGTTGTGGTGCCAGACACCTCCGAAACCCGCGCCTCCGTCGATGCCCACGACGGACAGCCCTTCCACCTTCAGGCGATAGGTGGTGTAGAGACCGGATTGCCCGGCACCAATGACTGCGGCATCGAAGTGCTCCATACGGTGGTCGCCTTCCTTTTTCACGGGGGTACCGTGTTCGTGCCGCGGGCGCTCCCGGCGGCGTCGCCGGATCGGGTTCGACAGGCGTGGACGGCTCTCGGGCACCATCCAGTTTATCAACCCGATATTTGAGTATTGAACTCAGAGTAGATCTTTTGCGATCGTCGGTCAAATGACGGGACGAGGTCGGCCGGCCGCGTTCGGCTGGAACGCCTCGGCGAACAGCTCCCGAGCCGCGGGGGTGCCGTCGAGCGGCCGATTCACGCGGCCCGTGACCTTCCAGCCGTCAGGCGTGCGGTGCCACTCCCACCGATTCGCCGAGATCCGCCAGGTGCGGAACCCGTCATTCGCCTCGTCTCGGTACAGAACCTGGGAGTAGGCGGTAGCCGTCGCCCGATCGCCGTCCAGCTGGATGAACGGGGCACTTAGCACGTGCGCCGCCCCGTTCGCGAGGAGCTGTTTGTGCTCGGGCGCCAGGAGGTGGGCCAGGATGTCCGGGTGCCCCTCCATCCGCAGCCCGGGAGCCGCGTCGAAGGGACTGTTAGCCTCGAACATCTGGATGACGACGTGCGGAAGTCCCGCATCCGCGGCTGGGCCGTACGAGGCGATCAGCTGTGCAATTGCAAGACGATCTTCGAGCTCCTGCACGCGTTTCGCCAGCGCCCCTACGATCTCGATCAATGTGGGTTCCTCGGACATACGTTGACCTCCATGATCGTGTCGATGGCCGCGGCCATCCCGTACCGACACTTTAGTCAATTCTCGACTGCTAGTTCGACTATTTCCGAGTGCGCCAGAGCGACTCGCACTATCCGGCGTGCCGGGACTTAAATGGGCGACGACGCCCTCGGGCGGGCCGCCGGGCGGTGAGAGCCCGAAGAATAAGGGGCGCGGCGCTTCTATGACTTAGAGCCGGGATCACCTAGCGCAATTCAAACTGTTCGGACCACGGCAGAGAACTCTGGGCCACCTGACAGCCACCGTCGAGCGTTGCCGAGTCCTGCTAGCCCGTTGCCACACAGCAACGGCCGAAATGCGGTCTGGATGCACCGACGTTGCGGGGTTGGTTGTTGCTCATGCCCGCAATCACCGTCGACCAACGGCGTCCCCACGGTGGTTGGCAGACGTGTTTGGTCGGAAATGGCAGTGGCAGCTTCTGACCAAGAGTGTCTGTACAGCAGACGGTCGCGCAGGGACACCACTCCCTTGCGGCTCGATCATCGAATTTCCGCGTCCCCCGCGTTCCTTCCGAACCGAATCCGGAGCCGGCTGCACAGCTGAGACGCCAGCTGGCGCAAATCTCCGCGCTCGCGCCCAGTTCGAACACAGGAATTCTTCGAGACAGACACGCCAGGACGTCCCTCGTCCTTGGCCCTTTGCGGAACTGGCACTCAATCAAGCAGGCTTTCTCGGCATAAACGTGACGACCTGCGCGCACCGTCCTTTGGATCAGGCGCCTTCCTTCGCCCAAACTATAGTTGTTTGCCCCTTTCCGTGGAAAAGCTGCCGAGCCACTTCAAGGTAGGTTTAGGGGTTCGTTTGAACGTTCGTCGGTCCACCACGATAAGACCGAAGATCGGTCCCAGTGCCCACACTCATAGTTGTCGAGCAGACTCCAGTGTAGGTAGCCGCGAACACCTCCCCCGTCGTTGATAGCCGCCGACAAGTGTCCGAGCGCCAGTGCTTCCGCGCTCCTCGCGGACCTGAGGGAGAACTATCTGACGCCCGAGAACGTCGCCCTGTCGGACGTCAACTCCAGTCTGTGCGTGAGATTGTGACCACCACACGGGTGTTCTGCGGCTCCTCGCTCGGAAACGTTCGCGACGAGCGGGCAGTGGACGGGTGAAATCCTGACTACGCCGCCGGCGGTGGGTCTGCGGAAAGACCACGCCGTGTGCTCTATCGGCAGCGGCGTTGTGCTGCGAAGAGTGCCCGAAGCGGCGCAAAATGCTCATACTTCCGGGCTCGGTCACCCGTTAGCCAGGCCATAAGCAGCGGAAGCACCCAGGAGGTCTGGTCTCTCCGGACACTGAACGATAATGCCGAATGGACACGGAGACATAGAAAACGCTCAGTATCGAGTGGCCCCACGTGCTGGCCAAAGCGGTCGCACCGCGAGCGCGAGCATCGCGGGAAAGCACACGGAACTCGTAGTCGCAGCCGAACGCGTCGCGGACGCTCGCGTGGACCGACACGCGTCGCTCGCGGTTGCTGCAGGCGCGGCAGGGATTCTGCTTGCCACAGTCGAATCCACCCGTAGCATTTTCTCACTCCAGCAGAGTTGCATGCCGCCCGGTCGGTGACCACGGGCAGCGGCGTCGGGACCTGCAGAATCCAGCTTTGCGACGAGCATCGCGGACGAACTGGTGTCCATGACAGTCGTGCTCAGTCGACCGCGACAGAGCACGCCCATCGCTCCGCGACGATCAGTCCACCTCCGCCGCCGCGACTTGACACGAAGACAGAATGGACCTAATGTTCCCGAACGGGAAGAGTATCTTTCCATTCGGGAACAAGCTTGCCGCTCACACTCACAAGGTCGTGGAGTGGCAACGATCGAACAGAGCTCCTCCAGCTCATGACAGCGATCGTGAAGACCGCGAAGCTGTCTTCAGGACGCATCCGCACCATGCAGTGCTCGTTACGCAACAAAGGGGTTTTACAATGAAGTTCTCCCGTCTCGCGGCCTCAGTCGGTATCTTCGCGGCGCTCACGGCATCGGTCTCCGGCTGCTCGCCGAGCGCACCCGCCGACGTCGACCAGCCGTCGGATCACGTCCTCACCCTTTCCATGCCCGCAGCGCCTCCGTCACTGGCTGTGGGGTCGCTCGACCAAGGCGTGTCGTCCTACGTCTGGGCCAGCGTCTACGACTCGCTGCTCACCCGCGACCTCAGCGGCGCGGTCCAGCCGAGCGTCGCCGAAGAGTACGCGGTCGCCGACGATGGTCTTACCCTGACCTTCACAATCCGCGACGGCATGAAATTCAGCACCGGCGAGCCTGTGGACGCGGAAGCCGTGGCCGATTCCCTGACTTTCTCGAGCACGGCACCGGCAACCTCAGCCGCGTTCGCCAGCGTCGCCTCCATTGAGGCGACGGACGAGTCGACGGTCACTTTGTCGCTGAGCAGGCCTGACACGGCATTGCCGTATCAGCTGGCGCAGGCCGCGGGTGTCATCGGTGAGCCCTCAACGCTCGGGTCGGAGACCGCGGCGCTTGACCCAGTGGGTTCGGGACCTTACGTTCTGGACAACGACGCGACTACCGACGGTTCGACGTACACCTTAGAGCTGCGACCTGACTACTGGAACGCGGATGCGTACAGTTTCAAGAAGGTCATAGTCTCCGTGATCGCGGACGCTACGGCCCAGCAGAACGCTCTGCAGGCGGGTCAGCTGGACTTCATGAGCCTCGCCAACCCTGCCCAGGGCGAGTCGTTGACGGCAGCGGGTTTCACCGTTCAGGAAACCGCGCCCGTCGCGTGGGGTGCCATCGTAATCGCGGACCGCGCGGGCGAAATCCAGCCTGCGCTCGGAGACGTACGCGTCCGACAGGCGATCAACCTCGCTGTTGATCGCGATGCGATCGTGGAGAAGCTTCTTGCGGGCGTCGGTGCGCCGACGGAGCAGATCTTCGACCCGGGCTCGGGTGCATACGACGCGGACCTAGACGGCACGTACGCGTATGACCTCGCCGAAGCGAAGGCGCTGATGGAAGAGGCCGGATATGCCGACGGGTTCACCGTCAGCATGCCCAGTTCCGTCCTGTCACAGACGATGGAGCCCACACTCACTCAGCAGTTGGGCGAGATCGGCATCACCGTCGAGTGGAAGCCGGTTCCCTTCGACCAGGTCGTGTCGGTGCTGGGATCCAAGACCTACCCGATGTATTGGTTCATCAACGGGTACAACGTGCCTCAGATCGTGACCAATGACACGCTGACCCCCACGGGCTATCTGAACCCGTTCGGGGCAACAGATCCGGAGCTGACGGCCCTTCTGGAGACTGCAGCCGACGCATCAGCAGAGGACGCTGATACCGCGTACCGCGCGGTCAACCAGTGGAGTGTGGACAACGCCTGGTTCGCGCCGCTGTACGCGTACGCGCAGCTGGTCGTCACGTCGAAGGCAGTGACCTTCACACCTCGCACCGTCGCCGGTCTCTTGACCGTCGAGCAGTTCCAGCCCGCTTCCTAAACAATGGGGTGCGGCGCCGGCGCTGCCGGCGCCGCACCCAGGGGTTCACATGATCGCATTCGTTCTGAGAAGGATCGCCACCGGAGTGGTGCTGCTCTTCGTCGTGACAACGCTCACGTTCTTCACCATTCAGCTGGCGGACATCCCGGTCGCGCGGAACATTCTCGGCAGCAGTGCCACACCCGAGCAGGTAGCCGCGCTCAACGCCCAGCTCGGCTTGGATCGCAGCGCACTTGAGCAGTACTGGTCCTGGATCACGGCAGCCGTGCGTGGAGACTTCGGTGTGTCGTACTTCACCAACGAGCCCGTGGCCGCCGCGCTGGAGAACCGCCTGCCCGTCACCTTGTCGATCGTGCTCCTCGCTCTGATCTTCACGGTCGTGTTCAGCCTCCTCCTCGGTGTGACCGCAGCATCCCGTGCAGGCGGCACCGTCGACCGCGTTTTGCAGGCCGTGTCCACGGTCAGCTACGTGTTCCCGCCCATCATTCTGGGCATCCTGCTCGTGCTGGTCTTCTCCATCACTCTGCATTTGGTTCCCGCAACCGGGTACGTCCCGATCGGCACGTCCTTCATCGGATGGTTCGGCAGTGTGCTGCTCCCTGCGGTCACTCTCATGTTCGCCTCCATCGCCAGCGTCGCCGGGCAAATCCGAGGGTCGATGATCGACGAGCTGCGCCGAGACTACGTCAGGACACTGCGCAGCCGCGGCGTGCCCGAAGGCACGATCCTTCTTAAGTACACGCTGCGCAACGCCGCATCCCCTGCGCTGACGACCTTGTCGCTCCAGTTCATCGGGATGATCGGCGGGGCGCTGTTCATCGAGCGCATCTTCGCCCTCTCCGGTTTCGGCACATATTCTTTCAACTCCGCCGTCCAAGGCGACCTGCCCGCGATCCTCGGAGTGGTCACGTTCAGCGTCATCCTCGTTGTCATCATGAACCTCCTCGTCGACCTCGTCAACGGCTGGCTGAACCCGAAAGCGCGTATCCAATGAGCGTCCTCATCCCCGACTCAGTCGAAAACATCCGGCGGCCGAATGTGTTTCGCCGGCTCCTAGGGAACCCGATGGCTGTCGGATCGATGGTGCTGATCGCCGCGGTGATCGTGCTCGGACTTCTCGCGCCAGTGCTGTCCCCGCACAGCCCCAACTTCAGCTCCCTCGACGCAGTCAACGCTCCCGTCGGCACTCCCGGCTATCTCTTGGGCGGGGACAGCAGCGGCCGCGACATCTTCGCGAGGCTCCTCGCTTCGGTCAACACAGCCATGCTGTCGGCGATCACCGGCGTCGCGGTCGCTCTGCTGATCGGGATCCCATTCGGACTTATCTCCGGATATGCCAAGCCTCGAACGGATTCGGTGTTCTCCTGGGTATTTAACCTGCTCATGACCTTCCCCGCACTCGTGCTGCTCATCGTGGCTTTCCCCATCACCGGGGGGTCCTACGTCGTGATGATGGCCATCTTTGGTTTCCTCTTCAGCCCCTCCATCTTCCGTCTTGTCCGCAACCTGGTTGTCGCCGTCAAGCGCGAGCTGTACATCGACGCGGCACGCGTCTCGGGACTGTCCACGGCACGCATTCTGCGCCGACACATCCTCCCGGCCGTCCGAGGCCCCATCGTCATCACCGCGTCGTTCCTGGCTGGTGTGGCGATAGCTGTTCAAGCGGGACTGGCGTTCCTTGGCCTGGGCACCAACGACGTGCCCAGCTTCGGCAGCATGACCGCTGACGCCTTCGCGAACCTCTACGTCTACCCCATCCAGTTCCTGTGGCCCACCATCATGCTTGCCATCCTCAGCGGAGGCTTCGTCCTCATCGGCAATGGGCTGCGAGACGCGCTAGAAGACTCCTCCTTGGCGCCCACAAAGGCCCTGCGTCCCTCAAACCCGGAAGCCCGGCATGCAACTGCCCGCGCGCCGCACGGTCCCGCCCAAACCTCCGAGGGACCCTCACCGCTGCTGCGTATCCGCAATCTTCGCGTCTCCTACCCCACCACCGGCGGACAGATGAAGCAGGTCGTCAACGGGATCTCCCTGGATCTCAACGCGGGTGGCGTCCTCGGCCTGATCGGCGAATCGGGTTCCGGGAAAACGCAGACGGCGTTCGCGGTACTGGGACTGCTCACTCAGGAAGCGCGCGTGGAGGCGGACGAGTTCACCCTCGACGGACATGACCTCCTGAGCGGGGACGCCGGGGACCTTAAGCGGCTCCGCACGTCGCTGCTGGCGTATGTTCCCCAGGAGCCGATGTCCAACCTCGCGCCCTCGTTCACCGTCGGCGCTCAACTCGTCGAAGGCATCCGGGCCACCAAAGGCGGCACCAAGCGCGAAGCCCGACAGCTGGCTCTCGATCTGCTTCGACGAGTCGGAATCGTGGACCCCGCGCGCACCTATCGTTCCTACCCACACGAGATATCCGGAGGAATGGCGCAACGCGTCCTGATCGCCGGCGCCATTGCCGCCGGCCCCCGACTCCTGATTGCCGATGAACCCACGACCGCGCTTGATGTCACTGTCCAAGCCGAGATTCTCGATCTTCTCCGCAACCTTCAGACGGATCTCAGCATGAGCGTCCTGCTCGTGACACACAATTTCGGTGTGGTCGCGGACCTGTGTGACGAAGTCGCGGTCATGCGATCGGGCGAGATCGTTGAGGCCGGCAGTTACCGAAACCTTTACCGGCACGCCGAGCACGTGTATACAAAGCAGCTGATCGGGGCGATCCTCGACGAAGACACATACCGCACCGACCCCGTCGCCACATCTGCTTACCCCGACCATTCCGAAGGGAGCGTGGGACGATGACGACGCTACTAGCAGTTCGAGACCTAAAAGTGCAGTACCCCGGCAAAGGATTCCGGCAGCCGCCCAGCGAAGTCCTCCACGGCGTTTCGCTCACGATCGCGGCCGGCGAAACGCTGGGCCTAGTCGGCGAATCTGGCTCCGGAAAAACGACCCTGGGCAGAGCAGTCCTTGGGCTCGTTGAGACCAGCGGAGGATCCATCGAGTTCAACGGGCAACCGATTCAGGATCTGTCTGCCCGGTACCGTCGCAAACTCGCCAAGGACATTCAGGTGGTCTTCCAAGACCCCTACACATCCTTGAATCCTGCGCTGCTGGTCTCCGACATCCTGAGCGAACCTCTCCTCGCTCAGGGCCGGTCACGGCAAGACGCGGCCGCCTCAGTTGCAGGTTTGCTTGACCGGGTCGGGCTGCCGAAAGACGCCGGCAACCGGTACGCACGCGAATTCAGCGGAGGACAACGCCAACGCGTCGCGATCGCGCGCGCACTCGCCATCGCACCGAAACTCATCGTGTGCGATGAGGCCGTGTCGGCACTGGACCTTGTCACTCAAGCACGCGTCCTGGACCTCCTGATCGAGATCCAACGCGAAACGAAGGTCGCGTACCTCTTCATTTCCCACGACCTGACAGTCGTCCGGCACATCAGTCACCGCGTGGCAGTCATGTACCGCGGTGACATCGTTGAAACGGGCACAGCGCGCGACGTCACCACAAGCCCTTCCAACCCGTACACACAACAATTGCTCCTCGCCGCCCCCGTCGCAGACCCAGCCGAACAAACCAAGCGGCGCCACGCCAGAATCGCGCTACGCACTTCCTAGCCGCACGACGGAAACGTTCCACTGTTGAATAGGGGATTCGCGACCGGGTCGTAGGCGGCTGCTGCCAACCGAGACGATGGGCAGCAGCTGTCGAAGAACGCGGCGAACTTGGTGTCGCGGATACCGGGTTCGACGGCTTGAATCTCGTCGACCCCGGCGACGTCGACGGCCCGAGCGGCCGGGCGGGCTGCTGCCCAGACTGGCGAACGCGCGCAGCTACTCAGACCGTTCCGGGTGAGTCAGCCACCAGCTGTGCGCTGCACGATGCGGTCGAAGATCGCGCGCAGCTCGCCGAGGTCCTGCCGTTCCATCCCGGCCCGTGACGCCTGGTTGTTCTCCGCTCCCGTCACTCGGCTCCAGTCGAGGTCGAACCCGGCGCCCGCGGCGATCTGGGTCCAGAAGATCCGTTGCGTGCGGCCGTTGCCCTCCCGGAACGGGTGCAGGTAGTTCACCTGGTCGTAGTGGTGCGCCAGGCGCGCCACGAACCGGTCACGGTCCAGGCCGTGTAGCTGGTGCTCCTCCGCGAGCTCCGCAAACGCGAACCCCGCCCCGGACTCCAGCCGGGACACCGGCATGAAGAACTCCGCGGCGGGGTCGGTGCCCTTGCGGATGTCGACAGTGCGCAGCTGCCCGGCCCACTCGTACACGTCCTGGAACAGCTGCCCGTAGATTGATTGCAGCTGTCGGAGATCTCCGGTGACCTTCACCGCCCGCCCGATCATCTGTGCGCGACGTGCCTCCACCAGGTCGGCCTCGGCGACGTCGAGCGCCTGCAGAGTCGCGATGCCGAGCCTGTTGCGAAGGATGCCCGATGTGGGCTCGAGGTACGGGTCGACGAACTCAGCCAAGGCCGTAACGCACGCGGGTGCGGGTGACCAGCTCGTCGGCGTCATACTCCCCCGCCACGAACGCGGCGGCGTCGGCACGATACTCCGGCGAGGCGGTAAGTCCTTCCATCGCGGAACTGTGCGCGGCGTCGGCCACGACTCGCTCGCGCAACTCGCGCTCGGACGCAAAAATGGTCTTGGCGGTCCTGGCGCTCATGGTGGCCTCCCCCGTTACTTCCATTTTACTCGACTTGTTCAAAAGCCCACAGGACTGGTTTTGCACAGGACGGGGTCTTGACTGGGGTTTTGAGAATCTGCGCTTCCGCGGATTCCCGGCAGATGCACTGCGGGTCGGCGGCCCTGCTCAGAACCGATCGTTACAGGCACACATGCTGGCAGGGACACTCAGAAGGGCGACCTCAACAGAGATTCGCCCAGAACAAGTGAGTCGAAACGACACACACTGAGAACCCGACAAGAAGACGGCCAAGCAGATGATGCAGGCCGTGATCGACACGATCACCACCGGAGTTCTCGCCGTTCTCATCGAGATCCGCAAGCTCGTCCGAACGATGAAGCAGCGCGCAACTGACATCCTCGCGTTTCGACCGGCCCGGCACCAGCAACGGCCCCACCTAGGCCATCAACGGCAGGCTAGAACACCTCCGCGGCTCCGCCCTCGGCTTCCGCAACCTTACGACCTACATCGCGCGGAGCCTGCTCGAGTCCGGAGGATTCAGACCCCACCTACACCCTGGAATGCGACAAGCCACATTACCAGCGGCGGCGCGATAGCCGTGGACTGCGGGTCGGAAGACCCGGCAGACGAGCTCGACCCTGAAACGACCCCGCTGCTCGTTGATGAATCGGATCATCTCAGCCCTTGACTTATCACCAGTCCTCTGCCGCGGCGATCCTTCCATGAACCTTCATCCACGGACCGCGCCCGAGCATCGTGGTCCCGCCGAGTGATCAGCGCAGCGAAGCTGAGAGACTCTCCCACGCGTTGTGGGCGGCCTGGTGGGGTGGTTTCTGCCAGAGCAGGTCGTTGAAGATCTCGACTTCGATCGGTCCGGTGTAGTGGGCGTCGGCGGTGGCGGAGAGGATGCCGGTGATGTCGATGATCCCGTCGCCCGGAAGCACGCGGGTGAGGAATGGTCCGTGTTCGTGCTCCCACGACCAGTCCGCGACCTGTACTGCTGCGATTCTGTTTTCCGCTCCGGCCCGGCGGATCTGCTCGATAAGCTCAGCGTCCCACCACACGTTGAAGGTGTCGACGACTACCCCTGCCGTTTCGGGAGGAAACGGGGCCACGACATCAAGCGCGTGGCGGAGGGTGTTCACGACGGACCGACGGGCGGTGAACATAGGGTGCAGCGGTTCGAGTCCGAGCCGCACCCCGGCTTCCCCAGCTACGGTGGCGATGTCGGCGAACACCTCCGTGACCCGCGTGCGAGCTCCGGCAAGATCACGCGAGCCGGGCGGTAGTCCCCCGGCGAGCACGACCAACGCGGCGGCTCCGAGCTGATGCGCGTCATCGATCGCACGTCGTGCGTCTGCGACCGTGTGCCGATCGGTAGAAAGCACACACCGGCACAAGGTGGACACCTGAAGGCCGTGATCTGCCACGACCTTGGCCGCCTGCCTCGCCGTCTTTCCATCGTAGGTTTCTCGCCACAGCCCCACGTTTCGTGCTCCAGTGGCCGCGATCGCGTCGAGGGCGACGTGCAGGGGTGGATTTCCGAGGGTGACGGTGTTGATCGACAGGCGTGTTTCTGCCACTCGGCGTGGAAGTGCGTTCACAGCGTGCTCTGTTGAAGTAGCCAGGCCGCTTGCCGGAGCGCAAGAGCGACTATTGTGAGGGTCGGGTTGGCGGCGGCGCTGGTGGTGAACACGGACCCGTCCGAGACAAACAGGTTGGGTACCCCGTGCACGCGCCCCCACCTGTCTACGACGCCGTCGTCGGGGTGGGCACTCATGCGGGCGGTACCGAGGTTGTGGCCGGACGGCGTCGGAGGGGCAGTCGAGACGCTGGCAGCGTCCACAGCGCCATACAGGGCACGGGACTTTGTATAGGCGTCTTCGCGCATCGCCACGTCGGCAGGATGATCGTCGTAGTGCACATTGGGTACGGGCAGGCCATGCTGGTCGACCCGGTCACCGAGTGTGATCCGATTGGTCGCCTGGGACATGTCCTCACCGCTGATCCAGATGCCGGCCGTGTGGGAGTAGTGCTCCATCATTTCAGCGAACTCGCGCCCCCAACCATGCGGCTGCGCGAATCGGGCGAAGGCGATGGGGCCGAGCGCGATCAGTTCAAGGTAGTAGCCCCCCGCAAAAGCACGATGCGGGTCGTGGCGGGACTCATCGGCGATAATCCCAGCCATGGATTCGCCCCGGTGGAAGTTCACTGGCCGTTCGAACCGGGCGAACACGTTCCCGGACACGTGGCGTGTGTAGTGTCGCCCCACCTGATCGGAGTGATTGCCGAGCCCGGCGGGGGAACGTCGACTCGTAGATAGCAGCAGCAGCCGTGGAGTTTCGATCGCGTTGCCGGCAACAGCAACGGCCCGGGCCCGCTGGAACTGTACGGCTCCGGAACCGTCCAGGTAAGCCACCCCGGTGACCCGCCCGTTCTCACCTTGTTCGATGGAGAACGCGTGCGAGTTGGCGCGCAGATCAAGGTTGCCCGTGGCGATGGCCCGCGGTATCTCGCTGACCAGCGGCGACCATTTGGAACCCTGTCGGTCGCCCTGGAAGTTGAATCCGTCCTGGACGGTACCGGGGCGACCGTCGTACGGGTCGACGTTGGTCGCGTAGGGCCCGGTGGCGAAGTGCCGGTAGCCCACTCTCTCGGCGCCTGCGGCGAAGACTTTGTAGTTGTTGTTCGCGGGCAGCGGCCGCCGGCCGTGCCGGTGCGATACACCGAGCCGACGCTCCGCTTCGGCGTAATGGGCGATCAGGTCGGGCAGGCCAATAGGCCAGTCCGCAATGCTGGTGCCGCTGATCTCACCGTAGGTTGTGCGCGCCGCGAACTCGTGCGCTTTGAACCGGGGGGTGAGTCCGGTCCAGATAAGTGTGGTCCCACCCACTGCTTTGACCATGTTCGCTGGACTACCGGGAAAATCGTTCCCGAGCTGCCAGGTACCGGAGGTTGTGCGCAGGTCGTTCCATCCCAGGAGGCGTTGCGCTTCGCGTTCATCGTTGACGAAGTCCTCCTTTGCCAGCCACGGGCCAGCTTCTAGCATCACGACCTTCTTGCCGGCCTGGGTGAGAACCGAGGCGAGGGTTGCGCCACCAGGACCGCTTCCAATGACAACGAGGACGTCTTCATCAGCGAGATCGAATCGTCTGCTCACCACGGCTCACCGTCGCCTAGCGTGTGGTCGGGCCCGATCTCGATCATTGGCTCGGTGGATTCCGCAATGCGTGGTTCGGGCAGCCATGTCAGATCGTTGAATCCGCGGTGGAGGTATCCGCCAAGGTGATGCGACGGGCCTTCATATCCGATTCGCGCCCACACCGCCGGATCCCCGTAAATGCTGGGGATGACCAGTTGACGGAAGGCGCGGAACCAGTCTTCATCAGTTTGACCTTCCAGCCATGTCAGCAATAGCTCGTCGCTCGCATCCGGCTCCCTGATCTGTTCGAGCGCGCGGCGAATCCGCAGACCGACAAGAGGGTCGGTGGCAGCGTGTGCCAGCGCATCTGCGGCGGCACACCGGTAGACCTCGTCGGGGACGTCATGCGGAAAGGCGATCCGCGCGACGCGTGCCCCGATAGAGACGAGCTCGTCTGCGACTGAGTCGTGTTGCATAAGAATGTTGTGTCGGTTGTGGCTTAGCCCAGTGCTGCCACACCCGCCTCGGCGATCAGTTGGTCCTGCTCGTTGCTGCCTCCGCTGACACCTACCGCTCCGACGACATCACCGTCAGAGAGTACGGGGAGGCCGCCCGCGAGCGGGGTGAGGCGGTCGATGCTCTTCAGCCCGTAGCCGAATTCGGGGTCGCCCTGAGAGATGCCGTACCAGGCGTTGGTGGGTGTGTTGGTGCTGGCGGCGCTGAAGGCCTTATCTTGCGCGACCTGCACACTGGCAAACGGGGCATCGTCAAGACGTTCGAGCAGGATGAGGCGTCCCGCCGCGTCAGTGACCGCGACGGTCACGGGGATGGAAAGGGACTGGGCGTGTTCGATAGCGGCACGCACGATGGCACGCGCCCCGTCGATAGTGAGCTGGCGAGTGGTGCGCACGAGGGCGTTGTGGGTAGTCATTGTGGTTCTCCAGGTGGTGGTTAGGGGATGAGGAGGGGACGGCCCACGACCCGGCCAGCTCGCATGTCGCCGATGGCTGACTGGAAGTCTTCGAGCGCGTAGCTGGTGTACGGAGATCGGATTGCAGGTGCGCGGGTGTGGACGAGCGCTTCGAGTTCGGTGTGAGTGCCGACGAGGTTGAACAGGATGGTCAATTCGGCAACGACCGCGGTGAGTGTGTCGATGGTGAGGGTTCCTCCGGCGCCGACGATGGAGACCGTGCCGCCTCGGGCGGCGAGCGCGACCGCGATGTCGGCGCTATCGGACGAGCCGACGAAATCGAACACCAGATCGTATCCATCCGGCGCAATCGTGCGTGCTTGATCCTGAGCGCGTGCGCCAACGCTCGTGACGACCTCGTTGGCGCCGAGCTCGCGGGCCAGAGCGGTCTTTGCGGGGTTCGGTTCCAACGCGACGATCCTGCCAGGAATTGCCGCGCGCAGGAGCTGCAGGCCGAACAGGCCAACGCCTCCTAAACCGATCACGGCGGCGTTGGTACCGGTCGGAAAAGTGCGGAGCGCCCTCTGGACCGCATGGTAGGCAGTCAGGCCCGCGTCGGTGAGTGGGCACAGCGCGAGCAGATCGGCGTCCGCGTCCACCCGGACGAGTGCTCGCTCGTCGACACGAATGTACTCCGCCCAGCCGCCTAGTGTGGACCCGTCCACGCCGGGGAAGGTTCGCGTGGGGCAGTACATGTCGGCGCCGCGTCGGCACGCGGCGCACACCCCACAGGTGGAGACCGGGTGAAGGATGACCGCATCACCGATGGCGACCGCCGTGACAGCCTCGCCAACTTCGCGCACCCACCCGGTTGTTTCATGGCCCGGCACGTAGGGGAAGTGCGGCACACCGTACGCGGCCACCAAACCCCCTTGCATCGTCTCGATATCGGTCTGGCACACCCCTGCCGCCGCGACCTGCACGATCACATCTGTCGGACGACGCAAAAGAGGCGTTTCGATATCCCTGAGCGCCACACGCCCGAATTCTTCGATGACGACCGCCTTCACGCCGTCACCTCGAACGGGGCAAAGGTGCGATCCACGGCGGCGAGCATGCGTTCTCGGTCTGCCTCCGCCACCGGCCGCAGAGGGGCGCGAAGGTGGGCCGCGTCGATGACACCAAGGTGCACGAGAGCCTCCTTGAGGCGAGAACGGTTGTCGCGGATCGGTTCGCCGTACATCACTGAGGCTAGCGGCGCGATCCGCTCAGCGTCCCAACGGATCGCCTCGGCGATACGGCCGGCGTGCACCAGGTCATGCAGCCGTAGAGTTGCCGCGCCTGCCAGGCCCGCGAAACCGAGGAGGCTGCCGTGAGCGCCGAGGATGTAAGACTCGAGGATGAAGTTGTCGCATCCGGTGAGAAGCTCCACGTTGGGGAAACTCTGCGTCAGCAAGTCGCGTGTGCGCACGTAGGCGCGCGCATCGAACGAGGCGTCCTTGACCGCAGCGATCAGGTCCGGCACCGCGCACAGCGGCGCGAGGGTGTCCGGTGTCAGGGTGACGCCACCCACATCGGCCATCAGGCTAAATGCGATCAGTGGAAGCCCCGCCTCCCGAGTGGCGGAGTAGTACCCGACAAGCGCGTCTGTGCTCACAGTCGTACCCGCGAACGCGGGCGGGGTGAACATGAGCAGAGCATCCGTCCCTGCCGTGGCAAGATCGCTCGCAAGCTGCTTCGCGGCACGGTCGTGGGTGGCGATCAGCCCTGACACGAGGTAGACGGTGTCCCCGAATTCTTCCCGCACCGCGTCGGCCGTCCGCAGCCGCTCCGGGTTGTCCAAGTGTGCTCCTTCGCCGGTGTCGGCGTTGATCGCGAAGGCGGTTATGCCCTGCTCATCTGCCAGCCACCGCAAATATCGGCGGAAGGCAACGAAGTCAGGGTCTCCGTTGGCCGCCATCGGAAGGGCGACGGATGCGATCACCTTGTGGGACGCGATTGTCATGTGGTGGGGTCCATTCTCTTCGGTCTCTTCCGCGAGGGTCGCGTTGGCGGGTGGATGGTTGCGGAGCTCTGTCACGGCACACGCTGCCTAGACGACGCGGGCCGATGCGGCTGCGTCCTATCGCGCTCATTCAGCCAATCGATCAGGCACTCGATAGAGGTCACGGGCAGGCCGTCCCGATCACCGGTGGTCAACAGTTCCGCCATCCGCATGGTGGAGCCATCGCTCGAGATCATCTCGCCGATTACGCCTACCGGCGGCAGGCCGGCCGCGCGCAGGAGCTCCACGGCAGCTTCAGTGTGGCCGGCTCGTTGGCGGACACCGCCGTCCACGGCGCGCACGGGCAGGATGTGTCCGGGTCGGATAAACGACGTAGCCGTCGAGTCCGCGGCCCCCAGAAGATTCAGCGTACGTGCCCGGTCGTGAGCGCTGATGCCGGTACCAATACCCGTCGCGGCGTCAATCGACACCGTGTAGGCCGTGCGACGAGGGTCCTGGTTGTCGCGGACCATGAGGGGAAGCTCAAGGGCGTCTGCGAGCTCCCCCGGCAGTGGCGCGCACAGATACCCGGAGGTGTTGCGGACCATCCACGCGATCCAGTGCGGTGTGGCAAGAGCCGCGGACATGATCGCGTCGCCTTCATTCTCCCGGTCGGCGGCGTCACAGACGAGGACGGGACGGCCGGCACGGAGAGTCTCGAGCACGTCGGGAACGGACGCCAGCGTGGATGGTGTGCTCACCGTCACGTCAGAGTCCGGAAGGCGCGGTCGAAAAACATGAGGGGACGCCGCGTCGTTCCCTCGATCAGGTCGCGGACGCCACCGACCGCGATCATGTGGTCCCCACCGTCGTGAGTGGCAACCAGCTCACACTCGATCCACGCGACACACCCCGCAAGACGAGGCACCCCGGACCGTCCGGGTGTCCACTCGACGTTCTCGAATCTGTCGGTGCCCGATTTGGCGAAGGCGAGTGCCAACTCCTCCTGATGCTCCCCCAGCACGTTCACCACGAACCGACCTGAGTCGACAATCTTCGGCCAGGACGTGGAGGTGCGGGACACATTGACCGAGATCAACGGCGGAGCGAGCGACAGGGACGAGAACGCCTGCAACGTGAAACCCACAGGGCCGTCATCAGTCATTCCGGTGATCACAGTCAACCCCGTGCCGAACAGGGCCATAGTTTCGCGCATAGCCGCCGCGCCGACAAGTTCCCGTGTTGCTTCCTGAACCACGATGTTCCTCCACTCCTAGATCACCACGAGAAACACCGTCCCATGTGTGAAGGTTGCAGTTCAAGGGCGGAATGCCGGAAGAATCGACGCAGCTGAATGTGAAAACCCCACACCCATTGGTCAAGCAAATGTGGCAGCTTGACCATTGTCCTCACCATGCCACCCCGCAAAACTGAACCATGATCGAACGACATCGTCGATGAACATGACGGTGATGAGATTCCGGGGCGACGATGCACCGACGTTCGAGACAGGTACTGGATCCAACTCGCTCAGGGATGAGGGGGTTGGACGGACTGAAAGAGGATGATGAATGGTCAACAACGGCTTCAAGACTGTCGAGACGATGCGCGGCCCCTTCGACCCGGGCGGACAGCCGGACCTGGAAACGGGACAGCCCCTGCAGCTCGGATTCTTCGGCTGGAACGTACGCGCGGGGATGACGGCATCGAAGGCGGTCCTCACGGACGAAGCGCGGCTCGCTGACTATTGGGTGTGGGAGCGCTCAAGCAAGCTCATCAAGCTGGCCGAAGATATCGGCTTCGATTACCAAGTGCCGTTCGGGCGGTGGATCGGTGGGGGCGGCGCCACCAACTTCAACGGCGCGGCGCTGGATTTCCTGGCCAGCGCTGCCGCCACCGCGCCGATCACCGAAAGGATGGGTGTGATCTCGACCGCACACATCACCTACGGTTTCCACCCCCTGCATATCGCGAAGTTCGGCGCCACCATCGATCACATCTCCAACGGTCGGTGGGGTTTGAACATCGTGTCGGGCTATCAGGCACAGGAGCGTGCGGCGTTCGGCCGCCTCGACGAACTTGACCACGACGAAGCGTACGACATGGCCGAAGAATTCGTCGTCCTCATGAAACACCTCTGGCATGAGAAGGAACGCTTCAACTTCGAGGGCAAGTACTACCAGTCCTATGGTGCCGTCGTCGCTCCTGGCCCGTCCCGCAACCCTCGGCCGGTGTTGATGAACGCCGGCGGTTCACCCAAGGGCATCGACTTCGCGGTGCGTAACGTCGACGTCGTCTTCACCCTGGCCCCGTCGCTCGAGGGATACCGGGAAAAAGTGTCCCAAATTCGTGAGCTGTCCACGAAATACAACCGAAAAGTGAAGATCGCGACCATGTCATGGGCATCGATCGAGGCCACCGACGAACTGGCCGAAGAACGCCTGGCATGGTACGAGGACCAGATCGACCTGGAGGCCGTCTACGGCTACTACCAGGCCCTCGCCGGAATCGACACCTTCGGCGCCGGCGACACATCCCCGAAATCAGACGACTACCCCGAGTACAAAGGACTGACCAAAGAGTTCGTCAAAACCTTCAGCCTCGGCATGACATCTCCCCGGCTCTACGGCTCCCCCGAAACCGTCGCGGAAAAGATTCGTGCACTCCATGATGTCGGCATCGAAAGCCTGTTCATCAACTTCGCCGACCCGCAGAAGGGCCTGCACCAGATGCAGGACGATGTCTTGCCGATCCTCCGCAAAATGGGGCTTCGCAAGTAGACCACCGATCAGAACAGACAGGTTCGCAATGCCGCCGCCCTCACCATGTACGCACTGCAGGTCTGGGGAATCCTCTCGAGCGCGTGGGTGCGCCTACCGGAAACCGAACCGGATGAGAAAGCAAATGAGGAACAGTCGCGCGGCGATGTCACAGGCGGGTCTGAGCTGAGCGCCTTGCCTCTGCGGCGGTACGATGCCCGGGTGGCGTCCGAGTCCAAACTGAACTACACCCCCGATGTTGAAGCGATGACCACGCTCATCGTCGAGAAGGTGTGGAACGAGTACCCCGGATACTCTTCTGAGTTCTTTCAGCAGACGGATTTGATCCCCTCCACGAGGGCAAATCTGAACTTGGCGTTGCGTGTGCTGCGGGATGGGAAGGTCCCCACCTATGAGGACCTCTCCCACGCCCGCAGCGTCGGGGCAATTAGGGCGCGCCAGCTGGTGCCGCTGGAATCAGTCATCCAAGCCTTCCGGCTCACGGAACGGGTGCTGATGTTGGACTTGTTCGCGGACACGCGCGAGTTGGTCGATTTCCGGGCCGGGACAGTCGCTGATCTTCTGACCTCCACTTTTGATGCGCTCACACAACAGATAATCAATTCGTACCGCGAAACGTTCACCGCTGCCGAAGAGGCCCTGCGATCAGCGGAGAACCAACTGGTATCGACCGTCGCGAGCGGCCTGACCCTGAACGACGTCGAGATGGAAGACTGGCGACGGCTGCTCTCCGTAGACGTGGAGACCCCCGTCGTGTCGATCGCGATCTTATGGCCACCGGGGGTTGACCAGCTGGAAACGCAACGCGCACTGCGACGGCTCAAAACCCGGCTTGAACTGACCAATCATGCACGGGTGCTCACCGGCAACGTGGCAGACGCAACCCTTGTGCTCGTCGTCGCAGCGGAGGAAGCAGATCAGGGGGACGCCGCTCTGAGAGCGGCGATCGAGGCGGCCAGGATTCCTGATGGGTGCGCGGTGGGAGTAGGGCAGCCAGCGCAGAACCTTCGCACCGCCAGCGCCGGCTGCCAACAATCCATCGATGCGGCAAAGGTTGCCGAGACCCGGCCCGCCGAGCGCGTTGCTTTCTACCATGAGGTGCTCATCGAACAGCTGCTGCGGGCACGGCCGCACATGAGCAACCTCCTCGCGGCATCCCGGCTCAACGGTTTGGACAGCAACCCGCAGCTTCGAGAGACGCTCGTGTCCCTCATTGACAACAATCTCTCCCAAGCCAAGGTCGCCAGGCAGCTGTATGTGCACATCAATACTGTCGCGAACCGGGTGCGGCGAATACACGAGCTCACCGGGTTCGACCCGCTGAACCTCACAGACCTGATTGAGATGGCCGTCGCTCTCCGCTGGGAAAAACTTCAGGACTGACCCTCCCCAAACTGCCTCAAAACCGCCGGTCAAGACATCCAGATCGGCGGTCTTCGAGCGCGCCGCCGTGCGACTCAACTCGCTTCGCCGACAGGGGGCAACTGTGACGATCGCACAGTTGCGATGCGTCATTTCGTAGGCCGTTGATCCATTCCTTGCGACCGTGGAAAGTCCCATGCTGAGACAGCCCCGGGAGCGCGGCCCGTACCCACCCGTCCCGCTCAGCCCGGTGCGAATATCACAATTTCGCTCGTTCCTGACGGCACGGTCACCTACCGCACCGCCACGGTCACGAGCTAGACGGAAGGAACTGCCATGCCCCACTCATTCGCCAGCACCGTCGTCGAGGCACCACCAAACATCGTCTGGGACTTCTTGAAGAATTTCAACGGAACTCCGGACTACCTCGCGCTCGTCGCAGGGAGCATCATCACTGATGATCAACCCGTCGACCTCCTCGGCTGTGAACGCGTCATTACCCTCACCGATGGACGCGTCGTCAAGGAAACCCTCGTCGCACGCGACGACGTCGCTCGAACCCTGACCTATCACCTGACCGAAGGGCCATTTCCCTTCTCCAACTACTACTCCACGATGCGCGTCACCCTCATCTCCGACACCGGAGGCAGCTTCGTCGACTGGAGCAGCACCTACGACAGCGACGCCGCAGACGCCGCAGCAAACAACCACCTGCTTGCCGATCAGATCTACGGCGCAGGCCTGCAGCAGGTCAAAGTCCGCTTCGCGTCAACCCGCATCCCTCACTGAACCCAACCTCTCACGCAGGTCAAAGGAGACCGAAAATGTCCACCACCCGAACAGGCGAGAACTCGCTGCCCCCACTCGTTGTCCGAGACACCGACGACCCGGACGTCGTCGCCGACGCTGGCCGCGATGACTACGCCGAGCACGTGGTGCCCCGAACCTGGCGCATCGGGCGTGCCGGGATGGCGTTCGCCTGGTCCTCGCTGCTCACCGCGATGTTCACCGTGGTGCTCGCCGCGACTGCAGCCTCGATCGTCGGGACCGCCGATGCCATCATCGGGATCGCCCTGGCCAGTGCCACCTACGGGGTGATTAACTACTTCATGCAGAAGACTGCCACCACATCGGGACTCACCGTCGGCCTCTTCTCTCGAAGCCTCTTCGGCTACTCCGGCGCAGCGGTCGTCACGATCATCTACGCGCTGACCGCGATCTGGTTCGCGGTGTTCGAAGGGTCCGTCGTCGCCGTGGCACTGCACACCTACTTCGGCGGCCCCATCGAGCTTTGGTATGTCGTGGTCGTTGCCCTGTCCGTCCCGCTCGTTCTCGGAGGCGTCCGGGTCTGGCTTGAACGCGTAAACAAGTGGCTCCTCCCCATCTTCGTCGCAGGCATGGTCGGGGCAGTCATCTGGGCAACAGTGTCGTACGGGTACAACCCTGACTGGGCCAACCAGCCCCCCGCAACCACCGCCGCTCTGGCCGGGCCAGGATGGCTGTACGTGTTCGTCATCTACATGGGCATCTACGCCACCATGATGTACACGTTCGACTTCGCCCGACTCGCCCGACCCAAAGACACCACCTTCAACGGGTGGATCACGTTCGGACCAGTCTTCTACTTCTTCTCCTACTTCATCAACGGGCTCATCGGCATCTACCTCGTAGCGGTAATCCCCCAAGACGGAGTTTCAGAGATCGGTGTGGTCGTAAGCATCGTCAGAATGATGGGCGTGTTCGGGGTGATCTTCATCTTTGCCACCCAGACCAAGATCAACACGGCCAACCTCTACCTCGCGTCCTCCTACCTGGAGAGCTTCTTCGCACAGGTCTTCAAAGTCAGACTTCCACGCTGGCTGTGGGCGGTCGTGGTCGGCGTCGTCATGCTCGGAGTGATGTTCCTGGACGTCTTCTCTTTCATCCTGCAGTGGCTCTCCTACCAAGGAGTCATCATCGTCGCCTGGGTGGCCATCGCCCTCGTCCAAATGGCATACCGGTCGCGCAAGAACACCCACAGGAAAAACAGGCTCATCGAATTCAGACCCGGTCGCGTCCCCGCAGTAAACCCCGGCGGTCTCGGAGCTTGGGTCATCTCCTCCATCGTGGGAATCGCCCTCCTATCAACGAACACGCCCTTCGGTGCCACCTGGGCCCTCCCCATCGCGTTCCTCCTCGCCGCAGGAATCTACGCCCTCGCGCTCCTGTTCGCACGGCAGCGATGGTTTACCCTGACGCGGCCACACGACCCGCGAGAGGAAGTCGAAGACATCTGGGAAACCCGGGTCCAATGCCACAACTGCAAGAAGTCCTACATCGCCATCGAAATGGACCGCGACCCGTCCCACGACCACCAGGCGATCTGCTCAGGCTGCGCCAATGGCCACACGTTCCGCGCCGCCGCAAGACACGAAGCAGACTCAGCAGCAACAACAACAACAACAAGCACAGTCGGAACCTGATCTAAGGAATCCCCGGCGACACAACACGCGACACCGGCGAGCGCGCCCTACCCTGGGAGTGCTCGCCGGTGTCGTGTTCGCGGCGGCGTTGAAGGGACCCACCCCACTCCACTCACCAGTTCACTAACCGGCGCGAGTGAGTCCGTCGAGCACTGCACGATCGGCTCAAGCCGAGTACCCAAGGAAACGGCGGGCGCCATCACGGCAAGGGGCGCATGCGACGGGAAGCTGTGGTCAATTCGAAAATCGGTTGCCGGTTCACACAACCCCGCGTGCCAACTGCGCACCAGCGGCACGCAACCACCGCCCGGTGTCAGCCATCGCGTGCTCTGCAGAACCGGCAAGGTCGGTAAGAGACATGAACGATGCAAAGGCGGATAGCTCGGCATCCGGTGCGATACGCCCGGCGACCAGCAAGACGCTCGTGCCGGCCCCCGCGAGAGAAGCAACGTACGCGGGCACCTTGCCTGCTGCCGACTGCCCGTCATAGGATCCCTCTCCAGTGACGATGATGTCCGCCTGAGCCCCGGCATTCGGAAGCCCGATGAGCTCCCCCACGGTGCTCGAGCCGGGTTGAAGGGTGGCGCCCCACGCCAGGAGCCCGAAGCCTGCTCCCCCCGCGGCCCCCGCCCCCGGTGTCGACGGGTCCGCGTCCACCAGGTCCGCAAAGTGGGCAAGCCCCGTGTCCAGCTGTGCAACTTGACCCGGATCGGCCCCCTTCTGCGGCCCGAACACTGCCGCTGATCCGGCCGCTCCCAGCAGCGGATTTGTTACGTCGGTCAGAGCGACAACGCCCCCTGGTGGGAGGGATACCAGGCCGGTTAGGTCGACCGTAGCGATGGCGGACAAACCTGCTCCTCCGGGCGGAACATCTGCACCGCCGGCGTTCAGAAAACGGGCGCCCAGTGCCTGTAGTAGCCCGGCGCCCCCGTCCGTGGACGCCGACGAGCCCAACCCAACCACGATCCGCGAAACTCCCGCGGTGAGGGCGGCCGCGATGGCCTGACCAAGGCCCACGGTGTGCGCTTCTAACGGACGCAACCTCTCGAGAAGTTCGATTCCGGATGTCGCACCGAGCTCAATGATCGCGGTGCCCGAAGGAAGATCGGGCGTGGGAGGAAGTCGCAGCCACGCCGAATCGACCGGCGACCCGTCAGGGCCCGTGACACGGACCGCGACGCGCTCCGCGCCTGGGACGGCTGCGGCGAACGCCGCCATCGTTCCCTCGCCACCGTCAGCCATCGGCAACAACACAGCTTTGTCCTCGGGACGCTCCCACAACCATCCCTCGGCCAACGCGGCGGCCACATTCGCGGCGCCCATCGTGCCTTTAAAGGAGTCAGGAGCGAAAACGACATTCACGACCACACGCTACCGGACGCGCACACTCCGCCCGCACTACCCACGCGCTCTGGACAAGATCGGGCCACAGCGGGGAGTCGCAGAGTGACGGATCGAGAACCGTGCTCGCATCTGCACCGGGCGGGCGGTCCGCGTTCGTGACAACGATCATGACACGCAGCTTGGCGTTGACGACATTGGACTGGATGAATGAACGGATGGGGCGAGCCGGCCGGGCGGTCGACAGGTCTGTGACGGGGCTTCTAGTCCAAGCTCCTATCAGGTCAGATCCGTCTGGCCGGCGCACTCCGTGGTGCTGCGCCAGGCTCCGCCGACAAATCGAACGAAGGACACCATGGTCATACCTTGGCCGGGGTCAGACGGAACCCAACGCAGCACCACGATAAGTCTTCACAGACTTTCCCGTTGGTTTGCGGGTGGTAGGGCTTGGTCCATTTGTGGCGGATGTCGCCGAGGGCGTCGGCGAAGGCGTGGGAGCGGTAGCAGGACCCGTTGTCGGTCATCACAGCGGTGACGGTAACTCCGATGCTGGAGAAATACGCATTCGTTCGTTTCCAGAACGCGGCAGCAGTTTCCTTGCGTTCGTCGTCGAGAATTTCCGAATACGCGACCCGGGAGTAATCATCGACGGCGTGGTGCAAATGCCGGTAGCCGCGTGAGCCGGGCGCTCCTGCGCGCGTGGCACGGTCTCGAGCAGATCCCGCCTTCCGATCTTGTGCGGATCCGCGCCCATGAACCCGCCACCCGCCACCTTCGGGAATGCGACCTTGCTTCTTGATGTCGACGTGGACGAGCTGACCGGGCACGCTCATCTCGTAGCGGACAGGTTTCGGTTTACGCACTGGCAGCCCCGTGGACTGGTCCACCCATGCCAGCAACGGCATCCGGTAGCGGGCAAGCACCCGCCCGACGGTTGATCGATGAAGCCCCAAATGATCCGCGATGCGGTGATGTCCCCACCGGCGAGTGAACCGCAGCCCGATAATTCGTCGTTCCGTCCGTCGCGGTAAACGGCCAGGCGATGCATGTGGTCGAGAGCTGAGGTCGGTGAGGGGCAAGCCCGCACGGCACCGGTGTGCCCATTTCGACGCAGTCGCTGGGGAACATTGAAACCGCTCCGCAGCACGTCGCACGGACCACCCATCTCGAGTTATCAACAGGGCAAGCCGTCTGCGTCCTTCAGGCGTCAAAGGGGCATTAGCGTGAGTCACGGAGACCTCCGGTTTGAACGATGTGAGTGTGGTAACCCACAGCGTGCCGGAGGTCTCCGCCTACCTCAAATGTTCACAACGTCCCGAAGAACTACACCTAGCGGCCCTGTCGAAGCCTTCCCGTAAACGCTCACGGCGACGAAACCAAACGCCCAGATCAGGAGGTGCCGCCGGAACAATTCCGGCGGCATCTTCTTGGTTTCTGTGCATCTGAGGCTTCGGGTTGAGCGCGTTCGCTTTGACCCTGGACTCAGCGGGCGGGACGAGCTCAACACAAGCTCTCGGGTGGTGCAAACCGATCGTTTCGCCCCTTGAAGCTCGTTTGTTGGCTAGTCACGCGCAGGATCGTTGTATGCGGCGTCATAGGCCGTCTGGGAGATGGAGTTTCTCCACTTGTAGAACTCGTGGCTGGACTCTGCCCATGATCCGTTCGCGTTATAGAACGCCTGCTGATCGCGTTCGTGCTTCTGCCAGGCCGTCTCGTACTGCTCAGAATCGGCAACTCTGACCACGGAGACAACTGAACGCCAGGGGAAAAACGTGCCATGGCTTTCGTTGAGGTCGGCATCTTCGATCTTGCTGCTGTCTTCTGCGAAGAGAGGCATGCAGCGGCCACCGTGGCTGTGCACGTGCAGCCCCGCCTGATCGGCGAAGATCACTCGACCCTGCAGTCCATCGCGGCTGCGATTCAGGCGGGCCCGTTCTTCTTCGTCGCGAACAAAGGGAAACGCCTTTTTGGTCAGGATCACGTTGACGACATCTCCCCGTGACAAAAATTCCGCTACGCCCACTGCATCCTCCTGGTCTCGCTGACCTGCGCCGCGCAGCGAACCGTCTACCTTGTCAGCTCAAGATTCATTCTGAAGCACGATGGACATGTCGGCTTCGTTGGTGCGTAACCGATCGGTTACGCACCACCCGAGAGCCCGTTGACGCCATGCCGCGATCCCGCCATTCCGCGCGGCGCAAGAACCCATCGTAAAAAGCCCAGATTGATGCAAAAATTATGCGGAACCCTTTTGCATCGTTTCGTAGACGTGCGCGCAAAATTGCACGGATGACCGCGCCTGGACAGGGCGCTATCGATCGAGCAGGGCGCGGATAGCGGAACGGGATTGCCTCTAACAGCTCCCAGGCAGGTCGGCTTAGACCTCCCGTGCCTGCTACCGGTTCGAATCTGGCCAGGGAACGAATCCTTCTGCGTTCACGTTCCACGTCGTGGGGAACAGAGGGTCGAAGTCTGGACCCGCCGTTGCTAGTAGTGAAATCGCGGCGAGCAAGGCCCCGTTTGATGGCAGGTAGATGGGCAGCAGGGACCCGAGCTGGGGGCTATGTCCGACTGCGGTGAAACGGTTCTTGATCGCTTCACGCGTGAGGAGGTCGGCGGCGAGGTCGGCGTTGTGGAGTCGCCCAGCTGTCATCGCCATGACCGGGTAGTCCCATCCGAAGGCGGAGTTCCAGTCCCAGTTCTGCAGGACGTCCTCCAGTGTCGCGGACATGATCTCCGGATCGATGAGCGGAGTGGGTGGGATCACTCCCAGCGCGGCCAGCAGCGACGGGTGGTCGTCGCGGCGGAGATAAGGCGGTGTCGCGATTGCCTGATACGTGCCGTCTTGCACCAGGGGCCGCGCCATACGGTTCTGCACGTTAGTCCAGTCGTCGCGTCTGGCATCGCCGTTGCGCTCGCGCCAACGTTGAGCGATTTCCAGCCCCCACCACCAATAGGAGAGTTCGAAGGTGGGGTCTTCGGTGGTGCGTGCGTCGTAGAACTCCTGCGCGGGCATCACGGGCGGTCCGAGGTGGAAGGAACCGTCCCGCTCCTCCACGAACGCCCCCATGAAGGTGGCCGTGTCCTCAACCAACTCCGCGAAGTGGTTGAGGAGTTGCGCACGATGGGCGGTCGTTGCGGCGCCCCAAGCGAGTTCCAGCATATAGAGGATGTGCGGCTGCTGCCAGATCAGCAACGAACCAATTTCGCTCGGGCTCTCCCGACCGTCGGGGCCGACCTGCTTGGGCCAACGCGCTCCGGGGTAGCCTTGTCGCCTCGCGGTTTGGCGGGCCACATCGAGGATTGACACGTACCACGCGAGACTTCGCTCTAGCAGTTCGGGGCGCCCCCAGCCCGCGAAATGCGCTGCATGCCAGAAGTGCATTTCCAGGTGGAACTTGCCGTGCCAGGAATTGGTGATGAGCCCTGTCTCCTGCGGGGGAAGCACACCGGACGAGTTCACTCGCGTGAGGTATTGAGATAGCACCACGCGCCGCTCCAGCTCCAACGCCCGCTCATCGTCAGAGGCACACAATTCGATGGCGGCACCGGATTCCCAGAAGTCGCGCCACCCGGACTTGGCTAGCTTTTTGATCTCCTCAAACGACTCTTGATCCAGAGTACTGAGTCGTCCAGGGGAGAAAGTCACAATCACCTCAAGCGAGGACGCCCCCGTCGTGAGTTCAAATCTGTGCGGGGCCACCTCTCGGATGTCCCCGGAATCGAATCTGACGTCAACGGTGTAACCGGTGCTATCAATTTCTCGGCCAATCGTCGCCTGCCCCTCCCCCGGTGTCTGGAGCGTGGAGGTGTGCTTGTCATCCGCGTCCCAGTCGCCGGTTTGTAGGAATCCGTCGCTGCCGTACGGAAACCGGAACCCGATAGCCAGTCTTCCGTCGGCCAGCAGCGGCGAGGTGATCCGGAATGCGACCTTGTCGGCGTCCGGAGATGCCACAGTTTCCACCGTCACTGGCACGCCCGCGAACGTGATCTCGCTCTGTGCTGCGCCGGACCACAGATCCAGCGACTGGGTTACGGCGGTCACTCGTTGCGGGTCTTCGACAGGCTCTGCTCCGACGGCGTCCCTCAGCACAAGTCCGATGCGCCCCAGATCGAGCCGGTGTGGGTTGGCGTGGAGCCAGGCGCCGGCTTCGTACCCCTCGGCGATTTTGCCTTCGGGCGTGAACGCGTAACGGTCGGGGTAGGAGACTGTGCCTCTCGCCGTCTGGTAGTCCGTCATCGCGTCATCTAAGACGTAGCCGTTCGGATTTGGCATCTCATGCCATCCCCAGTTCGACATTGTGGCAGTATCGATGGTCGGCGGCGCCGCAAACGCAGCGCCAATGTTCCCTCCCGCCGCCGCCTGGGCACTGTTCCAGGCGGCCGACTGGTCGTGAAGTCGGGGGAAAGTTTGCATACCGGTGAAGTCGAACGAGTACGCGAAGTCTCCGTTTCCCACGGTGAGGACGTGCTCGGCGCTTACTTCGTCAAGCACAATGTTGTGGCGCGCTACCAGTCGCTCGCGATTGATCTTGTCTCGGCCCATCTTCTTTTCCGTTCTATCGCTGGCACCGCAACTCCGCGCATGACAGGCAGCTGTATCTGTCGCCCAGGACGACTGCGTTAGGGGTGCTCTCCGGTGACCGGCCCGAGGGCGACGCCGTTCGCGTTGAACGCGTCAACAGCGAACCAATACTCCTCGCCCGTGTTCAGAGTGGCTAGATCCAGATCTGCTTGGTCATACACCAGCCAGGAATGGTAGAGCTTGTCGGGGTCGATGCCGTACCGGATGTTGTAGCCGGTGGCATCGGGACTGGCCGGCCACTCCAGACTCACTTGTGTGGCACTAGATCTGTGGATCGTCGGTGTGACGGGATCAGGGCCAGAACCGACCCCACGGCCGAACACGCGGACTCCGCTGAGCGCGAGAGGGGCACCGAACGGCATGGAACCGTCCGCGGTGACTCTCACAAATCGGGCCATGTGTGGCTCATGCAGGACGAGGAGTTCGTGCGCGGTGTCCTTAGGCGGTCCGTTCGTGATGAGCAGCCACTCGCCGCCGTCCACGGACACCTCCACCCGGAGCTGAACAGGATGGGGGTCGGGGTCGATCGCGCGATAGCCCGCCATCGTGTCTTCGCCGTCCGCGCGTTCCGGCACGAGGCTGTTGAGTTCATGGTCGGCGAGATTGAGGTGTACGGCGCTGATGGAATGCACGGAACCCAGGTCGAGTGAGATCCATTGACCGGGGTCCGCTGACCCCGCAACCCACCAGCTGCGGATGTCCTCGTTCACGGCCAGTTCGGGTGCGTGATCCGGGTGCGAGGATGACGCGGACGTATCGGCACGGTACGAAAGCAACATCCATTCGGGTGACACGGTTGCGTTGACATCGAGCTGACGCTGGGGCATACGCATCGGGTAGTCGGCGAAGTTCTGATTGCAGAACAACACTCCGTCCGAGTCGAAGCCGGCAGGGAAGAGCCCGACACGTCGCTCGAAATTGTGGTTGACGGAAATCCGCATCGTCGAGGCATGCCACCAATTACCGTGCGCGTCCAGAAATGTGCTGCCATGACCGGCCCCATTGATGAAGCCACCCGGCTTCGACGAGTAGGGGCTGTGCGCGGAGTAGGTGAACGGGCCCAGTGCCGTAGGCGCAGTGTAAATTCCGTCCGCGTACAGGTGGGATTCGGTTTGGGGTGCCGCGTACTGGAGGTGGTAGGTGCCGTCATGGTGAGTCATCCAGGCGCCCTCAATGAATGGGCGTCCGCCGATCAGTTCGAAGATGGCGCGTTCTTCCTCCGTCTTCGGTTCCGGCATGTCGCCTGGCACTTCCCAGCCGTGCGAGTCGGTGTCCGCGTTGATCACGGCGACCCGTTCATCGGTGGGCTCAAACGTGGTCCGGTCAAGACGGGTCGCGTAGATCGGCTCCACCGGGGAGCATCCCCAGTAGAGGTATACCTCCCCGTCCTGGTCCTGGAAAAGGTTCGGATCGAAAAACGCGAAACTGCCTGCGGCAACTTCCACGAAACCGTCCCGGAGGGGATCGGTGCTTCTGAAGAAGGGGCACGTTCCGGACATTCGTGAAGCGGTCACGATCAGTGCACCGTCGATTACGCGAGCGTCTGGCGCATAGTCGAAAGCCGGCAGGGCGTCTGTGTGCTGGTAGCTCCAGTTCACAAGATCTGCCGAGTGGAAGAAGCCGCGGGTCATGGAGACGAAAGCGAAGTATCGATCTCGGAAACGCACGATGGACGGGTCTGCTCCCTCACGGTGCACGGTTCGGGTCCCATCCGGAAGCCGTATGTGTTGAAACCGGTAAGGCAGGTCGATGGGGTTGCAGATGAAGCTTGCTGGCGCCTCACTCATTGTTCGCGTCCGGCAAGGCGACGGTGACTATGCGCCCCGTGTCGTATTCGAGGCCGAACCCGAATCGGAACGTCGGATTGGCGGTGTCGAACGGGGTATCTGGCCGGCTTTCGCGGACGGATTCCATCGAGGAAGGTATGTCGAAGGGCAGTGTGCCCTCAGGGGCAACGTCACCGAACAGGGTGCTCAGCAATACGCTGTCCGCCGAGCCGAAATTGGCGATGACGGCCGAGGCGATCGCGGTCACGGGTGCGATGATTGCGGGCCTGTCAAGGTAGATGTCCACAATGAGCGGGGCAGAGGCAGCCAGTTCACGAAGGTGCGTTAGTTGGTTTTCGGGGAATTCGAGGGACCCCGCGTGGAAGAAGGTCTCGAGTGTGCCCGGTTCTCCGCGACTTTCCCACGGCGCGGTGAGTCGAACGATGATGACGTCGGCGGCGTCAGGCGTCGCCACGACTGTCGCCCACTCCGCCAGGACATCACCGTCGACGCCTTCTGCGTAGACGTGCAGGCCACGCTCCAGCGGCAGGTGGGCCGCAGAATCAGAGTTCTTCAGGAGAACTTGCGCGGCGCCCTGCGCCTTGCGCCCTTCTTCCTTGGCATACTCGGTACCAACAGCGAGGATGGCCGCTTCGACGTCGACGAACGGGTCGTCGAAGAGGCCCAACCGGAACTTTTCCCGCAGCAGCCGACGTGCTGAGGTATCGATTCGCGATTCCGCGACGCGGCCACTACTTACCAATCGAATCAGGACGTCGGTGCTGGTTTCACCGCCGAATTGGTCGACCCCGGCATCGAGTGCTTTGATGATCCTCTCCTCGACTGACAGGTGTTCGACGCCCCAGGGCCGCTCGGTGAGGATCCCCCAGTCGGTGCACACGATGCCGTCGAAACCGAGTTGCTCGCGCAGCAGGCCGGTGATCACCTGCCGGTTGAATCCGAACGCGACCTCCTCATACGGGGTACCGACGGGCATCCCGTAGTACGGCATGATCTGCGAAACCCCCGCGTCAATCACCGCACGGAATGGCTCCAGGTGAAGGTCGAAGTTTCCACCGGGATACACCTGCTGTCTGCCGTACGAAAAGTGCGGATCTTCACCGTCCTTCTGCGCCCCACCACCCGGAAAGTGCTTGGCCATGACTGACACCGACTCGCGGCCGACTTCCGAACCTCCCTGGAGGCCGAGAACGTAGGCGATCCCGAGCCGGGAGGTGGTCGCAGCGTCCTCCCCGAAGGTTGCGGACATTCGCGCCCAGCGAGGATCGGTCGCGAGGTCGATCTGCGGATGTAGCGCGGCCCGGATACCCACAGCGACGTATTCCTGTCGGATTACCTCAGCCCATCTTCGGACAAGATCCTCGCTCCCGATTGCCGCCATTCCGAGCGGTTCGGGCCACTGAGAGAAGGGACCCGCCATGAGCGCCGCGCCCGGGTTGTTGCTGAATGCGTGGCGGGGGTCGCTGGATATTGTTGCAGGGATGCCGAGAGGGTGTTCGCGCAGGGTCGACTGGATGGCGTTGTTCCACTCCGCGACCTGACGAGTGCTGGTGGTCCAAAGGATGTTGAAGTGACTGATCCGGCGCGAGAGAAGCTGCCGGTTCGTTAGGGGCACGAACGCGGCGGATGCATCCAGGTCTCCGACATGGGCGATGGGCTGATACATCAACCCCACCTTGTCGTCGATGGTCATTCTTTGAAGTAGGTCCTCGACCCGCTGAGTAACGGACAGCGAAGAGTCCTGGTACGGGTAGATCGATGCTGAATTGGGCATAGTCCGTGTTTTCTAGTCGAAGATTTGGCTCGAGGAGGCGGTGAGTTACCGCACGCCCTTGATCGGGATGATTGCGACCGCCGCGAGGAGCGCGACGACGAAAGCGACCGGCCAGACGTAGCCGTAGAAGCCAGATGACAGGGCCACCACCGTCCCTGCTAGGAGCGGCCCCAGTGCCGAACCGAGATTCTGCCCGAGTGCGGCCATTCCCAGGTCCCGACCGGCCGAGTTCGGGTCGGGCAGCACGTCGATGAACAGGGCTTGATCAACCACCAGGAACGCACCCAACCCCACGCCCATGATCGCCGACTGCACGAACAGCGCGGTCACACTCGGCCAGAAGAATGGCACCAGAAACGACACAGCCATAATCAGTGACGCGACGATCACAAACGGCTTCCGTCGGCCAGACCTGTCCGACCAACGGCCTACCACGGCCATGCCCACCAGCGTGCCAGGCAAAGCGACCAGCCCAAGGAGCGGTGCGGTTTGTGCGGCTTCTGAGGCGGACAATGTGGGCTGCACGTAGGCCTGCAGCATGTAGATGCTGTACACCGAGCTGACACCTACACCGATGAACAGGACCACCTTCGCGATCCACGCCCACCGGAAGTCACGTGAGCGAAGCGCGTAGCCGTACGACTTGAACAGATCACGAGTACGGAGAGGTGACACTTCGAGTGTCTTCGAGGATCGGTCACGCGAAGCGAGCACGAAGATGATCGGCAGCAGCACCAAAAGAACGACGAACGGGTAGTAGGCAGCCAATCCTAGCGCGGCAAATAGTGTCCCCGCGGCGACGGATCCGACGATGGAACCCACGTACGAGACCAGACCCGTGACGGCAGATACCGTGGCCAAACGCTCTTCGGGGACCCGGTCCGCGACGGTTGCAGTGAGCGGGCCTTGGGCGATGTTCACGCTCAGCTGCAGGAGAGAAAGCAGAAGAACGACAAGTGCCAGGGACGGGGCGAAGCTCAGTGCGATTAGCAGGATTCCTCCCCCGACGACGCCACCCACGATGAAAGGTGCCCGGCGCCCGAGCCGTGAGCGAGTCCGGTCCGACAGCATGCCTACGACCGGCTGGACCAACATGGTCAGGAGGACACCGACCGAGGACACCAACGCCAGGCCGTTCGCCTTCGCCGCTTCGTAGTCACCGAGAAGACCAAGGAGCCTCGCCTGCTCAGAGCTGGGGGACACCTCACCGGCGGTGACTTGAGCCTGCAGCGCGGTCAGCGCCTGCAAGTTAACCGAGGCATCAGCACCCGTGAAGTACTGCGCGAACTCGATCCCCTGCACGTGGAGCGGGATCAGGATCGCGAGCACCCCACCCCAGATCAGGTTGATTCCGAGGTTCGCCAAGGAGTACGTGAGCATGTACCGCCGCAGGCGGCTGCCGGGGGCGTACTTTCCCGAAACACCCGGCAACGCCGCAGTGATCGTCGTTGTCGAAACCTCAGTCGTCATCGAACTGTCCTCTACTCGGGCGATGTGTGAGCCACGCACGATGGCGTAACCCCTCCTCTACGTCGAACTGCATCGCGGTCCATGTTCCCGAACGGGAAGAGCATGTTTCCTGTCGGGAACGCTAGACTGTCCTGCGCGTGCCGTCAAGTCGCGAAGGAGAAGGCTCAACGATGGAATCGGTGGAAACGACCACCCTGTCCACGCCTCGGCAACAGGGGAGACATGCGGGCCTCGATCGACGGCGGATCGCTGAGGCCGCGCGCAGTCTCGGCCCGCATGCGCTGAGCATCCAGGCCGTCGCCGATCTCCTCGGTGTTGATCGCAAGGCAGTCAATTATCACGTGACGAACCTCGCGGGACTTCTCGAATTGGTCGCGGTCGATGCATTCAGGATGAACTTCGCGAACGTGGATCTCTCCTCAATTACGGACTGGAAAGAGGCATGCCGTGCGTACGCCTTCGCGCTGCACGACAGCCTCGTCACCACCGGCGCCCTGGTCAGCTACTTTCGCTTCCAAGACTCGGGGGATTTGACGATGCTCGGTCCGGCGGACATCGTTATGCAACGGCTGTACGAGGCAGGTTTCACGGATGAGCAGGTCGGCAACGCCGTCATTTTGATTGTCAACGTCGCCATGTCCGCGGCGCGAGACGACGTGATGGTCATCGGAACGAACGGCACGCATCCGCAGTTGCCTATTATTCTTGGTGCCCTTCGAGACGCGTACCCGCGGCAGTTCCCGGGACTTCAACGCGCAATGACGGCGACCCCTGCGAGGGAACCATACGGTCCCGCGCAACTCGAAGCGAGTATCGACATTGTTACCCGCGGCCTGGAGTCCTTGCTTCCTGTATCTGCGCCTTCTTCGAAGCAGATTTAGCTCTCGCGTGTGCGGGAAGCGTCGACGGGTACGAGCTCGAAGTTGTCATCCTCGGCGAGGTCAGGCTGCGCCAGTCGCCTCTCCCGCCCGCGCCTTACGATGAAGACCACAACCGCAATGAGACCGAGACCGAGCGCGCACAGCCACCAGAGTGTCGAGGCACCCAGTACAGACAGGCCGATTCCCCCAAGCAGTGGCCCGACAGCAAAGCCGGCGGTGAACACGAGACCGAACAGTCCCTGGTACAAACCGCGGTACCTTGCCGGTGCCATATTCGCCACAACCGCGGCTGCCACCGGGAAGGTGCCTAGCTCACCAATGGTCCACAGCACCACCGCTACCGCGTACTGCTCCCATGTGTGCGCTAGTGCCTGAACCATGTATCCCGCAGCCGTGAGGAGTATTCCGACGGTGATGATCGGCGTTGAGGCGATGCGTTCAAAGACACGGATGAGGGGGATCTGGAGGACGCACAGCAGAACACCGTTGAGGGTGAGGAGCACTGAGTACTGAGCCACGGTGAATCCCGCGTTGGTCATCGCTATGGGGAGGGTTGACGTCCCCTGCGCGTAGATCGTCATGTAGGCGATCATCGCCGCAACGAACATCAGGAAAACGGTGTCGCGGCCAACGACCTTGTACCCCTCTCGCATTGTGGGGGGTCGCCCCACGCGAGTTCTTCGACCGACGCCGCGTGGAATCAGCACCACCGCAAGAAGAAGTGCTGTCAGCGCGAGCACCGCCGCTTGAGTGACGAATACCAGCCAGAATGCGACGGCGGCGAGGTTTGCCGCGATAACTGGTCCGATCGCAAATCCGGCATTCATCGCCAAGGCGTTCAACGAGAATGCTCGCTCGCGCAGCGTGGGCGGGACGAGATCGACGATCAGGGCGTTAAGTGCGGGGCCACCGACATGTCCGAGGATTCCGTACGCGAAGAGCGCACCGGTCATACCTGCGGGGCTGTCTTGAATCGGTATCAGCAGAATGAGCGCAGCGGCTCCCAACTCCCCGGCGAGAATTACCGGTGTGCGCCCGAACCGATCGGAGAGGAAGCCGGCCACGAGGCTGGCGATAATTCCGCCAGCCCCGTAGGCCGCCAGGACGATCCCGACTGTCGAGGGGGTGAAGTCGAGGTTCTCGGTCAGGTAGATCGACAAGAACGGAACGACGAAACGCCCCACCCAGAGGGCGAGAACGCCCACCCAGATCGCCCAGAACATTGCTGGTAGTCCCCAGAAGCTTCGCGCCACGGTGTTCGGTTTGTGATGGGACATGACGAAGGGCGCTTTCAGAGAGAGAGTGATTGGGGGACGGCGGTTTTCTAGACGAGTACGCCCTCCAGCCATTCGGTGACGTACTCCGAGGCGACGACCGATCCGGGCTGCAGGCTTGTGATCATCGTGAGCGCATCATCGTGTGCCTGATCGGAGGACCCGAGCAGCACGTCGGACGCGACGGCAAGGCGGAAGTCTCGCGCATGGGCGTCGACGGCGGTGTACAGCACACAGATGTCGGTGAATCCCCCGATCAGAATGAGGCTATCCACGCCGTAGGACTTCAGAATGATGTCAAGATCGGTTCCGAAGAACGCGGAGTAGCGTCGCTTCTTGACATGGAATTCGCCTTCGATGGGCCCGAGCCCCCACGCGATCTCCGTACCCGGGTCGGTTTCGATGCAGTGCGGACCTTCAGATCCGTCTAACTCTCGGCCGATGTCTTGCAAGTGAGGCTTGTGGACTTCCTGGATCCATACGACGGGGACGCCGCTGCGGCGGGCAGCAGCCACCATCGCTTGAGCCTTCGGCCGGGTCACACCGCCGTACTCGGTGTCCTGTGGGAGGTCTCCGCCTTGGAAGTCGACGACCACGAGCGCTGTCTTGTCGGTGATGTTGAGCATGAGGTTTGCCTTCTCTTCGGGGGTCGTCTTAGGACTGGAGCGGGGGGAGGGTGTCGAGCCAGTTGGTGACGGCGTCGGTGCTTACGAGTGCGTCACGCTGCAAATACTTGATTGCGCGGAGGGCAGCGTCGTGGAGGTCTTCGTCGGATCCGATCACCAGGTCGGAGATGACGCGGATTCGGTAGTCGTGCTGGTGGGCGTCGACGGCGGTGTAGTGAATTGCAGCATCGGTGCGGTCACCGACAAGGATGATCGTTTCTGCGAGGTATCCACGCAGGACGATGTCCAGTTCAGTTCCGAAGAAGGCCGAGTGGCGACGTTTGATGATCGTGTACTCATCGTCAGTTGGGGCGAGTCCGGAGAAGATCTCCGTACCTGCCGCGCCCTCAACCGCGTAGGGCTGCCCGTCGTTGTCGAGCTCACGGCCGAAGTCGATCAAGGTGGAGTTGTGAACCTCATGGACGAACACGACGGGTGCGGACTTCGCCCGGAATGCGGCTACGAGTTCAGCCGCCCGCTCATTCCGATCCTGGCGAGTTGCCAGCCCGGCCGCGTTGATGGTGTCCGGGCCCTGCGTGTGTAGATCGATCACAACGAGGACGACGTTTCCGACGGGTTTCAGCTCCGGTGACGGGTCCCATTCGGTGACCTGAGTGGGCCAGATAAGTTCAGTGGACATAGTTGTAGCTCCTTACGGGGACAGTGGGCGCGATCTCAGGTGAGCCGCACCCGCGGATCGACGATCGCGAGGACGATGTCGACGAGGGTGTTGATGAGGATGTACAGTCCTCCCAGCACGAGGCTGATGGCAGCAACCGCGTTGAGGTCTGCGGCACTGATCGCCGAGGTGAGGTACTGGCCGAGACCGTTCCACGAGAAGATCTGTTCCACGACCACCAGGCTGGACAGCATCATCCCGATCTGCACGCCTAACAGGGTCAGGGCGGGGCTCGATGCGTTCCGCAATGCGTGGCGGCGGACGATAGTGGACTCTGACTCGCCGAGGGAGCGTGCCGTCTGCGCGTAACCGCTCTTCAGGGATCCCGAAATGCCGTCGGCCAGGACGCGGGCAATAGCGACGCCGGGTCCGATGGCGGCGGCCAGTGCAGGCAGAAGCACATGTTGGAAAGCGTCCCACGCGTAGGCGGGATTGCCCGCGAGTATCCCATCGAGCACGTAGAGCCCGGTCATCCCGTCACTGGGACCGTAAGAGGTCCGCCCGGAAGCGGGCAGCCAGCCGAGCTGAGCAAACAGGAGCAGCACGCCGGCGGTGGCGAGGAGAAACGCCGGAGCACTCGCGGCGCTGAAAAGCACAAAGCGGATGACGGCCGCAACCTTCCCGCGCAGGGAATAGGCGCCTGCGAACACGACCGCGAGGATCAGCGCAAACACGATCGCCCACAGCGCCAATTCTGCGGTGGCAGGAATTCGTTGGGCTAGCTCTTCCGATACCGGACGCCTGGTGCTGAGGCTGAGCCCAAGATCACCCTGCGTGAGGCCCGTCAGATACTGGCCGAACTGAACGAAGAGAGGCTGATCGAGTCCGAGCCGTTCGCGCGCGGCAGCCACGGCCTCCGCGGACGCGTTGGCGCCGAGATAGCCGCGAACGGGATCTGCGCCGCCCGCACGGCTGACCGTGAAGATGAGCAACAGGAGCACGAAGAGCACGACGACCGCTGATACGGTCCTGTCGATTGCGAAGCGGACCATAGGTCAGAATCCTTTCGCGCGGAGGACTGTGCGCAGTCCGTCCCCGACGTAGTTGAACGCCAGCGCGACGAGGGCAATCGCGACGCCTGGCACCACTGCGATCCACCAGGCGGAGAGAATGTACTGCATTCCAGCGGACGCCATGAGACCAAGTTCCGGTGCCGGTGCCGGTGTACCGAGACCGATGAACGACAAGCTCGCCAGCGTCAGGACCACGGCGCCCACGTCGAGGCTTGCCGTGACGAGGACGGTGGGAACTACCGACGGCAACACGTGTTTGACGAGCAGACGAACGCCGCGGGTGCCGCTCATGCGAGCTGCCTCGACGTGCGGGCTGTTTATCACCCGCCTCACTTCACCTCGCGTCAGGCGTGCGTACATCGGCCACCACACGACGGCGATGCCGATCATCGAACTGGACAAACTGGCTCCGAGGCTGGCAGCAATCGCCATCGCCACGATCGTCGCGGGGAATGCCAGGAACAGATCAGTGACGCGCATCAGCACGCTGTCCAACCAACCGCCGACGAACGCGGCGATCGTCCCGAGAATCATCCCGGCGATCGCGCTGATCACAGTCACGGTGACGGCAGCGAAAAGGCTGATTCGAAGGCCGAAGACGACGCGTGTACCGATATCGAAGCCGAGGTTGTCCGTCCCGAGAAGATGCCCACTCGACCCGGGCGGCAGAAATGGGACACCGCTCGGAACGATGGGGCTGTACCACGCGATCAATGGACCGACTATCGCCAGTACGATCAGTCCACCGAGAGTGAAGAGCGCGATGGCCTCACCGATAGTGAAATGCCGACGTGGACGGGGCGTTGCCGGCACGAGGGCCGTATCCTCCGCGGGGGTCAACTCACGCAAGAACAGCATCCAGCAACCGCCTTCCATACTCGCTCTCGACGGCGCGGATGTCTTCTGCCGGTACCGACTCGATGATTCGACCGTTGCTGATGATGTCGACTCTGTCCGCGATGATGCGCGCGGCGGCAAGGTCGTGGGTGACAAAGAGAATCGACATTCCCAGTTCGTGTCGGAGGAGGTTCAGGAGGTTCAACACAATGGACGCTACGGACACGTCCAGAGCGCTGGTGGGCTCGTCGCACAGTAGAACGGTTGGGGGTACCACGATCGCGCGGGCGATCGCGACCCTCTGCTTTTGACCACCGGACAGCTGAGACGCACGCGCGCTGAGGACGGATGGGTCGAGAGCGACGCGCTCCAGCGCCAACCTGGCTGACGCGGTGTGCGCGGCCTGATCCAGGTGGCGGGTCTGTGGGGCGTTGGCTAGGCGTTCCATCAGCAATTGGGACACCGTGAGCCACGGGGTGAGTGATATGCCAGCATCCTGGAAAACGACTTGGACACCGGATCCTATGGAGCCCGCAACACTCACCTCCCCCGCGTCCGCACGCTCAAGCCCGGCCGCGATTCGCAGGATCGTGGATTTACCGGACCCCGACTCGCCGACCAGCGCCACGCTTTGACCGTGCGCCACAATGAGGTCGACGTCGTTGAGTACCTGTTTCTTCGCGCCAAACATGCTTCCGCTTCGGAACGCCTTCGACACGCCACGCAGTGTGAGGGCCGGAGTCTGTGCCACGCTTGTTGGTGGGGCGAACTCTGTCCACGTGAGCTCTCGTCGCTCCCACCGCTCGGTGACGGAATCGGCATCCAATCCGCGTTCGCGCAGCGCCTCCCCCATTGAAGCGATCACCGAGGACTCCGGCATCCCCAGGGGAATCGCTCTCTCTACATTTAGAGTGAGCCGCGAGGCAATAAGCCGCTGCGTGTAGGGCTCGGACGGAGCATCAAAGATCCGGTCGCTGGTCCCGCGTTCGATGACGCGGCCGTTGCGCATGACCGCGATGTCATCGCACATCGCCCTCGCGACGCCGAGGTCGTGGGTGATGAACAGCACGCCACACCCGAGCGAGTCACGCTCTCGAGTGAGGAGTTTGAGGATCTGCGCTTGAACCCCGACGTCAAGTGCTGTCGTCGGTTCGTCGGCAATCAATAGCGCAGGCCGTCGCGCCAGGGCGAGTGCGATCATCACCCGTTGCCTCATCCCCCCCGAAAGCTGATGCGGGTATGCCTTCAGGACGGTTCGTGGACTGCGAATCTCGACTTCTTCAAGCCACCGGAGGCTGTCCTGGCTGCTACGTGTGACCCGCCCCAGCATGTGACCGATCGTCATGGTTGGGTCTAGCGACGTCATTGGGTCCTGAAATACCGTCGTGACTTTGCTGCCCCGGATGCCCTCCCATGAGGAGTTGTCTGTCGGAGAAAGGACCCGATCTCCGACAGTGAGGTGGCCGGTCGCGCGGGCCGTTGTGTCTTTGGTGAGCAACCCCTGCAGGGCGAGACCGATGGTGCTTTTGCCAGATCCCGATTCACCGACCAGGCCGAGGCACTGCCCCGGTTCGACGACCAGGCTGACCTGATCGACAGCGGTGACGGTCCTGAGCGGGGTTTCGTAGTGGATCGACAAGTTGTCGAGCGTCGCAACGGACATGTCTCCTCCTCCGGCGATGTGGGCGAATCTAGGTATGCGAAGGCAGTCAGGAACTCTGACGGCCCCTATGGTCGGCTAGGCGGGCGGCTCGATGAGGGCGATGTCTAGAATGCCCGTGATCACGGGGCTATACGCCCGGTCGACACCGCTGATGCCCTTTTGGAAAACGGCGAGTCCGAGGCTGGTCGCCACTGAGCGCCAATAGCCCGACTCGCTCACCCGTTGTGCAACGTCTCCATAGAGAGCGTCGTCACCGGTTACCGTTGCCTGGTCGATTAGGTCCGCGACGCCCGGCACGTCGGCACCGAATAAGTCGAGGCCACCGGCCGGGGTGTAGAAGACGAATGCCCATGCCTCCGGCGACGCCGTGTCCGGGAACCCGGAGTAGAACGTGATGTCCGGGGCGGCTGCGCCTTCTGTAAGCGCCGCGTAGTAACTGCCGGTGTCATAGCCGACGCTCTCCGCAGCGATTCCTGCGCCGTTCAGTACGGCTGCGAGGTTATCGCTCAGCGCCTGGGCCGCTGGCCCAGCCTGGGCGTACGCGATGGTGATCGTCGACCCTGCGAGCTGTCCCTTCGCGAGCTGCGCCAGCGCATTGGGGTTGTAAGTGATGGCTTGCGTGTTCAGATTGGCTGGCAGCAGGGTGGTTGGGAAAACGCCGTCGGTCGGTGTGGCCGTGTCGGCGAGTGCTGTGTCCGCGAGGGCATTGAAGTCGATCGAGGAAATGAAGGAGCGGCGAACGTCCGGATCAGCGAGGTCGGGACTCTGCGGATTGACGAACATGGTCGGCGTTTCCATGCTGGGGAACGCGTACGCGCTCAGGCGGTCGCTGCGCTTTAGCTGATCGAACGTCGAAGCATCGGCGTAGCCGATCAGCCCGTCAACACCGCCGTCTTGCAATTCAAGCTGGATGGTGGCGGAGTTGGAGAACACATCGAAGCTCACGGCGTCATACCCGGGAGCATCTCCCCAGTAACCGCCATAGGCATTCAACTGATACGACGTTCCCGGCGCGAAAGCGCCATACGTGTACGGCCCGGTGCCAGCATCATTCGAATCGAACCAGTCTTCGCTGCCATTGACGACAGGGTGTTCTTTCAACGCCGTAGGGCTGATCATCTTCGGACCAAACGGGGAAGCGAGGAGATCAAGGAAGGAACTGTTGGGTTGTCTCAGGGTGATCGTCACGTTGAAGTCGTCTGCCGCCACGACCGATGCGACTCCGGCAGTCATGTACGACGGCCCCTCACCGATGGCGTTGCGACGGTCAAAAGAGCTCTGAATCGCGTCGGCGGTAAACGGCGTCCCGTCGTGGAAAGTCACGCCCTCTCGAAGCCGGAACGTGAATACGGTGTTGTTCGCGCTTGCAGTCCACTCCGTAGCAAGGACCCCGGTCAGTTCCGGTTCTTGTTTGCCCGGCACGTACCCGAGTAGACCCTCGTATGCGCTGTTGACGATATTGAGTTCTGAACCGTCGTAGGCGGTGTCCGGGTCTGGGGTGGAGATGTCTCCGAGAAGCGCGAGTCGCAACTCGCCGCCTTTTGACGCGCCGGGTACCCCGCCCGAGGCACTGCAGCCTGTAAGTGCGGCTATGAGCATCACGGATACTCCGCTACCGATCAGGGTGAAGCTCTTGTTGGCGAGCATGAATGGCCTCCTTGGATGGGAACTAAACCCAGCCTATCGATCGATAGGTCAGGGTCATTTCGCTTGTGTTACAGGGGTATTGCGTCTTCCCGAGTGTCTGCTGCCCGCGCACGTTTCCAGTTCGTCCAACTACCGAAACTGCTGATGTCGGCAGCCTTCTCCAGTGCCTCGGGTTCCACGAGGAAGCCCGTAACGTGCTGGCCGCTGTCCATTTGCACCTTGCCCAGGGTCATTGGCCGGGGTAGGGCTGCAAGGAAACGCCCAAGTCCTTCAGCGGGAAGGCTCCACAACTCTCCTTCGATCTGGCAGCCAGGGTTGCCGGCGCCGACGCGGACAAGGCCAGGTTTTGACGGGTCGGTTCCCAAGGCGTAGAGCCGGTAGGAGGCGGACGTTCGCACCGACCCTCGGAGCCTGCCGCCGAGCCCCGTGACCTGGTGGTTGAGGGGCTCGCCCGACATGTGGGCACCGAAGAGGGCGATGTCGATTTCCGTCGCACCGACCAGGCGGGCGAGGTCGGTGAGTGCGTCATCGGAGAAGGCGGGACCGGTAAGCATGACTCCGAAAGGCAGACCGTTGACGGTTCCCGCGGGGACGGCCAGGGATGCCAGGTCCATGAGGTTTGCGTAGTTCGTGAACCGGCCCATGCGGCTGTTGGTGGCAATGGGGTCGGCTTGCACTTGCGCGATGGTGGGGTGCCATGTCGTAGTGGGCGTAAGGATGGCATCGGCGTCAGCGAGAAGGCCGGCGGCCTCAAGGCGGAGGTGATCGAGGCGTTCCATATCGTCAAACAGCTCCGATGCGGTCGGGTTCGCGCCGGAAAGGATTATCCGTGCCACCGATTCGTCGAGATCCGTGCCGATCAGGGGTTGGTGATCTGCAATGTGCTTGCCGACGGCTGAATACCGTTCGGCAACAAAAGCACCGCCGTACAGCAAACTGGCCGCGGCGAGCAGCGGCGCAATGCTGCGCTCGAGAATCTCGACGCCGTTCGATTCCAACTCCAAAACGACCGCCCGGAAGGCGTCACTCCACCCGGGAGCGAGGTCGGAGTATTCATCCGCCGGAGGAACGAGCACCCGATGGATGCGACGCGCGGGCGAGGGGATGCCTAGTAACCCTGACAAGGGGTCGATGCCGTCGGGTCCGGCCATCAGGTCAACGGCAAGCTGTCCCAGTTGAGGTTCGCGCGCGAACACGGTGACGCAATCCAGGGTCCGGCAGGCGGGCACGACACCGGTTGCGGGCACGCGCCCACGAGTGGGCTTGAACCCCCACACACCGTTGAGTGCGGCCGGAACCCGTCCGCTCCCCGCCGTGTCTGTGCCTAGCGCAAGATCTACGAGCCCCAGCGCCACTGCAACGGCAGACCCCGAGCTGGAACCGCCGGAAATCCTCGACGGATCCACTGCATTGCGGACGGCACCGTACGGACTTCGCACACCAACCAGACCGGTTGCGAACTGGTCCAAATTGGTTTTTCCGATCACGATGGCTCCCGCGGCACGCAAACGACTGACCGCAGTGGCGTCGACGGCAGGAGAATACGCGTAAGAGGGGGCGCCAGCCGTTGTCGGCATCCCCGCGACGTCGATGTTGTCCTTCACCGCGACAGCAAGGCCGGCTAATGGCAGGCAGGTTCCGTTGCCGACAACCTCGTCGATGCGGTCGGCTTCCACAAGAACATCGCTCTCCTCTCGCAAGCTGATCCAGACCTCAGGCCGGTCGACAGTTCGGATGCTGCGATACGCAGCCTCGACTCGTTCGCGCGCGCTCATGCTGACACCGCCTCGAACTCGGGGGAGGTCACAATCATCCGCAGAGGCGTGGGGTTGAAGTCATTGCAGGGGTTGTTCATCTGGGGACAGTTGGAGACCACAACCAGCACGTCTCGCTCCGCCCGCAGCGCCACTCGTTTACCTGGGGCGCTTAAGCCGTCAACGATCCCCAAGGAACCGTCCGTCTCGACAGGCACGTTCATGAACCAGTTGATGTTCGACACCAAGTCTCGTGCGCCAAGCCCCCACCGTGCGCCCTCGGCGAGGAAGTTCTCTCTGCAGGCATGCTCGTGCACCGTGTGGTGTCCGTAACGCAATGAGTTGGACTCTTTCGAGCACGCTCCGCCAATAGTGTCCTGGCGGTCGACCTCGTTTCCGACCAACGTCATCAGCGGCCCCCCGGCGTTTGACAACAGCACGGCGCCTGTCCTGAGGTACGCATTTCGCTGAGCAGCGATTGTGTGTTGGACGCTGTACCTGACCGCGGTGTCTGCGGCCGCGTAGACGAGGAAGTCCGCGGATTGGTTGCCGCCGACGTCAACGATGGTGAGTGTGTCTCCCTGCCGAACGATCGCGGACCAACTTCCGCGCGGTGCAACGATCTCATCGAGAACCGTCTGGCCGACAGTATTGACTAGCGCCGCGCCCCAGTCGAACCAGTCCGCGGTGGCTGTGCCTGCAAAGTTCATGCGATCCCCCTTGAAGAGATGTAGTCCTGGGTATTCGAGTAGGCGCGTTCACGTTCTGGGGTTACCCTCCAGCGGGCGTGATCTCTGGTTGTGGCAGAGTCCCTCCAGGCGTGAATGCGGAGCTCTGAGACCGTATACTCCGCCCGCGGATCCAGTGCGTGCGGCGCGTTAGCAACCAGCAGAATCAATGGCATCTCCGCGAGGATCTCTACGATGGATCCCGGTCCTGCCGATCCGGTGAAACGCAGTTGCCCGTCGCTTTCAACGCGCACACCCTGAAAGAAGGCGACGCTCGGCGGGAGATCGCGGCGCGAGAGTCCCTGCTTGGAAGCAGCCAGCCCAAACAGGGCCTCGCCGCTCGGGCTCGCGGACTCCGCCGACGCGGCCCCAAACCGTTGCACTGCTTGGGCGCTGGAGACGGGACCGGCGAACGCATCGTGATGCGCCGACGTGTCCGAGACAATCGTGGCGAGAACTCGACCCTCACCAGAGAGCAAGGGATGACCAACGGTCGGGTACGCCTGCCAGAAAACCTTCTGCGTGTCAGCGACGTTCAAGCGTTCCCGGGGCGCGTCGGCGTTGAAGAGTACGAGATGTGCGCAGGCATCTCCACTAACGTCTTCGAATCGGATGCGTGTGCCCCGCGCCACGATTCGATGGGCATATCCCCCGCCCTGCACGGTCTCCGCCCAGACGGCACTCATTGCCGGCACGTCGTTGGGGAGGAAGGGGCTCGTGTCCGCTGGCACGTAGGGCATCACGTGAGCGAGAAGGTTCCCCTGCGCCCGTGCGTCCGACTGCGCCGCTAAGACGGTGTTGGTTGTGTGGTTCGTGCGCGGAGTGCTCACGTTGATCCTCCATCTGGTCTATCAACTGATAGGCCAGGTGTACAGGGTCAACGTTTCATGCTTGTTTCGGAGGGGTCAGAAGGCGTGCGACGGCCGCCATCGTCTGTCGGGAAACCTCATTCACATCGACCTGCTCGTAGGCGCGACGAAACACCACGCCCTCGATCATGCTGAAGATGACACCAACGAGGTCATCGCCGCGGAGGTCTCCCCATCCGGGCGAGGTCTCAACGATGAAGCTACGATAGAACCCCTGAAGTTCACTAAATCGGTCGAGCGGGCCATTCATCTCAGCGACCGTGCCCTGCGCGACAAGCGCGAACGCGCTACTGCTACGGTCGCTCTCCCAAAGAAGGCGCACATCGAAGTCAACCAGGCCCATAAGCCGATCATGCGGGGTGAGTTTCTCGTCTGAGGCGAGTTCTTCGGCCTTGCGCAGTGACGGTTCGACTGTGGCGAGCGCGACCGCGTGGAGTATGTCAGCCTTCGTCGCGAAGTGGTGATAGAGCGAAGGTTGACGGATCCCGGCAGCGTGCGCGATATCCCGGGTAGAGGTCGCGGCGTACCCCTGGGAAAGAAAGAGCTTGCTCGCTGCGTGCAGGATGCGTTCTCGCCCTCCGCCACCAGCCTTCCCGATGTCCATGACAGCCCGATCCGATTGCTTTTGGGAAGCCTGCGCACGGCTGCTCGAGGATGGGGACAGGCCTGAATTGGAGGACACCACTTTTCCTTCGATAGAGAGCGATCGTGTGCACGGGCACCCTTCAGTGAGCGCTGAGTGCGACTCCTCCGACTGTATCCGCTCATCTGCTTGCCACTGACTGCTGGGACACTTTTGCCGGTTCGCGGGCGGCGTGCCACTTCGTGACGCGGCGGGGTTGGGTGGCACATGTGTATCCATTGCTGCACGCGCAGAGCCCGGAGTACGGTCCGGAACTCAGAGCATCGTTGGCGCGACTGGCACCGGCGTTCCATTTCACTCCCGAACTGGTTGCACAGCTGGCCCGACAATACGCAGGCGAAGCCCACCTCGACGACCCGGTCGCGTTCCCAGGAAACGCAAATTCCGCCTTCCCTTGCCAGCTACCGTCAACATTTGTCCTCAACGCTGACGAAGATGAACTCCACGCTTCCGGCGAGGAATTCGGTCGGCAACTTCGCAACGCAGGAGTCCACGTTGACATGGGGGCTCAGCCGCACATGTACCATGGGTGCCTTGATGACACCTCACTGCCTGCGGCGCATTCGGCCATCGCGACGATGGCGAATTGGCTCACGGACGCCCTTCGAGCAGCGACGTTGCCGTAGTCAGTCTGCCGCTCTCGCTGACAGCCCCTTGTTCTCGGACCCATCCGTCTGGCGCCGCCAGTGGACGCCACCACAATCCCACCCCAGCGGCGCACTGAGGACCACACGCGGAGCGACCGCTCCACTGCTCCCAAATCACGGGACGCCAAAGAGGATTCCACCTTTGAGGAGCTAGCTGCACGTCCGCAGTCGCCAGGCAGAACCGCCCGACCTGCATGTCGGTCCGCGACGTGATCAATGACCCGGTCGTGTCACACGTCGCTCTCCTCAGCACGCACTGGCGATGGCGCTGTCGTTGTGTGCCGGCATGGCCGCTTCTTCCAGTCTCCTTGACGGAAAGATTCGAGCGAGGTCACTCGGTTCTGCAACAGCCGACGAAAAGGCGGAGCGTTGTATGTCGCACATTCCAGCCATTTCGCTGCGGGGTTGAGGCGTCGCGGAGCATGCAGCTAGATGGGCCGAGATCGTTCAGGATCCGCCGCCCGCGTCTCGTTGGCGACACCGCGAGACCGGACGCGCCCCAGCGCATGAGCTATATCTTGATGGGTTCGTAGCCATCGCGAACCTCATCCCGACAGTCACCACGATCGCCTCCTTGGGGGCGACGATGCGCCGATCCCCACCCCGCATTCACAGCCGCGGTGCGGCCAAACGCTGTGGGGATCGATGGCAAGCCGTCTAGAGAAGGGCGTTCGCGCCTACCCAGAGAACGCCGGGGTTGAGCCGGTGTGGGTGCAGCCGAGTCATAGTTTCGAAGAACTGGAGCGGCGTCGCAGACGTAGCGAGGTGCTCGTCAACGTCGTCGAGATACTTCCGGGTGAGTGCGATATGTGCCGGGGCATCCGCGGAGGCCGGATTCTTGTGTCCCGCGACGACGTGCGCCGGGTCGAGTGAGCTGACAATGTCCAGAGCCTTCCGCCATGCATCGCGGCCTCCGTCCACGGACTCGGCGAGCGAGAGGTGGACCTCGTTGTAGACGACGTCTCCGGCTACGGCCAATCGCAGATCAGGCACCCAAAGGACGGTGCTGTCATCGGTGTCGCTGTGCCCGACTTCGACGGGGAGAAGCTCTTTTCCTTCCAGCCGGATCCCGTTCTCGTCGGCAACCCGCACATCGAACTCTGCTGTGGGTATTTCGGTGGGGAAGAGAACGTCCCAGAATGCGGTGCGCGCCTCCGCGCTCGCGGGACTGACAATCTGGGCGCGTGTGCTAGCCGTGGCGTGCACCACGGCGTCGGAATACCGTTCGAGGATGATGGGTGTTCCGAACCAGTGATCACCATGACCGTGGGTGATGTAGATGTCCGTGATCGTTCGTTTGGTGCCTTCAACCCAGTCCAGCACTTTGCGCGCCGACGCGGTGGTGAAGGGCGGGTCCACGAGTACTGCGTCGTGGTTTCCGTAGATCAAGGTGGTTGTTTGGGGTGACCATGCGATCGGGTCTCCGTTGGGCATATTGAGGTTCCCCGAATGCTGGGGCAGCGGCGGTGTTACGAACGTGCTGTATTTCAGACTGTTTGACACGGCTGTTTCCCCTTAGAACATGGTGTTGTTGTTGGCGGCTTGCGCAGGGACGTCTTGCGCCGCGCTCCAATGCTCGACAATTTTCAGATCGCGAACACGGAACAGGTCGATGACCGACGATCCGAGGTCGTCGGGCGAGGTCTGGTAGTGGCTGTGCACGGCGACGAAGTCGCCCTCGGCGATGAAACGCTTGGGGGTGATGGTGAGTTGGGGATTCGCCTCGAAATAGGCGGCGAGGTCGGCTCGAAGGTCCCCTCCCCCGCGCGGAACGTGCAATCCGTGTTCGAAGTAGTCCGGGCCGACGTAGGAGGGAAGGCTGTCGAGGTTTCTCTCACCCAGCACCTCTTTGACATAGTTCCTCACGACCTCGCGGTTGTGAGGCGTGAACCAGCGCTGTGTCGGAAGGGTGGAGCCCGGGTTACTGAGCGTGGTGAACGCGTTGTCAGCGACAGTGTCAGGGACTTCTTGAAGGATGTCCCAGTGTTCAGCGATCTTGCCGTCCTGGAATCGGAAGATGTCGAATACAGCAAGGCCAGAGGTTCCGGGCACGGTGATGCCGTGAGAGTGCAGCAGCACAATATCGGCGTCGGTGAGAGCGTGAATGTTTACGTAGTCAGCCTCGGGGAATTGAGCCTTCCAGGCTGCACCAAAGGCCTTCATCGCCTCAGGTCCGTCAGGCGCGAGGGGGTTGTGCTGGATGTAGTCCGGGCGGATTAGCGCGTCAACCTTGGTGAGGTCGCCTCCCGGCTCGAACACCGCGCGCAACACGTCCGCGGCCTCATATGCCTTCCGTGCCTCACGAACAGTCAGCACGATCTTCCCGGAGGTGCGTCCCGTTTCGCCAAGGGCGTGCGCTTGAGCTGCTTGCGCCAAGGGGAACGTCGCTTCGATGTGCGCGCGCAGCTGCCCGTTTTCGACGAGGTCAGCAATCGCGTTCATTCCGGCGCCGTCTGCCTGAACAAGCAACGACTCGAACCGGACACCAAGTTCGACGAAGGTCTCAGCTTCTCCGTCGGCCAGGGGAACCGGCAGGATGGAGATAAGCGTTCCCCCACGTCTGAGCACGCTCAGCGATCGGGCGCGGCCTGCCTGATCGAAAGACACCGAGTCAAGGACAATGTCGATGTCGGCGGGGAGGGTGGTGAGATCGACTGCTTCGTAGTCGATGACTTCATCCGCTCCCATTGATCGAACAAAATCATGCTTGTTCGCGCGGGCCGTCCCAATGACGTACGCGCCGCGCGATTTGGCGATCTGGATCGCCAAATGTCCCACACCACCTGCGGCAGCGTGGATCAAGACGCGTTGCCCTGACCGAACACCGGCTGTTTCAACGAGAGCTTGGTACGCAGTCAGGGATGCGAGAGGAAGAGCCGCGGCCTGCACGTGATCGATGTACGCGGGCTTCGTGGAGAACACACGCGCTGGCGCGGTGACAAACTCGGCATGCGAGCCCACCCCTTCCGGATACGGCAGCATCCCGAAGACCTCATCGCCGGGCTTGAAGATCGTTACTCCCACACCCACCGCTTCAACAATTCCTGACACGTCCCATCCGAGGACGAGCGGAAGTCGGTCGATCGTGAGCACCCGAGCCCGGTTCGACCAATCCGTGGGGTTCACCCCGGCAGCGTTCACGGCCACGAGAATCTCTCCGGCGCGCGGCGAAGGAACGGGCAGGTGTACAAGTTTCAGGACGTCGGGCGAACCGAGCGTTTCCTGGCTAACAGCGTTCATCACAGTAGGAAATGTCATAGATCCCACATTGCGACAGTACAGGGCGCCATACAATGGCTATTAGGACACTTATCGACGGGATCTTGCCATGCCTACTCCACACCGTGTTGCCGTTCTTGCTCTTAACGGCGTCTACCCGTTCGACCTTGGCATTCCCGCGCGGGTGCTAGGCGCCGCGGGCGGGCGGTACTCCATCGTCACTTGCAGCGTTGACGGCCGCGCAGTGCGCACAAATGCTGACTTCGAGATCAGTATCGAGAACGGACCAGAGGCACTCGAGAACGCGGAAACAGTCATCGTTCCTGCGTTTGAGACCGCCACACTCGATCGCTCGCACTTAGCCACAATGGCCCAAGCCCTCTCAAAGGTCGCGCCAGGAACCCGAATCGTCTCCATCTGCACGGGCGCTTTCATCGTCGCAGCGGCAGGCCTTCTAAACGGGCGTCGCGCGACGACGCACTGGGCCGCAGCGACTCTGTTTCGTGACTGGTTCCCGGAAGTCGACCTCGATCCCGATGTGCTCTTCGTCGATGAAGGCGACGTCCTCACGTCCGCCGGCGCGGCCTCCGGGCTAGACGCCTGCCTCCACCTCATCCGAAAAGATCATGGGAGCGAAGTAGCTAACCACGCCGCTCGTGTCTGCGTTGCCCCACCGTGGCGAGACGGTGGACAGGCCCAGTACATCGAACACCACTTCCCGCACACGCCACAGCACGCATCTTCTGAAGTTCGGGAGTGGGCGCGAACGCGACTTCGCGAGCCCCTCACATTGGCGATGCTCGCCGAACACGCGCGTGTCAGCCCGCGAACACTTTCACGGCTCTTCGACAAGGAAGTTGGCATAAGCCCTGGCCGTTGGCTCGCGCAACAGCGCATCGACCAGGCCCGACAGCTTCTCGAATCCACCGATCTTGCGGTTGAGCAGATTGCCAACCAGGTCGGCTTCCAAGGCAGCGCATCGCTGCGCGAACACTTCGGTAACACTCTCGGGGTCTCCCCCAACGCCTACCGGCGTACTTTCCAAGGAGTTCAGTCTCAAGGATCTGAAATCACATCACTGGATCTCCAAGCGCCATGAACCCACGCTGGGCCATGCCAGTGACGGGCGCGCAGGATTGGATCGTAAGAACTCTGTGTTGGCTAGGGCGTGTCTCCCATATGTTCGGTGAAGCTCGCGGCAGTCTGGTCGGGTGAGGTCGACGGGTTCGCGGTATCGGGTGTTCACGGACGAGCAG
>NZ_FNPZ01000006.1 GCF_900107435.1 Herbiconiux ginsengi
CCACACGCCGATCCCGATGCCGAGCGCCACCGAGACCGCTTCGATCACGACGCCCTGAACGAGCGCGTCGAGTCCGCCACCGAGGCTGACCCAGAACCCCGCGGAGACTCCCGCAGCCATCACCACGCAGGTGAGGATCGGGCGCCGCAGCGATCCGCCGGGGCAGAGCGCCCAGATCATCGGAAAGGCGATGCACTGCAGCGTCGCCACGTTGGGGGAGAGCCCGGTGCCGACCGACACGGTCACGATCACCGCGACGATCGTCGGTGTCGCCCAGCGCGAATCGTGGAGCGCGCGGCGCCCGACCAGTGCATAGAACACCCCGAAGGCGGCGAGCAGGGCGAGCGCGGCCGGCGTCGTCCAGGCCGGAGGCACGGGGGTGCTCGCCGCGAGCACGCCCACCACGAGGAGCGCGCCCGCGACCGACACGTGCCACCAGCGGTTGCGGTTCATGGGCCAACCCTATTCATACGCGGCGTGCGGGTTCGACGGGCGGCGCATCCGCCGGTCAGCTGTCCTTGCGGATCCAGCGGAACGTCACCCGGCAGACCACGAGCCCCACCACCAGCCAGATGCCGAGCGCGATGGCCACGCCCGGGAGGTTCCAGCTGCCGCCCGCCTCGGCCGAGGCGAAGGAATCGGGGAGCAGCGCCGCCCGCATGCCCTGGGCGATCCACTTCAGCGGGAAGATGCTCGCGATGTTCTGCAGCCACTCCGGCAGCAGCGCGAAGCTGAGGTAGACGCCGGAGATGAACTGCAGCACCAGGAGCGGCGGGATGATGACCGCCGAGGCGCTCTTGCCCGAGCGGGGCAGCCGCGAGATCGCGATGCCGAGCACGGCTGCCGTGACGATGCCGAGGAGGTACACCCAGACGAAGGTGAGCCACTTCGCGGGTTCGGTCGGCAGCGCCACCCCGAACGCCACCCGGGCGAGCAGTAGGAGGAGGATCACCTGCGCCAGCGAGGTGACGAGCACCTGCCCCATCTTGCCGATGAAGTAGGAGATGACGGGCAGGGGAGTGCCGGCCAGGCGTTTGAGGGTGCCGTCGCCGCGTTCCATGGCGATGTCGACGCCCAGGTTCTGCACGCCGCTCAGCAGGATTCCCGCGGCGATCATGCCGGGCAGGTAGTAGGCGGCCTGGCTGATGCCACCCGAGCCGTCGGGATTCGCGCCCACGTTGCCGAGGCCGCCGAACGCGACCGAGAAGATGCCGAGCAGCACCACAGGAAAGAGGAACGTGAAGAACACGGTGTCGCCGGCGCGGAAGTAGAGCTTCGTCTCGTAGCCGATACGGCGCACGCCGAGCCGCAGGGCGCGCAGGGGGCCGAAATGCGATTCGCGCGTGGTGCCGGTGAGAGGGCCCGGAGTGAGGATCGTGGTGCTCATGCTGCCGCCTCCGCTTCTGCCGCGCCCACGAGCTCGAGATAGATGTCTTCGAGCGACGGGCGGATGACTTCGAGCTCGGCCGGTTCGCCGTGCTCGGCCACGAGACCCGCGACGAAGCGTGCCGGTTCGAGGGTGCGCTGCTCGCGCACCGCGCTTGACTCGGTCTCGCGCCAGCGCACCAGCGGCACGCGCGCCTCCGCCGAGCCGAGTTCGTGCACCGGCCCGATGTCGATCAGCCGGCCGCCCGCGATCACGGCTGCGCGATCGCTGAGCTGGGCGGCCTCGTCGAGGTAGTGGGTGGTGAGCACGATCGTGGTGCCCTCGCGCGAGAGCGTGCGGATCAGTTCCCAGAACTGCCGCCGGGCCTCCGGATCGAAGCCCGTGGTCGGCTCGTCGAGAAAGAGCAGCTCGGGCCGGCCGATCACACCGAGCGCGACATCCACTCGCCGGCGCTGACCACCGGAGAGTGACTTGATGCGCGTCTTGTCCTTCTGCTCGAGCCCCACGGCGGCGATCACCTCGTCGACGTCGCGCGGATGCGGGTAGAGGCCCGCGAAGTGGGTGAGCTGCTCGCGCACGGTGACGTTGCCGCTCTCGCCGGTCTGCTGCAGCACGATGCCGATGCGGGCCTTCCACTCCAGAGTGGCGTGCCGCGGGTCGGCGCCCAGCACGCTCACCTCGCCACCGCTGCGCTCGCGGTAGCCCTCGAGGATCTCGACGGTGGTGCTCTTGCCGGCGCCGTTCGGGCCGAGCAGCGCGAAGGTCTCACCGCGGGCGATCTCGAAGCCGATGCCGTCGACGGCGGTGAAGCTGCCGTAGCTCTTGCGGAGTCCGTCGACGGTGACCGCCGGTCCGGAGCCGCGATGCGAAGAAGTCATGCTCCCATGCTCGCCACTCAGGCGCGCGGGCACCAGCCGTCGGCGGCCGGATTCCCGCATCCCCCGATCGGTGGATGCGCGGCGCGCGCCCCGACGACGGCTACGCGAAGAGCTTCTGCAGGCGGGCCACGCCTTCGGCCAGCGCGTCGTCGCCCAGCGCGTACGACAGGCGCAGGAATCCGCTCGGACCGAAGGCCTCCCCGGGAACCGTGGCCACCTCCACCTGGTCGAGGATGAGGTCGGCGAGTTCGAGCGAGCTCGTCGGGGTCACCCCGCCCCAGGTGCGGCCGAGCAGCCCCGTGACATCCGGGTACACGTAGAAGGCGCCCTCGGGCAGAGGGGTGTGCACGCCGTCGATCCGGTTGAGTCCCTCGACGATCAGCTTGCGACGCCGATCGTAGGTGGCGCGCATCACGTCGACCGTGTCCTGCGGCCCGGTCAGCGCCGCGATCGCCGCACGCTGCGAGACGTTCGCGACGTTCGAGGTCATGTGCGATTGCAGGTTCGAGGCGGCCTTGATGGCGTCGAGCGGGCCGACCATCCAGCCCACCCGCCATCCGGTCATCGCGTAGGTCTTCGCAACGCCGTTCACCAGCAGGGTGCGGTCGGCGAGGGCCGGCACCGCGTCGACGATCGACACGGCAGTGAGGCCGTCGTAGACCAGGTTCTGGTAGATCTCGTCGCTGACCACCCAGAGGCCGTGCTCCTCGGCCCACTCGCCGATCGCCTTGGTCTGCTCGGGGGAGTAGACGGCGCCGGTGGGGTTCGAAGGCGAGACGAACAGCAGCACCTTGGTCCGCTCCGTGCGGGCGGCCTCGAGCTGCTCGACGGTCACCAGGTAGTCCTGGTCGCTGCCGGCGAAGACCTGCACCGGAACGCCGCCGGCGAGGGCGATGGCTTCGGGATAGGTCGTCCAGAACGGTGTGGGCACGAGCACCTCGTCGCCCGGGTCGAGCAGCGTCGCGAAGGCTTCGTAGACGGCCTGCTTGCCGCCGTTGGTCACGATCACCTGGGCCGGCGAGACCTCCAGGCCGCTGTCGCGGAGGGTCTTCGCGGCGATGGCCTCGCGCAGTTCGGGGAGACCGGCGGCGGGCGTGTACCGATAGTTCTTCGGATCGTGCACCGCGGCCGCGGCCGCCTCCACGATGTGCTCGGGCGTCGGGAAGTCGGGCTCCCCCGCGGCGTAGCTCACGACGGGCCGGCCGGCGGCCTGGAGGGCCTTGGCCTTCGCGTCGACCTTGAGGGTCGCCGACTCGGCGATGGATGCGATTCTGTGCGAGATGCGTGGATGGTCCGTCACGCGTTACAGCCTACTTAGTGAGAACCGGGAAAGCCTCGGTGAGGGCGCTGATGATGGACTGGATGGCGATCGAGAGCAGGAGCAGCCCGAAGATACGGGTCACGATACTCATCCCGGTCGGCTTCACCACGCGGGCGACCTCCGGGGCGAAGAAGAGCGCGACGGTGATCACGGCTGCGACGAGGAGGTTGATGCCCACACCCGCGAGCAGGTCGATCGGACTCGGGTAGTCATCGGCGAAGGTGATCACCAGGCTGATCGCGCCGGGCCCGGCGATCAGCGGGATCGCGAGCGGTACGACCACCGGCGACTGCGAATCCGACACCGTCACCACGTTCTCCTTGGCCGTGAGCATGGCCCAGCCGATGGACGCGACGAGCAGGTTCCCGGCGATGCGGAAGGAGGTGAGATCGATACCGAAGGCCTCGAGGATGAATTTGCCGGCCAGCAGCGACACGGTCAGCACCGCGAACACCGCGATGCCCACCAGGAAGCCGATCCGCCGTTGCCGGGCGCGGTCGAAGTCCTTCGTGAGGTTGAGGAAGATCGGCAGGCTGCCGATGGGGTTCGCGATCGTCAGCAACGCGATGGCGCTGGTGACGATCGTCGGGGCGCTGATGACGTCGTTCACGACAGCGCCTGGCGGGGCACCACGACCTGCTTGATGATGATGAGCATCGACGCCACGACGGGCACCGCGATCAGGGCGCCGAGCACGCCGAGCAGCGTTCCGCCCACCAGTGCTCCGATCACCACCAGGATGCCCGGCACGTCCACCGCCTTGTTCATGATGCGCGGGCTGAACACGTATGCCTCGACCTGCATGTACACGAGGAAGTAGATGCCGATGGCGATGGCGGTCACGGGAGACACGGTGAGCGCGAAGAGGGTGATGAGGATCGCGCTGATCACGGTGCCGACCAGCGGGATGAGCGCGAGCAGGAACGCGACCACGGCGAGTGCTCCCGCGTAGGGCACGCCGATGATCATCATCGCGATGAATCCGAAGACGCCGTTGGTGGCGGCGAGGATCACCTGCCCGCTCACGTACTTGCCGATCGACCGCACGATCTGTTCGGAGATGGCGACGACGCCTTCGCGCTTGGACATCGGCACCAGCACGTAGAAGCTGTTCTTCACCGCCTCGAGCGAACCGAGGAAGAACAGGGTGAGCACGAGCACCAGGATGCCGGCCGAGATGCCGTTGATGAGCGCGAGACCGACTTTCAGCACCCCGCCGCCCAAGGCGGCGAGATTGCCGGGATCGGTGAGGTAGTTGTCGAGGTCTTGGACGAGCTTCTGCGTGTCGACCGAGCTGCCGAAGATGTCGGTGAACCAGGTCGACTGGGTGGCGGCTTTGACCGTGTCGGGCAGGCTGGAGATCAGCTCGGTGGTCTGGTCGACCACGGCCGGGATCACGAGGAAGAACACCGCGACGGCGAAGGCGATCACGAGAACGAACACGATCACGATCGACCATCCGCGCGGGATGTGACGCCGTGTGAGCCAGCGCACCAGGGGGTCGAGCCCGAGCGCGAGGAACAGGGACGCCATGATGCAGATGACCACGGTCGACAACTGCACGAAAGCGAAGCCCAGCGCGAACGCGACCAAGCCGCCCAGGGTGGCGATGAATCCGATCCGGAACGCGCCTGTCGTCATCTTGTTCCCCATTTCGCTGCCTTTGCGGTCCCACCGGAAGTGACTTACACTGTGTGTCGGTGGTTGAAATCTGCCAAGCTTTTCTATGCCTATTTTCTGGCGCTGAATCCTCAGAGTGAGTGTAGCGAAGCTGTGCTGTTTTCAATGCTTAGGGCGGTGGCTCAATTGGTAGAGCAGCGGTCTCCAAAACCGCAGGTTGCAGGTTCGAGTCCTGTCCGCCCTGCTCCTGTTTGTGAAAGGTACTGACACGGTGGCACGAAAAGTAATCGACGAACCTTCCGAGGACGTCGTCGAGAACGCCAAGAAGGAGCGGGCGGCACGGCGCAACCCGTTCGCCCGTATCGTCCTGTTCATCAGGCAGGTCATCACCGAGCTCAAGAAGGTCGTCACCCCCACCCGGCGTGAGTTGATCAGCTACACGCTGGTGGTGCTCGTGTTCGTCGTCATCATGATGGCGATCGTCGTGGGGCTCGACACCCTGTTCGGCTGGCTCGCGATCGTGGTGTTCGGAACGCCTTCCTGATCTCCCCGCATTCAACAGCGGCCCTACCAAGCTAAGAAGTGGAACGAATTTAGTGTCTGACGCAAAGCCCGAAGAAGCCGGTGTCCCGGCTGACCTCGACGCCCTCCTGGAGGCGATCGACGAGGCAGCCGACCCCGAGGCCGACGCGGTCGTCGACGATGCACTGAACATCGACGACTTCGACGAGGCCGCCGCGGTGCTCGACGTTCTCGAAGACCCCGATGCCGAAGTCGCCGATCAGCCGGTCGACGAGACCGCTGCCGACGTGGATGCGGATGCCGCGGCTGCCGACGCCGAGTCGGCCGACGACGAAGAGGCTCCCGAGGCCGACCCCTACGACGCGTTCCGCGCCGAGCTGCGGTCGCTCCCCGGCAAGTGGTACGTCATCCACTCCTACGCCGGCTTCGAGAAGCGCGTGAAGTCGAACATCGAGAGCCGCAAGACCTCGATGGGCATGGAGGACTTCGTCTTCCAGGTCGAGGTTCCGATGGAAGACGTGGTCGAGATCAAGAACGGCCAGCGCAAGCTCGTGACCCGCGTGCGCATCCCGGGCTACGTGCTCGTGCGCATGTTCCTCAACGAGGACAGCTGGTCGGTCGTGCGGCACACGCCCGGCGTCACCGGCTTCGTGGGCAACTCGCACAATCCGACGCCGCTGCGCTTCGAGGAGGCCTTCAACATGTTGAAGAGCCTCGTCGAGGTCAAGGAGGTGCCGACCGCGAAGTCCGCCGGCGGCAAGGGCGGCAAGGCCGTCTCGCGCACCATCCCCGCCGAGGTCGACTTCGAGATCGGCGAGACCATCACGATCAAGGAGGGCTCGTTCGCGGGTCTGCCCGGATCGATCAGCGAGATCAAGCCCGAGAGCGGCAAGCTCACGGTTCTCGTCTCGCTCTTCGAGCGTGAGACTCCCGTTGAGCTCTCGTTCGACCAAGTGACCAAGCTGTAGCCGTTTTCGGCTAAAATGTTTCGGTTGCCTTCACGGGCATCCGATCACCACCACTGCAGGGAGAAGCCCTGTGGTGGGAGCGCCGCCTTCGTGCGGCTCGACAGAGAAGAGAAGAAATGGCACCGAAGAAGAAGGTCACAGGTCTGATCAAGCTTCAGATCCAGGCCGGCGCCGCCAACCCCGCACCGCCCATCGGGCCGGCGCTGGGTCAGCACGGCGTCAACATCATGGAGTTCTGCAAGGCGTACAACGCCGCGACCGAGTCGCAGCGCGGCAATGTCATCCCGGTCGAGATCACGGTCTACGAAGACCGCTCGTTCACCTTCATCCTGAAGACCCCGCCCGCTGCGGAGCTCATCAAGAAGGCCGCCGGCGTCGCCAAGGGCTCCTCCACTCCGCACACCGTCAAGGTCGCGAAGCTCACCCGTGAGCAGGTGCGTCAGATCGCCGAGCAGAAGCAGGTCGACCTGAACGCCAACGACATCGAGGCTGCAGAGAAGATCATCGCCGGCACCGCCCGTTCCATGGGCATCACGGTCGAGGCATAAGGAGGAGGCTGGAAATGGCACAGAAGTCAAAGGCCTACCGGGCCGCGGCCGAGAAGATCGAAGCCGGCAAGTACTACACCCCGTCCGAAGCCGTCACGCTCGCGCGTGAGACCGGCTCGGCCAAGTTCGACAGCACCGTCGAGGTCGCGCTCAAGCTCGGGGTCGACCCGCGCAAGGCCGACCAGATGGTTCGTGGAACCGTCATCCTGCCCCACGGCACGGGCAAGACCGCTCGTGTGATCGTGTTCGCGACGGGCCCCGCGGCCGAGGCAGCGATCGCTGCCGGCGCCGACGAGGTCGGTGGCGACGACCTGATCGAGAAGGTGGCCGGCGGCTACACCTCGTTCGACTCCGCCGTCTCGACCCCCGAGCTCATGGGCAAGGTCGGTCGTCTCGGAAAGGTGCTCGGCCCGCGTGGCCTCATGCCCAACCCGAAGACCGGCACCGTGACGCCCGACGTCGCGAAGGCCGTCTCCGACATCAAGGGTGGAAAGATCGAGTTCCGCGTCGACAAGCACGCCAACGTGCACTTCGTCGTGGGCAAGGCCGCGTTCACCCCCGAGCAGCTCGATGAGAACATCAAGGCTGCCCTCGAAGAGGTGCTCCGCCTGAAGCCGAGCTCCTCGAAGGGCCGCTACATCCAGAAGGGCGCCGTCTCGACGACCTTCGGCCCGGGCATCCCGCTCGACGTCAACGCGATCTAGTTCGCACCAGCACCACCTCGGAAAGGGCTCGCCTCACGGCGGGCCCTTTCTGCGTGTGGTGGACGTCGACGGCGGCGGCGACATCGTCAAGTGTCGTGGAGACGGGGGCCCGGCGGGCCCTCCCGGCATCATCGATGTGCGCCGGTAGCGTGGAGGAATGGTCACCAGGGTTCGCAGAGCGCGCGTCGAAGACGCCGGGATCGTGTCCGCGGTGGCCGCGGAGACGTTCGAGATGGCGTGTCCTCCCGGCACCGCACCGGAGGCGATCGCCGCGTTCATCGCCGAGCACCTTTCCGACACCCGGTTCGCCGGGTATCTCGCCGATCCCGAGCGCAGTGTGATCCTCGCCGACGTCGACGGCGAGATCGCCGGATACACGATGCTCGTCGGCGGCGAGCCGATCGACCCGATGGTGGCGGCTGCCGTCGCGGGGCGACCGACCGTCGAGCTGAGCAAGTGCTACGTGCGCGAGAACTTCCACGGCCACGGCGTCGCCTCGGCGCTCATGGCCGCATCGATCGACACCGCTGCGGGTTCGGGGGCGGCGAGCGTGTGGCTGGGGGTCAACCAGCAGAACGCGCGTGCGATCCGGTTCTACGAGAAGAGCGGCTTCCGGAAGGTCGGGGTGAAGCACTTCGTCGTCGGCGACGAACTGCACGACGACTTCGTTTATGAGCTGGCGCTCGGTGTGGTGTCACTCCCTGAGTAGAAACTACTCATAGCGCCCTGCGCGTGATGGCGACGAGGATAGGGAGACCGAAACCCGAAAGCCGGTCGCCATGTCGTTTCCCACCTCCTCCCGTCGTCTGTTCACCCGCAACGCGAGCCTTCCGCGTGCGGTGTCGCTCGGCGTGTTCGTCGTACTCACTGCGGTGCTGGCAGGGGGCGCTCTGTCGCCGGCGCAGGCGGTTTCCAGCTCGCAGGCGGTTCCCGGTGTGCAGGCGCGATACGCCTTCCCCACGCCTACCCGCATCCAAGGCGTCGATCGCTATGACCAGGCGATCAAGATCTCGTCCGGATACGGTCGGTCGGATGTCGTCTACCTCGCGAGTGGCGAGAAGTTCGCCGATGCGCTGAGCACCGCGGCCGTCGCCGGGCGCCACGGGGCGCCGCTCTTGCTCACTCCCCCTGACGCGGTGCCGGAGAACGTGGTGGCCGAACTGCTTCGGCTGAAGCCGACGACGATCGTCCTGGTCGGCGGACCGGCTTCGGTGTCCGATGCAGCGATGGAGCAACTGTCGCAACGTATAAGCGGTGCGACCACTGTGCGGATCGGCGGTGCGGACCGCTACGAGGTCTCCCGCAACTTGCTCGCCGAGCCCACGTTCGGCGCCATTCGTGCCACGACGGTGTTCGCCGTCACCGGGGCCACCTTTCCCGACGCGCTTACTGCTTCACCCGCTGCCGTCCACACTGGGCTGTCGCCGGTGCTCCTGCTGGATGGATCGCAGAGCGCGGTGAAAGATGCAGATCGCGCCGTGCTGAATGGCCTCGGCGCCAGCAATGTCCACCTCGTCGGCGGCGTCAACTCCTTGAGCGTTGCGTTGCAGAACTCGCTGGGCGGACGCTTCACGGTGACGCGTTCTGACGGTGCCGATCGATATGAAGCCGGTGCGAACGTGAATCGCACCTTCTACTCATCAGCCTCGAAGGTCTATTTGGCGAGTGGGACGACCTTCCCCGACGCATTGAGCGGCGGGCCGCTTGCGGCGAAGTCCGATGCTCCGCTCTATGTCGTGCAGCCCAATTGCATTCCCGGCTCGGTGCTCGTCGACATGACGCGGCTGAATCCGCGGGAGATCATCATCCTCGGTGGCCCGAACACACTCGGGCCGGGTGTCGACGCACTGACCCCCTGCTGATCGCCGCACCCGAGTCGGAATAGACCGGGTTCAGAAGGGCATGGCACCGATCTGCAGCACGAGCTTGCCGCGGGTGTGGCCACCTTCGATGTCGCGGTGCGCCTCGCCGGCCGCCGACAGCGGGTAGCTCCGGTCGACGTGCACCCGCACGTCTCCCGAATCGATCAGGCGAGCGATGACGGCGAGGGTGGAGGCATCCGGAGCGACCTTGTAGGTCGTCGCCCGCATCCCGGCGGCCGCGGCCTCCTCCTCGAACCCGGGCCAGCTGCCGGTCGGCCCGTTGATGATGAGGCCGCCCGGGCGCAGGGTCGACAACGACCGACTGCCCGTCTCGGCGTGCACATTGCCGACGAGATCGATGACCACGTCGAGGTCGGAGAGCTGCTGCTCGAACGCGACAGCGGTATAGTCGATCACGGTCGATGCTCCCAGCTCGCGCAGCCAGTTCAGATTGCGTGCCGATCCGGTGGCCGCGACCCGGGCCCCGAAATACGTGGCGAACTGCACCGCGAAGTGTCCCACCCCTCCGGCGGCCGCGTGGATGAGCATCCGCTGCCCCTCGTGGGCCTTCGCCAGATCGACCACCAGGCCCCAGGCGGTGAGGGCCGCGAGCGGAACAGCAGCGGCCTCGGTGAGCGAGAGCGACTTCGGCTTGCGAGCGACCTGCAAGGTCGGCACGGAGACGTACTCGGCATACGATCCGGCCCCGCGCGGAACAGACATCATGCCGAACACCTCGTCGCCGACGTTCAGTGGATGCGCCGCGTAGGGCGTCTCGACCACGACGCCCGCGAAGTCGTAGCCGAGGATGCACGGGTACGACGAGATCGCGGCGGCCACCCCGCGCCCTGCCCGGGTCTTGGCGTCGAGCGGGTTGACACCCGCAGCCGCGACCTTCACCAGCACCTCGGCGTTCACCCGAACGGGGCTCGGCACCTCGGCGATTCCGAGCACCTCGGGGCCGCCGATCCCCGACATCACTGCTGCCCGCATCGTCTCCGGGTGGGTGAGGGTCGGGCTCGTCGTCGCCGACGATCCACTCCGCTGCTCGATCATCCCTGTGCCTTCCGTCGATCTCCTGGAATACGCGATGGGGCTCGGGGACCCGCTTCACTGCGTCGCCTTGTGGCTATCCCCCACGCTAATTGCTGAATAATTCACAGGTGTTACGGCCAGGTCACTGGGGTGCAAACTCGGGCCGGCGGCGTTAACATTCAGTAACCTCCGAAGATCACACGAGCCCGCACCGGCGCCTGCACGAGAGAGACCCGATCCATGAGTCCAGCCCGCCGGGTGCCGAACCGTCTCTCCGCCGTGGCACGGTCGGCGCTGCTCGGAGTCGCGGCGCTCGTGGGCGCGATCGGGCTCGCGCTGATCTGGGTGGCCCGGATCGCTGCCGCCCGATTCGTCTACGTGAGCGAACTCGGTGCAACGGGGGAGCCGACGGCCGAGGTGTTCCGCTGGAGTCTCGTGCTGGTCGCGGTGTCGGCGATGCTCGTGGCCGTGTGCGCACCGCGGCTTCGCCCTCGAGTGCGGTGGCTGGCCGCGGTTCCGCCCGCGGCCGTTCTGGCGGGGTCGGCGATCGCGTTCGGAGTGGCGTCGCAGGTCACCTGCACGGTGGGCTGCCCGCTGCCGGTGGGGTCGGCGTTCACCTGGCAAGACCTCATCCACACCTCCTGCGCCGTGCTCGGGTTCGCGGGCGCCGCGTTCGTGATGCTCCAGGTCGCCACCGACCGCACCTTCCGTGCCCTGGCCCGCTTCTCGCTCATCTCGGCCATCGCGGTGGCGGTGATCGCGGGCATCGGTGGTCTGCTGTCGGTGTTCCGGTTCGGTACGCAGGTGGGCGGCGTGCTCGAACTGGTCGCGACCACGGTCGCTCTGCTCTGGCTGGTGGGGCTCGCCACCTTCCTGGCGGTCGCGGTGCGTCGAGACGCGCCGGAGATCACTCGTCAGGCCCAGCCGAGCCACGCCGCGACGCCGGCGCGCATGGCCGCGACATACTCCGAATAGCCGTCGTCGCGCGCCGGCACCGGGATGCTCGCGGCGCCACTGAGTTCGTCCATCCAGAGTTCCGCGACCGACACCGGATGCACGGGATCGAGCGGAGCCCAGGCGATCGCCAGGGGCAGGTCGATCGACGAGAGGTCGTCGTGGGGCCCGAAGGCGGCCGATCGGGGGATCTCGATCAGCCGCGTCGCCCGCTCGACGGCGCGCGGGCTCCGGAACTGCTGCAGCAACCCGGCCGCTCCGAGGCGGGACTCGGCGTGGGTGTCGGCGTAGAGCGCGGACTGCAGGAACCTCTTCTCGCCCTCCACCGCACCGTGGTCGGCCAGCAGTTCGCCGATCACCGGAAAGGCGCGCAGGTTGTGCGGGATCGGCTGATCGGTGAACGACGGCCGTACGAAGACGACGCGATCGATCGGGATGAGGTGCCGCAGCGTCAGCCGCAGGGCGATCGCGGCCCCCATGGAGATGCCGATGACGGTGACGGGCTCGGCCGAGCGGCCGTCGGCATCGCGCGCCGCTGTGACGCGGGCGGCGATGTCGTCGGCCAGAGCGTCGAGCGCGAACGATGCCGGCGGACCGTTCTCGTCGCGCAGGCCGTGCCCACGGGTGTCGGGCGCCAACAGGTGAGTGCCGGGTGGCACGATCGGCGCGAAGAGGGACAACGCCTGCTCCCGGTCGCCTCCGAGCCCGTGCAGCAGCAGGACGGTCACACCGGCTGCCGTTCTCCGCGCATCCAGGCGAGCATCCGGTCGGCCCGGCGCACGAGCAGTTCGATCTGCGACTCGTCGCGATCGACCCACTGGCAGCGGGGTTCGACGCCGACGGGCACGAAGTCGAGATGCTGTTCCCACACCACGAGGGTGCGTGCGGCGCCCAGCACGTACTGCTGCCACCACACCTGCCGGAGATAGCTGCGGGGAATGCGCGACCACGGTTTCGAGGTGGTCTTGATCTCCGCGAGTTCGAGCGTGCCGTCGCCCGCGACCCGGATGCCGTCGGGCGTGGCGAGATGCCGCCGGTCGCGCGAGGCGTGGAAGAGCGCGAAGCTCGGATCGATGGCGTACTCCCGCCGCACCCAATCCGCGATCTCGGGTTCGCGAGCCCGCCCGTGGTCGGTGAAGGCGTTGCCGCTGAAGCCGGTGCCGTTGAGCTTCTCCCAGGCGACCGTCGCGATCGCCTGGTCGCTGGAGAGCCGTGCGACATCCGTGGCCGTCACTCCGCGGCTCCGGGCGCGCAGCCAGGCGACGCGATCGGTCGATTGCGCGACGACACGCGTGAGGTGCTCGGGTTGGGGCGGCTCCGGGGCGACCTCGTCGTCGGTCTCCCAGGGAAAGGAGAGCATGAGATCGGTCACGGTTCCATTCTCTCCCGCGCCTCGGACATCCGCGCCGCCGGGTGCGCTGAGTCGCCAGATTCTGACGGAATGGCGGGTCGGATTCCGTCGGAATCCGGCGACTCGATGGGCGAGCGCGTCGGTCACGGAAAGGGCTGTGCGAAGAAGGCGTGCTCGTGGTCGACCGAGCGCAGGAACGCCGTGCGCATCGCCTCGACGCGAGCCGGTGCGGATGCGTGAGCCGCGGCATCCACGAAACCGATCGCCTGCTCGGTGGCGAGGGCGAAGGCGGGGTCGGCGTAGCTCGCGAGCCAGTCGTCGAACGGATGCGCGGGGTGGCGTCGGGTGGCGAGGCGGGTTCCGAGGTCGGTGTACACCCAGAAACAGGGGAGGAGCGCCGCGACCAGTTCGGCATAGTCGCCATGGGCGGCGACGGCGTGCAGGTGGTTGACGTAGGCCAGGGTGGTGGCGCTCGGAGCGGCCGCCGGGCGGTGCTGCAGGCGTTCGTGGTGCAGCCGGGCCTCCTCGGCCAGCGAGGCGGCGGCACTCGTGGCCCAGAAGATCTGCTCCTCGGGCGTCGGCGCGAGCTGACTGGCGCGGGCGAGCACCCGGGCGTACTCGCCGAGGTAGAGCACGTCTTGCGCGAGATAGGCCTCGAAATCGCCGCGATCGAGAGTGCCGTCGCCGAGCCCGCGCACGAAGGCGAGCTCGTCGATCGCCGCGCGCGCCGTCGCGGTCTCGCGCCACAGTGCGGCGCTGAGCGGGGCATCGGCGAGTGCGATCGCAGCGTCGGGCGCCGCGCTCATGTCGCGACAGGACGCGTCGGCGGCTACGGCTTCGTGCGCGTCTGCGGGCAGCCCCGAGGCGCCCACCCGAGCGCGCTCGGCGGCCGGGGCGCGGCGGGTGGCGTGGGAATGGTCGATCGGGCCGTTGCCGCGGCCGACCTGCAGCGCGTCGGCCGCGCGCAGGGCGTCGGACAGCCACGCTTTCGCGTCGCGAAGAGCCGGCAGCCACCGTGAGCCGTCGGCCCCGGCGTCGCGTCGGGTGCCGGCCGCGACCCGATCGCCCGCCAGACCCCGATCGCGCGTGGCCGCCTGGCCGGCGGTCGCGTGGTGATCGTCGGGCGCGTCGTCGTCGCCGGTGACCGCCCGGCCGCCGGAGCCGAGCACACCGAGCGTCGCCATCGCCGACGACAGGGAGCATCCGGTGCCGTGCGTGTTGCGTGTCGCGATGCGCTCGCCCGCGACCTCGAGACGGTGCCCTGCGCCGTCGTGCACCCAGACCAGGGCATCCGGGGCTGTCGGCCCGGCCAGGTGGCCGCCCTTCACGAGCACCGTGGCGCCCGACGAGCGTGCCAACCGCGCGCCCTGCTCGAGCGCGCCGGCCCATTCGGATGCCGTGGGCTCTCCGACGAGCACGCCGAGCTCGGCGAGGTTGGGTGTGACGAGATCCGCCTGGCCGCAGAGCCGGCGCACGGTCGCCTCGCCGTCAGGCCTGAGAAGGCGGTCGCCGCTGGTGGCGACGATCACCGGATCGAGCACGACGAGCGGTGGGCGGGTGGCGGCCAGCCATTCCGACACGACTCCCGCCAGCTCGGCGTTCGCGAGCATCCCGATCTTCACGGCGTCGATCTCGACGTCGTCGCTCACCGCGTCGAGCTGTTCGCGCAGGAACGCGGCCGGCGGCACGTGCACCGACCGGACACCTCGCGTGTTCTGCGCGACCAGCGCGGTCACCACGGCCATCCCGTAGCCGCCGAGCGCAGCGATCGACTTCAGGTCGGCTTGGATGCCGGCGCCTCCGGTGGGGTCGGTGCCGGCGATGCTGAGCACGCGCGGGATCGCCGCTGAGCTGTGACGCGTCATCGGGCGTCCCCGGTCCAGAGTGCGGCGAGACGCGTGGCGGCAGCCTGCGGATCGGGCGAGGCGCAGATCGCCGAGACCACGGCGACCCCCGCGGCGCCCGCGGAGCGCAGCGGCGGCACATCGGCCTCGACGACGCCACCGATCGCCACACAGGGCAGCGGGGTGGCGGCGGCCAGCTCGGCGAATCCGTCGATTCCGAGGGGCTCCGGATGATCGGGCTTCGTCGCCGTGGGCCTGATGACGCCGACCCCGAGGTAGTCGACCGTGCCCGTGGGCAGCGAGTGCGCCGCCGCGAGGTGCGCGGGCGTGTTCGCGGTGAGGCCGATGACCGCATCCGGCCCCAGCAGAGCCCGCGCGGCCTCGACCGGCAGGTCGCTCTGGCCGAGGTGCACGCCGTCGATGCGGGCACCGGCCAGCCGGGCCGTGAGGGCGATGTCGACGCGGTCGTCGAGGAGGAACAGGGCGCGCCCGTCGATCACTGCGGCGAGCTCGACCGCCATGGCGAGCAGCTCGGCGGCGCTCGCGTCGTGGTCGCGCAGCTGCACCGTGGTCGCGCCGCCGGTGACCGCAGCGTCGACCACGGCGGCGAGGCCGAGGCCGTGGCGGCCCGCCATCACCGTGTCGGTCACGAGGTACACCCCGAGCGCGAGCCGCATCCCGAGAGACCGGGCGGATGCGTCGGCCCACGCCGTGCCCTCGGCGCCGAGCCCGCTGCCCCCGACGCCCACTCCGCTCACGACAACCGCGCTTCGGTCGCGATCTCGGCCGGTGTCACCGCGGCGAGCGCATCCAGCAGCCCCATCGCGAAGCTGCCTGGCCCGGCGGCCGAGGCAGCCGCGTGCTCGGCTGCGATGCCGTAGACACTCGAGGCCGCCACGGCCGCGTCGAGCGGCGACTCGGTCGCCAGGAAGGCGGCCATGACGGCGCCGAGCGCGCATCCGCCGCCCGTCAGCTTGGTCAGCAGCGGGTGGCCGTTGGTCACGCGCACCTGGTCGAATCCGTCGGTGACGATGTCGATCGGCCCGGAGATCGCGACCACACCGCCGGTGCGGCGGGCGATCGCCCTGCCGGCCTCGAGTGCATCGTCGGCGGAGTCGACGGCGTCGACTCCCCGGCCTCCTGCCCCGGCGCCGGAGAGCGCGATGATCTCCGACGCGTTCCCGCGCACGATGGCAGGCCGGAACCCGAGCAGCTCGTGCGCCAGCGCCGTGCGGATGGGCAGCGCGCCGACCGCTACCGGGTCGAGAACCCAGGGCGTGTTCGCCGACTGCGCGGCGGCGACCGCCTCGCGGGCCGCGTCACGCTGTTCGGCCGTCGGCGTGCCGAGGTTCACCAGCAGCCCGGAAGCGATCCGGGCGAACGGACCGGCCTCGCCCGGGATGTCGCACATGGCGGCCGAGGCCCCGATCGCGAGCAGCGCGTTGGCGGTGAATCCGGTGACCACCGCATTCGTGATGCACTGCACCAGAGGTTCGCGCTCACGCAGGGTGGCGAGGAGGTCGGACGGGTGGACTGACGTGCGAATGCTCATTCGCGACATCCCTTCGCTAGTACGAACTAGATCAGGTTCGACGGGTCTCATCTCAGCCCGCGAAGGGCACCCCGTGTCACTATCGACGACAGTAGCACCGGCCGTGATTCACAGGCCGCCCAACGGCGCCTCATAGCTTTCTCATAGCGAACTATCAATACTGGAACCGTGACCATCGACCGATCTCTCATCTCCGGCAGTTCTTCCAGCTCGGCCAAGCAGCCCAAGCTCCGTCGCGCCGACGGGTCGCCGGTGCGCGCGCTCGTCGTCGACGACGAGAACACCCTCACCGATCTGCTGTCGATGGCGCTGCGTTACGAGGGCTGGGAGGTCAAGACCGCGAGCGAGGGCCGCCAGGCCATCACGATCGCCCGGGAGTTCCGCCCCGACGTCATCGTGCTCGACGTGATGCTGCCCGACATCGACGGCCTGCAGGTGCTCAACCGGGTGCGCTCCGACGGCCACGAGACTCCGGTGCTCTTCCTCACCGCGAAGGATGCCCTCGACGACCGGATCGCGGGCCTCACCGCGGGTGGCGACGACTACGTCACGAAGCCCTTCAGCCTCGAAGAGCTGGTCGCGCGCCTGCGCGGCCTCATCCGTCGCTCCACCCTGGTCGTGGCCGACGCCGACGACCCGGTCGTGACGGTCGGCGACCTCGAGCTCAACGAAGACAGCCACGAGGTCTTCCGCGACGGCGAGCCGATCGAGCTCACCGCCACGGAGTTCGAACTGCTGCGCTACCTCATGCGCAACCCTCGCCGTGTGCTGAGCAAGGCGCAGATCCTCGACCGGGTCTGGAGCTACGACTTCGGCGGAAAATCGAGCGTGGTCGAGATCTATATCTCCTACCTGCGCAAGAAGGTGGATGCCGGACGGCCCGCGATGATCCACACGGTCCGCGGCGCGGGCTACATGCTGAAGCCCGCGCTGTGACCATCCGCCGCACGCTGATCCTGAGCGTGCTGGGGTTGATCGCCCTGGCGGGCCTCGTGATCGGCGTCGTCAGCACCATCGCCCTCAACGGCTTCCTGCTCGACCGGCTCGACTCGCAGGTGCAGGAGGCCTCCGACCGTACGGTCTTCTCGCTCACCACGCAGGCGCAGCCCACCGGCCCGCAGCCGGGGATCTCACTGGGGCAGGCATCCGGAACCGTGGTCGCCGTGGTCTCGGCGGGCGTGGCGACGAACGGCTACGTGCTCGACGACGCCGGGCAGCTGCAGCAGCTCACCACGGCGCAGCTCGCGGCCCTCGACGACGTGCAGGGCTCGGCCCAGACGGTGGGCGTGCCGGCCGACGGCGTCACCGTCGCGTCGCCCGATCCGGTCAGCGTCACGATCGACGGCCTCGGCGCCTACCGGGTGGAGGGGCGCACCGTCACCTCGGCCGGCGACATCGTGGTGACCGGACTGCCGCTCGCCGACGTCAACGGCACAGTGTCGCAACTCGTGATCGTGATCGTGCTCGTCACCGCCGGGGCCATGGCGCTCGCCGGCGTCGCCGGGCTGCTCCTCATCCGGTTCGCCCTGCGCCCGCTCGACCGGGTCACCGCCACCGCCACCCGCGTGGCCGAACTGCCGCTCGACCGGGGCGATGTCGCCCTCGCCGAGCGGGTGCCGTCCTCCGACACCGACCCGCGATCGGAGGTGGGCCGGGTGGGTCTCGCCTTCAACCGGATGCTCGAACACGTCGCGAGCGCCCTCACCTCCCGCCAGCGCAGCGAGAACAAGGTGCGCCAGTTCGTGGCGGATGCGAGCCACGAGCTCCGCACGCCGCTGGCCTCGATCCGCGGCTACGCCGAGCTCACCCGCCGCACCGCTCCGGAGCTGCCCGACGAGGTCGAACACTCGCTCGGCCGCATCGAGTCCGAGGCGACCCGGATGACGACGTTGGTCGAAGACCTGCTGCTGCTCGCGCGCCTGGACGCCAAGCCCGAGCTCGACCTCACGGAGGTCGACCTCTCGATCGTGCTCGTCGACGCCGTGAGCGACGCCCACGTCGCCGGGCCCGACCACGTCTGGGATCTCGACCTGCCCGAGGAGCCGGTGCTGGTGGCGGGCGATGCGCATCGCCTGCACCAGGTGTTCACGAACCTGCTCGCCAACGCGCGCGTGCACACGCCGGCCGGCACCACGGTGCGGGTGCGCGTGACCGAGGACGCGCGGGAGGAGGCATCCGTCGCCCTCGTGACGGTGGCCGACGACGGCCCGGGCATCGCGCCCGAGCTGCTCCCGACGCTGTTCGAGCGCTTCGTGCGCGGCGACGCCTCGCGCTCGCGGCACGCGGGCAGCACCGGGCTGGGTCTCGCCATCGTCGAAGCCGTGGTGGACGCGCACGGCGGGAGCGTCAGTGTGCGGAGCAAGCCAGGCGAGACGGTGTTCACCGTGGCGATCCCGATCCAGGCGACCCCGACGGTCGAGACGTCTCCGGGCTGATCGCCGCGTGCTCGTCGACGTAGAGCGTGACGTCGTCGAGCTCGAGACGCCGGAACCGGGAAGCGGGGGCGTCGATCAGGGCGCGTACGGCCGGATCGATCGGGAACCGCAGCGACTCCTTCGTGGCGACCGCGACGACACCGGGGGTGCCGGGCGTCGTGACCTCGCGCCCGTCGAGGTAGGGCTGGTACTCCCACTCCGCCATCCCGGCCACGAGGATGCCTCCCGACCCCACCCCGAGACGGTCGAGCGTCGGCAGCACGAGGGCCATGTCACGGGCGCGTTCGTTCGCGATCGCGACCGTCGTCCATGCCGCGGATCCCAGGGCGACGACGACGGATGCGGCGACCAGCGCCCGCGCGACGGTGTGGCCGCCTCCCGCCGGTCCGTCGCGGCATCCGATCCGGAGGAGGGCCGCGGTTCCCACCCCGAACAGCACGCAGAACAGCCAGACCCAGTCGTAGTAGTAGTGCGGCAGCGCCACCGACGACACCGCGAACTGGAACATCCACTCGAGGAGCACCGCGCCCACCAGAAGTGTCGGGAGCGCGCGGTCGGCCCCGAAGAACGCCGCCACTGCACCCACCGCGAGCACGGTCGCGGCCGGGAGACCCATGCCCTCGACGGAGAACAGCAGATTCGCCCACCAGGGTGGGTGGGTCGTCGCGACCCCGCCCACCACCACGAGGTGCCCCGCTTCGTCGTGCGCGAGCTGGAACCGGATCATCTCCCCGAGCGAGTGCGCGAGCCCAGCCGGCAGGTAGACGACGACAACCACCACCGCGACGATCGCCGAGTAGACGAGTGCGCTCACGAGCACCGTGCGCAGGCGGCCGGCCACCGGGCGCGTCGGCCGTTCCAGCAGCGGCGACAGGATGATCGCCGGGATCATGACCGCCGACGGCACTTTCGAGGTGATCGACAGACCCATGCACACCGCGGAGACGCAGAGCCACCCCCACGACCGCCGGCGGAACCAGCGCCATCCGGCCGCGAAGGCCGCGATGGCGAACACCACCATGAAGGGGTTGAGCAGCCCGAAGCGGTCGATCCGCACGCCGCTCGTGACGCCGTGCGGCAGCAGGAGCCAAGCCCCGGCACCGCAGAGAGCGCCCACCCAGCCGACTTCCGGCCGTAGCCAGACGTACAGCAGGATGCCCCCGGCGATCGCGCACAGCCCGGCAGCGACTCGCGCCGAGAGCACGCCCTGTCCGAAAATCACCTGCGCGACCCCCATCAGGAGCTTCGCGGTGGGCGGATGCTCGACGTTCGCGCTGAAGTCCCCGTGCACGTATGCCCAGCCCGCTGTGACGTACACCGGCTCATCGGCGTTGACGTTCGCGGCCGCGAGATTGCCGAAGGCCTGGAGCAGCGCCCACATCCCGACGAGCGTCGTCAGCACCGGCTGGAGCGCTCTCGGTGGGGCTGCGGACGACATCGCGTCCAGTGTCCGGCCGTCAGCCGCCGGCCCTCGCTGAGCAATTCCTACTCAACTCGAGCCGAAATCATCGCCGAGTCCGTTTCCGGTGGGATCGGGGTACGGTCAAGAGCAGGCCATTTTGGCTGAGGGCCACAAGCCCGAGTCCCGAAAGGTATGGAACCCCTCCATGAACATCCTGCTGATCGTCATCGCCGTCATAGCCGTGATCCTGTTGTTCACGGGCGGCTTCGTCTCCACCCTCAACTTCCTGCTCTGGATCGGCCTGATCCTGCTGGTCTTCGCCGTGATCGTGTTCATCGTGCGAGCCATCTCGGGCAACCGGAGGGTCTGACCTCCCGTGCCCGACGACGGGCAGAGCGAACCCGTCATGGGAGGCAGCGACGACGCCACCGTCGTCGAGAAGGCCGAGGGCATCATGGCGCAGGTGAAAGCCGACGCGCCGGATGCCTCCGAGCCCGAACTCGTCGTCCTCCTCCGGCAGCGCTTCGCCGACGCGGGCATCGAATCCGACGACGACGACCTCGTCCGGATGGCGCGGTGGATCGCCGGAGACGAATAGCGAAGAAGCCCTCTTCAGGCGGCCCGCGCATCCGATTTGCATTGGATGCGCGGGCCGCCTATTCTGTACGGAGCCAAAGACCGCTGGTCATCGGTGTGCGCGTAGGTGCACATCGATCGAAGTCTCGTGAGAACGAAGACCCGCGCAGGTGCACGAAGTACGTTTGACGCAGTCACTGCGTTTCTCCGCTCCGGCCCTGTGCCGGAGCTTTTTTCGTATGCGCCTCCGCACAGCGGCCGTCCCGGCTGAAACTGACTACTACTAGGAGCGCCATGGCGAACAAGGAAGCCTCGGTTGCCGAGCTCACGGAACTTTTCCAGAGCTCGACCGCCGTTCTGCTGACCGAGTATCGCGGTCTCTCGGTCGCACAGCTCAAGCAGCTGCGCGGTTCCATCCGTGAGCACGCGTCATACGCCGTGGTAAAGAACACGCTGACCAAGATCGCGGCGAACAACGCCGGCATCTCGTCGTTCGACGACGAGCTCGCCGGTCCGTCCGCGATCGCCTTCGTCCACGGAGACCCCGTGGCCGTCGCCAAGTCGCTGCGTGACTTTGCCAAGGCAAACCCTCTGCTGGTCGTGAAGGGCGGTTACTTCGACGGTAACCCTCTCTCCGCCGCTGAGGTCACCAAGCTCGCCGACCTCGAATCCCGTGAAGTCCTCCTGGCGAAGCTCGCCGGTGCCTTCAAGGCTTCGCTCTTCGGTGCCGCATATCTCTTCAACGCCCCGCTGTCGAAGGCCGTTCGCACGGTCGATGCGCTGCGTGAGAAGCAGGAGTCCGCTTCCTGAGCTTCGGCTTCGTGAGCGGTTGAACTAACTACCACAACAAGGAGAACATCATGGCAAAGCTTTCCACCACGGAACTGCTCGACGCGTTCAAGGAGCTCACGCTCATCGAGCTGAGCGAGTTCGTCAAGGCATTCGAGGAGACCTTCGAGGTCACCGCGGCCGCCCCCGTCGCCGTCGCCGGCGTTGCCGGCCCGGCCGCCGCTGCCGAGGAGGTCGAGGAGCAGACCGCTTTCGACGTCATCCTCGAGTCGGCCGGCGAGAAGAAGATCCAGGTCATCAAGGAGGTGCGCGCCCTCACCAGCCTCGGCCTCGGTGAGGCGAAGGCTCTCGTCGACGGCGCCCCCAAGGCCGTGCTCGAAGGCGCGACCAAGGAAGCCGCTGACAAGGCGAAGGCTCAGCTCGAAGAGGCTGGCGCCACCGTCACCCTGAAGTAGTCTTCTTCTCCTTCACACGGATGCCCCGGGCCACTGGCTCGGGGCATCCGTCGTTAACCCCGAGACGTCACGTTCCGGGCGAAGGCGGGGAGGGAGGCGCGGAACGTGACGTCCCGCCGAGGGGGAGAGCGAGGAGGGTCGTGGCCGCCAGGGCATGAGCGCGGGCCTGGGAACGCGAGGGCGCAGGATCGAGGGCGAGCAGGCGCCGGCGGTGGGGCTCGCCGAGAAGCAGGGAGTAGAGGGCCGCCGCGCTCGGGAGGGAGGCCGCTCGCCCCGGGGCATCGCGTCGCCCGGGCAGGTGGCGGGCCAGGAGATCGATGGAGTGCTGTGGCCCGGCCGAATAGAACTCCCTCGCGACCTCGGGGAAGCGCGGCGCCTCGGCGATGATCGACCGGTGCAAGGCCACCGCGGAGTCGGAGTGCAACACGAGCACCATCTCGGTCGCCACGTCGATCAAGGTGCCGGCATCCGTCGCCGCCATCTGGATGCGGTCGTGTTCGCGCTCGACGGCGGCGGCGAAAAGGGCCGCCTTGTCGCCGACGTCGACGTAGAGGGTGCGCTTCGTGACGCCCGAGGCCGCCGCGACCTCGTCGAGGGTCGTGGCGCCGAAGCCGCGCGCCGAGAACTGTGCGACGGCCGCGTCGAGGATGCGCTCCCGCCGCTCGGCGCGCTCAGTGGCGGTCGGCCGCCCCCGCTTCGCCATCCGGTCTCCTCATCCCTCTGCATGAATGATACTGTGAAGTGTCATTACAGGAGGCTCGAATGACCCTGATCGCACACGTCGCCATCGTCGACGACTGGGAGTCGGCGCGCAACATGGGGGAATACGAGGTCTCCACGCGCGGTGTGAGCCTCGACGAGGCGGGATTCATCCATGCGGTGGCCCTCGACGGCGTGCGCGGAGTGCTCGACGAGTTCTACACCGGCATCCGTTTCGCCCTGCTTCTCGTGATCCTCGACACGGAGGCGCTGGCGGATGCGGGGCTCGAGATCACCGAGGAGACGCCCGGCTTTCCGCACATCCACGGGCCTATCCCGACCGATGGTGCGGCAGTGGTGGCCGAGCTGCCGATCGAGCGCGCAGGCGGCGACTTCGTGCTGCCCGACCTCAGCCGGTTCGCGTAGGGCCGGTCGGCTTGGCCCGGATCAGCCAAGCCGCGGGCGAGGGCGCGCCGTCGACGAGCGCATGATGAGGGTGGCCGGGAGCACCGTGTGCCGTTTCGGCGGGCTCCACCCGGGCTCCTCGAGCTGACGGATCACCCACTCCACCACCTGCTCCCCTTGCAGATCGGGCCGCTGTTCGATTGAGGTGAGGCCGAACATCTCGGCGAGGGGATGGTTGTCGATGCCGATCACCGAGAGGTCGTCGGGCACCGAGATGCCGAGCTCTCGGGCCGCGAGGATGACGCCGATGGCCACCTCGTCGGACGCCGCGAAGATCGCGGTGGGCCGGCGCCGTGGGTCGCCCAGGATCTGTTTGCCCACCTGGTAGGCGCTCGGGATGTCGAAACGGGTGGCGACGTAGGAATCCTGGTCGTAGGGGATGCCGGCCTCGGTGAGAGCCTCCATGTAGCCCTTCAGGCGCTTGGAGTGCACGTGGAAGTCCATCTGCTCGTCGATGTCGCCGCCGACGTGCATGATGTCGCGGTGACCGAGCAGCAGGAGATGCTCCGTGGCGAGCCGGCCGGCCGCCACGTCGTCGATGCTGAGCGTCGGGATGCCCTCGAGCGGCCCCCCGATGCCGGCGATCGGCTTGCCGAGGGCGAGCAGTCGCTGGGTCTCCTCGGGGGTGATCTCGAGTGTCACCGCGATGACGGCGTCGACGCGCTTGCGCACCAGGAAGTACTCGAAGACCCGGGTGCGCTCCTCGTGTGATTTGGTGAGGTTGTAGAGCATGAGGTCGTAGCCGCGATCGAGCAGGGCGCGCTCGACGCCCTCGATGATGCTGCCGAAGAACCACTGGTTGATGACGGGGATGATCACGCCCACATTGTTGGTGCGACCGGTCACGAGGCTCGACGCGCTGGAGGAGACGACGTAGCCCAGGCTCGCGGCCGCCTGGGAGACGCGCAGCCGGGTGTCGTTCGAGACGTAGCCCCGCCCGCTCAACGCGCGCGACACGGTGGCCTTGGAGACACCGGCCAGATTCGCCACGTCCTCGATCCCCGACACGTTCGACCTCCTCGTCTGCAAACGCTTCCAGAATCTTAGCCCCTGGCCTGCGCCGATGTGGAAATCGTTCCAGAGACACGACCTGGTCTGAGTATTCGTGAGAGCGCTCTCTGCAACCAAATCGTTACATAGTGTCGAGGTCGCACAGGCGGGTTGTGATTTGCTGAGAGTTATGGAAAGGTTTCCCTACACGCGCCGCTGATGGCACCACAACAGGGGCGCGTGCAGAGAGCCGGTCAGCGGATCGGCGGTGACCTGGGCCGATCGGCTCGCGTCACATCGACTCAATGAGGAGGAGAAATGCGGGCTACCTTGCACCGCCGGGTCACAGCACCCATCGCAATCGCGGCAGGCCTCGGCCTCGCACTCGTCGGCTGTTCCGGCGGAGCGGGTGGAGGCGCCAGTGGAGGCGACACCGTCGGCAAGGCCGATGGCGTGGTCACCGTCTACGGCACCATCGCCGACACCGAGGCAGAGCTTCTCGAACAGTCCTGGGCGGACTGGGAGAAAGAGAACAACATCGACATCCAGTACGAATCGTCGAAGGAGTTCGAGTCGCAGATCGGCATCCGCGCTCAGGGCGGCAACCCGCCCGATCTCGCCATCTTCCCGCAGCCCGGTCTGCTCGCCGACCTCGCGTCGCGCGGCTTCATCCAGAAGGCGCCGGAAGGCGTCGAGAAGAACGTCGACCAGTACTGGTCGAGCGACTGGAAGGCCTACGGCACGGTCGACGACACCTTCTACGGCGCGCCCCTGATGGCGAGCGTCAAGGGCTTCGTCTGGTACTCCCCGAAGCAGTTCGCCGACAACGGCTGGGAAGTGCCGAAGACCTATCAGGAGATGCTCGACCTGACCGCCAAGATGCAGACCACCCTGGGCAAGCAGCCCTGGTGCGCCGGCTTCGGCTCGGGCGACGCCACCGGATGGCCGGGCACCGACTGGGTCGAAGACCTGGTGCTGCGCCAGTCGGGTCCTGACGTCTACGACCAGTGGGTGAAGAACGAGGTCAAGTTCACCGACCCGCAGATCTCCGACGCCTTCGACGCCGTGGGCGACATCCTGCTCGACCCGAACTACGTGAACGCGGGCTACGGCGACGTCAAGTCGATCAACAGCACCGAGTTCGGCGACGTCGCCACGGGCATGGCCCAGGGCACGTGCTCGCTCACCCACCAGGCCTCGTTCTTCGACGGCTTCCTCACCGACGCCGGCGCGACCGTCGGCCCCGACGCCGACATCTGGGCCTTCGTGACCCCGCCGGTGACCGCAGGTGAGACCGCCGTCACCGGTGGTGGCGAGATCGTCGGAGCGTTCTCGAACGACGCCGACACCGTGAAGGTGCAGGAGTACCTCTCCAGCCCCGAATGGGCGAACAGCCGAGTCTCCCTCGGCGGTGTCATCTCCGCGAACAAGGGTCTCGACCCGGCCAACGCGCAGAGCCCGATCCTGCAGCAGGCCATCGAGATCCTGCAGGACCCGAACACCACGTTCCGCTTCGACGCCTCCGACCTGATGCCCGGTGCCGTCGGCGCCGGAACCTTCTGGAAGGGAATGGTCAACTGGATCGACGGCACCCCGCAAGACGAGGTGCTGAGCTCCATCGAGGCCGGCTGGCCGACCGAGTAGGTCGCCCGGTTCGCACGAAACGTACGAATGGTCGCACGAGGCCGCCCGGAGAGATTCGGGCGGCCTCCGTGCACCCCGGTGCTACGGTGTCTTCACGACGCCGACGCGTCGGACCGTTCCTGAGTCCAGAGCTGTACTCGAAAGGTTGTCATGTCGGATTTCCTTACCTGGGTCGGCGGCCTGCCGCCATTGGCCCAGATCCCCATCGTCGTCATCGCGTTCGGCATCGTCGTCGCGCTGATCCTGTTCTTCGTGGAGATCGCACCCCGCACCGGGCGTCGGTACACGATCATCCGCCTCGCCGTCTGCGTCATCGCCCCGTTCCTGGCCTTCGTGCTGATCGGATCGGTCTGGTGGGCGGCCCTCATCGCCGCGGCCTTCGGGCTGCTCTTCTTCTGGCTCGATCGCCGGTCGAGTCAGGGCGCCGGCTATCTCTTCCAGCTGTTCGGCTTCCTCGCTCCGGCGATCATCCTCTTGCTGGTGGGCCTCATCTATCCCACGGTGAAGACCTTCATCGACTCCTTCTTCTCCAGCCGCGGCAACTTCGTGGGCATCGACAACTTCGCGTGGGTGCTCACCAGCCCGCAGAACCTGCGCGTGATCCTCAACACGATCATCTGGGTGCTGGTCGTGCCGACGCTCTCGACCGTCTTCGGTCTGGCCTACGCCGTCTTCATCGACAAGAGCCGAGGCGAGAAGTTCTTCAAGATCCTCGTGTTCATGCCGATGGCGATCTCCTTCGTGGGCGCGTCGATCATCTGGCGCTTCGTCTACACCTACCGGCCCGACGACCAGAACCAGATCGGCCTGCTCAACCAGGTGGTGGTCTGGCTCGGCGGCCAGCCGGTGCAGTGGCTGCAGGAGTCGCCGTGGAACACCTTCTTCTTGATCGTGGTGCTGATCTGGATCCAGACCGGATTCGCCATGGTCGTGCTCTCCGCCGCCATCAAGGGCGTGCCGACCGAGCAGCTGGAAGCGGCTGAGCTCGACGGCACCAACGCCTGGCAGCGGTTCATCAACGTGACGGTTCCGGGCATCCGCTCGTCGCTGATCGTCGTGATCACCACGATCTCGATCGCGTCGCTGAAGGTCTTCGACATCGTGCGCACGATGACCGCCGGCGCCAACGACACCAGTGTTCTCGCGAACGAGATGTACACGCAGTTCAAGAACTTCGAATACGGGCGGTCGGCGGCTTTCGCCGTGATCCTGTTCATCCTGGTGATGCCGATCGTCATCTACAACGCCCGCCAGATCAAGAAGCAGAGGGAGATCCGATGAGCGCCGTCCAGCCGATCGACCTGCCGGTCGATCCCGAGACCCGAGGCCAGCTCCGCGGGGGAGAACGCGCGATCGAGCGCGAGGAGACCGCGGTCAAGCGCACCAAGCGCCGCTTGACGAGCCGCGGCGCCACCATCGCCGCGCTCGTCATCGCCATCCTGTGGACGATCCCCACCTTCGGTCTGTTCATCTCGTCGTTCCGCGACCGGAACGACATCCAGACCACCGGTTGGTGGACCATCTTCACCAACTGGGGTTTCACGCTCGACAACTACGCCGACGTTCTGCAGGCGGGCAACTCCTCGGTCACGATCGCCTCGTCGTTCATCAACTCGATCGCGATCACGATCCCGGCCACGCTCATCCCGCTGGTCATCGCCTCACTGGCGGCCTACGCCTTCGCCTGGATCGACTTCAAGGGCAAGGACTGGATCTTCATCGGCGTCTTCGCCCTGCAGATCGTGCCGATCCAGATGGCGCTGGTTCCGCTCCTGTCACTGTTCTCCCGGGGCATCGCGGTGGGCGACGACTGGATCTTCTCGGGTGTTCCCTCGGGCGGCACCTTCTCGCAGGTCTGGATCGCGCACACGATCTTCGCCCTGCCGCTGGCGATCTTCCTGCTGCACAACTTCGTGTCGGAGATCCCGCGCGAAGTGATCGAGGCGGCGCGGGTCGACGGCGCCGGGCACGGGCAGATCTTCTTCCGCATCATCCTGCCGCTCACCATGCCGGCGCTGGCCTCCTTCGCGATCTTCCAGTTCCTCTGGGTCTGGAACGACCTGCTGGTGGCGCTGATCTTCGCCGACGGCTCGGTGGCGCCGATCACGAAGCTCCTGGCCGAGATCACCGGTTCGCGCGGTCAGGACTGGTACCTGCTCACGGCAGGCGCGTTCGTGGCCATCGTGGTTCCGCTGATCGTGTTCTTCGCCCTGCAGCGCTTCTTCGTGCGCGGCCTCCTGGCCGGTTCGACGAAGGGCTGATCCCGCTCGTTCCGTTCACAACTGCAAACGTCGCGTCGATCGGGCTCGGATACGAGCCGGTTGCCGCGACGTTTGCGGTTTCGAACCGTGGTGTCGGTGTCGGTGTCGCGTTCGTTCAAGCGGTACGAGAGGCAGTGGATGAGGATGGTGGTGACGGAAGGAACGATCATGACCGAGAACGCGAACGACTCCATCGCCCGGGCCGGCGTCGTGGTCGACGCGACGCCCGAGCAGGTCTGGCGGGCGCTCACCGATCCGGCGATCGTGAAGGAGTACTTCTTCGGCACCACGGTCACCAGCGACTGGCAGGTCGGCAGCCCCATCACCTATTCGGGTGAGTGGGAGGGCACGGCCTACGAAGACAAGGGCGAGGTGCTCGAGGTCGACGAACCGCGTCGGCTGGTGACGAGCTTCTTCAGCCCCTCGAGCGGCAAAGCGGATGTGCCCGAGAACTACCAGAAGGTCACCTACCTCGTCGAAGCGGTCGAGGGCGGCACACGGGTGTCGGTGGAGCAGGACAACAACGCCGATGCTGACGCCGCGGCGCACTCCTCGGCCAACTGGCAGATGATCCTCGACGGCCTCGCGGGCGTCGTCGGCCGAGCCTGACGTCGCCGTTCCGCCGTCGGCGAAGCCGGCCGGCGGTGTCGGAGGCCGGGCGTAGGGTGGGCCTGTGAGTGGAGTTGGCGGCGGCGGGCGGATGAGCGCTGTCGCGGCTGCCGGTGGCACGGCCCGTGCGGGCGGCGGCAACCGGGTCTCAGGGGGAGACGCCCGGGCGCAGCGCGCTGCGAATGCGGCGGCGCCGAAGATCCCGCACCTGTTCCAGCGCATCTCCACGCTCTTCCTGCCCTACCGCGCGGCGTTGATCACGACGGGCATCCTGGTGCTCATCACCGCCGGCCTCACCGTCATCCCGCCGCTGCTCACCCAGCAGGCCTTCGATCTCGGCCTCTTCCCGGCGGGTGGCAAGCCCAACATCCCCGTGCTGCTCGAACTGGTCGGCCTCATGGTGCTGATCTGGATCGTGTCGGCCGCGCTCGGCGTCTGGCAGACGTATCTCACCGCGAAGGTGGGCAACCGCGTGATGGGCGATCTGCGCATCCGTCTGTTCAGCCATCTGCAGCGGATGGAACTGGCGTTCTTCACGCGCACCAAGACGGGCATAATCCAGTCCCGCCTGCAGAACGACGTGGGCGGTGTGGCAAGCGTTCTCACCAACACGGTCTCTAGCGTGCTCGGCAACACCGTCACCGTGATCGCCGCCCTCGTGGCCATGCTCGTGCTGAGCTGGCAGCTCACGGTGGTGGCCATCGTGCTGATGCCGTTACTCGTCTTCGTGCAGCGCCGTGTGGGCCAGGTGCGGGCGCGCATCGCGGCGCAGACCCAGGAGTCGCTCTCCGACATGACGGCCATCACGCAGGAGACCCTGAGCGTCTCAGGCATCCTGCTCGCCAAGAGCTTCAACCGGCAGGCCGCCGAGGTGGCCCGCTACTCCGACGAGAACGACAACCAGATCCGGCTGCAGGTGCGCCAGCAGATGAGCGGGCAGTGGTTCTTCGCGATCGTGCAGATCTTCCTCTCCATCGTTCCGGCCATCGTCTATCTCGTGTCGGGCTACCTCATCAACGGCGGCGTCGACATCACCGCGGGAACCATCGTGGCGTTCACCACCGTGCAGGCCCGGTTGATGTGGCCGCTGCTCGGCCTCATGCGCGTGGGCCTCGACCTGCAGACCTCCGGCGCGCTGTTCGCCCGCATCTTCGAGTACCTCGACCTCAAGCCCGCCATCTCCGACAAGCCGGATGCGATGACGTTGCCGGCGTCGTCCACCGCGGGCCGGGTGGAGTTCGACCACGTGAGCTTCGTCTACCCCGACGGCGAGCCCGAGCATCCGACGCTCGACGACGTGTCGTTCAGCGTGCAGCCCGGGCAGTTCGCCGCGTTCGTCGGGCCCTCGGGCGCCGGCAAGACCACGGTCTCCTACCTCGTGCCCCGGCTTTACGAAGCGACCTCGGGCGCGGTCAAGGTCGACGGCGTCGACGTGCGCGACCTGCAGCACCAGTCGCTGATCGACCGGCTCGGCATCGTGAGCCAGGAGACCTACCTCTTCCACGCCACCATCGCCGAGAACCTGCGCTACGCGAGGCCGGATGCGACGGGCGAAGAACTCGCCGACGCGGCGCGGCGGGCGAACATCCACGAGCGCATCATGAGTTTTCCGGCCGGCTACGACACGGTGGTGGGGGAGCGCGGCTACCGCCTCTCCGGCGGCGAGAAGCAGCGCATCGCGATCGCACGGGTGCTGCTGAAAGACCCGGCGGTGCTCATCCTCGACGAGGCCACCAGCGCGCTCGACTCCATCTCCGAACGGGTGGTGCAGGACGCGCTCGACGCCGCGGCGCACGGGCGCACCACCATCGCCATCGCGCATCGTCTCTCCACCATCGTGAACGCCGACGTCATCTTCGTGGTGGACGCCGGGCGCATCGTCGAGTCGGGCACGCACTCCGAGTTGCTGGCGTTGAACGGCGCCTACGCCGGCCTCTATGCGCAGCAGCTCGCCAACGCGTAGCCCGGCGGCGGAAGGCGGGGTTCATTTCGCGTGACGGATGTGGTTAGAGTTGCCTTCTGAGTCATCTGCGAGATGACGACTATGGTGCGGGGGCCCATCGATGGCGCGGAATCGTCTCAACCTACCCACGGTCAAGAGCGTCGGATCGAACCGGCGCGGCCTGGGCATCCAGTCGAAGCTGCTGATCATGCTGCTCTCCGTGAGCATCGGGTCGACGCTCGTGGTGGGCTACGTGGGCTACGTGTCCGGACGCGACAGCCTGCGCGACGCCGCGTTCGACCAACTGACGAGCGTGCGCGAGGCGAAGACCCTGGCCATCCAGTCGCTGTTCACGAACATCGAATCCGGGCTCGTGCTCGACTCCAGCGGAGCGACCGGCAACCAAGCCGCCACCGAGTTCGCCGCCGCCTTCGCCGAGCTCGACGCGCAGCCCGTGGACCCCGGGCAGAAGGCCGCGGTCGACGCCTACTACGCCGACTCCTTCATCCCGGATCTCGAGGCCCGCACCGGGCAGGAGTCGGCCCCCGATCTGTTCGAGCCGACCTCGAGTGCGCAGGTGTATCTGCAGAACACCTACACCGCGCCGTACGCCGGCGACTACGACGCCGCGGCCGCCGTCGACGACGCCGGTGACGGCAGCGCCTGGTCCGCTGTGAACGCGAAATACAACTCGTACTTCCGGGAGATGGCCACCCGCTACCAGTACGAGGACGCGATGATCCTCGACACCGAGGGCAACGTGGTCTACTCGGTCTACAAAGGGGTGGATCTCGGCACCAACATCCTCGACGGCCCTTACAAGGGTTCCGCACTGAGCACCGCCTACACCGACGCCGTGAACTCGAACACGCTGAACTACGCGGAGATCACCGATTTCGATCGGTACCAACCCTCGCTCGGCGTGCCGACCGCGTGGGGCGTGTCGCCGATCGCCGCCGACGGCAAGGTGAACGGGGTGCTGGCCATCCAGCTCCCGATCACGGCCATCAACGAGGTCATGACCGGCGGCGAGGGCTGGCAGCAGGACGGTCTCGGTGACACCGGCGAGTCGTACCTGGTGGGCCCCGACCACACCATGCGTTCGGTCTCGCGTCTGCTGATCGACGACCCGGAGGCCTTCCAGAAGCTCACGATCGAGGGCGGAAGCTCGCCCGATCTCGCCCAGCGCATGGTGGACGTGGGTGGCTCGGTCGAGTTGCAGAAGGTCGACACCCTGCCGGTCGATCTCGCGCTGACCGGCAAGACCGGCACGGTCATCGCGCCGAACTACCTCGGCCAGGAGACTCTCGACGCCTACGCTCCGCTCGACATCAACGGTGTGCAATGGGTGATCGTGTCGAGCATCACCACGGCCGAGGCCTTCGCCCCGGTCGACGACTTCACCCGCAACCTGGCGCTCGCCATCCTCGCGATCATCGTCATCGTCTCGCTGCTGTCGCTGCTGCTCGCCCAGGTGTTCGCCCGGCCCGTGCGCACCCTCGTGGGGGCGGTGCGGCAGGTGGCCGGTGGCGACCTCGGGGTGGAGGTGACCTCGAAGACCCGCGACGAGTTCGGCGATCTCTCGGTGGCCTTCAACGACATGAGCCGGAGTCTGCAGGTCAAGCAGCAGCTGATCGACGAACAGAAGGCGGAGACGGATCGTCTGTTGCTCAGCATGATGCCCGAGAAGGTGGCGCGCCGCTATCAGGAGGGCGAAGAGACGATCGCCGAGAACCATCAGGACGTCTCGGTGATCTACGCCGACGTCGTGGGCTTCGACGAGTTCGCGGTGTCGCTCAGCTCGGAGCAGGAGCTGAGCATCCTGAACGACCTGATGCGGCAGTTCGACGACGCGGCGGTCGCCGCCGGCGTGGAGAAGGTGCGCACGCTGCGGTCGGGCTACCTGGCCAGCTGTGGACTGATCGTGCCGCGCGTCGACAGCGCGCGGCGCACGGTGGACTTCGCCATCCAGATGACCCGCATCGTGGAGCGGTTCAACGCGCAGCACGACGCGTCGATCTCGATCCGCGCGGGCATCGACAGCGGAACGGTGACCTCGGGCCTGGTGGGCAAGGCCAGCATCGCCTACGACATGTGGGGCGACGCGGTGAACGTGGCGAACCGCGTGCAGGAACTGGCCGGAAAGCCCGGCATCTTCCTCACCCAGCGGGTGCGCGATCGGCTGCCCGACACCACCGGCCTGGTCGAAGTGGCCTCCGTCGACATCCAGGGCACACCGCAAACGGTGTGGCAGATCACCTAGGGGGCAGCGCTCGTGACCGAGATCTGGAAAGAAGCCTGGTTCCCCTGGGCGGTGGGACTCGCCATCGGGTTGCCCATCGTGCTGGTGGTGCTCACCGAGGTCTACGGCTCGCTGCTGCGGCGCGGAAACCCGGCAGCCAAGCCCGTGCGCCTGCTCCGCAACCTCGTGGTGCCGGTGTTCGCCCTCTTCGTGCTGCTCACCCTGGCCTCCGATCAGCAGTTCGACCTCAACTGGGTGCGCGTGGTCGGCACGGTGCTCGGCTTCCTCCTCATCCTGCTCGTGCTCTCGGCGTTCAACGTCGCCCTGTTCGCCAACGCCAGCGAGGGCAGCTGGCAGAAGCGACTGCCGTCGATCTTCATCGACCTGGCGCGACTGGCGCTCATCCTGGTCGGTCTCGCCATCCTGTTCTCCTGGGTCTGGGGAGCGGATGTCGGCGGACTGTTCGCCGCGCTCGGCGTGACCTCGATCGTGATCGGGCTCGCGTTGCAGAATGCCGTGGGCTCGGTGATCTCGGGCCTGCTGCTGTTGTTCGAGCAGCCCTTCAAACTCGGCGACTTCCTCGACACCCCGTCAGGCCGGGGGCGCGTGGTGGAGGTGAACTGGCGCGCCGTGCACATCGACACCGGCAACGGCATCCAGATCGTGCCCAACTCCTCGCTCGCCGGCGCCTCGTTCACGAACCTCAGCCAGCCGGCCGGCGCCTACGTGGCGACGGTGGCCGTGAAGTTCACCACCGACGATCCGCCGCACCGGGTTTCGACGCTCCTGCGCTCGGTGGCCTCGACCCTGCCGATGCTCGACCCGGCCGACAAGCCGGCCGTCAGTTACTCCGGCAACGGCGCCTACAGCGTCGACCTGCCCGTGGTGAGCCCGGCGGTGGAGTCGGAGGCGGTCTCGCTCTTCCTGGCCTGGCTCTGGTACGCGGCCCGCCGCGACGACCTGGCGCTCGACGGCGACTCGACCGATCCGGTGAACACGCCCGAGAACGTGCGCGAGGCGCTCTCCTTCGTGGGGCCGCTGTTCAGCCTCGACGACGATTATCTCGACGAGATCGCCGCGAGCTGCCGGATCGAGCAGTGGGGCGCGGGCGAGCAGGTGCAGGGGATCGGAGTGGTGCCGGACAGTCTGCGGATCGTGCTCGAGGGCGCACTCCAGCTCACCACGCCATACGACAACGGCCGGCTCGAGTTCGCTGTCGTGGAACGGGGTGAATCGGTGGGGCTCACGTCGCTGACACGTCAGGCCACCAGCTACTACGCCACCGCCAGCCGGGCCGTGCGCATCCTGCGGGTGCCGCGCGACGCGGTCGACGCGGCCGTGCGCCGCAATCCCGCACTCGCCCGCCGCATCGGAGAGCAGCTCGACAATCGGCGGCGGATGGCGGTCGACGCGATCGCCTCGGCTCGCGAGGCATCCGGCGTCATCTCGATCGGCGACGCCGCCTAGCGTCGGGCGATCGTCGACCCGCGGATCACCAGCCGGCCCGGCACGTACTCGACTCCCGGCGTCACCTCGGTGCCCTCGATGGCTTCGAAGATGCGCGTGGCTGCGGTTCTGCCCAGTTGCTGCAGGTTCGCGTCGATGCTCGTGAGTTCCGGCCGGGAATTCGTGGCGAGGATCTCCCAGTTGTCGAAGCTCACGGCGGCGACGTCGGCGGGCACCGAGCGGCCCAGATCGCGCACGGTGTCGAGCACGCCGCGGGCGATCTGGTCGGAGCCGCAGACGATTCCGTCGATGTCGGGATACTGACGCAGCAGCAGGGCCGACGCGTCACGCCCCCAGTGCTCCGACCATTCCGAGAACATCGGGGTGCCGACGAGCGAGAGGCCGGCCTGAGCGAGGGCCTCCCGCACGCCGACCACCCGATCGCGGGCGGCCGCGTACTCCGGATCGCCGGTGATCATCGCGATGCGGGACCGCCCGCACGCGATCAGGTGCTCGACCGCCATCCGGCCGCCTTCGCGGTTGTCGGGCGTGAGGGAGACGTCGGTGGGGTCGACCGACGGCGCATAGGCGTAGACGACCGGCACAGGGATCTCGTGCCCGAGCGAGGGCCGCGGATCGGTCGACCGGCCCACCACGATGATGCCGTCGACGCGTCGGGTGAGGAGTGCGCTGAGATGATGCTGCTCGCGGATGGAGTCGCCCCGCGCGTCGCAGAGGAAGACGTTGACCTGTCCCGCGCCGAAGGCGTCCTCGGCGCCCATCAGGATGGGGATCACGAACCGGCCTTCGAGGTCGCTCGTGAGCAGGCCCACCGTGCCCGTGCGGCCGTTGATGAGGCTGCGTGCGAGCTCGTTCGGCGTGAACGAGATCTTCTTGGCGGCGTCGAGAACGCGCTGCCGGGTGGCCGGTGCGACGTCGTCGCGACCGTTGATCGCCTTGGAGGCGGTGGCGATGGAGACGCCGGCCATTCGCGCGACGTCACTGAGAGTCGCGGTCCGTCCGCTGGTCGCCGTGGTCTCGTTGTCCGCCATTGCTCGCCCTCCTTTTCGTAAACGTTACAGGAATCGCGACTTGACGAGGTCGAGAACAGCGCTATAGCCTACCGAAAGGCGTTTCGGACATTTCGAAACGAGCCTGCAATTCACCGCTTTGGGCCGACGCGGTCCACTCAATGAGGAGTTCGAAGGAGTTCGACATGGTAAGCACCACCAATCGACGGATGCGAAGGATCGGGAGCGGTGTTCTCGCCGCTGCGCTCCTCGCCGGTCTCGCCGCGTGCTCAGGGACGAGCGACGCGGGTGCACCCCTGGCCAGCGCCGGCCCCGACGGCATCGACGACGGAACCGAGCTCACCCTCTGGACGCGTGCACCGCTCGAGAAGCAGGCCAACCTGCTCGTCGACGCCTACAACGCCGGCCACGAGAATCAGGTGAAGCTCACGGTCGTGCCGAACGACGACTACGTGGCCAAGGTGGGCGCCGCCGCCGGCTCCAACAGCCTTCCCGACCTGTTCGCCGCCGACATCGTCTACGTGCCGAACTGGGTGGAGCAGGGACTCTTCCAAGACCTCACGAGCAACATCGACGCGCTGCCGTTCAAGGACTCGATCAACCCCGGCCACCTCGCCGCAGGCACCTCCGACGGCAAACAGCACGTGCTGCCGTTCGTGCTCGACCTCTCGATGCTGTTCTGGAACAAGGATCTCTTCACGGAGGCCGGACTCGACCCCGAGGTCGGCCCGAAGGACCTCAAGGAGTTCGCCGAGGACGCCAAGGCGATCCAGGCGCTCGACAAGCCCGACACCTACGGAACCGCCACCGGCCTCAACTGCGGCGGCTGCCTCGTCTTCACCTGGTTCCCGAGCGTGTGGGCATCCGGTGACCAGGTGATGAACGAGGAAGGCACCGAATCGCTGCTCGCCGAGAAGAACGCCCAGGAGGTCTACAGCACCTGGGCCGATCTGTGGAAGTCGGGCGCCGTTCTCCCGTCGTCGAAGGACGAGACCGGCCCGACCTGGACCGCCGCCTTCACTGAGGGCAAGGTCGGCCTCATGCCGTATCCGGCCACCCTGCTGTCGTCGACGCCGTTCGACGTCGGCGTCTCCGGCATCCCCGGCCCCGACGGCGGCGAATCGACCTTCGTCGGCGGCGATGGCATCGGCGTTTCGAAGGACTCGACGAAGTCGCCCCAGGCCTGGAACTTCCTGAACTGGATGATGTCGGAGGAGGCTCAGGTGGGCGTGCTCGCCAAGGACAACGACGTGGTCTCCCGCTCCGACCTCGCCACCAACGAGTACTCGAGCAAGGATCCGCGTCTGGTCACGATCAACGAAGTGGCCGCCAAGGGCGACACCCCGTTCTCGCTCAACTTCCAGGAGGCGTTCAACTCTCCGAGCAGCCCGTGGCTGACCCTCGTGCGCAACGCGGTGCTGGAGGAGACCGGCACGGTCGACGCCGACAACCAGGCGATCACCGACGTGCTCTCGCAGTAGCGTCGGCTCACCGGTGGCTGCGTCGCCTACGCGGCGCAGCCACCTCACTGGCGCTCTGCGCCCCCTTCGGAGGAAAGGTCCCCATCATGAGCGTCTCCGTCTCATCGGCCACGACATCGGCCACGTCAGCGACGTCGCGGCCGGCCGGCCCTCGTCGTCGCGGACGGCGGTCGGGCAGCGCTCTCAGCGGCTGGCTCTACGCGTTGCCGACCGCGCTGTTCGTCGTCTTCCTCTTCCTCGTGCCGCTCGTGCTCGTCTTTCAGATGTCGGGCTCGGACTGGCCGCTGCTCGGCGGCAATCAAGGCGTGAACTTCCCCGAGAACTACCAGAAGGCCGTCGACAACCGGTTCTTCGTGGACTCGGTGATCTTCACCCTCAAGTACACGGTGCTCGCGACCGTGCTGCTCATCGGGCTGGGGCTGGGTCTCGGGTTGCTGGTGCAGGAGTCCAGTCGCTGGAAGGGCCTGCTGCGCACCTCCTTCCTCATCCCGAGCGCGCTCGGGCTGGCCTCCGCGTCGCTGCTCTTCTACGTGATCTACTCGCCCATCGCCGGGCCGTTCGCCGAGCTCACCAAGTCGTGGGGCTTCACCTTCCTCGGCACCCCGGATGCCGCGCTCTGGTCGACCCTGTTCCTGATCGTCTGGCGCTTCGCCGGCTTCTACATGCTGCTCATGCTCGTGGGTCTGCAGGGCATCCCCGACGAGGTCTACGAGGCGGCACGGATCGACGGAGCCTCGCGGTGGCAGACCTTCCGTGACGTCACCATCCCGTTGCTGAAGCCCACGCTGGCCCTCACCACCGTGATGTGTGTCACGGGGTCGCTCCTGGCCTTCGAGCAGTTCTACATCCTCACCAAGGGCGGCCCGGACAACAGCACCATCACCATCGTTCAGCTGATCTACAGCGTCGCCTTCCAGGGGCCGAACAACCTCGGCGTGGCCGGAGCGCTCTCGGTGATCGTGCTCGCCGCGCTCGTCGTCATCAACATCGTGCAGATCCGCGCGTTCAGCAAGAAAGTGGAGGACTGAGCCATGACCGCCACGATCGAACCCACCACGGAGCCGGCCGCGTCGGCTCCCGCGCCGCGTGCCGCAGCCCGCTCGCGCCGCCGCCCCCAGAAGGGCGTGAGTCTCGGCGGCATCGCCCTGCGGATGCCGTTCTGGGTGCTGACCTCTGCGCTCGCCATCATCTTCCTCTACCCGCTGATCTGGACAGCCGTCTCCTCGGTCGCGCCGCTGCCCGGCACCAACCAGACGGACGGCTGGGGATTCGGCAACTACGTCACCCTCGCGAACTACCAGGACGGCATCCTGCAGTACATCGGCAACTCCGTGTTCGTCTCGTTGCTCACCGTCGTGCTCACCCTCGGTATCTCACTGCTCGGCGGGTACGCGTTCGCGCGGTTCGACTTCCGTGGCAAGAACGTGCTGTTCCTGGCCACCATCGCCATCCTGATGGTGCCGTATGCCACCTTGCTCATCCCGCTCTACGTGCTGCTGAACCTCGTCGGGCTGTCGAACTCGCTCGTGGGGGTGGCGCTCGTGCTCACGATGTTCCAGTTGCCGTTCTCCACCTTCATGATGCGGATCGCGTTCGAATCGATCCCGAGGGAGCTCGACGAGGCCGGGATGGTCGACGGCTGCAACTCCTGGACGGTGCTGTGGAAGGTGTTGGTGCCCGCGGTGAAGCCCGGGCTCATCACCGTGGGACTGTTCGCCTTCCTCGCCGCGTGGAACGACTTCATGGCTCCGCTCATCCTCATCAACGACTCTGCCCGGATGACGCTCCCGCTCGCGATCTCGAACCTGCGGGGCCAGGTGCAGGGCGTGGTCGACTACGGGGCCACCGAGGCGGGCGTGGTCGTGCTGGCGCTGCCCTGCATCGTGCTCTTCCTCATTCTTCAACGACACTACGTGCGCGGCTTCATGTCCGGCGCCTTCAAGGGATAGACAGACCATGACTCTTACCGACGACTCGAACCGAACCGCGAGCCGCACGAAGCCGCGGATCGTCGGACCCGCGGTGCCGAGTTCCTCCGCCGTGCAGCCGCTCGGCATCGGGGAGCTGCGCATCGACGGCGGCTTCTGGGCCGACCGCCAGCAGGTGAACTCCGAAGCCACCCTCGAGCACATCGAGCACTGGCTGGAGAAGGAGGGCTGGCTCGGCAATTTCGATCTGGCGGCCGCCGGCACCCTGCCGGAAGGGCGTCGCGGGCGGGAGTTCTCGGACTCGGAGGTCTACAAGTACCTCGAAGCCGTGGCCTGGGAGCTCGGCCGTCGGCCCGACGCCGCGCTCGAGCGGCGCTTCCGCGCCGTCGTCGCCCGCGTAGCCGCGGCGCAGGAGGCCGACGGATACCTCAACACCCGCTTCGGCCGGCCCGGGCAGGAGCCGCGATGGTCGCAGCTCGAGTGGGGCCACGAACTGTACTGCGCCGGCCACTTGTTCCAGGCCGCCGTGGCGCGCGAGCGCACGGCTCCAGGGGCGGATGACGGCCTGTTGCAGATCGCTGTACGTCTCGCCGACCTGGTGTGCGAGGTGTTCTCCGACGACGGCATTCGCGGGGTCTGCGGGCATGCCGAGATCGAGACCGCTCTCGTGGAGCTCGCCCGGGTCACGGGCGACGCGCGCTACACCGAGCAGGCGCGGCTCTTCGTGGAGCGGCGCGGCACGGGGACGCTCAAGGACATCGAGTGGGGTCGGTCGTACTTCCAGGACGATGTCCCCGTGCGTGACGGGACCGTGCTGCGCGGGCACGCCGTGCGCGCCAACTACCTCGCGAGCGGAGCGGCGGATGTCGCATCGGAACTCGGCGACACGGAGTTGCTCGATAGCCTCCGCGGCCAATGGGCGCAGACCGTCGCCCGCCGCACCTACATCACGGGCGGCCAAGGATCGCACCACCAGGACGAGGCCTTCGGCGAGGATTTCGAGCTGCCGTCCGACCGCGCCTACTCCGAGACCTGCGCGGGCATCGCGTCGATCCAGTTCAGCTGGCGCCTGCTGCTCGACCGCCCGGACGCGGCGTACGCCGATCTCATCGAACGCACCCTCTACAACGTGGTGGCCACCTCTCCCTCGGCCGACGGCCGGGCTTTCTACTACGCGAACACCCTGCACCAGCGGGTGCCCGGTGCGCCCGCCGACCCCGACACTCCGTCGCTGCGGGCGCTCGCCTCGCTCCGCGCGCCGTGGTTCGAGGTGTCGTGCTGCCCGCCGAACATCGCGCGCACCCTGGCGAGCCTCGAAGGCTACTTCGCCACGCGCAGCGAGCACGGCCTGCAACTGCACCAGTACGCACCGGCGACGATCGACACGGTGTTGCCGGGCGGCGAAGAGATCTCGCTCAGAGTGCAGACCGACTTCCCCGCAGGCGGCGTGGTGACCGTGCACGTGAACCGCGACGCGACCGCTCCATGGACGCTCTCGCTGCGGGTGCCGCAGTGGGCGGGGCAGGCGGAGCTCGCCGTCTCGTCGCTCGACGGCGACGAGACGCGCACGCCCGCCGCCGGCGGGGTCGAGGTCACCCGGGCGTTCCGAGCAGGCGACACGGTCACCCTCACACTTCCGATGACGCCCCGCTTCGTGCAGCCCGACCCCCGGATCGATGCGATCCGCGGTTCGGTCGCGGTCACCCGCGGACCCGAGGTCTACGCTCTCGAGTCGATCGATCTCCCTGCGGGGATCGACGACGTGTCCGACGTGGTCGTCGACGTGACCGCCGACCCCGCCGAGACCGAGCGAGGCGTGATCGTGAACCTCCGCCGCCGCTCGGTCGACGAACGAGCCTTCCCCTACGCGCAGACGATCGACGCCACGAGCGGCGATCCCCAGCAGGTCGTGTTGCTGCCCTATCACTCCTGGGCCGAACGCGGACCGTCCACGATGCGGGTCTGGTTGCCCGCCTGATCCTGTTCCAGCCACCACCCGACTCCCGAAACACCGCTCCACCGACTGATCCTCAATGACGAAGAGAGTTGACAATCTGATGGCGAAACACCGACACCGCCGTGCCACGGCAGGTGCGATCACCAGCGGTCTGATCTGCGCCGCCTTCCTCGCCGGGGCGGCGGCCACACCGGCCGCCGCGGCGCCCAACGACGACCTCGGCTTTCCGGTCTTCACCGGGTCCGCCGATCCGGTTCCGGCGACCGGCGTCACCTACGACACCCACAACGAGCTCGGTGCGATCTTCGCGAACGACCTCGCGACGGGCGCCGGCAGCTCCACCGACGCCGACTTCTGGTTCGACAAGATGCTCGTGCGCACCGGCACCGCCGGGTCGTTCGGCGACAACAACCAGTGGATGTTCTCGCGCGGCAAGGCCGTGTTCATGAAGGAGCACGACCCGAGCGTGCTCGGCTTCGGCGGGCAGGTCGCCTACTGGGAGGCGATCGACGGGCAGGGCGCGTACAGCATCACTGTGAGCGTCGACGGCACACCGGTGTCCCTCACCGAGAAGACCGCCGAGCGCAAGCAGACGCCGAGCTACTGGCGGAGCGTGTTCGGCACCTCCGACTCCGGCCTCACCGTCGTCGAGACGAAGTACATCACCGACGGCAACGTGGCGGTGACCGGGCTCGAGCTGCGCTCGAGCGGCGGCGCGAAGACGGTGCGCCTCGTGGCCACCTCGCCCTACGCCACCACGGCCGAGGGCGACGAGCTCACCGGAGTGGTGCCCGCGCTGAACGACGTCACCACCATCCACCCGCGCTTCTCGGGCGACGGGATGACGGTGGCCGACGGCTCGCTCACCGGTGAGATCGCGGTTCCCGCCGGTGGATCGGCCAGCACGAAGGTGCAGCTCGGCTTCATCACGCCGGAGATCCCGTCGTCCACCACCGAGTACGACGCCTACCGTGCCGCGGCTCCGGGTGTGGCGTACACGACCCACGTCACCGACTACAACGAGTGGTGGGCCGACAACGTGCCCTACCTCGACACCCCCGAAGACAACATCGACAAGACGCTGTTCTACCGCTGGTGGTTGATGCGCTTCAACTTCCTCGACGCGAACGCGCCGGGCAACACCTTCCAGTTCCCGACGGCGGTCGAGGGCGTGCTCGGCTACAACAATGCCATCGTGCTCACCTCGGGCATGTTCATCGACGACCTGAAGTACTTCCGCGACCCGTCGTACTCCTACGGCACCTGGGTGTCGGCCGGTGAGGCCGCGAAGAGCGCGAAGTACGTCGACAACCCGGGCGACCCGGCCAACTGGAGCAACAGCTACACCCAGTACATCTCCGACGCCGCGTGGCGCTCCTACCAACTGCACGGCGGGCCGACGCCCATCGCCGAGAGCCTCGGCACCTACGCCGAGAACGACGTCGAGGGCCTGATCGCCGCCTACGACACCGACAAGGACGGCCTGATCGACTACAACTGGGGCGCGATGACCGGTAACGACGCCGACGCGGTCTCGTTCGACGAGCGTCCCGGCGCATCGATGGACCGCACCGAGAACGCGTACCTCTATGCGAACGCGCTCGCCGCGGCATCCGCCTACGCTGCCGCCGGCGACACCGCGAACGCCGACCAGATGCGCGCCTTCGCCCAGACGATCAAGGAGAAGGTGCTCGACCTGCTCTGGGACGATGGCGAGAACCTGTTCAAGCACCGCTTCACGAGCGATGGACAGCTCGCGAAGTGGAAGGAGATCAACAACTACTACCCGTTCTCCGTCGGCCTCGTGCCGCAGAAGGGCGACGCCGACCACGCCGACGACTACGAGGATGCGCTGCGGTTGTTCGCCGACGACTCCGAGTACTCGATCTTCCCCTTCTACACGGCGAACCAGGCCGACAAGAAGGAGGCGGCCGCAGCCGGTTTCCCGGGCAGCAACAACTTCTCCATCATCAACTCGACGGTGTTGTTCCGCCTGTTCTCCTCCGTGCTCCGCAACTACGACACGGATGCGATCACGGCCGACTCCTACAAGAAGCTCTTGTATTGGAACGCCTGGGCGCAGTACCAGAACGGCGGCGACAACCGCCTGCCCGACCAGAACGAGTTCTGGGCCGACGGCTCGGCCGACCCCGCGTCGATCGGCTACCGCTCGTGGATCCACCACACGATCCTCGGTGGCACCAACTTCACGATGATCGAAGACACCATGGGTCTGCGCTCGCGTGACGACGACAAGATCGAACTCGACCCGATCGACATCGACTGGGATCACTTCACCGCCAACGACATCCGCTTCCGCGACCGCGACCTCACCATCACGTGGGACCAGCCCGGCGGCGAGAAGTACTACGGCGACAGCGTTCCCGAGGGCTATTCGGTGTTCCTCGACGGGCAGCTGGCCTTCACGGTCGACGAGCTCGCCCACGTTGTCTACGACCCGGAGACAGGAACGGTGACGGCGGATGACGGCGTCGCCGTGACCACCTCGGTCGCCTCGCCCGTGAAGGAGGCCAACCAGGTCGCCTTCACCGCCGACGACCGGGTGACCGACGTCTTCGCCAAGGCCGGCAAGAACATCGACTCGGCCAGCGCATCCTCGACCGACCTCGCGGCCGGCGCCACCGCATCCGCCACCTACTCGGCGAACGGACGCGCGGCCTCGAACGCGGTCGACGGAACGACGATCAACGAGCCCTTCTGGGGCACGGCCGGATCGCCGAACGCGAAGGACACGCTGACGGTCGACCTCGGATCGGCGAAGACCTTCGACGATCTGCGGGTGTACTTCTACCAGTCGTCGACCACCGCGACCGTGGCGGGATACTCGGAACCGCAGAGCTACCTGGTGGAGTACCTCGACGGCGACACCTGGAAGACGGTGCCCGCTCAGGCGCGCATGCCGCAGTATCCGCAGGCCAACTACAACCGGGTGCAGTTCCCGGAGATCACCGCGCAGCAGGTGCGGGTCACGGTGACCCACGCCCCGGGTCTGAAGACCGGTATCAAGGAGATCGACCTCTACTCCACCGGCATCGCGGCGCCGGAGTCCACCAACGCCGCTCCGTTCGTCGACGCCTACGTCGATGCCGCGGGATCGGTGCCGGGCATCACGAAGCTCACGGGCGTCGTGAAGGACGACGGACTGCCGGGCGACGCGGTGATCTCGAGCTGGAGCACCGTCAGTGGCCCGGATGGCGGTGAGGCCCTGTTCTCCGACGTCGCGTCGCCGAGCACCACGGCCCAGTTCACCGTCGAGGGCGAGTACGTGCTGCGGCTCACGGCCACCGACGGGGAGAAGACCACCACGAAGGACTTGACCGTTCAGGGCGGTCTTCCTGCGGGTGGGGTGAACGTCGCACCGGCCGCGAAGGTCACCGCGTCCCAGACCGCGTCGTGGAACTCCATCGCCGCCGTGCAGGATGGCGTGTCGATCTTCACGGGCGGCGCCCAGACGGCGCTCTGGGGAACCTGGTCGGGCAACCGGCCGGCGTCCCAGTGGCTGCAATACGACTGGACCACCCCGCAGCGGCTCGACAAGGTCGGCATGTCGTTCTGGCGTGACACGAACGGCGACAACGCCGGAGACGGCGTCGCCCTCCCGAAGAGCTGGAAGCTCGAGGCCTGGGACGGCTCCGCCTGGTCGGAGGTCTCGAACCCCTCCGGCTACGGACGGGCCGGCGACGCGGTGAACTCCGTGACCTTCGACGCGGTGACCACCACCAAGCTGCGTGCGACCTTCACGGCCTCCACCGACGGCACGACCAACGCCGCAGTGGGCGTCAGCGAGTTCGCCGCGTTCGCTCAGGCGCCGGAGTCGATCGATCCGATCGCCGTGCGCACAGCCGTCGGCACGGTTCCCACCCTGCCCGCGACGGTGTCGGGTGTCTACGCCGACGGGTCCCGCGCCGACCTGGCCGTGACCTGGCCGGTCATCGACCCGTCGAAGGTGGCCGCCGAAGGAAGCTTCGTCGTGAACGGGATCGCCTCCGGCGCATCCGTTCCCGCCGTTGCGACCATCTGGGTGCGTGCGACCCCGCCCGGGCAGATCACCACGGTCGACCCGGTGGCCGTGCACACGACGGCCGGCCGCGCGCCGAGCCTGCCGGGCACCGTGACCGTGCAGTACAACGACGGGTCGCGCGAGAGCGGGATCGCCGTCGACTGGGCGGACATCGATCCGGCCTCCTACGCGGCCGCCGGCACCTTCACGGTGTCGGGAACGGTCGCCGGATCGCCGCAGGACGCGACGGCCACGGTGTCGGTGACGGGCTCCGGCTCAGGCGCCGACACGACGAAGCCCGTCGCATCGATCGCCCAGTCGCCGGTGCAGCCGTCGAACGGGTGGTACACCGGTGCGGTGACCATCACGGCGTCGGCCACCGACGACCGTGACGCGGCGCCGGCCATCGAGGCGAAGGTCGACACGGGAGCCTGGGCCGCCTACGCGGCGCCGATCTCCCTGACGGCCGACGGAACCCACACGGTGAGCGTGCGGGCGACGGATGCCGCGGGCAACGTCTCGGCCGAGAAGAGCGTCACGGTCAAGATCGACCAGGTGGCGCCCGCCGTGCAGACGATCGGCGACGACATCGCCCGCACGGTGAAGCTCAGTGCGAGCGACGCCGTCTCGGGCGTCGCGACGCTCGAGTACCGCATCGGCGACACCGGCGACTGGACCGCGTACACGAAGACCATCCCGGTCGGCCTGCCCGAGACCACCGTGTGGGCCCGGGCGACCGACACCGCCGGTACGAGTTCCGAGCCCGTCTCGGTGACCCTGCGGGCGAGCACCGGCGACTCCCACCGCAACGTGGCTCTCTGGGCCACGCCGACGGCATCCGGAACCGCCGCGTGGAACTCGGTGAACGGGCTCAACGACGACGTGGCGCCCACGAAGTCGGGCGATGTGTCGCCCGACGACAACGCCCACGTCTGGGGAGTCTGGCCTGAGATCGGCACGCAGTGGGTGCAGTACGACTGGGCGGAGCCGGTGACGGTCGACCAGACGGGCGCCTACTTCGTGAGCAACCTCGACGGCGCCGGGCTCGGCATCGACGTGCCGGCCTCCTGGAAGGCGCAATACCTCGACGCCGACACGGGCGAATGGGTCGACGTGCAGAACCCCTCGGAGTACGGCACCGCGATCGACACCTTCAACACGGTGACGTTCGACGAGGTCACCACGAAGGGCCTGCGCCTGCAGTTGGAAGCCTCGGGCACCGTCTCAGGCGCCGGCAGCGTCGGCATCAAGGAGTGGCAGGTGTTCGAGGCGACTCCGGAGGCACCCGACACGGAGGCCCCGGTGGTGACCACGAACACGACCCCGGTGGAGCCGGCCAGCGGCTGGTTCACCGGCGACGTGTCGGTGTCGGCCGCCGCGCTCGACAACCGCGACGGCGCTCCGAAGCTCGAATCCCGCGTGGGCGACGGCGAGTGGGCGACTTACACGGCACCGATCGCCGTGATCGCCGACGGCAGCACCGCGGTGCGCTTCCGGGCGACGGATGCTGCGGGCAACGTGTCCGAAGAGTCGTCGGTGGTGGTCGCGCGCGACACCGTCGCTCCGGAGCCCTCGGCCGCCTTCGACGCCGATCCCCGCGTGGTAACTCTGGCCGCGACGGATGCCGCCTCCGGTGTCGCCGCGATCGAGTACCGCCTGGGTGACGGGGCCTGGACGCCGTTCGGCGATCCGGTCGCGGTGGGCGACGAGGCCGTCACCCTCACGTATCGGGCGTCGGATGTCGCCGGGAACGTCTCGGGAATCGGCTCGTACGATGTGCCCGAGAAGACCACGACGCCGCCGACCGACCCGCCGTCGACCGACCCGCCCACCGAGGGCATCGGCGTCACGGGCAACGAGAAGCTGTTCATCGGCGCCTCGCAGGTGGCGCCGGGAAGCTCGGTCCAGGTCACCGTCACGGGCGGCAACCCGGGCGCCGTGTTCGCTCTCGAGCTGCACTCCTCGCCCGTGCACCTCGGCACCGTGACCGTCGGAGCCGACGGAACGGGAACGGTGTCGGTCACCATCCCGGCGTACACCGAGAGCGGCACGCACGAGCTCTGGGCGATCCTGGACGGCACCGTCATCACGGCGCCGATCGTCGTCGTCGCGCCGGGCGCGTCGACGGGTGAGCACCTGCCGAACACCGGCATGGAGGCCGCCACCTGGCAGCCGGCGATCGTCGCGGGCATCGCGGCGCTCGTGCTGGGCGCCGGTCTCGCGGCCGCCGTCTGGCTCCGCCGCCGGACGAAGGGCGGCATCAGCCGCTCGTGACCGGATGCCGGTGGGCCGAGATCTCGGTCCGGCCCACCGGCATTCTTCTCTTGCGACGCACGGTCCGCCTCGTGCGGTTACGCACGAGGGTTCTGAGCAGGTCGTGATCAGCGGTCGAGCAGCACTGGCGCGAGCGCGCGGAGCTGTTCGACCTGGGCGGCGAGATCGCCGGCCGACAGCTGCACGGCGACGTGGTCGGCGCCAGCCCCGAGGTGCGCGTCGACGCGCTCCCGGATATGTCGGGGCTGCCCCAGGCAACGATGTCGTCGACCAGGCGGTCACTGCCCGCGTCGTCGAGATCGTCATCCGTGTAGCCCGGGTCACGCAGGTTGTTCGCGTAGTTCGGCATGGTCGTGACCGGCGCTGCGTAGTCGTGGCCGCGCGAGGAGACCTGAGGGGCGTGACTCACCCCGAGGCCGAGCGGGAAACGCCCGTCGAAGGCCTCCGCGAGGGCGTTGGCGCCCAGTTCCATGGCCAGCGGGTCTCGCCTATAGATGTTCGCGATACCCGTCGCCACGGTCAGAGTCGTCGTGGCCTGGAGCAGGAGCGATGCGTGCACGAGGGCTTCCTTGTTGCGCGCAGACTCCCCGAACCACAGGGTGCGGAACCCGAGCGACTCGACCGCGCGGGCGGCAGTGCGCTCGTCGGCGGTGGAAGCCTCGCCGATCAGGGTGGTCCAGACGCCGACGGCCCCAGTCGTGCGCGGAGAGCGCCGATGTCGACGTCGATCATGCTCTCGACGTTAGATCAAGCTCACCCGTAACACGATGTCGAGGTGGACTAGGCTGGAGGCGTGTTCGTGAATCTCCTCTGTTGTCGTCGCTGAGCGACCTCCCTTCACAGACCGGATTCGCCACGCCCCAGCCGCCGCTCACGCAGCGCGCCGTGCCACACCGCGCACGAAGCGGCTGCAGGCCTCAGCCAAGGACACCAGACATGAAGTACGCGAACAGCGTCATCGACCTCGTCGGCAACACCCCGCTCGTCAAGCTGAACAGCGTGACCGAGGGGATCGCGGCCACCGTGCTCGCGAAGGTCGAATACCTCAACCCGGGCGGATCGTCGAAAGACCGCATCGCCACCCGCATCATCGACGCCGCTGAGGCGGAGGGACTCCTCAAGCCCGGCGGCACCATCGTGGAGCCCACCTCGGGCAACACCGGAATCGGCCTCGCCCTGGTGGCCCAGCAGCGCGGCTACCGCTGTGTGTTCGTGCTGCCCGACAAGGTGGGTGAAGACAAGCGCAACGTGCTCACCGCCTACGGTGCCGAGATCGTGGTGACCCCCACCGCCGTCGCCCCCGAAGACCCCGACTCCTACTACTCGGTGTCGGATCGGCTGGCCCGCGAGATCCCCGGAGCGTTCAAGCCCAACCAGTACTCGAACCCCAACGGCCCGCTCAGCCACTACGAGACCACCGGCCCCGAGATCTGGCGCGACACCGAGGGTGAGGTCACCCATTTCGTCGCCGGCGTCGGCACCGGTGGCACCATCAGCGGAGTGGGCCGCTACCTCAAGGAGGTCTCGGGCGGCGCGGTACGGGTCATCGGCGCCGACCCGGAAGGGTCCGTCTACTCGGGCGGAACCGGCCGTCCTTACCTCGTCGAGGGTGTGGGCGAAGACTTCTGGCCCACCGCCTACGACCCCTCCGTGGTCGACGAGATCATCGCGTCGACGGATGCGGAGTCGTTCGAGATGACCCGACGCCTCGCCCGCGAAGAGGGTCTCCTGGTGGGCGGATCGAGCGGGCTGGCCGTGTCGGTGGCCCTCAAAGCCGCTCGCGACCTGCCGGCCGACGCCGTCGTGGTCGTGCTGCTCCCCGACGGCGGCCGTGGCTACCTCGGCAAGATCTTCAACGAGAAGTGGATGCGCTCCTACGGCTTCGCGTCGGAGAGCGAGGGATCGACCGTGCGCGACATCCTGAACGGCAAGGACCACGGCCTGCCGGCCCTCGTGCATGCGCATCCGAGTGACACCGTGCACGACGCCATCGGCATCATGACCACGTACGGGGTCTCACAGGTGCCGATGCTCTCGGCCGAACCGCCCGTCGTGATGGGCGAGGTCGTGGGGTCGCTCGACGAGCAGACGCTCCTCGACCAGGTGTTCGGCGGCCGCGCCGCCATGACCGACAAGGTCGGCGACTTCGTGTCGGGCCCGCTGCCGCTGATCGGCATCAACGAGCCCGTCTCCTCGGCCCGCCAGGCACTCACGACCTCCCCGGCGCTGCTGGTCTCCGACGACGGCAAGCCCGTCACCGTCATCACCCGCCAAGACCTCCTCACCTTCCTCAGCGAAGCCTGACGCCCCGCGTCGGCAGAAAGTCAGCCCCATGCCTCCCAAGAAGACCGAACAGTTCGAGACCCGCGCGATCCACGCCGGTCAGGCGTTCGACCCCACCACCGGCTCGATCATCCCGCCCGTCTACTTCACCTCCACCTTCGTGCAAGACGGCATCGGCGGGTTCCGCAACGGCTACGAGTACACCCGCGGCGGCAACCCCACCCGCACCTCGCTCGAGACTCTGATCGCCTCGCTCGAGGGCGCGAAGCACGGCCTCTCGTTCGCCTCCGGCCTCGCCGCCGAAGACGCGCTGCTTCGGGCCCTGCTCGAACCCGGCGACCGCATCGTGCTCGGCAACGACGTGTACGGCGGAACCCACCGCCTGATCGAGCGCATCCACGGCAAGTGGGGCGTGGAGAACGTCGTCGTCGAGATGAGCGACCTCGCCGCCGTCTCCAAGGCCGTCGCGGGTGGCAAGACCAAGCTGCTCTGGCTCGAGACGCCCTCCAACCCGCTGATGAAGATCTCGGATGTCGCAGAACTCGCCGAGATCGGCCATGCGGCCGGCGCTCTCGTGGTGGTCGACAACACCTTCGCCTCGCCCTACCTGCAGCAGCCCCTCGCGCTCGGCGCCGACATCGTGGTGCACTCCACCACGAAGTACCTCGGTGGTCACTCCGACGTGCTCGGCGGCGCCGTCGTGCTCGACGACGACGCGCTCGAAGAGAAGGTGCGCTTCCTGCAGTTCGCCTCGGGCGGTGTCTCGGGCCCCATGGACGCCTGGCTCACCGTGCGCGGAATCAAGACCCTCGCGGTGCGCATGGACCGGCACTCCACGAACGCGCAGGCGATCGCGGAGCACCTCGTCGGACACCCCGCGCTCGACGCGGTGTACTACCCGGGCCTTCCGACGCATCCGGGTCACGAACTCGCCAAACGACAGATGAAGTCGTTCGGCGGCATGATCTCGGTGGCGCTGAAGGGCGGGCCCAAGGCCGCGCGCAAGTTCGCCGAGTCGACCGAGGTGTTCCAGCTGGCGGAGTCGCTCGGTGGCGTGGAGTCGCTGATCGGCTACCCCTCGGAGATGACGCACGCCTCGGTCAAGGGCACCGCGCTCGAGGTGCCCGAGAACGTGATCCGGCTCTCCGTGGGCATCGAGAACGTCGACGACCTGCTCGCCGACATCGACCGCGCCCTGCCGCGCAAGTAGTCCGCGATGACGGCGGTGGGGTCCAACTGGGCCGGCAACTACGACTACGAGGCGGCAGGCCTGCTGCGGCCGCGCTCCGTCGAGGAGGTGGCAGCGATCGTGTCCGGCGCCACGCGGGTGCGGGCACTCGGCACCCGGCACTCCTTCAACGACCTGGCCGACACGACGGGTGAGCTCCTCTCCCTCGTCGATCTCGAGCCGCACCCGGTGATCGATCCGGTCGCCTCCACCGTCTCCGTCGCCTCCGGCACCCGTTTCGCGGTGCTCGCCGAGCATCTCGAGGCGCACGGCTACGCCCTGCACAACCTGGGATCGCTGCCGCACATCTCGATCGCGGGTGCCGTGGCCACCGGAACCCACGGTTCGGGCGTGGGCAACGGCAACCTCTCCACCGCGGTCGCCGGTCTCGAACTCGTGAACGGGCGGGGCGACGTGGTGCACGTCAGTCGTGCCGATCCGCGGTTCGAGGGCATGGTCGTGGCGCTCGGCGCGCTCGGCATCGTGACCCGCCTCACCCTCGACATCCAGCCGAGCTTCCGGATGCGCCAGGACGTCTACCTCGATCTGCCCTGGGATGCGGTGCTCGGCTCCTTCGACGAGATCGTCTCCGCCGCCTACAGTGTGAGTCTGTTCACCGACTGGACCGGTTCGTCGCTGAAGCAGGTGTGGCTGAAGTCGCGGCTGCCCGCTGCCGGCTCCGGTCTCTCCGCAGTGTCGGTGCCGGAGGACTTCTTCGGTGCGCATCCGGCCGGCGACAAGGTGATGTCTCCCGCCGGCGACGACATCGACAACACCACGGTGCAGGGCGGCGTGCCGGGCCCGTGGTCGGAGCGACTGCCGCACTTCCGGGCCGATGTGACGCCCTCGAACGGCGACGAGATCCAGACCGAGTACTTCGTGTCGCGGTCGGATGCGGTGGCCGCGCTGACCGCGGTGCGGGCGCTCGCCGATCGGATCGCGCCCCACCTCCTCGTGACCGAGCTGCGCACGGTCGCCGCGGATTCGTTGTGGCTGAGCCCCGCCTACCAGCGCGAGAGCCTCGCCATCCACTTCACCTGGCGCAACGAGCCAGAGCCGGTGCGCGCCCTCCTGCCCGCGGTGGAGGCGGCACTCGCGCCGTTCGATCCGCGCCCGCACTGGGGCAAGTGGTTCGCGATGGGCGCCGCCGAGATCGGGCCGAAATACGAGCGAGCCGCCGACTTCCGTGCGCTCGTCGCCGAGTTCGACCCGCAGGGCCGCTTCCGCAACGCCTACCTCGAGCGGGTGCTGGCGCTCGTCTGAGCGATCTCCGACCCCCTGGACTCCAAAGTCTCAGCGTGGTCAACTATGTTGACTTATGCAGAACCGCGCCGACGAAGGTGCGGATGACAGGAGGATGACATGACCAGCAGGCACCCACTCACCGCCCAGAGCTCCATCGCGGAGTGGCTCGATCACCCCGAGGGCGGCGCCCTGATCCGGCAGGTGCTCGGAGCCGCCGGGGCGTTCGACGAGAGTCAGCTCGCCCCGGTCAAGGGCCTGCCGTTGCAGCAGCTCGTCGAACTGAGCCAGGGCCGGTTACCGCAGTCGGTCGTCGACGACCTCGTGCTGCGGGCGAACGACGGCGTCATGCCGGAGTCGGTCGCCCCGACGGGTTGGCGCGAGACGGTGTCGGCCGGGCGCTTCGCCGGCCAGACCGTGATCGTCACCGGCGCGGCATCCGGCATCGGCCGGGCGACCGCCTCCCGCATCGCCCGCGAAGGCGGCCGGGTCGTCGCCGTCGACATCTCGGCCGAGCGGCTCCAGGAATTCGCCGACTCGCTTCCGGATGCCGGAATCGTGCCGGTCGCGGGCGACATCACCAAGCAGGAGGACATCGACCGCATCGTGGCCGAGGCCGGCGACCGCATCGACGGGCTCGCCAACGTCGCCGGCGTCAACGACGACTTCTCGCCCGCCCACGAGACGAGCGACGCCACCTGGGACCGCGTGATCGCCATCAACCTGACCGGCACCTTCAAGCTCACTCGCGCGGTGCTGCCGGCCATGCTCGCGGCGGGGAAGGGGTCGGTGGTCAACGTCGCCTCGGAAGCGGGGCTGCGCGGCAACGCCTCGGGCAACGCCTACACGGTCTCCAAGCACGGCGTGATCGGGTTCACCCGCAGCGCCGCCTTCATGTATGCGCAGCAGGGCATCCGTGTCAACGCGATCGCTCCCGGCGGCGTGGCCACGGGCATCCCGTTCCCGCCTCACGTGTCGGAAGCCGGCAGTGCGCGGCTCGCGCCCTTCCAGGCCGCCATCCCTTCGGTCGCCACCGCCGAGCAGCTGGCCGCCTCGATCACCTTCGTGCTGAGCGACGACGGTGTGAACGTCAACGGGGCCGTCCTGCCTAGCGACGGCGGCTGGTCGGTTCAGTAGGCGTGAGCAGCTCCTGCAGGAGCGCGCCGTAGCGTTCGACGATCTGCGCGTGGTCGGCGGCCAGGAGATCCTCGTCGCCGACCACCCAGAGCGAGTAGAGCAGGCCTCCGACGAGCGCCGCCGCGAGCCGCGCCCGCAACTCGGCGTCGGGCCCCGTCATCCGGGTGCGGAGCGGCGTCACGAACTCCTCCTCGTGCACCGAGCGGAGACGCCGGCCGATCTCGGTGGTGTCGCTGCCGCGGAGCAGGGCCAGGAACACACCCCGCGTGTCGACGTCGCCGTCGAGCAACTCGGCGACGAACCGGCGGCCGAGCTGGGGGAGCGGAACGTCGGCGACCGTTCGGGGCCCGATGCCCGCCCGCATCGCCTCCAGGAACAGCAGCTCCTTCGAGCCGAAATGCCGGATGACGAGTGCCGGGTCGGCTTCCGCCGCGGCCGCGATCTCGCGCACCGAGGTGCGGGCGAATCCCTGCGCCTTGAATGTGGTGGTCGCGGCCTCGAGAATCCTCGTGCGCGTGAGGGCGGCGGAGCGTCGGGGCATGACCTCGATGCTAGCCCGGGCGACGCGCGCGAGACGTCAGGCTGCGGCTTCGTCGTGATCGAGGGCGGCGCGGATGCGCGCCGTCACCTCGTCGAGCGAGCCGGTGCCCTCGACCCGGAGCAGGAGCCCCCGTTCGGCGTAGGCGTCGGCGAGGGGCTCGGTCTCGGCGCGGTAGATCTCGATGCGGCGCCGCACCACCTCGGGGGTGTCGTCGGATCGGCCCTGCTGTTCGGCACGCAGCACGATGCGGGCCACGATCTCCTCGACGTCGGCCTGCAGCAGCACGACGGCGTCGAGGGGGGTCGCCGGCCCGAGCATCCGGTCGAGCTCGCCGAGCTGCGGGAGCGTGCGTCCCGGGTTGGTGCCGGCCGTCGTGGAGAGGTCGCCGAGCATCCGGTCGAGCTCACCGAGCTGCGGGAGCGTGCGTCCCGGGTTGGTGCCGGCCGTCGTGGAGAGGTCGCCGAGCATCCGGTCGAGCTCGCCGAGCTGCGGGAGCGTGCGTGGGTAGCCGTCGAGGATGAAGCCGTTCTGCGCATCCGGAGCCGCCAGCCGGTCGGCGACCATCGCGTTCGTGACCGCGTCGGGCACGTATTCGCCCGCCGCGAGCAGCCCGCTCACCTCGAGGCCCAGCGGGGTCCGGGTGCGCACGTGTTCGCGGAAGAGGTCGCCGGTGGAGACGGCGGGCACGCCGAGGGCGACGGCGAGGAGCGCGGCCTGGGTGCCCTTGCCCACCCCGGGCGGTCCCATCATCACGATGCGGCTCATCAGTGTGCTCCTTCGATCAGGTGGGCGATCTCGTCGGCCGAGAGTCGCGAATTGATGACGACGACGCCGGTGCGCTCGGGATGCGCGGCGCCGGGCCCGCGCCCGCGGAGCCCCGATTCGCCCATCGACTCCGCGATCTCGTCGACCAGTTCGGCGAGCAGGGCGCGCGGGTCTTCGGAGCCCGGGGCCGCGAGCCAGCGATCGATCACCTGGCTGAGGGCGGCGAGGAGGGCGGCGGCCACGATCTGGGCGAAGATCGCACTGCGGGCGCCCAGATCCTGTTCGGCGAGGAAGCCGCCGAGCAGCTGCTGATACTCGCGCAGCCAGAGCACCTCGCGGTCGCGCAACGCGACGTTCTCCCGGATGACGACCGCGCGGCGGGTGACGAAGTCGGCGTCGGCGACCAGCCCGTCGACGAGCGGATCCAGCGCCACCCCGGCCACGCGGATGGGCTCGCCCCGGGCCGCGCGCAGTCGCTGTTCGACACGCAGGAGGTAGACCGCGTGGTCGGAGAACAACACGTCTTCGCGAACGGGGAAGTAGCGGAAGAAGGTGCGCCGGCTGATGCCCGCCGACTGCGCGATGTCTTCGGCCGTCGTGGTGTCGAACCCGCGGGTCTCGAAGAGGTGCAGAGCGCCGATGCGCAGGCGCGAATTGAGGTCTTCGCTGTCACCGGGGCTCGCCGAGCCGCCGGGTGTGGTGACGCGAATCGGGGTCATGGCGGGCTTCCTTGCGCTGGATGGCACTGAGTGACAGGATACTGGCACAGGATGCAAAAGGGGAAGCGGCTCCACCGTTTTCCGCATCCCCACCGCATCACCCACCGTCAGAGTTTCAACGAGGAGATCTCCTGTGGCCGAGGATTCGCGCACCACCGCCCCCGACGGGCCCCGCATCACCCTGCAGGATGTCGGGCCGCACGACGGCGGTCACGTCTTCGACAACCTGCTGCACGAGACCCGCACCTTTCCGCCGAGCGACGCCTTCGCCGCCCAGGCGAACCTCGGTGCGGAGGCGTATGAGCGCGCCGCGGCCGATCCGGAGACCTTCTGGGCCGAGCAGGCCCGCCATCTCAGCTGGGCGACCCCCTTCACCGAGGTGCTCGACTGGTCGAACCCGCCGCACGCCCGCTGGTTCGGTGACGGCACCCTCAACGTGGCCTACAACTGCGTCGACCGGCACGTCGAGTCGGGCCACGGCTCGCAGATCGCCCTGCATTGGGTGGGCGAGCCGGGGGACACCCGCGACATCAGCTACGCCGAGCTGAAGGACGAGGTGTCGCGCGCGGCGAACGCCCTGGCCTCACTCGGGCTCGTGGCGGGCGACCGCGTGGTCATCCAGCTGCCGATGATTCCCGAGGCGGTCATCTCGATGCTCGCCTGCGCGCGGCTCGGGCTCGTGCACAGCGTGGTGTTCGGCGGATTCTCGCCGGCGGCGCTGCGGGCGCGGGTCGACGATGCCGAGGCGCGGCTCGTCATCACGTCCGACGGGCAGTACCGTCGCGGCGCCTCCGCGCCGATGAAGGCCAATGTCGACGAGGCGCTGGAGGGCGCGTCGACGGTCGAGCACGTGCTGGTGGTGGAGCGCGTGGGCGGCGCGACGACCGATCTCGTTCCCATGACCGAGGGGCGCGACCTCTGGTGGCACGACCTCGTCGACTCCCAATCGGCGTCGCACGAGCCCGAGGCGTTCCCGGCCGAGCATCCGCTCTTCATCCTCTACACCAGCGGCACCACGGGAAAGCCCAAGGGCATCCTGCACACCAGCGGCGGCTACCTCACGCAGACGTCGTACACTCACCGCTCGGTCTTCGATCTCAAGCCCGACACGGATGTCTACTGGTGCGGCGCCGACGTCGGCTGGATCACCGGCCACAGCTACATCGTCTACGGCCCGCTCGCCAACCGCGTCACCCAGGTGATGTACGAAGGCACGCCGAACACGCCGCACGAGGGCCGGCACTTCGAGATCATCGAGAAGTACGGCGTGACGATCTACTACATCGCGCCCACCCTCATCCGCACCTTCATGAAGTGGGGCGACCAGATCCCGAACGCCTACGACCTGTCGTCGCTGCGCGTGCTCGGCAGCGTGGGGGAGCCGATCAACCCCGAGGCCTGGATGTGGTACCGCACCAACATCGGCGGCGGCCGCGCCCCGATCGTCGACACCTGGTGGCAGACGGAGACCGGCGCCATCATGGTGGCACCGCTGCCGGGCGTCACCGCCACGAAGCCGGGATCGGCCCAGCGGGCGCTCCCCGGTCTCTCGGTGCAGGTGGTCGACGAGCAGGGCGGCCGGGTGGAACCGGGCGAGGGCGGCTACCTGGTGATCGACAAGCCGTGGCCCGCGATGAGCCGCGGTATCTGGGGCGACCCGGAGCGCGCGAAGGAGGTCTACTGGGACCGCTTCGCCGAGCAGGGCTACTACTTCGCCGGCGACGGCGCGAAATACGACGAACAGGGCGACATCTGGTTGCTCGGCCGGGTCGACGACGTGATGAACATCTCGGGCCACCGCATCTCGACCATGGAGGTCGAATCGGCGCTGGTCTCGCACCTCGCCGTCGCTGAGGCGGCCGTGGTGGGCGCCGCCGACGAGACCACGGGTCAGGCGATCGTGGCGTTCGTCATCCTGCGCGGCGCGAGCGACACGCTCGGCGCCGACCAGGACGCGATCGTGGCCGGCCTGATGAAGCACGTCGCGGCGGAGATCGGCCCGATCGCGAAGCCCAAGCGCATCCTCGTGGTGCCCGAGCTGCCGAAGACCCGCTCGGGCAAGATCATGCGGCGCCTGCTGCGCGATGTAGCGGAGAACCGCTCGGTCGGCGACACCGCGACGCTCGCCGACACCTCCGCGATGCGCGTGATCACCGAGAGCCTGCGGGGCCGCGAGAACTAGACCGCGCCGTTTCGGGAGGAGGAGAGCGGAACCGAGGCCGAAATCGGGGTGGGTTCCGCTCTCCTCCTCCCGAAACGCCGGTGTCGTGATGGTCGGGTGCGGAAATGGCGGGAATCGCTCGCCGACTGGCGGCCGGGGTGTTCCGCTGCGGGCGGGCGTGCGCGATGCTGGGCGGATGGCAACCGGACCGTCCGCACCCGTCGCCCCCGGTGGGTCCGTACGCCCGACGGAGGCAGCGCACGCGCCGAGCGTCGGGCTCGCGCAGGGGACGGCGCTCTACATCGCGGCCGTGCTCGGCACCGGCATCTTGGTGTTGCCGGCGCTCGCGGCCGAGGCGGCAGGTCCAGGCTCCATCCTCGCCGTCATCGCATTGATCGGGCTCTCGATCCCGCTGGCCGGTACCTTCGCGGCGCTCGCGGCGCGGTTTCCGGATGCCGGCGGCGTGGCCACCTTCGTCCGTCTCGCGCTCGGGCCGACGGCCGCGCGCATGGCCGGGTACTGGTTCTTCTTCGGCGTCACCGTGGGTGCTCCCGTGGTGGGGCTCCTCGGCGCCGAGTACGTGGTGGCCGTGCTCGGGATCGAACGCTGGGTGGCGCTTGTGCTCGCTCCGGTGCTGCTTGTTCCGCCGTTCATCCTGAACGCGTTCGGCCTGCGCTTCTCCGGAAAGGCGCAGCTCGTGCTCTCGGGCCTGCTCGTGGTGATCGTGGTGGGTGTCGTCGCGGTCGCCGCCCCGGCCTCGCAGGTGTCGAACTTCAGTCCACTCCTTCCGCACGGGTGGGCCGGTGTCGGTCTGGCGGTGAGTCTGTTCGTCTGGGCGTTCGCGGGTTGGGAGGCCGTGACGCACATCGCGGGGGAGTTCACGAGGCCGCGCCGCACCATCCCGCTCGCGACGGCGATCGCGATCGTCGTGGTGGGCGCCTGTTACCTGGGGCTCCAGATCGTGACGGTCGGTGTGCTCGGCGATCGGGCCGGGTCGAGCCCCGTTCCACTTCTCGACCTCGTGGCCGAGACGGCGCCGGCCTGGGGGAAGTACGTGGTGGCCACCATCGCGGCCATCGTGGCCCTGGGGGTGGTGAACACTTACGTGGCCGCTCTCGCCAACCTCGGCGCATCACTCGGCCGTGACGGCCATCTGCCGCGATGGTTCGCCAAGGGGGCGGAAGCCGGAGGGGTCCCCCGACGCGCGCTCCTGCTCGTCGCCCTGCTGGTGGCACTGTACTTCGCCGCCTTCTTCGTGACGGGAGGTGTGCTCACGCCGTTCATCCTCATCCACACCTCGAGCATGGTCTCGGTCTACGCGCTCGGCGTCGTGGCCGCGCTCCGGCTGCTGCCGCGTTTCGGGATCGGCTGGTGGTTCGCGGCGGTCTCCACCGTGCTCGTCGCCGGGCTGCTCCTGCTCGCCGGCGCGAACCTGCTCATCCCTCTCGTGCTGGCCGTGGCGGCCGTCGTGGTGACCCTGGTGCGGAGGGTGCGCGCGACACGCCCGACACGCTGAATGTCGGTGGTCGGATTTATCCTCAGGGGTGAGGGTGGATGCTGTCCACAGGAGGCTGTAGAAGGCCGGAATTCCGCCACTCGGGCTGTGGATGAAAGGGTCGGAAAGATGTGCACAGATGTGGATGACCTGTGGATAATTACACGGGTGTAACACTTCATCTAGGGGTGCTCGATATCGCGACCAACTATATGTAGTATTGAACTCCCGGCGCAGAGAAGCCACGAAAGCAGTGGATTTCCACGGGGTTGGAGTGGATACGGCGCCGGGCAACTCAAGATTTCACAACCTTCAATTCCTTCGAGAAAGGTGCATTCCTTATGGCAATCACGGTGTACACGAAGCCCTCCTGTGTCCAGTGCACTGCGACCTACCGCGCTCTCGAGAACAAGGGTCTCGAGTTCGAGATCTTCGACCTCTCGGTCGACGAGAAGGCCCTCGAGACGGTCAAAGAACTCGGCTACCTGCAGGCTCCCGTGGTCATGACCAGCGAGGGTGACCACTGGTCGGGTTTCCGTCCTGACAAGATCGAGGAACTGGCGCGCGCAGCGGCCAGCTGAGTCCGGTGTCCGACGACCTCGTCTATTTCTCGAGTGTCTCCGGTAACACGCGCCGCTTCGTCGAATCCCTCGGTCGGCCGGCCTCGCGCATCCCGCTCCACGCCCGCGAAGACAACCTCAAGGCGACCAAGCCCTACGTGCTGGTGCTCCCCACTTATGGCGGGGGCAACGGCCTGGGCGCCGTTCCCAAGCAAGTGATCCGGTTCCTCAACGACGAGGGCAACCGATCGCTCATCCGTGGCGTGATCGCCGCGGGCAACACCAATTTCGGTGAGGCCTACTGCCTTGCGGGCGACATCGTCGCGCGCAAAACGGGGGCCCCGCTGCTCTATCGATTCGAAGTATTTGGAACCCCGGATGACCGTGAGGCCGTCCAGATTGGATTGGACACACTGTGGAAGCAACACTGATCGACGCGCCGACGGCTGCGCCGGCGCTCGACTACCACTCGCTCAACGCGATGCTGAACCTCTACGACGAGAACGGGCTGATCCAGTTCGACAAAGACAAAGAGGCCGCGAAGCAGTACTTCCTGCAGCACGTCAACCAGAACACCGTCTTCTTCCACAACCTGCGCGAGCGCCTCGACTACCTGGTCGAGAAGGAGTACTACGAGAAGGAGGTGCTCGACCAGTACTCGTTCGAGTTCATCCAGCAGCTCAACGACCTCGCCTACTCGAAGAAGTTCCGCTTCGACACCTTCCTCGGCGCCTTCAAGTACTACACGAGCTACACGCTCAAGACCTTCGACGGCAAGCGCTACCTCGAGCGCTTCGAAGACCGCGTGGTGATGACGGCGCTCGGGCTCGCCCAGGGCGACGAGGAGCTCGCCACGAACCTGGTGGAGGAGATCATCGGCGGTCGCTTCCAGCCGGCCACGCCCACCTTCCTGAACACCGGCAAGGCCCAGCGCGGTGAGCTGGTCTCCTGCTTCCTGCTGCGCATCGAAGACAACATGGAGTCGATCGCCCGCGGCATCAACTCGGCTCTGCAGCTGTCCAAGCGCGGCGGCGGCGTGGCCCTGCTGCTGTCGAACATCCGTGAGGCCGGCGCGCCGATCAAGCAGATCGAGAACCAGTCCTCGGGCATCATCCCCGTGATGAAGCTGCTCGAAGACTCCTTCAGCTACGCCAACCAGCTCGGTGCCCGTCAGGGTGCCGGCGCGGTCTACCTGAGCGCCCACCACCCCGACATCATGAAGTTCCTCGACACCAAGCGCGAGAACGCGGATGAGAAGATCCGCATCAAGACGCTCTCGCTCGGTGTCGTCGTGCCCGACATCACCTTCGAACTCGCGAAGAACGACGAAGACATGTACCTCTTCTCGCCCTACGACGTCGAGAAGGTCTACAACCTGCCCTTCGGCGACATCTCGGTGACCGAGAAGTATCGCGAGATGGTCGACGACCCGCGCATCCGCAAGACCAAGATCAAGGCGCGTGAGTTCTTCCAGACCCTCGCCGAGATCCAGTTCGAGTCGGGCTACCCGTACATCATGTACGAAGACACCGTCAACAAGGCGAACCCCATCAAGGGCCGCATCAACATGTCGAACCTGTGCTCGGAGATCCTGCAGGTCAACACGCCCACGACGTACAACGAAGACCTGTCCTACGCGTCGATCGGTAAAGACATCTCGTGCAACCTGGGTTCGCTGAACATCGCGCTCACCATGGACTCGCCCGACTTCGGCCGCACGGTCGAGACCGCCATCCGCGGCCTCACCTCGGTGTCGAACCAATCGCACATCGCGTCGGTGCGCTCGATCGAAGACGGCAACGACAAGACGCACGCCATCGGTCTCGGCCAGATGAACCTGCACGGCTACCTCGCCCGCGAGCGCGTGTACTACGGCTCGGAAGAGGGTGTCGACTTCACGAACATCTACTTCTACACCGTGCTGTTCCACGCGCTGCGGGCCTCCAACGCGATCGCGATCGAGCGCGGCGAGAAGTTCGACGGCTTCGACGACTCGACCTACGCGAGCGGCGAGTTCTTCGACAAGTACACGGATGCGCCGTGGGTGCCGGCGACGACTCGCGTGGCGGAGCTGTTCGAGACCTCGAACATCCACATCCCCACGCAGGAGGACTGGCTGGCGCTGAAGGCGTCGATCCAGCAGCACGGCATCTACAACCAGAACCTGCAGGCCGTGCCGCCCACCGGATCGATCTCCTACATCAACAACTCGACCTCGTCGATCCACCCGGTGGCGTCGAAGATCGAGATCCGCAAGGAAGGCAAGATCGGCCGCGTCTACTACCCGGCGCCGTTCCTCACGAACGACAACCTGGAGTACTACGACGACGCCTACGAGATCGGCGCCGAGAAGATCATCGACACCTACGCCGCGGCCACGCAGCACGTCGACCAGGGCCTCTCGCTGACGCTGTTCTTCAAGGACACCGCGACCACGCGCGACATCAACAAGGCCCAGATCTACGCCTGGCGCAAGGGCATCAAGACCATCTACTACATCCGCTTGCGGCAGATGGCCCTTGAGGGCACCGAGCTCGACATGTGCGTCTCGTGCACGCTGTGACGTGCGCTCACTAGTGCGATGACTCTCTCCATTCCGGTCGAAGTGCTGGGTGCACCGGTCGGCGTCGTCTATGGAATCCGTGACGTCGCGACCGGCGACGTCCGGTACGTCGGCCAGACGACGGTGCCGATCCGGCGCCGACTTCAACAGCATCTCCGGGTCGCCCGGAGCGGACGCCGGACCCCGCTGTACGACTGGTTGCGGAGCCGGGATTCGGGAACCTTCGAGATCGTGGAGCTGGAGAAGGTCTATCGCGAACGTGAGGAGCTCGGTATCGCCGAGATGGCCTGGATCTCGTATCTGCGTGAGCGCGGCGCACGACTGCTGAACATCGCAGACGGCGGCCTCGGGCCGACGGGAGTCACATGGACTCCGGAGCAGCGAGAGGCCGCACGCGCGCGGTCGACAGGGCGGCGAGGTGCCAGCCGCCCGGGATCGGCCAACCCGTTCTTCGGGATGACCCATTCCGACCGGCAGCGGGCGATCTGGTCCGAACGTCGCAAAGGCTCGATCACCGGCGAGAACAACCCGAACTTCGGCAAGTTCGGCTCCGAGCATCCGTCGTTCGGACGCAAACTGTCGGATGAGACGAGAGCTCGTCTGTCTGAACAGAAACGTGGTGAAAAGAATCCGAACTTCGGCAAGACGGCGTCGGACGAGACGCGCGCCAAGATGTCTGCGGTCCGTCGCGGGCGCTCGATGCCCTCGAGCGCTCGCAGCGCTCACACCCGGCACCATACGAACATGGGCATCATGAGCCCGACATGCACCTACTGCGCCGAAGTATCGGCGCTCGATTCATCCTCTGAAAGCGAGACCGAGAAATGACCCCTCCTGAGCCGTTGAAGCTCGTCGACAAGGTGCAGGCGATCAACTGGAACCGCATCCAAGACGATAAAGACGTCGAGGTGTGGAACCGGCTGGTGAACAACTTCTGGCTGCCCGAGAAGGTGCCGCTGTCGAACGACGTGCAGTCGTGGGCCACGCTCACGCCGGCCGAGCAGACGCTCACCATGCGCGTGTTCACGGGGCTGACGCTACTCGACACCATTCAGGGCACCGTGGGCGCCGTGTCGCTCATCCCGGATTCGCTGACGCCGCACGAAGAGGCCGTCTACACGAACATCGCGTTCATGGAGTCGGTGCACGCCAAGTCGTATTCGTCGATCTTCTCGACGCTGTCGAACACCAAGGACATCGACGAGGCGTTCCGCTGGTCGACCGAGAACCCGAACCTGCAGAAGAAGGCGTCGATCGTTCTCGACTACTACCACGGCGACGAGCCGCTGAAGCGGAAGGTGGCCTCGACCCTGCTCGAGAGCTTCCTGTTCTACAGCGGTTTCTACCTGCCGATGTATTGGTCGAGCCGGGCGAAGCTCACGAACACGGCTGACCTCATCCGCCTCATCATCCGTGACGAGGCGGTGCACGGCTACTACATCGGCTACAAGTTCCAGCGCGGGCTCGAGCTCGTCGACCAGGCCAAGCGCGACGAGATCAAGGACTACACCTTCTCGCTGATGTACGACCTCTACGAGAACGAGGTGCAGTACACGCAGGATCTCTACGACGAGGTCGGTCTCACCGAAGACGTCAAGAAGTTCCTGCACTACAACGCGAACAAGGCGCTGATGAACCTCGGCTACGAGCCGATGTTCCCGAAGTCGGTGACGGATGTGAACCCCGCCATCCTCTCGGCCCTCTCGCCGAACGCCGATGAGAACCACGACTTCTTCTCGGGGTCGGGCTCGTCGTACGTCATCGGCAAGGCCGTGAACACCGAAGACGAGGACTGGGACTTCTAGGCCCCGCCTGCTCGCCTCCTCGCCGATCATTCGGCTCCGACGCCCTCCGCGCACCTGCTCGTCAGCTGTCGCGGAGGGCGTCGTGGGTTTCGGAGGCCGGGGTTGGGCGCTGATGGGGTCGACGGACGGATCGAGTGCTCATGGGTGCGGGGCTGGTCAACGCGGAAGCCTTCCTGGCCGCGTTGAAGGCACCCGCCCCGGCGCCGGCGCCCGTGCCGGAGCCCGCGGCGGTCGGGGCGCCCCAGCTGACGGCGACCGGCTCGACGCCGGGAGAGTCTCTGGGGTTCGGCTCGTGGGTGGCCCTGCTCGGAGCGGCTGGGGCGATACTGCTCCTCCTCGGGCGTCGCCGTCCCCTGCGAGGGCACACCGCTCTCGCGAGAGCGGACGGCCGAGCTGACCTCCGATAGATCGTCGCCGTCGCGGCGCGTCTAGTGCAGAGCGGCGTCAGGCTCCGTGACGCGCCAGGCGTGGAAGCGCACCGTGAGGTCGGCGCGAGAGGGAGCGGAGACCAGCGGGCCAGCCCAGGCGACCGCGTCCGGGGGGAACGGCAGTACACGCACGAGTCGTGAGGGCTCGTCGTCGACATGCGCACGGAGCGTCACCGCGTCGCCGGCCCAGCTCGCGCGGATCGTCACCCGGCGGCCCGTCCACGACGGCACCGGTCCCAGCGACCAATCCGAGGTCGGCGCCGTGACGACTGCTCCGAGCTGCAGTGAACCCTCCGAGAACTCGAGCCCGGCCTTCACCCAGCGGTCATCGGCGATGCGCAGGAAGAGGCCGGCCTGGTCGAACTCCCCATCGAAGTCCGCCGTGAACTCGACCTCGACCGCGGAGTCCCGCGAGAACGGCGTCAGCAGGGCGTGCTCGGTGTCGTGCACGAAGCCGTAGGAGGTGGTGCGCCAGGCATCGCTGCCCTCGACCGCGGTGACGAGGAGATCCGTGCCGTCGACGGCGGATGCGGCGGGCGGGGTCGTCCAACTGCCCTCCGACCACGGAAACTCGCGGGGTACGACAGGAGTCGGGGCCGAATCGGCTGAAGCCTCAGGCTCGGCCGACCCGCCTGGTGCATCCCCGTCCACCGGAGTCACCGCTCCGAGCCCCGCCAGCACCGCCGCCACGTTCTGCACGGCCAGTGACGCCATCCGCTCTCGCGTCGCGATTCCGGCGCTGCCGATGTGCGGCGCCGTCACCACGTTCGGCAGGGCGAGGAGACCGGCCGAGACCGAAGGCTCCCACTCATACACATCGAGCCCGGCCCCGCCGATCTCCCCGTCGCGGAGCGCCTCCACCAGAGCCACCTCGTCGACGATCGGTCCGCGGGCGGTGTTGATGAGGATGGCCGACGACTTCATCGCTCGCAGCTCCGGGGCGCCGATCAGGTGCCGCGTCGACGCCGTGAGCGGACAGTGCAGACTCACCACGTCGCTCTCCGCCAGCAGCTCCGGCAGCGTGACCGCGCGGATGCCGAGCGCCGCCGCCTCAGGCGAGGATGCCCGCGATCCCGTCGCGATGATCCTCATGTCGAAAGCGGCCGCGCGTCGGGCGACCGCGAGACCGATCCGCCCGAGGCCCACGATGCCGAGAGTGGCCCCGCCCGACACGTCGAGTCCGACGAACAGGTCGGGCTCCCACGTCCAGTCGTTGCCTGCGCGCAGGAACCGGTCGGCCTCGACGACCCGTCGGGCGGTGGCGAGCAGCAGCGCCAGCGTGAGGTCGGCCGTCGCGTTGTCGAGCACACCCGGGGTGTTCGACACCACGATTCCGCGTTCGCGGGCCGCAGCGAGATCGATGTTGTCGTAGCCGACCGCATAGTTGGCGACGACCTTCAGCGACGGACCCGCCGCATCCATCACCTCGGCGTCGATGCGGTCGGAGAGCATGCAGACGATTCCGGATGCCCCGCGCACGCTCTCGAGAATGGCCGATCGCGGCTCGCCGGTCGGCCCCGCGTAAAAGGTCGTGGGCAACCCGGTCGCGGCGAGCTCGGCTGCCGCGAGGGCCGGCAGTTCGAAGGTGATGTGGACGTGGCCGGCGGCGCGTTCGGTACCCATGTCTCCACTCTTCCGTCTCGCGTGCCGAAGCACCAAACCGGAGGAGATTTGACACTCCGTCACCGGTCGTGAGGAGATGGGCGGATGAGTCGTCGTCGAGTGGTCGTGGCCCCGGATTCGTTCAAAGGAACGGCGACGGCCATCGAGGTCGCCGACGGCCTCGCCGCCGGGTGGCGGGAGGTGCATCCGGACGACGAGGTGCGCTGCCTGCCGATGGCCGACGGCGGCGAAGGGGCGTTGGATGCGTTCGCCATCGCCCGGCCGGATGCGCGCCGGATGCCGGTGACCGTCACCGGTCCGGACGACCGCACGGTCGAGGCCCACTGGCTGCTTCTGCCCGGCGTCGACGGCACGGAGGCCGGCGGCACCGGGGTAGTCGAACTCGCCAACACGAGCGGCATCACCCTGCTGAATCCGTTGCGCCCGTTGGAGGCGCACTCGATCGGCTTCGGTCAGGCCATCCGCGCGGCGCTGGACGCCGGAGTCGACCGGCTGGTGCTCGCGATCGGCGGCAGCTCTTCGACCGACGGCGGCGCCGGAGTGCTCCAGGTGCTCGGCGCGCAGTTCGTGGGGGTCGACGGGTCGCCGGTGCCGGCGGGGAACGGGGGGCTGGGCGCTGTGGTGCGGGCGAGCTTCGAGGGCCTCGCGGCGTTGCCGCCCGGCGGTGTGACGGTGCTGACGGATGTCACGAACCCGTTGCTCGGGCGCCTCGGTGCGGTGACGGTGTTCGGACCGCAGAAGGGCATCGGCGAGGGCCTGGCCCACCAGGCCGAGCTGAACCTCCAGAATTTCGCGACGCTGGTGACGGATGCGCGGGGCACCGACCCCCGCGAGTCCGGCACCGGAGCGGCCGGCGGTGTGGGCTTCGGCTTGGTGGCCTGGGGCGCGACACTCACGGCCGGGGCGGCCTCAGTGGGGGAGGAGATCGGCCTGGCCGGGGCGGTCGCCGACGCCGACGTGGTGCTGACCGGAGAGGGCCGCTACGACCACCAGTCGGAGTCGGGCAAGGTGCCGAGCTACGTGCGGGGAGTCGCCCGTGCGGCAGGGGCGCGTGTCGGACTGGTGGCCGGCGCGGTGCAGTCGACGCCGCGCGACTTCGACGCGGTCGTGTCGCTGACCGATCTGGCCGGCAGCGGCGAGGCCGCGATGGCCGAGACCCTCCGCTGGCTGCGGGAGGCCGGCCGTCGCCTGGCCGCCGAGCTGGGCTGACCGGAGGCCCCGCGGCGCTCCGGCGCACGGGGCCGCGCGTCGAGCTCGAGCTACCGGGCGAGGATCTCGGCGTTCATCCGCGTCTGCCATTTCTCATCGGCCCACATCGGATGGTGCGGCGCCGCGTTGGAGCAGAGCACCATGCCCCAGACACCGTGGTCGAGAGCGGTGCGGATGCCGTGCTCGGCGAGCGCACGCCCCACCGGGCCCTCTTCGAAGGTTCCGTGCAGCGGGGTGTACCCGATCCAGCCCTCGCCGACCACGGCGGGCACGCCTCGCCAGCGAGCCCACTCGGCGATCGCGATCACTCGTGACTCGATCTCGCGCTGCATCACTTCGCGGTAAGGGCCGTAGTTCTGGTAGAGCCAGGTGTCCCAGGCGTCGGCGTCGAGCCAGTCGTATCCGTAGATCATCTGGTCGGTGACCACCGTCGCACGGTACTTCCACGCAGCCGCCCGACCGTACTCGGCCGGCGTCGGCGCATCCGCGGTGAGCAGCGAGGCGAGCATCGCGTTCGGGAAGCCCTCGCTGCCCTCGGAGCGGATGTCGACCAGCTTCTGCAGGGCGTCGAGCACGCCGTAGCTGTAGACGTGGAACTGGGCGGCCCCGAGTTCATCGGGCACCTGGTGCATCGCCAGGTGGGGCGGCTTGCCGTAGCTCGCGGTGACGAGGAGATCGGGATGCTCCTGCCGCAGCCGCGCGATCTCGATCGCGCCGCCGATGCCCGACTCCGCGCCGTCGCCGAGCGGGGGGAGGATCGAGAAGTCGACCTCGTTGTGCAGCTCGACCAGGGCGATCGTGTCGCGGTGGCCGGCCTCGGTGAGGAAGTCGAGCATCCGGCTCCAGGATGCGCCGAGCAGGGCGTACCGGTCGGCCGGCGGCACGGCGTCGATCGCCTCGAACCAGTCGCTCGAGCGTGCGTAGGCGGGCGACTGCTGGTACTCCCAGCTCGCGAGGATGACGACCAGGCCGTGCCGTTCGGCCGCGTCGAACAGCTCGAGGAGGCGGGCTCGGAGGTCGACGCGGTAGCCGCCCGGGGTGTCGTACCAACGGGTGCGCTGCCCGAAGAAGCCGCCGTGCGGTGAGGCCCCGAGGCCCTCGATCTCGAGAGCGCCGGCGAGGTCGGCGAGCGGCCGGCCCTCGTGGGCCAGGCCGCTGAACAGCAGCAGCGGAGCGGCGCAGATGCGGATCGTGTTGTAACCGAGAGCGGCTGCCTTCGCGCATGCCGCGTCGAGGTCGGCGAAGGGGCCGCCCGGCTCGGCGTGGGTGTACCACGAGAAGTCCCAGAGCGTGATGGTGAGGCGCTGCGGCAGGTGGGCGGGCACGGGGCCGGTGAGGGCGGACGCGTCGGCGGCCGGCGCCGCTCCGGAGCCGAGGTAACGCGCGGTGGGCGCGGATTCGGGGGCGGTGGTCGTGGCGGAGGCATTCGGCCCGGTCACGTTCGCGTCGGTCACGCTGCTTCCTCTCCTCGGGAGAGGGCGCGGCCCCTCCTCGCCCAGTCTCGCAGTCGGGCGGCCGTGCGCGCCCTCGCTGCCTCGGTGTCGATGTCGAAGAGCAAGAGTTCCGGCAGCGACGTGGCGAAGTAGTCCACTTGCTGTTTCTCCTGTTCGAGCTGCCCCGCGCGGGCCTCGAGAGCCGACCACACCCGCTCGGCGGCCGCCGCCTCGTCGAGTCGGAGGTGGGCGACTCCCACCCAGAAATCGTCCGCTTCGGTGGGGCGGGGCGTCACCGCGAGCGCGCCGGCGCCCGCCCGCGCCCGTTGCCAGGCCTCGATCGCTCCGACGGTGTCGCCGATGCGTGCGCGGGCGTCGCCGAGCAGCAGGAAGCGTTCGGCCATGCTGTGGGCCGGATGCCGCCCCTCGCCGAGATTGGCGGGCACCTCGATGCCGGAGCTCAGCAACTCGACGGCGGCGTGTGGGTCGGTGTCGATGAGCCGGCGGGCGACCGTGAGGGTGGCGCGGTCGTAGGCGGCGATCACCGTGCCTTCGCCGCCTTCGAAGGGCTGGAAGCGCCTCGTGGAGAGGATGTGCAGGGCCTCGTCGACCCGGCCGGCGGCGAGCAGGAGGTCGAGGTAGCTGAGGGTGAGGTCGTCTCGCGTGAAGACGCGGGGGTCGTGTCGTTCGATCGTGGCCAGGCGATCGGCCGCCGGGACCCCGCGCAGACGCGCCAGCAGGTCGCGCTCGAACACCAGGCGCGGGTCGTCGGGGCTGAGTTCGAGGGCGCGCGAGAAGAAGGCGTCGGCGGTCTCGGGGTCGCCGCCGGTGTTCACAGTGGCGACCGCGGCGTTCCGCCACGCCACCGGATCGGCCGAGCCGTTCGCGAGCGCGCTGTCGAGTGCGATACGGGCGTCCGCAGTGCGGCCCGCGTCGAGGAGCCAGGCGCCGAGGAGAGCCGGAGCGACGGCGTCGTGCGGGTCGGCGGCGCTCGCCGCCACCAAGGCGTCGTGCTCGTCGAGGCCGGCGGGGAAGGCGTAGGTGGTGTCGGCGGCTCGGGCGGCCGATCGCTCGGCGGCGGCGCGGGCTTCCGCGTCGCGGCCTCCCTGCGCGGTGATCCAGGTGGCCCGCAGGTAGTGGGCGAGCGGCACCGGATTGCCGAAGGTCATGGGTGCCGTGGCGCCGCGAGGGGCTGTGCCCGACGGAGGCGTCACGAGGGCGTCGGTGAGCGACAGCGCCTCCGACCACTGGCCTGCGCGCGCGAACCCGACGGCCACCAGGAGGGGCGTCTTCGGATCGGCGGTGGCGAGGCGGCCGGCCAAGGCGAGCGCGACGGGGTCGAGCGGGTCGGCCTCGAGGGTCTCGTCGAGGAGTGCGGCCGACCGGGTGTCGCGTCCGAGCCGGCGGAGGGCGAGGATCTCGAGGTGCGCGGCCTCCGGGCTCCGCGCGTCGAGGCGGCGGGCCTCGCCGGCGTGGATGAGCGCCTCCGCGGGGTGCCCGGCGCGCAAGGCCAGGCGGGCCAGTGCGAGAGCAGCCGGATGCGCCCACGCCGCATCCCAGGCGGCTTTGGCGTAGCGCTCGGCGGCCGCCCGGTACTCACCCTGACGCTCGAGCACGAGGGCGAGGCGATAGCTGGCCTCGCCGCTGGTGGGGTTCAGGTTGCGACGGGTGAGCCGCTGCAGCGCGTTCTCGAACAGGGTGCGCGCCACGGCGTACTCGCCGCGATGCGCGTGCCAGGTGCCGAGCGCGATCGAAGCCCGCGAATCCGACGGGTCGCGCCGCAGCACCTCCTCGAAGTAGGGCTCGGCGGAGCGCGTCGGGTGCCGGTACTGCACCAGGTGCACGCCCGTCAGGTAGAGCTCGTCGACGCTCTCGATGTCGGCGGGCAGCGGCGGTTCGGTGGCCACCCAGGGCTCCGCCGGGCGGGTCGCGGCGGCATCCGGGTCGGCGGCCGAGCCTGACTCATCCGGTGTCGCGGAATGAGTGTCCCGTGGCTGCCAGGAGATCAGCTCACGGCCGTCGGAGAGCACTCGCAGGGTCAGCTCGTGATCGTCTGTGCCGGGGCTCGCGACCGTGGTGGTGGCGACGAAGGGTCGTGCCGGCGAGAGCGCCGTCTCCCACTCGGTCACCACCTCGCCGAGACGTTCGAGCACGACCGCGGCCCGTTCGTGCTCGACCGCGCTCGAGACGCCCACCCGTACGACGGTGTGCTCGCGCCCGTCGGCAGGGAGAGCATCGGCGTCGCCCGGTCGCTCCACCCGAAGGCTCACTGCGATCTCCCGGGTGGCCTGGTGGGCCGGACCGAGCTGCCGGATCGGGAACCAGAACTGGCTGAACTCCTTCGTCTCCCCGGGCGCGAGCCAGCTGAAGTCGGGCTGGTTGTCGGTGTAGACGCCCGCCATCAGCTCCACGTACGGCCCGTCGCCGTCGGTCAGCTGCGCATCCCAGGCGTGTCCGATCGGGCCGTTGCCCCAGGTCCACTGCTTCTTGCCCGGTGCGATCGAGCGATCGGCCCAGTGCACGAAGCCCGCCCGGGCGTCGTGGTCGTAGCCGCCGAAGAAGCTGTCGCCGGTGTCGGTGACCATGTACGAGGTGGGCACCGGGATGTTGCCGTAATAGTCGATGCGGTCGGCGTCCGGATGCGCCGCGTCGGCGAGGGCGGGATAGTCGACCCCGTAGTACGGCCGGTCGGCGCGCGGGAACGCGGTGATCGCCCGGCGCGCGTGGTCGGCGACGAAGCGCACGTCGGTCGGGAAGAACGACTGGTAGTTCGCGTGCGACCGCGCGGCCACGTTCGCCCACCAGAGGAAGGTCTGCGGTTCGTCGGTGCGGTTGTGGAGCCGGGCCGCCACTTCGATCACCGAGCTGTCGCCGCGCAGGCGCACACCGTGGCTGCCGCGCATCCGCTGCAGCGGATCGAGGTCGGAGTGCCACACCGTCACGTCACCGGCATCCGTTCGCGCGATCGCCGTCTCGACCGGCAGGAAGGTGGCCGGTCGATGGTGTTGGGGCCAGTTGAACTCCACGCCACCGGAGACCCACGGACCGGCGAGGCCGACCAGCGCGGGCTTGATGACGTTGTTGCGGTAGAAGAAGTCGTAGCCGTTGGTCTTGTCGTAGCCGATGTGGATGCGACCGCCGATCTCCGGCAGCAGCATGAGGCGCACCCAGCGGTTCTCGAGGTGGATGGCCCGCCACAGCCGGGGGGTCTTGTGCTGCGCGATGCGGTCGACGAAGGGGATGGGGTAAACCCGACCGCTCGATCCTTGGTAGACCCGGCGGTCGAGGAACAGGGGGTAGCGGTCGGGGTCGGCCGGCTCGTAGGTGCCGATCTCCACCGGTTCGCTCCAGCACGCCACGCCGCCGGCATCCAGGATCGCCTGCTGATCGGCGGGCGCGGGAGGGAGGGCGATGCGGGCGGAGTCGTCTTCGGCGTTCGTCACAGCATCGAGAGTAGGGGCGACCCGGGCGCCGCTCCATGGCAGATGATCGGGCGAGTATGGATGATTCGCTGAGGTGACAGAATGACTCCATGGAACGCGCGGTGGGCTTCGACAACCAGCGGTTGTGCGTCGTGCCGCGCCCGCTCGTGACCGAGGCGCTCGCCCGACCGGTCACCCGGCGACTGGTCGTCACCGACGCGGGGTACTTTCCGCACGCGGTCGCCCACGGGCGGCACCGCCTCGCGGGCGCCGAGGAGACGATCGTGATCGTCTGCGTCGCCGGTTCGGGCTGGGTCGACGTCGACGGTGTGCGCACGCGCGTCGGTTCGTCGACGGCGATCGTGCTACCGGGCGGCATCCCCCACTCCTACGGGGCTTCGGAGACCGATCCGTGGACCATCTGGTGGTGCCACGTACGCGGCACCGACGTGCCCGAACTGATCGAGGCCGCCGGCATCGACCCGACCCGGATCGCCTTGTCGTTGCGCGCCGTCGATCGCATCACGGCCATGCTCGACGAGATCGTGGGTTCGCTCGAGCGCGACCAGTCGCCCGCGCGATTGCTGGCCACCGCCGGGATGGCGTGGCGGATGCTCACCCAGCTCGCGGTCGACCGGCGCCTTCCCGAGCAGGGCGAGCCGCTCGAACGCGCGATGCGCTATCTCGAAGAACGCGTCGACGGCACCATCCGGGTGCCCGAGTTGGCCGCTCTGGTGGGCGTCTCGTCGTCGCACCTCAGCGCCCTGTTCCGCGAGGCCACCGGCGGGGGCGTTCTCGCGCACCACACGGCGCTGAAGATGGCGCGGGCGCGCCGCCTTCTCGACACGACGACGCTGCCGGTCGCGGAGGTCGGGCGGGAGGTCGGCATGAACGATCAGTTCTACTTCTCGCGCCAGTTCCGCCGCACCCACGGCGTGAGCCCCTCGGCCTACCGCGCTCAGCGCAAGGGCTGAGCGCGCCGGCTCCTCGGCTCGTCAGCCCTTCGTCGAACCGGCGGTGAGGTCGGCCTTCCAGAAACGCTGCAGCGAGATCATGAGGATGACGAGCAGGATGGCCGAGACGGCAGAACCGGTGACCACCAGCTGGTAGAACATCGGGTCGCGTTGGGTCTGCGAGTTCCACAGGGTCAACCCGAGCGTGATCGGGAAGGTCTCGGTCTTGTTGAGCATCACGAGCGGCAGCAGGTAGTTGTTCCAGATGGTGACGAACTGGAACAGGAAGATCGTGACCAGGGCGGGCATCATCATCCGGGTCGCGATGGAGCCGAAGATGCGCAGGTCGCCGGCGCCGTCGATGCGGGCCGCCTCGATCACCTCGTCGGGCACGGCCGCGTTCGCGTGGATGCGCGCGAGGTAGACGCCGAAGGGGCTGACCATGCTGGGCAGCAGCACCGCCCAGTAGGTTCCGGTGAGGCCCACGGAGTTGAGCAGGAAGTACAGCGGCAACGCGATGACGGTGGCGGGCACGAGCACGCCGCCGAGGATGATCGAGAACAGCGTCTCACGCCCTCGGAAGACGTATTTCGCGAGTGCGTAGCCGCAGGCTGCTGAGATGGCCATTGCCACGAAGGCGCCGACCGCGGCGTAGAGCACGCTGTTGAGAATCCAGACGGAGAAGATGCCGTTGTCCTGCGTGAAGACGTTGACGAGGTTCTGCCAGGCCTGCGGCGAGTCGGAGAACCAGAGTCCGAAGCTGTTGAACAGCTGCCCCGGCGTCTTCGTGGCCGCGATCAGCACCCACACGATGGGCAGCAAGAAGTAGATGCCGGCCAGCACGAGGATGCCGTTCACCACGATGGAGCTGCCGACGGGCTGCTTGATGCGCTGGGAGCGGGCGACGGAGGTCTTCTGCACGCCCGGGCGTGAGCGGTTCACCATGCGCGGTTCCCCTTCCGGTTGACCAGGCGCAGGAACCCGAACGAGAACACGAAGCCGATCAGGGCCACGATGACGGCCATGGCGGCGGCGAGGCTCGGGTTGCCCTGGGCGAACGACTGGTTGTAGGCGGCGAGATTCGGGGTGTAGTCCGAGCTGATCGCCGTGGTGAGCGGGCGGAGCACGAGCGGTTCGACGAACAGCTGCAGCGTTCCGATGATGGTGAAGACGGTCACGAGGATGACGGAGGGGCGCACCAGGGGGAGTTTGATGTTCCAGGTGATCGACCACTCTGATGCGCCGTCGATGCGGGCGGCCTCGTACAACTCGGAGGGGATGGCGTTCAGGGCGGCGATGAGGATGAGCATGTTGTAGCCGGCGAAGCCCCAGAGCGCGATGTTCGCGATGGCGAACAGCACTCCGCTCGAGGACAGCGGGTTGACGTCGATGCCGACGGCCGCGAGCCCTTGCAGCACGGGGCTGGTGGCGGGGATGTAGAGGAACCCCCAGAGCAGGGCGGCAATCACCCCGGGCACGCCGTAGGGCACGAAGTAGAGCACGCGGAAGAACCGCGGCCAGCGTGCCCGCGCCGATTCGAGCAGGAGGGCGAGACCGAGCGCGGTCACCACCATCAGCGGCACCTCGATCAGCGAGAACAGGAGCAGCCGACCGAGGCTCTCGACGAAGGAGGGGTTGGAGAGCGCCGCCGCGTAGTTGTCGAGAAAGACGAAGACCTTCTCCGGTGCACCGAAGCCGAGCCCCGAGGCCTTCGTGGAGAACAGGCTGTCGACGATGGCGTAGACGATCGGCGCGATGAAGAACAGCGCGAACATGATGACGAACGGGAGCGTCAGAACCCACAGTGCGGGCCGGAAGCGCCGTTTGGGGCGGGATGCGGTGAGTGCCATTGTCGTGCCAGTTTCCTCGACTCGGGTGCCGGACGGAAAACGGGGCGGGATGCCTGCGCATCCCGCCCCGTTCGCCGTCAGTTGACGGAGATGCCCTTGGCCTTCAGGGCCGCGACCATGTCGTCCTGCGTCTTCGTGTACGCATCCGTCAGCGGCGTGCCGCCCTCCACGGCGCTCTTGACGTTGTCGGTGAGCGAGGAGAAGAGGGTGGAGGACAGCGGCGGCCACTTCCACGAGGTGTCGACCGCGGCATCCGAGGCGGCGAAGACGTCCCAGATGTCCTGTCCGCCGTAGAAGGAGAACACCTCCGGGTCGCTCTGCAGCGACGTGATCTCCGAGGTGTCGGCGATGGCGGGCCAGCCGGCGCCGACGTTGGTGAGGATGTTCACGCTCTCCGGGTCGGAGTTCAGCCAGAGAGCGAACTCGGCCGCCTCCTTCGGATGCTTCGAACCCTTCAACACGGCGCTCGCGGAGCCGCCGGCCCAGGTGGCCGAGACGTCTTCGCCGGCCTGCCACTGCGGCATCGCGCCCACGGCCCACTTGCCCGCGGTGTCGGGGGCTGTGCCACGGAGGATCGCATCGGCCCACGAACCCGAGATCCAGGTCGCCACGTTGCCGTTCTGGATGTCGGCGTTCCACTCGCTCGAGAAGTCGGCCTCGATCTTCACGAGACCTTCGTCGATCAGCTTCTGCCAGAAGTCGGCGACCTTCAGCGTGGACTCGTCGTCGATCGTCACGTTCCAGGCGTCGTCGGAGGTGGAGAACCAGTTCGCTCCACCCTGCTGCGAGAGCCCGATCAGCCAGGGAGCCTGGTTGAACGCGAAGGCGGTGATGTACTTGTTCGGGTCGGAGGCGTGGATGGTCTTCGCGGCCTGGTAGTACTCGTCCCAGGTGGTGGGGTAGGCGATGCCGAGGGAGTCGAAGATGTCTTTGCGGTAGAACTGGCCGAGCGGACCGGAGGCCTGCGGCACGGCGTAGACCTTGTCGTTGAAGACGCCGGTGTTCCACTGCCAGGGCACGAAGAGGTCGGAGGAGTCGCCGACGTAATCGGTGATGTCTTCGAGGGCGTCGTTCACGAGGAAGTCCGGGATGGCGTCGTAGCCGAGCTGCGCCACGTCGGCGGGGTTGCCCGCCTGAACGGCCGAGAGCATCTTGGCGTAGCCGCCGTCGGGGCCGGCGGTGACGGTCTCGAGCGTGACCTTCACGTCGTCGTGCGAGGCGTTGAACGCGTCGACGGCCTGGTCGATGTTCGGCACCCACGACTGGAAGGTGATCTCGACGGGGTTGTCGGCGGAGGCGGTCGATCCGCTGTCGCCGCCGCTCGAGCAGGCGGCGAGACCCCCGACGAGTCCGAGGGTGACGGCGCCCGCGAGTGCCAGCCGGGCGGTTCGGTTGTTGCGTGGTCCGAACATCATGCTCCTTTGCAAGTGTGTGATGCGAGGGTTCGGGATGAGGTGCGAACTGAGATTACGTCGCACCGAGCACGCTGATACATGGCGAATCTCGTCGAAAGCATGGATGATTCTACGGTGCGCGTCGATGTGCCCGCCTCCTCGTGGGGCGGGTCGATGGTCGACATCGGGCCGGAGGCGGCCCGGGAGGAGCGGGGAGGGGCGGCCTCAGTGGGCCGCGTACTGTTCGCGGATGACGGAACGGAAGTCGGGCGCCGGTGTCGCCGCCGTCGAGACCGTCCAGGTCGGGCGCACACCGGTGAGGGCCCAGCCGGCCTGCACGGCGCCGCCGTCGGCGACGTACTCTCCGGGCTCGGGCACCGTCACCGGCACGTCGAACACCTGGGCCGCGATGGACTGCACGGCGGGGTTCAGCGCGGCACCGCCGATCAGCAGGATGCGAGCGGGTTCGACGCCCACTCGGCGCAGCGCGTCCAGGCCGTCGGCGAGCCCGCAGAGCAGGCCTTCGATGGCGGCGCGCGCGAGCCCTTCCCGGGTGGTCGACGCGAGCGTCATGCCGAAGAGCGTCGCGGTGGCGTCGGGCAGGTTCGGCGTGCGCTCGCCCTCGAAGTAGGGCTGAAGCACGAGTCCGCCGGCGCCCGGGGCAGCGGCGAGGGCGAGGGTGCCGAGGCCGTCGTGATCGACGCCGAGCAGAGCCGCAGTCGCGTCGAGCACGCGCGCGGCGTTCAGGGTGGCGACCAGCGGCAGAAACGCTCCCGAGGCATCCGCGAACCCCGCCACGGTGCCGCTCTCGTCGGTCGAAGGCGCCCCGGTCACGGCGAAGACGGTGCCGCTGGTGCCGATCGAGACGACGACATCGCCTTCGGTGGCTCCGAGCCCGAGCGCGGCTCCCGCGTTGTCGCCGGCGCCGGGGCCCACCACGATGCCCGCCGGCACCGGGGGGAGGCCGGGGCCCGACAGTGCGACGGTCGATCCGGCCGGCTCCGACGGCCCGAGCACACGTGGCAGCACGACGTCGTGGCCGAGTGCGGCCACCAGGAGCTCGCGGTCGTATCCGCCCGTGCTCGGGCTCCAGTACGACGTGCCGCTCGCGTCGGAGCGGTCGGTCACGAGTTCGTCGAGCACGGGCCCGAGCGGGCTGGCGGATGCCGGCCCGTAGCCGCGCAGACGCCAGGTCAGCCAGTCGTGGGGGAGGGCCACGGCGGCGACCCGCGCCGCGTTCCCGGGCTCGGCGTCCCTCAGCCAGCGGAGCTTCGTGGCCGTGAACGACGCGACCGGCACCGAACCGGTTCGGGCGGCCAGCGCGGCCGCCCCGAACTCGGCGACGAGGTCGGTCGCAGCCGCCGCCGAGCGCGTGTCGTTCCAGAGCAGGGCGGGGCGGATGACCTCTCCCGCGGCATCCAGCACCACCATGCCGTGCTGCTGCCCGGCGATCGACACCGCCGCGACGTCGTCCAACCCGCCCGCGTCGGTGATCGCCGCGGTGAGAGCCTCCCACCAGGCCTGCGGGTCGACCTCGGTGCCCGCCGGGTGCGGCGCGCGGCCTTGGCGCACGGGAGCCCCGGTCTCGAGGTCGCGGATGACGACCTTGCAGCTCTGCGTGGACGAGTCGATGCCGGCGACGAGCGTCATGGGTGTCTCCTGGGGACTGCGAGTGGGGAAACGGATCTAAAAGTTCTCAACGACAACATATTCGACGTCCGGTCCCGGCACAATGAAGGGCTCGTCCCGAGTCGACCTTCCGCGAGACGGAAGCGCGACTCGGGACGAGCCGATGGAGGACGCTCAGGCTCGGCCCGCCGCCCGACGCGAGCGACGCGAGAGCGAGTCGACGATCACGGCCAGCAGCAGCACCACGCCGGTGATCATGTACCGCACCGAGGAGTCGAGGTTCAGCAGCGTCAGGCCGGAGGAGATCGACTGGATGACCAGGATTCCGAGCAGCGCCGAGAACGCCGATCCACGTCCACCGAACAGCGAGGTTCCGCCGATGACCGCGGCGGCGATCGCGTTCAGGTTGATGTCGCCACCGCCCGAGCCCTGGTTCGCCGCCGCGAGACGGGAGGCCGCGAGCAGGCCGCCGACGATCGCCAGCGTCGAACAGAGCACGAACACCGACATGTAGATGCGGTTCACCCGGATGCCCGAACGACGTGCCGCCTCGACGTTGCCGCCTACGGCGAACACCGCACGACCCCATCGAGTGCGGGTGAGGGCGTAGTTGAAGATCAGGACGAGTGCCAGGAAGAACACGAACATCGCGCCGACGCCGCGGGTGAGGTTGAGATACCAGGCCGCAGCGCCGAGCAGCAGGAGCAGCACGACGGCGCGCACGATGATCGACCCGGCCGGCATCGCCGAGAGCCCGGCCGCTGTGCGGCGACGGGCCTGCGAGACGAGCTGCCACGCGTACACCGCCACGAACAGCACGATCAGGAGGTAGGAGACCCAGGCCGGCAGGAACCACTGCTGCGCGAACTGCACGAGGAAGGAGTCGAACGGGATGTTGATCGACCCGGTCGGGCCGAGCACCCAGAGCTGCAGGCCCAGGAAGCCGAGCAGACCGGCCAGTGTGATCACGAAGCTCGGCACCCCGAAGCGGGTGTAGAGGAATCCGTAGAGCAGGCCGATTGCGACGCCGACGGCGAGCGCGAGCAGGATCGAGAAGATCGGGTTCCAGCCCTGCTGTACGAAGGTGACGGCGAGGATCGCCGCGCCCAAGCCGCTGACCGAGCCGACGGAGAGGTCGATCTCGCCGAGCAGCAGCACCAGCACGATGCCGATGGAGATCGTTCCGACCGCCGCGCACTGCAGGGTGAGATTCACCAGGTTCGTGCTGGAGAGGAAGTTCGGATTGAGGAGCTGGAACACCGCCCAGATGACGACCAGCCCGATGATGACCGGGAGGGTGCCGAGGTCGCCGCCACGCACCCGGGTGAAGAAGGCGCGTACGGCGCCGCCTGCTCCCGCGTTGTGGATGAGGCGCTCGTCCTGCAGGTCGGTGGCGACGGTGGAGGCCGTCGCGTCCTGGGCGACGTCAGCCGCCGACGATTTCGTGTCGCTCATTCCGAGGCCTCCGTGACGATGGACGTTGAAGCGGTCTTGTGTGCGGCACGTCGGGTGACCGCGTTGTCGGTGGCGCCGGTGATGGCGGCGATGATGGTCTCGCTCGAGACGTCGGCGACGCGGAAGTCGCCGTTGTTGCGGCCGAGGCGCAGAACGACGACACGGTCGGCGACCGCCTGTACGTCGGCGATGTTGTGACTGATCAGCACGACGCCGAGCCCGCGCTCGCGCAGGCGTTCGATCAGGTTCAGCACCTCGGCGGTCTGTGCCACCCCGAGAGCGGCGGTCGGTTCGTCCAGGATGACGACGCTGGGCTCGCCGATCAGCGATCGGGCGATCGCGACGGTCTGCCGCTGGCCGCCCGAGAGTGAAGCGATGGGCGTGCGCACCGACGGGATCTTGGCGCTGAGCTCGCGCAGCAGTGTCCACGACCGCTTTTCCATCTCGACCTCGTCGAGCGAGGCGTTGTGGGTGAGCTCCCGGCCGAGCCACAGATTGGCGACGACGTCGAGGTTGTCGCAGAGCGCGAGATCCTGGAACACCGTTGCGATGCCGAGCTGCTTCGAGTCGGCCGGGCTCGCGATGGCCACTTTGTTGCCGTGGAACTCGATGGTCCCACCGTCGGGAGGATGCACCCCGGCGAGGATCTTCACCAGGGTCGACTTGCCGGCGCCGTTGTCGCCGACGATCGCGACGACCTCCCCCGCGTGCACATCCAGTTCGATGTCGGTGAGGGCTTGAATGGCACCGAACTTCTTTCCGACTCCGCGCAACGCGAGGATGTGATCCCCTGGGCGGCTCCGTTCGGTGGTGGGCTGTGACGTCAGCGTCATGTTCATTCCCTTGTCGTTGTCAGGAAAGTAGCAGACACGGATGCTGACCGGAACAGGGTGTTCCGGTCAGCATCCGTGTCGTGCCTGCAGTGATCGGTATCGCGCGTCGCTACTTGATGTTGGCCGCGGCGCACGCGTCGGCGTACTCGGCGGTGCAGATGTCGTCGACGGTGTAGAACCCGTCGGCGACGACCGTGTCCATGATGTTGTCGACGGTCACGACCACCGGGTCGAGCAGCGTGGCGGGGGTGCCGTCCACGTCGGTGTCACCCGAGACCGTGTCGCCGCCCGCGAGCGAGACGGCGATCTCGGCCGCCTTCTCGGCCTCCTGCTTGATGGCCTTGTAGATGGTCATGTACTGGTCGCCGGCGACGATGCGCTGGATGCCGGCGAGCTCGGCGTCCTGACCGGTGATGATCGGCCACGGGGTGACGTTCGCTGCCTTCAGTGCGGCGACCGCTCCACCGGCGGTGCCGTCGTTCGCCGCATAGACGCCCGAGATCTGGCCGGGGAACTGCGTGATCTGGCCGGCCACCCAATCCTGAGCCTTGTCGGGACTCCAGTCGGGAGTGTCGAACTCGGCGAGCACTTTGAGGCCGGAGGAGTCGATCTTGCTGTGGGCGCCTGACTTGAACAGCGCGGCGTTGCCGTCGGTGGGCGAGCCGTTGACCATCAGGATTCCGCCGGTGGCGCCATCGGCCTTCAGCTTCTCGACGATCGACTCGCCCTGCAGCTCGCCGACCTTCTCGTTGTCGAACGAGATGTAGTAGTCGAGCTTGCCCCCCGCGACCAGGCGATCGTAGGAGACCACCGGAACGCCCTGGGCGTTGGCCTCGGAGACGATGCTCACAGCGGCCTCGGCGTCGACCGGGTCGAGCACGAGCACCTTGGCGCCCGAGGTGAGTGCCGATTCAGCCTGCTGCTGCTGCTTCGACGCGTCCTGATCGGCGTTGGAGTAGAGCACCTCACCGCCACCGAGATCTTTGACCTTGGCCTCGAAGAGGGGCCGGTCGAACTGCTCGTAGCGAGCGGTCTTCGATTCCGGCAGGAGGAGCGCGATCTTCGCGCCGCTTCCGCTGTCACCGCTTCCTGCCGAGTCGGTGCTCGTTCCGCCGCCCCCGCTGGCACACGCCGACAGGGCTCCCGCCGCGACGAGGAGTCCGGCAGCCAGGAATGTGAGTTTCTTGGTGGTCTTCATTGATTTACCTCTCACTGGACCGCCCTCATTGGCGGTTTTGTCCGAGCTTGCCACTCGAAAGATTTGGCGTCAATTCTTGAACTCAATACTGCCGAAGAATGCAACCATGTCGTTATCTCCCGAACTCAACGAGGGGGAGGCGGGAGCAGAAGAGCGCCCGTCGCGCCGATCAGGCGTTCTCGAGAAGGCGGCCCTCGGCGTCGAGCGCGACGTGCTCGATGGCCAGGGCGAGAGCTCCCATGAGCTCGGATCGGTCGCCGAGGAGGGAGCGTGTGACCTCCGGCGCCTCGGTGGTACCGCCGAGTGCTGAACGCTCGAGGGCGTGCCGGAGCGGTGCGATCAGGATCTCGCCGGTCTCGGCCAGTTCGCCGCCGATGATGATGCGATCCGGGTCGAGCAGATTGCAGAGGCTGGCGGCCGCGATGCCGATGTGGCGCCCGGCATCCGCGATCACCCGGCTGGAACTCGGATCGCCGTTCTCGGCGCGCACGATCAGGTCGCTGAGGCGCTGAATGCTCGGGTCGCCGCGGAACAGGTCGAGCAGGGCCCGCCCGCCCGCCAACGTCTCCAGGCAACCCCGGTTGCCGCACCGGCAGATCGGGCCGTTCTCGTCGATCGTGATGTGCCCGATCTGGCCGGCTTTCCCCGTCATTCCGCGGAACGGCACGCCGTTCACCACCAGTCCGGCGCTGATCGTATGGCCGACGCGGATGTAGGCGGCGACGCCTTCGATGCGGCGGAGGTCGCCCCGGGTCTCGGCGATTGCGCCGAGATTCGCCTCGCTGTCGACGAAGACGGCCGCGCCCGTGCGCCGGGACAGGCTGTCGGCGATGTCGACTCCCTCCCAGTTTCGCAGCAGGCCGAGTGGGGCGACGGTGTTGCTGCGTGTGTCGACCGGGGCGGGCAGGCCGACCCCGATCGCGAGCAGGTCGGAAAGGGAGGCGCCGAGTGACTCCACCATGTCGGTGAGCAGCAGCGTCACGCGGTCGAGTTCGCTATCGTGCCGGTGATCGGCGGCGAGCGGCACGTGGGTCTCGGCGACGACGGTGCGCGCCGTGTCGGAGACGGCCACGCGCAGGTGCCGGCTCGAGAAGTGCAGTCCGGCCACCAGGCCGAGCTGGCGTGCCAGCGAGACTTGGATGGCGCGGCGGCCGCTGCGCGTAGAGGTGGAGGTGTGCAGCACGCCGGCGGCCGCGAGCTCCTTCACGATGTTCGACACCGTGGCGGGCGAGAGGCCCGTTGCGCCGGCGAGTTCGACCTGGGTCAACCGGCCGTGGAACTTGAGGGCGTCGACGATCCTCCCGCGATTGGCTTCGCGCAATGAACTCTGCGATCCCGGCGTCGGGTTGACGTGCGCCACAGCCACACCCTACACGTCCGCCCTTCCGCCGGGTTGACGTCACGCAACTAGTCGTGCGAGAGTACTCGCGTGTCATCCATTCGTCTCTTCATTCTCGGGAGCCTCGACTCCGCGGGCCCGATGCACGGCCATCAGCTGCGACTGCTGGCCGAGGAGGAGCGCATCCATCTGTGGACGGATGTCTCGGTCGGCTCGCTCTACGGAGCCATCAAGCGTCTCGCGAACGAGGGCCTGATCGCGGAGGTGCGGGTCGAGCGGGAGGGGTCGTATCCCGAGCGCCAAGTGTTCGAGATCACGGAGGAGGGGCGGCGCGCGCTCGCCACCCTGCGGGAATCCGGGCTCAGCGTGGTCGACTTCCGCAACGATCCCTTCGACCTGGCGATGGCCCGTCTGGACCCCGAAACCCTCGATGAGCTCGTGCCCGTGATCGAGACCCGCGTGCTGGCCTTGCGCACCAAGCTCGCCGAGCAGCAGTTCCTGTCGCGCGCGGCGGCACCCTATCTCTCCGCCGCGGAGGCCTGGGTGATGCAGCACCGGGTCGACCGGCTGACCGCCGAAGTCGACTCGCATGAGCGACTGCTCTCCCTCCTCCCCGACATCATCGCCGACGAAAAGGCGCGAAAGGCCACCCCTCATGACTGACGCCGCACTCCCTACCTCGAGCGCCCCGGCGCCCGCTATCCCGCGCCGGGCCTGGCAAGCGCTGATCGTGCTGCTCGCGGCGATGTTCATCGCGCTGCTCGACACCACGATCGTGAACGTTGCCCTGCCGAGCATCCGCACCTCGATCGACGCCTCCGAGGCCACCCTGTCGTGGATCATCTCCGGCTACGCCCTCGCGTTCGGCCTCGCCCTCATCCCCGCGGGCCGCATCGGCGACCGGATCGGGCACAAGTGGGTGTTCTTCAGCGGCCTCGCTCTCTTCACCGTCTCGAGCCTGGCGTGCGGCCTCTCGCAGAACGACGTGCAACTCGTCGTGTCGCGCGTCGTGCAGGGGCTCGCCGGCGGCATGTTCGTGCCTGCCGTCACCGCCTACATCCAGCTGCTGTTCCCGTTCCGCTCGCGCGGCAAGGCCTTCGCCATCATGGGCGCCGTCATCGGAGTCTCCTCCGCGCTCGGCCCGATCGTGGGTGGTCTCATCATCGAGGCGTTTGGTGCCGAGAACGGCTGGCGGCTGGTGTTCGGCGTCAACCTGCCGATCGGCATCGCGACGCTCGCCGCCGCCGCCATTCTGCTGCCCGGACACCGGGAATCGGATGCGATCTCCGTGTCGATCAACGGGCCCACGTCAGCCGCGTCGCCGGTCAAGGCGGGCATCGACTGGCTCGGCCTCGTGCTCGTGTCAGCGGGCCTGGTGGCCCTGCTGGTGCCGCTCATCCAGGGTGAAGACGAAGGCTGGCCGCTCTGGACCTTCGTCTCTCTCGCTGTCGGCGCCCTGCTCATCGTGGCCTTCGGCGCCTGGGAGGTCGCCTACGCGAAGCGCGGTCGCAGCCCTCTGGTGCCTCCACGGCTGTTCCGCCACCCCTCCTTCACCGGCGGGGTCATCCTGGCCCTGGTGTACTTCGCCGCCTTCACGAGCATCTTCTTCACCATCTCGATCCTCTGGCAGGCGGGGCTCGGCCACACCGCGCTGGAGTCGGGGGTCGTCTCGATCCCCTTCGCGATCGGCTCGATCGTGGGCTCCTCGCAGAGCGGGCGGCTCGCGCAGCGCCTCGGCCGCACCGTGCTCGTGATCGGCACGGCCGCGGTGACCGGCGGGCTCGCCTGGGTGTGGCTCGTGCTCCTGCTCACCGACCCCTCCGATCTCACCAACTGGGAGCTGATCGCGCCGCTGCTCATCGCCGGGCTCGGCAACGGCCTCTTCATCGCGCCGAACGCGCAGTTCATCGTCGCGACGGTCGATCGCTCCGAAGCCGGCGCCGCCAGCGGCGTGATCAGCGCCATGCAGCGGGTCGGCAGCGCGGTGGGCATCGCCGTCATCGGCAGTGTCTTCTTCGGCACGCTGGTGATCGACGGGCAGACGCCGGATGCCGTCGCGACCGGATTCGGAACCAGTGCGACCTCCGCGATGGCCGTGAGCGTCGGCTTCGCCCTGCTCGCCTTCGCCCTCGTGTTCACGCTCCCGCGCCGCACCGGCGTGCCCGGCAGCCACTGACTCCGAACGATTCCACGAAGGGGGTTGCGCCCACGCCGCGCGGCCCGCTAATCTCGGAGACCGCGACAGACTGTCGCCTTGAGACAGAGAAGGGAAAGGTGAGTCCCATGATTTCGATCATTCCGGCGCTTTCCCCGATCAGGAGCCTCGCAGGCTAGTCCTTCTCGACTGCCTGCCTGGCCCTTCGCCAGAAAGCGCCCCTTCGCCGGGCGCGTACTGACTCCGCGCACTGCGCCTTGCGCGCCCGGCGCCTCCTGCGCCCTGAGCGCCGAGTCAGCACCTCCTCGCTGGTCCTCTCAATGGAAGAAGTCTTCTCGTGTTCACATCAAGCAGTCGCGCCCACGACCGGGCGCTCCTGGATTTCCTCAGTCTCCATCCCGAACCCGGTCCCGATCCCGTGCGCGGTATCGACGCCCTGGAGTTCGGCCGCGGTCTCGCCGCCGGCACGCTCCGCCGTGACTGGACCTGGCTGGCCTTCGTCGACGACCGACCGGTCGCCCGCGGGGTCTGGTGGGGCCCGGTCGGGGCGGTGCATCCCGTCGAGCTCCGCTGTCTCGCCGTCGATCCGTCACTGCCGCACCCCGAGGTCTGGGGAGCGGCGCTGATCCGCTCCGCTCACCGTCAGTTCGCCGAAGCGGGTGCCATCCTGGCTCCCGACTTCGTGGTGGAGTTCGACGGCGCGCATCGCGACGAGCCCGCCCTCCAGCGGGCGCTCGCGTGGCGTGGCCTCGCGGCTGAAGACGCCGGACTCACGGTGCGCACCGTGGACGGCTCGGGCGATCGGGTCACCTACTCGACCCGCCCGTTGCGGGCCGCCAAGGTGATGGTCTCCGCCGGTTCGCGGTAGCCCTCATGAGCGCGTCCTCCGCGGATGTGACTGTCACTCGGCATCCGAGTGCGCCGTGTGACAGTCACATTCTTCGCAGGGAGTCGACGGCCGGAGTGTGCATAATGTAACTGCGTCCACTCTTTGTGAACGTGCACACCGGCACTGATGCGAGTGGATACGTGACCTCCGAAACCCCTCCCGAGGCGAAGCGCCCGCGTGCCCCGAGCATCCGCGACGTCGCGAAGCTCGCCGGTGTCTCGCACCAGACCGTCTCCCGGGTGCTGAACAACCATCCGAGCATCCGCGACGAGACCAAGAGCCGTGTGCTCGCGGTGATGGGCGAACTGCAGTACCGGCCGAACCGGGCCGCCCGCGCCCTCGTGACCAGCCGTTCCCGAACGATCGGGGTGCTCACCTCGCACCGCTCAGAGTACGGTCCGGCCTCGAGCATCCAGGCCATCGAAGAGGCCGCGGTGCTGCAGGGGTACCTCGTGGTGACGGCGAACGCCGAGGGCGCCGATTCGCACTCCATCGCCCGGGCGATCACTCACCTGCTCGACCAGGCGGTGGAGGGGATCGTGGTCATCGCGCCTCAGGTGCGCGTGTTCGACACGCTCGCCGAGATGCAGCTCGACCTGCCGTTCGTGACCCTGCAATCGACCGGCCGGCTCAACGACCACGCCCTCTCGGTCGACCAGATGACCGGCGCGCGGCTGGCCACGCGGCACCTCATCGAGCTCGGCCACCGCGGCATCTACCACCTCGCGGGGCCGCAGGACTGGATCGAGGCGGAGGCGCGGATGGAGGGCTTCCTGCGGGAGATGGGCGACCAGGACGTGCCGACCACGGCGCCCATCCTCGGCGACTGGACGGCGGAATTCGGCTACCACGCAGGCCGCGAGCTGCTCCGCGTGCGCGATTTCACCGCCATCTTCTCGTCGAACGACCAGATGGCGCTCGGGCTCATGCACGCGATCCACGACGAGGGGCTCGACGTGCCGCGCGACATCAGCGTGGTGGGTTTCGACGACATCCCGGAGGCCGCTCATTTCTGGCCGCCGCTCACCACGGTGCGGCAGGATTTCGCGGAACTCGGCCGCCGGTGCGTGGCGTTGCTGATCGATCACGACGAGCTGCCGGAGGGGACGGATGCGCCCGGCTCGGTGATTCCGACACTGGTCGTCCGGAGCTCCACGGCACCCCCTTCCGCCTAGTCGCCCGAGGCGTGCGGAGCACTCGGTTATCGAACCGAGACATTTGCGGGTTGACACGGGAATCCACTATCGGGCTAACATGATGAACCGATGTGACCGTTCACATCAGACCGAATGTGAACGGTCACACTGAATGCGACAAGAACCGGACGAGGGAGTCAGCGTCGTGATGACGAGCAGCCAGCCGATGCCAGGGGCATCCCGGTGAGCGGCTTCGGGCCTGAGCTCGAGGTGGGCATCGCCCGCCTCCGCGCCGAGGTCGCGAACCTGCACGCCGAGCTCCGGCACTACGGGCTCGTCGTGTGGACCGGCGGCAACGTGTCCGGCCGGGTGGCCGGCGCCGACCTGTTCGTGATCAAGCCGTCCGGCGTCTCCTACGACCAGCTCGCCCCCGAGAACATGATCCTGTGCGACCTCGACGGCGTCGTGGTGCAGGGCACTCCGGGCGCCGGGCGCTCGCCGAGCAGCGACACCGCGGCCCACGCCTACGTCTACCGGAACATGCCCGAGGTCGGCGGAGTGGTGCACACGCACTCGCCCTACGCGGTGGCCTGGGCCACCCGCGGCGAGCCGATCCCGTGCGTCACCACCGCCATCGCGGCCGAGTTCGGCGGCGAGATCCCGGTGGGCCCGTTCGCCGTGATCGGCGACGACGCGATCGGCCGCGGCATCGTCGACACCCTGTCCGGCCATCGCTCGCCCGCGGTGCTGATGCAGAACCACGGCCCCTTCACCATCGGCCCGGATGCCCGCAGCGCGGTGCGCTCGGCCGTTCTGGTCGAAGACGCGGCTCGCGCCGTGCACCTGGCCCGCCAGCTCGGCGAGCCGATCCCCATCGCGCAGGATGCGCTCGACGAGCGCTACCGGCTCGCCTCACAACTCTCACCTTGACCCAAGACGAAGAAGTCCCTCACAGAAACACGAAAGGAAACACAGTGAAGATCACGACACTGCTCGCGGGAGTCGCCGCGGGTGCATTGATGGTCAGCCTCGCGGCCTGCTCCAGCGGAGGAAGCGGCGGAAGCACCGACAGCGCGGGAGGCGGAGACGGCGGCCTGATCGGCGTCGCGATGCCGACGAAGTCGTCGGAGCGCTGGATCCAGGACGGCGACGCCGTCAAGTCGCAGCTGGAGGACGCCGGATACACCGTCGACCTGCAGTACGCGGAAGACGACATCCCCACCCAGGTCTCGCAGATCGAGAACATGATCACCAAGGGCGCCAAGGCCCTGATCATCGCGTCGATCGACGGCACCACGCTCACCAGCGTGCTGCAGGAGGCCGCCGACAACGACATCCCCGTCATCGCCTACGACCGCCTGATCCGAGACACCGAGAACGTCGACTACTACGCGTCGTTCGACAACTACAAGGTCGGCGTGCAGCAGGCCAACTCGGTGCTGAACGGCCTCGGCCTCGTCGACCTCGAGGGCAAGGCGACCGACGGTGCTCCCGCCGGCCCCTTCAACATCGAGCTGTTCGCCGGTTCGCCCGACGACAACAACGCCACCTTCTTCTGGGAGGGCGCGATCGACACCCTGCAGCCCTACATCGACAAGGGCACCCTCGTCGTGAAGAGCGGCCAGACCGACTTCGAGCAGGCTGCAACGCTCCGCTGGGACGGCGAGACCGCCCAGAAGCGCATGGAGAACCTGCTGACGTCGAGCTACTCCGACGGTTCGAAGGTCAACGCGGTGCTCTCGCCCTACGACGGCATCTCGCGCGGCATCATCTCCGCCCTCACCGACGCCGGCTACACGGTCGGTGCAGAATGGCCCATCATCTCGGGTCAGGACGCCGAGCTCGACTCGGTCAAGGCCATCGAGTCCGGTGAGCAGTTCGCCACGATCTTCAAGGACACCCGCAACCTGGCGAAGGTGGCCGTCGACATGGCGACCGCTCTCCTCCAGGGCAACGAGCCCGAGACGAACAACACCACCGATTACGACAACGGTGTGAAGGTCGTTCCTTCCTACCTGCTCGAGTCGCAGATCGTCGTCAAAGACAACATCGAAGACGTCCTGGTCAAGTCCGGCTACTGGACCGAAGACGAGATCAAGGGCTAGTCAGCCCTCTCTCCACGGCATCCGCCCCGCCCCGCCTGCACGCGTGGGCGGGGCGGATGCGCCGGGTCGAGCACTCGGCGAGTAAGGTACAGGCCACCGGCAAGGAAGCAGGCAATCGCGCATGACGGATGACATCCAGGCGAGAACGAACATCCTCGAGATGCGAAGCATCACGAAGACATTTCCGGGCGTCAAAGCCCTTCAGAACGTGACCGTCGACGTGCAGCGCGGCGAGGTGCACGCCATCTGCGGTGAGAACGGCGCCGGCAAGTCGACGCTCATGAAGGTGCTCTCGGGTGTCTACCCGCACGGCACCTATGACGGCGACATCGTGTTCGAGGACGAAGTCGTGCAGTTCCGCGACATCCGTGACTCGGAGGCGAAGGGCATCGTCATCATCCACCAGGAGCTGGCGCTCAGCCCCTTCCTCTCGATCGCCGAGAACATCTTCCTGAACAACGAGCAGAAGGGTGCGTTCGGCCTGATCGATTGGAACAAGACCAATCACGAGGCCGCCAAGCTGCTCGCCCGTGTGGGCCTCCGCGAGAACCCGACCACCAAGATCATCGACCTCGGCGTCGGCAAGCAGCAGCTGGTCGAGATCGCGAAGGCGCTCTCCAAGCGCGTGAAGCTCCTCATCCTCGACGAGCCGACCGCGGCGCTCAACGACGAGGACTCCGACCACCTGCTGAACCTCATCCTGCACCTCAAGGAGCAGGGGATCACGTCGATCATCATCAGTCACAAGCTGAACGAGATCAAGAAGGTCGCCGACTCGGTCACCATCATCCGCGACGGCAAGACCATCGAGACCATCGCCAAGACGGACGTGACCGAAGAGCGCATCATCAAGGACATGGTGGGGCGCGACCTCGAGCACCGCTACCCCGACCACACGCCGCACATCGGCGAGGAGGTGCTGCGGGTCGAGGACTGGACCGCGCACCACCCCCAAGACCCCAACCGCGTCATGGTCGACGGTGTCAACATCCACGTGCGCCGCGGCGAGATCGTGGGCATCGCCGGACTGATGGGCGCCGGGCGCACCGAGTTCGCGATGAGCCTGTTCGGCCGCAGCTACGGATCGAAGATCTCGGGCCGTGTGTTCATCGACGGCAAAGAGGTGAAGACCCGCACCGTGTCGGAGGCCATCCAGAACGGCCTGGCCTACGCCACCGAAGACCGCAAGACCTACGGCCTCAACCTGATCGAGGACATCAAGCGCAACATCTCGATGGCCGCGCTCGACAAGCTCGAGCGCTTCGGCATCGTCGACGACGGCAAGGAGTTCCAGGTCGCGAACGAGTACCGCACGAGCATGAACATCAAGGCTCCGAGCGTGCTGTCGAAGACCGGAAAGCTCTCCGGCGGCAACCAGCAGAAGGTGGTGCTGTCGAAGTGGATCTACGCCGACCCCGAGGTGTTGATCCTCGACGAGCCCACCCGTGGCATCGACGTGGGCGCGAAGTACGAGATCTACAGCATCATCAACAAGCTCGCAGCATCGGGCAAGGGCATCATCGTGATCTCCTCGGAGCTGCCGGAGCTGCTCGGCATCTGCGACCGCATCTACGCACTCTCGGAGGGGCGGATCACCGGCGAGCTGCCGATCGAGGAAGCCAACCCCGAAGCCCTTCTCAAACTCATGACCATGGAAAAGCCCCGCTAGCGCCCGCGCTACCGGAGAGGAGATACACCGACTATGTCTGACTTGGAAACCAAGCCGTCCGACTCGACCGCCGCGGGCGCGCAGGTCAATCCCGTGGAGAACAAGTTCACCGACCGGCTCAGCCACATCCTGGGCGACCTCGGCAAGAACGGCATCTTCATCGCGCTGATCCTGGTGGTGGTGCTGTTCAGCATCCTCACCAACGGCATCCTGCTGCGGCCGCAGAACATCTCGAACCTGATCGTGCAGAACGGCTACATCCTCGTTCTCGCGATCGGCATGGTGATGGTCATCATCGCCGGCCACATCGACCTCTCGGTCGGCTCGGTCGCCGCCTTCGTCGGTGCGGTCTCGGGCGTGTTCGCGGTGCAATGGGGGCTGCCGTGGTGGCTGTCGATCATCCTGTCGCTGCTCGTCGGAGCTCTGGTGGGTGTCTGGCAGGGCTTCTGGATCGCCTTCGTGGGCATACCGGCGTTCATCGTGACGCTGGCCGGCATGCTGATATTCCGCGGCCTGGCGCTCGTCGTGCTGGGCAACGCGAACATCGGCTCGTTCCCCGCGGAGTACCGGGCGCTCGGCAACGGCTTCCTCACCAACCTGTTCGGTGAGTTCCAGCTCGACCCGCTGACCCTCGGCATCGCCGCGATCGCGATCGTCGCCCTGTTCGTGCAGCAGTTCCGTACCCGACGCGCTCGCCAGAGCTACAACCAGGAGGTCGAGCCCTTCGCCTGGTTCGTGACCAAGCTCGTGCTGGTCGCGGTGGCGATCGGCCTGTTCGCCTTCGCGCTCGCCACCTACAAGGGCATCCCGGTCACGCTCATCGTGCTCGCCGTGCTCGTGCTCATCTACGGCATCGTGATGAACCGCTCGACCTTCGGCCGGCACATCTATGCGATCGGTGGAAACCTGCACGCGGCCGAGCTGTCGGGCATCAAGACCCGTCGGGTGACCTTCTGGCTCTTTGTGAACATGGGCTTCCTGGCGGCGCTCGCCGGGCTCATCTTCACCGCCCGTCTCAACCTGGCCGGGCCGAAGGCCGGTGACGGCTTCGAGCTCGAGGCCATCTCCGCGGCCTTCATCGGTGGCGCAGCGGTTCAGGGCGGTGTCGGAACCATCGGCGGCGCCATCATCGGTGGTCTGATCATCGGTGTGCTGAACAACGGTATGTCGATCCTCGGCATCGGCATCGAGTGGCAGCAGGTGGTCAAGGGCCTCGTGCTGCTGCTGGCCGTGGCCTTCGACGTCTACAACCGCCGCCGCTCGGGCGGTCGCTGAGTCCCACGCGCCACATCCTCCTCGCGACCCGTCGCCTCCGGCCCTGTGTTCCCTGTTTCACGGCCGGAGACGACGGGTCGCGAGCTTGTTGGGGGCTAGCGTTGCAGGGTGAGTGAGGCATGAGCACGGAAACGGATGACGGCGTGCTGTTCGCGCTCGCCTCGGGGGATGCCGTCGGAGCCGCGGTGGGCGAGCTCGTCGCCCTGTGCGGCGAGAACGGATCAGGCCTCGACGTCGTGCTTCGCGAGACGACCGACCGGATCCTCGCTCGCGGCCCGGGTTCCACGGAGGCCGCCGCCCGCGTGCCCGCCACGGCCCTGATCGGGCGGCGCCGCGGTCTCACGCCGGGGTTCGACGTCGCCGAGAACGTCTTCCTCGGCAACGAGCGCAAGAAGCGGCTCGGGCCGATCCCGTTGGGCATCGACTGGGAGCGCACCCGCGCCGACACGGCCGAGATCCTGAGGGGCCTCGGTTCGTCGTTGACGCCCCGGATGCGCGCCCGCGGGCTGGGTGAGTACGACCGGCTGATCGTGGAGCTCGCCCGCGCGATCGCCCGCTCAGCGACATCCGTCGTGCTCGACGAACCGGCCGAGCGCCTCGGTGAGGCCGACGCCGGGCGCTTCTTCCGTCTCCTGCGATCGGTCGCCGAACGCGGGATCGCGGTGCTCGTGCTCACGCAGAAGCCGCGGCAGGCGCTCGGGTATGCCGACCGGCTCGTGGTGGTGCGCGATTCCGCCGTGGTGGCGGAGCATCCGCGTTCCGAATGGTCTGACGGGGTGGCGGCGGCGGAGCGGGTGCGCGCGCACGTGCTGACCGAACTCGTCGACCGGGGGCCCCGACCGGGGCCCGAGCGGGAGTCCGGCTCGGCGGCCGACATCGCTGCACGGCCGGAGCTTCTGCGCATCACCGGCTGGAGCACGCACGATCCGCTCGACCCGGAGTCCCTCCTCGTCGACGGCGCCGACCTCGTGGTGCGATCGGGTGAGATCGTCGGGATCGCCGGTCTCCGCCGGTCGGGTGCGCAGGCGCTGCTGCTCAGCGTGTACGGCAATTCGGCGGGCACGAAGCCGACCGGCACGGTGTCGGTGCGCGGCAGCCAGGTGAAGGCCGACACGGTGGAGCGGGCGATCGCCGCCGGCCTCTACTTCGCGTCGACGGATGCGCCTCAGTACCGGGTGCGCTTCGTGGGCGGCATCGCGGTGCCGGTGTCGTCGTCGAAGCTGCCGGGGCTGGTCAAGGCGGGGCTGGTCGATCGCGACAGCGACCTCGGACCGGGAGACGGGTGGGGCGGTCGCCTGCTCGGCGCCGTGCGCTCGCTCAGTCGGGAGGGCTCGCAGAGCGACCACATCCGGGGCTTGGTGAAGGAGTTCGCCGCCTCGGAACGGCTGGTGCTGCTGCTCGGCGACCCGACGGCCGGCGCCACGCCCGCCGAACGCGCCGAGGTGCACGCCGGCCTTGCGCGGATCGCCCGTTCGGGCAAGGCCGTGGTGATCGCATCCGACGACCTCGATGAACTGCTCGCCGTCTGCGATCGCGTGATCGGCATGGCAGCCGGTCGCGTGACCGGCGAGGTGCCCGGCGGCTCCGCCCCCGCGACACTGGCCGCCCTCATCGTGCGCGACTGACGCGCATCCACCCCTTCCCGCCGCCGCTCGTCCCAATCGTCCTACCTGGGACGTGCCCGCTACAGTGACTCGTCCCTAACGGGGCCAAAACGCGCGATTCTGCCCAGTTCGGGACGAGTCGCGAACCGGGAGGGTCAGGAGAGGGACTCGCGGGCGGCGCCTCGGGTGGGGGTGACCGTGAAGACGTCGGGGGTGGCGTAGCCCGCTGCCGCGAAAGCGGCGAGCGTGGCGGTGCGCAGGGCCTCCACGCGGGAGGACGGGATGACGGCGATCGCCGATCCGCCGAAGCCTCCGCCGGTCATCCGCGCGCCGATCGCGCCGTGCTGCTGCGCCGTCGTGACCGCGAGGTCGAGCTCGGGCACCGAGATCTCGAAGTCGTCGCGCATCGACACGTGCGAGGCGTCCAGCAGGGGGCCGATCGCGGTCGCGCCCTTGTCGCGCAACGTGCGCACCGTCTCGAGCACGCGCTCGTTCTCGGTGATGACGTGTCGCACCCGGCGGAACGTCTCGTCGTCGAGCTCCCGCGACGCGCGGGGCAGGTCGTCGACCGTGAGGTCGCGGAGCGAGGTCACGCCGAGCAGCTTCGCCCCGAGCTCGCACGAAGCGCGGCGCGCGGCGTAACCACCGGTCGCGTGCTCGTGCGTCACCTTGGTGTCGATGACCGCGATGGTGAGCTGCGCATCCGACAGGCCGAGGGGGATGACGGAGGCGTCGAGCGAGCGGCAGTCCAGCAGCACGACGGAGTCCTGTTCGCCGAGGAGCGACGCCGACTGGTCCATGATGCCGGTGGGGGCGCCCACGACCTGGTTCTCGTTGAACTGGCCGATCCGCGCGATCGACTGCCGGTCGTAGCCGAGCGACCAGAGCTCGGTGATCGCCAATCCGAACACGCTCTCGAGCGCGGCCGAGGAGGAGAGGCCGGCGCCGACCGGGATGTCGGACTCGAGGTACGCGTCGAATCCGAACGCCGCGTCGAGCACCGATCCGAACTCGGTCGCCCCCCACACCATGCCGAGGGGATACGCCGACCAGCCGCCCACCGTCTCGGGCGAGATGTCGTCGATGGCGATCTCCACGACCTCGGGCGCGAAGGAGGTGGCGATGCGGATGACGCGGTCGTCACGCTTTCGCAGGGCCATCACCGTGCGGCGATCGATCGCGAAGGGCAGCACGAAGCCGTCGTTGTAGTCGGTGTGCTCGCCGATCAGGTTCACCCGGCCGGGCGCCGACCAGAGCGAATCGGGCGTCTCGCCGAAGCGGGCGGCGAAGCCCTCGACGACGGAGTGTTGGAGCGAGGAGGCGGTGGTCACAGCTGGGCGTCCGATCGTTCGAGGGCTTCGCGCAACAGGGCCGCGCTGGTTTCCGGCAGCACGTCTCCGATGAAGGCTCCCATGGCCGCCTCGGAGCCGGCCAGGAACTTCAGCTTGTCGGCGGCGCGACGGGGCGAGGTGATCTGCAGCATCAGGCGGATGTCGTCGCGGTGGGCGTGCACCGGCGCCTGGTGCCAGGCGGAGATGTAGGGGGTGGGCGTGTCGTAGACCGCATCGATGGCGCGCAGTAGACGGCGGTAGAGCACCGCGAGCTCGTCGCGCTCCTCCTCGGTCAGGCCCGCGAAGTCGGGCACGTGGCGGTGGGGGAGGAGATGCAGCTCCAGGGGCCAGCGCGCGGCGAAGGGCACGAAGGCGGTGAAGTGCTCGCCGCGGTAGACCACGCGATCCGACTCCTGCTCGAAGGCCAGGATGTCGGCGAAGAGCGTCGGCCCGTAGCTCTCGATCGAGGCGATCAGCTTCTGCGTGCGCGGGGTGATGTAGGGGTAGGCGTAGATCTGGCCATGCGGGTGGTGCAGCGTGACGCCGATGGCCTCGCCGCGGTTCTCGAACGGGAAGACCTGTTCGACGCCGGGCATCGCGGAGAGCGCGGCGGTGCGATCGGCCCAGGCCTCGATCACCGTGCGCGCGCGCGACTCGGAGAGCGTGGCGAAGGAGCCGTCGGTGTCGGGGCTGAAGCACACCACTTCGCAGCGGCCGATGGAGGGGCGCGTGCGGCCGAGGCCGATGCGGGCGAGCTCCGAGAGCGCCTCCGCGTCGTCGTAGGTTCCGGATGCGCCGGTCACCGCGGCGAGATCCGGCCCGAACGAGGGCGACTTGTTCTCGAACACCGCGACGTCGTAGTTGCTCGGCACCTCGGTGAGGTTCTCGGGTGTCGACGGGGCGAGCGGATCGAGGTGCTTGGGCGGAAGCATCACGCGGTTCTGCCGGGCGGAGGCGATCGAGACCCATTCGCCGGTCAGCGGGTCCTGCCGCATCGACGCGACCGCGGGCCGCTCGGCCGGGGGTCGTTCATCCGGGGCGCGTTCGGGATCGAGGGTGGTGTCGGCGTCGTCGAAGTAGATGAGTTCGCGACCGTCGGAGAGGTGGTGCACGCGCTTGACGATGCCGTGGGAGAGCTGTTTCACACCACGAGTAAGCCACTTTCGATACCACAAGTCAAGTCGGGCAGAACTTAGGAATTGACAAGCAAAGCGAAGTATTCGAAACTCTGCGCATGGCCAACGAATTCGAGCAGCTTCCTGCGGCCGTGCGGCGCGAGCGCATCCTGGCCCGGGTGTCGGAGACCGGCTTCGTTCGGGTGGCCGATCTGAGCCGTGAGTTCGGAGTCTCGGAGGTCACGGTGCGGTCGGATCTCGACGCCATCGAACGCGAGAACCCCATCGACCGGGTGCACGGCGGCGCGGTGCTGCGCGGAGGGCCGTCGCTCCGCGAAGAGCCCTTCGAGCGGGCCCTGTCCACCTCGGCCGAGGAGAAGCGGCGCATCGGCGTGGCCGCGGCCGCCCTGGTGCGGAGCGGGGAGAGCCTGATCCTCGACGTCGGCACCACCCCCGCGGCGGTGGCTGCAGCCCTCCTCGAACGCGACGACCTCGACGATCTCGTGATCGTGACCAACAGCCTCACCACCGCGCTCGCGCTCGAACCCGCCATCCCGCGCTTCACGGTCGTGGTGACCGGCGGCACCCTGCGCCCGCTGCAGCATTCCCTGGTGGCGCCGTTCGCCGCGAAGGTGCTCGACGACCTGCATGTGGACCTGGCGTTCCTCGGCGGCACCGGCGTGCATCCGGAGGGCGGGGCGACCAACGTCAACCTCGCCGAGACCGAGCTGAAGCGCGCCATGCTGCTCTCGGCCGATCGCGCGGTGTTCGTGGCCGACGCGTCGAAGGTCGGCCGGGTGGATCTCGGCCGCATCGGGTCGATCGAGGAATTCGACACCCTCGTCACCACGGGCGTCGACGAGCGGATGCGCGCCGAGTTCGAAAAACGTGGAATCGACGTCGTCATCACCTGACGGATGACGCTCCCGACGGCCTAGACTCTTCTGGACGCCGGGGGGACGAGGATCCTCGCTGCGCGGACAATCACCATCGTCGGCCCCTGGATCGCGGCAGTGCGCCCGCAGGAATGTCATCGTGACCACAGCAACATCGCCCATCACCGTCGTGCACCCCGGCGACTCCCTCACCACGCGGCAGCGCCTGGTCTACGTGATCATCCTGGGCGCGCTCACCGCCCTGGGGCCCTTCACGATCGACCTCTACCTGCCCGCCTTCCCGGTGCTCGAGGCCGATTTCGACGTGCCGGCCGCGCTCATCCAGCTCACCCTCACCGGCACCACGATCGGCTTCGCGCTCGGCCAGCTGCTGGTGGGCCCGTGGAGCGATCGGGTGGGGCGGAGGATGCCCATCATCATCGCGTCGGGCGTGCACGTCGTCGCCTGCATCGGTGCCGCGGTGGCGCCCGACATCTGGACCCTTGGCGTCTTCCGCGTGCTGCAGGGCATGGGCGCGGCCGCCGGCGGCGTGGTGGCGATGGCCATGGTGCGCGACCTGTTCGGCGGGCGGCCACTCGTGGTCATGCTCTCGCGCCTCGCGCTGGTGAGCGGTCTCGCGCCGATCGTGGCGCCCGTGATCGGCTCGCAGTTGCTGCTCGTGATCGACTGGCGGGGCATCTTCTGGGTGCTCGCGGCCTACGGCGCGCTCGTCATCCTGGTGGTGACGCTGTGGATCCGTGAGACGCTCCCGGTCGAGCGACGGCACGACTCGGGGCACACCACCACCCGGCAGAGATACCGGGCCGTGCTCACCGATCCGGTGTTCGTCGGCGTCGCGATCATCGGGGGGATGACCTTCTCGGGTCTGTTCTCCTATCTCTCGGCGAGTTCGTTCCTCTTCCAGCAGGTCTACGGTTTCGACGCGCAGCAGTTCGGCATCCTGTTCGCGGTGAACTCGCTCGGGATCGTGGGCGGTGCGCAGCTGAGCGCGCGGCTCACGAAGTACTTCGGCCCGCAGTGGATCATCGCCGTGTCGACGGTGATGCTGTTCGCCTGCGCGGGCATGATCATCCTGTTCGACCATCTCGGGTTCGGGTTGCTCGGAACCCTGATCCCGCTCTGGTTCTTCATCTTCTCGTGCGGCCTCACCTTCCCGTGCGTGCAGGTGCTGGCGCTGAACGCGCACGGTCACGAAGCCGGAACGGCGGCCTCGCTGCTCGGTGCGGTGAACTTCGGGCTGGCCGGCCTGATCTCGCCGCTCGTGGGGGTGCTCGGAATCGGCAGCTCGACCCCGATGGCCTCGGTGATGGCGGGCACGGCCGTGGTGAGCATCCTGGCGCTCTGGTTCGTGGTGCGGCCGAAGCGGGTGCCGGCGCTCACCCGCTGACCCGCTGAGCCGTGGAGCCGCTGAGCCGCTGAGCCGTGGAGATTCGCGCGATGCGGATGCGCGGACGTGCATATTCCCGTGGATCAGCGCTGCCGGCGGATGGCACTCGGGGTAGCATCGCGAGATGCCCTCCGCTGACGCCGCCTCCGACGCTCCCACCGCTCCGGTTCCGGTGAGGGTGGCCCGTCGCTGGCCCGTCGTCTCGGGCGCGGTGGCCGTTCTGCTCGTGCTCGGGCTCGGCGCGCTCGTGGTGTTCCGCGAACGCCTGTTGCCCTTCGGCTTCGACACCGAGTGGATGGAGGAGATCGTCGAGCACCGCAATCCGTTCTGGGAGGTGCCGTCGCTCGTGATGAACTCGCTCGGCGGCGGGGTGATCGCGGTGTTCGTGGTGCCGATCGTGGTCATCGTCGCCCTGCTGCTGTTCCGGCGGCCGTGGGCGGCGCTCTACTTCACGCTCGCGATCATCGTCAGTGCCGCCGCGGTGCAGATCCTGAAGAGCGCCATCGGCCGGCCGCGCCCGGAGGAGATCCTGGTCGTCTCGGACTTCGGCTCGTTCCCCTCGGGGCACTCGGCCAACGCCGCCACTCTGGCCGTGACCCTCGGCATCGTGTTCGTGCGGGTCTGGATCTGGGTAGCCGGGTCGGTGTACACGCTGCTGATGATGGCCAGCCGCACCTACCTCGGCGCCCACTGGCTGAGCGACACGATCGGCGGCCTGCTGCTCGGCGCCGGGGTCGCCGTGCTGCTCTGGGCGCCCTTCGCGGCGAAACTCTACGACGAACGCTCGCGAGCGCATCCGCCGATCTGGGTGCGCTGAGGTGGCCGATCTCGACCTGCGCAAGCTGCGGTACTTCGCGGTCGTCGCCGAGGAGTTGAACTTCGGACGGGCCGCCGAGCGGCTGCGGATCGCCCAGCCGGTGCTGAGCCGGCAGATCGCGGCCCTGGAGAAGGAACTCGGCGTCGAACTCTTCGTGCGCTCGCAGCGGGGCACGCGGCTGACCGCCGCCGGAGCGGCGCTCCGCGACGACGCCCGCGACATCCTCACCGAGGCCGCCGCATTGCAGCGCCGGGTGCGGCGGGGGAGTCGCGCGGGCCGCAGCCTCGGGCTCGGGTTCATGCCGGGGCTGATCGTGACGCGGGTGGTGCGCGCGCTGACCGAGCGCTTCCCCGCGCTCGCGGTCGAGGTGGTGCGTACCTCGTGGGACGACCAGGTGGAGATGGTGCACGACGGGCGCGTCGACGCGAGCTTCGTGCGGCTGCCGATCGCGCGCGACGGACTACGGGTGACCGTGCTGTTCGCGGAGCCCCGCGTGGTGGCGCTGCCGGCGTCGCACGAGCTGGCGGGCGCATCCAGGGCGGGCTCCGGCCCGGTGGGGGCGGGCGCGTCGGGTGGAGTGCAGCTGGCCGATCTGCTGCCGTTGCGGCTGCTGCAGGCTCCGGATGCGGTGCCCGAGTGGCGGGATGCGCTGCGGGCAGCGGGCACCGACCCGCAGAAGGCGGCGCGCGGCAGGCCCGTGGTGCACACGGTCGAGGAGAAGCTCGAGCAGGTGGCCGCGCTCCGCGGTGTGGTGGTGCTGCCGGAGTCGACGGCGCGCTTCTACACTCGGCCCGACGTCGTGTACCGGATGGTGGACGATCTGCCGCCGAACGAGGTCGCCGTGGTTTCGGAGGCGCGCAACGAAGTGCCGGAGATCGAGGCGCTGCACGAGCTCGCCGTGCGGCTGATGCGACCCTAGGGCACGGTTGCGATACCTGGTGGGCATCACAGCGATGCTGAAGGGGTCTTGGACGCGCCGACGGGGTGGGCCGCAGAGTGGAGGCGTCCTACTCCTCACCTGAATCGAGTTCCACCATGTCTCTCTCCGGATCCACCGTCGTCGTGCTCGGCGGCAGCAGCGGCATCGGCTTCGCCGTGGCCCGCGCGGTCGTGGCGGCGGGCGCCCGCGTCGTCATCGCCTCCAGCAGCGCGGCCCGCGTCGAGGCGGCGGTCGCCCAGCTCGGACCGACGGCCGGCGGACATGCGGTCGACGCATCCGACTCCGTCGCCCTGGACACCTTCTTCGCCGCCGTGGGCCCGTTCGACCATCTCGTCTACACCGCGGCCGGCACGCTGACCCCCGTGCCGCTGACCGACTACACGGCCGAGGCGGCCCGCGACTTCTTCTCGCTGCGTCTGGTCTCCGGGCTCGACGCCGTGCGCGCGGCGCTCCCGACGCTCGCGCCGAGCGGCTCGATCACGCTGACCTCCGGCTCGGCCGCCCACCGCTCGGGCGCCGGCTGGGTTCTCGGAGCCGCGGCATCCGGGGCCATGATCTCGGCGACGCGATCGCTCGCGGTCGAGCTCGCGCCGATCCGGGTCAACGTGGTCGCCCCGGGGGTGGTGCGGAGCCCGCTCTGGGCCGGGCTGAGTGCTGCCGAGCAGGAGGCGATGTATGCGGGCGTCGGCGCATCCGTGCCGCTCGGGCGGGTGGCGGAGGTCGACGACGTGGCGAAGGCCTACCTCTACGCGATGGAGCAGCACTATGCGACGGGCTCGGAGATCCTGGTCGACGGAGGGAGCATCCTGGTCTGAACCTTGCCTTACCGGTGACGTCGGCCCACGGCGGGAGTGTCGCAGCATCCTGGTCTGAACCTTGCCCTTACCGGTAACGTCGGCCCACGGCGGGAGTGTCACAGCATCCTGGTCTGAACCTTGCCTTACCGGTAACGTCGACCCATGAGAATCCTCCTTGTGGGCGCCGGCGGAGTGGGCGACGCCATCGCGAAGATCGCCGCCCGACGCGACTTCTACGAACTGCTCGTGGTCACCGATTACGATCCGGCGCGGGCCGAGCGAACGGTCGCCTGGATCGCCGACCGGCACGGCGCCGACGTGGCCGCCCGCTTCGCCGCCGACCGGATCGACGCCTCCGACCCCGACGACGTCGCCGCTGTGGCCCGCAAGCACGGCGTGACCCATGTGATGAACGCGGTGGAGCCGAAGTTCGTGCCCACGATCTTCGCCGGCGCGCTCGCCGCGGGCGCCGACTACCTCGACATGGCGATGAGCCTCTCCGAGCCGCACCCCACCGATCCCTACGTCGAGACCGGCGTGAAGCTCGGCGACGACCAGTTCGCCCAGGCGCCCGACTGGGAGAAGAGCGGCCGCCTCGCCCTGGTGGGCATCGGCGTCGAGCCCGGGCTGTCGGATGTCTTCGCCCGTTACGCCGCCGACCACCTGTTCAGCGAGATCGACGAACTCGGCACCCGCGACGGCGCGAACCTCGTGGTGCGCGACTCCGACGGCAACGAGATCTTCGCGCCGAGCTTCTCCATCTGGACCACGATCGAGGAGTGCCTCAACCCGCCGGTGATCTGGGAGAAAGACCGCGGCTGGTTCACCACCCCGCCGTTCTCCGAGCCCGAGGTCTTCACCTTTCCCGAGGGCATCGGGGAGGTGGAGTGCGTGAACGTCGAGCACGAAGAGGTGCTGCTGATGCCGCGGTGGGTGGATGCGAAGCGCGTCACCTTCAAATACGGGCTCGGCAACGAGTTCATCGGCATCCTGAAGACCCTGCACCAGCTCGGCCTCGACAAGACGACGCCCGTGCGCGTGCGCTCCGCGAACGGCCCGGTCGAGGTCGCCCCGCGCGACGTCGTGGCCGCGGGTCTGCCCGACCCGGCGACGCTCGGCCCGTTCATGACCGGCAAGACCTGTGCCGGCCTCTGGGTCACCGGCACCGGAACCGACGGCCGGCCACGCGAGGTCTACCTCTACCACGTGAGCGACAACGAGTGGACGATGGCCGAATACGAGGCCCAGTGCGTGGTGTGGCAGACCGCTCTCAACCCCGTGATCGCGCTCGAACTGCTCGCCGCCGGCACCTGGTCGGGCGTGGGGGTCCTCGGTCCGGAGGCGTTCGATGCGAAGCCCTTCCTCGACCTGATGGCCGCCCCCGAAGACACGGGCGGCTACGGCCAGGCCTGGGGGCTCGAGGACAGGCTGGCCTGACCGTGACCACGCTGGCCCCCGTGCACTCGAGCGGTTCCGCTCTCCCCGTCGTGGTGGAGGCGGTGGAACTCCACCGTGTGGCCATGCCGCTGGTGCGCCCCTTCGAGACGAGTTTCGGCCGGCAGACCGCCCGCGAGGTGCTGCTCGTGCGCGTGATCACGGATGCGGGCGACGGCTGGGGCGAGTGCGTCGCGATGGCCGATCCCGTCTACTCCAGCGAGTACGTCGAGGGCTGCGCCGACGTCATCCGCAGCTACCTCGCTCCGGCCCTGCTCGAGGCCGGCACGGTGCGCGCGGCCGACGTCGCGAGCGTGCTCGACTTCGTGATCGGGCACCGGATGGCGAAGGCCGCGGTGGAGACGGCCGTGCTCGACGCGCAGCTGCGGGCATCCGGAACCAGCTTCGGCGAATACTTCGGAGCCGTGCGCCCCGAGGTCGACTGCGGCGTGTCGGTGGGCATCGCGCCCGATCTCGACTCCCTGCTGGCCGAGGTGGCGGGGTACGTCGAGGAGGGCTACCGCCGTATCAAGCTGAAGATCAAGCCGGGCTGGGATCTCCTGCCGGTGGCTGCCGTGCGCGCCCTGCTCGGCCCGGAGGCGCTCCTCCAGGTCGACGCCAACACCGCCTACACGATCGCCGACATCGATCATCTGCGCGAACTCGACGCCTTCGGCCTGCTGCTGATCGAGCAGCCCTTCGTGGAGGAGGACATCGCGGCGCACGTGCGCCTGGCCCGCGCGATCGACACCCCGGTCTGCCTCGACGAGTCGATCACGGGCACGCGGGTCGCCATCGACGCGATCGAGCGGGATGCGACCTCCATCATCAACATCAAGGCCGGCCGCGTGGGCGGCTACCTCGAGGCGATCCGCATCCACGACGCGTGCCTCGAACGCGATGTTCCGGTGTGGTGCGGCGGCATGCTCGAGACGGGCATCGGGCGAGCGGCCAACGTGGCCCTCGCCGCCTTGCCCGGTTTCACGCTGCCCGGCGACACGAGTGCCTCGAACCGTTACTTCGCCGAAGACCTCACCGAGTCGTTCGTGCTCGTCGACGGACGGCTCGCCGTGCCCGCCGGCCCGGGCTCGGGGGTGACAGTGCGCACCGAGCTGGTGGAGGAGTGGAAGTCGCGCCCCACTCAGCTGATCACGCGTGCCTGAGCGAGCGGATGCGCCGGGCCGCCCCGGCATCCGCGTGCGGCTCTACGACCCGCAGCGCCCTGCTGATCGCGCGGCCGTGCTCGAGATCTGCCTGAAGACGGGAGATGCGGGCTCCGATGCCACGGCGGCCTACCCCGATCCGCGTGAGCTCACGGAGCGCTACGCGGCGCCCTATCTCGGTCTCGAGCCGGCCCTGGCGTTCGTGGCCGAGCAGGAGGGCGACGGTGGCGACGGGCACGGCGCGGTGCTCGGCTACGTGCTCGGCGCATCCGACACCCGCTCCTTCGCCGCCCGGTTCGCCGCCCGCGAGAGCTCGCTGAGCGCGGCCGTCCGGGCCGAGCACGCGGCCGGGATGCTGCTGCCCGAGATCGGCGAGTTCCCCGCCCACCTGCACGTCGACCTGCTGCCCGTGGCGCAAGGCCGAGGCGTCGGCCGGATGCTCGTCGAGACCGTGCTCGACGCCCTCCATGCCGACGGGGTGCGGGGCGTGCACCTCGTGGTCGACCCGCGCAACACCGGCGCCCTGGCCTTCTACCCGCGTCTCGGCTTCACCGAATCGCGTCGAACCGCCGACGGCGTCGTGTTCGTGTGCGCCCTGGCCCGCTAGTCGCGTCATTTCGGGCGAACGAGAGCGACATCAACGCCTGTACAGGCCTCGGTTCGCCTCTCGTTCGCCCGAAACGACGCGAGGTCAGGCCAAGACGAGCGACGAGGGCGACATCAGGGCGATGAGCAGCAGCGCCAGCAGCGAGATCGCCCCGGCGACGCAGAGCCCGCCCACCCACGGCCAGCGTTCGAACCAGTAGACGAGATCGGGCGACTCGGCGCGCAGCCGCGACGCGGTGATCGGATCGGCCATCCGCCGCACGGGCACGTCGAACGCGCCGGCGACGGCCTCGATGTCGTCGTTCGACCAGAACTCCCCCCGCATCCGCAGCAGCCGCTCGCCTGAGGAGTCGAGCAGGAACAGCTGCCGGTGCGTCTCGGTCGAGACTCCCCGGTAGACGTCGACGATGAGCGCCGTCGCGATGCGCTTGGCCGGGATGCGGTTCTCGCGGCGGAAGAAGCCGCGCTCGATGAGTCCGTCGCGCCCGATCCGGATGCTCACCCCGCGCAGCAGCCAGGCACCCGCCGCGTAGAGCGCGGCGATGAACAGGAAGGCGATGATGACGCGGGGCCAGGTTCCGCGCGGGATGGCGAACCAGAGCATGGCGGCCAGGATGGGGAAGGTGAGAGCGGCCACCACGAGGCGGGTCTGGCTGGAGATCTGATCGCGTGGCCGCACCACGGCGGTGACGGAGCTGTTGCGCAGACTCATCCGCTCTCGAATCCTCTGGTGGGGTGGGCGCTCTGGCCCGGACATCTGTGATGATAGGGGGGCGCCGGCGGCAGCGGATAGCGACCATCCGGGGGACATCGGGGGTGCGACTCCCAGCCGGCGTTCAGGGCCTGCACACGAGCCGGGCGAGCGCACGCGACGACGGCCGGATGCCTGGGTGCGCATCCGGCCGTCGCGGCTGTGGTGGAGTATCAGCCGATGTAGGCCTGCAGCGAGGTGAAGACCGCTGCCGACACCGTGTTCGTGCCGCCGAGAACCACGATCTTCGCCGGGTTGAGCCGGTTCAGCTCGGTCTTGACCGAGGCGGGGATGGAGTCGGTGTTCACGAGGAGCACCGGTCCACCCTTGACGATCGCGGCGGCCGATCCGGAGAGCGCGTCGGGGAAGACGGCTCCGGAGGCGACGTAGACGACCGGCACGCCGGGGGTGAACGTCGCGGCCGAGATCGCGGCCGAGACCGCGAACCGGTCGGCGCCAGCGATCCGGGTGGTCGGCGCGATGGCCTGCAGCTTGGCCTTCACGGCGTCGGAGACCGTCGCCGTTCCACCGAGCAGCACGATCTTCGCCGGGTGCAACCGGTTCAGTTCGGTGTTCACGACCGCGGGCACGCTGTCTTTCGCGACCAGCAGCACCGGTCCTCCGAGCTTGCCGGCGGCGGCCGATCCGGAGAGGGCGTCGGGGAAGACGGCTCCGGATGCGACGTAGACAACGGGCACGTTCGGCGCGAACACGGCCTTCGAGACGCCCGCGGAGACCGCGAACCGGTCGGCTCCACCGATCCTCGTGGTGGGTGCCGTGCCGTTCAGCGAGTTGAGCACCGCATCCGACACCGTGTTCACGCCGCCGAGGACCACGATCTTCGCCGGGTGGAGCCTGGCGAGCTCGGCACCGATCGAAGCGGGGATCGTGTTCTTCGACACCAGGAGCACGGGTCCGCCGAGCTTGCCGGCGGCCGCCGAACCCGAAAGGGCGTCGGGGAAGACCTCACCGGAGGCGACGTAGGCGACGGGCACGTTCGGGGCGAAGGTGCTGGCCGAGACCGCTGCCGAGACCGCGTAGCGATCGGCGCCGCCGAGGCGGACGACGGTCGCGTCGGCCGCGATCACCGCTGCTGTGGGGGCGGAGGTCGCCGAGAGAGTCTCGTAGCCCGTCTTGGTGCCCGAGACCGTGAACGTGATGGCCTTGCCGACCTGCGCCGCGGTGGGCGTGAAGGTGAGGCCCGTTGCACCGGCGATCGCGACTCCGTCAGCGTTCCACTGGTAGGCGAGCGCCACCGGGTCCGGAGCCCAGGGGGCCACCGTCGCGGTGAGAAGCTTGCCGACCTGCGCCGTGCCCGCCACGGTGGGCGGAACCGGGCTGAGGGCGTAGAGCGGAGCACCGTTCGAGTCGTACATCGCGTAGTCGTCGGTGATGAGCTCACCGTTGGCGGCGAGGTTCAGACCGAAGCTGATGCCGGTGATGCCGTCAGGGATGGCCGGGGTGGTGAAGTTCGCCTGCGTGTAGATCGTGGCCGGTGCGAAGAGCGGGCTCGAGGTCCAGTAGGTCCAGGCCCCCAGCGTGTTCCTCGTGTAGATCGCGAACTGCGTGTTCGCCGTCGACATGTAGAACGCTCGCAACGAGTACGTGGCGCCGGGCGTCACCGTGGGCGCGCATCCGGATTCGTCGAACAGTGCCAGGATCTTCGCGTCGCCGTCGACGTAGTTCGTCACCGTGACCTTCGAGGCCGTCGCACCGGTGCGACCGGGCGTGACCGTGGAGTAGGCGGAGGTGTTGTTGCCGAAGCTCGCACCCCACCAGCACTGCGGCATGTTCACCGCGGTGCCCGGAGTCTCCAGGCTCGGGTTCTGGGTGCCGTTCTCACCCGGTCCGGGCGGCGGTGCCAGCGGCGGACCCTGCACCAGCGGCTTGACGGCGCCGCCGACGACCTGGTTCACGTTCTTCACCGTCTTCGTGGTGCCGTCCTGCCACGAGGCGAGCCAGGTGGTGAACTGGTCGAACAGCACCGGGTTGATGGTGGGGTTGTTCGGATCGAGTGCGCCGGACGTGTCGCCGATGTGGTGGAAGGTGAGTTGCACCCAGCCGCCCTCGGCCTCGGCGTCGGTGACCCGCTTCTGCAGCTGCTCGAGCGTCCACGTGGCATCGACCTGATCGGCGGCCCGCGTGTAGAACGGGTCGGTCGGCGGGACGGTCTCGGCGTTGGCGCAGTCGGCGCACTCGGTGCCGGGAGCGGTCTTGAGGTCGCCCAGGCCGCGAGCACTGTTGTACCCGCACTCGGCGACGATCTGCTCGGCCTGGGCGTTCACCGAGGCGAAGGGATACGCGAAGCTGGTGATCGGGTAGCCCCAGCCCGTGAGGTTGACGCGGTCGTTGCAGACCTGGCGCTTGACGGCATCGGCGCCGAGGGCCGCGAGGTCTTGGTGGTTGACCGTGTGCCCGCCGATCTCGTTGCCGGCGGCGTACAGGGTGGCGAGATTCGCCTGAGTGAGATAGTTCGGCTGGTCGACCGAGCCGGAGATGATGAAGAAGGTGCCGGTGAGGCCCTTGCCGTTCATCACCTGGGCGGCGGCCAGCTGGTCGGCGTCGCCGTCGTCGAAGGTGAGCGAGACGACGACGTTGCCGGCTGCTTGGGCGGGTGCGGCGACGCCGACGACGGCACCCGCCGATCCGATGATCACGGCCAGAGCCGCAACGGCGATGCGCCGCCACTTCGAGCGCGTGGACGATGGAACGACATTCTCGTGCATGATGTACCCCCTAGTGATGAGCTGCCGGCCCCCGATCCGGGTCATCGGGGAGCGGCAGAACGGAAGTCGAGTCACTTCCTTGTTGGGGAAGCTAACAGCGCACCCGGAGCCGTGCCCAGGACGTTTCCCGCACGATTTCGATGCGGTAAACCACGCGGTTTACCGCATGGTCACAGGGGTCGAACCCCCGTATCGTGCTTGTTCATGGTGGGGGTCTGTGCACGGCGGCGGTCTGTTCCTAGGCTGAGCCCATGACCACACACGGATCGGTTCCGCTGCCCGTCGTCGACGCCTGGTGGCGCGCGGCCAACTACCTCTCGGTCGGGCAGATCTATCTGCTCGACAACGCGCTCCTCCGGGAGCCGCTCACTCCAGCCGACATCAAACCCCGGCTGCTCGGGCACTGGGGCACCACCCCCGCGCTCAACCTGGTCTGGGCGCACCTCAACAAGCTGATCGTCGAGCGCTCCTCGAACGTCGTCTACATCGCGGGCCCCGGCCACGGTGGCCCGGGGGTGGTGGCGAACGCCTGGCTCGACGGCACCTACTCCGAGCTGTTCCACCACGTGCCGCGCGACGGGGAGGGGATGCAGAAGCTCTTCCGTCAGTTCTCCTTCCCGGGCGGCATCCCGTCGCACGCCGCACCGGAGACTCCGGGCTCGATCAACGAGGGCGGCGAACTGGGCTACTCGCTCGTGCATGCCTACGGCGCCGTGCTCGACAACCCCTCGCTGATCACCGCCTGCGTCATCGGCGACGGTGAAGCCGAGACCGCGACGCTCGCGACGAGCTGGCACCTGAACAAGTTCCTCAACCCGGTCAGCGACGGCGCCGTGCTGCCGATCCTCAACCTCAACGGCTACAAGATCGCCAACCCCACCATCCTCGCCCGCATCCCGGAGTCCGAGCTCACCGCGTTGTTCACCGGATACGGCTACTCCCCGCGGATCGTGTCGGGCGGCTTCGACGGCGAAGACCCGATGCTCGTGCACGAGCGGTTCCAGGCCGCGCTCGCGGAGGCCTTCGACGACATCGAAGCCATTCAGCGGGCGGCCCGTGTCGACGGTGTGACGGAACGGCCGGCGTGGCCCATGATCGTGCTCCGCACCCCGAAGGGCTGGACCGGGCCCAAGGTCGTCGACGGGCTCCCGGTGGAGAACACCTGGCGGGCGCACCAGGTGCCGCTCTCGAACGTGCGCGACAACCCCGAGCACCTGGCTCAGCTCGAGGAGTGGTTGCGCGGCTACCGCCCGGAGGAGCTGTTCGACGACCAGGGCCGGCCGGTCGAGTTCCTCGACGGCGACCAGCCGGTCGGAGATCTGCGGATGAGCGCGAATCCGAACGCCAACGGCGGGCTGCTGCTGCGTTCGCTCTCATTGCCGCCGCTCGCACCGCACGCCGTCGACGTCTCCCGGGGGCGCGGTGCCGTGGTCGAACCCACCCGCATCCTCGGGCGATGGCTCCGCGACCTGATCTCGGAGAACCCCGACAACTTCCGCATCTTCGGCCCCGACGAGGTGGCGTCCAATCGCCTCGACGACGTCTACGACGTCACGAACAAGGCCTGGCAGGGTTCGACGTTGCCGACCGACGAGCACCTCGCGCACGAGGGACGGGTGATCGAGATGCTGAGCGAGAACCTCGCCCAGGGCCTGCTCGAGGGCTACCTGCTCACCGGGCGGCACGGACTCTTCACCTCCTACGAGGCGTTCATCCACATCATCGACTCGATGTTCAACCAGTACGCCAAATGGCTGGAGTCGAGCGCCCACGTCGAGTGGCGGCGCCCGGTCTCGTCGTTCACCTACCTGCTCTCCTCACACGTGTGGCGGCAGGACCACAACGGTTTCTCGCATCAGGACCCCGGATTCCTCGACCACGTCGTGAACAAGAAGGCCAGCGTCGTTCGGGTGTACCTTCCGCCGGACGCGAACACCCTGCTGGTGACCGCCGAGCATTGCCTCGCGTCGCGCGACTACGTCAACGTGATCGTGGCGGGCAAGCAGCCGACGGCGACGCTGCTCTCGCTCGACGAGGCGCGTGCTCACGGTGCTCGCGGCGTCAGCGTGTGGGAGTGGGCGGGCACCGAGAAGCCGGGGGAGGAACCCGACGTCGTGGTGGCGTGCGCGGGCGACATCCCGACGGTCGAGGCGATGGCGGCGGTGCAGATCGTGAAGCGGGAGATCCCGGATCTCTCCGTGCGGTTCATCAACGTCGTCGACCTGATGCGCCTGCAGGACTCCACCGAGCATCCGCACGGCCTGGCCGCCGACGACTTCGACGCCCTGTTCACGCGGGACAAGCCGGTGATCTTCGCGTTCCACGGGTATCCGTCGCTCGTCCACCGGCTGACCTATCGCCGCACGAACCACTCGAACATCCACGTGCGCGGGTTCAAGGAGATGGGCACCACGACCACGCCGTTCGACATGCTGATGCTGAACGATCTCGACCGGTTCAGGATCGTGATGGACATCGTGCACCGGGTGCCGCGTCTCCGCGTCTCCTACGCCGGGTTGTCGCAGCGGATGGACGACGAGCGCTACGCCCACCGGGCCTACACCCGGGAGCACGGCGAGGATGCGCCCGACGTGGTGGGCAGCGCCGGGCTGCCGTTCGCCGACCCGAGCTCGCAGCCGGGTGGGGTGGACGACACCGGCGACGACAACGCGCGGTGACGACGTCCGGCGAGCTCCCAGCATCCCCGTCTTCCCCGGGAAGGTTTTCGGGTGTCTACTTGTTCTATTGAACGGCGAAAGGAGTCAATATGAAGGTGCGGAATTCATTGGGCTCGATGAAGAAGATGCAGGGTTCACAAGTCGTTCGACGCCGGGGTCGTACATTCGTGATCAATCACGCGAACCCCCGTTTCAAGGCCCGCCAGGGCTGATCGGAACACCCGGATAGCGCCCGCTCGGTTCGTTGAGCACAACGACCCACCGAGCTCGGCGGCGCTGCATTTCCAGTTCAATCTCTCAGAACCGCCCCCGTCCAAGCGATGGGGGCGGTTCTCGTTGTTGCGCGGCTACGATCAGAGCATGAGCAATCTCCTGGGCGTTCCGGAAACCCTCCTCCCCGACGAGCCCGGAGTGCGGGAAGCACTCGCTCGCGCGGTGGGATTCGACGTCGACGACGTGCTGGAGGCCACGGTCACCGACTTCCCGACCTCGTCGCTCGCCTGGGCCACCTTGGCCGACCGCACCTGGCACAAGGGCGAGGTCGTGGCCTCCTACGCCTACGCGCGTGTCGGCTACCATCGCGGGCTGGATGCGCTCCGCAAGGCGGGCTGGCGCGGACAGGGCCCTGTGCCGTGGTCGCACGAGCCGAACCGCGGCGTGCTGCTCTCGCTCTACATGCTGCGGCGAGCGGCCGAGGGCATCGGCGAGAGCGCCGAGGTCGTGCGGCTCACCGAGTTCCTCGACGGCGCCGACCCCGCGGCGGTCGCCGCGATCGAGTCCGGGGAGCGCTGAGCCCCTCCCACCCCGACTTCTTGCCGCCAACCGCCCCGAGATCCGGGTTTTCGGGCGGGTAGCGGCAAGAACTTCGGTGGGTCAGCTCCGGATGCGGCGGCGGGAGCTCACGAGGAGCGCGACTCCGAGCATCCCGAGCGCGAGGGCTGCCGCGCCGGCGGGCGGGAGCCCGAATCCGGTGTCGGCCAGCGAGCCGGTGCCGGAGCCGCCGATTCCGCCGCGGCCGGAGCCGCTGCCGGCAGCACCTGAACCGCCCGAGCCCTCACCGCCGGTTCCGCCGGAGCCTTCGCTTTCGCCTCCGCCGGGGCCGCCGGTGCCTCCGGGTCCGCCTCCGCCGGGAACCTCACCGGGCGTTGTCGGCGGCGGGCTCGAGGCTGGCGGGCTCGAGGGCGGCGGGCTCGAAGGCGGGGGACTGGTGGGTGTGGTCGCCTCGCACAGGCCGTCGGTGAAGACGTTGTTGTTCAGGGTGACCGAACCGTTGCGCGCGAGCGCCCGGCCGTCGACCGTTGCGCCGGAGCCGACGGTGATCGTGGTCAACGCCATGATCGTTCCCACGAACGAGGTGCTCGAGCCGATCGTGGCCGATTCGCCGACCTGCCAGAAGACGTTGCAGGCGCGGGCGCCGTTGATCGGCACGACGCTGCTCGATGTGGCCGTGGTGAGGCCCGATCCGATCTGGAAGACGAAGACCGCGTTCGGATCGCCCTGACCGTCGAGCGTCACGGCGCCGGTGAGGCCGATCGAGCTCGCGGCGTTGTAGACGCCGGGAAGGAGGGTCAGGTTGCCGAGGTCGCCCGACACGCTCGCGTCGACCGCCTGGGCGGCCGCGGCGTCGTAGGCCGTGCCGAGGTCGCTCTGCGCTTGAAGGGCGGCCGCATCGGCGGCGTGCGTCGCGCCGAGCGCGAGTCCGGGCGGGAAGCCCGTGATCGCCGAACCCGGACTCACGCCGACTCCGGCCCCGAGGAGGCTCGGGCCCGTGTTGGTGACCGATTGGCCGCCGAGCACCGAATAGCTCGCGGCCGTGCCGAGATCCACGGTGGTGCCGATGGCGCTCGCCGACTGAGCGGAGGCGAGCAGGACGACCGCTCCCACAGCGATCGCCCCACTCCCTGCCAGCGCGCGCGAGTGGCGGTGCTTCTGGTCGGATGTGTGCTGACGTACGGTCAATCGGCTTCGCATGAAGCGCCCCAAAATCCCTCGCCACCGAGGGCCCCTGATCACGGAATTGTGACTGACACCCAACCGTATGCCCGCGGGCGCTGATTACCTAGGTAAACTAACGAACTGCCAGGTTCGGCCGCGAGGCGGGCGTGTGCTCAAAGGTCCGTGCAGAAGGGGGATCCGGAGCCCGGATGAGGGATCTGCGCGCCCGACGATGTGTGGGCTGTGCGCGGAGTCTGGCGGAGAATGGGGGATTCGAACCCCCGAGGGCTTGCACCCAACACGCTTTCCAAGCGTGCGCCATAGGCCACTAGGCGAATTCTCCTGGAGCATTCTCCCCGTCCGGGGAGATGACCATGAAGCATCCTACCCGCACCGCGCGCCGAATCGCGATTCGGCCGGGTCAGAGCGCGCGCAGGGCCTCGGCGATCGGAGTCGAGCCGCTGATCGCCTCGAACTGGCGGTGCACGGCGTCACCCGAGACGAGCAGCTGGGTCACGATCCAGGCCACGTCGGCTCGCGGGATGCTGCCGCGGTCGGTCGATTCGGCGAGCGTCACCAGGCCGGTGGCCGGGGCGTCGGTGAGGCCGCCGGGGCGCACGATCGTCCAGTCGAGTTCGGAGGCCCGCACCGCCGCATCCGCCTCGCTCTTCGCGCGCAGGTAGATCTGGAACACGTCGTCGCTGTCGGGATCGAACGCGTCGGCACCCATCGCCGAAACGAGCACGTACCGGCGCACTCCGGCCCGCCAGGCTGCGTCGGCGAGCAGCACGGCGCCGTCGCGGTCGACGGTGAACTTGCGTTCGGCGCTCGAGCCGGGCCCGGCGCCGGCCGCGAACACGACGCCGTCGATCGACTTCGACGCGAGCTCGCCGGCGAGCCGCTCCGAGTCGGACTGCTCCAGGTCGAGCACGAGAGCGTGTCCGCCGGCCGCCTCGATGTCGGCGGCGTGCGCGGGATTCCGCACGATCCCCCAGACCTCGTGTCCGGATGCGGCCAGGAGTTTCGTGGTGAGCAGGGCGATCTTGCCGTGCCCACCCGCGATCGCGATCTTCATGTCACCAGCTAACGCCCGTCGGTGCTCGGACTCAACCCCGTCGACTTGCTACACTGGTTTCCGGCTCCCCGTGTGGCGCCATCCAGGCCAATTCCCCCAGGACGGAAACGTAGCAAGGGTAACCGGGCTCTGGCGGGTGCGCGGGGGGTCCTTTCCTTTTAACCCCGCTTTCGTCGATGCCTGCCCGAACTGGGGTAGGCGGCCGACCGTCTCCCGGCCCTAGTGTCTGAGGGACGCCGTGCAGACACACGGCCGACGAGGGGGATGTCATGGGGATGCGTCGTCCGGCTGCGCTCACGGGAGCGGTTCTCGCGGTGCTGCTCACCGCATCCGGCTGTGCCGCCGGCGCCCCGCAACCCACGCCGACGGTCACCGTGACCGTCACCGCGACGCCCACGCCCACGCCGACCGCGGCGCCGACCCCGACCGATGCTCCCGCGCCCGACCCCGCCGCCTACTCGCCCGGCGACGTAGGCACCTGGGTGATCGACTACGCCGGCATCGGCCCCTTCGTGCTCGACGAGACGCTCGCCGACGTGCAGGCCCAGGTTCCCGCCAGTGTCGAGACCTGCCGCCCCGGTGTCGACACCTACCAACTCGGAGGAATCGGCTTCACCGCGGTGAGCGGCATCGACGAGAGCGACCCGGCCGCCCCGATCGTGGTGGTGCGGATGCTCGGGCTCGATGGCTTCGACCCGGCGGCCCCGCAGCCGCGCACGGAGAAGGGCATCGGCATCGGGTCGACCGTGACCGAGCTGCAGGCGGCCTACCCCGAGCTCGAGAGCTATCAGGGCATGAACAAGTCCACCATCTACCGCATCGCCGCCGACGGGCGCACGGTCAACTTCGAGGATTTCGGCACGGGAGAGATCCAGATCATCTCTGTCGCGGCGTCGGCGGGCGTGGGCAGCGAGTACTGCGGGGCCTGAGCGCATCCGGGCGCTCGCCGGGGCTCGCGTCATAGGATTGAGTACGGACGACCGAAGAGGATTCCGTGCCGACTTTCGAACAGACCCCCAGCCAGCCCGTCGCTGTGAAGAGCATCTACATCACCTCCGTCGAGGGGCATTCCGGCAAATCCACGATCGCGCTCGGCGTGCTCGACACGCTGAGGCGCTCGCTCCGTCGGGTGGGCGTGTTCCGCCCCGTCGCCCGCTCGGTGACCGCGCGCGACTACGTGCTCGAGATGCTGCTCGCCCACAACGGCGGCGACCTCGACTACGAGCAGTCCATCGGCGTCACCTACGACGACGTGCACGACGATCCGGATGCCGCCCTCTCGCGCATCGTCGAACGCTACAAGGCGGTCGAACGGGAGTGCGACGCGGTCGTCATCCTCGGGTCGGACTACACGGATGTCGGCAGCCCCACCGAGCTCTCCTTCAACGCCCGCATCGCGGCGAACCTCGGCGCACCCGTGCTGCTCGTGCTCGGCGGCCGCAAGGAGCAGGGAGCGGATGAGCTGCTCGGCAACTCCGAGCCGCGCTCGGCCGACGAGATGCGCCAGATCACCGAGATCGCCCTGGTGGAGCTGCGCAACGCGCACGCGACCCTGGTGGGCATCGTCTCGAACCGCTCCGATCCCGGGCATCTCGAGAAGATCCGCGACGCGATCGGCCGGGCGGCCCGGGAGGCCGTCGACGAGCTCGCCAGTTCGGCACAGGCGGGCCCGCCGCCGAGCGACGCGACCGCGCCCCTCCCCACCCAGCCGCGCCGGGTGCCGGTCTGGGCCATCCCGGAAGACCGGGTGCTCGTGGCCCCGAGCATGGCGGGCATCCTGGAGTCGATCGACGGCACCATGATCATGGGCGACCGGCGCCTGCTCGCCCGCGAGGCGCTCGGCGTCGTGGTGGCCGCGATGTCGATGCGCAACGTGCTGCCGCGCCTCACCGAGGGCGCCGTGGTGGTGATCCCGGGCGACCGGGCCGAGGTGCTGCTCGCGGTGCTCATGGCCAACGCCTCCGGAACGTTCCCCTCGCTCGCCGGCATCGTGTTGAACGGCGGCTTCGAGCTGCCCGAGCCGGTGGAGCGACTCGTGGCGGGCCTGGACCCCGCCATCCCGATCGTCACCACTCCGCTCGGCACCTACGAGACGGCCGTGCGCATCACCGCGACGCGGGGCCGGCTCGCCGCCGACTCGCAGGTGAAGTACGACAACGCCCTGGCCCTGTTCGAGCAGTACGTCGACGGCAAGCAGCTGCTCGATCTGCTGAACGTGAGCAAGTCGGATGTCGTGACCCCGCTGATGTTCGAATACGGTCTGCTCGATCGTGCACGCCGCGCCGACCGCCACATCGTGCTGCCCGAGGGCGGCGACGACCGCATCCTGCGGGCAGCGAGCACCGTTCTGAAGCGCGGCGTGGCCCGTCTCACCATCCTGGGCGAAGAGGCGGAGGTGCGCGGCCGGGCCACCGACTTGGGCCTCGACCTCGACGGTGCCGCGGTGGTCAGTCCCTTCGACGAGGAACTGAGGCCCCGCTTCGCGGAGGAGTACCGGAAGCTCCGCGCGCACAAGGGCATCACCTACGACATGGCCTTCGACACCGTCGCCGACGTCTCCTACTTCGGCACGATGATGGTGCAGCTGGGCCTGGCCGACGGCATGGTCTCGGGAGCTGCGCACACCACGGCGCACACCATCCGCCCGGCGTTCGAGATCATCAAGACCCGGCCCGGCGTATCCGTCGTCTCCAGCGTCTTCCTGATGGCGCTCGCCGACCGGGTGCTGGTCTACGGCGACTGCGCGGTGGTGCCCGATCCCACCAGCGAGCAGCTCGCCGACATCGCGGTGTCGTCGTCGGAGACCGCCTTGCAGTTCGGCATCGAGCCGCGGGTGGCGATGCTGTCGTACTCCACCGGGTCGTCGGGCACGGGCGCCGACGTCGAGAAGGTGCGGCTCGCCACGGCCCTCGTGCACGAGAAGTGTCCCGAGCTGCTGGTGGAGGGGCCGATCCAGTACGACGCGGCGGCGGATCTGGTGGTGGCGGCCGCGAAGATGCCCGGCTCCCAGGTGGCAGGTCGTGCCACAGTGTTCATCTTTCCGGACTTGAACACGGGCAACAACACCTACAAGGCTGTTCAGCGGAGCGCTGGAGCCGTGGCCATCGGGCCCGTGCTGCAGGGTCTCAACAAGCCCATCAACGACCTTTCCCGAGGAGCGCTCGTGCAGGACATCGTGAACACCATCGCCATCACGGCGATCCAGGCGGCGACGGACGGGGTGGAGTCGTGAGCACGATCCTCGTCGTCAACAGCGGCTCCTCCTCGTTCAAGTACCAGCTGATCGAGGTCGAATCGGAGAAGGTGCTGGCGTCGGGTCTGGTCGAGCGGATCGGCGAGGAGTCAGGGCACAGCCGCCACACCACGCAGGTGGGGCTGTGGGAACGGGAGGTGCCGATTCCCGACCACGCGGCGGGGTTCGGGGTGATGCTCGAAGCGTTCCAGGAGCACGGGCCGAGTCTCGACGCGAATCCGCTCGCCGCGGTCGGGCACCGCGTGGTGCACGGCGGCAAGAGGTTCCACGAGGCGACCGTCATCACCGATCTGGTGAAGATCAACATCGAAGACCTCGAGGAGCTCGCTCCTCTCCACAATCCCGCGAACTTGCAGGGGATCGAGGCGGCGCAGGAGGCGTTCCCCGATGTGCCGCAGGTGGCGGTGTTCGACACGGCGTTCCACCAGACGCTGCCGCCCGCTGCCTACACCTACGCGATCGACGCGACGCTGGCCGACAAGCAGCGCATCCGTCGGTATGGATTCCACGGCACCTCGCACAAGTACGTGTCGGGTGCGGCGGCCGAGTTTCTCGGGCGGCCGCTCGAGGAGCTGAAGCTGATCGTGCTGCACCTCGGCAACGGGGCGTCGGTCTGCGCGGTCGACGGCGGGATGTCGGTCGAGACCTCGATGGGCATGACGCCGCTCGAGGGCCTCGTGATGGGCACGCGATCGGGCGACATCGACCCGGCCGTGCTCTTCCACCTGAACCGCAAGACGGGCATGGGATTCGCCGAGCTCGACGAGCTGCTCAACCGCAAGAGCGGCTTGCTCGGCCTCTCGGGGCACGGCGACATGCGCGACGTGCAGAAGGCGGCGGCCGCGGGGGATGCTGCGGCGGCTTTGGCGCTCGAGGTGTACCTGCACCGCATCCGGGGCTACGTCGGCAACTACTACGCGCAGCTCGGGCACCTCGACGCGATCGTGTTCACCGCCGGAGTGGGCGAGAACGGGCCGGCGGTGCGGGCGGGGGCGCTCGCGGGGCTCTCCGAGCTGGGCATCTCGGTCGACCCGGTGCTGAACGAGGTGGAGTCGCGTTCGCCGCGGTACATCTCACCTGCCACGTCGCCCGTTGCGGTGCTCGTGGTGCCCACCAACGAGGAGCTGGAGATCGCCCGGCAGTCGCTCGCGGCCGTGTCTGGCTAGTTTTTGTCCAAATAGCGAGGACCGACCGCGTATAGGGGATCGGTCCTCGCTATTTGGACATTTTCTGGTCAGAGATCCGGTATGAGGCGCTTGCCGAAGCTCACGGCGGCGTCGCGGGTGTAGCCGATCGCGCGGTAGAACTCCATCACGGGCTCGTTGCCCTCGCGGACCTGCAGGTTCACCTTCGGGCAGCCGAGCGCCTCGAGCCTCTGCTCGACCTCGGCCATGAGAGCGCGGCCGAGTCCGCGTCCCTGCATGTCCGGGTCGACCGCGAGGTAGTTGACCCAGCCGCGGTGCCCGTCGTAGCCGGCCATCGCGGTGCCGACGAGGGTGCCGCTCTCGGCCACCAGGAACAGCTCGGGCTGGGTGGTGAGCTTGCGGGCGATGTCTTTACGCGGATCGTTCCAGGGGCGGGTCAGGCCGCACGCATCCCAGAGGGCGACGACCGCCTCGGTGTCGGAGGCGCGGAAGGGGCGGATGCGAAGGCCGGCTTCGGCCGGTGACACGAACGTCGGTGCGTCGCCCGTGGTTGCGGTGTCGCTGTCGGTGTCGCCGTGGCCGTGGCTGCCGAGCATCCGGTCGATCGCGTCGGTCATCATCCGCCGCTGCGCCGCGGGGGAGTAGGTCTCGGGGTCGAGGGTGCTGAGTGTGTTCGCGCCGTCGGCGAGCGAGATGAGCGCGAGCGCCTCGCGGCCGGCCCGGTCGGCGGACCACGCCGGGCGGCAGGCCTGCACGAGCCGGGTGACCCGCGCGATCAACCGGCGGTTGCCGGTGACGTGGCGCTCGGCGAGGGTGGGGTCGGCGAGCGCTGCGGCGAGGTAGCTGACCCACACGCGAGCTTCGTCGACGCTCACCTCGTCGAGCGACATCGCGTCGAGCATCACCGCTCGCAACGCCCTTTCTGGTGCGTCGGTCGTCGCCTCGGCGGCGTCGAGTTGCTCGCCGGTGCGGCTGTGCAGCAGGTCGCGGGCATGCAGCAGCAAGGCCTCTTTGGTGGGGAAGGCGTGCATGACGAGGCCTGTGGTGCATCCGGCGCGTTCGGCGACGGCACGGATCGTGAGACCCGGGAGTCCGCGCTCGGTGAGCACCGACCAGGTGGCTTCCGACAGCCGCTGCTGCTGGTCGGCGAGGTTGCGTGGGCGGCTCATCCTTCTCCTGCTCCGTGATGCGCGTGGGTGGTTTGCATCGTTAGCATAACAAGCGTTACGGTAATGCGTGTTACGACGAGAGGATCACCGTGCCCGTTGCCTTCACGATCGCCCGCGAGCCGTTCGACGGCGCCGACTCGGCGGCCCTCCGCCAGGCGCAGCGCGACGAACTCGACGCCCGTTACGGTCGTGACGACCACGAGCCCGGTGACCCGCCGACGGCCGACTCGGTGCCGGTCTTCCTTGTGGCCCGGTCACCCGAAGGGGCGGCGATCGGATGCGGGGGGCTCCGCCCGCTGACCGGTGGCGGGGCCGAGATCAAGCGGATGTACGTGGCACCCGAAGCGCGCGGCACCGGGGTGTCGACCGCGATCCTCCGTGCCATCGAAGACGAGGCGCGGGCCTTGGGGGTGGCTTGCCTCCTGCTCGAGACGGGCACGGAGCAGCCCGACGCGATCCGCTTCTACGAGCGCGAGGGGTACGCCCGCATCCCGAACTTCGGTCCCTACGCCGACTCCGACATCTCGGTCTGCTACGCGCGAAACCTGGACTAGTTCTTCCGGGCCCGACTGTCGGTGGCCGAAGGTAGTCTTACTGGGTGGTCACCGCCCTGTATCGCCGTTACCGGCCAGAGAACTTCGCCGAGATGATCGGTCAGTCGCAGGTGACCGATCCGTTGATGACGGCACTGCGCACGAACCGGGTCAATCACGCCTATCTGTTCAGCGGTCCGCGCGGCTGTGGCAAGACCACCTCGGCGCGCATCCTGGCCCGCTGCCTGAACTGCGCCGAGGGCCCCACCGACAAGCCGTGCGGTGTCTGCCCGAGCTGTGTCGAGCTCAGCCGAGACGGCATGGGTTCGCTCGACGTGGTCGAGATCGACGCCGCCAGCCACGGTGGTGTGGATGACGCGCGCGACCTGCGCGAGCGGGCCATCTTCGCCCCGGCGCGCGATCGCTACAAGATCTTCATCATCGACGAGGCGCACATGGTGACCTCGGGCGGTTTCAACGCGTTGCTCAAGATCGTCGAAGAGCCGCCGGAGCACATCAAGTTCATCTTCGCCACGACCGAGCCCGACAAGGTGATCGGCACGATCCGGTCACGCACGCACCACTATCCGTTCCGCCTCATCCCGCCGGCACAGCTGCTCGAGTATGTGCAGCAGCTCTGCGAGACCGAGGGCGTCGAGGTGGCGCCGGGCGTGCTGCCGCTCGTGGTGCGGGCCGGCGGTGGCTCCGCGCGCGACACCCTGTCGCTGCTCGACCAGCTGATCGCGGGCTCCGAGAACAACCGGGTCGAATACGAGCGGGCCGTCGCACTGCTCGGCTACACGCACGGGGCCCTGCTCTCCGAGGTCATCGACGCGATCGGCGCCCACGACGGCGCCGCGGCGTTCGATGCGGTCGACCGCGTCATCCAGACCGGGCAAGACCCGCGGCGCTTCGTCGAAGACCTGCTGGAGCGCCTGCGCGACATCATCATCGTCTCGGCCACGCGGGAGTCGGCGTCGTCGGTGCTGCGCGGGGTGCCGGCCGAGGAGATCGAAGGGATGCGCCGCCAGGCCGCCATGTTCGGTCACGCCGAGCTGTCCCGCGTCGCCGACATCGTGAACGATGCGCTCACCGAGATGACGGGGGCGACCTCGCCGCGACTGCACCTCGAGCTGATGATCGCGCGCACGCTCGTGCCCGCGTCCGACGACACGGAGCGCGGCGCGCTCGTGCGCGTCGAGCGACTCGAGCGGCGCATCGGCGTCGACGGGCCGGATGCCGGTGCTGCGGTTGCGAGTGGCTCGTCTGCGGGCGCCGAGGCGCGCTCGTCGGTCACGAGTGCCGGGCCGGCCGGTTCTGCCTCTGCGGCGACCTCGTGGGAGGGTGCCGAGACGCGCGCCGCGGGGTCGAGTGCTGCACCGTCGGGTGGTGGGGCGCCGGTGGCGTCGTCGCGGCCCGGATCGTCCGCGACCGATGCGGCACGTCCGGGGTCGACGGGTACGGCGTCTTCCGGTTCGGCGGCATCCGCACAGCCCTCCTCGGCTTCGGCTGCCCCCGCGCCGAACGCGCCGGTGTCGACCGGATCGGCCGTCGAGGCACCTGCCGGCCCAGGCGCTGGGCCCGGCGTCGCCCACTCCGCCGGGGCGGGCGGCTCGTCGTCTTCCGCCGCGCCCCCCATCGCGAGCACACCGGTGCAGGCCGCGGCCGGCGAGGTGTCGTTGCAGCAGCTGAAGGATTCGTGGCCCGAGATCCTCGAGGCCGTGCAGAAGGCCAAGCGAACGGCCTGGCTCGTGGTCTACACCGCTCAGGTGCGGGCACTCGACGGCGATGTGCTCACGCTGGCGTTCCCGAGCGAGAACGACGTGGCGAGCTTCAAGGAGCGCTCGGCGCCCGGCCAGGGCGTGAGCGAATACCTGCGGCAGGCCATCGTCGACGTTCTCGGCCTGCGTGTGAAGTACATCGCGCGCGTCGACTCGTCGCTCCGCCCCGAGGCGACGGCATCGGATGACGCCGCTTCGTCCGGTGGTCCGGATGCGCCCCCGGATTCCGAGCCCGTGTCGACGGCTCCGGCGTCTCTTCCGTCTGAGGCGGCTCCCGAGAGCGCGAGCACCCAGGGCTCGGCTTCTTCGCCGAAAGCGACCTCTCCCTCTGCGGGCGCGAGCTCCGATGGCTGGGCCCCTTCCGCTCCGTCGGCCGAAGCGTCCCCGGCTCCCACCTGGTCGACTCCCGGCGTCTCCAACCCTGGGTCGTCGGTGGCCGCGCCCTCGTCAGCTGCCGAATCCTCGGCCGCGCCCTCCTCCGCATCCGCCGACGCCTCCTCCGCGCCCGTGCCCTCCTCCCCGTCCGCCGACGCCTCCTCCGCGACCGCCACATCCTCGACCGGTCGCTCCGTGGCGGCCGACGCCACTGCAGCCGCACCGGGAGCGCCCACTGCGAAGGCAGCCCCCGCCAGGGCCGCGACTGCGGCACGATCGCAGAGCGGTGCGGCTCCGGCGCCCACCACCTCGTGGGATGTCGTGGCCATCCCCACCTCGTCCGACGAAGAGCCCCCGCCCTTCGATGAACCTCTGCCGAGCGACGAGCCCGACCTCCCGCCCGACCGTGCCGAGTACGGTGCGGCCGGCTCGGTGACGGCGCCCGGAGGCCATACCTCAGCGCCGACATCCGCGCCCGCCCGCACTCCGGCGACCTCGACCGGCACCGCTACGGGTTCGGACGGCCGAGACGCGTCTTCGACTGCGGGCACCGACCGCGCCGTTTCCGCGACTGCGGGCACCGGCGCATCCGGCTCCGTGGCATCCGGCCCCTCCGCGGGCAACGGCAACGGCCCGCAGGGAGCTCGGCCGTCCGAGCGCGCGGCGCGCCCCTCCGGCGCTCCCGACCCGGCGGCCCGCCCCGGCGCTCTCCGCTTCGAGGCCGCGCCCGACCCCGCCGCCGATGCTGCGCCCGCGGCTCCGGCGTCGTCCGCCCGGCCCGCTCCCGCATCCGCCCCGGCCGCCACGGCGGGTGGCCGCGCCCGCTACGGCGAAGCAGTCGTGCGCGAGATCCTCGGCGCCAACTTCATCGAAGAACAGCCCCTTCCGGGCAGAGAAGGCTGACGGCCACCCGCATGTACGAAGGAATCGTTCAGGAACTCATCGACGAACTCGGTCGCCTCCCCGGCATCGGCCCGAAGTCGGCGCAGCGCATCGCGTTCCACATCGTGCAGACCGAGTCGTTCGACGTGTCGCGACTGGCCGAGATCCTCACCGACGTGCGCGAGAAGGTGCATTTCTGCACCGTCTGCGGAAACGTCTCCGAACAGGAGACCTGCTCGATCTGCCGCGACCCGCGCCGGTCGCAGAACCTCATCTGCGTCGTCGAAGAGGCCAAAGACGTCGTGGCCATCGAGCGCACCCGCGAATTCCGCGGTCTCTACCACGTGCTCGGCGGTGCGATCAGCCCGATCGACGGCATCGGTCCCGACAACCTCCGCATCCGCGAGCTCATGCTGCGCCTCGCCGACGGCACGGTCACCGAGGTGATCATCGCCACCGACCCGAACCTCGAGGGCGAAGCCACCGCCACCTACCTCTCCCGCCTGCTCACCACGCTCGAGATCCGGGTCACCCGCCTCGCGTCAGGGCTCCCGGTGGGCGGCGACCTCGAATACGCCGATGAGGTCACCCTCGGCCGCGCCTTCGAAGGGCGCCGGCTCGTCGAGAGCTGAGCATGCCCGGCCGCCCCGCTGAACCTCGGCCGGCGGTCCCTTTCGTGATCGTGACGGATGCGGGCCCCGGCCGCGTGCGCCTCATCCCCATCGCCGATCCCGCGCCCGCTGCCGCGGCGCCGAACGCTGCGGTTGCGCCCGCGCCCTCCGCGGCACCCCCACCCGCTGACGCGCTCCCGCCCACTGCGGCGCTTCCATCCGCTGCGGTGCCTGCGCCCGCTGCGGCGCCCCCGCTCGTGGCGGTGCCCGCGCCCACCGTGGCGCCCGGGCGCTCCGCGGAACCCCCACCCGCTGACGCGCTCCCGCCCACAGCGGCGCTTCCATCCGCCGTTGACCCTGCGTCCGCTGGGGCACCCCCGTCCGCTGACGCGTCGCCTCCCTCCGCCGTGGTGCCGCCGCCCGTCGGCGGGCAACCGTTCGCCCGCCAACCCGTGGAGTCGCCGCCGATCGACGTGGCGGTGACCGAGCTGCCGGAAGCGGTCGCGCGGCTCGAACGGGAGCATCCGCGGTGGGTCTGGAGCGACACTGCGCGCTGGTACCCCGGGCTGCTTGCGGCCGGCGTGCGTGTGGAACGATGTGTCGACCTCCGCCTCTCGCACGCGATCCTCCGCCATTCGTCTCTCACTGCGACATCCGCCCTCGCGAAGTCGCCGTCCGACGAATGGGACACGACACCCCGCCTTGACGTTCTCCCGCCCGGCCCGGCGTCGCCCGCCCCGCAGCAGGCGACCCTCTTCGACGCCCTGGACGAGTTCGCCGAGCCGTCGTCTGCACGTGCCGAGGCGAATCCAGCCGGCGGATCCCACCCGGCCATGCGGTCGAACCTCGCGACGCGCGACGGCGACGTCGCGGTCGGACCCGACCTGAGCGGTGCGCGGGATGCCGCGGGCCGTCCAGCGGCGCACGGTGGGTCGGGCGGGGGACCGGCCGGCGAACCCACCGAGCTCACCGAGTGGCGTCGGCAGCGCGCCGCCGTCCAAGGTGCCACCGACCCGAGCCGCATCGCGCTCCTGCTCGCGGCCGAATCCGCCGGCAGCCTGGTCGCGGCCGAGATGCAGCACGCCGGACTGCCGTGGAGCGCAGCCCTGCACGACGACCTGCTCACGAGACTCCTCGGTGCGCGCCCGGCGGCGCCCGGCATCCGGCCCGCGCGTCTCGAGGAGCTGCTCGCGAGCATCCGCACTCTCCTCGACGACCCCACCGTGAACCCCGACTCGCCGGCCGAACTCGTCAAGTCATTGCGCCGCGCTGGCCTCAACGTCTCGAGCACGCGCTCGTGGGAGCTCAAAGAGATCGACCACCCGGCCATTCCGCCTCTGCTCGAATACAAGAAGCTCGCCCGATTGCTCACGGCGAACGGCTGGAGCTGGGTGGACACCTGGGTGCGTGCGGGCCGCTTCCATCCGAACTACATCCCGGGCGGCGTGGTCACCGGCCGCTGGGCCTCCGAGGGCGGGGGAGCGCTGCAGCTGCCGAAGCAGGTGCGCGGCGCTGTGGTGGCCGATCCGGGCTGGAAGCTCGTGGTGGCCGACGCCGCCCAGCTCGAACCGCGCATCCTCGCCGCCCTCGCCGGCGATCGCGCCATGGCCGCCGCGGGCCGCGACCGAGACCTCTACGACGGCATCGTCGCGTCGGGGGCCGTCGACACCCGAGCGCACGCGAAGCTCGGGATGCTCGGTGCGATGTACGGCGGAACCAGCGGCGAGAGCGGCCGCATGCTCCCGCGCCTCGCCCGGGCGTATCCGGCGGCCATCAAGTTCGTCGAAGACGCCGCGCGCGCCGGGGAGGCCGGTGCGGTGGTCACCACCCGCCTCGGCCGCACCTCGCCCCGGCCGAGCGACGCCTGGCAAGACGTGCAGGATGCCGCGGGCGGCGACGACGCGAGCGAGGCCGCGCGATCCCGGGCCCGATCCGCCGCCCGCAGCTGGGGACGCTTCACGCGCAACTTCGTGGTGCAGGGCACCGCCGCCGAGTGGGCGCTGTGCTGGATCGGCGCCATCCGTCGCCGCCTCTGGCTGCTGGATGCGCGCGCGGTCGCCCCGGTCGCGCCCGGCGGCACTGCTCCCGCCACGTCCGCGACCACGCCCGCCGCCTCCGCGCCCACGCCCGCCGCCTCCTCGCCCGCGACCACTACCACCGCGCCCGCAACGTCTGCGCCCGCCCGCCCCGAGCCCGGTGGCACGGCGCCCGGCGGCAGCGTGCCCGCCACCTCCGCGCCCGCGCTCGCCACCTCCGCAACCACGCCCGCCCGCCTCGAACAGCGCCCGCACCTCGCCTTCTTCCTGCACGACGAGGTGATGGTGCACACCCCCGCGCACCTCGCCGACGCCGTGGCCGAGCAACTGCGCGCCGCCGCGGTCGAGGCCGGGCGCCTCATCTTCGGCGACGCCCCGGTGCAGTTCCCCGTCACGGTCGCGATCGTCGACAGCTACGACCAGGCCAAATAGCCTCGTGCCGTCGTTTCGGGAGGAGCACAGCGCAACCGAGCCCGAATACGCCCTCGGTCGTGCTCTCCTCCTCCCGAATCGACACGCGTCCCGGCACGACCTGTCGATTCGGGCGAACGAGGGCGCAATCGACCGCTCCTGAGGGCGAACTCGCACGCTCTTTCGCCCGAAACGACACGTAGCACGGCGAGCTGCGTCGAGCGAGACCCCTCAGGCCGCCAGCGTCTCCGCGAGCTCGTCGAAGAGCACCGCCCCGGCCTCGGGCGTGATCGTGCCGGCATCCACGCCGGTCACGATGTTGAAGTACTCGAGTCTGCGGGTGGCGACGTCGGCCGTCACGGGCCTTATGGCGGTGTCGAAGGCGATGTCGGCCCGCAGCCGAGCCTTCAAGGCCTTCTTGTTCCAGTTGGTCACAGCGTGACGCTATTCCGGCCGCGTGAATGGCTCGTGAACGGATGCCGCGAATCGCCTTGGAGCGAGCCGCGCAGGCGCCGAGCATCCGCCGCCCGTGCCGCCACCCGGGACCGGCTCGCGCGCAGGATTCGTGCATCCCGCGCGCGATATAGTGGGCAGTCGGGTTTTCGCAGCCCTTTCCCTAACCAGTACAGCGCAAGCAGTGCAGCGCCACCAGGAGTCCCACGTGAGCTTGATCGTGCAGAAGTACGGCGGGTCGTCCGTCGCCGACGCGGAGAGCATCAAGCGGGTGGCCAAGCGCATCGTCGAGACGCGCAAGGCGGGCAACGAGGTCGTGGTCGCGGTCTCCGCCATGGGCGACACCACCGACGAGTTGCTCGATCTCGCGCACGAGGTGGCCCCCATCCCGGTCCCCCGCGAGATGGACATGCTCCTCTCCGCGGGTGAGCGCATCTCGATGGCGCTGCTCGCGATGGCCATCGAGTCGCTCGGGCATGACGCCCGCAGCTTCACCGGCAGCCAGGCCGGCATGATCACGGATGCGCGGCACGGCGCCGCGCGCATCGTCGACGTCACGCCGGTGCGGCTCCGTGAGGCGCTCGACGAGGGCGCGATCGTGATCGTCGCCGGGTTCCAGGGCTTCAACCGTGACACCAAAGACATCACCACCCTCGGCCGCGGCGGTTCCGACACCACCGCCGTCGCGCTCGCCGCGGCGCTCGACGCCGACATCTGCGAGATCTACACGGATGTCGACGGCATCTTCACCGCCGACCCGCGGGTCGTGCCCAAGGCCTCGAAGATCGACCGCATCACGAGCGAGGAGATGCTCGAGCTCGCGGCCAACGGCGCGAAGGTGCTCTACATCCGCGCCGTCGAATACGCGCGGCGCCACGGCGTCACCCTCCACGTGCGCTCGAGTTTCAACAACAACGAGGGAACCATCGTCTACAACCCGACGGAGGCCGAGTCCGGCACCCCGTCGACCACCACCGAGAGAAGTGAGGGTGCTGTGGAAGAGCCCATGATCGCCGGGGTCGCCACCGACCTCTCCGAAGCCAAGATCACCGTCGTCGGCGTTCCCGACATCCCGGGCAAGGCAGCGCAGATCTTCACGATCGTGGCCAAGACCGGCGCGAACATCGACATGATCGTGCAGAACGTGTCCGCCGCGAGCACCGGCCTCACCGACATCTCATTCACCCTGCCCAAGAGCGAGGGTCAGGGCGTGCTCACCGCGCTCCGCGCCGAGCAAGACGAGGTGGGCTTCGTAGGCCTGCAGTACGACGACCAGATCGGCAAGCTGGCCCTCGTCGGCGCCGGCATGCGCACCAACGCCGGGGTGTCGGCCAAGCTCTTCACGGCGCTCTTCGAAGCCGGCATCAACATCGAGATGATCTCCACGAGCGAGATCCGGATCTCGGTGGTGACCCGCGCCGACACCATCAACGACGCCCTGCGGGTAGTGCACACGGCCTTCGGCCTCGACGCCGCCGAAGAGGCCGTCGTGCACGCCGGCACCGGTCGCTGACCCACCCCGCCGCCGCCCTTCCTCCTCGCGACCCGTCACTTTTCGCCCTAAAATCTCCCGGGAAGGGCGAATATTGACGGCTCGCGACGAGTTGTGAACCCTATGAGCAGAGGAAACATCGTGAGCAAGGCACTCAACGTCGGCGTCGTAGGCGCAACCGGTCAGGTCGGCAAGGTCATGCGCCGTCTTCTCGAAGAGCGCGACTTCCCGATCGAGTCGATCCGGTTCTTCGCCACCGCTCGTTCCGCCGGCACCGTGCTGCCTTTCAAGGGCCAGGACATCGTGGTCGAAGACGTCGAGACCGCCGACCCCACGGGCCTTGACATCGCCCTGTTCTCGGCCGGCGCCACCGGCAGCCGCGCCCAGGCCCCGCGCTTCGCCGCGGCCGGCGTGCTGGTGATCGACAATTCCAGCGCCTGGCGCATGGATCCGGATGTTCCCCTCGTCGTCTCCGAGGTCAACCCGCACGCCATCGCCGAGGCTCGCAAGGGCATCATCGCGAACCCGAACTGCACCACCATGGCGGCCATGCCCGTGTTGAAGGTGCTGCACGCCGAAGCCGGTCTCGAGCGTCTCATCGTCAACACCTACCAGGCCGTCTCGGGCTCCGGTCTCGCCGGCGCCGAAGAGCTCGCGAGCCAGACTCGCGCCGCCGTCGAGCAGCCCGGCCTCCTCGACCTCGTGCACGACGGCCGTGCCGTCGAGTTCCCCGCGCCGGTGAAGTACGTGCGCCCCATCGCCTTCGACGTCATCCCGCTCGCCGGATCGATCGTCGACGACGGCGAGGGCGAGACCGACGAGGAGAAGAAGCTCCGCAACGAGAGCCGTAAGATCCTCGAACTCCCCGACCTCCTCGTCGCGGGCACCTGCGTGCGCGTCCCGGTCTTCACCGGCCACTCGCTCGCCATCAACGCCGAATTCGCCAACGACATCACGCCCGAGCGTGCGAAGGAGCTTCTCGCAAGCGCTCCGGGCGTCGAGCTGTCGGATGTCCCCACTCCGCTGCAGGCGGCCGGCACCGACCCGAGCTATGTCGGCCGCATCCGGCAAGACCAGTCGGCGCCCGGCAAGCGCGGCCTCGCGCTCTTCATCAGCAACGACAACCTGCGCAAGGGCGCCGCGCTGAACGCCGTGCAGATCGCCGAGCTCATCGCCGCCGACGCTTCGGTTCCCGCCACCGTCTGACGCCGCGACCCGTCTGAAACCGCAAACGAGACGGCAACCGCTCCGCATATGGGGTCGGTTGCCGTCTCGTTTGCGCTTTCGAACGGCCGGCGGCCCGCACCCGAACGACGACGGCTGCACCGAGCTGGCCCGCCGGATGGATGCGGGCCTCGCCACCCTCGGCCTCTGAGCGAGAACTGCTCTCCCCCGCGGCGCCGGGAGGGCCCGGAAACGGGTGATCAGCGGATAAACTCGCGGCATGTCCGAGCCCGAGCAGCGCAAGGCCTCCGCGGTGGTCTCCTACCTGCTGGTCGTCGTGGCGATGGCGACCGCGTCGGTCGGCGTCGTCTCCGGGCTCACCTCGCCTCCGCCGAACTGGATCACCTGCGTCGTGTTCCTGATCAGCGTCGGCGTCACGGCCGTCTACCAGATGCCGATCGGCCGGGTCACCGGTCTTCCCCCGTTCGGTGTCGCCGGAGCCCTGCTCATCGTGGGCGCGACGGGTGCCAATCCGGCGCTCGAGGTGGGGCTCTGGACCATGGCCTACTTCGCCTCCCGGGCCATCACCACCCGCTCGCTCTGGATGTCGGCGCAATGGACCGGGGTCGCCGCCCTCGGCGGCATCGGTTTCGTGGCCCTGTCGCGGTGGCTCCTGTCACTCGGCTGGTACCCGCCGCTCGTGATCGTGCTGAGCGTGCTCGCCTACATGCTGATCGTGCTCGCACTCGAGTTCGTGCGGGAACGTGGTCGTTGGAGCATCGAGCACACCTTCGGCATCTCCGCGCTCAGCCCGTGGCGTCTGCTCGGTGTGCTGGCGATGTGCTCGGCGGTGGCGATCGCCGTCTACGTCGCCTCGACCGGGATGCTCGGTGTCGTCGACGGGTCGGAAGAGGAGTTGCGCCTGGCGCGCGACACCATCCCCTTGCTCGTGGTGGCGCTCGTCTTCTACGGTGCGGCGAAGCGCCGGCAGACCCGCAACAGCGAGCGCCGTCTGAGCGGGGTGGTGGATGCCGCCCGCGCACTGCCGTGGGACGTGCAGCAAGACCCCAAGGAGACCATGGTCGAGTTCGCTCGCCGGGCGATCGACGCCGCGGAGTTCGACGTGCGTCGCACGCCACCCGGCCGCAACGAGATCGGCGCGCGCTTCTCGTCGATCAACGTGACCGATCCGCAGCTCACCCCGGAGTCCATGGTGCCGGGCGCCGAAGTCTCCGAGCATCAGGAAGACGCCGTCGAGCCCACCGAATATCTGGTGGCCAGCCGCAAGAACGGCGGTGCCCCGTTCGCCCCCGACGACGAGCTGGCGCTGGACGCGATCGGCCACATCGCCTCCGAGACAGCCCGGGTGCGGGGCGCCTACGACACCCTGCTCGACCGCGTCGACCGTGATTCGCTCACCGGGCTGCCGAACTACAACGCCTTCCAGCGCTCCCTGGCGCGACTCAACGAAGACCGCAGCTACGCCTCGGGCATCGCGGTGCTCTTCATCGACCTCGATCAGTTCAAGCGCCTGAACGACACCGAGGGCCACCACATCGGCGACGAGGTGCTCTCCACGGTGGCGACGCGCCTGCGCGCCAGCGTGCGTCCGCACGACTTCGTGGCCCGGGTGGGCGGCGACGAGTTCGTGGTGGTGCTCACGAAGCTGCAGTCCCTCGCGGAGTCGAAGGCGGTCGCCGACCACATCGTGGCGAACATCGGTGCTCCGGCCATGCTGGGCGGCCGGGAGTACCGGCCCCTCGTCAGCGTGGGCCTGGCCTACTCCGGTCACCAGGAGACCGATCCGCAGTCGATCGTGGTCGACGCCGACCACTCGATGCTCGCCATCAAGAAGTCCCGCCGGCAGGGCGGTCCGTCGTTCGAGTCGAGCATCGGCATCTCCCCCCACCGCTCCAGCCGCATCAACGAGATCGTGGCCAAGGCCATCGACGACGGAATCCTCAACGTGGTCTACCAGCCCATCGTGAACACGGTGGAAGACAAGATCTGGGCCTTCGAATCGCTCGTGCGCTACACGCATCCGGAGCTCGGCCGTATCTCCACCTCGTCGCTGATCGAGAAGGCGAAGGGGCTAGGCCGCATGGACCTGCTCACGAAGCAGGTGATCGAGGCGTCGCTCAAGGCGGCGCGGGAGTTCCGCAAGATCGTGCCGGGCATCTCGGTGATGACCATCAACCTCGAGGTCGAGCAGATCCGCGACGAGCACGTCGGCGCCTTTCTCAAAGACATCGTGCCGCGGTATCCGGATGTCTCGCTCTGCCTCGAGCTCAACGAACGCTCGACGAAGGACATCGACGACGACCTCCGCGCCCAGGCGGAGCACTTCCGGCAGCTCGGCATGCTGATCGCGCTCGACGACTACGGCTCGGAGGCGTCGAGCGTGGGCGCTCTCGTGCGCATCCCGATGGACATCCTGAAGATCGACCGGTCGCTGGTCGACAACCTCGACGACACCCGCCAGCGCGAGGTGGTGCGGGCGCTGCAGGGCTTCGGCGACGCGTTCGACTACTCCACCGTGGTCGAGGGCATCGAGACCCAGGATGCGGTCGACATCCTCGTGGGCATCGGGGTGCGCCATGCGCAGGGCTTCTTCTACGGCAGGCCCGTGCCCTTCGCCCAGACCATGTCGCGGCTGAAAGCCTACGGCGCAGCCGGCACGGTCTCCCGCGCGACGCCGGTCGCCGGATCGGGCCAGCGCGCCGACAGCGCGCCGAGTGCCGCCGGGCAGGATCTGACGCCGCCGCTCGTGGGCTAGAGTGGGACGACTCCGACCGGAGGAGGACCCCCTCGTGAGCACCGTTCTGCCGCGCGTCGGCCTGGGGGTGGCGATCGTGGCGATCGCCGGCGTTCTGGCCACCACGGTCGTCGGGGTGAGCGGCATCCTCGCGCAGGGAGGTGCGGCGGCCGACAACCTCTTCGCCGACACATCCCTCTACGTCGATCCGGGATCGACGGCGCAGGCGGCGGCCGATGCGGCCGCCGCCGCCGGTGACGACGCGGATGCGGCGGCCTTCGGGCGAATCGCCCGGGTGCCGACCGCGATCTGGCTCACCCCGGAGAGGCATCCGCTGGGCGAGATCGGCGGCTACGTCTCCGGGCTCGCGGAGGCGGCGGGGAAGCTCGGCCAGGCTCCGGTCTTCACGGTCTACGGCGTGCCCGACCGCGACTGCGGCAATCAGTCCAGCGGCGGCCTGTCGGCCGAGCAGTACCCGGTGTGGGTGCAGGAGATCGCCGACGCGCTCTCCGGCAGCCCGGCCGTGATCATCCTGGAACCGGATGCGCTGGCACTGGCCGGCGAGTGCGGCAACGTCGACGCGCGGCTGGGTGAGATCGGCGGCGCCGTCGACAGCCTCGCGGAGGCCGGCCTCACGGTGTACATCGACGCCGGGCACTCCAATTGGGGGCCGGCGGCCGAGATGGCCGACCTGCTGAACCGCGCCGGGGTCGACCGGGCGCGCGGCTTCGCCACCAACGTCTCGAACTACAACGCCACCGACCTCGAACAGGCCTATGCCGAGCAGATCTCGGCGCAGACCGGTGGCGCCCACTACGTCATCGACACCTCGCGCAACGGCAACGGCTCCGACGGGCAGTGGTGCAACCCGCCCGGGCGGGCGCTCGGCGCGGAGCCCTCGGTCAGCCCCTCGGGCAGCGCCCAAGACGCGAACCTCTGGGTGAAGCCCCCCGGCGAGAGCGACGGCACCTGCAACGGCGGCCCGACCGCGGGGGAGTGGTGGAACGCTGGAGCACGCGAGCTGGCGGCCAACGCTCACTGACGAGTCCTCGAGCGTTATGCAGGATCTCCGTGCCACCGGTGCCTTATAGGCGGTCGGTCGTGCTGAAATCGTGCATTTCAGCCGCGATGGGTGATCGGCAGGCCCACGGCGCCGCGGGCCATCTCGTCGATCAGCCCGAGCGGAACGCTCTTGTCGAGCACGCAGAACGCCCCCGCCGACACGGCACGCTGGGGGTCGTCGCCGATGCCGGTGGTCGTCATCACGAGCACGGCGGTTCCGGTGGCGCGTAGGGTGCGCACGCGCGATTCGACCGAGTTGCGTGTGCTCGACGCGGCGTCCAGGATCACGAGGTCGGTGGGGAAGTCGGGGTCGTGCAGCAGGTCGCCCCAGCTGGTGGCGGCGAGCACCACGTCGAGCTGCGGATCGTTCGACCCGAGCCAATGACGGAGTCCACCGGTGAACAGAGCGTCCTTGCTCACGATCGCGACCCGGGCTCCTTCCGGCGCTGAAACACTCAATTGGATCCCCATCCGTTGGTACGATCGTGGCAATGGACTCTCATGCGGAAAGACGCGTCGCGGTGATCATCGAAGACGATGCTGACATCCGCCACCTGCTCGAGACGGTTCTGACTCAGGCGGGCTTCGAAGTGGTGGCGACCGGCAACGGCCTCGACGGCGTTCAAGCGGTGCGGGCCTACGATCCCACCGTCACGACGCTCGACGTCAGTATGCCCGGCATCGACGGCTTCGAGGCGGCCAAGCGCATCCGTGCCTTCAGCAACACCTACCTGGTGATGCTGACGGCGCGCGACGAGGAGATCGACACGCTGCAGGGTCTGGAGGCCGGCGCCGACGACTACGTCACGAAGCCCTTCCGTCCGCGCGAATTGCGTGCCCGCATCGAGGCGATGATGCGGCGCCCGCGCCAGGTTCTCACGAGCGACGGGTCGGGCCCGGTGGCCCCGGTCGCCCCGGTCGCGCCCGGAGCGCCGCCCCTCGTCGCCCCGGCCCAGCCCGTGGCGCCGACGCACAGTCCCGCGCACGCCGTTGTCGCACCCGAGGCCGCGGCGGCCGTGCCGACAGCTGCTCCCGCGGAACCCGCGGCCCCGAAGAACTTCGATCCCGACGACGGCTGGCTCGAGCACAACGGGCTCTGCGTGAACTCCGAGATGCGCCTCGTCGAGAAGAAAGACGGCGGCCCCGTTGAGCTCACGCGGAGCGAGTTCGACCTGCTGAACGCCCTGATGGAGTCGAAGCGCCGCGTGCGCAGCAAGGCCGACCTGGCGCTGCTGCTGCGTGGCGAGAGCTACGTCACCGCCCATTTCGTGAGCGAGGCCGACAAGCGCGCCATCGAGGTGCACATGGCGAACCTGCGCCGGAAGCTCGCCGACAGCATCACCACCCCGCGCTGGATCGAGACGGTGCGCGGGGTCGGCTACCGTCTGGCTGCTTCCGAAGACGATTGAGGTCACCGCGCTCAGCTCACCCCGGCGGTCGGGGATGAGCAGCGCGACTCCACGAGCAGGGTGAGCTCGAGGCAGGTGGCCGCACCGACCTCGCGCAAGCGGGCCAGGTGACCGACGCATCCGGCCAGATCGGTTCTCTTCACCGCAGCATGCACCATGCCGGCGATGGCCTCGAGGGGCCACGCGCCGAGCATGGTGCTGCTGCTGCGGATGCTCAGCAGCACGACATCGGCTTCGTCGAAGTCGTGGCTGCCGAGCGCGTTCATCAACCTCTGGGATCGGGTCTCCCAGAGGTTGATGAAGTCGAGCACGAACCGGCCGCGGCTCTCGTCTCCGATGGAGCAGAGGAGAGCGAGTGTCACGTCCTGTTCGACGTATCGGAATGGGGTCAAACCTTGTACCCCCGGTAGCGGCGGAGCACCTTCGCCACCATGCTGAGCGTCTGGATGACGGTGATGACGCCGAGCACGGGCCACCCGATCCAGAGGATGGTCGACTGCATGAAGGGGTCGAGCTGGAACCAGCCCAGCACCATCACGGCGACGACGAGCACGAGGATGACCAGCGGCACCAGGTAGCCGTTGCCGCGACCGCGTTCGGCCTTGGCCTGGGCGGCCCAGTTGTCGGTCTGCTTGCGGCTGAGGAACTTGGTCCAGGCCCGCAGGAAGTGCCCGAGCCGCACCCACATGTAGATCTCGGCGGGAAAGAGGAACAGGGCGAACACCAGGTCGCGCCCGTTCCGGTTCTGCATGGAGAGCGCGGTGCGCAGGTTCAGCAGGATCGCGACCGCCGGCGGGATGAGCCAGATCGGCGAGAACACGAACGCGCTGATCGAGAGTGAACCCATGAGCAGCAGCACGAAGAGCACGCGGGTCACCAGGTTGGTGAGCATCGAGAGGTTCTCGAGCCAGCGCAGACGCAGGTTCGGGTGGAACGGCTGGCCCTTGGTGTCGCCGCGCTGGCCCGGCCACATGAGCTCGATGGCGCCGAAGTTCCACTTCACCTGCTGGGCGTCGAGGCCGCGCAGGGTGGTCATGCCTCCGACATCCGCTCGCGATTGGGCCGAGATCTTGGTGAGGTAGCCGGCGCTTTTGATCTGCAGCGACAGCAGTGAGTCCTCGACTTCGGAGTCCTTCACCCAGGGGGTGTCCTGGTGGTTCTCGACCATGATCTGGCGCAGCGCCTTGGTGCTGAAGATCGAGAACTGGCCGCCGAGCACCGCCATGTTGCGGCCCTTCAGCATGTTCTGCATGTTGAAGGCGGCGAACTGGAAGCGCTGGCCGGTGATCAGGAACTTCGCCACGAAGCCCTTGATCGGCCGGTCGTCGATGGAGAAGATGGCCGAGATGCCGCCGATGCGGCTGTCGGAGGTGATCTCCTCGGCCAGACGCTCGACCGCATCCGGGGCCGCGGTGGTGTCGCCGTCGACGCCGAGCAGGAAGTCGCAGCCTTCCACCAGCTGGAAGCCGTAGTTGAGGGCGCCGACCTTCTTGTCCTTGTTCTTGCCGATGTCGTGCACGTAGACCTCGGTGAACTGCTCGATGCCGTCGACCTCCTTGAGGTGCGGGCCGGCGTACTGCGCGGCGATCTTCACCGTGTCGTCGGTGGTGTTGTTCACGACCACGTGGATGACGTCGGGGAGGCGGGTCTGGCCCAGGAGGGATTCGAGCACGGCGCCGATGGACTCGGCTTCGTTGTATGCCGGGATGATGCATCCGATCGTGGGGCGGTACGTCGGGAGTGCCTCGACCGACTCGATGAAGTCGTTCGCGAGGTCGTCCAGGCCGGCACCGAGGTCGGTGCGGTCCGTGACGTACGGGTTCATGATCTCTGCCATGTCCTCAGTCTGGGATACGACCCCAAGCGTTCCCGGCTTCAATGCGACAGCGTCTCGTCAAGATCGCCTTAAGATTGGCTCAGGTCGAAGATGGGGGCGAACCGATGGCGCGTGATCGCGGGGCACGAGGCCGCCGAGCAGCGGTTCTGGCGGCAGCCGCAGGGCTGACCACAGCGGTCGTCGCCGGGCTGAGCGGATGCGGAACCGCCCCCTGGGACCAGCCGGGCTTCAACTCCGCCTCGGCCACATCGACGTCGTCGTCGACCCCGACGCCCAGCGCCACGATCACCCCGATCATCAACGAGCTGGCCACGGGCTCGACCCAGCACGAACTGAAGGCGGGTGACATCTCGCTCACCGTCACCTACTACTCGACCCTCAGCATGGATCAGTGGACCGCGGCGGCCAACAAGCCGCTGAGCTTCTCGATGACGGGCAAGCTCGGCTCCGACCAGGGCCAGAAGATCTACCTCTCCCGTGTCTCGGTGACCCCCGCGGTCGACGGCCCGAAGGGTTCGCTGCCGGCTCCGGCGCCGCTGACCGATCAGGCCTCCGTGGCGCCCGGCTACCTGGTGAAAGACCCCTACAGCTACAGCCAGACCTTCGTGCTGCCCGCCCTCGACCCGGCGGCCACGTCGATGACCCTCTCGTTCACCTACGAGATCCTCCTCCAGTCGGCCCCCGACTCCACCGACTACGCCAAGCAAACCGCCACCGACCAGCTCACGATCGCGATAGCCCCGCCCCAATAGTCCCCCCGCGACCGCAGGCCGCGGGCCGCGCTCAGACGACCCAGGGTGAGGGCGAGGCCGCGTCAGCGACCTCACCCGAACATGTCGCCTCGCGCCGCAGGAGCGGCGGCGCGAGCAGCGAGCGACGCGCGACCGCAGGCCGCGCATCGCGGGAAGTGGCGGCGGGTACCCACTACCTACCCGGCAGCTGCGACCCTACCGACCACGATGCGGTTCCCACCCTCGTCGCGGGCCGTGAGGGTGGCGTCGTCGAGGGCGCGGCGGAGGGCGGGCAGGCTGTAGCCGAAGGCGTCGGTGTCGACCACGCCGAAGCTGGCGGTGGCGCGGAGCGACTGCTGCGGGTCGATCGGCTCGTCGACCAGAGCGGTCTGCAGCCGGATGGCGAGCCGCTCGGCCTCGTTGGCGTTGGCCGTCACCACCACGATCACGAACCGCCCGGCACCCGTGTGCCCGAGCAGCGACGTCGTGGGCGAGTAGTGGCGCACGATCTGGGCGACCGAGCGGATGGCCGTGTCGCCGAAGGTGCGGCCGAACGCCGTGTTCATCTGCGGCAGGTTGTCGACGTCCATCGCGATCATCGCGAGCCGGTCGCCGTTGAAGGATGCCCGTTCGACCCAGTCGGCCCACTGCTGCATGAACGACGCGGCCGAGAGCACGCCCACCACCGAGTGCACGCCGACCGTCACGTCGCCGAGCGCCCGGGCGCCGGACCGCTCCGCCTGCAGGATCGACATGGAGATGGTGCCGAGCAGCACCAGCACGATCGTGATGATCGTCGTGATCTGCGAGCCGAAGTAGGTGGTGAAGATCGAGCTGTCCGGCCCCATGGTCACGAAAATCGAACTGCGCAGCACGTAGAAGCCGCACACGATCCACAGGCAGAGGCTGATAATGCGGGCGTTGAGGTTGCGGCGCATCCGGGCACGCATCGCTTCGGCGCCGCCGAGCCCTGCGAACACGGCGATGCCGATGAACAACCCCGTCGAGCCCGTCCAGATGCCGCCGTCAGGCCCTTCCAGACCGGTGAGCAGCGCGACGACGCCTCCGCCGGCCAGCACCACCCAGATGTACGAGCTGCGGCCGTTGAACACCCGCGAGCCCGACCAGATGGCGCCGATCGAGATGACGTAGGCGGTGTTGCCGATGGCGAGCACCCACCAGAGATAGGGCGAGACGCTCCACACCAGGAACGACAGCGCGGTCAGCATGCCCGCGATGTAGGAGATGCTCCAGAGCCTGCCCGACGCGTCGTTCCGGCGCATCGCGGTGTTCGTGATGAAGGAGATTCCGCAGAGCACGATCACGAGCCCGCTGACGATGAGGAGAGTCGGCTGGTCGAGTACCATGCGCCGAGACCCCCCTCGATCGAAATGTTCTGTGAGTCGGAGTTTAGCGCGCGCGGGGGATCGACGCAGTGAAGGTCGTGCCCACGCCGAGGGCACTCGAGACCACCAGGTCTCCGCCGTGGCGTCGCACGATGTCGCGACTGATGGTGAGGCCGAGTCCGGAGCCGTGGATGGTGGACTGGCGCACCCCCTCGGCGCGGAAGTAGCGGTCGAACAGCTTGGTCTGCTCCAGTTCGCTGAGCCCGATCCCGGTGTCGCTCACGATCAGTTCGACGTGGTCGTCGAAGAGCCGGGCGCCGACC
>NZ_FNPZ01000009.1 GCF_900107435.1 Herbiconiux ginsengi
CGTTGCGTCCGTACGGTGGGCGGCTATGTCCCGCGAACCGCTGCCGGAGCGTTTCAACGTCGCGCAGCTCCAGGCGATTCACCGCCGCCTGTTCGACGAGATATACCCGTTCGCCGGTCGCCTGCGCGACGTCGACGCGCAGGCGATGGGGACCGGTATCCCGTACAGCCGGCCCGAGTTCATCCCGCCGCAGGCCCGCGCGATCGACGACGGGCTGCGCCGCGACAACTACCTCCGTGGGATGCCGCACGACCAGTTCGTCGACAGGCTCGCATACCACTGGGGCGAACTGACAGCGCTGCATCCCATGAGAGACGGCAACACCCGCAGCCAAAGTGCGTTCGTCACCCAGCTCGCCGCGGCCGCCGGCTACCGGATCGACTGGGAGCGTGTCGACGTCGACGAGCTGCGCACCGTGCGGCTCCAGGCCGTCGCCAGCTCGGAGCGGCCGTTGGCCAGTTACCTCCGCGATCGCGTGCAGAGCTTCACCGAGCACGATCGCGCCGCGCAGCACGACGCGATGTCGGGGCTGTTGTTCGAGCAGACCCCGCAGGGACAGCAGGTGCGCGCATTGATCGAGACGCAGCGACGCGCGTTCGGCCAGGACCCGGCAGGCATCCTCCGCCCGCCATCGGAAGACCGCTCTACACGGCGACGGAGGCCGCCGGAGAGCAGAAGCAGCGAGCGGGGATTGGGACGGCGATGATCGACGCTGACGAGAAGGCGATGCGGGCCAAGGTCGTGGCGGACGCTGCGCACAGCACCGCGATGTCGAGTCTCCGGACGAGCACCGAGTATCTCGCCGATGCAGCTGCCTGCGTGGACGGCCTGATCGACGTCGACGCGCTCGGCCGACGTACACGCCGACGCTACGGCCTGCCCGAGGAGGACGCTTAATGACCGTTGTCGGATATGCCCGGGTGTCCAAGCGTGAGCAGAACCCGAAGGCGCAGGAAGCCGAGCTGCAGGCGGCAGGAGCAGAGCGCGTGTTCGTCGACCACGGCGACTCCAGCCGAGTCAAGGATCGCCCGCAGTGGCTCGCGTGCATGGACTACCTCCGCGCCGGCGACGTGCTGTTGGTGCGCCGCCTGGACCGGCTCGGAGGGACCGAGCGCATCCTCATCGAGACGCTGCATGAGCTGGAGGACAAGGGCGTCGATATCAAGAGCCTCACCGAACCGGTGATCGACACCACGACCCCGATGGGCCGGGCTTTGTTCGGCATCGTCGCTGTGTTCGCGCAGCTGCGCGTGGACACGATCCGGGAGAACACCCGGCTCGGTCTGGAATACGCGCGAGCCCAGGGCCGCGTCGGCGGTCGCCCCACGGTGATGAGCGCCGAGCGGATCGAGGTCGCCCGTCAGATGCGCGCCCAGACCCCGCCGGCAACGTGGGACACGATCGCCAAGACGCTGCACGTCAGCTCCGCGTCCGTTCGTCGCGCATTGGCGCAGTCCGAGAACATCAACGCGGGTCTGCCGCGGCCGCGTTCAGCAGATCATTTGTCGGTGAGATCCACGTAGCCTTCGCGTTCGGGAGTTGCGTGGGCCGTGTTCGTTGGCGGAGCGGGGCGGGGGATTGCCGGTGCAGGGTCGGGGCTGTCGCCGTGCTTGACGACCTCGACTGCGACTGAATCCCACTCGTAGAGCACAGTTCCCGGCGCCGGGTTCTGTCTCACGATGTAGTACAGACCGGGCCATGCCAGACTGCCGATCGGTGGCCCGTCGGGGTCGGGGTTCGCGAGAGCTACGCTCGCCTTGGAGGCCACATCCCTCCCGATATGGAACGGCAACCCGACCACGTTGGGCACGACCACCTGAAGCGCTCTCCGTTCGCCCATGCATCCACGATACGAGGGTCGTCGCGGGCACCGAAGGCTTCCGAGGAAATTGTCGGGCGGATCGGGGTTCGGCTCATAGAGCCGGGCTAGCTGTTGCGGCGTCCAGCACCGAGTCGCGCCTGTATCGGATGAGCCCGCGGCCGAGGTCGTGGAAGGTTGGACCGACGTTCTGTTCGCGCCACCGTCGTAGCTCTGCCGCGTCACGGCCAAGGATCGCTGCCGCCTCATCGGGGGTGAGCAGGACGGGGGCGGGGGAGTGCTCGTGCAGCATCAGTCGTCCTCTTTCGTGAGTGTGTCGATGACGGTCACGAACTCTGTTCCAGCGACCGTCACCGTGTTCGCCAGCCGGTACCCGTGCCGGCCGTAGTCGTGCAGCTGTTGGTCGCGTTCGGCGACCTTCTGCGAGAGCCGGTAGTGGTCCTCGTCGCCGCCGGGGAGCGTGGTCTGGATCGTCGCGAAGCTCACCCTCGTGCTCATCGCTCACGCGCCCTTGACTTGACCAGCTCGTCGATCCGATCGGGGCGGAAACCCGACCATGGATCGCCGGCACCCTCGACAACGGGCGCCTGGAGGAAGCCGGCCTCCTTGACGTGTTCCAACGCCACCGGATCGCCGGCGAGGTCGACCACCCGGTATGCGATGCCGGCGGCATCCAGGGCCCGCAGCGTCGCGGTGCACTGCACACATCCGGCCTTGGAGTACACGGTGAGCGGTTCATCGTTCATGGCACTTCTCCTCCCCAAACCTCATTGCCTTTCGGCAGAAGCCGAATCACAGCGTTGGGGGCGCGGAGGCAAGGGACCGTGGAATACCGGACTGAGCGCAGCGAGGGAGGATATGCCGCGAAAGCCCTTGCCGCAGTGAAACCGGCGCGTATCATCCACAGGCCGAGAGGCAACGTAGTTGCCCCACGCAACGGCCCCCGTCAGCGCGCAGCGTGACGGGGGCCGTTGCGAAGATTAGAGCCGGAGGCTACTCCTCCGAAGAGGCGGAACCAGCACCAGTTGAGGATCGGGTGTTGGCGCTACGAGCACGGCGGGGACGGCTCGTCTGGCCGGGTGCGCGCGCGCCCGTCGCGCGCAGGCCCTTCTCCGACCAGCCCGCATCAATCGCTGCACGTCACGCGCGCTCGTGGGCAGCTGTGGCGTCCTTCCGGCGTCGCTCGGCGTCGTCCGCATCGTTCGTCGCCGCCACGACCTGATGCACGGCCTCGACCCGTGTGTTCACATCCGCTTCGATCAGTTCCCGCGCTCGTTGGGCTGCCTCATCAGGGTTCACGGTTGCGTCGCTCGTGCGACTCATCTGGATCGTGGTCGAGTCTGTCGACGAGAGAGAAAACGGCCCCAACGGGGTAGCCCTTCCGCCACTAGCGTTCTGGTCGGGGCGGAGCCGCTGGTAGAGCAAGCTATAGACTTAGGTACCCTAAGTCTGGACCCGGCGCGGTCGGCGGTGCATACTGGTCGTATGGTCCCCGCAGGAGGCGGGTTCGCTGCGCTGGGCCGATGGGACGGTGAGAACATGGCGGAGCAGAGCGAGCGACGACTGTTCGGCCGTCAGCGGCGCGCGAACTCCGAAACCCCGAGGGACGCCGGCCGGTACGTCGTGAAGACCAACGCCGAGGAAGACGCGCAGCTGCGTGCCCGCGCCATTGTCGCGGGCGTAACGGTGCCGCGGTTCCTGGTCGAGGCCGGCATGAACGCGAACGTCGAAACCAGCACAGAGCAGAAGCAGACGATCGCAGAACTGTTCGCTCTGTCGCGCACGCTCGGCACCGTGGCCAACAACGTCAACCAGCTCGCCCGGTACGCGAACACGGAGGGTCGGTTCCCGGCGGAGGCCGAGAGCGTCGTCGCGGAATACCGCCGGCTGAGCGCGCGCATCGACGAGACGATCCGCAAGCTGGCCGGCGCATGATCCCGAACATCACGCGCGGCACTCGCGTTGTCGGACTGATGACGTACCTGGCGGGGGAGGGGCGCGCCAACGAGCACACCGAGCAGCATCTTGTTGCGGGCGATCACGCGATCATGGCGCGCCACGGGTATGCGGTTCTGGACGCCGCCGCGGCACGCGAAATTGGGATCGCGCTGGACACTCCGCGGCTTGCCTACGGCGTCGATGTGACTCGTCAGGTGCGGTTCGAAGATCCTCAGACCGGCGAGCTGCACACCGGGCGAGTACCCGCGGACGTGTGGCATTGCTCGCTGTCGCTGCACGCCGACGAGGGCCAGCTCAGCGATGAGCAGTGGGGCGCGATCGCGCAGCAGTTCGTCGACCGGATGGGCTTCACCGAGGAGTCAGGAAAGGCGCCGTGCCGGTGGGTCGCGGTGCGACACGGGCTGTCGAAGAACGGCAACGATCACGTGCACATCGCCGTGTCGCTCGTGCGTGAGGACGGCACGAAGGCGAGCACGCACAACGACTTCAAACGCGCCCAGGACGTGTGCCGCGACCTGGAGCGCGAGCACTCCCTGACGCCGTTGGAATCCCGTCAGCTCGGCATGGGTGAGCGCGGTGTCAAGCCGGGCGAACGCGAGAGCGCCGACCGCCGAGGAAGGGTCGAGGTCGACGCGCACCGGCTGGAGCGCACGGTGCGCGCCGCAGCGATCGCGTCGCTGGACGAAGGAGAGTTCGTGCGGCGGATGCGCCGCGGCGGGGTGCTCATCCGCCCCCGCTACGCGGCCGGACGCGATGATGTCGTGGCCGGCTACTCCGTGGCTCTGCGCCCCACTGGGGAGGACCGTCCCGTGTGGTACGGCGGCGGCCGTCTCGCTCGCGATCTGACTCTCCCGCGGCTGCGCGAGGGGTGGCCGGACGGCCCGCAGACCGCGCAGGCCGCGGTCGAGGAGTGGCGCGCCACGAGCAAGAACCCGTGGCAGTACCGACCCGTCGCGCCGGGCCGGGAGGAGGAGACCCCGGACCCGCAACTGTGGGAGCAGTACAGCCGGGAGCTGGGGGAACTGCGCACCCGTTTGCGTGACGTGCCGGCGACCGACCGGGCGACATGGGCGCACGTCGCCCGTGAGACGGCCGGAGCGTTCGCGGCCTGGTCGCAGCGGGTCGAGACGACACCAGGCCCTCTCGCGGAGACAGCCCGCGAGCTGTCCCGCAGCGCACACATCCGCGCTCACCAGTCCGCACCCAAGCCGGTGCGGATGGGCTCGGCATCCGGCGCAGCAATGATCCTGTTGCAGGCGGCCACAGCCGGACGCGGGACCGCCGCGGAGGCGATCCTATTCCGCCAGCTCGGCCGACTGTCGGTCGCGTTGCTCGACGCGCACAAGGCCGCCGGGGACGCGCGACGCGCCGAGCAGATGACCGAATCGCTGCGCGGCAAACTCGCCGCGATTCAGGAGCGGCTACCCGCGATCGCGACGAAGGACACCGCGCAGCCGGCGGAGCCGGCGCTCACCCCGGAAGAGGAAGCGGTGCGCAGGGCGCAGCGCGGCCTCGCCGCTCCCGGCACACGCTCGCCGCTGCCCAACCCGATCACCCCACGCAAACGTTCAACGTCCGACACGTCACGCGATCGTGACGGCAACGGCAGGGGATAGAAGGGACCAACGATCATGGCCGATGAGACAGACGGCGTAGGCGAGACGTTCGATGACTCGCTGCGCATCGCCCTGACAGTGGCCTCGCAGTTCGGGGAACGTATCTCCCGGCTGCGCGAGCAACTTGCCCGCCAGCGGGAGGCGGACGCCCGTCAAGGGGCGCGCGAGCTGCAAGCACGCTTCGACGCCGAGCGCGGCGCCGCCCGTGCCCAGCTCGCCGTCGTGAACCAGCCCGAGTGGTGGACTCGCGCGAGCGTCGAGGACATTGCCGGCGTGCACGAGACAGCGACCGCGTGGCGTGACCACGACGACACCGCGGCCGCCGCGCACGACACCATCCGCCGGGAGGTCCGCGACCGCTACGGCGTCGACGTCGACCGCCCCGGCGCCGACCCCGCCGCCGTCGCTCAGGCGCTCCGAGAAGCGGAGCGCGACCGCGCAGAAGCGCGTGAGGAACGCCGCCGCTCCGGCGAGGAGCTGACCGCCAGTCAGATCCTCCTCGCCACCGCCGAGGGCCGGGACAGGGACGCCGACGACGCACGCGGCCGCGCGTGGGAGGCCGATGATCCCGACATCGCCGCACAGGCCGACAGAGAGGCCGCTGACGCCGCTCAGGACGCCCGGGCAGCCCGTAACGGCAGCACGGTGGCGTATGACAGCGCAGAGCGGCGAGACACCTTCGCGCGGTCGCTGGAAGGCACCGCGTCGGAGCAGGAGGTCCGCGGCCGCGTCCTAGCGGACACCGGCAACGCGAAGCACCCCCGCGAGGCGGTCACCACGCCGACCGGCCGCACCCCCAAGCCCCGCAAAACCCGAGCGGGGCTCACGCAGCAGCGCGACCGCGGCGGCCTCTCCCGATGACGTGTGCAATTCTCCAACAGCCTGTTGGAGAATTGGAGCAGACGACGAACCGGGGGACATGAGCGAGATCGAACCGGCAGGCTACGCCGAAACCCTGGCCCTGCTGAGACGCCAAGTCCGGGAAGCGCGGTTCTCCGTGCAGAGGGCGGCAAACACGGAGTTGCTGCGACTGTACTGGCGGATCGGCAACACGATTCTCGCCCGTCAGCGAGTGGAGAAGTGGGGCACCGGCGTCCTGGGCCGACTCGCAAACGATCTGCGAGCCGAGTTCCCGTCCATGAAGGGCTTCTCGCTCGCAAACCTGGCCTACATGCGTCGGTTCGCGGAGAACTGGACCGAGGATGCAGTTCTCCAACAACCTGTCGGAGAATTGCCGTGGGGCCACATCACACACCTTCTCGACAAGCTCGATACGGCGGATCTGCGTGATTGGTACGCAGCAAAGGACGTGCAGCACGGCTGGAGCCGTGCTGTGCTCGTGCACCAGATCCAGACCCGCCTGCACGAACGCGAGGGAGCCGCGCCGAGCAACTTCGCTGCCGCTCTGGAACCCTCCGACTCCGAACTTGCGCAACAGATCACAAAGGATCCCTTCACGCTGGACTTCCTCGCGATCGACTCGGATGCATCCGAGCGGGACCTCGAGGAACGCCTCACGAACCGGATCGTCGAAACGCTCCGAGAGCTCGGCCGAGGGTTCGCCTTCGTTGGCCGGCAGGTCCACTTCGGAGTGGACGGCGATGACTTTTACGTCGATCTGCTGTTCTTCCATGTCGAGCAGCTGCGCTACGTCGTCATCGAACTTAAGACCACCAAGTTCGACCCTCGCGACGCCGGTCAACTGAGCTTCTACGTCGCACTCGTCGACGATCGACTCCGCATAGACGACGTCCACCGGCCCACGGTGGGGATGCTCCTGGTGGCAGACAAGAACGAGACCGTAGTTCGTTACGCTCTCGCAGGCACGAGCCAGCCCGTGGCGGTGTCTCGGTATGAGCTAAGTTCTGCGGAGGCTGCGGCATTGCCGTCCGAGGAGACCTTGGCTCAGCTGGCTGCCGAGGCCGTTTACGACTCGGAGGCGCGCGAGTGAGGTGGTGTGACCGCGCTGCTCAACGAGCGGGTACAGCGAACGGTCGCAGAAGCTCGCGGAGGAGCTGGCCGAGAAGGCAGCGGGAAACCTCCGGCGCTCCGGCCGCATCGTCGAGCGCAGCGCAGCCACCGACCGTTATGTCGTCAGACGCAAGGGCGACGGTGCGACCATCCACCACGGCTGAACACAGACCTTGAGGGCCGGCGCTGCGACCCTTTCTCACCCCCACCAGGGAGTTGATGATCAGGCCCCCGCACGCGACGCTGGGCGGCCTGGACACCACAGAGGAGCGGCCACACAATCGGGAGGTCGTCGGGTGGGCGAGTAGCAGTACGGGACCAAGGCCGGGATGACGGGGCGCGTTACCGATCGGGGAAGGGCCCGTCGTAGTCCTGCCATGTGCCGGCGAGTCGCTCCATGGCTGATCGTTGGGCATCGGTCGAGACGTTGTTCTTGCCGGTGAAGTCCATGGCGATGTAGTGCACAGCGAATCCGTCGTCGACGGACGCGGCGTAGGAGGCCGCCGCGTCGCGGCTTGTGAAGCGGTAGTAGTTCGCTTCGTCGGTGCTGTATGCCTCAACGCACTTGAGGTCGTCGCCGCAGACTGTGTCGGTGATATCGACGGGGTTGGTGGTCACGTCGACGGTGTAGCCCTCGTCGTCCATCAGCATCGCGATCGTCAGCTGCGAATGGCGATCCAGCAGTGCACAGCCAGTCAGGAGACCGGCTGTGACCACGAGAGTGGTCGTGGCGGTGAGGACTCGCTGCATCGGGGTGGGTCGAGCTGCGCGATTCATCAGCTCGGGGTCGGCAGTGGGTTACCGGACGATGACAGCGCGTCGACCACATTCGAGCGCGGGCCGTGGGAGGGCTTGCCGGGTGTCCAGATGACGAACGCCGCAGCAATGAGAGGGAGACAGAACGCCAGCATCGGCGTGATGAGGATACCGAGGAAAGCCGCGTAGACCACTCCGATGAGTAGCGCGATCGTGACGCGCAATCGCACAGCTCCAGGCAGCCGCGGCGCGGTCCACCATGCGATCGCGACGCCGCCGAGCACAGAACTGACCGCGAATCCCGGTGCCATGCTGTCCCACGCGGGGGAGCCCCGGTAGGCGACAGCGACACCGCCCAGTGCGAGGCTGCTGAGCAGCAGCGGCCCCCAGGTATGCAGCGGCCGGGTACGGCCGCGCGCGACGACGCTGACGCCGATCGCTGCGAGGAGGGGTAGGGCGGCGAGCAGCGCAAGGGTGATGCCCTGTCCCATTGCCTCTGTCTGATCACGCGTACCTCCCCACTGAGATCCGGTGAGGGCGTAGGCGACGCCGATTGCTGACACGACGGCGGAGATTGCGGCGGACGTGCGCGCGACTGCGCGTGTCCGAGCGGGAATCTCGTTCGCTCCCAAGCTTTCCGACCGGTTCGACGACTCTCGAGCCTGCACGGGAGCCCGTTTCGAAACGATGATTGCCAGCGCCATCGCGACGGCAGCTGCGGCGACCGTGTAGGGAGATATCAGGCTCATTCCGATCGGTGGCGCGAGCAGAGTTCCAGCGACGACCGAGATGATGATGCCGGCGCTGGGGCGCACGCGAGTGCGGCGTAGCGCCGCGTTGACCAAGGTCACGATTGCGGCCGCTCCCACCGCCCAGGCTGTGATGAACAGCCAGGGCCAGGCGGCCGCGAGCCCGGTGATTGGCATGCCGCGGTCGGCGGCATCAAACCCCAGCGCCCACGAGAGCTGGGTGAGGGCGGCCGCCGCCAACGCGAGCACAGAGAGGATGAGAGCAAGTATGGCGCGCGGCTCGGTCACCAGGCCGCGCTCTCGGACCAGCGCGATCCCCGCGGCAACAACGAGGGTTGGACCGAGGAACACGGTGAGGGCTGGGAGCACCCAGGCTGCTCCGGTCACAGTAGGGAGGGCCCACACCGAGGCGGCGCCGGCGGCGGCGGTCAAGAGCGCCAGGATCGCCGCGACGATCGCAAACCGCCGATCCAGCCGAACTCCGAGCCCATGCGCGACTACAGAGAACCGCTCGGCGGTCGTGGGTGCGTTCCGGCCCGCCCGTTCGGCCTCGTCGAGCATGGTCGACAGCAGTACGTCGCCATTGCGAACCCGCCATGCTCGTGGGTACCAGCGCAGAAGATCTTTGAACCGCTCCTGTTCCGTCATCGTCACACCACCGCGACTCGTGGCGACACAGAAGCCGCCTGGCCTGCTGCGAGGCGCGAGCGGGTTGCCCGCGCTGATCGCTCGATCAGATCGACCTCGGCTGCCAGGCGAGCGGAGCCTTGCTCCGTGATCCGGAAGTAACGGCGCGCTCTCCCGTTGACCACCTCATCTCCGTCAGAGACCACCAGCCCGTCGCGTTCCAGCCGCTCCAGGGCCGCGTACAGGGTGGTTGCTTTGATGGTCACCTGCTCATTCGAGGCGGCGCTGGTCTCGCGCATGATCTCGTACCCGTGCCGGCGGCCGCCCGCGAGGCTGGCCAGAATCCAGTATGCGGGCTGAGTGAAGGAAGTCATGATTTAGGTATATACCCGATCATGGCATATAGCAAGTGAGGTGAGGTCCCGGCCGGGGCGACTGCATTGCCCCGGCCGGAGTTACCTCAGTAGAGGGTGGGCGTTGTCCAGTTGCAGTGGTGAATAGCGACGCCAGCGCTCCAGTGCACGGTGCGGTTCGGGCGGAACTTTTCCAGGTTCCAGGTGCCCGCGAACGGTGATCCGAGCGAGTGGCACTCGAACTGCTGGCGCTGGCTGTCCTTGTTGAGTCCCGAGCGAACGGTGCTGTTCCAGTTCCAGGCTTCGTCCCACCCCGCGGTATTCATGACGATCTGCCCGCCGATGGAAGCCCACTGCGCTGCGCCCCAGGGGCTGGGCTGCAAGTTGACGCGCGGCTGGCTGTTGTACGAATCGACGGTGATCCAGGAGAACAGGTTGATGCCGAGCCAAGGGTCAGCGACGATCGGATAGGCGTAGGAGTCGGCGTCGTGCGCTACGACCTGCACGAGCGAGGAACCATCGACCTCATACCAGGTCTTCACCGGAGTGCCTTCGGCGTCGTACGCCCACGGGGCAACGACACCGCCGAGGGTGACGCCGGCCGCGTCCTCAATAACCACGCTGCCGTCTTCGAACAGGCGCAGGCTCGTCCCACCCGCGCTACCGATGCCGTACTCGTAAGAGGTGGGGGCGTCGGCATCCTGGATGACCGTCGTAATCTGAACCGAGCCGTCAGACTTCGCGGTCGGCACCGTGCTGGAGCCGTTGCCGTTGTCGTATGCGACCGCGGAGTCCGCGATGTCCACTGCGTCGGCCGCGGTGCCGGCGAAGGGGAGTGCCACCTCAAGCGTCACCCCACGCGTGGAGTTAAGAATGAGGCCGTCGCTGGGGTCGGTGGGAATCTCGGCCGACCCGGCTGGATCTGTTGCAAGATCCTGGAGTACCCCATGCTCGGCGGGAACCGCGGCCAGAGCCGACGCAATCCCATCATCGAGCGCATCGTCCGCGAAGGCGGGCGACGCGACAAGCACGCTCGTCGCAAGCGTGGTGACGGCGAGAGCAGCCGAGATTACTCGGCGGCTGCGTCTCGCATCGGCGGTGATTGGGGGTTGAACCATGGTGATACCAGCTTTCTGTCGTTGATCCGGTCGCCTCACACTTGGGTCGACCGTCTCGTTCCTCGTCTCAGCGGCCGAATCAGCCGCGACCTGTCCAGGCCGCAAAGCGCTCCCCCGACAGACATGATCAGTCTCATACCACACATAAGTAATAGCAATGACTTACTTAAGCTGGCCGCCTGGCGATTTGTGATGTGAATGGGCTTCATGATGGCTGGCGGGCATGCGCACCAGCGGGCGACCGCTCATAGTAGGTAGACTTACTTTCTGCTGACTGCTGGCAGGCAAGCCCTACGGCATAACCCGAGCGGTGAAGGCGAGTGAGCGACATGGCAACGGAAGGCCGCAGGACTGCGCGAGCCGTGCAGGAACGCTCTATTTCGACGCGAGCAGAGCTTCTTGACGGAGCTGCACGGGTCTTCTCCCGACTTACCTACGCAGAGGCGCGCCTCAAAGACGTCGCAGACGAATCCGGTATCAGCGCGGGATCGATGTATTTCCACTTCGGCAACAAGGTCGACTTGGCGCAGGCCATCCTCCAGGTGCAGCAGGAACGCATGACCGCCGCGCTCACCGAGGCCCTGGAGCAGGAACCGACAGGGCTAGACGCCCTGCTGGCCATTGCGGACCGGCTGAGTCAGCTGATCGCCTCAGACACCATCGTTCAGGCTGGTATCAAACTGGGCCTGCAGCCGGGCACAGGCTTGGATGCAGACGTGAACGGCCCGTACTTCGAATGGATCCGGATTGCCGAGTCGCTGATTCGACAAGGTGTTGAAGACGGTTCAATCAAACCGGGCCTGAACACTGCTGCGGCGGCGGAGTACGTGAATGTGCTGTTCGTAGGGGCCCAGCTTCTTTCGGAGATCGAGGACACGTGGGCCTCGTTCCCAAAGCGGTTCCAGCGGATGAGGCCGCACATCATCGACCTCCTCAGCAATCAGCCAGACGAGTAGCCGAGGCGATGGCTGCGCGTGCCCAAAGCTCCTCCGACCCGAGCGCAGCAGCCGGAACTGGGGGCAAGGGCAGCGGTCACCAGGCCCGCAACGCCTCGCCCGTCCGGCAGTGGCGCGTCCGTGCGGAGGAAGCCCACAAGCACGATCAGCAAAACCTATGGTTGGGTACCGCACGGCTCGATGAGCTTGGGCGATTCACCGTGACCTTCTCCATCCCGGAGGGGCAAGCTGCCGTGCGCTTTGTCGACCTGATCGAGATCGAACGACAAGCCGGCATCGTGTTTGCCCACAGCTATCTCGAGGTCGCCGCCGATGCGGTCTTCGTTCTTTCCGAAATCTCTCTGAACGCTGACCCCACCTGGCGCGCCCACTCCGGATTCGCCGGCGAGATCGAGGTCTCCCGTGCCGACCCGGTAGCTCCGCGGCAAGCGTCGTCACGGAAAGTCGCGATGCGTTTCCACTTCAGGATCGACGGGAACTCGTTCGCGCATGGATTCGCCCGGGTGAGCTTCCTGCCCCCAGCGCTCTACGCCCGGGTCCGCACCCGGGCTGGCGCGAACCCCATCTGCGAGTCTCCGGGCGGACACAGGTCTCCTGGCGCGGCGATCATCGATCTCCTCGACCCACTCACTGCAGATCACCGCACAGACCACGTGCCGGGCATGGCGGTCGCGGCCGCAATTGAGAAGGCCGTCACAGGCGAGTCGGGGGGTCGTCCGCTCCGGATGCTGTCGCTCAGGTTCCAGAGCTACATCGAACACGACCCGCCGCCACTACTGCGCGTCGACCCCCTCGACGGTAATGGCATCCGAGGCCACCTCGAGCAAGGCAATGTCGTCAAGGGTACGTTCACCGCAGCATTGACAGAACCGACCTGAGAGGACACCGATGCGAAAGCTCGTCGTGATCACCGGCGCGACCGGCGGTATCGGTGCCGCGATCTGTTGGCGCCTCCACGCCGACGGGTACGGAATCATCGCCCAGTACGGCGTCAGTCACGACCGCGCCCGGATGCTGGGTGAACGCATCCGCAGCGGCGGCGGCTTCTTCGAAGCGATCCCCTGCGATCTCAGCTCGCCCGACGGGCCAGCGATTGTCACGCAGGCCGTGCAGACATTGCTCGAGGCCAACGGTGCCCCCGCTCTGCGCGCGCTGGTGAACAACGCGGCGAAGCTGCTCGGGCCAGGCTTTGGTGATGCCACCGTCGATCAGTTCGACGACTACATGGCCGTGAATGTCCGCGCGCCCTTCTTCCTCTCCCAGGGGCTCGCTCCGCTCATGCCGCCAGGAGGAAGTATCGTGAACATCTCCTCGGCCAGCGCCCACTTCTCTAGTCCTGGCGACATCGTGTACGCGATGACCAAGAGCGCCCTCGAATCCCTGACCCGCAACATGGCCGAAGCGATCGCCCGAGCCGGTCTTCGAGTCAACGCCGTTGTGCCTGGCTTCACCGACAACGGTCACCGCGCCTTCCAGGATCCAGCCGCGTACGATTACATGTCCAGCTTCTCCGTGCTGGGCGGCGTCGCCGATCCGGACGTTGTAGCGGAAGCGGTGAGCTTCCTCATCTCAGACCGAGCGCGCCGCACAACCGGAACCATCCTCGACGTCACCGGAGGGAGCACCCTCGCTGCGCGAAACCGCCGGGCGTCGTCTGTTCGCGCGCTCATTCCCGACAGTTAAGCGCTGCTACGCAGCTGCACCTCGGCTCTTGTGAATTCTCGGGAGGCGGAGCACACTTCGCTTAAGTAAGTAATGGGTATTACTTACATCGATACATGTCGAAGTGGACGATTCGCGCGGGGCGAGTCGAGATTGGGGAGTAGTCATGAAGAACCGAAGACTCGCCGCCACGCTGGCGGTGGCCGTCTTGGCTGGGGTGGGACTCATCGCGCCGACCGCGGCGTCCGCTGCGGAGACCGATGATCAGCCGACTAACACCCGCGTCGAAACGACGATGTACGTCACGGGATACGACGAGGAAGTCGCTCGAGAGAACGGCTACGAGATCATCACTTACGACGACGGGTCGTGGGAATCTGTCGCGGTCACCGAAGAAGCCAAAGCGGAGAACGCTGAGACAGGGATCATGACGCCGCAGCCTGCCGATGGCGCGGCGGCCAGAGGCACCGTGTATGGCCCCTGCGGATCGTCCTTCGTGGACGCCTCTGCGAGCGGCCGTCTCGTCAGCGCTGTGACGGGCTACACCGTGACCGGACCAGTGTCGAACCGCATCTACTGGGACGTCACGTTCTGGACGGGCTACGGTGCGACGACGCTCAGCTGGCCGTCAGGCCCCACGCCGGCAACATGGACGGGCGCGGGAAGTGTGCTCTACGCGAGCTCGACAGGCGGCACGGCAATCGCCGGCGGTGCAGTCATCCTCACCACTGGCACCGTCTGCGGCGCCGGCCTGCCTTCAGACGGCTTCTGATTCACCGGCTGTGGGGAGCCGATCGCACCAGACCGGCTCCCCACACATCACCGCAAAGCGAACTAAGCGTCTACCGTGACGGGCTTGACTTCAGTGAAGCTAGTCCGTGAACTGACGTGGGAGGAGATCTCACAATGGAACTTCTAGGGCAGTCCGTACGGGCGCCGATGGCATCCGATACCGCAGGAACAGGCCCGATGGTGGTCTGGGGGGACGATGTTCCGCATCGGCTTCTCTACCTGCGGAGAATCTGGGACCTCAGGATCACGCCGGAGGATCTGGCGCGCGCCATCGAGACTCCCGAGGGCGAACCTTCCCGGCAAGACCCTCGCGAGCAGACGTGGCTGAAAGCCTGGCAGCAGGCATGGGACTGCAACGAAATGCTCTATACGCACACACCGGTCGAGAACATCGACTTCCCCGACCAGCAACCGGCTGAGTGGTTCACCGCCGCGGGGCCGGGTGGTGTGTGGGATGAAAAGTATCGAAGCTGGCAGGTAGAGGTCGCGCGGAGAGGCAACCTCAGCGACCGGCAGACCGCGCTCGTCCTCCGTGCCGAGGCGGCAGCCGCACGAGGACTCGCATCCATCTACGTGATTCCCGTTGAAGGGCAATGGGCCGCATCAAGCGGGAACATCCTTGCGGTCTCGCCAGACACCTTCGGCTCAGATGCGGCGCTCATCACGCTTCTAGACAGCGTGTAGCGGGACCCCCGAGGGCTACGACCTCATGTGAGCCTGGCGGCCGGCGTTTGCGCGGTCGGGTATATAGCAACCGAGCAGCATGCCGGCCTGGCTGCATCCGCGTTAGCCGCGTCACGATGCGGCGCGCACATCAGGGAACCAGCCCGCGGGAGGCTCTGTGTACGGCAGCGGTTCACCGGGCTCGCAGGTGTCTTTCGATCGGGCGAAGGGGCCATCCGGACTGAGGAGAATCATCATGTGGTGGTCGGCGTGCTCGGCCCACCAGGTGCTAGAGCCCGTCGCCGGGTCGTGCCGCAGGTGCTCCCACGCACGCCACAGCCCCTCAATTCTGGCCACGGCCTCCGGATACCGCCACCATGCGGCGGCCCACCGATAGCGGGCGTTCCCGGGGCCGACCGGGCGGGTGTACATGTGGCGCAGGTACTCGCGCACGAATTCGTCGACGGAGCCGTACACGAGGTCAGGTGCCTCGTCGACGCCTTCCGGGCCGTCCTCCTCGCGGAAGTCGTCGAGCACGTCACTCATGCGCCCGGCTCCGTCCGGGTCGCGTCGTTGATCCACGCATCGGACACGTCGGGCGGGAGGGTCGCGGCGGGCGCCGCGGTGCTGTGAGAGGGATCGTGCGCGGCGATCGAGGCGCGCAGCGCGGCCGCGTGGGGGCCGTTCATCCAGGGAACCGTCTCCACGAGTGTCGCGGGCGCTCCCGAGGCGAACACGACCGCACGGCCACGGGGCAACGCGCCGAGGTCGGCAATGTCCAGGGTGCGCTCACGCTGGATGCCGTGCGAAGTCGACCGGGAGCCGCGGCCAACGCTCGTCGACGTGGTGCGGCGATCGTAATCACCGATCATCTGTGACAGCTCGTTCAGGAACTCCGGCTCCTTCACCCCGCCGCCGTACACGGCGACGTTCGAGGCGCTCCACAGCTTCCGCATGCCGTCACGCCCCCACACCTGCACCCCCTGAGACCAGGACTGCAGGATGGTCATGAGCACGATGCCGCGGGAGCCATAGTGACTGTAAAGGTCGGGGAGGTCATGCCACCGGCACACGTTCGCAGCCTCGTCGAGGACGCCGAGCATCGGCGTCTGGAGACGCCCGCCCGGCTGAGTGGTCGCGTACTCCTCCGCAGCCTCCACCGTCGCCGCGGTAAGCGCGGTGACCAGCGGACCGGCGGTGCCGCGGCCCTCCTTGGACAAGCTGTAGAGCGTGTCCGTACTGCGCACGAAAGCGTGCGGATCGAACTGGGGGCGCGGATCGTACCCGTCGCCCTGAGGAGTGACCCACTGCGCGATCGCGCGGACCTTCAAGCACGACGCCATTTGCGCAGCCGTACCGTACACGCTGTCACGGCGACGGACCTCGCCGTTGACCTGCCCCGACACGGCGTCGGCCATTTGGTCGTACCCGTGCCGGCGGAGGATGCGCACCGGGTCGTCGTCTCCCGGTGCGGTCGTCCAGGTGAACGCCTTGGTGATCGGCAGGTTCTCGAGCGCGGCCGCCAGCAGGAAGCCGGCGAGAAGATCCTGCCCGGCGCTGTCGAAATAGGCGTCTCCGCGGCTGTCGCCCGCGCGCGAGCCGGACGCGAAATGAGCCGCGAGCTTCGCGGCTTTCACGTCGTCAGTGACGTAGCTGAGCGGATTCCACCACCAGGTGGGCGACTCCAAAGCGATGCTCTGAGGATCGAACGCCCACACGCGGCCCTTCGACGCGCGCAGCTCGCGCGTCGCGTCGAGCACGTCGCGCTTGTTCGACGTGGTAAGCACCGCGCCGGGCGCATCCGCGATCGCGGGGATGACGTAGGCGGTGGACTTGCCGACCCTAGGGCCGGCGACGAGCGTCAGCATGTCCTCCGGGGAGGCGTAGATGCGCTGCCGGCCCGCCACGGTGATCCCAACGAGCACACCGACCCAGTTCTGCACGCCGAGCCGCTGCGCGGTCTGACGGGCGCCTGTGGCCGACAGTGAGCGCAGCTGCTTACCCTTGCCCATGTGCATCGCGGCGGAGTCGACGGCGCTGCGACGCCGGCGAGCTCGCGCGATCGAGACGCCGACCAGCACGGCCAAGACCGTGATGACGGCGACAATCCCCACGAGGATCCAGGTGGCGGATGCCGGCCAGGTCACCGTGCCGCGGATGACGCCGAAGAACACCTCGAACGGGTCAGATGTGCGGTCCGCATTCACCCCGTCGAGCTGCGAGCCGAGCGCGACGACCGCCCACACGCTGCCGAGGATCACGAACGCAGCGACGACCGCGATCAGCAGGGCGATCGTCGATCCGTCGATGCCCTGCCCGCGCTTGTTGGTGGCGCTCACGCTGCGCCCTCCTCTGGCTCGACGGGCGCCGCGCCGTCGACTTCGACGGCGAACTCGTGCGCGGCGTGCTCCGCATCGTCGAGGCCGATCATCGGGTTCGACTCGTCCGGGGCAGGGAACGCCGTGGTCGCGTGCCAGAGCTTGTTGGTGTCGTTGATAGCGCGTTCGGCCTCGACCAGCTCGACCTTGATTGGAATGCCGGGGTGGCCGCCGACCTTGATGAGGAACTTTCCGCGGCCTGGCGGTTCTGAGCCCGGTCCCGAATCCCAGGTGCCGGGGTCCTGCCAGGACGTGAGAAGTTCCTGCTCGGCGCGCGAGAGCGGAACAGCGCTGGTCAGCATGTGCATTTCGGCGCCGGGGAGCCCTCCGCAGACGACCATGCCGGCGCGTTCAACGAAGCCGCGCGCCTTCATCCGGTCCTCATCAGAGGGCAGCGCCAAAAGGTCGCTCATCGTGTGCGAAATCATCGCCAGGCCGACGCCGCGCTGACGGTTCAGGCGAGTCAGGGCATCGACGCGATCGACCATGCCACGACCGGCACGGAGCGCCCGCCACAGCTCGTCGAGGATGACGAAGTAGTGCCGGCGGGGCTCCAGGCCGGCATCGGCCAGCGCATTCGCGACGTTCACGGTGCCGAATCCGGCCGACCAGCAGGCCAGCAGGACTGCGGCCTGCATGTCGGTGTCGGAGTCGTCGATCGACGACACGTCGTACACAACCGGGCGGTCGCGCATCATCGGCACGTCGGTGGCGTGCGCGAACGTCTCACCGAGGCGACCGCCGGAGGTGAGGCTGATCAGAGACGCCTCCAGATTCTCGGTGATCGCCTTGTAGCGGGTGTCGTCGCCACGGTCGAGGGCGACGTCGCGGACCTCCTGAGGAGCCTCCTGGATCACGCGCAGCAGGTCCCCGAGCACCGGGACGCCCGTGTGGTGCTCGTCGAGCACCCGCAGGGCGCGGTCGATGATCGACTCTTCCCGGTCGGTCGGAGGCTCCTTGCGGAGGATCGTCAGCAGCGCCGACACCATCGTGTGCCGGCGGCCGTGAGCGTCCGCGAGGACCTGGGCGCGCTCCTTCTCCTTCCCGGCCTGGCGCAGCCGCTCGGCCGCTTCGAACGCCTCGCCGGGGTCGAGGATGTTCAGGTGCCCGCGGCCGCGGCCGAGGGTGATCACCTGGCCACCGAGCGCGCGGATCATGTCCACGTAGTCGGGTTTCAGATCACCCAGCACCAGCGGGAGGGTACCGAGGCCTGCCAGACCCGCCGCGGTGCGGCGGGTGTAGGTTGACTTCCCCAGGCCGGGCAGGCCGAGGATGAACACCGAGGGATTCGAGATGAGGTCGGCGTCCTGGAACCAGCTGATCGGGTCGGCGCACACCGTCGCGCCGGTGAACAGCTGGAGGCCCATCGGCACGCCGACCATGGGCGTGCCGGTACCGACCGAGAACGGATGCAGCCCACAGACCTGAACGGTGGTGCCACGCCACTCGTCGACGGGCTGGACCACGCTGGCCTCACCGCGGCCGCGACCGAGCCACCCGCGAGGGCCTGGCCGGCGAATCTCGGGCTTCTTCTCCTTCTCCGGGCGCGCGGCCTTCTCGGTAGGCAGTTCGCGCGGCTTGCGCTTCTGTGACCGGCGGCGCCGGTGGCTCTCGTCGATCGCGGGCATTACAGCTGCTCCCTCACCTCGCCAGGCACCCGCAGATGCTTGGGCAGAACCAGGCCCAGCGGGAGCGCCGCAGCGAACGCGGAATCCTGTGAGCCGTGCACCAGCCGCAGCCGGAGCCGCGCCGTCGCGGACAGGTTGTCGATCGCCGCTTTCGCGTCCGCCTCCTGAGAGGCATCGAGCACCGTGGCGGTGATGAGCATGCCGAACTGCACCAGGCCGGCGCCGCCGGCTTCCTCCGCCGCGGTGGCCAAAGCGGCCCGGGCCGCGGTCATGTTGCGGGCGGTCGGCTTGTTCGACGTCGTGAGGTTGAAGCTCGCCGCGCGCACATCAGACTCGACGATTGCGGCCGCCTTCGCCGCGTCGATCGGACGGTACAGCAGTGTGATCCGCTTGCGGGCGACGTCGCGGTGCGGTGCCAGCAGCCGTGACAGGACGCTGGAGGGCACGTTCCCGCGGGGCGCGCCGCTCATCATCCACGTCACGGACAGAGCCGAGTCGTGCCGGTAGGTGTCCCACCCGGCCTGATGCGCGGTCGGGCCCACTTCCGGCCAGTACAGCTCCGGCGGCTCGCCGGCGGCGTTCGCCTCGTCGATCAGCCGCGCGGCCGCCGGGTCGTAGGCAATGCGGATGACCTCGCACAGCTGTTGTGCGCTCAGCGGGCGAGACGTACCCGCCCCGGTCGCGGTGAGGCCCTGCGTGATGCCGGGCAGCCGGGATGCCAGCTCGCGCCCCATCTCATCCGGGGTGCGCTTGCGACCCCCGGTGCGGGCCGCGGCGTGGAAGGTGATCGCGACGTAGGCCTTGATCGTCGCGGACCCCGCCGGGTAACGGTCCACCAGGTCGCCCAGGAGCCGCTTGGCGAACTCCGGGGCGTTGTCGTCGATGCGGCTCGTGACCTCGCGACGCAGCCGCGTGCCGGTGTCAGGAGCCGTCTCGATCGTGACCGACACGGCCTCGATGCCGGGCTCATCGCCCAAGCGGGCCAACCACATCCCCCACTCGGCCACCCAGGCGTCGATCTGCTCGCGGTCGACGAGCGCCGCGCCGTCCGGTTCCGTGCCGATGACGACCGTGTAGTGCGACGTCGCCGGAACCTGGACCAGCGCAAACGGGCGATTGTAGGAGTCCCGCCACTCCGTGAGCCGGGAGCCGGCCGCCAACCCCGGCAGCTGCACCGTTCCCCACTCCGCCCGGCCCAGCGGGCCGGAGCGGTAGATGTGCGTGCCCTTCGCTTTGGTGGACATCCATCCCGCCCTCGTTGTGGCCCGCATCAGCAGGCTTTGTCCGTGCTTGTCTTTGGCCGCCACCGTCAGCAGGAACAAGCCGAAGATGACGCCCGTGATGACGCCGTTGACGATGTTCGAGAACATCGTCACCAGCACCGCGAATCCGGCGCCGACGAACAGGACCGCGGTGCCGAGCGCGCTCAGGCCCAGCAAGCCGGCGGTCTTCGGTTTCGTCCAGTTGCCGTAGCTGCGCGGCGCGTTGTCGTTCGTCTCGGTTGCCGTCGTGATCGTCATGAGAACCCTCCCCGCCTACTGCGACCCGCTCGGGCCGCCAGCGGAGTCATCAGTCGCGGACTGCACAGCCCCCTTGGCCGTGTTCGCGGCACCCTTGGCCACGTCCGCGGCGAGCTTCGCGCCGAGAACCACTGGAGCCGCCGGGCCTGCCGCGGCAGCACCACCCGCGGCAGCTGCGCCGCCACCAGCGGCCGCGCCGCCCGCAGCGGCACCACCACCGGCAGCAGCAGCGCCCCCGGCGCCTGCTCCCGCCCCGGCAGGGGCCGCGCGGCGCGCGGTCGCGGCCGCACCGCCGCCGGCAGAGCTGGCGCCGCTGGGCGCCGACGACGCGCCCCCACCACTACCACCGCCCGCGTAGGAGGCTCCGCCGCCCGAGCCGGAAGAACGCCGGATCGCGCCGTTAGCCATTTCGCCGCCGACCGCACCTGCCGCGCCCGCAACAGCCATGCCCGACATGCCGCCGCCGGCAACGGCACTCGTCATCGGAGCGACGAAGCGCAGCAGGGCCGGGAGGGCGATGAGAGCCATGAGCATCAGCGCGAGGCCGGTCAGGATGGACCACAGCCCGCCGCCGTCGTCCAGGAAGGCATCGGTGCCGACCAGCTGGAACGCCGCCGCGTAGATCAGCGCAGCGGCGGGCTTGTAAAGAATGAACGCGATCGTCCAGCCGACGATGCGACCGAACCACTGCTTGCCCATCTGCGTGTTAGTGAAGCTCGCGGCCAGCGGCAGAACCCCGGCGAGGATCACGAGGAGCCCGCCGCGCACCACCATGAGCGCGACCTGGACGAACACCATCAGCAACGCGATCGCACCGAGGATCAGCACGCCGATCAGCCCGATAGGCGAGGACGTGCTGAGCGCGATCATGGCCGCGACGTTCGTCCCGAAGCACTGCGATTCACCGCCCGCGGACACGTCGCAGCCGGTCGCGTTGTTCAGCACCCACACGGAGAACGAATCCGCCGCAGTCACCGCGAGAGTGAGGATCGCCAGACCCGCACCCGAGACGACGATGAGGGTCAGGAGCGACTGAATGAGATCCTTGCCCGGCTGCGCGCGCTGCTCCCACGCCATGCGGATGCCGCCGACGATCACGGAGAGCACCGCGAGGCCGCCGACGTAGAACCACAGCGAGTTCTGCAGGAAGCCGACCGCCGACGATGAGCCACCAGGTGCGCTCGAGCTGAGGATGCCGCCGACGAGCGCGGAGGCACCCGAAATCAGCATGACGGCGATGAACACGACACCGAGCGCGCCCAGGTTCCGCATCCCCTCACCGCGCCGCATCCGCAGCGCGATCAGCGCGCCGAGAGCGATGAGCGAGAGAACCGCGATCGCCAGACCGATGTAGGTGACGTAGTTGAGGATCGTCGTGAACGCCTCGCTACCGGGCGGCGTTCCCCCACCTGTCGTCGACCCGTCACCGGCCGTCAGAATCGGCGTCGGCACCGCGACCCACATGCTGCCCAGACTCGCGATCGCCTTGCCGAATCCCTCCATAACCCGGTTCGTCAGCTCTTGAATCGCATCGTTCGACGCCTGCGACACAACGTCGCCAACCCCTTGCTGGATGCACCCAAAGGGATCGGTGAGCCAGTTGCAGCTCTCGTCGGCGGCAGCCATTTTCAGACCCCCGCCCAGGGAATGTACCCGCCCAGATTCTCAAGCGGTGAGGCGGCAAATGGAGGTTGCCCGTTGTCGTCGAGCACGATCTTCCAATCGCCGTCGACCCAGTGCAGAACGACCGGCATGCTTACGAGGGCACTACCCGACGACGTGACAGTCCAAGCGATGTCGACGACCGCCTCATCTGCGCTGTACGAGTTGATCTTGAAGCCGGCGACCTGGACTCTCGTGCTCGACGACCCTCCGCCGCCGGCGGCTGGCGCCGCGTCGCGGCCCGGACCGGGCTCGACCAGCTCGGGGAGACGAGGAACGTTCCGGCTGTCGGAGGCGAGAGCCACATAGTTGACCGCGGCGAACAGTGAGCCCTCTGCCGTGTGCGCGTAGCAAGAACGGAAACCGTCGTCGACGGTACCTGGCCCTGCGCCGTTTGCGTCGGTGGGCGCGGCCACGGTGCCCACCAGCTCCCATTCGTTGTCGGGAGCGGTGTTGAGAGAGCTTGTCTTCTCGAACCCTTCCAGGCCGCACACGCTCGGGTCGGCCGAGCCCGGATCGGTCGACGCCGACGTTGTGGGCGCGGGTGTGGGGTCGGCGTTGTTGTTCCCTCCGCCGAGGAGGGACGTGACGAGTACGACGATCGCGGCCAGGACAATCACCCCGACCACGATCGCGGCGGCGATGAACCCTCTACTTCGGAAAGGGTTTTGCGAGTCAGCGGTGCTCATATGTCAGTCCCTCCTCAGTGGTTAGGAGCCGGAGATGAAGCCGACGAGAGCGGTGGCGGCGCCGATGACCATGACGCCGACGAGGATCGCCACGAACGTCTTGACGTGCTCGCCGCCCTCGCCGCGGCGGGAGTTGAACATGAACATCACCGCCACCGCGATCAGAGCGAGGATCGCGGCGATGAGCCCGACCCACTTGGCCCAGCCCAGGATCGTGCCGACCGCCTCGAATCCGGGAGGGGCGACCGGATCGGGGTCGGGCAGGGCGGCGATGACGTTGACGACGTCGGCTGCAAGAAGCTGGAGCGACATGGTTCTTCCTTTCAGTTGTGAACGGGGCCGGTCGGCGACAGTTGCAGATCCGCCAGGAGGGCACGGAACTCTTTGGGGACAGGGGCAGAAGGATCGACGGGGCCGAGCCGCCAGGCGTCGACCCACGGCAACGTCCACACGCGCGGGACGCCGCCCGCAATGACGTGCTGGAGGTCACGCAGCGGCTTCGGGAGGCGGCCGGGCACGTCCGGGATCAGCACCAGGCCGACCAGCTGCACCGAGTTGCCCAACACGCCCGACGCCCACTCGGTCGCGGCGCGCTGCGCGGCCGTCAGACCACTCCAGCTCGTTCGCGCGACGAGAGCTACCTGACTCGGTGTGCCGGGAGTATCGGCCATCGGCCAGCCGTGCTGCGCGGGCCGGCTCCCGGCGGCCAGGGCCGCGAGAGTCGATTCACCAGCACCGCCGTGCACGCCCAGCCACCACATGGTCGCAGGCCACGCCTGCGACCATCTCGGTAGTCGGTCAGCTGTGTCCGGCGTCGGAACGCCGGCCTGAGGCATCGACGGTCCGGTGCGGGCCTGTCGCCGTGTCGCGGCGGGAGCTGCCTCTAGCTCGGACTCTGGTGCCTGCTCGGGGCCAGTGAGCCAGGGATTCGCGTTTGTCATGCCCGCTCCGCTCTACGTTCCGACACAAGCCCGACAATCCAGCTGAATAGTAAGCGAGGGTACTGACTTATGTAGTCTGTACGTAATCCTACCTAGAAGATGCTGAGGCGACCGGCCTACGTGAAAGAAGGGCGAGACATGTCTGACACTGTGGCCACCTACCCCCGGATCGTCGCTGTCGTGGAGACACAGACCGGCGGGACCGTCAGCATCGACGGGCGGACGACACCTGTGGCTGGGCCGGACGAACAGGGCGTGCGCAAGGAGATCCACGCGCTTGTCACCGCGACCGCGATGGAGCTGCACAGACCGGTGCGCCTGACCACGCGGGATGCGCTGGGCGAACAGCAATTTGCCGTGCACCCGGACGGCCGGATGGAACCCCTCTCCCTCCTCGACGAAACCGCCGCGGTGCCGCCCACGGCCGTCGAGGAGCCCACGGGCGCTGCGCCTGCATCGGCCAAACCGACCCCCGCCGCTCCGCAGCCGATGACGCGCGCGGAGGCCAGGCGGCCCACGCTCGACGACCTCCTGCAGTCGCGCCCGCCCGCACCGCTTGGGCCGGCAACGATGGGTTGGCAAGGAACCGTCCGCCGCCTCACCGGCGGGCTCGTGTCGCCACGACCGAGCGAGTTCGAGCTGTCCCACCGCTCCGCGATCGAGCGCGTACAGCGCTCCCTCCGTGGGCCGCGGACCGTCGTCGTGATCAACCCGAAGGGCGGCGCGCACAAGACGACCGCCACGCTTCTCCTGGCCGCGACGTTCGGCACCCATCGGGGCGGCTCCACGCTCGCCTGGGACAACAACGAGACCCGCGGCACGCTCGGCTGGCGAGCCCAGCCCGCACGGCATCAGAACACCGCCGTCGATCTACTCCGCGACCTCGATCGCTTCAACGACGTCCGCAACGCGAAGGTTGGCGACCTGGACAACTACACCAGGTCGCAGGGGTCGACCCAGTTCGACGTCCTGGCCTCCGACGAGGACGCGGCCGCCTCGAGCACCATCGACGCACGCGCGTTCAACGAGCTGCACGCCGCGCTGAGCCGCTTCTACCGCGTGATCGTCGTCGACACCGGCAACAACATGCGCGCCTCGAACTGGGAGGCCGCAGTGGCCGCCGCCGACCAGCTCGTAATCGTCTCGACCCTCCGCGAGGACACCGCAGCGTCAGCGGCATGGCTCGTCGACGGACTCTACGAGAAGGGCCACGAGGCGAAGATCCGCGAGGCGGTCACCGTCCTCGCGTCACCCACGAAGGTCCCCGACCCGCAGCTACACACTCGACTGCACAGCCACTTCAACAGCCTCACCCGTGCCGTGCTGGACGTGCCGCACGACCCCGCGCTGGTCGACGGCGGCACGCTCAACTTCGACGCGCTGACCGCCGAGACGCGGGAGGCATGGCTCCAGGTAACGGCCACCGTGGCGGACGGACTATGAACCGCGCAGCCGCGGCCGCGATCCCCCTCGTGGCGGCCCTCGCCCTGGCCGGGTGCGTCAACAGCAACGATCCCGGCCCGTCCCCCCCGCCCAGCAGCTCGCCCACCGTCACGTCGACGAGCCCCGCCAACCCCACACCGCCCGTCGACATGGGCGCCACCGCTGATCCCGTCCCCGAAGCGGGCACAGATAGCCAGACCGCCGCGATCGACACCGCAGAGAAGGCCGTCACGGCGTTCGCGCGCCCTGACCTGAGCTACGAGGAGTGGATCAACGGCCTCTACCCGTATCTCACCCAGGCCGGCGCCGCCGCCTATGAGGACACCGACCCGGCGCTCGTCCCCGTGCGCCAGGTGACCGGCGCGGGGACCATCCTTCCGGCGTCGACAGAAGTCGCGCTCACCGTGCAGGTCCCCACCGACGCGGGCCCCTACAACGTGAGCCTGAGTCGCCCGAGCCCTGACACGCCGTGGCTGGCCGATCGGATCCGCCCGGCAGAGGGATAGCCGCATGCCAGAAGGAAAGTCCGCAGCAGGCGCGCTCATGCTGGCCACGCCGCTCGTCGTCGTGGCCAGCATCTTCGTCCTCGTGCTCCTGTTCATGACGGGCGGCGGGTCCGCGGCCGCCTGCGCCGGCGGCGCGGGCACCGTCGACCCCGAGAGGGTACCCGCCGAGCCCGTCGCCGGCTACTCCGGCGAACAGCTGACTAACGCCGCGCTGATCATGAACGCCGCGGTCCCGCTGGGCCTTGATCGCCAGGCGCAAGTCATCGGCGTCATGACGGCGATGGGCGAAAGCTCGCTCCGCAACATCGGCTACGGCGACGACATCAATGGCGTCACCAACCCGGACGGCACGCCCACGTGCTCGCTCGGCCTGTTCCAGCAGCAGTGGTGCTTGGGCAGCTGGGGCACCCGCGACCAGGTGATGGACCCCACCTACGCGGCCACGCAGTTCTTCACCCGCCTCGCCGCCGTGCCCGACTGGCAGAGCCTCGAACCGACGATCGCCGCTCACAAGGTGCAGCGCAACGCCGACCCGTACCACTACGAGAAGTTCTTCGACACCGCCAACCAGGTCGTCACCGCAATCGCCGGCGACGGCGCGAGTGGCGGCGGTTGCACCGGCAACGGAAAGATCGTGTACCCGCTTGGCACCGGCTTCAACATGACCGACGACTACGGTCCCCGTGTCATCGACATTCCCGGCGCCTCAGCATGGCACCCCGCCGTCGACCTCCAGCACTGGCCGAACAACTGCCTCGACCAGATCTACTCCATCAGCGACGGCACCGTGACCTACGTCGGCGGCATCCAACTCACGATCAAATCACCGGACGGGTGGAGCGCCTCATACCTGCACATGAAGCTCTCCGATATCTCCGTCGCCGTAGGCGACACCGTGACCGCCGGGCAGCCGATCGCGCTCACCGGCAACGAAGGCCCATCGGGCGGATGCCACCTGGACCTCCGCATCAACAAAGACGGCACCACCGACCCCGCGATCGCCAGCCTGAAAGCCGGCGAGGACCTGGGCGGCCCGTCCAGCTCCTACGGCTTCGTCAACCCGGAAGAGTTCTACCAGGCGTTCGGTATGGAGCTGTGCCAGCCGGATTCGTGCCGGAGGCCCTGAATGAGCACCGCCCCCATCCCCGCCTACCCCGTCGTCTACGTTGACGTCGCCGGCGACGGCAGCGCACACGTGAACGTCGCAGGACGGCACGAGCACTTCGATCCTGCACCGAGCGACGTCACCCGCCGCGCAGTGACGGCATACGCGGCCGCGGTGGCCGCCGAGCTGCACCGACCCGTGCGCACACGGATCACCGACCCAGACGGGCAGTGGCTTGTCGCCGTTCACCCCACCGGCACGGTCACTGACCTCGCGGAAGCCCCGCAGAAAGCAGCTCGACCCCGCCGGCAAACGGCCACCGTTCCCGCCGCGGAGGCGCCGCAGCGCCTCGCGGCTAGCTCGGAGTACCCGCCGCCGGGCACAGCATCGGCGCCGATGCTCTATCGGCCGCCCGCGCGCGTTGCTGCACCGATCGCACCCCCGCCGGCACCCGAGCCCGTGGCAGCACTCGACGCCGAGCTGGACGACATGCGCCTCGCTCAACGATCGGCGCAGCGTCCGCGGCCGACCGCCACGCTCAAATTCAGCACAGGTGACGTCGCCCACGTCGTCAGCTCCGCGCTGATCGGCCGCAGACCCGCCGGTGACCCCGGCGAGGATGTCGACCTCACCGTGACCGTTGACGACGAGTCCCGCAAGCTCTCCCGTACCCATCTGCGCATCGAATGGCACGACGGGGCACTCTGGGCCACCGATCGCGCCACCTCGAACGGCACCACGATCGAACGCCCGGGCGCTGCGCCCGTCGAGCTGACTCCCTGGCAGCCGTTCCAGCTGCACGACCAGGACGTCGCCGTGCTGGGCGATGTCCGCCTCACCGTCTCCGTCGACGAACTGGCGGGAGGGTGAACCTGTGATGACCGGGGACCCGCGGGATACTGAGAACGCCCGTGGAGCCGTCTCTGACGGCTCGCGCGGCGATTCCTCAGGTGCACAACACTCCGAACCCGAACGGAGCACACATGAAATCCCCGAACCGGTGAGCGAAGAGGACTACTGGTCACAGTTCCCGGACACGCTGACCACCGCGGATGTGGCCAAGATTATTCGCACAGGTGCGCCGGCGGTCCGAGCGCGCCTTCGTGACGGAACGATCCCCGGCCACCGCATCGCTGATTCCTGGATCATCTTCAAGGGCGAGATACGCGCTTGGCTCGCCGCCACCAGCAACCGGCCCCGCCCGAGCGAGCCCGTCGACGTGCTCGCGGCCTACCCTGACGAACTGAGCTACCGCGACCTCATGCAACTGTTCCGCGTGAAGTACAAGGGCACCATCTACATCTGGCTCGAACAGGGCCACATCCCCGGCTCCTTCGTCGGCGGCCGCTGGATCGTCCACAGATGGCAGCTCCGAGAGCGTCTCGCTGAGACGAGCAACCAGCCCGGTCCCCCAGACGTCGAATAGTCGACACGCCGCCAGGCATCAGCCATGAATGCATACTGTCCGGGAAGCTAAACCCCATGAGTGCAATGAAGAGACGGGCCCGCCGCGCAGACGGGGCCCCGACCGTCCTTCTGCAAGGCCGCGTTTCCCCGGAGGCGCGCGCCGAAGTCCAGGAGGCCGCGGAACGCAGTGGCGTGTCGATCGCCTACTACCTGGAAGCCCTCATCGACCAACTTGTCGAGGACAACGGGCGGCTGCCGATCATCGCGTCACCGCGTCCTCAGCGGGAGGAGCTGCCCATCCCAGCCGCTTAAACGAAAGAGCCCGCCATCACGGCGGGCCCCTCAAGTTTCGTAGCTCTAAGTCCCAGGTCGCCAAACTTACGACTTCGAGCTAATCACCACTCCGAAACCGGTTGATAACCGGCCCTTCGTTGTACCCACATCCTCGAAAGGTGTTGGTGACGCCATAGTAGCTCAACGAGCCTGGAAACGGGCAACCCTCGTCGACCGTGCTTTGAGCGTGTCGGAGCCTGACCCGAAATCCGCGTGGGTGCTCACACGCGCCCTCAGCCCCCGGGAGCACGTCCGCGCGGCCGCGCAGCTGGCATCCGGTGAGGTACTGAACGAGTACGACCACCAATGCTCGGTAAACGAGCTGCCCCCCCGCACCCCGTGGGCGATGTACCTCGCCGGCGAAGACCGCCGCTACGCCTATCTCTGCTTCGACTTCGACAGCTCCCGCGGCAACGCCCCCTACGACGCCGGACGGCTCTCCCACTGGCTCGACGAGCTGAACGTCCCCCACCTGGTCTGCGCCTCCGGCCCCACCGGCGGCCGCCACGTCTGGATCGGCATGGCCGAATCCGTCGACGCCGACCTCGTGCGAGATCTCGCACTCCTCACCACGCAGCTGCTCCCCTCCCTCGACCCCACTCCCCTGACCAACCCCGCCACCGGCTGTGTGCGGCCGCCCGGAGCCCCCCACCGCCTCGGCGGTGTATCCGTGGCCCAAGGGCCGCTCACAGCCCTCACCAGCTGCACCGTCCCCCTCGACGCGATCACCGACCTCACCGCGTTCCTCGTCGACGCCGGCGCCGAGCTGCCGTCGCCCACAACGGGCCTGCTGCGCGGCATGGCCGTCGACGACGACGGCCACCCGTACATCGCCGGCCCCAGACGCCCGCTCACGGCCCGCGTCGACGCGATGCTCAACGGCTCCCCCGGCGAGGACACGTCCTACACCCTCGCCGCCGTCCTCGCCGGCTGTGCACACTCCCGCTGGCGCTACGCGGACGTCCTGGCCGTCGTCGACGCGCCCGCGTTCGAGCACGTCCGCACCCTCCGCGGCCGCACCGGCCGCGATCGCATCCCCCGTACCGAGCGGGGCCGCATCCGCGCCCTCAACGCCGCGTGGAACAACGCCGTCCGCTACGTCGCCGCTCACCCGCTCAACGGCACCGGCGACGACACCAACTACCTCGCCCGCGCGAATACCGCCCTAGCGGCCGTAGAACGCGCTCAGGAGCGCGCAGACGCCATGCCGGGCCTCTGGGGCGCGGACCGGGCATCGTCAGCCGCACGCCGCAGCACAGGGACGCACAGCACCCGCGCCGTCCTCGATGCCCTCTGCCTCTACATCGCCCAGTCCGCGCAGCTGATCGTCGAAGCCGACATACGCCGACTGTCGGCCGACACCGGCTACGGCCGCACCACCGTCCACACCGCCCTCCAGGTCCTCACCCGCCCGCTCGTCGACGACGACCCGGAGTCCGCATGGATCGTCCGCGTCGGAGAGCCCGAGGCCCCTCACGGGCAGCGGTACCGACTCTCCCAACGGTTCTCCACAGACCCGGAGGGCCATAACCGGACACAAGTGCCTGCACGCCCCACCCCCACCCGGCCCCCCCTCAACGCCGGCTACTGGACCACCCGACTGAACGCTGAGCTCCACCCGCTCACGCACGATACATTCGCCGCCCCCCGCAGCCTGGGCCGCACCGCAGGCCTGGTGTTCAAGCATCTCCCGGAAGCGGCCGCGACCACCATCGACGACCTGGTGCACCGGACCGGCTTGGACGCCGAACGCATCCGCACCGCGCTGCACCGCCTCCGGTTCCACCGTCTGGCACGCCGCGGCGGTGCTGGCTGGAGCCGCGGCGACACCACGGCGCTCGATACCGCCGCCGACGCCCTCGATGTCGCCGGCTACCTGGAGGCCCGCCGAGCCCGCTACGGCGTCGAGCGCGGCCGGTGGGAATGGTGGAACGCCGAGCTGACCTGGATGCGCAAGCCGAACAAGAAGCGCCGAGGCCGGCGAGCCCCTTCCGGCGTCGCTCTGTTCGCCCAGAACGATCGCCCCGACTACTCGCGCTACCCGCGAGGCCCAGACGGTCGTGCCGACCACAAAGAAGCGCTCCGACTCGTCGACGCCGGCATCCTCTCCCCCGCCACAGCTCTCGCCGCGGCGTAGAACCACGCTCGAGCGCGATCGGCGCACGAGCTGCACCGATAGGCGGAGCCGCTACGCGGCCGCAGCTTGTCTGTTGTCCGTCTGCCTGGCCGCCGAATCGTAGTTCGCTCCACGGCTGCCGTGCCGGGCTTTCGCGGCATATCCTCCCTCGCTGCGCTCAGTCCGGTATTCCACGACCCGCCACTCTCGCCGCTCCGCTCTCAAACGATCCTCTTGCCAGACAGGCGAACAAAACAGTTGATCGGGAGAGAGAACAGATCATGGCTGACACCACTACCCAGACCGGAACCGTCGAGCACATCGACCCGCAGTCCCTCGTCATCGAGGCCAACGTCAGGCCCAGCGCACCGCTGACGGCCGCGTTCGTGCAGAGCGTCCGAGAAAACGGGGTACTCACCCCCGTCCTGGCACGCCGCGACGAGCAGGGCAACGTCCTCGTGCGAGCCGGACAGCGCCGCACCCTCGCAGCCCGAGAGGCAGCCGTCACGACGATTCCCGTGTACATCGTCGACGCCGACGAGGCCACGGCGGAGCGCATCATTCAGCAGATGGTCGAGAACGACCAGCGCGAAGCCCTCACCGACGGCGCCCGCGCGGCCGCGTTCCAGCAACTCGCGTTCGAGGGCATGAGCGTGACCGCGATCGCCAAGCGCACCGGCACCAAGCTCAAAGAGGTCAAGACCGCCCTCGTCGTGGCCGAGAACGCCACCGCCGCATCCGCGATCCACGAGCACTTGCTGACCCTCGACCAGGCCGCCGTGCTGATCGAATTCGACGACGACGCCGAGGCCCGCGCCCAGCTGATCGACGTGGCCACCCACGACCCGGCACAGTTCGCCCACGCGGCACAGCGCGCCAGAGACGACCGGGCACGCGCGAAGGTCAAGGCCGACACCGAGGCAGACCTGACCGCCCGCGGCTTCGAAATCCTCGACCGCGACCGTGGCTACTACGAAACCGACTACACCCGGCTCAGCGAACTCGTCACCGCCGAAGGCGAGCAGGCCACCGTCGAGCACATCGAGAACGCCGAAGGCCGCGCCGCGTTCGTGCGGGTCTACATCACCGGCAACGCCGACGTGACCTACTACCTCCGCGACCCCAAAGCCGCCGGATTCCGCAAGGCCACCGGCTCCGGCAGCACCAGCGGACCGATGACCGACGAGCAGAAGGCCGAACGCCGAACCCTCATCGCCAACAACAAGGCGTGGGCATCGGCCGAGGTCGTCCGACGCGAATGGATCACCACGCTCCTGTCCCGCAAAACGCTCCCCAAAGACGCCGCCGCAGTGATCGCCACCGGCCTCACCCTGCACCGTCAGGCCGTGAGCCTGGCCACCCGGGACGGCAACACCCTCGCCCACGAACTGCTGAGCATCGAGCGCGGCGGCTACTGGGAGGCCGACAAGCTCGCCGCGGTCGTCGAGCAGACCCCCGCCAAGGCCCAGCACGTCGCCCTCGCCGTGGTGCTGGGCGCCGTGGAGAACGTCACCAGCAAGCAGACCTGGCGGCACCCCTCCCCCACCGACCGGGCCTACTTCACGCAGCTCGCCGCATGGGGCTACGGCCTCAGCGAGGTCGAGCAGATCGTCACCACCGTCACCGACGCCGCCACGAGCGACTACGCCGAGGACTACGACGGCGGCGACGAGGAGTAACCAACCGGAGGGGGCCGACCCGGCCCCCTCCCCGGCTCCCCCGGAGACACCCATGCTGACCATGACCACCCCCGAAGGGCGCACCTTCACCGCCGACACCGACGTGCGCCTCGCGTCGCTCTGGGCCGACGCACAGTTCGGAGCGCACTGGGACGACGGTCTGCCGCCGTCCGACCAGCACGACGTGATGAACGACATGATCGACGAGGTTCACGCGATGCAAGACGGCAGATCCCCGGCTACACCGTCACCGAATCCAGCCCATAGCCGTCATCGACGGCCCCGCTCCGCGATCGCCGACGAGGGGCCCGTCCCCCTCGCGCTCCCCACCGCATGAATGCACACTGATATCACAATGCAGGCAGATCGCCAGCACACCAGCTCGACGCGTCAAACGGACCGGCCGCAGGCCGGGCAGCACGGCCCTGACGGGCCCACTTTCTTGCCGTGAAGCCTTCGGCAGCATACGGTCGGCCGACCTCCGCGCAAGCGGCTCCGCCGCCGGCTCCCCCAACAACTTCGGCACGCGGTCGCTGCGCTCCCTCCCATCGCGCCGAACTTCTCTCCTCCACCGCCCTCACGGGTTGCACTCCACCCGGCACTCCCTAGCGGCGACAAGTCGCCTTCACGGCAAGAAAACGTGAGGGGTTGTTGGAAGGAGAGAGCCATGACCCGCAAAGTCACCACCCGCAAGAGCACCGAGGAACGACGCGCCGAGGCCGAAGCCCTACAGGCGACGATCGCTGAGCAGATCGAAGCGCTCCGCGACTCCGAGACGTGGACGCGGTTCCTCGCGTTCGCTCAGGCATTCCACCGCTACAGCCTGGGAAACCTGCTGCTGATCTTCGCGCAGAGCCCCGAGGCCACCCACGTCGCCGGATACCGGACATGGCAGAGCCTCAACCGCCAGGTGCGCAAGGGTGAACGCGGAATCCGCGTCTTCGGCGGCCGCGACATCCGCGAGATGGTCGAGAACGAGCAGACCGGCGAAGAAGAAGAACAGCGCCGCGTGCGGTTCTTCCCCGTGTCCGTGTTCGACATGAGCCAGACCGACCTCATCGACCCCGAGGCAGGCGACCCCAGCGACATCGCGCACCAGCTCACCGGAGAGGACCCCGCAGGCATCTACGACGCCGTCGTCGACTACCTCACCGGCAAGGGATGGACCGTCGAACGCGAGAGCATCCCCGGCGCCGCGAACGGCTACACCACCACCGACGATAGCCACCGCGTCGTCATCGACGCTGACCTCTCCGCCGCCCAGGCCGCCAAGACCGCGCTGCACGAGGCCGCGCACGTCATCCTGCACGCCGAGGAAGATCACGCCCAGTACGTCGAGCACCGCGGCGTCAAGGAAACCGAAGCCGAGAGCGTCGCCTACATCGTCGCCGGGATTCTCGGCCTGGACACTACCGCCTACAGCGTCGGCTACGTCGCCGGATGGAGCAACTGCGACACCGACACCATCAAGGCCACCGCGGCCAACGTCCTCCGCACCGCGCACGCCCTCGCGGACGCGATCACCACCGACACTCCTGCACCCGTCGAGGCCTGAGAACGAACGGACAAGACCCGTGAGCCAGAGCATCCACGTCATCGAGAACGGTGTCACCAAGAGCGACGCCGACACCGTGGCCAAGAGGCCGCCAGATCGGATACCGGGCGCAGGAAATCGCGGACTGCGCCCGCGCAGGCTACGCCCTCGCCCACACCGCCGGCGGTCGACGGGTCCGAGTACGTGACATTCGTCGACACTCTCACCCGAACCCGCGACGACTGATCGGCGGAATCGGAGGGCCCCCTCCCCCATGCGGGCGAGGGGGCACCCTTCGCGCTCCCCGACGAGCAACGTAAAGCCATACATACAGCCATATATTACGCGGTAACGTGAGCGGGATGTACTACCAGATGACACGCTGCATGACACGTTCAGCGACACGCCCCACGCAACACCTGACATCACGCGACTAATCCCACAGTATTTACAGCGGTAGTCCTCACAGGGAACACCGCAGGAGGAGCCCATGAGCATCCACAGAACCGTCACCGTCGCCCAAGGCAAGGGCGGCGTCGGCAAGACCAGCCTCGTCAGCAACATCGGCGGACTCACCGCCGCCGCTGGCAACCGCGTCCTCATCCTCGACTTCGACCAGCAAGGCAACGTCGCACGCGACCTCGGCTACACCCCCAACAGCGGTGACGACCTCCTCACCGCGCTCATCACCGCAGCGCCACTGCCCATCCTGCGCAACGTGCGCGATCGCCTCGACGTCGTGCCCGGAGGCCCCGCCCTCGGCGACGTCGCCGCCGTCATGGCCAGTCGCGCACAACGCGGGGGAGAGGACTTGGCCGACGTCCTCGAAGCCAAGCTCAGCGCGATCGCTGACGACTACGACCTGATCCTCATCGACACCCCGCCCGGCGACCGCATCATCGTCACCGCGGCGCTCACCGTCTCCCGCGCCGTCATCATCCCCACCCGCCCTGACGAGGCCAGCATTGACGGCGTAACCCGCATCGCGGAACGCTTCGTCGATGTCCGAGAACGCAATCCCAGCCTGCGCCTAGCGGGCGTGGTCCTGTTCGCGATCGCCTCCCGCACCACCCGCCTGGAACGCGACGTGCGCGCCAGCCTCGCCCAGGTACTCGGAGACGCCGCCCCCGTGTTCACCACCCGCATCCGCCACCTCGACAGCGCCGCCGCCGACGCCCGGCGACGCGGCCTCCTCGTCCACGAGCTGGAGGAGGCCTCGATCACCGACCGCGCCGCACGCATCAGCGCCCTCCGCAGCGGCACGACCCCAACCGGCGGCCTGTACGCCCGCGACGCATCAGGACTCGCCACCGACTACGAGAACATCGCCCGCGAGCTACTAACCCGCGTCGCGGAAATCGAGCAGGAGGTGACCGTCGCATCATGAGCGAGCCGCAGATCGACCGCCCCAGCCTCGCAGACGCCTTCAAAGGCTCCGGCAGCGGCCGTGCCGCCAGCCTCGGCGGCCTCCTGCCGAAGACCACCCGGCCGACCGGCATGGTCGCCACCGGGCCGGCCGCTGCTCGGCAGAAGCCGACAACACCGAAGCCGCCCAACGAACGCCCCGCGACACCCCGCCGTGCGGCGGCCCAGCACGAGGGCGTACAGAACGTGGCCGTCTACCTCGAGCCCGACATCCTCACCCTCGTGCGCGCCGCCAAGACCCGCACCGCGGCCGCGGGGGAGCCAGACAAGACCTACGACGAACTCCTCGTCGACGCGCTCGACCACATCCCGGCCGAGCAGCTGCGCGCAGCGTTCGCCGGCACCCCGGCCGAGCGCAGCGGGGGCCCGCTGCAACGCCGCACCCGCCGCCCCCGAGGCAGCGGCGGCATCCAGATCCAGCTTCGCCTCGACGGCGACCAGCGGCGCGCGCTCGACGAGCTCACAGCGGACGCCGGTGCTCCCTCGCGCAGCGCGCTCGTCGCCACCGCCTACCGACTCCACCTCGCCCCGCACGATCGAGAGAGCTGACCCGAGCACTAGAAGCGATCATGCAACGGCAGCACAACCCACCGATCCGGCACAGAGGTCGGCCCGCCAGGGGAGCCGCTGCGCGGCGCAGCGATTCTCACGCATTCTTTGACCTGTCCGGCTGTCGAGGATACGACGGCTCCGCTGCGAGCCAACGGCTTTCGCGGCATATCCTCCCAAGGCAAAGATCAACAAGGCCACCACCGGCAACCAGATCCGCTGCCACATGGTCGGTGGAGCACTCAAGTCGCCGTGGAACCTCGAGACGAGCGCCGCAGACAAGGGTTTGCTCGGGTTCATCGCCTCCGCCTGCAAATAGAGTTGGCGCTCTTGCGCAAGGTGCAACAACGCAGCCTCGAATATCACCACTCTCCGCCAGTCACCCGGCAGTCGTGTGTTTTGGGGCTACGGCCGGCGGGTGGAGTAGAGCCGCAGCACTGCATCCCGCAGTTGCGGGTTCCGCTCGAGGGGCCGATGCAGAGCAACGGGATCCGGTGATCCCGGTTCTGGCCCCGATCGCACGACGCCGGACGCGATCGCCCAGCGCGCGAGCCCTTCGAGTTCGACGTCGCCGGCACCACACGTGCGACGAGTGTTGATGCGTTCGGGTATGGCGAGCACGTTGTCCGCTCGCGCGCCGATGAGGACTCCCACCAAGACCGTCACAACGGTGCTCAGGCCTCTTGGGAGACACACCCCAGACGGCGAAATAGGGTTATCCAATGGGTGTCAGAATGGAATCTGACTCGCATCACATATGAGCAGAGTCACTATTGGGTGACTGCGGCAATGAAGAGTTGTTGTCTGGCGAGTGCCAAACCCCGGCCCGCTCTGTTAGACAGGGAGGGAGGATATGCCGGCGATGTTGACTGACTTGAGTGAACGCACACGATTCGCGATCTACACTCATCTTGCTCGCCACGGAGCTCTGCCCGATCCGGAGCAACTCGCGCGTAACGTGGGGATCACCGGGGATGAGTACCAGCAGGTGCTGGTAGAGCTGGCTGAGACCCGCAACGTTGTTCTCTCAGACGGCGACATTGAGATGGCGCATCCCTTCGCGACCCGTTCCTTCGGGTTCTCGGTGATGGGACCCGACACTCTCTGGTGGGGTGGGTGTGCGTGGGACGCCTTTGCCATCCCGAACCTTGTTCCTACTTCACCGTCCGTACTCGTTGCTACGACTTGCCCCGCGTGCGCCACTGCGCACGCCTGGACTGTTACAAACCAGGGCCCACCAGCGGGTGATCAGGTGGCGCACTTCCTTACTCCAGTCGACCGAATCTGGCCCAACGCCGCCCATGCCTGCGAGAACCAGCTGATTTTCTGCAACGAGTCCTGCGTCAACGGCTGGTTGAATCGAACCGGCAACAACCTCGGTTACGTGATGAGTCTGGAGACCCTATGGCGGCTCGCCACGCACTGGTACGACGGTCGCCTGGACACCCCCTACATCCGCCGGGAACCAGCCGCGGCCGCGGACTACTTCTATAGCGTCGGGCTCCGCGGGAGCTTCTGGGGGCTCGCCGATGAGCGCCCCTCGGTTCAGGGCCGCTCATAGCCATCCCCCTTGCTTGCTGAAGCGGTCGCTCTGGCCACTGGCGCCAGCCTGGAGATCAGGAATGTCCATCCTGCGCCCGGTTGACGGCTGACACAGGCCCGGCCACCGCTCACGGTTGTGTTAACAATCGCGAGAGCAGGGGAGTCGCGTCCGCCGTTGCTGACATTCGCGGGTAGCGGTGGCCGTCGCCTCGCCGCCGCCTTGAGTACCCGCGTCTGGGTGACGCCCAAATGAGTCATCGGGTCATCGGCGCCCCATTGCAGCGGACGGCAAGCTGCCCGACGAGGGTGTCAGACCGGTGGCAGTAGACGGCAAGCTACCCGACGAGCGTGTCAGACCGGTGGTAGTCGGTGGTCGTGTGTGAGTCACCTGCGTGAAGCTCCTCGCCACATTCCGAGCAGACGACCTTTGCGTGAAAGATCCGACCGCAGTCGTGCACAAAATCGGATGCATACTCTGGGTCGTTGCGGAGGTGGATGTCGCCCCATGTCCGGATTGACTGCACGACGCCGTAGAGATCTTTGCCGGTCGCGGTGAGGCGGTACTCGTAGCGGGCTGGGCGGTCAGAATAGCGCTCACGCATGAGCAAACCGCTCACTTCGAGGTCGCGGAGGCGGCTGCTCAAGATGTCGCGAGGAATGCCCGTTTCATAGACGATGTCGTCGAACCGAGTGGTCTCGTTCAGGAGAAGCTCGCGGAGGATGACCACGACCCATTTCCGGCCCACGATCGCCATCGCATCATTGATTGAGCAGATACGTGGGTTTGAAACGCGGGGGCTTCTCATGGCACCAGGCTAGCGTCTCCGCGCGCGAGGCGGGGCAGCAACGATCAGTTGTAGTTGAGACCGCCGTCCATGATGACCGTCTGTCCGGTCATGTAGTTCGAGTCCGGAGAGGCGAAGTACGACACCAGCGCGGCAACGTCTTCTGGCTCTTGCGCGCGGCCGAGAGGAATCTTGGCCGCCTCGCGGGCGAACCCTTCCGGATCTCCAGCCCAGAGGGGGGTGTTCACGACGCCTGGTGCATAGGCGTTCGCGGTGATGCCGTATTCGGCCCACTGCATTGCGGCGACCTGCGTCAGGCCGCGCACCGCGAATTTGCTGGCCGAGTAGGCGGGAAGGAAACTCGCAGCGCGATGTGAAGCGTTCGAGCCGGCAGCGATCAGCTTGCCGCCTCCTCGTTGAGAGATGAACTGACGGGCCGCGGCTTGCCAGGTGAGAAAAACACCTCGGACGTTGATCGCGAACATCAGGTCCCATTCATCCGCGGTGGTCTCCAGGAGTGCCTGGGCCTGCGCAATCCCGGCGTTCGCAACGGCGACGTCGAGCCGTCCCAGGGCCGACACGGTTGTCGCGACCATGGTGGCCACGTCATCGGGGTTGCTGACGTCGGCGGTGACGGCGATAGCGCGACGACCGAGCCCGCGAATTTCATCTGCGACGGCTTCGGCCTTGTCGTTCGAGCGGTGGATGTCATTGACGGCGACGTCGAAGCCGTCGACAGCGAGCCGCAGCGCAATGCCGCGACCGATTCCCTGACCCGCCCCGGTGACCAGTGCGACTCGTTGAGTGGGTGAGTGCTGATTCATACGGTGATGCCTTTCCTTGGTCGTGCCATGTAGCGGTGCCCCGGTCACCTGCGAATGCCCGGGGCACCTGCGGGCTATTCGAAAGCGTCCAGATTGTCCTTGGTGATGGTCTGGATGCCGGTGTTGGTGAACTCGGGAAGAGGGGAGATGCCGAAGTCGCTGCCGTTGGGGAACGGGTTGACCAGGTCGTGCTTGAGGGCATAGAGGTTGATCAGCGACCAGTAGCCCATGCTCCACGGTGCCTGTGAGATGGCGAAGTCGGTCACGCCCGAACGGATCGAGTCAATCGTCGGTTCCACTGCGTCAAAGGTGTTGACCTTGATCGACAGGTTCGCCTCTTTCACCGCTTGCAGGGCCCCGACCAGGGACGACGTCGTGCCGGCCACGATGACATCGATCTCGGGGTTGGCTTGCAGCATGCTCTGCGTCGCTGCGGCAGAGGAGTTGGCGTCCGGGCCGCCGTTCGCCGTCGCGATGACATTCAGGTTCGGGTAGTCGCTGTCGATCTTGTCCTGCATGCCCCGGAATCGAGTCTCGAAGTTCGTCGATCCCAGGAGCGTCACTATTCCGATGTTGGCGCCATCGGGGTAAAACTGCGCCAGAGCATCTGCAGCGGCCACACCTCCCGCGTACGAGTCGGTCCCGATGTAGCTCGAGCGCTTGCTTTCCGGCGCGTCAGAATCGAACGTGACAACGGGAACTCCGCCATCTATGACGGCGTCGATCGGGCCGGTGAAGGCTTGAGCATCGAACGGCGACACTGCGATTCCGGCGGGTTTCTTCGCTGCCATCTGTTCGAATGCGGTGACCTGCACGCCGACGTCGAGCTGCTGTCCTCCGCCGTGCTCGACGGAAACGCCGAGTTGATCGGCGGCCGCCTGGAAGCCGGCGTAGACGTCGACGAAGAACGCATAGCTGGGAGCGAAGTCAACCAGTTGGTACACCTCCGACTTGTCACCCACCCAGGGGTTCTCGGAGTCGCCGGAGGGGGATGTCGAGGTGCCGTCGGCCGTGCAGGCCGAGAGCAACCCGACGATGGCGATTGCTGCGGTGGCTGTGATCGCCGATCGCAAGATCTTCTTCTTGTTGCGCACTGCGTACTCCTTCGAGGGTTGGCCGGTGGATCACCGTGAGGTCTTGGCAGCCCCGACTGGTTCCGGTCTGTGGGACGCCGGCCGAGTGGTCCGGCGACGTCGGGAGAGCTGGTCGATCGACACCGCGAGCAGAAGGATGCCGCCGAAGACGACGTTCTGCCAGTTCACGGAAACACCGAGGAGCACGAGAGAGTTGTTGATAAGGCTCAGGAGGACTACTCCCAGTACAGAGCCGAAGATCGATCCCGACCCGCCGCCGATCGCAGCCCCACCGATCACCGCGGCGGCGATCACCTGCAGTTCGATGCCGACGCCCATCTGGGGTGTAGCCACGCCGAATCGGGCGAGCGACAGAATGCCCGCGAATGCGGCGAGCAGGGATGCGGTGATGTAGACGGCGATCTGCACTCGCGTGACAGAGATGCCCGACAGGCGTGCGGCCTTCTGATTGCTGCCGACATAGATCACCCGGCGCAGCGCGGCGGCCCGGCGCATCAGGATGTCCGCGATCACCGCGACGATCACGAACAGCACCACGATGATCGGAATCACGCCGAAGATTCGCCCGACTCCGAGGTTCAGGAACTCCGCAGGGGCGGAAATGATGGAGATTTGTGCGCCGTTGGTGAGGACGTAGATCGCTCCGCTACCGACCGTGAGCGTGCCCAGCGTGGCGATCAGCGGATCGATCTTCACCTGGCTGATGAGCAGCCCGTTGACGAGGCCGACGAAGGCGCCGGTGGCCAGCCCGCCGATCACGGCGACCCAGATGCTCGCTCCGGTGCTGAACACCATCGCCGTGACCACGGCACTGAGACCGAGCACGGCGCCGACCGAGAGGTCGATTCCGCCGGACGCGAGCACGATCGTCATGCCCACGACCACGATCCCCTGTGCGGAGAGGCCGATCAGCAGAGTGGTCAGATTCGTTGCGGTCAGGAACGCGGGCGAGGTGATGGACATCGCAACGATGATGACGACGATGATCAGGAGCACCGGGATCTCGTTGCGACCGGCCAGTCGTCGGAAGATCTTGCGGGTTCCGCCGCTGAGGGGCACGACGTCCTCGGGTGTCGCCTGATCTGGAACGGTCGAGATCGCCATGTTTCACTCCTTGGAATCGGTGGTGCGGGGTGTGCCGGAGGCGCCGGCGGCCAGCGTGATCACGTCTGCCTCATCGATGGCTCCGGTGAGCGTGCCGGCTAGCCGGCCCTCGCGCATGACAAGGACGCGATCGCTCAGACCGACCACCTCGTCGAGTTCGCTTGAGATGAGGATGAGAGCCATCCCGTTGTCGGCGAGGTGGCGCAGGTGCTTGTGGATCTCGAATTTCGCGCCCACGTCGATGCCCCGGGTGGGCTCGTCGAGAATGAGCACTTTGGGCCCGGCGACGAGCCACTTCGCGATCATGGCCTTCTGCTGGTTGCCGCCGCTGAGTGCGGAGATCGGCTGTTCGAGGTCGGCCATCTTCGTCCCGAGCTCGTGCGCAGCCACCGTCGCACGCTTGCGCGCGATGCTGCCCGTGATCATTCCGAGGCGTGAGACCTGGTGCAGGATCGTGACGATGACGTTGTTCTGGACCGACAGATTGAGGAAGAGGCCATCGTCCTTGCGATCTTCCGACATGTAGGACAGGCCCGCGCGGATCGCCGATCGGAAGGATCCGTTGAGTGGTTTCCCGCCCAGCGAAACCCTCCCGCTGCGCCGGTCGATCCCGGCGACTCCACGCATCAGCTCGGTGCGGCCGGAGCCGATCAGTCCACTGACGCCGAGGATCTCGCCGGCGTGGGCGACGAAGGAAACGCTGTCGAACCGTGCGCCGGTGAGGTCCTCCACGGCGAGGATCGGAACGCCTGGCTCGGTCGCTTTCGGCGGATAGAGGTGCTCGACCGATCGCCCGACCATGCGTTCGACCAGGGCATCGGGCGTTGTCTGCGTGACCGCAATGGTGGTGACCCAAGCGCCGTCTCGCATGACCGTCACTCGGTCGGCGAGTTCGAACACCTCACTCAGGCGGTGACTGATGTAGATGGAGGCGATGCCGCGACGGCTGAGATCGCGGATGAGGGCGTGCAGCACGAGAGTCTCGGGCTCGGTAAGACTCGAAGTCGGCTCGTCGAAGATGACGACGCGGCAGTCGTGGGCGAGCGCGTGCGCGATCTCGACGACTTGCTGGTCGGCGAGGGGGAGATCTCCGGTTCGTGCGCGTGGACTGATCTGCGCGCGGAACGGTGCGAGAAGCTCGCGTGTCCGGCGATTGATGTCGCCGAACCGCACGAATCCTGCTCGCGTGGGTATCGCGTCCAGGAAGACGTTCTCGGCCACCGATACGTCAGGACAGAGCGCGAGTTCTTGGTGCACGATCGCGATGCCTGATCGTGCTGCGTCGCGGGGGCCGGAGAAGGTGACCTGCTCGCCATTGACCAGGATCGTGCCGGCGTCCGGGGCCGTCGCCCCCGAGACGATGTTCATCAGGGTTGATTTGCCGGCACCGTTTTCGCCGACGATCGCGTGGATCTCGCCAGGATGCACGGTGAGATTCCCGTCGCGCAGTGCACGCGTGGCGCCGTAGGACTTCTCGATTCCGGTGAGGTGCAGGGCGGGCGTGAGCGTGTCGTTAGTCATGCCTGTTCTCTCGTCGACGTTGACGTTCTGCTGCCACGGTCGATGGATGCTCGAGAGTGGGTTTGACTTTCGGACTTACCATAGATCGAAATCGGCCCGACGCCAAGAGTCAATTTCTCGGACCGGGTCGAGGGCTTCTGGTTGGGGCGGATCGGCCGTGCTTGACGAAGGACGCCGCACCGGCCTATCGTCGTCAACAATGCGGGTTGGACTTTCCAATCCACCCGATTGGATCCGCTCAAGGAGGAGTTTGAACGTGGCAACCTACATCTCAGAAACGATCGAGGCTGAGTACATCGATGGTGCGCAGGCTCGATACGGGTACCGGCAGTTCGGGCCCCGCAGGGGGGTTCCGCTCCTGCTGCTTCATCGCTATCGAGGAACACTCGATGACTGGGACCCCAAGCTGTTGGACCTGTTGTCGGCGGACCGGCACGTGATCGCTTTCGACAACGTGGGGATCGGCTACTCCACGGGCGAAGCGCCCGACAATGTCGCGGCGATGGCCGACGGAGTCGCCGACTTTCTCGGGTCCACGGGCCTGGAGGAGGTGGATGTGCTGGGCTGGTCGATGGGTGGGTTCGTCGCCCAGATGGTGGCGCTGAATTACCCCACCCTGGTCCGCCGGTTGGTTGTTGCCGGCTCCGGACCCGGGGAGCCGAGCATTCGTCCCCCGGAGAACCCGCGATCGCTCGAGATCCGGCCGAAGGTCGCGCCGACGCTGGAAGAGACGCTCTTCCTGTTCTACCCCGACGATGACGAAGGCCGCCGCGTCGGACGTGAGGCGACCGGGCGCTTCTACCACCATCAGTCCGGCGAGGTGAAGACCACCAAGGAGTCGTCTTGGCGCAATCAGGCCATCGCGATCGATGCGTGGAACGCGGGCGAGAACTCCGCGTGGAACCGACTAGAGACCCTCACTCAACCCACGTTCGTGGCCAACGGTTCGGACGACATCATGGAGGACTCCGTGCAGTCGTTCGAGATGGTGCGCAAGCTCCCCAACTCCATCACGACACTGTTCAGTCGGTCCGGCCACGCGTTCCTGTTCCAGTATCCCGAGCTGTTCGCAAACCTCACGCTCCAGTTCCTTGAGGAAGACTCCCTGTTCGCGTAGCCGCGCGAGCCACCCCGCCCATGGCGTGCGAGCCGGTGGAGGCCCGCACGCCATGCACGTCTGGCGTCGGCTCGCCGCGCGGGCCTCGTCTCAGGCGGGCCGGGGTGCGATCTCGCTGTCTAACCAGCGGGACGCGAGGAGGGATCCGGCGCGGCGGGCGATCGCTCGTGCATCGATGAACGAGTCTTCGCCGGGGGTGGACAGTGCGCTGAGCTGGTAGATGACGGGGAAGAGCTCTGTGATACCGGGCAGCTCGGTCGCCGCGATGCCTGCGACCGCGACGACAGGGATGCCGAGGTCGCGGGCGCGGCGAGCTACCTCGGCCGGAGCCTTGCCGTCGATGGTCTGCGCGTCGAGGGACCCCTCGCCGGTGACGACAAGGTCAGCCCGCTGCATCGCTTCGTCCATGCCCAACAGATCGAGCACGATCGTGGCACCCGATCGGACGCGCGCTCCGAGTAGGGCTACCAGCGGGGCCGCGATCCCGCCTGCCGCACCCGCACCTGGTAGGCCTGCCGTGCTCACCGAGGTACTGCGCTCGAGTGCGACCGACCATCGGGTCAGCCGCTCTTCGATCACCGCGACGTCCTCTACCGTCGCGCCCTTCTGTGGCGCGAAGACGGCGGCGGCACCGCTCGGGCCGAGCAGCGGATTGGTCACGTCGCTGGCGACCTGGAAACCGATCTGACGCAGTCGGATGGTGGCTGTGGTGTGCCGGACCTCCGCGATGTCCATCAGATCGGCGGGGGTGCCGCTCAGCAGGGTGCCGTTGCGTGCGATCAGCTCGAATCCGAGCGCGGCGATCATTCCGATGCCGCCGTCGCTGGTCGCCGTGCCCCCCAGAGCGACGATGACCTCGCCGGCGCCGTCAGTGATGGCCGCCCGAATGGCCTCACCCAATCCGTAGCTCGAGGCGTGCACCGCGACGCCCGGAGCTGCACCCTCGACGAGATGGATCCCGATCGCTTCGGATGCCTCGATCAGCGCCGCATCGGCGTGTACCCCGTACTCCGCGAGAGTGGCCGTACCGAGTGGTCCGCGCACCAGCACGACACGCCGCTCTCCGCCGGCGTGGGTGAACGCGTCGAGGGTGCCCTCGCCGCCGTCCGCGATGGGCATCAGTATCAGTCTGCTCTCGGGGAGCACGTCCCGGATGCCGTCCCCGAGCGCCTGTGCGGCGTCGAGCGCCGTCATGCTGCCACGGAACTTGTCAGGGGCGATCACAATCACCGGCGCCGAGCGGGAACGGCGGTCCGTGGCGGTCATGGTGCAGAGACCACGTTGAGCGCGGCTCTCCCCGAATCAAGCCGCTGGATCTGGTCGCGCACGAGCGCGACCATTCGCGGCAGCATGGCCGACGAGGCGCCCCCAACATGTGGCGTGATCAGCACGTTGTCCTGTTCGAAGAGCTCGTGGCCGCGAGGCAGCGGCTCGGGATCGGTGACATCCAGCGCCGCACGCAGCCTTCCTGCGCGCACTTCATCCAGCAGCGCTCTCGTATCGATCACGGCGCCGCGCGCGACGTTGACAACCAGGGCGCCGTCCGGCAGCTGCCCGAGAACGCCCTCGTCGACGAGCCCCCTGGTCTCGGTGCTGAGCGGAACGGCGAGGATGAGCACGTCGGCGTGGGTGGCCAGATCCCGCAGGGCCGATACCGCATGAACGACACCCGACTCGGTCTCGCGGTGGGTGCGCCCGATTCGGGTGATCTGCACCCCGAACGGGGTGAGTCGCGATTCGATGGCGCGCCCCACGCCCCCCGTCCCCACGAGGAGAACGCGCTTGTCGATCAGGCTGTCGGTGAAGACGGGTCGCCAGGAACCTCGGCGGGCGTCGTCACGGAACTCCGGGATCCGTCGAAGCGAGGCGAGCACGAGAGCTAGCGCGTGCTCTGCCGTTGAAGCTTCATGAACGCCAGCCGCGTTGGCGACGGGAAAGGCATCGGCTGCGCCAGCGAGAAGGTCATCGACGCCGATCGTCTGTGTCTGAACGAGTCGAGGGGCGGCGGATGCGAGAAAGTGCAGCCGCGTGTCGGGGTTCATATACGGGAGCACGACCAGGTCGAACTGGGTGGGGGCGGGCGAATCGACATCCCAGACGGTCACGGTCGCGCGATCGGAATTCTCCAACGCTGACTGGAGGGGGCCGGTCGGCACGCTTACCTGAACAGTGCTCGTCGTACGGGATGTCATGGTCACGTCGGCACATCTCCCGGTGCGGCCGCACGCAAACGACGTGCATCAACGCCGTCGTCGTGCGGAAGAAATAGTGGATAGGATTATCCAATCCACCTGTTAGCCTTTTGTCAATCGCGCGCCATACCGCCGGACCGAGGGTCGACCGGCCTCGGTGCCCAGTCAAAGGAGACGATGATGTCAGAGCCACGTCCATTTCGGTCCTTCGTCAGCCCGTCGAGGTACGTGCAGGGCGCGGGGGCCATATCGCTTCTCGGTGAACTGATCGCACCTTTGTGCGCGTCGCCGGTCATCCTCGCCGACAACAATGTCTGGGGATTCTCCGGCGATGCCGTAACCGAGTCGCTGCGGAAAGCAGGTCTCGACGAGGTGCGCATCAGCTTCGGTGGTCGAGCGACCGATCGCGAGATCGCGTCAGTGTCGTCACAGCTCACGGAGAGGGGAGCTGATCTTGTCGTCGGCCTCGGCGGCGGTTCGACCTTGGACACCGCCAAAGCGGCAGGATCGGACGCCGGTATCCCATGGGTCACCGTGCCCACGACCGCCTCTACCGATGCCCCGGGTACGGGGGTTGCCGTCATCTACACGGACGAAGGCGTGCTGGACCACTTCCGAATCCTGGGGAGGAACCCGGCACTGGTCCTGGTCGATTCGCAGTACGTCGCCAACGCTCCGGTGTCCTTCCTGATCGCCGGCATCGGCGACGCTCTGTCGACGTGGCTGGAGGCCAGAGCTTCCGGCGGTGCGGGTCGCGCGCTCGTCTCAGGCTTCCAAGCTCCTGCAACGGGTCTCGCAGCGGCAGAGTTGTCGTGGACGATCCTGCGGGAAAACGCACTCCAGGCGATCGCCGATGTGAAAGAACACAAAGTCACTCCTGCTCTCGATAACGTCATCGAGGCGAACATCCTTCTGTCGGGCCTGGGCTTCGAGGCCGGGGGACTCTCGGTGGCGCACTCGGTTCACAATGGCCTCACCGTCGCCGAGCAGACGCATGGTCTTCAACACGGCGAGAAGGTCAACATCGGGTCAATCGTTCAGCTGATCCTCGACGGCGCCCCCGACTCGGAAATCAACGACTTCATCTCGTTCACGACCCGCGTCGGACTGCCGACATCGCTCACCGAGCTCGGTCTGAGCATCCAAGACACCGAGACTCTGAACGCGGTGGCCAGGAGGACCACCCTGGAAGACGAGTTCGTCCACACAATGCCGTTCACGGTCACCCCGCAGATCATCGTCGACGCGCTGACAGAAGTCGAGACACGTTCACGGGCGGTGCGGGAGCGCGAAGGTCTGCCGGCCCCTGTGAAGTACGAGCATCGTCGCTGATGGCCGTCTCGATGATCGCCGAGCCGCGCGCCCTTCCGCGGCGGCGCGACAATGACGAGCTGACAGAAATCGCGACGCGCATCCGCGTGCGGATCGTGGACATGCTGGAAGCTGCCGGAAGCGGCCACAGCGCCGGCCCGTTGGGGATGGCCGATATCCTCACCGCGCTGTACTTCTCGATCCTCAGACACGACCCGACCGATCCAGAGTGGGATGAACGAGACGTGTTCTTCCTCAGCAACGGGCACACTGTTCCGGTGCTCTACGCCGCACTCGCCGAGAGCGGGTACTTCCCCGTGGACGAGCTATCGTCGCTGCGCCGCCTCGGATCGCGTCTGCAAGGGCATCCCGAACGTAAGGCGCTGCCCGGTCTGGAGAGCACGAGCGGTCCGCTCGGCTCCGGCCTCTCGCAGGCAGCCGGATACGCCTACGCGATGCGCTACCTCACGCGTCAGCCGCATCGGTTCGTGTACACCGTCATGGGTGACGGCGAAATCAACGAGGGGAATGTCTGGGAGGCGGCCATGTTCGCCTCCAAATATCGCCTCGGTCAGCTGATCGCCTTCATCGATCGCAACAACATCCAAATCGATGGGACCACGGACGAGGTCATGCCGTTAGGCGACCTCGTCGCGAAGTGGCAGAGCTTCGGCTGGCATGTGCTGGAGATCGACGGAAACGACCCGGGCGCAGTCGTCAAGGCGGCCGCTCTCGGCCGTGCCGTGAGCGGTCAGCCCACCATGATCCTCGCCAACACCGTCCCGGGAAAGGGCGTGGACTTCATGGAGTACGACCACCGGTGGCACGGCATGCCCCCCAACGCCGACCAGGCTGAGGCTGCGCGACGGATACTCTCCCGTTCGCGCGGGGAGCGGTGATCATGCGACTTGCCGATGTCGACACCAGCGACTTCGCCACGATCCGGCAGGAGACGATCCGGAGCGGATTCGGGAAGGGCTTGCTGGCGGCGGGCCGGGAGTCCGATCGTGTGGTCGCGCTGTGCGCCGATCTGACCGAGAGCACCCAGATGCATCTGTTCCGCGACGCCTTCCCGGACCGTTTCATCCAGGTCGGGGTGGCCGAGCAGAATCTCGTGACCGTCGCCGCGGGGCTGGCCCACGCTGGCTTCATCCCGTTCACGACCAGCTACGCGGCCTTCAGCCCCGGTCGCAACTGGGAGCAGATCAAGACGACGGCCGCATTGAACGACCAGCCGGTCAAGATCGTCGGCGCCCACACGGGCATCAACGTCGGCCCCGACGGTGCGACGCATCAGATGCTCGAAGACATCGCGTTGATGAGGGTGTTACCGAACATGGTGGTCGTCGCGCCGGCCGACAGCATCGAGGCCGAGAAGGCGACCCGCAAGATCGCCGTGAACGACGCCCCCAGCTATCTGCGCCTGGCGCGAGACAAAACGCCGGTCTTTACACGTCCCGACACGCCGTTCGAGATCGGGAAAGCCTTGCACCTGCAAAGGGGTAACGACGTCACGATCGTCGCGACGGGAACGATGACCTACGAGGCGCTGGCCGCCGCGCGCATTCTTTCCGAGCGGGGGATCAACGCCGACGTGCTCCACCTCGCGACGATCAAGCCGCTCGACGAGGACGCCATACTCGCGAGTGCCGCTCTCACGAGGCGGGTGGTCACTGTCGAGGAGGCGCAGATCGCCGGCGGTTTGGGCGGGGCCGTCGCGGAGGTGCTCAGCGAGCACCTCCCCACCATCATGATGCGGATCGGCATCCGCGATCGCTTCGGTGAGAGCGGTGGCCCTCGCGAGCTGCTGGACCATTTCGGCCTGACCGCACCGCATATCGCGCGATCGGTTTCCGCGTGGCTCGAGGCCCTCCCGAGCAGCGGCGACACACAACGCGGATGACCGCTCGTCTCGGAACGAGACGGCTTCCTCCAATGAAAGGTGACCCCACGCCATGGTGCAACGCCAGCTCCCACGACCACACGATCTTCTTCCCCTGCTGCAGTTCAAGACGCCCACGCTCAGCGCCAAGACACGCCGATTGCAGTCCGCGCTCACGGTCGAGGACCTCCGCGGAATCGCGAAGTCGCGCACTCCTCGCGCGGCATTCGACTACACCGAGGGCGCCGCGGAGGCGGAGATCTCGCTCGGTCGTGCACGGCAGGCGTTCCGCGATATCGAATTCCATCCACACGTCCTGCGCGACGTCTCCCATGTCGACACGGGATGGGATGTGCTCGGTCGACGCGTGAGTCTTCCCTTCGGGATCGCTCCGACAGGGTTCACCCGCATGATGCAGACCGAAGGAGAACGAGCCGGATCCTCGGCCGCCTCGGCCGCGGGGATTCCGTTCGCCCTCTCCACGATGGGCACAACTGCGATCGAAGACGTGGCCGAAGCCGCGGGCCCGCACGGACGCAACTGGTTCCAGCTGTACATGTGGAAGGATCGCGATCGATCAATGGCTCTAGTGGATCGGGCGGCGAAAGCCGGATTCGACACCCTGCTCGTCACCGTCGATGTTCCGGTCGCGGGCGCGCGACTGCGCGACAAACGCAACGGATTCTCCATTCCACCCCAGCTGACGCTCGGAACAGTGATCAACGCGATCCCGAGGCCCGCATGGTGGATCAACTTCCTCACGACCGAACCCCTGGCGTTCGCTTCGCTGTCCAAATGGTCGGGCACAGTCGGTGAGCTGCTGGATTCGATGTTCGACCCCACAGTCACCTACGACGATCTGAAGTGGGTCAAAGAACAGTGGCCGGGCAAGCTCGTCGTCAAGGGTATTCAGACTGTCGAGGACGCACGCCGCCTGGCTCACCTCGGAGTGGATGGCATCACCCTCTCCAACCACGGCGGACGCCAACTCGACCGCGCCCCGGTACCGTTCCACCTGCTTCCCGACGTCGTCAGAGAGGTCGGGAAGCATATGGAGGTCCATCTCGACACCGGCATCACGACCGGTGCCGACATCGTCGCCTCGATCGCGCTCGGTGCCCGGTTCACGATGGTCGGCCGCGCCTACCTCTACGGCCTGATGGCCGGCGGGCGAGAAGGCGTCGACCGGATGATCCAGATCCTCGGCTCGGAAGTCGAGCGCACGATGCGGCTCCTGGGCGTCACCAGCCTCGAAGAGCTCACACCTGCCCATGTCACACAACTCGACCGGCTCCCGCCGCTGCGCTCGCGAGTGACCACTGCCGTCCAGCAGTGATCATCCGATGAACCGACGCCAAACGGACCTCACACGAGGCAGAGCCGCCACAAACGGATTGAAGTTCGAGTACTTGCAGATGGGGGAGTGACCCTCGACGACGGTTTCGCCGTCCATTTCATCGTCCTGGACTTCGGTGGTAAGAATGCCGCTTCAGCAGATGCGCACAGTCCGCGATGGAACGACTCGCCGGCACCTGGCAGGACTACGACGGCACGCTCCCCGATCGGTCGTAGAGCCCGGGGTGTCCGGGATGCGTCAGTTCTGGGAACACCGCAGAACGGCGGAAGACCCTCTTCGGACATTGGGTGGGTTCACGTGGCGGAAACATTCCGAATTGTCCCCTGCAACAGTCCGCCCCTAGCTTGGGGACGTGTCAGGGAACCCGCGGTGAGTGCGCTTCGCGACGCGATCGCGGGCCATCGATACCCTTCTGGACTCGAGCGCCGCTCACCATTGAATGGTTTGCGGCGCGGTTCGGTCGGCACTGTCGACCTGGTTGCTCAGTCGGTCGCGGCTGTTGCGCCTGCAGGTGTCTTGCTGGCTCAGACAGGCGGCCTGGTCTCGCGGGGCGGGTCGTTCGCGTACTTCGATCTCTTGCTGACGGCGACGATCGTCGTGATGGTTGCGTTGTCGATAGCGATTTTCGGGCGCCGTATCTCGGCGGCGGGCGGCGTCTATACGTTCGTGACGCGCGGGGCAGGACCTCTGCTCGGCATCGCCGCAGGATCCGCCATCGCGCTTGGGTACGGAGGCATGGCCGTCGATACACTGCTTAGCGGTGTGCGACGGATCGTCGCACTTCTCTTCTTTGGCGAATTTGGCGAACGTGCCTCTGCTCAACTGCTCACCGTCATCCTGCTCGTCGTCGTCGTCGCTGTCATCACTCTCGTGATTGCCCTCGGCGCGAGGACCTCGACCCGCATCATGCTCGCGATCGAGGTCGTCGCCGTAGCGGCGATCCTGACCGTGTCCGTGATCGTATTCGCCAGGGCCGGATGGAACGTGAGCGGTCTGGTTCCGGATCTGGCAGCCGCGCCTTCACTCGGCTCGTTTGCCGCCGGGATCGGCCTCGCGATGACCGGCTTCGTCGGGTTCGAAAGCGGTGCCGCCCTCGGACCGGAGAGTCGACGACCGCTGGCCAGTGTGCCCAGGGCGCTCGGTTGGACCGCAGGCGCCTTGGCCGCTGTGTACCTGTTTGGAGTAGCGGCTCAGCTTTCCGCTGCCCCCACCTCTCCCGGGGGAGCCACGAACACGCTTCTCGCGAGCACCGAGTTCGCGCAGACAGCGCCATGGATCGCTCCAGCGATCGAAGGGGTTATCGCAGCGTCCTGGATCGTCTGCGCGCTCGCATGCACGAACGCGCTGGTCCGCCTGGTCTTCTCGCTGGCGCGCGAAGGCGTGCTCCCGCCAGCGCTGAGCGGAACCTCGCTTCGATCCGCCACCCCGCACCGCGCGGCAATCGCCGTAGGCGCAGTCATCCTCGTCGCAACGCTGCTCCGCGAGGTGACGGGCTGGGACTCGCTCTTCGCTCGAGTCCTCACCTTGTCTTCGAGCATGGGGTTCATTGTGGCCTACCTTCTTGTTAGCGTCGGAGCGGTCGCGTACTTGATTCGGCTGCGGGAATTCAGCAGCCGGGAAGCCTGGCCGGCGGTCCTGGCCGCAGTTGCGCTGGTCGGGGTGATCCTCGCCGAGGTGCTGAGCGCCGACGACGGACGGCGCACAGCCCTGATGGTGTTCACCACCATCCTGATTGCAGCATGCGTTGTTCACATGGTCCGCGTCCGTCGCGATCCAGCCTTGCGCGCGCGCCTCGGTGTCTATGACACTCCGATCGCCTCCGATGCGCTGGACGGTCTCCGCGAGGAGGAGGCTGCGAGGTCGGGCGATGGGCGCCCGACCCGATGAGGCCTCAGGGTGCTCTAAGTGGAGTCGCCCTCGCTCTCGGCGTATTAGAGGAGGTCGCCCGCTCGGGCCCAACGCTGACGGCGAATGGCATCGCCCGCACGCTCGAGGTGCCACGCGCCAGCGCGTACCGGATGATCAACTCACTGGTGGCGGAGGAGTATCTGCTCCGGCATCCGACGCTGGGTGGATTCGTGCTGGGCGCCCGCGTCCAAGAACTCGCCCATCTGGTCGCACCGCCCACCGACTCTCCCACCGCCGAGATCCTCGACAGCCTCCGCCAGCGGACCGGCGAGGCAGTGCACTTGGTGCGGTATTCCCGAGGCCGAGTGGTGATCGCGGACGAAGATGAACTGCTCCCACTTTCGTCGATTGACCGTACGCGTCGTCAGCTCGGATCGACGGCGATCGGTCGGCTGCTTCTGGCTTCGGTGCCTTCGCGCCCGGGGACTTTGAACGCCGACCCGGTCGTCGAGACGGTCGCGCGCACCGCGCGCTCGTCAGGGATCTCCTTGCACGAGCACCGTCTGATCGTGGAGGAGGTGGAAACCAACGGCTTCGCCCAGCACATCGACCTGGGCGCGGAGGGTCGGGCCTGCGTGGCAGTACCGATCAAGGCCCCGCAGGGTGAATTGCTCGCATGCATCGCGTTGGCGGTGCGCGGCCCGGAGCCGGAATCCGCTTTGAGGCATGTACCGACGCTGCTCGGCGCGGCGCACAAACTCGCTCACGCGACGTCCACAGGGACGGTGTCAGCGATCCGCTGAGGCAGAGCTGAGGCTGCTTCAGGGCAGGGGAATGACGACCTGCTGCGTGGCAACGATGTCGTCCACGTGCACCGGCCCGAGGTAGCGCGAGTCCACCGACGTCGAGCGTCCATCGCCTAGCACGAAGACCGAGTCGTCGGGAACGATCACATCGAAAGACAGGATGCTTGCGAGCGCGGACGGGTCCGCTCGATAGACCTCGGCCATCGGCCGGCCGTCCACGCGAATGAGCCCATCGGCGTCGCAACACGTGACGCGTTCACCTGGAAGACCGACGACGCGCTTGACGAATGTCGACGCGACGTGTTCCGAACTCGACAGTGTGGCGATGCGGTCTGCCCACCCGCCGGGGTCGACGAAAATCACGACGGAGCCCCGCTCCGGCACGCCGCCGCGATAGTACTGAGCGATCACAAGATCGCCCGAGCGCACCGTCGGACTCATCGAGGCCGATTCCGCACGAAAAACGATCTCGTGCTGTGCAACCATCAGCACGACCAATGCAACCACGAGCGCGCCGGCTGTCGCGACGACTGATCCTCGGCTGATCACAGGGTGTCCCGCCGCGCTTGCATGGCCTCGATCTCACGCTCCTGCTCAGCAGCGACGTGCTTGGCAAGCGCGCGGATATAGCTGTTGTTTCCCGCCGCGAGAGCCTGTCGCGTCATGACCAGGGCGCCTTCGTGGTGGACGATCATCAGGTCCAGAAACAGCTGCTCGGCGTGAACGCCCTCCGCGGCAGCCAGCTCAGCGACCTGATCGGCATTCGCCATGCCCGCCATCGCGCCATCGCTGTGGTGATGGCGCATGATGCCGGTACGTCGCCAAGCATCCAGCCAGGCCTGCATGTCGGTGATCTCGCGACCTTGGTCGCGCTCAATGAACGCGGCCAGGGCAACGGAGATATCGTCGATGCCCGCCGTGTCTGCGAGGATCCGGGAGAGTTCGACGGCCTGCTGGTGGTGCGGGATCATCATCGTCGCGAACATCATGTCCGCATCGTTCGGGCGATCATCGCCATCGTCTTGTGCGGTGTGCGCAGCCTCAGGCGAGAGGGTCGTGCTCGGGACAAGTTGGACGCCAACCATGACAGCGGCGATGAGGATAGACACCGCAAACGAGCTGGCGGCTGCGAGAGGACGACGCATGGACTTCCTTCCTGTTACTGAGGTGGCGGCCCGGCTCCCGAACCGCCACCTCGTGGTGAAGGGTGACGCTATGCATGAACGGCCGCGCGCCGGCGCTTCACCAGCAGCAGTGCACCGACCACCAGCAGGAGGATTCCGCCGAGGATCGAGCCGCCCACAATCGTCCCGCCGGTGTTCGCCAGCGCGCCGGCACCCGACGCGCCGCTGACGGTGACGGCGGCCTCTGCGCTCCGCCCCGAGTCAGACCCGACCGCCCGGAGTGTGTGCGCTCCGAGCGGAGCCGTTGCGGGCAAGGTGAGAGTGCCGGAGAGTTCTCCGACGCCATCAGCTTTCAGCGTTCCCACGGAGATCGGGTCGGAATGCAGCGTGACCGCCACATCCTCGCCCGCCGCAAAGCCTCCACCCGAGAGCGTGAACGATTCTCCACGTATCAGTTTCGTCGAACCGAGTGCGAGCGTCGCGCCCTCTCCACCTCCTGCGGGCGGGCTACTGGGCTCAGCGCTCGGGCTCGGCTCGACTGTCGGCTCGGTGCTCGGCTCCGGCTCGGGTTCTGGACCAACAACCTCGCACGGCGACTCATCTGTGTGGATTTCGCCGCCCGGGTCACCGTTGATGCAGGACCGACCGTCGGGTGTGCTCATCGACTGCGAAGTCCAGTCGCGGGGCATGATCGAGAACGACTGCCAATGGGTCTGCATGGGGCTTTGATCCTCGTCGCGAACGACGTGGTGGAAGCCGCTGTTCACCCATGCCACTGGGTCAGTGAGTGCTTGGTCGGCGCTCGAGGCGACGTACTGGATCACATTCCTATCTGCGCACGCGGGGTTGAGGTTGCTGGTTGCATACTCCTGGCAGGCGTTGTAGTTCGTGAACGTCAGCAAGGGCTGCGTCACCGGGTCACCTTGATACAGCTGTGACCCTGGGAAGACGAACTCGTAGGAGCGCGCGTGACCGTCAGCGTTCAGACTGTCCGGGGCGACGACCCGCCACCAGGTCAGGTCGTTCACGGGGGCGAGGTTCGCCGGGTTGGAGATCGTCTTGGGGCTGGTGTGCATGAGTTTGACTCGCGTGCCCTGCTCGCCGAGCCCGGAGTCGTACTGCTCGACGGCCTGGTTGCCCTGACCATCGAGGCCGAAGTCCAGGCGCCAGATGGCGTTGTGCCAGTGCGAGGCCGCGTAGGCGGTTTGACCCTCGCCGATGGGCCAGCCAGTGGTCGAGTCAGCGTCCATGTCCTCGTAGGAGACGTCACCCGTGGCACCGAGATCGAACGTGATCGCACCTTCGTCTGTGAACTCCACCTTTGTCGCGTACTCGTACCAGTCCACTTTCGAAACGATCTGAAGCGAGAATCCCTGACCTGATGACGCGAAAAGCGGCTTGTCGTCGATCGATCCCCACGACTGCTCATGCGAGCGATAGGCCAGATCGCGTGACGTGTCCGTCACGCAGAGCGCGGGGATCGTGCGCATGCGCGTGGTCGTCACACCCTCGCGGGTCGACGTCCACGACTGCGCTACGTCCTTGAGCGCGCCGGTGGTGCACTCAGCTGAGCTGAGCTTCTGGAGGTACTGATTTCCGAAGCCGTATGAGGTGATGTCGTTCCACACGTTCTTGCCGGTGTCGTACGGTACGTGCAACTGCGACAGGTAGGCCGACTCGAGCACGCGTCGGTAGCTGTCCTCGCCCGGTGCCTTCACGTTGACCTGCTCGAGCGTCAGACCCTTCTTGCTATCGACGCGCCAGCACATCTGCCAAGCCGTCCCGTTGTCGAACGTCTTCTCGACGAGCGCCTCGCCTGAGCAGCTGACCGGAGGTGCAGCCGTGGCGGCTGAGGTCGGCACGAGCGCCAGCGCACTGCCCACGGTGAGGGCGGCCGCGGCGAGTGCCACGGTACGGATGATCTTCTGCACTGCGGGTGAGCCTTTCACTGGATGCCGATCACGGTGCGATTGGACAGGTCTACGACGAACGACGAGGTGTCGAGGTATCCACCACCCGGGACGCGGAACTGCATCTCGACGCAGCGGTCAACCTGACACACATCACCGCCGACCGTGCTGGCGTCGGGACTGAATGCACCTCCCGACACACCGAGCTGGTCGATGCTGCTCAGTTCCCCGCCGGCGACTGAGGTGTACTCGGCGCGGACGCCGGCGCTTGCGGTGGCGTCCGCGAGGAAAACGCGAAAGGCATAGTCCACCTCGTCTGCGCTCGGTGGCGGCTGTACGCCTTCCCGCGAGCTGCCGCTGACGGTCGCCGCGGTGAGGTTCACGGCCTGCATGAATGTCCGGTTCGATGTGTAGTCGTACAGGACGACGTCGACGAAGCGGTCGCTGGCATCGACGTCTCGCGTCGTGACATCGACGGAGAGGACCTGGGGGGCCTCCGAGCCGTCAACCGAGGTGATGTTCTCGGGGAGGGCAGGGTCGGTGGTCGCAAGGTGAAGGGCGTAGCTGAGCTCGTCCTGACTGAGCGGGTCGCGGGCGGCGCCCAGCGCAGGCCGTTCGGTTACGACGGCGACCTCTTCGGTCGTCGAGGCGACCGCACCCGTCGAGCCGCTGACAGCGGGAATGGCGAGGAAGCCCCCGACAATCGCTGCAGCGGCGACAACTCCGCCGCCTACAACCACGTAGGGCAAAGCCTTCCGCTTCGTGCTGTTCGGTGAGAAGTGCACCGGACCTCCTGATGAATTCGTGTCTGATGGCGCAGTTCGCGCGAACTGCGCGACCGGTGCGAAGCTATCCAGCACGTGTTTCGCAGTTCACGAAGCACCATTTCCGGCAGATAACGGCGGTTGGGACACTCGCGTGGGCATAGCGGGCTATTCGGACATCCGGTGGGGTCATGGGGTGAGTCCGCCGGCGGCGAGGAGCATGCGGAGCCGGTAGTTGTCGCGGTCGCGGCAGCCGCGTGCGAGGCGGCGGTGGAGCTCGATGATGCCTCGGTGCCGCCGTTCGATGAGCGGCCGGTCGTGAAGTACGCCAGGAACGCGTCTCGCCACCGGCGGAGGGTGCGGCCCAGCCGTACGATCTCGGGGATCGGGCAGGTGTGGAACGACTCGACCACGTTCTGGGCGATCCGGCGCCCCTCGGCGAGGTCCTTCGCGTGGTAGGCGGAGCGGAGCTGCTGCGCGCACTGCCACGCGACGAACACCTGACCCCACCGGATGTCCGAAGGGCCCTATGTCGGGGAGCAACTGCGATGACCACTGTGCCCTCGACCCCGCCGGCGCCGGGTGATCGCTGACACGCGTGGAGGATGTGGCGCTCGTCGATCCTGGGGCCTGGTGAACTCCGTGGCGTCTTGCCCTTCGGGCAAGACGACTGTGCCGGGTGAGGCTGTTCCTATGCGGTGCTGACGAAGCGATTGCGGAGCGCGTCGATCTGCTGGTTGGTCAGGCCGAGGCCCGCTCGAGCGTAGTCGTTGATCGTTCCGTACCGGCTGTGCACCTCGTTCAGCGCTGCGTCGAGATAGCTGTCCTGTACACCGAGGATCGGTTGGAGGAGAGCGATGTTCACGCCCTGAGCTGTGAGCGCGTCGAGTATGGGCTGCAGCGCGGGCGCCAGGTCGGTGTTTGTTTGCAGGTAGTCAGACCGCACGTCGTTCTGGGATGCGCCGAGCAGGAGCAGAAGCGACGCAGCGGCCCACCCCGTGCGGTCTTTGCCCGTGGTGCAATGGAAGAGCGCAGCCCCGGTGCGTTGCTCATCGATGAGGTCGAGGTAGAACCGTCGATAGGCGATCCGGGCGGAAGGCTTGCTGACGAGGGCACGGTTGGCGTCAGCGAGGTACTTGTCGGCTCGCCCTTCGCCGAGCGTGTGCTCGAGGGCAGCCGGGTCGGCCAGGAGCGTGGGGATGTTTGCCGCGATGTTGTCGGGTTCGTCTGCGACCACGTCGAGCCAGACTGTGCGGGTGCCCTCGGGGAGGTGATCCATTGCGCCGTCGCGCTCGGCGGCTGTTCGAAGGTCGTACACGGTGGTGATGCCGAGGCGTGCGAACGCGGCTTCGTCTGGGCCATCGAGTTTGGCGAGAGACGCCGAACGGTAGACCAGCCTCGGTCGCACGATACCGCCCACGACGGGGATGCCGCCGAGGTCGCGCATGTTCGGAGAGCTTTTGAGCGGAACTCGTCGGTCGGGTACCTGCCTGGTCACAGCAACTCCGTCTCAGATGTAGGTCTCCCTGCCGTCGACTGTCCGCTTGACATCATCATGGGTTCGGTCGCCGTTAGAGTGCTTCGGGGCGTGGTGGTGTCCAGGTGCCCTCGAGCACGGAGGGGTGGGGGCGGTACAGACGCAGCACGTAGTTCCAGCCAGGCATGATGGGCAGGGCGTTGGGGACTCCGTCGAGTTGCACGCCGAAGCGGATGGTGACAGCGCCATTGACATCGGTGGTGGCGGTGAGGCTGTTGATGCTGTTCACGCCGAGGGCGTTCTCCTCGAAGTACCCGGCCGCGTTGTATAGCGACACCGACCAGAACGCGTTGGCCGGAACATCGATCAGACGGAGGCGGTACTCGTCGACGGGGAGGCCTTCGTCGAAGTTGACGTAGGTGGCTTCCGCTTCGGGCAGGCCACCCCAGCCGGAGGCGGTGCCCAGCAGGTGCATGATCTGATCGACTTCTGCCGCGGTGCCGAACGAACGGTCGAATTTGGTCACGCCGCGAGCGAGGGTGAGGATGGCGTCGCGGGTTTCCTTCTGTGACGCCTCGTCGTAGTCGGGCAATGGGAACTCGCCTGTTCCTCCGCCGCGTATGACGAGGGCGTCCTGCAGCCGGTTCACCTCGGCGACATCGTCAGGGCTGGTCGGATCGACGAGGATCCGCACGATGAGCGCGGCATAGTCGGTGCCGACCAGTTCGCGTGTGAGCTGGTGCTCTCCGGGATCGCTCAGGATGATCGGACCGTAGTGGTCCTGATTGATCACCCACACGGAGATGTAGCGTTCGCCGGTGTCGGGCAGTGTGACCGTGACTGCCTCGCGCGTGTCGATGACGGCGAAGCTGTACAGGGTGTCGCGGTTCTGGCGAATGACGGGCTGGTCGCCGAGCGAGTCGAGCTCACGCGTGTGATTCCACGCGCTCAGACCGACGCCGGCGGCCAGGCGGGAGAACATGAGGTCCGATTCGGCCCGGTTGAAGTTGTGGACGGTGACGGGTATCGCAGACATCAGACGGATGCTTTCGGTCTTGAGTTGAGAGCGAGAGGCTCATGGCAAGGGCCTACGCCTCCTAGTGTGGCTTACCCGCCGACCGCCAGGCGGTCATGCTCAGCGTAGCGATGACGCGCGGCCGAGCACCGCCCGGCGGAGGATGGGTGACGGGTGCGGGGGAGTGGTTGTGCGGCATGTGCGGCGCCGTCCGTCCGACTCCGAACCTGCGTTTGCGAGGATCTCTGCCGCCTTTGTCGCTGCACTCATGCGAGGCTGGGGGTTTTCCTGGTCACGGATATGCTGCGGCGGATGGCGATGACGGCGTCCGTCGCTGAATACGCCGCCAGCAAGACTAGAAGGAACCGTGCTGTGGTGTCTGCTGCTGGGGAGATGAACACAGGCCCCGCGAGGGACCACCACAGCAGCAGGGCGGCCATGGCCACGTCCGCCGCAGCGCGGGTGCGGAGGGTGGTGACGGACCAGCGTCCTCGGGCAAGGACGAGGATGAGGAGCGCGAAGGACGCCACCCAGACTGGCAGAACCCAGGGTGCGCGCCATCTCAGGAATACAGGGTCGAGTTCGAGGGCAGTGAACACGGCGGGCGGGAGCCCGGGCGCCCAGGACGCAAGCCAGGGGAGCGCGATCACCACGGTGGCGCCGAGCAGCCCTGCGGTCAGGCCGGCGATGGTGGCGGGACGGTTGACCAGGTCGCGGTCGATCGTCCGCGGCGGCGCAGGCGCCCACGGCTCGGGGATCGACTGCTGTCGCCGGGTGACCAGCGCCCCGATCAGTGTGTAGGTGATCATCACGCCGGGCCACCAGAGCGCGCCGAGGCCGGCGCCGAGCCACCAGACGGTGAGGCGACCCCACCAGGTGTCCGCGCCGTAGTCCCATCCGGTGACCGGGATCACGCCCAGCAGGGTGGCGGGGAGGGTAACCGCCCAGATCAGCGCGATACCGCCCAGCGCGAGCCAGGTAAATTTGGGGGCGTCGGCGGGGCGGATGATCGTGAACCCCGCGGCCCGGTAGCGGTCGGCCACGTCCCGGGGTGATCCGAAAGTGGTGAGCAGTTCCATGGCGAGCGGGGCGTCGGCGGGGCGGCCGGCATCCGCTGCGCGACCGCTGAGTTCGTCATCGAGCAGGGAACGGAGTTCTTGGGCGACATCGGCGCGCTGGCGTCGCGGCAGGAATCTGACGACGTCGGCGACGTAACTGTTGATGATGGCGTTGGGATCCATGTCAGTCTTCCTCGGTTAGGAGTCGGGTCATTGCCGACGTCAGCGACCCCCACGCGGAGGTCAAGTCTTGGTACACGCCGGCGCCGAGGGGGCTCAGCTGGTAGTAGCGGCGAGGCGGCCCGTCGTCGGCCTGCCATTGCGACGTGAGTAGTCCCTGGGACTCCAGTCGGCGCAGCAGCGGATAGAGCGTGCCCTCCTCGAGGGGCATCCCTCGCTGAGCGAGAGCGGTTCGTAGGGAGTAGCCGTACTGCGGGGCGTGCAGCTGGGAGAGCACGGCCAGAACGAGGACACCCTTGCGCAGGTCCTGCTCCAGCCGGCCGAGTTGTGCCGCATCATCTACCATGTGAAACACATTACATAGAGCCGCACAGTATGGGAAGAGCGCGACTCAACGTTCCGCGAAGTCGGCCGTGTTGACGAACACCGCGACCTTCCCGATCGCCCCTCCGCCAGCCCCTAACCGCAATCTAGGCCCGGCACGTGGTCCCCCGCACGTAGGTGGGCTAGGAGTGCTGGAATGATGGGACGAGAATCTATCAAGACGCCCGACTTACAACTAAACTCCTGCGTAGCACGGGCTCGTGCGACCCCCGCCCTTAGCAATGGAGAGTGCTATGCAGAGTGAAGTTCTCGAAGTTCAAGAGTTCGCAAACCAGATGATGCGGCACGCCGAGCCGGGCATGCGCGGCGACGCATCCAACCCGGCGATGACAACACCCGCTTTCGTCACCGCCGCTCAGTTCGTCATCCAGGGAAGTACGATCTGCCTGATTTGCTGAGGAACGCTCGACCTTCCGCCGGAGACGCCGATCGCGAGTCTCCGGCGGAAGTCATCAGAGGGGTGCATACACGATGAGGTTCGGTCGCGGGATGCGGAGGGCGAAGCGGCATCGTGAGGTGCGTCGTACCCCGGCAGAGTCTCAACAATGGGCGCTGGATGCGACCTTTTTGCCCATTGCTGTCGGCCAGGTGCTGGCGTCGATAGAGTCCCTCATGATTGGGGGGCTCTATAGGAAAGATGGGCTGCTCCGCGGAGTGTCTGCGATCGGCGTGCCACCTGGCAGTCCTCGATACAGATTGCTCAACGCGCTGGACTCGGCGCGGACACCCCGGGTGCTCGCGACGATCACGCTTGTAGCGTCCGGAGTCCTTCTAGCCAGCCGCGGAAACCGGCGTCTGCAGATCGCTGCGTCCGCTGTGATTGGTGGCGTCAACCGTTTGAGTGAGCTTCGGACGCCTTATGGGCGTGATGGCGCTGATCAAATGACCGGAATAATAACGCAGTATCGCATCGTATCTGCGCTGGTGCCCGACCGTGCACGCTCCGACGAGCTGTTCCTGCGCGCCCTCAACGCTCAGGCCGGTTTGAGCTACTTCGTGTCGGGTGTCTCGAAGCTATTTGGTTCTAGCTGGGTGCAGGGCGACGCGATCGGTGAAATTCTGCAGACGGAGGCGTATGGCAATGGACCTGCCGCTAGCCTGCTGCGACGATTCCCCCGCTTGGTCCGGCTGCTGACATGGGCCACGCCGCTGTGGGAAGTGTCCTTTCCTCTTATTTACCTACTGCCGAGCCGATGGGCTCGTGCCATGCTGCTCGGCGTAAAGGCATTTCATCTCGGCATCGCCGGTGTGATGGAGTTGCCGCGCTTCGTGTGGGGATTCGTTGGTTCTCACGGTGCGGTGCAATACGTCGTTGATCAGCGCAGCCAGGCCCGGCGCTCGGCCGGGTCGCTGGAACGAGTCACCCTCGCCTCCGCCGCGGTCATAGCGAGCGTGAGCGCTGGCTATGCCGCCTCACAAAGGCAGTTCGACATCGAGAGGCGGGGAGGTTTGAAAGGCACCAAGCTCCTAGACGTGGACGACGGAGTGGTCGAATACGATCTGCGCGCCCCTTCGGACCCTTCGGTGACTGCCGAGTCGGCTCCCGTCGTCGTCCTGGAGGCCGGACTCGGAAGCCCCCTGGAGGCCTTCTCGTGGGTGGCGGAGCTGCTGGCGGTTGATCACCATGTGCTGTCCTACCACCGTGGCGGCTACGGCCGGACGACGTCGAACCGGTCGCCCGGAGACCTCGTCGCGGCGCTCCTAGCCCACGTGGTGTCGTCCGGCACGCTGATATCGGTCTCGCATTCGATAGGCACTCTCGCCGCCGCGTCATACCTCAGGCGCGACTTTGGTGGTCGATTCATCTCCAGTGCGGTCGTCATCGACGGAACGAATCCCCGTCTTCTCGCCGACGATCGTGTGGATCGTCGGCGGCGTGGAATGTTCCTCCAGTCACAGGCTGGGTCGATGTATATCGCGCTGACGGGCATCTACAATTTCGTCCCGCACGCGATCGCGCGCCAATCCGCGTTCGCGCCTGACGATCAACTGGGCGTGGTGCAGTTCAGCTTCTCTCCGCGGAACATACTCCGCGCCACACGGGAATACTTCAACATGCCTCTTGTTGATGCGATGCAGTCACTTCTGGCAGTTCCCCGTCGTCGGGTCATCGCCTCGAAAGAGTACGAGCAGCAGGAGTCGGAGTTTGCTGAGGCGCTTCACGCTCCGATCGTCGTCGTCGAAGGCGCTTCACATCGTTCGATTCTGGGTTATCGCCAATACGCGCAGCAGGTAGCACAAATTGTCCGGGAGACAAGTGGCGATGACTCCTAGCGTCGCGCGGTTTGCCACCACAGTCGCGTCGGTGGCCCTCACCGCCCACGTGGTCGCTACGGTCTTGCAGAACACGCCCGACTCTTACAACCTCGATCTGCGCCGATACGTGGCTGGATGGACCATCCCCGGCTGGCGGTTCTTCGCCCCGAACCCGGGTGTTCACAACGTCCATTTGCTCGCGCGCACACGAGGCACCGAGTCGAGTGATCGGCCAGGCGACTGGCGTGACGTTACTCCTCCGACGCACCACAGCATGCTCAACGTGCTGTTCAATCCGCGCAGCCGCGGCCCGAAAGCACTCTTCGATGCCATGCAGCAGCTGTCGGTGATGCAGTCGAACTACAGCGCGATGGAGTGGATGGTGACTAGCTTGCCCTACCGTCTCGTTACCGACGCGACGAGGGGTTTCCTTCAGACCGAAGACGCGACGCAGTTCCAGTTCCTCCTGATGAACTACTACCCAGCTGCGCAACCAGGCAGGCGTATGCTGCCCGTCCTGGTCTCGATGTGGATGCCTTTGCACCTCGCCCCGGAGTCAAGCACGTGACGCCAGATCAGCAGCCACCTACCTTCGAGGGCTCGGAGCTTCATATCCACGTCTCGGGCTCTATCAGTGCTTCGCTCGTGCCCTGGTGGATCCATTGGTTGCGATACACAAATCCGGATGTCGTGGTGAACCTGTCGGTGTCCGAGAACGCCCATCGGTTTGTTTCCGTCGACGCGCTCGATCATCTCGCCAATGGCGAGGTGTGGTCGGACAGCTGGAGCAGTCCGAGCTTGACGTCCGGGTGGCGGCTGGGAGGTACCGGGCGTTCTCAGTGCATCATCGTGTTCCCGGCCACGCTCGACACCGTGATGAGATTGTCTCAGGGGCGGGCGGACACGCCGGCGCTCATGATGATGCAGATTACCAATCTTCCGATTGTTATCGCCGAGGTATCGCCCGCGGAGAACGAGGTGATTGGGTTCTGGCGGGAGATTCTGCTGCGCCGTTCGAACGTCTCCTTTGCCCCGGAGGTTGAGGGTACGCGCGCTGACGACCGTTCGACGGCGCGAAACGGCTTCAATTTTCCCGGGGCACTTGCTGTTGTGAATGCTGCCCTGTCGACGGCTGAACGACGAGGACGCGGGCAAGCATGATTGACGTAACGGATGTCAGTGTCCGCTCGAGCGGCATCGAGCTTCTACCTGCCACTTCTCTACGAGCCGGCCCAGGGCAGGCGGTCGCAATCCGAGGCAGGAACGGTTCAGGCAAGTCGACTTTGTTGCGGGTTCTCAACGGGTCGTACGTGCCCACCACCGGGACGGTTGCGGTCGCCGGACGTGACCCGCGTGTGCGCGACGCCCGATCGAGGCGGCGCACCGCGTCGATGATTGGCTTGCCGCCGATGGCACTGGACCTCACCGTGCGCGACCACGTCGAACTAGTCGCCACCACGTGGTACGACTCTGCTGACGAGATCCACGACAAGGTCGAGGTGGTGCTCGGTTTGCTTGACTTGACGTCGCTAGAGGCGAGGTTTCCGCATGAACTGTCGTCTGGACAGACGCAACTCTTCGGCCTATCTCTCGTGATGGCGCGCCCCTTCGACGTACTGCTGTTGGATGAACCGGAGCAGCGCCTCGACCCGGAGCGACTGAACCTGGTCGTAGCGGCGCTTCGTGACGCGCGCGACGCCGGTGCGACGGTCGTCGTCGCGACGCACAGTGCGTCTCTCTCGAACCAGCTGGCCGATTCGGTCGTGTGGTTGGACGTTCCGGGATGACATCACGACTACGTCGAGCCCTACGTGTCTGGGATTCTCGACGACGCCGGAGTGCTGCCACCACTGCATACGCGGCTTACGCAGCCGTTCTCGTGGTTGTCGTTGTGGTTGTCCCAGTCGCGAGGGCGGTATGGCTGGCACTCGTCGATCCTGCAACGGTGGCGTTTCTCGTTTCGGCTTCCGGCCCTGAAGTGATGACAGTCGTCGTCACCTTGTCATGGGCTGCCCTCGTCATGGCTGGGCGGTTCTTAGGCCCTGCCGTGCTCTCGCCGGTCCTTGCCTTCATCACGGTCGGGAGCGATCTGCCTCGGGTCCGCGTCTTCGCCCGTCCGCTCCGTCGGGCTCTGTCGATTACTGTACTGGTCCTGTTAGCGACGGCCGCCGGGTGCGGCACGGCACTTGTCGTCGTAGGCGTCTGGTCGCTCTGGCACTGCGCGCTTTTTGTGACGGCAGGGTTCTTAGCGGGGCTGATTTCCGCCGTTCTTTGGCTGGTCGGACAGGCGTTCCCGCGAGGGGCGGTCATCATCGGCGTTGGTTTGGCCGCGGGAGGTGCAGCCGCGCTGCTTTGGCCGGCTTTCGGCGTAGTCGTACCTGCTGCATGGGTCGGTTTGGTCTTCAGCGATGCAGATGGGTGGGCGGCGGTTGTCGGGCTCGCAGCGCTTGCTGTCGTGCTGATATCCATCGTGCCGGTTCTGCTGGAGCGTCTAACCGTCGATGACGTGTTGCAACAGTCCGTGCGTCGTGAAGCGACGGTGGACCATGCCGCCGTTCTTCAGCTCGGGGAATTGTCCGCGCTATATCAGGTGAAGCCGACCGCAGGACGGTTCCGACGAGCGGTGCGCGTGGGTCGCCCCACCCTTTCTACGTTTTTCCTCGCCGATCTCATCGGTGCGACCCGGACACCGGGTCGCCTCTTGGCAGCCTTAGCAGGCACGGTCGGTGCGGGTGTCCTTCTCGCGACCGCGGTCGCGCTGTCTGGCGAGGCGGGGGCCGTGTGGGGCACCGCCGGGGGGCTGATGCTGTTCGCCGCTATCGGACCGTTGACCGACGGCATACGGCATGCGGCCGCGGCCACGTCAGAGCGCAGCATATATGGCGTCAGTGACGGGTTGCTCTTGCTCGCGCACTCGACGATGCCATTCGCCGTCATGACGGCGCTCCTCCTCCTCGCCGTCGCCGTGACGAGCGTGGCCTTCGGCGCTCCTTTCGTGGGCTGCGCCCCAATCGTGGTCGCGGTCGGCGCCATCGCCATCGGAACGCGGATCGGCAACGCGTTGAAGGGCTCGATGCCGTTGTCGCTGCTGGCCGCGGTTCCCACGCCGTTCGGAGATCCGATGGCGATCGTACGGGTCGCGTGGGCGGTGGACGGCTTGCTTCTGGCAGGCGTGGCGGGAGCCAGTGCTGGCGCCGGCGCTAGCGCCGCGGTGTTTCTCTTTGGTGCAGCGGCAATGGCTGCTGTTGTGGGTTTCGCGCGATGGCGCCGACGCTCACATTGAGCTGCGGCCAGAACGTCGCAGATGACCATCCTCATGCCTCCTGCGGCTACAGCGTGGGCTTTCACTTGAGTTAGGCCCGAAAGTCCCGACCCGGGTCGTAGACGTGCTGCACGGTTCCGCCCGCTGCCAGATCGAAGTTCTTGGTGCCGCCTCCCCATCCGAGAATGAACTTCATAGAATCAGTGTCGCCGGAAACGATCGATTCTGAGCAGGGCCACGGCGGCGCGGTCCGCCGCCCGAGAATCCGCGGAAGCTCAGATGCTCAAAAAGCCTGCCGAAACCCTCATTTGCTCAAAACCGGCGATGGAGGTTTTTGAGCAAACGCGGTAAACTGGAAGCCGAGCAGGGGAGGCCCCAATGAGCATTTCGCGCACCGAGCGTCAGACGGTCAGCGTGCCGGGCCTCGATCGGCCGATCGACGTCGAGAACGTCATGGCCGAAATCGAGAAGGGCCAGCAGCTCGCCAGCCACTTCCCGGACGCTGCCGCGCTAGAGCGCGCTCGACGCGTGCTCACGGGCGAGATCTCCGAGGAAGTCGCCATGCGCGAGATCCGTGAGGCGTTCCGCGAGGCGTGAGCGTCGACGACAAGTACACCTACCCCGGCTCCGGGGGAGTGCTGGTCAACCACTACAACATCCGCGACGCGGCCAAGCTCGACCAGGCCCTCAACGCCGTTGCGTCCGTACGGTGGGCGGCTATGTCCCGCGAACCGCTGCCGGAGCGTTTCAACGTCGCGCAGCTCCAGGCGATTCACCGCCGCCTGTTCG
>NZ_FNPZ01000012.1 GCF_900107435.1 Herbiconiux ginsengi
GCTGGTGGGGCTGGTCCAGCCGTCGCCGACGGCTCGAATGTTGTCGAGGAAGATGGTCCCTGTGGCCGGCTGCGTTCCGTTTCGGGTCAAGTAGATCTTGGTTACCGCTATCGGTGCATCCAGAACCTTGTCCGCGTTCCCTCCCGATGTCGTGCTCGGAGCCACCGTCAGATCCACCGAGACTGTTTTCCACGTCGTCACGTTCATCGAATCGACGCGATAGTTGAATACCTCGCCTGTTGCATCAGTGACATTCAAATAGACGGTGTTCCACGTACCATCCCCTTTCAGATCGACCTTCAGAGCCGAGAACGCATTCATCGGTGCAGAAATCGGCGTCGCAACCGGCCTGATTTCGGCCGGCCCACCTGAAACGTCATACGCCAAGGACAGCGACGTCGCGCCCTGTGTCCGACTCGTCGATCCTCCGAGCGTCACCGAACCGGCAGTCTTCTTCCACGACGCCCCACTGTCTTCAAAGTCCAACAGAAGGGCTGCGGCACCCACCGGCTCCGCAACCGTAGTGATCCCCACCACGCCCCCCGAAACGGGTTGAGCAGCCAAGACCCCATCCGGCACCGAGTCATAACTCAAAACAGCGTTCACCACGCCCAGCAGCTGACTACCCCCGGCATCCTTGCCGTCCCAATCAACCGATTGAGTCCCAGCCGCCGAAACCGTCCCGGACAGCACTCGGACACGACCCGAGGAGTCCTTTAGCTGCAACGCATAATCCCCCACTGAACCAGCAGAGAACGTGAACGAGGTCGACTCCCCATTAGATGGAGTGAAATACGAGCGAGAACTCGCAGGAACGGACCAACCATCACCCACCACCCGGATGTTGTCAAGCAACACCGTCCCGGTCGGCGGCTGGCTACCATTCCGTGTCAAATAGATCTTCGTCAAAGCAATCGGGCCATCCAAGACCTTGTCCGCATTACCCCCCGCCGAAGAAACCGGCGCCTTCGTCAAGTCAACAGTCACGGTCTTCCAGGTCGTGACATTGATCGAATCCACCCGGTAGATGAAGACCTCGCCCGTGGAATCCGTCATAGTCAAATACACGGTATTCCACGTGCCATCACCCTTGAGATCCAGCTTCAACGCCGAATACAACCCCGACGGCACGACCAAACTAGAAACCGGCTGGATCTCCGCCTGCCCACCCGAAACGTCATACGCCAACGACAACGAACGCGCACCCTCAGAGGCGTCTGGCGACTGTGCGACGACAGCCGAGCCCGCCGACACCGCCCAAGTCGTGGGGGAGGCTTCGAAGTTCTCGACAGGCGGACTGATCTCGTCCGCACTCGCCGGCTCCGCCACCAACGCGGTCAGGAGACCGGCCGTCATGGCTATCGACGCGGCCGCGGCCAAGAATTTTGCGTACCCCAATGTAGGTCCCCACCATCACGTGATCATCCCAAGATCCAATGACGGTCAATGTGACGGGGAGCTTACGCAAGTAACGACACCCAAATTGTTACTGCATCCCCAAAACACAGCCCGTCAATCCTGACCTTACGGTGTAATCGGGGGTTCAACAAATCTGTTTTGGAGTGTGACGGGCTCTAATAGGCGCCGTCGCTGGCCAGAACGGCCTTTGCAGTGCGCCAGAGTATCAAGACGTCGCCAGTGAGTGACCAGTTCTCGACGTAATAGAGATCGAGCCTCACGGTGTCCTCCCACGAGAGATTGGACCGACCGCTCACCTGCCACAATCCCGTGATGCCCGGCTTCACGAGGAACCTCCGGTGCACATGCTGCTCGTACTGCTCAACCTCGCGTTCGAGGGGAGGGCGCGGGCCCACTAGCGACATGCTTCCACCGAACACGTTGAACAGCTGAGGCAATTCATCGAGGCTGTAACGCCTCAAGAACCTTCCAATAGGGGTGACACGCGGGTCGTCCTTCATTTTGAACATCACCCTGTTGCCTTCGAGGCGCTCGGCATTCTGCAGCGACAGGAGGCGAGTTTCCGCGTCGACGACCATCGATCGAAACTTCAGCATGTTGAAACGACCACCGTTGTACCCAATGCGTTCCTGTCGGAACAGGATTGGCCCGGGAGTGCTCAAGCGGACGATTGCGGCGATCACCAGCAGCACCGGCGAAGCCACCAGAATGATCAGGCCCGATGCCGTGATGTCGAATGCCCGCTTTGCGAAACGCTTGCTTCCCTCATACCTCGGCGTTTCCACGTGGATCAACGGCAGACCCGCAACAGGGCGAGTATGAATCCGTGGGCCACCGATATCGACGAGGCTCGGCGCGACAACCAAGTGCTGCCGTCCGGGCTCAAGACTCCAGCTGAGCTCCCTCACCCGGTCCGGCGGCAGTTCGTCGGCACTGGTGATGATCACAGTGTCGGCGCCGCTCACTTCGAGAGCTTTGATGACACGGTCGAGATTTCCGAAAATCGGGATCTCGGTATCGGGCAGTGTGTCACCCACCAGGCTCGTGGGCACGCAGGCACCGATCACCGAGTATCCGCTGTCAGAACGCCGATTCAACTCCCGAGCGATGTGGATCACGGATGCCGCCGAACCCACCAGCAGCACCTTGGCGGTGAACTCACCCTTCATGCGCTGTACTGCGAGCCATTGCCGCCACATCCACCGCGTGAGCAACAGCACCATCAAGCCCACCGGGAAGGCGATCAGGATATAACCGCGCGCGAGGTCGACTTGAAAGAGAAACGCAACGATCGCGACGAGGCCGAAGAGCCGCAAGGTCGCGTCGGCGATCAGGCGGTATTCCTGCGATCCCGTGCCGACTACCCTCCGACCCCGCGTTCCATACACGCTGAGAACGACGAGCCAGGCGGCCAGGATGATCACAGAGATCGCGGTATAACTGATCGCCAGGTCGCCGGACGAATCGCCTACATCGAGGGCCGCAGAAGTGAATCCGAACCACGCGATCTGTACGCCGAAGACTACCCACACGAGCACAAGGAAATCGGTGATAAAGAGCCGCCGTGCGTAGATCTGAGACCACGCGGTACTCGGGTTGACAGCCTGAGTCGCTGTTCGCGTATTCGCCTGTTCGCTCAACATTCGTCCTTCACACCGGATTCCCGCAGGGACTCCGGCATCCCCTCAGTGGAACACTACCGCCTCGCCGGACAACCCGACGCGACAACGAACCTCAATGACGTATCCAAGTCACACCGTTGTCGGCTGAAACGAGGATTGCGTCGTCAGCCCACAACCAGAGAGCACCGCTCGCTGACGCCAAACTCGTAAAACTCGCGGCGATCGGGGCGCACCCCAGTCGATCACCGCTGAAGGTGCTTCCGTCTGCCGCGAACCCGTCGACAGACGTTCCCTCGCACCCCGACTGGTCGGAGAATGCAGCGAGCACCTCGGCGCCCGGCGTCGGGACTGCCGGCACAGCAACAGCCGCAGCCACCCGCGGGGTGATCCCTTCCCATCGTGAAGTTTGCGGGTTAAAGACCGCAATGCCATCTGAACATCTGACAGCAGTGAGGTCGGGTCTCTGCACCACTTCAAGCGCGTCTGGGCACGGGGCGCCCATTGCGGCTCCTTCGACGTCGACCCCTCCGTCGCCCGAGGGATCGAAGTAGGAGAATGATCCGAGGCGATCTGGATACAGCTCCCAGAATTGGCCTCCCGTGAAGGTTGAAAGGACGGAAGGGCGGCAATCGACACCGGCAAGAACAACCAGATCAACTTGGTCGGCTGTCACCATGTGGGCTGCCGAGACCTGGCCGATCGAGAGGTCAGGGGGCAGGACGATCAGAGTCCACGTTTCCCCTCCGTCGACAGTTAACTCGACGCTTGGCGGAATCACGCCGCAGGAACCTGACGAGACCCGCACTGCCGCGCTCCCGTCGACCGCGCTAATGAGCCGAGATACCGAGGTCAAGCTTGTCGTCGGAGTGGGAGTGGGAGTGATCGGTGCCGGTTGTTGCAAACTCGGTGATGGAGAACCGATCACCGCGTCTGGCATCTCCCCCGCCGTGGGCACCGGCTCAGTCCGCAAGGCGAATACAACGAGAGCAGCGGCGATCACCCCTAGAGCGACCACTGCGACGATCGTCGCAGCGCGGCCGATAGGTGTAGATCTCCGCACTCCAGTCACCGATCGCGTTTCTTCCGCTCTCTGAGCGTAGCCTCCTGAGAGGGCTCATCGATCCCGTACCCATAGCCGTACGAATACCCGTACCGGCCGTATCCGTAGGAATCGGGCCCCTTGGTCGGCAGCATCGTCATGACGACTCCAGCCACCTTGGCCCCAACATTCGTCAGTGCTGAGACTGCTCCGCGCACCTGATTCTTATGCGCGCGACCGGCTGCCACCATGAGGAGGGCTCCGCCGGCTTTGGTCGCAAGGATCGCGGCGTCAGTCACCGGCAACAAGGGCGGTGCGTCGAAGAGCACTACGTCAAAGGACTTTTCGAGTGATCGGATCAAGTTCACCATTGCTGTCGAACCGAGGAGCTCGCTCGGATTGGGTGGGACACGCCCGGCAGGCAGGACATAAAGGTTGGTGTCACCCCACCTGGTGATGACGTCGCTCGGTTGTGCTCGTCCGACGAGGACGTCAGTGAGTCCGACCGACCCTTCGACACCGAGATACTCGGCGATTCGAGGTTTGCGCATGTCAGCATCGACGATGACGACCTGCTGCCCGGAGAGGGCCATCGCGATGGCCAGGTTGGCCGACGTCGTGCTCTTTCCTTCTCCTGGCACCGAAGAGGTCAGGACGAAGCTACGCGCATTTTCACCGACACCAACGAATTGCAGATTAGTGCGGAGCGTTCGGAACGACTCAGCTCTCGGGCTTCGGGGATCATCGCGGAGCACCAGCGGATTCTCCGGGGTGCGAGCGTCGAACGCGATGCCCCCCACGATCGGCGCGTCAGTTATTGCTTCAACGTCGTGCTCGTTGCGGATTCGCGTGTCGAGTACGTAGCGGGTTATCGCCAGCGCCAAGCCCAGGATGAGGCCCAAGAGAGCACCGATGACGATGTATAGCGGAACATTCGGTGAAAACGGCGCCGCGGGCACCGAGGCGTTCTGCAAAACCGTGATCTTGACGGGGGTAACACCTTCGGCATTCGTTGGTACGAGATCCGTAACGGCCGCCTCGAAACTCGCCGCGACCGCATTCGCGATCTTGGCCGAGTTGTCAGGGCTTTCATCGGACACCGTGATCTCGACAATCACCGTGTCGGACGGTGAGGCGGACGACACGGATCGAGACAATTCCTCTACGGTCGTGTCGAGGCCGAGGGAATCGATAACGGGTTGCAAGACAATCGGAGTATTGACGACATCGGCATACGACTTGACCTGATTCTGCAAGAAGTTTCCTCCCTGAGTCAGGTCACTGATCGAGCCTGTCGACTGCACGGAAACGAAGACCTTCGCCGTCGATTGATATTCCGGAGTGCGGATGATCGACAGGAGTGCAGCAAGCGCAATGCCGAGAAGGGTGAAGACGACGATGATGACCCAGCCCTTGCGTATCGCCCGAACATAGTCCCGAAACTCCACGCAGTAGCACCCTTCCCCAAATGCGGAACCGATCTGACGACTCCGGAATCACACTCAACATGCTCTCACATCGCCAATGTCTTTCCCGGCGGATGAACATCTCGTTACAAGTCGGACACACGCAGCCTTGCCGTGTTGTAATCGAAAGGGCGACAGGGACGTCGAGAGAATCTTCGACGATCGGGGGAATCGTGTCAGCTGAGCAATTGATCGCGGCACCGCGCGATCTGCGCAAGACCCGGCCACACGTCGCCAAGCTTTCTGCTGCGTCGTCGGACATCGTGACGATCGTGACCGCAAGCACGCCCGCGCAACTCAGCGCAGAGAGCGTCAATCCCACGCATCATTCACATGTCCACAATCACTACCACTCGAGGATGGGTGGGCGACAAATCGCGATGTACTCGAGCGTCATTCTTCTGGCAGGGGCGGCCACCACGCTCGTCACGATCGCAGCGACCCGCTTCTGAAAATGGTGCGCAGCAACAGCCGACTTCCCGTTTTCGATCCCAACAAACGGCGAAGGCTCGGAATCGCCGCGGTCGTGCTGATTGGACTCGTCGCACTCGGTCTGCTGATCGCGGCTGTAGTCGCTGCCACGCGGTTCTGAAGAATAGTCGCCGCCATCAAGCTCTGGTCGCTTCCCACGTCGTCGAGTTATCCTCCATGGGGCTCCTGCTAGCGTCATGAGTGCACTGGATGAGAGGGGTACTCGTGTCGGAAGTTTCTGCGAAGTTGTCGAACTCGGCTGCCATTCCTCTCGGCTGTGCATCCGTATCTCGTATCGCTGAGACGTCCGGCATTCGGGTTCTCTTGATCAAGGGGCTCATTCTCGAGGAGCTCGGCCTTCGACCACCTCGTGCGTATGCCGATATCGACGTTCTGGTGGAGCCGGCACGATTCGCCGAGTTCGTCGGCCTGCTGGGAGACTTCGGATGGCACGAACGCGTACACCTCTGGCTTTACGACCGAATTGAAGAACACTCGATCACGCTGATCCACGACGGGTGGCCGGTCGACATCGATGTGCACCGCTACTACCCGGGCTTTCTAGCCTCCGCAGACGTCGTGTTCGAAGCTCTCTGGGCACGACGCCAGACATTCACGATCGCTGCCACGGATGTGGTCGGCACCGATATCGTAGGCGGAGCCGCCATCCTCGGTCTGCATGCGCTGAGATGGCTGCACACTCCTCGAAACAAGGAAGAGCTTTCAAATCTCCTCACCCGTCTACGAGCGGATCACGAGCTGGCCGAAGAACTGGCCGAGTTGGCAGCCGCTACCGGGAGTTCGCAAACACTCGGCCCGATCTTCGCGGATGTCGGCATCGCAACTCGACAAGGGGTGGCGGTGAGCCCGAAAGCCTTCAAGTCTTGGAACCGACGCGTCGCGCACCCATCACGCACCGGGGAGTGGCTAACCTACTTCGATCAGCTACCTTTGCGCCATAGGCCCCGCGAGTTGTTCGTCGTGCTCTGGCCACCTCGAGACATGTATCTGCAGGAGCACCCAGAAATCAGCGCGACTACGGGCGCGCTCTTCCGGGCCCGTTCAAGACGCATACTCCATGGATTGTCCGGTCTGGTGAGGGCGATACCGGAAGGCATGAAGCGCTCCTGACCTCAGACCGCGCCCCATCGCCCGAGGGGAAGCACGACCTGGAAGGCCCGACCAACGATATCGCCACGCCGCACGAGCTTGACGCAGGCATCCGTCGTAGCAGGTTGGCCCCGACAAGGCTGGATCGAGTCGTTCGACCCTGCGCGATTGTCGCCGAGCACGAAGTACTCGTTTTCGGGAACCGTGTATTCCCCGAAGCACCGAGTCGACGGCGATTCACTATCGCAATCCAGCGAGCCCGGCACGAACGGGAAGTCGTTGAAGACGTAGGGCTCTTCGAGCGGTTTCCCGTCGACCAGCACGCGCCCCTCCGCATCGCAGCAGGACACCGTCTGCCCGGGACCTGCGATGACACGCTTCACCAATGTGTGGTCGTTGGACGGCCCGATGCCGACCAGCCCACCAACCCATTTGACCGCATAGACCAACGGATTCGAACTCGGCGCAGCACCCTCACCCTGCCAAGCATCGGACGCATTGAACACGACGACATCCGCCGTTTGCGGACTCGCACCCGCGAAAGCCAGGCGGTTGACCAGGATTCGGTCGCCAGGCTCGAGTGTGTTCTCCATCGAACCTGATGGCACGAAGTACAGGCGCACCAGAAACGTCTGCACCAGCGCCAGCACGATGAAAGCGGCCAGGAGATGCACGAACGGATTTCCCGTGATCTTCCTGAGCCGACTTCGGCCAGCCGAGTTCGCCGTCGTCATCATCACGCTCGCAGAATCAGTTCAGCCCAGACAGAAAGGTGGCGGTGACTCCGAAGAGTCACCGCCACCCGAACCTAGTGCAACAGGTCAGTTGATGCCAACGGTGCTGCCCGTGACGTCGTCGCTGTCGGACGACAGCACGACCGTGAGGAGCGGCTTCGTCGACGTGCCCGCCCACGTCACCGTGGGAACGGTTACGACGACACCGTTGGACACGGGCGCGTGCGTGAACGAGAAGAACACGCCACCGGGCGTGTAGGCATTCTCAACGACCCAGCCCTGTGCCGCGAACGCGTCAAGGTCGAAGGTCGGAATGAGGGTCGGCTTGTTCCAGGAGAACGACAGTTCGTAGTTGCCCGAAGTGATGCTCGTGTCGCCGGCGTTGTTGTAGGTGGCGTAACCACCCGAGTAGGTGACCGTACGGGTGGTTCCGGCGGTGGTGCTTGCAATCGTGCCGCCGACCACAGCGGTCGGAACGGTGATCGGGTCGCTGGCGGCGGCGGCAGGCGTCGCGGCCGCAAGGGCGATGACGGGAACCGACCAAGCGGCACCGAGCGCCACCTGGCGGCGGGTCAGACCGCGGGTCTCTTCGACCGTCTCACCAGAGTTCTGAATATCGTGGGTCATGGGTATCTCCAAAGGTAGGGTTCAACTGCAGGCGCCATCGGGGCACACATGGAGTCGATACCCGGAAGGCCCCCCATCGGGCACTGCTCGTCTAGATGTCGATGCTATCGAGGTCCATTCGACGGTTTCGGCTGCGTGCGCAGTCTTTCGCCCTCGTTTTCACCCTCGGCCATCTGATGAGGTGCGGGCTTCGCGACCTGTCATACAGTTGTGGGCAGTGAACGATGACGGAACCACCTCGACCGTGAGCGGCGAAAAACGCTGGCACCGCTCCCTGCACGTGGCAGAGACGCGGGATGGCTTGTCGACGGTCGTACTCGAACTAACGTCCCATTCAGCCCGGCCGCTGCTGCTCGACGGCACCGCTCAAGACGTGTGGCGCCTCGTCGACGGCCGAACGGTAGCGGAGATCGTCGAGACGCTCTCGGCGCAATACGACGTTCCCTCCGCGGAGATCGAGCAGCCGGTGAGAGAGTTCCTGTCGCGACTGCTCGAGCTCGGTCTCGTCAGTCGCTGAGGATCTGCGAGGCCAGGAGATCGACCCGAGCCACGATCTCGCCGCCCACCCGTTCATGCGTCTCGTTCGAGCGTCGATAGGGATCGTCGATGTCGTCGTGATCGCCGAGTGTCACCATGCCGCGATATTGCGACGCACTCAGCACGGTGTCGAAGAGAGTGCGGTCGGCCGACGGCCCGGGCACCTGCTCGGGCAGTTCGGCGAGAATGCGGGTGAACTCCCCCAGTGTGAAGGTTCGTCGCAGGGCAGCGGGGTACTCCCGGGCCACCTCGGATCGCTGCTCCCGCGTCATGGTGAGGATGAGGGTCGACGCCGCCGCGATCGCCGCTGTCAGCTGTGTGGCCGAGTGCGACGGCTCAGCGCCGTTCCTGACCGCGATGGCGGAGGGCTGCGGCTCCATGGACGCCCCGACCACGGCCATCAGGCCCGCGCTGGAGGTGACGAATTCACTCCCGCGTTCGCGCAAACGCGCTGCCAAGAGCTTCTCGGCCAGCGGCGACCGGCAGATGTTGCCCGTGCAGACGAATAGGATGCGCGGCGGCCCGGGCGGAGCTTCCGGCTTCGCGAAGATATTGTCGAACATCCACTACTTCCTGGAACGACCGGCGCGAAGCTCTCGCCGAGTGGGGATGCCCCGCTCCGCAGCGGCCGACCCGGACTCGTCGTCGGGCCCGTTGAAGATCCGTTGCAAGTCGTCGTCAGTGATCCCGGCGTCGACGGAATCGATGCCTGCCGCGTCCCAACCGGGCTGAGGATTGGCCGCCGCTCGCGCCATGACATCCTCGTACACGCCGCCGGCCGCGGGAGGAGCGGCGAGCTCGACGGGCTTGCTCTTGCGCTCGGCCTTCGACACCTTCGCCGGTTTCGGCTGCGCATCCGTCGACACACTGGACGCAGTCGCCGCCTCTGACTCCGGTACCGCCGACGTCGAGTTGTAGTCACCGCCGTATCGATAGCCGTAGTAGCTCGATCCGGCACCCTTGCGGGGAACGCGGTTGAGGATGACGCCGAGCACGGTGCCGTTCGCGCGCTCCACGTTGCTGAGCGCTTTCGTGAGAGCATCGATGGTCGTCTTGCCCACGCTGGCTACGATGAGCGCCCCGTCAGTGTTGTGGGTGAGAATTGCCGCGTCGGTCACCGGCAGCAACGGCGGAGCATCGATCAACACGATTGCGTGCTCAGCGAGCGAGGCGACCAGTTCGTGCATCCGCACCGACCCGAGCAATTCGCTCGGGTTCGGCGGAATCTGACCGGCACCCAGGATCAACAGGTTGCCCGAGGTGCCCCACGGCTGAAGGACGTCTCCCACGTTCGAACGACCGGCGAGGACATCGGTCAAGCCGGCGCCGCCGACGAGATTGAACGTCTTCGCGACGGTCGGTCGTCGAAGGTCGGCGTCGATCAGAACCACCTGCTGGCCACTCGCCGAGATGGCGATTGCCAGGTTGGCGACGGTGGTGGACTTTCCGTCACCCGGCAGAGGGCTGGTGACCACGATGACCCGCGGCGGGTTGTCGACGTTCATGAACTGGATGTTCGTGCGCACCTCGCGCATCGCCTCGGCGACGGCACGGTCGTCGTTGGCGGCCGCCGCATAGTCGGTTGAGCCATCCATGCTGACGAGGCGGTCTTTGTCGGTGAAGCGGCGGTCGATCGGGATCGTCCCCACCACGGAGTGCCCCGTCTCGGCCTCGACGACCTTGGGCGAGCGGATTCGCCGGTCGAAGATGTGCCTCACCGCGGCGTAGGCGATACCCGCGATCAGACCGATGATCAGGCCGATCACAATCGCCAGCCGCACGTTGGGAGATGACGGAGCGCTCGGGAGCACCGCCGAGTCGAGGGGGATCAGCTGCACGATGCTGGGTGACGCCGTCGCCGGGTCTGCACCGGTACTCTCGATGCTCGTGATCTGCGCCTGGATCCCGTTGATCCACGCCTCGGCCAGATCACGCGCAGCCTCGGGTGTGGCTCCATTCGCCGTCACCTTGAGCACGGCGGTGTCGGTGGGGTTGCTGATCGAGATCTTGCCCACGAGGCTCTCGGGAGACGCGCTCAGGCCCAATTCATCGATCGCATGCTGCGCCACCGCTCGCGACTCACCGATGTCGAGGTAGGACTTCACCTTCGACTTGGCCAGGTTGTCCCCCACGAGCGCGTTGCCCGAGTCGGAACTCGACCCGATCGAGACGATGCCCGAGGAGTCGGCGGTGTACACCTTCGGCTGGATGAGGGTCCAGCCGAACGCCACCGCTCCACCGAGCAGGGTCAACAGGATGATCGCCAGCCAATGCGCCCGCAGTATGGGCAGATAAGACCGCAGTTCCACAGGCTCTCCTCACTTCGACGAATCGAACGCGTCCACTCTCAACCCCCATCGGATGTAGGCGCGCGCGCTCGAAGTTCTCGTATCCTACCGTGCGCTATTGTCAGACCATGCCCGGGGACCTCAGCATCGAAGCCCTTGGCGTGCCCTTCCGCATCTCGCTCGGCGCTGGCATCGACCACGAGTCCGCCGCGCACCTGCGCGAAATCTGGTCGGCGGCTCGAGTCGATTCCACAGACTCCGCAAGGGTCTATCGGGCGTCGATCGAGCCTGATTGGAAGCCCGCGCAGGCCGATCCGAAGAGTTTCGTGGCCCGTGATCTGAGGTCGCTCGAATCGACCCTCTCCTCCCGCATCACCCTCGCCGCCATCGAGGAACGCAAGCACGACCTGGTGATGCTCCACGGCTGCGCAGTCGCCCGCGATGACGGAGCCGTCTATGCCTTCGTCGGCCCCTCTGGCCGGGGCAAGTCAACCCTTGCGCGCTCGCTCGCCCGCGTCTCGCACTACGTCAGCGACGAGACGGTGGGCATCGACGAGGAAGGCCGGGTGCATCCGCATGCGAAGCCTCTCTCGATCATCGATCCGGATGCGCTCGACGGGCTGAAGACGCAAGTCTCCCCTGCGTCGCTCGGGCTGCGTGGTTCAGGAACCCGCGACCTCCGTATTTCCCGCATCTTCTTGCTCGACCGCCGTCCGGATGCCGCGGGAGTGTCGATCGATCCGATCACGCTCGCTGACTCTCTCGAACACCTGGTGCCGCAGCTCAGCTATCTCCCCTCGCTTCCCCGTCCGCTGCACCGAATCGCCGAACTCTACGACCGCACCGGCGGATTCGCGGTGCTGAGCTACTCGGAGGCCGACGACATCACCGCTGCCTTCGCAGACGGAATGCTCGATGCTTCGAACGCATCGGGCTTCTCCACGACGACCCCCGTCGATCTGCCCAGCCATCCGTTTCCGGGCGGATCAGCGGGGTATCGCCGCATCCCTGCCATCGACGCGCTCGTCGCAGAGAACGGGCGACTTTGCCTCCTGCACGGGTCCTCGGTCACGGTGCTCGACGGCATCGGGCCCTCCGTCTGGGCACTCACGGGTTCACCGATCGCGTTCGACGATCTGGTCGAGCGCGTGGTGGAGCTGCACGGCGAGCCGCCGAGCGGCGAGGCTGCCGGCCTCGTCGGCGCCACCGTGCGGGAGTTGGTCGAGGGCGGCGTGCTCGAAGAGTTGCCCACACACGTAGAGCGATGAGCACGGAAGGTCAGCGGATGCCCGACGGGACCGATACCGCTTTCGAACACTTCGTGCTGACTCGGTTCAGTGTGCGATTCACCGAGGAGCCGCAATCGCATCCCGAAGAATGGCTGCGCTATCGCCTCGCCTTCTTCACAGAACTCGCATGCACAGCTCTGGCGCAGCAGACGGGCAACCCCCGATTCCGCTGGCTCGTGTTCTTCGATTCCGTTCGCGAGCCGTGGTTCGAGGAAGCCATCGAAGAGCTGGCCGCCGGACTGTTCGAGCCCGTGTGGATCGACCGCCCATTCTTCTCCGCCGTTGCCGACGAGGTGATGTCCCGGACATCCGCGGCTCACGTGATCACCACGCGTCTCGACAGCGACGACGCCGTTGCGCGGGACTTCATCTCCGCGGTGCAGGCTGAGTTCTTGCCGACCGACCGACTCGCCATCAATTTCGACCACGGGCTCCAGTACGAACGCGGCGGCCTGCTACGCCGATACACACACCGGTCCAACGCGTTTCTCTCACTCATCGAGAAGTTCGAGCAGGCATCGCCGCTGCGGACGGTCTTCGTGCGCCCCCACGGCTCGATCGGTGACTTCGCTCCCGTGCGCCACGTCGGCGGCGCTCCCAAGTGGCTGGTCGTCGTGCATGGGAGCAATCTCCTGAACAGCTCGAGCCTTAGCCTGTTGCCGGCTTCAGAGAGAAGCTTGCGCGCTCATTTCGACGTCAGCGTTCCCTTGACCCCGATGTCGAGACTCGCCCATTTCGGTGCAATTCTGCGAACGTACGCCTCCCGAGGAGTCAGAGCAGCCAGAGATCCGAAGCAGGCCATCCATGTGTTGAAGAACCGTGGCCTTCTCTGATCCAGGCTTCAGAATTGCATCGCGTCCACGACCTGGCTTGAGACCGAGGCCGCATCCCGCGCGCGGCTGTGGATACACTTGTAGACATTCACACTTCTGAGCGAACGGGGAAACGATGCTCGGCAACCTCAACGGATGGCACCTGGTCATCATCCTGGTCGTCATCCTGCTGCTCTTCGGCGCGACTCGACTTCCCGCTCTGAGCAAGAGCCTCGGGCAGTCGATGCGCATCTTCCGCAGCGAGACGAAGGCCATGAAAGACGACGACGCGAAGGCGGAGAGCCAGGCTGCGCCCGCGGCACCAGCGCCCGCCGCGCCCGTGAGCAGCGACGCGACGAGCAACACCGACGCCAAGTCCTAGCCGCCGGTGACCCGCACCGAGCGCACCACGCGCTCCAGCAGAGAAGCGCGCGCGCCCAAATCCGGCAAGCCCCGCGACGGGCGGATGTCGCTCGGCGCCCATCTCGTCGAGCTGCGCAAACGGCTCTTCCTCGCCGCTATCGCGATCGTTCTCGGCATGATCGCGGGCTGGCTCGTCTCCGACTGGGTGCTCAACGCGCTCCGCGTACCGATCGAGCAGCTCGCCGAGGAGCAAGGCCGCGTCGCGAGCCTCAACTTCACGGACATCTCCTCCGCCTTCGACCTGCGGCTGCAGATCGCCTTCACCGTGGGCGTTGTGGTCTCGTCGCCGTTCTGGCTCTACCAGATCTGGGCGTTCCTGATGCCGGGCCTGAAGCGCAAGGAGAAGCAGTACGCCGTGGGCTTCGTGCTCTCGGCCGTGCCGCTCTTCCTGCTCGGCTGCCTGGCCGGCTGGCTCGTGATGCCGCACATGGTGGTGCTGCTCACCGGATTCGCGCCACAAGACACCACGGCCCTGATCTCCGCGCGCACCTACTACGACTTCGTGCTCAAACTCGTGCTGGCCATCGGCATCGCTTTCGTGCTGCCCGTCTTCCTCGTGCTGCTGAACTTCGCCGGCGTGCTCTCGGCGAAGGCCATCCTGAAGTCGTGGCGCATCGCCATCCTCGCCATCACGCTGTTCACGGCCATCGCGACTCCCGCCGCCGACGTGATGTCGATGTTCCTCCTCGCCATTCCGATGGTGATCCTCTACTTCGGCGCCGCCGGCATCGCCTTCCTCAACGACCGGCGACGCGCGAAACGCGCCCTCGCCCTCGACGCCGAACTGGCGATATGAATCCATGACGGATTCGGCTGAGCTCAACCGCCGCACCGTGCTCGCTGGCGCTGCCTGGTCGGTTCCCGTGGTCGCTCTCGCTGTTGCGACGCCCGCGGCCGCCGCGAGCGAAGACACCGTGACGGTCACATTCGCGGCAACGCTCATCGAGTTGCACCGCTCCGACACCTTCGCAGCCCTCGTGGCCATCACGAACCAATCCGATGCCGCCTTGCCGCCGGAGATCCTGCAGGTGACGCTCGTCGACCTGCCGACCGACGAGAACGAATTCACGGTCGAGTTCCCCGACTCCCCCACGATGAGCGACGACCAGAACGCGTCTCTCCCCGTCTCGAACACCGACTTCACGGCCACCGCCCCCTCGAGCGGCTCGATGACCATCACCTCCGAGAACCCGATCGCACTCGCCGCCCGCCAGACCGTGGTGTTCGGCATCTACCTCCGCCGCCCGGCGCACAACTTCACCCAGGCGGTCTATCTCATCGCCGGAACGTTCACCTTCGGCGCCGCCATCGGAGGCGCGGTCTCCGGCACCACGGTCGAACTCACCGACGAACCCGAGTAGGCCCAGGCGTCAGCCGTGCGCCCAGCCGCGGATGCCCGCACCGCGGAAGCCCAGCGCCTCACCTGAGACACGCGCGGTGAACTCGTCGCCCGTCTCGGCGGCGGAGGGTTTCACGATCGTCATCATCGGAACGGTCGTCTCCCAGCACTCGTCGACCAGCGCCGCATGACGGAGGTCGATGCGGGTCGCCTGCACCAGATCGACGACCCAGTCGTCGAACAGCAGATCGCCCTCGCGCACACCGTCGGCACAGTACCCCGGCGTCCACCGCAGGCTGAGCGTCAGAATTCCGGATGTCAGCACCGAACAGAGGGGCGGCAACCGCACCACCCCATTGCCGAGCGTCACGCTCGCGGCATCCGCTTGAGCGTTGACGGCGAAGTCGACGCTGAACTCCAGCGGACTGACGATGCCGGGCAGTGTGAGCGGCTTCTCTCCCGACATCCGCGAGACGGCCGTCGCCCACGAGACGATGCGGTCGAGATCGTCGGGGGAATGCGCATGGGTGTCGTCGCCTGGAACGGGAAACGGGGTGATCACAGAATTCTCCGGGTCGCGAGTAGAGCCACGCCCTGCAGCCGACCGCTTGATCGCTGCGGAGAAGGGTGTGGATGATTTCGCTAGTTTTACTAGCTTTCTAGAAAACCTATCCCACAAATTCGTTCCTTCCTGAGGATCGGGTCGATCTGAAACACCCGGTCCGGGTAGAATTGAGGGGCCGCGAATCACGCCGGCATGGCGTCGGGAGGGCACCTTGGAGAGCGGACGAATCCCCGCCGGCGGTGCCCGCGCAGCGCACGTGCTGCTCGACGCCGTGGTGTCGCAGAGCACCGGCCAGACCGTGCAGGCGAACGTCGACGCGATGACCATCGCGCTCTCCTCGCTCACCATCGACAGCCCGGACTCGCCCGAGATCGTTCCGACGCCGGGCGACATCGTCGGCTCGGCCGTGGTGTGCATCTCGTGGCTCACCACGCGTCTCGCCGCGTCATCCGGTCGCGACATCGAAGACGTGATCGTCGACCTGCGGGCCTTTCTCGATTCGGTGTCGGGCCCCGGCGAAGAGGACTAAAGGAGTTCAGCGCGCGCTCACGCCGCGCACCACCGATGGCGTGCGGTAACCGAACGCTTCGAAGGCCCGACGCAGTTCGGCCGCATCGGCGAATCCGCTGTGGTGCGCCACCTGGGTGATGCTGAGCACCCGGAACGCGTCGTTGGTGAGCATCGAGACCGCCAGATCTGCACGCTGCCGGCGGATCTCCCGCGACGGCGTCGATCCCATGCCGGCGAAGACACGCTGCAGCTGCCGCATCGAGATGTTGAGGGCCTGCGCGAGCGACACCGGAGTGAGCGTCTGATCGGTTCGGTAGGCCGCGATGTGTGCCATCGCTCGATCCAGCATGCCGAGGGTCGGCCGAGTGAGGCTCGCCGCGCCCTTGCTCTCCAGCATGAGGGAAACCACCATCTCCCAGACCAGCTTCTCGATGAAGTAGGCCGGCAATCGATCGAGTTCGTCGTGGTTCTCCATCACGCCGATCAGGAACTTCTTCACCGGAGCGAGGAGGGCCGAGCCCCGCATGAGTTCGACGTGTCCACTCTCGCCGGCGTACTCGTCGACGGCGGCCAGCGGAACCGCGACGGCGAGGGCGAGACCACCTTGGGTCGAGAACACCGCGTAGCGCCGGTGACCCACCAGATAGATCGACTCGTCAGGTCGCACCACCCGCTCGTCGCGGTTGTCGTTGCGCACCACCACGGTGTTCTCGAGCGGGAAGAGCACCTCCACCGAGGGCGCCGAGGTGCGGCAGATCTTGCGCAACGGCGCTCCGCCGGCCGGCACCTCGAGCAGCGAGACCTCGGTGTCGCCGACCTGCAGATTGCTGCGCATCCCCGCCTGTGGCCCGGATGAAGGCGGTCGACGGTGCGTGGATTCCCCTGGTGCCATCGTCACTCCCTGTGTGAAGAAGAAACCGTACGCGAATCACGGGAGGGAAGAACAGAGACGACGGCCTCCGTCAGGCCGATGACGTCGTCGAGCCCCTGAGCAGGACCGGCCGCCACTCGGCGATCAGTGCCGAGCAGCAAGGCGCTCGGCACCCCGGCGATGCCCGTCGCGGCGATCAAGGAGCGGTAGCCGAAGAGCATCCGGGCGTCGAGCTGCGGATACCGGCGCCGGAACGCCTCGGGCGTCTCCGAGGTGAGCACCGCGATCTCCACCGCGTCGCCCAGCTGGTCGCGCCACTCCGGAACGTGATCGGCCACGACGCCGCAGGGCGTGCACTCCGCTGAGAGCAGCAGGAGGAGCACCGGCCGGTCACGCGCGACCGTGGCGAGTTCGACGGCGCGACCCGTCGCATCCGTCACCTCCAGGTCGGGCACCGGCCACGATTCGGTCGCCGCGCTGGGCGCCGCTGCAGAAGCCGTCGACGAGAGGGACCGGGGCGCGGATGTCGCTCGCGAGCGCCGCACCAGCAGCACCGTCACGGCGATGGCGAGCAGCAGCGCGACGGCGGCGAAGAACACGGTCCAGTCGACCAGGCCGAACGCGAGCATCCCGGGCACCGCCCCTTCGCGCGCGCCGACCGTGGCCGCCACGGCGCCGGCGAGCAGCAGGCCGTTGCGGACGACCGCGAGCGAATCGATCGGGCGGGTCGATCGCACGCCGAAGCAGGCGCACACGACGCTTTCACCCCGGGCGACGACACCCAGCGTCAGTCCGAAGAACACCGCGAAGAGAGCGGATGCGGAGAGCGCGGCCACCGTGAAAGCGGGCGTGGGCGCAAGCAGCAGAGCGAGCCCCACACCCAGTTCGGCGAAGGGCACGACCTCGGCGAACCACCGCCGGCGCAGGAGCTGCGGAACACGCAATTCAGCGAGCGAGCGCAGGGTCTCGGCCGAACGGCCGAGTTTGAGGGCACCGCTGACGAGCAGCACGGCCGCAAGCGACCACACGATCAGCACGAGCAATGGGGGTGCCATGGTTCCACCAGACCCTCGAAGGAGACGCGAACGCAGAGCGGCCGACGCCGGCCGGCTCTCACGCGAAAGCGTGGAACCGGCCGGCGTCGGTGTGGATCAGGTGGCGGAGCAGAGGATCAGCGTGGAGCTGACCGATCCGGAGGCCTTTCCGCCGGTGGCAGTGTAACCCGCCGGAAGCCCGGTGACGGCGTTCAGCGTGAACGCGACCGAGATCGACAGCGTGGTGCGGAAGGCGATCGTCGCGCCGGCCGGCACGGCCGAGGTGAGGGTGATCTGACGGCTGGTGCCGCTCAGCACGGAGATGCTGGCGGTGCCACCGGTGACGCTGAAGACGCCGATGTTGGCGACGCCGCTACCGGTGATGGTGACGGTGGTGCCGACGGGCAGCGGTTCGGTCGGGCCGGCAGTCAGCGTGAAGCCGGGGCCGAGGACGCCGAGGATGCCGCAGGTACCGTTGAGGTGGTAGGCGCCGAGATCGACGTCGGAGGCGGCCGCGGCCGGCGTTGCGACGGCGAGAGCGATCACGGGGATCGACCAGGCGGCGCCCTTCATGATCGTGCGGCGTTCGAGTGTCGGCTCGACCTCGGTGGAGACGGAGTCCTTCTTGAGCATATTTTCCCCCATGGAATAGGCGTAGATCGGGCAGCGCGACAAGGCATCCCCAGCGCGGATTTCAGCTTTGCTTTTCGCCCCGGAGCGCCGCGGGTTTGCGCGCAGAACTGTCGTTCTGGTGACGTGTTGTGTCGCGAAATGAAGGTTTGCTGCTCAGGCGCCCCCACGTGTCGGAGGGGGTGAGTACCATTTGGACATGGGGAATCTGCACTTCGAGGGCGCCGATCGCGCCATCATCCATTCGGGAGACATCGAGAAGCCGATCGCGCGGCTCTACCTGCTGAAAGACGGCTGGCATGCCAAGCTCGCCACGGTGCACACGAAGCAGGCCTGGTCGGGGCCCTACGACAGTCCGGAGGCCGCGGTCGCCGAGCTGATCGGCAGCTCAGTCCTCGACTGACGCCTCGGCAGCGGCTTCGCGCGCCGCCTTCATCCGCCGCAGCATCTCGACGTTCGCCTCGGCGTCGAAATCAGGATCCTGCTCGAGGAATCGCTCCAGGATGGCCACCAACGCGATCGCCGGCAGCGCCCACTCCGGGTCGTCCGACGTGATCGTCGCGGGCCCCCGATAGCTCGCATCCACCACTCCCGGGTTGCCGAGATGGCGGAGGCCGAGTCCCTCGACCACGGCGGAGATCACGACGGCATAGGGCCGGTAGTCGCCGTTCCACTCCGCGCGGATGCGGTAGCCCAAGATGGTGGAGAACCACTTGTGGAACTCGGCCATCCGGTCGATGAACGCATCGCTGCCCGCTCGGAGGGCCCGCTCGATCTCCTCGCGCGCCGACGACTCCAAGTTGCTGAGCAGCGTCGCCGAGAGCCCGACGTACGACTGCCACGGCACCGAGGCGATCACAGCGCGGTAGTTGTGCTCGAGCGCCACGCGGATGACCTCGTACATCACCCGCCGCCGATCGGTCTCCTCGGTGAGCAACTCGAGGTTGTCGAACAGGATGCGCTCACTGATCTCAAGAGTCTCGTCGTCGGCGAGCTTGTTCGAGGTCTCACTGGCGATCTCGATCAGGAGATCGGAGACGAACGCCTCCTTCGAGTCCCAGAGCCGGTAGGTCGAGCTCCGGGGAACACCGGCCTCGCGGATCAGGTCGTCCATCACGAGATGCTCGAAGCCGATGGTGAGGCCGATGCCCTCCACCCGCTCGAGCGCGGCATCCAGCACGCGGCGGCGCACTTCGGCGGCTCGGATGCGCGACCGGCGCCGATGGGCGTCGTGAGGGCTGGGCGAATCCCCCACCGGCTTCACCCCCAGATGACTCTCGTGACACGGCGCCCTCCGGGTCGATGAAGACGCATCTATATCACAAGAGTAATGAACTCCCGGGCCCTTACCCGACAACACGAGCACAACTCACCCTCAAGTCCACCCAGGCGACGCCCCGGGCTCCTCGACCGCATCGCGAACGGCACGGCCGCAACGGACCCGAACGCCGCCTCGACGCGCGTCCGTCAGATGCGGACGACCGCAGGAGCCCGGGGCGCCGGTACTGGCACGGCGACCCTGTGAGCGGATGTCTCCACTCGCAGGGTCGCCGGCGTGAGCTCGACAGCGGTGCGGATCATCGCAGGGTGGGGTGAACCGGCGACATCCGGCACCGCTGCCGAGGAATCAGGGAGAGCCGAGCCCCCGCGCGAGACGGCCTGAGCCGCAGTTGCGCTGCCCGCGTTAACAACGACGGCACGCACCAAATCGGTGACGGTGTCTCGCAGGATCATCGGGATCTCCCTCGTGACCATCGAGGCGACAACCTCGACGTGTCATGAAGCTAGCAGCGCCGAGCAGAGCCCGAACGCGGCCCCGGGCAACTATGCGTGATCGATGCGGATAGCCGCAGAACCGCATCGACCGGGAGTCAGGCGAGCCGGTCGATGTCGAATTGCACCAACAGCGTGTCGTCGGTGACCTGCTCGCCGGCCCTCCGGAACATCAGCCGCGCCATCCGGATGAACGGCAGCACGTCGGCCCGTAGCGCCCGCACGTCGTCGGACCGGCAGCGCACCACCCCGAAACGATCGTCTTCACCCTCGACGAGCTCGAGGGTGATGCCCTGCCGCGAGGCGTGCTCGGAATTGTTGAGGGCGATCAGCAAGGCGCGCAACGTCGCCCGGTCGTCTTCGTGGAGACGCGGCGACAGCCCGGCCTCGTCGACCAGCGCCGAGACGTGGTCGGCGAGCGAATCGGAGCGCCGAGCCTCGGCGATGGCGCCCTGGAGGGTCTGAGCGAGCACGCCGGCCCGCACCCGGTCGTCGACGGTGAGCGTGCCGGATTGCCGGATGCGCGCCAGGAACGGCACGATCTCCTCCCGCAGCGACCCGATCGATCCCACCACGTCGTCGTCGACGAAGGTGCGCCGTAGCTCGTCGAACTGCCGTTCGCGGTTCTCGGCCTGGTCGAGCCGCTCCGCATAGATGCCGAGCAGCAGGTGTCGCGCGTAGCCCACCGAGCCGAGACCGAGTGCCAGCGCCGGCGCCGCCGCCACCAGCACGATCACGGCGAGCGGGATGCTCGTGTCGAGGCTCGTGAACCAGTGCAGCCCCGCGAGCATCCCGGCGAGCGCCACGGAGACGGTGGTGTAGGTGCCGAGCTCGGCAGAGGTGCGGAACGGCGCGGCGGCCATCAGCACGAGCCCGATCGTGACGAGACCCCAGTCGTCGCGCACCAGCGTATTCGTGCCGAGGCAGCTCAGCGAGTTCAGCACGGTCGCGATGGCGACCAGGGCGTAGGAGACGGCGAACCGGTCGTTCGAGACCCCGAGATCGAAGCGGAACGCGCTGCGGACGAACCAGCCGTACCCGGCGGCGAGCAGCACGAGCGCCAGCACGGCGAGCGGCCAGGACGAGATCTGATCGGCCGTCGTCACGGTGAGACCGATGGCGCAGACCAGCGACACCACGGCGACGACCACGAGGAACCCCCGCGCGCTGATGGCGGCGAGCGGATCGAGCTCGAGGGCGGTGAGCCCACGTGGAGGCCGCAGCACGCGGCGGGCCGCGGCGACCGCAGGCGTGCCCGGCTGCGCGGCTCCCCCGCTCACGACTGGCCTCCCGGCACGGTCATGAACACCGCGGTGCCGGCGCCCGGCCGCGACCAGATCTGCACCGATCCGCCGATGTCAGCGATCGCGTCGACGACACTCACCCGCAATCCGATCCTGTCTTCCGCGATGTCGTTCACCTCGAAACCGACGCCGGAGTCCGACACCATGACGCTCAGTTCCGATGGGCTCGACATCACCGAGATCTCGGCCTCGCGCACCCCTGAGTGCGCCAGCACGTTGTCGAGGCACTCGGTGATCGCCCGTTCGAGGTTGCGAGTCACGGCGAAGCTCAGCGCGTTGATCGCGGGAACGTCACCGCCGACCCGGATGCGCAGCCCCTTCTGCTCGGCGTCGCGCACCAGGCCCACCAGTGCGGGCACGGCGACGAGAGCGCGCGTAGCCGAGCCGTGCACCCCGGGGGCGTCGAGGATCAGCCGCACGTCGGCCAGGTTCGCGAGATCGCGGTCGATGGCCTGCGCGTGCGTGGAGTCGAGCGGGCCGGGCTCCGTCGCAGCGAGCGCGCGCAGATCGCTCAGCACCGTGTCGTGCAGCCAGCTGGAAGCGCGGGTCGAGAAGCGTTCCAGTGCCACATCCCGCTCCTCGGCGAGCGCGGCGCCCGACATCACCGCTGTGCCACGCGCGGCATCCCTCCGCCCCAGCCACAGGGCCGTGACGAAGAGGCCGAGGGCGAAGTAGGAGGCGATGACCGGGATGTCGACGGCGCGCGGCATCCCCTGCTGCCAGGCGGCGACCTGCACGAACCCGGGGCCGGCCACGAAGGCCAGGCTGCCGAGGGCGAGCGCCTTGCGCAGCGAGCGCGCCGAGATGCCCACCACCAGCACCGCGAACTCGGGCATCGACAGCAGCACGTAGTCGCTGGAGGGGGTGGGGCCGGGCACCTGCACCGAGACCCCGGTCGCGATCAGCGCGAACAGGTAGAGCCCCGCGCAGGCGAGGAGGGTGAGGGCGACCGCCGCGGCGAAGCGACGCACGTGCAGGGCGCCCACCACGCCGATCCCGGTGACCAGGAGCGCACCCAGTCCCACCACGATCTCGCCGTGCCCGGTGACCGGGATGAAGAGCGCGGACACGGTCATCGTGACGCCGAGGAACACGCAGGCGAGCAGAGCGCCGGCCCGGGCCAAAGCGCGACTGGTCGCGACGCCGTCGACATCAGCCGCTATCTGAAGTGTCACCCATGCCCCTTGCGCCTGGAGCGCGGATGGGCCGCGGCCACCGGGCCTGGTGCGATTTTACGACAGGTACCCGTCTTCGGCCGCCCGCAGCATGAGATCCTGCTTCTTGTCGGCGACCCGCCCCTCGGCGGCGTATTGCGCCCGGATGCGTTCCAGCGCGTTCTTCACCGCCTGGATGTTCGTGCCGAGGATCATCGCGACCTCCACCGGGCTGTGGCCGGAGGTGTACAGCCGCAAGGTCTCCTCTTCTTCCTCGGTGAAGCGGATGCTCGCCGCACCGCCGCGCACGATCGGCCGGGGCGCCTCGTCCCAGGCCTGGCCGGCGCGCGCCGGCACCACACCGAGCACCGACCGCACGGTCTGCATCAGGTCGCCGGCCGGGCGCGACTTCGACACGAACGCGGCCGCCCCCGCCGCCAGCACCCGCTCGACGGTCTCGGGCGAATCCGTCGCACTCATCACGACCACGCGCGCACCCACCGATCGGCAGATCCGGATGCGCGCCTCGACCGAGATCGGCTCCTTCAACTGCAGGTCCATGATCACGAGATCGGGCGGGAACGCGGGATGGCGGGCCATCTCGACCCAACTCGAGGAGCGGATCACGACCTCGAGGTCGTGCGCGTGGGCGCCGATCCAATTCGACAACCCGTCGAGGATCATCTCGTGATCGTCGACGATCCCCACCGTGTGGGGTCGAACACCCCGCGCGTTCGCGACCAGATCCACTTCGACACCCCTCTTGGATGATATCCGGCGCACGAATGGGCAGTCCAATCGTGCACGACGGTTGGGCTGTAACCTCGACCCATGAGCCCGGGGCGCGCTTTCGCGGAAGCAGATCGACGCTCCCGTGTGGACCGCGCCGTGTTCCAGTCGCAACTGCTGCTCGCCGCCGCCCTCCTCCTCCTGGTCTGCGCCGCCTACGTCTTCCAACCCGACTCGGTGTTCGACTTCCGGTTCTTCGGCGGGGTCGCGGTGGTCTTCGTGCTCACCGGAGCGGCGGCGATCGTGCCCTGGTCGAGTTTTCCGCGCAACTGGATCGCCCTGCTGCCGATCATCGACATCTTCGCCATCACGGCGGTGCGGCAGGGCAACTCGGTGCTCGGCGCGGGCCTCCTGCTCGTCTTCCCGGTGATCTGGCTCGCCGGGTACTTCGGGCTCGTGGGGGCGGTGGTGAGTGTCGTCACCTCCTCGATGCTCCTCTGGCTCTCTGCGCTCCTGAGCGGAGACCCGCTCACGCTGAACAGCATTCCGGGACTGCTGGTGCTCCCGGTCACCCTCACCTTCATCGCGACCACGACGCTCACCACCTCGAGCAGAACCGCGGCCCAGCGCGGGTTGCTCCGGCAGCAGGCCGACCTCTTGGAGGTGGCCCTCCGACGGGCCCGCCGCCAGGAGCAGACGCTCGACGAAGTGCTGAACGCGGTGACCTTCGGGGTGGTGGCGTTCGGCAAAGACGGCGTGGAGTCGATCGTGAACCGCGCGCACCGCGACGTGCAGACCCAATTCGGCGTGCCGGAGACGAGTGTCGAGCTGCCCGTGCTCTACAAGCCCGATCGCACCACCCCCTACCCCGAGGAGGAGCGCCCGTTCCGGCGGGCCACCCAGGGCGAACGTTTCGACGACCTCGTGGTCTGGCTCGGCGAGCCGGGCGAGCACCGCGTCGCCCTGTCGGTGAGCTCGCGGCCGCTCACCGCGCCCGACGGCGGGCTCGACGGCGGGGTGATGGTGTCGCGCGACGTCACGGCGGAGATCAACGCGATCCAGGCGCGTGACGACCTCGTCGCATCCGTGTCGCACGAATTGCGCACGCCGCTCACCTCGATCCTCGGCTATCTCGAACTGGCGCTCGACGACGAGAGTCTGGATGCCTCCACCCGGTCGATGCTCGAGGTGGCCTCCTCGAACGCCGATCGCCTGCTCGCGCTGGTCGCCGATCTGCTCACCGCGGCGAGCGAAAAGGATCAGCAGATCGTGATGTCGTTCAACCAGTGCGATCTCGCCGAGATCGCGGCGCAGTCGATCGAGGCGCAGCGTCTCAGCGCCTCGGAGCGCGGCATCTCGATCGAGAACGCGATCACCGAGCCGGTGCTGCTCGAGGCCGACGGGTTCCGGCTGCGCCAGGTGATCGACAACCTCATCTCGAACGCCATCAAGTACAACACCGAGAACGGGCAGGT
>NZ_FNPZ01000010.1 GCF_900107435.1 Herbiconiux ginsengi
GTGAATCGAGCCGGGTCATGAGAGCGATCGCAGACGTGTGAGGCGCAGGAAGCCGAAGGACAGCACGCAGGTGATGAGTGCGAGCACGACCGAGTACGCTGCAGCGAGGTTGTAGTCGGGCGTGGCTGACGTGTTGAAGATCAGCATGTTGGGTGTGAACGTGCTGGTGATGCCGTTCGAGAGCGCCCGCAGTACCGTCGGTTCGTTGAACAGCTGGAACGCTCCGATGATCGAGAAGACGGTGCCGAGCACGATCGCGGGGCTGATCAGGGGCACCTTGATGGACCAGGCGATGCGCGTTTCGCTCGCGCCGTCGATCCGTGCCGCCTCGTACACCTCCTGCGGGATGGACTGGAGCGACGAATAGATGATGAGCATGTTGAAACCGGCGACCGTCCAGGTGAGGATGTTGCCGATCGCTAGGAGGACAGCTGAGCCGAGGAAGTCGATTCCCGTGGCCAGCGCAGGGACCGGAGACAGGGTCGGGGCGTAGAAGAACCCCCACATGATGGCTGCGATCACGCTTGGCACCGCGTACGGCGCGAAGAAAGCGAGCCGGAAGAACTTCCGTCCCTTGACCACCGGAGAGTCGAGGAGCAGTGCGAAGAGGGTTGCCAGGCCGATGGTGATGGGCACCTGGATCACGAGCAGCAGCAGCACCCTGCCGAGGCCTGTCCAGAAGACATCGCTGGACAGGGCTGTCGCATACTGCTCCAAGCCTGCGAAGACGACGGACGGCGCCTCATAGGTCGAAGCCCGATAGACCTTGAAGAAGGACTGGACGAAGGCGTACAGCACAGGGGCAACATAGAGAAGGGCGAATAGCACGACGAACGGTGCCGTGAATCCGATGACCGCGAGCAATCGACGGCGGCCGAGGGGCTGGCGTCGCCTGACCACGGCGACGGTGGGTGTGGGTGGATTCATTGTCTCTCTCTACGTCGGATGGGAACAGGCCCGGGGCGGGGAGGTGGAGACGCGCTCCGCCTCCCCGCCTCTTCCTATCCGTTGACTGGGATGGACTGCGCTTTCATCGCACTGATGGTGGCGGACTGGGTCGCCGCGAAGGCGTCGGCGAGTGTCTGCTCTCCGGTCAATGCCGTGCCGATCTCGCTCTGAAGACTGTTGTAGGTCTCGACCATGGTCGGACCCCACTGCCAGCCGGCCGGCACGGTCGGGGCGATCTCCGAGCCGAAGATCTCGAATATCCGCTGTCCGCTGAAGAACTCGGACGGCTCGCTCAGCGACGGCACCTCCTCGAGCGCGTTAGTTGACGGCGGGAAGAGCCCGGCCGCCTCGACATCCAGAGCCAGTGCGTCAGGGTCGGTTGCGACCCAGGTCGCGAACTGCGCGGCCTCGTAGGGATGCTCACTGTCAGCCGAGACGGCGAACGTGACGCCGCCCCAGGTACCGGCGGCAGGCTCACCGGTGAACGACGGCATCGGGGCGAGTGCCCACTTGCCGGACGTGTCCGGTGCGCCGGCACTGATCGACCCGTTCGTCCAGGTGGCGCCGATGACTGTCCACAGCTGTCCACTGGCGAGGGACTGGTTCCACGTGTCCGCCCCGAAAGCGTTCGTCTCGACGAGATCATTGTCGAGGAACTGCTGCCAGTAGTCGGCCACCTGAAGCGACTTCTCGCTGGTCAACGAGACATCCCAGGTGCCGTCCGACTGGTTGAACCACTGCGCGCCGGCCTGGATGGCCATGCCCGCCCACCAGTTCTGACCCGATGACGAGAGGTTCCCGATGTAGCCGCCGGTCGCTCTGATCTTCTGGGCGGCCGCGTAGTATTCGTCCCACGTCGTCGGTACTGCAATGCCCGCTTGCTCGAACAGGTCTTTGCGGTAGTACATCCCCATCGGCGCCGTGTCGACGGCGACGCCGTAGACCGAGTCCTTCTCACCGAAGCTGGTGATGCTTCGGATGCTGTCGGAGAACTGCTCCTGCGCCTCCGGGACGCCGGCGCAGTCGTAGATGTTGCGCAGCCCACCTGCCGAGCGGAAGGTCGGGAGCTGCTCGTACTCGATGGAGAGCACATCGTCAGCGGTTCCTGATTGGATCGCGTTGAGGTAGTTGGTGTAAGTGCCGGATGCTCCTGCTGGGACGCTGGAGTACTGCACCTCGATATCCGGATGCGTGTCGTTCCAGAGGTCGACTACCTTCTCGAAGCCCGGAGCCCACCAAGAGTGCTTGAGGACCACATGGGTGCCGTCGGGAGCGGGGGTGCAGTCGGCTGCGGTATCGCTGGACCCTGGGGCGCAGCCCGCAAGGGCGGCCGACAGTCCTCCGACGAGTACCAGGCTGATGACGACTTTGTGACGCCTGATTGGCATGTTCTTCCTTTTCTCGGTTGCGGGTGAACGGGTGTTTCCCGCCGCACCGCAGTGATCGGCGGCGCGGCGACGCGGAGGATTCGATTGGTCAGTCGGCAGTGACAGGGGCGAATCGAGGCACGGCGACGGGTAGTCCGCCCTGCATCGCCGAGTCATGGGCTGCAATCCCGACGCTCGTCCAGTTCGCTGAGGTGACGGCGTCGATCGCCGAGGGACGGCCCTCGCGTGCGCTGGTGACGAACTCATGGACGAGGTGTGGATGCGAGCCGCCGTGTCCAGACCCCTGAATGAAGGACAGGTGCGCATTCGATTCGTCGTACACGCCGTGTCGAGTGAATGATCGAATGGCTTCGGGAAGCCGCTCGGCGAAATCGGGCACAGTGACGCGTTCGGCCTGCTCCCCCTGGAAGACCACCGGGTTGTCGCCTGCGATCTGCTCCCATTCGAAGGATCCCAGAGATCCGTACACGTCGAAGCTCTCGACATATTCGCGGGCGGTCTCGAAGAGGGAACGAGTGACCTCGGCCGCCACGTCCGAGTCGGCGATACCGATGAGGGCCGTCTCGACCGCGAACGGCGACCCATAGCGTTCTGCCAGCTGGGGATCGATGGAACCAGAACCTCGGCAGACCACGACTTCAGCGAGTCTGCCGGCGAGCGTGAGGAGCGGCCCTACCGCGTGAGTGGCGTAGTGCATGGGCGGGAGGCCTTCCCAGTACCCGGGCCAGCCGGCCATCTCCTGCTGGTGCGCACCGCGGAGGAACTGGATACGACCGAGCTTTCCCGCTGCGACGAGCTGCTGCACGAAGAGGAACTCACGCGTGTAGACGGCGGTCTCCATCATCATGTACGTCCGACCGCTCGCTCGCGCGGCATCGACTACACGCTGACAGTCCTCGATCGAGGTAGCCATCGGCACCGTGCAGGCGACATGTTTGCCCGCCTCCAGTGCAGCGATAGCTTGCTCGGCATGCAGCGGAATCGGGGTGTTGATGTGAACTGCGTCGATGTCCCGATCGACGAGCAGATCCTCGAAGTCGGCATAGCGGGTCTCGATCCCGAACTCGTCGCCCACGGAATTCAGCCGCACCCGGTCGCGCTGGCAGATCGCCGCGAGGGCGGCATCGGGATGCGCCTGATAGATCGGGATGAACTCGGCGCCGAACCCGAGGCCGACGAGGGCAACTTTCAGCGGGACCTTTGTGCTGATGGGCTGCGACATTGCTTCGTCCTCGCTTCGGCCTTGAAGATGGTGACCGGCGGGGCGCCCATCACGATGTTTATGAGGTTAGATCGGACGCATTGGTTGTTCAACGACAGAATAAAGAACATTTATGTCGTAATTCTGGCATGATGTGAGAGGTGGAGAGAAAATTCATGAATCTGCCGGCCACCGAACTCAGCGAGCTGCCACTACGCTTGGAGCAACCCGACTTCCCGGCCCGCCCCGACCACGCTGTCCTCCTGAGCGCCACGGCCCGCATGGTCGCGGACGGCTCGGCCGTCACCAAAGCCGATATCACTCGCACCCTCGACATAGCGCGATCCACCGCGAACGTCGTCGTCGACGATCTCCTCGAGCGCGGGCTGATCGAGCGAGCGGGCAACTCGGAGGCCTCGGGCCGGGGGCGGCCGGGCGAACGGCTCGTCATCGCGCCATCGTTCGGCACGGTCCTCGTGGCCGATATCGGCAACCGATCGACACGCGTCTGCGTGAGCGATCTGAGCCAGCAGGTGCGGGCAGCCCGCTCACTCGACATCGGGTTTGAGGACGCTCCCGACCAAGTCCTTGCCGCCGTGATAGCAGCTCTCGACGACGCGCTCGATTCGTCCGACTGTGACCCCGCTCTGGTCAGGTGTGTGGCGGTCGGGCTGCCCGCCTCGATCGACATCAGATCCCTGCCGCCGGTCATCCGGCGGCCCACCAACTCCCTCTGGGACGGGTTCCCCGTCACCCACCACCTGAGTCGCCACTTCGAGTGCCCGGTCATCCTCGAGAACGATGCCAACCTCCGTGCCATCGCTGAATCCCGCATCCTTCCGGCCCATCAGCTTCCACTGATCTACATCAAGATGGGCACCGGAGTGGGGGGCGGGATCATCGGCCGCGAAGGCCGCCTCCAACGCGGCGCAGACGGCGCTGCGGGCGAGATCGGCCACATCCAGGTGCACAGCGCACTCGAGATTCGCTGCAGCTGCGGCAAATACGGTTGCCTCCAGGCCATTGCGTCAGAAAGCGCACTCCTCGAGCGGATACGATCCAGGACCGGCGAGAACCCCTCCGCGACGACGGAGTCGAACCTGACAGAACGACTCAGATCAGGGGATCTCGTCACGGCAGAGGTCATGCACGAATCGGCGCTCGCCATCGGCGAGGTGGTGGCCGCACTGGTTCAATTTCACAACCCAGCAAGGGTCGTGCTGGGAGGCGCACTCATTGAGGCGAACGAAGAGACGCTGGCAGTGGTGCGAAGCATCGTCTACCGCTCAGCACACCCCCTCGCGACCCGCAATCTCTATCTCGGCCAATCCCTGCTCGGACGAGACGGCGCTCTGATCGGCGGCGTGATATCAGCCATCGAACACGCCCTGTCCCCGGACAGGATTTCATCAGCCCGGCCAGGTGAATCCAAGATCACCTTCACCGAGGGATAGACACCGCTGTCTCTCACCGACGACGGATTCCACGGATGTGACTTCGCGAATTCCAGCGCCCCGGGTCTTGCGATCCGTCCCGGTCATCGCCGCACCGATCGCTGACCGGCATCCTCCAAGGAGGCCGGCCGGCACGCGATGGCCCCACTGACGAGCAGCACGGTGAGACTGACGAAGACCACGGTGTAAGAGCTCCCCCAGCCCTCCTCCGCGTCGCGGAGCACCCCGATGAGCACTGGCCCGATGCAGGCGATTGCATATCCGATGCCCTGCATCGCACCGGAGAGCATGGACGAGCCGGATGTCGATCGCGTACGGGCATTCACGAGGGTGAGACACATCGGGAAGGTGCTCACACCCAGGCCGAGAGCCACGACCCACGCCACCGCACCCGATAAGGGTGCGATGAGAAGTCCCAGATAGCCCACGGCGAGAAGCGCGACGCAGACGATCACGATCACGACCGGATTCCGGAGATGGAGAGTCAGAGGCGGCACGACGAAAGCGGCCGCCAAGCCGAAAATCGAGAACAGTGCGAGCAGCGCGCCTCCGAGGGCCGGGTCGGCCCCGGCGTCAGTCAGGATCGCGGGCAGCCAGGTGATGATGACATAGGTGTTCAATGCAGTCATGGCGCATTGGCCTCGACCCAGCCTTCTTAAGACGTCTAACAAGGCGTGCCAGGCTCCTCCGTATAGAGCCGAACGCCCATTGAGGGATCCCTCAGCGGGCGGATTGGGAACTCGGCACGCAGCTCGGTTCCGAGTGATTGATATGTTGCACTGGTGAGGATCAGAGCCTGGGTCGCGATTGCGCTGTTGATCATCGGGATCTGTCTGACCGCGTGCTCGAACGATGCTTTGGCCGAGCAGTATCGCGATGGGGGTAGTCCTGGCTTCATCGCCGGCGATGGTGCGGTGATCGAGGTCCCGGAGGCTGAACGCGTTGCACCTATCGTGCTCGCCGATGTCGAGGACATGAGTGGGATAGCTGTCGAAATCCCTGCGGCTGACGCGCGTGTGACGGTGGTCAACTTCTGGTATGCGGGGTGCGCGCCGTGTCGCGCAGAAGCTGCCGACTTGATCGATGTCGCCCGCCAAACGGAGGGATCGGGTGCCTCATTTCTGGGCGTCAATGTGCGTGACACAGCGGCAACCGCGCAGTCGTTCATCGATGGCTACCGGGTGCCCTATCCGAATGTGATTGATTCTGACGGCGCAGTTCAGTTTGCGTTTGCGGGGGAAATCGCTCCGAACGCCGTACCTACGACACTTGTGCTGGATCGAGAGGGTCGCGTGTCATCCCGAATCCTCGGTACTGCTGAGCCGAGCATTCTGCTCGCCCTCATCAAGTCGGCGAACGATTGAGAATCGTCGCCGACACGGCCACGCTCTAGAATCGGCGCTCGTGACGGACCGGCTTGAGTCGTGATGGCGCGTCGACGGTCGGCGGGAAGTCGCAGACGAACCATCCTTCGTACCCGAACAGGAAGCCGAGCAGCCGGTTCCGCACCTCGAGTACGACGTGGAACTGTCCACGTTCCTCGTCCCAATTCTCGTGGAGCTCGGCCGAGCCCGAGAAAGCCAAGGGAAATCGGAACCCGAGCGGGCCCTCGTAGAACCGCTGCTCGGTAGAGCGCAGAACGAGCCCGCCGCGCTCATCCACGTCGAGATCGAGGTCCACGGCCAGGTGCTGGTGGGTGCCCAAGTAATCGACGACAACGCCACGGCTCTCATCCAGCACCATGGTGGCGTCGAAACGCGCCGGGCGGCGGTGCACGCGGTATTCGCGCACGAAGGTGACCGTCTCTCGCCCGAACGGGTCGAGGTAGGGGTAGTTCTCGATCGTGAAGGGCACCTGCGCGCCCGTGTCGGCGACCAGGATGTTCCGCAGCCTCCCGATCAGCAGGAAGGGCATCGTCCACCACGGTCCCCGCCGGATGCTGTCCATCGTGCCGCGCCCCACGCACGCGTAACCGGCCTCGAGTGAGACGCCGAAGCGGCGCTGCAACATCGGATGCAGTCGCGCGAAGCGTTCCTCCCCGAGCGCCGTCCGGAAGATCGGCGCGCTCACGTCAACTCTCCAAGAGTCCCCGGGGCGTCGGCCATCGCGCCGGCCCGCGGCGGGCGGATGCGGCACCGTGCAGCGCGCGGCCGCTCTGGACGCCACCAGGCCAGCACGGTCAGAAGTCCCCAGCGTTCTGGCGGCACATCGGTTTCCGCCCAGATCCGCAAGCGATCGAAACTCCATGCCGTCATCCACAGCACCATGGGGCGCAACACAAGATCGGGTAGCCGGCCGAATCCCGGAACATAGTCATACCCAGTGATGAAACGCACCCCGTCCGGCATCGGCACGTACCGCCAATAGCCTCGACCACTGCGAAGCGGCGACAGCCGATCGCCGGTCTCAAATGCGAGAGCGGACGTGCGCGTTCCGTCGGCTCTGCCGCGCTCGCCTAATGAGATGCCCGTGCCGCGGATGCGGTGAAACGGCAGCGACCGCTCGTACCGGAATCGCATTCGTCCGCGAGCATCCGTGTCCATCGGCGTGATCGCGGTGAAGCGCAGATCCCAGCGCGGATGAAGCGAAGGATCTTGAGTGAGCCGCCACACCGTCTCAAGATCGGCCCGGATGAACGTCTCCACATACAACGCTCGCCCGTCGACTCTCACACGCACTCCATCGGGTCATTATCTCCACAACCGCGACTGAAACGAAGACAAGCACACCACCCACTCATCAGACCTCACCAAGCGCTCGCAAACCGACCGCCTAACGAACACCCACCTCGTCTTGGGAGTGGAGGTCCCGAGGGGCTGCAGGCTAGCGTCGACAGATGTATTACAACGACTGGTCGACCATTCCGTATACGGCCTTCATGATCGCTCTCTTCGTGGGAGCCGTGGTGCTGCTAGTTCTCCTGGGCCGCTTGATGGTGACAGCCACCAGGGCGCTTCAAAGCTATCGACGCGTGCAGGAGCTCCGCATCGATCTCCTCATCGCCGACGGAAACGAGGACCCGAAACTCTGACGCCATGATTCTGACCGGCGCCCAGCGCCCTCTGACAACGATAGGCATCGTTCTGCTGCTGCTCGGACTCGCAACGCTCGCGGCCGCGGCCCAGAGCGCAAGCGGCGACGGGCTCGGAATGACGTGCTCCGACGGCTACGGCTGCCACACCGATCACCCCGTACTGTTCACCGTAATGACCTTCGGATATCGCATCTCGATGCCGTTGCTAGTGGCTGGCACCATCTTCCTTGCCGGATCTCAGACTCTCTCCGCGCTCAGAGGGACCGACGCAGACCGAACGGACACAATGAGCACACAAGAACAGACCCGATCAGCCAGTCAACACGTGGTCGCGGCGCGACTGTGGACTCTTGCCGCCATCCTCGTTCTAGGGTCAGCAGCGCTCGGCATATGGTCGGCGTCACCCGCAGGTCAATCCGTCATGCTGGTATCCAGCGTCAACCGCTCATCACCGGAATACATCCTGAATCAGCTGTCATACGTCCTCGTTCCGGCAGGGACTCTCTCAGGCTTCCTCGTCGTCGGCCTCGCACTCGTCGTGACTCGGGCAAAACCATCGGTGCAGCATCCCCGGCACGAGTCGGACAAGCAAGACCGCACCATGTGGGACGGCAAGAGTCATGATCCGTTCAAGCGCCCAGACTCCACGACCCAGCTACCGTTCGATCGCGAGTAGCCACCAAGTCGGTGGCGTAGTCGGCGATGTTCAAACGGGTGATTGACGGTTCTCGCGTCAGTACGTGCCCGCTGAGGGATCGGCTTACGCGCATCCAGCCCGCCGCGAAGCGGCGACAGAACACCGCCATTTAGTGATCAACTCCACAGATCGTCACCCGCGAGATTCCGGGGGGGGCGATAGGCGTTCGCGATCGCGTGGAAAGCGATCGTTTCTGGTGGCCTGCGCTCAGCCGTCAGGTGCCGGTTTCGTGGTGGGGGTCGCCGACCTTCTTGGACTCGCTTGAGCCTCGTTCGCGGAGATAGATGGAGAGTGCGGCCATGCTGCCGACGGCGAGGAACTCAGATTGCCAGTTCTGCAGGGTGCGGTTCCAGAAGTCGGCCGAGGTCACGTAGCCGAGCCAATCGACCGGGGCCTGGAGATTGTTGAGCTGCTCTTCGTTGTAGGCGATTGTTCCGGTCACGGACTGCGCCGCCCAGGAGAGCAAGAAGATGGTTCCCATCACGATCAGTAAGGAATGAGAGAACAGCACCCGCCGCAGCCCGTCGGCGCTGGCCCAGCGCGGCGATCCGGGTTCGGCGAAGCGGCCGACCTTCTGCTCCTGGTCCGACTCCAGTCCTTCTTTGCCGGGCTGTTTCGATTCCGGGGAGCCTCGTTGGATCAGCCAGACCGTGGCAGCGATGTAGAGGAAGAATTGCAGGTATTCTGACTGCCAGTTCTCGGCGACGTCCACGGCAAAGTCCGATGACGTGACGAACCGCCAGTAGCCGACTTCTTTGAGGCCATCGGCGATTTGGGTGTCGTTGTACGCGACGAGGCCAGCGAAAGACTGTCCGAGCAGCGCGGCCACAAAGATGACCAGGAAGAACAAGGTCAGGCTGTTATCGCGGAGGAATCTGCGCACGCGCTCACCGCCCTATCAGACCGATGACGAAGAACGTCACCAGACCGGCGACGATGACGACGAGATACGAGGTGAAGACGGTTCGCATCTCAGCGTCCGTCCAATAGGCAGTCGAAGGGCCCCTCCGCCATAGGTGTGCAACCCGCCGCCCGGATGAGCCAACCGTCGTCGCCGGGGGTGAGGAAGACCGCGGTCTCGCCGGTCTCGACGAATGCAGCGCGACTATAGACCTCGCCAGACGAGGCGGGCGCTTCAGTCTCGATGTTCAGAGCGAGCACGCCCTCCGCGCACCCCGCATCTGTCTCGTTTTCCACGGTCTCACGCGCAGAATCGTTCAGCTGCTGGCACGCGGTCGCGCCGTCCCCATCCGCGATCGCGGTCAGAAACGTCTCGGTGACCCGTTGGGCCGCCGCTCCGTCGGGCGCGAGTGAAGCGCAGCCAGACAGAACAAGTGCCGAGCCGACGAGCGACGTGAGCAGCACCACCCCACGGGCTGACTTGTTCGGCGTAGTCGCGGAGGCGGGGTTAGTGCTCATGGTGCTCGCGACCTTACTCCCCGCTTGAGCGGAGGGCGGATGTCATTTCGACTTGCCAGCGAGCTGCCCCCAGAACGGCGGCCCGCGACCAAGATCGTTAGGGTTACGAAACGACGCCTGCACAGCAACGGACCGCATTGGTGTTGCGGCCACTACCCGAAACCTAAGGGCTTTTCCATCGTCTGGGTGGGTGGACCCGTGTTCGCTAGCGCGCCCACGCTGCCGGGAAGATGGGTACTTAATCCGCTTGCAACGACCAGGAGAACAAGCGTGGTTCCGCCAACGACCCAGAGTCCCTGTGTCGGGTCCGGCTCGAGACTGGAGCCATCTTCTCGATGTGCTTCCCTTGTTGTGTTGCGGTCGAGCGGGGGCGCCTCCGAGGAGACACCCCCGTGGATGTGTGTTGGACCGTTACCGGGCTGCTTTACGCGGTTTGACGAATGCCATGCGTTCGTGCGCCTGGTCTCGCTTGGCTTCTCGTCTCTCTTTGAGAGTGAGCTTCGGTTCCTTTTTCGCATTGCCGCGACGAGGTTCTTTCCCCGACATTTCGATCACGCTTCCCTTCTTGAGCTGGCGTGGTCTGATGACCATAGCCCATTGCCGCAGGGAAAGCACCTTTACGCTGATCAGCAAAAACGCTGTGAGAAGATCTTCGCCCTGATGGCTGACGCGCGGTCGCGAGTTGACGCCGTTAGGGCTTCCACACCATGAGGATGACAACGGCGATGAGGCACAGGGTCGCGATGCCGGAGCTTGCTGCAGCGCGCGCGTATGCCGAGGAGTAAGGCTGTCGGCCGGAGTGCTGGAAGGCGGGCACTGTGACGATGAGGGTGGCCAGTAGCGCGACGGCGTAAAGGATCAGGGACGCGAGTACCCAGGGGGTGGTGATGTTCAGGTTGTACTTGGGGTCGGCCATGCCCATGACACCGAATCCGGTGATCACGATGATCAGCGACAGGTAGCTGAGAAGACGGATGCTTTTCGCTGACCCCATCGCGCGTTGGGTGTCGCCGGTGCGGAGGGAGCGGAGCGCTGCCATCGGCATGATGGCGATGGGGCCGACGATGAACACAGCCGAAACGACGTGCAGGATGCTGAAGAGAGTTTCCATGATGGGGGTTTCCTTACGGCGGTTGGTCGGTCGGTTACGCGGTGGCGACGGTGTCGACGAGTCGGCCGTCGACGAGGTGGACGACTCCGTGCATGCGGGGGAGGTGGACGAGGTCGTGGGTGACGAGGAGGGTTGACGTGTTGAGCTCATCGGTGAGTCGCAGGATCAGGTCGATGATGCTTGCGCCTCGTTCCTGGTCGAGGGCGCTGGTGGGTTCATCGATGAGGAGCACGCTGGGGTCGTTCATCAGGGCGCGGGCAATGTTGATCCGTTGACGCTGACCACCGGAGAGCTGATGCGGTCTCTTATCGCTGTGTGCTGTGAGACGGACAGCGTCCAAGAGCACGTCTGCCCGTGCCAAAGCATCGGCACGGTGGCGGCGACTGTGCTGTGCACCGAGCTCGTTCATGACGGTCAGTTGTTCACGGGCGGTGAGGGAGGGGATCAGGTTGGACTGCTGGAATACGATTCCGATCTTGTTCCGGCGGAGCTCGGTCGCTTCGCCGGGGTTGAGGCGGGTGGCGTCGATGTCGTCGATGAGAACCTGCCCGGCGTCCGGGTGGATCAAGGTCGCGGCGACGGCGAGGAGGCTGGATTTGCCGGACCCGCTGGGCCCGGTGATGCCGGTGACTGTTCCCGGGTGGGCGGTGAGGGAGACGTTGTCGACGGCGGTGACGCGGGTGTCGCCATCGGGGAAGCTGAGGGTGATGTTGTTCAGGCGGATCATCGGTTGCTCCCAAGGGCGGTGAGGGGGTCGGCGGAGGTGACGGAACGGAGCGCGAACGCGGCCCCGGCGAGGCCGAGGACGATCATGATCGCCCCGGGAAGAAGGGTGGTGATCGGGCTGAGCAGGAACGGCAGTGCGGTGCCGGCGAGGGCGCCGAACACGGTCACGAGCCCCAGGCCGATACCGATTCCCAGCAGCAGCACGATCAGTGCCTGACCCAGAGCATCACGGACAAGAGAGCGGGTGCTGGCGCCGAGAGCCTTGAGGACGGCGACGTCGCCCTTGCGTTGCATGGTCCAGACGGTGAAGAACGCGCCGATCACCAGCCCCGAGATGCCGAACAGCATGACGACCATGAGCAGCAGCGACCCGATCTCGGAACGGAACGCGCTGAGTGCCATCAGCGTCCCGAGAGTGGTCTCGGACACGGTGGTGTTCGCGGTGTCGGCGGCATCCCAGTCCGGGCTGCCGGTGACGGCGAGAACGGTGGCGTAGGCGTCGGGGTTGCCGGTCGCGGCGGAGTACGCCTGCCAGTCGTGGAGGGTCATTTCCACGACGGGGGTGTGGCTGTACCACCCGTCACCACCGATCGTTTCGACGGTGTAGGTGGTGCCGGCGATGGTGACGTCATCTCCGGTGGTCACGTCGAGGGCTTTGGCGGCGGGATCGGACAGGCCAAGTCGTCCATCGCCTGTGGGGGCGGTGGCGTCGAAGCCCGGCTCCGCCCCGAACACGGCGATCGCGGCGCGGATGTCGCCTGCTTCCCCGCGGGTCTGGCTGATCCCCACCGGTTCGGCCGCGGTGACGCCGGTGGTGGCCGCCCAGTCGGTTGCTTGCTGTTTTGTGATGGTGGAGTCCGAGAAGCTGGCACCGGTGTCGCCCGCTGTGGGGGCGGAAAAGACAACCCGGTCGCCTGGGAGTGAGAGGACGGCGGAGATGTTCTGGGTGGCGAGACCTCCGGTGAGGCCGCTGAGGAATCCCACGAGGATGGTGATGAGGGCGACGACGGAGCCGATGAGGATGAACCGGCCGCGGGCGAAGCGGAGATCGCGTAACGCGACGAACATGATGTGTGCCTTTCCTGCCACCGATGCGGCGACCACTCCACTCTCGCTCTCCGTCGCCGCCGGGTCATCGGTCGTGCGGACAGCGTTCCGTGCCCGGAGTGTGGAGCCGCGAGTCGTCCTTTTGGACGATGACCGGCCACCGCGTGGCGCGTAGAGTTCAGCCCATGGCGCACACCGCATTGACCCCTGTTTTCGTGGGTCTGCGCACCGGCCTCCACGTCCTGTTCGGCGCCCTCACCGTGCTGGTCATCGCCCGCGCGATCCTCGCCCCCACCGACACAAGCATCACCGTAATCGTGGTGGCAGTGATCCTCGGGGTCACGTATGCGCTCGGCGCTGCCCTGACCCGCCCGGCGCGGGTGAGGGGTGTGCTGCGGTTGGGCTGGTTGGCGGCCCTGACTGTGGAATGGGTCGTCCTGCTGTGGCTGAGCCCGGATGCCGCCTACCTGGTGTTCCCGCTGTTCTTCCTCTACCTTCATCTCCTCGGCCGCTGGTGGGGGGCGGCTGCGATCCTGGTATCTACGATCATCGCGATCTGCGCCCTCGGCATCCACAGCGGCTGGACCGTCGGCGGTGTCGTCGGCCCTCTCGTCGGTGCCGGTGTCGCGCTCCTGATCGGGCTCGGCTATCAAGCTCTCGCCCGCGAAGCCGAACAGCGTGAAACGCTCGTCACAGAGCTTCTCGCCACCCAGGGGCGACTCGCGGCGACCGAGCACGAATCGGGGGTTCTCGCCGAACGGGCCCGGCTCGCCCGAGAGATCCACGACACCCTCGCTCAGGGTCTCTCGAGCATCCAAATGCTGCTGCACGCCGCCGAACGCGCCGACCCCGGCCGGCCCGGCATCGAGCACATCCGCCTCGCCCGCGAAACCGCTGCCGCGAACCTCGTCGAAGCGCGCCGCTTCATCCGCGAGCTGACCCCACCCCAGCTGGATGATCAGACCCTCGGCGGGGCACTCCGTCGGCTGGCGCGCACCCAGTGGGCGGCCCAGGGACTCGACGTGCAGGTGCGGGTCTCCGACACCATCACCCTCCCGATGCACCTGCAGACGGCACTTCTGCGCATCGCGCAAGGAGCGATCGCGAACGTCATCCAGCACGCCCACGCCAGCACCGCGACCATCACCATCGCCACCGACCAGGACCAGCTCCGCTTCACGGTCTCCGACAACGGAACCGGCTTCGACCCCCACCGAGCGGTGAGAGAACTCGCGGAGAAGTCGGACTCGTTCGGGCTCCGGGCCACGTCGGAGCGCGTGCAGCAGCTCGGCGGAACTCTCACCATCGACGCTGCACCAGGACGTGGGACGACCCTGGCCGTCGACCTCCAGCTGACGGAGCATGCATGATCCGACTCGTGATCGCGGACGATCACCCCATCGTCCGCGCCGGCCTCACCGCCCTGTTCAGCCTCGAGGACGACTTCGAGGTCGTCGCCGAAGCCGGCACCCCGGATGAGGCGGTCGCCTTGGCGGAACGCGAGAACCCCGACGTCGTGCTGATGGACCTGCAATTCGGGTCCCAGCAGGAAGCAACCGGAGCGGACGCGACTCGCCGAATCCGCGCGCTCGAAGCACCCCCGTACGTTCTCGTGCTGACGAACTACGACTCCGATGCCGACATTCTCAGCGCCGTCGAAGCGGGCGCCAGCGGTTACCTCCTCAAAGACGCCCCACCCCACGAACTCATCGCCGCCGTCCGAGCCGCCGCCGCCGGCGAGAGCGCCCTCGCCCCCGTCATCGCCTCCCGGCTCCTGAACCGGATGCGCGCACCGAAGATCAGTCTCAGTGGCCGCGAGATCCAAGTCCTCGAACTCGTCGCAGCAGGCCGATCAAACACCGAGGTCGCCGAAGAACTCTTCGTCAGTGAAACAACTGTGAAATCCCATCTCGCGCACATCTTCTCCAAACTCAACGTCACTTCCCGCACTGCTGCCGTCTCCGCCGCCCGCCGGCAAGGAATCCTCCGCTGACGACCGGACAGCAGACACCATAGGGACTGTGTCCTCTCAGGTCGGCGGCGTAGGGTGTGTCCTGCACAACGGCGTGCGTCGATCCGCTTCCATTCGTGATTCGCTCCGGGTGACTAGCGCAGGACAGTGATCCCACCGGATCTGCCGTACCTCGGATCGCCGGGCGATCCCCATCTCACCAGGTGGGGATCGCCCGGCATCGTCTCGGTCCTCGCCTGATGGGGTCGCGGGTATGCCGAGACCTCCGCTACGCGTTCGCGGGCTCTTCTGGCGGGTACCACAGGCGGTGACCCTGTGTGCGGGCGAACTCGGTCATCCGGTGCGGTTTTGTCTCCGAGACACTCATGATGTCTTCGACGTCGATGTGACGGACGAGGAGGGCGTCGCCGATGAGTGAGCGGTGGCAGCGCCACGGTACGGCTTCCGCGCACATGATGACGACGCGCTGCGACGCTGCACTGCGGAGGAGGGTGTCGATTCCGTGCTCGAACTCGGGTGTCTGCATGTAGTCGGCGTAGTTCCGGAAGCTGGCGTTCCGCCACGCGCCGTTGATCGAGTTCGTGCCGGCTGTGCTGTGGCGGAGACCGCCGAGCTCGGCGAGACGTTGATATCCGATGTCCGCACCCATGAGACTGTCGGCGAGTTCGTGTTCACCGAATTGCGGGTTGTGTCGGGACCCGGGGACGGTCCGAACGTCGAGGACGCGCTCGATTCGGTTCCTTTGTAGCATCTGGACGAATTCCTCGATCGGGTGCGTCGAGTGACCGATCGTGAAGACCGGATCGGTCATGCCCGTCTGCGTTCGAGGCGGGTCCCGCATCTCCAGCACGCCATCTTCGATGAGTCTTCAGTGAGGGCGCCGCAGCCTTCGCACAGCCATTCCAGCCAGCACGCCAGATCACCCCCGTCTGGCTCGTCGCACGCAGTTGGATCGGTCACGGCAGTCGTCCGTCGTCGGGTGCGCACCATTGCCCACCGTTCCGTGTCAGCGGCGTGACGTCGATGACGACGGCGCTGTTGCCGGTGGGAATGGCGCCCAGGATACGCGCCTGCTCCACGTCACTCTGATCCACCTCGATTCCTTCGTCGCGGAGACCCACCACACCCAGGGTCACCAGGACCAGGGGGAGAGCAAGGTCGCAGTACTGAGCGAGAGCGGAGTCAAGCCCGTCGCGGGTCACCGCATGGATGTAGCCCTCGTCGGCGAGAGATTTTCCGCGCGTGGAGGCCTCGTAAGTTCCGAATCCTTGCGATGCTTCCCAGTCATCGGCGATCGCGATGTGAAAAATCCGCGATCCGGACGGCGCATCGCCTCCGCTTGGGGTGTCGATGCTGACACGAGTCATGGGGCTGGTCTCTGCATACGGTCGGGGGATCGAATCGATCCGCCGGAGCTGCTCGGCCCTCCCGCGTTCGGCGGTGAGCGCGGCGAGCAACGTCACGGTCGTGTTCACCTGAGATTGCAGGGACAGCCAAAGAGTTCTCGCCTCGGCGAACCGTTCAGCTCGCACCTCGTCGAGGAAGTCCTTCGGAAAGGTGGAGACCAGGACGGCTTCGACGCCGATCGCGACCAACAATCGGGCGAGGGTGTAGTCGAGGAGAAAGTGGTTTCGGTCCCACCGTTGCTCTGACGCGGCGCGGGCAGCCTCGTACTCGAATCGCCATTCGACCACGTCGGCCTCGCGAGCGACCAAGAGCATCGTCTTGGTGACCATGAAGTCCTGCACGACCTCGATGTCGTCACTGTCTAGCGGCGCCAGATGCGCAGGAGCAATCGCCATCGTTCTCACTCGCTTCTTCAATCCGACGTGAACCTGATACTTGTACTCTAGCAAGTGTTGCTGCTATACAACTAGTATGAACAGCCTGGCCCAGGAGACTCCGTTGCAGCCTAGCTATCCCGTCGATGAGGAGACGGTGGAGGCCGCATTTCTGGCCTCGAAAGCACTGCTCGGGGTTGTTGCCCGATCGATCGCTCCCACGTTGGACAACATCACTTTGCCGCAGTTCCGGGTGCTCGTCGTCCTGCGATCGACCGGACCGATGAAGATGAGCGCGCTGGCGGAATGGATTGCTGTTCAGCCATCCACGTTCAGCCGGACGGTGGACCGCCTCGTCACAAAGGGGTGGGTGACTCGTCAGCCCAACAAAGACAGCCGCCGCGAGATCCTCGTCACCGCCACCCCGCACGGTGCCGAGCTCGTCGACGCGGTGGCCGAGCGTCGACGGAAAGAACTGCGCCACATCCTGGCCACGTTGACTCCTGCCGATCAGGCTCAGGTGACGTTGATTTTGAGCAGATTCGCTGACGCCGCAGGAGAGCCCCGGGCCGACACTCTCCTCACACTCGGAATTTGAATCTATGCACACCGACACATCCCTACCGATCGCCTCGGCCCCATCGCTCGATACTTCTCCCTCGGGTCCGGCAGGGGTGTGGTCGGCGTTGGTGGCTGGAAATGAACGATTCGTCAGCGATACGCCGGAGCATCCCCACCAAGACGCTCAGCGGCGCGCAGAATTGGCGACATCCCAACGGCCGCTGGCGGCAGTCTTCGGCTGCAGCGACTCGCGTCTGGCCGCCGAGATCATCTTCGATCTCGGCCTGGGTGACCTCTTTGTGGTCCGGAACGCCGGACATGTGATCGCGGACACCAGCATCGGATCAGTGGAATACGCCGTCGAGGTCCTAGGGGTGAGACTCATTCTGATCCTCGGCCATGATGCCTGCGGTGCGGTCGGTGCCGCGATTGCTGCCGAAACTCCCGGAGCGCCGCGGCATTCTCCCGCCATCGAGGTCCTGATCCAGTCGATCGCGCCGGCCGTGCACCGCGTGAAAATCACGAACCAAGCCGATGGAGTGAGTCGAGAACGGGATGCCAGCGAGGTGGGCCGGGAGCATCTGCGAAATACCGCCCACGAGTTGCTGCGACGCTCACCTCTGATCGCGGACGCAGTCGCGGAAGGCCGAACCGGGATAGTGGCGGCGAACTATCGACTTGCCGACGGACACGTCATCCCTGACCTCATCCTCGGCCTGGGCCTGGGCCTGGGCCCGGAGGGCATGTCGTGACCGGTGATCTGAGGTCGCTCCTCGGAATCGATGTTCCGATCGTGCTCGGCGCGTTCGGCGGCCTGTCCTCCGTCGAGCTGACCGGGCTCGTCAGCGACCGCGGAGGGTTGGGCTCGTACGGGCTCTACGGGTACACCCCCGAACGGATCACGGACACCATCGACGCTCTCCGACACCGCACAGACCGACCGTTCGCCGTAAACCTCTGGTTACCACTCCCGGACGAACCAGGCCCTGACGACTCGGATGCCGAGTTCCTGACCGCGCGAACGAGCATGGAGCCTCTCTTCGCCTCGCTCGGGCTGGAACTGCCCGCACCCCCACCCCGCTACCTGCCGCCGTTTGCCGAGCAGATCGACGCGGTTCTCGCAGCTGCCCCTGCGGCGGTGAGCTTCGTGTACGGGGTGCCGTCGGCGGAGGTCGTCGCCGCAGCGCACCAGACCGGGATCGTGGTGATAGGCACGGCAACCACTCCGGATGAAGCGGCCGCGTTGGAGAAAGGAGGGGTCGATGCGGTGATCGCGTCGGGCGCCGAAGCGGCAGGCCATCGGGTGTCATTCATCAACGCAGCCGAAGACTCCCTCATCGGCACGTTCGCGCTGGTTCCTCAAGTCGTCGACGCCGTGACCGTGCCGGTCATCGCCGCCGGCGGAATCGCCGATCGCCGCGGGGTGGCCGCGGCCCTCGCGCTCGGCGCATCCGCGGTCCAGGTCGGTACGGCATTTCTTCGAACCCGACAATCCGCCGCGACCGACGCCCATCGTGACGCGATCGCGGCAACCCCCGCGCAGGGCACAGTCCTCACCCGGGCAATGAGCGGTCGACTCGCACGGGGTATTCCGAACACGGCCATCCGAACGATCCACGCCGCCGCCCAGATTGCACCGTTCCCCGTGCAGAACTGGCTCACCGGCCAGTTCCGCACCGAAGCCGCCCGCCGTAATGACGGAGACTTGCTGTCCCTGTGGGCCGGTCAAGCCGGTCAGCTCGCCTATCACCTCGATGCCGACAACCTCTTCACCGAACTCGCGCACGGTCTCAGCCGCTGATGGCCGAGATTCGTGTCGAAACCTTCACTGAGGTCCCCCCAGAACAACTCTTCCCCTACTTCGTCACCGCGGCGGGAGTGACCTGCTGGTTGAGTGCTCCCGACGTTTTCGAACCGTCCGCCGGCGGTTTCATTCGCCTCCCCCTCGATGGCCGGCTGATCGCCGGCCAAGTTCTGGAAGTCGTCGCACCGAGACGGGTGCTGATGTCCTGGCAGATCAACTGGCCTGACCGGCTCGCACCATCGATGTCCAAACTGGAACTCACTGTGCGCCCCCAGAAGCGCGGCAGCCGGATCGTCATCATCCATTGGAACCTTCCCGAAGGCAGACTTCCGCAGCTCCGTGTCGATTGGGACCAGCGCCTCATCAGGCTCCTCGCCGCGGTCAACAGCGAATAAGGCTCGGGCGCTTTGTTACCGCCGGGGCTCGGTTCGGATGAACTTACCTTGACGCTCGCTGATCGTCCGCGGGGCGCCGGTGTAGCTGCCTTCGGATGAGCCAAGGCGTGAAGAGTCTGAGGCCGGATCGCTCGTTTCTTTCGTATATCGACCGTGAACTGCTCGAGTCTCAGCTGTGTTGTCGTCGGCCTGCGTGTAGTGCCCTTCAAGGACATCGCGGGGACCGTCGTTGATGAAAGGTTCTTCCGTGTGCCGCTTTGGGCTGTGCTCTGTCATGATGCTCCTCCTGCCGGTACGTCGTCGGATGGCGGCGAGCTGTGTTTTGAGGATACGCCGACCAGAGCACCTTTTGAAGAGGCTCTGGAACGATCCTCACGGGACTCCCCGGCGTCGAGGCAGACCTTCCGTCGGGAGTTCTGGTGACGAGTTTCTGTAACGGCAATCGTCTTGGCGGAAGTCCTGTCCCGGCCGAGCCGCTACGGTGGAGGGGCCGGATTCCGTCGCGAAGCGAACCACCTGTCTTCGGCTCACCACATCGCGATGGAGGCTGACCTGTGCCTGGTCTAGACGAGCGGCTTGTTCCCATGTTCGAGGAAGTCCTCAGCCGCAACCCGGGAGAGACGGAATTCCACCAGGCGGTGCGCGAGGTCCTCGAGTCCCTCGGCCCGGTGGTGGCCAAACACCCCCAGTACGTCGACTCGGCGGTGATCAGGCGCCTCTGCGAACCGGAGCGGCAGATCATCTTCCGGGTGCCGTGGGTCACCGATACGGGCAAGATCGAGGTCAATCGTGGTTTCCGGGTGGAGTTCAGTTCCACCCTCGGCCCTTACAAGGGCGGGTTACGGTTCCACCCCAGCGTTTACCTGGGCATTGTGAAGTTCCTCGGATTCGAGCAGATCTTCAAGAATGCTCTCACCGGGCTGCCGATCGGTGGCGGCAAGGGCGGCTCCGACTTCGACCCAAAGGGTCGCTCCGACGCTGAGGTGATGAGGTTCTGCCAGTCGTTCATGACCGAGCTGTACCGCCACCTCGGTGAATACACCGACGTCCCGGCCGGCGACATCGGAGTGGGCGGCCGAGAGCTGGGCTACATGTTCGGTCAGTACAAGCGGATCACCAACCGGTACGAGTCAGGAACCCTCACCGGGAAGGGGCTGAGCTGGGGTGGATCGCAGGTCCGCACGGAGGCCACCGGATATGGAACCGTGTTCTTCGTCGACGAGATGCTCCGCTCCCACGGCGACAGCATCGAGGGCAAAAAAATCGTTGTCTCCGGCTCCGGCAATGTTGCGATCTATGCGATCGAGAAAGCACGTCAGCTCGGCGGAACCGTCATCGCCTGCTCCGACTCCGCCGGTTACGTCATCGATGAGTCTGGCATCGATGTAGAACTCCTGACCGAGGTGAAAAGCGTGCGCCGCGGCCGCATCTCGGACTACGCCGAGCTGCGGGGCGGGCGGGCCCGGTTCATCAGTGGCGGCAGCATATGGGATGTGCCGTGTGACATCGCCCTGCCGAGCGCGACACAGAACGAACTCGACACCGCCGGCGCGACCACGCTGATCCGGAACGGCTGCCAGATCGTGGCCGAGGGCGCCAACATGCCCACCACACCGGACGCAACCCGGCTCCTGACGGACGCGGGGGTGCGGTTCGCGCCCGGGAAAGCAGTGAACGCCGGAGGTGTCGCGACCAGCGCCCTCGAAATGCAGCAGAACGCGTCCCGGGACTCGTGGACCTTCGAGCACACCCAGGATCGGCTCTCCGAGATCATGCGCGGAATCCACGACCGATGCCTGGAAACCGCCGACGAATACGGCACTCCCGGCAACTACGTCGCCGGCGCCAACATCGGCGGGTTCACCCGAGTCGCCGACGCCATGCTCGCCCTCGGCGTGATCTAGCCCCCGCCGCGCCTCACGACGACCAACCGGGTGCTGGCTTGCCTTTACTGGGGTAACGGCTATGGTGAGGGCATGCCTACCCCTCGCGCGACTCCCGGATGCGGTCACCGCACCCGTGCCGTGCCCGGGTACCTCAACCAGCCGGCCACCGGTGTCGCTCCTGCCCGCCAGTTCGACCAGGCAGGACGTGTTCTCCTCATCCTCTCGCTCACGCGCGCTCCACCGCACTGATCATCCACACCACCCGGATCAGTCCGAAATCAGGAGCGCGTCGCAGTTGCGGCGCGTTTTGTCATTTAACCGCGTTGAAGGAACCATCATGACCACCCTCCCCACCCCTGCCCCCATCGACGTCACCGATGATGATGACGAGCTCACCGGCTTCCGCCGGCAGCTGGAAGAACAACTCCGTGAGCGCGAAGCATTCATCGCCGACCTCGACCCACGAGCGGCCCCTCACATCGACCTCGTGGCTTGGTCGTCCACCCAGTCCGCTCTCCAGGTCGTCGCCCAGATCAACGCGGCACTGCTCCGCATCGACGCTGGCACATTCGGAACCTGCAGCCGCTGCGCAGGGCCTATCGCCCCAGCCCGGCTCGAGATCATCCCCTACGCCGACACCTGCGTGCCCTGCCACACCGACGGGACATCATGACCGGACCGACGGTTGACAGGCGCGATCATGACGATCACGCAACACCACGACCAGTCAACACATCAGCCAGGGTCATGGAACCCTGAACGAGGGCGTCCGATTGTTCTCCTCGGAGATGACCTGGGAAGCCTCCGGACTTTCCAAGCCCACCCCGATGTCACGACTGTCCCCCGTGGCACTCTCATACGTGGCCGGCCGACAGCTGCGGTCATCCGAATGGATTTGTCGGCCGTTGCAGATCGAACGGAGCTAGGCGCACGATTGCGTGCTCAGGTGCCGTTCTGTGCGAACATCTGCGCGAAGACACCGTCTATTCGGCGTCTCCTTCTGATCATCGAAGGACCGGCAGCTGTGCCCGAATGGGTGCTGCGGCGGATGTGTGAATCGGTCGAGGGCCGCATTCACAGCAATATCGAACGACACTGCGGCACCTACATCATCCTCACCATCCTGCTCGTCAACGGCTGCGATGACCCGGCCCTCCTCGAACACCGTATCCACCACCGCGCCCTCCAACCCCAAGGCATTGACGCGACCATCACCCTCACCTGGAAAGAGATCGAGCAGGCGCCCATCGGATACACCGCCGCAAACCACTACGTGTAAACCACACCTAAGTCATTAAGGAATCGATCATGGAGAAAACACGATGGACGGCATGCGCACTACGTGCACGATTACGCGCGGAACAATCACTCGACGCTGGAGGTGCAGCACAACGAGCTCTCGCACTGAAGCGGCTCGAGTTGCTCAAGATCATCAGGCAAGTCGACACGAACGCCATCACCGCCGAACTCGCCACTGACCAACTCAACGCCCTCACCGACACCATCCACACCATCCGACAGCTGCCCCCGGAAGCTACTATGCCCCTCTTCCAGCGCGCACGCTGATCCGGCGCCGTTGGTGCGTGGCAGTTGGACAATCAGCGGAAGAAGACGGCCGTCTCTGCTGAGCAGTATCACCGCGGCGTCAACATAACCTGTTCCGCGTGAAAAACCTCACGCTGGATTGTCGTTTGCCCCTTCGGCGACGGCAGCGTCAGGTACGTACGGTATCAATCCGCTCCGAAACCACCTTGCCGGTCTCGTTGAAGAGACGCGCAGTCACTGTTCCCTGGTCCGAAACACGGTCCAGCTGGACCAAGAACGACCACGATCCCGGCTGAACATCAGTTCCGGGATCGAACGCCAGCATCGTGGTACCGAAGCGTGTGGACGGCCAATCGGAGCCACGATCAGTGATCTCCGAGTTCGCATCCAGAAGGCTCAACTCGAGCATTGGTCTCGTCCCCACCAATTGGGACCCCTCGTCGACAGTGAGCTGAAACCTCGACAGCCTGCCCGCCTCAGGCGGACCAACCCAGAACAAGAGCCCGGCAACTTGACTCGACGCGAAAGCCGGCGCTGCAGTCGTGGCCACGATCACGGGCACCGCCCAGGCCCCCGCAAGGACAATTCTCCGATCGATTTCCGGCATGGTGCCCCTGTCCTCGTTGCGTCCGAGCCTACCCGACGGGGAAAAGGGGGAGATCGGTGTCAGCGAGGCGAAGAGCACGAAGACCAGCAAGAAAGAGGCTCGCACACCGAACAGAACGAGCAGCTTAGAAAGTATCATCATCCTTTTTAATCGGATAAGGTGGGTTGGGTGAAGGATCTGAGAGACCGGGCAGATGTGGAGCAGCTGATCGTTGCGTTTTACCGGGCCGCGTTCGAAGACTCGCTGATTGGTCCTGTATTCACCGACGTCGCTAAGCTCGATTTGAATCACCATCTGCCGATCATGTGCGACTTTTGGGAAACGGTGCTCTTCAATGCCGATCTTTACCGACGCAACGCGTTGCAGGCCCACTTCGTGCTGCATGCTCGACATCCGCTCGGGGCTGAGCATTTTGACCGTTGGCTTGCTCTGTGGTCGACGACCCTGGATGACCTGTTCGCGGGTCCGGTAGCCGAGCGCGCGAAACTTCAGGCGCACCGGATCGCGGGATCTATGCTGCGACGCATTAGTGGCAGGTCCGGTAGCGCGTTCGAGAACCTGACCCACCGCGAGAACGAGGAGCGTGCCAATGTCGAGTCAATTACCAGAACTCACCCCCGTGTGTGACGATGATGATCTCAGGTCAGGGCAGCTCGTGCGAGCGCTCATTCCCGAGGGGCCAGTGCTTGTGGTCCGCGACGAGGACGGAGTCATCCGCGCGGTCGATGACACCTGCACTCATGCGGAGATCTCACTCGCTGATGGATTCGTCGAGGGTCGGACAGTGGAATGCTGGGCTCATGGCGCCCGGTTCGACCTGGCCACCGGAGCAGCGCTGACACTGCCGGCCAGTGAACCGCTGCGTGTACGCGAGGTCCTCGTGCATGCGGGGACTATATATATCCGCTCGACGGACACGGGTTCCGGTCTCGACTAATCCGGAAGATGTTAGGTTCAAGCGGATGAGTGGGAAATATCGCGCGGCGCTGGGATCCGCCAGCCGCCAGCAGGTGCTGCGCGTCCTCCGCGCTGCCCCGGAGCCGCTCGATGCGTCTGCCGTCGCCCAAGAGCTAGGGCTGCACGTTACCACCGCCCGGTTTCACCTCGATCAGCTCGCTGCCGCGGGGCTCGTCCAACGTCGAATTGGGACCGAGAACCGCCGCGGTAGGCCTCGTGTGCTCTTCGTCACGGCCGGACCCGTCCGCGACGAGGATGCCCGCGAGCAGCTGATAGAGGTCCTCGCAGCCGCCCTTGCAGGCAGGAAGGATGCCGATGCCCGCGCTTCCCGCGCCGGGCGGCGCTGGGCGGAGACGTTCGTTTCGCCCGATCCGGAAGATCCGGTGCCGGGTTTGATAGAGGTCTTCGAGCGGCTTGGTTTCGATCCCGAAACCGACACGGAGAACGACACCATACGGTTGCAGGCATGCCCGTTCCGCGGTGCTGCCCGAGAACACCCGGAGGTAGTATGCGCTGTCCACCGCGGGCTGATCGAGCAGCTTCTCGACAACACCGAGCCGCAAGCCCGGCTCATTCCCTTCGTCGAAGCGGAGTTGTGTGTGGTCACTTTAGACCGACACCCTGCGTCGCCCGCGATCACCTGACTCGCTTAGTCGATCAGTCCGGTCACTCCGATCGCCAGGAGGAGTAGCACCTTCACGCATTCCAATACGACGTAGCCGATGTGGAGCCCATGGCGGGGCTGACGCTCCGCGGTCTGTCCGCGCCGTACTCGAGCGTCCATGCGCGGACGCAGCACCAGCGCGCCAATCACGAGGATCACGACGACGGCCACGATCATGCCGACGCTCCACCAGGTTGTGTCCCGCATCACGAGCATGACAGTGACCAGCAAAGTCGCGGCAAAGGCGGCCTCTGCGAGGTTCAGTGCGCGGAATACGAGTCGACCGATCCCGACGCCCAAAGCAACTGTGATGCCAGGAGCGCGAAACTTCAGGGGCGCCTCGAGGAATGAGATCCCCAACACCATCCCCAGCCAGGTGAACGCGACCGCCACCTGCACGGCTTCTGCGACATTCATTAGACCGCCAATCACAGTAAAAAGGATAGGCCTCCTTTTTATCACCTATGGAGCAACCCGTCCCGTGGCGGAACTGATCGTGGACGTGAGCATCGACGTCATCGTTCGCGTCTGCGACCTGGTCTACCTAAACACCCCGATCGTCCGTCGTGGACAGCTTCATCTAGAGGCCACGTTGTGTGAAGCAGCCCAAACTCGTCCCCACAGCACCTCATCCGAAACAGGGCCGCTTGCGCTGATTATGGATACCTGACGCAATCGTTCAATCTCGCGCACCAGCGCCTCGAGACTCATGCTCCCGGTTGTCGCCCGTGGAGCTGAAAGCCGCAGTCGGAGCGACTGGCGAAGAAGCTTCGGTACAGAACGGCCTCTCAAAGCGAGGATCAGGAACACCGCAACGATTCCTGCGATGCATCCGCTCAGTGAGAGTGCGACAAGCGGGGAACTGATGACGCCAGGGATCATGATCGCACCAAACAGCAGTGGGACAGCAGCAAAGCAGAGCAGCAGGACGATGTCGCGCCGCGAAAGATATCGCACAGCGTGGCGTGCAGTTTCGACCGGAGTGCCAGGCGGAAATATCAATGCGCTGTGCGTCGCACGGACGCCGAGCCAGTCGGCCGCGGTGAGGTATGTCACACCCCAGACATGCTGAGATGAGCTGATCGGCCTTGCTAACAAATAGCCCCCCCCAGCGTACGAGGCGATGGGGTTCGGAAGCGCTGACGCGTTGCGATCTTCATTCGATCGGTTCGCGCACGCCGGCTTCTGGCGCTCGACCACTTATATAGGAGTAGACCGTTTCTCGGCTGATGCCGTACTCGCGGTCACGGGCGCGACCGCGGTAGGCGCCGCGCTTCTGAGCCAGATCGATACCTTCTCGTTGCCGCTCTCGAATCAAGGATCGCTCAAACTCCGCGAATGCACCCATCACATTCAGCAAGAGAGTGGCCATCGCATTGGCGTCGCCAGTGAAAGCGAGTTGCTCTTTCACAAACTCGACCCGCACTTTGGGTGGTGATGAGCGTTGATGGTGACCAATCCGAGGTGGTCGGCATCTTCGAATCAGAGCAGCAGGCCAATGATGCCGCCGAACACACGGGCAGGTACGTCTCGGTCGAGCAACACCCCGTGATCGGCCCCAGCGACGCGTCTGGTCTGTGACAATCGTTCACAACCGCACGTCCACTGTGCCGACCAGAAAGACATCATCATGGGGAAGCTGCTCTACGGCACTCATCAGCGCGAACTCGAAATCGAAGACCGCCTGCTGGCTCACCTCAAAATCGTGATCCTCACCAAACTTCGCCGGACTGAGTGCTTCGCGTTCTCCTGGGAGAACGACGCCGCCGATGGCAGCGGCCGCGGAACCATCTGGTTGTCCCCGCACATCCCTCTCGAGTTCGACTTCTATGGAGGCCGCCCGCCCCGCATCAATCGCGCCTGGCTGCAGGCCCTTACCTCAACGGCGGAGCGCGGCGAGCTCCACGCGGTTCCTGAAACGGAAGACTCCGAGCCGCACGAAAGTCAAGGGCAGACGCGGCTCTGATGACACTGTTCCTCGCCAGCGGAATCGAGGACGACCACTTCTGGGTCGTTCAGGAACTCGACGGCGCGCTCGTGGAGACGCCGTGGCGGATCGAACGTGAAGCGGACGGCTACCGGTTGAGCCATGCGGATGACAGCCGCGAGACGGCTCGTGGGTACGCGCTGGGAGCGTTCGTGACGCCGGAATCCGCGGTCGAGGCGCTGCGGGCCATGCTCTAGCTCTGGTGCCGGGTGCGGCGATACTGTGTCGCCGTGAGGTTCACGCCGATGTGGGCCAGCAGGGCGCGGATCATGGCCGGCAAGTTTGAGCTGTACAAGTCCTCGAACGGTGAGTTCCGCTTCCGTCTGAAAGCCGGCAACGGAGATCATCGCCACCTCCGAGGGCTACACCTTGAAGGCTTCGGCGAAGAACGGCATCGAGTCCGTGAAGAACAACGCTGCGGATGCTGAGGTCGACCTGTCGTAGAGCTGCCGCGCGCGGGGCGCTTGCCCTCGATGATGTGGGCTAGTTCGTGGGGTCGTTTCCGATGGCGCCCGTTGGGCGGCGTCGGCTGTCGCGGTCGCGCGCCTCGAGCCAGAGCTGATGACGCCGTAGAGCACTTTGCACCGCCGATCGGATGACCCAGTACGAGGCGAATAGGACGATCACGACGGGAACGGCGTAGGCGAGGATCGCGATGAGTATCCCGGAGAGGTTAAAGCCGCTGGAGATCACGGGTGCTTCTTTCTGCTCGAGCTAGTTGACGCCTAGGTGTCAACCAGCGGTGAGGGTGCCGTCGGTGAATCCGACGTCGATGTGGAGGTGCGTGCAGGTGTCATCGAACTGCGTGAAGTGCGTCGTCCCTATCGAGGTTCCGGCTTCGGCCCGGCATTCGACTTGGCCGACGCGGGCACCGTCGGGCATGACGGGGTCGAGGGCGCTGATGAGGCGGATGGAGTTCCCGTCGGCGCCGGTGAGTGATTGCCCGTTGAGCCGGTAGAAGTCGACAGCGAGCCCGCCGCCGTCGACGTAGTGCGATGACGCGGTGCCGGCGCCCTCGATCTGGCCGGTGCATTTGCGGTTGATGTCGGAGACACCGACCTGGTCGAAAACCTGGAGCGACAGCACGAGCACCTGCAGAATGCGAACGTCGACACCGCAGTCAGGCACGCTTTGCCCCTGGGCGATCCACCGGATCTCTTTGATGTGGTCCGGGGTGGACCCGATGAGCCGGCCTTCGTCGGCTGCGTCGACGAGCTGCTGCGCGAGCTGCACGGCGTTCCCGCTGATGGCGCACGCGCCCGCTCCCCCGGTTGAGACGAGCCCTTGCACGATCGCGGTGGCCGGGGCGTAAAAGGGCGTGTAGTAGTTCGGGTCGGCGTTGATCTGCACCGCGTGCGCGGCAAGGGTCGGAGCCATCGTCTGCCAACCGTCCACACCTTTGAGGCGGGTGAAGAATGCGGTCGCAGCTTTGAACGGGTCCATCCTGTTAGCGAGCGGCCCGTAGCCGCGTTCCTGCTGCTGGAAGAGGCCGACGGAATCGGCCACGGTCCCGTCGGGGTTGATGGCGTTGTCGCCGTGGTCGAGGTTCCGGAGGGTCGATTCGCCGATCGCGGTCATAACCCCGATCGTCTGCGCCGCAGTGGGGAGTTGAAGCTCCGCGGCCGCGTTCATGATCTGCGCCGCGTTCTCCAGCTGTTCTCCCGAGAATCCCGCGATCGATTGGCTGCCGGCGACACCCGCATCGACGACGCCACTGCCGCATCCCGCTTGGGCGTCCGGGGCCATGCCGAACAGCACCGCGGTGGCCGTGAAGGCGACGACGGTGGCGGCGATCGCCGGGAGCTTCCAACCCATCCGGTTAGCCCTGGATGCCGGCGGCGGCCTTGAATGCTTCGTCGGTGTCAGTGATCTGTGTCTCCCACGGCGACCGGATGTGCTGCACCAGCGTCTCCGGCCGGGAGGAGTATTTGAAGATGTGGTGCCCGTCAGCCAGCCGCTCAATCTGCTGCGCGGTATCGGCCCCGAACGCGAACGTGCGCGCCGCCCACAAGGCATCCTCCCGGAGCGTCTGCCGGTGCACGTGCACGGTCTGTGCCTCCTGGATCATGGCCATACCCGGCGACCCGGCCGGAATGTCGGTGCCCTTGTGGAACACGAACACGTTCGACAGGCCCAGGCCGCGGGAGAGCTTCTGGTTCGCGCGCGCGAGTTGCGCGGACGGGCCGGCGGCGATGTGCCAGCCTTCCTCGTAGACGCAGTTCGTCGCCCAACCGCGATCCTCGCGGAGCCGGCCGAGCAGCCACATGTGCCCGATCGCCATGACTGCCGGCACGGCCGGTCCCTGGTCTGGGAGCTGCGAAATGTCGAACGCGGTGAGCTTGCCGCGGAGATCGACGTTCTTCGACGTCTCCCCGTCGAGCAGGCCGCCGTAGTCCTGCAGCAGCGTGTTGAGGGTGAACCGCACAGAGAGGCCCGCCTGATGCAGGCCATCGATCGCCTGGGATGACAGGCCGGCATAGTCTTCCATGTCAGCGACCCGTGACAGGTTCGGCAGCACATCTGCGAGGGTCGGGGTTCGGCCGTCCTGGTACTGGTTGACGGTGCGGCGGAGGGCGGCACGGAGCGCTTCTTCCTCCCACTCGTTGAGCGCCTGGTCTTCGCGGGCGAGGCGGGCGACGACGTTGAGCAGCTGCATCTGGCCGACCATGCCCGTGCCGCGGCTGATCAGCGGGTCGAGAAGGTTCAGTCGGGTGCCGGAGCCGTCGACGGCGAACTTGATCGGCTCGTGCCCATATGCCCGTGCCAGCTCGCCGTATTCGCCCTCTCCCCCGCGATCCTTCTTGTCGAAGACCACGGCTCGCCGCTTATTCAGCAGCAACGGCCGGATCACGTACACGGTCTTCGTCAGCGACGACTTCCCGGAGCCGACGTCGCCGATCACGACGACGTTCGGACTCGATACCAGTCGGGGGGACGCGTTGTAGGCGGTGACGGGGTCGTGGGCGATCATCGTGCGTGAGAGCACGTCGCGGCCGATGACGACACCGTTGGTGCCGGTCGGTGCTCCGATGATCGCCGTGTTGAGGATTTCAGCCTGCCGAGTCGATGTCGGCGCGCCTGGCAGCGCGGGCGCGTAGAGGCCGCGGCGCGCGGCGCTGAGCTTGGTGCGGAGCCGCGTCCCGGGCATCGTCCACGGCACGATCTCGCGCGCCTCACCGGTGGCTTCGTTGACCTGGGCCGCCGTCTCGACGGGCGGCGCGAATGCGCGCAGCACCGGCATCGTGTGCCACGCCTTCGCGGCGTCTTTACGTTCGGTCTTCCGGTGCTTGTCGGTGTCTGCGGCGTGTGCGCTCACAGCGCTTCCCTCTCGCTCTTGCCCGCGAGGGCGTTGATGAACCTGGACCCGAACGAGGACCGGCCCGGGGTGAGGCCGCGGCCGATCGGCCAGGTCGTGCCGGATGCCGCTGCCTGGTAGGAGTCCTGCCACTCCAGCCGCTCGATCCCAAGCCCGGTCGCACACGTCTCCTCGAGCGCGCGGGAGGCCCGCATGAGCGCATCCCGGTCCCTCTCGGAGATCGTGACGTAGCCGATCCACGCGCCGCCGTGGTGAGGCGAACCGTGGGCAAGGTCGAGTGCCCGGCGGCGTGCTGCGGAGAGGTTGGCGCCGGTTTCGTCGTTCTCGACTCGGCCCTTCTGGGCGTCGTCGAGCCGGTCGGCGCGGTCGCGCGTGACGTCCTTCGCGGTCGCGGCCTTCGCTTCGCCCTTGGGCACGAGGTGCAAGTGGAACGACAGAGTGCGGATGAACCGGATGTCGGACCCAGTGAGCAGATCAAGCGCCCAAAGCTGCCCGCGGGCGCCCATCGCCATGTTCTCCGACCGGATCGCGGCCGTGCGATGCCACCACTGCACCCGTGTGCCCATGATCGGGTCGACGTCCTCGACGATCTGCGCCGAGAACTCATCGTGCGACGCGACACCAAGCCGTGCCGGGTCGACGCCTTTCACCAGGTCGATTGGTCGGGAAGGGTTCTGCTGGTGCAGCATCACCGCGGCCAGGCGGCGCGCGGTGAGTACGTCGACGTGGCCTACGCGGGCCTCGGTGAGGCCGCGGAGCGTCGAGGCGATCTCCTGCCGCATCAGTCCACGCCACCCGTCGCGGCCCTCGCCGTACTTCGCGGCCGCGTCATGGAACGCGGTCGTGATTGGCCAGGAGACGGTGAAGAAATGGCGCTGCACCATCGCGTCCTCGCTGTTCAAGCGCAGCACGTTCTCGTAGGACTGCACGGCCTCGGCGGGTGCGTCCGGGTCGAGGGAGCTGAGTACCCAGAACTCCTGCATAGCCGAATCCGCCGGCAGCACGCGGGTGGTCATCTGCACGTCGCTGACCAAGTTCATCGGCGTCGCCCGCGACGCCAGGAACAGACCGAACGCCTCAGCCGCACGGCGGAGCTTCGCGGACGATTCCGACCCGGATACCTGCCCGGTGGCGGTGAACGTGACCGACAGGTACGGCTGCTCGCCGAGCGGGGCGTGCCAGGCGATGCCGGGCTCGTTGTGGCCGCATTGCAGCCAGCCCATGCCGTCGGCGCCGTCCGGGTGGCTCCGCATGATCGTGAGCTGCCGGGCGGCCTCCCACTTCTCGGTGCGGCCGTGAGCTTGTGCTGCGGCTTGTTCGCGCTGGTCCCACTCTGCGACGTCGAACGGTTCGAATGCGTCGGTTCCGGTCTTTACCCGGGCTCGCCACCTGGCCCGGCGGGTGCGCCGGTCAAGGATCGACCCGCGGTGCGTGCGCTGGGTCAGGAAGAACACCACCAGGCCCACGCCGAGGCCGAGCGCAAGGCCCCAGATGCCGAGAAAGGGTGTGAGGACGAGCATGGCGAGGAACGCGCCGAGAAGGCCCACGATGCGGGTCCTGGAAACGGTGCCGCCGAAGAATGAGCGGTGCCCGCTCTCGCCGCCGATGTGACGGGCAGCATCACTGTGGAGTTGTTCCGTGGTCACTGGCCGGCTCCTTCGTCATCCATCGTGTCCAGCGACTGCTGCGCAGCCGCGTCCGTGTACTCGACCGCCTTCTCCCCGACCTTCGCCCCTACAGCCATCGCACCGGCCGCCACCAGTGTCGGGACACCGATCACGGCGCCGACGCCCGTTGCGGACTCCCCGGCGCCGGCTGCAGCAGTTCCCGCGGCGATGTCTTCACCTGCGCCGGCCACGCCCCCGGCAGCGCCGGACGCGCCGGCCCCCACTCCTACGGCCGCCCCAGCTCCACCAGCGGCGACGCTGCCGACTCCTGCGGTTCCGATGCTGGCTCGCTGGGCGGCTGCGGCGCCGAGCCCTCCACCGCCTGCGCTCGAGGCGGGCAGCTCATCAATGACCCCGGTGGCTGCCTGTGATTCGCTCGTCGGAGCCGACTGTTGCGTGGCTTCGGGATGCTGTTTCTCCGTGACGGAGGTGAGCTTGTCCGACCCCCACGATCCAGGGTCCTTTCCGGCACCGTTATTGCCGCCTGTGCCCAGCGGAATCACGGGCGCGAAGCTCTTCAACAGTAACGGGGAGAACGCGGCGATGAACAGCGCGATCACGGCGACGATGAGCCCGACGAGGGACTGCAGGGAGGCGTTGTTGCCGAAGGTGTTCACGCTCGAACCCATCATCTGGAACGCGACCCCCAGCAGCAGGAAGAGCAGCGGGTGAGCGGCGAGAATGCCGACCCAGAGCCCGATGACGCGCAGCCCGAATCGGCGGTGGTTCTCGTCGATAATCCACACGATGCCCAACGGCACGATGACGCCCATGAAGTACAGGGCGACGAGCTGCACGATCAGGATGCACAGCACCAGCAGCAGGCCGATGAGCATGAGAATCATCAAGATCGCGGCGACGGGCACCCCGCCGGCCATGCCGACCGGGTCCGCCTCGTCGAGCATGGTCTGGAATCCGTTGATGGTGTCGTCGATGCTGCCAGTGATGCCCCAGCCCATGAACACGCTCGAGAGCGAGTGGAAGAAGTTCACCAGCAGCAGGCCGATCAGCGGCCCGAACATCGCCCCACCGAGAAACAGAGGTGTGTAGAGGCCGAGCGATTCAGCCAGAGCCCTGCCCGACTGCTGGCCGCGTGCTGTTCGCACGAGCTGCATTAGCAAGATGACGACCATCACGAGGATCGCCGTCGCGAACGAAATCGCGTAAGCGCTCAGGAACCAGTCGACAGACAGGTCGGGCAGCGTCGCCGAGGTCAACGCCGGGAGCAGGTCATTGGCGAGACTCTTCGATGCGTCCCTCATCGCCTCGAACGTCTTGCCCCACGGGTCTTGGAAGAACCCGAGCACCTGCCCGCCGCCGTTGATGATGTCTCCGATGCCGTCTGAGGCGCACTCAAACGGGTTCGTGCATTCCGGCTCCATCAGCAACCTCCTGTGAAGGTCGTTCCGATCGAGTAGAGGTCTTGCGTAGTCCGCGAAAGAGACCCGCTCTCGAGCTTCCACGCACCGTCCTGCCACACGAGCACGAACGTCGACGCTGAGCGCAGTTGTGGGCTCAGCTCCCCGTCGATCACATAGCCCGATCCGACAGACACCTCAGCTCTGTCCGGCTCGGCTGATTCGACGTGCCAGACACCCGGCACCGTCGAGAGATAGAACGGCGTCTCGTCGGGCACGACTCCCCTTGACGGGTTTGGGTTCGCGGCCGCAGCAGCCGCGAGGTTCGCGAACTCGGGCGCAGCGGTCGAAGCAATCACGTCGTCCGCCACCTGGTTCGCTTCGTCCGCACCCGGCCCCGGATGCCGGAATGTCCACCGAACCATTGCTGCGGCCACCTCGACCGCCCCGTTAGTCGTGTGAGGGGCTGCCGCCTGCGCCGCGAGCAGCATCGCCGCGTCGCGCCCTGGCCCGCCGAGACAGCCTGTCGGTTCCTGCTCTGTCACAACCGTGGTGCTGGCCGTGGGGGTCGACACGGGTGCGGCGTCGACCTGGTTGGCCGGTGCCGGCCGGAGGGCGATCACGAGCACGACGACCGCGGCCGCGATCACGGCGGCACCGGCGAGGAACCAGGGCCAGATGCGGCGCGGCGGTCGCGCTTCGACTCGCATGGATCAGCTCCCGAAGACAGCCAGGATCGCCCCCACAATGACCGCGAGAGCGGCAAGGATGCCGAGTGAGATTCCCGACACGAGTGCGCGGGTGCGGCTGGTCTTGTACTCCATCGGGTTGTTGCCGGCGGATGCGGTCGCCATCGACGCAACGTTGACGATCAGGAACACGACTGCAGCGACGATCGCGAGGCCCCAGAGGCCAGCGAGGAGCTTCTGCCAGAGGGCGGTGAACTCGGCGCCGAAGATTGCAAAGTCCGGGATGATGCCGTCGATCGGGTTGTCGATCGCCAGCACGCGGGTGGTGAGGCTCATGATTGTCTCCTTCTGGCCTAGTTGGTGTTCTTCTGAATGGTGTGGACGACGGCGGCCGCGGCCGCGGTGAAGGCGGCCCGGGTGGCCGGGGATACCTTGCTGAGGATGATCTGGCCTCGTTCGGCGATGTGGGGGTCGTAGGGGATGGTGAACACTCCCCCGACGCCGGCGCGGTCGATGATGTTGTCGAGTCGCGCCACGAGCTGCGGGTTCTCCGGGCGCCCGTCGACCAAGCGCACGATGATCGCCGTGTTCGCGAGCTGCGCACCCCTCGGGCTCTCCGAGCGGAGCCGATCGAGCATTGCGACGGCCTCGAGCACGACGTCGGCCGAGTTCAGCACCGGCACGACGAGAGCATCCGTCGTTTCGATCGCGCCGGCGAATGCGGAGCTGGTCGGCTGGTTCCCGGAGTCCATGACCCTGATGGCGTAGAACTCATCAATGACCCTCGCTGCCGATACGACGTCGTCGTGGGTCAGCGGGGCTCGGTTCCCAACGGAGCCGATGATTGAGGCGTAGCTGGTCTGTGGTGCGGTGTAGCCGGCGAGCTGGCCGGCGCTGCGGATGCCATCCGCGTCCCGCACCAATTCGGCGACCCCGCGGGAGGGATTTCCCTCGGCGCGGAACGAGAGCGTTCCACGGTCGTCGGAGACTTCCAGGACCGCCACCGAACCACCACGGATCGTCGCGAGCAACCCGCCCAGCACGATCGACGTGGGAGTCTTGCCGCTCGAGCCCTTCGGATTCGCGACGAGCACCCCGACCGCTTCGGTGCCGACGAACTGCCGGATGACCGTCTCCCACTGCCCGAGCTGCGCGGCAGCCTGCAGCTGCTGCTTCTCCGCCTCGCCCGGCTCCATCTTCAACCCGAGCCGACTCATCAACCCGCGCCATCCCTGGGTCGCCGTGGGCGCCTTCTCGATCGTGCTGATGACAGCAAGATCATCGAGCGGTTCGGGCGCGAGCTCCGCCTGGAACTCGGCATCCGTGATCGGCGCCGCGTGAGCCCCGACAGCGCGTCCCGGCTCCTCGTTGACCTCGACTGCCGTCACGACCTCGGCCGGCAGTGAGGCCGGGGCGATCTCAGTTGCCACTCCCCCGCCGACGGCCCGGAGGCCAGCGGCCGGGGCCGAGTCCTCGACGTAACCGGCGGCCTGGTAGGCCCCCGAGAAGTGGGATGTACGCGACTCACCGACAGGTTCTGAACTCATCTTTGGGACTCCCAGTCTCATTTCGTGTGCATGAAAGTTGTAGCCAACCGGAAAGGCTGGCTAGACGTACCGCCAATCTTGCGACTCACAGCGCGTTGCCCGACCATCAGCTAGACGCTTCCTGACTCCCGCCTGCACGACACCAAAGCGCGGGATTGAGCCAATGTGACTCAGATCGATCATGCTTACCTACCCCCCGAAGTGGTGACTTCTGACTAGGTTATGCCTACCTTGGGACATTAGACCCGAATTCCTTAGCTTGCTATTCGATTACAAGGTAGGAGAGCCGACTTTATGGACGACGTCACGCCCGACCTTTCAGGCCACACGGCGGTCCGCCAGGCACCGAGGCACAATGGAGCCATGCCGAGCCGTCGAGACCCGACCGACATGCCCGAGCGAGCCGAAGTGGCGTATCGCTCGATTTCCGGCAGCTCTCGCATGATGACGCTGCGCTTCCTCCTCGACCACCCGAAGTCGACGGTCGCCGCGATCGCGGACGCCACCGGCGTGAGCCCCGCATCAGCGCGCGTCTCACTCACCGACCTCGAGGACGCCGGCTACGTCACCGCCGACGTCGAGGGCCAACGCAACGGCCGCACCGTTCGATACTCCGCCGATCGCGGAAAGTTCGTTGACGACCTCAGCCTGTTGTGGTCCTGGATGGTTCGCTGACGCCTTCATCTCGAGCTGATTGACACCTAGGTGTCAACGCCCCTCCCCCGCTCCGCGGGCGTTACAGCACCAAGACCGGCCGCCACATCGTAGTTCACTCCCGGCGCTCCGTTCCGGACTTCTCGAACGCGCCCCTGATGGGGCTTATTTCGCCCGAGATCTCCGGCACTACGCGCCTCCCGCTCACCATCGATGCTCTTGCCGGTTTTGGCACTTCAAAATGTCTGGGAGGAATCATCATGGTCACCGTCTACGGCCGAAGCGATTGCGCACAGTGCACCGCCACGAAACGAACCCTCGAAATCAAAGAAGTCGAGCACGTGTACCTCGACGTCGAGCAATTCCCCGATGTGTGCGACTACCTGCGCTCGCTTGGTCACCAGCAGCTCCCCGTCGTGATCGCCGGGCCGGCCCACTGGTCAGGCTTCCGTCCCGACCTCATCGTGGCTGTGGCGTTACGCAGTCGTGATTAATGCAATAGTTTATGTGCTTCGCATATTTCCAATAAAGTATTGATTTAGAAGCCTTTAAAGTATTGTGTTGCTGATGTTTATTGCGTTAGCATAAACGCAATATTATGAGGAGGCGTCATGCCGCACATCACGACGATCGCGAACAACAAGGGCGGAGTGGGAAAGTCGCACCTGACGGTGCAGCTCGCCGCGGCCCTTGCGCGACGAGGGTTGCGGGTCTTGGTGGTCGATCTCGACCCACAGGCGAATACAACTCGACGGCTCGGAATCGAGATCGATCCGCAAAATGCGATCGTCACCATGTCCGAGGTCATCAAGTCCGGCGAGGACGGCGCGGGGGAGTCCGCCGTCCTTGCGTGCGGCTGGGTTGACAGCGAGGGCCAGCCCACCCCGGAGTCAGAGCTGATCGATGTCCTGCCATCACGATATGACCTCATCAATCGCGAATCAGAGGCGGCCGTTCTCGGTGCAGTGCGTCGACTTCGGAGAGCGCTCACTGGGTGGATCGACGACTACGACGTCGTGCTCATCGACACCCGGCCAGACCTCGGCCACCTGGTGCAGATGGCGTTTGCTGCTGCCGATACCATCCTCATCCCGACTGACCCGGCTTACGACTCGATCGAAGCGGCGATCCGCGTGCGTGACTTCGTCGAGCGCCACGCTGTCGACCTAGTGAACCCGGATCTTCGCGTCGCCGGCGTCGTCGTCACCCGTCGCAAGCCGACAGCCGAGCACGACTTCCAGATTCAGGGCATCGAGGAGCAGTTCGGCGACCTGGTGTGGAGCCTCAAAGGACCCGTGCACTGGCCAGACGGGGGAGTGACGGTCAATCCGGCGTACATCTCCGAATGGTCGCGGTTCACGGAAGCAGATGCCGCCGCGGCATCTCTGAACTCTTACAACGATCGAAACTCACGCAAGACCGTTGCCCTGTATGACGCACTCGCGTCACGATTCATCGACGAACTAATCCGAACGGGAGCACGAGCATGAGCCAGCCCCAGCGGCGTCGCCCCGGAAGCGCGAGTCCGATCAAGCTCGTGCCCACTGTCGAGCCGGTACAGACGCCGACCGTGACAGCGCCCGAAGCGCCGGTGGAAGCGTCCGCAGTTGCGCCTCAGCCCTCTAAGCCGGCAGGGCGCAAGCCCCTCAAGTCACCACCCGCAACCGCTCCAACTGCCACAAAAGACGCCGCCGATGTCAAGACACCGGTAACAGTGACCATCCACCGATCGGTCAAGAAGACCGCCGAAACCGCCGTGCTGCGCACGGCGGGATTTCCAAACGGTTATCCCTCGTTCTCCGCACTTGTCGAAGGCGCCATTCAGCGCGAGCTGCAACGTCTTGCAGACGAATACAACGGGGGAGAGGCGTTTACGCCTAATGGAGGAAGCTTCCGCCAGGGTCGACCGTTCAGTTCGTAGGAGCGATCAGCCCACATGCACTTGTATATTCGGTTCAACGCGTAAAGGGGGAGTCACACCGTGGCTGTGCGTGTTCCGGTAAGCCCAACGATGCTGACGTGGGCGCTTCAACGGTCCGGCATGCCCACGAGCAGCGCGCGCTATGAACAATTCTCCAAATGGGCGGCCGGCGACGGGCAGCCGACCTTCAAACAGTTGGAGGGATTCGCCCACGCCACACATACCCCCCTTGGCTACCTGTTCCTGCCGGAGCCACCTGAGGAGCCCGTACCAATCCCGGACTTTCGGACTCTCGGCAATAACGCCATCAGTGCGCCGAGCCCCGATCTGCTCGACACAATCTATGAAGCGCAGAGACGCCAAGACTGGTTCCGCTCGTATGCAGCCGACCAGGGCCACGAGCCGTTCTCGTTCGTGGGCTCGGCCACGATCGACGACTCCCCGGCCATTGTGGCTGACGAGATTCGTCGCATGCTCGACTTCGGATTAGATCGGCGTGCGCGCTTCTCCTCCTGGGAAGAGGCTCTGCGGCAGCTAATCGACTCAGTAGAGCAGCTTGGCGTACTAGTCATGGTGTCCGGCATCGTTGGGAGCAATACCCACCGGATACTCGATCCCAGTGAGTTCCGGGGATTTGCGCTCACCGACCCCCTGTCGTCGCTGGTCTTTGTGAACGGTGCGGATACGAAGTCTGCCCAGATATTCACTCTTATCCACGAGCTGGCCCACATCTGGCTGGGCGAGACGGCGCTGTCGGACGCGCAAATGGCGAACCAGACTCAGAACGATCACGAGTTGTGGGCGAACAACGTCGCCGCCGAGGTTCTAGTGCCGTCTAGCTCGATCAGGATCGACTATCGGCAAAACAGCGATTTCGGCGAACTGCAGCGTCTGGCACGGCTCTATAAGGTCAGCACTCTCGTCGTGCTGAAACGCATTTTCGATAGCGGATTCCTCACTTGGGACGACTACCGCGCTCGCTATCAGACCGAGCTGGAACGACTGCAAGAGATCATCGCCTCACGAAAAGGAAGTGGCGGCGGTGACTACTACAACACTCAGCCTCTTCGAATCAGTCAGTCGTTCGCGCGGGCCGTGATTGTGGACGCCCTGGAAGGTCGCACGCTGTATCGGGACGCCTTCAGTCTCCTGGGTGCTGCCAAGCGATCCACCTTTGAGGGCATGGCCAACAAGTTGGGGGTGGCGTGACGTATCTGCTCGACGCCAATATTTTCATTCAGTCGAATCAAGCGCATTACGGGCTGGACTTCGTGCCGGCCTTCTGGGATTGGCTCGACCGCTCGTTCAATGCTGGTCTGCTGAAAAGCATTCAACCCATTGGCACTGAGATCGCCGCCGGACATGACGATCTCACGACCTGGGCGGCAGCTCGCTCGTCAATGTTCGTGCCGATGGATGCGGCGTGTGCTCCCAGCCTGCAAGCCCTTGCCACGTGGGCGAATGCCGGGCATTTCACCGCTGCCGCTGTCACCGAGTTCCTAGGAGCAGCGGACTACGAGCTGGTTGCGTATGCGCACGCGCACAGTCTCACCGTCGTCACGATGGAGAAGTCGGAACCGCAACGACGCAACAAGGTCAAAATTCCGGATGCATGCATCGCACACGGCGTCGCTTGGAGGACTCCGTTCGAAATGCTGCGGCTCGAAAATGCGTCCTTCGTCCTGCCGTAACTCGAGCCGGGTTGACACCTAAGTGTCAACGAAGATCAGTGTGAGAGCTGGCTGATTCGTTGAGCGGATAGGCCGAGCGCGCGGGCAACGTCGGCTTGTGTGAGGCCGCTCTTTTTGAGGGTTTGCACGGCCTCGCGCCGAAGGCGCGCGGCCGCTGCGGCCGCTTCACGGGAGTGCTCTTCGTTCTCGTTCGCCTCGGCCCACATTGTGGCGGCGGCCTCGGGGAGCTCCACGGTGACGTCGACGACGATCTGATCGTCGTCGACGTCGAGCCAGACGGCGGCGAGGTCGCGGGCGGCCTGGTCGACGTCCTTCAACGCGACGGCGCCGCCGATTGCGACGATGGTGGAGCCGTTGGGGCCGGTGGAGGTGAGTTCGGGAATCTCGATCGTCCACCACTTGCCGGCGTCGCGGTAGGCGCGTGCGTGGAGCGTGCGGGGCATCTGGCTGGTCTTCACATCAATTCCATTCACGAGGCGCATCCGGGAAAATCTGCTGAATCTGTCGAACCACTCCGACCGAAACCTCACCCTTGTGAGCGACGAGTGAGAAGATCATGCCGGATTCGGACGGCCCCCAGATTTCGTGGCTGCCCTTCTGGCGTTTGAACTCCCAGCCCTTCGATCGCAGGAACTTGGTAACGTCCCGGTACTTCTGTGGCTTGGTCATGAGTCTAGTCTAGTCCCCCTAGATAGTAAAGATCAAGGGGGACTAGATGTTTTCAGCTATTTGGGTACAGGATGGCATGTCCGATCAGGCCGACGATGAGCGGGCCGATGATGAGTAGCAGCCCGAGCGCGAATGCGGCAAGAGATGCACGGGCGAGGCCGCGGCGGCCGCGGCCTCGGATCGGGAGCACGCGGGGGAGTACGAACAGTACGGCGACACAGGCGAAGACGGCAAAGCCTGCCGCTTGTAGCGCCTGCATGGTTCACCCCTCGTCGTCCTCTGCTTCGAACTCAGCGTTGCACACACCGCAGACGATGGGGCCGACCTCGAATGTGGAGCGGCTGACGCGGAGCTTCCGCCCGCATTCACAGACGGCCACCACGCCGCTGTTGGTCTTCTTGCTCACGGCTCCGATGTCGGTGAGGCGGTAGGCGACGATCGCGGCGTCGAGAGCGTCGATGGCGTGGCGGTAGCTGTCGGCGGTCGCGTCGGGTACGTCGGTGATCGACCAGCCGATCGAGGGGTCTTTGGTGAGGGTGAGCCCGAATTCTTCGCCGATGGCCTTGAAGCGGGTGTTGTGGAATCGGCCCTGTCGGCTGGTGTCTTTGATCCCGCGGGCCTCGGCGGCGGCGTGGGCAGCTTCGTGGATGAGGGTGCCGAGCACGGCGCGGCCGCCGCGCTGGAGTCCTTCACCGCCTACCAGCAGCTCGTGCACGAGGGCATCGCCGCGTGCCCAGCGTGAGGCGGCGAAGTGGCCGTAGGCCATGCCGCCGCGGCCGTTGCCGGAGGCGAGAGTCACGACGACCTCGGGAACGTCTTCGTGGCGGTCCTGGATCGCGGCCCAGGCTTCTTCGATCGCGGCCACGAGGGGCACGGTGATGGTTGTGGTGGTCAACGTCCTGCCTCCTGGTCGGCGGATCCGGGATGGTGGGCGTCGCCCTCTTCGTCGCCCTCGGCGTGACGCTCGATCCAGAGCGCGGCGGTGTCGGTGGCTCCGGCGGCGCGGAGAAGATCGGCGAGGGCGTCGACCTCGCCGCAGTTGAGGGTTGCGGCGACGTCGCCCGCGGTGTCCCAGGTGAAGGCGGCCACGAAGCGCTCGAGCACGGTCGTGGCGATGGGGGTGCTTTCGGTCACGGTATAGCCGGAGAGGATGCCATCACGCATCAGGGCGAGTTCTTCAATCGTGGAGTTCATTGCGTCGTGCTGGTCGAAGGGGATGAGCCCGAATTCCCAGTTCTCGCCGTATTGGTGGTCGAGCCACTTCGAAGCAAGTTCAACATCGGTGGCGGCGGTGATCGCGGTCCCATCGGGGGTGGTGAGTGTGAGCATGGCTGTCGTCCTTTCTCAGATCGGGTCGGGTCAGAGTGCGTCGATGCAGTCGGGGCGGAATCCGGACCAGCCGTCCCAGGTGCCGGTGACGATCACGACGGGGAGCTGCAGGTAGCCGAGTTCGCGCAGCAGCTCGTCAGCTCCGGGCGTCTGGTCGACGTCGACGGGCTTGTAGGTGACGCCTTTGCGGTCGAGCGCGCGGTACGTGGCCGTGCACTGCACGCAGCCGGGGCGGCTGTAGACGGTGACCTTCGTCGTGATGGTGATTGTCATGGTGCTCTCCAAACTTTTTCTCGGGCCGAACCCTCACGTGCATGGCAGTGAGCGGGAGGTGCGCAGTGCCGGAGTTCTCGGGCGAAATAAGCCCCGCCAGGGGCGCGTTCGAGAACTCCGGAACGGAGCGCCGGGAGCGAACTACCGTGAATGCGAGGGTTTGGCCGGAGATGTCGAGCGCAGCGGGAAGGAAACAGCGGCCGTTAGGCCGGCCCTATTTGCCTGGCCGGCCAGGCTTCGGGATCGTCACCGCGGATCGCCAGACCCAAGCCTGGTGCGTGCCGCCGCCTTGGGTTTCCCACTCGACGAGCACCATCCGGTCGTTGTAGGCGACCACCCGGCCGGCGACCTGGACCGTCCACTCGGGGTAACGCACCCACGCGAGCACCTGGGGCGCTTCCTCCGCCGGCGGCTGCACCGCCTCGCCGGTGGACTTCTTCTCGTCCTCAGTCAGCGAGAGCGGCTTGGGGCGCACCAGGACCGCATTGATCGCCTTATCGGTCAGGTCTGACCCGTATCGGCGATTCGTTCCCATGCTTTCAGATTAGAACATATGTTCGATTTAATTGGTGCGAGCGGGAATGCGTACCTCATTCGGGTGTGGTTAGAGCTCCCCATCGGAGGACTTGGAAACCGCCGACTACCATTTCAGGGAGGCGCGTCGTTTCGCTGCCTGTTGATTACCCGCAACGCCGCTGAGGACGTCTTCCATGGGGGAGGAGCCGGAGGCGTCCTATCGAAAGACCCAGCTATGACGTTCGACCCTAATTCGGAGCCGAATCTGTACCAGCCGCACGCGGGCCCGCCTGCAACGAATCGACGATCGTCACGATGGCTTGTCCCACTCGTAACAGGGTTGGTTGGCCTGTTGATTGGGGGCGGCGTAGGCGCTGCAGCGGGGGTGACAATCGCATCTTCCCAGGGGCAGACAGCCACTTCGACTTCCAGTCCGGTGAAGACTCCCGTTGCGTCTCCGACACCGACAAAGTCTCCGACGCCGGTGGCTCAAGAAGAAGGCACGCGCACCAATCCGTTTGCGATTGGGACAACTCTGACTGCCTCTTCGAACGGACGTGAGAACTGGACTGTAACTGTCTCGTCCGTGTCGCTAAACGCTACCGACGTGATCCTTGCCGAGAACCCCTACAACGATGTCCCACCTGAGGGCATGCAGTACGGCTTGGTGAGCATCGACGCGACCTATACCGGGGTCGATGCAGGAGACCCGGGAAATGCGATCCGGATGTCGTTCGTGTCTGCGGAGGGTCGAACTTATGACGAATTTGATGTTTCGGTGGTGACCCCAAACGCGTTATTCGGCCAAAACGAAATCTACGCCGGCACATCCACCACAGGGAACATCGCTGTTCTCATCCCATCTACCAACGCTGAACAGGGCGTGTGGGCACTCTCCGTGGACTTCGGCGATCCCGCCTTTTTCGCCGCTCAGTGACCTCGGGGCAGGGTTTGCCTGGAGGATCGTCTAACTCAAGCAAAGGCCCTGAGGGTATGAGCGGCAAAGGATGCCGAGAAACTGCTGCACGTCGGCCGTTGTAGCCTCGGTCATCCCGAGTACATTTGGCAGCATCGCTGCAGCTGTGAGCCATTCGGCGCGATCTCCGCATCGGGTCGTCGTAGATGCAAGTGCCGTTTCCGACCAACCGCCTGCAGTCGACTCCTCGGACGATTCTTGAAATGCTGAAAGGCAGCTTGGGGTGATGCTCGATGCGGAAGGGATAGCTGGGATCAACGCCCAGTCACTCACCTGCCCGTCGGAGAGGATCGCGCGAAAGTGCACGTCCATTGCCGGAGCGCTGTCCGGCCCCCAGAGGACGTCAGAGCCGCCTAGACGGTCTGCGTAATCGAGCGACCACGAGTCTGTGTTTGCGTCGACCCACTCGTCGGACCCTGCCGGAGCGTACTGGTATTGATAACCGCGGGCCTCCTGGATTGGGCTCCAGTCAAGCGAGACACCTTGGACACCCCAGTACGTCCACGAAACGTCGGAAGGAGCCGAGGTGGTCGCCTCGGCGGTAGCAAGGCTTTCGGCTGTAGCAGCAGGTTGGCCGGCACAACCCGAGAGCGCAAGGAGGCCGACAAGAGCCGCAGCGAAGTAAAGACGATTCCCCATGACCGTGAATGTAGCAGCGCGCGGGAATTGCACAGCCTTCACACCTAGCGCCTAGGGCCGAAAGGTGAAACGCACACTCCGGATAAATTTACTGCGCTCTGCAACACACAGAGGTGCACTAGAGAACTTGTGACAGTGCTGTAAATGCTCTAGTGTCTTATTTACCGCCAGAGTGGTGGAGCTGATACTAAGAAGCGAGCAATATCGTGAGTACTGAATTCCAGCTTGTCCCCGTTCCCACGCAGCACGTCGTGGCCGTGATGCGTTTCATCGCAGAAATTGACTCGACGCTACAAACCTCCGAAGAAGTATCGAGCTCGATCAGCACTTGGAGCGATGAAGCACTTGAGCGTTTCGCCCACGGAGAGTCAAAAACGCTGCGAATTGTTCAGGACGTCATTGACGTTTTAGTTAAGACACCGGGGGTCTGGTTCAACCTCGACGAGTTGGCGGAGGCGACCACCTGGGATCGAGCGACACTCAAGGGAGTCTGGACCCATCTCTCGCGAGCGCTCAAGGCACACTTCGACGGCAATGACTGGCCGCTTGCGGCTATCTGGGGGTTGCACCTTGAGCCCCAGCTTGACCCGGCAATGTATTACCGGGTGACAGAGGATCAGGCTGCTCAATGGCTTCGGGTGCGGTGACTCCGCTGGCAACCTCGGTCGACTCATTCCCATTCGCCTCGTCAGGGGTCTGGGTCGTCTGCGCATCTGAAGCCGCCGAGTGGCGCTCACGAATGCGACGAGTGGGGAGCGCTCGGAAGGGTGCGATTCCGCCGGCCTGGATGATCCAGAATGCACCATCGGCGGCCTCTCGGACGTCCTGGGGTGGGACGAGGAAGGTGTGTTGCGCGCGGCCGGATTTCAGTTCCTCGCCGGTGGCGGCGCCGGAGGCTTCCATCTGCATGATGGTGCCGGCGTATTGCACGACGTCTTCGGGGTCTTTGGATCGGCCGAAGATCAGAGCGGCGCCGGAGGAGAGGGCGCGTCGGCGGGAGATTTCGTCGCGGGAGAGGCCGGCGACGGACTGGGCGGCGAGGATGAGGCCCATGCCGGCGCTGCGGGCTGTTTCGAACAGGCTCGTGGCGGTGTCGCCGGGGTCGGTGGTGCCGGTGACGAGCTGGGGGAATTCGTCGACGACGACGAGGGTGGGGGTCTTGTCGCGGCGCTCGAGGCGTGTGGCGAGGTAGTTGCGGAGGTCGAGCAGCAGCAGATCACCCAGGCGCGCCTGGGTGTCGCTGATGGGGGAGAGGGGCACGATCCGGATGTCGGCCTGGGGGTTGTCGTAGGACCATCCGTCGGGGCCGATCCACTGCTGCAGCGGGCGAAGCTCCACGAGCAAGCTGGAGAGGGCGCGTTCGCCGGCGGTAGTGCCGTCGCGGTCGATCTTGTGCAGCACGATGCCGAGGTCGACGCGGTCGTCGATGAAGTTCTCCGGCCGAGTGAGGCGCTCCCGGAGGTCGTCTACGCTGGCCAGTGGCGACCCAGCTTGCACAACCTGCAGCACACCGCGGATCTCGTTGAGGTAGTACTGGTTCGCGCCATCCGGGGGAGGCATGAGCCGCATCAGCTTGGAGGTGACCTGGTCGGCGGTGCCGGTGAACAGGTTCCATGGGCCGCCGACCTCGGCGGTGCGGCCGAAGGATCGGGCGATCGTCTGGAGCTTTTCGGCGTCGGCGGGGTCGCCCTTGGCGTCGATGAACACCACTGGCCACCCGTACATCAGCGCGCACAGCATCATGTCCGACAACAGCACCGTCTTGCCCGTACCGGATTCGGCGATCAGTAGCGCGCGGACGCTGGCCGCATCGGCGGGGAGCATCATCAGCTTGCCTTCCTCGTCGGTCCAGTCCCGCACCCGGCGCACGTCGTAGAAGCGTTCTGCGAGGTTCTTCACGGTCGCCCGTGACACGAACCCGAATCCTTGCCGGCCGTGTGGGCCGGGCAGGGGTGCGGTGAGTGCTTTGTCGGAGGTGCTGGCGATGGCGCCGGTTTCGGCGTCGAGCTGCACACCAACGCGCTTCGCCGCGGCCGCGTCCGCGGCGCGCTTCCGGGCCTGCTCGATCTGGGTCTGCCGCAGCACGTCCGAAATGCGGCGGGTACGCACCCGGCGGGCGATCCTGCGGCGGTGTGCCGACATCGCGACCGGGATCAGGAATACGCCGGAGGCGAGGTTGGCGATCGCCCACGGCAGGAACGTCGGGAGAATCTGATCGCCCCAGTCGGGGGAGTTGCGGAAGGCCTCGGCCTGGCCGGAGCTGAACCACCCGGCCAGCAGCACCACCTCCACCGTGAGGAGGGCAATGACCAGGAGCACGCCGACGGTGTTGAGTACCCATCGCCAGGGCGAGACGATCCAGAACCGGGTCTTGGTCGCCACAATCTCACCCGACACGGCCACCACGATCAGCGGCACCAGCAGCGGCAGCAGCAGAAGCGCCAGCACCACCTTGAATGCGAGTGCGACGACGGCGGTGAGAGCGTCGCCGCCCGGGTCGCTTTGGGGCTGGTCGGGCTGTTGCGGGTTGCTCATCCTCGTGTCCCCTTCATCGGGTCATCGGTGCGCCACTTCTGCGTTGACACGTAGGTGTCAACGACTCGAGCGGGCATCTTCGAGCTCGACGGCCACGGCCTGATCCGCGATCGTCTGCCAGGCGGCCTCGTCGTCCTTCGGCCATTGCCCTCGAGCGTCCAGGAGGGGCAGCCACAGGAATCGGGTGCGCAGCGATCCGAGTGCTCTGGTGTGTTCGTCGGCGCCGGCCGCGCGCAGCGCTACGGGGGTGCCGAAGTAGATAACCCGGGCGAAGCCTTCGCGCTCGAGCCGGCGGGCGTGATCGTCGATGATCTTCCCGTACCGTGCGCCCGTCTTCGGCGTCAGCTCCACCTCGACCAGCTCCCGCACACCGTCCCGGGTGGCGACGCCGTCGGCCTGGTGGTCGTTCCTGTTCTGAGGTTTCCGGTCGCGCTCCCAGCTGTAGCCGCGACACAGGAATCGGGCCGCGGCAGACGCCACCACGATCTCGTGCCGCGTCGTCTGCCTGTACAGATTCGGGGCCGCTTTCCCGGTCGCCTGATGCGTCGCCCACACGATCGACCCATCCCGGAACGTGAGCCGCTGCCGGTCTACCAGACCGACCTCTCCGAGCCGCGCGACCCATTGCTGAGCCTTCCGCAAACTCACCGGCTCACCCGCCCCGGAGAGCCCTCCGAGCGCGAACCTGATCGCGTCCATGTCACACAGCCGAACGACGTCCAGCCAGGCCAACATCTGCTCGTCCCGCTCGGTCAACCGCATACAACCCCCTAGAGCCTTTCAATTCGACCCTACGTTGCACCCCCGACAAACCGCTAGACCTAATGACCCCCACACAAGTCACACACCGCAACCGATCCTCGGACGACACCAGCCATCATCGACTCAGATCCGTCATCACCACTCGCCCTCACCCCAATACAAATCTGACTACTCCACCACCCCCATACCTACCTATTCACTTCACTTTCTACTTCTTCTCTCTCTTCTGTTTTCCCCCACCACCACACCACCCCTTTACTTCCCAACCTCCATCAAATCTGCATCGCTGAGTTGGGGGAGGTTGGGAAGCGGGCGGAGCCCGGGGGTGGTGTGGTGGTGGGGGAAAACAGGCCTCAACCGTTCGCCAAACTATTCGCGCTCGGTGAATAGGTTTACGAACCGACCTGCTGGGGGTGTGTGGCCGGCGCTATGCGGCGCGGGCTCGGCATTCAGAAGCCGTCTCCTGCACGATAGGCGACCCGACGCCGGATGCAAACCCCTCACCACACCGTGCTCGAGCACCTGGCCACACCGGAGAGGCAGGCACCTCAGCTGCAGCTCGACGTCGAGGCACCATGCCGCCTCTCACTCCATCCGGTCGGCTCGCCAGCATGCGGCGCAGGCTGTCGGCGGAGCACCTTGCAACTGGGGTGAAAGCTCGTGCGCTCACTCGGCAGCTCCGTCCAGGTGCCGTCGGGCGCGTTCCCACGCTTTCTGCTGCTCGTGCATCGCGGCGATCGCCTCGTCGATCGCCGCCTGATCGCGCGACGCCCACCGAGCTTCTTCGGCCTCGCGTTCGCGCCGGCGGGCCTCCAGCTCGGCCCGCGCCTGGATGGCGCGGAGCTGCGCTTCCTCGGCCGGCGTCGGCTCGTTCGGGTCGATCGCATTCTTGATCTGCCACCCCAAATACGCCACCGGATCACGCTGCCCACCAGGCTCCGCGACGGTGAAACCAGCACGCTTGTTACCCGAGGCGAGAGCGTCCATGAAGGCGTCGACTGTCCACCTGTCGGGGTCGACCCCTGCGCGCTCGAGCATCGCGCACACCTGACCGATATGCCGCCCATCCGCCAACCACCGCATCCGCGCCACCAACCCTGCAGCAAACCGCTGCACACCAAGAGGTCTCGGCCGGCCCGACCTCGAGGAATCGCGGCGGGCTGATCCTTTCGTCGTCGCTGGAGGGCGCGAAGCGGCCGACTCGCGCGCGCTTGCGCGCGTTGGTTTAACTTCTAAATCAAGAGCTTTAACACCAAGGTCACCCCTACGGGGTAGATGGACATTTTCAACAGCCCACCGTTTCGGCATCGTCAGCGCACGCACCGACGCGGCCTTGATCTGACGTCCCCCGTGGGCACCCAGGGCGGCCTCACGCTCGGCCACAGTCAGGTAGCGGCCCTCCACCACAGTCACGGCCAACCCGAGCGCTTCCAGCAGCCCCCGGGCGCGCTGCACGGTCTTCTTACACACCCCCGTCACCTCGGCCACCGTCTCATGCGCCGTCGACACACCGCGACCCGTGTCGGCGTCGGCCGCGAGCATGTCCGCGTGCGCGATCCGCAGCAGCGTGTCCGGCGCGATCGACACGCGTCGGCGCAGTTCCTCACCCTCCGGGGTGCGCAGAGCATCCATCACCGCATCGAACCATGCGGCGCCGCTCGTCCAGGCCGGCACAGCCGCATACGCCCCCGGAGGGGCCTCCAGGCTCCATGAGCCCGACCGCTTCGGACTCGTCGCTCCTGGGGCAGCCTGTGGCCCCGAAATCGGGTCGTCGAAGTGATCTGACACGCCGACAGGCGTGTTAGCGCGCGAAGACGGGACAGCAAGTCCCACGTGAGGTACGATCGACACGTCTCCTTGAAGACGCGGAAGAGCCTCCCGGCTCTACCGGGTTCTTGTACTGGGATTGCTCCTCACCTCGAACTGTCGCCAAACAATGAGCGAGGTTGGGAGCCAGAGCTTCGGGCCCGCCTCTGGCGGGCCTCTCTCGTTAAGCCGAGTCGATAGGCAACTCCCCATCGCGCGCTCGTTCTTCGGGCCACCAAACAGGCAGGCCTTGGTCGTTGAGCTCGACATTCTCGATCAAGCGCTCGAAATAGAGCGCTGATGAAACGCCAGCATGATCGGCTAGTGCATCTAGCCGCTCCTTCGCGGCTCGCTCGATCTCGTACCCTGTGCGGATCGGATCTCGCATAGTCCCTCGGGGACGGCGGTGGGCAGCCATACTGACACTTAACCCTGTTGTTAGGGTTAAGTGTCGGAGGCGATGAGGCGTGTCGAGCACCGTCTCGACCCGCCTCATTTCGTCATTGCGCCGAGATCCGACATTCAGCGAGCATGTGAAATTGCCGTTCAGGTCGGCGCCGCCTCCGTCACCAAGCCGTTCTGCATTCCCTCGTATCCCCAACGATCGGAGCTCATAGACATCAACTGATGCTTCGCATGACGCTAGACCTAGAACAGACGGGTGTCTTGGAAAGTAGAAGGTATTCGGGAGGTGCGTGCACTATCGCGGTGATTCGATAGTTGAGAGGGCGGTTGCAGCTACTTCTCTGGTTGTTCTTGGAATGATGCTTCAAGTCGGAGGTAAGCGCTGCGCATATGGTCGGTCATTACCTGTCGCGCGAGCTCTTCGTCTCTGGCTGTGATGGCCTCGAGAATTTTCTGGTGCTCTCTGATGGTGTTGTGACCGGTGTCTTGGTCGGCGGTGAGTCCGCGGCGGATCCAGATGCGGAGTAGTGATCTGACGCTGGTGAGAATGTCGGTGAGCACGGAATTGTCGGCGATGCGGGCTATTTGGATATGGAATTCGATGTCGGCTTCCATGAGGTCGTCGGGTCGGTCTTGGGCCGCGTCCATTACCGCGAGCTGGGCGGTGAGTGCCGTGAGCTGTTCTGGAGTTGCTCGTCGAGCGGCGAGGGTAGCGACGGCGACTTCGATGTGTTGGCGGGCTTCGGCGAGATCGAGGGTGCGTCGCCGCCCGAGCATGAGACCCCATTCGATGGCCTGTGGGAGAAGCTCAGATGGGGTGTCGGCGAGATAGTTTCCCGATCCTTGCCGGCTGACGATGACGCCAAGGAGATCGAGGGCTGCGAGGGCCTCTCGGAGGGTGCTGCGGGTGACTCGGAGTTGATCGGAGAGGATGCGCTCAGAGGGAAGCTTGCTCCCGGAGCCGAGTTCATTTTCGCGGATGTAATCGAGAAGTCGTCGCGCAACTTCGGTGGTGGCAGATAGGCGTTCGATCGGTGCGATCGGCTGCAGGTCCCCACTCACCGTGTGCCCCTCCTCATACCGAATTAGTAGTCCGGCGAGCGGAACTCGGCCCGAACCTCTCCGACGCTTTCTATCGTTGCCACAATTGACTGGCCCGCGCGAACTGGGTGAGGGCCGACGAGAGCTCCGGTCAACACGATGGTACCGGGCGTGAGCCGCTGACCCGATGCGTTCAGGTGAGTGATGAGCCACGATAGCGATTCGAAGGCGTCCCGAGACGCGAAGTAGTGGGCTCGGCCTGCGTCGTCGACGACGAGTATCTGCTCGCGTAGGGCTTGGGACGCGGGGATAAAGGTGCCGACCACAGCGGATTGGGCCATAGCGTTGTCTGCCGCCCAGAGACCGATGTTATTTGTTGGGGGATCCCATCGTGTGGCGATCACCTCCAGTGCGGGAGCGATCTCGACCTTCCCCGCAAGCTCCTCGACGCTGTCATCAGGTGAAACAGGTTCAGCAATGCGTACCGCAAGCTCGACTTCATAGCGGAGAGGGAAGCCTCCGCCAGTGATCACTGCGGGCGATGGAAGCACGTCGCGCTCGAAGAGGTATCCGCGGCCGGGCTCGATCGCGTTGAGACCGGTTCGTGCGGTGATGGTGGTGAGGCCGATTTTGTATCCAAGAAGTGTTTCGCCGACCGCAATACGGGATTCGGCCCAGTCGTCCTGGATCCGGTAGCCCTCGGCCAGCGAGACCGGCGGCGGCGGCGGCACAGGTGCTTCTTGAGCGCGGGCGTAGCTGAGGCGGTGGAGGATGTCGTCGCGCCGGTGGGCGGCCGACGGGTTCGGGAGGCCGTCGGCCGACTGGCTCATTGGGCCGACAACTCGTGGAGTCGGCGGATGACGGCCTCACCCGCGTCGGTTGTTGAGGCGGTGCCGCGAAGATCCACGGTGCGGTTTTCGGCGGAGACGAGCGCGTCAGCGACGGCGACGTCGATGAGCCGACCAGCTTCACGGGCTTTGTCGTCGTCGTGCTGCTGACCCAACCAGCTGAGCATGAGGCTTCCCGAGAGAATCGCAGCGGACGGGTTGGCAATGTTCTGCCCCGCGATCGTCGGAGCTGACCCGTGTGCGGGCTGGAAGAGGCCATGTGTGTCGCCGATGTCACCGGAGCTGGCGAGTCCAAGTCCGCCGACGGTGCCGGCGGAGAGATCAGAAATGATGTCGCCGAACATGTTCTCGGCCACCACGACGTCAAAGCTCTGGGGGCGCTGCACCTGATAGAGCGTCATCGCGTCCACGTAGACACGTTCCTTTTCGGTCTCGGGAAACTCGGTCCCGATCTCGTCAAACACTTTCCGGAAGAACGCGTAAGAGGCCAGCACATTTGCTTTGTCGACGCAGGTAACCCGTGAGAATTCTCGCGTGCCCGCCCGCTCGGCGGCCAGCGCGAAGGCTTTACGTACTACTTTTTCGGTGCCGACTCGAGTGATGACGATGGTGTCAGTCGCAATTTCGTCGCGCACGTTAACCCCGGCGCCTCGCGAGGCGTAGAGACCTTCGACGTTCTCGCGGACCACGATGTAGTCGATGTCGTCGCCGTGAGCCAGGAGGCTGGGTACGCCGGGGTAGGACTTCACCGGTCGCACGCCGGCGTACAGGTCGAGGTCGAACCGCAGTTTGAAGATCACATCGCCGGCAACTTCGGTACCGTCCTCGTGCAGAGCCTCCGGGAGTCCGATAGCTCCCATGTACATCGCGGACGCTGCGGCGCACCGGTCGAACTGGTCGTCGGTGATTGCAACCCCGGTCTGCTGCCACTGCACGGCACTGGCGGCGATCGCTTCAGTCTCAATATCGAGTCCCCCAACGAGTGATGCTGCGGTATCAACGACACGCAGCGCCTCTGCGGTGACCTCGGATCCGATGCCGTCGCCGGCCAATACTGCGATCGAGTACGTGGACATGTGGTGTCTCTTCCTGTTCGTCTTCTCCGACGCAAAGGCTCACGACGTCAACATCGATCGTGGTGGCCGGATACAGCCAGAGTACGCAGAAACTTTAACTTGTCAACTGGTCAACCAGTGTGCTTGACTCCCTCCAGCCCGGTAGGGCGGACGTGAAATCGGAGCATGATGCAAAGACGTATCCCAGACATCGCCGCAGCGATGCTGCCATTCGGCGACACTGTGCGCGGAGTTGCTGTTCAGGATGCAGATCCCGCGCTGTGGCTCGAAACTCTCCGCGAGGTCGCAGACGAGGGATTTGACGCGATCGACCTGACCGACTCGTGGCTGAAGCCGGGAGACCTGAGCGAGGCCAGATTGACTGATCTCTCCGACGCTCTCGTTCAGGCGAATTTACGGCCAGTGGCCATCTCGTCAATCCGACACAGCGTAATTGACCCCGATACGGGCGCGGAGAATCTCTCCTACACGCATCGCACTATCGATGCCGCCGCCACCCTAGGCATTGATCTGGTCAGCATCGGTTTCCACCGCCCACTACTCCCCCGACAGCGACGCAATCTGTGGTTCTGGACCGTTGACGGACCGCACGATAGAGACGACGTCGAGACACGATCACAAGCGACCGTCGCACTACGTGACCTCTGCAAGCACGCCGCATCCGTTGGGGTCCAGGTCAGTTTGGAGATGTACGAAGACACTCTCCTCGGCTCTCCCGCCTCCGCCGTGCGGGTACTCACCGACGCCGGCATGGACAATCTCGGACTCAACCCCGACCTCGGCAATCTGTTTCGGTTGCACAGACCAATAGACCCGTTCCTCGAGTCTCTGGCGGTATGCCTGCCTTACACCAATTACTGGCATGTGAAGTCCTACTACCGTGACGAAGACCCTGCGACCGGCGCGGTGACGACATTTCCGGCCCCGATGGAGTCGGGCAGCATGGACTATCGCTCCGCGTTCCGCATGGCGGTCGATGCCGGGTATTCGGGCGCGTTCTGCGTCGAACACTACGGCGGCGATGGGCTTTCGGTAGCCGCACGGAACCGCGACTACATCCGGCATATCCATCAGACACTCCCCCTAAAGAAGGAGCAGCGATGACACACGTCGCGAATGACCCGGCCCGGTTCCGTGAAGACATGCTGAACGGCTTTCTCGATCTTTATTCCGGCGAGATTGCCGGCGTTCCCGGCGGTGTTGTCCGGGCCGTGTCTGCCCCGGGGAAAGTGGCCGTCGTTGTGGGTGGCGGATCCGGTCACTATCCCGCTTTCCATGGCATCGTCGGGCCGGGGTTCGCCGACGGTGCCGTGGTCGGAAACATCTTCACCTCGCCCTCACGTGGTGATGCAGTGAGCGTGTGCCGAGCCGCCAGCAACGGTGCCGGTGTGCTGCTGATGGCGGGCAACTACGCCGGCGACGTCATGAACTTCGGTCAGGCCGCCGCCCAATTGACTAGCGAAGGCATCGTCACAGAAACCTTCTTCGTCACCGACGACATCGCATCCGCCCCGCTCGCGGAGAAGGCGAAGCGGCGCGGTATCGCAGGCGACTTCGCGGTCTTCAAGATCGCGGCCGCCGCTGCCGAAGCAGGTCTCGCATTACCGGACGTGGTCGAGATCACGGCCCGCGCGAACGACCGCACCCGAACACTGGGGGTCGGTTTCGCGGGTGCCACGATGCCCGGGGCCACCTCCGCGTTGTTCTCGGTGGATCCAGGTCTGATGGAGATCGGACTCGGAATCCACGGCGAAGCCGGACTACGCGATGTCGACCTTACCGACGCCGACACCCTCGCCGGGATCCTGGTCGACCAGGTTCTGGCCGAATGCCCTGCTCCCGAATCCCGCCGAATTGCCGTCGTCGTCAACGGCCTGGGTTCCACGAAATACGAAGAGCTGTTCGTTCTGTGGGCCGCAATCGCCCCTCGCCTCCGCGACGCTGGATACGAACTAATCCGACCAGAAGTCGGCGAGCTCGTCACAAGCCTCGACATGTCAGGCTGCTCACTCACTCTTACCTGGCTCGACGACGACCTCGAACGCTACTGGCTCGCCCCTGCCTCCACCCCAGCCTTCGCCCGCGGCACAGTATCCTTGCGCGCCGAGCCGCGGCGGGACATCCCCATTGCTCAGACTGAGCCTCAACAGGATGTGACCGGCACCGTCACTGACGAACAAGCTGCAGCCGGGCAGCTTGTTGCGACACTGTTCAGCTCAGCTGCCGCCATCATCGCCGAACACGAAGACGAACTCGGCACGCTCGACGCCATAGCCGGCGACGGCGACCATGGGCGCGGAATGCGCCGTGGCATTGACGCCGCAAGCACAGCAGCCACCCAAGCCGCCGGTCGTCGCGCAAGTGCTGGGCGTGTCCTCGCCACTGCAGGCCAAGCATGGGCCGACAACGCCGGCGGAACCTCCGGGGTGCTCTGGGGTGCCGCACTCACCGCCGCCGCAACCACACTCGGCGACCACGTCCCCAACCCCAAGTCGACTGCGGCTGCCATAGCAGCCGCAGTCGACGCCATCCGAACACTCGGCAAAGCCGAACTCGGCGATAAGACCATGCTCGACGCCCTCATACCCTTTCGCGACCGCTTTCGAGACGAAACCGAACGCGGATCCACATTCTCTGACGCGTGGCGCGCCGCAGCAACCGTGGCTGAAGAGGCCGCGGCCGCAACAAGCAGCCTCTCCCCGCGCGTAGGCCGAGCCCGGCCCCTGAGCGAACGCAGCATCGGCCACCCCGACCCAGGGGCGACCTCCTTCGCACTCATCGTCAACACAGCCCTGCCCAACAATTCCTGAGGTTGAAATTACGGAGAGACCAATGAACGAATCGAAGACACCCCTCCGCATCGTCGTCGGAAGCGACGACGCCGGCTACGAATACAAAGAAGCCCTGAAAGAACTCCTCGCGGCAGACCCTCGAGTCGCGACCGTCACCGACGTCGGCGTACCCGCTGACGGCCACGAGGCATACCCCCACGTCGCAGTCGACGCCGCCCGGACCGTAGCAGAAGGCACGGCCGACCGGGCTCTACTCATCTGCGGCACCGGGCTCGGTGTCGCAATCTCAGCCAATAAAGTCCCTGGCATCCGCGCCGTCACCGCCCACGACTCCTACTCCGTCGAACGAAGCGTGCTGTCCAACAACGCCCAAGTCCTCACCATGGGCCAGCGCGTCATCGGATTGGAACTGGCCAAGAAACTCGTCAGCGAATGGCTCGACCTCCGATTCGATCCCACCTCAGCATCCGCCGAAAAGATCGACGCCATCCACAGCTACGAAACCGACACCCCCAACCCGAGCTAGCCCTCTAAACACCGTCAGATCGGATCAACGAAGATGCCCCTGAACCACCCCACCAGCACACCGCTCATTCTGAAGCTTGGGGAGGCGTGACTATGCTGCTCTCTCTGACCCCACTTTCCGTTCTTGCCGTCGACGAGGCACCTGCACCCGAACCCGCGTGGCTCATCACCGTCCTTCTCGTCGGTATTGCCTGGGTCGTAGTCGCCGTTACCGTCCTGAAACTCCACCCCATCCTGTCCCTCCTCACCGGCGGACTCATCGTGGGGCTACTCGCTGGCCTCGGCATCACCGACACGGTCACGAGCCTCACCGCGGGAGTCGCCAAGAACCTCGGTGGAACGGGGTTGCTCATCGTCCTTGGCGCCATGTTCGGCGCGATCCTCTCCGAATCAGGTGCGGCCTCTCAAATCGTCACCCGGCTCACCTCGCGAGTCGGCAAACGCGGACTGCCCTGGGTGATGCTCGCCGCATCCGTCATCGTCGGGCTTCCGATGTTCTTCGAAGTCGGATTCGTGACCCTCATTCCCATCGCCATCGTTCTCGCGAAAAAAGCAAACATTCAGTTCAAATGGATTGTGTTCCCCCTCCTCGCGGGCCTCGACGCTGCCCAATGTCTCCTCCCACCCCACCCCGGTCCGATCGCTGCAGCAGACTCTCTCGGAGCAGACATCGGGCTCACCCTCCTCATCGGTCTCGGCGTCGCGATCCCCGCGATTATCATCACTGGCCCCGTACTTGGCCGCATTATGGCACCCCGCGTCGAGGTCACTCCCCCCAAAGCCATCGCGGACCTGTACACAAACTCCGACTACACCGCGCCACGCCCACCCGGAACCATCCGGTCATTCATCGCGATCCTCACCCCCGTCGTCCTCATCCTCGGCAAAGCAATCATCGACATCGCCTGGCCTAACGGATCCGGCATCTTCTTCAACATCGTCGAATTCGTTGGAACCCCAGTCATTGCGCTGCTCCTGGCAGTCATCTGCGCCATGGTCGTTCTCGGCACCCTCTCCGGCTCACCCCGCCAGATACTCAACCGTTGGGTCGGGGGATCCCTCGGCCCCATCGCCGGAGTCGTCTTTATCGTGGGAGCAGCCGGCGGATTCTCCACCGTCATCGTCGACTCCGGATCAGCACAATCCGTCCTCGACATTGCATCAGGCGCCGGAGTCCCCATCCTCCTCCTCGCATTCGGAATGGCCGCACTCCTCGTCGCGGCCCTTGGCTCATCGACAGTCGCAGGACTCACCGCCGCGTCCCTCGTCGCCCCCAGCGCCGTCGGACTAGACCCCATTCACCTCGTCCTCCTCACCCTCGCCGCCGGCGCCGGCTCATCATTCCTGGTGCACGTCAACAGCGGCGGATTCTGGCTCAGCAAGGAATACTTTGGACTCACCGTCGGTCAGAACCTCAGAGTTTGGACCCTGACACACACCGTGCTGTCAGTCGTAGCCATCCTCGTCATCGGCGCGCTCTGGGTCATCCTCTAACCTTGCGACTGATCTCCGCCCTGCGATCAGCGGGGCGGAGATCGTTGCGTTACACAATTTCCCTAACTACCAACTCCTGGCGCAAGGATCGGGTGTCTCGGAAAACTAAAGAATTCTGAGACACCCGGGGTGGACCCGGCCAACTACTCCCCTTCCGCGGAATCTCGGCACCGCTCAGTGTCTCACAAAGTCATCTCATGTGCCTGCGTGTCTTAGGGCTGATCAAGAGGCTTTACGAGACATGATTGCGGTATGAGGCTTCTTGGCTACACACGTGTGAGCACCGCCGGCCAGGACCCGCAGCTCCAGATCGATTCACTCCTCTCTATAGGCGTACAGAAACGGGACATCTTCGCCGACGTCACTTCCGGCAGCAAGACCTCCACATCACGACCGGGGATGCAGCGCCTCCTCCAGTACGCCGAGGCCGGCGACACCGTCGTCGTCTGGCGCGTCGACCGACTCGGTCGGTCCCTGATCGATGTGCTCAATACCGTGAACGGGCTCCGCGACGCGGGCATCAACGTGCGATCCATCTCGGACGGCATCGATCCAGCGACGTCGACGGGCCGGCTGTTGCTCAACATGCTCGCCACTTTGGCCGAGTACGAGCGAGAGCTCATCGTCGAACGCGTCAACGCCGGCATCGCCGTTGCTCGAGAAGCCGGCACCCAATTCGGACGCCCGAAGTCCGACCCCGGTGTCGTCGGCGAAAAGCTCGCGATCGTCGCCCAGGCTCGATCCGCGGGCAAGACCGCGGCCGAGGCAGCGGAACTAGTCGGTTGGAGCCGGGCTACTCTCTACCGCCATCAGAGCGCCCAATCACGCTGACCGCGGCGTCCCGTGTCTCACAAGACTGCTCGAGCACGTGAACCATCGCGGCAGCTTTGAAGACATAGCTGCGAGACGCCGCCGTCGCGCGCTGGAGCCTTCCAGACGCTGCCCGCCAAAACATTCACGAGACGCTTCGCATCCCTACCGTTCTGAGACGTCGCCCCCTCGGTCGTGGGCTGATCGTCGTCTCATGGACCGACACCGTGCGGCGCTCAATGACGCCTGGACGGCCACGTTCCCCGACCCGGACAGCATGCCCGCCCGCCAGGTGGTGGCGGCCCCTCCCGACGGTGGTGCACTCGTGCACGCCGACCTCCTCAGCTGGCTCGGCTGATTCCAGACAGATCGCCGGGCGATTCGTAGTCGAACGCGAGCAGGGGCCCTTCGACGGAAGCGCGAGCTACCTGCTCTCGGCTCGGGCGGCGGGTAGGGCCACCGCCCGAGGCTGCTCGGCTTGTCGCGTGGGAGTCGGGGCACCCTCTCCTGCCCCCAGGCAGCACGGTCGCACTAATCGGTCGGGGCATCCGACATCTCGCAAGAAGGGCCTAGGAGGTCGGAACCGCAGGCCCGTCCGAGGTGAGTCCGAAATCCTCGGCGCGGACTACAGGCTGCGTCCAGAGCATCGACCCGTCACCGCTTCGTGCCTCGACTCGCACGTAGCTCTCATCGGGTCCGACGTGGAAGGTCGCCCGCTGTCCCTGCGCCCGGTGAAGTGTCCTTCCGCCGCTCCCCACAAAGGTGTAATCGGTGTGGAACTCGCGAGAATAGGGGAGATCGGCTTCGACGGTGAGCAGACCCGAGTCGTCCAGGTCGAAGTCGTAGAGGCGGAGCCCCCGGGATGCGGTGAGGCGGCCCCGATAGACGGCGCGACGGACATCGGCGAAGCCGGTCGACGCAGCGTGGATGTCCGTCCAGCCTTGATTGATCTCGTGACGGTCGTGAGAGTCGTCGGTCGCGAACCCCCAGAGGAGGCGTCCGCTGGTGAGGGCGTCGTCCCAGTAATCGGTGGCGAGTCCCGATCCGAATCCGATCCCGTTCCACTCCCGGTGCGGTAGGCAACCGTTGTAGACCTCCACTCCTACCGCACCCGTCAGAGCTTCCGACATCTCTCTCGTGAGAAGTCTCGGTATGGCGGGGTTCGCCTCACTGAGTTCGGGGTTCTGATTCGGATGGCAGATGACGGCGAATCCACCGTCATCGAGGCAACCATCGATGACGGACTGCGGAGTCCCCACGTGAAGGCGTCGGGTACCGATCAGAAGGATGCCGTCGTACTCGACGTACTCCTGGCCGTTGTAGGTCTGGATTCCGATCTCATCCCCCAGCTCGGCCGTGTCCAGCCAGGTCGCGTAGCTGGACTGCGCTGCGATCTGGTAGTCGGCAGACCGGTATTCGCGAAAGATCTCCGCAAGCGGTTCGGCGGATTCGACAGAACTGCCGCCTTCCTTGTCCGGGATGAGGTGGTGCAAGTGAAACTGCGCCTTCTGCCATGCCCCTGGTTCGTCATGGAGGCCGGCATACGGGTTGTAGAGGGGTTGGGGTTCGATCACGTTCGATTAGTCCTTATAGTTTGAGGTGGTCGCGGAGGTAGGCGCGGCTGATCGCGGCACTCTGCCGCGGAGCGCGCCCCAGGCTCGGTCCGTCGTTTCCGTTCTGCTCCACGGTGATCCAGCCGGTGTATCCCCGGTCCCGGAGCGTGCGCACGATTCGGGCGAAATCCGTCACACCTTCACCGAGAGGCGTATTGAGGTCGGTGTTCGCGTTCCAGTCCTTGAATTCGAGGTAGTCGATCGGTGGCAGGTTCGCTTCGATGTAGGCTGCCGCACGGTTCCCTACCACCGGATCGTCGAAATCCTTCGTCGCATGACCCACGTCGAGCATCGAGCCGACGAGGTCGGGCTCGCACAACGCTCTGAGGTCGTGCAGCTCAGAAGCGGTCTCCGCCACTCCTCCGGTGTGGTTGTGGTAGTAGACGGCGACCCCGGTCGACTCCGCCTCCGCTCCGCGCTCATTGAGGATTGCTGCCGCTTGATCGATCCTCAAGCCCGTGTCGAAGTCTGTGCAGGCGAGAAAGGGGGCCCCGAGAACCCCCATGAAGCCGATGACATCGCGGATCCAGGCCGCGTCGTCATCGAGGAGCGCGGTCACCCCGACCAGGCTGAGGCCACGATCCTGAAGCTTGGCGTGGAGCAGTTCGGATCGATCGATGTAGGGCGCCAGTTCCGTGGCGAAGCAGGAGAGGCCGTCATAGCCGAGATCCGCGATGTCATCCAGCATCTCGTCGAAGGCCCGTCCGGTCGGGCGGTCCCAGATGAGGCTCATCGCGGCGATCGCGATCGGTCTCAACGATGGCGAAGGTGGTGGTTCAGAAGTCATTTGACGCTTCCCTCGGCAAGTCCCGTCTGCCAGAAGCGCTGCAGCGACAGGAAGGCGACGATGACCGGCACCACCGCGACCAAGGCGCCGACGATGACGTAGAGCCTGAGCTCTGGTGCGTAGGCGATCTGCGTGTTCCAGCTGTAGAGGCCCATCGTCACCGGGAAGAGCGAGTCATCCTGCAGCATCACGAGGGGGAGGAAGAAGTTGTTCCAGATCTGACTGAACTGGAACAGGAAGATCGTCACCAGCGCCGGAGTCATCAGTCGGAGCGACACGGTGAAGAACATCCGGAACTCTCCGGCGCCGTCCAGACGCGCAGCTTCCAGGAGTTCATCCGGGACGCTGGATGCCGCGTAGATGCGTGCCAGGTAGACGCCCAACGGGCTGACCAGACTGGGCAGCAACACGGCCCAGATCGTGTTCGTGAGATTCACGCTGCTGAACATGAGGAAGAGCGGCAGCGCGAGCGCGGTGCCCGGGATGAGCACGCCGGCGAGGATCGTGTTGAACAGCGTCTCGCGTCCCCGGAAGCCGTACTTGGCTAGCGCGTACCCCATCATCGCGGCGATGAGGGTGGCCAGAAGTGCGCCTATCCCGGCGTACAGGAGGCTGTTGAGGAGCCACCGACCGAATACGGAGCCGCGGATCGTGAACAGATCACCGAGGTTCTTGAAGAGATCGAAGTCTCCGCCGAACCAGAGGCCGGGAGTCGTCGAGAGTGCCCCTCGCGATTTGGACGATGCGGTGATCAACCACCAAAGCGGCGTGAGGAAGTACAGGGCACAGAGCGCCATCATTCCGGTGATGACGATCGAGTCGACGCGCCGTCGGCGGGTACCTGCAGCGAGCCGGTCCCGCCGCGGTGCGGTTTCTCTGCGTGAATCGAGCCGGGTCATGAGAGCGATCGCAGACGTGTGAGGCGCAGGAAGCCGAAGGACAGCACGCAGGTGATGAGTGCGAGCACGACCGAGT
>NZ_FNPZ01000004.1 GCF_900107435.1 Herbiconiux ginsengi
CTGAGGGTGCGCGTTCGTTGTCGTTGGCGTATGACGTTTCGGGTGGGCAGGCGGAGATCCAGCCGGTTTCTAGTTTGGTCGTGCCGTCGGGGTTGTATTCGGCGTTGAAGCTGGATCTCAAGGGTGATGGCACGTGGAATACCGTGTATTTGACTATGACGGATTCCACGGGCGAGGTCTTCATCTACCGGGTGGATTCGATCAATGTCACGACCTGGAAGACCGTGACTGTTGACTTGACGAAGGCGCCGGTTTCTTCGGCGGGGGGTAATGCGGACAAGGTCTTGGATGGCCCGATTGCTTTGACGAAGATCTATTTGACACGGAATGGTAGCCAGCCGCCGACCGGGACGGTGTTGCTTGACAACATCCGGGTGGTGGGTGATGGTTGGTCCGTTCCTGCGAGTTCTCGCTCGTATTTCACTCCATCTAATGGGGAGTCGACCTCGTTCACGTTCTCTGCTGGTTCAGTGGGGGATTATGCGTTGCAGCTAAAGGACTCCTCGGGTCGTGTCCGAGTGCTGTCCGGGACGGTTTCGGCGGCTGGGACTCAATCGGTTGATTGGGACGGCAAGGATGCCGGGGGTAGTCAGCTGCTGGGCGTGGTGAACGCTGTTTTGAGTTATGACTCGGTGCCGGATGGGGTCTTGGCTGCTCAACCCGTTTCGGGGGGCGTGGTGGGGATCACTACGGTTGCGGAGCCGGTGGGTGCCGCAGCCCTTCTGTTGGACTTTGAAGACAGTGGGGCGTCGTGGAAGAAGACTGCCGGTTCGGTGACGCTCGGAGGATCGACGAGTCGGACACAGGGCGCGACGTCGCTGTCCTTGGCGTATGACGTTTCAGGTGGGCCGGCCGAAATCAGGCCGGTTGCGACGCCGATTTCTGCACCGATGAATGCGTTCTCGGCTCTGAAGGTCGATCTGAAAGGGGATGGTACGTGGAACACCGTCTATTTGAATGTCACTGATGCAACAGGCGAGGTATTCAACTATCGCGTCGATTCGATGAACGTGACGACGTGGAAAACAGTCTCGGTGGATCTGACGGTGGCTCCGAGCACGACATCGGGAGGGAACGCGGACAAGGTTCTGGATGCACCGATAGCGGTAACCAAGATCTACTTGACCCGAAACGGAACGCAGCCGGCCACAGGGACCATCTTCCTCGACAACATTCGAGCCGTCGGCGACGGCTGGACCAGCCCCACCAGCGTAAACCCGAACAACCAAGACAATTTCGTACCTTCGGCCGGGCAGTCGACGGAGGTGCGATTCTCTAGTGCCACTTCGGGAGACTACGAGCTCGTCGTCTACGACTCAACTGGGCTTAGTCGAACCTTCAGAGGTACTGCAGCGTCGCCTGGGATGATCAGCCTTATTTGGGACGGTCGGAGTGATTCCGGCACAGTAATGGCAGGAAGTATCAGTGGAAGACTCTCCAACGACACTTCTGCGGACGGCACCTTGTCAACTACTTCCCGAAGCATCGGGGTGACGCCATACTTGACAGGGATCGCGGCACGCATAGAAGACCCGAACAATCCATCACTCGTTGGAGTTAGCGCCGATATTGCATACGCCGCCCTGCCGGTCGATGCGAACGCGCGTGCGAAACTGGCTGAGGATGCGTTCGTTCACTACGACCGCGAGGAATTCGGGTGGGACACGATCGAGCCCTCAAAAGGGTATTTCACGTGGGGCCGCAGTGATCAGACCGTTGCAGCCGCTACCGCGAGAAACCTCGCCATCGTAGGGAGATTGGGATTTAGTGCCCATTGGGCTTCATCTGCTCCGGTAGGAACCCCCGAGGCAGACATCGCATCGTATCCACCGTCGAACCTGAATGACTACGTCGCCTACGCAAGAGCCGTCGTGAACCGCTACAAGGCTGATGTTCACGTGTGGGAAGTCTGGAACGAGCCGAACGGTCCTCTCTTCTGGCGTCCAGCGGAGGATCCGGTTGCCTACGCCAACATGCTGAAGGCAACGTATGCCGCAATCAAAGCGGAGGATCCGACGGCAATCGTGATTTCCGGGGGACTCGCAGGATTCGATTACGACTTCATGGAAGTGCTGCGTCAACAGGGCGCCCTGAGCTCATTCGACGCTTTCGGTCTTCATACATTCGTGAACAATGCGCCAGAAAAGAGCCAGTCAGGAACATGGATAGATAGCGCGGAGTCCTATTTAGCGAAATATGCGCCAGGGAAGAAGATCTGGATCACCGAGTTGGCCTGGTCCACGTGCACCCCGGGCGCGGGATGTGACAGCGGTGTGACGGAGGCGCAACAAGCGAGTTATCTCTCTCGGGCCTATCTCGATGCCGCAGCGCGTGGCATCGCGGGCATCGTGTGGTGGAACCTTGTGGAGTTCGGAAACACGAACAATAAGCTTGACAATTACGGGCTTGTCGACAGGTCTGGCCGTGCCAAGCCGGCGTATACAGCGCTTGCAAAGGTCGGCGCTGCTCTAGACGGAACCACAACTGCAGGCGTCATAGCACCGACCGCGGATGGTGGCTCCCTACTGCTTAGCGATATGGCGGATTCGTCATCGGGAAGCCTCGTGAACCTCAACGGCACCACAAGTACCCTCTCATTTGGATCGGGCAGGCACGGGGGAGTGGCGGGCGCGAGCGTTGCCTACAACTTCGGCGCGCGCGGAACGGGTGTCCGCTACGACATGAATTATCCGATCGTGGGTCAACCAACAGCGGTGTCGGTGTGGACATACGGCGATTCGACCAATTCACCGATCTATCTCAAAGTGACCGATGCGACCGGAGAGTCCTTTGCCGGCTTGATAGGCAACTCGGCCGGGCCGGTGTGGAAGCGAATGTCGCTCTTCTTAGACGGGAGCAATCCGGATTTTACCCACTCGGGTGGGGACAACGATGGAACGATCGACTTTCCAATCAAGGTGACAGCAATCACCATTTACAAGTCGACCGTTTCAGGGCAGGCCAGCGGACGCGTGTACCTTGATGACCTTTCCGCGCATTTCGGGCCAATTACAAGGGGTGTGATCGCTGTGGGCAATGGGGTTACGACGAAGGCGATCTACTCATTGAACTCGACCACGGCGACCATCCCGGTAACAGGTGCGACCGCATTCTTGAGGGTCGGGAAGAGCGCAACACCCCTGACAATCTCTGGTGGTGGCGTTAGCGTAACGTACGGGCAAGACCCGATATTCGTCACCTCCGCGCCGGGGGTTTCTGCAGTGGCGTCACGGACTGGCGATGCGGTCACGTTCACTTGGGACAACGGAGATCGAAGCGATGTGTCGATCAGTGTCGTCTCAAGCACTGGATCAGTCGTCAAGACTCTGCGAACGCACACGCTGTACGATTCCGGCACCGCAAAAGTCGTGTGGGACGGAACCAATTCTGGGGGTGTGGCGACCGGTGCCGGTGACTATCGGTTCCGCCTCACGGTCTATTCTTTGAACGGTCGTTCCTCGACTGTGTACGTTCCAATAACGCGCACAAACTGACAGAGCGACCGCCACCCTACCCGAGAACAATGTTCGCGACGGAAAGGACCAACACCAGGGCTGACAGGATTGCAGTCCATCGGTACCTCAAGTAGATCCCGCACACTAGAGTCGTCACTGCTTGCGACAGAGTGAACACGCCGAAATATCCCTGGACGCTCGGATTGGTGAACAACCAAACCGCTCCCAAAGACGAAAGGCTAAGGTCAACGCCTACCTTGACGGCGATCGCTTTGACGAGCTTTCTCGAGTTCGTCTCTCGTAGGATGACCGCCGATGCCACGAGCATCGCAATCCAACTGATAACCATGCAAACGAGCGTTCCCACCTCCGACTCGATTGCCGAGAGGGCAAGACCGATGACTAAGCCAGCCGCGGCCAGAGCCACGAGCGGGCGCGTCAACGGCTGTACGTTTCGTGCTGGAGAATTCCAGCTGTAACGAACCAGCAGAACTGAATTGACTCCCAAGCCGACAATTGAAGTTGCAATACGAGTGATTAGGAAGACTACTGACGTTACGCCACCAGGCAGCTGGGTAATCGCCGCGATATAGAACGTTGGGAGTACCGTACTGGCAATGACGCCTAACGACAGCGCTCCAATGTGGCTCAGCTGGCTGCGGGCGGACTCGCCTTCTGCCGTTGTGGGATATTCGTATGAACCTCTCCAGAACCAGGCAGCCTGCGCTAGCGCCACCAGCGCCCAGCAGATTCCTGGCAGAAGCATCGGGGCCCCGAAGAGAAGTACACATAGAAGAGAGAGCAGGAGAGCCGTGGCGGGCAGGAGGTTCACGCTCGCAAGTGGCAGCGCGTTACCATGGCAGGCCGCACGCACAGCCCCGCAGCCGCCCACGGCCAGGCCAATCCCACCGATCGTGAATGTCCCGAGCAGGAGCAGTCCTTGCAGGCCAAGCGTGCTTACAGCGCCTCCCCCTGAATAGACCAGGATGCCGGCTACGATTCCTAATCCAATGGAGAAGATTGATGCGGCGGCAGCAGCCGTTCTCCAACGGTTGAATCCGCGCCTACCAATCGCGATGTTGTAGACAACGCCAATTACCACGCCGCCCAGGGCGGAGCTGCCGACTTGGATGGAGACCGAGTAGATATCCGACCAGGCGACGGTCAAGGTGAAAGGAATGAGGAGCAGACTTGCGGCATTGATGGCCTGCGACGTCATGGTCATTCCCATGACCGGGCCAAATCGACGCAATAGACGGATCAGCATGGAACTCGTCGAAGAATCACAATATGTCACCTGTCGTTCGTGAGGATGGACTGCTGTGCCGAACTGCTGAGCGACGTGTCGATACCCGACGAGCCGATATCTACGTCCCAAATGGCCTCGAAGCATCGTCGATTCCCACCGGAAATGATCCTAAACGATGCGTGGGTGAAGAGCCGCCTGAACTCTGGCATTGTTGAGAGTGGGCGGCGTCGCCCGTAGCCCGCGACGAGCTTGTTCCATCGTTGCGAGATCTATGAGATTGCAGTAGCTGGCAACGACGATTTGGAGTTTTCGCAGCGTGACTAACCAGAACTCTCAATTCTGCGCCCGCTATTACTATGTGGCGCGCACGGTTCACCTCGAGCGGCTCGCGGACTACCATCCGGCGTGGTTCTTTTACACTAAAGTGCGAGCGGATTTTGATCCTGAACTTGCGGCTTCGATGCCGTACGTGCAGCAGAGAGGTGCGCTTAGTGTGGCGTGGTTCGTAGCCCGGAATCGCATCGATGTTCTCGAACTGCCCGAAGCTCTGGCGGTCCGAGTGTGGCCTCAGGCCTTCGCAATTCATATGGTTGTGGCCATGTCCAACGTCTTCAAGAGGCGGAAAACACGAATTGTCACGTACGCAATTGAGAACTATCCGGCGGACCGAAAGCTGGCCTACTTCACGAAAATGCCAATCGGGATCGCTCGACTAATCACAAAGGTTTTGGCAGGTTTCCTGCTTCACACAACTGCACGAGTAGTTTTCGGTACGCGGGATGCGGAGGAGAACTATGCTCGCCAGCTTCCGGGCGCGATTTCACGTCCCACGCTTGAGAAGGACCTCATCTGGGCTCTACCTTCCCAACTCGAAGGTGTCACCGGTGCAGATAGGCAAGATCAGGTGGTGTTTCTCGGCACCTTTGAAGAACGAAAGGGCATCTTCAAACTGATCGAGTCCTGGCCGGCGGTCCGGTCGCAGATGCCTGACGCCCGATTCCTGATCATGGGCAAGTCGGGAGAAATCGAGCGAGTGAGAGAGTTTGCACGGGCGCATGAGGAAGTGCAACTTATCGAAGACCCGTCCCGTGAGCTGATCTTCGGAAACCTGAGAGCGTCTAAGACACTGGTTCTCTTTTCACAGCAATCTGGGATATGGAAGGAGCAAGTCGGGCTGCCGATACTGGAAGGACTATCCTGCGGATGCGAAATCGTGAGTTCGGATCAGACGGGGATCGCCGGTTGGCTGGCGTCCAACGGTCACGAAGTAGTCGCCTGGCAAGCCGAGCCGTCTGTACTGGCCAACGCCATCGTTCGGTCCCTCCGAAACGAACGGGGTCCACTAACAATCGCAGCGTCCCTACCGCGCGTTGATTCTCGACTTGAAGCGGATCGCGTCCTGTTTTCACCTGACTCTCTGAGACAGTGACTCTCGCGCATTTGGCAGAGCCACAGGCTCTCCGTCGCGCGGCCTCACTTGCTTGAAGAGCGCGAAGCTTGCGAATGTGATGAACAAGGCCGAAGTGGCTGCCCAGTTAAGAACGTCGAAACTGAGGAACATCAACACTAGGGCCAGAAGCGTCACGCGGGCTGATCCGCGAGACTTGAGCAGGAGCCCGATGATAAAGGCGAGGAAGCATACGATTCCTATACCGCCGGCGACGACGATTACCGTGGTGAACTGGTTGTCAATAGCGAAGAAGTTGTCGTTGATCAGAACATTTCGTTGGTACATCAGCTCCTCGGATCCCCAACCGGTTCCGAAGAGCGCCTCCACCGGCGATCGGGAGGTGAAGAGCCTCGGTATCGCCAAGAACGAATTGGCGCGGTGAACAGAGTTCTGGTTCGATACATCAGCCAGCAGACCACTCGGAACAAGGGAAAGTGTCGCGACGAAGAAAACGACGACGCCGGCGAGTCCCACTCTGGCGATGCGCGAATTGGATCCGCCCGACACGATGAACCCCGCGATCACAGTGAATGCTGCCGCAATGATCGCGCTCGTACTCCCCGTCGAAATGACGCCTGCAGCCAGCAAAGCAACGACCAGCAACTTTGACCCCACGCGAAACCTTAGGGTCAGGGTAAAGCCGATCCCAATTAGCATGACCATCGCTGCCACTAGCGGGTGCCCCAACGTTGCCTGGGCTCTGATCGATTCCGGAAACAGGGGGCTCAACCCGAACGGAGTCGCAACGAAAAGCGGTCGGTTGATTGCAAATGCCTCGACAAGGCATAAGACCGCGACAAGCGCGGCCAAGACCGTTGCTCCCACCCTGACGATCAGCCACTCCTCACGGCTGAGGGTGCCGCATACTACGACGAATACAATTCCCGAGAGCGCCACAAGCACAGGGAATCCGACTTCGCCGGTTGTGATGATTGCACCAATCGACCCGAGTAGAACAACGACGATGTACAGGGCGAACAGTCGGTCAAATCGCAGAGGCCTGAGCGTCGACAAACTGAGGGCGGTCATCCACGCGGCTGCGACGATAATGCTATCCGCGGCACCCAAAGGCCCAAATCCGAGAGATCCCGGTACCACGAAAATCAGGATCGCCAACCCTCCGATGACGGCGATACCGATCCGATAGCGTACTGGGGCGAGTAGGCTGCCAACGAAACCTAGCGCGAGGGCTATCCCGGTGATGAACTGCATGCGCTCCCTTCGTTGATAACGGTGGGCTGATGGCTCACTACGTTCTCGTAGCTCGGCGAGCCGGTGCCGCACGCAAGAGTGCTGTCGCGAACGCTCTATATCGAGAAACGTTAGCATCGGCCGATCGCCGTGCAGACGGCCTAACAATCCCCTGGAGCCGGAACGCGGCTGCCCTTATCAGGAAACCACTGGCAACCGTCCATTTCCAGACTAGGCACGCGACGCGGCTTGAAGCCATGGTGGAGCAATACAGGTCATACAAATTGACAATCCAAACTGTATTGGTGCTGCCGGCGACGTCTTTGCTGCTGCCGCCAAAATCGTGCACAGCGATCGCACCAGGGTCGAGGATCACCTTCGTTCCGAGCTGTCGGGCTCGAAGGCAGAACTCCACGTCTTCCGCATACATGAACCACCTTGTCGTCAGACCTCCGAGAGCTTCCCAGACGCTTCGCCGCACAAGCATGCAGCCCCCGGAGACCCAATCAAGCTCTCGTACACTGTCGAGGTTGGAGTCTCGATAGAGGTGATGCCCCTCCAGCTTTTGATTCCGAGGAGCGACCCTTGAGATCCCAAACCCGTGCAGAGCCATGTTCTTGATGGTTGGCGCGAATCCGGCTCCGAGCACTTTGAAAGCACCGTGCGAATCCGTCATCAGTGGGGCTGCGATGCCGATCGACGGATCTGTTTCCATATCGCGGAGGAGAGTTACGATTGCGTTCTCCTCAATTCGAGCGTCTGGATTGAGGAGAAGCAGGTAGTCGCCATGCGCGTGCTCAGCGGCGAGATTGACCGCCCTTGCGAAGCCGGCGTTAGAAGAGTTTGCGATCACGATCGCTTGAGGCCGCACTTGCGTCACCTTCTCGATACTCAAGTCCGTAGAGAGATTATCCACTACGAGTACTTCTGAATCAGAAGGCAATGGGAGTAGGCAATCCTCGACTACGTGATCGCTGTTATACGTGACGATAAGCACTGAAACGCTCGAAGTGTCAATTCCCATGTGCGGCCTTCGATCGTTGAGCAATGAGTGAAGCCATTTCACCTCGGATTGCACGGACGACATTCGGCCAGGAATAGCGTCCATCGTCTTCGGTTTTGGCCCCGTTTCTGGGTTGGACTTGATTCAGCGCGCGAGAAAGCGCCGGTTCATCTCTCGGATCGACAAAGGAGGCGCTCGATCCAGCCACCTCTTTCATCACAGGGATGTCGCTGGTTACGACGGGTGTTCCGAACCATTTCGCCTCAAGCGGAGGTAGGCCGAAACCTTCGTCGAGTGTCATAAACACAAACGCCGCGGCGTTCCGATAGAGCCACACCAATTCGGGGTTTGACACGTGGCCTAGAAAGACGATCCGTCCATCCTCGACCCCTCTACGGATTTCGTCTGAGAGGACGGTGGAGCGACCCTGGTACCCGCCCGCGATCACAAGCGGGAACGTAGGAGACACACGATCGGACGCTAACGCTGCAGTACATGTGAACTCCAAGTTCTTACGGACGTTCAGCCGACCAACCGTGAGAATGAAATGGCCAGGCCTTGCGTTGAGGTCCGGGCGGACCCCTTCCAACGTCTGAAGCTCGCGATTCATCGCGAGGCCCACAGGTACGACCTTCTTGGGCCCTCGAATGTTTGTCCGGATTCGCGCCGCTTCAGAGTGGGACGACGTCAACACGACATCTGCGAATCGCGAAGTGAATGGCATCAGGCTGAAATAGAGCAACTCCTTGCGTGTGAACCACTCAGGATTAGTCACGAATAGCACGTCGTGCAGGAAGACCGCAGACGTCCCAAAGAGGGGGGTGAAGTTGTGACTGAACGTCACGTCGGCCTTCACGCGACGTGCAAGAAAGGGTAGCTCGAGAATGGCGCTAATCCCTTGAGGTGCGAGTCGAGTTGCAACGAGTTCGACCGAAGGGTCGAAGGTAGCCCGCACGACATCAATATCTCTTCCTCGTACTGCGAGCACCAACTCATCCTGTGGAAATTGCTGGCTCCAGGCCAAAACGATCTCGTGCAAGACCTGCCGGTTCGACACCGGACCATTTACCCACCAGAACGCGTCGAACAGGACTCTCATTCAGTCTCCACAATGTGGATCATCAAGGCCGATCGTGGCGGTCAAAGGATCTTCTCGCTCGCGACTCGAGTTCGGAGCACGCGAGCAGGAACCCCGGCCACCACCACGTTATCGGGCACATCCTTCGTCACAACACTTCCAGCTGCAACTACCACGCCGGTTCCGATGGTCACCCCAGCCGTGATTGTGACCCCGCTTCCGATCCAGCAGTCGTCTCCGATGGTGACGGGAGCGAGGGTGACCCCTTGGGACTTGATGGTCGACTTCCCGGAGTCGAAATTGTGGTTCTCGCCGAAAATTCGAACTCCCGGACCCATCAGGACATCGTTTCCGATCGTAATCTGACCGGAACATCCGATGTACCCACCTGGACCGATGCTCGAGCGGTCACCCATAACGAGGCCTTGACCCACCGGGCCGCCGTAATAGCCGGTGGGACGAATCTGCACGCCGCGGCCAATCGAAATCTCGTCACCGAACACTATTCCCCCTTGAGAGAGGCAATGGATTTCTGCAAAGTCTTCGATGATCACTCGGCCCGTGTGGGAGAACTTCTGGGGGTTCTTGATTCTCGCGCCGCGTCCTACGAACAAGCGGCCACTCGAGCGCCCTAGAAATGGTGAAACCAGTAGTCCGCGAAGAAGCATCGGCACCGTGCGAAGAGCCATTTGAATCGACGCGACTCTATTCGACGACTCGTCGATTCCCGTGAAGCGGTTCAATGCACCCATTGTTTGTCTCCCTCTGACGGTGGGCTCACGCGCCGAAGTACTCGTCGACCAACTCTTTCGTGTTGCGAATATTCGCTCGGCTCGAGGCCCCAAAGACAATTGACTTCAAGTTGGGAACCTTGCTGACCCATTCAATCGCTTCTCGAGGTGGAATCGCACCTGACGCGAACACGGACATCGCAATGGCATCGAAATTGTGAGTGCGCAACGCCTCTTCGTATGCGTCCACGCCTCCTCCCGACATGCGGAAACCAACCTTATTGATGTTCGAGCACACAACCGGGTTCTTAACACCCACCTTTGCCAGTCGCTCCAACAGCATCGGGAGGTTCATCGTGATGAAGCCGGGCTCCGCGTTGTACTTGGATCGGACGTGGTCCGCGAAGATGCGGAACGCTTCATCGAAGCCGAGCCCGAGCAGCAGATCGACGACGACATTCTGCAAGAAGATGACCGGTGTCTTCATACCCGCGAACATCTTCATCTCGGCATCGATCAAGAGCGTCGTGATGCCCTCGATGTCCTTCTTGGCAACGGACATCCCGCCCTTGAAGGCGGCGTCAAGGAGACCGCCGTCAGGAAGGAAGCGCTTGATCGCGCCGACCATGCCGTCTTCGGTCATCGCGTTCGCGTACTTGTGCGCGTACGGCATGCACGGATAGAAGACCTGCTCGGCATAGCGCTCGGGCTGCTGGCGCATGTGTTCGACGATTTCGCCCACGCGATCGTGGGTGGTGCACATGAAGGTGCGCACGCCTTCGTCGTAGGCGGCATCGAGAACCGAGATGATGGCGTCGAGATCCTGGAATTTGATCGACTGCGCTCGGGCCTTTTCCTCGGACATGTGGTTGACGCCGAAGAACTGGTTGTCGCCGAAAAGCAACTTATCCATGGTGCGAACTCCTTCGAGTCATGAGTGCGGGAACACGATTGTGGAAGCCCATCAGACTCCCTTGCGACGCCGGAACAGGCCCTGACGCTCGGCGACGGCCGGAGCCGACGGTGCGGTCGATGCGTCGGCATAGTCGCGCTGTGAGTCCCTGAGGATCATGTCCAGCACGATGTCGGCGCCTGTGGCGCTGGCGAAGCTGTTCTGCCCCTCGACTTCACTCGCCTCGATTCGCTTCACGAAGGCATCCAGCTGCGCGCTGTATTCCTCGCCGCGAACATAGAAATACACTTCATCGGTCAGATCGGTGGTGTACCGCGCATTCCATCCCTCGCCGTACCCCTCAGGCGCGCTCGACGCGTCGCTGATATAGGTCTGGCACTCCTGGCGGTCGGCGTGGATGCGGCCGTTGCTCCCGAACACGGTGATCTTGGTCGACATCTTGCGCTCTGACGGGTCTGACCAGCTCACGGAAAGATGGGCGGTGCGTGAGTCGGGCCACAACAGCGTGCTGAACACTTCGTCATCCGTCTCTTTCGAGAAGACGTGACCGAGCACCGATCCGCGAGCCTCCGAGGGCACGCCGAGGTACCAGTTGATGAGATCGATGGGGTGTGCCGCGTAATCGTAGAGGCTTCCACCGCCTTCCGACTTCTTGCTTCGCCAGGTGCCGCCCTTGGGCTTCAACACAACTGGTCCGTAGGCCTCGGCGATCACGTGGCTGACGGTGCCGATCGCGTTGAGGTCGAGCAGTCGCTTGACCTCCTTGAAGGCCCCTACGAAGCGGTAGTGGTATCCGACCTGCGTCACCAATCCCTTTGCCTGGGCTGACTCCGTGAGCTCGCGCGAAACGGCTGGATCGAGGCTGAACGGCTTCTCACAGAAGACGTGTAGGCCTGCCTCGAGTGCTGTCCGCACCATCGAGGCATGCAAGACAGAGGGCGTCGAGATGATCACGGCGTCGAGTTCGGCGGCGGCGATCATCTTGCTGAGGTCGGAGAAGGTCTGCACCCCGGTGTAGCGGTTCATGACGCCTAGGAGGTACGCGTTGGAATCGCAGACTGCCACCACCTCTGCGTTGGGGTGCGCATTGATCATCGAGTAATGCGACAGGCCCATCTTGCCGAGCCCGACCATGCCGATTCGTATCACCGTTCTCCAATCTTCGCCTTGCGGGTCCCAGCGGGACCTGTGTTCTCGCGTCGAAGGAATCGCGAAAGAACCTGTTCGTACTGGGAGGCGACGTGCTCCCAGGTGAATTCGGACTCGTACCGGCTCGACGCCGCGCGGCTCAGGCGCCCGGACACGTCGGCGTCGGTCAAGAGCGTCTCGATCTGGGATGAAATGTCATCCACCGTCGAGAAGTAGAGGGCGGCGTCGGCGGCCACCCAGCGGTTGTAACCGTTGTCCTGAGCGATGACCGGATTCCCGGCCGCGAGGGCTTCGACCAAGGATGGATTCGTTCCGCCGACCGTGTGGCCATGAAGGTACCCGCGCGAGAAGAATCGCAGCGCCTGAACGTGTCGACTGTCGAACACTGCGCCCGGAAAGATCACTTCGTCGCTGGCCGAGGCGACAACATCAGCGTGGTACGCGTCGTCGTCCGGCTTGAATGAACCCAACACCACGAGCTTGACGCCCCTGCGCTGGCGGGAGAACCCACGTACCAGCTCGAGAATCGAGTTCTCCGGGATCGGCCGTGCGATAAGGGTGAGGTACTCGCCGCGAATGAGTCCGTACTCCGAAAGGACACTCTCATCAGGATCGACGATCGGGTGTGCTCCGTAGGTGATCGTGCTGATCTTCCGCTTGGGTGCTCTCGTTCGCAGATACTTCTCGATGAGCGGATGATCGGCGATCAAGTGGTTTCCGAACCCGGCGGCGAAGCGCTCGTTGACGTACAGAATCGCCTGCTTGAAGAAGCCCCAGCGCTTCCGTGCCCATTCGATGCCGTCCATGTTGATGACGTTGGGAATGCCGCGAACTCGCTGCATGAAATTGAAGACGCCGGTGTTGTAACCGAAGGTGAGACAGACGTCCCGGAATCGTGATGCGTGACGGATCGATATCCAATCGAACTGAGAGGTACCGAGCCAGCCTTCTCGATCGACCGGAATCCTGACCCGTTCGATGCCTTCCCAGACATCCTCGACGATCGGCCCGGATCCCTCATCCTGACAGTAGACGACGACTCGCCAGCCGTGGCTCACAAGGAACTTCGCGACATTCTCGGCAGCCGTCTCGAAGCCGCCGTAGTTGGCCGGCACGCCGTGCGTTCCTAAGATCCTGACGGTCTTATCCACGCGCCATCCGGAAAGTCATCGATTTCATTGTGTTGTCCCCACCCGCTGCGCTCGGCTTGCTCGTCTCATGTTGATGCGTGCTGTGTGTTGCGCGTTGGAATCGTAGCAGCCGAATATCACCACCTTGTTACGCGCTGTCACCAGCCTTCATCTGCCGGAAATGCCGATCTGGTACACAACTGGCATGGGGAAACTACTTGTCACCGGCGGAGCCGGGTTCATCGGATCGAATTTCGTTCACTACGTTCTGCGGAACACAGAACACACCGTGACGGTGCTGGACGCCTTCACGTACGCCGGCAACCGCGCATCGCTCGAGGGGCTGCCGAGCGAGCGCCTGACCATCGTCGACGGCGACATCGGCGATGCGGCATTGGTCGACTCACTGGTCAGCGCGCACGACGTCGTAGTGCACTACGCGGCCGAATCGCACAACGACAACTCGTTGCACGATCCACGGCCGTTCCTGGACACGAACGTCGTCGGAACCTTCACCTTGATCGAGGCCGCACGACGGCACGACAAGAGGTTCCATCACATCTCGACTGACGAGGTCTACGGCGACCTGGAACTCGACGACCCGGCACGTTTCACGGAAACGACTCCCTACAACCCGTCGAGCCCGTATTCGTCGACGAAGGCGGCATCGGATCTTCTGGTGCGCGCGTGGGTTCGTTCGTTCGGCTTGCGCGCGACCATCAGCAACTGCTCCAACAACTACGGCCCTTACCAGCACGTCGAGAAGTTCATTCCTCGCCAGATCACGAACGTGTTGCAGGGTCAGAGACCCAAGCTCTACGGCTCCGGCCAGAACGTGCGCGATTGGATCCACGCCGACGACCACTCGTCCGCCGTGCTCGCCATCATCGACGCCGGGGTCATCGGCGATACCTACTTGATCGGCGCCGACGGAGAGAAGGACAACCGATCGGTCGTCGAGTTGATTCTCGAGAATCTCGGCCAGCCGGCCGACGCCTACGACCTCGTCGCCGATCGTCCTGGCCATGACATGCGCTACGCCATCGACTCCACCAAACTACGCACCGAATTGGGCTGGCTGCCGCGCTATTCCGACTTCGCGGAAGGATTGACTGCCACGATCGATTGGTACCGTGGGAACCGGTCTTGGTGGGAGCCGCAGAAAGCTGCCGCCGAGGCGCGCTACGCAATTCAAGCGTCGTGACTTCCACCCGACCGGCCATTCCGGCCCTTCTCGTGAATTGAGGACTGAGTGAAGCTCTCTGTAATCGGCTGTGGATACCTTGGCGCCGTGCACGCGGCATCGATGGCGGAATTGGGGCACGAGGTCGTCGGCATCGATGTCGACCAGCGCAAGATCGAGGCACTCGCCGCTGGCCGCGCGCCCTTCTTCGAGCCCGGGCTGCCCGAGATCCTGACGAGCGCCAGCGCCTCGGGCCGCTTGAGCTTCACCACCGACATGGCGGCTGTCAGCGGCGCGACCGTGCACTTCGTGGCGGTCGGCACGCCCCAGAAGGCTGGCTCGTACAGCGCCGACATGACCTACGTCGACGCGGCGATCGACGGGCTGATCCCGTTTCTCAAGCCAGGCGACCTCGTAGTCGGCAAGTCGACCGTGCCGGTGGGCACAGCCGCGCGATTGGCGGAGAAGATCCGGGCCGCGGTGCCCGGCGCGGACCTCGCCTGGAACCCCGAATTCCTGCGCGAGGGCTTCGCCGTGAAAGACACCATCTCACCCGACCGCCTCGTCTACGGCGTGCCGTCCGACCCTGAGGCCGGTGCCCGTGCCAAGGCGCTCCTCGATGAGGTCTACGCGAAGGCACTCGGCGAGAACACGCCGCTCGTGGTCACCGACTACGCCACCGCCGAGCTCGTGAAGGTTTCGGCCAACGCCTTCCTCGCCACGAAGATCTCTTTCATCAACGCGATCGCCGAGATCGCCGAGGTGACCGACGCGAACATCACCGAGCTCGCGGATGCGATCGGATTCGACGCCCGCATCGGGCGACGCTTCTTGAACGCCGGCGTCGGATTCGGTGGCGGCTGCCTACCGAAGGACATCCGGGCGTTCGGGGCGCGCGCCGAAGAACTCGGGCGAGGCGAATCCCTCGCCTTCCTCAAAGAGGTCGACGCCATCAACCTCCGTCGCCGTCAGCGGGTTGTCGACTTGGTCGTCGAACTGCTCGACGGACAGGCCTATGAGAAGAAGGTCGCTGTTCTCGGTCTTGCCTTCAAACCCGACTCCGACGACATCCGGGACTCGCCTGCGCTCGACGTCGCCGTGCAGCTGCACGGCCTCGGCGCCGATGTGAAGGCCACCGACGTGGAGGCGATCGCGAACGCGCACGCCAAGCATCCGCAGCTCGTCTTCGTCGACTCGGTCGACGAAGCGGTGGCCGATGCCGAAGTGGTGGTGCTCCTGACCGAATGGAAGGAATACCGGGCACTCGATCCCAACGCGGTCGGTGCCCTAGTGGCCGAGAAGCAGATCATCGACGGCCGGAACGTGCTCGATTCGGCCGCGTGGCGAGCCGCCGGATGGACGTACCGCGGGATGGGCCGTCCGTAACGGGGATGTAAACAAATCGACACCGTGGTGCGCGGCGCGATACGATCGGAGCACATCACGGGGGTCAAACAGCGTCGGTTTGAAATCTAAACCGGCGCTGTATTTTTTTGCCCCCGTGTCGATGACTGACGAACTGATGGATGGGGATCCGAAGACATGGTCAGGAAGACACTCGCAGGTTTGATCATCGCGGTGGCCGCTGTGGGGGTGACTCCGATTGCCGCCTCTGCAGCGGTCGATCCGGTGTCACACAGCGAGCAGGCCTCGAGCCAGACCGGTCGCGTGACGCCCGAGGCCGCCGACCCGACCGGCGGAATGATGCCGATCATCGGACTCTGGGCCGGGGTGGGAGTGCTCGGTCTCACGGGCGGAATGGTGACCATCGCGGCCATCAGCCGCAAGCAGAAGCCGGCCGTCTCCCGGGTCGCTGCAGCGATGTCCTGAAGCTCTGTAAAGAACGGCGGTTATTGCTCCGCCATGCGGTCCCGCCCTTGTATACAAGCAGCGTAAAGTGGACGTGTGAGCAATAAAAGCGTCGACGTCGCCCTGATCGGCGGGGGCATCATGAGTGCCACCCTCGGAACCATGATCAAGCAGCTTCAGCCCGACTGGTCGATCATGATCTTCGAGCAGCTGAGCGAAGTCGGCCAGGAGAGCTCGAACCCCTGGAACAACGCCGGCACCGGCCACGCGGCCCTGGCGGAGCTCAACTACATGCCCGAAGCGCCCGACGGCACGCTCGAGACGTCGCGCGCCGTGAACATCAACGAGCAGTTCCAGGTGAGCCGGCAGTTCTGGTCGTCGCTGGTGGCGCAGGGCGTACTCGCGCACCCCGGCTCCTTCATCAATCCCACTCCGCACATGACGTTCGTGCGCGGCGAGGAGAACGTCGACTACCTCCGCCGCCGTTACGAGTTGCTGAAGACGGAGCCGCTCTTCGAGGGCATCGAATTCAGCGACGACCCGAAGGTCATCTACCAGTGGGCCCCGCTCCTCGTGCGCCAGCGCGAGAAGGACGAAAAGATCGCTGCCACGCGCGTGAACGCCGGCACCGACGTCGACTTCGGATCGCTCACGCATCAGCTCATCGACAACCTCGTGCAGAACGGCGCCGTTCTCCGCACCGAGACCGAAGTGAAGAAGCTCAAGAAGCAGAAGGACGGATCGTGGAACATCACGGTTCGCGACCGCGTCGGCAACACCCCGCACACCGTCAACGCGAAGTTCGTGTTCGTGGGCGCTGGCGGACACGCACTTCCGCTGCTGCAGAAGTCGGGCATTCCTGAGATCAGGGGCTTCGGTGGATTTCCGATCAGCGGACAGTTCTTCCGCACCGACAACCCAGCCGTCGTTGCGCAACACCAGGCAAAGGTCTACGGAAAGGCATCGGTCGGCGCTCCACCGATGTCGGTACCGCACCTCGACACGCGTGTGGTCGACGGCCAGTCATCTCTTCTGTTCGGCCCGTACGCCGGATTCAGCCCGAAGTTCCTGAAGTCGAGCTCGTGGACTGATCTGCCCGCGTCGATCCGCCTGCACAACATCGGTCCGATGCTCGCGGTCGCACGGGACAACTTCGATCTCATGAAGTACCTCATCGGCGAGCTGCTGGCGAGCAAGAAGAAAAAGTTGGCGGCGCTGCAGGAGTTCATGCCCACGGCGAAGGCGGAGGACTGGTATCTCATCACCGCCGGCCAGCGCGTGCAAGTGATGAAGAAGGACGCCAAGCGCGGGGGAGTCCTGCAGTTCGGCACGGAGGTCGTGACGGCCGCTGACGGCTCGATCGCGGGATTGCTCGGGGCTTCCCCCGGAGCCTCGACGGCAGTGCCGATCATGATCGACCTGATTCAGAAGTGTTTCCCGGCAGAGTATCCGCGATGGGAGAAGAAGCTGGCCCAGCTCATCCCGTCGTTCGGCAAGAAGCTCAACCCCGACAAGAAGGCCAGCGAGAAGACGATCGCGGCGACGGCGAAGGTGCTCGAGCTGACCCGCTGATCGCGGGCTTGCTCGCGGCTCACACTCGCCGTTCACCCAGGTGGGCTCACCAGGGGCTCGGTAGTATTGCGCAGTGACCGACGAGATGCCGACCCGCCGATCCTTGAAGAACGAAGCCGCCGCGAGCGAGAAGCCGCAGAAGCGCGCTCGACGCCGTCGGTGGCCGTGGATCGTCGGTGGAGTCTTCCTTCTCTTGGTTGTCGTCGGTGCCGGTGCGGCCTGGGTGGGGATGAAGGCGTTCACCGTCAAGGACGAGCTCGAGGCCGCGAGGCCGCTGCTGTCGTCGGTGAAAGACAAGGTGCTCGCCGGACAGGCGTCGAGTGCACAGGGTGATGCCGACGCCCTGGCGGAGCACGCCGACAAGGCACGCGAAGCGGCATCCGACCCGCTGTGGATGTTCGCTGAGAACGTGCCTGTAGTAGGACCGAACCTCACCGCGGTGCGGACCGTTGCAAACACCGTGTCCGATGTGGTTGACCAGGCAGTGGTGCCCGCAGTGGGGTTGGGCGACACATTGTCGCCGGCCGTCTTCAAGCCAGTTGACGGTGCCGTGAACCTGGCCGCGATCGAATCGGTGTTGCCAGTGCTGGAGCAGTCGAGCACTGTGCTGACGAGCGCTAAGGAGAACGTTGGAGCGATAGACACCACATCTCTCATAGGCCCCGTGAAGAGTGCCGTGACCGAGATCAACGGTCTGGTGGGGGAGATCGAGCCGGCGCTGGCCACGGCGAAGTCGTTGGCCCCCGTGCTGCCAGGACTGCTTGGGGCCGATGGGCCGAAGAACTATCTGCTCGTATTCGAGAACTCGGCCGAGGCTCGTCCGTTAGGCGGAATCGCGGGCGCGCAGATCCTCGTTACGGCCGATCAAGGAAAGATCAGCATTGCGCAGCAGACATCAGGACGCGATTTCGCATTCGAATCCGAAGAGTTCGCGAACAGCCACGTTCCGCGCGAGGCGCGCGACCTCTTCTTGGTGCCCTTCGGAGTCCAAAGCCAAAACAACACACTGACTCCTCGAGTCGATGTCGCCGCTGACCTTACGCGATCGATGTGGCAGAACCAGCGAGGCGTGACCGCAGACACAGTGATCTTCATCGACCCGTTCGCTCTGTCGTATGTGCTCGCGGCTACCGGTCCGGTGGCGCTCCCCGATGGGTCGACCCTGTCCGCCGACAACGCTGTGGACGTGTTGATGAACGGCGTGTACCAGCAATTCAACGGCCCACCGAACGGTGATTCGCCCGGCCTTCAGGACGCCTATTTCACGGGAATCGCAGGAGCGACCTTCGGGGCGATTATGAACGGGAACGTGGACGTCCCCAAGTTCATTGAAGCAGTGCAGAAGGCCGGGGAGGAGCGGAGGATCGTCGCATCCAGTACGGAACCAACGATCCAGGATCTCTTGGGCGAGGCCGGGCTGACGGGGCGGATGCCTCAGGAGACTGACTCGGCTCACCAGGTCGGCGTCTATTTGAGCGATTACCAAGGCTCGAAGATGGACTACTTCCTCCGCACGTCGGTAGCCGTGGGACAGCAACAGTGCGCTGACGGCTCTCGCCGCCTGCGCGTACAGATCTCTGCGACCAATGCGCTGGACCCAGCGGCCGTCGATGGACTCTCGATCTACGTGAGCGGCAACAGTGGTAACGGATTCGGGGTGCCTGTGGGAGATCTGCGCGTCTTCACGTACGTGTACGCGCCAGTGGGGTCGAAAGTCATCGATATCACCGGCAGCACGAGCCAGCAAGATTCACTGGTCGGCGCCGACCGTGAATATCCTGTCGCGCGCGGCGTCATTCAGGCTGCTCCCGGCGCGACGCAGACGGCGACCATTGACATCGACGTGAGCGGCCTGCCGGAGAAGCAGATCGAGACGCTCGTGGGTCCGATGCTCTCCAACCCCGAAATGTCGGAGTTGCAGTTCACCTGCTGATACGTGGATCATGCCTCGGACCGAGACGGCTAGGCGAAGCAGAAGGACGTCCGTAGTTGTCCAGGAGCCGCACCCATCTGCTCGTGTCGGGATTTCCATTGGTGAGCTTCGCCACAGGTGTTGGGTTGCGCTAGAGTCTCGGTCATGGGGGAAGAGAATGAGGTCAGTCGTCGTGCCGCGCTCTCAGTTGCTGGGGGGCTTGCGGCAACAGCCGCTGTAGCCACCGCGATCGGATCTGCTGATGTCCGGGCGTGGGCTGCGCCCGCGGTGCGGCAGGTGATTGGGGTGCCGGCGGCTGCGGCGTCGACCAATGCGTCGGTGACGATCACTCTCATCAGCCCGACACCGTTCGAGGCATCGAGTGACCCGAATCAAGGAAACTCGATGCTGATCCAAATCACGAACACGGGCGGGGTGGCGTTGGACAATTACCTGCTCGCTGTCCAATACGGGGGGCCTGTGTACGGAATGGGCGTGATGCCCTCCGAAACGACACTCGAGATTGCCGGCACGACATACCCGCTCTCGAATCCTACGTTCGTTGACCGGTCGGTGTTTGAGTCACGCCTGTACGAGAACACCGCGGGGCTGGCCGAGGACGGAGTGGACTTCGTGGCCGTGAGAATTACGGGCTTCATCGAGGGGGGCGGGTACAGCGAGAACTGTACTCTTAGCGTCTTGCTAGGCGACCCATACGCGGAGTTCCCGAACTTTGAATTCATTGGGACCAGCCCGCAATTTGTCATGAAGTTCGTGCCGTAAGCGGTCGATCCGGTTGCTGAGTGCTTCGTGCTGTTGTGCAGTTGTTGAGGTGTCGTTCGCAGCCATAGGCTGGCGAGCATGGGAAGTTCGGGGGAATCGTCCACACGTACGCGACGCAATCTGCTGATCGGGGGCGGCCTCGCTGTCGCAGGCGTCGCGCTGGTCGCTGAGCCGGCGCACGCAGACGTCGAGTACATACCGACGACGGAGAAGGGCGCAGCTTCCGGCGTTGCGACTCTCGATGGCGGGGCGAAGGTACCGGCTACGCAAATACCTGACTCGGTGAAAAGTCGCAGTGGCAGCAAGCCCGTTGGGCAGGGTGAGCAGGTTTTCAACGTGCGCGACTTCGGTAACGCCGTGTCACCGGGTTACGTGGTCGGTTCGGGCGGCGATGACACGCTCGCCTTCCAGGCCGCAATCGACACCTGCTACAACTATGGCGGCACGGTGTTCGTGCCACCGGGCAACTTTCGAGCCGAGAACCTCGTCGTAACGCGCTTCACCGTGCTCGAGGGGGTCGGATCAGGCTCCCGCTTCGGCACCACGAACGCTGGTCAGGGCTCATCCTCGTCCATCGTGCGTCCCACCGGCTCTGACGGCACCGCGCCAATGATAACGGTCGTCGGGCCCGCATCGGGGCTGCGCAGAATCTACGTGAACGGCGCGATTCAGGGCGCCCCGACACCGACGTATGGCACCGGGCCGGGAATCATCATGCAGGGTTTCGAGAGCATCCTCGACGATGTCAGGATCATCTACGTCGACGGCATCGGCATCGACGTCCAGCGAGCCAACAACCCTCGGTTCACAAAGATCCGGGTTGACAACTGCGGCTCGACGACCGAGGCGGCTGTGAAGATCTGGTCGAGGAGCCGCACCGCCACGACGCCCAACCTGGGCTCGAACGAGACCAACACCGTCGACTTCTACGACCTCACGATCGAACGATCGAGGAACCGGGCGCTCGACATCGCATACGGCACGACCCAGGAGTACTGGGCCGAGTGGATTCGCTTCTACGGGCTTCATATCGAATCGTCCTACCTCGACCATGCCAACGACGACCCGCTAGTCGCGATCGGCCAGGTGCGCGGCATCGAGTTCTACGGAGCGATGATCTACGGCGGTCCAGGCCGGATTGTCCGGCATCAAGTCCGCGGGGTCACTACCGACCCCAATACGACGACGCTTCGCAGCTACGGAAACGGCGGTATCCGCTTCATCGGTGGGTCGATCAACGGATCTGATGCCACCATCGACGAGGATGGCGCCGGTAATCCTGTCACCGCCCTGCCGACTCCGGTTGCCTTCGACCTCGTAGCCGGTGGCGACTTCATGGTGATCGGCACCCGGATCACACGCATCACCACTCGGGTGTTCTCGGTGCAGACGGCCTACGGTAAGTACAGCTACCGTGACCTCCACACCGACCTGTACGACCCGAACAACAGGCTCGGCATCGTCAACGCCGGGGTCGAGATCGTCGGCGCTCCTACTATCGCGGCGAACGGCAGCGCGGGCGTCAACGCAGCGTCGATGAATACGCGATCAGATGACGTCTCCGGGCGCGTGTTCTTCGGCACGAATGCGTCGCCGACGGCGGGGATCATGGTGACCGTCACCCGGTACCACAACGACGGACGGGACTTCACGATCCAGCTGACACCCAAGACAGCGGCCACCGCGGCACTCGGACTCTATGCGGCAGTTCAGGCTGACAAGAGCGCCTGGACGATACGCGCCGCAAACCCACCGGCTGCATCCCAGGCTGCCACCGCGTTCCAAGTGGACTATGCGCTGACACCCGTCGGTTCCGGGTCGATCTAGAATCCATGCCGTTTCCCTCGGATGCTGTGCCGAGCAGAGAGGTACGTCGTGGCTCCGGCTCACCTGCTGATCGGCGTGGGGCGGCGGAGCCAGGCGATCGCGATCACGGCGGCGAGCATTCCGATAGCGCCGCCGGTCGAGTTCGCGACGACGTCACGGACTGTGGCGTAGCGGTCGGGCAATAGCAGGTACTGGTAGAACTCGATCGAGACCGAGAGCGCGGCGCAGACGAAGAAGGCCGCCCACCACCACCGCGGGCCGAACAACAGGGCAACCAGCAGGCCCAGCGGGATGAACATCGCGATGTTGGCGCAGAATTCGACGACGTTGTAGTTCACGAACTCGGGGAGCCCACGACGATGCAGCGCACCGAGCACGCGAAAGATCAAGCCGCGCGAGCTCTCGTCGACCGGTGTCGGCCACGCCACCACAAAGAGCACGGCGAATCCGTACAACACCAGGAGCACGGTCGCGATTCGCCGTACTTTCGGGGATCTGTACAGGATGCCTCCTCGGGCTGACCTCGATCCTATCGAGGCGCCGCTGCGTGGGTGCTCAACCCAACACAATCTCCTCACTCCACCTCGATGTAGCGCTGAAGGGCCTCGCGCACTACGTCGGTGAGGGTGCGCCCCTCGCTCTCGGCTTTCGCCATCGCAGCGTGGTAGAGGTCCGAGGGTATCCGGAATCCCCTGATAGGAGTCTTGGGCAGGTTTGGCACGAGGTCATGATGGCACGAACACGGCGAGGATTCCTCTGGTTACCTGTAACAACATTGAGTATAATTCAGGTATGACAGAACGAAAACGTCGCGTGATGCCACATCCGACCGTGCGGTTCACTTCCCGCCTTCGCCGGTGCCGGAATTGCGGCATCCGGGTGCGGCGTGAAGACATGGTCTACAACGCCCGTGCGTGCTCGGAGGACTGCGCCGATGAGCTCTGGATTCAATCGCAGGACTGGACGGAATAGAGGGCCGGCCTAGTCGACCTCACCCAGCACCGAACGGGTGGCCGCGATGACGCCCTCGGGGTCGGCGGCTGACAGGGAGGCGCGCAATCGGGGGCGTGGGCCGGCCGTGAACGTGAGAGTCGTGGGTGGTGGGTGTCCGGGATCCACCGGCCACGGCTGGTCTCTCCTGCAGTGAAAGAGACGAGAAGCGTCTCGAACTATGACGCCTCTTTGAGGGGAGCCTGTTGGCGATGGGTGGCGATGGTTTGTTGTTCGTGCGTGATGACGGCAGCGGTCCAGGCGGTGCAGGCTCCGAGGACGAGGATGATCGAGACGATCGCGCTGGTAACGAGCTGAGCTCTGGATTTGGGTCGTGCGGGCATGAGGTCGGTCATGATGCTGGTTCCTGAGGTGACGCGGCTGTGGCATCGGTGGGGGAAGATCGGTCTGAGGGAGTCGGGTCGGTTCCGTCGGTAGTGTCTGGGTGCAGGGCTGAGTTGAGCGCCGCGAGGACGACGATGAGGTCCGCTAGTTCCCGGCGGGGAAGGCGGTGCAGGCTATGGGTTTGCTGGTCGCGGTCGTGTGAGATGGTGAGGGTTCGGTCGGGAACATTGATGCTGATGGTGGCGCGCCCAAGTTGCCACAGCTGTGTTTGAGCGCGGCCGTTGTGACGGATTCCGGCGTACACCCAGGTGTCGTTGATATCCAGCCACAGCACGGTTGCGAGCTTGCTCCGCCAGGGGACCGGCCAGGGAATCCGGCGTGCACGGAACGACATGGTCGTCATCGCCGTGCCGCGCGGCAGCCAGTCGTGCAGGTCAGCCATCACCCTCCTCGGCTTGTGTGGTCACCCGTTCGCGCAGCGGCGATCAGGTCCTGCTCGATGCCCGCTTCCGGGCTTCTCATGCGCTTCGGCGGCGCCGTCTCCTGATCAGCACGACGATCAGGATGCCGAGGACAAGCCCGATGATCGCGCCAGGCAGCACGGCGAGCAAAGTGAATGGTCCGTCCGGGCCAGGCGCGGCGGAGCGGAGTGTCACGAGTGTGTATTTCGGGTCGAGGTTCTCGGGCACATGCTCGGCGATCACCGCGGTCCAGGCGTTGGCCTCGGCGGCTGCGCCCTCGAAGTTCCCGCCGGTGGTGCGGACGGTCAGGATCGGGGTCGTGCCGTCGGTGACAAGCGTCATCCTGCCGGCGAGGTCGCCGGCGGTGGCTGACGTGTTCAGACTCTTCGCGACTTCCTCCGCGGCGGCGTCCGATCGGGCCGCGGTGAGGAACGTGTTCTCCGACACCGAGATCGCGGCTTTCTCCACCGCTGCGGTGGATGCGTCCGATGAGCTGTTCTCCGGGGTGAGTGTGAGATAGCTGATGGTCTCCGCGGTGTGGTGTTGGCTCTCCGCCACGATCGCTAAGACTCCGTTGGCGATGGCACCCAGCAGGGTGAGGGCCACGATGATCGCGGTGGAGTTCACGCGCCGCCGCTTGGGCCTGCTCCGCTCGGGGGTTGCTGCGGCGTCCGTCGTGGTCATCTTCTGCCTTTCGGGCGTGGGGAGTGTGTTTCGTTTAGGGCTGTACGGCGAACGCGATGATCGTCAGCGTCACCGCGGCGATGGCGGACACGACCAACGTCGTGACCTTGACTGCGACGAGAAACCGGGGGTTGGGTGTCCGGCGTTCGTGGGGAGCGGTATTCGTTGTCATTTCGGGTACCTCGGGCGAGAGTGTTCGGGTTCGAGTCATGGTTCTACGTCTTGTGTTGCGTGGTGGCCGCCCACTTGGGGATGGGGCGGCCACCACCGGGACCGGGGTACCCGAGCCCGGTCCCTGCCCGGCTGACCCAGCCGGGTGTCGGTTCCGGAGTGGATGGGGGTCCTGCCGCGGAACCGGGTCATGCGGCCGGCGGTTATCGAAGGGGCGGGGCTGATGCCGGGTCGCTGTCCGGAGTGTCAGCGGTGTCGGCGCGCGATTCGTTCTTGAAGATCCGCATCGATTGGGCCATGGATTTGCTCAGGGCAGGGAGCCGGGTGGCGCCGAAAAGCAGGAGGATCACGGCGAGGAGGATCACCAGGTGCCAGCCGTTGAGGTTACCGAGCATCATGTCTCCAGAAATGGGCGGCCCCCAGACACGCAAGTGGCGGCCGGGGGGAGTGGCGCTGATTGAGCCCCGTGAGCCGGGCTCCAGCCACACCCTAGAGGTCCCATTACCCGCCTTGTGGGGTGCGGCTGATTTTGGAGCGGAAACAGTCTGGCAGAGGTTTCGTTTTCGGCCGGGATGGGCGTGATGGCTTGTCTGAGCTGCTTCGAAGGATGCAAGAGAATGGTCATCTGGACCGTGAACCATTCTGGAACTCCGTCCGGTTGCTGGTTCCCTTCCGAGACGGCTCGGGGCATGGAAGGCGTTATGGAGGTTTGGCTGGCGTGAGTGGTTCGAGGTCGATTGCGGAGAAACTCGCTTCAGCGGTCGCCGCGGATGACTGGGTTCTGGTCTTTGCTGTGTTCGATCAGTCGTGGAACGAGTTGTTTCACTCGCATCCTGCGGTGTTGTTGGATGCGCTGGAGCGGATGCCGGATGCGGTGATCGATCAACAGCCGAAGCTTCGCCTGGCGATGGAGTACATCGGCCGCAACGTGAAGGGCGAGGGATACTCGACCTCCTACCGCAACTCGGTCACATTGCCGGACCATCTGGATGCCGTCAATCAGCTTGCCGCGTGGACGGCGCAGGTGGCCGGTGCCAGGGAGTCCGGACGTTCGGCAGAGGCAGCGCGGCTCGTGGCCGGCGCCCAGACATTCCTGAAGCAACAGCCCACCGAGACGGAGCCGTTGCTGGCCGCAGCGTTGCCGGAGTTCCATTTTCAGTGGGGGCTCGCTCTGGAGCTTGCTGGTGATTTCGATGGGGCGATGGCGGAGTACAACGGCGCCTACGACTGGGCGGTATCGACCGATCACTGGATGATCGAGTCCAGCGCCGCCGGTGCGATCGCCTTTCTCCATGCACTGCACGGCCGGAATGCCCTCGCCACCGCGTGGCGTGGGCGCGTCCCGGACGATTCGGTCGCCGGTTGGTGGTCCACCGCTGCCGCGATCCCCGCACTCTTGGCGGATGCGATGATCCGGCTGGACAGCCTCGACTTTGTCGGCGCAGCCCGCGCGATGGAGCAGATCACTCCGGGTAGTGCGGCGGAGCGGTGGGCTCCGTATTTCTTGCTCCGCGCCGCGACGGAGACGCAACCTGCCCGCGTGCGGGTGGTGATGAGCGAACTGGATTCGCATCTCGAGACGATACCCGTGGACCGCCGCGAGTCCGGATCCAACGGCGAGTATCTCGCATTGACGCGGATCATCTTGAACCTCGCCCTTCGCCGTCCGATCGGCGAAGAGACTGCTTTCGCCGGTGACAGGCCGACCGCGAAAGCGTCACTGCTTCGCCAGTACGGCGCCATTCTGCGTGCTCTCCGGCTCCAATCCGCGGGGAAGATGAAAGACGCCCGCCGTCTCGCTGCGCCGCTTCTTCGCACCGATGGGTCCCGGCCTCGGGTGCTGATCGGAGCGTTGGCCGCCAGCGGCGATGAAAGCAATCCGCAACTGGAGGAAGCTGCGGAGCTGGCCCGCGCACACGCAAGCTTCGGCATACTGGCCCTTGCGTCTGCCAGCGTCCGTTCCCGCGTCGCCGAGTTGCTGCCGAGCACAAGCGCCGTTGCCAAGGCGCTGACTCACGTCGATGCCGAAGACGCACGTCCGGCAGGGCTGGCGTTGCTCTCCGCTCGGGAACGAGAGGTCGCCGAACGTGCCGCGACCGGAGAATCGGCCACCCAGATCGCGGCGTTCTTACACGTCAGCCCGAACACGGTGAAAACACAGTTGCGGGCCAGTTACCGCAAGCTCGGGGTCAAGAGCCGCGCCGAACTGTTCGAAGCACTCCACCACGTCAATCGCTGACCGAGCAGACCGGATGTGAGCACCCGCCGGAGAAGTCTGAGGGCGGGCCGCAGAAGGACGTCAAGAAGGGTTACGAAGGCGCTAAGTAGCTTGATTTCCTAGTAAAATTCCCTAAAGTGGCGGCTCCGAGGGGCGCCTCCGCGGGGAGGTTGGCGATGGAGCAGATACGGCTCATCATCGGTGACGCAACGTGGGATCTCTCCAGCGCGCAGGACCTCGTGAAGCTTCGCGAAGGCATCTCGGCAGTGATGGCTGCTGATGGCGGTTTCCTCGACTTCGTGGATTCCAGCCACACGCTTCGCAGCGTCGTCGTCACTCCCTCGCTCGTGGCGACCGTGAAGATCATCACGAACACCGTCGACGAGCCGTCGAGTCTGTCGCTCCTGGTCGTGGTGGCCCACTCCACACTCTCTGAACCAGTTGCATGATTTCGGCAGGGTCGCTCATTCTGGGTCGGAATCCGTCGACGATGGTTTCGTTTTCCGCGCCCCGGCCGTGGGCCGGGTGATCTTTGTGCCTCCATCGGGTGATTTCGGGTGCGCGCAAGGGTGAACTGTGCAGTGTGCAGAGTGGGGTTAGCCGTTTGGGGCTCCTGGCGGATGCGCTGGGGAACGAGTAGCCCTGGAAGGATGGCACCGCCTGATGACTCTCCGCCGCCGAACCATCGACCCGGCGGCACAGGTGCAGCGTGGGGTTGCGTTGCAGGATTCTCCAGCGTATGACTGGTTCGCTCAGCGCGGCACCGTCGTCGAGGGCTCTTATCCGTTCCGGGTGTTCGCTGACACGGCACGCGGTGGAGGCTTGGAACTCGCGCGGATCTGGCACACCTCGACATCTCTGACCCGAGCCACTTCTGCCGGAACCGGCGACGGGCTGACCGTCCTGATCCAGGTCGAGGGCGACGCGCACATCACGCTTCCGGATGCTCAGTCGCCCATGCCGGTCGGATCGATGGCGCTGATCCCAGACGGTGTGGCGTATGAGCTGTCCTCGGACAGCCCCGTGGCCCGGGTGGAGATTCGATTGCGTCGCACTGCCGGTCTCGTTCCCGGCGGAGACGCTCGGCTCCTCTCGGAGAGCCCGTATATCCGGGTGTTGCTGGCGACGATCAATGCCGCACTGTCCGCGCCACCGGTCGACCCGACCGGTCCGGGATTCGCGCACGTGGAGGTCGCTGCCGGGCACCTGATCGCCGCGATCGCCAGCAGCCCGACATCGGCGACCGCTTCGTCGACCGACCCGGACATGCCGGCGAACCTGCGGCGGGGTGAGGCGGCGCTGTTCGCCCGGGCCAAGGCCGTCATCGAACGTGACAGCACTGACGCGGATTTCCGGGTCACCGGCCTTGCGGCCGAACTCCAGGTATCACCGGCGTATCTGCGACGGGTGTTCGCCCGAGCCGGCACCAGCCCGTTGAGAGAGATACGGGAAGCGCGGGTGCGCACGGCGCTGACCCTCCTGGCCGAGCCTGCCGGCGCGGACGTCGAGCGGGTGGCCCGGCTAGCCGGGTTCCCGAGCGCCCGGAGAATGCGGGAGACGATCACCGAGAGGAAGAACACGAAACCCCACCCGACAGGGGCAACTATCATCGATCTCACTGGCCTGTTGGATGAAACCGATTTGGAAGGCCGGGAGCTCTCGGGCTAATCTCGCCCTTGACCGCACGACCCCACTCTGGGGGATCACGAGGGTGCGATCGGTCACCGTGTGGTTTCGCGCCAAGCGGTGACCATGGGGGTATCTGATGACAGCTGATTCGGCGCGCTCCTGGCCGCGCCACGGCAGAGGGAGCTCCCCGCTCGAGACCCTGACTCACGCTGTGCTGGGCGAAGACTGGCAGGCGGTGCTGGTTCTTCTGGGCGCTAACTGGCCTCACTACATGAACCGGCACCCGGCCGAGCTCCTCGATGCCCTCTCTGCGCTGCCGGCTGCGGTGCTGGCGGAGAATCCGCGGCTGAAAGTGGCCCGCGAGTACGTCGCTCGCACCCTTTCCGCCCAGGGGCGTCCGCTCGTGTTCCGGGAGGCGGTGAGCAGCGACATGCTTCGCACTCCGCTGGACCGGTGCGCCGAACTCACCGCGCAATCCGTCGCGCTCCGGGCTGCCGGCCGGTTCACCGACGCGGTCGCCATGGTGGACACTGCCAAAGAGGTTCTGGCGGGCCTGCGGCATCAGGAGCTCCAGGATGTCGCTCGGGCACTCCCCGAATTGCGATACCAGTGGGGTCTCACCCGTGAACTCGCCGGGCAGTACCACGCCGCATTGACCGAATACACCAGCAGCTTCGACTACGCCACCGCGACCGAACACACCAGGATGCAGGCCATGTCCGCCGCCAGCGCCTCATGGATCCACGTGCTCGCCGGCCGCACCCGCGCCGCCCGGCAATGGCTCGATCGCATACCCCCGTCCACCCCCGACGACTGGTGGCGCCACCGCACGCCCGCACCCGCACAGTTCACCCGCGCCATCCTCGCCATCGATGCACTGCAGCCCGAGACCGCGGAGCACCTGATCGACCAGGTCGATATCCGCCAATCCGCCGAGCATTGGGCGCCGTACCAATTCGTCCGCGGAGTCGTCGCCGTCTATCGCGGCGGCGCCCGCACCCAGCTCGCTGAGCTGGAAGCCTTCATCGCTGAGATCCCCGAACAGCAAGCCGCGACCGGCGGCAATGCGGCCCTACTCGGCCTCACCAGGCACACCCTCTTCACCGTCTTGGGTCAATCCGCCAACGCCCACAACGCCCTCCACGACGACCGCCTCACCCCGGCCGGGTCACTGCTCACCCAGCTCGCCGCCGTGATCGAAGCCCGCTGGCTCGCCCACAACCACCAGTTCGCCGCCGCGCGAAAGTTCGTCGTCCCTCTGATCGGGGCCGCGACAGCGTACCCGCGGGTGCTCGTGCCGGCTCTGTTCATCGCCGGCATGGCCTACCGCGCCGACGGCGACACCACGACCGGCAACGAGTACATCATCGACGCATTGAACCTCGCCCCCGCCTACGGCCTCTTCGGCAGCATCACCACCAACATGCGCAATGTCATCGATGACATGATTGCCGAAGGTGCTCTCGACCCGGCCGCCGCCGACCCGATCCGGCACGCCCCCGCCTCCGGCGTCACCGGCAGCCCATTCGTGGCCCTCACTCCCCGAGAGCATGAAACCGTCACCCACGCGGCAGCAGGCGCGACCGTGACCCAGATCGCAGACGCGATGTTCATCAGCCCGAACACCGTCAAAACACTCTTGAAGAACGTCTACCGGAAGCTCGGCGTCCACACCCGCACCGAACTCACCACTCTCGCCCACGCGCACGGCTACCCGCCCTTCACCCGCCCTGTGCCGAAAAACGAAACCGGTACAACACGGGAACCGCTCCAAAACAGGCTTCGGCCTTCTCGACACCAGTAGGGGATCGCCATCATCGGGAGCAATACCTGTTACCGAGCCGAAGGACAACCCCGTGAGCGACGAAATCAAACGAGTCCCCGAGAACGCCCCCGACTGGACCATCCCGACCGACCTCGGCGGTGTCCCCACCGCCCCCGGCGTCAAAGGCCCTGGTAAGGGTGGGCCGAGCCGCCGCACCGTTCTGGCTGGCGCGGCCTGGACCGTGCCCGTGATCGCCCTGGCCGTCGCCACCCCACTCGCAGCCGCCTCCACCTCGGAGCTGACTCTCACCTTCGTCAACGGCCCGTACTCCGCCGTCGCTTGTGGACCTCTGGATGACATCACGATCCACGCGGCCCAGGGCGGCGCCCCCGCCGCTGGCGCCCTCGTCACGGTCACCCTTCCTGCCGGGATCACCTGGTCCGACGGGACGACCGGGCCGCGAGTGATGACCGCGGATGCCAGCGGCAACGTGGTCCTCACCGGGTTGAAGGCGCCGAACCAGAACGGTGACTTCGCTCTCGTCGCTCAGAGCGGCACCGCGACCGCGACCACCGTGGTTACCAGCGTCGGCGCCGACCGTGGCGTTATCTCCACCTTCGGCGGCAGCTTCCTCCCCTCCTTGCCGGCTGGCGTTCTCATCGAGGAAATGGAGACGAACACCACCAGTTCAGGCGTTTACACGATCATTCGGGGGTCTGATGGCAATGCCTACGTCTCCTCGCTGGCCAATGGTGCGTCCACCTGGTCTGCCTGGTCGAAGAGTGTGTCCTCGCTCGCTGGATCGATCACGAATGTCGCGATCTCCAATCAGGGATTGACGAACGTTCTAGCAAGCGATACCCAGATAAGTCTGTTCGGTGCCGGTACGACGTCGACACCGCTGCCGGGTGGTGCGACCATCCAGGAGCTTGAGAGCTACACCGCCGCCGGGCCCGTCGCTGTGGCGGTGGTGCTCGGTTCAGACGGGCGGGCGTACTCGAACAGATTCGTCAGCGGTGCCTGGTCGGGCTGGGCGCCCACTGCGTTGGCCGGTGCGACCCATATCGCGGTCAGCGAAACGGGTAACGGGGCGGTCGTCTCGAGCTCGAACAGGGTCGCCCCTGTCGGTGGCGGCGCAGCGTCCCCGGTGCTGCCGGGTGGTGCGACGATCCAGGACGTCACCACCAACGTGAACGCCAGCGGTGTGTACGGTGTTGCCGTTACCGGTTCCAACGGCCAGGCCTACACGGCCTCCTACAACTCGACGACCGGAACGTGGACCAACTGGACGGCCGCGACATCGTCGCTGAGCGGTTCGATTCAGCACATCGCGCAGTCCAAGAGCACCGGCACCAACGTGTTCCTGGGAAGCAGCAACCGGGTCAGCCTCTTCGGTGCCGGCCCGACCACCCCGCCGCTGCCGAACGGCGCAACCATCGTCGACATGGAAGGAACCACGGTCGGTGGTGTCCCGTCCATCGCTGTGCTCGGCTCCGACGGCCGCGCCTACAACTCTTCCTTCCAGAACGGCGCCTGGACGGCGTGGACGGCATCCCGAACGGGGCAGTCGAACCTCGAGTTCATCTCTCGCTCCGAGACAGGCGCCGTGACGCTGGTCGCGGGCAACCCGCTCTGCTGATTCGACCGTCCCACGAAGACCGCAGGGCCCTCGCTGTTTCCCGCCGTTCGGCGGGGCAGCGAGGGTTCTCGCAGTAAGGAGGGCTGATGGGTGCTTTCGCCGTGTTTCCGCTGTTGACCGCGGTTCCGTTGCTCGTCGCCGGTGTTGCGAAGTTCCGTGATGTCGCCGACACCCGGGAGACCCTTCGACGGTTCGGGTTCCCGGGGGTGGTGGTTCCGGTCGCTGCCGTCCTGGTGCCGGTCGCGGAGGTCGTGGTCGCGCTGGTGCTGCTGCTCGGTGGCCCACCGATTTTCGTGGTCGGTGGTGTCGGGGCTGTGGTGTTGACGGGTGGGTTCTGTTTCGTCGTGGTGCGTGCGCTGCTCCGGGGTGACGATTTCGATTGCGGGTGCTTCGGCAGGTGGGGTCGCACCCGCATCACTCCTCTGCTCGCGGTGCGGAACGCGGCACTGTTGCTGATCGCGGTCGCGACCGTCGTGGTGGGTGTCGGTGGTTTCCCGGGGGTGCCGGTCGTCGTGTCCGGCGTCACGGCATCCGGAGCGCTGTGGGCACTCGCTCTTCTCGCGGGGATGGTGCTGACGGCGCTCTTCATGGCCGCTGCGACGTCATCACCGCGCACCGAACCGGCGGGCCCGACCCCCGCCCAGGGGAACGCCGCTGATTCGGAAGTCGTGACCGCCGACGGGCGGGTCGTCCGGGTGCGGGATCTCGCCGTGCGGCGACCTCATGTGCTGGTGTTCGTCCAGCCCGGCTGCGCGAGTTGTGAGACCATCCTCGACCAGCTCGCGACCAGCCTTCTGGATGACTCGGACGTGCGGATCGCGGTGTCCGGAGCCAGGGCTGTCTTCGAAGCCGCCCGCCCAGAGTTGGCGCCGCTCGCTCTCTACGCGGTGCAGTCGACCCGTGCCGCCCTGGGCATCCACCGGACGCCCGCCGCGGTGACCGTGGGTCTCAACGGTGTGCTGGGCGCTCCTGTTGCGGGGGCGGCAGCCGTGACACGCCTCCTCGCCGATCACGCGACCTTCGCGCAGTCCGGTTCCGGCGGAAGAGCTGTGCCGTGATGCGGGCCGACCGGCGGCATGCACTCCCGGCCCGGGCGTCGGTCACGCTGGTCCTCACTGCCCTGCTGATCGCTGGCATTTCGCTACCCGCCCTCCCGTTCCAGGGCACGGTGACTGGTGCGCCGAGCGCCCAGACCGACAGTGAGCCGGCGTCGCAGCAGCTGACGACCGCTGCGATCCAGGGGCCGGTGGTCACCCGTGACGACTACACCGTCAGCGTCAAGCCGGAGTCGCCGGCCGATGCGGATGCGGCGCGGGCGGAACGGTTGGCGCAGTTCGCGGCGCTCGTCGGGTATCGCACCGCGCCGACGTTCATCAACTATCCGGATAGTGCGGTGCAGTGGCCGTTCCCGGTGGGGGTGCCGATCAGTGACGGGTTCGGGCCGCGGGCCTCACCGGGTGGTATCGGGAGCACGAACCATAAGGGGGTCGATTTCGTGCCGGGCGATGGCACCCCGATCAACGCTGTCGCGGCGGGGGTTGTGTCGCGGGTGCAGCGAACCGATCAGGGTGGTCTCGGGGTGTTCGTGGTGATCGATCACGTGATCGATGGGCAATCGGTGAGCAGCTGGTACGGGCACATGCGGCAGGGTTCTCCGGTCGTCACCGAAGGGCAGACGGTGTATGTCGGGCAGCAGATCGGGTTGTCCGGTAACACCGGCACCTCGACCGGCCCCCACACCCACCTCGAGATCCACCTCGGAGACATCCCGATCGACCCGATCCCGTGGCTGCAGGCCCACAACGTGCCCCCCGCCGTGGGTGCCGACCAGTGGTGAGGACCGGCCTGGGTGAAGTTGTGATTTCTCGCGTCACGATTCTCAGGAGCGGTGGTCTCTTCTGTTGAGAAGCACCTGTTCTCGCCCGGTGGGCGGGTGCGGCGGCTTCTTTCCGATGACGGCCCGAACGTGGAACCCCAATTCTCGTTCGGGTGATCCCGGTGAACGCCCCAACGTTCCCGGGTGAGGCCGGGATTCGGGTACCCGGCCTGGTGGCCGCTCACACCCCAAGGTGAGCGGCCACCGCCTCGGTAGAGGTGACGCCTCTGCTGCCCGTAGAAGAAGGACTCAGGATGAACAAGGCTCCGGTCGGCTCCGAAGCCGAATACCGTGCCCGCCGCCGCCAAACAGTCGTGGTGAACAGTGTGCTCCTCGGAGCCTGCGCGATCGCGGCGGGCGGCCTGACAGTCATCGCGCTCGCTCTTCAACCCTGAAGGACCACATGCAGATCGTCAACGTGCTCATCGCGATCGCGCTTGCTGTGAGCTTCTTCATCTTGGTGGGTGTGCTGATCCACTCGATTCGGGCTCACCGTGCCGCCACAGCGCAACTCGATGCCGCCTGGGTCGTGCTGGAAGCAGCCCACCCCGAACTCTTTCCTGGCGCCACGCACCCGCCATTTCCCGACACCACCACCTGGTGAGAACGACCCGAAATGCTCAGAGGAGGTGCCCGTGCGCAGCTCGCCGAACTCGAAGCATTCGTTGCCGACCTCCCGGCCATCCCGGCCGGATCGCTACTGCGCCAGCTCGCCAGCTCGCCAGCTCGCCAGCTCGCCAGCGCGATCGAAGCGCGATGGCTCGCATACACAGGGCGGCTCGATGCCGCCCGCCGGCTCGCGGTTCCGCTCATCGCGACTGCAACCGCCTACCCCCGCGTGCTCGTTCCCTCTCTCTTCATCGCGGGTAGGGCCCACCGGGCAGAGGGTGATACCGCGATCGATACCACCCTCGCCGATCTCATCCGGAACAGCAGAGACCGCACCGGAAAACGCTGGACTGTGCAGGCTCCATCAGTCGTTTCGAGGCGGATGGGAATCCGCTCCGTGATGAGATCGGTGAACAAGACGTCCCAACATCCTCCACTCGGATTAGACGGTCATCCCGAAGTGACCGGGCTCTTGGCGCGCGCGGTCGTGCGGTATCGCCCGGGCGGGAGGGATCGTTCGCGGTGGAAAGCGCGGCTGAAGGCGTAGACGGAGGTGTATCCGATGTCGGCGGCGATGGCCTCGAGAGTGTCGTCGGTGTCGCGGAGCCGATGGGCCGCGAGATTCATCCGCCAGCGAGTCAGGTACTCTCCAGGCGTGGTTCCGGCAAATGTCGTGAAGCGGCGGACGAGGGTCTGCTTGGATGTCGCGACCTCGCGGGCCAGAGCTTCGGTCGTCCACGGGTGGCCCGGGGCTTCGTGGATCCGGGTGACGGCCTGCAGCAGGAGCGGGTCGCGAAGGACTCCCCACCACGAGGCATCGGCCTCCGGAGAGGCGGCGAGCCAGGTGCGCAAGAACTCGACGAGGAGGACGTCGACGAGCCGGTCCACGACTAGATGGGTGGCGAGTCCGGGGCGGGTGAGCTCTCTCCCGAGGAGTCGGACGATGTCGGTGAGATTGGCGTCGAGCTGCTGCGCCCGGAAGTGGATCACGGGCGGGAGGAGAGCGAACACGGGCGTGGATCCGGCCGGGTCGTGGGAATACGAGGCGCCCAGGATCAGGGTCTGAATATCGCCCTCGCCCAGACGCAGGACGTCGCCGTGACGGCGGGCCTCGTCGGCGGCCGCCATGTCGCACGAGTGGATATCGACACCCGGTGCGCTCGACAGGGCATGAGCGGCGCCGGTAGCGAGGAGCACGACGTCGCCGGACATCAGGAGCCGCGGTGCGTCGCCCTCGACGGTCAGGTAGGCGATGCCTGCGGTGACGGCGTAGACGACCGCGTCCCGGTCGCGGACCCATTCGATGCCCCAGTCGCCGGCTGCTGCGATCCGCGCGCCAGCACTGCCTCGGACGCCGGAGACGTCGAGCACATCGGAGAGGACATCCATGCATCGAATCTTATGGGCGCACGAGCTGGAATGACCAGGACTCGGCGCTCAGTGGTCTTATCGGATATGTTCCTGGCGCCTTCGGGCATTGAGCGTGCCATCGAGCGCTTCTAGCGTTGATGTCGTCCGAGGCGCACGCCTTCGGCTGAGAAGACACGAAAGAAGAAGCCATCATGAGCACGACCGAAGACACCGTCCCCGACGGCCTGATGCCCGCCGACGTCCTCGCCTCCACTACGCCGGTGGCCGTCTACGGCTTCGCCCGCGCCAAGGCCGGCAAGGCCGAGGAGCTGGAAGCGGCGATCCGGGCGATCATTCCGACGGTTCGCGCCGAGCAGGGCTATGAGCAGTACTGGGTGCACGCCCCGAAGGAGCAGCCTGGCGCGTTCGCATTTTACGAGCGTTGGTCGTCGGGGCCCGACATCGCGCGCCACGTGCAGCAGCCCCACATGCAGGACTACTTCGGCAAGATCGCCGACCTCGTCGACGGCGACCTCGAAGCCGAATGGCTCTGGCCCCTCAGCGACTGAAACTCGACGTCTCCGATGAGGAGCTGGGCGCCGACGACTCGACCAGACAGATGTGTTCATTCGAAACCTCCGTCACGCGTGGTGAGCAGAAGACGCGGACGTCCGCAGACGTTCGATCGTGAGAGACCTGGTTGAGTAAGCCCAGTGGCTGATCCAATGGAGGCGCGACATCGCCTGTCGGCCGCCTCCGGCCAATGCTAGACAGCAGTGGCCGGAGGCGGCGCCGGTAGATCAGTTGACGTTCAGCAGCACCTTCATGGCTTCTATTTCTGCGGTCTGGCTGGCGATGATGTTCTGCGCGAGCTTCAACACGTCAGGGTCCTGGCCGTCAGCGACCTCGGATTGAGCCATATCGATGGCGCCTTCGTGGTGTTGGATCATCTGGTCAAGGAAGATGCGACCGGCGTCGGCGTCGTCGGCGGAATCGAGCGCCGTCATGTCGTCATCGGACATCATGCCTGATCCGTGTCCCATCCCATCCGTCATCCCGTTCTGATCTCCGACTCCCCATGCATCGAGCCAGCCTCTCATCTCGTTGATCTCGGGCTGCTGGGCGTCTTTGATCTTCTGTGCGAGCGCGGTGATCGCAGGGTCGACGCCATTCTTTCCGAGGACCAAGTCGGACATTTCGATGGCTTGTTCATGATGGGGGATCATCATCTCGACGAACATCACGTCGGCCATGTTGTAGGTGGCATCGGTCGTAGAAATGGTTCTCGTCGGTGCGGGTGTCGCTTCGTGCCCCATTCCAGGCATGGTCGTCGTGGTGGTGCATCCCGCGAGCATGGCAACCGCGACGGCTGCGCCGGAGGCAAGCATGATGGTGCGAATCTTCATTGTTCTCTCTTCTCGTGATCGGATCGGTTCTTCGCTGTCCTCAGGGATCGCGCACCAGAGCGGCGCGATCCTGAGTGCCGATCACGTTCGACTTATGGAGAGAACGACGAGAGACGGAGGCGGCAGGGAAAAGCCCCACCCCGGAGAGCGGAGATGGACAAGAAGTCGTGTCTCAGGTAAGTCGAGCGGGCGAACCGGGGACGGGGGTGAGGCGGCGGCGATGGCGTCCGCGGTCAGCAAGGCAAGGATGCAGGCGAGCATTGCCATCGATGGCGAGATGTGGAGCCCTGCTTGGTCAGACTGTGCCGTGGCAGAACTGGCGACCACCTGGTTCTCGTGACCCATTCCGATCATCGACGAGTCGAGGCCGTGGTCGGCGCTCATACTGTGCATGGCGAGCAATCCGCCAAAGATCGCTGCCACCAGGCCAAGCATGACCGCTCGCCAAGCCGAGGAACGCGGAATGTGAACTGTCGGCGATGAATGTGATGTCACGCTGCAACTCCTTCCCGATCCAACAGTAACGCGATTACCCCACATACCCCCTGGGAGTATCAGCTACAGCTGATCGGGTGCGCGCGAGCGTCGACAAAGCTCTCCGGCTCGTGATGTGTGTCGACGACCATCCACAGGTCGGCAAGATCACCAATCCGACGCCGGCTCGGGAACGAGAATTGGAACGCACGAGGGACAGGTCGAGCAGTTCCGGCGGGATGCGGCGGAGTGTGCCGGCATCGCTGGTCTTCATGTTGAAGAGCTGATCGACGAGGACGTGGACGATTTCACGAGGCGTCGTCTCGAGGGCATCCTGTTCGAGTGCGGTGAATCTCGACTTCAGTTCGTGGTTCGTGCCGTTCCGGGACCCGCCGGAAACCGCCCCATTCGCGGTTGCCGAGTAGAAGGGGAATTGATTTGCCGCCGCTCGCGCTTTCATCAACGCGGGTTTCTCGGTCATGCAGCTTGTCGATCAGGACGGTGATGCAAACCCACTAGAGCTGGCGTCGACGGAGCTCGTTGGGTCGGCGGAAAGGTGGGCGCTGGGTGTCTGGGTCGCTTGCGGCCGGGCCGACCACGATGATCACACACTCCTCGCCCGCATTGGCGGTGTCTGGTGCAGGCAGATACCCGAACAGCACTAACCCGCGAAACCCTGATTCCCCCATGCTCTCGCGGCGGGTGGGCCCTAGATCCGCTATGAAATTGGACGAGTGCGTGCTGGCCGTCTCGTGTTGGAAGCAGCCCACCCCGAACTCATTCCTGTCGCCACACACCCACCATTCCCAGACACCACCACCCCGTGACGACGACCCGAAATGCTCAGACTCAGTTCGCGACTGGGATATTCAACCCCTCGAGGTCTGGGCGCTTGATAGTGGCGTGCTGGATCATCTCCACTTCGTCGGCTGGCCAGCTATTTGATGCGCTGGTTGTGCTGTCGTCGCGCCCAGAGGGTCGCCGTTCGGCTGAGGGCCAGGGCGGCCGCGAAGACGAGTGCGGTGAGTTCGAGGATGACGATCACGATCCGGGCATCGATCGTGATGGCGCCGATGTCGATGAGGGCGGGGTGCTGGAGCCGGCGAAGCATGTCGAGGCCGGCACCCGCAGCAATGAACGTGGCGATGATCGCATCGAACCGTGGCCGGATCGCGACCCAGATGCCTGCGATGACCTGGAGGAGGGCGATGGCCCGCATGAGGAAGCCCTGGCTCACGGTGATGCCGAAACCGAGTCGAACGGATGTGAACTCATCGACCTGAGGGGTGACCCAGAACGCGATCGCCGCGGATACGAACAACGCGGCTGGGACGGCCCACCGGCCGGCTCGACCGTACCCGGCCAGCACCGTCACGAGCATCCTCCTTCTCGGGAGTACTTCTTGCTCAACGTCATGGCGGCTCCGGTGGATGGTGGCGTCAGCGGGTTCGATCGACTTTTTCGGCGCCCTGCAGGCTGCCGGGCAGCTGCTGGGTGCGCGACTGCGATGGCAGGGAGATCACGCCGATCAGGCGCTCGAGCGGACCCCGCCCGAGGAAGAGCCGCCAGAGCGTGGCGAACACCAGGCTGCAGAGCGTGAGGGTGAGGAAGGGCAGCCAGCTCTCGGCGCCCGGGGCTCCGAAGCCACGCCAAACGGTGAGCGCGAGCACGTGGCCGGTGTAGATGGTGAGAGGCATCGACCCGACGGCTCGGAGAGGGAAGAGGACGAGCCCGGCGACCCGCGCGACGACGCCCATCCCGCTCGTCACGAGGAGCAGGGCCGCGATCAGGGCTACCGCGAAGCCGATGGCGCTCACGTGCTCGAGCAAGTCGCCCAGGAAGGTGCCGGGGGCGCCCGGGAGGGAGGTGGTGAGCACCGCGTCGACCACGGCCGAGAACAGAACGACGCCCCCGAGGAGCAGCAGGAGCTGCGTGCGGCGACGCGAGAGGTCGAGCCGCGAGATCGCGTAGCCGAAGCCCAGGAATGCGAGCCAGATCAGCACCGGATAGCTGCCCGTCGTGAACCAGTCGAGGAGCTGCAGAAACTCGGTGTGCACAGCGAGCGTCAGGTTGAGTGAGGTGCCCACCCAGAGCTTCACCGCGGTGCCGACGACGAGGAGAACGGTCGCGCTCACCAGCAAAGCGGTGTTGCGCACCAGGAGGAACGGCAGGGCGATGAGGAAGAGCAGCCCCCAGGTGTCGAGCACGATGGACACGCCCGACGACATGGTCTGCAGGAACAGACCGAGGGCGATCAGGAAAACGCCGCGGATGGCGATCGTGCGGCGTAGCTCGCCGATGTCACCACCCCGCCGCAACCCGGAGGCGACGAACAGCCCGAGTGCCAGCCCGCCGGTGATGGCGAAGAGGGTGCGCGGCCGTTCCCCGCCGCTGGCGATGGTCAGGAGGTGGGCCCATCCGCTGGCCTGGTCGGGCTGGGCGTGGGCGATGAACATGGTGAGAACCGCGTAGCCGCGGGCGATGTCGATCGCTGCGATGCGATGGTCGTTGAATACCTTCATGAGCGTCTGTCTCCATAGAGCTGAAGGCGGCACGTTCGAATCGGCCACGTCTCGTCGATCGTCGATTGTAGATCTGCGGATGCTCACCAGACTACGGCCATGCGCGGTGATGTCCTGAATTGAGGACTGCGCCTATGAGCTCTGGATTCAATCGCCCGTCAGGAGGACGTCTCACCTGCTCCGCTCTGCCTGCCGACCGACCGGGCTGCGACTCACGACGACCACGCAGAGAGCAATCGCGACGGCGAGCACCAGACTCACCACTCCCGTGCCGATGCCGACGCCGCCGCGCTCGGGGCCCACTCCCAGCCAGTCGGCGAACGATGCCCCCACCGGCCGAGTCAGCACGTAAGCGATCCAGAACGCCACCACCCCGTTCAAGCGGAAGTAGCGATATCCGAGCGCGGGCACGGCGATCGCAGCGGTGAACAGCAACCCGGACGTGAAGTATCCCAGACCGAGAACGGTGGCCGTCAGATCGCCGGCCGCGGTGCCGAGCGCGAAGCTCGTGAGCACGGTGGCCCAGTAGAAGATCTCCCGGCGCCTCGTGTCGATGCGATGGATCGACAGCGTGCGCTCACTCAGATACCAGGCGCCGAACACGATGGCCAAGGCTGCCGCGAAGGCTCCGGTGGAGACGGCGTAGGGGATGCCGAACTGCACGTGCGCCACATCGGCGGCCATCGTGCCGAACACGCTCACCATCACCACGGTCAGCCAGTAGACCCACGGAACGTACTGCCGGGTGCGGAACTGCAGAGCGAACGCGATCAGGAGAGCCGCGAACGTGAGGGCGACCCCCACCACCGGGTCGATCGTCGTCACGATGAAATCGGACGTGGTCTCGCCCATACCCGTGGTGAGGATCTTGGTCGCCCAGAACAATGCGGTGATCTCAGGAACTTTGTTCGCGAGAGTGGCGACCGGTCGGCGCACGCGTCCTCCTTCGGGATCCAGGGCGATGAGGCCGACATTAGCGTCGTCGTCCGGGAAAGTCCGCACAGCGTCACGAACGCGACGAAGTGCGACGCGGTGGACGCGCTCGCTCAGCTCCCGAGCGAGAAGGCGATGCAGTAGCGGCCGAGGTCGATGTCGTCACCGGTGTAGGCGCCGTTTTCGAACTTCACGTTCTGCGTGACCTCGACCTGGATGACACCCGCGTGGCCGTCGGCGTTCGACTCGAAGACCTGGTCGGCGACGCTCAGCGCGCCACCGTCGTTCACCATGTTGCCCCCGCCCATCGCGATGACGGCCCCGTCGTCTTGGATGTAGCCGAGTTGGTAGCTGTAGGTGGGCGAAGCACTCTCGTCATGCCCGTCGTACTGGAAAGCGAGCTCCGACCCGTCGCCGAACACGGCTCCCGGCTCGGGCACCGCACTCATCGCCGGATCGCTGAAGAGCTCCCAACCGGCGGTCTGGATGTCGTCACAGCCGGCCGCCGCGCCGGCATCGGCCTCCGCGGGGTCGACCGGGGGAGCGTCGGCGGAATCGACGCCCCCGTCTCCCGGCGAGCCGGCCGACGGCGTCGTGCTCGCACAGCCCGTCATGAACGCGCCGGTCAGCAGGATGAACGAAGCGGCGGCGACGAGCGCGCGTCGGGACGAGAAGCGGGAGTCGGTCATACCGCCATGATCGAACGGGCGGGTAGGGCAGCGCGGTAGGGGTGCGGCTCATTCATTCCGCGACATCGGGGCCCGCGGATTCGGCCCCTGCGGCTTGCGGGCCTGCGACATCCGGCCCCAACGCCGCGGCGAACCGCGCGATGCTCACCCGCGACGAGACCTGCCAGCGACGCCGGATGTCGGCCATGTGCTTCTCGACCGCCTTGACACTGATGCCGAGCTCCGCTGCGATCTGATCGTTGCGCTCGCCGAGGGCCACGTGCCGCGCCACATCTCGCTGGCGGGGTGTGAGCGGTGCCGCGGGCGCAACCGTGTCGACCGCCAGAAGGCCGATCAGCCGGGCAGCCGCCGCCGTGCGCGACGCCACCCCGAACGCCGCCAGCACCCGCGACACGTGGGCGCGCGCGGTGTGCGGCGACACGTGCAGCTGCTCGGCGATGCCCGCGTTGTCGAAACCTTCGACGAGCAGCAGGGCCACGGTCTGCTCCCGTGGGGAGAGCCCCTCCCACCCGCTTCCGGCTCGCGGGCGCAGCCGACGGCCGATGCCTCGCAGCTCGCGGGCCGCCGAGCGCTCCGCCGCCCGGTATCCATCGGGCCGAGCCGACGCCGCGAGCGCCTCGAGACCGGCCTGCGCGGCACCCCGCTGTCGCAGGGCCACCTGCGCCCGGGCGCGCACGATCTCGCCCTCGGCGGCCTCGACCATCCGTCCTTCAGCCTGCGCGCCCGCGATCGCCGACTCCGCGAACCCGAGGGCGTCGCCGGCGTTCCCGCGTGCGAGCGCGACGCGACTGTCGAGGCGGTCGACGATCGAGCGCGCGATCGGGTCGGGCGCGATGCTCCGCGCCTGCTCCTGCCACGCCGCCGCGGCCTCCACGTCGTCGGCGGCGAGAGCGGATGCGACGAGCAGCTCGAAACCCAGCGCCCGGTCGATCACGGGGAGGCCGGCGAGCTCGCCTGGTCCCTCCGCCGCGCCCGCGCCGCCCGCCGCGAGCACGAAATGGGCCGCCGCGTCGAGATCGGCCGTGGCGACGAGCCCGTAGGCGACGAGGAGGTAGCATCCGCTCGAGACCCGGTCGTCCGGGCTCCCCACCGTGCGGGTGACCTTCTCGGCCAGCCCGCGCACCGTGCCGCGCTCGGCCGCGTTGCCCTGCGCGAGGCAGAGCGTCGCCTCGGCCAGCAAGCGCATGGCCGGGCCTTCGGCCTCCGCTGCGGCCTTCTCGCCGAGCGCCACTGCCTCGGCGATGCGCCCGCGGAAGGCGAGCAGCCGCACCCTCGTGACGCGCATCATCCCCAGGTAGGGCGAGCCCGAGTCGCCCGACGGCAGCAGCGACTCCGGCAGGGCGTCAGAGCGCTCGACGATGCTCTCCGCGAGCTCGAGCCGCCCGCACGCGAGCGCCGCCTCGGTCAGCACGTGCGCGACGACGGCGCGGATGCCCGGGGCGATCTCGTCGAGCGAGCCCCGTTCCGCGCAGGCGATCGCGAGGTGGTCTGCGCCGACACCCACGCCGGCATCGGCGGCCGTCACCGTGCCCGATCGGGCGAGGCCGCTCACCGCCAGCGCGAGCATCCGGCTCAGGGGATCGGGGCGTGCGCCGTCGCCCGCGCTCGCCACGCACGCCGGGGCCGCCGCCGCGCTCGCTCGCGCCTGTGCCGCGCTTCCCGCGGCAGCCTCGTAGCGCTGCGCGAAGTACTCGGCGAGGGAGCGGAGCCCCAGCAGCACCGGGTCGGCGGGAGCATGTGCGAGCTCTGCGTCGCACCAGTCCACCGCCTCCGCGGGTACGAGCGCGGCGAGGCGGTCGAGCACGGCGCGGAACGCGTCCTCCGTCGCACGGCGCTCCCGCATGCCGCAAGCCTAGAGGTGGGGTTCCGGTATCCGCACGCGGGTTGCTCGAGATCCTCGACGACGAGCCCGTGACCACGAGGTGTCACATGCAAATCGTGACCACCCGCGAACTGCCGAACCGCAGCGGAGAGATCCTGCATCACGTCGAGGCGGGAGAGTCTGTGAACGCACTGCACCAGGTGCCACTGCCGAAGACAGTTGCCAGGAATCGGGTCGATCGCATGCCGTCTAACCGAGCATTTCTCGACTCCTTTTGGTAAGCTTGAGGTATGCCCATCACCCCCGAACTCGACCGGATTCTCGCGGATCTGCGCGTCGCGGTGGGTGCTGCTTATGGTGGTGTTCCCGATAAGGAACTGCTGGCCGATCTGGCCGCGGTGGAAGCTGTCGGGCGGGTGGTGGACGCGGCACGCGTGCGGCTCTCTGGCGAAGTGGGCGCACGGTCTCGGCGGGAGCTCGGCGACGACGGGTTGAGCCGGTCGCAGAACTTCACCAGCCCCTCGAAGCTGGTCTCCGCGGCGACCGGCGTATCAGAGGCTGAGGCCGCTCGCCGGCTCGCGCTCGGGGGTCGATTGCGGGGTGCGGTGCAGCTCGGCGGGGTGGAGGGGCCGGTGCCGTTCCCGCGAGTGAGCGAAGCGTTGCAGGCAGGGGTGCTCGCGGTGGAAGCGGCCGGGGTGATCGTGAAGCGGTGCGCACAGCTCGCCGCACGGGGCCTCTCCGGAGTCGTCGTGGCGGAGGCCGAGCAGACTCTCGTCGACGAGACCGTGCACGGGTGTCTGACACCGGATGACACGGCGCGGCTCGCGATCCGCCTGCAGGAACTGCTCGACCCGGATGGCGCTGAACCACGCGACGAGGTGCAGCAACAGCAACGGTCACTCACCTTCGCCGCCTCGTCCGCAGACGGGATGGTACGCGGCAAGTTCGCCCTCACCCCCGAACAAGCCGGTGTCTGGGTGGGCAGTATCCAAGCGCTGCAGAGCCCCAGGGTCGCCGGCCCCCGCTTCCGCAGCGAGGATGAGTCCGTCGCCGACTTCATCACCGCCGATACTCGCACCCAGGCGCAGAAGAACGTCGACACCGTCACCGAGTTGATCACGCGCGCGGCGTCGGCGCCGGAGATGCCCCATCTGAACGGGTCGGTCACCACGGTGCACGTTCACGCGACCCTGACCGATTTGGAGGCTGGGCGCGGTGTGGGGTGGATCGACGGAGTCGAGGAGCCGGTCGCGATCTCGACGATCGAGCAGTTGCGCTGCCACGCCTCCACCGCCACCACCCTCTTCGGCGACCATGGGGAGGTCTTGCACCACGGAAAGTCTCGGCGGCTGTTCAGTCCTGCGCAGAACCGGGCGTTGGCCGCCCGCGACGGCGGCTGCGTGTGGCGGGGTTGTCAACGGCCGCCATCCTGGTGTGAAACCCACCATGTCGACCCGTGGGGGTCTGACGATCATCCACCAGGACGTACGGATATCGACAACGGTGTGCTGCTGTGTCACTTCCACCACAGCCACCTCCACAAGAGCGACTGGAAACTCGTCATGCGAGACGGGGTGCCGCACCTGATACCTCCGCGCTACCTCGACCCCGAACAGTGCCCGATCGCGACGACCCGCCGCCGCACCACCCTGCCCCCAGAACTCCCCACCGCCGCCTGAAACGGCCCCGCCGGTCGGGTCGAACCCGAACCAGGACGTCGAAATCCTGCCCCGCCCGCGAGCGGTGCGGAACTGCAGCGGCGGCAGACGGATGCCCCGCCTCTCGCGCCGGAACGCGGGGGACGGGGCATCCGGATCAACCGATCCGATCAGGTCAGCCGGCCGCGCAGGCGGTGAGCGACTCGACGTCGGTCGACAGCGAGTTCACCCCGCCGAGCAGCGTCACGCGGGTCGCCCCGAGCGAGGCGATCTGCGCCAGCGTCTCCGCCGGAACACAGGTGCCGGGCACCGTGAACAGCGGGCCGCCCACCTTCGGCGCCAGAGCCGATCCCGCGAGGGCGTCGGGGAAGTTGGCCCCCGTCGCCAGCAGCACGCGGTCGGCACTGGTGAAGAAGTGCGCGTTGATCGTCTGCGACGCGGCGTACCGGTCCGCACCTCCCAAACGCACCGTGGCCGCGATCGCCTGGGCGTCAGCCTCGATACCGGGGGAGACGGATGCCTCACCACCGGCGATCGCGATCGACGTCACTCCCAGATCGGTCAGCAGCTTCGTGGTGGCGGCGTCGAGACCATCGGCCGAGCCGTCGACCAGGATGACCGGACCGGCGGCACCGATCGCGGCACCGGCGGAGAGGGCATCCGGGAAGTTCCGCCCGGTGGCCAGCACCGCGGTGGCCGCACCGGAGGGGAACGCCGCAGCGGCCACGGCACGAGACGCTGCGAAGCGGTCCGCGCCACCCAGGCGGGTGACCGGCGCGATCGAGCCGAGGGCGGTGCCGACGGCCGAGCTCACGCTGGCCTTGCCACCGACGATCACGATCGACTCGGGGTCGAGCCGCTCGATCTCGGCCTTCACGACGGCCGGCAGCGAGTCGGGGGCGGTGAGCAGCACGGGAGCGTCGGCCACGGCCGCAGCGGGTGCCGCGGAGAGCGCATCCGGGAACACGGCGCCCGAGGCGACGTAGACCGTCTTCGCTCCGTCGGGGAACCCGTCCTTCGACGTGTTCACCGCGACCTCGTAGCGGTCGGCGCCGCCGATGCGGTCAACGGCAGGGCCGACGGTCACGTCGGCGAGCGACGTGAAGCGCGTCCCGGCGCCGGTGGCGCTGAAGACGGTCGCTCCGAACACCGTGTCGGCCGGAACGGTCGCCTCGAACGAGACGGTGCCGTCGGTGCTCACGACGGTGCCGACGAGCACTCCGCCCAGGGTGAGGGAGACGGATTCGCCGACCCGGAACCCGCTGCCCGTCACGGTCACCACGTCGCCGCGGTTGAGCGCTGCCGAGGAGACCGTGAGCGTGCCGGGCGTGGTGAGCGCCGCGGCCTCGGCACAGGCGTCACCCTGCGCGCCGACCTCGGGTGCCGAGGGGAGCGGGGTTCCGTCGCGCGCGACGACCCCGTCGTCTTCCCGCACCAGGATCTTGCCGAACGAGTCGCCGATCGTGACGCCGCCCTGGGTGTTGGTCGCGTTCGTGATGAAGGACGCGGTCGCGCTGGTCGACGTGGCCGAGTCGCCCTGCACGGGCACGGTCACCACCTTGCAGACCTCGCCCGGAGCGAACTCCACCTTCTGCATCGCCGACAGCACCTTGCCGCTCGACGACGACGGGATCGTGCTCACGAACACCGTCGCGGCCTCCTCGGCCGGCCGGGAGAGCACGACCGGAACGTCGACCGACGAGGCTCCCGCACCTTCCTCCACCGCGACATCCGGAACCGACACGACCGGACGGGTCGAGACCGTCGGCGTTCCGAGCGTCGGCGCCGTGAACAGGCTCAGGTCAGACAGCAGCACGCCGCCGGCAGCGCGCGGCTCTGTGAAGCGCACCTGCTGCACGTCGGAGAGGTCCACGCCCTCGAAGGCCGAGACCGGCACCGCGATCTGCTGCAGCAGAACCTTGCGCAGCGGGTTCGTCGAACCCGGCAGCACGGTGAGGGCGTCGCCGAACTGCGATGCGGTGACGGATGCGCTTCCGCCCGATCCGTCGACCAGCGTCACCGTGAGATCGGTGCTGCCGCCGATCGCCACCGAGTCATCCGGCGAGACGCGGAACGACAGCTGCTCGAAGCCCGAGAAGTCGGTCGCCGCAGCCGGCACCGGAACCCGCAGCTCACCGGCCGCCGCGGACGGCGACGCCGGGGTGCTGTAGGTGAAGTGCAGCGACGGAGCCGAGGGCACCGAGGTGGCGCGGCCGTTGCCGTAGATGGCGCTGGTGAAGCCGTAGTCGGGTGCCTGCGCGAACTCGAGCTCGGTGACGCAGTACGGCAGGGTCGCCGGCACGTCGAGCGGGCTCATGCTCTCGCAGTTCTGGTAGGTGCCGGCCCCGACCGCCTGGATGGTGGTGTCGGGCGCGTCGAAGTTCGCGATGTCGACACGGTCGGAGGTGGGCAGCGTCGCCGAGACGCGCACGTCGGCACGGCCGGCCGAGGCGGGCTCGGCGTCGGAGCCGTCGAACATCGGCATGAACTGCTGCTCGTCGCCGAGGGTCAGACGGAAGAACCCGGCGATGTAGGCGTTGCCGAAGGCGTACTGCTCGTCGGCGGTCAAGCGGGTGGGAGCGGATGCGCCACAGGTCGGATCGGTCTGGTTGCGGTCCATGATCGACCAGTCGTCACTGGTGGCGACAGGGTACTTTCCGGGCGTCCACGCGGTGTTGAAGTAGTTGTGGTTCGTGCCCATCACGAGCACGGAGGAACGCAGCACGTCGTCGCCGTAGGCGTGACGCGAGTCGTCGATGTACTTCTGGCCCATCTGGTCTTCGACGTCGCCGTCGCAGTAGGGCAGGATGACCGCGGTCGGCACATCCGGAAGCGTCATGCGCGAGTAGTCGGTGGGCGCCAGCGGAAGCACGCCCTTGATGCCGAACGGCTCGCCCTGCTCCACGTTCAGCAGTGCGGCGCGAACGACGCCCTCACCACCGCGCGAGTGGCCCATGAGGCCCACGTTGTCGAGGTCGAGACGCCCCGTCAACGCGGCGGGGAGACCGACGGACTGGCCGTCGTTCGTCTCGCGGAGGAGCGTCAGGTGGTCCATCACCAGCTGCGCGCGAGCCGCGGCGCCGGTGTCGTCGGCCAGGGAGCCGTCGAGCGCGTTGATCGCGTTGGCGGAGATCGACACCACGGCGTAACCCTGCGAGGCGAGGATCTGCGCGGCGTCGTTGTAGCCGAGGTAGCTCTCGACGTCGACCTGCCCGGCGTATCCGGTGGCCTCGTCGGCCGGGTAGCACGGCCACGCGCGGGCGACGGCACCCTTCGGGATCGCGCCCGCGCACGAGGTGTGCCGGCCGTGCAGGAACACGACCACCGGGCGCTCGCCGGGTGCCCCCACGGGCATCCAGACGGCGGCGCGGATCTCGCCCTTGCGGTTGAAGCCGCGGATGTCCTCTGCCTCGTCGCCGAGGTTGTAGTCGTCGCGCTCGACCTCGTACTGACCGGGGATCGACGGGTCTTCCGACAGCTCCGGAGCATCCGCCTGCGCGAGCGGAACCTGCTCGGTCAGCGACCGCAGGTTCGACCGGTCGACGGGCGCGTCGATGGCCGGGTCACCGGCGCCCGACCAGCCCTGGTCGATCACGGTGGCGTCGGCGACCGCGGGGTCGGTCGTGGTGATGGTGAGGGTCAGGCCGTCGAGCGACTGGGTCGCGATGCCGAGCTCCTCGCCGTCGGCCCAGAGGGTCGGGGCGTCGCTGCGGATCTCGAGCGGCTCGGCGAGGGTCTTCGTGACCTCGTAGCCGCCGGGGACCTCGACGACCGACCAATCGTCGCCCGAGGCGACGGGTCCGGCATCGGTCGGCGCTGTGGCCGGTGCAGTGGTGGTCGCGCCGGCGGCGAAGGCCGGCGCGCTGAGAAAGACGGGAGTTGCTGCGACGAAGAGGCTCGTGGCGATGGCCACATTCCTCCACGCTCTTGCTGATCTGGACAAGATGCTCCTGTTCGGGTGACGGATGGTGTCGCTCACAGGCAGTTTCTTGCCGGATTCATCGGCGGGAAGGTCAGAACCCGCCAGTGGGCCGAAGCCCAAGATATAAGTCGAGATGTGCAACATATGTCGGGGAAACACGATCGAAACGCATTGTTTACCAGACGCGCGTTTGGGGAGCTTCGGAGGATGTGCACGCCGAGTCCACAGCGCACGACGGATAAATCTCGCATCTCGACCAACTTCTCTCCAATCTCACCGCCGACCGGAGCTGACGCCGCTGCGGCCGCCACGATAGCCAGAACCACGATTCAGAACACGAATCGACCAAGCCATCAAGTAGGGGGACCAATGGGCGGCACAGACGGATTCGGCGACAACGCAGAGCAGGACGGCGCCGCCGCACACAAGAACGGCATCGAACGCCGGTCACTCGTTCTGGGCGCGGCCTGGAGCGTGCCGGTGATCGCATTGACGGTTGCCACACCGCTGGCGGCGGCGTCCGTGCTGACTCCGACGCTGGCATTCGTCAATGGCCCGTACACGGCTGCCGCCTGCGGGACGTTGAACGACGTCACCCTGTTGCTGACCACAGACGGCACGACCCCGGACCCCGGCAAGGTCGTCACCGTGTCGCCGCCGGCCGGGTTCACCTGGTCGGACGGAACGACGACGGCGCGCAACTTCACGACGAACGCGAATGGACGAGTGGTTCTGCCGTCCATGACGGCCCCCACCGAGAACGGCACGTTCGCGCTCAATGCCGTTTCCGGTTCGCTGACCGCCTCGCAGAACGTGACCGTCTCTGGCGCCACGGCCACCATCTATCACCTCGACGGATCGCCTTACCCGGCGATTCCCGGCGGGGTCACCGTGGACTCGTTCACCGACAACTACAACGGCACCACTCGGGTCACTGCCTTCTTGGGCAGCGACGGGAACCTCTACCGCTCGGTGAACTCGGGCGCCTGGGCCGTCTACGCCACCGGGGTCTCCGACTTCACAGCCAACCAGAACGGCGCCGGTCTCGTGTGGGTCTCGGGCAACACCGTGTTCAGTGACTCCGGTTCCTACCCGGCGACGCCGGGAGGTCAGACGATCGCCGACGTGCAGGACACCTGGCAAGGTGGTGTGCGCGAGACATACATCCGCACCGCCTCGGGCAACGTCTACTCGTCGGTGAACAACGGACCGTGGACCCTCAAGCTCACAGGAGTGACGGTCTGGGCCACAGAGAAGAACTCGCGCGGTGGCGTCGCGGTCAAGGACAACCAGGTGTACCTGATCAACACCGGTAACGCCATGGCCGCGACACCGGCAACTGTCACCATCGCGCAGGTCGCCGACTCCGTCGGTAACAACTCGCAGACCCGCACCATCTTCATCAGGGGAATCTCCGGCCGCATCTTCGTCTCCACGAACGGCAGCCCCTGGAGCGTGGTGACCAACAGCAGCAGCATGATGGCGCCGAACAACAACAACTCCGGCGGCGTCTACGTCGACAACAACCAGGTCATCACCATGAGCGGCACCGCCTTCCCTCCGACACCTGCCGGCGCCACCATCGGGAGTGTCCAGGACACCTACGACGGAACGGGAACTCGGATCACCACGATCCTCGGCACCGGTGGCCGGCTCTACCGGTCGACGAACCTGGGTGCGTGGACTCTCGTGGCCAACGGAGTCAGTGACGTGCAGCTGAACGAGAACGCCGCGAGCGGCGTCTACGCCATCCCGAACTGCTGACCGTGCTCGCCGCGCCGGCGGTCGACCCCGAGTCGATTCGGGCGAACTGAGAGCAAGACCTTCGGCATCGCGGCCTTTCCGCCCGAGTGCGGTGATGCGGCGACGCGAAGGGCGGGCGGCTTTCCCAAGAGCAGCTCGTCATGAGCGGCCCCGCGCGCGATCCATTCTGAATCGGCACCCCACACCCATCGATTCGGACCCCAACCGGACCGCGCGCGGGGCACGCGTTCCCTGCCCAAGGAGGGCGCATGAGCAGAATTCCTTCGTCGCAGAGGGCTGGCACGCAGAGACAGAACGCGGATCGCGCCCGGACGCTCCTCAGAGCACTGGTCGTGATCGTCTCCGCGACGGCCGCCGTGACCCTCAGCGCGATCGCTCTGGCGATCCAGCCATGACCTTCCGTACCCCCCGAACTGGGGGTGGGGTTAATTTGATCCGAATGAGGTGAAAAGGGCGAATCTGCCGGGTTCGTCTTCGGAAGACTGACGCGAGACCGACGACGTTTGCTCGATTCCAATACGGAGGATCGTCGTGACCTTGAACCAGCAGCAACCCATGACCGCGCACCGCGGTCTGGTGGGTGACGATGCCTGGGCGTGGGTCGCGCGAAACGGTTGGTCGGGTTCGGCGCCGTCGCTGTTGCAGTTGTCGGCGAACCGGCTCAGCACTGAGAGCTTCTCGGTCGCGCGCATTTGGCAGTCGGGCGCCCGTCTGAGCCGTATGCCGGACGGAAAAGGCGAGGCTGTGCTCATCCTGATCGGCATAGACGGTCTCTCGACCGTCCGGTCCGGCGGCCGGGAGTGGATTCTCGGGCCGAATCGGATCCTCATCGCCGACATCTCCGCCCCCATCGAATTGAGGTCGTCGGACCCGACCGCCCGGCTCGAGGTGTTGACGTCCCGACATCGGCTGGGCACGAGTGTGATGCTGCTTCGTGAGCCGATACTGGCGATGGACATCGAGGACGGCTACTGGAGGACTCTGGCCGCGCTGGTGGTCACGGTGCTCGGCACGGGAATCGACACCGGCGATCCCGGCTTCCTCTCGCTCCGCACCGCCATCGAAAGCGTCATCACGGCGGCCGTCGCGCAATCGGCCTCGACGCCCGGCGCGCTGAGGCAATCGCACGTCAGCGCGCTCAGCCGGGCGCAGCGTGCCATTGAAGAGCGATACTCCGACCCAGCCTTCTCGGCGTCCGAACTCGCGCGATCGCTTGCTGTCTCGCCGGCGCAGCTTCATCGCCTCTTCGCTCCCACCCAGACGCGTCCGTACCAACTCATCCAGCGACGGCGGGCGACACGAGCGATCGACTTGCTGGCGCAGTCGCCCGATGCAGGAGCCCACGCCGAACTCGTCGCGAGTCAGAGTGGCTTCCCGTCGGTGCGGACGATGTGGCGTACGCTCAAGCTGATGGACGCGGTCTGATCGGTCATGCTGCTGCTACCGGACGGAGCCGCGCCTTGCCCGCACTAGCCATGGCGTCGCTCGTTCTCTCGTCGGTGTTCATCGCGTCCGGCCTCGGCAAGATCGGTCGCGTGGCGCCGACGCGTGAGATGCTTCGGCGATTCCGCTTGCCCCGGATAGCTTCCGGCAGAGTGGCGGCGACACTGCTCCCGATCGTCGAGCTCGTCGTCGGTGTCGGGTTGGTGGTGGCCCCGCCGGGCGCATCGAGTCTGATGGCGGCCGCGGCCGTGTGCTTCACCGCGGCATTCGTCGTCGTCACGGGGCGCGCGTGGAGAAATGGTGACACGTTCGATTGCGACTGCTTCGGCCCATACCACCGAAGCCCTGTCAGTGGTGCTCTGGTGCTGCGGAATGTCGCCTTGCTGGTGCTTGCGCTCCTTGTTCTGTCGGCCTCCCTCTCTGGGTACGACGGTGTCCTCACGGTCGTCACGGACATCCGTCCGTCGGATGTCGTGTGGAGCGTTGTCGCGGTCGCTCTCGCTGTCACCGCGGCTCTCTTCGTCTTCTCCGCTCGCTCGGCGACATCGCCGGTGAGCGCCTCCGCGCCATCCTCACGGAAGGGCGGTGTCGCGACGATTCCGCCCATCGAGGTCACCACTGCCGTCGGCTCGGTGATGCGGCTCGTCGACCTCGTGGCGATCGAGCCCGTGCTCCTCGTGTTCGTGCGGCCCGGTTGCACTTCATGCGAACGCGTGATGGAGACCGCGCCGCGCACCCTCACGACGCGGGCGCGCATCGTCTTCGCCGTCGACTCCGCTCCTCAGGTGTTCCGTGAGAGCCATCCCGAGCTGATGGCGGACGCCGTGTTCGCGGTGCTGAGCGCGAAAGAGAAGCTCGGTGTCACGAAGATGCCGTCAGCGGTGCTCATCGGCCTGAACGGCGAGTGGATCGCAGGGCCGGTGGCGGGAGTCGCTGAGATCGAGGAACTGCTCGTGAGCGCGACCGGGTACACGGGTGCGACCACGGGAGTCAGAACGAACGAGGGGAGTGTCGAATGACGGCAGGGAGTGATCGATCGAACGGGGATCTCGAGCGCCTCTTCCAGGCTGTGGAAGAACGCCAGTGGGACACCGTGACCGAGGGATTGAGGTCGATGTGGGGCGAGCTCTACGACAACCGTCCCGCCGAGCTCCTCGCGCTCTTCTCGGCCATGCCCGAGGAGGAGTTCGACAAGGCGCCCCGGCTGCGGATCGCTCAAGAGCATCTCAGGAACAAAGTGGAGGGCAAGCCGTTCTCCCGTGCATACCGAGACATCCTGGGCAGCGATGAGGCGGCGGATCCGATTGACAGGCTCGCCGCCCTGACCGGTCAACTGGCAGTCGCCCGGGCCAATGGAAGACACTTTGAGAGCGTGAGGATCGCTGAGACGGCCCGCGAATACCTCCGATCCCTGCCGATCGACGCGATCCCCAAACTGAGCAACGCCTTGCCCGAATTCCACTTCCACTGGGGCGTCACCTTCGAGCAGGCCGGCCGCACCGAGGAAGCCGTCGACGAGTACATCGAGAGCTTCGATTGGGCCACCTCCATCGGCTCTCGAATGACGATGACCTCGGCCGCGGGCGCGCTCGCCTACCTTCGCGCGCTCGCCGGCCAAGACCGCGAGGCCGCTGCGTGGCTCGAGAAGATCCCGGCGCCGCCGAGCGAGGGCTGGTGGTCCGCATTCGCGACCACGAAGGCTTTGCTGGCCGACGCCCTGATCAAGGTCGACCGTCTCGACCGGGCCGGAGCTCGAGCGGTGCTCGACACGATCGACATCGCGCAGTCCGTCGACGATGTCGGGGAGTACTACTTCGTCTCGGCCCTCGTGACGTCGTCATCGAGCGACGCTCAGCAGCTGCTTGCCGGCATGGACCAACTGCTCGGCGATCTGCCACGCGGCGAGATGCGGTCACCGGCCACCTCGGAATACCTGTCCGTGGCCCGATACCTTCTCTTGACCGAGCTCGGCCGGACCGCGGGCGCCCTCCGGATGATGGAGTCGGAGCAGCTGACGGCCGATGCTCCCCTGATACGGCAGATCGCGGTGGGGCTGCATGTCAGGCGTCTGATCGCGGTGGGCAACCATGCTGCTGGGCGACGGCTCTCGGATCCGCTCAAGCATGTGGCGAATTCACGACCTCGGGTTCTTGTGCGCGCTCTGCTCGTGTCGGCCGAGACAGACAAGCTCGGGCGGTACCCGGAGTTGCTCGAGCGCGCTGTCGAGCTGGCTCATTACAATCGGCACTATTCTGCGTTCCGAATGGTTCTCCCGCAGACCAGGCTCGACGCAGCTGCGCTGTTCCACGAGCTCGGTGATACGGAGGTCTCGATGCGGCTGAAGGCCGCATCCGAGCCGGTCGTCATGCCCGGGGCCGACAGTCTGACCCGCCGCGAGCGACGGGTGGTCGAACTCGCGCTGAGGGGCCTCTCGAATCCGCAGATAGCCGAGCACCTCGCTGTGAGTGTCAACACGGTGAAGACTCAGATGCGCAGCGCCTATGGCAAGTTGAGGGTATCGTCGCGCGAGCAGTTGATGCAGCAGCTCCAGTTCGAGGAGTGACCCCCGCCGCGCCGGCCTGACGACCGGCTGCCCGGTCGAAGGTCCGCACCCGTCGTGCGAGACTCGAGGGGGATCGTTGGGGGTGCCGATGACGCTGGGGATGCCGCGCGAGGCGAGCGGGCGGAGCGCCGTGCTCGCCCTTTCGAGCGCCTCGCTGGCGCTGGGCTCGAGCGCGCTCGTGATCGCTGCTGCCCTCGTCGTACTGCGCAACGTCAACTCGCCTTATGACGTGTGGCTCGCACTGCTCTTCCTGGTGCCGATCGGCGCCTTGATGGTTCTGCGGCACTTCCAGCACTCGCTGTTCGTGGCCATCGCCTACCTGCTCATCGCCGCGGTGTGCATCGGCTTCTACTCCTCCATCCTCCTCTCCAACGCTCCGGAGGCGATCGTCGAGTCGCCGTTCATCCTCGCCCTGCCGCAGATCGCCGTGGTCTACACGGTCGCGCCGCGTCTGCTCGGCGTCCAGTCGCTCGTGCTCATCTGCAGCGCCTACGTGGTCGGCCAGCTCGCCGTGACCGCCGCGGCGCTCGAGGCCGGTCGCTTCCCGACGTTCGACTTCATGACCGCAGCCTCCACCGCCGTCGTGATCGTCATCTGCGCCGCCGATCTGCTGCTGCGCCGTCGCACCCAAGGCGACCAGCGCGCGGTCGCCCGGGCCCGACGCGACGCCGACGCCATGCACTACCAGCAGGAGCTCGAGTCGCAGGTCGTCGCCCTCTTCCACGACACCGTGCTGAGCGAGTTGACCGTGCTCTCGCACCAGGTGCCCGGCCCGCTCGGGGAGTCGCAGCGGCAAGCGATCCAGCGCGATCTGGCCTTGATCGCCGAGGGCTCCTGGTGGCCCGATGAGACAGCAGTGCCGGGAGCGGCCCCCCGCGACGGCGGCTTGCCGGCCGAGCTGGCCGCTGTCGTGGCGGCGAGCCGCTCCGAGGGCCTCACGGTCGACGTCTCCGGCGACATCGCGTCGCTGCACCGCTTCACGCCCGCCTCCGCCTCCGCCCTCGCCCTGGCGCTGCGGCAGGTGCTCGTGAACGTGCGCCAGCATTCGGGCGTCGATCGAGCCGAACTCGTGGTCGACGGCGAGGCGGACGCGGTGGTCGTGCTGATCGCCGACGCCGGCCGAGGCTTCGACCCGGCCGCCGTGCCGCGAGACCGCTTCGGGGTCTCGCAGTCGATCGTGGGCCGCATCCGCGACGCCGGCGGGCAGACGCAGCTCTGGACGTCGCCCGGTAACGGAACCGCCTTCATGTTCACCCTGCCGGTGGCACCCGAACACGCCTGGGAACCCCGATGATCGGCTTCTTGGCCTGGCGGGGCATTCCGCAGAGGCTCGATCCGATCGTCGCCCGCTCGATCTACCCCCTCATCGGCGTGGCCGCCATCGGGTCGATGATCTACGCGATCGTGCGCACCCTCACGGCCGGCGCCGAGGTGAGAGATCCGTTCTTCGCGGGCGTCGCCATCGCATTCGTCGTCGTCGCCGCCGTGCTGGTGATGCTGGTCACCGATCCGGTGCGCTCCCCGGCGCGTTTCGGGGGATTGGCCGGCGCGGTGGCTGCAGCGGTACTCGCGAGTGTCGCCTCGAGCGTCAGCACCTGGGGCACCTCGAACGTGATCTGGGACAACTGGGGCCCGCTGGTGGTGGGCATCGTCATCCTGACGTTCTCCGAGTTCCGGCCGGGCCGGGATCTCGCCCTGGTCACCGCCGTGAGTGCGGTGATCGTCGGCAGCACCGCCGCGCTCGAGACCTCCGCCATGCCCGATCTCGCCTCTCCGGTCACCTCGGCGGTGATCGCAGCGACGCCCGTTGTTCTGTTCGGCGTGGGGGCGTCGGTGTTCTCCTACCGGTTGAGTCTGCTGCTCTCCCGCTCCGCCGAATCCGCACTGCGCGAGCAGAGCGGGCTCAGCCGACGGGTGCGCATCCGTTTGCGGGAACTGCTCCGCGAATCCGGTCGTGAAGCGCTCTCGGTCGACGTGGTGCCGTTCCTCGAGGGCGTGCTCGAACGCGGCGAGGTGACCGAGGCGGATGCCGCCCGCGCGCGCCGCATCTCCGCGGTGCTGCGTTCGGTGATCATCACCGACATGGCGCTGCCCTGGCTGCAGCGACTGGCGCGCGCGCATCCGGACGCCCTGCAGGCCGACGACCCGGGCGACCTCGCGGAGCGCCTCACCATGGAGCAGAAAGTGGCTCTGCGGGCCGTCGTCACGACACTCGTCGCGGTGCGCACGCGATCGGCCTCACCCGTGGTGGTGCGATTGCGCGAGGTGGGCCGGCATCGCAGCATCCTGCTGCTCGCGCCCTACGACGGCGGTGAGACCGGCGTGCGTGTGCGGTTCGGCTCATCCATCGCCGTGATGAACGCCGTGTTCGGGCGCTCCACCGTCAGCGTCGTGGAGGGGGAGCTGCGGATGCTGTTCGCCTTCGAACCGAAGACCGTTCCGGCACCGGCGTCGGGGCCGGCGTCGGGGCCTCAGTCGTCGATGCCGTCGTAGTCGCGGCTGCGCGGCTGCACCACAGGCATCTCGTCGATGCCGGAGCTGAGCCGGGCGATGGCGGCCTCCGCGTCGTAGGCCGGGTCGGGCACGATGAACGCCATGATGATGGCGTGATATGAGATCGCGGCGAGCGACACCTCGGCCGGCCGGCCCTCGTTGTCGACGTTGTAGCGGCCCTCCACCAGGTCGGGGATGGTGGTGCGGGCGATGCCGAGACCCTCGATGATGGCGGCCGCGGCCACCACCAGGGGGCGGTAGTCGTCGTTGAGGTCGGGGCGGAGGCGGTAGCCCACCGCGGGAACGATGTTGCGGTAGAACACCTCCATCTGATCGAGGAAGGCGAGCTCGCTGTTGCGAAGAGCCTCGATGATGCGCTCGCGCACGCGCGCATCGGGGTAGGAGAGAGCGGTGGAGGACAGAGCCACGTAGGTGCGCCACTGGATGGAGGAGGTGACCGACTCGAAGTTCTGCTCGGCGGCCAGGCCCGTGACATCCACGAGGATGCGGCGGCGGCCCTCGGGGGTGCGCAGCTCGTCGGCGCGGAATCCGAGGTACTCCCAGGTGGCCACGAGCGACTCCTCGTCGGCCCGGCCGGGGGAGACCTGGTTGGCGACCTCGCTCAGGAGCTCCTCGAAGAAAGCCTCCTTGGACTCCCAGATACGGTAGACGGAGCTCCGCGGAACACCGGCTTCCTTGATCAGATCGTCCATCAACAGGTGCTCGAAACCGACCGTCAGACCGTTGGCCTGAACGAGTGCCATGGCGGTGTCGAGGAGCTTCGCGCGCACCTCGTCTTTGGGCACGCGAGTGCGGCCCGCTCCGGCCTTGGTCCAGCTGTTCTCAGACATACGTGCCCCTCTCAGCACCATTTTGAGACATAATGTCCCAAGTTGCAAACCCCTTGCCGCACTTCTATGCTCGGGACAACGGCAGCGTGCTTCGCGCGGACACGCCGGGCGGCCACCCACCCCCTGAAGACGGAGGATTCGAAGTGCTCCGGACGAAGACTGTCGCTCAGTCGATTTCGCGAAAGTTGAGCGGTGTCACGAATTGATCGCTCCGTAAGCAACGCGGCGGTCATTCCGGTCATCGCGGGTTCCCCCGCGTTCATCGTCGAGCCTGAGGCGCGACTGGCGACAGGCATCATCGGCGTCAACGGTGTCGCCCTCCCCGGCTTCGAAGACGTCTATCGGCAGCATTTCGAGTTCCGTCGACGAGTCTACGTGGAGCAGACCGGGCAACTCGATCCGTCCGATCTCTCCGCCGACGGAACCGACCGCGACGCCGACGACGCCCGCTCCGTGACCTTCGCCGTTCTCGAGAACGCGCCCGAAGGCGTGCGGATCGTGGGTGTGGCCCGCACCATCATCAAGGGGGCCGACGGCGAGAACCGTCCTCTGCCGGTGGAGGAGTTCTGTCCCGAGCTCTTCGCCGACCATCCGCTCGACCTCGGATGCGTCGAGGTCTCGCGCGTCATCGCCCGGCACGAGCGGGTCGCCATGCAGGAACTCATCCAGTGGCACCTGTTCGCCTTGATGTCGGCCTACTTCTCGTCGCACGACGTCGGCCGCACCTTCGCCATCATCGAACCCTGGCTCGAGCGGCACCTCGCCGGGGTGCTCGCCATCTCGCGCATCGGCGAACCCCGCTACATCGAGCACTACCTCGACTACAACCTGCCGGTCGAGTTCGACCTGGCCGGCTCGGCGGCTCGCATCACCGAGCGCAACGCCACCATCCTCGGCACGCTCGAGGCGGCCGACGGCGCACTGGAGTACTTCGGCCGCGTCTCGCGAGCCCAGCGCGCGGCGGCCGTCGTCGACGCCGTGCCCGAAAGCGGATGAAGTCGATCGGCTCGCCCGAGTTCGCGCGCAACTACGGCTTCTGGAGCGAGGCGGAGCAGCAGGCACTCCTCTCCTCGCGGGTCGCGATCGCCGGAGTCGGAGGAGTCGGCTTCCAGGTGGGCACCAAGCTCGCCCGGATGGGTGTGGCGAGCTTCAGCATCGCCGACCCCGAGGACTTCGAGCCGCAGAACGCCAACCGCGTGCCCGGGGCGACCACGGCCACCTACGGCCGGTCGAAGGCGGAGGTCTTTCGCGAGCAGGTGCGGGAGATCAATCCGGCGGCCGTGGTGCACGTCTACCGCGACGGGGTCACCACGGAGAACGTCGGGGAGTTCCTCGAGGGCGCCGCGCTGGTCTTCGACGAGTCGGAGACCACGCATCCGGAGATCGGCACCACCATCGCGCGGCACGCACGGGCGCTCGGCATCCCCGACGTCCTCGTGGTGAACGTCGGCTTCGCCGCCCAGGTCACCTCCTTCCATCCGCAGAGCCGCTGGACCTTCGAGCGCTTCATGGGTCTGCCGGAGAACGCGTCGCTCGAGGAGATCGCCACCTCGAAGGTCGACTACTCCCGGTTCCTGCCCTACATCCCGGCCTACAGCGATCTGCGCGGCCTCGTGGCCATGACGACGGATGCGCCCGACGGCTCGAGCGTGTCGCTCCCGTCGATCGCGCCCGGCGTCGACCTCGCCAGCGCGATCGGCACCACGCAAGCCTTCCTGCACCTGACGGCCGGCGTCTCGAACCGGCGCCGGCGGCCGATCTGGGCGCCGCGGCTGGCCTATCTCGATGCGTACTCGTTCCGTGGCCGCATCCTGCGGGCAGGGCGCATGACGCACCTGCGGCACGTGGTCGTGGCCGCCGTGCGCGACAGGCTCGGCCGCAATCCGCAGGGCAGCTACACCCACGCCGACATCGCCCGCCGTGGGGCGGGCGACGCCTGACTCCCGTCTGGGCCGGTCAGCCCGCGAGACGGAGGAGCGGGCCGGTCGCGTCGGCCGGGGTGTAGCGCTCGATCGCGTCTTCGGGGGCGTCGAACGGCCCCGACCACGCGAATCGATCATGTCGATGGGTGAGTTTCATGTACCAGCCGTCTTTCAAGAGGTAGACGGTGGCGAGCGGCGCGCTGGTCTTCGGATCTTGACCCGCGAGGCCGAGAGTGGCGATGGTGCCTGTCTTTCGAAGGATCACAATATCGTTCACGTCTTCGAGGCTATCCCGCTCAGGTTAGCGGCATGTTACGAGCAGAATACGAATGATGCGCCGGTTCTGCGACGCGGCGCGCGAACCGCGCGCCAACCTCGCGCAACCTCGTTCGCCGACGGCTCCGACGGTGTAATGTGAGGCCAACGGGGACGTCGAGCGCGGGCCTGGTTCATGGCCGTAAGGGTAACGGCACCACATGGCAGGCCTGCTGACGTCTCCTTGCGGGATGAGAGTATCGGGTCCTCTCATCCCGCTAAATCGTTCCGGGCCATCCGTGCTTGAATCGGTTCGTGAAACTGAACCGCGTGCACCACATCGCCGTCATCGCCACCGACTACGAGCGCTCGAAGGCCTTCTACCTCGATGTGCTCGGCTGCACGCTGCTGAGCGAGGTCTACCGCGCCGAACGCGACTCCTGGATGGGCGATCTGGCGCTGAACGGCGAGTACCTGATCGAACTGTTCTCCTTTCCCTCCCCGCCCCCGCGGCCGACGCATCCCGAGGCCACCGGGCTCCGCCATCTGGCTTTCGAGGTCGATTCGGTGGCGGATGCGCGTGAGGAGCTGCTCGGCAAGGGCGTGGCCTGCGAAGAGCTCCGCACCGACCCGCACACGGGCAATGCCATGATGTTCTTCGCCGACCCCGACGGGCTGCCGCTCGAGCTCTACGAGGCGTAGGCGGCCCGGGGCAGGCTGCACCGGTGCAGCGTCGCTGCGCCCAGGATGAAGAGGTCGCGACGGTGCTCGACGCCGTCGGGGTTCGCCGGGTCGAGCAGCCACTCCAGCGTCTCGATGTCCTCCTCGGAGAGGTATCTCCGCGTGGCGCCGGTGAGCAGCCGCAGGAGGGTGTTGCGGATGTGCGCCCGCGCATCGTCGGCGACCGGGGCCGGCACGTCCCAGAGAAAGCTCATCGTCTCCTCCACGACGAGTCCGGCGCGTTCGAGCACCACGTTCCAGCCGTAGCGGGACGTGACCGGATGGTCGAGCTCGGCGCGCATCCCGGCGTATCGGATGGCCTGTGCCATCACCAGCCGATGCATCAGTCCCGGCGTGCCCCGGCCGAGTTCGAACGGGAGGTAGTGCGTGACCAGTCCGCCCTCGCCCACGATCAGCCGGCCGCCGGGCGCGAGCCGGGCGGCGAGCCGGCGCAGGCCGTCGACCTGATCGGGCAGATGCCGCACCATCTGCCGGGAGACGACGAGATCGAACGGGCCGGGCTGGCTCTCCGGGTCGAGGACATCGCCGTGCTCGATCAGCACCCGGTCGCCGAGTGCGAGGGTGGTCACCAGGGAGCGCGCGGCGTCGAGCGATTCCTCGTCGTGGTCGGCCCCCACGATGTGTGCCATGGGGGCGATATCGGCCAGGTAGGGCAGGAAGCCCCCGGGCCCGCAGCCGATGTCGAGGATGGTGCTGTGCGGTTGCGGGGCGATCCACTCCGCCATGGCCGCGTACTGCCCGGCCGACAGGTGGTCGGTCGCCTGGATCTGGGAAACCCAGCCGCTGTCGTGTCGCACGATGACCACCGCCTCTCCTGACGCGTGTGGTTACATTGTGGCCCCATCCGCACTTGACCGATATTCGAATGTATGTTCGAATCTCTTCATGCGCTGGAACGGACAGACCCTCGACACCGAAGCGCCCTCGACGTTGCCCGGGCTCGCGCGGCTGAACAATCTCGTGCGGTCGGTGCAGACGCCGGAGTTCGCGGGCATCACCTTTCACGAGGTGCTCGCGAAGAGCGCACTCAACCACGTGTCCGGAGCCAGCAAGGTGATGCCTTTCGCCTGGACGATCAATCCCTATCGCGGCTGCTCGCACGCCTGCGTCTACTGCTTCGCCCGGCCCACCCACGGCTATCTCGAACTCGACGCCGGGAAGGACTTCGATCAGCAGATCGTGGTGAAGGTGAACGTCGGCGAGGTGCTCACCCGCGAGGTCACACGAAAGTCGTGGCAGCACCCGTCGGTCGCGCTCGGCACCAACACCGATCCCTACCAGCGGGCCGAGGGGCGGTATGCGCTGATGCCGTCGATCATCGAGGCGCTCGCCGGGTCGGGCACACCGTTCTCCATCCTCACCAAGGGCTCTCTGCTGCGGCGCGATCTGGGGTTGATCGCGTCGGCCGCCGAGGTCGTGCCGGTGAGCATCGCGATGTCGATCGCGGTCTACGACGACGAGTTGCAGCAGTCGATCGAGCCCGGCACCCCGAGCACCAAGGCGAGGCTGGCCACGGTCACGGCGGTGCGCGAGAAGGGTCTCGAGTGCCAGGTGTTCCTGATGCCGATCCTGCCGCTGCTCACCGACTCGGTGGAGCATCTCGACCGGGCGCTCGCCCGGGTGGCAGAAGCCGGGGCGTCGAGCATCGTCTATTCGGCGCTCCATCTCAAGCCGGGTGTGAAGGAGTGGTTCATGGCCTGGCTCAGCCGCGAGCATCCGGAGCTCGTGTCGGCCTATGCGCGCATCTACGCGAAGGGAACCTATGCGCCGAAGGAATACCGAGAGTGGCTCTCCGAACGGATGCGGCCGCTGGTGCGCAAGCACGGGCTCAACCGCAGCCGGCCGTCGGGTGTCACCGGGGGAGTGGCCCCGCCGGGGCGGCTCGACAAGCCGGTGGGCCCGAGTTTCGGGCCGGTGGGCGACAGCCAGCCGATGCTGTTCTGATGAGCGTCGTCAGAAAAGAAGAAGACCGGCCGCGGGATGGGGAACCAACGGCCGGTCAGGCGACCGATCGCGAGGATGGGGAATCTGCGATCGGTCTGCAATTCGGGTGAACTGATGACTCAATGGTGCGCTGCGAACGGGTACAACTGTGGCGAAACCCGGTCAATTCACCCTCCGGGTCACCCTCGACCGAGGCATGGAGAAGGGGCATAAGGTATTCGGGTGGCGAAACTGTATTTCCGGTTCGGGGCGATGAACAGCGGCAAGAGCACCGCGATGCTGCAGGCCGCCTACAACTACGAGGAGCGCGGTCAGCAGGTGCTCATCGCGAAGCCCGCGATCGACACCAAAGGCGACATGCAGATCGTCTCGCGCCTGGGGGTCACTCGCGACGCCGACTTCCTGATCGCGCCCGACACCGACGTGCGGGTCGAGTTCGCTGCCCGGCGCGACGAGATCGTGGCCGAGACCGGGGTCGACGTGAACTGCCTGCTCATCGACGAGGCGCAGTTCCTCACGCCGGCACAGGTCGACGACGCGCTGCGCATCGCCATCATGGACGGCGTGCCCGTGCTGGCCTACGGCATCCGGAGCGATTTCCAGACCGCCGGCTTCCCCGGCAGCATCCGGCTGCTCGAGGTCGCGCACAGTCTCGAAGAACTCAAGACCATCTGTCGCTGCGGGCGCAAGGCCATCTTCAACGCCCGCAAGATCGGCGATCGCTATGTGTTCGATGGCGCTCAGGTGGCGATCGACGGCGAAGACGTGACCTATGAGTCGCTCTGCGGTGCCTGCTACCTCGAAGAGTCCCACGGTGTGCTCGGCCGGATCTGAGCGGCGAACTGCTACGTTTTAGCCGTTGATCCGAACACACAGCGAACATCCCAGGGGGCAATGATGCATCACCAGACGACTCGAGTTCTCGCCGCTTTCGCCATCGTCGGCGCCGCGGCCCTCGGACTCTCGGCCTGCTCGACGACGAGCGGCACCGATTCCGGCTCGAACCCCACCAGCAGCGCCACCTCGAACTCCGTGCTCCCCCCGATCATCGTCGAGTTGGCCGACGCCGACGGAACGACCGTCGAGGTGCCGCTCGACAACGTGGTCGACCTGGTGACGGGAGACGACGAGAACGTGGCCGCCTGGACGGCGAAGATCTCCGACGAATCGGTGGTGGAGTTCGTGCCCGGCAAAGACGACGGCAGCGCACAGTTCAACCCGGGTCTCAAGCCGTTGACCGAGGGCACAGCGGATGTCGTGCTCTCGAACTCCGAGACCGATTCCACCGTGTCGTTCACCGTCACCGTGACGGCCGCCGCGAAGTAGCCGCCGCTCGCGCCGGCCGGTCGGCCGGGGTTGCCGCTCCGGGTGACCAGGAGCATGGTGGAGAGATGAAGAGTGTCTCCTATGCAGGCTTGACGTTCTCGACGGCGGACGTCATCGCCGACACGCTGTTGCAGCTCGCAGCGGCACTCGGTCAGAACGAACGGGCGGAGACCGTGGACATCCCGGTCGTCGACGACGACGGGCGGCCCACCTCGGTGCAACTCGTGATCGGGCCGGCCAGCCAGTTCATCAGCCGGCCCATCGAGTCCAGCTACGCCGACCCGCAGGACGACGCGCTGCTCGACGGCATGCGGCGGCGCATCCGCTCACTCGACATGCCGCGCGCGGCCGCCGTGTCGCACAGCGAATTCGACCGTTTCGACATCGACAGCCCCGGGTGACGTCGGCCCGGGATGGTGACGTCGCCTCGGCGACCTGCCCGTGAAAACGAAGAACCGGCCGGAGACGATGTCTCCGGCCGGTTCTGTTTCGTCGGGGTAGCGGGATTCGAACCCACGACCTCCTCGTCCCGAACGAGGCGCGCTACCAAGCTGCGCCACACCCCGAGGTGTGTGTGCTCCAGCGCAAACCGCGGCTGAGGCCTTAACAAGGATAGCCGAAATTCCTGCAGCCGGAGACCGCTCCCGCTCACGCCCTGGCGGTGAGCGTCAGCAGTGTCGCCTCGGGGCGGCAGGCGAACCGGAACGGGGCATAGATCGAGGTGCCGAGGCCCGCGGAGACGTTGAGGTAGGCCGAGTGGAAGCCGTGCCGCCAGAGACTCAGACCCTTGACCTGCTTGCGCGGGATGTCGCAGTTGGTGACGATCGCGCCATAACCCGGCACGCAGACCTGTCCGCCGTGCGTGTGCCCCGCAAAAATGATCTCCGCGCCGTGGGTCACGAAGGAGTTCAGCACGTATTGATAGGGGGCGTGGGCCACACCGATGGTGAGACGCGGACCGCGGTCGTCTTCCTCCCGGAGCTCGTCGAGAGCGCCGGGGATGCGCTCCAGCTTGTCGTAGTGCCGGTGCGGATCGTCCACGCCGAAGAAATCGATGATCGTGCCGTTCACGTCGGTGGTGGCGGCGCGGTTGTTGAGATTCTTCCAGCCGAGCGAGTCGAAATACGCCTCGAGCCGCTCGGTGTCGAGCCGCTCGGCGGTGCCGGTGTGTTTGGAGGGGCCCATGAAGTAGCGCAGCGGGTTCTTGAACGAAGGCCCGAAGTAGTCGTTCGAGCCGTTCACGTAGACGCCGGGAACGCCGCGGAAGACGTCGAAGGCCGCCTGCACCCCCGGGATGCCGTCGCGGTGACCGAGGTTGTCGCCGGTGTCGACGATCAGGTGCGGGTTCAAGCGCGCGAGGCCGCGAATCCACTCCTGTTTGTCGGTCTGCCAGGGCGCCATGTGCAGATCGGAGATGTGGAGCACCCGGATGTCGGCTGCGCCGGCCGGCAGCACCGGCACGGTCGCCGTGCGCAGGGTGTACTGCCGACGCTCGACGAAGGTGCCATAGGCGAACGCCGCAGCTCCGGCCACCGCGACGACGCCGAGCGAAGTCGCGGTGGCCCGGGTGGCAGCAGTCACCCTAGCCCGCCTTCGTGGTGACCCTGAGCCTGTCGGTTCCGAACCGGATCGGATTTCCCGCCCCGGGGTTCGTGGCCGTGACCTTGGCATTGCCCGACGACGGGCCGTCGAACACGATCTGGCCCGCCTCGATACCCGCACCGGTGATGGCCTTCTTCGCGTCGTCGGGGCTCATCCCGACCACGTTGGGCACGGTGCGCAGCTGGCCGTTCGAGGTGAAGACGGTGACGGTCGACCCCTTCGACGCCGTGCCGCTCGGCGAACTGCTGTCGACCTTGTTGGCCGGCTGCACCGAGTCGATCACGCCGCCGTCGTCGTAGTCGAAGCCCGCCGCGGTGAGGGCGGCCTTCGCGTCGTCGACCGACATTCCCGCGATGTTCGGGATCTGTACCTGCACGCCGTTCCGGAGCAGTGACGGAGCGTCGGGGAAGGCGTCGCCGCCATACTTGCCGTCGGCATCCGTCATGTACTGCTTCCACACGTCGTGACGCACGTTTCCGCCGCTCTCGCCGTTGATGGAGGTGTTCCTGATCGACACGGTGCCCACGACGTTCCCGATCCACACGGCCGTGGCGAGCTTGGTGCTCGCGCCCACGAACCAGGTGTCCTTCTCGGAGTCGGTGGTTCCGGTCTTGCCGAAGTGCGGAATGCCGTCGTTCGGGTTCGACTGCGAGCCGGTGCCGCCGTTGATGACGCCCTGGAGCGCGACCGTCATGGCTGCTGCGATCGTCGGATCGACAGCCTGGGTGCAGGTCGACTGGGGAGCGGGGAGCTCGTTGCCGGACGAATCCAGGATCTTGCTGATCGCGATGGGCGAGCAGTAGGTGCCCTGGTTGGCCACGGCCGCGAAGGCCGCTGCCATCGTGAGCGGGGCGATCTCGTTCGTGCCCAGCACGTCGGCCGGGTTCTCGCCGAGGGGGTCGCCGTCGGCCCGGTGCACTCCGAAGGCCTCCGCCGTCTTGCGGATCTCGCACTGGTCGAGCTTCTGCGCCATGCGCAGGAAGGCGAGGTTGACCGAGTCGCGCGTGGCCTGCATCACGGTGACGTTTCCGGGCGCCGATCCGCCGTCGTTCTTCACCGAGTACGTGCCGCCGTTGCCGCCGGTGCAGCTGTCCTTGAACTGCGCGAGATTCAGCGTGCCGGGGTTTCCGTTGATCACGTCGCCCAGTGAGTGGCCGGTCTTCAGCCATTCGGCGAGGGTGAAGATCTTGTAGGTCGAGCCCACCTGGAATCCGGTCGATCCGCCGTAGTCGTAATCGGTGCTGTAGTTGATCGCCGAAGCACCCAGGTTGGTGGCCGTGACCTCGGGATCGTCGCTGAAGTCCTTGTTCTGCACCATCGCGAGGATGCGCCCGGTGCCGGGCTCCACTGTCACGAGTGCGCCGCCGAGGTCGAAGTCGTAGGTGTAGGGCACGTAGTTGTCGATGGCGCTCTTGGCCGCGGTCTGCAGATCGACGTCGAGCGTCGTGTAGATCTGGTAACCGCCGGTCTTGAAGTTCGTCCACCGCGTGTCTTCGTCGGCGCCGAAGGCGGGGTCGTTCTTCACGACGTGCGTGATGTAGTCGCAGAAGAACCCGGCCCCGATGGGGTTGGCGGTCTGACAACCGGTCGACGGTTGCACGATGTTCGCCGTCACGGGCGTCGCGATGGCCTCGTCGTACTGCGCCTGCGTGATCTTGTGCTCCTTGAGCATCGCGGGCAGCACGTCTTTGTCGCGACGCGCCTGGTTGTCGGGGATGTTCTCTTCCTGGTCGATACGCAGGCCGTTGGGCTCGTTCACCGTGGCGATCAGGCTGGCCGCCTGGGCGACTGTCAGGTCGGAGGCGTTGACCCCGAAGTAGTACTGCGCTGCCGACTGGATGCCGTAGACCCGCCCGCCGAAGGGGGCGATGTTGAGGTAGCCGAGCAGGATGTCGTCTTTCGAGAACTCCTTCTCGAGGCCGATCGCGAGCTTCATCTCTTTCAGCTTGCGGTCGACCGAGGTCTTCGTGGCCTCGGCGTACGCGGCGTCGCGCTCCGCCTCGTCTTGGATGGCCTCGGCCTTCTGTACCAGGATGTTGCGCACGTACTGCATCGAGATCGTCGACGCACCGCTCGCGGAGGTCTCGAGCGCGTTGCCCGCCGCCGCACGCAGGGTCGACGCGATGTCGACGCCGCCGTGGCTGTAGAAGCGGGGGTCTTCGGTGGCGATCACCGCATCCTTCACGTACTGGGAGATCTGGTCCCAGCCCACCTCTTCGCGGTTCTGCTCGAACACCGAGGCGAGCAGCACGGGGGTGCCGTCGCTCTTCGTCGCGTAGATGTTCGTCTTCTCGGCGAGCGCATCGGGCTTGATGTAGCTCGGGAGGTTCTCGAACATACCGATGGAGTTGTTCGCGGCAATGCCGGTGACAGCGAGCGCGGGCGTGACCATGGCAGTGACGAGGATGCCCGCGATTGCGCTCATCCCTACTATGCCGAGAATGGCCCCGACCACACCGCTAGCCGTGGCTTTCGGGGCAGACATAGGATCAAGGGTAAGCGACAAACCTACAAATAGCCGTGAAAGGGGCCCTGTGCCTGCCTGGGAATACGTGACGACACCGCTCATGATCCACAACACCGCCGCGATTCTGAACACCTGGGGATCGGACGGCTGGGAGCTCGTTCAGATCGTCACCGGCCCGGAAGGCGGGCTCGTGGCCTATCTGAAGCGCCCCGTCGCAAGCGAAGGGAAGTGACCCGGATGTCGCAGATCAGCGATCGCCTGGCCGACCTGGGAATCAGCCTGCCCTCCGTGTCGGCGCCCGCCGGGGCCTACACCCCGGCCCTCGTCTCGGGCAACCTCGTCTTCACCGCGGGCCAGCTGCCGTTCGTCGGCGGCCAGCTCCCGCAGACCGGCAAGGTCGGCGACGGCCCGCTCCTGGTCTCGCCGTCGGCGGCGAAGGAATTCGCGCAGGTCGCGGCCCTCAACGCCCTCGCCGCGGTGGAGAGCGTGCTCGGTTCGCTGGATCGCGTGACGCGCGTGGTGAAGGTCACCGGCTTCGTCGCATCCGATCCCTCGTTCACCGGGCAGCCCGGCGTCATCAACGGGGCGTCGGAGTTCCTGGTCGACGTGTTCGGCGACCGCGGCGTGCACGCCCGCTCCGCCGTCGGCGTCGCGGTGCTGCCCTTGGATTCCCCGGTCGAGGTCGAGCTCATCGTCGAATTCGCCTAACCCTCCTCGCGAGACGTCAAAATCCGCCCGAAAAGTCGCGTTTTCGGGCGGATTTTGACGTCTCGCCGAGGTCAGCGCAGGGTTTCGCTGATGAGGGTCATGACGGATGTGTCGGCGAGGGTGGTGGTGTCGCCGATCTCGCGACCCTCGGCCACGTCGCGCAGGAGGCGGCGAATGATCTTGCCCGAGCGCGTCTTCGGCAGCTCGGAGACGATGAAGATCTGACGCGGCCGGGCGATCGCGCCGATCTGCTGCGCGACGTGCGCCCGCAGCACGGCGGCCGCGTCGTCTTTGCCGGCGGCATCCGCTTGGCTGGCTCGGGTGATGACGAACGCCACGACCGCCTGTCCGGTGGTCTCGTCGCTCGCGCCCACCACGGCCGCTTCGGCGACCATCGGATGCGACACCAGGCTCGATTCGATCTCGGCCGTCGACAGGCGGTGCCCCGACACGTTCATCACGTCGTCGACGCGGCCCATCAGCCAGATGTCGCCGTCTTTGTCGTAGCGGGCGCCGTCGCCGGCGAAGTACTTGTCGCCGAACTTCTCCCAGTAGGTCTCCTTGAAACGTTCCGGATCGCCCCAGATGCCCCGGAGCATGGCCGGCCAGGGCTCGGTGACCACGAGTAGGCCGCCTTCGTCTTCGCCCACAGGGGTGCCGTCATCCGTCACGATGTCGATCGCGATGCCGGGCACCGGAACCTGCGCCGACCCGGGCTTGAGGGTGGTGACGCCGGGCAGGGCGGAGATCATGATGGCGCCGGTCTCGGTCTGCCACCAGGTGTCGACGACGGGCGTGGTGTTGCCGCCGATGACCTCGCGATACCAGATCCAGGCCTCCGGGTTGATCGGTTCGCCGACCGAGCCGAGCAGTCGCAGGCTGCTGAGGTCGAATTCGGCGGGGATCTGGCGTCCCAACTTCATGAAGGTGCGGATGGCGGTCGGCGCCGTGTAGAGGGTGGTGACCCCGTACTTCTGGATGATCTCCCACCAGCGACCCGGATGCGGGGTGTCGGGTGTGCCCTCGTAGAGCACCTGGGTGGTGCCGTTCGCGAGCGGACCGTAGACCGTGTAGCTGTGGCCGGTCACCCAGCCGACGTCGGCCGTGCACCAGTAGACATCCGTCTCGGGCTTGAGGTCGAAGACCTGCCGATGCGTGAACGCGACCTGCGTGAGGTAGCCGCCGCTGGTGTGCAGGATGCCCTTGGGCTTTCCCGTGGTGCCGCTGGTGTAGAGGATGAAGAGCGGATTCTCGGCCGGGAACGCCTTCGCGGTGTGCTCGGAGTCGACCTGCGCGATCTCGTCGTGCCACCAGAGATCGCGGCCGTGGGTCCATTCGACCTCGTTGCCGCCGCGCTTCACCACGAGCACGTTCGTGACGGTGCTCGCTTCGTCGGTGAGGGTCAGGGCCGCGTCGACGGCGGCCTTCAGCGGGAAAACCTTGCCCTTGCGGTAGCCGCCGTCAGCGGTGATGACGAGCTTGGCCTCGGCGTCGTCGATGCGGGCGCGCAGGCTCTCGGCGCTGAAGCCGCCGAACACGACGGAGTGGATGGCGCCGAGCCGGGCCACCGCGAGCATCGCGATGACGGCCTCGGGGATGACCGGAAGGTAGATCGCCACGCGGTCGCCGGCTCCGATGCCGAGCGCGGCGAGTAGGTTCGCGGCCTTCTTCACCTCGGCCGTCAGCTCGGCGTAGGTGATGCTGCGCTGGTCGCCCGGCTCGCCCTCCCAGTGGAGGGCGACGCGGTCGCCGAGGCCGGCGAGCACGTGGCGGTCGAGGCAGTTGTAGGCGACGTTGAGCTCACCGTCGTCGAACCACTTCGCGAAGGGCGGATTCGTCCAGTCGAGCGTGCGGGTGAAGGGCTTGTGCCAGTGCAGCAGCTCGCGCGCCTGGTTCGCCCAGAAGCCCTCGCGATCGGCAGCAGCCTCCTCGTAGAGACGGCGGGTCTCCGCGGAACCGGCGGCGAACTCCTCGCTCGGCGGGAACCTGCGCGACTCGTGCATGAGGTTGTCGATGTTGTTCGTGGTCATGCTCCCGCTGCTCCTTCGCACTGCATCCTGCTCCGACGATACTGCACGCCATCGGCGGGTGAGCGGTGGGGTCGCCGGTCGGGCCGGGCCGGCGTCGCGGGCCCAGCCCGCATGGCCGCGCGCGTTGGGCCGGGCGTCGCTGAGAATTCGCTGGAGTGGTTTGCCTCTATGTTTCGAGCGGGTAAACTCGGAGCTACCAAACCTCGTGTTTGGATGCAGCGCAATAGAGATTCCCCCCAATCCAGCGTTGCTGCGGCGGCACCCTTCCCCCCATTGGGTGCCGCCCCTTTACTTTTAACGGCCGGGTGCGTCTTCACGGCCCACACCCCTCCCGGCGGGTGAGCGAGTTCTCCACAACGGGGTGCGCGAGCCGAGTTCTCCACCGATCTTCGGGCTTTCGTCCGGCGGCGCTCCGAGCCTCGTAGATTCTCGGCATGACCCCCGCTCTCGACTCGGTCTTCGGGCCCCTCGCCCCGTATCTCGACGACCCGTCCGTCACCGACCTGTTCGTCAACGGCCATCGGGAACTGTGGATCGATCGGGGTTCGGGCGCACTCCTCGAGCCGGATTGGTCGTGCCCCGGTGAAGACCGGCTGCGCGAGTTCGCGGTGCGACTGGTGGCGCGCGGCGGGCGCCACATCGACGAGTCGGCGCCGTGCGTCGACGTGCGGGTGGAGGGTCGTCGAGTGCACGTCGTGCTGCCGCCGATCTCCACCGGCGGAACCCTCATCTCCGTGCGAGTGCCACCGCGCGGGCGTCCTCGGCTGGGCGAGCTCGACCGGCGAGGGGTGTTCGGGGCGGGCGCACTGAGCGCATCCCGCCATGCCCTGGTCGAGTCGGCGGTGCGCGACCGCACCAATGTGCTGATCTCCGGCGCGGGAGGCAGCGGCAAGACCACCTTCCTCTCGGCGTTCCTCGCGGCAGCGGACCCCGGTGATCGCATCGTCGTCATCGAAGACGTCGCCGAGCTGCGCATCGATCACCCCCACGTCGTCGCGCTCGAAGCGCGACAGCCCAACCTCGAAGGCGCCGGCGCCGTCGGCCTCGCCGAACTCGTGCGTCAGGCGCTGCGGATGCGCCCCGACCGACTCGTGCTCGGCGAGTGCCGTGGGGCCGAGATCCGCGAACTGTTCTCGGCATTGAACACCGGGCACGACGGGGGAGCCGGCACGCTGCACGCGAATGCCATCGCCGACGTTCCCGCCCGTCTCGAAGCGCTCGGCGCGCTGGCCGGGCTGAACGCCGAGGCCGTGGCGCGGCAGGCGGTCAGTGCGATCGGGCTGGTGTGCCATCTGCGGCGGTCGAAGCAGCGACGCGAGATCGAGGAGTTCGGCCGACTGGCCCTCGATGCGCGCGACCGGCTGGTGGTCGAGCCGGTCGCGCTGCCGGCGCCCGGCTCGGCGGCGGAGGTTCTGGGAGAAGCGGCGCCCGCCGGTGATGTTCCGCTGCCGGACTCAGGCCGCCCACCAGCGCTGCTCGAGGGCGGAGCCGCCCAGGGAGCGCGCGACGGTGTGCCGTGTTGACGCGGCGGCGGGTGGAGCAGCCCACGGCCGAAGCGTCCGCGGGTGGGTCGCGCCGCTCGCACGGGCGGGAGAGAAATCGGAACCGACGGCCGGTGGCCGAGCAGATCGGGGCGATCGTCGAGCGGCTGGCTGCTCTGATCGGTGCGGGGGTGTCGCCGAGCGCCGCCTGGAGTCACGTCTCCGACGGGTCCGGCGATCGCCGGCTTCTCACCATCGCCCGACGGATCGACGGCGGCGCAGCGGTCGCCGAGGCCATCGCCGCCTCCGCTCGCGAAGCACCGTCTCCGACGAGGCGGCCGGGCGTGGGTGCCGGTGACCCGTGGAAGGTTCTCGCCGCCGCGTGGTCGGTGGCGACAGAGGCCGGCTCGCCCCTCGCCCGATGTCTCGGAGACATCGCCGATTCGCTGCGTGCGGTCGGCGGGGTCGAGCGCGAGACGGCCGCGGCGCTGGCCGGGCCGGCAGCCACCACGCGCCTGGTCGCCGTGCTGCCGCTCCTCTCTCTCGCCTCCGGCTGGTTGCTGGGCCTCGACACCGGAACAGCCTTGCTCGGCTCCCCGGCCGGGATCGTGTGCCTCATGACCGGCCTGCTGCTGATGGTGGGCGGCCGGTTCTGGAGCGGAGCGCTGCTCCGCCGAGCTCGTCGCGTCGATCCGGCGCCGGGCCTGATGCTCGATCTGGTGGCCGTCGCCGTAGCCGGCGGAGGCTCGCTTCCCCAGGCGAAGTGCCTGGTCACCGAGACGATGCGGAGTTTCGGTCTGGACACCCAACGCGATGCGGCGGCCGTGGAGTCGGTGCTCGCGCTCGCAGCCCGTTCCGGAGCACCGCCCGGCGAGCTGCTACGCAGCGAAGCGGGCCGCGTCCGTCGCGACTCGGTGAGCCGAGCGACCGAACGCGCCGCCGCGCTCGGCACCTGGTTGATGCTTCCGCTCGGCGTGTGCGTGCTGCCGGCCTTTCTGCTGCTGGCGGTCGCACCGGTTCTCCTCGGCGTGCTCGACACCAGCGGACTCGCCGGATGACTCAGACATCACCGGATCACCGGGCAACCGACCACACACCCCATCCCTGAAGAAAGGAACACCATGAACACCACTGCAATCGCCGTGCGCGGCTCGGGCCGCCACGACACCGACGCGACGCCGGCCGGGTCGGCCTTCGCGACCCCCGCCGGTGCGCTTCACCGAGTCGCGCTGGCCGTGCGCGACGAGTCAGGAGCAGCCACCGCGGAGTATGCGATCGCCACCCTCGCGGCTGTCGGCTTCGCCGGGCTGCTCGTCGCCATCCTGCGAGGCGACGAGATCAAAGGCATGCTGACCGACCTCATCCATCGTGCCCTCACCCTCTCGATCTGAGCGATGGCGATCGGAATCGGGTTCCGTCACGGCGGAGTTCGCGATGATCCTGCCCGCGGTGGCCCTCGTCCTCGCGCTCGGCGTCGGTGTGATCCACATCGGGGCCGTGCGGGTGGCGCTGACGGACGCGGCGGCCGACGCCGCGCGCCTGATCGGCCGCGGCGACTCCGAGGGGGCCGCGGCCTCACGAGTGTCCCAGGCGCACTCCGGCGCGCAGATGAGCGTCGACCACGTCGGTCCGGTGGTCTGCGTGACCGCACGAACCGAGGTGACGCCCGGTCTGCTGGGCGCCCTGTTCACCTTCGAGGCGCGCGGCTGCGCTCTCGACGACACGGCGCTGTCGGGAGGCGAGTCGTCGCCATGATCCGTCGACAGCCGTCTGGCGTGCAAGCTGCCATCGAGAAGCTCGCGAGAGCTCGCCGGGTCGGCGCCGTGGCTGCGAGGGTTCGCGGGGTCGTCGTCGCGGTCGCCGGCGAGCAGGGGAGCGGCGGGATCGCGGGAGTCGCCGTGATCGGAGTGCTCTGTGCCCTGCTCGTGGTGATCGCGCCGATCGGTGGAGCGCTCGCTGCGCGGCAAAGCCTTCAGGGTGCCGCCGACGCGGCAGCGCTCGCCGCGGCGGACACCGCGTCGGGCCGTGTGGCCGGTTCACCCTGCGAGGCGGCGGCGATGCTCGCATCGGCGCTCGGCGTCTCGCTGACGGCGTGTGCCGTCGACGCGCGGGGGATCGCCACCGTCGGTGTCTCGGCGACCGTGCTCGGCGTCGGCATCGACGCCTCGGCGCGCGCCGGGCCGCCGGAAGCCGCCGGTGGTCTCGGCCCCCCCCCGACTGAGACGTCAGCCGACGATGGCCTCGACGTAGCGGTAGTCGACGGCGCTCGGTCGTTCGGACTCGCCGAACTCCAGCCCGGAAGAACGTCGGTAGAGATAGGTCTTCGCATTCGACGCGGCCGGGATCGTGAGCCGCGCCTGTGGTTCACCGGCCTCGGTGAAGTCGGTGCGGATGGTCTTTCCCTCGAGCGGTCCGTCGGTGAACTTCGCCGTGTAGCTGTCGTTCTCAGTTGCTGCCATGGTGCCCAGCCCCTCTCCGTTGAAGTGGTCATCACCATTGTCCCCTCTTACGCTGCACGCGCAATGGGAGCCGATTTCTTCGTGGGCGAACGCCTGATTAGGTTCACCCGGGGAGGGTATGTGTATGGTGTGCCTGACGGATCAGTCGTGTCCGTCATCGGCCGCGAAGGTAACCGGAGTCGCTCCGGATGCTCGTCGGCCGCCTTGTGACATATATAAGGAGAACAGTTGTCCAGCCCGAGAAAGCTCGTCATCGTCGAGTCGCCGACGAAGGTGAAGTCGATCGCCCAGTACCTGGGCGAGGGCTTCGACGTGATGGCCTCGGTCGGACACATCCGCGACCTCGTCGAGCCCAAGAATCTGCCGCCGGAGCTCAAGAAGGGCTCGCTCGGCAAGTTCTCCGTCGACGTGGAGAACAAGTTCGAGCCCTACTACGTGGTCTCCGACGCGAAGAAGAAGACGGTCGCCGAGTTGAAGAAGGCGCTCGCCGGCGCCGACGAACTCTACCTCGCAACTGATGAAGACCGCGAAGGCGAGGCGATCGCCTGGCACCTGCTGCAGGTGCTGAAGCCGAAGGTGCCCGTGCACCGCATGGTCTTCCACGAGATCACCCGCGAGGCGATCGAAGCGGCGCGCGACAACACCCGCCAGATCGACGACGCCCTCGTCGACGCCCAGGAGACCCGCCGCATCCTCGACCGTCTCTACGGCTACGAGGTGTCACCGGTGCTCTGGCGCAAGGTGGGCCCGGGCCTCTCGGCCGGTCGCGTGCAGTCCGCCGCCACCCGCCTCGTGGTCGACCGGGAGCGCGAACGTCTCGCCTTCACGAGCGCGAACTACTGGGACCTCACGGCCGTGCTCGCTCCCGAAGGAGCAGTGAAGGGCGCCGACGGCGCGGTCACCGATTTCTTCGAAGCCCGTCTGGCTCGGCTGAACGGCGAGCGCGTGGCGAGCGGCCGCGACTACGACGAGCAGGGAAAGCTCAAGAGCAAGGCGGTCGCCCTCGGTGAGAGCGCCGCGAACGCACTGAAGGTGGCCCTCGAGGCCGACGGCGTCGACATCCGGGTCGCCACTCTCGAATCGAAGCCGTACACCCGCCGACCGGCCGCGCCGTTCACGACGTCGACCCTGCAGCAGGAGGCTTCGCGCAAGCTCCGTTTCTCGGCCCGCCAGACCATGAGTGTCGCCCAGTCGCTCTACGAGAACGGCTACATCACCTACATGCGCACCGACTCGCCCTCGCTCTCGCAGCAGGCGATCTCGGCGGCGCGCAATCAGGCCACGAAGCTCTACGGCGCCGACACCATTCCCGACAAGCCGCGTCTTTACAGCGGCAAGGGCAAGAACGCGCAAGAGGCGCACGAGGCCATCCGGCCGGCCGGCGAGGTCTTCAAGACGCCGTCGGAGGTGTCCTCCGCGCTCCGCGGAAACGACTTCAAGCTCTACGAGCTGATCTGGAAGCGCACGGTGGCCTCGCAGATGGCCGATGCACGCGGATCGACCGCCTCGGTCACGATCACGGCCGGCCCGGTCACGGTCGAGGAGCTCGGCGGCGCGACGACGGCCGAGTTCACGGCATCCGGAACCGTCATCACCTTCCGCGGCTTCTTGCATGCCTATGAAGAAGGGCGCGACGAGGAGCGTAACGCTTCGAACGAGCCCACCGAGTCGAAGTTGCCGCCGCTGAAAGAGGGCCAGGTGCTCGACGCGGTCGACATCGACGCCGCGGGCCACGACACCACCCCGCCCCCGCGCTACACCGAGGCGAGCCTAGTGAAGGCGCTCGACGAACTCGGCATCGGCCGGCCGTCGACCTACGCGTCGATCATCTCCACGATCATCGACCGCGGCTACGTCACACCGCGGGGCCAGGCGCTCGTGCCGAGCTGGACCGCGTTCTCCGTGGTGCGCCTGCTCGAAGACTTCTTCGCCGACCTGGTCGACTACGACTTCACCGCGGCGCTCGAGGCCGACCTCGACAAGATCGCCGACGGCGAAGAAGACCGGGTCGACTGGCTGAACGGCTTCTACTTCGGCAGCGAGGGTCACCCCGGCCTCCGCAACGTGATCGACAACCTCGGCGACATCGACGCGAAGGCCGTGAACTCGGTGACGATCACCGATGACATCACGCTCCGCATCGGCAAGTACGGTCCCTACCTCGAGGTGCTCGATCCCTCCGGCGACATCGAGGCCCCGCCCCGCCGCGTCAACCTGCCGCAAGACCTCGCGCCCGACGAGCTCACCCCGGAGAAGGCCCGCGAGCTGGTCGACGCCCCCGTCGTGACCGACCGCGTCATCGGAGTGAACCCCGACAACGGCAAGGAGATCGTGGCGAAAGACGGCCGATTCGGTCCCTACGTCACCGAGCTCGATCCCGTCGTTCCGGAAGCCCCCGCCGCCGAGACCGTTCCCGCCACGACCGACTCCGCTGCGGCGGGTGGCACGGCGACCGCCACCGCGACGAAGAAGGCTCCGGCCAAGAAGCCCGCCGCGAAGAAGGCGGCCGCCGCGGTCAAGCCGCGCACCGCATCCCTCTTCAAGTCGATGGATCTCGCGACCATCGATCTCGACACCGCCCTGCGTCTGCTCAACCTCCCGCGCACTGTCGGCGAGGACCCCGAATCGGGCGAACCGATCACCGCTCAGGGCGGCAAGTTCGGCCCCTACCTGAAGAAGGGCACCGACACCCGTTCGCTCTCCAGCGAAGACCTCATCTTCGAGATCGATTTGCCCGGTGCCCTCGAGCTGTTCGCCCAGCCGAAGTACGGCGCACGTCAGGCCTCCTCGGCCCTCAAGGAATTCGAGGCCGACCCGGTGAGCGGCAAGCCGATCCGGGTGAAGGACGGCCGTTTCGGCCCGTACGTGACGGATGGCACGACCAACGCCACGATCCCGCGCGGCGAGACCGTCGAGGAGATCGACTTCGACCGGGCGGTGCAGCTGCTGGCCGACAAGCGCGCGAAGGGCCCGGCGAAGCCGAAGGCCGGCGCCGCCAAGAAGCCGGCGGCGCGCAAAGCGCCCGCACGGAAGGCCGCCCCGAAGAAGTGAACGGCGTGTTCATCACGCTCGAGGGCGGAGACGGCTCCGGAAAGTCCACCCAGGCCGAGATCCTGGAATCGTGGCTCACCGCGCTCGGCCGCACCGTTGTGCGCACCCGCGAACCCGGCGGCACCGAGTTCGGCACCGAGGTGCGCGAGATCGTGCTGCACAGTCGTGGCCACATCTCGCCGCGTGCCGAGGCCCTGCTCTACGCCGCCGACCGCGCTCAGCACATCGCCACCAAGGTGCGCCCGGCGCTCGAGCGCGGGGATGTCGTCGTGCAAGACCGCTACCTCGACTCCTCGGTCGCCTACCAGGGCGCCGGCCGGGTGCTCGATGCCGGGGAGATCCGCAACCTCTCGCTCTGGGCCGCCGAAGGGCTGCTGCCCGACGTGACGATCCTGCTCGACCTCGACGAGGATGTCGCCCGCGCGCGCCTCGACGGTGCGAACAAGCGCTTCGACCGTCTCGAAGCCGAGAAGAGCGACTTCCACCGCCGGGTGCGCGAAGCCTTCCTCGCTCTCGCGGCCGCGGAACCCGAGCGGTTCCTCGTGGTCGACGCGGCGCTTCCGCCCGAGGAGATCGCGGCGGTTGTGCGGGCCCGGGTCGAAGAGCTGCTTGTCAGACGCTCCCAGTAGATTGAAGCCATGACCGTCTGGGACGACCTCACGGGCCAAGGGGCCGCCATCGAGGTGTTCCGCGCCGCCGCCGAGAGTTCCGCCGTGCCCGTCGGCACGGCCACCGACGCGCCCGATTCGATGACGCACTCCTGGCTCATCACCGGCCCTCCCGGCTCGGGCCGCTCCAACCTCGCCTACGCCTTCGCCTCGGCACTGCTCTGCCGCGAAGGCGGATGCGGTGTGTGCGCCGACTGCCGGCAGGTGGCCGCCCGCTCGCATCCGGATCTCGCGATCCTCGCCACCGACCGCGTCGTCATCACGATCGACGAGGTGCGCAAACTGGTCTCGTCGTCGCAGTTCTCGCCCTCGGTCGCGCGCTACCGCGTGGTCGTCATCGAAGACGCCGACCGGATGGCCGAACGTACCTCGAACGTGCTGCTGAAGGCTCTCGAAGAGCCGCCCGAGCGCACGGTCTGGATTCTCTGCGCGCCCAGCGAGGCCGACCTGCTCCCCACCATCCGTTCGAGGGTGCGTTCCGTTCGTCTCCGGGTGCCGAGCACCGGAGACGTTGCTGCGCTACTCGTCAAGCGCGACGGGGTCGACGCCGAGACGGCCGAGCGCGCCGCTCGCGAGTCGCAGAGCCACATCGGCATGGCCCACCGCCTCGCCACCAACGACGAGGCGCGCGCCCGGCGCGCGGAGACCATCGAACTCGCCCTCTCCGTCGCCTCGGTGGGAGACGTCGTGCGCGGTGCCGCGAAGCTGCTCGAGATTGCGGGCGCCGACGCCCAGGCGATCACCGAGGAACGGGATGCCGAGGAGCGCGCCGCGGCGCTGCGTTCGCTCGGTGTCGAGCCCGGCCAGGCCATCCCGCCCGGGCTCCGCTCCCAGATCAAAGCGCTCGAAGACGACCAGAAGCGGCGGGCGACCCGCAGTCTCCGCGACGGCATCGACCGCATCCTCACCGACCTGCTCTCGCTCTACCGCGACATCGTGCTGCTGCAGCTGGGCGCCCGGGTCGAACTGGTGAACGAGGCCATCTCGGCCGAGGTGCGGCGGGTGGCGGAGAATAACGATTCGTCATCGACCCTCGCTGCGATGGACGCGATCTCCGACGCCCGTCGGAGGATTGCCGCTAACGTGGCCCCGGCCCTTGCGCTCGAAGCCATGCTGATCACGCTCGCCGAGGCGGGCCGTTCCGCCTCACGAAAGGTTGCCCGGTGATCCGACAGACACGGAGTCGACGAACCCCTGCGAGACGCGCCCTGGCAGCGCTGACGATCGTCACCGCTGCGATGCTCGCGCTCTCCGGATGCGCGACCTGGTTCACCGGCCCGATGAACGGCTACCCGGGTGCCGGCTCCACCACGGCGCCCGTAACGTCGTCGCCCACGGGCGAAGACGTGCCGGCTGAGCTCCAGCCCTTCTACCGGCAGGTGCTCGAGTGGGAGTCCTGTGGCGACGGCTTCTTCTGCACCACCGCCACCGCGCCCCTCGACTGGTCGAACCCCGGCGGCGACACGATCTCGCTCGCGCTGATCAAGAAGCCCGCCTCGGGCGGCACGAAGCTCGGCAGCCTGTTCGTGAACCCGGGCGGACCGGGTGGCTCGGCCTACGATTTCGTGCAGCAGTCCGCCGACTACGCGGCGCATCCGTCGCTCCAGGGCAGCTACGATCTGATCGGCTACGACCCGCGTGGAACCGGGCATTCCGACGCCGTGCACTGCCTCACCGACAAAGAACGCGACGCCTACCTCTACGACATCATCCCGGGCGAGCGCGGCTCGCAGGAATGGATCGACGCCTACACGGCCGCCGCCAAAGACTTCGCCGACAAGTGCGCCCAGAACACCGGGCCACTGCTCGAGTTCATCGACACCGAGAGCACCACCCACGACCTCGACATGCTGCGCGCCGTGGTGGGCGACCCGAAGCTCAACTACCTCGGCTACTCCTACGGCACCTTCCTCGGCGCCGAATACGCCGAGAACTTCCCCGGCAAGGTGGGGCGGATGGTGCTCGACGGCGCGGAAGACCCCACGTCGAGCGGATTCGACATCTCGATCTCACAGGCGGAGGGTTTCGAGAACGCTCTGAAGTCCTACCTGCAGAACTGCGTCAGTGGCTCCAGCTGTTGGTTCGACGGCACGGCCGATCAGGCTCTCACGAAGGTGCAACAGCTGCTCGCCCAGGTGGAGCAGAGCCCGCTGCGGGCCAGCGACGGGCGCGAACTCGGCGCCTCCAACCTGCTCACGGCGATCTTCTACCCGCTCTACAACCAAGAGAACTGGACCTACCTCGATCAGCTGTTCAGTTCGGTCGAAGACGGCGACGCCGACTTCGCGTTCCAGTTGGCGGATGCCTACAACAGCCGCAACCCCGACGGCAGTTACGCCGACAACCTGATCGAGTCGTTCAACGCGATCTCCTGCGCCGACTACCCGGCAGCGACCGATCCCGCGGTGGTGGCCGAGCAGAACGCCGAGCTGGTGAAGGCCTCGCCGACCGTCGGGCCGTACTGGACCTATGGCGACATCTCCTGCTCGCAGTGGCCCTACCCGAGCCGCCGCGTTCCGGCCCCGGTGACCGCGACGGGCTCCGGTCCGATCCTCGTCGTCGGCACCACCGGCGATCCGGCCACGCCCTACAAATGGGCGCAGGCACTCGCGGGTCAGCTCGAGAACGGCCACCTGGTGACCTTCCAGGGCGAGGGGCACACGGCCTACAACTCGTCGACGTGCGTGGCCGACGTGGTCGACGCGTACTTCCTCGACGGAACGGTTCCCTCGAGCGATCCGAACTGCTCGAACTGAACCGGGCGCGCCGATTGTCAGTGCTCTGCCGGGCGCCGTGCCCGGTGCCCGGCTCTGTGAAAACGCATCGACCTCCGTGAAGTCTGCGATCATGGATACATGACCGCCCGTCGTCAGCCGCAAGCCGAAGAGCTCGGCCTGCGCGAGCGCAAGAGGCGGGCCACGCGCCGTGCCATCCAGGTCGCCGTGCTCCGCCTGACGGCAGAGAACGGCCTCGACCAGGTGACGATCGAAGACATCAGCCGCGACGCCGGCGTCTCGCCGCGCACCTTCTTCAACTACTTCCCGTCGAAGGAGGCCTCGCTCGCGGGCGACGCCCCGTTCGCGCTCACCGACGACATCGCGGAGGCGTTCGAGAACGCCGGGCCCGATGGCGACCCGCTCGAGGATCTGATGGCGATCATGGCCGCGCAGGCAGCCGAAGACGGCGGTGTCGACCCTGAGTTGCACGAGCTGCGGCGCAACCTGATGACCCAGTACCCGCAGATCTTCGCGTTGAAGATCGACCGCATGCGCGAATTCGAGGCCGAGGTGTGCGCATCCGTCGCCCGTCGTCTGGAGAAGGATGCGGGCCAGCGCGGCGAGGATCTCGACGTCGCCGAGGCCACGGAGCGGTCGCGCCTGATCGGGTTGCTCTCGTTGACCCTCGCGCGCTCCGCCTGGGTGGCCTGGGCCGAGCATCCGGACACAGCGTCGCTCCCCGACCTGGTGATGCGGTCGTATCAGCGCCTGCGCGACGTGGTCGGGGTTCCCGAGCGCGTCTGAGCCCCGGGCCCTGTCTGACTGCCCGCGCCCGTCCGGCCTCGCGTGTCCGCGGGGGCCTCACGGATCGGCTATGCTTTGTTGCTGTGCCGAGCGCCAGTCGCGAGGCCAGGCCGCCTTAGCTCAGTCGGCAGAGCGATTCACTCGTAATGAATAGGTCCCGGGTTCGATTCCCGGAGGCGGCCCCACTCCGACCAGACAAGAAGCCCGGATCTCCGGGCTTCTGTCGTTTCTGAACACGCACGAACGAGTGGAGACACCGATGTCGCAGCCCATCCGCTGGGGAATTCTCGGAACCGGCGGCATCGCCGACAGCTTCGTGAAAGATCTGCTCGCCGTGGGGCTCACCGTGACCGCGGTGGGGTCCCGCACCCCGGCGTCGGCAGACGCGTTCGCGGAGAAGTTCGGCATCGCGGCCGCGCACGGGAGTTACGAGGCGCTGGTCGCCGATCCGTCGGTCGACGTCGTCTACGTGGCCACGCCGCACACCTTCCACGCCGAGAACGCGCTGCTCGCCATCGAGGCGGGCAAGCACGTGCTCGTCGAGAAGGCGTTCACCCTGAACGGAGCGCAGGCTCAGCGGGTCGCCGATGCGGCGGAGCAGGCCGGCGTCGTGGTGATGGAGGCGATGTGGACGCGGTTCCTCCCGCACATGGTGCGCATCCGCGAGATCATCGCCGCGGGAACGCTCGGCGAGGTGCGCACCGTCATCGCCGACCACGGCCAGAAGCTTCCGTCCGACCCGAGTCATCGCCTCAACGACCCGGCGCTCGGAGGTGGTGGGCTGCTCGACCTCGCGATCTATCCCGTGTCGTTCGCGATCGACATCCTCGGCCTCCCGACTCGGGTGCTCGCGAGCGCCACCATGACCGCCACCGGCGTCGACCGCCAGACCGCGCTGATCTTCGAGCACGAGGGCGGGCGTCAATCGATCTCCCAGAGCGCGCTCGATGCGTCCGGCCCGGTGCACGCCGCCGTCATCGGCACCGACGGCTGGATCGACATCGACCGCTGGTGGTACGGCCCCACCACCTTCACCGTCTACGACGCGCAGCACGAGGTGATCGAACGGTTCGAGCAGCCTGTCGTCTCGCGAGGGATGCAGTACGAGGCGCTCGAGATCGAGCGCGTGATCGCGGCGGGGGAGAAGGAGAGCCCGCTGATGCCGCTCACGCAGTCGGTGGCGATCATGCGGGTGCTCGACGAGGTGCGCGAGCAGATCGGGCTGCGCTACCCCGGCGAGTGACCCCGCCAGGCCCCCCGCTCGGGTGACTCTTCGGCAATGGACGCGTACCATGGCTGAGATGTCGGACTCAGGGGTGCCACGGACGCGGCGCGAGATCCGCGAGGCGCAGGCGCGTGCCGGGACGGGCGCCGCCCCCGCGACATCCGCTCCGCCACCGCCACCCCCTCCCGGCTTCTGGGCGCTGGTGGGCCGGCACCCGCGCATCTGGCTCGCGTCGGCGGCCGCCGCCGTGCTGCTCGTTCTCGGGGGCGGCGCCTTCGCCGCCGGAGCCGCGATCGGAGCCGCCACACCCGCGGCCGCGCCTCTGGTCGTCGGCACGAGCAGCGCGCCGACGCCGACTCCCACAGCCACTCCGACGCCCACGCCCGATCCCCGCGCGCAGCCGGCCGCTGCTCCCGGCCCCGCGCTCCTCCGCACCTGCTCGGTCGCCGACCTCGCCACCGACGGGCGGCTCGGCACCTTCCTCGGAGCCGTGCGCAATGCGGCCACCGGCGAGGTGCTCTTCGACCGCGGCGCGACCACCTCCGCCCGCACCGCCAGCGTCATGAAGGTGCTCTCCAGTTCCGCCGCACTCGCCGTGCTCGGCCCCGACTACCGGGTGCCCACCACCGTCGTGAAGGGCACCCAGCCCGGGCAGGTGGTGCTCGTCGGCGGCGGCGACATCACGCTCGCCAGCGGGTCGTCGAACATCTACACCGGCGCAGCGAGCATGCTCGATCTGGCCGCTCAGGTGAACGCGGCCTGGGCCGCCGATCCGTCGACCGCGGGCACGCCGATCACGTCGATCGTGATGGATGCCAGCGTCTTCTCGGGAGATCGCTGGCAGCCCTCCTGGAACCGCAAGGAACAGGTCGACGGCTACTCCTCGGAGGTCACCGGCCTCCAGGTCGACGGCGACCGCGCCGACCCCTCCGCCAACGTCTCCACCCGCAGCGACAACGCCGTGCTGCGCGCCGGCCAGGCGCTCGCGCTCGCGTTGGGCGCGCCGGACGCCGACCTCGCCGAAGGGCTCGCCACGCCCGGTGCGCCGCAGCTCGGCCAGGTGCTCTCGGCGCCGGTGTCGACCATGATCCCGGATGCGCTGCAGCGCTCCGACAACACCGAGGCCGAGATGCTCGCGCGGCTGGTCGCGGTGAAGCTCGGCGTGGGCAACGACTTCGCCGCCCTGCAGACCGCCATCCCGCAAGCTCTCGCCACCTACGGCCTCGACACGAGCACGCTCACCATCGTCGACGGCTCGGGACTCAGCGACGACAACGGCGTCTCGCCGAACTTCCTCACGCAGCTCTTCGTCAAGATCAACGCACGAGAGGGCAATCTCGGCGTGATCTACGACGGGCTCCCGGTGGCCGGCCAGAGCGGCACCCTGGCCGGCCGGTTCGGCGGCTCGCCGGCCGCGGGCAACGTCATCGCGAAGACCGGCTGGATCGACACCGGCTACACCCTCTCCGGAATCATCAACGCGGCCGACGGCACCGTGCTGACCTTCGCGTTCTTCGCACTCGACGACGTCGGCGACAGCGCGAAAGACGCCATCGACACCCTCACCACTGCCGTCTACGCCTGCGGAAACGGCCTGTCGAACAACTGAGCGGCGTAAAATCGAAGCGTCCACGTCACCCGAAACGACGGAGAAGACGATGTCGAGAGCACTGTTCATCATCGACGTTCAGAACGATTTCATCGAAGGCGGCGCGCTCGGCGTCGAGGGCGGAACCGCGGTGGCCGAGGGGATCTCGGCGCTCCTTGCTGCGCATCCGGATGCCTACGATTTCGTGATCGCCTCTCGCGACTGGCACGACCCCGACAACGACAACGGCGGCCATTTCGCGACGGATGCGGAGCCCGACTTCGAGTCGACCTGGCCCGTGCACTGCGTTGCCGGCACCCCCGGCGCCGACTACCACGACCAGCTGACGACGGAGGCGATCGACTTCCACGTGCGGAAGGGCCAGGGCCAGCCCGCCTACTCGATCTACGAGGGAACCACCGAGGAGGGTGGCACCGTGCACGAGCTGCTCGACGCCAACGGCATCACCGAGGTCGATGTCGCCGGGCTCGCCACCGACTACTGCGTGCGCGCCTCGGCGCTCGATGCGATCGAGCACGGCCGGCACGTGCGCATCCTCACCGACCTCGTGGCCGGGGTGTCACCGGATGCGTCCCGCGCGGCCATCGCCGAGCTCGCGCACGCGGGCGCCGACCTGATCACCTCGGATCTCGTCGAGCGGGAGCGGTAGTCCAGGAGTCTCGTCGTCCGCTGCGCGGTAGCGCAAAAGGTGCCTCCCGGCCTTCGGGGTCGCACATTCGGGCTACCGTGCGGGAGTGCGGGCGTTGTCGATGGCGCTCACCCCCGCCGCGGTGAGCAGCGCCCAGAGCTCGGCGCGGTCGGCGAAGGCGTCGAGGTCGAGGTCGAGCGCTGCGCCGAGTGCGGCGATGCGCGCTTTCAGGCTGTGCCGGTGGAGTCCGAGTTCGCGGGCCGCCGGGTCCCACTGACCGTTGCGGCGCAGCCACACCGCCGCCTGCTCGAGCAGTTCCTCGCCGTCGGGCCGCGCCAGCACCTCGTCGAGGCGCACCCGGGCCACGTTCGCGACGGCCCCCGCGTCGAACAGGCCGAGGAAGCTGCGCGCGGCCAGCTCGCCGAACTCGCCGATCTCCCCGGCGCCGGCCGCCTCGAGAGCGCGTGCCGCTTGGCCGAGCCCGACGTCGAGCGCGGGCCAGCCGACCGTCTCGGAGACCCCGGCTCGCGCCTCACGCGCGTCGAGCATCCGTCGCACCGACTCCCAGCGCCGTTCGTCGACGAGCAGTACCAGGCGGCCCGCGCGATGCACCAGGAAGATGCCACTCGTGGTCGCGAAGGCGCGGCGCTCGAGCTGATCGGCGAGGCCGGGTGCGGCTTGGTCAGCATCGAGAGTCACCACCCGGAAGCGGTCGTCGGGAACCGAGACCGGGATCGACGCGGTCGCGCGCCGCACCACGCCCACCTGCCCGTCGTGCAGCAACTCGAACAGCTGATCGGCCAGCGACCGGAGGCTCGTGCGCACCACTTGCCCCTGCTCGAGCGACACCTCGGCGAGGGCGGTGAGGGTGGTGAGCACCGAGAGGTCGGTGCGGTCGAAGGGCTCGGTGCGGCGAGCCACCAGCACTCCACGGATGCGACGGGTGCCGCCGAGGGTCTGCACGATCGCGTGGTCGGCGGCGTCGACGTCGGCGCGAGAGCGGCGGCCCGCGCGCAGCAGACGCTTCACCTCGGGCACGAGGTCGGCGAAGCGCTCCTGGGGTGTGCCGGCACGCGTCGCTGCGGTCGCGGTCGGGGTGGCGTCGGATGCTCGGGATGCTCGGGATGCAACACCGCCACTCGGCGTCACGGATGCGCCTCCCGGCGACGAGACGATCACGTCGGCATCCGGGTCGAAGACCGCGATGGCGCAGCCCAGCCGCTCGGCGGCCTTCGTCACCGCCGAGGTGAGCCCTCCGTTGCCGAGCGTGGCCAGCGACACCGCCCGCTGCGCTTCGAGCGCCCAGTCGAGACGGGCGCGCGCGTCGGCGGCCTGCGCATCCGCCACCCACCGGCTGATGGCGATGAACGGCGTGCGATACGGCACCTCGAGCAGCGGGAGGCCCTGCCGGCGGCAGGCGCGCACGAGCTCCGGCGGGGTTCCGCTCTGCACCACCTCGGTGCCGAAGCCGAGAGCCACCACGCCTGCGGCGAGGAGACGGGACACATACTCGTCGATGAGGTGCGGCACCGCGCCCGAGAACTGGCGGCCGGTGGTGAGCAGCAGCTGACCGGCGCTCAGAAACGGGGTGGGATCGTCGAGGTCGGAGCCGTGCGCCCAGAGCACCTCGACCGTGGGCGAAGCGGCGGGCACGATGACGCGCAGATGGAACGGCTCGTGGGCCAGGAGGGCGTTCAGGGTGGCGGGCACGCTCCGATCCTAGGCCCTGCTGCCACACTGGCAGCGATAGCAGCGGCATCTGCCAGAAGGGCAAGCCGCGGCTGTGTGCTGCGGGCGTACGGTCGGACTGAGCCCGAACTTCGAAAGCCGAACCCTTCGAAAGGAACCGACATGAGCGCAGCATCCGAGGCCGACGTTCTCGCATCCGTGCCCGACCGCCTCTTCATCGGAGGCAAGTGGGTCGCGTCGTCGAGCGGCACGACCATCGATGTCTACGATCCCGCCACCGGCGCCGTGCTGAAGTCGATCGCCGATGCCACACCCGAAGACGGCATCCGGGCGCTCGACGCCGCCGTCGCGGTCGCCGACGAATGGGCCGCCACCGCTCCGCGGGCACGCGGCGAGATCCTCCGCGGCGCCTTCGACCTGCTGCAGGAGCGCAAAGACGCGGTCGCGCTGCTCATGACCATGGAGATGGGCAAGCCCCTCGCCGAAGCCGCGGGCGAGGTCGCCTACGGCGGCGAATTCCTGCGCTGGTTCAGCGAGGAGGCCGTGCGCATCGCCGGCCGCTACGGCCGCAACCCCGAAGGCACGGGCCAGATGGTGGTCTCGCAGCGGCCGGTCGGCCCCTCCTTCCTCATCACGCCCTGGAACTTCCCGCTCGCCATGGCCACCCGCAAGATCGCGCCGGCGCTGGCCGCGGGCTGCACCGTCGTGGTGAAGCCCGCCACGCTCACGCCGCTCACCACCCTCTACATCGCGCGCCTGCTCGAGCAGGCCGGGCTCCCCGCCGGCGTCGTCAACGTGATCACCACGTCGACCTCGAACGCCGTGTCGGCGCCGATCATCGCCGACCCGCGCCTGCGCAAGCTCAGTTTCACCGGCTCGACCGGCGTCGGCCGGGCGCTGATGAAGCAGGCCTCCGAGAACGTGCTGCGCACCTCGATGGAACTCGGCGGCAACGCTCCCTTCGTGGTGTTCGAGGACGCGGATCTCGACAAGGCCGTGGAGGGCGCTCTGCTGGCCAAGTTCCGCAACATCGGGCAGGCCTGCACCGCCGCGAACCGCTTCATCGTGCACCGTTCGGTGTCGGCGGAGTTCTCGCGGAGGGTGGCCGAGAAGGTGGCGGCGTTCCGCATCGGGCGCGGCACCGAAGAGGGCGTCAGCATCGGGCCGCTGATCAACGACGACGCCGTCGACAAGGCCGACGAGCTGGTTCAGGATGCGGTCTCCCGCGGCGCCACTTTGGTGGCCGGCGGACACCGCATCGAAGGAGTCGGCAGCTTCTACGAGCCGACAGTGGTCACGAACGTTCCGGCCGACAGCGAGATCCTGCGCGAGGAGATCTTCGGACCGGTCGTGAGCGTGGTCGAGTTCGACGACGAAGACGAAGCGGTGCGGCTCGCCAACGACACCGAGTACGGGTTGGTGAGCTACGTCTTCACCGAGAGCCTGGCGCGCGGGCAGCGGATGATCGAGAAGCTCGACACCGGCATGATGGGCCTGAACGTCGGCGTCATCTCGAACGCGGCGGCTCCGTTCGGTGGTGTGAAGCAGTCGGGACTCGGCCGCGAGGGCGGGCTCGAGGGCATCCACGAGTACCTCTCGACGAAGTACACCCTCATCCCCAACTCCTGAGGGATCACCCCTCCACCACCTTCGCCGACCCGTCACTTGGTGCCGTTGTGGAAGCCTCATAGCGACGTCAAGTGACGGGTCGGCGAAGGGGGTGGAGGATCACCAACCGTGCGTGAGGACTGCGTCGAGGGTGTGCACGAAGTAGTCGGCGCTCTCGATCGTGAGGGTCATGGGCGGTTTGATCTTCAAGACGCACTGGCGGTCGGAGGTGGGCTGCACGATCACGCCGAGCTCGCGCATCCGCTCGCAGATCATCGCCGTCTCGAGGTCGGCGGGCTCGCGCGTCGCCCGGTCGCGCACGAGTTCGACGCCGAGATAGAGCCCCAGGCCGTGCACCGCGCCGATGAGCTCGTGCTTCTCGGCCAGGTCTTCGAGGCGGGATTTCAGGTGGGCGCCGACGACCCGGGCGTTCTGCTGCAGGTGTTCGTCAGCCAGGATGTCGAGCACCGTCGTTCCCACGACGGAGCTGACCGGGCTGCCACCGGCCGAGGAGAAGAAGTAGCCCTGCGAACGGTAGCGGTCGGCGATGGCGCGGGTCGTGATCACGGCGCCGAGCGGATGTCCGTTGCCCATCGCCTTGGCCACGGTGACGATGTCGGGCAGCACGCCCTGCTGCTCGAAGCCCCAGAAATACTCGCCCAGCCGGCCGTAGCCGACCTGCACCTCGTCGGCGATGCAGAGCCCGCCGGCGGCACGGATCGCGGGGTAGACGGCTCGGAGATAGCCATCGGGGAGCGGCATCCCGCCCGCGTTGCCGTAGAAGGCCTCCGCGATGAAGGTGGCGGGTGCCCGGCCGTCGGCCTGGAGCCGCTCGATGGACGCGACGGCGTCGGTGGCGTAGCGGTGGGCGTCGGCGCCCCGGTGGCGGCCCCGGTAGGCGTTGGGCGCGTCGAGCGTGTGCACCCAGGGAGGCCGCGTCTCGAGGGCCTGGGGGTTGTCGGCGACGGACGTCGAGACGGCGTCGGCCGCATCCGACCAGCCGTGATAGGCCTCGCGCACCGCGACGACGTCGCGCCGGCCCGACCAGGCCCAGGAGAGTCGCAGCGCGAGGTCCACCGCTTCGGTGCCGCTGTTGACGAGGAAGACGGTGTCGAGCGGATCGGGCAGCAAGGCGGCCAACCGTTCGGAGAACTCGGCGATCGACGCGTAGTTGAACCGTGAGTTCGTGTTGAGCAGGTTCAGCTGCCGGCCCACGGCTTCGGCGATGCGCGGATGGGCGTGGCCGACCGCGGCGACGTTGTTCACCATGTCGAGGTAGGGGCGGGCGTCGGTGTCGAAGAGGTGGTGGCGCCACCCGCGCTCGATCTCGGGCGGATCGGCGAAGTAGTGCTCCTGCACGGCGGCCAGGTGGCGTTCGCGGCGCCGCACGAGTGCTGCGGCCTCGGGCGTCGTTCCGTTTCGCAAAGGAAACGTCGACCGAGGCTCCCTTGGGCGCGGTTGCAGCGACGTTTGCGGAATCGAACTACCGGCGGTGTCGAATCCGGTGATCAGCGGGGTGGGGTCGAGCACGGAGGGCAGCCAGCCGGGCAGGAGTTCGGCGGTGGTGAACCACGGCACCTCGTCGAGGGCGACGTCGCCGGTGGTCAGGCGGATGCCGAGCGGCGTGCCCGCGACGGCGATGCCGAGCGGGTCGCCGGCGCGCACGGGCACCTCTGCGGCTTGCCCCGTGACGGTCTGAGGCCCGGTGGCGGCGTCGAGCGCCGAGGTGACGGCTGTGCCGGCCGTCTGAGTGGCGGCGATGTCAGGACCGGGTCGAGGCAGGTCTGAACCATCGGGAGCCACGATTCCGGTCAGTTCCAGCGTGAGGCCGGAAGCGGTCGTGAGGCGCAGGGGCGCTCCGCCGGCCGGTGAACGGTCGAGGGTTCCGGGCCACGGAGCGCGCACGACCTGGCCCGGCTCGGCGAAGGTGACCTCGACGCCGAGTGCGGCACACGGATGCGGAGTGCACGACTCGCGGAAGGAGCGCGTCAGGCGGCGCTCGCCGAACCGCGTCGCCGCGGCGGCAGTGCGACCCGTCGTGCCGGCGCCGGCGGGAGCTGCACCGGAGTCCGGGGCCGCGCTCGCCACGGCGGAGTCCACGTGCGAGGAGCCGGCCGTCCCGGACTCGGGGAACACCCCGGCGACCGGGTCGATCCCAGGGCCCCCGCGCGAGGAGCCGGCCGCTTCGGACTTGGAGAAGTCCTCAGCGACCGGGCCCGCACCAGCGGCCGCGTCTGTGAAGGGCCCCGCCGGGCGGATGCGGAGGGCGGCGGCCGCCACGAGGCGTTCGGCATCCGGCGAGGCGAACAGGCCGGCGGCCAGGGCGTCGCTGGTGGAGGAGAGGTCGACGAACCGCACCGCCGCCGCCACGAGACCCGGCAACAGCGGGTGCATCGGCGCAGGAACGGACGGCGCCGACGCCGGCGGGAAACCCGCCGCCTGGCGCACCAGCTCGGTCATCACGCCGAGCGGCACGCTCGTCGCGACGTCGAAGATGCGGTGCTCATGAGCCGCGTTCGCCCGGGTGTAGTCGTTGCCGGGGTCGGTCGCTGCCGCGTGGTGAGCGCTCACGACCAGGGTGGCGGCCCGCGCCACGACGAGCGGCCACAGAGCATCCGCCTCCGCCGACGACAACGGACGCAGCGCCTGGAAGGCGCGCACCGCCGGCAGGATCGACACCGCCGACGCCCCGTGATGGTGGAGCACCGACGAGCAGGTCACCGCGAGCTCCGCCACCGCCCAGGTCGACATGACGTCGCCGAAGTCGATGATGCCGCATGGCTCCATCCGCCCGCCCGGCACCGACGCCCGCGCGACCACGTTGTCGTCGGTGATGTCGCCGTGGATGACTTGCCGCGGCAGCTCGGCATCGAGGTCGGCCAGCGCATCCGTGCACGACGACATCGCGGCCCGGAGGCGCGCGGCCAGCGCTGGGCCGGTCACCGAGGGCAGGAGGTCGTCGACCAGCCGGCCGGCGTTCCGCAGGTCCCACTCGAGCACGCGCTGCGTTCCCGGATGCTCGAACCCGGCCAGGGCGAGCACCGACCGCGCCGCGTAGGCGCCGAGCTGTGCGACGACGGAGGGCGCCAGATAGCGCGATCCTGAGAGCGGAGAGCCCGAGACGAAGTCGAGCATCCGCACTAGCAGGCGCGAACCACCGTCGCCGAGCGGCACTGCGCTCACGAGGGCGCCGTCGAGGGCGCGGTGCGTGCGCGGTGCGGCGATGTCGGCCGCCAGCGAGCCGAACCGTTCCGCGGCCAGCGATTGCGCGGTCAGCTCGGCGACGGTGGTGGACGGATGCGCGAACTTCAGCAGCAGGCGTCGCCCGTCGGTCGCTTCCAGCAGGAAGTTCGCGTCGTGCTGGCTCCCCAGTGCTGCGACCATGCCCGGCACACCGAAGACCGCCGCCGCCACCCGGGAGGCGGATGCCGCGTCGACCGCCGGCGCGGGCGTGACGACCTCGGCGAAGCTCCGGGCGCCGGGCTGAGGATTCTCGGTCGAAGACGCGGTCACGCCCCCATCTTGGCATCCGCTCTTGACAGAGCGCAGCAAGCCTGATTGGTTAGTTACATGAGTAATGAACCAATGAACGGTCGTAGCGATGGATGAGTCGCGGCCGATCTTCGTTCAGATCGCGGAACAGATCGAGAACGACATCATCGCCGGCATCCTGCCCGAAGAGGGTCAGGTGCCGTCGACGAACGAGTTCGCGGCGTTCCACCGCATCAACCCGGCGACCGCCGGAAAAGGCGTGAACCTGCTCGTCGACGACGGGGTTCTGTACAAGAAGAGGGGAATCGGCATGTTCGTGGCAGCCGGGGCGCGCGACCGGCTGGTCGCCAAGCGTCGCGACCAGTTCCAGAGCGAATACGTCAGGCCGCTCGTCACCGAGGCCGGCAAGCTCGGCATCTCGGAGACGCAGCTGGTCGAGATGATCAGACAGGAGGGCGCCGAATGAGCGCGGTGATCGAGGTCTCCGGCCTCAGCAAACGGTTCAAGAACGTCACGGCCGTCGATGACGTCGACTTCTCCGTCGAGGAGAACACGATCTGCGGCCTCCTCGGCCGCAACGGCGCCGGCAAGACCACGCTGATGCAGCTCCTGACGGGTCAGGATTTCGCGACCCGCGGCAGCATCCGCGTCTTCGGAGAGACGCCGGTGGAGAACAGGAACGTGCTCCAGCGCGTCTGCTTCATCAAGGAGAGCCAGAAGTACCCGGAGGAGTTCACCGCGAAGCACGTCTTCCGCAGCGCTCCCTGGTTCTTCCCGAACTGGGACGCCGAGTTCGCCGGGCGGCTGATCGACGACTTCCGGGTGCCGTTGACCCGGCGCATCAAGAAGCTCTCGCGCGGCCAGCTCTCCTCCATCGGCGTGATCCTGGGGCTCGCCTCGCGCGCCCCGCTCACCTTCTTCGACGAGCCCTACCTCGGGCTGGATGCGGTGGCGCGGCAGATCTTCTACGACCGCCTGCTCGCCGACTACGCCGCGCATCCGCGCACCGTCATTCTCTCCACCCACCTGATCGACGAGGTGTCCAACCTGCTCGAGCACGTCTTCGTGATCGACGAAGGCCGGCTCATCATCGATCAGGATGCCGACAGCCTCCGCGGCTCGGCGGTCACCGTCGTCGGCACGCGCGCCGCGGTCGACGCCTTCGTCGCCCGTCGTGAGGTGCTCCACACCGATCACCTCGGCGGACTCGCCTCCGTCACCGTCGACCGGCTCAGCCAGAGCGAGCGTGTCGAGGCCACCGAAGCCGGCCTCGAGCTGTCGCCCGTGTCGCTGCAGCAGCTGGTCGTGCAGAAGACCAACATCCCACACCAGGAATTCGAGCAGAGCGCATGACCACACACACCCTCACCGACGCAGCGCCCACGACCGCGGCGGCTCCCGGCGGAAGCCGCATCACGGCCGTGATGAAGCTGCACCTCGTCAACCGGTTCAGCGTGTTCGCGATCCCGTGGATGATCCTGGGCTTCGTTCTGCTGATCAACGTGATCATCTGGTGGATCATCGTGTCGGCCACCCGCGACCCCGATGCGGTGGCGGATGCGCAAGACGGTCTGCAATACAGCGGCGCGACCTTCTACATCTTCGTCTACATGATGGTGCTCGGCATCCAGGGTGTCGCGCTCACCTTTCCGTTCGCACTCGGCTTGAGCGTCACCCGGCGCGACTTCTGGCTCGGCAGCGCGCTCGGTTTCGGTGTGCTCTCGGCCCTCTACAGCGCCGGGATGACGGCGCTCGCCGTGATCGAGCAGGTCACGAACGGCTGGGGCCTGGGGGGCCGGATGTTCACGGCGCTCTACTTCGGCGCCGCCGACGAGGCCTGGTGGTTGCGCTTCCTGATCTTCTTCGTGATCTTCCTGTTCTTCTTCTTCGTCGGTTCGGCGATCGCCACGATCTACCTGCGCTGGCGGGTGAACGGCATGTTGGTGTTCTTCGCCGGCCTCGCGCTGGTTCTCGTCGGACTCCTGGCGCTCGTGATCTTCACCGACAGCTGGCCCGCTGTGGGTGCGTGGTTCGCTCAGAACGGCACGGTTGGCGTGGTGTTCTGGAGTCTCGTGCCCACCGCGTTCGCGGCTCTCACCGGCTTCGTGCTGCTGCGCCGAGCCACCCCGAAGAACTGAGTCGGCCGGGGCCCACCTCGGTGGCGGGCCCCGGCCGCGCTCACACCAGCAGCTGGTGCTTCGCCAGTTCGCGATAGAGCGGGGTGGATGCGACGAGCTCGGAGTGCGTGCCCACCCCCACTACGCGGCCGTGGTCGACGACGACGATCTGATCGGAGTCGACCACGGTCGAGAGCCGGTGCGCGATCACGATCAGCGAGCGGTTCTCGGCCACGGCGTCGATCGCCTCGCGGAGCATCTGTTCGTTCAATCCGTCGAGCGATGACGTCGACTCGTCGAGCAGGAGCACCGGGGGAGCGGCCAGCAGGGCCCGCGCGATGGCCAGGCGCTGGCGCTCGCCACCGGAGAGCATGACGCCGTCTTCGCCGACTGCCGCGTCGAGCCCCTCGGGGGAACGGGAGAGCACCTCGCCGAGGTTCACGGCGTGGAGCACCTCCACGCAGTCGGCGTCGGTGGCCTCGGGCGAGCCGAGCAGCAGGTTCTGGCGGATGCTGCCGGCCAGCACCGGAGCATCCTGCTCCACGTAGCCGATCTGCGATCGCAGTTCGACGCGGTCGAGCTGCCGCACGTCGACGCCGCCGAAGCGCACGGCCCCGGAGGTGGGGTCGTAGAAACGCTCGATCAGGGCGAGGATGGTCGACTTGCCGGCACCAGAGGGGCCCACGATGGCGGTGCGCTTGCCACGGCCGGCGGCGAAGCTGATGCCGTGCAGCACACCCGTCTCGACCTCTTCCTTCTCGGCGCCCTGCTCTGAGGAGTCACCCGGGGCGACCTTCTCGTCGTAGCGGAAGTGCACGTTCTCGAACTCGATCGCCGGAGCATCCGGGGATGCCGAGCCCGGCGCCGCGAGAGCCGCGATCGCCCGGTCGTCCTGCCCCTCGATCGGCAGGTCGACGATCTCCTGGATGCGGCCGAGTGCACCGAGTGCCTGGTTCACCGAGTTGATGGCGCCGAACGCCTGGCCGAGCGGCATGATCATCATGAACAGGAACAGGATGAACGACACCAGGCTCGCGATGGTGATGGCTCCGGAGGCCACGCGGAATCCACCGACGCCGAGCACCACGAGGAATGAGACCTGCAGTGCGATGCCCGCGATCGGCACCACGAGGGCCGAGATCTTCGCGACCTTCACGCCCTGCTCCCACGCGCCCTGAGCATCCTTGTCGACCGCCGCGATCTCGCGCTCGGTGGCGTTCGAGGCCCGCACGGTGCGGATGGCGCTGATCGAGCGCTCGACCGCCGCTGCCAGGTCGCCCACCTTCTCCTGCTGCTTGCGGCTCGCCGTGCGCACCCGGCCCGAGATCGAGACGACCGTCACCACGGAGACGGCGATCACGAGCACGGTGAGGCCGAGCAGCACGGGGTCGATGACGAGCATCGCGATCAGGGCGCCGAAGAACACCAGCGAACCGCCGATGGCATCCACGAGGCCCTGGGTGATCACGGCGTAGAGCAGGGTGGTGTCGGAGCCGACGCGCGACACCAGGTCGCCGGTACGGCGGGTGTCGAACTGGCTGATCGGGAGGCGGAGCATCCGGTGCACCAGCTGACGGCGGGCGGACAGCACCACGCTCGTGCCGGTGCGCTGCAGCAGGTAGTGCTGGAAACCGCTGATGAGGCCCGAGATGATGACGAGCGCGATGAGCGCCCAGACCAGCATGTCGAGCGGGTTGCCCGCCTGCACGACCGTGATCACCTGGCTCACGAGCAGCGGCTGCGCCAGGCTCGCCGCGGCGCCGAGGATGCTCAGCACGATCACGACCGAGAGCACCTTCTTGTGCTCGAACAGGAAGGGAAGCAGCTGGCGGAACTTCGCGCGCGGGCCCTCGTCGGGCTTGCCGCCGCGGCCTCGGCCGAACGGACTCCGCGAGCGCGGGGCGGGGCGGTCGTCTTCCTTCTCAGGCGTGGACGTGGTGGTCGACATGGTCTTCTTTCTGTGCGGAGTGCGGATGCCGGTGGGGGCGAGTGGTCAGTGCCGCCCGTATTTCTTGTGCACAGCCTGGCGTGAGACGCCGAGCGCGAGCGCGATCAGCTGCCAGGAGGCGTTGGCGTTGCGGGCGCGGCGCACGGCCACGGCCTCGATGCGGTCGAGTTCGTGCCGCAGTTTCGCCACGGCCCGGAGCGAGACGATCGGGTCGTTGCTCCCCGCATCCGCCGCCAGCGTGTGCACATCGGTGACATCCATGTGTCAACCTTAGTTGACGTCTTCGGTTTGTCAATTCAGGTTGACACCGAGCACTGTCGTGGGTGGTCCGTAGACTCTGCTGCGACGAAAGGATGTCGCCGATGGACGCCTCGATGCGCTGGGCCGGGCAACGCATCGACGCCCTCGCGCCCGGAACGTTGCCGGGCCTCGCGCGGGTCAGCAACCTCGTGCAGAGCGTGCGCTCGCCGGAGTTCGCGGGCATCACCTTTCACGAGATCCTCGCGAAGACCGCGCTGAACCACGTGCCCGCCACCGCCCGGATGCTCCCCGACGAGTGGACCATCAATCCCTACCGCGGCTGCACCCACGCCTGCGTCTACTGCTACGCGCGGCCGACGCACGAGCACCTCGGGCTGAACGTGCTCGGCGACTTCGACGACCAGATCGTGGTGAAGACCAACATCGTCGATGTGCTGCGCGCCGAGCTGGCCAAGAAGCGCGTGCTGCCGCCGCGCGTCGCGCTGGGCACGAGCACCGATCCCTATCAGCGCGCCGAGGGTCGTTACCGGTTGATGCCCGGCATCATCCAGGCGCTGGGGGAGTCACGCATCCCGTTCTCGGTGCTGACCAAGGGCACGCTGATCCGCCGCGACATCCCGCTGCTCGTCGAGGCGAACCGGCGGGCGCACGTCGAACCGGGGCTCTCGATGTCGTTCGTCGACGAGGAGTTGCAGCAGTCGTTGGAGCCCGGCACCCCCACGACCGCGGCGCGACTCACCGCTCTCGCCGAGATCCGGGCGGCGGGGCTCGACTGCACCGTTTTTCTCGCGCCGATCCTGCCGATTCTCAGCGACCGGCCGCACCAGCTCGAACGGATGGTCCGCCAGATCGCCGAGGCGGGCGCCACCGCTGTGCTGCCCACGCCGTTGTATCTCAGCTCGGCCGTGCGACCGGGGTTCTTCGCCTGGCTCGGGCGCACGCATCCGGAGCTCGTGGCCGACTACGAGCGCATCTACTCGGGCGGCTCGGAGGCCGACCCGCGTTACCGGCGCTGGCTCGACGAGCAGCTGCAGCCGCTGCTCACCAAGCACGGGCTGCCGGCTCCGGATGCGGGGGTGCAAGACAAGTTCGCCCTGCACGGCCGCCGCGCCGCCGCGCCTGGGGCTGACGCCCCTGTACCACCGACACTGTTCTGAGCACGCGGGCGGGCCCGGGCGGCGTGCGGCCGCCGGCCCGCCCGAGCCTGCGTCAGCTGAGCGCGTTGTCGAAGTCGATGTCGCGGGTCTCCTTGCTGATGATGAGCGCACCGAGGGTGATCAGCGCCATCAGCGAGAGGTAGTTGCCCACGAGCGCGGGGCTGCCGTCGGCCGCCTGCCAGAGAGCCACGGCGATGAACGGGGCGACCGCCGCGCCGAGGATCGACGCCACGTTGTAGCTGATGGCCGATCCGGTGTAGCGCACGTTGGCCGGGAAGAGCTCGGGCAGTTCGGAGCCCATCGGCCCGAAGGTGAGGCCCATCAGGGTGAAGCCGATGATGAGCAGCGCCATCACGCCCACGAACCCGCCCGCGAACAGCGGCACGAAGAAGAGGCCGAAGGCGGCGATGGCGATCGTGGTCCAGATGAGGGTCATGCGACGGCCGAAGCGTTCGGCGAGCGGGCCGGCCACCAGCGTGAAGACTCCGAAGAACACGCAGCCGATGACGAGCATGATCAAGAAGTCGTTGCGACCGTAGCCGAGGCCGGGCACGAAGGAGGCGGCGTCGAAGGGCTTGCCCGCGGCATCCGCTGCGGCCTGGGCGGTCTCGACCGACGACGCGGTGGTGCCGAAGGTGAGCGTGAACGTGGTCATGAGGTAGAAGAGCACGTAGGTGGCCAGCATGATGAAGGTGCCGAGGATGAGCGGACGCCAGCTGGTCTTGAACACGCGGGCGAGCGGCAGCTTCGCCACCTCGCCGGCGTTCACGACCTTGGTGAAGGCCGGGGTCTCGACGAGCTTGAACCGCACGTAGAGGCCGATGATCACGAGCACGGCACTCGCCAGGAACGGCACACGCCAGCCCCAGGCGAGGAAGGCCGCGGAGTCGAGCGTGGTGCTGAGCACCAAGAAAACGACGTTCGCGATGATGAAGCCGATCGGCGCCCCGAGCTGCGGGAAGGTGCCGTAGACCGCGCGCCGGCCCTTCGGCGCGTTCTCGGTGGCGAGCAGGGCCGCGCCCGACCATTCGCCGCCGAGGCCGAGGCCCTGGCAGAAGCGGAACAGCACGAGCAGGCCCGGAGCGAGGATCTGCCAGCCCGGCGTGAGCCCGGTCGGCAGCGCGCCGATGAGCACGGTCGCGATGCCCATCGTGAGCAGCGACGCCACCAGGGTGCGCTTGCGCCCGATCCGGTCGCCGAAGTGGCCGAACAGGATCGAGCCGATCGGGCGCGCCACGAACGCCACGCCGAACACCGCGAACGACTGCAGCAGCGAGATCGTCGGGTCGGCGTTCGCGAAGAACAGGGTGGGGAAGACCAGCACGGCCGCCGTGGCGTAGACGTAGAAGTCGTAGAACTCGATCGAGGTGCCGATGAGGCTGGCGAGGATGACGCGGCCGCGGGTGTTGGCGGGTGCGGTGGGAGGGGCGTCGAGCACGGTGGAGGACATCAAGCGCTTTCGGTCAGGAGCGCGAATCGCGCAGAATTCTTCAGCTTACGCCTGCCCTTAGGATGTCGGGGGTACGTCTTCAAGAAGGAGTGGCTCGTGGGCAGAGTGGTCGTCGTGGGTTCGTTGAACATCGATTCGACGGTGGAGGTCGAGCGCCACCCGCAGCCCGGCGAGACGCTCCTGGGTGGAGACCTCGTGAAGCACTTCGGCGGCAAGGGAGCGAATCAGGCCGTCGCGGCCGCGCGTGCCGGCGCCCGGGTCTCGTTCGTGGGCCGGGTCGGCGACGACGCCGACGGAGACGCCTACATCAGCCGCCTGGCCGGTTACGGCATCGACACCGCGCACCTCTCGCGCACCACCGGAGTCTCCACGGGACACGCGGCGATCGCCGTCGCCGCCGATGGAGAGAACACCATCATCGTCTCGCCGGGCGCCAACGGCCGGGTGACCGTGGGCGACCTCGCGACGCTCAACGACCTCGGGCCGGGCGACGTGCTGCTCGGCTCGCTCGAGATCGACGCGGATGTCGTGGCCGAGGCCGCGCGCATCGCCGCCGCTCGGGGGGCCCGCGTCATCCTGAACCTCGCTCCCTACGCCGCGTTGCCGGGCGACGTGCTCGACCTGGCCGACCCGATCGTGGTGAACGAGCACGAGAACGAGCTGCTCGCCGCCGACGGGTACACGCCGCGCTCGGTGCTCGTGACCCTCGGGTCGAAGGGCTCGCGCTGGGGGGCGCACGAGGTTCCGGCGGGCGCGGTCTCGGTCGTGGTCGACACCACGGGCGCCGGCGACTGCTTCTGCGGCACGCTCGCGGCCGGCCTCGCCGCCGGGCTCAGCGAGCCCGACGCGATGCAGGCGGCCTCGCTGGCCGCTGCCGCATCCGTCGGCTGGGTTGGCGCCCAGCCCTGACGCTGTTCGAAATCGCAAACGTCGCCGCAACCGGCGCCTCTATGGCCTCGGTTGCGGCGACGTTTGCGATTTCGAACGGCTAGGCGCCGCGGATCGCCCGGAGGGTGAGCGCGGTGGCGATGGCGGCCTCGGCCGCCTCGGCGCCCTTGTCCTCCTTCGAGCCGGGGAGTCCGGCGCGATCGAGGCCCTCCTGCTCGTCGTTCAGGGTCAGCACGCCGAAGCCCACGGGTTTGCCGGTGAGGATGCTCACCTGCGTGAGACCGCTGGTCGCGGCATCCGAGACGTATTCGAAGTGCGGTGTGCCACCGCGGATGATGACGCCGAGCGCCACCACCGCGTCGGCGCCCGCCTCCAGGGCGGCGCGAGACACCACCGGCAGCTCGAAGCTGCCCGCGACGCGCACCTCGGTGACGGTCACGTTCGCCGCCGCAAGGGCGCGGCGGGCGCCCTCCAGCAGGCCGTTCGTGATCTCCTCGTGCCAGGTGCCGGCGACGACGGTGATGTTCAGTCCTGTTCCGTCGAGATCGACGTCGAGACTCGGGGCTCCCGCTCCGCTCATGGGTTGTCCTTTCCGCGTTGTTCGGGTCAGCGCACGGCCGAGGGCAGCACGTGCCCCATGCGGTCGCGCTTGGTGTCGAGGTACTTCTGGTTGAAGGTGGAGGCGCCCACCACGAGGGGGATGCGCTCTGCCACGTCGATGCCGTGGGCCTCGAGCTGCCGCACCTTCTCGGGGTTGTTGGTGAGCAGGTGGATGCTCGTGGTGCCGAGGTCGTCGAGGATCGCGACCGCCGCACCGTAGTCGCGCGCATCGGCGGGGAGGCCGAGCGCGACGTTGGCGTCGAGGGTGTCGAGTCCGTCTTCCTGCAGGCGGTAGGCGCGCAGCTTGTTCACCAGGCCGATGCCACGCCCTTCGTGCCCGCGGAGGTACACCACGACGCCGCCGTGCTCGGCGATCAGGTCGAGCGAGGCGTCGAGCTGCGGGCCGCACTCGCACTTGAGGGAGCCGAACGCCTCGCCGGTCAGGCACTCGGAGTGCACGCGCACGAGCGATCCGGGCGCCGTCGGGTCGCCCGAGACGATCGCCACGTGGTCGGCGCCGGTCTCGAGGTCACGGTAGGCGCGCATCCGCAACAGGCCGTGCGTGGTGGGCACGCTTGTCTCGACCTCGAAGTGCACGCGCGGGGAGGCGGCGGGCACGTCGTCGGGGCTGGTCGCGGGGGTGGTGACCCGCGCGCTCGCCGAGGTGGGGGCATCCGGCTCCCGCCCGTCCTGCTCGTTCAGCCACTCGATCAGCAGTTCGATGGTGGTCACGGGCAGGCCTTCGCGCTCGCCGGTGGCGAGCAGGTCGTCCATCCGCATGGCCGAGCCGTCTTCGGCGATCATCTCGCCGATCACGCCCACCGGCGAGAGCCCGGCGGCGCGCATCAGCTCCACCGCGGCCTCGGTGTGCCCCGCCCGCTCGCGCACGCCGCCGTCGACGGCGCGCACGGGCAGGATGTGTCCGGGGCGGATGAAACTGGCCGGCGTCGAATCCGGGTCGGCCAGGAGGTTGAGCGTGCGCGCGCGATCGTGGGCGCTGATGCCGGTGGTCACACCCGAGGAAGCATCGACCGTGATCGTGTAGGCGGTGCGCCGGGTGTCTTCGTTGTTGACCACCATGGGCGGCAGCGCGAGGCGGTCGGCCAGCTCGCCGGGCAGCGGCGCGCAGAGGTAGCCGGAGGTGTTGCGCACCATCCAGGCGATCCACTCGGGCGTGGCGAGCGCGGCCGACATGATCGCGTCGCCTTCGTTCTCGCGGTCGGCCGCGTCGGAGACGATCACGGGCTTGCCGGCGCGCAGTGCGTCGAGCACGTCGGAGATGGGGGAGAACGTCATGAGTTGCTCCTTTCGAAGGACACCAGGCGTTGCACGTGGCGGGCCAGGATGTCGGTCTCGAGATTCACCCGATCGCCCACGGAGAGGGCGCCGAGCGTGGTTGCCGTGAGGGTTTCGGGAATGAGGGAGACCTCGAACCAGTGCGAGCCATCCGCCTCGTCGCCGATGTTCGAGACGGTGAGCGAGACGCCGGAGACCGAGATCGACCCCTTGTCGACCACGAGGGGGGCGAGGGATGCGTCGATCGAGAACCGCAGAACGCTCCACGCCTCGCCGGGGGTCACGCTGAGCACCTCGCCGGTGCCGTCGACGTGACCCTGCACGATGTGCCCGCCGAGACGGTCGCCCACCTGGGCGGCGCGTTCGAGGTTCACGCGATCGCCGACGGCCAGGCTTCCGATGGTCGACATGGCGAGGGTCTGCGCCATCACGTCGGCTGTGAAACTGTCGGCGGTCTGGTCGATGACCGTGAGGCAGACTCCCGAGACCGAGATCGAGTCGCCGTGGCCGGCGTCGCTCACGGCGAGTGGGGCGCGCACCGTGATGACGGCGGCGTCGGAGGTGCGCTCGAGAGCGAGCACCTCGCCGAGTTCTTCGATGATTCCCGTGAACACCGGGCTACTCCTTCGTGGGCGCCGAGGCGCCCGGTCGTGCGACGATCCTGATGTCGTCGCCCAGTCGTGTGACATCGGTGACGGTGAGCCTGAGCTGCTCGCCGATGGTGCCGACCCCGAGGTCGGTGAGGGCGGTGCGCGGGCCGCCGATCAGGGTGGGCGCGAGGTAGACGAGCACCTCGTCGACCAGTCCGGCCGCAACGAACGCGCTGGCCAGCGTCGGGCCGCCCTCGACGAACACCGAGCGCACCTCGTCGGCGTAGAGCTCGTCGAGCACCGCGGCGAGGTCGTGGGTGGCGAACACGCGGGCGGGCACCGGATGCGCGTGCACGCGCGCGGTGGCCGGCACGGCGCGATTGCCGATCACCACGGGTGCCGGCTGATGCGGCAACAGGCCGTCGACCGAGTCTGTGCGGGCCGCGCCGGCCGGTCCGGCAGCCGCCTGTTCGGCCGTGCCGGCGGTACGGGCGGTGAGCGCGGGGTCGTCGGCCAGCACCGTTCCCGTGCCCACCACGATCGCGTCGGCGTCTGCGCGCCGGAGGTGCACGTCGGCGCGGGCCGCGGGCCCGGTGATCCACTGGCTCGTGCCGTCTGCCGCGGCGGCGCGGCCGTCGAGGCTCGACGCCCACTTGACCGTGACGAAGGGGCGATGCAGGCGCACCGAGGTGAGCCACGGCCGGATCGCCTCTTCGACGGCGGGCGCCCCGAGACCCTGCTCGACGTCGATGCCGGCTTCGCGCATCCGCTCGGCTCCGCCGTGGGAACGCTCGCCGGGATCGGCGACCGCGTACACCACACGGGCCACGCCGGCTTCGATGAGCGCGACGCTACAGGGCCCGGTGCGACCCAGGTGGTTGCAGGGCTCGAGGGTCACGACGGCGGTGGCTCCGCGGGCGAATTCGGGATCGGCCAAGGCGGAGAGGGCGGCGACTTCCGCGTGAGCGGTTCCCGCGCCACGATGCCAGCCTTCGGCGAGCACCTCGCCCTCGGGCGAGAGCAGAACGCAGCCGACCTGCGGGTTCACCCCGTGCCGGGGGCCGCGGAGCGCGAGCTCGAGCGCGCGAGTCATCGCGTCGTTCTCGGTCGTCCTGGCGTTCATCCGGTCCTCGTCTGCTGACGCGGCTCCGGGGATGCGCTCGAAAGCGCCGACGGCTCCGCGATCGGCGGAACCGTCCGTGCATCCTCCCATCCGGACTTGGACAGGCCTTGCGGCACTGCCATTACCGTCGGTTCTGGAATTCCACCAGATCAACCTCACCCCACTGCGAACAGCAGGCCTTCGGCTCGCGGACTATAACCGCCGGTTCAGAATCTCACTGACCCCGGAGCACGTTTCTTGTATCTAGTTATACCCCAACGCCTCGGGGCGGAAAGTATTCCCCACTCGTGTGACGGCGCGCTCCGCTAGGGAGTGCTCCGCGCGGCCGGCAGGCGGAGCGGCTCAGGCGCCCGGCCGACCATGCTCGCCAGCCCCCACGAGGTGACCTTCGCCAGCGCTTCGACCACGATGCCGGTCGACATCTTCGACACGCCCTCGGCGCGCTCCACGAAGGTGATGGGGAATTCGCCGATCGTGCCGCCCGAGCGCTCGAACAGCCAGGCTAGCTCGATCTGGAAGCAGTAGCCCTGGGAGTTGACGGTGCCGAAGTCGATCGTGCGCAGCGAATCGGCGCGGAAGCCGCGGTAGCCGCTCGTGAGGTCGTGCAACTTCGACTGCAGCATGATGCGTGCGTAGGCGGTGCCCGAGCGCGAGATGAGCTTGCGGTAGGCCGGCCAGTTCTTGATGACGCCACCGGGGATCCAGCGCGTGCCGATCGCCATGTCGGCCCCGTCGCGCAGGAGCGCGGTCAGCCGGGGCAGCTCTTCGGGCTGGTGCGAGCCGTCGGCATCCATTTCGACCACGAAATCGTAGTCGCGTTGCAGGGCCCAGCGGAAGCCCGCGGCGTAGGCCGCGCCCAGACCGTTCTTCTCGGTACGGTGGATGACATGGATGCGGATGTCGTCGGCGGCCAGGTCGTCGGCCAGCTGACCGGTGCCGTCGGGCGAGTTGTCGTCGACGATGAGAACCTCGACACCCGGCTCGGCGGCGAGAACCCGCTGGGTGACACCGGCGATCGAGCCGATTTCGTTGTACGTCGGTATCACCACGACAGTTTTCGCCATAGTTTCCTCAATCGATCAGGTAGTGCCAAGTCTGGCGGCGCTGGAAAGCGTATCGATGCTTTCTGTTCATTTTCCCCAGTTACGCTCAGCATTCTCTTGGAAGATACGAAAAGTTCTCTTCTTTGGTTTCGTACGTCAGAAACGGTAGATCCTTCATGAGCAGTGCCCCCGTCACGAGGTCGCGCCTCCGTATTCTCGCCGTGGAGTTCATCCGCTTCGGCCTGGTCGGAGGACTCGGTTTCATCGTGGACGTGGGAGTGTTCAACCTCCTCCGCACGACGATCATGGATCCCGCACACATGCACGAGGGCCCGGTCGTCGCGAAGCTCATCTCGACCACGCTCGCGATCCTGGTGAACTGGCTGGGCAACCGGTACTGGACCTTCAAAGAGCGTCGTCGCGCCGACATGCTGCGCGAGAGCATCGAGTTCTTCGCCGTGAGCATCGTCGGCATGGGGATCGGCCTGGTCTGCCTCTGGTTCTCGCACTACGTGCTGCACTTCACCTCGCTCTGGGCCGACAACATCTCGGGAAACGTCATCGGATTGGTGCTCGGCGCGATCTTCCGCTTCGTGCTCTACCGGGTGTGGGTGTTCGGGGAGCACCGGGTGCGGGTTCCGGATGCGCGGATCGAGGCCGCGGGAAAGACCACCTCGATCTCCTGAGGCCCGTCTGATAGGTTCTGGATCAGTCGACCGGAGTATCCAGTCAACGGGCAGTATCCAATTGAACAAGCCTTCGAACAGCAGCGGGAGAGTCCGCCCGAGAGCCATCGGGCCGGCGCCGTAGGAGCAATTCCTCTCCGGGAAACTCTCAGGCCCACGCACCGCTGCAGTTGGGCGACTCTGGAGAGCGGTTCACGGCGGCGCACCCGCGGTCGTGATCCCACCGACGGGGCAAGCGGCGATCGCCGCGGAATCTCTCAGGTCAGGTACAGAGCGGAGAGGACCCGATGGGCTGCGCGCCGCTGCGCCGCCCGCGAACGGAGTCCTATGACACTCAGCATCTTCGACCTCTTCTCGGTGGGCATCGGCCCGTCGAGTTCACACACCGTCGGTCCCATGCGCGCAGCGGCATATTTCGCTTCGTCTCTCGCGGCCGATGGAGTGGTCGAGCGCGTGAGCGCCGTGCGGATCGACCTCTACGGGTCGCTCGCCGCAACCGGACCGGGGCACGGCACCCCGACGGCCGTGCTGTTGGGGCTGGAGGGGCTGCAGCCCGAGAGCGTGACCCCGGCGCAGGTCGACGAGCGGAGGGCGTCGATCGCGGCCACCGGAACGACGCTGCTCGCCGGGCGACGGCCACTCGCGCTGACGGAGAACGATGTGGTGATGCATCCGCTCACCGTGCTGCCCCGGCACACCAATGCGGTTCGATTGACGGCCTTCGCGAGCGGCGGAGCGGTGCTCGCCGAGGAGACGTACTACTCGGTCGGCGGCGGATTCGTGGAGCGGGAGGACGGGGCTGCTGCCGCGGGTGCGGGTGGTGGTGCGGGTGCGGGTGCGGGTGCGCGTGCGTCTGGCGTCGTGGCGGGCGCGACGGATGGCGCGGCTCAGCCGGCGGTGCCCTACCCCTTCCGCACCGCGGCCGAGCTCCTGCAGCACTGCCGCGAATCGGGGCTCGGGCTCGGCGGCGTGATGCTCGCGAACGAGGTCGCGCTGGCGGGCGCTGGTGACGATGCCGCCGAGAGCGTGCGCGCCCGCCTGCTCGCGATCCGCGACGTCATGGACGAGTGCGTGGCCACGAGCCTCGTTCGCACCGGCGTGCTCCCCGGCGGCCTGGCGGTGCGCCGTCGCGCGCCCGAGTGGCGGGAACGGCTGCGGGTTGAAGACCCGACTGGCGCGCCGGAATTCTGGCAGGAGTGGGTGAACCTCATCGCGCTCGCCGTGAACGAGGAGAACGCCTCCGGGGGGCGCGTGGTGACGGCTCCGACCAACGGCGCCGCAGGAATCGTGCCGGCCGTGCTGCACTACGCGCGCACCTACCTGCCTCACCATCCGGCGGTCGGAGCGGATGCGCCGGTGCCGGTCCTCTCCGACGACGACGTCTGCGTGCGGTTCCTCCTTGCGGCCGCCGCGGTCGGCGTGCTCTACAAGGAACAGGCCTCCATCTCGGGCGCCGAGGTCGGATGTCAGGGCGAGGTCGGATCGGCGTCGTCGATGGCCGCGGCGGGGCTCGCCGAAGTGATGGGCGGCACGCCGGAGCAGGTCGAGAACGCCGCCGAGATCGCGATGGAGCACAATCTCGGCCTCACCTGCGATCCGATCGGCGGGCTGGTGCAGATCCCGTGCATCGAACGCAACGCCATCGCCGCCTCCAAAGCCATCAACGCGGCGAAGATGGCGCTCTGGGGCGACGGCAGCCACCACGTCAGCCTCGACCAGGTGATCGCCACCATGCGCGAGACCGGGCGCGACATGAGCGACAAGTACAAGGAGACCGCACTCGGCGGACTGGCGGTCAACGTCGTGGAGTGCTGAAGGCGAGTTCGGCGCTGTCGTCGCGGTCGAGGTCGTCGCCGCTGCGGTCGCAGCCAGGGTCGCCGTCGCCGCTTCGGTCGGGGTCGCCGTGCATCCGGACGCCGACTGCCGCTCGCACTACTGTGGAATCGTGAGCTCGGGCGGAACATCGAACGGCACCGGCTCGCCCGCTCCACGGACCGGGCGCTGGCGCTCACTGGCGCGGGCCACCATGGCGCCGGTGCGCACCTTTCAGGCCAGCGCGCGCACCCCGCTGCTGCAGGTGCTCAAGACGGCTGCCGCGGCCGCCATCGCGTGGATCGCCTGCTCGTTCATCGCCAGCGACGAACCGCCGATCTTCGGAGCGATCGCTGCGATCATCGTCGTGCAACCGAGCATCAACCAGTCGTTCAGCCGGGCGGTCGAGCGCTCGATCGGGGTCATCGTCGGTGTGGTGGTGGCCTATCTGGTGGCGCTGATCTTCGGGGCCCCGAGTTGGCTCATCCTGGCCGCCATCGTCATCTCGCTGCTGGTGGGCTGGGCGCTGCGTTTTCCGCAGTCGTCGACCGTGCAGATCCCCATCAGCGCGATGCTCGTGCTCTCGGTGGGCGCTCAGACCCCGGGCTACGCCGTCGAGCGCATCGTCGAGACCATCATCGGTGCGATCATCGGCGTGTTCGTCAACTGGTTGATCGTGCCGCCGCTCGCCGTACAGCCGGCGCACGACGCGGTGGCGACGCTCGGCCGGGAGGTGGCCGCCATCATGGACGGGCTGGCGGCGGTGCTCAGCGAGCCGACCGACGAGAAATACCGCACCCTCCTGCTGGTCGAGGCGCGACTGCTCCGGCCGATGCAGACGAAAGCGCTGGCCACGCTCGAGACCGCCGAGGACAGTCTGCGCTTCAACCCGCGCCGTTCAGCCCATCGTGACGTGCTGAAGACGGATGCGGAGCTCATGACGATGCTCGGCACCGTGGTCACGCGGGTGCTCGGCATGGCCCGGGCCGTGAAGGATCATTTCGACGACAGCCTGCGGTCGGAACCGGTGGCGGTCTCGATCGCGGAGGAGTTGCGGCGGGCCGCCCACGACCTGCGGCTCGTGATGGAGAACGTGGCGCTGCCGCGCGGGGAAGAGGAGCGACTCGCCGATCCCGAGCCGGCCCTCACCGCGCCCATCCCCACGGTCTCACCCGACCCGGCGCACTGGATCCTGATCGGCTCGTTGCTCGAAGACCTCCGGCGTGTGCGTGAGGAGATCGTGGGCGCGGTCGACGACCTGCATTGACCCCCACCACTTCTCACCGAGACGTCACGGTCCGCGCCACAGCGGGCGACGGTGCGCGGGCCGTGACGTCTCGACAGCGCAACGCTAGCGGCGGGGGAGGAGACCGACCCGGTCGTAGACCGAGGCGAGGGTCGCCTCGGCTACCTCGTTGGCCCGATCGGCATTCACCCCGAGGATGCGGTCGAGCTCGCCCGGGTCGTCGAGCAGCTCGAGCGTGCGCTCGCGGATCGGGGCGACCGTCTCCACGACCACCGCGGCGAGTGCCTTCTTGAGCGTGCCGTAGCCGCCACCGGCGAACTCCTCCACCACGTCGTCGACGGTGCGGTTCGTGAGGATCGCGAAGATCGTGAGCAGGTTCGCCAGCCCCGGCTTGGTCTCGCGGTCGAACCGCACCTCGCCGTCGGCATCCGTCACCGCGCGCATGATCTTCTTCTCGGTGACTTTGGGGTCGTCGAGCAGCCAGATCAGCCCCGCGGTCGACTCCGACGACTTCGACATCTTGGCCGTGGGGTTCTGCAGGTCGTAGATCTTCGCGGTGTCTTTGAGGATGTAGGGCTTCGGCACCGTGAAGGTGTCGCCGAACCGCGAGTTGAAGCGGGTCGCGAGGTCGCGCGTGAGCTCGACGTGCTGCCGCTGGTCTTCACCCACCGGCACGTCGACCGCCTGGTAGAGCAGGATGTCGCCGGCCTGCAGGATCGGGTAGGTGAACAGCCCGACGGAGGCCGCCTCCTGCCCCTGCTTCGCCGCCTTGTCTTTGAACTGCGTCATCCGCGCCGCCTCGCCGAAACCGGTGATGGTGTTGAGCACCCAGGCGAGCTCGGCGTGCGCCGGAACGTGCGACTGCACGAACAGGGTGGAGCGCGTCGGGTCGATGCCGGCCGCGATGTACTGGGCCGTGGTGCGGCGGGTGTTGGCACGGAGGGCGGCCGGGTCTTGCGGCACGGTGATGGCGTGCAGGTCGGCGAGGAAGAAGAACGCGTCGTGCGTCTCCTGCAGCGCTTTCCAGCTCAGCAGGGCCCCGATGTAGTTGCCGAGGTGGAGCGAGTCGGCGGAAGGCTGCATGCCCGAGAGCAGGCGGGGCTTTGAGGTATCAGTCATGGGGTGCTTCTCACAGTTCTGGTACGAACGCTGCGTCGCGGGAGCGGCGGCGCAGCAATGAAATCTACAGGTCGTAGTCGACGACGACGGGAGCGTGGTCGCTCCAGCGCTCGGCGTGCGTGGCCGCGCGGTCGATCGTGTAGTTCGTGATCGTGGCGGCGAGTTCGGGCGTGGCCAGCTGGTAGTCGATGCGCCAGCCGGTGTCGTTGTCGAAGGCGTGGCCGCGCTGCGACCACCACGTGTAGGGGCCTTCCACCTCGCCCGACCATCGGCGGCCGATGTCGACCCAGCCGAGACCGGCGCCGCGGTTGTACTCCGGGTCGCCCTCGGCGCCGAGGAACTTGTCGAAGTACTCGCGCTCCGCGGGCAGGAAGCCGGCGCGCTTCACGTTGCCCTTCCAGTTCTTGATGTCGAGGGTGCGGTGGCCGACGTTGAGGTCGCCCACCACCAGCGCGAGCGGGTTGTGCTCGCGCAGCATCGGCAGGTGCACGAGCATCGCGTCGAGGAACTTGTATTTCTCGTCTTGCTTCGGGGTGTCGGCCACGCCGGAGTGCACATAGGTGGAGACAACGGTGACGAGCTCGCCGTTCCACTCGTAGTCGGCCTCGAGCCAGCGGCCGGCGCTGTCGAAGTCGTCGGGCCCGAAGGTGACCCGGTGGATGTTCGCCTTGTCGCGACTCGCCAGTGCCACGCCGGCCCGGCCCTTGGCGGTCGCCGGGTCGTGCAGGATGTTCCAGTCGGGCCCGAGCAGGTTCTCGAGGTCACTGGTCTCGGCTCGCACCTCCTGCATCGCCAGGATGTCGACGTCTCGCCCGTTGAGCCACTCGCCCATGCCGTTGCGGAAGGCGGCGCGCACGCCGTTCACGTTGACTGAGGCGACTCGGAGGGGCTTCTGGGGCATGGTTCTACTGTAGCGGCGGCCGCCGACACCGCTTGCGGGTCGCGGCCCCGGTCATCCGTCATCCGTGTCCGGTCCACGCCCCTCTCTCGCGTGCCGCGTCCCGTGCGCCGGGCTCAGAGCTTCTTCGAGAGCTTCACCGTGTCGGCGTGGTCGAGCTCGTCGAGGCGCTCGAGCTTCTTGCGCACACGCCGGCGGGCGAGGCCGTGGGTGGTGGCCAGCTCGCTCTGCAAGCGTTCGCGCTCGGCCGAGACCAGGGTGTCGCGCGCCTCCGCCACCCGGCGCTGTCGTTCGGCCTCCTGCTCCTGTGGGCTCAGCGAGCGCGCGTCGATTCCGGCGTCGTTCATGCCGACCGCGATCCAGGCGGAGCCGATCAGCAGCACCCGGCAGATCAGGTTGAGCCAGATCATGATCCCGATGATCGCGGCGAACGATGCGAGCAGAGGATTCGAGGTCGCTCCGCCGAGGAGGGCGGAGCCGAGGACCTTGAGCACACCCATGACCCCGGCGGCCAGCGCCGCGCCTGCGAGCAGCCGCCGCAAGGGCACCTTGACGCCCGAGAGCACCCGGTAGGCGATGCAGAGCACGAAGGTGTCGAACACGAACACCACGAGCACCGAGATGATCCAGCCGGTCGTGGTCGCGACCGGCGACTCGTCTTCGACGCCGAGGAGGTCGAGCACGAACCCGAGCGCCGCGGTGCTCGCGAGCGACACCCCCGCGGAGAGGATGATCGCCACCCCGAAACCAAAGGCCAGGCCGAAGTCTTTGAGCTTCAGCAGCGCGAAGTTGGTGGTGGGCGGCGGCACCGCGAAGATCCGGCGGATGGCGTCGCGGCTGGAGGCGAGCCAGCCCACCGCCGTGAGCACCAGACCGACGAGAGCGATCGCGCCTGTCCAGCCGAAGATCCGGGCCTGCTGCAATGCCTCGACGTCGATCGCCCCGCCGTCGCCGATCAGGCCGGGGATCGACGTGCTGAGCTGCGCGAGCACCGCATCCTGGAGCTCCTGGTTGCTGTCGAGCACGATGCCGAAGATCGAGAAGCCCACCCAGATCGCCGCGAACACGGCGAAGACGGCCTGGAACGACATGCCCGAGGCGAGGAGCTCTCCGCCGCTCGCCGAGAAATGCTGGAACACCCGCACCGGCCGCAGCTTCATCACCCGGGCGATCAGCGCCTGGATACCGGCCTTCGGCTTCTCGGGCGCGTTCTTCTCGTCGACGGCGATCGACGGAGTCCCCGCGGCCGAACTCGCGGTGGTGGCCTTGTCGTCGACGACCGCTGTGTTGCCGGAACCTCTCTGTGCCGCACCCCGCTCGCTCATGCCTCCACCCTAAGACGGCACCGGCGGCCCCGCCCGTCTCCCGTCATCGTGATCCCGCGGCCGCCGGCCCGGCGAACAGGACGCGCCGGATCGCCTCGATCACGGTGTGCCATTCGAACATCACCTGCCGGTAGTCGAAATGCAGCACGGTGGAACCCTGACGCGTGAGGATGGCGTCGCGGCGGCAGTCGCGAGACGAGGCGTCGGCGGTGCCATGGAACTCCCGGCCGTCGACCTCGATCACGAGCCAGCCGTCCACCAGCAGGTCGACACGGATGCTCGCCGTCATCCACACCTGCACGGCCGCGTCGATGCCGGCCTCGCTCAACCGGAATCGAGCCACCGATTCCGTGCCGGACTCGGCGCGAGCGTCGGTGTGCGAGAGAACCTGAAGAGCCCGGGTGGAGCCCAGGAACGCCGACGCGAGCTCGGCCCGGGTGGTCAGCTTCTGATGCAGCGCCGAGTCGATCGCCGCGACGACGTAGTCGGGTTCCCAGGTGGTGGCGGCCTGGCGCAACGCACGAGCGATCGGCACCAGCCCGTAAGGGTTCCCGCTGCGCGACTCGTTCGTCCAGTGCGCGACGGTGTCGGCGCGGGCGACGAACGGCTCGCCGCTGTCGGGGTCTTTCGGATGGCCTGACGACCGCGCGAGCTCCACGTGCAGCCGGTCGTCGGGCGGCACCCACACTCCGAGCAGGCGGAGGGCTGAGACATCCGTCAACCGGCCGCCCATTCGAGCCGCCCGGACGAGCGCCTCAGGGGCGTCGGGCGTCGCGAAGACGCCCCGCCTCACGCGACGCAGGGTTCCGGAGCCCACCGCCTCGCGCAACCGGGCCGGTGAGACGTTTCTCGCCGAGAGCTGCCGGGTGGTGCTGATCGGAGGAATGCTGCGGAGAAGGCTGTCGTGCATGCTGCTCAGACTGACCGACCCGGAGCGCCACGGGGTGAGCCCCGGAGGATCTGTGGACGAATTCCCGAGAGCGCGCAATTGTGCAGGAAACGCTCGGGAGGAGACTTCGGCCGAAAACACGTTCGGGAGGACTCGAAGTCCTCCCGAACGGTGGTGGTCCTCCCGTACCGCGCCGGTACCGGCGGGGCGGGAGCCTACGGCTTGCCGCGCATGATGGCCTGCTTGACCTCGGCGATGGCCTGGGTCACCTGGATGCCGCGGGGGCAGGCATCCGTGCAGTTGAAGGTGGTGCGGCACCGCCACACGCCCTCTTTGTCGTTGAGGATATCGAGGCGCGTCTGGGCCGCCTCGTCGCGCGAGTCGAAGATGAAGCGGTGCGCGTTGACGATCGCGGCGGGGCCGAAGTACTGCCCGTCGGTCCAGAACACGGGGCACGAGGAGGTGCACGCGGCGCAGAGGATGCACTTCGTGGTGTCGTCGAAGCGGGCGCGGTCGGCGACCGACTGGATGCGCTCCTTGTCCTTCGGCGGCGCGGTGTTCGACTGCAGGAACGGCTGCACCTCGCGGAAGGACTCGAAGAACGGGTCCATGTCGACGATCAGGTCTTTCTCGAGCGGCAGACCCTTGATGGCCTCCACGTAGATCGGCTTGGTGATGTCGAGGTCTTTGATGAGCGTCTTGCAGGCGAGGCGGTTGCGGCCGTTGATGCGCATCGCATCCGACCCGCAGATGCCGTGCGCGCAGGAGCGACGGAAGGTGAGCGATCCGTCCTGCTCCCACTTGATCTTGTGCAGGGCGTCGAGGATGCGGTCGGTCGCGAACATCTGCACGTCGAAGTCCTGCCAGCGCGGCTCGTCGTCGACATCCGGGTCGAAGCGGCGGATGATCAGCGTGACGGTGAACGCCTCGATGGGCGCTTCGGGGGCGGGACCGGAGGCGGGGGCGTCGGCTACGAGCGTCATCAGTACTTCCTCTCCATCGGCTGGTAGCGCGTGATCACCACGGGCTTCCAGTCGAGCCGGATGTGGTCGGCGGCATCACTCGAGTGCGGGTCTCCGGAGAGATACGCCATCGTGTGCTTCATGTAGGTCTCGTCGTCGCGCTTCGGGTAGTCGTCGCGCATGTGGCCGCCGCGGCTCTCCTGGCGGTTGCGGGCCGAGAACACCACGACCTCGGCGAGGTCGAGCAGGAACCCGAGCTCGATCGCCTCGAGCAGGTCGGTGTTGAAGCGCTTGCCTTTGTCTTGCACCTGGATGTTGCGGTAGCGGTCGCGGAGGCGATGGATCGTCGCAGTGACGGCGGCCAGCGACTCGTCGGTGCGGAACACCTGGGCGTTCTTGTCCATCTCGTCTTGCAGCTCTTTGCGGATGGCGGCGATGCGCTCGGTGCCGGTTCCGTTGCGGAGCGACGCCACGAGCGACACGATCGCGCCGGCCGGGTTCTCGGGCAGCGGCGTGAAGTCCACGGTCTGCACGTATTCGGCGGCGTTGTTGCCCGAGCGCTTGCCGAACACGTTGATGTCGAGCAGCGAGTTGGTGCCGAGGCGGTTCGAGCCGTGCACCGAGACGCAGGCGCACTCGCCCGCGGCGTAGAGGCCGGGAACGACGGTGTCGTTGTCGCTGAGCACCTCGGCCTTGATGTTGGTGGGGATGCCGCCCATCGCGTAGTGGGCCGTGGGCATCACGGGCACCGGCTCCACCACGGGGTCGACACCGAGGTAGGTGCGGGCGAACTCGGTGATGTCGGGGAGCTTCGTCTCGAGCACCTCGGCGCCGAGGTGGGTGCAGTCGAGCAGCACGTAATCCTTGTGCGGACCGGCGCCGCGACCCTCCGCGACCTCTTGCACCATGCAGCGGGCGACGATGTCGCGCGGCGCCAGGTCTTTGATGGTGGGGGCGTAGCGCTCCATGAAGCGCTCACCGGAGGCGTTGCGGAGGATCGCTCCCTCGCCTCGCGCTCCCTCGGTGAGCAGGATGCCGAGCCCCGCCAATCCGGTCGGGTGGAACTGGAAGAACTCCATGTCCTCGAGCGGCAGGCCCTTGCGCCAGATGATGCCGACACCGTCGCCTGTGAGCGTGTGGGCGTTCGAGGTGGTCTTGTAGATCTTGCCGAAGCCGCCGGTGGCGAAGATGACGGCCTTCGCCTGGAAGACGTGGATCTCGCCCGTCGACAGCTCGTACGCGACGACGCCGGAGGGCTTGTCGACGCCATCCACGTTCGTCATCACCAGGTCGAGCACGTAGTACTCGTTGAAGAAGTTGATGCCGAGGCGCACGCAGTTCTGGAAGAGGGTCTGCAGGATCATGTGACCCGTGCGGTCGGCCGCGTAGCAGGCCCGGCGAACGGGTGCCTTGCCGTGGTCGCGGGTGTGGCCGCCGAAGCGCCGCTGGTCGATCTTGCCCTCGGGGGTGCGGTTGAAGGGCAGGCCCATGTTCTCGAGGTCGATGACCGCGTCGATGGCCTCCTTCGCGAGGATCTCGGCGGCATCCTGGTCGACCAGGTAGTCGCCGCCCTTCACCGTGTCGAAGGTGTGCCACTCCCAATTGTCTTCCTCGACGTTCGCGAGGGCGGCGGCCATGCCGCCCTGCGCCGCGCCCGTGTGGGAGCGGGTGGGGTAGAGCTTCGAGATGACGGCGGTCTTGGCCTTCGGCCCCGCCTCGATGGCGGCGCGCATGCCGGCGCCGCCGGCGCCTACGATCACGATGTCGAATTGGTGGTAATGCACGCCGTCGATCACGGCGCCGTCTTCGTACTGGGTCACAGGCTCACTCATACTGATTGGCTGGCTCTAACTAGTTGACGGGGCAGAACGACGGCAGCAGATCTGCCGGGGAGCCCGCAGGGCACGGGTCGAAGGTGAAGATCACGAGCGTTCCGAGCACGATCTCGGCCACCACGGCGACCAGGATGCCGGCGAGCAGGATCTTGCGGGTGAGCGCTCGCGTGGCGTAGTCGTTCACGATGGTGCGCATCCCGTTGCCACCGTGGATCATCGCGAGCCAGAGCATCACGCAATCCCACACCTGCCAGAACGGATCGGACCACTTGCCGCCCACGAAGGCGAAGTCGATGGCCTTGATGCCGTCGCCGAGCCAGAGGTTCACGAAGAGGTGGCCGAAGATGAGGATGAGCAGCACCACGCCCGAGGCGCGCATGTAGATCCAGCCCCACTTCTCCCAGTTCACACCGCGTGAGCGGCGGACGGTGTGCGGGGCGCGGGGGGAGTCGATCGTCGTCGCCATCAGTGACCGACCTCGCTGAACACGTTGATGAGGTGCCGCGGCGCGAAGCCGAGCATCGTCACGACCCAGAGGCCGATGACGATCCAGAACATGACCCGCTGGTACTTCGCGCCCTTCGACCAGAGGTCGATCAGGATGATGCGGATGCCGTTGAAGGCGTGGAACACGATCGCGGCCACCAGGGCGGTCTCGCCGAGACCCATGATCGGGTTCTTGTAGGTGTCGATGACCGCGTTGTAGGCACCAGGAGCGACCCGCACCATCGCGGTGTCGAGCACGTGCACGAGTAGGAAGAAGAAAATGGCGACGCCGGTGATGCGGTGCAGAACCCACGACCACATGCCCTCACGGCCGCGGTACAGGGTGCCTGCTGGCCGCCGCGGTGTCATCGTTCCCGCCGGATTATTGGGCACGAACAACCCTCCTTGGCTTCAGTAGGATTCGCGATCGCCCGCACGTCGAACGGTGCGCACTCGATCCACGACCGCTAGCAGTCTACGCTCAGAAATCACCGGATGCTTGTTAGGCAAGCCTTATTTGTATACATGACCGGACTGACGAGGATCCCGCGTAAACACACGCCGAGACGGGTGCTGAATACCAATTTGTATTCATGCATGTGAGCCGGCTGGAGTGCGCTTGCGCGTCTTCGCCGGGCTGGCGACCGAGGCGTAGTGCGCCATCAGCTCGTCGCACAGAGCCTCCCACGACTTGCCGATCACCGCTCGTCGACCGGCCTCGCCCATCCGCATCCGGAGCGCCGGGTCTTCGACCAGGGAACGGATGCCTGTGCGCAGGTCGCCCGGGTCGTCGGGGTCGAAGAGGTAGCCGTTCTCCCCGTGCCGAACCAGGTCGATCGGCCCACCGGCCGCCGGCGCGACGACCGGGAGACCCGTCGCGTGCGCTTCTTGCAGGGTCTGCCCGAAGGTCTCCTCGGTGCCGGTGTGCACGAACACGTCGAAGCTCGCGTAGGCGTCGGCGAGCTGCTCCCCGGAGAGCCGCCCGAGGAACGTCACCGGCATGCCGCGGAGCAGGCCCCGGATGTGGTCGTCGCTCGGCCCGTCGCCCACGATCGCGAGATGGAGGTTCGGCAGGCCGCGGAGGGACGCCAGGCGTTCCAGGCCCTTCTCGGGCGCGATCCGGCCGACGTAGCCCACGACGGTGTCGCGGCCGGAGTGGCCGGCCCCGCCGGTGCCACCCGCGCCGCCCGCCAGCAGCGTGTTCAGCGCGCGGGCCGTGGGGCGCATCCGGTTGTTCGGGTGATAGCGGGTGAGGTCGACGCCGCGACCCCAGAGCTTGATGCGCTCGACGCCCGCGTTCTCGAGATCGCTCCGCGACGCCTGAGAGGGTGCGAGGGTGAGGTCGGCGCCGTCGTGGATCCAGCGCACGAAGCGCCAGGCGAGCTTGGATGCCGAACCGAGGCGGTTGCGCTTGGCGTAGCCCGCGACATCCGTCTGGAAGATGGCGACCGTCGGGATGCCGAGCCGGTTGGCGGCGGCGATGCCCTGCGCCCCGAGCAGGAACGGCGACGCGGCGTGCAGCACGTCGGGCGCGAACCTCGAGATCAGGCGGGCGACCTGGGCGTTGGGGATGCCCATGGGGAACTGCCGGTAGGCGACCGACGGCACCTGGTGCACCGGGAATCCGCGGTAGTGCGCGGGCGACCCCGCGGCCGGGGCGATCACGATCGCCTCGTGGCCGTGATCGGCCAGATAGTCCAGCACCTTGCAGACGCTGTTCGTGACTCCGTTGACGGTGGGAAGGAAACTCTCGCTGATGATCGCAACTCGCATGACAGGCCTCCGCTTGTCGCCGTGCGGCCTCATCCGGCCACGTTCTGACGCTAAGAAGACGAGGTGGACCGACGGTGACATCGAGGTGGCGCGCCGGTGAGCGTCTGGCTTCCATCGCAGGCGGACATCGGTGGTCACGGGCCTGACATCCGGCCGTCATCGGCGCCGATTAGGCTGTGCCTCATGAATTCCACCCCCTCCGCGCTCGACCGGCTCTACAGCGTCATCCCGGCAGGCGGGATCGGATCGCGGCTCTGGCCGCTCTCCCGTGCCGACGCGCCGAAGTTCCTGCACGACCTGAGCGGCTCCGGGCAGAGTCTGCTGCGCGACACCTGGGACAGGCTGGCGCCGCTCTCGGGTGAACAGCGGATCATGGTGGTCACCGGTCGCGCGCACCGCGCCGCCGTGGAGGAGCAGCTGCCCAACCTCGAAGACCTCAACGTGGTGCTCGAGAGCGAGCCGCGCGACTCCACCGCCGCGATCGTGCTCGCCGCCGCCATCCTCGAGCAGCGGGAGCCGGGCGTCATCGTCGGCTCGTTCGCCGCCGACCACGTCATCTCGAACCCCGATCGCTTCCGCGCCGCCGTCGTGCAGGCGGTCGCGGTGGCCGACGCGGGCTACATCGCGACCATCGGCATCACCCCGACAGATGCCGCGGTGGGCTTCGGCTACATCCGCACCGACGAGGAGCTCGCGATCGACGGAGCGCCCCGGGCGCTGCGGGTGGGGAACTTCGTCGAGAAGCCCGACCTCGCCACCGCCCGGCGCTACCTCAGCTCGGGCAAGTACCTCTGGAACGCGGGCATGTTCATCGCCCGCGCCGACAAGCTGCTCGAACAGCTCGGCCTCACCGAGCCCGAGCTCCTCGCCGGCATCCTGGAGCTCGCCGAGGCCTGGGACACGCCGCGCCGCGGCATGGTGGTCGACCGCGTCTGGCCGACGTTGAAGAAGATCGCCATCGACTACTCGATCGCCGAGCCGGCCGCCGCCGCGGGAACGCTCGCGGTCATCCCGGGCGACTTCGACTGGGACGACGTGGGCGACTTCGCCTCGATCGCCAAGCTGCACAGCGCCGGCCGGGGCAGCGAACTCGCCATCCTGGGCAAGAACGCGCGGGTGCTGGCCGACTCGTCGAGCGGCATCGTGGTCTCGCAGTCCAAGCGCGTGATCAGCCTCATCGGGGTGCACGACATCGTCGTGGTCGACACGCCGGATGCGCTGCTCGTGACGACCAGCGAGCATGCGCAGAGGGTGAAGTCGGTTGTGGATGCGTTGCGGGCTGGTGGGTCGGGGGACGTGCTGTAGGAACTTGTAACCCTCCGCCTGGGGCGATTGAACTTGGTACCGCCTCGCCACTGCCCGCGCTGAGCTGCCCTGCCGGGTAGCTCGGCGCTCGTTGCTCGCGCCGCCGCTTCTGCGGCGCGAGGCGACATGTTCGGCTGAGGTCGCTGACGCGGCCTCGGCCTCACCCTGGGTCATCTGAGCGCGGCCCGCGGCTTTCGATCTCGTGCTCCTCACCCTGGGTCGTCGAGCGCGGTCCGCGGCTTTCGATCTCGGGCTGCCGTGGCGGGTGGTGCCTAGACTTCCTTCATGAGCAGAATGCGGATCGTTTCACTCGCCTCCGGGATTGTGGCCGGGGTCGTTCTCGTCGCACTGGCGGGGTGTGCGCCTGCGCCGACGGCGGGGACGGACGGGGCCACGGGGGATGCGGGGGAGTACTGCGCCCGGATGGTGACCAACTCCGGGGGGCTCGACGACCGGTCGTTCAACCAGTCGAGCTGGGAGGGCATGCAGGCGGCGCAGAAGGAGTTCGGCATCGACGCCCAGGTGCTCGTGTCGACGGCCGAGACCGATCTCGCTCCGAACGTCACCCAGGCGGTGGACAGCGGATGCGGCTTCGTGCTCACCGTCGGCTTCGAGCTCGCCGACGCCACCCTCGCCGCGGCCGGTGAGAACCCCGACGTGCACTTCGCGATCGTCGACGAGACGGTCGACGCGCCCAACGTGAAGCCCATCCTGTTCGACACCGCCCAGGCCTCCTACCTCGCCGGCTATCTCGCGGCGGGGGTCTCGAAGACGGGCAAGGTGGCCACCTTCGGCGGCGGCAACCAGCCGCCCGTGACCTTGTTCATGGACGGGTTCGTCGACGGCGTCGCCAAGTACAACGAGGCGCACGGCAGGCAGGTACAGGTGCTCGGCTGGGACAAGGCGGCGCAGGACGGCGTGTTCACCGGTGACTTCGAAGACATCAACAAGGGCAAGACGGTGACACAGGGCTTCATCGACCAGGGCGCCGACGTCATCCTGCCGGTCGCCGGCCAGGTCGGCGAGGGCGCGGCCAACGCCGCCTCGGAGGCCGGCGGCGTGTCGATCATCTGGGTCGACAACGACGGATTCGAGACCCTGCCCGACGAATACCAGCCGATCGTGCTCACCAGCGTGATGAAGAACACCGGCGACGCGGTGGTCGAGATCATCGGCGACGACATCGACGGATCATTCTCCCCCGAGCCCTTCGTCGGCACGCTGGAGAACGGAGGAGTGGCCCTCGCGCCCTTCCACGATCTGGCCTCCGCGGTGCCGAGCGAGCTCTCGGCCGAGATCGATGCGCTGAAGGCCGAGATCGTGGCAGGCACCATCGTGGTCGATTCGCCCTCGACGCCGTAGTCGCCGCCACCGCATCCGAAGGCGCCCGACCCTGTTTCATGCGGATGCAGTGGACATTTCGCGCAGATTACGACGTGATCGCGGCTTTGTAACGCTTGCGACGCGAAGTCGGATCCCCCCTGTCGCGGGGCGTAACTTTCGGTAACGTGTCTCTCACACAGCACCTGCGCACCTTGCAGGGCAGCAACTTGGAGGACATCTTGAGCATCAATCTGCGCCGTGCCAGCCTGGTCGGCTTCGCCACCCTCGGGGTGGCCGCTCTTCTCGCCGGGTGTGCGTCCGCGCCGTCCGACACCGCCTCGACCAGTGGCAGCGACACCGCGAGCGACTTCGTTCCCTGCATGGTCTCGGACTCGGGTGGATTCGACGACAAGTCGTTCAACCAGGCCGGCTACGAAGGCCTCAACGAAGCGGCCGACAAGCTGGGTGTCAAGCCCGTCACCGTCGAGTCCTCGGCCGACACCGACTTCGCCCCGAACATCGACCAGCTCGTCAGCGGTGGCTGCAACCTGATCATCTCGGTCGGCTTCCTCCTGGCCGACGCCACGAAGGCGGCCGCCGAGGCCAACACCGACGTGAACTTCTCGATCATCGACGACTCGTCGATCGACCTGCCGAACGTGAAGCCGATCGTCTTCGACACCGCCCAGGCCGCGTTCCTCGCCGGGTACACCGCCGCGAGCTACAGCAAGTCGGGCACCGTCGGAACCTTCGGTGGCATGCAGATCCCGTCGGTCACCATCTTCATGGACGGCTTCGTCGACGGCGTGAACTACTACAACGAGCAGAAGGGCACGAGCGTCAAGGCCATCGGCTGGGACGTCGCGGCGCAGACCGGTTCGTTCACGGGTGGCTTCGCCGCCGGTGTCGAGGCCAAGACCGCGGCCCAGGGTCTCATCGACCAGGGTGCCGACGTCATCCTCCCCGTCGGTGGACCGATCTTCCTCTCTGCCGGTGAGGCGATCCGCGACTCCGGTAAAGACATCGCGCTGATCGGCGTCGACTCCGACAACTACGAGACCGCCCCTGACCTCAAGGACCTCTTCCTCACCTCGGTGCTGAAGGGCGTGAAGGCCGGTGTGGTCGACGTGGTCGACACCTCCGCGGCCGGCAACTTCGACGCCGAGCCCTTCATCGGAACCCTCGAGAACGACGGAGTGGGCATCGCCCCGTTCCACGACTTCGAGAGCAAGGTGAACCCCGACCTGCAGGGTGAGCTCGACGCCATCAAGGCCGGCATCATCGACGGCGCCATCCAGGTGGAGTCGCCCTCCACCCCGTAACACCGGAACATCGACGGTCGGGGGGACCAGCCTTGCTGGTCCCCCCGACTTCTTTAATGGACACACTTCCGCAGGTAGGTAGATTGACTCTATGAAGCTCGAACTCCGGGGCATCACGAAGCGATTCGGTGCCCTCACCGCCAACGATCACATCGACCTCACCGTCGAGCCCGGCGAGATCCACTGTCTCCTCGGCGAGAACGGCGCCGGCAAATCAACATTGATGAACGTGCTCTACGGGCTCTACCAAGCCGACGAGGGCGAGATCGTGCTCGACGACGTCGTCCAGCACTTCGCCGGCCCCGGCGACGCCATGAACGCCGGCATCGGCATGGTGCACCAGCACTTCATGCTCATCCCCGTCTTCACGGTCGCCGAGAACGTCATGCTCGGCCACGAGCAGACCGGTTTCGCCGGATTCCTCGACCTCTCCGCAGCGCGGCGGCGGGTGCGCGAGATCAGCGACCAGTTCGGTTTCGACGTCGATCCGGATGCGCTGGTCGACGACCTGCCCGTCGGCGTGCAGCAGCGGGTCGAGATCATCAAGGCCCTGTCGCGGGATGCGAAGGTGCTGGTGTTCGACGAGCCGACCGCGGTGCTGACACCGCAGGAGACCGACGAGCTGATGGCGATCATGCGGCAGCTCAAGGAGGCCGGCACGTCGATCGTGTTCATCACCCACAAGCTGCGCGAGGTGCGCGAGGTGGCCGACCGGATCACCGTCATCCGCCTCGGCAAGGTGGTGGGCGAGGCCTCGCCCACGGCGACGAACGCCGAACTGGCGTCGCTGATGGTGGGTCGCGCGGTCGAGCTCACGGTGCACAAAGACCCGGCGAAGCCAGGCGCCCCGGCTCTCGTGGTCTCGAACCTCTCCGTCATCGACGCCCGCGGGCAGGTGGTGGTGAACGACGTGTCCTTCGACGTGAAGGCGGGCGAGATCCTCGCCATCGCCGGCGTGCAGGGAAACGGACAGACCGAGCTCACCGAGGCGCTGATGGGTCTGCAGGAGCGCGTGACCGGCGAGGTCACCCTCGACGGCAAGTCGCTGAGCGGACTGTCGGTGCGGAAGGTGCTCGACTCGGGTGTCGGCTTCGTTCCGGAGGACCGCAAGGAAGACGGTCTCGTGGGCGAATTCACCATCGCCGAGAACCTCATGCTCGACCGCTCCAACGGGGCGCCGTTCGTCAAGGGCGGTGGCCTGCAACTGGCCTACCTCTCGACCTTCGCCGAAGAGAAGTCGAAGGAGTTCGACGTGCGTTCGCAGGGCATCGGCACCGAGGTGGGCCGACTCTCCGGCGGCAACCAGCAGAAGGTCGTGCTGGCGCGGGAGCTCTCGCGCGGGCTGCGACTGTTCGTGGCGGCGCAGCCGACCCGCGGCATCGACGTCGGGTCGATCGAGTTCGTGCACAAGCGGATCGTCGCCACCCGCGACGAGGGCATCCCCGTGGTCGTGGTCTCGACCGAGCTCGACGAGGTGGTGGCGTTGGCCGATCGGATCGCGGTGATGTATCGCGGCGGGATCGTCGGGATCGTTCCCGGCACCACCCCGCGCGACATCCTCGGCCTCATGATGGCGGGGGAGATCCCCGCCGGGGTCGAACCCCTCGACCCGGAAGGAGCGGCCGCGTGAGCGACTCGCCTGAGAACAAGCCCGTGACACCGTCGTCGCCGGCTTCTGCGCCGGCATCCGCCCCGGGCCCCGGCACCGCGGCGACGAGCGCGGTGGAGCCGCCCTCACGCTGGCGCACGACCTTCAACGAGATCATCGGCGGAAGCGTGATGATCTCGATCCTGGCCGTGGTGCTCGCGATCGTGGCCGGCGGCATCCTGATCGCCCTGACCGACGAGAACGTGCAGAAGGCCTCCGTGTACTTCTTCGCCCGCCCGGGCGACACCTTCGCCGAGATCTGGAAGTCGGTGTCGGGCGCGTACGTCGCGCTGTTCCAGGGGTCGGTCTACAACTTCAAGCGCCCCGACTTCCTCGACCAGATCAAGCCGCTGACCGAGACGCTCACGTTCGCCACCCCGTTGATCGCGGCCGGTCTCGGTGTGGGCCTGGCGTTCCGGGTGGGCATGTTCAACATCGGTGGCCGCGGCCAGATGCTGATCGCCGCTGCGTGTGCCGGCTGGGTGGGCTTCACGCTGCACCTTCCGTGGGGGCTGCATCTCGTCGTCGCCATCCTCGCCGGCGTCATCGGCGGTGGCATCTGGGGCGGCATCGCGGGTCTCCTGAAGGCCCGCACAGGCGCGCACGAGGTGATCGTGACGATCATGCTCAACTACGTGGCGTTCTACCTCGTCTCCTACCTGCTGCGCACCCCCGTTCTTCAGGCGCCGGGGTCGAACAACCCGAAGTCGCCGCCGATCGATCCGACCGCCGTGCTGCCCGACCTCCTCGGGCCGAAGTTCAACCTGCACCTCGGTTTCATCCTGGTGATCGCGGCCACGGTGTTCGTCTGGTGGTTGCTGAACCGGTCGGCGCTGGGCTTCAAGTTCCGCGCGGTCGGCATCAACCCGAACGCTGCCCGGGTCGCGGGCATCGACGTGAAGAACATGTACGTCTACGCGATGCTCATCTCCGGCGGCCTGGTGGGCCTCGCCGGGGTGTTCCAGGTGCTCGGCACGGTCACCACCGGGTTCTCGTCGGGTATCGACGCCGGCATCGGGTTCGACGCCATCACCGTCGCCCTGCTCGGCCGCTCGAAGCCGTGGGGCATCTTCATCGCCGGCATCCTGTTCGGCGCGTTCAAGGCCGGCGGATTCGCGATGCAGGCCTCGCAGGGCATCCCGATCGACATCGTCACCGTCGTGCAGTCGCTGATCGTGCTGTTCATCGCGGCTCCGCCGCTGATCCGCACGGTCTTCCGCCTGCCCGATCCGTCAAAACCGAAGAAGCCGAAAGCGCCCAAACCGGCGCCCGTGACCCGTGAGGCGGTGGCGGCGAAATGAGCGACCGGCTTCCCGAGAACGTGACCACCAGCAACCTCGCCCCGACCGGCGGCCTGCCGCCCACCGAGCACAACAATCCCGACTCCACGCCCGCGCTCGCGACGGTGCTGGTCAAGAGCTGGAAGGCGCCGATCGCGTTCGGCATCTTCGCGCTCGGCGCCATCATCCTGTTCGTGGTGTTCGGCCGCGACGGCGAGTCGACGTTCAAGCTCTCCACCGACGTCGACCTGATCCAGCTGCCGGTCGTCGTGCTGCCCACCCGCACCACGGGCATCGTCATCTCGATCGTGCTGGTGCTGCTCGCAGGCCTCAGCGTGTGGCTGGTCGCGACCGGCCGCAAGGTGCGGATCTGGCTGATGGCCGTGTTCGCGGTCCTGTTCCTCGTCGCGTTCCTCACCTGGGCGTCGGCCGGTCAGACCATCCCGGTGCCCGGACTCCTGGTCGGGGCGGTCTCGCTCAGCGTGCCCCTGATCTTCGGTGCGCTCGGCGGCGTGATCTCCGAGCGCGTCGGCGTCGTCAACGTCGCCATCGAAGGTCAGCTGCTCGCCGGTGCGTTCGTCTCCGCGGTCATCGCCTCCGTCACCAACAACCTGTTCGCGGGCGTGGTCGGAGCGATCATCGCCGGCGCCCTGGTGTCGTTCGTGCTCGCCGCGTTCTCGATCAAGTACCTCGTCGACCAGGTGATCGTCGGCGTCGTGCTCAACGTGCTCGTGACGGGGCTGACCTCGTTCCTGTACTCCCAGGTGCTGACCGCCGACCCCGATCTGCTGAACTCGCCTCCACGGTTCGACCGCTTCCCGATCCCGCTGCTCAGCGAGATCCCGATCATCGGGCCCACGCTCTTCCGCCAGACGATCATCGTGTACCTCATGTACATCGCCGTGGCCGTGGTGTTCTTCGGACTCTTCAAGACCCGCTGGGGACTCCGGGTGCGCGCCGTCGGCGAGCACCCGCAGGCCGCCGACACCGTGGGCATCAAGGTGAACCCGACGCGCTTCTGGAACGTGATGCTGGCCGGCGCCATCACCGGGCTGGGAGGCGCGTACTTCACCCTCGGCTCGGTCGGCGCCTTCAACAAGGAGATGACGGCGGGTGCCGGTTATATTGCTCTCGCCGCGGTGATCTTCGGGCGCTGGGACCCCATCCGGGCCACCCTGGCGGCGTTGCTGTTCGGGTTCGCCACCAACCTGCAATACGTGCTCGGCGTGATCGGGTCGCCCGTGCCATCCGAGTTCCTGCTGATGCTGCCGTATCTCATCACGATCTTCGCGGTCGCCGGATTGGTGGGCCGCGTGCGCGGACCGGCGGCGGCCGGTCGACCCTACGTGAGCAGGTGAGCGGGATGACTGTTTCTTCGTCGGCCGAGATCGATTGGGACTCGCTGCGGGCGACCGCGCTCGAGGCGATGGAGAGGGCCTACGTGCCCTACTCCAAGTTCCCCGTGGGTGTCGCCGCGCTCGTCGACGACGGGCGGGTGATCGCCGGCTGCAACGTGGAGAACGCCTCGTACGGGCTGACGCTCTGCGCCGAATGCTCGCTCGTATCGGCCTTGCACATGACCGGCGGCGGGCGGCTCGTGGCGTTCACCTGCGTCGACGGGCACGGCAACACCCTGATGCCCTGCGGTCGGTGCCGGCAGCTGCTGTTCGAGCACTCGGCCGAGGGGATGCTGCTCGAGACGGTCTCGGGCATCAAGACGATCGACGAGGTCATCCCCGATGCGTTCGGGCCCCGCACCCTCGTCGAGTACCGCGAGGAGTCCCTCGCGGAGTGAAATCCTCGCGACCCGCCAAAAAACGCCCATTGTGAACGGATTTTGGGGCGTTTTTTGGCGGGTCGCGATGTAGTTAGGAGCACCCATGGCCACCGAAGCGTTCGATGTCGTCGACCTCATCCGCACGAAGCGGGATCACGGCACCCTCTCGACCGCAGAGATCGATTGGCTGATCGACGCCTACACCCGCGGGTTCGTGGGCGACGAGCAGATGGCGGCGCTCGCGATGGCGATCCTGCTGAACGGGATGTCGCGCGACGAGATCCGCGACCTCACGTTGGCGATGATCGCGTCGGGCGAGCGGATGAGCTTCGCCGGCCTCGGCAAGCCCACGGTCGACAAGCACTCGACCGGAGGTGTGGGTGACAAGATCACGCTGCCCCTGATGCCGCTCGTCGCATCCTTCGGCGTGGCCGTGCCGCAGCTCTCCGGTCGTGGACTGGGGCACACCGGCGGCACGCTCGACAAGCTGGAGTCGATTCCCGGATGGCGCGCCTCGCTCACGAACGAGGAGATGTTCGCGCAGTTGCGCGACGAGGGCGGAGTGATCTGCGCGGCCGGATCGGGGCTCGCTCCCGCCGACAAGAAGCTCTACGCGCTACGCGACATCACGGGAACCGTCGAAGCCATCCCGCTGATCGCCTCCTCGATCATGTCGAAGAAGATCGCCGAGGGCACCGACTCGCTCGTGCTCGACGTGAAGTTCGGCTCGGGTGCGTTCATGCAGGACATCGCGAAGTCGCGGGAGCTGGCCCGAACCATGGTCGACCTCGGCAACGACGCCGGGGTCGCCACCACGGCGCTGCTCACGAACATGAACGTGCCGCTCGGGCTCGCGATCGGCAACGCCAACGAGGTGCGCGAGTCGGTCGAGGTGCTGGCCGGGGGCGGGCCGGCGGATGTGGTCGAACTGACGCTCGCGCTCGCATCCGAGATGCTGCGGCTGGCCGGGCAACCGGATGCCGACGTCGAGGCCGCGCTCCGCGACGGGCGCGCGATGGACACCTGGAACCGGGTCATCCGGGCCCAGGGCGGGGACCCGACGGCTCCGTTGCCGGTGGCGCGGGAGACGCACACCGTGGTCGCGCCGTCGTCGGGGGTGCTGCTGCGGCAGGAGGCGTTGCCGTTCGGCATCGCGGCCTGGCGGCTCGGAGCCGGGCGGGCACGCGCATCCGATTCCGTGCAGCACGCGGCAGGCGTCGACCTGCACGCGAAGCCGGGCGACACGGTGGTGGCCGGGCAGCCCCTGTTCACCCTCTCGGCCGACGAGCCCGAGCGCTTCGCGCGCGCCCTCGAAGCCCTCGAGGGTGCCTACGAGATCGGCTCCGCGGCGGCCTACACGCCGCCCGCCCCCCTCGTCGCCGAGCGCCTCGAGTAGCCCGCGTCCGTCGGGTCGCCCACTCGCTCATCCGCGCGTCTTCGCGCTACGGCCGGCGGTCATTCTGCGAAAACGTGCGGGTGAGCGGCGTCGTGAGATGGTGACGGATCGCGGCGAGGGCCTCCGCGGGCGCGACGAGGTCGGCAAGGGTGACGCGGATGACCGTCCAGCCGAGCGCTTGGAGTGCTCGTGCGCGTGCGATGTCACGGCGCCACTGCCTCTGGTCGGTTCGGTGGTGGTCGCCCTCGTACTCGATGGCCACTTTCCACGCGGGATACGCCAGGTCGGCCGGGCGATCTGCTCTCCGGCGTGTGCGCAGTGCTCGGATTCCGCGGCGCCCCCGGTATCGGTCGACCGCGTCTGTCAGTGACTCCCGCGCCGCGAGCGGATCGTCGTGGAAGAGGATGCGATCGCCCGCCGCGAGCAGTCCGGTCCGATCGAGCATCGCGCCGAGGTCGCACCGGGTGCGCTCGACGGAGGTGATCGGCAGGCCCTGCCGGTGCACCACATCCTTCGGCGGGAGTTGCATCTCGTGCCCGCGGACGCCGCGTGCCCCGACCGCACGTCGCGTGCCCGGCACGACGACGTGGAGCGCCGCATCGTGCTCGAACCGCTCCGGCACGGGGATGCCGTGCAGCAGGGCCGCCGTGATGTGGCTGAAGGCGCCACCCGGCGGCATCCGAGGTGCGAAGCTGCGACACCGGTCAGCGAGGGCGAGAGCGTGGCCGGCCGGAATGCGCACTCCCCTGAACGGCGCCGTCACGTCGCGCGCGCGGAGCCGACCGCGCCCGACCCCGTTCGCCAGGGCTTCGGCCACGCTGAATGCGCGTTCGATGCATCGCGTTGTCCACAGATGCTCGTCGACTCGCCAAAATCTGACGGAATGGCGGGTGACGTTGCGGCGTGTTTTGGAGATTCGACGAGGGAGGGGCGGGGGTGGCAGGAAAGCGGGGGCGGGTGGCGGGAACGGGGTGGAGGAAGGGGGCGCGGCGGCCCTAGAGTCGGAGCATGGCGATTGTTCCCGACACCAAGAACTGGACCTGGGTGCTCGAACGCGAATGCCCCGAGTGCGGCTTCGACTCGAGCGCCACGCAGGCGCGCGATGTTCCGGGGCTGCTGCGCGCGAACGCCGCGGCGTGGCCCGCCGTGCTCGAGCGCGACGACGTCGCCGTGCGGCCCGACGAGTCGACCTGGTCTGATCTCGAGTACGCCGCGCACGTGCGCGATGTGTTCCGCATCTTCCTCACGCGCCTCGAGCTGATGCTCGACGAAGACGACCCCGAGTTCCCCGACTGGGACCAAGACGTCACCGCCGTCGAGGAGCGCTACAACGAGCAGGACCCCGCGGTGGTGGCCGTCGAGCTCGCCGAGGCGGCCGAGGCGCTCGCGCTCGCCTTCGAGTCGGTTCCGGATGACGCGTGGGAGCGCAAGGGCTTCCGCGGCGACGGATCGGCGTTCACCGTCGACACCCTCGCCCGGTACATGGTGCACGATCCCGTGCACCACCTCCACGACGTGAGAGGCTAGAGACCCGGCGGCGCATCCGATCCGTGCGCCGCGGTCCGAATGTGTGCAGTCATTCGGGCCGCGGCGGATGGATCGGGTGCCGGTCAGCCGATCCGCTCGAGCGCGTCGACGACGAGGTTCCAGAACTTCTCGTGGTCGAGGTCGACCGCCACCTGGGTGGTGCAGTCGGCGGGCGCGGGGGCGCGGAAGTCGGCCACGGTCATGCCGAGGGTGTGCGTTCCCGTGAGCTCCACGGTCAAGGGCGCGCGTCGCACCGTCATCACCGAGGGATCGATCACCCGGGCCACCGCGCACGGGTCGTGCACCGGCGGATGCGCGAAGCCCTGGGCCTCGAGGTAGGTGCCGCCGAAGAACTCGAGCAGTTCCACCACGAACTGCGCCGGCTCCGTGCCAATGGAGCGGATGCGCTCCACGACCGACGGCGTCGCCAGAGCCTGATGCGTGAGGTCGAGACCCACCATGGTGAGCGGCCACGGCTCCGAGAACACGATGTGGGCGGCCTCGGGGTCGATGATGATGTTGAACTCGCTCGTGGCGCTCCAGTTTCCGCCGTGGTAACCACCGCCCATCAGCACGACCTCCTTGACCCGCGGCACGATCCGCGGCTCCTTGCGCGCGGCGAGAGCGATGTTCGTGAGCCCGCCGGTGGGCACCAGGGTGACCGTGCCGGGCTCGTGGGCCATGACCGTGTCGATGATGAGGTCGACCGCGTGCCGTGGGTCGAGCGCGAGCGTGGGCTCCGGCAGCACCGGACCGTCGAGCCCCGATTCGCCGTGGATGTCGGGCGCGACCTCGATGTCGCGCACCAGTGGGCGCGCGCATCCGGCGGCGAACGGCACGCCGGTGATGCCCGCCACCCGTGCCACCGCGAGGGCGTTGCGGGTGACCTTCTCGAGCGTCTGGTTGCCCACCACGGTGGTGACTGCGAGCAGCTCGATCGACGGATTGCCGTGCGCGAGCAGCAGCGCGATGGCGTCGTCGTGGCCGGGGTCGCAGTCCAGGATGATCTTCTGCACGGGGTCTCCGATCGTCGGCAGGAATCCGTCCAGCGTATATGAAAACCAGTTTCACCTATGTAATACTCGTCGCATGACGTCAGATCTCGCCGCACAAGGTGCCCGCCGGGTGGAGTGGATCCGCTCCCGGATGCCGCTGCTCGCCGCCATGCGCGAGGAGTTCGCCACCCGGCAGCCCTTCGCCGGCCACCGCATCGGGATGTCGCTGCACATCGAGCCGAAGACGGCGGTGCTGCTGGAGACCCTGCAGGCCGGCGGCGCCGAGATCGTGAGCACCGGCAACCACGGCTCGACGCAAGACGACGTGGTCGCCTTCCTGCGCGAGCAGGGCATGACCGTCTTCGGCGCGCGCGACGACACCCTCGAGCAGCACCACGTGAACATCGCGGGCGTGCTCGATGCCGCCGCCGACATGCTGCTCGACAACGGCGGCGACCTCGCGGCCGGCGTCGTCGAACGCGGCGTCACGGCGAGCATCCTGGGCGGCACCGAGGAGACCACCTCGGGTGGCGACCGGTTGCGCGGCGAGTTGGCCGGCGCCATCCCGTTCCCCGTCATCGTGATCAACGACAGCCTGCTCAAGGCCATCGGCGAGAACAAGCACGCCGTGGGGCAGTCGGTGGTGGAGAGCTTCATGCGTATCACCAACCTGATGGTTCCGGGGCGGCGGTTCGTGGTGGTCGGCTACGGCTGGTGCGGGCGGGGCGTCGCCCACTACCTGCGGGCGCTCGGCGGCAAGGTCGCCGTGGTGGAGGTCGACGAGCTGAAGGCGTTCGAGGCCGCGCTCGACGGCTTCCGGGTCTCGACCGCCGTCGACCTGGCGCCCTGGGGCGACGTGTTCATCACCGCCACCGGGCACGCCGACGTGCTCACCCTGGACGCGATCGAGCGGATGCACGACGGCGCCGTGCTCGCGAACTGCGGGCATTTCCCGTGGGAGATCGACGTGGCGGGCCTGCGAGACGCCGCGGTCGCGTCGCGCGAGATCGACGACGCGATCGAGCGCCTCGACCTGGCCGACGGGCGGCACGTCATCCTGCTGGCCGGCGGGCGGATGTTCAACCTCGCCGGCCGCGAGCCGAAGGGCAACTCCCTCGAGTCGATGGACCTCGGCTTCCTGCTGCAGACGCTCTCGCTCGAGCGGGTGGCGACGAGCGCCGCCTCGCTCAGGGCGGGTGCCCAGCCGGTGCCCGACGACATCGACCGCACCATCGCGCGGCGCATGCTGGCGGCGATGCACGCGGCGGAGTGACGCGGATGCCGGCCGCAGCCCCCGATCCCGACGCTCCTGACGACGCCGCGCTCGACGGCGCCCCTGGTGCCGCCGCCAAGGCCGCACCCGACTACGCGGTGCCCGCCCTCGACAAGGCGCTCGACATCCTCGAACTCCTCGCCGAGCAGCGCGGAGGTCTGGGGCAGCTCGAGATCGCCCGCGCGACCGATCGCTCGGCCAGCCAGATCTTCCGGGTGCTCACCACGCTGGAGCGTCGCGGTTACCTGCACCGCGACCGCCAATCGGGGCTCTACACGCTGTCGCTCCGCCTGTTCGACCTCGCCCACCGCCAAGAACCGCTTCGCTCGCTGGATGCCGCGGCCCTCGCGCCCATGCGCCGGCTCGCCGAGTCGACGCGGCAGTCCTGCAACCTCAGCGTCATCGACGCGGGCCGGGTGCGCGTCGTGGCGCAGGTGGAGAGCCCGGAGGACTTCGGGTTCCGGGTGCGCGTCGGCGCCGTGTTCCCGCTCGAGACCACGGCCACGGGCGCCGTCATCGCCGCCTACATGCCGGCGGACGCGGCGGTGCCGGGATCCGACGGGGACGCCGCCGAGCGCATCCGCCGTGACGGCCACCTGGTGCGCGCCGATCCGCTGCAGCCCTCGATCACGGATGTCGTGTTCCCGATCCTCGGGCGCGACGGGCGCGCGCTCGCGGCGCTCACCGTGCCCTACGTCGCCACGAGTCTCAGCGAGCTGCCGAGCGACCTCGTGCGTGAGGCGGCGGCCGAGACGGCGGCGGAGATCAGCGCGAACCTCGGTCTCTGAACCGGACGGTGAGGCCGAGCCGGGCGGTGAGGCCGCGCCTCAGCGGCATTGCCCGGCGACGGCGATCTGCTCGTCGCTCGGCCGGCCATAGGCCTCGATGCCGGAACCCGGAAGGTCGAAGCCGAGACTGATCGACCAGGCCGTGGCCCACATCTCGTCGTCGCTGCCGAAGACCGGCCCCGTGAACAGGGCCGAGCAGGCAGGGCGGTGGGCCTGCGCGTGCCCCACCTCGTGCGCCACGAGGGCGCGCGGATTCTCGTCGAGGCCCCAGTCCTCCTCCACGCCGTAGTTGAGCGTGATGACGGCCCAGCCGCCGTCGCTCTGGTAGGTCTCGGCGGTGCCCGAGAGCCAGCCCTCGCCCTTGCCGTTGACCTCCGGCGCCCAGACGAAGTCGAGGGTCATCTCGTTGCTCAGCGACCGGGCGTAGTCCTCGATCTCGCGCCGCACGGCGAGGGCCGGATCGGCGAGTTCGGCGGCTTCGGCCGCCTGCGAGGCGACCAGTGCGTTCTCGGCGGCCACGAAGGAGCTGAGGAAGGCGCCGTCGCGCGAGGTGCTCATAGCGGGATCGTCGGCCTGTTCGATCAACCGGGTGAGCGCGACCTGCGACTGCTTGGTGGCGAGGGTGTTGGCGGCGATGTCGCTCGTGCCGCGGGCCGCCACGGCCGAGAAGTAGGCGGCCTCGGTGTCGTCGACCCAGTCCTGGGCGTCCGTGGCCTCTTTCGCGGCGGCGATCAGGGCGTCGCGATCGTGCACGACGTCGTGGGTGAGGTCACGGTCGGCGGCCGCCTCGGTGAAGACCTCCCACGGAGGCCGGTAGCCCGCCGAGTCATCGTCGTCGGCGCGCGCGATGGCGGCGCCCGCGCCGTTGTCTTCCGGGGTCTCGTCGTCCAGGGCGGCGATCGTCTCGTAGGCCAGACGGAAATGGGCCGCATCGGGTGTCGTGTCGGCGTTGAACTCCGCCCTGGCGACGACGGAGCCCGCTCGCTCAGCGAGACTCGCGCCGTAGCGCGCCCGGGCGTCGTAGGTCTTCTGCGCCGCGGCCTGCTCGTCGACCGCCGTGCGGAGAACGGCCACCGCGAGATCCTTCTGCTGCACCGCGAGCACGCTGATGCCCCAGAACGCACCGGCCACCAGCCCCAGCGAGGCGAGCACCACGCCGGTGACGACGATCGCTCGCCGTCGACGATGCCGGCGGGGCTGCGCGGCGAGGAGAGTCGATTCCACCCACGGGAGGGGCTCTGCGGGCAGGGCCGGCGGTGAGAACGGACTCTCGGGGGGCATCGGTGATCCTTCCTAGCCGCAGAACCCCCTGCGGCCCCGCCATCGTATCCGTCGCCGACACCCGCGCGCCGGTCGCAGACCCTAGGCTGGGGACATGACTGCAGCGCCTGAGGAATACCTCGTCCCCGGAACCGGGATCAGCTTCAACTCCCTCCCCAAAGTGTCCCTCCACGACCACCTCGACGGCGGGCTGCGCCCGGCCACCATCATCGAGCTGGCCGACGCGCTCTCGCTCGAACTGCCCGCCGGCGACGAGTTCGAGCTCGGCGAATGGTTCGAAGACAGCGCCGACTCCGGGTCGCTCACCAGCTACCTCGCCACCTTCGACGTCACCATCGCGGTCATGCAGACCCGCGAGGGCCTCATCCGCGTCGCCCGCGAATTCGTGAACGACCTCACCGCCGACGGCGTCATCTACGGCGAGGTGCGCTGGGCGCCCGAGCAGCACCTCACGAAGGGCCTCACGCTCGACGAAGTGGTCGAGGCCGTGCAGGAGGGCATCGAGCTCGGCACCGACGACGCCCGCAACGACGGGCACAGCATCCGGGTCGGCCAGCTGGTCACGGCGATGCGGCACGCGGATCGGGGTCTCGAGATCGCCGAACTGGCCGTGCGGCACCGCGACCGCGGCGTGGTGGGCTTCGACATCGCGGGCGCCGAACTCGGCTTCCCGGCGTCGCGCCAGCTCGAGGCGTTCGACTACCTCGCGCAGCACTATTTCCCGGTCACGGTGCACGCGGGCGAGGCCGACGGTCTCGAGAGCATCCGTGGCGCCCTGTTCCACGGCCGCGCTCTGCGGCTCGGGCACGGCGTTCGCATCGCCGAGGACATCGAGATCGAGCGGCAGGACGACGAGAACACCTACGTCACCCTCGGCCTCCTCTCACAGTGGGTGAAGGATCGCGAGATCGCCCTCGAGCTCTCGCCCTCGTCGAACCTGCAGACCGGCGCCATCGCCGCCTGGGGCGACGAGCTGGCCGATCATCCGTTCGACCTGCTCTACCAGCTCGGGTTCCAGGTGACGGTGAACACCGACAACCGCTTGATGAGCAACACGACCATCAGTCGCGAACTCGCCCTGCTGACGGATGCGTTCGGCTACGACCTCTCCGACATCGAGGTCTTCCAGCTCAACGCCGCCGCGGCGACCTTCCTGCCCCTCGAAGACCGCGAAGACCTCGCCGACGCCATTGCGGAGGGCTTCGACGAGGCCTGATCGGGCATCGTCTCGCCGACTCGTCCCAAAACGGGGCAAAACTCGCGTTTTGGGCCGTTTCGGGACGAGTCGCGAAGGCTACTGCTGGTTGGCGGGGGCCCAGGCGGGCAGCTCCTGCAGCGCCCAGGTGTTGCCGTCGGGGTCGCTGAAGTAGACGAAGCGTCCCCAGTCCTGCTCGTCGACCTCGCTGGCGGGCACGTTGTTCGCGACGAGCTGCGCTCGCGCGGCGTCGGCGTCGGCGACCACGATCTGCACGCCCTTCTGCGAGCCGGGCGGCATCTCGGTGACGCCCTTGCCGAGCACGATCGAGCAGGCGGAGCCCGGCGGCGTGAGCTGCACGAAGCGCAGTTCGTCGGAGACTTCGTGGTCGTGGTCGGCGACGAAGCCGACCTGATCGACGTAGAACGCCTTCGCGCGGTCGACGTCGCTCACGGGGATGGCGACGAGTTCGATCTTCCAGTCCATGACGGTGTTCCTTTCCGATGGTGGTGAGGATACTGCGGGTGGGGTGGCCGAGGCCAGGTTCAGCGGGACTTCTTCATCGAGCGGATGCCCACGGCCAGGCCGATCGCGGCCAGAACGATCGCGGCCACGAAGCCCCAGAGCACCGCGGGTGAGGAGAGGTCTCCCGCGAACAGCGCGCGCTCGGCGGTCACGACGTAGCTGAGCGGATTGAAGGCCGCCGCGACCTGCATCCAGGCCGGCCCGCCTTCGAGCGGCAGCAGCATGCCGGAGAGGATCATCAGCGGGAAGACGGTGGCCTGCTGCACGGCCCAGAACATCCAGTCGCGATTGCGGCTGGCGAGGGCGAGTGCGTAGCTCAGCGAGCCGAAGCCGAGCCCGAACACGGCGAGCAGCACGAGGCCGATCAGCATCCCGGCCGGGTTCACGCTGAAGCCGAACGGGATGGTGACGAGCGCGATCACGCCCGCCTGCACGATGATCGGGGCCATCTCCTTCAGGGCCCGTCCGATCAGCAGCGAGGAGCGGGCGATCGGCGCGACCAGGGTGCGCTCGTGCGAGCCGGTCTGCATCTCGAAGAGCAGGTTCGAACCGGTCGTGCCGGTGCCGAACAAGGCGATCATCACGAGGATGCCCGGCACGAACCATTGCAGCGTCTCGCTCGCCGGCTGCCCCGAGCTGGCCACCAGCAGCGGGCCGAAGAGCCCGAGGAAGACGAGCGGTTGCAGCAGGCTGAAGATCAGCGAGAACGGGTCGCGCACCACGGGCCGGAGCTCCCGCACGAGCACGTTCGCGGTGTCGCGCACGGGGGAGGTGGGGGTGATGGTCATGAGCAGGCCTTTCGTTCGTGGATGGTCATCGCGTGGTCGCATTTCGTCGTTCGGGTGGTGGCGGGGCGGCGATTCGTGCCCACTCGATGATGCGGAGGTGCGAGCAAGCGCGCGTTCATGCGGAGACCCGCTCGGGGGCGGAAGCGGTGGCGGTGGTGGGGGCGGTCGCGGTGGTGGGATCGGCGGGCGCGCCCGTGGAGGCGGCGGACGCGGTGGTCTCGCCCTCGTCACGGAGGCTGCGCCCCGTGAGGGCGAGGAAGACGTCGTCGAGGGTGGGCCGGCGCAGGGCGGCGCTGGTGACCGTGATCCCGGATGCGTCGAGTTCGCGCAGCAAGACGGGGAGCACGCGGTCGCCGTGGTCGACGACCAGTTCGAGGCGCTGCGTGGCGGTGGCGCCCGCATCGCCGGTGCGCGACGCCGGGTTCGTGGCGCCGCCCGGTTGCCCGCCCATTGCCTCTCCGGAACGCGGGGCCCGATAGGACGCGCCGCCCGGCCGACCGCCCACTGCCCCTGCGGCAGCGGAGGTGACCTCGCCGGCGTTGCCCTCGAGCTGTCGTGCGGCCACCTCACGGGCGCGGGCGATCGCATCCGCCGCGCCCCGCGCATCCGGGCCGCCATCGAAGCCGAGGGTGATGACGTCGCCCGCGAGCGTGGTCTTGAGCGACACGGCGGTGTCGTCGACGATGACGCGGCCGTGGTCCATCACGAGCACGCGCTCGGCGAACTGGTCGGCCTCTTCGAGGTAGTGGGTGGTGACGAAGATCGTGGTGCCGTGCTGTTCGCGGAGGTCGAGGATGTGCTGCCAGAGGTTCGCGCGGCTCTGCGGGTCGAGTCCGGTCGACGGCTCGTCGAGAAAGAGCAGGGAGGGGGAGTGGATGAGGCCGAGCGCGATGTCGAGCCGCCGCTTCTGTCCGCCCGACAGGCCCATCACGGTGCGCTTGGCGAGCGGCGCCAGGTCGAGCGACTCGAGCAGCTCGTCGGCCCGCCGTGCCGTGTCACGGCGAGACATTCCGTAGAACGCGCCCTGGCTCAGCAGTTCGTCGCGCACGCGCTGGTTGTTGCCGCCACTCGTGCCCTGGCCGATGTAGCCGATCCGCCGGCGCACGGCGGCCGGATCGCCGGCGATGTCGTGGCCGGCCACGACGGCGGTGCCGCGGGTCGGCGGAAGCAGGGTGGTGAGCATCCGGAGACTCGTCGACTTGCCGGCGCCGTTCGGGCCGAGGAAGGCGACGAGCTCGCCCCGGGCGACATCGAGGTCGAGGTCGGTGACGGCGTCGACCCGGGTGCGTTTGACGGTGAACTGCTTCGTCAGGCCGCGAGCGGTGATGATCGTGTCGGAGGTCGATTGTGAGGTCATGGGTCCACGGTAGAAAGCAATCAGGTCAGTTTCTGTCCTGATTGCGAGAGAATATTCTCGACATGGCTGAAACGACCTCGCGCATCCTCGCGCTGCTGAATCTGCTGCAGACCCACCGGCAGTGGGGCGGCGGCGACCTCGCACTGCGACTCGGCGTCACCGAGCGCACGCTGCGGCGCGACATCGAGCGCCTGCGTGAACTCGGCTACCGCGTCGAGGCGACCCGTGGGGCCGCGGGCGGCTACCGTCTCGAGGCCGGCTCGCAGCTGCCGCCCCTCTTGCTCACCGACGACGAGGCCGTCATGATGGCCATCGGATTGCGCGTCGCCGCCACCCAGGGGCTCAGCGACGGCGAGCAGACCACGCTCAGTGCTCTCGCCAAGTTCGAGCAGGTGCTGCCGGCCGCGCTGCGGCAGCGGGTGAACGCCGTCGCCGGATTCGTGCAGCCGCAGCCGGCGTCGCCGCGCGCGGGCGACGCACCCGTGTCGCAGGAGCTGCTCGGGCAGCTGGCGCTGGCCTGTCGCGATCGGGAGCGCATCCGATTCCACTACGAGGCCGCCGGCGGCGTCGAGAGCGACCGGGTGGTGGAGCCGCACACGCTGGTGGCCGCCGCGCGCCGCTGGTTCTTCGTGTGCTGGGACCTCCAGCGCGGCGACTGGCGCACCTTCCGCGTCGACCGGATGAGCCGCTTCTTCCGCACCCGGGTGCACGGCGAGCCACGTAACCTGCCCGCGGAGGACGCCGCGGCGTTCGTGGCGGCGGCACTCGCCTCCCTGCGCCGTCGGCTCACCGCCGAGGCGCACCTGCGGATGCCGCTCGCCGCGATGCGCGAGCAGTTCGGCCCGTGGGCTGCCGGAGCCACTGCGATCGACGCGGAGTGGACCAGTTGGCCGATCAGCGGTGACGGTCTCGAGACGATGCTGGCGTCGCTGGTCTGGATTCCGGCCGGTGTCGAATACACGCTGCACGGCCCGCCGGAGTTCCTCGCCTTCGCCGCCGAGGCTGCGGAGCGGATGCGCAGCGCGGTTCCAGCGAACTCCCCGGTTGCTCCGGTGAGCGACTGACATAATCCACAGAGATGTCGCTCCCGCTGCCCTCGCTCGACCACCTGCCCGATCCGGCCATCGCACTGAAGGCGACGGCGACGGACTGGCGATCGGCTGTGCGCGCCGCCGCCTCGGCCCTCTCGGCCGCGGGGTATGCGGAGGAATCGTACGGCGACCGGATGATCGCCCTCGTCGAGGAGTACGGACCCTACATCGTGATCGCGCCGGGTCTCGCCATGGCTCACGCGCGACCCGGTGCGGATGTACACGCCCCGGGCCTCGCCCTCGTGACCCTGGCGTCGCCGGTGAGCTTCGGGCACGCGCACAACGACCCGGTGTCGGTGGTGATCGGACTGGCGGCCACCGAGGCCGACCAGCACGTCGCATCCATCGCCGCTCTGGCGAACGTGTTCAACGACGAGTCGATCGTGCCGGCGCTCGCCGCGGCGGCGTCGCGCGACGAGATCCGGCGGCTCCTCGGCGCGGCCTCCCGAGCTGACCTATCCTGAAGCCATGAAGATCGTCGCCATCTGCGGTGCGGGCATCGGCACCTCCGAGATCCTGCGTGTCAATGCCGTGCGGGCCCTCGAGCGGCTCGACATCGAGGCCGAGGTCACCGCCACCGACGTGGCGAGCGTAGGTTCGGCGGCCGCCGACGCGCAGGTCATCCTCACCTCGCCGGAGCTGGTGGGCGCGATCGGGCGCACCAACGCCGACATCGTGGTGATCCAGAACTACTTCGACCTCGACGAGATCACGGCCAAACTCGAGGTCGCCGTCGGCTGACCCTTCACGCTCTTCTCACCTCGGAGATTTGCCCCTGAGGGCCCTGTTTCGCGGATTTTCGGACCTTTGGCGGCAAATTGTCCGGGGCCAGGGGGCGGGGTCAGAGGGTGCCGCGGATGCGGCGGGAGAGTTCCGCGGCAGCGCGACGGATGTCGTCGGCGAGCGCGGGCCAGGACGCCGGAGCGAGCTCGGCGCGGGCGAAGGTGACGGCGATGCCCGCGGCGGGCCAGCCGGAGTGGTCGCGCACCGCCACCGCGACCGAGGCGAGCTCGGCGGTGACGTCGCCGTCTTCGGCGGCGTAGCCCTGACGGCGCACCTGGTCGAGCAGACGCTTCAGCTCGCCGTACGACTTCACGGCGCCCAGGTCGTGCTCAGCGTCACCGGTGCTGCGGGCGGCGAATGCGGCGCGATCGGGGAAGAGCGCGCGCAGCTGATTGGGCGGAAGGGTCGCGAGCAGCGCCCGTCCGCTCGCCGTGAGGTGGCTCGGCAGGCGGACTCCGACATCCGTCACCAGAGCGGGACGGCCGGGCGCCCGCTCCTCCACCAGATACAGCACGTCGCGCCCCTGCAGCACGGCGAGGTGCCCGCTCTGGCCGAGCTCGTCGACGAGAGCGGCGAGGATCGGCCGGGCCAGTCGGGTGAGAGGTTCCTGCCGCACGAAGCCGGAGCTGAGCTCGAACGCGGCGACGCCGATGCCGTAGCGCCGCGACTCCGGGAAGTGCAGCACGAAGCCCTCCTGCTGCAGCACGCCGAGGAGGCGGTAGACCGTGGAGCGCGGGAGCTCGAGGGCGGCGGCGATGGCACTCGCGGGCACCGGGCCGCGCTGACGGGCCAGATGCTGCAGGATGCGGAGAGTGCTGCGCGCGGCGGGCACGTCGCTGGTGGCCATGTCAGACGACTCCTCCGGTGATCGGTCGGCGGTGATCCGTGCTCCGCCTCGCAGGGCACCTGCACGGCTGCCGGTGAGCATTCGGCCAGTCTCGTATACGAGACACCAGTCAGCATAAACCGGATGCCCCGGGATGCCCCTGGCGCGGACGATAGGGACATGAACAGTGCAGCACCCGTCCGCGTTGGTATCGGCCCCCTGAGCGTCGCCGACGTGGTCGCCGTGGCGCGCCGCGGCGCACCCCTCGAGATCGAGCCCGAAGCCCTCGCCGCGGTGGCCGAGAGCCGCGACCGCATCGACCGGCTGGCCGGCGACGAACGCCCCCACTACGGCATATCGACAGGCTTCGGCGCACTCGCCACCACCTACATCGCCGCCTCCCGCCGCACGACGCTGCAGCAGAGCCTGGTGCGTTCGCACGCGGCCGGATCGGGTGCCGAGGTCGAGCGCGAGGTGGTGCGGGCGCTGATGCTCCTGCGCCTGTCGACGCTCCTCACCGGGCGTACGGGTATCCGGCCCGCCACGGCGGAGGCGTACGCCGGACTGCTGAACGCGGGCATCACGCCGATCGTGCGGGAGTACGGTTCGCTCGGCTGTTCGGGCGACCTCGCGCCGTTGGCCCACTGCGCGCTCGCCCTGATGGGCGAGGGCGACGTGCGCGATGCGAGCGGTGAGGCGATGCCCGCAGGCGAGGCGCTCGCCGCGGCCGGCCTGGCGCCGGTGGTGCTGGCCGAGAAGGAGGGTCTCGCCCTCATCAACGGCACCGACGGGATGCTCGGCCAGCTCTGCCTCGCGCTCGACGACCTCGAGGGTCTCCTGCGCACCGCCGACGTCAGCGCCGCGCTCTCGGTCGACGCCCTGATGGGCACCGACACCGCCTACGCCGCCGATCTGCAGGCGCTCCGTCCGCAGCTCGGGCAGGCCGACTCCGCGGCGAACCTGCGCGCCCTGTTGCACGGCTCCGAGATCATGGCCAGCCACCGCGGCCCCGAGGACACCCGGGTGCAGGACGCCTATTCGCTGCGCTGCGCCCCGCAGGTGCACGGCGGCGCCCGGGACACCATGGCGCACGCGCGCCTCGTGGCCGAGCGCGAGCTGGCCTCGGCGGTCGACAACCCCGTGGTGACGCTCGACGGCCGGGTGGAGTCGAACGGCAACTTCCACGGAGCGCCCGTCGCCTACGTGCTCGACTTCCTCGCCATCGTGGTGGCGGATGTCGCGAGCATGAGCGAGCGGCGGGTCGACCGGATGCTCGACCCCCACCGCAACCACGGGCTCCCCGCCTTCCTCGCGCACGACGCCGGGGTCGACTCGGGGCTCATGATCGCGCAGTACACGGCCGCGGGGATCGTCTCCGATCTGAAGAGGCTGGCGGTGCCGGCATCCGTCGACTCCATTCCGTCGTCGGCCATGCAGGAAGACCACGTGTCGATGGGCTGGCACGCCGCCCGCAAGCTGCGCAGCGCCGTCGACGGGCTGAGCCGGGTGCTGGCGATCGAGGTGCTCACCGCGGCCCGCGCCATCGATCTTCGTGCACCGCTCGAGACGGCGCCCCCGTTGCGGAGCGTCGTCGCCACCGTGCGGCGCAGCGTCGAGGGGCCGGGCCCCGACCGCTACCTCTCGCCCGAGATCGAAGCCGTGGTGGAGCTCGTGCGGAGCCGTGCGGTGCTCGACGCGGCCGCATCCGGGCTCGAACCCGTGAACCGGCTGGCCTGACCGACGGCGAACCGAACCGACCGACCTGAACCGACGACCTGGGAGCGAAGCGATGTCCACTCACGAAGCCCGACCCGTGCGAGCCCCGCGCGGAAGCACCCTCACCGCCAAGAGCTGGCAGACCGAAGGCCCCCTGCGGATGCTCATGAACAACCTCGACGCCGAGGTGGCCGAGCGTCCCGACGACCTCGTGGTCTACGGCGGCACCGGGCGCGCGGCCCGCAGCTGGGAGGCCTACGACGCGATCGTGCACGCGCTCACCGGCCTCGAGAGCGACGAGACGCTGCTGGTGCAGTCCGGTAAGCCGGTCGGCATCTTCCGCACCCACGAATGGGCGCCGCGGGTGCTCATCGCGAACTCGAACCTCGTGGGCGACTGGGCGACCTGGCCGGAGTTCCGGCGGCTGGAGAGCCTCGGGCTCACGATGTACGGACAGATGACGGCCGGGTCGTGGATCTACATCGGCACCCAGGGCATCCTGCAGGGCACCTACGAGACCTTCGCCGCCGTTGCGGACAAGCGCTTCGGCGGATCGCTCGCCGGCACGCTCACGCTCACCGGCGGCGCGGGCGGCATGGGCGGTGCGCAGCCGCTCGCGGTCACCATGAACGGCGGGGTGGTGCTCATCGTCGACGTCGACCCGGCGCGACTCGAGCGCCGGGTGCAGCACGGCTACCTCGACGAGATCGCGTCCGACCTGCCGTCTGCGGTGGCTCGGGTGCTCGAGGCGAAGGCGGCGCGCATCCCGCTTTCCGTCGGGCTCACCGGCAACGCCGCGACGGTGTTCGCGCAGCTGCAGCGCGAGGGGGTCGCGATCGACATCGTGACCGACCAGACCTCCGCGCACGACCCGCTCAGCTACCTGCCCGAGGGGGTCTCCGTCGCCGAATGGGCGTCGTACGCCGCGCGTGACCCCGAGGAATTCACGACGCGTGCCCGGGCGTCGATGGCCAAGCAGGTGGCGGCGATGGTGGCGTTCCAGGATGCCGGAGCCGAGGTGTTCGATTACGGCAACTCCATCCGGGCCGAGGCCCAGCTCGGCGGGTTCGAGCGGGCGTTCGACTTTCCCGGGTTCGTGCCCGCCTACATCCGGCCGCTCTTCGCGGAGGGCAAGGGGCCGTTCCGCTGGGCCGCGCTCTCGGGCGATCCGGCCGACATCGCCGCGACCGACCGCGCCGTGCTCGAGCTCTTTCCGCACGACGAGAAGCTGCGCCGCTGGATCACCGCGGCCGGCGAGAAGGTGCACTTCGAGGGCCTTCCGGCCCGCATCTGCTGGCTGGGGCTCCGCGAGCGGCACCTCGCCGGGCTGAGGTTCAACGAGATGGTGGCGTCGGGCGAGCTGTCGGCCCCCGTGGTGATCGGCCGCGACCATCTCGACTCGGGGTCGGTGGCCTCGCCCTACCGCGAGACCGAGGGCATGGCCGACGGGTCCGACGCGATCGCCGACTGGCCGCTGCTGAACGCCCTGCTCAACACGGCCTCGGGGGCCACCTGGGTGTCGATCCACCACGGCGGTGGGGTGGGCATCGGGCGGTCGATCCACGCCGGTCAGGTGGTGGTGGCCGACGGCACGGCGCTGGCCGCCGAGAAGATCGAGCGGGTGCTCACGAACGACCCGGGCAGTGGAGTGATGCGGCACGTCGACGCGGGGTACCCGCGCGCAGCCGAGGTCGCGCGCGAACGCGGGCTGCGGGTGCCGATGTGGGAGTCGCCGTGAGCGACACGGATGCGGGCTCCGGCTCCGGCGCCGGTCAGCCGGCCGGAGGTGCGGGCGGCGTGCCGGGCGGACCGGATACGCGGGGTGACATGGGTCGACTTGGCGCGCGCGGTGTCGGCGGCCGGCCGGCCGGTGGCGCAGGTGCCCCGGGCGGGACGGACAGGGGCGGGCTGGCCGACGGTCGCGCGCACGCGGGCGAGACCGCGCACGGGCGGCTCGCCGGGCTCGACGCGATCGCCGGCGTCGGGGCGGATGTCGCGCGCGGCGGTTTCAGCCGCCACCTCTGGAACGGCGCCGACCTCGAGCTCCGCGCGTGGTTCACCGAGCGAGCCGGGGCCGTCGGACTCGACGTCGAGGCCGACCGCAACGGTAACCTCTGGGCCTGGTGGGGCGCGCCCGGGCCGGGAGCCGTGGTCACCGGCAGTCATCTCGATTCGGTGCCCGGCGGGGGCGCCTACGACGGCCCGCTGGGTGTCGTGAGCGCTCTGGATGCGGTGGGCCGGCTGCGCGCATCCGGATTCCAGCCGTCGAAGCCCTTCGCCGTGGTGGTGTTCGCCGAGGAGGAGGGCTCGCGATTCGGCGTGGCGTGCCTCGGGTCGCGGTTGATGACCGGGGTGCTCGACCCCGCCCGGGCGCGGAGCCTGCGCGACGCAGACGGCGTGACGCTGGCCGAGGCGGGCGCGGCGGTCGGGTTCGACGTCAAAGGGCTCGGCGCCGATCCGGTCGCGCTCGATCGGATCGGCCTGTTCGTCGAGCTGCATGTCGAGCAGGGCCGTGGACTGATCGACCTGCAGGCACCGGTCGCGCTGGCCTCGTCGGTGCTGGCCCACGGGCGGTGGCGACTGGAGTTCCGCGGGCAGGGCAATCACGCGGGGACGACGTTGATGGGCGACCGGCACGATCCGATGATCGCGGCCGCGCGGGCCGTCGAGGCCGTGCGGGCGGCGGCGCTGGCCGTGCCGGGCGCGCGGGCCACGGTCGGACGCATCGAGGCGGTGCCGGGCGGCACGAACGTGATCGCCTCCGCCGTGCGCCTGTGGCTGGACGCTCGGGCCGACAGCGACGACGACACCCGGATGCTCGTGACCGAGATCGAGCGGCGAGCGGAGGCGGCATCGTTCGTGGAGGAGTCGTGGTCGGGGCGGGTCGAGTTCGACACCGACCTCCGGGAGCGGCTGCGTGCCGTGCTCACGAGGCCGGCTGCGGGTGACGCGACAGGAGGGGCGGGTGACGCATCTGTCGCCGGTCCCGTCTCGATCCCCGTTCTGGCCACCGGCGCGGGGCACGACGCAGGGGTGCTGGCGGGCGTGGTGCCCACCGCGATGCTCTTCGTGCGCAACCCGACGGGGGTCTCGCACGCGCCCGAGGAATTCGCCGAGCTCGCCGACTGCCTCGCCGGAACGGATGCGCTCGAGTCGGTGCTGCGGGGGCTGCTGTGAGCGGGCCGGAGAACGCGTTCGCCGGCGTGTGGTGTGCGACCGTGGTGGGCGAGGACGGCGTCGAGCACGACGTGCGCTTCGAGGCCGACGGCGCGGGGCGCATCCGCCACCGGGCAGCGCAGCAGCAGGCACAGCGCGGCGATCTGCGGCTCGGAACCGTTCTGGCGGGGGCCGGCAACGCGCATTCCCACGCCTTTCACCGAGCACTGCGCGGACGCACCCACGATGGCGGCGGCGACTTCTGGCAGTGGCGCGACTCGATGTACGCCGTGGCCGCCGCCCTCGAACCCGAGAGCTCCTTCACGCTGGCGCGGGCCGTCTTCGCCGAGATGCTGGTGGCCGGCTACACGGCCGTCGGGGAGTTCCACTACCTGCACCACCGCCCCGACGGCAGCGCCTACCCGCACGCGTTCGAACAGGCGCTCGTGGCGGCGGCAACCGAAGTGGGCATCCGTCTCACCCTCCTCGACACCGCCTACCTGCAGGCGGGGCCCGGTCGCGCCCTCGAGCCCGCGCAGCGTCGCTTCGGCGACCGGGATGCCGCGGCCTACCTCTCTCGGTGGCACGCGTTGCGGGAGCTCGTGCCCGCACTCGGGGCCGCCCTGCACTCGGTGCGGGCGGTGCCGCCGGCGGCCGTCGCGGAGATCGTGGCGGGGCTCCCGTCCGACGTGCCCCTGCACATCCACCTCTCGGAGCAGCCGCGCGAGAACACGGAGGTGCTCGCAGCCTACGGGGTGAGCCCGACGCGGCTGCTGGCCGATGCGGGCGCGCTCTCGGCGCGCACCTCGGTGGTGCACGCGACCCATCTCGACGAGGCCGACATCGCCCTGATCGGCGCGGCCGGCGCGACCGTGGTGATGTGCCCGACCACCGAGGCCGACCTCGGCGACGGCATCGGGCCCGCCCGGGCACTGCACGACGCCGGTGCGGTGCTCGCGCTGGGCTCCGATCAGCATGCCGTGATCGATCCCTTCCTCGAGGTGCGCGGCCTCGAGATGCACGAGCGGCTGGCCTCCGGGCGCCGCGGGGTCTTCTCGCCCGCCGAGCTCGTGGCCGCGTCGGCGTCGGGCTCCTATCGCGCCCTCGGCCTGAACCGGCCGTCGCACCCGTCTGCTGAGCGGCCGTTCGGCGCCGACGAATCGTCGCCCGGCCCGGCTGTGTCCCCACCGGGGCTGGATCCGGCGTCGGCCAGCGCAGGGAGGTCATCGCTGCAGGTGGGCGACCCGCTCGACCTCGTCGAACTCGCGACCGACACGGTCCGCACCGTCGGGGCGCGGCCGGCCCAGCTTCTCTTGGTCGCGACCTCGGCCGATGTGCGGCGCGTGCTGGTGGGCGGGCGCGTCGTGGCCGACACCGGCGTGCTGGTCGGCGGGGCGCATCCGGCCGACCTCCTGCGCGAGGCGCTCGCCGTGATCGATAGCGCGCATCCGCCGGCCACCCGCCTCGACGCCCGCGAACGCGACCGGCCGGGCATCCGCACCGAACCAGGAGGCACCGCATGACCGCACAGCTGCTCACCGGCATCGGCGAGCTCACCACCAACGACGACGAGCTGGGCCGCCTGCACGACGCCGCGCTCGTGCTCGACGACGGCGTCATCGCCTGGGTCGGGCCGGCCGCAGCGGCACCGGTCGCCGATACGCGCACGGATCTCGGCGGCCGCGCGGTGCTGCCGGGCTGGGTCGACACCCACACGCATCCGGTGTTCGCGGGGGAGCGCAGCGCGGAGTTCGAGGCGCGGATGGCGGGCGCCCGCTATGCGGCCGGTGGCATCGCCTCGACCGTGGCGGCGACCCGGGCCGCCACGCCCGCGCAGCTCGGCGCGAACGCCGCACGGCTGCGGCGGGAGGCCGAGCGGCAGGGCACCACCTTCGTCGAAGCGAAGACGGGGTACGGCCTCGACGTCGCGTCGGAGCGCGCCTCGGCGCTGGCCGCGGCCGAGGTCGCCGATGTCGTCACCTTCCTCGGCGCTCACCTCGTGCCGCCCGGGATCGATCGTCGCGACTACCTCGACCTCGTCACGGGGCCCATGCTCGCCGCGGTGGCGCCGTTCGCCCAGTACGTCGACGTGTTCTGCGAGGAGGGGGCGTTCGACGTCGAGGAGTCGCGCGAGGTGCTGCTCGCCGGCCGCCGCGCCGGGCTCGGCCTGCGTGTGCACGGCAACCAGCTCGGGCATTCCGGCGGTGTGCGGCTCGCGGTCGACCTCGCCGCCGCCAGCGTCGACCACTGCAACCACCTCGACGCCGCCGACATCGCAGCCCTCGCCGATTCGTCGACCGTCGCGACCTTCCTGCCGGCCTGCGACCTCTCCACGCGCGAGCCGTTCGGGCCCGCGCGCGAGCTCCTCGATGCCGGCGGCCGGATCGCCATCGCCACGAACTGCAATCCCGGCACGTCGTACACCACCTCGATGGCGTTCTGCGTGGCCACCGCGGTGCTGCAGATGCATCTCACGGTCGAGGAGGCCGTCTTCGCCGCCACGCGCGGTGCGGCACGCTCCGTGGGCCGCGACGATCTCGGGGTCGTGCGGGTGGGCGCCCCCGCCGACCTGCAGGCGCTGGAGGCGCCATCCGTGGTGCACCTGGCCTACCGCCCCGGCGTGCCCCTCACGGCAGCCGTCTGGCGCGCGGGAGCCCTCGTCGCCGGAGGCCGCTTCCCCTGAGCGCCGACTTCGTGCCCCTACCCGCCCGAAAACGCCCGTCTTCGGGCGGGTAGGGGCAAATTCTCCGAGGGCACGAAGCGCCTAGCCGGCGCTCAGTCGAAGAGGCGGCGGAAGACGTTCGTGTCGGCCAGGTCGACCAGCTCGTCGCCGCGCCCCGACAGGATGGTGCGCATCGCGTAGAGCGTGAACCCCTTCACCTGCCCGGCCGTGATCGCGGGTGGGATGGAGAGCTCCTGCCGCGCGGTCACCACGTCGACGAGCGCCGGCCCGTCGTGCGCGAACGCCGCCTGCAGAGCACCCCGCAGGTCGTCGGGTTTCTCCACCCGCTGACCGTGGATGCCCATCGCGTTCGCGACATCGGCGAAGTTCGGATTGTCGAGCCCGGTTCCGTAGTTCACGAAGCCGGCCGCCTTCATCTCCACCTCCACGAAGTTGAGCGAGGAGTTGTTGAATACCACGATCTTCACCGGCAGCTTGTTCTGCCGCACGGTGAGCAACTCGCCGAAGAGCATCCCGAGCCCGCCGTCGCCCGAGAGCGCGATCACCTGCCGGCCCGGGAACGCCGTCTGCGCCCCGATCGCGTGAGGCAGCGCGTTGGCCATGGTGCCGTGACTGAACGATCCGAGCAGCCGTCGCGATCCGTTCATCTCGAGATAGCGGGCGGCCCACACGACGGGAGACCCGACATCCGGGATGAACACCGCATCCTCGGTGGCCAGCTCGCTCACCAACCGCGCCAGGTACTGCGGATGGATCGGCTCGCGATTGCGGTCGTTGTCGGCCAGTCCGTCGAGCTCCTTGCGCGTCTTGGCGTAGTGCGCGCGCGCCGAGTCGAGATGCCGCGAGCTCTTCTTCTGCGTCAGCAAGGGCAGCAGCGCGTCGATGGTGTCGCCCACGTCGCCCACGAGTCCCAAGTCGAGCGGCGCACGCCGCCCCAGCTGTTCGCCGCGGATGTCGACCTGCACGATCTTCGCCTTCGACGGATAGAACTGCTGGTACGGGAAGTCGGTGCCGAGCATCAGCAGGGCGTCGCAGCTCTCCATCGCGCGGTATCCGGATGCGAACCCCAGCAGCCCCGTCATGCCCACGTCGTAGGGGTTGTCATACTCCAGGAACTCCTTGCCCCGGAGCGCGTGCACGATCGGAGCCTCCAACCGCCCGGCGATCTCGAGCACCTTCGCGTGCGCGCCCTCGGTGCCCGCGCCGCCGAGGATCGTGACCTTCTTCGCCGAGTTCAGGATGTCGGCTGCCGCAGCGAGCGACGCGTCGTCCGGTCGCACCACACTCCGTGTCGCCACGATCGGCGCCGACTTCGCGCGGCCCGCACTCGCGGTGAGGAAGATCTCGCCCGGCACCACCACCACGGCGACCCCGCGCTTCTCGACCGCCGTGCGCATCGCGATCTCCAGCACCCGGGGCAGCTGCTCGGGCACGCTCACCAGCTCGACGTAGACGCTGCACTCGCGGAACAGCTCCTGCGGATGCGTCTCCTGGAAGTACCCGCTGCCGATCTCGGCGGCCGGGATGTGCGCCGCGATCGCGAGCACGGGAACCCGGCTGCGGTTCGCGTCGAAGAGTCCGTTGACGAGGTGCAGGTTGCCCGGGCCGCAGCTGCCCGCGCAGACGGCGAGGTCGCCCGTGAGCGCCGCGTCGGCGGCCGCCGCGAACGCTGCCGCCTCCTCGTGCCGCACGTGCTCCCAGGCCACGGCGCCGTTGCGGCGGATGGCATCGGTGAACCCGTTCAGCGAGTCGCCCGGCAACCCGTAGACCCGCCGCACCCCCGCATCCGCGATGATCTCGACGATGGTGTCGGCGACTGTCGGCATGGTGGACCCCGTTCCGTGACTCTGGCGTCGGACGCCTCCACGCTACCCGGGCGGAGCCCCTGGCGGGTGGCCCTCGCGGGGACAGTCCCCGGTCGGGCGCTGCGGCCCAGGGGCCGCCTCAGGAGATGCGGTCGCGCATCCCGCCCTCGAGCTTCTGCAGCACCTCGACCACGGCGTCGTGCCGCTCGCCGAGTCCGCCCCGGGTGCTCCAGGCGTCGAGGTAGATCTTGAGTTTCGGCTCCGTGCCGCTCGGGCGCACCATCACGCGGGCGCCGGGCAACACGATCCGCAGCACGTCGCTCGCGGGAACCGCTCCGTCGGCGCGGTTCAGGTCGTCGATCCGCTCCACGGGCAGGCCGCCGATGTCACTCGGCGGGGAGCTTCGCAGTCGCGTCATCACCCGGTCGATCTCGGAGAGATCGGTGACCCGCAGCGAGATCTGCGCCGAACCGTAGTGACCGAACCGCTCGCTGAACTCGTCGAGGCGGTCGGCGATCGTGCGACCGGATGCCGCGAGCTCCCGCGCGAGGGAGAGAAAGGCGATCGCGGCCGAGATGCCGTCTTTGTCGCGCACGGTCTCGGGGTTCACAAGGTAGCCGAGTGCTTCCTCGTAGCCGAACACGAGGCCGGGGGCGCGGGAGACCCACTTGAAGCCGGTGAGGGTCTCCACCCAGCCGAGTCCGTAGGCCGCCGCCACCACGCCGAGCGCGGGCGAGGAGACGATCGAGCACGCCAGCGTCGCGCCGGCCGCGCCACCCGGTCGCGCGGCCGCGGCCACGGCGGCCTGCCAGCCGAGCAGCTGCCCCACCTCGTTGCCGGTGAGCCGGCGATAGCCCTCGGCCTCGCGCTCGTCGGGGATGGCGACGGCCAGCCGGTCGGCGTCGGGGTCGTTCGCCACGATGAGGTCGGCGTGCGCGGCGCGGGCGGCCTCATAGGAGAGGTCGAGGGCGCCCGGCTCCTCGGGGTTCGGGAACGAGACGGTCGGAAAGGCGGCGTCGGGCGCGATCTGCTGCGCCACGAGTGCGGGGCGCGGGAAGCCGGCCGCGTCGAGCACCCGCGCGAAGGTCTCCCAGCCGACGCCGTGCATGGCGGTGTAGACGACGGAGAGGGGAGCGCCGATGCCGTCGCCGCCGTCCGTGCCGGTGCCGCTCGGCGCGGACGCGAGGCCTGCGGTGGCGGTCACGTAGCGCTCCACCACGCTCTCGTCGGCGATCTCGTAGTCCGGCGACCGCGGCACGTCGGGCAGAGCCACCGTCTCGGCCACGCGGAGGATGTGCGCGGCGATCTCCGCATCGGCCGGCGGCACGATCTGCGAGCCCTCGTCGGCATCGCCGAGGTAGACCTTGTAGCCGTTGTCGCGCGGCGGGTTGTGCGAGGCGGTCACCATCACGCCGGCGCTCACACCGAGGTCGCGCACGGCGAAGGCCACGAGCGGCGTGGGCAAGAGGCGCGGCAGCAGCACGGCGCGCACGCCCGCGCCGGCCAGGATCTCCGCCGTGTCGGTGGCGAACACCCGGGAGTTCTTGCGGCCGTCGTAGCCGATGACGATCGAGGGGCGGGTTCCCGGATGCGCACGCTCCACGAGGAAGGCCGCGAGACCGGCGGCCGCCTGCCCCACGAGCACCCGGTTCATGCGGTTGGGCCCGGCGGCCAGCTCGCCCCGGAGGCCGGCCGTGCCGAAGGCGAGGCGCTCGCCGAATCGGGAGCGCAGCTCGGCGACCGCATCCGGATCGCTCGACCCGACCGACTCGAGGAGGGAACCGAGCTCGGCGCGGGTCTCCGCATCCGGATCCTGGGACATCCAGGCCACCGCGGCTTCAGCCAGGCGCTCGACGTCGTTGGGCAGGTCGTCGTTGCCGCCGACCGGTGCCTCGGGGTATCCGCTCACGGGCGCACTCCCGTCGCCGTCGTCACAGGGCCGTCACGACGCGGGCGAGCAGGTCGCCGATCACGCCCTCGGCGTTCCGGCCGGCCTCGATCACCTCCGCGTGGGAGAGCGGGGTCTTCTGGATGCCGGCGGCGAGGTTCGTGATCAGAGAGAAGCCGATGATCTCCATGCCGGCCTCGCGGGCGGCGATGGCCTCGAGTGCCGTCGACATGCCCACGATGTGGCCACCGATGGTCTTGGCCATCTGCACCTCGGCGGGAGTCTCGTAGTGCGGGCCGCGGAACTGCACGTACACGCCCTCGTCGAGCGAGGGATCGACGCCGCGGGCCACGTCGCGCAGGCGGCTCGAGTAGAGGTCGGTGAGGTCGATGAAGGTGGCGCCCTCGAGCGGTGAGTCGGCGGTGAGGTTGATGTGGTCGCTGATCAGCACCGGGGTGCCCGGGGTCCAGGTCTCCTTGATGCCGCCCGCGCCGTTGGTGAGAACCATGACCGAGGCGCCCGTGGCAGCCGCGGTGCGCACGCTGTGCACGACCCGGCGCACGCCATGGCCCTCGTAGTAGTGCGTGCGGGCGCCGATGACGAGCGCGTGCTTGCCGGTGGGAAGGCGGATGGATCGCAGCGATCCGACGTGGCCGGGAACGGCGGGTTCACCGAACCCCACCACCTCGGTGGCGGGGACGGTGGCGATGGTCTCGCCGAGCAGGTCGGCGGCCTTGCCCCAGCCGCTGCCGAGGGTGAGGGCGACGTCGTGACGCGCGACGCCGGTGAGCTCGGCGATCTGCGCGGCGGCCTCGCGGGCCACCTCGAAGGGATCGGTTGCGGGAAGGTCGAGGGGGTTCTGTGCCGGTGTCGCCATCCACCCACTCTATTCAATGCCGGAGCCTTCGCGCCGAGTCGGCCGGGCGTTCACGTGCCATTGGTTTGGCGGGGGTGCGTGGCTACGGGAGAATGACGTCATGGGCAATGAGTTCGAGCGCAAGCAGAGGATCGCCGTCGTCGGCGGTGGGCCCGGCGGATACGACGCCGCGATCGCCGGAGCGCAGCTCGGGGGTGACGTGACGCTCGTGGAGCAGGTCGGGGTGGGCGGCTCGGCCGTGCTCACCGACGTGGTGCCCTCGAAGACCCTGATCGCGGTCGCGGAGGCCACGAACGCCATCGGCGAGGCCGCCGACCTCGGTGTGCAGTTCTTCAGCCGCTCCGAGACCACCGGGCGCCCGGTGCGGCCCGAGGTCGCGGTGAACCTCACCGCCGTGAACAAGCGACTGCTGGGGCTGGCGCGCCAGCAGTCCGAAGACATGCGGGCCAGTCTCATCCGCGCCGGGGTCAAGATCGTGCAGGGCCACGGCCGGCTCGACGGGCCGGACTCGGTGATCGTCTCCACCGCCGCGGGCCCCGACGGCACCGACTTCGACCAGATCGACGCCGACACCATCGTCGTCTCCGTGGGGGCCAGCCCGCGCATCCTCTCCTCCGCCGTTCCCGACGGCGAGCGCATCTTCACCTGGACGCAGCTGTACAGCCTCACCGCCATCCCCGAGCACCTCATCGTGGTGGGGTCGGGTGTCACCGGCGCCGAGTTCGCCTCGGCCTACACGGCGCTCGGGTCGAAGGTGACCCTGATCTCCTCGCGCGACCAGGTGCTGCCGGGCGAGGACGCGGATGCAGCGGCCGTCATCGAGAACGTGTTCAAGCGCAACGGCATGACGGTGCTCTCGAAGTCGCGGGCCGACTCGGTCGAGCGCACGGCCGACGGCGTCGTCGCCACGTTGTCCGACGGCACCACGGTGGAGGGCTCGCACTGCTTGATGGCGGTCGGCTCGATCCCGAACACGAAGGGCATCGGGCTCGAGTCCGCGGGCGTCCAGCTGAGTGAGTCGGGGCACATCCGGGTGAACCGCGTGGCCCGCACGAGCGCGCCGAACATCTACGCGGCCGGTGACTGCACGACCTTCCTGCCGCTGGCATCCGTCGCCTCGATGCAGGGTCGCACGGCGATGTTCCACGCGATGGGCGACGCCGTGAACCCCACGGAGCTCCGCAACGTGGCCTCGAACATCTTCACTCAGCCGCAGATCGCCACCGTGGGCTGGACCCAGCGGCAGATCGAAGAGGGTATCGCCCAGGGCGACATCTACAAGCTGCCGCTCTCGTCGAACCCGCGGGCGAAGATGATGGGCATCAAGGACGGCTTCGTGAAGCTGTTCGCGCGCACCGGATCGGGCACGGTCATCGGCGGCGTCGTCGTGGCTCCCAACGCCTCGGAGCTCATCTTCCCGATCGCTCTCGCCGTCGAACACCGCCTCACGGTCGACCAGGTCTCCCGCGCCTTCACGGTCTACCCGAGCCTTTCCGGCAGCATCTCCGACGCCGCCCGCGCCATGCACATCGTGCTGTAATCATCGCGACCCGTCAAAAAAGGCCCCAAATCCTCAGGTTTAGGGCGTTTTTTGACGGGTCGCGAGGAGGGTCAGGCGGAGATGTCCAGGAGGATGTGGCCCGACGAGACCGTCGAACCGACCGTCGCCGAGATGTTGCCGATGGTGCCGTCTTTGTGCGCCGTGATGGGCTGCTCCATCTTCATGGCCTCCAGCACCAGCACGAGGTCGCCCTTGACGACCTTGTCGCCGGCCTCGACCGCGATCTTCACCACGGTCGCCTGCATCGGCGCCTTCACCGAGTCGCCCGTGGCGGTCGCGAGACCGGCGACGGATGCGCCGCGCCGCTTCGGCGGAGCCCCGATCGTGCGCGAGCCACCGGCTCCGTGCCCGGCAACGCGCGCTCCGGCGGCGACGAGCCGTGAGGGCAGCGCCACCTCCACGCGCTTGCCGTCGACCTCCACGATCACGGTGCGGCGTTCGGCCGACGGTGCGGGGTCTTCGAGCGATCCGCTCCACGGCTCGGCCGGGTTCTCGTAGTCGGTCTCGATCCAGCGCGTGTAGATGCCGAAGGGCTCGCCGTCGGCGGGGGCGAACGCCGCGTTGCGCACGACGTCGCGGTGGAACGGCAGCACGGTCGGCAGACCCGCCACCTCGAACTCGTCGAGGGCCCGGCGGGCGCGATCGAGCGCCTCCTCGCGGGTCGCGCCGGTGACGATGAGCTTGGCGAGCAGGGAGTCGAAGGCGCCCGAGATCACGTCGCCCGCCTGCACGCCCGAGTCGACGCGCACGCCGGGACCGCCGGCGGGCTTGAACACGTGGATGGGGCCGGGGGAGGGCAGGAACGACCGGCCCGGGTCCTCGCCGTTGATGCGGAACTCGAAGGAGTGACCGTGCGGCACCGGGTCGGCGTAGTCGAGCGTGCCGCCCTCGGCGAGCCGGAACTGCTCCCGCACCAGGTCGATGCCGGTGATCTCCTCGGAGACCGGATGCTCGACCTGCAGCCGGGTGTTCACCTCGAGGAACGAGATGGTGCCGTCTTTGCCCACGAGGAACTCGCAGGTGCCGGCGCCGAGGTAGCCGACCTCGCGCAGGATCGCCTTCGAGGCCGAGTAGAGGAGGTCGTTCTGCTCCTTCGAGAGGTAGGGCGCGGGAGCCTCCTCGACGAGCTTCTGATGCCGGCGCTGCAGCGAGCAATCGCGGGTGGAGACGACGACCACGTTTCCGTAGGCATCCGCGAGGCACTGCGTCTCGACGTGGCGCGGACGGTCGAGGTACTTCTCGACGAAGCACTCGCCGCGGCCGAACGCCGCGATCGCCTCGCGGGTGGCCGACTCGAACATCTCGGGCACCTCGTCGATGGTGCGCGCGACCTTGAGGCCGCGTCCGCCTCCACCGAAGGCCGCTTTGATGGCCACCGGCAGTCCGTGCTCGGCCACGAACTCGAGCACCTCGTCGGCCCCGGAGACCGGGTCGATCGTGCCGGGCGCGAGCGGTGCGCCGACCTTCTCGGCCACGTGGCGGGCAGAGACCTTGTCGCCGAGCTTCTCGATGGCCTCGGGTGAGGGGCCGATCCAGGTGAGTCCGGCCTCGATCACGGCGCGCGCGAAGTCGGCGTTCTCGGCCAGGAAGCCGTAGCCCGGGTGCACCGCGTCGGCGCCGGAGCGGCGGGCGACGGAGAGGATCTTGTCGATCACCAGATAGGTCTCGGCGCTCGTGGTGCCGTCGAGGGCGTACGACTCGTCGGCCAGCTGAGCGTGCAGCGCGTCCCGATCCTGGTCGGCGTAGACCGCCACCGACGCGATGCCGCTGTCGCGGGCTGCCCGGATGACTCGAACGGCGATTTCGCCACGGTTGGCGATGAGGACCTTGGTGATACGCGGCATAATGACCCAGCCTATTGCCGCATCCCATCGCTGATTTGGCATATGCGCACAAAAATGGCGCGCGAAGCAGTCGCAGTGTCTACAACGTGGGTGAACTTTGGGTACCCACCGCGACTTCCCGCGATGCGTCGGCCTGCGGCTGACGCGTCGCTCGTTGCCGGCGCCGCCGCTTCTGCGGCGCCGGGCGACATGTTCGCGTGCGGTCGCAAAGCGGCCGCGCGCTCACCCTGGGTCGTCGAGCGCGGCCCGCGGCTTTCAATCGCGGCGCGCGCTCACTCTGGGTCGTTGAGCGCGGCCCGCGGCTCGCAATCGCGGTGGGACCTCCGGGGACGGGTCAGTGTTCTCCCCCAGCGCGACCTCAGTGCCAGAGGTCGGTCCACTCCACCCCGAAGTCGCGGAGCAGGTCTCGCACGACGGGAAGGGACATGCCGATGACCGCCGAGGGAGCACCCGTGATGGTGCGGATGAAGGGCGCGGCCAGGCCGTCGATGGTGAAGGCGCCGGCCACCAGGAGGGGCTCGCCCGAGGCGACGTAGGCGTCGATCTCGCTCTCGGTGATGTCGTCGGCGAAGGTGAGTTCGGCATGATCCGTTCGCCCGGCCGCACCGCGCGGCGCGCCGCCGCGGTGGTCGATCAGCCAGTGGCCCGAGTGCAGCACGCCCGTGCGGCCGCGCTGGGCGAGCCACCGCTCCCGGGCCACCGCGGGCTGGTGCGGCTTGCCGTAGGCCACACCCCCGAGTTCGAATGCCGAGTCGCCGCCGAGCACGAACCCGTCGATCGGCGACCCGTCGGACAGAGTGCCCGCCGCGGCCACCGCCTCCGCCTTCGCCCGCGCGAGGAGCTGCACCATCGCATCCGTGGTCAGCGGCCCGTTCGCGGCGACCGCGTCGTCGACCACGGCGTCTTCGTCGACCTCGGAGGGCACGACGACCGGTTCGATGCCGATCTGACGCAGCAGCGCCAGCCGGGCCGGGGAGGTGGAGGCGAGGTAGAGACGCACGGGTCCGCCTTTGCTGTGAAATGCTCGGGGGATGGAAGACCAGAACGAGCTCGTCGAGCTGGACATCGACAATGTAGCCCACGGCGGGGTCATGGTGGCGCGACTCGACGGCCGCGTGGTCTTCGTCGCCGACGCGATCCCGGGCGAGCGGGTGCTCGCCCGCATCGCCGACGACAGCAAGTCGTCGTTCTGGCGGGCCGACACCGTCGAGGTGCTGACCGCCTCGCCCGACCGCCGCCCCCATGTCTGGGCCGCGGCCGCGCTGGAGCGTGCGCCCGAACTGCGGGCCGGTGGGGCGGAGTTCGGCCACATCGCGCTCGAGCGGCAGCGCTCCCTGAAAAGCGAGGTGCTGACGGATGCGCTCCGCCGCTTCGGCGGCATCACCCGCGCCGTCGAGGTCGAGCCGATCGGAGCCGATGCGGCTCACGATTCGGGACGAGTCGATTCCGGTGCGGCAGGCGGCACGCGCTGGCGCACGCGGGTGCGGCTGCACGTCGGCCCGGGCGGACGTGTCGGCCCCTACGCCGCGCGCTCGCACACGGTGATCGCGGTCGACGACCTGCCGCTTGCGACCGAGGCCATCGAGGCCGAGGCGCGGGAGGTCGCGAAGACGCTGCGCGGCGACGCCCAGGGCGCTGCGGCGGTGGAATTCGTCGAGACCGCCGACGGCGAGCTGCGCGTCTCGCTCGTGCCGGCCGAGCGCTCGAAGACGGGCGGCCGCGGCCGAGACGGTGCACGAGGAGCCGGCCGCAACTCCGGGCGCGGTGCTGCCGGCCGAGATCGCCGCGGCGGTGGAGGGGGGAGTTCGGCGGCCTCGGGAGGCCAGGCGCGTCCGGGCGACGGCCGTGGCCGATCCGGATGGGCTGACGACGGCCTGGCCGACGACGTGCCGTCCGCGACGCGGGCGCGCAATGACCGGGCGGACTCCCGCGCGACCGGGGGCGCCACCGCACCGCGCGCATCCGGCGCCCCACGTGCCGATGCCCCCGCCACGATCGTCGAACGCGTCGGCGAGCGCGAGTTCCGTCTGGCGGAGAACGGGTTCTGGCAGGTTCACCGCGACGCCGCGCGCACCCTCTCCCGAGCGGTGGGCGAACTCACCCGCGAAGACCTCTTCGACCCGCGGGCAGCCAACCACGACCTCTACGGCGGCGTGGGCCTGCTCGCCGCCGCCATCGGCGACCGCTTCGGCCCCGCCACCCGCATCACGAGCGTCGAGAGCGACGCGACCGCCACCGACCACGCCTCCGAGAACCTCGCCGAGTGGATCGGCGCCCGCGCCGTGACCGGCCGGGTCGACCGCTATCTCGCCGAACTCGAGAAGGTGGCGAGTTCCGACGACCGCCGAAGGCTCCAGGCCGCGACCATGGTGATCGACCCGCCGCGCTCCGGCGCGGGCAAAGAGGTGGTCGCCTCCCTCATCCGGCTCGACGTCGCTCAGGTGGTCTACGTGGCCTGCGACCCGGTGGCGTTCGCGCGCGACGTCGCCCTCTTCCGCGAGGGCGGCTACGAGCTCGACGCGGTGCGCGCCTACGACCTCTTCCCGCACACGCACCACCTCGAGACGATCGGGGTGCTGGTCAAGCCCTGACGCATCCGTGCGGTGCGGAAAGCCGCCGCCGTAGACTGATGGCCAGTCTTCGCGAGGGGTGAACGGTGCACGACGAGAGCGACGGGGCGGCAGCGGAAGCGGATGCGACGGTGCAGCGCGAGCGTGCCGTGCAGGTCGCGATCGTCGACGACCACGAATCGGTGCGCCTCGGCATCCGTGCCGCCTGCCGGGAGGCCGGCTACGAGGTGGTGGCCGCCTGCCCCTCGGTGAGCGAGCTCTGGGTGGCGCTCGCGGGTCGCAGCTGCGACGTCATCGTGCTCGACCTCAGCCTCGGCGACGACTTCACCGTGACCGAGAACGTGCAGCACGCCCGCTCCATGGGGGCGGCGGTGCTCGTGCACAGCATCGCCGACCGGGTCGGGCTGGTGCGCGAGGCCCTCGCCGCGGGCGCGGCCGGCGTCATCCCGAAATCAGCGGCCACCAGCACCGTGATGGCCGCCATCGCCGCGGTCGCGCGCGGCGACGTGCTCAACAATCTCGAGTGGGCGAGCGCCATCGACGCCGACCGCGAGTTCGGCAAGGCGCAGCTGGCCCAGCGCGAACGCGACGTGCTGCACCTCTACGCCAGCGGGCTCCCGCTCTCGCAGGTGGCGCTGAAGCTCAACATCAAGGTGTCGACCGCGAAGGAGTACCTCGACCGCATCCGCGCGAAGTACGTGGAGGTGGGCCGGCCCGCCCGCTCGAAGGTGGAGCTGCTGCGCCGGGCGGTGGAGGACGGCATCCTCGCCCTCGACGAACACGGGCATGTCGAATAGCCCGAGCCCCACGACGCGCGAGGCGCAGGGCTCGCGCGGCGGGCAGTGGCGCGGTGCGGTGCCGGGCCCCCGCCCCCCGCTCAGCCGGGCGCAGATCGATTCGACCCTGGCGCGCCTCGAGGGACTGTTCGGGTTCATCTTCGCTCTGCTCTCCATCCCGGTGCTCGACGAGTCCGCCGCGACTCTCCGACCCGAGTGGGCGTGGGCCGTCACCATCGCTCTGTTCGGATCGATCGGGGTCGCCTTCATCTGTTCGCTCGCCGGCCGCGGGGTGCGGATCAGCATGGGCGTGGTCGCCTGCGTCTTCGTGGTGACGCTCGTGCTCTGGCCGCTGGCGGTGCGCAGCCCCACCGCGGCCATCGGCACCCAGCCGTGGCTCTGGTACATCGTGATCGTGGCCATCGGGGCCGCCGGCATCTCCTTCTCCACCTTCTGGGCCGCCGCGTACACCATCGCGGTTCCGGCGATCTTCGCGGTGCTGCGCGTGCTGCCCGCGGGCGGAGGGGCGTCATGGCAGCTCGCGCTGCTCGACGCGTTCTACGCCCTGCTGCTCGGCTCCTTCGTCGTGATGGTCATCACGACCCTGCGCAGCACCGCCAGCCAGGTCGACGAGGCGCAGGGCACCGCCGTGCGCCGATACGCGGATGCGGCCAAGCGGCACGCCGCCGAACAGGAGCGCACCCGGGTCGACACCGTGATCCACGACCGCGTGCTCTCCACCCTCCTCGCCGCCTCGCGCAGCCGCACGTCCGACGACCGGAGGCTGGCGGTGCAGATGGCCCGGCGGGCGCTCGTGGCACTGCAGAGCGCCGACGCGGAATCCGAGGGCTCAGCCGATCTGCCGCTCTCGGTGCTGGTCGAGCGGTCGCGCTCGCTCGCCGAGACGCTCACCGGTGAGATCGGCTTCTCGGTCGACGGCGACCTCGACGGGGTCGTGCCGGCCCGGGTGATCGAGGGCCTCTACTCGGCGACGGTGCAGGCGATCGTGAACAGCATCCAGCACGCGGGCGACGGCGCCGCACGCACCATCTCGGTGCACGGGCGCGGTGCGGCGGGCGGACCCGCGGTCACGGTGGTGGTCGCCGACACGGGCGCCGGCTTCGACGTCGACGCGGTGCCGCCCGATCGCCTCGGCGTGCGCATCTCCATCCGCGAGCGCGTGGATGCGGTGGGCGGCGCCGCCGACATCCGCTCCGTCGTCGGCGCGGGCACCTCGATCGTGATCAGCTGGCCCGCCGCTCACCAGGGCGAGGAGACCGAATGATCTCGATGCCCCGCTTCCTGTTGGTCGGACTCGCCGCCATCTTCTCCGGGTATCACCTCGTGCTCGGGGTGTACTCGCTCGACGTGCCGCCCACGCCGTGGCCGTCGGTCGTGGCGATGGCACTCTACGGGGCGGCGACGGCTTTGAGCCTCGCGCCCTCGCGCTCGACCCGGATGCCCCTCCCATTGGCGGCGGTCAACCTCGCCGTCTGCACGGTCGGCCTCATCCTCGTGCTCACGCAGCTCGATCCGCGCGTCGACAACGGCTACGCCACCTGGATCATCGGCGCCGTCGGCACCCTGATGACCATCACCGTCGTGCGCCAACGGCCGTGGTTCGCGTGGGCCGGCATCGCGATCATGATCCTCACCGTGCTGCTCTGGTCGAGTGACATCTTCGAGCTGCCCTCCCTCGGGGTGATCGGCGGCCCGATCTGGGTGGGTGTTGCGCACGCCACGACGGTCGCGATCGTGCGGGCGTCGCGCGACGCCCGGCTGTTCGAGCAGGCCGAGCAGCGCGCAGCCGAGTGGCACGCCCAGGAAGAGGCCGAGTTCTTCGAGCGCCGGGTGCGGCTCGGGCAGATGAACCGGATGGTGGCGCCGATGCTGCGCCGCATCGTGACGAGCGACGGGCTGCTGAGCGAGGAGGATCGGCAGGAGTGCCTGCACCTCGAGGCGGCGATGCGCGACGAGATCCGGGGCCGCCGCCTGCTCGACGACGCCGTGCGCCGGGAGGCGCTGGCGGCACGGCGGCGCGGCGTCGAGGTGACCCTGCTCGACGACGGCGGGATCGACGACCTCGACCGGGCGGAGCACGCCCGGGTGACCGCCGTGATCGCGAAGGAGATCGGGGAGACCACGGCCGACCGCGTCGTGGTGCGCACCGCGCATCACGACGAGGAGGTGGCGGTGACCATCGTGGGGCTCCGCGCGGCGGCACCCGCCGAGGAGGCCGAGCTCGACCTGTGGCTCGAGGTGCCACGGAGCGGCATCCCGGCAGAAGAAGAACCGGGGGCCGAATGAATTCGACCCCCGGAAGGCTTTCGAGTCAGGACGACAACCCGAATATCGCCCTGACTCGCCCCCGGAATGCAAGCCCGCTTACCCTAGTCGACCTGCATCCGGCGATGTAACTCAAAGAGAGACACCTAGCACTGTCTATCGTGGTCGCGTGAGCGCCATCGCGCAGTAGGCCGTTCGGTGGACATTTTTCCGGATGCGTTCAGCGAGCATCCAGGAATCGGTCAGCGGGGGTTGCCGCTGAACCCGCGCCACGCCGAGGGCCCGGGCTGCAGGGGACCGCGCATCGACCGCTGGCTGCGCTCCCAGGCCGACGGCCCGATCTGCACGTCGTCGTGCAACTGGGCCAGCTCCTCCGCCACGGCCGAATCCACGACAGCTGTCACGGCCGCCAGCTCCTCGGGGGCGAGACGCGTCGTGAGAACCTGGAGCGCCGGTTCGCCGGTGGATGTCGTAGCCTCGTCGTTCACACGGACGAGGCTACATTAGAACCCTGGCATCAGAGGGGAATCGTCGGCATGAGGAAGACCATCACGTTCGCGGGGAGATACCTCGCCACCATCCCTCTCAGTATCAGCTTCGCCGCGCTGATCCTGGTGACCGCACTCGTCACCGGCACCTTCTTCGGGCCGGCATCGGCCGACACCCAAGCCGCCTGGGCCGCCGGCGTCACCACCGTGGTCGACATGGGCAGCTGGTGGACGATCTTCACGGCCCTGTTCATCCCGTGGGACCCGTTCCAGCTGGTGGGCGACATCCTGGCCGCCCTCATCCTGCTCGGGGTCGCCGAACGCCTCCTCGGCCGCCGGCGCCTGGTGCCGGTGTTCCTCGCCACCGGCCTCATCGGCGTCGGCCTCGGCGTGCTGGTGCAGTGGGTCGGATCACTCGCCGGCGAATGGTGGGCCGACGGCACGAGCTTCGACCTCACGGTCGACCCGCTCACCCCGATCGTGGGCTCGCTGCTGGCGGCGAGCGCGTTCATGGGGCCGCTCTGGCGCCGTCGGGTGAGGCTCGTCGCCTTCGGCTTCCTCATCATGTTCGCCCTCTACGACGGCGACACCTCCACCGTCTACCGGTTGATCGCCGCCATCGCGGGCCTTGTGATCGGGCACTTCCTGAGCGTGCGGCGGCGGCGCGGCATGGTGTTCCTCCGCAGCTCCTTCGGCGAGGTGCGGGTGCTCATCGCGGCCGTGGTGCTGATCACGGCGGTGGGCCCGCTGGTGAGTCTGCTGAACCCGAATGGAACCGGCGCGTTCGGGCTCGCCGGCAGCCTCTACGGCGACATCTTCCCGAGCGCGGCCGACATCAAGACCTTCTGCGCGACCGCGACCACGGGGGTCTGCGACGACTTCCGCCGGCTCGGAGCGCTCGGCGGCGTCGGCCCCGTGGTGCAGACCTTCGTGCCGCTGGCCCTGTTGCTGGTCTCGGCCTGGGGCCTGCGTCGCGGGCGCCGGTTCGCGCTGTGGCTCGGCATCGTCACGAACCTCGCGATGATCGCGCTGGCCCTGGTTTTCCTCGGGCTCGTCTCCTCGCTGACCTCGATCGTCGACGACACCACGCCGCTCGAGCCGATCGACGTCGGCGAGTACGTCGTCTGGGGCGGGTCGACGGTCGCCGTGCCCCTCGCGGTCGTCATCCTGCTCTTCGTCACGCGCAAACGGTTCGCGCTGCGGGCGCCGCGGGAGGCTTTCATCCGCTTCCTCGTGATCGTGGTCGGCGCCTTCCTCGCCCTCGCGCTGATCAACGTGGTTGTGGGTGCGTTCACGCTCGACGACTTCACGCCGCCGGGCACGAGCATCGTCGAACTCGTGCTCGACCTGCCGCGGCGCTTCCTGCCGGTGACGCTGGTCGGCATCACGGGCGACGTGCTGATTCCCGCGGCCGGGGTCACGCTGTTCCTCTTCCAATGGATCGGGCCGGTCTTCTGGCTGATCTTCACGATCGCGTCATTCCAGCTGCTCACCGCCACGGAGCACTCGGTGACGGTGGGCGACCACCAGCGCATCCGGGCCCTGCTCCGCCGAGGTGGAGGCGGCACGCTCGGCTGGATGACGACGTGGCCCGGCAACCTCTACTGGTTCACCGACGACATGGATGCCTTCGTCGCCTACCGCGTGATCAACGGCGTCGCCATCACCATGTCCGATCCGGTCTGCCGTGAGGGAGCCGAGAAGGAGACCATCGAAGGATTCGCCGCGTTCTGCGACGCGAACAGCTGGATGCCGGTGTTCTACAGCGTGCACGACCAGTACCTGCCGGTCTTCGAGGGGATGGGCTGGCAGTACATGTCGGTCGGGGAGGAGACGCTGATGCATCCGCAGTCGCTCGAGATGACGGGCAAGGCGTGGCAGAACGTGCGCTCCTCGCTCAACAAGGGCGTTCGCGAAGGCATGACGACGGTCTGGACCACCTACGACGAACTCTCGCGCACCAAGGTGGCGCAGATCAACGCGATCTCCGAGGCATGGGTCTCGGAGAAGGAGCTGCCCGAGATGGGCTTCACCCTCGGAGCCCTCGAGGAGATCAAAGACCCGGATGTCGCGCTCATGCTGGCGGTCGACGCCGAGGGGCGCATCGCCGCGGTCACGAGCTGGCTGCCGATGTGCCGCGACGGCGTCGCCGTGGGCTACACGCTCGACTTCATGCGCAGGGCCGACGGTTCGATGCCGGGCGTGATGGAGTACCTGATCGCCTCGTCGGCGCTGCACATGAAGGAGTTGGGCGTGGAAGTGCTGAGCCTCTCCGGCGCCCCGCTGGCCCAGCCGCCTGTGCCGAAGGGCGAGGAGCCGCCCGCGCCGACGGTGATGACCGAGCTCTCCGACTTCCTCGCGCGCACCCTCGAGCCGGCCTACGGCTTCTCGTCGCTGTTCAAGTTCAAGGCGAAGTTCAACCCCAGCTACTCCACGATCTACATGGCCTATCCCGACCCGCTCGCGTTGCCGACGATCGGCGGGGCGATCGGGCGGGCCTACTTGCCGTCGATGTCGCCGAAGGAGGCCGTGTCGTTGGTGCGCACCCTGGTGCGCTGAGCCCCCGGTAGGGTTTTCTCTTGGGCATCGATCGAGAGGAACCCATGACCTGGCTAGTCACCGGCGGAGCAGGCTACATCGGATCGCACGTCGTCGCGGCGCTGCGCGAGGCGGACATGAGCTGCGTCGTGCTCGACGATCTCTCGAGCGGCCACGCCGAGTTCGTGCCGGCCGACGTGCCCTTCGTGCGCGGCAGCATCCTCGACGCCGAGCTGGTGCGCAGCGCGCTGGCCGAGCACCAGGTGACGGGGGTCATCCACATCGCCGGGTTCAAGTACGCGGGCGTCTCGGTGCAGCAGCCCCTGCACACCTACGAGCAGAACGTGACGGGCATGGCCGTGCTGCTGAAGGAGATGCAGGATGCGGGCATCGACCGCGTGGTCTTCTCCTCCAGCGCCGCGGTCTACGGCACGCCGCCCACCGACATCGTCACCGAGGACACCCCGAAGAATCCGGAGAGCCCCTACGGCGAGTCGAAGCTGATCGGCGAATGGCTGCTACGCGACCAGGGCGTCGCCGCGGGCCTCCGCCACACCTCTCTCCGCTACTTCAACGTCGTCGGCTCCGGCAGCATCACCCTGTACGACACCAGCCCGCACAACCTCTTCCCCCTGGTCTTCGAGGCGCTGCTCGCGGGTCGCACCCCGAAGATCAACGGCACTGACTACCCCACGCCCGACGGCACCTGCGTGCGCGACTACATCCACGTCGCCGACCTCGCCCTGGCGCACGTCGAGGCCGCCCGAAAGCTCGACGAGGGTGCCCTCCTTCTTCCTGCTTACAACCTCGGCTCAGGCGACGGCGTCTCGGTGCGTCAGATCATGACGGCGGTAGCGGCTGCAACGGGCATCCCCTTCGAGCCGGAGTCGGCCCCGCGCCGCCCCGGTGACCCCGCCCGTATCGTCGCCTCGGGCGAACTCGCCGCCCGCGATCTCGGCTGGGCGATGCGCCACACCCTCGACCAGATGGTGACGTCGGCATGGCAAGCTCGCGAGGCTGCCGCGGCCTGATCGTGCGCTGACGGTTGAACGAGGGGTGGGTATTCGCACTCCCGCCTAGGGGTTGAGCGAAGCTCAAAGGCGGCGGGAGCACGAATACCCACCCCTCGTTCGCCCTCGCCCTAGGGGGCTTCGGTGGGCTTGCCCGTCGAGTAGATCCAGGTGTCGAAGAGGGCCGTCAGGTCTTGGCCGGAGACCTGCTGCGCGTAGGCGACGAACTGGTCGGTGCTGACGTTGCCGCCCGCGTTCTCGGCGGCCCAGCCCTGGATGATCGCGAAAAACGCGTCGTCTCCGACCGTGTTGCGGAGGGCCTGAAGGGTCATGGCACCTCGGTAGTAGGTGGCGTCGGCGAAGATGTTCGCCGAACCCGGATCGGCGACCTCGACGGTCCAGAACTCGTTGCCGGCCGGGATGCCGTCGTAAATGGTCTGGGCCTGCACCGCCGGGGTGTCCCCACCGTCGTGCTCAGCCCACAACCACTCGGCGTAGGTGGCGAAGCCCTCGTTCAGCCAGATGTCGCTCCAGCGATGCATGGCCAGGCTGTCGCCGTACCACTGGTGGGCCAGCTCGTGCACGACGACACTGGGGTCGTCGACGCTCGTGAAGGCCCAGGCGCCGTAGATCGGGCGGGTCTGGTTCTCCAGGGCGAACTGCAAGTCGGGCTGGTCGGCGGCGATGCCGCCGGCCTCGGTGAAGGGGTAGGGGCCGAAGACGTTGCTGAGGAAGGCGATGACCTCCGGCTCCGACCCGAAGATCGCTGCAGCCGCTTCTCCGGCGCTGGGGCCGGTGGGGTCGGTGTCATCGGCGGGGATGTCGTAGAGGTCCTCGTCGATCGCGTTCCAGTAGTCGATGCCGTCCTGGCTGAAGGAGGTGAGTTCGTAGTCGCCGATCGAGGCGGTGGCGAGGTAGGGCGCCATCGGCTGGTCGGAGCGCCAGGTCCATTCGGTGTTCGCGCCGACCGGGGTCTGTGACACCAGGCGGCCGTTGCCGACGACGGTGAGGCCGGACGGCGCCGACATCGTGACGGTGAGGGTGGCCTTGTCGGCCGGATGATCGCTGGCCGGGAACCACGTGGCTGCGACTCGGGGCTGGCCGACGATGAGGGCACCCCCGTCTGCCTGATGGAAGACGCCTGAGATGCCGTACGCGTCGTCGATGGTGGTCGGCACACCGCCGTATTCCACCACCGTGGTGAACGGCAGACCGCTCGGGATGCCGGAGGGCGGGGTCACCGTGACCTCGGTGCGCGGCGGAGTCGCCTCGCCGTCGCCGCTGCCGGGCTCCAAGGGCTGGCCGGTGACGATGCTGATCGGGGTGCTCGCCGACGTCCAGGTGGCGGGCGCGCCGTCGACCGCGACCGACGAGACGGCGAGGCCGTCGAGGTCGAGGTTGAAGGCCGAGAGGTTCTGGGTGGCGGTCGCCGTGATGGTGGCGGTGCCGGTGATCGAGCCCGTCAAGGGATCGTAGGCGAGATCGAGGTCGTAGTCGGCCACGTCGTAGCCGCCGTTGCCGTCGAGCGGGAAGTAGGGGTCGCCGATGCCCACGGCGCCGGCCGTGTAGAGCGTCGCGGGCGGCACGACGGAATCGGTCCCACCACCTCCGCCGCCATTCTCGGGAGCTGAGGCCACGCATCCGGAGCCCGCGTTCGCGAACGACGGAGCGGGCGCACCCGTCACCACGAGACCCGCCACGAGCACCGGCACCACCCCGAGCAACGCGGCGCGCCGCTTGCCCTTGCGCGTGAGCACGGCGGCGGTACCCGCTCCGATTCCGATGAGGGCGATGGCAGCGGCCGGCAGCAGAATCCCGACCTCCATTCCGGTGGCGGCGAGCTCGCAGGTCGGCACAGTGGTCTCCTTGGGCTTTGGGGCGGTGGGGAGACTCTATCGGCGCATCCGACAGCACCGCTACGCCAGGCGAGCGCCGACATGCCCGAAACGACGAATGAGGGGGTGGATATTCGTGCTCCCGCCGCCTTTGAGCTCCGCTCAACCCTTAGGCGGGAGTGCGAATATCCACCCCCTCATTCACCCCCAGATCAGAGCGGAATGTTCCCATGCTTCTTGGGCGGCAGCGAGGCCCGCTTGGTCTTCAGGGCCCGCAGCGCCTTCGTGACCGCGACCCGGGTGGCCGCCGGCTCGATCACCCCGTCGAGCTCGCCGCGCTCCGCCGCGAGGAAGGGCGACGCGACGTTGTAGGTGTACTCGTTCGCGAGTTTCGTGCGCACGGCCGCGACGTCCTCGCCCGCTTCCTCGGCCCGCTTGATCTCGCCCCGGTACAGGATGTTCACCGCGCCTTGCCCGCCCATCACGGCGATCTCCGCGGTCGGCCAGGCCAGGTTCATGTCGGCGCCCAGCTGCTTCGAGCCCATCACGATGTACGCCCCGCCGTAGGCCTTGCGCAGGATGACGGTGACGAGCGGCACGGTGGCCTCGGCGTAGGCGTAGAGCAACTTCGCGCCGCGGCGGATGACACCGGTCCACTCCTGGTCGGTGCCCGGCAGGTATCCGGGCACGTCGACGAGGGTGAGGATCGGGATGGAGAACGCGTCGCAGAACCGCACGAACCGGGCGGCCTTCTCACCGGCCTCGATGTTGAGGGTGCCGGCCATGGCGCTCGGCTGGTTGGCCACGATGCCGATCGAGCGGCCTTCGATGCGCGCGAAGCCCACCACGATGTTGGGGGCGTAGAGCGGCTGGGTCTCGAGGAACTCGCCGTCGTCGACCAGGTGCTCGATCACGGTGTGCACGTCGTAGGGCTGGTTCGGGCTGTCGGGCACGATCGTGTTCAACTTGCGGTCGGCATCCGTGATCTCGAGCTCGACGTTCGAGTCGTAGACCGGCAGCTCGGCCAGGTTGTTGTCGGGCAGGTAGCTGAGCAGGGCGCGGGCGTAGTCGAGCGCGTCGTCCTCATCGCTGGCGAGGAAGTGCGAGACGCCCGAGACCTTGTTGTGCGTGAGCGCGCCGCCGAGCTCCTCCATACCGACGTCTTCGCCGGTGACGGTCTTGATGACATCCGGTCCGGTGACGAACATCTGGCTGGTCTTGTCGACCATGATGACGAAGTCGGTGAGGGCGGGGGAGTAGACCGCACCACCGGCTGCCGGCCCCATGATGATCGAGATCTGCGGGATGACGCCCGAGGCGGCCGTGTTGCGACGGAAGATCTCGCCGTACTTGCCGAGCGCCACGACACCCTCCTGGATGCGCGCACCGCCCGAGTCGAGCATGCCGATGATTGGCACGCCGGTCTTGAGCGCGAGATCCATCACCTTGATGATCTTCTCGCCGGCCACCTCGCCGAGCGAGCCGCCGAAGATGGTGAAGTCCTGCGCATAGACGGCGACCTGGCGGCCGTGGATGGTGCCGGTTCCGGTGACCACCGCGTCGCCGTAGGGCCGCGACTTCTCCATGCCGAAGGCGTGGGTGCGGTGCCGCACGAACTCGTCGATCTCCACGAAGGAGCCGTGGTCGAGCAACTGCTCGATGCGCTCGCGGGCGGTCTTCTTGCCGCGCTTGTGCTGCTTCTCGATGGCAGCTTCGCCCGATGCCGTCACGGCCTCGTGATAGCGGTTCTTGAGGTCGGCCAGCTTGCCCGCCGTGGTGTACATGTCGGGCTCGGTCGTCAGATCGTCGGTCACGCCGTTCACTCTACCGGCCAGCCCTCGGCGCTTCCCGTTGACGAATGCGACAAATGCGGGCAGGGCTCTTGTGCGTGCCTGACCCGCCGCAGGTGCGCCGTCCAGGCCACGGCCGCCCGTCGTCCGGTAGCTTGGCCGCATGGAAAAGCCCGCGCCGCCGCCTGCTCTGCCGCTCTCCCGCGCCGTCGCCCCGCGGCTGGAATGGATGTCGCAGGCCGGGTCCACGAACGACGTGCTGGTGATGGCGGCCACCGGGCCCTCGGCGGCGGACTGGCCGGATCTCGCGGTGATCGCGACCGACAACCAGGTGCACGGGCGTGGGCGCCTCGGCCGGGTCTGGACAGCGCCCCCCGGCCGCACTCTCGCGGTCTCGGTGCTGTTGCGGCCGCGGGGCGCATCCGGCGATCCGGTGCCGCTCGAGCGCTACGGGATGCTGCCGCTGCTGGCCGGGGTGGCGATGGCCAGGGTGGTCGGAGGACTGGTCGAGACGGCGCGCATCCACTCGGCCCATCGGTTGGCCAAGGTGGGAGTGAGCCTGAAGTGGCCCAACGACGTGCTGATCGGCGAGCGGAAAGTCTGCGGCATCCTCGGCGAGATGCTGCCGGGAGGGCAGGGGCTCGTGATCGGAGCGGGCGTGAACCTCACCCTCAGCGCGGAGGAGCTGCCGACGCCCACCTCGACGTCTCTGCTGGTGGCGGGGGTGGAGCATCCGTCGCCCGACGCCGTGCTCGCCGGCTACCTCCGCGACCTCGGTACGCTCTACGAACGGTGGTGCGCCGCCGACGGCGACGGCGTGGCGAGCGGGTTGCTCGACGAGGTGGCGCGGGTCACCGGCACGCTCGGCCGGGCCGTGCGGGTGGAACTGCCGGGCGGGGAGTTCCGCACAGGGGTCGCCCGGGGCGTCGACGAGACCGGGCGACTGATCGTCGACGACTCCGACGGGGGCGCGCCGTTGGTGGTCTCGGCGGGCGATGTGACGCATCTCCGGCACGACGACCAAGGAAACGGGGAAACCCGGTAAAGAATGGGGCGTATGGCCAGGCGCACCGACGAGACGGACTCCTTCACCTCCGTCGTGCGCGGGCCGAGCCCGGTTTCGGCGCCGGGCTCGGCGCCGGGCGCGTCGCAGCCGCCACGGGCCGGGAGGCGCGGCGCCAAGCCGGGACAAGGTGACGGCACCTACCCGCCCGGGGCGGGCTCTTCGCGCAGCGATCCCTCCGCGACCGAGCGTTTCGGCTGGGGCGCGGCGAACGCCGGCCTGGATGCCGCCGGATACACCACCTCGGTCGAACCACTGCGCCCCACGGCCCCCGAGACCATACTGCTGCGCACCCGTCCGCACGCGCGCCGGCTCACCATCCCGGTTCTCGTGCTCTTCGCCACCGTCACCGCCTTCGGCTACTTCGGCGGCCGTTTCGCTGAGGAGTGGCAGAACTGGGGTGCTCTCGGCTTGGCCTCCGCCCTCGTCTTCTTCGTGACCCTGCTGCCCTTCCTGGCCTGGCTCGGCCACCGCTACACGGTCACCTCGCGTCGCATCATCGCGCGTCGCGGCATCCTCGTGCGCCAGCGACAGGATGTCTACCTCGCCCGGGTGACGGATGTGCGCCTCCGCCGCACCCCCCTCCAGGCCGCATTCGCGTCGGGCGACGTGCGGGTCATCGCCGGCCCCGACCTCACCCTCGTGCTCCACGACGTGCCCTCGGCCCGTCTCGTGGCCGACCTCCTCGGCGATCTCACGGAGCACCCCACCCCGGCGTCGCACCTCCCCTGACTCCGGGTTCCGTCTGCGTTGGGCTGCGAAACGGGGGTACCGATCCGCCCCTTCCGGGCTCGCCCGGCCTTCGGCTGGGCGGGCCCTTATTGCTCGCGCCGCCGCTTCTGCGGCGCGAGGCGACATGTTCGGGTGAGGTCGCTGACGCGGCCTCGCCCTCACCCTGGGTTGGCTGAGCGCGGCCTGCAGCCTGCGATCTCGATAAGGAGCCATGGGTAAGCTGAAATCGTGACTTTCGTAGTGGGCGTGGTGGGCGGCGGACAACTGGCGCGGATGATGATTCCGCCCGCGGTGGAGCTCGGGGTCGAGATCCGGGTGCTGGCCGAAGCCGAGGGGATGTCGGCCGCTCTCGCGGCGACAGCCGTGGGCGACTACACCGACCTCGAGACGGTGCGGGCGTTCGCGCGCGATGTCGACGTGCTCACGTTCGATCATGAGCACGTGCCCCAGGCGGTGCTGCGTGCCCTGGTGGCCGACGGCGTGCAGGTGCACCCCGGCCCGGATGCGCTGCAGTACGCCCAAGACAAGCTGCGGATGCGCGAACGGCTCGGCAAGCTCGGCATCCCGATGCCCGACTGGGCGCGCGTCGAGAATGCCGAGCAGCTCGACGACTTCATCGCCGAGCACGGCGGCCGGGCGGTCGTGAAGACGGCCCGCGGCGGCTACGACGGCAAGGGCGTGCGCGTCGTCACGGCTGCTGCCCAGGTGGAGGAGTGGTTCCTCGCCCTCGATCAAGACGGCGGTCCGGATGCCGGAGCACTGCTCGCCGAGGAACTCGTCGACTTCCGGCGCGAACTCTCGCAGCTCGTCGCCCGCCGCCCGAGCGGCGACGTCACGCTCTGGCCGGTCGTCGAGTCGATCCAGAAAGACGGTGTCTGCGCCGAGGTGATCGCACCGGCCCTTGGATCCGCCGGCAAAGTGGCCGAGATGGCCGCGCAGATCGGCACCACCATCGCCGCCGAGCTCGGCGTCACCGGCGTGCTCGCGGTCGAGCTCTTCGAGACGACGGATGAGCGCATCCTGGTGAACGAGCTGGCCATGCGCCCGCACAACACCGGTCACTGGACCATCGACGGCTCCACCACGAGCCAGTTCGAGCAGCACCTGCGGGCGGTGCTCGATCTGCCGTTCGGTGCGACCGGCCACCGCGACCCCTGGTCGGTGATGGTGAACATCCTGGGCGGACCCGTCGAGAAGTCGCTCGACGAAGCGACCACCCTGGCGATGGCCGATCACCCGGCCGCGAAGATCCACCTCTACGGCAAGGAGCCCCGCCCGGGCCGCAAGATCGGTCACGTCACGACCGGCGGCGAGGAGCTCGACGAGGTTGTGTTCCAGGCGCGCGCCGCTGCGGCCTTCTTCCAGGACTGACATTTACCATTGGGCCTATGCCCGAACTGAACCCCGTCGTGGGCGTCGTCATGGGGTCGGATTCCGACTTCACCGTCATGAGCGATGCCGTGCAGGTGCTCGCCGACTTCGGCGTGCCCTACGAGGTGCAGGTCGTCTCGGCACATCGCACTCCCGAGAAGATGATCGCCTACGGGAAGTCCGCTCGCGAGCGCGGTCTGAAGGTGATCATCGCCGGAGCGGGCGGGGCGGCGCACCTGCCGGGCATGCTGGCATCCGTCACCACGCTCCCCGTCGTCGGTGTCCCCGTTCCGCTGTCGAGGCTCGACGGCCTCGACTCGCTTCTCTCGATCGTGCAGATGCCCGCCGGCATCCCGGTCGCCACCGTCTCGATCGGCGGCGCGAAGAACGCCGCGCTCATCGCTGTCAGCATCTTGTCGACTTCGGATGATGGGCTTGCCGTCAAGCTCTCCACCTACCGCACCGAGCTCAGCGAGCTCGTCGAACGCAAGAACACGGACCTCCAAGCCCGCCTATGACCGCCTCCACCGCGAATTCCACCGCCAGCCCCATCCGCTACCCGGACGTCTCCTCACAGAAGGCGATGACCGTGCGGGGCTGGTGGCTCGTGGTGCTCAATTTCCTCATCCCGGGCTCCGCCCAGGTGCTCGCCGGCAGCCGCAAGCTCGGCCGGTTCGGGCTGTACTTCACGTTCGCGATGTGGATCATGGCGATCATCGGCATCGTCATCTACTTCATCTGGCCGCAGGTCATCTTCTCCATCGCCACGAATCCGCTGCCGCTCGGCGCGGTGCAGGTGGTGCTGCTGGCGTATGCGGTCCTCTGGATCATCCTGACGCTCGACACCCTGCGGCTCGTGCGACTGGTGCGCGTCGGAACCCGGGCGCGACCGGCGCTCGCGCTGTTCTCGGTGCTTCTGCTCGTCGTGGCCTCGGGAGGTGCGGCCGCGGGTGCCTATTACGCGAATGTCGCACAGGGCGGCCTGAACGCCGTGTTCTCGGCCCAGGCCGCAGCCGAGCCACCGATCGACGGGCGCTACAACATCCTGCTGCTCGGTGGCGACGCCGGTCCCGACCGCGACGGCATGCGCCCCGACAGCATGACGGTGGTGTCGATCGAGGCCGACACCGGGCGCGCCACGATGATCGGCGTGCCGCGCGACCTGCAGAACGTGCCGCTGGTGGCCGATTCGCCTCTGATCGGCAGCGATTACGCGCCCGACGGCAGCTACGACTGCGGCAGCGACTGCCAGATCAGCTTCCTCTACCCGCGCGTGATGGCCTTCGACCCCGACATGTATCCGAACGCCGAGGCCGAGGGCTCGAACTCCGGTGTCGAGGCCACGAAGGATGCGATCGAGGGCGCGCTCGGCATCACCATCCAGTACTACGTGATGATCGACATGCAGGGCTTCTCCGACCTCATCGACGCGCTCGGCGGAGTGGACATCAACGTCACCGAAGCGCTGCCCATGGGCGGCGACGAAGACGGCAACGAGATCGAGGGCTGGATCTGGCCCGGCGAGCAGCACATGAACGGCTACACGGCCCTCTGGTATGCCCGCTCCCGCCACACCACCAGTGACTACGACCGGATGGAGCGTCAGGGCGAACTGCAGAAAGCCATCCTGCAGCAGTTCCAGCCGGTGAACGTGCTGACGAAGTTCCAGGGCATCGTGCAGGCGGGCACGCAGGTCGTGCAGACCGACATCCCGCAGTCGACTCTCTCCTACTTCATCGACCTGGCCCTCAAGACCAAAGACCTCCCGATCGACCGCATCGACCTGACGCCGCCGCTGATCGACCCGGAAGACCCGGACTGGGACACCGTGCGCTCCACGGTCGCGAACGCCCTGGTTCTCTCGACGGCGACCGACACCGCCGGCTGACCTTCGCCAGCTCTCCTAGATCCGTCACTTTCGGCCCATGGCGCGCTGGGAAGGGCCAAAAGTGACGGATCTGGCGAGGCGGGCCGAGACCGCGTGTTCTTAGCCCAGACCTCGCAGGTAGGCGTGGAGGGCATCCATCACACCCTGGGAGATGGTGTTGGGGCCGCCCAACACTTCGATGCGCATCGGATCGAGGCGCTTCAGCTCCGTCGCGACGGTGGCGGGGATGCTGTCGCGAGTCACGAGGAGCACCGGACTTCCCGCGGCGATCGCAGCCGCCGATCCGGACAATGCGTCAGGGAAGACCTCTCCGGATGCGACGTACACGGTGGGGAGGGACGCACAGAACGCGTGCTCCGATGTCGCGGCGGAAACCCCGTAGCGATCCGCGCCATCAAATCTCGTCACGGCTGCGAAGGCGCTGAGCTCGTTCACCACGGAGTCGCTGACTGTGGCGGGGCCACCGACCACGACGATGTCCTCCAGGGCGGTGTCTTCGCGGATCACGTCGAGCGTCGCGTCGGGAACCCCGTCCTTGGTGGTCAGCAGCACCGGAACCCCCCAGTCGCCGGCAGCTGCCCCAGCCGAGAGAGCATCGGGGAACTTCTCTCCGGAGGCGACGTAGATGACGTCGCTCGCGGTGAACGCCCACCGAGCCACCTGTGCAGCCACCTCGTAACGGTCGGCGCCACCGAATCGGGAGACCGTGCCGGGCAAGAACTGCAGGGACCGCTCGAGCGCTGCCGAAATCGAGGCGGTGCCGCCCAGGATGATGATCTCGCTCGGAGCGAGCCGCACGATCTCATCGAGAACGACCTTCGGCACGGTGTCCTTCGGAACGAGCAGGACGGGGGCGTCTTTGACGCCGGCAGCTGCAGACGCTGAGAGGGCGTCCGCAAAGCCCGTGCCCGAAGCGAGGAAGACCAAGTTCGACCCGGCGGGATGACTCTTCTGGGACGCGTGAACCGCGACCTCGTAGCGGTCGGCACCCCCGATGCGCTCCACGGTCGGCGGGGTGGTTTCGGTATCGCGGCAAATCTTCACGCGCACTTCTTCAGTCGGTGCCGCTGCGGCCGCGGTTGGCGCGATCAACAGGGCCATCACCATGAAGGCGGCACCTGTCATTGCAGTTCGAGCAAGTCTCATATACGCATCGTATACGAATAATCCTCAGATAACTCTAATCTCGTCCGGCGACGCGACCCTGTGCTGCCTTCGACTCGTGCGTCGGATCGCCAAGACACGCCGCAACCCGTTCGGCCGTTACGGCGTGTCTTGGCGATTCGATGCGGTGGTAGCCAGCTAGAGGTCGGCGTGCAGCTGCCAGACCTTGTCGGCCGAGTCGCGCCAGGAGAAGGCGCGGGCGCGGTCGAGGCCCGAGATGGAGAGGCGGTTGCGGAGGGCGGCATCCGTGGTGACGGTGTGGATCGCATCCGCCAGCTGGCCCGGGAACTCGGCGGGGGTGGTGCGTTCGACGACGAAGCTCGACCCTGCCGCCACCTCGAGGAGGGCCGGCACGTCGGCGTGGATGACGGGAGTGCCGAACTTGAATGCTTCGACGAGCGGCAGGCCGAACCCCTCGGCCTGGCTCGGGTAGACGAAGACGGTGGCGCGCTCGATGGTCAGCGCGAGATCGCTGTCGCTGAGGAACCCGAGCACGTGGATACGTGACGCGTCGACCCCGGCGGCGGCGGCGACGGAGGCGACATCCACCTCACCCCAGCCCTCGGGCCCTGCGATGACCAGCGGCAGGTCGGCGACCGACGGCTCGGCCATGGCCTGGATCAGCGCCGCCAGTCCCTTGCGCGGCTCGAGCGTACCGACGGCGAGCACGTAGCGCTCGGGCAGGCCCAGGGTGGCCGCCCGTTCCCGCGGCACCAGGGGCAGCCGCAGCTCGTCGCTCACGGCGCCGCCGATCACGCGGATGCGGTCGCCGAAGTTGAAGTACTGCGAGAGCTCCTCCGCCACCGCGTGCGTCGGCACCACGATGGCATCCGCGTAGCGAGCGGCCCGCTTCGCCATCGCCTTGTGCCAGGTGACGCCGCGCGGGGTGAGCGTCTCCGGATGCGTCCACGGCACGACGTCGTGGATGGTCACCGCGGTCTGCGTGCCGAGTTCTTCGCGCCGGTCGTGTTTGCGCAGCGGGGCGAGCATGCTCGTGGCGTGCACCATTCCGCCGCCAGAGGAACCGATGATGCCGTGCTGCCAGGCCGCCGACAGCTCGCGCCGCGGCAGGGTGGCGCGATGCAGCGACGCGAGCCCCGGCAGCTTGTCGCGCACCTCGTCGGCGGTCTCCGACGGGACGGCCGAGATGATGCCCTCGACGTCGCAGTTACGCGGCGCGGTGGCGATCAACTGCCTGGTCAGTTCGAGCGTGTAACGACCGATACCGCCCGGTACGGGGGCGACCAGTTGGTCGATGATCACCCGCAGCGTGGCCATTACTCTCCAAATACTCCCGAGGTCGCCGCAGCATGAAGCGCGGCGCGCCAGTCTCGCATGGGCTCTAATCCCGCTCGGGACCACGCGTCGTGTCCGAGCACGGAGTACGCGGGACGCGGGGCAGGACGAACAAACTGCGAACTGTCTGTCGGCTTGACTTTAGCAGGGTCGAGTCCGGCTTCCTGAAAGGTTGCCTGGGCGAAATCGAACCACGAGCCCTGGCCGGAATTCGTGCCGTGGTAGACGCCGGCGGGCGCGTCGGAGTCGGCGAGCAGCACCAGCTGACGGGCGAGATCGGCGGTCCAGGTGGGTTGGCCGACCTGGTCCTCGACCACCGATACGCTCTCGCGCTCGGGGTCGCGCCCGAGCCGGAGCATCGTGGCCGGGAAGTTCGCGCCATGCTGCCCGTAGAGCCATGCTGTGCGCACGACGTAGCCGCCCGCGGGGTTGAGCCCGAGCACGGCCTCCTCCCCGGCGGCCTTGGTGCGCCCGTAGGCGTTCAGCGGATCGCGCGGCTCGTCTTCGGGGTAAGGGCTGGTGGCCGAACCCTGGAAGACGTAGTCGGTGGAGATCTGGACGAGCTTCGCCCCGGTCGCGGCCGTCGCCTCGGCGAGGGTCGCAGGGCCGAGCGCGTTCACCGCGTAGGCGGCGGATTCGTCGGTCTCCGCGGCATCCACGGCGGTGTAAGCGGCGCAGTTGAACACCACGTCGATGCCAGCGACGGCGGATGCGACGGCCGCCGCATCCGTGATGTCGAGTTCGGCGCGGGAGAGAGCGACGACGTCGCGACCTTCCAAAGCCGAGACGAGGTCGTGGCCGAGCATCCCGGCTGCGCCGGTGATGAGATAACGCGTCATGAGGCGGAACCCGCTCAGACCAGCGCGGCGCGAGCCTTGAGGGGCTCCCACCACTGCCGGTTGTCGCGGTACCACTGCACCACGTCGGCCAGGCCCTGCTCGAACGGCACGAGCGGCTCGTAGCCGAGCTCGTTCTGGATCTTCGAGATGTCGACCGAGTAGCGCAGGTCGTGACCGAGGCGATCGGCGACGCGGTCGACGTACGACCAGTCCTTGCCCGTGGCATCCAGCAGCAGCTGGGTGAGCTCCTTGTTGGTGAGCTCGGTGCCGCCGCCGATGTTGTAGATCTCGCCCGCACGCCCGCGAGTGAGCACCATGGCGATGCCGCGGGTGTGGTCGTCGACGTGCAGCCAGTCGCGGATGTTGTTGCCCTCGCCGTAGAGCGGCACGTGCTTGTCGTCGATGAGGTTGGTGACGAAGAGGGGAATGACCTTCTCGGGGAAGTGGTAGGGCCCGTAGTTGTTCGAGCAGCGCGTGATGGAGATGTTCATCCCGTGCGTGCGGTGGTAGCTGCGGGCGAGCAGGTCGCTGCCGGCCTTCGAGGCCGAGTAGGGCGAGTTCGGCTCGAGCGGCCGGTCTTCGGCCCACGATCCCTCGGCGATGGAGCCGTAGACCTCGTCGGTCGAGACGTGCACGAAACGGGGGAGGTCGTTGCGGAGCGCGGCGTCGAGCAGCTGCTGAGTGCCGAGCACGTTGGTCTCGACGAAGATCGAGGCGTCGCGCACGGAGCGGTCGACATGGGATTCGGCGGCGAAGTGCACCACCGCATCCAGACCCGGGAACAGATCGTCGAGCAGCTGGCCGTTGCGGATGTCGCCGTGCACGAAGGTGAGGCGCGGGTTGTCTTTCACCGGAAGCAGGTTGTCGAGGTTGCCCGAGTAGGTCAATGCGTCGAGCACGACGACCTCAGCGCCTTCGAGACCGGGGTAGGCGTCTTCGAGAGTGCGTCGAACGAAGTTCGAGCCGATGAACCCGGCGCCGCCGGTCACAAGAATCTTCATGGTGTGGGGGGTCTCCTCGCATCAGTGTCGCCCCCGATTCTAACCGGAGGGCCTGGCCCGCCCGATTCGGCGGCTTCAGCCCTCGGTGCGGTTGCGCGGGTTGCGAGACGCGAGGATCTCCCGCAGTGTCGGCAGCACCCGCTGATCGAGGGGCCCATTGGCGATCTGTTTCATTCGTATGACGTCGGCGAGGGCAGCGACGCTCACCGTCAGGCCGGCGATTTCCATCATCTGGGCGTCCTGTCGACATTCGGGGAAAGCATCCGGACGCAGGTGCACGCGGTCGCACCAAGACCGCTCCGCGAGGGTTTCGGTCAGTGATCCTGCGATGCGGGAGTCGCTGGGAACGGCCAGGTCGAGGCCGAGGCTCATGAACGGAGACCCGTGCAGAACCGACGCATATCCGTCGATGAGGATGAACGGGGCGCCGCTCGCGGCGAGCGCGGTCAGAAGGTCCTGAGTCGGTAGCGGCTGCAGAGGTTCGGCGAGGCTGGCCGCGTTCTGTATCCGTAGCACCGAGGCGACCCATCGCTCGTGGCGCTCGAATCGTTGGCCCGGGGTGAGTGACAACAAGGGGAGCGTCTGGGCCCAGTCTTGTTCATCGCGGTCGACGAGCATGAGGTCGAGGTCGAGGTGCATCAGCCGGAGGTATCGGATGACGCCGTCGAAGCTCGGAGAATCGCGGCCCGCTTCCAGCTCGGCGATCGCTCCGACCGTCGTGCCCGCGAATGCAGCGAGGTCTTCTCGCGTCAGGCCGGCGCGACGGCGGGCTTCACGGACGAGATCATTGCCGATACCCCTCATGCTGATATTATCTCAGTAAATGCGACTGGCGGTGGCGGGTGTCGTGAGGGTTTCTCGCAGGGAGCGGGGCCTAGAGTGACAGCGTGAACCAGCCGGACGAGGACGCGGCCGAACGCCCCGGCCTCATCCTCCGCCTCATCAAGGATCAGCGCGTCGCCTTCCTCCTGGTGGGTGCCACGAACACCGGCGTCGGGTTCCTCTTCTTCATCTTCTTCGACCTCACCGTCGGCAACTGGCTCGACAGCGCCGTCAACGAGACCGTCGGCTCGCTCGGCACCCTGTTCTGCGCCCACGTGCTCGGGGTGCTCTTCGCCTTCGTGATGTACCGCCGCTTCGTGTTCCGGGTGAAGGGGCACGTCTGGCGCGACCTAGCTCGGTTCGAGAGCGTCTACCTCGTGGCCATCGCCATCAACGCCGTCATCCTGCCGATCCTCGTGGGGTTCGGGTGGAACCGCATCCTCGCGCAGTTCTCGATCCTCGTCATCACCACCCTGATCAGCTGGTTCGGCCACAAGGGGTTCTCCTTCCGCCGCGAAGCGGAGGCCGCCACCGAGATCGAACCGGATGAGACGGAGCGGAAACCCTGATGCCCCGCCTCTCCGTCGTCATCCCCGCCTTCAACAACGCCGACTTCATCGCCGACGCCGTGCGCTCCGTGCTCGACCAGGATCACCCCGACTTCGAGCTCGTGGTCGCCGACCACTCGTCGACCGACGACACCCGCGCCGTGCTCGAGACCTTCGCCGACGACCCGCGGGTCACGCTGCTGAACACCCCCGCCGGCGGCGGCGCGGAGGCCAACTGGCGCCGCGTCTCCGAGGCGGCGACGGGTGAGTACCTCAAGCTCCTCCCCGGCGACGACCTGCTCTACCCGGGAGCGCTGCGGGCGCACTCCGATGCCCTCGACGTGCATCCGGGCGTGGTGCTCGTGTCGAGCCCTCGCGACATCCTCGACGCCCGCGGCCGGGTGACCATCAAGAAGCGCGGCCTCCAGGGCGTCGCGCGCAGACAGCAGCCCGGAGTCGAGGTCATCCGCCAGACCGTGCGCCGCGGCACCAACGTGTTCGGAGAGCCCGGATGCGTCACGATGCGCCGCGAGACCCTCGAGCAGGCAGGCGGCTGGGATGCGCGCTTCCCCTATCTCATCGACCAGACCAGCTACTCGAAGGTGCTGCTGCGCGGCGACTACCTGCCCATCGACCAGGCGTTCGCCGGGTTCCGCGTGAACCAGGGCCAGTGGAGCGTGGCCCTGGTGAACGAACAGGCCGCCCAGGCCAAGGCCTACCACGCGTGGTGCCGTGAGCAAGCGCCGGAGACCATCAGCGCCTCCGACGTCTGGCTCGGCAACCGCCGCGCCGAGTTCATGGCGCTCGCCCGCCGCGCGTACTACACGCTCAACCGACCCAGGATGTCCGCCGCCGCATGAACCGCCTCGACCACCTCGCCCTCCGGCTCGCCACCTGGCGCTGGCTTCCGTACGCCGTCGCCGCCCTGCTCTCGCTGGTGGCGGTGTGGTTCGGGCTCGACCTGTGGAACCTCGACTGGAAGGTGCCGCTCTACTACACGGGCGACGCGCTCGCCGTGGGCTCGCACTTCAAGACGATCATCGAATACGGCTGGTTCACTCACCAGCCCGACCTCGGCGCGCCGTACGGGCAGTTCTACAACGACTACCCGCAGGCCGACAACCTGCACTTCATCGTCGCCAGCGTGCTGCGGGTGTTCACCCATGACTTCGGTGCCCTGATGAACATCTACTTCGTGATCGGCTTCCCGCTCGCGGCCGTCACGGCGGTGTGGTTCCTGCGACTGGTCGGTGTGAGCCGCACCCTCTCGGTCGCGCTCGGGGTGGTGTTCTCGATCGCGCCGTACCACTTCATCAAGGGCGAGGGGCACCTCTTCCTCGCGGCGTACTTCGTGGTCCCGTTGGCACTCGGCATCCTCTACCTCGTGGCCACGGGGCAACCGCTCTGGTCGCGCCGCATCCTGAGCCGGCGCAATCTCGCGACCGTGGGCATCCTCGTGCTCCTCGGCACGGCGTCGAGCTACTACTCCGTGTTCGTGGCGCTGATCCTCGCCGTGGTGGGCCTCGCGAAACTCTGGCAGACGCGCGCCTGGCGCCGCTTCTGGGGCGCCGCCGCGGCGGGCGGCGTGATCGCCCTCACGATGGTGATCAACCTGCTGCCCGATCTGCTCTACCGGCTCGCGAACGGCGCCAACGAGGCCGTGCTGGTGCGGAGCCCGCCCGAGGCCGAGCTCTACTCCTTCAAGATCGCCTCGCTGCTGCTTCCCGTGCCCGGTCACCGTTTCGGGCCGTTCGCCACGCTGCGTCAGCTCTACGACACCTACTACCCGTTGCCCTCCGAGGCACCTGCCCTCGGCCTGATCGGGGCCGCCGGATTCGTCGCCCTCATCGTGTTCGCCGTCTACTTCCTGCTCTCGGCCGGCAAGACCCGCTGGCGCGCACCGAAGCAGTACGTGCGCACCCTCGCCATCCTGGCCGGTATGACGCTCGTCGCCTTCCTGTTCGGCACGGTCGGCGGACTCTCGACCCTGCTCTCCTTCGTCGACTTCCCGATCCGCTCCTGGAACCGCATCGCCATCCTCATCGCGATGCTCGCGCTCGCGGCGGTGGGGCTCATCCTCGACCGCTTCGTTCGGTGGACCCTCCGGAGGGTGAGATCGCGGCGAGCGGATGCGACGCCGACGGTCGCCGGGCCGCCCTCCGCCCGTCGCTGGGTCGTGGCCCTGCCGCTCGCCGTGCTGCTGATGCTGCTCGCGGTCTGGGACCAGATCCCCCCGATCGACCCCGCCGCCCGCGCGGCGACCGTGGCGAGCTACGGCTCCGACGACGCCTTCGTGAAGCAGGTGGAGAGCACCGTGGCCCCCGATTGCCTCATCTACCAATTGCCCTACATCCCGTTCCCCGAGTCGCCGCCGGTCAACGGGGTCACCGATTCCGACGAACTGCGCCCGTTCCTGCACTCCGACGATCTGCGCTGGTCGGCCGGCGGGATCAAGGGCCGGGCGCCGATCGACGACGTCGGCGCGTACGCCTCTCTGGCCGTGCCCGCGATGCTCATGGCGCTGCAGGGGATCGACGCCTGCGGCATCGTCGTCGACCGCGCGGCGTACACCGACCACGGCGACGACATCGTGGCGCAGCTCGAGCGCGCGACCGGCACCGGCGCCTCCGCATTCGACTCGGCAGACGGCCGGTTCAGCTTCATCGGCACCGCACCGTGATAGCTTCTGGTCTCGTGGACAGTGCCGACCCGGAGGCGACCACGGAGTACACCATCTCCGTCGTCGTTCCCGTGTATCAAGGGGAACGCACTCTCGCCGCAGTGGTGGCGGAGCTCGAGCCCTACACGCGGGGTGCCCGCACGCCCGACGGCGTCTCGTACCGCATCACCGAGGTCATCCTCGTGCACGACAACGGGCCCGATCACTCCGACACCGTGATGCGGTCGCTGGAGATCCAGTACCCCTTCGTGCGCATCCTCTGGCTCAGCCGCAACTTCGGTCAGCACGCCGCCACCATCGCCGGGATGGCCACCTCGAAGGGCCGCTGGATCCTCACGATGGACGAAGACGGCCAGCACGACCCGGCCTCGATCGGCGCCTTCCTCGACACGGCCATCCGCGAGCGCGCCGGCGTGGTCTACGCCCGGTTCACCAACGAGCGGCCGCACGGCCTGTTCCGCGCCGCCGCCTCGAAGTCGTCGAAGCGGATGATGCGCACCGCTTTCAACCTGCCCGATGCGAGCCAGTTCCAGAGCTACCGCCTGGTGCGCGGCGACATGGGCCGCAAGGTGGCCGAGTTCGCGGCCACCGGCGTGTACCTCGATGTCGCGCTGTCGTGGGTCACGAACCGCGTGGCCACCAGTCCCACCGTGCTGCGCACCGCCGACGGCCGGGTTTCGGGCTATTCCGTGCCCGCCCTGTTCGCGTACTTCTGGCGCATGGTGCTCACGAGCGGCACCACGGGTCTGCGTGCGGTGAGCGTGCTGGGCGGCATCATCGCGCTGATCGGCCTCGCGATCGCCGTGTACGTCGTCGTCTCGCTCAGCATCGGCACGAGCGCGGGCACCGAGGGCTGGGCCTCGCTCATCGTCGTGGTGCTGCTGTGCTCGGGCGCCATCCTGGTGGCGCTCGGTGTGATCGCCGAGTACATCGGCGTCTCGCTCAACGTCTCGATGGGCCGCCCGCTCTACCTGGTCGTCGACAACCCCGAGACGATCATGCCCGAGGAGGAGTCGGCCGACCCCGAGCACGTGCTCACCTCCGAGATCCCCACCCTCCCAGCCAGTCGGCCCGAACCGACCGTCGCACCTCACGGAACGGAACCCACCCCCGGTGCTCGATGAGATCGTGTTCAGCCGCCCTTACCGCTCGGCCGACGAGCTGGCCAACCTCGACGCGGTGCTGCGCTCCGACCACTCGCACGGCGACGGCGCCTTCACGGCATCCGCGACCGCGCGCCTGAGCGAGCTGACGGGCGCCCCGCACGCCCTGCTCACCACGTCCTGCACCCACGCGCTCGACATGGCGTCGATCCTGCTCGACATCGGCCCGGGCGACGAGGTCATCCTGCCGAGCTTCACCTTCTCCTCGGCTGCGACGGCGGTCGTGCTGCGCGGCGCCACCCCGGTCTTCGTCGACATCGACGAGTCGACCGGCAACATCGACCCGGAACAGGTCGCCGAGGCGATCACGCCGCGCACCCGAGCGGTGACGGTGATGCACTACGGGGGAGTGCCCGTCGATCTCGACTCGATGCTCAAGATCACGACGGATGCGGGCATCGCGCTGGTCGAGGACAACGCGCACGGGCTCGGCGGCCGCGACGGTTTCCGGATGCTCGGCACCGCGGGCGTGCTCGCCACGCAGAGCTTCCACGACACCAAGAACGTGCACTGCGGGGAGGGTGGTGCGCTGCTCATCAACGACGACTCCTTGCTCGAGCGTGCCGAGATCGTGCGCGAGAAGGGCACCAACCGCGCCCGCTTCCTGCGCGGAGCGGTCGACAAGTACACCTGGCAGGACGTCGGATCGAGCTACCTGCTGAGCGAGCTCAACGCAGCGGTGCTCGACTCGCAGCTGGCCGAATTCGAGACCATCCAGGCCGCGCGGCACCGGGTGTGGGACGCCTACGCCGACGGGCTTGCCGACTGGGCCGACGACCTCGACCTGCGCCTGATGTCCGACGACCCGACGCTGCAGCACACCGCGCACCTCTTCTACGTGGTGATGCAGGACCACGCGGGTCAGACCGCTCTGATCGACCACCTGCGCGGCCTCGGCATCCGCGCCGCCTTCCACTACGTGCCGCTGGACTCGAGCCCGGCCGGGCTCCGCTTCGGCCGCACGCTCCGGCCGCTCGACCGCAGCGCCGCGTTCTCGTCGCGGCTCGTGCGCCTGCCGCTCTGGGCGGGGTTGACGGATGCGCAGGTGGAGCGCGTGATCGCCGGAGTGCGCTCGTTCAGCTGACCCTGGCTAGACTCGGTGCGTGCAAATCCGCGAACTGAGCATCCCAGACAGCTACGAGATCACCCCGAAGCAGTTCGGCGACGACCGGGGCGTGTTCCTCGAGTGGTACCGCTTCGACAAGCTCGCCGAGGAGATCGGGCACTCGATCGATCTCGCGCAGGCGAACACCTCGGTGTCGAAGAAGGGCGTCGTGCGCGGCATCCACTTCGCCGACATCCCGCCGAGCCAGGCGAAGTACGTCACCGCCACGCACGGCGCGGTGCTCGACTTCGTGATCGACATCCGCGTGGGCTCGCCGACGTTCGGCACGTGGGACTCGGTCTTGCTCGACGACGTCGACCGCAGGGGCATCTACCTCGCCGAGGGGCTCGGGCACGCTTTCGTGGCCCTCACTGACGACGCGACCGTGAGCTACCTCGTCACCTCCACCTTCGACGCGGACCGCGAGCACGGCATCAACCCGCTCGATCCCGAGATCGAACTGGTCTTCCCCGAGGCGGCGGGCAACCTGCTGCTCTCGCCGAAGGACACGGATGCGCCGAGCCTCGCCGAGGCCGCGGCATCCGGTCTGCTGCCCACCTGGGACGAAGCGCGTGCGTTCTACGCGTCGCTGAACGAGAAGGGTCGCTGAGCATGCGCGGAATCATCCTGGCCGGCGGATCCGGCACACGTCTCTGGCCGATCACCAAGGGCATCTCGAAGCAGTTGATGCCCATCTACGACAAGCCCATGGTCTACTACCCCTTGTCGACGCTGATGATGGCCGACATCAACGAGGTGCTCATCATCACCACGCCCGAGTACAACGAGCAGTTCCGGGCCCTGCTCGGCGACGGCAGCGAGCTCGGCATGCGCATCGAGTACGCGGTGCAGCCCTCGCCCGACGGCCTGGCGCAGGCTTTCATCATCGGCGAGGAGTTCATCGGCGACGAGAGCGTCGCGCTGGTGCTCGGCGACAACATCTTCCACGGCGTGGGGCTCGGCTCGTCGCTCCGCACGAACGGCGAGATCGAGGGGGCGCGCATCTTCGCCTACCACGTGGCCGAACCCCGTGCCTACGGCGTGGTGGAGTTCGACGAGAACAACGTGGCGGTCTCGATCGAGGAGAAGCCGGCCGAGCCGAAGTCGAACTACGCGGTTCCCGGGCTGTACTTCTACGACAACTCGGTGGTCGAGATCGCGAAGTCGATCGAGCCCAGCGCCCGTGGCGAGCTGGAGATCTCGACGGTCAACGAGCGTTACCTCGAGCGCGGCGACCTGCACGTACAGGTGCTCGACCGGGGCACGGCCTGGCTCGACACCGGAACCTTCGAGTCGATGATGCAGGCCTCCGAGTACGTGCGGGTGATCGAAGACCGCCAGGGTTACAAGATCGGCTGCATCGAAGAGATCGCCTGGCGCGCCGGCTGGATCGACACCGAGCAGCTCGCGAAACTCGCGAAGCCGCTGGTGAAGAGCGGGTATGGCGCCTACATCGAGACGCTCATCGCTTCGGCCGACTGAGTCGGCCGGGGGGTGTGACCGAGCGGGGAGCGCCGTGCGGTCAGACCCGGGCGAGGATCTCCAGGTGCGGGAAGACGAAGACGCCCGCCGGCTCGCCGGCCCAGTGCTGCCAGGCCTCGGCCATCTCGACCAGGTCGGCCTGGGTGGCGGCTCCGATCTCGATGGAGCGCGGTGCGAAATCCGACTCGAGTGATCGATCGGCCCAGAGTCCGCCCCACCAGGCGCGGTCTTCGCCGGTGGCGAAGCACCAGCTGGCAGCAGAGGTCGTGACGTCGTCGAACCCGGCGTCGCGCGCCCAGCGGGGGAGGGCGCGGCCGGCGTGCGGATCGCCGCCGTTGGCCCTGTGGACGGTGTCGTAGACGCTCTGCCAGTTGGCGAGGCCCGGAGACAGCGGTTCGATGATGACGCCGCCGTAGTCGACGTCACGCGCCGCCACGACGCCGCCGGGCTTCGTCACCCGGCGGAACTCGCGGAGTGCCGCCACCGGGTCGGCGAGATGCTGCAGCACCTGGTGGGCGTGCACGATGTCGAAGGTGTCGTCGTCGAAGTCGAGCCGGTAGGCGTCGCCCGTGCGGAAATCGACGTTCAGCACCCCGACGTCGACAGCACGCGCCGTGGCCTGCTCCACGATCTCGGCGGAGGCGTCGACACCGGTGACCCGCCCGGGGGCGAGCCGGCGGGCGAGATCGATCGTGATCGTGCCCGGCCCGCTGCCGACGTCGAGCAGTCTCTGCCCCGGCGCGAGGGAGGGGATGAGGTAGGCGGCGGAGTTCTCCACCGTGCGCCAGGTGTGCGAACGCAACACGCTTTCGTGGTGACCGTGCGTGTAGCTTTCGTGACGCTGCATGCCTCAAGAATAGCGCCCGGTTCAGGGGTAGAGGTACTCGAAGAACTCCTGCTTCAGGTCGATCAGCGAGCGGTACTGGTTGGTGTCGTCCATCACGAATTCGATGTCGACGGGAAGGGTCGCCAGGGTCAGACCGCGTCGCTTCGCGTAGTAGGTCAGCCACAGGTCGTCCATCAACCAGTAGCGCTGGGGCAGCTCGGTGAAGAAGGCGTCGTCGAGGAAGATCGAGCGGTCGCAGACCATGCCGCCGGGGCCGATGTGATCGACTCGCCCTGGACCTTCGACGAGGCTTCGGTCCCAGTATTTGCGACTGTGCACCCGGAACGCCCAGAAGGCGCGCAGAGCGTCAGGAGTGTAGTTCTCGAGAGCGGTCGCGACGAAGGTGGGCGTGATGTCTTCGTCGTCGTCGATCACGATCATCGGCCCGGGCCCCCGGGTTTTGGCCACCGCGCGAGCCGGGTAGAAGCGGGCGATCGAACCCAGGTTGTAGGGGGTCTTCGTGAGATGCACGGAGCGAAGGGCGCCGGTCGCCCGGAACGCCGCGATCACGCCTTCGTAGTGGCACTGGTCGAGCTTGTTGTTGTTCCAGACGTGCAGGTCGATGCCCGGCGTGCCGGTCTGGCCGTCGAACTGCTTCAGCACCTCGATCAGCCGGGAGGGCCGGTTCCACAGGCAGAGCACGACCGGCACCTCGTCGCCGGTCGCGCGGCCGTAGCGGGTGACGGCGGTGTGGTACCGGCCGGCCAGGAGCGACCGGCGGATGCCCGCCTTGACGGGCGCAGCCGCCAGGGCCCGCACGCGCTCCCGCACCGAACTCACCGGTCGGCGAGCTTCCACTCGATGGTCGTGCGCACCGCGTCTTCGAGCGAGAAGGTCAGACGGTCGGGGAAGAGCGCGTCGAGTGCCGCGACCTGGGCGAGAGATTCGGCGACGTCGCCGGGGCGTTCGGCGAGGTGACGCACTTCGAGGGGCCGGCCGACCACATCCTGCAGCACGGCGACGAGTTCGAGCAGGCTCGTGCTGCGGCCGTTGCCGACGTCGATCGGCCTCGGCGTCGCGACCCGGCCGGCCAGTGCGCCGGCGATGACCGAGCAGACCGTGTCGACGTAGACGAAGTCGCGGGTCTGCCGGCCGGAACCGAAGACCTCGATCGTGCGGCCATCGAGCGCGGCGTCGACGAACGACGGCACCACGGCCGGATACATGCCGTGCTGGCGCTGCCGCGGCCCGAACACGTTGAAGAAGCGCAGAGTGAGAACGGGCAGGCCGAACGCCTCCGACCAGGTGGTGGCATAGTTCTCGACAGCCAGTTTGCCGACGGCGTAAGGGCTGATCGGCGCGAGGGTCAGCGCCGAGGGGTCGCGGCCGTAGACCGACGACGACGACGCGACCACCGTGTGTAGCCCGCCGTTCTGCCGGGCTGCTTCGAGCACGTTGAGCGTGCCGGTGACGTTCGTGTCGTGGAACCTGTGCGGGGCGTCCATCGACTGCGCCACCGAGTTCAAAGCGGCGAGATGCACCACGGCATCGACGTCGGCGATCGCAGCGGTCACGGCGCCCTGATCGAGAACGCTGCCCGAAACCACGTCGACGTCGAGACCGTCGAAATTGCGGATGTCGCCCACGGAGAAGTCGTCGAAGACGGTGACGCGGTCGCCGCCCGTGGCGGTGAGGAAGCGGGCCAGGTTGGAGCCGATGAACCCGGCTCCCCCTGTGATCAGCACGTGCATGAGAATCCTTTGCTTTCCCCGACCCTCATGGTCACTCTCTTCCGCGGCCAGTATAGGTGACCCTCACCCGCGTAGGCTGTGCTGATGCGAATCCCTACGGTCGTCGAACTGATGGCGCGCCCGCTCGTCGTGGGGCGCGGAGCGTGAACGCGACCGTGGGGCGAGTGGGCAAGGCACTGATCGTGCTCCGTGAGCGGGCGCTCCGGGTGGGGTCGTTCGCGAGGCGGAGACCGCGGCTCCAGTGGGCGCTCAAGATCTCCGCGCCGGCCGACGCCTCGGGTGACCTCTGGGGTGACGTCTTCTTTGCCCACGACCTGGCGACCGCGCTGCGCTCGCTCGGCCAGACGGTGCACGTCGATCGCTACGCGACCCGCGATCGCCCGGTGCAGCGGATGCGTGACGACGTCGTCGTGCACCTAGTCGGACTCCGCCGCCCCGAGATCGTGCCGGGCGCCGTCAACATCCTCTGGCTGATCAGCCACCCCGAGATGGTGACCGAGGACGAGCTGGCGCAACCGTTCGACCTGAGGTTCGCCGCGAGCGAGAGCTGGGCGAAGAAGCACTCGGCGCCCGGCCGTCCGGTGCTCCCGCTGCTGCAGGCGACCGATCCCGGCCGGTTCACGCCCACCCGCAGTGGCTCGGAGATCGCTTCCGACGTGCTCTTCGTCGGCAAGACGCGCGCGATCTTCCGCCCGATCGTGCGCGACGCGATCGCCGCCGGCGCCGACCTGGCGATCTATGGAGACGGCTGGCCCGACTTCATCGATCCGCGATTCGTGCGCGCCGACTTCCTCGACAACGAGCGGGTGCCGGACGCCTACCGCGGCGCCCGAGTCGTGCTCAACGACCACTGGCAGGACATGGCCGACGAGGGCTTCGCCTCTAACCGCCTGTTCGACGCCGTGGCCGCGGGCGCGATCGTCGTCTCCGACTCGGTCGACGGCGTTCCGGTCGAGTTCGGCGGCATGGTGCGCGCGTACGGTTCGGTCGAGGAGCTCCGCGCCCTGCTCGACGCCGAAGGCGAAGGCGACGGCGACGCCGGCTGGCCGACGCCGTCCGAACGCCGACGGGCCGCGGCAGCGGTGGCCGAGAAACACTCGTTCGCCCGCCGTGCCGAGGTGCTCCTGGCCGCCGCCGTGCAGCGCCGGAGGAGTGCGCGAGTGCGCGCGCCCGGTGGGTCGCGGCGGTAGCGACCGTCGCGGCGGTTACCGTGAGAGCGTGAAAGCTCTTCGTGTTCGCACCGATCGTCATCGCCGCCGTCTGCCCGCTGTCGCCCTTGGCATCGTCATCCTCGCTGCGGCCTCGTCGGTCACCGCACCGGGAGCGCAGGCCGCCACCGCGCCCTCGGCCGCCGCGGCGGCATCCGTGCCGGCCAGGATGCCCGCGATCGATCCGGCCGATGTCGTCGCGCAGGCCGCGGGGTTTCCGGCAGACCTGGCCGACGCCCTGGCCCGTGACCTCGACCTGACGCCCGAGGAGTACGTCGCGCGGAGCGAAGCCGCCGTCGCGGCTGCCGAGGTGGTCGAGTCGCTCGGCGATCAGGGCGTCGACGTCCTGGACTCGCGGATGGACGGCTCCGAGTTGGTCGTGAATGTCGCAGCCCAAGACGACGTGCCCGTGGTGGAGTCGGCCGGAGCGGTCGCCGAGGTCGGTGAACCGGCGCCGAAACCCGACTACTCGGGAATCGTGCTGAAGCCCCTGGCCGACCTGGTCGGCGGGCAGGGCTACACCTACGCCACATTGAACGGTTCGCAGCGGGTGAATCACGTCTGCTCCGTCGCTTTCAACGGCGTGAGCCGATCGACCGGTCAGAAGCAGTTCCTGACGGCCGGGCACTGCCTCACCTCCGGGCGGCAGGACGGCGGCACCCTCTTCGAGGCGCGCCAGTCCGCCGCCGGCGGCGCCGTCACCCGCGGTGCCGCGATCGGAATGCCGATCGAGTCGAGCTTCCGCTTCGGCGGGGGAGTCGACGCCGGACTCGTCGCCACCGCCCCCGGCTGGACGCCGCGTTCGCTCGTCTCGACCTGGGGCGGTTCCACCGGGGCGGTCGGCCAGGGCAATCCCGTCGCCATCACCCAGACCTCACCCGGCATCGTGGGCGCTCCCGTCTGCAAGTCGGGCCGCACCACGGGATGGACCTGTGGCGAGATCCTCGAGCTGAACTTCCCGACCCCGGTCTACAACGGGGGCACGGGCACCCCGGTGATCGTCAACCTGACCCTCACTTCGGCGTGCATGCTTGAAGGCGACAGCGGCAGCGCAGCAGTCATCGGCAACGCCGGCTTCGGAGTGGGCACGGCCGGAAGTTTCGCGGGCAGCTGCAACACCGCTTCCCAGCCGAATGCGATCAGCGCGTTCTTCCCGCTCGTCACCACCGACGGCAGTGCGAGCGTCGCGAGCGCCCTGCCCGATTGGCAGCTCCAGACCGGCTCGCCCTATGGCAACGATTGGTCGCCGCTCGGAAATCTGGAGAAGGCCTCCTCGTCGCTGAAGACCACGACTTTCAGTGGCTGGACCTTCGACCCTGATTCGGCGAACCCCGTGACGATCCACGTCTACGTCGGCGGCAGCTACCTCACCGGCGCCTGGGGCGGCATCTTCGAGGCCAAGCTGCCGCGGCCGGATGTCGCGGCAGCTCTTCCGGGCGCCGGCGGCAATCGCGGCTTCAGCATCGCGCTGCCCACCAAGCCCGGCGCGGTGCAGTACTGCTTGTACGCGATCAACATCGGAGCCGGCGGGAACACCGATCTCGGCTGCCGCACCGTCGCCTCACCGACCGGAGCGCCGTTCGGAAACTTCGAGTCGGCGCAACTGAACGGCACGACCGTCTCGTTGAGCGGCTGGGCGATCGATCCCGACGCCGCCGCCTCCATCCCCGTGCACGTCTACGTCAACGGCGGCTGGGGAGGAGCGTTCACCGCTTCGGCCCCGCGGCCCGACGTGGCAGCGGCATACCCCGACTACGGGAGCGCCCACGGCTTCGTCATCCCCGCGGTGAAGGTGCCCGTGGGAACGAGCACGGTGTGCGTCTACGGCCTCGACGTGGGCGGCCCCGTCATCAACAGCCAATTGGGCTGCCGCACCGTCTCGACCGGCTCCGGCCCGCCGAAGGGAACCATCGATTCGGTGACGTCGGCGCCCGGCTCGATCGCGGTCGCCGGCTGGGCACTTGATCCCGACACCGACGCGCCCGTCGACGTGCACGTCTACGTCGACAACGGCTGGGGTGGGCTCACGTCGGCCTCGGTCAGCCGCCCCGACGTCGGCCGCGTGTTCCCCGGTTACGGAGACAAACACGGCTACTCGCTGACGTTCAAAGCGGTGGCGGGCAACCACACGGTCTGCGCGTACGCCATCAACCTGGGGCCTGGTGTCGGCAATCCGCAACTGGGCTGCCGTGCCGTCTCGGTTCCCGGTGGCGATCCGTTCGGCAACTTCGAACAGGTGACACGCTCGGGCACCAAGGTGACGGTACAGGGCTGGACCATCGACCCCGACACAACCGGCCCGCTCGAGGTGCACTTCTACGTCGACACCGGGTGGGGCGGCATCGTCACCGCGAATGCGAATCGCGCCGATGTCGGCCGGGTGTACCCTGCGTACGGTGCCCAGCACGGGTTCGCGGGAACGGTCAACGCGCCCGCGGGCGCGAAGCAGGTGTGCGCCTACGCCATCAACGTCGGATCGGGAACCTCGAACCCGAAGCTGGGCTGCATCCCGATCAAGTGACGGGAAGCGGGCGCCCTGGCCGCGGCCGGGCGCCCGCGGGTCACTGACCGGGTCGGCGGAGGATGGTGCGCAGGCCGTTCGACAACTTGACGGCCCGGCGCGCCTCGAACTCGGCGATCCGTTCGTTCAGCTGGTCGATCGTGCGCTGCGCCTCGTCGCGCCCGTGAAGGTACTGAGCGCGGTCGTAGTCGATGCGCTCCCGATCGGCGCGCACCCGGTCGAGCTCGTCGCGGAGCTCCTGGATCGTGCCCGATGCCGCGTCGAGGCGGTCGTTGATCGAGTAGACCCGCGACTCCGCATCCCGCAGTGCCGGGGCGAGATGCTCCTGCAGGGCGAGGTCGGCGGCGTCGATCCCCGTGTCGGCGACCGGCGAGGTCAATCGCTCGGCCAGCACGGTCTCCCGTGTGAAGGAGCCGGCGGCCTCACCGGCCCGCAACTCCTCGGCGTCGGGATGCCGCAGGAGGTAGTAGGGCAACAGGATGCCGGCCTTCAGCCGGGCGTAGTCCCGCATCCCGTGGTGGTTCGGGCTCGGCGCGAGGCCGGGGTTGCTCTCGTAGGCCAGGCCCGTCGCCTCGACCTTGTTGCGGTACTGACTCCACGAGCGCCATGGCAGGTGCAGCACCTCGATCTCGAGGCCCTCTCCGGGTCGCCCTCGCGACTCGAGGCTGACCTCGTGGTTGCCCTGCGACACGTGCACGTCGGCGCTCCCGATGTGCGGCGCATCTGAGGTGGGGTGGGCCCGGATGCCCACTTCGTGCAGGGCGTCCGTCGGGCGTTCGTCACGGTAGACGAGGCGTTGCAGACCCGAGCCGGTCGCGGCGGGCCGCCCGGTCAGATTGACGACGGGCACCGGGAACGACTGATAGCTCTTCGGGATCTCGGAGAAGACCTCTTTGAGGGTTCTCGACCGGTCTCGGGGAAGCCAGAACTCGTCGGCGTCGGCATTGAGCACCCAGTCGGCCTGGTGGAGCGTGTAGGCGTCCCGCGCCATCGCGGTCACCACGCTCCATTGCTGCTTGCGCTGCACGGGATCGTGCCGCAGATCGATCAGTCCCCGAGCGGAATACTCCTCGAGGATGGCGGTGGTTCCATCGACGGAACCGTTGTCGGTGACGATGATCGTGTCGACCCCTTGGGCCAGATGGTGGTCGATCATCGCCGAGATGATGTCCGCCTCGTCGCGGACCATCAGTGTCATGGCGAGCTTCACGGGGTGAAGGCCTCCCGTCGGGTAGGCGCACGGGTGTGCGGGATGCTTCGCACCACCCTATCCGTTCGGATGTTCCCGGCCCGGATCATCCGCAGCGCGGGATCGCACGAACGCCGACCGCACCGAGAGGCCCGCCGAGAGCACGGTGCGAACGGGCCACAACCACCAGCCGGAGTACTTCTTGCCGAGGAACCGTCGGGCGCTCCGGTGGTGGGCGTCGAGCATGGCGGCCGACTCGCCGGAGGTCGAGTGGGCGCCGGTGTGCAGCACCACCGCGGCCGGTTCGTAGACGTTCCGCCAGCCGGCCAGCCCGAGCCGGTAGCCCAGATCGACGTCTTCGAAGTACATGAAGTAGCCGGTGTCGAAGCCGCCCAGCTGCTCGAACGCCTCTCTCCGCACCAGCAGGCACGCCCCTGAGAGCCAGCCGGCGTCACGGCGCTCCGGATGCTCGCCGATCTCGTGGCGGTAGGAGCGCGACCACGGGTTCGACGGCCACACGTTCGCGAACAGGGCGTGACCGATGCCGTTGCGGATCGAGGGCACCGAGCGGGCCGAGGGGTAGGAGCTGCCGTCGAGCTCGAGGATGCGGGGGCCGACGGCGCCGATGTCGCGTGCGCTTTCGAGGGTCGCGACCATCGTGGTCAGCGCATCCGGGTGCAGTACGACGTCGGGGTTGCTGATCAGGAGGTAGCGGATGGGCGCCGGTAGCCCGGCGGCGACCGCGTTCATCGCGTGGCCGTAGCCGAGATTGCCCGCCATCGGCGCGTAGTGGGCACCGGCCTCCGCCGCGATCGCCTCGATCTCGGGGCGATGCGGCGAATCGGGCTTGTTGTCGGCCACCGAGATCTCGACCGGCTCGCCCGGTAGTGCGGCGGGCACCGAGTCGAGGAACGACCCGAGCACGCTCGCCGAGTCGTAGCTGACGGTGATGACCGCGATCCGGGCCGTCATCGTGCCGCCCTCGCGGACTGGTAGGCCTCCAGGTGCTGTTCCGCGCAGCGGCGCCAGGTGAAGGTCGCGGCTCGCTCGACGGCGGCCGCGGCGAGGCGCTCGCGTTCGGCCGGGTCGTCGAGGAGGGCGTCGAGGGCGTCGCGGATCGCCGCGGCATCAGGTTCGGCATAGGCGACCGCGTCGCCGCCGACCTCGGGGATCGAGAGGCGGCGGGTGGTGAGCACCGTGCCCCCGGTGGCCATGGCCTCCAGCACCGGCAGGCCGAAGCCCTCGCCGAGGCTCGGATAGACCACGACGGTCGCGCCGCCGAGCAGTGAGCGCAACTCGTCGACGGGGAGGTAGCCGAGTTCGGTGACCCCGGCGGCCGGCGTGCTCGCGTCGAGGAGTGCTCCGGCCTCCGAGTCCCAGCCCCGGGAGCCCGATATCGCGAGCTGCGGGGTCGGCAGGTCGCGGGCGGCGCGGCGGACACGGAGCTCTGCATGGGCGCGCAGCAGATTGGCCACGTTCTTGCGCGGCTCGATCGTGCCCAGGAAGGCGATCCAGCCCTGCCCGAAACCGTGCTCCCGGGCGAAGCCCGTGATCTCCTCGCGGGTCGGCCGATGGAAGCGGGCGGCGTCGACGCCGAGGTAGGCCACCGTGATCCCCGCGTGGGCGACCTGCACGCGGGAGCGCACGGCGTCGGCGGTGGCCTGGCTGGGAGCGACAAGGGCGCCGGCGGACCGCCCGGCGCGCCTGGTCCACCAGGTGAAGAACGTTCGCTTCAGCCGGGAGTGCGCGCCGGGGTCGGTGAAGAAGGTGGCATCGTGCACGGTGACGACCGAGGGCATCCGCGTCGAGAGCGGGAAGGTGTAGTGCGGCGAGTGGATGAGGTCGACGCCGAGCCGTCGGGCCAGGCGGGGGAGCCCGAGCTGCTCCCAGGCGAAGCGGATCGGTCGCTTCGCGACCCCCCCCGGCGACGCGTGATAGCGGTGGCCGGGTGCGTTCTCCCGCAGTCGCGCGACGTCGGCGGGCTTCGCCACGACGTCGATCGCCACTCCGAGCTCGTCGAGTCCGCCGAGCAGTCCCTCGATGTAGCGAGCCACGCCGCCCCAGCTCGGCGGAAGCGATGTCGCATCGAGGAGTACAGCGGGGGGATTGCCCACGGAGCTTCTTTCTGACGCCGAAAAGGACCACTCAAGCATAACGGCGCGTTCCGTGAGCCCGGCACAGGGGCCGCGCACCGCTAGGGTCGGAGGCGATGTCTCCCAATCGTTTCGTGTCACGGCTGCTGGGCGGCCGCAGGGCCGGCCCGCCCCGGGTCGGCTACCTGGTCTACGGCGGTGGCGGCAGGCACCCGGCCACCGCGCACATCCGCGTCGTCGGACCGCTGACGCGGGCGGCCGCGGCCGGCCGCATCTCGGCAACGCAGATCGATCAGGTGCGTTTCGCCCACGGTGGCGACCCCGCGGAGTACGACGTCGTGCTGGTGCAGCGCGACGTGGTCGAGCCCGACCACGTCGATGCCTTTCTCGCCGAGTGCGCCCGTCGCCGCGTGCGGCTGGTCTTCGAGGCCGACGACGACTTCGTGACCGGACCGGCCCGCGAGCGGCTGCTGCAGCACGGCTACTTCAGCACGAAGCTCGACGCGTTGCGGCAGGTCGTCGGCGCCGCCGACGCGGTGATCGTCAGCACCGACGAGCTGGCGGCCACCATGGCGCCGTTCGGGGCTCCGGTGACGGTGGCGCCCAACGCGCTCGACCCGGCCCTCTGGGGCGCCGACGCCGACGGCGGCTCCGTCGGCTCCGCGATCGACTCGGCACGGGAGTTCGTGTCCGACGACGGCGAGTTCCGGATGCTCTACGCCGGCACCGCGACGCACGCCGGCGACCTCGCCCTGCTCCGGGAGACGGTGCAGACGCTCCGCGACGAGACCGGCGGCCGGGTGGTGCTGGAGACCATCGGCGTGACCGGCGAGGACGGGGACTGGTACCGCCGGCTGCCCGTCCCCGACCACGCGGTGAACCTCCCCGACTTCGTGCGTTGGCTGCGCTCGATGTCGGGCCGCTGGTCGCTCGGCCTGGCGCCGTTGGCCGACGAGGACTTCAACCGCAGCAAGAGCGACCTCAAGTTCCTCGAGTACTCGATGCTCGGCCTGCCGGTGGTCGCTTCCGCGGTCGAACCGTATCGCGGCATCCCGGCGCACGGCGGTATCGGCGTGGCGAACACGGCCGAGGCGTGGGGTGACGCCATCCGCTCCGTTCTCGCCGAGTCGTCCGCGAACGCGGAACGCGCGGCGACGGCGCGGCGCTACGTCGAGAGCGAGCGGTTCGAACCGGTGGGCGAGAGATGGCTCAAGGCGGTCACCGCGCGGCGGGGTCGCTAGCGACCGCAGGCACGCCTGTCGCCGGGCCGACTGGCGCAGACCGGCCCGACGCGGGGGTCAGTCGGCGACGATGAACGCCGCCACGGAGCGGCGAGGGACGGTGGCGCTGCGATCGATGCGCCGGCGCTCCGCCCAGGCCGAGGGCAACGCGCCGAGGGCCGCCGCCAACGCGCGAACGGTTCGCCGTGCATCGTGCCGTGCGTCATCTCCACGCCCGGCGGCCGCCACGACTGAACGCGCGGCGCGGAAGCTCGTGCGGGCGAGTGCGCGCACGAGCACGGGCAACGGAGCGTGCTGAGCGGAGATCACGATGCGGTTGCGGTCGTTCCAGAACCGGAAGAGGTCCGAGCCGGTGCCGCTCGACGACGCGTGGGCGTGGGTCACCACCGCGCCGGGTTCGTAGCGGATCAGCCAGCCGCGGCGCCGCAGCCGCCACGAGAGATCCGTGTCTTCGTAGTACATGAACAGCGATTCGTCGAACAAGCCGACCTCGGTGAGGGCCGACATCCGCAGTGCGCAGGCGCCGCCGGAGAATCCGGCCACCTCTCCGGCCGACCGGTGGTCGTCCGCGACCGGCACCAGCCAGTCGCGGTCACGGCCGTTGCCCGAGCGGGTGAGTTCGTTGCCGGTGCTGTTCACCCGTCGCACACCGTCGACGGGATCGCGCAGCAGGATGCGTGCGGTCACCGCCGCGGCCCGCGGATGGGCGGCGAGCGGGGCGACGATCGACGCGATGAAGCGCTCGTCGGCCACGGCGTCGTTGTTGAGAAGCACCACCAGGTCGGCGTGAATGCCGCGGATCGCCGCATTCACCCCGCCGCCGAATCCGCGGTTGTCGGGTAGCTCGATGACGGTGTGCTCCGGATGGCGGGATCGGAGGAGCTCCGGCGATCCATCGCCTGACCCGTTGTCGACGATGACGACCGACAAGGCGATGCCGGCTTCGGCGAGCCCGGTCTGCGCGTCGAGCGACGCCACTGCGGCCGAGGTGAGTTTCGGCTGCCGCCAGTTGACGACGACGGCCGAGACCCGGGTGGAGCCTGGCTCAGCCAAGGTCCGAGATCGTCGGCGTCAAGCGCACCACTCCGTCAGCGAGCTGGAAGTAGGGCACGTCGAACGACGCGGCCTGCGGCGCATCGGCGAGGTGGCGCTTCTCGGAGTCGAGCAGGCTCGAGTTGATGAAGTACTTCCCTGCGCCGAATTGCACGTCGCTCAGCACGAACTCGATCGTGCGCGGCTCCTTGAGCCGGGCGAGGTGCGTGTCGGTGCGGCTGGTCGCGGTTCCATAGACCGGCATCCCGCGGAAGTTGTCGATCTGGATGGTGGCGATCCAGTCGTCGATCCCGGTCGGGTGCTCGTAGGTGACCCGCACGACGAGGTCGTCGCCCGCCTCGATCTGCTGGCCCTCGGCCCGGCCGCGGGCGTGCACCGTCGTGGAGAGGATGCTGCCGTTCGCGCCCGGGTCCTCCCCGTGCGCGACGACCTCTTCGACCCGGCGCTCCTCGAGCACGTCGCGGAAGTCCTTCACCGCGATGTGAGGGAGGCCGTCGAAGAGGATCTGCCCCTGGTTCAGGAGCACGGCGCGCGAACAGATGTCGGTGACCTGGTTCAGGGAGTGGGTCACGAGCACGATCGTGCGGCCCTCGGCCTGGAACTCGCGGATCTTGTCGAGGCACTTGCGCTGGAACGCCTCGTCACCCACGGCGAGCACCTCGTCGACCAGCAGCAGGTCGGGGTCGACGTGGATGGCGACCGCGAAGGCGAGCCGCACGTACATGCCGCTGGAGTAGAACTTCACCTGCGTGTCGATGAACTGCTCGATGCCCGAGAAGTCGACGATCGCGTCGAAGAACCTGTCGGTCTGCTTCTGGGTGAGCCCCAGGATCGACGCGTTGAGGTAGACGTTGTCGCGGCCGGTGAGGTCGGGGTGGAACCCGGCGCCGAGTTCGAGCAGGGCCGCCATCCGCCCGCGGCGCGTGATCGAGCCGGTGGTGGGCTGGATGATGCCGCCGATGGTCTTCAGCATCGTCGACTTGCCGGAGCCGTTCGGCCCGATCAGACCGATCGAGGTGCCGGCGTCGATCTCGAGGTTGATGTCGCGGAGCGCCCAGAAGTCCTCCTTGAACTTCGCCGAGCGGCCGGCGTTGACGACGCGTTCCTTGAGGCTCTTGCTCTTCTGGATGATGAAGCGCTTGGAGACGTTGTCGATCCGAACGATGGGGACGGCTGCAGTCATCGCTCCTCCTACAGTTCCTGGGCGAAATCGCCCTGAAGTCGGGTGAACCAGCGCTGTGCGAAGAAGAGCAGCACGATTCCGATGAGACCGGCGATGCCCATCCGGGTCCAGAGATGGTCGAGTACGGGCCCGTCGCTGCCGGGCGACCAGAAGGCCTCCTGGAAGGAGATGACGGCGAGGGTGATCGGGTTGTTCAGGTAGATCTGGCCGAGCCATGCGGGCAGGTGCTGGAGCGCCTGCGGCCAGGAGTAGAGGATCGGCGACGCCCAGAGCAGCAGCAGCAGCACTACCTCCACGAGGTATTGCACGTCGCGGAGGTACACGTTCAGCGCGCCGAGGATCAGGCCGATCGCGGTCGCGTAGATGAGGATGAGCACGAGCGAGCCGACCCCGTAGAGGAGGTTGGGCCCGAACGCGAGGGTGCCGACGAAGGCGGCGGCGACGATGAGGATGACGAACTGGATGAGGAAGTTGAACAGCGCCGAGCCGATCGTCGCCAACGGCAGGATCTCCCGGGGGAAGTAGACCTTCTTCACCAGCCCCGAGTTCACCACGATCGACGAGGTCGACCCGGCCACGATCTCCTGGAACAGCGTGTAGATCGCCAGGCCCGCGAAGATGTAGATGGCGAAGTTGTCAATCGAACGGGCGGCGCCGAGGAACTGGCCCACCACGAGGTAGTAGATGAACAGCTGGGTCAGCGGGCGGGCGAGACTCCAGAGGAACCCGAGCGCGCTGTCTTTGTAGCGCGACTTCAGTTCGCGTCGCGTGAGCAGGCCGAGCAGCTCGCGCCGGCCCCAGATGTCGGAGATCGACGAGAAGATGCCGCTCCAGAAGCCTCCTCGGGCCCCGGCGTCCTGCCATGGGGTGGCGTCGAGTCGGGCGATTCGATCGACTTTGGACTGTGCTAAGTCAGCCATACGGTGAAACGGCCTCCAAGCCAACTGGCGAATGGGCGGGGCATCGCTCCGCCGCGTACGAGGATACATCAGAGATCCTGAGCGACGTCCCGGGGCCCGCACGGCCGCGACAGGCGGGTTCTCGGCTCCTCGTCGGAATGACGGGTTAGTGTTGTCTGTTGTTCCGCGGGCAGGTGCGCCCCAGAGATCATGGAAAAGGATCACGTAGAGAATATGGTGTCGATCAAAAGAGCTGTCGTCGATGGGCTCCGCAAGACCCTCCCTCCGGGCTCCCGGTCTCGCAGCTTCGCGGCGGCGGGCTTCCACTCGATGCGCGGCGCCATCGATCTCGTGCGCACCACCCGCCACAACTTCGCCCAGGTGCAGTCCAGCGAACCCGGCCTCGAGAGCTACTCGGCCTGGCGTCGCCAGCAGCCCGCGCCCTCCGACCAGATCCCGCTGGGCGCGAGCCTGGTCTCGTTCACCGTGATCATCGAGGTCGCCCCAGGCACCTCTCTGGCGCAGGTGCAGAAGACCCGCGCGAGCGTCGGCAGCCAGGCCGGCCTGCGGGTGGAGATCATGGAGAAGGAGTCGGGCAGCGACATCGGGTCGTTGGTGTCGGGCGTCAAGGAGGACTTCGTGCTCTTCTTGCGCGCCGGCTCCACGTTGGAGGCCCACGCACTCGCCGACCTCGCCAAGAAGCACCGCGTCGACCCGGGCCTCGCCTTGGTCGCCTTCGACTCAGACCTCCGCTCGGCGACAGGCTCGCTCAGCCGCCCGCAGTTCCGCCCCACCTGGTCGCCCGAGATGCTGCTCGGCGCCAACTACCTCGACCGCGCCTTCGCCGTCTCGAGCAAAGCCCTGCGCGAGACCCCGCACCTCAGCCTGAACGACCTGGGCGTCTGGCGCCTGCTGCTCGATCTCGACCTGATCGCCACCCAGGCCGGCAACGTCAACCGCGTGCTGCTGCACGAGCCCGCCGACTGGCGCACCCCGGCCACCGCCGAGGAGGCCGAGATGGTGCGCGAGGCGCTCGAGCGGCGCGGCGAGAACGCCGAGACCAGTGTGAAGGACGGCGTGGTGCGGGTGCTCTTCCAGCCCGCCGAATGGCCCTCGGTCTCCATCGTCATCCCCACCCGGCATTCCCGCGCCAACCTCGGTGTGGTGCTGCCGAGCCTGGCTCGCACCGACTACCCCTCCTTCGACGTCACCGTGATCGACAACGGCGGCGAATCGGATGCGAACAACGAGTGGTACTCCGCCAACGAGAACGGGCTCGACCTCTCGGTCATCTGGTGGACCGAACAGCCCTTCAACTACTCCCGGGTGAACAACTACGCCGTGCGCTCCACCTCGGGCGAGGTCGTGCTGATGCTGAACGACGACACTGAGATCGTCGACCCGCTGTGGCTCCAGGAGATGGTGGGCCAGCTGATGCGGCCGAATATCGGCACCGTGGGCGTGCAGCACCGCCGTGGCGACGGCCGCATCCAGCACGGCGGCGTCACCGTCGGCCCGGGCGGCTCGGCCGACAACCTGTTCGCGGGCATGGAGCCGGGTTCCGACTCCCTGCTCGGCCCGACCTCCTGGTATCGCGACAGCCTCGCCGTGACCGGCGCCTGCGTGGCGATCCGGCGCACCGACTTCGAGGCGTCGGGCGGGCTGGCCGAGAACTTCATCCTCTGCGGCAGCGACGTCGTGCTGGGTCTCGATCAGATCATCGCGGGCCGCCGCAACGTGGTCGTGCCCTTCGACACTGTTCGGCACCTCGAATCCGTCACCCGCGGCTCGAACAACCCCGTCGAGGACTACTATGCCAGCTACTGGCGCTACTCGCCGTGGCTCTCCGGCGGCGACCCCTACTCCTCGCCGAACGTCTCGCGGCTCACGGCCGTCCCCCGCTTCTCGAACCGTCGCGATCCCTCCCCGGTGAAGATCGCGCTCACCGGCATGGGCCGGGCCTACACGAAGGTGGCTCAGAACTCGAACATCTCGGCCGAGGCCGTGGCCCTGCTGGCGGCGGCCACCGTGTCCAGCGCGCAGGTGCGGGCCGTGAAGGAGCAGCACGCCTCGATCGAGGGCCGACGCGAGGTGAAGACCATCAACTGGTTCATCCCCGACATCGACATGCCCTTCTTTGGCGGCCTCAACACCGCGTTCCGCCTGGCCGACAAGCTGCGGCGCGACCACGGGGTGCACAACCGCTTCATCGTGCTCGGCGAGGTGCACGAGCTCTTCATCCACACGGCGCTCACCGCCGCGTTCCCCGGCCTCGCCGAAGCCGACATCCACTTCTACGACGGCTCCGACGCCTCGCTGGCCGAGTTGCCCGCCGCCGACGCCGCCGTGGCGACCCTCTGGCTCACCGCGTCGCACGTCGCGAAGGTGCAGGGAACGCCGCGCAAGTTCTACCTGATGCAGGACTACGAGCCGGCCTTCTACCCGGCCAGCACGATGTTCGCGATGGCGGAGGAGTCGTACCGCCTCGGTCTCTACGGCATCTGCAACACCGACAGCATGCACCGCATCTACACCGAGGAATACAAGGGCAAGGCCACGTACTTCACGCCGGCGGTGGACCAGGGCATCTACAACGCCGTGGACCGCCGCACCAAGGGCGACGACGAGCCGGTGACGATCTTCGCCTACGCTCGCGACCACTTCCGCAACTGCTGGGAGATGGTGTACGCGGCGCTCAGCGAGATCAAGCGCATCCACGGCGACGGCGTGCGGATCGTCGCGGCCGGCGCGCGCTACCTGCCCGAGAGCGCCGACTTCATCGACATGGGGCTGCTCGACTACCGGGCGACGGGCGCCGTGTACCGGGAGACCGACATCGGTCTCACGATGCAGATCTCGCGGCATCCGTCGTACCTGCCGCTCGAACTGATGTCGAGCGGCGTGCCGATGGTGGCGCCCGACAGCGAGTGGTTCCAGTGGATCTTCGACGACGGCGAGAACTCGCTGACGGTGATGCGCACCCTCGACGACGTGGTGGAGAAGCTCGACACCCTGGTTCGCGACGCCCAGCTGCGCTCGCGGTTGCGGGCCAACGCGCTCGACACGATCGCGCGGAACCACAGCAGCTGGGACGAGGCGTTCGAGGGCATCTACGACTACTTCTGCGATCCGGAGGCCGCTACACCCCGGTGAGTCTGCGGGCGCGAGGTGCCTGCTCGGGCTAGGGTCTTGCACCGTGGGGATCCAACGGGTGAGCACTGTGGCCGCGGCGATGCTGGGGCTCGCTGCGGCGAGCATCCTGCTGACCGGATGCGTCGACCCGGGCAGCGGCCCCACGCCGAGCCCCACGGTCTCCGTGACGAAGAGCGCGACGCCCACGCCCACTCCGACGCACACGAGCACGCCGACGGAGACACCGACCGATCCGCCTTCGACTCCCACGCCGTCCCCGCCGCCGGTCACCACGGCGAACGTGCAGATCGTGAACACGCGCTACGACCCAGCCGGTCGCACGCTGAGTGCGGCGGCGATGATCACGAACGTGATCTCGGCCACCGGCACCTGCACCCTCACCGCCACCCAGGGCGACCTCTCCGCGACGGCGCAGGCGCCCGCCGTGCCCGACGCCTCGGTCACCTACTGCGGCGACCTCACAGTGGTGCTGCCCGAGGGCGCGTCCGGTTCCTGGACGGCGACGGTCGACTACGACGACGGCACTGCGGCCGGCAGCGCCTCGATGGAGGTGATGGCCCAGTGAGACGGATGCGCACCCGCCTGATCGCCGTCGCCGCGGCCTTCGCGCTGCTCGCCGCGGGATTCACGGCCGTCGGCGGGGCGGCAGCTCCGGCAGAGGCACTGAGCGGCTCGGACTTCAACCCGGGCAACATCATCAGCGACGCCAAGTTCTTCAACGGCCAGGCGATGGATCCGGCCGGCATCCAGAACTTCCTGAACGGCCAGGTGCCGAACTGCCGGGCGGGCTACACCTGCCTCAAGAGCTGGACCGAGACGACGGGGTCACGCCCGGCGGATGCGATGTGCGGCGCCTACAACGGCGCGGCGAATGAGTCGGCAGCCACCATCATCTACAAGGTCGGACTCGTCTGCGGGGTCAGCCAGAAGGTCTTGCTCGTCCTGCTGCAGAAAGAGCAGTCGCTGGTGACCGACACCTTCCCGTCAGCGGGGCAGTTCCGCAGCGCCACCGGTTTCGCCTGCCCTGACACCGCGCCCTGCGACGCCGAGTACTACGGCTTCTACAACCAGGTCTACAAGGCGGCGTGGCAGTACAAGCGCTACACCAACCCGCCCGGCACCTCGGCCTTCTTCACCTGGTACCCGGTCGGCCAGACCTCGAACGTGCGCTACCACCCGAACGCGGCCTGCGGCTCGTCGCCCGTCGTCATCCAGAACAAGGCGACGGCCGGGCTCTACTACTACACGCCCTACCAGCCGAACGCGGTGGCGCTCTCGAACCTCTACGGCGGTCAGTCCGACGGCTGCTCCTCCTACGGAAACCGCAACTTCTGGCGACTGTACTGGGACTGGTTCGGCAGCCCCACCGACGTCGACCTGAGCCCAGTGGGCACCATCGATTCGGCCACGGCGACGCTCACCACCGCGACGATCTCGGGATGGACCTTCGATCCGGAGACCCCGCTGCCCGTCGACGTGCACGTCTACGTGAATGGCACCTACCTCACCGGATCGTTCGGCGGCATCTTCCGCGCCCAGTCGCCGCGACCGGATGTGCAGGCCGCCTATCCGACCTACGGCGCGAACCACGGCTACGTCATCACGCTGCCGATGCCGACCGCCACGACGCAATTCTGTCTCTATGCGATCAATCTCGGTCAGGGCTCGAACACGACGCTCGGCTGCCGGACGGTGTCGAAGCCGACCGGTCCGCCGATCGGCAACATCGAGTCGGCGACGCTCACCAACAACACGGTCAGTCTGCAGGGGTGGGCGATCGATCCCGACAGCACCGCGAGCATCCAGGTGCATGTCTACGTCAACGGCGCCTGGGGCGGCGCGTACGACGCGACCGTGAACCGGCCCGACGTCGCGCGCGTGATGCCCGGATACGGAGCGGCGCACGGGTTCTCGATATCCGGTGTCACCGTGCCCGTGGGCACCAGCCAGGTCTGCGTCTACGGAATCGACAAGGCCGGGGTGATCGAGAACAGCCAGCTGGGCTGCAAGACCGTCTCCACCGCCAGCGGTCCGCCCAAGGGCAACATCGAGGGTCTCTCGGCCAAGCCCGGCACGATCTCGCTCAGCGGATGGACCCTCGATCCCGACACGCCGTCGCCGATCGACGTGCACGTCTACGTCAACGGAGCCTGGGGCGGCCTCACCACCGCGAACGGGGCTCGTCCCGACGTCGGCCGGGTGTTCCCCGGATACGGCGACGCGCACGGCTTCTCGATCGACCTGCCGGCGCGCGGCGGAGCGAATTCGGTCTGCGCCTACGGCTACAACGTGATGGGCGGCGCCAACACGCTGCTCGGCTGCCGCACGGTGCAGGTGCCGGGTGGCGTGCCCTTCGGCAACGTCGAGTCGGTCTCGGTGGCGAACGGCAAGATCACGGTGTCGGGGTGGACGATCGATCCCGATTCCATCGGTTCGATCGACGCCCACGTCTACGTCAACGACGGCTGGGGCGGTCTCACCACCGCCAACCTGAGCCGCCCCGACGTGGCCCGCGCCTTCCCTGACTACGGCGACAAGCACGGTTTCCAGATCACCGTTCCGGCTCGTGCCGGTAACAACCGCGTCTGCGTCTACGCCATCAACACCGGCACAGGTTCCGACAACACGCGATTCCCCTGCATCGACGTCGCCGGCTGAGCGTGCTCAGCCGCCGCTTGTAGACTTTGACGGTCGTTCTACGGAGGTCTTGTCGTGCAATCCCAGACTGACGGCGTCGTGTCGCTCGTGCTCGTCAACTACCGGGGGGCCGATGACACCATTCAGGCGCTTCAGGCCGTTCGAGAGCTCGACTGGCCGGCGCACCGCCTGGAGATCATCGTGCTCGACAACGACTCCGGCGACGACAGCGTCGAGCGCATCCGGAGTGCGGCGCCCGAGATCACTCTGATCGAATCCGGTGAGAATCTCGGATTCGCGGCAGGCTGCAACCGTGCCGTCGCCGTCGCGAAGGGCCAGTACATCGCCCTGCTGAACAACGACGCGCGTCCCGACCCGCTGTGGCTCTCGGCTGCGGTCACGGCCTTCGAGGCCGATCCGGCGGTGTCGGCGGTGGCCAGCCGAGTGCTCGACTGGGAAGGCGAGACGATCGATTTCGTCGATGCCGCGATGACCTGGTCGGGGATGGCTTACAAGCCTCTGACCGGGCATCCCCGTGACGATGCATCGCATTCCAGGCAGAAGGACGTGCTCTTCGCCACCGGATCGGCCATGCTGGTGCGCGCCGACGCGTGGCGCGAGCTCGGGGGCTTCGACGAAGACTTCTTCATGTTCTACGAAGACGTCGACCTCGGGTGGCGACTGAACCTAGCCGGCGGCCGGGTGCGCTACGTGCCGGAGTCGCTCGTCTACCACCGTCATCACGCTTCCATGACGCGGTTCGGCGGCTATCGGGAGTCGTACCTGCTCGAACGGAACGCCCTTTTCACCCTCTACAAGAACGCGGGGGAGGAGCAGCTTCGGGCCGCGCTCCCGGCGGCGCTCGCGCTGATCGCCCGTCGCGGCGTGGCCAAGGGCGGCCTCGATTCTACGGAGCTCGACATCCGCCGGGCCACCGAGTCGGAGCCGGAGTCGGAGTCGGTGCCGCGGGAGAGTCTGGCGGGGTTGTTCGCTGTCGACCAGTTCGTCGAGAGCCTTCCGCGACTGGTAGAGCAGCGCCGGGTCATCCAGGCCACACGCCTGCGCGACGATGCCGACATGGCCGCGCTCTTCGGTCAGCAAGACGACCCTCCCGTACACGACGCCTACCTCCTCGCCGGCTACGAGAAGGTGGTCAACGCCTTCCCGGTGCTGAGTGGCGAGCGGCGACGGCGGGTGCTCGTGGTGACCGGCGATTCCATCGGAGTGAAGCTCGCGGGGCCCGGCATCCGGGCCTGGAACATCTGCGCGGCTCTGGCCGAGGAGCACGACGTGCGACTGGTGAGCACCGCGTCGGTCGAGCCGCTTCCGGCGCCGTTCGAGCTCGCTGCGGTGGCGCGCCGCCGGCCCGACGAGATGCGGCAGCACGAGGAATGGGCCGACGTCATCATCGTGCAGGGGCACGTTCTGCTGCTGTTCCCGGTGCTCGCGAAGACGGCCAAGATCGTGGTGGTCGACATCTACGACCCACTGCATCTCGAGCAGCTCGAGCAGGGCCGTGAGAAGCCGTTCGAGCAATGGGACCGCCAGATCGTCGACGCCTCAGAGGTGCTGAACCACCAGTTGCAGATCGGTGACTTCTTCATCTGCGCCTCCGAGCGGCAACGCTACTTCTGGCTGGGTCAGCTGGCGGCCATGGGGCGCATCAACGCCTACACCTACGGGCGCGACGAAGACCTCCGTTCGCTGATCGACATCGTGCCCTTCGGACTCTCCGACCAGCCGCCCGTCCACACCCGGCCCGCCCTCCGCGGCGTCGTGCCCGGCATCGGGGCCGACGACAAGATCGTGATCTGGGGAGGGGGTCTCTACAACTGGTTCGACCCGGAGACCTTGATCCGCGCGGTGGCCGTGCTGGCCGAACGCCGGCCGACGGTGCGCCTGTTCTTCATGGGCACGGCCCATCCGAACCCGAACGTGCCCGAGATGGACATCGTGCGGCGCTGCCGTGAACTCGCCGGCGAGCTCGGCGTCTCCAGCAAGAACGTCTTCTTCAACGACTCCTGGGTCGACTTCGCCGATCGGGGCAATTACCTGCTCGAAGCGGATGCCGGTGTCTCGACGCACTTCCAGCACGTCGAGACCACGTTCTCGTTCCGCACGCGCATCCTCGACTACCTTTGGGCCGGCCTGCCGATCATCTCGACGGCGGGCGACAGCTTCGCCGACCTGGTGGCCGAGCGGGGTCTGGGGGCGGTCGTGCCCGAGCGCGACGTCAGTGCTCTGGTCGAAGCCCTCGACAGCGTGCTGTTCGATGAGGAGCTGGCGGAGTCGAGCCGCGCCGCGGTTCGGGAGACGGCTCAGGAGTTCACCTGGCGGGCGTCGCTGGCACCGCTGATCGAGTTCTGCCGGCATCCGGCCAAGGCCGCCGACCGCACCCCGGAGGCTGCGACCCAGACCAGCGGCGACCTCGGCTCGATCGAGCGTCGCTATGCGGCGATCCGCCCGGGCGGCGTGCGGTACGACCTCGGCCGGGCCGCGTACTACCTCAGGAACGGCGGCGTGAAGGCGGTCGTCGGCAAGTTCCGCGCTCGCCGGGCCGGGGGCTGAAGCGGCGCGAGCAGACCTCGATTACTCGCTGAGGCGGGAGGTGCTGCGTGAGGGAGCCGCGAACCCGAGGTACACCAGCCGGGCGACCTCGCGGCGGGCGCGGGTGGTGCCGTCGAGCACGAATCCGATCAGCAGGATCAATGCCGACACGATGGCCAGGGATGCCGCGAGCAGTGCCGTCGGGAAGCGCGGCACCAGTCCGGTCTGCACGAATTCCACGATCACCGGGATGCCGAGCACGAGTGCGGCGATGGCGAAGAGTGCCCCGACGATTCCGTGGAACATCAGGGGCCGCTCGTGCCGGGTCAGCTCGAAGATCAGCGAGAGGATCTTGAACCCGTCGCGGTAGGTGTTGAGTTTGCTCTCGCTGCCCTCGGGGCGGTCTTTGAACCCCACCTCGATCTCGGTCTGCGGCACGCGAAGACTCATCGAGTGCACGGTGAGCTCGGTCTCCACTTCGAACTCGCGTGAGATGGCCGGGAACGACTTCACGAACCGGCGCGAAAAGACGCGGTAACCGCTCAGCATGTCGTTGACCTCCGACTTGAAGATCCCACTGACCAGCCGGTTGAAGGCGCGGTTGCCGGCGGAGTGACCGGGCCGGTAGGCGGTGCTGGTGACCTGCTTGCGAACACCGAGCACGTGGTCGTACGGTCCGTCGAGCAGAGCTTCGATCATTGCCGGCGCTGCACTCACGTCGTAGGTGTCGTCGCCGTCGATCAAGAGGTAGACATCGGCGTCGATGTCGGCGAAAGCGCGACGCACGACGTTGCCCTTGCCTTTGTTGTTCTCGAACCGCACCTCGGCGCCGGCGGCGCGAGCCACCTCGACCGTCGCATCCGTGCTGAGGTTGTCGTAAACGTACACCTGGATGCCTGGCACGGTGTCGAACAAGTCGTGCACGACTTGCGAGATCGCGGCCTCTTCGTTGTGGCAGGGGACGATGGCAGCGATGACGGGAGCGTCGGTAGGCACGGAGTGAAGAGGCTTTCCAGGAGCGAGGGATGTCTGAAACAGCACCGCGCCGGAAATGTGCGGGCACGGTTACCTCGTATAGAGTACTGGACGCTGCGGTTTCTTCCGTCGGCGAATCGGTCCAGAAGAGAATTGCGGGTGCTAGTGGCGAAGGACAGCTTCCTGCGCCAGCTGAAGCGCGGCGGGGCCTTTCTCGTCGTCGGCGGCGTCGCGTTCCTGGTCGACGCCGTGGTCTACAACGTCCTCGTCTTCGCCCCGGGACCATTGTTCGAGTATCCGATCGTCGCCAAGATCATCGCGATCGCGGTGGCCTCGGTGGTCACCTACGTCGGCAACCGCATCTGGACGTACCGCGATCGCCGAACCAAGGCGACGGTGCGGCAGTTCCTCATCTTCTCGGCGCTGAACGTCGCCGCGATCCTGTTGCAGCTCGGCTGCCTCGGCTTCTCCCGCTACGTGCTCGGGCTCTCCGATCCCGTCTCCGACAACATCTCGGGCACCCTCATCGGTCAGGCGGTCGCGACCGTCTTCCGCTACGTGACTTACGGCCGGTGGGTCTTCCCCGACCGCTCCACCTCGAATTCGCCGACGGCAGCATAGCCGGGCCCGAAGGATCAGTGTGTCGAAGACCGCCGCAACCCGCGCACAGCGCCTCACCGATCGCATCCTTGTCGCGATCTCCTCTGTTCCGCTCGCGCACGTTGCGATCATCTCCGCGCTGCTGTTCGCGCTGTTCGCGATGGTGGCGCTGCTCGTGCCCCTCGGCTCCGGGCCCGACGAGTCGGCGCACTATCTCTACAGCGCCGCGGTGGCGCGCGGCCAATCGGGCACGCTCGATGTCGAGGTTCCCGCGGCGATCGCGAACATCCGGCAACTGACCTGCCTGGCCTACCAGCCCGACCTCACCGCCGCGTGCCAGCATCTGTATTCCGGCGCGGCCGCCGTGGTCGGCGAGCAGAGCCATGTCGGCCTCTACAACCCGGTGTTCTACATCTGGACCGGTCTCGGGTCGCTCATCAGCCCGAACGAGGCCGGCCTCTACTTCGCCCGCCTGCTGGCTGCAGTCGTGACCGCGGTGCTCACCGGATGGGGTCTCAGCTACCTCCTGCGCACCTCGCGCAACTCCTGGCCGCTCGTCGGCACGCTGCTCGTGTTCACCCCGATGGTCACCTATGTCTCGGCGGTGCTGAACCCGAGCAGCTGGGAGATCGCGAGCACTCTCGGGTTCACCGTCGCCGCCTACGCGGTGATCGTGCGCCAACCGGTCGCCACCCGGTGGAACGAAGCGCACTCGCTACTCGTCGTCGCCGGCTCGGTGCTGCTCATCAGCCGCGGTCTCTCGCCGTTCATTGCAGTGCTCATCGTGGTGGCGCTCGCGATCCTCGCCGGGCTCTCCCGCATCCGTGGCCTGCTCGTGCAACGCGCGACCTGGATCTGGGTCTGCGTGCTCGCCGTGGTCGGGATCGCCGCGATCGCCTGGATCCTTCTGCACGGCACCAACTACATCGGTGTCGACCCGCCCGCCTCACTCGGTGAGGGGATCCACGACATTCCGGTCTACTACGAAGGCGTGTGGAGTCAGGTGCAGCAGGTGTTCGGCCTGATCGGCTGGCTCGAGCTGATGCCGCCGAACGCTCTCGTTCTCGCATGGGTCGCGCTGCTCATCGGCGTGGTCGCGATCTCCTACTCGTTCAGCGCCGTGCGGCAGCAGATCGTGATCGGCCTCGGCGCGCTCACGGTGCTGCTGCTGCCCGGCATCCTCGCGGGCATCCAGTGGGGCGGAGTGGGTTGGCAGGGGCGGTACACGATCCCGTTCATCCTCGCGACGGTGGTGATCGCGGGGCTAGCCGCATCAGAGGACGCAGCGGATGCGGATGCGTTCCACCGCACGCCTCGCGTAGCCCGCACCCGGGCGCAGTTGCTCGTCGCGGCCACCGTGGTCTTCGGCGGCTCGCAGATCGCGATGCTGCTCATCACCGCTCATCGATACGTGGTGGGAGGGAGCGCTCCGCTGCTTGCGGCGCCGCTGTGGCAGCCGCCGTTCAACTTCCGGCTGCTGATCGGCGTGTTCGTGGTGGTCGTGATTCTGCTCGGCTGGATCCTCGCCCGAACGGTGTCGGCGCGGGTCGCCGCAACGGCCTCGCGGTCGGCTGCGGTCAGTTGACCGCGGGGCCCGCGTAGGGCTGATCCAGCATCGCCTTGGCCAGCGCGTTCATGTTGTCGGGGTGCTCGTACGAAATGTCGCCGCTCGCGGCCGAGCGCTCTACGACCTCGTAGACCACGGTCTGTGTATCCTTCAGCACACCGCCCAGGGTCGCCGTGGCGCCCGGGATGTCGCCCGACATGTTGTGCACGTACCAGAAGTCGGCGAAGAACGGCGCCACGAGCGATCGTGACGCGTCGAAGAACGAGTCGCCGAGCAGCACCGTGCGGGGCTGGTAGAGCGGGGCGTCGGTCGAGGTCGCACGAACGTTGATCGGGGAGTACCCGACGGGCAGCACGTCGGCCGGAGCGATCGGTTTGCCGTTCAGCGACAGGGCCACCCCGGGCCGGTCGACCGTGACGGGCGGAATCGCCTCGTAGCCCTGTTCGCCCACCAGGTGCGAGAGGTCTCCGGGTTCCTGCTCCGGAGCGCCGATCGTGAAGGGCGCGGATTGTAGCAGCGAGGGGTCGAGCGTCTGCAGCAGCTGCTGGGTGAAGACCATCGAGCCCTGCGGCGTCCAGTGCGTGTCGTCCTTGCGCCAGACCGAACCGGGGTTGGCCTGCTCGTAGCTCTTCAGCGGGGTGACCATGTCGATCACCGTGGTGTCTTTCAGCCCGGTCATGGCCTGCGAGAACTCGGCCTTGCGCTCGAGCATGCACGTCTTGCCCGCGAACTGGTCGGGCAGGTGCTCGGGGTGGATCGTGGACTTGTCAGGAGCCACCACGATGACGAGCTTGCGACCCGATGCCGTCGCGGCGTCGCTGAGGGTCTGGAAGCCGTCGACGATCGTGCTCACCGACTCTTCGGGCTGGCACGGCGAAGCCGCATCCGACCCGAAGTAGAGCCAGCCGTCGCTGCCCTGGATGACCTGCGGGTACTGGATGCCCGCGGTCGCCCCGTCGGCGCTCTGCGACCCGACGCCGGCCACCCCGATCCCGCCTCCCGCGGCGCCGAACTTGGGGGCCTCGTTGAAGAGGGCCTGCGAGAGCTGGGTGTCGGCCGTAACCGCTTCGCCGCGCAGGGGCAGATGGTCGATCGCCCACGCCTGGAGCTTCGGCAGGGCGTTCCAGCCGTCGTCGAGTGTCGGGAACGCGGCAAGGGGGCGGTTGTCGATGGTCTGGGCCCGCACACCGACGGCATAGGCGACGGCGGGCAAGAAGAACACCACCAGGGCGGCGACCAGCGGGAACACCACGATCCGGCGGGCCTGATCGCGCCGTGGGCGTTTCGGGGAGTCACTCATCGTCGACCTAGAACTGGAAATAGAGGAACGGACTGAACGTGCCCGATGCGACCGAGATGAGCGCATACGGGAACAGCACGGCGATCACGACAACGCGGATGACCTTACCACGCGTGTTTCCGAACTGTTCGATGGCCTTGCCGGTCACGAATTCGCGCGGGAAGAACACCGTCAGGCTCGCCACGATCATCAGCAGCAGTGCCTCGTTGCTCCAGGCGGCCAGGATCGTGTCGGGGGTGGGGCCGAAGGTGGGCCAGAACATCGCTTTGAGGAACACGCTGGCCTGCGAAATGCTCTGGGCGCGGAAGATGACCCAGCCCACGATCACGAAGAGCAACGTGAGGATGCGGCGCAGCACGATGATCGGCACGGAGGTCGATTCGCGCGTGCCGTATCCGGTCAATCGCTCGACCACCATGAGGGCGCCGTGATAGGCGCCCCAGATCACGAAGGTCCAGGATGCGCCGTGCCAGAACCCGGTGAGCAGGAACACCAATGCCAGGTTGCGGTAGGTGTTGAAGGTGCCGTGCCGGTTGCCCCCGAGCGGAATGTAGACGTAGTCGCGGAACCAGCGCGAGAGCGACATGTGCCACCGCCGCCAGAAGTCGGTGATGCTGCTGGCCGAGTAGGGCCGGTTGAAGTTCTCCGGCAGCCGGAAGCCCATCATCTGGCCGAGGCCGATCGCCATGTCGGTGTATCCGGAGAAGTCGAAGTAGATCTGCAGCGTGTAGGCGATGGCACCGAACCACGCGACGGCGGTGGTCACCTGCGAATCCGGGGTCGCGAACGCCGCATTGACGAGCGGCGCGATCGAGTCGGCGATGATCACCTTCTTCGAGAGACCAAGCGCGAAACGGGGGAGACCGTGCGAGATGTCGGCGAGTCGAGGGCGATCGGTGTCGGACAGCTGTTCGGAGATCTCGTTGTAGCGCACGATCGGCCCGGCGATCAACTGCGGGAACATCGCGATGTACGTGATGAACTGCACCGGGCTCTTCTGCGCGACCCGGTGCTCCCGGTACACGTCGATCACGTACGACATGTGGTGGAAGGTGTAGAACGAGATGCCGATGGGCAGAGCCAGAGTGGCGACGGCGCCCCACTCGAAGCCGAACACCTCGGAGATCCGAGCTGCTTGCGCGGTGAAGAAGCCGGCGTACTTCCAGGTGGCCAGGATGCCGATGTCGAAGACGATCGCGCCGATCAGAATCCACTTGCGCGCGCGAAGCTGTCGCTTGGACCATTCAGCGTCGATCGCAATTCCCGCGGCGTAGTTGACCGCCATGCAGGCCAGCAGGAGGAAGACGAACTCGCCCGCGCCCCAGGTGTAGAAGAGGAGGCTGGAGACCGCGACCAGGCCGTTGCGCCAGCGCTTCGGGAGCACGAGCAGGAGCACCAGGAACGCCGGCAGAAAATACCAGAGGAATACCGGCGAAGCGAATGACATGGTGGGCCTAGATCGTTGGAATGAGGACGACGTGCGGCCTCAGCGGGCAGCCGGCGGGTGACGAAGTCGCACCGGCTTCGCCCGCATCGGGCAATGGTATTCGATCCGACGCCAACGGCAGAATCGTGGCCCCCGAAGTGGGGTAGGCGTGGAGGGCTGCCGATCTGCCAGGCTCTCCGTGGCCGTCGGGGGATGAGCCAGGGGGAGTTCAGTTCTTGCGCAAGTCTGTCGCGACCGTCGTGGTCGCCTGTGTCATCTCGTTCGTCGTAGCAGTACCCACCGGAGCGTCAGTCGCCTCAACGTTCTCGCCGGTGCGCGACACGGCTCAGCAGAAGGGCATCGACGACTACCCGCTCGAGGGGTCTCCCGAACAGGTCTACGGCGGCCCCGATCCGGTGCAGGCGCAGGGTGACTTCTCGCACGAGCCGGAAACGGCAGTTCACCTGGAGCCCGAGGGCGCCGAGGTGGGCGTGCAGGCGCAAGACGACGACTCGCCGCATTTCGACGCAGAGGAGTCAGAGATCGTCGACCGCTCGGAGTTCGACGAGACCTACGAGAATCCCGACGGGACGAGCACCACGAAGGTCTACACCGCTCCGGTGAGTGTGCAGCACGACGGTGACTGGGTGCCCATCCAGACCGACGTTCAGACGGTGGGGCCGTGGTCGTGGCTCGGTATCGGCGATGCCGCGGTGGAAGATCATCCGCTCGAACCGGCGTTCGCCGACAGTGCGGCGGATGTCGACCTCCTGACGCTCTCTCGCAACGGCCACGAGGTGTCGTTCTCGCTGCAGGATGCCGCGGATGCGCCGCTTGTTCGAGGCGAGGGCGGCGACGCATCGCACGTCGAGTACCGCGATGTGTTTCCGGGCACAGACCTGGTCTACGACGTGGAGAAGGGCGGGGTGAAGGAGGCCTTCCGCCTTTCCGACGCACCCGGCGAGACGGGGCGCGTGCAGTGGTCGTTCGACGTCGAGGCCGGCGGGCTGGTGCTGAAGAAGGACGCCGCGGGCGGGGTCGCGTTTCTCGACGACGCCGGCGAGTCCGTCATGGCGATCCCGGTTCCCCTGATGTGGGATTCGGCGGATGCGGAGGACGGCGCAGGGCCGGCAGCGCACGCGATCACCACATCGGTCTTGCGGCACGGCGACTCGTGGGTGGTCGTGTTCTCGGCCGATCGGGCCTGGTTGAACGACCCGGCGCGGGTGTTTCCCGTGACGGTCGACCCGTCGACGCTGGCCGACTGGAATCAGACGTTCGAGTATCGGCAGGATGGCGCGACCAGCACCAACCAGGGACTCCAGGTGGGCAACACGAACTATGCCGGAAACTGGCGCACGGTCATCCACTACGATTTCTCGTCTGTTTTCGGGAAGCAAGTTGTCGGTGTGGGTCTCGCGGCCGCCCGCCTGCAGGGTTCGAGCTCCGCCTACACCGGTCATGTCTACAATGCCAGCGCATTCGCCTACTCCGGCATGGGTGCCGAGCTTGCGAGCCTGACCATCGGCGACGGCAGTTCCGTGGACTACGCGATCGACGATCGACTCTCGAACCGAGTGGCTGAGATCGTGCGCAAGCACGACACCGCGGCCTGGTTCATGGTGACCGGCGACGAGGCGCCTGGGATCTTCAGTTGGAAGAACGCCGACACCGCCATTCAGGTGGACTGGAAGACCTACCCGACTCCGGGAGCATCCGGCGCAGCGAGCCCGGCGAACAATGCCACACGCGTGAGTCAGACTCCCACGCTGGAGGCGACTGGAGCGACGTGGCAATATCCTGTCGGCACCCAGGGGAACGACGTCTTCTTCCTGTACAAGGTCAGCGAGAACCCGAATCCCGACGTCGATACGGCGCCCGCGTGGCAGTCGCAGTACTTACCGAGGTCGACCACCAGCGGGCAGCTCACGACTGTGCCCGACAACAAGTTGCAGCCCGGCAAAACATACTATTGGCGCTTCTACGTCATCGACCAGTACTACGGCGCGTACGGAGACACGACTCTCGCCGGTTCACCAATCTACAAGTTCACCACGAACGCCGTGCCGTTGTCCCAGCCCACTGCGGCCTCCCTGGCGGACAAGGCGGTGATCTCGACGACCCAGCCGACCCTCGTGGCATCAGTGCCGGCGAATCCAGACGGGCGCCCGCTGACCTACCAGTTCAAAGTCACGACGGGAACGGACGCCAAGACCGGCGGCATCGTGTCATCCGGTTGGCTTGACTCGCCGTCGTGGCCCGTTCCCGCCGACTACCTGATCGACGGCAACAGCTACAGCTGGACCGTGATCACGAAAGACGACAAGACCGAGTCGGGTGTCACCTGGTCGCGCCGCTTCACGATCAACCAGCGGATCACGTCTCCCGGCCCGGCTCCGACCGACACGACCGGCCCCGTGGCCGTGAACCTCGCGAACGGCAATGCGAACGTGAGCTTCGCGTCGCCGACGGTGGCGACCGCCGGCGGACCGATGGGAATGTCGTTCACCTACAACTCGCTGAAGGCCACCAATCGCGGTCTGACGGGCACCTACTTCACCTGGGCGAACACGCCGTCGCTGAACGCCGCCGACCAGGTGTTGCAGCGCACCGATCCGGCCATCGACTTCAACTGGGACACGGGATCGCCGACCCAGTCTCCGGGACAGTTGAGCAGTGTGAAGACGAGCGTTCCGGTCGACCACTTCGCCGCCCGGTGGACCGGCTACATCAAACCCCCGGCGGGCACGTACTACTTCGGTGCCCGCGTCGACGACGGGGTGAAGCTGTGGATCGATGGCGCCCCGGTTCTGGATGGCTGGCATGACCAGTACACCGATGTGTGGAACACCGCGCAGGCGTTCACCTACACCGCGTCGACGGCGCCGAAGCGGTTCCAGTTCGAGTACTACGAGAACGGCGGGGAGGCGTCGGTGAAGCTCTGGTACAAGACCAGTGCCACCGGAGACGCCACGACCTGGAAACCGGTGCCGGCCGACTGGTTCACGCGTTCGCTCGACATCCTCCCCGCGGGTTGGGGCGGCTCAGCGCCCCTCGCGGGCTCGGCGACCACGTACATCCGCGCCGAGCAGCAGGCGGGCTCCATCTCCCTCATCGACACAGTCGGCGGCAAGCACACCTACACCACCAAGTCCAGCGGCGGCTACGAGGCCCCGAAGGGCGAGTACGGGGTGCTCACGCTGAACGCGAACGGCGAGGTGATCCTCACCGACGACTCCGGATGGGTCCACACCTTCGACAAGGCCGGCAAGATCGTGTCGACGGTGTCGGCGACGGATGTGAAGAAGACCACCACGCCGCTGATCCAGTACCGCACCGATGGCCGGCCGTCGGCGATCGTCGATCCGCTGTCGCTGAGCGGCAGCACCTACTCGCGTTCCGTGAAACTGGACTACTGGGGCACCGGCACCACGTGCTCTCCCGGAACGGGGGAGGGCACCCCGGAGGGCATGCTCTGCAAGATCACCTACCCCGACAACTCGGTGACGGTGCTGAAATACGACACGAACGACAACCTGGAGCGGATCATCGACCCGGGCGACATCGTCACATCGTTCGGGTATTCGGCTGTCACGGTCGGGGCGAAGCAGTACACGCGGCTCACCTCGATCATGAACCCCATGGCGTGGGACCGCGTCATCGAGACCAGCGGCGTCTCGACGGCTGCGGCGCTGCGAACCTCGATCGGCTACGACACGGCGGGTAAGGTCGCCTCCGTGACCCTCCCGGCCGCCGATGGCGCGACCGCGGCGCGACTGAGCAAGACGTATCAGTACCTCACGAACGAGACGCGGGTGCAGGCATCCGGCATCACCGGGAATGCGCGGATTGCTTACTTCGACTCCGATCTGCGATCGATCAAAGAGACATCCGCCGAGGGCCTGATCTCGCAGTCCGGATGGAACTCGCTCGACGAGAAGCTGTGGTCGCTCGACCCGAGGGGTCTGAAGAGCACCACCCTCTACAACAAGCAGGACAGGCCGACCGACACCTACGGTCCGGCCCCGCAATCGTGTTTCAACACGGATGGCACGGTCACGGGCACCTGTCCGATTGTCACCGGCCATTCCAGCACCCGATACGACGAGGGCATGCTCGGCCTGAACACGGTGTACTACGGGCAGCCTGGGTTCACCGGGGGCGCGAAGGAGTTCAGCCTCGGCCTGCAACAGATCACGGGCGGGGCGTTCGCGCGGGACTTCGGCACGGGTGCGGCGTACACAGGTGGGCCGGTCGACAACTTCTCGATCCGGGCGACCGGATTGGTGACCTTCCCGAGTGCCGGGGAATTCAAGTTCAACATGTGGGCCGACGACGCGGTGCGGCTCTACATCGACGACGTGCTCATGATCGACAACTGGACGAACCATGTCGAACAGTTCGTCGGCGACTGGAAGAGCTTCACGGCGACCGCGGGACAGACCGCGCGGGTTCGGATCGAGTATCAGGAGTCGGTGGGCGCGTCGAAGGTCGAGTTCTGCTGGCTGCTGCCCGGCGCGACCGTGCATCAGATCGTTCCGGGTAGCCGGCTGAGCCCGGATTACGGGCTGGTGACGTCGTCGACCACGGATGACAGCGTGCGTGCGGGAGATCTGAACGTCAGTGCTTCGCAGGTGCAGTCGATGACGACATCCAGTTCGTATGCGTCGCCGTGGTTGGGCTTGGCGAATACGACCACGGTCGACCCGGGGACTGGCAAGCTCAACCTGGTGTCGGAGACGAGGTACGACACGGCAGCCAACGGGTACCGGGTGCTCGGGTCGCTTTCGCCGGGCAGTGCCGGGGGCGACGTCGCCACGGCGGGAACCCAGAACACCTACTACACGGCCGTCACGGCAGCGGCGGTGTGTGGGGTGCCCGCCGGCACCAATCAGTACGGGCTTCTGAAGTCGTCGCGCACGGCGGTGGCGAACACGGGCCTCGGGTTGGCCGCGATCAGCACCGAATACGTCTACGACATCCTCGGTCGTGTCGTGGGCGCGAGGTCGACGGGTGACGCGGGGTGGAGTTGCACCGCGTATGACAGTCGTTCGCGCCCGATCTCGGTCAGTAACGCGGCACTCAGTACCACCAATCCGGTGGTCACGACGACGGCGTATACGGCTTTGACCTCGAGCGTGACGGATGCATCGGGCACCCTCACGACGGCCAAGGATCTTCTCGGCCGGGCGACGAGCAGCACGGATGTTTTCGGCACGACGACGAGCACGTCCTACGACTCCGTCGGCCGGGTAGCGTCGGTCGTGGTGAGTACGACGGCGGCCACGACCGGCACCGTTCAGACGGCGACTACGGGCTATACCTACAACCGCGACGGAAAGCCTCTCACCGTGACGGATGGCTCGCCGGGTAAGACGGTGGCGCAGCTGACCTACGCGGCGACGGGCGAGCTGACGGCGGTGACCTATCCGGCGGCGTCCGCTTCCACGGACGGAAATGGGACGGCCGCGGTGATCGGATACGACAGCGCGACGGGGCAGCAGTCGTCGCTGTCGTGGGATCTTGCGGGCGCGGCGACCTACAGTGACACGGTCACCAGGTCGCAGTCGGGGCGGATCATCCGTGACGTCACGGTCGACGGTGCGTCGTCGTATGCGTCGGGATACACGTTCGATGCGGCGGGGCGTCTCACGATGGCGGCCATTCCCGGGCACACTCTCACCTACGGGTTCGGGGACACGCCTTCGGGGGCGTGTGCGGCGGGGAACAGCGCGGTGGCGGGAAAGAACGGTAACCGCACCACCACCACGGACACCCCGACGGGCGGCGGTGGTTTGGCGTACACGACGAATTATTGCTACGACTCCACGGACAGGTTGCTGTCGACTGCGGAGACCGTCACGGGCGCTGCGTCGGCGCCGGCTGGGATGGTGCGTGCGGCGAAGTCGGTGCCGGCCGCGACTATCAGCTACGACGCGCATGGCGACGTGACGCGGCTGGGTGATCAGATGTTCACGTATGACGCGGCGGGGCGGCACAAGTCCATCATCATCATGGATGGTCCGGCTGGTGTGGCGGGCACGAAGGTCGAGTACGCCCGCGATCCGGCCGGGGGCGTCGTGTCGCGCACGGAGACGCCGTTGGTGGGGCCGCCGACGGTGTTCCGGTACACGGGCCCGTTCGTGCTGACGGGTAGTTCTCCGTCGCAGCGCACTCTGTCGTTGCCTGGGGGTGTGACGGTGGCGATCCCGATCACGGGTGACCCGGTCGCGGATGCGGCAGCGCGGCGGTGGGCGTATCCGAACATTCATGGCGACAACACGTGGACCGCGGACAACACGGGTGCCCGCACCGGGGTGTTCCTCTACGACCCGTTCGGTCAGCCTCTCGACATTGGCAATAAGGTCATCGGCAGCGCAACCGCGGATGAGGCGGTGCCGGACACGATGCCGGGCAGCTATGACACGGGCTGGGTGGGTTCGAACGGGAAGGGTTACGAGCATCTCGGATCGGTCGCGATCATCGAGATGGGTGTGCGCATGTATTCCCCGATGCTGGGTCGTTTCCTCGCGAACGACCCCGTCGCGGGTGGCAACACGGCTTGGTACAACTACCCCAACGACCCCATCAACATGTTCGACCTCGACGGCAAACGCGAATGGGACCCAGCGCTGCCCTCATCGCGTGTCATTCGACGATTTACCGCTGTAAGTCCCAGGCTAGGGCTCTCTCCAGGGGGAGACCGCTGGAACGTGCGCCTAACAGTTGGATATACCGATCCGGGGGGCAAAGGCCAGGCTCATATTGCCGAAGGTCATGCTGTCGAGTGGGCAAAGCTTGCTGCAATGATTCCGAACAAGACCATTTCATGGCAAACATTCGAACAGACGGCGATCGCAAAGACCCTTGCGATACCGTTCGACGTTAGGCGGCGCGAATCGAACGATACGTGGCAATACACCTCCCGCTTGAACATCCAGAACAAATACGGCTTCGAAATCGTCGAGTATGACGTGACCATATCTGTGAATGATTTCGGAGAGATTGTCACTGCGTTCCCTAGTAACGACACGCTGGGGCTCCTGTAACCCGTACAACTGGTCGTTGGAGGTGTCTATCGGAGCTCCCTAGCTCCCTGTTGAATCATGCCCGAAATCGTTTGCACCGCGGCAAGGAGCTCTTCGAGTGCCCGATGCTCGACAGGCATCCCCTTATCATGCCTATCCAGCGTGGTTTGAGTTGAATTGATGAGCTTCTGGAGCGAATCTGCGAGACGCGGATTTTGGATGCGAGGTGTGAGAAATCTAACGCCGAGGGAGTTCAACGCTGCGTTGACTCTTCGCTCGCATGCGCGCGTCAGTTTCGGAGTGGGCTCAGATTCGTCTGGGAATTCAAACCTGAAGCTGACCACAGACGCGTTGCTCCAAAGTGAGCTTGAAATATCGTCCCCGGGAACCACATCATGGTGCGTCAAGCCCGGCAATTCGAGTTCGTAGAGGGCTTCGATATCTTGAAGATCCACGGCCTTGTATATAAACACCGAAAGCATTTGACGATAGTACTCTGCGGAAATTCACTGCGGTCAACGGATTGGCTTGCTCGCTTCACTCTCTCAGAGCTCCCGACCATTGTTTTGCGCCCCGCAGTTTCAGGTTCGACGAGCCGATCAGCTGCGGACCGAGGGGGCCTGGGCAGTGGCTGCACCGGTAATGAATTCACAGACCATGATCAACGAATTGAGACGAGCGAGCACGCGCGGAAACGGGCGCACCACTCCGCGAGGACTGACGTTGACCGCCTGCGTGGATCCGACCGGCAGAAAGGAAACCATGTGTCCCTCATTCATCACAGGAACATTTTCAGGGCTAGTTCGACTGGGATGGTCCGGAGCTATTTGATCGAGGTGTGCACGTGATGACCCCCTCTTACGCGGCCTCGTCAATTCTTCGATCCTTATATCGCATCGAGTACGCTCAACTCCCGACTCAGCTACTGGTTACTCAGTTGCACGTCATTGACGGACGGATACGAATCCACGGGCCCGACTGGTCGCTTGTTGTTGCGAACACCGTGACTGAAATTGAGCTCTTTGCGGCCTTAGGGGAATCTGTTCAAAACCTCGAACCGCCCCCGACCGAGACGATGCTTCCCGTCCTGGAGCCTGCGACAATCTTCAACAATTGGTCGGAGCTCCACTACGACCTAGCCGAATATGAGCACGAGTTAGATCAAGGCGGGCAACAAATCAGATACGTGAGCATCTCGCTCGACAAATCTACTGCGGAGATAATCGTCACGGGAGCACAAGGACGGTTTGCACTCGCGAAGTCTCTTTCTCCAGGGTCGGACATCAGTGGCGTCCCATACTCAATCGTGGACGCGTATCGAGCTTACCTATCGCCGGACCCTCGTTAGAGGAACAGCCCGGTCGCGGGGAAGAACGGTAACCGCACCACCACCACCACCACCACGGATACCCCGTCGGGTGGTGGCGGTCTCGCGTACACGACGAATTATTGCTATGACTCGACGGACAGGTTGCTGTCGGCTGCGGAGACCGTGACAGGTGCGGGGTCGGCTCCGGCGGGGATGGTGCGTGCGGCGAAGTCGGTGCCGGCCGCGACGATCACCTACGACGCTCATGGGAACGTGACGCGCTTGGGTGATCAGACTTTCACTTATGACGCGGCGGGCCGGCACAAGTCCACGACCGTGCTCGATGGCCCGTCGGGGGCGCCGGGCACGAAGGTCGACTACGCCCCGATCCGGCCGGGAGTGTCGTGTCCCGCACGGAGTCGCCGTTGGTGGGGCCGCCGACGGTGTTCCGTTGCACGGGCCCGTTCGTGCTGACGGGGAGCACGCCGTCGCAGCGGACTCTGTCGTTGCCGGGTGGGGTGACGGTGTCGATTCCGATCACGGGTGACCCGGTCGCGGATGCGGCAGCGCGGAAGTGGGCGTATCCGAACATTCATGGTGACAACACCTGGACGGCGGATAACACGGGTGCCCGCACCGGGGTGTTCCTGTACGACCCGTTCGGTCAGCCTCTCGACCTCGCCAACAAGGTCATCGGCAGTGTCGCGGCGGATGACGCGGTGCCGGACACGATGCCGGGCAGTTATGACACGGGTTGGGTGGGTTCGAACGGGAAGGGGTATGAGCATCTCGGGTCGATCGCGATCATCGAGATGGGTGTGCGCATGTATTCCCCGATGCTGGGTCGTTTCCTCGCGAACGACCCCGTCGCGGGTGGGAACACGTCTTGGTACAACTACCCCAACGACCCCATCAACACGCGCGATCTAGACGGTAAGCGGGCGCTCGGGCCATACGATAACCATTGGGGATACAACGAAGGGTCCAACAGGGCGCCCACGGGGACCGTCCAGTCCAAAAAATACAACCCGTGGACCGACAGTCCGCAGGCAAAGAGTAATGAGCGGGCCGCTCGAGGGACCGGAGACGTTCTTGCCGGATTCCAAGGATGGACCAGATCTGATGGCGGAAAGGTCACTTCCAAAATCCTCTCGGGGATAAGTGTCGTTGCCGGGTTTGCCGCGCTCGGCCTGGCCGCGAGCGGGGGAGGGCTGCCGTTTGCACCTGCAGCTGCAATACTCTCGGAAGTAACTGGGGCCGCCGGTACCGTGATGGATTGCACCGCCGATATCGGCGGCTTCGATTGCGCCTGGGGTGCAGGTACTTCAGCACTCGGAGTCGCGGCAATTGGACGATTGGGAAAGGGCGGAGCCATGGTCGACGACATTTACAATGCACGGTGACGAGCTTTGATGGAGCGGAGCTGTATTGGCAGGCCGCGGGTCCCGTGATCGAGTCACCCGTTCAGATCGAATACGGCATCGCGCCGGCGAGTTGGGTGAGTCAGAACGGCCCGGTGGACATCGCTGCATCAGAACCCGACGACCTCTACGTCGTGTTCTCAAACTACGACGGAAAGCACCTGGCTGCGAGCTTCGAGTTCAGCGATCTCCGCGAGGGCCAGTGGGTGACCGGCGACGGACGATACTCCGACGCGCCCTGCCCACAAGGGCGCGCGCGAGACGCCCCGAATGCCCTAGGCTCTCGCTGAGCAACACTTGTCGAGAGCGACCCGTTCTCCGGCTCATAGCGTGGGGGAGAACATGCGCGCATCGACGAACTCGAACGATTCGGCACGCCTGGCGCGTCGCGACCGCAAGCGCACGCGGCGCGTGCAGCGGACGGCGGCATGGGGTGCGATCATCATGGTGGGAGCGGCCGCCCTTGGCGCTCCCGCGGTGGCGCAGGCCGACGAGATCCCGGCGCCGGCGCCGACCTCGCACAAAGTTCCCGCCCCCGATCTCAGCGGCGGCGTACCGCAGCTGTTCGGCGGCTCGACTGCCGATGAGACGCATCCCGCACCCCACGGGGGCCCCGAGGCGCCGCTCTCGTTCGACCAGCCTTTCCAGGCCGACGCCCGCGACCCCGATCCCGACAGCGCCGGCAGCATCACCGGAAGTCTCAGCTACAACGACGAGGTCTCGCCTCCCGCGCTCGACGGAGGCTTGCAGGCTCAAGCATTCCTCTGGAACCCGTCGACGTCGACCTGGGACCTCAAGGCCACCGGCCAGGGCCCGCACTACGAACTCGACGGACTGGCCGCGGGAGACTACCTCGTGCGGTTTTCCGACACCCTCGGGCGCGACGTACGCACCGAGTTCTACGACGACTGGCTCTACAGCGAGGATGCGGATCTCGTTCCCGTCACCGCTGGCGAGACCACGGCCGGCATCGACGCCGAGCTCGGCAAAGAGTATGTCTGGCTCACCCAGCCCGGCGGCGCCGACCGCTACGAGGTCGCCGCGAAGATCAGCCACATCGCCTTCGACAGCAACGTGCCCACCCTCTACATCGCCAGTGGCGAGAAGTACCCCGACGCCCTGAGCGCCGGCCCGGCCGCCGCGCACCAGAGCGGCGCCCTGCTGCTTGTGACGCGCGACGGCATCCCGACCGTCACGCGCGACGCGATCACCGAGCTCGCGCCGCAGAAGATCGTCGTGGTCGGTGGCACGGCCACGATCAGCGACGCCGTCTACACCCAGCTCGCGGCGGTGCAGCCGAACATCGTGCGCCTCGCCGGCGCCGATCGCTACGAGGTCTCGCGCAACGTTCTCTCCTACGCCTTCTGCGGCGGCACGGAGGGCGACTGCGCCGGCACCGGCGTCAAGAAGCTCTTCGTCGCCACCGGGGCGAACTACCCCGACGCGCTCTCCGCCGGCCCCGCCGCGGCGCACGTCGACGGCGCCGTTCTGCTGGTTCCGGGATTCGCCGACGACGTCGACTCGGCTACCCGCACCCTCATCACCCGGCTCGGCACCGAGCAGACATATGTCGCGGGCGGACCGGCTTCGGTCAGCACCGGCATCAGCAGCACTCTATACACGCTGATGGGCGGCAACTCGGAGCGTTTCACCGGCGCCGATCGCTTCGACGTCTCGGCGAACATCAACAGTGCGATCTTCCAGGAGCAGCACTCGGTGATCTTCATCGCATCGGGATTCGTGTTCGCCGACGCTCTCTCGGGCGGCCCCGCAGCGGCGGTGTACGACGCGCCGCTCTACCTGGTGCAGAAGGAATGCTGGCCGCAGAGCGTGCTCGCGAGCGCCTTCTCGCTGCACCCGATCGACTTCCTGCTGCTGGGCGGGCCGAACACGATCGGAATGGGCGTCTCGAACCTCGAGTACTACTGCTCCTGAGCAGTAGCGGCCGGCGGCCTCACGCGAGACGCCGCAGGCCGCCGCCGCGGGTCGCCGCCGACCGTCAGGACTGACCGCCGACCGGCGGTTCGCCGATGAACTCGTGTGCCTCGCCGGCGAGCTCGGGCCAGAGCTGCACGTCGCTCACCCGCACCCAGTCACGGAGCGGTCGCCCGCCGCCCTCGAACACCTCGGCCACGCCGCGGGTCTTGAGGTCGGTCGAACGCGCCTCGGGCAGCTCCACCACGAGGTCGTCGCCGTCGCGGAAGGCGAAGAGCTTTCCGTGCACCAGCAGCCCGTCGGGCGTGACGGCCACACCGTCTTCGTCGCGCAGCGTGATCGTGAGGAGTTCGTAGGCTTCGTTCGCGAGTTCGTTCACCATGGGTACGCCTTCTGTTCGGGGGAGCGGAGGGGTGGATACGCGGCGCCTGCCGGAAGCGGCTCCGGCGTCGGGCGAGCGGGTCGGCGGTCGCGGCCGCCGACGATGACGTAGACGCCGAAGCCGACGGATGCGGCCGTGAACAGCGCGATCAACGCAACCGAGCCGAGCGGCGGCACCCAGGCACCGGGCTCGAGCATGGCCGGCCAGTCGGTCTTGTAACCCGACGCCATCCGTCGCATCGTCGTGGCGAAGGCGTAGGCGACGACGTAGACCCAGCCCGCGGCCGCGAGGATCGCCACGATCAGGAGGGGAACGGTGCTGCGCCGCCAGCGGAGGAACCGGTCGGAAGCCGCGATGCACGCCGCCATTCCGAGCAGCAGCGCCATCAGCAGGATGAGGGTGTAACGGCCCTGCCAGATGAAGCCGCCCTTGGTCACGTAGAACGCCTGCACGAGCGGAGGGAGGAAGAAGAATGCCGCCGCCAGGAGGATGACGAACACGAGCTTGCGCCCGCGCACGAAGATCACCACTCCGACCACCAGCAGGGCGAACATCGCATAGGCGACGTAGTAGACCACCGGATGCAGCGTGGTGTCGAGCCAGCCCAGGATGCCCACCATCTGCCGCAGCTGTCCGTAGAAGTCGCCGATCAGCCCGAAGAATCCCTCGATCGGGCTCAGGCCGACCCCGCTGTTGGGCGGAGCGACGTCGGGGCCGGCGCTCGGCGCGGTGCCGAGGGAGTTGCTCGAGAGGGTCCACCACCCGCTGATCAGAGCGGTAATGGCGATCAGCAGGATGCTCACCCACACCCCGGGCCTTTTTAGCAGCGCTCCGAGCTGCCGCCCGGTGAGCAGCACCAACGGCAGCACGAGCAGCACGGCGACCCAGAGCGGCGAGATTCCGCGACTGTTCGAGACCAGCGCGGCGGAGATCACCACGAGGGCCAGACGGCCGCCGAGGAGCTGCTCGTTCGGATGCAACACGATCGAGAGCATCCCGGCGAAGAGGGCCAGGCCGGCGGTGAACTCCAGGGCGTTGGGATTCACCGTGCCCATCAGGTAGGTGACGATCGGCGTGATTCCGATCATCACCCCGAGAGTGGGGAGTCGTCGCGCACCCCAGGAGCCGATCATCCAGAAGCAGGTGGCGAGAAAGAACGAGGTGAGCACGGCGCTCATGATGCGCATCGCGTAGATGCCGGTGAAATCGGGCAGGATGAGCGACGGCCAGCCCACGAGTGCGTAATAGACCGGGTTGTAGAGACTCGCCGAAGAGAACGTCTCGACCAAGGCGCCGGGGTCGCCCTCGAACGCGGGCGAACAGGATGCCGGGATGTCGGCGTAGAACGCGAAGCATGACGGCACCTGGTTCTCGAACGCGATCGCCGCAGGCACGTGCAGTACCCCGCCGCGCTCCACCATGGTCTCCGGCAGCAGTTCGCCGCGCACGACCGAGGCCGCTTTCACCACGTGAGCGGGCTCATCCGGTGACCCGCCGATCGGGGTGGCGAGGGCCCAGAGCGAACCGAGGATCGCGAGCAGCAGCCAGGGGAGCAGCAGCGAGGTCCAGACGGTGCGGCGGGGGGCGACCGGCGCTTCGGCGGGGGCCACTGCGGGTGGGGCGAGGGTCATGGGTTCCTTCGGGACTCGAGCGCGTCGGCCAATGCCTTCTCGAGCTCTTTGATGCGCAGATCCTGCAGGGCCACCGATTCGGCGAGCGTGCGGGTCTCGCTCTCCAGCTCGGTCAGTTCGCCGGAGTGCTGGATGGACACCAGGAACAGCACCGCGATGCTGAGGAAGAAGACGAGGTTGGTGGGCACCGTGACGCCCACGAGGCTCGCCGCCCAGCCGAGCACATCGGGGAAGACGCCGATCACGAGGGCGACGATGCCGGCGGCGAGCCACCAGATGGCGTGCCGCTCGCGCAGGTGGTGCCGGCGCAGCGACTCGATCACCACCGCCAGCACGATCAGCGCGGCGACGATGCCGAAGATGTAACTGGCGCTCATGCGGGAGAGACCGGTTCGGTGAAGGCCACCACGACGGGCGGGCGGATGAGGGCGACGAACAGCGCCATCCCGGCCCGGCCGAGGTAGACGGCCGCCTTGTAGGGGTTGTGCGAGGGCACGCCGCCGGCGCGCGGGCGCATGGCGACGGGCACCTGGGTCACCCGGAGCTTCGAGCGCGAGGCGATCACGAGCGACTCCACGGTGTCGCCCAGGTATTCGGAGGGGTAGTGCTGGGCGAACAGCGCCACCGCGCGCGGCCCGCTCGCCCGGAAACCCGATGTGGTGTCAGTGAGCTTGGTCTTCGTGAGCCGGCTCAGGATGCCCGAGAGCACCTGCATCGCCCAGCGCCGGGGTCCGCGCACCGCGTAGTCGCCCACACCCGCGAAGCGGGCGCCGAGCACGAGGTCGTAGTGGTCGAGCTGGGCCACCAGTTCGGCGATGCCGGCCGGATCGTGCTGCCCGTCGGAGTCGACCTGCACCACGTTCGCGAAGCCCTTCGACAGGGCGTACTTGAAACCCGCCCGCATAGCGCCGCCCACCCCGAGGTTGATCGGGAGCTGCAGCACGGTCGCGCCGGCGGCCGCGGCTTCGCGGGCCGTCGAGTCGAGGGAACCGTCGTCGACCACGAGACACGAGACCCCGGGCGCGACGCGGAGCACTTCGCGCACCACGGCGCCCACGGCCTCCTCCTCGTTGAACGCAGGCATGACGATCAGCGTGCGTTCGAGGGCGGTCGGCATGCCCCCATCATAGCCACGGGCCCTCCGCGGGCCTGGGTGTCAGCGCCCGGCGATCCGGGCTTCCAGCGCCGCGGGAATCCGGCCCGTGCGGCCCGCCCAGCCGTCGCGGAGGCCCGCACACATGGCCGTCACCCGACGCATCCGGCCGGGCGCGACCGCGAGCACGATCGCGCAGTGCCGCAGGTCGCCGAGGGTCTCGCGGATCGACCAGGCCCGGTTGCGGCGGCCGTGCATCCGGTTCAGCAGCACCCGGTTGCGCAGCAGGTAGTAGTAGCGGAAGGGCTTGCTCACCACGAAGGAGAGCGGCTGTCCGCCGAGCCGCAGCGGCCGGCCGAAGAGGGTGAGCGGATGGCGCTCGCCGAGGCTGTGGCCCAAGGTGGCCCCACCGGCCAGCAGCACGACCAGGCCTGCCGCGGCCGTGCGGAGGGCGTAGTCGGTGTCGACGCCGTCGATGAACAGCGGTTCGGCGAAGCGGCCGATCCGGTCGAGCGTGGCGACCGGAATGAGGAGTCCCGACTGGATGGGCGTGCCGCCGAGCACGAAGCCGCGCTCGTAGCCGCTGACGGGCGAGGGCAGCCCCTCCACCCGGGCGGGCGCCACGAGGCCGACGCGGAGGCCGGCGCCCGCCGCGTCGCGGTAGGTGGCGAGGAGCGTGGCGATAAAGCCCGCGTCGACCGTCGAGTCCTGGTCGAAGGTGACCACGGCGGCAAGGTGGCCGGCGGCCGGGCCGGTGGCGCCGGCTGCGGGATCGGTGCCGGCCGGCTCGGCGTGGCCTGCGGATCCGGCTGCGCGGGCGAACGCTGCGCGGGCGGCCGCGACGCCCGTGTTCAGGGCTGCGGCGATGCCCCGGTTCGTGTCGTGCCGCACCACGTCGGCGCCGGCGGCCACTGCGCCGTCGAGCACGGCATCCGCATCCGGTCCGCTGCCGTCGTCGACCACGATCACCCGGCCGGTCTGCGCAGCGAGACTCCGCACCAGTTCCACCAGCCCCGGCCCGGGCCGGAAGGCGGTCACGACGGCGGCGACATCGTCGGTCACAGGCACCTCTCCGCCCCCGGGAGCTTCCACGGGAGCGACTACTATGCTTGCACTCCATGACCGATTCGAGCTCGGAGACACAGCCGGGCGACGAGACCGGGGCGCGCGTGCCCACGATCGGCCGGCGCTCCTTCGTCGGCGTCGGGGCGGCTTCGCTGGTGTCGGCGGGCGTCGGTTTCGCGGTCATCCTGATCGTGCCGAATGTGCTCGACAAGCCGCAGGCCACCCTTTTCCTCACCTTCTGGTCGTTCCTGTTCGCGTGGTTCGGCATCCTCGGCGGCCTCTCGTCGGAGACCACCCGAGCCGTGCACGTGAGCGACCGCAGCACCGTGCCGGCCGGCGAACGCCGGGAGCCTCGGATGCTGCCCGTCGGCCTCGCGGTCGGCGTCACGATCGGCGTTCTACTCTGGGCCACGAGCTTCTGGTGGGCGCCCGTGCTGCTGCACGAATACGCCTCCCTCGCCGTGCCGCTCAGCTGCGCGGTGGCCCTCTATTCCGGGCATGCCACGATCGTCGGTATCCTCGGCGGGCGGCTGCAATGGCCCACCTATGTGCGGCTCGTCATCGGCGACTCGTTGCTGCGGATCGTGCTCGTCGTGGTGGTCGCGATCGTCGCGGCGAGCGTCGCCGGGTTCGCGGTGGCCGCGAGCGTCTCGACGGTCGCCTGGCTGATCGGCCTGCTGTTCTCGCCCACGCTCCGTTCGGCGGCCGGGGCGCGTGCGGACGCCCCGCTCGGCGGCTTCCTCAAGCGGGTCGGGCACGCCTCGCTCGCGTCGGGGTCGAGCGCCGTGCTGGTGGTCGGGTTCCCGGTCGTCCTGAGCCTCACCTCGAGCGCCGAGGCCTACCTGCTCGCCACGCCGCTCCTCGCGGCCATCACCCTCACCCGCGCGCCGCTGCTCATCCCGCTCAACGCCTATCAGGGCGTGGCGATCGCCCATTTCGTGAACAACCGTTCCGCCGGCTTCCGCACCCTGGTGCCGATCGTGCGGCTGCTCGCCCTGATCACGGTGCTCGGCGCGGTGCTCGGCGGGCTGCTCGGTCCCTGGCTGCTCACCGTCTTCTACGGACCGGACTACGTCGTGGGCGCGTTCACGATCGCGGGACTGGTGGTGGGCGCCGGGATGCTCGCCCTCATCACCCTCACCGGCGCGCTCTGCCTGGCCGTCGACAAGCACCGCTCGTTCTCGCTCGGCTGGATCGCGGCCACCGTGCTCGCCATCGTGATCCTGCTGCTGCCGCTCGGCCTCGACATCGAGGTGCGAGCGGTCCTCAGCCTCGTGATCGGGCCGATCGCGGGTCTCGTGGTGCACTACCTGGCACTGCGGCCCGGTCGGGGAATATCGTCGGGAGAGGGCGGCGGCACGCCGCCGGCGGTGGCGGAAGGAGCGGCATGAGCACCGGCATCCGGGCGAGCGTCTGCATGGCCACCTATCGCGGCTCGGCCTACGTGGCCGAGCAGATCGAGTCGATCGTGGCCCAACTCGGCCCCGACGACGAGCTCGTGATCGTCGACGACTGCTCGCCCGACGACACGGTCGCCGTGATCGTGGCCACGATCGACCGGCTCGGGGAGTCGCGCGTGTTCCTCACCCGCACCGACGAGAACGTCGGCTACGTGCGGGCCTTCGAGGCCGCCATCCGCCGCTCGCGCGGACAGTACGTCTTCCTCTCCGATCAAGACGACGTGTGGACACCCGGCCGGCACGAGGCCATGATCGCGGGGCTCGGCCGCTCGCTGGTGGTGGCCGGCAACCACTCCATCCTCGGGCGCGCCGGCGCGCGGCTCTGGTATCCGCCCCTCCGCTCGCGCGGGTCGCGGCACCACCTCGCGAACCTCTTCGCCATCCTGATCGGCTACCGCCCCTACTTCGGCTGCGCGATGGGCTTCCGGCGCGAGGCGATCGACGGCGGCATCCTGCCCATCCCGGATTACGTCACCGAGTCGCACGACGTGTGGATCGCGATCACGGGCAACGTGCGGCGCAGCATCCGTCATCTCGATCAGGTGGTGGTGGAGCGGCGGTTGCACGACGCGAACCAGACGCCGCTCGGCATCCGAGGTCTCGGCACGATCTTGCGGGCGCGCTGGATGTTCGTGCGCTTGATCGGGGAGGCGTACCGCCGCACGGTCGCGGCCCGGGCCGCGATCCTGGCCGCCCGCCGCTCCTGACGCACGTTCGAACTCGCAAACGTGGAGCGATCCAACGCCCTATGGGGCCCGGTGGTCGCGACGTTTGCGAATTCGAACGTGAGCGTCAGCGGCGGAAGGTGTGGTGGAGGAGGGCGCTGCGGCCCGCCGGGTCGTGCGCGCGCAGGGCTGCCGGCAGCTCGCTCAGGGCGTTCAGCCGCGAGGTGAGGTGGTGGCGGGCGGCGCGGGCGGCCTTCGGCCAGCCGAGGACGCTCATCCGTTCCGCCGTCTCGTCGAAGAGGCGGCGTTCTTCGGCGAACTTCGCGCCGTCGGGCCCGGTCAGGGCCGAGACGCTGCCGGCATGTCGACGGTAGGAGAACACGACCTCGTCGTCGAGGAGCATCGATCCGCCGTCCATGATGATCTCGAGCATCAGGTCGAGGTCCTGCACCACTTCGAAGCCGGGCCGGAAGCCGAAGCGGCGTAACTGGTCGGTGCGCCACGCGATCGACGGGAAGTAGGCCCAGTTGCCGCGCAGGAGGCTCGCGGCGAGCTTCTCGCCGTGGAAGCTCCGCGGTCCGTGCCCGCCGAAGCGCAGCAGGTCTTTCACGCGGTCGGCGAGCGGCCGGTGCATGGCGCCCTCGGAATCGATCACGTCGACACCGGGTTGGATGATCGAGGCGTCCGGTCGCGTGCTCGCCAGAGCGAGAACCCGGGCTACGTACCCCGCATGCATCCGGTCGTCAGAGCCCATCAGCACTGCCCGCTCGTTCTCGACCAGCCGCACGCACTCGCGGAAGTTGCCCCCGACGCCGAGGTTCGTCGCATTGCGCCGGTAGTGCACGCGCGGATCGTCGATCGCGGCGGCCCACTCGCCAGGCGCCGGATCGGGGTACACGTCGTCGACGATGACCAGCCGCCAGTCGCCGTCCGTCTGCGCGAGCACGCTCTGCACGGCCTCGCGGAAATGGTCGAAGCGGCCATAGAACGGCATCATGATGTCGAGCGTCACGGGCCCACCGCCCGCGGTTCGTCGGCGCGCCTCAGCCGGCCGCGCCAGCTGAGATCGCGAGCCGCCTTGACGGAGCAGATCACGAGCAGCAGCCAGCCGTATTCCACCAGGATGAAGCTCTCGGCCATCGAGGTGGCGATCAGCACCACGAGCACCAGTGCGGTCCAGAGGAAGACGATGCTCTTCTTCGAAGCCGCGAGCACCCAGGCGCGGCCGAAGGCCAGTCCGACGAAGCCCACGAAGATCACGAAACCGATCAGGCCCGTCTGGAAGTAGACGTCGACGAAGGCGTTGAGCGCCGAGGTGTGCGACCGGTTGCCGATCACGTCGAGGGCGAAGAACGGCGACACGTTCGGCCGCCAGAAGCCGGCCCAGCCCCAGCCCTCGAGCGGGTTAAGCTCGATCAGGCGCCAGAGTTCGCGCCAGATCTCCAGCCGGTAGGTGAACTCGCGCCGCGTGGAGAGCACTTCGAGGATGCGGCCGCGCAGGAGGAAGGCGAGCAGCAGAGCGAACAGCGAGACAGCGAGCAGGATGAAGTGCCACCCGCGCCGGGTCTCGGGCGCCGCGCGCCGCAGGGCGAGCAGGATGAGCGTGGCCACTCCGGTCACGATCGTCACCCCGAAGGTCACCGGCGACCCGGAGAGCACGACCGCGACACCGGCGACGACGAGGCTGTAGATGCCCGTGCCCCGGCGGATCGACCGGGTCGCGAACTCGATGGCGAAAGTGACGACCGCGATCAGCGCGACGAAGCCGAGCGCGTTGCGGGTGCCGAGCACGCCCTGGATCGGACCCCCGAAGGGCAGGCCTCCGGTGATGCCGAGGAAGCGGATCGGCACGTCGAGCAGCACCCCCGACACGATCTCGAGCACGAGCGACGCGCTCAGCACCACACGCAACACGTCGCCGACGGCGCGCACGATCTGGATGAGGTCGCGCACGACCGCGATGTAGACGCCGAGGAAGGCGTAACCGACGAGATAGGCCAACCCGTTCAGGGTCGACGGCAGGTAGCGGCTCCAGACCAGGGTGATGAGGCACCAGGCCAAGAAGATGAGGAGCGAGATGGGCAGCAGGCCGTGCCAGTCGAGCTCGCGCCAGCGGCCGGCGAACGAGAGCGCGGCGAACACGACCAGCATCGCGACGATGCCGATCAGCCCCGGCCAGCCGAGGGTCGAGCGGATGAGGAACGACAGGAACCCGGTGGCGAGGACGGCGAGGGTGAGGGCCTTGACGAACCGGGTGTCGCCGAAGAACGCCACGACCCGTGCCGCGACCGTGTGACGATGGTTCGGCAGAGCCGTCATCGGCGGGAGGCCGCCGTCCGGGCCGTGCGGGCCGAGCGTGAGAGGAGCGCGTTGACGCGCGCCGGGCCGTTGCCGAGATCGATCGACACCGCGCTGTGGTCGAGCTTGGACTTCACCGCGAACACGACGAGCAGTGCCCACCCGCCCTCGACGAGCATCCGGCTCTCCACGAAGCTCTGGGCGATCAGCGCCGTGAGCAACAGGGCCGGCGCGAGGGTCAGCGGAACCCGGGCGATCGGGAAGCCCAGCGAGTCCAACGGCCGATCGACGGCGAACCACCAGGTGCGATACCAGGTGGCCAGCACCAGGCCGATGAAGAGCACGAGGCCCACGATGCCGAGCTGGAACCAGACGTCGAGCCAGGCGTCATGCGCCTGCAGGTAGGTGACGCCCTTGCGCACGGCGAGATCGTTGAAGGGTTCCACCCAGGGCGCCCAGTAGCTCACCCAGCCCCAGCCGAAGGCGGGGCGCTGGGCCGCGAGACCGGCGACGGCGCTCCAGATGTCGACCCGGCCGGTGAGGTCGTCGGACTTGCCGAACACGGCGAGGATCTGCTGCCCGAACGCACTGACGGCGACGATCGTGAGGGCGGTGACGACCGCGACGCCGGCGAGCACCCACATCCGCCGCCCCGGCCCCGCCCGCCGAGCGAGCAGCAGCACGCCGAACATGGCGGCCGTGATGAGGAGTGCGCCGATGGCGGTGGCCGATCGGGTGAGGGCGAGCACGGCGACGGCCACGATCAACCAGGCGATGGCGGTATTGCGCCGGCGGAGCTTCTGCGCCAGCTGCACGCCCACCGTGACGAGGGCGAGCACCGCCACGAAGGCGAGGATGTTGCGGTTGCCCACGATGCCCTGGATGGGGCCGCCGGTGAACAGCGCATCTTGCGACCAGTAGAAGGCCTTCGGCACGGTGGCGTCGCCGTAGTCGGTCCAGAACGGCAGCACGGGCTGACGCACGAAGAGCGCCACGATCAGCTCGAACAGCACCGAGAGGCCGAGGATCCAGGTGAGCGCGCTGGAGAGCGCCGCGATCAGCTGCGGCCAGCTCAGGGCCGTCACGAGGAAGAGCGCAGCCAGGGTCGTGGCCGCCTGGGCCAGGAGGCCGAGCACCGTCGCGCCGGGGTAGAACGACCAGGCCAGCGACAGCGCCGCGAGCAGCCCGAACAGCACCAGGGTGCGGGGGAGCCGCCACAGAGCGAGCTTCGACCACAGCCGCCGCCGGGTCATCACCACGGCCACCACGGCGCTGATCGCCGCGACCAATCCGAGGTAGCCCCACCAGCCGATCAGGTTGCGCCAGAAATCGCCCGCGAACAGTGTGAACAGGATGAGCACGGACAGCGACCGGGCGGCGGCGTCGGTCGGATAGCGCATGGGGTCGATCCTACTGAGTCAGTCCGGACGCGACGGGGGCGGAACCCCGTGGAATCACACGAACGCGGCCAGGCCCGTGATGCTGCGGCCCACGATGAGGGTGTTCATCTCGCGCGTGCCCTCGTAGGAGTAGAGCGCCTCGGCGTCGGCGAAGTGCCGGGCCACGTCGTATTCCAGCACGATGCCGTTGCCGCCGAGGGCTTCGCGGCACCAGGCCACGGTCTCGCGCATCCGGGCCGTCGTGTAGGCCTTCGCCAGTGCCGAGTGCTCATCGCGCTGTGTGCCCTCGTCGAGCATCTGCGAGACGCGCACCACCATGCCGAGGCTCGCGGTGATGTTGCCGATCGACTTCACGAGCAGGTCTTGGATGAGCTGGTGGCTCGCGATCGGCTTGCCGAACTGCACGCGCTCCTTCGTGTAATGGAGGGCGGCCTCGTAGGCGCCCACCGAGTTGCCCACGGAGGCCCAGGCCACCTCGGCCCGGGTGAGCCGCAGCACCTTCGCCGTGTCGCGGAACGAGTTCGCGTTCTGCAGGCGCAGGCTCTCGGGCACCCGCACGTCTTCGAGGGTGATGTCGGCGTTCTGCACGATCCGCAGGCTCTGCTTGCCCTCGATCTTCGTCGCGGTGTAGCCGGGGGTGTCGGTGGGCACGATGAAGCCCTTGACCTGCCCGTCGGCCGCATCTTTCGCCCAGATCACCGTGATGTCGCTGAACGTCGCATTGCCGATCCAGCGCTTCGAGCCGTTCAGCACCCACTCGTCGCCGTCACGGGTGGCCGTGGTGCGCAGGCCCTGCGCCGAGTCGGAGCCCGACTGCGGCTCGGTCAGGCCGAAAGCGCCCACCACCTCGCCGCGGGCCATCCTGGGCAGCCACTCCGCGCGTTGCTCGGGCGATCCGGTGACGCTGATCGCGCCCATCGCGAGCCCGTTCTGCACTCCGACCAGGGTGGCGACGGATGCATCGACACGCGCGAGCTCGAGCGCCACGAAACCGCGGAACACGGCTGAGTTCTCGAACGGCTTCGTCTCCTCCCAGGCGAAGCTGTAGACGCCGCAGTCGGCCAGGCCCTTCACGATCTCGTGCGGGAAGGTCGCCTTCTCCCAGTGCTCGTTGACGATCGGCTTCACGTCGGTGGCGAGGTAGTCGCGCAAGCGGGCGAGGGCCTCGCGCTCCGTGTCGGTGAGGAGGTTCTCGTAGCCGTAGAAGTCGCTGGCGAGGGGCTCGAAGGTCATGGGTGCTCCAGTGCGGGTAGACGGATTCGGCGAGCAGAGCCTAGCCGGGCGGCTCGGGAGGGGCGCCGCCGGTTGGTAGTTTTGTCTAATCGACCGGAAGCGGCGGGAGTCGACGCTTGTAGGTCGGTGATAATCGGCGCCGGAGCCCCCGGTTGCCCGGCCGCGAGAATGAGACAGGTCAATGTTCGTTTCGATCGTCAACACCCCCCGCGACTACGCCTGGGGTTCCTCCACCGCCATCCCCGAGCTGCTCGGAACACCCGACACCGACGAGCCGCAGGCCGAGCTCTGGCTGGGCGCGCATCCGGGGAGCCCGAGTCGCGTGGTCGACACCGCGCTCACCGGGGGCGCCACCGACCTGGCTGCCTGGATCGCGGCCGACCCGGCGCGGGCGCTCGGCAAGGGCACCTCGCTGCCCTACCTGCTGAAGATCCTGGCGGCTGCGCATCCGCTCTCGCTGCAGGCCCACCCCTCGCGGGAGATCGCGCAGGAGGGCTTCGACCGTGAGAACGCGGCCGGTGTGCCGCTCGACGCGCCGCACCGCAACTACAAAGACGCGCACCACAAGCCCGAGATCATCGTGGCATTGAGCCCCACGTTCGAGGCGCTCTGCGGCTTCCGTCCGCTCGTCGAGGTGCGCGAGATCGTCGACCTGCTGGTGATGATCGACGGATCGCAGGTGGCGCCGCGCTGGGAGCTCTACGGCCCGATGGTGCACCTGCTCGAAGACTCCGTGACCGAGCACGAGACCGACGCCGAGGTGCTCGAGTCGGTGGTGGCGTGGGTGCTCGGAGGAGGTCCCGAGGTCGAGGCGCTGGTCGGGCACCTGGTGCGCACGACCGAGAAGGCGCTGCACCCGGCACACGCCCACCTCACCGATCCGTACACGCCGTCGCTCGAGACCGTGGTGCGGCTGCACGAGGAGTACCCGGGCGATCCCGGCATCATCATCTCGATCCTGCTCAACCGGGTCACGCTCACGGCCGGGCAGGCGCTCTACCTGCCGGCGGGCAACATCCACGCCTACCTGCGGGGGCTCGGTGTGGAGCTGATGGCGGCATCCGACAACGTGCTGCGGGGTGGGCTGACGCCCAAGCACATCGACGTGCCGGAGCTGCTCCAGGTGCTCGACTTCGATTCGATCGCCGTGCCGTACCTCGAGCCGACGTCGCCCGTGCCCGGCCTGCAGCTCTTCCAGCCCGACATCGACGACTTCGTGCTCGCCCGCATCGAGGTGGGGGAGGATGTCGCCTCCGTGGCCTATCCGCCGCGGGGAGCCGCCATCGCGATCTGCATCGAGGGCTCGGTGACCCTCTCCGGTGCCACCGGCTCGATCACCCTGGAGCGCGGCGACTCCGTCTTCATCACCCCCCAGGAGGGCGAACTCACCGCCACCGGCACCGGCGTGGTGTTCCTGGCGGCTCCCGGCGAGTGACCGCCGCGGGGTAGCGCGAAGTGCCGCTCGGGCACTGCTCAGGCGGCATTTCGGGCTACCCGGCGAGCCGTCAGGCCAGGGCGCGCACCGAGAAGGCGCGGCGGTAGGCCGCGGGGGTGGTGTTGAGGGTCTTGGCGAAGTGGTGGCGCATCACGGCGGCCGTGCCGAAGCCACTCTCGGCCGCCACGCCGTCGAGGCTCAGGCCGCTCTCCTCGAGCAGCATCTGCGCCCGCAGCAGCCGCTGACGGTTGAGCCAGGCGCCCGGAGTGGCCCCGAGGTCGGCCTTGAAGCGCCGGGCGAAGGTGCGCGGCGACATCAGGGCGCGGTGCGCCAGCTCGTCGATGGTGAGCTCCTGGTCGAGGTTCTCGAGCATCCACTCCGTCACCTCGGCGAAGGAGTCGCTCTGACTTGCCGGGATGGCGGTGGCGATGTACTGCGACTGCCCGCCGGCGCGCTGCGGGGGCACCACCATGCGGCGCGCCACCACGTTCGCGGCCGAGGCGCCGAGCTCTGTGCGGATGAGGTGCAGGCAGGCGTCGATGCCGGCGGCGGTGCCGGCGCTCGTGATGATGCGGCCGTCTTCGACGAAGAGCACGTCGGGGTCGACCTCGATGTCGGGGAAGTCGCGGGCCAGTCGCTCGGCGTGCATCCAGTGCGTCGTGGCCGAGCGACCCGAGAGCACTCCGGATTTCGCGAGGGTGAACGCGCCGCTGCAGACGCTGAGGATCCAGGCGCCGCGAGCCGCGGCATCCTGGATGACCGCGGCGATCGCCGGGTGCACCTCGCTCTCGACGTCGTGGGCCGGCACGCAGACGAGATCGGCGTCGGCCGCCGCCTCGAGGCCGTTCGGGATGACCATGTCGTAGCCCATGCTCGTGCGCACCGGGCCGGGCTCCACGGCCGCGATCGTGAAATCGAAGACCGGGCCCCCGTGCTCGCGCCGGTCGATGCCGAATGCTTCACAGACCACACCGAACTCGAACGGGGCGACACCGGGGATGGCGAGCAGAACGACCTTCTTGAGCATGATGGCAGGATATCGACGATCGGGCAGAAAAGTCCAGGTGAACTGGTGGCTCCCTCGCCGTGTCGTAACCCTCCAGGCTCGGTTGAGGGTTTACGATCTGCGACTTGACGTGAGCGAACTACAACGGTGTAATTAGGGAACGGGGATTTCGGCAGGTCGCAGACTGGTTCAGAGGGTGGAGCGTGATATGGCAATGTCAGACTATCGCTCGGGCGTTCCGGATGACTGGTTCGTCGATCCGGTCAATCTGGGCGTTCCGGGAGTACGGCAGCCCGTAGCTGACGAGAATCCGCTCGCCTGGCAGGCGGATTCGCTCTGTGCGCAGACCGATCCCGAGGCCTTCTTCCCGGAAAAGGGTGGATCGACTCGCGATGCCAAGCGCATCTGCACCACCTGCGAGGTGAAGGCCCAGTGCCTCGAATACGCACTGGCCAACGACGAGCGTTTCGGCATCTGGGGCGGCCTTTCAGAGCGCGAGCGTCGCAAGCTCCGCAAGAAAGCCGTATAGGCCCCTTGCTGGTCGTGCACGCCGCCGCTTCTGCAGCGTGCCTTGCGGTTGGTTCGAGGGTGCCGATGGCCTCGGGCGCTCTCACCGCAGAGCGCGACGCGCACGTCGCGGCGTTCTGATCACGCGAGGTTCTGACCCCGAGATCGACGTGCGCGTGGGCCTTCACACGCGATTCATAGGAACCTCGGCACGCCGGGGTGGTCGCCCGTGAATGGGCGGGGTGGCCTTTAGAGTCGTTGCGATGCACGCCCGAGTCACTGCCGTCCTCGTCGCCTCGAACGGAGCCGACCATCTTCCGCGAACCCTCGAGGCGATCGCGGCGCAGACCAGAGCCCCGGATGCGCTGGTCGTCGTCGACTGCGCGTCGAGCGACAACACGGCCGCCCTGCTCGCCGCCGCCCTGCCCACGCGCTTCATCTCGGCATCCACCCGCCTGAGCTTCGGCACCGCCATCTCACACGCCCTCGGTGTGGCACCGCCACCGACCTCCGAGAACGAGTGGCTCTGGCTGCTCGCCCACGATTCCGCTCCTGGCCCCGACGCGCTGGCCGCCCTGCTCGCCGCGGTCGAGGTCAATCCCTCGGTCGCCGCCGCCGGCCCGAAGCAGACGGAGTGGGACGACACCGACTACATCGCCGAGTTCGGTGAGACGATCACCCAGTTCGGCGCCAGCGTGCCGCTGGTCGAGACCGAACTCGACCAGGCCCAGCACGATCGGATGAGCGACGTGCTCGCGATGGGCGCCGCCGGTCTGCTGGTGCGCCACACCGTGTGGAACGAGGTGGGCGGTTTTGATCCGGCCCTCCCCACCGCCGACAACGCGCTCGACTTCTCCATCCGCGTGCGTCTGGCCGGCCACCGGGTGCTCGCGGTTCCTGCTGCCCGGCTCGCCACCGACGGCGACGGGTTCTCCGGCCCGGGCCGCTCCATCCGGGGCGGTGCGCGTCGCAAGCGACAGACCGCTCGTCGCGCCGCTCAGCTGCACCGCCGCCTGGTCTACGCACCCCCGTTCGCCGTGGTGTTCCACTGGCTCTCCTTGGTGCCGCTCGCGATCGTGCGGTCGATCTTCCAACTCGTGCGCAAGCAGCCGGGCGCCATCGGCGGCGAGTTCGCCGCGGCGTTCAAGACCGCGTTCGGCTCGAAGATCCGGGAATCCCGGCGCCGGCTTAAAGCGTCGAAGCGGGTGGGCTGGAAGGCGATCGCTCCGCTCCGGATGCCCGGAGACGAGATCCGCCGCCGCCGCTCGCTGCAGCGGGAGATCGCCCTCACCTACCTGCGCGGCTCGCGTGACCGCATCCAGTTCATCTCCAGCGGCGGCGTGGCGACGGTCGTGGTCGTCGCCTTGATCGGCTTCGTGCTCTTCCTTCCCGTGTTCGGCGCCGTCGCGATGACGGGCGGTGGCGCCCTGCCGCTCGAGACCACGGTCGCCGGGCTGTGGGCACAGATCGGCACCGGGTTCCGCGACATCGGCCTCGGTTTCGTGGGGGCGGCCGATCCGTTCGCCGCGGTGCTGGCCGTGCTCGGCTCGATCACCTTCTGGTCGCCGAGCTTCGCCATCGTGTGCCTCTACCTCTTCGCTCTGCCGTTGGCCGCCCTGGCTGCCTGGTTCTGTGCCGCCCACCTCACCGAGCGGCCGCTCCTGCGCGCCATCGCCGCCGTGCTCTGGGTGCTCGCGCCGCCGTTCCTCGGCGCCCTCGACTCCGGCATGATCGGGCCGGTGCTCGCGCACTTGCTCCTACCGTGGCTCGTGCTCGCGGGCCTTGCGGCGCCGAAGTCGTGGTCGGCGTCGGCCATGGCGTCGATCCTGTTCGCCGCCGTGCTGGCGGTGGCGCCGTCGCTGTGGCCGGCGCTCCTCATCATCTGGCTGGTGGGCACCATCGCGAGCCGGCGCAACGTGGCTCGGCTGATCGGCATCCCGATCCCCGCCCTGGTGCTGTTCGGCCCGTTGATGTGGAACCAGTTCCAGCGCGGCACGCCGCTCGCCATCCTCGCCGACCCCGGGCTGCCGAACTGGCGTCCGCAGGTTCCGGTGCTCGATCTGCTCATCGGACTGCCGCAGACCGGCCTCGCCGGCTGGGAGTCGGTGGCCGGCACGGTCGGCATCGACGCGAGTGTGGTGCTGCTCGTGGTGGGCCTGCTCGCCGTGCCGCTCGGCCTGCTCGCCCTCGCCTCGCTCTTCCTCCCCGGCTCCTACCGCGCCGTGTTCGCGGTGGGAACGGCCATCCTGGGATTCATCACCGCGGTCGCGGCGGGTCAGCTCGCCCTGGCGACGAGCGGATCGCAGGCGATCACCATCTGGCCCGGCTCCGGGCTCAGCCTCTACTGGATGGGTCTGGTCGGCGCCGCGCTGTTCGGCCTCGCCGCCCTTCCGCGGTTCGCCGGTCTGCCGGCCGTCGTCGCGTCTGTGGCCATCGCCGTGCTCGCCCTCCCCATGGCGCTCGGGGTTCTGCTCGGCACCGCCGAGGTCGTCCCGGGCAACGGGCGGTCGCTGCCCGCCTACGTCACCGCCGAGGCGTCGAGCACACCGCGCGTCGGAACGCTCCTCCTGCAGCCGCAGGCCGACGGCGGCCTCGGCGCCGGCATCGTGCACGGTGCGGGCGCCACCCTCGACCAGCAGTCGACGCTGGCGTCGACCTCGGCCTTCGCCGGGGTGACCGATGACGATCGCGCCGCTCTCGCCACGCTCAGCGGCAACGCGGCGAGCGTGGGCACAGCCGACATCGCGGACACGCTCACCGACCTCGGTGTGGCGTTCGTGCTGCTCCAACCCGCCACCCCCACCCAGACCGGACCGGATGCGGACGCCATCGCGGCCCGCACGTCGAAGTCGCTGAACAGCAACGCGCAACTGACCTTCATCGGCAAGACGACTGTCGGCGAGCTCTGGCAGGTGGCCGGGCAGGAGACGCCCGCGAGTCTTCCGGCCCCGGTTCCCACCAACACCGGCACGCCCCTCGGAGTGCTCGTGCTCGTCATCCAGGGCTTCGTGTTCGCCGTGGCCCTGCTGCTCGCGCTGCCGGCAGGCCGGCTCCAGGTGCAGGGCAACCGGGCCGTCAGCACCACGGCGCACGTCGCGGCGGCCGACTCGGTCATGGAGGAGCTGGCCGAGGAGAAGGTCGACGAGTTCGACGACGACGAGGCGGTGGGCGAGGAGCCCGAGCTGCTCGAGGTCGTGGAGGAGCAGGACGTGCTGGCCGCGGAGGCGGGCGCCGCAGCTGCAGCCGCTGCTGCCGCGACGAGAGACGGCGAGGATGACGCGGTCCTGCCTGCTGACGAGGTGCCCGCCGCCGAGGAGGCCGTCGTCGCTGATGGGAACGTCGAGGTCGAGGTGCAGCCCGAGGTCGAGTCCGAAACGCTTCCCGCCGACGGAGACACCGATGCGGTGGCCGAGGCCGGCCACGCCGCCGCGGTCGCTTCGGGGCCGTCCGCCGACGCCGACGCCGATGGTCGCGGCGCCGAGGGTGACGCCGACGGTGACGCGGTGAACGACGAGCCCGAGCCGGCCGGGGTCGATCCGCAGATCGAGACCGCCGGTCCCGGCGATCCGGCCGCCGCTCCGAGCTCCGTCCCGCCCACGCCGGCCGTCGAGGCCGACGAGCAGGCCGAACCCGCGGCGTCCGAAGAGACGGCCGCGCACCCCGCACCCGCCGGCATCAGCCCGGAGATCGACGACTACGACCCCAACGACGAGACGGTGATCAGCGTCCGCGACGCGATCGACCGCGACGAGAACGAGAAGGGCGGCACCGATGGCCGCTAAGCGCAGAATCCTCGCCACCGGCGCCCGTGTCGTCACCGGCGTCGTGGTGGCCGCGGTCGCGGTCGTCGTGGCCGGCACGGCCTTGGCGGTGCCGCTTCCCTCGGTCACGGCGACGCCCGCCTCCTTCACGGTCGATCCGGCGCCCGCCGAGTCGGTGCGCGCCTGCACCGGCCCCCTGGTGCGACTCTCCGACGACACGGGCCAGGATGCGACCGCCATCTCGAGCGTGGGATCCGCGACCGTCATCGCGTCGTCGACGCAAGGCGCCGAGGTGCTCGAGCGCAGCGCTCTGGCCTCACCCGACGACATCGTGTCGGCCGACGGCACCGCGCCTGCCCGCATCGCGCTGCCCGCCGATGCCGGAGCGGATGCGCTGTTCGCGGCCGTGCAGTCGCAGACCATCGCGAACGGAGACCTCGTCGGTTTCGCCGCGACAGCGTGTGGGGAAGCCGACTCCGACAGCTGGCTCGTGGCCGGCGCGACGACCGTCGGGCGCACCAGTTTCGTGGTGCTCTCGAACCCCGGCGACGTCGCTGCCGTCGTCGATCTCACGATCTACGGCGACGCAGGCGTCGTCGAGTCACCGGGCGCCAAGAACCTCGACGTGCCCGCCCGCTCGACACGCATCCTGTCGCTGGCCGGTCTCGCTCCCGATCTCTCCGATCCGGTGATCCACGTGCAGACGAGTGTCGGCGCGGTCACCGCGGCCGTGCAACAGAGCGTCGTGCGCGGTCTCGAACCCGGCGGAGTCGAGATGGCCGGGCCCACCAGCGGTCCGGCGACCACGCAGACCATCGCCGGCGTGCAGGTCGCCGGCACGTCGACCATCGCCGAACGGCTCGGCGACCCCGATGCCTCCGACCTGCAGAGCGTGCTGCGGATGTTCGTGCCCGGCGACACCCCCGCATCCGTCACCGTGCGCATCGCTGAGGAGAAGACGGGCGGAGCGCAGTCGGAATACCAGGTGGGGCTCACGCCGCAGGTGGTGACCGAGTTCCCGCTCCAGGACATCCCCGACGGCATCTACACCGTCGAGATCGAGAGCGATCAGCCCCTGGTGGCCGGCGCCCGCACCTCGACCATCGGGAACGGCGTTCTCGATTTCGCCTGGTACCAGGCGGTGCAGCCGCTGGATCCGTCGTTCTTCGTGGCGACCGCCGACGGTTCGAACCCACGGCTGCACATCGTGAACACCACAGGCGCCGACGTCACGCTCACCCTCACCACGACCACCGGTGTCGTGAATGACGTCACCATCGTGCCCGGCGTCCGCTACGTGCCGTTGACGGCCGGAGAGTCGTACACCGTCACCAGCTCGGCGCCCGTCTCGGCGGCGGTCACCTACTTCCAGCCCGGGTCCTCGTCGTCGTTCCCGATCGTGTCGCCGAGTCCGGCGGCGTCATCGATCGTCGTCTACCCGTAGCCGCGGCTGGGTGGACGCGGCGAGCCGGGAGCGGAACGCCGATGGCGTCGATCAGAAGTGACGGAACCGGTCGGGCGCCAAGTCCCACGGATCTTTTCCGAGCAGTTCGGCCACCGCCCGGAAGACGCACGACTCGATCGCGAGCCGGCGGTGCACCTCGTCGTCGCGGTGCAGGCGCGACATCCGTTCGATCGGAAGACGGAACATGATCACGCGGTTCTTCGTCACCGACCAGCGGTCGACGTGATCGGGCGAGCCGAAGCTGCCGAACGGCATCGTCGCCACCTCGAAGCTGACGTTGGCCAGTTCGTTCGGCCACACGCTTCTCAGGTATTCGGCGGTGGAGGCGACGGTCTGATCGAACAGGTCGATGCGTGAGCGCAAGAACGGCAGATGCGGGCCCGCCACCGAGGAGCGCAGGTCGCGCCCGTGCCGGTTGCGGGTGCGGGCCCGGATCGTCGCCGAACGCGGAGTCCTGCGTGAACGAGCCATGCGTCAAGTCTACGGCTGCACCGCGACACGGGATGAGCGTGAGCGGGTGCCGACCAGGTGCGCGGTTAGGCTGGAACGGATGACGAACAGGGAATGCTCGCGGCCCTCGTGCCGCGGTGAGGCCACCACGACCCTCACTTACGACTACGCCGATTCACTGATCGTCGTCGGTCCGCTGAGCCCGCTGCCCGAGCCGCACAGCTACGACCTCTGTGAGCGGCACACCGATCGGCTCTCGGCCCCGCAGGGCTGGCAGGTCATGCGTCACGCCTACGTCGACTGAGGTTCTCCCGCAGCTGAGCGTGCGCTCGTCACGGGGCGGGCGGGGTCTGCGAGAATGGTGCCATGAGCATCGCTTCCGCCACCGCCGTGTCATTGCCCTACCGAGTCGCGAATCTCCGGCTCGCCGAGGCCGGCCGGCACCAGATCCGCCTCGCCGAGAACGAGATGCCGGGCCTCATGTCCTTGCGCGAGGAGTTCGGGGAGTCGAAGCCTCTGGCCGGCGCCCGCATCATGGGTTCGCTGCACATGACGGTGCAGACCGCCGTGCTGATCGAGACCCTCGTCGCCCTCGGCGCGCAGGTGCGCTGGGTGAGCTGCAACATCTTCTCCACGCAAGACGAGGCGGCCGCCGCCGTGGTGGTGGGCCCGTTCGGCACCGTCGAGGCGCCGGCCGGTGTGCCGGTCTTCGCCTGGAAGGGAGAGACGCTCGAGGAGTACTGGTGGTGCACCGAGCGCGCCTTCGACTGGTCGACCGAGGCCGCGGCATCCGCTGAGCCGTTCACCGGTCCGAACATGATCCTCGACGACGGCGGAGACGCCACGCTGCTGGTGCACAAGGGCGTGGAGTTCGAAGCGGCCGGGCGGGTTCCGGATGCCACGGCGGCCGACAGCGAGGAATTCGCGATCGTGCTCGGCGTGCTGCGCGACTCGCTGGTGAACGACCCGACGCGGTGGACGCGGATCGCGGCCGAGATCAAGGGTGTCTCCGAGGAGACCACGACCGGTGTGCACCGTCTCTACGAGCTGGCCGCCGCGGGAGAGCTGCTCTTCCCCGCCATCAATGTGAACGACTCGGTCACCAAATCGAAGTTCGACAACAAGTACGGCATCCGGCACTCGCTGCCCGACGGCCTGAACCGCGCGACCGATGTGCTCATGGGCGGCAAGGTGGCCTTCGTGGTGGGCTACGGCGACGTGGGCAAGGGCGCGGCCGAGGCGCTGCGCGGCCAGGGCGCGCGGGTGATCGTGGCCGAGGTCGACCCGATCTGCGCACTGCAGGCGGCGATGGACGGCTTCCAGGTGGCCCGCATCGACTCCGTGGTCGAGGAGGTCGACATCTGGGTCACCGGCACGGGCAACGTGAACGTGATCGGGGTCGACGACATCCTGCGCATGAAGCATCTGGCGATCGTGGCGAACGTCGGGCACTTCGACAACGAGATCGACATGGCGGGCCTCGCCCAGCTCGAGGGGGTCGTGAAGGTCGAGATCAAGCCGCAGGTGCACGAGTGGCGCCTGCCGAACGGCCGCAGCGTGCTCGTGCTCTCCGAAGGCCGCCTGATGAATCTCGGCAACGCCACGGGCCATCCCTCGTTCGTCATGAGCAACTCCTTCACCAACCAGGTGCTCGCGCAGATCGAGTTGTACGCCACGCCCGAGAAGTACCCGATCGGCGTCTACGTGCTGCCGAAGCACCTCGACGAGAAGGTGGCCCGCCTGCACCTCGACGCCCTCGGGGTCGAGCTCACCACCCTCCGCCCCGAGCAGGCCGCCTACATCGGTGTGCCCGTCGAGGGCCCCTACAAGGTCGACCACTACCGCTACTGATCGCCTACCCTCATCGATCCGTCACTTGGTGCCGCTCTCACGCTCGAATAGCGGCACCAAGTGACGGGTCGACGAGTGTGAAGGGTCAGCGATCGGGGAAAGCGTTCGGGAGGCCTCGGAGGATGGGGTCGACGCGGGCGAGGCGCTCGCGCTCGAGCATGAGCGCCCGGTACTCGCGGTCGCGGCGGATCGCCGAGACGCCCAGCAGGAACGCATGCGGATGCACGTTCGGCAGGGGTGAGACGAAGGGGGCGGCCTCGCGCGCCAGCTCGTGAGCCAGGCGCTCACGAGTCTGCGGCGTCGTCCGGTCGGCCTGGGTGAGGAACTGCACCACCCGGCGGGAGAGCCGGTCGGGGAGCTTCGCCACGTCGGCGGTCTGCGCCCACACGGAGAGCTCGGGCGGCACCTGGGCCACGAACGGGATCGGTCGTGGCACCCGCTCGTGCTGGCTGTAGGTGCCGGCGAGGAGGTCGCCGAGGCGTTTCGACCGCGCGTTCAGCATCGACACGACGAACGCGAGGATGCCGAGCGTCATGTAGATCTCGACGAATCCGAGCAGGCCGCGGATGACGGAGTGCCGCAGCGAGATCGCGCCGCCGTCGTCGCGCACGATCCGGGCCCCGACGGCGAGCTTGCCGAGCGAGCGACCGCGCGACGCGACCTCGACGACGATGGGTGCCACCACCAGGAAGGTGACCACGAGAGCCAGCGAGAGCGCCTGACCGAGAGCCGGGTCGATGCCCGAGTCGGAGAGCAGGATCGTGACGAAGACATAGAGCGCCACCAGCAGCGCTCCGATGTAGAGCACGAAGTCGATGGCGCCGCTGGCGCTGCGCAGCAGGAAGCTCGCGGGCCGCACGTCGAGGGCGACGGCCTCGCCGGTGAGCAGCTCGTCGGCCGACGGGCCGGCGACCGCAGCGCTCGTTCGAGTGCTCGATTCCACCCCGAACGGCTGCGTCATGAATATCATCTAATCAGATGGATCTCGACGCCTACTCCGCCGCCCATCGAGACGAATGGGATCGTCTCGATGAACTCGGTCGACGGCGCGACTACACCGGGCGCGAAGCCGACGAGCTGATCGAGCGCTATCAGTCCGGATCGACCCAGCTCTCCGCCATCAAGACGGTCGCCGGTTCCACGGCTCAGGGTGACCGACTCTCGGTCTCGTTGTCGCGGGCGCGCCTGCGTTTCACGGGGGCGGGCACGAACATCCTGCGCCAGCTGCCCGTGTTCTTCGCCATCCATCTCCCGGCGGCGCTGTACCGCATCCGCTGGCTCACGCTGGCCGTGGCCGTGGCCACGTTCGTCATCGCCGGTCTCTATGCGATCTGGATCTCGCAGAACCCCGCAGTGCTCGCCGCCCTCGGTTCGAACGAGGACTTGAAGAAGCTGGCCGAAGAGGATTTCGTCGACTACTACTCCGAGAACCCCGCCGCGTCGTTCACCGGCCAGGTCTGGACGAACAACGCCTGGATCGCCGCCCAGTGCATCGCGTTCGGAATCCTCGGCGTGTTCGTGCCCTCGGTGATCTTCCAGAACGCGCAGAACCTCGGCATCAACGCGGCCGTGATGTTCGAGTTCGGGCACGGTGACGTGTTCTTCCTCTACATCCTCCCGCACGGCCTGCTCGAGCTCACCGCCATCTTCGTGGCCGCCGCGGCGGGCCTGCGCATCTTCTGGGCCTGGGTGGCCCCGGGCGCGAAGACCCGCGGTCAGTCGCTGGCCGAGAACGGGCGCTCCCTGTTCACGGTCGCGATCGGTCTCGTGTTCGTGCTGCTCGTCTCCGGCGTCATCGAGGGCTTCGTGACCCCGGCCCCCTGGCCCTGGCCCGTGAAGATCGGCATCGGCGCCCTGGCGCTCGGAGCCTTCCTCTTCTACATGCTCTACCTCGGCCGTCGCGTAGCGCAGGCAGGCCACACGGGCGACCTGGAGGAGTTCGAGGCCGGCGCCACCCAACTGGTCGCCGGCTAGTTGTGCTAGTTGCCTCGGGCGCCGGGCTGCGCTCGGCGTCCTCGGGCGGCGCCGGTCCTTGCCCGGCGCCGCGCGACACGTTCGCGGGCGGTCGGAGGGCCCGGCCTGCGGTCGGACCCTCCGGCCACCCGCTCACCCTGGGTCGTCGAGTACGGCCTGTTGCGTTTCAGTCGCGGTGGACGTTCTTGGGAGTCAGAGTCGCCCGGCAGCTTTCAACGCGATGTACCGGTCGGCCAACGCCGGCGGCAGATCCGCAGGCGCCCCGGTCACCACATCCGCCCCGAAGCGCTTCAGCACCGTCGTGACCCGGGCCACGTCGAGCAGTGCCCGCTCGGCGGCGGCGGCGCGGTAGACCTCCTGGCGGTCGCCGCGCTCGCGAACACCGGCCGCGACATCCGGATCGGTGACCGAGGTCACCACCACCATGTGGTTGCGCGTGAGCTGCGGCACGATCGCCATCAGCTCCCGCGAGATGCCGGGCGCGTCGATGGCCGTCGCGAGCACCACCAGCGAGCGTTGCGTGGTGACCTGGCGCACCAGACCGGGCACGGCTGTCCAGTCCATCTCGATCAGGTCGGGCTCGATCGGCGCCATCACGTCGACCATGCGTGAGAGCAGTTCCGGTCCGGATGCGCCGTGCACCCGCCCGCGCAGCCGCCGGTCGTAGAGGATCAGATCGACCCGGTCGCCCGCCCGCGTCGCGAGGGCGGCGAGCAGCAGAGCGCTCTCGAACGCGGTGTCGATGCGCGGTTCGTCGTCGATGCGCGCGGCCTGGGTGCGCCCGGTGTCGATCACGATCACGACCCTCCGGTCGCGCTCGGGTCGCCAGGTGCGCACCATGACGTCGCTGTGTCGCGCAGTCGCCCGCCAGTCGATCGAGCGCACGTCGTCGCCGCGCACGTACTCGCGCAGGCTGTCGAACTCGGTCCCCTGGCCCCGGATCATCACGCTGGCGCGCCCGTCGAGCTCGCGCAGCCGTGCGAGCCGCGAGGGCAGGTGCTTGCGGGCGTTGAACGGGGGGAGCACACGGATGCGCCCCTCCGCTCGCAGGGTCGCCTGCCGGGCGGCGAGGCCGAGCGGCCCGAAGGAACGGATGGTGACCCGTTCGGTGCGCCGCTCACCGCGTCGGAACGGGGTGAGGGCGATGGCGACGGCCCGTCGTTCGCCACGCGGGATGGTCACCCGGGCGCGCGCGGTGGCCGGCCCCGCGGAGGGCTGCCACGCGTCGCGCACGACGCCCCGCAGCATCCGTGACCCGGTGTTGGTGAGGTAGAGCGTGCTCGTCACGGTCTCGCCGAGCCGCACGCGCGCCGGCAGCGCCCGCTCGAGTGCCACCCGCCGGGGCGAGGCCGCCGCGACGAGGTCGATCGCTACCAGCAGCACCACGAACCCGATCCACCCGAGCAGCGCCTGATAGGCAGCATCGTAGATCACGCTGATCAGCACCACCGGCGCGACCCCGAGTGCGAGCAGCGCCACCAACCGCCCCGACACGCTCACGCCCGCACCCCGCAACGGATATCACGCCGGACTTCTCCGAACGAGCCGGCCCGCGCCGCCCTGGAGGCCCGGGGTGCATGACTCGTTTGGAATTCTCCGCCCAGTACCGCCCGGTGAGGCACCGAAGTTCCGGGCCGTGCTCGACGACCCAGGGTGAGCGAACGGCCGCGTGAGCGACCGCACGCGAACAGGTCGCCTCGCGCCGGGCAGGGACCGGCGCGACCGCCGGAGGCCCCTCGCCGAAGGCGAGAGGTCTCCGGCGCAGCTAGAAGCAGCATCCTCACCCCACCAATCAGATCGGTACTCGAACTTGGGTCAGGATGCTCCGCAGGATCGCGTCGACCGACACGCCCTCGAGCTCCGCCTCCGGCCGGAGCTGGATGCGGTGCCGCAGCACCGGAAGAACCATCGCCTGCACGTGGTCGGGCGTCACCCCGGAGTAGCCGTTGAGCCACGCCCAGGCCTTCGACGCGGCCAGCAGCGCGGTGCTTCCGCGCGGGCTCACGCCGAGCTTCACCGACGGGCTCTGCCGGGTGGCCCGGGCGAGGTCGACGATGTAGGCGAGCACGTCGGGTGACGCCTGCACGCCGGTGACCGCGTTCTGCGCGAAAGTGAGCATGCGCGCGTCGAGCACGGGGGTGACGCCGGCGGCCACGAGGTCGCGCGGGTTGAAGCCGTTCGCGTGGCGGGTGAGCACCGCCACCTCGGTCTCGCGCTCCGGCAGGTCGAGCACGAGCTTCACCAGGAAGCGGTCGAGCTGCGCCTCGGGCAGCGTATAGGTGCCCTCGTATTCGATCGGGTTCTGCGTCGCCGCCACGAGGAACGGATCGGGCAGCTTGCGGGTCACGCCGTCGGCGCTCACCTGGCGCTCCTCCATCGCCTCCAGCAGCGCGGACTGCGTCTTCGGGGGCGTGCGGTTGATCTCGTCGGCGAGCAGGATGTTCGTGAACACCGGCCCCTGGCGGAACGAGAACTCGCCCGCCTTCGCGTCGTAGATCAGCGAGCCGGTGACGTCGCCGGGCATCAGGTCGGGCGTGAACTGCACCCGCTTGGTGTCGAGGCTCAGCGCTTGACTGAGGCTGCGCACGAGCAGCGTCTTCGCCACACCGGGCACGCCCTCGAGCAGCACATGGCCCCGGGCGAGCAGCGCGATGATGAGGCCGGTGACCGCGCCGTCCTGACCCACCACCGCCTTGCCCACTTCGGCGCGCACGCGCGCGAGGGCCTGGCGCAGCTCGTCGGCGGTGGGCGTCGGGGCGGGATCGGGGGAGTCGGGGGAGCCTGCAGGCTGCGGCTGGTCGGTCATCCGGTGTTCCTCTTCTGTTCGGAGCTTCTGGTCGGATCGGTCACGGCGGTGATGGTCGGTATCGGTGTCGGCTCGCGGTCAGCGCAGGTTCGTCGCGCGATGCACGTCTTGCTCGAGCACGAGGAGGCGGTCGGAGAGCGCGAGCAGCTCGCCCTCGCTCCGGGGCAGGGCGCCCACCAGGGTGTCGTGCACCTCGTCGACGGTGCGGCCGGTGACCGCGGCCACCGCGCGGCTCACTTCGACGACGGTCGCATGACGCGGCAGCGCGAGCAGCACGGTGAGTCGGGCGAGGGTGCCGATCCGCAGCGCGTCGAGCGCCCGGGCATATGCTCCCTGCTTGGCGTAGAGCCGGGCGCGCCCTTCCATGGTCTCGCTCGCGCGCACGGTGACGGGCAGGTTCTCCACCACGACCGCGCCGAAGCGCCGTCCGCGCCAGACGCCGGCCGCCACGGTGACGAGCACGAGCAACAGGATGACCGGGGTCACCCAGCCGGGAGTGAGCTCACCGACGGTGGGCGCTGCGTCGTCGCCCGCGAGGTCGTCGGGGCCGGGCATGTACCAGACGAGGGTGTGGTGCGCCCCGAGGAGGCCGAGCACCAGCGCCGCGTTGCCCTCCTCGGCGACGTGCTCGTTGGTGAGCGCGTCGCCGGCACCCAGCACGGTGACGGTCGAGGAGTCGCCGCGGTTCACCCTCGGTTCCTGCACCACCGCGTACGCGTCGTCGTAGGAGCGGAAACACGCCGTGGTCGCGTCGTCCTCCCCCTCAAGCACCCGGTAGGTCCACGAGGGCTGCGAGATGGTGCCGGCGCGCTGAGCGGCCGGGATGGCGCATCCGGTGCCCGCCGCCACCGAATCCGCCTGCTCGGCCGCGCCGGCGTTCGCGACGCCGGGTGCCAGCGCGTCGAGCTCATCGGTGCCGGGTTCCACCAGCACCAGGTCGGTGCCGAGGCCGGCCACGGCGTCGAGCCTCTCGGCGTCGAGGAAGCCGTAGGGGTCGGTGAACAGCACGGTCGAGTCGTCGCCCGCAGCCGCTCGCGCCTCGGCGAAACTCCCGGCGGCCACCACGTCGACGCCCTGGCCGCGGAGCACCTCGGCCACCGCTCGGCTGCCCGAGGGCCCGGCGTTGCCGATGGAGTAGCGGTCGACATCCGGTGTGCCGGATGCAGTGAGCAGCACCGTGGCGATCGCGACCAGCATTGCGACGATCGGCACCACGATCCAGAACAGCCGACGGCGGAACGTCGTGCGCAAGCGGGGCGTCTCGACCCGTGCGTCGGTGGCCCCGGTCGCGGCGGCCGGTTCGACCGGGGGAGCGGCGGTCATCGCACGACCACGCTCTCGATGCGTTCGAGCACCTCGGGTCGTTCGGACTGCATCCGCCGGTCGAGGCCGGTCACGCGGTCGAAGCCCGCGCGCGTGCCCGGTTCGTCGAGGTAACGGACGCCGTCGAAGAGGCGTGCGCAGGCGGCGAGCTCGTCGCGGTGGGCGGGGAAGGAGGCGCCGGCGCGCGCGGCGAAGTCATGGGCGGTGGTGCCGGGCGAGGTCGTGACGATGGTGCGCTCGGCGAGTTGGCGGGCCAGGGCCCGGAAGGCCTCCTGGATGGCCGTGCCGAAGTCGCCCTGATCGGCGGCACGGGCAGCGGAGGCGCGCAGCTCGGCGGCTGAACGGGTGTCGTCGGTGCCGAACAGGGCTCCCGTCTTCACCTGACTGCGTCGGTTCAGCCGTGGCCGGCCGAACACCAGGAACGCCACCACGAGCAGAGCCACCACGGCGATCACGATGGCGAGCGGCACGAGACCGCCGAAGCCGGAGCCGTCGGGCACCCGCAGGGAGCTCAGCCATTCGCCGAAGCTCTGCGAGAGCTGATCGAACCAGGTCGGCCGCGCGGCCTCGTACGGTGGCTTGGCGAGCTCGTCGAGCACCCACTGGCGCGCCTGATCGGCGTCGGGATCGACCGGGATGTCGGTCACGAGCGCGGCCGGGGCGGAGATCACGATCATCCGCGGGGCGGGAGCAGGTAGGGGTCGGGCCAGGAGTCGTCGCCCACCTGGCGCGACTCCACGAAGCGGGCGAGCTCGATGTCGAGTCCCTCGGTGCGCATCCGCAGATCGATGTAGATCACGGCCACCGTCGCCGCCTGCACGACGCTGGTCACGGCCGAGAGCACCACCGTGAAGGCGAGGAAGAGCAGGTAGAGCGCGCCCGCGCCGATGAGGCCCGAGCCGGTGTTGTTGGGATCGATCAGACCGACCGCGATCGGCAGCAAGAACTGGAACGGCACCGAGAGCAGCTGCGAGGCGGTGGAGAGGATGAGGTACACGAGCGCCATCACGCCGAAGGTGCGCCAGAAGTTCCCTGTGGTGAGCTTCCACGACCGGCGCATGGCGGCGAAGACGCCGACGCGCTCGAGCACGATGATGCACGGCACCATCGAGAACTTGACGCCGAGCCACACGGCGAGCACCACGCTGCCGAGGCTGAGGAAGACCCCGGCCAGAACGGCCAGCACGATGCCTGCGTCGCCGAGAGCCGAGGCGGCGAAGATCGCCAGCACGATCAGGCCCAGCACCACCACGAGCGCCGCCGCGATCAGCGCATACCAGCCGGTGAGCGGCAGGATGCGCCGGAACGCGGCCTTCCAGAGCTCGCCGAGCCGCCGCTTCTCGCCGAGGGTGCCCCGGGCGACCTCCACCACCAGCACGGCCTGCAGCAGGGCGCTGGCGAAGAGCGACAGCGCGACCGGGATGAGCGCGGAGAGCAGCACGATCGCCACACTCCCCGCGGCGACGGCGTCTTGATCGGCCGAGCTCGCCGAGACACTGCGCGAGATGGCCCAGAAGGTCGCGCCTCCGACGAAGAGGATGGTGACCAGGATGATCGCGACCTGAACGATGAGGCCGCTGCCGAAAGTGGCCTTGGGGTTGCGGCGCAGCACTTGGAAGGGCGCGCCCATCAGGGTCCCGAAACCGAGCGGCCGCAACGGGATCAGTCCGGGCTTGGGGGGCGGCGCCCACGGCGCCGGACCGGGCTGCGGCAGGCCCTGTCCCTGCTGCGCCCAGTAGGGCACGGATGCGCCGGGCTGGGCGTAACCGGGTGGTGGCGGTGCGTATTGCCCGTACTGGGGCGGCGGCGCATATTGCCCGTACTGCGGGGGCGGGGGCGGAGCGTACTGCCCGTATTGCGGTTGAGGCGGCGGCGCATACTGCCCGTATTGCGGCTGCGGGGGCATCGGAGGCGGGTATTGTCCCGACGGCCCCGGCGGAGGTGGCGGTGGCCCCTGCGGCGGCGCGGCCGCCGGCGGCGTGCTCGACTCGTCGGCGCTCGGGGGCGCCCAGCTGTCGTTCTCGCTCATCGGTGTCCTTCAACCCCCAACGCTGGTGTCCGACCCACCCGTTTCCCGGTCCATGCTTCCATACTCGCTCAGAGTTTTCCCGGCATCTGTCGAGAAGGTCTGCTGCGGGCTCGACTACTCTTGTCGCAATGACAGCCTGAATCGGCGGATGCGCGGCAACGGCGCACGTGATCCCAGCCGACGGAAGCGGAAGAAACAGCACAATGGACCCTCGCATTCTCGTTGTCGACGATGACACCGCTCTTGCCGAGATGATCGGGATCGTCCTGCGATCCGACGGCTTCGATCCGGTGTTCTGCGCCGACGGCTCCGAGGCGCTCGCGGCCTTCCGCGACACCAAGCCCGACCTCGTGCTGCTCGACCTGATGCTCCCCGGTCTCGACGGCATCGAGGTCTGCGGCCTGATCCGCGCCGAATCCGGCACGCCGATCATCATGCTCACGGCACGCACCGACACCTCCGACGTGGTCAAGGGGCTCGAATCCGGCGCCGACGACTACGTGGTGAAGCCCTTCAACCCGAAGGAGCTGGTGGCGCGCATCCGCACCCGCCTGCGTCCGACACCCGAGAACACGCCCGAGGTGCTGCAGATCGGCGACCTGAGCCTCGACGTCGCCGGGCACGAGGTGAAGCGCGCAGACGAGCGCATCAACCTCACTCCGCTCGAATTCGACCTGTTGCTGGCTCTCGCCACGAAGCCGCAGCAGGTGTTCACCCGCGAGATGCTGCTCGAGCAGGTCTGGGGCTACCACTACAAGGCCGACACGCGCCTCGTGAACGTGCACGTGCAGCGCCTCCGTGCAAAGGTCGAAGAAGATCCCGACAACCCGAAGATCGTGATGACCGTGCGCGGCGTCGGCTACCGCGCCGGCACCACCTGACATCGATCCTCCGATGACCGACTCGCCCGGAATCCGCAAGAGCCGCCTGGGCCCGACGGTGCTCCGCAGCTGGCAGAACTGGCGCGCCTGGCCGCGCGAGGTCGCCCGCGCCTGGCGGCGGTCGCTGCAGTTCCGCACGATCGTGATCACGGTGGCCCTCTCGGCGATCGCCGTCGTCGCCACCGGAACCTACATGTCGATCTCGATCGGCAACGATCTCTTCCAGTCGCGCCTGAACCAGGTGCTGGTCGAGTCGAAGAACGCGGCGACCGCGGCGCAGACCATCTTCGACTCCTCGGACGCATCGGGTGAGGCATCCACCATCTCCCTGCTGAGCTCGGCGAAGTCGGCGATCATCGCGTCGTCGTCGAGCCGCCTGATCGCGCTCTACGCGACGCCGGGCGAGACCACGAACTCCACCACCGTGCTCTCCTTCGCGAGCCCCGAGCTCGCGCCCGACGGCGTGATCAGCGACGAGCTGCGCACCGAGGTCACCGACGATCCCGACGACGTGCAGCAGTACTGGCAATCGGTGCCGCTTCCGAACCCCGGCGGGGGCACCGATCCGGGCATCATCGTCGGTTCGCCGCTCACCATCCCGGGCGCCGGCAATTTCGAGCTGTACATCGGCTACAACCTGGCCGAGGCCGAACAGACGCTCGTGTTCGTGCAGCAGACGCTCTGGCTCGGCGGACTCGCCCTGGTCATCCTGATCGGACTCGTGGCGGGCCTCATCGTGCGCATCGTGGTGCGCCCGATCCGGGTGGCGGCCGACACCAGCGAGAAGCTGGCCGCCGGTCAGCTCGAGGTGCGCATCCCGGAGCGCGGCGAAGACGTCATCTCCACACTCGCCCGCTCGTTCAACGGCATGGCCGACAGCATGCAGTCGCAGATCACCCAGCTGGCCGAGTTGTCGCAGGTGCAGCAGCGCTTCGTCTCGGATGTCTCGCACGAGTTGCGCACCCCGCTCACCACCATCCGGCTCGCCGGCGACGTGCTCTACGACCAGCGCGAGTCCTTCCCGCCCGCGACCGGCCGCACCGCGGAGCTCCTGCACACCCAGACCGAACGCTTCGAAGTGCTGCTCAGCGACCTGCTCGAGATCAGCCGCTTCGACGCCGGATCGGCGCACCTCGACACCGAGCCCACCAACTTGGTGCGCCTCGCCGAAGACGCGATCGACCAGATGGAGTCGCTCGCCGAGCAGGCCGGATCGCCGCTTCGGCTGGTGGCGCCGGGCGGTTACTTCGAGGCGGAGGTCGACGGGCGGCGTATCCGCCGCATCGTGCGCAACCTGCTCGGCAACGCGATCGAGCACGGCGAGGGCAAGCCGATCGTGGTCAGCGTCGACAGCGACGAGCACGCCGTGGCCCTGTCGGTGCGCGACTACGGCAGCGGGATGAGCGAGGCCGACGCCGAGCGGGTCTTCGACCGCTTCTGGCGAGCCGACCCCTCACGCAAGCGCACCATCGGCGGAACCGGTCTCGGGCTCGCGATCTCGCTCGAAGACGCCACCCTGCACGGCGGTGCTCTCGAGGTGTGGTCGCGCCCGGGTGCGGGCAGCTGCTTCCGCCTGACCCTGCCGCGGGTGCAGTCGCGGCCGGCCGGCGATTCGCCGTTGCCGCTCGAGCCGCACGACGCCTATGGTGAGGCACCGGCGGTCGCGGAGCTACGGCCGCCGACGGGCTCGACCTCGCTCACCACACCGGGGGCATCCCATGCGTAGACGATTCCTCACGTCGTTGGTCGCCCTGCTCGGCGTGCTCCTGTTCGCCGGGCTGGCCGCGTGCAGCGGCATCCCGCGCTCGGGGCCCGTTCAGGCGGGCGACGCCATCGGCACCGACGACGACATCGACGTCATCTTCCTCGCCGCCGACCCCGTGAAGGGCGCCTCGCAGCAGGACATCCTGAACGGCTTCATCCTGGCCGCCAAGAGCCCGCAAGACGACTACCAGATCGCACGGCGCTACCTCACGAAGGCGGCGGCCGACTCGTGGAAGCCGAACGAGGGGGCGATCGTCGACACCGGCCCGCGGCCCACGACCGCACTCAGCGACGACACGTTGCAGATGAGCGTGACCCCGGTGGCGACCGTCGACCCGAACGGCGCCTACAGCGAAAGCACGTCGAGTGCGCCCCTCCCGCTCTCGTTCACCTTCACCCAGGTCGACGGCGAGTGGCGCATCGACGAGCTCGCCGACGGCATCGTGATCGAAGACCTCTTCTTCGACCAGGTGTTCAGCTCGCACGCCCTCTACTTCTACGATCCGACCTTCACCTACTTGGTACCTGACCTCCGCTGGTTCGCGTCGTCGACCTCGGTGGGCACTCGGGTGGTGAAGGCCCTGCTGGCGGGGCCTTCGGCCTGGCTCGGCGACGGGGCGGTGGTGACCGCGTTCCCCGACGGAACCACGACGACCTCGGTGGTGACCACCGGGGGCCAGACCCAGGTCGAGCTCTCGAGCAACGTGCTGCAGGCCGACGCGAACGACCTGGCACGGATGCAGTACCAGCTGCGCACGAGCCTCAGCGACCTGGCGTCGGCCTCGAACGTCACCATCTCGGTCGACCAGAACATCGTGCCGATCCCCGGGTCGAACGTGACGCCCCCCGATTCCGCCCCGCGCGTCGATTCGCGGGCGCTGGTGCTCCGCGACGGCGCCTTCGGCTACGTCGCCGGTGCATCCGTCGCTCCGATCTCGGGGATCAGCGACGGTGTGGAAGCACTCCAACCGCAGTCGGTGGCGTATTCGGCGACCGCGGCGACGGCGGCCGTGAAGGCCGGCAACGGTCAGGTCTACGCGGTGCGGAACGGTGACGCGCCCGCTGTGCTCGATCAGCGCGGCGGATTGATCGACCCGGCGATCGATCCCTTCGGCTACGTGTGGGCCGTGCCGGGCGACGCGCCCACCTCGATCGCCGTGTACGGGCCCGGCGAGACGGGGGTGACGATCCCCACCAGCTGGGACGGCGCATCCGGCATCACCTCGCTCGAGATCTCGCGAGACGGCACGCGCGCCCTGGCCTTCCTCTCGGTCGACGGCCCGCCGAAACTCGTCGTGGCCGCCGTCATCCGCAACCAGGCGGGTGTTCCGCAGCGGCTCGGGCAGCCGGTGGAGCTGTCCACCGGGCAGGGTGCGCCGGTCGACGCGACCTGGGTCGATCAGCTCACGGTGGCCTCGGTCACGGCCCTGCCCTCGGGTGAGGACCGCGCGGTGGCGCAGGTGCTCGGCGGGCGCAGCTCGAGCCTCGGAGCACCGGTGGGAGCCGTCTCGATCGCCGGCGGGAACGACCTCGACGGCTTGCGCGTGCTCTCGAACGAGGGCGGACTGCAGCAGCAGCGCGGGAGCGCTTGGCAGTCGACCACGACGGGCATCTCCCGCTTGGCCGTGCAGAACTGACCCCTACGTCACAATTCCGCGACACCGTCTCGTGCTCCACAGATCGCGTCGAGGCCTGCCGTCAGGCGATCGTGGTGGCGAGGATGGCCGCATGCCCCCGTTCAGCCCTCCCGTCGCCCGTTCCCTTCCCGCCGTGCCGCCCGTTCTCGCGGGGTGGCTCGCCGATGCGGCGTCACTCCTGCTGCCGGTGAGCTGCGCGGGCTGTGGTGCGCCCGATCACGTGGTCTGTCCGGCCTGCCGGGTCGAACTCGCACCGCGACTCGCCACCGTGCGCGCCGCCCCCGTGCCCGTGCCCGTGGTCGTGGCGCTCGAGTACGGCGGTGCCGTCGCCCGCGTGCTCTCCGCCGTGAAGGAGCACGGGCGAACGGATGCGCTCCGCCTGCTGGCCCCGGCCATGCGAGCGGCGCTGTCCCGTACGCCGGCCGGAAGGGGGCCGACGGATGTGGCGATCGTCACGATGCCCTCCGCCCGGGCGGCCGTGCGGCGGCGAGGCTACCGCCCGGTCGACCTCCTGGTGCAGAGCGCCGGCCACCGGGTGCGCCGCCCGGCGGGGCTCGTGCTCATCCGGGCGATCGCCGACCAGGCGGGGCTCTCGGCAGCTGAACGGCACACCAACCTGCGGGGTGCGATGCGGGCATCCGAGACCCTGCGCGGGCGGCGTGTGCTGCTGGTCGACGACGTGCTCACGACCGGATCCACCCTCGCCGAGGGGTGCCGGGCCGTCTCCGAACGAGGCGGAATCGTCGTCGGGGCGACCTGTCTCGCGCGCACAGCGAAACGGAAGGAGATCGAAGGGAAATAATCGGTGACACTCAGAGGCAGGGGCAGTAGGTTGAACTGCACAAGGCGCGAACGATCCCGACCTTGTGCCGGGGTTGCGCCATTCAATATGGCTAGGAGGTCTCCATGGAAGTCAACATCACTGGAAGAAACCTAGGGATCACAGATCGATTTCGCGATTACGCGAGCGAGAAAGCGGAGAAGGTCGCCCACCTCGCCGACAAGGCGCTCGCCCTCGAGATCAAGGTGTGTCGCCACAATTCGGCCAACGGAACGCAGTCGGGCGACGATCGAGTCGAGCTGACGCTCATCGGGCCCGGCCCTCTGGTGCGGGCCGAGAGCGCGGCGTCCGACAAGTACGCGGCGTTCGACCTCGCACTCGCGAAACTGATGCAACGCATCCGGCGCGCGAAAGACCGCAAGAAGGTGCACCGCGGTCAGCATCGCCCCGTGTCGCTGCACGAGGCGAGCACGGGCGGGTTCAGCATCATCGACCTGCGTCCCGCCGACTCCGAGGTGATCACCCGGCGCGAAGCGGCTGCCCCCGCTCCCGCACCGGTGGCCGTCGAGAGCGCGCCCAGTGATGATGCTGACGACGAGGTCTACTGCCCCGTCGTCATCCGCAAGAAGGTCTTCGGCGCCACGCCGATGACCGTCGACGACGCGCTCTACCACATGGAGCTCGTCGGGCACGATTTCTACCTGTTCATCGACTCCGAAACCGGCCGCGCGAGCGTCGTGTACCGGCGCAAGGGGTGGGACTACGGGGTCATCGGTCTCGATGAGAACGCCGACGCGTTCTCCGAGCAGGAACCGGCAGCGGTGGAGGCCGTCGCCCGGTAGCGCTCTCCGTCGGACGACTCCCACTGCAGCCGCAGGGAATGCGCCGCCGACGCTCAGGCGCGAGCAACTAGTATGGCTTGTGTTTGCGCGCACAGCGCAGCGACGACTGCAGTGGGAGAAAGTCCGTGGCCTCAGTTCTCGAAAAGGTCCTTCGTGTCGGCGAGGGCCGAACCCTTCGCAAGCTCCAGAACTACGCGAAAGCGATCAACGCGCTCGAAGAAGACTTCCAGGCGCTCTCCGACGAGGAGCTCAAAGACGAGACTCCGCGGCTCCGTGAGCGCTTCGAAGCCGGCGAGAGCCTCGACCACCTGCTTCCCGAGGCCTTCGCGGCCGTGCGCGAGGCATCCAGCCGCACCCTCGGACTGCGTCACTTCGACGTGCAGCTGATGGGCGGTGCGGCCCTGCACCTCGGCAACATCGCCGAGATGAAGACCGGTGAGGGCAAGACCCTGGTGGCCACCACCGCGGCCTACCTCAACGCCATCGCCGGCAAGGGCGTGCACGTCATCACGGTGAACGACTACCTCGCCGGATACCAGAGTGAGCTGATGGGTCGCGTCTTCCGTGCCCTCGGCATGACCACCGGCGTCATCCTGGCCGGCCAGACCCCGGCGGAGCGCCGGGTGCAGTACGAGGCCGACATCACCTACGGCACGAACAACGAGTTCGGTTTCGACTACCTCCGCGACAACATGGCCTGGCAGGCCTCCGACATGGTGCAGCGCGGCCACCACTTCGCGATCGTCGACGAGGTCGACTCGATCCTGATCGACGAGGCGCGCACCCCGCTCATCATCTCCGGCCCGGCATCGGGTGAGGCGAACCGCTGGTTCAACGAGTTCGCGCAGCTGGCCACGAAGCTCGTGGCCGAAGAGGACTACGAGGTCGACGAGAAGAAGCGCACCGTCGGCGTGCTCGAGCCCGGCATCGAGAAGGTCGAGGACTACCTCGGCATCGACAACCTCTACGAGTCGGCGAACACGCCTCTCATCTCCTTCTTGAACAACGCCATCAAAGCGAAGGCGCTGTTCAAGAAGGACAAGGACTACGTCGTGCTGAACGGCGAGGTGCTGATCGTCGACGAGCACACCGGCCGCATCCTGGCCGGTCGCCGCTACAACGAGGGCATCCACCAGGCGATCGAGGCCAAGGAGGGCGTTGCGGTCAAGGCCGAGAACCAGACGCTCGCCACCGTGACGCTGCAGAACTACTTCCGCCTCTACGAGAAGCTCTCGGGCATGACGGGTACGGCCGAGACCGAGGCCGCCGAATTCATGAGCACCTACAAGCTCGGTGTCGTCTCGATCCCCACGAACAAGCCGATGCAGCGCATCGACCAGTCCGACCTCGTCTACAAGAACGAGCAGTCGAAGTTCGACCAGGTGGTCGAAGACATCGTGGAGCGGCACGAGAAGGGCCAGCCGGTGCTGGTGGGCACCACGAGCGTCGAGAAGAGCGAATACCTCTCCCGACTGCTCGCCAAGCGCGGCATCCGGCACGAGGTGCTGAACGCCAAGAACCATGCCCGTGAGGCCGCGATCGTGGCCCAGGCCGGCCGGCTCGGCTCGGTCACGGTGGCCACCAACATGGCCGGTCGTGGAACCGACATCATGCTCGGCGGAAACGCCGAGTTCCTCGCCGTCGCCGAGATGAACGCCCGTGGACTCAGCCCGGTCGAGACCCCCGACGAGTACGAGGCGGCGTGGGACGAGGTGTTCACCTCGGTGAAAGCCGACGTGCAGAAGGAGGCCGACAAGGTCGTCGAGGCCGGCGGTCTCTACGTGCTCGGCACCGAGCGCCACGAGTCCCGACGCATCGACAACCAGCTGCGCGGTCGAAGCGGGCGCCAGGGCGACCCGGGGGAGAGCCGCTTCTACCTCTCGCTCACCGACGACCTCATGCGTCTGTTCAACGCCGGCGCGGCCGAGAGCCTGATGGGCCGGTCGGGCGTGCCCGACGACCTGGCGATCGAGTCGAAGGTCGTCTCCCGCGCCATCCGCAGCGCTCAGTCGCAGGTCGAGGGCCGGAACGCCGAGATCCGCAAGAACGTGCTGAAATACGACGACGTGCTGAACCGTCAGCGCGAGGCGATCTACAGCGACCGCCGGCACATCCTCGAGGGCGACAACCTGCAGGATCGCGCGCAGAAGTTCCTCGACGAGGTGATCGACGAGATCATCTCCGATCACGCGGCGGGCTCCGGAGACGACTGGGACTTCGACGCGCTCTGGGCAGAACTGAAGACGCTCTACCCCATCTCCATCACCATCGACGAGGTGATCGCCGAGGCCGGCAGCAAGGGCCGCATCAACCGGGAGTTCGTCGCCCGCGAGATCCTCTCCGACGCGAAGCTCGCCTACAAGCGCCGCGAGGAGACGCTGGGTGAGGCTGCCATGCGTGAGCTCGAGCGCCGGGTCGTGCTCTCGGTGATCGACCGCCGTTGGCGCGACCACCTCTACGAGATGGACTACCTGAAAGACGGCATCGGCCTGCGGGCCATGGCTCAGCGCGACCCGCTGGTGGAGTACCAGCGCGAAGGCTTCGCCCTGTTCCAGTCGATGATGGGCCAGATCCGCGAGGAGACGGTCGGCTTCCTGTTCAACCTCGAGGTCGAGGTGAACGCTTCGGCGAGCGCTGTGGGTGCCCCCACGGTGGAGGCGAAGGGTCTTGCGCAGTCGAGCGCTCCGGCCGAGAAGCTGAGCTTCTCCGCGCCGAGCGACTCCGGCGGCGTCGAGGTGCGCAACCAGCGCGGCCAGATCGAGCAGGCGGCCAGCGCGCGTGCGCAGGAGGCCCAGGAGCAGTCCGCTCCGGTGGCCAGTGCATTCACCCGCGGCGGAGCAGCGCCGTCGGCCGGAGCCAGCACGGCGCGTCCGGCCGCCCAGAAGTCGGGCAACCCCGCGAAATCGGGCAACCCGGCGAAGTCGGGCGGCCAGGGTTCCGGATCGGGCGGCAGCGCGAGCGGTGGCCCCCGTCCGCAGGGCGCCTCCGGAGGTGCCGGTAACCGCGCACAGCGCCGGGCCCAGGGCAAGAAGAAGTAGCAGCCCGAGGCGCGTCAGAGAACGTGCACGGCGCTCGCACGCCACCGCGCGTCGAGCGCCTCCAACCGGATGGCGACGGCCCGCGAGCGGGCTCGCCCGTGCACGATCACCACGGCGTCGACGATGCCGTCTTGGGGCTCGCAGAGCACCGTGGTGCCCATCGTGAACGTGAGCCGCGACGGCGCCTCTCCCCGGACCTGGCGGGCGCGGGCTGACAGCACGACGCGCTTCAGCAGGTGGGCGTACACGTCGGCCGAGAGCCAGCGGGAGATCTGATCGAGGTCGCGCGTGCCGGACAGGATCTCGACGACGCAGCGGGCCAGGCTCTCGGCGAGCGGTCGCGGGTCGGAGAGCCGGCGCACGTTCTCCGAGGCGATCGCATCCGGTGCGGTCGTGGCGTCGAGCGTACGTGTGGTCGTGGTGCGCGTGGTCACAGAAGCTCCTTCATGGGGTGCCATCGAGTAAGGAATGCTCAGTAAAGCATCAGCGGCTGTTACTCAACCAGTGTCGACTTTGCTTGTCCAGATGCGTTTGTGCCCTGTGGAATACGCCGGAGACCACGCGTGGCTGAGTGGAGATTGCTCATAACACCCATCGGTGCCGACCTGGTGGACTGTCATCACACACCGAGCACAACAACTTCCGGCCGGGATGCCCGTTCCCCCGACCTGCCGCCTCCCGGCCGGAATCGAACGGCTCCCGTGATCGCTTCGTAGGGAAACGCGATCACGGGAGCTCGGATTCGGCACCGTAGGCTAGAACCCGTGTCAACACTCAGCGATCTCGTCACCGCCCACGGCCGTTCCACCGAAGCCGACGTCGAGTGGCTGCATCTGCTGGTCAGCGATTGTCAGCTGCTGGCCGATCTCGCCTTCGCCGACATCGTGCTCTGGGTGCCGACCGTCGACGACACCTTCGTGGCGGTGGCGCATTCGCGCCCCTCCAGTTCGGCGACGCTGTTCTACCGCGACTTCGTGGGCCAGACCATCAAGCCCGAGTGGCGCAAGCAGGTCACGGATGCGTTCGAGAGCGCGCAGATCGTCGACACCGCGGCTCCGGACTGGTATGAGGAGACTCCGACCCGCGTGCGCGCGGTGCCGGTGCTCCGCCGGCTCTCCGTCTCCGAGCAGACCACCACCGACCGCCCGATCGCGGTGATCACCCGGCACACGAACCTCAGCGAGGCCCGTACGCCGAGCCGCCAGGAGCTCACGTTCAACGAGTGCGCCAACGACCTCTTCTCGATGATCGCGGCGGGCGACTTCCCCGATCTCGGCGCCCCCACCGGTCCTCGTCGTGGCGCCCCGCGCGCATCCGACGGCCTGATCCGGCTGGATGTCGACGGCATCGTCACCTTCGCGAGCCCCAATGGTCTTTCCGCCTTCAATCGCATGGGCTTCGCGGGCGAGCTCGAGGGCCAGTCGCTCGCCGAAGTCACCACGGGGCTCCTCAGCGGCCGCCTGATCGTCGACGAGTCGCTGCCGCTCGTCGTCACCGGTCGCGCTCCCTGGCGCACCGACATCGAGTCCAAGGGAGTGACGGTCTCGCTGCGCGCGATCCCCTTGCGCACCCGGGGGCACCGCTTCGGCGCCATCGTGCTGAGCCGTGACGTGACCGAACTGCGCCATCAGGAGCGCGAGCTGATCACGAAAGACGCCACCATCCGCGAGATCCACCACCGCGTCAAGAACAACTTGCAGACGGTGGCTTCGCTGCTGCGCATCCAGGCGCGCCGCACGCACTCCGATGAGGCGCGGGATGCGCTCACCCAGGCCATGCGCCGGGTCGCCGCGATCGCGGTGGTGCACGACACGCTCTCCGAGGGTCTCAACCAGCGCGTCGACTTCGACACGGTCTTCGACCGCGTGCTGCTGCTGGTGGCGGAAGTGGCGTCCGCGCACAACACGACCGTGCATCCGAAATCGTCGGGCAGCTTCGGTGTGCTGCCGAGCGAGTACGCGACTCCGCTCGCTCTCGCGCTCACCGAGTTGGTGACGAACGCCGTGGAGCACGGCCTCGCCGGTCAGGAGGGTGAGGTGGAGATCGTGGCGACGCGCTCGGAGGAGACCCTCACGGTGGAGGTGCGCGACAGCGGCACCGGCCTGCCGGAGGGCAAGGTCGGTTCGGGGCTCGGCACACAGATCGTGCGAACCCTCATCCAAGGCGAACTCGGCGGAACGATCGACTGGCACACGATGGTCGGTTCGGGAACCGTCGTGACGATCGAGATCCCGTTCCGCTGGCTGAAGAAGCCGTAACGGGAGGTTCCGGAGCGCCGCCGGTCTAGGGATCCGGTAGCGCTACGAACGAGAGAACAGTAGCGGGGGAGTGCTCAGGAGGCCCGGCGAGCACGAGCGGCACGCCGCTTCAGCGCACGACGCTCGTCTTCGCTGAGACCGCCCCAGACTCCGGAATCCTGACCGGTCTCCAGTGCGTACTGGAGGCAGACCTCGGTCACGGAGCATCGAGCGCAGACAGCTTTCGCCTTGTCGATCTGATCCACTGCGGGTCCGGTGTTTCCTACGGGGAAGAAAAGTTCCGGGTCAGCGGTCAGGCAGGCAGATTTGTCGCGCCAATCCATAGCGGGTGCTCCTTTGGATGCAGGGTGCTTCGATCGAGAGACCGAAGACTTTCGGGTGAAGGTCAATGGCACGGTGGACGCTGCACCCAAGAGGAGGATGCACCCGCTCACGTCACTGTGAGCAACATTGACCTCAAATATGGTCGCATACTGGTATTTGCAAATCAAGGGTTTTCTGATGGAGTACGGCCGTGGGTGACGATACGAACGACAGACCAACTCGCGGTGAACCCGCTTCCTCGGCTCGGCCGGAGCTACCGAAGCGACCGGCCCTGCTCGTGCTGCTGGCGGTGATCGTCGGGGCCGAGGCCCTCGTGATGGCCGGAGTCGTGCTGTGGCTCCTGGTTGAATTGCTGACCGCCCGGCCGACCTCCTACGAGACGGCCGTGGCCATCCTCGTCCTGGCCGCCATCGCGGCGGTGTTCCTGGGTTTCGTGGCGGTGCACACCCTCCGGGCCCGGCCCTGGACCCGTGCTGCCACCCTCACCTGGCAGCTGCTGCAGGTGGTCATCGCGATCGGCTGCTTCCAGGGCATGGTGGCGACCCCCACCATCGGCTGGTACCTGCTCCTGCCGGCGGTGCTCGCTGTTGTGCTGCTGTTCACCCCATCGGTGGTGGCGGCGACCCGTCGCGACGTCTGAGAACGGCGTCGCGCATCCGGATGCCGCGGCCGGTCAGGCGTCGATCGCGAGCTTCTTGCGGAGCGACGCGACGTGTCCGGTGGCCTTGACGTTGTAGAGCGCCAGGGTCACGACGCCCTCTTCGTCGATCACGAAGGTGGAACGGAGCACACCGGTGACGTGCTTGCCGTAGAGGTTCTTCTCGCCCCAGGCGCCGTAGAGGTGGTGCACGGCGACATCCGGGTCGGAGAGCAGGGTGAAGTTGATGGCCTGTTCGTCGACCCATCCGCGGAGCTTGGCCGGAAGGTCGCGTGAGACGCCGAGCACCGTGTAGCCGGCGCTCTTCAGCGAATTCAGGTTGTCGCGGAAGTCACACGCCTCGGTGGTGCAGCCCGGGGTTCCGGCCTCGGGGTAGAAGTAGAGGATGACGCGTTGGCCGCGGTAATCGGAGAGGGAGCGGGATGCGCCGTCCTGGTCGAGAAGGGTGAAATCCGGGGCCGTCTGGCCGGCTTCGATGCGGCCGTTCGCGTCTGTCATGACTCCAGTATTTCGCATCCGCGGGCCGGAGGATGCAGCTCGGGAGCGCGGTTCGCGCAAGCCCTGGGGAGCATGCTAATGTTGACGACTGGCTCGCCAAGAGCCGCGCACCTCTAGCTCAATCGGCAGAGCAACTGACTCTTAATCAGTGGGTTCAGGGTTCAAGTCCCTGGGGGTGCACCGACACGAGAAGGCTCTCGATCCCGCATGACTGCTGGGATCGGGGGCCTTTCTCTCTTCTCGGAAAAGTGCGTCTGCCCACACTTTGCCCACAAATGGTCTAGGCGGCGCGAAGGAGAACTACACCAAAGCCCACGGGACCAAGCCCGGCGGAAGTCTCCAGCAACCACTCTTAGTGGCCGCGAGCTCTCAACCTGAAATACATGGGGGCGTTCACAGGTCTTTCGGGCGAAGAGGCAATTGGCCAACAGGCTGTTGGCCAATTGCCGTGGGTCATGACAGTGTGCGCATCTAGCGCAAGCGGATCGAACGTCAACTGCTGTCATGCGCGGCTTCGCGGCTTGACGTCAACGGGACTCCCAGTTTTGTCCCGCTCAACAACGCAATGGGTGTCAATAGGGTACCGCTTATGGTACGGTATTGGCATCGAGGTGATCTGATGGGCTATCGCCAGGGCTTGTGGGAGATCGCGGCATCCCGCAACGGCGTCGTGACGGTTTCCGAGGCAGACGACGCAGGGGTGCCGTCAGTAGAAGTGCGGAAGCTTGCAGCTCGGGGCGCGCTTCGCTCGTGCGGACAGGGTGTCTACACGCATCGAGATGTGCCGATAACGCCGTTCACCGAACCCACTGTCGCTGTCGCCCTCGCTGGGGAGGGCGCATTTCTGCACCGTGAATCCGTGCTGGATCTGCTCGGGCTCGGTCAGTTCAACCCCCCGAAGGTGCGCGTGGGCACGCGCCGCCGTGTGAGGCGCACTCTGCCGGGCTGGATGGAACTGGAAAGCCGGCGCGACGTGCCCGATGAGGATCTCACTCGCTACGAGGGCATCCTGACGACAACCGCTCGGCGTGCGCTGGAGGACATGCAGGATCGGATGCCCCATGACCGATGGGAGGTGTTGGTCGACACAGCGCTCAGGCGGGAATTGATCAGCGAGCATGACGCGACTCTGTGGAAGACGGCGCCGGCATGAGCGAAGCGACACCGCCACTGAATGAGACGCAGCTCAATGACCGGCTCGCGAAGGTCGCGGCGGAATTAGGAATCCCCGTTGCGCGTGCGCGAGTGATGCTGTGCACGCTGGTCGTGTCGCAGATGCTTCCTGATGCCGTCGCAGTCAAAGGCGGGATGGGTGTGAAGCTGCGCTTCGGGGAGCGTGGCACACGCGCCACCTCCGATCTCGATGTCTCCACGCGCGTTCGCGGTGAAGAGTTCGAGGAGGCATTTCGCGCTCGTCTGGCCGAGGGGTGGGGAAGAGTTCCGGCCTCGAAGGGCAAGCTGCGGCGCGACCCGGATGCACCGGATCGAGTCGCGTTCACCGCGACCGTGCGTGCCGTGAAGCTCCATGATCCGGGGCTCGCCCGACTGGAGTACGTCATGCATCCGTACCGCGTGTCGATATCCTTCCTTGGCAGCGCGTGGGGTGCGCTCGATGTCGAAGTCTCCGATCCTGAGATTGATCCATACGCGCACACGCGGAGGGAGATCGACGGGGGACTAGTGCACTTCGGCGCCTACTTCAACTTTGGTGAGCTGCGGCCCGTCGAACTGGTAGAGCTGGAGTACCAGATCGCGCAGAAGATCCATGCCGTCACCGATCCTGCCTACGTGCGGGCGCATGACCTGGTCGACCTTCAACTGCTTTGGAGCGCCGGTCCCGATCTGCCCAGCCTGAACAGCCTCTGCGTTCGCACGTTCGATTGGCGACGACAGCAGGCTTGGCCCCCGTTTCCGATGCGGCCCATGGGCGGGTGGGAGCTTGCCTACTCCGACGCGCGCGCGGAGACCGCGGTCGCCGGCTGGACCCCGGTTCTGCCGGACATCGCTAGTGCACGGGAGTGGCTGAGCCAGATCATCCACATAATCACGTCCTCGACTGATGGCGTCTCCGAGACAGTGTGATCTGGCGCTCAGAAATCCGGTAATCCGTGCCCACATTTGGGCGATAGAGGGCATGATTCAACGATGTCTGTAGGTTCGAAGAACCCCGGAAATACGCGGGACTTGCGGCTTTGTGCCGGCGTTCCTGACCGGGAAAATGGGTTCAAGTCCCTTGGGGCGCACTTTCACTGGAAGGCCCTTGTCCGGCGTAACTGCTGAATCGGGGGCCGTTCTTCGCTAGGTTCATCCGCCGACACACTGCCCCGTCGAGGACCTCCTTCGCGCGCTGCCTGACAAGAATTCGCGAGAGCGAAACAGCATCGATGCTCCGCGCGCTCTCCGCACAGACGCAGCCGCATCGCCTACCCTGGCAGTCGTGACCCGTGAGCTGACGACCCGCGTGAGCGGGGCGGTCTCGGGGCGCTCACCTCGATTCGCGATCCGGGGTCTCATCGTCGGAGCGGTGATCGGGGCGGCCCTGCTTGCGGTGCGAGTCGCCACGTCAGGCTGGGATGCTGCGGGACTGCCCGATCGGGTGCGCGATTTCGCGACGCTCTCCATCAGTGTGGTCATCGAGTCGCTGCCGTTCGTCTTCCTCGGCATCGTGATCTCCATCGTGGTGCGGTTCTGGGTGCCGGATCGGTGGCTGGTGCGGGTGATGCCGCGAACGCCCTGGCTGCGCCGCGTCACGATCTCCCTCGTCGGGGTGCTGCTGCCGGTGTGCGAGTGCGGCAACGTGCCGCTCGCCCGGGGGTTCATCATGAAGGGCTTCAGCGTGCCCGAGGCGATGACGTTCCTGCTCGCAGCGCCGATCCTCAACCCCGTCACCATCATCACGACCTATCAGGCGTTCGGCTGGAACGACGGCATCCTGATCGGTCGCATCGCCGGCGGCTTCGTGATCGCGAACCTGGTGGGCTGGTTGTTCAGTCGTCACCCTCAGCCTGAGCTCCTGCTGACGCCGCGGTTCGAGGTGGCTTGCCGCCTCGAAGCCGCCGAACCGGATGCCGCGCTCGCGCCTGGGGTGAAACTGCGACGCGCGGTCGGGGCCTTCGCAGAGGAGACCTCGACCATGCTGCCCGCCTTGATCGTGGGGTCGGCGATCGCCGGGGCCATCCAGGTCGGCCTCTCCCGCGACCTGCTGGTGACTCTCGGCAGCAATCCGATCTGGTCGGTGCTGGCGTTGATGGTGCTGGCGTTCGTGATTGCGATCTGCTCCAACGTCGACGCGTTCTTCATCCTCGCCTTCGGCTCGACGTTCCTGCCCGGTGGGATCGTCGCGTTCCTCACGTTCGGGGCGATGGTCGACGTGAAGATGGTCACGTTGATGCGCACCACCTTCACGACCGGGGCGCTCGTGCGCCTGGTCGCCGTCGTCGCCCTGGCGAGCCTCGCTCTGGGATTCGGGGTGAATCTCCTTGCGTGATCGTCTGCTCTCCCGCTGGCGCGGGATCGTGCTCAGCCTCGTCGGCGTCGTCGCCATCGTGTGGCTGGCCGTCACCGGGCAGCTCGGGCTCTACATCCATCCGCGCTACGTCGTGTTCACGGTGGTCATGGCGGTGCTCGCGGGGGTGATCGTGATCGCCGCGTTCGCGCTGTTGCCGAGTGCTCCGGGTGACGACCATGATCACGGGCACGACCATGATCACGACCATGGCCCCGGGAGTGGCCGGCGCGAGTGGTTCTGGACCGCGGTGACCGCTCTCATCGTGGTGGGAGCCGTGGCTGCACTGCTCGTGCTGCCGCCGGCCACGCTCACCACCGCGACCGTCGATCAGCGCGACCTCAACGCTTCTGCCGCTCTCACCGACCAGGGCACGGTGGAGGCTCCACCTGCCGATCTCGTGGGCAGCGACACCGACTCGTTCACGGTCAAGGACTGGGCGTCTTTGCTGCGTCAAGGAGCGGGTGAGGACTATTTCGCCGGAAAGACCGCCACGCTCACGGGGTTCGTGACTCCGGACCCGGCAGACCCCGACAACGTGTTCTACGTTGCCCGTTTCGTGGTGACCTGCTGCGCGGTCGACGCCCAGCCGGTCGGGGTTCCCGTCTACCTGCCTGGTTGGGCGAATCAGTACGCCGTGGACAGCTGGGTGACGGCGACGGGCGGCTTTGGCGCGAATCCCAGCGTCTCGAGCGCCCAGGCGATCGTGTTCGAGCCGACGCGGATCGTTCCGATCGACCAGCCTGCGGAGCCCTATGTCTACTGACCCGACGGTTCCTCCGGCGGGTGCGCGCGAGCATCCGGCGCCCCCGTCCTCGCGGCAGAGCGCGCGACGATGGCGCGGCTACCGCAGAGCGACCGTCGCCACGATCGCGGTGCTGGCGGTCGCTGCCGCGGGTCTCGGATTCGCCGCCGTGCTGCGCGGCCCGAAGCTCGACACGGCGTCGGTCAATCTCGCCGCGGTGATCTCGCGCGACGGGCAGAAACTCGTGCTGCACGCCGATCAGCCGTTGGCAGACGTCACTGCGGAGCAGGTGTCCATCACGCCATCGGCACCGTTCGAGGTGGCGACCGACGGCGCCGATGTCACTCTCACCGTGCAGGGGATGCTCGACTACGCCACCGAGTACCGCGTGCGTGTGCAGGGTGTCGAGGGCGCGTCGACGGGGCTCTCGGGCACCCTCGACTACTCTTTTCTGACTCCGGATTCCGAGGTCTACACTCTGCTGCGGCAGGGCGGGGCGGCTCCGGCCGAGCGGCCCGACGACCAGATCCTGCGGTCAGGGGTGGCCGGCGGTGCGGATGCGCGGAGCGACGTCGTGTTCCAGGCGCCCCGCATCCAGCAGTTCGCGGTCGCCGGATCGGCGTTGGCGGCCGTGGTGATCGGCGACGACGGCGGAACCGCGCTCAGGCTCTCCGTCGACGGCGGATCGGCGACCGACGTGCACACCCCGAGCGGCGGACGCATTCAGAACCTGCACGCCTCGCCCAGCGCCCACCTGTTCGGATTCACCGTGAACGGTGGAGCCGCCGAAGCAGACTCCTCCGGCCGGGTCTACCAGAACGCCCTGTTCGTGTTCGACCCCTTCGCGTCGTCGGGACGAGCCGAGGAGGTCACGGGATTCTCGGGCGAGCCGTTGCGGGTCGTGGACTGGGCATTCGTGCCGGGCACCTCCTCGCTCGTGGCGCAGGGCACCGACCAGCAGCTCTACCTGATCGATCCGCTCGACGGCACCGAACCGACGCCCCTCGGCCGGCATGCGGCGATGCTCGGGTTTCTGCCGGGTGGCGTACAGCTCATCGTCGGGGACGGCGAGCAAGTCTCCACCATCGATCTCGCCACCGGCGCCCAGCAGCCATTGGACCGCACCGTCCCCGACGTCGATCCCGCCTTCTATCCGAAGAAGATCGTGACCCTTGCCGGCGGGCTCACGATCGGGCAGTACGACGACGTCGACTACAGCCAGGCCAGTCCCATCGTCGGATCGGTGATCATGGCGTCCGACCCCACGGGAACGAGGGAGCTCTACCGCCCCCCGGTCGTCGGCGCCCGAGTGCGCGACTTCTGCATCTCGCCGAACGGACAGTATCTGGCCGTCGAGACCATCCCCTCCGACGGCGTCAGCGACGGCTACGCCCTGCCTGGCTATTCGGGGATGACGACATCACTGATCGACATCCGCACCGGACAGAGCACTCGCGGCGTTCCTGGATTCCAGTCCGACTGGTGCGCCTGACTGATCGGTGTCGAGAGGATCGCAAACGGATCCGTCGGCGACGAGAGGTCGGTGGAGCGCCCGCTTCCCGTCTAGCGGGTCAGGAGCGTCGACTGGATCTTGTCCGAGACGGCCTCGCGCAGCGGCCGCACCGCGTCGGCGGCCCACGCCTCCGGGTTCGGGAACGACCATTCCAGCAGCTCGCCGCGCGGCGTCGATGGCAGCACCAGTCCCGGCTTCATCAGCACCACGACGTCGGCTTCGTCGAGATCTGCGGTGCTGACCGCGCGCGGCACGTTCCCCGAAATGTCCATGCCCAGCTCGGCCACCGTCGCGGCCACGGCCGGGTTCACCTCGTCGGCGGGCGAGAGCCCGGCCGAGGTCGCGGTGAACCGGTCGCCGGCCAGGTGGCCGAGCAGCGCGGCCCCGAGCTGGGAGCGGCCGGCGTTGTGCTGGCAGATGAACAAGACGGTGGGCGTGGTGGTCATGGATCGCTTTCGGTCGGTGCGGGGATGGGTCAGACGCGCGAGCTGGTGAATCCAGGGGTGACGTGGAGCTCGTCGAGGAGGGCGAGGACGCGGCGCTCGATCTCGTCGCGGATCGGCCGGATATCGGTCGCGGTCAACCCGGCCGGGTCGTCGAGCACCCACTCCTCGTAGCGTTTTCCGGGGAAGATCGGGCAGGCGTCGCCGCACCCCATCGTGATGACGACGTCGGCGGCGCGCACGACCTCATCCGTCCACGGCTTCGGGTACTCGTTCGAGATGTCGATGCCGCGCTCGGTCATCGCGGCGATCGCCTCACCGTTCACCTGGTCGCCCGGCTCCGAACCGCCCGACCAGGCGACCGCGTTCTCGCCGGCGTAGTGCTCGAAGAAGCCGAGCGCCATCTGCGAGCGGCCGGCGTTGTGGACGCAGAGAAACAGCACGGTGGGTTTGCCGTCGAGGTGCTTGCCTTCGACCCGGGCGAGGGCATTCAACCGTTGGCGGGCGAACTTCTCGGCCAGCAGCGGCAAGAACGTCGTGACTTTCGCACGTCCCGCGAACTGATCGTAGGAGGAATGCAGGAACCGTTCGATGGTCTCGACGTTGAAGGTGCCCGCGAAGTCGCGTTCGAGGCGGGTGGCCGCAGTCGTCAACGCGTACTGCTGATCGAGGGTGATGGCGGGGTTCATGGGGTGCTCTCTTTCAGGATGCGGCGAGCCGCGGAGCGAGGTCCGAGATGCGTCGTTGCAGCTCGGCGTAGGTGGTGTCGAACGCGGCGGCGGTGCCGATCCGAACGGGGTCCGGGATCGACCAGTGGATGTTCCCGGTTGCCCCCAGTTCTTCATGGGCGTTGTCGCAGACGGTGACGACGAAATCGGTGTCGGTGAGCACCTCGGCGAGGGTGCGCGGTTGCGCATCCGCGAGGGTGAGGTCGTGACGCTGCGCGGTGGCGATCGCGCCCGGGTCGATCCGGTCGGCCGGATGCGTGCCGCCGGACGCGGCCGGGATGCTCGACTGCCGCTCCCAGAGCGCGGCCGCGAGCTGCGACCGGGCCGAGTTCGCGGTGCAGACGAACACCACCCGGTCGGCACGCTCCGCAGCCCCGGGGGTGAGGCCGTCGAGGGCGGTGTCGATCAGGTGCACGTAGGAGCGGCGCTTGTCGGCTTCCGACCGGGACCGGGCGACCATGCCGACCGCTTCGAGGGCATTCAGGTGATGGGTGACGAGATTGGCGCGGATGCCGAGCGCGACCTGGATCTCGGTGGGGGAGAGGTCCCCCAGCGTGAGCAGGTCGACGATGCGCAGCCGCGCCGGCTCGCTGAGCGCGGCGTGCTTCGCTGCCCGCCGCTCTAACTCTTCACTTCGCTCAATGTTCATTGTTTCAATCTTGACTGAACTAGTTGGTTCGCGTCAAGATGGGGCCGACATGAAAACCGCACACCTTCGCCCCGAGCTGTCCCGGCCGCACCTGGCCCGCCGGGTGGCTGCCGAATTCGTCGGCACCGGCCTGCTCGTCACGGTCGTCGTGGGCTCTGGGATCGCGGCGCAGCAGCTCTCGGCCGGCGATGCCGGCCTGCAACTGCTGGAGAACAGCATCGCCACCGCGCTCGGCCTGGTGGTGCTGATCCTGATGCTCGGCCCGGTGTCAGGGGCGCACTTCAACCCGGTCGTATCGATCGCAGACTGGCTCATCGGCCGCCGCGGCAACGGTCTCCCGGGCCGTGACCTCGGCCCGTATCTGCTCGCTCAGATCGGGGGAGGGATCGCCGGCACCCTCCTGGCCGGCGTCATGTTCGACACCGCCCCCGCCCTCTCGACCACCGACCGGGCATCCGGCGGCCATCTGGTCGGGGAAGTCGTCGCCACGGCGGGCCTGGTGCTGCTGATCTTCGCTCTCGCCCGTAGCGGTAGGAGCGAGGTCACCGCGGCCGCGGTCGGCGCCTACATCGGGGCCGCGTACTGGTTCACCAGCTCGACGTCGTTCGCGAACCCGGCCGTGACGATCGCCCGCACGTTCACCGACACCTTCGCCGGCATCGCCCCCGCATCCGTCGCCCCGTTCATCCTCGCGCAGCTCGTCGGTGCAGCCCTCGGGCTCGGCCTGCTGTTCGTGTTCTACCCGACCGCCGCCCGTACGGCCGGCAACGTCGTCATCCCTGTCGAAGCCCCCTGAAAGGCACACCCTCATGCATCTCGTAGCGATCGGCGGAAGCGACGCCGGAATCTCCACCGCGCTCCGCGCCCGCGAACTCGACCCCACCGTCGACGTGACCGTCGTCGTCGCGGACGCCTACCCGAACTTCTCGATCTGCGGCATCCCGTACTACTTCTCTCGCGAGGTGAACCCGTGGCAGTCCCTCGCCCACCGCACCCGCGCCGACCTCGAAGCGACCGGGATGCAGCTCCGGCTCGACACCCTCGCCACCGGCATCGATGTCGCCGCCCAGCGACTCGCCGTCCGGGATGCGAGCGGGCAAGAGTCGACGATCGCCTACGACGAGCTGATGGTCGGCACCGGAGCATCCCCGTCGACGGCCGGCATCACCGGAATCGGCGGCGCCGGCGGGCTCGGCCCGGACGACGGCGTGCACGTGCTGCACTCGATGGGCGACACCTTCGCGCTCGAGCGCTACCTCGACGAACACGAGCCCGAAACAGCGATCATCGTCGGCGCGGGCTACGTCGGCCTCGAAATGGCCGAGGCCCTCACCGTCCGCGGTCTCCAGGTGACTCAGCTGCAGCGCGGCCCCGAAGTGCTCTCCACCCTCGACCCCCAACTCGGCTCCCTCGTACACGACGAGCTCACCCGCCACGGCGTCGACGTCGTGACCGGCGCCCGTGTCGAGGGCATCACCCGCGAGAGCGCCGGCCTCACCGTGACCGGGGTGCAGGATGGCGACGGCTTCTCCCGCACCGCCGACCTGGTGCTCGTCGTGGTCGGCGTGCGACCCAACACCGGCCTGCTCGCCGATGCCGGCGCGAGCGTGGGTGCCGGGGGAGCGGTCGTCGTCGACGAGCGGATGCGCACCGGCCTGCCCCATGTCTGGGCCGCCGGCGACGGCGTGGTCACCCACCATCGCCTCCTCGGTGTCACCTATCTGCCCCTCGGCACGACCGCGCACAAGCAGGGTCGAGTGGCCGGGGAGAACGCGATCGGGGGCGACGCCCGGTTCGCCGGAAGCCTCGGCACCCAGGTCGTGAAGGTCTTCGACCTCGTGGCCGCCCGCACAGGCCTCCGCGACCACGAAGCCCTCTCGGCCGGCTACACGCCCCTCAGCGGCACCGCGATCGCCGACGACCACAAGGCGTACTACCCGGGCGCGAAACCGCTCAGCATCCGCATCACCGGCGACACCGACACCGGGCTCCTGCTCGGCGCGCAGCTCGTCGGCGCCCGCGGAGCCGAGATCGCCAAGCGGGTCGACACCTACGCCACCGCGCTGCACCACGGCATGACGGTCGACGCGATGAGCGACCTCGACCTCTCCTACACGCCCCCGCTCGGCTCCCCGTGGGACGCCGTGCAGGTCGCCACCCAAGCCTGGAGCCGCCAGCTCCGCACCTAGCCCCCAGGATGTCGGCCGTTGCCGCCGGTTATCAGAATTGGATCCACAGCTGGTATGTTTGGATCCTACTTGAACCGGAAGGCACATGAACTCGATACCTGCCGTGAACTCGCCGGCATCCGATGCCGGCACATCACCACGACCGATCGACGTGCAGCGCGAGCGAGAGCTCACTGCCGGCTCCCGGCGTTCGCACCACTTCAATGCGGCGGGTGCCGCCCTTCCCTCGGTCGGCGTGGTCTCCACCGTCGTCGATCATCTGCGCCTCGAGGAATCGGTCGGCGGCTACGAGGCTTCGGCGGAGGTGCGCGCGCGGTCGGAGGCCGTGTACGACTCGGCGGCGCGGCTCATCGGCGCCGGCCGAGACGAGATCGCCCTCTTCGACAGCGCCTCGACGGGGCTCCGTGTCATCCTCGACGCGCTGCGGCCCCGGGTCGGCAGTCGCATCATCGCCTCTCGCAACACCTACGTGAGCCATGCCCTGCACCTCATGACACTCGAACGCGAAGAGCAGGTGGTGCTCGACATCGCGCCGGTGGGCCCGGGCCGGCAGATCGACCTCGACGCCCTCGAGAGACTGCTGGCGGAAGGACCACCCGCCATCGTGACCGTGGCGCACGTGCCGACCTCATCGGGCCTCGTCGAACCGGTCGCGCTGATCGGGGAGCTCGTGCGCTCGTACGGCGGCTTCTACATCGTCGACGCGACCCAGTCGGTGGGGCACCTGCGCACCGACGTGCGCGAGATCGGCTGCGACGCCCTCGTCACGACCGGGCGCAAGTTCCTCCGAGCGCCGAGAGGAACCGGATTCGGCTACCTCTCCGCCGCGGCCGTCGAGCGTCTCACGCCGACGGCGCCCGACGTGCGTGCCGCGCAGTGGACGGCGCCGGCGGACTGGAAGGTCGACACCACCGCGCGCCGATTCGAGACCTGGGAAGCCGGCATCGCGGCCCGGCTGGGTCTCGGCGCCGCGATCGACGAGGCGCTCGATCGCGGCCTGCCCGCGACCGAGGCATGGCTGACGGCCGCCGGGCGCGCGGTGCGGGCCGCGCTCGCCGAGGTCGAGGGCGTGCGGGTGGCGGAGCCGCTCGAGACCCCGTCGGCGATCGTGACCTTCGAGGTGGACGGCGTCTCGGCGGCCGAGGTCGTCGCGGAGCTCGCGAGCCAGAAGGTGCGGCTCGTCTCGGTGCCGGCCACACACGGGCAGTGGGATCTCGGTGACCGGGGCATCCCCGCCGTCGTTCGCGCCTCCATCCACGTCTACAACGACGAGAATGACATCGCTGCACTGATCGATCGTGTCTCGGACATCGCTCGGGCGCAGCGGAAGGGACAGGCGTGAACGCGGTGACGACGGCCGGCGGCATGGACGCGGATGTCGTGGTGCTGGGCCTCGGCGTGCACGGCAGTGCGGCGGCGGCCAGTCTCGCCCGCCGCGGCCACCGCGTGATCGGCCTCGAACGGTTCACCCCCGATCACTCTCGCGGCTCGTCGCACGGGCGCACCCGGATGATCCGTCGCGCCTACCCGAACGCGGTGTGGAACGGCTTCGTCGAGAAGGCCTACGACGCCTGGGAGGCCCTCGAACGCGAGTCGGCGACCACGCTGATCCACCGCACGGGCGGTGTCTACGCCCACGCCGGCGCGTCCCCGCTGCAGGGCCCCGGTTGCGAGACCCTCGAGAACGCCGAGGCCGTGGCCGAGCGGATGCCGGCGCTGCGGATCCCCGCCGGCCACGGTGCCGTGTTCGACCCGAGCGCCGGGGTTCTCGAAGCCGAGGCCGCGCTCGCGGCGCTGCGCACGAGTGCCGGTGCCCACGGTGCACAGCTGCGTTTCGGCGAGCAGGTGGAGAGCTGGTCGCCGACGGACGACGGCGTGATCGTGCAGACCCCGGACGGCCCGATCCGCGCGCGGCGGCTCGTGGTGGCCGCCGGACCCTGGGCCGGGGATCTGCTGCCCTCGCTCGCTCCGCTGCTCGAGGTCTGGCGGATCGTCACCGTGACGGTCGCTCCCGGGCAGTTCGCCGGCAGGCCGCCGCAGCTCGGGGCCTTCTCGGTCGACCGCCCCGAGGGTCTCGTCTTCGGCATCCCGGATGCACAGGGCAACGGGCTGAAACTCGGCATCGACGCCGGGCCGGTCTGGAACCCCGAGGTGCCGGTGGCCCCGCCCACCGATGCCGAGGTCGACGAGATCCGGTCCCTCATGGAGGAATACGTGCCAGGCATCGACACCTCCATCGTGGATGCGGCCGCGTGCCTCTACACGATGACCGCGGACAAGCGCTTCGTGATCGGCCCGCTCGCCGAGAGTCCGGCCGTGATCGCGGTCTCGGCCTGCTCCGGCCATGGCTTCAAATTCGGTGCGGCCGTCGGCGACGCCGTGGCCGATCTGGTGGAGGGCATCCCGCGCCCCGACCTCGACTTCATCTCGACCGCGCGACGGGGGCTGTGACCATGTCGATCGCTCTCGCCGCACCGCACGCGGCCGCTGTCTCCGCCGGTGAGCGTGCCGCAGCCGCCGGCGGCAACGCCCTCGATGCCGCCCTCGCCGCCGCGGTCATGCTCACCGTGGTCTATCCGCACCAGTGCGCCCTCGGCGGCGACCTCATCGCCCTCGTGCGGAACCCCGCGGGGCAGACCACCGCCATCATCGCCGCGGGAACCGCTCCGGCCGCCATCGAGACCGTTTCGGCGTCCTGGGCGGCGGTGCCGAAGCAAGGCGTGCACTCCGTGACGGTTCCCGGCGTCGTCGCGGGCTGGCAGGCGGTCGCGCAGCAGGGGGCGGCCCTCGGGCTGGAACCCGCCTTCCGGCAGGCGGCGGCGACCGCGCGCGCCGGCAGCCCGGTGAGCGCCGGGTTGGCCCGGGCGATCGAGTCGCGGGCCGAGGCGATCACGGCCGACGCCGGTCTCTCCGCGATCTTCGCCCCGAACGCCCGGTTCTTGACGGAGGGCGAGCTCTGCGTGCAGACGGCGCTCGCCGACACGATGGAGCGGCTCGCCGCCGACCCGGGCGACTTCTACCGTGGCGACATCGCGCGGCAGCTGGTCGCCACGCTGGCGGCGGCGGGCGGGACTCATGCCCTGTCCGACTTCGCGGCGTACTCGCCCGAGTCGACACCGGCCCTCGTCGCCGAGGTGGGCGGCCGCACCTGGTCGATCGCTCCGCCCCCCTCCGCCGGAGCCCTCATCCCGGGTGTCGTGGCGAGCGGCCTCGACGAGCACGGCAACGCCGACTCCGCGGCCCTCGTCGCCGCGAGCGTGCGCGGTGTCGCCGCACGCGGCGCCCACCTCGGCGATCCGCGGGTCGGGCCGATCGACGTCGAGCGGCTGCTCGACCTGTCGTCGGAGGCCTCGGCCGCGCCGCGCCTCGAGGCCCGCGCCAGCGGCGACACGGCCGCGGTCGTCGCGACCGACGACGAGGGCTGGGCGGTCACGATCGTGCAGAGTGTCTACCAGACCTTCGGCGCCGGATTGCTCGACCCCGTCACCGGCGTGCTGTTCCACAACCGGGGGAGCGCGTTCACGATGGATGCCGCCTCACCCGCCCGGCTCCGCCCGGGAGCCCGCCCGCCCCACACGCTGTGTCCGCTGATCGTCGAAGACGCCGAGGCGGTGATCGTCGCGGGGTGCCAGGGCGGCCGAGCTCAGCCCTGGATCCTCGCCCAGCTCTTCGCCGACCCGTCGGCCCTCGGCGCGCCGCTGGGGGAGATCCTCGCCACCCCACGCTGGATCGTCGGCGACGTCGACCTCGGCCACGAGCGCCTCACCCTGGTCGCCGAACCGGGTTTGCCCGCGCTCGTGCACGAGGCCGCCGCCTCCCTCGGCGTGCCGTCGGTCGAGCTGCCCGGCCCGGCCGACGTCGCCGGCCACGTGCAGCTCGTGCGGCGGGCGCGGGCCACCGCCATCCTCGATGCGGGCAGCGACCCGCGTGCCGACGGCGTCGGCACTGTCTTTCCGTCAGAGCACGAAGGAGCCACCCATGACCTCACGTAACTGGACCGATCCGGTCACCCCCGCCGAGATCGACGAGATCTCCGCCCTCGTGCGCGCCGACGAGCGGATCGGCGAACGCCCGCGGTTCTGGGGCATCGCCGTCGAGGAGAGCCTCGGCCGAGCACTCGCTCCCGGCCAGGGCCGCCCGGTGCGGCTCGTCGTGATGAATCCGGATGCCCACGCGGCATGGGAGGTCACGGGCTGGACCTCGGGCATTGACCGGGACGCATCTCTCTCCGGCTGGACTCCGGTCGACGCCAAGCGCCCCGGTGTGTCGTCGGACGAGGCCCGGATGGTGGCCGTCGCCGCCCGCAACAGCCCGATCCTGAAGGAGGCCCTCGCCAAGCGGGGCATCCACGACACCTCGCTCGTCTGGGTCGACCCCGAGTCGATCACGGGATTCGAGCCCGAAGACCTGGCCGACCGCCGCCTCTCCTGGGGCACGGTCTGGCACCGCCTCACGGCCGACGACAACGGCTACGCGCGCCCCGTCGCCGGCCTCGTGCCGATCATCGACCTCGAGACGCTCGAGATCGTGCGACTCGAAGACCACGGCGTGATCCCGCTGGCCGCCGAGACGGGCAACTACCGCTCGGGCACCTGGGGTCCTGACCGCACGGTCGCCCCGCTCGAGATCGTGCAGCCCGAAGGCCCCGGCTTCGAGGTCGACGGCCACCTGGTCTCCTGGCAGGGCTGGCAGTTCCGCATTGGATTCACACACCGCGAGGGTCTCGTGCTGCACGACATCGGCTACCAGGACGGCGACACCGTGCGCCCGGTGCTGCGCCGGGCCGCGATCAACGAGATGTACGTGCCCTACCTCGACGCCGACCCCACCGCGTATCGCAAGAACTTCTTCGACTGGGGCGAGTACGGCGCCGGGCCTCTGACGGCCTCACTAGAGCTCGGCTGCGACTGCCTCGGCGAGATCCGCTACTTCGATGCCCACTTCATCGACGGCTACGGCGCCGCGAAGACGATCGTCAACGGGATCTGCCTGCACGAGGAAGACGACTCCATCCTCTGGAAGCACGTGAACACGCGCACCGGCGAATCGGAGGTGCGGCGTCAGCGCCGCCTCGTCATCTCCTCCTTCGCCACCGTGGCCAACTACGACTACGGCTTCTACTGGACCCTCTACCAAGACGGTGCGATCGAACTCGAGGTGAAGCTGACGGGCATCCTGTCGGTGTCGGGCATCGACGACGGCGACGAGCCCGCTTTCGGCCGGATGGTGGCCCCGAACGTGCAGGCGCCCACGCACCAGCACTACTTCGCGGTGCGCATGGACACGGCCGTCGACGGGCCGAGGAACCGCCTCGTGCAAGTGCACGCCGAGATCGAGGACGACGAGACGCTCAACCCCTACGGCAACGCCGTGAAGATGGTCTCGACCACGATCGCCTCCGAGCGGGAGGCTGCGCTCGTGAACGACCCCTCCCGTGCGGTGCACTGGCGCATCGAGAGCACCGAGCGGACCAACCGCTACGGCGACTCCACCTCCTACCGGCTGGTGCTGCCGAACACGACCCGGTTGTTCGCGCGGCCCGGCAGTGTCGTCGAACGCAAGGCCCCGTTCGTCGCGAAACACCTGTGGGCGACCGCCTACGACCCGGCCGAGCGCTTCATCGCCGGCGAGTACCCGAACCAGGCCCCGCTCGGGGAAGAGGGCATCACGGCCTGGCAGCAGGCCGACCGGCCGCTCGACGGAGCCGAGCTCGTGGTGTGGCCGATCGTCGGAGTGCACCACTACGTGCGCCCCGAGGACTGGCCGATCATGCCGATCCAGCACATCGGGCTTCGACTCGAGCCCGACGGCTTCTTCGACCGCAACCCGGCGCTCGACGTGCCGCCGTCCCGTGCGGCCCACGTGGTCGACGGCGGCCACGCCTGCCACTGATCGATGGCGGAGGTCCTGCACCTCGGTGCCCTCGGCGCGGCCGGTCTCGGTGCGTGCTGCGTGGCACTGGACGGCGCGCGCCCGCGGGTGCGCGAAGTGCTGCTCGCGCTCACCATGGTGGCGGCGATGCTCGACGTCGTCAGCGGACTGCGGCTCGTGCCCGTGCTCGTGTGGAGCGCGCTCACCGTCGCGCTCGCGCTCGCCCTGGCCGTGCGCCGACGCCGCTCGAGCGAGGCCCCGGGGGTCGGGCGGATGCGCCTGCACTCCTCGCTCGGAGCGATCGTGATGGCGGGGCTGATGCTCGTGATGGGCGGGGGCCGAGCGGCCGCGCACGGGCATCACGGCTCGACCGCGCCGCTCCTCCTCGGAACCCTGGTGATCGCCGCCGTGGTGCTGGCCGCCGCCGCCCTCCCGGAACTGCGGCGCGGGCACATCCTCGAACGGGTGCAGTACGCGGCGATGTCGGCGTCGCTGCTGATGCTCGGGGGCGCCGCGCTCGGGTGAGCTCCGGTCGAGCGCCTCAGGCGGTGAAGACCGTCGAGCTGCGCCGCTCGTACCAGTGCGCGAGCTGCTCGCCGGCGCCGATCACGTGGGCGCGCATCTGAGCGCTCGCCGCCTCAGCGTCGCCCCGCTCGATCGCGTCGATGATGCGCAGGTGCTCCTGGTAGTTCTCCTCGCGGTGCCGATCGTCGTTCACGAGGAGCTGCGCCGACACGTTGCGCGGGAAGGTCTCGTTGATCTCCTCGATCGCCCGGGCGAGTCGTGCGTTCGCGGAGACCGTGGTGATGGTGTCGTGGAACACGTCGTTCTCGGGCCGGCTGTTCGTGGCCCGCTCCGCGCCGGGTCGGCCGGCGGCGATCGAACGGTCGTACATGTCCTGGTTGGCGACCCTGAGGCGCTGGATGTCGCTCTGCGAGATACGGCTCACCGCACGGGCGGCGGCCAGGGCTTCGAGTTCGGCGCGCACTTCGTAGGCCTCGCGCACCTCCCAGGGGGCAGGCACCCGCACCACGGCCCCGCGGTTCGGCACGACGTCGATGAGGCCGCCGGTCTGCAGCTGCCGGAGCGCCTCGCGCACGGGGGTGCGGCTCACGCCGAAGTCGTTCGCGAGCTCGGCCTGCCGCAACTGAGCGCCGATCGGGATGTCGCCGCTCATGATCCGGGCTCGGATCCTCGCGGCGATCTCGTCGACGAGCGCGTGCCCCGACGACAGTTCGCCGATCGTCTCCTCCGACATTCGTGTCTCCTCCCGCGGTGCACTCGCTGCGATCTCCCGGAACGGTAGCAGTCCGCTCGGCCGGGGTTCTGCAAGCGTACGGCATGGCGTCCCAACTGCCGCTAATTGGATCCATGTCTGCCATGTTAGGATCCACGTATGGTTGATTCCGCGGTGATGACCGAGCTGCGCGTGCGGGTTCGCACGCTCGCCCGCGAAGCCGACGACGTCCTGTCGGTCGAGTTCGAGGCGCTCGCCGGTGCGCTGCCGCGCTGGACCCCGGGCTCCCACATCGACCTCGTCGTGCCCGGAGCGCCCGTGCGCCAATACTCCCTCTGCGGCGACCCGGCCTCCCCGCGTTACCGCATCGCCGTGCGGCGCGAGACCGAGAGCCGAGGCGGCTCCCGCGCCATCCACGAGCGCCTGCGACCGGGCGACGAAGTCGTGCTTCGCGAACCCCGCAACCACTTCGTGCTCGAGCCGGCGGCCGAATACCTCTTCATCGCCGGCGGCATCGGCATCACTCCTCTTCTGCCCATGCTGCGCGAGGCGAGCGAGCGCGGCGCGGCCTGGCGGCTGCTCTATCTCGGCAGCTCCCGCTCCCGCATGCCCTTCCTCGACGAGATCGCCGGACGAGGCGGCGACTGCCGCGTGATCGCCGCCGATGAGGGCACCCGCGCCGACCTCGTCGCGGAGGTCGCCGCCTCACCCGACGCCCTCGTCTACGCGTGCGGCCCCGAACGGATGCTCTCCGCCCTGGCCGAGGCGGTGACCGATGACTCGGAGCGGCTGCGGATGGAGTATTTCTCCGCCCCCGAGGTGCACTACGAGCCGGGCGGGCCGTTCCGCATCCGCCTCGACCGCAGCGGCCTCGAACTCGACGTGTCGCCCGACGAGACCATTCTCGAGGTCATGCGCGGCGCCGGCGTCGACGTGCTCACCGACTGCGAGGAGGGCATCTGCGGAAGCTGCGAGACCCGCATCGTCGACGGCGAGGCCGAGCACCGGGATTTCGTGCTCACCGCGCAGGAGAAGTCCGAGAACCACTGCCTCATGGTGTGCGTCTCCCGCGCATCCTGCCCCGTGCTCGTGCTCGACGCCTAGACCACACCGCCTCCCCGCCGAAACCACTGAAGGAGCCACTCGCATGCTCAAACAGGAAGACAACGAGAAGATCACCCGCTCGGGCCCGGGGACGCCGCTCGGCAACCTCCTGCGCTCCTACTGGCAGCCGGTGGCCCTGGTGTCGGAGATGCCGGGAGAGCGCCCCGTGAAGCAGGTGCGCATCATGAGCGAAGACCTGGTGCTGTTCAAGAAGCGGCAGGGCTGGGGCCTGATCAGCCGCTACTGCGCGCACCGAGGCGTCGACCTGTCGTTCGGGCGTCTCGAAGAAGACGGCATCCGCTGCCTCTACCACGGCTGGCTCTACGACGGCGAGGGTCGATGCGTCGAGCAGCCGGCGGAACCCGACCACAGCCAGTTCCTCGGCAAGGTGCGCATCGCGAACTACCCGTGCGTGGAGAAGAACGGCATCGTCTTCGCCTACATGGGGGCCGGCGACCCACCGCCGTTTCCCGATTACGACTGCTTCGTGGCGCCGGAGGAGTACACCTTCGCCTTCAAGGGCCTGTGGGAGTGCAACTGGCTGCAGGGCCTCGAGGGCGGTATCGATCCGAGCCATGTGTCGTTCCTCCACCGCTTCATCCAGGAGGATCCGCGGGAGATGTACGGTCAGCAGTTCGCCGAAGAGGTCGAGGGCACCGGCAAGAAGCTGTCGATGCTCGTGGGTGAGAGCTTCCGCCCCGACATCGAGGTGGAGAACGCCGAGCACGGGCTGCGCGTCTACGCCCTGCGCCAACTGACCGAGGACATCAAGCACGTGCGGGTGACCAACCTCATGTTCCCGAACGCCTTCGTGGTGCCGTTCGGCAACACGAAGGTCTTCACGCAGTGGCACGTGCCGATCGACGACGACAACCACTACTGGTTCATGATCTGGTACGACTTCGCCGAGACCACCGACAAGGACACCCTGCTTCAGCAGCGCCTCGAGGGCGTGAGCCTTCCGGAGTACCGGCCCTTGCGCAACCGCAGCAACAACTGGGGCTTCGACCCCCAGGAGCAGAAGGAGCTCACCTACACGGGCATGGGCCTCGACATCAACGTGCACGACCAATGGGCGGTGGAGAGCATGGGCCCCATCCAGGACCGCACGGTGGAGCGCCTCGGCGTCTCCGACCGCGCGGTGAGTGCGAACCGCCGGCTGCTGCTGCGCGCGATGGAGGCATTCGCCGCGGGGGCGCAGACGCCGTCGCATCCGGTGAGCGCCGCGGAGGCCGCACAGCTCACCGGGCCCATCGCGATGGACACGATCGCGGCGAACGATTCCTGGCAGGAGCGCTGGGTGCAGCGCGAGCAGGAGCGCCGGGCGGCGTCGCCGTGGGCAGGACCCCAGGCGAGCGTGGAGGTCTCGGTCGATGCGTGAGCGCAACGCCGACGAACGGCGCGTGTCGGAGAACGGCGGCGGGGTGTCGGCTCGCCCGATCCTCGCGGCCGAGCGCACCGGCTTCGTGGCCCGTCACGACCTGTGGTCGGAGGCGCAGTACGCCGCCGCCGGCCAGCTGCGGCGCGTCATGGACGAGCTCGGCATCGAGATGGTGCGCTTCTCCTTCGTCGACCAGCACGGAATCCTCCGCGGCAAGACCGTCACGCGGGCCGGCGTCGCCGCCGCCCTGCGTTCGGGCCTCACGGTGCCGAGCTCCCTGCTGCTGAAAGACACCTCCGGGCTGTCGGTGTTCTCTGTCTTCTCGGCCGAGACCGGCGTGGGCGTGGAGGGCTTCAGCGGCGCCGGCGACATCGTGCTCGTGCCCGACCCGACCACCTTCCGGGTGCTGCCGTGGACCGATCGCACGGCGTGGATCCTCTGCGATCTGCGCTTTCCCGACGGCGCCCCGGTGCCGTTCTGCACGCGCACGATCCTGCGGACCGAGCTCGCCGCCCTCGCCTCCCGGGGGCTCGCGATGACGGTCGGCGCCGAGCTCGAGTTCCATCTCTACAAAGTCGACGACGAGTCGCTGGCTCCCGGCCACGTCGGTGCGCCCGGCCGGCCGGGCGACGCGATCAGCGCCTCGCCGACCACGCGGGGCTCCCAGTTGCTGCACGAGGAATCGCTCGACGCCCTGCAGCCCTTCGTCGACGCCCTCTACCAGGGCCTGACGCTGCTCGACCTGCCGTTGCGCTCGATCGAGCTCGAATTCGGCCCCAGCCAGTTCGAGATCACGATGGAGGCCGGCGACGCCGCGGTCATCGCCGATGCGGTCGTGCTCTGCCGGATGGCGGTGCGGCGCATCGCGCGAGGGCTCGGGTATCACGCGACCTTCATGTCCCGGCCCCAGGGGGCGGAGGGTGCGTCGACCGGATGGCACCTGCACCAGTCGCTCTCGATGCTCGGCACCGGCGAGCCAGTGTTCATCCCCGACGCCGAGACGGAGACCGGGCCGCTGAGCGCGCTCGCACGATCGTACCTGGCCGGCCTGCTGGCGCACGCGCCCGCAGCCGCCGCGTTCACCACCCCCACGGTGAACGGCTACAAGCGCTATCAGCCGTTCTCCCTCGCCCCCGACCGGGTCGCCTGGGGCATCGACAACAAGGGTGCGATGATCCGCGCGGTGGGCGGCCCGGGCGACCCGGCGACGCGCCTCGAGAACCGTTCGGGCGAGCCGGCCGCGAACCCCTACCTCTACATCGCCTCGCAGCTGATCAGCGGCATGGACGGCATGGAGCGCGGCCTCACGCCCCCGCCGCCCACGACCGATCCCTACGAGACGGATGCGCCGCCACTGCCCACATCGCTCGGCGCCGCCGTCGATGCTCTGGCGGCCGACGACGCCTTCCGGCAAGCGCTCGGCCAGACCGTGGTGGACTGGTACGCAGCGATCAAGCGCGCCGAGTTCGGCCGCTACCTCCGCCACGTCTCCGATTGGGAGCAGCGCGAGTACTTCGGGATCTTCTGATCCCGCCCGCACGAGCATCCGCACAACGAAGAGAGAACACCAGATGAGCATCAGATCCACCGTCGAGGCCCTGCCGGCCTATGAGCCCTTCTTCCTCGCGGGCGACTGGGTCGAGGCCGGAGGGCGCACGCTTCGCGACGTCGTCGACCCGGCGACCCAGGAGGTGCTCACGACGGTCGCCGACGCCACTCCGGCCGACGTCGACGCGGCGGTCGCCGCCGCCGTCGCCGCTCACGCCGACCGGCGCTGGCGCGGCATGGTCCCGCTCGACCGGGCGCGCATCCTGAACCGGGTGGCCGACCTCATCGAGGCGCAGCTCGAAGAACTCGCGGTTCTCGAGACGCGCGACAACGGCAAGCCGATCGAGCGGTCACGGGCCGACACGGCGAGCGCCGCCCGCACGTTCCGGCACTTCGCCGGTGCGCCCTCACGGCTCGGCGGATCGGTGATCCCGATCGACGGCGGCGCCCACCACGTCTACACCGTGCTGGAGCCGGTGGGCCCGGTGGCGATCGTGCTGCCGTGGAACTTCCCGATCATGACGGCCGCCTTCAAGCTCGCACCGGCTCTCGCGGCGGGCTGCCCGGTGATCGCGAAGCCCGCCGAAGACACGCCGGTCACCCTCCTGCGCCTGGCGAAGATCATGCAGGAGGCCGGCGTGCCCGACGGGGTCGTCAGCGTGCTGACGGGCGACGGCGCGGTCGGTGCGGCGCTCATCGCGCACCCCGGCATCGCGAAGATCACCTTCACGGGCTCGACGGAGGTCGGCCGGCGCGTCGCACACGTCGCCGCCGACGACTTCAAGCGCGTCACACTCGAACTCGGCGGCAAGAGCCCCAACATCGTCTTCGACGACGCGGATCTGGACGCCGCCGTCATGACGGCCATGCGCGCCTCCTTCGGGCACTCCGGCCAGATGTGCACCGCGGGCAGCCGTCTGCTCGTGCAGCGCTCGATCCTCGCCGAGATGACCGAGCGTCTCGCCGCAGCCGTGCGCACGGTGCCCGTCGGCGACGGACTCGACGGTGGCATCACGGTGGGGCCGCTCGTCTCGGAGGAGCAGCGTCAGCGCGTGCTCGGCTACATCCGCACCGGTATCGAGGAGGGCGCCACCCTCGAGGTGGGCGGCGGCATCCGGGAACCCGGCTTCTATGTCGAGCCGACGCTGTTCTCCGGGGTCACGAACGACATGACGATCGCGCGCGAGGAGATCTTCGGACCGGTCGTCGGCATCATCCCGTTCGACGACGAGGCGGATGCGGTGCGCATCGCCAACGACAACGCCTACGGGCTCGCCGCGGGGGTCTGGACGCGCGACCTCTCGCGCGCCCACCGGATGGCGGGGGCCCTCGTGGCCGGCACCGTGTGGGTGAACACCTACAACGTCTTCGACCCCGCGCTCAGCTTCGGCGGGGTCGGCGAATCGGGCCTCGGCCGCGATCTCGGCGACGAGGGACTGCGCGGATTCTGCGAGCCGAAGAGCGTGGTCATCGCGATCTAGCCGAGGGGGCAGCGCGGCGGGCGTCTCTCGCGAGGCGCTCGGCCGTGCGCCAGGCGAGCGCCTCGATGGTCTCGACCGGGCCCCGGCCGCCGGTCGACGGGAACGTCGACGACCCCACCACGACGAGGCCCGGCGTGTCGTGGGCCCGGCCGAAGGAGTCCACCACCGAGGTGGCCGGATCGGCGCCCATGGGCACGCCGCCGTAGAGGTGCGTGCCGAGCGGCTGCGGCTCGATCGGCGCGGCCCACGTGGTGCCGGCACCGGCGGCCTCGAGCCATCGCCGCATCCGGTCGGCGAGGAAACGCCAGCGCAACCGGTCGTCGTCGGCGAGGTCGAAGGTCACCCGTGCGACGGGGTCGCCCGCCACGTCGCGATGCGTGGGGTCGAGGTCGACCCGGTTCTCCGGGCGGGCGAGCTGGTCGGGCTGGGCCCACACCGTGCCGATCGACGACTCGTGCCGGCGTATCCAGGCGACCGGATCGTCGCCCGCGGTGGCCGACGGGAGGCCGGTGGCGCAGGCTTCGCGCCACGCGGCCGTGCGCGGGCCGGTCATCGCCGCCTGCAGCACCGAGCCGCCCGTGAAACCGAGGCCGGCGTGGTCGAAGCGATCACCCTCGAACTCCGAGATCGCCACCGCGGACGCGGCGCCCGCCCGGTCCCGGCCGAGATCGACACCGGGGAAGAGCCCGTTGACCGTGAACGCGTTGTGCGACATCAGGCCGCTGCCCACGAGCCCGCCTCCGGTGATGCCCGAGAGCAACAGGAGCCGGATGCCGGCGATCACGCCTCCCGCGACGACCACCGTGCGGCAGGCGGTGCGGTGCCTCTGACCGGACGCGTCGATGCTCTCGACTCCCGTGACCGCTCCGGAGGAGTCGCGGATGACGCGGGTCACCGTCGCGTCGACGACCGTGATGCCCGGATGCCGGAGCAGCGCCGACGTGTCTCCCGAGGCGGCGGCGGGAGCGGCGAACGGCGCGTGGCCGATCGAGAGCGCGGCGGCGTGCATCCGGGCGGTCCACGCGGTCTCCGGCCGGGGCGCGACCCGGAACGCGCGTTCGACCCGGCGGTAGTAGCCGTCGAGCTCGTCGATCGAGAGCGGCCAGGAGTCGAATGCGCCGGGGTCGAGCCGGTAGCTCTGCGGGGCGGCGAGATGCTTCGACCCGCCGAGGCGGTCGGCGCCCTGGTGCGGCGCTCGCGCGGGCGCGGCCGTCTCGGCCGGCGAGCGGCGCACCGTCGGCGGGGGAGAGGCGGTCGGCGAGCGGTGTGCGGGCTCCGGTTGCGGCTGGAGGGCGAGCACCGGGATTCCCGCGCCGGCCAGCACCCGGGATACGATCACGCCAGCCGGCCCGAGGCCCACGACGACGACCGGAGTTGCCTCAGTCATGGATCCAGTATAGTGAACTGTGTATCCAATTAGTCGGACCATTCTCGCTTCAGGAGGCGGATCATCGGCTCGCACCTCTCCGCAGTGAACGCCCCGGCATCCTCCGGCGCGCGGATCGTCGTCGCCCGTCACATCGTGACCATGTACGCCGAGCTCCCGCGCGCCGAAGCTCTGGCCGTGTCGAACGGGCGCATCGCGGCCATCGGCGATCTCGCCGAGGTGCAGGCGGCCATGGCGCCGGGCACTCCGGTGGAGGAGCTCGACGGCGTCGTGCTCCCCGGCCTCATCGATGCCCATCTGCATCTGCAGCGCGCGGGGCTCAAGGCTCTCGACTACCTCGGGGCCGACGACGGCGTGGACCGGTACATCGACGCGATGCGCGAGAGCTTCGACGACGACGGCCCCGAGCATCCGCCGTTCGCCGACCGGGTGCGTGCGCTCGTGCGGGTGCAGCCGCTCCTGCACGCCCTCGGCATCACCGGCGTGGTCGACCCGGCCGTCACGATCGACGAGATGCGCGGCTACCAGGAGACGCATCGCCGCGGGCTCCTCACGATGCGTACGCTCGCGATGCCCTTCCTCGACCTCGGCACCGCGGCGTTCCCCGACGTCGACGCGGTCATCGCCCATCTCGACGGAACCGGGGTGTCGACGGGTTTCGGCGATGCGATGCTGCGGCTCGGCCCCATCAAGGTCTACGCCGACGGCGAGGCGCTCAAGGGCCAGGCGCTGCTGCAGGAGCCGTGGAACGCCTCGGGCTACCGCGGCCTCCAACGTCTCTCCGACGAGGACTACGAACGACTCGTGCTCTGGTGCGCGGAGCACGGCTGGGGCGTCGGCACGCACGCCGTGGGAGCCGCGGCCGTCGACCTCGTCGCGCGCGCGGCCGAGCGCGCCGGCGACGCCGTCGTCCCCCTGCGGTTCCAGGCGATCCACGCCTATCTCGAGACGACCCCGGAGATCATGCGGCGCGCGGCCGCCGCCGGTGTGATCGCCTCTCTGCAGCCCTCGATCATCTGGCACAACGGCGCCGGTCTCCGCCGGGCGATCGGCGACCGCGCCGAGTCGGCCAACCCCGTGCGCGGCTGGCTCGACGCCGGCGCCACCGTCGCCTTCGGCTCCGACGGCCCCTTCTTCGCGTTCGATCCGCGGCACCTCCTGTGGCAGGCGGTGACCCGTCGCGTGGCGGGCGAAGCCGAGCCGCTGAGCCTCCGCGAGGCGATCACGATCCACGAGGCACTCGCCGCCTACACCACCGGAGCCGCCTACGCCGCGATGGCCGAGCACGAGCGCGGAGCACTCCGGCCCGGATTCCGCGCGGACTGGGCGCTGTGGTCGCACGACCCGCTCGAGACCGCCGTCGACGATCTCCGGCAGCTCACCGTGCTGCGCACGGACGTCGGAGGCAGAACCGTCTACACGAGGGAGACCTGATGATGGCCGAAGCGCCGCTGTACCGCTGGACCGCCCGCGATCTCGCGGCCGGGATCGCCGCCCGGGAGATCTCCGCCGTCGAGGTCATGCGCGCCCATCTCGACCGCATCGCCGAGGTCGAACCCGATGTCGCGGCCTTCGTGTCGCTCGTCACCGAGACCGAGGCGCTCGAGATGGCCACTCGCGCCGATGCCGCTGTCGCCGCCGGCGAGGTCGTCGGACCCCTGCACGGGCTGCCGACCGGCGTGAAAGACCTGATCGACGTGGCCGGCCTCCCGACCTCGCACGGCTCGGCGGCGTACCGGGATGCCCGCCCCGCCACGCGCGACAGCGTGCTGGCCGAGAAGCTGCGCGGCTCGGGTGCTCTCATCATCGGCAAGACGAACACGCCCGAGGTGGGGCTCGGCACGCTCACCTTCAACCCCATCCGCGGGATCTGCCGCAACCCGTGGGATCTCTCCCGCCACGCCGGCGGCTCCAGTGGCGGCGCGGGCGCGGCGCTCGCCGCGGGAATGCTGCCGATCGCCGACGGCTCCGACAGCGGCGGCAGCATCCGCTATCCCGCCTCGCTCTGCAACATCGTCGGCCTGCGCCCGACGCCCGGCACCGTGCCCACCGGCCGCCTCGGAAACGGCTGGGACCCGCACGGCGTGCTCGGCCCGATGGCCCGGGACTCCCGTGACGCCGCTCTCCTGCTCTCCGGCATCTCGGGGCGCGACAGCCGGGCCCCGCTCTCCTGGGTGGAGGACCCCTCCGGTCTCCTCGTCGGGAGCGCACCTCGACCGGAGACGCTGCGGCTCGGCTGGAGCCCCGACGTCGGCGGCCTGCCGATCGACCCGGAGGTGCGCCGGGTGCTCGCCGAAGCCCGTGCGACCCTCGAGGCCGCGGGCGTGGTGGTGGTCGACCTCGAGCCCGACCTCTCCGGGGCCGACGAGGCGTGGCAGGCGATCGAGATGTTCGGCTTCGGCACCGACGGCAAGGCCCGCTTCGACGACGGGCGCTCCGGATTCCGCGAGGACTACCTGCGCAACGTGCGCGAGGGCCGGGCGCTCACCGCCGACACCTACGCCGAGGCGCTCGCCGTGCGCACCGAGATCTTCCGCCGCACGGCCGCGGTGCTCACCGAGGTCGATGCCGTCATCTATCCCGCGACACCGGTCGCGGCACCCCCGGCCGAGGTCGAATGGGTGTCGGAGATCGACGGCGTGGAGTTCGACCGCTATTTCTTCTGGCAGCGCGCCGCCTGCCGCATCACCGTCACCGGGCATCCGGTGCTCGCGACCCCGGCCGGCTTCACCGCATCGGGTCTGCCCGTGGGAATGCAGCTCGTCGGCCCCTCGCGCGGCGACGCCCGCCTGCTCGAGATCGGAGCGGCGATCGAAGACGTGCTCGGGCATGTCGGCGCCGTGCCGACGGGGATTCCCGCCTGAACCCACGCCGACCGGCGCGGGCGCGCGCCGGTCACGACAGAAGAGGAGGAGCCCGCGGTGGAGTGGTCTGACGGCTCGGCGGGCATCCTCGATCCGGTTCCCCTCGTCGACGAGCGAGGATGCACGGTGCGCGTGACGATCACGCCGGCCGCCGACGGCCCTGCCGGGCGACCACGAATCGCCCTCTCCCACGGCGAAGACGCGTCCGGCTGGTGGATCGGCGTCGACGAGCAGGGCCGTGCCGTGGTCGGTCTCGGCACCGTGGCCGGGCCGGTGAGCCTCGCCGCGGGAGCGCCGCTCGCGCCCGGCGAGGCCGCCGCGATCGCCGCGCTGCTGCCGGGGGCACCCGGCGAGCGCCTGGAGATCCGGGTTCGGGCCGCGGGCTGGATCGAGGAGGCCGCCGCCTCGGTCGTCGTCGGAGCCCGGATGCTGCCGCCGCGCGGCCGGTTCCGCCGTGGTGCCCGCTCGGAACGCGGCGGAGAGCTCATCCTCCCTTTCCACGGCACGGTCTCCGGGCTGATGGTCACGCCGGGGAAACACCCCTGAAACGTCGAAGGCGCACCATGAGCAGGTGAACCCCTCCCGGCTAGCCCCGATCGAGCAGACGTGCCGGAGTCGTCACCAGCATCTCGTGCAGGGCCGACTCCGGGAGACCTCTGCGGAGCAACGAGGGGCCGACGCGGCCCACCACGTGGCCGTACCCCATTCCGCCGTGACGGCTCAACTGACCTTTCGTCCAGACCGAGCACGACAGCGTGACGGCGGCATCCGGACGCTCCCCGAGCAGCTCGAAGAGAAAGTCGATGCGCTGCTCATCGGTCGCGTCGCGTGCCCCGTCGCCGAACTGGTGCTCGCTGCCGAAGGCGAACTCGACCACGGCGCCGGTGTCGACGACATCGGTGACATAGCCCAGGTCGAGGACCTTGTCGATGTTGCAGAACAGGATGCGTTCCGCCGGCAGGCCCTGCGCCTGGAGCAGCTCCGCCACCTCGGGCCCGCGGCGCGCGGCGGCATCGAGGCGGATGCTCACGCTCGCCCCCGCCGCGGCGGCGCTGCGGGCGGCCGCGTCGAGCGCGCGACGCTCCGCCGGAGTGATCTCGGCGCTCGTGCCGAGCAGCCCGAGAAGGCCCGCACGAAAACCGGTGCCGGGAACGGCGTCGACCAGCGCGGCCGTGAACATCTGCTCGATGGACTGCTCGTCGAGATCGCGCCACCACGACGGCAGCGTCTTGTCGATGTAGCTCCCGTAGGCCGCCACGATCGCCACGCCGCTGCGCCGCGAGATCTCCGGAAGGTCGCGGTGCCGCGGCCCCATGCCCACCGACGTCGCCTCCACGATGGTCGTGAGCCCGAGCCGGGCGGCGGCCGACAGCTCGTCGACCGCGCTCTCCTCGTCGTCGAGGGTGAGATTGTCGGCCAGCGACAGCCAGCTCCACCGCAGATCGCCGAGGATCTCGGGGCGGATCGGCCCCGAAAGCGTGCCCCCCTCCCGGGTGGGCCGGAGCAGGCCGCGGGAGTCGGTGAGAACGTGCTCGTTGGTCGAGACGGTTCCGAGGCGCTCGGGGGACACCGGTCCCAAGACGGATTCGATCACCGGGCACTCCGGCGTCCAGGTGAGATGTCCATAAGATTGGATACTATACCTCCAAGAATGGATCCGCGCAGAGTGCGCTTCGGCTAGAGAAACACGGTTCTTCATGATCATCGATGCATACAACACCACTCAAGACGTCCGCGGTCGTTCGGACTACCTCTCGGGGGCGCGGCCGGGTGAAGAGCCCCCGGCCTACACCCCGTTCGACCCGAACCGCATCCTCACCCGCATGGATGCCGCGGGCGTCGACATGGCGATGGTGTGCTCGCTCGCGCAGCGCATCGAGAACGACTTCATCATCGGGTTGCAGGATGCCCACCCCGACCGCTTCATCGGCTTCGGCCAGGTCATGCCCCAGGCCGACGACGCCATCGAGGAGATCGGGCGGCTCGCAGCGGCGGGCATCCGCGGCCTCAAGCTGCACCCGAGTATGCACGGCTACCACGTCGCCGATCACGGGCTCCTCGACCCGGTGTTCCGCGCCTGCGCCGAGAACGGCATGGCCGTGATCATCAATGCGCTCGACGACGCCTTCTGCGCGCCCTTCGCGATCGAGGAGATCGTGAAGGACCACCCCGAGGTGCCGACCATCATCGCCCACATGGGTGCCGTCTGGAACGTGCCGGAGGCCATCATCGTCGCCGAGCGCCGGGAGAACGTCTTTCTCGAGACATCCGCCACGCTCATGGCGGATGTCAGGCGCGCCTACGCGCGTCTGGGCGCGGAGAAGATCCTGCTCGGTTCGGAGTGGCCGGGTTCGGACTTCGACCTCGAGCGCATGAAGATCGCCAAGGCCATCCCCGACGAGGCCGATCGCGCTCTCGTGGAGGGTCTGAACTTCGCCCGTCTGCTGCGGTTGCCGGTGGCGGCGTGACCGACCGCCCTCTTCTCGCGCGCCCCGACGCGATGCCGGACGCCGATGCCGAGCTGCTCGACACGGCTCGCGACCTGCTCTCCGCGGTCTATCGCGAAGGCCGGCACGAGGTGGCTGCGGCCTTCCGGATGTCGGACGGCGCCATCGTGACGGGCGTTCACGTCGACGGGTCCGCCCGTCGGAGCGCGGTTTGTGCGGAGGGCGTCGCGGCCGGTGCGGCGATCGCCCACGGCGCCGGAGGGCGGGCGCGGGTCGAGGCCATCGTGAGCGTTCTGCGCCGCCCCGCCGGCACGCTGCATCTGATCGAACCCTGCGGTGTGTGCGCCGAATTGCTCAGCGACTACTGGCCTGATGCGCGGGTCTGGGTCACCCGCGGCGCCGAGGTGTTTTCGACGGATGTCGCGGCGCTCCTGCCGTCGAAACGGGCCCGGGTCTGGTGATGTAATCCAAATGAAACATTGGTGGATGCATAATGGTAGGAATTGGATCCACGAATCCGATACCCGCTCCATTCACCTGCACCATCCGCCGCAAGAGGAGATCCCGTGAATATCAAGCACCACAGCGTCACCAGGAGGAAGGTCATCGTCGCCGCCGCGCTTCTCAGCGCAGCCGGTCTCGCGCTCACCGGCTGTGGAGCCACCGGCTCCGCCGCGGGGACCGCCGCCGCCAGTGACGGCGTCATCAACACCGAGCTCTGGTACGCGCCCACCACCTTCGACCCGGCCCTCGCATCCGGTTCGTCCGACGTCACCGTCGCCCGTCTCGGTTTCGACACGCTGCTGCGCAAGGGCGAGACCGAGGGCTACATCGGCGGCCTCGCCACCGACTGGACCGCGAAATCGGGCACCGAGTACGAATTCACGATCCGGACCGACGCCACCTGCTCCGACGGCACGGTCATCACCCCGTCGATCGTCGCCGCCTCGCTCGAATACCTCGCCACGGCATCCGACTCGTCGGCACAGGCCTCGAAGGCCACGGTGTTCGGTCCGGGCACGCCGAGCTTCACCGCCGACGACACGGCGGGCACCGTCACCATCGACCTCACCGAGCCTTACTCCGAAGTGCTGGACGGACTGACCTCCGAGGTCACCGGCATCATCTGCCCGGCGGGCCTCGCCGACCTCCCCGGTCTCGCCGCCGGAACGGTCGCCGGTGCGTGGTCGGGGCCGTACACGCTCGCGGACTTCGCCGCCGGGGTCAGCGCCACCTACACCCTGCGCGACGACTACGACGCCTGGCCCGACTGGCAGGGCGTCACCGGCACGCCCGCCAAGACGGTGAACATCACCGTCTCCACCGACTCGAACACGAGCGCCAACCTGGTCGCCTCGGGCGGCATCGACATCTCCCGCTTCTACGACTCGAACGCTCAGCGGTTCGTCGACGACTCGGCGTACTCCTACGTCACCATCCCGAGCTCGGCCTACACGCTGATCTTCAACCAGAACCCCGGCACCGGCTCGGTCTTCCTCGATCGTCCCGACCTCCGCAAGGCGGTCTCCCAGGCGATCGACAAGGAGGGCTTCAACGCGGCCGGCCTCGACAGCCTGGGCACCCCGCTGCTGACGGTCACCGCGTCATCGGTCGCCTGCACGCTCGACGGCTCCGACCTCTTGCCCGCGTTCGACGTGGCCGCCGCCACCAAGGTGCTCACCGGCCAGACCATCCGCCTCCTCGCCATGTCGAACTGGGACCCGGCCATCGACTTCCTCGCGGAGTCGCTGCGCACCGCGGGCGCCACGGTCGAGGTGTCGGCGCTGGATCCGGCCGACTGGCAGGCCGAGATGCGCACCCAGCCCGAGAAGTGGGACATCGCCCTCAACGCCACCACGACGGCGAACCCGCTGAGCGAGGCCATCTCGACCTACGTCGGTCCGACGGCGGCGAACGGCGGCCGCAACATCGCCGGGGTGGACAACGCCGAAGGGTTTGCCGACCTGCAGGCGGCGCTCGCGGCGACCGACCCGGCCGAACAGTGCTCCGCCTTCGAAGACGCGCAGCGCACCATCCTCGAAGACATGTCGATGACCCCGCTCATCACCGACACGCACTTCATCATCGCGCGTCAGGGCTACGCCTCGAGCGTGTTCTCGGGCTACTGGGACATCTCGTCGATGCGCATCACGAGCTGACCCGAGAGCGCACGGAAACACGCGCTCGCTGAACCGGACGATTAAGGAGACCCGAGGTGCACACCATCGTTGATCGAGACGACGACTCGTCGTCCGGTTCAGCCACGACTGCGAGCCGGCCCGCCCAGGCCGGCTCGCAGGCCGTCGCGGCCAGCAGCCTGGCCGGGGCCTGGCGCAGGTTCGCCGTGCGCCGTCTCATCGGTCTCGTGACCAACATCATCCTGTTGATCTTCGTGACCTTCTTCATCGTCCAGCTCATCCCCGGCGATCCGGCGTCCGCCATCGCGGGGGAGGATGCCAGTCAGGCCCAGGTCGATCAGATCAGGGTCGAGCTCGGCCTCGACCAGCCGCTTCTCCTTCAGCTCGGCAGCTACGTCGCCCACGTGGTGCAGGGCGATTTCGGAACCTCCTTCCACTACAAGGTGCCCGCGCTGCAGATCGTGGGAGCGGCGGCGCCGTACACCATCTCCATCGCCTTCACCTCGCTCGTGATCTTCCTGGTGATCGGCCTCGCCCTCGGCATGGCCGTGGGCATCATCACGCGCGGTGACCGCCATCGCTGGCTCGACCACAGCTTCAACATCGGTGCGGGGGTCGTCTCCTCCATCCCGGCGTACGTGCAGGCCACGATCCTCGTCACCGTGTTCGCGGTCTGGCTGGCTCTGCTGCCTCCGGCGTACTCACCCGCATACAGCGTGGTGCAGTCGGCGATCCTCCCCGTCGCCGCCCTCAGCATCGGTTGCATCGCCAGCATCGCCCGTATCGTGCGACGGGAGACCTCGGTCATCCTCGAGCAGGACTACATGCGCACGGCTCGCGGCTGGCGGCTGGGTTCGGGAACGCTGTATGCGAAGCACATGCTCCCGAATCTGCTCACGACCGCGCTGACGCTCTCGGGCATCATCCTCACCGCCCTCCTCGGGTCGACACTGATCGTCGAGGCGGTCTTCGCGTGGCCCGGCATCGGCAGCGTGGTGGTTCAGGCGATCTCGGAGTACAAGGACTACCCCGTCATCCGGGCGTCGGTCTTCATGATCGGGACGATCTCACTCGTCTTCAACCTTCTGATCGACGTCGTGCTCGGCCTCGTCGATCCCCGCACCCTGGGAGACGACCGTGGCTAGTCCGGTGACCCCACCCCTCGATCCCGCCCGCCGGTGGCGTTTCCGTGGTTCGCCGATGCTCTACGTCGGCTACGTCATGTTCGCCGTCGTGCTGCTCGTGGCGGTCATCGCGCCGATCTACTACGGCGACAGCGCGACCGCGATGACGAGCACCCGCAATTCGGGCCCGACCGGCGCGTTCCCGATGGGCACCGACGGCCTCGGTCGCGACATGCTCGCACGCACTCTCGTCGCCACCAGGGTCACCGTGCTGGCGGCGATCTCCGCGACCCTCCTCGCCGCTCTCGCCGGCATCAGCATCGGCGTCGGCGTCTGGCTCGCTCCGCGGAGGGTGCGCGAGGCATCGCTGCGCGTCATCGAGTTCTGGGTCTCCTATCCGGCGATGCTCGTGGCCATCGTGGTCGCGGCGATCCTCGGGCGCGGCATCCTGCCCGCCGTGCTCGCCATCGCGGTGGCGAACACCGCCGGTTTCGCCCGCCTCACCGCCAACCTCGCCGCGGGGATCGCCTCGCGCGACTACGTCGTCACCGCCCGCCTGATGGGCGTTCCGGTGGGGCGCGTGGCGGCGCGCCACGTCGTCCCGAACATGGCGGAGCCGCTGCTCATCCTGATCGCGCAGGCGTTCGCGGGAACCCTCGTCGAACTGGCCGGGTTGTCGTTCATCGGGCTCGGCGCGCAGAGCCCCGCGTTCGACTGGGGGTCGCTGCTCAACGAGGGCGTGAAGAAGATCTACACCAACCCGATCCTGGTGGTGGCCCCCGCCACCGCCTTGATCTTCGCCTCGATGGCTGCGCTGTTCATCGGCGACGGGCTCGCGGCCGCGGCGAACCCCCGTTCGAACACGAGCCGGGCCCGGATGCTCCGGGCGCCGGTGCCGGCGCCCGCCTCGGCGGCGACCCCGGTGCACTCGGACGCGCTCCTCGTGGTCGACGACCTCTCGGTGCGTCACAACGACTCGGGCAAGGAGCTCGTCTCGCACGTCTCGTTCACGATCGATCGCGGCGAGGTGCTCGGGATCGTCGGCGAATCGGGTTCGGGGAAGTCGGTGACCGCATCCGTCGTCGCGAAACTGCTCGCGGAGGGGCTGACCGCCTCGGCGGGCCGGCTCTCGCTCGCCGGGGCGGACCTCTTCGACAACCTGTCGAGGAAGGATCTCGCCCGCCGGGTGGCGCTCGTGTACCAAGATCCGGGCACGGCCCTGAATCCGGCCCTCACTCTGGGGTCGCAGCTCTCGGACGTGCTGGTGAAAGTGCTCGGACAGAAGCGCACAGAAGCCCGGCGCAACCTCGTCGAGCGGTTCTCGGAGGTGCTGCTCACCGATCCGGAGGGGCGCCTGCGGCAGTATCCGCACCAGCTCTCCGGCGGCATGAAGCAACGCGCGATGATCGCCTCGGCGATGAGCACCAACGCCCAGCTCCTCGTGGCCGACGAGCCGACCACCGCCCTCGACGTGACCGTGCAACGCGAGGTGCTCTCGCTGATCAAACGTATGAACAAGGAGATGGGCACCTCGGTGCTCTTCATCTCGCACGACCTCGGTGTCGTGCGGGCACTCTGCGACCGGGTGCTGGTGATGAAAGAAGGAGAGATCGTGGAGCGCATCGACGACATGGCGCACCTCTCGCCCGAGTCGGTGAAGCATCCCTACACGCGTCAGCTGCTGGCGGCGACACCTGTGGTGCACGTGCCGGGTGCTGTCACGGCGGGTTCGGAGGCTCTTCGATGAGCGCGACGACCGGAGCGCCGCCCGTCGCCGACACCGACACCGACGAGATGGTGACCGTGCGCGATCTGGACGTGTCGTTCGGCGCCACCCGGGTGCTCCACGGCGTGTCGATGAGCATCGCGGCCGGAAAGACGGTCGGCGTGGTGGGCGAGTCGGGATCGGGCAAGTCCACCCTGGCCAAGGTGCTGGTGGGAACCGTGCGGCCGGAGAACGGCCAGGTGACGGTCGACACCATCGACGTGACCCGGATCAGTCACAGTCAGCGCGGTGCGTTCGCGTATCGCCGGCGGGTGCAGATGATCCCGCAGGATCCGTTCTCCTCCCTCTCACCCCGGCGCACGATCGGTCAGACCCTCGCCGAGGCGCTCGACCCCCTGCACGCCCGCGTGCGGCGGTATTCCGAGACGATCGCCTTCTGGCTCGAACGTGTGGGCCTCTCGGCCGACATGATGGCCCGTTACCCGCACGAGTTCTCGGGCGGCCAGCGCCAGCGGGTCGCCATCGCCCGCAGCCTGATCGTCGAGCCGTCGTTCGTGATCGCCGACGAGATCACCTCCGCCCTCGACGTGTCGGTGCAGGCCCAGATCCTCGAGCTGCTCGCCGAGATCAAGGACTCCCTCGGCGTCACGATGATGTTCATCTCGCACAACCTCGCGGTGGTGCAGAACGTCAGCGACGAGGTCGTCGTGATGTACCGCGGAGAGGTGGTCGAATCCGGCCCCGTGGCCGAGATCTACGCCGATCCGAAGCACTGGTACACCCGCACGCTCCTCGATGCGGATCCGGGAGCGCCCGGGTTCACGCTCGACCTGTGATGGCGAGGCTCCCCGGAACGCCGGTGGCGACCGAGCCGTATCGGCTCGTCGGCGCCACCCTGCTCGACGGAACGCTCGGCGACCCGGTGCCGGATGCCGAGATCGAGGTCGATCACGGCCGCATCGTGTATGCGGGGCCTCGCCGGCGCCGCGATCTCGCCGGCGTGCGCGTCATCGACGTCGCCGGCGGCCACCTGATGCCCGGCTTCGTCGACGCGCACGTGCACCTCAGCATGAGCACCTGGGACCCGGTCGAGACCCAGCGTGCCTGGTTTCCCGAGGAGCACGTCGTCGCGGCGCTCGGCAACCTGCGGTCGACCGTCGACGCCGGGGTGACCACCGCACGCGACCTCAGCGGGCTCACGCCGGGCTACCGCTCCCGCATCGCCGCGGGGGATGTCGTCGGCCCCCGCCTGCATCTGGCGATCGCCATGCTCTCGCCCACCGGCGGGCACGCCGACCCCGTGCTGGCCAACGGCTCCCTCCCGCTCTGGGCCGAGCGCGCGACCACTCCCGGGTGGGCCGTGGTCGACACCGTCGACGAGGTCGTCAAGGCGGTCCGTGCCCTGGTGCGCACGGGTGCCGACGTCGTCAAGGTGTGCGCGTCGGGCGGAATGAGCTCCCCGCACGACGACCCGTCCGACCGAGGTCTCCCCGAAGAGCACGTCGCCGCCATCGTCGCGGAGATGGGGGGCCGGCAGGGTCAGCCCGTCGCGGCGCACGCGCAGAACGACGAGGGGGCGCGCGCAGCGGTGCTCGGTGGTGTGGCGAGCATCGAGCACGGCTACGAGCTCTCCGACCAGACCATCGCCCTCATGCTCGACCGCGGCACGGTGCTGGTGCCCACGCTCAGCACGCTGCTGCGTCGCGGAGCGGGAGAGGACGACCCCGCGTCGGCTCGACGCACGAACGCGCGGGAGTCCATCCGTCGCGCGATCGCCGCCGGAGTGCCGGTCGCGCTGGGAACGGATGCCGGCATCCACGTCCACGGGCGCAATCTGACCGAGATCGGGCACCTCGTGCGGGCGGGGCTCTCGCCGCTCGCGGCCGTGCACGCCGGAACCCTGGCGGGTGCGCGGCTGCTCCGCCTCGACGACCAGCTCGGCTCGCTGCAGGCCGGGAAACTGGCCGATTTCACGGTGACGGCGGTGGACCCGCTCGCACGACCCGACGCCCTGGCAGAGCCCGACGCCATCCGCCTGGTCGCGCAGGGCGGCCGGGTGATGAAAGACCTCGACGCCCTGGGCTGACCGCCCGGTGGCCCGTCGCCGACCGGGCGCGGACGCGTCAGGCGATGGGGTCGATCGACCCGAGCGCCTGCTCGATGATCTCGACGACCCGGGCCGGCGCGGCGTGCGGAACCGCGTGGCTCGTGTCGACCTCGGAGACGACGGCCCCGGCCCGTTCGGCCATGTCGCGCTGGGCCTCGATCCTGATGTGCTTGTCGTTCGTGGCCAGGAGGTACCAGGCGGGCAGCGTCTGCCACGCGGGGGCGCCGGTCTCGCCGGTGAAGATGGCGTTCGCCGACACGCGGTTGTCGTCGTCGCGGGCCTCCCAGATCTCGTCGGGCACGTCCCAGGCGAGCGCCTGACGCGCTTCGGGGCGGCCGTCGGGAATCCATTCGCCGTCGTCGCCGCGCGTCATGAACGACGACACCAGGGCCTCGGGGTAGCTGTTCACGATCTTCTGCACCGACTCGCCCTCCGCCGGGGCGAAGGCCGCCACGTAGACGAGTCCGTGCACGTTCTCGTTGCGGCCCGCATTGGTGATGACCGCGCCGCCGTAGGAGTGGCCGACGAGCAGCACCGGTTCGCCCGCGGCGTCGATGAGGGCGTTCACGCTCGCGACGTCGTCGGTGAGCGACTGCGACGGGTTGTCGGCCACGGAGTACGACAGGCCCCGTTCGTCGAGCAGCGGTGTCACGAGCGACCAGCTCGCCGAGCTCCCGCCGGCGCCGTGAACCAGGATGATGTGCATCGTCACTCCTCGGGTGAGGCTTCGAGGCTCAACCAGAGTTCGAAGCAGTTGTTGCGCGACAGGCTGGCCGCGCCGATGGTGGCTCGGCCGACGCTGCCGATCTCGTCTCCGAAGACATCGAGGAAGAGGTCGGTGGCGCCGTTGGAGACGTCGTAGAGAGGCTCGTAGCCCGGGGTGCACATCACGAAGCAGAGCGCTCGGGAGAGGCTCGCCACGTTGTCGAGCGAGCCCACGGCGTAACGGATCATGCCGAGCGCGTGGATCGCGGTGAGCCGAGCGGCCTGGTTGGCCTGCTCGAGCGTGACGTCGGCACCGACGGTGCCGGGGAAGAGCCGGTCGCCCTGACGGTTCTCCGGCGTGATGCCGCTGAACTCGACGAGGTTCCCCGTTCGGTGGAACGCCTTGAGGCGTCGCCCGTACCGTCGCCCGTACGGCGGATCGGCGTAGTCGGGGATGTCGAGGCCCAGCTGAGCGGCCCGCTGCTCCGCCGTGCTCATGCGGGCAGCGGCAGGAGCACCGAGGGCGCCGGTGCGGCCTCGCGGCCTTCGAAGGGGATGGGCAGGCAGACGAGGTAGTAGTCGCCGGCCTCGGCGTGCGCGAGGTTCGCGTTCTCCAGGATGACGACGCCGGCCGTGCAGAGGATGACGTGCGTCGGCCAGGTCTCGGTGTGGTCGGGCGCCTCCATCGTCATGTAGTCGTTGGCCGCGAACACCACACCGTTGTCGACGAGCCACTGCGCCCCGCTCGGCCCGAGGCCCACCCAGGTGGGGCTCTTCTCGGTGCGGGTGAGGGCATCCGTCGAGTTGCGCGTCTTGAAGAGCACGCGGCGCGCCCCCGCTGCGCCGGCGGCGATCAGGTCGTCGGCCGTGATCTCCTTCTCGACGTGGCGCAGGTCGAGCACGCGGGCCGGGCCCACGGTGTGGTCCAGCGGCAGACGGTCGACGGTCGTGCCGCCCTTCACGAAATGGCTCGGCGCATCGACGTGTGTGCCGGTGTGCGCGCCGATGAGCCAGCGCGACACCTCGCTCGGGCTCGTCTCGTCGATCACCTCCACCATCTCGTAGGTGGGCCGGCGGCCCCAGTGCAGCATCTGGGGATGCACGGGGATGCTGAGATCGATCGGTTCGGTCACGGGGGAGATGCTTTCTGTGAGGAGAGGGAGCCGGGAGATGCTGCTCATCGGTAGACCACGTAGAACTTGCGCACCGGCTCCACCACCGTCCATACTCCCGCCCATCCGATCGGGAAGAAAGCGGCCGTGCCGCCCGTCAGTTCGACGGCCTCCTCGCCGTCGCGCTGCACCACCATCGTGCCGGAGAGGATGTGCACGATCTCCCCCCGCGTCGTGAACTCCCAGCGCGAGGAGCCGATGTCGCTCTCCCAGACGCCGGAGATGATGGTGCGGTCGTCGTTGGCGAACTCGACGCGGCCACGCACCAGCACCTCGCCGTCGAGCGGAGTCGCGCTCGGCGGAGCGAGCGGCTTCTCTTCGAGGGCGGACCGGTCGACTTCCTGCGGGCGGACTGTGTGGGTCATGACCCCATCGTAATCCATGTGGATCCCGTATGTATTAGATTGGATCCTAAAGGGATCGAGGGAGGGGTGCATGAGCGGCCGCATCGAGGAGCTGGGCAGTGTCGAACGAGCGCGGGCCGACGCGCGAGCGCGGGCGACGGACTCCGAGTGGATGCCGCATCTGCCCGCTTCGGAGGCGCCGTTCGCGCCGGCCGGCGTCGACCCGGCCCGACTCCGCTGGGCCGAGACGGTGGCGCCCGGCGGATACACCCACCTGCGGGTGGCGCGTGGCACGCGCCTCCGTTTCGATGACCCGACCGGTGACGCCTGCGCTCACCTGCTCGTCTTCAACGCCGTGGCGCCGGGGGAGCACCTGAACGTGGCCGACACGCAGAAGATCCCGTGGCAGGCCTATCTCGGCGAAGGACACCCGCTGCTCTCCGGCGACGGCCGCGTGCTCGCGACCATCGTCGCCGACACCTCGGGGCGGCACGACGCCTTCTGCGGCACCACGAGCGACGCCTGGAACACCCGCAAATACGGCGACGCCCGGCCTGAAGGAGCATCGCCCTCCGGGCAGGCACTGCTGGGCCTCGCCGCAAGCAAGCACGGGCTCGCGCTCCGCGACCTGCCGCCCGCGGTCACCTTCTTCCAAGGGGTGCGCGTCGAGCACGACGGCGCTCTGCGCTGGCAGGGGTCGGCCGGAGGCGGTGGCTCCGTCGAGTTGCGCGCGGAGCTGCCTCTCATCGTGCTGATCGCGAACGTTCCGCACGCGCTCGATCCACGGGACGACTACGTCGTCGGCCCGCTCCGGGTCATGGCCTGGCGCGACCGGGTCACCGGGGAGGACGACGAGGTCTTCCGGGCCTCGCCCGAACGGGAACGCGCCTACCGCAACACGATCGCCTACGCCGAACTCGCCGGGCTCTGAGAGGACCACCGATAGTGATCACCACCGTTCCCCCACGACCCGTGCACGCCGACGACGCCCTCCTCGACTGGTCGCAGCCGTTGTCCGGCGGCGAGCTCGTGCTCGACGAGCGGATCGCGCCGCGGGCCGCCTGGTCGGCCGTCGTGCGCGCCGGCGACGTGCTCACGATCGTCGACGTCGGAGGCAACCAGTCGGCCGACTTCCTCGCCTATCTCGCCGACGACACCGCGGAGCGCTACAGCGCTGCCGACACCATCGCCTGGCAGGGCAATGTCTACGTCGGCACCGGGACCGTCTTGCGCAGCAACCGCGGGCTCCCGCTCCTGACGGTGGTCGGCAACGAGATCGAGCGGCAGGACACGATCGGAGGGGCCTGCAGCAAGGAGTCGAACACGCTCCGCTACGGCCATCACACGCTCTACCAGCACGCCTGCCGTGAGAACTTCCTCGCGGAGGCCGCGCGGCACGGGCTCGGAGAGCGCGACCTCGTGTCGAACCTGAACTGGTTCATGAACGTTCCGGTCGAGGCCGACGGCTCGCTCGGCATCGTCGACGGCGTGTCGGCGCCCGGCAAACGCGTGGCGCTCCGCGCCGAGCGCGACGTGCTCGTGATCGTGTCGAACTGCCCGCAGATGAACAACCCCTGCAACGACTTCAGCTGCACTCCGCTGCGCATGATCGTGACGCGGCCGTGAGCGGCTTCGGCCCGCTGCTCGTGGCCAACCGCGGCGAGATCGCCCGGCGCATCCAGCGCTCCGCCCGCGATCGGGGGATCCCGACCGTCGCGGTGTACTCCGATGCCGACCGCGCCGCACCGCACGTGCGGGAGGCGGATGCGGCGGTGCGGCTGGGCCCCGCCCCCGCGGCCGAGTCGTATCTCGACCTGTCCGCCGTGCTCGACGCCGCCCGGCGCACCGGCGCCGGCGCGATCCACCCCGGCTACGGCTTCCTCGCCGAGAACGCGACCGCCGCCCGGGCCGTCGAGGCAGCCGGACTGATCTGGGTCGGGCCGACTCCCGACCAGCTCGACGCCTTCGGGCTCAAGCACACGGCCCGCGCGCTCGCCGCCGCGGCAGGGGTGCCGCTCCTGCCGGGCACCGGCGTGCTCGGCTCCCGCGAGGAGGCGGTCGAGGCGGCCGGCGAGATCGGTTACCCGGTGATGCTCAAGGCGACCGGGGGAGGCGGCGGAATCGGCATGCGCGTGTGCGCCGACGCCGATGCCGTCGCCGACGCGTTCGACGCGGTGACGCGGCAGGCCCGGGCGAGCTTCGGGTCGGCGGGGGTGTTCCTGGAGAAGTTCGTGCGCCCGGCCCGTCACGTCGAAGTGCAGCTCTTCGGCGACGGTGCCGGACGCGTGGCCGTGCTCGGCGATCGCGACTGCTCCCTGCAGCGGCGCAACCAGAAGGTGGTCGAGGAGGCGCCGGCTCCCCGGCTCCCCGACGCGGTGCGCGCCGAGCTGCACTCCACCGCGGCCGCCCTCGCGGCCCGCATCTCCTACCGCTCGGCCGGTACGGCGGAGTTCGTCTACGATCCGATCGAGGAGCGCGCCTACTTCCTGGAGGTGAACGCGCGGCTGCAGGTCGAGCATCCGGTCACCGAAGCCGTGTTCGGCGTCGACCTCGTCGGACTCATGCTCGATCTCGCCTCGGGCGGCCCCGACGCGCTTCCCGCCGCCCTGTTCGCCGGCCCTGCGCAGCCCGATGGGCACGCCGTCGAGGCCCGCATCTACGCCGAGGACCCCCACCGCAGCAACCTGCCGTCGACCGGGCTCGTCACCGCGGTGCGGTTTCCCGTGGCGCCCGGGGTGCGCGTCGACTCCTGGATCGAGGCGGGCATGGAGGTGACCTCGTTCTACGATCCTCTGCTCGCCAAGGTGATCGCCCACGCGCCCACCCGCGACGGGGCTCTCGACCTGCTGCACTCGGCGCTCGCCGGTACACGCATCGACGGCATCGTGACGGGAACGGGGATGCTGCGGGAGCTGACCCGCGACCAGCGGGTGCGCGACGCCGTGCACGACACCGGAACCCTCGACGGCGCCACCGACCCCGACCCCCGGATCGACGTCGTGGAACCCGGCATGCTGACCACCGTGCAAGACCTGCCCGGCCGCCTCGGCCACTGGCAGGTCGGTGTTCCACCCTCGGGGCCGATGGACGCCGTGTCGTTCCGGGAGGCGAACGCCGCGGTCGGCAACCCGCCCGATGCTCCCGGCCTCGAGGTCACGCTGACCGGACCGACGCTGCGTCTCACCGCGCCGGCCACCGTGTGTGTCACGGGCGCTCCGATCGAGGTCGTGCTCGACGGCGTCGCCGTGCCGATGTGGGAACCGATCGAGGTGCCGGCGGGCGGGATGCTCCGCCTCGGCACCGCGGCGGGGCCCGGCATCCGCTCCTATCTCGCGGTGCGCGGTGGCATCGACGTTCCCTCCTATCTCGGCAGCACCTCGACGTTCACGCTCGGCGGCTTCGGCGGACACGGCGGCCGGGCTCTCGTGGCCGGCGACGTGCTGCGCCCCGGCCCGGTCGTGTCCCTGCCTCCGCTGGGCGGCCCCACCCCACCGCGGCGACGGCCCGTGCTGACCGGGCAATGGCAGCTCGGCGTCACCGAAGGGCCCCATGCCGCTCCGGAGTTCTTCACGCGGGCCGACATCGACGAGCTCTATTCCGCCGAGTACACGGTGCAGGTCAACTCGGCCCGAACCGGGGTGCGGCTGAGTGGCCCGCAACCCGCGTGGGCGCGCGGCGACGGCGGTGAAGCGGGACTGCACCCCTCCAACATCCACGACACGCCCTACGCGGTGGGCGCGCTCGACTTCACCGGGGACACCCCGATCATCCTGGGCCCTGACGGGCCGAGCCTCGGCGGATTCGTCTGCCCGGCGGTCGTCGCGAGCGGTGAGCTCTGGAAGCTGGGGCAGCTGCGCCCCGGTGACACCGTGCGCTTCGTGGCGGTGCGCGAAGAGGAGGCGGCGGGTCTGGACCCCGCCCGGGTCTTCGGGGCGCCGTTGCTCCTCGGAGGCGGCGGCGACGGGGACGACGGGATCATCGCCCGGGTCGAGCCCGAGATCGACGGCGACGTCGTGCGCCGCCCCGGGGTGACCTACCGCCGTGACGGCGACGACAACGTGCTCGTGGAGTTCGGCGAGCAGGTTCTCGACCTGGGACTCCGGATGCGCGTGCACGCCCTGCAGGAACGGCTGGCGGAGCACGCCCCGACGGGCATCGTCGACGTCACTCCGGGCATCCGTTCGCTGCAGGTGCACACCGACGCCTCGGTGCTGCGCGCCTCGCAGATCGTCGGGCTCCTGCGTGAACTCGACGATGACCTCCCGCCGACCCACGAGCTCGTGGTGCCCTCGCGCGAGGTGCGTCTGCCGTTGTCGTGGGACGACCCGGCCACCCGCCTCGCGATCGAGCGCTACATGGCCGGCGTGCGTGACGACGCGCCGTGGACGCCGTGGAACATCGAGTTCATCCGGCGCATCAACGGGCTCGGCAGCGTCGACGACGTGTATCGCACAGTGTTCGACGCCGAGTATCTCGTGCTCGGCCTCGGCGACGTCTACCTCGGCGCCCCGGTGGCGACCCCGCTCGATCCGCGTCACCGGCTGGTGACCACGAAGTACAACCCCGCACGCACCTGGACCGCCGAGAACTCCGTCGGCATCGGCGGCGCCTACCTCTGCATCTACGGCATGGAGGGCCCGGGCGGCTACCAGTTCGTCGGGCGCACGGTTCAGATCTGGAACCGGTTCCGCCGGGGTGGGCTGTTCCAGGAGAACCCCTGGGCCCTCCGGTTCTTCGACCGCATCCGCTGGTATCCCGTGTCGGCGGAGGAGCTCCTCGAGCTCCGCGCCGAGACGGATGCCGGCCGCGGCGACTTCGAGACGACCGACGGTACGTTCGCACTCGCCGACCACGAGCGGTTCCTGGCCGAGAACGCGGCCGGCATCGAATCGTTCCGGGCGACCCAGCGCCGGGCCTTCGACGAGGAGCGCGAGCGCTGGCGCGCGTCGGGGGAGTTCGACCGGCGGGTGGACGCGGATGCCGTCGTGCCGGCCGCGACCGCGCCGGTGCTTCCGCCGGGGTGCGTCGCCGTGCGGGCGCCGTTCGCCGCGACCGTGTGGAAGGTGGAGGCGGCACCGGGCGCCGCCGTCTCGGAAGGAGAGCACGTGATGGTTCTGGAGGCGATGAAGATGGAGAGCGCGGTGCGAGCGCCGGAGACCGGAGTCGTGCGGGCGGTCTACGCGACGCCGGGCGAGAGCGTCGAGGCGGGGCAGCTGCTCGCGGCGGTCGAGGTGGCCGCGTGAGCGCGGTCGAGCGCGTTCGGGCCGCCTACGCCCGCAACGCCGAGGCCGGCCGGCCCGAAGCCTGGATCACACTCCGTCCCGAAGCCGAGGTGCTCGCCGAAGCGGCCGACGTGGATCGCCGTGTGCGAGCGGGGGAGCGTCTCCCGCTCGCGGGAACGGTCGTCGCGGTGAAGGACAACATCGACGTGGCGGGGCTGCCGACCACTGCGGGCAGCCCGGCCTACGCGTATTCCCCGGCGGAGGATGCACCCGCGGTGGCCAGACTCCGCGCTGCCGGCGGCATCGTGCTCGGCAAGACCAATCTCGACCAGTTCGCCACCGGACTGGTCGGCACGCGCAGTCCCTACGGCGCCGTCCGTTCCGCCTGGGACCCCACGCGTATCTCGGGCGGTTCGAGCTCGGGGTCGGCGGTTCTCACCGCCCTCGGCGTCGTGGACATCGCGCTGGGCACCGACACCGCCGGATCGGGGCGCGTGCCGGCGGCTCTCAACGGCATCGTCGGTGTGAAGCCCACCATCGGGCTCGTTCCGACCACGGGCGTGGTTCCGGCCTGCCGTACGCTCGACTGCGTGACCGTGTTCGCCCGCGAGCTGAACCTGGCCCGCGAGGCCGTCGAGCTCATGAGCGGCCCTGACGGCGTCGACCCCCTCGCGCGGGCGGATGCCCCCGCGGCGCCGCTGGACGCCCGGCCCCTCGTCGCCGTTCCGACGGCCGAGCACCTGGAGGGTCTCGCCGACGGATGGGCGGAGGCCTTCCAGGGAGTCGTCTCCCGGCTCGCCGAATCCGGAGTCGACATCGTCGAGGTCGACATCGCTCCGCTGCTCGAGGCGGCGACCCTGCTCTACGGCGGGGCCTTCGTGGCCGAGCGCACCGCGGCCGTGGGTGACTTCATCCAGGAGCATCGCGACCTGATCGGAACCGAGATCGATCCCACGGTGGCCGGCATCGTGCTCGCCGGAACCGAGGCGCGCGCGGCGGACTATTTCCGCGACCGCGAGAAGCTCGACCGCCTCGGCCTCGAGGGGCTCGCCCGTCTCGGCGGCGCCGTCGCCCTGCTGACGCCGACCACCACGTGGCACCCGACCCTTGCCGAGGTCGCGGCCGATCCGCTCGGCGCGAACTCCCGGATGGGCCGCTTCACGAACTTCGCCAACCTGCTCGATCGCAGCGCGCTCGCCGTGCCGGCCGGTGTCGTCGACGGGAGGCCCTTCGGCGTCATGCTGACCGGCGCGCCGTTCGCCGACCGCACGCTCGCCCAGCTGGCGGAGCGGGTCGCGGCGCCGCCCGTCGAGCTCTTCGTCGTGGGTGCGCACCTGCGGGGCCAGCCGCTGAATCACCAGCTCGTCGCCGCGGGTGGCAGCTTCGTCGCCGAGGCGTCGACGGCATCCGACTACCGCCTCTTCGCGCTCGCCACGACGCCGCCCAAGCCCGGTCTCGTGCGGGTCGACGGCGACGGGTCCTCGATCGCCGGTGAGGTGTGGCGGCTGCCGGCGCGGGGTTTCGGGCGCTTCGTCGCGGCGTTGCCCGAGCCGATGGGGATCGGATCGGTGCGGCTCGCCAGCGGTTCGAGCGTCGCCGGCTTCCTCTGCGAGCGCGTGGCCCTCGAGGGCGCCGCCGACATCACCCGCTTCGGCGGGTGGCGCGCCTTCCGCGACTCGGTGGCCTGATGCCGGGCTCACGGGCGGAGGATGCGGTGAGCGGGTTCGATTCCGATGCGGTCGCAGTGACGACGTGGGCCGCGGTCGCTCCGCTCCGGCTCGGTGGGCGGCCGCAGCGCCTGGTGCCGCTCGTCGTGGGGTACGAGCCGATACCGGAGGGGGTGTCGCTCCGCGGGGGAAGCTGGTTCCGCTACCTCATGGAGCCGGTGACCGCGGTCGCGATCGTCTTCGACGAGGGCTGGTTCCTCGTCGACGGCGGCTTCGATCCGGTGCGCATCCGCGATCGCGACCTGCGGGTGGCGAGTTTCGACTACGAGAACTATCTCCCGATCGTACCGCCCGGCGACCCGCTCGTCGACCAGATCGCCGAGGCCGGGCTCGACTGGAACGATCTCGCGGCCGCCGCGATCACGCACGCCCACTTCGACCACACGGGTGCGGCGCGGCTGCTCGCCCCCGACCAGCCCCTGCTGCTGCAACGCGCCGAGTGGGAGCACGTGGGCGCCACCGTCGACGAGCGCGAGGCGTTCCTGTTCGCCGCGGATCTGCGCCGGGTGGGGCTCTCGATCGTGACGCTCGACCACGACACGCGGCTCGCGCCGGGGCTCACGGCGATCGACACCGCGGGGCACACCCCGGGCCACCAGTCCTTCGTGATCGAGCTGGCCGATCGCACCATCGTGCTCGCGGGCGATGCCGCCGATCTCCGGCGCAACATCACTCACGGTGTGGGCTGCGGCTCCACGGTCGGCGCCGACGGCCCCCGGCTCGCGGAGAGCGCCGCCGCCCGGCTCCACGCCCTCGACGAGACCCCGGGGGTCGAGGTGTGGCCGGCGCACGACCCCGACTGGGAACCGTGGCGCACGATCATCGAATCGCGCTCGTGAGGCTGCGCCGCCGTCGCAGCGGGACGACGTTGCTCGTGCTGCCCACCCCGTCGGTCGCCGTCGGCGAACTCTACGGGCTGCTCGCCGAGGAGCCGGGCCGTCGACTCCTCGAAGCCGTCGGCATCGTGGCGCAACCGGGTTCCGCCGTCGACCTGTCCACGGCGCTGACCCTCGCGCGCACCGAACGTGTCGCCGGGCACCCCGGTGCGACACTCGCCGTGAGCGGCGACCATGAGAGCGGCTACGCCTATCTCCGGGTGCTCGGCCCCGAGGCTCTCGTCAAGCGGGCCGTCCCGGCCCTCGACGCTCTCGAACGGCTCCTCTCCACCCGGTACCCGGCGCTCCGCATCCGTCGCCGCCGCTGATCCGAGCCGCCCGGTCGAACGCTCCGGCCCTCGTGGCCCGCGTCACGAACGAAAGAAATCGCTGGCGCGTCAAGGTCCGGGCGATGCCGGCCTCCACGAACAGGACCGGCGGTCGTTCGACGACGACGCCGCCGGGAGCATCGGGGCGAAGCAGCGAACGGCGCTCGTAGCCGGCAGGACCTGTCGTCACGCCGGGGAGTCCGTGGATCGCCGGCCGCCGTGTTCGATCGTGGGCGGTCGACCGGGCGCGGCATCGTGCACACGGTCGCTCACGACGACCACGGGCACGTCGAGGTTCTGGATGAGTTCGCGGCTGGCCGAGCCGAGCAGCAAACGGCTCAAGGTGCTCCGGCTCCGGCATCCCACGACGACGAGTTCGGGAAGGGGCGACGCGAGAAGCAACGACCGGACCGTGTACCCGTGCACCGCCTGCGCGGTCACCGTGAGCAGGGGGAAGGCGTCGCGCACCACGGCTGCGGCGTCGGACGCGATCTGCTGGTGCTGCCGGGTGACCTCATCCAGGTAGTCGTCGTCGATGGTCTCGTCGTCGAAGACGTACGCCTCCTGCCACAGAGGCGGCTCCAGCCAGGCGTTGACGAGCCGGAGTTCCACGTCACGCAGCTGTGCCTCGGATGCGGCGAGAAGAGCCGCTCTGAGAGATGCCGGAGAACCGTCGACCCCGGCGACGACGCCGGAGCGGATGCCTGTCACCCGTCGCGGAATGATCGCGACAGGACCCAGCGCGCGTGCTGCGACCCTGCTGCCGACCGACCAGGAAAAGCGGAGGTGGGGCACGGTTCGGGCTTCGGTCCCGATGACCAGAAGAGTGTCGGGATCGGTGTACCGGCGAAGGGTCGTGACAGGATCCCCGATCACGGACCGGCTCGACACCGTCGCTCGTGGCAGCAGGCGCCGCACCCGGTCCACGTCGTCAGGGCTCGGTGCCGTCGCGGTGTCGTAGGCGCCGGGATCGCCGGGGTCACCCGAGACGTAGGTGATCTCGTCGATCACGTGCGCGAGCTCGAACTCGTGTCCGTCGTCTTCCCGTCGCGCGCGGTCGATCGCCCAGTCCACGGCGGCACGGCACGTCGCCGATCCGTCCCAGGCGACCACGGTCCGTTCGCTCATCGCGCCTCCCTCGCCCTCCTCGTGGCCACGGGACAAGGGTGGCGCGGCACGTCGTGCGGTGCAGGGACGAAGGTCACACCGATCGCCGACGGGACTTTCGACCCGAGACGACCCCGGTCGTCGTGGAAATGTCGACGGTGACGAGGTCCGACCCGTCGTGAAACATCTTTCCGCGCACCGATCGAAGGAAGACCATGAAAGCCGCTGTCGTCGCCTCATTCACCGCACCGCTGGAGATCCTCGAGCGGAGCATCCCGGAGCCGGCCGAAGGCGAGGTGCTCGTGCGGCTGGAGACCTGCGGACTGTGTCACACCGACATCCACGCCGCCCACGGCGACTGGCCGGTCAAGCCGACCGTGCCCTTCGTGCCCGGACACGAGGGTGTCGGGATCGTCGAGAAGCTCGGAGCGGGCGTGACCGATCGCACCGTGGGGGAACGCGTGGCGATCCCGTGGCTCGGGTATGCCTGCGGCGAATGCCGTTACTGCATCGACGGACGCGAGACCCTGTGCGAGCGTCAGCAGAACAGCGGATACTCCATCGACGGCGCCTTCGCCGAGTACGCGGTGGCCAGTGCCCGCTACGTCGTTCCGGTGCCGGAGGGCATCACCTCGCTGGATGCCGCGCCCTTGACCTGTGCCGGGGTGACGACCTACAAGGCGCTGAAGGTCGCACACATCGTCCCCAGCGAGAAGGTCGCGGTGTTCGGCGTCGGCGGGCTCGGTCACCTGGCGGTGCAGTACGCACGCATCCTCGGCGGCTCCGTGATCGCCGTCGACATCGAGAACCCCAAGCTCGACCTGGCACGCGAGCTGGGCGCGGACCACGTGGTCAACGCGGCCGAGGTCGACCCGGTCGACGCGATCAAGGCGATCGGAGGAGCGGATGTCGCGGTGGTGCTGGCCGCCTCGCCGCGCGTCTTCGAGCAGGCCTTCGCCTCGCTGAACCGTGGCGGCCGATTGATCTGCGTCGCCCTCCCGGCCGACCAGGAGATGAGCATCTCGATCTTCGAGACGGTGCTGAAGGGCATCTCGGTGATCGGATCGATCGTGGGCACCCGGCAGGACCTGTCCGAGGTGTTCGCGCTGCACGCGGCAGGCCGCACGAAGATCATCGCCGAGACCCGCACTCTCGACCAAGTCAACGAGGCCATCGCCGAGGTGCTCTCCGGGCAGGTGCTCGCGCGACTGGTCTTCGAGTTCTGACCGGGTTCCATGACACGCGTCGACACGCCGCCGGCTCCGGTCGCGATGCTCCGTGCCGCGGCGCAGGTTTCCCCGGGTGAGGCACTGGGATTGATGCGCTCCGATCCGACGGGCCTGACGTCGGCCGAAGCCGCTCGGCGGCTGGCCTCGATCGGCCCGAACGCGCTCCGGACGCACCGGGTGCGGCCCTGGCGGGTTCTGGGCCGTCAACTGAAGAGCCCGATCCTGCTGCTCTTGTTCGTGACGGCCGGCATCTCGGTGTTCGTCGGCGAGAGCACCAACGCGGTCATCATCGGCGTGATCCTCGTGGCCAGCATCGGGTTGGGATTCGTCAACGAGTTCCGCGCCGAGCGTGCGGCCGACGCGCTGCACGACCAGGTCAGGCATCTGGTCGTCACCCTCCGTGACGGCGCGCCCGTGGAGGTCGACGTGACGCAGCTCGTGCCGGGGGACGTCGTGCGACTCTCGATCGGCGCGGTCGTTCCGGCGGACTGCCGCATCCTCGACAGCCGGGGCCTCTCCTGCGAGGAGGGCATCCTCACCGGGGAGTCGCTCCCCGTGGCGAAGTCCGCTGCGCCCACCACCCCGGATGCGGGCGTCGGCGACCTGACCTCGTGCGTGCTGATGGGAACGGTGATCCAGTCCGGCAACGCCACGGTGGTCGTGGTGGACACCGGCCCGAGGACCGAGTTCGGGCGGATCGCTGTCGGCCTCGGGACGGTCCCGCCGCAGACCGAGTTCCAGCGCGGGCTCGGGCGCTTCTCCCTGCTGCTGCTCGAGGTGGCCGTCGTGCTGACCACGCTGATCTTCATCGCGAACGTCTTGCTGCAGCGGCCGGTGATCGATTCGCTCCTGTTCTCGCTGGCGATCGCGGTCGGTATCACCCCTCAACTGCTCCCCGCGATCGTCAGCGCGAGCCTCGCCACCGGCTCGCGGGCTCTGGCGAAGAAGAAGGTGCTCGTCAAACGGCTGGTCTGCATCGAAGACCTCGGTGACCTGGACATGCTCGTGACCGACAAGACCGGCACCCTCACCGAAGGGCGGATCCGCTTCGAATCGGCTGTGCCGACCGTCGGATGCAGCGCCGACGAGGTCTTCCGGCTCGGACTGCTCGCCACCGAGACCGACTACTCCCGGATGCCGGTGTCGACCGTCGGCTTGAACGCACTCGATGCCGCGCTCTGGGAGGCTGTGGCGGGAGCGTCGGGACAGCCGCTATCGGAACTCGCGCGGCGGGTCGACCTGCTTCCGTTCGACCATGAGCGTCGTCGCACGAGCGCTCTGGTCGACGACCCGCGTTCCGGGCGCCTGATGGTGACGAAAGGTGCTCCGGAGGATCTCCTCCGTTGCTGCGCCGACGTGCCCGCATCGGCGCACGCGCTGCTCGAGGAGCAGTACGCGGCCGGCGCGCGGGTGGTGGCCGTCGCCCACAAGCCCCTGCCGGGTGCGGCCACGCTGTCGGGCGACGACGAGGCAGGCCTCCACCTCGACGGCTTCCTGGTGTTCCTCGATCGGCCCAAGGCCGACGCCCGTCGATCGTTGGAGACGCTCGCCGCCCTCGGCGTCACCGTGAAGATCGCCACCGGCGACAGCGCCGTCGTGGCCGAGAAGGTGCTCGCCGACGTCGGGATCGTATCCGGCGGAACCTTGACCGGGAGCGAGATCGACGCGCAGGACGACGACACGCTACGCACCGCGGCGGCGACCGTCACCGTCTTCGCCCGGGTCTCGCCCGAACAGAAGGCGCGCGTCATCCGGCTGCTGCGGCATTCCGGCCGTTCCGTCGGATTCCTGGGCGACGGCGTCAACGATGCTCTCGCCCTGCATCAGGCCGACATCGGCATCTCGGTGGAGTCCGCCGCCGACGTCGCCAAAGACGCGGCCGACGTGCTGCTCCTCGACAAGGACCTCGGCGTTCTGGCCGACGGGGTGACCGAAGGGCGCCGGATCTTCGCCAACACCATCAAGTACGTGCTGATGGGCACGTCGAGCAACTTCGGCAACATGTTCAGCGCCTCGGTCGCCTCGGTCGTGCTGCCCTTCCTCCCGATGCTGCCGGGCCAGATCCTGCTGAACAATCTGCTCTACGACGCCGGCCAGCTCGCGATCCCCGGCGACCGAGTCGATCGGGAGCAGTTGCTCGCACCCTCGCACTGGGACATCCGGTACATCCGTCGTTTCATGTTCGTGTTCGGACCGATCAGCTCGCTGTTCGACTTCGCCACCTTCGCGCTCATGATCGTCGTGTTCCACGCCGCCGAGAGCGAGTTCCAGGCCGGCTGGTTCATCGAGTCGATCGCCACTCAGACCCTCATCATCTTCGCCATCCGCACCCGGCGCGTGCCGTTCCTGCGCAGCCGTCCCTCGCTCGGGCTCCTCCTCGCCGCCGCGGGTGTCGTGGCGATCGGGGTCTGGCTTCCGTACTCGCCCGTCTCGGGGCTCCTGGGGTTCCAGCCCCTTCCGGCACCGTTCTTCCTGGCGCTGGTGGGGATGGTCGTGACGTATCTGGTGATGGTCGAGATCGCGAAGAAGTGGTTCTACGCCCGGCTGGCGCAGCAGCCGGTGCCTGGGCGCGTCACCCGGGTGCGGGGATACCGCCACCGCGTGAGCCGGCGTGCCGCACGATTCTCCGTCCGTTCCTCCGGCTGACCGGCAGGGTCCGTCTGTCACAATCATGCCGTGACCTTCTCCTTGCTGGCTCTCCTGGTGCTCGTGGGTCTCCTCGGCCCGCTGCTCGCCGCGCGCGCCGCATGGCGGATCCCGGTCGTGGTCGGAGAGCTGGCCGGCGGAATCGTCATCGGGGTGTCCGGATTCCAGCTGGTCGACCCGACGGCCGACGATCTGCGCTTTCTGGCGAACATCGGATTCGGCCTGACCATGGTCGTCGTCGGGTCGCAGATCCCCGTTCGAGACCCGGCCGTACGGGCCGCCCTCGGCCGGGGCGCCGCGGGCGCGGCTCTCGTCGGCGTCGCCGCCGCGGTGCTCGGCACGCTGATCGCGGTCGGTTTCGGCACCGGGCACGCAGCGGTCTACGGAGTCGTCCTCGCATCGTCGTCGGCGGCCCTGGTGCTTCCCATGCTGCGATCGGTCGGGCTCAGGACGGTCTCGGTGACGCACCTGGTGGCGCAGATCGCGATCGCCGACGTGGTGTGCATCATCGCCCTGCCCTTGCTCCTGGCTCCGGCGCGGGCGCCGCTCGCGGCGCTCGGCGCGACGGCGATCGTGGGCGTCGTCGTCGTTGTCGTGTTCGTGCTCGACAAGGTGGTGGGTACCCGCGTCCGGCGGCGACTGCACGAGTACTCGGAGCGGCGACGATTCGCCCTGGAACTGCGGTTCAGTCTGCTGACGCTGTTCGGACTGGCGGCGATCGCCCAGTTCGCCGGCCTGTCGATCATGATCGCCGGTTTCGCGCTCGGTCTGGCGCTCGCCGCGATCGGTGAGCCTCGACGATTGGCCCGGCAGTTGTTCGGCATCACGGAAGGGTTCTTCGGACCGCTGTTCTTCGTCTGGCTGGGTGCATCACTGAATCTTCAGGCCTTCGTGGCGCATCCGGAGATGATCCTGCTGGGTGTCGCCCTCGGCCTCTCGGCGGCGGTCGCCCACCTGCTCAGCCGGGTCGTCCGTCTTCCCGTTCTTCAAGCACTCGCCTCGGCCGGACAGCTCGGTGTGCCCGTCGCCGCCGTCACCCTGGGACTCCAGACCGGAGCTCTCGCGCCGGGAGAAGACGCTGCGATCCTCCTGGGTGCCCTCATCACCGTGGCGGTGGCCGCCGGCGCGACGGGCGCGCTCAGCCGTCGGATGCGCCCGACCGGGTAGCCGTCAATACCGCTCCGGTTCGGGCCCACGGCGGAAATGGCGTCCTGACAACGAATCGGCTGTGATTCGCACGTACTCGTACTTGAGCGTGGGAATCCACGGGGTCAGCGGTTCGGCGTCGGCTTCGTCGATCTCGCTTCGGCGCTCCAGCCGGTGCGCGGGGCCCTTGAGCACCACGCTCCACGCGTCGTCATCGGTGTAGCCGTCGATCTCGAAGGCAACCTCCTGCGCGATCACGAGTTCGAGCAGCTTCGTGCCCGGTGCCGTGCGGATCAGGATCGAGTCCGGCTCGGCCAGGTAGTTGACCGGGAAGATGTCGATCTCACCGCCGGCGCTGATCGCGAGGCGGCCCAGCTGGTGCGAACGCAGATACTCCCAGCATTCCTCGACGCTCAGTTCGCGCACGTCGCCTTCGCCTTGCCACATGATCGTCTCCTCTGCTCGTTCAGCCCTCGTCGGCACCGCGGTCGACGGTTGTCAGGAGCTGCGACGCCTGCACGGCCAGCGACTCACCCCAGGCGCGGGCCCGGGCGAGTTCGTCGTCCTCCAGGTGGTTGTCCTTGGTGACGAGGAAGTTCTCGCTCTCGGTGACCCGGCGGCTTCCGCGATGGCGGAGGGCGCGGTCGATCTGGGCGGCGGCGTTGCCGCTCAGAAGGACCGGCACGTCGGCGCGGGTCGCGAAGGCCGCGAACATCGGGGCCACGACCGTCATCGGGTCGTCGGACCAGTCGCGGATCCCGCGGCCCGGCGCATCCGGTTCGAGGGTGAGATGCTTGCTCGGGTCCGTGGTCCAGGCGACGGCTTCCTCTCGCGTGCGAGCACGGGTCATTCCGTGCACATGGGTGGGGCCACCCACCACCATGAGGTCGGCGTGACCGGCGTCGTCCATGCTGAGCTGATTGACGTTGGCCAGGTCCGCGGTCGCGTGGGCGGCCAATCCGTCACGGATCGCCTCGGCGACGGCTCGCGTGTTTCCGAACATCGATTCGTAGATCACCAGTGCCCTCATGGCTGCTCCGTTCTCTCCTGTACCGCCAGACTCCCGAAACCCGGAGGCGATGAGTAGGGCATTTGGTCCCGTCGATTCCCGGGAGCTCGTGGCCGGCCGACATCGGCCGAGCGACTCGCGATTCGGGACTTTCGACCCTGATCCCGCGGACCGGCGTCCGGCACGCTGGCCGGAAAGGGAGGGAACCTCTATGTCATCGACAGCCACCGCAACACCAGTCTCCCGCCGGGTCTCACGCGATCTGGCGACGATCGAACTCGAATTCCGGGCACATCGCACCGCGATGCACTCCGATCCGTGGGTGAAGCGTCGATCGGAGGCGCTCGGCCGCGCGGCGGCGAGAATCGATGAGGCCGTTCCGGGTACGGGCGCAGCAGCCCATCTTCACGGCCTCTCTGAAGCCGTGCTCGAGAACCGCGACGGCGTGATCACCTATTCGCCCGGCGAAGCGGTGGTGCACGTCGACGCGCCTCTCGGGACGGTCGTGATGATGATCTCTCCCGACTGCACGTCGGGCGAGGCGGCGGCGAACCTGGGTGCGGCGCTGGCGGTGGGCAACCGTGTCGCGGTCGGGTTGTTCGACGAACCGGACCGCCCCACCACCGAGGTGTTGTCGGCGTTGCTCGGCGAATTCGGCGACGACGATCTCTGGCTTCTGGATGCTCCGGCCTCCTGGTCGCACATCGGTTCCGACCGCGATCTGGCGGTCGTGGTGCCCGGGCACGTGACCGTCGGCGAGACACGGCCGCGCCGGTACCCGTCGGAGGCGCGCTCCGCCGAATCCCGTCGGCTCCTACTGGACCTCTACACGCGGCCGATCACGATCGTCGTTCCGATCAGGCTCGCCGGTGCCACCGCGCCGTTGTGACGGGCTCGCCGGTCAGGGCGTGTGGCGGCGCTCGGATTGGAAGACGGCCGCCTGCGTGCGGCGCTCGAGACCGAGCTTGCTGAGCATGCTCGAGACGTAGTTCTTCACCGTCTTCTCCGCGAGGGAGAGATGGTCGCCGATCTGCCGATTCGTCAGCCCCTCACCGATCAGGGCGAGGATCTGCCGCTCCCGGAGGCTGAGGGATTCGAATCGCGGGTCGTCGTCGACGGCTGATTTCATGTGCTCCGACGCCCGGCGGGTGAGGGCCGGATCCATGAGGGTGCGGCCGGCCGCCACGGCGCGCACCGCGTCGATCAGACCGGCCCCGCGCACGTCTTTGAGCACGTATCCGGCGGCGCCGGCGACCACGGCGGCGAACAGGGCCTGGTCGTCGTCGTAGCCGGTGAGGATCAGGCAGTGCACGTCGGGGTGGTGGGAGCGGATGTCGCGGCACAGGTCGATCCCGCTCCCGTCGGGCAGCCGCACGTCGAGCACCGCGACGTCGGGAACGGTCGCGGCGATCCGTCCGATCGCCTGGCTGACCGATCCGGCCTCGCCGACGATCTCGATGTCGTTCTCGGCCCCGAGCAGGTCGCCGATGCCGCGGCGCACGATCTCGTGGTCGTCGACCAGGAAGACGCGGATCATGTGTTCTCCTTCTCATCGAGGCGGGGGAAGGGGACCGCCCAGCGCACCACCGTGTCACCCGGTTCTGATTCGATGTCGAATGTTCCGCCGCGTCGCGTGGCGCGTTCCTCGAGGTTTCTCAGTCCGCTCCGACGGCCCGTGGCGGGAATGCCGACGCCGTCGTCTCGAACCGTGAGGGTGACTGTTCCGTCGGCCGCGGTCAGCTCCAGGCTGGCCCGGGTCGCCGACGCGTGGCGCGCCACGTTGGCCAGGCACTCCCGCGCGACCGCGGCCACGTCGGCCGCCAGTTCGTCGGTGACGACCAGATCCACCGGGCCCGAGAAGCTCGTGGCCGTCGGCTGCGCGATTCCGGCCGACGCCTCCTTCGCGAGATCGAGGAGCGTGTGACGGACGGATGTGTCGGAGTGGGCTGAGCGGGAGAGGGCGAAGATCACCGTTCGTATCTGGGCGATGCTGTCGTCGATCCGCTCGACCGCGCCGGCGAGCTTGTCGGCGGTCGGGCCGGCGCCGGCGCGACCGATGAGACCTTGCAGTTCGAGACCGGTGCCGAACAGTTGCTGGATGACGTGGTCGTGGAGGTCGCGGGCGATCCGTCCACGGTCTTCGAGGAGGAGCATCCGCTGCTGGTCCTCGCGGGCCGCCGCCAGTTCCAGGGCGACGCTCGCCCGGCTGACGAAATCGTCGGCGATCTCCAACTCGAATTCGCTGAATCGTGGAGCCCCTGGTGCCCGCGCGATGACGGCCACGACCGAGGTCGTCTCACCGCTGTTCATCGGCACCGCCATCAGCGGCCCCGACGCGGTCTCGTTCTGGAGCGCCAGCGGGTCGGCCTCCGACAGGGTGGATTCCGGCACGGAACGCGCGCTGAGGGATTCGAACACGGCGCCGGCGATCGTGTTCGCCGCGGCGAGCCGCGACCCGATCCGGTCGTCGGTCAGGGTTCCGTTCACGACGGCGAGACTCAGGTGCACGCCGTCGTCGTCGCGTTCGACGATGTACACCCGATCCGCTTCCGCGAGCTGGGCCAGTCTCCCGGCGAGATCCTCCAGGCCCAGCCGGCGACTGGTCGACAGGATGGCGGCCGAGGTCTCGGCCGCGGCGGCCATCCAGCGTTCCCGCGCCTGCGCCTGGGCGAAGAGCCGCGCGTTCTCGATGGCGAACCCGGCGGTGGCGGCGAGCGAGGTGACGAGCTGTTCGTCCTCCGCCGAGAAGCGGCCACCGCGTTGGTTGGTGAGGTAGAGGTTTCCGAACACCGAGTCCCGCACCCGGATCGGGACGCCGAGAAAGCTCTCCATCGGGGGGTGGTGCGCGGGAAACCCGCTCGACCGGCCGTCGTCGGTGATGTGTTCGAGACGGATGGGATGTGGTTCGTCGATGAGCGCGCCGAGCAGGCCATGACCCTCCGGGAGGTGGCCGATCCGCTCCTCGTCGCGCGGCGTCATCCCCACGTAGATGAACTGCTCGAGGCCGCCCTGCGGGGCGATGACCCCGATGGCTCCGTATTCCGCGTCGACGAGTTCGACCGCCGCGTCGACGATGCGCTGCAAGACGACCGGCAGCTCGATCTGTTCGACGACGGCGCGGTTGGCATGCAGCAGGGCCCGGAGTCGCCCCTGTGTCTTCATCACGTCGGCCGCACGGGCGACCAGGTCGCCGATCGCGCGATCGAGTTCGGCGCGTGGCGCATCGGGGAACGTGAGGGGGTCGTCGCCCACCATCGTTTCCTCCGTCGTGGTGCTCCGTCGTCGTGCTGGAACTGCCGAGTCCGGTCTCATGGCAACTCTATCGCTCGGGGCCGCGACCGTTCCAGGGGACCTTCGGCCCTGCTGAGGGCCCTGTGGGCACGGCATCGTGGGGGGAGGCATTGGATTCACCCGAGGGAGCAGGCTATGAGCGCGATCGTTGTCGGAGTCGACGGGTCGACCATCGGACGCGCCGCGGTGAGCTGGGCACTCGACCGCGCCGCCGAGCTGCACCACGAGATCGTGCTGGTGCACGTCGTCGACGACGAGTGGGGCACGGTGGGGCTGAGTGCGCGCCGGGAACTGCGCACGATGGGGGAGATCACCCTGGCCGACGCCCTCGAGTTCGCCCGGGTGACCCAGCCCGCCGTGTCGATCCGGGGCGAGATCGCGGAGGGAGTGCCCATGATGGTGCTCGCGGAGCGCTCGGAGAGCGCGGAGCTGGTCGCGGTCGGAACCCACAAGGCCGGGTTCGTGCGCGGTCAGGTCTTCGGCTCGCAATCCCTCCAGCTGGCGGCCACGTCGCGAGCCCCGCTCGCCGTCATCCCGCAGGTGCCGTATCGCAGCCGCCGCGGGGGGATCGCCGTGGGCGTCGACGACTCGGTCGCCTCCCTGCGTGCCCTCGAATTCGCGGCCCGGGAAGCGGCGAGAACGCGCGAGCAGCTCACCCTCTTCCGGTGCATCGGAGCGCGCGACCACGGGGCGGTCTCCGACGCCGTCATCGAGCGGGCGATGGACACCGCCGAGCTCATCGTCGGCGCCCGGCCGCGCGCCCGGATGGTGCAGCGGCCGCCGGCGGAGGCGCTCGTCGAGGCGACGCGCATGATGTCGCTCGTCGTGATCGGGCGGCCGACACGCGTCTGGGGCGGGCAGCGCGGCCTCGGTCACGTGGCGCACGACGTGCTGCTCAACATGGCCGGCCCGGTCATCGTGGTGCCCGAACCGGAGTGACCGGATCGCGCAGTGCTCGCAGCGCGTTGAGGATGCAGACGAGGTCGACCGCCTCCTGCAGGCCGGCCCCGAGAGCGGCGGGGATGACCCCGAAGGCGGCTGTCGTCATGAGCGCCACGCTCAGTCCGATCCCGATCCAGATGCTCTGCAGGGCGATCCGCACGCTGTCCTGACCGATCCGCACCGCGGTCGCGGTCTTCGACAGGTCGTCGAGCAGGATGACGACGTCGGCGGAGTCGCTCGCCGCGGTCGCTCCTCGCGCACCCATGGCGATCCCCACATCGGCTGCGGCCAGCACCGGGGCATCGTTGACGCCGTCTCCCACCATGACCACGGGCCGGTCGTCGAGGCGCGCGACGGCCTCGACCTTGTCGGCGGGGAGGCATCCCGCCCGCACATCCGTGATCCCCGCCTGGGCCGCTATCGCGTGCGCGGTGGCGGGGGCGTCGCCCGTGAGCATGATGATGTGCCGCGCGCCCCGGCGCAGCAGGTCGGCGATGGTCGAGGTGGCGTTCGCACGCAGCCCGTCGTGCGCGATGATCGCGCCGGCGAAGACGCCGTCCACGGCGACGGAGATGGCGAGTTCGCCGGGCTCGAGGTCGTACTCCGTCGCGCCGGATGCGCGCTCGGCCACGAAGCCCAGCTTTCCGACCAGCACGTCGTGCCCGGCGAACCGCGCCTCCACACCCGCGGTCGCGACCTCGTGCGCGTCGTCGGTGTCGTCGAGTTCGAGACCGGCGTCGCGGGCGCTCCGGATCACCGACTCGGCGAGCACGTGACTCGAATACTGCTCGGCCGACGCGGCGAGGCGCAGGAGTTCGCGCTCGGTGAATCCGTTCTCGGTGCGGAAACGGGTGATCGTCGGGCGCCCTTCGGTGAGGGTGCCGGTCTTGTCGAACACGATGCTGCGCGCTCGCGAGAGGGTCTCCAGCACGGCGCCGCCCTTCACGATGACGCCGTTCTTGGCGGCGCGGCTCATGCCCGCCATGAAGGCGATCGGCGCGGCGATGATCAGCGGGCACGGTGTCGCCAGCACGAGAACTTCGGCGAAGCGGACGGGATCGCCCGACACGATCCAGGCGGTGGCGCCGAGCAGGAGCGCGAAGGCGGTGAACGGCAAAGCGAATCGATCGGCCAGCCGGACGACCGGCGCCGGGCGCGATGCCGCTTCGGTGACGAGGAGGACGATGCTCTGGTATTGGCTGTGGCGGGCGTCGGCGGTCGCGGTCATCGTCACGGCGGCGGAACCGTTGATCGAACCGCTGAGCACCAGGTCTCCGCCATGATGCTCCACCGGCAGGCTCTCACCGGTCAGCGACGACTCGTCGAACTCGACGGCCGTCGTGTCCGGGCTGAGCGTGCCGTCGACCGGAACGATCTCCGACGGCTTGACCAGGAGGCGATCTCCCACGATGACGTCGCCGACGGCCACCTCCTCGATCGTGCCCGATTCGGAGGCGATCCGGTGCGCCGATCGCGGCGCCCGATCGATGAGGCCCTTCAGCTCGCGTTCGGCGCGCCCTTGAGCGAAGTCCTCCAGTGCCTCACCTCCGGTGAGCATGAGCACGATGATCCACGAGGCGAGGAGCTCGCCGACCAGCACGGTCGACACGATCGCCACCACGGCCAGAAGGTCGACGCCGATCACACCGTGGCGGAGGCGTCGGATCATCCGGACCGTCTCCAGCCCCGCGATCCCCAGAGCGAACACGGCGACGATCACCCCCGCGGCGAGCTGCCAGCCGATCAGCCAACAGACACCCGCGAGCACGCCGATCGCGCCCGTCGCCGCGACCAGCGGATAGTGGAACCGTTTCACCGGGGATCGCTCAGGTCGACGACCTGTTCCCGCTCGGGAACCCGGGCGGTCCATCCGAGTTCCCGCTTGATCCGCGCGCGGAGGGTGTCGGAGGCGTTCGGTTCGCCGTGGGTGACATAGGTCACCCGGGGCGCCGACGGGGCGCGCTTCATCCAGGCGATGAGCTCGTCGCCATCCGCATGGGCCGACATCGTCACGAGGTCGAGCACCTCGGCGCGGATGGGGATGTCGCGGCCGAAGACACGCAGGGTGGTCGCGCCCGCCGCCAGGGCGGCGCCGCGCGTTCCGGTCGCCTGGAATCCGGTGAGCACGATGGCGTTGCGGGGATCGGATCCGTAGGCGTCGAGGTGGTGCAGGATGCGACCACCGGTGAGCATCCCGCTCGCCGAGATGATCACCATCGGGCCGCCGCGCAGATTGAGCAGCTTCGACTCGTCGACCGTGCGCACGGGTCGAGCGATGCTGTACATCCGTTCGATGTCCGCGGGAGAGAGCCGGTGCTCCTCCGGATGGCGCTCGTACACGCGCGCCGCGTTGATCGCCATCGGACTGTTGAGGTAGATCGGCACCTCGGGGATCTCGCCTCGGTCACGCAGCCGCGAGAGGTGCATCAGGACCGTCTCGGTGCGGCCGACCGCGAACGCCGGGATCAGCACCACGCCGCCCTTCCGTGTGACCCGGGTGATCAGCTCGCCGAGAGCCTTCTCGGAATCGTCGTCGTCGTGCTTCCGATCGCCATAGGTCGATTCGGTGACCAGGACGTCCGTCGCCTCGAGTTCGGCGGGTGGCCGCATCAGCGGATCGTCGGGCCGGCCCAGGTCTCCGGTGAAATGCACCGTGGTGCCGTCATGACGGAGGCGGATCTGCGAGGCGCCGAGGATGTGCCCCGCCGGAACGAACTCCGCATCCATGCCGTCTCCGAGCGACATCGATGCGTCGAACTCGACCGTGTGGAGATGGGTGAGGGCGGCCAACGCGTCGGCGGCGGTGTAGACGGGAGTGGGGTGGGGGTGCACGGAGTAGCCGTGTGCTGCGGCGTGGGCCGCTTCCTCCTCCAAGAGGTACCCGCTGTCGGGCAGCAGGATCTGACACAGCTCGGCGGTGCCGGAGGTGCAATAGACGGGTCCGGTGAACCCGTCGCGCACCAGGGCCGGGAGGTACCCGGAGTGGTCGAGGTGCGCATGGGTCAGCAGCACCGCGTCGATCGACCCCGGGGCCACCCCGAGCGGCGCGCGGTTGCGGTCGCGGATGGTCTTGACGCCCTGGAACAGACCGCAGTCCACCAGGACACGCCGGTCATCGCTCTCGATCAGGTAGCGGGAACCCGTCACCGTGTCGGTCGCGCCGAGAAAGGTCATTCGCGTTGCCATGCGACACCTCCGTCCAGTCGAACAGTCCTGCGTTCAGGATCGCGTGCGCGGCTCGTGCCCGGCAGTGCCTTTGGTCCCATCGTCTCGGGACCTTCGGCACTGCCGGCGGTGTGCGGCGGCCTCTACCGTCGGAAGTACCAGTCCACTGACGCGAATGGAGCCCACGATGATGTTGTCAGAACTGTCCGAGCACAAGACGGACGCCCAGATCCAAGAGGCGGTGCGATCGGAACTGCAGTGGACCCCGGATCTCGACCATTCGGCGATCGGGGTCTCGGTCCGCGACGGCGTCGTCGAACTCTCCGGCAGCGTCGCCACGATGTCCGAACGCTACATCGCGGTGAAGGTCACGCAGCGGGTCACGGGCGTGACGACCGTGGTCGACGAGATCACGGTGCAAGGCGAACCGGATGCCGCCGACACCGACGAGAAGATCGGTCAGCAGGTCAGCACGATGCTGAAATGGTATGAGACGCTGCCCGGCGTCGCGATCCGGGCCGAGGTGCACGACGCGGTCGTGACCCTGACCGGCACCGCGGAGTGGGCCTACCAGCGCAAGGCCGCCCAGCGCTCGATGCAGATGCTTCCGAAGGTGCGCGGCGTCGTCAACCAGATCGTGCTGACGCCACGTCAGTTCCCCGCCGACACCGCCGATCGCATCCTCGATGCGCTCCACCGGCAGGCGAGCCTGGCCGGCACGGCCATCACGGTGCACGCCGAGAGCGGCAAAGTGATCCTCCGCGGCACCGTCAGCACGCTCGTGCAGAAGCATGACGCCGAGCAGACCGCCTGGAAGCACCCGGGTGTGATGGAGCTGCACAACGACATCCATGTCGAGGACTGACATGTCCACGCTGATCGTGTACGAATCGATGTTCGGCGCCACGCACGCCGTGGCGGAGGAGATCGCGTCCGGGATCCGCCGCCGGAACGACGTGACCGTGGTCTCGGTGCACGACCTCGACCCGGAACAGGTGCCCGAGGCCGATCTGATCGTGCTCGGGGCGCCGACCCACGTGCACGGATTGAGCACGCCGGTCAGCAGGGAGAATGCCGCGCTGGTCGGTCTCGACAGCTATTCGGGTCTGCAACTCGAGCACGACCAGAACCCGATCGGCATGGCGGAATGGCTCGAACGGGCGCAATTGCCCGCTGACGCCGGCTTCGCGGTCTTCGACACCCGCATCCGGGGCCCGCGCCTGCTGGTCGGATCGGCAGCGCACCACGTGGCGAGCCTTCTGCACACGCGCGGAATCGACCTGGTCGCGCCGCCCACGAGCTTCTTCGTGATGGACAACCATCGTCTCGAACCGGGGGAGCGCGAGCGGGCGAGCGCGTGGGGGGCGGAGCTCGGCCTGCCGCAGCCGAAACCGTTCGACGCGGTTCTCGATCCGACGCCGGCGACCCCGGCAAGTCTCGTCGTGGGGCACGACGGATCGGCCCAGGCGGATGACGCGCTGACGACGGCGCTCGACCTCGCGGCCGCTCTGTCGGCGCCGGTGATGATCGTGCGCGCGTGGTCGATCGACACCGCACCTCGGGGTGCGCTGTTCCACGACGGGTACGCGTCGCCGTTCTCCGAGGTCGACGCCCGGGTGCGCGAGTTGCTGATCGAGGAGACGCGGGCGATCCGTGAGCGGCACCCCGGCGTCGCCGTGGAATTCCAAGGTGTACTCGGGCAGCCCGCGGAGGTGCTGATCGAGGTGTCGAGACGGGCGCGGATGCTCGTCGTCGGTTCCCGGGGCCGCGGCGGCTTCGCCGCGCTGATGCTCGGGTCGGTCAGCGAGCAGTGCGTGCGGCACGCCGCGTGCCCCGTGCTCGTGGTGCGTCCGTCAGGACGCGATCTCGATGACGAGCGATCCTGACGCCCGTCCCGAACGCAGGTCGTCGAGCGCTTCGTCGACCTGATCGAACCCGTAGCGGGTGACCGTGGGGAGCAGCGCGAGCGAGCGGGCCAGCCGGAGGAACTCGATCCCGTCGGCGCGGGTGTTCGCGGTGACGCTGCGGAGGTCGCGCTCGTGGAACAGGTGCTCCTCGTAGCTCAAGGTGGGGATGTCGCTGAGGTGGATGCCGGCGATGACGACCGTGCCGCCCGGCCGGGTCGCGCGCAGGGCTGCGGGCACGAGGGTGCCGGCGGGAGCGAACACGATCGCCGAATCGAGGGGCTCGGGTGGAGCCGCCATTTCTTCGCCGACGAATCGGAGCGGCATCGTGCGGGCGAGCGCCCGGTTGGCCTCGCCCCGCGTCATGGCCGAGACGGTCGCGCCGGCCGACAGGGCGAGGGCCGCGGTGATGTGAGCGCTCGACCCGAAGCCGTAGAGGCCGAGGTGTCCGCCCGGTGGCAGCTGGGCGCGCGTGAGTGCCCGGTAGCCGATGATGCCGGCGCACAACAGGGGAGCCGTGGCAGCGGGATCGGTGTCCGGCGGCAGTCGATAGGCGAAGGGTTCCCGCACCAAGGCGTGACCGGCGAAGCCGCCGTCGGCGTCGTAGCCGGTGAACCGCGCGGACTCGCACAGGTTCTCCCGGCCGGTGAGGCACCAATGACAGACCCCGCAGGTCTCGCGCAACCAGGCTATTCCGACGAGGTCGCCTGAGGCGAGGTTGCGCACGCCCGGCCCTCGCGCGATGACGCGGCCGACGACCTGGTGGCCGGGCACGACATCGGGGCGATGGCGCGGGAGTTCCCCGTCCACCACATGGAGGTCGGTGCGGCAGACGCCGCAGGCGAGCACGGCGACGAGCACCTCGTCGCCGGCCGGCTCCGGAACCTCTCGACGGCGTAACTCGATGTGTCCGTCTCCGGAGGTCACCCACGCGTCATCGGCTCGGGTCATGAGCGCACGACGATGGTCGGCGCATACAGGTCGCGCAGCACGGCGTGACTGACCGATCCGAGCAGGAAGCGGCGTACACCGCGGCTGCTGTGATTCCCGACGACCAGTTCGGCGGCGCCTCGCGCGGCCTCGCTCACGGCGACGGCCGGCGGCTCGCTGATGAGCGACTCGCGGATGGCCAGACCGGAGATCTGGCTCGCCGCCGCGACCGCGTCGTCGAGCACTCCCTGGTGCACGTCTTCGAGAGAGTCCTCGAAACCGAGGTCGGGCACGTACACGTCCTGCCATTCGGGTGGCGGGGCCCAGGCGTGCACGAGACGCAGCTCCTCATGCAGTTCGAGGGCTTCGGCGATGGCCACCTCGAGCACGTCCGGTGTCTCGGCCGATCCGTCGACGCCGACCACGACGCCCGAGCGCACTCCGATGAAGACGTTGCTCGGCACCACGGCCACCGTTCCCGGAGTGCGTGCTCCGGCGATCCGGGTGGCGACCGACCAGCCGAAGAGTCCCCGCCGTTCCGAACGCGGTGTCGCGCCCACCACGAGCAGAGTTCCGGGCACGGAGGCGCGGGTCAACTCCTCGACGACGGCACCACGGACGACCTGGGTGTCGATGCGCGCATCCGGGTGGCGTTCGCGCATCCTGTCGGCCGCCTCCATGAGCTTCACCCGCGCTTGAGAGGTGGGCGAGGTGGGGCTGAGGTAGTCGCTGCCGGTCTCCTGCCCCGGCACGACGGTGACGATCTGCACCGGTGTCGTGCCGGCACGTTTCAGGGCCCAGTCGAGTGCGGCCGCTGCGGATTCGGATTCGTTCCATCCGACGACGATCCTGTCGACCATGTCGTCACCTGCTTTCTGTCGTTGCGCGGAGCCCTCTCGCGGGACGCGCGATCGAGGGGGTGATGCCGAGGAGGGCGAGCACGAGCACGAGTTCGGCGATGCCCACGGCGAGGTACGCCGTCTGCAACCACGAATACTCGCGGATGACCGCGATCTCGACGAAGATCCAGATGATCATGCCGAATCCTGCGACGGCGGAGAGCACGATGCCGGCACGAGGGCGGAGCAGGAGGGTCACGGCGCCGGCGAGCTGCGTTCCACCGACGACGACGCCGAGCACGAGCCCGGGCACGAGGAAGGAGGTGAACGCGCTGCCCTCGAGGTACTCGTGGGGAACGCCGCCTCCGTCGAAGAAGATCGCCAGAACGGCGCCGCCGAACGACGAGACGGCGCCGAGGGCGAGAATGCCCACCAGCACGGGGCGGGTCACGGTGTCACTGATCATCGCAGTGCTCCTGTTCGTGTCAGGGTCGTGTCACGGGATCACGACGGCTCGGCCGCGGATGGTGCCGTCGTGCAGGCGGCGGTAGGCCTCGGGCGCGTCGTCGAGGCTGAAGGTCTCGACATGCACCCGGAGGTGCCCGCTCAAGGCGAGCTGGAGCACCTCGATCAGCTCCGATCGGGTTCCCCAATAGGGCGCCCGGACGGTGGCCCCGAAGGGGGTGGAGAAGAACCCGGTCGGCAGCACACCGCCGCCGATTCCGACGATCTGGATGTCGCCATCCGTCGCCACGACCGCCCGGGCGATCTCCAGGGTCGGTGTGGCGCCGACGAAGTCGAAGACCGCGTCGGCACCATGATCGTCGGTGAGCGAACGGATGCGTTCGATCGCCGAGGAATCGGAGACCAGCGCGTGGTGCGCTCCGACCTCGGAGGCGAGGGCGAGCTTCTCGGGGTCGGTGTCGAGCGCGATGACCGTCGCCGCCGAGACGGCGCGGAGGATCTGCACGGCGACATGTCCGAGCCCGCCGACGCCGATCACCACGGCGGTCGAGCCCGGACGCAGTTTGCCGAGACTGGACGCGATGGCGTGGTAGGGCGTGAGGCCGGCGTCGGTGAGGGAGACGCTCTCGACCGGGTCGAGGTCGCCGAGGGGAACGAGATGACGCGCGTCGTCGACGATCAGGTAGTCGGCCATCGCGCCGGGCGCCCCCAGCCCCGGAGGGGCGATGCCGAGCGCGGCGGCGTTGCGGCAGTAGTTCTCCCGGCCTTGGGCGCACTCGTGGCACCGGCCGCAGCCCCAGGGGCCGTAGACCGCGACGGAGTCGCCCACGGCGACACCGGTGACGCCCTCGCCGAGCTTGTCGACCACTCCGGCCCCTTCGTGGCCGAGGGTCAGCGGAAGGCCGTAGATGTACTGCTCCTCCGGCAAGCTCATCAAGAAGGAGTCGGAGTGGCAGAGGCCGGCCGCGGTGACCCGCAGTCGCACCTGGCCCGGTCCGGGTTCCGGCGTGTCGATCTCGACCACCTCGGGAGGCGCGCCGATGGAGCGGTACTGCAGCGCTCTCATCGTTCCGGTCCGCGTTCTTCGGCGGCCTGATCGTGCACGACCAACACCGGGCAGTGGGCGTGTTCGGCGCACTGGGCGCTGACGGAACCGAGGAGGAGGCCGGCGAACCCGCCATGTCCGCGACTGCCCACCACGAGCAGGTCGGCGGTCGTGCTCTCGTCGATCAGCACGAGGGCCGCTGAGCCCTCTCGAGTGGTGGTCGTGAACCAGTCGGGTCGCGCCGACCCGAACACCGCGGTGGCGACCTGGGCGGCGATCTGTTCCGCATCCTTGTCGGGATAGTAGACGGCCGGCAGCGGGGTGTAGGAGATCGGGTAGCTCCAGACGCAGAGGGCGTCGACCCGCGACCCGAACTTCTCCGCGATGCCGACGGCCCGGCGGAGGGCCTCGATCGAGGCGTCCGATCCGTCGACCCCGACCACGATGCGCTCGTATCCGGTGGAACTGCGGGCGGTGGTGTCGTGATCGGTCATGCGCTTGTCTCCGTTCGAATCAGGGGTGGCCCGATGACGTGGGGGCTACCTCCTCCGACACTACGAAGCCCGTGCCCGGCCGATTAGAGCCGAAGGTCCCGTCATCCGTCGGAGTGGTGCGGGAGGAACAGGCGGGCGGCCACCGGGGCCGTGGCAACGGCAACGGTGAGTGCCATCAGCGCTCCGGCGATCAGATAGAGCACGACGACCAGGGCGATCGGCGAACGCTCGTCGATGAACGGTGACGGCCCCAGCGTCCAGCACACCGCTGCCGCCCAGGCGAGCATGTTCCAGGGAATCCAGGCGGCGCTTCCGCCTCGATCACGGATGACCAGCCACTGCGCCACCGGGATCACGGCCAGGAGGACGAGGCCGCCCAGCACGACGATGGGGATGAGCCACGCCGAGAAGTCCAGTTCGAGTGTGCTCGGCAGGAGCCCGATCGCCCATGCCGCTGCCGCTCCCGACGACGTGGCCACCAGCCACGGCAAGGATGCCGGCCGATTGCGGCCCAGACCGATGAGCTGACCCGCCCCCAGAGCCGCTCCCTCGACGGCGCCGCCGATGATCGTCACGGCGAATGCGACGAGGGCGTCCGGGTGCAGAACCGCCATCGTCACGGCGACACCCGCGGCGACGGCGAATCCCACGGCTTCCCCGCAACTCACCCAGGCGATCCAGCGAAGAGGGAAGCGTGCTCCCGCTTCACTCGTCATGAGGTCGGCGAATCGAGTCAGCCGGCCGCACCGGCCGCAGCGGGCGGAACGGCGACGACTCGGTCTTCGGGGAGGTAGTAGGTGACGACGGTCTGCCATTCCGAAGGAGGGCTGCTGCTTCCAGGACCGACGAGGTACTGCTCCGTCATGGTGCCGGGTTCGCCGAGCCCGTGGGTGGTCATCCACGAGTGGAGTTCGTCGTAGGTGTCACCGAGGTCGTCGTACGCACCGTGGTGCACCGCGGTCACCGCGCGTCCCGCGGGCAGGGTGACCGACTGCACGGTCTCGTCGTGGGCGGCCGCCGGCTCGACGGGGAATCCGGCGAGCACGTCGACAGCGTCGGGAGTGGCCGCGAAGTACACCGCGATGGGTGCGCCGGCAGGAACGGTGCCCCGCGAGCGGAGCGCATCCTGAGCGACCGGCAACGCTCGCGCGAAGAAGGCCTGCAGGTCGGTGAAGGGAACCCAGGATCTGCTCCCCGCGACCGTCACCGACGGCACGATCAGTTCCGTGATCGAGGTCATGTGTCTGCTCGCTTTCAGATGACGGGGTCGGCGAGGGCGCCGTGCGGTGCGGTGCCCAGCACGGGCGGCCGCGGTGCGTCGCAGAGGTGCACGATCAACACGATGAGTCCGGCGATCGGGAGCAGCAGCCAGAACAGCTCGGCCCACGACCGTCCCGCGTCGCGCAGCCGGCGCACCGTGACTGCGAGTGTCGGAAGGAGTGCGGCGACCGACCAGACCCCGGAGATGCTCGAGCCCACGAGGAACGTGCCCTCGGGAGTCGCGACGTTGAAGGAGTTGAGAGCGGCGCTCACGAGGGCGGTGAAGAGGATCCACCACCAGAACTCCGGCCGGGATGCGCGCCCGGTGAAGGTGGCGTAGTTCGTGAATCCTGCGCGGATGGCGTCGGGGAAGTTCATGGCTCGTCACCCCACCTGCTCGAACACACGTGCCGTGCGGTCGACGTCGATGTCGACGTCGCGCACCCGGTCGCTGACGACCACCACGGGCACGTCGAGATTGAGGATGAGTTCATGGCTGGCGGAGCCGAGCACGAAGCGGTTCATCGCGCTGCGGCTCCGACAGCCCACGACCACCAGCTCGGGCAGGGGCGAGAACTCGAGCAGTGCGTGGACGGCGTGGCCGCGCACGGTGCTGGCCGTCATCGCGAGGCCCGGATGGCGCCGCTTCACGACGACTTCGATGTCGCGCACCACCCCCTCGTGCTGGAGCGCGATCTCGTCGAGGATCTCTTCGTCGTACACGTACGCCTCCTGCCAGATCGCCGGCTCCATCCAGGCGTGCACCAGGTGCAGGGGGACGCCGCGGAGCTGGGCCTCCTCGGCGGCGAAGAGCGCTGCGCGGAGGGACGTCTCCGATCCGTCCACGCCGGCGACGATCCCCCGGCGGGCGCCGGTGATCTGGTGCGGGACGATGGCGACCGGTCCGAGCGCCGAAGCCGCCAGCCGAGAACCGAGCGACCAGGCGAAGCGACGATGCGGAAAGTCTCTCGTGTGCGTGCCGACGACGAGGAGCGTCGTCGGGTCGGTGTAGCGACGAAGGGCGTTGAGCGTGTCCCCGATGACGATCTCGCCGGTGACACGATGCTCCGGGAGTTCCTGCCGGACACGAGCTGCCTCATCGGCGACCGCTGCACCTGCGGCATCGAATTCTTCGGGCCCTATCGTCTTGCCGGGAACCAGGCTGACTTCGTCGGTCACGCTCACCAGCACCAGCTCAGCCGTGCTGTCCAGATGCCGGGAGCGCGCCACCGCCCAGTCGAGAGCGGAACGGCTCTCCGCCGTGCCGTCCCAGGCCACCACTGTGCGCTGATTCATGATGTCTCCGCTCTGTCGGACCACGGATGTGATCGCGGTATTCCCCCCAGCGTCGCGCCCGATCGATTCCGCTCCCAGGGCCGAAGGTCCCGCGGCCCGGGCGCCCGGACGCCGGGACCTTCGGCCCTACTCCGCCGCACCGCCGGGGGCGCACCGTTGTGGTGTCGGTGCCGAACGTGCACCCCGGTGAGGAGATGATCATGACGGCCACGCAGACGTCCACCTACACGGATGCTCAAGTGAAACAGATGGTGGAGGACGAACTCCGTTGGACGCCCCAGATCGACGCCGCCACCATCGGGGTCAGCGTCAAGGATGGCGCGGTGACGCTCACCGGCGAGGTCGATTCGTTCCTCTGGCGGCACCTCGCCGCGAAGGCTGCTCTGCGGGTGCGGGGCGTGCGCTCGGTCGCGAACGACGTCACCGCGAAGAACGCGTTCTCGCCGATCGACGACACGGACATCGCCGAAGCGATCCAGCACACGCTCCGTTGGACGGCCGGTCTGCCCGACGGATCGATCGATGCGGAGGTCACGAACGGCAATGTGATCCTGACCGGCAGCGTCGCCTGGGACAGCCAGCGGCGCGCCGCCGAGAAGCAGGTACGCCAGATCAAAGGCGTGCATTGGGTCGACGACCGGGTCACGCTCGCCCCGCGGGTCTCCTCGTTCGAAGCCCACAAGCACATCACGGATGCGTTGAAACGGAACGCCCTCACCGACGCCGCTCGGATCGACGTCGTCGTCGACGGCACCCGCGTCACGCTGACCGGAACGGTCGCGTCCTACGACGAGTTCCGCCAGGCGGAACGCGCCGCCTGGTCGTCCCCGCATGTCACCGAGGTGAGGAACGACCTCACCGTCCAGCCGCGCTGACCGTGCGGCCGGCCCGCCGAACCGAAGGAGAACGACCGTGTCTCTCACCGTAACGCCGACCAGGCACGACATCGCCGTGCAGGATGCGGTCGGGGCCGAGCTGGCTTGGCGACCGAATGTCGATGCCCGTCACGTGTCCGTGACCGTCTCCGACGGCATCGTCCTGCTCACCGGAACCGTGTCGACTCTGGGTGAACGCCGAGCCGCCGTCCGAGCCGCTCAGTCGGTGTCCGGTGTCGTCACCGTCATCGATGAGATCGTGGTGCAGCCACCCGGCACGACCACCCTCAGCGACGCCGAGCTCGCGAAACGGGTCGACGCCGCGCTGCGGTGGCACGCCGCTGCGATCGGCCAGAACATCCGGGCGGAAGTGGTGCACGGACGGGTCCTGCTGACGGGAATGGTCGAAGCGGACTGGCAACGGCGCTCCGTCGAACGCTTCGTGGGATCTCTCGAGCATGTGGTCGGCGTCACCGACGAGATCGTCGTGACCCCGCGCCCGTGCCCGCCCGATCTTCAGGACCAGGTCGTCTCCGCGCTGCGGCGGCAGAGCGGGCTCGACGTGGGGAAGATCAGCGTCAACGTGCACGACGGGGAGGTGCGGCTCGGCGGCATCGTCTCGACGGTCGCCCAGCGGCTCACCGCGTCGCGCGTCGCCGCCGCGCACCCGGCCGTTCGCGCGGTCCGGAACAACATCCGCGTCATCCCCGACCTCATCTGAACCGAGCAGAACGGACCCTCCACGATGACCGACAACCCGTACTTCCTGACGCCCCGGCCGGAGGCCGCGCCCAGCACGGTCGAATCCCTCGACATGACCGAATGCTGGGAGCTCCTCCGTTCGAACGAGATCGCCCGGCTCGCCGTCGTCGACGACCGCGGAGCGGACATCTTCCCGATCAACTACCTCGTGAACGACGGGGCCGTCTTCTTCCGGAGCGCTCCAGGAACGAAGATCGTGAGTCTCACGGAGCACCCGGGCGTCGCCCTGGAGACCGACGGCACCGCCGCGCGGAAGCGGTGGAGCGTCGTCGTGCGGGGAGACGCGCGTCGACTCGACGTCGACACGGAGATCGAGGCTTCTGGAGTCCAGGACCTCCCGACCCTGACCGGCACGGAGAAGTGGAACTACTTCCGCATCACGCCCCGCACGGTGACCGGGATCCGATTCCGCGCTGTTCCGCACGCGGAGGCATCCGTTCGATCGGTTGCGTCGGTCGACGAGGGAGACGACTGATGGCCACCGACGGCCGGGGCCGGGTGATCGTGCGCGACGGCTCCTGGGGATTCGTCTTCCTGATCGCCTACGTGGGAGCAGCGATCTATTTCATCTCCACGTCGGACGGATCGTTCTGGGGAGTCATCCTGGGGCTCCTCCAAGCGATCGTCTGGCCGGCCTATGTCGTCTTCCACGTGCTGGGGGCGATCGGCGCCTGAGGCCCGGGGCGCGGCCGAAGATGCCGTCGAGCCAGTGGTAGACGACTTCGTTCCGAACCCAGGCCGGCTCAGAAGCCGCTCGGCGCGGTCTCGAACTCCGGTTCCACGGGTGGGGCTTCGTGGTGCAGAGGCCGGAGCGCGGAGGTCTTCTTGAACCACACCAGAGCGTCGTAGCGCTCGCCCATCACGGTCGGCACGTAGTTGCCGAGCTCGGCCTCCGGCCGATAGACGACCCCGATGGCTCGGTGCCCGCGTCGTTCGCCGAGCCAGGGACCTGCTGGATCATCGACGAACGACAACACGGCATCGCTCTGCAGAGCGCGGCCGAGGAGGTCCTCGTGGCTGTTCGGCCGGGCGACGGGCACGACTCGCACCGTCTCGGGCACCCCCCACGCGTCGGCCGCCAGAACGGTGCCGTAGCTGCACGCCTGGCCGATCAGGAACACCTCCGGCCCGGGATGACGCTGCCGCAGGAGTTGTCCCACATTGACCAGACCGCCGGCCGCCATGTCGGTGGCCCGGGCATCGCCGACGTGGGTGTTGTGCTCCCACACGACACCGCGGGCACCCGTGCCGTGGTGTTGCCGGATGCGGTCGATGGTGTCGGTCATGTGGATGTCGCGCACGTTCCAGGAATCGCGGTCGCCGCGCATCATGGCCCGGTAGTACTCCTCCGCGCCGGCGGCGACGTGCGCGTTCTGCACCGCATCGAAGGCATCCTCGTCGGAGTCGCCGGCGGTGCTGAGGAGTACGGCGGTGAGCAGGGAGGTGACCTCGTCTTCGCAGGATTCCGGCACCAGCCGCGTCGCCCATCCGTACGCTTGCGGGTCCTGATGGAAGGGGAGGAAGCACGCCCAGGCCCGTTCCGCCTCCTCGAGGGCTTCGGGGGCGTTGCGGGAGAGCCAGTCCATGATCCGGGCGAGCGAGTCCCAGAGCGAGTACACGTCGAGGCCGTAGAACGACACCTTGTCCGCAGCGGACCGGGAGCGGTTGAGGTCACGGAGCCAGTCGAGGAAGTCGGCCACATCGGCGTTGGCCCACAGCCAGGTGGGCCACCGTTCGAAGGAGGCGAGTTCGGCGCGGGCGTCGCGATCGGTGCCATCGAGGTCGTGCAGCCACCGGTTGATGCGCGCGCAGTCGGGCCAGTCCCCTTCGACGCCGATCCAGCGGAATCCGTGATCGCGCACCAGGCTCTTCGTGAACTCGGCTCGCCACCGGTAGAACTCGTGGGTGCCGTGCGAGGCTTCGCCGATGCACACGAGGGTGCTCTGCGAGGCCTGCCGGAGGAGCCCGGGGTCCTCGAGCGGCCGAGCGCGGGAGCGGATGTCGGCGAGCAGGGCGTGGGTGTGGGTGTCGGGGTTGCCGGTCATGGTCGTCTTCCTTCAGGGTGTCGTCCGGAGATTCTCGAGACCGCCTCGTCGAGGGCTGCCACGACTTCGGCGTCGGTGGTCTGCCCGAAGTGCTCGTAGTGCTCGCCGACCGCTCGGAAGACGGTGGGCGTGCTGACGCACACGATCTCGTCGGCCTCGACGATCGTGGCGAGGGTGTCGCCGGACGCGACCGGAGCTGCGAGCACGATGTGCGCCGCGCCGAGGTCGCGGGCGGCGCGGCACGCGACCCGCGCGGTCGCTCCGGTCGCGATGCCGTCGTCGACGATGATGACGGTGCGCCCGGCGAGGGCCAGTCGCCGACGGCCAGGTCGCAGCGCGGCCTCGCGGGCTTCGAGCACGCGCCACTCCGCGGCTTCGACCTCGGCGAGTTCCGGGTCGGTGACGCCGCAGTTGCGGATGAGGTCCTGGTCGAGGTAGCGGATGCCGCCCTCGGCGATGGCGCCCATGGCCACCTCGGGCTGGAACGGAAGCCCGAGCTTGCGCACGAGGATCACGTCCAGCGGGGCGTCGAGCATCGCTGCGACCTCCGCGGCGACGGGGACTCCACCCCGCGGCAACCCCAGCACGATGACGTCGCGGCCACGGAAACGGTCCAGACGCGCACCGAGCCTCCGCCCGGCGTCCCGACGATCACGGAACCGGTTCATGAGGGGCCCCCGGCCGTCTGCGCGGTGGCGGGTTCGTTCTCGACGGGGAAGTCGTGCACCCGGTCGCTGACCACGATGACAGGCACGTCGAGGTTGAGCACGAGTTCGTGGCTGGCCGATCCCAGCACGAGGCGGTTCATCGCGCTGCGGCTGCGGCATCCGACCACCACGAGCTCCGGCAGCGGAGAGGCGTCGAGAAGGGTTCGCGCGGTGGGGCCGCGCACCGTTTCCGCGGTGACCGCGAGATCCGGGAAGTTCCGTTCCACCACGCGCGCGGTGTCGCGCACGATGGTCTCGTGGTCGCGGGAGAGGATCGTGAGGCTGTCGTCGTCATAGGCGTAGTCGGCCTGCCAGACCGGCGGCTCCAGCCAGACATGCAGGAGGTGGAGCGGAACACCGCGGAGTCGCGCTTCGGCTGCTGCGAACAGGGCCGCCCTGGTCGAGGTGGCGGAGCCGTCGATTCCGGCGACGACGGTCGAGCGGTCACCGGTGACGTGACGCGGAACGATGGCCACCGGGCCGAGGGCCGTGGCGGCGAGGCGGGCTCCGATCGACCAGGCGAAACGGAAATGCGGATACGTCCGCGCTTGGGTTCCGACGACGACGAGGGTCTCCGGATCGGTGTACCGGCGGAGCGCGTTGAGCACGTCGCCGATCACGATCTGGCTCGAGACCCGGGCGTCAGGTCGTTCGCGAGCCATCAGCCGCGCCGCGTCGTCGACGTTCCGCCGGGCGGCGTCGAAGTCCTCGGGGCCGATCGTGGTGCCGGGAATCAGACTCACCTCGTCGAGCACGCGCACGAGCACGACTTCCTGTCCGGCCGGAGCGTGCCCCGCCCGGTCGGCCGCCCACGCCAGCGCGGTGCGACTCTCGACGGAGTCGTTCCAGGCGACCACCGTTCGTCGAGTCATCGCTCCCACCTTCTCTCCGGATCGCTGCGTCTCCCGCACAGGTTCTCGCTGGTGGTCGGCAGCGGCAAGGGGCGAAGGTCCCGTGGCGGTTCCGCCACGGGACCTCATCCCGCGTTCTTCCGATCAGGGCCGAAGCGCGACCAGCTCCGTCTCAGCGCGACGGGCGCCCACGATCACAGAACCGGATCGACCGTGTCCGCGTCTTCCGCGAGGGGAGCCGGTGCCGAGCGGTCGGAGGTGGCTGCGACCGTGATCACCGCACCGATCGCCGCGAAGGTGAAGGCGATGACCGCGATCCAGGAGGTGAGGGTCTCGAGCCCGCCCTCATCCGAGCCGTGGAACACCGAGGCGATGATCGCCGGGCCGCCGAACGCGAGCACCACGTCGAAGAGGAACAGACCCGCTCCCACCAGGTAGGCGATGCGGAGCGCGAGCACGAGATGGGCCAGACGGGCTGTCACCCCTCCACGGTAGTGCGTGCGAGCCGTTCCGGGCCAGCCTCGCGGATGAGGAGCACGGCGAGGCCGGCGGCGACCGCGAGCACGGCCGCGCCGAGGAACACCCAGGAGAACCCGGCCGTCAACGCCTCCGGAGCTGCCATCCCGGAGCGTACGAGGCCCTCGGTGCGGGTGGCCGCGAGCGTCGAGAGCAGGGCAAGGCCGACGGCGCTGCCGATCTGCTGACTCGTGTTGACCAGTCCTCCAGCGAGTCCCGCATCCGCCGGCCGCACGCCGTGCACGGCGAGCTGGGTGCCCGAGACGAAGGCGCCGCCGAGGCCGATGCCGAGCAACACGGTGGGGCCGAGCAGATCGACCACGAAGACCGCGGATGCCGGGGCCGCCGCCAGCCAGACCAGGCCTCCCGCCACCACGGCGAGGGAACCGACGAGGGTGACCCGGGTGCCGATCCGGCCGATCACGGTGGGCACGACGCCCGCGACGGCCACCAGCGCGCCGGCGAGCGGCAGCTGGCTGAGCCCTGCCGTCAGCGCGTCGTAGTGCAGCACGGCCTGGGTGTAGACGGAGAACGCGAAGAACAGGGCCGTCATCGCGGCACCCATCAGGAGGATCGCGACGTTCCCCGCCGTCACCGAGCGATTCGAGAAGATCGAGAACGACACCAGCGGCGCGGGGGAGCGGCGTTCGATCAGCACGAACGCGACGATCAGAGCCACCGCGGCGCCCGCGAGCGCGATGGTGACCGGATGCGCGACTCCGAGCTGCTCGAAGGCGGTGAGCGCCCCGACCAGGGCCACGAGCCCGCCGGTGATGGTGGCCGCCCCCGGGTAGTCGAGACGTGTTCCCGTCGATTCGGGGTCGCGGGTGACCAGGCGCGGCACGAACAGGAGCACGGCGACGCCGATCGGCACGTTCACGAAGAACACGGCCTGCCAGCCGAACGCCGCGGTGAGCACCCCGCCGAGCAGCACGCCCGCCGCACTGCCGATGCCGGCGACCGCGCCCCAGATGCCGAGCGCCTTGGCGCGGTCCTGGGCGAGGGGGAAGAGCTGGGTGACGAGCGCGAGCGACGCCGGTGCGAGCAGGGCCGCGGAGGCGCCTTGCAGGGCGCGCGCCGCGAACAGCATCTCGCCCGAGAGCGCGAAGCCGGCCAGTGCCGATGCGCCCACGAATCCGGCCGATCCGATCAGGAACAACCGGCGATGACCGTAACGGTCGGCGAGCCGGCCGCCGAGCAGCAGCAGCCCGCCGAACGGCAGCACGTAGGCGGTGATCACCCAGCTGAGGGCGGCCGTGTCCAGTGCGAGCTGCGCGCCGAGCGAGGGGAGGGCGATGTTGACGATGGAGGCGTCGAGCACGACGAGGAATTGCGCCAGTGCGAGCACGCCGAGGGCGAGCCAGCGCCGGCGGCTCCGGGAGGGAGCGCCGGATGAGGATCCGACGGGAGGTGCGGAGATCGAGGTGTCGGTCATGATGGTCCTTTCGTTGAGTGTGTGACTGATCAGTCACTGATCTGGGCAGAAGAACTCGCCGAGCGGATGGGTTCTGCGCGGCGAGGGCGGTGGGGTCAGGGGTGCCGGATGCCCCGGTTCAGGATGGCCGCCCAGGCCGATCCGTCGTCTTCGATTCCGGTGGTCACGATCAGGTGGCAGAGCTGCCCGAAGGCGATGAACCGTTGCACGTCGTCATCGCTCGCGCCGGAGCGGGTCTTCGCGAAGAGCGTGATCTTCGCCAGACCCCGGCGGAGTGCGGCGCCGATCTCCGGCACCTCGGCCGCCGACTGGGCGTGCACCTGCAGCATGAGCAGGCGGCGGTCGGCGATCAAGTGGGCGTATGCGGCGCCCATCGCGTCGAGCACGCCGGCGGGGGTCTGCTCGTCGGCGGAAGCGGCACCTCCTTCCAGGGCTTCGACGATCTGCTCGAAGCACTCCTCGAGGGCGGCGACGAAGAGGGGCTCCTTGCCCGGGAACAGCTTGAAGACATAGGCCGGCGAGATGTCGGCGCGCTGGGCGATCGACGCGACGGTGGTTCCGAGATAGCCCGTGAGTGCGAATTCGCTGAGCGCGGCCGAGATGACAGTCGTGCGTCGGGCGTCGGCCGTGGAGAGGACGGAAGGTCGAGGGGTCATGTGAGTGACTGTACACTCACTCCCGTCTCGAGGCAAATGGGCGGCTTGACCGGGGCTCGCCGATGGCGCCGGACCCGCCCGGCTACGTATTGAGCGTCGTCGGACTACGTATTCCCGATCACGATCGCAAATTTCACCCCGATTAGTGAGTAAAACCTACTCATGCCGTCTCGACCGGACGGCTCCGCTCTCGCCCCGAGATGCCGCGACCTGTCCTCACGGCGTGAAGAGAAAGCACCGATCATGTCACAGCGTAAGAACGTTCCCCAGATTCCCGGCGGCCACCTGCTCCGTGGCCGGGATCGCCTGTTCAACCAGGCCCGACTCGCACTCGAGCGCAGCGGGCCGCGGCCGTTCGTGGTCGTCGGTGGCGCGCCGGGCGTGGGGCGCACCGCCTTCGTCGACGCACTCGTCGCGGCGATCGATGCCGAGCGCACGGTTCACGTCGTGCGCGGGGATCCCGACCTCAGCGCGGTGTCGCTCGGAGCGCTCGCTCCCGTCCTGTCGGCGCTCCCGGCCGGCGGCGAGAGCAACGCCATTGTCGAGTTCCACCGCGCCGTCAACCGCCCGGAGGCGGTGGTGGTCGTCGACGACGCCGAGCACCTCGACCTCACCACTCTCGGCGTGCTGGAGCAGGTGGCACGCGCGGGGGTCGCCGCCATGGTCGTCGCTCGTGCGACGAAGCCGGCCGCCGACGGCCAGAACCTGCCGGCGGCGCGACTCATCCGCCACGCGAGCATCCAGATCGAACTCCCGTCGCTCGGTCGCGCAGACGCCTGCGCCATGGTGAAGGACCGACTGGGCACGAGCATCGGCGCCGCGGCGGCCGACGAGATGGTGCGTCTCGCCTCTGGGAGCACGCGCACCCTCTCCGAGCTGATCGAAGCATCCGTCGGCATCTGCGATCTCGCCGACGACTCCGGTGCCTGGAACGAGCGCTGGCCCGCGGTGTCCGAAGGGCTGATCGCCTCGTTGCCGGCGAATCCGCTGGTGGCCTCCCCTCCCGTGCTCGACGTCGTCACCCTCCTGGCCGTCGTGGGCGAGCTCCCGGTGGAGCAGGCGGGAACCTCCGGTGTCTCGGAACGCGGCGCTCAGCGCGCCGAGGCGGCAGGGTTCGTGGTCGCTCGCGTTCGAGACGGGCGGGCCTGGGTCGAGCTCGCGCATCCGCTCTACCGGTCGGTGCTGCTCCCGACCGTCTCGGACTACGCGCAAGACGGATTCCGGGCCGCGGGTATCGACATGCTCGACGGCTATCCGGAGCACCGGGTGCGGCGTGCCTTGTTGCAGTTGAAAGTGGGGCACGCGCTCGCCCCGCAACCGCTCATCGATCTCGCGCACCGGGAGTTGAGCGAGCGTCGGTACACCACGGCGATCACGCTCGGGGAGCACGCGAGCCGAGCCGCCGGAGCCGATGCGGCGTTGCGCGCCGCCGGTGAATACGTCGCCGCGCAGGCGCTCTCGCAGATCGGGCGGGCCCGGGAGGCGTCGGAGCACTTCGCCGCGGCCTGGGCAGCCGTGAACAGCGAAGGTGAGGTGGCGGATCGCACGTTCATCGCCGCGCTCGCCCAGGCCGAGGGGAACCACCTCGCCTTCCGGGAACTCCGGCCGGACGTCGCCGTATCGCGCGGGGAGTCCGTTCTGCATCGGCTCGACGAGCGCGACCGCGCCCTCCTCGAATCCGACCTCGCGAAGTGGAGGCTGATGTCTGGGCAGGGGATCCCGCTCGGTGTCGAGCAACTGGCCCTGCTCGGGCCCGTCGAGACGCCGGGAGACCTCAACCTCCTGATCATGACCGCGACGCTCCAGACCATGGGCGGCAACCTCACGCTCGCGGGCGAGGCGGTCGCCAGAGGGCTCGCCGAATGCGACCGTTTCCGGGAGGTGCTGCCGAACGCTCGCGACCTGCTCGAACTCTCCGAGGTGCTCGTGCTCTCGTTCACCAGCCGTTTCACGGAGGCGCGCACGGCGGCCCGCCGCAACCTCGCCCGGGCGGAGAGGAGCAACCCGAGCGCCCGTGGCATCTGGAAGGTCGTGCTCGCGATCATCGAGCTGCACGGTGGCTCGCCGGCACGCGCCTGGAAGCTGATCACCGAGGGGCGCCGCGACCTGGTCTGGTGCGACATCGCAGGCCTCCTCCCCACGGCCGACGCGCTCTCGGCGGCGGTGGCCGCGCGAACCGGGCGGTTCGCCATCGCGCGGAGCTGGCTCGACCAGCTGGCTGCGGCGGAGATCGTCGATCCGAAGGCCGAGGTGTACGCCGCACTCGCTCGCGCCTGGGTCTCTGCGGCGTCGGGGCGCCCGGGTTTCGCCATCCGGAGCATGGGCCCGGCACTGCACAAGGCGGTCGACGGCGGTCACCTCTACCTCGCGGCCCTCGTGGCCTACGAGGCCGTCCGCATCGAGCCGGTTGTCGGCGCCACGGTGATGCTGCCGCATCTGCTCGCCGCGCGGCACGCCTTCCCGCTTGCCGAGTCGCATGCCCGCGCCGTGATCGCGCGCTACGACGTGCTGCCGATCGCCAAGGAACTCGCCGAAGCAGGGCTGCTCGGCCCGGCGATCGACGCCGCGCGCTGGGCGGCCGACAACTCGAACGGCGATCTGGTGCGCGCGTCTCTCGCCCATCGACTCGCTGATTCGTGGACCGTGCGGGCCGGGGTCGCGATGTCGAACCGTCGCTCCGCGCAGCCACGGGTCACTCCACTGACCGACCGCGAGTGGCAGCTGGCCTGCGGCGCGGCCGCTCATCGCACGAGTGCGGAACTGGCCTCCGAGTTCGGCATCTCGGTGCGCACGGTCGACAACCACCTCGCCCGCATCTACCGCAAGCTCGGCATCACCGGGCGCCGTGAACTCTCGGCCGAACTGAGCGAACTCCGACTCGACGGCTCCTACGAGGGCTACGGCGTGGATGCAGCGGCATCCGGAAACAAGTAGAAAATACTCACGGGAGGGTCGGTCTGGGGTGACGGACAATTGCTCATGGCGTAAGCCAGATCATCTGCAATGTGCGGCGCAGTTCCCTCGCCCGAGGTTCACTCGTCAGCTCCTCGCCGGCAGCGCCCGCGTGATGGTCTCGGAACAGGGGCGGCCTTCGGGTGGCCGCCTCTGTTCCAATCCAATTCGCTGCGCTCGGTCCAATCCAATTCGCTGCGCTGGGTCTAATCCGATTCGCTGCGCTGGGTCCGATCCGATTCGCTGCGCTGGGCTACTGTGACTGGTATGACGCAACGGGTCGACACGCTCCTCATCTTCGGCGCCAGCGGAGATCTCACCGCACGGCTCCTTCTTCCCGGACTCGGACAGTTGCTGTCCGATCAGCCGAACCGCCGGCTCGACCTGATCGGCGTCGGCAGTGCCGACTGGACGGATGAGGAGTGGCGCAAGCTCGTCACGAACTCCTTCGGCGAGGCGTCGGCCGACGGAGCCTGCGTCGACGCCCTCCTTGCGCAGACCCGCTATGTCAAGGCCGACGTGACGGATGTCGCCGACCTCACGAAGGTGCTCGGCATGGCCGGCGGCAACCCCGCCATCTACTTCGCCCTGCCGCCGGCCGTCGCGGCGCAGGTCGTCACGACGCTGCAGAAGGTGGAGTTCCCGCCGGGGCTGACGCTCGCCCTCGAGAAGCCCTTCGGCATGGACGTACCGACGGCCCAAGCGCTGAACGCCGAACTCGCGAAGCTCGTGCCGGAGAACCAGATCCACCGGGTCGACCACTTCCTCGGCCGCTCGACGGTGTTCAACATCCTCGGCCTGCGGTTCGCGAACCGCATCTTCGAGCCCGTCTGGAACTCGGAGCACATCGCCGAGATCGCCGTCGTCTACGACGAGCAGCTGGGCCTGGAGGGTCGCGCCGGGTACTACGACAAGGCCGGTGCGCTGATCGACATGATCCAGAGCCACCTGCTGCAGGTGATGGCCGTGCTCGCCATGGAGCCGCCGTCGACCCTCGGGCAAGACGACTTGCGTGACGCCAAGGAGCTGGTGCTCCGCGCCACCCGCCTCTGGGGCGACGATCCGAAGGCGTCGAGCCGTCGTGCCCGCTACACCGCCGGAAGTATCGACGGGCGCGAGATGCCGAGCTACGCCGCCGAGAACGGCGTCGATCCGGCTCGGGAGACCGAGACGCTCGCCGAGGTCGCGCTCGAGATCTCCACCTGGCGCTGGAAGGGCGTGCCCATCACGCTGCGCTCCGGCAAGGCCATCGGCCAGCGCCGCCGTGAGATCGTGGTGACCTTCAAACCCGCGCAGCAGCTTCCGGTCGGTCTCACCGGCGCCAACCAGCCCACGGTGCTGCGCATCTACCTGGCGCCTGATGCGATGTCACTCGAACTCGACATCAACGGACCCGGCGATCCGTATGAACTCGAGCGCGTGAGCCTCGACGCCACCTTTGGCGACGGCCAGCTGCTGGCCTACCGCGAAGTGCTCGCGGGCATCCTCGACGGCGATCCGACACTCAGCGTGCGCGGCGACTCCGCCGTGGAAGGCTGGCGCATCCTGGCCCCCGTGATCGCCGCCTGGCGCGCCGACGAGGTGCCGCTCGAGGAATACGCGGCGGGCACCGAGGGGCCCGACGACTGGAAGCCGGTGGGCTGACCACCCGGTCGAGGGTGGTGCCGGCCGAGCAGGCCGCCCCCTCAGGCGACCTCAGATCGCGATGGAGCGGGCCTCGGCCTGACGCTGGGTGACCACGTCGGTGACCTCGGCATGATGGGCGACGAGGGCGCGGAGAGCGTCGTCGTCGCGCGGGTCGGGCCCGTCGATCATCGGCGCGGCGCCGATGGCGACGCCGGCGGCCACCGTCGGATAGGCAGGGACGGCCGGCGCGGCCGGCGCGGCCGGGGCGAGAGCGGCGACCGGAGCGACCCGGGCGGTGGCCGAAGCGACGGCGCGGGCCAGCTGACGGGGCACGGGAACGGTTTCGACAGGCGCGAGCGGTGCGATGGTTCCGTGCCCGTTCGACTTCATGGTGATGCCGTGCTCGGCGAGGTTGGCGACGATGTCGTGGGCGACCGACTTGGCCAGCGCGGTGTGGAAGATGTCGTCGGTGTCGGAGGCGCTCCGGCGGGTGATCGCGAACGATCCGAGCGGTCCGAAGTTCTCCATCAGGGTCTGGCTGACGAGTTCGTACTGGCGCTCCTGGCTGATCGTGCTCTCCCGTGCCTCTTTCGCACGCCGTCTCCAGCCGATCATCGCAACTCCCTCCGCAACCCCGTCGTGTGAACAGTGTGCGTGCTGGAGGTTGACCGGAGCCAATCGACACGCCGGGTTGCGGCATCCAATGGGCTGATTAGGGTGTAAATTCACCCAACCGCGAATCCATCCGTCGCGACCGCGGCGCGGGAAGGCACCCATGTCCGTCGAAAGAACCTGGATCACGTTCGCGATAGCCGCCGTGCTCGCCCTCCTGGTCGCCATCGCGGTGACCGCGCTCGTCGCTCTCGTGGTGCGACTCGCGGGCCGTCGCAAGCAGTGGCCCGGTGCTCTCGTGCGCCGGGCGCGCATCCCGTTCCGCATCGTTCTGGTGGTGCTGCTGCTCTGGACCGGCGTGGCGATGACCCTTCCGGCCACCGACTGGTTGCCGGCCGTCGACCAGGCCTTCCTGATCCTGTCCATCGCTGCCGGCGCCTGGCTTCTGTGCGGCCTCGCGCTGTTCGCGGAAGACGTTGCGCTCGAGCGCTACCGCATCGACCGGCCCGACAATCGCATCGCGCGACGGGCGCGCACGCAGGTGCTGATCCTGCGGCGGCTCGCGATGGCCGCTGTGATCGTGCTCGCGATCGGCGCCATCCTGCTCACCTTCCCGGGTGCCCAGGCGGTGGGGGCGAGCGTGCTCGCCTCGGCCGGGATCGTGTCGATCATCGCCGGCCTCGCCGCCCAGTCGACTCTCGCGAACGTGTTCGCCGGCATGCAGATCGCGTTCAGCGATGCCATCCGGGTCGACGACGTGGTGATCGTCGAGAACGAATGGGGGCGGATCGAGGAGATCACGCTCACCTACGTCGTGGTGCACATCTGGGACGACCGGCGGATGGTGCTGCCGAGCACCTACTTCACCTCGCAGCCGTTCCAGAACTGGACCAGGCGCACCTCGGAGCTGCTCGGTTCGGTGGAGTTCGACCTCGACTGGCGGGTGACGCCGGGGGAGATGCGGGCCGAGCTGGCGCGCATCCTCGCCCGCACCGAGCTCTGGGACGAGCGGGTCTCGGTGCTGCAGGTGACCGACGCCGTCGGCGGATTCGTGCGGGTGCGCATCCTCGTCACCGCGGTCGATGCACCGACGCTGTTCGACCTGCGTTGCTTCGTGCGGGAGGAGATGATCGCGTGGCTCTACCGTTCGAGTCCGCAGTCGATCCCGCGCACCCGGGTGCGCGTGGTGGAGGAGGAGAAGGACGTGTCGCATCCGCCGCGGGCCGGCGAACCGGATGCCTCGGGCCTGTTCCACGGCGACCGCGATGCGGAAGGGCGGGCGAGCATGTTCACCGGCCCGATCGAGACGCGCGGCGACGACGACGCCCGGTGATCAGGAGACCGGCGGCGCCTTCGGCTTGCGCGGAGCCCGCGGCGGCACCGGGGCGGCGTTCTCGGGCAGGGGAGGGGTGGCAGCGGTGGCCGTGGGCGGCTCGGTGCCCGGTTCTGCCGGGGGTTGCGGCGGCGCCTCATCCGTCTCCGCCCGTGCCGACGCCGGATCGCCCACCGGGCGGATCGGCCAGGTGAAGCTCCCGGATTCCCCGTTCTTCACGAGGTAGACCTGCGCTGCCCGGGTGCCGAACCAGAGGAACCGCACGAGCAGGAAGAGCACCCCGAGCACCACGATGAAGACGATCGCGGCCGCGACGACGGAGATCACGCTCGAGAGGATGCCGAACAGGATCGGCAGCAGACCGCCTCCGGGATGGAACACCTAGGACTCCTCGAGCTCGCGGGCGTCTTCGTCTTGCTGCAGCACGCTGCCGATCGCGAGCGCCACCGTGATGCCCCAACTGACCCACATCAGGATGAGGCGCCAGTCGCGCGGACCCTTGCGCGTGGCCTGGATGGCGGAGAAGGCGCCGATCGCCGCGCTGATGATGCTGCCGTTCAGGATGTACTTGCGCACACTGTCCCCGTCCTCTTCGCTCGTTGCCTCTACGCTACCGCTCGCCGCCGCTTCGGCACCTGCCCTGATAGACTCGACCCTGGAATTCCGGGCTGTATTCGTTCCCATCCGATCCGCGGCCCGACTCAGCCGAACGGACTCATGCCCTCCTCAGACAGCCCATCCACATCGCAGTTCGGCGAGTTCCCCTTCGTCGTCGTCTCGAACCGGCTCCCGGTCGACCGCGTGGTCGATGCGGACGGGAATTCGACCTTCCGCACCTCGCCCGGTGGCCTGGTCACGGCGCTGGAACCGGTGATGCGCGATGCCGACGGAGCCTGGATCGGCTGGACGGGCACGGCCGACGACGAAGCCGATCCCTTCGAGAACGACGGCATCCACCTCATCCCGGTGGCCCTCTCGGGCGCCGAGATCGAGCTGTACTACGAGGGCTTCTCGAACGACACGCTCTGGCCGCTCTATCACGACGTCATCGCTCCTCCGGCATATCACCGGGAGTGGTGGGAGAGCTACGTGGTCGTGAACCAGCGCTTCGCCGATCGGGCCGCCGAGGTCTCGGCCGAGGGCGGCACCGTCTGGGTGCAGGACTACCAGCTCCAGCTGGTTCCGCGGATGCTCCGTGAACAGCGCCCCGATCTCACCATCGGCTTCTTCAATCACATTCCTTTTCCGGCATACGGCATCTACTCCCAGCTGCCGTGGCGCACGCAGATCATCGAGGGTCTGCTCGGCGCCGATGTCATCGGCTTCCAGCGCACCGCCGACGCGGGCAATTTCTCGCGCGCGGTGCGGCGGCTGCTGGGCTACCAGTCGAAGGGCACGGTCATCGACGTGCCGGTCGAGGCCGAGTCGGAGGTCGCGAGCGCGAAGCACCGCATCTCGACGGTTCGCGACGACAAGCTGGTGCGCACGGTGGTGGCCAAGGCCTTCCCGATCTCGATCGACGCCGCCAGCTACGAGGAGCTGGCTCACCGGCCCGACATCCAGGCCCGTGCGATCGAGATCCGGAATGGTCTCGGCAATCCCGACGTGGTCATGCTCGGCGTCGACCGCCTCGACTACACCAAGGGCATCGGACACCGGCTCAAGGCCTTCGGCGAATTGCTGGCCGACGGCGACCTCGACGTCGAGGAGGTCACCCTCGTGCAGGTGGCGAGCCCCAGCCGCGAGCGCGTGCGCACCTACCAGAAGCTGCGCGACGAGATCGAGCTGACCGTCGGGCGCATCAACGGCGACTACTCCACCATCAGTCACACGGCGATCAGCTACCTGCACCACGGCTACCCGCGCGAGGAGATGGTGGCGCTGTACCTCGCGGCCGACGTCATGCTCGTCACGGCGCTCCGCGACGGCATGAACCTCGTGGCGAAGGAGTACGTCGCCACCCGTTTCGACAACGACGGCGTGCTGGTGCTGAGCGAGTTCGCCGGCGCCTCCGACGAACTGAGAACGGCCCTGCGCGTGAATCCGCACGACATCGAAGGGCTGAAAGAGGCCATCCTGCAGGCCAAGCAGATGCCGAGGAGCGAGCGGGCGCGGCGGATGCGAGCCATGCGCAAGCGGGTGCAGGAGAACGACGTGGCGCGCTGGTCGTCGTCGTTCCTGGCCGCCCTCGCCACGCCTTCGCACGACCTGGCGCTGCCGAAGGCCAACGCGCGACCGGGCCAGGGGCGCTCGCGTGACGATCGGGCGGCCCGTGCCGAAGCTCGCGCCGAAGAGCGCGCGACGGAGGAGGCTCGATGAGCATCACGTCGCCGAATCCGACCGGACCGATCCGGCACGAGCGCGAGCACGCCGCTCCTGATGCGCGTGCCGACGCCGATCTGCTCGAGTCCACCAGCGGGCCGGTCGAGCGCGAACTGCTCGACGGCCTGCACCGGCTGGCCTCGGCCGAGCGGCTGCTGGTGGCCATCGACTTCGACGGAACACTCGCCCCCGAGGTCGACGAACCGAGCCGCGCCCGTGCCCTGCCCGAGGCGCGGGAGGCCCTGTTGCGCCTGATCGCGCTGCCCGCCACCCGGGTCGCCCTGGTCTCCGGGCGGGCGATGGAGAGCCTCGAGCAGGTGAGTGACCTGCCCGACGAGGTGCTCCTCGTGGGGTCGCACGGGGTGGAGATCCGTCTCGACGGCCCGACCCAGCTCACCCTCGACACCGTCGAGCTCGAACAAGTGGATGCGCTGAGCGAGGTGCTCGAGGGCGTCGCCGACTCGATCGAGAACGTCTGGATCGAGTCGAAGCCGGCCGGATTCGCCCTGCACACCCGGCTCGCGACCGAGGCCGACAGCCGCCTGGCGCACATGGTGGCGCTCGACGAGGCGCATTCCGAGGTGGAGGGGCTCACGGTGCGCGAGGGCAAGAACGTGCTGGAGTTCTCGGTGCGCAACACCACCAAAGGCGAGGCGCTGCTGCATCTGAAGGAGTACGTGCGGGCGACTTCGGTGTTCTACGCGGGCGACGACGTCACCGACGAAGACGCCTTCGCGGTGCTCGGCCCGAACGACTTCGGGCTGAAGAGCGGGTCGGGGCGCACGATCGCCGAACACCGCGTCGAAGGGCCGCGGGAGGTCGCATCCGTTCTCGCGCTGCTGGCCGACTTCCGCGGTGGCGACTCCTCCACAGCACGGCTCTGAGCGTGCGCCGTCCACAGCCCGGCCCCGCGTGCCGGAGCACCCCTCCGCCGGTTCTAAACTCGTAACATGCCGGAAATAGACATCAAGCCACGGAGCCGCACCGTCACCGACGGAATCGAAGCCCTCACCTCGCGCGGAATGCTCCGCGGCGTCGGAATGGGCGACGGAGACTGGGAGAAGCCCCAGATCGGCATCGCGAGCTCGTGGAACGAGATCACGCCGTGCAACCTCTCGCTCGAGCGGCTCGCCCGGGCGTCGAAGGAGGGCGTGCACGCCGGTGGCGGCTACCCCCTGCAGTTCGGCACCATCTCGGTGTCCGACGGCATCTCGATGGGCCACGAGGGCATGCACTTCTCTCTGGTGTCGCGCGAGGTCATCGCCGACTCGGTCGAGACCGTCATGATGGCCGAGCGCCTCGACGGGTCGGTGCTGCTGGCCGGCTGCGACAAGTCGCTCCCCGGCATGCTGATGGCAGCGGCGCGCCTCGACCTCGCGTCGGTGTTCCTCTACGCCGGATCGATCGCCCCCGGCTGGGTCAAGCTCTCCGACGGCACGGAGAAAGACATCACCATCATCGACTCCTTCGAGGCCGTCGGCGCCGTGCGGGCCGGCCGGATGTCGATGGAAGACGCGCACCGCATCGAGTGCGCCTTCGCGCCGGGTGAAGGTTCCTGCGGCGGCATGTACACCGCGAACACCATGGCCAGCGCGGCCGAAGCGATGGGCATGAGCCTCCCCGGCTCGGCGTCGCCGGCCGCAGCCGATCGTCGTCGCGACTACTTCGCGCACCGCTCGGGTGAGGCCGTGGTGAACATGCTGCGCCTCGGCCTCACGGCCCGCGACATCATCACCAAGAAGTCGCTCGAGAACGCGATCGCCGTGGGCATGGCCTTCGGCGGGTCGACCAACCTCGTGCTGCACCTGCTCGCCATCGCGGCCGAGGCCGAGGTCGAGCTCACGCTGGCCGACTTCAACAAGATCGGCGACAAGGTGCCGCACATCGGCGACCTCAAGCCCTTCGGTCGCTTCGTGATGAACGACGTCGATCGCCACGGCGGTGTGCCGGCCGTCATGAAGGCGCTGCTCGACGAGGGACTCCTGCACGGCGACGCGATGACGGTCACCGGCAAGACCATCGAGGAGAACCTCGCCGAGATGGACATCGCGCCGCTCGACGGCGAGGTGCTGCGGCCGCTGTCGAACCCGATCCACAAGTCGGGCGGGCTCACCGTGCTCACCGGAACCATGGCCCCCGAGGGCGCCGTGGTGAAGTCGGCCGGCTTCGACGCCGACGTCTTCGAGGGCCCGGCGCGCGTCTTCGAGCGCGAGCGGGCGGCGATGGATGCGCTCACCGAGGGCCGCATCAACGCCGGCGACGTCGTGGTCATCCGCTACGAGGGTCCGAAGGGTGGTCCGGGAATGCGCGAGATGCTCGCCATCACGGCGGCCATCAAGGGCGCAGGCCTCGGAAAGGATGTACTACTATTGACCGACGGCAGATTCTCAGGCGGCACAACCGGACTGTGTATCGGCCACATAGCACCCGAAGCGGTGGACGCAGGTCCCATCGCCTTCGTGCGCGATGGTGATCTAATACGGGTCGATATCGCAGCTCGCTCGCTCGACCTACTTGTCGAACCCGCTGAGCTAGCAGCTCGCCGAGATGGCTGGGCTCCACTTCCTCCGCGCTATACCCGTGGCGTTCTCGCGAAGTACTCCAAGCTCGTGCACTCCGCCGCGGAGGGCGCGATCACCGGGTAGTTCGCGCATCCCTCACCCGCGCTCGAATTTAGGACACTACATGACCACGGATGCTTTCCCCGTGCCGACCAAGAAGACTCCGGCTCCACCCAGCTCCGAGCCCGAAATGCTCACCGGCTCCGGTGCCGTACTCCGCTCGCTCAAGAACCTCGGCGTCACCGACGTCTTCGGTCTGCCGGGCGGCGCCATCATCCCGTTCTACGACGAGTTGATGACGCAAGACGACATCCGCCACATCCTCGTGCGCCACGAGCAGGGCGCCGGCCACGCCGCCGAGGGCTACGCGGCCGCCACCGGCAAGGTCGGCGTGGCGATCGCCACCAGCGGCCCGGGCGCCACCAACCTCGTCACCGCCATCGCCGACGCCTACATGGACTCGGTGCCGCTGCTGGCCATCACGGGTCAGGTGTTCTCGCACCTGATGGGTACGGATGCCTTCCAAGAGGCCGACATCGTCGGCATCACGATGCCGATCACGAAGCACTCCTTCCTGGTCAAGACCGCCGAAGAGGTGCCGGCCACGATCGCGGCGGCCTACCAGATCGCGTCGACCGGGCGCCCTGGCCCCGTGCTCGTCGACATCACGAAAGACGCCCAGCAGAACCTGGCGCCTTTCGTCTGGCCGCCGAAGATCGACCTGCCCGGCTACCGGCCCATCACGAAGGCGCACGGCAAGCAGATCCAGGCCGCTGCCCAGCTGCTTCTCGAGTCGAAGAAGCCGGTCTTCTACGTGGGTGGCGGCGTCATCCGCGCCGAGGCCACGGCCGAGCTGGCCCGGCTCGCCGAAGCCACCGGCGTGCCCGTCGTCACCACGCTGATGGCACGCGGCGCCTTCCCCGATTCACACCCGCAGCACCTCGGCATGCCCGGCATGCACGGCACGGTGCCCGCGGTGCTCGCCCTGCAGGAGAGCGACCTGCTCATCTCGCTCGGCGCCCGCTTCGACGACCGCGTCACCGGCAAGGCGAGCGAGTTCGCGCCCCACGCCAAGGTGGTGCACGTCGATGTCGATCCCGCCGAGATCTCCAAGATCCGCGTGGCCGACGTGCCGATCGTGGGCGACGCGAAAGAGGTCATCGCCGACCTGATCAAGGCCTATGCCGACGCGGCCGGATCCGAGAAGCTCGACCTCGACGAGTGGTGGAACTACCTGCACGGGCTGCAGAAGGAGTTCCCGCTCGGCTACTCCGAGCCCACCGACGGTCTGCTCGCCCCGCAGTACGTCATCAAGCGGATCGGTGAGCTCACCGGCCCCGAGGCCACGTACGCCGCGGGCGTCGGGCAGCACCAGATGTGGGCCGCCCAGTTCATCAAGTACGAACGCCCGCACTCCTGGCTGAACTCCGGCGGCGCCGGCACCATGGGGTATGCGGTTCCGGCCGCCATGGGGGCCAAGGTGGCCGAGCCCGAGCGCACGGTCTGGGCGATCGACGGCGACGGATGCTTCCAGATGACCAATCAGGAGCTCGCCACCTGCACGATCAACAAGATCCCGATCAAGGTCGCGATCATCAACAACTCCTCGCTCGGCATGGTGCGCCAGTGGCAGACGCTGTTCTACGACGGCCGCCACTCGTTCACCGACCTCAACACCGGGCACGAGACGCAAATGGTTCCCGACTTCGTGAAGATGGCTGACGCGTATGGCGCTCTGGGCATCCGGGTCACCAAGGTCGAGGAGGTCGACGCGGCCATCAAGCTGGCGCTGGAGACGAACGACCGCCCCGTCGTGATCGACTTCATCGTCTCGGCCGATGCCATGGTCTGGCCCATGGTGCCGCAGGGGGTCAGCAACAGTTTCGTGCAGTACGCCAAAGAGCACGCCCCCGAGTGGGAAGAGGAGTAGACCATGAGCACTCACGTTCTGAGCCTCCTCGTCGAGGACAAGCCGGGTCTGCTGACCCGCGTCGCCGGTCTGTTCGCCCGTCGTGGCTTCAACATCGAGTCGCTCGCGGTGGGCCACTCGGAGATCGACGGACTCTCACGCATCACGGTGGTGGTCGACGTCGAAGACCTCCCGCTCGAGCAGGTGACGAAGCAGCTGAACAAGCTGATCAACGTCATCAAGATCGTGGAGCTCGACCCCTCGCAGGCCGTGCAGCGGGAGCACCTGCTCATCAAGGTGCGCGTCGACAACACCACACGCTCGCAGGTGCTCGAGGCCGTGAACCTCTTCCGGGCCCGCGTCGTCGACGTCTCGAGCGACGCTTTCGTGATCGAGGTCACCGGCGACTCCGGCAAGACCCAGGCGTTCCTCCGGGTGCTCGAGCCCTACGGCATCAAGGAGCTCGCCCAGTCGGGCCTGCTCGCGATCGGCCGTGGCGGAAAGAGCATCACCGAGCGCGTCTTCAAGAACTGACCACAAGCCCCACTAACAAGGAGAAAACACACGTGACCGAGATCTTCTATGACCAGGACGCCGACCTGTCCCTGATCCAGTCCAAGAAGGTGGCCGTCATCGGCTACGGCTCGCAGGGCCACGCCCACGCGCTGAACCTTCGCGACTCCGGCGTCGAGGTCGTCGTCGCGCTCAAGGAGGGGTCGAAGTCGACCGCCAAGGCCGAGGAAGCGGGCTTCACCGTCCTCTCCGTCGCCGAGGCCACCGCCTGGGCCGATGTGATCGTCATCCTCGCGCCCGACCAGCACCAGCGCGGCATCTACGCGCAGGACATCCAGCCCAACCTCACCGAGGGCAAGACCCTCGTGTTCGGCCACGGCTTCAACATCCGCTTCGGCTACATCCAGGCGCCCGAGGGCGTCGACGTGATCATGGTCGCCCCCAAGGGCCCGGGTCACACCGTGCGCCGCGAGTACGAGGCGGGCCGCGGTGTTCCCGTCATCGTCGCCGTCGAGAAGGATGCGACCGGTTCGGCGTGGGACCTCGCCTGGAGCTACGCCAAGGGCATCGGCGGCCTCCGCGCCGGCGGCATCAAGACCACCTTCACCGAAGAGACCGAGACCGACCTGTTCGGCGAGCAGGCCGTGCTCTGCGGTGGCGTCTCGCAGCTGGTGCAGTACGGCTTCGAGACCCTCACCGAGGCGGGCTACCAGCCGCAGATCGCCTACTTCGAGGTGCTGCACGAGCTGAAGCTGATCGTCGACCTGATGTGGGAGGGCGGAATCGCCAAGCAGCGCTGGTCGGTCTCCGACACGGCCGAGTACGGCGACTACGTCTCCGGCCCGCGCGTCATCGACCCGCACGTGAAGGAGAACATGCAGGCCGTGCTCGCCGACATCCAGTCGGGCGCGTTCGCGAAGCGCTTCATCGACGACCAGGACGCCGGAGCCCCCGAGTTCCTCGCCCTCCGCGAGAAGGGTGCCGCGCACCCCATCGAGGCCACCGGCAAGGAGCTCCGCGCTCTCTTCGCGTGGAAGCAGCAGGACGCCGACTACACCGACGGGTCCGCCGCGCGCTGACCTCTCCGCATCACGAAGGGCCTCGGAACTCGCGTTCCGGGGCCCTTCGGCGTTTCAGCTGCGAACAGTGTGCGCGGCGACATGAGGCACCGCGGCGGATGACGGTGTGCGCGGGTTTCGGATGCCGACGAACGACACGATGCCGCCCGCCAGCATCAGCACCGCGGCCAGCCCCACCACGCGCCCGAAGCCCTGCTCGCCGAGCGAACCGCCCGCGACCACGCCCACCAGTGCAATGCTCACCAGGCCGGCCACGCGCGACACGGCGTTGTTGACCGCCGACCCGATGCCGGCCCGCGCCGGGTCGATCGAACCGAGAATGCCGCTCGTGAGCGGCGCGACCGTCACGGCGAGCCCGAGCCCGATCAGCAGGATGCCCGGGAACAGCTGGAGCCAGTAGTCCACTTCGGCGTCGGCGGTGGCCGTCAGCAGGAACCCGAGGCCCGCGATCACCGGACCGATGCTCATGAACGACCGCGGCCCGAAGCGGCCCGCCAGGCGGCCGAACAGCGGCGAGAGGGCGAGCATCACGAGCGTCGACGGCAGCGTCGCGAGGCCCGCCGCCGTCGCGCTGAACCCCGCGATCTGCTGCACGAACACGGCGATCGAGAAGAACCCCACCGAGAGGGCGCCGTAGATGAACAGGGTGGCGATGTTGCCGAAGCCGAAGTTGCGCACCCGGAACAGGCCCAGCGGAAGCATCGGATTCTCGTGCCGGTGCTCCCACCACACGAAGGCGGCGAGGGAGAGCAGCCCGACGACCAGGGGCGCCAGCAACGCCGGACTCGACCAGCCGTAGCGACCCTGCTCGATCAGGGCGAACACCGGGCCGCCGAGGCCGACCGCGCCGAGCGTGGCGCCCACCACGTCGACCTTCGGTCGATGATCCCGGGCGGGCCGCTCATCGCCGCCGGCCCGGGACATCAGCCAGACGGTGACGATGATCGGGACGACGTTGATCGCGAAGATCAGCCGCCACGACGCCGTGTCGACGAGGATGCCGCCGAGCAGCGGTCCGGTGATGCCGGCCGCTCCGGTCCACGCCGTCCAGGTGCCGATGGCCCGGCCCTGCGCCGGGCCGCTGAAGGTCGAGATGATGATCGCCAGAGAGCTCGGAACGAGAAGTGCCGCGGCCCCGCCCTGCAGCAGGCGCGCGACGATGAGAGACTCCGCCGTGGGCGCCACCGCGCACAGCAGCGAGGCGACGCCGAAGCCGATGAGCCCGATGCGCAGGATGCGGAAGCGCCCGAACGCGTCGGACAGCGAGCCGGCGAGCAGGATGAGCGACCCGAGCGTGATGAGGTAGGCATCCACCACCCACTGCTGCACGCCGAGTCCGCCGCCGAGTTCGCCCGTCATGGCAGGCAGGGCGACGTTCACCACCGAACCGTCGAGGAACGCCACGAACGACGCGAGGATGGCGATGGCGAGCACGAGGCGCTGATGGCGGCTCATTCGACCGGCGCTGCGGATCTCTGGGGTGGGCATGGGCATCCTTCCGTCGTTCTTCGGAGTCGTCTCTGCAGCTCTGACCGGCCCGGCCGGCCGGCTGTGACGACGGAGGCGCCCTCGCGGTGGTCACAAGCCGGTGCGGTGGCCGGTCGTGGCTTGTATCGTTCCCCCAGGCAGACAGGCGAGACCATGACGTCGACCGCTACCCTCCGCACCGTGCAGACGCGCACCCTCGACGTCTCCTATCTCGAGACGGGGCCCGACGACGGCGCCCCGGTCATCCTGCTGCACGGCTTTCCCTACGACGTGGAGAGCTACCGCGAGGTCGCGCCGAGGCTGGCCGCTGAGGGCCGGCGCGTCATCGTTCCGTATCTGCGCGGTCACGGCCCGACCCGGTTCCTCGACCCCGAGACGCCTCGCTCGGGCCAGCAGGCCGCGCTGGGCGCCGACGTGGTCGAGGTGATGGACGCGCTCGACATCCCGCGAGCCGTGCTGGCGGGCTACGACTGGGGTGGCCGGGCCGCCTGCGTCGCCGCGGCACTCCAGCCCGATCGGGTGACCGGGTTGGTGTCGGTGAACGGATACCTCATCCACGACATCCGTGCTGCGATGAAACCGCTTCCGCCGGCGCTCGAGGCCGGGTTCTGGTATTTCTTCTATTTCCTGACCGATCGCGGATACGCGGGACTCACGGCGAACCGCCGCGAGCTCGCCGAGGTGATCTGGCGGCGCAACTCACCGGAGTGGCCGTTCGACGACGCCACGCTCGACCGCACCGCGCGATCGTTCGAGAACCCCGACTATGTCGACGTCGTCATCCACTCCTACCGTCACCGACTGGGCGCCGCGCCCGGCGCTCCCGAGTACGAAGCCGCCGAGCAGGCGCTGGCCGCGTTGCCGGCGATCTCCGTACCCACGATCACGCTCGACGGCATGGCCGACGGCAACTTTCCCGCGACCGACGGGTCGGCGAGCGCCCCGCACTTCAGCGGTCCTCGCGAGCACCGCCAGGTGCCGCACGCCGGCCACAACCTGCCGCAGGAGGCGCCGGACGCCTTCGCCGCAGCGGTGCGCGACGTGGCCGCGCTCACGTAAGCGGCTGGGCGTTGAGTCGCCAAGACACGCCGCAACCCCTGTGGGGTTTGCGGCGTGTCTTGGCGACTCGAGGGGTGGCGGCGGGGCGCTCAGTCGGCGCGAACGGCGTTCTGGAGCACGCCCGCCGCGGCGAGAGGCGTGCCCACGGCCTGATCCAGCTCCAGGAGGACGCTGTTCGAACGGCTGACGCCCCCGGCCCCACCCATGGCTCCCGTGCCGGACGGGCGGTGGAGGCGAGCCACCAAGGCGCCGTCGCATCCGTCACCCCCGCCTGACTGCCGTCGCCTGTCGCGTACAGCGGGCTGTTCGTTCGAAATCGCAAACCTCGTGCCAACCGACCCCCTCCACACCCCGGTCGTGCGCAGGAGTGCGGTTTCGAACGCCCTACCCGTGAGGTGAGGCTCGGGAGGGTGCGCGATAGGGTGATGGCATGAGTGATCGCCGGGATGACGACGCGCTCGCCTGGGCGGGCGACGACGACCCGACCCTTGCGCCCGTGGTGTCGCCGATCGCCGGCGACGCGCCGGACGACGAGATCACCGAGCTGCCCGAGGCATCCGCGGCCGCCGTATCCGCGCCGACCGAGCGCGCCACGCCGCCAGCCGGCGGTTCCGCCGCCTCCGCCGCGCCCGCCTCCGCCTCGGATGGTTCTGCCGCGACCGCTCGCGCCGCTACCGTGCCGGATGCGATCGTGGCCGCTTCGACGTCCGCTGCAGCGCCCGCGGCCGCATCTGCTGCGCCTGCCACGGCGCCCGCCCGCCGCACCGTGCTCGACGAGGCGGAGGAGGCCGAAGACCGCGCCGTCGACAAGGAGCTCGCCGAGGCCGAGGCCGCGTCGAAGCAGCTGAGCTCGCCCGCCCTGATCGGCATGGGCATCCTCGGCGGCGTGTACCTGCTCTACACGATCGGCTGGATCGTGAGCTTCTCGCGCTACCAGACACCGCTCACGGTCGACTTCTCGGTGGTGAGCTACCGCATCACGCTGGCGCTCGCCATCGCGGCCACGCCGCTCTGGTTCGTGGGCACCTTGCTGCTCACGCAGGCGAAGGACATCCGGTTCCGGTTCCTCTGGCTCGTCATCGGCGTGCTCGTACTCGTGCCCTGGCCGTTCCTGATGGGGGTGTGAGATGAGCGACGCTATCGTGACCGCGCCGGTCAAGCCTGCGAAGCGCGGCTTCCGCACCTTCGGCCGCGCCGGCTGGGCCGTGGCCCTCGTCTTCGCGTTCCTGTTCGCCTACCACCTGTGGGGCGGCATCGCGAACCTCATCGCCGTGGTCTCGACCTTCTCGAGCTTCGGTGTGGCCGTGCCGGGCAATATCTGGGCGCTGGTGATCGCCTACGCCGTGGTGCCGATCGTGATCTACGCCGCAGCGCTGGTCATCGGCCGCCAGCTCTCGAACTTCGGGCGCATCGTGGTGTTCGTCGTGGGCTTCGCGGTGGTCTCGGTGATCTCGCTCGACATCCTGGTCATCGCCTCGGCCGCCTGACCCCGGCGGGATCATCGCCGCCATCGTGCGCGGCACGAAGTGGTTCAGGCCCCTGCCGACGAACACGACAGCGATCAGGATGCGCAGAACGCCGACGATGACGTCGAGCGTCACAGAGTCCATGGCCTCATTCCGCCTGCACTACAGTTGAGAGGCTCCCACCAGACCAACCGAAGGACCCGATCCGTGTCGAAGCCGGTCGTGCTGATCGCCGAAGAACTGTCCCCTGCCACCGTCGACGCCCTCGGGCCCGACTTCGACGTGCGCAACGTCGACGGCACCGATCGCCCCGCTCTGCTGGCGGCGCTCGCCGACGCGAACGCGGTGCTCGTGCGCTCCGCCACGAAGGTCGACGCCGAGGCCATCGCCGCAGCGCCCAAGCTGCAGGTGGTCGCGCGTGCGGGCGTCGGGCTCGACAACGTCGACATCAAGGCGGCCACCACCGCCGGTGTCATGGTGGTGAACGCGCCCACCTCCAACATCATCTCGGCCGCCGAACTCACGGTCGGGCACATCCTGAGCCTGGCCCGGCACATCCCGGCCGCGCACGCCGCACTCGCGCAGGGACAGTGGAAGCGCTCCGCCTACACCGGCGTCGAGCTCTACGAGAAGACGGTCGGCATCATCGGCCTCGGCCGCATCGGCGCGCTCATCACCGCGCGCCTGCAGGCCTTCGGCGTGAACGTGATCGCCTACGACCCCTACGTCACGAGCGCCCGCGCGCAGCAGCTCGGCGTCACCCTGGTGACCCTCGACGAACTGCTCGAGCAGAGCGACTTCATCACCATCCACATGCCGAAGACGCCGGAGACCACCGGGATGATCTCCGATGAGCAGCTGGCGAAGATGAAGCCCACCGCGTTCATCGTGAACGTCGCCCGCGGCGGCCTGATCGACGAAGACGCGCTCTACCGCGCCCTGAGCTCGAACGTGATCGCCGGCGCCGGCCTCGACGTGTTCGTCTCCGAGCCCCCGAAGGAGTCGCCGCTGCTCGCGCTCCCGAACGTGATCGTCACCCCGCACCTCGGCGCCTCGACCGACGAGGCGCAGGAGAAGGCAGGAGTCTCGGTCGCCAAATCGGTGCGGCTGGCCCTTTCCGGTGAGCTGGTTCCGGACGCGGTCAACGTGGCCGGCGGGGTCATCGACCCTTACGTGCGCCCCGGCATCCCGCTGGTCGAGAAGCTCGGGCAGGTGTTCTCCGGCCTCGCCGAGAGCCCGCTCACGTCGATCGACGTCGTCGTCAAGGGCGAACTGGCCGACTATGACGTCAGCGTGCTGAAGCTCGCCGCCCTCAAGGGCGTGTTCACCAACGTCGTGAGCGAGACCGTCTCCTACGTGAACGCGCCGCTCCTGGCCGAGCAGCGCGGCGTGACCGTGCGCCTCATCACCGAGCCCGTCTCGGAGGAGTACCGCAACGTCATCACGCTCTCCGGCGCCCTGAGCGACGGCTCGCAGATCTCGGTCTCCGGCACCCTCACGGGCACGAAGCAGATCGAGAAGATCGTCGAGATCAACGGCTACGACGTCGAGGTGCCGTTCGCGAAGCACCTGATCGTCATGCTCTACACCGATCGTCCGGGCATCGTGGCGGTCTACGGCAAGGAGTTCGGCGAGGCATCCGTCAACATCGCCGGCATGCAGATCGCCCGCCACGAGGCCGGCGGCCAGGCGTTGAGCGTGCTCACCGTCGACTCCCCGGTGCCCGATGGTCTGCTCCAGAAGCTGCAAGGTGCGATCGAGGCCGACCTGATGCGCGAGATCGACATCACGGAAGAGTAGGCGAGGGTACCGCGCCGCTGGTTCCCGCGATGCGCCGCCCAGCGGGTGGCGCATCGCTCGTTGCCGGCGCCGCCGCTTCTGCGGCGCCGGGCGACATGTTCGCGTGAGGTCGCTGGCGCGGCCTCGTGCTCACCCTGGGTCGTCGAGTGCGGCCCGCGGCTTGCCGTCTCGGACAGAGGCGGGTGGGTTCTCGAAGTTTTTCTTCTCGGCTGTCGAATCCGGCGGCTAGCGTTCGTCGTAAGGATGTCGGTTGACACCTTCCGACGGAACCGAAGGAGAAGACATCATGACCAAGGAATACATCGTCCTCATCCGCGAACCCGAGTGGGACTCCTCAGCGGTGACCGAGGAGCAGTGGGCCGCCGCCATGCAGGAACACGGCGCGTTCGCCCAGGCCGTGGCCGCGGCCGGTGCGCAGATCCTGGGCGGCGACGCCCTCGAGTCCAGTGACCGAGCCGTGCGCATCACCCCGGCCCGTGACGGGGCGCCCGCCGTGTACACCGACGGCCCCTTCACGGAGACCAAGGAGATCATCTCCGGGTACTACAAGATCGCGGTCGAGAACGAGGCACAGGCCCGCGAGCTCGCCGCCCTCGTACCCACCGGCGGCTGGCTCGAGCTCTTCCCGGTGATGGAAACGAACGCGATGTGACCACCGGTGCACTGGAGGTCGCCTTCCGCGAGGAGTGGCCTCGCATCCTCGGGAGCGTGCTGCGCTTCACGGGCGACCTTCAGCTCGCCGAAGACGCGGTGCAGGAGGCATTCGCGCGGCTGGTGGTGTTGACGGCTACGGCGGCCACATCCGCACCGGGCGCATCGGGGCCGGATGCCGCCACATCCGCCATGCCGCGCAATCCTGCCTCGTGGATCACCACCACCGCGAAGCACGTCGCCGTCGACTGGATGCGCCGCGAGGCCGGCTTCGTGCGCAACTTCGGCCGTCTCGCCGCGGAGGCCGCCGATCGCGAGGCCGCGGCGGCCGAACAGGCGGGCGCCGATCCGTTCGGCGTGTCGATCGACGACGACCGGCTGCAACTGCTCTTCATGGCCTGCCACCCCGAGCTCGCCGAGGAGGCGCGCCTCGCCATCGCCCTGCGCGCCGTCTGCGGGGTGCCCACCGAGGAGATCGCCGAGCTCTTCCTGGTGAAGCAGGCCACCATGGCGGCGCGGCTGACGCGGGCGAAGAAACGCATCCAGTCGTCGGGCATCCGCCTCGAGCAGCCGGATGCCACGGAGCTCGCCGCCCGCACCGACGACGTGCTCGCCATCGTCTACCTCCTGTACACCGCCGGTCACACGGCCCTCGCGGGCGACGCCATCAGCAGTGCGGTCACCACCGAGAGCGCACTGTCGCTCGCGCGCTCGATGGTGCGGTTGCGACCACGCCACCTCGAAGCCCGAGGCCTCCTCGCTCTGCTGCTGCTCACGGAGGCCCGGGCCCACGGGCGAACGGATGCCGCGGGGGAGGTGGTCAGCCTGGAAGACGCCGATCGCTCCCTCTGGAACACCGCGATGATCCAGGAGGGTCTCGGCCAGGCCACGATCGCCCTCGCCGGCCGTGGCCGCTTCGCGCTGCAGGCCGGCATCTCGGGCCTGCACTCCCAGGCGCCCACCTGGGAGGCCACCGACTGGGTCTCGATCGTCTCCCTCTATGACGCCCTCGTCGCCTCCTGGCCGTCACCCGCCGCACGCCTGAACCGCCTGGTGGCCCGCAGTTTCCTCCCCGGCGCCGACCTCGGCGTCTCCCTGGGGGATCTCGACGAAATGACAGCCGACTCGACGCCCGGAGGCGCGGCCTTCGCTCGCCAGGTGTGGGCCGTGCGCGGCGATCTGTTGCGTCGTGCCGCCAGGCCGATCGAGGCGGCCCACGCCTACGACCGCGCGCTGGAGGGCGAGTCGAACGACGCCGTGCGTTCTTTCCTGGCCAGGCGGGTGCGAGAAGTCCAGGGGAAGCGGATCGGACCCTTCGGGGACAAGTAATCTTGATCCATGGCACGCACTCTCAAGCTCGCACTCATTCCCGGCGACGGGATCGGCCCCGAGGTCGTCACCGAGGCCGTGAAGGTGCTCGACGCCGTCACTGCGGGCAGCGATGTCGCGTTCGAGAAGACGCACTTCTCGCTCGGCGCCGCGCGGTTCCTCGAGACGGGCGATGTGCTGACCGACGACGACCTGGCGGCGATCAGCGGCCACGACGCGATCCTCCTCGGCGCGGTCGGGGGAGTGCCCGGCGACCCGCGACTCAAGAACGCCAACATCGAGCGCGGCCTGCTGCTGAAGCTCCGCTTCGCACTCGACCACTACGTGAACCTCCGCCCCACCACGATCTACCCCGGCGTGCCGAGCCCCCTGGCCTCGCACGGCGACGTCGACTTCGTCGTGGTGCGCGAGGGCACAGAGGGGCCCTACGTCGGCAACGGCGGCGCCATCCGCGTCGGCACGCCGCACGAGATCGCCAACGAGGTGTCGGTCAACACCGCCTACGGCGTGGAGCGCGTGGTGCGGTACGCCTTCGAGAAGGCGGCGAGCCGCCGCAAGAAGCTCACGCTCGTGCACAAGACGAACGTTCTCGTGTTCTCCGGCAGCCTGTGGCAGTCCACCGTCAACCGCGTGGCATCCGAATACCCCGAAATCGCCGTCGACTACCTCCATGTCGACGCCGCGACGATATTCTTCGTCACGGATCCTGCTAGATTCGACGTCATCGTCACGGACAACCTCTTCGGCGACATCCTCACCGACCTGGCCGGCGCAATCAGCGGCGGGATCGGATTGGCGGCCTCGGGCAACATCAACCCCGACGGCACGTATCCCTCGATGTTCGAACCGGTGCACGGCTCCGCTCCCGACATCGCCGGGCAGCAGAAGGCCGATCCCACGGCCGCGATCCTCTCGGTCGCTCTGCTGCTCGACCACCTCGGCCTCGCCGACCAGGCGGCCCGCGTGCGTGAGGCCGTCGTCGCCGACATCGCGGCGCGCGACGGATCGCCGCGCACGACGACGCAGATCGGCGACGCGATCGTCTCGGCGATCACCACGCCGGCCCTCGAGAACTCCCACTGACGACAGAACCGACGAAAGACGGACCATGACTCTCGCACCGACCTCCACCTTCCCCCTCCAGTTCGAGCTCACGCCCTCGCAGGATGCGCGCGCAGAGGCGGAACGCGAGGTCATCCTGGCCGACCCCGGATTCGGCAAGCACTTCACCGACCACATGGTGCAGATCGACTGGACGGTGACGGAGGGCTGGCACAACGCCAGCGTCATCCCCTACGGCCCACTGCTGCTCGACCCCTCGGCCGCCGTGCTGCACTACGCGCAGGAGATCTTCGAGGGTCTCAAGGCCTACCGCCACGCCGACGGCTCGATCTGGACCTTCCGGCCCGAGAAGAACGCCGAGCGCCTGCAGCGCTCCGCTCGCCGCCTCGCGCTGCCGGAGCTCGCGGTCGAGGATTTCGTGGAGTCGCTCAAGCAGCTCATCGCGGTCGACGGATCGTGGGTGCCGTCGGCCCCCGAGACGAGCCTCTACATCCGGCCGTTCATGATCGCGAACGAGTCGTTCCTCGGGGTGCGGCCCTCGCAGAAGGTCGGCTACTACGTGATCGCGAGCCCCGCGGGCGCCTACTTCTCGGGTGGCGTGGCTCCGGTCTCGATCTGGCTCTCGACCGAATACTCGCGGGCCGGCCGCGGCGGCACCGGTGCGGCCAAGTGCGGTGGCAACTACGCCGCCTCGCTGCTGCCCCAGCAGGAGGCTTACGAGCACGGCTGCGCGCAGGTGCTCTTCCTCGACGGCGAGACCGGCGAGCACGTCGACGAGCTCGGCGGCATGAACGTGTTCTTCGTGCACCAGGGTGGCAAGATCGTCACCCCGCGTCTGTCGGGCACCATCCTCGAGGGCATCACCCGCGACAGCATCATCCAGCTGGCACGGGATCGCGGACTCACCGTGGAGGAGCGCGACGTCACGATCGACGAGTGGCGCGACGGCGTGGCATCGGGTGACATCACCGAGGTCTTCGCCTGCGGAACCGCCGCGGTGATCACGCCCATCTCGGCCCTGAAGTCGCCCGACTTCACCATCGGCGATGAGAACGCACCTGCGGGAGAGCTCACCATGTCGCTCCGCCAAGAGCTCACCGACATCCAGTACGGCCGCCTCCCCGACCGCCACGGCTGGCTCACGAGGCTGGACGCCTGAGGCGCCGCGCATGAAGATCGCACGGTTCAGTCATGGGGGCGCCATCAACTTCGGGATCCTCGACGAGGCGGAGGGCGGAGGTACCGAGCTCGTCGTGTTGAACGGCGACCCGATGTTCGCCGGTTTCGACACCACGGGAGAACGCGTGCCGCTCGCGGATGCGACGCTGCTGGCCCCGGTCATTCCCCGCTCGAAGGTGGTGGCGGTGGGCAAGAACTACCAGGACCACGTGGCCGAGATGAACACCGGGGAGGCCCCGAAGGAGCCGCTGCTGTTCTTGAAGCCCAACACCTCGGTGATCGGTCCGGGCGATCGGATCGTGCGACCGCCCCAGTCGAACCGCGTGGATTTCGAGGGCGAACTGGCGATCGTGATCGGCAGCGTGGCGAAGAACGTGCCCGCGGCCGACGCGGCGAGCGTGATCTTCGGTTACACCGTCGCCAACGACGTCACCGCGCGCGACCTGCAGGCCTCCGACGGCCAGTGGGCGAGGGCCAAGGGCTTCGACACCTTCTGCCCGCTCGGCCCCGTGATCGAGACCGAGTTCGACCTCGCCTCGGCGACCGTCGAGACGCGGCTGAACGGGGTGCTGAAGCAGAGCGCACCGCTCAGCGACATGATCCATTCCGTGCCGACGATCGTGGCCTACGCGTCGGCTGCGTTCACCCTGCTGCCGGGCGACGTCATCCTCACCGGCACCCCGGCGGGCGTCGGACCCATGGAGGCGGGCGACACCGTCGAGATCGAGATCTCGGGCCTCGGAGTGCTCAGCAACCCCGTGTTCTGAGCCACGCGTTCGCCGATCCGTCAGTTCGTGTCGCTTTGGAGGTTCCAGAGCGACAACAAGTGACGGATCGACGCGGTATCAGGGGTTCTGCGTGAGGCCCGCGGCCGTGTCGAGGGCGTCGAGGGCACCGGCCAGTTGAGCGATCTGCTCGTCGGTGAGCTCCTCGAAGAGCTCGAGCACGTGCTGCGCCCGTTCGGTGCGGGCGCGCAGGATGGCTTCGGCACCGGCATCCGTCGACCCCACGAAGAACGACCGCCCGTCGTCGGGGTCGGCCGTGCGGGTGACCAGCTTCTTGGTCTCGAGGTCGGCGAGCAGACGGGTGATGGTGGGAGCGGCGACGCGCTCCACACGGGCCAGGTCGCCGGGGCGGATCGGGCCGCACCGCACGATGGTCGAGAGGGCCGAGATCTGACCCGGGGTGAGGGTGTCGCTGGTCGCCCGGATGCGCCGGTTCAAGCGCCCCACGGAGAGCGCGAGGCGGGCGGCGATTTCGGCACGGTCCAGGCTGGATTCATTCGTCATCGAGTTTGACTTTCGGTCACCGAGTGGGCGGGTTGCGACGAGTCTTTCACATGTACGTACTTCTTGCCCCGACTGAACCAGGCGATTGCCGCGATCACCGACAGGATGGCCGCCGCGTCGAACACGATGACGAGCCCTGATTGGTAGGGCACGATGCGGTCGGAATTGGTTAATGTATATAAACTAACAAGACGTCTACCGTGGTGCGTGGGCGCGCAAGGGAACGGGCGGAGGTCCGAGCGGCCGGCGCCGATGGCGTCGCCGGCGGGCTCGGACCTCCGCCCGTTTGCCGTGTCTCTGCGTGTCGGCCCCTAGGAGGAGCTCAGTCGGGCAGGCCGTCGTAGTCGGCGGGCCCGGCCAGCTGACCGCCGTCGACCGTGAGGTCGGCGCCGGTCACGAACCGCGATTCGTCGGAGGCGAGGTACAGCACGGCCTGTGCGATGTCCTCCGGCTCGCCGACGCGGCCGAGCGCGATGCCGCTGGTGTCGAAGACGACTCCTGCCGTCATGGGTGTTCTGATCTGTCCGGGGTGCACTGCGTTGACCCGGATCCCGTACGGGCCGAGTTCCAGCGCGACGGTCTTCGTGAGTCCGCGCACGCCCCATTTGGCCGTCACGTAGCCGGACATCCGGGGCACGCCCTGGAAGCCGCCGACCGATCCGATGTTGACGATCGAGCCGTGCCCGGCCGCCCGCATGCTCGGGGACACCGCCTGGATGCCGTTGAAGACGCCGATCAGGTTGACGTCGAGCATGCGCTGCAACCGTGTGACGTCCCACTCGTCAAGAGGCGCGGGATCGGCTATGCCGGCGTTGTTGACCAGGATGTCGACCGTGCCGAACCGACGCTCGGTGTGCTCGATCACCTCGGCCCAGGACTCGGGTGACCGGACGTCGAGGGTGGCGGCCTGCACGCGCGGGCCCAGTTCGTCGGCGAGTGACTGTGTGCTGGTGATGTCGACGTCTGCCGCGACGACATTCGCCCCCTCGGCTGCCAGGAGGCGGACCGTGGCTGCGCCCATGCCCTTGGCGCCGCCGGTGACCACGGCGGTTCGTCCTTCAACTCGTCGCATGACGCTTCCTTCCCTCGGTCGCTACTTCTGCAGCGTCAACTGGATCTCGATGGCGATCGCGATCGTGGTGCCGAGCGTCAGCCCACCCGCCTCGGTGGCGGCGTTCCAGTTCACCCCGAACTCGGTGCGGTCGATCGTGGTGGTCGCTTCGGCGCCGATCTTCACCTGACCGAGGCTGTCGGTGGCGATGCCCCCGAACTCCGTGGTCAGGGTCACAGGGCGAGTCACGCCCCGCAGAGTCAGGTCGCCGTCGATGAGCAGTCGGTCGCCGTCGGTCCGGTGGCCGGTGGAGCGGAAGTGCATCTGCGGAAACTCCTCGGCGGCGAAGAAGTCGCTCGTGCGGAGGTGTGCATCCCGTGCGGGCTGCGCGGTGTTCACGCTGGCGATCTCGATCGTCGCCTCGATCGTGGAGTCGGCGGGGTCCTCGGCTGTGACGAGGGTGACGTCGAATTCGTCGAACGTTCCTCGCACCTTGCTGATGGCGAGGTGGCGAACGCTGAAGGTGATCCGCGCGTGATCGCGATCGACCTTCCAGGTGCCGGGGACGTAGCCGGGGATGCTGGTGGCGGTGATGGTCATGAATGGGTGGCCCTTCTGTTCGCATTACTTGACATTTCAAGTAGAAGCCTGCCTGCCTTCTACTTGAAATGTCAAGTAGCCCAGCTCGAGAGGTCCTCAGCTTGAGTCGTCAAGCAATTCGGCCGATGATGGTGCCCATGGTCGATGACACCCCGTGGCTGGCGCCTGATGAAGCCGACGCCTGGATTCAGATGCTGGCGGTCGTCGAATTCCTGCCGACCGTGATCGACCAGCAGTTGAAGCGGGACTCCGGAGTGGGCCGCTTCGACTACTCGATCCTGGCCATGCTGTCGACGGCGGAGAACCGCACTCTCACCATGCTGGATCTCAGCGTGGTGACGTTCGGCTCCCTGTCCCGGTTGTCGCACACGGTGTCGCGGCTCTGTGAGCGCGGATTGGTGGAGCGCGAGCGGATCGGCGGGAACCGCTACATCTCGCTCACCGACGCGGGATGGAAGCTCCTGGTCGCCGCCGCACCAGGGCACGTCGTCGAGGTGCGCCGTCAGGTGTTCGACCACATCACGCCCGAGGATGCGCGCGAGCTGGCGCGCATCCTGAGACCCGTCGCCGATCACCTCCGGTCGTCGGCCCCGCGCTCCTAGACGCCCGCTCCCGTTCAGGCGAGCGGGCGCCCCTCGTCTCCCTGTTCCTCGGGGGACGGGATGGCTCGCTCGGCAATGAGGCGGCGAAGCCACAACGCACTGTCCTTCAGGATCCGCTCCTGGGTGTCGTAGTCGACGCGGATGATCCCGAAACGCTTGGAGTAGCCGTAGCCCCACTCGAAGTTGTCGAGGAGGCTCCACACCTGGTAGCCGCGCAGATCGACCCCCTGGGCGAGTGCGCGATGCGCGGCCGTGAAATGGCGCTGCAGATAGTCCACCCGCAACGGATCGTGCACCCTCGGTGCGCCGTCGATCCCGTCGAACGACACGACGTCTTCGAACGCCGCTCCGTTCTCGGTGATCATCAGAGGCTGCGACGGGAACTCCTCGTGCAGGGCCAGCAGGAGCTCGAGCAGTCCGGACGGGTCGATGTTCCACCCCATCGCCGTGTAGGGCCCTTCCTGCGGCAGGAATTCCACGTCGTCGGCGCCCGGCCACGGCGAGCCGCCGACGTCTTTGTGCCCGTCGGCCATCGATCGCGGGGAGACCCCGTCCCAGTGCCGCACGAGCGTGGTGGCGTAGTAGTTCACCCCCAGCACGTCGATCGGCTGGTTGATCGCGGCGAGGTCGCCTTCGAGAACGAACGACCAGTCGGTGATGGAGGCGGTGTCCTCGAACAGGTCGGCCGGGTAGGCGCCGTGCAGCAGCGGACCCGTGAACGCGCGGTTCGCGATGGCGTCGATCCGGCGCACCGCGTCGGCTCCGGACTCGCCCGACCCCGCTTCGGCGCGGAGAACGTGCAGGTTCAGGGTGATCGAGTACTGCGGGTCGTTGGTCACCACCTCGCGCAGTGCGGCGATCGCGAGCCCGTGCGCCAGGTTCAGGTGGTGCACGGCGCGCAGCGCCGCCTCCGGCGATGCGATCCCGGGAGCGTGCGCTCCAGAACCGTAGCCGAGATAGGCCGAGCACCACGGCTCGTTCAGCGTCGTCCAGACCGCGATGCGGTCGCCGAGCGCCTCGCCCACGACCCGAGCGTATTCGGCGAAGGCCAGCGCCGTCGAACGCACTGTCCAGCCGCCCTCGTCCTCGAGCGCCTGCGGCAGATCCCAGTGGTAGAGCGTGGCGATCGGCGTGATCCCGCGCGCGATCAGGCCGTCGACGAGCCGCGAGTAGAACGCGATCCCCTCGGGCAGGGCCGGTCCCCGGCCGGTGGGCTGGATGCGCGGCCAGGCGATCGAGAAGCGGTAGGACTCGAGACCCAGCTCCTGCATCAGGTCGAGATCGGCCTCCCAGCGGTGGTAATGGTCGTCGGCCACGTCGCCGGTGTCGCCGTTCCAGACTCTCCCGGGCGTGTGGCTGAAGGTGTCCCAGATCGACGGCCCTCGTCCGTCCTCGTCGACGGCTCCCTCGATCTGGTAGGCCGCGGTGGCGGAACCGATCACGAAACCGGGCGGGAACTTCAGACCCGTGTCACGGAAATCGTCGCGTCCCGTCGTCATCCCGGAAGCATCCTCCGCGCTCATGCGCCGGCCGCCGTGACCGAGAACTCGACGTCCGAGGCATCCGTCGTGACCTCGATGGAGCCGTCGCCGGCCCGCGCGACGTCGAAGACCACGGCTCGCCCGTCGGAGGGAGATGTCACCGTCACCGACGACGGCCCGCCGTCGCCCGGATAGGTCACGAACGACAGCGACTCGAAGTAGTCGTGATCGGGTCGATCGACCCGCGAGGTCATCGGCAGCACCGATCCGCCACGCACCCAGAGCGGAAGGCTGAAGACGTCGTGCGTCTCGCGTCGCCAGGTGCCCGCGGATTGAACGACGGTCTCTCCGGTGAGCAGCTGCGTCCACGTGCCGGCCGGCAGGTAGTAGTCCACCACTCCCGACGCCGAGAACACCGGCGCCACCAGGATCGACGATCCGATCATGTACTGCCGGTCGAGGTACCGCACGGCCGGATCGGCGGGGAACTCCAGCAGCATCGGGCGCATGAAGGGCACTCCGGAGGCGTGCGCTTCGAGACCCACCGAGTAGAGATAGGGCATCAGCGACAACTTCAGGGTGGAGAACCGGCGCGTCACCTCGACGGCCTCCTCGTCGAAGGCCCACGGCACCCGGTAGCTCGTGGAGCCGTGCAGTCGCGAGTGCGACGACAGCAGCCCGAACGCGACCCAGCGTTTGAACACCTCCGGATCGGGTGTGCCCTCGAATCCGCCGATGTCGTGGCTCCAGAAGCCGAATCCGCTCAGCGCGAGCGAGAGCCCGCCGCGAAGCGTCTCGGCCATCGACACGAACGACGAGGAGTTGTCGCCGCCCCAGTGCACGGGCATCCGCTGCCCGCCCGTCGTTGCCGAGCGGGCGAACAGCACTGCGGAGCCCACCCCGTTCTCCTCCTCGAGCACCTCGAACACGGCCTCGTTGTAGAGCTGGGTGTAGAGGTTGTGCATGGTCTCGGGCGACGAGCCGTCGTGCCACACCACGTCGAGCGGCACGCGCTCGCCGAAGTCGGTCTTGATGGCGTCGACGCCCTGCCGCACGAGGGTGCGCACCTTCTCCTGGAACCAGCTGCGCGCCTCCGGGTTGGTGAAGTCGACCAGACCCATCCCGGCCTGCCAGAAGTCCCATTGCCACACCGTGCCGTCGGGGCGCTTCACGAGGTAGCCCGCGGCGGCGCCCTCGGCGAAGAGGGCCGAGCGCTGGGCGATGTAGGGGTTCAGCCATGCCGACACGCGCAGCGAGCGCTCGTGCAGGCGGGCGAGCATCCCCTCCGGGTCGGGGAAGGTGCGGGCGTCCCAGTCGAAGTCGGTCCAGTTGAACTCGCGCATCCAGAAGCAGTCGAAGTGGAACACCGACAGGGGCAGCTCGCGCTCCTTCATGCCGTCGATGAAGCTCGTGACGGTGGCCTCGTCGTAGTCGGTGGTGAACGAGGTCGAGAGCCACAGACCGTACGACCAGGCGGGCACGCGCGCGGGCCGGCCGGTCAGCGCGGTGTATCGCGACAGCACGTCCTTCGGGGTGGGCCCGTCGATCACGAAGTACTCCAACGACTCGCCGGCGGTCGAGAACTGCACCCGCTCGACGGCCTCTGAGCCCACCTCGAACGACACGTGCTCGGGATGATTCACGAGCACGCCGTAGCCCTCCGAGGAGAGGTAGAACGGCACGTTCTTGTACGATTGCTCGCTCGACGTGCCGCCGTCGGCATTCCAGGAGTCGACGGTCTGCCCGTTCTTCACCACCGGGCCGAAGCGCTCTCCGAGCCCGTAGATGGTCTCGCCGACACCCAGGTCGAGCTGCTCGTGCACGTAATGGGCGGATGATGCGAGCCCTGTAGCGGTGACGCCCGCGATGCCGGCCGGTTCCGCTGCCACCGGGGCCCCGGGCGCGAGGGTGATGTAGCCGACGGACTTGTGGCCGCTCGCCGTGAGCGCGCGGGTCTGACCGTCGTCGTTCGTGGAGTGGAAGCTCAGCGACCAGGGCGCCCCGGTCGCGATACGAGCGGTGAGCGAGCCGGTGGTGAGGGTGCCGGCATCGCCGTCGACCTGCGCCGCGCCGACTCCCGGTTCGGCGCCGACCAGCTCGAAGCCGGGGGAGGGCCGCGCTCCCTGGAAGTGCTCGATCCGCACCCGCACCACGCCCTCGAGCGGCGACGAGAGCGTCACCGTCAGCAACGGCCGGTTGAGCACATCGCCCCGCGACTCGATGCGCTTCGTGGGGGCGGATACGACGAGGCTGCCGCCGCGTGCTTCGATGTCGTAGGCCTCCTGGGCGTAGACAGCGGAGACTCCGGGTCGGACGTGCCAGAAGCCGTCGGTGAACTTCATTGAATTCCTTCGTATCGGTCGGGGTCAGCAGGCGTCACTTCACCGCGCCGGCCGTGATGCCGCGGGTGAGGGTGCGCTGGAAGATGAGGAAGAACACCAGAGTCGGGATGAGGCCGAGAAGTGCCGAGGCGCTGGTGGTCGTGACATCCATCAGACGATCGCCCTGAAGCACGCTGATGGCCACGGGCACGGTCTGGTTGTCGTTCGACACCAGGAACGTCAGCGGAATGAGGAACTCGTTCCAGGTCCAGATGAAGAAGAAGATCAGCAGCACCGACAGCGTGGGCCGCGAGATGGGCACGATCACGCGCCACAGGGTCTTCCATCGCCCGGCGCCGTCGAGAGCGGCTGCCTCGAGGACCTCCTTGGGGAAGGTTCCGAACACGCTCGACAGCAGGTAGGTGCCGAAGGCGCTCTGGATGACGGTGAAGATGATGATGACGCTCCACACGTTGTCGTAGAGGCCCACCTGCTTGAACATGTAGTACAGCGGGTAGAGCAGCGCCTCTTGGGGCAGCAGGTTCGCGAGCAGGAACAGCACGATGATCGAGGTGCGGGCGCGCACGCGGCCGATGCCGATCGCGAAGGCGTTCAGCACGGAGACGAGCACCGCGAGCACCGAGACGACACCGGAGATGAAGATGCTGTTCCACAACTTCTGGGGAAAGTCGACGCGCTCCCAGAAGCGCACGATGCCGTCGAAGTAGAGCTGCGTGGGGAGCTGCAGCGGGCCGGTGGCCGCGTAGTCCTGGGGCGACTTGAACGAGTTGATCAGGATGAGGATGAACGGGAACGCGATCAGAACGGCGACCACGACGGCGGCGACGAGCAGCACCCAGTCGGTGATGGTGCGCGGGCGTTTGCCGTTCCGGTGGCGCCTGGTGGGAGCGATCTTCGCCGGGGTGGACGGGCGGGCGGGAGCAGTCGTGGCGGTCACAGGCCGGCCCTCTCCTTCTCTTCTCCGCGCAGTTGCGCACGGATGAATGCGATGGCGACGATCGCGATGATGACGGTGAGCGCCGTGGCGATGGTGGCGCCGTAGCCCACCTGCTGGGATTGGAAGAACTCGCTGTATGCGTAGTACGCGGGCACCAGGGTGGACGTGCCGGGGCCGCCCCCGGTGAGCACGTAGATCGGTCCGAAGACCTTCAGCGCGGCGATGGTGCAGGTGAGGGCCACCACGTAGATCTCGGGGCGGATGATGCTGACCGTGATGGAGCGGAACCGCTGCAGCCAGTTGGCGCCATCGAGCTCGGCGGCTTCGTAGAGTTCGGGGTCGACGCGTTGCAGAGCCGCCATGAAGATGACGATGGGGTAGCCGATCTGCACCCAGACCATCACCATCATGATGCTGGCGAGCGCGGTGTCGGGGCTGCCCAGCCAGTTGTGGGCGAGCGCGCCGAGGCCGATGGACTCGAGGATCTGGTTGAGCGCCCCGTCGTCGCCCGGCCGGAGGATCCAGCCGATCACGATACCGGCCACGGCCACGGGCAGGATCTGCGGGAGGTAGTAGGTGGCTCGCAGGAAGCTGGCCAGACGGCCGCCGAACTTGCGGCCGATCAGGTCGAACAGCAGGGCCGCCAACAGCAGCCCCAGCAGGGTGGGCACGATCACCATCGCGATGATCATCGCGATGGAGTTGCGGAACGAGGCCCAGAAGGCCGCGTCGCCGAACAGTTCGATCCAGTTGTCGAGGCCGATGAACTCGGGCGGCTTGATGCCGCGCCATTCGGTGAAGCTGAGGTACACGTTCCACCCCAGTGGAATGAGCACGATCACCGTCAGCAGCACGAAGCCGGGCAGGAGGTAGAGCCAGTACGCGCCGCGGCCGCGGCCGCCCCGGCTCGGGATGAGGGGCTCATCCGGAGTCAGGGCGGCCTTGGCGGGGCGCTTCGCCGGGCGGACGAAGGGCACGGAGGTTGCCATGAGTGACTTTCGGTCTTCTCGGTGTTCTCTGACTACTTGCGGAAGTCGTCGACGTACGAGTCGTAGTCGTCGCCGAGCGTGGTGAGCACGGTGGAGGTGTCCTCCGTGCCGTTGATGAGGTTCTGCAGCTCGCCGTTCAGCTCGTCGTAGAACGTGGGCGTGGGCCAGTCGGGGTAGAAGGCCAGGCCGTCACGCTCGTTGATGGTGTTGAACTGGTCGATGAGCTCCTTGCTCTTCTCATCGGTGATGTCGGCGATGTCGGCCGCCACCGGCAGGCCGCCGTTGTTGCCGAGGATGGCCTGGATCTCGGGACGCATCGTGATGTCGATGAACTTGTAGGCCAGATCGGGGTTCTTGGCGCTGGCCGGAACCACCCACATGTTGCCCGCCGAGCCGAGGTTCAGCTCCGACTCGGGGAACTCGAAGATGCCCCAGTCGAAGTCGGTGATGTCGGTGGTGAAGCGGCCGTACCACCAGCTGCCCGACACGAACATCGGCGCCTGACCGTTGATGAACTGCAAGCCGGCGTCTTCGGCCTTGAGGCCAGACGCGTCTTGCGAGATGTAGCCCTTGTCGACGTAGTCCTTCACGGTGTCGGTGGCGTAGGTGAGCGCTTCGCCCTGCCAGTCGACGGGATTCGTGTAGAGCTGGTAGTCGTCGACCCAGTCGCGGTCGGCCTGGCTGAGCGCGAGCTGGTACCAGAGCTGCCCGAGCGGATACTCCTGCGCGGCCTCGGCCAGCGGCGTGGTGCCGGCGTCCTTGAACTTCTGCAGGTCGGCCTCGAACTCGGCGTAGGTCGTGGGCGGTTCGATGCCCTGGGCGGCGAAGGCGTCCTTGTTGTAATACACGGTGACGAACTCGCCGTAGTTGGGCACCCCGTACCAGGGACCCGATCCCATCACGCCTTCGTCGTCGTAACGAGCGGTGGTCTGCAGCGCCGGGGCGAGCTTGTCGTCCCACCCGTACTGCTCCACCGCATCCGTGATGTCGGTGAGCAGCCCCTGGCTGGCGAGCAGCCCGGCGGTGCCGTTGCCCTTGGCGTATTCGAGGATGTCAGGGGCTTCGTTGGAGTTCAGCACCTGGCTGGCCGTGGAGCGGATCTGCTCGAAACCCTTCTCCTCGAACTTCACCGTGGCGCCCGTCTCCTCTTCGAAGACCTTGATCGCCTCGTCCCAGGCTTTGCCCATGGCGCTGTCGGCACCCTCGTAGTGCCAGAGGGTGAGGGTCTTGTCGTCGGCCGAGTCGTTCGAACTGCCGGAGCAGCCGGCCAGCACGCCGGTCGCGGCGACGAGTGCCGTGATGCCGGTGAGTATGCGGGTGCGTCGTTTCACTGTCTACCTCCTTGTAGTGAGCAGGATGCTCGTGCTTCTGGTGTGTGTTTGTCGTGGTGGTGCGGGTGGTGCGGTCTCGGGCCGTTCGTCGAAGCGCTTCGATATTGCGCTTCCTCGCTCGGCGGTCGGATGGGCTGGGGCCGGCCGCGGCCGGACATCGGCGGCGGGCTCAGGTGACCGAGGCGGTCGAGCCTTTTGCGATGTATGCGGGCGGAACGAGCTCGACGACGGGTTCGGAATATCCGCCGAGCTGGTTCATGGTCAACTCGACCCCCCGTCGCCCGGTGATGAGGGCGGGCAGGGGGATGACGTCGAGCGGGGGGTCGAGCTGGTCGGTCGGAAAGCTGGAGCAGGCCGACAGCACCGACATGTCCTGGGGGATGCTCGCGCCGTCTTGTCTCAGCAGCTCGAGCGCCATGGTGTGCACCGGTTCGTTGCAGTTCAGCACGATGGCTGACAGTCCGGGGAGCTCGCGGCGCAACTCCTCGAGAGCGACGCGCACACTCACGGGCTCCTGTTCGGGCATCACGAAATGTGTGCCGACCCCGAACTCCGCGGCGGCGGCGGCGAAAGCGTCGCGGAAGCGGATGGGGAAGTTCGAGCCGCGCGCGTAGAGCTCCTCGGGGTGACCGATCAGGCCGATCTGCCGGTGGCCCTGGGCGGCGAGCCGCTCGACGGAGAGTCGTGCGGCCGCTTCGAAGTCGAGGTCGACGCAGGTGAGCCCCGTGGTGTCGGCCGGGATGCCCACCAGCGTGACGGGGATGTCGAGCTCGCGCACGAGCGGCACCCGGCTGTCGTCGCGGTCGACGTCGAGCAGCACGATCCCGTCGACGAGCTTGGAGGAGACCATGCGGCGCAGGCCGTTGACCGCCTCGTCCTGCACCAGCAGAACGGTGTCGTAGTCGAACTCGCGCGCCGCCTCCGCGATGGCCAGCACGAAGGTCATGTGTGCCGGTGCGTAGGTGTCCGCATGCAGCGGAGCACTCAGGGCGAGCAGGTTCGTGCGGCTGCCGGCGAGCATCCGGGCGCCCGCGTTGGGCCGGTAACCGAGTTGCGCGACGGCGGCATCGATGCGATCCCTGGTCGCGGCGCCGATGGCCCGCTTGCCGCTGAGAGCGTAGGAGACTGTGGAGATCGACACTCCGGCCGCACGGGCGACGTCGTGAATGGTCGCCATCTCCTCCTCCTTCGGCCGGGTCGTGGTAATCGTCGAAGCGCTTCGCGGAAACGCTTCGACACACGATAGACAGATATCCGCGGGCAGGTCAACCCTCATCGCGAATTCGACCTGCGGGGCGCGATGCCATGTGCCGGACTACTTGTCTTTTCATGTAGTACGCAATATATTGCGTACTACATGCTTCAGCAAACAAGGGAGAAATCATGACCGCAAACGCATTCGCGCCCGAAGCCGCCAAGCCCACCGTGGTGCTCGTGCATGGAGCCTTCGCCGAGTCCTCGAGCTGGAACGGCGTCGTCAGCCGCCTGCAGAGCCAGGATCTGGCGGTTCTCGCGATCGCGAATCCCCTTCGCGGGCTGGCGCAGGATGCGGAGTACCTGCGCAGCATCATCGACCGCATCGACGGCCCGGTCATCGTGGCCGGACACTCGTACGGCGGGTCGGTGGCCAGTGAGGCCACCGAGGGTGCCGACAACGTGCGCGGACTCGTGTTCATCGCCAGCTTCATCCTGGAACCGGGCGAGAGCACGGGAGAGCTCGCGGGCAAGTTCCCCGGTGGCGAGCTCGGTCCGGCTCTCCGGCCGATCCCTTACTCGGCCGGCGCCAACAGTGGCGACGATCTCTACATCGAGCAGGATCGGTTCCGGGCCGTCTTCGCGGCCGACGTGCCCGAGGACACCGCAGCTCTGATGGCGGCCACCCAGCGCCCGATCGCGGCGGCGGCCCTCGACGACAAGGCCACCAAGGCCGGCTGGAAGAACATTCCGTCGTGGACGCTGGTCACCCGTCAGGATCTCGCCGTCCCCGCCGAATCCCAGCGGTTCATGGCCGACCGTGCGCACTCGAGCGCCGTGGAGATCGACGCCTCGCACGCCGTGACGGTGTCGGCGGCCGCCGACGTCGCCGACCTCATCCTCGAGGCGGTTCGCGGAACCGGTCGATGACCGCGGGCCGGCCGAATCGATGACAGGCGTTGTTCGCCGCAGGATGCACGCGGCGCCGACCTCCTTCACGAGGCGTCCGTCGCAAGGGGCGGGCGATGACTGTCAGTCACCCGGGCGGGCTGGCCGCCGAGATGCGCGTACGAGAACCTTTTGTGCGCCCGAAGGGAACTTGGCATGCAATATACTGCACGAATGATATGCTGCAACTATGCCGACGCCGCAGACGAGTAACGTCAACTCCCGGTCCCTCCTGCGCGACGACGTCTATCTCTCGCTGCGCGACGCGATCATCGACGGCACGTTCCTGCCCGGAGAGCGGCTTCGAGACCAAGAACTCGAATCGTGGCTAGGGGTGAGCCGGACCCCGATCCGCGAAGCTCTGCTGCGGCTGGCGCGGGCCGGATTGGTCTCCGCAAAGCCCGGTCGAGCGACGATCGTGGCCCCGGCCAACCCGAAGATCGTGGGTGACGCCCAGCAGATCGCCGCCTCCATGCACGAGCTGGCGACGCGTCTCGCCGGCCCTGCGGTCACGCCCGACGCGCTGGGGGCCATGGAAGCGGCGAACCTCGACTTCGCCAGCGCCCTCGTGGCCGGCGACATCGATCTGGCGTTGCGTTCCGACGACGCCTTCCACGCTGTGCTGACCGGCCTGAGCGGCAACACGATGATCGCCGACGTGCTGGAACAAGCCACCCCGCTCATCCGTCGAGCCGAACGGCAGCGCTTCGCGTCGTCGGCCGGACGCGAATCCGTCGAGCAGCATCGTGCGATCGTCGAGCGTCTGAGGGCCGGAGATGTCGATGGGGCAGCCGCACTCAGCCGCGACAACTGGATGACTCTCCACCAGCACGTGGATCACGCGGACGGATAGTCGCCTCACGGCCCGCGTGCCGGATGACACAGGGATTGGACGATCGGATGACTGACGCCGGAACGATCGAGGTCACGGGGCTCCTGAGCGACTTGACGACATCGTCTCTGGTCGTCGCAGCCCTCGCCTCCGCGCTCTCCGACGAGCGAGCGCGTACCCCCGCTGAGGCGCTCGAGATCGACGGTCCTCGTGCGGCGGTGCTCCGGACTCTGCCCGACGCGGAGCTCGCGCTGCGAGCGCTCTGGGAAGATCGCTCGTCGCGGAGCAGCAACCTCGTCAGCAGCTTGAGTCAAGCGGCTGCCGCCGCGGCGGGGACGACGAGAGCCTGGTCGGACGTGGGCGACGAGGTCATGATCGCGCAAGGACGCTCCTCGGCCCTGATGGCGCGGTTCATGCTGAAGGACGTCGCCCCCGCGTACGGGGTCTTGGCCGCGGATTCGTCGGCGCGGATCCTCGATGTCGGCACGGGCATCGGCGCGATCGCGACCGCGTTGGCAGAAGCCCGGCCCGGCATCGAGGTCACGGGGATCGACATCGCGGAGCGGCCGCTCGACATCGCGCGCACGCTCGTCGACGAACTGCACTCCCAGGTCGCCGCCCGGATCTCGTTCCGTCAGCAAGACGTGACCGAGCTCGGCGAGAAGGCCTGTTACGACGTCGTCTGGATGCCCATGCCGTTCCTGCCCGATGCCATCGTCGACCGGGCGTTGGACCGCGCCACCGAAGCGCTCACGTCGGGCGGGCTCCTGGTGCTCGGCACTCGTCCCGATGTCGCCGGCGGGGGTCTGCGGGCGGCCGACGCGTGGATCGCATCGCTCACCGGCGGCGGCACCCTGACCACGAGTGCCGTCGCGGACCGCCTGTCCCGACGCGGCTTCCGAAGGATCCTACGCTTCGACACGGTACCCGGTGCCCCCGTGCTCCTCGCCGCCGTCGCGCCCCACTGATCCACCGTGGCGCTGCGGAACGCTGGCCCGTGCGGCGGCGGGTGGCGGAGGTGGAGACCGCAGCTTCGAGAGGGGAGAGAGCCTTCGCCGGCTCAGCGCACCGCGGGGCGGGGCTTGATCGACGCCAGGAGCGCGGCGCCGACGACCGCTGCGGCTCCTCCGACGAGCAGGGCGGTCTGCACTCCGATGCCGTCGACCAAGAGGCCTCCGATGACCGCGCCGAGCGCGATCGCAATCTGGAACGCGGCCGCCTGCAATCCGCCCACACTCTCCAGTCGAGTGGGCTCGGCCCGCGCCATCCAGGTGATCGTCGCTGTCGGCACCGCCCCGAAGCCGATGCCCCAGACCGCGACCGCCACGATGACGCCGGCCGTCGTGGTGCCGGCCAGAGCGAAGACGATCATCGCCACGCCGATCGCCGCCGGGAAGAGCAGCACTGCCAGCCGCAGCCGCTTGTCGGTGAGGGGGCCCGCCACCACGTTGCCGATGAACGCCGCCACGCCGTAGACCGCGAGCAGCACCGCGAGCTGCGACGGGTCGAGACCGCCGATGTCGGCCGCGGCCGGACGGATGTAGGTGAAGCCGGCGAAGTGGCCGCCCACCACGAGGGCCATCGCCAGGAGGCCGACCAGGATGGCCCGCGAGCGCAGCGTCGCGAGGAGGGGACCGAAGCCGGTCGCGGTCGTCGACCGCACCGAGGGCAGCACGATCGCCTGCATGATCACCGCGATCACACCCACGGCGGCGGCGAGCGCGAAGACGACGCGCCAACCCCAGAGCTCGCCCAGCCAGGTGCCGAGCGGAATCGCGGCCACGGTGGCCAGGGAGACGCCGACGTTCACGACGGTGAGGCCGCGCCCGAGCTGCGCCGTCGGGACGAGGCGGGCTGTGAGGGAGATCCCGATCGCCCAGAAGCCGCCGGCTGCGATGCCGAGCAGCACTCGCGCCGCCAGGAGTACCGGGTAGTTCGGTGCGATCGCGACCAGGAGGGAGGAAAGGACCGACAGCACCGACAGGCCCAGCATGAGGTGTCGGCGGTCGAGACGGGGCAGCAACACCGGGATGGTGATACCGGCGACGGCGGCCACGATGGCCGTGACGCTGACCGATTGGCCGGCGACGCCCTCCGTGACGCCGAGGTCTGCTGCTATTCGCGAAAGCAGGCTCGCGGGGAGGAACTCGGCCATGACCAGGGCGAAGACGCCCACGGAGAGCGAGGCCACTCCCAGCCAGGAGGTGGCGGCGGGCGAGTCGCCGCCCGGTGCCTCGTTCGATGCCGTCGACGGCGTCAAGGTCGGGGTGGAGCCGGTGGAGGGTTCGTGCGGGGTTGTGGGGTTGTCCATAGCACAATGCTCGATCTCTCCTGTCAGGGAGGGGAAACGTCGGGTTAGCTGCTTACAATTGGTAACCATGACCTCTCATGCCACCGGTACCCGCCCTCTGCCGCCGATTCTGAACGAGGAAGAGTGCCGGGGCTTCCAGAGCGCGATCGAACTCGTCGGCCGTCGGTGGACGGGTGCCATCTTGCTCAGCATCACCCGGGGCGCGCGGCGCTTCAGTGAGATCATCCGCGCGGTCGACGGGCTGTCGGATCGGTTGCTCTCGCAGAGACTCAAGGAGTTGGAGGCGCAGGGGCTCGTCGAGCGCACGATCGTGCCGACGACCCCTGCGTACTCCCGCTACACCCTCACCACGCGTGGCATCAGGCTCATGGCGGCACTGCACCCCCTCGCGCAGTGGGGTGTCGCCGACAACTCCGCCGACACGTGATGTGCGTGACGTGTTCTGCCTCCCGACGTCGGGTCGGGTCGGCCGGTGTGCCGATCTAGTCGTTGGCCGTCTGGGTCGTCAAGAACGCGAGCGCCTCGTCGGCGACCGTGCGCCAGCCGTGGTCGATGGTGAGCGAGTGACCGCGCCCGGGGATCTCGATGAACACCGTGGTGCCGGGGTTCTTCTGCTGGATGCGGAAGGCGGCCGCGGTCATCGCGGTGGGCACGGTGTTGTCGTTCTCGCCGGAGATGATCAGCAGCGGGCCGCGCTCGGGATTCTTCGTGTCGACCTTCGTCTCGGTGAAGGGGTTGAAGTTCGCGGTGGCCGCCTGGAACAGCGGAACGCCCGAAGCGGCCACGTGATAAGTCTCCCACAGCTCCTTCGCCTCGTCGGCGTCGAGGTTGTTGGCCCAGCCGAAGGTGAACTGCTCGAGGGTGAGCGAGACCGCCTTGCCGAAGTTGAGCGGATTGCCCAGCACCGGAGCCGACGACTTCAGCGACGACACGGGTAGGGGGAGCACGCCCTGGAACGGTGCCGGATCGATCGCCACCGTGGCCTCGCTCGCTCCTTCGCCGGCGATCTTCTGGGCGATCAGGCCGCCGAAGGAGTGGCCGACGACCGCGGGAGTGAGGGTGAGCGCGTCGATGGCTTCGAGGTAGTGCTCGGTGACCTGCTTGACCATCTTGTGGGCGAAGACATCCGGATCTCGCCGTGCCTCCTCGACGCTCGCGGGATCGTCGGGCCAGCCCGGCGCGACGGTGGAGAAGCCGTTCTCCTCGAACAGGGTGCGCCACTTCTCCCAGCTGCTGGAGAGCAGCCAGAGTCCGTGGATGAAGACGACGGGCTGGAGACCCGAGGCGTTGGCGCGCTCGATCTCCTCGGTTTCTGCGGCGGTGAGGGTGCTCACGGGTGATTCCTTCCGGTCGGCGGTGTTCGCACGCTACTGGCGGGGCACGGGGCGGCGCAAGAGGTTTCGAGCGGGTGTGGACCGCTGGCGGGGGCCTGTGGAGAATGGGGGCATGTCATCCGGAGCAGAGACCGTCACTCGCGAGTTCACGATCGTCATCGACGCCGAGCCCGCCGTGGTCTGGGTGGCCCTGACTTCGCCGGAGTACACGACGGAATGGTGGTTCGCCAACACGGTCGAGTCGACCTGGGAGGTGGGCGCCCCGATCGGCTATCTCGACGAACGCGGACTGCCCGAGACCCTGGGCGAGGTGCTCGTGAGCGAACCTCCGCACCGCCTGGCCACGAGCTTCCATCCCGTGTGGTCGGAGGAGGTGCGCGAGCACGAGGGAACGCGGGTGGAGTGGCTGCTCGAGGCGTTCGACGACCTCTCCGACCCGCCGCGCACGCAGGTGACTCTCACGCATTCGGGTGTGGTGCCGGGAAGCGTGCTCGACCGGGAGATCAGTCCGGGGTGGAGCTACCTGCTCGAGAGCCTCAAGAAGCTGCTCGAGTCCTGAATCCGCCGCTCGGGCCTCTGGTGCCCGACGTCGCAATGTGTACACTGTTCACATCGGAGAAAACCCGATGTCGGTGGAATACGGCAGAGTACGAATCGCGTTCTCCTGTGATACCGGCTTCGCCGATCCTCTTGCCCGTCTTCTTCCGACAGGACACCCCGTGACCGATAGCCCCTTGCACGCCACCGAGGCTGCACCCGTTCAGCCGAGTTCGGCCGCGGCCGACTCCGGCGACCACATCGCGCGCCGCAACCGGCTCGTCATCAACCTTCTGCTGGTGGCGACCTTCGTCGTCATCCTCAACGAGACCATCATGGGCGTGGCCATCCCGCATCTCGTGGTCGACCTCGGCATCACCGAGGTCGCCGCCCAGTGGCTCTCGACCGCGTTCATGCTCACCATGGCCGTGGTCATCCCCATCACCGGGTTCCTGCTGCAGCGCTTCAACACCCGGCCGATCTTCATCGCCGCGATGTCGTTGTTCAGTGCCGGCACCTTGATCGCCGCGCTCGCGCCCGGCTTCGAGGTGCTGCTCGCGGCGCGCGTCGTGCAGGCCTCGGGCACCGCCATCATGATGCCGCTGCTCATGACCACGGTGATGACCCTGGTGCCGCCGGCGACGCGCGGTCGCACCATGGGCAACATCTCGATCGTCATCTCGGTGGCCCCGGCCATCGGCCCCACGATCTCGGGCATCATCCTCAGCACGCTCAGCTGGCGGTGGATGTTCATCCTCGTGCTCCCGATCGCGGTCGGAGCGCTGATCCTCGGCGCCGTGCGGGTGAAGAACGTGACCGAACCGCGTGTGGTGCCGATCGACGTGTTCTCGATCATCCTGTCGGCCTTCGGCTTCGGCGGGCTGGTCTACGGGCTCAGCAACATCGGAGGGGCCTCGGCCACCTTCCTCGGCAGCTGGATGCCGCTGATCGTGGGTCTGGTGGCGCTCGCGGCCTTCGTGCTGCGGCAGCTCGCGCTGCAGCGCACCGATCGTGCCCTGCTCGACCTGCGCACCTTCAAGGCGCGCACGTTCACCGTGGCCATCCTGCTGATGGCGGTGTCGATGATGGCGCTGTTCGGCACGATCATCGTGCTGCCGTTCTTCATGCAGAACGTGCTGCAGCTGGATGCGCTGACCACGGGGCTCCTGCTCCTGCCCGGGGGCCTCGTGATGGGTGTGCTGGCGCCGTTCGTCGGGCGGCTCTACGACAGGTTCGGGCCCACCGTGCTGCTGGTGCCCGGATCGATCATCGTCTCCGGCGTGCTGTGGGGCCTCACCATGGTGAACGAGAACACCTCGATGTGGTGGGTGCTCGTGGCGCACGTGACGCTGAGCATCGGCCTCGCGCTCATGTTCACGCCGCTGTTCACCGCGGGGCTCGGTGCGCTCAAGCCGCAGCTGTATTCTCACGGCTCGGCCATCGTGGGCACGGTTCAGCAGCTGGCCGGAGCCTCGGGAACCGCCTTGTTCATCGCGGTGATGTCGGGCGTCGCCCTCACCCACCAGAGCGCGGGCGAATCGGTGATCTCGTCGACCGCGGCGGGCATCCAGGCCGCGTTCCTCTGCGGTGCGATCATCTCGCTGCTCGGCGTGGTGGCGGCGTTCTTCGTGCGGCGCCCGCGTGAGCTCACTCCCGAGCAGCAGCGCCTGCTCGAGGAGGAGTCAGGCGGAGCGGCTGAGGGTGTGCCGATCGGGCACTGACCCTTTCCGACCACGACACGTCGCGCGCACCCCGCCAGAGAGCCGGGGTGCACGCGACGTTCGTCGTCCGGGCGATCGGCTCTAGAACTGCGGGGGCTCCGGCGGTGCTGGGGGCGGGTCGGATGGTGCACCGGGAGGGGGAGTGGGCGGCTCGGGCGGAAGCATGGGTGGCGGATCTGTCGACATGCGGCCGACCCTACTCGCCTGAGCCGATTCCGCACGCCAGGTGCGGTCTCCGAGACGAGCGGTCTCAGAGACCGAGGAGCGAGCTGAGGGCGCTCTCGCTCACCACGGGGATGCCGTAGGCCCGAGCCCGCCTCGCCTTGGTGGAGAGGGAATCGGGGTCGGCGGCCGCGACCACCTTCACCTGCTTCGTGACGTAGCTGCGCGGCACCAGTCTGCTGCCGGAGAGGATGGCGTTCCACTCCTCGCGCGGCCGCGACATCGACCCGGTGAGAGCGATGTGGTCGCCGGCGCCGAGCGCGAAGCCCCGGGGCGGTCGGCCGCGGTCGAGGGCTGCGAGATGATCGACGAATGCCGGCACGCGGCGTCGAGCCGCATCCGCTCGGCGGCCGGAGGGCTGCGCGTAGCCCTCCGACTCCCAGGCACGCTCCCGAGGGAACCACTCCGCGCCGGGCGACGGGATGCGAGCGAAGGCGTGCTCGAGACCACGGGCGAGATACTCGTCCCACCCCGAGCGGTCCTCGGTGTGATCGAGGTAGGCCGCCAGGAGCAGCGCCGTGGCCTCGGCGTCGACGGACGCGCGGTGCGCGCCGTCGAGTTCGATGCCGAACGTTGCACAGCACTCCGCGAGCGAACGGCGCGCGCCGGCCGGCAGATACTCCTTCGCGAGCCGCATGGTGCAGAGCGAGACGAGGTCGTCTCGATGCGAATATCCCATCCGTTCCAGTTCGGCGAGCAGGAAGCGGGTGTCGAAGCTCGCGTTGTGGGCCACGATGACCCGACCGGAGAGCAGCTCGAGCAGTTCGGCAGCGATCTGGCCGAAGGAGGGCGCCTGGCGGGCCTCGAAGGCCGTGATGCGATGGATGTCCTGCCGCCCGAGGTCGCGCCCCGGGTTGATCAGGGTGTCCCATCGGCCCGTGATCGTGCCATCCGGGTCGGAGTGCACGACCGCCACCTCGATGGCCCGATCGCTTCCGCCCGGGAACAACCCGGTGGTCTCGAAGTCGATCGTGGCGAAGCCGGGCATGGTGCTCTTCTCGGGTCGTGGTGTGCTGCTCTTCGAGGCTAGCCAGAGCATCCGACATCGGGCGGAGGACGCGCCCGCACACGATCGGGAGGCCTCGGACTCAGGCCCGTGCGTGCGCCAGTTCGAGCGCCGCGGCGACCTCGTCGCGTGAGGCGGCGGCGAGGTCGATCACGGTCCACCCCTGTCGGCCCCAGCCGCCGTTCACGGGCGCGAAGGCCGCGCTGTTGCGGCAGAACATCGCCTGCTCCTCGGGAGCCAGGGCCGCGTTCATCGTGAGCCCGTCGGGCGGGAGAGTGGCGAAGATGCGCGTGACCCTGAAGGCCCGACGGTCGAAGTGCGGCGCCTCGATCACCCCGGGAAGATCGAGTGCCAGTGCGGCGCCGTCGACGAGATCCATCAGTCGCTGTCGTCGCGCCACGGGGCCACGTCGACCTCGTTGCTCTCGGGGTCGGCCAGGGTCCAGTACCCGGGGGCGAAGGCGTCGTTCACGATGCGCCCGCCGGCCGCGACCGCTGCGGCGACGCGCCGCTCGGCCTCGTCGCGCGGCACCGAGACGTCGATGTGGATGCGGTTGCGCTGCGGGCGGGGTGCGTCCATCTGCTGGAACCAGACGTTCGGGCCGTGCCCGAGGGGGTCGACGACATCCTCGTCGCCGTCCTGCCGGTAGCCGAGCACGGCCTCCCAGAACGGCAGCACACGCGGGATGTCGAGAGCGTCGACCGCGATCTGCACCACCTGCACGCGCGAGGGATCGGCGGCGATGCCGAGCTCGTCGGCCGCCTCGGAGATGCGCTGGGCCAGTGCGAGATCGCGCCGGCTGATGTCGCCGACGTCGTGACTGATCAGCCGCACCGTGACGGAGGAGTATCGCAGCTCGACGTCGGGATGGTGACCCGCCGCATCAGCCAGTTCGGCGATGGCGAAGACGAGGGCGGCGCCCTTCTCGAACGAGCCCGACGAGAAGTGCGCCCGGGCGCCGTCGAAGACGACCCGCCAATCGGAGACGCCCTCGGAGGCGTGGAACTCGCGCGGCGAGATGCGGTCGTTCATCGACTGCTCCATACGTCGAGGGTAGACGCTCTCCCTCCCCGGGGATATCGATCTGGTGAAAGCGATCGCCTCAAGCGGCTCCCTCTGAGATCACCCGCTCGCCCTGGGTCGGGTTCTCGCCCGTCGGTGCGGTGAGAGAGGCGGCCAGGCTGGCGAAGATCACCGCTGTCACACTCTGCGGCGGTGCGGCCAGAACGGTGAGGAGATACCCGGGCATGCTTCGCATGGCGAAGTTCTGCACCTCGATCTCGATCGTGCCGACGTTCTCGATGACCATGTGAATGTGGGCGTCTTCCCGCCCCGATACGTCGTAGCGGTTCCAGATGCGCACGAAGTCGGCGTCGGCGGACAGCTCCTCGACGAGTTCCTTCAGACGCGGGGCGAACGGGTTGGCATCGCGGCGAAGTCCGGCGACGGTGGATCGGACCATCGGCTCCCATTCGAGCAGGGTCTTCTTCATTCGATCGTTGAAGAGATCGACGACGACATTCGATCCGGCCGCGAGCCCGCCATGGCCGAAGTTCGTCGCCATCGGATTGGATGCGACGATGTCGCGGTTACTGTCGGAGACGTACGCGGGCGTGTGTGTCCATTGGCTCAGGACGCGCGCGATGCGGTCGGCCGATTCGGTGGCCGGAGGTGCCGGATTGGGGAGGTCTCCGCTCGCCACGCGGAACATGTACTGACGGGTGTCGGCGTCGAAGCCGAGTGCCCGCGCGAGAGCATTCAGCACCTGGTCGGACGGCCGGATGTTGCGACCCTGCTCCAGACGCAGGTAGTACTGCTCGCTGATTCCCGCGAGGCGTGCGACTTCATCGCGTCGAAGGCCGGGAACACGTCGACCGGGTTCCCGAAAGAGGCCCGCGTCTTCGGGCTGGCACACATTCCGGCGCGCACGCAGGAACTTTCCCAGCGCAAGCAGCTCCGCTGACATCGCACGTCTCCTCTGTTCGGATTACCCCACCGAACATTCTAGAGCCATGTCTCTAGAACCGGCGGGCGGTCTCCGTTCAGGCGTCGAGCAGTGTGCGTTGCGTCGATGCGGCGGCTTGCCGCCCGATCAGTCGCAGCTCTCGGGGATCCCGCCCGATCCGCGAGAGCTGGATCAGAGCCTGGGAGAGGGCGACGGCGTGTGCGGCGGAGACGTCGATGTCGTGCTTCGAGGTCGTGGCCGGGACCACATCCCCGAGGGCGCGCGCGACGGCCGCTTCCATCGCGTCGATGGTCGCTCCGCTGATCTGCGCGATGTCGTCGTCGGCGCCGAGCTCGGAGATGGTGTTGAGCATCAGGCAGCCCCGATGGTCGGTGTGGGAGAGGCAGTCATCGACGATGGCGTCGAAGTAGGCGGCGACCGTCTCCTCGACACCGGTGCGTTCTGCGTCGAAGACGCCGGCGACCAACGCGACCCGTCGCGCGCAGTAGCGTCGGTAGGCGGCGAGGAACAAGACCCACTTGCTGCCGTAGGCCTGGTAGAGGCTGCCGTTCGTGACGCCCGTCTCCGCAGTGAGCTCGGTGAGCGATGCAGCGCGATATCCGTGCACCCAGAACAACTCGATCGCAGCATCGAGTAGGGCTTCCTCGTCATACGCACGTGTTCGCGGCATCAGTTCACGTTACTCCTCCCGGCAGCCCGGCGATGCTGCGGCCGACGGGGCCGAGGGCGTGCGAGCGCTCTCACCGGTCGTGAGCAAAGGGCAGCGATCCTGCGAGGCGCACGCCGTACTCCGAGATCGCCCGGCCGACGGGAAGGCGCTCGTCGTCATACCGGGCAAGCGCCTCGGAGAGCGGCAGAGCGCTCAGCAGGCCGGCCAGGGCCATCGCGTCGCCTGCCGCTTTGGCGGCTCCCATCGCGGTGTGGGGGCGCACCATCACGGCGGCATCGCCGAGGAGCGCGACTCGGCCCTTGACCATCCGGCGGGGGACGTAGTCGTAGATGGCCTGCAGGAACGGCCGCGGTTCGGCCTCGACGGCTGCAGCGAACGACGGCGGGAGCTCGTCGAGGCCGTCCGCGACCAGATCGTCGCGGAGCGCCCGGGGCAGCTGTCCGGGAGCCAGCGACGCGCTCGCCGGGCTGCGGCCCGATCGTGTCATCAGGGCGGTGAGTTGACGGGCGGTCATCGGCCGGTACCAGACCCAGTTGTAGCGTCGACTGCCTGGCCGCACCTCTCCCGCTGGGCCGGGCACGAGGTATCCGAGCATGTGTGCATCCGGGCCGTTGAAGAAGGCGAACCGCTCGAGCAGCGTGCTGGCGGCAGCTCCCGAGAGCCGCCCTTCCGGTATGAGCCCGCGCCAGGTGACGTAGCCGGCGTAGGAGTTGGTGTGCTGTTCGGGGTTCACGGCGACGCGGGTCACCGAGTTGAGGCCGTCGGCGCCGATCACGAGGTCGAATCGTTCGTGGCGTCCGTCGGGGAATCGCACGGTGGCGTCGTGCTCGTTCGAAACGACGGCCTGAATCGGAGTCGACAGCCGGTACCTTTCCGGAGGCAGAAGAGAGCGCAGTACTTCGTAGAGGTAGTCCCAGGACAGTTGCGTCTGGGGTGAGGGATCGCGGTGGACGATTCGGTCGTCGCGCGCCAGCGTGATCCGCTCGTGGGCGACGACGCCCACCCCTGCCGCGTCATCCCGACCCACGAGATGGAGCAATTCGAACAGCTCTCGCTGAGCGACGAGACCGGCTCCGCGGCGGGACAGACCGTGAACGGAGCGCTCGAACACCGTGACCCGGTGCCCCGCCCGGTCGAGCAGCCCGGCCACGAACAGCCCGCCGATGGACCCGCCGACCACCGCGACGTCGAGTCGGTCAGGCACTTCTCTGACCCCTGTCATTTTGCATGCCCACACGCTAGCCGTCGCGCCACACTCGGCGGTCCGACGGAAGTCGGAACAAGGCGCGACGCTCGTCGGAGGCCCCGCCGACCCCGCGGCAGGCGCACCCGGGAGGATTCTGGATGCGCCTGCCGCCTTCGCTGCTGGGGTTATTGCTGGATGAAGGCGAGGAGGTCGGGGTTGATGACGTCGGCATGGGTGGTCAGCATGCCGTGCGGGTAACCCTCATAGATCTTCAGCGTCGAGTTACTGAGCAGCTCGTGCTGCTTCAGCGACGCGTCCTTGTAGGGCACGACCTGGTCGTCATCACCCTGGGTCACCAGAACCGGAACCGAGATCGCTTTCAGATCCTCGGTCTGGTCAGTCTCGGAGAACGCCTTGATGCCCTCGTAATGCGCCAACGCGCTGCCCATCATGCCCTGCCGCCACCAATTCGCGACCACCGGCTCCGACACGGTGACTCCCTCACGGTTGAAGCCATAGAACGGGCCCGCAGCGACAGCCTGGAAGAACTCCGCCCGGTTCGCGGCCAACGCACTCCGGAACCCGTCGAACACCGACACCGGGGTGCCCTCCGGGTTCGCGTCCGTCTGCACCATCAACGGCGGCACCGACGACACCAGCACCGCCTTCGCCACCCGCCCCTGCGGCTCCCCGTACCGGGCCACATACCGGGCCACCTGACCGCCACCGGTCGAGTGCCCGATATGGATGGCGTTACGCAGATCGAGGTGCTCGACCACCGCGGACGCGTCGCTGGCGTAGTGGTCCATGTCATGACCGGTCCCGATCTGCGACGACCGCCCATGACCCCGCCGGTCACTCGCGATCACCCGGTAACCATGACCCAGGAAGAACAACATCTGCGCATCCCAGTCATCCGACGACAACGGCCAACCATGATGAAACATGATCGGCTGGGCGTCGGGGCTACCCCAGTCCTTGTAATAGATCTCTGCGCCATCATCCGTGGTCACAAACGGCATGATCAACCCTCCAGGTTCGTGTCGATCCGAGCCTCATCTGCGCCCGGACGACGATCGGTATTCGCGCTCCTCGATGAGGTGAGGAGTGATTCAAATCTAGATTCGGGTCGCACCCGGCGGTTCCGACATTCGCCGACTCTCATTCCTACGTCGGGATGCACGCGTCGTGAAGCCGGGCGGCCGATCACACCAGCCCTCTCGTCTCCCAGAGCCGCATGAGCTTCAAACACAGATGCAGCGTGCTTCGGGCGAAGCCGTCGCTCAGGGAATCCCTCACGATCGGCGGCATGTTCTCGAGCCGGTAGTAGAGCGTCGTGCGATGGATGTGGAGCTTCTCGCAGGCCTCTTTCACCTGGGATCCCACGTCGAGATAGGCCTCGACGGTGGTGCGTTGCAGCTCGTCGCCCTCGACGCACAGCGCGTGCGCAGCCGGGGAGAACAGCGCCATCTGCGACCGGTCCGCCGGGATGGATGACAGCATCAGCCAGCTGCCCAACTCGCTGATGTCGGCGATGCGCTGGGAGCGGGGGAGACGCTGCAGCGTCTCGGCTGCGGCGACCGACTGGTCGACGGCGGTGCGGAGATCGTCGTGGCGGCGGTCGTGCCGCGCGGTGCCGATGGCCCGGACGGTGAGCGAACGGCTCGCTGCTTCCGACTGGATCTGCTCCACCACGGGTGCCGCGTCGAGGGCCCGCACGGCGAAGAGCTCGGTGGCCTCGCGTTCGCCGAGGTAGAAGATTCCCTGGGTGCGCCGGGCATCCAGTTGCCGGGCGAACGCCACCCGCTCGATGGGGGAGGACGTGGGGTCCAGCGCGACCGCGAGCACGAGGGTGCCGGCGCCGCGCTCCACCCACAGGTTGGTGACGGCATCGTTGAACGCCCGGCGGGCCACCGCCCCGTCGGCCGAGAGGAGCCGGCTGAAGACCGCCGTCCGTGCGGAGCTGTCGTCCGGCGGCAGCCGTCGGGAGACGGCCTCGCGGAGGAGGAAGACCGCAGCGTCGATCGCTGCGTAGTGGGTGGTGGTCAACGGCGGAAGGGAGCCGGTGATCAACCACAGGATGCACAGTGGTCCGGCTTGGTCCCGGATCGGAATGGCCAGACGGTCCAAGGCATCGAGTTCGCTCATGTCGACCGCGACCGGCTGCCGTGCGTGCATGATCTGCAGGCGCTCGACGAGCGCGCGACCTTCGGGGGTCGTGCGCCGCTGCAGCAGGCTGTCGGCTCGGACGGCGTCGATGACGTCACCTTGGGCGCTGGCGGCGATGGGGCGGTGATTCAGGTCGTTGACGAGCACCGATCGATCGAGAGACAGGGCGAGTTCATCGACGATGTCCTGGATGTCCATATCTCCCACGGTAGAGCGGGTGTGCCGATCGAACGTGTCCCTGTCAGGCACACCTCCGCAACCTCCTGAGGGTGCAGGGGGTTGCGACATCCGTCCAACACCCCACAGGGCGGTGAGCGGGGTGTTCGATCATCGTCGGACGTGGTGTCGTCAATCGTCGCTGTCGGCCGGTCGGGGGCAGAACTAGCGTCTGTTCACGACGAAAGCGAGCGAAGGATGCACCACCATGTCGACCAAGGCCGAGGGGCGAGTCCCGAATGCTCCGGTCGGCACGATGGCGCCGGCCCGGCCCGGATCGACGCCTGACTACCGGTCGTGGTCGGCGGTTCTGATGGTCTTTCTCGGAGGTGCGGTGGGGACCGTGGCTCGTGAGTCCCTCGATCTCGCCACGCCCGCCGAGCATCTCGTCGCCACGACGTTCATCATCAACATCGTCGGATCCTTCTCGTTGGCTGTGGTCTACACGGCCCTGCAGGAGCGGAAACGGAGCGCGGCGTTCCAGCGCCGGATCCGATTGCTGGTCGGCACCGGCTTCATGGGCGGGTTCACGACCTACGGGTCGTTCGCTGTCGCGACCGCCGCGGCCGCCTCGCGGGGGTCGGTCGGCGACGCGGCCCTCTACGCAGCGGGAAGCATCCTGCTCGGCGTCGTCGCGGCGCTCCTCGGGCGGCAGCTCGTGGAGTACATCGATCGACACCGGCGAGCCGTCGCCGGCTCCGAAGCGCGGTGACCCGATGACGTCCGTCACCGGTCTGACCGTGTTCGCGATCGCCGTCGCGGGCGGCTTGGGCGCCGTCGCACGATTGGTCGTCGGAGGCGCCGTCCAGCACTGGTCACGGTGGAAGTTCCCGATCGGAACGGCAGTCCTCAACGTGACGGGATCGTTTTTCCTCGGCCTGGTCATGAGCGCCGCGGCGACCTCGCTCGCTCCGACCTGGCTGGCCATCGTCGGCACCGGATTCCTCGGCGGTTTCACCACCTTCAGCACCGCCAGCGTCGACACCGCCGACCTCGTGCGCGGCCGACTGTGGGGGCAGGCGGCGCTGAACGCGGGAGTGACAGGTCTTCTCTCGATCGCCGCCGCCGGTCTCGGCTACTCGTTGTGATCCGCGCTCTCCCTCGGCTGCTCAGCCCCCGGGGGAGAGCAGCACCGCGAGGCCGGCGAGCGCCATTCCGCTGAGGTTCAGCACGATGCCGAGCCGGATGCTCAGCACCTTCTGCGCGTAGGCCTCGTCGAGCCCGAAGGCCAAGACCGGGCAGCCCGCCCAGACGAGCAGCGCCAGCCCGATCGCGGCCGCCAGCACGCCGACCCACCACGCCGTCGCCCCGAGGAGGGGGAGTGAGGTCGGCCGCCAGCCCGAGGCGAGCAGCGGACCGAGCCAGAGGGCCGGCGCGATCGAGCCCGCGGCGGTCCAGATCGTCCCGGTGCGCATGATGCGCTGGATCTCCACCGCGCGCGACGTCACCTCGTGGGCGGAAGTCGTGTGCTCGGTCACGCGTCCACTTTCCACCCATCCGGGTGGTCGCGGCAATGTCTGCGAGGGGAGATCTCTCGACGGGTCAGCCCGAGAAGGCGCTGGAGCAGGTCTGCTCGGCCGCGGTCTGCCCCTTGAGGCCCTCGATGACGTCGGGGGTCTCGGCGATGTCGGTGGGCGCATCCGTCGCCGGGGGAGCCCCGTCGGTGGCGGGCGGGGCTTCGGTGGGCGGGGTGTCGCCGCCCGCGATCGTGGAGCCCGGCGCCGTGGAGTCGGCCGGCAGCGTGAACGGCTGGTCGGCGAGCACGCGCGAGAAGAGCTCCTCGGCGAGCGAGTAGACCGGCTGCACCTTGTTCGGGTCTTCGACGTAGGCCGACACCGGATACTGCACGAACACGATCTTGCCGAGGTCGACGTCTTTCAGCGTGAGCGCCAGCGACACCATCGAGTCGATGCCTTGGAGGGACGTGGAGGGGATGATGTTCTGCGACGCGGCGGTGGCGAGCCCGTAGAGCTTCGTGGGGTCGGAGAGGGTGCTGTCGGAGCGGATCTTGCGCAGCAGCGAAGAAAGGTACTGCTGCTGCGAGCCGATGCGCGACAGGTCGCTGCCGTCGCCGACGCCGTGCCGGTTGCGCAAGAAGGCGAGAGCCGTCTGCCCTTCCACCGTGCTGAGGCCCGCGGGGAGGTCGAGCCCGGAGTCGGGGTCGGAGATCGGATCGACGAGGCACACCTCGACTCCGCCGACCGCGTTCGTCATCTCGATCACGCCGTTGAACGAGGTGGCGGCGGCGTACTGGATGGGCACCGTCGTGAGGTTGGTGATCGTGTCGACCACGCAGCCGAGGCCGCCGCGGCTGAAGGCTTCGTTCAGCGGCTGGGCGCTCATCGCGTCGAAGTACTCGTCGGTCTTCGGGTCGTGGCACTCCGGATGCGCGATCACGAGGTCGCGCGGGAAGCTCACCACAACGGCGTCCTGATGGTTCGCCGAGACGTGCAGGAGGATGTTGACATCATTCAGCGTCGCATCCCGCTCGCCGTAGTCCTCGCCCTGGTTCGCGTCGTTGTCGGTGCCGACGATCAGCATGTTGAAGCCGCCGTCGAAGGCGCCGAGGAAGGGTGGCGGCGGGGGCGGTGTCGCGCCGCCGATGTCGACGGCGTTGTCGCTGATGGTCGTGGTGATGTTGGTCACTGCATACGCGACCACGGCGACCGAGCTGATCGCCACGACGGCCAGGGCCACGCCGAGGAACCGCAGCACAGATCCGATCGCCGACGGCGTCTTCTGCCGCCCGTGTCGCATCTGGTTCATCCGGCCCCCTCCGCTCGTTCCCACTCGCAGCCCCCGAGTGGCCCGGATGCGCCGATCCGGGTCTCGTCGAGGCTAGCGACTATCCCGCGAATCGCGCACGCCCGTTCGGGTCTTTCCCAGAATCGTCGGCCTACTGATAGGAGATGAAGTCGGGCACGGGCACGACCGTCGCCATCGTCTGCTCCGGCGTGAGCATCGGCGCGTCTTCGTCGTAGAAGTTCTTCCAGCCCCAGGCGACACCGGCCGGGGCGCCTTCGTGCAGGGCGTTCCAGGTGTTCTGCTTGTCGGGCTGCGCGCCCTGGCCGTCGACGTGGAGGAGGAATTCGAGCTCCGGATGCGACAGGTCGAGCGAGGCGCGGTCGCCGATCATCGAGGATCGGAACTGGTGCAGCACCAGCATCTTCGGCGGCAGGGAGCGGGCGTTCACCAGGTCGGCGAGCCAGTCGGCGACCGCGTTCACCTCGGCGGCAGGCACGCTGCCGATCTGCTCGAGCGGAACCTGGTCGGCGCCGAGCCGCCACTCCGGGTCGAGCGCCAGACCCACGTTGGGGTGCTCGAGCAACGACCGGTAGAGCTTCGCCTGGGTGAGGAAGTCGGTGCGGCCGGGCTGCAGGTCGAGCACCACCGACATCCCGGCGGCCTCCGCGGCGATGACGTAGGGCTCGAGGGTAGCGACGTCGCGTTCGTTCGAGTAGTCGCCGTCGGCGCCGGCGTCGCCGGCTGCGACCGTGGCGATGATCTCGAGGGTCGGGATGACCGGCACGTCGGACAGGTGGTCGTAGGGCGCAGCCACCTGTTCCGCGCGCGCGATGGTGCCGGCGACGTCTTGCTCGCCGAGCACGCCGAGCACCGCCGCGCCGGGCGTTCCGTAGAGCGCCACGAAGCGGTGGCTGCCGAACAGGCGCAGGCCGCCGCCCGGGAGTTGCGCCGCCGTGCGGGCGACGCGCACCGACCAGTCCGGGGCGGGCTGCCCGGCGAAGCCGTGACCGACGAGCAGCACGTTCCCGGCCGCGGTGCCGCTGTCGTGTACGCGATCGATGATCGCCGGGTCGTCGAGGAGATCGGCGGGAGGGTCGGAGATCACCTGGATGCCGGCGCGGGCGGCCCGGATCGTCGCGACCGCCGCGACCGAGCGGGGGTCGTCGTCGACCAGAGCGAGGGTGGTGCGGAGGGCGGCCGCGCGTGCGGGCGGCGGACCGACGGGGGACGTGCCCCGGTCTTCCCCGGCGTGGGGGTCGCGCTCGGCCCCGGTCGGCAGGGCGGCCACGACGGAGACCGGGTCGCCGCCGCCGGTGTCCACCGCGTCGGCGCCCCGGTCGGCATCGGGCCCCTCGGGTCGAGGAGTGTCGGTGCTCGCGCCGCTGCGTGACTCCGTGCCCGGGGCGACTGACGCGTCCAGGCGCAGCCCGGTCGCCGACTCGACGGACTCCACCGTGGCTTCCGCGGTGACCACCGTCAGGTCGTCGGGCGGCGAATAGCGGGTGTCGCCGACGAGGAGCGCGCGCGTCGTGCGGAGCCGGGTGAGCTCGGCAGCGAGCCCGCGTGAGGCGGCGCTCGCCGCGGGAGCGGATGCCGGCTCCGGCGAGGCAACGGCGGACTCGTCGGAGAGCAGCAACGGCACACCGAGGGACACGCTCGCCGCAGCCGCGAGGAGCTGGGCCCGCGGGTCCTCGGCCGGGGCGATCACGACGAGCGGCGACTCCTCGAACAGGGCAGCGCTCGCCGAGAGCGCGAGGGCGGCGGCATCCGCATCGCCGAGAACGGTCGTGGCGGCAGCGGGAACCGACGTGCGCACGGTTCCGGGCGGCGCATCCTGAGGGCCCCCACCGACGCATGACGAGACGAGCAGCGCTGTCACCGCCACGACCGCCGCACCGGCGGCACGCGTCGCGCCGAGCGATCCGCCGCGAGTGCGGCGGGCCGTTGCTGTCTCACGTCGTCTGCCGAATAGCACCGCCGTCCATGCTACGCGGGCACTCCGGCACCGCCGGGCGTGGAGCCGGCGCGCAGCTCTCGCGGCGACGGCAGGTCGTGGCCGGCGAGCGCCCGGCGCATGTCGGCGGCGTTGCGGAATCCGCACTGGTGCGCGATCTGGTCGATCGAGAGCGCGGCGAAGGCGGGGTCGCCGAGGAGCGACACCGCCAGCGCGGCCCGGTGCCGGCGGATCTCGCGCTGCGGCGTCGAGCCGGCGGCGGCGAACACGCGTTGCAGCTGGCGCGCCGAGACGTTCAGGGCACGGGCGAGCGATTCGGTGCCGAGCCCTTGGTCGGTGCGGTGCCCGGCGATGTGCTCGGCAGCTCGATCGAACAGACCGACCCAATGCGCCTCGGCCGGCACCGTGCCCTGTGCGTCGATCAGCACCGCCACGATCATCTCACGCAGCAGCCGCTCGAGCGCCGGCATCGAGGGGCGCTCGCCGGCGCTCGTTCCCTCGGTCACGTCGAGGAGGAACCTCACGGTCGCGCGCAGCACGACCGTGCCCGCCAGGTGTCGGTTGCTGCACGGCGTGCCGGTGAGCGCTTCGATCGGCGCGCGCGGAGCCGAGACCACCAGCAGGCGCCCACCGCTCGGGGTCGCTGCGGCCGCGGAGAAGCTGCCGGGCCCCACGAGCACGATCGCTTCACCGGGACGCGCCCCGAGATCGGCGAACCCGGCACGGTCGCCGGAGTGCAGCAGCACCGGCACGTCGATCGGGAGCACGAGACTGATCGGCTCCCCGGTGGCGGGCGGGCTCGACCGCACCGGGCCGCCGTGCACCGGCAGGGTCAGACACGCGAATCCTGCGGCGCCGGGAAGCACCTGCGGCCCCGGACCCCCGGGTGTCGCCTCGACCGGATCGGTGCCGCGACTCATACCTCGAATCTAGGAACCGCGGGTGCGTCGGTGCGGGCCTTCCGGCCACGGAAAAGGGTGGCCGATCCGTCGCACACCACGCTGGCGATGCTGTCGCGGTCGACGGGCAGGAGGCGGGCGATCACGGTTCCGCCGTCCGGCGCCCGGTCGAGCTGTTCGGCCATCCACTCGACCACCTTCTCCAGGTCGGCCGCCGCCACAGGCTCTCCCACGGCGTCGTCGAGCAGCATCACGTCGATCCCGCGCCGCCGCGCCGACATCGCCGCCGCCGTCAGGGGCTCGGCGGAGAGGCGCCCCCCGCGGTACCGGTCGCGCAGCATGCCTTCCAGCGCGGCGCACTCGGCGGCCTCCGCGGAGCTGAGGGTGGCGCCCGGACCGTCGAGTTCTTCGAGGCGGACGAGCAGAGGGCCGAGCTGCGCTTCGAGCTCCCGGGCGCCGTCGCGCAACTCGAAACGTGTGGCCGATTCGTACGCCTCGTGCCGCACGATCTGCAACGACTCGGCCTGCAGGTTGCGGGTCTTCACCCGCAACAGCGCGATCGCCACGGCGAAGGCGCCGCCGATCGCCACGATGCCGATCGGCCGGGCGATCGAGACCGCGAGATCGGTGCTCGCGTAGAGCCCACCGGTGGCACCGACCGCGGTAATGATCGTGAGGACGCCCAGCCCGGCGAGGGCCGGGAACACCCGTCCCCGCAGGGCGAGAGCGAAAAGCACGAGTGTGCAACCGGTGAGATACCAGGAATCCCGGTAGCCGATCGATCCGGGTGCGCCCAGCAGGAGCATGAGCGCCGCGGTGGCCGACACGATCGCGACCGTCGCGGTGGTGCGGCTCATCGAGGGGCGACGGATGCTCCGCCAGCCCAGAGCGAGCACCGCCAGCCAGACGCCGGCCAGGGTGAGCAGGGAGAGCGCGGGGGTGACCGAGTGGTGGGCTGCGGTGACCGCCGGTGCGACCTGCACCAGCAGGAAGAGGACGGTCCCGACCCGCGCCCCGGCGAGGAACGAGCGGTGGTTCGCCTCCCACCACGCAAGATCGTGGTGTTCCTGCGCCGGTTCCCGTTCGTTCTCGCGCGCGGAGGCGACATCGCCGCGCCATTCCAGCGCCACGAGGGTTCCTGCGCCCGGTCGCGACACCACGCGGGCCGTACCGCCGGGCAGGGCCTCCAGCCGGGCCAGGATGCTCGCCGAGATCCCCATCCGGTCGCCTCGCAATGCTTCCGTGTCGAATCCCCGGCCGTCGTCGGCGATCGTCAGGCGGAGCCAGTGCTCGTCGGCATCTGTCGTGAGGGTGACGGTGCGCGACGCACCGGGTCCGGCGTGGCCGACGCTGTTCACGAGCGCCTGCCGCAACGCGCCGAGCAGGGTCGACGCGGCATCCGGGTCGATGAAGGCGGCGGCCTCGGCGGCCGGGGCGCTGTCCGGAAGCCAGCAGAAGGTCGCGGCGCTGTCGGCTTCTGCCGTGATGCGAGCCGCCGCGGCGGCGAATTCACGGGCCGCGGAGGTGCTGCCGGCGGTGCGGCCCTCGGCGAGATCGCCGAGAAGTGCGCGCACGCGGCCCGCACGGCGCGAGACGACCCGGTTCAGCGCGGGTGAGTTCTGTGCGGCGAACGCCAGCGTCGACAGGATCTCGTCGTGCACGAGTGCCTGCGTGCGCGCCATCGCGGTGCGGCGTGCGCTCTCGTGGGCCCGTCGGGCGGTCGCGGCAGACGTCGCCGCGACCGAGGCGTCGAGCTGTCGGCTTGCGGTCAGCACCGCAGAGCACATCAACAGCATCAGCATCGCGGTGATGACGGTGTGGTGGTCGTTCACGATCGAGGTGGGCGTGATGTCGTGGAGGGCCAGCCGGCAGCCGAACAGCAGCAGAGTGACGGCGCCCAGCGTGAGCCAGGCGCCGACCTGGCCCCAGGCGGCCACGGCGGCGATCGTGGCGAGGCCGGTGACCGAGAGCATCCAGGGCAGATGTCCGCCGGGAGCATGCGCCGGGAAGAAGCTCAGCGCGGGCCAGAGCGCGGCGAGCAGCAGGGCGTGCGACACCGCGGTGGCGCCGTTGAGTCGACGGAGTGCCCGAGTGCGGCTCAGCGGGGCGAGCACGCCGACGAGAATCGGGAAGGCGCACACGATGACGACAGCGCCCTCGTACCACGGGGGCAGCCGCACGACGTCGCTCTGGCGCACCAGCAGCAGATCGGCCACGACGGAGAGGATCGACACGACACCGGCTCCGATCGAGAGCAACCGGATGGCCCGCAGCTCGGAGTCGAGGAGTGCCCTGTGCGGAGGAGACGTCACGCGCTCGTCGGCAGCGGGAGGAATCCGTCTTCCAAGCCGCGCCGGTAGAGATCGACCTTGCTGTTGGCCGGCCGGCCGAGTCGGCGATAGACGGTGCGGATGCGGCGGATGTGGTCGTCGACCGTGTTCTCGCTGATCCCGAGCTCGACGGCCACCGATTTCGCACCGAGGCCGGAGGCGTAGAGGGCGAGCACCTCGCGTTCGCGGGCGGTGAGCGGGGCGGTGCGCAGGTCGGGGTCGGAATCGACCGCGGCCGCCCATTCGGTGGTGATGACGGGCTCTCCGGCGGCCGCGCGTGCGATGGCGTCGAGGATGCTCGCGGCCGGCGCCGATTTGCGCACGATGCCGAGCGAGGCGGAGCGCGACACCTCGCGGATGAGGAAGGGGTTCTCGCCCGAGGTCAGCGCGAGCACACCCGCGCCCCACTCCCGCAGGGTGTGCACGTTGTCGGAAGGACGCGAGCCGTCACGGAGGTTGAGATCGAGCACCACCAGATCGGCCGTCGTGGTGCTCCGCAGGAGATTCGGCACGGTGTCGGCGGAGCCCGCGTACTCCAGATCGGAGCGCGTCGCGATCAGCGCGGAGAGGGCGAGGGAGACCACCTCGTGGTCGTCGACGATCGCGACGCGTCGGGCCATGCTCACCTCCTGGAGGGATCAGGGTACCCCGCCCGGGCCCGCCCGACGAACCGTGCCGGAAACCACCGTGGGCGTCCGCGCCACCGCCTCTCGGCAGTGGCACGGACGCCCACAGTGGTGCGTGCGGCTCCGGATCAGCCGAGCGGGCCGTACGCCGCCGGTGTGGTGCGTGCGTGCGTGGCCTGCTCGAAGGAGTAGGTCAGACCGATCAGCGTGCCCTCGGCGTAGTCGTGACCCAGGAACTCCAGGTTCACGCCCGCTCCCGCGGTGGTGCCGTCGGCCTCGATCGACTGTCCCATCGGAACGGTCACCGCGGGCATCCCGGTGTTCGGGCTGAGCCGCAGGTTGGTGCTCTGCGTGCCGTAGGGGTTCGCCGAGGGGTAGACCAGCGCATCCAGGTCCTGCTCGTCCATCATCGAGGTGACGAGGGCGTTGCCGGTGGCGATGGCCGTGGTGTGGCTTCCCGTCGGTCCGGCCCAGGCCTGGTAGGTCTCCTCGGTGATCTTGTCGCGCGAGCTGTAGGTGCCCTGCCGCGACGGCACGTACTTACCGGAGTCGAGGATGCCCTGGAGCGACCGGGCGGTGACATCCGGGTCGAGGTGCGCCGCGATGTAGCCGTTCAGGTCGTGCTTGAACTCGTTGGTGCTGCCGCTGGGCTCACCGAGCACCTTCGAGAAATCGGCGGGCGGGGTGACCTCCACCACGGTCGCGCCCTGCGCCTCGAGGGTGGCCTTCGCGTCGTTCCACAGCCGCACGGTGGTCGGGTTCGAACCGATCATCGACGCGACGTAGCCGATCCGCGCGCCCTGCAGGGCTGTCGGGTCGAGGTAGGAGGTGTAGGAGTCGGGCACCTTGCCTTCCTGCTCCGCGGTGATCGGGTCGTTGGGGTCGACTCCCACGACCGCGTCGAGGGCCACGGCCGCATCCGTCACGCTGCGGGCGAGCGGGCCGCCGGTGTCCTGACTGAGCGCGAGCGGGATGATGCCGTCACGGCTGGTCAGGCCGACCGTGGGGCGGATGCCGACGAGCTGGTTGTACGACGAGGGAACGCGGATCGACCCACCCGTGTCGGTGCCGAAGCCGATGCCGGCCAGGTTCGCCGAGATCGCCGCGCCGGTTCCTCCGCTCGAACCTCCTGCGGTCTTCGTGGTGTCGTAGGGGCTCGCCACCAGGGTGCTGGTGCCCGCGGGCTGGAAGGCCGAGAACTCCGAGACGAAGCCGAAGGCGAACTCGTCGAGGCTGGCCTTGGCCAGGATGACGGCGCCCTCGTCGCGGAGTCCCGTGATCATGGCCGCGTCGGTCGTGGTCTGGTTGTCGTCCCAGCATCCGCATCCGCCGGTGGTCGGCATGTCGGCGGTGTCGTAGTTGTCCTTCACCGCGATCGGCACGCCGAGCAGCGGGCTCGTCATGCCGTCCGCGGCGCGCTCGGCGTCGGCGTCGGCCGCCGCCTGCAGCGCGACGTCGCTCGTGGTGATGATCGAGTTGAGGGCGCGTGCGCCGTCGCCCGGGGCCACCACCGTGCGGTCGTAGGCCGCGATGCGGTCGAGGTAGTCCTGTGTGATGGCCACCGAGGTGGTGACGCCGGCGTTCATCGCGGCCTGCATGTCGATGGCCGACGCCTCGATCAGGTCGAACGGGCCGTCGTCGTAGATCATCCGCTCCGAGACCGCGGCGAGGTCGGCCACGGTGAGGACACCGTCGGCGTCCACATCGGCCGTCGCCACGCTCGCCCAGTCGGGCGACGAGGTCGTGGCGCCGAGGTGGTCGCCGACGACGGCGAGGTCGTCTTTCGTGACCTGCTGATCGCCCGTGAGGTCGAGGGCCGTGTAGTACGGCGCCAGGAAGGCGGCGGTGGTCGCGGGTACCGGGTCGGCGTTGGCCGGTGCGGCGGCGAGGGCGCCGGCGGCGACGGTCGCCAGAATGCCCACCGCGGCTGCGGCGGTGGTGCGGGTGCGGGTGCGTCGGGTCACGATCGTCCTCTGCGGGCTGGTGGGGCGCTGGTCGGGCTGGTGCGCGCTGGTTCGTCGGATGCTCATCGGGAACCCGCCGTCCGGCGACGGAGGAGCACGAGCACGCCGGCGGCGACGGCCGCGGCTGCGACGATGAGCAGCGCACCGATGCCGAAGCCGGTGGCGGCGAGCGATCCGCTGCCCGATCCGGCCGTGGTGGTCGAGGCGGGGTCGGTGTTGCCGCCCGGGGTGGTCGTCGCGGTGGGCGACGGCGTGGGCGTGGGCGTCTCGCTCGCGAGCGGCGCGATGGTCACGGCCGCGGTCGCGGCATCCGTGAGCGTCGTGGTCTCGCCGGCCGGGTCGACCAGGGTGACGGATGCGGCGTTGAGCGCGGCCGATCCGCTTCCGCTGGCCAGTGCGGTCAGCTGCAGCGACGCGGCGACGTCGCCGCCGAGGCTGGGTGAGGTGCCGAGGCGGGAGTGCACGAGCGTGACGCTGCCCGCCGACTCCTTCACCGTGTCGTAGCCGCCGGCCGGGGCCGTCGCGCTGTCGGCGACGTAGCTGAACAGGGCGGGGTCGTAGCTGAGGGTGACCTCGTAGGCGTAGACGTCGGCGGCGCCGACGAGGCCGATGCCGACGTCGACGGTGTCGCCCACCGTGACCGAGGGGGTCGCGGTCAGTGCCACCGATGCGGTGGTCGGGGCGGCGAGGGCAGGGCTCGCGCCGAGCAGGGACAGGCCGAGGGCGACGGCGCCGGTCAGCACCGCTGTTCGCAATCGCCGCCGGTGCGGGGTGTGGTCGTGCAGGGGCACGCGGTCCTTCTTTCTCATCGGTTTCACACCTCGCGCCGGCGCGTGTTCAGGCGCGCCGAAGGAGCCCCGGTGGTCGGGTCGCTGATCCGGAACAGGGCGGCCGAAGGAGAAGGCGGGCGCCGCACAGCGACCTGAGAGGCGATGCGAGATGTGGCTCAGGTAGGCTCACGCTAGCGGGCAGAAGACACCCGAACGGTTTCCGCTGTGTTTCTCCGGCGTTACAGAAATCGCGAAATCGGACCGATTGTTCTCACTCCACTCGTGAAATCGCCGATTTCGCTCCCCAAAGGGGGGTATCGGGCCGGAGGAGTGCCCTGCTGCACCAGAACGGCCGATTGCGGGCCGGGGTGTCCGGCCCGCAATCGCCCGCTCGGGGTCAGCTGATCTTGCGACGGTAGATCACGATGGCGAACCCGTAGGCCACCACGAGGATGCCGACGAGCCAGGCCAGCGCGATCCCGATGTCGCTGCCCACCGGCTGCTCGGCGAAGAGTGCCCGGATGGTGTTCACGATCGACGTCACGGGCTGGTTCTCGGCGAACCAGGCCACCGGCCCCGGCATCGAGTCGGTGGGCACGAAGGCAGAACTGATGAAGGGCAGGAAGATGAGCGGATAGCTGAACGCACTCGCGCCGTCGACCGACTTCGCCGAGAGCCCGGCGATCACGGCGATCCATGTCAGCGCGAGGGTGAACAGGATGAGTATGCCGGCCACGGCGAGCCAGGCGCCGAGGGAGGCGCCGGTGCGGAACCCCAGGATCAGCGCGACACCGGTGACGATGGTGATCGACACGATGTTCGCCACCAGCGAGGTGAGCACGTGCGCCCAGAGCACACTCGACCGCGCGATCGGCATCGACTGGAAGCGTTCGAAGATGCCGCCCTGCAAATCGAGGAACAGCCGATAAGAGGTGTAGGCCACGCCCGACGCGATCGTGATGAGCAGGATGCCCGGGAGCATGTAGTTCACGTACGACTCGTCGGATCCCGTCTGGATCGCGCCGCCCAAGACGTAGACGAACAGCAGCATCAGCGCCACCGGGGTGACCGCGGTGGTGATGATGGTGTCGGGGCTGCGCAGGATGTGCCGGAGCGATCGGCCGGTCAGGACGCCGGTGTCGCCGAGGACGTGGGTGGTCATGTCAGGTGTCCTTTCGTGAGGAGTCGCCCACGAGGGCGAGGAAGACGTCTTCGAGGGAGGGCTGCTTCTCCACGTACTCGACCGTGGCCGGCGGGAGCAGCTGCTTGAGTTCGCTGAGGGTGCCGTTCTGGATGATGGTGCCCTCGTGCAGGATGGCGATGCGGTCGGCGAGCTGCTCGGCCTCGTCGAGGTACTGCGTCGTGAGGAGCACCGTGGTGCCCTGCCCGGCGAGCTGCTTGACGGTCTGCCACACCTCGATGCGCGCTTGCGGGTCGAGCCCCGTGGTGGGCTCGTCGAGGAAGACGACCGGCGGGTCGCCGATCAGGCTCATCGCGATGTCGAGCCGGCGGCGCATGCCGCCCGAGTAGGTGGCGGCCTTGCGCTTGCCCGCGTCGGTCAGCGAGAAGCGGGCGAGCAGTTCGTCGGCGATCGCGCCCGGGTTCGGCAGGTGCCTCAGCCGCGCCACCAGGATCAGATTCTCCCGGCCGGTCAGCACCTCGTCGACGGCGGCGAACTGCCCGGTGAGGCTGATCGACTCGCGCACCTCGGCGGTCTTCGCGGCCACGTCGTGGCCGTTCACCGTGGCGGTGCCGGCATCCGCTTTCAGCAGGGTCGACAGGATGCGCACCAGCGTGGTCTTGCCGGCCCCGTTCGAGCCCAGCAGGGCGAAGATGGTGCCCGCGGCGACGTCGAAGTCCACGCCCCGCAGCACCTGCACCTCTTTGAACGACTTGGTGACGCCCTGCACCCGGATGGCGGGTTCGGTGGTCATTTCTCCTCCTTTCCTTCCGCGTGCTCGATGGCCTGCGTGAAGCGGGCACGCTCCTTGTCGATCCACTGCTTGCTCGTATACGCCTGGGCGAACGACTCGGCGAACTCGACGGGGTCGTCGCCGACGATGTCGCGCAACGGCGTCTCGTCGACGGCCGCTCGCTCCCAGAGGTCGGCCAGGTCGGTGAACATCACGACGAGGCTGTCGCCGTCGGTGATGCCCCCGGAGTACATCAGGTACCGATGCATCGCTTTCGCCGAAGCCCGGTACGGCTCCGGAAGGGCATCGATGCGCTTCTTGTCCTTCTTGTACTGCTTCTTCTGTTCGAGTGAACCCGTGAGGGTCTCGATCCACTTCGCGGCCATGATCAGTTCTCTCTTTCGTCGTGCGGTTGTTCGGTGGTTGTGGTGGTGTGCAGCTTCCCGATCCGTTCCGCCAGGAACTCCCAGCTCCTCCAGAACTCGTCGAGGTACTCGCCGCCCGAGGCGTTCAGCGAATAGACCTTGCGGGGTGGCCCCTTCTCCGACGGAACCTTCACGACGTCGACGTAACCGCGCTGCTCGATGCGCACCAGGAGGGCGTAGACGGTGCCCTCGACGATGTCGGCGAAGCCCTGCTCCCGAAGTCGTGCGGTGATCTCGTAGCCGTATGCCGGCTGCACGGCGAGGATCGCGAGAACGATCCCCTCGAGCGTGCCCTTGAGCATCTCGGTCATCTGCTTGGCCATGCTGGTCCTCCTTTCGCTACTCAGTGATGCTGACTACCACTAGATAGTAACGCCGACTACCGGTATATAGCAACACTGAATAGCAAGAGATTCTGTTGCGATGAGCCGATGTCGGTGGCGGATGCGAAGATGACGATCTCTGACGGAGGGCTTTGCGTTTGCTTCCGGAGATGTTTGGGTTGGTGATGGGTCGCAGTCCGTGACCCGCAGACGATAGGGCGCCGCGATGATCGAGTTCCGTTCGGTGACGAAGCAGTTCCCTGACGGCACGGTCGCGGTCGAGGGCTTCGATCTGGTCATCCCGCCGCGCAAGACCACGGTTCTCGTCGGCTCGTCCGGCTGCGGCAAGACGACACTGCTGCGCATGATCAACCGGATGATCGACCCGACCTCCGGGAGCATCCTGATCGACGGCGAAGACACCGGCGGGCTGGCGCCGGTGAAGCTGCGCCGCCGCATCGGCTACGTGATGCAGAACTCGGGCCTGCTGCCGCACCGCAAGGTCGTCGACAACGTCGCCACCGTGCCGGTGCTGAACGGCGTGCCGAAGAAGGAGGCGCGGGCGCACGCGCTCGAGCTGCTCGACACGGTGGGCCTCGACCGCTCGCTCGCCGACAAGTACCCTCGTCAGCTCTCCGGCGGTCAGCAGCAGCGGGTGGGTGTGGCACGCGGGCTCGCGGCCGATCCGAACATCCTGTTGATGGACGAGCCGTTCGGCGCGGTCGACCCGATCGTGCGGGCCGAGTTGCAGCAGGAGACGATCCGGCTGCAGGAGGGTCTCGGCAAGACGGTCGTGTTCGTCACGCACGACATCGACGAGGCGTTCCTGCTCGGCCACCAGGTGGTCATCCTGCAGAAGGGCGGGCACATCGCCCAGGTCGGCACGCCGGCCGAGATCCTCGCCCGTCCCGCCGACGACTTCGTGGCCACCTTCATCGGTGCCGACAAGGGCAAGCGGGTGCTGCGCATCCAGAACGTCGACGGCCGCGACGTGGTGGTCGACGAGAACGGCACGCCGACCGGAGTGCTCCAGTCGTGAAGTGGCTCGCGTCGAACTACGGGCTCGTCTGGGAGCTGATGCAGGCGCACATCGCGCTGTGCATCCCACCCATCCTGATCGGCTTCTTGATCTCCATCCCGATCGGCTGGGTGGCGAACCGCTACAAGCTCTCGCGCGGGGTCATCCTGCTGGTCCTCGGCCTGCTCTACACGATCCCGTCGCTGCCGCTGTTCATCTTCATGCCGCTGGTTCTCGGCACGCCTCAGCTCTCGTCGCTCAACGTCGTCGTGGCACTCACCATCTACGCCGTGGCACTCATGGTGCGTTCGGCGGCGGACGGGTTGTCGTCGGTCGACAAAGACATTCTGCAGGCCGCGTCGGCGATGGGCTACTCCGGCTGGCAACGGTTTTGGCGGGTGGAGCTGCCGCTCTCGGGTCCCGTTCTGCTCGCGGGCCTGCGCGTGGTCTCCGCGAGCACCGTGAGCCTCGCCACGATCGGCTCGGTGATCGGTGTCACGAGCCTCGGCTACCTCTTCATCAACGGGCTGCAGCGGAGCATCCCGGGCGAGGTCATCACCGGGATCGTGGCCACCCTGCTCATCGCCGTGGTGTTCGACCTCGTGCTCGTGCTGATCGGCCGCCTGCTGCTGCCGTGGATCCGGCAAGATCGCACGAGCGCCAGAGCGGCGCGCCGTCGCGCCGTTCTGATCGCGGAGGGCGCCCGGTGAATCTCTTCGTCGAAGGCTTCGCGTGGATCTTCGATCCCGCCAACTACTCGGGTGGTCAGGGCTGGATCGTGCGGCTGCTCGAGCAGCTCGCGTACACCTTCGGGGCCACCGCCATCGCGCTCCTCATCGCGGTGCCGCTCGGCTATCTGGTGGGTCACACGGGTCGCGGGCGGGATCTCGCCGTGTCGTTCTCGGGCGGTTTCCGGGCGCTGCCGAGCCTCGGAGTGCTGATCCTGCTGGGCCTTGGCCTCGGCATCGGTTTCAAGGCGCCGTTGCTCACGTTCGTGATCATCGCCATCCCGCCGATTCTCGCGGGCGCTTATGCGGGCTTCGAGGCTGTCGACCGCAAGACCATCGACGCGGCACGTGCGGTGGGGATGACCGAGTGGCAGGTGGTGACTCGCGTCGAGATCCCGCTCGGCCTGCCGCTGCTCATCGGCGGGATCCGCTCGTCGCTCCTGCAAGTGGTGGCTACCGCGACCCTCGCCGCCTACGTCTCCGGAGGCGCGCTCGGCGTGTTCATCTTCGACGCCTTCGCCACGCGCAATTACCCCGAGGCGCTCGGCGCCTCGATCCTCGTCACGGCGCTGGCTCTGGTGCTGGAGGGAATCTTCGCCTTGCTGCAGAAGTTGGTCGTACCACGTGGCGTCGTCGCCAAAGAACTGAAAGACGTCCGCCAGCGGTCATCCCGTCCGCTGGCGGCGGCGGGAGTCCCCGCCCAAGAAGGGAAATGATCACATGTTCACAGCAATCAAGAAAGGCCGGCTCGTCAGTGGGCTAGTCGCGGTCAGTGCGGTGGTGGCACTGGCAGGGTGTGCGTCAAGCGATCCGCTCGACACCACGTCGACGTCGGGCTCGAGCGACGCCGCCTCCGGACCGATCGTGATCGGGTCGCAGGCCTACTACTCCAACGAGATCATCGCCGAGATCTATGCTCAGGCGCTCGAAGCCAATGACATCGAGGTGACGCGCCAGTTCAACATCGGTCAGCGCGACGCCTACCTGCCGGCGCTCGAGAGCGGCGAAGTGCAGCTCTTCCCGGAGTACACCGGCAACCTGCTGCAGTACTACGAGCCCGACACCACGGCCAAGACCAGCGACGACGTCTACGCGGCCCTCGCCGGCGCGCTGCCCGAGGGCCTCGAGGTTCTCGACCAGTCGCCCGCCACCGACCAGGACTCCTACAACGTCACCAAGGAGTTCTCCGAGGCCAACGGCGTGACCAGCCTGGCCGACCTGTCGAAGGTCACCACCCCGCTCACCCTGGGCGGCAACTCCGAGCTGCAGACCCGCCCCTACGGCCCCGACGGGCTGAAGAGCACCTACGACGTCACCGTCGGCTTCACGCCGATCGAGGACTCGGGCGGACCGCTCACCATCCAGGCGCTCAAAGACAACACGGTGCAGCTGGTGAACATCTACAGCGCCGACCCGAACATCAAGACCTCGGGTCTCGTGACGCTGGCCGACCCGAAGGGCCTCTTCCTGGCCTCGAACGTCGTGCCGCTGATCAACACCGACGCGGCGACCCCGGAGGTCACCGAGGTGATCAACAAGGTCAGCGCGGCACTCACCGCGGAAGACCTGGTCGACCTCAACTCACAGAGCGTCAACGACCAGGAGTCGGCCGACACGATCGCGAAGAACTGGCTGGACAAAGTGAACTTGTTCTAGACACGTTCGCGCTTCAGGGAGCCCCGTCGCCCTCCACCTCGGTGGGGGAGGGCGGGGCTTCTTGCATGTGGCGGGACTCGGCCCGATTGATCAGCTTCTTGGCCACGAAGACCAGCGCGACGAACAGGGCGATGATGGCGACGAAGGCGTAACCGGCCCAGTGCAGGTCGCGGGAGAGCTCGCGGTAGGAGCCGGCCGCGAAGGCGCCGACCGAGACGTAGGCGAAGGCCCAGAGGATGCAGGCCGGCACCGTCCAGGTCATGAAGCGGCGGTAGCGCATCGGGCTCATGCCGACCGTGAGCGGGATGAGCGAGTGCAGCACCGGGATGAACCGCGACAGGAACACGGCGATGCCGCCGCGCTTGGCGAGATACGTCTCGGCGCGCACCCAGTTCTTCTCGCCGATCCGTCGCCCCAGCCGGCTGGCGCGCAGTTTCGGCCCGAACCAGCGGCCGATCGCGAACCCGATGCTCTCGCCGCAGAGCGCGCCGACGATCACCACTGCCACGAGGGAGATGTATTCAAGTGGACCGTCGACGGCGGTCGAGGCCACCAGCACCACCGTGTCGCCGGGCACCACGAGGCCGATCAGGATACTCGTCTCGAGCAGGATCGCGACTCCCGCCAATAGGGTCCGGACCAGGGGATCTACCGACTGCACGGTATCCAGCAGCCAGGACAGCACCTCGTTCATCGCTGTATTCCACAGGGCATGCCAGCAACCCTAGCGGGTCTTCCGGAGGATTCCCCGATGGGTTTGGATGCTTGTATACAAGCAGGCTAGGATCGGTGCTGACGCAAGGAGTTCCTCGTGAACGAATTACTCGACCCGCTCTTGCTCTCCCGCTGGCAATTCGGGTTGACGACGATCTACCACTTCCTGTTCGTGCCCCTCACGATCGGACTGGCCACCACGACCGCGATCTTCCAGACGGCCTGGGTGCGCACCGGCAAGGCTCATTACCTCCAACTCACCCGCTTCTTCGGCAAGATCTTCTTGATCAACTTCGCCATGGGTGTGGTGACGGGCATCGTGCAGGAGTTCCAGTTCGGCATGAACTGGAGCGACTACTCGCGCTTCGTGGGCGACGTGTTCGGTGCGCCGCTCGCACTCGAGGGCCTGCTGGCGTTCTTCCTCGAGGCGACGTTCATCGGGTTGTGGATCTTCGGCTGGGACAAACTGCCCAAGAAGCTGCACCTCGCCACCATCTGGGTCACGGCGCTGGGCAGCATCCTCTCGGCGTACTTCATCATCGCCGCGAACGCGTTCATGCAGAACCCGGTCGGCTACGACATCAACGAGGCCAAGGGCCGGGCCGAACTCACCGACATCGGGGCGCTGCTCACGAACAAGGTGGCGGTGGCGGCCTTCCCGCACACGATCTTCGCCTGCTTTATGGTGACGGCGGGCCTCATCATCGCGGCCGCCGCCTGGCACCTCTACCGCAACCAGCACCTCGAGACCATGCGTCCCGCGCTGAAGTTCGGGCTCTGGATGATGGTGATCGCCGGCGCGCTGACGGTGCTGTCAGGAGACCAACTGGGTCTAGCCATGGTCGAGACGCAGCCGATGAAGATGGCAGCGGCCGAAGCGCTCTATCGAACGTCCACCGGCGCCGACGCATCCTTCTCGATCTTCACTCTCGGCACGCCCGACGGTGTGCACGAATTGTTCTCGATCCGGGTGCCGTATCTCCTCTCCTTCCTGTCGACGCACACCTTCGACGGAACGGTCGAGGGCATCAACGACCTGCAGGCGCAGTACGTGCAGCTCTACGGCCCGGGCGACTACACGCCCACCATCTGGGTCACCTACTGGGCCTTCCGCTGGATGATCGGCCTCGGCATGCTGCACGTGCTGATCGCGCTCGTGGGTCTGTGGCTGACCCGCAAGGGCCGGTCGCCCCGCTGGCGCTGGCTCTGGCGAGTGGCCATCTGGGCCTTCCCGCTCTCGCTCGGCGCCATGATCGTGGGCTGGATCTTCACCGAGATGGGCCGGCAGCCGTGGATCGTGTTCAGCCTGCTGAAGACCTCGGATGCGGTGTCGCCCGGCATCACGGGCCTCGACGTGCTGATCTCGCTGATCGCGTTCACCGCGATCTACGGCACCCTCGCCGTGGTCGAGTTCAAGCTCATCAAGAAGGCCATTCAGAAGGGGCCGGATGACGCGCCGGAACCCGATCCCGAGTCGGGCGACGTCCGGCACGAGGCCACGGTCTACTAGGGAGACATGATGGACCTGACAATCCTGTGGTTCTGTATCGTCGGCTTCTTGTTCGTCGGCTACTTCGTGCTCGACGGCTTCGACTTCGGCGTCGGGATGTCGCTGCCCTTCCTCGGCCGTGACGACACCGACCGCCGCGTGCTCATCAACACCATCGGCCCCGTCTGGGACCTCAACGAGACCTGGGTGATCGTGGCGGGGGCGTCGTTGTTCGCTGCCTTCCCGGAGTGGTACGCCACGCTGTTCAGCGGCTTCTACCTGCCGCTGCTGCTCATCCTGCTCGCTCTGATCCTCCGCGGTGTCTCCTTCGAGTACCGGCACCAACGGCCGGAGGCGGCGTGGAAGCGGCGGTTCGACCGGATGATCGTGATCGGCTCCGCCGTGCCCGCCCTGCTCTGGGGGGTCGCCTTCGCCAACATCGTGCGCGGTGTGCCGCTCGACGAGGGCCACAACTACATCGGCACCTTCTTCGACCTCCTCAACCCCTACGCCCTCCTCGGCGGACTGACCACGCTGCTGCTGTTCTTCACCCACGGCGTCGTGTTCGTGTCGCTGAAGACCGACGGCGACATCCGGGCCCGCGCACGCAGGCTCGCGACCCGCGCCGGTGTGGTCACCATCGTGGTCGCCGCCGCGTTCCTGCTCTGGACCTCGCTCGCCTACGGCACCCTCGCATCCGTCCTCCTCTCCGCGGTCGCGGCGGTGACCCTCATCGGTGCCGTGCTCGCGAACGCGCGGGGCCGTGAAGGTCTCTCGTTCGGGCTCATGGCGGCCACCATCGGGGTCGCGGTGCTGAGCCTGTTCTTCGCCCTGTTCCCCGACGTGATGCCGGCCTCCAACGACCTCGCCAACAGCCTCACCATCACCAACGCCTCGTCGTCGGAGTACACCCTCACGATCATGACGTGGGTCGCGCTGATCTTCCTGCCGCTCATCCTGGCCTACCAGGCGTTCACCTATTGGATCTTCCGCAAGCGGGTGAGCCGAGCGCAGATCCCGGTCGAGGCTCCGGTCGGTGGCGCGGAGGAGGCACACTAGAGTCGTGCGCCCCGTCGATCCGCGACTCCTGAAGTACGCCTCCGCGGCGCGCGTGTTCTTCGCCGTCGGCGGGGTGCTCGCCCTGCTGCAGACGGCGGTCGTGGTCGCGTTCTCGCTGCTCGTGACGCAGCTGATCGTGCAGGCGATCGCGGGTGCGTCGGTCGCGGCGCTCGCCCCCCTCCTCGCGGGGCTGGCCGGCGTCGTCGTGCTGCGCTTCGTGCTGTCGTGGGGCTCGGAGGTGAACTCGGCTCGGGGGGCAGCGGTCGTGAAGAGCGAACTCCGCGGGCGGGTGCTGGATGCGGTGACGCGGCTCGGCCCCGCCTGGCTCGGTGCGCGCAACTCGACCTCGGTCGGGGTGACCGTGGGCCCGGGGCTGGATGCGCTCGACACCTACTTCGCGAAGTACCTGCCTCAGCTGGTGCTCACCGCGATCGCGACTCCCGTTCTGGTGCTCGTGATCTGGTCGCAGGACTGGATCTCCGGGCTCACCGTCGCGGTCACGCTGCCGCTCATCCCGGTGTTCATGATCCTGATCGGCTGGGCCACGCAATCGGTGCAGTCGAAGCAGTGGGAGAAGCTCGGGCGGCTCTCCACCGCGTTTCTCGACGTGGTCGGCGGTCTGGCGACGCTGAAGATCTTCGGTCGGCAGCACCGGCAGGCGGCACGCATCCGCTCGGTCACCGACGACTACCGCTCGCAGACCATGAAGGTGCTGCGGGTGTCCTTCCTCTCCGGTTTCGCCCTGGAGCTCGCGGCGAGCCTGTCGGTGGCGCTGGTGGCCGTGTCGATCGGGGTGCGCCTGATCGACGGCTCGCTCGGGCTGTCGGTGGGGCTGTTCGTGCTGCTGCTGGCTCCCGAGGCGTTCCTGCCGGTGCGCAACGTGGGAGCGCAGTTCCACGCCGCGGCCGACGGCGTCGCGGCGGCCGACGACGTCTTCGCCATCCTCGACGCGGGTGACGCGTCTGCTCCCGCGGTCGGTTCCTCCGTCCCGTTCAGCCCCAGCCCTCCCACATCGGCGGGCGGGGTCGAAGTGCGGGGCCTGGGCGTCCGGTACGGGGAGAGCGTGGCCTTCGCGGCCCTGGATGCGCGGTTCCCGGCGGGCGAGGTGACCGCTGTCACCGGCGCATCCGGGAGCGGCAAGTCGTCGCTCGTGGCGGCGCTGCTCGGCTACGTGCCGGCATCGGGGGAGATCCTCGTCGACGGGAGAGCTGCGAACGCCGACCCGGTGCCGAGGCCGTGGCTGTCGTGGGCGGGTCAAGGTGCGGTGCTGCTGCCCGGCACCGTCGCCGAGAACGTCGCGCTCGGCGACCCCGCGCCCGACGAGTACCTTGCACGGGATGCGCTCGATGTGGTGGGCGGGGAGTCCATCGCCCTGGCGACCGCCGTCGATCCGCGCGGTGGCGGGCTCTCCGGCGGCCAGGCGCAACGCGTCGCAGCAGCCCGCGCCGTCTATCGCGCGCGACGTTTCGACTGCGCGGTCGTGGTGTTCGACGAACCCACCTCAGCGCTCGACGAGTCGACCGAGGCCGCGGTCATCCAGGCCCTTCGATCGCTCGCCGACGAGGGACGCGCGGTCGTCGTGGTCAGTCACCGCCCGGCGGTCATCGCCGCGGCCGACCACGAGGTCCTGCTCGACGCCTCGCGACCCGGGACGCACGTGTCGGTGTCTGCGCCCGCGTCCCGCCCCGTGTCGTCTCCGCCGGCGTCGGAGCCCGCGAGCGCGGCGACGGTGGCGGAGCCGACGGTCGACGGCGTCGGCGAGCAGCCCGGACATCCGGCGGTGCGCTCGTGAAGCGTGGGGAGGTCATCCGGCTCGCCCAACCGCGGCTGCGACGGTTCGTGCCCGGGGTCGTGCTCGGGCTGATCAGCGCCCTCTGCGCCGTCGGTCTGCTCGCAACGAGCGCCTACCTCATCACCAAGGCCGCCGAGCAGCCGCCCATCCTCTACCTCTCCGCCGCGATGGTGGCGGTGCGGGCGTTCGCGCTCGGACGCGCGGCGTTCCGCTACGTCGAGCGACTGGCCAGCCACGACGCCGCCTTCGCCACGATGCCCGAACTGCGCGTCGGCGTCTACGAGCGGCTCGTGCCCGTGAGCCCCGACGGGCTCGGCCGCAGCCGGCGCGGCGACCTCCTCACCCGGCTCGTGTCCGACGTCGATGAGCAGCAGAACTTCCCCCTGCGGGTGGTGCAGCCGCTCGTGGTCTCCGGGTTGACGGCGGTCGCGATCGTGATCGTGGTGTGGCTCCTCCTCCCGGCCGCGGGGCTCGTTCTGCTCATCGGCCTGGTGCTCGCCGCGCTGCTCGGAACGGCCGTGAACTCCTGGGTCTCGGGCCGGGCCGAACGTGCGCTCGCCGGTCTCCGCGGCCGCTACCAGGCCGACCTGGCCGACTACCTCGGCTCGCTCGACACCCTCGTCGCCTACGGAGCGGCCCCCACGGCCCGTGCCTCGCTCGCCGAGACGGATGCGCGACTCACCTCGGCGCTCGTGCGTCGCTCCGCGGGGGCGGGCGCCACCACGGCGCTCGTCTCGTTGATCGCCGGGGCCGTGACGGTCGTGGTGCTGTTGCTCGGCATCCCATCGCTCGGGCAGGGCGGATTCGAGGGGCCGGCGCTCGCCGTGATCGCGCTCGTGCCGATGGCGGCGTTCGAGGTGTTCGGCATGATCCCGCTGGCCTGGGGCGCCTGGCGGCAGGTGTCGGCGAGTGCCGAACGCATCGCATCCGTCGTTCCCGATGCCGTGCCGGAGGGGGTGCCCGTCGATCCTGCAGAGGTGGTGTCGGCTCGCCGCGAGGTGCCGCCAGGCCCGGTGACCGTGCGCTTGCGTGACGTCTCGGCCCGGTGGCCCGGGTCGTCGACGGATGCCCTCGCCGGCGCATCCGTCGACCTCGCGCCCGGCGACCGGGTGCTGGTTCGCGGGCCGAGCGGTTCGGGCAAGACGACCCTCGCGCACGTGCTCGTGCGGTTCCTCGACTTCCGGGGCGAGTTCTCCGTGAACGGCGTGGACGTGCGCGAGCTGCCGCAAGACGAGGTGCGCCGCGTGATCGGGCTCTGCGAGCAGAGGCCCTACCTCTTCGACGACGACATCCGGCAGAACCTGCTCTTCGCCCGTGACACGGCCACCGACGACGAGCTGCTCGACGTGCTCGAGCGGGTGGGGCTCGGCGACTGGGTGCGGTCGCGCGGCGGGCTCACCGCGCGGGTGGGGGAGCGGGGCGCGCTCGTCTCGGGCGGACAGGCGCAGCGCCTGGCGCTGGCGCGGGCCTTGCTGGCCGGGTTCCCGGTGCTCGTGCTCGACGAGCCCACCGCGAACGTCGACCCCGACCACGCCGACGCGCTCGTCGCCGACCTGCTCGCAGCGGCGGCCGACTCCGCGCGCGCCGTCGTGCTCATCTCGCACACCCCCGTGCCCGCGCACCTCGTCACGCGCACCCTCACCCTCGGGTAACCCCTTCGCCGCGGCCGGGTAGCCCGAATGGGGAACCTTGCTCGGCTTCTCGCCCAATTCGCGCTACCCGGCGAACGCACCGGGTGTCACAGGGGGCGGGAGAGGGCGTCGAGGCGCTTGCGCCACGTGGCCGCGCGCGAGGGCCGCACCTCGAGCACGGGGCCGTCGATCCAGACCTCGACCACGGTGATGCCGTGCAATGCGCTCACGATCCAGAGTTCGCAGCCCTCGAGATCGGCGGGACGCGCCCGCTCCTCCACGACGCGGGTGCCGGTGGCGGTGGCGATCAGGCGGATGCTCCGAGCGGTCACGCTCGGCACCCGGGCGAGGTCGCTCGCCGGCGCCACGAGCGTCTCGCCGCGCCACCAGAGCAGCGCCGAGCTCGATCCGTCGACGACGTATCCGTCATGCAGCAGCGCCACCTCGTCGGCGCCGTTCTCCTGCGCGGTCGCGCGGAGGGCGAGAAGGCGCTCGAGGTCGGGTCCCTTCACGCGGGGCACGCGCCGCGGGTCGGGGCCCTCGTACGTGCTGAGCACCGCGGTCTCTCGCAAGCGTGGCGCCGCGCGCACGCGCAGCCGCAGTTCGTAGTCGGGCGTCGCGGCCGCCGCTCCCACGCCCGAGGTGTCGCCAGGGCGATCGGATGCCCCCCGTGATCGTGATGTGTCGCCGTCGGGCAGCCGTCCGCCGCTCGTCGTCGGTACCGCGCCGCTGATGCCCGCGATCCGTGCCAGTTCCACCCGGGGGAAGAGCGCCCCCGTACGGATTGCCCTCAACCGAGCGATCGCCGCCCCCCAGAACGCCTCGGCGTCGCCCGCTGCGACCCCGCCCGCCGACTCGTCGACGCTCGCCAGGAACCGCTCGCGATGCGCGTCGATCGCTCGAGCGCGCCCGGAGTCGGAGACGTACCAGGAGTCGGCCACCAGCAGTTCGTCATGCGGCCGCAGGGCCTGTTCGACCAAGGCGCCGCCGGCCCAGACGAACGTCGCAGGAGCCTCCAGCACGGTCGGTCCTCCTTCGTCGCGCCACGATCTGCGCCACGTCCTACGCTAGTGCAATGCCCCTGACGCTCCTGCGGCGAAGGCTGGACGTCGAGCTCGACCCGGCCGTCGCGTTCCGCGCGCTCCACGGCGGCGCTCCGAACGCGTTCTGGCTCGACAGCGGGGTACATGCCGGTAGCGGCATGAGTTATCTCGGTGCCTCTGACGACGTGCGGCGCTGGCGGTCCTGGGCCGACGTCGTGGCGGGCCTCGGCGAGGTGGGTGCCGGCGCGAGCGACGGAGCCGACCCCGCGATCGACGATGCCGCTGCCGCTCTCTCCGGCCCCGCGGCAGGCGGCACGGATGCGCGGGGCGAGCCCGCCTTCCGCCTCGGCTGGGTGGGCTGGCTGGCCTACGAGCTCGGCACCCTCGACGAGGAGCGGGCGGGTCGCGTGCCGCACCCCGCGCATCCGGTGGCCGTCTTCCTGCGGGTCGACCGGGCCGTGGAGTTCGACCATGCCACGGGCGCCGTCACCCTCCTCGCGCTCGCGGCTCCGGATGCCGAGGCCTGGTTCGCCGAGACCGCCGCAGCCCTCGAGGCGGCCGCGGAGATCGCGCTCGCCGACGCTGCCGGAGCCGCTACCCCGGCGGGCGCCGCCACCCCCGTCGATGCCACGACCGCGAGCGCCCCCGACGCCGCCAGGCCCGCCACCGCCCCCGACGCCGCAATCGAGGCCACCGCCCCCGTCGCATCCGCCCCTCTCCGCGTCGCCACGGTGCGTCACGACTACGACGCCTACGCGCATCTCGTCGAGGAGTGCAAACGCGTCATCGAGCGCGGCGACGCCTACCAGCTGTGCCTCACGAACGAGTTCGGCCTCGACTACGCGCCCGGCAGCGAGCCCGACCCGCTCGAGACCTACCTGCGCCTCCGAGCCGCGAGCCCCAGTCATCACGGCGGCTATCTCCGTGCCGGCGACACGACCCTTCTCAGCACCTCGCCCGAGCAGTTCCTCGCCGTCACGCCCGAGCGCCGCGTCATCACCCGTCCGATCAAAGGCACGCGTCCGCGCGGCGCCGGTCCGGTCGAAGACGCCCTGCTGCGCGCCGAACTCGCTGCGAGCGAGAAGGAGCGCGCTGAGAACCTGATGATCGTCGATCTGATGCGCAACGACCTCTCCCGTGTCTGCGCCGTCGGCACCGTGCGAGTGACGTCGCTGCTCGAGGTGGAGAGCTACCGGCAAGTGCATCAACTGGTCAGCACGGTGGAGGGCACGCTCGCCGAGGGCGTGACCGGGCCGGATGCCGTCGCCGCCTGCTTCCCGGCCGGCTCGATGACCGGCGCTCCCAAGCGCAGCGCCATGATGCACCTGGCGGCCCTCGAGGGCGCCCCGCGCGGCATCTACTCGGGCGCCTTCGGCTACCTCTCGTTCGACGGGTCGATCGACCTGGCCATGGTGATCCGCAGCATCGTGCTCACGCCCGGTCGCGCATCCGTCGGCTCCGGAGGGGGCATCACCGCGCTCTCGGACGCCGCGGACGAGGTGGAGGAGACCCGTGTGAAGGCGGCGGCACTGCTCGCGGTGCTCGGGGCGAAGGCTCCGGAACCGCGCTCACGCCGGGAAGACGACAACCTTTAGTACTGTTGTTCCTTGGTGCGCCCGGGCGCGCCGCCCCGAGCCGTCCACCTCTGGCATCGCCGCCGCTACCGGTGGTCGCCTGCGCACAGCAACGAATGAGAGTCACGTGGTCATCGAGAACCCTTCCGCCACCGGCGCGTCGCACGACGACGCCGAGCGCTACGACTTCCAGGCCATCCAGGACAAGTGGATGCCGATCTGGGAAGACCTGAAGCCCTACCAGAGCGACATCGAGGGCGACAAGCGCCCGCGCAAGTACGTGCTCGACATGTTCCCCTACCCCTCGGGTGACCTCCACATGGGTCACGCCGAGGCCTACGCCCTGGGCGACGTGATCGCGCGTTACTGGCGCCAGCAGGGCTTCAACGTGCTGCACCCGATCGGCTGGGACTCGTTCGGCCTGCCCGCCGAGAACGCCGCCATCAAGCGCGGCCTCGACCCGCGCGAGTGGACCTACGACAACATCGAGCAGCAGCGCACGAGCATGAAGCGCTACGCGACCTCCTTTGACTGGGATCGCGTGCTGCACACCTCCGACCCCGAGTACTACAAGTGGAACCAGTGGCTGTTCCTCAAGATGTACGAGAAGGGGCTGGCCTACCGCAAGGCCAGCTGGGTGAACTGGGACCCGGTGGACCAGACCGTGCTCGCCAACGAGCAGGTGCTGCCCGACGGCACCTCGGAGCGCTCCGGCGCGGTCGTGGTGAAGAAGAAGCTGACCCAGTGGTACTTCCGCATCACCGACTACGCCGATCGCCTGCTCGACGACCTGCGGCAGCTCGAGGGCTCCTGGCCCGCGAAGGTCATCGCGATGCAGCGCAACTGGATCGGCCGCTCCATCGGCGCCGACGTCGACTTCACCATCGAGGGGCGCGACGAGCCCGTCACCGTGTTCACGACGCGACCCGACACGCTCTACGGCGCGACCTTCATGGTGGTCGCCCCCGACTCCGACCTGGCTCAGGATCTCGTGGCGTCGGGTCCCTCCGACGACGTGCGGAGACGATTCGCCACCTACCTGGCCGACGTGCAGAAGTCGTCGGAGACCGAGCGCCAGGCCACCGATCGTCCGAAGACCGGCATCTTCCTCGAGCGCTACGCGATCAACCCGGTGAACGGGGAGCGGCTGCCGATCTGGGCCGCCGACTACGTGCTGGCCGACTACGGTCACGGCGCGGTCATGGCCGTGCCCGCGCACGACCAGCGCGACCTCGACTTCGCGCGCGCCTTCGATCTGCCGATCCGCATCGTGGTCGACACGCTGCAGCCGGTGACCGGGGCCATCCCGGTGCTGCAGGGCGACGAGCTGCCCGATGACTGGCCGAGCGACATCAACGAGATCAACCCCGCCAAGACCGGCCTCGCGCTGGCCGGAGAGGGGCGGCTGATCAACTCCGGGCCGCTCGACGGGCTGTCGAAGTCGAACGCGATCCGCAAGATCATCGAGATCCTGGAGTCGGCGGGCACCGGCCGCCCGGCCAAGAACTACCGTCTGCGCGACTGGCTGATCTCGCGCCAGCGCTACTGGGGCACGCCGATCCCGATCATCCACGGAGCGGACGGCGCGGAGTACCCGGTGCCCGAAGACCAGCTGCCCGTGCTGCTGCCGCCGACCGAGGGGCTGAACCTCACCCCGAAGGGCACCTCGCCGCTCGGCGGGGCCGAGGACTGGGTGAATGTGCCGAACCCGGTGGATGGGTCGCCCGCACTGCGCGACGCCGACACCATGGACACCTTCGTCGACAGCTCGTGGTACTTCCTGCGCTTCCTCTCGCCGAACGACGAGACCAAGGCCTTCGACCCGCGCGAGGTCGACAAGTGGGCGCCGGTCGATCAGTACGTCGGAGGGGTGACCCACGCCATCCTGCACCTGCTCTACGCCCGGTTCATCACGAAGGTGCTGTTCGACCTCGGCTACGTCTCATTCACAGAGCCGTTCAGCGCGCTGCTCAACCAGGGCATGGTGCTGATGGACGGATCGGCCATGTCGAAGTCGAAGGGCAACCTGGTTCGCCTCTCCGACCAGCTCGACGAGCACGGCGTCGACGCGGTGCGCCTCACGATGGCGTTCGCCGGCCCGCCCGAAGACGACATCGATTGGGCGGATGTCTCCCCGGCCGGCTCGGCGAAGTTCCTCGCCCGGGCCTGGCGGCTGGTGGGCGACGTGACGTCGTCTCCCGAGGTCAACTGGCGCGACGGCGACCGCGCGCTGCGGCGCGTGACGCACAAGTTCTTGGCCGAGGCCCCGGGCCTCATCGAGTCGTTCAAGTTCAACGTGGTCGTCGCGCGCCTGATGGAGCTCGTGAACGCGGCCCGCAAGGCGATCGACTCCGGCCCCGGCGGTGGCGACCCTGCGGTGCGCGAGGCGGTGGAGACGGTCGCTCTCGGACTCTCGCTGTTCGCGCCGTACACGGCCGAGGACATGTGGGCGCGGCTCGGCTACGAGCCTTCGATCGCGAACTACGGCTGGCGGGGTGCGGATGCGTCACTGCTGACCGAGGAGACCGTCACGGCGGTCGTGCAGGTCGACGGCAAGGTGCGCGACCGTATCGAGGTGTCGCCGAAGATCGACGGCGCGGCGCTCGAGGAGGCCGCGCGTGCCCTGCCTTCGGTGGCGCGGTCGATCGGCGACCGCGAGGTCGTGACCGTGGTGGCGCGGGCCCCGCGACTGGTCAACTTCGTCACAAAGCCGGCCTCCTAGAAGTTCTCCACAGAAGTCGTCTCCGCGCCCCGTGAGGCGATCCGGGTTCCTAGCCTTGCCGCATGGAAGCTGGGTTCGGATCGCATCGCGGGGCGTCGGCGCGCGGGCCGGAGCCCGGCGGCGACGAGCACGGTCTGGAGCCGCCCGGCGCCGCGGCCGGGCCCTCGGTTCGGGTGCGGGTCGGCATCGGAGCCGCGGTGGTGCTCGTGGTGGTGGGGCTCGTGGCGTCGGTTCTCATCACCGCGCTCTCGCCGGTCGGAGCGGCCACCACGCTCGGTTCCGGTGGAGATGCGGCGGGCGGGTCGCAATCGGCCGGAGCGGGCGCCCCGTCACCGGCCTCGGGTCCGTCCCATCGTGCGGCTCCTCCCGAGCCGGAAGCCGGCGCTGACGCCACGGGTGCGGTGCTGCTCGTGCACGTGCTGGGCGCCGTGGCGTCGCCCGGTGTCTACGAACTCGACGAAGGCGCGCGGGTCGTCGACGCGGTGGCGGCGGCCGGCGGATTCACGGAGCAGGCCGATCAGGCGTCGGTGAATCTGGCGCGGCCGTTGACCGATGGCGAGCAGCTCCGGGTGTTCGCCGTGGGCGAGGCGCCGCCCGCTGCCGCGGTCGGCGGCGATGCCGGGAGCGGGGCCGGCGCGGTCGCCGGCGGGGGAGGCGCCGGTGCCGCGGGCGCCCCCGGTGCGAAGGTCAACCTCAACGCTGCGACCGAACTGGAGCTCGACGGTCTGCCCCGCATCGGTCCGGCCATGGCTGCCCGCATCATCGCCTGGCGCACCGACAACGGCCCCTTCAGCTCGGTCGACGACCTGCTCCAGGTGACGGGCATCGGCGACAAGACCTTCGAAGGTCTGCGCGATCTGGTCACGGTCTGACCGATGCGCGCCGACCTCCGCCTGGCCCTCCCCGCTGCGGCAGCCTGGGCGGCATCCTGGCTCCTGGTGGGCGCACCGGCCCTCGCGGCGTCGGCAGTCGTCGTCGCGTGGGGCGCGACGGCCGCCGCGACCTTGTTTCTCCTCGTTCGCGCGCGGCGACGCGGTTCGTCGTGGCCCCGCACCCGGGGTGCGGCCGAGCGCACCGGCAGCGGCAGGACGAACTCGGCCTCAGCCGCGCCTGCCGCGTCCCAGCCCCTTCTCCGAAACACTGCGGCCGACGCACGGCAGCGCGCGTCCCACCGCGCGCCGCGCGTCGCCGGCCGCACGCGTCGATACCGCGGCGGTGTGCTGCCCGGCATGGTTCTCGCGGCGGCCGCGGTCGCACTCGTGTGCACCTCGGCGTTCGCCCTGGGGCACCTGCGGCATCCCCCTGGCCTCGAAGGCGGCCGCTCGCGGGCCGGCGAAGCCGTCGTCACCGTGACCGGCGTGGCCGAGCCGGCGGCGAGCGCCGCCTTCGGCACCGACGCCGACGGGCAACGGGTGACCGTGGATGCGGTGCTCGAGACCTTCGACGCGGCCGGCACCCGCACCCAGGCCCGCGCGCCGACGCTCGTCTTCGCGACCGTCGCCCACGGGATGCGGCTCCCGATCGGGGCGTCCTTCCGCGTGCACGGCACTCTGACGCCTCTGCCGCCGGGGGAATCGCACGAATTCCTGCTCTTCGCGCGCGACGGTCCGCGGGCCGACCGCGGACCGCCCTGGTACGTCGCCTGGGCCGACGGTGTGCGCACAGGCTTCCGGCACACGACGGCCGGCCTCCCGGGCGACGGCGCCGACCTCCTCGTCGGTCTCGCCATCGGCGACGACAGCGGCGTCAGCCCCGCTCTCCACGACGCCATGACGGTGAGCGGGCTCACCCATCTGACCGCCGTCTCCGGTGCCAACTGCGCGATCGTCGTGTCGGCCGTGATGCTGGTCGGCGGGGCGCTCGGACTCCGGCGGCGCATCCGGGTCGCCGTGTCGATCCTCGTGCTCGCCCTCTTCGTCGTGCTGGTCACCCCGGAGCCCAGCGTGCTCCGCGCGGCCACGATGGCGGCGATCGTGTTGATCGCACTGGCTGCCGGGCGCCCGTCGAGCGGGATGCCGCCGCTGTGCCTCTCGGTGGTCGTGCTGCTCGCGCTGGATCCGTGGCTGGCCCGCAGCGCCGGATTCGCGCTCTCGGTGCTCGCGACCGGCGGCCTCCTGCTGCTCACCCGGCCTCTCGCATCCGTGGGCGAACGATTCCTGCCCCGGTGGCTCGCACTGGCCGTCGCGGTGCCGGTGGCCGCGCAGCTGGCCTGCCAGCCCGTGCTGTTCCTGCTGGCGCCGCAGATCACGCCGTACACCCTGCCGGCGAACATCCTCGCCGAGCCCGCTGCCGCCGCGGTGAGCGTGCTCGGACTCGTCGTCTGTCTCCTCGGGGTCGTCGCTCCGGTCCTCGGCTCCGCAGCGGCCTGGCTGCCCTGGGCGCCGTCGGCCTGGATCGCGGCGGTCGCGCGCTTCTTCGCGAGCGCGCCGTTCGCGGCCATCCCGGTCGCCGACGGAGCAGTGGCAGCCGCTGCGGCGGTCGTGTTCACCCTGCTGTTCCTGGTCGCGGTTCTCGCGGGGCGCCGTCATCCGCGGCTCGCGCCTTTCGCCGGCCTGCTGGCCGCCATGGCCGTCGTGGTCGGGATCGGTGCGGTCACCGGCGCCGCGCTCGCCCGCACCGCGGCGGTTCCGGGCGAGTGGCAGGTGGCCGCCTGCGACATCGGTCAGGGCGACGCCGTGCTGGTGCACAGCCGCGACCGCATCGCCCTGGTCGACGTGGGTCCCGATCCGCAGCCGCTCACCGACTGTCTCGAGCAGATGCACGTGCAACGCATCGACCTGCTCGTGCTGACGCACTACGACCGCGATCACGTCGGCGGCCTCGCCGCCGTGATCGGCCGCGTCGACGTGGCGCTCGTCGGCCCCACTGACGGGCCGGCCGACGAGCGGCTCCTCACCGACCTGCGAGACGGCGGTGCCCAGGTGGCCGACGCCGCCCGTGGTCAGAGCGGCGCCCTCGGCGACTACCGCTGGGACATCCTGTGGCCGCGCGCGGGCGCCCCTCTTTCGGGCAACGAGGCGAGTGTCACGGTGCTGTTCACCGGCCCGATGCGGCTGCTCTTCCTCGGCGACCTGGGTGAACAGGCTCAGGATGCGGTGCGTGCGGCCAACCGGATCGGCCACGTCGACGTGGTGAAGGTCGCGCACCACGGCAGTGCCGACCAGAGCGAACGACTCTACGGCGACATCCGCGCCGTCGCCGGACTCATCTCCGTGGGCGCCGGAAACAGCTACGGCCATCCCACCGACCGGCTCCTCGGCATCCTCGGCCGGGTCGGTACAGGCGCCTTCCGCACCGACCTCGGGGGCCTGATCGTGGTGGCCGGCACCTCCGCCGCCCTCTCGATCTGGACCGAGAAGCCCGTGCCGCCCTAGCACCGCAATCACGAGACGTCGCTTTCCGCGCGATGCGGCGTCGTATGGCGCGGAAAGCGACGTCTCGGCGGGCACGCCGGCAGGGCGTGTCGGCCGTGGCGGCTAGGCTGAATGCCGATCGACGGGAGAGTGAGCATGGCAGTCGCGCGCGGCAGGTCCGCGGCCAAACCGGCCGCGAAAGCGGCGATCCCGCAGCTCGAGTGGAACCAGGTGCGCCCTGCGCCTGTCGTGCTGGTCACGGGAGCCGAGACGTTCCTGGCCGAGCGCGCCATCCGGCAGCTGCGCGACCTGCTGAAGGCCGAAGATCCGAGCCTCGAGATCACCGACGTCGACGCCGCCTCCTACACCCCGGGCGAGCTCCTGTCGCTCGCGAGCCCGTCGTTGTTCAACGAGCCGCGGCTCATCCGGGTGTCCGCGGTCGAGAAGTGCACAGACGCGTTCATCGACGACGCGATCGCCTATCTCGGCTACCCGGCCGACGACACCTCCATCGTCATGCGCCACGGCGGCGGGGTGCGCGGCAAGAAGCTGCTCGAAGCGATCCGCGCGGCCGACGGGGTCGCGATCGAGATCGTGTGCGCCGAGATCAAGCGCGACACCGACAAGTACGAGTTCGCCTCGGCCGAGTTCCGCGCCGCCGGCAAGCGCGCCACGCCGGGCGCCATCCGGGCTCTCGTCTCGGCGTTCTCCGACGATCTCGCCGAACTCTCGGCGGCCTGCGCCCAACTGGTGTCCGACACGGGCGAAGAGGTGACCGAGGTCACGGTCGAGCGCTACTACGCCGGGCGGGTGGAGACGAATGCGTTCGCCGTGGCCGACTCCGCGATCGCCGGCAGCTACGGCGAGGCTCTCGCGCTGCTCCGGCACGCGCTCGCCTCCGGAGCCGATCCGGTGCCCATCGTCGCCGCCTTCGCGATGAAGCTCCGAACGATGGCGAAGGTGCTCGGCACCCGCGGCGGCTCGGGTCAGCTCGCCGGGCAGCTCGGGATGGCGCCATGGCAGGTCGACCGGGCGCGCCGCGACCTCGCGGGCTGGACCAGCGAAGGCCTCGGCCGCAGCATCCAGGTGCTCGCCGAGACCGACGAGAGCGTCAAGGGCGCCGGCCGCGACCCGGTCTTCGCCCTCGAGCGCATGATCGGCACCGTGTCGTCCCGGGGCATGCTCTAGCGTCGGCGGCACCCTTCCAGGCCTTCGTCCGCACGTCTGAGCGCTGCCGGCGCGCTGCGAAGCGCCAGACCGTACGGATGGACGGGGCGATCAGCGGGAGCGCACGAAAAAGGGCCCCGCCGAAGCGGGGCCCGATGCTGTGCGGCGCAGGATCAGAGCGCGGCGACCTGCTTGGCGATGGCCGACTTCTTGTTGGCCGCCTGGTTCTTGTGGATGACGCCCTTCGACGCAGCCTTGTCGAGCTTCTTGCCGGCCACGAGCAGTGCGGCGACGGCGGTGTCTTTGTCACCGGCCACCACGGCGGTGCGGGTGGCGCGGATGGCGGTCTTGAGCTCGCTCTTGACGGCCTTGTTGCGCTCCTGCGCCTTCTTGTTGGTGCCGATGCGCTTGATCTGCGACTTGATGTTTGCCACGGAAGTAACCTCTGTATCTGTATCGGATGAGTGCGGTGCGGTGGTCCGCTGCGGCTGGGCCGCGGAAAGAGCCACTCGCTGTTCGCACCCAGCAGAAACGTGTGGATGCGTAAGCCAACAGGCAACATTACCAGTTCTCGAGCGCCCGAACAATCCGAACGAGCGAGGTACCGTTATAGCCTATGCCCCGTCTCGCATCGCACACCGACTCGGTGCCGCCGTCCGGCATCCGACGCATCTTCGAACTGGCCCAGTCGCTCGACGACGTCATCGCCCTGGTGATCGGTGAGCCCGACGTTCCCGCCGACCCGGCGACCCTGGATGCCGGCTCCCGCGCCTGGCTGGCCGACGACACCGATTACACGCCCAACGGCGGCATCCCGGAGCTCCGCGAGGCGATCGTGCGCGCGGTGGCGGAGCACAACGGGATCCTCACCGATCCGGAGCGCGTCTGGGTCACGAACGGAGCCACTCAGGGCCTTCACCTCGCGATGGGACTGTTGCTCGACCCGGGTGACGAGGTGCTCGTGCCCGATCCGGGCTACACCACCTTCACGATGAACGCCCACCTGCTCTCGGCCACCGCCGTGCCCTACCCCCTGCGCCCCGAGAACGCGTTCGTGCCCGATCTGGCCGAGCTCGGGCGGCTCGTCACCGACCGCACCCGCGTGATCATCGTCAACTCGCCCTCGAACCCGCTCGGCGCCGTCTTCGACCGCCCGACGATGCAGGGTCTGCTCGACTTCGCCCGCGAGCACGATCTCTGGGTCATCAGCGACGAGGTCTACGAACGCTTCACCTACGGCACCGCGCACGTCAGCATGGCGAGCCTGGCCGGTGCGGGCACCGGCGACGACGACCGCGTCTTCACGGTCTTCTCGGCCTCGAAGACCTATGCCCTCACCGGCGCCCGGGTCGGCTGGCTGCTGACGCCCTCGGGCTTCGCGCCCCTGCTCCGCTCGGCGCAGGAGGCCATGATCAGCTGCATCAACACCCCCGCTCAGCGCGCGGTGGTCGTTGCGCTCACGGGCTCGCAGCAGTCGGTGACCGATGCCGCCGCCCACTACCGCGAGAACCTCGCCGAGGCCACGGCCGCCCTGCGTGAGCGCGGCATCCGCTACCTCGATCCGGCCGGCGCCTTCTACCTGTGGGTGGATGTCTCCTACGCCAGCCGGGGCGACGTCGCCGAGTGGGCCGAACGATTCCTGCTCGAGCAGCGCGTCGCGGTGGCTCCGGGCAGCGCCTTCGGGCGGATGGGGGAGGGCTGGATCCGCTTCTGCGCCGCGGCCGCGCTCGACGACCTGCTCGAGGGCATCCGTCGCCTGCCCGAGCCGCCGCGCACCGAGATCCGCCTCGTCCGGCCCGACGAGTACGAGGCCGTGTCGCGGCAGCGCTTCGCCGCCTACGCGCACGACTACGAGATCGGCGGTGAGTACGCCGAGAACGTGCGGGCCGTCGAGATGCACGCCACGGTCGCCGAGGTGTGGGTGGCCGTGGATTCCGCCACCGGCGACCTCCTGGGCTCGGTGACGCTGCCCCGTCCCGGTGAGGCGCTGACCGAACTCGGCCGGGAGGGCGAGCTGGAGTTCCGACTGCTCGCCGTCGACCCCGGGGCCAGGGGCCGCGGCGTCGGGCGCCAGCTCACCGAGTTCGTGCTCGACACCGCGCGTAGCCGCGGCGCGACACGGGTCGTGATGAACAGCGGAACCGACATGGTGGTGGCCCACCGCCTCTACGAATCCCTGGGGTTCGCCCGGATGCCGGAGCGCGAGAATCCGCCCGGCGTCGAGCCCACGCGCGCCTACGGTCTCGACCTCTGATGCGGATCGCCGTCATCGGGGCCGGAGCCGTCGGCGGCGTGATCGCCGCGCTCGCCGACCGTGCCGGCCATGCGGTGACGGTCACCGCGCGGGGAGCCCAGCTCGAGGCAGTGCAACGGAGCGGCCTGCATCTCACCGGGCACTGGGGCGAGCACACGGCCCGGCCCCGCGCATCCGCTGTCCTCGACGAGCGGCCCGAGCTCGCGGTGCTGACGGTGAAGGCTCAGGATGCGCGTGCGGCCCTGGAAGCGAATGCCGATTTCCTGGACGGCGTACCCCTGGTGGTGGTGCAGAACGGGTTGGGCGGGGCTGAGGCTGCGGCGGCGCAGCTGCCGACGACGCCCGTGGTGGGCGGACTCGCGTTGTTCGCCGCCTCGTATCTCTCACCGGGCGAGGTGTCGATCACCACGCCCGCCGCCACCTACCTCGGCCTGCCCGCTGCGGTGCCGCCCCTCGGTCGCGGTGCGGCGCCGAGCCCCGCCGCGCCGTTCACCACTCCCGCGCCGTCCGATGCCGCGCCGTCCACCACCGCGCCGTCCAATGCCGCGGCGTCCACTCCTGCTGCGCCGTCCGATGGCGCGGCGTCCACCACTCCTGCGCTCACCAGCGCACCCGCGCCCGCCTCTGCCTCCCCGCCCGCGTCCCCCTCCGTATCCGCCTCCGCCCCGGCGCCGAGTTCCGCCTCCGCAGCGGCCGACGGCCTCCCGACCGCCTCTGCCGCCTCCGCCCGGTCCGCAGCGGAGGCCGCCCTCCGCCTCGCCACCGCGACCCTCGGCGCGTTCATGCCGATCGAGGTCACCGCGAACTTCGCCGGCGCGCAATGGACCAAGCTCATCGTCAACCAGGTCAATGCCCTCCCCGCGATCACCGGACTCTCCGTGCAGGAGACGATCGCCGATCCGCGGCTGCGCGCCGTGCTCACCGCGAGCATGCGCGAGGCGGTCGCCGTCGCCCGGGCGCGCGATGTGCACTTCGAGACCCTGCTCGGCTTGAGCGATCGTCTACTCCGCATCTTCGCGGCAGCGCCCCGTCCCCTCGCACAGCTGCTCCCCCGGCTGATGTCGCGCCGAGTCGGATCGACGCCGAACCCGGGCTCGACCCTGCAGAGCATCCGCCGCGGCCAACTCACCGAGATCGACCACCTCAACGGCGCCGTCATGCGCGAGGCCCGCGCCGCCGGCGTCGAGGCCCCCATCAACGCCCACCTCGTACGCCTCGTGCACCGAGTCGAGGCCGAGGGCGCCTTCATCACCCCGGAAGAGATCGCGATTTCACTCACACTCCCGAAGTGATGCGCACAGGAAGGCACGCAACAGGCCCTTATCGACGACCCAGGGTGAGCGCGAGGCCGCGAAGCGACCTCACGCGAACATGCCGCGCGGCGCCGGGCAAGGACCGGCGCCGCCCTCGGAGGCCGCGCGAAGCACGGCCCCCGAGGCAGCTAGCACGGCCCCGAGGCAGCTAGCCCAGATACGAGCCCGCCCGCAGCTCGTCCACGAGAGACGGGCCGTTGGGCTCCCAGCCGAGGTCGATGCGCGCTGCCGATCCGGTGGCCTGCTGGTCGAGCAAGAGGGCGTCGGCGAACCCCTCACCGAGGCGTGCGCGCGTCTCCTCGACCGTCGACGGCGCAACCCGCCCGTCGAGCCCGGCAGCGGTCGCCGCGGCCTCACCGAGCTCGCGTACGGTCGGGTTCTGGCCGCTGGCGCCGATGTAGTACGACCCGCCGTCGGCCAGGTCGAAGGCCAGCAGGTAGAGCTCGGCGAGGTCGTCGACGAACACGGTGGTCCAGTGCTGCTCGCCGGAGCCCACGAGCGACAGGGCGGGCGCGACGCCCGAGCCGCGCGGCGCATCCTGGATCACCCGGGGAATGCCCTGCCCCTGGCCGAACACGATGCCGGGCGCGATGATCGTCGTCTTGATGCCCTCGGCGCTGCGCACCCGCGCCTCGATCGGCACCCGCCAGGCGGTGATGGCCGGCGGGTCGAACGGCGTGCGCTCGGTGATCGCATCGCCCGATCCGAACACCCAGATGCCGCCCGTGTGCACGTAGGGCTTGTCGCTGCCCTCGAGCCCGGCGAACACGGCGGAGACGAACGCGTCGTCGGCGGCCGCCGCGTCGGTGTCGTGAGCGGCGAGGTGGATGACCCCGTCGCTCTCGAGGGCGAGGTGGGTGACGAGCTCGCGGTCGGTCAGGGTGCCGAGCACCGCGCGGGCGCCGGTCGCCTCGACCTCCGCGATCTTGTCGGAGTTGCGCACGAGCGCGACGACGTCGCGCCCCTGCGAGCGGAGTTGACGGAGAACGGTGGACCCGATGAACCCGGTCGCGCCGGTGAGGAAGATAGCCATACCCCAATTCAACACAACGATCCGCCCCTCTCTTCCGGACATGGCAGAATAGGTCGTCCCGTCATTCGCCGCGCCCGGCCCCGACGACCCAGAGGAATGCGTGAGCCCCCTAGCCCTGAAGGCACTCGAACCCGCCTCCACCGACCCCGCATTCATCCGCAACTTCTGCATCATCGCGCACATCGACCACGGCAAGTCCACCCTGGCCGACCGGATGCTCGGCATCACCGGCGTGGTCAGCGACCGCGACATGCGCGCCCAGTACCTCGACCGCATGGACATCGAGCGCGAGCGTGGCATCACCATCAAGAGCCAGGCGGTGCGGATGCCGTGGCGCCTCGGCGACCAGACCTTCGCCCTCAACATGATCGACACCCCCGGGCACGTCGACTTCACCTACGAGGTGTCGCGCAGCCTCGCCGCCTGCGAGGGCGCCATCCTGCTCGTCGACGCGGCGCAGGGCATCGAGGCGCAGACCCTCGCCAACCTCTACCTGGCGCTCGAGAACGACCTCACCATCATCCCGGTGCTCAACAAGATCGACCTGCCGGCGGCCGACCCCGAGAAGTATGCCAAAGAGCTCGCGAGCCTCATCGGCGGCAGCCCCGACGACGTGCTCCGGGTCTCCGGCAAGACCGGCATGGGCGTCGAAGCGCTGCTCGACCGCGTGACCGAGCTCATCCCCGCTCCGGTGGGCGACGCGGATGCGCCGGCTCGCGCCATGATCTTCGACTCGGTCTACGACGCCTACCGCGGCGTCGTCACCTACGTGCGCATGATCGACGGGCACCTGAGTCCGCGCGAGCGCATCCAGATGATGTCGACCCGGGCCACGCACGAGATCCTCGAGATCGGGGTCTCGAGCCCCGAGCCCACCCCCTCCAAGGGCCTCGGCGTCGGCGAGGTGGGCTACCTCATCACGGGCGTGAAAGACGTGCGGCAGTCGAAGGTGGGCGACACCGTCACCACCGCGTCGAAGCCCGCCACCGTCGCGCTGCCGGGCTACACCGAGCCCCTGCCGATGGTGTTCTCGGGCCTGTACCCGCTCGACGGCACCGACTACCCGGCCCTCCGCGAGGCGCTCGACAAGCTGAAGCTCAGCGACGCGGCCCTGGTCTACGAGCCCGAGACATCCGTCGCTCTCGGATTCGGCTTCCGCTGCGGATTCCTCGGCCTCCTGCACCTCGAGATCATCTCCGAGCGGCTGGAACGCGAATTCGGGCTCGACCTGATCGCCACCGCGCCGAGCGTGATCTACCACGTCACCACCGAAGACAAGAAGACCATCACGGTCACCAACCCGAGCGAGTTCCCGGGCGGCAAGATCGTGAGTGTCGAGGAGCCGGTGGTGAACGCCGCGATCCTCGCGCCGAAAGACTACGTGGGCGTCATCATGGAGCTCTGCCAGAGCCGCCGTGGCACGCTGCAGGGCATGGAGTTCCTCGGCGAAGACCGGGTGGAGATCAAGTACACGATGCCGCTCGGCGAGATCGTGTTCGACTTCTTCGACAACCTCAAGTCGAAGACCGCCGGCTACGCGTCGCTCGACTACGAGCCCGCGGGCGAGGCCGAGGCCGACCTGGTGAAGGTCGACATCCTGCTGCAGGGTGAGCAGGTGGACGCGTTCAGCGCCATCGTGCACCGCGACAAGGCCTACGCCTACGGCGTGCTGATGACCGGGCGACTGCGCGAGCTCATCCCGCGGCAGCAGTTCGAGGTGCCGATCCAGGCCGCGATCGGCGCGCGGATCATCGCGCGCGAGTCGATCCGCGCGATGCGCAAAGACGTTCTGGCCAAGTGCTACGGCGGTGACATCACCCGCAAGCGGAAGCTCCTCGAGAAGCAGAAAGAGGGCAAGAAGCGCATGAAGATGGTGGGCCGGGTCGAGGTGCCCCAGGAGGCCTTCATCGCCGCGCTCTCGGGCGACACCGAGAAGAAGAAGGACAAGTAGGGATGGCGAGCACCACCACTGCGCGTGCGGTCTCCCGGTCGGAGGCGTCGCTCAGCTACGCCGCCGTGGGCGCCACTCAGGCCGAAGACCTGCTCTACTTCCCGCCGAAGGGTTTCCACCCGATGGAGCGCCGCGCGCGCCTCGGCTCGGGCACCGAACGCTTCGAGGCGGCTTCGGCGAAACTGATGGCGTGGGGAGTGCAGCGCGGATCGGGCATCACGGTCGGCGACATCCAGCCCGCTGCCCCCACCGAGACCGACTACGCCGGCTTGGTCTATGACGAGTCGGGCGCCCCCGTGGGCCCACGCGCGGCGCATCCGGAGCAGGGCTACGGCGAAGACGGCACCCCGCTGGTCTCGGCCGGCACCACCGCCGAGCTCACCATCCGGGCGTTCGGCATGAGCTTCCGCGCGCCGATCCGCGTCGTGTACCTGGTGAACGAACCGGGGCGCATCGGGTTCGCCTACGGCACGCTGCCGGGGCATCCGGAGTCCGGCGAAGAGAGCTTCGTGGTGGAGCACCTCTCCGACGACTCGGTCTGGATCGTCGTGCGCGCGTTCTCGCGCCCGAGCACCTGGTTCTACCGGCTCGGCCAGCCGGTGCTGCGCATCATGCAGGCGCGCGCCACCCGTCGCTACCTGCGCGCACTCATGCCGAGCAAGGGCGCGTAGGCGCGGTCGTGCCGTCTCTCTTGCCGGTGGGCGACCCGGCTCCCGCCGACGGACTGCTGCCGGCACCGGATGCGCCGGAATCGCCTGCCGACGCGCCCCGCGACTTCGGCCTCTACGTGCATGTGCCGTTCTGCCGCGTGCGCTGCGGATACTGCGACTTCAATACCTACACGGCCACGGAGCTCCGCGGCGTGAAGCAGAGCGACTACGCGTCGCAGGCGATCGACGAGATGACCTTCGCAGCCGGCGTGCTCGCCGCATCCGGTTACCCGCACCGCCCGCTTTCGACGGTGTTCTTCGGAGGCGGCACGCCCACGCTGCTGCCGGCCGCGCAGCTCGCGGCGATGCTGGGCGCGGCCCGTGACACCTGGGGCTTGGCCGACAACGCCGAGGTCACCACCGAGGCCAACCCGGACTCCGTCGACGCCGCGTACCTCCGCACGCTCGCCGATGCCGGGTTCACGCGGGTGAGCTTCGGGATGCAGTCGGCCGTTCCGAGCGTGCTGGCGACGCTAGAGCGCACCCACGATCCGGCCCGCATCCCCTCCGTCGTCGGCTGGGCGAAGGACGCGGGGCTCGACGTCAGCCTCGACCTCATCTACGGCACCCCCGGCGAGACGCTCGACGACTGGCAGCGCTCGATCGACGCGGTGCTCGAGAACGAGCCCGACCACGTCTCCGCCTACGCCTTGATCGTGGAGGACGGCACGAAGCTCGCCCGGCAGATCCGCTCGGGGCAGGTCGCCGCGCCCTCCGACGACCTGCAGGCCGACATGTACGAGCGGGCGGATGCCGCGTTCGGGGCCTCGGGATACGAGTGGTACGAGGTGAGCAACTGGGCCCGTGGGGCATCGCACCGTTCGAGGCACAACCTCGGCTACTGGGTGGGACACGATTGGTGGGGCATCGGCCCGGGTTCGCACAGCTACGTCGGATCGACTCGGTGGTGGAACGTGAAGCATCCGGCCGCCTATGCGCAACGCATCGCGGCGGGAGAGTCTCCGGCGGTGGGGCGCGAGACGATCGACGCGTCCGCTCGTGATCTCGAGCGGGTGCTCCTGCTCACCCGCGTGCGCGGCGCTCTGCGGGTGGCGTCGCTGGCGCCCGGCGCGCGCCGCGAAGTCGCGGGCCTCATCGCCGACGGCCTGATCGACGGCCCGGCAGCCCTCCGCGGCACCCTCGACCTCACCCTCCGGGGCCGCCTCCTCGCCGACGCGGTAGTCCGCCGCCTCACCTGACCGTTCGCGTTCGAAAACGCAAACGTCGCGGCAACCGAGCCCGTATGGGCGTTGGTTGCCGCGACGTTTGCGGTTCTGAACGCGAACCCTACTTGATGAAGCGGAAGTTGAAGAAGTAGCGGTAGGTGCCGCCCTGGTTGACCTTCACGCCCGCGATGATCGCGAAGATGAGGCCCACGATCTGCACGGCCCAGGCGAGGAAGTAGAACAGGAAGCCGATGAAGATGAACGCCGTGATCGTGCCGATGATGTAGAGGCCGACCACGAAGATCGCAACCGTGATCTGGAAGTTCAGCGACTCCTTGGCCTCCTGGTTGGTCAGCGGGCCGCGATCCTTGAAGATCAGCCAGATGATCAGCGGCGGAATCCAGCCCAGGATGCCGCCCAGCTGACCGAGCATGGCCCACTGCTTGTCTTCAGCGGGGGAGAGCGGCGCGGCCGCGACGGGTGCGCCCTGGTAGCCGGGCGGGGGAGCCTGGTAACCGGGAGGCGGCGCCTGGTATCCGGGAGGCGGCGTCGGCTGTCCGGGCGGGGGAGTGGGCTGGCCGGCGGCCGGGTCGTACGGCGGTGTTGCGTTGGGGTCAGTCATGTCTCGCGCCTTTCAGACGGTGGGAGAGGCCCGCGGGCGGGCCAGCACGCGGGCACGAGCCCGCACACAGACACAAGATAGCGCCCGGGCTGCGCAGCAGCAATGATTTTCCGTCAGGGTGTCCCGAACCGCCGCGTCACAATCGGAGATATAATTGGCACTCCAGTGAGGTGAGTGCCAACAGAGGAGGGTGTTCCTGATGGTCTCAGAACGCAGCCTCGAAGTGCTCCGCGTGATCGTGCAGGACTACGTGGCGTCCCGGGAGCCCGTCGGCTCGAAGAGCATCGCCGAGCGGCATTCCTTCGGGGTCTCCGCCGCCACCATCCGCAACGACATGGCGCTGCTCGAAGAAGAGGAGCTGATCACCGCTCCGCACACCTCGAGCGGCCGTGTGCCCACCGACAAGGGCTACCGCCTGTTCGTCGACCACCTCTCCGACCTCCGCCCCCTCAGCCCGGCGCAACGCCACGCGATCGAGACCTTCCTGGGCTCGAGCGTCGACGTCGACGACGTGCTCGCCCGCACCGTGCGCCTGCTCTCGCAGCTCACCCATCAGGTCGCGCTGGTGCAGTATCCGTCGCTCTCACAGGCGCGCGTGCGCCACGTCGAAGTCGTCTCGCTCACGCCGCGGCGCCTGATGACGGTGGTCATCACCGACAGCGGCCACGTCGATCAGCGGGTCGTGGATGTTCCGGCCGAGACCGACGACGAGTTGATCGCCGAGTTGCGGATGCGCCTGAACGAGACGATCGGCGGGCTGGGGCTCACCGAGGCCGCGAGCGCCCTCACCGGTGTCTCCGAACGCTTCGCCCATCAGCACGGCCCGACGGTCGACGTGGTGGCGAACATCCTGCAGGAGCAGGTGACGGCGAACCGGCAGGAGAAGCTGCTCATCGCCGGCGCCGCCAACCTGGTGCGCACCGAAGAAGACTTCCACGGCAGCATCCTCCCGGTGCTGGAAGCGGTCGAGGAACAGGTGGTGCTGCTCCGCCTGTTCAGCGAGATGGAGGCCGACCAGCGCGGCGTCACCGTCTCGATCGGCCGCGAGAACGAGTCGTTCGGCCTCGGCGAGACCTCCATCCTCGCTTCCGGCTACTCGGGGATCGGCACGTCGATCTCCCGCCTCGGGGTGCTCGGCCCCACCCGCATGGACTACTCGAGCAACATCTCGGCGGTGCGCGCCGTGGCGCGCTATCTGTCCCGCACTCTCGGAGACTCGGGCAGCGCCAGCTGACCGCCTCCGCCCATCGAACGAAGGAGAAGCCCCTGGTGGCTGACCATTACGACGTGCTCGGCGTCTCGCGCGAAGCGACACCCGAGGAGATCAAGAAGGCCTACCGCAGGCTCGCGCGCGAACTGCACCCCGATGTGAACCCGAGCCCGGATGCGCAGGAGAAGTTCAAGCAGGTCACGCACGCCTACGACGTGCTGAGCGATCCCGGTCAGCGACGCGACTACGACCGCGGCCCCCAGCCGGGTTTCGGTGGCGCGGGAGGAGCCGGCTTCGGCGGCTTCGGCGACATCTTCGAGACCTTCTTCGGCGGACAGGGCGGCGCATCCCGGGGGCCGAAGTCGCGGGAGGAGCGTGGGCAAGACGCCCTGCTCCGGGTGGAGGTCGACCTCGGCGAGGTCATCTTCGGCACGCATCGCGACCTCGAGGTCGACACGGCCGTGATCTGCGAGACCTGCAACGGCTCGTGCTGCCAGCCCGGCACGTCGCCCGTCACCTGCGACATCTGCGGCGGATCCGGTTCGATCCAGCGCACGGTGCGTTCGCTGCTCGGCAACGTCGTGACGAGCGCGCCCTGCGGCACCTGCCGCGGCTATGGCACCGTCATCCCGAACCCGTGCCCCACCTGCCAGGGCCAGGGCCGCGTTCGCGCCCGCCGCACCATCCCGGTCGACATCCCGGCCGGCGTCGACACCGGTCTGCGGCTGCAGATGCCCGGCCAGGGCGAGGTCGGTCCGGCCGGCGGCCCGCAGGGCGACGTCTACCTCGAGATGAAGGTGCGTCATCACGACGTGTTCTCGCGCAACGACGACGATCTGCTCTGCACCCTCGAAGTGCAGATGTGGGATGCGGTGCTCGGCACCACCACCACCATCCAGGCGCTGGACGGCGACATCGAGATCGAGATCAAGCCGGGCACGCAGAGCGCCGAGGTGCTCACCGTGAAGGGCCGCGGCATCACGCACCTGCGCGGCAACGGCCGTGGCGATCTGCGGGTCGGAATCCAGGTCGTGACGCCTACGAAGCTCGACCACAAGCAGAAGGAGCTGATGAAACAGCTCGCGAGCGCGCACAAATATCCGGCTCCCACGCTCGGGCACTTCCAGCAGGGCCTGTTCGCGAAGCTGCGCGACCGATTCTTGAACGTCTGATCGGCGGGGTCACCCGGTGAGTTCCCTGTTCCTGCGCGACGATCTCGCAGCCGTGCCCCACGGGGTCGGCGACGTCGTGCGGCTCGCGGGCGACGAGGCGCGCCACGCGGTGACGGTGAACCGGATGCGCGTGGGCGAGCACACCTCGATCGGCGACGGGCAGGGTCTCGTCGTCACCGGAGTCGTCACGCGGGTGGAGCCGCGCGAGCTGGAGCTCGCCGTCGAGACCGCGGTGATGCACCCGCAACCGGCGCCGTCTCTCGTGCTCGTGCAGGCGCTCGCGAAGGGCGACCGCGACGAGCTGGCAGTGCAGACCGCCACCGAGCTCGGTGTCTCGGCCGTCGTGCCCTGGCAGGCCGAGCGGTCGGTCTCGCGCTGGTCGGGGCCGAAGGTCGCCAAGGGCGTCGAGCGCTGGTCGAGCATCGTGCGAGAAGCGGCGAAGCAGTCGATCCGGCCCTTCGTCCCCGTGGTGAGCGAACCGGCCGACCTCGCCGGGCTGCGTGCGCTCGCCGCCGCGAATCGGATGCTCGTGCTCGAGCCGACCGCGACCGACCGGCTCAGCGAGGTGTCGTTCACCGACGGCTCCGACGTTCCGGTGCTGCTGGTCGTCGGGCCGGAAGGCGGGATCTCGCCGCGCGAGCTCGAGGCGCTCGCTGCCGCGGGGGCGCAGGCCGTGCGACTCGGCCCGGAGGTGCTGCGCACCTCGAGTGCGGGCCCGGCGGCGCTCGCCGTCATCAACGCGGCCCTCGGCCGCTGGTAGGTCGTCTGCTCCTGCACAGGCACGCTCGTAGCGAACCCCGGGTGCCCAGTTGTCCACAGCCGGTCCGTTCAGCCGGTGCCAAACCTACAATGGAGCCATGTCCACCGAAACCGATTCCCCCTCGATCTTCAGCCGCATCGTCGCCCGGGAGATCCCGGCGACGATCCTCGCCGAGACCGACCGGGTCATCGCGTTCCCCGACATCGCGCCGAAGGCGCCCGTGCACGTGCTCGTCGTGCCGAAGACCGAGCGCTACCGCGACGTGGTCGAGCTGGCCGCCGGAGACCCGGGCCTGCTCGCCGAGGTGGTCGAGGTCGCGAAATCCCTCGCCGACGAATTGACCGACGGCGACTTCCGACTCATCTTCAACACCGGTCCCAATGCCGGGCAGACCGTCTTCCACGTGCACGCCCACGTGCTCGGAGGCGGCCTCGAGGAAGGAACCCTTGGACAGGGCTGACACAGCATCCGCACCTGAACCGCAGTCTCCGCAGAGCGAAGCGCGCCTGCACGTCGATGGAATCGAGATGGTCCGTCTGCTCGGGCCGCAGGATCGTCTGCTCACCACCATCGAGCGGCAGTTCCCGCTCGTCACGGTGCTCGTGCGCGGCAACGACATCACCCTGCGGGGCGATGCCGATCAGGTCGACGCCGCGCGCCGGCTGGTCGAGGAGTTGCTGCTGATGGTGCGCAACGGGCACGACCTCACGCCGGTCGAGGTGTCCTCCTCGGCGCGCATCCTCGAGAACGACCGCGCGGCGAGCCCGGCCGAACTGCTGAGCCAGGCCATCCTCACCGCTCGCGGCAAGAGCGTGCGGCCGAAGACCACGGGTCAGAAAGACTACGTCGATGCGATCGACGAGAACACCATCGTGTTCGGCATCGGCCCCGCCGGTACGGGCAAGACCTACCTCGCCATGGCCAAGGCCGTGCAGGCGCTGCAGCGCAAGGAGGTCGAGCGGATCATCCTGACCCGTCCGGCCGTCGAGGCAGGGGAGCGCCTCGGCTACCTCCCGGGCACGCTCACCGACAAGATCGATCCCTACCTGCGGCCGCTCTACGACGCGCTCAACGAGATGATGGATCCCGAGATCGTGCCGAAGCTGCTGGCCACCGGCACCATCGAGGTGGCGCCGCTGGCCTACATGCGCGGTCGCACGCTGAACAACTCCTTCATCGTGCTCGACGAGGCGCAGAACACCACGCCCGAGCAGATGAAGATGTTCCTCACCCGTCTCGGCTTCGGCTCGAAGATGGTGGTCACGGGCGACATCACGCAGGTCGACCTGCCGACCGGAACGAGCGGCCTGCAGATCGTGACGCGCATCCTCGACCACCTCGACGACATCCATTTCGCCACGCTGACCAGCGCCGACGTGGTGCGGCACACCCTCGTGGGGCAGATCGTCGACGCCTACACCAAATACGATCAGGTGCAGATGGCCCGTCGTGAACATGGGGGCCAGGCCCACGAATACGGCAGCGACCGAGACCGTCGCTACAGGAGCAGACGATGAGAAGGAAAACCGGCGACCTGCGCGGCGGTTTTCCGCGCTGCGCCGCAGAAGCGGCGGCGCAGCCAGGGAGACACAATTGAGCATAGAGATCAACAACGAGAGCTCGATCCCGGTCGACGAGACCGCCATCCTGCGTCTGGCGAGCTACGCGCTCGATCAGTTGCATGTGCACCCGGATGCGGAGCTCGCGATCGTGCTGGTCGACGAGGCCGCGATGGAGCAGCTGCACGTTCAGTGGATGGATGAACCCGGGCCCACCGACGTGCTGAGCTTCCCGATGGATGAGCTGCGCCCTGGCACCGAAGACGCTCCGACGCCCGCGGGCCTGCTCGGCGACGTGGTGCTCTGTCCCCAGGTGGCCGAGGCCCAGGCGCAGACGGCGGGGCACTCCACCCTCGAGGAGCTGCTGCTTCTCACCACCCACGGCATCCTGCACCTGCTCGGCTTCGACCACGCCGAGCCCGAGGAGGAGAAGGAGATGTTCGGCATCCAGCGCGACATCCTCGTCGGTTTCGCGATGGGCGAGCGTCGCCGCCCGGCATGACCATCGCCCTGTTCCTGATCGCGGCCTTCGTCCTCGTGGCGTTCGGCGGATTGTTCGCGGCCGTCGATTCCGCGGTGCTGTCGTTGTCGCGATCCGACGTCTTGGAACTCGCCGACCGCTACCGCGCGAAACGCTCCCTGCGCGCCATCGCCGACGACCCGGGCGCCCACGTCAACGCGGTGAACTTCGCGCGCGTCGTGTTCGAGACCACGGCGGCCGTGCTCGTCACCATCGCCTTCGCCTTCTCGATCGACGTGCTCTGGCTCGCTCTCGTGCTCTCGGCGGCGATCATGACGGCGGTGTCGTTCGTGCTCGTCGGCTCGAGCCCGCGCAGCGTCGGGCGGGTCCACTCCCGCGCGGTGCTGCGTTACGGCGCCGTGCCCGTGCACCTCGTGCGCGTGGTGCTCGGCCCGGTGGCGAACGCTCTGGTCGCCATCGGAAACCGGGTCACTCCCGGCCGGCCGCGATCGGGCACCTTCTCGTCGGAGGAGCAATTGCTCAGCATGGTCGACGAGGCCACCGAACTCGATGTGCTCGAAGAAGACGACCGGGAGTTGATCCACTCCATCATCGAGTTCAACGACACGGTGGTGCGCGAGGTGATGATCCCGCGCACCGACATGGTCACGATCGAAGACGACGCGACGGTCGGCCACGGCCTCGGGCTCTTCCTCAGCAAGGGCGTCTCGCGCATCCCGGTGGTCGAGAACGACAACGTCGACCAGATCTCCGGCGTGCTCTACCTGCGCGACGTGGCGCGGTTGAGCTACGAGCGCCCGAAGGAGGTCGACCGGATGCACGTGAGCGAGCTCGCCCGCGCGCCCTTGTTCATCCCCGAGTCGAAGAAGGTCGACGACACGCTGCGGCAGATGCAGCTGGAGTCGAACCACCTCGCGATGGTGGTCGACGAGTACGGCGGTATCGCCGGCCTCGTCACCCTCGAAGACCTCATCGAGGAACTGGTGGGCGACATCTCCGACGAGTACGACCGCGATGTCGTGGAGGTCGAAGACCTCGGCGACGGCCGCTACCGTGTGAGTGCGCGTCTGCCTGTCGACGAGTTGGGCGAACTGTTCGACCTCGAGCTCGACGACGACGACGTCGATTCCGTCGGTGGCCTGCTCTCCAAGACCCTCGGTCGCCTGCCGGTCGCCGGTTCCGTGGCGCGGGTCTCCGGTCTCGAACTCACCGCCGACCGCACCGACGGCCGTCGCAAGCGCGTCATCACAGTGATCGTGCGGCGAGATCCGGATGCGCCGGCACCGGTCTCCACCGACACCGGGCCCACCCGCACGGGGCCGGTGCGCACGCAGCCGGCGAAGTCCGAGGGCAAGAAGCCCGAGAGCAAGAACGGTAAGAACGGCAAGCCCGGTAAGTCCGGTAAGAAGTCGACCGTCAAAGAAACCACCCCCACCAAGGAGAACGCATGAGCGACTCAATAGACGACGTCGACGGCGACTTCCGGGCGGGGTTCGTCACCTTCGTCGGGCGCCCGAACGTCGGCAAGTCCACCCTCACGAACGCCCTGGTCGGCGAGAAGGTCGCCATCACGAGTTCGAAGCCGCAGACCACACGGCAAGCGATCCGCGGAATCGTGCACGACCCGGCCGGTCAGCTGATCATCGTCGACACCCCCGGCATGCACCGCCCGCGCACGCTGCTCGGCGAGCGGCTCAACTCCCTCGTGCAATCGACCCTGGGCGACGTCGACGTCATCGGATTCTGCCTGCCGGCCGATGAGAAGCTCGGCCCGGGCGACCGCTACATCAACGACCAGCTGGATGCCTACCCCGGGGCGAAGAAGGTCGCGATCGTCACGAAGATCGACTCGGCGTCGAAGCAGCAGGTGGGTGAGCAGCTGCTCGCGGTGTCCGAGCTGCGCGATTGGGAGACGGTGATCCCGGTGTCGGCGACCAGCCGTATCCAGCTCGACGTGCTGACGAGTGAGCTCATCCGTCTGCTCCCTCGATCGGAGAAGCTCTACCCCGAAGACCAGATCACCGACGAGGGGCTGGAGTCGCGCATCGCGGAGCTGATCCGCGAGGCGGCCCTCGAGGGGGTGCGCGACGAACTGCCGCACTCCATCGCCGTCACCATCGACGACATGCGCGAGCGCGACGACCGCGATCTGGTGGAGATCTACGCCAACCTGTTCGTCGAGCGCGACAGCCAGAAGGGCATCATCATCGGCCCGAAGGGCTCGCGCCTGGGCGATGTCGGTTCGCGGGCCCGGGCCGAGATCGAACCGCTGCTCGGGCGGCAGGTCTACCTCAACATCCGGGTCAAGGTGGCCAAGGACTGGCAGCGCGATCCGAAGCTGCTCGGTCGGCTGGGCTTCTAATCCTGGCCCCCGCTGAAATCGGCGTTCTGGAATCGGCGTCCTGGAATCGTCGACACGGAGAGGCGATAGCCTGTAACCGTGTCTAACGTTACGAACCCATTCGGCCAGGTCCTGGTCGCCATGGTCACCCCTTTCACGGCCGACGGCGAAGTCGATTGGCCCGGGGTAGAGAAGCTCATCGACGAGCTGATCGCGGGCGGTGCCGACGGCATCGTCGTCACCGGCACCACCGGCGAGACCTCCACCCTCACCGACCCGGAGAAGATCCGTCTGGTCGAGGTGGGTAAGGATGTCGGGGCCGGCCGCGCCAAGATCATCACGGGCGGCGGGTCGAACGAGACCGCGCACGCCATGCAGCTCGCTCGCCAGAGCGAGAAGGCGGGGGCCGACGGCAACCTCGTCGTCACGCCCTATTACAACAAGCCCACCCAGGCCGGCATCCTCACGCACTTCCGGATGATCGCGGATGCGACCGATCTGCCCGTCATCCTCTACGACATCCCGGGCCGTACCGGCGTGCCCATCAAGTACGACACGATGCTGCGGCTCGCCAAGCATCCGAACATCCTCGCCGTCAAAGACGCCAAGGGTGACTTCAGCGAGGTCAGCCGGGTGCTCAACCAGACCGACCTGCTCTACTTCTCGGGCGACGACGCGAACGTGCTCCCGCACCTCGCGATCGGTGCGGTGGGTCTCATCGGCGTCACCGCGAACGTCGCGCCGGCGCCCTACCGGGTGATCGTCGACGCGGTCAACGCGGGCGATCTGGCCACCGCGACGGCGGCGCACAAGTCGCTCGAGCCGCTGGTGCGCGCGATCATGACCCACGTTCCCGGCACTGTCGCCGCGAAGTACATCCTGCACGGGCTCGGCCGCATCGGCAGCCCGCGCGTGCGGCTGCCCCTGGTGGGCCCGGAGGAGTGGGAGGCCGCGCAGATCGAGAGCGAGATCGACCTCGTGCGCGACATCCCGGGTCTCGATTTCAAGAACTTCCGCCCCGATCGCAACGCCGCCGCCGGTGGCGCCCTGCCGAAAGTGGCGGGCACCACTCGCTGAGAAGACCGAGGCCGCCCCGATCGGCCCCCGCAGAAGCCCCCGCGGCCGCATAGGCGGACCGCAGACCATGCACGACAACCGCATGCACGACAACCGAGGAGGGCCCATGCAAAGCCCGATAGCAGAACCGCCGGCGCTCCAGGCCGGAACACTCCGAGTCACTCCCGTGGGCGGGCTCGGCGAGATCGGTCGCAACATGACCGTGTTCGAATACGAGGGCAAGCTGCTCATCGTCGACTGCGGGGTGCTCTTCCCCGAGGAGAACCAGCCCGGCGTCGACCTGATCCTGCCCGACTTCAGCATCGTGCGCGACCGGCTGCAGGATGTGGTGGGCATCGTGCTCACGCACGGCCACGAAGACCACATCGGCGCCGTGCCCTACCTGCTGAAGCTGCGCGAAGACATCCCGCTCATCGGATCGGCACTCACCCTGGCGCTGGTCGAGGCGAAGCTCAAGGAGCATCGCATCACGCCGTACACCTTCGACGTCACCGAGGGTCAGGTCGAGAACCTCGGCCCCTTCGAGTGCGAGTTCGTGGCCGTGAACCACTCGATCCCGGATGCGCTGGCCGTGGCCATCAAGACCCCCGCGGGCGTGGTGCTGCACACCGGCGACTTCAAGATGGACCAGCTGCCGCTCGACGACCGGCTCACCGACCTGCGCGCCTTCGCTCGCCTGGGTGAAGCGGGTGTCGACCTCTTCCTCGTCGACTCGACGAACGCCGACGTGCCCGGATTCACCCCGCTCGAACGCGACATCGGGCCGGTGCTCGAGTCGATCATCGAACGAGCGCCCCGCCGCGTCATCGTGGCGAGCTTCTCGAGTCACGTGCACCGCGTGCAGCAGGTGCTGGATGCCGCCCACGCGCACGGCCGCCGGGTGGCGCTGCTCGGGCGCTCGATGGTGCGCAACATGACCATCGCGGCCGATCTCGGTTACCTCCGGGTGCCCGAGGGTGTCCTGGTCGACTTCAAGAAGGCCGGCGACATCCCCGACGACAAGATCGTCTACATGTCCACCGGGTCGCAGGGCGAGCCGATGGCCGTGCTGTCGCGGATGGCGAACCTCGAGCACCAGATCGAGGTGGGCGAGGGCGACACCGTCATCCTCGCCTCGAGCCTCATCCCGGGCAACGAGAACGCGGTCTACCGGGTGATCAACGGGCTCACGAAGCTGGGTGCGAACGTCATCCACAAGGGCAACGCGAAGGTGCACGTCTCGGGCCACGCGGCCGCGGGGGAGCTGCTCTACTGCTACAACATCCTGAAGCCGAAGAACGTGCTGCCGGTGCACGGCGAATACCGTCACCTGGTGGCCAACCAGAAGCTCGCCATCGAGACCGGTGTGCCGGCCGCGAACACCTTCATCGCCGAAGACGGCACCGTCATCGACCTGAAGAACGGTGTCGCCACCGTGGTCGGCCAGCACGACCTCGGTTACGTCTACGTCGACGGATCGACCGTCGGCGAGATCACGGATGCCGACCTCAAAGACCGCCGGATCCTCGGCGAAGAGGGTTTCATCTCGATCATCGTCGTGGTGGAGGCCCAGACCGGGCGCATCGTGGTGGGGCCGGAGATCCACGCGAAGGGATTCGCGGAAGACGAGCGGGTGTTCGACGCGGTCAAGCCGAAGATCAGTGCGGCCCTCACGGAGGCGGCCCAGAACGGCGTGCGCGAGCCCTACGCCCTGCAGCAGGTCGTGCGCCGCACGGTCGGCCGCTGGGTGAACACGAGCTACCGCCGCCGGCCGATGATCGTGCCCCTCGTCATCGAGGCGTAGGGGGAACCCGGCGCGGCATCACGGCCTCCGCGCGCCGCGCAGGTAGCGTGAAAGCATGGCCACGAGTAGCAAGTCCACGCCCCGATCGCGGGCCACTCCGGCGCGCGGGTCGGCGGCGAAGGGGCGTGCCACGCCGTCTCGCACCGCCACCCAGAAGACCGTCAAGTACCCCGCCGTCACCGAGCACGAGGGCCCGGGCGTCGTAACGCGCGCCTGGCTGGGGCTGGCCCACGTGGTGGGTGGCGCGGCACGAGCCTTCGGGCCCGAGAAGCTCGAGAAAGAGGAGCGGCGCGACGGCTTCCCCTTTCTGATCTTCCTGCTCGCCGTCGCCGGCGCGCTGGTGGAGTGGTTCCTCGCGTCGAACGCCGTGGCCGGCTCGCTCAGCGCCTGGACCTTCGGTGGCCTGTTCGGCCGCGTCTCCTACGCGCTCCCCGTCATCTTCCTTCTGCTCGCGCTCTGGCTGTTCCGGCATCCGAGCTCGGTCAACGACAACGGCCGCATCGGCATCGGTCTGGCCGTCTTCCTCGTCTCGGTCTCGGGCCTCTGCCACATCTTCGGCGGCACCCCCGACCCCGCGGCCGGCATCGACGGACTCGCCGTGGCAGGGGGCGTGCTCGGCTGGATCGTGGCTGCGCCGCTCGTGGCGCTGATCACGCCGATCGGGGCCACCGTCGTGATGGTGGTGTTCGCGGCGCTGTCACTCTTCATCATCACGAAGACGCCCCCGAACAAGCTCGGCCGGCGCATCCGCGAGCTCTACGCCTACTTGTTCGGCGCCCCGGCTCCGGAACCCGAGCAGCCGGCCGAGGCCAAGGATGCCAAGGGTCGGTCGAAGAAGACCGCCACCGGCTCCATCGACGAGATGCTCGACTTCGACGCCGATCGCACCGACGACAAAGACGGCGATGCCCTGCCCTGGTGGCGCCGCAACAAGAACCAGCGCGAGATCGACCCCGAGTTCGACGCCCCGCTCATGGCCCCGCGAGTCGTCGACCGCACCGCGCCCCCCGAAGACAACGGCGCCTTCGAGCGCGCCGCCGACATCGTCACCACCGAGAGCTTCGGCAACGGTCTGCTCGACGACATGGAGGCGGCCGAACTCGCCATCAAGCGCATCACCGGCGAGATCCTGCCGGGCCGGCCATCGGCCACGGGCCTGCTCGACGACGACGGTACCGAGGCGCTCCCCGCCTTCTCCGGCACCCCCCTGCCCACCACTCCGGTCGACGAGACGGCCGCGGCCGACGACGCGTTCACCCTCGCCGCCGCACGGGAACGGGATGCCGCGAACTACCGTCTCCCTTCGGCGGCCAATCTCGTGGCGGGCGGCCCGGCGAAGGCGCGATCGGAAGCCAACGACGAGATCGTGCGGGCCATCACCGACGTGCTGAAGCAGTTCTCGGTCGATGCGGCGGTCACCGGATTCTCCCGCGGCCCGACCGTCACGCGCTACGAGATCGAGCTGGGCCAGGGCGTCAAGGTCGAGCGGGTCACCGCGCTCAGCAAGAACCTCGCCTACGCGGTCGCCTCCAACGAGGTGCGCATCCTCTCGCCGATCCCGGGTCGCAGCGCGATCGGCATCGAGATCCCGAACACCGACCGCGAGACGGTGGTGCTCGGCGACGTGCTGCGATCGTCCAAGGCCATGAACGACACGCATCCGATGACCATCGGCGTCGGCAAAGACGTCGAGGGCAAGTTCGTGCTCGCCAACCTCGCGAAGATGCCGCACCTGCTCGTGGCCGGCTCGACCGGTTCGGGCAAGTCGAGCTTCGTCAACTCGATGGTCACGTCGATCCTCATGCGGGCGAAGCCGAGCGAGGTGCGCATGGTGCTGATCGACCCGAAGCGGGTCGAACTCACCGCCTACCAGGGCGTGCCGCACCTCATCACCCCCATCATCACGAACCCGAAGAAGGCCGCTGAGGCGCTCTCCTGGGTCGTGAAGGAGATGGACATGCGCTACGACGACCTGGAGAGCTTCGGGTTCCGGCACATCGACGACTTCAACCGCGCCGTCGTCAACGACGAGATCCAGCTCCCCCCGGCCTCGCAGCGCGTGTTGAAGCCCTACCCCTACCTCCTCGTGGTGGTCGACGAGCTCGCCGACCTGATGATGGTGGCCCCGCGCGACGTCGAGGACTCGATCGTGCGGATCACCCAGCTCGCGCGCGCCTCCGGCATCCACCTGGTGCTCGCCACCCAGCGTCCGAGCGTCGACGTGGTGACCGGCCTCATCAAGGCAAACGTGCCCTCCCGCCTCGCCTTCGCGGTGACGAGCGTCACCGACTCGCGCGTCATCCTCGACCAGCCGGGCGCCGACAAGCTGATCGGTCAGGGCGACGCCCTGTTCCTGCCGATGGGCTCGTCGAAGTCGATTCGCGTGCAGGGCGCCTGGGTGAGCGAGGCCGAGATCGCCAAGGTCGTCGAGCACGTCACCCGCCAGGCCCGACCGGAGTACCGCGACGACGTCGCGGTGTCGGCGGCCGAGAAGAAGAACATCGACTCCGATATCGGCGACGACCTCGAAGTGCTGCTGCAGGCGGCGGAGCTCGTGGTGAACACGCAGTTCGGATCGACCTCGATGCTCCAGCGCAAGCTCAAGGTCGGCTTCGCGAAGGCGGGCCGCCTGATGGATCTGCTCGAGTCGCGCGAGATCGTCGGCCCCTCCGAGGGGTCGAAGGCCCGCGACGTGCTGGTCACGGCGGAGCAGCTGCCCGAGGTGCTGGCGATGCTGCGCGGCGAGACGGGTGGCGGCTCCGTGCCCGCTGCGCCGGCCGCCCTGCCCGCCTCGTCGAGCGCCGGTGTCGCGTCGGGTCACACCCCGTATCCGTCGGCCTCGCTCGACCAGTACCCTGAGGTGGAGGGCGACTCAGACGAGGATGCCTGGGGGTTGACCGGCAGGGAGTGATCGCGGTGGCGAACGACGGCACGCAGGCGCAATCCAAGCCGAGCAACTGGAACCTGCCGAACGCGATCACGGTCATCCGCATCCTGCTCGCGCCCGTCTTCTTCATCATGTTGCTCGTCGACGACGGGCAGGACGGATGGCTGCGCTGGGCGGCCGCGGTGCTGTTCATCCTGGCCATCGCCACCGACGGCATCGACGGGCACATCGCCCGCAGCCGCAATCTCGTCACCGATCTCGGCAAGCTGCTCGATCCGATCGCCGACAAGGTGCTCACCGGCGCCGCACTGGTGGGCCTCTCGATCTTGGCGGAGTTGCCCTGGTGGGTCACCATCGTCATCCTGGTGCGCGAGGTCGGCATCACGGTCTGGCGCTTCGTGCAGCTGTCGGATCGGGTGATCCCGGCCTCGCGGGGCGGCAAGCTGAAGACGCTGGTGCAGTCCATCGCCATCTCGCTCGCTCTGCTGCCCTTCCCGAGCCTCCTCGGCGACTGGGTGAACTGGGTCAACGCCGTCTTCATGGCGCTGGCGTTGATCCTCACCGTGGTCACCGGCATCGACTACCTCGTGCAGGCGTGGCGGCTGAACCGCACGCCGCCGCCCGCACCGCCCGCGTCTGCGGCGCCCCCGGCAGCAGGATGAGCGACGAACCGGATGCGCGGGCCGAGCGCATCGTCGCCGCGCTGACGGCGCGTCACGTCACCCTCGCGGTCGCAGAGTCGCTCACCGGCGGCCTGCTGACGGCCGCCTTCGTGGCGGTTCCCGGCGCATCCGTCGTGCTCCGCGGGGGAGTGGTGGCCTACGACACCGCCATCAAGCACAGCGTGCTCGGCGTCGATGCCGAGGTGCTCGCCGCGTACGGTCCCGTCCATCCCGATGTGGCGCGGCAGATGGCTGTGGGCGTGCGCACGGCGCTCGCGCTCGACGGGGTCGAACCCGAGATCGGGATCTCCACGACGGGCGTCGCCGGGCCAGATGCGCAGGACGGGCATCCGCCGGGCACCGCATTCGTCGGCGTCGCCGTCGGCGGCTCGGTGCGGAGCTTCGCTCTTCACCTCGACGGTGACCGCAACACCGTCCGGGCCGCCGTCGTGCGCGAAGCCCTCGCTTTCCTGGAAGAATCCCTGTCAAGCACGGGCTCGGGAATGTGACGCGTTTCGATCTCGTTACATCTGATGTCATTCACAAGATATGTCCAGTCCCAGTCGTTTAGAGTTTCTGCTACGAACCACAGCCGAGAGGCCGGTTCAGGTGCCACTCGAAATTGACCGTGACGGGAACGCAAGGAGGGTCCAGTGATTCTAGTTCGTCAGGAAATCGGCGACGTGCTTCGGGACTTCCGCCTGCAGAAGGGCCGCACCCTTCGTCAAGTGGCAAGTAAGGCGAGCGTCGCGCTCGGCTACCTGAGCGAGGTCGAGCGAGGTCAGAAAGAGGCCTCGAGCGAGATCCTCGCCTCGGTCGCGGAGGCACTCGATACCCCGATCTCCGTCATCATGCGCGAGGTGGGCGATCGTCTCGCCATCGTCGAGGGCATCGACCCGATCCCCGACACGATTCCCGACGAGTTCGTCGCCGACTTCGACGCCGACCTCGTGGTCCGGTAGGTTGCGCCTCAGCGAATTCCGGCAAGCGATCGTCGACGAGTTCGGTGTCGCCTACGGCCAGGTCGTGACCAACGATCTCGTGCTCGTCGATCTCGGTGATCGAACCCCACAGCAAGCGTTGAAGGCAGGTATCTCCCCGCGAGAGGTGTGGCTCGCGGTCTGCCGGGCGGCGGATGTTCCGCCGTCGCGCTGGCACGGAGCGGGATTGCCCGCTCAACCCAGAAGCTGATTCGAAGGCCCCGGATGCGTCCGGGGGCCTTCTTCTGTGCCCGGGGTCATTCGAAGATCGGGCGTGACACGCCGCGATTGTCTCGAAGATATGTTCGGAAGCGGGTAGTGTTCTGCACATCGGGAGATTCCGAGAAGTTCTCCACAGATCGGATGCCGGTCGACTGAATGTCGGACGGTATCCGTACCGTGGTCCTCGTTCGACGAAATCCTCGTAACGCCTTGTCGTTGCCATCCGGAAACCTTCGGACGCACACGACAGCCTGTGGGCACACCGACGCAGCCGAAGAGGCCGCACACCGATCAGAAGGAGACCGAAATGCCGTCAGACGCAAATCGTGAGAAGGCCCTCGAAACCGCACTCGCCCAGATCGACCGTCAGTTCGGCAAGGGATCGGTCATGCGGCTCGGCAGCGACGAACGCGCCCCTGTCGAGGTCGTTCCGACCGGATCGATCGCGCTGGATGTCGCGCTCGGCATCGGAGGGCTGCCGCGCGGGCGCATCGTGGAGATCTACGGTCCGGAGTCGTCGGGTAAGACCACCTTGACCTTGCACGCCATCGCCAATGCACAGCGCGCGGGAGGCATCGCCGCGTTCATCGACGCCGAGCACGCGCTCGACCCCGAATATGCGAAGAAGCTCGGCGTCGACATCGACGCGCTCCTGGTCTCGCAGCCCGACACAGGGGAGCAGGCGCTCGAGATCGCCGACATGCTGGTGCGCTCAGGCTCGATCGACCTGATCGTCATCGACTCCGTCGCGGCGCTCGTGCCCCGCGCCGAGATCGAGGGCGAGATGGGCGACTCGCACGTGGGTCTGCAGGCACGCCTCATGTCGCAGGCGCTCCGTAAGCTCACGGGTGGTCTCAGCCAGACCAACACCACGATGATCTTCATCAACCAGCTGCGCGAGAAGATCGGCGTCTTCTTCGGCAGCCCCGAGACCACGGCCGGCGGCAAGGCGCTGAAGTTCTACGCGTCGGTGCGGCTCGACATCCGTCGCATCGAGACCCTCAAGGAGGGCACCGAGGCTGTCGGTAACCGCACCCGCGTCAAGGTCGTGAAGAACAAGATGGCGCCGCCGTTCAAGCAGGCCGAGTTCGACATCCTCTACGGCGTCGGCATCTCCCGCGAGGGCAGCCTGATCGACTTCGGCGTCGAGCACGAGATCGTGCGCAAGTCCGGCGCCTGGTACACCTACGACGGCGATCAACTCGGCCAGGGCAAGGAGAACTCGCGTCGCTTCCTGATCGAGAACCCCGACATCGCGCTCGAGATCGAGAACAAGATCCTCGCCAAGCTCGGCATCGGCGAGGCCGGTGCGGCAGCGATCGCCTCCGCCGCGACGGCCGGTGCTGCCACAGTCGATCCGATTCAGCCGAAGATCGCGGCCCGGAAGGGTGCCTAGTCTCCGATGAACGACATCATCAGCCTGGACTCGGTGCGTCGTGGGCGCGGTCGCGTCGCGGCGCCCCAGTCCGGGGCTGAGGTGGAGGCCGAGGTCACGCCCGGAGAGAGTGCACCGGCCGAGGAATGGTACTCGGCGCCGCCCGGCGCCACGGAAGGGCGGCGTTCGACGAATCATCCGGCCGGGCGGGCTCGCCGGCCTCAGACTCCGGACGCCCAGGCGGAGCCGCGGGCGGAATCCGTTCGCTCGCCGGCGACGCTCTCGGCCGTGTCGGCACTCGCACCGGTCGCCGTGCTGCCGGTCGTGCAGGAGGTGAGCGACGAAGAACGCTTGGAGCGGGTGAGCGACACCGTCATCCGGGCTCTCGGGCGTCGTCAACTCTCGGCCGACGAGACCCATGCGTTGCTGATGGCGCAAGGGGCCTCCGACGAAGAGGCAGTGGTGCTCGTGGCGCGCTACGAGGAGCTCGGATACCTCGACGATCTCGCGCTGGCGGAGTCGCTGGTGGAGCGACTGAGCGAACGCAACCACAAGAGCCGTTCGGTCATCTCCCGCGAGCTCATGGCGCGCAAGATTCCGGCAGCCTACGTGCAGGCCGCGCTCGAACAGCTCGACGAAGGAGAAGAGTTCGATCGTGCCCTGGAGGCCGCAGTGAAGAGAGCGGGCCAGCTGTCGTCCTACGACGACGCCACGGCCGAGCGTCGGCTGATCGGCTTCCTTACCCGACGGGGTTACACCTCGGGGGTCGTGCGCGAGGTCACCCGGCGAGCGTTGGCGGAGCGCAAGGGCTCGGGTGGGCCGCGTTTCCGCTGACGGTCAGGGTTTCAGGCCAGCGTTCGTAGAATAGACGAACCATGAGCACCGTCAGTGAAGCCCCCACCCTCATCGCGCCATCGGATGCGTCCCGTGATGCGTCGGGGCGGGCGCGTACCTACGAGGTGCGCACCTTCGGCTGTCAGATGAACGTGCACGACTCCGAACGCTTGAGCGGATCGCTCGAGGCGGCCGGCTATGTGCGGGCTGACGGCGTCGAGCCCGACGTGGTGGTCATCAACACCTGCGCCGTTCGGGAGAACGCCGACAACAAGCTCTACGGCAATCTCGGTCATCTCGCCTCGGTGAAGCGACGGCACGAGGGCATGCAGATCGCGGTCGGTGGCTGCCTCGCGCAGAAAGACAAGAACGTCATCCTCGACAAGGCCCCGTGGGTCGATGTCGTGTTCGGAACCCACAACATGGGAGCGCTGCCGAGCCTGCTCGAACGTGCACGTCACAACGACGAGGCGCAGATCGAGATCCTCGAATCGCTCGAGACCTTCCCTTCGACGCTGCCCACCAAACGCGACTCCACCTACAGCGGGTGGGTCTCCATCTCGGTCGGTTGCAACAACACCTGCACGTTCTGCATCGTGCCCTCCTTGCGTGGCAAGGAGAAAGACCGGCGGCCAGGTGAGGTGCTCGCCGAGATCCAGTCCCTGGTCGACGACGGGGCCATCGAGGTCACGCTCCTCGGCCAGAACGTCAACTCCTACGGCGTGGAGTTCGGCGACCGCTTCGCCTTCGGCAAGCTGCTGCGGGCCGCGGGTCAGATCGAAGGCTTGGAACGCATCCGCTTCACCAGTCCGCATCCGGCGGCGTTCACCGACGACGTCATCGATGCGATGGCAGAGACCCCGTCGGTGATGCCACAGCTGCACATGCCGCTGCAATCCGGGTCCGATCGCATCCTGCGGGCGATGCGTCGCTCCTACCGGTCGGCGAAGTTCCTGGGAATTCTCGACCGGGTGCGCGAGAAGATCCCGAACGCGGCGATCACCACCGACATCATCGTCGGCTTCCCGGGAGAGACCGAGGAGGACTTCCTCGAGACGATGCGCGTGATCGAGCAGGCGCGGTTCGCGTCGGCGTTCACCTTCCAGTACTCCATCCGGCCCGGCACACCCGCCGCCACCCTGCCCGACCAGGTTCCGCACGAGGTGGTGCAGGAGCGTTATGAGCGCCTCGTGGCGCTGCAGGAGCGCATCTCCTTCGAAGAGAACCAGAAGCTCATCGGCACCGAGGTCGAGCTCGTCGTCGCGAACGGCGAGGGCCGCAAAGATTCGGAGACCCATCGGCTGAGTGGCCGCGCCCGCGACAGCCGGCTCGTGCACTTCGAACTGCCCGAGGGGTCGGTACGCCCCCGCCCCGGCGATGTCGTCACCGTTGCGGTCACGCAGGCGGCGCCCTTCCACCTCATCGCCGACAGCGACGGCACCCCTCTCTCCGTTCGCGCCACCCGCTCCGGCGACGCCTGGGACCGGGCCGAGGCGGCCTCCTGCGCCGTGCCCGCCCCGGGCGGCGACCAGGCGGTGGGTGGCTCCGCTCCCGGTCGCGTGTCGCTGGGTCTGCCCGGCCTTCGCGTCGGGGCTCCCGCGGTCGACGCCGATCGGGTCACCACCATCCCGATCTACAGCTCGACCGACGACCTGCGCAGGTAGCGCAAGCATGCCCGCCGCTGCCGAGCCGCCCGCGCGCCGGGCGCCCGTCGGCCGCCCCGCTGACGATCCGTCTATCGCGTTTGCACCCGCCGGCTCCTCCGAGGGCGACGAGGATGTCGATCCTGCGTCTGCGGCCCGCAACGCTACCGATCCGTCCCGTAGTACTGACTCTCCGGCGGGCGACCGGCCGGCACTTCCGGCATCCATGGCCGGCGCGGTCGCTGGTCCCTCCGCTGGCGCCCTACCTTTCGGGTCCGTCGGCGCTGATCCGTCGGTTGCGGCCGGTGTCGACGCTGCATCGGGGCGGGCCGAGGTGGTCGCGGTGGTCGGGGCCACGGGTACCGGCAAATCCGAGCTGTCGCTGGCGATCGCCGAGCGACTGGCCGCGGCCGGGGGCGCGGCCGAGGTCGTCAACGCCGACGCCATGCAGCTCTACCGGGGTATGGACATCGGCACGGCCAAGCTGAGCGAGGCCGACCGCCGCGGCATCCCGCACCACCTCCTCGACGTGCTCGAGGTGACCGATGAGGCCTCCGTCGCCGCTTACCAACGAGATGCGCGCGCGGCTGTCGACGACATCCTCGCCCGCGGACGCACCCCCATCCTGGTCGGCGGGTCGGGCCTCTACGTCTCTTCCGTACTCTTCGACTTCCGCTTCCCGGCGCGCGACGAGGAGGTGCGCGCCCGGCTCGAATCCGAGCTGAGCGAGAACGGGGTGCGCGTGATGTACGAGCGGCTGAAGGCGATCGACCCGGTCGCCGCACGGTCGATCGGCCAGTTCAACGGGCGGCGCCTGGTGCGCGCGCTCGAGGTGGTCGAGCTCACCGGCAGTCCGGTCGCCGGCACTCTGCCCGACGAGCCGGTGCTCTGGCGGCCGGCCACGATCATCCGTCTTGGCGTCGAACGCAGCCGCCTGGTGCCGCGACTGGACGCCCGGGTCGAGCGGATGTGGGCGGCGGGCCTGGTCGAGGAGGTCGCGTCCCTGGCGGCTCACGGGCTCCGCGACGGCACCACGGCCGCGCGCGCGATCGGGTACGCGCAGGCTCTGGCGCAGTTCGACGGCACGATGTCGGAGGCCGAGGCGATCGCGGAGGCGCAGGCCCTCACCCGGCGCTACGCCCGCCGCCAGGTGAGCTGGTTCAAGCGCTACCCCGATGCCCTCGACGTCGACGCCCTCGCCCCACCCGACCTCGACCGCGCGGTCACACACGCGGCAGCCGCCGTCGCCCCCGCCTGACCCTCTGCCGCAAGCCCACCGACCCGTCAGTTGATGCCGTTATCCGTCGTCCAGAGCGGCACGAAGTGACGGATCGGCGCATCGAGGCGAGCACCACAACACACGGCGTTCACCGCGGGTGGCGCAGAGGGCCTCGCGACGGAGGCGCGCGGAGCGCCCCTAGACTTGAGGCATGCCAGCCGACCTCCACTTCACCAAGGGCCAGGGCACCGGAAACGACTTCGTGCTCTTCACCGACCCCGACGGTGAGATCGACCTCAGCCCCACCCAGATCGCCGCGATCTGCGACCGGCATTTCGGCGTCGGGGCCGACGGCATCCTCCGCGTCGTGCGCTCACGCAGCCTCGAGGCCGGCGCCGCGGCCCTCGCCGAAGACGACTCGGCCGAGTGGTTCATGGACTACTACAATGCCGACGGATCGCTCTCCGAGATGTGCGGCAACGGCATCCGCGTCTACACCCGCTACCTGCTCGACAACGGGCTGGCCACGCTGGCCCCGGGCGAGACCCTCGTCATCGGCACCCGCGGCGGCGTGCGCGACGTGCAGCTGAACAAGCTCGGCTTCCAGGTCGACCTCGGCCGCTGGCGCCTCGACGGCGGCGAGCCGCTGGTGCGGGCGAAGAACCTGCAGGTTGCCCGCCCCGGCCTCGGCATCAACATCGGCAACCCACACGTCGTGGTGGCCCTGGCCGACGACGACGAGCTCGACGAGGCCGACCTCACCTTCATCCCGCACCTCGAACCCGCGCCCATCGACGGCGCGAACGTCGAATTCGTGGTGCCGGGCGAACCGCTCGTGCGCGACGGCGTCGGGCACATCCGGATGCGCGTGCACGAGCGCGGGAGCGGCGAGACGTTGTCCTGTGGCACCGGTGCTGCGGCCGCTGCCTTGGCCACGCGCTACTGGGCGGGCGAGGGCGCGCCGAACAACTGGAGCGTCGCCGTTCCCGGCGGCGTGGTGGGCGTGCGGATGTTCCCCACCGAAGACGGCGAGCACGTCGCGCTCTCGGGCCCGGCCGAACTCGTCTACGAGGGCGACCTGGCGATCTAGCTCGAGCCGGCCGCGCCCCGGTTGCGCACCCGCAGCACCCGGAACGCCTTGTTGGTGGCCGTGCGCGTCACCGTGAGGCCGGGGAACTCCGCGTCGAGCCAGCGCTGCAGCGAATCCGAGCCCAGATTCTTCTGCACCACGAGCCAGGCGTCCGCCCCCTCTTCGAGGCGCGGAAGCCAGGAGCGCATCATCGAGTGCAGCACCTCTTTGCCCACCCGGATGGGTGGATTCGACCAGATCGTCATGAATCCGAGACCATCGGGAACATCCTCGGGGCGGCAGGCGTTGATATTCTCGAGACCCATGATGTGAGAATTCCTACGAACCAGATCCAGAGCGCGCTCGTTCACGTCGACCGCCCACACCGTCGCATGCGGTGATTCCAGGGCGAGTGAGAGTGCGATCGGGCCCCATCCGCATCCGAGATCCAGCAGATTCCCGCCGGGCGGAGGAGTGGGCACGTTCGCGAGGAGCACCTGGGTGCCGGTGTCGATCCGCTCCGGGCTGAAGATGCCCGATGCCGTCACGAGGCGGTAGCGGTCGCCCGACAGGGTGACGTCGATCTCACGGAGGGACAACTCTCCCGCCGGTTGCGCAGAGAAGTAGTGCTCGCCATCCATAGAGGGAATCTAGCAAACAAGGAGGCTAGTCTTGGCTGCAATGTCAGACCATGAAACCGTTGACACGGACACCACCGACGACGTCGTCGCCCGCGTGCTGTCGAGCGCCGAGACCCGGTCGAGCGGCTATTCGCTGTTCGCCACCGGTTCGGCGCAGGCACTTCAGCGCCCCGAGACCGCGGATGCGCCGGGTTCCGGCTACGACGGCGACCAGTTCGACCGCGAAGACCGTCAATCCCTCCGGCGCGTGGCCGGGCTCTCCACCGAGCTCGAAGACGTCACGGAGGTCGAGTACCGCCAGCTCCGCTTGGAGAACGTCGTCATCATCGGCGTCTACTCGCAGGGCACGCTGAGCGATGCGGAGAACTCGTTGCACGAGCTCGCCGCTCTCGCCGAGACCGCGGGAGCCGTCGTTCTCGACGGCCTGCTGCAGCGGCGGCCGCATCCCGATCCGAGCACCTATTTCGGCAAGGGCAAGGCGGAGGAGCTACGCGCCATCGTGCAGTCGCTCGGCGCCGACACCGTGATCGCCGACACCGAGCTGGCCCCGAGCCAGCGGCGCGCGCTCGAAGACGTGGTGAAGGTGAAGGTGATCGACCGCACGGCCGTGATCCTCGATATCTTCAGTCAGCACGCCAAGAGCCGCGAGGGCAAGGCGCAGGTCGAGCTCGCGCAACTCGAATACCTCCTCCCGCGTCTGCGCGGATGGGGTGAGTCGATGTCTCGCCAGGCCGGTGGACAGGTGGGTGGCGCGGGTGCCGGTATGGGTTCGCGCGGACCGGGTGAGACGAAGATCGAACTCGACCGTCGTCGCATCCACACCCGTATGGCGAAGCTGCGCAAGCAGATCGTGGCCATGAAGCCGGCGCGGGATGCGAAGCGGGCCAACCGCAAGCGCAACGCCGTGCCGAGCGTGGCGATCGCCGGCTACACCAACGCCGGAAAGTCGTCGCTGCTCAACCGGGTGACGAGCGCGGGCGTGCTGGTCGAGAACGCGCTGTTCGCGACCCTGGATGCCACCGTGCGCAAGTCGTCGACCGCCGACGGCCGGCCGTACACGCTCGCCGACACGGTGGGCTTCGTGCGGCAGCTGCCGCATCAGCTCGTCGAGGCGTTCCGGTCGACTCTCGAAGAGGTGGCCGATTCGGATGTCGTCGTGCACGTGGTCGACGGATCGCACCCCGATCCCGCCAGCCAGATCACGACCGTGCGCGACGTGCTCGGAGACGCGGGCGCCCGCGGCATCCCGGAGATCGTGGTGTTCAACAAGAGCGACCTGGTGTCGCCCGACGACCGCCTGGTGCTGCGCGGGCTCGAGCCGAACGCGATCTTCGTGTCGGCCCGCACCGGCGAGGGCATCCCGGAGCTGCTGGCGGCGATCGACGAGATCCTGCCGCGGCCGACCGTCGAGGTCGACCTGCTCGTTCCTTACGGGCGCGGTGACGTGGTCACCATGCTGCACGAGAAGAACACCGTCCTCAGCACCGAGTACGAGGAGGCGGGCACGCACGTGCGCGCCCTCGTGAATCCGGAGTTCGAGGAGCGGCTGGGGGAGTTCGCGGTCACGCGCTGATCACTCAGGGAGCCCGGGGCGTGTCTGTGCACGCCCCGGGCTTCTCGCTGTCTGGGGGCTTTCCGTCACATTCGGTCACAGGTCTGTCGCCTCCCGGCAGCCCTTGTTAGAGTCGGGGCATTCGCTGCCGCACCCGTGGCAGTTGGAGCGACAGCCGAGCCCGGCATCCGCCCACGAAGCGCCTTCGACCGCAGCCGGTCCTGAGCGCCGTGGTCGCGTGCGGCCTCGGAGCGACGGTCTTCTCAGCCGAGGCGTTCACCGCACTCGAGCGAGAGGGAGCCCGACCGATGTCCGCATCATCCGCCGCGTCGTCCTCCTCCAGCGCCTCGGAGCCCGACTGTCCCACCGTCCCGTTCTCCTTCGAGCTGTTCCCGCCGCGCTCCCAACAGGCGGCGCGTGCCGTCCGTGAGACGGTCGCGGTGCTCGCCGCCGCGCATCCGGAGTACATCTCCGTCACCTATGGCGCGAACGGATCGAGCCGTGACTCGTCGATCGATCTCCTGCGCTACATCCTCGAGACCACCACGGTGCGGCCGCTGGCGCACCTGACCTGCGTCGGTTCCTCGCATGCCGAGGCGACTACGATCATCCGCGAGTTCCTCGAAGCGGGAGTCTCGAGCTTTCTGGCTCTGCGCGGCGACCCGCCGCAGGGGTCCAGCGAAGACGAGATCGAGCTCGGCGACCTCGGCAGCGCCAGTGAACTGGTGCAGCTGATCCACCGGGTTCAGGCCGAGCGGATGCCCTACATCGAAGAAGACGTGCCTGGCCTTCCCCGGGCCTCGCGGGTGAAAGACGGTCGCCGCCGGCTCGAGGTGTCGGTCGCAGCGTTCCCGAAGGGCCATCCACGCTCGAGCGCCGGTTTCCACGACGTCGACGCGCTGCTCGCGAAGCAGGTCGCGGGCGCCGACTTCGCGATCACCCAGTTGTTCTTCCACGCCGACGACTACCTGGGCTTCGTCGAGCGCGCTCGGGCCGCCGACGTCACGATGCCGATCGTGCCCGGGATCATGCCGGTCACCACGCCCTCCCGGCTGCGACGAATCGCCGAGCTCTCCGGGCAAGACGTGCCCGGCGACCTGCACTCCGCCCTCGAATCCGCCCCCGACGACGATGCGCGGTTCCGGATCGGCGTCGCCCACGCCTCCGCCCTCGCCCGCGCGGTGATCGTCGGTGGCGCCCCCTCGCTGCACCTCTACACCTTCAACCAGCACCAAGCCGCACTCGCCGTCCTCCGCGAATGCGGGCTCGTCCCCTCCCCACCGATCAAGGAATACGCATGAGCAACCAGACCTCCTTCCCGGCCGGCACCATCCTCGGCTACCCGCGCATCGGCCGTCGCCGCGAACTCAAGAAGGCCGTCGAAGCCTTCTGGGCCGGAACGATCAGCGCCGACGAGCTCGAGAGCACCGCGGCGGGTCTTCGTTCGGCCACCAGGGCGCGACTCGTCGAGCTCGGCCTCGGTCAGAGCGACTCGTCGATCCCCGAGAGCTTCTCCTACTACGACCAGGTTCTGGATGCGGCGGTGACGGTCGGCGCCGTTCCGTCGCGGTTCGCCGACCTGGCCGATTCCGATGGGCGGATCGACCTCGCAGGCTACTTCACGATCGCGCGCGGAGAGGGATCTCGGGCGCCGCTCGAGATGACCAAGTGGTTCGACACCAACTACCACTACCTCGTGCCGGAGATCGGACCGGAGACGGCGTTCACGCTCGCGAGCGAGCGCATCCTCGACGAGTTCCTCGAGGCGAAAGCCGAGGGCTACCTCACCCGGCCGGCCATCGTCGGCCCGGTCACGTTCCTGCTGCTGAGCAAGGCGAGCGACGACGCGCCCGAGGGCTATCAGCCGCTCGACCGCCTGGCCGACCTGCTCCCGGTCTACCAGGAGCTGCTGGCGAAGCTGGCCGATGCGGGTGCCGAATGGGTGCAGCTCGACGAGTCGGGGCTGGTGAGCGAGAGCATCGACGTGCCGCGCGCGGCGACATTGGCCGCCGTCGAGACCGCCTACGCGACCTTGACCACGGGGGAGCGCCCGTCGATCTTCGTGGCCTCCGCCTACAACAGCCTCGACGACGCCCTGCCGGTGCTCGTCGCCTCCGGGGTCGAAGCGATCGGGCTCGACCTGGTGCGCGGCTCGCTCCCCGACGCGCTCGACCCCGCGCTCGGCCACCTCGGCGAGACCGTGCTCGTCGGCGGCGTGATCGATGGCCACAACATCTGGCGCGGCGACCTCGCGGCCGCCTACGACAAGCTCGAAGCACTCGGGCGGTTCACCTTCAACGTCTCGGTCTCGTCGTCGACCTCGCTCTTCCACCTGCCGCACGACGTCGAAGACGAGTCGAAGCTCGACCCGCGCCTGAAGTCGTGGCTGGCGTTCGCCGACCAGAAGGTGCGGCAGATCGCGACCCTGGCGCACGGACTCAGCGGCGGACGTGTGGTGATCGAAGAGGAGCTCGAGGCGGCGACCGCAGCTCTGGCCGACCGGCTGGCCGCCCCTGGTGTGCGCGATGGCGACGTGCGGGCGCGTGAAGCGGCGCTCGTCGGCAGCGACTTCGAGCGCGACGCCTACGCCGAGCGGCTCGAGGCCCAGGAGGCGGCGCTCGGGCTGCCGTTCCTGCCCACCACCACCATCGGCTCGTTCCCGCAGACCGGCGACATCCGCCGTGCCCGTGCCCGCTTCGTGAAGGGTGAGCTCTCTGCCGAGGAGTACACCGAGCTGATGCGTGACGAGATCCGGCGCGTGGTCGAGTTGCAGGAGGAGATCGGACTCGACGTGCTCGTGCACGGGGAGCCCGAGCGCAACGACATGGTGCAGTACTTCGCCGAGAACCTCGACGGGTTCGCGGTGACCGAGAACGGCTGGGTGCAGTCCTACGGCAGCCGGTGCACGCGTCCGTCGATCCTGTGGGGTGACGTGTCCCGGCCCGCGCCGATCACGGTCGACTGGTCGGTGTTCACGCAGAGTCTCACCTCGAAACCGGTCAAAGGCATGCTGACCGGACCGGTCACGATCCTCGCGTGGTCGTTCGTGCGCGACGACCAGCCGCTCGGCGAGACCGCGCGGCAGGTGGCCTTCGCGCTGCGCGACGAGATCCACGACCTCGAGGCCGCGGGCATCGGCATCGTGCAGGTCGACGAGCCGGCTCTCCGCGAGCTCCTGCCGCTGAAGAAGCGCGACCAGGACGCTTACCTCGAGTGGTCGGTGGGCTCGTTCAAGCTCGCGACCGCGGGGGTGCAGACCGCGACGCAGATCCACACGCACCTCTGCTATTCGGAGTTCGGCGTGGTGATCGACGCCATCCGCAAGCTGGATGCCGACGTCACCTCGATCGAGGCGGCGCGGTCCCGGATGGAGGTCGTGCACGACATCGAGGCGAGCGGCTTCGATCACGGGGTCGGCCCGGGCGTCTATGACATCCACTCGCCGCGCGTGCCGTCGGTCGACGAGGTCACCGAGCTGCTCGAGAAGGCGCTCGCGTCGATCCCGGAACGCCAGGTGTGGGTGAACCCCGACTGCGGTCTGAAGACCCGCGGCTACGACGAGACGGTGCAGTCGCTGCGGAACGTACTCGAAGCCACCCGTGCGGTGCGCGAGCGGGTCGGTTCGTCGGTGTAGCTGTTCGAAAACGCAAACGTCGCTTCATCCGAGCTCCCCAGAGGGTTGGATGAAGCGACGTTTGCGTTTCTGAACGCTTGTGGCGGCTCAGACAGCTCGGAGGACTGCCACGACCTTGCCCAAAACCGTCGCGAAGTCGCCGAGGATGGGCTCGAAGTTGCTGTTGCGGGGCAGCAGCCAGGTGTGCCCGTCGCGCTGACGGAAGACCTTCACGGTCGCCTCCTCGTCGAGCATGGCCGCCACGATGTCGCCGTTCTCGGCCGTGTTCTGCTGACGGATGACCACCCAGTCGCCGTCGCAGATCGCGGCGTCGATCATCGACTCGCCGACGACCTTCAACATGAAGAGGTCGCCGTTGCCGACGAGCTGGCGGGGGAGGGGGAAGACCTCGTCGACCTGCTGCTCCGCGGTGATCGGGATGCCCGCGGCGATGCGGCCGACCAGGGGAACGAGCGTGGCGTCGCCCACCGGGGGAGCGGAATCGATGTCCGGTGATGGATTCGCATCCACGCCCGGCACGTCGATCAGCACCTCCATCGCGCGCGGCCGGTTCGGGTCGCGCCGGAGGTAGCCGCTCAGCTCGAGCTGGTTGAGCTGATGGGTGACGCTCGACAGCGACGACAGCCCGACGGCGTCGCCGATCTCGCGCATGCTCGGCGGATAGCCGCGCGCGATCACCGAGCGCTGGATGACGTCGAGGATGGCGAGCTGCTTGTCGCTGAGGCTCTTGCGCCGCCGGGTGCGGCCCGCGTCGTTCGCCACGTCTACCTGCTTTCTGGTCGATCTGATCGCCCTCACCGCTTCAATGTCGGTGGCTGGTGATTGAGTTCTCCTGTTGATCGAAACTGTATCCGAGAACTGCTCGAAAACGTACATGAATTCGAGTGTGTCGCCGATGATCGGAGATTTTTCGACTTGACGACATCGAAATTCGAATATACATTCGGAACATAACTTCGCACCGGCGCTCCCGGCCGAGCGCCGGTGCGAAACCCTCAGGAGGAATCATGAGCATCGCAGCACCTCTCCACACCGCCTACGCTCCCGAATCGCGCCCTCAGACGTCGCGTCTTCGCATCACGGCGCGCGGTCGCAAGGTTCTCGCCGTGGTGATCGCGCTTCCCGTGATCACGGTGCTTGGTCTGCTCGCGATGTTCAGCGGAGGCTCCGCCATCGCCACGGGCAGCACGGGCGCGGCTGATTTCGACTACCTGACGGTTCAGGCCGGGCAGAGCCTCTGGGGCATCGCCGAGACGATCGCTCCGGATGCCGATCCGCGCGACGTGATCGCCGAGATCATGAGCCTCAACCAGCTGCACGAGTCGTCGGTGCAGCCGGGCCAGCGCATCGCCGTTCCCGCTGACCTGGCCGACTGACCCCGGGGTCGGCCGGCAGAGGCTGCCGGGCTCGCCCGGTAGAATTTCTCGGGTGACTTCACTCGATGACCTCCCCATTCGAGACGACCTGCGCGGTCTCAGCCCCTACGGTGCTCCGCACCTGCACCTGCCGGTGGAACTGAACGTCAACGAGAACACGCATCCCATTCCCGAAGACGTGGCGCGCGACATCATCGAGTCCATCGCCCGCGAACTGCTCACCGTCAATCGCTATCCCGACCGCGAGTTCACCGCCCTGCGCGACTCCCTCGCCGGCTACCTCGGCACAGGGCTCACGCGCGAGAACATCTGGGCTGCCAACGGCTCCAACGAGGTGCTGCAGCAGATCCTGATGGCGTTCGGCGGCCCGGGCCGTTCGGTGCTCGGCTTTCCGCCCACGTACTCCATGCACTCGATCATCGCTGCGGCCACCGGCACCCGCTGGATCGCGGGGGAGCGCGACGAAGGCTTCGAGATCTCGCCCGAGACGGCGGTCGACTGGATCGAGCGCACCAAGCCTGACATCGTGTTCTTCTGCTCGCCGAACAACCCCACCGGCACCGCGCTCGGGCTCGACACCATCGCCGCCGCCTACGACGCGACCGACGGCATCGTGGTGGTCGACGAGGCATACGCCGAGTTCACGCCGAGCGACGAACCGGATGCCCTGAGCCTGCTCGAAGGGCGCCCGCGCCTGATCGTCTCCCGCACCATGAGCAAGGCCTTCGCGTTCGCCGGTGCTCGGCTCGGCTATCTCGCAGCCGACCCGGCCGTGACGGACGCTCTCCGGCTCGTGCGGCTGCCCTACCACCTCTCCGCGCTCACCCAGGCGGCGGCCGTCGCGGCGCTCGCCCACGCCCCCGAGATGCTCGCCATGGTCGATGACATCAAGGCCCAGCGCGACCGCATCATCGACGGGCTGGCCGAGCTCGGCTACTCGCCCTGGCCGAGCGCGTCGAACTTCGTGCTCTTCGGCGGGGTCGACGACCCGGAATGGCTGTTCGACCGGCTGATCGAGCGGGGCATCATCATCCGCAACCTCAGCATCCCGGGTCACCTGCGGGTGAGCGCCGGCACGGAGGCCGAGACCAGCGCGTTCCTCGACGCGATGCGCGAACTGACGGCGCAGAGCGTCGAACGGCCTCTCGGTAGGATCGTTCCATGACTGAACCCCGCACCGCGCACCTCCAGCGGGAGACGAGCGAGTCGTCGATCGACCTCACGCTCGACCTCGACGGAACCGGCGTCTCCGACATCCAGACCTCGGTGCCGTTCTACGACCACTTGCTCACGGCGTTCGCGAAGCACTCCCTCACCGACCTGACAGTGCGTGCGAAGGGCGACATCGAGATCGACGTGCACCACACCGTCGAAGACGTCGGGATCGTGCTCGGCCAGGCCATCCGTCAGGCACTCGGTGACAAGAGCGGCATCTCGCGCTTCGGCGACGCACTCGTGCCGCTCGACGAGGCCTTGGTCCAGGCTGTGGTCGACATCTCGGGCCGGCCCTATCTCGTGCACACCGGAGAGCCTGCAGGCTTCGAATTCCACCTCATCGGCGGCCACTTCACGGGCGCCATGGTTCGCCACGTCTTTGAGGCCATCACCTTCAACGCCGGACTCACGGTGCACGTCACCGTTCTCGGCGGTCGCGATCCGCACCACATCGCCGAGGCCGAGTTCAAGGCCTTCGCCCGGGCATTCCGCCAGGCCAAAGCCCTCGACCCGCTGGTGAGCGGTGTGCCCTCCACCAAGGGGGCTCTGTGATCCGGGTGCGCGTATGAGTGAGCCGGCTCGCCGCCCGTCGGTCGTCGTGCTCGACTACGGCAGCGGCAACATCCACTCCGCCGCCAAGGCGCTCGAGCGCGCCGGAGCCGATGTCAGCGTCACCGCCGATCGAGTCGCCGCGATGGAGGCCGACGGCCTCGTCGTGCCCGGCGTCGGCGCCTTCAGCGCCGTGATGGAGCAGCTGAACGCCGTGCGCGGCGGCGAGATCATCGACAAGCGCCTGGCCGGGGGGCGCCCCGTGCTCGGCATCTGCGTGGGCATGCAGGTGATGTTCGCCGACGGCATCGAGCGCGGTGTCGACACCGAGGGCCTCGGTGAGTGGCCGGGCACGGTGGAGCGTCTCGATGCCGAGGTGGTGCCGCACATGGGCTGGAACACGGTCGAGGCGCCGGCCGATTCGGTGCTGTTCGACGGCATCCGCGATCAGCGCTTCTACTTCGTGCACTCCTACGCGGCGCAGGAGTGGCACCTCACCCCTGACAAGACGCACCGGCCGCCGCTGGTCACGTGGGCGGAGCATGGTTCGCGTTTCGTGGCGGCGGTGGAGAACGGACCGCTGTCGGCCACGCAGTTCCACCCGGAGAAGTCGGGAGACGCCGGCATCCGCCTGATGGCGAACTGGATCGACACCCTGCGGTAGATTTCCCAGGGGCGTTTTCGCGCCCGTTCCACAATTCCGAGGACATTCTTGATGAGCGAGTTCAACAAAGCGCCCGGTCTCGTGCTGCTTCCGGCCGTCGACGTCGCCGACGGCAAGGCCGTGCGGCTGACCCAGGGCAAGGCCGGCACCGAGACCAATCACGGCGACCCGGTCGACGCGGCGGCGGACTGGATCGCGCAGGGCGCCGAGTGGATCCACCTCGTCGACCTCGACGCGGCGTTCGGCCGGGGCAGCAACCTCGGCATCATCAAGAAGGTCATCCGTCAGGCGCGCGGCGTCAACGTCGAGGTCTCGGGAGGCATCCGCGACGACGAGAGCCTCGAGACGGCGCTCGAGTCGGGCGCCAAGCGCATCAACCTCGGCACCGCCGCCCTGGAGAACCCCGAGTGGGCGGCCAACGTCATCGCGCAGTACGGCGACGCGATCGCCGTCGGTCTCGACGTGCGGGGCACCACGCTCGCGGCCCGGGGCTGGACGCAAGACGGTGGCGACCTCTGGCAGGTCATGGACCGCCTCGAGGATGCCGGATGCGCGCGCTACGTGGTGACCGACGTCACGAAAGACGGCACCCTGAAGGGCCCGAACGTCGAACTGCTGCGTCAGGTGATGGAGCGCACGTCACGCCCTGTCATCGCTTCAGGCGGCATCTCGAGCCTCGACGACATCGCCGAGCTGCGTGCGCTCGTGCCGCTGGGCCTCGAGGGCGCGATCGTCGGGCGTGCGCTCTACTCGGGCGCATTCACCCTCGCCGAGGCGCTGGACGTGGCGTCTGACTGAGCGCGAGCAGCGCGAGCCCGGGCATCCGTCGCCCGAGCCCGCTGACTCGGCCGGCCAGCCCTGGAAGGGTCGGCACTTCGAGTCGCACGGCAGCGAGAGCGACGACGGCAGCGCGCCCGAGGAGCTGATCGCCGCGATCGCGCGCTTCCGCTCCGGTGACGCCACGCAAGACGTGGTCGTCGACGCGGTGCGGGGCGTGCGTCTGCTGGTGCCGCTGGTCGCCCACGCCGGTGACGAGGGCGTGACGGATGCGGGCCTCCGCGTCGACAAGACGCAGGAGCTCTCGCTGGTCACGGTCAGCGGTCCCGACGGTCGCCGAGTGCTGCCCGCCTTCACCTCGGTCGAGGCACTGGCGACCTGGAATCCGTCGGCCCGGCCGATCCCCGTCGCCGCACGACGGGCCGCGCTGGCGGCCGCGGCCGAGGACACCGAGCTCATCGTGCTCGATCCGGGATCGCCCACCGAGTTCGCCCTCCGCCGCCCGGCGGTCTGGGCGATCGCGCAGGATCTGCCGTGGCGGCCTGCAGTCACCGACCCCGCGGTCACCGAGGCCTTCGAGCGCTCGATCGTCGCGGAGCCCGCCGTCGCTGCGCTACGGCTGGTGGCGGGGGATCCGGATGCGCGGCTCAGCAGTCGCGAACTCGTCGTGCTGCTCGCGCTGCTGCCGGGGCTCGATCAGACGGCGCTGAGCGCTCTGATCGGTCGGTTGCAGGCATCCTGGGCGCAGGATGCGATCATCGCCGACCGGGTCGACTCGCTCGGCGTGAAACTGACCGCGGTCAGCTGACCGGGCCCGTGTACTTCTCGCCCGGCCCCTCGCCCACCGGATCCTGAATCGGCGACGCCTCGCGGAACGCCAGCTGAAGCGAACGAAGACCGTCGCGCAGGCTCCGCGCGTGCTGGTCGCCGAGGAACGGGGCGGATGCCGTGACGAGTCCGGCGAGGGCGGTGATGAGCTTGCGCGCCTCGTCGAGGTCGGTCTCGACATCCGGGTCGTCGGAGAGTCCGCATTTCACCGCGGCGGCACTCATCAGGTGCACCGCGGTGGTGGTGATGACCTCGATCGCGGGCACTTCTGCGATGTCCCGGATCGCGCTGGCATCATCGAAATCGCTCATCGCGAGACATCCTTACTGTTTCGGCGAGTCTCTGCTAAACTCTCTGAGGCTCTGGGACCGTATGGTCTCAGCACGAAAGTGGAGAATCTCCCACCCGCGCATACCGCTTCATTAGGTTACCGGGTCGATTGCACTCCCTGTGTTTATGGTTCGGCCTTCGGTCGACACAGATGCGCAGAGTCAGGGTGCGGTTTGTAATGGTGTGTGGTGCGGGTGACCGGAGCGCACATGCGGGATTCCTGATGCTTTCGTGACAACGAACGAAACTAAGGAGTAACGCATCAGCGATCCCCGTACAAACGACCGTATTCGAGTTCCCGAGGTCCGCCTCGTGGGGCCAGGCGGCGAGCAGGTCGGCGTCGTCAGCATCGATGTCGCCCTTCGGCTTGCCCAGGAAGCGGATCTCGACCTCGTCGAGGTCGCACCCAACTCCAAGCCCCCGGTCGCGAAGATCATGGACTACGGAAAGTTCAAGTACGAAGCCGCGCAGAAGGCGAAGGAAGCCCGTCGCAACCAGGCGAACACCATCCTCAAAGAGGTGCGTTTCCGTCTGAAGATCGACGTCCACGACTACGAGACCAAGCGCAAGCGTGCCGAGGGCTTCCTCAAGGCCGGCGACAAGGTGAAGGCCATGATCCTGTTCCGCGGCCGCGAGCAGTCCCGCCCCGACCAGGGTGTGCGCCTGCTGCAGCGCTTCGCCGAAGACGTGGCCGAATTCGGAACCGTCGAGTCCAGCCCCACCATCGACGGCCGCAACATGGTGATGGTCATCGGCCCGCTGAAGAACAAGTCCGAGGCCAAGGCCGAGGCGAACGCGAAGCGCGACGCCTCGAAGGCCCGCAACCACGAATCAGCTCCGGCTGAAACCTCCACTCCGGCCGAACCGGCCGAGTAACCGAGCCAGAACACACAAGGAGAACCCATGCCCAAGATGAAGACCCACTCCGGGTCCAAGAAGCGTTTCAAGGTCACCGGAAGCGGCAAGATCATGAAGCAGCAGGCCGGTATGCGCCACAACCTGGAGGTCAAGGCCCCGGGGCGCAAGGCTCGCCTGAACAAAGACCAGGTGCTGTCCAAGGCCGACACCAAGGTCGCCAAGAAGCTTCTCGGCCTGTAGTCACCGACTGCCGCCGACCAGAGACCAGAAGGAATAAAGAACAATGGCAAGAGTCAAGAGGGCCGTCAACGCCCACAAGAAGCGTCGCGTCATCCTCGAGCGCGCAGAGGGCTACCGCGGTCAGCGGTCGCGTCTCTACCGCAAGGCCAAGGAGCAGGTCACCCACTCCCTCGTCTACTCCTACCGTGACCGCCGTGCGCGCAAGGGCGACTTCCGCCGTCTGTGGATCCAGCGCATCAACGCTGCGTCGCGTCAGAACGGCCTGACCTACAACCGCTTCATCCAGGGCCTCGCCCTGGCGGGCATCGAGGTCGACCGCCGCATCCTCGCGGAGCTGGCCGTCAACGAGCCGGCGACCTTCGCCGCATTGGTCGAGAGCGCGAAGTCGGCCCTGCCGGCCGACACCTCGGCGCCGAAGAGCGCTGCGTAGTCAGAACCCTCACAACAGAACAAAAGAGAGCGCCACATGCTTGACAATCCGCGATCACCTCGCGTTCGGGCAGTGGCGAAACTCGCCAAGAAAGGAGCCCGGTCCGAGACCGGGCTCTTTCTCTTGGAGGGGCCCCAGTCCGTGTCCGAGGCCCTGGTCTACAGCCCCCACCTGCTCGTCGAGCTCTTCGCCACCCCCACGGCGCTCGAGCGCTACACCGAGATCGCCCAGGCGGTGGCGGATGCCGGCATCGACGTCGAGTTCGTCACCGAGCAGGTGCTCGACACCATGGCCGACACGGTGACGCCCCAGGGCTTCGTGGCGGTCTGCCGGCAGTTCCCTACCGCGGTGAAAGACATCTTCGCGGCCGGGCCCCGGTTGATCGCGGTTCTCGAAGAGGTCCGCGACCCCGGCAACGCGGGCACGATCATCCGAGCGGCGGATGCGGCGGGTGCGGATGCCGTCATCCTCACCGGCCGCTCCGTCGACCTCTACAACCCGAAGGTCGTCCGTTCCACCACCGGGTCGCTCTTCCACCTGCCGGTCGCCATGGAGGCGACCCTCTCCGACGTGGTGGAACGTGCGCGTGAGGCGGGCCTGCAGACGCTCGCCGCCGACATCAAGGGCGACGACCTGCTCGACGTTCGCACCGCCGGCCTCCTCGGCAAGCCCACTGCTTGGGTCTTCGGCAACGAAGCGCGCGGTCTCGCCGACGAGCACCTCACCCTGGTCGATCGTGCCGTCTCGCTGCCGATCTACGGTCAGGCCGAGTCGCTGAATCTCGCGACCGCCGCATCCGTCTGCCTCTACGAGAGCGCCTTCGCCCTGCGTTCCTGAGGCTGCTCCGGCAGTCCGGGGCGTGTTTCGCTTCGGTTACAGTAGTCGATTACTCATTGCTGTCCCCCGAAGGGGTGTGGTTGGGTAAAGCATCATGGATGCGAAAAACACCCCCGTTCGAGGGACAGGGGGTGCTGCCGATCCTCTCGTCGTCATCGATCACGTCGACAAGCACTTCGGCGATCTCCACGTTCTGAAAGACATCGACACCACGGTCGCCCGCGGCGAGGTGGTGGTCGTCATCGGCCCGTCGGGCTCGGGCAAGTCCACGCTCTGCCGGGCGATCAACCGGCTCGAGACGATCGATTCCGGCACCATCTCCATCGACGGGAAGGTCCTGCCCAGCGAGGGCCGGGAGCTCGCGACGCTGCGGGCCGACGTGGGGATGGTGTTCCAGTCCTTCAACCTCTTCGCCCACAAGACGGTGCTCGAGAACGTGACCCTCGCGCCGATGAAGGTGCGCAAGCTCTCGAAGAAGGCCGCCGAGACCCGCGGGATGGCGCTGCTCGAGCGGGTGGGCGTCGCCGACCAGGCGAAGAAGCTCCCTGCGCAGCTCTCCGGCGGCCAGCAACAGCGCGTGGCCATCGCCCGATCGCTCGCGATGGAGCCGAAACTCATCCTGCTCGACGAACCGACCAGCGCTCTCGACCCCGAGATGATCAACGAGGTTCTCGACGTCATGGTCGGGCTCGCGAAAGACGGCATGACCATGATCGTCGTGACGCACGAGATGGGCTTCGCCCGCAAAGCGGCCGACCGCGTGATCTTCATGGCCGACGGCCGCATCGAAGAAGAAGCGGCACCGGAGCAGTTCTTCGGCGCCCCACGATCACCGAGAGCGAAGGATTTCCTCTCGAAGATCCTCGCCCACTAGGCGGGAACATCCCCGCGCACAGCCGTTGCGGGGAGCACGCACACAGCACCAGCTGAACAGCACGAAGAGAGGTACGAACCATGAGGCACACGAAGCTGTCGTTCTTCGCACTCGCCGCGGCCACCGCGGTCGTCCTGACCGGATGCGCGGGGTCGACCGATCCCGCCGCCGACGAGTCCGCGTCCACCCCCGACCCGGCGCCGACCTTCGCCGCCGGGTCGACCATGGAGGCGCTCTCCGAGGCCGGAACCATCACCATCGGCACCAAGTTCGACCAGCCGCTCTTTGGGTTGATGGGGCCCGACAACGTGCCGGTCGGTTTCGACATCGAGATCGGCAAGCTCATCGCGTCGAGTCTCGGCATCCCCGACGACAAGATCGTCTGGAAGGAGGCCGTATCGGCCAACCGCGAACCGTTCATCCAGAACGGCGAGGTCGACATCGTCGTGGCCACCTACACGATCAACGACAAGCGCAAAGAGGTCGTCTCCTTCGCCGGCCCCTATTACATGGCCGGACAGTCGATCCTCGTGAAGGCCGACAACGACGACATCAAGACTGAAGACGACCTGGTGGGGCAGCCCGTCTGTTCGGTCACCGGATCGACCCCGGCCGCGAAGCTCGCAGAGATCGGCGCCGAACCGCTGCTCACCGACACCTACACGAACTGCCTCGAGCCGCTGCGCAGTGGTCAGGTGGTGGCGGTGTCGACCGACAACGTCATCCTGGCCGGCCTCGCCGCTCAGAACGAGGGCGAGTTCAAGGTGGTCGGCAAGCCGTTCACCGAGGAGCCCTACGGCATCGGCCTCGCGCTTGACGACACCGAGTTCCGCGACTACATCAACGATGTGCTCGAGGCGTCCTTCGAAGACGGGAGCTACCAGAAGGCCTGGGATTCCACGGCAGGTCAGGTGCTGGAGTTCGTCGACCCGCCTGCGGTCGACCGCTACTGAGGCCGATCGTCGCCAGAGGAACGGCTGCCACCACATGACTGACTGCTGCCAACCGAACGGATGCGGATGAACGCCATCATCGAGAACCTGCCACGGTTCCTCGACGGATTCGGCATGACTCTGCTGCTGCTCGTGGTGTCGGGCGCGGGCGCGCTCGTGCTCGGCACCGTGGTGGCGGCCATGCGCATCGCACCGGTGCCCTCGTTGAACGGCTTCGCGGCCTTCTACACCGAGACCTTGCGCAACACCCCGCTCACGCTGGTGCTGTTCTTCTGCGCGATCATCCTGCCCTACCTCGGCTCCACCCTGCCCTACCTCGCCTGCGCCATCATCGGGCTCACGCTCTACACCTCGCCCTTCGTGGCCGAGGCGTTGCGCTCGGGCATCAACGGGGTGCCGGTGGGGCAGGCCGAGGCGGCCCGGAGCCTGGGCCTCGGGTTCCGTCAGTCGGTGACCCTGATCATCTTCCCCCAGGCGTTCCGGATGGTCATCCCGCCGCTCATCAACCTGCTGATCGCCCTCACGAAGAACACCTCGGTGGCGGGCGGCTTCTTCGTGGTGGAGCTGTTCACGGTGGCCAAAGAGCTCGCGAACGCGAACGGCAACGCCGTGATCGCCATCCTGCTGGCGATCGCCGCGTTCTACCTGGTGATCACGATTCCACTCGGCATCCTCTCCGCGCGACTCGAACGACGATTGGCGGTGCAGCGATGAGCGCATCCGTTCTCTTCGACGCCCCTGGGCCCAAGACCCGCCGGCGGTCGCTGATCATCTCGCTGATCGTGCTCGCGCTCCTGATCGCGGGCGTGGTGTGGATCGCCTTCACGCTCGCTCAGCCGCGCGAATCGTCGGGCCTCACGCTGCCCGGCTACTTCGCTCCGAGCCGATGGGACATCTTCGCCGACCCGGTGGTCTGGGCGTTCATCGGCCGGGGGCTCCTGAACACGCTGCAGGCCGCGGCCATAGCGGCCGTCATGGCGCTCGTGATCGGCGTCCTCTTCGCGATGCTGCGCACCTCGGTGTACGCCGCGGTGCGCATCCCCACCACCGTCGTGCTGGAGTTCTTCCGCGGCATGCCCGTGCTGCTGATGATGCTGTTCATCCTGCTCGTCGCCTCGACCGGCGCGTTCTGGGCCGTGGTGATCGCGCTCGGCATCTACAACGGCGCCATCATCGGGGAGGCCCTGCGATCGGGGCTCGCCTCGCTGCCGCGCGGGCAGCGAGAGGCCGGGCTGAGTCTCGGCCTCACCCGGCTGCAGACGAAGGTGTCGGTCGAGTTCCCCCAAGCGTTCCGGCAGATGCTCCCGGTGATCGTGGCCCAGCTCGTGGTGCTGCTGAAAGACACCAGCCTCGGCTACATCGTGGGTTACAACGAACTGATCCGCACCACGATGAACAACCTCGCGAGCTTCTACGGCAACCGCTATCTGTTCTCGCTCTTCATCGTGACGCTCGTCATCTATCTCGCGGTGAACCTCTCGCTCTCCTGGGTGGCTCGACGCCTGGCCCGGCAGCGGAGGGGCGGGGCGGTTACGCCCGGAGCCGTGCCGCTCACCGGCGATGCCGGAATCGGCGGCTCATCGGTGATGGCCGGTGCATCCGACCCGGCGGATGCGACCACGGAGTGACGCGCCTGTAAACTTGTGACTCGTGTCTGAACCCATCGCAATAACCGAGTCGGCGGTGAGCGACGCGGTCGACGCAGCGCTCGCGGCGCTCGAAGCCGCCACCGATTCCGCGGCCCTCCGTGCCGTGCGCTCCGAGCACGCTGGCGAGCACTCGCCGCTGGCCGCGTTCAATGCGGCCATCAAGTCGCTTCCGGGCGACCAGAAGGCCGCCGCCGGCAAGCTCGTGGGCCAGGCGCGCGCCCGCGTGAACCAGGCGATCGCCACCCGCGAGACCGAGGTCGTGGCCCTCGAGGAGACGAAGCGCCTCGCCGACGAGGCGATCGACGTGACCGCCGTCGCCACCCGGCGCCGCATCGGGGCCCGCCATCCGCTCTCCCTGCTGCAGGACCGCATCGCCGACATCTTCGTGGGCATGGGGTGGGAGGTCGCCGAGGGCCCCGAGGTCGAGAGCGAGTGGTTCAACTTCGACGCCCTCAACTTCGACGCCGACCATCCGGCGCGCGCGATGCAGGACACCTTCTTCATCGATCCGCCGGAGTCGCACCTCGTGCTGCGCACGCACACGAGCCCCGTGCAGGTGCGCAGCCTGCTCGAGCGCGACCTGCCGGTCTACGTCATCGCGCCCGGCCGTGTCTACCGCACCGACGAGCTCGACGCCACGCACACCCCGGTGTTCAGCCAGGTCGAGGGCATCGCCATCGACAAGGGACTCACCATGGCGCACCTGCGCGGCACGCTCGAGCACTTCGCCCGCCAGATGTTCGGCGAGGAGGCGAAGATCCGTCTGCGCCCCAACTACTTCCCGTTCACCGAGCCGAGTGCCGAGATGGACGTCTGGCAGCCGAATGCCAAGGGCGGCGCGCGCTGGGTGGAGTGGGGCGGCTGCGGCATGGTGAATCCCAATGTGCTCCGCTCCGCCGGCATCGATCCCGATGAGTTCTCGGGCTTCGCCTTCGGCATGGGCATCGAGCGCACGCTCCAATTCCGCAACGACCTCAACGACATGCGTGACATGGTCGAGGGCGACGTGCGGTTCTCTCAGCAGTTCGGAATGGTGGTCTAGTCGTGCGGGTACCGATCAGCTGGCTCGCGGAGTACGTCGACCTTCCGGCCGACGCGAACGTCGCCGACATCCATGCCGCCCTCGTGAAGGTGGGTCTCGAAGAAGAGGGGTCGCACGACTTCGACCTCACGGGCCCGATCGTCGTGGGGCAGGTGCTCGAGTTCGTCGAGGAGCCGCAGTCCAACGGCAAGACCATCCGCTGGTGCCAGGTGCGCGTGGCGCCCGAGGGTCAGAACGCGGCCGACGGGGGAGCGGATGTCCGGGGCATCGTCTGCGGAGCCCGCAACTTCGAGATCGGCGACAAGGTGGTGGTGACGCTCCCGGGCGCCGTGCTGCCCGGCGGTTTCGCCATCGCGGCCCGCAAGACCTACGGTCATGTCTCCGACGGGATGATCGCGTCGGCGCGCGAGCTCGGTCTCGGCGACGACCACGACGGCATCCTGCGCCTCAGCACGATCGGCCTCGACCCCGAGGTGGGAACGGATGCGATCGCCCTGCTCGGGCTCGATGACGAGGCTGTCGAGGTCAACGTCACGCCCGACCGCGGCTACGCCTTCTCCATCCGGGGCATCGCCCGCGAGTACTCGCACTCGACCGGTGCGGCCTTCCGCGACCCGGTGGCGCGCGTCGCGCCGGCCGCCGGTACCGGCTTCCCGGTGGCCATCCACGACGAGGCTCCCATCCGCGGCCGCGTCGGCGCCACCGTCTTCATCACGCGCGTCGTGCGGGGCGTCGACCCCACGCGGCCGTCGCCGCCGTGGCTGGTGTCGCGACTGAAACTCGCGGGCATCCGGTCGATCTCACTGATCGTCGACATCACGAACTACGTGATGCTCGAGTTCGGCCAGCCCATCCACGGTTACGACCTGGACGCGCTGCAGGGCGGCATCGTCGTGCGTCGCGCCAACGAAGGAGAGACCCTCGAGACCCTCGACGGCCAGACCCGCACGCTCGACCCCGAAGACCTGCTGATCACCGACGACCGCGGGGCCATCGGTCTCGCCGGCGTGATGGGCGGAGCAGCCACCGAGATCTCCGACGCCACCACGAACGTGCTGATCGAGGCCGCGAACTTCGACCCGGTCTCGATCGCGCGCACCGCCCGCCGGCACAAACTGCCGAGCGAGGCTTCGCGTCGCTTCGAGCGCGGCGTCGACCCGAAGGTGGCCCAGCCCGCGGCGGCTCGCGTGGTGGAGCTGCTCGAGACGCTCGCCGGAGGCACGGCCGACGGTCTCGGCTCGGTGCACCACGAGCACCCGGAGCTCGGCTCGATCATGCTGCCCTTCGGCTACGTGCAGCGTCTGGTGGGCGTCGACTTCACGCCCGACGACATCGCGCGCTCGCTGGCCGAGATCGGATCGGTGGTCGAGGAGAACGCGGCCGGGTTCGAGGTCACGCCGCCGTCCTGGCGCCCCGACCTCATCGACAAGGCTTCGCTCGCCGAGGAAGTGGCCCGTATCGTGGGCTACGACCGCATCCCGAGCGTGCTGCCGGTCGCCCCGCCCGGGCGCGGCCTCACGGTCTCGCAGGTCACGCGCCGGCGCACCGCCGATGTGCTGGCCGCGGGCGGTCTCACCGAGGTGCTCGCCTATCCGTTCGTGAGCTCGGCGCAGAGCCAGGCATTCGGCAGCGCCGACGACGTCGAGGTGCCCGCGATCCGCGTGGCGAATCCGCTCGACTCCGAGGCGGCACTGCTGCGCACCTCGCTCCTGCCGGGGCTCATCGACATCGCGCGCCGCAACCTCTCCCGCGGGCTCACCGATCTCGCCCTCTTCGAGCTCGGGCTGGTCTTCAGCCCCGAGGCCGATCGGCAGTACGGGCAAGACGTGCTGCCGGTGGGTGCCGCTCTGCCGAGCGACGCCGACCTGGGTGAGCTGCACGCGGGCATCCCGCCGCAGCCGCGCCACGTGGGTGTGCTGCTGCTCGGCAACGCGGTCGACAAGCAGCCGGGTCAGCCTGCCGTTCCCGTCGGCGTCGCCGATGCGCTCGACGTGGTGCACCTGCTCGAGTCGGCGCTCGCGGTGAACCTGCGGGTCGAGCGGGGGCAGCACAAGTCGCTGCACCCGGGCCGCACCGCGGAGATCTTCGTCGAGACGGCCGCGGGCGAGAAGAGCGTCGGCTTCGCCGGCGAGCTCCTCCCGGCGCTCGCGCACGAACTCGACCTGCCACGCGTGGTCGCTCTCGCCGAACTCGACCTCGACGTGCTGATCGAGGCCGCCGGGTCGACCATCGAGGTGGCGCCGATCAGCGGCTTCCCTGCGGCAACGCAAGATCTCTCGCTCGTCGTGGGCGCCGACGTGCCCGCGGGCGACGTGCAGCGAGCGGTCGTCGAAGGCGCCGGAGAGCTGCTGGAGAACATCCGCCTGGTCGACGACTATCGCGGTGTCGGGCTTCCGGATGATGCCAAGTCGTTGACCTTCGCCCTCCGGTTCCGCGCACCCGATCGCACTCTCACGGCCGCCGAGGCCAGCGAGGCGAAACTCGCGGGTGCGGCCCGTGCCGCCGAGCTCCACTCGGCGACGGTGCGGGAATAGCGGCCCGCACGATACGGCTAGATTGGATTCATGGTCTATTCAGTCGCGGTTGCGGGAGCAAGCGGGTACGCGGGCGGAGAAGTGCTCCGTCTGCTGAGTGCGCATCCGGAGTTCGAGGTGCGAACCGTCACCGCCCACGCCAACGCGGGCCAGCAGCTGACCGCTGTGCACAGCCACCTGCGCTCCTACCGGGGCATGGTGTTGCAGGAGACCACGCCCGAGGTGTTGAAGGGCCACGACGTCGTCTTTCTCGCACTGCCGCACGGCAAGTCGGGGGCCCTGGCCGATGAGCTCGGCGACGCGAGCCTGGTCGTCGACTGCGGCGCCGACCACCGGCTGGTCAGCGCGAGCGCGTGGGAGACCTTCTACAAATCCGAGCACCACGGCTCCTGGCCCTATGGCCTGCCCGAGCTCGTGCTGGCCTCGGGGGCGAAGCAGCGGGAGAACCTCGTCGGTGTGAACCGCATCGCGGTGCCCGGATGCAACGTCACCGCCGTGAGCCTGGGCCTCGCACCCGGCATCCGGGCCGGTGTCATCCAGCCCACCGACCTGGTCGCGGTGCTCGCCGTCGGGCCGTCGGGCGCGGGCAAGACGCTGCGCACCGACCTGCTCGCGAGCGAGCTGCTCGGTTCGGCGCACGCCTATGGCGTCGGCGGCACCCACCGGCACGTGCCCGAGATCGTGCAGAACCTCACCGGCGCCGGCGGAGAAGCCGTGACCGTCTCGTTCACACCGGTGCTCGTGCCGATGGCGCGCGGCATCCTGGCCACCTCGACCGCCCGGCTGCAACCCGGGGTGAGTGCCGCCGACGTGCGCTCGGCATGGGAACTCGCCTACGCCGACGAGCCCTTCGTCGAGCTGTTGCCCGAGGGATCGTTCCCCGCCGTCAGCGACACGATCGGCGCGAACACCGCGCTGATCGGCCTCGCAGTCGACGAGGCGGCCGAGCGCGTCGTGACCGTGACCGCGCTCGACAACCTCGTGAAGGGCACGGCCGGGGCGGCCATCCAGTCGACGAACATCGCTCTGGGCCTACCCGAGCAGCTCGGTCTCAGCATCGACGGAGTGGCACCGTGAGCGTCACCCGGCCCGCCGGGTTCCGCGCATCCGGCGTCGTCGCGCGCCTGAAATCGACCGGCGCCCGCGATCTCGCTCTGGTGGTGAATGACGGGCCGCGCAGGAGTGCCGCCGCCGTGTTCACCTCGAACCGCGCGAAGGCGAATCCGGTGATCTGGTCGGAGCAGGTGGTGAAAGACGGCACGGTGAGCGCCGTGATCCTCAACTCCGGCGGCGCGAACTGCTTCACGGGAGCGTTCGGCTTCCAGACCACCCACGCCACGGCCGAGGCGGTCGCGAGCGAGCTGGCCATCTCGGCCTCCGACGTCCTCGTGTGTTCCACCGGCCTCATCGGGGTCGGCGACCAGGTGTTCCGCGACAAGATCCTCGACACCGTGCCCGCCGCTGTCGCCGCCCTCTCGGCGGAGAGTGGGGGAGCGGATGCCGCTGCCGCCATCATGACCACCGACACGCACCCGAAGGAGGCCGTCGAGGAGTCGCCCGCCGGCTGGTCGATCGGCGGCATGGCGAAGGGGGCCGGGATGCTCGCCCCGGGCCTTGCGACGATGCTGGTCGTCATCACCACCGACGCCGACCTCGACCCGGATGTGCTCGACCGCGCGCTGCGCGCCGCGACCCGGGTCACTTTCGATCGCGTCGACTCCGACGGCTGCATGTCGACCAACGACACGGTCGCGCTGCTCGCGTCCGGCGCCTCCGGAGTCGTGGCCGACGAGACGGAGTTCACCGAGGCGCTCACCGCCCTCTGCCGCGACCTCGCTCTGCAGCTCCAACGCGACGCCGAAGGCGCGAGCCATGACATCGCGATCGAGGTGGTCAACGCGGCGAGCGAAGACGACGCCGTGGTGGTGGGCCGCGCCGTCTCGCGCAGCAACCTCCTGAAGGCGGCCATCTTCGGCAACGACCCGAACTGGGGCCGGGTGCTCGCAGCGCTCGGAACGACGGATGCCGCGTTCGACCCCTATGCCATCGACGTCTCGATGAACGGGGTGATGGTGTGCCGGGCCGGCGAGCCCGGAGACGATCGCGAGCTGGTCGACCTCACGCCGCGCGCCTGCACGATCCTGATCGACCTGAAGGAGGGTGACGCGAGCGCCACCATCTGGACCAACGACCTCACCCACGACTACGTGCACGAGAACAGCGCATACGCCAGCTGATGCCCGAATACGCCGTCCCCTCCGCCGCCGCTGCCGAGCTCGCGCACGTCAAGGCGCAGACGCTCATCGAATCGTTGCCGTGGCTCAAGCGCTTCCACGGGCAGGTCATCGTGGTGAAGTTCGGGGGCAACGCCATGGTCGATCCCGATCTGCAGCGCACCTTCGCCGAAGACATCGTCTACCTGCGGTCGGTGGGCATCCGCCCCGTCGTGGTGCACGGCGGAGGGCCGCAGATCTCGCAGATGCTCGAGCGTCTCGGCATCGCGAGCGAGTTCCGCGGCGGCTACCGGGTCACGAGCCCCGAGGCGATGGACGTGGTGCGGATGGTGCTCACCGGTCAGATCAGCCGCGACATCGTGAGCCACATCAACGAGCACGGACCGCTGGCGGCAGCCCTCTCGGGTGAAGACGCCGGACTGTTCGAGGGTCAGCGGCGGCAGGTCGAGATCGACGGCGAGCTGGTCGATCTCGGACTCGTCGGCGACGTCGTCGGGGTGAACCCCGAGGGCGTGCTCGCCCAGCTCGACGCGGGGCGCATCCCGGTCGTCTCCTCCATCGCGCCCGACATCGACGAGCCCGGCCAGGTGCTCAACGTCAACGCGGATGCCGCGGCGGCGGCCCTGGCGGTCGCCCTGAACGCCGCCAAGCTTGTCATCCTCACCGACGTGGCCGGTCTCTACAGCGACTGGCCGAACCGCGACTCGCTGGTCTCCGTGATCGAGACCGAGGAGTTGCGGGCGCTGCTGCCGAGTCTCGAATCGGGCATGATCCCGAAGATGGCGGCCTGCCTCGAGGCCGTCGACGGCGGCGTCGCGAAGGCCGCGATCATCGACGGCCGCGAGGCGCATTCCATCCTTCTCGAAGTTTTCACCCCGGGCGGTGTCGGCACGGAAGTCGTGCCGGCGGCGGCCCACTGAACCGGAGGCCAGTCGTGCCAGGCGCTGAGACGGACACCCAATGGCAGAGTCGCTTCGACTCGTCGCTGATGCGGACGATGGGCACGCCGTTGCGCCTGCTCGTGCGCGGCCAGGGCGCCTACGTCTGGGACGACGAGGGCACCGAGTACCTCGACTTCCTCGCCGGCATCGCGGTGAACTCGCTCGGCCACGCGCATCCGGTGTTCGTGGAGGCCGTCTCCCGGCAGGCCTCGACGCTCGCTCACGTGTCGAACTACTTCTCCACCCCGCCGCAGCTCGAGCTCGCCGAACGACTGAAGCGCATCACCGGTGCCGGTGACGGCGGACGCACCTACTTCTGCAACTCCGGCGCCGAGGCGAACGAGGCGGCCTTCAAACTCGCGCGGCTGAATTCCTCCGACCATCGCCGGAAGATCGTCGCCCTGCACAACGGATTCCACGGCCGCACGATGGGTGCGTTGTCACTCACCGGCAAGCCCGCCATGCGCGAGCCCTTCGAGCCGATGCCGTCGGGTGTCGTGCACATCGACACCACGCTCGAGGCGCTCGAGGCCACGATCGACGACTCGGTCGCGGCGCTCTTCGTCGAGCCGATCAAGGGCGAGGCCGGCGTGCTCGAGCTCCCGCCGGGCTACCTGCGTCGGGCGCGCGAGCTCACCGAGCAGCACGGGGTGCTGCTCATCCTCGACGAGATCCAGACCGGCGTCGGCCGCACCGGCGCCTGGTTCTCCTACATGAACGACGGCATCCTGCCGGATGCGGTCACCATCGCGAAGGGGATGGCCGGCGGTTTCCCGATCGGCTCGCTGGTGACCTTCGGCTGGGCCTCCGACCTCTTCACCCGGGGTCAGCACGGCAGCACCTTCGGCGGCAACCCGCTCGCCACCGCCACGGCCAACGCCGTGCTCGGCGAGATCGAGTCCGCGGGCCTGGTGGAGAACGCCGCGCGGCGGGGCGCGGAACTGCGCGCGGTGATCGCGGGCCTCGAGTCGCCGCTGGTGGAGGAGATCCGGGGGCAGGGCCTGCTCATCGGCATCGGCCTCCGCGAACCGGTCGCCGGCCCGATCTCGGATGCGGCACTCGCGAACGGCCTGATCATCAACGCCCCGAACGACTCGAGCCTGCGTATCGCGCCTCCGCTGATCATCGGCGATGACGAGGTGCGCGTGTTCGCGGAACGGCTCCGACGAGCCTTCGACGCGGTCTCCGCCGACTGACGGCACGCCGCGTCGGCTGACCTCGCTATCCTGAACACTTCCGACTCTTCCCGACACTGAGGCGAACCGAACCATGACCAGGCACTTCCTCCGCGACGACGACATCACGCCGGCCGAGCAGCAGCAGATCCTCGATCTGGCCGTGCAGCTGAAGAAGGACCGATTCCAGGCCAAGCCCCTGGCCGGTCCGCAGACCGTCGCGGTCATCTTCGACAAGTCCTCGACCCGCACCCGGGTGTCGTTCGCGGTCGGCATCGCCGATCTCGGCGGCATCCCGCTCATCATCTCCACCGCGTCGAGTCAGCTCGGCGGCAAGGAGACGGCGTCCGACACCGCGCGGGTGCTCGAACGCCAGGTGGCCGCGATCGTGTGGCGCACCTATGCGCAGTCGGGGCTCGAGGAGATGGCGGCGGGCACCCGGGTGCCCGTGGTCAACGCCCTCTCCGACGACTTCCACCCCTGCCAGCTGCTCGCCGACTTCCTCACCATCCGCGAGCACCGCGGCGAGTTGGCAGGCCTCACCGTCGCCTTCCTCGGCGACGGGGCGAGCAACATGGCCCAGTCCTACCTGCTGGCCGGAGCGACCGCGGGCATGCACGTGCGGATCGCGAGCCCGGCCGAATACTCGCCCACGGCATCCGTCGTCGCCGATGCCGAGAAGCGAGCCGCCGAAACAGGGGGATCGGTCACGGTGCTCACCGATCCGGCGGAGGCTGCGTCGGGAGCCGACGTCGTGGTCACCGACACCTGGGTGTCGATGGGCAAAGAAGACGAGAAGGCCGAGCGCGTGAAGACCTTCGGCGGCTACCAGGTCGATCCGGCCATGATGGCGCGGGCGAAGGGCGATGCGCTGTTCCTGCACTGTCTCCCGGCCGACCGTGGCTACGAAGTCGCGGCCGAGGTGATCGACGGACCGCAGAGCGTGATCTGGGATGAGGCGGAGAACCGCCTGCACGCCCAGAAGGCGCTGTTGGTCTGGCTGTTCGAGCAGAACGAGCAGGCGACTCCTGTCCGGAAGGCGGGCTTCTGATGTCCGACGACGTCTCTTCACGGGCAGCCGAGGCCGGCGCGCTCTGGGGAGGCCGCTTCTCCGGCGGCCCCGCTCCCGAGCTCGCCGAGCTGAGCCGTTCGACGCATTTCGATTGGCAGCTCGCGCAATACGACATCGCGGGTTCGCGCGCTCACGCCCGGGCGCTGGCGCGCGCAGGCTACCTCGACGAGGCCGAGTTGACGGGCATGCTCGACGCCCTCGACGAACTCGCCGCCGCCGTCGACAGCGGCGAATTCACTCCGCTGCCCACGGATGAAGACGTGCACTCGGCACTCGAGCGCGGGCTGATCGAGTTCTCCGGCCCCGAGCTCGGCGGCAAGCTCCGTGCGGGCCGCAGCCGCAACGATCAGATCGCCACCCTGGTGCGGATGCTCCTGCGCGATCACGCGGCGACGCTCGCCCGGCTCCTCGTCGACCTCATCGACGCCACCGCCTCGCAGGCCGACGCGAACTTCGGCGCCATCCTGCCCGGCCGCACCCATCTGCAGCACGCGCAACCGGTGCTCCTCGCGCATCAGCTGCTCGCGCACTGCTGGCCCCTGGTGCGTGACATCGAGCGCCTGCGCGACTGGGACGCGCGGGCGAACGCCTCTCCCTACGGCTCCGGAGCGCTGGCCGGCAACACCCTCGGCCTCGACGCCGAGCTCGTCGCGCACGACCTCGGCTTCGCTCACGGGGTCGAGAACTCCATCGATGGCACCGCCTCGCGCGATGTCGTGGCGGAGTTCGCCTACGTCACCGCCCAGATCGGCATCGACCTCTCACGCTTCGCGGAGGAGATCATCATCTGGAACACGAAGGAGTTCGGCTTCGTCACGCTCTCGGACTCGTACTCCACGGGCTCCTCGATCATGCCGCAGAAGAAGAACCCCGACATCGCCGAGCTCGCCCGTGGCAAGGCGGGCCGACTGATCGGCAATCTCACGGGGCTCCTGGCCACGCTGAAGGGCCTTCCGCTCGCGTACAACCGCGACCTGCAGGAGGACAAGGAGCCCGTCTTCGACTCGATCAAGACCCTCGAGGTCCTGCTGCCTGCTTTCACCGGCATGGTCGCCACCCTGACCTTCCACACCGAGCGGATGGCCGAGCTCGCACCGCAGGGCTTCTCGCTGGCGACGGATGTCGCGGAGTGGCTGGTGAAGCAGCACGTCACCTTCCGTGACGCGCACGAGATCACCGGCACCCTGGTGAAGTTCGCCGAGGATCACGATCTCGACCTCGACCAGCTGAGCGACGAGCAGTTCGCCGCCATCTCCGAGCACCTGACACCCGAGGTGCGGGCGGTGCTCACCATCGAGGGTTCGGTGGCGAGCCGCGACGGCTCGGGCGGCACGGCCGGCGTCCGCGTGCGGGAGCAACTGGCCGCCCTGACCGAACGGGTGCGGGCGCTCGTCTCGCAGACCGGTGCCCTGCCCGGAGGTGTCTGATGAACGACAAGAAGCCCAAGCCCGAACGCGCGCCCGGCGACCCCGGGTTCTGGCGCCGCCCGCTGCCGAACCGCGTGGTCTGGCTGATCATCGCGCTCGCCGGTGTCGTGGTGGTCGCCGGGATCGTCGTGAGCCTGGCGCTCGGCGTCCGCCTCTTCTGATCCGGCCTCCCGCACCATCATGATCGACCTCGCCGAATCCTCGCTCGAGATCGCGCCGCTGCTCCTCGGTGCCGTGTTCCGCCACGACTCTCCAGCGGGAGCCGTGGCCATCCGCATCACCGAGGTCGAGGCGTACATCGGCGAAGGCCTCGACCCGGGGTCGCACGCCTTCCGTGGCAAGACCGCCCGCAACGCGGTGATGTACGGCGATCCCGGCCACCTGTACACGTATTTCACCTACGGGATGCACGTCTGCGCCAACGTTGTCTGCTCACCTCCTGGCGAGGCGACCGCGGTGCTGCTGCGCGGTGGAGAGGTGATCGAGGGCATCGAGCTCGCCCGAGAACGTCGCACCACGGCGAAGAACGACGCCGAGCTCGCCCGCGGTCCCGCCCGTCTCGTGCGGGCGCTCGGCATCGCGATGACCGACAACGGGGCGGCGCTCGACCGCGAGCCGTTCTCGCTGGAGTTCCCGCAGGCCCGCTCCGCCGGCATCGCGACCAGCCTGCGCACCGGGGTGAGCGGCCCGGGCGGCCGGGACCCGTTCCGATGGCGCTTCTTCCTCGAAGGCGACCCCACGGTCTCGCCCTACAAACGCCACCCGAAGGCGTGAGCGCCGACAGCTCGAACCCTCCCTCGCTGGTAGGCTTGGACACCGTGTCAGAGACAGTCGCCCCACCCGGGATCGTGCAGCAGAACGATCCGTCGTTCGACGATATCTGGGACGAATTGGTCTATCGCGGCCTGGTGCACGTCTCCACCGATCCGGCCGAACTGAAGTCCCTGCTGGCGGGCGATCCGATCACGTTCTACTGCGGATTCGACCCCACGGCCCCGAGTCTGCACCTCGGCAATCTGGTGCAGCTGCTGGTGATGCGGCGCCTTCAGCTCGCAGGGCACAAACCGCTCGGTCTGGTGGGCGGATCGACGGGCCTGATCGGCGATCCCCGGCCGAGCGCCGAGCGCACGCTCAACACGAAGGACACGGTGGCCGAGTGGGTGGGCTACCTGCAGAGCCAAGTGGCCCGGTTCCTCAGCTTCGACGGCAACAACGCGGCCCGGCTGGTGAACAACCTCGACTGGACGGCGCCGCTCTCGGCCATCGACTTCCTGCGCGACATCGGCAAGCACTTCCGGGTGGGCACGATGCTGAAGAAGGACGCCGTGTCGGCGCGGTTGAACTCCGACGCCGGCATCAGCTACACCGAGTTCAGCTACCAGATCCTGCAAGGGCTCGACTACCTCGAGCTCTACCGGAGTTACGGCTGCGTGCTGCAGACCGGGGGCAGCGATCAGTGGGGCAACCTCACGAGCGGAACGGATCTCATCCACCGAACCGAGCACGTCAGTGTGCACGCGATCGGCACCCCGCTCATCACGAATTCCGACGGCACGAAGTTCGGCAAGAGCGAAGGCAACGCCATCTGGCTCGACCCCGCGCTCACCAGCCCCTACGCGTTCTACCAGTTCTGGCTCAACACCGACGACGCCGACGTGATCGACCGGTTGAAGATCTTCTCGTTCCGGCCGCGGACCGAGATCGAGCGCTTGGCCCAGGCGGTGGCCGACGAACCGTTCCGTCGCGAGGCGCAGCGGGCGCTGGCCTATGAGGTGACGGCGCTCGTGCACGGAGTGGCGGCGACGGATGCCGCGATCGCGGCCGCGGCCGCACTCTTCGGCCAGGGCGAACTCGCCGACCTCGATGAGGCCACGCTCGGTGCGGCGATCGCGGAACTGCCGAACGTCCCGGCAACGGCGGAGACGACCGTGGTGGAGGCTCTGCTCGACACCGGTCTCGTCTCGAGCCTGGGGGAGGGCCGCCGCGCCATCGCGCAAGGCGGCGTCTATCTGAACAACGCGAAGGTGTCCGACGAGAGCGCCGCTCTCGGGGGTGCCGCGTTGGCGGGCGGGTTCGCGGTGCTGCGTCGCGGCAAGAAGACACTCGCCGGCGTCACGATCAGCTGACCGGACCCGCCCGGCCGATCACCCGACGGTGACGGGGATCGCGGTGTCGGGGCTGACGTGCACCGATCCGGGGAGACGGATGAGTGTGAGCTCGGCCTCCTCGCGCAGCGGTGGCTTCGGCGTGCGCAGCTTCGCGAGCGTCCAACGCTTGTCATCGCTGAGGTTGGGTGTGGTCGCCAGCCGGTAGTCGGCGATCTTCACGGCGGCCTGCAGGGCGATGGTGCGCGGGTCGTCTTTCGTTCCGACTTCGAGTGTCACCGAGCGGCGCACGATCACGTCGTCGTCGCCGCGCAGGTGCACGGTGAACTGCACCACTCCGGGATCCTCGGCACCGGTCGACCGGTGGTAGCCGACTTCCTGGATCCACGGGTACCGCACGTGACCCACCGCGACATCACTCTTCTTCGTGCCCGTGGAGGCGCGGATGAGCACACGCGCATCCGTCATCGCGAACGACGAGCCCGTTGTGCCGGTGGGCGCCTCGGCGTCACCGGCCTTCTCGTGAACCCGAACAGCGGATGCCGCGTGCCAGACCGGATCGACACCGTCTCGCTCTTCGCCGACGATCGTGAACTTCGCGTCCACGGAGGGGTAGAGCGCATCGCGCGCATCACCCGGACCTCGTGTCGCCATTACCGTGTACACCATCAGGGGTGTTCCTCTCTTGCGACAATCTGTCTCCTTGAGACTACATCCGCGAAATCTCAGGGCGACACGCCCGGGATGCATCGCAATTTGCCACCCCTCGAAACATCCGCGTAATCTTCTAACTCGTCACCCCAAAGGTGCGGAAAGCGGAAGAGCTTCCCGGCCTCAAGAGGGACCATCCCATAAGCCGAAAAGGCACAAACTACCTAGTAGTTCTGTGTCTGAAAGCTTAGGATGTACAGACACCGCTCCCGCAGCTGTCGAAGCGTCGGATTCGCGCCTGAGATTATCTCAAACACAGCGAAAACGCCGATTTGACACAGAGCGCGGGAGTGGTAGGGTTGAGAAGTTGCCTCGGAGCAACGCGAAACACTGAAAAGCATTGAGCTACAGGGTGACGCGGCTACGAACAACATCTGAATCCTGACCTTCGAAGTCATGGCTTCGTTTGGCGCGCCGAGATCTGATCTCGACACCGAAAAACGGCCGATTTGACACGGAGATCGAAACAAGTAATATAGAGAAGTTGCCTGAAACGAAAGCCGAAAGGCCTGGTATTCAGAGCATCCGATCCTTGAGAACTCAACAGCGTGCACAATGTCAAATGCCAAAAACCCCGTCTGACTTAGGTCAGAAGGGATTCCTTTGGAATACATTTAGAACAACAAAGCAAGTCAGTAATGATTTGTCTTGTCAGTTTCAAACTCGTGCGATGCAGAACCCATTCCGGTTCGGTCGCACAAAAAATGTGCCGGCCACTTCGGTGGTCGTGCAAATAAACATTTACGGAGAGTTTGATCCTGGCTCAGGACGAACGCTGGCGGCGTGCTTAACACATGCAAGTCGAACGGTGAAAGAGGAGCTTGCTCCTCTGGATCAGTGGCGAACGGGTGAGTAACACGTGAGTAACCTGCCCTTGACTCTGGGATAAGCGTTGGAAACGACGTCTAATACCGGATACGACGACCGATGGCATCATCTGGTCGTGGAAAGAATTTCGGTCAAGGATGGACTCGCGGCCTATCAGCTAGTTGGTGAGGTAATGGCCCACCAAGGCGACGACGGGTAGCCGGCCTGAGAGGGTGACCGGCCACACTGGGACTGAGACACGGCCCAGACTCCTACGGGAGGCAGCAGTGGGGAATATTGCACAATGGGCGCAAGCCTGATGCAGCAACGCCGCGTGAGGGATGACGGCCTTCGGGTTGTAAACCTCTTTTAGTAGGGAAGAAGCGAAAGTGACGGTACCTGCAGAAAAAGCACCGGCTAACTACGTGCCAGCAGCCGCGGTAATACGTAGGGTGCAAGCGTTGTCCGGAATTATTGGGCGTAAAGAGCTCGTAGGCGGTTTGTCGCGTCTGCTGTGAAAACTGGAGGCTCAACCTCCAGCCTGCAGTGGGTACGGGCAGACTAGAGTGCGGTAGGGGAGATTGGAATTCCTGGTGTAGCGGTGGAATGCGCAGATATCAGGAGGAACACCGATGGCGAAGGCAGATCTCTGGGCCGTAACTGACGCTGAGGAGCGAAAGCGTGGGGAGCGAACAGGATTAGATACCCTGGTAGTCCACGCCGTAAACGTTGGGAACTAGATGTGGGGACCATTCCACGGTCTCCGTGTCGCAGCTAACGCATTAAGTTCCCCGCCTGGGGAGTACGGCCGCAAGGCTAAAACTCAAAGGAATTGACGGGGGCCCGCACAAGCGGCGGAGCATGCGGATTAATTCGATGCAACGCGAAGAACCTTACCAAGGCTTGACATATACGAGAACGGGCCAGAAATGGTCAACTCTTTGGACACTCGTAAACAGGTGGTGCATGGTTGTCGTCAGCTCGTGTCGTGAGATGTTGGGTTAAGTCCCGCAACGAGCGCAACCCTCGTTCTATGTTGCCAGCACGTAATGGTGGGAACTCATAGGAGACTGCCGGGGTCAACTCGGAGGAAGGTGGGGATGACGTCAAATCATCATGCCCCTTATGTCTTGGGCTTCACGCATGCTACAATGGCCGGTACAAAGGGCTGCAATACCGTAAGGTGGAGCGAATCCCAAAAAGCCGGTCTCAGTTCGGATTGAGGTCTGCAACTCGACCTCATGAAGTCGGAGTCGCTAGTAATCGTGGATCAGCAACGCCACGGTGAATACGTTCCCGGGCCTTGTACACACCGCCCGTCAAGTCATGAAAGTCGGTAACACCCGAAGCCGGTGGCCCAACCCTTGTGGAGGGAGCCGTCGAAGGTGGGATCGGTGATTAGGACTAAGTCGTAACAAGGTAGCCGTACCGGAAGGTGCGGCTGGATCACCTCCTTTCTAAGGAGCACTGGCAACTTCGGTTGTCCAGAGGCCAGATCGAGACATACGTTCTCGCTGGTAGCTCATGGGTGGAACATTGACATTGATGCAGTAAGAGCCGGCTAGACGCCAGTACGACCTTCGGGTTTGGAAAATGTCTGACCGGGGGAGATTGCATACGCACGCTGTTGGGTCCTGAGGGACCGGATCTTCTGCTTCGGCAGTTGGACTGAACCTCAGGACCTTTTCTTGTCTCGCAGTAGCGAGGCGCGGAAGGGTACCGCCCGTACTTTGAGAACTACACAGTGGACGCGAGCATCTTAGATTCAGGACTTTGTCCTGGATCACAAAGATCAACAAGAACCCTTCGGGGTTCTGTAGATCATTGGTCAATTTTTCTAACGAAAGATCGATTCAAACTCATGTGATTTCAAGTTTCTAAGAGCAAACGGTGGATGCCTTGGCATCTGGAGCCGAAGAAGGACGTATAAATCTGCGATAAGCCTCGGGGAGCTGATAATAGAGCTTTGATCCGAGGATTTCCGAATGGGGAAACCCCGCTGGGCCCGCAAGGTGACCCGGTGACTCCCGCCTGAATATATAGGGCGGGTAGAGGGAACGTGGGGAAGTGAAACATCTCAGTACCCACAGGAAGAGAAAGCAAAAGCGATTCCGTTAGTAGTGGCGAGCGAAACCGGAAGAGGCTAAACCGATCATGTGTGATAGCCGGCAGGCGTTGCATGGTCGGGGTTGCGGGACTTTTCTGCTGATTCTGCCGAACAGCAAGCGTTACAACGCAATATAGACGAATGGCATTGAAAGGCCAGTCATAGAGGGTGCCAACCCCGTAGTCGAAATGTTGCAATGGCGCGAAGAGTATCCCAAGTAGCACGGGGCCCGAGAAATCCCGTGTGAATCTGTCAGGACCACCTGATAAGCCTAAATACTCCCAGATGACCGATAGCGGACAAGTACCGTGAGGGAAAGGTGAAAAGTACCCCGGGAGGGGAGTGAAATAGTACCTGAAACCGTTTGCTTACAAACCGTTGGAGCACCCTTGTAGGTGTGACAGCGTGCCTTTTGAAGAATGAGCCTGCGAGTTAGTGATATGTGGCGAGGTTAACCCGTGAGGGGCAGCCGTAGCGAAAGCGAGTCTTAATAGGGCGAATCAGTCGCATGTTCTAGACCCGAAGCGAAGTGATCTATCCATGGCCAGGTTGAAGCGACGGTAAGACGTCGTGGAGGACCGAACCCACTTCAGTTGAAAATGGAGGGGATGAGCTGTGGATAGGGGTGAAAGGCCAATCAAACTTCGTGATAGCTGGTTCTCTCCGAAATGCATTTAGGTGCAGCGTTGCGTGTTTCTTGCCGGAGGTAGAGCTACTGGATAGCCGATGGGCCCCAAAAGGTTACTGACGTTAGCCAAACTCCGAATGCCGGTAAGTGAGAGCGCAGCAGTGAGACGGTGGGGGATAAGCTTCATCGTCGAGAGGGAAACAACCCAGACCACCAAATAAGGTCCCAAAGCGCGTGCTAAGTGGGAAAGGATGTGGAGTTGCACAGACAACCAGGAGGTTGGCTTAGAAGCAGCCACCCTTGAAAGAGTGCGTAATAGCTCACTGGTCAAGTGATTCCGCGCCGACAATGTAACGGGGCTCAAGCACGCCACCGAATTTGTGGCATTTATGTTAGTGACAGGCCTTCGTGGTCCAGTCGCATAGATGGGTAGGAGAGCGTCGTGTGGCCAGCGAAGCGGCGGTGTAAACCAGCCGTGGAGGCTACACGAGTGAGAATGCAGGCATGAGTAGCGAAAGACGGGTGAGAAACCCGTCCTCCGAAAGACCAAGGGTTCCAGGGCCAGGTTAATCCGCCCTGGGTAAGTCGGGACCTAAGGCGAGGCCGACAGGCGTAGTCGATGGACAACGGGTTGATATTCCCGTACTGACGAAGAACCGCCCAAGCTAATCCAGTAGTGCTAAGAGTCCTAACCCGGACCACTGATCCCCTTCGGGGGTGACGGGACCGGTCTAACGCTCGAACCCGTTCTGGTGCGGTTAGCGTATTAACAGGTGTGACGCAGGAAGGTAGCTGAGCCGGGCGATGGTTGTCCCGGTCTAAGGATGTAGGGCGAACGATAGGCAAATCCGTCGTTCATATAGCCTGAGACCCGATGGGTAGTCCTCACGGACGAAATCAGTGATCCTATGCTGCCAAGAAAAGCATCGACGCGAGGTTCCAGTCACCCGTACCCCAAACCGACTCAGGTGGTCAGGTAGAGAATACCAAGGAGATCGAGAGAATCGTGGTTAAGGAACTCGGCAAAATGCCCCCGTAACTTCGGGAGAAGGGGGGCCTGAGGCGTGAAGGGATTTACTCCTGGAGCGTTTGAAGGCCGCAGAGACCAGTGGGAAGCGACTGTTTACTAAAAACACAGGTCCGTGCCAAGTCGCAAGACGATGTATACGGACTGACGCCTGCCCGGTGCTGGAAGGTTAAGAGGAACGGTTAGCCGCAAGGCGAAGCTGAGAATTTAAGCCCCAGTAAACGGCGGTGGTAACTATAACCATCCTAAGGTAGCGAAATTCCTTGTCGGGTAAGTTCCGACCTGCACGAATGGCGTAACGACTTCCCAGCTGTCTCAACCGCGAACTCGGCGAAATTGCACTACGAGTAAAGATGCTCGTTACGCGCAGCAGGACGGAAAGACCCCGTGACCTTTACTACAGCTTGGTATTGGTGTTCGGTGTGGCTTGTGTAGGATAGGTGGGAGACTTTGAAGCTTGGACGCTAGTTCAGGTGGAGTCATTGTTGAAATACCACTCTGGTCACTCTGGATATCTAACTTCGAACCGTAATCCGGTTCAGGGACAGTGCCTGGTGGGTAGTTTAACTGGGGCGGTTGCCTCCTAAAAAGTAACGGAGGCGCCCAAAGGTTCCCTCAATCTGGTTGGCAATCAGATGGCGAGTGTAAGTGCACAAGGGAGCTTGACTGTGAGACTGACAAGTCGAGCAGGGACGAAAGTCGGGACTAGTGATCCGGCAGTGGCTTGTGGAAGCGCTGTCGCTCAACGGATAAAAGGTACCTCGGGGATAACAGGCTGATCTTGCCCAAGAGTCCATATCGACGGCATGGTTTGGCACCTCGATGTCGGCTCGTCGCATCCTGGGGCTGGAGTAGGTCCCAAGGGTTGGGCTGTTCGCCCATTAAAGCGGTACGCGAGCTGGGTTTAGAACGTCGTGAGACAGTTCGGTCCCTATCCGCTGCGCGCGTAGGAAATTTGAAAGGATCTGACCCTAGTACGAGAGGACCGGGTTGGACGAACCTCTGGTGTGTCAGTTGTTCCGCCAGGAGCACCGCTGATTAGCTACGTTCGGGATGGATAACCGCTGAAAGCATCTAAGCGGGAAGCCGGCCTTGAGATGAGATTTCCATACCTTCGGGTGAGAGGCTCCCAGCTAGACTACTGGGTTGATAGGCAGGATGTGGAAGCGAGGACTAAAGACTCGTGGAGCTGACCTGTACTAATAAGCCGATAACTTGATAATCACTATCTTCATACCGTTGTAAGGCTGGTATTTAGAGCCAAGATTGCTTGCGTCCACTATGTGGTTCTCGATGTACGGTCGAGAGCCGAACAAATCAGCAATGATTGTTCGATTCACTTTGATACATCAATAGTGTTTCGGCGGCCATAGCGAGAGGGAAACGCCCGGTCACATTCCGAACCCGGAAGCTAAGACTCTCTGCGCCGATGGTACTGCAAGGGGGACCTTGTGGGAGAGTAGGACACCGCCGGACTTCTTTGTGAAATGGCCACCCAGCAATGGGTGGCCATTTTGCGTTAAGTCCGTGGTTTTTCAGCCGCCGAATGAGTACCTGAGGAGGGCCCATCGTGACCGACAACGATGACGAGAAGCGTCGCGACGAGCGCGGCGATGACGCACGTCCGAAGCGCGATGACAGTGGTCGTCGCCCTCCTCGCAGCGACTCGGGCCCGGCGCGGCCACACGGCAGCCGGCCGGCCCGTAACGACTCCGACAAGCGCCCGTTCACCCCGCGCCGTGACAGCAGTTCGCGGCCCGATCGCGGTGGGCGCCCGGATGCCGGGGGCCGGAGCGATCGGAGTGCCCGTCCCGAGCGCGCCGGGGGTCCGGCGCAGGGGGGTCGGCCTGATCGCGGAGATCGCCCCGATCGGGGCGGACGCCCTGACGGCGCCGGTCGACCTGCCCGGACGGGCAGCGCGGATCGCGGCGGTCGTCCGGAGCGCGGCGGTTCTGAGCGCAGTGGCCGTCCCGCGCGAGATGGTTCCGACCGCGGAGGTGCGGAGCGCGGTGGTTTCGACCGAAGTGGTCGTCCGGAGCGGGGCGGTTCCGATCGTGGTGGTCGTCCGGAACGGGGCGGTTCCGATCGTGGCGGTCGACCTGAGCGTAGCGGTGGGGACCGTGGCGGGCGACCCGATCGCGGCGGGCGGCCGTCGAACGGCGGCCCGGGCGAGCGGCGGCTGTGGACCAAGGACGGCAAACCGGCGCGCAACGACCAGAACGCATCCCGGTTCGAGCGCCCGCCGCTCACCGAGGAGGAGCTGCTCGCTCGCGAGCTGCGCGCCGTGCGTCCACGTCATGACGACCCCGAGATCCCCGACGACGTCGTCGGGCGTGATCTCGACAAGGTCGCGCGCAACGAACTGAAGACGCTGAACAAGGAGAACGCCGAAGAGGTCGCCCGGCACCTGGTGATGGCCGGCCGCCTGATCGAGGAGAACCCCGAATTGGCGCACCTGCACGCGACGTCGGCCTCCCGTCGCGCCGGCCGGATCGGTGTGGTTCGCGAGACCCTCGCGATCACCGCCTACGCGACCGGCGATTATGCCCTCGCCTTGCGCGAGCTCCGCACCTTCCGCCGCATCTCCGGTTCCAACGAGCAACTGGCCTTGATGATCGACAGCGAGCGGGGGATGGGGCGGCCCGAGCGCGCGCTCGAGGTCGGGAGATCCGTCGAGCGGTCGACACTGTCGGTGCCGTCGCAGGTCGCCGTGGCCATCGCGATGTCGGGCGCACGGCTCGACCTCGGGCAGGCGGATGCGGCGCTGACGGAGCTCGAGATCCCGCAGCTGAACCCCGATGTGGCGTATTCCTACAGCCCTGAGTTGTTCGACGCCTACGCGGAGGTGCTGGCCGAACTCGGGCAAGACGAGGAGTCGGCCCTGTGGCGGGCCCGCGCCGAGCGCGCGGACCTCGCGTTGAACGGCGAACCCGACGACACGATCGAGGTATTCGAGGAAGAGGACGATGGGTCTGTTCAGAGCGAAGAGGACTGAGCCGGTGCTGCCGCTCGACGGCGTCGACGCCGTTCTGGCCGATCTCGACGGCGTCGTCTATCAAGGTCCGACAGCGATCCCGCACGCGGTCGAGTCGCTTTCGCGCGTCGTCTCCGAGGGGCTCCGCACCGGGTACATCACCAACAACGCCTCGCGCACCGACGCCCAGGTCGCCGAGCATCTCAGCAGCTTCGGGCTGACCGTTGCTCCGGCGGACGTAGTGACCTCGCCGCAGGCGGCCATGCGCGTTCTCGTCACCCTGATCGATCCCGGGTCGACCGTGCTCGTGGTGGGCGGCATCGGTCTCGTCTCCGAAGTCGAGAAGGCCGGATTCGTCGTGACCCGGTCGGCATCCGACCACCCGGCCGCCGTGGTGCAGGGGTTCGCGCCCGAGGTGGGGTGGACGCAGCTCGCCGAGGCGAGCTTCGCACTGCACGACCCTGCGGTGCACTGGGTCGCCACCAACACCGACTGGACCATTCCCGTGGCCGGGGGCATCGCGCCCGGCAACGGCACCTTGGTATCGGCGGTGCACACGGCCGTCGGCCGGTTGCCCGTGGTGGCGGGGAAGCCCGAGGCGACGATCTTCGAGCTGGCGCTCGCGCGCTTCGGCGCCGAGAACGCGGCATTCATCGGCGATCGCCTCGACACCGACACCATGGGCGCGAAACGCGCCGGCCTGCGGGCCATCCACGTGCTGACCGGCATCGACCGGGCCAAGCAGTTGCTCGCTGCGCCCCAGGGGTCGCGGCCCGACTTCATCCTCGCGGATCTGCGGCAGCTGTTCGATCCGTACCCCGCCACCTCGACGTCGAAAGACGGCTCGGAGACCACGGTGGGCGCGTCCGTCGTGCGAATGAAGGGGCACGTGGTGCGGGTGGTGAAGCCCGGCGATTCGGCGACCGACCTCGTGCGGGCCGGGTCGGCGGCGATCTGGAACTCCGGGCTCTCGATTCACGCGCTCGACGTCGATCCCGCTCTCTACAGCTGAGGAACGGCCGTCCGCCACGGTGTCGCCGTCGGATGCGCGGGGTACGCTGGGCAGGTGAACACGGACGACGTCGACAACGATGCCGCTCTGGTTCCGCGGCTCCGCGTGATCGAGGAACAGCCCCTGGACCAGCGCGCGACCGCCTATGCCCAGGTGCACGACGAATTGAAGGCCCGCCTCGAGGGCGGAGACGTGTCGCCGTCGGATGGGTAGTGCTCGTCTGGATGCCGTGGTCGCCGCTCGCGGCCTCGCCCGGTCGCGCACCCATGCCGCGCGCCTGATCGCCAACGGCTATGTACGCGTCGACGGTACGCCGCAAGTGAAGGCATCGTTCCCCGTGGCGGACGGGCAGCTCGTGACAGTGGACGCGGTCGACCGCTACGTGAGCCGAGGTGCCAACAAGCTGATCGCGGCACTCGACGCGTTCTCCGGCGTGCGCGTCGAGGGAACGCTGGCGCTGGATGCCGGCGCTTCCACGGGCGGCTTCACTCAGGTGCTGCTGGAGCGCGGTGCCGAACCGGTGATCGCCGCCGATGTGGGGCACGGCCAGCTCGACCCGATCATCGCCCGGGATCCTCGGGTCGTCGCGGTGGAGGGGTTCAATCTGCGCTTCGCAGCTCCGGACACGCTCGCCGGGGCATCCGGGATCGATCGCCCGGTCGACCTCGTGGTGGCCGACCTGTCGTTCATCTCGCTCGGCTTGGTGCTGGAGCCGTTGCAGTCGGTCGCCCGGCCCGACGCCGATTTCGTGCTGCTGGTGAAGCCGCAGTTCGAGGTGGGGCGCACCGGCGTGAAGGAAGGCATCGTGCGGAACGCGGGGCTCCGCGCCGATGCGGTGTCGAACGTGCTCTGGGCCGCCTTCGACCTCGGGTTATCCACAGCCGGCCTGATCCCTTCCCCAATTGCCGGCGGTGCCGGGAATCTCGAGTACCTGGTCTGGTTCAATCGGGAGGTGGGTTCTCATCCGACAGAATGGTTGGAACGAGTCACCGAGATGACAGGAGCGTGATGCGTGTCTGCTGAGCGATACATGCTGGTCGTTCTGCACACCGGGCGTCACGATTCCGTGGTGGCCGCGCAGAGCGTGTGCCAGCAGTTGCGCGCCGCCGGGGTGATCCCGGTGATCGCGCCGCTCGACGAGAACGATCGAGCCGATGCACTCGCCCATCTGGGGGCGTTCGAGACGCTCGGTTCGGGCGTGACGGTCTTCGACCTCGAACTCGTGATCGTGCTCGGCGGCGACGGCACCATCCTGCGCGCGGCCGAACTGGTGCGCGGGTCGACGGTGCCCTTGCTCGGGGTGAACCTCGGGCACGTCGGATTCCTCGCCGAGAGCGACCGCGAAGACCTCACAGAGACGGTCAACCGTGCGCTCGGCCGTGACTACCTGGTCGAAGAGCGCATGACGCTGTCGGTGCGGGTGAAGGTCGACTCCGAAGTCGTCTACGAGACCTGGGCGTTGAACGAGGCCACCGTCGAGAAGGCGAGCCGGGAGCGGATGCTCGAGGTCGTGGTGGAGGTCGACGGGCGGCCACTCTCGAGCTTCGGCTGCGACGGCGTGGTGATGTCGACGCCGACCGGGTCGACCGCCTACTCCTTCTCGGCCGGCGGACCGGTGGTGTGGCCGAGCCTCGATGCCCTGCTGATGGTTCCGCTCAGCCCCCACGCGCTGTTCGCCCGCCCGCTCGTGGTGGGCCCGGATTCCGCCCTCGCGGTCGAGGTGCTCGACCGCACGCAGGGCGGGGCGGTGCTCTGGGCCGACGGGCGGCGGATGTGGGATCTGCCGAAGGGCGCGCGCGTGGTGGTTCGTCGTTCGCCCACGCCGGTGCGGTTGGCGCGGCTGCACATGGCGCCGTTCACCGACCGGCTGGTGCGCAAGTTCAATCTGCCCGTGAACGGGTGGCGGGGGCCGATGGATCGTGATTGAGGAACTGTCGATCCGAGACCTCGGGGTGATCGGCGAAGCGGTGCTACCGCTCGGACCGGGATTCACAGCCGTCACCGGTGAGACCGGTGCCGGCAAGACCATGGTGGTGTCTGCACTCGGGCTGCTGTTCGGCGAGCGGGCCGACACCGGGTCCATCCGCTCGGGTGCGGCGCAGGCGTGGATCGAGGGGCGCATCCTGGTGGGGCGCGACGGCGTGGTGGCCGATCGCGTACGCGAGGTCGGGGGAGACCTCGACGACGCGGGTGGCGACGGCGACGTCGAGGTCATCCTGTCCCGCTCGGTGTCGGCCGAGGGGCGCAGCCGGGCGGTGGTCGGCGGCCGATCGGCGCCGATCAGCGTGCTCTCCGAGCTCGGGAATGCACTGGTGGTGGTGCACGGTCAGTCCGATCAGCTGCGGCTGAAGAGCCAATCCGCCCAGCGTGGGGCACTCGACAGCTTCGCGGGAGCGGCGCTCGCCGAGCGCCTGACCGAGTACCGCAGTCTCTACGAGTCGTGGCAGGCGCACAGCTCCGAGATCGAGGCGCTGGTGACCGAGCGCTCGTCGCGCCTGCGCGAAGCCGAGCAATTGCGAGCGGCCATCGACGAGATCTCGGCGGTCGCGCCGGTCGACGGCGAAGACGTCGAGTTGGCCGACCTCGCCGGGCGTCTGACGAACCTCGAAGACCTGAGGCTGGCGGCGGCCGAGGCCCGGGAGGGCATCTCGAGCGAATCCGGCGACGGGCCCGACACCGTCGGGCTCATCGACACCGCCCTCCGCAGCCTCGAACGGGTGGCGCACCACGACGCGGCGCTCGCCCCCATCGTCGAGGCGCTCGCCAATGCGAGTTTCATCGTCTCCGACATCTCCACTCAGCTGGCCAGTTACGTGTCCGGTCTCGAGACCGACGAGGTGGGCGAGCTCGACCGCGTGCAGGAGCGGCGCGCACAACTCACCGTGCTGACCCGCAAGTATGGGCCCGAGCTCTCCGACGTGCTCGCTTTCACCGCGGAGGCGGAGCCGCGGCTGCTCGAACTCGACTCCGACTCCGATCGCATCGAGCAGCTCTCGGCGCTCGTCGACGACGAGTTCGCTGAGCTGACGCGCATCGCCGCCGACCTCAGCGCGCTGCGCCGGGCCGCGGCCGAGAGCCTTTCGGCGGCGGTCACCGAGGAACTGGGTGCGCTCGCGATGCCGAACGCACGCTTCGTGGTGGAGGTGCAGGAGCGGGACGATCTGGGTTCGACCGGTCGCGACCTGGTGCAGTTCCTGCTGCGGCCGCACGAGGGCAGCGAACCGCGGCCGCTCAGCAAGGGCGCCTCCGGGGGTGAGCTCTCCCGGGTGATGCTCGCGATCGAAGTGGTGTTGGCGGCCGCCGATCCGGTGCCGACCTTCGTGTTCGACGAGGTGGACGCCGGGGTGGGTGGTGCATCCGCGATCGAGATCGGCCGGCGTCTCGCCGTGCTGGCACGCAGCTCCCAGGTGATCGTGGTGACCCACTTGGCGCAGGTCGCCGCGTTCGCCACCAATCACCTCCGGGTCGAGAAAGACCAAGACGGGCCGGTGACCGCGAGCAACGTCGTGCAGCTCGCCGGGGAGGAGCGCCTGGCCGAGATGGCACGGCTTCTGTCGGGCCTGCCCGACTCGGAATCGGGTCTCGCGCACGCGGCCGAACTCCTCTCCACGGCGCAGAGCCTCGCTGTGCCACACTGATAGCCATCGGGGGTTCTGAGGGGATGAGACGATGGCACGGATGACGAACAGCGAGTTGGCGGCACTCGTCGAACAGCTCCAGGCGGAGAACGAGCGGCTGCGCGAAGAGGCGCGGCTGGCCGACACTCTTCCCCTCCCGATGGAGGACGGCGCGGAGCCGGCCGGACGCCGACGATCGGGGCGTCGCCGGGGCCGCACCGTCGCATCCGTCGTTCTCGTGGTGATCGGGCTGATCCTCGCGCCGGTGGCCGTCGCGGCCAACTGGACGCAGAGTCAGCTGGCCGACACCGAGGCGTTCGTGTCGACGTTCGCGCCGCTGGCGAAAGACCAGGCCGTGCAAGCGTTCGTGATCGACGAGGTGATGACCGCGGTGGAGCAGCAGGTCGACTTCGAGAAGACCACGAGCGATGTGTTCGATGCCGTCGATCAACTCGGTCTGCCGCCCGCCGCATCCGCCGCCCTCACCGCGCTGAAGAAGCCGGCGGCGCTCGGCCTGCAGTCGCTCGCGACCACCGTGGTGACGAACTTCGTGGAGTCGCCGGCGTTCGCCGACATCTGGGAGCAGGCGCTCCGGGTGAGTCACCAGCAGCTGGTGGCCGCGATGACGAACGATCCGGCGGGGGCGCTCTCGATCTCCTCGTCCGGTGAGCTCTCCGTGCAGCTCGGACCGATCATCGAGGCCGTGAAGGCGGCGATGATCGACCAGGGGTTGAGTTTCGCCGATGCGATCCCCACGGTCGACGTCAACATCGTGGTGGCGAAATCCGACAGCTTCGGACAGCTGACCCTCGCTTACGGACTTGCCGTCAGCCTCGGGATGTGGCTTCCGTGGATCGCGATCGCGTTCCTGGCCGCCGGGGTGGTGGTGGCCAAACGCCGCACGGTGACCCTGTTCTGGACCGGGTTGTCGCTCGGCGTGGTGATGGTGCTGCTGGGGATCGCTCTCCGGATCGGCAACCTCGTCACGGTGGCCTCGATAGCGCCCCGGTATGTTCCGATCGACGCGGCCGGGGTGATCTACGACGCCGTGACGTCGAGGGTCGCCAGCACGGTGGTGGCGGTGGCGGTGCTGGCGTTCACGGTGATGGTGATCAGCTGGGCCGTCGGCCCGTACCGCCCCGCGCCCGCATTGCGCCGGGCCTTCGGCGATGCCGCGACGAAGCTGCGCGCCATCGGCGACGCCCGCGGCATCTCCACCGGCGCGTTCGGGCGGGTGCTCGGCCGGCAGCGGGTGCTCATCCAGGTGCTGATCGGCGTCGCAGCGGCCGCTTTCATCCTGTTCCTGCGGCCGCTCTCGACGGGGCAGATCATCTGGACCGCAGTGATCGCCGTGGTGCTCCTGCTGCTCGTGGAGCTGTTGCAGCGGCCGGTGCAGCCGGAGGTCGTCGTGGTCGAGGTCGTCGACGAAGAGCCGGTCGAGCCGGGGGAATCGAAAGACTCGTCCGAGAAGGCTGACGACGACGTGCTGATCTCCTGACCGCGTCGAGCGACGAGACCCCCTCAGACCACTGTTAGGATGGAACTCCGTGGACGATGATCATGACGCGGACCGTACGACGAACCAGAACGACTCGAAACTGACGAAGCACATCTTCGTCACCGGGGGTGTCGTCTCTTCTCTGGGCAAAGGCCTCACCGCCGCGAGCCTCGGCAACTTGCTCACCGCGCGCGGCTTGCGCGTCGTGATGCAGAAGCTCGATCCCTATCTCAACGTCGACCCGGGAACGATGAACCCGTTCCAGCACGGCGAGGTCTTCGTGACCGACGACGGCGCGGAGACCGATCTCGACATCGGGCACTACGAGCGCTTCCTCGACATCAATCTGAACCAGGCCGCGAACGTCACGACCGGGCAGATCTACTCGAGCGTGATCGCGAAAGAGCGCCGAGGTGAGTACCTCGGCGACACGGTGCAGGTCATCCCGCACATCACCGACGAGATCAAGCGTCGGATGCGCCTGCAGGCCCACGACGCCTCACGCCCCGACGTGATCATCACCGAGATCGGCGGCACGGTGGGCGACATCGAATCGCAGCCGTTCATCGAGTCGGCTCGCCAGGTGCGCCACGAGCTCGGCCGCAAGAACGTGTTCTTCGTGCACGTGTCGCTGGTGCCGTTCATGAACGCCTCCGGTGAGCAGAAGACGAAGCCTACGCAGCACTCGGTGGCCGCCCTGCGTTCGATCGGCATCCAGCCGGATGCGCTGGTGCTGCGCAGCGACCGGCCCGTCTCCGAGAGCAACAAGCGCAAGATCGCGCTGATGTGCGACGTCGACGAGCAGGCCGTGGTGAACGCGATCGACGTGCCGTCGATCTACGACATCCCCACCATGCTGCACGAGCAGGGTCTGGACGCCTACATCGTCGACCACCTCGACCTGGGCGACAAGGCGAGCGACGTGGACTGGTCGGGCTGGCAGCCGCTGCTCGACGCCGTGCACGAGCCCAAGCACGAGGTGACGATCGGCCTGGTGGGCAAGTACATCGACCTTCCCGATGCCTACCTCTCGGTGACCGAGGCGCTGCGTGCGGGAGGCTTCGCCCACCGCACGAAGGTGAAGATCAAGTGGATCCCCTCCGACAACTGCGAGACGCCCGAGGGAGCCGCCCGTGAGCTCTCCGGGGTCGACGGAGTGGACGGGATCCTCGTGCCCGGCGGATTCGGCGTGCGCGGCATCGAGGGCAAGCTCGGTGCGCTGCGCTTCGCCCGCGAGAACGGCATCCCGGCCCTCGGCCTCTGTCTCGGCCTCCAGTGCATGGTGATCGAATACGCGCGGAACGTCGTCGGGCTGACCGGCGCCTCCTCGAGCGAGTTCGACCCCGACACCGAGTTCCCCGTGATCGCGACGATGGCCGAGCAGGTCGACATCATCGCAGGCGGCGACCTGGGCGGCACGATGCGACTCGGTCTCTACGAAGCCGAGCTCGCATCCGGCTCCATCGTCGAAGAGGTCTACGGGGCTCCGACTGCTGCCGAGCGTCACCGCCACCGCTACGAGGTCAACAACAGATACCGCGAGCAGATCGCGGATGCCGGACTCTGGTTCTCGGGCGTCTCGCCCGACGGCCATCTGGTGGAGTACGTCGAGCTGCCGCGCGACGTGCACCCCTACTACGTGGCGACCCAGGCGCACCCGGAGCTTCGTTCGCGGCCCAGCCGGCCGCATCCGCTGTTCCAGGGGCTCGTGGCGGCGTCGCTCGAGCGTCAAGAAGCCACTCGGCTGTTCCCGGCGCAGGATGCGGATGCCTGAGAACGCCGCTGTCGGCGCCGCGGGCTTCGTGCTGGCCGACGAGCCGGCGGAAGCGCCGGTGTCGTCGAGCGAGGTCGTGTTCGACGGGTATGTCTGGGACGTGCGGCGCGAAGGTTTCCGCTACGGGGGAGCGACGCTGCGGCGCGACTTCGTCGACCACCCGGGCGCGGTCGCGATCTTCGCGCTCGACGACGCCGACCGGGTGCTGCTGATCAAGCAGTACCGGCATCCGGTGCGCAGTCGTGAATGGGAACCGCCGGCCGGGCTCCTCGACGTCGACTCCGAGTCGCCGCTCGACGCCGCAAAACGGGAGCTGGCGGAGGAGGTCGATCTCGAGGCCGACGACTGGCATGTGCTGATCGACTACGTGACGACGCCCGGTGGGAACAACGAGGCTATCCGGATCTTCGTGGCCCGCGGCCTGCGCGAGGTGCCCGCTTTCGAGCGCACCGGCGAGGAAGCCGACATGGAGAAGCGGTGGGTGAGCCTCGACGACGCGTTCGACGCTGTGCTCGCCAGCCGGGTGCAGAACCCGTCGCTCGCGATCGGGACGCTCGCCGCCCACGCTTCCCGGGCGAAGGGCTGGTCGACGCTGCGGCCCGCCGACGACGCCTGGCCCGCCCACCCCCGCTTCCGCGGGGCCGTGCCCGAGCTCGCCACCGAATAGTCGCGGCGCGACGATGGCTCAGCAGGCGGTGGCCGGTCCGACCGGAGTCGACCGGGCGATCGACGGGTTCCTGCGCCACATCACCATCGAACGCGGCCTCTCGGCGAACACGATCGCCGCGTATCGTCGCGACCTCGGGCGCTATTCGGAATGGCTGCGGTCGCGCGGCATCCACGACATGGCGACCGTGGGGGAGAGCGACATCAGCGCCTTCACCCAGGCGGCGCGCACGGTCGGCGAAGGTGAGCTGAGCGCTTCGTCGATCGCGCGCATCCTGTCGTCGGTGCGCAGCTTCCACCGTTACCTCGCTGAGGAGGGCCTGGTCGACACGGATGCCGCGCGCGACGTGAAGCCGCCGAAGCTCGCGCTGCGACTGCCCAAGGCGATCTCGATCGAGCAGATGGACCGGCTCCTCACCGCTACCGGCGGCGACGACCCCGTCGCGCTTCGCGATCGGGCCCTGCTCGAACTGCTGTACGCCACCGGCGCGCGGATCTCGGAGGTGGTGGATCTCAACGTCGACGACGTGCAGGACGGCGACATCGTGCGGGTGACCGGCAAGGGCAGCAAGCAGCGGATCGTGCCGGTGGGGCGGTTCGCGCGCGCCGCCCTCGATGCGTACCTCGTGCGGGTGCGGCCGGTGTTCTCGGTGCGCGGGCCGTCGACACCGGCGCTCTTCCTGGGCATCCGGGGCCAGCGGCTCAGCCGGCAGGGCGCCTGGCTCGTGATCCAGTCGGCCGCCGAGCGGGCGAAGCTCGAGACGCACATCTCGCCGCACACCTTCCGGCATTCCTTCGCCACGCACCTGCTGCAGGGCGGCGCCGACGTGCGCGTGGTGCAGGACCTGCTCGGGCACTCCTCGGTGACCACCACGCAGCTCTACACCCATGTGACGGCGGACACGCTGATCGACATGTATCAGACGGCGCATCCGCGGGCGCGGTAGGTGGGTGGGTGGGTGGGTGGGGTGCCGCCTCGCTACTTCCCGCGCTGAGCTGCCCTGCGGGTAGCTCGGCGCTCGTTGCTCGCGCCGCCGCTTCTGCGGCGCGAGGCGACATGTTCGGCTGAGGTCGCTGGCGCGGCCTCGGCCTCACGCTGGGTCGTCGGGCGCGGCCCGCGGGCTGCGGTCTGGTTACCCCGAGTGTTGGGCGCGTGGCTGCGGGCACTCCGGCATAGAATCGAACAAGCCCGCCGGGATGGCGGGCAGAACGAGGAGAAACTCGGTGCCGACCAGGAATACGCGAACGGCGAAGAAGACCCAGGCCGATGAGCTGGCGGGGCTCGACCTCCCCAAGATCGGTCCGACGGGCAGACCTCTCCGCGAATTCCCTGTTCCCGCCCCGCTGAAATCACACGGGCCCGCGCGCATCATCTCGCTCTGCAACCAGAAGGGCGGCGTCGGCAAGACGACGACCAGCGTGAACGTGGGAGCGGCGCTCGCCGAATACGGCCGTAAGGTGCTCGCCATCGACTTCGACCCGCAGGGCGCGCTCTCGGCCGGTCTCGGTGTGCTCACGCACGATGCGCCCACGATCTACGACCTGCTGCTCGGCACGCTGAAAGACCCGAATGAGGCCATCCAGCACACCAGCGTCGAGGGCCTCGACATTATCCCGGCGAACATCGACCTCTCTGCCGCCGAGGTGCACCTCGTGAGCGAGGTCGCGCGCGAGTCGATCCTCGCCCGCGTGCTGCGCAAGGTGAGCGACCAGTACGACGTGATCCTGATCGACTGCCAGCCCTCGCTCGGCCTCCTCACGGTGAACGCCTTGACGGCGAGCCACGGCGTGCTCATCCCGCTCGAGTGCGAGTACTTCGCCCTGCGCGGAGTCGCGCTTCTGGTGGAGACCATCGACAAGATCCGTGACCGGCTGAATCCCGCCATCGTGCTCGACGGCATCCTCGCCACCATGTACGACCCGCGCACGCTGCACTCGCGCGAGGTGCTGGAGCGCGTGGTGGAGACCTTCGGCGACAAGGTGTTCGAGACGGTGATCGGCCGCACCGTGAAGTTCCCGGATGCGACGGTGTCGGGCAAGCCGATCACGCAGTTCGCGCCGGAGCACTCCTCGGCCAAGGCCTACAAGCAGCTGGCCAGAGAACTGGTCGCCCGTGGCGCGATCGCCTGACACCGACCTCGCGCCGGAAGGGTCGACCGCTCCCGGCTTCTCGCTGAGCCTCGACAACTTCGAGGGGCCGTTCGACCTGCTGCTGTCGCTCATCTCGAAGCACGAGCTCGACATCACCGAGATCTCGCTCAGCCGGGTGACGGATGAGTTCATCGGCTACCTCAAGAACCTCGACTCGGCGGAGGAGCTCGACCGCGCATCCGAGTTCCTGGTGGTGGCGGCGACGCTGCTCGATCTGAAGATCGTGGGACTGCTGCCGCAAGGCGAGCTCGTGGACGCCGAAGACGTGGCGTTGCTCGAAGCGCGCGATCTACTGTTCGCCCGACTGCTGCAGTACCGCGCCTTCAAGGAGGTCTCGGCGTGGCTGGCCCTGCGTTTCGAGGAGGAGTCGACCCGGCGGCCGCGTCAGGTGCGGCTCGAGGAGAAGTACCGGCAGCAGACGCCCGAACTGGTGTGGACGCTGTCGGTCGAGGACTTCGCGGCGCTCGCCGCCTTCGCGCTGGCGCCGCGGGAGATCCCCGTCGTGGGATTGGAGCACCTGCATGCGCCGCTCGTGAGCATCCGGGAGCAGGCGGCCCACGTCGTGGCCGTGCTGCGGTCGTCGGCCGCTCCGGTCTCGTTCCGGCAGCTGATCGTGGGGATCTCCGAGAAGGGCGTAGTGATCGCGCGATTCCTGGCGGTGCTCGAGCTCTACCGGCACGCCTCCATCTCGTTCGAACAGCTCGAACCGCTCGGCGAATTGACGCTGCGCTGGACCGCGGAGAACTGGAACGAAGACAACCTGGCCAACTTGGGAGCCGACTATGACAACTGAGACGACCATGCCGTTCGAAAACGCAAACGACGTGGCATCCGAGGCGCAGACAGACCCGGATGCGGCGACGTTTGCGGATTCGAACCAGCTCGACTCGCCGGCCGACGTCGACCGGGCGCTCGAAGCCATCTTCATGGTGGCCGACGAGCCGCAGAGCCTGGTGGCGCTCGCCACCGCGCTCTCGCGTCCGGTTCCCGTGGTGCGCCAGGGCATCGAGCGGCTGGTCGACGACTACGACGGCGTGACGCCCGGATCGGTGCGCCGCGGCTTCGAGCTCCGCGAAGTGGCCGGCGGGTGGCGGATCTACGTGCGCGGCGAATGGGACGGGCTGGTGGCCGACTTCGTGCTCACCCAGAACCCCTCGCGGCTCTCGCAGGCCGCCCTCGAGACGCTCTCGGTGATCGCCTACAAGCAGCCGATCTCGAGAGGGGCCGTGGCGAGCATCCGTGCCGTCAACGTCGACTCGGTGGTGCGCACGCTGCTCAGTCGCGGTCTCATCACCGAGGTCTCGACGCAGGCCGAGACCGGCGCGATCCTCTACGGCACCACCGACCTGCTGCTCACGCAGCTCGGTATCAACTCGCTCGAGGAGCTGCCGAAGATCTCGCCGCTGCTCGAGGACGGCAGTAACGGATTCGACGAGATCGGAATGGCACGATGACCCCCTTCGAGATCCCCGCGTGGGATGACAACGCCGAGCCCCAGGGGGTGCGGCTGCAGAAGGTGATGGCCGCCGCCGGAGTGGCGTCGCGGCGCGTCTCCGAGCAGCTGATCCAGGCCGGGCGGGTGGAGGTCAACGGCCAGATCGTGACCGAGCTCGGCCGGCGTATCGACCCCGAGAACGACCTCGTCTCCGTCGACGGCGTGGCCGTGCAGCTCGACCCGGCGAAGCGCTACGTGATGCTCAACAAGCCCCTTGGCATCGTGAGCTCCCTGGCCGACCAATACGGCCGCCCCGACCTGCGGCGCTACACGGAGCAGTACGAGGAGCGGCTGTTCAACGTGGGGCGACTCGACGCCGAGACCACCGGACTGCTCATCCTCACCAACGACGGCGACCTCGCGCACGTGCTCGCGCATCCGTCGTTCGGTGTGCTGAAGACCTACATCGCGAAGGTGGAGGGGCGCGTGAGTCCGCAGACCATCTCCAAGCTGACCCACGGGATCGAGCTGGAGGACGGGCCGATCGCCGCCGACAAGGCGCGCCTGCTCGATGTGGAGAGCGAGACCTCGCTGGTGGAGCTGACCCTGCACTCCGGGCGCAACCGCATCGTGCGGCGCATGCTCGACGCCGTGGGGCATCCGGTCACCGAACTCGTGCGACGCTCCTTCGGACCGCTGAACCTCGGCACCCTGAAGGCCGGTGGGATGCGCGACCTGACTAAGGTGGAAGTCGGCCAGCTGCTGACCCTGTCGCGCGACGCCACCGATGTTCCGGCCGCCGAGCCGGAGGCAACGGACGAGACGGAAGACATCGAGGAGTGAACGTGGTCGAGAGCCGTCTGACGGGACCGGTGCGGGTCGTCGGAGTGGGCCTGCTCGGGACGAGCATCGCGCTGGGCCTCCGCGCACGCGGGGTCGACGTCATCCTCTCCGATGCGTCGCCGACCAATGTCAGCATCGCCGTCGACTACGGCGCCGGGCGGGGCGCGACGGATGGCGACGAGCCGCAGCTCGTGGTGGTGTGCGTTCCGCCCGACGTGACCGCGTCGGTCATCGTGCGTGAGCTCTCGGCCTATCCCCGCGCCGTGGTCACCGATGTGGCGAGCGTCAAGAAGCCGATCCTCGACGCGGTGATCGCAGCGGGGGGCGACGTGACTCGCTACGTGGGATCGCATCCGCTCGCCGGACGGGAGAAGGGCGGGCCGATGTCGGGCCGCGCCGACCTCTTCCTCGGCCGGCCCTGGGTGGTGGCCGGGCACGCCGGCATCTCCTACCAGACGGCCGCCGCAGTCGACGACCTCATCCTCGACCTGGGCGCGACCCTCGTGGAGATGACGGCGGAGGAGCACGACTCGAGCGTCGCTCTCGTGTCGCATGCGCCGCAGGTGATCTCGACGCTGATGGCACGCCGCCTCGCGGGTGCTCCGGATGCCGCGGTGAACCTCGCCGGGCAGGGGCTGCGCGACGTGACCCGCATCGCGGCGAGCGACCCCGCCCTGTGGGTGCAGATCCTCGGCGCCAACGCCACGCCGACGGCCGAGGTGCTGCGCGGAGTGCGCGACGACCTCGACGAGGTGATCCAGGCGCTCGACGCGAGCTCGTTCGGCTCGACTTCCCCGTCGGCTGAAGCGCTGCCGAGCTCGACCTGGCGCCGCACGATGGTGGAGATGCTGGCCGGCGGCAACACGGGCGTGGCGCGCATCCCGGGCAAACACGGTCAAGACCGGCGCTACGCCTCGATCGTCGTCATGGTCGACGACACCCCGGGCGAGCTGGCACGCCTGCTGACCGAGATGGGCGAGATCGGCGTGAACCTCGAAGACCTGCGCCTGGAGCACTCTCCCGGCGCCCAGATCGGCCTCGCCGAGATCGCGGTGCTGCCCGAGGCCGTGGAGAGATTGACGGCCGCGCTCGCGGACCGTGGATGGAGGATCGCCGGATGACCACCGGTTCAGTACCCGTGATCGTGGCGATCGACGGCCCGGCCGGCAGCGGCAAGTCGAGCGTGAGCCGCGCCGTCGCCCGCGCTCTGGGGTTCGCGTATCTCGACACCGGGGCGTCGTACCGCGCGCTGTCGTGGCATCTGATGGTGCGGGGGATCGACGCATCCGTCGCCGCCGACGTCATCGCCGAGCTGCCCGACTTCGACTTCCGTATCGGCACCGACCCCGACGACTACTACGTGCGCGTGGGCTCGGCGGATGTGACCGACGCCATCCGCGAGCCGCGCGTCACCGGCGTGGTGAGCCTCGTCGCCCGCATCCCGGAGGTGCGGCGCTGGCTCAACGAACGCTTCCGGGCCATCATGGCGGCCACCCCATTCGACGGGATCGTGGCCGAAGGGCGCGACATCACGACGGTCGTGGCCCCGGATGCGCCGGTGCGCATCCTGCTCACCGCCTCGGAAGACGCTAGAATGGCGAGGCGCTCCAAGGAATTGACCAGCGAATCGGCCGCCGCCGTCGGTGAGGCCCTCCGGTCTCGAGACAAAGCGGATTCTCGCGTCGTCGACTTCATGAACGCCGCCGACGGCGTCACCACCGTCGATTCCACCGACCTCGACTTCGACCAGACCGTTTCCGCGGTGGTCGATGTCGTTCAGACAGCGAGGACCTCGCATGGCGGATAGCCAGAACCCCACCCCCGACTCCGGCATCGACGCGGAGGAATTCGACGCGCCCGACGACGATCTCGTCACGCGGCTCGCCGAGGTCGACGAAGACCTGGCCGAGCAGCGAGCGGCGACCCTGCGCGCAGGGCTCAACGACTACGAGCTCGACGAGGGCGACCTCGACTTGCTCGAGCTGAGCGACGACTACCCCGACGGCGTGTTCTACCTGCCCGCGCTTCCCGTGCTCGCGATCGTGGGCCGGCCGAACGTGGGCAAGTCGGCGCTGGTCAACCGCATCCTGGGCCGCCGTGAAGCGGTGGTCGAAGACGTGCCGGGTGTCACCCGCGACCGCGTCGCCTACAAGGCGGAGTGGAACGGGCGGCGGTTCACCCTCGTCGACACCGGCGGCTGGGAGCCGGATGCCTCGGGCATCAACGCGGCCGTGGCCGCTCAGGCCGAGGTCGCGATCGACCTCGCCGACGTGGTGCTGTTCGTGGTCGACTCGAACGTGGGCGCCACCGCGACCGACGAGCACGTGGTGAAGTTGCTGCGCCGGGCCAACCGGCCGGTGTTCCTCGCCGCCAACAAGGTCGATGACGTGCGTCAGGAGCCGGGCGCCTCGGCGCTGTGGTCGCTGGGTCTCGGTGAGCCGTATCCGGTCTCGGCGTTGCACGGTCGCGGCGTGGCCGACCTCCTCGACATCATCATGGAGAAGATGCCCGAGGTCTCCAACGTGGCCAAGCAGGAGGTGGGCGGACCTCGACGTGTCGCCATCCTCGGCCGGCCGAACGTGGGCAAGAGCTCCCTGCTCAACAAGGCGGCGGGCGAAGAACGCGTGGTGGTGAACGAACTTGCCGGAACCACGCGCGACCCGGTCGACGAGCAGGTCGAGCTGGGTGGCAAGGTGTGGACGTTCGTCGACACCGCGGGCATCCGCAAGCGCGTGCATCTGCAGCAGGGGGCCGATTTCTACGCCTCGCTGCGCACATCCGCGGCGCTCGAGAAGGCCGAAGTCGCCGTGGTGGTGCTGGATGTCACCGAGCCCATCTCCGTTCAGGATCTGCGCATCATCGACCTCGTGCTCGAATCGGGCCGCGCCCTCGTGCTGGCCTTCAACAAGTGGGACCTGCTCGACGACGAGCGGCGCCGTTACCTCGAACGCGAGATCGAACAGGATCTTGCGCACGTCACCTGGGCACCGCGCGTGAACATCTCGGCGCGCACCGGGCGGCACCTGGAGAAGCTGGTGCCCGCGCTCGAGCTCGCGCTCGACTCGTGGGACACCCGCATCCCCACCGGCAAGTTCAACGCGTTCCTCGCGGAGCTCACCGCGGCCCATCCGCACCCGGTGCGCGGGGGCAAGCAGCCGCGCATCCTGTTCGGAACGCAGGCCGCGTCGCGCCCGCCGACCTTCGTGTTGTTCGCGACCGGGTTCCTCGATCCGGGTTACCGTCGCTACGTTCAGCGCCGCCTGCGCGAGATCTACGGCTTCGAGGGGTCGCCGATCGTGGTCAACATGCGGGTGCGCGAGAAGCGCAAGCGCTAGTCCTCCTCCTCGCGACCCGCCAAAATCCGCCCTTCCCACGCCGGAAGAGGGCGGATTTTGGCGACTCGCGAGGAGGTTTGGGTCAGGGGAGAAGGTCGGCGCGGTGGATGAGACCTGCCGCGCCGATCAGCGGACCTTCGTCGGAGAGGGCTGAGGGCAGGATCTGCACGCCCGCGATCGTGTCGAGGGGTGCGACCTCGTCGATGGCTTCGCGGATGAGGTCGAAGAGGTCGGGCGTCACCCGCGAGAATCCGCCGCCGATCGCGACCGCTTCGAGGTCGACGAGGGCGCAGACCGAGGCGATGCCCTCGCCGACCGCACGGGCGCAGCGGCGCACCGCAGCGACGGCGATCGGGTCGTTCTCCCGGTAGCTCGTGGCGAGGTCTTCGCCGGTGTTGCCCTGCCAGCCCTGTTCCTTGGCCCAATTCACGATGCGGGGGCCGGCCGCGATGCCCTCGAGAGTGACCGAGAGGTCGCGACCGCCGCCGCCGTGGGTGTGCAGCTGGATCTGGCCGAGATGCCCGGCGTTGCCGGAGCGGCCGCCCACGAGCCGGCCCTCCACCAGGAGGCCGCCGCCGATCCCGGTGGAGACCACCATGCCCATCGCGGTGCGGTAACCCTGCAGCGCGCCGGCCCAGTGCTCGGCGAGCAGGATGCAGAGGCCGTCGAGCCGGAGCACGGGGTCGGCGATGCCCGACTGCTCGGACACCAGTGCGGCCAGCGGAAAGCCGCGCCAGACCGCGAGGTTGAGGGGGGAGACCGTGCCGCGCCCGATGTCGATCGGGCCAGCGGAGCCGATGCCGGCGCCGAGGATGCGGGCTCCGGTGGGGGCGGAGGCGAGCGTCTCGTCGATGACCCGGCGCACCGCATCCGCGATCGCCTCGGCCGAATTCTCGGCGCCGGTGGGAGCGCGATGGCGGGTGCCGTCGATCACCCGGGCCCGGTCGTCGACGAGCGCGGCTTCGACTTTCGTGCCGCCGACGTCGATGGCCAGGGCGAGAGGGCGCACGGAAGGGGCGGTGTCGTTGTGAGGCACCGTCCTATTTCACACCATCGGACGGGTCAGCTCGCGTCATGCGCCTGGTAGAGCGGAGCGCACCAGGCGGGGGAGGTGGCCATGATCTCGCTGGTGCGGGCATCCGCGTCGGTGTCGTCGCTGTTGGCCCAGTCTTCGAACACGCCCACCGAGCCGCCCGCGATGTAGGCGGCGGCCGTCGCGGCGTCGATGCCGGTGGCGACGCCGTGGCGCTGCCAGATCGACACCGAGATGGATGCGCGTCTCAGCAGCCGCTGGAAGAGTTCGCGGCGGAACCCGGCGTCGACCCGAGTGCTGAACATCATGCGGTAGGCGGCGCGGTGCTCGCGGATGTGGATCAGTTCGCGGCGCACCGACTCCGCATAGGCCGCGGTGATGGCCTCGGGGGAGGATTCGTCGAAGCTGGACGGGTCGTCGGCCACGTTCGCCAGCTCGTCGAGCATACGGGCGAATGCGTCGGCGGCGAAGGCGTAGATGTCGGCGAAGTGTCCGTAGAAGGTGGTGCGGTGCACGCCCGCCGTTCGGCACAGCTCGGAGATGCTGATCTCGGTGAGATCGTGATCGCGCAGCAGATCGAAGAGGGCGGTGGTGAGGGCTTCGTGCGTTCGGGCGGCTCGTGGCTCGGTGAGATTGACGGACGCACCCTGACGTCGGGATGGGGCTGAGGGCACAGCGGTTGACTGGGGCATGGTCAATTATGTACCGACGAACTCGGGAAGACGATGAGTTTGGGAGTGTGAGTCCCAAACTATGCGGAAAGCCGTGCGGTGCCTGCGGGCCGGCACGTCGCCGCAGGACATCGTGCTCGTGGGGCGCGCGATCGGGAGGTTGGTGAGGGAGGGCGCTGCGGGGGCCGTTCGGGTCATCCCCACAGCGCGCCTCTGCGACTGATCCTATGCATCTGCATGGAGCGCTGTCGGCGACTCGGTGCAATCCGTTATCGGGTCGTGATTCGCGGGTGCGCGTCAGCGGGGCGGTCGCGGAGGCGCTATCATGGACAAGTTGTCTGGAGCGCCTTCGGGTGTTTCCGGCGGCAAGCCACGGGCTGTGGCGCAGCTTGGTAGCGCACTTGACTGGGGGTCAAGGGGTCGCAGGTTCAAATCCTGTCAGCCCGACAGATGTAAAATACCTGATCAAGCCACTATTTGGCTTGGATTGTTTTCTCTCGCTCTTGGGGGATCTGTACCCAATCTGTACCCCGGTCAGGGGGTTCAGGCGTTTTTAGCTCCTCATCGAGGCCTCCCGGAGGCTTCGGCTTACGCGCGCTGCGGCGTTCTGCAATGCGGTGTCGTCAGTGTGAGGGGTACGCCAGCGTTGTCTCGACCGACGCATGCCCCGAGGATGTCACTCACGACGTGGATCGAGACGCCTGCGTTCGCGAATTACGTTGCACCCGCAGGTCGACGGTCGTGATCACGCAACCCGGCAAACCGAGACCCGCAGCGAGCGCGTTCCACATTGTTGCGTCGCGCACCGCTACGCTCGTGATGCCGCCGCCGTGCGGTCCCCGAAATAGTGGCACGTCGCGGGCCCGTTGCGGCGTGAGTCTGCGCAGAACCGGCTCAAGCGGCGCGACTATGGGGTACAGGGCGGGCCCGACGTCCCTTCCTGGTGGGTGACGACTTTGACGAGCTCGTAGAAGCCGCTGTCCAACACGGCGGGGATCGCGAAGAGGAACGAGTAGCGCGCGACTGTCTTGAGCTCGTATCCGAGGAACAGGCTGGCGGAGATCGTTCCGCCCGACCGTGATACCCCGGGGATGAGGGCCAGCGCCTGCGCGAACCCGAAGACGGCGGCGTGCGGAACGGTAATGTCTCGGACCCGGCGCCTCTTGGCTCCCACCGGGTCGGCGATGCCGAAGACGATCAGGGTCGTCGCGACGATCTGGAGCGACCGCAGTACCGATTCGATCGCCGACTGGAAGGTGCCTCCGAGCACGGCGGCCTCGGTGCCGAGCCGCGTGATGGCGGTGAACGCGGCTCCAGGGTCGGCTCCCGTGCCGAGCAATTCGCCGACGATCCTGATATGCGCGCTCGAGGATATCGGGAGGAACCCGGTCAGGACCTGCGCGAAGCCCAGGATGATGGCGTTGATCACGGTCATGCAGCGATTCCTCCGGCTCCATGAGATGCGGTTCTCTCGCTGGAGCACAGGCTCGCAGTACTTGAGTGTTCACGCGGCGACGGTATTATCCCGCTGGCACGCCGAGTCGACGAAGGTCGTGTGTGGCGTGCCACGAGCACCCGAGCTCACCGGTTCGAAGGGCGAACACGTGACGGCCAGTCCGAAGCAGTCTGTACGCAGCAGGAGGACCTGGTTCGCGTGCGCCGCGCTAGTCGCGATGGTGGGAGTGATCGCCATCGCATCTGTGCTCGCCGAGAAGCCATCGGAGCGCCCGATGTCTGGCGATTCCGGCGTCTGGGTGGCGAATGCGGCATTGGACCGCGTCGGCCGGTTCGACGTCGGAATCAGCGAGCTCAACACGGTGACGCTCGAACCGGTGACGGATCCTGTCGTCGCGCAGAGCGGAGCCGTCGTCCTGGCCCTGGATGCGTCATCGAACTCCTTGGAGCAGATCGACCCCGCCACCGCTCGGATCGTACGATCGACGACGGTTCCTCTGGGCGCTCGGGCCGTTGTGGCCCTCGCCGAGACCGTGATCTCCGCACCGAACGGTGATCTGTGGGTCGTGCCTTCCGACGATGTCGATGCCCTCGACGCCGCGACGGCGCCCGATCTCCGCCTCGGCGGGGGCGGCGTGGTCTCCACGACTCCCGACGGAGGAGTGCTTGCGGTGTCGACAGCGGATGACGCCGTGTTCCGTTCCGAGCCGGGCGTGCCTCTCACCAGCGCTCCCCGCACGCCGGTCGACTTGTCGGGTGGGTCCATCCAGGCGGTGGGCACATCTCACGGCTGGATAGTGCACGAAGCCGATTCTGCGACGCTACTGACGTCGACGGGGCCGATCGACTTGAGCGGTGTGCTATCGCGGACGAATTCCGTTGTCGCTCTGCAGCAGTCCGCAGACACACCGCGACGGCCTGCCGCGTCGTCGCAACCTGAGCGCGCCTACCTGGCAACCAGCACTACCCTCGTCGAAGCCGATCTCGCGACCCACGAAGTCCGGCGCGTCTCAACGGGCCATTCCGGGCATCCCGCTCGACCGGTCGTGGTGGGCGGATGCACCTACGCGGCCTGGTCCGACGGATCGACGTGGCGAAGCTGTCGGCCGGATGGAGGTGGTGAGCCCGTGGTCACCACCGGCGTACTTCCTGACATGCGGGCGGATGCGCAGCTGGTCTTCCAGACCAACGGCGATGGCGTTCTCCTCAACGACCCCGACACGGGATCGGTGTGGGCTGTTCAAGCCGACAATCAGGTCGTCGGCAACTGGGGTGAGATCATCCTGGCGGAGGGCGGTTCGCTGCCGGTGACGGCCGTGGGGGAGGAGGGAGCGAAGCCATCGGCCGAGCCCTCCGACGTATTCGTGCCGCTGCCAACGGCAGAAACGCCATCGCCGAAGGAGACGCCTCGCATCGACGAGTCGCCACTGACGGCCGAGCCGCCGCCTTCGCCGGCAGACCCGCCCGCGGCTGACCCACCGGCCGCGCCCGAAGGTCCGACCCCGCTCCTCATCCAGCCGACACCGGTGACGGCGGTACTCGACGAGAGCACGGGAACGGTTACCCTCGCGTGGGCGCCATTCGGCGGAGTCGTCGCATCATCCGGCGGCTACTTCGCGCAGAATCTCGGCCTCGACGGCTCTCAGACATCCGCTCCGTGCACGGGGCAGAGCAAACCGCCGAGCGGCGGCGAGGTCGTAGCGACGGGCGATTCGACCACGATCACCTTCTCCGGCGTCGACCGGCCGGGCGCGACCTACGGGTTCCTGGTGTGGGGTTACAACGACCACGGGTGCGCGGCCAGCGCCCTGGTGACCGTGTCGCCCCATCCGTCGCCCTCGCAGATCACCGCGCTGACCGGAGGCATGATCGAATCGGGCACCGCGTGGGAGTACCGCATCGACGAGATCGGTCCCACCGCCGATCACTACGAGGTGCAGCGGATGGACAGGGAAGAGGGCGTGGGTGGGATCGCACGATTCTTCGGCACCGGCGTCATCCCGCGCACCCTGACCGAGGGCCCCTTCGGAACGCCGTACGCGTTCCGCATCCGCGGCTGCAACGCCGAGTCGGACGGGGGAGCGTGCGGTCCGTGGCTCGAATCGTCGGCGCCTGATGCGTCGCTGACGCTCGAACCGACGGATCTCCTCTACGACGAATCGGCCGCGGTCTGGACCTGGGCTGCGGCACCCGACAACGCCGGGCTGGAGGCGGTCATCTTGTGCGGAAGCTTCTCGGGTGCGGGTGGCAAGTTCACGGCCGACAGCACCCATTGCGGCATGGACTCCGTGGTTGCCTCAGGCGATGCCTGGCTCAAGGTCGTCGTCAGCGGGCACTCCTACCGCTTCCGGCCGTGAGTGAGTGCCCGCCGAGCGCTGCTCAGTCGATGTAGACGGATGAGGCGACGTTGTTGAACGAGCCCATCGTCGTCTTGGACACGAACGGGCCGTAGGCCGTTCCGTCGTAGAGGGTGTCGGCGTAGAAGGTGGCCTGACAGCCGTTCGACGACTGGAACGATTCGAAGCGATCGCTCCACGTACCGAGGTTCTGGAAACCGTAAGCCACCGCGTTGCAGATGTTCGCGTTCGAACTGAAGTAACTGTTGCTGAGACCGGTCATGTTCTGCCCGTCGTATCCGGTCAGTAGCAGATAGTCGACCAATGCCCCGGTCGGTGCGGCCGAACGGCTTGCAGATTCGCCCGTGACGAGGGGGCGGCCGGTGGCGAGCTCGATCGCTTCGACCGGGTCGAGGGCGGCGTCGAAGCATCCGGTCTGGCCGGTGTCGACGTTCGTCCAGCAGGACTGTGCCGGTTCGGTCGGGGAGGCCGAGGCCGAGGCCGAAGCCGAAGTGGCGGTGAGTATGGTGAGCGCGGCGGCGGCCGCGAGGCCGAGTGCTGCGAGACGCCGCACTGGGGCGGGACGAGGAGGAGTCTGAGTGTGCATGGCGACATTCAAGCGCTCGCGGAAAGCTGAGGGAGGACGGACGCGTGAAGCTTTGCCCGTCCAGATGAGCGGCGCGAACCGGCGTCGTGACGCACCGGAGAACACTTCGCAGCCTGGGTAACGCCAGGCCGAACGGCGACATATATAAGGAGTGAATTCCGTATTCTGACAGCGATCGGAGGTGCTCCAGTCGCCTGGGAACGCCGATTGCTTTGGCCGGTCGATGGTGCGGTACAGTCCGAGAAATGAACGATCCGGGGGACGAACGTCTGCTCGCCGACGCGCTACGCGGCGATGAGCGGGCCTTCGCCGCGTTCTACGACCGGCACGTCGAGCCGCTATATCTACTTGCGCTGCGGGAGCTCGGCGACGAAGACGAAGCGCAGGAGGTGACCCAGGAGGTGTTCGCGATCGCCTGGCGCAAAGCCCGCCGCATCCGCCTGGTGGGCGGTTCAGCCGCCTCATGGCTGGAAGCGACCTGCCGGAACGTCGCCGCCAACCGGATGCGGTCGGTGCGACGGCGGCCCGTCATGACTCCGGTCGAAGAACTCGGCCATACGCTGGCGGAGACAGACCGGGTGGATGAAGAATTCGATTCGCGGCTGTTGATGGGGCGACTGGAGACGGAGGTGCTGTCGATGCCCGAGCTCGACCAGCAGGTCTACCGGTCGATTCTGCGTGATGGTCTGTCGTACGACGAGACCGCCGAGGCGCTCGGGATCTCGACCGCGTCGGTGCGCAAACGCCTCAACCGTGTGCGCACCCGCCTCCGCAAGCGGGCGGAGGGCGAGCGATGACGCCCGAACCACGGCTGAGCGATGAGCGCCGGTCGAACATGCGGCGGTGGGTGCTCGACTACGTCGACCGTCGCAAACGGCGCCGCCGCCGACTCGCGATCGCCGGTGCCGGCGTCATCGGTGTCGCCGCATTGAGCGCCGCCGCATGGGTCGTGACGGCTCCGCAATCCGTGCAGGAACGCACCGTGAGCTGCTACTCCGCGGCGAGCCTGGACTCCACTATCGCTGCCGGTGAGCGCTACAGCGGCGAGGCCGTGGGTGATCCGGGCGAGCATGCGCTCGGCATGTGTGCCGCACTCTGGTCCGCCGGCGTGCTGGGCGGGTCGACGCCGCCGTCCACCGGGCCGACCGATGCGCCCGTGCCTGAGCTGACGCTGTGCGTGCGCGCCGACCAGACCCTCGCCGTCTTCCCCACCGGGGACTCCGGATTCTGCGCGGCCAACGGCCTCGCGCTGTACGTCAAACCCTGACTCACGAGGCTTCCGCGCCCGAGTACGCCCCGGGTGGAACCCTTCTATTTCCGGCGTGACGCCATCGTTACCCCTCTTGAAGCGGCTTCACGAAGAGTTCATCGTCTCGATCACGAACCCGGGTAGACAGTTCGCGAAACCGTCCTGAGCAGGCCGGTCCGGGGGTGGACCGCAGCATCCATACTCGATTCGAGCGGTACGAACGGGGCCTGAAACGCCGGGCGAATCACTCACGCTCCGTCGGGTGACGGGCTGACATGCAGGGGGAAAAATGGTGGGTTCGACGAGCACTCCGCGAGTCGCTTTCGTCGAATTCGCGAACAGCGAGCAACGGATGCTGCAGCGCTACCGCGAATTCCTCGAGCAGGTCGAGCGGGCAGCTGATCCTGTCGCGGGAGTAGTCGTCGAACCACAGCCGCATTGGGTCGCCGCCGATTCATCCGACCTGCACCTCTGGCGCCTGTGCGGACTCAACCAGCGCGAGGTCGGGCGAAGCGCCCGAACCTTCTCCAGCATCGACAAGGCGAGGCGCAACGCCGAAGCCATCGTGGCTGCCGGAGACCACCTCACCGTTCACCTCGTGCACGACGGGATGAGCCACCTCTGGTACATCTCGCTCTTCGGCTCTCCGGCACTGGTCGGTGTCGGCCGCTACCCGCGGGAGGATCGCGCCCAGCATGCAGCGGCGACCGCCAAGCGTCTCATCGCCGCCGCAGTTGTACAGGCCGGCTCGAAGCGACTGCCCCTGGCAGCAACCGGACCGCTGAGCCTCGGCCCGGCCTCCGCCCACAGATTTCCGTCTTCGAACTCGGGGGATTCGCGCCCGGAAAACGGAATGCCCGCCCCAGCCGATCTGGGAACGGGCACCCGCGAATAACACCCTTACGTCTGCTGCAACAGCGTAAGAAATCTCACTATAGGAGAAGCACTGTGTTGAAAACAAGTCGTGCCCTGAAGGCCACGGTCGTCGCCGGCCTCACCTTCGGACTCATTACGGCGGGCGCCTCTGCCGCGAACGCCGAGCCGGTTCCGTCAGGCTTCCGCACCTACGCGGCCGTCGGATCCGACACCATCCAGGACGTCTACAACGAGCTGAGCAACACCTACTTCACGAGCATCGCGTCGTACAACGCGTTCCCGGCCGGCACCATCACCACCAAGTCGGGCATTTCGGCGTTCGCTCGCCCCGCCGGCTCGGGCGACGGCGTGAAGGCGCTCAGCGCCTCGTGGAGCACCACCTCCAACACCTTCACCAACGCCGACGGCGTCACCTCGCCGGCTCTGCAGTCGGGCAGCATCCACGCCGTGGACATCGCCCGCTCGTCGTCGCGCCCCGGCACCTCGGTCGCGCCCGGCGGCTCGACCGACAAGCTGGTCTTCGTGCCACTGGCCCGCGACGCCGTCTCGGTCGCGATCCAGGGTGTGGGCCTCACCGGGGTTCCCACGAACTTCACCACCGCCGAGCTCCACGCCATCTTCATCGGCACCTCCGCCGGCAACGTGACCGCCGGTTCGGGCTCCACCGACCCGGTGTACAACAAGCCCGGTGGCGGCACCATCACGCTGCACCCGGAGCTGCCGCAGGCAAGCTCGGGAACCCGCAGCTTCTTCCTCAAGGCGATCGGTCAGGGCGCTGACCCGATCGGTGCCTGGGTGGAGCAGATCGGCTCGCCCGAGAACAACGCCAGCACCCTCGGCACCGCCGGTGATATCTCGCCGTTCTCGGTTGCTCAGTGGAACGCACAGAAGGCCGGCCTCGGCGACACGATCACCGGTGCCCCCAACGGCTCGACGCTGAAGATCACGTCGGTCAACTCGAAGGCGACCAACCTCCCCACCGGGCTGGGCGACACGAGCACCATCTACGGCGACCTCCAGTCGGAGCCGTCCTCGGCCGTCGGAACCTTCGCCCGCGACGTGTACTCGGTGGTTCCGACCGCTAACTACACGGGCACCCTCGCAACGCTCATCAACTCGAGTCTCCGTGATGCCTCCCACCTGGTCGGCGGCAACCCGAAGTACGTGGTGAACGATTACGGTTTTGGCCGCATCGTCTACACGGCGTCGGAGGGCGAGTACCACTCCAATTGGACCAACTAACACCCAGCGGTTGATTCCACGGTTGTGCCGGGCGGCCTGTCCGCCCGGCACAACTCCGCGCCGGCCACCCCGACTTCCCTCCCACCAATGAATCGCAGACCAATCCCGGTCGGCCCGACGAAAGGCACTTCCTCTCGATGAAAACCCACTCCTCGCGCCCGCTGTGGCAGCGAATCGCAGCCGTCGCCGGTGCGGCGATCGTGCTCGGCGGCATCGCCGCTGCGGCTCCCGCCGCCGCGGCGGACTCCGCTCTGACGTTCACGCCGAGCAAGACTTCCGGCACGATCGCGGGCCTCGATCTCCAGGACATCAAGTTCAATACGACGCTCACCTGCGACCCGATCAGCGAATGGGGAATGTTCCTGAGCGAGCCCGGTGCAGAGACCGTACCTGTCGCGGATGGCACTACGCCCGCGGATGTTTGGGCGAGTTACCCGATCTTCAAACAGCGCCCGGGCGGCATGGCGGACGGCATTCCCTGGGAAAACGTCGATATTCCGCCCACGCTCTACGATTCGACGAAGGGCTACGCTTCGCTGCCGTGGTCGCAATTGCTTACCCCCGATCACAGCTACAGCATCGGCGTTGTTTGTCTGACCTACGCGGACGGATTCGACACCATCCTGGATCGGGATGCGTCGGGCAACTCGATCGCGGCGTGGATGCGGATCGACACCGACGGCAGCGGCAACTGGAAGCTGAACGTTCCGAAGGTCGACACCTCGGTGGAGCTGGCCGGTGTGCAGGAGGGCGTGAACAATGCCAAGCTGACCGCGACGGTGAAGGCCGGCGATGCGGCGGCCTCGGATGCGACCGGAACGGTCGAGTTCTCCGACGGATCGAGCACCATGTCGGCGCCGGTCGCGGCGGGCGTCGCGACGACGACGATCCCCGGTCTCGCAGATGGCCCTCATGAGTACACGGCGACGTACGTTCCGGCGGAGGACTCGAACTACAGTGGTTCGGTCTCCGGCCCGGTGACCGTCACGATCTCCAAGACCCGCGTCGCGACCACGGTCGCACTGGTCGGCACCGCAGTCGGATACGACGCGGCGGATCTCACGGCGACCGTCTCGGCCGACGGCGCGAAAGCGACCGAGGCAGACGGCGTGGTGGAGTTCTGGTCAGCGGGTTCGAAAGTCGCCTCCCAGACGGTCGCCGACGGTGTTGCGCAGTACACGGCGTCGGGACTGACAGATGGCAAGGCTTACGCCTACACGGCCAAGTTCGTGCCCGATGCCGCGGAAACGGACTATGCGGCGAGTGCGGAATCCTCCGCTGTCACCGTGCAGATCCCAGCGCTCCCCGCTCTTCTGACCGCGGGCGGCAAGGTCGAGGCCGGCGCCGAGTACCGGGCCGAGTACCCGGCGGAGACGTTCGAAGGCGGGGCCGAGGTGACGGGAGAGGTCCACTCCGACCCCATCCCGCTCACGGAGACGGCGACCGCAGCCGCCGATGGGTCGGTGCGGTACATCTTCACCGTTCCGGCAACGCTCGAGGCCGGCAGCGCTCACGAGCTGGTGCTGACCGACGGCACGGCGACCACGACACTGGCCTTCACGATCGAGGCTGCAGCTCCCACGCCGAGCCCGTCGCCGAGTGCGCCGGCCGCCACCGGGTCGAACAATCCGGCGGCGTTCCATACCGACTGGGTCGGGGCGACCATGCAGAACCCGGCCGGCCTGCTCGCGGTCATCGGGGGCCTCATCGCGCTCGCCGCCGCTGCAGGCACGGGCGGCTGGTACCTCTGGCGCCGCACCCGACGCGCCTGACCCACCCCTCGAGGTCGGGATGGTTGCCCCGTGACTGCGGCAGCCATCCCGGCCCTTCCACGATGTCCCGCTCTCCCGTACCAGCTCTTTGAGGATCAGTAACCTGTGACCCGATCACCATTGGCTCCCCGCCGTCGCCTTCTCACGGCGCTCGGCCTCGTCGCCGCACTCGCTCTGCTGGCCGGTCCGACCCTGCCCGCTGCGGCCGAGCCGCCGCCGGACACGCCGGTTCCAGCAACAGCGTGGGGCCCCGACGGCGTCACGGCGAGCGACTCGTCGGTCACTGTCCGGTGGGACAACACCGGAAACCCCGAGAGCAGCATCGTGCCGCGGGATGAGACGCAAGTCATCCCACACACCGGAGACAAGACCTACGCAGACCTGAGCGCACGGGTGAAAGACGGGTATCAGGAGACCTTCGGGTCCGATAACGGGCGAGGGGGCCTCGCGCTCACCGTGTCGCAGACGAGGAATCTCGTCAATCAGGCCGTGACGGTGAGTTTCACGGGGTCACTTGCGGATTCACAAGACACCGGCGATGACAATTCCGGGTGGCTGGAAGTCTTTCAATGCTGGGGTGCGCCTGGACCCGATGGGCAACCAGATCCGACAGCCACCGAACCGGCGTCGGAATCGTGTCAGGTCGGCGAAGGTGCCGTTGACGCGCTGCCGAACGATGTGAATTTCCGAGTTGCTTTGGGTGATCGCCTTCTTCGCGGAGGCGACCTTGATCTGTCAAATCCTGCCATTGATTTTCGTGCAGTCGATGGCACCGTCACCGATCTGCCGAAAGACACGCTCACCGCGTTCAGTCGAGTTACGACTAACGAGTTCTCGAACTTCCAGGTGCAAGTCGGCGGGGGAGGCTCGCGGTCATTCGAGATCCAGACGGGCATCGAATCGCCCGCTCTCGGCTGTGGGCATCGTGAGAACGCGGCAAGCACCTCGACGTGTTGGCTCGTCGCTGTGCCAATGACCAGGGGCCTGGTGAAGGCAACTGGACTCACTGCGAACAAGCCGACCGGCCTCGCTCCCTCGCTCTGGGCGCAGCGGATGCAGGTGAAGCTCGAGTTCCAAGACATCGCGCCCAGGTGCCCGAGCGGTCAGGCGCAGACCCTGACGAGCGGCTCCGAGATGCTCACGGCAGGTATGACCTCGTGGATTCCCGGCATCTGCGCGGGCACCGGAGTGGCCCTCGGCTACAGCCAGCTCAGCGACTTCCAGGCCCGACAGCAGCTGAGCGGCGGCTCGTCGCGACTGGCCTTCGGCTCGCAGCCGGCCACCGGCGACGGACTTGTGAACGCGCCTGTCGCGCTCGGAGCGGTCGTCGTCGGGGTGAATCTCGACTACCAGCCCTGCGGTGGCAGCGAGGAAGTCACCGAGGGCACCGTGGCGCGCTGCGGCTATCCCGATCTCGAGACAGCGCAGCGTGAGCACGATCGCAATGGTGAGCAGATCACCGAGCTGAACCTCAACTCACGCCTCGTCGCGAAGCTCCTCACGATGAGCTACGGCGCCTGGGGCGATATCGCCGGCAGCTCGACGGTTCCTCAGTCCGACCCCGTGCGGGGCGACCGTGCGGGGAGGGCCCCCTGGGTGGCCGATCAGCCGACCGGTCTCATCTCGGACCAGGAATTTCTCGCCCTCAACCCGGCTCTGAAGTATCAGATCTCCGACAGCAACAAGGCGATCTACCGGATCAACGTTGAGAGCCTGCGTTCGGATGCCGCGCATCAGTTGTGGTCGTGGCTCGCCACCGATCCGCTGTCGAAGTCGTTCCTCAACGGCTGCCCCGACCAATACGGAACGGTCATCAACCCGTTCTATTCCACCCGCACCTATGCCGAATGCCCCGATGACGCTTCGGAGCTCTCCGAGGCTGCGGCCGCCAAGATCGAAGCCACGCACAGCCCAGTGGGCTTCGACCAGACTCGTGCGCCGAGTTACCCGCCGACGTCGACCGCTTACCCGCAGGTGCTCTGGTATCAGCAGGACCCGTACAAAGAAGGAGCCGTGACCTGGGGCGCGGCCACTGTCGTCGATCTCTTCCCCCCGCTCGCGTCGATGCCCGTTGCTGCGCGTGGCACGTTCCAGGCAGCCATCCCGAAAGCGACCTGGTGCCCCTTCGAAGAGGGCATCGCGTCGTGCAAGAGCAACAGGCCGGGTGGTGAGTGGAAAGGGCTGGCGACCCGCCAGGACTTCGGCACACGCAATGCGCTCTCCATCACGTCCGCCGCGGATGCGGCGCGCTTCCAGCTGCCCACCGCCCGGATCTGCGACGACGACGGCGCGAATTGCATCGGGGCCACCGAAGCGACTCTCACCACTGCTCTCGCATCGGGGTTCAGCAAAGACACGGCCAGCGGGATGTTGCTGCCGAACGGCCAGGCAGACCTCGGGGCCGGCGCCTACCCCCTCGCCATGCTCGTGTACGGCGTGGTCAACACCAAGGGTCTCGCGCAGCCTGTGGCCGACGCTCTCGCCGATGCTCTCGACTACCTCGCCGGCCCCGGTCAGATTCCGGGAACGACGACCGGGCAGCTCGCTCCGGGATACGCGCCCCTCTCGGAGGAGCTCGTCGCGGAGGCGACCGCGGCCACCGCGCTCCTCAGAAACCCTCCGCCCGCATCCGCCGCACCTCCGAAGAATCCGGCGCCCAACGCGCCGGTCGGGCCCCGTGCCGCCTTCGTTCCGAAAGCGGTCGTTCCGCCGCCCGCGCCGAACGGCGGAGCGCCGGATTCGGATCAGGCGCCGGTGGCCGCCCCAGGGGGAGTGACCGGAGCCACGGAGACGGGCTTCCCTCAGCTGGGCCTGCTCGTGGGCCTGGGTGCCGCCGTGCTCGCCGGGGCCTTCTCCTTCGTCATCGGCCGGCGGAAGAAGGTCAGAGCATGACGGCCATCTCCGAGACGGCCGACGTCACCACCCGGCCCGACTACCCCGAGGCCGGTGCCGACACTGCCTCACCGCGCCTGATCAAGCAGGTGCGCGAGCGTGCCGACCGCACGTTCCGTCTGGTCAGCAGCACCGGCGGAGTCATCGTGCTCGCGATCATGTGCCTGGTGGGCATCTTCCTCACGGTCAACGCCGTGCAGGCTATCGCCGCCGTGGGGCCGGTCGAATTCCTCACCACCCAGGAGTGGTCGCCCGAGACCAACCACTTCGGCATCGCCGCCGTGCTCACCGGAACGGTGCTCATCGCTCTGGTCGCTCTGGTGGTGGCGCTTCCGCTGTCGCTCGGCACCTCGTTGTTCATCACCGAGGTCGCCCGGGGCGGATTCCAGCGCACCCTGGTCTCCATCGTCGACCTGATGGCCGCGGTGCCGTCGGTCGTCTACGGCTTGTGGGGTCTCGCCTTCCTGCAGAACAACGTGATCGGGTTCGCGAAGTGGCTGAGCACCTGGTTCGGCTGGATCCCGATCTTCGCCGTCGACGGGGCCGACCCCGCGAATCCGCTCCCCAACAATGCGCTCTACGGGTCGAGCACGTTCATCGCCGGACTCGTGGTGGCCCTGATGATCGTGCCGATCATGACGAGCATGATGCGCGAATCCTTCTCCCGCGCCCCGATCGGCGAGCGGGAGGGCGCTTACGCGCTCGGCGCCACCCGCTGGGGCATGATCCGCAGTGTCGTGCTGCCGTTCGGCAAGGGCGGCGTCATCGGCGGCACCATGCTCGGCCTCGGCCGCGCGCTCGGCGAGACCATCGCCATCTACCTGATCATCTCGCCGATCTTCGCCATCAACTTCCACATCCTCCAGAAGGGATCGAACTCGGTCGCCGCGCTCATCGCACTGCGCTACGGCGAATCGAACGGATTCACCATGTCGGCGCTCATGGCAGCCGGTCTCGCCCTGTTCATCCTGACCATGATCGTGAACTTCACCGCGTCGACCATCATCGGCCGATCCCGCTCCGGCGCCGAGAGCGAGGCCTGAGCCATGACCGAACCGGTTACCGCCCCCGTGACCTTCGACGAGACGCTGCACGGCCGCCGCCGGCGGAGCCACGCGGCCGCCGCGCTCGATGCCGCGCCCACTCAGGTGCTCGAGCTCCCGCCGCCTCCGGCTGAACGCCCGGCAACGGTGCTTCCTCGGCTTGCCCTCGACGAGAACCCGGCCGACCCCGGACGCGTGGCCGTCGGCTTCTCGCGCGACGACGTGCTGAGCGTGGCCGGCGCCGGACTCGCGGGGCTGAGCGTCGGACTGATCTTCACCGTCGTGCTCGGCATCATTCCCACCGGCTGGCTGCTCGTCGTCTCCTACGTCTGGTTCGTCGCCCTCTACGCCGTCATCGTGTTCTTGCGGAACCCGGGCCCAGCTGTGGTCGACCGGTTCTGGAGCATCATGCTCTGGTCGGCCGGTGCGGTCGTCATCGCCTCCCTCGCCCTGGTGATCGGCTTCACCCTCATCAGCGGGCAAGACGTGGTGACCCAGATGTTCGCGGCCGACGCCGGTGGCCTGATCGATCGCCTGCACTTCTTCTGGCAGGACATGGGAACGGTCGGACCGCTGGCGGGCCTCGAGCAGGGCGGCATCTTCCACGCCCTGGTCGGCACGATCGAGCAGATCGGCATCGCGCTCATCATCACGGTGCCGCTCGGTCTCACCACGGCGGTCTATCTCGGGGAGGTCGGTGGACGCCTCGCCCGATTCGTGCGAACGATCGTCGAGGCCATGACAGCCCTGCCCTCCGTGGTGGCCGGACTCTTCATCTACGCCGCGGTCATCATCGCGTTCACCCGTCAGTTCAACGGCTTCGCCGCGGCCTTGGCGATCACGGTGCTGATGCTGCCGATCATGATCCGATCGGCAGATGTCGTGTTGCGGCTCGTTCCCGGAAACCTGCGGGAGGCGGGCCTCGCCCTGGGTGCCGGCCAGTGGGCAGTGGTCTGGTATGTGGTGCTTCCTACCGTGCGCTCGGGCCTCACCACCGCCATCATCCTGGGCACCGCCCATGGAATCGGCGAGACGGCACCGGTGCTCCTGACGGCGGGTGTCACGTCGAACCTCAACTTCGATCCCTTCAACGGGCCGATGACCTCCCTTCCCCTCGCAGCGCTCGAATTCGTGAAAGCACCACAACCCGAGATGCGCGCCCGCGGGTTCGCGACGGCAGCGTTCCTGCTCGTGGTGGTGCTGGTGCTGTTCGTGATCGCCCGCATCATCGGCGGCCAGGAAGCCGGCACCGTCTCGGCGAAGCAGCGCGTCCGGCTCACCCAACGATCGCGCGGCACCCTCGCGCGCATCCAGGCCAATCGTCGAGAGCACGAGTCCCGTGGCAGCGCCGACGACGGCGAGGGCATGCCTCCCGGTCTCGAGCAGCTTTTCCAACCTGAAACCGATCCGCCGAACCTTCCGAAAGCGACCAACGAATGACCCGCCGCCGCCTCTCCGCCACGATCGCCGCTCTGCTCGGTTTGTCTCTCGTTCTCACCGGCTCGCTCTCCGCGGCGGCCGCGAGCTACCCGCGCATCAGCGGCAACGGCTCATCCTGGGCCGGCGCCGCCATCGATCAATGGCGCGCCGACGTGGCCGCGCAGGGTGTGACCATCGACTTCACCAACGACGGCTCGTCGGCCGGGCGCAAGAACTTCGCGCAGGAGATCAGCGATTTCGCCGTGTCGGAGATCCCCTACGACGGTGACACCGCCGACCCGCAAGACACCGCGCGGCCGAGCAGTCCCTACGCGATGCTGCCGATCGTCGCGGGCGGGACGTCGTTCATGTACAACCTGCCGGTGGACGGATCGCGCTTCGAAGACCTGAAACTCTCCCAAGACGCTCTCGCCGGCATCTTCACCGGCGGCATCACCCGCTGGAACGACCCCGCCATCGCGGTCGAGAACCCCGGCGTCAACCTGCCCGACAACCAGATCACCGTCGTGGTGCGCTCGGACGGTTCAGGTGCGACCGCGCAGTTCACCCTGTGGATGAAGCGTGCCTTCCCCGACAAATACGCGGCGCTGTGCGCTCGAGCCGGATGCGACCCGGCGCACGCCACCAGCTACTTCCCCTACCAGGGCTTGTCGAACTTCACCGCACAGTCGCAATCCAACGGCGTCACCACCTACACCTCGGGCACCGAGTACACGATCAACTACGACGAATACGCCTACCCGCTCGGGCTCGGCTTTCCCGTCGCGAAGGTCAAGAACGCGGCCGGTTTCTACACGGTACCCACGGCACCCGCAGTTGCGGTGGCACTCACCCAGGCGATCATCAACACCGACGCGTCTTCGCCGAACTACCTCAGCCAGGACCTCTCGAACGTCTACGGCTACGGCGACCCGCGCTCCTATCCGATGTCGGCCTACTCCTACCTCCTCGTGCCGGCCGCCGAGCGCGGCCTGTTCGACGCCGCCAAAGGCGCGACCCTCGCGTACTACGCCAACTACTCCCTCTGCGAGGGCCAGCAAAAGATGGGCGACCTCGGCTACTCTCCTCTGCCGATGAACCTGGTGCTCGCCGCCCTCGACCAGGTGCGCAAGATCCCAGGAGTCGACGCCGACACCGCCGCATCGATGGATGCGACCACCAACGGCGCACTGCACGGTGGCGGCAACCCCTGTAACAACCCCACCTTCCGGCCGGGCGACTCCCCGTCGCAGAACGTGCTGGTCGAGACCGCGCCGTTCCCCGACGGATGCGACGCGGCCTGCCAGGCGCCCTGGACCGGAATCCCCTCGGGCTCAGGACCGACTTACGAGACCACCACCGATCCGAACGCCCCCGCGGCAGGCGGGGCACCCGACGCAGCCGCCAACGGGCCCGCCGCGGGCGCGGCGAACAACGCTGCAGGCTCGTGCGATCCGAACACCGGAATCTGTGCGAACGCAGGCGCGGCTGCCGGGAGTGGCGGCACCGTCAAGACCGTTCCGACCGTGCTCGCCAGCAGCACCGGATGGGCGGGGCCGCAGTCCCTCATGATCATCATCGGCCTGCTCATCCTGACGTTGATCGTGGGTCCGCCCCTCGTCAACCGTCTGCTCAACGGCCGTGGACGTCGGGCACCGGGGGAGCGCTCTTGACAACGGTGCCGCGAACTCCACTGCTGCCCGGCCCGGGCACCGCCTTCGCTGGGGCCGCTCGGCCCCGTGTCGTGCGCCTAGAACCCGACGCCGGCGCGGTCACGATCTCCCGCGTGCTGCAGATGATCTCGATCGTGTTGCTCGTGCTGGTGGTCGACATCGTGGCGATCTCACAGGTGCAGCACTACGCGTGGCAGAACTCCCTGTATCAAGACGTGCGACTCCACCTCGCGGAGGGGTCCGTGCCCACGGGTCCCGCCGGAGCGGACGGGCAGGTGGTCGCACCGGGAACGCCGCTCGCGGTCTTCCGAGCGGCCGAGCTCGGCATCGATCACGAGGTGATCGTGGAGGGAACCGCATCCGCTCAGACGATGCAGGGCATCGGACACCTGCGGAGCACCGCCCTGCCGTGCCAGGTGGGTACGAGTGTGTTGATGGCACGTGCCAGCGCTTACGGAGGAATCGGCGGGGCATGGTCGCGACTGGTGCCTGGCCAGCGCTTCTCAGTGACGATGGCGCAAGGCGCTTGCACCTACGAGGTGATGGGCTCTCGCTTGGCGGGCGACCAGGCGCCGCCGTTCCCCATCGGTCGCGAGGGACGACTCATCCTGACCACAGCGTCGGGTGCTCCTTTCATGCCCGACGGCGTGCTCCGGATCGACACGAAACTCGTCACCGATGCGTTCGACCGCCCGCCCCTTGTTCTGCCCGACGCGGCGCTGCCGGCATCCGAGCGCGCGATGGGCGCCGACTCGTCTGGGGCCTTCGGGCTCCTCTTGCTGCTCGAGGTGCTCGTCGCAGCAGCTCTGGGCGCGACTTGGCTCTGGAAACGCTGGGGGCGATGGGAGTCGTGGATCGTCGCCGTACCCGTCATCGCGACGATCGGACTCCTCGCAGCCACCAATGTCAACTCATTCCTGCCCAACCTTCTCTGACCGAGGAATCCGCTCATGAAAACGCTCTTCTCCGCCCGCACCGAGAACCACGACGAACCAGACCTGGTCGAGCACGTGCAGCAACCCGGCGGGCTGGTCGCCGACAACATCTCGGCGTGGTTCGGCGACCACAAGGTACTCGATCGGGTGTCGCTCAGCATGGCGGCAGGCGAGGTGACCGCCCTGATCGGACCCTCCGGATGCGGTAAGTCGACTTTCCTCCGCATCCTGAACCGCATGCACGAGATGATCCCTTCCGCGTCGCTTTTCGGCGAGGTGCGACTGGACGGCGATGACATCTACGCCCCGTCGCAGCGCATCACGTCGGCGCGACGCAACATCGGAATGGTCTTCCAGAAGGCGAACCCGTTCCCGGCCATGTCGATCTACGACAACACCATCTCTGGGCTCAAACTGGCGGGCATCCGAGCAACGCGTGCGGAGAAGGACCTCCTCGTCGAGGATTCTCTGCGAAAAGCGTCGCTCTGGGACGAGGTGAAAGACCGCTTGGAGCAGCCCGGTGGTGGTCTTTCGGGCGGCCAGCAGCAGCGGCTCTGCATCGCCCGTTCATTGGCGGTCTCCCCGCGAGTGCTGCTGATGGACGAGCCCTGCTCGGCACTCGATCCGACGTCGACTCGCCGGGTGGAAGAGACGATCGAGTCATTGCGCGGCCAGGTGACGGTCGTCATCGTCACCCACAACATGCAGCAGGCCGCCCGGGTGTCGAGCCAGTGCGCCTTCTTCCTGGCGGCGCAGAACACGCCCGGCGTGATCGTCGAGTACGGCGCGACCGAAGCGATGTTCGCGCATCCGCAAGACGACCGCACCAGCGACTACGTGAACGGGCGATTCGGATGACCCGGACTCCTGGTCGGCCGACCGTGCGGCCTCGCCGTCCTGTCTCCCGTGTGGGGCGCACGACGGCGACGCTCGTCTGCGCCGCATTCCTGATCGCCGGCGTCGTGGGCTGGATCGCCGGGATGCCGAAGCCGTCCGAAGCGGTGCCCTACGCCTTCGCAGAGATCGCTCCCACGCCGGGTGCCGTCCAGGCCCGCACAGGCAGCATCGCGGGAGGCGGAGCGGGTGGCAGCGATGTCGCAGCCACCCAGACCGCACCGCCGGTGGGCTCCGCGACCGACGGCATCGTCTCCGCCGAATGGATGGCCACCACCAGCGCCGCCACAGGAATCCCGGTACGCGCACTGCAGGCCTACGCCGTCGCCGCGCGCACCCTCGAAACGCGCGCCCCGCAGTGCCACCTCGGCTGGAACACTCTCGCCGCCCTCGGTGAGCGCGAATCCGCGCACGGCACTCACGAAGGAGCCCACCTCGACGCGGGCGGGCAGCTCATCGGCCAGATCCTGGGACCGGTGCTCGACGGCTCCGTCTACGACGCTGTTCCCGATACCGATGGGGGTCGGTGGGACGGCGACGCCCAGTACGATCGTGCGGTAGGGCCGCTCCAGTTCATCCCCGCCACCTGGACGGCGATCGGCGAGGACGGCTCAGGCGACAGCGTCGCCGACCCGAATCAGATCGACGATGCAGCCCTCAGTGCCGGCATCTATCTCTGTGCGAGCGGGGGTGATCTGTCGACCGCTGACGGCTGGGCGTCCGCGGTGCGCGCCTACAACACCGCCGACGACTACCTGCCCGCCGTGCGGAAACAGGCCGACGACTACGCGCGGCTGGCAGGCTGATGAGGAGCGCCATCACCGGTGCGCCTCTGCGGCGCGGCACCTACCGAGCGCGCGGGCGGCGTAGACGACGGCCGTCCGCCGTCATGCTCGTACTCATCGGTGTCTGTGTGCTCTGCCTCGCGGTCGCCTCGACGATGGTGGGGTTCTATCTCACTGGCGCACCGGCGGTCATGTCGCTGGTGCAGACCGTGCCGGCGCCGGTCGATGTCGTCGCCGCGGCTGTCGCAGAAGACGCGGCTGCCGAGCAATTGGCCGAGCAGGAGAACGGGGGTACTGTGCCGGCGGCCGTGCCCGGCCAGCCGTTGAACATCCGGATTCCTGCTGTCGACCTCGACGCCGCGATCCGGTCGATGAGCGTGCCCGACGACCGACAGCTCGATCCTCCCGGACCCTCACGCGCCTACTGGCTGTCGGACTACGGCGCGGCCGGACCAGACAGTGAAAACACCACCTACCTCGCCGGGCACACCTACCGCGACGGATCGGCGGTGTTCAATCCGCTGCTCGACGTGCCGCAATCGGCCGGGGCCGTGCACGACGGTGACGCCGTGATCATCACCACCCCGGAGGGCGACTACAGCTACACCGTCACGGCCACCGCCCTCTACGACAAGACATCGGTGGGGGAGCAGGCGGAACTCTGGAAGCAGGTTCCCGGCCGGCTGGTGATCGTGACGTGCTTCCAGTACAACGGGGGAACATCCTCGAGCCAGAACTTCGTGGTGTACGCCCAGCTCGACGGCCCGGACACCGGGGCCCAGGGGTCGAAATGACCGACGGTCCCGACCGCCCCGATCCTCCTCTCCCCGCGCTGCCTGATCGCTACCGCGTGGGGGCCCTCATCCGGTCGACCCCCGTTGTGCGCATGCATCGCGGATACGACGAGCAGGTCGACCGGCCCGTCAGAGTCACCTTCCTCAGGCCTGATCATGCAGGGGACCCTGCGCACCGGGTGCTCTTCGACTCCACGGTGGCTGTGGCCGTGGAACTCACGCATCCGGCCGTCGTCGCCGTCTACGACGTGAAGATCGAGGATGCCGGCGCCCCGGGAGATCGGTGGGTGGTGGGTGAACTCGTCGATGCCCCCACCCTCGACGAGTTCATCGTCGACTCCGAGCTCGGCCGACACTGGCCCCACGTCGTGCTCGGTCTCGCCCGCCAGCTCGCGAACGCGCTGCAAGCGGCCCATGCCGAGGGCATCGTGCACGGCAATCTCGGACCATCGACCGTCTTCCTCGAGCAGACGACGGTCGGCCTGCGGGTGAGGGTCGACGAATTCGGTCCTCAACCCGCCGATCTGGCATTTCCCCTCGATCCAGCGATGGCCAAGGCGATGTGGCACACCTTCGCCGAGCAGATCGTCTACCCGTCTCCGGAGCAGCGGGCGGGGCGCGCTCCGACCCGCCGGTCAGATGTCTACGGGTTCGGATGCGCGCTCGCAGCGTTGATTCTTCTCGACCCGGTGGAGCGCGCCGACGATCCGCTCTCCGATGCTCTCGCCCGGATCGCCGCTCGGGCCATGAGCGAGCGGCCGGTGGCACGCCAGAACTCGTTCGTCACCGTGCTCACCGAACTGGACCGCATCGAAACCGTCGACGACGGCGGCGGAGGAGATGACCCGGATTCTGCAGCCGGGCAATCCCCGACCGAAGTGCTCTCCTTCGCGCCGCCGACAGGGCCGGCGCAGCGCGACACCGGATCGCGGCCGCGCGCGCAGCGGACGCGCCACCGCCGATCGCGTCGAGGAGCCGTGACCGCCGTCGCGGTCGCGGTCATGATCGCCGCCGTCGCCGGATTCGGGTGGGCCAACAGCGGCGTCGCGCCCAGGAGCGCGAGTGTGATCATTCCGTCCGTTGCTGGGCAAACCGTCTCCGACGCGACAGCCGCGCTCACCCGGATCGGGATCGGCGTGGCGGGGCAGGTGTCACGCGACGACGGCGCGGTTGCCGCGGGACTCGTGACGCAGACCGATCCGGCCGCGGGCTCGCAGGTGACCACGGGGCAGACGGTCACGCTCGTGATCTCCACCGGTCAGCACGTGATCGCCGTGCCCCAGCTCCAAGGCTTGGACCTGGCCGCCGCGAGAGACCTTCTCGCCTCGAATCGACTCGAGGCGGGCGAGATCGTGGAGCGTGACGGCCTCAACCAGGCGGGCATGGTTCTGGAGAGTTCACCGGCCTACGGCGCATCGCTTGGCATCGGAGGGCGAATCGACCTCGTGGTGTCGAGTGGCGACCAGCGCGTGCCCGGCGATCTCGTGGGGCAGGCCGGTGCGGCAGCGGCCCAAGCATTGGCATCCGCTGGACTCTCGCCGCAGGTCGTGCGCGAGAAGCGGTCGGATGCCGCCACCGACGTGGTCGTCGCCGTCTCGCCGCCGACCGGATCGAGCGTGCCACTGGGTTCGATCGTCACCATCACCATCTCGGAGTGGGCGCCGCCGCCGTCCAGCCCGCAGCCCACCGCATCGCCGAGCCAGACGACAGATCCGACTCCCTCGGCAACACCGCGGGTGCGCGACCAATAGTTCGATTCACAGGATCGCTCAACGTCGAATCGACACTCTTTAGACATGGTCGAGAAGAAAAGCGAACGCGAAGCCATCGACGACGTCGCCCGTCGACTGAAGAAGAAGTATCCAGAAGTCCCGGGACAGGACATCGAGCAACTCGTCGAGAGCAATTACTCCGAGTTTAAGCATGCCAGGTTGCGCGACTACATCGCCGTGCTCGTCGAACACGGCGCGAAGGCCGCGATCACCGCGAGAAAGCACCAAGCTCACTGAGGCTCGCCGCCTGTGCCGCCTGTTCACTCTCGGTTCATTCGCGCGGCTTAGTGTCAGCCAATGAATGAGCTCAACTGGACCGAGAAGCTCTGATTGCTCGCATCGATGTCGCGGTCGCCCTCGACGCCGCACCTTTGCCCGTCACACCCGACCGCGCTCGACTTCACCTGTCGTACTTCGGGATCGTCGCGGCTGTCAATCGCGGCGAAATGACGCCGGAGATTGCCACGGTGCTGCTAGAAGAGATGCTGGATGACCTGGCTTAGTCGACTCGTGACGTTCTGTTCATCGTTGCCAGAGCCTGTCCCATGGCCGGCGCGGTGAAGCGCTCCTCCAGCCGCCTTCTCTCTATCAGCATCGTCTTTGCGGTGATCGCTGCTCTCGCGGCCGTCCTCCTGGTAGGCCCGCTGCTGTTCGGGGCTTTCCAATCCAACTCGTGCTCAGAGGAGTACATAGAGCAGCATCCGGGCTTCGTTTGCCGCGATACGGGAACGAACGCGCCCTAGTGATTCTGTCCAGGGGAGTTGGCGAGGGCGCTCCTCGACAGCGCCCCGGACTGGCCGGATGACGGGGTGTCGACTTCCTCCGGCGGCACGCTCCACGCACTCGCAGCGGCAAGCTGGCCGCGGTCCGCGACGAGGACACAGTCGCTGCAATCGTCGCATCTCTACTCGACCTGAACGATTCGTGCGTCGAGGTCGTCTCCCAATCCCACTCAACGGTCGAGAACATGCTCCAGGCGGTCGGCGCCGCCGGGCTTGCCGTCGCGGACATAGCCAAGCACCCCAAGACTGGCACGACCCCCGATGCGTACTCAGCGGACGACTGTCGGGACGAGAGGTGAACACTCCCAAATAAGCACTTCCGTGATCGGGCCACCGGCCAGTCCTGGCTCGAGCACAAGAGCTGGTACGTATCGTGATCCACCGGGATTGTCGTCGACCCATTCGTAAACCACGGTGTGGAGTGTGTTGAGATGGCGCCCAACAAGTACAGCCATCGGATAAGGGCCATGGAAGACGAGATGGACTTGGGTGCGTCCATTCGTCGCGGCCGCTCGCCTGATCTGCTGTGCGATGGCAGTGCTGAGTCGACCCGCTTCTCTTGGGTCGATCCGATCTGAACCAACAGCCGTGATAATTGCTGTCGTTGTGAATTGGTCTCATGCACAAGGTGTTCAAAGACTGTTCGATATGGGTTCGGCGTCAGGCTGACAAGATGTAGCAACACGGTCGGCGGTGTCCGAGGGCCGTTGCCTTTCGAGGGCGTCCAGACGGATGTCCATCCCGCGTTGCACTAAAACATTGCGATCGACCAGGTCACGCTGCCGTCGTGAGCTCGTCTGCAACGAGCCGGGACCATACCGGGACCACAGGCATGCGATGCATGCAATGCATGACGTGAAATGACGGCGATTGCGTAGCATTGTGGCCCGGAAAATCAGGCAAAGTGACTGAACGGGATACCTGGGGGTCAAGGGGTCGCAGGTTCAAATCCCGTCAGCCCGACGTAAGAGAAATACCTGATCAGAGGCTATTTCAAGAAGTCGCAAGATCGGTGTCCCGGGCGGTTTTGGACCCACATCCGCACCCATGAACCCCTTGACTCGACATGTCAAGTGGTTCAGGCGTTTCTAGGTACTCATCGCGTCCTCTCGAAGACGTTGGTTCATGCGTGCTGCTGCGTTCCGCAGCGCGGTGTCGTCAGTGTGTAGGTAGGCACGCGTCCTCTCGACGGACGCGTGCCCGAGGATGTCACTCACGACATGGATCGGGACGCCCGCGTTCGCGAACCACGTTGCATCCGCATGCCGAAGGTCGTGACGACGCAACCCCGGCAACCCCAACGATGCAACCAACTCGTTCCACCCGGTTACGTCACGCAATGCTGCGCTCGTGATGACCCCGCTGCGCGGCCCACGCAACAGCGGCTCGTCGCGTGCCCGTTGCATCGTAAGTCTGCGCAGCACGTTTTCTAACGGCTCGATGATCGGCACACGGCGTTTCCGACCTCCCTTCGGAGGTTTGATACTCAGGCCACCGGCGCCGGGAAAGCACTGGCGCTCGATCGAGACGACCATGTTTGCCCAATCGACATCACCGACGACCAGTCCGGCTACTTCTGAACTGCGCGCGGCCAAGAATGCGCTGAGCAAGATGTGGTCGCTGTAACTCTGATGAACCGTAGCGCAGGCCTTGGCAATGCGCTCGACATCAGCAGGTCCGGGAACGGGATTCGCGTGCTGAATGTGCGTCTTTGGGTGGGAGCGCCTGCTGGCCCGGTCACGCATTGGGTTGCGCGTGATGAGTTCATCCCGCACTGCTTCATCAAGCACTCGGGTCAGAGCAGCGATTGTGTTCTTGATGGTGGAGGGCGAGTGAGTTCTTTCCCAACCGTCGTTGGTTCGATCCACGATCCCCGCGGTGATCCTGCGCACGGGAAGGCGCCCCAGCGCGGGCAATACCCGAAGTCGAAGGCCAGCCCTATAACCGGCTGCCGTCGACGTCATGTCCACCCCGCGAACGAAACGGTCACCGATTCGGCGAGCGTAGCTTTCGAATGAGATCAGCGGATCAATCGAGTCGCCGAATCTGGATCGCACGAGATCGAAATAGTCCTCTGCTTCGGCGTCGCTGTCGACCCGTGATCGAACGACTCATCCGCCGGCGTGAAATCGGGTCCGTCCAGCGCACTCGAGCGTGGATCCTCGCGCCTCGTCGGACCATATCCGTGCCTAGGCGGACTGCGGTATTCGGATGGAAAAGCACCATGTATTTTCATCCGAATGACGTTCGTCGGTGGAGCGGAGCTTCTTTGGCGTGCCGTGCTGGTCCGCTATTGCGTAGCCTGTCACCCGACGTGTTGAAGAGGTGCGGTTCCGGAAATCAGGAGCACCACCTGTCGATGCCAGAATGAGCACATGGCTGCATCCGAGTTCTATAGCGACAGGACGCGCGGACCGGCGTCACGGGACAGGGACGTCCTCACGGAAGCAACCGCTCGGGGTCTGTTGAACTTAGTCCAGAGCAAGATTGATGGGAATTGGTTCGCGAAGCGGTTCCCGGACCAGTGCTACGACAAGCAAGGCGTAACTGGCACGGTCGATGGTGCAGTCGAGGCTGAAATTCAGGCGCTGATCCCTGACCTCCAGTTCCCTCTGAGCCGGAACGTTGACGCTCCGGGAGACGTGATTCTTGATCTGCTTGAGTACGCAGCTCGTTACGTAAGCGAACCGTCGAACGGCCGATTTCATTCGGGACGCAAACATCATGAGCTGAACTTCGACGACAAGAGCGGTCGCTCGACGTTTCGCGACGAGGCGAACCAGATCCTCGCTCGCGGACGCACGACTTATGAGTTGGCGTCGTCGCTTGAGGTGCAGCGAACCGGAACACCGGAGGTGAGAACGGCTCTCTCGGAGCTGCAACCCGATACCGGGGATCCGGAACTCGACACACTCGTCACGGACGCCCGCAATCTCTATTTTTCGCGCAAGAGCAGCGTCCGCAAGATCGGGATCGAAAAATTGTGGGACGCATTCGAGCGACTTAAGACGATCGGGATCCCCAACGGTGACAAACGACGAAGTGCCACCCAGTTGTTGGATCACATCTCGAACGGAGCGTTTCGTGTCGAGGTCGAGGCGGAGATGCTGGCTCTGACGAAGATCGGCAACGCATTCAACATTCGCCATCACGAGACGGGTAAACACGCCGTGCCGGTTGAAGGATACGACTATCTGTTCTCCCGAATGTCAGGGCTGATCATCCTTCTCTTGCGTGAGAGCGATCGCTTGGCGTAGTGGACTCGGACCCGGCGTAGGGAACTTCGGCAGCGGCGAACGTTTGCGCTTGCTGGCCGGGGAAGTCGGTGAGTTTCGCATGGGGCCTGAGCTGCGCGGTAGGACCGCCAACCTAATCGTCCCTCACTCGCCCCGCCTCTAAATGTCGGAGGTCAATGCGATGATGCGTATCGTCCTCATTACCGATCGCCCGTTTGCGGCGAGAGAGCCGGTCACCGCAATGAGCAGTTCCTTTGATTTCAACGAATCAGCGTTTCGAAGCCTGATTGAGAATGAAGCCCAGGCCGCTATCAACGAGCTCGCGGCCCGGCAGACCGGTGAGCTCGACGAATTGCGTCAGCACTTCACGGGCCACCCGATCGAGGAGATAAAGCCAGCACTCCAGGAACTCTTCGCAAAGGACGGTGGCAGCATCACCGAGCCCGAGTTGTCCGACTGGGCGCAGCTGATCAGCGATGGCACGCGGATTCAGATGTCGCCCCAGGCGATCGACTGGAGCGAATAATGTCTGACGTCGATCCCGAGTACCTGAAACACCAGTACCTCTATTTTCCGTGGACCGACGGGTTCGATTCCTTCCCCGCGGGAAAGGCGCTCGCCCATTATGTCGCGCAGCAGCACAAAGCGCGTCTCACGGTGGTGACCATCGCGAAGCAGAATGCGGCGTTTCACGATGAGTTCGCCAGACTGCCTGTCGTCACCGAGCGTAGCGGTACCGTCGCGGAAGGCGGTGTAGTGCTGGCGTGGGTGCCGTCGCGAAAGGTTATGGCCAAGGTGCACAGCCTAAAGAAGAGCGTCGTCATTCTCGTAGAGGATCCGTCCGAGAAGTTCGAAGCATGGGCAAGGCTTGTCGGCGCCTACAACGTGGTGACTCGGAAGGTCATGACCGCCGGTCTCACCGAAGCGGGTACCAAGGCGCTCGAAGGGGTCGTCTGGGAGGGCTACAACGGTTGGCACGATCAGATAGCCGAGACGATGACCATCTCCAATCTGACGGAGCTAGCCGGCAGCGACGGCTACGATCGCGCGATCGTGCTCGAGTTCGCGTCCCAGCGCAAGGGTGAGCATGCGTTGCAGCGCCTCGAGAAGATTCTCGACAAGTTCGAGAAATCGCACGCTCCCGCCCTAGAGTGATAGCCAATAGCCCGTAAAATCTCGGCAACCAAATGCGGAGTGAAGCACACTCCGGAGTCCTTCGCGATGCGCCGATGCCGATCCCGTAGACTCACGGCGGAGGGTTCGCCCGGATGAAATGATCGTGCGAGGAGGCGTGATGGCTGGCTTAGGGGAACACATCACCGCCATGGTTCGCAGTCACGCGTCAGGTGATGATTCGGCGTTCTACTCGGTGGCGCTGCAGATCGCTGCACGCGAGGCCCGGCAGGGTCATCACGTTCTCGCAGACGACATCAAGAAAGCGGTTGATACTTCTCGGCAAGTTGCCCAACGCAGCAATGTCACCAAGCTGGCAAAGCCCCGCGGAGAGCTCGCGGACCTCATTGAGACTTCGCACCCAGAAGTCACCCTGAAGAACCTGGTAGGACCGGGTGACCTCGTCGAACGTCTCAAGCAAGTAATCGCAGAGCAACGGCAACGAAAGACTCTGCTCGAGCACGGGTTCGACCCAACACACCGACTTCTCCTCGAAGGCCCGCCAGGAACCGGCAAGACCATGACGGCCGCGGTTCTCGCGCGCGAACTTGCGCTTCCAATGTTCACCGTTCGACTAGATAGCCTGCTCAGCAAATACATGGGTGAGACCGCGGGCAAACTTCGACTGGTGTTCGACGCAGTCGCCGAACGCCGAGGGGTGTACCTCTTTGACGAGTTCGATGCGCTCGGTGGTGACCGGTCCGGTAACGATGTCGGCGAGGCCCGGAGAATCTTGAACTCGTTCCTAGTTTTCCTCGAGCAGTCCAGCCCGGAAAGCATCGTGATAGCGGCGACCAATCACCGTTCGATTCTGGACAAAGCACTTTTCCGACGCTTCGACATGGTCCTTACGTACCACCTGCCAGACAAGATGCAGGCACGATCGGTCATCAAGGGCAGATTGGGCTCATTGATGAAGGGCTTGCGCTGGGACAGCGTCGATTCCCACACCGAAGGACTCAGCCACGCAGACCTGGTCAAAGCCGCTGAGGCTTCCGCGAAGTCGGTCCTGATGCGGGGCGAGACGCTCATCGCCGCCGACGATCTCATCGCTGCGCTGGACACCCGGCGAACGGCGAGCATTGGCTGACGATCTCCGACATCTCACTCACCTTTACGTTCTTGATCGCGCACGCAATGAGAACTTTTCTCGAGGCGGACAAGGCAACCCCAAAATCCGACCGGTCGAGTACCGAGCTCATGGGGCTGCTATCAAAGGCCAGCTTCAAGACACCTTTGCCGACATTGACGACGAGCGCGGCCGGACGAGCCTCAGCGCCGAGGAGCTCAAGGCGCTGGGAAGCATCGTCACTCTCGAAGGTGAAGATGCAGCCTATCCGCTGAAGATCGAGTCGCTACAGACCTTCTCCAAGCACCGAAATACGCCGAAGGTGCCGCAATGGTTGCTTCTATCGGTGCAACCAGCAACCAAATCCCTGCCGGAACGAGCCGTCGTCTGGGTTGCGGACAGCTACCGCCCACAGTTCCTCAAAATCTTCGAAGACTACCTCGCCAAGAAGAGCACCAAAGCAGCCGAAGACAAATGGGAAACACCCGACGGCAACCCCGCGAATCGTGCACTTGTCGCCAATATCTCTAGAATCCGTCAGACCATCCTTGACGACCTCTGGCAATCCGACGGCGAGCCGCCCAAAACCGGAGCCCACTGGTGGGAGCTTTGGCTGGATCCGTCACAACAGAACATCGATACCCTCCAGAAGTTCGCGACAGCGTACGGCCTCAAGCTACTGAACCGTTCGCTAGCGCTGAACGACAGAGTCGTCGTCTGGATTAGAGCAACATGGCAGCAGCTGGAAGTCCTGCCGTTCACGAGCGTCCCGATTGCAGAAATCCGCCGCCCTGAGTTTGTCGACACGGTCGAGGATCTACTTCCCGATGAACAAGATGACTACGTTGATGACCTCGCAGCACGGATCATCGCCGCCCCAACCGACGCCCCGGCGGTCTGTCACTTCGACACAGGCGTGGCCCGCACCCACCGTCTACTCTCCGACTCTCTCGACATCGGGGATCTGCACACAGTCATCGGGACCTCCGGGGTAGACAGGCAAGGCCACGGAACATCCATGGCAGGCCTGGCCCTATACGGCGCGCTCGACGATCTCCTTACAGGGGCTGGGACGATCCAGCTCCATCACCGGCTCGAATCCGTGCGCATCCTCCCCGAGCATGACGAGCCCGACACCGACCCCCTCGACTATGGAACAGTCACCGTCGAGGCAGTCGCGCTGGCCGAGATCGCAGCCCAGCGCAGGCGTGTGTTCTGCATGCCGATCTCCACGGATCCCGACCGCCCAGGAGTTCCCACACTCTGGTCCGCGACCGTTGATGCCCTCGCGGTGGGAACAGAAATCATCCGAGACGGTAACCAGCTCCAGCTGCTGTCTGAACCAGATCACGACGCAAGTCGACTACTGATCACCGCTACCGGAAACGTCGGCAGCTACCACGCGAACCACCGCCTCGAGTCCGATACTTCACCCGTAGAAGACCCCGCCCAATCATGGAATGCGTTAACTGTAGGCGCGCACACCGACCTCGTGACGGTCCCCAGCGATCCTGATTACGCCGGATGGACCGCGATGGCAGCGGCAGGGGAGCTGTCGCCTCACAGCCGGACATCGCTTCTCTTCGGCAAGAGAACCTGGCCGATCAAGCCCGACATCTGCTTCGAGGGCGGCAACGTACTCACCGACGGGGGAATAGCTTTCGAAGATCGTCATCCATTGATGTCACTTCGAACAACGGGAATCCACAACGACCTCGCTCTGACCTCCGCCAACGCCACCAGCGCTGCCACCGCCCAGGCTTCACGTCTTGCCGCGCTCACCATGGCCCAATACCCCGAGTACTGGCCCGAGACCGTTCGAGGTCTGCTCGTCCACGCTGCTGAGTGGACCCCAGCCATGCGTGCCGAGTTTGACGCCACTGGCGGCAAGAAGGAGCCAAAACTTGAACTCCTGAGGCGATACGGGTGGGGAGTGCCGACGGAAGATGCGGTGCTGCGTTCGTCCAGACAATCGGTGACTCTCGTAACGCAAGACACGTTCGTTCCCTTCGAGGGAACTGACTACAAGATGCGCAGGTTCAGACTCCACTCAATGCCCTGGCCCACTGAGGTGCTGGAGACTATCGGAGCTGGTGACGTCACCCTTAAGGTCACCCTGTCCTATTTCGTGGAGCCGTCCGCCTCCAGGCGAGGCTGGAGACAGCGGTACTCCTACGCGTCCCACCTTCTGCGATTCGAACTCAAATCGCCAACCGAAACAGAATCCGAGTTCATCTCTCGTATCAACCGGGAAGCGGAAAACGACGAAGACTCCGCAGGCAGTTCGCCCTCGTCGGGCTCGGATCGGTGGTTCATCGGCCCCAACCAACGCAACCTCGGCTCGCTCCACCAGGACATCTGGGAAGGCTCCGGTCAGGAACTAGCTGCTAGCGGCGTGCTCGGCGTGTACCCGGTCGGCGGTTGGTGGAAACGCAACCAACGTAGGGATCGCCTCGACCTTCCTGTCCGCTACTCACTGATCGTGTCTCTCAAGACCCGTGCACAAGACGTTGATCTGTACACACCGATCGCGACCGACCTTCGGTTGCCGATTGAGATTGACACCGTCTGAGGGCGACTACTCGTCAACGAATCCGAGCGAAGCCAGTTGCGTCTGCGGAAAGGACTGTACGTGCTCAACGATGAACAACTCGCGGCGATCATTGACGTCGGCTACGAGCAGCGCGGCGTTGAGTTCAAGAGCGCCGGCGACCGGTCAGATCGCTCCTTCCTCGCGAATGTCGCCCGCGCCACCATCGCGCTGGCGAATCAGCGAGACGGCGGCCACCTCATCATCGGTCTCAGCGAGAACGGCATCGACGATGCAGCAAGCGGTCTGAGCCCCGAACAGCTTGACCAGTGGCTTTCATTCGATGACGTCTCGGATCAGATCAATGCTTATGCGGATCCGCCTATACAGATCCAGCTCGCTCAAGTGCAGCTACCGAATGAACGCGCCGTTGTGGTCGTCGAGGTGTCCGAATTTGCTGAGATCCCGGTCCTCAGTAAGAAGGACTATCCCAACCGGATCGCCGCCAAGCAGCTCTACACGCGTTCGATGGCAAAGCCCGAAAGCTCCGCGGCGCTCACCCAGAATGAGCTGCGAGAGGTAATCACACTCGCCACAGAAAAGCAGCTCGCCCGCTTCCTGGAGACCGCTCGGCGAGCCGGCATAGGGGTGGGACAACCCGCTGCAGCCTCCGCACGGGAGCAGTTCGACGAACAGCTCAGTCGAGCGCTGGCCGATGACTTTCACCTCGACCAAACTCTCCCGCAGCTCATCACCACAATCAGGCCTGCGGTCTTCGACGCTCGACGGATTCCGTTCCTCGAGCTGCTGCCTGCGATTCAGAACGCCGTCGTCAGACGACGCGGATGGCCGTTTCCATTCGTGCAGAATCCCATCTCTGGAAGAGATTGGGTGGGGGAACAGATCTCCAGCATGCATCCAGGGACGTGGCAACTCTTTGAGAGCGGACAGTTCCTCGATAGCCGATTTATCGAGGAGTACGGACCAGACTCCGATGGCTTCCTCGACGAGGGGCAAATAATCAGGGGCTATTTGCCGATTTGGTTGCCGCTGCTGCACTTCACCGAGGGTATTGAATTTGCGGGACGCCTTCAGCGGGCAACCTTCGAGGCCGAGCCCGTGAGCATAACGTTGTCCCTCCACAACATTCGACGTTTCGTCCTCGTGGCCGCCCACCGCTCACGATCCGGACTGCATGGCAGCTACGTATACAACGACGACACCTGGGAATACGAGATCCACCTGTCCCCAGAAGAAGGACTCACGAGTACTCGAGCACTCGCCGCGGAAGCCGCACTCGACCTCCTGCAGAGGTTCGGTTGGAGGGGAGTTACGCTGGATCTCCTTCGCGACATCCAAACCGAAGCCTTCGGCCCAGAACCCCAGTAGGTGATAGCTGGCCACCACCCGGTACCGCGGATTGGTGATTTCGTTCCTGCGCCGCGCGGACGGGCTTGAGATAGCCTGAGAAAGTGAAGATCACTCCAGCTCGGCAGCGCAATGCGGTGTCCGAGGGGGTAGCGTTAGGGATCGTTGTCGCCGGACATGATTCCATCGAGTTCGACAAAGTGCGCGTCGACCTCGCGTTCGAAGGTGCCTGGCGTGCCTGGCCGCACCGAAGACGCTTCTCCCAAGTCGATACCGATATCCGGAACGGCAAGGACGGCACATGGGTCATGACCCACGCCGAACAGGGCCGGCAAGCGTTCGCGTTTCACTGGGACACGCGTGGACGTGACTTGGTGATCTACGCACGCCAACCCGACTGGGACCCCGACGATCCATCAGACATCGAATTCGCGCTCGGCGTCATTGACGGTGGCCTGGTTCTGGACGATTGGCTAGCGCTAGCACGCGGCTTCCTCGACCGCCTCAACTGAGGATGGATGCGGCGTGAGAACACGTCGATGACGAACGCGATGTAATCCAACCATGACTGCGTGGGGATTGAGGTCGCATCCGCCCTCAGGGGGCGGCGGGAATTGTCTGCGATCAGGCGAACGCCACGGATCCTCAGGGCCTCAAGATGCCACGTTGCCGAACATCTACCCAGTGAGTCTCGATCGTAATCGCGAACTACCAGGTTTCGTCGAGCGTGCGCTCCAAGTGGTCGGTGGCGCGATCCCACCAACTGCCGTACCGGTCAGCGGAGGATAAGCCGAAGACGACAGATCCAGGCGGCATATCCGTCAGATGAGCGGGATACGCAGCGACCTCGATAAACGGGATATCGGTGACACCCTCTGCTGGGTCGACTTCATCTGCAATCCAGCCCGGCAGATCGTGCTGCTGCGGGCGAAGGATCTCGAGGACATCTGGGAGGACTGTGCGGATCAGGTTGTCAAGATCCTTTCCGCTTCGTTGTTCCTCGAAAAGGATCATGGAGATTCCGCTGCGTGCCCGCATCGGAAATAGGCCGGGGAACGTCTTGCGTCGAGATAGCAGAAGCTCACGCAAGTGTGCTTGGAAATCGAGGCCACCTCCGTGCTTGGGAAGCACACCGAGATCGAACAGGTAGGGCGTGTACTGGAGACGACTGCGCACATGGTTCCAGACGCCGAAACGATCCACAGGTAGGTCGGTGAGCAAGGATGAGAAGACCATGTCGACGATATGTTGCTGCTGTGACTGGTCTTGATAGTCGATCTGATTGGTGATGAGTTTCCGCTGAAACAGACCCTCATCAGTGTCAGGATCGAAGATTGACCGGTAGTCGATGAGATCGTCGAGCAACATGTCATGCTCGACGAACTTGCGGTGGTGCATGCCGTATTCCTCATCGAACGGGTCCCATCGTTCGTCCAGGCCTGAGACCGCCCGCAGGTTAGCGAGTACGTTCGTCCTGGTTTGGGCAGTGATGTAGAGCTTCGGTTCCTGTTTATCAAGCTCCGATGGTTCGGGCCACGGAAGGGCTACCTCCATGTCCCATGCTGCGGTGGCGGCTGCCACGACTTCGGAAACAGACTCTTGTGATGCCTCCTTCCGGGGGCGTGGAGCCTGCGATCGTGCGGCATGCGCGTACAGAAGCTTCACCTGGCGGTCGTCAGCATAAACATGGTCCGTCAGTTCATCCAGAAGCCACTTGCAGATGCTGTCCACGCGCGCTCCATTTCGGGTCGAGCTGAACAGGACGATGTCCAGAGCTATCGCAGCGCGAGGCTTCGGCCATGTAGTCAACTCGCGTGCACGACGCGCAAGGACGTCTACTTCGAAAGCAGCAGCAAGGGCCTCCCGGGCTTTTTCCCTAGTTCGTTTGCGGGTCTTCTTTGTAGGCGGTTCCAACGGAAGGAGTATCCGTAGTGATTCTTCACGCCGACGGTGGAAGCGGATGAACTCAGCTTCCGGCGTGCTCCAGAATCGGTGCACCTTCAAACCTCTAGCTCAGCCTCTAGAAGGACGTTGCTGTTGACACAGTGGGGGAGGGCTTCAAGCGTGCTGCGATGCGTGCCGTCAAACAAACGGTTCCAAGTTCCGCGCATAGGGGCCTCCGTCCAGTCAACTTCAATCTATCGGCGTTCGCTGTCGAGTCCTCGGGCATCGGAGGGACGTACCTGATCTGGGAGATGTCGTGGGATGCTTCCTCATCCCGCATAAGCCCCCGCTGAGGGTGCGAACGGCTACCAAGCGCCGGGACCAAACCGGGACCAGAACCATGCAATGCATGCAAGCCATGACGTGAAATGACACCGTTTGGGGCAGAGATGCCCGGAAAACCAAAGAATCCGTCTGAACCGTCTACCTGGGGGTCAAGGGGTCTTAGGTTCAAATCCTGTCAGCCCGACGGAAAGCCCTGGTGAGAAGCAGTCTTCTCGCCTGGGCTTCGTCTTTTCCGGGCCCACAGTGTTCTGGTCCCATAAGCCATGGTTGCTTCGATCCACACCGTGTCTCGTCCTTGCCGCAGTTGCGAGGGGGACCAGACGTGGCCTGTTTCTCGCGGAGACAGCGGGACCAATCCGCGCAGGGGAGGGCGCCGAGGCGCGCTCGGCGGTACGTCGCCTGTGGTCAGATCCCGGGTGCCTGCGTCGGTTTGGTCCCCATTTGCGGTGCTGAAAGCTCGCTAGCCAGGAACACCTGCGCCCCACCTCGCGTAGAGCTGGGATGCCGCAGCGGCGTCGAGCGTTCTCGGGGCCTGCTCAGCGCTCCACCAGAAACACGCGGTGACCTGGCACGAGCGCGAACCGCATGGTCTCGGGATCGCTCCACGTGGAGCCCTCCACTCCGATCTCCCGGACGCGGCGGCCCTCGACGCCCGGCAGCCGCAGTCGCGCCCCCGTGCATCCGCCGCCCCAGTGCACCACGTGCACGATCGAGCCCGTCCGTCTGTCGCGCACGGACACGAGCGTCTCCCCGACTCGCCCCGATGCTGTGACGATGTGCGGCATGCCCTCGATCACCCGATCGAGATCCGCGAGATCGTCATCGAGACGGATGACCGCGCGACCGCTGCGCGCGACCGCGTCAAGAAGGTGAACCGGCACACCGGAATGCGGGGGCACCACGAGCGGAGCGCCCGCGGGAGCCGGGAGTTCGCCGGCGCTGTCCCAGAGGTCGTACGAGACGCCGCGTGCGGTGAGCGCGGCGAGCGTCTCATCCCAGGCGGTGTAGGCCCGAGCTGCGGTCTCGTCGTGCCAGGGAACGTCGGGGAGTCGCGAGGTGCCGGTCACTGCGTAGGCGTCGTAGGCATCCTGGCGGTGCCAGGCGACGACCACGCTGGGCAACGCGGGCAGTGTGAGTGCGTCGGGGTGGAACCGGGAGAGTAGCCGAAGTCGTGCGATGGGCCGGAAGAACGGACTGCGCTGCCCGTCGGAGGACAGGGGCGCATACTCCCAGTTCTCGCGGTCGGCGAGCATGTAGAGATTCGCGCCGGCGAAGCCGAGGGCGATCGCCGCTCCCCACCAGATCTCCTGCTCGAGCGGCGTCGGGTCGGGGTAGCGCACGTCTTCACCCGGCGATCGCCAGATGCCCGCCTGGAGCTCGGGCACCCAGGGCAGCGGCTCGCCGGCGGAACGGGCGGTTGCCGCCGACCGGGCCAGCCGATGCAGGTCGGCGGCGTCCAGCGGAGGGATGTAGTAGTGGTCCTCGCCGATGGCCGCGCCGGTCGCCGCCCGGATGGCCGAGTGCGCCACCGGGACGTCGTGCACCGGGTGCGTCACGAGGTTCACGGTGTAGAGCAGGCCTTCGCCGCCGAGTTCGCGGTGCATGGTCTGAAGCGCTGCGAGGTAGTCGCCGGTCGCCGATGTCTTGAACTCGATCCAGTCGCGCACCCGGGCGGGAGCGGTGATCGACGCCACGGCATCGGGGCGACGGGGCGGCTCCACGCTGCCTACGGCTCCCGGATCTACGCCCCAGCCGGCGAGCAGCCGCTCCGGGTCGTCTCTGTAGCGCTCGCGAAGCCAGCTGCGAAAGCCTGCGAGGGCACTGTCGCTGTAGTCGGCTCCGTACAGCGAGTCCTGAAAGCAGATGCTCGGCTCGTTGTCGAGCTGGAGGGCGATGATCGGCCCGGCCGGATAGACCTGACCGCGCACGGCGTCCCAGACCGCGCCGAACCAGGCGCGCACTTCGGCGAGGTAGTCCGGATGCGCGTAGCTCGGCACAGGATGTTGGAACGGCGGGTTGTACCCGATCACCACCTCGCCGGCGTCGTCGCAGGCGAGCAACTCGGTTCTCTCCAGGAGCCAATCGGGGTAGCCGCCGCCCGGCTCCTCGGCACAGATCCATGGGCCGGGCTTCAGTTGCACGAACATCTCTTCGTCGGCGCAGATCTGCAGGAAGCGACGGACGTCGAGCCGTGGATCTTCCTCGCCCGCGAACGAGAGCCCGCCGGGTGTCGGCTCGTGGCGGCGCCAGGAGAGGTAGGTGCTCACGACGGTGATTCCGGCGTCGCGGGCGGCCCGCACGGCGGGCCCCCAGGTCTCAGGGTCCATTCGCCAGAATTGGATCTCGCCGGCGATCAGTGGGAAGGCGCGGTCGCCGACGTGCACCAGGCCGTTCTCGACGCGGATCGCGGTCATCCCTTCACCCCGCCCGCTGCGTTGCCGGCGACCAGCCACTTCTGGATGATGCCGAACAGGATGATGCTCGGGATGGCGACCAGGATCGACATGGCGGCCAGCTGGTTCCACGAGACCTCGTAGGCGCTGGAGAGCTGGGACAAGCCGACCGGCAGCGTGCGGTTCTCGTCGCTGTTCGTGAACGTCAGGGCGAAGGTGAATTCCTCCCACGACCCGATGAAGATGAAGATTCCGGCCGCGACCACTCCGGGGCGGGCGGCCGGAAGAGCGGCGTACCACATCGCTCCGAACTGATTGCAGCCGTCGATGCGGGCCGCCTCGTCGATCTCCTTCGGCACCTGGTCGAAGGCCGTCTTCATGAGCCAGGCGGACAAGGGTGCGGTGGCACTGACCTGCGCGAGCACGAGCGCCCACGGGGTGTCGATCAGGTTGAGGCCCGTCACGATGTTGAACAACGGGATGATGAGCAGCACCGAAGGGAACATCTGGGTGGCGAGGAGGCCGATGATGATCGCCAGCTTGCCGCGGAACTGGAATCGCGAGAGGGCGTATCCGGCCATCACACCGATGAGAAGACCGATCGCCACGGTGCAGACGCTGACGAGCACGGAGTTTCCGAGCCAGGCCAGGAAGTTGCCGCGGCCCACGACGTAGGTGAAGTTCTCGAAGGTCGGTGCCAGCGGGATGAGACCACCGGGGTTCTCATAGAGCTCGGTCTTCGACTTGAAGGCATCCGACAGGATGCCGAGCATCGGGAGAAGAGCGAAGAACGCCAGGGCGATCGCTCCCAGCCAGAGCAGAACCCGCTTCAGGGTCGGCCGGCGGCGACGACGGGGTCGCGCGGGTCGGTCGGAGCCATCGGTGCGGACTCGATCGGCCACAGGGCGTGAGGACAGCGTGGCCGTCATGAGAGGGCCTCCTTTCCGAACGCTCGGATGTAGAGCGCCGATCCGAGGGCGACGATGGCGAAGAGGATCATCGACAGCGCGGATGCGTAACCGAAGTCGAAGCTGCTGAAAGCGTTCTTGTAGACGAAGGTGGTGAGGATGTCGGTGGCGCCGGCAGGGCCACCTCCGGTCATCACGTAGATGAGGCTGAAGTTGTTGAAGGTCCAGATGAGGGCCATCAGCGTGCTCGTGAGCAGCATCGGCTTCAGCAGGGGAAGGGTGATGCTGCGGAAGGCTCGACCCCAGCTCGCACCGTCGACACCGGCGGCCTCGTAGAGCTCGGGCGGGATGGAGGCCATGCCCGCGATGAGAAGCACCATGATGAATGGGAACCCGCGCCACACGTTGGCGATCACCACGGCTCCGAGTGCTGTCGCCGGATCGGCGAGCCAGGCGTGCTGCACGTCGGTGAAGCCGATGCCGCCGAGCAGCTGATTGATGAGGCCGTAGTCGGGCTGGTAGATGAGTTTCCAGGCCAGGGCGCCGACCACGACCGGGGTGGCCCAGGGGAGCACCAAGATGGCTCGCAGGAGGCGCGCGCCGGCGAGCTGTTGCAGGAGGAGGGCGCCGGCCATGGCCACGAGGAGCTGGAGGCCCACCGATCCGATGGTCCAGACGATGCTGTTGAGGAAGACGCCCCACACGGCGGAGTCGGCGAAGGCGTCGAGGTAGTTCTGCACGCCGATGAAGTTCCAGCCCTCGTGCTTCACCGGGTTGATGTCGAAGAAGCTCTGCACCGCGACCGTGACGATCGGGTAGACCACGAAGATCCCGACGGCTGCGAGGGCGGGAAGAAGAAAGAGGTACGGCGTTGCCGAATGGTGGGAACGCGCGCCTCGCGGCCCGGATCGAGGGATCCGGGCCGCGAGGGTTGGGGCGGATTGCGTCACTGAAGCGCCTTGTTCGAGGCCTCGACGGCTGCGTCGAGGGCTTCCTGGGGCGACTTCGAGCCCGAGAGCGCGGCCTGGACGGCCTCACCCAGCGCGGTGTCGATGTCGCCGGCCTGCGGAACGGTCGGACGCGAGCGAGCCTGGTCGAGCACGGCCGAGAAGGCGCTGATCGACGGGTCGTCCTTGAACGTGGGGTCCTCGTAGAGCGAGGCCTTCACGGGCAGGTAGCCGAGGGCGCTGGCCCATTCCTTCTGCACCTCGTCCTGCATCAGCCACGACACGAACGTCTTGGCCTGCTCCGGGTGCTCGCTGTTCTTGAGCACGAGGAGGTCGAGACCTCCGAGCACGGTCGCGGCCTCCTTGTCGGCCGGCAGGGGGGCGATGGCCCATTTGCCGTCGATGTTCGCATCCTGCAGCGCGGGGATCATCCACGGGCCGGAGGTCATCATGCCGAGATCGCCGGCGATGAACGGGCCCTTGAGGTCGTCTTCGGTGGCGGTCGCCATTCCGGCGGGCATCGCCGACTTCTGCAGGTCGACCCAGAGCTGGAGAGCGCGTACCGCGTCGGGGGAGTTGAACACCGCCTCGGTCTGGTCGTCGTTCAGCACCTGCGCCCCCGACTGCCAAAGCCACGGGTAGAACTCGAAACCGCCCCAGCCGCCGAAGAGGCCGACGCCGTGCGCGTCGCCCGAGGTGAGCTTCTCCGCGTCAGCGGTGAACTCCTCCCAGGTGGCCGGCGGCTCGGTGATGCCGGCTGCTTCGAACAGGTCGGTGCGGTAGAAGAGCGCCAGGGCCGACACGTCGACCGGCACGCCGTAGAGCTCCCCGTCCTTCGTGATCGCATCCAGGCTGGCGGGGAAGTAGTCGTCGGGAGAGCCGGCCGCATCGCCGAGCGGAAGCGCCCACCCCGACGCGATGAACTGCGACGCGCGGGGCGGCTCGACGCGCACCAGATCGGGACCTTTGCCGCCCGTGATCTGCGTCGTGAGCTTGTCGTAGTAGCTCGAGTCGTTGTCGCGGATCAGCTTGACGTCGATGTCGGGGTTCGCCTCTTCGAACTGCTTGAGCAACTCGGTGAACTCCGCGGTCTCGGCGTCGGTGAACTGCTCCTGGAAGGTGATCGTGACGGGCCCGTCGCCGGAGCCGCCCGACGAGGAGCAGCCGGCCAGGCCGGCGAGCACCAGCGGGGCGGCGGCCAATAGGGCCAACCCTTGGGTCATCTTCTTCATGGAAATGCCTCCTTGCATTAGTTGTATTCGTTTGCGGGTAGTGCGGGTGGTGCTTCTGCGGGTGCTGCGATTGATTGGTCTGTGATCGTTATCGCCCGGGTGAGGCGCAGATCTCGGCTGGAGTGCGCCGCGTGGACCACGTAGCGGCCGTCGGGGATCTCCCACTCGTGCCGTTCGGTGTTCCAGGTCTCGAAGGCGCGTCGGCGGATGGCGATGTCGACTTCGCGGGTCGCGCCGGCCGGCACCTGAACTGTGGCGAAGCCGGAGAGCCAGCGTGACGGTCGGTCGACGGGAGATCCTGGAGCCTCCAGGTAGATCTGCACGGTCTCCCGGGCGTCGCGTGCGGCGACGTTCGTGACGGCGACACGCGTGCGGAGGTCGTCGAGTGATCCTTCGACCGTGAGCGTCTCGTAGAGCCAGGAGCCGTAGCCGAGGCCGGCGCCGAACTCTCGCGCCGGTTGGAGTCCGCGGCGGTCCCATTCCCGATGCCCGACGTGGATGCCTTCGGTGTAGTCGATCCGACCGTCGACCGGGATCGTCGTCGTGACGGGGACGTCCGCTTCGTCGCGGGGGAGGGTCCACGGCAGCCGACCGCTCGGTTCGGTGGCGCCGCTCAGGGCATCGGCGAGGCCTCCGCCCGCCTCCTGCCCGGGCAGCCACCACCAGAGCACGGCTCGTGCGCGGTCGAGCCACGGCAGGATCACCGGAGCGCCGGCATTCACCACCACGACGGTGCGCGGGTTCGCAGCGAGCACTCGCTCGACGAGCTCGTTCTGTCGGCCGGGCAGAGCCAGCGTCGTGCGATCCCAGCCCTCGGACTCGGTCTCCTCGTTCGTGCCGACGATGACCACGGCGACTTCGGCGGCTCGAGCTGCGGCGACCGCCTGGTCCATCTCGACATCCGGGGTCAGGTGCTGCAGCTCGTGTCGGAGGACGAACCGCACGAAGCGTCCGTAAGCGCCGGCATCGACGACCTGCTGCCGGGATTCGATCGAGATGTCGCGGCCGTCGGCGTCGTCGACCTCGATCTCCACGGAGGGGCCCGCGGGATGGTTCGCCGAGGAGTCCAGTATGACGTCGTGGTCGGCGATCCGTTCGGACTGCGAAACGACCTCGTCGTCGATGGCGATACGGTGTGCGCCCGAGACGCCGACCTGCAGTCGGTGACGTCCCGGGCCGAGATGCACTCGGGTCTGGATGAGTGCTTCGACCGCGTCGGTCGGGATGCCGCGGTTCCATCCCTCGCCGGCCTTCACCACGCGGGGGCCGTCGACGAGACGGCCGTTCGCGTCGAACAGCGAGAGCCGGTATCCGGGCGCTCCGTCAGGCGTGCTGACGAAATCGGCGTCGATCGGCTTCGGGAACCGCCGCCCCGAGGTGCCGCGGTGAAGGGAGATGCCGGCCTCGGGGAAGGTCTCGTGCAATCCCTCTTCGGGCGAGACGAGCAGCGGCGCCGTGACGAAGGCGCTGCCCCCTCCCTGCACGAACGGATCGACGGCGTTGGGCCCGATCAGAGCGATGGATGCGACCTCGGCCGGCACGAGGGGAAGCAGACCGTCATTGCCCAGCACGACAGTGGCGCGGGCGACCGCCTCACGAAGGAGGGCCCGCGTCTCCGCCTGCACCGGCAGATCCTGAGGAGCGAAAGGAACGGGCGCTCCGCCGACGGCGCCGACGCGCCGGCCCAAGCGCACGATGCGTTCGACTTTGTCGTCGATCACCGTCTCGTCGACGAGTCCGTTGCGAACAGCCTCCTCCAGTGCCGCACCCCACGGGCCGTCCGGCCCGGGCATCACGAGATCGAGGCCGCCGAGCGCGGAGGCTGTGGTGGTGGTGGTCGCGAGCCAGTCGCTCATCACCACGCCGTCGAATCCCCACTCGCCTTTGAGGATGCCGAGCACCAGCGAACCGTGTTCTGTGGCCGGGGCAGCCAGGACGCCGTCGTCGACGCCGTTGTACGCGGCCATGACGGTCCAGACCTGTGCGTCTTTCACCACTCGCTCGAAGGGTGCGAGGTACACCTCACGCAGGGCCCGCTCCGGAATGCCGGCGAGGTAGGTGGTGCGTTCTGTTTCGCTCTCGTTGCCCAGGTAGTGCTTCGCACACATCGCCACACCGCACTGCTGCACCGAGTGGATGACTTCGCCGGCGATCTCGCCCGTGAGGAAAGGATCTTCGGACAGCGCTTCGAAGTGGCGACCGCCGAACGGGGTTCTCTGCAGGTTGATGACCGGTGCGAGAACCACGTCGACCCCCTTGCGCCTGGCCTCTCCGCCGAGCAGGACTCCCAGCCGGCGAACGAGGTCTCGGTCGAACGTGGCGGCCCATGCAGACGGCGACGGCAGCTGCGCCGAGGGCCGGGTGTCTTCGTCGACACCGCGGACACCGATCGGCCCGTCGGAGAGCACGAGGGAGCGCAGGTCTCGCGAGGGGAGCGGATGCAGTGTCCACGACGTCGCTCCCGTCAGAAGCGCAACGCGGTCGCCCAGTGTCTCCGCGTCCGGAGCCTGCCGCTCGGTCGATCCGCCCAGTACCTGTGAGGACATCTTCACTCCCATCACGGAACGACTGCGTTCCGTGCGGCGCTCTGCCGCTGAGACGAGGATAGCAATACTTACTGACCTGTACGCAAGTTAAATCTCCTCGACAGCCGTGCTGATTGCTGACCTGTCATAAAGTAGGCTCCAAGCGCGTGAGAGGAGGCCATGGTGGTTCGAGGCAGAGGAACCCCGACTGTTCCGGTTGGGGCGCGGGTCGCCAAGCCGCGCCCGGAGACGCTCGAGAAGCGTCAGCGCATTCTCGAGGCGGCGATGGAGATCTTCGCGACTCGGGGTTACGACAACGGCTCGCTGCTCGAGATCGGGGAGCAGGTGGGCATCAGCCACGCGGGTGTGCTGCACCACTTCGGTTCGAAAGACCAGCTCCTGGTCGCGATGCTGGAGTATCGCGACGATGCCGACGTGGCCGCCCTGGAGGGCAAGCACCTTCCCGAGGGGGCCGCGTTGTTCGACCACCTGGTGCGCACGGTCCGCGTGAACAGCGAACGCCCCGGTGTCGTTCAGCTCTACACCGTGCTGAGTGCCGATTCGGTGACCGAGGGTCATCCGGCCCAGGAGTATTTCCGGAGCCGGTTCGTCGGTCTGCGAGCGATGGTCGTCAAAGCGCTGCACGAGGTCGTGCCCGGCATCCCTGACGCGCGCCTGCAACTGGCGGCCTCGACCATCATCGCCCTCATGGACGGCCTGCAGACCCAGTGGCTTCTGCAGCCCGATGCCGTCGACATGTCCGATGCCGTGCGTCACGGCATCGATGCCGTCATCGCGCAGCTGCGCGAGGAGGCCGCGGGGGCTGCTCCGGCCTGAGCAGCCCCCGCGGGGAGCGATCAGCTGAGTGTCAGCGAATCGATGTTGAAACCGCCGTTCACCACGTAGACGTAGAGAGCGTGGTACCCGGCCGGAATCGTCACGCTGGTGTTGACCGTCGTGAAGATCTGCCAACCGGCCGTGGTCGAGGTCGACGTGTTCGGGATCGACGTGGTCGACCCGACCGTGTTGCCGACGGTGTCGAGGTCGTACCGCACCTGCCCGGTTGCGAAACCGGAGGCGGCACGGAGCCCTGCCGTGTAGGTCTTCGCCGTGGGGTTGAACACCACGAACTTCAGCCATTCGCCGTTCTCGGTGTTGCCGACGTCGAAGTTCCCGGAGCTCGAGATCTCGATGTCGGTGTCACCGCCCCGGAGGTAGCCGCGGTAGGGGTTCGTGAACGAGTTGCCGGCCGTCGCATCGTGACTGCCGGTGCCCTCACCTCCGGCGGCATACCACTCGGCCTCGATCTTCGTCGACCCCGAGGGGGCGAGGTCGAAGATCTTCGAGAACTCCACGGCGTGCAGGTTGAACCCGCCCTTGCCCACCCGCACGGTGAAGGTGTGCTTGCCCAACGGGAGACTGACGTTGTCGATGTTCACCGATTGCCAGGTCTGGGTTCCGCCGGTGTTCGGCACCGACTGCGTCGTGATCCACGGACGACCGTCGAGGTCGATGCTGAACGTGCCACCGGTGGTGTTGCTCGCGACCCGGGCGTGCAGGTCGTAGCGTCCGCTGACGTTCACGGTGCTGGTGTAGTTGAGCCAGTCGCCATCGGCGAGCCAGCCCACGTTGTCACCGCAGTAGCTGTCGCCCGTGCACACCTCCAGGTGGGTCGCATCGGGTCGGTACGTGGCATCCGTGCCCCCCGCGGTCGAGAAGTGGTAGCCCACTCCTTCGCCGCCGGTGTTGTAGTCCTGGGCGAAGACGTACCCCGGGATGCTGCCGGTGCCCGTGCTGAACCCGGCCGGAACGCCGGCCGTGACCGTCGAGCGGAACTGCTCGCCGGTGCTCGGCAGGGGAGTGACCGAGATCGCGTCGACCTTGGCCAGGTCGACGGATGACGCGAAGCCCAGGTTGAGCGTTCCGTCGGTGACCGCGAGGTCGAAACTGCGATCCAGCGCCTTGTCCTTTCCGCCCGCGGCCGAGAAGAGGTCGAGGTTGGCGATGCGCGTCGTGCCCTCGCCGGTGACGGAGAAGACGCGCTGGCCCGCAGCCGTGTGGAACGTCTCCGCCAGTTTCAATCCGACCCGGTAGCGACCCGCCGGTACGCCGAACGCGTAGCTGAAGCTCGCGCCATTGCGCTCCGACTGGTAGAGCGGGTCGTCGGCGCTGCCGTCGATGGCATGAGCGTTGACGGCGGTGCCGCCGCCCGTGAAGCCGGTGTCGGCGGTGTAGTCGTCGCCGTTGACGGCGCCCCAGGTTCCGGTGCTGCCCGCGATGACGTGATAGGTGTTGACCGAGGCCGACCACGTGAACGTGTTGGTCGAATGGGCGGCCACGGTCTGGGTGAACGTGCTCCCTGCCTCCCCGACCTTGATCGACTTGGCGCTGCCGGTGGTGTTCACGACCACCAGCACCTCCGAGCCATCGGGGTTCTTGAAGGCCGTGGACTTGATGCCGTCGTTCTGAACACCGCCGCTCGTTCCGATCCGGAAAGCTCCGGGGCGCACGAACTTCGAGAACTGCGCGAGCTCGTAGAACTTCGGCATGTAGCTCACGGTCGCAGCGCTTCCGCTGGTGTCGACGATCACGAGCGGTTCCTGAGCGTCACTGAGGCTCGAGAACGGACCGCCGGTCTGATCGAGCACCATGTTCCAGTAGATGTAGCCGCCTTCGCCAGCCAGCATCTCGTCGACGATCTCGCCGCCCCAGCGCTCGTCGCCCGGATAGTCGGCGGCGTTCGGGATGCCGAGGTCGGTGTGTTCGGACATCCAGGTGGAATACCCGGGCCGGGCCTCGTTGAACACCCCCAGGTTCGGTGCCGAGCAGTAGGTCTGGGGTGGGAAGTCGCATTCATAGGGGTGGAAGTCGACGCCGGCCACATAGGGAAGAGTTCCGGCGTTCGCCAGCATGTCGATGGGGAACGAGACCGTGTCGCGGTTGTGTTCGTAACCCCGGATGCGCGCCCCGATGCTGTCGCGCACGAAGGTCGGGCCGAGGTAGTCGGCGATGAACGCCGCCATCGACGCGGGGGTGTAGACGGTCGACTCGAACTTGGCCGGGTTGAGCGGCTCGTTCTGGATGCTGACGTCGTCGATGGTGATGCCGTGCGCCGCGTAGGCCTGCACATACTTGCTGAAGTAGTCCGCGTAGGCCTGGTAGTAGCGTGGGTCGGTCGACGGGGGGATGAGGCTGCCGCCGCCGATGAGGGAGTTGTTGTCCTTCATCCAGCCGGGCGCTGTCCAGGGTGACGCCATGACGCGGAACGCGCCATGGGTCTTCGCTGCCTGGATGTACGGGATCAGCGTCGCCTCGTCGTGCGCGACCGAGAAGTTCGCGAGGCCGAAGTCGGTTCCGCTCGAGACGTCGTCGTAGCTGTAGTGCGTGGGGGAGAAGTCGTTCGACCCCATCGCGGTGCGGGTGAGTGTGAATCCGGCGCCGGCGGTGGGGTTGAAGAGCTGGTCGAGAACGGCGTTGCGCTGAGTGGATGTCACGTTGCTGCGGCTCAGCACGTTCCAGCCGGCCTCGTTGAACGCCCCGCCGAAGCCGTCGATCGACTGGTATTGCTGGGTCGGGTCGACGAGGATGTCGGGTGCGCTCGTATCGGCCGCGAAGCTGAGGTCGCTCTTGGCGGTGAGGCGATCCCCTCCCTGCGACGTCTGCCAGTTGTGCACGGTCGGAGCGGCGTTCGCGGGCTGCGCCACGAGAGTGACGCTCGCTGCGACGAGGGCTGCAGACGCGGCTATGCCCGCGGCTCGAGCCAGAGGGCGATGAGACTGATACACGGATTCCCTTTCCAAACATCGTTGTCGATGCCGCGATTCTCCTTTACTTACTAACTTGTCTGCAAGTTAATTTCTCCCGAGCGTCAACTCATTCAACTACTTGGATTGCTAATGATTAGAAGGCCAAGTACTATCTGAGATATGCCCGGGCATCGGAGCCGGGGCCGATCGATTGCGAGGCATGTCATGTCAGTGACTGATAGGAATGCGTTCCAGCACATCGCGGAGAGCGTTTCAGATCTGTCGCCCGAGGAGTTCAAGGGCGCATTCCGCTCCCACCCCGCTGGAGTGGCGGTGGTGACTGCCCAGGGCGAGAACGGCCCTGCGGCAATGACGGTCAGTTCTCTGTTCTCGGTGAGCGCCGTACCTCCACTTCTGGTCTTCTCGGCTTCGGCGCTGTCATCCAGCACCGCCAGCATCCGTTCGGCCGAGACCCTCGTGGTGCATATGTTGACTTCCGATGACCTCGAACTTGCGCGTCTGTGCGCAACGAGCGGCGCCGATCGATTCGATGGCTCCATTCCATGGAGCCGCCTCGATACCGGCGAACCGTACTTCGAAGGGGTGAAGACGACGCTGCGTGGTCAGATCGTCAACCAACTCGATGCAGGCGCTTCGACCCTCATCATCGTGAAGGCTCTCGACGTGCGTAATCAAGGAGTGTCTGTCGCGCGCCCCCTCGTCTACCACAACCGAACCTGGCATGCGCTCGATGGTGCATCGACCATCGCCGGATGAACGAATTCATGCGTGCGGGCCACGGCCCGGACCAATCGAGTTAGCCGGCTGTCGACCCACACCCTCGCTCATCCGCGGTTCCAGCGGTCGAGTGCTTCCGTCAGCATTTCGAACGCCGACTAGGGCGGGCCCGAGCCCGCGGCGCGTGTCGCGTGCATCATCTCTCTGAAAGGAAACCCCATGACTGGACGCACCGTAGTAGTAATCGGCGGCACAAGCGGGATCGGACTCAAGCTCGCCCGAGGGCTGATTGACCGCGGCGACCGGGTTGTATTGACTGGGCGCGAAGAGGTCCGCGCCCGGGACATTGCCACCGAGTTGGGCCCGAAAGCCACCGGCATAGCACTGGATCTGGCCGACCCGCACTCGATCGCGCGCAGTCTCGAATCGGTCGGCACGGTGCACGGCCTCGTGCTCTCGGCAATCGAGCGCGACTCCAACACCGTGCGAGCTTTCGACATCGATCGCGCCGGACGCACCGCCACCATCAAGCTCGTCGGCTACCTTGAGGTTGTCCATTCGCTGGTCGACCGACTCGAGGCGTCGGTGGCCACCGGTATCGTGCTGTTCGGCGGCATCGCGCGCTATCGCCCGTATCCGGGTTCGCTCACGGTCTCGACCGTGAACGGCGGTATCGAAGGCATGGCTATCGCGCTCGCCGGCGAGCTGGCACCAATCAGAGTGAACGTGCTGCATCCCGGCATCATCGGCGACAGCCCGTTCTGGGCTGACAAGGCGGCGGCGCTCGAGGGCTACCGGTCCCGCACCCCCGGGGGCGAACTGGCGACCGTCAATGACGTCGTCGGAAGTGCACTGTTCTTGCTTGACAACACGGGTGTTTCGGACGCAACGGTGCACGTCAACCGCGCCACCCTATCCGCATGAACGGCGGGAGTCCCGCCCGTCGCTCGCAGCGGTCGGAGGGGCTTCCGCTTGCGCGTACGGATGGGCGGCGGACGTGCTGATCGCCGTACACATAGCTTCCTGGGGACTGGCGCGCTGTGCGCTCCTGCTCACCGACGATGGGGATGAACTTCGGGTGGAGGCAACTGGCCTCACATCCGAGCAAGTCGATTCTTGTCTGCGATCGGAGCGCGTCGGTCTCCTCATCGATGGCTCTACCGCGGCAATCGAGCCTGAGTGGCTGCTGATGCAACTCAGGCGGCGCGGATCACGTGTCGAGCAACTGCCAGCAACGGTAGATCCAGGGCCGGAGGGGCTTGTTCGCGCTGCAGTGTCCATGGAGACATGGCCCGCTGTCTCGCGCGGCGACGGAGGCCTGCACAGACCTCGCCGGTCGATGTGAGGTCTGGCCGAAGGGTGGGGGCTCAAGCGGCCGGCCGAGCGCCTCGGTGCGATTCTCATCGGAAGGACCCGTTCCAGATCGAACGTGAGGCACTTCCCGTCAGGTTCGGTGGCGTCATGCTCGACCGCGCCAGAGCAGAATCCGGCACGTGCAAGCTGCTGGATGGGATTGCGTAACAATGAACCTTCTCGAACTCGACGCGGCGCCGACGCGAGGCGAGATGCTCGTAGGGTCATTGGGCACCGGATACGACGGGCGCGGATAGGCAGGGGTCGGAGCCTCCTCGCATTGGCGAGGCCGGCGGGGTGTTCAGCGAGTGGGCCCTAGCAGATCGAAACCGGCAAGATGCATCCTTAGCTGAAGTTGCTCGCCGAGCTGGCCGCGCAACTAGGACTATCCGTGGGCTCCTTGCTGCACGCGGATGCCCCTCGCCTACGAGCAACGTACGTGGCGAGAGCAGGGTCGGTGCCGCTCGCGACGACCATCTCGATGCCCAAGGCGGCGGCGACCGCTTGCTGTGAGCGCCGGGCCGATCTACTTCGAAAGCTAATTATGTCAACCCGCTGTAGTATATGGCGCAATCGCGAACGATGAATGGAGCACTGTGGCAGAGACGCGGAACGCTGGGCCGATTCCCCCCACGGCGGATGTTCACGAGGGTGAGTATCAGCGCCTCCTTGGCGAGATGTATGCGCGCCACTTCCCTGAGGTGGACCCGGAACCCTACCTTCTCGGCGTGGCTGTGCAGCGGATGGCGGCGACGATGCGGCTCCAGATGGATGCTCGGGTCTACCAGCCGGCCGGTGTCTCGATTGCGCATGTCCGCATCCTGATCGCGCTCGCCACGGTGGGGTCCACGACGCCGAGCGAGTTGGCCCGCTTCACTCAGGTCAGCCCGTCCAGCGTATCCAGCGTGCTGCGGACCCTCCGGCGGAATGGCCATGTGGCGGTCGATAGTCCTGACGACAGTGCCGATGGCCGAGTGAAACTCGTCAGGATCCTCCCGGCGGGCGAGCGGGCGATGACCGAACTGATGAGCGAAATGACGGTGATCGAGTCGGAGTGGGCGTCTGTGTTGTCGGCGGTCGAGAGGCGCAAGCTGATCGCTATCTTGCGCACGATGGCCTCGGGAACGGAAGGCGTCGCGGGCGCGGTCTGACCGGTGACCATGCGCTGGATTGCAATTAGTACGCAACGACATAATCAGAGGTCAAATCGATTGACATCAAAGTTGTTTGCTGCTTAGGATCTCCTCGTGCCTCTGCGTAGGGGTGTGCAATCACAGGACTGACAAGGAGGTCAGCATGATCATTAGGAAGACTGCTCGCCCATGGGCTCTAGCGGCCGGCGCTGTCGCCATCGCAACCGCGCTCATCGGGTGCTCGTCGACGCCCAGCAGCACTCCGGGGTCGACTGGTGCGGAGATGCCCGCCGAGATGACGACGATAAAGGTCGGCATCCAACCCCCCAGCTCGTTGGCCTTCCTCCACCTCGGTGTGGAGCAGGGCTTCTTCGAGAAGCGCAACCTCGAATTGGAATTCACGGACATCGCCACGAGCGATATCGGCGTCACCAGTCTTCTCTCGAACACCATCCAGTTCGCCACGACCAACCCCGGCGTCCAGGCGTTGGCTGCCTCCCAGGGCATCCCGGTCAGCTGGGTCTCGGTCGCCCTGACCGGGCCAGAGGAGAGGGTTGATGACAACGTCGGACTGTACGTCAAGCCCGACAGCTCTTACCAGTCCTACGCCGACCTCGAAGGCGCGCGCGTGCAGGTGCCCTGCATCAACTGCATCAGCGACCTCTGGGTACGCGCCGCGGTGGAGAATGATGGAGGCGACCCAGATGCTGTCGACTTCGTAGTCCTCAGCAGCGCGGACGCCCTCCCCGCGCTCGAAAACGGCGACGTGGATGCCGTCCTTGCATTGTCGCAGTTCGTGCAAGCCGCCAACGCCGCGGGTTACCGTTCCCTCGGCGATCCCATGCTCGACCTCGCGCTCGCCCAGCCCGTCCTCGCCTTCGCGGCGAGCGACGCGTGGGCGAATCAGAATCTGCCGACGGTGCGCGCGTTTGCCGACGCTGTCACGGAGTCCGCCGAATTCGCCGACGCGAACATCGACGAATGGCGGGCGATCCTGCCCACGTACTACCCCCAGCAGGTCCCGGACGCCGCGACTGCCGCGACGATCAACGCGCACTGGAGCGGTTGCTTCAACCGGAAAGCGACGGAGACGCTCCTGAGTTATATGAACAAGTACGGCTGGGTCCACGACGTGACCGTTGACGACCTGTTCTACGACGGCATCGACATAGCCTTCTGCTGACTTTTCCGGCCGGACCCATCTGCTCGGGTTCGGCCGGGAAGGCTGTACCGCGAACACCGAACAGTTCCGGCTGGAAAGGGTCCTCAATGGCTGCCATTGCCTCCGTCGCGCACGTACGCGAAAACCGAACGAACTCCTGGAGATCCCTGCGACCCTACGTCGTCCCCATCACGTCGGTGGTCGTTTTCGCGCTCATCTACGAGTTCGCCATCTCCGGCGTGCTCGTCAGCGAGACCTACCTGCCCGGCATTCCGAGCATTCTGAACGCCTTGGTGGGAATCCTGCTCGGGCCGTACCTCTGGTCGGCTCTGGGCAGCACGATCGGGATCGCGTTCGGCGGCTTCCTGATCGGTGGCGGTCTCGGCATCGTCCTCGGGCTGGTGTCAGGGAGGAACCTCTACATCTACCGGGCGCTGCGATTCACGGTCGAGTTCCTTCGCTCCACTCCGGCCGTCGCGATGATTCCCCTGGTCGTTCTCATGCTCGGCCCCACGGACAACGCGCGCATCTTCTTGGTGGCCTTCACGGTGTTCCCGCCCCTCTACATTCAAGCCGTCTACGGTGTGCAAGACACCAATCCCGTGGCGATCGAGACCGCGCAGAGCTACCGGCTGGGGCGATGGGGCACCCTGGGCCGAGTGGTCCTGCCCAGCGCTGGGGGCTATCTCGCCACGGCCATCCGCATCTTCATCGTGATCAGCGTGCTCGTGTCCGTCTCCACGGAACTCATCCTTGGCGGCGGCTCCGGTGTCGGGTCGATGCTGCGCTCCTACTCCCAAGTCGGCAACTACCCCGCCATGTACGCGATGGTGCTGATCATCGGTGCTCTCGGGATGCTGCTCGTTTTCGCGATGAACTGGATCGAACGCATCGTGCTGTTCTGGCACCCCAGCCACCGAGAGGACGTGAGTTGATCGTGCAGCGCCGTCACGTCGCAACCGCCATCGAGATCGGGTCGCCCATCGTCATCGTCATCATCTGGTGGGTCGTGACCGCGATCATCCTGCCGCAGGCGTCGGCGACATCCGCGTTCTTCTTCCCCGACCCCGTCACGATCGCCCAGGCCTTCGTCAACAGCTTCCTCGGGCCCGGGTTGTTCGAGTATGTGCTGCCCACCCTGGGCAGGTTCCTCCTCGGCTACGGCTTCGCGGCCGTGGTCGGCATCGTGGGAGGCGTGCTGCTCGGCGTGCATCTGACCGCCAGGATGGCCGCGCTACCGTTCATCAACTTCTTCCGATCGCTCCCCGGGGTGACTCTCATCCCGATCGTCACGCTCTTCCTCGGACTGGGCGACTCGCAGAAGATCACTCTCGTGGCGATCGCCAGCGTGTGGCCCATCCTCATCAACGCGATGGACGGCACCCGATCGCTCGATCCCACCATTCGCGAGTCGGCGCGGGCCTACCGCATCACCGGGTTCGATCGCTACCGCTTCGTCCTGCTTCCCAGCGCCTCGCCGCAGATCTTCGCCGGTCTGCGGGTTTCGCTCGCGGTGGCGCTGATCGTGGCCGTCGTGAGCGAACTCTTCGGCGCATCTGGATCGGGAAGCGGAGCCGGGATCGGATTCTTCTTGGTCAACGCGCAAAGCAGCTTCAAGATGCCACAGCTGTGGGCCGGGGTGGTATTGCTCGGAATCGTCGGCTACTCGATCAACGGCATCTTCACTGCGCTGGAGAAGCGCGTGCTGGCCTGGCACCGCGGATCCCGCGCGAGCACTCTGGAGTAACGACCATGCATCATCTGACCGCACGCGACGCAGAACCCACAGACGCTGATTCTGCCCTCGTCGCCGAGCGGATCATGTCAGGCCCTGCCGAGCACGATGAGTCAAAGTACTTCATTGACAAACTATGAAATGTCTAACTAATCTCGGATAAAACGATTGGAACATCATGACGACAGAAGAGATCCCCGTACCGGGTACCGAGGCGTGGACGCCGGGCGAATGGCTGATCGACCCCACGCACAGCCAGGTGACGTTCACGATCCGGCACGCCCTGGTGGCTGTGCGATGCGCCTTCCTCGACTTCTCCGGAGCCATCACAGTGGGCGACTCGCCCGAAGACTCCGAGGTGCATGCCGAGATCAAGACGGCGTCCTTCACGAGCGGCTTCGAGTACCGGGACAACCGAGTGCGCACTTTCGACGATTTGCTGGCGTCGGGGAGCTTCCCCACGATCACCTACGACTCCACCCGTGTCACCGCGCTGGCCGAGCCAGACCACTATCGCATCGGGGGGGAGCTGACCGTGCTGGGCAAGACGCGCCCCGTCGATCTGCAGACCAGGTTCATCGGCGTCGGACGGGTGGCTGAGTACGGCACCCGGGCCGGGTTCATCGCACACACGACCCTCGACCGCCGCGACTTCGGGATGACCCGCGACACGAGCATCGTCGACTCCGTCAAGCCGCTGGGCGACGGCAACCGCCTGCTCGGCTGGACGATCGACGTGGAGATCAACCTCGAAGCAGTCCTCACCACCGACCCCGGCAAATACGGACTGGACCGCATCTCGGAGCCGGCGAAATGACCATCTCGGACAATGCGACCCGATTCGCGGGGAGCGCCGCCGAGCTGATTGGCAAGATCGATTCGTTCGGCGAACTGCTCGCCTCGACCACGCTCGAATCGGAGGCGCAAGGCAGGCTCGCCGAGCCGGCGCTGGCCGCGTTGCGTGAGAGCGGGGCGATGCACATGCGTGTGCCGGAAACACTCGGCGGCCTGGATCTGCCGATCGCGGACCAGATGGCCGTGCTGGCCCGCCTGGCGGAGTATGACTCGGCAAGCGCTTGGTGCACCATGGTGGCGAACAACGGCATCGGTGGGATGGCCCAGTTCATCTCCGACGCCGGTGTCGCCGAGATCTTCGCCGGTGACACCCCGCCGATCGGCGCGGCGGTGGCCGCAGCGACCGGAGTGGCCGTCACCGTCGAAGGAGGCTACCGGGTGACCGGCCGGTGGCGGTTCTGCAGCAACGTGCACGCCGCGGACTGGGTGCGCTGCACTGCGACAACCGACACCAGCCCCTCCGAAGATCTGATGGTCGTCGTTCCGCGCCGCGACATCCGGATACACCCCACCTGGAACGTGGTGGGTCTTCGGGGTTCGGGGAGTGCCGACTTCGAGCTCGTCGACGTCTTCGTGCCGACTTCCCGCACGGCTCCCGATCGAGAGCGCCGCCAGCTCCGGGGCCGCCACAACTACACGCGCGACATCGGAGGGGTGTTCGCGGTCTACGAGCACGCAGCCATCGCCATCGGGCTGGCGCGCCGAGCGATGCGGTTGCTGGCTCGATTGCTCGCCGAGTCTCCGGCGCGACGTGAGCGGGAGTCGGTGCAGATCGAGTTCAGCCGTCTCACCCTCGAACTGGAGGCCGCAGAAGTGCTGGCCTTCTCTGCCTTCGCGCGTGCCGACGATGACAGCGTCACCGATGAGGAACTCACAACGGCAGGGCTCCCCGCGATCGCGACCTACGTCACCGAGGTCGCTCAGCGTTGCGCCGCGTTCGCCGTCAAGCGCGCCGGCAGTCAGGCCCTCTTCCTGCCCAACGGCTTCGAGACCGTTGCTCGCGACATCACCGCAGCGCAGGTGCACGTGCTGGTCAGTGACCTGAACTACGCCCAGCACGGCGAGCACCTCCTGCAGGCGCAGGATCGCGCCTCACTCGTCACCGCGTAGTCGCAAACGCAGCAATCAACCAAGGAGAACCCCATGCTTTCCGTTGAGAACCTCTCGAAGACCTTCGAGAGCAAGTCCGGCGCGGTGAAGGCGCTCGGCCGCATTTCGTTCGTCGTCGAGCGAGGCGAGTTCGTGTGCATCGTCGGTCCTTCCGGGTGCGGAAAGACGACGTTGCTGCGCACGATCGCCGGCCTCCAGACAGCGACCAGCGGCGTGGTCACCCTGTCCGGACGGCGGGTCACACAGCCGCCGGAAGGCATGGCCCTGGTGTTTCAGGACTACCGTTCCTCTCTGATGCCGTGGCTGACCGTGCGGAAGAACCTGCTGCTCCCTCTGCGACACAAGAAGCTGGACAAGGCCGAGCGCTCCCGGCTGATCGAGGAGTCGGCGGCATCGGTCGGGCTGGGCGAGTTTCTCGATCACTATCCGTGGCAGCTCTCGGGAGGAATGCAGCAGCGCGTCGCCATCGCCCGCGCCATCGCGTACCGACCTGATGTCATGATCATGGACGAGCCCTTCGCCTCGGTCGACGCTCAGACCCGTGCCGACCTGGAAGACCTCGTGCTCCAGGTGCGACAGCGCTACGGTATGACGATTCTGCTGGTCACCCATGATGTCGATGAGGCGGTCTACCTCGCCGATCGGGTGGTCGTGTTGAGTTCACGGCCGAGCGAGGTCGTCGAGGAGGTGGCGATCGCCTTCCCGGGCCAACGGGACCAGATCGCCACAAAAGAACTGCCGGAGTTCGGTCACCTTCGTGCGCACGTGTTCCGGTCGGTGAAGGGCGTCTCCCAGGGCACGCCCACGCACGCTGGCGACCTGCCTGCGGCGAGTTGACGCGCGTGCGCATCGACGTCCACGCTCACTACTCGCCTTCCGCCTACTTCGACCGGATGGGCGAGCTCGGCGCGTTCGAGGAGATCCCGGTCTTCCAGATGCTGAAGTCGCTGTACCGGCCGGCCGAGCGGACCGCCGGAGCGCAGACGGGCCCGGATCGAGACGACATTGCCGGGCGGATCGCCGACATGGACGCGGGCCAGGTCGATCTGCAGGTGGTGAGTCTCGGAGCTGCGCAACCCTACTTCAGCGACCCCGCCCGGTCCGCGGAGGGCAGCGTTCTCGCGAACGATCTCGCAGCGGAGTTGACCGCGAAGCATCCGGACAGGTTCCTCGCCCTGGCCTCGCTGCCGCTGCCATTCGTCCGGGAGAGTCTGCGTGAACTGGACCGCCTGGACGAACCCGGATTCGCCGGCGTGTGCCTCGGCTGCTCGGCCGCGGGTATCCCGCTCGACGACCCGCATTTCGAGCAGATCTGGGCGGCCCTCGACGAACGATCGGCGATCGTGTTCCTCCATCCTGGCGCGGCGATCCACGGCATCCCCGGAGCGCGCGACCACCACATCGCGCCCGACTTCGTCAGTCCGGCAGAGATCGCCGTGGCGGCTGTCCGCCTGGTCGTGGCGGGTATCGTGCGGCGGTATCCCCGGCTGTCGATCGTGCTCGCGACCACCGGAGGTAGTCTGCCCTTCTTCGCGGCTCGCTTCGATCGGGGATTCCGTCAGCACGACTCGCAGCGCTACGCCGAATTGGGCGGCATCCTTCCGCATCTGAAGGAGTTCTACTACGACACCAGCGTGCTCGAGGAGCCTCTGGTGCTCTCGACGGCGGCTCAGCGCTTCGGCGCTGACCGGATCCTGCTCGGCAGCGACTACGCCCGTCCGGGCGTGACGTCAAGCGGGGCCGTGGCGCACGTGGAGCAGAACGGCACACTCGGCCCCGAGGAGAAGCGTCTGATCCTGAACGAGAATGCCCAGCGGCTGTTCCGGCGGCATCTGCTGCAGGGAGACCCCCGGTGACCGCCCGCCGTCTCCCCGCATCCGCGACCTCGCACTGCTGGTGAGGTTCCGGAAGCCGATCTGGAGCCGCACCGCCCGTTCGCAATCCGGATCGCCGAGACTGGATGGCGCACGTGAAGCGATTGCCCGGATGCCTGAGCTGGCGAGCGCGCGGACCCTGCGCTCAGTGCCGACTCCGCCGTCCAGCGCAGACGTCCCACGGAGCTTCACGCTCCTCCAGGAATGCTCCTTCGACGCCGCCACCATCGCCGATCGGCGGCCGGGGCCGTCAGCCTCGTTTCCTGACCGGAGGGCTTACCCGTCGAGCGCCGAGCGCACGGCGGTGGCCGATGCGATCAGGCGTTCGGCGACGGATGCGACTTCGCGATCGGTCGGCAGGTAGACGGCGGCGATGGCGGCGGGTCTCCGGCCTCGCAGCGCGAGCGGGACGGCGACGGCGTGCAGGCTCGGGATGACTTCGTTCTGGCTCTCGGCCCAGCCGCGCAGGGCAGCCATGTGCACTTCGGCCGCGAGTGCGGCATCCGTGCCCACCGGCCACGCGCCGGGGGAGAGCTGCGTGAGAATGGCCTTGCCGGGAGCTCCGACGGTGACCGGATGCCGCGTGCCCGGCCGCTGGGCCACGGTCGCCACGGCGTGACGCGGTTCGACGCTGGCCAGTGTCACGCACTCCTCGTGGTCGAGCACGACCAAGAAGCAGGTCATGCCGAGCTCGTTCGCGGCGGCCGTGAGTTCGGGCAGGGCCTCGGCCTGCAGGTCGTGCGCGACGCCGGAGGCCAGGGCGGCGAGGCGCGCCCCGAGGCGGATGCGGCCGCCGGCGTCTCGCTCGACGAGCCCGTGCTGTTCCAGGGTGCGGATGAAGCGATAGGCCACAGAGCGGTGCACACCGAGCTCCGCCGTGATGGCGTCGATGGTCAGTGGCACCCGCGCATCGGCGAGGATCTCGAGCACCCGGATGCCTCGGCTGAGCGTCTGGGACGGCGCGTCCGTCGAGGTGTTCGAGTCGTCGAAGATCTTCGGCATGAGGGTGCTCCCGTTGCTTTTCGTGTGGCGCTCGGATATCGTCAACTCAATATTAGAACGACGCGTTCGATAATAGAACACCCGTCGATGAAGACAGGCGAGGCACCCCCCATGCAGTTTCACCACCACGGCTACGTCTCCGGCGATCCGCGGATCAGTCCCGCGGCCGGCACCGGGATCGACCGTCCCGCCGAGCTGCCCGACGAGGTCGACGTGCTCATCGTGGGAGCGGGGCCGGCGGGCATGATCCTGGGGGCCCAGCTCTCGCAGTTCCCGGGCATCACGACGCGGCTGGTGGAGCGTCGGCCGGGGCGGCTCGCGATCGGCCAGGCCGACGGCATCCAGGCGCGCAGCGTTGAGACGTTCCAGGCTTTCGGTTTCGCCGGCCGCATCATCGACGAGGCTTACCGCATCACCGAGATGAGCTTCTGGGCACCGGATTCCGCCGACCCCACACGGATCGTGCGCACCGACCGCCCTGCCGACGACGCCACCGGCGTGAGCGAGTTCCCGCACCTCATCGTGAACCAGGCGCGGGTGCTCGACTACTTCGCCGAGGTGATGGCCTATTCGCCGAGCAGGATGACCCCGGACTACGGCCTCGAATTCCTGGGCATCGAGGTGGCCGACCAGGGGGAGTACCCGGTCACGGTCACGGTGCGCGAGAGCGCGGGCGAACGCGAAGGACAAGAGCGCACGGTGCGCGCGAAATACGTCGTGGGCTGCGACGGTGCCCGCAGCGGCGTGCGCGAGTCGATCGGCCGGCGGCTCGTGGGGCAGTCCGCGGCGCATGCCTGGGCGGTCATGGACACCTTGGCGGTCACCGATTTCCCCGACATCCGCACCAAGTGCGCCATCCAGTCGCAAGCGGGCAGCATCCTGCACATCCCGCGCGAGGGCGGGCACCTCTTCCGCATGTACGTCGATCTGGGCGAGGTCGCCGCCGACGACCACGGCGCCGTGCGTGAGACCACGGTCGAGACCGCCATCGCCAAGGCGAACCGCATCCTGCACCCCTACACACTCGACGTGAAGGATGTCGCCTGGTACAGCGTCTACGAAGTGGGCCACCGCCTCACCGACAAGTTCGACGACGTCCCCGCTGAGGACCAGGGCCGCACGCCCCGGGTGTTCATCGCGGGCGACGCGTGCCATACCCACAGCGCGAAGGCCGGCCAGGGGATGAACGTCTCGATGCAGGACGGGTTCAATCTCGGCTGGAAGCTGGCCTCGGTGCTCTCCGGGCGTAGCCCGGAGGCGTTGCTCTCGACGTACTCGGCCGAGCGGCAGGTGATCGCGAAGAACCTCATCGACTTCGACAAGGAATGGTCGACCCTCATGGCGAAGAAGCCCGAAGAATTCGACGACCCGAAGGAGCTGGGTGAGTTCTACGTGCGCACCGCCGAGTTCCCGGCCGGGTTCATGACCCAGTACCCGCCCTCGATGCTCATCGGTGAGGCGACGCATCAGGCGCTGGCCGCGGGGTTCCCGATCGGCAAGCGCTTCAAGTCGGCGCTCGTCGTGCGCGTGGCCGACGGCAATCCGATCCACCTCGGTCATCACCATCGCGCCGACGGGCGCTGGCGCCTCTATGCCTTCCCCGGCGTCGCGGCGGCCGGGCAAGGCGGGGAGCCGGCGTTCGCGCAGTGGGCGGAATGGCTGGCGGTCTCACCCGACTCGCCGGTGGTCGCGTACACGCCCACGGGCACTGACCGCGACAGCGTCTTCGACGTCAAGGTCGTCTATCCGCAGGTCCACACCGAGGTCGACATCGCCACCGTGCCGGCGATCTTCCTGCCCCGCGTCGGCCCGTTCGGCCTGATCGACTACGAGAAGGTCTACGCCGGGGCTCCCGGTGACGCCATCCACGACCAGCGCGGTATCGACCGGCGCGATGGATGTGTCGTGGTGGTGCGCCCCGACCAGTACGTCGCGCACGTGCTCCCCTTCACGGCCACGACGGAACTGGCTGAGTTCTTCGCCGGGAACATGCTCCGGCTGCCGGTGACGGCTCAGTAGCTGGTGCGCCCCGAATCGTCGGTGCCGGCCACGTAGCGATCGGCGAGGGCCTCCGAGGAGCGCGCGAGGAGTGCGACATCCGCGCCCACCAGGATGAACGAGGCGCCGGCGGCGAGGTAGCGTCTCGCCAGTGGTTCGGCGAAGGCGTTCACGCCGGCCGGCACCTCGTGCGCTCGGGCCACGGCGAGGCAGGCTTCGACCGCTGCCACGACATCGGGGTGGTCCTGCTGGCCGAGCACTCCCATCGACGCCGCGAGGTCGGAGGGCCCGATGAACACTCCCGCGAGGCCATCGACGTCGACGATCTCCTCGATGTTGGCCACGGCCTCGGCCGACTCGATCTGCACGATCACGGAGATGCGCTCAGCCGAGGAACCCAGGTAGCCGTCGATGCGATTCCAGCGCGAGGCCCGCGCGAGCGCAGAGCCCACACCGCGGATTCCCCGCGGCGGGTAGTGCACGCTCCGGACGGCGAGTTCGGCGAGTTCGGCGGTGTCGACCATCGGAATGAGCAGGGTCTGCGCCCCGAGGTCGAGGTATTGCTTGATCAGCACCGGATCGAGCACGGGCGGGCGCACCACGGGCAGCACCGGATAGCCGTGCACCGCCTGCAATTGCGCCAGCAGCGACTCGGGGGAGTTGGGGCTGTGCTCCGCATCGATCAGGAGCCAGTCGAGACCCGATCCGGCGCATAGTTCGGCGATCAACGGGCTCCCGCTGCACACCCACATCCCGGCCAGCGGCCGGTCGACCGTCGTGAGCGCTGCTGCGAAACCGTGATCCGGATTCACTGGAATCGGCACGTCACCACCCCCAAGGGGCCGTAGTCGGCGAACACCGTGTCTCCCGCGGAGACCCACATCGGGCGCGTGAACGAACCGGACAGGATGAGTTCGCCGGCCTTCAGCTCCTCGCCGTGGACTGCGATCTTGTTGGCCAGCCAGGCAACGCCCGTGGCGGGATTGTTGAGCACGCCGCCCGCCAGGCCGGTCTCCTCGATTCCTTCGTTGCGGTAGAGCATGGCGCCCGCCCAGCGGAGATCGATGTCGTCGGGCCGCACCGCCCGACCGCCCACCACCATCACGCCCATCGCGGCATTGTCGCTGATGGTGTCGACGATGGTGCGCCCGTCCATCTCGATCCGGGAATCGAGGATCTCGAGCGCCGGCACCACGTACTCCGTGGCGGCGAGCACATCGAGAAGGGTGCAGCCGGGGCCGCCGACATCGGCATTCAAGCGGAACGCCAACTCCGCCTCCACGCGAGGATGTGTGTAGACATCCCACTGCAGCACGCTGCCGGTCTCGAGCACCATGTCGTCGAAGATGATCCCGTAGTCGGGCTCGCTGATGCCGGTGGCCGCCTGCATCGCCTTCGAGGTCAGCCCGATCTTGTGGCCGGCGAGCCGGCGCCCGGCTTCTTCGTTGCGCCGCCGCCAGAGCGACTGCACGGCGTAGGAGTCCTCGACGGTCATATCGGGGTGGCGCGCGGTGAGCAGGGGTATCGGCACCCGGCTCCGCGCCGCCTCCACCAGTTCGTCGGCGATCGCCGCGATGGTCTCCGTGTCGAGCATGACGTCCTCGTCTCTCCGTGTCGCCGTGGGAACAATGGTCCCACGATCGAATGTCTTCCCATCGTCGATCTTATCGTATACGATCTAGTCCATGACGTACGAAGATCTCCCGTCGAGGGCTCCTGTGGCCCCGTACGATCCGACCGGTCCCGATCGGCCGGGAAAGATCATCGCGCTGCACCTCAACTATCCGAGCCGCATCGCGCAACGCGGCCGCACACCCGAGCATCCGTCCTACTTCGTGAAGCCGACGACCTCGGTCGCCCGCAGCGGCGAGATCGAACGCCCGCGGGGCACCGAGCTGCTCGCCTTCGAGGGCGAGATCGCTTTGGTCATCGGTCGTGCCGCGCGCGGCGTCGACCGGGCGGATGCGTGGAGCCATGTGGCCGCGGTCACCGCCGCGAACGACTTCGGCGTCTATGACCTCCGCTGGGCCGACAAGGGCTCGAACCTCCGCTCCAAGGGTGGCGACGGCTTCACTCCGCTCGGTCCGGCGGCGATCGATGCGCGGGCCGTGGATCCGAATGCCCTGCGCATCCGGAGCTGGGTCGATGGAGAGCTCGCGCAAGACGACACCACGGCCGCGCTCGTCTTCCCCTTCGAGCAGCTCGTCGCCGACCTGTCGCAACTCATCACCCTCGAGGCAGGCGACGTCATCCTCACCGGAACCCCCGCCGGTTCGAGCGTGGTCGTGCCCGGACAGGTGGTGGAGGTGGAGGTCGACGCGCCGGATGCGCCGGGTGCGCCGAGCACCGGCCGTCTCGTCACCCGTGTGGTTCAGGGTGACGCGGTGCCCGGCGCTTTCGGTGCCGGCCCGAAGGTCGACGATCTGCAGCGCAGCGAGGCTTGGGGGAGCGCGGAGGCGGCGGGGCTCGAGCCGGCTTGGCGGCTCACCGCTGAGCGGCGCGAGAGGCTCGCGTCGGTCGCCACAGCGACCCTCAGCGCGCAATTGCGCAAGCGTGGTTTCGACGACACGACGATCGACGGCGTGCACCCCCTCCATCCGGGCGAGACGATGATCGGCCAGGCGCGCACGCTGCGGTTCATCCCGGCCCGGCCCGACCTCTTCGCGAGCCACGGAGGCGGCTACAACGCTCAGAAACGCGCCTTCGACGGTCTGAACCCGGGCGACGTGCTCGTGATCGAGGCTCGAGGGGAGGCCGGCACGGGAACGGTCGGCGACATCCTGGCCCTTCGTGCCCGAGTTCGGGGAGCGGCCGGCATCGTGACCGACGGCGGCATCCGGGACATCGCCGCGGTCGCCGCTCTCGGCATCCCTGCCTACTCGAAGGGCGCCCATCCCGCCGTGCTCGGCCGCCGCCACGTTCCGTGGGAGGTCGACGTCACCGTCGCCTGCGGCGGGGCCGCCGTGCAACCGGGAGACGTGATCGTGGGCGACGGCGACGGAGTTCTCGTCATCCCGCCGCACCTCGTCGACGAGGTCGTCGACGCCGCCATCATGCAAGAACGTGAGGAGGAGTACATCGCCGCCCGGGTCGCCGAGGGTGAGCCGATCGATGGCCTCTACCCGATGAACGCGGCCTGGAGAGCGCGCTACGAAGCGGCAGCGGAGCAGGGACGGGAGACGACCGATGGCCAGTGACGCGCGTGACGACGCGCCGGTGACGTTGAGCAAGTCGGAGCGGGCGTACCTCTTCATCAAAGAGCGGATCGAGAACGGGAGCTATTCGCCGGGCTTCCGTCTCGTGCTCGGGCAGATCGCCAAGCAGCTCGAGGTGAGCGTGGTGCCCGTGCGCGAGGCCGTGCGCCGGCTCGAAGCGGAGGGCGCCGTCACCTTCGAGCGCAACGTGGGTGCGCAGGTTGCGATGGTCGACGAACGCGAGTACTTCTACACGATGGAGACCCTGGCGCTGGTGGAGGGGAAGGCCACTGCGCTCTCGGCTCCGTTCGTCTCCTCGCTCGACCTGATCGAGGCGCGCGACATCAACGCCGCGATGGTCGACTGCCTCCATCATTTCGAACCCCACCGCTTCACCGAGCTGAATCTCGAGTTCCATGCCGTGATCTTCGAGCACTGCCCTAATCCGCACATCCTCGACCTGGTGCATCGCGGCTGGAACCGGCTCGCACTCCTGCGCGACTCGACCTTCAGCTTCGTGCCCGGTCGTGCCCGGGAATCGGTCGAGGAGCACGAGCGGCTGCTGCAACTGATCGAGTCCGGGGCGGCGCCGCTCGACATCGAGCTCGCCGCGCGTGCCCACCGCACGGGCACCCTCGACGCACTCCTGAACCATCAAGCGAACCAAGGACGATGAGTATGACCATCCAGACCGACACCGCGCTCCAGCACGTTCCCGAGGGGCTGCCGGCGAAGATCCAGCACTACATCGGCGGCGCGCTCGTCGACAGCGTGGGCGGTGAGACCTTCGACGTGCTCGACCCCGTGTCGAACCAGAACTACGTCCAGGCCGCAGCCGGGCAGACGGCCGACATCGACCTCGCCGTCGCCGCGGCCCGCAAGGCCTTCGACGAAGGCCCATGGCCCACGATGCTTCCCCGCGCCCGGTCCCGCATCCTGAATCGCGTTGCCGACATCGTCGAGTCGCGGGACGCCCGTCTCGCCGAGCTGGAGTCGTTCGACTCGGGGCTGCCCATCACGCAAGCGCTCGGCCAGGCGCAGCGGGCGGCCGAGAACTTCCGTTTCTTCGCCGACCTGATCGTGGCGCAGACGGACGACACCTACAAGGTGCCCGGCCGTCAGCTCAACTACGTCAACCGCAAGCCGAAGGGGGTGGCAGGGCTCATCACCCCGTGGAACACCCCATTCATGCTGGAGAGCTGGAAGCTCGCGCCCGCGCTGGCCTCGGGCTGCACGGTCGTGCTGAAACCGGCCGAGTTCACGCCGCTCTCGGCCAGTCTCTGGGCAGACATCTTCCGCGAGGCCGGTGTGCCCGACGGTGTGTTCAACCTGGTGAACGGGCTCGGCGAGGAGGCCGGCGACGCGCTCGTCAAGCATCCCGACGTGCAACTCATCTCCTTCACCGGCGAGAGCTCCACCGGGCAGCTGATCTTCGCGAACTGCGCTCCCACGCTCAAGGGCATGTCGATGGAGCTCGGCGGCAAATCGCCCGCCGTGGTCTTCGCCGACGCCGACCTCGACGCTGCGCTCGACTCCACTCTGTTCGGCGTGTTCTCACTGAACGGGGAGCGCTGCACCGCAGGTTCCCGGATCCTCGTCGAGCGCCCCGTCTACGACGAGTTCGTGGAACGCTATGCCGCTCGCGCGAAGAACATCGTGGTGGGCGACCCCCACGACCCGAAGACCGAGGTGGGCGCTCTCGTGCATCCCGAGCACTTCGCGAAGGTGATGAGCTATGTCGAGATCGGCAAGAGCGAGGGCCGGCTCGTGGCCGGTGGGGGGCGGCCCGACGGGCTGCCGACCGGAAACTACGTGGCACCTACGGTGTTCGTCGACGTCGAGCCGGATGCCCGCATCTTCCAAGAGGAGATCTTCGGTCCCGTGGTGGCGATCACCCCCTTCGACACCGAAGAGGAGGCGCTGGCTCTCGCCAACGGCGTGAAGTACGGCCTCGCCGCCTACATCTGGACCAACGACCTCGAGCGTGCCCACACCTTCGCCCAGGCCGTCGACTCCGGCATGGTGTGGCTGAACTCGCACAACGTGCGAGACCTCCGCACCCCGTTCGGCGGCGTGAAAGCGTCCGGTCTCGGACACGAGGGCGGGTACCGCTCGCTCGACTTCTACTCCGACCAGCAGGCCGTGCACATCTCGCTCGGCCCGGTGCACACCGCGCGATTCGGCGCGGGCTCCTCCCACTGACCCGACCCGTAGAAAGACACTTCGATGACGAATGCCACGATCCCCACTTCCACGGTGACCCCTCCCGACATCCTGCGCTGCGCGTACATGGAGATCGTGGTCACCGACCTCGCCCGGTCACGCGAGTTCTACGTCGACATCCTCGGCCTCGTGGTGACCGAGGAGGACGAGAACTCCATCTACCTGCGCACCCTCGAAGAGTTCATCCACCACAACCTGGTGCTGCGGCAGGGACCGGTCGCCGCCGTGGCCGCGTTCGCATTCCGGGTGCGCAGCCCCGAAGACGTCGACCTCGCGGAGGCCTACTACGAGGAGCTCGGATGCCGCACCGAGCGTCGCCGCGACGGGTTCGTGAACGGCGTGGGCGACTCGGTGCGGGTCACCGATCCGCTCGGCTTCCCGTACGAGTTCTTCTACCAGGTCGACCACGTCGAGCGCCTCGCCTGGCACTACGAGCTCTACGGTCCGGGCGCCCTGGTGCGGCTCGACCACTTCAACCAGGTCACTCCGGATGTGCCGCGCGGTCGCAAGTACCTCGAAGACCTCGGCTTCCGCGTGACCGAGGACATTCAAGACGAGGACGGCGTCACCTATGCCGCCTGGCTGCGCCGCAAGGACACCGTCCATGACACGGCCCTGACGGGCGGCGACGGCCCGCGGATGCACCACATCGCGTTCTCGACGCACGAGAAGCACAACATCCTCTCCATCTGCGACAAGCTCGGCGCCCTGCGCAAGAGCGACCTGATCGAGCGCGGCCCCGGCCGCCACGGCGTCTCGAACGCCTTCTACCTCTACATCCTCGACCCCGACGGGCACCGCGTGGAGATCTACACACAGGACTACTACACCGGTGATCCCGACAACCCCGTCGTGACTTGGGATGTACACGACAACCAACGCCGCGACTGGTGGGGCAACCCGGTCGTGCCCAGCTGGTACACCGAGGCATCCTTGGTGCTCGACCTCGACGGCAACCCCCAGCCCGTCGTCAAGCGGGAGGACCCGACCGAGATGGCCGTCACGGTCGGAGCCGACGGATTCTCCTATACCCGCAAGGACGACATCGAGCACGGGTTCAAACTCGGCCACACCCTCTGAGGCGCGGGGTCCGAGGGCGGCGGCCACGGTCGTCAATCCTATCGGGGCGGCCCCCGGGCTCAGTTCTGGGGGAAGCCGAGGTTGATGCCGCCGTGGGAGGGGTCGAGCCACCGGGAGGTGATGGCCTTCTCCTGGGTGAAGAAGCGGAACCCGGCCAGACCGTACGCCTTGGAATCGCCGAAGATCGAGTCCTTCACCCCACCGAACGAGTGATATGCCACCGGCACCGGGATCGGCACGTTGATGCCGATCATCCCGACCTCGACCTCGTTCTGGAACCGCCTGGCGGCCCCGCCATCGTTCGTGAAGATCGCCGTCCCGTTGCCGTAGGCGCCGTTGTTGATGAGGTCCACGCCATCGTCGTAGGAGTGCACCCGCACCACCGAGAGCACCGGGCCGAAGATCTCGTCGAGATACACCTTCGACGTCGTCGGCACCTTGTCGATCAGGGTCGGGCCGAGCCAGAACCCGCCGGCCTCGCCGTCGACCTCGATGCCGCGCCCGTCGACCACCACGTCTGCGCCGTCGGCGGTGGCGACATCGATGTAGGAGGCGACCTTGTCGCGGTGCACCTCCGTGACGAGCGGGCCCATGTCGCAACCGCGCCGGCCGTCGCCGATCTTCAGGGTCGCCATGCGCTCCTTGATCTTCGCGACCAGTTCATCGGCGATGGGCTCCACCGCGACCA
>NZ_FNPZ01000008.1 GCF_900107435.1 Herbiconiux ginsengi
ACGTCCTCATGGTTCAGGAGCCCGTCGACGGCCTCCTTGTCACCGTGCAACACGTTGAACACGCCATCCGGCAGACCCGCCTCCTTGAACAGGGCGGCGAGCCAGTTCGCTGCCGACGGGTCTTTCTCGCTCGGCTTCAGCACGACCGTGTTCCCCGCTGCGATCGCGATCGGGAAGAACCACATCGGCACCATGGCCGGGAAGTTGAACGGGCTGATGATGCCCACCACACCCAACGGCTGCTTCGTCGAGTACACGTCCACCCCGGTCGACACGTTCTCCGAATACTCACCCTTCAACAGGTGCGGGAACCCCGTCGCCAACTCCACCACTTCCAGGCCACGCGTGATCTCGCCCGCGGCATCCGACAGCACCTTGCCGTGCTCGCTCGTCAGAATCTCTGCGAGCTCGCCCTTGCGCGCGTTCAACAACTCCCGGAACGCGAACAGGATGCCCTGCCGCTTGGTCATCGACAGATCACGCCAGGCCGGGAAGGCCGCGTGCGCGGCCGCCACCGCCGCGTCGATCTCTGCCTGGCCGGCCAGCGCGACCTGCTTGGTCTGCACGCCCAGAGCGGGGTCGTACACCGGCGCTGTTCGCCCTCCGGTGCCGCGCAGCTGTCGTCCGTTCACCCAATGGGTGACGATCGGGAGCGTCGTCGTCGACGGTGTTTCGGGCATGGGTGATCTCCTTCGTGGTGATCGGTCTCGAGATGGGTCGGGTCGGGCGCGGTGGAAACCGCACCTCACAGGGGAGGTTCTGAGGCGACGGTCGCAACCGGCGCCTTCGAGAGCAGCACGTGATCGGCGCTGATCTGACCAGCCGCGCGAAGCAGCAGGGGGAGACATCGGTCGGTGAGCTCGGTGAGATCCATCTCCGACGCCAGGGCCGCGATGTTCACCGCGGCGAAGATCGCGCCTTCCCCGTTCCGGAGCGGGGCAGCGACGGAGCGCACGCCCGGGTGCAGCTCCTCGTCGGTGAGCGCCCACCCCCGGGCGCGGATTTCGCGGAGCTCCGCACGCAGTTCATCGTGGTCCTGCGCCCGGAACGGAGCGACCGCCGATCGGTGCGGCGTGGCCAGCGCGACGTCGAGCTCGTCGGGATTCAGGGAGGAGAGCAGCACCTTGCCGAGCGCTGTACTCTCCGCGGGAAGCCGCATCCCCACGGTCACCACCAGCGTGACCATCTTCGGCACAGCGACTCGCGCCACGTAGATGATGTCCGATCCATCGAGCTGCGCGATGGAGGCGGCCTGATTCGTGGCCTGAACGAGGTCGATCAGGTGAAGGCGTGCGAGTTCCCAGATGCCCGAGGACAGCGTGTGCGCCGTGCCCAACTCGAGCACCCTCGGCGTCACGGTGTAGCCCTCGGCGACTGCGCGAATGTAGCCCAGATGCTCGAAGGTGAGGATGATGCGGCGAGCCGTCGCCCGTGCCAGGCCGGTGGCCGTTGCGATCTCGCTGAGCGTCATCGGCGATCGGCTTTCGCCGAAGCATCGGAGCACGTCCACTCCTCGAGCGATCGCCTCGACGAAATCCGGTCCTGCGTCGTCTCGAGACACGGTCACCCCTCCTGCACGGGCAGATTGATCATCAACCTGACCATACAGAGTGCAGGCCGGATCAGCAACGGCGAAACGTTCGCATCGCGGTCATTCGCCAATCTCCTTGCGTTCGCTCGATATTTTGGGCTTGACAACCCGTCCATGGACTAAGACACTCGTACTCAACCACAGCGCTGACCGCTAGACGCCCAATCGGGCGCTAGGCGGGCACACTCGATGATGAGGAGTTGTCCACAGTGAAATCGTCCGACCCGGTAGATGTTCTCGTAATCGGAGGTGGTCCGGCCGGCGCGACCGTGGCCGCAGAAGCGGCACGAGCCGGCGCCTCGGTGATCGTTGCGGAGAAGCGCACCGGGGACTCCCCGTCGCGCGCCGGAGTCATCCAGCCTCGCGTGCTGGAGCTCCTGGATGCGCGAGGCTTGATGGGCCGGTTCCGGGCGGCCGCAGCGGAGTGGCGCCCCGACTTCGAGGTGCCGATCTACATGTACGCGGGCCTTGGTGGTCTGCGTTACGACCAGCTCGACAGCGACTTCCCCTATGCCCTGATCCTGCCGCAGACCACGACAGAGCATCTGCTGCGGGCATGGGCGGTCGAATCCGGCGCCGAGGTACGTCGCGGTGTTCGCTACGCCGGACACCGTGCTCAGGGTGATCTCACGGCCGTGGACCTCGTTGATGAGGCGGGCGTCACAGTGACGGTCGAAACCCGTTACCTCGTGGGGGCTGACGGGGCCCGGAGCCACGTGCGTGCGACGGCCGGAATCCCCTTCGAAGGGCGTGAGATCACCATGACGGCGATGTCGGTGGATGCCGACTTGAGTTTCCCCTGGGCCGCTTCGATGCAGATGAAGCGGAACGAGGCGGGCTGGATCCTGACCTATCCCTTCGGCGTGAACACCACTCGATTCATCATCGTCGCCGAAGCCAGCAGGAACGTTCCCACCTCGGTCCCGGTCACCGAAGACGAGGTGCGTGAGAGCTTGGTCGCGATCTTCGGCTCCGACCTCGGATTCACCACCGCTCATCGGATGTCTCGCTATGGCGACGCGCACAAGATGGTGCCCCGCTTCCGGGAGGGGAACGTCTTCCTTGTCGGCGAGGCGACGCGCGTGCACTACCCGGCGAGCGGCATCGGTATGAACTACTGCATCCAGGACGCCTTCAATCTGGGCTGGAAGCTCGGCGCAGTCGCCGTGGGTGCAGCCCCTGACAGCCTGCTCGACACCTACCAGACCGAGCGGTTCCCCGTCTTGCAGAAGCTGATGGACGACGTCGACACCCAGACCAGCCTGCATTTCGACTTCTCGGAAGGCGGCCTCAAGCTCAAGGACTTCCTGGAGCAGGAGATCGTTCCGATCCCGGAGGTGAACGCTGTGCTGCGAGACCGGCTGAGCGGTTTCGGCACCCGCTACCCGGTGGTCGACGGGGATCACCCTGCCGTCGGTTCCCGGGTCGGGCAGATTGTCCTCAGCGGGGGAGGCGCGTACACCCAGGTAGCGGCAGAATCCGACTTCGTGTTCGTCGAGGCCCCCGACAGCGCGGTTCCTCGGGACCTGCCTAGCGCCTTCGGGTACGGAACGAGCACCGATCTGGAGGGAGCGCTCGGCCACGCCGATGTGGTGGCCGCCTTGATCCGGCCGGATGCGTACGTGGCGCAGGCCTGGACATCGGCTCCCACCGATGCCGAGATCCGGACCGCTCGAGAACGAGCGCTCGGCTCCTCGTCGGCCGCCGTTGCATTAGAAGGAGCACGCTGATGGTGAATTCGAGGACCCTGATCCGAGGTGGTCACATCGTGACCGGTGACTCCGTGCTGGGGGAGCTGCCTGGCGGCGACATGCTCATCGAAGACGACTCGATCGTCGAGGTCGGCCGCGACATCTCAGCGCCCGAAGCAGACATCGTCGACGCGACCGGGATGATCGTGATTCCCGGTTTTGTCGACTCGCACAAGCACACCTGGCAATCGGCTATCCGTCACCGCTGCACGAACATCGACCTGAACACCTACTTCGGCGAGATGTTCGGCGCCCGCGGGTCGAGGTACACCCCCGACGACGTCTATACGGGCAATCTGCTCGGCGCGCTGTCGGCCATCGATGCCGGCACCACCACCTTGATGGACTGGTCGCACATCCAGAACTCACCGGCGCACAGCGATCGGGCGATCGATGCTCTCGAGGACTCGGGAATCCGCGCCGTCTTCGGTCACGGCTGGCCGTGCGTCGACCTGTTCGACTGGATCGCCGACAGCTCACGCGATCATAGCAACGACCTAAGGCGCATCCGAGAACAACGCTTGTCTGATGATGCGGGACGGGTCACCCTCCAACTGGCCGGCCGGGGACCGGAACTCTCGACCCGCGACGTCTCGCGGCACGACATCGAGATGGCGCGGGATCTCGGCATCCGCACGTCGATCCACATGGGGTGCGGGCGGGAGCGCGGCGCGCTCGCCGCCATCGCCGCATTGAACGAGCTGGGACTGCTCGGATCCGACCTCAACTTCGTGCACTGCAGTGAGAGCAGCGATGTCGAACTCGATCTGATGGCCGAGTACGGCGTGACGGCGTCGATCGCCCCCCAGCACGAGTTCGCCGTCGGAGGGATCGGCTACAGCCCGATCGACAGGCTGCTGCACCGGGGCATCGTCACCGGCTTGAGCACCGACACCGAGGCCTCAGGCGCTGCCGACCTGTTCGTGCAGATGCGGGCCACCCTGGCGGCGCATCGCAGCATCGTGAACGAGGGTCGCAGCCGCGTGCAGGCGGCGCCGAGCGAACTCACCTCGGCCGATGTCTTCCGGTTGGCGACAGCCGGAGGAGCGGACTCGTTGGGCCTCGGAGACCGGGTGGGAACACTGGCGCCGGGGTATCAGGCCGACATCGTGTTCATCCGGGCGACCGATGTCAACCTCTTCCCGGTCACCGATCCGACGGCTGCGATCGTCGCGGCGGCCCACCCGGGAAATGTCGACACCGTCATCGTCGGCGGCCGGATCCTCAAGCGGGATGGCCGCCTGCTCGGCGTCGATCTCGACGCCATCCGCGCCGCCGCCCAGGAATCGCACGACCGGCTGCTCGCTCCCTGACAGTCCGGCCCGACCATTCACCGCTACCGAGAAATGAGCAGAACATGCCGCTAGACCCCCAGATCATCGACCCGCAGATCAAGGGCTTCCTCGACATGCTCGAGCAAGCAGGCGCGCCATCGTCGTTCGCCGGGGCCCCCGAGGAGATGAGAAGCCGGATGGAGGCGGCCATCACGGGTCATTGGGAGCCGTCGACCTTCGCCCCCGTGGCATCGGTGGAAGAGGCCGTGGTAGGCGCTCGCTCCACCGGCGTTCAGATCGTCCGTCCCGCGGTCGATGGCATCGACTCCACGCCCACGGTGGTCTTCTTCCACCCCGGCGGCTTCCTGATGGGGCGTGCCTCTCTCTTCCTCGATGTGGCCCAGCGGATGTCGAACAGTCTCGGCGCGGTCGTGGTGTCCGTCGACTACCGGCTCGCTCCGGAGCATCCGTTTCCCGCTGCGGTACAGGATGCGATCGACGTCCTGGTGTGGGCGAACGAGAACATCGGCGAGCTCGGGGGAGACCCGTCCCGACTCGCCGTGGCGGGGGAGAGCAGTGGCGCCAACCTGGCCACCGTGGCCGCCCGTCACATGCGCGACCGGGGCGTCCCGATCGCGGCGCAGCTGCTCGCATCGCCGTTCACCGACATGACGAGAGAGTACCCCTCGGTGGAGGAGAATGCCGTGGGCCTGTTCTTCACGCGGGACGACATACGGGTCGTGCGCTCCCAGTACCTCTCGGAGCCCGGCGATGTCGAGTCGCCCGACGTGTCTCCGGCCCTGGCAGACCTTCGGGGCGTGGCGCCGGCTGTCATCGGAGTGGCCGGGTTCGATCCCCTGCGCGACGACGGCACCGCGTACGCGGCCGCGTTGCTGCGCGCCGACGTGCCGACGCAATTCCGCTCCTATCCGGCCCTGATCCATCCGTTCTTCGGCATGCCGGGCCTTTCCCCGGCTGCCGAGCGCGCGGGCGATGAACTGATGCAGTTGTTCCTCGCCGTCATCAACGCCTCAGCATCCGCCACCACCCTCAATCCCTGAACACCCCACCCGAGAAAAGGTTGAAAATGGACTCGATATCACGCTGGCGCAAAGGCGCGTCAACGCTCGTCATCCTCCTGGCCGTCGCCACACTGGCCGCCTGCAGTAGCCCCACCACCGGCAGCGGCTCCACCGCGGCGCCGTCAGGTGCCGGCGAAGTGGACCTCGGTGCCCTCGCCACAGGCGACTACGGCACCCCACCCGACTCGGCGCCAACGCCGGAGACCGGTAAGTCGGTCTGGATCGTCTCGTGCGGCCAGAGCGCGATCGGCTGTTCGGTCGGCGCGGCCGCTGCTCAGGAGGCGGCGGAGTCGCTCGGCTGGGATGCGCAGGTCTGCGATGGCAAACTCAACGACGGCGGCGCCTTCGCCGCGTGTGTCCGCCAGGGGATCGCGGCGGGCGTCGACGGGATCGTGACCGAGGCGATCGATTGCAACGCCATCAAGGAACCGCTTCAGGAAGCGAAGACCGCCGGCATCGCGACGGTCAACTTCTGGGGCTTCGACTGCGACGAGGGAGCGACGGCCGACGGCGCGGCGCTGTTCACGGCGTCGGTGCAGCCCTCGGAGGAATATCCGACCAACGAGGCCTATCAGACGGCGATCGGCAAGGCCCGGGCCGACTGGATCATCGCCCGTTCGGGTGGCGAGGCCGAGGTCATCGAGCTCGATTTCAAGGGCACTAACATCGGTGCCGCCCTCTCCGAAGGGTTCGCCGAGGGTATGTCCGCGTGCCCGGACTGCACCGTCCACACCGTCGACGTGACGCATCAGACCTTCGCCACCACCCGGCAGATCATCGAGTCGGCACTCCTGAAGTACCCGGAGGCGGAGTGGATCTCGATTCCGCTCGACTCGCTGGTGCTCTCGGGTTCGGCGCAAGCCGTGACGTCGTCGCCGAATCGCGAGAACCTCGCGTTGATCGGAGGAGAGGGCCTCGCGCCGAATCTCGATCTCGTCCGTGACGATCAGGGTCAGTCGGCTGCCATCGGCCAGCCGATCGGGTGGTACGGCTACGGCGCGATCGACACGATGAACCGTGTCTTCGCCGGTGAAGTGCCGGTGGCCCAGGGAATGAGCTTCCAGGCCGTCGACAGCGAGAACAACCTGCCCGCCGAGGGCGGCTACGTGCCTCCCGTCGACTACGTCGCCGCCTACCAGGCCGCATGGGGCAAGTGATGACGGTTCCGGACGCCCGAGTGCGAGAGATTTCCCTGCTCGTCTCGGGCGCCCGGAAGTCATACAACGGAACGCCCGCATTGCGGGGCGTGGACCTCGCCGTCGCGCGGGGCACGATCCATGCGTTGGCAGGTGGGAACGGCTCCGGCAAGTCGACCCTCATCAAGCTCCTGGCGGCCGTCGAGTCCGCCGACGACGGAACGGTCGAGGTCGACGGCGCGGCAGAGCAGCTCCACCGCCTCACCCCGAGCGGTTCACACGGCCTCGGGCTCCGTTTCGTTCACCAGAACCCGGGCATCTTCGACGATCTCACCGTTGCCGAGAACTTCGGCCTGACGCTCGGCTTCCCGCGGCGTCTCGCCGGAATCCGTTGGTCGCGGCTGAACAAGAGGGTGGCCGAGAACCTCGAACGGTTCGAGGTGGATGCTCGCCCGACGCAGCGCGCTGGAGACCTGCGCCCCGCGACCAAGACGATGGTGGCCATCGCACGAGCGCTCAGCGATCCGGATGACGCGGACGCGGCGAGCCATCGCGTGCTCGTGCTCGACGAACCAACCGCCAGCCTGCCGAGCCATGAGGTCGACATCCTCCTCGAGGCCCTGCGGCGACGAGCCGACGCCGGGCAGACGATCCTGTACGTCAGCCATCGCCTCGGCGAACTGAGGTCACTGGCCAGCGACATCACCGTGCTGAGGGACGGACTGGTGGTGGCTGCCCGCCCGCTTGCGGCCCTCTCTGAACACGAAATCGTGGAGTTGATGGCCGGCGAACCGCTGGAGGAGTTCTATCCGGTGGTGCCGCAGCGATCCGGAGTCGAGCAGCCGGCGCTCTCCGTGGCCGGGCTCTCCACCGGGCCGCTCCTCGACGTCGAGCTGACCGTCCGCCGAGGCGAGATCCTGGGCGTGGCCGGGCTCCTCGGATCGGGCAGATCGACCCTCCTGCGCTCTCTGTTCGGTGACGCGCCCGCCGAGGCGATCGTGGAGGTCGGCGGCGAGCCCGTCGAGCGCTGGTCGCTCGAGGAGGCGATGAGTCGCGGGGTGGGATTCATTCCCGAGGATCGCGGTCAGGATGCGCTCTTCGCCACGATGTCGGTGCGGGAGAACTCCACCATCGCGAATCTGCCGGCCTTCGTCGCGGGAGGCCGGCTCCGTCGGCGCAAGGAACTCTCGGAGTACGAATCGCAGGCCGGGAAGCTCCGCATCAAGTCGGCCTCGCCGGAGCTCCCCATCACGGCGCTGTCCGGCGGTAACCAGCAGAAGGTCGTGCTCACCCGGTGGCTGCAGCGCTCACCCGGCACGATCCTCCTCGACGAGCCCACCCAGGGGGTCGACGCGATGGCGCGTGCCGAGATCTACTCCGAGCTGCGCACCATCGCGGCGAACGGAACTGCTGTGGTGATCGCCTCATCCGACTTCGAGGAGCTGTCCAATCTGTGCGACCGCGTCGTCGTGCTGCGGGACGGCCGGATCGTGGCGGAACTCGCCCACGCCGAGGCCTCGATCCCCGCTCTCGTCTCGCATTGCTACGCATCCCAAGAAGGACGGCCATGACACTCTCACCATCCACCAAGACCGTCGCGGAGCCCGAAGCCACGATCGCTGCGCCACGGCACCTCGGCGACATCGGGGAACGCTTCGGTCTCGTCGCCCTGGTGGTCGTCGTCTGGCTGCTCTTCGCCGTGCTCCCCGAGAGCTCGGCCGCCTTCACCTCGGCGGCGAACGTGCAAGCGATCCTGGCCAACACGCCGGTGGTCTCGATCATCGCGATCGCGGCGATCTTCCCGCTCATCTGCGGGCATTTCGACTTCTCCGTCGGCGCTACCGCCGTCGCGAGTTCGGTGGTGTGCGCGGCAGTGCAATCCCAAGGGGCCCCGCTGGTCCTGGCGATCGTCGCGGCCGTCGTCGCGGGCGGCCTCGTCGGACTCGTCAACGCTGTACTGGTGGCGCGATTCCACTTGAACGCCTTCGTCGTGACGATCGGTATGGCGACCCTGATCCCCGGACTGGTGCAGTGGTACACCGGAGGGGTCGACATCACGAGCGGGATCGATCAGTCGCTGCGCGACTTCGGGTCGCTGCAATGGCTGGGGGTGCCGCGCGGCATCTGGCTCCTGGTCGTCGTCGCCGGGGTCTGCTGGTTCGTGCTGTCCCAGACCCCACTCGGTCGCCGGCTCTACGCGGTGGGCATCAACCCGTCGGCGGCGCGCCTGGTGGGCATCCGGGTCGACCGCACCGTCTTCATCAGCTTCCTGGCGTCGGGAACGCTGGCGGGCCTTGCCGGCGTCATCCTCACGGCCCGGAATGGGGGCGGGTTGGTGGGGTCGGGAACCGATCTGCTGTTCCCGGCACTGACCGCAGTATTCCTGGGTGCGACGGCCATCACCCCAGGGCGGTACAACGTGCTCGGCGTGATCATCGGCGTGGTGTTCGTGGCAGTCTCGGTGAGCGGGTTGCGCCTCTCCGGTGCCGCGGACTGGGTGCCGGCCGTGTTCAACGGCGCAGCGCTCATCATCGCCGTCGCGCTGTCGACCTTCCTCTCCCGCCGATCGAAGACGGAATGACTGACCTCGCGTGGCGGGAGCGGCGCGCGACCACGAGAGACAGAAGAGGGAGAAACATGGCGCACGACCTGTATGGCCGCGGTCTGACCGAAGAAGTCATCGGGAGCTTCGCGGGAACGCCCGACGCCCGGCTCAAGGAGATCCTCGAGTCGCTCACCAGGCACCTGCACGACTTCATCACCGAGATCCATCCTTCGATCGAGGAATGGGAGCTCGGCATCGACTTCCTGACCCGAACCGGGCAGACCAGCACGGCGGTGCGGCAGGAGTTCATCCTGCTCTCCGACGTGCTGGGGGTGTCCATGCTGGTCGAGACCCTGAACGGGTCGGAGACTCCGGAGGCGACCGCGTCGACAGTGCTCGGGCCGTTCCATCTGGTGGAATCCCCGGTCCGGCGGTCGGGCGATGAGATCTCCCCGCAGAGCGCTGGGGAGGCGTGTGTGGTGGAGATCCGAGTCAGATCCGTCGACGGATCGGTGGTGGGGGGCGCCACCGTCGACGTCTGGCAGGCCGACGCCGACGGGTTCTACGACGTCCAGGTTCCCGAGTCTCAGTCGGTGGGGAACGGCCGGGGACTGTTCGAAACCGATCGGGAAGGGCGGCTCTGGTTCACCACCATCGTGCCCGCCCACTATCCGATCCCGACCGACGGACCGGTGGGAGAACTCCTCGGGGCGACGCATCGCCACCCCTACCGGCCGGCGCATATCCACGTTCTCGTGTCTGCGCCCGGCTTCGAGACGCTCACCACCCATGTGTTCGTCGCGGGCAGCAGCTACATCGACTCCGACGCGGTGTTCGCGGTCAAACGCGACCTGATCGAAGAGTTCGCGGTGGTCGACGACCCCGCCCTCGCCGAAGCGTTCGGTGTGCGGTCGCCATTCCGGCACGCCGTCTTCGACGTCGTCGTCGAGCCCGCGGAAGGGGTGGCACATGCGTGACTTCTTCTACGAGGCCCTGCCGATGCGGGTTCGATTCGCGGCCGGCAGCCGCTTCGCCGCAGCGGAGGAGATCCGGGCGCTCGGACTGCAGAAGGTGATCGTGCTGTCCACCGAGTTCCAGGCGCCGTTGGCCGCGGAGATCTCCGATTCACTGGGGGAACTCAGTGTGGGGGTCTTCGATCAGGCCGAGATGCACGTGCCGGTCGAGACGGCGCGAGCGGTGCAGGAGCTGGCGCAGCGTCTGGGCGCCGACGGCTGTGTGGCGGTCGGCGGAGGATCGACGACAGGTCTCGGCAAGGCCCTTGCGTTGGAGTTCGGGATGCCGATCATCGCCGTGCCGACCACCTTCGCCGGATCGGAGATGACGCCGATCTGGGGTCTGACGGAGAACGGCCGCAAGAAGACCGGACGCGATCGGGCCGTGCTGCCCAAGAGCGTTCTCTACGACCCGGAACTGCTGCTGAGTCTTCCACTCGGTCTCTGCGTCACCAGCGGTTTCAATGCCATCGCACACGCTGTGGAAGGGCTGTACGCCCCCGACGCCTCACCGATCATCTCGCTCATCGCCGCCGAGGGCGTGGGTGCCCTCGCTTCGGCTCTCCCGGCGATCGCCGCCGATCCCGGAGGCATCGGCCCGCGATCGGAGGCCCTGTACGGCGCGTGGTTGTGCGGCGTGACTCTGGGCGCCACCACGATGTCGCTGCACCACAAGCTCTGCCATGTGCTGGGCGGCACCCTCGATCTCCCGCATGCCGAAACCCACACCGTCGTGCTCCCACACGTGATGAGATTCAACCTCCCGGCGGCGCCTGACGCCGAACGAATCCTGCGCGACCGGCTGGCGACCGACGACCCCGCCGCCGAGGTCCAGCGCCTCAGCCGGTCCCTCGGCGCTCCCGTCGGCCTCGCACAGCTCGGGATGGACCTGAAGGACGTCGAGCTGGTGGTGGAACTCGCGATGAAGGAGTCCTACGCCAATCCGCGGCCCGTCACGGCGGAGGATGTTCGCCGCATCGTCCACGGTGCCTGGCTCGGCGTGGAGGTCTCGCCGGTGGCGCGCAGCTGACGCTCACCGCAGCACGGCGACCTGCGAGTGACGGAGCAGGTCCTCGTCCAACCGCACGCCGAGACCCGGGCCGGTCGGCGCCGATACGAGGCCTTGGTCGATGGCCCACGGCTCGGCGAGCCCCCAGTTGAAAGAGTCGAGCGTGTACCGCCCGGGTGCGTCGGCCGACAGGATCTCCACCCGTCCGGCCTTCAGCGCGACGTCGCCGCGGAGTGCATCCGTGGCGCGCCCGGTGATCCACGGTGCGTAGGCGCGGAGGTCGATCGGTGACAGCCCGGTGGCGATGATCGGCAGTCGTGCCTTCTCGCAGAGCTTCGAATACGCGTAGAGATCGTGGGCGTTCAAGGGATCTTCCAGCCAGAGGAACCCGAGTTCGTGCACGGCGTCGGACACCCTCAACGCATCGGCGAAGCTGTAGGCGCCATGGGGATCGAGCATCAGGTCCATCGAATCGCCCACCGCCTCGCGAACCCGTCGCGCGAGTTCGATGCCGCGATCAGTGTCGTTGTAGTACCACGACGCGAAACCGGACTTCACCTGGGTGTGGTGGGTGCCGAGCAGACGATGGATCGGCAGCCCCGCTACCTTGCCTGCGATGTCCCAGAGAGCCACGTCGACAGCTCCGACGGCCTGCGGGTCGGCGAACCGGGTTGCGGCCGAGGAGCCCGGGATCGAGCAAGTTGGCGACCTGCGGGCCCGGAGTTCCTCCCCGGCCGATCAGTGAGCCGAACAACGATTCCCCAACGAGCCCGTCATCGGAGCGGATGCGCACCCTGCCCAGCACGGCCGGCCCAACCGCGGCTCGACGTATCTTCATGAGGTCCTTCCCCGCCGGTCCGCCAGTGGATCGGAGTGCTGCGAAGATTCTGTTGGATACACCGGCGCTCCGACCTCTACCTCGAGGCCTCGATCTGGTCACCGAGGAGAATCGCGCGCCTGCCTAGGTCATCGTCAACGACTACGGCGGCCACTACCTAGTCGTGGGGCCCGCACCAAAGCCCATCGAAGGCACGTGGGATTCGTCCGGATTCGTGGTCATCGAGTTTCCCGACGTGGATCGGATCCGGCAGGGTACGACTCTGCCGAGTACCGGCGGGCCCGTCAGATCCGAACGGACAAGGCGCGGGTGAGCATGCTGTTCGTCGAGGGCGCATCGCCTGAGGCCTTGACCCGCACGGCCTAGCCGCGCGGTGGCCGGAGGGGGCTGCCGCGATCCCCACTCCGCACGTCATGAGGCGCGCCGTCCGACTCTCCGGGTGCGTGACAGCGAACGCCTCAGCCGTGACGGGATCGCGGCCCAAGCGGGCGTCGCACCCCGCACGGTCTCCCGAATCCTGGCCCGTAACGCCCGCCCCCACCTCTCCGCGCTGGACCCCATCACAGGTCAGCTGATCCGCGCATCCAAGACCACAACAATCCGATACGAGCGAGACTTTCCGGGCGAGCTGGTCCATATGGACGTGAAGAAACTCGGTCGCATCCCCGACGGCGGAGGGTGGAAAGCCCATGGCCGCGCGAGCGGATCCATCCAGCGCGACCGGAACACCGTCGTGGGCTTCGACTACGTCCACTCCCTGATCGATGACCACTCCCGGCTTGCCTACTCCGAGGTCCTCACGGACGAGAAGGGCGTCACCTGCGCTGCGTTTCTGGCCCGCGGCATCGCCTACTTCGCCGCTCACGGGATCACCATCCACCGGCTGATCACGGACAACGCCTGGGCATACCGGCACTCACTCCGAGATGTCTGCGCCGACCATGGCATCCGCCAGAAATTCATCAAACCCCACTGCCCCTGGCAGAACGGAAAAGTCGAACGCCTGAACCGGACCCTCGCGACCGAGTGGGCCTACCGCCGGCCTTACACCAGCAACACCGACCGCACCGCTGCCCTAGCGCCCTGGCTCGAGCACTACAACAATGAACGACACCACTCAGCTCCCGGAGGCAAACCCCCAATCAGCCGACTGACACCAACCTCATGACCGGGTACATCTAGTCGCTGCCAGCTGGTGTCGATCGCCATCGCCCCGAAGAGGGAGTTGCCGTTGAGCTCAGCGCGGGGCCGTGGTGGATCCGCGCTGTAGCAGGTGGGGGTTGAGAGAGATCGTCGCCATGGACTCGCTGTCGATCGCCGCGAGCAGCCGCTCCGCAGCCCGCCGGCCCGCGAGCCGCGTCGGCACCGCGATCGTCGTCAGCGGCGGCACCAGGTACGGGGCTGCCGAGGGGTCGCCGTAGCCGATGATGGACACGTCGTCGGGCACCCGCAGACCTGCCATACGCGCGGCTCCGTAGCAACCGGCGGCCGCTCCGCCGTCGGTCACGAAGATGGCTGTGGGGCGATGGGGCCGGGTCAGTAAGCCCTGACATGCTTCGGGGGCCGACGACGGCCGCTTCGGGATGAACGTGGCGTACATCGGGGTGACGTCGCTCGGTAGGCGCTCGACTGCCGCCGCGAACGCCTCCCGGAAGCGCTGTCCGAGCGGGGTCGACGGCGGCTCGGCCAGCAGTGCCAGCCTGCGGTGGCCCAGCCGATGCAGGTGTTCGACAGCTCGCGCGACGCCGTGCGATTGATCGACGACCACGTCGAGACCCTGCTCGTGCTCGAAGCCAACGGTGACCACCGGGTGCACGAACGACGTGCGGTCGACGGCGCGCGCGTCCGAGACGAGCACGATCGACCCGTCGAGCAGACCGTTCGATGCACGGAGGAGACGGCTGTCGTCGCCGAAGTTCACGACCAGAGCCACCCCGCCCCTCCAGAGGCGGTCCTCGACCCCCTCGATGAAGTCGGTGATCTGCTCGCGGAGGGCGCGCGGTACGGAGAGGCTCACGATGTTCGAGCGCTGTCTCCGCAGCCCCTGGGCGAGTGTGTTGGGGCGATACCGCAGGGCATCGGCAGCATCGACCACGCGACGCACCGTCTCGGGCGTGAGCAGATGCCGTCGCTCTGGATCGAGGGCCCGCGACACCGTCGCCCGGTCGACATGCGCTAGCAGAGCAACATCCCGCTGGGTCGCGGTGCGCTCGGCAGCGGGGGAGTCGGATGCGCGTCCGCTGCTCTCGCTCATCTGCTCATCCTCTCCCGGATCGCGCACGGATTACGAATACGGCTTGACATCGCGGCCGGCCATCATCATTATTGTGCACACGAGTGCACGTGCACACGAGTGCAGGGTTCGTGCAGAGAGCAGTCAGGCACGACGGGCGAGAGGCGATATCAATGGAGACGAAGCAGCATTCGGGCACGCGGGGTGCCGCAGCTGCGCCGCGAACTTCTCTCATCCACGCGGCCGGCGTCACGAAGACCTTCGGTGGCGTGAAGGCCGTCTCGGGCATCGACCTCGACGTGCACGAGGGCGAGGTGGTGGGCATCATGGGCCCGAACGGCGCCGGCAAGTCGACCTTCCTGTCCCTGCTCGCGGGTGCCCAGCGCCCGACCAGCGGCGAATTGGTGGTGGCGGGGCGCAGCATGAGATCGGCCGATCGGGCCGCGATGGCACGACTCGGGGTCGGCCTCGCACACCAGATTCCCAAGCCGTTCCGCAGGCTCACCGTTCGCGAGAACGTGCGCGTCGCCGCCCAGACCGCACCGCGCGCACGGCGACGTGACCTCGTCGAGAAGGCACTCGAGATGAGCGGGATGGCGGCGAAGGCCGACAACCCCGCGGGCGAGCTCGGGCTGCTAGAGATGAAGCGACTCGAACTGGCCAGGGTGCTGGCGCTCGATCCGAAACTGGTGCTTCTCGACGAGGTGGCGGCGGGCCTCAACACCCGCGACCTCGACGAGCTGATCGCCCTGGTCGCGCTGATCCGTGACGAGGGTCGCACCCTCGTGATCGTCGAGCACGTGCAGGAGGTGTTCCATCAGCTGGCCGAGCGCATCGTCGTGCTTGAGTGGGGGCAGAAACTCACCGAGGGATCGCCGGCCGAGGTGGCGGCCGATCCGCGGGTTGTCGAGATCTACCTCGGGGAGAGCAGCGCCGCCGACGGGCCTGCGCGACGCGCGCCGAGGCCCGCCGGGGGCCCGGCCCGACTCACCGCGACCGGGCTCACAGCGGGTTACGGGCAGGCGACGGTGCTGCACGACGTCGACCTCGAGCTGCACGCCGGACAAGTGCTGGCGGTGCTCGGCGCCAACGGCGCCGGCAAGTCGACCCTCGCGAAGTCGCTCGCGGGCATGATCCCGATCCGATCCGGTACGGTGTCGCTCGACGGCGCCCCGATCGACCAGCTCAGCTCCTTCCAGCGCGTACGGAAGGGTCTCGCCCTCGTTCCCGAGGGCCGTCGGCTCTTCGCCGATCTGACCGTGCGCGAGAACCTCGAGCTCGGCGTCGGGGCGCGATCGACTCACCAGTCGCTCGACCGGATCCATGAACTCTTCCCGAAACTCACCGAGCTGTCCGGCCGAGCTGCGGGCGCGCTGTCCGGTGGGGAACAGCAGATGGTCGCCATCGGTCGCGCCCTGGCCTCCGAGCCGAAGGTCATCGTGTTCGACGAGCTCTCGCTGGGGCTTGCTCCTGTCGTCGTCGACCGTCTGCTCGAGGCCGTCGACGAGATCGCCGCCTGGGGAACGGCGGTCGTCCTGATCGAGCAGAACGTGCACCGCGCCCTCGCGCTGGCCGACGAGGCGCTCGTCCTCCGGCAGGGTCGAGTGGTCTTCCGCGGCGACCCCGCCGCATTCTCCGACGAAGCCCTACGCCTGGCCTACCTCGGCACCGATCTCTGAACCAGCCGCCCGACCCGAACCACCCGCACCGAGCATCCATGAAGCGACGAAGGAGTCCGCAGATGAAATTCACCACCAGTAGGCTCGCGATGACGACGGCCGTCGTCATGACCGCGAGTGTCGTTCTCGCCGGTTGCGCCTCCAGCGGAGGAGGCGGACAAGAAGGAGGGGGGGACCCAGTGAAGATCGGAGCGAGCCTTCCTCTCACCGGTCCTCTCCAGGCCTTCGGAACCTCACTCCAGACCGGCTACCAGAAGGCCGTCGACGAGGTGAACGATGCCGGAGGCCTCGACGTCGACGGCACGAAGCGCCCGGTGCAACTCGTGGTTCAGGACAACGCGTCGACAGGCGACACGGCCGGTTCCCAGGCGCGCGACCTCATCCTGGACGACGAGGTCGTGGCGCTGCTCGGTCCAGCCACCCCGCCGCTCAGCATCCCGGTGTCGTCGGCGGCGGAACAGGCGGGCATTCCCGCTCTGTTCACCATCACACCGCTCGAAGCCTGGAAGGGCGGCAATCCCGATGGCTGGAAGTGGGCCTGGGACGTCTTCTTCGACGAGGACCAGATGACGGACACGCAGTTCCAGACGGCCGACCTGGTCGAGACCAACAAGAAGGTGGCGCTCTTCACCGATCAGGAGGAGGACGGCATCGTCATGGGCGGACTCTGGGCCGAGAAGGCCGCGGAGTTCGGCTACGACCTCGTGTACCAGGCTCAGTTTCCGGTGGGCAACACCAACTTCTCCAGCCAGGTCGCCGAGGCGAAGGCGGCCGATGCGGACATCATCATCTCCCAGGTCATCCCACCCGACGGCATCGCGCTGTTGAAGGAGTTCAAGGCGCAGAGCTACGACCCCGAGCTGTTCTTCCTCGAGAAGGCCGGCAACACGGGTGGCTACCCGGAGCTCAGCGGGGGGCTTGCCGATGGCACGCTCGCCGCGAACTGGTTCGCCGAAGGAATGGGGCTCGACCGCGAGGGCGAGTTCATCGACGAGTTCTCGGGCGAGCTGGGAGGAGTGAACTCCGACCTCGGAACCATCGTCTACGGCTACTCGATCGCCAAGGTGCTGCTCGATGCCATCACCGCAGCGGGCAGCACCGATCCCGGCGCCATCAACCAGGCCATCGGCGCGACCGACGCCACCTACCCTGCGGGGCACATCGCTTTCGGCGACGACAACGCTGCGGCCACGATCGCCGTGCAGACCCAATGGGTCGGCAACGACGCGGTGATGGTTCTCGATGCTGACGGCAAGGCCGCGGCCGACGTGGTCGTGCCGACGCCCGGGCTCGAATAATCCTGCAGCCGATACCGTGCAACTCATCATCGACGGCCTCCTGACCGGAGGCCTCTACGCGGCGACGGCGCTGGGTCTCTCCCTGGTGTTCGGCACCCTCCGCATGGTCAACCTGGCGCACGGCGAGCTGCTCATGGTGGGGGCCTACCTCACCTCCGTGCTGGTCGTCGCGCTGGGAGCGGACCCGCTGCTCCTTGCGATTCCCGCGGCGATCGTGCTCGGGGCGCTCGCCTACCCTGTGCAGCGGTTCGTGCTCACCCCGATCATGGCCAGAAACGCGGATGCGCCGGTGACCGCCACCTTCGGCATCAGCGTCGCGGTGCAGAGCGTGCTGCTCCTGCTGTTCACCTCCAACCCCCGATCGCTGCCGGCTCCGTATGCGACGGCAAGCGTCGAGGTCTTCGGAGTGACGGTGCGCGTCGCTCTGCTGATCGCCACGGCCATCGGTGTCGCGCTCGTGATCGGCTTGCATCTGCTCCTCACACGAACCGGATTCGGCAACCGCGTGCGCGCTGCAGCGGGCGATTCGGTGGCCGCCGGTCTGGTCGGCATCGACGTCAACCGCACCTTCGCGATGGTCTTCGCCATCGCGGCCGCCGTGGCGGCCATCGGTGGTTCCCTCATCGCGGTGACCTACTCGGTCTCGCCCAGCGGTGGCACCTCCTGGCTCGTCATCGCGTTCACCGTGGTCGTGATCGGCGGTCTCGGGAGCATCCGGGGAACCCTCGCGGGCGCCCTCATCCTCGGTGTCGTGCAGACGGTCGGCGTCGCGTTCGTTGGCGCGCAGTATCGCGACATCATCGTGTTCGGGCTGCTCGTCGTCATCCTGCTCATCCGGCCCCAGGGTCTCTTCACGAAAGCGCAGCGCGTATGACGACCTCAGCCGGCTCCGGCACGAAGCCCGACGTGCTCCGGGGAGCTCCAGCGGGCGGACGCCGCCGCCGCGTCGCTCCGGCCGCGCGCTACATCATCCCGCTCGTGGTGGGGCTTGCGGCAATCCTGCTGGCCGACGCGATGGGCCGGTCGCTCGCGAACCAGGGCACGGAGTTGCTCCTCCTCGCGCTCCTCGCGCTGTCGTGGAACGTGATCGGGGGCTACGGTGGCCTGTTCTCCCTCGGGCACCAAGTGTTCGTCGGCGTGGGCGGCTACGCGCTCATCGTGATCCTGAGCCATACCGACCTGCCGCTGCCGCTCGTGCTGATCACAGCCGCGCTCCTCTCCGCTCTGACCGGGGTGGTGCTCGGATACCCCATGCTGAGGCTCCGCGGCCCTTACTTCGCCATCGGCACACTGGGTGTCGCCCTCGCCGTTCTGGCCTGGATGCTCAACTGGCCGTTCACAAAGGCCTCGCAGTCGTACCCACTGCCGATGAGCGATTCGCTCGGCTTCACCGAGCTCTTCCAGCTCACCGTCGCGATCGCCGTGCTGGCGCTCCTCGCCATCACGGCGCTCGTGTCCTCACCCCTGGGGCTCCGGCTCGTCGCGCTGCGCGACGACGAGTTCGGCGCGGCGAGTCTCGGAGTGAGACGGGTGCGCACTCTGCTGCCTGTCTGGGCCGTCAGCGGATTCCTGGCCGGACTCGTCGGGGCGCTCTTCGCGCTTCAGCAGGGCAGTCTCACCCCGACCTCGGCATTCAGCATCCAGTTCGTGCTCGACGCGATCGTGGTGTGCGTGATCGGTGGGGTGGGAACTCTCTACGGTCCGCTCATCGGCGCCGTCGTGGTGTTCGCACTTCGGCAGTACACGGCCGACTTCGGCGAGTGGGCCATGTTGATCGAGGCGCTCGTCGTGATCCTCGTGGTACGTCTCGCGCCCGAGGGGCTGTGGGGCATCTTCGGAAGACTGATCCGCGCTCTGCGTCGCGGACGACCGGCGGGCGCTGTCCCGCAGAAAGAAGGAACATCGTGAGCACGGTGTACAAGGCGGATGTCGTCGTGAACGGTCTCGGTCCGGTGGGCCTCATGGCCTGCATCCTGCTCGGCCGGCGGGGCTACACCGTCCATGCCGTCGAGCGCTGGCACGAGCAGTACGGACGACCACGTGCCGTCACTTTCGACCACGAGATCGCCCGGGTGCTCGGGATGCTGGGCATCGATGCCGACAACGACCCCGGTATCGAGCACCACGGCGACCATTACTACTGGCTGAACGCCGACGACGAGATACTGCTCGAGCCCGACTGGATCTCGACGGAGTCGAACGGCTACCACAACCGCTATTGGTTCAACCAGCCGGAACTCGAACGACGGCTGCTCGTGCTCATCGAGACCCTGCCGAACGTGCACGTGCACTACGGCCGCGAGACCGTCTCGTTCGAGCAGGACGCCGACGGCGTCACGCTGGGCTTCCGGGAGATCGTGCGAGGCACGACGGTCGTCGATTTCGCCGAGGGCGGTGAGACGGGTGAGATCAGGGCGTCGTACGCGATCGGCGCCGACGGGGCGAACAGCTTCATCCGCCGATCCGTGGGACTCGAGATGACCGACCTCGGATTCCTTTTCACCTGGCTCATCGTCGACACCCGCCCCTTCGAGTACCCGCACTACCGCACCGCCCATTTCCAGATCTGCGATCCCTCTCGGCCGACCACGGTGGTGCCGGGCGGCCCGGGGCGCAGGCGCTGGGAATGGATGCTGCTCCCAGGGGAGGACCCCGTGCAGTTCGGATCCGAGGAGAACGTCTGGAGGCTGCTCGAGCCGTGGGGCATGCGGCCGGACACCGCAGAACTCGAGCGAGCGGCGGTCACGCGCTTCGAAGCGAAATACCTCGAACGGTGGAGAGCCGGGCGGGCGCTGCTCGTGGGCGATGCCGCTCATCTCATGCCGCCCTTCGCAGGAGAGGGCATGTGCGCGGGGCTGCGCGACGTCGTCAACCTCGTCTGGCGTCTCGACCGCGTTCTCCAGGGAACCGCCGACCAGGCGCTGCTGGATGAATGGTCCAATGAGCGCCGGGAGCAGGCGAAGTGGTACATCGAGTTCTCGGTGGGGCTCGGAGAGGTGATCTGCATCTCCGACCCGGAACAGGCGGCGGCCCGCGACGCCAGGATGAAGGCGGAGTACGCGGTGCAGTCGGCGGTGGGGCCCGTACCCACCCATGACGTGCTGCTCGGAAATGGCACCTGGATCGCAGACGACCCGCTGGCCGGTACGACCTCGATCCAAGGCAGGGTCGCATTCCGCGGCCGCACCGGCCGCTTCGACGACGTGGTGGGGCGCGATGCCTGGTTCCTCCTGAGCGCGGTCGGCCACGAGACGGAACTCGACGACACGCGGCACCGGATCTTGGACGGGATCGGCGGTTCGGCGCTCACCGTCGGGCCTGCCGGAAGCGGAGCCCGGGTCATCGACATCGATGGCACCTACGCTGCCTGGTTCGCTCAGCACGACGTGAACCATCTCCTCGTGCGGCCCGACTTCTATGTCGCCTTCACCGCGCGCGGGGCGAATCAGCTCGCCGAGCGCTTCGACACCATCGCGGCCTCCGTGCTCTCGGACTCGGCCGCCGCCGACGTGGAGAGGATCTCCGCATGACCATCACGACCATCACCATCTCCAATCCCTCCGGGGAGGGCAATCTGCTGAACCCCGAGGTGATCGCACGTCTCGTGCGCGAGCTGAACGCCGCGGATGCGGACAGCGACGTCACAGGCATCGTGCTGACCGGGGCGGGCGAGGTCTTTTGCAGCGGCCTCGACATCCCGGCGATCAAGGCAGGAGGCGACCCGGTGGAGTTCGCCACGGCCCTCGCCGGGCTGCTGAAGCGGGTGCCGGTCCTCTCGACTCCGGTGGTCGCCGCGATCAACGGCGATGCGGTCGCGTCCGGCGCGTCCCTCGTCGCCATCGCCGACTACGCCGTGTGCGTTCCGGGCGCGAAGATCGGCACCCGGGAGGTGAGTCTCGGCATCTGGCCGATGGTGGCCCAGGTGCCCCTGATCCAGCGGCTCGGTGCCCGCTGGGCGATGGAGAACGTCGGGTCGGGGGAGCCGTTCACGGCGGAGCGCGCGCGGGAGGTCGGCTTGGTCAACACCATCGTGCCCGCCGATTCGCTGCAGGACGCCGCCCACGACTGGCTGCGGAAGGCTGCGCGGGCGGGAGAAGTGACGGCGACAGGGCGACCGGCCTTCTACCGGTTCGCCGAGTTGGGCTACGACGATGCCCTCGATGCCTCGGTCGAACTCTTCGCGGAGATGAACAGGCCGAAGAAATGAGTGCCGACGACCCAGCCGAGGGCGAAGGAAGTGGAATAGTCCACACGGCGTTGGCGCCACGACTTCCGGATGGAAGCCTCACCGGTGAGACGAGGAGATCCGTCATGTCAAAGCCGATCGATCACATCGACACCGAAGCGGTCAAACTCCTCCTCGGACAGCGTCTTCGTGACCTTCGCGGCTCTCAGCGGGTCAGTCTGAGACAGCTGGCAGCAATCGTCGGCTGCTCAGCCAGCGCCCTTTCCCAAATCGAGAATGGCCTTGTCTGGCCCTCGGTCGATCTCCTGATGCGGGTAGCGCACGAACTCGGCGCTTCGTTCGACGAACTCCTGGGACAGCGTGAGGGACCGGCATCGCCGACGCGAACGGATTCACCCGTTGCTTCGATCGATTCGATCGAGCTCACCTCCTCTGTCTTGGAGCCGGGCCGCGCTGCAGAGGCCGAGCCGCTGGGCGCGGATGGAGTCGGGTTCGTCTACGTCGCCGAAGGTGAGCTGACCTTGGATCTCGATTCGGTCTGCTTCGTTCTGAGTGAAGGCAGCACGATGCGGTTCAACCCGGCCCGTCGGACGAGGTACAGCAATCGAGGCAGTCATCCCGTTCGAGCATTGTGGGGGCACGTACACACGCCCGTTCCCCCACGGTCAGCAGACACGAGCAGCAATGCGCCGACCGGCGCAACCAGGAAGGAACATCGATGAAGAGCACAGGCACTACCGGAACGAACGCCGTCGACTGGGAGGCGCGCGTTGATATGGATCGGTTGCGGGATGGCAGGCTGGCGCGTGTGAAGGCTGAGCTTGATCGTTCGGATCTGGGCGCGGTGCTCGCGTTCGATTTCTCGAACATCCGGTATATGAGCGCGACCCATATCGGCACGTGGGCGATGGACAAGTTGATTCGTTTCGCTCTTCTGACGCGAAATACCGATCCTGTGGTGTGGGACTTCGGTTCGGCGGCGAAGCATCACCAGCTCTACAACCCGTGGTTGGACACGACCACGGCGGAGATGGATGCCGATCCGAACGCCCCGCACGAAGGGGCGAAGCGGCTTCGGTTGGAGTCGGGGGCGCGGGCGGGTATATCGACGTTGCGGGGCGCGTTCCCGCCGGAAGCGGAGATCGCGGCGGGGGTGGCGAAGAAGATCAAACGAGAGCTGGAGAAGTTCGGTCTCGCGGATCAGCCGCTCGGAGTCGACGTGATCGAGTTGCCGGTGTTGTTCGCGTTGCAGCAGGAGGGCATCCAGGTGGTCGATGGGCAGCAGGTGTTCCTGGAAGCGCGGCGGGTGAAGATCCCGGAGGAGATCCGTCTGCTCACTCAGGCGGCGTCGATGGTGGATGCCGCGTACGAGGACCTCTACCGGTTCCTGCGTCCCGGAGTGCGGGAGAACGAAGCGGTCGGGTTGGTCGCGAAGACCTTGTATGACCTGGGGTCGGAGTATGTGGAGGGGGTGAACGCGATCTCCGGTGAGCGGTGTTCCCCGCATCCGCACGTGTTCTCCGACCGGTTGATCCGGCCCGGGGATCCGGCGTTCTTCGATATCCTGCATTCCTTCAACGGGTACCGCACCTGTTACTACCGCACCTTCGCGGTGGGGTCGGCGAGTTCCGCTCAACGCGATGCCTACACGAGGGCGCGGGAATACATGGACCGGGCGATCGCGTTGGTGCGGCCCGGCGCGACCACGGCCGATATCGTGGCGGTGTGGCCGACGGCGCAGGAGTTCGGATTCGCCGACGAGGAGGCCGCGTTCGCGTTGCAGTACGGGCACGGGGTGGGGTTGTCGATCTGGGAGAAGCCGATCTTCTCCCGGCTGACCTCGCTCGATCATCCCGAGCTGTTGCAGGAGGGCAACGTGTTCGCGCTCGAGACGTATTGGCCCTCGGCCGACGGGTGGGGAGCAGCCCGGATCGAAGAGGAAGTGGTGGTGACCGCCGAGGGCTGTGAAGTGATCACGAAGTTCCCGGCCGAGGAACTCCTCGTCGCGGGGAAACGGTATTACACCATCGATGGGCCGTTGAACCTGGAACGCGATTCCCAGTCCCATCTGAACACCCCCTCCGGGCGTGGTCAGGCATGACGACCGTCGGATTCCTGGGCCTGGGCGCCATGGGGTCGGGCATGGCCCGGCGCCTCCTCGACGCCGGCCACGACGTGGTGGTCTGGAACCGCTCTCCCGCCGCCATCGAGACTCTCGTCGCGGCGGGAGCGCGGCGAGCACCGACATCGGCAGAGGCCCTCGCGCCCGAGCTGTCGTTCTCCATGCTCGCCAACGACGATGCCCTGCGGGCAGTGCTCGACCCGGCCGCAATCCGGTCGCTGAAAGGGCGCACGCACGTCGTGATGGGCTCGATCAGTCCATCGCTGGCAGACGGACTCGTGGCCGCCTTCGATGCTGAAGGGGCGCGCTACGTCGCCGCCCCGGTGCTCGGGCGGCCGCCGGTGGCCGCCGCCGGGGAGCTGAACATCCTCGCCGCGGGAGCCGCGGGCGTGCTCGACACGCTCGAGCCGTATTTCGCCGCACTCGGCAGGCGCACCTGGCGGCTGGGAGAGCGTCCCTCGGTCGCCAACGCTGTGAAGGCCGCCGTGAACTACAACATCATCCACGCCATGCAGGCCATCGGCGAGTCCGTCGCGATGACCGAGCGTCAGGGCGTCGACCCCGAGCTCTTCACCGAACTGCTCTCGTCGACCCTCTTCGGTGGGGTCGTGTACTCGGGATACGGGGGCATGATCGCACGCGGCGAGTACAGTCCGCCCGGCTTCCACATCGCCCTGGGCCGCAAGGATCTGCGGCTCGCCCAGGATGTCGCGGAGGCGGGCGGGGTCACCGCGGCGACCCTACCGGCTCTCGTCGCGGTCTTCGACGCGGCTCTCGCCGATCCGGATCTCAAGGACGCCGACTGGAGCGCGATCGCGGAGGTCTCACGCCGTGACCTCCTCGAGAAGCGCCCTCAGGCACGATGATGTCTGCACGCTGAGGACCGTCAGAAAGGGATGAACATGAGTATTCTGCACATCGCGAGCTTCCGGTGGAAGCCCGAGGTCGCCGAGATCGATATCGCTCGTTTGACCGACGCCCTGAACGAGATGCGTGCTGGGATTCCGGAGATCCGCTCGTATGTCGTGGGCCCCAACCTGCACTTGCGAGCGGGCGGGGCGGACTACGGCGTCGCGGCGATCCTCGACGACGGTGCCGGGCTGGACACCTACCTGGATCACGTCGACCACAAGGCGGTGTACGAGAAGTATCTCGGGTGGATGATCGCCGAGCGATCCGCGGTCCAGCTGCCGATCAGTGCAGGGGCGTTCGACGCCTAGTGTGTGTCTACCCCCGCTGGCCGGCACTCACGAGTTCACGCGAATGATCTCCTGCTGGTAGGGAGCGATGACGTCGCCGGAGATCCGCAGGTCCAGAAGCAGGAACGGTCGCTCGGCTGTCGGACGGGCCGCCCAGTCGCACAGAACGTCCAGCTCCGGGAGCGATCGGATCACGGCGCCCTGGGCTCCGAACGACGCGGCCAGGGCGGCGAAATCCACCTCGGGGATGCGCATGGGTCCTTGATCGAGACCCTTCCGCCCGTAGAGGTGGATCTCCGCGCCGTATGCCCCGTCATTCCACACCACCGCCAGACCGCGACCGCCGGCGCTGCGAATCGCGCTCTCCAGGTCGGCCAGCGCCATGAGTCCGCCGCCGTCGCCGGTGGTGAGCACGACGGTCGAGTCGGGCTTGGCCGACGCGGCACCCGGCACACTCGCGAAGCCGAATCCGATGGACTGGAAGGCCGTTCCGACCATCACCATGCGATCCGGTGAAGCGACCGGCCAGTACATGTTCGCCCAGCCGATGAAATGACCGCCGTCGGAGACGACGACCCGGTCTGCCGGCAGCAGCTCGCCGATGCGGACCGCCGCCGAACGCGGATCGAGTCGGCCGTCAGCCGCCGAGCCGTCGCCGGGATGACGGGCGCGAGCGGAGGTCAGGTCGACGGATTCCCGCCATGTGCTCGGCCCGTCTCCCATCACCGAGAGATGGCCGAGCAGCACGTCGACCACCATCGCGGCGTCGCCGCGCACGTACGCGTCGACCCGAGGATGGGTCGCGGCCGGGGCGAGGTCGACCTGGAAGACTCGAGTCGAGGGAGCGAAGAGCTCGCCGAAGCGCATCGTGAACTGGTTGAGCGAGGCGCCGAAGACGGCGACCACGTCGGCGTCTCGGACCAGCTCCATCGCCCCGTCTGCCCCGAAGCCGCCGGTCACGCCGAGGTCGTAGGTGCTGTCCGGGAACACTCCCTGGCCGAGCGCGGTGCCGGCGGTGAGCGCGCCGGTGGCCTCTGCCAGCACACCGAGGGCCGGCCCGGCGCCGGCGAGGAACGCTCCGCGCCCGGCGAGCAGCAGGGGGCGCTCGGCACCGGAGAGGGCGGCAGCGAGCGCGCGGAGGGCCTGCTCGGCGGCTCTGCCACTCGGCTCGATCGGCGACGGCGGCCGAGAAGGCGCGAGCGTCGGCACCGGTCCTGCTTCGGCATCGGCGAGGTCGTAGGGGATGGCGAGCACCGAGGGAACGCGCAGGGTCAGCGCATGCTCGATCGCCGTGGCGGTGGTGGCTGCGGCATCTGCTGGTCCGACGGTGTACGTGCGGGCGCCTACAGCGGTGGCCAATGCGATTTGATCCACGTCCCACGCTCGGGGTCCCGACGAGGGTTCGTCTCCCACCACGAGCACGAGCGGAATCCGTGCGCGGGTGGCCTCGGCCAGAGCGGTGAGGGTGTTCGTGAAGCCGGCGCCGTAGGTGGCGGTCGCCGCAGCCAGACCGCCGCCCGCCCGATGATACGCGTCGGCCGCGACCACTGCACCCGCCTCGTGCCTGACCGCCGTGTACTGCGCCTGGGTCTCCCGCGCCAGGATGTCCAGGAGATGGGCGTTCCCATTGCCCATCACTCCGAAGACGTGGTCGACGGATAGGGCGAGGGTGTGCGCGACGTGGGCGGAGACGCTGGGCATGGAGGCCTTTCGGAGGAGAGCGAGGACAGGGAGGCGGGACGTGCGGTCAGATCCGCACGCCGGCACGCTCCGGGACGAGTTGAGTCACGTGCCGCGGTTCGAGCTCGGCGAGCGAGGCGACTCCGAGGAGGAAGAGGGTGCGGCGGATCTCTGCGTGAAGAATGTCGATGGTTCTGTCGACGCCCTCGCGGCCGCCGGCCATCAGGCCGTAGAGGTAGGCTCTCCCGATCAACGCGAAGTCGGCGCCGAGGGCGACGGCGGCGACGATGTCGGCGCCGTTCATGATGCCACTGTCGATCATGATCGTCGTCTCGTCGCCGACTTCCCTGACCACGGCGGGCAAGAGGTGGAACGGGATGGGCGAGCGGTCGAGTTGACGGCCGCCATGATTGGACAGGACGATTCCGTCTGCCCCCGCGTCGACGACCCGACGCGCATCGTGCACGGTCTGCACCCCTTTGACCACGAGATTGCCGGGCCACATCTCACGGAGCACACGCAGGTCGGCGATCGAGAGAGTCGGATCCATCGCCCCCGAGACGACTTCGCCCGGCGATCCGTTCGCGCCGGCGATCGAGGCGAGTTCGAGCGGCCTGGTGGTGAGGAGGTCGAACCACCACCAGGGCCGGGGCGCGGCGTCGACGAAGGTGCGCACGCCGAGTCGAGGGGGGAAGGTGAAGCCGTTCCGGACGTCGCGCATCCGTGCACCTGCGACGGGACAGTCGATGGTGAGGAAGAGCGTGTCGAATCCCGTCTCCTGGGCCCGCTGCACGAGTTCGTAGGAGATCTCCCGGTCGCGGAACATGTACAGCTGGAACCAGTTGCGCCCTTCGGGTGCCACCGCGTGCACTCCTTCGATCGAGGTCGTGCCGAGGGTCGAGAGCGTGAAGGGGATCCCGGCGTGGGCGGCGGCGGCAGCACCGGCTTCTTCGCCCGCGCTGTGCATCAGGCGGGTGAAGCCGGTGGGCGCGATGGCGAACGGCAGCGCGCTCCGGGCGCCCAGGATGTTCGTGCTCGGGTCGACCTCGGCGACCGGCCGGAGGGCCTCGGGGTTGAACTCGACCTCCCGATACGATCGCCGCGCCCGCTCGAGCGAGATCTCGCCCTCGGCAGCACCGTCGGTGTAGTCGAACGCGCCGCGAGGAGTCCGCTTGCGCGCGATCGTGCGGAGATCGTCGATGGTGAGAGCCGACGCGAGCCGGCGCCTCTTCCCGTTCAGTTCGATCGGTTTGAACGTGACGAACCGCGCGAGTGCTCGGAGGTCGGGGATCTGTCGTGCAACCATGCTCTGTGCCTTCAGCTCTGCCGGTCGGAGGGGGCGCCGTCCACGAACGGCAGGAGAAGGTGGCTGTCGTAGGCGCCGCCCACATGGATGACGTGACGCCCGCGATTGATCGTCGGGCTCGGCGGCATGTCCGGGAACTCCGGTCGTCGCAGCAGGTCGGCGCCGTTGATGCGCAGCTGGAGCGTCTCGCCGGCGTGGAAGCGGATGCCGTAGGGCCAGAGGCCGATCTCCAGCGGCACCACCTCGCCTTCGGCGAGCTTCTGCACGAGCCGGAAGCTGTGCACCGGCTCCGAAGCGGTGGATCGCTCCTCGTCCAAGGCCCGGCGAGACGCGCGCAGGCGTCCGTTCGCCCCCGCGTGCGTGCGGTCGGGCACGACCTGGGTCAGCTGCTCCCGACCCGCGCCGTCGACCTTGGACACCGTCACGAACACATCCAGGTCGTCGGCGCCCTCGGCCGACATCCAGAGGCGCGCTTTGCTGTACCCGGTCACCTCCACGTCCTCGTCGAAGGTGTGGTGGAACACGATCCCCGTCTCGTCGGGCTCGTAGCTCAGGCTCGCCACGGCTGCCGCTGGAGAGGCGGTGAGCTGCGCTTCGTCGAGTTGCAGATAGAGCGGGTGGTGCCGCTCCCGGCTGAGCGGGAAACCGCTCTCGGGACGGTTGATCTCGTCTTCGTGTCCGGGGTCGAGGATGCTCAGCCGCACCGGCGGGGTCGCGTCCCATCCGTTGTCGACGCCCTTCACCACGTGGTCGAAGAAGCGCCGCAGCTCCTCCACCCCGCTCGGCCGGTACAGGTCGTGCCATTCGTGGGTGTTGTGCACCCGCAGCCACTTCCGCTCCGACCCCACGCGTCGCCAGGCTTCGAAGGTTCCTCGGGTGTGGATGAGGTTCGTCCACGACGCGACGATGTAGGCGGGGACCTCGATTCGTTCGAGGTCGGCCTTCTTCGATCGCCAGTAGCTGTCGAACAGCGGATTGCTGTCGATCATCGCCGCTTGATCCTCGATCAGGCCCAGCCCGACGAGACCACCGAGGATCATCGGGGAGAACACCGTCTCGGGCATGCCGCCCCGATAGGCAGACTCGGCGTAGAGATCGCTCAGCCCCTCCCAGGGGGCGATCGCGGCGAGGTGGGGCGGCCGCAGGGCGGCGACGAACCACTGGGTGATGGCCAGCCAGGAATTGCCGGCGAGAGCGACCTTTCCGTCGCACCAGGGCTGGCCACCGAGCCATTCGATGGTGTCGTATTCGTCGAGGGCGTGCTGATGACCGAACATCTGGATGTCTCCGCCCGAGAAGCCGATCCCACGTGGATCGGCGTTCACGACGGCGTACCCGTGGGCGACCCAGTAGCCCGGATTCACGCTCTCGAACATGTCGAGCCCGTCTTCCCAGGCCGATTCCACGTGCATCCGGTTCTCGAACAGGTCGTTCTTCAGCCCAGTCGTGCTCGTCTTGTCGTAGGGGCTCCACGAGAGGATGGCGGGCACCGGGCTGTCGCCCACGGGCCGGTACACGTCGACGTAGAGCACGGTGCCATCCCGGAGGACGACCTCGACGTCACGGTCGAGACGGATGTCGCAGGTCAGCGCCGCGCCGCCGTCGCGGTGCACCGACCCTGCGGCCAGGATCTCGGTGCCGGGCCGGAAGCCGGGGTGGCCCCGTTCGGCGGGTGAGATCGCGCGGCGGAACGGCACCGCGATGCGCGGGTCGACGCCGGCAAGCGTTCGGAACTCGATGGTCTCGGATGATTCGTTCATGGTTCTCAGCTTTCCTCGCGCTCAGATGAGGTCGCGAAGCCTGGGTTGACGGATGTAGCCCGCCACAGCGACGAGCAGCAGCAGGCCGAAGATGATCTGGCGATCGGCATTCGTGAACCCGAAGCCCACCAGGATGGTCTGGACGACGACGAGCAGCAGCGCCGCGAGCGCCGTACGCAGGTAGTCGCCCCGGCCGTCGAGAGTGGTGCCGCCCACGATCACGGCCGCGAGCCCGAGGAAGAGGTACGGGTCGCCGAGGGTGGTGTTGCCGCTGCCGGCGAAGCCTGCGAGCAGGATGCCCGCGAAAGCGGCCAGGACCGAGCTCAGCCCGAACACCAGCACCCATACCCAGCGCACGCTGATCAGCGCGAGCCGGGCTGCGTTGGCGCTCGCGCCCGTGGCGTAGATGCGCTTGCCGAAGGGCGTGGAGGTGAGCATGACCATCACGATCACGATGAGTGCGATCCAGATCACGACGATGGGCGGGACGGGGAGCCCGAACGTGGTCGAGACCGGCCGGCTCAGCATGCCGAGCCACTCCGGCGCCTTGACGCTGTCCGAACCGCCGCCGCTGATCACCTGCGCCAGACCCACCGCCACGAACCCGCTGCCGAGAGTGACGATCAGCGGATTGGCGCCGAAGCGCTGCCCGATGTAGCCGTTGGCCGCGCCCAGGAGGAGAGCGAAGACCAGCACGAACGAGAAGACCGCGACGTCCGGCCAGCCCAGACCGCCGTAGAGGTAGGAAGTGAGGATCGCCGACGCCGAGATGACGGCGCCGATCGACATGTCGATCCCGCCGACGAGCGCCACGAGGGTTTGCCCGGCTGCGGCGATGCCGAGGAACGAGGCGGTGATGAGGATGTTCGTGATGCTCCGGCCGGTGCCGAAGCCGTCGAGGGTGAGGACGCCGATGAGGAACACCACGACCAGCGCGGCGGCCTGCACGATCGGGTAGCGCTTCAGGCTCCGCGTGAAGCGGTGCGTTCGCGTCGGCGACGTCGTGTCCGCCGCCGCTGGGGCCGTGTCGGTCATACCGGCTGCCTCACATTCTTCTGGCTGAGCAACGACGCGCTCAGAACGACGGAGCCGACCAGCAGCAGGCCGTAGATCACGTTGATCCACACCGCGGGCACGCTCAACGCGGTGAGGAGGTTCTGGATCAGGAAGATGCAGAGTGCTCCGGCGAGAGATCCGAGGAGGCCACCGCGGCCTCCGGTGAAAGCGGTGCCGCCAAGGGCCACCGCCGCGAGGCCGATGAGGACGAGCGTCGAGGCCTGACTCGCATCCGCAGAGCGCAGGAGGGAGGTGAGCATGAGCCCGCCGATGGACGCGAACAGGCCGCCGAGCGTGTAGGACAGGAGCCGAACCGCCGAAACCGGGACGCCGGCCGATGTCGCGGCGATCGGGTCGCCGCCGGCGGCGAGCAGGTTCCTGACGAAGGACGTGCGGCGCAGCACCAGCCACACCGCGAACGGCACGGCGATGACCAGGGCCGCGATCGGGAAGAGTCCGGCGCGGCTCGTGAGGAATTCGATCCACGGCGTGCTGCCGCCGGCCGGTTGTGGGGCGAGGCGCTGCGCGATGCCGATCAGGACGAACATCACGCACAGCGTCGCGATCATCGCCGGGAATCGCAGCAATGCCACGAGCACGCCGTTGATCGTGCCGATCAGGATTCCGAGGGCGAGGACGATCGGGATGACCGCCCACGGCGAGTCGATCCCGGCCGGGAGCAGCACCATCACGATCACGATGTTCGAGAGCACCACCTGCGGACCGATCGAGAGGTCGATTCCGCCGCCGAGCACCGATGGGGTGCTCGCGATGGCGACGAAGGCGAGCGGCGCGAGGTTCGCGATCAGTCCCGGCCAGTAGCTTGCTGCGGCCGACGGCATCGCGACGACGTTCACCGCGAGCAGGATGGCGGCGAGCACCACGGCGATCAGGTACGGCCGACGCACCAGCGCCGCGCGGAAGCCGGTCATGCCGGCACCTCCTCGCCGACGCCGAAGAAGGCCGAAACCAGGTTCTCGCGGGTCAGGGAGTCGCCCGAGAACTCAGCGAACACGCTGTTCTCGCGCATGACGATCACCCGGTCCATCACGGTCAGATGTTCTTCCAGCTCGCTCGAGAGCATGGCGATCGCCGCTCCCTCGGCCGCGAGTCCGCGGAGCAGGTCGTAGATGTCGTTCTTCGCTCCATGGTCGATGCCCCGCGTCGGATCGTTCAGCAGCAACACCTCGGGCTCGGTCGCGAGCCAGCGGGCGAGGATCGCCTTCTGCTGGTTGCCACCGCTCAGCGTGGTGATCGCATCCTCCTGGCGGCCCAGCCGGATCGCCAGCCGCTCCTGGAAGCCGCGGAATCGCCGGGCGCGACGCTTCGGTGAGATCAGGCCCAGCCGGGTGTCGGCGCGAAGGGTCGTGACGGCGAAGTTCTCCACGATCGACAAAGGGGCGAAGATCGACGCCTTCCGGCGATCGCGCGGCACGTAAGCCACTCCGCTGCGAGCGGCCTGCCGTGGCGAACGGAGCCGGTCGACGCGCTTGGTGCCGTCGAGACGGGTGACCGAGCCGCTCTGCGCGCCCTCGCCCCAGAGCGCGAGGAGCAGCCGCTCCTGCCCATGCCCTTCGAGCCCCGCGACGCCGACGATCTCGCCCGCGTGCAACGCGAGGTCGATCGGGGCGGAGCTGCGCGTGAGCCGGAGGTCATCCGCCCGCAGTACGGGCCGGCCTGCAATGGCCGGGGGCTTCCGGTCGGCGGTGCGTTCGTCTCGCGTGCCGCCCGTCATGAGGCGCACGAGAGTGTCGGCTGTGGCCTGCAGTCGGTCGACGGTGGCGATCGTCCTCCCGGCCTTCATCACGGTGATTCGATCGGAGAGACCGAGCAGCTCGTCCATCCGGTGGGAGATGAAGACCGTTCCCATCCCGTCAGCGCGCAGTTCGCGGAGCAGGTCGAAGAAGCGATCCCGCGTCTGCAGGTCCAGGGCCGAGGTCGCTTCGTCGAGCACCAGCAGGTCGGGCTCGCGGACGAGGGCCCGAGCGATGCAGCAGGCCTGCTGGTCACTCAGGGACAGGCGCGCGACCGGTGCGTCGAGGTCGAGCTCGCGTCCGCACAACCGGTGGAGGATCTCGGCCGCGGCGCGGCGCTTGGCGCGCCGCGGCAGTGGGCTCCCGAAGACGCCGTCCGCGCCGAGCCACACGTTTTCGACGATGCTCTGGCCGGTCACGACGAGTACCTCCTGGAACACTGTCGCCACCGTGCGATGCGCCGGGCCGAGCGACCGGCCTCGCGGGGTGACTACCAGTGCGCCGCTGTCAGGGCGCTGCATCTGCGCGACGATCTTCACCAAGGTGCTCTTGCCCGAGCCGTTCTCGCCGAGGATCGCGTGGACCTCGCCGCCGCGCACCTCGAGTGAGGCCTCGACGAGCGCGCGGGTGGGACCGAACGACTTCGCGATCTCCGTGCAGCTCAGCAGGATCGGGGCGCCGCCCGGGTTCATGATCCCTCCCGAACGATGGGCAGCAGCAGGCTGCTCTGCCGCTGCGGGCCGGTGTGGATGACGTGCAGGCCCTTGTTGCGTGTCTCGGAGTGCCGGGGGAACATCCCGGCCCCCTGCACGATGTCGTGGCCGGCGATCTCGAGCTGCAGGCGGGATCCCTTCTCGAACAGGGTGCCCGAGTCGAGGATCGGGACCTCGACGTAGACCGGACCACGCTGGTACAGCCGCTGTTCGCTGGCGTGCCGGGGGTAGGGTCTGGCCGGTGTCGAGCGTTCCGGATCGAGCTCACGGTGCGAGACCCTCAGCCAGCCGAGCGCCACGATGCCCTCGTTCGAAAAGCCGATGTACTTGAAGTTCACCTCGTGGCCTTCGGCGTCGAATTTCCGCAGGCCGACGAAGAGGTCGGCATCGTCGGAACCGACCGCTTCGATCCACAGGCGGAGCGCTGCCGGGCCGACGATCTCGGTGTCGGTGTCGAAGGGCAGGTCGAAGAGCGCATGCCCCGTGTCGGCCGGGTAGGTGACGGTTGCCACATCGGACGGCGGCTGCGGCGACAGCCGTCCGGAGTCCGCGTCGAGATGGTACGGACGGAACTCGGTCCGGGCGAGCGGATACTCCTGTTCCCACCGCACCGAGCTCCGGTGCAGCGATTCGCGTACTTCGAGCCGCACCGGGGCCCATTCGGCCAGCTCGGTCTGCCGGTCGTGCAGGAAGTGGTCGAGGAATGCTCGCTGCCTCGCGACCGACTCCGGGGAGTAGAAGTACTCCCACTCCTTCCGGCCGTTCGCGTCGAGCCACTTCTGCTTCGAGGAGATCCGTTCCCAGGCCTCGAACGTGCCCCGGGTGTGCACGCCGTGGTTGGCCCAACTCGACACCAGGAGCATCGGCACCTCGATCCTCGTGAGATCGGCAACACGGCGCTGCCAGTAGTCGTCGTAGAGCGGATGCTCGCGAATGGCGGCCTCGAGGTCCTCCACCGCTGTGTTCGACCATGACGTCATCTGCATCCAGCCGTGCGACATGGTCAGCGAAGGGATGCCCCCGTGCAGCTTCACGTCACGGTAGAAGTCCGTCAGGGCTTCCCAGAGCACGACCGCGGTGAGGTGGGGCGGGCGGAGTTCCGCGGCCCGGTAGGCCGACATCGCGAAGTACGACACGCCGGTCGTGGCGACCCGTCCGGAGGACCAGGGCTGCACCGCCAGCCATTCGATCAGGTCGTACTCGTCCTCACCCTCCTGCAGCGTCATGAATTCGGCGATGCCCTCCGAGTAGCGGATGCCTCGGGGGTCGGCATTCACGACGACGTATCCCCATGGCACCCAGACGTGCGGATCGACCGCTTCGAACGCGGCCTCGGCGGAGTTTCCGGGCGGGATGTCCGCACCGGGGAAGTCGCGGTCCCAGTCCACGTGCGGATGCTTGCCGAAGGGCGCCCAGCCGAGCAGCACCGGGTAGTTCCCGCTGTCCGCCGGGCGGAACACGTCGACGTAGATGGTCGTGCCGTCACGGAGCTCGACGGCGACGTCGCGTTCGAAGACGATCCCGTCGTCGAACTCCGTGCGGCGGTACCCGTGCCCTGGGTAGTGCGGGTCGGTGTCAGGGTCTTTGCCGAGACGGAGGGGTCCCTGCGGGATGTTCCGCAGTCTGTCGGTGGTCATGGCGGCGATCAGGCGATGGGCGAGTTGAAGATCTCGCCGAGGTATTCGTCGGTCACGAGGGGTGCGTCATCAGGGCCCGGGGCCGTTCCGACGGTGGAGAGATCCCACGACGGGTCGGCCCAGTCGGCGAGGTTGTCGTCGGTGATGAGCGGGAGGTTCAACACGACGTCGCTGACCTTCACTCCTCCGCCAGCGAGAACTCCGAGGGCCACCTCGGCGACAGCGTTGCCTGTGGCGGCCGCGCCCTGGCCGATGCCGACTCCCTGGTAGCTGTCGCTGTGGTTGATCCAGTAGCCGAGCGAACCCTCCTGGGCGGCGATGTCGGTGACCGGCGGAACCGGGAGCCCGCTCTCCTCGAAAGCGCTGATGATGCCCGGCGCCATCAGCGCCGTCTGGAAGACTCCGTCCACGTCACCCGTGTAGGTGGAGAGGAACGAGAGAACCTCGCTCTTTGCGGCGGACGAGTCGAAATTGCCGGTCACCTCGCCGACCAGTTTGACGTCGGGGCACGCGGAAATGGCGTCTTTCAGCACGTCGAACGAGGTGACGTCGGCGGAGAAGGCGGGCACTCCGTGAACGCCGAGGATGGTGCCTTTCCCTCCCATCTCCGTCAGTACCTGGGAGATCGACTCACCCGCGATGGTGTACTGGTTGGGGTTCACGTTGATCGCATTCGGAGTGTCGACCCGCGCCTGCGCAGTCACCGACGGCACTCCGGCGGCCGCTGCCTCGTCGACGGCGGCCACGAACGCGTCTGCCGCGACGGGCTGGTAGATCATGATGTCGGCGCCCTGCTGCACGACGGACTGATACTGCTGGATCTGCGCGCTCGCGTCGTCAGAGGTCGTGGTGGACGCCACGACGTTCCCAACCAATGGGGAGGCCTTGAGATCCTCCACGAGGGTGTCGTAGATCTCCTGTTGGTGGGCGTTGCGAAGCGGGCCGAACACGACGCCGACGGTGTAAGGGCCGGGACCCTTCGGCTTCCAGTCGGCCCACTTGCTCGGGTAGATGTCGTACGGGTAACCGTTGTACAACGCCTTTGAGGCGTCGCTCAGCGAGTCGAGGGCGCCGTCGGCGTCACGCGGGGCGACGGTCTTCAGCGAACCGCAATCCGACGAGCCGGTGGCGGCCGAGCCCGAGGCGGACGTCGCCTGGTCTCCTGTGGAGCACGCGGCGAGAGCCACGCTGAGCGAGAGGACGGCTCCCGCGCCGATTGCCGTGCGAACGAAATGCTTCATGATCACTCCTCATTGAGTCGGGTCCACCACGCGTCGACGCGGAGGGGAACACTGAGGAGTCTCACAGAGCACTGCTAACGCTGAAAAGCAGGAAGTATCGACATCTGTTCTGCGGCTCAGCCTATGAAGGTGCAGCGATGGACTGCATGATCCCAACGACAGCTTCCACTCGCGGGGGCAACGGGTTCGAGCGCCAGGCGACGAGCACTCCCAATGTGGGAGTGGGAGGGGTGATGGGCAGGTAGACGACACCGTGGAGTTCGCTGGGCAACGGGAGTTGATCGAGATTCAGCTGAATCCCGTAGCCGAGGCCCCGCTGGATGAGGGATCGATGCAATTCCCGGTCGTCCGTGCGGTATGCGATCAAAGGAGTCACACCCCGGCCGCGCATGAGTTCGAAGGTGTGGAGTCGGCTCGCGGTGATATCGAGGAGAACCATCGGATGCGACGCGAGGGCCTCCAGCGAGATCGTGGGCTCCTTCGCGAGCGGGTGGTCGCGGGGAAGAAGCACCATCATCTCGGCGGCCATGAGCTTGCGCTTGGAGAATTCGGGGATGAAGTCCAAGTCATAGGTCACGATCAGATCGAGTTCCGCAGCGTCGTGTGCCTCCAACAACGTGGGCATGTCGCCGATGACATGCTCGATCGCGATGTTCGGATGCTGCGCCTGTACTTCGACCACCAGGTCGGGGAGGATGTGATTGGCGAGAGTGCCCGTGAAGCCGATGCGGACGGGCCCCGCCAGCGAGAACTTGCGGTCTCCCACGGAGCCCGTTATGAGTTCCGCCTCCGCGAGCAAACGGTAGGCGATCCTGAGGATCACGCGCCCGTCCGAGGTCAGCGTCGCGCCCTTCGATCGCCTCCGAACCAGTAACGTCGCTCCGAGTGATTGCTCGAGCGAGGAGATCGCCTCGGACACTGCGGAGCCCGATGCATGCGTGGCGATCGACGCGCCGGCGATCGACCCGGTCTCCGCGATGGCCACGAAGTACTCGAGTTGACGAAGGGAGAATGGCGTTGGCGCTCTGAAGGCCTTGCCCGCGGTGGCATGGTCCGGCTCGCTCACAGGTGTCCCCCCGTTCTTTCGTGGCCCGACGCCCGAGAACCAATCATGTCAAGTCCGGCGGCCGGATGTCGCGCGGGTTCAACAGGAGCAGGTAGGCCAGGATGACGAGAGCGCCCGCGTCAACCCGGACGAGGATGTGTCCTCCCTGTTCGAAGAACGCGCCGCCGTCCATGACACGGCGAGTAGGAATGACGCCGCCACCCTGTTGAAGCACGGTCGCCGTTTCTACGACATCCACCGTCTACGCATCGAGTCGGCATTCGACCCGGGACACTCATCAGGCGTCAGTCCGTGCGTCCTTCGGGGATGTGGGAGGTGAGCCCGCCGTCGATCACGAACTCGGAGCCGGTGGAATAGGAGGATTCGTCGCTGGCGAGGAAGAGGACCAGGTTGGAGACCTCTTCCGGCTTGGCGGCGCGACCGAGTGGGATCTGCAGTCGGGTGGCATCGATCCCGACGGTCATCGGCGTCTCGATCAGTCCGGGGTGGATCGAGTTCACTCGCACGCCGGCGGCGGCGAGTTCTACGGCGACCGACTTCGTGAGCCCGCGGACTCCGAACTTGGCGGCGACGTATCCGTGCAGGCCGGGGCTTCCGCGAAGGCCCTCGACGGAGGAGATGTTGATGATGCTGGCGTTTCCGGTGGCGGCGAGGGCGGGGGCGGCGGCGCGCATCCCGTAGAACACACCGGTGAGGTTGATTCCGATGATCGTCGACCACATCTGGTCGGTGAACTCGTGCAGGGCGGCGCCGTTGGCGATGCCGGCGTTGTTGACCAGCACGTCGAGGGAGCCGAAGGTGCTGGTCGCGTGGGCGACGGCTGCATCCCACTCATCCGGCTTGGTCACGTCCAGGTGGACGAAGGTCGCGTTCTCACCCAGCTTCGCGGCCAGCGCGGCGCCATCCGCGTCCAACAGATCGGCGATCACGACCTTCGCGCCCTCCCGAACGAGCAGGCTCGAATGAGACGCCCCCATACCGCGTGCTCCGCCGCTCACGAGCGCGACCTTGCCTTCAACCCGACCCATAGTGCTTCTCCATTCATCAGTGAAGCTCCAGTGTGCGCCCGGCCGGTGACCCGGGTCGGGCCGAAGGTCCCACGCGAAATCACCGCGAGATCCGTACCCGGTGGGCGATCAGCTGGCCAGCCGCGTCTCGAACAGGGCCAGGCGGCGCATCCACCCAGGTGCTCGATGCCCTGGCGGCGGCGCTGCGGTCGAACGACGCCGGACGCAGCTACCTCCGCGCGCTCGCCGAGGACTCCGGACACGTCGCGCCCTCCGAGCATCCCGAAACCGAATCGGTCGGATCCGGATGCGGTGGACGACCCCTATCGCCGGCCCGATGCCGGTGAGATGGTCTTCACGGACACCCACACTCGCGAACTGATCGGCCGGTTGTCGATGGCGAGCCCGGTCCTCGTGATCTGCGCCACCGAACGCAACTCCGCCTCGTCGGAAGCGATCCGGTTTCTCGCCCAGCTGGTCGGCGACCAGAGCGTCGACCTGCCGGGACGGATCGGCCGAGCCTAGAGACGCCCGAGGGCCGTCAGGAAGCGCTTGGTATAACCCAGGGCCGGCACCGTCGGCGTCGAGTTGCAGGTGTTCGAGAGTGCGGTCGAGCCGCACGGCACGTCGCGATCGAGCGACCAGTAGTGCAGGCCGGCCAGCTTGTTGGCGACCGCGTAGGCTGTCATCTCGTCGATGTCCTGCAGGGTGAAGGTCTCGTCGGCGATGTCGTTCAGCGCGATCATCGGGGTGAGCTCGATCTTGTCGAAGGGCACCGCCGGGTAGCTGTGACGCAGGTTGGCGACCGCCTTGATCGCCGATTTGCCCATGTCGCAGATCGCGCCCGACATTACGCAGACGGATGACGACGCGGGGCCGTAGTCCATCACCATGAGGTTGATCGTGTAGTTGCGCAGCGGCGATGCGAGCACCGCCTTGATCACGGCGTCGCCGGTCGTGTTGACGCCGCCGAAGCTGCCGTCGGAGGCGCCGAGCGTCGCGATGGTGAACGAGAAGCGCAGGTTCGGGTAGATGTCCTGCACTGCGGCCGCCGCCGCGACCTGGTTGCGGATGTCGGTCGTCGACTGCCCGCGCTCGATGTCGAAGTCGACACCGATGAGGTTGTCGCTGGCGTAGCGGTCGATGAAGGCGCGCATGCCCGCCGCGGAGGCGCAGGTGAAGCTGCCCGCCGCGCCACCGGTGCCGAGGATGTAGTCGTAGTCGGCGGCATCCAGTGCGGCGACGTTGTCGGCGGCGAAGTCCGTGCCCGACACGCCGGCCCAGTTCTCCGTGCCGCACTCGCCCGTGGCGAAGGCCAAGGTGATGGTGTCCAGCTGCGGCAGGGTCGACTGCAGCGTCGTGCCCGCGCCGACGAGCGGGGTGGCCGAGCCGTTGACCGCCGTGGTCCCCATCCGGTGGCCGGTGCTCCAGAACATGGCCTGCGCGATGTCTTTGTAGGGGCTGAACACCAGTCCGCTGGCTGTGCCGGTGGTGGGAGGTGTTCCGGGGTTCCCGGTGGGTGTGGGTGTCGGGGTCGCCGTGGGCGTCGGAGTCGGGGTGGGCGTCGGCGTGCTGGTGGTGCACGTGGTCTCGCTCCAGTACTGCGGCGCGGCGCTGGGTGACCACCAGTTGGGGGCGAAGGTCGAGACGTAGGCCTTGCCGTTGAAGGTGACCTTGTCGCCCTTCGCGTAGGCCGGATCGCCGGAGTACGGCTGGGCGAACGGCTGGCACGCGGTGGGCGTCGGAGTGGGGGTGGGCGTCGGAGTCGGGGTGGGAGTTGCCGTGGGAGTCGGAGTCGGGGTGGGTGTCGGTGTAGGCGTCGGCGTGCTGGTTGTGCACGTCGTCTCGCTCCAGTATTGCGGTGCGGCGCTGGGCGACCACCAATTGGGCGCGAAGGTGGAGACGTAGGCCTTGCCGTTGAAGGTGACCTTGTCGCCCTTCGCGTAGGCCGGATCGCCGGAGTACGGCTGACGGAAGGGGGTGCATCCGGTCGACTGCGCAGCGGTCGCGGCAGAGGCGGCAGCGGCCGACGACGCGGAAACCACCGACGCGCCCACGACCGACGAGCCTGCGATGATCCCGAGCGCCGCGACGATCGTCACCGCGCGGAGAGCGAGGCGCCGATTCGATGACGCTGCGCGTCTTCCGCCGCGCGCTCGGGTTCTCGTCTCGTCATCCGGTCGCATCGTCGACATCCCCGTGCCTTCCCCCGAATCGCCGATCACGGATCGACGCATCCCAGCCCGATACCCGGGTGACGCTGAGTCTAGTGGTGCGGGATTTCCTTCGAGTTTCCGTTTTCTGCGCGCGCCCCGGTGCGTGACGCTCGGGTCTGGCCCGCCGTGTGCGGGGAGACCGTGACGAACGGGGAGGTCGCCGCCCGCACCAAGGCGCTGTAGTCGAGGCCGAACGCGAGTTCGTCGCCGACCGCGACGTCGTGGTCGCCCACGTCGACGACGAGGTGGTCGCTGCTCATGCCGAGCACGGTGATGCCCTCCGGTGGCGTCAGGCCGTCGGGATCGGCATCCTGACGGCCGAGCGCGACGATGGCCTGGCGGATGGTTCCGCCGCCGCGGCGAGGTGCCTGGTGGCCGAAGGAGGCCTGGGCGATCTCACCCCACGGGCGCGCCGGTTTGGTCTTCGCCTCGATGACCTCGCCCACCAGGGTGAACGCGTCGGTGCGCAGGCCCGCGATCGGGTTCCGGTGGAGAGGCTCCGTTCCCAGCAGGATGGATTCGCCGAGGCGCAGCTCGTCGATGCGGCCGATGTCGTCGGAGCTCAGAGCCCAGGCGAGGTTGGCCGAGTTGCCACCGGAGACCACCGACAGGGTTCGTCCGCGCGCCGCCTCGACGGCCTCGACCAGGCGCGAGAGATCATCCATGTTGCGCTGATCGGGTACGACGCCGCTCTGGCAGGCGAGGTTGGTGCCGAGCCCCGCGAGCGTGAGGCCGGGCAGTCGCTCCACCGAGAGCGCGGCCGACACCACGTCGTCGGCGGCGATGCCCTCGCGCAGGTCGCCCAATTCCACCATCAGCACGACGCCGTGTGTGGTGCCGTGGTTCAGAGCGGCCGCCGACAGCGCAGCGAGCACGGCCGGTTCGGTGTTCAGACTCGTGTCGGACATCCGGATCGCCTGCTCGACCTGGCTCAGCATCGGCGAACGGATGAGGGTGAGCGGCGCAGCGACGCCGCCGGCCCGCAGCCGTTGCAGGTTCTCCACGCGCGAGTCGCCGAGACCGGTCGCCCCGCCGCGGAGCATCGCCTCGGCGACGTCCGGCAGGCCCCGCAGCGCCTTCGAGACGCCCGTGACGCGGATGCCCACCGGGGCGAGACGGTCGACGAGGATGCGGGTGTTGCCGGCGATCGCGCCGAGATCGATGTCGAGGCGGGGCGCGGTCACCGTGTGCTCGAGGCGAGCGGCGCCTCGAGCATCGGGAAGGCCTGCAGCACCATGTCGACGAGCCGGCCGAGCGGACGGGTGAGTGGATCGGTGGCGGGCAGGCCGAGAGCGAGTTCGTACTCGTCGATGACGTCGCCGATCTCGTCATCCGTCATCATCTCGTGGTTGATGGTGACACCGATCACCTTGGTGTCGGCGAAGGCCTCGATCAGGGCGATCTCGCTGGCGATGGTGGGCATGGCGACCATCGGGAAATCGCCCAGCACCGTGCGCTTGGGGGCATGCTGCACGATCACGCCCGCCGGCCGGCTGCCGCGCAGGATGTGCGCCGACGTGATGTAGGCCGGATGGCTGAGCGCGCCCTGGCCCTCGACCACGATGATGTCGGGGTTCTCGCCCTCGAATGCCGCCACGACCTGGTTCTCGACCTCGCCCGAGCAGAACTGGGGAACCAGGGCGTCGAGCGCCACACCGTACTTTCCGCCCTGGATGATGGTGGTCTGGCCTGTGCCGACCAGCACGGCCTTGATGCCCCTGGCGTTCAGAGCCTGCACCAGCAGGGTGGCCGTGGTGCGTTTGCCGATGGCGCCGTCGGTGCCGAGCACGGCGATGCGGGGGCAGGTCACGTCGAAGATGCGGCCCGAGAAGAGGTGCAGATCCTTCTTGTCCTTCGGGCGACGCACATCCGTGATCGTGACCCCGGCCAGCAGGGCGGCGGCCACGAACTCCGCGTCGTCGTTCAGGAACTCGTGCAGGCCGTTGATGACGTGCATGCCGCGCGAGATGCCGTCGAGCAGCACGACCCGCTGCGCGGCCGAGAGCAGGCCGTCGGCCGGGGCGACACCGCAGATGAGGTAGTCGGGCACGCGGCCGGCGTGAGCGATGGCGGCGGACAAGCTGTCGAGCACGGGGATGCCGTTGGTCGTGCCGTCGAGGAACAGACCGGCATCGACGCCGACGATCCGGCTGTCGATGACGCTCAGCACCTCGTACTTCTCGGAGTGGCGCACCAGGCCGTTGGCGGTCTTGCCGTCCTGCTCGCCGAACTGGCCTTCGCAGTAGACGACGGCGGTCGTGCCGCGGGGGAGAGAGGCCGTGAACGAATCGGAGACGGATGAATCAGAACGGTGGACAGACAAGAGCGTGACATTCCTCTGAATAATTCAGAGGAGGCGACGGAATCGTGGCGGGGCCGGACGGCCCAACGGTCAACGAGAAGTCTTCCCTGATACCGGCGGACGCCGGCCCCAGAACCATAGCAGCCGCGCCTGGGCGCGGGGCGGCATCACCGAGTTCGGCACTTGACCACGGGGTTGCGGCTCCGCCAGCATGAGCACCATGTATCTGGTGATGATCCTGGGGTTGATGATCGTCGCCCCCCTCGTGTCCATCGTGAGCGAGTACTCGGCCGGCGGCGGCACCAACGATCTGCTGCTGCTCGTCGGCAAGTGGTTCGTGTTCTGGGCGGTGGGCATCCGGCTGTTCACGGCCGGGCTCTCGCAGAGCTTCCGGCCCGAGTTCACGGCCGGCAACATCCTCGGGTCGAAGTCGGCCGACCGCTCGGTGCTGCAGATCGTGCAGGAGCTCGGGTTCGCCAACCTGGGGTTCGGCGTGATCGGCATCCTCTCGCTGGTCTTCCCGACCTGGATCGTGCCGGCCGCCGTCGCGGGCGGTCTCTTCCTCGGCCTCGCCGGCATCCGTCACATCGGCAAGGCCGGCAAGAACACGAAGGAGTGGATCGCCACCCTCACCGACCTGCTCGTGTTCGTGGTGCTGGCGGTGTTCGTGGTCTACGTCTGGACCACCGGCGCCGCGTAAGCCCGCCTACCAGCTCCGCAGCACGGTGGCCTTCGGGCCCGCCACCAGGCTCGACGGCGGCACGTCGTCGGCCACGATCGCGCCTGCCGCGATCACCGCGTCACGCCCGATGGTGACGCCCGGCAGGATGGTGGCGCCGGCGCCGATCCACACGTTCTCGGCCACGTCGATCGGCGCACCGGTGAGGTACTGGCGGCGCTCGACGGGGTCGACCGGATGCCCCATCGTGATGAACGTGGCCTTCGGGCCGATCATCACGCCCTCGCCCAGCCGGATGCCGGCGAAGTCGAGGAAGGTGCAGCCCTGGTTGATGAAGACCCGCTCGGCCAGCTCGAGGCCCCGTCCGTGATCGGTGTAGAACGGCGGATAGATCGTGACCCGCTGGGGCAGTGGGCGCCCCAGAATCTCGGCGAACAGCGTCGCCTTGCCCGCCTCGTCGTCGAAGGGCAGCAGGTTCAGGCGCGAGGTGAGCGCCGTGACCTCCCGCACCCGCTCGTTCATCGCCCGGAACTCGGGGCCTAGCACGCGTTCGCCTCGCGCCAGCAGCTCGGGGTCGTGGATGGGGAGGAAGCGGTCGGCGCTCATGCCTCCATCGTGTCAGCGCGAGCCGCCGCAGCGGAGCCGGGCGCTCCGCCTGTCGAGCCGGCCGGATGCGTCGTCGCCGCGTGCCCACGCCGGCGGAACAGCAACGCCGAGAGCACCGCGCCGAACGCGAAGAACCCGGCGCCCCACCAGTACGCCGTGGCATAGCTGGCCACCGCGGCATCCGCCGTCACCTGATCGGTGACCGGCAGATGCGCGGCCACGTAGTCGGCGGCCGCCGTGGCGGCGAGCGTGTTGAGCAGAGCGGTGCCGATCGAGCCGCCGACCTGCTGGCTCGTGTTGACCAGGGCCGAACCCACGCCCGCGAAGTGGCCGTCGATGCCGAGCGTCGCCGTCTGGATCGACGCCGGCATGATCGACCCGATGCCGAAGCCCAGGATGATGAAGGCCGGCAGCAGGTCGGCCGCGTAACTGCTCTGCAGCGTGAGCCGGGTGAACATCAGCATTCCGACGGTGGCGAGGATCATGCCGCCCGGCACCATCAATTTCGGCCCGAGCCGAGGTAGCAGCAGGTTCGTCGACAGCTGTGCCGCGACGACCAGCGACGCGATCATCGGCAGGAAGGCGACGCCCGTCTCGATCGGGGTGTAGCCGAGCGATTTCTCGAGGTAGAAGGTGACGAACAGGAACACGCCGAACAGGCCGGCACCGGCGATGAACACCGAGCTGAAGGAGGCGCCGCGGTTGCGGTCGACCACGATCGACAGGGGGAGCAACGGATGCGCGGCCCTGCGTTGCCACCACACGAACGCGACGAGCAGGATGCCGCTCGCGATCAGCATGCCCCAGCTCCAGGGGGAGTCCCAGCCGTCGGTCTCGGCGTTCGACAGGCCGTAGACCAGGGCGAAGAGGGCGGCCGAGACGAGCACCGTGCCCGGCACGTCGAGCTTCGGCCGCTCGCCGTCGCGCTCGACGCTGGCCACGAACACCGCTCCGCCGATGACGGCCGCCACCGCGATGAAGACGTTGATGTAGAGGTTCCAGCGCCAGTCGAAGTACTCGGTGAGGAATCCACCGAGGAGGAGACCGATGGCTCCGCCCGCTCCGGCGATCGCGCCGAAGACGCCGAACGCCCGGGCTCGTTCCTTCGGGACGGTGAAGGTGGTGGTCAACACCGCCAGTGCCGTGGGCGCGAGCAAGGCGGCGAAGGCGCCCTGCACGGCGCGGGCCGCGACCAGGGTGCCGAACCCGGGCGCCGCTCCACCCACGGCCGATGCCACGGCGAAACCGATCAGGCCGATGATGAAGGTGCGCTTGCGGCCGATCAGGTCGGAGAGCCGGCCGCCGAGCAGCAGCAGGCTGCCGAAGGCGAGCGAATAGGCCGTGATCACCCACTGCCGCTCCCCGTCGGAGAAGCCGAGGTCGGCCTGGGCCGCCGGCAGCGCGATGTTCACGACGGTGGAGTCGAGCACCACCATGAGCTGGGCGAGCGCGACGGTGGAGAGCACCCACCAGCGGCGGGCGGCGGTGCGAGGTGCGGACGGTGTCGAGACGGACATGGTTCTACCTATCGGTCGGATGGGTCGGAGAGCGAGACCGGCAGCGGGAGCGTCGTCACGAGCGTGTCGAGGTTGCGCACGTTCTGGTCGTCGACCAGTCGTGTCGTGCCTGCCGCACAGCCGAGGGCCATCACGAAGGAGGCGGAGAGCGGCGCCGTTGCGATCGGGAGTGGCATGCCGCCTCCTGACCGGGTGGTCGCGATGGATGTGGGCCAAGGTAGCAGCCATCCGGCTGCGGCACCAGGCTCTGCGGGCGACCGCTTTGCTCCCGCAACGGCAGGCCCGGGCGGCGCCGCGAAGCGCCACCCGGGCCGGCCGTCAGAGCGGGTCACTCACCCGACAGACCCGATGCGCGGCGGCGACGCACGAGAACCAGCACGACGATGCCGAGGAGTGCGAGCAGGATCGCCCCGCCGACGGCTCCCGCGGGCAGCTCGGCACCGGTGTTGGCCAGCGCCGTGCTCCCGTCGGCGCCGTCGATCGGGATGGTGGGAGTCGTTCCGCCGGGGGTCGGAGCCGCGGCGCCTTCGATCGTGAAGTCGAAGCCGAGCGGCGCCGACTCGCGAGTGCCGAGGGCCTGCACGACCGACGCCTCGTAGGCTCCGGCGGCGAGCGCTCGAGGGAGCACGATCGACCAGCGTCCGTTCTCATCGATCACGTCGGTTCCTGCGATGCTTCCCGACATCCGCACCTCGGCTCCGGGCAGCCCGGTGCCGGAGAACGTGGTCAGTTTCGTGGCGGCGGGCAGCGACCCTTCGGGGGCGTCCGTGATCGTGAGACCGGTGAGGTCGGCGCGGGCGGTCAGCCACTCGCCCTGGTCGAGCACGTGGTCGACGATCCGGGTCTCCCCGATGCAGCCGTTCCAGCCGGCGCCCGGCTGGTTGTGGTCCATGCCCGCACCCATCAGCCACGGAGCATCCGGCACGAAGCTCTGGCCCACGTTGTCGCTCGCGTTGCGGAGCACGGGTGCGCCGTTCACGTACATGGTCGTCGTCCGGGTCGCCGGGTCGTTGACGATCGCGACGTGCATCCAGGTGTCGAGCTGGATCTCTCCCGACCAGTTGACCCGGTCGCCGAGTCCGGGCTCATTGGGGATGACACTCCACTGGAACTCCTTGAGGTTCGACAGGCCAAGCACGACCGGTCCACCGTTGCCCCAGCGGTCGTACGGCACGCCGGGCATCTCGTTGCGGTTGCCCGCCCGGATCAGCGCCATCATCCACTGGTTCGTGCTCGCGGTCCACGACTTGTCGATCTTCAGGAAGGACTCGATCGTGTACCCGTTGTCGAAGGACTCGTTGTTGACAGGGGCGTCACTCGCGGTCTGGAAGTAGCTGTAACGCGAGTTGTTGCGGTCGGCGTTCGCGAAGCAGACGCTGGCGTCGTCGGACGACAGGTAGGCGTGGTCGCCCCCGATCGTGACGTCGTCGACCTGGGCGTTCGTCGCGCCGGACTCGGCGATGCCGACCCGCGTGAGGTCGTTGTCGCCGGCGACGTCGGGGACGCTCTGGCCCTCAGCCACGACGCCGGAGTTTCCGGTGAATCGCCAGTGCGCCAGCGTGCCGGCGACGTCGACATAGTCATCCGAGTTGCCGGGCGCCTCGGTCGACACCGGGTCGGGTCCGGTGAAGCCATCGAGCAGGATGTCGCGAGCCTTCTGCGACAGCGACGGCTGGGTGGCGGGGCCCACCGCGAAGGCGGGGTCGAAGGAAGCGAATCGTTCGGCGAAGTCGATCGGCACGTCGAATTGCTGGTTCACGCCTTCGAGGAAGGGCTGGTCGTAGCTCGTGAGCTTCTCCTGAGGCTTCCAGGTGACCCACGGTGAGGCCGTCTGCACGGCGATGACGTTGTTGCTGAGATCGAACTCGAACAGGCCGAGGTAGCCGTCGCCGCCTTCGTAGGCCATCTGGTAGTCGATGACGATCTGGGTGACCGAGTGGCCGAAGTCGTTCATCTTCACCAGGTGGGACTCGCCGTGGAAATGCCCGTTGATGGTGAGGAAGATCTGATCGTTGCTGCGGATGAGCTTGTCCCAGAGCTCGAGGCCGTACTCGGTCTCCTTCGGGGAGACGGCATCCGAATCGATGTCGATCACCTGATGCGTCGTCAGGATGACCGGGAGCGTGGGGTGGGCGTCGATCACCGAATCCGCCCACGCGATCGTCGCGTCGGACACCCGCCAGCTGAGGGCCAGCACGAGATACTGCTGGCCTTCGGCCTCGAAGACGTGGTACTGGCTGAGGCCGGTCGGATCGCTGTCCTCATACGTGGAGACGTTCTTCGCGCGGTCCGGTCCGAACCAGCGGAGGAACGGCTCCTGGCTGAGGTCGTACTCGGTATCGTCGAGGTCGTCGTTCGAGTCTCGGACGTCATGGTTGCCCGGCGCCGTCGAGTACGGCAGCTTCGCGTCATCGAGCGTCTTCATCGCGTCGTCGGCTGCGACCCATTCGCGCTCCTGCCACGACTGGTCGACGATGTCGCCCAGTTGGGTGACGAACGGGATGTTGAGGGCGTCGCGGTTCGCGGCGAGCCATTCGGTCTGCACCTGGTAGGGGTCTTTGCCGTACCGCGGCTGGAACTGGTCGGCCGAGTAGCGCGAGTAGAACTGGGTGTCGGGGAGGACCGCGAGCGTGAAGCGCGACCCGAGGTCGTCGGCGGGCGCGGCTTGCGTCGCCGGAACTGCCGCGAACAGGGACAGAGCGATCGCTCCGGCTGCGGCTACCGCGCCGGCACGGACGAATCGGAGGCGGGATGGTGGACGAGGAGTTGCGGGTGGCACGTATCTTCCTTACGGATCGACGTCGACGGTTCGCTCTCGAGCGAGAGCGCTCCCACGCTCCCTTCTCAATCGGTCGCCGAGGTTGCGGGCGCGTGAACGACGCGATGACCGGGTCGTAACGTCGCAGGGCGCCGTTGCCACCGGCACGACAGGGAGCGGGTGTGCTCGGCCTACAATCGTCTGTGCCCTCCGCCTCTCCTGAGATCCCGTCGACCGGCGCCATCGCGCCTGCGGATCTCGCGACCACCCTCGAGGTGCTCGCCCGCATGGCCGAACTCGACGAGAGTCATCCCGACTTCGTCGCCGTGCGGCACGCCACCGCCCTGATGTTCAAGGCGGTGAAGAAGCAGCGCCGCCGCGAGATCCGCGCAGCCGTGGCCGACGCCGATCGCAGCGTGATCGCCGCCACCGCCACCGGGGCGCCCGATCGCATCGACGACGAGACCCGCGGCATCCCGATCGCCACCTCCACCACCACGCCCACCGCGGGAACGCTGCTGAAGGCGCGCAACTGCTACATCTGCAAGCAGCCCTACACGCTGGTCGACGCCTTCTACCACCAGCTCTGCCCCGACTGCGCGGCCATGAGCCACGCCAAGCGCGACGCCCGCACCGACCTCACCGGCACCCGGGCGCTGCTCACCGGAGGGCGCGCGAAGATCGGCATGTACATCGCGCTGCGGTTGCTGCGCGACGGCGCCCACACCACCATCACCACCCGGTTCCCGCGCGACGCCGTGCGCCGCTTCAGCAGCCTGCCCGACTCCGCCGACTGGCTGCACCGGCTGAAGATCGTGGGCATCGACCTGCGCGATCCGGCGCAGGTGATCGCGCTCGCCGACGAGGTCGCCACCGCCGGTCCGCTCGACATCCTGATCAACAACGCCGCACAGACGGTGCGTCGCTCGCCCGGCGCTTATCAGGCTCTCGTGGATGCCGAACTCGCGCCGCTGCCCGACGGGCCGCTTCCCGAGTTGGTCACCTTCGGCCACACCAACGACGCGCATCCGCACGCGCTCGCCGATTCGGTGAACACGCATCCGATCCTCGCGGCGGCCGCGTCACGGGCCGACGAGCTCACCGAGCAGGCGATGGCGCCCGGGTCGAGCTCGCTCGAGCGACTGGCCGCCGGCACCGCGATCGACGCCGGGGGACTGGTGCCCGACCTCCATGACGTGAACTCCTGGACCCAGCACGTCGACGAGGTCGACCCGCTCGAGATGCTCGAGGTGCAACTGGCCAACACGACCGCACCGTTCCTGCTGATCTCGAGGCTCCGCGCCGCGATGCGCGCCACAGGGTCCCGCCGCAGCTACGTCGTGAACGTCAGCGCCATGGAGGGGGTGTTCGGCCGCGGATACAAGGGGCCCGGACATCCGCACACCAACATGGCCAAGGCCGCTCTGAACATGCTCACCCGCACGAGTGCCCGCGAGATGTTCGAGACCGACAACATCCTGATGACCAGCGTCGACACCGGCTGGATCACGGATGAGCGCCCGCACCCCACCAAGGTGCGACTCGCCGAAGAGGGCTTCCATGCCCCGCTCGACCTCGTCGACGGCGCCGCGCGGGTCTACGACCCGATCGTGCGCGGCCAGGCCGGCGAAGACCTGTTCGGCGTCTTCCTCAAGGACTACGCCCCGAGCGCGTGGTGACTCGGCCCTACATCACCGCGCCGATGTAGGAGTACTTCACGAAGACGTCGGAGGCCAGCCCCGCCTCCTCGAGCACGCCCTGCACCGCGGTGAGCATGTACTTCGAATCCCAGCCCATGTAGAGGTAGTTCGACTCGTCGAGGGCGTCCCAGTGCCCGTTCCACGACTGCGCTTCGTAGATCGGGCCCCCGCGGCGGGCGCTGAAGGCCACCACGCTCTCGCGAGAGTCGGCCCAGAGACGCTTGAAGATGCGGTTGAAGAGGTATTTGACGTCGTAGACCTCCCAGTGCTCGCCCCGGTACTCCACGTATTCGAACTCGCGCTCCCAGCCGCGCGGCCAGCCCCGGCGGCGCACCGCGTCGAGGATGGGGGTGAGGCCGTCGTCGTCGATCGACACCACGGCCGGCCGCTTCCAGACCTCCAGGAAGATCTCGGTGAGGCGCACCGTGCGGTCGGCGATCGCGGCCGTGCCCCAGGCGGCGACCTCGGCGAGTTCTCGAGTGGTCGGCACCGCGCTCTGCGCGTAGAGCCCGCGCTTCTCGGGGAACGAGCCGCCGAAGGCGCGCTCGGCCAGACCCTGCTCGAGCAACGTGAGATTGCCGAGGGTGGGGGCGAGCGCACGATGGCTGTTCTGCTCGTCATCCGTGTACTCCGCCCACTCCCGGATGCCGTCACCGCTCCAGTCGTCGGAAGGGGCGAGCGGCACCACGTGGTCGACCTCCAGGCCCGCCGGGCTCCCGACGCCGGCGATGCGGCCGAGCACGTAGGCGGTGTGGGGGAGTTCGCTGTACTTCAGCGCCACCCGCACCCGCTCGTCGGAGGGTGTCACCCGGGCGATCGCGCGCACCACTTCGTCGGTTCCGGCCGCGCGGGCGCGGCAGAGTCGCGCCACCAGGCGGTCGTTGCTCACGCCCACCACCGTGCGGCGGAGCAGGAGCGACTGCACATGCTCCAGGAGGGCGATCAGCTCCTCCTTCGCGACCTCGTCGTGCGTGTAGTCGACGTAGGCGCGCATCACGAGGGGGTACATCCCACGCCCGAAGGTGTTGACATAGCCGAGTTGCTGCGCGATCTCCGGATCGGCTTCCTGGGCCGGATCGAGCAGCACACGGTAGGCGTCCGAATACTCCCGCCACTCGGTCGCGTGCGCCCGCAGCGTCGCGAGGTCGAGCCGGGGGAACTCGTGCCGGAAGGCGTCGTACACGCCGCGCTCACCGGCGATGGCCACCTCGCGCCCGGTGGTCATCACCAGGTAGTGGCGCCAGAAGCTGCCGATGACCTCGCCGGTGTTCTGCTCGATCGGCAGCCAGAAGGTGTCTTCGATCTCGCTCTGCTCGGCGTGCGAGAGCCCCATCAGCACGTAGTTGTGGATGAGCTCGTGATCGCGCAGCGGCTCGCCCGTGGAATTGAGGCTCTCGAAGATCTGCTGCGCGTTCGCATCCGGTCCCAGCGTGATGGCGACGTGCTCGAGCTTCTGCAGGCCGCGCCAGATGCGGGCCACCTCCTCGGGGCGCACCTGGCTGCGGAAGAAGGCGTAGTTGTCGTCGAAGCGGGAGTCGCGCAGGCCCTCCTCGGCCGAGCGGTGGTCGAGCACGACGCTCTCGAAGATCTCGGCCCAGCCGCGGTGCGGGCGCAGTTTGGTGCGCGTGGGGTCTCCCGCGCGCACGAGCACCTTCGCGAGCTCGGCCGCCAGCTCGGCGTCGTCGTTCTTCACCGTGTGGTGCAGGGCCGCGACGAGCAGCATGAGCGTGGTGATGCGTTGCTGCCCGTCGATGAGGACGAGCTCGGCGTCGTCGTCATCGTCGTCGGCCGCGGTGGAGAGGATGGAGCCGATGAAATGGCGGTGCCGGTCGTCGCCGAAATCCGCGACGGCACGGATGTCGCCGAGCAGCTGCTCGCAGCCGCCGATGTCCCAGCGGTACTGACGCTGGTAGACCGGGACCACGATGGTGGTGGACGCCTCGGAGAGCCAGGCGATGGTGTTGACGGCGGTGGCTTCGACGTTGGTGGCGGTGACGAGAGCGGTGACCATAGGGAGCGAGTTTACGGGATGTTTATGTCGTGGTCCCGTGGCGCACCGCGCACGCAGGGGGTGGATGTTAGGCTGACCTAACCTGGGCCTGTTAAAACGTGCTGGCCCAAGACGAAAGGGAATGAAACTCGCATGGGTTACATCAAGTCCGCCGCTCTCGAAGAGACCGGCTACGTCGTGCTCGACCGCTACCAGCAGGAGCTCGACCCCAAGGAATGGCTCGACATCGAGTACGTCGACTGGAAGTCATCCGGTGACACCCGGTTCGCTCCTCTCGCTTCGGCGAAGGGCGAGATCGAGTGCAACGGGTTCTGGAACCACGTGCCGCCGCGCACCGACAAGGACGGTGTGTGGATCGACTCGCAGACCGCCCTCGCCCCCAACCTGACGCGCCGCGCGCAGGAGCCGGGTGCCAACGTCGGCCGCTGTCGCGTGATCGAGCTGCAGCCGAACACCTACGCCGACACGCTGTACAACCTGCACCAGGACGACAACAACCGCCTGAACCCGGATGGCACCGGCTGGGTCGTGCGCGGGTTCTTCAACCTGACCGACGACAAGGACAGCTTCTTCGTGCTGCGCGACAACCGCACCGACCCGAGCGTGGAGTACCGCATCGCTCTGCCGGCCGGTGCGCAGCTGATCGTCGACACGCAGCGCCTGTGGCACGCCGCGACCCACCCCGGTCCCGACCCGCGCTACTGCCTCATCACCTCGTGGACCTCGGGCCCTGAGCTCGACGCCTACATCGAGAAGTACAACGGCCGCACCAACGTGCCCAACGTCGAGGTGTCGCAGGACGTGCTCGACGCCGGCCAGGCCGAGCAGGCCCGCCGCGACGCCGCCCGCGCCGCGTACTACGCCGCCAAGGGCCAGGCGGAGAAGACCGCGATGAGCGAGGCTTGATCCTCAGCCCCCTCTGAGACGACGGATGCCCCGGTCAGGTGACCGGGGCATCCGTGCGTCATCGGCGCGCGAGCGCCGGCGGTATCGTGAGGGCATGCCGATGCTCGATCTCGCCTCTGCAAGCTGGACCGACGTGCGCGAGCACATCGCCGCGGGAAACACGATCGCCTTCCTCCCGTTCGGAGCCCTCGAACAGCACGGCCCGCACCTGCCGCTCTCGACCGACACCATCCAGTGCGCCGGCATCGCGGCCCGGGTCGCCGAACACTTCTCGGGCTTGCTGCTGCCGCCGGTGCCCTACGGGGAGACCTGGGACAACGGCGGTTTCCCGGGCACGATCTCGCTCTCGGCGTCGACCGTCACCGCCATCTGCCTCGACATCGCCACCTCGGCGACCTCATTCGGGGTGACGACCTTGGTGATCGTCAACGGCGACTACGGCAACCGGGCCCCGGTGCACGCCGCCGCACGTCAGCTGTCGATCGCCGGCTCCGACGCGATCGTGCTCGACTACCCGGGCCTCGTCGAGGTGGGCGATGCGATCAAGGAGAGCCCGTGGGCGGCACCCGGATTGTGTCATGCCGATGAGCTCGAGACGTCGATGGTGCTCGCTCTGAGGCCGGAGCTCGTGCATCCGGAGCGCTACGCCGCGGCCTACCCCGAGCTCCCCGCCGACTTCGGAAGGCGGCCGATCCGGTTCGACACGCTCTCGCCGAGCGGGGTGTTCGGCGACCCGCGGCCCTCATCCGCCCTGAAGGGCGAGGCGATCCTCTCCTTCGTCGTGGAGCGGTCGATCGCCGAGGTCGACGCCCATCTCGGTGCGATCGGAGCCCGGTAGGGCCGGTTCCCGGCCGCGCCCCAGCGCGTGCGGGTGCGGGTGCAGGATGGTCGACGGCATCAGGATGCGTCGAACGTGAGCGTCGCCAGACCGCGTGCGCGGTCGTTCGGCCGGCGTGACAGCACGGGGGAGACGATCTCGGTGATGATCACCTCGGTCGGGTACTGGACCGTGCCGGCGAGCACGTGTCCTGCCGTGGCCCGGGCGGAGTCGCCCTTCGCGCCCACCGTCACGTGCAGGTGCACCAGAGGCCCTTCCGGTCCGCGCGCGACCGTGCCAGAACCGAGTCCCTCGCAGTTGCGCACGACGACGGATGTCTGCAGCGGTTCGTCTTCATCAGGCGGCGGATGCTCGGCGCCGATGACGGTGATCTCGGCGAAGGCTCCCAAGAACACCGGAATGTAGGCGTTGTCGACTCCGAATCGTGCGCAGACGCCCGCCAATGAGTCGAGCACGTCGTCGCCGGGTTCGAGCACGGCGACGAACGTGCGGCCGACGACGACTTGGCTGGCGAACATCCATCGATCCTCTCAGGCAGAAGCGCGTCAGTTCCAGAATCCGGCGTGCGCTTCGGCGGCTTCGTCTTCGAGATGGGGCCCGGACACCGCGATGGCCCGCTGGCCGCGGGCGAACACCTCGCGACAGGGCAGGGAGAACGTCGGGTTGTCGGGGTGGTCGCCCGTGAGTTCGAGAAGGCGACGCTCGGACAGCGCATAGACGACGCGGTCGATGCCCGTCCAGTAGGCGGCGCCCGAGCACATCGCGCACGGTTCGGCGCTCGTGTACAGGGTGCTGCCGACCATACCGCCGGCCCCCAGGGCGCGGAACGCGGCGGCCACGGCGCGCAGCTCGGCGTGCTGCGTGGGATCACCGGACGGCGGTACGGAGTCGTTGCCGAACGACGCGACGACCGTTCCGCCGGCATCGACCACGATCGCCCCGAACGGGTGCTTGCCGTCGGCGCGAGAGCGCTCCGCGACGACGAGGCTTTCGCGCAGGAGCGCCTTGTCAGCGGGCAGCAGATTGTCGGGCATGGTTTTCTCCACATGTGTACAAGATCAGTTCCAATGGTTATGACGATTCCATGAAACCCCGTAATTACGGCGTTTTGTTACGTCGACGTTACGGTCTCAAGACGTCTTTCGTGCAACCTGTCAACAAGCTTTGATTCGCGGTTAGCCTGCTGATCGCAGCGCTTCCGCGCACCGTGCGCTTCCGAAAGGCCCCGAATGTCCGCTCCAGCCTCCGCAACCGCCGCCGTCCGTTTCGATGAGCAGGACATCCGGATGCTCCCGAAGGCCGAGGTGCACGTGCACCTCGAGGGCACGTTCGCGCTCGTCGACATCCTGCGGCTCGCGAAGGAGAACGGCGCTGCGCTCCCGGGGCCCGCCGCGACCATCTTCGACGTCAGCACCCACGACGCCTTCACCATGCCGGAGATCACCACCGGCGGAACCCGGCCCGGTGTCGGAGGGGCGGGATTGAGCGGCTTCCTCCGTTTCCTCGACTGGCAGTGCGGTCTGGTGCGCACGCGGGAACAGGCGGCCCGGATCGCCTACGCGTTCGCCGCGCGGCAGACGGCTTCAGGCGTCCGCTACTCCGACGTCATCGTGAATCCGACCCACTGGAATGCCTGGCACGGTCGCGAGATCGAGCTGATGGAGGCGCTCGCCGCGGGCCTGGACGAAGCCGAGGAGGACGGCCTCTGCGTCGCGAACATCGCCTATTCGCTGCTGCGGTCGCAGTCGGCGGGGGAGGCGGAACACGCCGTCGCGACGCTCGCGGATCGGCGCCCGAGCCGCGTCGTCGCCCTCAGCGTCGACGGCGATGAGAAGTCGAGCGGTCGCACCGGAGAGAAGTTCCGCAGCGCATTTCGCGCCGCCGAGTCCGCGGGCTTCCGCCGCACCGTGCACGCCGGCGAATCGAGTGGACCGGAAGGAGTGTGGGATGCGCTCGACCACCTCCACGCCGATCGGATCGACCACGGAGTGCGCTCCATCGAAGACGACGTGCTTGTCCGACGGCTCGTCGACGAGTCGATTCCGCTCGGAGTCTGCCCGCGTTCGAACGTCACGCTCGGGCTCTATGCCGACTGGGCGTCGCATCCGCTGCCCCGGCTGGTCGACGCCGGGGTGCGAGTCACGCTCAACACCGACGACCCGGCGCCGCTGGCCTGCAGTCTCGACGAGGACTGGGCGGTCGCCGCAGCCACCTATGGCTTCGACCGCGCCGACCTGGTGCGATTCGCCGCCGAGTCGATCCGGGCGTCGTTCGCCGATGACGACCTCAAGCGCGATCTTCTCGCCGAGTTGGCCGGTGTCGCCGATCCGGGGGCGCCCTCATGAGCCCCCGTACGACCGAGCGGCCGCGGTGGCTCGTCGCGAGCGCCCTCGGCCTCGCGGCTTTCGCGGCGGCGATCGTGGTGGTGGGCGTCGTCGGCGGGGCGGCAGCATCGCAGGTGGAATCGCCGATCGCCGACGGCTCCGAGATCGCACTCGCTCCGATCGTCGCTGCGTGGCCTGACGGCTACTCGGTGACCGGCACGAAGTCCGAACCGCTCTACGTCGAGCACATCACCTCGACCCGCGACGGGAACCGCTTCTCCCTCGTCATCGACGTCGTCGCGCAGGGCGACAGCCCGCTGGGCGTGCAGCACTCCGAGGTGCGGCTGCAGCCCGACGGGGCGGTGCGCTGGACCGGCGGATGCACGAAGACAGCCGCCGAGTGCCTCGACGACCCCGGTCTCCGCGGCTTCCTGTCGCAAGCGGCGGTGCTCGGAGCGATTCGGCGCGGCGTGCTCTCGGCCGATGCCACCGGCACCGCGCGAACGCTGCACGGCCATCCGGTCGTGTGCGTCTCGGATGCGGCGCTGCATCCGGATGCTCCGCCCGTGGTCGACGGCCTCGACCCCTGCTTCTCGATCTCGACGGGTGCCCTCCTCGGGCACTGGTCGACCCCCAGTGCGGCCTTCGTCGGCCCGACCCTCGCCGAGGGTCTGGTCGACGAGCCGCGCTGATCTCCCCACCGCACCATCCCAGCACCCGTCCCGCACCACTCCCGAAAGGAACATCATGAAGAGAATCGGAACCGTCCTCACGGCAGCCGTCGTCACCACGGTCGCCGCGATCGGCCTCGCCGGCTGCAGCACCGGGTCGTCGGCGTCGAGCGACAGCACGGCACCGGCGGTCGACAAGGTCATCAAAGTCGGCGCCCTGACCCCGGGGAACACCAACGACGGCGCCTTCAACCAAGCGCTGGCCGATGCCCTGGAGAAGCTCAAAGACGAAGGGCTCATCGACTACGAGCTGCGCGACCAGATGTCCGACCCTGCCGAGAGCGAGCCGGTGATCGCCGACTTCGCCAGCCAGGGCTACGACCTCATCATCGGGCACGGTATCGAGCTCGGCGACGCGGTGTTCTCGGTCGCCGGCGACTTCCCCGACGTGCACTTCACCGCATCCGGTGGGCCCGACATCCTCGAGAAGTACACCGACAACGTCGAGACGTGGACCTACGACACCCCTCAGGTCGGCTACCTCTCCGGCTACATCGCCGGAGTGACCGGCGCGTCGCCGATCGGCCGGGTCGAGAGCATGGAACTCGACTTCGTCAAGGCGACCGACTCGTTCTTCCAGCAGGGGGTCACCGCCGCGAACCCCTCGGCGGAACTCCTCCCGGTCGTCTACGCGGGCAGCTTCGACGACGCTCAGGCAGCTGCGGCCGCCACCACCGGACTCGTCGGCCAGGGCGCGAAACTCGTCTACACGACCGGAGACGGCATCGCCACCGGTGTCGGGTCTGCCGCCGCCGAAGCCGGTGTGCTGAGCGTCGGGGTCTCGTCCGCCGCCGGAGAGGCGGCGCTCGCGAACAACGTCTCCACCGTCGATCTCGACATGTACCCGATCATCAAGGCCTGGGTCGAGGAGGTCGCCGCTGGTGACTTCGGCGGCAAGGGCGTCACCTCGACCCTCCAGAACGGCGGGATCGTCTACTCGCCGATCAACGACGTCGACGGCGCGGTGCCGGCGGATGCCGCCGCCAAGGTCGACGACGTGATCGCCGGCATCACCGACGGATCCGTCACGATCGGCTGATGACCGTCTCACCCCCGGAGATGGACCGCGTTCTCGAGGCGCGGTCCATCTCCAAGAGCTTCGGGCCGGTGCACGCCCTGACCGACGTGTCGATCCTCGTGCGCCCCGGCGCCGTGCACGCCCTGGTGGGCGAGAACGGCGCCGGCAAGTCGACCCTCGCCAAGGTGCTCGCCGGAATCGAGCAGCCCTCGAGCGGCACGATGACGATCGACGGCGCGGCCTTCGCCCCGCGAGACCGGGCCGATGCCAAACGGGCAGGCGTCAACATGGTTCCGCAGCAGCTCAGCCTGGTCGGCGAGCTGAGTCTGGTCGAGAACTACCTCCTGGTGGGATCGCGGCGGCTGGTGAGCCGTCGATCGGCCCGCGCCCTGCTCAAGGCGACGCTCGAACGCGCCCGTGTCGATGTCGATCTCGATCTGCCGACCGCGACGCTCAGCCAGGCGCACCGGCAGCTCGGCGAGATCGTCGTCGCGCTCGCCGAAGGCGCCCACACCCTCATCCTCGACGAGCCCACCGCGAGCCTCGGCCCGCTCGAGGTCGGAGGGTTGTTCGAGCACCTCCGCTCGCTGTGCGACCTCGGCACCGCGGTGGTTCTCATCACCCACCGCCTCGACGAGGTGCGGCAGGTGGCCGACGACTTGACCGTGCTCTCGCACGGCGAGAACGTGCACCACGGCTCGGCCGCGCGTCTCGAGTCCACCGAGATCGCCCGGCTCATGGTGGGCGAACTGCCTCCGCCGGCGGCCCGCTCGGAGCGCCGGCCGGGGGCCACGGTGCTCCGTGCCGCCGGTGTCGTCGCCGCCTCGACCCGCGACGCCTCGCTCGACGGCGTCGACCTCGCGGTGCGCGCCGGCGAGATCGTCGGCATCGCGGGCGTCGCCGGCAGCGGTCAGAACCTCCTGCTCGACGTGCTCGGCGGGTTCGTGAAGCCCGACTCGGGCACCGTCGCCTTCGCCGGCACCGAGGCCGGCTCCCGGGCGGGCGCATCGGCGGCTGCATTCCAGCGGGCCGGCCTCGCCTGGATTCCCGAGGAACGCACCGAGGCCGTGGTGCCCGCGATGTCGCTGCGCGAGAACCTCACCGTCTATTCCGCCGCCGTCGGCGCTGCGCGGAAGCGGGGTGGTGCGACGAGAGACGCCCGCACGGGTGGCACCCAGACCGTGGAGGACACGTTGAGTGCCTACGACGTGCGGCCGGTGCGGCCCGAGCTCGCGGCATCCGGTCTCTCCGGCGGCAATCAGCAGAAGTTGCTCGCCGCGCGCGAACTCGGCGCGAGCCCCGCCCCGCGGGTCGTGCTCGCCTACGGCCCCACGCAGGGTCTCGACCTGCGCGCCTCGCAGGCCATTCGTGAGCGGCTCGTCGATCTGGCCGTCGGCGGCTCGGCCGTGGTGGTGGCCTCGCACGATCTCGAGGAGATCCTCGGTGTCGCCGACCGCGTCGTCGTGATGTTCGCCGGCCGCATCGTGGCCGACCTGCCGATCGCCGAGGCCGACACCGAGCGGATCGGCCGCGCGATCGCCGGTCTGGTCGACGGTTCCGCCCCCGATTCCCCAGCCCGAGGAGATGTCGAATGACCGACAAGACCGATCTCTACCCGACGGTCGCCGAGCTCGGGCGTCTGCGCGCCGTCGCGGCCGGCCGGGAGAAGCCCGATCTGATCGTGCGCGGCGGTCTCGTGCAGTCCCCGGGCACCGAGGAGTGGCTCGAGCGCGACGTGCTCGTCGCCGGCCGTCACATCGCCGCTCTCACTCCGTGGGGGCACGTCGCAGCGACGCCCGGAACCGGTGGCATCGTGATCTACGGCGCCGAAGCCGACGACGCCCACGGCCACGCGATCGAGGAGATCGACGCATCCGGATGCCACGTCGTGCCGACCTTCATCGACGCGCACCTCCACATCGAATACACGAACCTCACGCCCGGAGAACTCGGCCGTCTGAGCGTCGCCCGGGGCACGGGAACCGTGCTGACCGATCCGAACGGCGCCGCGAACGTGTGGGGCGCACGCGGGATGGACGCGCTGCTGTCGACCACGACGCCGCTGCACATCTTCCAGCAGGTCTCGCCGAAGACACCTGGCTCGCCGCACCTCGAGCGCGGCGGTGCCGTCATTCCCGAGGAGGTCGTGCGCGGCCGGCTCTGGCACGACGTCACCACCAACCTCGGTGAGGGGAACCCCTTCGACTACGGCTCGGAATCGACCGGCAGATTCCGGGAGGCGCTGGTCGCCGGCCGCCGCATCACCGGCCACACGGCCGCCCAGACGAACGAGTCGCTCTGGGGTTACCTCGCTGCCGGCGTCGGCGACGACCACAACTCGGCCACCATCGACGAGGTGCTCGAGCGGGTGCGCCTCGGCGCGATGATCACCGTGATGGGCGCGTCGCTCACCGACAACACGGTGCCGATCTTCTCCGACCTGGAGAAGGTCGCTCCCGCGCTCCGCAGCCTCTGCTTCTGCGCCGACGACAAGCACGCGCTCGACCTCAGCACCGAGGGGCACATCGACCATCACGTGCGGCAGGCGATCCGCTTCGGCGTCGATCCACAACTCGCCTACCGGATGGCCACGACGCAGCCGGCCTCCTATTACCGGCTGGATCAGATCCTCGGCCTGATCGCTCCGTCGAGGCTCGCCGACCTGCAGATCATTCCCGACCTCGCCGAGGTGCGGCCATCCGTGGTCATCGTCGGAGGCCGCGTGGTGGCTCGCGACGGCGAGGCCCTGTTCGCGAACACCGACGAGCTGCCCGACTGGATGTCCGACACCGTGCGACTGCCCGAGACCCTCGACCCGGCGATGTTCGAGGTGCGCGCCGCGGGTACCGACGGGGCCGAGAGCGGCCGGGTGCGTGTGCGGGCGATGGAGCTGTACAAGGGCTACTTCAAACAGGCCTTCGAGGCCGAGCTCGATGTGGTCGACGGGCTCGTGCAGGGCGACACGACGGCGGACGTGCTGAAGATCGCCATCGTCGATCGGCACCACGGCGACGGCCTGACCGGTATCGCCTTCGTGAAGGGCTTCGGACTCTCCCGCGGCGCCATCGCGATCACGATGAACTGCCCCAACATGAACATCGCCGTGGTCGGCGTCGACGACGCCGAGATGGTGCACGCCGTCGAGGAGCTGCGGTCGATGCAGGGCGGTTTCGTGACGGTCGCGGGCGGGGAAGTGCTCGGCCGGGTCCCCCTGCCGGTGGGCGGCATGATGAGCGCCGCGCCGTTCGAGGAGACGGCGGATGCGCTCCGTCGCGGTCACGAGGCCACGCACGCTCTGGGCTGCCCGATTCCGTCGCCGTACATCATCCTGTCGTTCGTCGGGCTCTATGTCGTTCCCGATCTCGGCGTCACCGAACTCGGCCTCATCGACGCCACGACGCAGTCGTTCGTCGACGTGCTGCTGCCCGGCCCCGTCGACCGCTGCGGACACGACGAGGAGCGCTCGTGAAAGCGATCGACCGCCGCCGCTGGGTGCTCACCGGGTCGGTCGTGGTGGCCGTGCTGGTGGTGGCGGGCGCGCTCATCCTGTTCGCCGGAGCCGATCCGTTCGTGGGCGTCCAGGGGCTCGTGCAGGGCGTGTCGAGCTCGCCCTATCGGGTGGGGGAGGTGCTCGTGGGTGCGGTGCCGATCGGCATCGTCGCACTCACCTTGATCCCCGCACTCCGCGCCGGCATCTTCTCCGTCGGAGCCGAAGGCCAGATCGTCGTGGGCGCCATCGCCGCATCGGGGTCGATCTTCGCGGTCGATCAGGTGCTCGGCGGTGCCGCGCCGAGCATCCTGCTCTGGATGGCCGGCATCGTCGGAGGGTCGGCCGGAGGCGCCGTGATGGCACTGATCCCGGCCTTCCTCGCCGTGCGCTGGCGCGTGAACGAGATCCTCAGCACCCTGCTGCTCAACTATCTGGCCGCCGGATTCCTCGGCTGGACCCTGCGCACCTGGCTCGCGAGCCCCGAAGAGACGGCGACACCGCAGAGCGCCCGGCTGCCGGAGGCGGCCGCGCTCCCCGCGCTCCTGCCCGGCACGAGGGCCCACTGGGGGATTCTGCTGGTCGTCGTCGTCGCCGTCGCCTTCCTCCTCTGGCGCCGTTCGGCGGCGAGCACCCGGCTGACCGTCTTCGCGAGCCGGCCCAAGCTCGCCCTGCGGCTCGGCGCGACGCGTTCCCGCACCGTCTACTCGACCATGCTCGTCTCCGGGGTCGGCGCCGGGGTGGTGGGCTGGATCCAGGTCGCCGGCGTGAACGACCGCCTCCTCAACTCCGTGTCGGGAGGTGTCGGCTTCTCGGGACTCGCGGTCGCGTTGCTCGGTGGACTCGCTCCCGTCGGCATCGTGCTCGCGGCACTTTTCTTCTCGGCGCTCACCGCCGGCGCAGTCGGAATGCAGTCCGCCACCGGCACCGTTCCCGCGTCGATCGCGGAGGTCATCAAGGGAGTGCTTCTGCTCGGCGTCGCGTGCATCGCGGCGTATCAGCGCCATCCGGCGACCGTGCTCGCCCCGGCCGGCACCACGTCTGCCGCCGACGAACCGGCGCTGTCTGCCGCTCTGCCTGCTGGATCAGGGCCGGAGCCGGAGACCGTCGTCGGCACGCTCGCCGAGGCCGAACACCGAGGAGGTCTCCGATGAGCGTCGAACTCTGGGTCGCGATCATCGCCGGCACCCTCGTGCTCGCCACGCCGCTGGTGTTCGCGGGCATCGGCGAGGGCTTCGTCGAGCGGGCCGGCCGGATCAACCTCGGCATCGAGGGCATGATGATCATGGGCGCCTTCGTGGGTGTCTGGGCCGGCAGCCTGGGCGGCCCGCTCATCGGTCTCGTCGCCGGAACAGCGGTCGGGCTGCTGATGGCGGCGGGGATGAATCTCGTCGTCTACCGGTTGCACGCCAACGAGATCGTCGTGGGCCTCGGGGTGACGATGCTCGGTCTGGGGCTCAGCACCTATTTCTACCAACTCTGGATTCCCAGCGGCGAGACCAACGTCACCGTGCAGACGGTGCCCCGCTCGGGGTTCGGGCCGCTCGCCGACATCCCGATCGTCGGACCGATCCTGTTCGGCCAGAGCCCGCTGGTCTATCTCGCCGGGGTGCTGCTCGTCGCGGCCTGGGCGGTCTCGCGGTTCACCCGGTTCGGTCTCGCGGTGCAGGCCGTCGGAACCGACCCGGCGTCAGCCGCTCTGCGCGGCGTTCGCGTGCAGAAGACCGGCGCATCCGCCTTGCTGATCGGCGGGGCCCTCGCGGGTCTGGGCGGCGCCGTCATCACCGTGGGCACGATCGGGTCGTTCACTCCCGACATCACGGCCGGCCGCGGCTACATCGTGCTGGCCATCGTGATCATGGGGCGCAGTCGCCCGGTCGGCATCGCCCTCGGCGCGCTGTTGTTCGCCTTCTTGCAGAGCTTCGCCCTCTTGTCTCAATCGACCGCGCTGACGTTGCCGAGCGAGGTCTATCAGTCGATTCCCTATCTGGTCACCCTCGCGGTGCTCGTGATCACGTCGCGCAGCCAGTTGCGGCGTCTCTACCGCACCACCCGCGCGACTCGCGCGATCCGCCCGGCCGTTGAGACCAAGGGGGAGGCGACATGACCAGCGAGAGCCAGCGAGTGCTGGCCGGGGTGTTGCGCTTCGTGCGCGACGCCGCGGCCGCAGGGTCGACCCTGCCCGGTGAAGTGGAGATGGCCGAGCAACTCGGGAGTACGCGCAAGCAGGTGCGCGATGTCCTCGCCTCGCTCGAACAGCAGGGGATCGTGCTCCGGCGCCAAGGCGCCGCGACCGAGGTCGACCCCGTGGCCACCAGGATGAGCGTTCGGTTCGAAGACCAGCTCGAGTACAGTGTCTTGCTCCGTCAACTCGGCTATCAGAGCACGGTCGAAGTGCTCGAGATCGCCGACACGCTGATGCCGAAGGAGATCTCGCGGTTGCTCATGACCGAGCCCGGCCGGCCGGCCGCGCGGATCGTCAAGCGCTGGCGGGCCGACGGGGCCGTGGCGATGCTCGCGTTCGGCACCGTCCCGCTTCCCTTTCCGCGCGCCGATGTCGATCTCGGCGATTCCATCTACTCGGCGATCGCCAAGGTGTGGAACGAGGCGATCGCCTGGGAGACCGCAACGCCCTCGGCCGAGGTGCTGACCGAGGAGGACGCCGAGCTGTTCGAGCATCCGGTCGGCACCCCCGTGCTGACGCTCGACATCGTCGGGATCGGTCTGAGCGGGCGGCGGTTGTTTCACGCCCGCGAACTGCACGACCCCAAGACGGTGTCGTATTCGATGATGCGCACCCGACGGCCACCCCAGGTGTTCTCCACCGCCCGCTACCAGTTCTGACGATGCGCCTGTTCCGATCCCCGTTCCGATCCTGTTCCGAGAGGATGCTCCATGCTCACCCGACCATCGCCCGTCATCGTTCCCGACAGCGAGGCCCGCTGGATCGAGACCGCCGAGAGTCTCGCGGAACACTTCTCCGCGACCGTGGCCGCCGACGACGAATCGGGGGAGCTGCCGATCGAGCACCTGCGGGCCATCTCGGCGAGCGGTCTGGATGTCGCCTTCCTCCCGGTCGAGGTCGGCGGCCAGGCGCTGTCGTACGCGACGCTCGCGCAGGTCGTGCGAATCTTCGCGGCGGCGCATCCGGCCGTCGCCGCGGTGTGGTTGATGCACATCGGCGCCGCGCACGGCCTCGTCACGATGTCGGCGCCGGCGACCGCAGAGTACTTCGCCGAGCGGCTCCGCGCGGGTGACCGGTTCGCGAACGCCCTCTCCGAGCCCGCGGGCGGCAACCACTTCCTGGCCTCGCAGCAAGACGTCGATCCGGTCGACGACGGGTGGGTGCTCTCCGGCCGCAAGCTCTTCGTGTCAGGTGTCGAGGCCGCGGATCACCTGCTGCTGAACGTGCGGATCGACGGTGGCCCGGCATTCTTCGGGGTCGACCGCGACGAGACGATGTCGCTGCCGCCGATCGACCAGACCATCGGCATGCGGGCGACGCGCAGCCGCACCATCCTGTTCGAAGGAACCGTGCTCGATCGGGCACGGCTGTGCGGGCCGCCGCCCGTCGACTACGCGAACCTCATCACGGTGGGATTCGCGTCGCTCTCGATCGGCATCGCCGAGTCGGCGATCGACGCCCTCACCGTCTCGGCGAACGCCAAGAAGGGCCCCGCCGCCGAGCGCCTGGCCGACGCCTCATGGGTGAAGTCGGAGACGGCCATGGTGTGGGCGGAACTCCGGGCGGCGCGCTTGCTCGCCGAACAGACCGCGTGGCTGGCCGACCGCCGCGACCCGCAGGCGATGCTCGCCGCCACCGAGGCGAAGATGCTCACCAACGAGGTCGCCAAGAAGGCGGCCGCGCTCGCACTCAAGGTCGGGGGAGGTGGAGCCTATCTCGCGCGCTCACCGATCCAGCGCATCTTCCGCGACGCGCAGGCCGGCGCGCTGATGGCCTATTCGGTGCCGTTCAGCCAGGAGCTCGTGGGCGGCTGGGTGCTCGCGGCGCCGCCCACCCAGGTCTGACCCTCGGTTCCGGTCGGTACTTCGTCATCGAGTGGGCACTTTTCGTCTCCGCGATGCGGATGACGCGACGAACCGTGCCCACTCGAGTCGGTCAGGCGGTGAGCAGCTCGAGCGTGTCGATGACGCGGTTCGAGAAGCCCCACTCGTTGTCGTACCAGGCGACCACCTTCACATGGCGGCCGTCGACGCGGGTGAGCGCCGAGTCGAAGATCGACGACGCCGGGTTGCCGGTGATGTCGCTGGAGACGAGGGCGTCGTCGGAGAACTCGAGGATGCCCGCGAGCGCCCCGTCCGCCGCCGCGCGGTAGGCCTCGAGCACCTGCTCACGGGTGACGTCGCGCGCCACGACCGTGTTGAGCTCCACGATGGAGCCCACCGGCACCGGCACGCGGATCGAGTCGCCCGAGAGCTTGCCCTCGAGCTTCGGCAGCACGAGACCGATGGCCTTCGCGGCGCCCGTGGTGGTGGGCACGATGTTGACGCCGGCGGCGCGGGCGCGACGCGGATCGCGGTGCGGGCCGTCCTGCAGGTTCTGCTCCTGCGTGTAGGCGTGCACCGTGGTCATGAAGCCGTGCTCGATGCCGGCCAGGTCGTCGAGCACCGCGGCCAGCGGAGCGAGCGCGTTGGTGGTGCAGGACGCGTTCGACACGATGGTGTGCACGGCGGGGTCGTAGGCATCCGTGTTCACACCGAAGGCCAGCGTGACGTCGGCGCCGTCGGAGGGGGCGCTCACGAGCACCTTCTTCGCGCCCGCGTCGAGGTGCGCGCGGGCGGCGTCGGCCGAGGTGAACCGGCCGGTGGCCTCGAGCACGATGTCGACGCCGAGCTCGGCCCAGGGGAGTTGCGCGGGTTCCCGTTCGGCGAGCACGCGGATGCGCCGGCCGTCGACCACGAGGGTGTCGCCGTCGACCGAGACCGGGCGGCCGAGGCGGCCGGCGGTGGAGTCGAAGGCGAGCAGACGGGCGAGGGTGGTGGGATCGGCGAGGTCGTTCACGGCGACGACCTCGAGGTCGCTGTCGCGTTCGAGCAGCGCGCGGAGGGCGTTGCGCCCGATGCGGCCGAATCCGTTGATGGCAATGCGAGTCATGGGTTGGTGTTTCCTTTCCGCCCCCTAGATTCGCTCGCGGCATCCGTTCGCGACAGTGGCCGGAGCGCCATGGTTCGCAAGGATCACGCCAGGATCGCTGCTCGCCCGCACCTCGGTGCCGACCCGTCACTTGGTGCCGGAATAGGGAGGCCATTGCGGCACCAAGTGACGGGTCGCGGTGGAATCACTCGCCGTTCGCGAAGGTGCGGCGGTAGTCGCTCGGGGTGGTGCCCAGGATGCGCTGGAAGTGCAGGCGCAGGTTCGCGCTCGTGCCGAGGCCCACATCCGCCGCGATCTGCTCGACGCTGTGTTCGGAGCGTTCCAGCAGCTCGCGCGCCACGTCGATGCGGGCGCGCATCACCCATTGCATGGGCGTGTAGCCGGTGTCCTCGACGAACCGGCGCGAGAAGGTGCGGGGCGAGACCGCGGCCTGATGGGCCAGGACCTCGAGGGTGAGAGGTTCGGCCAGATGCACCAGCGCCCATTCGCGCACGGCGGCGAAGCGCTCCCCGAGCGGTTCGGGAACGCTGCGCGGAACGTACTGCGCCTGCCCGCCGCTGCGGTACGGCGCCGCCACGAGCCGGCGCGCGGTGTGGTTCGACGCCGCCACACCGAGATCGCGGCGCAGGATGTGCAGGCACAGATCGATTCCGGAGGCGGCACCGGCGGAGGTGAGCGCGCTGCCCTCGTCGACGAAGAGCACGTTCTCGTCGACCGTGACCTGCGGATATTTCGCGGCGAGGGCCTGCGTGTAGTGCCAGTGGGTGGTGGCGCGCTTGCCGTCGAGGAGGCCTGTGGCCGCGAGGGCGAAGGCGCCCGTGGAGATGGCCGCGAGCCGGGCACCGCGGTCGTGGGCGGCGATGAGGGCGTCGACGACCTCGGGCACCGGGTCGTCGCGATCCGGATGCCGGTAGCCCGGCACGAACACGATGTCGGCCCACTCGAGGGCGTCGAGCCCGTCGGCCACGTGGTACGAGAGGCCATCGCCGCCCGTGACGAGTCCGGGTGCCGCCCCGCACACGCGCACCTCGTAGGGCATGCTCGCGCGGGTGCTGAACACCTGCGCCGGGATGCCCACGTCGAGCGGTTTGGCGCCGGCGAGCACGAGCACGGCCACCCGTCCCAGCCTCGCATCGGTCATTGGACCAGGCTACGTCAGGCCCACTTCTTGACGGCCCAGCGCTCGAAGAGCGCCAGGATCGAGTCGGTGACCTTGCCGAGCACGGCGAGGAGGATGATCGCGAGGAAGATGCGGTCGATACGGCCGTTGTTGCCCGAATCCGAGAGCAGGAAGCCCAGGCCCATCGAAGCGGCGATCAACTCCGCGGCCACGAGGAACAGCCAGGCCTGGGCGAGCGCGAGTCGCAGACCGGACGCGACCGAGGGGATCACCGCCGGCAGCTGCACCGTGAAGAACAGGCGCGCGCCCCGGTAACCGAACGCGCGCCCCGCCTCGACGAGCTGCCGGTCGACGTGCCGGAGCGCCGCGGCCACCGTCGTGTACACGGGGAAGAAGGCGCCGATCGTGATCAGGATGATCTTCGACTCCTCACCGATCTTGAACCAGAGGATGAGCAGCGGCACCCAGGCCAGCGACGGCACCGCCCGGATGGCGCCGAGCGTGGGTGCCAGCAGGATGTCGGCGAACCGGGACAGCCCCACCACGGCGCCGAGCGCGAGGCCCAAGGCCGCGCCGATCAGGAAGCCGATGACGACGCGCTGGGTGGAGATGGCGACGTACTGCCAGAGCAGCCCGCGCTGGGCGAGGTCGACGGCCGCCTCCCACACCATCTGGGGGGAGGGGAGTTGCGAGGTGGCGACGGCACCCGTGGCGGTGACGAACTGCCAGACCGCGAGGATCAGTGCCGGCAGCAGGGCGCCGCCGATCACCACCGCCCATCGCCGCGAGCCCGGCCGCGGCGCGCGGCTGAGCGTCACGGCGACGGCGGGTGCGTTGCCCGTGGCGGCGTAAGCGGTGGCGTCGACCGACATCCGTTCTCCGATCAGCCGATCGCCGCGGGGTCGGCGGCCTTCGCGAACCGGTCGTTCACGATCGTGTCCAGGGCGTCGTCGATCAGGCCCTGGTTCGCCACGTCGCCGGTCTCGACGAAGAGCGGCCCGATCGTCTTCAGCACGGAGACCTGGGCGTCACCGGGAACGTTGTCGACGTCGAGGTTGGTGCGCTCGGTGATGACCTTGGTGGCCACGGCGGGGTCGAGGCCGGCCACCTCGGCGAGGATGGCCGCGGTCTCGTCGGGGTTCTCCTCGGCCCAGGCGCGCGCGTGCTCGTAGGCGTTCACGACGGTCTGGGCGACATCCGGCTTGGTCTCGAGGAACGATTCGGTGGCGTTGAGGAAGCCGTAGCTGTTGAAGTCGACGTTGCGGTAGAGCAGTTCCGCGCCCGACTGCTCGGCGCCGGCCATGATCGGGTCCAGGCCCGCCCACGCATCGACCGAGCCGTTCTGCAGTGCTGCCCAGCCGTCGGCGTGCTGCAGGTTCTGCACGGTGACGTCGTTCGCGGTGAGGCCGTTCGCGTCGAGCGCCTGGATGAGGAAGAAGTACGGGTCGGTGCCCTTCGTGGCCGCGATCTGCTTGCCCTTGAGGTCGGCGACCGAGGTGATCGGCGATCCCGCCGGCACGACGAGTGCCGACCACTCGGGCTGCGAGAAGATGTCGATGACCTGGATGGGCGAGCCGTTCGAGCGGGCCAGGAGCGCGGCCGACCCGGCGGTCGATCCCACGTCGATGGCGCCGGCGCGGAGGGCTTCGTTCGCCTTGTTGGAGCCGGCCGACTGCACCCAGTTGACGGTGATGCCCTGCGGCGCGAGCGCCTCCTCGAGCCAGCCCTGGTCTTTGATGACCAGGCTGAGCGGGTTGTAGGTGGCGAAGTCGATGTTGAGGGTGCCGCCCTCGGTGACGACCTCAGCGCCGTCGGAGGCTGCGGGAGCGGCGGCGGCCTGACCGCTGTTCTCGCCGGCGACGCAGCCGGAGAGCAGGAGGCTCGCGGCGGCGGTCGCGGCGAGCGCGATCGGGAGGAGTCTGGTGCGGGTCATGGTCGTCCTTCGTCGTGTGCTGTGTGCTGGATTGTTCGTGGGTCAGAGGTGTTCCTGGCCGGCGGCGTGGCGCTCGATGCCGAGGCCGCCGAGCAACTGTGCCCGCAGTTCGGCGAGCTCGGCCGAGCCGCGATCGCGAGGCCGGATGCCGGGAACGGTGACGACCTGCTGGATGCCGTTCGCGGCGTCATCCTGCCCTTTGCCGAGCAGGATGACGCGATCGGCGAGTTGCAGGGCCTCGTCGACGTCGTGGGTCACGAGCAGCACGGTCGTGGGAGCGGCCCTGTGCACCTCGAGGAGCAGGTCTTGCATCCTGAGCCGGGTGAGCGCATCCAGAGCTCCGAAGGGCTCGTCGAGCAGAAGCACCCCGGGGTTCCGCGCCAGCGCGCGGGCCAGCGAGGTGCGCTGGGCCATGCCGCCGGAGATCTGTCGCGGCGTGTGGCCGGCGAAATTCGACAGTCCGACGAGCGATACCAGCTCGGCGACGATCTCGCGGCCGTCGGTGCGGGAGCCGCCCCGCGGCAGACCGAGGGCCACGTTGTCCGAGAGCGTGCGCCAGGGGAGGAGCCGCGGTTCCTGGAAGCCGATGGCGCAGCGCGCGTCGAAGGGCGTCACGGGAGTTCCGTCGATCGTGACCGCTCCGGCCGTGGGGGAGTCGAGGCCACCGGCGATCCGCAACAGTGTCGACTTGCCGCAACCGCTCGGACCGAGGATCGCGACGATCTCTCCCGGCTCGATGCGCAGCGTCACGTCACCGAGCACGCCCGTGGACGTCTTCTTCTTCGGCGCGGGAAAACTGCGGCCGAGACCGGCGAACTCCACCGAGAACGCGCGGTTCGTGACATGGCTCGAGCGCGAGAGCAGGGGCGGCTGCGTCAGTGCCACGATCCCCCCTCGTCAACAGTTGTCTGGCTGCCACCGTATGGGGAGGCTTCGCCGTCGTCACATCAGGGCGTTACGCAGCGTAATATTCGGGCGGCCCGACGCCGCATAGCTACCATCGCGCAGCTCAGCCGAGCGACGTCGTGCCGGAGACCTCGGCCGCGCGGGCGAGGATGCGCTTGTGCAGCTCCCGGAAGGCGGCACCGTGGTGCCGACCTCGCTTCGTCGCCAGTGCTCCGGTCCATCGGGGTTCGAGACCGGTGACCTCGATGATGGTCACGCCGTGGGGCGGGCCACCGGGGAGCACGGGAACGAAGCCGATCCCGGCCCCGGCGGCGATGTAGGCCGTGACGTGATCGACCGACGGCCCCTCGATCCGGCTGTCGCGGGATACGCCCACCCGGGCGAACGCCGCATCGACCGCGGCGCGCGTGCTGAATCCCTGCGGGAAGTCCACGAAGGGGTAGGGAACGACGTCGGCCGGGCGCACGGTCCCCAGGGCGGTGAGGGGGTGCCCCGGGGCGACCGCGAGCCGAAGCGGTCCGGATGCGAATTCCGTCACCTCGATCTCCGGCGGGACATCGATGGGCAGCACCACCATCGACACATCCAGGCGTTCGGCGACCAGGTCGTTCAGGAGCGCTGCGGACCCCTCCGGGTGGGCGCGCACGGTGAGCGACACGGCCGGGAACTCTGCCGTGAAGGTCCCCACGAGGTGCGCGAGGTCGAGGATGTCGGGGGCGGCCAGGATGCCGATCGCGAGCGACCCGCGCAGTTCCCCCGACAGCGCGGCGACGGAGTCACGGAAGGCCTCGAAGCTGCGCAGCACCTCGCGAGCCGGTTCGAGCAGTGCGGAGCCTTCCGGGGTGAGGGTGACGGTGCGCGGCGAACGGAAGAAGAGGGGATGCCCTACTTCCGCCTCGAGCGTCTTGACCGTCGCCGAGACGGCCGATTGCACCACATGCAGTCGTTCGGCCGCGCGCGTGAAACCGCGCTCCTCCCAGACCGCGACGAAGCATTCCATCTGGCGGAGATCCATGCCGGAAGTATCTCATTTCGAGATGGCTATTGTCACGATAAATCGTTGGACACGATAGACCGCGCGGAACACGATTGGGTCACCGACTTCGAAGAAAGGAAGCCTTCATGAACACCGCTCCGCGCGGCCGGCACGTCGCCGGAATCGCCATCGCCTTCGCCACCGCGATGGCGTTCTCCACCGCCCCCACCCCGCTGTACCCGCTCTATCAGGCCGTGAACGGCTGGGACACTCTCATGGTCACGATCGCCTTCGCCGGATACGGGCTAGGGGTGGCGCTCAGCCTGTGGTTGGCCGGACACCTGTCCGACCGGGTCGGCCGTCGTCGGCTCCTCGTGATCGGGCTCGCGGTCGAACTCGTCTCGGCGCTCCTCCTCGCCGCCGACGACTCGTTCGGAGTCGTGCTCGCAGCCCGGATCGTCGGTGGCGCGGGTGTGGGCCTGCTGAGCGCGACGGCGACCGCGTGGATCGGGGAGCTGACCGGCCGCACCCGGCTCGCCTCACGGCCCATGGCCGGCGTCGTCGTCGCCACCGCCGCCAACCTCCTCGGATTCGCCGTCGGACCTCTGGTGAGCGGCGTGCTGGCCGACACGGTGCCTGCACCGCTGCGCACGCCCTACCTCGTCTTCGCGGCCGCCCTCGCGGTGGCCCTCGTCGTCGCGCTGCGCACCCCGGAGACCGTGGCCCTCCCGCGGACGCCGGCGGTGTACGCACCCCAGCGGCCGCGCATCCCGGCGGGTTCCCGCGCCGCCTATCGCTCGGCGGCACTGTCGACCGCGGCGGCGTTCGGAGTCCTCGGACTGTTCAGTTCCGTCGCGCCCGGATTCGTGCAGTTCCTGACCGGAGACACGTCGGCGTTCCTGGCAGGTCTCGTGGCCTTCATCGTGTTCGCGGCCTCCGCGGTCGCACAGCTCGCGCTCGCCGGTCTTCCGGCCCGTGTGCAGCGCGTCGGCGGCTCGGCGGCGCTCCTGGCCGGCCTCGCCGTGATCACCGTCGCGGCCTGGATCCCGGATGCCGTGCTCCTGGTCGTCGGTGGAGCGATCGCCGGGGTCGGAGGCGGCCTGGTGGTGCGTGCCGCGCTCGCCACGGCGATGAGCGCCGTCGCGGCCCGCGCACGCGGCGAGGCAGTGGCGGGGATCTTCTTGGCCGGATACGTCGGGCTGGGTGCACCCGTGGTCGCGGTGGGCGTGCTCGTGATGCTCACCGATGCGCGCACGGCCGTCACCGCACTCGCCGTCGCGACCGGCGCGGCCATTCTCTTCAGCGTGCTCCGCCCCTTCCTCCCCGCCCGGCCGCGGGAACACGCGGCCGCTGTTCCCGGCCAGCCCGGAACCCGCGCCTACGCATCCGCGACGCGCCGCTACGATCTGGCGGCGCCTCTCGAACCCGCCCGCGCCGTCGTCGTGCGCTCGGTGGGACAGGTGCGCGATGCGCTCGCGCTGGCGCGCCGCGACGGGCTCACCGTTCGGATGCACAGCACCGGGCACGGGGCGGCTGCAGCGACGAGCGCATCCGGCGAGCTGCTTCTCAGCGTGCAGATCGACGAGCCGGTCGTCGTCGCCGACGACGCCGCGACGGTGCGCATCCCGGCCGGCACACGGTGGGGTGCCGTGGTCGACGCGCTCGTCGGTCGCGGAGTGTCGGTACCGCACGGGTCCTCACCCGATGTCGGCGCCGTCGGCTATCTGCTGAAGGGTGGGATGAGCTTCTACGGCCGGCAGGTCGGACTCGCGTCCAACAGCATCGCGTCGATCGAGGTCGTGCTCGCCGACGGCCGAATCCTCACCACCGGCGCGGCGCACGAACCCGAGCTGTTCTGGGCTCTGCACGGCGGCGGTGGCGGCCTGGCGGTGGTGACGGCGGTCACTCTGCGCACGTTCCCCGCGATCGGCGCCGTCACCGGCAGCGCGTTCTGGGGTGTCGAACACGCCGCCCCGCTCTTGGCAGCGTGGGAGCGCTGGACGCGCAGCGCGCCGCACGAGGCCTCGACCTCGTTCCGGATCATGAATCTGCCGACGCTGCCCGGCATTCCGAGGACGCTCACCGGCCGCACGGTGGTGAACGTCGACGGCGCCGTCATCGCGCCGCGATCCGCCGACCGAGGTCGAGCCGAGCATCTCGCCGTCGCGCTCCTCGATCCGTTACGCTCCGTCGCGACGCCGCTGCTCGACAGCTGGCGCTTCGGCGGGATCGACGAGGTTCCGCTCACCCACATGGATCCTCCGGTCCCGATCCGGCACTCGGGCGACCATCTCCTCCTCGGCGAACTCGACGCCGCAGGCCGGTCGGCGTACCTCGAGGCGGCCGGGGTGGCCGGCGGCGACCGCACTCTCGCGAGCGTGGAGCTGCGCCAACTCGGCGGCGCGTTCGCCACCGGAGCCGAGGGGCTTGCTGCCCTGAGTCGACTCGACGCGAGTTTCGCTCTGCTCGCGGCGGGGATGCACTCCCGCCGCACGCCGCAGGCGGCGGTCGAACGGCGACTCGCCCACGTGCGCGAGACCCTCGAGCCCTGGAACACGGGGTTCACGGCGCCCACCTTCGTGAGCTCGCCGAGTGCGCCGCAGCGCACCTTCGACGACGTGACCGCGGGCCGGGTGGACGAGGTGCGACGGTCCGTCGATCCAGAAGGACTCTTCGCACGGGATGTCGCGCCCGGAGCGCTCGTCCCTAGGCACGAACCCGCGTTCGGGTGATCGAGCCCGCCGGCGGCCCCCACGCCGCCGGCGGGCCGCGTGCCGCCGGTGGGGCCAGGATGGAGGGATGAAGACTTTCGCACTGCCACACACCGACCTCACGGTCTCCGACGTCATCCTGGGCCTCATGCGGATCACTCCGCTCAGCGACGAGGAGATCCGCACGCTCGTCGGCGCCGCCCGCGACTCGGGCGTGAACGTGTTCGACCACGCCGACATCTACGGCGACGTGCGGCACGGCTGTGAGACCCGCTTCGGCGAGGCCGTCACGTTCAGCCCGGCGGAGCGGGAGCAGGTCGTCATCCAGAGCAAGGTGGGCATCCGGCCGGGCTTCTTCGACTTCTCGAAGGAGCACATCCTGCGCACGGTGGAGGAGTCGCTGGCCGCGCTGAAGATCGAGCACCTCGACCTGCTGCTCCTGCACCGGCCCGACACCCTGGTGGAGCCGGAGGAGGTCGCCGCGGCCTTCGACGAGCTGCAGGCCGCCGGGAAGGTCACCCACTTCGGCGTCTCGAACCACACGCCGGGGCAGATCGAGTTGCTCAAGCGCTTCGTGAGTCAGCCGCTCGTGGTGAACCAGGTGCAGCTGAGCATCACCCACGCGCCCCTCATCGCGGCGGGCGTGGCCGCGAACATGGGCGGGCTCGACCAGTCGATCGACCGCGACAACGGCATCCTCGACTACGCGCGTCTGCACGACATCACGCTGCAGGCGTGGTCGCCTTTCCAGAAGGGCTTCTTCGACGGCGTCTTCCTCGGCGACCGAGAGCACTACGGCGAGCTGAACGACGTGCTCGACGACCTCGCCGCAGCCTACGGCGTGACGCCGACGGGCATCGCGGTGGCCTGGATCACGCGACACCCCGCACAGATGCAGGTGGTGCTCGGCACCACGAACCCGCGCCGTGTGGCCGACTCGGCGGCCGGCTCCGACGTGCGTCTCACCCGCGAGGAGTGGTACCGCCTCTTCCGAGCCGCCGGCCACCTCCTGCCCTAGGGCGGGGCCGCTACTCTAGATTCACGATGAGCAACAGATCCCGCTGGTTCCGCCTCGTGTGGATCGCACCCGCACTCGTCGTGCTCCTGCTGATCGCCGTCCTGGCGGCCATCGCCATCCGCTACTCACCGGCCGGCCAGGACTTCCTCGCCGACTACCCGGGCTCTACGCCGCTGCCTGACGGCGCGCCCGTGGGCATCCCGGCGTGGCTCGGGTGGCAGCACTTCCTCAACATGTTCTTCCTGCTGTTCATCGTGCGCACCGGATGGGTCATCCGGCAGGGCGTGCGGCCGTCGGCGTTCTGGACGCGCAAGAACGACGGGCGCTTCCGCACGAAGAACCCCCCGGTGCGCATCGGGCTGCCGCTCTGGTTCCACCTCTCGGTCGACGCCCTCTGGGTGCTGAACGGCATCGTGTTCGTGGTACTGCTGTTCTCGACCGGGCAGTGGATGCGCATCGTGCCGACCAGCTGGGGCGTGTTTCCGAACGCCGTGTCGGCCGGGCTGCAGTACCTCTCGCTGAACTGGCCCACCGAGCACGCCTGGGTGAACTACAACAGCCTGCAGCTGCTCAGCTACTTCGCCACCGTCTTCCTGGCCGCGCCGCTCGCTCTGATCACCGGCATCCGGATCGCCCCCGGATTCGCCGCCCGGCTGCGTCCGCTCGACCGGGTGTTCCCCACCCGATTCGCGCGCACGGTCCACTTCTTGGTGATGATCTACTTCGTCGCCTTCGTGGTGGCGCACGTGACCCTGGTGCTGGCCACCGGCGCGCTCGAGAACCTCAACGTGATGTACGCCGCGAGCGACGACGCCGGCTGGGCCGGGTTCTGGATCTTCGCGGCCTCGCTCGTGGTGCTCGCGGTGGCGTGGATCGCGGCGCGACCGGCGGTGCTCACCGCCATCGCCGGACGCACCGGCACCGTGCGGGTGATGGGCCCGCCCGCCCCGCGTCGGAAGCCGTAGACCCGTCGCAGACCCGTCACCTTCGGCTCCATGCTGCACGGCGATGGGTCGAGAACGACGGATGCCGGGGGTCAGGCGAGGGGGACGTCGGTCAGTCCGCCCTTCTCGTCGAGTGCGAGGAGTCGGTGCAGACCGAGCCGGGCGAGGAAGGCGTCGTCGTGGCTCACCACGAGCAGAGCCCCGCGGTAGGCCTGCAGCGCCTCCACCAGCCGGTCGACGCTCGGGATGTCGAGGTTGTTCGTCGGCTCGTCGAACACCAGCAACTGGGCCGGCGGATCGGCGAGCAGCAGCCGCGCCAGATGCACCCGGAAGCGCTCGCCGCCCGACAGCGACCGCACTGGCCGGTTCACCGTGTCGCCGCGCAGGAGCAGGCGCGCCAGCTGGTTGCGGATCTCGCCTGGCGGCACGTCGGGAGCGGCGGCCCGCACGTTCTCGAGGGTGCTCGCGTCCTCATCCAGTCCGTCCAGCCGCTGGGTGAGGAGGCCCACCCGGTCGGTGTGCAGCTGCCCGCTCACGCGACCGGGCTCGGGCGGCGTGCCCTCGAGCAGCCCGCGCAGCAGCGTGGTCTTGCCCACCCCGTTCGGCCCGATCACGGCGACGCGTTCGGGTCCCTGGATGACGTAGCCGCGGTTCGTGCCGTGCAATTCGGCGATGCGCCGTGACCGCGAGACGTCGGGATCGGGCAGCTCGAGGTGGATGTGCTCCTCCTCGCGCACCCGTGACTCCGCGGCATCCAGCACCGCCTGGGCCGAGCGCACGTCGTCGTCGAGCCCCGAGCGGAGCTTGCCCGCCGAGACCTGCGCGTCGGAGATGCGCTGCTTCATCACGATCTTGTCGCCGCTGCGGTTGTCGTAGCTCTTCTTGGCGGTGCGGGCCCGGCGGGCGAGCTTGGTCTCGGCCTCGATCCGCTGGCGCTTCTCGGCCTTCACCGCCTGTTCGGCCGAGCGCGCCGCCTGTACGGCCGCGGACTGCTGCAGCGCGAGCTGCTCGCGCCAGACGCTGTAGGGGCCGCCGAAGACCGTCAATCGGCCGGCATGGAGTTCGGCCGTGTCGTCCATGTGCTCGAGCAGGGCCGTGTCGTGGCTCACCACGACCAGGGTGCCCGGCCATGAGTCGACGAGGCCGGTGAGGCGGGCGCGGGCGTCGCGATCGAGGTTGTTGGTCGGTTCGTCGAGCAGGGTGATGGCGGTGCGCCGGATGCGCAACCCCGTGATCGCGACGAGCATCGCCTCGCCGCCGGAGATCGTCGCCACCTGGCGATCGAGGTCGGCCGCGCTGAAGCCCACGTCGCGGAGCGCTTCGTCGGCCCGCGCCTCGATGTCCCAGTCGTCGCCGACGGCGTCGAAGTTCTCCACCGAGGCGTCGCCCTGCTCGATCGCGCGGAGCGCTCGCAGGGTCGCCCCGATGCCGAGCAGCTCCGCGACGGTGGTGCCGGTCTCGAGCGTCAGGGACTGGGGGAGGTAGCCGACATCGCCTGCGAGCGTGACGGAGCCCGAACTCGGTGTCAGGATGCCGGCGATCACGCGCAACAGGGTGGACTTGCCGGCGCCGTTCGTGCCGACGAGTCCGGTGCGGCCGACACCGAAGCTGCCGCTGAGCCCGGTGAGTGCGGTGCTCCCGTCGGGCCAGCGGAAGGTGAGATCGGTGAGTGTGATGGAGGAGTTCTTCGAGGAGGACATGGGGGCTCGACAATTCTGCGGACGACCGCATCGCTACTGGACAGAGGAGCTGTGCGAACCGTCGGCCGGAGAGCGCGGAAGGCGCTGTCGGCTGTCAGAAAAGGGGCGCGGCGGCACACGGCGGGATTCCGCCGTGGTGCGGGGCGCCACCGACGGCTCGGTGGCTAGAGTCTGTCGACCTCGAGCATGCGTCGAGGATATCAGGCGCGGCCGTGCCGTCGGTGGGCGCGAGGGTCCCGTCGTCGTGGCACGCCCCGCAGTCGTTCAGAAGTCGAAGCCGCCGCCGAATCCGTCGAAGCCGCCGCCGCTCGGGTCGTCGAACCCGCCGGATGACGAGTCGTCGTAGCCGCCGGAGGCCTGCGTGTCGCCCGAAGCGCCGTCGCTCCCGTCGTCGCCGCCAGCGCCGCCGTCACCGCCGTCACCGCTGTCACCCGAGCCGGCGTCGAACCCCGTCCACAGCGTCGAGGCGATCGAGTACCAGATCACCGTGTCGAGGATCGAGAGGCCGAGGTAGGTGTTGAATCCGTCTCCCGTCGCGTCGTCGCCCAGCACCCGCTGCAGGGTTCCGGGCTTCTTCTGCTCGACCTGGGTGGCCGTCTTCGCGAGGGTGGCCGGTCGCGCATCCGCCGGTCGGTCTTCGGCCGTCGACGCGTTCGCCGTGAAGCGGTCGTAGAGGATGTCGAGCTGCTCGGGCGTCAGCTTCGAGAACGCCTCCACGTGCACCTTCTGGATGGTGTCGGGCGGCGCCGTGCGGAGCAGCCGCTCGTACTCCGCCACCGCCCGCTCATCGGCGGGCTTCGCCGGAGTGCGGGAGGCGGAGGCGGGGGTGCGCTCCTCCTCCAGGTCGCGCTTGCGGCCCAGGATGCGGTCGACGAATCCCATGTCTCGTCCTTCTTCCTCGTGCTGGCCTGCTCGTGCCGGTCGTCAGGTCTCGGCCGCGCCGAGCGGCGCGATCGTGTAGCCCTGGTCTTTCAGCGCCTGCGTCATGTGCGCGGCGTACCACTCGGGCCATTGCTCGTCGAAGACCCCGCCCAGGTCCTCCTTCTCGTGGATGCCGTGGGCGGCGGCCGCGTCTTTCAGCAGCTGCAGCAGGATCGCGCCGTTGTCGACCATGATCAGCGCCCCGGGAGACGTGTCGTGAGCTCCTGCGCGATCCAGCCGTTGCCGTCGGGGTCTTCGAAGGAGAGGAAGGAGCCGTAACTCGCCCGTGCGGGGTCGGGGCCGGCGACGCGCCCGGTGGTGCCGGCCTGGTGGAACACGCCGGTCTCGTCGTGGAACACCTCGCTCACGTCGACGCCGCGCTCGGCGAGCCAGTCGTGGGCCTCGAGGATGTCGGTGACTGCGACCTGGAGGCCCTGCACCGAGCCCGGCGCAGCCGTGCTGAGGCCCTCGCCGAAGATGATCGAGGCCAAGGAGCCGGGAGGGGTCAGCTGCACGACGCGATAGCCGGGCTTGACCGTGAAGTCGGCGTCGAGGCGGAAGTCGAGCTTCTCGTAGAACGCCTTCGCGCGATCGACGTCGGAGACCGGGATGACGACGACTTCGAGTTTCAGGTCCATGTTCTCTCCAATCAGCGATTGCTGACGATAGTGGCACGCCGTCTCGGCCGTGTCACTACCATCGGAGCATGAGCCACCCCGCCGACTCCCACGACCTCATCTCCGTGCGCGGCGCCCGCGAGAACAACCTCAAAGACGTCTCCGTCGACATCCCGAAACGGCGCCTCACCGTGTTCACCGGGGTCTCCGGATCGGGCAAGAGCTCGCTCGTGTTCGGCACCATCGCGGCCGAGTCGCAGCGCCTCATCAACGAGACCTACACGGCGTTCGTGCAGTCGTTCATGCCGAGTCTCGGCCGGCCTGACGTCGACGGGCTGAGCGGCCTGAGCGCTGCCATCATCGTCGACCAGGAGCGGATGGGGGCGAACTCGCGTTCCACGGTGGGCACGGCGACGGATGCGAACGCGCTGCTGCGCATCCTGTTCTCCAGGCTCGGCGAGCCGCACATCGGGCCGTCGTTCCACTACGGCTTCAATGCCGCCGAGGGCATGTGCCCGCGCTGCGAGGGGCTCGGCGAGGTCAACGACATCGACATCGACCAGCTGGTCGACCGCACGAAGTCGCTCAACGACGGCGCGATCACGATCCCGGGGTACAAGGCCGACGGCTGGTACGTGCGCATCTACGCCGACTCCGACTTCCTCGACGGCGACAAGGTGCTCGCCGACTACACCGACCAGGAGTGGGCCGACTTCCTCTACAAGGAACCGGTGAAGGTGCAGGTGCAGAACATGAACCTCACCTACGAGGGGCTCGTGCCGAAGGTGCAGAAGTCGATCCTGTCGAAGGATCGCGACTCGGTGCAGCCGCACATCCGCGCCTTCATCGATCGGGCCGTCACCTTCACCACCTGCCCGGAGTGCCACGGCACGCGCTTCAACGAGGCCGCGCTGTCGTCGAAGATCGACGGGCGCAACATCGCCGACTGCACGGCGATGCAGATCAGCGATCTCGCCGAATTCGTGCGGGGGATCTCCGACGAGTCGGTGGCCCCCGTGATCGCCACGCTCTCGCAGACGCTCGACTCCTTCGTGGAGATCGGCCTCGGCTACCTCAGCCTCGAGCGCACCTCGGGCTCCCTCTCCGGCGGCGAGGCGCAACGCGTGAAGATGGTGCGGCACCTCGGATCGAGCCTCACGGATGTCACGTACGTCTTCGACGAGCCGACCGTGGGCCTGCATCCGCACGACATCCAACGCATGAACGGGTTGCTGCTGCGGTTGCGCGACAAGGGCAACACGGTGCTCGTGGTGGAGCACAAGCCCGAGACCATCGGCATCGCCGACCATGTGGTCGACCTCGGGCCGCGCGCCGGCGTGCACGGCGGAGAGATCACGTTCACGGGGTCGGTCGACGAATTGCGGGCATCCGACACACTCACGGGGCGGCATCTCGGCGACCGGGCGCGGCTGAAGGATGCGGTGCGCACACCGACGGGGGCGCTGGAGATCCGCGACGCCAGGCGGCACAACCTGCAGGGCGTCGACGTCGACGTGCCTCTCGGGGTGCTCACCGTGGTCACCGGGGTGGCGGGGTCGGGCAAGAGCTCGCTCATCCACGGCTCGATCCCGCGCGGGGCGAACGTGGTGTCGGTCGATCAGACCGCCATCCGCGGGTCGCGGCGCAGCAACCCGGCCACCTATACGGGCCTGCTCGACCCGATCCGCACCGCCTTCGCGAAGGCCAACGGGGTGAAGGCTGCGCTGTTCAGCGCGAATTCCGAGGGCGCGTGCCCGAATTGCAAGGGCGCCGGGGTGATCTACACCGATCTCGCGATGATGGCGGGCGTGGCCACCGTGTGCGAGGAGTGCGGGGGCAGACGGTTCCAGCAGCAGGTGCTGGAATACCGGCTCGACGGCAAGAACATCGCGGAGGTGCTCGCGATGCCCGTGGCCGAGGCCGAGGAGTTCTTCGGGTCGGGCCCCGCGCACGCCATCCTGCAGCGGATGGTGGATGTCGGGCTCGGCTATCTGAGTCTCGGGCAGCCGCTCACCACGCTCTCGGGCGGGGAGCGGCAGCGGCTGAAGCTGGCCATCCACATGGCCGAGAAGGGCGGCGTCTACGTGCTCGACGAACCGACGTCGGGTCTGCACCTGGCCGATGTGGAGCAATTGCTGCACCTGCTCGACCGGCTGGTGGACTCGGGCAAGACGGTGATCGTGATCGAGCACCACCAGGCCGTCATGGCGCACGCCGACTGGATCATCGACCTCGGCCCGGGCGCCGGACACGACGGTGGGCGCGTGGTGTTCGAGGGCACGCCGGCTCAGTTGGTGGCCGATCGATCGACGCTGACCGGGCAGCACCTGGCGCAGTACGTCGCGGGCTGAGCACGACCGAGGAGTCGGCCGGGCCGGGTCGAGGGTGAGCGTGAGGGTGATTCCGGCCGGAATCCCGCAGTCGGGGCGTCGGAGCGGGTTAGCGTAATGCTGGGCCGATCAGCCGGTTAACCCGAGCGGCGAGACGTTCACCCGACGTCGCGATCGGCCCATCGTCTTTCCGGAGGTTCCGTCGTGCCCGATTTTCCGAGCGAACACCCCCAGAGCGCGCAGAGCGCCCAGCGTGAGCCCGAGCGCGCCGTGCGCGAGACGGCCGCCTGGACCGTCGCGGTCGTCGCCCGAGCGATCGAGGACGCCCGCACCCGCTGACCTGAGGCATCACCCTCGGGAGGCCACGCTCGGAGTGTCGCTCGTTCGGGAGGACTGATCGGCCTCCCGGACGGCGATCGGCCTCCCGAACGGCGGGGCTAGGCGCGGGCGATGAGGGCCCGGGCGTAGGTGGCGCGGCTCTCGAGCTCGGAGAACTGGGCCGCGGGGTTGAACTGCGCCGGTTCGCCGGTCTGGTGGGTGAACGAGCCGTTCGTGATCGTGATCTGCGCGAAGCCGCTCACCCGGTCTTCCTTCGCGAGCAGGAAGAGCAGGCTGAACAGGGTGATCACGAACAACCCGACGATGGCCACCACGATCGCCCAGGTGGGGATGACGCGATCCACGCGCGTGTTGTTCGTCACGAAGATCTGGCAATGGGCCAGCGGAACGCTGCCCTGCGGCGTCACCACCCAGTGCTCGGTGAGGTAGAAGTCGCCGAAGCGCACGAGCGGCTGCTCGCTCTGCGGAGCGGGAAGGGAAGCGCCCGTCGGGCCGGCCAGAGACATGCCGCAACCCTATCGAGAGAGCGCCCGGATTGCCTCTGTCTCGCGCCTGCCCGGTCGGCGTACCCTCGGATGTGGGGCCGCGAAGGAGCAGGAACCATGAACGACACGAAGACCACCCGCACGGCCGCACTCGCCGCCGAGGGTGTCAGCATCTGGCTCGACGACCTGTCGCGGGAGCGCATCCGATCCGGCGGCCTGCAGAAACTGATGGCCGAGCGTGGCGTGGTCGGCATCACCACGAACCCCACGATCTTCGCCGCCGCGGTGTCGAAGGGCAGCGCCTACGACGAGCAGATCGCCGAGCTCGCCGACGGCACGGCTACTCCCGAGGAGGCGGTGTTCGCCCTGACCACGGCCGACGTGGCCGCGGCCTGCGACATCCTGCGGCCCGTGCACGACGCCACCGGCGGCTACGACGGCTGGGTCTCGATCGAGGTGGGCGCAGGCTCCGCCCATGACACCGCAGCGACCGTCGCCGAGGCCAAGCACCTCGCCGCCACCATCGACCGGCCGAACGCGTTCGTCAAGATCCCGGCGACGCTCGAGGGTCTCGACGCGATCACCGAGACGATCGCCGCCGGCATCAGCGTCAACGTCACCCTGATCTTCAGTCTCGAGCGCTACCGCGGCGTGATCGATGCGTACCTCACCGGCCTGGAGCGGGCCGCCGCGTCGGGCATCGACCTCGCCGGCATCCGTTCGGTCGCCTCGTTCTTCGTCTCCCGCGTCGACACCGAGGTCGACCGCCGGCTGGATGCGATCGGCAGCGAGGAGGCGCGGGCGTTGCGCTCGAAAGCGGGCGTCGCCAACGCGCGCCTCGCCTACCAGGTGTACGAGGAGGCGTTCGCGAGCGACCGCGCCCGGTCGCTCGCCGACCGCGGGGCCAATCGGCAGCGCCCGCTCTGGGCGTCGACGGGAGTGAAAGACCCGGGCCTGCCCGACACCTTCTACGTGGTCGAACTGGTGGCGGCGGGCGTGGTGAACACGATGCCCGAGAAGACCCTCGATGCGGTCTTCGACCACGCCGAGCTGCGGGGCGACACCGTCTCCGGAGCGGCCGACGCAGCACGGGCGCACCTCGACGCGCTGGAGGCGCTCGGCGTCTCCTACGACGACGTCACCGCCACGCTCGAAGACGAGGGGGTGGCCAAATTCGCCGCGTCGGGTGAGGAGCTCCTCGCCACGGTCGCCGCCGCACTGGAAGCGGAGACGGTCAGGCCGTCGTAGGGCCTGTCTCATGGCCGCCGAGCTCCTCGAAAAGGGTGATCTGCAGGTCGGCCGTGGTGTGCAGGCGCGCGTTGAGCGAGTTCCACGGGGTGCGCGTCGGCGGCGCGATCACGTCGGCGCCCGCGTCGGCCAGCGCCGCCGTGGCGGCGGCCGAATCGGAGACCTCGAAGGCGAGACGGATGCGCGGACTCACCGGCCGCCCCACCTCCACCTCATCGATCATCGCCACCTGCGCCGGGTTCGCGATCTCGAGGGTGGCGCGGCCGGCCTCCAGGATGATGACGCGCGCGTCGCCGGCGCCTTCGAACGCGGCCTGTTCGGGCAATCCGAGCACGTCGCGGTAGAGGGCGACGGCTTCGTCGAAATCTGCGGCCTCCACGACGACGCGGAGCTGGGCGACCCGGATGGCGGGGGCTGCAGGGTGGGATTCGTCGGTCATGACTCCACCGTAGGCGCCTTCAGGGGCGAGCGAACAGGGCGTCGAGGTAGTCGCGCAGGCAGGCCACCACGTCGACCTCCTCGGGGGCGAGCAGCCACTGCAGCTGCAGGCCGTCCCAGAGGGCGGCGAGCGAGGCCGCCGCGATCGTCACGTCGACGTGACGGCTCAGCACCCCCTCGCGCTGCAGGGCGCGGAGTTCGTCCGCCGTCCCGGCGCGCAGCCGCTCGAAGCGGGTGGTGAAGTAGGCGCGAGCCGGATGATCTGCGGTCGTCGACTCGCCGCAGAGCACCGCGTAGAGCTGGATCACCCCCGGGATGCGCTCGTTGGCCTGAGCGGTGAGCAGCACCGACTCGGCGAATCCGGCCGAGGGGTCGGTCGCGGCATTCGACACCTCGTCGCGTCGTTGCAGGACGGCCAGCAGCAGATCGCTCTTGGTCGGGAAGTAGTGCAGCAACCCGGTCTGGCTCATGCCGACCCGGTCGGCCACGGCCTGGAACGAGCCCGCGTTGTAGCCGCGCTCGGCGAAGACGGCGTGTGCGGCGTCGACGATCGAACGCCGGCGCTCGGCCGATTTCGCGCCCGGGCCGCGACGGGCGGCCGGTGAACTGCTCGTCGCCATCCTCGTCTCCGATCTATTTCGAGTGATCACTCGAATTTGATGCTAGCCTCACGATGACGTCCGCGCACCGTGGTGAGGAACCAGTTTTGCAGCCCATGACCTATCTGACCGATACCGCTCCTGGTTCCGGCGCCCGCCGCCCGGCCCGGGCCTGGCTCGCGACCGATGCACCGGCGCTCTCGCTCGACGGCGACTGGCGGTTCCGTCTGCTCTCCGGTGCCCCGGGAACGCCCGGCGCCGCCGGAGTGCTGCCCGCCGGGGAGGAGCCGGAAGCCGTGGCCCGGGTGGACTTCGACGACTCGCACTGGGGCAGCATCCCCGTTCCGTCGCACTGGGTGCTCGAGGGCGACGGCGCGTTCGGGCGGCCCATCTACACCAATGTGCAGCTGCCCATCCCGCTCGATCCGCCGTTCGTGCCCGATGCCAATCCCACCGGGGACTACCGCCGCCGCTTCGAGCTCCCCGGCGGATTCGACGGCGCCGAAGCGGTCGTGCTCCGCTTCGACGGCGTGGAATCGCGCTACAAGGTGTGGCTGAACGGCGTGGAGATCGGCGTCGGCAGCGGCAGCCGGCTGGCGCAGGAGTTCGACGTGACGGAGCAGCTGCAGCCGGGCGAGAATCTCCTCGTCGTGCGCGTGCACCAGTGGTCGGCGGCGAGCTACGTCGAAGACCAGGATCAGTGGTGGCTGCCGGGCATCTTCCGCTCGGTGACCCTGCAGGCGCGACCGCACGGAGGCATCGACGACGTGTGGGTGCGGGCCGGCTACCGCGACGGGCGCGGCACGGTGGAGGTGGAGACGCGAGGCGCCGCGTTTCCGGTGCGCCTGCGCATCCCCGAGCTCGGCGTCGACCGCACCTGGGCGACCGCGGCGGAGGTCGCGCCCATCGACATCGCCCAGGTCGAACCCTGGTCGGCGGAGCGTCCGCGGCTCTACGACGCCACCGTCTCGAACGCTGCCGAGACCGTCACCCTGCGCCTGGGCTTCCGCACCGTGGAGATCCGGGGCGACCAGTTCCTCGTCAACGGCCGCAAGGTGCTCTTCCACGGCGTGAACCGGCACGAGACGCATCCCGATCGGGGCCGCGTGTTCGACGAGGAGTTCGCCCGGGCCGATCTGGCCCAGATGAAGCAGTTCAATGTGAACGCGATCCGCACGAGTCACTATCCGCCGCATCCGAGGCTGCTCGACCTGGCCGACGAACTCGGTTTCTGGGTGATCCTCGAGTGCGACCTCGAGACCCACGCGTTCTCGCGCAGCGGGGCTTCGACGTTGAGCTGGACCGGCAATCCGAGTGCCGACCCCGCATGGCGCGACGCCTACCTCGACCGCATCGAGCGCACGGTGGAGCGGGACAAGAACCACCCGAGCATCGTCATGTGGTCGCTCGGGAACGAAGCCGGCACCGGGTCGAACCTGGCGGAGATGGCCGCGTGGGTGCACGACCGCGATCCGGAGCGCCCCGTGCACTACGAAGGAGACCACGCGGGGGCGTACACCGACGTCTACTCGCGGATGTACGCCACGGTTCCCGAGACCCGGTCGATCGGCGACGACGGCGACGACTCCCTGCTGCTCGACTGCTCGGCGGCGGAGTCGGCCCGGCAGCGCTCCAAGCCGTTCCTGCAGTGCGAATACGTGCACGCGATGGGGAACGGGCCGGGTGCCATCGATCAGTACGAGGACATCGTGGATCGTCATCCACGCCTGCACGGCGGTTTCGTGTGGGAGTGGCGCGACCACGGAATTCGCACGCGGACTCCGGATGGGCAGGAGTACTACGCCTACGGTGGCGACTTCGGCGAGACCGTGCACGACGGGAACTTCGTGATGGACGGCATGGTGCTCTCCGACGGCACGCCGAGCCCGTCGCTCTTCGAGTGGAAGCACGTCGTGGCGCCGGTGCGCATCGCCTTCGAGGGCGGCGAGGTCGTGATCGACAACCGTCAGCACTCGGCCGACCTCTCGGCGTTCGCGGTGCGCTGGTCGCATTCGGTCGACGGCCGCTCCGCCGCGGACGGGTCGCTCGAGCTCCCCGCCAGCGTGCCGGCCGGCGAAGCGGTCCGCCTACCGGCCCCGACGGTGGTGACCGATGCGCCGGGTGAGCACTGGCTCACGGTCGACATCGCGCTCGCCGAGGCGACGGCCTGGGCGCCCGCCGGACACGTCGTCGCGACGGCGCAGACGGCTCTCGGCAGGCCGGTGGGCCCACCGGCGTGGTCGCGCGGCCGCCGCGTCGCCGGATCGATGACGGCGCCGGATGCGCGGTCTCCTTTCGAGGGCCTGACGCAGCTCGCCGGCCGACCCGTCGACGGGCCGCAGGCCGAGCTCTGGCGCGCGCCCACCGACAACGATCTCTCGGGCAACTTCACCGGCCAGGGCGGATTCGGCAGCTACGACCTGGTCGACCCCTGGTCGAACCGCGGGCAGGGCGAGCCGTCGCCGTCGTCGGCCGAGCTCTGGCAGAAGGCAGGTCTCGACCGCCTGGTGCCCCGTGTCGAGGCGGCCGCGGCCGACGGCTCGCACCGCCGCACCCGCTACGCCGCCGCCGATTCGCGGGAGAGCGTGCTGCTCGACGAGTCGTGGAGCCGCGATGGCGAGGCGGCCGTGCTCCGGGCGACGCTGACACCGGTCGGCGACGGGGGCATCCACTGGCCGCGGATCGGGGTGCGGTTCGATCTGCCCTCGACCGTCGACCGGGCGGAGTGGTTCGGCGCGGGGGAGCGGGAGTCGTATCCGGACAGCATCCGCTCGGCCCACGTGGGCCGCTACTCCGCCTCGATCGACGACCTCGTGGTGCCGTACGCGCGCCCGCAGGAGAGCGGTCACCGCAGCGGTTTGCGTGAAATGGTGCTCTGGGAGGCCGGATCGCCGTGGCTGAAGGTGGAGGCCGCTCCCGATCACCTCGATCGCCGCCCCGGGTTCACGCTGCGGCGGCACACGACGGCGGAGGTGACGGCGGCCGCTCACCCGCATGAGCTCCCGGAGTCGGACCGGGTGTACCTGTGGTTCGACGCGGCGCAGAACGGACTCGGTTCGCGGGCCTGTGGACCGGATGTCTGGCCCGACCACATCCTGCGGCCCGAGCAGCGGACGCTCACGCTGCGATTCACCCCGCTGCGCTGAGCGCCGCTCCTCCAGGGGCTCTACGGACGATAGGGCGGCGGCAGGCGGTGGATCAACGCCGCACGGTGCTCGGTCTCGGGCGGGGTCAGCAGCAGACTGACGAGGGCCACCGTCGTGGAATCGGGGGCGGTCATCCGCTCGGCCTGGCGTGCGGCCCAGAGGTGACGGGCCGACTTCGCCGCCGAGGCCCGCACGGCGTCGAGGAAGTGGTCGACGAAGGTCGCCTCGTCGGGGCGCCGGCGCGGTGGTTGCCGCTCGGCGGCGATCACGATGCGGGCCAGAGTGTAGTCGAAGAGGAAGGCGTTGGGCTCGTGCCACTGCGGGCCCGAGGCCAGGCGCACCTCCTGATGCTCGATCTTCCACTCCTCGGGCGGGGCGCCGCGGGAGAAACGCATGATCGAGCGGGTCAAGACGTAGTCCTGCACCGTGTCGGTGTCGGCCTGGCTGAGGATGGTGTGCGGCATCGCTCCCGGAGTCTAACGCCACAGCTGTCGATCAACCTGGACATCCGCCCAACTCACGATGCCGTCGACCACCGGTCTCGGGAGCCTGGCCTGCCCTCCCGCGTGCCGAGTCACTCCACGAGGCGCCCGCCGAGGTCGCGCTCGATGCCGTCGGGCTGCTGCAGGCCGAGAGCGAACAAGCGCTTCACGCGGTCGGCGTTCTCGGGGCGGCCGGATGTCTGGAAGAAAGCCTTCATGCCCGACGCGAATTCGTCGTTCGAGTCGGGCAGCGACCCCGCGTCCACCAAGTGCTTCGTGGTGCGCACGGCGGTGCGGTCGAAACCCGCCACCCGGCGGGCGAACGCGTCGACGAAGGCATCCAGCTCGGCGTCGGGGAGCACCCGGTTGACGTAGCCGTACTCCGCGGCCCGGGCGGCCGGCACGTCGTCGGCGCCGAGCAGGATCTCGAGCGCTCGCCCGCGCCCCACCAGCCGGGCGAGCCGCGCCATCGCACCGCCGCCGGGCACCGAGCCCACTCCCACCTCGAATTGGCCGAGCACCGCGCGGTCGCCGGCGAAGCGGATGTCGGTGGCCAGCACGAATTCGCTCCCCGCCGCCCGTACGCGGCCGTGGATCGACGAGACGGTGAGCGGCGGCACCCGGCTGAGGCGGATGAAGTTGTCGACGTAGGCCGGAAGGCCCGTCGGCCCGATCGCCATGGCTGCCACGCGCGCGGGGTCGGAGAGGAAGTCCCAGTGCGCCATGAAGTAGTCGGGGTTCGCGCTCTCGAACACGACCACCGTGAGTTCGGGTGCACCTTCGATGCGCGTGACCAGATCGGCCAGCTGCTCGACGGTGTCGGGGTCGATCAGGTTCACCGGCCCGTTCTCGAACACCACGCGCCAGTAGGTGTCACCCACCTCGTGCACCCGGAACTGCTCGCTCGCGGCCATGCTGCACCACCTCTCGTCGGCCCCACACGCGCGATCACGCACTGGCCCCGATGATGCCACCGTCGCCGGCCCGACTCAATGCCCGGCCGGCGACGGAAGCGCATCGCTCCGGCTACTTCACCTTCTTCACCGTGTAGCTGAAGGCATCGTGCCGCAGCAGGGTGCCGGATGTCTTCACCACGGTGATGGTGTGGTCGCCGTCTCTCAGATCATCGGACGAGAACAGCGGCTGCGCGGTGAGGCGCGCGTCGCTGTGCGTGTCGACGGTCGCCACCACCGCACCGTCGAGGCGCACCTCGACCGTGCCCTGGTCGGGGCCGGTCGGGCCGCTCCACGAGACCCCTGTTCCCCGGAAGGCGAACGAGACGGAATCGCCGTTCGTGCTGGTGGCGTGCACGTCGTCGTGGAGGTCGCCGCGGAATGCGACGTCGATCACCGCATCGCCCGTGGGCAGCGTCGCCAGATAGGCCGACCGGATCGTGATCGTGGAGCCCGACACGTCGTAGTCGGTGCCGGCCACGAGTGCTGCGCCGTCGTGGCTGAGGCCTGCCAGTTCGCCCGGGTCGCGCAGAACCTCGACCGCGACATCCGCCCCCGCCCCCGGCGCCTGGTCGAAGACCGCGGTGCTCGTGCTCAGCAGGCTCTCGAGCGTGACGTCGAGCTTGTCGAGGAGCATGAACGCGCCCGACTTCTTCACGACCTGCAGGGTGTGGCTGCCGTTCGGCAGATCGGAAGCGCTCCACACCGCCACCTGCACCCCGCGGCCCTGGCTTGGGTCGAGGTGAGTGCTCACCGTCTGCTGGAACACGCCGTCGAGATACACGTCGACGTCGCCCTGCGACTCGTGGGTCTCGGTGACGTAGTCGATGCCGGTGCCCTGGAAGGTGTACTGGAACGACGACCCGTTCGCCTCGACGTAGTGCACGTCGTCGTTGAAGTCGCCGAGTCCGCGGTTGCCGCTCTGGCCCCACGAACCCGTGTAGACGATGCCCGGATCGTTGTCGTTCACGGCCACTGTGCGCCCGTCGGCCGGGGTGGCCGGGGGAGCGGCGCCCGTCGACGAGTCGAACACCGACACAGTGAGGGGCTGGCTGGTGGCCGCCACCTCGGTGTTGCCGTTGCGCGCCCAGTCGCCGTCATAGGAGACGCGCAGGGAGTCGTCGTTCACCGTGAGGTTCGCCTTCTTCGCGGGGGTGACCTTCAACAGGCGCACGCCGTGGATCGGCACGTCGTCGGCGGTGAATCCGGTGTCGGCCGAGCCGAGGTTCTTGCCGGCCCAGAGGTCGCGCACGGATGCCCCGCCGGCGAGCCCGAGATCGGCCCAGTTCGCCGTGATGTCGGCGTCGGTGCGGCCGAGGTTGAACAGCGCCACCGTGTAGGTGCCGTCGGCGTTCAGGGCGTACCAGACCTGCTTCTTCGTGGCGATCGACACCGGTTGCGCGGGCGTGCCGGCCTGGTTCACGGCCAGTACCTCCTTGTTCGTCACCAGGTCGAGGCCGAACTGGTCGAGCTGCGTGAGGTCGTTGCCGAGATACATCGGGGCGGCCGAGATGGCCCAGAGGGTGGTGGCGGTGCGGCGTTCGTCGCGGGTGAGGCCGTCCATCGATCCGTTGCCCACGTCGAGCGAGTCGAGGTCGTTCCAGCCGCCCGGGCCGCCGTGGCGCCACCAGTCGGCCATCCGCGGGAACAGGCGGTCGATGTTCTCCCAGGTGGTGAGGGCCTCGTGGGCGCAGTAGCACTCGACGTCCCAGTCCACCCGCCAGCCGTCGGCCTTCTCCTTCCAGTAGTCGGCGTAGTTGATGTCGAGCGCCCAGGAGAGCTCGAACCAGATGCCGCGGGAGTGCAGGGCCTGCGACCACGCGGACACGTCGTCGCGCGCATCCAGCGAGAGGTCGCTGATGCCCGATCCCGGGGTGACGCTGTCGAACTTCACGAAGTCGACGCCCCAGGTGTCGAGCAGGTTCGCGATCGAGTCGATGTACTTCTGCGAGCACGGGTTCGCGAAGTCGAGGCGGTAGCCGATGTTCCAGTAGTCGGCCTGCTGGATCGGCTGCTTCACGATGTCGTGCGTGGTGCACTCGGGAGCGCCGGCGATGGGCAGCGCCTGCTCGTAGACATCCGGGGAGATGCCCGGGATGAAGTAGAGGCCGAACTTCTGGCCGTTGGCGTGCACGTGGTCGATGACCGTCTGCAGACCGTCGGGGTAGAGCTCGGCGCTCGGCACCGGGAGTCCGTTGCCGTCGACGCTGCCGTTCCAGCCCGAGTCGACGTTGATGTGGTCGTAGCCGAAGGGCTGCAGCTTCTCGTGCATCGCATCCGATTGGGCGATGATCTGATCGGCGGTGATCCACTTGCTGTCGCCCGAGTAGACCTGCATGCTGTAGCTGCTCCAGCCGAGGTAGGGCTTGGTGGCGAGCTCGGCGGGGTCGGCGGGGTCGGGGGTGGGCGTGCGAGCGTCGGTGCCCGGCTCGGGCGAGGGCGCCTCCGTCGCGGCGGGCGTGTCGGGTGGTGGTGTCTCCTCCGTCGCGGCGGCGGTCCCCGCGCCGGCCAGACCGATCGAGAGTGCCACGACGCCGGCGGTGACCGCCGCGATCGTCGTGCGAAGGAGTTTCTTGCGTTCGTGCATCAGTTCCCCATCTCCGGCAACGTTGCCGTAATTACTTGACGACGTTAATAAATCACGGCGAGGGTGCCGAGCACAAGAGCGATGTGCCGTGTTCGGGGGTGGATCCCGCGGGTGCCTCGCTGGAGGCCGCCCTTCTCCGCGGCGCCGATCCGCGCATTGTGGCGCAATGCCGAGCCTCGGTACCGCGAAAACGTGCGGGATGAGCAGGCGCGTGGGCGGGCGACCGGATGCACCCAGGCGGGTTCGGGGCCCGGCTGGTAGGGTGGGGCACCTCGGCGCGGCCGCTCGGTGCGGTCTCCGCGGAGCAGCCCCGATGACACTCTTCCTCCGAAACTCGAACCGCCCCGGCCGTGGTCCACGCCCTCGGGGCGTCATCCTCACCCTCTGCGCCGGTGCGGCCGTGTTCGCGCTCACTGCCCTCACAGCGCTCGCGCCGCCGCCGCCCACCGAAGAAGCCCAAGCCGCCGCCCGGCAGTCGGCCGGATACGCCCAGCCCGACCAGACCGTCGCCGTTCCGGGGAGCGCCGTCGCCGCCGCGATCTCGCGCGACGGCTTCGCCGCCGCCCCGGGTCTCGAGACCTACACCTCGGGCAGCACCAACCGCGACTGGGCCGAGCTCGTGCTCTACCTCGCGGGCTTCCCGGTGAGCGAGTCGAACGTCACCGTCATGCTGCGCTGGATGCGCCAGGAGAACGGCCCCGACGATTGGTGGCTGCGCAACAACCCGCTCAACAACGGTTGGGGATCGGGCGGCGGCAGCGGTCTCGGCAGCTACGACAATCTCGTCACCGCCGCCGAGAACGTGGGCAACGCCCTGCACGGCAACTCCGGGTACGCGGCGATCGTGGCCGGCTTCTCGTCATCCGCCCCCACCGCGCAGATCGAGGCCGCGATCTGGGCGTCGCCCTGGGCGAGCAGTCACTACGCGAACGGCGCGCACTGGTCGTACACCCCCGTGCCCGAGTACGCCTCACCCCCCGGCACCTGGGGCTAACCCTCCTCGCGACCCGCCAAAAAAGGCCCTGAAAACTCACGTTTCAGGGCCTTTTTTGGCGGGTCGCGAGGTCTGTACAGGTGCGTGGGGGGCTGATAGTATCGGGATGCGTACACTCGTTCGTATCGCGAACACAGGAGGCGAGATGATCTCGAAGGTGAGCCCGGGCATCCAGGATGCGGTGGCCGGCATCGAAGACGGGTCGACCGTCATGATCGGCGGCTTCGGCCGGGCGGGTCAGCCGGTCGAGTTGATCGACGCGTTGATCGAGCAGGGCGCGACCGGATTGACGGTCGTCAACAACAACGCCGGAAACGGCGACACCGGCATCGCCGCGCTGATCGGTGCGGGCCGGGTGCGCAAGGTGGTCTGTTCCTTCCCGCGTCAGGTCGACTCCCATGTCTTCGACGCGAAATACCGTGCGGGTGAGATCGAGCTCGAACTGGTGCCGCAGGGCAACCTGGCCGAGCGCATCCGTGCCGCCGGTTCGGGCATCGGCGCCTTCTACACGCCCACCGGTGTCGGCACCCTGGTGGCCGAGGGCAAGGAGACCCGCACGATCGACGGTCGTGAGTACCTGCTCGAATACCCCCTCCGCGCCGACTACGCCCTGGTCAGCGCCTTCAAAGCCGACCGCTGGGGCAACCTGATCTACCGCAAGACGGCCCGCAACTTCGGCCCGCTGATGGCGGCGGCGGCGGCCACCACCATCGTGCAGGTCGACGAGGTGGTGGAACTCGGTGCCCTCGACCCCGAGGCCGTCGTCACGCCGGGCATCTTCGTGAACCGGGTGGTCGCGGTGGGCGAGCGGCCCTGGCTGCACGACGGCGAGTTCGTCGGAACGGAGAAGGTGGCATGACAGGCATCGACCGCGAGGCGCTCGCCGCTCGCATCGCCCGCGACATCCCCGAGGGCGCCTACGTCAACCTCGGCATCGGCGCGCCCACGCTCATCGCGAACTACCTGCCCGACGACCTCGAGATCATCCTGCACACCGAGAACGGGATGCTCGGCATGGGCCCGAAGCCGGAGGCCGGCCGCATCGACCCCGATCTGATCAACGCCGGCAAGCAGCCGGTCACCGAGTTACCGGGCGCCGCCTACTTCCATCACGCCGACTCCTTCGGCATGATGCGCGGCGGCCACCTCGACGTGTGCGTGCTGGGCGCCTTCCAGGTCTCCGAGCGAGGCGACCTGGCCAACTGGCACACGGGTGCTCCGGATGCGATCCCCGCGGTGGGTGGCGCCATGGACCTTGCCATCGGCGCCAAAGACGTCTACGTGATGACCGACCTGGTGACCCGCGACGGTACCGCGAAGATCGTGGCCGAGTGCACGTATCCGGTCACCGGCGTGCGCTGTGTGAGCCGCATCTACACCGATCTCGCCGTCTTCGACGTCACGCCGGACGGCCTGGCCGTCACCGACGTCTTCGGCGACACCACGCTCGACGAACTCCGCACGATCACCGGTCTCACCCTGCTCGACCGCACCCCCTAACCCACCCCCCACCCCCCCACAACCCCGCGTCCCCTCCTCGCGACCCGTCGAAATCCGCCCTGAAAACGGCGCGGATTGGGCGGATTTTGACGGGTCGCGAGAGAGGAACATCCCATGACCGGCAGTTTCGTCTACGACGCCGTGCGCACCCCGTTCGGCCGCATCGGCAAGGCGCTCGCGGGGGTGCGGCCCGACGACCTCGCGGCGTCGACGCTGCACGCGCTGCTCGAGCGCACACCGGGGCTCGACCCCGCCGCGATCGACGACGTCATCCTCGGCGCTGCCAACCAGGCCGGGGAGGACAACCGCGACGTCGCCCGCATGGCCCTGCTGCTCGCCGGGCTGCCGACATCCGTTCCCGGAGCCACGGTGAACCGGCTCTGCGGATCGAGCGTCGAGGCCGTCATCCAGGCCAGTCGTGCGATCGAGGCGGGTGACGCCGATGTGATGGTGGCCGGCGGTGTCGAGTCGATGAGCCGGGCGCCGTGGGTGATCGGCAAGCCGTCGCGGCCCTATCCGGCCGGTAACGAGACCATGTACTCGACCACGCTCGGCTGGCGCTTCGTGAACCCCGCCATGCCGAAGGAGTGGGCGATCTCGAACGGCGAGTCGGCCGAGATCCTCGCCGACCGCTTCGCCATCTCGCGGGAGGAGCAGGATGCCTTCGCGGCCCGCTCGCACAACCTCGCGGCCGCCGCGTGGGATGCAGGCGTCTATGCGAACGAGATCGTGCCCGTGCCCGGTGTCGAGCTCGACCGCGACGAGGGCATCCGCCCCGGTTCGTCGGTCGACTCGCTCTCCGGCCTGAAGCCCGCGTTCCGGCCCGACGGCACCGTCACGGCCGGCAATTCCTCACCGCTCAACGACGGCTCGTCGATGGTGCTCGTCGGCGGCGAGAACGCCGTGCCCGGGGCCGAGCCGCTCGCCCGCATCGCCGGTCGCGGGGTGTCGGGCGTCGACCCCGACGTGTTCGGCATCGCACCGGTCGAGGCCGCGAACCGCGCCCTCGCGCGCGCCGGCAAGACCTGGGCCGACGTGGATCTCGTGGAGCTCAACGAGGCCTTCGCCGTGCAGAGCCTCGCGTGCCTCCGTCTGTGGACCGAGCTCGACCCCGAGAAGGTGAACATCCACGGCGGGGCGATCGCCATGGGGCACCCGCTCGGCGCCTCCGGAGGGCGCATCATCGGTCACGTCGCGCACGAGCTGGCGCGACGTGGGGGTGGTGTCGGGGTGGCCGCGATCTGCATCGGCGTGGGTCAGGGCCTCGCGGTCGTGCTGGAACGGTGACCGGATGCGCGCGGCCGGCCCCCCGCACACCGAGCGGATTCGCGGTGCGGGTCACCGGATGCGCCGCGCCGCCCGCCGATAGCATGTGACGATGGCCGAGATGAGCGAGCACCCGGAGCCGAGCAGCCAGTTCGTGCAGTCGCTGGCCCGCGGCCTCGACGTGGTGAAGGCATTCACCGCCGAGCGCCCCGAGATGACGCTCAGCGACATCGCGCGGGTCACCGACCTCACCCGGGCCACTGCACGCCGCTTCCTCCTCACCCTGGTGGAACTCGGCTACGTGCGCACCGACGGTAAGCTCTTCGCCCTCACGCCGAGGGTGCTCGAACTGGGCTTCAGCTACCTCTCCGGGCTCAGCTTGCCCGAGGTCGCCCAGCCGCACCTGGAGCAGCTGTCACGCGAGCTCGGGGAGTCGACCTCGGCATCCGTTCTCGACGGCCGCGACATCGTCTACGTGGCGCGGGTGCCCACGCGGCGCATCATGACCGTCGGCATCACGATCGGCACGCGCTTCCCGGCCTATGCCACTTCGATGGGGCGGGTGCTGCTCGCGAATCTGCCGGCCGCCGAGCGGGATGCGCTCCTCGGCGACCTGCACCCGGCCGCTTTCACGCCGTCGACGCTGACCGATCCGGAGGCGCTGCGGGCCGAGCTCGACGCGGTGCGCGAACGCGGCTGGACCATCGTCGACCAGGAGCTCGAGGTGGGCCTGCGCTCGGTTGCGGCGCCGGTGCACCGCGGCGGATCGGTCGTGGCGGCCATCAACGTCTCCACCACCACGGGCACCTCCTCGCTGGAGAAGCTCACCGAGGAGTTCGTGCCGGCCCTCCTGGCGGCGGCCGAGAGTATCGGCGCCGACCTCGCCCTCACGAGCCGCCGCTGACATCGACTCGTCCCAAACGGGGCCACAACTCGCGTTCTTGCCCGATTTGAGACGAGTCGTGAGGGGTCAGCGGGAACTCATACCCTCCCAGAGGGGCTTCAGGCGCATGAGCTGCTCGTCGCGCCAGCGGACTCGGGCCTCCCACTCGTCGAGGGGGAGGAGGGCGCGGCGCTGCGCGACCGCGGTCGCGACCAGATCGGGGGTCCACGGATCGTGCTGGCCGCGCTCGGCACCCATGCGCTCGTAGGCGGGGCCCATCTTCTCGGCGTGCGACTCGAGACCGCCGCGGGTGTTCAGATCGACCGTCTCGAACGGGCCGATGAAGCTCCACCGCCGGCCGAGCCCCGAGCGCACCACCTCGTCGATGTCGTCGACCGTGGCCACCCCGTCGCGCACGAGCGCGTACGCCTCACGCAGCACGGCGCCCTGCAGACGGTTGAAGAGGAACCCCTCGACTTCTTTGCGCACGAGCACGGGCCGCAGCCCCGCGCCGCGATACAGAGCGGATGCGCGGTCGAGCACGGCCGCATCCGTCGCCGGAGAGGGCACAAGCTCGATCACCGGGAGCAGGTAGGGCGGATTGCCCGGATGCGCCACGATCAGCCGCGCAGCAACACCCGTGAGAGCGACGTCGAGCTCGGCCGCGTCGACGCCGGCGGCATCGCGGTCGGCAGGGACCACGCCGGCGGGTTCGAGCCCGGCCAGGATCGTGCTCGGTGTGATGGCCGAGCTCGACGAGGCGAGGATCGCATCGGCGGGTGCGACTGCGGCGACCGCCGCGAACAGCTCCCGCTTGAGCTCCACGCGTTCCGGTGCGCACTCCTGCACGAGAACGGCGGCGCCGAGCGCATCGGCGAGCTCGGCTTCGAACGAGACCCGCCCGGCGACGAGGGAAGGTGACTCCGCGAGCAACCCGAACTCGGCGAGCAGCCCGAGGCGCGAGCGGAGATCGGCTCGCGCCCGCTCGAACGCCTCGGGAAAGGCGTCCCACACCCGCACCGGATGCCCGGCCGAAGCGAAGAGCACCGCGAACGCGACCCCGATCGATCCGGCACCCGCGATCGCGACCACCGGCCGGGCTGCATCCGGCGCCGGCCGATCACTCTCCGGCGGGGTGCGCCCACCGCCCTCGGGCGGCGCGGCGCCCTCGCCCACGGCGGTCCGCGGTGCCGCGCTCACACCTCCCACCAGCTCCGGTCGCCCGCGTAGCTGCGCTCGAGGATGGCCACGACGGCCTCCTTGCTGAGCTCGCGCGGGTTGTTCGCGGTGAGACGGGTGGCGAGCATCGCCTGGTCGGCGACGAAGCCGAAGTCGTCGGGGGAGAGGCCGAGCGACTTGACGTCGAGCGGTGCGCCGATCGCGGCGAGCAGCCCTTCGATGCGCTGGATGCCGGCGTGCGCCTGTTCGAGCGGCGAGTCCGACGGCGAGGCGACACCGAGCAGTCGCCCGATCTCGGCGAACTCGTCGACGCGCTCGGGCAGGTTGAAGCGCATGACGTAGGGCAGCAGTGCGCTGATGCCGAAGCCGTGCGGGGTGTGGGTGAGGTTACCCACCGAGCCTTGGATGGCGTGCGCCCCGGCAGTTCCGGCCGTGTTGATCGACATTCCCGCGCTGTACGCGGCGAACATCGTGTCCGAACGCGCCTCGAGGTCGGAGGGGTTCGCGGCCACGGCCTCGAGCGAGGTGTTCAGCAGCGTGAGGCCGTTGCGGGCGAACACGTCGGTGAGGCGGTTCTTTCCCGCGTAGAGCTTCGTGTCGAGGTCGTCGGCCGACGGGTTCTTCACGCGTCCGGTGAAGGCCTCGACGAGGTGCGACAGCGCATCCGCCCCCGTCGCCGCGGTGAGTCCGGGCGGGCAGGTGAGCGTGAGTTCGGGATCGATCACGGCGGTGTGCGCTTCGAGGAACGGGCTCGCCACGCCCACCTTCATGCCCTTCTCGGTGTCGAACACCAC